>NZ_CANMDB010000061.1 GCF_947496515.1 uncultured Roseobacter sp. | reverse complement strand
GGGTACTCTGCCACGACCGTATGAGTGCCATCCGCGCCGACCTCGAAGAGCTGTCCCGTGATCCAGTCGCTGACCAAAAGCGTGTCACCGATCCGCACAATGCCGTCGAGGTTTCCAAGGCGCGGAACGATGGTGCTGATCACTTGGGTCTCAAGATCTACCGAAACCGCTGCGATATCGCCAACCATAATTGACCAACGAACCCATGTTGTTGGTGAGATATCTGCAAAGATCATGGCA
>NZ_CANMDB010000060.1 GCF_947496515.1 uncultured Roseobacter sp. | reverse complement strand
TGAGCTTCTCGAAGACTTTGGAGACGATCCGAGTTGCGCGCATCTGGATGAAGAGACGGCGCGCGCGTTTCTGATGAACTTTTGGAACATCGTGACCATCTTCGCCGAACTCGGCTTCCGGGTTGCACCGACAAGCGCCGAGGTTGTTGATAACGCACCAGAAAATCTTCGCGCGCTCCGCGTCGATGTGTTATCCTTGCTTACCGAAGAAGATACAGCGCATGAAACAGTTGCACCCCGTTCAACCCAAA
>NZ_CANMDB010000059.1 GCF_947496515.1 uncultured Roseobacter sp. | reverse complement strand
ACGCGGCCATCGACGGCAGCACCATCGAGGCGGATGCCAACCGGGATCGTAAGGATGCGCCGGACGCGATTCAAAGAGTCTGGTCGCGGCAGGAACAGGTACAGCGCCCGGTGGCTGAATATCTGGAAAAGCTGGCCGCCGCCGAAGGCACGGTACAATCCGGCCCGAAGAAGAAGCCGCCCAAGTATATCTCAGAGACTGATCCAGAAGCGGCATGGTCGCTGAAGGACGGCCCTGGCCGGTTCAGCTACGAGACCAACTACCTGGTCGACACCGA
>NZ_CANMDB010000058.1 GCF_947496515.1 uncultured Roseobacter sp. | reverse complement strand
CTTCTTCGCACCGCTGCATGTGCCAAAACTCGTCCGCTCGACACGACGGCGGGTTTTTCACCAGTATCGGTCGTTTTTGTCACTAACCGCGGCGATCCCGCAAACAGTGAAAAATCTTGTGCCACAAACCCTTGGCGAAATACGGTTTGATATTGTCACGTTTTTGACCGCAGTCAGAGAAGCGGACATTGGCGCACTGTGCAGCATCATGCAACTTGGGCTCAAAGCGGATTTGCGGTAATGCGATGGGTTCGTAGCGGCTAGGGCGTCGGCTATGCGGGACAAGGACGAAACCGCTCTCGCGGTATTGGCGCTTGTGGCGGGTTATGCGCACTGAATTTGGC
>NZ_CANMDB010000057.1 GCF_947496515.1 uncultured Roseobacter sp. | reverse complement strand
GCTCGTTTCAGCGTTTTGAGGCGGTTGATCTGCCCCTCCGCTTGTCCGTTGTTCCAAGGTAGAGCGATTGCATTCTTCACGGCGTCCAGATCCCTTTGAAGAACCCTTGCAAAGCGCAGCATTTCGGGAAGGTCGGTGTCAATTGCATCATCGATCCACTGCTCCAGCTGATCCGGATGCTTGCCGCACAAAAGGCCCCGAAAGCGCATAGCAAGCTCTCGCATTGTAACAAACGCCGTACAGCCTTGCTTGAGCGCCGCGATCTTGTTGGCCTGCCGTTCGGACAGCTGGCTCCGCGGCTTCATGCACAATGCAGCCGCGATATCCGCCGAGATCTTTTGGCCCGTATCCGGATCGCGCACAGGTTCGGACGCTGGGATATCGATCTTTACGTTGCTGTCTTCGCCCGTTTCGGAGCGGCGCCATTCCTTCAGCAGTCTTTCCATGTTCG
>NZ_CANMDB010000056.1 GCF_947496515.1 uncultured Roseobacter sp. | reverse complement strand
ACTTCTTGAGGTCGTCCACAACGATAGACTTGGCGCGCTTGGTGGTGCGATCCACCAGAGTGACCATTTTCATCTTGTGTGCGTAGCCACGTGCGTTCTTTGCCTTGGTCACGCCGGGTTCTTTGCCAATGAACGTCTCGTCCACCTCGACAATACCACCGTCACCACCAAAGCCAGCCAGCGCGCCGTCACGCATACACTCGCGGATGCGGTGGGTCAGGAACCACGCGGACTTGTAGGTGATGCCCAGAACGCGGTGAAGCTGGTGGCTGCTGATGCCTTTCTTGCTGGATACCATAAGGTGAATGGCTTGCAGCCACAGGTGAAGCGGCAGGTGGCTTTCCTCGAAGATCGTACCTTTGCGCACTGTGAACTGGCCACGGCAATCGCGGCACTTCCACAGGCCATGACGCTCTTTGCCTTCGGGGTTCTTCTTAGATGGCTTGGTGCGAACACCTTCCAGCCTATATGCGCGGTCACAAACACCACAGTGCGGGCAAACTGTTCCATTGGCCCAGATGATGCTTTCAACGTGCGCGAAAGCTGCGGCTTCGTCGTGCATGTATGGAGCGGATAGAACAGACATGGTATTTTCCTTTAACTCTATGAATTAGAGATAGGAAATACCCGTGGGTTTGTCAAGTATATAATCGCCA
>NZ_CANMDB010000055.1 GCF_947496515.1 uncultured Roseobacter sp. | reverse complement strand
TTCAATCAGCATCGGCCATTGTAGGCACACAGATTGTGGCAGGGGGGTGTCTTCGCAGTGTGGGATAAACTTGCCGTTGCCAATCACGAAGGGCTGATCCAAAAAGCGATTATGGTCGCCTTCGTCGTTCCTCACGATCCGCGTTGGAAGATGGCTTTCGAAGATGAAGCCAAGGCAATCAAACATGCCTTCGCGAACGCGCCAGTCGATGTGCACCACATCGGAAGCACAGCGATCCCTGGCATCTTAGCTAAACCGATAATCGACCTTCTTGGCATCGTCGCCACACTCGCTGATGCGGATGCAAAAGCTAGCGCTCTCGAAAGCCTTGGGTTTGAGGCCATGGGTGCCTACGGCATTGCAGGCAGGCGCTACTTTAGAAAAACTGACAGCAACGGCATTCGGACACACCATCTGCACGTTTTTGAACAAGGCTCACAGCACGTCGAACGCCACTTCGCATTCAGAGACTACCTGATCGCGCATCCGGCGGTTGCCCAAGAGTACTCCTCGCTAAAGGAACGCCTGACACAAAGCGATGCGCCTACTTGGGACGCCTATCTGGACGGAAAGGACCCGTTCATCAGCCGTGTCGAACCGCAGGCTGTCGATTGGTATCGAAAACTGAACCGGTAGGTCTTGGCTCGTTTGGGACCTTCTTCGCACCGCTGCATGTGCCAAAACTCGTCCGCTCGACACGACGGCGGGTTTTTCACCAGTATCG
>NZ_CANMDB010000054.1 GCF_947496515.1 uncultured Roseobacter sp. | reverse complement strand
GTACAATCATCCACGATGCACAACACGCGGAACCGCTGGCCATCCTCAAAGGCGTCAGACACGAAGTCCAACGACCAGCGCTGATTGGCGCGGTCCGGTACCAGAATGGGTCTGCGCGTGCCTAAAGCCCGCTTGCGCGACCTTCTGCGCCGGACTGCCAACCCTTCCTCGCGGTAGAGCCGGAACAGCTTCTTGTGGTTCACCTCGAACCCTTCTCTAGCAAGCAGGATGCCCAAGCGACGATACCCGAACCGACGACGTTCATTTGCCAATTCACGCAACCGTTTGCGCAGGGCATCATCGCCCTGATCCCGCTTTTGATACTGAAAGACCGACCTATGCAGCTCGGCCAATTCACACGCCCGACGTTCCGACAGGCCGTGCCGATCCATCACATCCGACACAGCTCTGCGCTTCACATCAGGCGTTGGTAATTTTTTGTCGCGAGATCTTTCAAAGCAGCATTGTCCAACATCGCATCCGCAAGCATCCGTTTCAGGCGATTGTTCTCATCCTCAAGCGCGCGCAGCTTCTTCGCGTCCGACACATTCATGCCGCCAAACCTGGCCTTGTACTTGTAGAATGTCGCGTCGCTGATCCCGTACTTCCGGCACAGCTCCTGCGCCTTCACGCCAGCTTCGTACTCTTTGATCATCCCAATGATCTGTTCGTCGCTAAATCTGCGTTTCATTATCCATCCTTTTCTTGGACGGATTACTAACACCCCAGCGGCCTGATTTCAGGGGGCTGGGTCAG
>NZ_CANMDB010000053.1 GCF_947496515.1 uncultured Roseobacter sp. | reverse complement strand
ACGGCGGAATGGGCGCGGATCAATTGAAGGAACTGAAGCGTCTGCAGAAAGAGAACGAGCGGCTGCGCAGGGCGGTGTCTGATCTGACGCTGGATAAACTGATCCTGGTGGAGGCAGCAAAGGGAAACTTCTGAGCCCCGCTCGCCGCCGTGCCTGCATTGATCGTGTTCGAGCTGAACTGAATGTCTCAGAACGCCGAGCGTGTCGTGTTCTGAGACAGCACCGTTCTACGCAGCGCAAAGTGCCTATCGGTCGCCCGGACGAAGAGCAGTTGGTGGCCGACATGATCGAGCTGGCCCGCCAGTACGGCCGATACGGCTACCGTCGGATCGCAGCGCTGCTGCGAGATGCAGGTTGGCATGTGAATGACAAGCGCGTCGAGCGACTGTGGCGACGAGAGGGGCTGAAAGTGCCAATGAAACAACCGAAGAAGGGGCGTCTTTGGCTGAATGACGGATCGTGCGTTCGACTACGGCCAGAGCGTCGCGATCATGTTTGGAGCTATGACTTCGTGCATTGCCGGACTGAAGATGGGAAAGCGTTCCGCACGCTGAACATCATCGACGAGTACAGCCGGGAATGCCTGGCCATCCGTGTCGACAGAAAGCTGAACTCCGGCACCGTCATCGATGTGCTCAGTGACCTGTTCATCCTACGCGGCATCCCATCGTTCATTCGGTCAGATAATGGTCCTGAGTTCGTTGCTCAGGCCGTGCAGAACTGGATCAAAGTGGTTGGAGCCAAGACGGCTTACATCCAACCAGGTTCACCTTGGGAAAACGGATACTGCGAAAGCTTCAATGCAAGGTTCCGCGATGAGTTCTTAAACGGCGAAATCTTCTACAGCCTGCGTGAGGCACAAATCCTGATCGAGCAATGGAGGAAACACTACAATACCAAACGACCACACAGTGCTCTGGGCTACCGCCCACCGGCCCCAGAAACCATCGTCCAGATGGACCAAACGCCAATCATGCACTAACAATCAAATTGGACCACTCAGGTGGGGCTGATCA
>NZ_CANMDB010000052.1 GCF_947496515.1 uncultured Roseobacter sp. | reverse complement strand
ATGTCTGCTTACTTTGGCTCTATGCCTTGCGGCCATGCGAACAAAATCAAAGTGGTCCCCGGGTCCTGGGGTTATAGTTCAGGATCTCACGCTCCAGGGCGAAGACCTTTGGGTGGTTTCCGCCAGAGCTGAACCCGTCGGTATCTGTCCTGATTGTGGGACACAAAGCCGACACCGGCATGGTTGGCGCAACCGAAGCCTGTCTGATTTGCCGGTACAGGGGTGTTCAGTGAAGGTGACGATAGCGCTGAACCGCTGGCAATGCAGGCGCCGCGACTGCAAGCGACAGACGTTCTCTGACCAGTTTCCGGCGATTGCACCACCCTATGCGCACCGGACATCCAGAATGGCGGAAATCGTCGGGCTCATGGGTCATAGGTTAGGTGGCCGCCCAGCGGCAAACCTGATGGGGCGGCTTGGCATGCTGGTCAGCGATGACACTATCTTGCGCCAATTGAAGCGCGACGCCCCATGTCCTGCGCAAGGCGATGCCATTCGGGTCCTTGGCATCGATGACTGGAGCTGGCGGCGATCCTCTCACTTTGGAACCATCATGGTGGATCTTGAGAGGAGGTCAGTCGTAGATGTTCTAGACGACCGCAGCGTTGAAACTGTGAGGGATTGGCTGCAGAAGCGCCCGTCAATTAAATTCGTCAGTAGAGATCGCTGCGGCCTTTATGCTCAGGCTGCCAGAGAGGGTGCGCCTCAAGCAAGACAAGTGGCGGATCGTTTCCATCTCGTCCAGAACCTTCAGTCGGCGATCAAAGCACAGATGAGCCTTCACGGACACGGCAATGTCCGACCGATCCTCTCTGAAGATGCGATCGCAAGCGTGAGGTCACAAAGGCACCTTGCCAGGATGGCGCACAGGCAATCCCGCCAGGAGATATTTGATACAATTCATGCATTGCGCCAGCGCGGCCTGTCCTACAGCGAAATCGGCAGAAGAACCGGATATGACAGGCGCAGCGTCGCGAGATGGCTGGCATCGAGCGCACCAAGACAACGAAAGAGAGCGGATTTGAAGACGTCGTCCCCTCTCTATTTTGAGGAGTTTCTTGCGGCATGCTGGAAGAGCGGAAACCGCAACGGGCGTCATCTTTTCAACGATGTCAGGAACCGAGGCTATACAGGCAGCCGTTCGAACATGGAAAGACTGCTGAAGGAATGGCGCCGCTCCGAAACGGGCGAAGACAGCAACGTAAAGATCGATATCCCA
>NZ_CANMDB010000051.1 GCF_947496515.1 uncultured Roseobacter sp. | reverse complement strand
AAACCGCTGCGATATCGCCAACCATAATTGACCAACGAACCCATGTTGTTGGTGAGATATCTGCAAAGATCATGGCATCGTGCCAGCGCCTTCTGCGCTTGATCCCGAAATACCAGATCGTATTTGGCAAGCCTTGCGCAATCAACGATCAGCCATTGAAGGTGAGTGCCAGCGACCTGGATTTTGCCATGCCAGAGGTTCCATCTCAGTGTCCCGGCCGGGGTCATAAAAATCGCCGTTGTTCCGGGGAAGTCTTTCCTTTGCACGAGGCCATTGATGGCGTTCTCCACATATTGCACGCGCATAGAGATGTGCCACCAGTCAAGGATATGTCGCACCTTTCCGTTGGTTGCCCCGCGAATGAGGTTTGGGAGCGCAGTTTCCCCGTCCGAAATCACGGTGACGGGTCGCTGATCGTCCCACCCGAGAGCGTCTAAGTCACGACGAAGCTGGGAAGCAGGCGAATTCGCAGCTTGTGGCACAAGGCCAAATCGACGGCACATATCGTGGGTCTCGATCTTCCCCACAACAACATCAAGGTAACGCTTTTGGTATTCCGGCCTACACCGAATGTGAGCTCCGTCGATGAATACGGTTAGAGGGTGTGCACTGAGGGTCTCGCATACTGGAGACTCCGCGTCGGTGATGTCTTTCGCGACTTTGCCAAGGCGATTTCGAACGGTGGTGTTGTGCTGCTTTGCACAGGGCAGGAAGGTCTCCAGGATCCGAGCCGCTTCCCGAAACGAATGACGGGCACCCAGCTCGGCCTGAAGCCTCCTCAATTCAGGTGTTGCTCTGTGACGGAAGACCTGTGCAAATTGCGAGAGCTTGTCGCTTTCTCCCAAGCGACAAGAACACTTGCGACGTCGAAGGACCTTCAATTGAAACCGGCCAAAGAGCGTGTCGAGAACCCGGGTCCGATAGTCGTGCACGGGTCTGCTACGACCACAGCAGGGGCAGATGCGGCTTGCTGCGGAAATTTCTTCCATCTGATGCCGCAGAATTGAACCCTGGAGTTGCGCCAGAATTGCTTTGCCTTGCTCAAGCTTAAGCCCCAACTCGCTGCGACACTGGTCGGCCAGATTGAGACGGCGAAGCTCTTCAGTCCGCTTCCCTCCCGTCTCAGAAGTCGTTTCCACGATAATCCGAACGTCCATGTCAGCCTCCAGCGATCAAAGAGTCTCCCGCAACTTACCCGAACACCCCCAGCCTTTGCCCACTCCC
>NZ_CANMDB010000050.1 GCF_947496515.1 uncultured Roseobacter sp. | reverse complement strand
TCCTCTGATTCGGCTCAGAAGCTGAAGTTGGAGGCGGGGGATTTGACGAGTTGGGATCTGACCCCGCGGCAGATCTGTGATCTGGAATTGTTGATGAACGGCGGGTTCAACCCGCTCAAGGGGTTCATGAACCAAGCTGATTACGACGGTGTCGTGGAGAGCATGCGGCTCGCGGATGGCAGCCTCTGGCCGATGCCGATCACATTGGACGTGGGCGCGGAGTTCGCCGGCGGGCTGGAGATCGGCCAGGACATCGCGCTGCGTGACCAGGAAGGCGTCATCCTCGCCACCATGACCGTCACCGACCGCTGGAGCCCCGACAAGGCGCGCGAGGCTTCGATGGTCTTCGGCGCCGATGACGACGCGCATCCGGCCGTCAACTACCTGCACAATCAGGCGGGCGAGATCTATCTGGGCGGCCCCGTCACCGGCATCCAGCAGCCCGTGCACTATGATTTCCGCGCCCGCCGCGACACCCCCAACGAGCTGCGTGCTTTCTTCCGCAAGGTCGGCTGGAAGCGCGTCGTGGCCTTCCAGACCCGCAACCCGCTGCATCGCGCGCATCAGGAGCTGACGTTCCGCGCCGCGCGCGAGGCACAGGCCAACCTGCTCATCCATCCCATCGTCGGTCTGACCAAGCCGGGCGATGTGGATCACTTCACCCGCGTGCGCTGCTACGAGGCGGTGCTCGACAAATACCCCGCCGCCACCACGTCGATGTCGCTGCTCAATCTGGCGATGCGCATGGCCGGCCCGCGCGAGGCGGTCTGGCACGGGCTCATTCGCAAGAACCACGGCTGCACCCATTTCATCGTCGGCCGCGATCACGCGGGCCCCGGCAAGAACTCTGCCGGTGAGGATTTCTACGGTCCCTACGATGCGCAGGACCTCTTCCGCGAGCATCAGGACGAGATGGGCATCGAGATGGTGGACTTCAAACACATGGTCTGGGTCCAGGAGCGCGCGCAATATGAGCCCGCGGACGAGATCGAGGACAAAGACAACGTCACCATCCTCAACATCTCCGGCACCGAGCTGCGCCGCCGTCTGGCCGAAGGGCTGGAGATCCCCGAGTGGTTCTCCTTTCCCGAAGTGGTGGCAGAGCTGCGCCGCACCCGGCCGCCGCGCAGCCAGCAGGGGTTTACGGTGTTTTTCACCGGGTTTTCGGGGTCGGGCAAGAGCACGATCGCAAATGCTTTAATGGTTAAACTAATGGAGATGGGCGGGCGTCCGGTGACACTGCTGGATGGCGATATCGTGCGGAAAAACCTCTCAAGCGAGCT
>NZ_CANMDB010000049.1 GCF_947496515.1 uncultured Roseobacter sp. | reverse complement strand
GCCTCCTCGAACGACCGGCGTGGTTGCCCCTGATTTTGCAGCTTTTCTTCGAGCGCGGCCTTGTTCAACTCAAGCTCGTTGAAGCGCTTTTCGAGGCTGGTCGCGAGACGCTCGTTGGTCGTGCCGACGATCTTGTCGAGAATCTCCTCTGACTTGCGTGCCGCGGCCTTGATCTGCTTCTGGAGTTCTTTGCGGCCCTGCTCCGCACTGTCGACCTGCTGGTCCCAGGCTTTGCGGAACATCGTCCGCGCGAGTGCAAAAGCAGGCTTTGTCGGCGTGATGTTCTGCAGCAGTTCTTCAAACTCGCCCTCCAGCTTGTTCCGTGCAATCGACTTGCCATAGCTGGCACAGGTCTTGGTCTGGCAGACGTAATAGGCGTACTTCTTGCGCTTTCCTTGCGACCAGGCCGAGCGGTAGGGCACGCCGCAATCACCGCAGCAGACAGCGCCGCGTAAGACGAAGTCGCGGTTGATATCGGCGCGCATGGGCACCTTTGCCACGCCCGTGCGACGATCCTGAATGCGCTGGAAGGTGGACGCGCTGATCAGGCCTGCGTGGTGTCCCTGTCGCAGTGTGATGCCCCAAGGTGGATGCTCGACCATACCGGCATAGATGGGGCGGGTGAGCAGATTGGTCACGCGCTGTGGATGCACAGCGCCGTTGCGGCCTTTCGGAAAGACCGGCTGATCTTGCAAAAAACGCTGGACCTCAGCCTGAGTCCCAAAGCGACCTGCGGCGTAGCCATTGAGTGCTTCTTCAATCACACTCGCCAATGGCTCGTCACGGACCAGCAGTTTGCCGTGTGAGCCGTCTTTCTCATATTTGTAGCCCATCGGGGCCGGGAACACCCAATAGCCGCGCTTCACGCGCTCTTTCATCTTCTGCAGCGTCTGGCGCCCGTTCTGCTCGCGTTCCAACTCGCCTTGTGCGGCGATGATGGTTTCGATGAACTTGCCCTCGGGCGTGTCTTCGAAGCGGAAGTTCAGACATTCCACTTTTGCACCGCGCATCGCGAAGGCCTTGCGGAGCTTGATATGGAATTCGGTATCACGGGCAAAGCGCTTGAGATCATCGAAGATCACGACGTAGGGCTTACCCTTCTGGGCATCGAGATAGCTGAGCAGCGCCATCATCCCGGGGCGCTTCATGAAGTCGCCGCCGCCGGACACATCATCCGGGAAGACCGCCTCGACGCCGTAGCCTTTCTGGGCGGCATATTCGCGGCAGCGCGATTCCTGGCTTTCGAGCCCGTGGCCTTGGGTGGCCTGTTTAGTACCGGAGACCCGGCAATAGATAAGAGCGGCTTGGTCCGGCTCTATTTGTCGTTGGGAGTTCTGCATGGGTGCGCCTCATCGTTTTGGGTTGAACGGGGTGCAACTGTTTCATGCGCTGTATCTTCTTCGGTAAGCAAGGATAACACATCGACGCGGAGC
>NZ_CANMDB010000048.1 GCF_947496515.1 uncultured Roseobacter sp. | reverse complement strand
TATAGTCATCCGCTGGAATGCTCATGCCACATCTGCCCGAGACAGGCGCGCAGCATCACCAAATGTCACACGCTCCAGCGTGAGCTGCGCCAGCGCGGCATGGGGCAGCGGAAAGCGCGTGCGCCAGGTCAACATGATCCTGTCGGTGTCACGCCAGTCGAAATGCACCCCATCGAGGCTGAGCACGTGCCATTCCGACCCGCCTTTGTTCTCACACAAAACTGCCAGATCAACGCCCGGAAGCTGCCCTTCGGCGCAAACATGCTCGGGATGAAGATTGGTCAGCCGATAGGCCTCATCGCCACGAAGGTAGGGAACGGCGATCTGATCTGGCGGTGCGCAGTGCCAGAACTTTGGATCGAAGTCATGAGGCAGCAGGGGATGGCGCTTTTGCGTCCATTCATCATCGTAGGTGCCGGCATGTTGCGCCCGATCCTCCCAGAAAGGGGCCAGGGGTCCCAGTCCTGCGGGGGCAGTATCGTCTCCTTCGACGGAGCGGCTGATCTGTGGCGCCCGATAATCGCCCTCCGGCGCGTCAACTCCGGGGTATGCAAGCCCGATCGGATTGCGCGGGTCAATGGTCTGCTCATCCGGACCCTCTGCGCGAATGACAGGTCCTCCGCCGGTCAACCGCCAATCCATGGGGACGGATGATGCGCGCGCCGCTGGTCCGATGGCCCAACGCTCGCAGTGCGAGATGAAAGACCTCTGGGTTTCTTTGATCCAGTGCCGCGGGCCGGAGACGCTTAGTTCCTTCGAGATCGGACCCAATTCCAGTTTGCACTTCCAGGTGGCCGCATCGTCAGGGCCCGCAAAGCTCTCGCCCAGAAACGTCACATCGGTTCCGGGCTTCTGGGGTACCAGATCGCTTTGGCAGATCAGGGGGGAGGTGAAGGGATCTGCCTCAAACGTATCCTGCCATTGGAAGCCGTCCCCTTTTTCGTCCCTGACGGCAGCCGTGCCTTGGCGATGCTGGTAGTAGCCGCGCACCGAGATTACGGCATCAAGACCGCCAGTGTCATCATACTGACGAAACGCAAAGGCAGAAAAGCCGGTGTTGTTGACCAGTTTCACAACACCGCTCAGTTCATATCAATCGGTTTGCCGCGCATCTGGAAATGATCTGTCGCCACAAAGTTGAAGGTCTTGCCCATGATCAGGATCTCGCCGTTCGACTTCATGACGAGCTTGCTGTCGCCACATTCGATGACGAATTCCTCGCCCACCGCGATCTTCTTGTACTTGCCGACGCTTTCGAGCGAGGTTGATCCCACGTTCGTGACCTTGCTGGTGCCGATCTGCTCGGCGCGGGCGACGCCGATGGTGTCGGAGCGGAAACTGCCCACGATGGTGTTCATCACCCCGGGCATCGGGAAAAGACCCGCCGCGGCGCTTCCGACGCCCGAGCCTGCGTCGCCCAAAGCACGTCCGGCATCGGGGCGGTTGCTGCCGCCGTCCACCACGCCTGACCGGCTGACCAACCCACCGGCTCCCAGAAACCCGAGCGCCGAGGAGGCGAGCGTGCCGGCAAAGCCAAGGATCGCAGGGTTGCCACCCTGACCAGCGACGTCACCCGCCTGTTTCAAAAGGCCGGCGGTATGGCCAGCGAGCCCCTGAACGCTGGCCATGAGCGCCAGTGCCGAGACAC
>NZ_CANMDB010000047.1 GCF_947496515.1 uncultured Roseobacter sp. | reverse complement strand
GTGACAAAGGCCGCCCGGTGGCGGCCTTTGCACTGTCGGTTGCGCGCGGTCCCCTGCGGGGCGGGGGGCTCTCGGTGATCCTTGGCATCACCTGCCGCCCGATGGTCCGCCCCGCATCGGCGGGGCTGATCTGCTTACTCCGTGATCTTCGACACACCTGTTAAAGCGCGGCTCGGGATCTCCCTTTCGTGACAAAGGCCGCCCGGGGGCGGCCTTTGCACTGTCGGTTGCGTGTGATCGGGCGGGCGCGATCCATTCGTACGGGGTGCTGGCGCGCTGCTCTCATCGTTGCTGCGCAACGACTGCCGCAGGTGCGCCCCACTGGGCCGCTTTTGCCAGTGGCAAAAGCGACCTACTCCGTGACCTTCGACACGACTTGTTGAGCGCGTCTCGGGATCTCCCTCTCGTGACAAAGGCCGCCCTCCGGGGGCGGCCTTTGCACTGTCGGTTGCGCGCATCGCCCTTTGAGGGCGCTACGCTTACTCCGTGATCTTCGACACGACACCGGCGCCGACGGTGCGGCCGCCCTCGCGGATCGCGAAGCGCAGACCGTTTTCCATGGCAATCGGCGCGATCAGCTCAACGCCGAAGCTTACGTTGTCGCCCGGCATCACCATCTCCGTGCCTTCGTTCAGCTGAACCGTGCCGGTCACATCCGTCGTGCGGAAGTAGAACTGCGGGCGGTAGTTCGCGAAGAACGGCGTGTGACGGCCACCCTCTTCCTTGGTCAGGATGTAGGCTTCGGCCTCGAACTTGGTGTGCGGCGTGACAGAGCCGGGCTTGCAGAGCACCTGGCCCCGCTCCACGCCTTCACGGTCGATCCCGCGCAGCAGCGCGCCGATGTTGTCGCCCGCTTCACCCCGGTCCAAGAGCTTGCGGAACATTTCCACGCCCGTGCAGGTGGTTTTCTTGGTGTCGCGGATGCCCACGATCTCGATCTCGTCGCCCACGTTGATCACGCCACGCTCCACACGGCCCGTCACAACGGTCCCGCGGCCGGAGATCGAGAACACGTCCTCCACCGGCATCAGGAAGGGCTGGTCGATCGCCCGCTCCGGCGTCGGGATCCATTCATCCACGGCCGCCATCAGCTTCTTGATCGCCTCTTCCCCGATCTCGGGGTTCTCGCCGTTCATCGCCGCCAGCGCCGAGCCCGGGATCACCGGAATATCATCACCGGGATACTCGTAGGAGCTTAACAATTCGCGAATTTCCATCTCGACGAGCTCCAGAAGCTCCTCGTCATCGACCTGATCGACCTTGTTCATGAAAACGACCATCGTCGGGATGCCCACCTGGCGGCCCAGCAGAATGTGCTCGCGCGTTTGCGGCATCGGGCCGTCGGCGGCGTTCACCACGAGGATCGCACCGTCCATCTGAGCGGCACCAGTGATCATGTTCTTGACGTAATCCGCGTGGCCGGGGCAGTCGACGTGGGCGTAGTGCCGCGCGTCGGTCTCGTATTCCACGTGCGCGGTCGAGATGGTGATCCCGCGGGCCTTCTCCTCGGGCGCGCCGTCGATCTGGTCATACGCCTGGAAGTCGCCGAAATACTTCGTGATCGCCGCCGTCAACGTCGTCTTGCCGTGGTCAACGTGACCAATCGTGCCAATGTTAACATGCGGTTTCGTACGTTCAAACTTTGCCTTTGCCATG
>NZ_CANMDB010000046.1 GCF_947496515.1 uncultured Roseobacter sp. | reverse complement strand
ACCCGCCTGTTTCAAAAGGCCGGCGGTATGGCCAGCGAGCCCCTGAACGCTGGCCATGAGCGCCAGTGCCGAGACACCGGTGCCTCCGACGACCGTGTTCATCGAGCCACCGACCTCGTGCTTTTGGTTGCCGCCGACTTCGACCGCACGGTTCTGACCGATGGCCGAGACCTCGTGCCGCTCGATGCGTTTGGTCCGGTCGTTCAGCACCCGTTCTGTCCGGTCCTTCTGGGCATGGAGAAACATATTCTCGTCGCCAGCCTGATCCTCGAATGTGATCTCGTTGAAACCGTCACCCTTGTGGGTCTGGCTGCGCAGGACGGTTTTGGTCTTATTCCCCGGCAGGTCGTATGGGACTTTCTGTCGGCTGTTTGGCACCACGCCTGTGACGACGGGTCTGTCGGGGTCGCCGTCGAGATAGCTGACCATGACCTCCATGCCGATACGGGGGATGACCTGGCCGCCCCAGCCGGCACCCGCCCAGTTCTGCGTCACGCGCACCCAGCAGGTGTCGCTGCCGTCCTTGGCCGCGCGCCGGTCCCAGGGGAACCACAGCTTGATGCGGCCGTATGCGTCGGGGTGGATTTCTTCGCCTTCTGGGCCTGCGACGATGGCCACCTGCGTGCCGTCGATGCGGGGCGCGGGCGTGGTGCGCTGCGGCGTGGCGGGCACATCGGCGGGCAGGGCGAGGAAGCGGTTCACGTATTCGGGCTGGTTCTCGACACTCTCGTAGCTGGTGTCGACCACCTCGTGATGGATCGACAGGATCACATGCGGCGGATACGCTGCATCGGGATCGGCTACGTCAAAGGGCCTGAAGCGATGCCCCGGTGCAAGCGTGCGCACTGTGCCAGCGCCCTCCACCCGGGCGTGCTCTGCTTCATGCGCCTGCATGCGCAGCCTCGAGATACGCTCGACCTCGGCGTTGTCGATGCCCTCACTGGCCCGCGTGCCTGTCCCGTATCCGGCCTGCACCGGATATTCAAAAAGCTCGTAGCCGCCGTTCTTCGGCAGCGTCACCAGACCTGGCGTCGCCGCCCCTGGCACCATCTCCGGCGTGGTGAAGTTCCAGTCCCGCCCTGCATGGCTGCCCGGAATGTAGCGGAAACTGGTCTCGAAACGGTTTATATGATTGCGACCGGTCGATCCGGCGGCAAACCGCACATCACCGTCGTCTTCGAGCGCGGCCAGATACCCCGCAGGATGAGATGCAATGTGGAGGGTATGCGCCCCTTCTTCGTGCTGCCAGAAAAAGAACAGCCCATCCTCCTGCAGCCGCCGCATCAGGTAGTCGAGATCTGTCTCGTTCCATTGGACAGAGTAATGCTGCCGCGGCACGGGATCGACCACACCGCCTGTGACGGGGCTAGGCAGTCCGTGCTCCTGGCAAAGAAGCTCAGCAACCTCGGTCGCGGATTTATCCAGCCAGATGCGGCAGTCGCTCCGCTGTGTGAGCATCCACAAGGCGGGGCGCAGCACCAGCTGGTAGGACCGCAACCCGCGGCTGGCGCGCGGGCCGGCGACCAGGTCGGTCACGATGGCGTTCCAAGTGCGGCGGACGGCGGGCTGCTGGCTGAGCTCGACGCTCACATCCACTGTCTTTCCCAGAAGCTGATCGGGCGCAATCTCGGGCTGCTTGGACCGTACTGCCACGGTGATCTCAAAAAGCGCCGAGACATGCTCGTCTACCGTGAGCCTTTCCGCCAGCAAGGCATCTTCGCCCAAGGGAGTTGCGATGCGCAGGATGCGGTCCGCCTGGAGGAAATCG
>NZ_CANMDB010000045.1 GCF_947496515.1 uncultured Roseobacter sp. | reverse complement strand
ACCGGCTGCGAGGTGTGTGCTGGAAAGACGTGACCGAAGAGTTGCTCCTGCGGATGTGAAGGACCAGCACCGGCTGCAAGGTGTGTGGTGGTAGTACCACCACCCCTTGGCAAGGGGTGCGTGCCGCCCCCCGTTGCATCCCCCCGGCCAGACTGCATAAAGCATTGTCCGAAGGAAACGCAGTTAGCTATGGGACAGTTCTAACGAAAAAAAGTCATAGACGGCGCTCGTATGTTCTATCTATGTTCCGATCATGCCATTACTGCCAAAATCTCTCGGATTCCGCTTGTCAGCCCGCCTTGAACATATCCAAGCCCCCGATGTGCTCGAACTTGTTTGTGGAAGCTGCAGCAAAAGATACCTTCTGGGAGCGTGGCAGCTGCATCTAGGGTTTCGCCCGCACATACTTCTTGACGGGTTGGGAGAGCGGTTTCATTACCGGTCCTGTGGAGCGAGGGGTAATGCCCGCTGGGCGCTCTATACAGCAGTAGCACATCTTCAGACCGTCAAGGTCGATGAACCCTACAGCACTTCGCCACACGGATCAGACGTCAATACCCCTCGCATCGGCACTGCTTAAACGTCAGCAATGGGCTGCCCTCGGACGCTAATACGGAGCGCAGATAAGGCTCACGAAAAGCCTATTTTCACCGGTGCTGCAATCTACGCGAATGTCTACTTTTTAGGTTAAGTCAGAAACCTGCCTGTTCTTTTCATCAGTCTAAGACGCAAAATATTTCAACCGTTTTGGAAAGCGTGCCACCTACAAAAGAGACCGTTTCGACCCGGAGGCTATGTCAAAAATGAGCGTCCGGTAAACCCAAACCAACGTCGTCACGGAGGGTGATCTAAGTGGCCACCATTGCTGCATAACCTCAATTTCTTGCAATCCTAGCAATGCCCTGCGACAATCAGAAAATCCTTCACTGCACAAGATAATATTTCTGAAATGGCAATACGTAAGAGAAAAAACTTTAATCTGCAATTGCTGCTGACAAGGCTGTCAAATGTTCGGACACTTAATGCCGACGGTTCTATGAGCATCTCGGGTTTCGGTGTTCTCGATGACTATGAGAGCTATCTGAGAACAGCAGTGATCGCGAATGGTAAGTCCGATGCATTCATGCGTGAAGTCGTTAGCAAAGCAATCCGGCAAGAGCAGAATTTGACGGAGGATAGCTTCGTCAAACACTGTAATCGTATCGCCAACAGGATGGAACAAATGGACCGGAAAAGCTATAAGGTTCTGTTTCCGGTGTGGGGAAGTAGGGGCCTAATTAGCGGCAGGCGAAAATGGGGCGACGTTTCAGTATCTTTTGACATCAGCCAAGCGACACCGTTTGCCCGACGAGCGAGCAAGGACAGGGCGGAACAACTTCGCAAGCGTGATAATAACACATCAAAAGTGATGCATGACCTTCAGGACCTACCCCTAGCCTCTTGTTCAGTCGATGCTGTAAGTGTTCATGATGCATTTGAGAAGGCTGAGGAAGCAATTTCCAAAGAGATTGGTCTCTACTCTCTGATCTCATCCAGGGGCAAGTTTGTTATGACGAGCGAACCTGACAAACCGATAAACACAATCTTGCTTGCGCCCCATATGACGGTTCACGATGCCTCAGGTGCAATCAGTGCTGACATTTATTGGTACAACCGTTGGGCTGACCATTTGACAGAGAAGACGCGCAAACCTGAAGACGTTGCGAGGATCAAACAGCAGGTAAAAAGTGTGCGGCTTCGGCTAAGAAAGCTTCCATGGCGCGAAAAGGCTGAATTGGCGTTGGCGCGCCACTACGCGGCTTTTGCCCAGTGTGATTTAGAATCTTCATTTCTAGACGGATGGAGATTGCTTGAGGCAATAGGCGGACACTCAAGAGAAAAAGGTGAAGCCTTGGTGAAAAGAGCTGCGTGGTTTTTTGAGAACCGCGATGAGCAGTATCAAATCGGTTTACACCTAATGCATAGACGGAACTTGATATCACATGGACGCCCCATGAAGGAGGATAACCACGAAGGCCTAGCATTTCAGATGAAGCAGTTTGTTACGCCGTTTCTACACGCGTATTTGACCAATCCCTTCAAATTCCAAGACCTTGAGGAGTTTTGGGGATTTTGTGATTTGCCGGTCGACAAACACCAGAGGTCACGAAAGGCATACGTTCTTGAGTGCAGTACGAAGTTCAGGCAGGAGAGTTAGCAAACGTTTCTGTCACAGGCGAAAACGACCGATACTGGTGAAAAACCCGCCGTCGTGTCGAGCGGACGAGTTTTGGCACATGCAGCGGTGCGAAGAAGGTCCCAAA
>NZ_CANMDB010000044.1 GCF_947496515.1 uncultured Roseobacter sp. | reverse complement strand
GTCTAAGGTTTGTGGCTGCTGTCAGCGTGAGCTGCAGCGGCGATAAATCTGACAAGGAGGAAAGCGCGGGCGGCTTTCTCGGCTATGGGGATTGTGCGCAACCGTCGCGTCGGTTGGGGAGCGGAGCGGCAGCCGCTGTGGTGTCAGGGCGCGTCGACCGATCGGCTTTTCCGGGTAGATGGCGCCGTCTGGGCGCGCGCGCTGGTTTCAACATCTTTTTCGCCGTCGACGTCATGAGACTGGTCGCAATGATCGGCCCGGCGCCTCCGTAAGGTTGGGCCGGGTTTGGTTGATGGATCATGCGGCATCCTCCGATGGTGGCGCGCGGGATCGCGGGGTTTGACCGCGGGTGAAGGTCTCGATGACCACCATGGCGCCGCCGCATTTCGGGCAAGGCTGAAGCTGGTCGTCTTCGTCAGCGCGGGTGAGCGGAGGTTCGTTGGCCATTTGATCCGGCTCTGGTTCGCTGTCGAGCAAGCGCCTGATCATCGCGATCCGGTCACGACGGATGCCGTTGGCGAGAAAGCCCGCATGGCGGATGCGGTGGAAGCCGGAGGGCAGGACGTGGATCAGGAAGCGGCGGATAAACTCCGCCGTTGGCAGGCGCATGACCTTCATACGATCGCCCTTCTTGATCCGGTAGTCCTTCCACCGGAAGGCCACGGTGTCGGCATCTGCGCTGACGAGGCGGTGGTTCGAGATGGCGACCCGGTGGGTGTATCGGCTGAGGTAGGCCAGTACGGCTTCAGGGCCGCCGAAGGGTGGCTTGGCGTAGACGATCCAGTCGGTTTTGCGCAGCGGGGCGAGACGGGCCTGGAAGGTATCCGGGTTGGCCAACTCCGACAGATCGCCGAAGAAGGCCAGCTTGCCTGCCTCGTGCAACTTACCCAACCCTTCGAGGAACAGTCGGCGGAACAACCGCGACAAGACCTTGACGGGCAGGAAGAACCCCGGTCGGCAGGCGACCCATCTCCGTCCATCCGGAGACAGTCCTCCGCCTGGCAAGATCACGTGTACATGGGGGTGGTGCGTCATCGCCGAACCCCATGTGTGGAGCACCGATGTCATGCCGATGCGCGCACCCAGATGTTTGGGGTCGGCGGCGATGGTCAGCAATGTCTGGGCCGAGGCCTTGAACAGCAGACCATAGACCGCCGCCTTGTTCTGGTACGCGATGTCGGTGACTGGCGCAGGTAGGGTGAAGACCACGTGGAAGTACTCCACCGGCAGCAAGTCTTCCATGCGCGCCTGCATCCAGTCCCGCGATGCGGCCCCCTGACACTTCGGGCAATGCCGGTTGCGACAGGAGTTGTAGGCGATGCGCTGATGATCGCACTTGGTGCAAGCCGACACGTGCCCACCCAGGGCGGCGGTGCGGCAGGTCTCGATCGCGGACATCACCTTCAGCTGCGGCAGGTTCAGATGCCCGGCTTGCGCGCGGCGATAGGCTGGCCCATAGGCGCGGAAGATATCCGCGACCTCCAGTCTGGGGCGGGACACTGGACTGCGGTCAGCCGGACCCAGCCTCGCGTTGCACCAGCAGGTCGAGCGGGCTGGTCACATCCCGGATCGTCTTGGTCGCCACCTTGGTGTAAATCGTCGTGGTCTCCAGCTTGGCGTGCCCGAGCAGCACCTGAATGACCCGGATGTCCGTCCCGCCCTCCAGCAGGTGCGTAGCAAAGCTGTGCCGCAGGGTATGAGGCGACACATTCTTCCTGATCTCGGCGAAGTCGCAGGCGACGCCAAAGGCCCGGTTGAACTGCCGCGTCGAGATCGGGTCGACCCGGTTGCGGCCCGGAAACAGCCAGCCAGCGGGCCGCGCCTCGCGATAGTAATCGCGCAGCAATTCCAGAAGGGCCGGCGACAGCATCACATGGCGATCCTTGCGCCCCTTGCCCTGGTCGATCCGGATCAGCATCCGGTCGCTGTCGATATCGCCGATCTTCAGATGCGTGACCTCGCTTGCCCGTAGCCCGCCGCCATAGGCCACGCTGAAGGCAGCCCGGTATCTCAGCCCGGGCCCGGGTGCAGCCTCAAGAATGCGCGTCACTTCCTCGGCACTGAGAACGACCGGGATCTTCTTTGCGGCACGCTGGTAGCGCATGTGCCGCTTCATCTCCGGGCGTGGGCACGTCGTTGCAAAAAAGAAGCTCAGCACCGTCAGACGATTATTGAACGTGGGCGCCCCAACACGCCGCTCCTTCATGTCGAGTTGGAACGCCCTGAGCTCTTCCGGCGTCGCTGTGTCCGGCGCGTGACCGAGAAACCGCGTGAACTCCCGCATTCCTCGCAGATACATCGTCTGCGTCTTGGGCTGCAGCCCCTTGATCCGCATGTCTTCGAGAAAGCGCTGGCGCAGCGCAGGCACATACTGGTCCGTCATCGGAACCTCCTGTCATCAGATTGAGAAGGTCCCAATCGTCTGACAGCCGTGCCCATCTACAAAATCGCAGCGCCAAATTCAGTGCGCATAACCCGCCACAAGCGCCAATACCGCGAGAGCGGTTTCGTCCTTGTCC
>NZ_CANMDB010000043.1 GCF_947496515.1 uncultured Roseobacter sp. | reverse complement strand
GAAACCATCGTCCAGATGGACCAAACGCCAATCATGCACTAACAATCAAATTGGACCACTCAGGTGGGGCTGATCAGCCGTTGTCCTGATGCAGATCGTATTGCAGGCAGCCGTCTTCGGCGCGTGTCGGCGTGATTAGCTTCTCCAGTTCGGCCTTCACGAAGTCGATCTGGTCTTCTTTGGCAACGACGTTTCCGGTGATGGTCAGTTTAGCCATGTCATTCTCCTGTGTTGCGACGACAGATATTTACGCGGCAATAGTACTTGGATAAACCGGACAAAGCAGAAATCAATAACCGGAATTAACGGATAATTAATCTGGAACACCTGCGCCTGTTCAAACGTATCGTCCAGTTCGGCAGTCTTGCCTCAGCGGCACGTGACCTTGGCCTATCGAGCACGACGGTTTCAGAACGGTTGGCGGCGCTTGAGCGCGACATGGGCACCGTCTTGCTGAACAGAACCACACGGTCCCTGAGCCTGACGGAGGCCGGGCAAACGTTGCTAGACGGGTTGGAGCCGTTGTTGGAAGAGGCAGACAGCCTCGCAGCACAGATCAAGCTTGGGTCCGATGCCCTGGCGGGCACCATCCGGGTCAGTGCGCCAAGTGATCTGGGCCGAACCCGCGTCAGTAACATCATCAATGCCTTTGTCGCCCAAAATCCGGCCGTATCCGTCGAGCTGCTGCTCTCTGATGGCTATGTCGATATCGTCGGCGATGGCATCGATATCGCGTTGCGCTTTGGCGCCTTGCCGGATGGAACCCTGCGCACCCGCAAACTGGGAACCGCGCCACGGATCGTATGCGCCGCACCAGCCTACATTGCACGACGTGGGACACCTTCAAGCCCGGACGACTTGCAGGACCATCAGTGTTTGCTGATGCGATTTGGCAAGATGCTGGATCGCCAATGGCACTTTGGGGAGGGAGACACCGCGACCTCCGTGATGGTCTACGGCCCGCTCATTTCGAATGATGGGCACCTGGTTCGGCAATGGTGCCTTGATGGCTTGGGGATCGCTTTGAAATCTCAGTATGATGTTGCAGACGACATCAAAGCGGGTCGGCTAATACCGCTATTGGAAGGCTTCGCGGCCCCCGGAACGGACTTGCAAATGCTCTTTCCCCCCTCACGCGCGCAACCCGCCAGAACCAAAGCTCTGGCCGACACGCTGGCCGAGGGCTTCTGATGATCTTCAAAGCAAGAGAAGGAGACAGGTGAGAGCGCACAGCCCGCGAAGCCGACGTTCGTAGATCGTGCAGCTACGTTGAGTTTAGGCTCGCTGCAGCCGTAGGAGGCAGCGCAGCGTCCAAACGGGCATGTCGCGAGTGGCTTCAGGGACGGTCCACAGGAGACATCCGACCCACTGTCTGGATGCTGCGTTGCGGTCCTTCAGACCAGCGTTCGCTGCAGATGCAAAATCGAGCCGGCCGCGAACTGGAAGTGTGCGGACTAAGTGCATTTGCGCTGCACCCGCGCCAATGGCCGCTTGCCAAAGTCTGGAGCTGGTCACCAATAATCCATGCCGCTATGGTCGTTTCAAAACAACCAAATTTGAGCAGGTGGTAGAGATGTTGGGACTCAAATTCTTTCGATCATTTTTTGCGACGTCCTCTTTGGTATTGGCTGGTTTTGCCCTTGCTGCTTGTAACGAAGATGGTGCTGGACAAGTTCAAGCAGGGCCTGCCGTAACGGTTTTGACAACTCCCTCACGCGTCGCGATTACCATTGATGATCTTCCATATGTAATGCCTTCCAAGACGAGTCCCGAGGAGGGCCTGCGATACACCACTCAAATCATAGCGGCTCTTCAGGAGCATGGAATCGTCGCCACTGGCTTTGCGGTCGGACAACAAATCAACCCTCAATCCATTCCCGCACTGCAAGCATTCGCAGACGCTGGCCACACAATCGGAAACCATAGCTGGTCGCACCCTGACTATGGAACGCTGACGCGTGACGAGTTTCATGATGAAACGCGCTGGACTGATGAAATACTGCAGCAATGGATTGATGGGCCGCGATACTATCGTTTTCCATTCCTACGTGAAGGCGAGACAGAAGCAGCGAAGACAGCAGCGACCAGAGTATTGGAAGAGTTGGGGTATCAAAATGTGCCCGTCACCATTGATAACGATGAATGGCAGTTCAATGCGGACTATTTGGCAGCCCTAGAAGACGGTGATGAGGCGGCGGCAGCGACCATCGCACGAAACTATGTCGCTCACATGCAGATCCGCACAGCATTCTTCCAATCCCTAGCTATTGATGAACTTGGTGGTGACGTTGATCACGTCCTTCTCGTACATCTCAACAGGATAAATGCGGATCACCTCGGCACACTGCTTGAATGGTATGATGCGCAAGGCTGGACCTTCATTTCGGTTGACGAAGCGATCACGCATCCTGTGTTTTCTCGCCCAGATCCATATGCAGGACCGCGTGGACTGTCTCAGATTGAAAGAGTACTTGGCGGGAAAAGAGACTAATCCATGTGGCGTTAGTGATCAGCCCCACCTGAGTGGTCCAATTTGATTGTTAGTGCATGATTGGCGTTTGGTCCATCTGGACGATGGTTT
>NZ_CANMDB010000042.1 GCF_947496515.1 uncultured Roseobacter sp. | reverse complement strand
CAGACATGGTATTTTCCTTTAACTCTATGAATTAGAGATAGGAAATACCCGTGGGTTTGTCAAGTATATAATCGCCATTTCTTTAGCTCTGGCGACCTAATCTCACCTGGCGTCAACAAAGTTTGGCAGAATGCGGACCAGGCATCGTCTCTTATACTTTGCTGCTGGCCCGGAGATGCGTTTCCGATTAATGCGCTTCCGCAGTTCAACGCGTTTGCTAAAAAGTCCGCTTGCGACATTGTCATTCCAGCACTCCTTTAGCCGCAACTAGCAGGATTTGCGCGCGAAAGTTCCACCATCTAATACTGAAGCTGAAATACCTTTTGGTCATATCTTCGATGCGTCTTCCGCAGACAATCCTCATGGTGAACTCCATAAGCAGGAAAGCGGTGCGGCAAATAAGTTTTCTCCAAATGGAACGACCTGGTCGTGATCGTAGAGCACCATGCCTTGGACAAACTTCTTCCCGCATGCTTCTGCAAGTTTGCGCATGCCAGAAAAATCTCCCACCGAGACGGTGGCAGATGATTTTACTTCGATCCCGACGACCTCGCCGCGGCGGTTCTCCAACACGATGTCGACTTCGTTTTTGTCCTTGTCCCGGAAATGCGAGAACGTGCACCGCTGTTCGCTCCAGGTGGCGATCTTGCGCAGTTCGCTGAATACGAAGGTTTCCAAGATCGCACCGAAGCTCGTTTTGTCTTTTCGAACCACGTCCGGTGAGACATCCCGCATCGCCGCGAGGAGGCCTGCATCGAAAAAATGCAGTTTGGGCGATTTGGTCAGTCGCTTCAGCCGGTTTGTGAACCAGGGCTGCAGGGTATGAACAAGGTAGAGGCTTTCGAAGACACTGACGTATTTCTGTGTGGTGACATGATTGAGGTCGAGGCCAGCACCGATGCCGCTGTAGTTGACCAACTGTCCGGAGTGCTCGGCAAGCACCGACATCAGTTTCGGCATGAGGGCAAGCTGTTCGATCTGAGCCACGTCTCGGACGTCGCGCCGCACGATCGCGTCAAGATAGCCATGATACCAATCCTGCTTTCGCGACCATCGCGTGCGACCGAGCGCTTCGGGATATCCGCCGGAAAGGACGTTTTCAACTAGATGGTCACCGACGATCATGTGATCGGCCGTCGGCTTCTCTCGCGCAAAGGCCCGATCGATGAACTCTGATTTTGTGGCCAGAATTTCTGCCTGTGAGAGAGGCAGTAACCGAACGATCTCCATGCGACCGGCAAGGGAGTCCGCTACCTTTGGAATGGTCATAAGGTTGGCCGAACCCGTCAGGAGGAACCTCCCCGGTGTCTTGTCGTCATCGACTAGGTTTTTAATGGCGAGCAGAAGGTCGGGCGCACGTTGGATCTCATCGATCACGGCGCGGTCCAATCCGCGAACGAACCCGACAGGATCATCAATCGCCGACCGCAAAACGTTGGCATCGTCCAATGTCAGAAAGGGTATCTTGTCCGACGCGATTTCAGTTGCAAGCGTCGTTTTGCCAGACTGACGCGGCCCCGAGATGAGTACCACGCGGGTGTCGGACAGCGCCTCTTCCACTCGAGTCTTGGCAAATCTTGGGTACATCGTCGCACGACTCCTTTCGACCAATTGAAAGTTGGCATCCGACTAATTGAAAGTCAACTATCGACCATTTGAAAGCAACGATCCGACTGATCGAAAATCAACACCCGACCAACTGAAAGCCGGCGGCTTTGCGTGTCCGAAGAATACTGCATATTTCGGACATCATGAGTTCGACAACTCCAGTTCGGGTAAATCCCGCAAGCTCTGCAGATCGAATATTGCAAGAAACGTCTCGGTCGTCACAAAGGTATGCGGCGCTCCAGGGCGCGGAGCACGCGGTCCGGAGGCGATCAGATCCTTGTAGCGCAGCCGGGACAATAGATCGCGACTGACCTCCTTGCCGAAGATGTTGGCAAGGCCGGCGCGGTCGATCGGCTGGTGGTAGGCGATGGCGCAGAGCACCCCCATCTCCATCTCGGTGAAGGCCAGCGACTGCTCGCCCAAATCGGCTGCCGCCTTGATGGCATCGGCGAACTTGGTCTTCGTTCGGAACGTCCAGCCGCCCGAGACCTGAGACAATTCATAAGGTCGACCCGCCAGCTCGGTCTGGATGTCCTCGATCAGCATCTCAACCGAGACCCCCTGCCCTACCACGCGGGCGAGATCGTCGCGGCCGACCGGCGAGGCGCTAGCAAACAGCACCGCCTCGATCCGCCCCATCCATTCGCGCCAACGCAGCTCCTGCGGCAACTGATCAAGCTCCCGGTCGAAGACGGTGCCGCCCTCGTCCGCCGGTTTCCGCTTTCTTGTTGCGACCGTCATGGCGCGATCCCGTAGAGCCGGAACATCGGTCGCCCGGTCAGCTCCCGCGCGACACCCAACTCGACCAGCCGGTCGCAGAACCGTCGCGCGACACGGGAGGACATCGGAATCGACGTCCCGCGAATACGCGGCGAAAGCATTGACGCCCGCACGACTGCATCTTCGGTCAAGAACAAGTCGACCGCCGCATCCGATCCTTTCGCCCGCAGTTTCGGGGCGACGGTGCAAAGCGCCTCGGCGCGGCGGGCTAAATCGCGGGCCAACCGGATCGTCTCCTCAGTGCACTCTAGAATCCGGACCTGCATTGCCAGCCCGGCCCCCTGTGTCACTTGGCACCTAAATGGGTTCTTCCTCAAAGTGTGTGATGTCTGCTTACTTTGGCTCTATGCCTTGCGGCCATGCGAACAAAATCAAAGTGGTCCCCGGGTCCTGGGGTTATAG
>NZ_CANMDB010000041.1 GCF_947496515.1 uncultured Roseobacter sp. | reverse complement strand
TGGAGCGTGTGACATTTGGTGATGCTGCGCGCCTGTCTCGGGCAGATGTGGCATGAGCATTCCAGCGGATGACTATATCGGCGATCCGGGCGCGCCCGCCCCCTGGACGACCTCCACCCCGCGCGAGGGGTTGCGCGATACGGATCAGGCGGTGATCGTCTCGCTGGCGCCGGATGTGTGCAAATCCAGGAAACGCGCCATCCCCTACCCGGTGGTTGAGTTCTGCGGCCATGACGAAGGCTACACGCCCTCGGTGCGCTTCACCGGGCAGCGCGCGATGGTCCTGCGCTCGCACACCACGGACGTACACGGCGACGAGCCCGGGCGCGGCGGCGGCGTGGTCTCGGGCACCTGCGGCGGCATCTGCGAATCCATCGGGCATGCCGACCAGGTCTTCGCCGAAGGCTCGCCCGTCATCCGCCACCTCGACCGCTTCTACATGAACAACCGCAACACGACAGGCGAGGCAATTTTCGTCCGCGATACCGCGGTCTATACCGCCCCGGTCGATGACGACCCGCTGCCGGGGTCGCTGCGGTCCGTCTTCGTCGAAGGGGCAGAGTATGAAGTTGCAGATGCGAGTGGCGGGCCTCAGTATACCATGGCGGCTCAGGCGGCTCAGCCTGCGCCGCAACCGAGCCCTGGACCTGCCGCTCCGCGACCTCCTGCAGCACCACGCCCGCCGGGCGACGTTATCCGTCCATCTCCGGACCGTACGCCAAACTGGCAGTGGGAACAGCGCCCGCGAGAACCGAATGGGCTTGAAAGACTAGGTCGCTTTGGTCGTTGGCTTGGTCGTCGGTCTCTACCGTTGGCTTTACTGTGGCCGGACGCGGTAGCCGATGGAACCATTCCTGCGTGGGAACACCATGTCCCACAGGATGACTATGAGACATGGTTGAATGAAGAAGCTTCGAGGCAATTTGAGCTGGATCCATCGCGTCGCGGCGAGATTGAAGAGGACTTCTATCATCAGTTGGAAGGCCATCGCGCTAAACGCGCCGAACAAGATCGGCAAGCCGGACAGGCAACGGCTGCGGATACCGCGCGCATCACCCAACTGCGCCGACAACATGACTGTCTGGTCGGTCCATACTCTGTCATCCGCCCATTGTGTCCGGGCGAAGCGCACCATTTGATGCCGGATTTCGTTCTGCGCTATGGCAACAGAGCAGAGGGCATCGCGGGTCAGAACCGGATCCCGAATGCGCCGAGCCTCGCTCAAGGGATGACCATCTGCCTGTTGCGCGGCGAACACGTCGGGGTGCATGGACAGTTGAACCAGGAAATCCGTAATCTTTCTGGAAGTTCGCCGGCCTGGGGGACGGCGCCTATTCGGCAAGTTACACGTAGGGTCGTTACATCGATTAACAGGATGCCGATTCCGCCGCATTGTAAGACCCGTGCAATTGCCGCCGTACGGGCACAAATGGCGCCATTGGCCAACCAACCAGGCCGTACGACGACCACGTTGCCAAGCAACTATGGTAATCCAAGCCCGCGGGACGTTCTCGCCCGTGGCTACTACTGAGGTGATCTATGCAACCCCATGAGTTTCGCCGGTTGAACGCAGGTTGGGCCTCGGCCCCGGACCGGTTTTGCATCTCCTTCGACGAGGAGGACATCGACGATCCATTTTCGATCATTCTCAGCTACGATGGCCGGTTTCCCCAGCCGTGGAGCCGGACCGAAGTGCCGCGCCTCATTCGCAGCATCACCGGGTTCGGGTCTGATGAGACCGGCGATCCGCTCTACGCGGCGATGTCGGACGAGGGCGATGTCTACATGGTTCGGGTTGGCGGGACGACCCACGAAAAGATCCCGGGCGCAGGCATCTACAGTCCGGATGCCGCCGACCGGGGGGCTGTTTTTCAGATCCTTGTCCATCAGGGCCAACTCTGCGTGGTCGGGGACCGGGATCAGGTGTACCTGCAAGAGGGGGATGACACCTGGCGCTTCCTGGGAAGGAAGGGGATTGCCGGGCCAGACACCCTTGGTTTCCTGTCGCGAGGGGGCGTCTCGGCCGGGTCCGGGGGGCTCTTGTGTTTTGGGATGGCCGTGCATCCTACAGTAGATGGGTCTCCGGAAATAGAGACGGCCATTGATGAGGCCTTGGCTCGACAAGACTACGACGAATATGCCCGGTTGGAGGATGAGATCGCCGCCCTTACCCCCCCCGACGAGGCACAAACGCACCTCTGGCAGGATGGCACTTGGGCGCGCCTGCCCATGCCGCGGGATGTTGCCCTGCGCAATGGCTTCGCTGAGCGCGCCGATAAACTGTGGCTCGTCGGTCTCGAAGGCGCGATTTTCACTGGCAACCCACTGGACGGTTTCGAGGATGTCTCCTTCGCTGGCGACCGCGACGATCTCTACGCCATCACGCGCTTCCAGAATGAGATGATCATTGCAAGCGGTTACGCCCTGCACCGCTTTGATGGGCACATCCTGTCGCCGATGAAGCCCCCCCTTGATCCGGCGATCAATGGTGGCGTGCCCAATCCAATGGCGCTTCAGACAGTCGGCGATACCATGTTCTACTTTGACTATAAACACGGTGTCTGCCGGTGGGACGGCACTACGTGGGATTGGGTAGATATCCCCCCGGAGCTGCTGGAGCGGGAGTTCAGTGGCTTGCCATCCAAAGAATGATCATCCTTACCCGCGCCGTTGCTGCATCCGAAGTCAGCCTGACCGTCTCTGCAATTCGTAACGATTCAGAACCCTTCATGCCCGACGCGCGGTTGTTTCAATACGAGCATGAAGGCCATGGGCCGAACGGGGACAAGTGGTTCTACGATGATTTCCGGATGAGCATTCAGAGTGTTATTTTCGCGCACGAGATCGGCGGCCCGGACCGCCCCAGCTCTTACGTATATCTCTCCGCCGATGGCGAGGTGCATCATGCCGCCCGGCCTGAGCAGTATACAGAGATTATCCCGGAAACCGGAGCCGATAAGGTCGGCAACAAGTTCTACGCATACGTCAACAAACTCAGGCAGATTGGATCGCGCCTCTACGCTTGCGGCGCTGGTGGACAAATTTTCATCCGCGCGGCGCGAGACAACTGGCACATGCTGACGGATGCAGTGCTTTTCGATC
>NZ_CANMDB010000040.1 GCF_947496515.1 uncultured Roseobacter sp. | reverse complement strand
ATGTCGTTGTGCCTTAGTTGAGGAGAATCTAGTGTAGTTTTCTTGTTATTTTTCAATAGACATCTGTGCCCCTATTTAAGATCTTGTACCTTTAATTAGGATACTGTACCCAAATTTAGGATACAGAACGATCTGTGGATAACTATCGGCGATTTTGGGGTGAAAGCCGCTGTGAAGGCTGAAGGTGTAGCTAAACATCGGGCTGCTGTTCTGCGGCCAATTTTGGAGCTTGAAAAGAAGGGCGACCCAATCAGCAGTGCTATTGGTAATGCGGCATGGGAGTTGGGGCTTGCCAAAAGCTACACTTGGAAGCTCTATCGACGTCTTAAGGAGAACGATGCGCGATCCGTTGCGTTACAGCCGGGTCGTCGTGGACCCAAGCTCGGAAAAGGGCGTCTTGCTCCGGATGTGGAGCGCATCATCAGCACCACCCTTAGCCGCTACTATCTGGTTCGAGAACGTCCAAGTTTTTTGCGCATTTGGCGCGAGATACGCTCAGAGTGTGATGCAAAGGGCTTCCAGCCGCCAACCCGTCGAACAGTTAAGCGGCGGCTTGATGCGATGGACCAGCGGAAGGTCATCTCAAAGCGACATGGTGCGGACGAAGCTGGACAGTTTTTCGCAGCCCGTCCTGGCAAACTCGACGTTCCCGACCCACTTGACGTTGTCCAAATCGATCATACTCAGGCCGATGTATTTTTGGTCGATCACATTGACCGACAGCCTCTTGCAAGACCGAACCTGACAGTGGCGATCGATGTCACCACACGTGTGCTGTTGGGCGTATACGTGAGCTTCGATGCGCCGTCCGTTCTGTCGGTTGCGCTTTGTCTAGATCATTGCGTGCGCCGAAAGACAGTGCATGTGCCCGGCACTCTTGAAGAGCTTACCTGGCCTACGGCTGGTATTCCGAAGGCTGTTCATGTGGACAATGCCCAAGAGTTCCGCAGCAGAGCGTTCAAGTCCGCGTGCGAGGATTGGGGCATTGATGTTTCCTATCGTCCCAAAGGCGGCAAGCATTATGGAGGTCACATTGAGCGCTTGATTGGTACAACTATGGGTTCAGTTCACGTTTTGCCGGGAACGACCCACTCGTCGCCCAAAGACAAGGGTAACTATGACAGCGAACAAAACGCGTCTTTGACGCTGGCTGAGTTTGAAGACTGGCTTCATCTTGAAATCTGTCGGTATCATAACACCCCGCACCGGGCCCTTGGCCGGACACCTCTTGCTGCCTGGAGCGAGTTGGGTGGCGATACAGCAGGGCGGCAGGTTGTCGATGTGGACGCGTTTCGATCGAGCTTCATGCCATTTGAATGGCGCAAGCTTGGCCGCACGGGGATCACGCTTTTTGAAGTGCGCTACTGGAATGATGCGTTCGCGTCCTTAATCGGGCGGGGCAAAGAGAAGGTGCAAGTCAGATTTGATCCGCGGAACCTATCGAAGATTTGGGTGCAGGTAGACGATGGTCGCATGATCGAAGCGCGCTACCGAAATCTCAGTCATCCTGAAATCTCTCTTTGGGAAAGTCGCCGCGCCCGAAAAGAATGGAAAGAAAAGCACGGTGGGCGGATTCATGAAAAGGCGCTGTTTGATATGGTGGACGCGCAAAGGCGTCTGACCGAGGCAGCGCGTCAGAAAACCAAGGCAGTAAGGCTGGGTAAAGAACGGGATGCGCGCCTGCCAAAGGCCCAAAAGCAGCGCGACCCTTCTCGTGAAATGTTCGCGATTGATACCGGCAACCCTGATCTTCCAACCTATCCCATTGATGAGTTTGATGACCCAAAACGAAAGAATTGATCGCATTCGCAGCGACCATTGGATCGCTTTTGATCGCGCGACGATTGTCCTCAATCGACTGACATCATTGATGGAAACGCCGCGACAAAGTCGCATGCCAGGTCTGATGGTCTATGGGAGCTCCGGCATCGGGAAGACGATGATCGCCAAACGTATGGCGAGCAAGTATCCCACTCAATACAAGCGTGATCTCGGGATTACTAAGACACCAGTATTGCTGCTTCAGGCGCCACCCGCACCGGATGAGAGAAGGTTCTACCAACACTTACTATCTACGATTGGCGCGCCCATGTGGGGGCGTCGCACAGTCTCGGAACTGGAGGTTCGGGCGCTGAACCATCTCAGAGACATGGACCTGAAAATGCTCATGATTGACGAGGTGCACAATCTGCTTGCCGGCAGTTACAGAGAACAACGTCGGTTCCTCAACATGCTGAGGTTCCTCGCAAATGAGCTTAGCGTATCGCTCGTTGTCTTTGGCGTTAATGAAGCGCTCGACGCTGTCCGTGGCGATGACCAGCTTGCGCGCCGGCTGGATGAACATTTTTTACCGCTTTGGGAAGACGATGTTGAGTTCTCACGCCTGATCCAAACACTGATCGCGGCCATGGTGCTGGAGAAGCGCTCAAGTCTGACAGTTGCTTCGCTCAGAACGATCCTGAAGGTGACCGGTGGGATCACGTCTCGCATCTTTATCATGATCAAATCCCTGGCTATCGACGCGATTAAATCGGGGGAAGAGAGGATCACAGACGAGGCCGTCACAGCATGGCGGCCGACCTGGAACAAACATGCGTGGACGGTTCCGCGAGAGACGGTCGTAGAGACCGGGTGACCGTCAAGCCTCTACCCCGCCGACCGTTGCCCCTGTGCGATGAACTGCTCTCGAGTTGGCTTAGCCGGCTGGCACAGGCGAACCATTGTTCGACTGACGAACTGTACGGTTACCTTGGCTTGCAACAGGGCAGGGCACTCGACCGTGAGAGCGACCTTGAGCACGTTTGTCCGGACCGATTGTGCGCGGCCGTTGGAAGACACCGAACCGAGATTGCAGCGATGACGCTACCGACTGTGAGCGCACATTCATTGCAGTGTCTGGGGACACGTGAGTTCCAGACCTGCAAACACTGCCGAGCACAGACGCCGGAACTGGTATTGCGTCACTGGCGCTTTGCATGGTCGACAAGATGTGAGCGCTGCGGTTGGGATCTGGTATCGACTTGTTCGCATGGTGTTGTTTCAAGGCGCATGAGGGCGCGTGTGGTTCAAGGTGCAAAATGCTTGGCGTCAGCTGTTGTCACTAGAAACAAAAAGATGCTGCATCAGTTCAGACAAGCTTTGGACCTTCTGCAATTGTGGGGATTGGCGGAGGTAGATGCACTGATCTCGGAGGACCAAGACCAAAGAACAATTGCGCTCGCTGCGATCGAACTCGGATCAAGGCGCTCTTTCCTGCGTGTCGCCCATCGCGTAGGACAAAACAACCGGGTAGCGCAGAGTTCGTTGCGTGCTTTGCCGCGACAGAGTGAGGCCATAGAGAAGGTCCAGAAATGGGCGCGACTTCATGAATATCGATATCCGGAAGTAAAAACGACAAACCGCAAAGCCACGGATCAATGTCCGAACACGGCGAAACTGGCGCCTTCCAACAGAGCGGTTACGGCGGCACGAAGCGCAATCCAAGAACTTGGTTCGGATGCTGACCGATATGCCCTCCTACTCCGCGCGCAAGAAATCTGGCAGGCTCAAACCATCGGTCAAGCGCACCCGACACCTGTGGATAAATCCTAAATAAGGGTACAGAAATGGTCTGAATCGGCCTGAAACGGCTAGTTATTCTCAATTAGGGCACAACGACA
>NZ_CANMDB010000039.1 GCF_947496515.1 uncultured Roseobacter sp. | reverse complement strand
CAACCGCCTCAAAACGCTGAAACGAGCCATGTACGGCCGCGCTGGACCAGAACTTATGCGAGCGAGAATGCTACCGTTCAATCACACACTTTGAGGAAGAACCCAATTAAGTGCCAAGTGACAGCTCGATCGGCTTGTTGAGAAAGGCTTTGGCCGCCTTCGCATCGCGTCGGGCTGTGAGCCTGAAATCCACCATCCACTGCCCGGCAGGGCATTGCGAAGCAATGTCCCGGGAGGGGGGCCGTTGCCATCAATGGCGCGCCAGAGGTAGCGCCACTCAATGCCCGGCAGTCGCTGCTTGCAGCGATGAGAGGGTGCCACCCACGCGGATATAGGTTTCATCGACATGCCAGTCGACACTCGCCCGGCGCAGATGCTTCTCGGTGCGCTTGGTCAGTTCTGGGCCGAACTTCTGGACCCAGCGATACACCGTAGAGCGATCAACCGTCACGTCGCGCTCTGCCAGAAGATCGACGACATCCTGATAAGACAGCGGGTATCGCAGATACCACCGGACGGCACAGAGAATGATCTCACGCGGAAAGCGATGATGTTTGAAAGGTGACTTGCGCGGCATCCCCAACCTCAAAGCCAAAATCTGGCCCACCAGAAGAGTTAATGCAACAGTCCCAGCTGATCAGAATAAGCGTGACGAAACAATCCAGCTTACACTATCATACCGAGTATTTAATCACACGCAGCATTTCGGAAATGGCATTATGTCGACAATTCAGGAAAGTAATTTGGCATCGCGCAGTCATTTGATGATCCTGTTTGTCGTCATTTTCCTCTTAGCTCAGTGCACAAAAATCAATCAGCACGTCCCGGAAAAAGAAGTAGAAGGCTTGCAGACAGACGGCGTCCTTAGCCGTTATCATGAGGTTCTGAACTTACCATTTTCGCGCCACATGTTGCATCCAGGGTATTTGGTCGGAATTGAAAAAAGTCCTAGGGAATTGATTGGGCTGAACACAAGTTTTGATGAGGTGCACCTGACGAATTCAACGACTAATTCCGCCAATATCTCAGACGAAGACCTCACTAGGCAACAAAAAGTATTTGAACGAACATTGGGCGATCCTAAGGCTATGTTCGTTTCGCACATATTGAGGTACGGCAGAGCCCAAGGGGACCAGCAATTAAAACCTGGATTGTTTTACTCAGCTTATTCAAAAACAGCGTTCGGTAAAGCAAAGAAATTACTAGGTGACTGTCATCAGCGATGTGCGTACCAAGAGGGATGGCAAGCACTCCAAGCCATGGAAGAAGCCTTACTGAAAGACATTCAATCTGCTTCGAAATCCAAGAAGCCCTATACACACATTTTCGTGGCAGCAATGGGTTGGAACAACGATCAGCTTGAGTCGATCGAACGCTACAATGCGATCATAGAGCATACGAAACGCGCGGCCGCATCCAGCGGCTCAAACTTCAACCCCATCGTGGTGGGTGTTACGTGGCCGTCAGTGTGGGGCGGGCAATCCGTTCTTGATCTCGCAAACCGTACACTACACATAGCGAGCTATCCAACAAAAGCCGACGACGCAGATGAGATCGGTTATGGTCTGTTAAATTATGTGGTCAACGCGATGTTGCCGAGGATCGAGGCAGAAACACGGTTGACCAGTATCTTGGCAGGTCACTCAATGGGCGCACGCATGTTGACCCGTGCCTACTTTTCAAGCTCGCATTTGAAAGATGCTGTTCCACGAAAAAATGTTGGGCCATTGGTCATTGGGCTGCAAGGAGCATTCAGCGCAAATCGGTTCCGATCAGATTTTTCCTTGTCGCCGTTGGTTGACTGGGTAAGGTCAGCCGAAAGTGGGCCCTACCAAAACCTAGATGCTCCTGGGGGATCTATGGTATTGACATGGAGTAGGGAAGACCACGCTAACCCAGTCGCGCGTTTTGTTACGGGAGCTGTCCACGTTGGAGGAAAACCGGGAAAAGAAGTAATGGTCGACGACGAGTTGGGTGATAGGGTTGTGCCTTTAAACTGGGAAGAACTCAGAGCTTCTAGCACCACATGCAACCGAAACAAAATTCTGTATGTTGACGCATCATCAATTATCAAAACTCATAGCGACATCCGCAATCCCGAAGTCGGGCAATTAGTTTGGCGCTCCATTGAATGCTTCGGTCGGTAACTGAGCGAGTTGTGTTCAGCCGCAAGAGCTTCTCGGCCGGAACATTGTGGCTTCGTAGAGGCGTCTCGCAATCTGTTTACTTAAAAGAATTTGTTCGATGCATCCCCGGGTGCGAATCGGACAACGAAATGGTCTCTTGCTTTTAATGATGACAAAGCAGCCTGAATTGTTTGAGGTTTTTTGGACTGAGAAGGAGCAAGTTATCATGGCTAATCGAAATATTTTTTTGGTTGTACTATTGGGAATGCTAGTGCCAGCAATGACGTCTGAATCGGATGAGGTTCAACCATCTTGCATGCGATTGGATTATCCAAGCCAGCGACTTGAAGGCTTAAGGGTATCTTGGTTCGGCGCCGCGTCGGTCGTAATTGATGATGGCGAACACTCGGTGCTAATCGACCCTTTTGTTTCCCGAGAGGAGAACACTCTTTTTGGGATCGCGACCGGCAAGATCGCAAAGATCAACTATAACGCAATCTATCGCAGATTGCGCCGACCCGAAATCTCCCGTGCTCAGGTAATTTTCGTTGGACACTCCCACTACGATCACAGTTTGGACGTTGCTGATTTTGCGAAATGCTTACAAGTTCCAGTATTTAGATCTGCTGACACGTCCAGGATAGTGAAGGCACATGATTATACGGAAGTGAAAGAATTTGATCCCCGTCTGGTTCTTCAAAATTTTAGAATAAACGGTGGGTTTACGGTGACAGCACTGAAAAGCAAACACGCAAGGCCACCAGCTTGTCTTGCTTCTGTCTGTTTTGACCCTCTAAAGAAGAAAGTTCCTGATCACTTTGAATTTCCTGCTGCTATTCGTGACTATGGGCGTGGCTACGTTTTTACATTCTACGTTGAACACAAATTTGGGAACGTGCTGCATATTGGGACCGCCGGTATTGTTCCAGAGTTCTTGAAACACATCGACGGAGATGTCGATGTTTTGATGCTCGCTTTAGCGGGGCGAAACAAAAGGTATTTGGGAGAAGTGCTTTCTATCGTAAAGCCGAGGTTTGTAATCCCAATACATTATGACAACCTATTCAAATCAATCGATGAAGGCGTTCGAGTAACCCGATTAGCCAAGCTAGAGAATTTTTTAAAGTACATGGAAAGTGAGTACCCGATGATTGAAACTCGAAGAATTTCGTTTGATGACCCTTGGATATTGCCCAATAGGTAGAATGAACGGATTCTGTCGCGAACTTTGCTTTGTGCCGCGAAGGGCCGTCGAGAGATAGGACTCAGGCTGCGAAGCTGGCGTAGATCGCGAACGGGCATCCGTTGCCGAGCTGCCCTTTCCTGATCATATGTGCCGTCTCTATCCCGTCCAAATTGGCGCCTGCCGATCCGAACGACTTGAACCCCATCATCGGACGCGTCCGTCTTTTGACGCCCCGATGATCCTGCTCGACGATATTGTTAAGGTACTTTGAGCGATACACCTGTGACTTGGGAGTGGGCAAAGGCTGGGGGTGTTCGGGTAAGTTGCGGGAGACTCTTTGATCGCTGGAGGCTGACATGGACGTTC
>NZ_CANMDB010000038.1 GCF_947496515.1 uncultured Roseobacter sp. | reverse complement strand
GAAACCATCGTCCAGATGGACCAAACGCCAATCATGCACTAACAATCAAATTGGACCACTCAGGTGGGGCTGATCATACTCGCCGGCCCTAGGTGGCATGAGCATGACCCTGCTTGAAGTGGGTTCACCGCACTGGATCGGAGTCTATTGATCAAAAATCTCTCAACAATGTCATAGAGCAGGCTCACCGGGGTGTGAAACAACGAACGCGGCCGATGATGGCCTTCAATTCACTCTGAACAGCACAGGCAACCTTGGAGAGAATTGAGCTGGCGCCTATGGTCAGGTCGGGGGCAACTGGGCAAAGCCCGGCTGTTTGAGATTTGCGCTAGCCTTGCGACGTAAACGGCAGCCGAAATGGCCTATTCATGACCACAAGAAAACTTTGCGACGTAGCATATGTGGGGGGAATTTGGCTGAGCAGACGGGAACAGATCATCGCAGACTGCTCTTCGGCCCAGTCCGACATGAGTTCTTCGATGAAATATGACTTCGCCATGACCTCTCGCTTGTCGAACCAGGAGCTCGTATCGACAAGAAATAAGAGTCCACTAAAATCAAGCGTCAAGCTCTACGCTAGCACTATCAACTTTGAGTAAGTAAGATCAACGATCAATAGACCGGCCGTTCAATAGCGTCGCCAGTTCATCAGCCGTCATTAGTTTGTGGTTGAATGCTCTGACACATGGTAATTCTTTGGACTTAATCTGTAGTTCAGCGGTCAAATTCGTTAATACCACGACCATCGTTACTTCGGAAAATTGAACCTTTTCGGATTTATGTATCTCATAAAGGCATTTCAGCCAATTCATGCGCGGCATGTTGATGTCAAGAAAAATTGACGTCTGCCTCAAACCGCTCGTCTGTCTCCATGCTCCGAAGTGCAGCCTCAGCATCTGCAAAGCATAGCAGTTCATGGGTTAGATCCAGCCTTCTCAGCAGACGCTGGCATGTCATGCGGTCAACAAGGTCATCCTCGATCAGCATCACACGGCCAAACGACTTCAAAAGATCTCGGTCAATAGCCACGACCCCTTTTTCTTACCTCAAGTCGTTGCAGCGCACTCATCAACCCTGCGAAGCGACCTGTCGGACAGGATGTTCACAGATGTCCCAATAGTCTTGCAAAGACTTGATGACCTCTGTCATTTCAGCGGAGCCTCCAGGCTTGACAACATAGCCACTCGCGTAGTTGCCGTAAGCCAGCTCGATGTCTGTCGGATCGTCAGATGTTGTCACAACGACAACCCTCGACGATGCCAGATGCTCACTTGCCCGCAGTTCCTTCAGAAACTCATGGCCGTTCATACGGGGCATGTTGATATCAAGAAGGATCACGTATGGGTCCTGAACCCGCCCGTTCGCGCTTTGCTCGTTGAGGATTTCCAGTGCTTCAACGCCATCCTTTGCGCGAACGACCGAACTGTTGGTTCCGGCATTGCGCAGGGCGCGCTGAAACAACAACACATCCACATCGTTGTCTTCCACTAATAGTATGTTCATTCTTTGCCCCTCACGCCGCCATCCAATCACCCTGGGCCACATCGGATTTTGAACCCTGGGGCCACTGGAATGAGAACTTCGCCCCTTCACCGGTATTCGAGATCAGCGTCACCTCACCGCCGTGTACCTCAACGGCCTTTTTGACGACGGCGAGCCCGATGCCGGTACTCTCGGGGGCGTCTCCCGTTCGAAGGGTCTGAAACATCTCGAAAATGCGTTCTTGGTACTTTTGATCAATGCCCGGACCGTTGTCGGCCACCGAAAACGCCAGCCCATCCATTGTTTCTTCGCAGGTGATCGAAACTTTGAGACTGTCCACAGCATCGTGGTACCTCACGGCATTTCCAACAAGGTTTTCAAGTACCCGCCGCAACCCGATCGGATCGACGTTGACCTGTCTCACGGAACTGTTGAGCTCAATCTGATGTGGTGACAGTCCGAAATCGGACCTCAGAGACGTTGTCAACTCGCTCAGGTCGAGGGGGCCGCCATCCTCCGTTCGCGCGCCGACCCTCGAAAATTCAATGATGCCGTTTGTCAAGTCATTCATCCGCTGCACGCGGTCCAGGATCAGGTCCAGGCTCATTGCGATTTCGGGGTTTGCATCCGGTGCGGAAAGATAGTCTTCTAGATCCTCTTTCAACATCTCCGTAAGTCCGCCGATGCCGCGTATGGGCGTCTTCAGATCATGAGATGCGGCATATGCGTACCGCTCCAGCTCTTCGTTGCTTCTGATCAGTTTCTGCTGCTCAATCCGCAAATCCTTTGTCACCTTGTCAGCGTAGGCGACGGCATTGCGGTTTGCGCGCGCCATCAAGATCAGAAGCGAGAGAATAAGAACTTCGATGACAATGCCACCGACCAGGATCACGGTTGGTTGCACGTAGCTGTTGTTCTCTCGAAACGCGAGGTTTGACCGGATGTCCAGGCTCCATGAGCGTCCGTAAAACTCGAGTTTTACCTCTTCGGAAAACATCGGGGCCGGATCGTGAAGCTCTTCGGCGGACGAATGTTCGTCATAGATTGTCTCGCCAGCGTCGCTGATGCGGATGCTGGTGTAGCGCAAGTCTTTTGCCAGCAGACCGTCCAACAGTTTGCGGACCACAAATGGTGCGTAGACGACGCCATCGATCCTGCTCTGTCGGTCTTCCAGTTCGGTGGGCACGCCGCCTCTGTAGAAGGGTGCGTAGAACAGGAAGCCTGGCGTGGCACCCGCGTCTTGCACAAGCACAATAGGTCCGGTGATCTGGGCATCCCCCGTGTCGCGGCTTGCGAGGGCTGCCGTTCGTCTGTTCAGTTCATGTGCCACATCCAGACCCACCGCAGCCACGTTGATCTCCTCTGGCTCAATAAACGAAATTGGCATGTACGTCGGATGTTCGTGCGGCGGGAAGATATTGAAATCCGGCTGTTCGGAGCGACGCTGGTCGAGGTATGTGTTGAGCGATTGATCAGAAAGAAAGTGGATCACACCGATTCCATTGATGCCAGGATACTTCTCATCGATACGCAGATGTGTCGCAAAGGTTCGCCACTGCGCGCGCGTCATGTCGCCGTCGTGAGATTCCATGGCGGCGACACCGGCCCAGAGAGCATCTTCGTACTTCCGCATCCTGTCGCGGAGTAGGCCAACGATGTGGTCTCGGGAACTCTCAAATCTCTGTTCGATCCGGCTTTCAGCCTGCTTTTTTGAGAAGTGCCAGGCACTGAAGGTCAAGGCCATTGACAATGCCACGACGAGAACGTGCAGGATCGAGACCCGACTGTTGGCCAGCTGTGGTGTCATCATCTGCTTGCACGTTGTTTTCTCCATCGGACATTTATGATCGAGAACATATAATTTCAGATGAACTCCTTTGAGAGTGGAATTTGGAGCATCTTGCGGCACCCATAAACCAAGGGGGCGTTGTGGATTTCCAAGCCGACGAAGAAAGTACATGATATAGTGCCTTGTCAACGTCGATTTGACGTTCTGGAGGGCATGGCGGATCGCAGGATCAGTCATGAAACACCAAGTCGATACTATAAAGGAAAACTCGAATGCATTCGTTGCGATGCGCAGTTTGGCTGTGCGGTCCAAGGGCATCCTACGCGGACGCCTCTCTGAACCGTTAGTGGGGAGTGGGCAAAGGCTGGGGGTGTTCGGGTAAGTTGCGGGAGACTCTTTGATCGCTGGAGGCTGACATGGACGTTC
>NZ_CANMDB010000037.1 GCF_947496515.1 uncultured Roseobacter sp. | reverse complement strand
GAAACCATCGTCCAGATGGACCAAACGCCAATCATGCACTAACAATCAAATTGGACCACTCAGGTGGGGCTGATCATCCGCACAGGTGACATTGATCTTAAAGCGGACCGACTAAAATCGAAGGCGCAATCAATGGAACGTACTTACACGAACTTTGCGCTGCAAAAGCATGAAGGGACGACTTACACGGCAAAGGAAATTCGCTCGCTTGAGCAATACACTTTCACGCCCCCGGGAATCGCAAAGCCAGTTCGCGTGCCAGGAGCACTCAAAAGCCCGACGGATGTGCATCGACTTGCCCGCTTTGAGGCACGCACAAGAATTCTCGGGATTCAGGATCGTATAAGTGATGCGGCGACTAATATGTCCAAGAGTGGTCAAACGGTTAGTGCTGGTTGGGTCACCCAGAGACGCAGGGGACCATCGGCACAGGTTAAGAAGCTATTTTGATGTACGCATGCCTAGCAACCAGAAGTGGGTATTCACATCGAGATATGCAGTAGGTCGCGTGCCTTTTTTTCCGGGTCACTTGAGAATCTTGAGGTCACGGTGAATGGCGCGTGAGAGTGACCATGGATGTATTCCAACGTCCTTTGCAACATCCTTCACGGCGCTGCCACTTTCGATGAGGAGGCGAGCAGAGTTCAATTGATCGCAACTCAGCCTCGGCGGTCTTCCCAAACGCTTTCCCCTCCGCTTCGCTGCCGCCAGTCCTTCTTTGGTTCTTTGCGAAATCAGCCGTCTCTCAAACTCCGCGCAAGCGCTCAGGACGGTGTAGACGAGCCGTCCCGCAGGCGTGCGGGTGTCGAGCTGCAGATTGACGATGTTGAGTGCAACGCCGCGTTGCTGAAGAGCGTCGGCGGTCTGGATTGCATCAAGAGTCGAGCGGAAGGCGCGGTCGAGGTCCCAGACGAAGAGAGTATCGCCTTCCTGAAGTGTCTTCAGCACCTGATCGAAGACCGGGCGTTTCATCGTCGCCCCAGAAGCATGCTCAATGAACAACTCGTCACAGAGCCCGCGCATACCATCGATCTGGCGATCCGGGCGTTGTTCATGCGTTGAGACGCGTAAGTATCCGAGCTTCTTCATGTTCTTTGTCGAGCGTTGAGCTGGGCCTGCATCTCAGCATACCGGTGCAACCATAAGGACCCTTTCTGTGCGTTTGCCGGATTCCAACTGTCTTGCCGCCCCATGCGGCGAAAATCTCAGGTTTTCCAGCTATATTTCCATCATACCTTAATCTCTACTGCGATACAAATTTATCGAGCAAAAACCGTCGTTTATGTGGTTTTCGGTGGTTGGTTTGAAGAAGGCTTTGGGGGCCATGCTGATCGCGGTCACGTGCGGGACGGCAATGCCTGCGCAGGCCAAAGATCTTAACGCCGGAGCCGTTCTTTTCGATATCGAACCCAGTGACAGGTTTCCATTCATTTCCGGGATCATAGAAGGCTTGGGATATGCGCGTTTCCGCGCGGACGGAAATACCACCGACGGCATGGCGTGCATTTACCACTGGTTGTATGACAACATTCTTGCCGCCTTCGCCAAGTTTCAGGACCGGACGCCTGGTGCGATCATTGCAGCGCTTGTTCAAAGGAGGTGCGGTGCATGATGTCGGATTTTGAGACAGCTCTGGAACACAAAGATCATATGCAGTCCGGTGAGGCGCATGAGCTGCGGCAAGAGGGGTTTCGCCGTCAGGACAAACGCATCGTGGAGCGTGCGGAACTGACCAAGGACGAGCAGGCGGAAAGCTCAAATCTGCTCACAGCCCTTCTGGTGACGGGTGACACGAGATACGCCGCGCGGCTCCAGGAACTGAATGAGCGGGTCGGTTACCATCAGAACGCCACGATTGAAGCACTTCTTGATAATCAGGAACGCCTTGACGAGATGCAAGAACGTTTGGACCACTTGCTGGCGACTGCATATGAATTGCCGGACGGACGAAAGGTTTTTGAAACCGAGGATGGACAGCGTGTCTTTGATCAACACGGGAACGCGCTCTCCTTGTCTGAAATTGACCCGGATCAGATACCAGACCATCATCCATCCTGGGAAACATGGACTTCGGCCAATGATGCAAACGATGCTTTGAGACAAGAGCGTCAGGAACTACTGGCTTATCAAGACAAACTTGATCAGGCGCAAACCTTGATCGATCAAGGCGGACTGAGCGCGGACGACTTTGACGACCTCGATAATCTGATGACCAGCAATGTGCCGGATGCGGTGCGTGCGCGCCTGCCAGCTTCGGACCCGGCCTTTAAGGCCCCTCAGGCATCAACCTCCAATCTGGATGATCGCTTCGATTTCAGTGATCTCAGCGTGACAGACCCCGCTTCACGAATGAGTTTGAAATAGTTGCCAAGTCGCCCAAAGGCATCTTTGTCCGGGCGTAGGTCTACACTTAAGACTGGTTGAACTCGTTAGTTCGTTCCCGGTAGATCTGCCGAAGCTTGATCAGGTGATAAATCAAAAAACAGCTCTCTGAGAGTATCGCAACCGGACTTGGGATGAGTAGGTTGTACGAGAGCCAGAGCGTGGTTGTGATGATCATGAATCCGCGCACTATCAAAATACTCTGAAAAAAGCTGCCAACGGTGCCGGTTACAAAGGCCATCTGTGCGAGAATTGAGCTTTCCATCGTCTGGGTCAGGGATGCGTAAAGCAGACCAAGGACAATAAATGCCGCTGGCCCAATGACGCTCCACATCGAATATTTTGTCAAAAGGGACGCCATCAAAAAACGCGCCGCTGTGATCAATGCGGCGCCCGCACCGATGGGTTCGGCCAGAAGCAACAAGTGCACAGCGTTGAGCGCTGCGGAATAACACCATCTTCTCAGCATAAGTCCGCGCGGAACGGTATTGATCGCCCAGATCCCAAGACCGAAAGCACCTGCGGCCAAAATCTGAGACAAGAGAAGCTGAGCGGTCACGGTTCAACTCTTTCGAATGATACCGTCAATAGATATGACCCGGCGCGCCGCCTGTAGCTATTCATTTCTCGCGGTCCCACCTTCATGTCGATCTCTTATGCCTACCGCATGCGCGGCGAACTGCCCGGCAATATGGGGTTGTTCTACCGGGATGCTGGTCTCGCGCGGGAGGCCTTTGATGCCGCCCGGCGCGAGTTGCCTGGCCAGACCTTTCCTAGCCAACACCGCCCGGAGAGCGCCCAAGCGGACAGTGCAGGCAGGCCAACATACCGCACACCGCGGCACGTCCTGCCGGACCCGCATCCGAGCTTTGCTCTGCCCAACCGCAAGCTGCAGGAGGAGAGCTGGTTCCAGGAGCTGCGCACCCATTCCGACGGCGCGGCCATGACCCGCGCCGAGTTCACGGCCGCGCGCAAAGACACACGCAAACCCCGTTCCCGCGACCGGGAGCGATAACAGCAAAGGAGGTAAGTATCTGAGAGATAACAATTAAAGGTTGCATTGTCATATCAGGCTGTGATATGTTCACTATTCGTTCTTGCTAGTGTGTGCCCGCAGAATGGTCTGCCGCAGCACCGGAACGAGACAAACCCAAACCACTAACCTCCAACCAAGGAAGAAAGGATTTTCCATGGACAATACAACTACGTCTAACAAACCGCTGGCCACTTTTAGAGATGGTCGCTTGAAAGCCACGCTGTGGCAAAACCAAAGCCGCGACGGGGACACCTATTACACGGTGAACCTCGCCAAGGTCTATGAGGCCAGGGACGGCAAGCTGCAGGAGACCAACTCCTTCTCAGACACGGAGATCCTCCGGATCGCAGAACTGGGTAAGGAAGCGCGCACCCATGCGCTGCAGTTGCGCCGCGAGCAGTCTCTGACCCGCAACCAACGGCAGTCTTACGATCAGGGCAATGACAGAGCGTCCGATCATCGCGGTGGCGGTACGCCAGAGCGGTTTCGTGAACGCTCCGGGCAACAGCACTCTGAGCCGCGCATGGAACGCTGAGGCGTGTCCACAATGACCTTAAACAGGCGCTGTGCTCTGAAAACGGGCCAGCGCTCTTTTTTTATGAAAGGACCGATCCATGACAGATACGGAACAAACCAACGATGCGGGTTGCCCGTCTGA
>NZ_CANMDB010000036.1 GCF_947496515.1 uncultured Roseobacter sp. | reverse complement strand
TTCCTCCTTGTCAGATTTATCGCCGCTGCAGCTCACGCTGACAGCAGCCACAAACCTTAGACAAAACGGCCGTTCAACTTCTTCCAGTAAGGGTCCGCTTTGCATGCTTCGCGAACGTAGAAATCACGCCGAAGAACATCCATATCTCGCGTGAAGGGCGGACACAAAGCCATGGGAGTCCCAGTCGCGACGGTCTGCCATCGATCACTTCGCCGGCTTCCGGTGCTGTCTACCTGTCGGACCGTGAGAGGTATCGTTAGTGTGATAAGCGACTGGCGGGATTCTATCCCTTCCAACCGTCAATGGTCTCAACTGCCACCTGTGCCATCGGCGCCGCTGCAATGGTCGAGCCCATAAGGCGGATCTGGCTGAGCGCACCCCAAAGCAGCCCGAGAAGGAACTCCGCTTTGCCACGCGGATCGCTCACGCCGTCCGCTTCAGCGGCGGCGTGGAAGGCATCGAACCACATCGTTCGGTAGGCCTCGACAGCCTCGCGAATTTTCGGGCTCGCACGACCCAGCTCGAAGACCGTGTTGACCATCAGGCATCCACAGTTCGTCACGTCTTCCTCGTTCTCCGTCGGCTGCGCGAGGCCCTGAAACATCATCTGCGCAGCTTCCAAGCGTGGCGGGTCGAAGACCTGCCCGATCACCCCGCGGGCCATCTCGCTATAGGTAGCGAGCACCCGCAGGAAGATATCCTCCTTGTCGCCAAAGACATTGGCGATGCCGCGCACGCCGATGCCAGTTGCTTCCTCCAGCATTCGCGTGGTGGTCGCGTCATAGCCGTGGCGCCAGAACACCTGCACCATCTTTTGCAAGGCTTCGTCTTCGTCGAAATTCCGGGGTCTGGCCATTATTTTACATCAACTGTTGCATTATGCATCACCTCATGCAATATACATCGCACGATGCAAAAAACCATACCCATCGTGAGCCAAAGGAGAAAACTATGCCAACCATCCGTGTCACCGTCCCGAAAGCCGCTTGGTCAAAGGACGAGAAAGCCCAGATCGTCGCCAAGCTGACCGACGGGCTCAACGCCGTCGCCAGCGATGCCGGCAAGGGCGACATCAAACCATACATCAACGTCCATATCGAAGAGACCGCCGAGGGCGGCTACGCGATGGGCGGTAACGTGGTCGCCTGAGCCTGTACGGTGGCCTTTCTGGCCACCGCGTTTCTCAAAGGAGCAAGACTATGAAGATCAAGAAAACACTGACCGTCAACGCCCCGCCCGATGCGGTGTGGGATATCTTGGGGCCGAACTACGTCCGCGCGGGCGACTGGGCTTCGAGCGTCTATGTCTCTGGCGCGCGGCCCGGCACGCCCAAGATCGCGGGCGCACCTGCGGCGGGGCGGACCTGCGAAACCTCGCTTGGACCCTTCACGGAGACCATCGAAGCCTATGACGAAGCGCGCCGCCATGTGGCCTATTCGGCCACCGGCGACAAGATGCCTAGCTTTATGAAAGGTCTGCGCAATGCCTGGACGGTGCGACCGAAAGGCGGCGTCAGCGAGGTCGAAATGGAGTTGAACGCGGACATCGCCTTCCCTTTCAACATCCTGATGGCCCCCATGATGAAGATGCAATTCGGCAAGGTTCTGCGCGAGGCAACCGAAGAGCTGAAGCACTATGCGGAAACCGGAAAACCGCACCCGCGCAAGCTGAAGGCCGACAGCAGCAAGAAGGCGGTCGCCGCACGCGCCGCCACCGCCTGACACCCCAACCCCAAAGGAAAAGTCATGAAACATCTTTCGACTGTGGCTTCGGCCGCACTGATCTCGCTCGCCCTGGCGCAAGGTGCCGTGGCCCAGGACATGCCACCGCGCGCCATCGGTTCGCTCGACGTCGATGCGGCCACGACAGCGCCGCTGCAAGTAACGCGCAGCGTTCATCTCGACGCCGCCCCCGAAACGATCTTTGCTACGATTGCCGACAATGAGAACTGGGTAAGTTGGTTCGATAGCCTTGAGAGCGTCGAGGGGCAGGACGGCTCTCGCACCTTTACCTTTACCGGCGGTCAGGGGGCGCTGACCGAGAACATCGTCGCCTTCGACGAGCCGAGCGTGTTTGCCTGGTCGATCAGCGAGGGCAATCCGCTGGGACTCGAAAACCATCTTGGTGCGCTGCATGTGATGCCCGACGCGGAGGACGGCGAAGGCTCGGTCGTGAGCCTTTCGGTCTTCTACAACCATCCCAACCTTGCGGGGATCGCGCCGGTGACCGAAGGCGGCGGAGCGACGATCACTGATGCGCTGGTTTCCGTTCATGGTGGTTCGGTCACGCAAGAGGTCTTTGGCACCGACAAGATCACCATCCGCACGACTCGCGTGACCGATGCCAGCGTGGCTGAGCTTTGGGGCGTGATGGTCGATGGCTTCGGCGATGTGGCCCAGTGGTCCAGCGTGATCTCGGAGGCGACACTCTTCGGCGAGACGGACACGTCGAATGACGGTCTGCTGGGCGTCGGGCGGAAGTGTTTCATTCCAGGCTTCGGTTCCGAGGTGGAAGAACGCGTGGTCGAGGTCAATCGTGAGGCGGGTCGATTTGCCTACGAGGTGCTGGCCGGTCTTCCGCCTTTTGCCTCCAACGGGCTCAGCCAGTGGGAGTTCGAGGACCTTGGGGATGGTACGACGCGTGTAACCTCGACCATCACGATGGATATCGCCGAGGGAACACCGGGCATGGCTCTGGGCATGACCAAGGCGCAGTTCGGCCAGTTGATGACCATGAGCATCGACGAGTTCGTGCACTTCGTCCGGACCGGCGAGCCGCATCCCCGCGAACTGGCAAGCCGTTCGTGACATGCGGGTCGTGACGCTCGCGGTGACGAGCCTTCTTGCGGCGCTTTCGGGCGCCGCAAGCCGTGCCGAGACGGTGGCGATCCCGGATGCAAGAGAGGCCGTCGTTCAGGTGATCTCGCGCGGGGAAGGGGCCGATCCTGCGCTCATCGTAGGCCTGCATGGATACGGGGCCAGCGAGCCGCAGATCGCGACGCTGCTGCCGGTCGAGCTCGATTTTCCGCATGTCTATGTTGCGGTTCGGGCGCCGCTCGCGCTGGAGGACGGTGGCTATGCCTGGTTCCGCTTTGCGGCGGAAGCGGGCGGGGTCGTCATAGCACCAGGCGCGGTCGAGCGCGCGGTGGATGATCTCGCAACCCTGCTGCCGCGGATCGCGGAGGCCACTGGAGCAGCCTCGGACGATATCCATGTCGTCGGATACTCCCAAGGCGGAACGCTCGCCCTGGCGCTTGCGCTGGACCGACCCGAAGCTGTGGCCAGCGTGGCGGCCTTCGCGGGGGCACTGCCAGGTGACCTCGCCACACCACAAGCCACCGCGCCGCTGCCAGTTCTCGCAGCGCACGGGCGACTGGATCCCCTGATCTCCGAACAAGACATCGCGCTGACCCGGGCCATGCTTGCCGCGGCCGGGCGGCGGGTCACCCCGTTTGACGAGGGCGTGCCCCATGTCGTTGGAAACGCGGGCCGGCTGCGGCTGCAGATTTGGCTGGCAGACCGTCTGGCGGACTGAGCAAAACGCCGCCCGTGAGGCGGGGCGCTCAACCCGCGGCCCAGCCCTCCACGGTCCGAACCGCCTCGCGCATAAACGAGTTCCCGCCCGAGGCGTCGCCCGCTGCCCGGTTGAGCACCATTGCCGCCATCACGGCGCCCTTGACGAACTCCGCTGCGGAGGCCGGATCGACATCATCCCGCACCGTTCCGGTCGCGCGGCCCCGGATCAACAACGCCGCGACTTCGTCCCTCAGCGTGTCGAAATGCCGGTCGGTCGCTTCGCGGAGTGGGCCGCTGTCGAGCGATACGTTCTCGATGGTAGTGTTGACCATAAGACAGCCCAGGTGCCTCAGCGTCTCGGGGTGCGGCGCGACCATGCCTTCGAGAACCTCGACGATGGCTTGAGGATCGTCACGCTTGCGAAGGACGTCATAGACATAGGTTTCGGTGTCGCCGGAATAGGACGAGAGCGCTTCAAGCATCAGCCCTTCTTTACCGCCGAATTCGGTGCGGATCGCAAAGCGCCCGAGGCCGGTCTCCTCCTCGATGGCGCGAATGCCAAGCCCCTGATAGCCGTGCTTCCAGAACAGATTGCGCACGCGCTCGACAACCTCTGCACGGTCATAACTTTTTGGACGCGCCATCAGAGACCCTCCACAATGTCTTTCAAGCCCATCGCAAGTCCAGTTCCTGCGACGCGATTGCCATGCGCCGGAAAAAGCTGCGTCGGCTGGTCCCGCTCGATCTGCGCGAGCGCCCAGGCCTTGTAGCGCGGCGGATCGCCAAGGCACATTGTGGCAAAGGCTCCCCGCGCCTTGGGCTCCGTGGCGGGCGCGTCGTCCGTGCCCGCCGGCCCCGCGAACGCGTCGCAGACGGCCCACGCGACGCCGTCCGCCGTTTCCGCGCGGAGCCAGACCTCCGGTGCCTTCAGACCCTCGGGAAAGAGAAACGCAGCACCATCGACGAGTGACGGCATCTTTGCTGATGGTCGAACACCCAGACGTTTCTCCAGCCGGTCGCAGGCACCCTCGGGTGCACAGAGCGATGCCTCTGGAAAAGCATCCATCCATGCCGCGATGCCGAGATGATGACAAGGCGACGGCGCGATGATGGCCGCGACCCCGCCGCGCGCACGGGCCACGTCGACAGCCTCCGAATCGGGCGCAGGGACAGGCGAGTAAAGCGCCAGCGCGCCGTCGGCCAGACGCGCCGCCATCATCCGGGCAGCCCCTCGGCGCGCGGTGAAAAGGTTGGACGATCCGGGCACCAGGCTCAATGGATCAAGGGGTTTGACGGGCAAGGGCAACCTCTTTTGGATTCTGCGTTGACAATCATTTCACTTCATACGTAGTGTTATAGCACTTCATCTGTAGTGATACACAGACTTCACCCTTCCGACCAGAGGAAATCCATGAAACATCTTCTTCTTTCGACCGTGCTCTTGTTCGTGGCAGGGCAGCCCGCCTGGGCTGAAACCCCACGGGAAGCCCATCGCGCAACGCTCGAACGCGCGGACGTTGGCGGGCACGGCATTGCCTATCTTGATCTCGGCGACCCTGCCGATCCTGCTGTCATGCTGCTGCACGGTATCCCGACTTCGTCCTACCTCTATCGGGACGTCGCCCCACAGATCGCCGCTGCGGGTTACCGTGTCATCGCGCCTGACCTTCTGGGCCACGGGGCGTCCGACAGGCCGGACGATATGGCCGCCTACGCGACCGACGCCCGCGCCGTGCGGATGTTCGCGCTGGCCGACATGCTCGGGATCGAGAACTTCGCGCTGGTCCTCCACGACGTTGGCGGCATGACCGGGTGGGCCATGGTCGGGCAGGCACCCGAACGGCTGTCAGCGGTCGTCGCGACCAACACGCTGGCCGGTCTCGATGGCGTCACGCCTGCGCCGCTCGTGATGCAGATGATGGCCGGTCAGGTCTCGCCCACGGACGCCTTCGCGGATCTCGATGACCCGGCTGCGGCGCGAGACATGGCGCAGATGTGGATGGATCAGGGCTATTCCGGCCCCGGCACCGCACCCGCCGAGGAGGTCGATGCCTATGGCGCGGATCTTGTGAGTGCAAGCACCGCCTACGCCGCATTTTTCGGCATGGCCGTCCCAGCTTTCATGCAGGGTGGTGAGGCGCTTACCACTGATCTTGCCGCCTATGACGGACCCACCGCCATCATCTTTGGCGAACAGGATGGCTTCTTTGCAGCCGACATCGTGATCGCCGATCTCGCGGCGAAACTCGGCACGAACGCTGGCGATATCACCCGCCTGCCGGAGACTGGACACTTCCTGCAAGCGCAGGCGCCTGCGGCTTACGTCGCCGCCCTCACTGACTTCCTGAACACTAATCTGGAGAACTAACCCATGGCCAAAGTCACCACCCGCCGCAAAATTGATGCCCCCGCGTCCGAGGTCTGGAAAAGCCTCGACGATTACGGCGGCATCGCGAAATGGAACGAAAACCTCGCCGCTTCGCGCATCCTGCCAGGCAGCGCGGAAACCGGCCTCGGCGCGAAGCGCCAGTGCGATCTCAACGCGGACGGCAGCCAATACCTGCGCGAAACCATCAACCAGTACGAGCCGGGGCGGAAACTCGGCCTCGTCATCGACGACACGACCATGCCGATGAAAGGCGCGACCTGCCTGTTCGAAGTGCGCGAGTTGGGCCCGAACCGGAGCGAGTTGATCTTCACCATGGACTTCAAGCCGCCCATGGGCCCAATCGGGATGCTGATGCTGCCGATGATGAAACCCATGCTGCGCGGCAAGATGGCCAAGGCGCTGGATGGCAACGCGCGTCACGTCGAAGGCGTGATGGCCTGATCGACCGAAATCTCAATACAGATAGGACTGAAAAAATGACCAAGACATCCGCCTCCGTGAGCCTTGCAACCCACATCGACGCACCGCTCGACGCCGTGCGCGCCGCCGTGCACGATCCGGCCTGGAGCAAATGGGTTCCGTTCCTGAAATCCGACACCTGCGAGGGGGACGCCGCCGGATCGGCGCGCGTTTGCGTCATGGCGCATCCCGACCCGCAGCTTGATGGCTACGAATTGCAGGAGACGATCACCGAGAACGACCGCGATGCGGGGCGCTTCGGCTACGCCATTGCCAACCCGCCGTTCCCGGTGGAGAACCTCGGCGGCACCGTCACCACGGAGCAGACCGACGACGGCGTGCTTGCGATCTGGACGGCACATTTCGACGCCGAGCCAGAAGTGCTGGAGGAGGTCCGGCCGATGATGCTGCACTCCTACCATGCGGCCTTTCAGGGCCTCGAGGCCCACGCGACGGTAGGGTGACTTGATCAGGGGCCAGCATCATCGCTGGCCTCAATCGAGGTCCTTTAGAGAACCTTGTTCCGGCAATCCAAGCAGCCCGATTGCCATACTCTCTATTGTAGACTGATTTCGCTAGAGGATTATCTGAGACTACTCCCCATCACCGCTTACTGGCCGCAAACCTCCCAAGACTTAGATGTCGGCTCGTTGGCGCATTGCCGCTATTTGAGCAGAGCGCAGCATTCGGGAGGTATGGGCTCAAACCGGCCATCTGAGGTTTTTAATGGGTCTCGCTTCGCCTTGGAAAGCAACAATGGTCGGCTATGCGGGACAAGGACGAAACCGCTCTCGCGGTATTGGCGCTTGTGGCGGGTTATGCGCACTGAATTTGGC
>NZ_CANMDB010000035.1 GCF_947496515.1 uncultured Roseobacter sp. | reverse complement strand
GGTCGGCCTGCTCGTTTTGTGTGGCGTTGCGATTGGGGGGTTCTTGCTCTGGACAAAGATAGAGAACGACGAACGCGCCAGAAAGCGCGCCAGTGTCACCGTCACTGTGAGCCACGACCTTGACCGGTGCAGCCCTGAATACCCGCTGTTTGTTCAGATACAGAACCGCTCTGACAACACTGTTGAGAAGGTATCGTTTGGGATTGAGGGCCACCGTTCAGGGTTCAGTGATGCGATCTATGATAGCGGCTATCTTGGGTATTCTTCGGATCGGATCATTGCCAGCGGCAATAGCTGGGCAAATTGCTGGACCATCCCCCGAAAGGCTTATGGTGCCTCTGAGCAAAGGGTTGCGCTTAACCCGCCTGAAACACTGGTCTGGACAGTGAAGAACACCAGCCCAACCTTCCGCAATCGCTAGGCTGCAACCGCCTCTGCACCGTTTTTCGCCGTTATTATATTCCGCACGGTGGTCGCGTACCACTTGCCGCCCCGCGCCGTTTTGATGCCCCGCGCGTTCAATTCCGCCGCGATCTGGCGAAGGGATGCGCCCCCTGCCCTGATCTGCTCAACCACTGGCAACACGTTCTCAGCATGGGCCAGCGCACGCGCCTTGTTCACTGCCGCGCCCTTGCGTGCCGCCTGACGCTGTTCAGAAGCCCTCTCAGGGATAGACCAGCCCAGTTTGACCCCCCGTGCCTTTGCCGCTGCCAGCGCTGCCTTGGTGCGCTCTGAGATTGCGCGGCCCTCTTGTTCTGCGACTGCGGCCATGATGTGCAGCACAAAGCGGTTTGCCTCAGGCATATCCGCCGCCGTGACCTCGACCCCGCTTTCCAGAAGGTTTGCGATGAAAGCCACGTTGCGGGCGAGACGGTCCAGCTTGGCAATGAGCAACACGGCCCCTGCCCGCTTCGCCTCTACCAGCGCACGCGCCAACTCAGGACGATCTGCACGCTTGCCACTTTCCACCTCGACAAACTCTGCCACGACCTCGCCCCGGCCCAGGACATGCGCCGCAACCGCCGCGCGTTGTGCTTCCAGCCCCAAACCGCTCTGGCCTTGGCGTTCTGTTGATACGCGAAGATAGGTGACGAATTTCATGGCGTGGCCCTTTCGATCCTAGGGGAAACCTTAGGGTGTATAAAAACCCTACGTCCGTTGTGTTCTTATACATATGTGTACGTTTACGTATTTACGCAAGTGCGTAGCTATGAATTTATGCGTTTGCGGCCTCGCACATTTGCGATAGCGTCCCGAACTATGAAAACGATACTAATAGCCGCCCAGAAAGGCGGAGCAGGCAAAACAACGCTTTGTAGGAATCTATCCGTGGCCGCTGCCTTGGATGGCAGGAAAGTGCTTTGCCTCGATCTGGACCCACAAGGCTCGCTCAGAGGATGGTGGGAAAGCCGTGAAGCTGAAACCCCGGCAATGCTGGACCGTGACCCGGCCCCTCACGCGCTACGCGCCACCCTGGACGCGGCCAAGGCACAATTCGACCTCTGCATAATCGACACGCCACCAGCGGCCCCAGAGTGGCTATCTGAGGCGCTTGGCGCGGCGGACCTGGTATTGATCCCGGTTCGGCCTTCCCCTGACGATCTACGGGCCGTGGGCGCGACCATAGCCGCCGTGAATGCCGCCAAGGTGCCTTTCGCCTTCGCCCTGTCCCAAACGCCGCGTGCGCGGATCACAGAGGAAGCGGCCCGCGTCTTGGCACAACATGGCAGGGTTGCCCCGGTGAATATCGCTCAACGTGTCGCATATGCTGAGACCGGCGCGACCGGGCAGGGGGTGTCTGAAACAACCGACCAGAAGGCGGGGGCAGAGATTGCCGCCGTGTGGGATTACGTGAAAGGGATTTTGGATGGCTAAGAAGACCGTGGCCCTCGATGGCTTGTTGAACACCGAAAGCCGCCCAACCGATACGGGGATACCGCAACGCGGGGCAGGGCAACCCGCTCAGGAAAGGAAGCCTAAGCGTGAGGGTGAGAAACGCCTGACGCTTGCCCTTGATGGTGAAACCTACCGCCGCCTGAGAATGCACGCCGCCGAAACCGACCAGACGCACCAGGACATTTTGGAAACCGCCCTTGCGGAATACCTTAAACACGCAAATGCGTAGTTACGTAAGTGCATAAATAATCATCTAAGCGCCTGAGGTTACGGGATTACTCGATTTTAACCGCCTCTGAGAACACGCTCGAAACAGGGTCAATTCTTTTCCTGCATTCAGGAAAGCTATCTTGCAAGTGTGCGAGAGGCGTCAAAGTATTCCGGCACCCACACAGGTAACAATCAGCAATGCCAGTGTAAGGGCCAACATGCTCCAATGATAAAATGTCATACCTCTGATCTCCTCTAGGCGTTGGTTTCATTGAAGACCGCTCTGAGAAGAGTTGGTTGAGGGAAAAAAACTTTTTTTCCGAAAAATTGAGATTTCGCGCCTATCATTGATAGAGAGCGAAGATAGGCTGATCAGTTGAAGAAACCCACGACTTCAAATCCCAGCATCATGGGACAGGATTTGAGCAACCACGATCAAGGTGGTGTGTCGTTTGAGTTCAAGTCGTTGCAAGAGATTTTCGCTGCTCATCCTGTGGATGAAACCACCGGACGTGACCTGTGGCGCAGGGAAGCCAATCGACAACGCTTAATTGCAAACAATCTGGAAAAAGCTGCGCCCTACATAGCAAGGCATCCACAGCCGCCAGACGAAATTCTAGCAACCGCTCAGCATCTGGAAGGCGTTAGAAAAGCGCTTCTTTCACTACTACGTCATTTTGAGAACGACGCCTGCGTAAAGAAGATACTAATTCGTACTGTCATGGACGACTATGAGTACCGAGATAGCCAAGAACTAGCGAGAGCGTGCGAGCTTACTGTTCCGCAGGTTAAAGCCGCGAAGGATCGTCTCCGTTACTCGCTCAGAAAGCTTGGCGCAGGTACCTTTGAAGAACTCGTGCTGACAATGTCAGGGAGGCGAGAACCCTATGACCGCTAAAAGAAGCATTCACCGAGATGAACTTGAACGACTGGCGTCACTCCCAGCAGATCAGTTGGCTGACGCGCTACTGAACAATGCAGGGACATTGACCTCTCGGATTGACGATTTGCTCACAGACGAAGAAGCGGTGGAGGCAACATCAGAGACTTGGCACCATAAGCACAGCTTTTCACAGAGTATCGCAAGCAACGATGCTAAAGAAATAAATGAGCTACAGCCAAATCCTATGACAGTCAGAGGCTACTCATTGTCCTCTAGTTGTAGGAAAGCGGAAGATAGAAATGGCCTTCAAGCGTCTGTACCAGGCTTCTTAACGAGGACGCCTGTTCTAAAGCTGATGGGAAAACAGGCGCAAAGCGTTGCACCATTCGCAGAATTATCGGCTGCTATTAGCGCGTTAGGCGTATACCTCTACTATTTGCTTTCGCAGCGGGAAGCCGAATTTACGTCTGTCATTGCAAGCTCCGAGAAGGCTATTCAAGGTAGTCCTAGAGACGATATTTTATACGGAACAGCCGATGATGACGTCATCTTTGGGCTGCTTGGAAATGACACGCTCTATGGAGCGCAGGGTAACGATACTTTAGTTGGTGGCGAGGGCAGTAATATTCTGCATGGGGGTGTTGGCGCCGATACCTTCATCTTCAAATCTGCAAAAAATGGATCTTTGAATGATACCATCGCCGACTTCGAGCCAGGAGTGGATCGTATCGTTTTGCAGGGCCTTGATCACAACGACATATCGTTCATTCAGGTTGGCGCGGATACTTTCATTGTATCCGGCTATGAAGGTGGCAACGTTGACCAGGTTGACAGCTACACGGACCAGATTGAACTAATCGGCGTTGATGTGGCAACGCTAAGCATTTCAGACTTCGATTTTATATAAGCGAAGATAGAAATAGCGCTACAGGCCGCCCTAAACCGGGCCTGACCTTTCCTTGATAACGGAAAAGCCCCAAGCCGAACCGACCCCATTTATCGGGGCGGTTTTGGGGCGTTCTGATGCACCGGGAAAAGCCGCTTTGAAGCGGTCAATCCGGGGCGTTTTCTATCTTCACACCCAAAACTGATTACCCCCTTGGAAAACAAGGGTTTCTCGAACTGACTAGGGGGTGAACATAGAGCCCCTATTTCCTGCCATTTTCACCCCCATCATTTTTGCCCCCAGATGGGAGGTAGGACAAAAGGCGTATACAACCGCCATATCCTGCCAAGGTCTGACCCTCATTTCTGCCAAGGTCTGACCCTCATTTCTGGGGCTTGTGAGGATGCGAAGAAAGCGGCCCTATTTCCTGCCAACTTCGCCGCCAACTTCGCCGCACAGAATGAGGCGGGCAGGGCGGCGGGCCAGCTTGTCTAAATCAGCCTACTTTAGAAACGGTATTCGTCTGGCAGGTCGAACCCGAACTGTTCAGCGAAACCGGCCAGCGCACGGTCTGCGAAACGGTCATGTTTCCAGCGCAGACGGTCAAAGGTGGCTTGGTGCATCCCTTTGGGTTTGTTCCAAGGCTCAGGGCCGTTCAGCACGCCACCTTCCCAACCCAGCTTGTCCCTGATCCTGTCAGCCTTGCGGGCCGCTCGATCCCCCAGCTTTTCCCGCTGAGACGGATATGCCAGCCGATAGCAATGACGGCAGGCAAAGATTGCACCGCCGTAGAGGATTGCAACGCGCCGACCACACCCACGGGCAGGGCAGAGAAACCAATGTCGCTCACCGCCCATGTGGCAGGGCGTGGTGTCGAGATAGACGGGATAGCGTTCCGGTTGCCATTCCCCGCCTCGATCCCGCTGGCGATAGTCCAGGATCACACGCCCCGGCTCAGAACGGACATTGATTGAGCCTGTCACCTCGCCACCCCGCGACCAGGTGATGCTGCGACTGACGCCGGACTCCAAAAGCCCTTCGCGTTTCAACCACCGAATATCAATCGAACGGTAGTCGTTCGTTGTGTCCGCCCCGAACTGCCAGTGTCGCCCGCTACCTGATCCGCCCATGCCACACCTCAGATTTTGCCGAAATCATTTGGAAAGTTGCCCGTTTAATCGGATGCCCGGTTTCCCACCTGAATGACTTGATTGTTTATCAATGACCCAGACCATGCCTGAGAGCCGCTGAGAGGCCCGTAGAGCGTCATCACGCGATTTTGGCACCGGAACACCAACGGTTTCACTGCAAACAGACCTCACAGCCCTTCCTGTCGCCTCTGGTGACGATACTGGCAAAGAGAAACCACGTTTGGGGTAGGGCGCGACGTTGCCTCAGGCGAAGCCTTCTTATCTTCTAAGCAATCCAACACCTCAGCTAGCGTTGTCGCTTGGCGTAGGAGAGAAACGGATTCAGCTAGTCCCATTGGTGATCCTTTCTGAGAAAAGGGGGAAAGGGGGTTCCTTTGCCTTCAGCACACAAGGTTTGATCTGTCATTGAACTGGAATTGAGCTATCGTTGATCTGTATTGAGATAGCTTCCTTGAAATTCGGCGCTTTCTGGATTTCCTGAATGATACCAGATATTTGTGGAAAATACGACCGCGCAGCCATTTCCACGAAAAAAAACGCCTTGTCGCATTCCTCGCATAAATCCCGCCACCAAACCTTCGTGTTGCCGGTCGCGGCGCGGTGTGTCAGCCGCAAAACGCTGACGCCTTCGACATGGGAGACTGAGGCGTTTTCAAAGGCAAACACCCAACCGCTACTTTGCCATTCTTCGATCAACTGGGGCAGGCTTTCCGTTAGCTGCCCGTTCGCCTGTTTCAGTTTGTAGACCAGAAAAGCCATGAAGGCGGGGCGGCTTTCGGGGGTGTTGAGAACCTGGCGACCGTTCCTGAGAACACCAAGCGGCCTCTGCGGGCGGTTATAAGCGTATTCGTCATTCTCAGGCGGCTTGCCATTCGCGCTATAGACGGCCCATTCCGTCACATGTGCGGCGTCCAAGGCACGAAGATTTTGCCAGAACACTTTGCCGTCTTCACCCCGCCAACGGTGATTATACGCCGCTGACATACTCTTAGCTTCGCCTGTCTCGTAATCCTCATAGTCTCTGCCTGGGCGCAGGTGATGAAGCTTATGGTTCTGAAGCCTCATGCTGAAATCATCTGAAGAATGGAAATACCCCCGGATCATGTCCAGCGGCACGCCCCGTTCATCCATGAGGTTTTGAAGCTGATACAACTCAGCAGCCAGCATGATCGGCCCCAACTCACCGCCATTCATAAGGCGGTAGAGCGGCGAATGCCCCTCACTGACCTGGACAAAGCTGTTTGGAATGAAAGCGACGGTGTTGGAATGTTCGATGATCTGCCAACCGTCTGCCCGCTTCTCGATCCAACCTTTATCCCGCGCACGGTATGCAGCGCCTGTCTCACTTGGCCCAGATGGTTGCCGCCCTTCCTGTATGGCCTGAACGATAGCTTTAGCTTTCCCGGTCAGAGGTTCCCGTGAGTCATAGATTGGAAGATTTTGCCGGGGTGCCGTGCGCGCCCTTTTTCGCTCGACCTCAAGCGTTTCAATGAGGCCTATTCGTTCCAGGTTTCGCATGGCCTTCTTGGCCTCTGCCCGTGTGAGGCCGGAATACCTCTGAACGGAATTGACACCGCCTACTGATACCACGTTGCTCTGATCCGTGCTTTTCAGAAGCGAAAGATAGGTGGCGGCTTCCTCGACGCCCAAGTTGTTCTGGCGGATGCGCTCGAACTGGTGAACGTCCAGTGCAAAGAAACCTTTGCTCTTAGCTTTCTTGGCCATATGTTTCTACTCGATCAATCTTGCCCCTGCCGTGCGTTTTGCCGGTGGGGGTTTTTCTTAGTTAGACATGCAACGGCTCAGCGCCTTCGACGGCATTGTGTGCAGCGTCCGCGGTTGCCCGTGCCTCATTCTCAGCAAGCCATGTTTCGATAGCTTCCCGGCGTATCCGCTGAATGCCACCGATATTCACGATAGCAGGTGCTTTGCCCTGGCGTTTCAGTTTGTGCCAAGTGCTGCGGCTGATCCCAACGGCCTCGCAAAATTCAGAGACAGTCAGAACGTCTAAGGATTGGGGTGTCATGCTCGATGCCTTTTGGCTGTTTCATACGTGTATAAGTATATGCGTAATTACGTAAATCCGCAATGTCTGAGTGTTTTTGAAGGTGGCTAACTCTTCTTCTTTTTCTTCTAGAATCTTCTTTCTTCGGGCTGCGTAAGCAACTGATCTAAAAACAGGAATCCGCCGAACTATTAGGAATCGGGCAAGGACGGATTAGTTTTGGGGCGGTTATCCCTTAGTTTTGGGGCGGTTTACGCTTAGGAATCGGGCGGTTTGTGCGCGGCTCAGACTGAACCACCAAACCTTGCGCCCTGACACGCTTTTCTCTTAGCTTTGACAGAATCACCAAGCTAAGGGTTAAGAGTTGTTGGACACGAACCGCCCCAAACCTAATAATACGCGCACGCTCGATGTTGCCCCGAACATGGGCGAGATGGTGAAGCCTGCCGAACTCATTGAGGTGAAGGGTTCGGCCAAGCTGACCTTGGCAGACCGGCGGTTGTTCAATGTCCTGCTACGCCATGCGTTCGGGCCTGATCTGGCCTCAGAGAACCGGCGCTTTGAAATCCCCCTGGCAGACCTGCGGGAAACCCACGATAGCAATGACCGGCTTGTGCGCTCGATTGAGGCGCTCATGACAACGGTGGTGACGATCCAGCGCCCGGACGGCTCAACAGACCGCGTGCAGCTATTGGGATGGAACAACCTGTCAGACCCGAAACGGAAACGGGGCAATCTGAAATACTCGATCCCGCCAGAACTGGCATTGCTGCTCAAGGATTCCACGGTCTTTGCAAAGCTGGAACTGGAAGTCCTGCGCTCGTTCACCTCGAAGTATGCACTGGCCCTCTACGAAGCCGTAGCGCGGCGGGTGCGGCTCAAGCATGTGTTCACTGAACGGTTTGCCCTGGATGATTTCCGGGAACTCTTAGGCGTGGAAGCGGACAAGCTGACCACCTATGGCAATCTGAACCAATACGCGATCAAGCCCGCCCTTGTGGAAGTGAACGCTCTGTCAGACTTCACTGTGACCGTGGTGCCTGAGAAAACCGGGCGGCGCGTCACTGGCGTCCTGATCGGCTGGGGCGCGAAGGACATTGAAGGTCGCAAGGCCGCTTACGCTGAATTGCAACGCCCCCGTGTGGGCCGAAAGGCGCGGATCACCGGGACCGTTGAAGAAATGTTGCCGCCTGAGGTGATCGAGTAGCTATGGCTTGGGTTATTGGTATCGGAATATTTCTGTTCCTTCTGTTCGCATTCCCGCGCGCGATGGTCGGCCTGCTCGTTTTGTGTGGCGTTGCGATTGGGGGGTTCTTGCTCTGGACAAAGATAGAGAACGACGAACGCG
>NZ_CANMDB010000034.1 GCF_947496515.1 uncultured Roseobacter sp. | reverse complement strand
GAAACCATCGTCCAGATGGACCAAACGCCAATCATGCACTAACAATCAAATTGGACCACTCAGGTGGGGCTGATCAAAGGATCCTGATTGTCTCGCCGGTAGACCTGTGTGGTCTGACCCGTGACGGGATGTGTCCAGTTGAACGGCCCGGATATGCGGCGCGACCGCACTGTTTTGTTGACAGGCGCCCCGAAAGTGCTGCCAGGCACACCCGACCACAGCTCAAAACCGATGTCGCGCGGTGGCCCTGAAGGTGCTGTTGCGCAACCAGCCATCAGCAAGCTGCCTGAGGCTCCCATCAAGAAGTTACGGCGGGAAACGTGACATGTGTTCATTTGGCTTCCTCAATAGTTGAAGGCCGCTGCCCCGAGGCAAGCGATCCAAGTTCGACATGCACGGCGGCGCACGATTCCTCAGCACGTCAGGTCAAACGATCGATTACGCGCCGAGGATTGTCGGAAAATGATTAAAACTGTCTTTATGGGCATCTGACATGCCGTCGGCTTAGATAGAGGCCGCTGGACGGGGACAGTGACCTCACGCCCGCCGACATACGTAGAAGTTTAAAAATTCAGAAAAATCGAGAGCACGTGAGTGGTGTAAACCATCCGTTGACCTTTCCCAGCTTATTGATCCGAAGCGAGAGCCGTGCGCAGTCGATCGAAATACTGGAGGATGTTGCAATGAAGTATTTCAAACGCATTCAAGCCGGGCTCGCGGTACAGCCCTATTTGGCCGAGATCGCGGGTATTGATGATGCCTGGGCCGAGGTGACCGGGCGGCAGGACAAAATAGCCGTCCAAAGAGAAGCACTGGCAATCCCGATACGCGGGGTGCGAAAGTCAAAAATATACGGTCGCGCGCGCCGCGACGTCCACGAAAGCCGATGGACGTCTGGATCGGTCAAATACCCTAAGATACGCGCCTTTCTGAAAGACACCGCTTCAACTCTGAACTGCCAGTTGGGGCGCGCGAAAGTCGTCTGCTTGCCGGCGGGTCGGAAAGTCTATCCGCATGTGGACCGGGGGGAATACTACCGTTTGCGCGGTCGCTACCATTTCGTTCTCAAGTCTTCGCTCGGTTCCTGGCTCAAAGCGGCGGACGAAGAAGTTCGCATGCGGGAGGGCGAGCTGTGGTGGTTTGACAATGACCAGATGCATGAAGCAGAGAATGATGGCGAGGAAGATCGGGTCCATATAATCTTCGATCTGCTGCCAGCGGAACTGCGCGCGCAAGCAAAGCGCGCAACGGCGTCCGCCAGAGAGGCGCAGGAGCGTGCCGCGTGACTTCTGTCCGCGTAGATGTCCTGCCAGCCATAAGTGGTGTTCTGCCACAAGCCTTTGTTCTGACGCCGACGTCATCGGATCCGGCACCTCCTGTCATCGCGGTCCACGGTATTCGGCGCGAAGCCGAACTGATGACCGATCTCTTGTCGCCTATGGCCGCGGCCAGCGGGCGGACCGTCGTCTTGCCCGTATTCGATGAACACAACTGGAAAAGGTTCCAGAAGGCGGCTTGCGCGCAGAGATCTGATCTTGCGCTGCTGAGGCTACTGGCAAGGCTAAGAAAGCTGGGTATCATTGATCCAGGCCGCTTTGATCTCTCGGGATATTCGGGTGGCGGCCAATTTGCGCACCGCTTCGCTTGGTTCTATCCGCATTTGGTCGGCAGGTTGTGCGCAGCTGCCCCGGGTTGGTGGACGTTCCCGGATTCGCAAGTCAAACACCCGTTTGGCATCGGTGATCGTTCTGAAACGAAACATCAACTCCCTCTGCTGATGCGCGCCAACCTCGTTCACTTTCTTGACCGCGAAATCGTAGTCCGGGTGGGAGGTCATGACACTGAGCGCGATCAACACCTGCGTACTGGCTCTGCGATCGATGCTCAGCAGGGATACGACAGACTGGAACGTTCACGGAACTGGTGTTCAGCAGTCAAACAGGCGTGCGAGGAATACGGTATTCAGCCTCGGATCGACTTCCGGGTTTTGCCGGACTGTACTCACAGCTTCGCGGATTGCGTGTCGCAAGCGGAACTGCATATGGACTTCGTTGTTTCAGCGGACAGACCTGTTGGTGAAGCTATGAAGAAAAAGGCGGCGTGATGGAGGTCGACGCATCGCCAGCGGCCCCGCAGCCATTTTTGGAAACCGCCAAGTGGACATTTACCACGCGGCGTGTCCAAAAGTCTGATGCGACGCATATGTGGTCCGATGTCACACGTGTGAGACCGGGCGATCTGGTTCTTGCAGCGGTTGAACGGATCGGAAATCACAAGCGGGTTCAACTCGCCGATGGCCGGTTTTCAACGATTTTCCTAAACGATCTGGTCGTTCTTTGCTGCGCGGATCGCTTTGCGCCCGATCAATTTAGCGGGCGGTCAGTGATCGATCCCGCGGGCGCATCCCTGCTCGCTGGCGGCGGTGTCATTGGCGAATTGACAAAACGCAACGGCAGAGTGGGCCTGCCAACAAGGCTCAAACCACTGGGCGCAGTGTGCGATGAGACCGGGGCCATCCTGAACATTGCGGACTACGCCTTGTCGGAAACTGCATCCACACGCCCGGGTCTCAGTTTGCTCGTTGTCGGCACCAGCATGAACTCGGGCAAAACAGCCGCTGCCGCCGGATTGGTAAACGGATTCTCCCGCCTTGGTCACGACGTCGCCGCGCTGAAACTCACGGGGACAGGTGCCTTCGGCGACTTGCAGATGTATGAGGCAGCGGGCGCAGACCGTGTCCTTGATTTCACAGATGCCGGACTTGCATCGACGCATTGCCAGTCTACCGATCGCTTGCTCGCCGCTGCGAAGACCTTGCTGGGTGCGGTTGCCGACCACCAGGTTTGCGTAAGTGAGCTTGCGGATGGCGTCGCGCAGGCAGAGACGCAGGTCCTTCTAGAGCAGCCGGATTTCCTAACTCAGTTTGACGCAGTGCTCCTGGCGGTTCACGATCCATTGTCCGCAGAAGCCGCACTCACTCGCCTCGAACACCTTGGTATCACTCCCATGGCGTTGACCGGGCGTATCACCTCATCGGCGGGTGACCTCGCTGAGCTCAGAAGCCGCATGCACCATCCGATTTTCTCGCGGGAGGAGCTGTGCGATCCCGTAGTGATCAGCGCGGTGCAGTCGCTATGCAAATCCAAGCATCCAAAAGCCGCGTGAGCAGGTTGCCACCGGTCTGCGGGGAAGCGCGGTGGGTCGGCCTGATCATCTTGACCCTGCTCGCATTGGGTCACGCCGGCACCATCGCTGTTGCTGCCTTCACGACACGAGATATCGTTGCGGTGTTGCGGCACGGCGCTAGTGAGCCGCCGATGGGGGCTCTGACACTGCTCGCGGGAACAGGTTTCGTGATTTTTGGACTGCGATCACTGGAGGCCGTGGTTGCCGAGGCGACCGGGCAAGGTTACGCCGCCGCTATCCGTCGCAAACTTTTCCTGCACATGAGCCGCACGCCAGTCATCATCGTCGCTCAGCGCCGCAAAGGGTCCATGGCGCTGCGCTACGTGGGCGATCTCAATGCGCTCAAAGGGTGGGTGTCCAAAGGCCTCGCTCGATTGATCTCAGCGGTCATCACGATCCCCGCGGCCTTTGCCGTTCTTTTCTTGCTGCATCCGAGGCTAGCATATGGCGCTGCTGCGCCCATTCTCGTCGTTCTGCTGGCCATCTTGCTTCTCGGGGTGCCGTTGAAGCGAACGCATTCTGCACTGAGGAGACGGAAGGCCCGCATGGCGGCCGACATGACAGAACGTTTGCCGCAAGCCCTCGCTCTGCGCAGGTCGGGACGTCTGAAGACCGAGTTGAGGGGGCTGGCGAAGCGTTCTCGCAGGATCACTGAAGCCGCCGTTCTACGCTCCTGGTTGGGCGAAACCGTGCGCGCGCTGCCCGAGGTCGCCGCCGCTACGGCCGCAGCGATTTGCCTGGGATTGTCTATCCGATTGTCGCTGGACATTGAGGATGCGGTCGCTGCCCTGACGGCGCTGACGCTGATCGTGTGGCCGCTCAGAAGGCTTGCTGATGTCCGGGACCGCTTCACGGGCTACCGGGTCGCGGCGAAAAAGCTTGCTGATACGCTGGCCGGGCAAACCCTGCCCGTAAAGAATAAGCGCGATCCAGTAGAGAACGTCCCGGTATTAAAGGTTCGAAACATACAACTGCCGCAGTGGTCAGAACCGCTGGATTTCGACATGGGACGCGGTGAGATCTGGCATTTGATGGGGCCGCCGCGCTGCGGGAAGAGCCATTTTTTGACTGTGGCCGCGGGGCTGGAGAAAGTGGCTTCCGGCACGCTGGAGGTTTGCGGATTGCCGTCTGCCGCCGCGCGGACCGGACAGATCCTTTATCTTGGCCGATTTGCCCCTCGGCTCACTGGATCTTTGCGGCGCGAATGCACCATTGGTCTTGGCTACAAGCCCGATGACTCTGCAACCCTCGGCGCTATTGAGCAAGCGGGCTTAACGCCTCTTTGCGAGCGCCTCGGTGGCCTATCTGGTTTGGTCGCAGAAGACCGGCAAAATCTGACCTCCTCCGAAGCTACGGCCATCTATCTGGTGCGCGGGTTGCTTGCCCGGCCAAGACTAGCGCTCGTTGATGCAGATGAGATCGGATTTGGGAATAGAGAACTGACGATCCTCTTTCGCCACCTGAACAAGGTTCAAGCGTCCTGTCTGGTGTCAACTTCTGTATCAGAGCCCACTTCGGCCATGGCCAAGGAGCTCTTTCTTCCCGCGTAGGCAAATATGATCTCCGCAATAGTCCCACGCTCAACTGCTAATCAAAGCCATTTTTCACTTGGCACTTAGTTGGGTTCTTCCTCAAAGTGTGTGGTTTAAAGGGATAAATGCCAGATCTTTTGCGCCCACGAAACGCGCGTCCGGGCCTGACGGACTATGAGAAAGTCTCTTGCACGAAATCTGGTAGCGACGTTTTTGATCTACGTTGGATCAATCGCGTTAATAGGCCGTGAGCGGACAGGGTAGACCATAGTCGTTAACACACTTCACTGCCCTGGAGGTCGGCTACGAGCCAAACGGGTCGATTTTCTGACGTGCTGCGAAGATCGGCTTCAGGGTATCATACAAAAAAGAGCGACGTAACTGGCGAAGGTTTTGCTGAAAAATAGCGTGATGGCCTTCCAACTTTCATGTCTTTCAAGAGTATTGGCGGACATAGAAACAGAGTCAGAACAGGTGGCATTGCAATCGCGGTGCCAAGAGACTACATAAAACTTACAACAGATTTAGTCTTCTGAGGTCTAAGCCCATCGCTCTGCCAGAGCGGACTATAATCTTTCACCACTAAAATCTAGCTGTCACGTCCTCTCAAAAGGATCGGTGTTTGGGAAGTTTGCCGATGTTATCGAGCACGACCAACCCTTGTGACTTGGTCTATCCGTTTGTGGTGACCGGTTCTGCCGATGACTTGCCGCAGGCAGTCGTAAGTTCGTTGAGGGAGATGAACTTATACAGAGTCACAGCATGGTGTAGGGCCCCAAAACCTTAAGCCACTGGCGGATACTGATTGCGCCTAAACGATCATCGCGACCTACAAATGGCCGTGGGGTAAGTAGGGGTCGCACAAAAACGAAACAGTGAGGCGGCGCTTTCTCCGTCAAGGGATACAAAATGACTTTTCCAGAATGGACGAAACCAAGTATTTACGGTGCATTAACCGGTGCGATTGCGGTCTCTATCCTCGGCTTTACCTGGGGTGGCTGGACAACCAGCGGCAACGCTCAGGATATGGCGCGGAAACTTGCGGGCGAAGAAGTGACTCTGGCGATGGTGCCAGTCTGCCTGGATATGTCAGCGGCTGACCCGGAAAGCGCAGACAAACTGGTCGTCCTTCAGGAGGCCTCTGGGTTTAACCGCCGCAAGGCTATGATGGATACGGGCTGGGCGACACCACCGGGCTCCGACACGCCAAACCGGGACCTCGCAGCAGCTTGTCTCGCGGGGCTTGAGCTGGATGGATCATAGGTCTGACCTAATGCGTCGACGGCCGCAGGCAGCTTGCGGGACACGTATGTTGACTGCCTTTCAAACAACGATGGCGTTCTTTGTCTTCTCGATCTTTGCTTTGCTTCTCCTTGCAATGCCTGCATTTGCCCAATCCAACGGTCAGCTGATGCCCGAGAACTCCAGCGCAAAAAGCTACGGGGATGGGTGGCAATGCAATAAGGGGTATAGACTGAATGGCGACGCCTGTGCGGCGGTGATTGTGCCGGAAAATGCTTTTGAGACCAACCACAGATACGGTCCCGGGTGGGAGTGTTTCCACGGCTTTAGCAGGAGCAATGAAGGCGCCTGTGCTGAAGTGATTGTCCCCGAGGGCGGGTTTCTCGACCCCTCAGGCGAACGCTGGCATTGCCAGCGCGGATTTCTCAAAATCGACGATATCTGTCAGGAGATTGTCCTGCCCGCGAACGCCCATCTGGCGGATACGTCTTACGGGTCCGAATGGGTCTGCGAGCGTGGGTTTCGGGCCGACGGAGACGCATGTATCGCCATTGCGGTTCCGCTCAACGCCTACCTGAATACATCAAGCTATGGCCAGCCTTGGACATGTGAACGGGGTTATTTTGAACAGGATGATCTGTGCGCAGCCGTTGTGGTCCCCGAGCATGCCTACTTCGATGATGCGACGTACGGTCAGGGGTGGAAATGCGAACGGGGATACGCCGCGTCTGATGATAGGTGCATAGCTATAGAGGTTCCTGCGAACGCCCATCTCGACAGGTCCGGAAACCGTTGGGCATGCAACAAGAACTTCCAAAAATCAAAAGGCTTGTGCGTGCTCGAAAACTGAGCGCGCACCGCGCCGGAACGCGACCGCTCCTACTTCAAATCGCGGCACCGATGGCAGCGATGTTATTTTTGCCGATCATGCTAAAGGACCAAAACATGGAACCCGACCTCAAGACGGTGGATACCATCCAACGGAATGTCAGCGGCGTGCAAGCGTCCCCATCAGCTCAAAACGAAAGCACGCAATCCAATACTGTAGCTCAGCCGATCATCCCCCCCAGTGCCATTGTCTACTGCGAGGGCAATTTCGCCAAAATTGATGGCAAGACGGCAAACGGCCTCGTGCGTCATTCAGAAGCCTACCGGATCCTATCAGTCATCGACAGTACCCACGGTGGGCAGGACAGCGGGCTGGTTCTTGACGATGCGATGAACAACATACCGGTCTTCAATGATCTGAATGCGGCTCTCGTCCATGAAGCGTTGGTCCCCGACACGCTCATCTACGGGATGGCACCCTCGACCGGGAGGCTCTCACCGACGGATCGAAGCGTCGTTCTGGACGCCATAGCACTCGGGATGAACATCGTCAGTGGTTTACATGAGTACTTGTGCGATGACCCTGAAATCGCTACCGCCGCTTCCCAACGGGATGTCACCATCCGCGACATACGAAAACCCAAGCAAAGCAAAGACATGCGACTGTTTGATGGCAGCGTAGCAGGGGTGGAAGCTCTGCGTATTGCGGTTCTAGGGACCGATTGCGCCATTGGAAAGCGGACGACAGCGACCGTTTTGGCCCGTACGCTGAACGCAAAGGGCATTAAAACGGTGCTTGTTAGCACGGGCCAGACGGGGTTGATGCAGGGCGCAAAATATGGTGTGGCAATGGACGCCGTGCCGCCGCAGTTCTGCTGTGGCGAGCTTGAGGGCGCGATTGTTGCCGCCTCGGACGGTGAACAGCCTGACGTGATTCTGATCGAGGGTCAGGGTGCGTTAAGCCACCCGGCCTTTTGCACCTCCGCTTTTGTCTTGCGGGGCAGCCAACCCGATGCGGTCATCCTCCAGCACGCGCCCAAACGCGCCCATCGCTGCGATTTTCCCAATATGCCAATGCCCAGCCCATCAAGTGAGATTGCCCTTATCGAAGCGTTTGCCGATACGAGGGTTATCGGCGTCACACTCAATCATGAAGAGATGACTGACGCCGAAATTACGGACGCCATTGCAGCACAGTCTCAAAAACTTGGATTGCCTGTGACCGACGCGTTAAGCCGACCGGCAGCGCATTTGCTCGCCATGGTCGTCGCCGCCTATCCTGGTTTGCATCGAGGAATACCTGTGGCTGCGGTGTGAGCACTCCTCGCATAGAAGTGGATCTTAGCAAGATACGCCACAATACTAAGACAGTTGTCGTGCGGCTGGAGAGGCGTGGCATCAGTGTCACTGGCGTCACCAAAGCCGTTTGTGGACATCCTGCCGTCGCTCAGGCGATGCTGGACGGTGGCGCTTTGGGTCTTGCCGATGCGCGTCTCAGCAACGTGCAGAGGTTGCGCACAGCCGGTCTGACAAGCCCGATTACTTTGATCCGAACACCGCTGCTGAGCCAAACCAATGAGGTCGTCCAACTCTGCGAGGCAAGCTATAATACAGAGCCAGTCGTGATCGCAGCCTTGGCAGCTGCTGCGATCCGGGAAAACACGACTCATGGCATTATCCTGATGGTCGAGATGGGCGATCTGCGCGAAGGGATACTGCCAGAGAATTTGGCCACAATTGCTAGGCACGTCATGAATATGCCCGGTGTTGCGTTAAAAGGTGTCGGGTCAAACTTTGCCTGCCTCAGTGGAATAGCCCCCAATGCTAGCAATATGGCGGCTCTCTGCGGCTTGGCGACGGAAACCGAAGGGGTATGTGGCCCTTTTCTAAAAACGGTATCTGGTGGCGGTTCCGCTAGTTTGCCCTGGGCGCTCGAGGGGCAATCGACTGGTCGCATCAACGATCTGAGGCTGGGGGAAGCTATACTTCTTGGCGTTGATCCAGTTACAGGAGATCAGATAGGCGGCCTGTATAAGGATGCATTCACACTGGTCGCCGAAGTCATTGAGACCGATACAAAGCCGGTATTTCCACGCGCCAACTTTGTCGATCCGGTTTTGGTAAGACTTCGCCTTGTCCCGGAGAGAGGGTACACCACACGTCTGCTCCTTGCCATTGGGCATCAGGACACGGATGTTTCGGGGCTTTCGATGCCGTCCGGGCACTCATTTGTCGGCGCAACAAGCGATCATCTTGTCATTTGTACGAACCGCTCACCGCTACCGGTCGGAACCGAGATGAGATTTCAGATAAACTATAGCGCGTTGATGCATGCCATGGCCGCACCCGACGTGGAAACAAGGCTGCTCTCGGACCGGTCGCCAAGGCGGTCGCGAAACATCCAAGGTACAAGCAAAGGCCTGGCGTTGGTCTGAAGTACCTGGCTCAAACATGTGAATACGAAGCCCCTAAGGAGATTGACCATTGCCCAAGCCGACGAAAACAACCCTGTTTAAAGCACTTGATCTCCAACCGGAAACGGCGATGGACAAGACAACGCGTGTTGTCAGGGAAATAATCGACGAAGAAGCACAGCAACGACAAGTTAAGATCGCCCGGCTTCGCACTGCCCGGCTCGAGAGAGAAGCAAACACCCCTACCGACGCCGCCTCTGCACCGAAGAAAAAACATACATCCAAAGCCGTCAAAAAGGGATGATACGAACACTGATGCCATGTCTTCTGTTTGCCACCAAACCTGGCAATTCATAGTCTGCTCGTGCGAGAAGAAAACAAATAGGTTTCCGCCTCACGTCTCTTCTACGATGTTGGATCTTTCGCACTGGAAAAGCGGCCATTGGCGCAATCAAAGTGAAAGAGCGGTTTTTCCGCGAACTGTGAACTAGCGGGTTGCCTGTTTTCGCAGGCGCGGCGAATGTCTCCTTCGGCTGGCCGCACTGCGGCATAACAAAGGCAGGATGGACGGCAGTTTAGGGCCGCTCGTATCACCAGCCAAAGCCAGAATTGAACAGATGCTACACCCCATCCGATGATCGTCCAGCGCCTGTCC
>NZ_CANMDB010000033.1 GCF_947496515.1 uncultured Roseobacter sp. | reverse complement strand
GAAACCATCGTCCAGATGGACCAAACGCCAATCATGCACTAACAATCAAATTGGACCACTCAGGTGGGGCTGATCACCGCCTCCTGACCCGTACGGTTGGTAGCGGGAATTGTTTCATTCTTTGTTATCAACGCCGGTCACCAAACTAATTTTTGAGTTGGAGTGTTAGACCGCCGCAGTCCATTAAAGAGCTCAGAGTTCGAAATCCGACGCCTGAGCGCAAATCCGGTCCGACAACAAGCACAACCACCTAAGGGTAGCCACAAGCTCTCGATCCATCAGCGTATCGCTCTCAATGTGCCGCAGAACAGTTTCCCGGAGCTCCGGCCACAATTCACAGAACTCGCTGAGGTCCCGGATACTGCCGGCGGGCTCGTTTGAATTGTTCACGTGAAGTCTCCAGTATTCGAAATTTTGGGTCCCAGTTTTGAGACCAATATGCTCATTGCCGGCTGTGTTGGTCGCGTGAATAAAATGTGAGTGATCTATCAATCTCTGCTATTGTCATCATTATTTGACGGCAACTTTTGTTTTTGATGGTGCGGATTTGGCTATTAGGAAGCTTCAGATCAGACTTTACGGCAGCTTTTCTTGCCGATGGGATACCGGTCAGGTCGTCGATGTCCGAGGTGCGAAGCACAGGGCCCTTATTGCTCTGTTGGCGACGGCGCCAAACGGAACTCATACTCGGAGCTGGATTCAGGATACGCTTTGGCGCAGGGCCGGCGAAGAACACGGACGTGCGAGCCTTCGACGTTCTCTTTCTGACATCCGCAAAGTCTTCGGGGATGACTTTGACCGCATCTTCAAAACTACCAACGCCGAAATTCAGCTTTCGCCAAACACGTTTGAACTGATTGGAAACCATTTGGATGGTGAATTTGCGGAAGGGATCAATATTCCGGAAGAAGGATTTACTCAGTGGGTAAATCAGAAACGCAAGTTGCTGAACAACGACTTTTCGCTGTCTTCCCAGGCTCCGCATAGCCGAATAGCGCCGAAGATCGCAATCGTACCGTTTGCCACTCGTCACCTGGCACGAGAGGAGCAGCATCTGAGTGACCTGGTCGCTCAGGAGGTTTCCCGCTCATTGTCGCGCTCCCGTTTGATTCGAGTCATATCGCACCTCTCCAGCAGGCGCGTGGATGGGACCCTTCTGGACATCTCTCAAATTCGCGAAGCGCTTGAAGTCGACTATGTGGTCTACGGAACCGTTGGACTGCACGGCGACCGCTACATGATCGACGCAGATTTGGTTCAGACGGCGAACGGCCACATCGAGTGGACGCGACAGATTTCCGGGCGGCTGGCCGATCTGCTTAGTAACTCTGGTGACCTGCTCGATCTGTGTTCTCAGATTGGGCATGGCATACTCTCGGCCTCAGTAGAGATGGCCCGCGGCCGGGCGCCTGGTGACGTGGAAAGCCACGTACTGCTCATGTCAGCCGTTTCCAACATGCATCAGCATCGGCTCGCTGAATTTGCTCGTGCAAGAAGCCATCTGGAAGAACTCATTTCGCGCACTCCGGCCAATTCAGAACTGCATGCCTGGCTTGGAAAATGGTACGTTCTCTCAATTGCGCAAGGGTGGAGTACCAACCCTCAACTGGACAGCCGAAACGCTATCGACAGTACGAAGCGGGCTCTCGATTGTAACCCTCGATGCCCTTTGTCGCTGACGTTTGACGGCATGATCCGCTCAAGTGATCTGGCAAATTTGTCAAAGGTAGAGGCGCAGTTTGATTGGGCAGTGGAGATCGACCCAAACAATTCATTGGCCTGGCTGATGTACTCGCGGCTGCACATGTTCGACGGGAACGGCGAGTTGGCCTTGCGTTTCGCAGAGCGGGCTTGCGAGTTGTCGCCCATCGATCCTTACGGCTACTTCTTTGACATCATCCGGGCCAGCGCATTGTCGATCTGTGAAGACTATGTGGGAGCGCTCGATCTGGCCGAAAAGTCAATTGCTGCGAATCCGCGCCATACATCTTCTCATCGGGTGAAAGTTATTGCCCTTGCCTTGATGGGGCGATGTGACGAAGCCGCAACGGCGGCGAAATTGCTTACCCGTCTTGAACCTGGCCTGACCATAGAAGGCTATCTCAGGAACCATCCTGCGGGCGACCGTCCAATGACACGTAAATGGGCCGATGCCCTAAAAGAAGCAGGTGTGCCTGTACAATAAATCTAACTTTCGGGGGGAAGAATTCATGTCAACTCAAGCTACCGGGACTGCAATGACGGCGATGACCGCCATGACAGCGATGACGGCAATGAGCGGGTCGACCGCCATGACTGCGATGTCTGGCAATGCTACCGCCGCCGGAAACTATGACGGCACTACGGCTGCGGGTCTGTTGCTCGCAAGGGACGGAATTGTTGGACAATGGGCCGGAGCAACACTGAACCCAAGAGAGCGGGGCCTCAATGAACCTGCGAATCTTGAAGACTGGTCTCAAATGGTGCGCACGATGGTGGTGCTGCAGGATCTGCTGGCCAACAGCGGAGTAGCCTTCAGTCCCACTGGCTGCACCCCAGAAGTGGCATTTTACCACTTCAACCGTCCATGCGACGTAACTGCCATGCCTGATACTTTTGAGATCACGGCGCAAAGACTTGCCGCATTCATTCGACCGGGGCATGACGAATTTGTGGCTCAGCTCGAACTGGTACGAGACTACGCCGATCTGAGAGCGGACAGATTGCCTGAGATCTTGTCGCAGGCCGGTTATCCCGTTCCCTATATGACCGCGATCGCAGATCTTCATCCTGGGCGAAAGGAATTCACTCATGAGCTTCTTGGCATAACGCAGGTATTCGCAACGCACATTGTTCTTGCAGTTAAGCAAGCACTGGCCTGCCATCGCCCGGATGCCTTCTCGCCTCAGGTGCAGCCCGTGATACCAACTCCCGGTCATGGCACTTTGCCCAGCGGACATGCGACCGAGGCCTTTGCAATGGCCGTTGTTCTGGCGCGACTGATGGAAGTCGAACGCGGTGACGGCGGCCGTGGCGGGAATGTCACCGATCTCTACGTCGATCAACTAATGCGTCAGGCAGCCCGCATTGCGATCAATCGAACAGTGGCTGGTGTCCATTTTCCAGCAGACTCGATGGCGGGCGCAATGCTCGGGTTGCTAATTGGTCAGTATTTGGTTGCGCGAGCGACGGGAACGGGATGCCTGTATCCTGTCAGCTTTGATGGTACGGAAGTGGCAACGCCGCCGGCCGGCGTAGCGGGTGATCTGGTTGCGGTCGACTTCAGAACGGAGAATTACCTCACCGCCAACGCTGACCCTCTCGTTCGCGCTCCAGAACACGACGGGATAGTCACCGATCTGGGAGATCCCATACCAGCTTCACCTGGATTGACGAGCGCCCCGTTGAAATTCCTGTGGGACAAGTCCGTCCTCGAATGGAAAAAGCGGTAACGGAGGCGATCATGGCAAAGTCCCGAGAGTGGTTTCCAGATCCGGTAACCTTCCTGACCGAAGACGAAGTCACCATCCCACCTGCCACGCAAGGAGATCCGGACATCACGGGCAGAGTGCGGGTGGTCGACGCTTACTCCCAGTGGATTTCGACGTATGGTGCGCAGTTCGCCTTCACCAACGAGATCCCCAAAGTAGACGAGAAAGATTTCAATTTTGCTCTGATCGTAGTCGAACGAAATCAAGACATCGTTGTGTTAGCAAAAGATTTTAACTTCACTGACCCACCGTTCGTGCCAAGAGAGTCTCCGCAAAGCGACCCAATCGAGGATGTATTTCTTGGTCGCCTGCCTATACGCGCGTCGAGCGCAGGTGACGAGATTTCGTCGGGTTCCGTAAAAGGGTTCGGAAACCTTCGTTTTCTCCCTGAGGTTGCTGAGCCCGAAAAACTGGTCATTGTTGGCCTCATTGATGACGCGATCAATTTTGGTCACCGCAGGTTTCGAGACCAACACAACAGGTCGCGTGTGGATTTTGCATGGATCCACGATGCACCCTGGAACAATCCAAGCAGCGTTCCTTTTGGTTTGGAAGTTCCTGGCCTTGCAACGACGCTGGCTATCCAGGATCATCCAAATGATGACGACGCTCTAATGCGCGAGTTGGACCTGATCGCGACGGAAGACCGGCCTTATCTTCCCACGTCGCTCAGGCTTCGTGGTTCTCATGGAACCCACGTTTCTGATCTCGCAGCAGGTTATGACCCGGATGAGGCAGATGCGTTTCATCGAAGAATAGTTGCGGTCCAGCTACCCACATTTGCTTCACAAGATACGTCGGGGGCTTCGCTGATGGCATCCATCATAGCTGCTGCAGACTATATCTTTTTGCGCGCCTTACAGATGAGCGAGCACTATGAGGTACCCATTCCGGTGGTGCTGAATTTCAGCTACGGTTTTGGAGGTGGTCCCAGAAACGGAGCCCATATTGTCGAGCGGGCGCTGCGCAAACAGGCCGAGACCTATCGGCGAAAGAGCGCGGAGATTGCTAGCTCAAAGCATCCTGGAATTAGCGCTCCTGCTGAGCTCGTTTTGCCGGCTGGCAACGGTCACCTGACCCGCACACACGCAGTTGGATCAGGGCCCGAACCAGACCAGGCGCCAACATTGGAATTCGACCTGCGTATACAACCTGAGGATCGGAGCCCGAGTTTCGTCGAGATTTGGTTCAGCGCGAAAACGAGGAGCATCGAAGTCACTGTTACACCTCCTCATGGGGCTCCAAAGTCCTTTGAAATTAGTGTTTCGGGCCCGTACACAAACGAGGTTTCTCTCTGCAATGACTTTGTTCTTGCGGAACCGAAACTTGATGGAAGTGCTGGGTTTGAAGCGGGTTCGGTCGTTGTGAGGTTTTCGATCGACCGACCAAACGAGAAACCGCCATCAGCCAGACGGCCACACCAACCTCCCGAAGAAGAGGATGGCACGCCCTTCTGGAGGGTAGTACTTGCGATTGGTCCAAGCAGTTGTCTGAGTGCTGATCAACCGCCGTGTCCACACGGGATATGGAGTGTTGTGTGCCGGGGTCATGAGGAAGGTCGTGGTGAGATTCAAGCCTGGATTCAGCGCGACGAGGCGGTCGGGGGCTTTGGCGAGCGTGGCAGGCAAGCCTATTTTGACGACACCATCTATGAAAACAATCGCTTTGATGAGATTGGCGATGTCGTTGTCACGGACGAAGGGCAACCTGCTAGTATCGTCAAGCGAGATGGAACAGTATCCGGCATCGCTACCAATCCGGCTGGCGAAGACAATCCGCTTTTGACGATTGGCGGCGCACTCTGGGACAGCGACAGGACTGCCGTCTATAGTGCAGCTGGCAACGACAGGGAACGCAGCGCGCCCCACTTTCTTGCCCCATCGGACACGTCAAGGGTATTGACCGGAATCCATGCTACGACAACGCGCAACGGCGGGCAGGTGGCCATGGGCGGAACAAGCGTCGCCGTACCACAGGTTGCGAGATGCCTCGCAGATGAGCTGGAGAGCCTCGAGCCTGCGCGATACTCTACATTTAATGCCAGAAATTTCCTAAAGGATGACACCATACATGACGTTGAAAATCCGGACCGGAAGGCAAGGCCGGTTCTCAGGCCTGACTCGCAAATTCCAGAACGTGCTGGCAACCGTAGAGTTCGGGAAGAACGGGTACGATACGAAAACGGATTGATCAAACCGCATCCCGAGCTAGCAAAGCAGACCATGCGGCAAACCGAGCGCAAAGTTTGAAAGCTGCAAAAAGTGTAGAGCGCTACGGCGAAGATGCCGGAAGTAATACCGAGCCAATGCGCTCGCTGATGTCTGCGCTGTGCCCTAGCCCCGTAAAACTGTTCCACTGAATTCGTCTTGAGAGGTGGACTTGGAATGGCCCGGCCGCGCCCATTTGAGCGCTCCGTATGAGCTCGCATTTTCGGGTTCAATGCAGGGCAAAACAACCGTCAATGCAAGCAGTGTCGACTTTGGAATCAAGGCCAGGATCATTTCTGGTAATCTAATTGACCAGTGGTATGGGGTATCCCATCACTACAGATCCCCAAAATCAAACTTTAGGCCGCCGCACCTAACGCTTCTTGCTTCTGCGTCCTGAAGCCACGCCAACGAGTTCTATCTTCGTGGTTCGGTCACTTTGTCTAAGCTATCTCATCTCGCTCCCCTTATTCACGATTAACTCACGGCTGCTTCGACACAATAGCGCCTACACTCAGATATCGAAGGATAACTGATGGAGTAATTGAAATGGCGTTCAGGGCTAGCATTCAAGTGTCATTGATCGTCGTTTTAGCGACGTTGTCGCTTGCGGGATGCAGTCCGCAGGTCGGAGTCTTTCAGATCGTACATGGTGACGACTTGGTTGATGAAATTGAACCCGGTGTAGGCAGATCACCCATCTATTCATCAAGCAATTTGTCTATCTTCAGCCAGTCACCTGGCTCCACGAGCTACTTCGTAGCGACCGAATTTGATATTGGTCGAAGGTCTAGAGGTCTGACGAATGCAACTGGGATCATAAATTCCCAACCATTTTCAGCCGCTCTGGTTTTTCCGCTATCGTACAGCGAAGCGGCTTCGGCGGAAGCCTTGCAATTGATCAATCGTGGTCGGTTTGGAAACTTAACACACTACCCTTTGAACGGGGCTACCTTTCGACCGCTCACAGACGCTCTCGAATTCGGGGGGATAGAGTATTCGGTAGTGCCCGCAGCCAATGCAGTAACGAACAACCCAGTTCTACTGATTGTGCTGATCAAAGACAGAAACCTCTTTGACGACTTTAACGCTCTTCTTCGAACTGATGCTGGATTGGTAGGCGAAATCGTCATTCCTATGCGCTTCAATGATCAGCCAGGAACGGAAACCTACGTTACGAGTGGAGTGAAACTTCGGGACCTTTCGGTCTCAAGCGTAAGACAATGACAAAGGAGAAAGCCAATGACCATTCTGCTGTATGATTCAGTTGGAACAAATAACTTCATGACGGCCTATCGGGACTCAGATGATCCGACACTGTTCTACTATGCGCCTCAATTCGCTGCTTTGTCTTCCCGACCTGATGGCAGGCTGAATTTCGGAGCGCAACTCTTTAAAAGAGATGAAAATAATCCCAATGACGGATTCGCGGTTTTCAACTTCGGCGTGAACGGCGTTATCGCGTCTGACGTATTCAATCAGATGCTAGATAACTTAAAGCAAAACTACGGATCTGACGCAAAATTAGCGCCGATCTCTCCTGATGCTGAACATCCTTCTCTCAACCCTTTGACAACAGGCATATATCAGAATCTACAATGTCAGACTAAAGGGGTAAACCTTTATACAGACTTGGCTGCGTCATTTACGGTGGATGAAGGTATCGCCAACGATATGAAGGATTTCTTTCAGAACACTGCAAATGCGTGGGCAGGGCAAATCAACTTCGCGGTAAGGACGAAGAAGACGGAATTCGAGTGGAAAATCACGGCAAATTGGCACCGAATCCACGAACATTTCAAATCTCAAGTTAGCGTGAAGTACTGGTTCGTAAGTGCCAATTTATCCTACGAAACTCAGAAGCTAATCCAGAACGAAGTTCTCAAGATTGAAACCACCGGTGGGACACCTCAGCAGAAAGAGCTGATCTATACTATGGCTTCCAAGATTGCTGGCAGATTGTTTAAGCCACAGCTGAAGCATGGGCCGATGCCTGGGCACCCCTCAGGCTCCGCTCTTTGTGTGAGTGTTAACTACCAAAAGACCGAAGAAAATGTAACAAGTGTGTGGGAAGGCAAGGAAAACGACTACGAAGTCAAGCCACTTGGAATAGCAGCGTATGTCGGTGACGTTCCGGACGACTACTTCAGTGGTTTCGATGACGGCGGAGTGTTCTACTCGGGCGAAGGTGCATACAGTCTACTCGACTTTGAAAACTTCCACAGTTGAATTCGTTGGAAGAAGATCTAGCGGGTATCCCCTTCAAATTGGTACGCACCAAAACGGAGAAGCGATAATGGCCAATCCAATTATTAACCGAAGTGCAAACATCGACGGCATCACCTTATTTCCTGAAGCGGATGATTCGAAGCTCTACTATTATGGAGTTTCAGCCAGATGGGGCGAGCTGTCTATAAGCCACATCGGAGACAAGTATGAAGTAATCCACGGCGAAATCGATTTCTCGCCCGATCCGGAAGTTCTAGAACACGCAAAGTCGCTACTTGGCGCTGATCGCTTACTCCCAATACCGATTGATTTCATCGACAGTGACCTAAAGCTTGCATTCGAGTTGGGCGAAAACCACGTCGACGAATCGTCGATTGTGAACACGTTGCCCTTTCCTCGCTTTCTACTGAGGGTGACTATTGATTTAGACGAGCTAACTGCCGAGAAAACATCTGCGCGAATTCAAGAAGGCTGGGGAGATTATGAGCATCTCCTAGAAGGCGATACTATAGCCAATATGTCTGGTTTGTCCTTAGTGATGTCATTGGAGAGCAATCTATCATATCAAGATATATATGACGAGATCACCGCTCACTCAACGAACTTGCGCCAAACCCGTCGGGTGCTAGAGGGCTACATTCATGCGGCCTTTGAAAGCAATTTTGAAAGTTGGGTATCAATTGACCCGAGTGGATCGAACATTCGGCTTGTCACCACGGACTTTCTAACTGAAAAACTTTTTACTGAGTACTCCATCGAAAAGGAACCATTAGTCCGATATGATGGCGGAAGTGTTCTGAACGGCTTTGCTCTTCGTGAACCAAGTGAGGTCGGCAATAACTTCATAGTCTCTGAAAGAAAGACCGTCCCATCATCGATAGCACTGCCGGCTTTTGGCACTGCTGATTTCGCTGGCAGCCATTACTTGATTGAAGCCTCTGATGCGTGGAGTGGGCTTGTAGTTGACGACTTCGATCCGCAGGACGGACTCGACGATACAACAGCGTTTGAAGAAACACATGAGGAGTCAGACGTTAATCGTGACTTTGAACTCAGAAGTTGGCGGCCGGCACACTCGCTGAAGATACTAAGGCAGCAGTTGGATGGTCTGTTTCCTGCGAGAAGCAAAAGCAGCGATGGCTTCATTGGCGATACAAATCACTGCCCGGGTTCTTCGGATCATTGCCCAAACATTCTTGTAGATGGTGTGGGCGTGGTAGCGGCGTTTGACTGCACCCATGATCCCCAAAACGGTTGCGATATGCATGTCGTAACACGTGCAATCGCGAATAGTCGCGACAAAAGGGTCAAGTACATCATTTACAACTCTAAGGTTTGTTCATCTTACCCAATTGGTGATTTTGAGGCGTGGGAATGGCGTCCGTATTCTGGCAGCAATCCGCATGAGCGGCACGCTCACTTTTCTGTAATTTCTGACGAAGAACTATTTGATAGTATTTCGAGTTGGCATGTTACTCCTTCCGGTCAAGACGACTATGGTCTTTCGTTTATGGTGAGTTGAGGCAGCCATTGCTACTTTGCCGGGAATATCGAATGCGGGCACCGTTGGGTCAGAATTGGGATTTTTCGGCAACGAAGTACTTCTGGCCTATTGGAGGTTCTAAGGAATAAAACAAAAAAGAAATCCGAAGCATTGAGTGGCAATGACGCTAGGATTCGTATGGTCGGCGCGCATGCGTGTAAGCGCCATTATGTTAAGTTCGGGCAGCGTGCTGCAGTAGGACCAATCAGGCCCTGCAGAGGCGATGCGCGCGCCGCCCTCTAGCCAACAACATCCTCGACCCATGCTGAAACCGCTGCGCCCATGGATTTGATGTGATCCGCGTGTGTGAAGCCTGAGACGCGCTTGCGTGGTTTTGATCCTCCCCCACTGGAGTGGTCCTCCGCTATGTTTAGGAAAACGGAGGAATACCATGGCAAACAAGCGACCA
>NZ_CANMDB010000032.1 GCF_947496515.1 uncultured Roseobacter sp. | reverse complement strand
AAATCCTAAATAAGGGTACAGAAATGGTCTGAATCGGCCTGAAACGGCTAGTTATTCTCAATTAGGGCACAACGACAGCTGCCTACTGGATCGGAAAAAGTCCCGGAAACGCGTCGCTCGGGCGTATCGACAAGCAGGCTGGTCAAATCGATCTCACCCCGTTCCAGCGCGCGGAGTATCTCCGTGGGATTTTGGAAAGGTGTGAAGGACAACTGGTATCCCTGAGGCTGCAGCAACATGCGGATCATGTCGATCGAATAGCCTTCGGCAACACCAGATGGACCCAAGAACGAATAGCCAGGAAACTGAGAGAAACCTACGCGCGCTATTCGTGTATCGCTTTCGCTGTGCCCGGAAGTTGGAAGGAGGCAACAGATTGCGATGAAGGAACAGAGTAGCCTTACAGCAAGTCTCATCGGTCTCACCACGTCATCCTCCCGTTTCCTTCCAAGCTGTCGGATCAGCATAAGGAAATCGTTAATTGGAGCCCCTTCAATCTGCTGCATTTGAAACTGTTTCCCGCTTTCTCCTGTTTGCTCGGGCCGAGGTCGAAAGATGCGTCCGGATCGGATCCGGTCAACAATTACTCAAGGCCCCGGAGTGTATCGCAGACGCGGTAAGACAGATCTGTCTTGAATGTCGCGTAAGGCCATCAACCTCGGTCACCGCTCGGTGCATGCGTCGCAAAAGAAGCGTCAATCACACCAAACAGCCAAAAAAAGGTTCTGTCCCGCTGAAACTATCCGGCATCGGCTTTCGTGATTGATGTCAGGGCGCGGGTCAATCGGCGCGCGCTACGACGCAACTTGAAAGGTAAAACGATGAAAACCCATGCATTTGTGACGTCTTTTCTTGCTCTTGCTGCGAGCCCTACTTTGGCTGGCGGCCATGCGGTTGTCTCCGGCTATGCTTTGGCAGACGACGGTGCAACGCTGGTCGTGATGAGCGATATCGGCACGCCTGACAAGGTCATGACGCACAGCCTCAAAGCGCCGCTGAAGGCGATTGCCTGGCGGCCCGTGACCGGCGAGCTTGTCGGTTTCTCCGACGGCATGATCGCCAGGATCAATCCCATGTCGGGTGAAATGATCAATCTTGAAGCGATGTTCATGGACGATACCATGATCGGCGACGGCAAGATGGTGGCCTTCGACTTCAACAATATGATCGATGCCGTGCGTGCTGTCACCTCGGCGGGCGAAAATCTGGTCTACTTCCCCGAAGGTTTTGGGGACAACGACGAGCGTGCGGGGTCGGTCCGCCGCTTCACGGACCTTGCTTATGTGGAGGGCGATGCCATGGTGGACGCGACACCAATGATCTTTGCCAACGCCTACACCAACGCGATCAATGACATGAAGGCGGGCGACACGTTCCAGTATGCGCTGGACGCCGAGACGGACGCCCTCGTGAGCCTTGCCAACAACGCTGGCACACTTGAGACCATTGCCAGGATCACCATCGACGGCGAGCCGGTCGATCTGGCTCCGATGGGCGGGTTCGACATCGTCTCGGCCACCGAAGGCGAAAACATCGGGCTTGCGATCCTGCAGATGGAGGGCGCGGCAAGCGCTGGCCTCTACAGCATCGATCTGCAAACAGGTGCTGCGACAATGAAAGCCGATCTTGGAATGGGTGGTATCACGGGCTTTGCGGCGTCTCTGGGTATGTGAGCCGCAATAGTAGTGTAACGAGTTGTTCGATGGGTACCCAGAAAGGTCCGGGCGGCAAGCCATTGCCGTTCCGACCTATTTCTGTCACGCAACAGAAGAAGACAGCCTGTTTCGCTTACCCAAGAACCGTATGACAGACCGCGACCATATTGAGGCGTTGATTGGCAAGGTGTCGCTCGGTGACCGAGCCGCGTTTGGCGCACTCTACGATGCAACCAACGGAAAGCTCTTCACGGTGTGCCTGCGGGTTCTGAAGAACAAGTCCGAAGCGGAAGACACGCTTCAGGAGGTCTACCTGCGGATTTGGAACAAAGCAGATCGTTACGCTGTGACTGGGCACAGCCCTATGACCTGGCTCATCACTGTGGCGCGCAATCTGGCAATTGACCGTCTCCGCGCCCGAAAGACGGCAGAAGTTGACCTCGACAGTGCCGCGGAACTTGTGGAAAAGAGCCCGGGACCAGAGGCGGCAAGTATCGCGGCGTCGGATCAGCGCCGGATCAGCGTGTGTTTCGAAGAATTGCCACCGGACCGAGCAGACGCCGTGCGCGCTGCATATCTCGAAGGCGCAACGTACCAGACTTTGGCCGACCGTCACCATGTGCCACTGAACACCATGAGAACGTGGCTGCGTCGCAGCCTGATGGTGTTGAAGGAGTGCCTTTCGCGATGAGCGACCAACAGGACATGCCGGAAGACGAGGCACTCGCTGCCGAATATGTCTTGCGCCTGTTGAACGCGAATGACGCGCGGTCGTTTGAGGCACGGCTCCGGGTCGAACCGGAATTGCAGGAACACGTGGCGTTTTGGGAGACGGAACTTGCCGCTCTCACCGACGATGTGGCCGAAACTACGCCTCCGCCAACATTGAGAAACCGGCTTCTTGCACAAGTCAGCGATCGCACTGCCGAGCCGAAAACTATCTGGAGCTGGGGATGGCTTGCGCTTCCGTCGCTAGCTATCGTGGCAGTGGTAGCCTTCCTCATCGTCAGTTCGATCCTGCGCGGACCAGTTTTTGATCCGACGCTACACGCAACGCTGATCTCCGCTGACGGCACAGTACATATCGAAGCGGGCTACGCGCCCGATGGCAATCTGTTCAAGGTCATCCCAGAGGAGGGTGCTCCTCCGGCAGGCCGCGACTTTGAACTATGGGTGATCGGGGCTGGAGCCGCCGCACCGGTCTCGCTTGGTGTGATCCCGGCAGACAGAGAAAGCACGTTCGAGATCACACCCGAGATCGCTGCTTTGATCAATGGTGGAACACTGGCTGTCTCTGACGAGCCGGAAGGAGGATCGCCGACAGGCGCGCCCACGGGCGCCATCCTTGCCACCGATGAGTTCTTCGACGCTGATTTGTTTCAAGCGGGCTGAAAATCCCTGAAAAAGCCTCTTATGTCGCCCGTTAACGGCCAATGGACGTGTAGCGTTTAAAGGGCGCGCCACGATCACGTCGCGCAAGATCAGTCGCGGTTTTCGATTGACGTAAGATCATGCGTGACAGACGCTCTGCTACGATTGGTCGTAACGTTACAGGGCGGATTGAATGCGGTGGATTTTCTTTACTTGTCTCTTTGCGGTTCCGGCTTGGTCGGATGTGGATCGTTTCGATCCCACGCGTTCAGCTGCTGACCAGCTCGTCGCCTATGCCGAGAAATTTGGCGTGGGAGAAAGTGAGATAACAGAAGCAATCTGGAACGGACGTTTTGTTCCGCATATTGCTGACATGCTCGATGTCGTTCAGGAGATCGATGGAGTAAGCTGTGCTGACCGAGTTCAGCAAATCTCCCAAGAGAAACGGCAAAGCGCATCCGTTTTTCAGCGGTTCGATTGTAGTCGGGATGCGACCGCTCTCGGCGGCCCCGGGCTGCCCGCCTGGAATGCGCGCTTTGGTGGGCTTTCTGAGGAGATGGCTTTTCGCTATGCACAACGAAGTTACCTGCTTCTAACCGGTCAAATGCAAGACCCGCCATGGACGGATGAAGATGTCAGATACGAAGACGTGTCCGACAGATGGGACGTTCAGGACCTGGTGCTCGACATTCAGAAGCGGGTTGCTCTACCCCACATGCTACTCATTCGCAGCGACGGAGGAGGCGTACTCGATTTTGCAGGAAAATATGAGGCAGACCGTATGCGCTTTGTGTCTTCGGTGCCGTCGGATTTGCCTGAGAGCCTCGGCTTCGTATCGACGGACGAAATGACCGACGCATTCGGGTCTCTTTGGATGCCTGCGATCTTTGAGTTAATTCATGACGGTGAATTCCTGGCAGTGGATTGGGCTTGGCGTGGCCGGGTGGCTGAAAGCCGTGGAAAGAGACGCGATGGCTGGCAAGCCACCGTTGCCGACGTACCAAATGGGACCGGTTTTAAGGGGATGTTTGCGCTTTGGGCTCTTGCGTGCGTCGACGCTCTGGGGTCGTGCGGCGAGAAGGAGGCATTGCTAGTCTACACACGTACAACCTCAACCTACGATCCCTATACCGGTGACACGACAGAAGAGGTGACCGATGAAGAAGTTTTTGCAGTCCCTCGTCGATTAGCACCAATCATTCTGGGGGATGCGGATGTTTTCAAGGGCGAGCGACAGGTCGCAACTGATCTTGCGTCCGAGCTTGGTTGTGACAGCCAACTGCTTCAACGCCTTGAAGAAAACATGGCGGCTTACGTGGCCGGAAGAGCGCCAGTACACCCGCCAGTTCACTAGGCAGTCGAATTCGCTGACACAATCCGATGTCCTAAGAGCTTTTCAAGCGGATTTCTCTCATGCCCTCTCCCACAAAGTGCGGGGTCGACGGAAGAGCGCAAGCGTCACTTCTTGAAAAAATTGTATCGGACCAAACGGGCCGAAGCTTGCTGACCTCTCGCCATAGTAAGGGCTAGTTCAAAGCTGTTCTGACTTTACATGGTGTGATTTCGGCGGCTACTCTCCGGAGGCGAGTCCTCTACAGCAGGAACTCATCCAATGTGTAATCGCCCGCGACGGTGCCCGGGCCATCGTTGATGCGCACTTCGAAGTCGATCACACCGTCGCCGTTCACCTCACCGTAGAGCCGGGTCTGACCACCGAACTCCTGCACCCAGAGCGCGCCTGCACCAAAGCCAAGACCCACGGCGCTTGTCACAGCACCGAGGAAAGTGAAGGCCTGGTTACCACCGGCGGTGGTGTTGGCATCAATGCCAGAGACATCAATAACGTCTCCGCCCGGCGCACCCGCACCGTCAAAGCCCGAGATCGTGTCAGCGGACCCGAAGGCTGATTCCGACACCGCGTTGAAGTCAAAGTTATCGAATCCGGCACCACCGTCCATGAAGTCGGTGCCAGCGCCGCCGCGCAGCGTGTCGCCCTGATTGCCGCCAAAGAGCGTGTCATTACCCGACCCGCCATCGAGAAGATCAAAGCCGTCGCCGCCGAACATCGTGTCATTGCCCGCCTGACCGAACAGGTCGTCGTCCTGCTGCTGACCATCCATCAGGTCATTGCCCGACCCGCCAAACATCGCGTCGTCGTTCGAGCCACCGAACATCCGGTCGTTGCCGCCCTCGCCGTTCATGAAGTCGTTGCCGCCGCCGCCGTTGATCTCGTCTGCACCATCGCCGCCCAAGAGCGTGTCGGCCCCGGTCTCACCGAAGATCTCGTCGTCACCGGCCTCGCCATCGACGAAGTCGTTGCCACCGTTACCAAAGAGCCGGTCATTGCCCAGCCCCCCTCGGACGGTGTCGTTTCCTTCGCCGCCAAAGATGGTGTCATTGCCAGCATTGCCATCGACAATATCGTTGCCATTGGCCCCGCCGATGGTGTCATTGCCGTCGCCACCGTTAATGGTGTCGTTGCCCTCTTCGCCAAAGAGCTGGTCGTCATCGTCTCCGCCGTTGATCTGGTCATTGCCCTGCTGGCCAAAGACCGTGTCCTTGCCGTCACCGCCGGAGATGTTGTCGTTACCCTCACCGCCGTTCAGCGTGTCGTCACCGAGGCCACCGATCAGTGTGTCATTGCCGCGGAAACCTCTGAACACATCGGCATTTGCCGTTCCTTGAAACACGTCATCGCCGATGGTGCCTGGGTAAGTGATCTGAACTGCTACCGGTACAAGTGCAATCCCGTCTGTGACAAAATAGTCGAAGCCTGCTGTGCCACCGAAACCCTGTTCCGGTGTGAACCTTACAGATTCTCCCGTTGCAACCACGCTTCCGCCACGCGCATTGCCCACCGAAGCGATAGAGAGTCCCGTTCCTGTATCTGCGTCGCTGTCGTTCATCAAAAGGCTCTCGAATGAGAGCTCTAACGGTTGTCTTTGCGATAAGGAAAAGTAATCCCCAACTCCTTCCGGAATTGCATTAGTTGAAGCGCCCGGAATGGCCAAATCAATACTAGTACCGTTTGAAAACGCGATGCGCTCGATCAGTGGGCTGCTTCCTGGATTGTAGTTGTAGAACTGGCTTGGCACGTATATCCAATTCTCATTGTCTGCAGTTGTGTATATCGTCATTCGGCCTTGGAAATCCTCAACGATCCGCACGTCGCTCGGAAGAAAACCATCAAGCAAAATCGTGTCAACAGGCCCGACGTCAACATTGCCGTAACGGCCAATCTCTGAGATTGTATCTCTCCCATGACCTGGTCTGAAGACATAAGTGTCTCCGCCAAATCCGCCTTCCAATCCATCGTTACCCACTCCGCCGTCCAGTAGGTCATCGCCACCGTAGCTTCGAATTAGATCGTCGCCATCACGTGTTTCAACAATATCATCAAATTCCGTTCCGGCCATCGCATTGTAGCCGTCTGTTCCTCTGAAGTAGAGGCCGCCTGTCAAATCTATTTCAATCCCGTCTGCAGTAATGAGGCGCTCTAGTCGGGTATCAGTATTCGCCGAAAACTGATACCCGAACCCGAGCCGCTGACCTGCAAGATCCTGTCTGCCATCGTGAACGTAGAGCGTGAGAAATGCGCTATTGACGCCGATGTCGCGCTGTAAACGAATATCTGCGAAATCTAGGTCCAGAAGTTGGACCGTATCGAAGCCACCTTCTTCCGAAATCCCATCGCTTCCGTAGCCCGCGCCGTACTCGTAGGTATCATCGTTCAACCCGCCGTAGAGGCTGTCATCTCCTTGTCCGCCGTTCAAGATGTCATTCCCTTTGCGGCCGAGAAGGGTATCCGGACCGCCAAGCCCCAAAAGAATGTCGTCGAATCCCGTTCCATCGAGCGTTTCGCTGCTGCTCGTATCCGTACCTGTCAGTAACAACCCCTGCGAGATGTCTACAATGAAATCATCAAACTGAATAAACTCGATCGCGCCCGAAGAATAGAACTGATCGTCTATAGTGATCAAATCTTCTGTGCTGTCTGCAGGGTCGAACACCCAAACGTAGAGGTCGCGGTCGTTGAAACCGCGGCTAATCCTAACATCGCCGGCATTGACTCCGCGAAACACGATCGTATCGGCGTCGTCGATCGATGCATCTAGACCAAATCCCTCTGGTTCCTGTATCGTGGCTTCTCCGAAACCGTAAGCAAATTCATAGTAGTCATTACCGAAAGATCCGCGCAGGATGTCTTCGCCTCCTGCCGCTGCGCCCAGGCCACGCAAAACATCACTGTAAATGCCTCCGGTAATCCAGTCGATGTTGGTATTTCCGAACAGTCCGGTAATTCGATTGGTGACATAATCGGGCTGTACCACACCATTGGCCGCCATCTCTGACATAATCCATGAGAAAACGTTCTGGTCGATAAGCTCGAAAATTGTTGCTTCGAATGTGGCATTTTGGAGAAAAAGAAAGCTGTCGGTTGAAGCAGACACTGCAACCGCCATCGCTCGGTAGCCGTCATAATGTGTATCGTACGTCCAAAGAGGGCTCCCGCTCTGCCCGCCTGATGCATCTAGCGTGCCGTCAGCACTACCTATCAGTAGGGGACCATCTTCGTTGATTGAGAAGGCGACATCCGAGACATACTGGCGGGAACCGTAGCTAGCGGTGTACGCTATCGTGCCTTCCGCAGAAAACATGTTCGGAAGGATTCCGGCCACTCCCCCAAGCACGTGCTGGTACTTGTCGACCGGGAAACCTGCCGTTTCCGCATCGACTCCGGCACCGAGATAGTTAAGGTAATTATCCATATCCACGTAGGCGTCTAAGCCAAAAACGTAAGGCTCCTGGCCGACAACTCCGTCTGTTATCGGAAGTTGGAAGAAGTTCGCATCATCCTGATTGGAAATTAGAGCAATATCGCCGAAGCCTTGAACGCGTTTGTACGGGTACCCGGGATCAGTAAAGGGTGTTTCTGCAGCAAGCTGAAAAGAAGGTGCGCCTGAAATTAACAGGCCCGACGTCGCATCTTCGACAACATGCCAAGCGGATAGTGCCGTATTCGATCCAATGTAGAAGGCCGTTCCACCTTTGCCGCTGGCGATGAGCGCCGCTATGCCGGTATGTGGGCTTGAGAAGCCTTCTTCGGAAACTTTTTATCGTGAATCAATGCCCATTGGTTGCATAACCCTGCGAATAAATGAAAAATGAAGTTAATAATTTATCTTTAAAGATCTCGGTTCATTTCGCAACAGCATTTCCCGATCGCAAGTCACAGCAGACGTTAAAGACTATTGGTCTTCCAAGACGCTTGCACCTTCACACGTGCCTATTGTGATTCCGGCGCAAAGTCTGACGAACTCGTATAGCTGACAAGACAGTTAGACGGTGAGGTCATGTCAATGGTGTCGTTCAGAGGAGCACAATCTCGGATCTTTCCGAAATGCCGCGCTTTGCAAGGGTCCTCCACAGGGATCTTGATGCCGTGAAGAATGCAATTGCCCTACCTTGGAACAACTGCCAGGCAGAGGGGCAGATCAATCGCCTCAAAAGGCTGAAACGAGCCATTTATGGTCGCGCTGGACCAGAACGTATGCGGGCCAGAATGCTTCCTTTAGACCACACACTCTTAGGAAGAACCTATTTGAGTGCACAGACATCACGCTGAAATCACAGAGAAAGCTGTCTTGGAGTTAACTGAAACGTGACAGCCATTTTGCGAACAGCAAGCCAGGTGTTCTAAGCGAGATTGCCATCGTCGCGGACCTTTTCGAACCCGCAGCATAACGAAACCGGCGATCAACCGCCAAGCGAGCTAAGATCAATAACGCAACAGAGCCTTTAATACCCAGTCATGTCTTCAGGCTGGAAGCCCTTGGCCGGTGTCGGCTTTTTTCCGAGGATGTTTTTAAGGATGTTATTCATCGTCTTACGATCATTGTCGAAGCCACCATGGGTGTCGCTGTCTGTCTTACTTCGAGCTCGGCCCGCATAGTGGATTATATGGCTCGTTTTTTGAGGCACTTCGTCGACAAACTTCTCCATGCCAAGCAGTGGCATTTTTTTCTCGTCTTCAAAGGCATTGGAGACGAAGTAGAGCAGCGATTTTCTATAGGGTCCAACGCTGTCATCGAGTTCGCGCTGATCAATCAGATTGTATTGCAGCAGGTTTTTGATGCCCGAAGCCGAACCGGTTTTACCAATGCGCGAATGATAGCTCCTCTTAAAGAGCTCGACGGTGCAGGCTGGTGCCATGAGTGAACAGGATTGTATGGGGGTTGTAAGGGGGTTCATGGTCTCCATGGCTTCCAACAAATGCGCGATCAGAATAGATCCCGCGCTGTGGCCAACGAGATGGACCTTGAGAGGTTTGCTCCGTTTGGCATTGCCGTCGAGCAGGGTTTTGACGGCCCTTCGTCCGCCTCCGGAGGCGATGAAGCTCTGTCGTGCGTCCCGTTTCATGTCGCGCCAGACGGCGGTGCCGGGTCCGCGCGCCATCGATTCCAGAACTCGGTCAAAGAAATCAGATACTCCGCCGACGCGGGCTTCCGCGCGATCGCGGGAATTAAAGATGACATCCGTAAGAGATTCAAAGAAACCGGTCTCCCACATGAAGTGGATTGGGTAGATCCCGTTGCGCTTGAAGACTTCCTTCATTTTTCGAACGCGGTTGGCGGAAGCTGAGCTATTGTTGAGCCCGCCATGGGCGTAAAACAGGAGATGGTCATAGCTCCGCTCGGCCGTCGCACTTTCATCGGCAAGGAAGTCCGCGGTTTCTTTGATTGTAGTAATCGGGGTTGGGTATTTGCCAGTTTCAACAAGCTTTCCATCGTTTAGATGGATAATGTGGCCAATAATGTCTTCATGCCTTGGCGCACGGATGTTCTCGGTTCCAAAGAGGTTTTCAGCTTCCGGTGTGGGCTGGGTGACGGCAAGGTCGAAGGCGTCTGGCGTTGGAACAGACAATCGCAGGACCCAGGCGTCCATGACCGTTGCAGCCCAGTCATGGTAGCTCCAATGTGCTACGCCTTTGTGTCCGGCAAAGCCGCCCCAATCTTGGCCCCAGGAATTCTGGATCAAAAAACCGTTTTCATCATACCCCACGATGATGAAGGCATGTCCGCCTTCGGTAAGATGCGACGGTTTGATCACGCCTTTTGCGGGACGTTGCCAGCCGCGATGCACCATGGCGGAGACATAGATGACTCCGACTTCATTGAGCGCGGCGTGATAGTCGATGATTTCGGACCTGAGACGGTAGTATGCCCCTAGCCCTACATTTCTCGCGTCTCTTGCGTGCTCAACGGTGAGAAACCAGTTCTTTTCACTATCTTTGTAGGGCGCAGTGTCTTCGCTACAGGCGCCGTTGTTGTAAAAGCCTTTGAGCGCACCACGGATGCTCGACCCTTCATAGTCCTCACCGGGCCACTCATCATTAATTTTTGCCATCTCATACAGCATGCGCGGGCTGGCCATGGGAACAGTGGCGGTCAGGTCGATACGCGCGTGGCGCGTGCGGTTCATAAGCGTGATCGCACTGGCAAGCGCAAATCCAGTACAGGCGCCTTCCCGCCCCTGATCCCTGATCGGGCTGAGTGCCGGATCTGGTGGCGTTAGTTTTAGGGCGAGATCGAGAAGGGCGGGTTCATAGATACGATCGCGGAGATCGGTTGCGTCGGGAAGCACATTTAGCACCCGATTGCCCAGTCTTGGAGCCGCATCGAGGGATTGTGAGGGGTCAACGGTCTGTTTGGATGTCTTGCTGCTTTTGCTTTTTGACTTGGCGGATGGTTTGGCCATTGGAAAATCTCCCGGAAGGGTTCAGTAAGTGACTAGCGATTTCAATTTTTTCTTCTCAATACTTGCGAGACTACTCTATCAAAATTGGCGATTTTCACCAAGGATTGCCTCGTGTTTAGGGAGAAAATGCTCGAGCGGCCCACGCCCTTTGGATGTAGGAAGTGACTGGCAGTGTTAGTTGTTTGATCCCACGGTTTGATGGTGTGCTTCTTTCTTTGGAACGGAAGAATGCATTATGGGACAAATTCGTCATGGCAGCGCCTCGACGAAGCACGCGATCCGAGCTCACATACAGCGATCCACTGGCTGGCAGGCGACTGCGCAGCAGTCTGCCGAGAAACGCAAGCTTCGGTCGCGGGTTGAGCCGCGAAATTGGAGTCAATCCCAAGACGGTGGCCAAGTGGCGCAGTCGCCGAACGGTCGAAGACCAGAAGACCAGTCCGAAAGAACCATGCTCGAGCGTGCTGAGCGAAGATGAGGAAGCGATGGCGGTCGCATTTCGCCTGCATACGCTGCTGCCATTGGACGATTGCCTCTACGCATTGCAGCCGTCTATCCCGCGTCTGACGCGCTCTTCTTTGCACCGTTGCCTTCAGCGGCATGACCAACCTCAAAAACGGGAGTGGGCAAAACCTGGGGGTCTTGTACGGCGATCCCTTGATTTGAGACTGCCAGACGCTCATCAAGAACAGCGGCTCTGGTGACGGCTACGTTATGGGCTCCGCGTGGCGACCATCTCATGCGCCTGCGTTTGGCCATGCGTGTGTTGCCGATGTCGTCGACACAGCCTTCGGCACGGGAGGTCGA
>NZ_CANMDB010000031.1 GCF_947496515.1 uncultured Roseobacter sp. | reverse complement strand
CTATAACCCCAGGACCCGGGGACCACTTTGATTTTGTTCGCATGGCCGCAAGGCATAGAGCCAAAGTAAGCAGACATAACGCACTTTGAGGAAGAACCAAAAAAAGGGGCCAAAGACTGATAGAAAGCCGCTTTCGCTGTCGTCACCCTCCGTGATTGAGGTAACGACCGATCCGAATGTCAGCGTGAAGCCATCCGAACTGGTGGTATCCCCTTCGGAGAGGACTTGGTCTCCCAAGTCCGGAACATCCCAGTTGAGGTTGAGAGTGGCCGCTGTGACTTGCAACGGCAGCGAAGGCACAGAAAAGAGCAGTCTTCAAGAGCTTCATGGAATCCTCGACTTGGCTAAACTAATCTTTTCTGGTTCAGCACGCATGATGCGACCGATAAAGTGCGTGTGGCCGCTTTGTCCTAATTGCGCTCACATTTGTCCGAAACGGCGTATGCGAGGGCTCTGTCGCATCAAGCCGTCGAAGCAGTGAGACAGATTTCAAAAAAACTAGGAGGGCTGGCCAATGCCGCGCCGCGATCCGTTCGAACAGCATCGATTTCCGAAGGACGTGATCCTTTTGGCTGTTCACCGCCGGAGCTGCGTCGAGTCCAAACCTCTCGAGACATCTCCTTCGGAAATACCCTGCCGGTCAGTGGATGCACTGCATTAAGCTGCTTGGTCAGTCATTGATGGCTCGGCGGGGTTCTGTCGCAACCTTTGTCGTGGTGCTGTATCAGGGTGTATGGCAGCGCGGTGAGGTTGTGAGCATGGTGTCGTTCAAAGGTGCTCAGTTTCCTCGTGATGTAATCCTGCACGCGGTCTTCATCTACGTCCGCGACGCCGTGTCGTACCGTGATTTGGAAGAGATCCTCGCCGAGCGCGGTGTGCACGTCGATCACGCAACACTGAACCGCTGGGTGGTGAAATACGCCCCGAACCTGGCGGCAGTCGCGCAGAAGCGAAAGTCGCCGACCGCTGCGTCATGGCGGCTGGATGAGACCTACGTAAAGGTTCGCGGCGAGTGGTGCTATTTGTATCGAGCGGTCGACAGGGACGGCCAAACGCCAGATTTCATGCTCTCTGAGCACCGGGATGAAGCAGCCGCGCTTCGATTTCTCGCCCGAGCGATTTCGGCGAACGGGCTGCCGAAAGCCTGTTCCATCGACCGGAGCGGTGCGAACGCAGCCGGGCTGAATGCCATGAACGAGGTCCTGCGGGATGTCGGCTCACCTCGTCGGATCCGGATCTATAGGTCGAAGTATCTGAACAACATCGTCGAGCAGGACCACCGGGGCGTGAAACGACGAACGCGACCAATGATGGGCTTCAAGTCATTCGGATCAGCAGTGGCGACTTTGAACGGAATTTAAACGGCGCACATGATCAGGAAGGGGCAACGGGGCCGAGGATGCCCGTTTGACATATTCGCGAGCCTTGCGGCGTGACGCATTCCAAACGTTCCTTTTCGGATAAGGTTGGATATCTTTGCGACAGAGCCTATGTTTGCGCGGCTAAATTGGGCCTTGCAGAGCGGGTCCGTGCACATGCAGATCCAAGCGGTTCATGCGCGATGCCGCTGCGGAGCGCCCTGGATTGGCTGTCGCGGGCCCAAAATCAGACGAGACATCCAACATAGATTGGAAGCGAACCAAAATCATGCTGGTAGCCACATTGCTGGCCACGAACTGAAGCATGTACCCCAAGGACATCAGCCAAAAGCCGCGACAGAAAGTGTGACGGACATGACGACCCAAAAGCATCACTTTTACAGATCAGATACTCTGCACTAAACCGCCTCACTGGCAATGTTCCGTTGCCGAAACCCTGAAACTAGGCGGGCCGCGAGACAAGTTGATTGCACCTCGATGCGGGCCGCTAAGGTTGACTCAAGGTAAGCATAACGTGATGTTTAACCTCCGGTTGCCTGGTTGCTTAGCCATTCGCAGCCGGAAAAGTGGGACATTTCTTGGGAGGAGAAAAGTATGATAAGGCTAAGCCTTACCGCTATGCTTTGCACGACAATGTTGTCAGCGCCCGTATCGGCGCAGGACAACATGGACAAGCTTGCGAACATGCAGAAAACTGATGCGACATTTACATTCGTTGATCAGGGAGGAGAACGCGCCGAAGCGCTTAGGGCGATCTTGGAGCATGTGAACCTGCCGGACGGCTTCGAAGCCAGTCTGTATGCCGTTGTTCCGGATGCGCGGTCGATGGCTATGGCGCCGCAGGGTACGGTTCTGTTTGCTGGCACGCGCAAGGACAAGATGTGGTCTATCATTGATCGGGATCGCGACCGGGTTGCCGATGAAGTCAAGGATTTCGCACCGTCGATCACGTTCGACATTCCTAATGGCCCGTGTTTTTCGCCCGATGGATTTCTCTACATTGCCGAGCGAAATCGCGTGCTTGTTTTCCCGGCCGCGGAGTTCTTTTTTGAGGGTCCGGATCCGGCCGTCGGCGTTGTCGTCGCGCAAGGCGAATTGGTTCCGCCAGAGGAAGAGAGCTTCAACCACACCGCCCGTGTTTGCGACGTCGGTCCTGATGGCAAGCTCTACATTTCGTTAGGTCAACCGCATAACGTGCAGCCCATCGAAAAACTTGAGATGTACGATGAATGGGGCATCGGAGGTATTATTCGTATCAATACCGATGGCTCGGACCGCGAGGTCTACACACGTGGCGTTCGCAATTCGGTCGGCCAGGACTTCAACCCTGAGACCGGAGAGCTGTGGTGGACAGACAACCAGGTTGACGGCATGGGCGATGACATCCCGCCGGGCGAGCTGAACCGCCAGACCGCCGCGGGTCAGCATTTCGGTTTCCCCTGGACCAACAGCCAGGTTGAAATCCCTGCTTATAAGGATGTGCCGCGACCTGAAGGCGTGTCCTTTGTGGAGCCGCAACTTGAGTTGACGGCGCACGCCGCGGATCTCGGTATGCGGTTCTACCACGACGACAGCTTTCCGGAAGAGTACCACGGTGGTATCTTCTGGGCGCAACACGGCTCGTGGAACCGCACAGAACCGGTGGGCGCACGCGTGATGTTCACAGCCCTCGATGAAGAGGGGAACGCCGCGGGCGCTCAGGTCTTTGCAGACGGGTGGCTGAACGAGAGCACAGGAGAATATCGCGGTCGACCCATGGACATCGAGTTTCTGCCCGATGGATCGATGCTGGTCTCTGACGACTTTGCCGGCGCGATCTGGCGGATCGCCTATGTCGGAACGGCTGCGGAGTGAGGCGCGCAATCATGACTATTTTCTTCGGCGGGCTTGGGCTCGCCGGGGGATACGCTGCACCGGTCATGGCGGGCGACCCCGAAGCCGGGCGCAAGGTCGCAAATATGTGTCGCACGTGCCACGGGATAGATGGTTTTGCCACAATCCCCATCGCGCCTCATATCGGAGGCGAAGCAGTTGAATATCTTGAAAGCCAGCTCATGGCCTTCAAAACAGGCGGGCGCGAACACGAGATGATGAGCGTTGTTGCCGCCGGGCTGAGTGCCCAGCAGATATCCGACGTCGCGGCGTGGTACGCATCCCATCGAGCAGTCGCGACCTTTCCGGATGGCGTCTCTCCGTCAGGGGCTCCGCAGGCCTGCGTATCATGCCATGGCGCTGATGGCATTTCGCAGCTGCTCGATGCCCCGCACCTTGCGGGTGAGACGAACATTTACATTGATACACAGCTAAAGGCTTTCAAGCGCGGCAATCGCCAGCACGAGATTATGTCGGACATTGCTGCCGAGCTGTCCGATGCCGAAATACGCGCGATTGCGGATTGGTACGCGGCAGTGACGCTGGAGATTTTGCCGCCAGCCGAATGAGGTGGTACGTCGCGACCTTGCGTCTGTGAGCAAAAAATACTCGACCGTTCTGATAGGGCGTAAGGTTTACCCCAATTGCCGTTCTTAAGTGCCTGACCTCTAATGATTATGTGAGTGCTCAAAGCCCATGGTGATCATGCTCGAACTGGGTGGGAGCGGCGGCGCTCCAGTGCTTCGGTAAAGGGATTTGCTCAGGCTGATCTATCCGCCTTAGTGGTGTTCTTGCTTGGGCACCTTGAGGCCCTTCGGTGACGGGATTCCCTTGCTCTAAAGCTCGCTGCGACACCCGTCCGTGCCATGTGCTCCATTCGCCAGCAGGTTCACTGCAGGCTGCGAACCGTCCAGCAAGACTCTCGTATGGATGCAGGCGCTGTACTGACGAGCCGTCAAGACTATCCGTGGCGGACGACTCATAACATCCGCACAGATGTGTAGGTGAGAGTTTATCCTGCCCGTCGTCTGCCCGATCTTGGGAAGCAGGGTTGAAGGCGTGTCATTTGAACGTCATTCAATCAGTTAAGGTGGCTCATCTTCTAGAGCAATCACCTAGTTGTTCAAAACGAAGTCAGTGGATCCCGAGTGTTGAGTTGTAGAACGCGCCATCTGTGTTGCGCAAAGAGCACCGCTCGCCCATTGCTTGGAAAAATCTTTCTGACAAAGTCCGGCGAGCGACAGATCTTGCCTGCTTTTTCAGATAAAGCATCTGAAATTAATACATTGTGAATAATTTCAAATGCTTAAATGCGCATGAATCTGCTCGGTGTTCAAGTGCTCAACAGTGCATCCGTCCCAAATGCACCGGCCAAAGCAGTTTTTTGGATTTTACGAAGGACCGCTCAAAGCAAGAACCACTTGAACGAAACATGGTTCGCTATGATGGTGGAACCGGGTGTAGCGTGATGTAGCGCGCGGAAGGAGGTGGAGGAGCCTAATCTTCACGGCGCAACTCATATCTCAGAACACCTGAAAACGTATACCGGTCAATCGTAACAGCGAGACCGGGATTGAGTTCCTTGGGAGGAAATATGAAAAATACTATCAACCGCAGAAAATTTCTGCGCGGTTCGGCTATTGCCGGTGCCGCGGCTCTGGCCACACCCGCAATCGCGGAGGGTCATGGCACTACACTCAAGATGCAGGCTGCCTGGGGCGGCGGTATCTTCCTTGAAAACGCGAAATCCTTTGCCAGCCGTGTCAATGAAATGTCCGGCGGGTCGCTGACCATCGAAGTGCTCTCGGTCGACGCTGTGGTCAAAACCAGCCAGATGCAGGATGCCGTGCACCGCGGCGTGCTGGATGCCGCGCATTACGTGTCGGCCTATTGGTACGGCAAATCCAAGGCCGCCTCACTCTTTGGAACAGGCCCGTGCTTTGGCTGGTCGAGCCAGGAAATGCTGGGCTGGATTCATGCCGGCGGCGGGCAGGAACTTTTTGACGAGCTGATGGACAACCTGCGGCTCAATATCGTGTCCTTCTTCAACTCGCCCATGCCCGCGCAGCCGCTGGGGTGGTTCCAGGAGGAAATCAAGGATGCCAGCCAGATGGACGGGCTGAAGTATCGCACAGTCGGTCTGGCCGCGGATGTCTTGCTGGAAATGGGCATGTCGGTGGTTCAGCTGCCTGGCGGAGAGATCCAGCCGGCAATGAAATCCGGCCTGATTGATGCCGCTGAGTTCAACAACCCTACCTCGGACCGTGACTTCGGCATGCAGGACGTCTCCAAGCACTACCACCTGGCGTCCTATCACCAGAGCCAGGAGTGTTTCGAGGTCACCATCAATAAGGACAAGTTCAACGCGCTGGCGCCCGAGCATCAGGCGATCATCAAAAACGCGTCGATGGCCGAAAACTCCGGCTTTTACTGGGGTAACACCAAGCGCTATTCCGACGACCTGATCAAGCTGCAGGAAGCGGATGGGGTCAATGTCTACCGCACACCGGATTCAGTGATGGCGGCACAGCTTGAGGCTTGGGACAAGGTAGCAAACCGCATCGCGGAAGGGGACGAGTTCTTCGCCAAGGTCATGGAATCGCAAAAGGCCTACGCCAAGAATGTGATGAACTACCTCAACCTCAATCAACCCGACTACAAACTGGCGTACAATCACTACTTCGGTTGATCGCAGGACAACAAGCACAATGTTCGGGCGCCTTTTGCGGTGTCCGGACCTTGCTCATGCGGCAGGCGTAGAAGAACCCCGCCGCATTTGTTTAGGGGAGCAACATACAGATGAGATTTGTTCATGCCATTGAGGGTTTGAGCCTCTGGACGGGCCGCGCATTTGGCTGGTGTATCCTCATCCTGACATTATCGGTGTCCTATGAGGTCTTTGTGCGCTATGTGCTGAACGCGCCGACGGTCTGGGCCTTCGACATGATGATCCAGATGTATGGGGCGTTGTTTTTGATGTGCGGCGCCTACGCACTGGCCCAAGACACGCACGTGCGCGCCGACGTCGTCTACAGGCTGTTTCCAGTAAAAGTGCAGGCATGTCTGGATTTTCTCCTCTACTTTTTGTTCTTCTTTCCTGGCGTCATCGCACTGGTTTGGTTCGGCTATGAAATCGCATCTGATAGCTGGCGTTACAAAGAAGTCAGCTTTAACAGCCCCGCGAGTATCCAGATCTATTTCTTCAAGTCCTTGATCCCGCTGGCGGGGGGTCTATTGGCAATCCAGGGCATCGCCGAGCTGGTCCGCTGTGTGATGGCAATGCGCAGTGGTGTGTGGCCCGAACGGCTGGCGGATGTGAAGGAAACCGAAGATCTGCTGACCGAAGCCGATCTCGACGCGATCCGGGCAGTGTCGCCCGGTACGTCCGGCAAGAATTAAGCCGCTGAGCGCTTCAGGAAAGATGAAAAAATGACAAATCCCGAAGTCGCCCTGCTGATGCTTGGGCTGTTTATTCTCCTGGTTCTGCTGGGTTTCCCGATTGCCTTTACCCTGCTCGCGATGGGTGTGGCCTTCGGCTACTACGCCTACAATCAAGGGGGTCCGATCGAGTCGTTCGGTGACATTTTCAACAACAATATTTTCTACTTGCTAAACCAGAATACCTATTCGGTAATGGAAAACCCGATCCTTGTCGCCATCCCGCTGTTCCTGTTCATGGGCTACGTCGTGGAACGGGCCAACATCGTTGATAAGCTATTTTTCTCGCTCTACATGGCCGCCCGCAATCTGCCCGGTAGCTTGGCCATCGCGGCGCTCTTGACCTGTGCGGTATTCTCCACCGCCTCGGGCATTGTGGGCGCCGTGGTCACGCTGATGGGCCTGCTGGCCTTCCCGGCGATGGCCAATGCCAACTACAACAAGAGCTTTGCCTCGGGCGTGATCTGCGCGGGCGGGACGCTGGGTATTCTGATCCCGCCGTCCATTATGTTGATCGTCTATTCTGCCATCGCGGATCTGTCGCCCCTGCGGCTTTATGCGGCCGCCGTCTTCCCCGGCATGCTGCTTGCGGGCCTTTACATCGTTTACGTCATTGTACGGGTTTGGTCGAACCCGTCTCTGGCGCCAAAACCAACGATGGAAGATGTCCCTCCTCCACGTGAGATTTATCTCGATCTGCTGATCAGCTTTGTCCCGCTGACGGTTCTGATTGCCTTGGTGCTCGGGTCGATCCTCGGTGGTCTGGCGACCCCTGCCGAAGCGGCGGCCATGGGCGCGCTTGGCGGCATGGTGCTGGCCGTCCTTTACCGCTCAATGACGTGGACCAAACTGAAGGAAAGCGTCTTTCTCACAGCCAAGGCAACCGCCATGGTATGTTGGCTTTTCGTTGGGTCATGGACATTTGCGTCGGTGTTTTCCTATCTCGGCGGTCATGACATCATCGCACAGTGGGTCGGTGGCATGGACCTTGAGCCATGGGAGTTCCTTGTCCTCGCGCAAATCATCATCTTCCTGCTGGGCTGGCCGCTGGAGTGGTCGGAAATTCTCATCATCTTCGTGCCAATTTTCCTGCCGCTGCTCGAAGTCTTTGGTGTGAACCCCTATTTCTTCGCCATGCTGGTCGCGCTGAACCTTCAAACCTCGTTTCTGACCCCGCCGATGGCGATGTCGGCCTACTATCTGAAGGGGGTCTTGAAAAATCAGATCGAGCTGATGCAGATTTTCCGCGGTATTATGCCCTATCTGGGCATTGTGATCCTGACGATGGTGCTGATGTATCAGTTCCCCGGGATCGCGCTGTGGTTCCCTGATTACCTCTTTGGTCCTTACATCCCGTGATCAAGGACGGATACACTTTGACCGCGGTCGAGGCTCTGGCAGCCATGGCCGCGGGGCGTCTGAGCTCGGTAGCGCTGGTGCAATCATGTCTGGACCGGATCAAAGCAACGGATGACACGATCCAGGCCTGGGCGTTTCTCGACCCCGATGCCGCACTTGCGCAAGCTGCGGAATGTGATCGCCTGCGCACCGCTGGCATGGCGCTTGGTTCATTGCATGGCATTCCCGTCGGCCTCAAAGACATCATCGACACGGCCAAGATGCCGACCCAGCGGGGGACACCGATTTTCGCGGGTCGCCAGACAGAAAAAGTTGCACGGTTGGTCGAACACCTGCATGAAGCCGGAGCGGTGATCATGGGCAAGACGGTGACAACCGAACTTGCGTTCGTGCATGCCAACGAGACCCGCAACCCTCATAATACAAACCATAGCCCGGGCGGCTCCTCCAGCGGATCAGCCGCGGCGGTGGCCGCCATGCACGTGCCACTTGCCGTGGGCACGCAGACAAATGGATCGGTCATCCGTCCGGCTTCGTTTTGTGGAACCTTTGGTTTCAAGCCGACGCGGGGTATCATCTCGCGCTCCGGGCTGTTGCAAACGTCCGTATCACTGGATCAGGTCGGCTGCTTTGGACGCGGTTTGGCAGATATTGCCCTGCTGACAGATGCCATCGGCAGCTACGATCAAAACGATGTCTGCAGCTTTGCCCGACCGCGCCCGGACATGAGCGCGGGCGCGGTCGCTGATACCCCTGTAATACCTGATCTGGTGTGGTTCGATTTGCCGTTCAATGATCGCCTGTCGACAGATGCGAAGGAGGGATTTGACGCAGTTCTCGACATTCTTGGCCCACAGGTGACGCGGATGGAGTCTGCCGACACGCTGTCCAATCTCGTTACCGTCCAGGCTCGGATCCACGAGTATGAGATCTGTCAGCATCAGGCCGAGGTCTTTGACGCCCATTGGGATCAGCTCAGCGAGACGCTGAAACCGATCATCGCGCGCGGACGCCGGATCTCGAAAACCGAATATGAGGACGCGCTGGCGGTTAAAGCCTCGGCGGAGCGCTTTTTTGCCGATTTTTTTGTCGAGTTTGACGCGGTCATCGCGCCTGCCGCGGCGGGAGAAGCACCGAAATTTGGCAGTGGAACGGGCGACCCGATCTTTTGCACTTTGTGGACATTGGCTGGCCTGCCCTGTTTGACTTTGCCCCTTCTTGTGGGAGAAACTGGCCTGCCCATCGGTGTGCAATTGATTGGCGCCGCCGAAAAGGACGACCGTCTGCTGCGTACAGCGCGCTGGCTGCAAAAGCATCTGGCGCAAAGCACGGATTGATAAAAAGGAAACGCGATGTCTTATAGGGTGAAGTTGATCGCTGGTCTCATCGGAACAGCGCTTCTGTGCATTTTCATCGGAGGTCTGTCCCACAGTATCTCGTCGGGATTTGCCGGATTTTACGGTGGGCTTCCTTTCATGATCATTGCCATCGTGGTTTGTGGTGCTGCGATCTATGATTTCTGGGACGAATGCGTTCGCAAGAAATAGAGGCCTATCGCGAACTTTTACTTCTGCCCCGGAGCCCTGTGGATTGTTCAGATCGCGCAGCCAAGCTTGCACAGTTCTCGAACGAGTATCCTTCGCCGAGTTGCCTTTTCCTGATCATGTGGGGAGTGGGAAAAAGATGGTGGACAGACGGCAATTTTTGTTGGGCTCAGGCGAAAGTCCAGAACAGCAACCTGCATAGTCGCGACGTCCCGCACTCTTTTCCGAAATCATGTCATTCAGCGCTTTTTGCCCATACGCGCGTTGGCTTATCGTGACGCGAGTTGACGACCGCAGTGTGATGGAGATGGAGCATGATGGACTTCTTTTTTGGTGTCCAGCCTGTCCATCACAGCTCTTGAATTCGTCGAAATTAGGGCTCTCAGCTGGTAACCCCTTATTCTGACATCGACGTCCGGATTATTGTGAAAACCTCTGTTGAGATGGGAGGGTAGCGGACGGAAGAACTTTGCAGTCTCAATCTGACTGACCAGTGTTGTGGAGAGTTGGGACTCAATCTCGAGCATGGGAAGGCAGTTCTGGCACAGCTCCAGGGCTCAATACCAAAACACCAGATCGAAGAGATTTCCGCAGCAAGCCGGACCTGTCCCTGCTGTGGTCGCAGCAGACCAGTTCACGACTACTGGACCCGGGTTCTCGACACGCTCTTTGGTCGGTTTCCTTTAAGGATCGTTCGACGTCGCAAGTGTTCGTGTCGCAAGGGGCAAAGCGACTTGCTCTTACCTTTTGCACAGGTCCTTCGTGACCGAGCGACGCTCGAATTGAGGAGGCTTCAGGCCGAGCTAGGTGCCCGCCATCCGTTTCGGGACGCGGCCAGGATTTTGGAGACCTTTTTGCCATGTGCCAAGCAACACAACACCACGGTGCGGAACCGTCTCGGCAAAGTTGCGAAAGATATGACCGACGCAGAGCCGCCAGTGTGCGAAACCCTCAGTTCAAAATCCTTTAACGGTATTTTTCGACGGAGCTCACGTTCGGTGTAGGCCGGAATACCAAAAGCGTCACCTTGATGTTGTGCTAGGTAAGATCGAGATCCGCGATATGTGTCGTCGTTTTGGCCCTGTGCCACAAGCTGCGACCTCGCGTACCACTCAGCTTCGTCGCGATTTGGACGCCCTCGGCTGGGACGGTCGGCGACCTGTCACCGTGATTTCGGACGGAGAGGCTGGGCTCCCAAACCTCATTTGCGGGGCAACCAAAGGAAAGGCGATTGTATATTTGGCAAACCCAGTGATTGCAGTAGTTAGACTGCACCCCGCCCTGTGGCGCGTCAGTCGTCTTTACTGGCGTCCGGCTTCTGCTTCACGAGCTTGCCTAGCTTTTCGTTGAACTTCGCTTCGTCGTCGTCCGCCCCGATCTCGCGGGCGGCTTCTTTGAAGCGGTCTAGTTGGTCTTTGTTCTTATCCATTCCGGTCCGCCAATCTGTAGTGTGAATGTGCATCGCGCGGTTTTCCGCTACTCACATAGTCAAGTATGCCGCGCTTCTCTAACTCGACAAGCATATCACGGGCCGTATGCCATCTGGTTGTCGTCAGTATTCTCAGGGCACCGCTGACGTTGATCTTTCCGTGCTCCACTAGGTAATTCACGATCTTTCGTTCTTCTGGTGTCAAGCTGAACGCTACAGCTTGTCCGAGGCTTTTATACGCGTCGCTATCCAGCGAGTTGGACCTATCACGGACATTGTTCCTTAAGGTGCATATCACGCTCAAATTGTCAGTTCTTCTCTGCTTGAATTCTGGCGGCGGAAGGTTTGCGGCGGTCATCTCCGCAACCATTCGTCTTGTGCCTTCGCTTATGCACCTGACTTCACCAAACTCTCTTAAACTTCGCATTACAAAAGGGTTTCGGGGGCGATGAGTGCCGACAATGGTCTCTGGTGTGATCTGAGGCATAAATCCCCCGGGACTCTCAACCTCGATGCGGTCATCGAACATACGTACGAATACAGGGGCGTTTCGGATGTTGAAGGATCGGTGGACACAGGCGTTGACCAGCATCTCATACCAAGCATCTCGCGGATACTCTGGTACGGTGAAGAACTTACCGTCGCGAAATTCTGTAAACTCCCGTACACTTGAGTCGATCAGATTGGCAGCCTCTCTGATAACCTCAACAATCGTTCCAGAGACCATTCGGTCTTTGACGACATTGTACCGCTTGCCCGACAGCGCTTCCGTCCCCTCATACCGCAGGAAATGCACAAGAAGGCCGGGGAAAACGGTCACCGGGTCTTGTGCAAAGAGGACAGCGCAAGCGTTGTTGCAAACAAAGGTGCCGGAGCGCTCTCTGCCCAAGTGATATGCCCTGAGAATATCAGTGCGTGAATATTGAAGATCAGTAGATGCGTTTTCAGTAACGATCTTTGCGAACCTTGCTATGGCGTTTTCATCAAAATCATCAGGGTAAACCAGACCACATGGTTCCTGCTCGAAAGAGCGCTCTCCCTTGTCGATCCTGATCTCCTGCTTTTTCGAATCGCTGAGTTTTTTGCACTCGTCGCCAAGGCGCTCGTAGGCCTCTCCGTTCGCAAGTTCGACAAGTTTGCCCTCCACATAGCGAATACGCGCCAAAACTATGAAGTCTTCATCTCCAGATGCGTTTGTCACTGGCTCGCGCTTGGTTTCGAAGCGGCCATCTGGGCAAGCGTTCTCCCCAAGACGCTCAATCTTAGAAAGACCGTCTTGGTCCAGATGTGCGCAACCGGAAACCGTACCATCGTTCTCAATGCCAATCGCTAAGACACCCCCGTCAACGCTCGGCCCGTTGCCGAACGCTGAGAGGTACTTGGCTAACTCCTTTGGCTGTGTCCTAGCGGACTTCCGGTCAAAGCGGTGATCCTCGGTTAGCCTAGAAAATAGCGTCACATCTTCGCTGTCATAGATCTGATCTGGAGAGTAGAGCGCCTCTATTGGGGGCTTCTCCAGCAGATCAAGTAGCGAAAGTTGGTCGTTTTGTGGGGGTGTCATGTTACTCGACGCTTACTCGACGCTTACTCGACGCCAGTTTTCTTGGTTAGGCGATTTATAGGTTAGACGCTTGCCAACGACCGCTTCAAGCGCGATCTGAGAACGCTGAGCATCGTCTACTCCATTCGCGATCCGGTTGTTGTACCGGAAGTCAAACTCAGCCGCGTATCGGTGCAGATGCTGTTTGCCACAGTGCTGATACACGCCCTTCATGCCGCGCTTGAAAATGCTGTAGAAGCCTTCCACCGCGTTGGTGTGGATTTCGTTGTCGTTGTAGTCGACATACTGACCAGCGCCGTGCTGGGTCCAACCGTGTGCGTCAAACACGCGGCCAGCGCCGATGTTTTGATATTGCGTGGCTTCGTCCGTCATGACGTAGGCTTCCTTGGCGATGTTCTCTTGCAGCATCGGGATAAGCGTGGACTTCTTGAGGTCGTCCACAACGATAGACTTGGCGCGCTTGGTGGTGCGATCCACCAGAGTGACCATTTTCATCTTG
>NZ_CANMDB010000030.1 GCF_947496515.1 uncultured Roseobacter sp. | reverse complement strand
GTGACCGCCATGACTTCCGCCCGGATCGGGTGGCGGCAGATGGGTCATACGGCACCGGCCCGTTCCTGGCCTGGCTCATGAAGCGTGAAGTCACGCCGCATGTGCCGGTACTGGATCGTCAGCATCAGACCAAGGGCAAATACGACATCAGCCATTTCCAATATGATCCGGAGCGCGACAGCTACACCTGCCTTGAAGGCCACGAAATGCCGCTGCGCCGGATCAAGCAGGCAGACCGGATCAAAAGCTACTTCGCCGGGAAAGACACCTGCGGCGCGTGCCCGATCAGGAAGGCTTGCACCGATGCACCGTTCCGAACCGTCACGCGCCACATGGATGAAGAGGCCCGCCAGACAGTCCGCGATCTGCGCGATACCGCAGCCTATGACGAGAGCCGACGACGACGAAAGAAAGTCGAGATGTTGTTCGCCCACCTGAAACGACATCTCGGCTTCAAACGCCTCCGGCTCCGGGGCCTCAAGGGAGCCAACGAAGAATTCCTCCTCGCCGCTACCGCCCAGAACCTAAAACGTCTTGCCAAAATGGTTCCCTGTTAGGGATAGGCACCGCCCACAATTGCAACCACTAAGAACACTGTCTTTGACTGCGATTACTGCGGTTTGGGAGGGCGCGCCTAGACCAAACACAAGATGTAGTGGGTCGAGTTTTTCACCTAAATCGGTCGTTTTTGGCCGTGCCTCTAGCCCTACCTTGGATCAATCGCTTAGCCAAGACAAAAACCCCCGGCAGAACTTGTGCGAAGTTGGCAGGTTTTTGTCTCGGTTGACGAGAGGCGTCCACAACCTTCTGTCAATGTCTGCTTTCGGGAAGCTGCGATGCAGCACTGAACCGCACACTCAGCGTCCGGTATGGGCCGAAAATCGACTGCTCGTAGCTCACATCAACTGACAGGCCGATTACTGTATTTTCACAATGTTTCTTGATATTTCACGATATTCCATTCAGCCTCTCTAGGCCTCTCATCCTCTTCAAAAGGGACCTGATGTACCCTCGATTTTTAGTTTTCTGCGTTGGCCTGATGACACCTGCATTTTCGTGGGCCATGGATTTCTCAATAGAAAGGCTTGATCTGCGGCCCATCCGTCCGCCGACCCTGCACATCACTGCCACTGGCGAGATCCAATCGGGCGACACCGAAAAGCTGAAGGCAGCGATCGAAGGAGCTGATGTATCAGACGTCAGAGACGTTCTAATTTTGTTCGATAGCCCTGGCGGTTCCCTAATGGAGAGCCTCAGAATGGGTGACTACATCGCCGACATCCCTGCAATCGTTTCTGCTCAGGTCGGCGCTTCAGATATGCCGAATGCAATATGTGCAAGCGCCTGTGTATACGCGTATATCGCAGCCGACTATCGCTACATCTCGAACGGTGCGCGAGTTGGCATTCATCGGTTCGGCTTCACGGAGACTGATCTCGATGGAAATGAAGGCGCTGCAATTGGCCAAGCGCTCTCTGGAATTCTCTCCGAATACATCCGGAGTCATCGAGTAGAACCAGATCTGTTTGAAGCGGTGTCCTTAATCGATCACAACGATATCCTCTGGGTATCGCACAGTGATTTGGAAAAATGGCGCGTTGTCACCAATGGCATCTACGACGAACAAGCCTCCTACATCAACCTGAACGGAAAGGTGGCATTGCGCATGAAGCAGGTCGCGATCACCGGAGACAGTTTCCTGACGCTCTTCTGCACAGAAACAGGGATTGCTGGAGTGGCGGATCTGCACGAGCCTGAACTTGCAGCCTACGGCACATTCGATCTGGGGATCGATGATGCATGGTACCCAGTAGACCGCTGGGACGTGCTCGATCGGTCAGACATGCGCGGCAAAGTCCTATTCGATATGCCCTCCGGAATTGCACCGGCAGCAATGAGAGCCGAGAAATTCGGAGCGAGGATTGTCTCGCCGGGCGGAGATTTGTTCTTCGGCTTCCAGCAGATTATCCGAAACGGGCTGCTGGACGAAATGATCCGTAGTTGCCCGACGCAAAACCATACCGCTGCTAGAACAATGATCGATCAGTATGCGACAGATTACCCAGGTGCGGATCTTACGACTGACGGCATACGCAATGTCACCTTCGCACAGTGCAAGGCGATTTGCATGGAATATGAACAGTGCAACGCTGTGTCATACGTTCAGAACAGGTCATGGTGCTGGCCAAAGTCTGGCGTCGAGCGCCAAAAGCCTACAACAGGGGTTATTAGCGCGTTTAAGAAATAGCTGACAGCAATGGCTTTGATTCAGGAAAACCGCGCTGCGTGCGATCGCTCCACAGAGCAGTGTAGCGCAGGAATTAGAGGCAGCGCCCGACTGTAGCAACGTGACGATTGGTGGAAGAGTCTGCAAATCTGATAGTTCGACGAGGCTCGGAGTTCGCTCTTGCAGCAAATGACCGCTAAGCGGGCTGCCACTGCAGCATCTGGTTTTCAAGCCGAGTGTCGGCTTTGGGCCGGTCACTGCCAAAGTTCGTTCAGCACATCGACGCGCTCCAGCGCTCGTCGCAGCGCATGGTTCGAAACACGCACATATATTTCCGTCGTTTTGAGGTTTGCGTGTCCAAGGAGCGCCTGGACCATACGGACGTCGATAACCTCTTCGATCAGGAGCGTCGCGGCCGAGTGCCGGAACCGGTGCGGGGTCAGGTGGGGTTCGATACCGAGACGTTTCGATAGTGTCCGCAGCCGCTTTCGGAAGGTTGCCGCGCGGAGCCGGCGCCCGGCCATGTTGAGGAACAGCGGCGAGGCAGTCGAGCCGTCTTTGGAACCTATCTGACAAAAGCGTCGAAAGTTCTCTTGCAGTTGCTGGTTCGGCACGAACACGATCCGCTCTTTGCTGCCCTTGCCGTTTACGAGGATCTGACTGCCGTCCGGCGACACGTCGCGGACCTTCAGATTTGTCAGTTCGCTGATCCGCAACCCTGTCACGATCAGCAGCTTGGTGATTAGGAGCGTGAAGGCACTCTGCGAGGTCGGCGCCGTGGCGTCTGTGCCAGACGTCGGCCGCACAGCGCTTTGACGCTCGCCGTACTCGAGAACCGCTTTGAGCGTCTCTCGGTCGATGGGGCGCGGCAGACGGCGCGGGATCCTCACAGAGATACGCACGTCATCGAAGGGCGAGGGCAGAGCGCTGTTCCGATCTGCGCGCCACGCAAAGTAGGACTTGAGGGTCACGAGGCGCCGCTCGATGGTCGCTGGCCGGGCGCCCAGTTCGTCGCTCAGATGCCGGTGGTAGGCGAGGATGTCGTCTTTCGACAGCGGATCGCTGAGTTGGTGTGCCTTGATGAAGTGCGCGAACGTGCGCAGATCCTGGGCATAGGCCCGGAGCGTGTGGTGGCCGAGGCTGCGCTCGTCGCGGCGCGAATTGACAAAGGCGGTATGATCGAAGCGGGACATGCTGAACTACTTTTCTTGAGTTCAGTCATTTCACCACAGCCGGGTCAGCGCTCCAAAATCGCCCGGCAGAGCGGTGACGATAATGGGACCCAAAAAAATATCCCATTCAAATCCAGCAGGAGGCGTCATTTGCTGATAGCAACCCGCCTGGGAGCTTGTTGCGGTATCGCTTGGCGTGAGAAATGTCCTACTCATGTTACTAAAACGACAGCGTGGCGTTCGAACCACGGATGAGAACCTGGAAGTCACCTCGGCTTCGCTCAACAACCTGTGTGCCAGATGGTTTTTGGCGGTTGCTGTTGAGTGCTTCGAAGACGATGCCGCCCACGGTTTGTGATGTGCCAGCCTCGAAAGGGGCGAAGGTATTATTCGAGATCATCAATGGCAGCTTGTCGATCACGGTTTGCGACGCGAGGACGACTGTGTCGCGTCGCAGCAAACCGATCATTGTCTCGGTGCTCAGATATTCGGGTGTCGCGCGAGTCAAGACGACGATGTCGGGGCTTCCGAACTGCCGGTACTGCGCCTGATCTCCTACGGGGTCGATCAGGATCGTCTGCCCGTCTAGGACGATGACGGTGCTCACCGCGTTTAGCTGGACGACGGTGGGATCTCCCGCCGACTGGACCTGAACGATGGCAGGATTTGCTACGTGGCCGATAGGCGGAATGGAGGAAGACATTGCGGGCTCCGCTAGGGCGGTGATTGAGGCAAAAGCGAAGGTCAGGATCATAGTTTGTTCTCCCAGCTATTGGTCAGCGTCGTGGCAGCTGTCACTTAGCACTTAAATGTAATAATGCGGTTGTTTCGAAGAATTTTAGCACTTTAATCTGAGAATCATCGAGCCTGCGTCTCATATCAACTGCATCTGTTGGGGTGGTCCCCACTCGATCGCGGGGGTTACCAAATGGTCGGTCGCCATGACAAATCGGTTTTTGTTGTCTCCCATCATGTGCCCTTGCAACATTCTCAGCATTGGCGGCCCTGCGTGGTCGATGATTGCCACGCCTGCTAGGAGCGCGGGACGGATGTGTAGCGGCAGAATGGGGTGCTTTGGCGAGAACGTGAACGCGGAGTCTTTGGTCAGAAGGTCGTCAAAATCGGGAACGATGGCGCCGAGGAGACGGTAGCGCCAGAGATCTCCGTCGCGAGGGGGTCGCCAGGGGATGCGGCGCATGAGTAGGAGTCGCGCAATCTCAAGAGGTGGCAACCATGTTTCAACGCCGCGTTCTGCGTGGTTGTGCAACAAGGTCTCACCGCGACGTGCCGCTGCGCGATACCGTGCAAGTGCCCAATCGCCGCCGCTGGAGGTTTTGTTCATGTAAGGTTCCCCACAGTGCGGGCAAGTGATCCGCCAACCTTGCAATCCGCTTCGAAGGATTGGCAGCGGGCCAGCAACGGAAGGGGTGCACCGCGCGCAGCGCTGCATCGGACTCTTGGCGATGAACCGGTGAGCGACTTTCGGGACCCCTGCGAAGCTCAGGCCGTGTACAAGTTTCGGGCTGGCGCCGAACATCCCTGCAATCTGGTTCGCGTGGACTTTCGTCAGAGAAAGGTCGATTGGCCCAAGAGATGTCGCATCCGGTAATCCATGGCGCAGCATGGTCAACGGTGTGACTCCGTAGAAGTTCGCGTGGCGACTGATCCAGGATGACAGGAGTTCGCCGCGCAGGGGTGGCAAGGTGACGGGCAGGGGTGCCGTCATGCGAAGGCCGCTTCGGTATCAAATGCAGGCACCCAGGCCTCGACGGCGCTGTCGGTAATGCGTTCGGTACCGCTTTCGATGGCCTCGATCGCAAGGCTGCCCAGCATCTGGAAGATATTTGCCGTAATGCCGTCCGTGATCTGTAGAATACGCCGCAGGGACTTCGCTGTCAGCACAGAGGGACGCCGCAATGGAGTATTGCGCAGGATCGACGCGATCAGCGTCTCGAAGTCCTCGTTGGCGGCCCAACGGTTCAGGGTGATCTGCTCGAAGCGGCGCGCAAGTTGAACGTCACCGCCGATGGCTTCCCGGGCGTCGTTCACGCCAAAGCAGACCAGTGAGATTTGGAGCCGGTTGCTGAGAAAGCGCAGCATGTTGAGCACGATACGTTGCTCTCGATAGGTCCCGGCGAGGATGTTGTGAACTTCGTCGATGACCAGCACCTGGACACCGATGGCCTTCATGATCCGCATGGTCGCCTGTTCCATCTGAGCAATATCGGCCCGTGGTGCCTGGGGCGCGCCGAGGAGGGAAAGCAGTTCGCCATAGAATCGCCGTTCTCCGGGGCGGCTGACCATTTCCATGGCCAGGACTGGTGTTTTCAAGATCCCGGTCCGGCGAGCGAGATGTGGCGGATGCTGGTCGCGGAAGCGTTGCATGATCATAGTCTTGCCCATCCCGCTGTCGCCATAGATCGCGAGAGACGGCATGCGGGGGCCTCTCGGATGATCAAGGAGCGCCTTAAGGCGATCGAGGGCTTGCTTCGCGCGAGGGTAGAGAACCCAACGGCGGGACCTGATGGCGCGAATGCGTCCCGCTTGGGGTTCAGACAGCAGGGCCGCGGCGTCGGCGGTCAGATGAGGGTGATCGTTCGTCATATTGGCTCCAGCTCATTCGGTGTCCTCAACAAAGGGCACCGGTTTGCTGGAGTCGACACCACGGAGTGTGCCCATGTCCCGGAGGTCATCGCCTCGCCTCGACTGAGCCTTGCCGCGCCGCGCGGCCGCGGTTTTTTTGACGGCCTTGTCAACCAACTTCCGCTGTTCGAGCGCGGTCCTCACGACAGCGCGGCTATCGACTTCACGCCGCCCTCTCTCACGCAGGGTGCGCCTCGCCGTCAAAGCCTCCTGCAAGGAAATGGGTGCCAGGGTCAGGTCCGCGTAGCGGGCTTCTACGAAGTTGTTCGAGGGACGCCTAACAAAGACGCGCGACATATCACGGGGATCGTACTTCACCAGAAGTCGCTTCTCTGTTCGGCCGACATCGGCGCTGAGCGCCGCGGACCAGTAGCGCAAACCAAACAGATGGATGCCGGTCGGGCGCAAGGTCCGCTCCTGTTCCGGCAGGAAAGAGACCCAGAACTGCAGTCGATCCTGCGGCAGCCGCAGGGGGATCTCTCCTTCGTGGTCCCGCCAGACGGCGAGGGGAGGGCGGCTCAGCGAACTGTGGATGGATTGATGATAGGACCCGACAATGTCGAGGGCGATGTAGCGCTCCAACTCGCGCAAGGTCAGCGCCGCATGTTTCTTTGAATCATACTCCGCGAGGTCCTCAGCGTTGCTGAAGGTCGTGCCAGGCAAAAGGTGCAGCCGTCCCATCTGGGTGCCGATCAGCCGCTCGATATGTCCGCCGAAGCGCGGCGTGCCCGGCGGCCGCCAGTCGATCGCAATGCCCGCATTCTCGCAACCACGCTTGAAGGCGCGACTCCGGAAATCCGCGCCGTTGTCCACATGAACCCGGTCCGGAAGGCCGGCCACGGGCCAAGGCTCCTCGATCTCGCGCGCCTTTAGCCAGGTAGTCTTGTCATAAACCGAATGCAGTAAGCACAGGCTCGTCGAAAGCCGGGATGGCGCGTCCATGGTCAGGTAGAACCCAGTTACCATGCGGCTGAAGACATCCATGGCCAGGGTCAGCCAGGGTCGTCCGATCGGTTCCCGGGTTTCCTCATCGACCACAAAGATGTCGGCCTTCGTGTGGTCAATCTGAACGACCTCAAGGGGTCGGGAGGTGCTCAGTGTTCCGGGGACCGCCGTCGTTGCTTTTATGATCTGCGTCTCGCCACGACGTCGTGCCCGGTGCCGCAGGTCCAGGTCACCCAGACGCCGCTCAATCGTTCGACGATGCGGCGGCTTCAATCCTTCCGCGGCGCAATTCGTTTCAATGTCCCGTACCAACTGCGAGACCGTCGGGCGGGTCGGTTTCAGATAGTATTTGCGGATCGCCGTCTCGACGATCTCTTCCCGTTGAGCATCCAAAGCGCGATGGCCCATCGGACGTCCGCGCTTGGTTTCAACCAGCGACATGACGGTTCCGTTCGCCCGAAACCGCCTCAGTAAGCGGTAGGTCGTCGCTTGGCTGACCTGCAGCTCGGAGGCAAGATCGGCAATAGCGGCCACGCTTGATTCACCGGAACTGGACTCCAGGAACCTGCGTATCGCGGCCGCACGGCGGCAGGCTTCGGCCCACAGGGCGTTGTCTATCTCGTCCGGAAGTGGTTCGGTCATGATGAAAGCCCGACAAAATCGGAGCCACGATTATCGAATTAAGTGCTTAAGTCCAGCCTCAATTATCAAATTAAGTGCTAATTCGCATATTTAAGTGAAAAGCTAAGATGTTGAAATTACGTAGAACAAATTATCAGCTTTAAGAGCTAAGTCACACAAGGCGGGACGAACTGACTGCAGCCCATGAGAAAGCGGTAGACGGCGAAAAGGCCGCGGCGATCAATCTAAGTGGAGCCCAAGAAGCAGTCTCGAGCGCTGCCTCAAGTGCAAAAAGAGCTACCCTTGCCTTCACTAAAGCCAAGACTGAGTTCGGCGAGCGGCTGAGCACGGCCAATTTAGACGTGACGAGCTTTGAAGCTGCGAAAGAGGACGTTCCTCAATGCGACGTGTTCGAGGACCAGATCAGCTCGTACAACCAGCGCGTAGCAGCTAATAAAGCGCAGCTTGAAAGACTGTTGCAGGAGATCGGCCAGCGAACCCCTCCAGACATCGAGGCGTTGACGGCTGCCAGGGACACCGCCCAGTCAAAGCTGGAAGACGGCCAGCAGACCCTGACCCGTTTGAAACGTGACCTAGAAGCCAAGCACGAGACGCAGAAAAAAGTCGACGCGCTTTCGGCCCGTATCGCGGAACTCGAGGCGGAGTATGGTCCAATCGGCGAGCTCTCGGACCTGGTCAACGGGAACAATGATCGGAAGGTTCGGCTCCCCGATTTTGCGATTGCGGCGATGTTCGATGAGGTCCTGGTTGCCGCCAATCAAAGGCTCGGGCCAATGACAGATGGAAGGTATCAACTCCTTCGACCAGACGATGTTGTTGGCGGGCGGCAGAAACGAGGGCTGGATATCGCCGTCTTCGACGCCAACACGGAGAAGTCGCGCCCGACAAAAACGCTGTCTGGAGGTGAAGGGTTTCAGGCGTCGCTCGCGCTCGCTCTCGGATTGTCCGATGTCGTCCAACAGAACAGTGGCGGCATTAAGCTGGATGCCATCTTCATTGACGAGGGCTTCGGCACCCTGGACGAAGACACTCTCAACACTGCGCTTGAGACGCTCTACGAGCTAACCAACGATAAAAGGTCGGTTGGGTTGATCTCTCACACTGAGCAAGTGAAATCCATGATCACGGAGGGGTTTGACATCGAGGTCACACCTTCTGGCTCCCACGTTCACCCACGAAGATCCGCGGCTTAACCAGAGGAGATCACCATGCCGTATTCCACGAACCCCAAAGCCCAGCATGTCTGGGAGAAAGCACGCCGCGTAAAAGGGAAGAACCCCAATCTTTATCGGCGGGACGCTCAAGGCAACTTGATCTACAAGCCTGCCTACAACCGAGACAGCCCCATGGGTTGGCAGGTTGATCACATCTGGCCAAGGTCGAAAGGTGGCTCGGATGCGCGGCGTAATCTTCAAGCTCTTCAAACTGGCGCAAACAAGCGCAAATCGAACAAGGCACCTATAGGGACGAAGACTTCGGTTCGCAGACGTCGTCGCCGATAGAAAGCGCTTAACGTCAGCTGAAATTTTCGCGCTACCGATTGGCGTACTATTGATGGCAGAACGTTCGGAAATGTTGGTGCCGAAGGATGGATATCGAAAGAAGCGTTCGCGACGAGCTGGCCTTGTTGCTACGGAACGATTTTGACTGTGCACAAGAGGTTGAGCTGCGCACGATCAGTGGCCACAAAGTGAGATGTGATTTGCTCGCGATCCCACGACGGGCAGAATTCTCGAGCTGCAACCTAGCTTTCGAATGCAAACGTCCAAGCCATGACTGGCACTACGCGCTTTGGTCTCGAGCCATCAAACAGGCCGCAGACAACGTAGATGCCGAGGTCATTGACAAAAGGTTCCCGAGTGGAAGCTCTGTCAGAGCTGCCTTTCTCTTTCCCGCGCCCATGCTTGTACCACGTGGCAGTCCTCAGTCAGAAAATGAGCTGATCCGCGACGGTTTCGAAGAGGCTGTGGCTGGTATGTTTCATCTAGCCCTAATGTTTCGAACGGGGAAGGCTGGCTTGACTAGGCGGGGCAGGGATAAGTTTCTGAGCTTAGTATTAGGGCCAAACGAGATTTGGAACGCAGAAGGTGGATTTACAAAAAATGGACACGATCTTCTGTTGGGCGGAAAACCGATTGGTTCGAGTAATCGCAAATAGGTGTTTCTCCCGACAAGCATAGCCATCGACCGTTCCTGCTTTAGCACTTCTACATCGCGCCAGATTCCCACACTGGGAATTCGCATCATCGGATGCCGAAAGTCGTACTGGATCAATCACTAAGAAGACGTAAAGTAGCTACCGCTTTGCCCAAGCAGCACTTTCTTGCGCCTGCAATTGCAGGTTGTTGGTGCATTTTGTACCGTAGCCGACATCAAAATCGGGTTCGGTATCTGAACTTCAAAATCGCACCACAGGTGCACCCTTAGGCAAGGCGCAGAGCAAGAATGCACATCAACAAAATCTTCATACAAAATTTTAAGAGATTTCGCAGTGAGTATTTTGATTTCAACAAGGACATCAACGTTCTTGTCGGCGATAACGAAAGTGGCAAAAGTACGATCTTGGAGGCAATTGAACTTTGTTTGAACCTTCGACATCATGGCAAACCGCTCGCAGCGAGCTTGTCTGCGGATTTATTCAATACCGATGCTGTTGCGGAATTTCTCGCTGGGCCGAAAGATCAAGGCAGCTTCCCAGAGATTTTGATCGAAGCGTATCTTGAGGGCGAGTGTGAGCTCAAAGGAAACAACAACACGCTCGGTTCAAATTGTCCCGGCATCTTTGTCCGCGTTTTCTTTGATCCTGATCTAGCCTCAGCTTATATCGAATACTCGAAGAGCACTGAGAATATCCACTCACTTCCCATCGAATTTTACCGATATGAATGGTATGCCTTCTCTTGGGAAAAACTGTCGCCATACAACAAGAAAATCTCCTGCCTGTTTGTCGATCCAACTGCATTGCACCCAACAATGGGGGCAAGGAGGTACATTTCTGACATTCTCGAAACAGCTCTTGAGAAGGAAGACAAGACAATCCTGAACACGAACTATCGACAATTGAAGGCAAAGTTTGATGCAGAGCCTGATGTCGTAAAGGTCAACAGCGAGCTAGATAAGCAAGATGACATAACCAGGAAAAACCTTGAATTCTCAATCGAAAGCTCACCTCAGACCAGTTGGGAAAACAATCTGCAGCTTACTCTGGACAGCATCCCTTTTTCGCAGATTGGAAAAGGTGAGCAGCATCAGGTTCAGATGAAGCTCGCTCTTTGGAAAAAATCGACTGCTGCCAATGTTGTTATGATCGAAGAGCCAGAAATTCACCTATCACACATGAATTTGGTAAAGCTGGTAAAGTTCATAGAAGACAAGCACCAGGGTCAGCAGATTTTTCTAACGACCCATAGCTCATATGTACTCAATAAACTGAGCTTTGAGAAAATCTGTCTCCTGGCGGATGGCTACAAACGTCTACATGAAGTTGAACCCAAAACCGTTCAAACACTCAAGCGACTTCCAGGCTACGATACCCTGCGCGTGGTTCTCAGCAAGAAAGTGATCTTGGTAGAAGGTCCATCAGATGAACTGGTGCTCAAGAAACTCTATCACAAGCGATTTTCTAGGCTTCCCGAGGAAGACGGTATCGATATCATTGTGGTTCGGGGCATAGGATTCAAAAACTTCTTGAATATCGCACAGCATCTGGGAAACGCAGTTCATGTCGTCAAGGACAACGATGGCGACTGGCAAAGGAACATCGTTGAGTGGAAGGCGCCCTTTGACGGGTACAAGGCTATCACGGTATTCTCGCCAGAGCCGGCCAACGAAAACTCCTTGGAGCCTGCGTTAATATCGGCCAACGCTAGTTCGCAAACCGAGCTGGATGCTTATGCCAAGATTGTTTTGTCGAGCCGAACATTCAGTCAATACGACTCGGGTGATCTAGCTGCGAGACGGGCGTTCCTAACCAATTGGTTCTCAGGTGACGGAACAGGAAGCAGGAAGGTAGACTCCGCGATGCGCATCTTCGAGTCGGACGCCGAATTTAAGGCGCCGAATTACCTTGTTGAGGCTCTGAAGTTTGACTAAGGAGCTGATCATTGCGTGTGCTGGAGCCGGAAAATCCGCCAAAATCATCGATGATGCGATTGCTCGGTATCGAGATCAGAAACGCTCACTGATATTGACCTATACGGATTGCAACCAGCGCCAGATTATCCAACGAATTTCTTCGAAATTGGGGGCTGTGCCGCCTGAAATCAGAGTCAAAGGATGGTTCACTTTCTTGTTGGAGGACATGGTACGACCGTACCAGTCGTGCATCCTAGGTGTCCGAGTAAGCGGCTTGAATTTCAATGAAACCGATCCACACAAGCGAAGTGGATACACTATTCCAGGTCGGTCGGAGCGCGCATTAGATGGAACCATAAATTTTAAGCACTTCGTCACAAAAGAGACTCACAAAGCTCACTCCGCATACTTGTCAAAACTTGCTTGCAGAGTCGCGGAGGAGACGAATGTCGTGAGAAAAATCGGGCGCAAAACCTACAAAATTGGCTGCGCAACCGAGCGCCTTGAGGAGATTTATGACGTCATCTTTATTGATGAGGTTCAAGATCTCGTCGGCTGGGACTTCGAACTGCTGCAGTTGTTTTCAGCCTGCTCCGACCTAGACGTCATTTGTGTTGGAGATTTCAGGCAGACCATCTACCAAACCGCTAATGCTCAGAAGAAACCCAAGAGCAACGTTGAAAAAGTGGCATATTTTCAGGATATTGGGTTTGCTCAAGCCAGCATGAATAGGAGCCGTCGCTCTGTCGCTTCCATCTGTGAGTTTTCCGACAAGATACACCATGGCCTCGGATTTCCCTCCACAGTTTCGGACGTCGATGAGCGGAAACTACCGGCGTCGGTGGCTGAGCATCTTGGCGTGTTCGCCGTGAAGAGAGCCGACTTCGAGGCCTACTACGAGCGTTATCGTCCAACTATTCTGCGGCAGAGCCACTCCGCTGAGCAGGAGATTTGTTCGGGGCGCGAAGCGTTCAACTTTGGCAAATCCAAAGGTATGACATTCGGTCGAACACTAATCCTACCCACAGGACCGCAGAAAGCATTCTTGCAAGGCAATTCGAGTGCAATTGCGGCCGGCTCTACTGATAAGGCTGTAAACGCATTCTACGTAGCTTCTACCAGGGCTCGATACAGCACCGGCTTCTTGCTAGATGAGGAGGTCAGCGTCGACGGCGTTACTACGTGGTGCCCGTGATGCGACAACGTCAATATGATGGAAACGACGCCTCGTTCATCGTGGCAGGAAATGACGAAAGCCAGGTGATCGAGAAGGGGCATGATGGACCCTTGTTGAGGCGTGCTTTCAGTTCATCACAGCGTCTAAATTCGTCGTAGTCGGTGTTCCCCAGCCGGTAACGATAATGGGCCCGCCTATTGGTTCTCCTGATTTATCCCCGCGACGCAGTCGGTTTGGCCTACGTGTCGTTGGTCGTAGCAAGATAGGGCACGACGCCTGGACAAGCTATACGTTGTAGAGTGCCGTCCTGCGTGAAGCAGTTGCAGGTCGAAGCGCATCGGCATTAAGACAGTTGATCAGGCGCATTCTGGGAAACGCCAGAGCGGTTCGATCCCTTGTTGCGGGCATTTCTTGAGGATGTCGCGGCGGCGTGACGATGCCGGTTTGCCGCTGCCGTCACGCGGCGGCGGCGAGGCGGGTGATTTCCTCGATCACTTCATCCGCCGACCTGACGCGCGCGAAAGGGAGTGGGCAAAAGCTGGTGGTCGACGTGGTAGGGTAAGGTTTCGAAACAAGGCGGGACCCACCATGGATGTAAGTATTTTTGTCGAGACGACGTTTGACGATGGAGAAACCAAGAGGCGCAATATCGGTCGACTTCGCCGTGCGCCGGACGAGTTGGATTCCGAGAATTTAGGCCTTTTCCTCGACGACGCAAAGTCCTTGCTGAGGGGCTTGCAGGAAGCGATTGTGCAAGATCAGGTCGGTGAAGCAATAGAGGCTCGCCGGAAATGCGTTAGCTGTGCCAAACAACGCGCGATCCATGATGATCGAGGTCGTATTCTCGACACTCTTTTTGGGCGAATTCAGGTGAAGTGGCCAAGGCTTCGACGCTGCATGTGCCAACCGGTTGGGATCGCGAAATCTGGGCCGCAATCACCACTTGCCGGGCTGTTCTCTGACCGTGCGACTCCCGAACTTCGTCGCCTACAGGCTGAATTGGGGGCCAGGCACTCGTTTCGGGAAGCTGCTCGATTGATCGAATTGTTCCTGCCGTGTTCGGGTCAGTCGAACACGACCGTTCGAAATCGCTTGGGTCGCGTCGCCGACGAGCTAGGCCAAGGAGACGCGGGTACAATCGCGCCACGCTCATCACTGACCGTTTTTCTGGATGGTGCGCACATACGATGTCGCCCTGAATACCAGAAACGCCACCTGGATGTCGTGGTCGGCAAGGTTGAAAGCGCCAATTTGAGCCGACGGTTTGGCCTCGTGCAGCAAGCCGCCAATTCTCCTGCAAAGCACCTCCGACATGATCTGATTGCGCAGGGCTGGGACGGTCAGAGCAAAGTGACCGTGATCTCAGATGGCGAACCTTCACTGCCGAATTTGGTGAGGCGTGCCGTTCGAGGTCCCGTCACCCACATACTGGACTGGTGGCATATCTCGATGCGGGTCAAGCACATTGAAAATGCGGTGCGGGGACTTCTGCAATCGCGGGGCTTTTCAGGGTTGCTGCTACTCTTCGAGCGACCAGCCGATTCACTGCGTTGGTACCTTTGGCACGGCAAAGCGATGACCGCCGCGACAATCCTCAAAGTTCTTCAGATCGATTGCGATCGTCTGCACACCGAAACCCGAGAGTTACGAGAGGCAGCCAAGCGCGTCAGAGCTCGGTGCCAGGACCTCTATTCCTACCTTGCGAACCACTTCGACGCGCTCGTAGATTACGGCCATCGGCACCGGAACGGCCTCGCAGTTTCGTCGTCCCGGGCAGAAGGCTGTGTTGATGACATCGGCAACACCCGCATGGGCAAGCGGCGGCGGATGAGATGGTCACCGCGGGGCGCGCATCGGGTTGCTGTCACTCGCGCCGCTGTGCTCGACGGAAGGTTAGGCGTCTCAAAGCAGGCCGCTTGACCACCAGCTTTTGCCCACTCCCGCTGCTATGTGCGACCAACCCGTTGTGCCAATTGGGTGACCGTCAGTCCCTGCACGATGATCGAAAAAACGACGACGATATAGGTCGCCGTAAGTATCAGCGGCTTCCACTCCCCGTCGGGCAAGGACAGTGCCAACGCAACGGAAATACCGCCCTTTAGGCCGCCCCAGGTCATTATCGGGATAACGCCTTTGGAGAAATCCCGGAAGGGTTTCAGGATCAACACCGGTACCGCGACGGCGGCAAGCCTTGCCAGCAGAGCAAGCGCAATAGCGATAGAACCGGAAATCAGGAGATCATATTCGAAGGCTACGGCGAAGACTTCGAACCCGATCATCAAGAACAGCACTGCATTCAGGATCTCATCGATAAGCTTCCAAAACGCCTCGACATATTTGCGGGTCTCCTCCGACATGCCATGTTTGGTGCCGATGTCTCCGATCAAGAGCCCGGCACAGACGGCCATGATGGGGGCAGAGACGTGGAGCCATACAGCCAATTCGTAGCCCCCAAAGGCGAGGCCGAGTGTAATCAGAACTTCCAACGAGTAGTCGTCGATCTGCCGCATGACCCGAAAGGTCAGCCAACCCAAAACAAGCCCCAAGAGAGCGCCACCTACAGCTTCCTGCACAAAAAGAAACGCGGCGTCAGCGAGGCCGTTGCCATGATGGGCGTCGGACGGAAAGGCGAGGCCGACAAGGACGAGAAACACCACGTAGCCGACACCATCATTGAAAAGGCTCTCACCGGCAATCTTGGTCTCCAGTGACTTTGGCAAATTTGCTTCACGCAGGACGCCCAGCACTGCCACAGGGTCGGTCGGCGATATGAGCGCCCCAAATACGAACGCGATCATAAGCGGCATACCAGTGATCCAGTTGAAACCAATTCCGACAATGGCAGTCGACAAACCGATGCCGATGGTCGCCATCAGAAGAATTACCAGCCAGGCCTTGCGCAAGTCGGAGAGCTTTACATGCAGGGCACCTGCAAAAAGCAGAAGGCCCAGCATGCCTTCCATCAAGGCTTCGGAGAACTCCAGTTCCAGGACCTGCGCGCGAATTTGCTCCTCCACTGTGAGTGCAGGAAAGAGCGCATCAGTCGCAATCACCACAAAGGATGCAACAAGCGCGACCACGAGGATGCCGATCGCCGATGGAAGCCGCAGGAAGAGGTAATTTATCGCTCCGAATGCGCCTGCAAGGACGATCAGTAGCGAAGCGATTTGCAGAAGTGACATGTGATCCTCCCCCACTGGAGTGGTCCTCCGCTATGTTTAGGAAAACGGAGGAATACCATGGCAAACAAGCGACCAA
>NZ_CANMDB010000029.1 GCF_947496515.1 uncultured Roseobacter sp. | reverse complement strand
TTTGGGTTGAACGGGGTGCAACTGTTTCATGCGCTGTATCTTCTTCGGTAAGCAAGGATAACACATCGACGCGGAGCCTGCTAAGATTTTCTGATGTGTTATCAACAGCCTCACCGGTGATCGGCGCGACGTGAACGCCGAGTTCGGCGAAGATGGTGACGATGTTCCAGAAGGTCATCAGAAACGCGCGCGCCGTCTCTTCATCCAGATGCGCGCAACTCGGATCGTCTCCAAAGTCTTCGAGAAGCTCATCTTCCAATGTCTTTTGCGCAGGAGCCTCAGACGGGCAACCCGCATCGTTGGTTTGTTCCGTATCTGTCATGGATCGGTCCTTTCATAAAAAAAGAGCGCTGGCTTGTCAGCGCAGCGCCCCTGTGAGTTTCGGTTGGTCATTATGGACACGCCTCAGCGTTCCATGCGCGGCTCAGAGTGCTGTTGACCGGAGCGCTCACGAAACCGCTCTGGCGTACCACCACCGCGATGATCGGACGCTCTGTCATTGCCCTGATCGTAAGACTGCTGTTGGTTACGAGAGAGGGACTGCTCCCTGCGCAAATGCAGCGCATGTGTGCGCGCTTCCTTGCCGAGTTCCGCGATCCGGAGGATCTCTGTATCGGAGAAGGAACTGGTCTCCTGCAGCTTGCCATTGCGGTCCTCATAGACCTTGGCGAGATTCACCGTGTAATAGGTGTCCCCGTCGCGGCTTTGGTTTTGCCACAGCGTGGCTTTGAGCCTGCCATCTCTAAAAGTGGCCAGCGGTTTGTTAGACGTAGTTGTATTGTCCATGGAAAGTCCTTTCTTTCATGGTTGAAGGTTGAGTTTTTGGATTTGCTTCGTACTGCTCCCGCGCCGCATGCCGGTTATGCGCAACAAGAACGAATAGTGAACATATCACAGTCTGATAGGGAAATGCAACCTTTAATTGTTATCTCTCAGATACTTACCTCCTTTCTTAGTCACGCTCCCGGTCGCGGGAACGGGATTTATCAGTGTCTTTTCGCGCGGCCATGAACTCGGCGCGGGTCATGGCCGCGCCGGTTTCACGGGTGCGCAGCTTCTGGAACCAGCTCTCCTCCCGCAGCTTGCGGTTTGGCAGCGCAAAGTTCGGATGCGGGTCCGGCAGAACATGCCGCGGCGTGCGGTATTTTGGCGTGTCTGCGCCGCCGCCTCGGGCGGTCTCCGGGCTCTGTTCTTTGGGGAAGGTCCTGCCAGGCAGTTCGCGCCGGGCGGCATCAAAGGCCTCCCGCGCTTTGCCGGCGTCCCGGTAGAACAACCCCATATTGCCGGGCAGCTCGCCACGCATCCGGTAGGAATAGGAGATAGATGTGACGATAGGGCTATGGTCCGTCATGGACGTTGTCCCTCCACGTATTTCCAGGTGCCGTCCCGGTACTGCGGATAATGCGCAAACTCTTCCGGCACGGGTTCTGTGATCACCTTCCGCCAGCTCTTGCCCCAGCGGGCGGTGACACGCACCTTGTCATAGGGCGGATGGTAGGGGTTCGGCAGGTAGCGCCCGGCCATCATCGGGTCGTCCCAATAGGGCGTGCGCGATCCGATCACGCCGCCGGACAGACCATCTGCGAAGAGGTAGAGCGCGTCCTCCGGTCCAAAGCGCACCTCATCCGGTGTGCGGATGGCGCGCTTCACTTTGATTTTGTGGCGCATCTCATAGGCAATACCGGCCAGCTTGACCGCGACCTTGAGAGGATCACCGCCGCTGAAGAGTGAGGCGAGCAGACTGGTGCGCTGCGTTTGCGCGCGCGATTGCACCAACGGCTCATCATATTCCAGTGTCTCAAAGCCCAGCAGATTGCTGACGCGCTGCGCCGTCACCTGATCCCGCACCCCGAAGAAGATCTGCACGGCAGCACTGGAGGCAATCAGCTGCGCCCCGTCTTCCATCAGCCGGTTGGCCTGCAAATAGTCTTGGAAGATGACCAGTGGACGGCAACCTATGCCCGCCCCGTCCGTAAAAAGGCGCACAATCTGCTCATAGCCGAGCAATCGTCCGGCTTCGTCTATAACCCATGTCTGGCGCGGGGCATCAGGAGCGCGGCTCTTCACGGTCTTGGCGCTGGCAAGTATGGCTTTGACGATAGGTGCCCAGGGTTTGACCATCGCCTCCGGGCACATCAGATACAGCTGATAGGCCTGGTCTTTCTTGCAGAGCTCTTCCATGCCGAAGTCGAAGGGTCCCGACAAAGATTCACGTAAGCGGTCATCGGAGAGTGCCCCAAGCGCTGCCTGCAGTTCCCCGATAATGTCATTGAAGCTGCGGCTGTCGGACTGTTTGGCGGTGTGGATTTCCGCTTCGACGCTGACGCATTCCTCAATCCCGGAGATGTGCATCTGATAGGCGAAGTCGAGCCAGCGGTCCCCGCCGGCTTTGAGAAGCAGTACGGCACGGTAGAGATCCGGCAGGGTCAGCACCCCATTGGTCTTGGTCAGGATGATGCAAAGCGCTTCGGCAATACGGGCGGCATTGAGCTCGAAGAACTTGGCCTGCGGTGCCCCGGATTGCGGCAGCAGCCCGTCCAGCAGGACTTTAATGTCGGAGATCATTGTCGGACTCGACCAGCGGATGTGGGAGGCCGGATTGATCTTGTGCTGCAGCATGCCGTGCAGCCCGTGCGGATTCCAGAAGATATTGAATTTTTTGTCCGGCGTCTGGTCCTGAGAGATCACCGCCAGCTCACCCTTAATGTCGAAAATCAGCAGGGTCTCTTTGGGCAGGACGCCGGAACAGATATTATAGGCCAGGATATCGCGCAGCTTTCCGGAGCGCGCGCCGGCAGTGAGGACATATCCCCCAGCGAAGTCCGCCCAGAGCCTGCGTCCGTAAGCCTTGCCGCAATAGATGGAGCCGGGCGTCCAGTCGAACATGCCCGCCGCTTCCAGCTCGGCCTCCTCTGCCAGATGAGACGAGCCGAAGGGATAGGCGGCGTTATCGAAGGGGTGCGCCATGGTCCCTATTCCTTCCAGCGCCGGAAGATGACACTCAGCGCCAGCACAAAGCCGCCGAGGGCGATGACCAGAAACAGCCCTGCGCGCACCGCCGCATAGATCAGGCCGAAGAGCAGGCAGGACCAGATGAGGGGCGCCCAGGATTGGACGCCCGCGCTGTACTGCCAGAGCACGCTCTCGCTGAGCCACGGCCAGGTCATGGCATAGGCGCCCGGCATGGCGACAAAGGCGATGACCAGCCCTGTCACCACGCCGACGAGCTGGAAGGCGCCTGTGAAGCCTGCGTCCATCTCAGCGCTCGTTGTGCGCCGCGTCGCGCATCGCATTCATGATCTGGCGGCGGATGCGGTTCAAATGACCATAGGTGCCCCACACGGCCCCGCGCAGTTCTGAGCCGCGCAGGTCACGGCTCAGTAGCTGCAGATGACCGAGGCAAAAGCCCACAAGAGCGGACACGCTCACGAAGATCGCCAGACCAATGCGCTCCCCCGGATAGAGCAGATCATAGAACTGCCAGCCGAAGGCAGAGCCGCCGACGGCCATCATCGCTCCAAAGGGCAGAAAACCGCGCCGAACACTGACCACCGTGAGGTGCTCGATCTTGTAGCTGTCTTTATGCGTCTCGACCGATGTGGGTGTGATATCGATTTTACCACCGATCATTTTGCGCCCTCCGCAATCGCCTGGCACTGTGGTGTCCCCAGCGACACGTTCAGAGATTGCTGGAGGCTCTCCACCTCCGGCGGGGTGATCAGACGCGCGGTACCGGCATAGACCGAGAGCGACAGCGCATTTTCCGCCTTGAAGACATTTGCAGCACAGCTGCACTGCGTGCCGGCTTTTGAGGCGAGCCGCCCCAGACGGCGGTCTTCCAACTCCTGCCGCCGGCGATTGAAGGCCTCTTCCTGGCGCCGCGCCGGTGCGTTGAAGTCGGGATTATTGAACTGATGGCACAGCGCCAAGACGTCTCGTCCAAGCCAGCCGAGCGTATCATCGCACCGCATCTCCGGCAGGATTTCGACCGGTTTGCGGCGGCTGTCGATGTCATCAAGGATGCTATGTTCGCACGCCTCATACCAACCCGACTTGTCGATCTGCCGCTCGGCCATCTCCTGGCCACCGAGATAGCTCAGGCCCGCATAGGCCACCACGCTCAAAAGCAAACTGCCACCACCGGGCAAGTTGGCTACGTCAATCATGTGGAGTCTCCTTGTTTGGCGCCGCGGCGCGACCGGGTTGGTTTTGGGGAGGGGGCATCGTTCCGCGCGATCTGCGCGCAGAGCTTGAAGTATGTCGTCAGCCAGAGGAGCTGAGGGAACACCAACTCGACCACAGCCACGATAATGGCGATGGGCAGAAAGGACCCGAGGTAGGACAGGCTGTCGGAAACACCGGCACGCGACGGAAAGCGCGGCGGTGGTGTGGGATCACGCTCGCTGGAAGTGATCACCGCATCCAGAGTCTGACCATGACCTGCCATAATGTTAGACAGAACAGCGGAAGCGTCCGGGCGGCCCGCAATGCGCACCCCGCGGCTGAGATCATCGGCGTAGGCCGCCACAAGGTCTGTCGGCGTGGCCTCGCGCAAAGCAGAGACTGCCTGGTGGGACCGCAAAGTGAGAGCCTGAAGTTCACGGCGCTGCTCGGCGAGAGAAAGCGCGTCATCTGCCAGCACATGACCGGCGGCGGCTTGCAGGTCCGCAAGCGCGCCCAGTTGACGGTCCCGAACCTGGGCGCCCGACGCGACTTCGGCTGAGACGGCAAGCGCTAGCTGGTGCTGCGTCGATGTTGCGCGATAGACGCTGCCCTCACCACCTGTCCCGCGCCCACTGATGCAGGAAGACAGACGTTCGCAAGCTGCCTTTTGCTCAAAGTCAGTGCTGATCGCGCGCAGGGCCGGCTCAATGCGTGCCGCCTGCTGAGCATTTGCGGTTTCGGCTGATCCGTAGACAGCGAGGTCCTGAACATACTCCGCCAGACGCAAGTCATCGACCTTGTTAAGCGTCAGACCGGCAAAGGTCGCAGTGAAAAGGCCAAACCCGATCACAGCCATCGACGCAGTGCTCAGGAACAGCGCGCCGCGCGTGCCAATCGCCGCCTGCACAGTGCCTTCCCGGATCGCGAGCTTGTTCGTGCCGTAGGAAACGGCTGTAGCCGTACCCGCGATCAGTCCGGCCTTTACGTAGTCACCAAAGCTCTCAGCCCCGATTAACGTTGGCATCGCGGCAAAGAGCAGTGCGCCGGAGCCAAGCGCCAGCCCGGGCAAGATCATATCATCAAAAGTCGCGCGGGGTTTGTCTGGAAGCCGCGTCAGATCGCGTGTCTCCGGTTCAGTTTCAGGGGGGTGGGTCATGATTTGCCTCGCTAAATGTCAAACACTTGCCCGGCAGGCTGGTGACAAAGCGGTGCGAACACCCGATCCTTTTCCCATCTGACCGATGGAAACCGGATTGACCCTATGGCTGGCCTTTACGTTCCCGAACTCGCGCGAAAGCTGAAGTTACTCGTGAGGGAGGGGCACTACCCGGATCTAAAAGCGATAGCGGCGGCCCTTGGCAGAAGCTGGATCACCGTTAAGGGATGGGGCAATGACGGGCGGGACACGCCACCAAATACCGTACCTCTGAAGAACGTTGATGCTTTGATTTCAGTGTTTCACAAATCGCTGCCACACAAATCACCAGAGCAGCTCCGGCACCTTCTCACCGGTCCGGCGGATGATCTTGAGGCGTTGCTCAGCCCCGGTGATGGTTTCACGCTGGCCGCCCTGATCAACCAGGAGGCCGTGACCGGATCGGCACAGCTCTTCACAAAGCCTCACCCCTCCTCGCGGGGCTTTGTGCGCAGGGCCGGTACACCTGCTGACGCGCCGGAGTTTCGCGTGCATCTCGGACAGCCGTTTCGGCTGGAGTTTGCAACAAGGTCTCGCGCGAGTTTTTGCCTTGCGCTGCAAAAATCGCCCGCCGGTTGGGCGGCGCTCGCCTGTTCCCTCGACCGCGAGCATAGGCGCATTCATCTGCTGGCTGCCGAAGAGGATGGCAGTCTGCCCTTCATGATCGAAGACCAGGATGCCGGAGCGCATATGTTTGTCGTCGCACAAGCTGCCGAAGTGTTTCCGCGGGCTTTGTATCTGGCAGGGCGCGACGGCGTTCCACTCCATCAGGCACTTCTCAAAGCCTTCAAAGATCACTTCGAGAGTCAGAGCCGTTCCACGCGGAAGCTCATGAGTGTGGAGATCGAGTTCTACGCATGAGCGGAGGTCTGCCGGGTCAATCGAAACCGAAGTTCCAATAGGTTTCGCGTTCGAAGGCAAATTTTAAGACATCATGCTGCAGATCCTGCAGGTCGTCTGAAAGATCGTCTAATTCTCGCACCACTGCGGAATTCACATCAATGTCCAAAAGCGTGCGCAAGACGTCAATTTCTGCGTAGATGGTCTCAAAGAGCTTCAGAACCGACAAAGCGCCGGTAAAGACGATCTCCCAAAAATCACCGTCCGGATTATGCAACGTCCAGAGCGGCTGCATATAGGTCAGCATGACAATCATCCGCAGCAGCGGCTGCGGATAATCCGGGGCGCGTTCTTCCTGCGCTGTCTCTTCGATCTCAATCGCGACAAGGAACAGGATCAGCCCGAGAAGCGCTTCAATCAGGTTTTCTGTGGAGGTGCCGACTTTAAGCCTGGGAAAGTAGTCCGGTGGTTCGGTCGCCAGATGTGCCAGCAACCGCGCGGCGAACATATCCGCGTCAAACTCCAGCGCTCTTGTTTGCGTCGCACTGATGACCGGCTTTGATTTGCGCAGGCTCCGCTCGTTCATCTGTCCGGACCCGGATTGCGATTTCGACCAATCGAGATGACCGCGTGCGATATGCGCATATTCATGCGCGAAGATGGCAAGCAGCGCCTTCTGGAAAAAGCTCTCCCACGCTCCGTAGTAGTAATCTGGGAGAAGCTCTGAATTCACGTCGAGGCGCTGCTGAAGCGCGTCTCGCCAGTTTCCGCGGGTGAGATCGAGCGTGAGCGGCGGGCTTGGCGACACGTTAAAATCCCGAGCAACATGAGCGGCCATGGACGCGGCAATACTGTCGAGCCAGACAATCAAACCGAGCGTGAACTCAATATGATAAGTAGAAGCCGCGTTATCCAAGCGCGCATGTGCATTGACCTCCGGCGTTTCGGTGATCTTGATGATAATCTCGCGATCCGGCGGCATCTCGAAAGACTTGCCAAGCTCACGCGACAGCAACGAAGTGCCAACCAGAACGCGCTGGAGCGCGGTAACAAGGCGGTCGCACCGAAGTCCGAAAAGCCAATCTGTTCCTGACAAGACGCTCCGCCTGCATGACTGCTACACTTAAGCGCTTTGATGGTAGGGGGCACAAAGAGAGGCCGCAATCGTCTGTAGAAGGATTGGCGAGCAGCAGTTACTTAAAGGTCATGCGGGAGGTTTGGCTGGGAAGGTCCAAATCACTGAAATCGAAGCCATCATCCAAATTGGAGGTTGGCGTCTGCGCAGCCCTAAAGGCCGGGTCTGAGGATGGCAGGCGCGCACGCACCGCATCCGGCACATCACTGGTCATCAGATTATCGAGGTCGTCAAAATCATCCGCGCTCAGCCCGCCTTGATCAATCAGGGTCTGCGCCTGATCAAGCTTGTTCTGGTATTCAATCAGCTCCGCACGTTCGTCGTTGAGCGCCTGCTTTTGCTCGTAAGCGGCTTCCCAGGTTTCCAGGCTCGGCCTGTAGTCCTCGATTGAATCCGGGTCCACTTCGCTCGCGGAGACGACAGCACCGAACTCGTCCTCGACGCGGACGCCATCCTCGGATTTGAAAACACGGCGCCCATCCGGAAGCACGTACGCTTCTGAGAGCATGTGATCCATGCGCTGCTCAATCGCGTCCAAGCGCTCCTGGTTTTCCAACAGCGCCTCAATAGTCGCACTACTATGAAGATCGACCCGCTCGTTCAGTTCCTGAAGCCGCGCGGCATACTTCGTGTCACCCGTTACCAGAAGGGCTGTGAGCAGGTTTGAGGTTTCCGCCTGCTCGTCCTTGGTCAGTTCCGCACGCTCGGCGATGCGTTTGTCCTGACGGCGAAATCCTTCCTGCCGCAGCTCATGCGCCTCACCTGATTGCATGTGATCCTTGTGTTCTAGAGCTGTCTCAAAATCAGACATCATTCGCTACACCTCCTGCGGATCAACGCGTCTACGATTGCCCCCGGTGCGCGGTCCTGAAACTTGGCAAAAGCGGCCAGGATCATGTCGTATGATTGCTCTTCTTCGTAGAACCAGTGGTAGATGCAGCCCGTCATGGCGTTTTCACCGCCTGCAGCGTGTGCGCGAGCCTGTGCAATCCCCTCAACAACCCCTGAGATGAACGGAAAGCGGGCATCAGGATCCATGTCGAGCGCGACATATCCTGCATTCAGATCCGTAGCACTAGCAGGCGTCATTGCCCCGCATGTGATCGCGAGCAGCGTTGCCGCCAAAGCCTTCTTCAAACCAACTACCGAACGCCACATAAACGACCGTTTTTGTACGATAAATTTGTATCGCGATAAGGATTAAGGTATCATGGATATATAATCGGAAAACCTGAGATTTTCGCCGCACGGGGCGGCAAGACAGTTGGATTCCGGGTAACGCACAGAAAGGGTCCTTATGGTTGCAAGGGTATGCTGACATGCAGGCCCCGCTCAGCGCATGACACAGAACATGAAGAAGCTCGGATACTTACGCGTCTCAACGCATGAACAGCGCCCGGATCGACAGATCGACGGGATGCGCGGGCTCTGTGATGAGTTGTTCATCGAGCATGCCTCCGGCGCCACAATGAAGCGCCCGGTGTTTGATCAGGTCCTGAACGAGCTGCAAAATGGAGATACCCTCTTTGTCTGGGATCTCGACCGCGCCTTCCGTTCGACCCTTGATGCGATCCAGACTGCCGACGCTCTTCAGCAACGCAGCGTTGCACTCAACATCGTCAACCTGCAGCTCGATACGCGAACGCCAGCAGGGCGTCTCGTCTACACCGTTCTCAGCGCCTGCGCAGAGTTTGAGAGGCGACTGATATCGCAACGGACCAAGGAAGGTCTGGCGGCGGCGAGAAGGCGAGGAAAGAAGTTGGGAAGACCGCCCATCCTGCACCACTCAAAACTGGAAACAGCAAAACAACAAATAGATGACGGCACCTGTCCCCGTGAACTTGCGTCTGAACTCGGCGTTCACCCTTACTCACTGATGCGTGCGATTAGACGGGATCTAGGAGGCCTCAAGCTAACTACGTCTCGCCATACCAACCAATCCACTTAAGGCCACTAGAAGTAGGGCAAAAGATGCGGGAAGGGGAACGACCTGTGGAGACACAACTCCCGAGATCGTCACATCAGCGGTGCCAAAAATCTCGTTTGTAAATGGATCAGTATTAGTCAAGATGTTGTTGAACAATACTAGCGTGGAGGGACCGTACAAACTCGCTGCCTCGCCGCCAGTAACGCTAAATGAAATCTCCCAGGAATTGCCGCCGAAATCCGAAGCTCTATCAAGCTCGCCAACGAGGAAGACGTCCAGACCATCGGTGACAGAAGTTGTTGTCTCAAAGATGGTCAATGATGCATCAATCAGACCCATTGTGTTGTCGTAGACGCCAGTAATATCGTAATGACTAGCGGAAACTTCGGAAACCCCGGACTGAGCAAATTCTGCGAGCGTCCCGACAATACTGAGAAACCCGAAGTCTGGGTCGAGTAAGAGCTCTGCTTCGGTTCCGGAGTACGATGGCGCGGCTCTTTCTGGTAGCGTTTTTGCTAGAGCAGAGTTAGACAACGCCAGCACCAGAAAAAGTGCTGTAGATGCACATCTGAACTTCATATATCTTTCCTCATGGTCATAGGCTTGTTAATAGTGAATGCCCGCGGCAATCGTTAACTCAATATGAGTTACAGCGTAAGGCACAGCGAAGATGCATTGTCGTTATTCTCATGGTATATGAGGTAAATACCTCTGTCTTTTGCCGATAGAACTTGAAAGAATTTTTCGCCGTTTTCTGCTTTTTTAAAATCACAATATGCTAGATCTCCTACTTCTGAGATGTAGTCAATAGCATCAATCCGAACTTCGAGATCCTCGAAAAGCACTTTCTCGAGATGATTTGTAGATGCCGAAACCCCGATAAGTAGTCCAGCGACAAACAATGTTATATATCTTGTCATACTTCACATTAACACACTGGATGCAAATTGAAAAACTTAGGGACATAAACATCTACGAATAACTGGATTCTGTCCAGGTCGAAATCCCCAGTCGTTTTCTTTAACGCCTTTTGGGGTAGCAGAGATAGTCTTTCCAGGTGCAGTAACTATGCCAACATGACCCTCTGTAGCGATCAAATCTCCTGGACCTGGAGGTCCATTGGATACAGGCCAACCGGGAACGGTATAATTTGGGTCTGATAGACTTCTTGCTCCTGGTGGATTTTTGCCAAATAGCTGAGCTAAGGTACCTCCACCAATATTTGGCAGTTCAAATCCTGATTTCTCCAATTGCTCATCTGCAAATAAGTTACACTTATATGTTCCCGGGCCAAAACCCGAATTGATATCACTGCGGTCTGCCGACTTACTGAAGTCTCGTGCTTCAGTTCGAGCATTTTTAATCAAGTCATTTTTTGAGCCACAAGGGCATAAGCCATATGGATCGACGAAACCTATTGGTTCGTTATAGACATACTCATATAGATTAATCCCGCCAGCAAACTTTATTGGGTCTTCGCCAGTGAAGCGCCCGATTTCTGCGTCATAGTAACGAGCACGATAGAAGAGCTGCTCAGTTTCGTCATCGAATTCCCGACCTGTAAACGCATAACGAACGGCTTCACCTTCATTGGTTTGTACTTCGATGTTGCCATAGCTGTCATATGTGATCTCATTCACAACAGCTCCTGCGTCATCTGTGATCACTTTGACGGTGCCCAGATGATCTGTATGTATCCAACGGGTCTCAGCCTGCGACACACTCTCGATTGCCAAGATCTGATCGACGGCAGGGCCATGGAGATTGCGACGTACAAGTTCTGGTTCACTGCCCAGTGCTTCGCTGAACTCCAGGACGACATCATCGCCATCATAGACGAAGTGGGTTGTTTCGCCCTCAACACCGTCACTCGGCGTCAGATCGACCATTTTCGCGACGCGCCGATCCAATGGATCATAGGTATATTTTGCGCGCATGAGGTCTGTGCCGTCTGCGGCTTCATCCAAAACCTCAACAAGGCGGTTGCGATAATCCCATGTGAAGGTGCGCGTCTCACCCGTGGCTTTGTCCACGCGGCTGATCATGTTTCCTTCAGCGTCATAAGCAAACGTGTAGCGACTATCCTCCAGAAGGCGATTGCCTGCACCGGTGACGTAGTCTGTTCCTTGCGTTTGCGTCGTGATCCGGTTGCCGTTCAGATCGTACTCATAAGCCTCATTTATCAGTTCAGGGTTCGAATGCTGCGCGCCAGTCAGCTGATCTGTCGCGTCATAGGAATAGTCGCTGGTGCCATCACGATCTGTTATTGCGGTAATGCGGCTACCGGCATCATAGACAAAGTCATAAAAGTCGAAGGTGTCTGAACGGTTGGAGTGGTCGATGTCCGTGACACGGTTAAGCGCGTCATATGCGTAGGTGGTGCCCGTTACGAATTTTGTTCCAGCAAGATCGGCGAACCGGTCAATTGACGTGAATTGACCGAGGGTATTGTAACCAAAGTCCACGCGTTTTTCAGCGACGCCGAGACCACCTTGCGTGATTTGAGCCAATCTATTCAAAGCATCGTATGTGTAGTCGGTACTTGCACCTATCCCGCCTTCGATCAACTCGCTCATCTGCGTGCGGTTTCCGGCATCATCATAGCTGTAATTCAGAATAACTTGTGGAGTGTTCGGCGTCCCGACATTGGACGCCTGCGTTACCCGGTCCCGCGCATCATAGCTGAAGGACAACGTGCTAAAGAGATCCGACACTTGCGTCAGATTGCTCGCCTTATCGTAGGAATACACGAACTCCTGAGCATCACCGACCCAGTCCTCTGAGACCAAGCGATCAACATCGTCGTGGACGTAGGTGATCTCACGCCCGTTGCGATCTGTCATACTTGCTAGATTGTCAACGATGTCATACGAGTATGTTGTCTCTTCGCCTAGCGGGTCAATCTCTCGGACCAAACGATCACGGGCATCATATTCAAAAGATGTTTTGTTGCCGACAGAGTCCGTGAGCGAGGTAAGGTTGTTGTTTTGGTCGTAGGTGAAAACAGTCTCGCCGCCACGCGCATCAATCGTTTTGATCAACCGATCACGCTCATCATACTCATTCAGCGTTTTGTTGCCATTTGGGTCTGTGACTTCGAGGAGATTGCCCAAGTTATCATAGCCGAAGCTCGTTTCGCCGCCGTTCGCATCCGTTGTTTTGGTCAAGCGGTCGAGAGCATCATAGACGTTGGCTGTATTGTTTCCTTCCGCGTCGGTCACTTGGCTCAGGTTTCCGGCGGCGTCATAGACGAATTCCGTTTTTGGGGACACTAGTGGTCCATCGCCATCGGGATCGGCCTCGGTAATCGCCAGCAAGCGATTCATGGCGTCATATTCGTAAGCGGTGATATTGCTATTTTCATCTACGAAGGTGGTCAGGTTCCCCGCAAGATCGTAGGCAAAGCTCTGGAAGGCCTCATCCTCTCTTCCAACGGCGAAGGTAATCCTGGATACGAGGCCGGTTGCCGAATAGTCATAGTCGGTCACCCGTCCAAGTGGATCGGTCATTGTGTCAATGAGGCCGTCTACGGTGTATGTGAAAGATGTAACCAGATCATCGCCGCCGCCGACTTCACCTATGACCTCCACAATCGACAGCGTATTGCCGTTTTCAATGTCGACTTCGTAGAGCGTCTGGCGTCCAAGCTCGTTCGTGTAGGACGTCAGCTGGTTGAAGATGGAGTCGTAGGTAAAGAACTTTGCGGTGTCTTCGACACCTCCCAGGGAGATGTTTGACAACAAGTTTCTTTCACTTGTTCCTTCACGGGCATCCTGCAACAGGTTGACGTCAAAAAGCGCGACGGCTGAACCTGCTGCTGCACCAGAGAGGTCACCCCTTCCAAACGCAACTGCGCTACCAGAGGAGCCGCTCGACGTCACATAGACACCGGTTCCGGAAGAGTCCAATCCGCCCGGAGCTCTGTATGTGACTGTCGAGATTTCGTTGGGGCCATTGAAGGGCTCGTTGACTGTTTGAGTCGAATTCGAGCCGACGAAACCTAGATCGCCCGCGCCCAAGTCTTCAAAGAAATCAATTATCGAGGCATTACGCGTTGGGAAACTGCTATTTTCGCCAAGCAGGAATAGACTTCCACCTTGTTGAAGATAGTCTTCGTAGGCGCTGTCGTCTAAATCAGTCAGAGCCTGGTTGTCGCTAAACCGAATGTCCCAGATTTGCGAGAAACCGTCTATGTTCCCTGCTTCGGCCAAGGAATTCACAACCGTTACAGCTGCGCCAGCATCACCAAAAACCTCTTGAAGGTTAGATGTTGCCTCCACGGTTGTATTGAATTCAGATGTTGCGTTCTGACCGTTGACAATCAGAACGCCGCCGCCAAGTTCACCAAACGCAAGGACGGATGAGATTTCATCCGCGATAGAAACGACGTTGCCCAAATCATCGTAGGAATACTGCGTCGTCTGACCGTTTCCATCGATGAGACTTGACACCAGATTGTCTGAGTTGCGCCCAACTTCTGGCAGTGCACCCTCGGCATCCGATGAAGAAACGATCTGTCCCTCACCATCTATGATGTACGTAATCTCATCGCCATTGGCATCTTTGTAGACCGAGATCAGTGTGTCGGTGGCCGAATTTGCGACGGGTGCATCATCAGGATTGGTCGTCAAAGACGGATCGAACAGACCCTGCACCTGGATGGGATCATATTCGAGTGTCGCGCCGTCTTTCAAAACCGCACTCTCGGCACGCCCCGCAAAGTCATATGTGGTGGTTTCAGTGTTCCCGCGTTTGTCGACCTCCGATGTCATCAGGTGGTCAGAGTCGTAACCCCAGGTCCGGCTGCTACTGTCGGGATCTGCAATTTCAGTGAGGTTCCCGGCTTCATTTACCGCAAAACTGGTAACCCGCCCTGCCGGATCTTCAACACTTGTCAAATAGCCGTTCTCATAAGACAGGGTGGTCTGAAGTCCGGCCTCATCGGTCATCGATACGAGGCGACCCTCATCATCATACGCGTAGGTGGATACTTGATCGTTGCGGTCTGTGACGGTTTCCAGCAGGTTTTCTGCATTGAACTGGTAGACCATCTCATCCGTCATGGTCCGACTGAAGGTCCCGTCTTCGGCTCTGGTTAGAGTTGAGAAATCACCGACAGGTGAGCGGTAGCTGCCATCGTCATTCAGTTCGAACAGGAGTTCTGAGCCATTGCCGTCAACGATCAGAACAGAGCCGTCGCGGTTCTCGACAACTTCCTGGAGGCCCGCAATACCCCATCCAGCGCCGTAAGGGCTGTCTACGGCATTGACGATGTTGAAGCTGCCATCTTGGGTGACCGTCGTTCCGGCGAAGGAAACCCCGGTGAAACACAGCAGCCCAGAGGTCAGCTCATAATCGTATCGCCCGGTACTTAGCCCTTCCATCGGGGCAAAAATGGCAGCCTCAATGTCGCCGCCATCTTCGGGTATCTTCCAGAAATGTGCACCGGCATCGAGCCCAAACCCAGCGGGTGCGCCAGGCACTTGCATCTCGAAATCGCCGTCTTTGATCACCAGATCCGCAACAAGCCGGGTCGTTTCGCCCCCCTGCGTGTTGTCATAGCCGAAGTGCAGGATCTGGTTGGGGTTTGCACGCGCCGAATCGTACACAAAGGTTAGACCGCGCGTCTCACCCTCTGACTGATAGGTCACAAGCGCATGCTCTTCTACGACGGCTCCAGAGTGTAGCTCGACACGTGATGTTCCGGGCACGCAGCCACAGTCGGACTTACATCCATCATCTGGTGGGTTCTTATCATCCTCCATCGGGTCGTTAGGAGTCGGCTCAGGCGGAACGAAGAAATGCCACGAACTCGTTTCCACACCGCCGTTGATGGTTTCGATAAATCTGCCATCAGCTGACACACGTCCATCGCCAACATCGTCAAACTCCCCCGTTTCAGGGTTGATCGACCATAGATCGAGGATGGTCCCCGGAGCGAGGTTGCACGTATTGGGCAAGGTCAATGGCGCAGGTTGTCCGAACTGCATCTCACCCGGCTGAATGGTCACGACAAGATCAGGTAGGAAATTCGGCGGCAGTGTCGCGGGTGTCAGGTCACGAGGCACTTCGGTAATGGTCATGACGCCCTCAAAGGGCTCACCATTCATGCCGGTAATGTTCCCGGCCCGCACCAGAACTTCGGCCCCGGGCAGGTCGGCGTTGGTGACCACCGTGTCATTGTCCGGGTCAATCTGTACGCCGCCTTCAATATCTAGTTCTGGCAGAAAGATCGGACGATCAATCACGTTGTTCACGCCGTCAAAGAACTCACTCAACAGGAGCGGCAATGGTTCGGCAACCGACGGATAGGTGCTGCCTTCAACTTCGCCGGCAAGCACCCGGAGAGCGTCATTGTCGAGTTGATCACGAAGAATGATCGTGAAGCGCCCATCCTCATCCGTCACCGCTTCGTCTTCATCAAGCTGGACAGTGATGCCTTCTAGCGGTTCACCTTCAGTGTTCTGGATAATCCCAGACACCCGGGTGCGTGTGTCCGGATCAGCCTCCACATCAAGCTGGAACTGCTGAACCTCGGACACGCCGCCACTCGAAGCAGTAACAGTGAACAGGATTGTCCCGACATCCTCCGGGCTTGGTTCGAAACGCAAGATGCCGTCTGAGCTAATTCGACCGGAAGGCAGGTCTTCCTGTACCGATAGCATGAAGGTGGGGCTCTCTAGCTCCGGGAAGAATGCGTTCAGGTCGACAACAAGCGGCGTTCCTGGTGTAGCTTGTAGAGCTTCGAATTGCGGGGTTTGAACATCAACGATTACGGACGCGCTATCTTCCGCATCTCCGTCCGAAACTAAGTAATCGAATGTAACTGGGGCATCAGCCGATCCATCGGCCAAGACGACCACTTCATCATCAGAGGTGTCTTCTGTTCCCTGATCATCTAACGCGACGGTTCCGTTTTGAACGTTGGAGACTGCGACGACGCTTAGACTATCTCCGTCAAGATCAGTGTCGTTTTGAAGAAGATCCGAAGTCGCAATGCGAAGCTCTTCATTCAGGGTGACTTCAAATCCCGTATCATCTTCGGCAGTGGGTGCCGTGTTCTTCTGCGGCTCTACAAATCCGATCTCTTCAAAGCTATTTGCCCCGTAGACAACGATGACGTCTTGATCACCGCTTAGGACCAACTTGACAGCATTGCGCGTTTCATAACTGCGGACCACCTCTGCACTACCAAGCGCAATCCTGTCCTCAGCAACATCGAAATCGCGCAGATAGTCGATCTCGCGAAAGCCATTCTCTGTTTCCAGGCCAAAGGCAAAGATATCAGCGCCATCGCCGCCATATGAGTAATCAACCCGTCCAGCGCCTGTTGCGATGACATCGTTACCGAACCCGCCTCGGATGAGGTCTCGTCCTTCAAATCCGACGATGGCATCATCTTCGTTCGTACCGTTTATGCGATTATCGGATTGGGTTCCTTCAATGAGATTGAGATCTAGATCTTCAAATGCGAAATCGCCGAGCCCCAGCCCGTTCCAAAAATCTTCCATCGAAATTCCCCACGCCAAAAAAGTGCGATTCTAGCAATGGTTTCACGATGACTGACACAATCGTGAGCTGTCTAGTCACAACTGTGACTTGCGCACTAGACTTTGGTCGGGGACTAGCGGGAAGAATCAGAAGCGAGAAACTGATCAGTCAGTTAGCTTGAGAAACCCTCATTGTTGGAGATGCCTCGGACACGCTTTTCTTTTTTGGGATTTCCTGTGGAAAAACGTCTCACAGTAGACCGATCTCTATCGGGCTTTATGCTACACTCATCCAATGAAACATGAAGATGATCCGTTCGGCGTTCGGTCTGTTGCGGCTTCAGGCGTTGTAAGCTCTGCTTTGATTGCGGCCCTCGTACAGAAGCTTGGAGAGAAGGGCTTGCTATCAGATTTGGATGTCCGGGAAATCTACGATGGTGCGCTGTATTCACTTGAGCGCAGTCGGGCGAGCGCTGAACCACAAGATGAAACCATGTTCCGGGAAGCCGCTGAGATAATCGAACGTGCGCTCAGCGAGACACCCCTGCCGGATGCCGAGTCCTAAACGGCACTGGTTGCGAGATATGTACCTGCCAGACGTGACCAAAGCGTTGCTCCTACGGATATGAAGAACCAGCACCGGCTGCGAGGTGTGTGCTGGAAAGATGTGACCGAAGAGTTGCTCCTGCGGATGTGAAGGACCAGCACCGGCTGCGAGGTGTGTGCTGGAAAGACGTGACCGAAGAGTTGCTCCTGCGGATGTGAAGGACCAGCACCGGCTGCGAGGTGTGTGCTGGAAAGACGTGACCGAA
>NZ_CANMDB010000028.1 GCF_947496515.1 uncultured Roseobacter sp. | reverse complement strand
TCTGCGTTTCATTATCCATCCTTTTCTTGGACGGATTACTAACACCCCAGCGGCCTGATTTCAGGGGGCTGGGTCAGAAGTTCTGTCTACCTCGCTCATGAAACTAGCGTAAATAGCCGCTGGCCACAAAGAACTCTCGGAGCTGCAAAGCCTTTGCCTTCCTCTTTTTTTATCCGTTAACTAGTCCGACGGCACCACCAGCCAGTAATGACGAGGTAGAAATAAAGTCCCGCTTCCGGTCGTCCAAGGATGGTTAGCAGAGCGCAGGCACTCGCAAACTCTCGTCATGATCGAGGGAGCCTCGGGCGGCAGGTCAGAGGCCGTAGTGGCTTTATAGTGGACTGTTGCATTAGGTTCTGTCGCAACCTTTGTCGTGGTGCTGTATCAGGGAGTGTGGCAGCGGGGTGAGGTTGTGAGCATGGTGTCGTTCAAAGGTGCTCAGTTTCCTCGGGATGTTATTCTGCGCGCGGTCTTCTTCTACGTCCGCTACGCCGTGTCGTACCGTGATTTGGAAGAGATTCTGGCTGAGCGCGGTTTGCACGTCGATCACGCAACGCTGAACCGCTGGGTGGTGAAATACGCCTCGACCCTGGCGGCAGTCACGCAGAAGCAAAAGTCGCCGACCGCTGCATCATGGCGGCTGGATGAGACCTACGTAAAGGTTCGCGGTGAGTGGTGCTATTTGTATCGAGCGGTCGACAGGGACGGCCAAATGCTTGGTTTCATGCTCTCTGAGCACCGAGTTGAATGCCATGAACGAGGTCCTGCGGGATTTCGGCTCACCGCGTTGGATCCGGATCTATAGGTCGAAGTATCTCAACAACATCGTCGAGCGGGACCACTGGGGCGTGAAACGACGAACGCGACCAATGATGGGCTTCACGTCACTCGGATCAGCAGTGGCGACTTTGAACGGGATTGAAACGGCGCACATGATCAGGAAGGGGCAACTGGGCCGAGGATGCCCGTTTGACATCTTCGCAAGCCTTGCGGCGTGACGCATCCCAAACGTTCCTTTTCGGATAAGGTTGGATATCTTTGCGACAGAGCCGTTTCCGGTTCGGCTGGCCTGAAGCTGGCTCATCTGGTGTATTCTAAACGATCGACGTAGCCTTGATCTCAAATGCGCGAGTGGAGATAACCGTGTCTTCAAATTTTGAAACAAGGATGGATCCGTGCAAGCTCGGATTCTTGGTCGCTCTCGGTTTCGGCGGCGTGTTAATGAATACGCTTCCGCTTTGGATTGGAGAGATGGCCATTTCTTCCAATGTTTCGGATGCCTTGGCGGGTGCTGCGGGAAGCGTAGTGTTGCTGCTGGTGGCGATACTGTGCACTATCTTGCGCAGCCAACGCGCTGCCGCATGGGGCGGCTACACATTAGTGCTGTCTTTGCTGCTTTTTGCGTTTTCCGTGGGGTCATCAAAGGTGTTGGTACTCATTGCGTGCGGTGGAATTGGGGTGTCAATGGGCGTCGTATTATCAGGCGCATTTGCTCACCTCGCGCAAGCCGAAGATCCACAAGGGGTGATTTCAATAGCGGTTACTGCAGGTCTGATCGCTTCGCTTGCAGCTTATCTCATTGTTGCGCTGACGCCAATTTCGATTCAGTGGGTCCTCGTTGTCTTTGCAGTTCCAGTCGCAATAGTCTGTAGCGCGGCTTCTGAGAACACCGACGCTCATCCCGATCTTGATGCCTTGGATATCGCTCCTCTTCCCAAGTCTTTGATACCATTCTTCGTCATGATGGGGGCCTATTGGGCGTTTTTAGACGTTTATGGCGCACAATATATGGAGCGACAGGCCCTCGAATTATGGTTGCTTGGCACTTTGCTGACCGGTGCCGCAGGTTCCGCAGCAGCCGGGCTTGTTCCGCAGTCGTATCGCAGGCGAATGATGGGGGTGGCTTTGGGCCTGGCTGCATTGACCGGCGCATTAACATATGTGGGGTTGACTGGCATTGCACTTGGCCTGGCCATTCTGGCAAATGCGTTCTTCTTGTTCCTGTTTGTTCCGCTCTATCTCGTTGAATCGCAGACGCAGATGGCTCAACGCATGGCGCTCTATCTGGCGAGCTTTGCGTTTGGGGGTGGGATCGGAGCGCTGTTGCTGAACTTCGGTGGGTACACAGCGCTGGCCGCTGTTACGGCGTCTACGGGTCTGCTGGCCGTCCCGTTGCTGCGTCAAACTCGATAAGCAATCCTACCTTGCGCCAGTTTGACACAGCGTCTTGGACAAGATCGGCATTCGCTTGCCATAGCTGCAGTTCTTGCACAACGTTGGTTTCAAATGCTGGAAACGCCCGCAGAAGCGTTTCTGCTTCGACACGCGCCGCGTCCAAATCTCCCAGTGCGGCTTGAAGCCAAACGACATGCGCGTGATACCAGTAAAATCCAGGGGTCGGCACAGCCTGAATTTCCAAAAGGGCCGCGTCGTACATACCAAGGCGCGCGTAGCGCCATGTTTTTGCGAAATGGTACCAGCCGGGATGCACCGGGCTTATGTCCATCGCCTTGTCCAGAAGCCGTATCGCCTCGTCTTCGCGCGCAAGAAACGCATAGCAATGTCCGACTTCTGACAGCACGTCGGAATCGCTGGGGTTCAGGGACAAGGCACGTGACGCAGCCGCATCAAAACCGACGATATCGAGTGCAAACAATCTGCACATCGCGAGCGCCACGTACGCAAATGCATGTTGCGGGTCGGCTGCGATTGCGCGTTCTGCGGCGTCAGTGGCCAAAGGCAGCACCTCGATGCCCGGGCGTTCATTGACGTGATACCGATGCTCTTCCAGTAGCACGACGGCGTAGGCGGCCCAGCCATCGGCAGAATCAGGGGTCTCAGCCAAGGCGGTTGGCAACGCATCGCGCAGATGCGCATGTAAATCAGGATCATAAATTCGGTAGAACTCACGAAACTGCGCGACCAGTTGGAACATTGTCCAATCCTGATCGGGGATACGCCGCACAGCAGAAGCGGCAATCGCCCCATGCGGCCCGGCAAGACGGCCCGCACAGAGTGCCGCAATCTGGTCCTGCACATCGAAAAGGGAAGCCGGTGTGGCTTCGCGGTCAAACTGCTCTGTTATCAGGATTGTTCCGTCCAATGTCGAAGTCAGCTGAACCGTCACTCTGAGCCGGTCAGCGGCCCGCCGCACGCTGCCTTCGATCGCGTAGTCTACGGCGTAACGCGCGCTCATCCCCGCATGATCCAGACCGTCGACCCTGATTGACTCCGTTGTGTTCCTAGCGAGGACTTTGAGGTCGCGAAACCGCGACAGGTTCATCAAAAGTTCATCGGTGAGGCCATCACTGATAAATTGATCCTCTGGATTGCTACCGATGTTTCGAAACGGCAGCACCGCTATACAGAGCTGATTTACCTCCGGGGATTTGACATCTGGCGCAGCGGTCAGCTGAAAGCCGACGCCGTGCACAGTCTTGATGACCCTTTGTTCTGATCCGCTGTCGCCTACCGCGCGACGTGCCTCCTTGATCGCAGTCGATAACGTTGCGTCTGTGACAATTCGGCCATGCCAGACCTGATTGATCAACTGATCTTTGCTGACCAACCCGCCACACGCGCCGTGGAGTACTGACAGAATACCCAGGGTCTGGCGCGTCAAGCGATGTTCGGTCCCGTCCCGGGTGGCGGTCATCTGATCGAAATCGACCTCGGTATCTGCAATGCGCGCTTTCATACGTCAAGAATTAGCCGAACTCAGACGCCCGTGCAAAGCGCTCAGCATATCTCAGGGTTTTCTCAGGAACATCTCAAGCTTGCAGCAGGCGGACGGCCTAGACCGACCCGCATCAGCCCGCAGGGTGCGGGACAGTGAAAGGACAAGACATGAAGTATCGGCATGCACTCCCGCAGCTTGACGGCAAACAGATGATCACAGACGGCGGCCTTGAAACGACGCTGGTGTTTCACGAGGGCATTGATCTGCCCTATTTCGCTGCATTCAAAGCGCTGGAAAGCGAAAATGGGCTCAAGGTGATGGACGCCTACATGACCCGGTTTGCAGAGATCGCGGTCGCAGAGAAACGCGGCTTCGTTATGGACACTCCGACCTGGCGTGCCAGCGCGCGTTGGGGCAGCGAGATGTGGATGACGCAAAACGACTTGCGCGAAATTCACCGCGAAGCAATTGCAACGCTCGCCAAATTGCGCAGCGCGTTCGAAACGCCTGACAGCCCATTTGTGATCAACGGCGTGATTGGTCCACAAGACGATGGATACTCTCCAACGACGAAGCTGAGTGCGGAAGCCGCGCAGCGCTACCATCAGGTTCAGGTCAAGTGGTTTAATGAATTTGGCGCGGACATGATCTCCGCGATCACGATGACTTATGTGGAAGAAGCGCTCGGCATCGCCTGGGCTGCCAAACATCTGGGAATGCCGGTGGCGATCTCGTTTACCGTGGAAACCGATGGGTGTTTGCCCTCGGGCCAAACGCTGGCAGAAGCCATCGACGTGGTGGACGCGGCTACGGACAGTTATCCGGCCTACTACATGATCAATTGTGCGCATCCTGATCACTTTGTGAACGCGTTGCAGGGGCCTTGGGTCAACCGGATTATGGGGATCCGTGCGAACGCGTCGCGGATGAGCCACGCCGAACTGGATGCCGCCGAAACGCTGGATGATGGCGACCCACAGGAGCTTGGCGCGCTTTATGGCGGGCTGTCGGCCTTGCTGCCCAACCTCACCGTCATTGGCGGCTGTTGCGGCACCGACCACCGATACGTCAGCGCGATGTGCGCGGCCACACGCGCCGCCTGATCTTACCCAAAATTCGCAAGCGGAGATACCTGCTTGCCTCACCCAACAGCGCCACACGACATACGCGTGCCCTGTACCGACGACCGAAAACTCAAACCGAAATCACGAAAGGAAATACAATGTTCAAATCTACTGTGACTGCTCTGGCCTTGCTGGCCTCGTCCACCTGCGCGATTGCAGGCAATACGCCAATGTCCTTCGATGTTGCCGAAGACATCACCCGCTTTGTCTTTGCTGACAAACCCGTGTTCGAGGATGGCATGCCCGCGTATGGGAATGCCTTTGTCACCCAAGGGTATATCTATGAAGACGGCACGTTGGACAGCGGCGTCGAAGGCACGCTGGCCGATGGCAGCCCCGCGTTTCCCGACAGGGTAATCGGCACCTGGACCTGTGACGGCTATTTCGTCGGCGATGGTGCTCGAACGGCAACCGGTGCGATGGTGATCACCCGCCAGGTGTTCCAGTTCGACAATGGCGATATCCTGATCAATCAGGGCGCAGAACTGGCGGATATCGACGTCGAAGCGCAGCGCGTGATCACGGGGGGGACTGGTGCATTCAAGAATGTCTCCGGTGAAATGACGCAGGTTCTTCTGGGTATGACCGACGGGTACGGCGTGCGTTTGCTGATCGAGGTCGAACCGGAAGAGCACGCGAGCCTCGTGCGGGATTCGGGCGAGTACTTCGAAGACTGAACCATACTCAAACCCGTGCCCGCATCTTTTCTGATGCGGGCACATGGAGTGTTTCATCATGAAACCCATATCTATTTTCGTAGCCATTGGCCTCAGCGCCCTGACTTTGTCAGGTAACGCGCAATATACCTTTGCCCAAACACTGCCCGCCGTATTGGAAGATCGCGATTTCCTGTGGGACGGGGCCCCTGATCCGAAGTTGTTCGACCTTGGGCGTGATCTTTTTTTCGATCCCATATTGTCGGGGAACCGCAATATCGCTTGCGGCACCTGCCACGACCCTAAGAGGGGCACAGGTGACGGGGTTGCGCTGTCGATTGGCGAAGGCGGCGACGGCTTTGGCACCGACAGGCATACTGTTGATCCGGTCACCGGACGTGTGCCGCGCAATGCACAGGCGCTTTATAATGTGGGTGCGCGGGCGTATGGATCCTTTTTCCACGACGGGCGACTGGAAGTGAACCGGATGGGCGGTTTCCCAAGTCGTTTGCGCAGTCCCGCCGGCAAAGATTTGCCTGAAGGTATCAGCAATGCACTGACTGCCCAAGCGATGTTCCCGGTTTTGTCTTCAATAGAAATGGCCGGACAACCCGGCGAGAACGCCGTCGCAGACGCCGTTGCGCAGAACGATGTTGCACGCGCCTGGCGCCTTTTGGCGAACCGACTGGCCCAAACGCAAGGCTATGCAGACCGCTTTGTTGAGTCTTTTCCTGAGATCGCAAAGCCACAACAGATTGAATTCCGCCATGCCGCAGAAGCGCTGGCTGCCTTCCAAAGTGTCGCTTTCCGCTCCGATCAAAGCCCATTTGACGCACGACTGGAAGGCGCGTCGCTGTCCAGCCGAGCGGAAGCTGGCTTGCAGCTTTTCTATGGGAAGGCACGGTGCAGCAACTGTCATAGCGGCCCTCTTTTGACCGATCACGGGTTTCACGCAATCGCAGTGCCCCAGATCGGTCCGGGCAAGGGGCACGGGGATGACGGGAGCTATGCTGCCTATTCCGGATTTGAGCACCGAACCGAGGACCACGGTCGCGCTTCTGTCACGGGTAATTCGGCGGATAGGTTCCGCTTTCGCACGCCATCCTTGCGCAACGTGGCCTTGACTGGCCCATGGGGGCATGACGGAGCGTTCGACACGATGGAAAGCATGGTGCGCCACCACCTTGATCCATCTGCATCGTTGAAAGCCTATCTGGCGGTTGCGCTATTGCCGCTGGATCACGCGATCCAGCCTGTTGTCAATCGTTCAAGCACATCTTTCCGCATGCTTGACCCGGCATTGAGACCGGCCTTCGATTTACGGGATGTCTGGGTTCACACATCCCCGCGCCTACAACGCAATATCCTGCAGGCGAATGAACTGGCCCCGGTGGCCCTGACTGAACAGGAAATCGGTGAGCTTCTCGCCTTCCTGAACAGCTTGACTGATCCAACCGCACGCGACCGGTCGCACCTTGTGCCCGAAACCGTGCCTTCTGGTCTTGATCCTCAACCGCGTTACGACCGGCATTGAGCGCCGACATGACAGCATCCAAGCCGCGTGGCGGATGCAAACTTTAGTCAACTCAAAATCTGAACAAAGGAGCCATATCATGCCACGACGACTTGGAACACATAACAACAACCGGCTGGATGGGACTTTCCTGGCTGACGAAATCTATGGCTTTGGAGGCAATGATTGGCTTCGCGGCTTTGCAGGAAACGACAGGATCTTCGGTGGGCTGGGCAACGATATCCTTGATGGTGGCGACGGCGACGATGTCTTGTCGGCGGATCGTGGCGACAACGCCCTGTATGGCGGCAATGGCAGCGATATCCTGATGAGCGGTTGGGGGTCCGATCTGCTCAACGGTGGTTCGGGCATCGATCTGGCCAGCTATCGCTTCATGGCGACGGCGGTGAACGTGAACCTCGACACCGGAGTTGGATTTGGTCAGGACTTCGAAGATCGGCTTGTCTCTGTCGAGAATCTCTTTGGCAGTGGGTTCGGGGACGTTCTGACGGGAGACCACGGACGCAACCAGATCTGGGGGCACGATGGTGATGATGCGATCAATGGCATGGGTGGCAATGATTTCATCGACGGCGGCGCAGGCAGGGACCGATTGCTCGGCGGTGCCGGCAATGACACGATCAATGGTGGCGATGGCGGCGACGATATTTTCGACGGTCCGGGTGATGATGTTGTGCGCGGTGGCAGAGGGGCTGACACGATCACTGTCGGTACCGGACGCAACACAATTGATGGCGGTTCAAGTTCCGACAGGTTGACGTTCGAACAAGGCGTTTTCGACACGGGTGCGTTTGTAGACCTCAAACACGGTGTCGCGCGTGTCGGCAATGACTCTTATTCGACGCTGTACAGCATGGAACATGTCACGGGGACAGATTTGGCGGACAGAATTTTCGGAACGGACGGACAAAACTACCTGTACGGTCAGGACGGAGACGACTTTATCAGCGGGCGCGGTGGCAGCGATGCCATATCAGGTGACCGGGGAGACGACGTTCTTGAGGGTGGCCTTGGGAACGACGACCTGCTGGGCGGACGTGGTTCGGACACGTTCGTTTTCGGCAGCGAGTGGCGGGCATCAGGAAAACACAACATCCAAACCTATTACTCGCATGGCCATGACACCATTTATGACTTTGAAGAGAGTGACATTATTGACCTGAGCGGTCACCATTATGCGTCGGATTTCGAATATATATTGGAACATGCCGAACAGATCGGAACGACGACGCGACTGAACCTGAGCCATATCGGCGAAGATTCAATCGATCTAATATTCACCGACCTCGAAGACCTCTATGCCCGGCAATTCGTGTTCTGACCCGTCTAAACCAGCGTGATGCCGTTTAGGCTTGCCGGCATCACGCAGAAAAATAGTGGAAGGCTTGCGTTTCCGACGTCGTGAAAGCTTGCCCGGCCCATTGCCGACATCCAACCGTCTGTCGGAATGCTGCGTTGCGGCCCGTCAAAGGAGACATTCGCTGCTCTAGCGAAACCTATCGGCTGCCGAATTCACATTCTGCGCGACTAAGCGGGTCCTCAACTCGTTCCAGTCAAGCGCCAGTGCGATCTCAACGCCGACGGCAGTCAATATCTGCGTGAGACGATCAACCAGTACGAGCCAGGCCGGAAGCTGGGCCTCGTCATCGATGACACGACCATGCCGATGAAGGGGGCCACCTTTCTCTTTGAGGTGCGGGAGATCGGGCCACACAAGAGCGAACTGATCTTCACGATGGACTTCAAGCCGCCGATGGGACCGATCGGGATGCTCATGCTCCCGATGATGAAGCCGATGCTGCGCGGCAAGATGGCCAAGGCGTTGGAGGGCAACGCGCGTTATGCTGAAGGCGTGATAGCCTGATTGGTCGATATCTCAACAGAAAAAGGACTGAAAATGACCAAGACATCCGCCTCCGTGAGCTTTGCAACCCATATCCTCCATCATCCGCGCACGTAGCGGGCTCATCTTCTCGTCTGTCATGGGAATCTCCTGTCCGATCGAGAAAGCTCAATTGTCAGGCGGATCAGCCAACTCTCAAAATGAGCCTAAACCTGGTGGAAGGAAAAACGCCAACCACGAGCGCCATTGCCGTGGAAGCGGCTTCGTCCTTGAGCCGATTTCATTCTTCAAAGAATCATCCTTCGAAGCTCACCTAAAACGCTCCAACCCCTCCAGCTTGGCGGAAATTGGTTCGCAGTTGTCGCCCTTCATGAGCTCGTCAAACATGCTTTTGAAAGCTAAGTCCTTGTCCATTTGGCGGGCAATCTTTTGTCCTAAATCCCGATAAGCCTCAAACTGTTCAGGCGAAAAGAACTGATTGCTGGTTGGATCAAATGGGAAGAGAGGGTTACTCCCGCGGTACCCTTTGGTCGTCAAATGCACATCTCGTATCATGGCTGACTTCATGTAGAGGATCAGTCCTTGGCGGGCTTTCCCATATTCAGATGAACTTTGCTTGCGCCCAGCTCTATACCCATCAGAAAACCTCCTTCGCGAACTCCCGTGATAGGTGACACTTGCAAGAAAATAGCCTTTTTCTGCATATTCAGCATCTCTTGGGTATTCATCGTTGACGCTGCGTGCGACGAGGTCCTGCGGGCCAGTCTTCGTCGCTGAGTAACCAGTGTTGACGAACGAACGTCGCCCCCATTCGTCACTGAAGCCAACGTCAAATTTTATTTCTGCACCAAAGTCCTCTTTTGCCCGTCTGATCAACACAGAGAAGGACTCGTATGAGTTTTCTGGATCATGACCGCCGTCACAAACGACAATCAGTCGACATTCTCGCCGTAGCAGCTCGTACATACCAAGGTTATCAAAATGGCCTCCGTCAGATAGCTCAATGAATTCCGGGGTTTTGCTGGAAGGATTGCCCCATTGGCTAAGTGATACACCTGTTGCTTCACGTGAGAAAAACCGCTTCACCACCTGAGTGAAACCGGGATGAAAATGGTTGCCGAACCGCTTGACGGACCGCATTGGGCTCCAACGCAGCCAATACCCCAAGCGCAGACTGAGAAAGGCCATTGCAAGAGCAACCGGAGCCGAAGTCGTCGGGCCTTGCCCAGCAAACCCCCCCTGCGGGTTTACCGCCGCACCAGACACCGCCATCGCAGTTGCCAAGGTAATCCTGTCACCAGCGACATCTTTTGTTTTTTTCCATTTGGTCATGTCCGAGCCACAAAACAGTGGAGACAAGATGAAATTGTCACCCTTCCGCCGAATAGCACGTGAATCCGGTGCCCACCAGGCTGCTAGATTGGTGTTAATGAGATGGATCGATTTCTTCTCCCCATCTTTCTTAGCAGCCAAGTCTGATAACCTGATTTTGTCCGCCTGCTTAGCCGTCCTAGTGCCGTTGTAGGCTAGAGGGCGCTCGTCAAGTCCAGCGGTTTGGATCACTGCTTTGTCCGGTAAAAACGCCTCCATGAGACGATCTCGATAAAAGCGCCCAAGGGAAACGTCATTGATATTGCAAGCCGTAGCCAAAACAGCACTGGTCGCAACAAGCGTAAGAAGCCACCCTCTACTGAGTTCTTCTGCAAGGTACATTGAAAGAAGTGCGACTGATAAGATTAGGAGTAACGCGCCGATGATGATCGTAGTACTGCTAAACCACCCGAATACGCCGCCTAGCCGCGCCCTAAATAGGCCAAAAACTGCTGTGGCACTTCCGAAAATTGCACCGACTGTCCCAAGTGCCGCCGTATCCGAATTCTCTCCCTCTAAAAGCGATGTCAGCAAATTAAAAATAGCGCTGATGTTGTCCAGAGCGACAGGTAAAAAACCGAAAGGAATGCAAATAAGTGCCACACCAAAGAGGAGCGACCCTGCCTGCTCGACCCGTTTGCGCCACATGTACCCTGATTGCTCCTTGATCACAGTTCCTATCGAAAAAATCGGGATCAATAATACCAGAATAAGTACCGCTAACAGCCCAATGCTGGCAAAAACTAAAAATACGTCGCTGTCCGGCAGGTGTTCTTTAGCCTTCTGCCAAAATTCACCAAACGCTGAAACACTTGTGTCTTTAGCTACACCAACAGGAACTTCAGGTACGGCCTTTCGACCAAAGATATCTATAGACAGGAGTACATGGAACGCACCGGCCGTTAGTCCGATCCAGATTATGAAATTAAGGATCAAAGAGCGCAGCACAACATATGTGCCGATCAACGCCCCTCCAAAACCGGTTGGCATCAGATAACTTATGTTGGCCCGTAGGTGTCGAATATAGGAGAGGTGCTCTTGCAATCTGCGCACATAATCCAATTTACCGTCTGAATCAGTACCTGTCGAAAACAGGCTGACCTCGGGAAGCTCACTTTTATCGGGTTCGTCATCAACGAGTTGGTTTTTCGGTTGTACTAGTTGAGCCTCGGCGTTCTCCTCTTCCGGCGTTTTCTTTTTTTGCCAATATGATTTGGCTGCACCTGTATACCCACCCCCAGAAACGGTCGAAATATAGTCAAATTTTGAGAGCCGATCAATTTTCGTAAGATATTCCAAGACGCCGCCACAAAATATCGCTGACCTAACGCCGCCGCCGGAAAGGCACAGGCCTGACAGGCGCGGGTCCTTGTTAGGTGAGTTGGGTTTCTCCAGGAAAGCCATCTCGGCATCAAAGACGTCTTCCCAATCCTTTATTATAGAAGTTTCAGTAGTTGGCTTCTGATCAGTCATAAAAATACCTTTGACTAAAACGCAGTAGATTAAGTGCAATGTGTCTAAGCTATCTATCTCGATATCGGTGAGTCAACTTCTGGCTGAACCCTTTAAGAAGATCAGAATTACATTCATGCTACCGGTTTGTCCGCAGTATTCGACCTTGAACGTGGTTCGGTTTTGTGGTCGCGGCGAAAGTCCGGTCTGACGGGCCGCACCGCAGCATAGCGATCAGGGCTAGGATGTCTCCTTTGGGCCGCTTGTGAAAACAACCCAAATCCTATAGCTTTCAATGGCATGACCTTGTACCTTCAATGCTACGTCACGGTTGCATTCGAGCCCTCAAAACGACGCAGTTGTACTGAACTCGAAGCTGAATTGGAGGGACAAAGATGATAGGTGGACTAGTCGTTGAAATACTATCGGCCGCTGCTGCAGTTGTGGCAAAAGGAGCCGTCGGCGCTTTTGCCAAATCGGGTGGTGAAGCTGCTTTTGACGCATTGAAAAAGCGGCTCGCCGAAAAAAACGGTATGACAACACTCGATCTCTTGGATCGACTAGAAACTTCTCCACAGCTTAAGCAGGCGCTAGCGGCTGAGCTTGAAGAATCTGGTGCAGTGGATGACGCTCAAACGCTAAAATTGGTCGAAGAGCTTAGACAACATTTGGAGAGCCTACCGAGCGAACAGCGACCGTATGCTATTGAAGGAGGCAGCTTCAAATCTGGCCGCGACATCATAGCTCAGCATGTTGAAGGCCTTCGCGATGTAAAAATGGAAGCTGAAGGCAATATCGATGTAAGTGGTGCACGCTCGCCGGGAAAGTAGAGACTGACACGAAGTCAAATGCCTCGTTCGCGTCAGAAAAGCTGGTAAGTGGCAGCAGCCTGGCAGCAGGCGGAAACATCCTAATAGTAGGAAAGATGGGGTTAGGCAGAGGTGCGATTATAGTAGCTGTCGTCACGACTACGCTAATAATTGCGTTTTTGTTCTTGCCCCAGCTCAACGAAGTAATCGACCGGATCGCCGTGCAACGTCAACTGAAATTGACTGATACGGAAACATTGTCAAAGCTTCTTCCAAGAGATACTTTTGAAGACTGCTCTGGAATTGAGTACTGCCCAACAATGGTTGTGGTTCCCGTTGGAAGCTTCCAAATGGGTGATGGAGGTTTTTATCCAAATGCATCGGAGCTGCCTGTCACTAAGATTCAGATTTCTAGCAGTTTTGCGATGTCAAAATTTGAAATTACGCAAGCGCAGTGGCGAGCTTGCGAAAAGCTAAGCAATCCCGATTCTGGTGTCGGGTGTTCCATCAAGACTTCGGTTGACAGTTTCGATCCCAACCTTCCTATTTCACACGTTAATTGGTGTCATAGTGCTCTTAATTCCCGGACGCTGGTTTCAAAAAGCCTAATGATATCAGTTAGAAGTTGTGCCGTTTGTTCCTGGACTGTGTTCCTAATCCCTGGACTGTGCCTTTAATTCTCGGACCGTTTGTTTTGTGGATAAGTTGGATGGACGCCGGCGCTTGGCAAAGGTTGCCGGTGTATAGGTAAGAAAGCCTCACCGGCGCTTTGCCATTTCGTGCAGTTGAGAGCGGAGAAAGCCGCAAAGGCCGATCAAAGAGGGCCACCGTACATCTTCGCGCTTCACTTCAGCCCGAGTATCTCGAAACGGCACGGTCGGCGATCACAGACCCCCGGTGCAAAACCAGACCGCGGTGACTGCACAGGCACGCCGAAAGAGTTCTTCGATCCGCAAAACGGCGACCTGTGGATATCCAGCAATTAAGGGCACCAAACTTGCCCAAATCACCGCGAATACGTCAGCGTCCAGGAAATAGGGGCACAGTGACACCTGACGTTGCAGGTTGTTGGGGTACTGGCACCGGAGTTCCATCATGGGTCGCTCTTTTATCGGAATCGCCTAGATCGGTACAAAATGCTTGCTGCAATTAGCCTCGGAATAACCCGACCTTTGCTCGCAACGGCGCTGATGTTGAAGAGTGATACCGCCTCCGAAGCCAGACTTCGCGCAGCATTCCCGTATAAACGGAAGCTGGTGGATCGAATTGAACGGCTCGCTAAGGATTTGCCATCTCGCGACGTAAAGAGCGGAGAAAGCCAAAAAAACCGAATACAGAGGCTTCCCGCGCATCTCCGCGCTTCGCCACAGCCAGAGTATCTTGAAGCGGCAAGGTCGGCGATCGCGCAACTCGGTGCAAAAGCAGACCGCGGTGAGCTGCTCAGGCACGCTGAAAGAGTTCTTCGATCCGCGCGACAGCGATCTGTGGATATCCCGTAATTAAGGGCACAAAAATTGCCCAAATCACCGCGAATACTTCAGCGTCCGAGAATAAAGGGCACAGTGACAATCCGCAAAAAGGGACGCTTCGGCCACCAGACCTCCTGTATTTGCTGTATGTAGTGTCAAAAGTCCACCATCTTGCAGCGCCCGCTGTAAGAAGAGTCGCCCATCACTGACCAGAAACGCCCATTCAACTTGGTCGCCTCGCCTAAACAGCGTTTCGCCCGCGTCCAACGTTCGTTTGGGTGCGCCATCAAAATACTGAAGCCAATGATCTGACATGATTTCTATCATGTTCATTTTCGCCCACGTCATGCAATGCCTTCGTGCAAAAGCTGGATCGATCAAGGACTTCAATTATGGGTATCAAACACTTTGCACTTCTTTTGATGGCTTTCCCTAATAATGCGTTGTCTCAAACCCACGATGGAAGTCATGGTTCGACGCCTTCCGCCTACGCAGGTGAAGAAACTCGCTTGATCAAGTCTCTTTCGGAACAAGACCTAGAAGAAATCGCGCATGGCGGCGGATGGGGACTCGCACGCGCCGCCGAGCTCAATGGTTTTCCAGGGCCCACTCACCTTCTTGAGCTTGCCGTTGAAGTCGGTCTGACCGAACAGCAGCGCAGCGACATTGAGGCGATCCGGGCGCAGATGCAGGCAGACGCCATAACTGCTGGGGAGCGGTTCGTCGCGGCAGAACAAGCGCTGGACGCAGCTTTTCAACAAGTTGCGCCAGATGCCGTGGCGCTTGAACGGCTGGTTGCCGAAGCAGGTCAAGCGCGGGCAGCCCTCCGCCTCGTTCATCTGAATGCCCATCTGTTGACTTTGCCATTGCTGACCGATCCCCAAGTCAGCCAATACTCGGTATTGCGCGGTTATTCAGATGATCCCTGTGCCTCTGTTCCAGACGGGCATGATCCGGAAATGTGGCGTAGCCATAATGGATGCAACTAGACTCGATTGCGGCGACACATCCTCGTGACTTGTCAAAGTCATATACCCCCAGTAGGTATTGGATATGTTTCGCTTAGTGTTGTCGATCATTCTTGTTTTTGCATTCGTCGGTGCATCCACCGCGTCTGTGATGCATGGCTTGAACCATGGATCGGGCCACGCAGACCACCACGCCGAAATGTCAAAAAACGATCCATTGGCTGATGCTGAGACGGCACTCGCGGACTGCTGCGATGCCACCAGCGGAATGGGATCAACCCCCTGTTTTGGCGATCTTGTGGCCACGTCGGCGATTTCGCCGGATAATCCCGCAAACAGATCGGTTGGTGGTGTTCTGTACGCTGATTTCGACTTTGCAAATCTGACGCTCGCTGTCCCAACCGGTCCTCCGAAAGTCTGAGCGGCAACGGGCGCTGGCCCGCAGTCTATTCAACTTTCAAATCAAAGGACCGACAGACATGATCACACGTCGTCACTTCACTACTCTATCTGCAACAGCTCTTGTCATGGCTGCCCTGCCTGCTCGTGCTGGCACACCTATGCGCGTTCTCGCCTCACCAGGCTGCGGATGCTGTCACGCCTGGGCTGACCTAGCTCGCGCACGCGGCTACGCCGTCACCGTCGAGGAACTGACCGACCCCAATGCGCAGAAGTCAGAGCGTGGCATTCCGCTTGAGCTCGCCTCCTGTCACACCATTGAAGCGGATGGATATGTCTTCGAAGGCCATGTGCCGTTCGAAGCATTGGAAGCCGTTTTGCAGGATCGCCCAGACATCACTGGGCTTGCTGTTCCGGGCATGCCGATGGGCTCTCCTGGCATGGGCGACGACCCGTCCGCCCGCTACGATGTCATTGCATTTGGTGGAGAGGCTGGCACCGGCACGGTGTACTACCGCGCTGGCACGGCGCAGCCGTTCGACACCTGATGGTAGGTCGGAAAGCCGTTTTGCTAACCGGTGGGCTCACGCTCGCCGGTTTCGCAGCCGCATTTGTTCTGGCGCAACCTTCCCAAACGGTTGGTATTTTGACGCCTGACGACGCCGAAGTGATCGCCGTGGGCCAAGGCATCTACGCAGACCAATGTGCCGCTTGCCATGGTGCGCGCCTAGAAGGGCAACCAAACTGGCGGATACGTGGAGAAGATGGACTGCTGCCAGCACCGCCACATGACGCAACAGGCCATACGTGGCACCATGATGATGAAACGCTTTTTACCCTGACCAAATATGGGCTTGCCGGTCTGATGGAGAACGCGCCACCATCCGACATGCCTGTCTATGAGGGTGTGCTCAGCGATGAAGAAATTATTGCGGTGCTCTCCTTCATCAAGTCGACTTGGCCAGATGACCTTCGTCAGTATCACGACGAACTGAATGCACAGTCCGAATAGAGGAAAATTCAGATGTTCAAACAAACTCTTCTCGGCTTGGCCGTTGTAGTTGCTCCCGCTCTTGCCTTTGCCCATTCGAAGTCTGAGGCCACAACACCCGCCGACGGCGCGGCAGTCACAGAAGTGCCGGAGCTTTCAATGCGGTTCGATGATCCGATGCGCATCATTTCGGTCTCGCTCACCTCTCCAGATGGAGATGTCGAAATCGAACGCGAGACAGGTATGGACCCCGCTACAGAGTTCCGGGCTTTACCATTGGAAGAGCTTGAGCCTGGAAGCTATCGCTTCGACTGGCGCGGTATGGCGTCGGACGGCCATCCGATGCAGGGCAGCTTCTCCTTCACGGTCACTGAGTGACCGGACTCGCACCGATCGACGGTCTTGTCGTTTTGGCCATCTTAGCCAAGGCGATTGGCTATAGCGCGGCGCTCATCGCTATCGGCGGCGTGCTGTTTTCCTTCATCTTCGAAAAGCGTGCTGAGGTGTCTGTCCTTCATCTGGCACGGAAGCTCGCTGTCGGTGCTGCGCTTGTCGGTCTCGCCGTGCTGGCCGTCCGGTTCGGCATCCGCGCGGCACGGATTTCCGGCATGGGTTTTGAGGGCGCGACCGACCCAATGATGCTTGGCTTCGTATGGGAAAGTCCACTTGGCAACGCCGCGATTTGGCGTGGGATAGGAGAAGTCGCGATACTAGCACTTTTGATCCCCCGTTTCGGACAATGGATCGCCATGGCGGGGACCGTTGCTGTAGCAATATCCTTTGCTCAGGTGGGCCACGCTCTTGGAGAACCAAGAGCGGCGTTGGCCGTCTTGCTGGTACTGCATCTTCTAGCCGCTGCTTTCTGGGTTGGCGCTCTCATACCCTTGCGGCGGGCAGCACTTGCTCCAGCCGGTGCTGATCTGTTGCATTATTTTGGTAATCTCGCCGCTGGCGGAGTAGCGGCTCTAATCCTCGCAGGCACATCGCTCGCTTGGCTGCTTTCAGGCTCTGCCACTGCGTTATTTGGAACGGCCTACGGCTTAGCACTTCTGGTCAAAGTCGCGATTGTTACGGTCCTCCTGGGCTTTGCGGCTTGGAATAAGGTGAGGCTGGTCCCCGATTTACGCGCCGAGAAACCCGGTGCAGCCCATGCCCTGAGGCGTTCTATTTCAATGGAAATTCTGGCCGTTGTTCTAATCCTGCTGGCAACTGCAACCATCACCAGTGTATCGACGCCACCCGTCAATCTTTGACCGCTTAGCCCCGCGCCTTGTCGAGCAATTCAAGCAATTCGGTGAACTTTGCTCGTTGGTTCTCCCGATCACCTGATGCAAGTGCATCCTCGATGCAATGGGATGCATGATCGTCAATCACGAGCTTTTCGACACCTTTCAGCGCTGCACGTACTGCCGCGATTTGCGTCAAAACATCAACGCAATAGCGGTCCTCTTCGACCATCCGGGCGATCCCGCGGACTTGACCCTCAAGGCGTTTCAGACGTTTCAAAGTGGCTTCGCGGTTTTCGTGCATAGTCTCTTTTCGCATGGTGGGAGACAAAAAGTCGAGTGAGTGCGGAACCAAAGCTCGCGTTCTTGATTATATACCCTATGGGGGTATATAGGAATGAGAAATGCCCACGCAAATAAATCGTTGGAGAAGCCAATGCCCAAAGACACACGCGACGTTGCAGACATTGATACAACCCCTGCCGAAGTGGCGGTGGGCAAGACAGCTGTGCTTTACCGGATAGCTCTACCAGATCATCTGTGCCCATCCGGTCAAAAGGCGCGCTGGCTTCTTGAACGTCAGGGATATGATGTCGATGACAGGCTCTTTCGAGCTCGCGCCGAAGTTGACGCTTTTAAGGCCGAGCACGACGTCAAGACGACTCCCCAAGCATGGATCGAAGGCGAACGCGTTGGCGGCTATACGGACCTGCGCGAAAAGCTGACCGGCTGGGACCCGAAGGCAACCACCTACCGGCCAGTGCTTTATCTCTTCGCCGTGGCAGCTCTGACTGCAATCGCGCTCTCCATTGGGTTCCTCGGCGCAATCACTTGGCAAACACTCGGCTGGTTCATCTCGGTCTCGATGATCCTTCTCGGCATGCAGAAACTGCGCGATATTGAGGGCTTCTCCACGATGTTCCTCAACTACGACCTTCTTGCGCGGAATTGGGTGCCCTACGCATATGTTTATCCATTCGTAGAAACTGGCGCAGGCATCCTAATGACTGGCATGATCCTGACTTGGGTGTCAGCTCCCGCGGCACTTATCGTTGCTGGTATTGGAGCCGTTGGCGTGTTCAAGGCTGTCTACATCGACAAACGTGAACTCAAATGCGCATGCGTTGGTGGAAATTCAAACGTGCCGCTTGGGTTTGTGAGCCTTACCGAAAACTTGATGATGGTGGGAATGGCAGTCGTGATGCTTTGGCTGATGGTTTGAGCGCGTAATTCTTCAGTCCCTTCGCCCTCAAACATCAAAGCGGACCTCTAGATTCAGGTATTGAACGGCCGTTTTGTCTAAGGTTTGTGGCTGCTGTCAGCGTGAGCTGCAGCGGCGATAAATCTGACAAGGAGGAAAGCGCGGGCGGC
>NZ_CANMDB010000027.1 GCF_947496515.1 uncultured Roseobacter sp. | reverse complement strand
AAAGCCGCCCGCGCTTTCCTCCTTGTCAGATTTATCGCCGCTGCAGCTCACGCTGACAGCAGCCACAAACCTTAGACCAAGCGGACTTGTGCAGGTGCAGCTTTCGCCGACGCAGAAACCATTCGCATCTGCAGCATGCGTTTCGCTGCATTGCAGTTAATTTCGCCGAAGCGGTCCTTTAGCTTGCCAATTGAGACACCCAGAAAACCGCCCGAACGCCGCTTGATACGGTAGCCAGGACGAAAGCTGAGTAAGGCTAGTCGGCACGCTCAAACAGAGTTTCAACCAACGACTGCACGTGCGTGTGTTGCCAGTGGATATCCGCGGATGCGCTCTGTGCCCGTACTGTCCCAGATTAGTCCGAGGAGTTGCACGACATACAGCGAAACACGTTGTGAACTTCCAACTGGACTGCGCGGAGATTTGTGGATTCCGCCTAAATCGGTGAAGTCATTGATCTTCAACGCGGACAACCACCTTCATAGCGAGAAGATTGGTATCTTCTCCATGGTAGCTTCCGGCAACCGGAGCGACCTGTGATATGTTCCGCGCAACGGCTACCGGAATCAGATTGGCCGACCCCACCGACATGTTCGTTGGGTCGAACGGGATCCAGCCAGCCCCGGGAACGAAGACTTCGACCCATGCATGCGTAGAGCCCGAGCCAGCAGATCCGAGCCGATCATCACTGGGGTCATAAAGATAGCCGGACACCAGACGTGCCCCGAAACCCAGCGTTCGGACAGCCTCGGCATAGAGTACGGCAAAGTCACGACACGACCCGTAGCCCCGGTCGAGGGTTTCGAGTGGTCCTTGCGTGCCTTCGCTTTCGCGGATCTCATATGTGATCTGCGCTGTGGTGCCATTGCTCACGTCCTTCAGGAGCGACAGCGTATCCGTTGGTCGTCGCATAACGAATTGCTCGACCCAGTTTGATAAGCGCCCGGTGTCGTCTTGGTATTGTGGCGCAGCAAGCGCCCCGAGATCTGTCCAGTCTTCGGCGGAGTAAAGGAACGGGTAGGACGTCGCAGAACCCGCAATCGGGAAGACAGGCCAGTCAGGTGCCTCGAGGACGACGGTCGTATGGGACCGTATCGAAAGCGTATCTGTTGTGACATCAAAGTTGGCGACGGCGATGGCGTTTCCGGCGACATCGTGGGACCAGTCGATACGGGCGGTCGGAGCGATTTCAAGATCAAAGGTCGTCAATGTAAGGTCCCGCGTTTCACGAGGACGCAACATCAGCCTGTGCGGTCCAAGGATCACGGCGATGCGATAGCGATAGATGGTCGTATGTGCGATCGTGATCGTCGGCATGCAGCAGATCTAAGTCGACCGACCGGTGGAACGAGACCGACCTTCGCTGACCACTTCAGGCATTGCCGCGCGCCATGCCGTCGTTCCTTTGCATCTTGCGCAGATGCGCTGGCCGAACCCTTCGCTCCAAAACGAAGCACTACAAGCCAAGCAGAACCGCAGCTTCGGTACATCGCCGAGCGCGCGGCAGGGTTGATCCATCAGGATATCGTCGACTTTTGCTTGCATCAGATTCTGGCGTTCATTTGGTCCCTGAAATTGCGTTGTGGACATCATACGGAAACGGATGACGTGCGCGGTCGGCACGGCATCCCTTCATTCTCGACGTCATGAATGTCCGAAGCGTTCCGCGAAGCCCCCCGCGCTTTTGCGTTTTCGGCCTCAGTGTCCGCGTCACCCCTGTCAGTCTGTGTCGTCCCTGATCCCGAGTAGAGATGGCGCAATTGAGCCTCGGACACCCCGTCGGCCTGCATGACGAGTTGCACCATCGGATCGGCCAGCATTTCTTCGAGAAAGACCTGTGACAGGTCCTTGCCGGACAGTTTGTCTCTCGCACGGGCGCGGTCAAGATCGAGAAGCGACACAGTCAGGCTCCGTGTTAATCCCGGATGGGACAGGCGTGGATGCAAATGGACCACGACGGAGGCCTTCCAGGCCTGAGGGTCCTTGTGATCAGGTGGTGAGGCAAATTCAGTCTCGATATCATACTCTCCGGCGGGAAGCGTTTCGTCGAAACCGGGAAGATTGAAATGCCGTTCAAAAACCGCGATGGTTTTCGCTCTTTGTTCGTCCATTGCGTTTGATCCTTTCAATTGAGTTGCTGTTCCATGACTTTGAGCAAAGCCAGCCGCTTCCGGAGCATGCTTCAGGTTTTCTTCGGACCCGGAGAACCCGGTTTCGCAACAGTGCCCGACGCCTTGATCTGCGGTTCCTTTTTTGATGGTTCCGCAGGTTTGGCTTTCAGTATGGCAGCAGCTTTGGTCATCAGGTCTTTGAAAGACATACTCTTGATCCTTTTTGGGTTTTCCGCTGGAATTTCCGGGCCTCGATCAGGCACAATTTCTCGAATGCGGCTTATCTGTATATGTGTATTGACCGGCCCTTTTACCATGGCGCGGTGTCGGACAAATCGGCGGGGTATGATCTTCGTAGGCCCCGCAGGCGATCATTGTGGACGTCCTACCAAGGTCAGGAAGGGGTGGGTCTCGTGGTCCTTGGCACTTCCGTTTATCTTTTGCCTGCTATGAACAACCTTGGCGACATCTGGGGCGCTCATCGCCCGCATGAGGGCGCTGTAGTTCATGCCCATTTTCATCTCGGAGCCAACGGGCACAGCGGCTTTGGCTGAGTCGACAACGGTGTGGTCGCTGGTCGCGCCAATAAACGCCGTTCCCGGGGAAAACATAAGACCGCTTGCGTCGGTGTCTTGCTGCCCGACAGCAAGGATGGTTCGGGCTCGGAGGTCATCACTTCGAACCAAATTGAGCATCCCAAGCTCCGGAGCAATTGACATGGTCGGCGCTGGGCTTGGTTTGCGGCTTGTTTCGATCACTTCGGCAAAAAGGGTAAAGGCATCCGTATGAAGGCCAGTGATCGGATGCCCAGTCACGGGGTCGGTGCCCAGAAGGATCGCCTCACCCAGACGCAGGTTGTCGACCCGCCCAGTTGAAACGTCGCCAAGCGCCCATGGCAAATTGGCCGAGCCTCCTCCTGACACAAGATCTACAACAGGTCCGCAGGCGCCTTCGACTTGGTCGGCCAGTCTCGAGAGCATGGCCATGTCACCGGCCGTCGGTGCAACGTCGCCCAGGCAGACAAAATTTGCAGCGATGCCTTTGAGAGCGACACCGGGTGTTGCGATGACCTGAGCGGCGAAGTCATTGAGGTTCTCTTGTAAAATGCCTTCGCGCATATCGCCCATTTCGACCATCAGGATGACATCGTGCGAGGCACCCTGTTCCTTTGCGGCTGCGCCAAGCTTCAGGATCGTGTCCATCTCTGTGTTATAGCTCGCGTCGCAATACTGGATGACGTCTTCCATCTCGCTAAGTAGCGGCGCGCGGATCAACGAAATTGGGCACGTGATCCCCGCGGTCTGCATCCGCACGACGTTTTTGATGCGTGCGTCGGCCAGACTGGCAACGCCACCGTCCAGCATTGCCTCGGCTACGTCAGGATGCCCACACACTGCCTTGGTCACACCGGTGACCGAGATTCGACGAGCGCCAAGACGTCGGACGAGATATCGCGCGTTGGCCTGGATCTTGCCCAGATTAACTTCCACTCGCGGCGAGGTCATTCTGCGGCCGCGAGAGGCACGGGCCGCAACTGCGGAAAAGCGGACAGTACCATGTCGCTGAGGTGCACTTCTGGCCGAGTCAGCGCGTCCGTCACCGGAATGCCGAGGTCGCGCGAAAGACTGTCAATTGCACCAATGACCTCGGTGCGCGTCATCGCTTCGTGATTGAGTGTGATTCCAATCACCCGTGTGTCAGCAAAAGCTTCGATCAGGGCGATTTCGCTTTTCGGCCCGGGCATCGGCATGGCGGGAAAGTCGCAGCGATGAGCGCGTTTCGGCGCATGTTGAAGAACAACACCGTGCGGCTGGCTGCCGCGCAGAATGAATGCCGACGTGCAAAAAGCCGGGTGGCTGAGCGCACCTTGTCCTTCGATCAGGATGACATCCAGGTCTTCGCCGCTAGACGCCGCGAGAATCACGCGTTCAAGTTCCCCGCAGCAAAACTGCGGCGGCACGGCGTCCATGGCGATGCCGTATTTTGCGCCCTGCATAAGTCCCGTCTGGCCGGTGCCGACGAGGACGGTCTTGATTCCACGCTCGTTCAGTTCCCTGGCCAGAATGGTCGCTGTCGTCCGCTTGCCAATCGCACAATCCGTTCCCAGCACGGCGATGCGGATGGCCTTCACCTCGGACACGCTTCCGTCAAACAGGCGCATGTCCTTGCTTGGTCGGGGCTTGCGGATATCCCGGATCGTCACGTTGGCCGCGTCGGCAGCACCTCTGATCTCGGGATCGTCACCGAGATATTCGTGCAGGCCACTGACGACGTTCATGCCAAGCGCGATAGCATCCAGCACGACCTCCCGATCTGCCGGTGACATCTTGCCAGTGGAGGGGGCCATCCCATAGATCAAAGTGTCGGGGATATTTACCTCTCGCGTAACCGCAGCTTCGAGGTCTTCGACGACCGGGATGCCGTTGCGCACATTGTCCAGCACCTGCCCGCTGTCGCGCCCATCAAGTTTGCTGTCTATGACCGAAAGAATGCGGTAGGCTTGGCTGTGACGGACAAGCCCGTTTGCGGTCTTGCCGTCGATCTGTCCGAAGTTCCGCTCACAATAGACAACCGCTGTGGGCACCCCGTATGTCACAGCCTTTTTGGTATGAGATCGACGGGACGCGGACACGTCAGGCGGGGCTTGCGGCCCCATCGTTGACAGCCTTGTCGTCGGTCTTTCTGGATTGTCAGATTCCACGATTATTCCTTTGCCAAGCGGGTTTACCCGGGTCCGATCACATGAAGCGTTCGGGCGGGTGAGCCGCGTTTCGGTTCTAATTGCGAGCGCTAGTCGTTCAGGACGCAACGCCCTTGCGATCGCTGGAAATTCCTGTAGCACCCCCACCGATTTCCCGATCTGTCGAAATGCGCATTGTCAGGGAGGTCGATCTCTTTGTAGCCGTCGTCGGACTCTGCAAAGCCGCGGTTGCACTTCCAGCCTGGACCATAGCTCGCATCGTCGAAAAATGCGTTCTCCGGGACGACGACAGCCTCACAGGTGTCATCGCGTTCGAAGTAACCCCGCTCACATGTCCATGGCTGCCCGTATCCGGCTCCGTTCAGAAAGGCATTCTCGGGAACGGCAATGGCAATGCACGTGTCGCCGTCGATTTCGTACCCTCGGTTACATTGCCAAGCAGACCCAAAGGTGTTGTCTGCAAGATAAGCATTTGGGGGCAAATCGATCTCCAGGCAAAGATCATCAACCTTCATGTAGCCACGAAGGCAGCTCCAGCTCTTTCCCGACGGGCCGAGATATCCGCCATCAGGCACGATGACCTCAAGACAAGTCGCGTCATTAACCTCCTGAAATCTGTGCAGACACTCCCAGCCCTTGCCGTAGGTCCTGTTGGTGGTATAGGCATTCTCCGGAACGATGATGGAAAGGCAGGCATCGCCGTCACGCCGGTACCCACGATCACACTCCCATCCCTCGCCATAGCTTTTGGGCTGCGCATTCGTGGGAATCGGGGCAGCCTGAGATTGGGCGAAAGACGGCGATCCGATTGCGATGAGCGCGACGAATGCGAGCGCGAGGAACTCCGCGGAGGCCACTGCAGAGCGGGACGACACCATTGCAAGCGCGCCTGCGATGCCCTTAGACGAAATAGCCGACAGTTTGGGGCCACTACGATGCATCAAGGTCGAGACCTTCGATACAAGCCTGCGCCAGTTCGCGGTTCGGGCCATCCGATCCGGGCATCGTCGCCCAGCCTGTTTCCATGACCGCGTCGCGCCGCTTGAACGAGGACGCCTCGCGGATTGTTGCGAGCTTCGCCAAGCGTTCATTGTCGGCGCGGGAAATGTCTAGGCAGAAGGGCACAAGCGCCGCGATCACTTCTTCCTGCGCCATCTTATTGGCCATCTCCTCCGCGCCGCCTCCGGTCATCCATCCGCCCCAGGAAAATCCAACGATGCCGACGAATGCCGCGCCAAGGAGCGCGCCGTAAATGCCGGGTTTAAGCCATTCGGGTGTTGTCATGTCTTGTCCTCCTGCGGGGAAAGCGCCGCTTCGCTGTCATTGGTGGTTTCCGGGAGGGCTTGATCACATGCGATGGCATGTTCCAGATCCTCCTGTGTGATCACTTGCATCGTCGTTTGACCCGCTTTGCTCCCGCGCCCCTGGACCATCAGATATGTCGCGATGCGCCGGTAAGCCTCGAAGCTGAGGCCTTGCATAAGCTCTTCCTCGACAACGATTTCATACGTGCCGGCCGCAAGCTCCCGCTGGCTGTCGCCAATCATGAAGTCGTTGGAAAACGTCACCATTGATCTGGTCGAACGCGTGAGCATCCCAGGTCTCCATTGCACAGAATGTTAAACTTTCCGCAGCTGCCATTGTGGCAAGCGCCAAGAGAACGCCTCGCCAAGGCAAGACAGTTGAGCGCACATTATCCCAACTTTGGTGGGGCGATGCTGATCGAAGTTAGCCCCCGTCCGGGCCCTTGCGGTCAGGATGAGAGACAAAGCCGTTCCGCGGCTTCAGATCATTGTGTTCAAGTCTCTGCCTCAGTTTCACGCCGAAAGGAAACCAATGTCCGCCTCAGACGTCCTTCATCCGGATGGAAGCGACTACGATGCCTTCCTCTTCGCGGAATTGGGCGAGGACAGAACCGGTGCAGCCGTTACGGTCTTGTCAGCGCTTGCGCGCCTTGACCTCGAGCCATGGACCGAGGCGCGTGAACTTTCACGTCTGGGTCGGGAGGACGCGCAAGTTCGACTGACAACGCATTTTGAAGCGATTGCCGACATTCCGGCGCTGGCGTTGGCGAACGAAGGCCGAGCGGCAAAACTGGTTTCATTGCTGCCGAAGCGCGCGCCGCTTCGCGTTTCGAAATCACTCGAAGCAGGCACCACCAATTTTCCAAAGCTATCCATGTCTTGGACAATGATGGCCCTCATTGGAGTCGTGGTTCTGGCGTGGCTCCTCTATTTGGCTCAAACGGGCTAACCTGCGTCAGTGCAAAGACGCAATCGAACCGGTTAGGTGATTCATGTCTACCGCTTATTGGGTTGGCATTTTTTGCGAGTATCTGAGGGGCGTGGGACGCATGCAGTCCCCAAAGAGTTTGCATGGGGTCTGCGCCTCTTATTTCTCGGACCGTACAGGAAAGGACATTCCCATGAATGAAGAAGACCAAACCGAGGAAAACCAGACGGTGAAACACATGGCTTCCGTCAAGGCTGCCTGGGACAATGCACCCGAAGGCCCCAAGAAAGCGACCGCTCTCAAGCATTATCAAGCGGCCGAGAAGGCGCATGAGGCCGAAAACGACGAAGAGGCACACAACGAACTCAAGCAGGCAAGCCGCGCATTGGTGTAAAGTCGGCAAACCTGTGAAATGACTGCAAGGCCGCCCGAAGCCATACTGAGGGCGGCCGTTTCACGGCAACAATGGCCGTGATTGATCTAGATAGGCCGGATCGAAATCCGCCAATGCAACCAGCCCCTCGTAGTTATCGAAGGTTACTAGCCCGCCCTGAAACGTGACGAGTCCGCGTTCGCGGAGCTTACGAAGGACGCGGTTGACGTGGATGGCACTTAACCCCAACGCATCTGCCAGATGATACTGTGTGAGCGGACAGGCGTAACCTTCCCTGCACCCTAATCCGACGAGTGACAGTCTCACGCCAAGCTCCAGCAGAAAATGCGCCATGCGCGCATCCGCATCGCGCCGCCCGAGCCCAACAAGATGCTCGACAACCATCGCCTCGTCCCGCGACACGGCCCAGAGAATGGCCGTGGCCAGCCGTGGTGTCTCTGCGAAGGCTTGCAGAAGATCGCTCACCAGAACCTCCGCGGCCTCGATATCGACGATGGGTTCGATCCCGTGATCGGAGGTGTGAAGAAGAACGCTGCGCAGCCCCAGGAAATCCCCCGGTATTTGGAAATCAACGATCTGCCGCGATCCATCAGGCTGAATCTTGTAAGACACAACCCAACCCGATGCCAGAATATAGGCCGCCTGTTCCAATTGACCCTGGTGAACCAAGTCGCGCCCTGAAGAGAAAGACTTCCTCCGCTGATGCAAGCGCTCGAGAACGACCAGTTCCGTCTCCGAAAGAGCAACAAACGCAGAGAGCTTTTGGGTAAGTGGGCTGGCTTTGATGTTCATTACCGGTCCCTCCCGAACCGCGCATACTCCCGTAAGAAATGGGCGCTGAGACTGCTTTCGATCAGTACGGACTACCTAAATTATTGAGATGTTGGTCAATACTATCACGACCTCGCCCGGTTGCGTGGCAAGAAAGGAAGAGAATTGTCCTCAATGTCGGATCAACGAGACCCTTCAGGGATGGCCGCCTTCTCCATTTGCGAGGCCCTCCTACTTGCCTTGCAAGATCGCAAGCTGCTGCCAGAAGGCGAGATTCTGGGAATTCTTCGGGACGCGGCAGCGACCCACGAGAATGCCAGAGGTCCAGAAACCGAACAAGAAATGCATATGGCAACCGCCAAACTGATCAATGAGATCATCGTTGGCGGCAACCTTTCGCGCCGCCCGTAGCGTCAACCCTCATACGCTGAACACGAGCGAAGCCTATTTGCTTAGTCGCACCTTTCAACCCATCTACGGATCAGTCGCTTCGATCTTTGAGGCCGGAGGGTGGTCGGTAGACATCTGCGATTTCGTATCTTCTTCTTGTGAGGCCTTTTTGTCGGTGGCCACTTTCTTCGCCAAGTCGTTGAACGACGTTCTGGCTTTCCATTTCTGGCTGCCAGGGTATCCAGCAGCTTGTGAGCTATAGGGGATCGATGCTCTCTTGGAAAGGAAACATCAGCCGAAGCACCGCGTGCACCTTGTAACACTCTTGGGGAGATACCACGTTTGTTATGCTACTGACCTACATTCGAACTCCTGTTTTCCTTTACCGGCTCTCAGCGCTCGACACTGTCGTGAGAAGCCAGGTTGCCGCATATTGTGGGCAGCGATCAAACAAGGAAAATTCACATGGCCAATGGCACAGTGAAATGGTTCAACGGCACAAAAGGCTTCGGCTTCATCGCACCTGAGACTGGTGGAAAGGATGTGTTTCTGCACATCTCCGCACTCGAGAAGTCGGGGATGACCACCCTGAACGACGATCAGAAGGTGACCTTCGATGTGGAGGCCGGCCGCGACGGCCGTGAAAGCGCAACCAACATCGCGCTCGCCTGATCTTTGCAAATGGGCGCTCTTAAGGAGCGCCCTTAGACAGACGGCCATTTGTTTTTGAATCTTCTTCCGCTGCCTAACGCAGCAGTTCCTTTGCCCTGATTGGTATCCGCCGAACCGGACTACGAATTGTTCATCCCAGGAGACCAGCCCGATGCCAGGTTACACAGCTCCAAACAGATCAGATGCGGGACGTGACGTCTTCAAGGGTATGTCGAAGAAATCGAAGGCCAAGGAGACCAGGAAAGAAGCCGCTATGTCGATCCGCGTGGGCGAGTATGGCAGATATCAGATCAAGTCCGGTCGTCTCGCCGGCGCATACGGCGCTCGCGCCTTTCCCAAGCCACCCACGAAGGCGCGCGGCTTGATTGCCGAGGCGACGGGTGAGACCGAAGAAGCTGCGATCATCGCATTGCATTCCGCCATTGATCAGCGCGAAGTCCGTAGGGCCGAAGACCGCAGAACAGACCCTCACAAAGGGACGCAGGTACCAACATCCGACGAATACGTGGAAGCGCTCCATTCTGTAAACCTGACGGGTTCGCAGCGCGCCATGTTGATGGCGTTGTCGCTGAAGGAAGCGGACGGGTTGGCACAGGTTAAGGTTGCAGATGCTGGCAGCTACAAGTCCACGACCTCGGCCAACAGAGCGCTCGCCAGCGTGGGTCGTATGATTGTGGGCTATCTGTCTTCGGGAACGGGATCCACGGGGCCTTCAACGGGCCCGGATGGAAGCACGCTCATTGGGTATCGAGATGTCTCCGAACATGACGAGAAGGCTGAGAACTGGATAATGCACCCCGAGCTTTGCGCCGCCGTCCGTAAGGTTATGTAATTCAATGGGTAAGCCGTCCAAGTGATTGGCCAATATGGGTTGACTGCCAATCCAGTCGAACCAGAGTTTGTCCAGAAATACCGATATGATCGGACATCAAGAGGACGTTTGGCGGCGCTTTTAACTCTGGATCAATTGCGCTGCGTGCGGCAGGTTGGCCCGCAAACGCAGGCGGCACCAGCCGCACGCCCATTGCCTAGAGGTCAATATTCTCGGCGATACTAAGTGCATCTTCAAGTTCAACTCCCAGGTAGCGCACTGTGCTATCGACCTTCGTATGGCCGAGCAACAGTTGAACCGCACGCAGGTTGCCTGTTTTCCGGTAAATCTCAGCAGCTTTTGTCCGGCGCAGCGAATGCGTTCCGTATCCACTCGGTTCCAAACCAATCGCCGACACCCAATCGTGCACCAACCGGCCATACTGACGGGTTGAAATGTGCGGGCGGTCGTGGAAGCGGCTGGGAAACACAAACGAGCAAGCCAACATCTCGGGTGATTTGACCCAAGCCAGGACAGTTTCCCTTGTGTTTTCTGTCAGTTCAAACTGAACAGGCCGCTTGGTTTTGCACTGAATCACTGAAACCCGTTCTCGGACGCGATCCTCTTTGACCAGATCGACCACTGAGAGCCTGACCAGATCACAACCACGTAGTTTGCTGTCGATGGCAACGTTAAATAGCGCCAGATCACGAAGGTTGTTGGCCAACTCGAGTCGCGCTCGGATTGCCCAAACCTGTTTTGGCAGCAACGGTCGTTTCTGGCCGATAATCCGCCCCTTGTTCCAGGCTTTACGTTTCGGGGTTACGGCAGGAAGTTGGACTCTAGGCATAATTTGCCCTCCTTGCCGCCCTCCAAACCCAAGCATCAGCACCGCGCTGACGTAGGAATGCTACTCGCAAACCTGATTGCATCCGACCTGCCACCCGTGAGTTTTTGCTCCAAACCTAATAGCAGGCCGAATGAATGGCCGGATTCACCGCCGCGTAACTGCGCTGAAGACCTTGCATGCGCAGAAATTCTTTCGCGGCGAGCGCACGCAGCGAAAATTTGGCACTTCCGCAATGGGCTCTCCTGACACCTTCGTCGCAATCTGCACCAACGGCAGGTCTTTGAGCTGCTGCCGTTCGCTGCGCGACGAACTGACTGGTAAGATGCGGACCCAGCGGACTTCAGGTTTTTCAGTCCCAAAGTCCGGTTTTGTTCCAAAACGACGGTTCGCTCGCGAACGAATGAACAACGTTGGAACATACTAGGCGCGCAACCTGAAGCGACTGCAAGCGCAGCTGCATTAAAACAGCTTGACTCACAAGGGTTGTGCAATGAATTATTTCGAAGGTTGGGGGCAGTATTTTTACATGTAGGGTTTTGGGTGAGTAGTTCATCCCGCTGTCTTAGCCCCTTCAAACTTTGCCTAAGGGAATCGCTTTAAGAATATATTGACGTACAGCCGCCCAACTGTTCACTCTTGACGCCCTTTTACTGTACAAATTCTATTGATCGAGGACTCGCGTTGGCCCTTTTCCGAACAAAAACTGATCAAGATGAAGAGACTAAGTCCACAGAAAACCGCGGTCGCACGCGTGAAATCGTCTTGTACACGTTAGTGATCGCGGCATTCGTCAGTTCATTCACTCTTGTTGTATTCGAACGGCCAGCCGAAAGCTGGCCGGATCTCATTGATTATATTGTGAGCAATCCGCTTACCGTTTCAATAATCGGTGCTCTTATTGTATTTTTGATATTGGACCGGTTCAGAGAGCTTTCGAAAGCACTGACGGAGATAGAGAGCCGGCTTTACGATCATCAGGGTACCTTCAATCAAGAACTTGAAAACAGAGTTGACGAAACTCAAAGGAAGCTGTCCGAAAAATGGCAGCGCATCGACACTAAGCTCGCCGACATTTCGCAAGACTATCCTTTTCTAGATGATATCAACAACTTCGACATGCTTGTGAATGCTCCCACGGCGATTGCAGCACTGAAGAACATAAGCATTCTAATTTCTTCGGGTCGCCCAAACCTAGGATATCATATCCTCTATGAGCTTTCAGTATCTGACAAGCCAAGAACGACCTCGTTTTATGGATCTCCAGCACAATTCGAAACGCTGGGTCTCTTTGCTTTGGCGTACTATGATGACGCGTACCTATGCGATCTTCTATTTCAGAAGGCTGGTCGTGTTGCGAGCGAGCGAGAGATCGTCTGGACGGCAAGGCGGTTACAATTAGCCACACTGACAGGCAGACTTTCATTGGCTGTGCAATTGTCTGAGATTTTGTCGCGGCATATCAAGAAAAGAACTTGGGAGAGTTTTTTCCTTCTTAGCCAGACCAAGTACAAACTTGCAGCGACCGATCTGATCGAAGTGCATGTAGCGCTGTCCCTGTCGGAAAGAATACTTGGTGAACAAAGCAGACCTTTTACTTTGTTCTTTAGACAAAATAAGACTGCCGAAATTGCACAAGGCTTTGACGAGTTTCTTGGGTATGTGCATGGCCTATCTGAAAACACACCTATCGCTTCTGAAGAGCAAGTTATCCATGCCAAGTCGCCATCTCCAACTGCACATGCGCTGTTGGAGATCGTCGGTTCTAAAGCGGCACAGGACAGCTTGTCCGGCGAAGCGTCTCTTTCTTTGCTAAAGGACCATAGCTCGCTTGTTCGCCACGTGTTTTCCAAAAATACTTCTAACGAAACGGAAGTTGACAGAGCTATAACCCCGGTCCCAGACGAAGCGCTTGAACAAATAGAAGAGGAGCTCGAGCATCAAGATCAAAGTCCTAGTATAGCTGAGCTAGTGCCCGGCTATAAAAAATGGAAACGAGAAAACCCGAAGCCCTACACGAACAATCCAAATGTTACTGTGACAACATCGCCGCCCAAGAGCCGCCGACGCCCAAAACCTTCGTTTTCCCCTAACAAGAAAAGCAGCGACGACAAACGCCAGTCTGACGAGTGAGCCAGAGTTAATCTTTGTAATAGGGGTTTGCTGCCGCACGTCGAAGCAGAGTATAATCCCTAAGGTAGTTCAGCCGCCGTAAGGTTTGCGGCTTATTCCCTGCAAAGGAAACTACTTGCTGCGTATTGTCTAGTGAGAGTAAATCATCTGCAGGTACTCCCAACATAAGTTCGATTGGTTCAGCATCAATCCGACGACCCATTCCGAAAACCTGCACGACCCCACAGTTGTTGATCAAACTGGCAGAGTCTGCATAAAGATGTGTAAGTTGCGACAAGTCTTGAAAAAACATCCAAACTTGGAGCCCAAACCCTCGCAATAGAGTCACAGCGCGCCGTAACTCGTCGAGGGTGCCAAATTGAGCGCATTCGTCTAGCATGAAAAGCGTTCTTAATTTTGGGATTTCGGATCTTTGGGTAATGATATTTAACATCGCGACCACAATCATCGAAAAAACACGCGAGTGAGACGCGAGTTTGTTCGGCGGCATAATGATATAAACCGTGAAGCGATCTCCGGCTTTGATTACGTCAGCTTTGATGTCATCTGAAGACAAACAGTGTAGAATTTCCGGACTATCAAACAGCTCGATGTTTGTTTGGGACATCGATTTGATGATTTGGCGCTGCATATCTGCGTTGTTAAGAAAGGTTTGTAGAGAGCGTCGAGCAAACTCATCTATTTGTGTGTGGCTTTGGTTGTTTAGAAGGTAATTTAGCACATCCTCGATATCCGGACGCATTAAAAGATCAACAACCTGCTTGAGACTTTTTTGATTTGAACCAAGGTGAGTCAGACTCGCAACGAGCTGGATTAGCCCAGTAAGCAAAGATTCTGCTGAGTTTTGCCAGTACGGGTCTTTCTGTGTGCTAGGGTCGATACCTGTCATCATGCGTGCCAGCGTCGTGCTATCTCCCTTTTTTTGGTTGCTGTCAGGACTCAACAAGGGTCCGAATACGTTAATGCCACATGGTCTTTCCACGATTGAGTGCTCTGGATAACGATCAATTACCCCGAAAGGATCGACAGCAAATACTTTATGCCCCAGAGTTTCCCTTCGATACTTGGCTGTGACGAAGAAGTTTTCTCCTTTTGGATCTATTACTATGGCCGGCCCAGCATAAGACAAAAGTGTCGGAATTATGGCGGAGACTCCTTTGCCTGATCCGGTTCGTGCTATCGAAATCAAGTGCGAAGATTCATTAAATGAAACAGCATTCCCAAAGTTGTGCCGAGATACCGCTTTGCTCCCTGAAATGGACTTAAGGAATACCCCTTTCTTACGCTTTGAGTGCAGCGGCCATCCCAAAGCAATACCTGTTTTCTTGTCTTTTTCTTCCATACAATTGGCCCTAATTCAGCGGTGCAGTACGAGTCCTGGTGCACGTTTGATCGGAATTTCACCACATTTCTGCACAGGCCCTTGTGCAGACTTTTTTGTTTTACTCAGCTGGACCGCAGATTCGCTCAACGTCCGGTTTCTGAGGGAGGAATGCAGTTTAGTTTTGTTGTGGTCGGCACTCAAGGTGTAGGGTCCAGTACGAGCACTCTACATCCATTCCAGTCAAGACCCCTTCAGTTGTTTGTGGCGCTACCCGCCAATTAAAAGGTTTCGGTGTGTGCATTGCAAATCGGCTTTGTCGGCTTCGAAGAGTATTCTAAAGCCCCTGTCCCAATACTACAATTGGTGATGTAGTAACACATAGAACCCACGGCTGGTGCCGCCAAGACAAGTAGCTGCTTTGGAACTTTCCAGCCATGGATGCCATGCGCAGCATCGGTGTATTGGGCTCAGAATGCTCGAACGCCGCATGACGGACGGACAACCGCTTCGAAATGGCGAACGGCAAGACCGTCCGCCAGGGTTCGTTAGATGTCGATGCGCTCGGCTATGCTCAGAGCATCTTCCAGTTCCACACCAAGATAACGCACCGTGCTGTCAACTTTGGTGTGACCAAGCAGCAGTTGCACCGCGCGAAGGTTGCCAGTCTTGCGATAGATCTCGGCAGCCTTTGTTCGGCGAAGCGAGTGTGTACCGTATCCACCCGGCTCCAAACCAATCGCCTTCACCCAGTCGCGGACAAGTCGACCGTACTGACGCGTTGAGATGTGTGGTCGGTCGTGAGACCGGCTTGGGAACATGAACCGGCAAGCAAGCATCTCCGGATTTCTGACCCAGGCCAGAACGGTTTCACGCGTGTTTTCCGACAGCTCGAATTGAACAGGCCGTTTGGTTTTGCTCTGGATCACGGAAACACGTTCCCGGACGCGATCGTCCTTGACAAGATCAGTCACGGTTAGCTTAACGAGATCGCAGCCTCGAAGTTTGCTGTCGATGGCGACGTTGAACAAAGTCAGGTCGCGCAAATTGCCCGAAAGTTCGAGCCGTGCACGGATCCCCCACACTTGTTTTGGCAGCAACGGACGTTTCTGCCCGATAATCTGCCCCTTGTTCCAAGCCTTGCGTTTTGGGGTGACTGTGGGAAGTTGCACTCTTGGCATGATTTGCCCTCCGATCCTCCCTCCAGCCCATTCATCAGCACCGCGCTGACCGGGCGAGTGTACATGCAGGGCTGAAGGCCCGTTTTGGGAAGCCAACCAAATGGGCGTCTTCTGCACGGGCATTGGTCTGCAAGGAGCTGCGGTTTCAACGGGTGAGCGCAACACTTTAATCTTTTTGGAAAGATGGAGTGTGAGAGATGAAGTATCGAACGCGAACGTTTTACACGGACAAACAGAAATCCGAGATGTGGGATCGATGGCAGCGCGGCGAGTCGATGAGTTCGATAGGACGACACTTTGATCGTGCATCATCTTCGATCTTCCCACATTTGGCGCAGTTCGGCGGGATCCGGCCACCTGCCCGTAAGAGATCGCGATTTGCTTTGAGCTTGCCGGAGCGAGAGGAGATATCTCGGGGCTTGGTCGCAAATCAGTCCCTGCGCTTTATCGCCAAAAGCCTGAAACGGTCGCCTTCAACAATCAGCCGAGAGGTTCGTAGGAATGGTGGGCGTCAAGCCTATCGCGCGGCGTGCTCGGATCAACGCGCCTGGGACTGCGCAACGCGGCCAAAACCATGTAAACTCTCGTTCAACGACCCATTGTGTCAACTGATTGCACGCAAGTTGCGTCGGAAATGGTCACCGCAGCAGATCGCTGGTTGGCTTAAGCGCAAGCACCCAAACGAAGAGCAGCACCGCGTGTTACACGAAACCATCTATCGCAGCCTCTATGTGCAAACCCGTGGGGTCCTGAAGAAAGAATTGCAGGAGTGTTTGCGCAGCCCGCGCGCCATTCGAAGGTCACGGCACGCAACCCAGAAAGGGCTGAAGCTGCGCAAGATCAAGGATGCGGTCCCGATCAGTGAACGGCCTCCTGAGGTCGAGGATCGGGCCGTGCCGGGACACTGGGAAGGCGACCTGATCGTGGGGTCCAACAACAGCTACATCGCCACACTCGTGGAGCGCCATTCCCGATTTGTCATGCTGGCCAAAGTTGAGAATAAGGACACTCAGAGTGTTGTAGAGGCCCTGATCAAGCAGGCCCGCAAGTTACCCAAAGAGCTGTATCGGTCGCTGACCTGGGACCGAGGATCTGAGATGGCTGGACATGTGGCGTTCACCATGGCGACAAAGATTGACGTCTATTTTTGTGATCCGCAGTCACCATGGCAACGCGGTAGCAATGAAAATACCAACCGGTTGCTTCGCCAATACTTCCCCAAAGGCACTGACATATCAGGCTTTAGTCAAGCCAAACTCAGCGCCGTCGCACGCCAGCTTAACGAGCGGCCACGGAAAACCTTGCAATACCAAACCCCGGCGGAGAAATTTGAAGCCTGTGTTGCGGCGATCAGTTGAAACCACAGCCCAAAGCGGTCATTGGGCACTTAACTCGGCTCTTCCTCACTTGGCGGGCATTTCTCCTGTCTTCTCGTTTGAAGTGACGGGGAGATTGCCATGCGAGGTAGAGAGCTTTGGGCGCCGAGCAAGAACGTAACGGTAAATTGGGTTGAAGGGACTTCTGCTGGAACATGGGTCGTGTTTGCCTCGCTGGCACAGCGGGGGATTTGTCCGGGGCCGCGGACCTCGATCATGACGCCGTCACGGCTGCCAGCGAAGGCGGTTGCAGGATTTTCCCGCACTAGGTCAAGCTGTCAGAATAGATCTGCGGGTCTGTGGGTGGCGCTGCATGTCCGGAGGGTGTCGTTCATCGACTTTCTCGGATCAGGCGCCAATGAGGATTGCTACGGCGGCATCGACCTGACCTGCTCAAGGGCACCTCTGGGCCGCGCAGGGCTTTCGCGACGGCGATAACACGGGCGTGTTCCAAAAACTCGGGACACTTTTGCTGGGCTATACGAACGTCTGAACATCAGGAGAAAATACAGAAATTCGCGCTCTTACCCGACAAAAGCTGCAGGTTCAGCCGGACAAGTTGCAATTTATACCGGACGGCACACTAAGATAGTTTGGCTGTGTACGCAGTCTCCAGCTATCCGGTCTGCCCGAAAATTCCCTGATAACAGGGAAAAAACAGGGGAAAGTGCGTGATTTTCCCGGTCGTCCGCAACCTCAATGCTATCAAAGGCAGAAAAACTTGGGCCTTTTCGATGCGTCGCCAGAAAAATTATCAGGGAAATTCTTTCACAGATCAGCGAAATTTCAGATCGGATCTGGGAACTACGGTCTTGAATCTATTAGGTTGCTGACCAGTTTACGAAGGAATTTGCGAGCCATGGCAAGGAAGTCTCAAAAGCTCAGCAGAAGGGAACTGTTCGACCTGGTTTGGTCAACGCCGGTTACCAAACTAGCCGGTGACTTCGGTATGTCGGACCGAGGATTCTCAAAGCTCTGCACAAGATACAAAGTGCCGACACCACCGCGTGGCTACTGGGCCAGGATCGAAGCGGGAGCGGAGCCACAGATTCCGCCGTTTCTGGAATTGCGCGATCGCTCGCTTGACGTCGTCCGGATCAATTCTGCGTTTCACGCGCTTCCATCGGACGTTCGCCATGCAATCGAGGAAAGGAAATCTGTTGGAAGCAGGCCGACGAAAAGGAAAGCCGCGCAGGCCTCTGAAATGTTGCCAGCCTTCGACAAGCCTCATCGCTCAGTGTCATCAGTAGTTCGCAAAGTCAGACAAAGTAAGCCTGATGACGATGGCAGGGTCTCCGTTATGGGGCCGCGCAAACACGGCGTGTCTGTTCATTTCACATCGGTCGAGCGCGCGGTTTCAATCCTGGATGCAATTGCGAGGAAGGCTGTGGAGCGCGGCCTGAAGGTCGAGTGTGATGAGATGGATCTTTCAGTCTCTCTGGGACAGGATAAAGTGCCATTCGGCTTGGTCGAGAAGACCAGGCGAGAGAAACACGTGCCAACCCGCGAAGAACTCGCCAAAGAGGAAAAGCGCAAAGCAAGGCTGCGGCGCAATGATTGGGAATCATTTGATTTCGGTTTTGGACGGCCGTGGCCCGAGTATGACATCGTCTTCACCGGTCAGCTATCGCTTGGTGTGGATGTGTGGGCCGATGGGTTGAGAAAGACGTGGGCGGACGGCAAAACGCAATGCGTTGAAAAGCTTATCCCGGATATCGTTGATGGTCTGGAGCTGCTGCTTCTGCATGAGAATGCCCGTCGAGAGGAAAGTGAAGAGCGCGCGCGGAAGGCCGAGATACTTCGTCATCGCCGGCATCTTGCAATGCTGAGGTCGGATCGCGAGGAGGCCAGGGTCTCGTTGATGCGGGAACTGCTCGATCTGCGTCGCGAGGCGAATGACATACGAGCCTGGTTAGCCGATATGCCTGAAGAAACCAGAGCGAACGCGAACGGTAACTTGGGACGAATGATTGATTGGGCTGAAGCGCGTTTGGCCGACCTGGTGTCAAAAACAACGGTTGGGGCTGCTGAAGCGAAGCTAGATGGCCGGGACTTGTTTCCAGAAAATGATGATCTCGAGGACCCGGAAGGAGAATCGCCGCTGATCCTCCCCCACTGGAGTGGTCCTCCGCTATGTTTAGGAAAACGGAGGAATACCATGGCAAACAAGCGACCAAAG
>NZ_CANMDB010000026.1 GCF_947496515.1 uncultured Roseobacter sp. | reverse complement strand
CGAACATGGAAAGACTGCTGAAGGAATGGCGCCGCTCCGAAACGGGCGAAGACAGCAACGTAAAGATCGATATCCCATGTGTGGATACCTCGGTTTATGCAAGAGTTTTCTTGGTCGGTTTGAACATGTGATCGGGTACGGTCATGTGTCAGGCCTCTGTTTGCGGCTTTTGACATTCCGCGGGCCGGTATGGCGATGCGAAGGCTGGGTCCATATCAATGCGCCCGTGCGCGAAGCACTCTGGGAAGGCCTGGTTTCCCCAACCTCGATCTTGTCGATCATTTGTCCTTACTGTCTCAAGGTCCTTCTCACATCATACCCCTTTGCCGTCGATTAGGCGGCGCAGGGATCTTGGTCATCTTCGCTGCGTGTCATCATGGCCCAAATGGCTCGTGCAGTTTTATTGGCTAGGGCCACGGCCACAAGCATGCGCGGTTTGCGTTCCAACATTTGTGCTAACCACGATCCTTTCGGTGCACCGTTTTTCAATGCCCATCTGATCCGTGTCATAGCACCGATGATCAGCAGCCTGCGAATGTCGCGCTGGCCCATCTTGGATGTACGGCCAAGCATTTGCCTACCACCAGTCGAGTGTTGGACAGCCACCACCCCCAACCAGGCAGCAAAGTCGCGGCCACGCCTAAAGCCCGCATAGTCCGGAGCAAAGGCTTTAAGCGCCATCGCTGTAACAGGGCCCACACCAGGCGCTGTCTGACGTCGGATTGTTTCGGGGTCTGTCTTCGCCGCTTCTTTCAGGTCCGCCTGGATGTCGGCAATCTTGTCGTTCCGTATGTCGCGCTGTTCGAGATGCGTGCGGCAACATTCGAGTGCCAGTGGTGGCAGGCCGTTATCTGGAGTCTCGATTTGCGCCACGAGTTTCTTCACAAATAGGCGACCTGCAGGGGCGATGATCCCGTATTCCATCAGATGCCCGCGCAACGCGTTTATGATTGCATTGCGTTGGCGCACCAAAAGATCGCGTGTTTTGAAGACCATCGATCGCGATTGTTGCTCTGCCGATTTGACAGGGACGAACCGCATGGTCGGACGCATCGCAGCTTCGGTGATGGCCTCCGCATCGTTGGCATCATTCTTCTGCCGTTTGACAAAGGGCTTCACATAGATCGGTGGGATCAGTCGGACATCATGCCCCAGTTTGCCTATCTCGCGCGCCCAGTAATGCGACGAGGCGCAAGCTTCCATCGCAACAAGACATGGGGGCACGGCCTCTAAGAACTTCAAAACCTGCGCGCGTGACAGCTTTTTGCGGAGTACGGGTACGCCAGACGCTGTAGCGCCATGAAGCTGAAAAACTGATTTTGCCAAATCAATACCGACGACTGTAACCTCTTTCATGGATACCTCCTCCATTCTGGTGCTTTGAACATCACAATATTGGCACATCGCGATGCCGTTGCGGGGTGAGGTATCCACACCATCAATGGCCAAACCCGTGCGCGATCCGGATACGGGCCATAAGATCTCGGCGAATATCGAGGCTGCATTGTGCATGAAGCCGCGGAGCCAGCTGTCCGAACGGCAGGCCGACAAGATCGCGGTGCTCAAGCAAGGCTGTGCGGCGTTTGTTACAATGCGAGAGCTTGCTATGCGCTTTCGAGGGCTTTTGCGCGGCAAGCATCCGGATCAGCTGGAGCAATGGATCGATGATGCAATTGACACCGATCTTGCCGAAATGCAGCGCTTTGCAAGGGTTCTTCACAGGGATCTGGACGCTGTCAAGAATGCAATCGCTCTACCTTGGAACAACGGACAAGCGGAGGGGCAGATCAACCGCCTCAAAACGCTGAAACGAGCCATGTACGGCCGCGCTGGACCAGAACTTATGCGAGCGAGAATGCTACCGTCCAATCACACACTTTGAGGAAGAACCCTTAAATCTGAGACAGCGCCTTCAATGATTTCAGGACGGTCTAGTTCAGCCCGTGGATCAGGGCATTCACTGCCAGCTTCATGATCGCGCCCGCAGCGGGACGGCCGAGGAAGACAGTTTGTTTCCCCATCGCATCGAACAAGGACGCGACCGTGCTCCCGGTTTGTGCTGTGCACCCGGCCATGATCAGGAACTGCGCATCCCTTGCCGCCTGTGTCGCGCCCGAGACCGGGGCGTCGATCACCGTGGTGCCGCTTGGTGCTGCTGAGACAAGCGCCGCAATGTGACCCGGGCTCATTGTGCCCTGACAACCACGTCGGACGGCATCTGCGAAGCAAACACCCCTTGGCCGCCCAGGTGAAACGCCTCCGACGAGGCGTCGTCTGCCAATATGCTGATCACCACATCGGAATTTTTGGCAAGATCACATGGCGTATCTGCGACGGCGCATCCGATCTCGTCCGCAAAGGCCTGCGCCTTGCTGACGGTGCGGTTCCAGACGGTCAGATCGACGCCCGAGCGTGCGATGTTGCGCGCCATGGGCGCGCCCATCCGCCCCAGTCTGGCAAATCCGATGCGCATCACGCGGCCTGACCGGATTTGATACCGGAAATTGCCTGAATCAGATTGTCTTCGGTCACTTCGTCGGATGTGAATGTCCGCGTGATCTGCCCGGAATACATGGCCACGATCCTGTCCGAGATGTGCAGCACCTCGGGCATCTCCGAACTGATGACCATCACCGCGTAGCCCTGCGCCGCCAATTCGCGCAACAGTTTGTGGATCTCGGATTTGCTGCCCACGTCGATACCCCGCGTGGGTTCGTCGACGATCAGCACGTTAGGATGCATGGAGAGCCACTTGCCGATGACAATCTTCTGCTGGTTGCCACCGGAAAGATTGCCCACCTGCTGTTTCCAGCCCGGTGTCCGGATATCCAGCCTGTCGCGGTACTGATCGAAAATTGCCACTTCGGCACCTTCGGCGACAAAAGGTCCGGCCTTGAGATCATCCACCTGCGGGAGGGTCATGTTGTCCCGGCAGTTCATACCCAACACGAGCCCCTGCCCCTTGCGGTCTTCGGGTACCAGGCTGATGCCACGCGCGATCGCATCAGCTGGGGAATGAATGCGCACCTCCTGACCATCGAGCAGGATCTGCCCACCCGAGGGATCACGCAGACCGAACAGCGTTTCCGCAATCTCGGTCCGGCCGGCACCGACGAGGCCATAGAAACCGACAACCTCGCCCCGGCGCACCTCGAAACTGACATCCGTGTAGAGCTTGCCGCAGCTCAGCCCGCGCACTTCGAGTGCGACGTCCCCCAGTTCGTGGTGTGACGCATTCCGGCTGAGGTCGAGCGTGCGCCCGATCATCATCTGCGTGACCGCTTCCTCGTCAGTGTCCGCGGTGGCCACGGTGCCTTGATATTGCCCGTCCCGCAGGATCGAGACACGGTCGGTGATCTTGAAGATCTCCTCCATCCGGTGCGAGATATAGATGATCCCGACGCCTTCGGATTTGAGGTCTGAAATCACGTCGAACAACACGGTTTTTTCCGCGTCCGTCAAAGAGGCGGTCGGCTCATCAAAGATCACCGCCTTAGCATCAACGGTCAGGGCACGGGCGATCTCGACCATCTGCTGGTTCGCGATGGACAGCTCGCCCACGCGAGTTTTGGCGTCGAATCCGACATTCAGCTTTTTCAGAATCGCATCTGTCCGCTCGGTCAGCGTCGCCCAATCGACGCGGCCAAAACGCTTGCGGGGCAGTTCCCCCAAATAGATGTTTTCCGCGACGCTCAGCTCTTCCGCAAGGCTGAGTTCCTGGTGGATGAACACAATGCCCTTGGCCTTGGCCTCCAGCGGGCCGGCCATGACGACCTTGTCAGTGCCCATGTAGATCGCGCCGCCATCCGGTTGGTAAATACCGCCAAGCACCTTCATAAGCGTCGATTTTCCGGCGCCATTTTCACCCATCAGGGCATGAACCTCGCCCGGCATGACCGAAAAGGAGACCCCAGCGAGCGCACGTACGCCGGGAAAGGTCTTGACGATGTCGTCGAGATGCAGAACTGGCTTCGCGTCGGTCATACCTTCAACTCCTCTTTGCCTCTGACATTCAACTGCCGGTCCAAGAACAGCACGGCGATCAGGATCAGGCCGATCACAAGGTTCACCGTCGAGGTATCGGCCCCGATATGGCCGAGCCCCTTGCGCAAAAGCTGAATCGCAATGACACCGCCGAAGGTGCCGATGACCGAGCCCGCGCCGCCTGTGATCTTTGTGCCGCCCAGCACGACAGCTGTAATGACCCAAAGCTCGTAGAGCTGTCCGTCATTGGGGTTCACCGATCCGGATTCGGAGTAGAAAACCACGGCGGAAAGTGCCGCCAGAAACCCAATGATGGCAAAGTTGATCATCATGTGCGGGCCGACGCGGATGCCGGCGTTCACAGCCGCCTCGCGGTTGTCGCCTATGGCATATGCGTTGCGGCCGTGAACGGTCTTGGTCATCACGAACCAGATCACGAGGGTGACGGCCAGCAGGAACCACGACGCTGTCGCAAGCCCCAGAAATTCGGCTTCGGCGAAATCGACGAGGGTCCAGTTGAGATGGCTCGTGGGGTTCTCGCCGTTGAACATGAAGACGATGCCCCGAAAGCCCAACATCGAGCCCAGCGTCACAATGAACGCATCCACGCCGGTCTTCCAGACAATCAGCCCGTTCAGCGCTCCCAGCAGCGTTCCTACTGCAAGCGCCAGCAGGCAGGCCAGAGGGATCACCCAATCGCCAAGGCCCGCAAAGATCGGCCAGGTCATGCTGTCCAGCAGAACGATGGCGGCGATGGCATAGGTGGCACCGACGCTCAGGTCGATGTTGCCGTTCACCATCACAATCGTCATGCCCATGGCGATAATGCCGATCGGCGCCGACTGCTTGAGCAACAACAGCATGTTGTCGAAATCCATGAATGCCTTGTCAGAGAGCGAGAGATATTCGCCCGCAACACTGAAGAAAATCAGCTCAAGAACGATAAAGCCCCAGATCGCGCCACCGGCCAACGCCTTTGAGAGTCTACCCTTTTTCATGCCTTTTCCCTCACGCGATCGGCGACCAGAGCTTGCCGCGCTTGGCCGCGATATCGAGCCAGACAGCAAGGATGATGATGACCCAGGTCACGACGAACTGGACGTAGAACTGCAGCCCCATGAGCAGCAAACCGTTCTGGATAAAACCAAGGATCAGCACGCCAATGACGGTCTTGAAGATCGTGCCCGACCCACCGAGAAGCGACGCGCCCCCCAGAATGACCGCTGCCAGAACTTCGAGCTCCAGCCCCTGCCCGACGGTGTTTTGCGAGCCGAGTGACCGGCTCGCCTGAATGAGCCCGGCCGTCGCCACGCAGGCGGCAGAAATAACATAGCAGGTGAAAACGGTCCGCGCCCGCTTGATGCCCGAAAAGGTTGCAGCGGTGCCGTTACCGCCCACAGCGTAGACCTTGCGACCGAAGGCGGTTTTCGCAAGCACGATGCCCAACAACGCCGCAAGCCCCGCAAAGATCAGGATCGGGACCGGGATTCCGAGTGCGGCCCCCTGACCAAAGACGCTGAACCACGTGCCTTCCTTGTCCGCGATGTCCATGTTCTGGCCACCGGAATAGGTCAATGTCAGACCGTGGATTGCTGACAGCATACCAAGGGTGACAATCAAGGAGTTCAGCCTCAGATAGCCGACCAGAAAGCCGATGAACGCTCCAAGACACATGGTCATTGCGAACATGGCCGGAATGGCGAGGAAGGGGCCGATCTGATCGTGCAAATCCAGCACCACGATGGTCGAGAATGACATCATCGATCCCACGGACAGATCGAGATTGCCGCTGATCACCACGAAGGTGACCCCAAGCGCCATGACCCCCAGTATGGCGGACGACCGAACGACGCTGAACAGGTTGTCGACTGATAGGAATTTCGGATTGGCGATGGTGAAGACAAGTATGAAAACGGCAAAGGCAATCAGGATGCCCTGCCTTGCCAGAACGCCGCCGATCTGTTTTTTGGTCAATGTTGCCATGATCCCCTCCCTCAGGTCGCTGGCGCGCAATGATGTCTCCGGTTTTGGCCCCGGTTGACGACGGCACGCTGTCAGACCAAAGTCATTCCTCCGTCGATCATCACAATCTGGCCTGTCATGTAGTCGCTATCCCTTGAGGCCAGATAGGTCGTGGTACCGGTGATATCCTCAGGTAGCGCCACACGGCCCCTTAGGATCTCGGCTGAAAACTCTTCCATCGCCTGTCCGGGCCGTTCGGCCGCGCCGATGTCGAGAAGGTCCTGGTCGACCTGTTCCCACATCTCTGTGGCGACAACGCCGGGGGCAAAACCTGTGACGGTGATATCGTGCTTGGCCAGATCACGCGCACCCGATTGGGTCAGCGATACGACCGCAAATTTCGACGCACAATAGGGAGCAACATTGTCAAAGCCCTGCCGGCTGGCGATTGACGCGGTATTGATGATCTTGCCGCCCGTTCCTTGCGCAATCATTTGGCGTGCGGCTTCCTGCATTCCGATCATGCAGCCCAGCCCATTGATCCCCATGATGAAATTCCAGTTCTCTTCGGTCACATCGAGAAAGTTCATAGGCTTGTTCACGCCCGCGTTATTGAACTTCACATCCAACCTACCGAACGTTTCAACCGTATTGACCACCATGGCACGAACTGCGTCACGATTGGTAACATCGACCTCCATCGACGTCACGGCATCGGCGCGATCGTTTAACCGGCTACGATTGGCGTCGGCGACCTCGGCCACTTTGTCTGCGTTAATGTCAGCGAAACAGACCTTGGCCCCTTCGTCGAGCAGAGCCTCTCCGATCGCACGACCGATGCCCTGTGCGGCGCCTGTCACGATACACACACGGTCAGAAACACGTCCCATGCCGCGCTCCCCCCTGAAACCTGACTTGAAAACAACAATACGGGGCAGAGACCTTGCCATGCCCCGTATAAGTGAGGTGTCTCAGAACACCGGCTTGGTGAACTCGCCCATGTTGTCCTGCGTGATCTTCGGCGTATCAAAGTAGTTGAGGAAAGGTACTTCTTCACCGCTCAACACATCGATAGCGGTCTTGAGGGCAGCTTCGGCGTCGTCGACCGGAGACTGGTAGATGGACCCCCAGTATTCGCCTGCCGCCATCGCCTCGTACCCCACCGAAAAGTTGGTGGCACCGACGAAGATGATGCCGTCACGGCCCGCAGCTTTGGCCGCGTTCAACGCGCCTACCCCCATATTATCATCGCCCGCATAGACGCCGTCTATGTCGTCATATTTCACGAGAAAAGCTTCCATGACTTGCTGCGACTTTTCGCGGTTCCAGTCACCCGGCTGGGTGTCGACTACGGTGACGTTCGGGCAAACCTCGGGCAGGCGATCTTCGAAACCCTTGGCGCGTTCGATAGCCGTGGTGTAGCCCGGCTGTCCAGTGATGTGCACCACCTGCGCCTCATCCTCGATACCCATTTCCTTGAATTTGTCGCACATGATTTCGGCCGAGCGCGCGCCTTGGGTGATATTGTCTGGGCCGGAGAACGACTTGACGAAATCAAAGCCGGGCTCCGCGATGTTCGAATTGGTTACGATGACCGGAATACCCGCCTGGTGCGCTTTGCGAACAGCTGGGATCACCGCTTCGCCGTTGGTTGGCCAGATGATGATGGCGTCAACTTCCTGTTGGATCAGGTCTTCCATCTGCGCGATCTGCCGAGCAACATCACCGCCAGCATCCAGAACAACCGCTTCGATCGCATCGTTTGTCTCGGCGGCGGCGATAAAGGCCTTTTCGTAGGTAGTCTGGTAGCTGTCGACCCCGACATTATTTTGCGTGATCCCGATTTTCATCGTTCCGTGACCGTCTGCATACGCGGTGCCAGCCAGCGCCACGGCGGCGGTAGATGCTGCAAGAATATTGCGGATCTTCATGTGGGTCTCCTCCCCGATGATGATGATAGCTCTTTTTTTGTCTGGACGCCCCTGTCGGGCGCCCACCACCACTCGAATGTCCGAGCGACTGCGCCCTAGTTTGCAAAGCTTGCCGCTGGGGCAACGCATCAATAATGTCCAGTCTGGATAAAAAAATATCCATTTTGGATAATACTGGCATACGCTTTGAAGGCCATATTGAACAATTTCAGGGGCGTGGTTCATGCACAGTCAAAAGTCATCCAAGTCGGATAAAGCTGCCACAGCAGAACAGCCGATCGTAGAAAAAAGGCTCAAGGCCAAGATGAATGCCATGGAAAGACATGCAAAGGCCAGACCGGTTGTGCCACAGGCGCAAGCTGAGACGCTTGAGATATTGTCCTTTCTGGAAGAGTTCAGTGACGAACTAGAGGGCGCACTCGATATTATTGCGCCCCACGCGCACCTGCGCATGGCCGTGCACCTCTTGCAGGGTCACTTTGAAGCCAAGACCATTACACCGACCTCTTTGATCAGCGCGAGCAGAGTGCCCTATGCAACCGCCAATCGTCGTCTGAAAGAGATGGTCGAGGATGGGCTGATCGAGCAACGTCCGCGAACGAAAACAGGCAAGAGCTTTTCCATGCATCCCAGCGAAAAGCTGCTGGCACAATGGATGCAGTTGTCCGGGCGTATACGTCGGCTCGCCGAGGCGCGCTTTAGCGGTGAAAAGGGCGACCAAGGCACGCGGGACTATTACTTTGGTGGGACCTACGCGGATGCTCAGTCCATTCCACCCCTTCGCGTTCTCACGACACCGTTGAAATTACCGGGTGGCATCCGCGTTCTGGTCCACGGCGACCCGACATTCATGGTGATGGACACCCTGAAGCGGCAGTTCGAACAGGTTATTGGCACGGATATCAGCCAGCGCGCCTTTTCCATCGACCGTTTGCGAGAAGAGGCGCTTCGCAACGCACAGCGAGACTCCAGCCGCTACGACATTATCGCAGTCGATCTGCCCTGGATTGGGGAATTCGCCGAAAAACAGGTTCTGATGCCGCTTGACGAGATGATGGACCTGGCTCGGGTCGATCCCGCAGACTTTCACACGGCAGGCTGGATGGCGGCGCAATGGGGTGGACAGGCATATGGTGTGCCGGCCCAGACAACCCCCGAGCTCTTGTTCTATCGTCGGGATCTTTTTTCCGACGCAGGGCTCGAACCACCCGCGACCACCGATGCTCTGCTCGAAGCCGCGCGCTTGCTTCACCAGCCACAGCGAGGTCGCTACGGCATAGGGTGGAACGCGGCGCGGGGGACGGCACTTGGCCATACCGTCCTGATGACAATCGCGGATTTCGGTCAGCCCATTCTGGATCTGCCGGAAATAGCCGGTGGTTTTGACACGAGCCGTCTAGCCGAAAAAACCTACCGCGCCACAATCGATACCGAGGCGGGGCTGGAAGCCGCCGAATTCTTGATGGAGCTTCTGAGTTATTCGCCTCCGGATATCCTGTCGATGTCCTGGTACGAGCGCATACGTCCTTATGCGGCCGGCAACATCGCGATGGCCTATGGCTATACGCTCCTCGCCCCGTATTTCGAACTGGATGAAAGCTCGCCCGCGTTCGGCCAGACCGGGTATCTGCCGCATCCGGCAGGACCGGGTGCCAGCCCTGTGGCGCCGGTAGGCGGCTATGTCATGGGCATCCCAGCCAACCTGCCGCCGGACCGCGTGCCAGCCGCAGTCGAGGCATTGACCGTCTTCACCTCGCCCGAGGCGCAGAAGCTCTACGTGCAGAACGGCAGCCGTACCAATCCGCGCTACTCAGTGGCATCCGATCCTGACGTCCGTCGCGCCTCGTCAATCTTCGAGGCGGTCGATGCGATGTCTTGGCGCGATGAGCTTCAATTCTGGCCGCGCCCGCCGGTGCCCGAAATCGGCGGGATCATCCAGATCTGCGGCGAAGAATTTCACGACATGCTGCGCGGGATCACCCCCCCGCGTGACGCTTTACGCAAGGCCCAGTCCCGGGCCGATGCGTTGATCCGATCAAACGGGACGTCATAATTTCTGGGAGGAGACATAATGGGGCCCAATCGCTTGAAAGGGAAAAACATTCTGATCACCGGAGCCGCACGCGGCATGGGTGCCGCCAATGCCGAAGCCTTCGCTGCGCAAGGCGCAAATGTGTGCCTTGGCGATCTTGATCTCGACGAAGCGCAAAAGATGGCGGACCAGATCAACGCCGCCGGAAACGGAAAGGCCATTGCGGCAAGAATGGACGTCACCAAACGCGAAGACAATGCAAGCGCCGTCGCTGCCACGGTGGATGCATTTGGATCGATCAATGTGAGTCTATTCAACGCAGGCCTCAACAAACCCCGGTTTTTCATGGATATCGATGAAGACAACTGGGACATGATCATGAACGTCAACACTAAGGCAATGTGGCTGGGCATGCAGGAGACCGCCCGCCAGATGATCAAGCAAGGTCCCATGGAAGATCATCCCTACAAGCTGATCAACGTGGGCTCCATCGCGTCGCGCAAGCCACTGGTGGATGTGACAGTCTATTGCACGTCGAAATACGGCTGTCTGGCGCTGACTGAATGCGGCGCTCTCGGATTGGCTGAGCACAACATCACGGTGAACGGCTATGCCCCCGGTGTCGTGGTCACGCCGCTATGGGAACAACTCGACAAGGACCTCGTGGAGATCGGCTTCAAGGAACGCGAAGGCCAGGCCTACGAGGACATCGTCGAGAGCAATCTCGTCATAAAGCGCGTGTCCTACCCCAAGGACATCATCGGCACGGCCTCGTTCCTTGCGTCCGACGACAGTGACTACATGACCGGCCAAATGATCTCCATCGATGGCGGCTGGGTTACGAAGTAAAACACCAAACCTCTGATTTTCAATTGAAACGGATGCGCTCTGCCGCACCCGAAAGGAGCCTATTCATGTCACGTGCCTTGATGCCGAACATGCTGACCCCCCAAGATCTCGAACCCAACTGGGAATGGCGCGAACGCCTGCCCGCCTGGGGCCATACCTCGGTCGATTTTGAACGCCGCATCGATCATGATCGCCTGCGCCGCTATCGCCTCGCCCGCACGCGCCAGTCGTTGCAGAATTCAAACGCCGGTTCGTTGCTCTTGTTCGATGTGAACAACATCCGGTATGTCTCGGCCACCAAGATCGGTGAATGGGAACGGGACAAGATGTGCCGCTTCTGCCTGCTCACCGGCGACGACAGCCCGTATGTCTGGGATTTCGGCTCTGCCGCTGTACACCACCAGCGCTATTCGGACTGGCTGGAGCCGGATCATTGTCTTGCCGGCGTTGTCGGCATGCGCGGTACCATTCCTCCGGAATTCGGTCTGATGCGAAAATACGCCAAGATGATCGCGCAACTGATCAAGGATGCGGGCATGGCCGACATGCCCGTCGGTGTGGACTACGCGGAAACCGCCATGTTCCACGCACTTAAGGAAGAAGGGATCAATGTGGTCGACGGCCAGCAGATCATGCTTGCCGCTCGCGAGATCAAGAACTGGGATGAGATCCAGTTGCTGACGCAGGCGGCTGCCATGGTCGATGGCGTCTACCACATGATCTACGAGGAACTGAAACCCGGTGTGCGCGAAAGCGATATTGTGGCCCTGTCGAACAAGATGCTCTACGAGATGGGCAGCGATGACGTCGAGGCGATCAACGCCATTTCCGGCGAACGCTGCAACCCGCACCCGCATAACTTCACCGACCGGCTTATTCGCCCCGGCGATCAGGCCTTCTTCGACATCCTGCAAAGCTACCAAGGCTACCGCACCTGCTACTATCGAACCTTTAACGTGGGCCGGGCAACGCCGGCGCAGAACGACGCATACGTAAAGGCGCGCGAATGGATCGACGCCTCGATCGCGATGATCAAACCGGGCGTTACAACCGACAAGGTGGCCGAGGTTTGGCCCACCGCCGAGTCATTGGGCTTTCCGAACGAGGACGCGGCCTTCGGCCTTCAGTTCGGTCACGGGCTGGGCTTGGCGCTGCACGAGCGTCCGATCATCAGCCGAGCCGTGTCCCTCGATCACCCGATGGAGATCCAGACCGGCATGGTCTTTGCACTGGAAACCTACTGCCCGGCCGCGGATGGCTATTCGGCCGCGCGCATCGAGGAAGAAGTCGTGGTGACGGAGACCGGTTGCGAGGTCATCTCGCTCTTCCCCGCCGAAGAATTGCCCATCGCGAACCGGTACTGAGCATGGGTAGTCCGTTTGACCTGACCGGCCAGAAGGCCCTTGTCACTGGCGGCGCAACCGGCATCGGCGAGGGCATAGCCCTCGGCCTTGCCGCCGCCGGGGCCGATGTGGCGCTGACCTATCGCAGCCATGCGCCTAACGAGACATTGGCAAAGATTGAGGCCCTGGGCGTAAAAGGCGCTGCGGTCAAAGCTGATTTCAACGGCATGGATCAATCTGCGGCGGCGGACGTGGTGGCCTTCGCCGCGCAGGCGCTTGGCGGGTTGGATATTCTGGTGAACAACGCCGGGATCATCCACCGCGAAGACAGCACCGACATGGCGCTGGAGGACTGGCGCCGCGTGCTTTCGGTCAACCTCGACTCGGTCTGGCTGCTTAGTCAGGCGGCGGGCAAGCGTATGGTTGCGCAAGGATCCGGCAAGATCGTTATCGTGTCCTCGGTGCTGGGCAGCCAAGGCGGGCTGCGCGTACCTGCCTATACCGCGAGCAAACATGCAGTTCTCGGATTGACCAAGGCCCTGTGCAATGAATGGGCGCCGCTCGGGATCAACATCAACGCCATCGCACCTGGTTATACCGCCACTGACAACACACAGGCTCTGCGCGACGATCCGGACCGCTCGAAGGCGCTGCTAGAACGCATCCCAGCGGGCCGCTTTGCCGAGCCTGAAGAAATTGCTGGCGCCGCCGTTTTCCTGGCCTCTGAGGCCGCGAATTATTGCCACGGGAGCGTCGTCACCGTCGATGGCGGCTGGCTCGCCCGGTAGGAGACATGATGGAACAGACACTCACAGGCAAGACCGCTCTGGTCACTGCAGCGGCCAATGGCATTGGACGTGCCAGCGCGGAGGCGATGGCCGAACGCGGTGCGCAGGTGATTGCCACTGATATCGACGGCGCGGCGGTCGCAGCTTTGGCCGAAACCTCCGTCAACATCTCCGCCTACCCGCTCGATGTGCTGGACACAGAGGCGGTGGAGGCGCTGGTTGCGTCTGTCTCACCGATCCACATCCTGCTCAATTGCGCAGGCTGGGTTCACGACGGCACGATCCTTGATTGCGAGGAGTCAGTCTGGGACCGGTCCTTTGATCTGAACGCCAAGGCGATGTTCCGCATGACAAAGGCGGTTCTGCCCGGCATGCTGGAGACGGGCGGCGGGTCGATCATCAACATCACTTCCATCGTCTCCAGCGAAAAAGGCGCACCTCGCCGCTTTGCCTATGGCGCCTCCAAAGCGGCGATCATCGGCATGACCAAGGCCATCGCGGCCGACTTTGTGAAGGACGGCATCCGCTGCAACGCGATCTGCCCCGGAACTGTTCAAAGCCCGTCGCTGAACGATCGCCTCGCCGCAACCGGCGATTTCGACAAGGCGCTGGCCGCTTTCAAAGATCGGCAACCCATGGGGCGGCTTGGCCAGCCCGAGGAAATCGCCGAAATGGCCTGCTATCTGGCTGGCGATCTGTCCGCCTTCACCACCGGTCAGGCCTTTGCCGTCGATGGCGGATGGTCTATCTGATGGGATTGGATCGCGCCGCTTCCATTGACGATCTGCGCCTACGGGCCAAAAAGCGGATCCCGCGTTTCGCTTTCGATCTGGTCGATGGCGGAGCGGAGAACGAACGCAACCTGCGCCGTAACTGCGAAGCCTTCGAAGAGGTGGAACTGACCCCGCGCTACATGGTGGATGTGTCTGAAATCGACACGCAGACAACCCTGCTTGGCCAGACCTTCGCGACCCCCTTCGGCATGGCACCGATTGGCATGCTCAACGCTTTCTGGCCAGATGCCGATCTGACGCTGGCCAGGCTCTGCAAGGCGCAGAACATCCCCTACGTCGCCAGTTCTGCCGCCTCCACCACGCTTGAAGACCTGGCAGAAGCGGCAGAAGACAATGGCTGGTTCCAGCTCTACGTCTCGAGCGACCCGGACGTAACCGAAGGCCTCATCGCGCGGGCCGAGGCAGCAGGCTACACCACGCTCATGGTCACCGCCGATGTTCCTGCGGCCGGCAAGCGAGACCGGGATATCCGCAATCAGCTGTCCGTACCGTTCCGCTTCACGCCAGAAGTCGTGCTGCAGTGCATGCTCAGTCCGCGTTGGGCCCTCATGAGTTTGCGGCATGGGACGCCAAACGTGGCCAACTACGCTGACCTTTTGCAAACCGCCACGTCATATGCAAACCTGCAGAAGACCCTGATTACACCCGGCTTCACGTGGGCCGACCTGAAACGGCTGCGCGCGCGGTGGAAGGGCAAACTTCTGGTCAAGGGCATCCTGCACCCAAGAGACGCCAAAGCCTGTGCAGATATTGGCTGTGACGGCATTGTCGTGTCCAACCACGGCGGACGGCAGGTCGCATTCGGCCCACCGACGATCAAAGCGCTCCCCGCCATCACAGACGCTGTTGCAGGGCGCATTGCCGTGATCGTTGACAGCGGCATCCGTCGCGGCGCGGATGCACTGCGCGCCAAAGCGCTTGGCGCTGACTTTTCTTTCGCCGGCCGCGCATTCGCTTTTGGTGTCGGCGCGGGAGGGCAAGCCGGCGCCGCGCGCGCCTTTGAGATCTTGCAGCTGGAACTGGTCCGAGCATTGGGTCAGCTCGGCGCGCCTAGTGTCGACAACGTGGGATCATCGCACCTCAGTAGCGTGCAATGACGGCCCTTTGCTGCCGTTGCCCATTGGATCTAGTTGCTGCGCCGCGGCCCGTCATACTGGCCAATTCGCTGCAGCCGCGAGATCCGGGTCTTTTTTGAGGTCGGGATCGCGGGACAAAACCGACCTTGGGTTTTGGCGCTTTGCTGACGCAGCATCCTCTCGCGCCTGCGACGCGTCTTTTGTTGCAGCGCGGCGCATGTCTTCTTCCGGTCATTCGCGGCAGTCAAGTTCGCTCGAACCGACACCGACCTTTCGCTGCCACGTGATTTGACAACTCAGACGCGGACCTTGCCGTCGTTGAGTCTCGGAGCCTCAAAGGCGGGGAGTTCAAAAATGCAGACACTCGGTCATGGCTCCACTGGCGGTTGAGCAAGCAACGAAACTTCACCTTTGCGACTGGACTCTGTTCGCGTTGAGGACGTATCTGACACTGTTTTAATTGGTAAGCGATCCTGCCGCACAGACATGCGATGGCTGATCACAAAAGAAAGTACTGAATATGCCAAGTAGTCTACCGGCTGATGCTACATCATTCGAATTCGAGGGGAACGCGAAGGAGTGGTTCGGGATCTGGATCGTCAACCTGCTTTTGAGCATCCTGACGATAGGCATATACTCCGCCTGGGCCAAGGTGCGGACTAAAAAGTACTTTCACAACAATACCTACGTTGAAGGACGGAACTTCGACTATCACGCGACCGGCAAGCAAATCCTGATTGGCAGATTGATCGTTGTCGCAGTTGTGATCATATTTCAGATGATTTTGACGGCGCTGCCCACTCTGGGTTTGATCCTGATTGTCGCTCTTATTTTTGCCTACCCATGGCTCATCGTACGGTCGATCCAGTTCAACGCTCGGATGACAAGTTTTTCGAATGTGCGCTTCGGGTTCACTGGCACAACCGGGCGCGCTTTCTTGGTCTTTCTGCTCTATCCTGTTCTCATGGTCCTGACACTCTACACGACATTTCCAGTCTTAGACCGCGCGGTGAAGCGTTTCTCGATCAATAACCACAAGCTGGGACAGGCCCGTTTCACGCTCAATGCCCGTCTTGGCGCATTTTATTGGGCGTTGTTCGTTGCGATCGCCTGGATCTTAGCGGTCCTTGTCATCGGTATTTTTACGACTGGCGTCAGCTTTGCCGCATTTTTCGGCGCTATTGAGGCGGCAGAAAATGACCCCGGCGCAGCCTTGGGCCTCATTGGGCTCTTTTACTTGATGTTCTTCGTGGCGTTTCTGCCAGCAGGCTTCATCTATCAAGCGCTTGTCCGGAATGAAGTTTACAACACTACGACTTTGGAGGGGGGGCATCGCTTCGCCTCCAATGTGACGGCGCCCACGCTTTTGTGGATCGCTGTGTCGAATATGGTTGTCGTGGTGTGTACGCTGTTCTTGATGTTGCCATGGGCGCAAACACGGATGGCGAGATATTTGGCATCGCATACAGGTTTTATACCGGGTGGTTCGCTCGACGATTTCATCAGCGATCAACAAGCGAAGGGATCCGCAATCGGAGATGCCTATACCGATCTTGAAAGCGTCGACGTTGGCCTGCCGATCTAGCAGATGAGCGGCGCGCCAAGTCTCCGGGGCCTGCGCGGCCATGCTTATGCGGCGCAGACGTCCCATCGGCAGCCTGCGCGGCTTTTGCTCAGCCAAGCTGCGGCTGGCACGAAGGTCGAGATCCAAAGTGAGGAACAAGCGATTATAGGCGCGGCGCTCCTCTCAGAGGTTAAGATCGACACGCCTCTGGGTCGCGCACCGCGAAAGCTGACATTGCCCGATGGCTCTGTTTTCGAGACAGACGATCACGGTGGGTTCGATCAGTTGCTGGGGCGACAGCGTGGTGCAGCACTGCATGACTTGGAGGCCTTCCGACCCCGCCTTGTCACGTTTGTGGTGTTCTGCATTGCCGCCGTCTGGATGCTCTGGCGATACGGGCTCGATGTGATCGTCGCTGTCGCCGTTGTCTTAACGCCGCCAGTTCTGATCGAGCAGATCGACAAGGGCTCCCTCCAGAGCCTTGATTTTGCCATGGCGGAACCTTCGAAACTCAGTAGCGAGGAAAAGGAAAAGGCCAAGCGGATCTACGACAACCTCTTGGCCACGCTACCCGCCGCAGAGAAAAAACAGCACAGTTTTGATCTGCTGTTTCGGGATATTCCGGATATGGGGCCGAATGCATTTGCGCTACCCGGCGGCACGGTCGTTTTGACGGACGCCTTTGTGGAAATGTTCCCGGAGCAGGATGTTGTGGCCGGAGTGCTGGGCCACGAGATCGGACATGTCGTTGAAGAACACGGACTAAAGCGCTTCTACCGCTCGCTCGGCCTCTACATGCTGATCGCATTTCTTGCGGGAGACCCCGGCCCGATACTAGAAGACATCGTTCTTGAGGGGAACCTGCTGTTGTCCTTGTCATACAGTCGCAGCCAGGAGATGTCCGCAGACGAGTTCGGTCTCAGACTGGCAGCGGAGGCCGGTTTTGACCCAGCCGGCCTCGCGCAATTCTTTAGCAAGGTACAGGAACTTTACGGCGGCCGAGAGCCAGCACAATGGATGTCCTTGCACCCGTCAAGTTCAGAACGTGTAGAGGCCATTGAAGCTCTCATTGAAGCGCTATAGCGTTGGAGTGGAAGCGATCCTGAGCCGCTATTCGTACTCGGCGCAGCATCTGTCGAAATCGGCTCACCTTCTGGTTTCGCCGCCGTTGGCACGAACGGCAGTTCGACGATGCCCAAGGGCAGGTGCTCAGCTTTGATCGAGAAAACTCTTGGGGCTGACAAGGCTGGCGGATGACCGGTCCTGTTCGGCTCGCCGCACCGTCGCTGCCGCGTCAGCATGGGTCAGTTCAGAGCCCAAACCAACCATGGCCTTGCAACGCGGCAAAAGTCTGCTTTGAACTTGTTTGGTGTTTCGCAGTTACTTGGCTTTGAGTACCGTGGGCAGCATGGTCGACCTCAACACACTCCTCTTGTTCGTTCCGATCGCATTGGCGCTGAACCTAACACCGGGAGCAGATATGCTGTTCTGCCTGGGCCAAGGCGCAAAATCGGGACCGGAAGCAGGGATCGCAGCGTCATTTGGGATCGCGACTGGATCTTTCATTCATGCCCTCGCCGGTGGTCTCGGTCTTGCTGCGTTGATTGCAGCCAATCCGATTGCATTCGAGCTGATCCGGTGGGCCGGTGTTGGCTATCTTCTATATCTCGCGTGTAACGCGTTTACCTCTCCCATCGGTGCGTTGAAGCCGGAGAACATGGATAGTTCGAAGAGCTGGCAAGCCTGTAAGGATGGTGTTCTAGTCTGCCTTCTGAACCCAAAGGTCGCGATTTTCATGTTGGCCTTGGTTCCGCAATTTGTTGACCCGGATCGCGGGTCGGCCCTTGCCCAGTTTCTCATTTTGGGAACAGTCTTGAACATCGGTGGGACCGTCATAAACGCATTCATAGGCGCGTTTGCGGGAAGAATCTGTGGCTTTCTCGCCCAGAACAAGTCAGCCGCCAATGTACTCCAGTACCTGACGGGATTCGTGTTCGTCGGTCTAGCCGTAAAGCTGGCCTTCGATAGGCGCGGTTAAGCAAAAAAGCCGACATATGTTGGCAGAGACTGAATGGCGGCAAAGTCCGGATATTGTTGAAAAAGTCCGTTGATTGGCCGGCCTGCCGTTGATTCACTCTTTTTGAGAGTGGAGGTGTGGCGATGATGGGACCGAGGCAGGTGGCGCAGGGTGCGCTGTTTTATGAGTTCTCAATCGAGGAATTTGTGCCCGGGGATCACCCGCTGCATGGCATTGATCGCTTCCTTGATTTATCAGAGGTCCGGCCTCTTCTGGCGTCGTCCTATAGTTCGCATGGGCGTCCCTCGATAGACCCCGAGCTGATGATCCGGATGCTGTTGTTAGGATACTGTCAGGGCATTCGCTCTGAGCGACGGCTCTACGATGAGGTTCATGTCAATCTGGCGTACCGGTAGTTTTGCAAGCTCGATCTGACGGATCCAGTGTCTGAATATTCTACCTTTTCGAAGAACCGTCCCTCTCGGCGATGCAAGCGTTGCCTGCCGGGTAAATACACGGGCGTTTCCGTGAGTGCGGATTGTTCCGCCATCTGTTCGAGATGGTGCTACAGCGATGCATCGATGAGGGCCTGGTCGGCGGCGAAAGCTTTGGCGTCGATGCCAGCCTGATCCCGGCAAATGCAAACCAGACACGCGGGATCGACAGCAAGGAAGGGCTGCCGCCCGAATTGACCACCCGCGTGGTCGAGGAATATCTCGAAAAGCTGGACGACGCAGCCTTCGGAGCCTCGACCAAGGTCGTGCCGAAATACATCTCACCGGTGGACCCTGCTGCGCGCTGGACAGGCGCCGATGGCGGAGCAGCCTTCTTCGCCTATTCCACCAACTATATGGTTGATTTGGACAATGCAGTGATCGTTGACGTCGAGCCTTCTGTTCCGATCCGGACCGCTGAGGCTTTCGCTGCGCGGCGCATGATTGACCGGATCACGGATCGCTTCGATATGACGCCAGACAAGCTGGTCGGCGATACTGGCTACGGATCGGCGGAGATGTTGGGCTGGTTGGTGGAAGAGCGCGGTATCGCTCCGCACATTCCGGTCTGGGATAAATCCAAGCGGACGGACGGCACATTCTCACGTGAGGACTTTGTCTATGACCCCGCGACCGACAGCTACACCTGTCCGGGCAACAAGGAACTGCGAACATACCGACGGAACTTCTCAAAGCCGCGAAAGCCCAATGGCGATAAAGACGGGTTCATCCGATACCGCGCGTCAAAACACGACTGTGATGCGTGCCCACTCAAGCCGCAATGTTGCCCAAGCGACCCTGGTAGGCGCGTGATGCGATCAGTTCACGAAGCAGCCCGAGACGTCGCCCGCGATATCCGCAAAACAGATGCCTACATGACCTCATTCATGCAAAGGCGGAAAGTCGAGATGCTCTTCGCCCATCTGAAGCGATACATCGGCGTGCCGATGATGCGACTTCGAGGGCCCAAAGGCGCATACGAACAGTTCCAGCTCGCAGCCACGGCCCAAAACCTCAGGAAACTTGCAAAACTGGTTCCGCAACCAGAACCAACAGGCTGAGGGGAACAGCCCAGCTGTTTTGGGCTTCGACCATCGGCAGCTCAAACGTCGACTTCTTCAACACTATCTCCGCGACCTGTGAGTTGCCCTACCTGATCCTCCCCCACTGGAGTGGTCCTCCGCTATGTTTAGGAAAACGGAGGAATACCATGGCAAACAAGCGACCAAA
>NZ_CANMDB010000025.1 GCF_947496515.1 uncultured Roseobacter sp. | reverse complement strand
AAACCATCGTCCAGATGGACCAAACGCCAATCATGCACTAACAATCAAATTGGACCACTCAGGTGGGGCTGATCACTTTAGCACCGTGCCGATCCGTTTTGATCGGCATAGCTTTCAGAGTCTCTTTCATTTGGCGCCTTTCTATGACCACAGCGTCCATATCCGCTTCTTTCAGACCGCGGTGCAGCCATTGCGGTAATGCCCCGGCCTTCTTTCTGGCCAACCGTGGCAATGGTCCCGTCCAGTTCGGCCGGCCAGGGCTACAAATTCTCAGCTGCGCTATCTGTTTCAGTTTCTCTCACAGTCTTGCGGTGCTCGCTGATCACCCAGATTGCTGTCTTCATCAGCGATACGTCCAATGCGATAGACAGTCCCATTCCGTCTTCTTCCATGTGGTTTTAAATATGGAAGTGGCGGCAGCGCGGCGCTGATCTGACAAGTGGCGTGACGTAGGCCCCGTTGCAGCATCTCATAAGCACCAGGCTCAGGAGTTATTGGTCTCCACCTTGCAGTGTACTGCACTGCGCCTAAAAGTGGTGAACCTGTCTGATCTATTCTGGCTGACAGAGGCGCAGATGGCGCGTCTTGGGCCCTTCGTCGGGAAAACGGTCCCCCGGATCGTTTTCTGATCCTCCTCAGTCCCGAAGTCTCACGGCAAGCCAAGGGTCGACGATCGACGGGTTTTGAGCGGGATAATATTCATAAATAACAACGGTTTGCCCTGCGTGATACGCCGAAGGTATATGGTCCCCACAAGACGCTCAACAATCGTTGGAAGCGGTGGAGCAACAAGGGCATTTCCGCCGAGATGCTGGTTGGACTGGCTGCTGACCATGGTAAAGAGAAGACGGTCATGATTGATGCAACATTTCTTAAAGCCATCGCACGGCGTCCAGCCTTGCGGTTAAGAAGGGGGGGCGTGGGCGTCTGATTGGTCGGATCAAGGGCGGCATGAACACGAAGCTGCACACCATCTGAGACAGCCAAGGACGTCCGCTGAACCTGTTCGTTACGGCAGGACAGCTTTTCCGCGATGCAGACATCGCCTGCCAGCGAATGGGTCAGTGATTACATCGGTGCCTGTGCATAGGCGAGCAGTTTGCCCAAGGTGAATTGGTTGCTTGGCACCTCTGATCGTTTGCGATGCAAAAGAGTGCCGGTCAATGGATCGTGGCTATGACGCCGACTGGTTCCGAGAAGCATTGAAAGACAAAGGGATACACACCTGCATCCCAGGCAGGAAGCAGCGAAAGAAGCCGGTGAAATACGACAAGCGTCGCCACGAACGGCGCAATCGGGCTGGGATGATGTTCGGCAGGTTGAAAGATCGGCGCCGTGTGGCAACCCGTTACGATAGATGCCAAAGGGTCTTTCTATCAGTCATCGCGCTTGCCGATCTCGTGATTTGTTCGCTATGAATCCTGATCCTACGCGATTTGGGGCGCAAAGTGTGTGAAGCGGCGCCGTCGCAATTGTCCTACGATCAAACGGGTATCGATGATCTGATGCTCGTGCAGAGACATTTCGAAAGGCGCTCCGTCTTGGTCAAAGATGCGTAGGGGCGATGGTTGTCGCTCAAATAACCAGGCATCATCATCGGTTCAAAAAAGTAGATGGCGGCAAAGGCCAAAAAAACGCTGATGAGATGCTCTGGATGTGACTTCCAGCCACCGAGTATCTGAGTTTCGGGTTTTCAAAACCTACGATACGTTTCAGCTCTAGACCTTCAATTTCCAATCATAGACGCTCTTCTAGTCTCAGGACTCATAGCCAGTAGATGACCGTAGCGGCGAGAGCGATTGCCGAGAGGAATACCTTCGGGGACTGGTTGTAGCAGGTGGCGACACGCCGTCAATCCTTCAGCCTGCCGAACACCATCCCAGCCCGATTGCGGCGTTTGTGGCGACGCTTGTCGTACTTGACGGTTGTCTTCCGCTGTTTCCGGCCAAGGATGCAGGGGCGTATCCCCCTGTGTTTCAACGCTTCTCTCAACCAGTCGGCGTCATAGCCACGATCTCCGAGTAGCCAGTCGACATCCAGTAGACTGTCACAAAGCGCCCGCGCACCGATGTCGTCGCTGACCCACTGGCTGGCAGGCGATGCCTGCATCGCGGAGAAGCTGTCCTGCGGTAACGAACAGGTTCAGCGGACGTCCTTGGCTGTCACAGACGGCGTGCAACTTCGCGTTCATACCAGCCTTGGTCCGCCCGATCAGGCGACCGCGCCCCCCTTTTTGACGCGCAGACTGGACGCCGTACGGTGAGCCTTCAGATAGGTGGCGTCGATCATCACAGTCTTCTTCTCGCCGTGCTCGGCCGCTCGTCCCGCCATCATCCTCGCGAAGACAGCCCTTTCGTTCCAGCGCTTCCAGCGATTGTAGGGACCATATGCCTTCAGCGCGTCACGCCAGCGCAACCCATTGCGATTTATGAAGATAAACCCGCTCAAAACCCGTCGGTCATCGACCCTTGGCTTGCCCTGAGACTTCGGGACTGAGGAGGATCAGAAAACGATCCGGGGGACCGTTTTCCCGACGAAGGGCTCACGACGCGCCATCTGCTCGTCGCTTAGCCAGAAAAGTTCAGACATATCACCGCTACGTTTTTGGAGCCGTGAAGCACGCAGACCGACCAAAATCAATGGGTCCTCAGCCTAGATCGGGTACACCTCCGGACTGGTGGCGTCACGCGGTGTGGCAAGTTAAAAATAGCTCCGGACCAGACTGCCGGCGATAAGGCTCCAGCCGTCAGCAATGACGAAAAATGCCAATTTGAATGGTAGCGAGACAACAACTGGCGGAACCATCATCATGCCCATCGACATCAAAACGGCTGCGACAACCAGATCGATGATCAAAAAGGGCAAAAAGATCAGAAATCCGATCTGAAAGGCCCGGGAAATCTCGGACAATAAAAAGCTGGGAACCAGGATGGAAAGCGGTGCTTCCGGGGTTGGGGCAACATTTATGGTCTCTGTGCGAAGCTCCGCCATCGCTCGGAACGTATCGGGATCCAGTCGGCCAGCCATGAAAACGCGGAACGGTTCTAGGGTTCGAACAAACGCGGTTTCGACGTCTATGAGTTCATCGCTAAGCGGTAGAATACCGTTAGTCCAAGCTTGGGTGAAAACCGGCTCCATAATGAAATAAGTCAAAAAAAGCGCCAGGCTGACGATCAACATGTTCGGTGGGGATTGCTGCAAGCCGATCGCCTGGCGCAGAATTGACAAGACGGTGACCAGAAAAGGAAAACAGGTCACCATGATGGCAATGCCAGGTGCGAGGCTCAGCACTGTGATCAGAGCGAAGAGTTGAATGGTTCTGGCGCTGATCGACCCGTCCTCACCGAGCGAGAACGACAGATCCTGCGCGTTCAACAGGTTGGGCGCCAGCATCAGTAGCATGATGAGGGCCGTTGGAAGAAAACGGTGCCGCATCGGAACCTAGTGGCCGCCTTGCAAGTCTATCACCTCTGTCAGCCTTACGATTAGCTGACCTTTCGGGTCGTCTTCTTTCTCTTCCAGCATACCCCGGGCAATGAGCCTGTCGCCAACGTAGAGCTCCACAGGGTCATCCACCCCTTTATCGAGGGGTAAGACGGCGTTTTCACCAAGCGCAACGAGATCGCGGATTAGCGGGCGCGCTTTACCAACGCAAACACTGACCTCAATAGGAACAGAGGTGAATGGGTTTTTGGCGTCGGTAAGTTGGCTGCGTTCTTCTGTGGGGGCTTCATCCATTAGAAGTCTCCTGCTCTGCTTCATGGAAAAATGAGGTAATGGCGTCGCCGACCTTTGAGATAACCGCGTCCAAGTCGACAGAGCGTTCGAGGGATCCAACCCGGACAAACGCTTGCCCTTCGCCTAAGGTGGCTTCGCCAACAATGTTGAAGGGTTCGCTCAGCGCGAGTTCTGAGATTTCTGCCACAAGATCTGTATTATGTGGGGCGACGACGATGTCGATGCTGTTGCCAGGGTTCTCTTTAATCAACTCCATGATCTGCTCATTTATCTGTGCAGCCAGCGTTGCGTGGGCCATTGATGGCAAGAGCTTCTCCACAATATCATTCATGATCGGTTTGAGTGATATCGTAAGTTTGGACAGGGCTTCGTGATAGGTGAACGACATGTCCTGGAGGTTTTGACCGAGTTCGGCGCTCACCTGCGCGACGGAATCAGCCTGTGCCTTCATGGCATCATCCCAGCCAGCCTTGTATCCGTTCTCAAATGCTTCGAGTTTTTCTTCTTCGGAAGCTTCGACGGTTTCTTCAATTGCAACGATTTCCGGTAGCTCTGTCTCACCAAAATCCCGATAACGATGAAGCAATGACATCAGACGTTTTCCTCCTTGTCTTCCAACCAGCTTCTCAGGATCTCGACAGTCTCGTCTTGGCGCTCACCGATCAGATTTCGTAGTCGGTCCACCGGGTCATCCGACATGCCACCTGCCATCTGAAGGTCCGGTAGCTCGCCCGGTTCACCGCCGCCAAATCCTGAAATCATGGGTAGATCCGGGAGCCCAAAGTCATCCGCATCTGTCTCCTCCGGTAGCATCCCACCATCTGAGGATGCGGAATCCGCTGCAGGTAGCGCGGGAATCTCTTCCTCCTCGATTGCGATCGGTTGTTTACTGAGAAGAGGTCGCACGACAAACAGCCCGAGAATAAGCGTAACCAAGGCAAGGACGGCCATCTGGATGGCGGACATGATGTCGATGTCCAGCAAGTCCATCATCGAGTTGCCAGCGGCGGTGCCTTGTGGAGCAACACTCTGGAGCGCCATGGATTTGATCGTGATGATATCGCCACGCGTTTCATCAAAACCGACAGCGGAAGCTACCAGATCGCGCAGCGCGTCCAATTCCGCCTCCTCTCTAGGAGCAAACTCCTGAGTGCCGTTCTCCCCCGGAATCGCGGCTTCATTCACCAGAACTGCGACGGTCAGACGCTTGATAGCACCGGGCACCCGCACAATCTCGCGCTCGGTCTCGGACACCTCATAGTTGACCCGTTCGCGGCTCTCGCTGTTCTGTGAAGAAGAATTCTCCCCCTCGCCACCCTCCTCATCGGGAAGGTTGGATGCAATCGTCACATTTCCGCCGCCGGCTTCGGTTGAGCTGTTATTGCGCTCTTCTGTATCGGTGCTCACGGCGACCCTGCCTTGAGGATCAAAGATGCGTTCGCGAATGGCTTCGCTTTCCGTGACCGTATCGACGCTCACCTCCACGACAGCATTGCCAAAGCCGACGCGGGCCTCCAGGAGGCGTTGGACACGGTCGCGCAAAACCTGCGCTTTATCATCTGCACCAGCGGGGGCGACTTCATCGGTGGCACCAACCAGTGCGCCGTTTGCGTCGATGATAGCGACATCTTCGCTTGCCAGACCGGCTACGGCGGAAGATACCAGAAACCTGATAGCCTTGGCCTGTTGCGCGGTAATAGGTCCACCCGTCGGCGTGACGGCAACGGAGGCTTTCGGCGTTACGCCACGCTGGAACGGGTTGGAACCGGTACTAGCAATATGCACACGTGCCATCGCAATGTGAGGGCTGGAGACGATGGTGCGGGCAAGTTCGCCCTCTTTCGCCCGCCAATATGCGGCGTCAAACATCTGCGATGTCGTGCCGAAACCAGACAGGGAATCGAGGAGTTCATAGCCTCGGGTCGAGTTCGCCGGTAGACCCTCACTGGCAAGTGTCATGCGCAGTTGATCCCGGTCACTGGCAGCTACGAAAATTGACCCTCCACGCACCTCGAAAGCAGCACCGCGCTGCTCCAGGGCTCTTACAACTTCGCCAGCGGCGCCATTCTCCAGTCCGGCATAGAGAAGGGTCATAGAAGGGGCAGACGCCATACGTGACATGGCGAGCACGCCAAAGAACATTGCCACTGTGGCCAAGACAACGATGATTTGACGGCGTAGGTCCAGTCCGGTCCACGCATTTAATAGTTGCTGCACAATCGCCTCCGTCAAGCCGAACGTTCTGCTCGGCGATGGCAACATCAATGAACGATCTGGCTTAACAATCGGTTAGTGCAATCGCGTCTATAAGCATTTTGACCAAGCAAGTTGAGGTTGTCATGTCAGACACAGCGGCCGTTGAGATAGAAGAAGAGACAAAGTCGTCGAAAATGCCTTTGATAATTGGGCTTGTACTGCTGCTGGTTGGCGGTGGTGGCGGCTTTTATGCGGCGTGGAGCGGACTCATCTTCGGGGGCGAATCGCAAGTGTCAGAAGTTGAGGACACACCTGTAGATGTGGGCCCCGCTATCGCTTTCGTGCCAATCGCACCGATTACAGTATCACTGCCACCGGGGAGCTCTGAAGATCACCTCAGGTTTCGGGCCGAACTGGAAGTGCCCAAGAAATACGCCTCGGAGGTGGAAGCTGTCTTGCCGCGCGTTATCGACGTGCTGAACGGTTATCTACGGGCCGTGGAAGTCAATGACCTTCGCGATCCATCTTCATTGACACGACTTCGGTCACAGATGCTTAGGCGTGTGCAGCTTGTCGCCGGACCCGGTCAAGTGAACGACCTGCTGATTATGGAATTTGTTCTAAACTAAGGAGAGTGGCATGGATTTGATAGCAGATGTACTGCTGGCGGCCGGGGCACTTGGCGCTGGCCTATATTGCTTCGTTTTGGGGCGCCGTTTGAATCGCTTTAACGATTTGGAAAAAGGTGTGGGGGGTGCGGTTGCGGTATTATCAGCTCAGGTGGATGATTTGACCAAGACACTAGAAGCCGCGCAATCGACGGCTTCAGCTTCTGCTCGGTCATTGACCGAACTGACGCAGCGGTCCGAAAACATGTCACGCAAACTTGAGCTTCAGATGGCTTCTTTGCATGATGTCCACGATGCGCCTCAGACGGCCTCATCAAACCCAACTCAAGCGGCTGTTCAGACCCCGAGCGAACCCATGTTCGTGCGTCACCGCGGAACGGAGCGGCCTCAATGAAAATGCCGCGTCTCTTCTCAGGCCGCAACGGCCGTGGATCAACTCTCTTGATTGCGGGCCTTCTCGTTGGCTCGGCTGCCTTACGCATTGGCGCGGGTGCGGGCCAGGCGGTTGCAACTGAGACAGCGGTTGGCACTACGGAAGTGGTTGCACCTAACACCGTAGAGGTTGAGCCTGCCGGCGAGCAGCAAGAAATCTCGAATATGCTGCGTGCATTCCAAGAGCGCGAAGCGCGTTTGAAAGAGCGTGAACGGCAGATGGAAATGCGTATGAAGGCGCTGTCCGTGGCGGATGAACAAATTGAGCGGCGGCTTGTAAACCTTCAGGATGCAGAAGAATCCCTGCGCGAACTGCTTGCGCTGGCAGATACCGCCGCGGAAGATGACTTGGCCCGGCTGACAGCCGTCTATGAGAGCATGAAACCGAAAGATGCCGCTGCACTTTTTGAAGAGATGGAGCCCGCGTTTGCAGCTGGCTTTCTCGGTCGCATGAGGCCAGAAGCGGCTGCCGGAATCATGGCGGGCCTGTCCCCGCAGGCAGCCTACACTATTAGCGTGATCCTTGCTGGTCGCAACGCCGATGTCCCAAAAGGCTAGCAGTGCTGAGGTTTTTTTAACTTACTTTTGCGATTGTGCAGACAAGTAATCACTGGGGTTCGACATGATCGGTATCATTGGCATCGTATGTGTATTCGTCATGGTCTTCGGCGGCTACTTGGCCGCTGGCGGCAAGATGGGTATTATTTTCAAAGCGCTACCGTTTGAGATGACGATGATCGGTGGCGCCGCAATCGGGGCCTTTCTAATCAGCAATGATGGGTCTGCTATCAAGCAGACTGGCAGAGACATGGGGCGTGTCTTTAAAGGCCCGAAGTGGTTGCAAGAAGACTATAAAGATCTTCTTTGCCTTCTCTTCGAACTTATCCGTTTGGCACGCCAAAACCCAGTGGCGATTGAGGAACATATCGAAGCACCCGCCGATTCAAGTATCTTTTCGAAGTATCCAAAGATCTTGAAAGACGGCGAAGCGATCGCGCTTATCTGTGATACGCTTCGTTCTGCCTCGATGAACTATGATGATCCCCATCAGGTCGAAGAGGTTCTAGAAAAACGCATGGAGGCAAATATGCACCATGCATTGCACTCCAGTCATGCACTACAAACCGTGGCGGATGGTCTTCCGGCCCTCGGTATCGTTGCGGCGGTTCTGGGGATCATCAAAACCATGGGATCAATTGATCAGCCACCTGAGGTTCTCGGGAAACTGATTGGTGGCGCCCTGGTCGGAACCTTTCTGGGTGTTTTCCTTGCTTACGGCTTCGTCGGCCCATTCGCAGCTAAGGTAAAGACGATCACGGAAGAAGACAGCCATTTCTATCAGCTTGTTCGAGAAGTGTTGGTTGCCAACCTTCATGCGCATGCGACCAATATATGCATTGAGGTCGGCCGCCAGAATACACCATCACACCATCGCCCAACGTTTTCAGAACTAGAAGACGCTTTGAAATCAGTAAAGCAGGGTGCTGCATGAGTAGACTTACGGGAGTCATTGGTGCTGTCGTGCTTAGCGCGGCAACGGCAGCATATGCCAATCCTATTACCGTGCGGTCAGGCGACCACGCTGGTTTCACACGATTGGTAATGGATATGCCCGCAGATTCCCAGTGGGAGCTTTCCGAAACACGTGGTCTTGCGACTGTGACATTCCCTAATCATGAGAGCGGTTTCGATGTGCGTCGGGTTTTCGATATCATTCCTCGTGATCAGCTCACTGATGTGCGAAGCTATGGTTCCCGGCTTGAACTTGAGCTGGCTTGTGCGTGTACGATCAGAACTTTTGTGGAGAGGGGAGAGTATCTGGTTATTGACATTCGCGATGGTCCTGCCCTGCCGATCTCAAGCGATCAAGTTCCACCGGAATTCGTGCCCGTTCGACCAGCTTCGCGTTTTAACTACGGCGATCTTCTGTGGTCGGGTCTACCGGCACCAGAAAGTGTACGGGGGCCGTCTCGCTCGGAAGTGAGTACTAGCCTGGAACCTATTAATCCCTCGCGCGAAGACAACAAAGAGTTGGCCAATGAAATCGTGAATGAAACGCGCGAGACGCTCTTGCACCAAATGAGTGATGCATCTTCGCGGGGTATTTTGCAGCTGGCGGCTCCGGATATGGGATTGGAGCTGCGCCCCACGTCTATTGATGACGAGCCCGAAATGTTTAATTCATCTGCGGAGCCACCAGTGCCGGCGATACCGGGTCCAGGAAATATTCGGATAACAAACAGTCGTGACTCAGAGGTGAGTGGAGCCGAGCCAGATCTTTCAATATCTGGTAGTCTTTGTGAAAATCCAAATTTGGTCGCTGTTCCAAGCTGGGGAACAAACGAGCCACTTTCGCGTCAGGTTTCGCAACTGCGCATGGAACTTTATACTGAAGTCGGTGAGGTGAATTCAACAGCGGCACTAAAGCTGGCAAGACTGTACGTTTTTTTTGGTTTGGGTTCAGAGGCCAAAGAAGTTCTGCGTCTTTCTCCTGTGCTGTCTTCCAAGCATCCTGAAATCTTTGATCTTGCCAGCATAATGGAATTTGGTTCAGTTCAAAACCCGCGTTTTGTGCACCGATTTTCCGATTGCGATTCCCCGTTGGCACTTTGGAGTATCTTAGCCGGAAAGAAAATACCGAGCGACCAGATCGTCAATGTAGATGCTGCTCTCCGAGCGCTCTCGGCTCTACCAGATCATCTCAAACTACACATTGCGCCCGCGCTAAGCAAAAGACTTTCAGCGTATGGTGATCTGGCCGCTGCGTCTATTGCATTGAGAAATGTAGATTACAGACAGGATGAATCGAGATCGAGCTTCGAGCTTGCAGAAGCAACTATCAAACAGTTGTCGGGTGAAACCAACGCTGCTGAAGATTTGCTCTCTGATGTCATAGATGAAAATTCTCCCGAAACACCACAAGCATTGATCTCAATGATAGACAGTGGGCTACAAACGGGCAAAGTGGTTCCAGCAGATATAGCCCTATTGATTGAATCATACGCATTTGAACGGCGTCAGGGGACCGATGCCAAGGAGATTATGCGCGCTCATGTCTTAGCGTCTGCTTATTCGGGCCAATTCATAAAAGCGATCGAAAACTTAGATAGTCCGACTATCAAAGGCGATGAAGCGCTCATTGCTGAGCTGAGATCACATATTTTTATAGCGCTTTCATCTGGTGCCGAAAATATTGATTTTTTGAACATCTTCTTTTCAGAATACCCTGTGTCTTCAGCCGCGCTCTTGCCAAAGGCCGTAGAAAAAGTGGCGGAGAGGCTCATAATGCTAGGGTTCCCGGAACCTGCTAGACGTGTGCTGAGCTCAATTCCTGTTGGCGAAAAAACTAGTCTTCTGCTCGAGCTTGAAGGGCTCGCACTTGTTGAGACGGCGCAGCCACAAGAAGCCTTGTTGGTGTTGGAGGGCCTGGATTCTGTGCGGGCAAATGAAGTTAGAGCTCAGGCGAAACTCCAGCTCGGCGACGGCTCCGCTGCTTACGAACTGTTTGAGCTAGCTGAAAATCATGATGAAGCTGTCCGCTCAGCGTGGCTTGCCGAAGAATGGGCACAGATTATAGAGTCTGATATACCGGTTTTGGGGGACATGAGGTCAGTATCTGAGCAACCGGTTGTCAATCTCCCCATGCGTGACGGTATGCTCATTAGCTCAGACGTAATTTTGCGTGAAAGCGCCGAGAGCAGATCCATTCTTGAAGAGGCATTGCAGGGTTTCGTTGTTTCGCAATGATCGCTATCCAGTTGTTCGAACAGAAATATGAGGATCTGCCAACAAGCAGGATATTGAGCAATGCGCGAACGTTATCCTCCCAGTGTGACGGTATGCATGAGCCCTAGAGTACAATTAGGTGTACTGGACCGAGGGCGACCTTTCTCCGTGATGGTCAGGAACGAAGTAAATAAATTATTAGGCGCCCAATAGATAGAAATAAAATACCAAGATACATGAAAAATGCGTTTATGTTGGAAGGCGCTTTCTATGTGCTTTGCTAAACCGCTCGGCGTTTGAGTAAGGTTACATCGTATGATATTGCACTTCGCCAACCTTAGAGCGACGGAAGCTGATTTTTTCAACTATTTTTCATTGTTGTATTCCTGCTATTCGCGGTGAGCATTTTGGGCCTTTCTTTCAGTATAATGGGCCATTGTTGCTAGCAAGATTGACTAGGGTTTCCCGGGAAGGGCCCTAATCGCGCTGCGCGGTCATTTTTTCTTGTGTATCTACCACCGTCCGACAGTTGATCGCGCGGCTCTCGGCCTGTTTCCCTTCGAGTGGACGTTCATAGGTCAGCTCTGTTCATTTTTAGGCCTTCCTTTCGCTGATCAGCCTATTGGTTCGGTGTCGGACCAGCGATACTGGAGCGGGCCGGCGGTGATCAAACTGCGCGCGCCATGCCGCAATCATACTGCTGGTATGAACATGCGGGCGTTGCGGGCGTTTCATTCATCCTCTTCTTCGGTTTTGATGCCCATGCTGTCCAGCGCTCAGGCGTGCATCATGACGTGATGTGACGAGAGGGAGCGAAATGTTCCGCACAGCATTTTTCCTGCAACAGGCGTGGCTCATATCCAATGTGTTTTGGCGACGACACACGGTACTGTGATCAGGAACATCTCGTTCGATACCAACCAGTTGCAAAAAGCTTCGCACAAACCCGGTTGGGTTGTCTACCAGCGCGGCATCCGGCGCAACACCTTTGGGATAGGCGCGCTTGAATCGCTGTATCATCGAATTGGTATTCTCGAACAAGTTTGCCAGGTGATAGCCGCATCCAGAACGTTTCAGGATGGACCCAGATCAACAAAGATCCGCGCCGCTTGCGACTGTCAGTGTCCGACGACCAGTTCTTGGTCGTATGTCTCGTGAGGCTAAACTGCTCATGCACTACAGCTATCAAGCTGGATCCACACAGCGAATCTCCAGACCACGTATGAATCAGAGCTGCCATGAGCGACGCAGCTATGCTCTCTTCGCGCTAGGTGAGTAAAGCCGCGCAGGGGTCGGCTCTGCGCCAGCTGGTGATTCGACAGAGCACGTGGCCGGACGACGCAGCGGCTCATACCCCGACCCACGCCTGGAACAGGAGCCCCGCCGCAAGTGAGCCCGTCAGCGCGAACCCAACATAGAGCGCAAAGATCTGCGGACGGGCCAGTGCCCAGACGGCGATAGCCGCAGGCAGCGATGTAACTCCACCGGCGATCAAGAAAGCCATGCCGGCGCCGGGTGCCATACCCTGCTCCATCAGACCTGAGACGAGAGGGAGCGCAGCATAGCCGTTCAAATAGGCTGGCACTCCGACCAGCGTGGCAATCAGTACCGACCCCAGACCGTCGCCACCTACGGCGGTGGCGACCCAATCGGCCGGAACATAGGCGATCATCAGGCTTTCCAGCACAAAGGCCAAAGTGAGCCACTTGAAAAGAAATAGTGTCGTCTTCAAACCCGTGCGAACAAATTTTTTGTGCCGCTCCGCCTCTCGCCAGAAAGCCCAGACAGGGGGTTTTGGATTGTGGATTGAGGATGCGCCACAGCCGCCGCTGCCGACGCCCTCACGCAGGGGGTCGGCAAACGCCCCGGCTTGGGTCAGCATGAGCGTTGCGTAGCCGCCGAACAGGCCCAACCCGATCGCGGCAAGCGTCTTGGCGGTAGCAAACTCGAAGCCCAGCACACCGGCGGTGAGCGCGTACATGGACGGGTCGATGACCGGCGAGGCCAGCCAGAATGCCATGACTGCTGAAAGCGGCACCCCCATGGCCAAGAGCGCGGCAATTAGCGGGATCACTCCGCACGAGCAAAAGGGCGACAAGCCCCCGAAGGCAGCCGCCAGAGCGATCATCAGGATTGGTGCACCCGTGAACGCGCGAGCGATCAAGCTGTCCGCCCCAGTGGCACCGGCATAGGCTGCGAGACCGATGGACAGTAGCAAATAGGGCGTAGTCTCCAGAAGAGCCCGCGCCGTGAAGGCGAGGCTGTCCGCGCCCTGTACTGGATCAAACAGCGCAACCGTGGCAAGAATGAGCGCAGTGACAATCCAGACACGCTCGTTCGACCAGACGTAACGCCCGATCACGAGCCCGCGACCTGAGAGGCGAAGGACAGCTTCTGTCATCGTAACATTCCTAGCTTTATAGTTATTTTTGAGCAAAGAAAACTGTATTGAAGGATCACGCTGCGGCCTCCTTGAGCGCGACGCCTTGGCAGCATTCCTCGGTGAGAAAGCGCAGTGTTTGGTTCATAACCATGAAGTCCACCCGGTTAACAACTTCTCGTCCCCGCTTCTCTTGTACGACAAGACCAGCCGACACGAGTTGGCGCAGGTGGTGCGCCAGCGTCGAGAGTGGCAGATCGGTATGGCCAGCTATGTCGCCCACAATGAGGCCGTCATCGCCAGCACGCACGAGAAGGCGGTAGACTGAAAGCCGCGCCTCATGGCCGAGAGCGGCGAGCGCGCGAGCGGTGATAGCTGTTTGATCCATAGCTCCTAAATAACTAGTTTTGTGACTATATTCAACTGAATTCTTTCGTAAACGTCCGATGAAGCCCGCACTATCGAGACATCCGTGAAAGGCTCCTTGATCGTGCACAGTCCACCGCCAACTACCGCGCTTTTGGCTGCAGCGAGGTGCTGATGCCCGGGTACAACACGACACGTGTACACAATCGCCTCTTATAGGTTTGAGGCAAGTCAAGCTCGAGGCGATCTCGAGGGTGAGCATGCGACAACATCAACTTCAAGAAGCCATCCCATCGGCTGCCTCGGAACGCCCTGATCGTCCGCGGCGTAGTGGGGTATTTAGAACAAGATAATCCAAAAGACCGTTTCTCGGAAGTATATTCCTTTTATTGCGGAGGTATGCGGCGCTTAGGAGAATTATATTCTATATAGTGGTTGAAGCCACACAATCCGCGAGAGCAGCACTTGTCTCGAGCGGATGTGCAAACGCAAGGAAAGCCTCCATGCCGCTACGAGAACTCGCGCAGCGTCGCAACACATTACACCACAAATCAGACCCGCAGACGATCTTACGGCACGTGTTACAGGATGTTCAGATCGGACAGGTTGCGTTGGTGTCGTCTTTCGGTGCCGACAGTGTCGTGTTGCTGCACATGATCTCAGAGATCGACAGAACCACGCCGGTGATCTTTCTTGATACGCTAATGCTATTTCGAGAAACACTGCGCTATCAGCGCGACGTCTCTGAGGCACTCGGGCTGCGCGACGTGCGTATCATACGACCCGATACCACCAAGCTGATCCACGGCGACGTCGATTGCCTGTTGCACCAGAGCAATCCTGACGGTTGTTGCGCGCTGCGAAAAACAGAGCCGCTTACGCAAGCTTTGGAGGGTTTTGGCGGCTGGATCACCGGACGCAGACGGGGCCAAGGTAAAACCCGTGATGCCCTTCCACTCTTCGAATTGGCTGATCGCAAGATCAAGATCAATCCTCTGGTAAATTGGGGGGCGGATCAGATTGCCGCCTACATTGCCGATCACGATCTGCCGCGTCATCCGCTTGTCGCGAAGGGCTACGCGTCTTTGGGGTGTCGCCCATGTACGACGCCGGTGGGAGAGAACGAGGATCCGCGCGCCGGACGGTGGCGTGGTCAGGAGAAAACGGAATGCGGGATACATTTCCCACGTTCCCGGAGCTGAACAGCCCCAAACCGACGGATGATCCGGGACCGAAAAAGCCACGTGCATCGAATTGAAAAGAGCTGCCCCATTTCGGCGCTGCGGTAACAAGTCCTTCGATCGGGCCGAGAATGAATATGTTGATCGATTGCGGCAACCGGAGAGTTTTTTGTTGAAGGGTTGGCGTTTAGCTTATTGCGTGCATCTGGTCATCGTTGGGCTGGCTAATGATGCAGTCCCGCGCGCTGGCAGAGCGGCTTGAGGTGAAGATCAATCATAGCTGCGCGCCGCACAGCCTGATCAAGGCAACAAGACGCGGTTGGTTATTGAGCCGCCGATTGGATCAGGGCGATAGATGCCCCCGGGCGGCCAAGGGTTTTGTTAAGGTCAAGGGTCGCTTTGTCAGCCTCGGGCAGTGTCGAGCGTCAGAAACAGACTCTGCACGATTGGACATTTTCCGCGCTCCGGTAGGAGCTTCGCTGGGGCATGTAAAAGGTAATTTATCGCTGAGCGCGGATTTTGGTTTTCGTCAAAGCGCGCGGCTAAAGGCTAACAGTTCTGCTCGTCTCAGTTTTGTCATGGCCCGCCTGTCCATGACCAATTTCCGTGTTTCCAGGCCGTTGACTTAGCCTGCGCCACCCTCACGAAGCCTGCCTAGTCCTCGAACTCGAACCCGTTTTTGTCGGTGAGGTACGCTTCGAAGAAATCGGTAAACGTCGCCACGAGGGGCGGCAGCGCTTCGTAAGGCGGATAGTAAAGCGACAGCCACAGCGAAGGCAGATCCCAATCGGGAAGCACGGCCTCTATCTCTCCATTCTCGATCCCAGCTGTGACGTGAAACTCTGGCAGCACAACGATCCCCTGACCATTGCGAGCGACCCGGTAGAGCAGATCGCCGTTGTTTGAATGAAGGGCTGTTCCCGTCGTGACGGACCTTTTCAACCCGTCCTTTTGAAATCGCCAGATCTCGCTTTCCAGCGCATCACCGTAGGAAAGGCAGATCTTGGGGTTCAGATCATCCGGCGTCTGAGGTCGTGGAAATCGCTCAAACAGCGAGGGTGCGGCGACCGCACGCATGGGCACCTCGCACAGCTTTCGCCAGATGGCCGATTTGTCTGCCGGGGGTTCGGATACCCGGATCGCCAGATCGCAAATCTCCGAGAAGATATCGACCAACTGATCCGTGAGCCGGATATTCAGATCGATGTTCGGATAGGCCAGCTTGAAGCTGTCGATAAGGCCCGGCATCAGACGCAGGCCAAAGGCCATCGGCGCATTGATGGAAAGACGGCCTCGATATGGCTGCATCTCCCGGTCCAGATCGAGCTTTACCTGATCAAACGCCTCGATGAGGGGCTGATACCGCGCGGCAACCAGTGCGCCGGTCGATGTCAGGGACACCTGACGTGTCGTGCGGACGAGTAGCTGCTGGCCGAACTCATCTTCGAGCTTGGCAATGATGCGCGTTGCCGAGGCGGGTGTCATATCCAGTGACTTGGCTGCAGCGGCGAAGTTCTGCAGACGTGCCACTTCGAGGAAGACACGGATTGGTTTTAGATCTTGATGCATCCTTATTATAGACATTCATCGACATAGTGAATGCAATTCCATTTCTATAGTATTTCATAATTGAGGGCTTAGCTTTGTCTCACGAAATGCAACCGTCCGAGAACAGCCATGAAAAACCTGATCAAAGGTCTGCACCATGTCACGTCGATGGCTGCAGATGCCAAAGAAAACAATGACTTCTTTACGAAGGTCCTCGGGATGCGGCGGGTCAAGAAAACCGTCAACTTCGATACGCCGGAAGTCTACCATCTGTACTACGGTGACGAGGTCGGCACGCCCGGTTCCGTTATGTCCTATTTTCCGTTCGGTCCGATGCCAAACGGCCGACGCGGAGCCGGCGAAGTCGGTGTGACCGAGTTTGCTGTGCCAAAGGGCACGCTGGGTTTCTGGAAAGAGCATCTCGCCTCCAAGGGGGTGAAAGGCCTCAGGGAGAGCTCTTTTTTAGGTGACGCCCGTCTTGAACTGGATGGTCCGGATGGCGACAGCTTTGCGCTTGTTGAGGCAGAGCCGGAAAACCGAACGGCCTGGACAGGTGGCGGCATTGGTGAGGCGGACGGCGTTCTGGGGTTCCACGGCGCGCGTTTCCAGCTTCGGAATGCCGATGCGACGGGTGAGCTGCTGACTTTTATGGGGTACCAGAAAGGCGACACGGAGGGGTCCGTTACCCGGTACCGGATCGATGGTGGCAATGCCGCCCGGACGATCGATCTTGAAGAAGTGCCGGATGCACCGCACGCGACACAAGGCGCAGGATCGGTTCACCACATCGCTTTCGCTGTTGAAAACCGGGCTGCCCAACTGGAGGTCCGCAAAGCCTTGATGGATACCGGCTATCAGGTCACGCCGGTGATCGACCGCGATTATTTTTGGGCGATCTACTTCCGTACGCCGGGTGGTGTGTTGTTCGAAATCGCAACCAACGAGCCCGGTTTTGATCGGGACGAGGACACCGCGCATCTGGGTCAAGCGCTGATGCTACCGGAACGCTACCGGCCGTATCGCGCACAGATCGAGCGAAAGCTGCCAGAAATTGCATGAGGAGATAGTTACATGACCGAAGCCGCTTATCATGCGTTGGTCAAGGAACCCATGGGAAACGCGCTGCTTGTGTTCGCCTTTCACGGGACCGGCGGAGACGAAAACCAGTTCTTCGGTCTTGCGCAAGAGCTCTTCCCGGGTGCGGGTGTTATATCGCCTCGTGGAGACGTGTTGGAATTGGGCGCCTTGCGGTTTTTCCGCCGTACCGCTGAAGGCGTCTATGACATGCAGGACCTCGCCCGCGCTACGGCGAAAATGACGCGTTTTGTGGAGAGCTGGAAACGGCGGCATCCGGCCCGTGCGGTCCATGGGTTTGGATACTCAAACGGCGCGAACATCTTGGCGGCTGTGATGATGCAGCGGCCCGATCTTTTTGATCGCGTGGGGCTTCTTCATCCTCTGATCCCTTGGGAGCCTGCTTCGGCGCCGGGTCTTAAAGGCCGCAGGGTGTTGATTACTGCCGGACGGAACGATCCGATCTGCCGATGGCCGATGACGGAACAATTGGTACGTTGGAGCAGGGCCCAGGGCGCCGAGGTAGCAACCTCTTTTCATGAGGGCGGCACGAAATGCGCCGTGAAGAAGCCATCGCCTTGTCCGCGCTTATGAGCACGCCATCGCGCGAGGCGGCGGCATGAGTTGGACGCCGCATCTGCTGTCTCTTGGCGTTGGGATTTTTGTCGGCGGTATCTACGGCCTCGTTTCGGTCCGGTCCCCCGCGCCGCCCATCATCCTACTTTCGGGGCTGTTGGGAATACTGGCGAACGAAGCCGCCGTTCGGTGGCTGAAGGGCCATGCGCAACCGATCGCCCAAGCGCTTCATCTGAAGTCTTTCGCGGTCGGAGACACCCGGCGGCCGGACGCGCCTAGGGACAGCTGACAGTTCATTCGAAACCAAACGGGTCAAGGCAGCCAGGTCGCAGGACCCACCCACAAATCGACACCTACAAGACTTACTCACTGACAAAGAAAGGACCCCCCATGTCAAACCTCGAGGTGCTGACGCCACAGAACAGTCAGTTGATCTTTATCGACCACCAGCCGCAGATGGCCTTTGGGGTGCAGTCGATGGACCGTCAGGCGCTCAAGAACAACACTGTGGCGCTGGCCAAGGCAGGCAGGATCTTTGACATCCCGACCATCATCACCACGGTCGAGACTGACAGCTTTTCCGGCCACACGTACCCTGAACTGCTTGACGTGCATCCCGCCGCGCCGCTGCTTGAACGGACCTCCATGAATTCCTGGGACGATCAAAAGGTACGCGATGCATTGGCGAAAGGTGCCGCTGACGGACGCAAGAAGATTGTGGTTTCGGGCCTATGGACCGAGGTTTGCAACCTGACGTTCGCCCTGAGCTGCATGGCTGACACGGATTATGAAATCTACATGGTCGCCGATGCCTCGGGCGGAACGTCCGAAGATGCACACAAATATGCAATGGACCGTATGGTTCAGGCCGGTGTCATCCCCGTCACCTGGCAGCAGGTTCTGCTTGAATGGCAGCGCGATTGGGCGCGCAGAGAGACCTACGACGATGTAATCGGCCTCGTACAGGAGCATTCCGGCGCCTACGGCATGGGAGTCGATTACGCCTATACAATGGTCCACAAGGCGCCTTCGCGCTCTGCCCACGACGGGCAAACGCTCGATCCTGTTCCTGCAACCTGAACTCACATGGCCCGCCCAGACGATCGGCGGGCTGTCGCTTTTGGGAGAATCCTGATGACCACGAACCGACGCGGCCTTCTCGCAGGCCTTGGTGCTGCTACCGCCCTTGGCGGCATGCAGCCCTCTTTCAGCTGGAGCCAGAATACGACCGAAGACACCCTTGTTCTTTACAATGGAAAGATCACGACGCTCGACCCCGACACCCCTGACGCCAGTGCCATCTCGATACGGGATGATAAGGTGGCAGCAACCGGTACCGACGCGGACATCCTCGGCACTGCAGATGATGTGACGCCGCGCATCGATCTGAAAGGTCGTCGCGTGATCCCGGGGCTGAATGACAGTCATACGCATCTGATCCGCGGCGGGCTGAACTACAACATGGAGTTGCGTTGGGAAAATGTCCCTTCGGTGTCCGATGCGCTCGCCATGCTGCGCAAACAGGCCGCGAACACCCCCGCGCCGCAATGGGTGCGGGTCGTCGGCGGCTGGTCGGAGTTTCAGTTTGCCGAGAGGAGGATGCCGACCCTTGCAGAGATTAACGATGCCGCACCGGACACGCCGGTCTTTATCCTGCATCTCTACGCGTCGGCATTGCTCAACGGTGCGGCGCTCAAGGCGCTTGGCATCACAAGGGACACGCCAAATCCGCCCGGCGGTGTTATTGAAAAGGATGCGAGGGGCAATCCCACCGGTATGCTGATCGCCAAGCCTTCTGCGCTGATCCTGTATTCTACACTGGCACAAGGCCCGACCCTTGCCGTCGAAGATCAGATCAACTCCACGCGGCATTACATGCGCGAGATGAACCGTCTTGGCATCACGTCGGTGATTGACGCCGGTGGTGGAGGTCAGAACTTTCCCGAGGATTATGACGTCATTCAGCGTCTGCATGACGACGGGGATATGACAGTGCGCGTGGCCTATAACCTCTTTGCGCAAAAGGCGGGGCAGGAGTTGGACGACTATGAACGCTGGATTGCCATGACCGAGCCGGGTGCGGGGGACGACTGGCTACGCATGAACGGTGCCGGCGAAAACCTTGCCTGGTCGGCGGCGGATTTTGAGAACTTTCTCGAACCGCGACCCGATCCTGCGCCGGTCATGGAAGAAGAGCTGCAGAAGATTGTCGAGCTTTTGGCGAAGAACGAATGGCCGTTCCGTATTCACGCGACCTATGATGAAACCATCGACCGCTTCCTCACGGTCTTCGAGCGTGTGAACCAGAAGCAACCGTTCAACACGCGGTTCATCATTGACCATGCGGAAACGATCAGCCCGGCGAACATTGAGCGGATCAAGGCGCTCGGCGGTGGGATTGCAACGCAACACCGGATGGCCTTCCAGGGCGAGTACTTCGTGGATCGGTATGGTGCGGATGCTGCGCGGGCGACCCCGCCGATGCGCGAAATGCTGAACAACGGCCTGCCCGTCGGCGGTGGTACCGACGCGACACGGGTCGCAAGCTATGACCCATGGGTTGCGATGCACTGGCTGACGACCGGCAAGACAGTGGGTGGCTTGACGCTCTACGGAGACGAGAACCTGCTGACCCGTGAAGAGGCCCTGGCCATCTGGACGACCGGATCGGCGTGGTTTTCTGGCGAGCAGGATGTCAAAGGAACGCTCAGCCCCGGCATGTATGCCGATTTGGCCGTCCTGTCCGATGACCTCATGCAGGTTCCGGATGCGCAAATTCGGTCGATAACGTCAGTCATGACAGTCGTGGGCGGCAAGATCGTTTTTGCAGACGGTGTTTTCGCCACTCACAATCCACCCTTGCCACCTGCCAGCCCGGACTGGTCTGTGAATGCGCGCTTTGCCAGCCCGGCGGAGCGGGTTGGACCACAGGCACCGGCGTCGTTGGAGATGAGGGCCTGCCATGACGGGTGTGCGTCGGGCTGCGGCATGCACGGGCACCAGCATGGCATCGCCTGGGCGTCCCCGATCCCGGTCAGGGACAAGGGGGCATTCTGGGGCGCACTCGGTTGTTCCTGCTTCGCCGTCTGACCCGTGGCTATGGATGAACTGATCCTAAAAAAGGCGGGCGGTTTGTCGGCCCCTTTGCGGCCAACCCCGACAGGAAAGATCCGACTGACCCAGCCCCCTGAAATCAGGCCGCTGGGGTGTTAGTAATCCGTCCAAGAAAAGGATGGATAATGAAACGCAGA
>NZ_CANMDB010000024.1 GCF_947496515.1 uncultured Roseobacter sp. | reverse complement strand
TGGCCACCCTACGGGCCTTGAGTTTGCGTGCGTCGGGTCCCGTCCCGATGACGGGCAACAATCGCACGACTTCGCTGTTTGTTGTAGCGTCAGCTTCGAGCGGCCATCGAGGCCAGATCAAAGCTGAAATGCGTATCACCGCAAACCACTCGCAGGACTTGGAGACTTCCCTCTCCACCTGCACCGAACCATGTCTTCAAAGGTCTATCGCCACCCTTGAAAATCAGCTCTTGGGGCGTCTCCCCCAAACGAAGCCTCACCCTCGTCGGATAAGATGCACAGACCGTTTCCTCGGTCTATCAGGACAATCTGGCGGCAGATTGAGCACCGCGAAGGAGCGTCCTTCGATGCGATGGGCCGGAGGCGTGCATGGCGCAGTATAGGCTCAGCGTGCAGATGATTGGCCGGAGCGGTGGTCGATCCGCAACCGCCGCCGCAGCCTATCGCGCCGGTCAGCGGATCGAAGACCGCGAGACCGGGCTTGTCCACGACTACACCGCCAAGCGCGGAGTCCTGCACACTGAAATCATTGCCCCCGACAACACGCCCGATTGGATGAAGGACCGCACCGAGCTTTGGAACGCAGTCCACAAAGTTGAGACGCGATCCAATTCGCAGCTTGCCCGCGAAATCCAGCTGAGCCTTCCGTACGAGCTTTCGCAGGAGCAGCAGGTCAATCTGGTCAGGCAGTTTGTTGAGGAGCAATGCGTGGCGCGAGGCATGATCGCCGACATTGCCTTGCATGCCCCCTCCTCCGATCCTGGAGCGGATGAGCGCAATGTCCACGCCCATGTGTTGCTTACTACCCGCGAGTTCGTTGGCGACAGTTGGGCCAAGCGGAAGAACCGCGACTGGCACCAGACCGAGATGATCGAGGAATGGCGAGAAGCTTGGGCGCTTCACCAGAACCGCGAGCTTGAGCGCATTGGATCATCCGAGCGCGTCGATCATCGCAGTCTTGCCGATCAGGGCATCATGCGCGAGCCGCAGAAGCACCTTGGCCCCATTGCGACCGAGATCGAGCGCGACGGCAGGTCATCGCATCGCGGCAATGAAAACCGCGCCATCAAAGCACGCAACGGGTTGCTGAACGATATCACGCAAGCCGGGAACGTGCTGGACGCCAAGATTGCCTTCGAGAAGCGCAAACTGGCAGCGTGGCAGGACGCCAAGCGCAACCAGCTCCGGCTTGATCAGGAAGAACGGCAGCAGCGATTTGAGGCGCAACTGGAAAAGGACATGGCCGCATTCGAGGCCTCGCTTGACGCCGAGATCGGTCAGACCAAGCAAGGGATATCACGTGCCCATGAGCAGGTGGCTTCTCGCCTTCAGGTGCGCGGCTGGCGGAAATTCATTCGGGACATCACGCTGACGACACGCAAGGACAAGAAAGAGCTGGAACGGCTGGAATACGACAAGGCGCGGGTGCAAGCCGACGAAGACCGGAAGCGTGCCGATCAAGAAGGCCAGCAGCAATCGCAGCGCGACATTCGGGCGACTGAGGAAATGAAGAAGGCCCGTCTTCTCGAAAAATCGTTTCAGAAGGCCGAGGAACGCCGTGAAGCCGAAGGATGGGCCATGAAGGCCGGAAAGGGCGTTAAGGCCGCTCAGGAGGCCCAGAAGCGGCAGGACGCGCAAAATGGCCCCCCTGCCCCACCCAAGAAAGAGCAGAAGCCGAAGCCAGACCGTCAGGACGCGCGCAAAGATCGGTTCCAGACAAGGCGCGAGCGTCAGGGCGAGTTTCGGGATCGGCGTTCACATGCGGAAATCCGGCGTGAAGAGCGCGAGCGCCGAACGGTCGATCTGCGTAAAGGTGACGGTAAGGGGCGATCTGAAGAAACGGAGCCACCTACTCAGGATATGGATGTTCTTAGGCGCAGGGCTGATGAGCGTCGTGAAAGACTGTTGCGGGACCGTGAGCAACGGCGTGATCGGGGTCTGGATGATGACTTTGATATCTAGTGGTATCCATCTGGTAACCATAAGATATCTAGTAGATATCCGATATCTGGTAGATATTCATATGTTGTGGATATTCTTTTAGTATCTGTTGGCTATCCGAAAGCTATCGGGTATCATTTTTCAAAAATAAGGAGGCACGAGCATGCCCGTGATATCATTTGCAAACCCCAAGGGCGGGGCAGGGAAGACGACGACTGCCCTGATCCTTGCCACCGAACTTGCCACCAAGGGTGCGCAAGTCACCATCATCGATGCAGACCCAGAGAAATGGATTTCTCAATGGGGCGCGCTCGATGGAAAACCCGACAACATCACCATCATCAGTGACGTGGCCGAGGACACGATTATCGACAAGATCGATGACGCAGCCAGCTCATCGCAGTTTGTGGTGGTCGATCTGGAAGGTACTGCCAGTTTGATGGTTTCAAACGCTGTGGCCATCTCTGATCTTGTGATCATTCCCACGCAAGGCTCGTCCATGGATGCGAAGGGCGGTGCGAAGACCATCAAGCTCATTCGTAGCCAAGAACGCGTCACGCGCCGTCAAATCCCGCATGCGGTGGTGTTCACGAGGGCAGGGGCGGCGATTGCGACACGTTCCCTGAAAAACGTGGTGGAACAGCTCAAAGCAGGCGGCATTGATATGTTCAAGACCGCGCTTGTTGAGCGTGCAGCCTATCGCGAGATGTTCTCATTTGGTGGTACACTTGATGACCTTGATCCAAGACAGGTCAACAACATCACACAGGCAAAGCACAACGCGCAGCAGTTTGCGGGTGAAGTGCTTTCGCGCCTGAAGGCCAGCCAAGAGCTGGCAGAGGCGGTGTAACATGGAAAAAGAACGCGCAAGCCTTGGTTTTGGTGACGAGCTGGACGCCTTCGATCCGACAGAGTGGACACCCAAGCCGGAGAAAACCGCCAACGACAGGCCGAAGGCAGAAGAAACAATGGCCGCAGCTGACGCGGCGGGTTTCAAGAGCCGTGAGCCAGCTCAGCCAAAACCTGAGAAGAAACGCCAACAGCGCCGCCATACAACGGGTCGCAACGTTCAATTCAACTTGAAGGCACGGCAGGAAGATATTGATGCTTTCTACGCAATTGCAGATGCGAATGGCTGGGTGTTGGGTGAAGCTCTGCAACATGCCATTGCAGCGTTTAACAAGGTGCATGGCAAGACGGGGTAGGGTGGTTTTGCGCTCCCGATAGTCTATGACGGTCTTCCACGCCGCTCGAACCATTTTCGGCAAAAGCCAATGAAAGCAGCGTCCGCATTGCGTGGCGGTTCGGTCATCCAGCTTCGCCACTCTTGCTCTAGCCCATGAATATCCCATCCGGGAGCGGCTTCCCTTGCTTGATCATAGGTCTCCGACTTTAGGAACAGGGCAATTTGCGGGGTAGGGTCGGCATAGGCTTCGGTGAACGCTGCCTTTGGCCGTACAGTGACAATCCCGCCCTCTAGCTCAAAACCATAGTCAGGCATGTGGTCGTGTTCTCGATCTGCATCGATGATCGCGGATACCATGCGTTTGAACTCTTTGGGCGTGGAAGAAGACCCCGTTTTCGCGTGGAGCTTTTCCAGCCCGATCTGCCAGCTTCTTTGCTGGCCACAATGTTTACGTGCCAGCTCGTAAAGCCGCCGCTCAAGCGGTTTGCGAAGCTGGAAATACTGCCTGTTCAGGGTCAGGACTTCCTCACCACGGATGGCGTTGAAAACCCAATCAGACAGGGTAATTTCAATCTCCTGCATGCGCCCGTCGCGCGTCTTGCGCTTCACGCTTGCTTTGTCGATAAGCCCGAAGGTATCGAACTGCTCTTCGCCCCCCGTGGTTATGTTGGTGGAGATTGTGGTGCCCTTGAGGCGCTCAAGTGCAGCGCGAAGCTGTTCGTAGCCTCGCCCATCCGTTCCACGGTTGGTGGCAAGCTGCATGTCATGCGCTCGGATTTGAAGCGTCTTGGATACCTTACGCCCACGGTTCAGCCCCGCCATCACTTGGGAGATGCAGTAGATCAGAATGTCACGGTCAAAGACTGTGGCCAGCCCTTCGACGCTTGGCGTCACCTTCACGAAGGATTTGCCATCGGCAGATTCGTATGTTCGAATCTTGGTGTCAGGCTTTGTCGCAAGACTGAAAACCGGATGCTCCATGGATGCAGCATCGCCCTTGGGCACGGCATCGAAGATATCGCAGACGAACAAGTCGTCTTGCTCATGGCGCAACGGAAGAAGAGGAGATCGCGCTAAATTCGTGTTATCACCCACCATGTGGAGATATTCGTGCTTTCACCCACCAAGCGCAAGCGTTTTCGTGTTATTACCCACCGGCGCGCTGTGGATATTTCTCTAAGTTTTTCGTGTTATTACACACCAAATTTCGTGCTATCGCACACCACATAACGTGTTATCACCCACCCCACCACTGATTTCTCATAAGTTTTTCAATAGCTTATTACCGCTTTTGATTCGCGTAACACATTAATAACACTAGATAACACTAACAGCCTCGCAAGCTCGGCCAAAATTGCCATTGCCAAAGGGGCGATGACTTCGGTGGAATTCGGCGATTAGCGAGCAAGCTCGCCGCCGAATACACTTGTTCAATCATCGGTTCGCTTCCAGCTCACCAAAGAACAGACGGACGTGCCAAGCACTCGGACACCGCATCGCTGAGTCGATGCCTGAAACATCCAAGAACCACCATCAAGGCAACCTGCTACGCAGGGGCTTCGCCGCCTTGACAGTGAACCTTGTATGCTTCCGAGACGGCATCAGCGATAGCGGCTCCGAAGAACAGGCACTTAGGTTCCGGCCAGACCGACAGGGCAGGGTGGACTAACTACCCGATAACACGGGGTAGGCACAGGGGTTAGATATTTTACATAGAAGGGCTTGTGCGCCTCCAACACTTTTTTGGATCTCTGCCCGCAGCGCACCCAACTATCGACCTTGCTTACCACCTTAGGTAAAAAGGCGTGCAGAATTACACGTTGGAGAAATACTTTTGGATAACTCTATTGGCCTTCATATCTATGCAATATTTCAGCATAAAACGAGAAAGCCTCCTAAAATCGCCTTTTCAGATAGTGGAGATGGCTCCCGGTTCATGAAAACAGTTCCTCACTTCATCAAGAAGTATGAGAGTGCAGAAGACGAAGAGGGAGTGCCAGAAAGGCCATGGTATCTTGATCCTGCGAAGCCCGATGGGGGAACTTTCGAAGGTCTGATCATGTATGGCAGCTCGGGCTTTGCTACGGACATTGTGGACCGCGAGACCCGGACTACTCAGTACAAGCGCAAGATTTCAGATATCGAGATCTTCCCGCTTTATTATCGCCTTTGGGTGCCCACGGCAGGCGAGTATGCCCTGCTAGCGTTGCAGACGTTTGGGCAACGCTCTTGTGTGGGGCGTTTCCAGAACGCTTTGGAAGATGGATTTCGGCGGACTAACTCAGGATTCCGCATTGTCTTTAGCCCAGTCGCGCCGGGTGAAATTGCATCATACAAAGCTGCAGAGGTTAAGCGGTTGAGTTTGACCAAACGCGATTATTCGAGTGATGCAGCGGAGAACCAGCTTGGCGATCCAGGTGCGTTGGTCGATCTCGGGGTGTCGTTTAGTGCCAAGCGTCGATCTCACCTTGGCTTACTGAAGAATTTCACGGACCGCGTTAAGGCAGCGGCTAGCGGAAGTGTGTTAGAGTACAATGACACGCACTTTGATGAGGCAACCGCCGAGATCATGGTCGGAGGAAAACGCCGCACGGTTACACTTGTTGGCGTCAGTCGCAACACTGGCAAGTTCGATCTGTCTGAAGATGTCAAGCGAGGGCCGAACGGTATGCCAAAATTTGAGTCCATAAGTTCGGAGACTGCTTCCATTTTTGCCGATATCGCAGCAGGCAAGGTATGAAAAAGATAAACATTTTTGTTGTCGTAAGAGATCACATCTCGACGCTGTATGACGATAGCTCAGAGACCTTTTCGTTCTCTGACTTAGCGTTCTTTTACCTGCTTCCTGTTCTTCTTGGAGTTTTGTATTTTTTCTTCCCCTTCACGCTTCCACCTGAAATCAACGGAGCACTCATCGCCGTGTTTTCAGTCTTTGCCGCACTTCTGTTCAGTGCACAGATGGCACTCTACGGTTTGTCTCCTCGGGAGCCCGCAGCAGGGTCCGACGATACTTCAAAGGCGCGGGAGGAGGAGAGATTCCGCCGCGACCGTAAGTTTTTCGCGGATGTAAATTACAATGTTTCATACCTAATCTTGTTGTCGTGCATCTCGTTGCTCGTTTTCGTCGCGATGATGGTTGCCAGCTTGTCAGGTCCGCTTGAGGGAGCAATCCTAGTTGTCCTTGTTTCCCACTTTTTTCTGACGCTTCTGATGCTGGTGAAGAGAACCCACATTGCCTTTTCATCCAAGTACAAAGACTAGTAGATTTTAGAGACTGGTGCATAAGTCATATCTCATTGAACACTTAGCTGATCTGGGTAAAATCAAAAGCTTAGGGCGTTGCACGAGTCTGGTGCACGTCGCGGTTAAGCGAAGTGCTGGAGCGGTTTTGGATGAAAGATGTGGAGTATGTTAAGGCCGTTCTGTCAGAAGACTTCGAAACAGAGCATTCACATGAAATCCCCTATCCTGATCTGAGTGAGGTAGTTAGGGATGGTTTGTATGAATATCTCGCGGGAACTGTGGATGGAGAAACACCAAACGGAAGTAAGAGCCGTGAAGGTCACGACTACCTTTGGTTCCAGTGCGGCAAGAAGTCGATACTTACCCACCGCTTCATCGCGGCGGTAACTCTAGGGAAATGGGTACCGAGGGACTTTGACGTAGACCACGTGAACCACAATCCATCAGACAATCGTCCAATAAATCTTCGTATCGTAACTCGCCGCGACAATGCCGGAAACAGGCGGAGAGCGTTGCTTTCAGAACTGGCAGACCTTGACGCGGTTTCTCGGTCTCTCAAAGAGCGCAAACCTTTAAAAATTCCTTCACCAGAGCCGAATCCTGTTGCCGATCACTCGTCAGTTGACATGTCTTTTGGTGGCCCGATCCCTCAGACGACATTCACGGGAGAGACTAAGCCTGCAAAGCATGGTGGTACATGGCACAAAACCAACCTTGGCTCTTGGCATCTCCGCTTCGACTGAGGTCAAAAAAAGAACCAGCCAGTCAAAATTTAACACTATGGGTAATAGTGTTACATCGTATACTTCATGATAGGGCAGGGGTGGCGCGCTGAGCCCTGCTTTCTTGGGGGCAAACATCCCGCACAGGATTCACAGCGTAACACTATTCGCGTATAGTGTTACATATGAGTGAAATGCGCCTCTACGACACCCAAGGAAACCGCCTCTATCTGAATGCAGATGAGCGCGCTGCGTTCCTTGATGCGGCGCGGCAGCGGCCAGCTCGGGATCGTACTCTCTGTGAGACATTGCATTATACGGGGTGTCGTCCGTCCGAGCTGATCGAGATCACACCTGCGCGGGTCGATCTGGCTGGGGATACGATTGCTATTCGGTCGCTCAAGAAACGCAAAGATGTGTCCGGAGAGATCAAGGTTGTGTTTCGTACTGTGCCGGTGCCGTCTGATTATCTCGACACGCTCAACACAGCACACGGCATCCGTGAGGTTCAGAGGTCACCTAAGCGGGCAGGGGAGCCCATCTGGCCAATCACCCGCGTTCAGGTCTGGCGGATCGTGAAGGATGTCATGATCGAAGCCGGTATCCCAGATGCGCCGCAGCGCTCGCCCAAGGGTTTGCGACATGGCTATGGAATCAATGCCGTGGTGAAAGGCATTCCATTACACATGCTGCAAAAGTGGCTTGGGCATGCGCAGCTCACGACCACGACGATCTATGCTGACGCTGTGGGCAAAGAAGAACAAGACATTGCATCAAAGATGTGGGGATAGGCGACATGCACCTGACCAAGATCGAGCGACAGTACAATCAATATCGCTTCTATCGCATGGAGATCGTGCCCGGCCTCTTCGGCGATTGGAGCTTAATCCGGGAGTGGGGCCATATCGGCGGCGGGGGTCGTGTTCGCACGGACTGGTTCGACAGCGAAGAAGACGCCAAAGACGCGCGGTTTGAGCTGCACATGCAGAAGGCTAAGCGCGGTTACGAGTAGGGCAGGGTGCTCCTGTTGCAAAACCCCGTGCGAAATGCAGGAGCTGTGCAACACTGTTTAGCGCTGACTACGTCTTTGATTTCATGTAGTCGCTGAATGTGTCGCGAGATAAACCGTTTTCGAGAGTTCAAACTATTTTCTTGCCCCTCTAGGTCTCTTCGGGAAAGATCGTCGTAGGGTTTCTTTAAGGAGATAGACATGGGTGGAATTAACTGTGATATGAGCGATCCGGTTGTCATTACAGCTCCGGGCAAGCGAGTGGTTCACAAGGACTCGGTTGAGTATACCGTTTCTGTCGCACTGCTTTCGAGATCAATATTTACGAGCTATCAGGCCTTTCTTGCTTTGCAGTGTGCAATCGAAGATGTAGTTCTTGTTGAGTTTTCCTTCCCAGAACAAACTACGTCGCTCACCGAGGCGGTCTCAGCCAAGGCAAATGGATATCGCAGTGAGCTTGAACAGTTGTTCGCAGCGATATCAGGTTTTCGTGGTTCTGCGAGCAAGAACTTTAGCTCTCCAGAACTCATCGAGTTCATGAAGTCAGCTTATGCTGCTGGCGCTGAATCCGGGCTTTTAACGATCTCGCAAGATGGCGGAATACTGAATGGGCAGTCTGAAATATCCGCACAAACAGCGGCAATACTAAGTGACGGAATGGAGCTTGGGTTGGCAGATGAGTTTGCTGCGCTCACAGAAAAGCTCAAAAGTTATGCCGATAAGCTTAATGTCGCAATCAAGGATGCAAGTAGATTTGCCAGTGAGAGTCGTTACCAACTTTCAATTCGAGAACTGGAGAACGCTGTCTCTCCCTTGTCGATTGCAAGTCAATCGACTTGGTTACGACTAATGGCGACGCACTCGAGTTGGGCTGTTCTAAATATGGCAACACTTCCAAGCCTTGAAGGGAAGGATACGCCTATTGAGAGCTTGATAGATAAGCTTGAATGAAGACTACTTACAGGGTTAAGCAACGTCCAGATATTGAGATAAGCGTATCTGCGGTATCTGATCCTCCATTTATGAAAGGAAATCCCAGAACTGGCTTTGTTTGTATGTCAAAGGCATCCATCGGAGTACAATTTCTGGCGTCTGGATATGGCTTTGGTTACTCTAAGCATGTGGCCTATGGTAAGGCAGAACAGGAAGCTTTGCTTAGATCGCTGAGAAGGCTTGGTTGCTTCAACAAAGGTGGAATTTATCCAGAGAGCACTTTAGGGATGGCTGCTGCAAGCAGTCGTGATCTAGCCGAGCGTAAAGCATTCAGCGAGTACACCGAAGGCTTTATGTCGCATGATGATCTCCGGCCATCGACTGGGGTAGCTCGCCGACGAGCAAGAACAACAGGAGCCTACCTAGAGTTTTTTGAGCAAGAGAAGCGAGGATTGAGTCTGGCGCTGTGCAAGTTAAGCAGCCTGTCCGTGGTACTGCCTATAGTATCAGGAACAGCAGCCCATTTAAGTCCAGCAAAGGCGAAAGCAGCTGCTTATCAGGAGGCTGTAATGACCGAGATAGTAATGAGAGGTATGATTGAACGTGGCGAGATAATCCCAGATCAGAAACCAAAGTCTAATCGAGAATTTGAAGAGCTAGGAAGCTACGTAACTCTTTGTTGCCAGTCAAAATATGGAAGTACTTTTATATCTAGGTACTGCTGAATTCTTCCGAGCTATAGCGCGTGAATTGGGGGTGGTACATACGACCATTTCCCAGCTAGGTTACCAAAAAAATTTTCAAATCCCTGAGTGGAAAATAGGAGAATAGTACGAAATGGCGTCCGTTTCTGACAACGAGTTTTACCGCAATGACGAACTGATCCGGGAGCTGGCAGAGCAGTATAATACGCCACTGTACGTATTCGACGAGAAAAATATCCGGGACCGCTGCAAAGAGCTGCGAAGTGCAATCGAGTATGAGAACCTACAGATAAGGTACGCATGCAAAGCACTCACACTTCAAGCCGTCCTTAAGGTCGTGTTGGATGAGGGTCTATGGATCGACGCATCTTCTATCAACGAAGTTGACCGAGCCTTAAGGGCAGGGTTCTCACCTTCTCAAATCTACTACACCGGAGAAGGTGCAACGCTTACGGTGTATCAGAACCTGACAAAGCGCGGCATCCTTATAAACTGTACATCCATTGATCAAATTAAGCTGCTTGGTCAAGCGAGTGGAGCGGAATGTTCAATTAGATTGAACCCCGGCGAAGGGCATGGGGCAAATACAAAGACTAATACGGGAGGCCCTAGCTCAAAGCACGGCATCTACTTTGATCAGATCTCAGATGCCCTTGAGATCGCTAGTAGCAACGGTGTCCGGATCGTAGGTTTGCACTCACACATTGGCTCTGGAACCGACCTTTCTCACTGGTTACGGATAAAAGACAAAACACTGAACATCGCTCGTGAGCTTCCCGACGTACATACTATCAACCTTGGGGGAGGTTTGCCCGTTGTGTACGACCCAGAAGAAGATCAGCCAATGCCGCTCCGTCAGTGGGGTGCCGCACTTTCCGACAGTATGAGAGCATTTTCTAAAGAGATGGGTCGAGATTTCCGCCTCCAGATTGAGCCCGGGCGATACATTGTAGCTGCTTCTGGAGTTCTGCTAGCTGAGGCGCAGGCTGTTAAAGAAACATCTGGTGATAATACATCGCCGGGATACGAGTATGTCATTGTAAACTCGGGCCTAAACCACAACATTCGACCTTCAATGTACGGCAGTTATCATCCTATCCGTTTTCTGGCGCCCCAGACACGGCAACAACAAGATCGAACCAAGTCATATGTGGTAGCTGGATACCTTTGCGAGTCAGGAGATGTATTCACTGTTGATGAAGACGGAACGCTGCTTACACGGGAGCTTCCGCAAGTCGAAGTTGGTGACATCATGGTGATGGCAGGAGTTGGTGCCTACTCGCACTCTATGAAGAGCGAATACAATTCCATGAATTTGCCGATGTCGATTTTGATTCAAGCCAACGGTCAGCCAAAAGTCATTGAGCGGCGCGGTACTTTGCATGACATAATGCGCCGTGAGGTCGAGGCTTACAACGAAGGCGTAGATGAATAATTTTGGCCGGGGATAAATTCACATAATGAACCTTATAGGTCATAAGATCTGACCCAAAAATTTTCAGTTTCTATGCTGAAGCCCAGCATGGACTTACTACCCGATGAGACGGGGTAGGCACAGGGGTTAGAAAACCTTTAAGTTTGATATACTTACGCCAATCATGTATCCTCATTTATTTTGAGGTATTTATGGCAGTGAATTGGAAAAGGCCGGAAGGCCCGTTTGTGACAGCGTTACAGAAGTTCTTTTTTGAGCAGGGCAGTATGACGAACTTAGATATTCGTCGGAGCAATGATCATCCAAATCCAGCAACATCCTTCGTCTGTGCGCCAGAGATGGAGGTTGCAAAAGAAATTGGTATCGATGTTCGCAGTCTTGATGATGTTCAGGCATCTTGTGGGCCTCTCGTCCATGTAACTGATCTAGACTTTGAGGACCAAGCTGAGCAACTTTCTCCGGTGATACCGCCGGACGTGCGATATGAATTCTTCATCGCAGCAGTAGAGGGCAAAGGGCGCTACGTCTTCTGCACGGATGCAGTTTTGAGCTACGAGCCTTGATTGTGCGACATGCTTTCTTTGAATATCACGCTCATTCCCTCATTCTTGGCGATGTTGATAAGCTTGTCAGCATCGATCTGTTCGAGTTCTGGCAAGTCTTTGAAAGGGAACTGACCGCTCTCGTCGGAGAACTCGTCGTCAGAGGATTTGCGGTAGATCATGACCTTTGACATGAAGTAGCGCTTCTGATTGCTCTCATGGTGCCGCCGGATGACGAGACCTCCGTGGCGGTTGTCTCTGAAATCGTCGCTCATCACCATGAAGAACGCAGCGGTATCTTTCACTTCAGCCCCGACGAAGATCAGGCTGTTGCTAAAGATGTAGATGCGCCCGGTGATATCGATGGGTGTCTTTGGCCGAGCTTTGTACTTGATCGAGAAATCCAAGAAGTTGCGGCCGTCAGGTTTGGAGACGTCTATTACGCCCTTAGCATACAGCTCTTTCCCTTCCTTGCTGGACCGCTCTTTTCCTTCATTCCGCGCAAATCGAATGGAGTATGCGCCGTGCTCGAATGCCTCGTAAACGCGCTGAAGCTCTACTGGATTGGGGTTGGCCCGTTCCACCAAGACTCCGGTATCTTCAGATGCACGTGTTTCGTCATCGCCGTTTGAGAAAACGCCAGAGAACTCTTCTGGATAAACTTTGACCACGAGCGGCACGATGTGATCATCCAGTGCGCGCAGATTTATGAAGCGACCCGCTTCTTTCTTAATCAGGTGCTTGTAGAATGCTTCCCGCAAGAAATTGTAAGTTTCTGTGTTGAGCCTTGGAAACTTAGAGCGGCTCTTGCCGCCTGAAAAACTCTCTCTGGAAACATTACGGGGAAGTTTTCCCTTGAACAGAGTCGTTGGCTGAAGGCCTTGGCGATACTTGAGATAGTCGCTCAACAAAAACAGATCGGCAATTTCCGGTGTTCCCGGATTTCTCTCTTCGCTGTCTAATGCAGTCCGAATTTGCTCTTCATTTAATTTTGGCAATCGAACCCCCATCAAACACATGCCAACACATGAACACACATGAACACACATGAATACACACGATGGTCATTGAATAGCAACCCGTGTGTGGATTTCACCTGCATGCTTACGCTCTGTGTACGAAGGTGTACGATTGACGGCTTGGCAGGCCGGGAAAGAGCAGGGTAACATTGTGTTAGTTTAGGGGGTGCGGCTGGAAATTTTGTTGCGCACTAGAAAGGGGGGCGAACTACAGATCAAAAAGAAAGGAGCGACCAAACCGCAAGTGCAGCTTGGTCGCTCCAGCCTAACCAACGAGGTGTTGGCGTTGGCGGTGCTCAATTGGCGTTGGCACACCGCCGGTTCCTTCATCTCACAAGCAGATGAGGAAAATCAATGGCACTGCCAAATCAAGCGGTGCGCGTGCATGATGCGCGTGCACGAGACTGCTTCAATGTGGTCATAGGCCTACAACGTGAAAGCGCTGCGCCGTCCCATGTCCGAGAGGCTGTCGATGATCTGAAACGCTCCGTTACGCGGTTGACGGGCGGCGTCACGTTATCGCTGTCAGAGGGTACATGGGCCGCAAAGGCCAATCAGAACAACTTTTCGGGACCGATTGAGGACAACGTTGCGATCAATCTGCTCGTAACGCTTCTGCCTTCTGACACACCTACAGTGTGGCCCCGCATCGAGGCGGAGATCAGACACCTTGTTCGTGCGCATCAGCTCTCATGTGAGGCTGTCCATGTGATGGCTTGGCGGGCGCAGTCGCACATCTTCAGCATAAGCGGCACTGATCTGTTTGCTCCGCTGAACCCGGAGACTGCGGTATGAGAGCGGTCCCTAGCTTTCCCCACAACCCCAAATCTGGCGGTGCTTTCTGCGATGGAAGCGCCTGTCTGAACGCAACTTCCAGAAGGAGGATCACATGACACAACAAGTTTCACTCGCATATAAGGGGGGCGGATACGAAGAACCTACGCCGCCACCTTCAAGGTTCTCGCCGAAAGCTTTTTTCGTTGGAATTTTGGTTCTTTTGGGTGAATGCGCGGCGCTTCTGTTGCACGGTGCTTCACTCAGCAAAGTCCTGATCACTGACTACGTGATCCCGGTCGCGGATTACTTTTCGGTCCTTGCGCCAATTACTGGTGACATGGGTGTGGAGCACATCCTCGTCGGCCTAATCGCGGCAGGCATCGTGTTCATGCCTGTGTTCATTTACTTCATGTTCCTCAAAGCTCGTGTGTTCGATGATGCTGACATCTTCGACAACATGCGCTTGGCGAGCGGTGTTGCCTTGGGCGTTCTCGGGCTGCTGCTGGTCATGGGGATCGAGCTGTACTCGTTCTACGGCCTTTGGCTGGATTTCGGGAACAGTGGGCCGTTTGGCCAAGGCAAAGAGCTTGGCACCCTGCCACGCCTCTTGTTCACGGGCGTTACCGTGTTGATCGCCCAACTCTTCGCGGTTCTCACCGCGTATTTCACATTCACTCTGACAAAGAAGGACTGATCCCATGAAGTGGACGAAGACTCTCTGTGTTTGTGCGTCTGCGGCATTCGGCTTGGGGGTAACCCCAAGCTTCGCAGACGGGCAGTTTTTGTATCCGATCATCGATGAGGGTGCTGGATATAAAGTCACTGGTCGCGAGCAGGATGCTATCGAGAATGCGACGGAAATCTTGAAGGTCACTCAGCAACTTCCGCGCCGGGTATTTGGCGGGGTTCAAGCGTCGTTCATCGGCGCATCGAACAGCGCTGAGTTTTTGGCGGGCAGTCCGCGCGACATCTTGAAGGGTATGACGGTAGAGGAGTTTACGGCTGTTGTGACCCCGCAAGCTGTGTGTGGTGACTTTGCCGAGCTATTCACCACGCTTGAGTATCGGCTTTTGCGGGATCAGCCAGACGCGGCCTACATCGTGATGTCTTCGCCGATGATCGACATTGATCATAGCTTCTGCGGCGATGACGCTAAGGGCGCCCCCCAGATACCGCAGGACCCAAAGCCGGAGTACTTGCTCGATAAGATTTTGACGCACTCGGCAGTAAAGGCTTTCATAGTCGTGGGGGCTGATCGGAAGCAGGAACAGGCGTGGTTCCGGTACATCGACAAGATCGATGGCGCGGTTCGTCCGACTTTCGTGAAGAAAGAAGGCATACGCAGCGCATTGGTGGAGGCAGCACAATGAAATGCTTCCTCACCATAACAACGGCACTGGCTTTGGCCAGTGCCCCCTTCGGGGCATATGCTCAGGACCAAAGCGGGGTCGCATTTGACAACCTACCGGGTGCGTCTGCTTCCGGCTTGAGCATCGCACTGGACGGCGGTTCTCAGGCGCGTGACAACACTCTGAAGGTTGAGATCGACCTTTCCGGTGATGGCCGGCGCGAGCTGAAAAACATGATCCCGGTCTTTGGCGATCTGGCGCAGTACTCGGGCAGTCAGATTGTCGAGCTGGAACGCAAGTTGGAAGGCACCGAAATCCTCGGTGTGGCCATGCAGACGGTGAAAGCCTTCAAGGGTGAGAACATCGTCTTCATGTCCAACGCGGCGAATGTGATGTTCCTCAACATCGAAGGCGGCAAGTATGTCGTTGTCGCCTATGATGAGAAGGACAACGTGATGAAGAATCCCACGATCTTCATCGGCCAGTCGAATGGTAACGTGAGCTGCGCCACGACGAGCGGTCTCAGGTTGGCAAAGCACTCGCCCGTGCAGGCCCGGTTTCAAGTCCTGATGGACGTGTCCGGGTCGATGGATGATTCCATGGGTGACGTGATCGCGGCGTCCCTGAATTTCATCAATGGGGTTCCGCGAAACGCGTACTGCCGGGTTGTTACCTACAACAGCAGCTATTCTGTCGTGGATGCTGACAACGGCTATGGCGGCTGGAAGCTCTGTGAGGCCAAGAACTGGAGCTTGTCGCGGGTGAAAGCGAGCGGGGGTACGGATTCCACCGCTGCTTTGTTGCAGTCCTTTGCCGATCTGAAGGCTGCGCATCCCTACTTTTTGCCGAACAACGCGACCATGGTTTCAGGCCTTGTCGTCATCACGGACGGTGATGGTGTGGATGGCTCTGAAATCGCGAACATCGTCAGCACCAAAGGCGATATTCCGGTCTTTGCCTACTTCGAGGGACATGAGACTTCCACGTCCTACGAACGGTGGGTCGAGCGGTATCTTTCCGCTTCGGATGGGTCGAATGTTAGAACGGCCTTCCAGACCTTTGCCAATACGTATCTGAGTGCACGGGTCGTGGACCCCGGCATGTGCGGCGGGTGAGGGGCACGCCGTGCGCAGCAGTTCAGATAACTACGTCTATCATGACCATGTGGCCATCAATGGCGTAGCGCGGTTCCCGTTACAGCGGGAACTGCGTGATCGAAGCTTCGGACCCGGGGGGCGTTTGTCCTTCGGGTTCGTTCGTCCTGATGCGGACGGTAATCGTCTTCAGGAGATTTCTTATTCCGGCCCGAAACCGATCAACCTGATTGCGCCTAACAGGACGCATAAAGGCACAACCCTGATCCGTATGGCGTTGATGCACACAAGCAGTCTCGTCGCTGTCGATATCCGGGGTGAAATCGCACTGGCGACATATCACTACCGTAAGCACGTGCTTGGTCAGGATATCGTTCTTTTTGACCCGTTTGACACGGTTGCGTCCGCATTGGGCGTTGAAGCAGACGCTTTGAACTTGGCCGATCTGGTAGACCCGAACTCTCCGGTTTTTATGGAGGAGGCCGATGTCTTCACGGACGGGATTTGGGTCACAGACGCGAACTCTCAGGACAACTTTTGGAACTTGTCCGGTGCGGATGCTCTTCGCACCGCCATAATGGCATCGCGGGCGGATGGTCATGCGCAAGATGGAACCATCCACGATGCAACCCGCCTCTTCAGTCTTGCGCGGCCAGAGTTTTTCGACGCGCTCGACGGCATCTTTGTCAATGAGTGCGGAGAAAAGACGCTTCAGGTTCCGGGCATGGTGGATTCCACCTCGCGGCTGGTTCGTGATGGTGCGCGTCGCTTGTCTGGGAACGACGACAAAACGCTATTCAACATCCTTGCGACGGTCAGGTCGCAGATCGGTTTTCTGCAAAGCGATGCGATGCAGCTTGCGTTGGGCAAGTCCAAGGTGGACTTGTCCAAGCTCGCAGATGGGAACACGACGCTCTACATCGTCATCCCATCCGCCTACGTCCGACAGTACGCGCGTTTGATCCGGTTGATCGTTACGCTGTGCTTGTTCAGCGTATCGAAGTCGCAGAAGTTCCCGGACCCGCCTGTCCTGACCCTGTGGGACGAGTGTGCCATATGTGGCTATTCCGGGCAGCTCGTGGATTCCTATGGGATGCAAGCGGGCGATGGAAACCAGATCGTGACTGTCTGGCAGGACATCAACCAGTTGATGCGTATCTACTCTGACATTTGGCAAACCTTCATTGCCAATGCTGGAATGAACATCGTTTTCGCCAATAACGATCTGGAAACGCAGCGCTACTTTTCGGAGTTAAGCGGGACGGCGGATATTCATCTGACGACCTATGAGGGCGCACGCGCCAAGGCCAATCGGTTCAGTCATGAAGGCTTTAAGCATAGCGCTGACAGCGTGGTTTCCCGGAATTTGATCACGCGGGAGCGGATCAAGAACATGCCGCCTCACGAAGCGCTATTTTTTCCGGCGAACATGAACCCGGCCTTCGGGTTCAAGGCCCCCTACTATCTCGATAGCCGCTTCAGAGACCGCCGGGGACACCCAATCTTTGGCATTCCGCCACGCTATCAGCACCTACCTGCCCCTGCCCCGATTGATTTCTCAGGACCCGTGGATCGCGTGGCGAAGGCGCTGCACGACGCACTCAAAACAACCTAACTGATGGAGGAGACCCCATGTCTGATGATACCAGCCCTGCAAAGCAGATTTTCGTCGCGATCTTGCTCACGCCGCTCGCGCTTTTCGCCCTCTCTGACCTGTTTATGGTCTACTATCAGGGAGTCGGACTTCTGCCGTCCATGCCCAATCTCTTGCGACTAGTCATCCATGGCATCGCCGCTTTCGTCATTCTGAAGTATGTAGCGAAGGCGTGGTGGTATTTGCGGACGCGCCGCATCATGCGGTTTCAACGCAACTACGAGATGCACAACACGAACCTCACCTCGATTGGGAAGCGGGTCACCAAGACGCCCTCCCCGCTTGAGCTGTTGGCTTTCCTTGCGCTGATGTTGGCGGCTATCGCGGCGATCCATGTCTTCCGCCAGCCGTCCGCACCGTTCTTCTTCTTGTTGATGGTGCCTGGGATTGTCTTTTACCCGGTCATCGAGGCGCTGCTCTTGGCCCGTTGGAAAAATAAGGAGCTGAAGCATGTCTGAGCATGACACATCGGACCGGAATGACCCGCCGCCGGGATCAAAGGATGTCTCACACGACGATCAGACGCCTGAACGTGAATACGGCGACAACGCCGATCCGCGTTATGAACCCAACGACATGGAGCGCCGGGACCTCGCGCCGCCGGGATCAATTGGAACGATCAAGTCTGGGCAACCGCTTCAGGATATTCCTCCGGAGCAAAAACAAGCCATCGCGCAGAGATACGAGCGACTTCAGCAGCAGCAGGAACGAGACGAGCTGAAGGCCGATCTTAAGCGGGGCGTGCGCGGTGAGGAAAGGTCACGGCCCTTTTTGGCGAAGCGTGACTTTGACCGGAACGGCGGCTTGGATATCTGATCGAAAAATGGTATAATAATAACAATGAATTATGATCAGATGCGTCAGTACGAACAGCTCCAACGGGAAGAACTGGACACGGAATACTCGTTGGAGACTGTTGTGCGCAGGCTGAGGCACGAAGGCCGAGAAATCTCGATCCGTCTCACGCGTTCAATCTGGGCTGATTTTGACCTTCTGGTGTTATCGGACGTGATGACGGCAGATGAAATCGTGTCCATGTCTCAGCTTGGTACAGAGGCTTATCTCGAGCGCAGCTTTGAAGCTAATCTTGGAAACTTCATTCAGCATGCAGTCAACGATCTGAGGCGGTTCTTATGATATCACTGATCCGTCTAGTTCTTGAAAAATATACGATTTTGTGGGAATATGAGATATGAACAGCAACCTTACAGCACAGCAGGAAAAAGCGGCGCGGAAACAACGGTTTCGCGAAGGTTTGACCCTGCATGACATCGAAAGCAACCCGCTGACGACTGATGAAGTTGCCATGTTCGAGATGTTCGACCGCGAAGGATGGAGCGACGATGAGCGCCGTGCTTACATCATCGCGAAAGGTCAGCGCGATGCCGAGGCCAGTCTCGCCGCTGAATGACCAATGAAGATCGCGACCGCGAGCTATATCGCTACCCCGACAGTTCCGTACTGAGAAACCGCCTTGGTATCCGTGATGCCGAGCTTCTTGCGCAGCAGGAACGCTTGCTCGTGCAGCAGCGGATCACGGAAGGCGTGCCTACTGGACGGTTTGATGAAGCGCACCTGCGGGATATTCATAGGCATCTGTTTCAGGATGCCTATGATTGGGCCGGAGAGTTCCGGCAAGTAGATATCGCCAAAAGCGAGAGCTGGTTCCATCCGCATGAACGGCTTTCGACGGGTATGGCGGATGTTCACAAACGTCTCAGCGAACAGGACTATCTGCGGAACCTGTCACGCGAGCAGTTCTCGCAGGGGGCAGCGGAATACATCGGCGATGTGAACCGACTACATCCGTTTCGTGAGGGCAATGGCCGGACCCAACTCCACTATTTGAAGCAACTTGGCGGGCAAGCAGGTCACGCCATCGACTTAACCCGTTTTGATCGGTCTTCATGGATTGATGCCTCTATTGCGGCCAGTCGTTTCGACAGTGGCCCTATGGCAAGGTGCATAGATCAGGCGGTTATTGAACGGAGCCATTCGACCGACCGATCCGTTGAACGAGGTCGCGAAGGCATCGCCGAAGGCAGAGAGAGAGCGGAACGCTCTACTGGGATGGATATCGATGATGATTGATTTGAGGAGGTGAAGTTACTCCTTGGTTACAGAGCGAATGCCAAAAATAGCGACAGCAGCGGCAACAGCTAGCAACGCTACGCCAATCGCTTGTGTGCTGACTGTAAACAGCCCAAGGAGGTCGATTTCTGTGGCTGCAGCTCCATTGTCACCAGTGACCATCAGCATGAAAAGCCCAATGGCAGCAAATGCAACGGCGGTGACGCCAATCACGATTAGATTTTTGTGCATGTGGCGTCTGCCGTCCTTGTTATCTTCGAGTGTCATCAAAGCCTTGGCAAGCTCAACCTTTTGGCCATCTTGCAGAGTATCCACGTCGCCCAAGATATCTTTGGGCTGAAGTTCGAAGGCATCTTCTGCCTTCTTGAGCTCTGAAAATCTCGTCTTTCTTTTCCAAATAGGCACTGCAAATGCTCATCAAACAACCAATGGTCATTGATGGCGCAATTCAAGACATGAATGCAAGTGTTAGGCGCGTGCCTTTGAAGCAGAGCTAGGGGTAGTTACTGAAGCTGCGATATCCGGAGCTTCACGCCTTTGGGCGATTTTTCGAGCGACATTTAGAATTGGCATTTGCAACTCACGGTAACGACCATTGTCTTCATCTATGGAAGCAATGGTATTTCCTTTTTGAGTTTCACTTACTGCCCACTCAAGCAGTGTCAGCGCGTTGTTGAACAAATCCTTGTTCGACTCGCTTCCGGTCGCAGCAAGGAGATCACGAACGTCCTCAGCTCGATCAACGGTTACATCGAATTGAAAGCGTGTTTTAGGCGGTGGTTTCATTAGCACCTTTCGAAGCGCGAGTGACTTACACGTTACTTTACGTGCTCGTCCGCTTCTTTTGTTTTGGCGAAGTATCTGTCTTCGTTGCAGCGAGACAGGAACTCCTTCGTTTTCAGAATAATAGGCTCATCCTTTGCGAAAATAAGATTACGGCTGGGTCCGCTTGTGGCGGTTGCAGTCGGGTCTGGCATCTAATGACCTTTCTCTCGAGAGGGCGGGGCCGAATTGGCATGGGCGGTAAACAAGCATGGAAGCCTCCTAAGATGAAATGTATGAGGTTTAAATAGTGCACTTTTGCGGTTATGTCAAGTTTAACATGGGGTGATTTAGCGAGGTAAATACGAGGTATATAAGAGGTCAAAGTTATCATATGCATGATGAGCGACAATAAAATACTCGACAGATACTGAAAATAATAGATAAAAATCAAATACATAGTATATTACTTGATAGGTGAAAGCCTGTCTTTAGCCTGCTTCGCCGGAGCCGCTTTTCAGTTGCCCTCACCCAAACAGGGGTAAGTGAAAAGAGGAGACAGAGATGCGGGCACGGGCTTGCTTTGCTGGTGAGCTTGAAAGTGCCCTACCCTTCTGGGGTATCCTTAAATGGAGGAAGGCCGAGGAAGTCTCGATCAGCATCGCGGGTTACGCGGTTCTTTAGGATCGTCCAAAGGTAATCAGCGAATTGGGCGTCATGTTGGGCATGGGCTTCGACAACTGCGCCGATGATCGAGATGCGCCTGTTTCTGATCTTTCGGTCCTTTGAGCGTAGACGGGCTTGGACGGCTTTTTTCCGGGCGGCAAGCTTCGCCTGAGCTTCCTCAAGGCGTTTGAGTTGTTGTTCGTCTGTCAGTCGTGCCATCGACCCTCCTTTTGCCATTATGACAAATTTTGTGATAAAGTTCAAATATGGCAGCAGATTTTGGAGATATCATATATCGAGAAGTATTTGCGAAGTGCGCACTTATGCAAACTTGGCCTTTGGCCACCCTACGGGCCTTGAGTTTGCGTGCGTCGGGTCCCGTCCCGATGACGGGCAACAATCGCACGACTTCGCTG
>NZ_CANMDB010000023.1 GCF_947496515.1 uncultured Roseobacter sp. | reverse complement strand
CGGCGCTGGTGGACAAATTTTCATCCGCGCGGCGCGAGACAACTGGCACATGCTGACGGATGCAGTGCTTTTCGATCCCAAAAGAGAACTTGAGGAGATTAGAAGCGCCCCCGACTCTGACGATCCGGCATATATGGATTGGCTGATGGCGTCTCTGGAAGACAACAGCAACCGCAACGTACAGTTCTTTGACATGCAAGGTCTGTCAGAGGACGCGATCTACATCTGTGGCGTGTCACCGCCCGGAGCGAAACCTGTGCTCTGCTACTGGGACGGCGAGACGCTCGAAGAACTCAAGGTGCCGCTCGCCGAGGCTGCGCTGACGGGCATCTACATCGAGTCCCCCGATGATGTCTGAATCTGCGGCCGCGAGGGTGTACTGCTGCACGGCAGCCGTGCCCGCGGGTTCAATCCAGTTCCGGGTGACCGGCGCCTGAACCTGTTCCACCACATCACCGCCTATCGCGATAAGCTGGTGATGCCCGCCAGTGTCCGACCCGGCGGCCTGTGGCAATACGATCCGAACACCGGCGATTTCGGGCGTTTTGAGCCGCGCTTGCCGCGTCTGACCCCGCCACCAGCAGACAGCGGAGAGCCCCATGGCGGTCCGTTCTTCGCCCAGGCCGTAGGCGAAGTACTCTGGGTCGTCGCCCCCCGCGACATCTACCGCTTCGATGGCACCGCATGGGAACGCATCAAGCACCCCGACTTGCCCTAGGTACTGCTATTTCGGATCGCCGCCCGTTGGGCGTCGAATATGGGCTTTCTGCACCTTTACCCGCCACACCGAAGCTATTGAGGACAGGGTTTTTGGCTCTACCAGCAACAACGGACATTCTTGCAATACGCAGAATTGGTTGATCTGCGCCGATGGTTCTAAAAGCGCCATGTCTTCTAAAGTGCTGATCGCTGATCCGATTTCGATACTGATGCTGGAGATCGATTGCGATGATCGGAGAAAAGCAGAAAGCGTAGGCAGCCTTGTTCCATAAGTTCTGGCTTGAGGAGAACGTCACGCAGGATCACCTGCTGCGGTCGATCGATTGCTTCGTCGATCTGAGCAGTATCCGCCCCCATCTCGCGGATTTCTATAGTCGAACAGGTCGCCTATCGATTGATCAAGAACTGATGATCCGGATGCTTTCGGTGGGTTAGTACACGGGCATCCGTTCGGAATGTCGTTTGTACGAGGAAGCGCCTCTCAACCATGCACACCGCTGGTTTTGCAGTCTAGGTCTCGCATATCCGATCCTGGATCACTCAACCTTTTCCAAGAACCGCCCCTTTCGGCAGATCGCTCCGCAACCGCCTGCCGGGCAATGCATGGACGTTTCCGTGACTGTGGTCTGTTTCGGCATTTATTCGAGACGGTCGTGGCATGCTGCATGGCGGAGGGATTGGTTTGTGGCGAGACTTTTGCGACGGATGCCAGCATCATTCAGGCCGATGGGAACAAGCAATACTCAGCGCCAAAGGCAGATTGGGAAACGGCGCAGATAGATCCGGCGGTCGGGCCGAGGGCTGTGCGCGAATATCCTGAGACCCTGGATGATGCCGCATTTGGTGCAGCCAGCGACGTGGCACCAAAGTGAACGTCGTTCTCAGAGCGGGCCAGTCAATGGACCGGTGCGTCAAAACGGCCAGTAGTCTTCGCCGATGCTCACACCAAGTCTAAACGAAGCGGCGCGAGATAAGGCACGCCAGATTGCCAGAACAGACGCCTACACTTATGCGCGCCGGCGACGAAAGAGGGTCGACATGCACTTCGCCTATCCCATTGAGATCATGCAGCTCTCTAGCCGATTTTTTCAACACCATAGTCTCTGAGCCGCCCTACGGCGCCCATTCGCATCAGTGGTCAAAGGCGGCGGAGACCACCGGCGGACGGGCGACGTCAGCGCAATTCAACTGCTGCTCGGTGACACTAAGGTCGAAAGTACCGTTCGGTACCTAGGCGCCGAACTTGAAAACGCATTGAGCATCGCAGACCGGATCAACATCTGAACTAGCTTGGCGGAGGGTCTTGCCGTTAGCCATCTGAGAGCGGTTGTCCGCTCCCACTGCAGCGCTGGCTCATTCTGAGCCCATTTTCACCGATGCTCCGCTGAGCAGGCACCTCAGTTTTCGCTGAATAATGCCTGATACTTCGATGGTGACGTGTGTAGATGCCGATGGAATGCCCGGCGCATCTTCTCCTGATCCCGAAAGCCGCAGGTTTCCGCTACGGCTTTCATATTGCGGTTGCTCTCAACGAGCAGATTTCGCGCGGCATCTACCCGCATTCGCTCCAATGATCGTGCGGGAGATAGACCAACGCTGGCTGTGTACCGACGAGAAAAGCTCCTCGCGCTCATCGCACAGCGCTCCGCCATATCTGGGACATTGATCTGGCGTGTCATGTTCTCGCGCAGCCACTCGTGCAGCTCGGCGAACTCTCCCTTTGCGTCTTGGGTCTGCCGGGCCAGATCGGCGCTGAACTGTGACTGCCCGGCGGACCGGATCATTGGTGTTACGAGCGATCTGGCCAGCCGCAGTGCAGGGCCCTTCCCAAGGTCTTCTTGAACAACAGCGAGCGCCATATCGATACCTGCAGTGATCCCCGCTGATGTCCAAACCGAACCGTCCTTGATGTAGATCGGATCAACCTCAACATTCACCTTTGGAAACCTGTCCGCCAGAAGCGCGCAGTCTTCCCAATGTGTCACCGCACGACGACCATCAAGCAGGCCGGCTGCCGCCAGCACAAACGCGCCGCAGCAGACCGAGCATGTGCGCCGTGCCCGCTTTGAGAGGCTTGAGACCTCTTGCACGAGACGGGCATCACGTGCGGCAACCTCGGCACCATTCCCACCAACAACAATGAGAGTGTCCAGTTCGTGGTTCTCCATGTCGGGCACGATCCTGTTCAGCGGCACGCTGTTGATCTGAACAATCGTATTTGTCGCGATCGACCCGCCATCGAGTGACGCGACGTGCGTCCGGTAGGCCGGTGTGTCTTCTCCGTTTCGATAGGCGTGCGTGAAGACCTGCAAGGGCCCAACAAGATCGAGCAGTACGATCCCGGGATAAACGACGAAGACGACCGTTTTCTGGTCGGGCGATGCATTCGGCGGATTGGCACAAAAAGGTGGCATATTGTCATTTATGCCATGAAGCACCCGCGCTATCCACACTCAACAACAAGGAGGACTTGTGATGAGGACAATGGCGGCGCTCGTGTTTCCAGGCTTTGAAACGCTGGATTACTTCGGTCCAATAGAAATGCTGGGGAGCCCTGCACAAGAGATCGACGTCATAACAGTCGCCATGGGGCGTGAACCGGTGCCAAGTGTTCACGGTCAACGCATCGTTATCGATAAAACCATCTTCGAGAAAAACGATTACGACCTGTTGTTCATCCCAGGCGGAGACACGGCGCTGGAGGCGGCCAAGGACGAAACACTCATGCAGTGGATAAGGGACGCATCTAAAAACGCTGAACGCGTCATGGCCGTCTGCACCGGGACGGTGTTGCTTGGCATGACAGGGCTTCTCGATGGCCGCAAAGCGACAACGAACAAACTCGATTTTGAAGACACAATCCCTCTTGCACCGAACGTAGAGTGGATCAAAGCGGCGCGGTGGGTCGAAGACGGGAAGTACTTCACATCCTCCGGTGTGTCCGCAGGAATGGATATGGCCCTTGCCGTGGTGGCGGACCTTTATGGCATGGCTGCCGCAGAAAGAGTGGCCTTGGGCACCGAATACCAGTGGCAGAAGGACTCCACCCAGGATCCCTTTGCAAAGTCGGCGGGATTGGTCTGATGGGTAATGTGATCAAATCCGTTGGCGTGTTTTGCGGGTCTGCTTCGGGTGTCGGTTATGACTTCGCTTCTGAGGCTGGATTGGTCGGCGCGCACCTTGGGCACCAAAAGCTCTCTCTTGTCTATGGCGGTGGACAGGTTGGACTGATGGGCGCTGTCGCAGATGCTTGCCTCAACCACGGAGGTCAGGTGTTCGGCGTGATGCCCAAAGCTCTGGTAGAAAAAGAGATTGCGCATCCAAACCTCACAGAGCTGATCATCGTGTCCGACATGCACGAAAGGAAAGCGAAGATGGCCACAATGGCGGACGCCTTTGTCGTGCTTCCGGGTGGAACGGGCACGATGGAGGAATTCTTTGAACAATGGACATGGGGCCAAATCGGATATCACAGAAAGCCGATTGCGCTTCTCAATGTGGCAGGCTTTTTCGATCCGCTCATCACGATGCTGGACCAGATGGTGTCACGCGGGTTTTTGTCGGCGCAGCACCGGGAGATGCTGCTTTACGCGTCTGACATCGAGACAATCCTGAACAGTTTTTCAACGTACGAGCATCCGCCCGCAAAGGGGTATTCCCAAGGGTAAAGGTCAGCTAGCCAGGCTCCAGCAGTAGCTGGATCGCGATTGGCGAACATCAACTGAGGCCGCTCGTTGATTTTAAGGCGCGGCTGCGGCGAAAATCACGTTTCGGATCACCAATGCTTGCCGCGTTAAATCACAGCTTGGGTGACATCCGCTGCGTTACAACAGGAACTTGCCGCGCTTCCAAAGAAATGCTGCGCAAGCAATAGCGACGACTGCATAAGTCCGGTTCGCTGCGAGGCTGTGAGGAAAGCCGCTGGCCTTTGGGGTCCTTATCGGCAGTTGGTTCTGACCGCGTTTTTCTGTGGCTATTCCTTCAGATTTGGGCTGAACAACGTCCTTGAGGCGATCTGTTGGTGCCAAGATGCCCTCGTTTGGCCAAGCCGTCAGCCGCGACGAAAAGGCTACTCGGACTTCATCAGGGCTACGGACCCTCTTGATCGGCCAAAGCCGCCCCGAGCGCGATCGACATGATCCGGCCCTTCGCGCGCGGCCACATCCAACACGAGCAACCCGGCGACAGCGGCGAGATGCAGTTCATCGGCTAGTTCTTCGCCGTCGCGCAACATACTGCGTATGCCCGGCCCCAAAATGTGCTCACCAAAAAATGCCGCGGTCGCATCCCATGCCACTACCGGAACGCCTCGCGACCTCGCGCGAGCAGTTCGCGTTGAGTGACAGTGTCAGCAAGCAATAACCAGACGCTCTTTGGGTCTTGAAGTGCATCGCCAGCCTCACTTTTCTCGGCGGCGGCAGCCCGCAGACTAGAACGACATCTGAACCCGGCGCACCGGCCGTCGGCCAGGGGTCAGTCGGCAACGGCAAAGACAAATGTGACGGTCGTTTGACCTATCCGGCTTGGCCAAAGCGTCTGTCGGTCTATTCTCAGCAGCCGTTCGGCGCGACCTCTCTCTACCGCTGAATTCGTTCAGTCCCGTGAAAGCGCGCATCATGTCCGAAAGGTCGGAGTAGATTGCATTATCGGTCAAGTCGGGCGACCATGTGCAGACGAAGTAGAAGAAATGAAACGGACTATCCCCATGCCGGACAAATGCGTCTCTGCCGCTGACGCAGCCGCTTTGATCAAGGACGGCGATACGCTCACCACCTCGGGCTTTGTGGGGATCGGTGTGCCGGACGAGTTGCTGTCGGCCATTGGGGCCCGATTTCTGGAGACCGGTCACCCACGGGATCTGTCGCTCGTTTTTGCCGCAGGCCAGGGCGATGGCAAGACCCGAGGCCTCAATCACCTGGGCCACGACGGTCTATTGAACCGCGTGATCGGTGGCCATTGGGGCTTGATCCCGAAGATTGCCGAGCTTGCGGTTTCTGGAAAGATCGAAGGGTGGAACTTGCCGCAAGGTTGTATCAGCCAGCTTTACCGCGACATCGCGGCGGGCAAGCCCGGCACCCTGTCGAAGGTCGGGCTGGAGACCTTTGTTGATCCGCGCAACGGCGGTGGGGCGATCAATGATATCTCAACACAAGCGCAGGTGGAGCTGCACACCCTCGGCGGCGACGAAGTGCTGTTTTATCCGGCCCGCCCGTTGACCGTTGCCCTGTTACGCGGCACGACAGCTGACGAGGTGGGCAACATCACGATGGAACGTGAAGCGCTGCTCATCGACAACCTTGCCCAAGCCATGGCTGTGCGAAACTCTGGCGGTGTGGTGATCGTACAGGTGGAGCGGATCGCACGGGCACGGACGTTGCCAGCGCGCGACGTTCATATTCCGGGCATTCTCGTCGATGCGGTGGTGGTCGCGAAACCTGAAAATCACATGCAGACCTACGCCACTCAGTTCAAGCAAAGCTACACTAATCGGATGCGGGCCCCCTCCGGCGAGAGCGCTCCGATGGCGCTGGATGCACGGAAGGTGATTGCCCGCCGCTGCGCCTTCGAGTTGCCCGTTAACGGGGTTGTCAACCTCGGTATCGGGATGCCGGAAGGGGTCGCGGCGGTCGCCGCGGAGGAGGGTCTGCTGGAGCATCTGACACTGACCGCCGAGCCCGGGATCATCGGCGGTCAACCGGCTTCTGGTTTGGATTTCGGTGCGGCCATCAACACCGACGCGGTGATCCCGCAGAATAGCCAGTTTGATTTCTACGATGGCGGCGGTCTTGATCTGGCCTGTCTGGGGCTCGCGCAGGCCGATGGGGATGGCAACGTGAACGTCTCGCGTTTCGGCACGCGGCTTGCTGGCGCGGGCGGTTTCATCAACATCTCGCAGAACGCGCAGGCGGTGGTTTTCGCTGGTACTTTCACGGCCAAGGGGCTCGATGTGGCCATCGAAGACGGCGCCTTGCAGATTCGCAGCGAAGGATCACAAACCAAGTTCATCGGCGAGGTGGAGCAGATCACCTTCTCGGGCGTGCGGGCCTCCCGGCTCGGACAACCGGTGATCTATGTAACGGAGCGCTGTGTTTTTGAGCTCACGGCGAGGGGGCTGAAGCTGATCGAAATTGCCCCTGGGGTCGATCTGGAGCGGGACATCCTGGGTCAGATGTCAACGCGACCGATTATCGAGGAGGTCATCGAAATGGACAAGCGGATCTTCACCCCCGAGGAGATGGATTTGCGGAGCGAGCTGCTTCACGTCGACCTGCCGGATCGCATCGCGTTAGACGCATCGACGAACCGTCTGTTTCTCAATTTCGAAAAGATGCGCATTCGTACCCAGAACGACATAGATGCCGTGGGTGCGCTTGTGACCAAAAGATGCAGCGGGCACGGTGGGCGGGTCGATGTGCTGGCCAACTACGACGGGTTTCGCATCGACGAGGCGCTGGAGCTTCGCTGGGCGGACATGGTCGAGGACATGACCGAACGGTTCTACGGCAAGGTGTCCCGATACTCGGGCTCTGCCTTCATGCGAATGAAACTCGGTGCCGTCTTTCCGGAGGCGCGCACCCATATTTTCGAGACCAAGGACCAGGCGCGGCAGTTTTTGGAAAGGTGAGATCCGTGTGACATTCGCACCCGGAAACCCCTGATATGCGACCAAAATTTACGTCTCGGTGCGGATCGCAGAGAGAGCACCTGCGGTTCGCTTGCCTTGACGTTGGGTCAGAGGCCGTTAGCTAAAATGATCACACAACAAACATCGGCGCTGCCTTTCCGGTGATCGCGTACGCTCTTTTGCGAACGGGTCGGCCATGGGCCATGCGCTTGGAAATAAAACGGAAAGAAAGAAGACATGCTGAATTTTATTGCTCGTCCTCTGACCCGCGTGGTCGAACGCTATCTACCAGATCCCTTCGTACTGGTCATGATACTGACCCTGATCGTCATGGTCGCAGCCGTCACCACCCAAGGCACCGGACCTCTCGAAGTCGCCCAGATGTGGGGGGACGGTTTCTGGGCCTTGCTGCAATTCTCCATGCAGATGCTTTTCGTTCTCGTCGCGGGTTACATGATGGCATCGACACCGCTGGTCCGCGGCTTGCTGGCCAAACTCGCGGGGCGGGCCACCACCGCCGGGGGTGCGATCGTTCTCGTCAGCGTGGTTTCATTGGCGGCAAGCTGGCTGAACTGGGGCTTTGGCCTCGTGGTTGGCGCTCTCTTCGCCAAGGAGATCGCGCGTGTGGTCAAGGTGGACTACCGCCTGCTCATCGCTTCGGCCTATTCCGGGTTCATGATCTGGCACGGCGGAATCTCCGGCTCCGTCCCGCTCTCTATCGCGACCGAAGGTCACCCATTCGTGGATCAGATCGGCGTGATCGACACGTCGCAGACGATTTTCTCCAGCTTCAACCTGATCATCGTGCTCGCCTTGTTCATCACGGTGCCGTTGGTCAACCTGATGATGCTGCCATCGGCAAAGGATCAGGTGCTGATTGATCCTGCCCTTCTCGATGAAACGGAGACGTCCGACAGCACATCAGACCGCCCGGCCGAACGGCTTGAAACGTCGCCCGTACTCAATTGGCTCATCGGCGCCGTGGGTGCCGTCTGGCTTGTGGCGCATTTTTTTGGTGGCGGCGGGATCAGTCTCAACGTCGTCAACTTTCTGTTCCTGACCTTGGCGATTCTGCTGCATGGCTCGCCCCGCAGCCTTTTGAATAGCCTCGACGACGGGATCAAGGGCGGCGCCGGCATCGTGATCCAGTTTCCATTCTATGCGGGGATCATGGGCATTATGGTTCAGAGTGGCCTGGCCGCTTCGGTCTCCGAAGCGATGGTGTCAGTGGCTACAGAGACCACATTCGCTTTCTGGGCATTTCTGTCCGCCGGTCTTGTGAACTTCTTCGTGCCATCAGGTGGCGGGCAATGGGCCGTGCAAGCGCCCGTCGTGCTGCCAGCGGCTGAGGCAATCGGCGTAGACCCGGCGCGTGCCGCGATGGCCGTCGCGTGGGGAGATGCCTGGACAAACATGATCCAGCCGTTCTGGGCACTTCCTTTGCTGGGGATCGCGGGGCTGCGTGCAAAGGACGTCATGGGATTTTGCGTCGTCCATCTGCTGATCGGCGGCGCCATTATCACGCTGGGACTGACCTTTTTGTAAGGTATCGGTCGACGGCTGGAAGATCTTGTGCGGCGGGGGGGTGTCTCCGCTTAACCCGCCCGGCGGTCAGGCATCTCTTGAAGCGCCGAACATAACTGGCCCCGTCGTGACCAATCGGAGCATTGTCATCTCTTCGATGCTGAGAGGTTTTTTGCGTCAACCGCGCTTTGGATGGCTGTGCGCTTTGTCTGTGACGATTGTCATTGGGTAAGACCACCGTGTCATCTCACTTGGCTGGCGCATGAATATCCTTGATGCGATGGGGGTTCTGCGGGCGGTGAGTCTAAAATCATTGGCCGCACTGATCGACTGCTGGCCACAGGTAGTACCACCGTCCGCTCACTCTCACGTGCGTTTCGTCGACGTTCCATTGCAAGCCGCGCCAGGACCGATGCTGACGTTAGGCTCGCTTAAGGATCTCGGGCCCAGACTTCTGCACCTATTGATACATTGTCACTGCAACAGCTATGATCCCTCGCTCGGCCAGCAGATCTCGCACATCACGGCATCATAGCGGGTATCGACAGCGCGTGATTAATCCATTCAGCGCGGAACCGAACCAAAGACCAGGTGGTTGCCTTTCAAGCGGCATTAAGACCGCCACAAACAGGCGTCTCGCGCCGGTCCAGGAGCCATGATGTCTGACAGTAAGAAAAGAGATTTGACCAAAGGACCGGTGTGGAAAGCACTGACAGTAACGTCAGCGCCAATGAGTTTTGGAATTTTTTCTGTCATCGCGGTGGGGCTGGCGGATGCTTACTTTCTTGGGCAAGTCAGCGGTGCCGCGCTGGCGGCGGTCGGGTTCATCTATCCGGTAATCACCGCGCTGACGTCCCTTTCTATCGGTCTGAGCGCAGGTGCGAATGCTGCGCTATCCCAAGGCATCGGTGCGCAAAAATACGCGGAGGCCGTGCGGCGGCTTGGCCTTCATGCCATTGGGCTGGGACTAAGCCTCTCGTTGGTCGTTGGGATCATCGTATGGCTTGGTTTTCCGTTTTTGTTCTCGGCACTTGGTGCGCAGGGCGAGGTTGCTGATGAGGTCGCAGCCTATATGCCGCTCTGGGCGCTGTCCTTGCCGTTTTTCGTCACAATGATGATCACCAATGCCGTTTTTCGCGCCCACGGCGAAGGGGCAACCTCGGCTGCTATCATGGTTGTGGCTGCCTTTTTCGGCATTGCGCTCAACCCCATTCTGATCTTCGGCTGGGGGCCGATCCCAGAAATGTCGACCGCGGGCGCGGCCATGTCGACACTGATCGGAAGGGTCGTTGCCATGACCGTTGCGGTCTGGTTGGCGTGGCGGCGGGGATTGTTGGGGGTTTGCGGAAATGTCCTGAGCGGAGCATTCCAAAGCTGTGGCACCATCCTGAGCGTGGGTTTGCCTGCCTCAATGTCCAATGCGATCAATCCCGCTGGCATGGCGCTGGTGACCGCGGCGGTCGCGACAGTGGGTGACGCTGCTGTTGCAGGGTTTGGTGCCGCGGGACGGGTGCAATCCATCCTGCTGGTACCACTGATGGCGGTCTCTGCCGGGATTGGGCCGGTGGTAGGTCAGAACTGGGGAGCAGAGAAATTTGACCGGGTAAAAGACACAACGAAGTGGGCCTTTGGGTTTGCCTTTGCCTACGGTGCGGTCATCGGTGTCTTGCTCTTGTTTTTTGCCAATCCGATCGCAGGACTTCTTGCCTCGGCTGAGGAGGATCAGGAATACGCCGCGCAGTATCTGCGCGTTGTCGGTCTTACGTTGTTTGGTTATGGCATTCTTGTGATCGCGAACGCAGCGATGAATGCGCGCGACAAGGCGGTATGGTCGATGTCCCTGAGCCTGGGACGCATCATGTTGATTTACCTGCCACTCGCTTGGATCGGTGTGACTGTTTTTGGCTATGCCGGAATCGTGGCTGCGGCTGCAATCGCAAATATCTCGGCCGCGATAGCCTCGATTTACGCTGCCAACCGTACGGATTTGCTGGCATTCGGGCTGAGCGATTTCGCGAAAGGAAAACAACGAAGTGCTTTGAAGGCGTAAGGGTCTGGGCTGCAGGCAAACGAGTGGGGTTCTGTCGCAAAATCTTCCCACAGTCAGCGGCAGGCGATGTTGGGTGTCATTCTACTCAGCAAGACTGACGTAAGCCGCGAAACGGCAGCCAGCGCACAGATACCCTCTCTTGATCGCGGGCGCCGTTGCATCCCTGTCGACGGTTAACGATCCGAGTGATTTGCAGGAGCTGTTACATTACCTCTTTCTGCCGGTCACCAGCTGGTCATGAAGAAAACCCATGGCTCAGGTTTCATTGCTGAGCGTCGCCTCCGTGCGGTCGCGGCGCAGCCTGGCTTTGACCCGCCGTTTCGGCGTCTTGTTCCGCAGCTATAGGCGGCCTCATTCTACGCGGTTTCGCTTGAGGGTCACGTCCCCCATGATCATCTGTTGCGTTCGTTGATCTGACCAGCGTCCGCGCACATCCGGTGGATTTCGACGGCCACACTGGCCGCCTCTCGATCAATGCCGAACTGCCTATCGGTATGCTAGTGGTTGAATACTGCCTCGACCTCCGGTCCGCGCTGCCGCTCCGCGCGACGGTAGATCTGAACCTCGCCCATCGCTGGTTTTGCCGCCTCGATCTGACGGATCGTACCCCGGATCACTCTGGCTGTTCGAAGAACTGCCCCACTCTGCAGATTGCTCGGAAATCGCCTTCCGGGCAATGCGTGGCCGGTTCTGCGAAAGCGATCTAGCACATGTTGTGTTCGAGACGACGGTTGCTCTTTACATAAAGGACGGCCTGGTTGATGGCCTTGGCTTTGTGGTCGACGCCGGTTTAATCAGCGCTGGTGTTCAGAAGCAGAGCTTGAGCACTTCCGAAGATCGGGCGGCACGCAAGAATGATCCGAACGATGCACCCCAAGCGGGTCGCAGTATCTCGATGCGCTGGATGATGAGGCTTTTTGGGGCTAGGACAATCGCCAAGCCCAAGTTCCCGGCACATGCGGACCCTGCCAGCCACTGGACGTCAGTGCGCAAAGGCTCCGCTCTCTTTGCCTATTCCCAGAACTATCTGATCGATACGGGACACGGCAGCATCGTGGATGTGGTTGCCAGCCGTTCTAACAAGACGGTCGAAGCTGGCACTATGCTTAAAATGCTCGACCAGACCGAAGAGCGTTTTGGCGTGAAGCCCAAGTACATTGCTGCTGACACAGCATACGGACCGTCCGATGATCTGGTTTGGCTGGGTCTGAAGCGCCAAATCCTCCGCTTCATCCCCGTCTACGACAACGGTGACAGGACTGATGAAACCTTCGCGCAGTCCGACTTCACATGGGGTGATAAGAACGACCGCTACTTCTTCCCCGGGGCGGCAAAGAGATGTGGCACATTTGGCGCACGTACTCGGATCCAAAGCGTGATGCCCCGAATTGGCGCGCCCAAAGGTATCGGGCGTTGACATCCGATTGAACGGGATGCGAGCCGAAGGCTAAATGTTGCCCGAACTCTGAGGCACGTGCCATTCATCGCGAGAACTATGAGATCGTCACAGATTTCACACGCAAACGCAGCGCCTCGGAGTTTGACCCAAAAGCGCAGGCGCGGCGGAAGAAGATCAAAATGAGCTTCGCCCATCTCCAAACGCATCCGTGGCCTGGGACGCATCGGATCACGAGGTCCATGCGGCGCAAATGACGCATTCCTCCTCGCCGCAAACGCCCAAAACCACCAAAGTTCAAGCCAATGCCGCCAGCCCCAGCTTGAGGCAGCGTCCCGGCATTCGACATCTGAATGAAATCAAAGTGATAGCTCAAACCAGCGCGCCGACATCAAAGGCTTTTTTAAGGGAAAGGGCTCACTGCCGCCATTCCTTCCTCATCGCATGAAGGCCCTCCTTTCACAGATGGGCCGGTGCCAGCAGCATCGTGGTTTGAGGACAGACCATACTGCCCTCTGACGTCTTCCCTAGCCTTCCCGTATCGCGAGCGTCTGAGCGGATCGCGCCGGAAAACGTTATAGGATTGAAGAGGAAACTGCGGTAGAGCGGTGAGGACCGGCACCGCAAGCGATTGATCTGCATGAAACCCTCCGCCCTCTCCCGTTTCCGTGACAAGATCCTCTATGACATGCTCGGCCATGTGCCGCGCAACCGGGCCTTTGTCTTCGGTATCGGGCTGAGCAAGACTGGAACCACATCGCTCAACGACGCGCTGGAGATCCTCGGGTATGACGCCTGTCACCTGCCGCCCATCACCCATGTGGACGCGCAAGGGCAGATCCATAGCCGCTGGCCCTGGTGGGTCTACAAGTATAACGCGCTCACCGATCTGACGGTGTCGGTGCTGCATGCGGAACTGCGCGACACCTTTCCCAATGCGCGTTTCATCTATACCCGCCGCCCGATCGAGCCATGGCTCGACAGTTGCCGTCGGCATTTCACCGTGGAGCTTGGCGAGAAGCGGATTGAACAGGATCAGGTCTATCTCAACACGCTATGCGATGCGTTCTACGGCAGCCATGTCTACGATGAACCCAGCTACCGCGCAGCGTACATGAAGCACGACGAAGAGGTGATGGCGCTGCACGGCGGACGGTCAGATTTCATGCTCTATGACCTGACCCAGAACCAAGGCTGGGGGCCGCTGTGCAATTTTCTGGATAAACCGGTCCCTGACGCTCCCTTTCCTGTCTCGAACAAGGGGCGAAAGGCGTCCTGATATCGGTCTCTACGTCCCGATCCGGGAAAGCTTGCGTTAAAGCACCCAACCTTAAACCTGAGACAACCCGCTTCGCTCAGAGCACCCGCACAACAGGCACTGTTGCACAGCACCCTTCCGCCGCCTTCAAACCGGAGGTTTGCCTCTGGCAAAACGGGTCGCGCGATTGCGCCACCCTTTGGGCCGGTGCTTCAGCATGAACGTTGGGTGTCTCAGGTTTAAGGTTGGGTGCCCTCGTCCTCTTCGAGAGGGCGCGGATCCACCAGCAACGCCATCACCCATCCCGCGATGAACCCGCCGAGATGTGTCTCCCACGCCAGTTGTCCGCTCATCGCCCACCAGAGCACCAGATTGAGGATCACCAGCCAGAAAGCCGCGTTGGCGACGGGCCAGAGCCCCTGACGATGGGTGTAGCGATCCACGTAATTCCACGCCAGCAGCGCCCCGGCCAAGCCGAACAGTGCGCCCGAGGCCCCGACCATCGGTGGAAACGGCTGCGCCAGTGCAGCAAAGGCCCCCGCGCCGCCAATCAAGGCCCCGACGTAGATCAGCCCAAAGCCGCGCGCCCCGACGCGGCTGATCACACCACGCCCCAGCGACCAGAGTGTCAGCATATTGACCAACAGGTGGGCGATGCCCCCGTGCAAAAGCCCGTAGCTGAGGAACATTGTCCAAGGTTGCAGGGTGTAATTCGGTGCCCAGCCGCCAAGCAGGCCCGGCCAGAAGGCGCCATAATGGTAGACAAGGCCCCGCAGGCGCGTGGGGCCGATGATCCCGTGATCCGTCAGTTGCAAAAGCAGTTCGGTCAGGCTGCAGACTGCGATCAGCACGAACAATATCCAGCCTCTGGAACGGTCTTTGCTGTCCGCTTTGGGGGGTGTCTTCACAGAAGGGCTATCGGCTGGCTCCATATCGCTCAACTAGCCCCGGTCCGCATGGCGAAACTGCGGCTCAAGGTCGCCAGTCAAAGCTTCTCTGGAGGCCGACGAAAACCGTATTGGAACGCCGGTCTTCGGCGTTGTCCTGCGTCGAGAGGGAATGAGAAAAACCACCAACGAGCCCCCAGTCACGCGTCAGATCGTGCCTGTAGGTCAGATCAATATCAAGACGCTGGCCGTCATTGCCATCTTCCTGCAGCTCATTTCGGTTAAAGAAGGAGAGGCCCAGCCCGATACTGGAGACGCTGTTTATCTCCTGATCGTAGTTCGCCCTCAGGGTCGTGTTGATGTCTTCATCGTTGTCGGTGTCGGTAACGACGCTCTGCGACAGGCCAAAGCTCAACACCGCCCGGGGCAATTCGTACCGGTAGTCGACATCAACCAGCGGATCGGTGCCCACGACACCGGCACCTGTGACGCCAACCGTCAAGGCCAGAAAGCCGCGGGGAAGTTCCAGTTCGCGGCTGACATTCAGGGAAGAGCGGCGCCCGTCATCATTGCTGGACACATCCGATGCAAAATTCAGACCCAGAGAGCCGTTTTGCAGGGTCCGCAGCAGACCGACATCGACGTTAAGGCCCTCATCCGTGCCGCTTTGAGTGCCCGACCGCTCGATCCGATCGTAGCCCAGGGACAGATCGGCGGTCAAAACCGGAGAGATATCCAGTACAACTCCGGCACCCAGCCCGGTTGTCTCACGATCCACCCCGTTCCCTCCGGTATCGAAGTCGATGTACCGGCCCGTCAGATTGGCCGTGACGCGGGGGGTGATGCGAAAATCGACCTGGCCGGAAAAACTGTTCGTACTCTGATCGGTCAGGTTGGGGTTGTTCGTGCCGCTGAAGGTAAGCTCGTTATAGGTCCAGTTAAAACTGGCGCCGATAGGCGCCTCGCGTCCGACCGCGCCTTCGAGCCCGAAGGTGTAGTTCTCCCGCGTGCCGCTGTCTTGATTGATAACATCGCCGTCCTGGTCAAAGTCATCATCAATGCTGGAAGTACCCGTATCGGACTCGCGATACCGGAAGTCCACGCCGATCCGTGCGTTGCGGGTATCCCTGTCGTAGTTCAGCCCGACCCTGGCATTGGTCGGATCAAGGCTCGACTGATCCTCACGGCCCTCCTCGATGTCGGTGCCGAGATTGAATGTCAGGCGGTCTACGGTTCGGACACTGTCGAGGGTGAAGTCCAATACCGTACGCCCAAAGAAATCCGGGTCGCCATCGGCTCTCAGGTCCGGGTTGTCGCTGTATTCCAGCCGCTGTGTGACATCAAAGCCTGCGGCGAGGCCGGGCGGTCCTGTTTCCTGCGCCCGCACCACGACACCGACGGTGCACAGAATGAGGAGCGCTCCGGTACCCCGGTGCGCCCTCGTGAGCCTGCGCCGATGTCCGGGCCGTTTATTCGAACAGGCGCCGTTCTGGTACCAGGATAACATCTCCGTCCTTCAGCTCGATATCGTTTGCCACAGCCCCGTTTGCCAGAGCTTTATAATTAAGGATGGTTACACGTTGTACGCCCGCGGCATCTGTGCGCCGCAGTTGGATCCGCTTGGTTGCTGCAAACCTCGAGACACCGCCGCTGACGGCCACTGCCTGCAGTAGTGTTGTCCCTTGTTTGACTTCGACCAGGCCGGGCCTGTTCACTTCACCAACGAAATAGATGTCGATGCTGGGTCCGTCGAATGCCGAGCCTGTCGCGGGCGCAATCGGCTCGATCCGGGGCCTTACGCCCACAAAGACGGTGGGCGGGTTCGCAAAGTTCGACTGAATACCTGTGGTGATGGCGTTCTCGATCTGCCCGGCCGTCAACCCGGCCGCGCGGAGGGATCCGGCAAATGGGAAATTGAAACGCCCGTCTGGCAAAACCTGAACTGCACGGTTGAGCGAGCTGTCCTCGAGCACTTCGATGGTGAGCGTATCACCGCTCTGCACCCGATATTCTGCCTGCGCCAGCGCCAAACCGGCCCAGAATGCCAGAAGCAGAGCCATTGCGACACTTTTCAGTACTTGTCCCATTATTCTGTCCTCGATCCGAGATGTCGGCAGCCGGGCGCGTGTGTGCCCATCGTGTAGCGGGTACAATAGTTTCGCGCCTCAAAGCCACTGCAAAAGCCCTTCGGTGTCGCCTGTGGGTAGAAATTACCACAGGACTGTCGCCCGAGCGCCACAGAAGAAGACCCTCAGACAGGCTTTTCAGACCACGGGGCGGCGGCGGCCCTGAAGCCTGAGAAGGACCAGCAGACCGCTGAGCAGCAAGACAGCGCCTGCGGGAAGCGGCACCGCTGACAGATCGGGCTGGCCGGTGACGGGTGGTACCGACAAGATCATCTGGCCCGGTGCAAATTGCCGTTTCATACGTTGTTCAAAGACGAGCGGCTCCCCCCAAGCGTCCGTATCACCGGGAAGCCGCATGTACTCCCACAGCCAGGACACCTGATCGCCAGACATGCTCGCCGAGAGTTCAAAGGAGTCGGCACCGCTGCGGTAGGTCCAGGAAATCTCCCAGCGGTCCAGCTGCCCATCCGCGCCGGTTTCCAGCGTCAGTTCGAAACCATCGCGGTAAGCCTGGCCCAAGGCATAGCTGCCGGCCTCGGTATCTATGGACAGGGCAAAGTCGTTGATCAACTGATGGCTGGGCGACGTTCTCGACCGGCCAACCGTGTAAATGCCGCCCGCCGTCAGCGTCTCACCGAAGGTGATCTGCAACGTGGCGCGCTCTGCGCGTCCCGGCCCGTCCGGGAGTTCGGACAGAAAGCTCGGCAAGTTATAGTAACTGTCGAACTCGACAATGCTGTCGGCTGAATAGCTGAGCGTGGTGGCCCCTGCGGACGCCGCAAGCCCTGTGGCCATGACCAACGACACCAAAAAATGCCTAAAGAAAGACATAAACTCTCCCCTCATTACAAAAGTTAACAAATAATGAAGACAGCTTAACCGGAAGAGGCGCCACAACAAACCACAATCTGCGGGTGTGCAGATCGCGCCTAGCGTCCTAGCGTAGCATCTATGCCGTGGGGTATGGTGGCTGGTCCGGGGAAATCATCTGGTAGCCAAGCCGCGTGACCAGATCGGGATCAAGCTCGGCGTTGATGCGCTCCAGCGCGGATTTGGACAGCCTGTCGCGCCACTTTTCCTGAAGGTAATAGGTCGCGTAATCCTTGTGCGACAGTTCGCCATCGGCGTGTTTTACCCCACCTGTTATGGGGATGTGAGTGCCGCGTAGGGTGATGCCAAGTTGCGTCGCCACCCGTTCGAGCGCGGCTGCCTCATCCTCCAGAAAATCCTCGTACCGCACGATCATGGCATGTTTGGCCGCTGCTTTCAGCACCTGATAGCCGCGCATCTTGCGGTTCCAGACCTCTACCGGTGACAGCGGATCACGCCCGATATTCTCCCGCTGCTCCATTACGCCCAGATGTCGTTCCAGAAACTCTTCGAACCGCGTGTCCTTGCCCCCGACGTGATAGGGGCGCTGAAAAAGCGACAAAAGCCACGAATAGGGGTTTTTGACGACCATAAGGAAACGCACCGACGACAGCGCATCCGCACCGATTCGGGCCACATCGGGGTTCATGTGCTTCCAGCCCAGGTTGCGCGCAAAGGTCGCCTCAAAATACCTGTCGCGCGCCGCCTCGTGCAGACCGCGGGCCAGACCGGGCAGAGCGCGATGCAAGCGGCGGGTCAGCTGCGTCCGCAAATCCTTGCCATCGACATGACCGGGCAAGACCTCCGCGCACAGGTTCTGATCCATCAGCGCCGTGAGGTAATTGGTCCCGGTGTTGCGCTCTCCATAAATCTTGAGGGCAACATCGCTGGACGAAGTGGATGATCTCAAGCGTTCCATAAACACGTGGACATGACCCAGGGTAACCCATCAGACGTTAAACCGTTACTCGCTGCACCCCAATTAGTCACTAACGCATTATAAATCGTGATGAAACGTTAACGGTGGAATGAGTATTGTCCATGACATTGCGCCACAGATATAAGCCAAACTAGGTTGCGACAGTCTGACTTTTTCACATGTTTTGCAACCCAACAAGACCGTATAAGGCGACACAACTTGTGCCAATGCGCACTTAACGGGATTGTGTGCACAGGAAACCAATGAAGATCGAGAGTGAAGACATGGCCCCCAAATTCGGTACCAGCGGTCTGCGGGGGCTTGTCGTTGAGCTGACGCCTGAACTGATCAGAACCTATACTCGGGCCTTTCTCGCGGTATGTCCTCATGATGGTACGGTGCATGTGGGGCGCGACCTGCGGGCGTCTTCTCCGGCGCTGGCAGATGCTGTGATCAGCGCCATTACGGAGGCAGGCCACGCGGCGGTGGATCACGGTGTCCTGCCGACGCCTGCCCTCGCGCTGGCCGCGGCGGCGGCGGGTCAGGCCGCCATCATCGTCACCGGCAGCCATATTCCGGCAGATCGAAACGGGCTGAAGTTCTACACGCCCAAGGGTGAAATCGGAAAGGCCGATGAAACCGCGATCCTTGAGGCCTGCGGGCGCGCGTTCAAAGAAGCGGCAACCTCCGGGACACGCCGCCAGACCGCGGACGCCCTCAAGGCCTACGCCGCGCGCTATCTGGAGGCGTTCGGGCCGGACGCGCTGACCGGGCTGCGCATCGGTGTGTACGAGCACAGCTCAGCCGCGCGCGATGTGCTGGCAGAGGTGCTTGAGGGCTTGGGCGCGCGGGTGGTGCGGCTTGCCCGATCAGACAGTTTCATTCCCGTGGATACGGAAGCGGTCGATCCCGAAACGCGCGCGCGATTTGCCCGCTGGTGTGGTGACCACGGGCTTGACGCGCTGGTGTCCACCGACGGCGATGCCGACCGCCCCATGCTGACCGATGCCGATGGCCAGATGGTGCCCGGCGACGTTCTGGGGCCGTTGACTGCGCGCTACCTCAAGGCTGAGGTGATTTGCACGCCGGTCTCGTCGAACACCTTGGTGGACGCGATGGGTGATTTCACCGAGGTGCGCCGCACACGTGTCGGCTCCCCTTTTGTGATCGCCGCGATGGAGGAACGGGCGGGCACCCGTGTCGCAGGCTACGAAGCAAACGGAGGGTTCCTGCTGGGATTTACCGCCCAAGGGCCCCGGGGTCCGATTGCGCCTTTGATGACGCGCGATTGCCTGTTGCCGATCATCGCACCACTGGCCGCCGCGCGTGCGGCTGGCTTGGACGTGGCGGGCTTGGTCAGCGCGTTGCCGCGGCGCTTTACCGCCGCGGACAGGATCGCGGGCATTGCCAGTGAGCGTGCCGCCGCCTTCGTTCAACGCCTCAGCGCCGGGGCCGAGGCCCGTGATGGCTTTTTCGGCATGCACCCGCCCGAATCCGGGGTTGATCTGACTGATGGTCTGCGCACCAGCTTTGCTGATGGCACCGTTATCCATCTGCGTCCGTCCGGCAATGCCCCGGAGTTTCGCTGCTACGCCGAAGCAGACACGCCGGAGCGTGCACAGACGCTGGTGCGCGATACCCTGAAGGCTGTGGCGCAAGAGCTGGCGTAACCCGAGCCTTCGGGAAACAACCGCAGGCAAACGATGTCAGTGGCCAGCCTCCGACAGGGCTGGCGGTCTGGGTCACCAGCGACGCAGGTGTCGCTTTCCCATCGAGCAAATCCACCAACCGCCGAAACGGGCGTCTCCCTGCCCGGAGCTGTGCTGTCAGCGTTTCCGGACCAGCCGATTTGCAGCGAGGCGCCGTCGTTGCGGTAGGGCCTTTTTTACTATCGGTTGAATTGCCGCTTCCGCCAGCGACCTTTTTCCGCCATTAGATCCGCATGCACCGCACCGCATTTGTCACCGGCTCCGCCGGGTTCATCGGTTATTTCACCAGCCTCGCCCTTCTCACTGCAGGGTGGCGGGTCGTGGGCCTTGATGCGCTGACGGACTACTATGACGTGAGCCTGAAAGAGCAGCGTCACAAGATGCTGGCGGATCACGGCAGCTTCACCGCCATCCACGAACGGCTGGAGACACCCGGCGCGCTAAAGGACATCTTTGCCCGCCATAAGCCCAAACTGGTCATCCATCTCGCCGCTCAGGCCGGTGTGCGCTATTCCATCGAGGCACCGGCCTCCTACGTGCAAGCAAATCTGGTGGGTACGGCGGAACTTCTGGAGGCCGCGCGCGCTCATCCGCCCGCGCATATGCTGCTCGCCTCCACCTCGTCGGTCTACGGTGCCAATACCGAGATGCCGTATCACGAAAGCCATAAGGTGGACACGCAGATGTCCTTCTACGCCGCCACCAAAAAGGCGACAGAGGCGATGGCGCATTCCTATGCACATCTCTACGGGCTGCCCACCACCATGTTCCGGTTTTTCACGGTTTACGGGCCGTGGGGACGGCCGGATATGGCGCATTTCAAATTCACCCGCGCGATCCTCAGCGGGGCGCCCATCGATGTCTATAACCGGGGCGAGATGATGCGGGATTTCACCTATGTGGATGATCTTGTGGCTGCCATTGTCGCTTTGGGGGACGCCGTGCCAGACATGAATGCGCCGGTTGAGGGGGACACCCTGTCGCCCGTGGCCCCGTTCCGGATCGTGAACATCGGCAATGGTGCACCGGTGAAGCTGATGGATTACATTGCCACGATTGAAACCGCCTGCGGACGGGAAGCCCAAAAGAACTACATGCCGATGCAGCCCGGTGACGTGCCGGGCACATGGGCTGACGCCAGCCTGCTGAACACGCTTTTGGGTCCGCGCCAGATCACGCCGCTGTCTATCGGGATCGGTCGCTTCGTTGACTGGTATAGAGACTACTACAAGGTGTGAGCCGGGTTTTCGAAGCGGAGACAGAGGTGGTGCTCGGGGCGCCGCACCAACAGGCGGTCTTGTCCCGGTCAGAGGAAAACAACGCACGTGACCGGTGGAGGCCATCTTGGGGCGACCTGATCCAGAGTCAGCAGGACGTCAACTAAATCGATCTTGATCTGTACTTACAAAAAGCTCTCTGCACTCCCAAGCGAACATGGCGGCGAACAAAGCAAAAAACCCCGGGACCTTGGATCCCGGGGTCGCAGTGCGGGTGCCGGTCCCCCGCCTGATTGCTTGCCGTGCGCCTCACCCGCTGATGAGCCCCATGCTTTCGAGCTTCAGCAACACCTGGTGTGCGCAGCTGTCGACGTCGACGTTTTCGGTCTCGACCTGGAGTTCGGGGTTTTGGGGCACGTCGTAGGGGTCGGAGATGCCGGTGAATTCCTTGATCTTGCCCTCGCGTGCCAGCTTGTAGAGCCCCTTGCGGTCGCGGCGCTCGCATTCCTCGATGGAGGTCGCCACATGCACCTCGACAAAGGC
>NZ_CANMDB010000022.1 GCF_947496515.1 uncultured Roseobacter sp. | reverse complement strand
CAGACATGGTATTTTCCTTTAACTCTATGAATTAGAGATAGGAAATACCCGTGGGTTTGTCAAGTATATAATCGCCAAAGGAAAGGTAAGACACATCCTCGATTGGTGGCACATCTCGATGCGAGTTCAGCATGTGGCGAACGCCAACAAGGGCCTCGTTCAAAGGAAAGACTTCCCGGGAACAATGGCGATTTTTATCATTCCGGCCGAGACACTGAGGTGGAATCTTTGGGCACGGCAAAATTCAGGCCGCCGCCACTCACCTTCAATGGCTGATCATTGATTGCGCGAGACTTGCAAAATACGATTTCGCGGTTCGAGATCAAGCGAAGAGGGCGCTGGCGCGATGCCGTGATCTCCACAGTTATCTCACCAACAACATGGGTTCGTTGGTCAATTATGGCGAGCGATACCGCAGCAGTCTGCCAATCTCGACGTCCCGTGCCGAAGGTTGCATCGACGACATCGGAAACGCGCGGATGGGAAAGCGAAAGCGCATGAGATGGTCACCAAGCGGCGCCCACAATGTGACCGTCACCAGAGCTGCTGTTCTCGATGGGCATCTGTCAGTCTCAAATCAAGGGATCGCCGTATAAGACCCCCAAGTTTTGCCCACTCCCCAACGACCCTCGCCCGCAGCCGATCTATTCCTCGCGGATCAGACGGCCGCCACTTACGCCGCGGGCAGCGAGAAGCTCGGCCACGCTTTCCTCCATCTTGGGCGGACCGCAGAGATAAAATCGCCCTTCCCAATCATCGACCACATCATCGAGAAGCGCCGCATCGATCTGCCCCTCACGGTGAGCGGGCCCCGCGTTCTTTCCGACGACAAAGGTGGTTTTGAGATCGGGTCGGCCTTCCCAGAAAGGTTGAAGAATGATGTCCTCTGGTGCCTCGTTGGCGAAGATGAGGTGAGAGCCATCCAGCTTCGCCTCACGCGCCCGATCCTTCAGAATGCCAAGGAAGGGCGTGATGCCCGCGCCACCCGCGATAAATACACCGGGGCCCTTGTCGTCGATAGCGCCCCAGGCGTCACCGATCAAAACAGTTTGTCCCGGTGCGAGATCGGATAACGCCTTCGTCACGCCATCGTGGTCGGAGTAGCTTTTGATTACAAAGCTGAGCGCCGCGGCCTCTGGCGCACTGGTAAAGGTGAAGGGACGTTGCTCATCTCGCCAGCCGTCCCGGTCAATGGCAAGGTCCGTCGCCTGACCGGGTTTGAAGGCATAGCCGTCGGGCTTTGTGAAAACGTAGTGATGCGTATCGTGGGTGAGCTGCACACGGTCGAGCAAGGTAATTTTGTGGGTCATAAATTCTCCTGTTCTCGGCGAACGCCAGAGCGCGCGCTGTAGTTACGCTTCTGCGCGACGCGTGATCAATATAGTGTCGGGAACGAAATGACGCGCTCGTAGGTTCTGTGCTCATGCCAATCGGAAACGAGCAAAAAAGGACATTGCCATGAACGAGCACGTCAAAATTCCCCCGCAGTCGCAAAACAGCATGCCTGCTGAGGAGCACCCGATGGACCCGGCGCCCGATTACATGCCCCGCCATCCGGGTGTTGGGAAGCTCAAGGATAAGGTTGCCCTGATCACCGGCGGCGACAGCGGCATCGGGCGAGCCATCGCGGTGCTGTTCGCGCGCGAAGGCGCCAAGGTTGCCATTGCCTACTACGATGAAGATCAGGATGCGGAGACGACCAAAGAGTTGGTGGAGGCCGAAGGATCTGAGGCGCTGCTCATTTGCGGCGATCTGGCCGACAAGGAACATGCCACTACTGCGGTAACAAAGACGGTCGACACATTCGGTGGGCTGAACATTCTCATCAACAATGCGGCGATGCAGTGGCTGGATCAGGATCTTACCGAATTGAGCGAGGAGCGGCTGCGCCGGACCTTCGACAGCAATGTGATGTCCTATTTCTTTTGCACCCAGGCGGCGCTGCCGCATCTGAGCGGAGGGGACAGCATCATCAACACGTCATCGGTCAATGCATTTGCCGGTATGGGGTCTCTTATCAGCTACTCAACCACCCGCGGGGCCAGCTTGGCATTTTCCCGCTCGCTGGCGGAGAACCTCGCCGATAAGGGCATTCGCGTGAACACCGTCGCGCCCGGCCCCATCTGGACCCCCTTCATCCCCGGCACGATGCCCGCCGAACAGGTAGAAGATTTCGGCAGCGCCGTGCCAATGGGCCGCGCGGGGCAGCCGTGGGAGGTCGCGACCAGCTATCTCTTTCTCGCGTCCTCCGACGGCAACTACTTCAACGGTCAGACCCTGCACCCCAATGGTGGCATGATCGTTGGGGGCTGACAGGACATGGCCTGACAACCCCGTCATCTACCAGATCTACCCCCGCTCGTTCCAGGATAGCACTGGATCGGGCGAGGGGGATCTGCGGGGCATCACGGACCGCATGAGCTATATCGCCGACCTAGGTGTCGACGCGATATGGCTCTGCCCGTTTTTTGTGTCGCCGATGATCGACGGCGGATATGACATCGTCGATCACATGGCAGTGGAGCCTCGGTTCGGCACCATGTCCGATTTCGATGATCTGGTCGCAGCCGCCAAGCGGTGTGGACTTTTGGTCATGATCGATCAGGTGCTCAATCACACCAGCGACCGACATCCGCTGTTTCAGGCGTCGATCAACGGTGATGAGGTCGCAGCCGAGTGTTACGTCTGGCGCGACCCCAAGGAAGACGGCACGCCTCCGAACAATTGGCTCTCCCTCTTCGGCCCGTCTGGCTGGACATGGCATCACAAGCGGCGGCAGTACTATTTTCACCAGTTTCTTTCTTGCCAACCTTCTCTCGATCTGCGGAACGATAAGGTGCAGGAAATGCACCGGCAGGAAATACAGTTCTGGCGCGACAAAGGCGTGGACGGCTTTCGCTTTGATGCCGTGACCTCGTATCTCTTCGACGAAAGCATGAAGGACAATCCTCCAGCGTCGAAGGATGTGCAGGATAGGGTCTTTGGGGCCAATTTCGTGCCCTATAGTTATCAGGATCACGTCTATGATATGTTGCCCGGCGACGGCGCGAAATACGCGGAGAAACTCCGCGCCTGGGCCAGAGACGACGCCTACCTGATCGGCGAAAACAATTCGGGCAACAATTCCCTGCGGCTGACACTGGATTTCACCGAACCGGGGCGTCTAAACGGGTGTTATACCGTCGATATGCCCGAGAGTGGCGCGGATCCGGATATGCTGGAGCACCTCTTTGAGACCATCGAGGACCTGAGCCGCCACGTGAAATGGCTATCAAGCCACGACCAACCCCGGCATATCTCTGCCCGCGGCGACGGATCGGATCGGGACGCACGCTTTTTTACCCTGATGATGGCGGTGCTGCCTGGGCCGTGGCTCATCTACCAGGGCGAAGAGCTGGGCCTTCCCCAGGCAACCCTGTCGCAGGACGAGACGACTGATCCCTTCGATCTGATATTCTGGCCCGACGGCCCCGGCCGGGAAGGCGCACGCGTCCCTCTTCCGTGGTCCGATGCGCCGCAGTTTGGCTTTACCGACGGCACACCCTGGCTTCCGATGCGCTGGTCGCGGGATCGCTGTGTCAGCGCACAATCCGAGCAGAGTACCTTGGGGTTTTACCGGTCCGCATTGGCGGCGCGTCGCGAAAATGGGTGGGGCGAGGCGACGGTGACGGAGCATCGGCAGGACGGTGACGTGCTGATTTGCCGTATTGCGACGAATGAAGCCACGTGGAAGATAGTGATCAATTACGGCGATCAAACCTATCAGACGGCGGCAGACCCGCCCTTCATGTCCAGCCAGCCCAGCACGGGGGACGTTCTGGGCCGTGCGGTCGCTATCTGGAAGCTCACCCCAGGATCAGCCCAAGAATAAAGCTCGTGGCCACGATCGCGCCGAAAAACGCCTTGCGTGCAAGATCTGCATCCATGACGACACCTTGCCGTTCGGCACGATCCGTAAACGATCCTTTGGCGCTGGCGTCATAGGCCACTGGTTCAAAGAGGTTGTCGGGTCGCCCGCCCGGCTCCGGCCGGTCGGATTTCTGCATCTCAACCCCTGCGCCGGCCAGTTTGCGGTCCAGAAAGGCAGGTAGGATCATATCACTGAAAATCAGCCTGAAGACGGATGTGCCGACGAAGACCTCACGCTGTCGCTTGTCGATGGCCTGCATTACCCCGTCGGCTGCCAGATAGGGCGAGAAAATGGGCGGGGCAGGCTGTGGCTTCATCGACAGCCTGTTACGCGCCCAATCGAACTGCGGGGTGTTGATCGCCGGTAGCTGGACCAGCGACAGGTTAATGTCGCGCCCGTCCCGAATTACTTCAGAGCGCACCGCGCCGACAAAACCGTTGATCGCATGTTTGGCTGCGCAATAAGCCGATTGGAAGGGCACAGGCCGGTAGGCAAGACCGGAGCCAACGTGCACAATGTGACCCGTCTTCATCATCTCCAGCGCGATCCGAGTGCCATTGACCTGCCCCAGAAACGTCGTTCGCACGATCTTGTCGAACTCCTCCGGTGACATCTTGTCGAAGGGTGAAAAGGCGGTGGTCATCGCGCAATTGATCCAGACGGTCGGCGTGCCTCCGCCCGCAATCAAGCTCTCTATGGCAGATCGCAGCGCAGCCGCGTCGCCGGCGTCCGCAGGAGCCGTCGTAATGTGGTCGATCGCCTCTAGTTGTTGCAACCGTTCCTGCCCGCGGGCCACGACGCCCACGCTGTAGCCGCGACCCAGCAGAGTATCGACGATGGCGCGCCCAACTCCGGCGCTGCCGCCAACGATGATTGCAAAGGGACGATCTGACATAATGCTATGCTCCTGCTTGGCTCCAGCCTCAACGCCCTATCCGCCAGGGCGTTCCTCCCAATTGGTGCCGCTGTGCAGGTTTCAAGTGTCTTCCACCATGCGCCTTGGTGCGCGAGCCCCACCGGGGCTCTTCGGTATGGCGCCCGGCGGCCTGTGGCGGGGCAGCCGCCGGGCTGCGGGCTATGCCGCTGCCGCGTTGATGTCTGACGTTGCAAGCTCCGTCATCTGCCGATCACCGTCGTAGCAAGCGTCAAGGCAGTCCTGGAGGGTGCCGATATCTTCCTTCAGATCGAGGCGGCCAGCAAAGGCAACTACGCAGCCGTAACCCGCTATCGCATAGTGTGCCATACGCTGATACTGGGTGATGATCATCGCATCGCGGGCCGCGTCGTCACCGAAGTCTTCCTCCAGCGCATGTGCCCGCGCCTCGCGCACGAGGCCTTCCATCCCTTTGCAGTGTTCTCCGTTAGGGTCGGCGTCATGTCCCCGAATGAGCCCCGCAACCTGCTCCATGCCGTCGCGGATCCCCGACACGCCTTTCTGAAGCAGCACGCGCAGGTTTTCGTCGGTTGCGGCATCGGCGAGCGCCTCGGTCACTTCCGCCGACTGGCTGTTGGCGCTGTATAGGTCCTGTAGCTGGTCGATGTAGACGTCTTTGAGATTATTCATGATTTCTCCTTTCGGTTGGGTTGAAGACTGAGGAAGAGCATTGGCCACCCACCCTGTTGTCCATGCCGGGCTTAACGGTGAACACACGTAATTCGTTCCATCTCAGTTCGTTCTTTTGCGGCATGATCGCCGTCAACTGCTCGCAGATCGCGATGAGGCTGGTGCTGCTCTCGCGCAGGGCCACTCCGACGCCTTTCTGGCCAAGCGTTTCGGCGAAATCCGACAGCGAGCGCATGGGTCGTGCTTCAAAGGCGCTGATCTCACTGCTGGATAACAGGATCGGCACATCTGCCGGCCCGGGTTCTTCAATAAGATCGATCTGATCAAAGAGGTCGGCGATCATGGTGGCGACGGTAGGGGGAGGAGAAGGTGCGTTGTGCAGCCGGGTCTTTGCCTGCGCAAACCAAAAGGCGCACGGCCTGTTGCCACTCGGTTGGCGGACCCAGCGGCAAGTTCAAAGGAGACCTGTTCCATGAGAAGACTTCATGCCCCGACCCGACTTGGCGTCCTGCTCGCCACCTCCGCGCTTGCCGATGCCCATTCCGGGATGATGACGACCTATCAGTCTCAAAACGCGGGCGATCTCTATGCATCAGAACTGATCGGCACGGGGATCTATTCGGCGGAAACCGAGTACGATGCGATGAACGCTGAAAGCACAGTGCAGGACAATGCGGAACGGACCTGGGACGACCTTGGTGAGGTGAACGACGTGGTTCTGAGCCGTGACGGCGAGGTCAAAGCGGTGATCCTGGGGGCCGGCGGTTTTCTCGGCATGGGTGAGCACCGCATCGCCGTCACCATGGATGAACTGAAGATTTTGCGCCCGCGCGAAGGGGGCGATGTTCGATTATAAATCGATTCAACCAAGGAAAACCTTGAAAATCAGCCCGCTTACGAAGGTTGAGCCCAAGCGCTCACCCAGCATCACCCTTACATCCTTACGGTAATGAGTTCGTGGCGCTCCTCTTGACGAGGAGCGCCGTTCTTTAGAAGGCCATCGTCGGGCTCAGCCTCTGGCGGCGGTTTGACCGGTCGGTGGCCGCCGTTCCATCTGGCGCCGCGCGATCAGCCTCCGCCTTGGTCTCCTTGAGCGTCAGTGCTTAAGGCGAAGCGAGAGCATGACATCTCGCAACGTCGGGCCTGCCGTCTTGTCGGGGTCGATTGCAAAACCTTTCGGCGTGATCGTCCGCCTGACAATCTTGAGATCTGCACGGAGATGAAGACCATTGGCACAAACGCCGCCGTTTCGGCTATCGGCGGATGGGGTGATGCCGGAAGCCGCTGTACAAAAGCGTCAAAGACGAGCCCAGTGACAATCCTTGGTTGACGCCCTCCAGTACCAGAATCGGTCACATTGTGCCCAAGGCAAGCTGGCGTCGAATGCTTCTGCGGCCTGTTAGCTGTTCTTCGCGGGAACACCGCAACAGCTTCTTGCAGTTCACTTCGATGCGCACCAAGTGCGCAGGATGTGCAGGTAGCGATAGCTAAGTCGGTGCCGTTCGTTTACCAAATCACATAGCTGCTCTTGCAGAGCCTCGGGAGCGCAACCTGAGTACCCGAAAAGCGGATCGACCAGCGCACTGTCTTGGAGCACTTCCCGAAATGAGCTTGCGTTCAAACTTGGTATCTTTATGACTGGATCGCGCTTCAGAGTTGGGAAATGTCGCGTATGAATATGCTTGGCACATTCATCAAGCCGATGCACCCGGAGGGATTGAAATTCGTCGGGATCTTCGCCGCCGTTACCGCTGGTCTATTCCTGTTCACACCAGTTCTTGGATGGGTTGGCGTTGGCCTGACCATCTGGTGTTATTATTTTTTTCGTGACCCCGAACGTGTAACGCCGACATCTCCGGACGTGATCGTCAGCCCTGCCGATGGTATCATATCGCTGATCGAGCAGGCGGTGCCGCCGGCCGAACTGGGGATGGAAGACAAGGCTCTGATCCGCGTCAGTGTCTTCATGAACGTTTTCAATTGCCACGTGAACCGGATCCCGATTGCAGGTCAGATCACCGCGGTGACCTATCGCCCCGGCAAGTTTTTCAATGCATCACTGGACAAGGCAAGTGCCGATAATGAACGCAACAGTCTCTGTATCCGAACTTCAGAAGGCCAAGAACTGGCGATTGTTCAGATCGCAGGTCTGGTCGCCCGTCGTATCGTCTGCTTCGTCAAACCGGGCGATGTGTTGCAAACCGGTGAGCGGTTTGGCTTGATACGCTTCGGTTCGCGTTTGGATGTGTATCTCCCCCCTGGCGTGGTGCCGAGGGTCAGCATTGGCCAGACGATGGTTGCGGGCGAAACCGTTCTTGCAAACCTGCAAAGATCAGAAGGCTGGCAGCCGGTAGATCAATGAACGATAGCCCCGACAAAACGATATCCGATTTTGCGCTGGTACAGCTTATACCAAACATGCTGACAATCGCGGCAATCTGTGCAGGTATCTCAGCCATCAGGTTCGGAGTGCAGGGCAACTATACGCTGGCGGTGCAGCTCATCGTGGCGGCCTGCGTGCTGGACTTTCTGGACGGACGGCTTGCCCGGCTGCTTGGCAGCGACAGCGAAATGGGAGCTGAACTGGACTCGCTGGCAGACTTTGTGAATTTTGGCGTCGCCGCGCCACTGGTTATCTTTTTCTGGGCCCTGCAGGATATGCAAAGCGCCGCGTGGATATCCGTGCTGGTCTATGCGATTTGTTGCGTCGTGCGTCTCGCTCGGTTCAACGTCGACAGCAAGGCCGATTGTGAAAACCTGCCAAGCGCATGCTTCAGCGGTATTCCGTCGCCTGCGGGTGCGCTGCTGGTGATGCTGCCGATGTCCGTTTCCTTTGCCTTTGCAGACGTGCCGCTGCTGCCGGATGTGGTCATCTGCGCCCATATGATCGTGGTGGGCTTGCTGATGATCAGCCGGATCCCAACCTGGTCATTTAAAACGGCGCGTATTTCCCGTGAAAACGTCAAATTCTTTCTCGTCGGTTTCGCTTTTGTCAGTGCTGCGCTTCTGACCTATGCTTGGATCACTTTGGTGGTGCTTTGTGTCGGCTACATCGGAACGGTGATCTGGTGCCTGCTCACGAAACCGCCTTCAGAACTCAAACGGTGAAACTAAGTTGGATATCGAAGCGGTTCAAACATCCTATGCTCGCTGGGCCCCGGTCTATGACAGGACTTTCGGTGCAGTGACGAATATCGGCAGGCGCCGGGCAGTTGAGTACATCAATGGCCTTGGAGGCAGCGTTCTTGAGGTCGGCGTTGGCACCGGCCTTTCCTTGCAGTATTACAACCCCGATCTACAGGTCACAGGTATTGATTTCAGTGCGGAAATGCTGGCCAAAGCGCAACGCAAGGTCGACTTCCACCAGCTGGACCAGGTGGTGGCTCTGCGCCAGATGGATGCACGAACATTGGATTTCCCCGATAACTGCTTTGATACGGTTGCGACGATGCATGTCTTGTCGGTTGTGCCCGAACCGGAGCGCGTGATGTCTGAGATTTCCCGCGTTTTAAAACCGGGCGGCAAGGTGGTGATCACAAACCACTTTATGCGCACAAAAGGAATATTGGCGCTGTTCGAACGGATATCTGCGCCCTTTGCCAACATCATCGGCTGGCACTCCGATTTCGTGATCGAAACCGTCTTGCAGGAACCGACGCTGACGGTCGAAGAACAAAAGACGCTCCCGCCGCTTGGCATGATGACATTTCTTGTTCTGAGCAAAAATCTGACCTCGGGTCGGCTCGGTATAGCCGCTGCCGTAGTCCGTTAGCTGCCGGTTTTCAGCTCTTTGTCGACTTGTTGAGGAATGCCAAGGATGTGACTGTCCCCCCGGCTGACGGCAACCATGAGCCAAGATCGGTTTGTTTGTTTCCACAAGGAAGGACGCTCGATGTCGCGGTACGCCAACGACAACGAATTCAAGCGCTGCCGCCTAGAACGTTCCGCAAGGCGCGTGATTTTGCAACAAGTCTGGATGTGGTCCCGCCGCGGCATTCGACAGGCGGTAAACGGTGGTTCGGGGCGACGACGTTCCACTCGTGGTATCACTCCGTAATGAGCCGCCGGTCAATGGATGAGCGATGGACCGCTTCTTCGTTTGCTGACCACCGAGCGGTGATCCCATTTGGACGCTCAACCGGGTAAGTGGCAGGGCAGTGTGCTGTCACGTAAGCCCGCGATGCTGTTGCGCATGGCGCGCGCGAATGACATGGCGTGGATCGTTTGGATCCCAGTGGCTCACAGCGGCCTGCCAGTATCCGTGCAACGTCTGTTCCAGATGAATTCATCCCGGGGCGCTCTAGATCCTACCCACATGGCGTGTTGCGCTGATAGAGCGAGAGGTCGGATCTGGTGGAGCCAATCAGGATTTTGATGACGCAGCTACGCGAGATTGCGCGGGGCAGTATCGAAATGCTGCCGCAGATGGCAGTTGCTTTACTTGTCGTGCTTCTCACAGCAGGACTGAACAAATTGATCGGCTTTTTGGTCCAGCGTGTGCTGGCGCGTACCAGGCTCCGGCCCAGCCTCAAGGAACTATTCTCACTTCTGTTATCAATCCTCGTCTGGATTCTGGGACTTATGATCGCTGCTGTCATCGTCTTTCCGGGTCTGACACCCTCCAGCATACTCGCCGGCCTTGGGATTGGGTCAGTCGCGATCGGCTTTGCCTTCAAGGATGTCTTTGAGAACTTCCTTGCCGGTATCATAATCTTGTTTCGCAGAGAAATGCGTATTGGCGACTTCATCGAGTGTGAGGGTATCGAAGGCGAGGTTCAGCATATCGCCATTCGTGAAAGCCATATCCAACAGACTGACGGACAGTTGGTGATTGTACCAAACTCGATCCTATTCAAAAATCCAGTTACGATCCGGACCCATCAAGTATCGCGGCGGATGACGGTCATCTGCGGTGTCGCCTATGATGTCGATGTAGATCAGGCCCGCGATGTCATCAGCAAGGCAGTCGCAACCTGTGGAACAGTTCTACAAGGCGACAAACCGATTCAGATATTTGCGCAGGAATTTGCGTCGTCGTCGATCAACTTTGAGGTGACGTGGTGGTGTGGTTCCAAACCAGTGGAGGTACGCGCTTCGCGGGATGAGGTTGTTGCCACTGTGAAACGTGCGCTCGATGATGCAAACATTGAGATACCGTTCCCGTATCGAACCTTAACGTTTAAGGAACCTCTGCCAATGACAAGTGCGGTAGAGAACTGATGAACTAACGGTTGGCCTCGCTGTAAGCGGTGATCTCTCGAAGACCAGCTTTTGCCATGAATTGCTCCTTTTCCAATGCCGGTCAAATCGCTAAGTTTCTAGTACTGTGCCGACTTGCCTTACACTGCTGTACAGATGCTGTTGGCTCACTAGGCCGTTGGTGACGGCTGTGGTGCTCATGCATGCTGCAGGAAAGACTTCAAGCGTCGAATTGGGTGCAGCGATCATGCCGCGGACCATCGCGACCAAGCACCAAAGCAAGGGTAGGGCCACAGGCCAACTTGGCTTTACGCAAACCGTAGAGCGGCTGGCTCATCTGAAGGGCTTGCAAGTCGGCCCACACGATCTTGGCCGTCACTTTCGCACAGAACCTTTGCGTCAGGTTCGGTACAGACAAGGCTTTGGAAAACTGTTTACAGCGGAATTTAGTCCGAAGTCGCGATCGCTCTTGCTGTCAATGAATGGCGAGCGATGGAGTTCAGTGCGGAGCCGATTGGTCGCAGGCTGCCATGATCGATTGGACGCGCCTGGCGATGGATCATGCGGCATGCCGTGGTCAGGAAATCAGCGTATATTTCCCTGACACTTCTGCTTCGAAACCGCAGGCAGCATAGAAAACCCTATGCTTCGGCAATCGTCACGTTCACCGATTTATCTATCAGAGAGATCGGACCGAAGCTTGATAGGAACGCAACTTCTGCGGCGTCCATACCGACCCCGATCCGCACGATCTGGGATGCCACCGGCATGGCGGAGGCGCGCGCGAGCGTGATCAGGACATGGGCATAATCCCGGCAGACGCCTTGGCGTTGGACAAATGTGTCGATAGCCGTTGTCTGTGCATTGCTGGAGCCTGGCACATAGGCAAAGCGCTCGAAAATCCAATCGCGCATGGCAGCCACCCGATGGCCCGCGTCCAAGTGACCAAACTCCGCTGCAACAAAGCTCTGAAACTCGTCCGAGGGACAGTATCGAGACGGCATCAGGTACCGGACGACATCGCCGGAAAGCAGATGTGGCGGGACCTTGTCCAACGCCGAGACGTCCAGAGAGGGTCGGTCGATCTCAACCTTGGCCGCATAGGAACAGGGAAAATATTCTGATGTTCGGAGCAACGTCCGGCTGCCGAGACCCGCTTCAGCCGCTATATCTGCAAGTTGCTCCGGTTTGCCAACGTCAAAAGTCTCAGACAGGACATTCTGGTCCGCGAAACTCGGTGCACGCACTTGCAGGATCAGGTCAACGGGTTGGCTGATATCACAAGCGAGCCGTACGTCGATATCGACAATCATGAACCGTCCTTCGTCTTGACCGAGGCATGTGCCAGGTCCCTACGCAGCAGTGCAAAGTTGCGGTTGTTCGCTTTGAAAACGAGGTCGAACACATCGCCGAGGATCGGCGCGGCGCCGATGACAAAGTCAAGCCCAGTGTTTGCTGTCATGCGCAGGATCGTGCGTTTGCGCGCGCCGAGACGGTAGCCCTTGTAGATGAGGTAGGCTGAGGGGCCGAGCGATGCGAGATCCCCTGCACCGGGGATCAGTCCCAGAAGCGAGTCCCACCCGAACCGTATGGGCGTGCCCGGTATGCGAAACCGACTGTCGAGCAGCGTCGACAGGTGGTCAAGCTTCTCGATCTCGCCGGCTGGTGCCTTACTCACTTGCGCGCAACGATATAGACCGCGTGTACTAGACCGGGAATGTAGCCAAGCAAGGTCAGCAGGATATTGAGCCAGAAGTGTTTCCCGAGGCCCACCTGCAAAAAAACGCCAAGTGGCGGGATGATAACGGAAAGGATGATGCGGATGAGATCCATGAGCGCTCTTTTCAAAAAAGGTGGGAGTCTTTCCCAGCGTATCGCAGGTTGGATCGGATTAGGCGAGGCGATGTGCCTTAATCTGTGTTAACTTTCCGTATGTCAGAAGAATACGAGAGCTGTCTCATCAGTCGCCTATCGCGTTTCGTATCCCTTACGGATCACGAATGTGCCTTTATTGCCGAGATGGAAAAGGATGAGCATCCTCGGAAGAAGGGCCGGCCGGTCGTCAGTGTCGGGGACCGGACCGAGGGGATCATGGTTCTCAAAACCGGGTGGGCCGTGGTCAAGGCAGACAGCTCCGATGGCCGCAGCCAAATTCTGCGCGTCTACTTGCCTGGAGAAGTCATGGGCCTTGCGGAGATCGGAGCGTCGCACGCAAGCCATCGGGTCGTCATGCAGACAGATGGCGTGATCTGCCCTTTCCCGCGTGGTGGGCTCGCGCCACTCTACAGCGACTACCCCCGGCTGGGTGCATTGCTTACGGCGGTCGGCAGTCTCGATCAGATCGCGTTGCGCCATCACGCCAGCAGCCTGGGGTCGATGGATGCGTCGGGCAGGCTGAAGTTCTGGCTGCTACAGCTTCGGTCCCGTTTGGCCGTCGCGAATATTGGTCTCGGCAACCGGTTTCAGGTCCCCTTTAGCCAGGTCGAGATTGGGCAAGCTGTTGGTCTCACGTCGATTTACGTCAACAAGCTGTTGCGTCGCTTTACCGAGAACGGTGAAATGGAGATTGAGCGCCCCTACATCCGCTTGCTCAAGCGGGATGAATGGGAAAAGGACTGTGAGTTCGTCAATGCCTTTGTCGACATGGACACGTCCTGGTTCCCGCCCGCAATCGGAGCGGAAACCACCGGAACGGCAGACCTTGCCAGATCGACTTAGCGGTCAGGCCACCGCGCTTTTGTTGATCCCACCCGAGGCCAGCGCCGTCATGGTTCGGTCGCCATCGTAAGACGCATCAAGGCAGGTTTTGAGCGCTGCGAGGTCATTATCCAGTTCAAGGCGGTCCGCAAAAGCCGCCAGACAGCCATATCCGGCAATCGCGTAATGCGTGAGCCGTTGATATTGCGTGATGATCATCGCATCCTTGGTGGCATCGTCGCCAAAAGTTTCTTCGATGGCGTGTGCGCGGGCTTCTTTGACAAGACCTTCCATGCCTTTGCAATGCTCACCGCTCGGGCTTTCGTCGTGACCTTCCGAGATCTTCTCTAGCGTAGAGATGCCGTCCTGAATGCCATCGGCACCCGCGCGGAGGGCGTCTGATAGATCCGCGTCAGTTGCCGCTTTTGCCATCTCTTTGGTGATATCGAGAGCCTGCTTATTGGCGCTGTAAATGTCCTTGAGTTGCTCGAGGTAGAGGTCTTCCAGCGTGTCGATGCTCATGTAGCGTCCTTTCGAGGTAAAGCTCAACGCTAGCTTGAATTGGCTTTCGCAACAGGGACGATATGCCCGGAACAACTTCCGATTGGGCAAATGCTAAACCAGATTAGCGTCTACGGCCCTCGGGGAAGCAAACAATTCCTTAAGCTGTTTTTGGCGGGGATGCTCCTAATCATCCCCAGAAAGAGGAGTCCCTAATGCACAACGTTTTTTACCTCATCGGACTGATCGTCGTCGTCTTGGCCGTCATCAGTTTCTTGTTCTGACCCTGAATTGGAGAATGACATGACGACGCAGAATACACCCCATCCAGACGCATCGAAGTCTGCCGCAACGCAGGCCAAAGAGACGGCGAGTGACGTGAGCAGCCAGGCGAAGACCGCTGCGCGCGATGTCGCCCAAAACGCGGCGTCTGCCGCAAAGGACCAGGCGGACACTGCAAAATCATCAGTCGCCGACGAGATGTCCGGTGTCGCATCCGCCTTGCGCACAGCTGCCGAAGAGATGCGCAGCGGCTCACCCCAGGAGCGCACATTCGGCCAGATTGCCGAAGGGCTGGCGGATGCCTCCGAGGCCATGCGCAACAAGGATCTCAGCGAGATGGTGCAAGATGTCAGCGCCTTCGCCCGCAAGAATCCGCTTGTCTTCCTTGGGGGTGCTGCATTGATCGGCTTTGCGGCCACGCGATTTGCCAAGGCGTCCAACACGCAAGACCAGCAGGCGCTACCTCGTACCCCCGGCATTGAGCGACACGGAGATTTCTCATGAGCGATGACACAACAAACAAAAGCGCTGGTAGTATCTTGGCGGACGCGATGGCCAATGTCAGCGGCCTGGTGCGCAACGAAGTCGATCTCGCCCGCGCGGAAATCAGCGAAAACGTCACCAAAGCCGGAGTTGCCGTTGGTCTGATCGCGGGTGCTGCAATCATCGCATTGGTCGCATTGAATGTGTTGGCTGCCGCACTCGTGGCCGCCTTGACCGAGGCGGGGCTCGATGCTGCATGGTCTGCACTGATCGTCGGTGCCGCTCTCGGCGTCATCGCCTTTGTTTTGATCAACAAGGGCGTCAACGATCTGAAACTTTCAAGTCTTGCACCGACGCGGACCGTCAAGAACGTCCAGCGCGATGCCGCAGCCGTGAAGGAAGCCTACGATGACAAATGAAACGCGTAGTCCGAAAGAAATCGAACGCGAAATCGAAGAGCGGCGGTCGGACCTGACCTCCAATCTGGAGGACCTGCAGGACAAGTTTTCCATTGATACCGTCGTGCGTCAAATCGGCGATCAGTTTCGCGAACACGGTGGCGATATGGGCCGCTCGATCTCCAATCAGGTCAAAGCCAACCCGATCCCACTGGCACTGACCGGCATTGGCCTGGCGTGGCTGATGTTTGGCAGCGGCTCTCAACCACAGCCGCGACGCTACGCCTCCTATGACGATGACCGCTACAGTTCGGCAGAGCATGAGTTCCGCCGCACCCGTGAAGCGCGGGGCCTGTCGTATACGCCGCCAACCAACTACAGCACCGATCGCTCCGCCTCGGAGCCGTCCTGGGCCCGTGATTATGATGACAGCGACGCCTCGGTGGGTGAACTTCTGTCGAGCGGTGCTGGGGCCATGAAGGACAAAGCGGTGGGCGCTACACAGTCAGCGAAAGATGGGCTTGCAAGCGTGGGCACCTCGGTGGGCGACGCAGCGCCCTCTGCGACGAATGCAGTTGGTGATGCAGCGCAGTCTGCAAGACAAGGTCTGTCGAGCGCGAGAAACCGCATCGCCGAAGGTACCGAGGGTTTGACCGAAGAGGGTCGCAAGCGCGTCATCGCAGCACGGCAAAAGGCCGTCGAGATGCGCCGCTCCGCCGCGCGGTCGATGTCTCAGGGGACCGATGCGGCTGCTGATTTCTACGACCAACAGCCATTGGTGGTGGGCGCGCTCGCGCTTGCCGTCGGTGCGGCCCTGGGTGGTGCGCTTCCGCGCACCAAAACCGAAGACGACCTGATGGGGACCCAGAGTGACGATCTCTTCAGCCAGGCCGAACGCATCTTCGAGGAAGAAAAGGCGAAGGCGGTGTCCATGGCGGACACCGTGAAGGAAGAGGTCAAAGATATTGCATCCGAGACCAAAGCCGATCTCGATAGTGGTGCGCCGGGTGACAAATCTGCCGTTGAGGCGATTGGCGACAAGGCTAAAGGCGCGGCGGAGCGGGTTGTAGACAAGGCGAAGTCCGAGGCGCAAGATAAGTACCTGGGCAAGCCCAAGACCTGACCGCATTGGGAGAGGGCCATCCGGTCCTTTCCCACTCTCATCCATCTTCCAAATCCGAGGTTCTGCCATGTCACGCGGACGCGCCGTCGAGACCCCAACAGAGATTCCAGCCCTCGGCTGGAAGGACATCGCCTTTCGTGTGAAAGACGAAATCGCCGCTGACCGGGTGGGTCTGATCGCAGCCGGAGTTGCATTTTATGGCCTGCTAGCGCTCTTTCCCGCCATCACGGCCCTCATCGCGATCAGCGGTCTCATCGTCGAGCCGAGCCAGATCGTCGATCAGTTGGAAAACCTGTCGGGCTTCATGCCGGAGGAGGTGATTTCTATCGTAACCACTCAGGCTAGTGAGGTGGCCGGGTCGCGGGAAGGCGGGCTGGGTCTTGCGGCGATTGTTGGCGTGCTGATTGCGCTCTATTCGGCGTCGAAAGGGATGGCGAGCCTGATCGAAGGGATCAATGTCGCCTATGACGAGGAGGAGAAGCGCGGATTTATCCGACTGAAGCTGGTGACCTTTGCCCTGACCTTGTTTCTTATGATCGGGCTTTTGGTTGCTCTCATGGCCACTCTTGGACTGCCTGCCGTTCTGGCCGTCCTTGACTTCGGTGCCGTCTTCGAATTCATGATGACTGCCGGCCTTTGGATCGGATTGTTCTTGCTGACGGTCTTTGGCCTCTCCGTCCTTTACCGCTATGCACCGTCTCGTGATGAACCGGAGTGGAAATGGGCCTCGCCTGGCGCTGTCGTCGCCTGCCTTATCTGGGTCATCGCTTCAGCGGGCTTTGCCTTCTATGTCGGCAATTTCGGCTCTTACAATGAAAGCTTCGGGACACTGGCTGGGGTGATCGTTTTGCTGATGTGGTTTTGGATTTCTGCCTTTATCATTCTGCTAGGCGCCGAATTGAACGCCGAGATGGAAGCACAAACACGTGCGGACACGACAAAAGGCCCCGATGAACCTATGGGATCCCGCGACGCGGTGAAGGCCGATACGTTGGGCGACACCGCAAACTCATGATGGTAAAGTCACCCTCATGCTGAATTGGGTGTTCTGGGGTGTGGCCCTTTGCGTTGTCATCACCACGATCTTACCATTGACCAACAGCGTCACGTGGTGGGTCCGCATGTGGGATTTTCCACGCTTACACATCGCGGGGGCGGCACTGTTGACCTTGTTGGTCAGTCTGCCCTTCACGGTCCCCCTGAAGCCGCTGCTTTCTACGGTGCTTATCGCTGTCGTAGTCTATCAAGGACTACAGATCTTTCCTTACATGCCGCTTGCGAAGACGGAGATCGACATCGCGTCCGCACCGGCGCCAGACGAGGAAATGACCTTGCTGTCGGTGAACGTGCTGATGGAAAACGAGCGGCACGATGATCTGATTGCCATTTTGGAGCGCGAACGCCCGGATGTCTTGCTTCTCATGGAAACTGACGAGGTCTGGAGTACTGCCCTCTCCGATGTGCTCAGCCAGTATCCGACTGTAGAAGCCCATATCGCTGACGATCACTACGGAATGATCTTTGCCACGCGGCTCCAAACGTCCCACGTCGAGATGCTATGGCCTGCGGGTGATGATACACCTGCCGTTCGTGCGGTGCTCACGTCCTCCAGCGGCACCCTGTTCAACTTCATCGGCCTGCACCCGCGCCCTCCGGTGCCGGGCAACACGACCGAGGTACGAGACAAGCAGATCAAGGACGCTGCATTGATGACCCAGTCGTCCGAGCGGCCGACCGTCGTAATGGGGGACTTCAACGATGTCGCCTGGTCGTGGACCACCAAGAGGTTCAAGGACTATGGCGATCTTCTCGAACCCCGGGTAGGGCGCGGCATGATCTCGAGTTTCCATGCGGATTATCCGTTTATGCGTTTGCCGATTGATCAGATGTTCATGACGAAAGACGTGGGGTTGGTCTCGTTCCGCCGGTTGGAGAACTTCGGCTCGGATCACTTCCCCATGGCGGCGACTGTGTTCGTTGCGCACGGTGAACGAGTAGACAATGCAGATTGACCCCGAACATAGCCAACCCGTAGCTGAAAAACGTTCGAAGCGTGTGGAAATCGCCGTTATCGGTATCTTCGGCATCCTGCTGCTGCAGGCGCTGGTCTGGGCCAGTAACTTTCTGATCCCGGTGACGGCGGCATGTCTTGGATATTTTGTGCTGAACAGACCCCGCAGGCTGTTGGCCCGGATCGGGATCCCGCCTATCGCGTCGGCCGCCTTGTTCACCGGGATAGTGACAGCTCTGATCGTCCTGCTGCTCGTCCAGCTCAGCGCACCCGCAGCGCAATTCATCGAAGACCTTCCGTCTTTGATGGGAGAGATCAAGGAAAAGCTGGCCTCGGCAGGAGGGACCCTTGAGGCCATCAACGATGCGACGGTAGCGGCAGAGGGGATCATCGAGGATCAGGATGCGGAGACTGTGGCCGTCGAAGTTGTCTCGAACACCGGGATTGCGGCCACGCTGTTCAGCATGGCGCCTGGTTTCCTAAGCCGGATCCTGTTTGCGCTTATCCTGCTCTTTTTCCTGATCGCCTCGGGCGACATGTTCCTGACCAAGGCAGTGCAGAGTTTTGATCGGTTTGCCAACAAACGGCGCGCCGTTGAGGTCGTGCATGCGATCGAGGATCGGTTGGGTTACTATCTCGGCGGTATCGCAATCATCAACGCGGGGTTGGGCGTGGCCGTTACCATCGCCATGCAGCTTTGGGGGCTGCCAAGCGCGATCATCTTCGGGTTTATTGCGTTCGGATTAAATTTCGTCCCTTTCCTCGGTGGCCTCATGGGGGCCACCATCGCCGCCGCGGTCGCCTTCGTGAGTCTCGATGGCACTTGGGCGGCCGCAGGCGTATTCGCCACCTATATCGTGCTGACATCCATCGAAGGGCAGTTCATCACGCCGCTGGTGATTTCACGCAGGATGCGCTTGAACACACCAGTCGTCTTCCTCTTCGTCGCGTTTTTTGCCTGGATATGGTCGATCATCGGCATGATCGTCGCCTTACCCATCCTGATCGTATTCAAGATCGCCTGCGATGAAACAAAGTCCTTGCAGACCCTCGCACGGTTTCTCGGGGACCTTGATGAAATCGCAGATACCAAGCCCGAAAAGGTTTGATCGGTCCCGCTAATGTGCACGCCGTGACCCGCGTCCACTTTCGGTCAGATGGGCTTCGCCGAAGGCTCATTCTTCCCAACAACCAATACGCTCGTCAGCTGGCAGGTTGAGCTACCAGCTGATATCAGATTACGTTTTGCGGCGGATTAATCGTGCCACATAGATCAGCAAACATGCACCGGCTGCGGCGACGATGAGCTGACCGATCCAGCCGCCCAAGGTTGTGCCGATGATCGCGATCAGTAGCCAATTCAGCACCAGCGCGCCGACGATACCCAATACGATATTCATCAGCAGGCTCTGATCAGATTTCATGATCTTTTCCGCGATCCAGCCCGCAATCGCGCCGATGATTAGCGAGCCGATCCATCCTATTCCAGTCATTGCCTTAAATTCCTTTTCTGATCCCCGTGATTGGGGCCTTGAATTGATCCAGCAATCCCTGCCGCCGCGGGGCTGCTACACAACGGGCAAACACAGAATTGGAATTACGACTGCTGCCGCCGGACTTCCAGCGACAGCATATATCTAGAGTCCATCCTACCGGATCAACTTGTGCGTCAGCCTTCGTATTCGGGCTGCGCTTCCAGCGCTTCTTGCGTTGCATCGATGTAGACGCGCAAATCGCCATCACTTTGCAGGATTGTCAGTTCTTCCATGGTCACGGCAACGTGGTGTTCGCCAAGCCCCAGAAAGCCGCCCACATCGATAACCGCACGGTCAATCATTCCGTCATCTTTCAAAAGCAGCTCGCCGACTTCGCCGATATCTTCGTCTGCCGCGCTATAGACGCGCGCCCCTGTCAGCATTTCGGTGGTCAATTGCTCGATCTCAGCCGGCTCGTAACCGTCACGTGTCACGGCAGGGGCTGTCAGCCGCATACGCTCATCGGCGTCACGCATGTCCGCATCAGCCTCCGTCTCCATGTCGGCGCCCCGGTATTCGGGAGCGTCTTCGACGCCGGCCACGCTCGCGTTCACCACGATGAAATATTCATATGCATCTTCACCATCTGAGACGAATTGAAGTTGCGACATGTCAATTGCCACCTCACGCTCACCGATGCCCAGGAAACCGCCGACATCGACAATCACGGAGCCCACGTCGCCTGCCCGGGTCAAGACGATTTCATGGATCTCCCCGATGTCGTCCCACTTGCGCTCGTTCTCCGGCGGCAGCATTCCGTCGCTCATGTCCATTTCGGACACGTAGACACGGGCTCCGATTAACTCGGAGGCGTTCAAGTTCACTTTGGCATCGAATTGCATGTCGGAAAACGCCGCGGTGTGGCCATCGGCATAGGCTGGGACGGCCAAAACAAGGGCGGTGGCGGCACTGGCCAGAAGGGTTCTGGCTGATGAGCGGATTTTTTGATGGCTTGAAACTGTCATCGTGTATTCCTTCGATATGCCAGAGTGTTGAGCCGCAGTAGCTGTCTTGCTCCCGCAGGTCTCAGCTCCTGGCGTGGGTTGAACTGCACGCCGACTGATCGCTGTTGATCAGGTCGGGTGTTCCATCGTTCCTCGGTGAGGACGATGGCGGTGTTTGTAGTTTACCGGTGCGGCGAGCCGAGATGTCAGGACAAGTACTAATCTGGGACAAGGTTTCGCCGAAAGATCGGTGAAGGCGCAACGGTTTCGCCTTTTGACGGTCAAGAAGCCGTTGTCTTTATAGAGCATGGCGCGCGGCTTTTGCCAGATAGACCAATGCTGCGTTCTTATTACGAGTATGGAGTCTTCGCCGGGCTTTTTTCTTGGAGACCTGCCATCGATGGGTCGTCTCGTCGGTCTCGATAATAGGACCCAATTATCGCTGATCACCATCAGCTATTTCTGACAGCACAACTAAAATAATGCGGGACAAAGAGGACCTTTCAACGAGAGAGCGAATGGCGGCTTTCGCATTGCCACACTCTAAACCTCATGCGCCGGTCGTTACTCCGTTAAGGAGGACATCGTCCAAGCTCTCACCGTGCAGCACAGAAATATCTCCGGTGGCTTCGAGCACGACGGCGCGAACTTCGCTGACATGCAGAACATTTGCCTCGCGAAGCTTGGCGATAACGTCACTGCGCGAAGTTCTGGTGCGTATGAGTGCGGCTTCCAGAAACTCACCGTCGCGCATCAATAGGGTAGGTGTGTTGTCGATAATGCTCTCGAAATCATCACGTTTGGCGCGGGTGCGAGAAACTGCGTACTGGACGCCAAGAAGAGCTGCGATGGCGATCAAAGCTTGCGCCATTGCGCTCCAAGTCGTCGCCTGTACACATCCCGCAAGAAGTGAACCGATGGCAACGGTGGTGACGAAGTCGAATGAAGTCATTTTGGAAAATGCACGCAGACCGATAACACGCACGCAGATCACCACCCACAAAAGGCCGATAAAGGCAAGCAGTGTGCCACGCAGTAGGACGTCGAGAGCGGAAATGTCGGTGAACATCAGCTTGCGTTCCGCTGCTTGGAGCGCTGGTAGAAGAGGTGTGCGAGGGTCAGTATAAGCACGAAGGACAACATGCCGAGGTAGCGCTCGTAAATGCCGTCGATTTCTGTGGGCAAAAAGAAGAACACAGGAGCCGAGATGACCCAGACGACTCCGGTTGCGATCAGTATTGTACGGTATCGAGGACTTGCCAGTGCCGCCCCGCGCGCCAGGGCGAAGCAGGCGATGGTCATCGTGATGCCAAGAGCGTAAACTAGGTAGATGTGGATCACCCAGCCGTCACTGTCACTATCGCCGTATTCGTTACGGGCACCGATTAAAAACACCAACAGCCCAAAGACAATGAGTGCGATGATGCCGACGCTCCAGTCCCAGGCGCCGAGATGAACGTGCGCGGACGATACAGCAAGGCCAATTAACGCGGCGGAGAAGGTGTATAGACCGATATCGACGATGAATTCGTAGCGTCCCGCGCCCAGATCGCTGATCGTATCGGCAATCCAGTCATGGTTTGGAACGACAAAATCCGCGATGAGAATAGAGGTAGCCAGCGCAATGCAGCCAAAGACCGCAAGAAGACTAAGTACTAAAAGAAGGAGTGGTTGCTCTTCCACTTCGGCTGGCATCTGTTGGTCGGTTTCGGTAGTCGGCGGCATCTCGGCTCCCAAGCGCAATAAGGTTACAACATAGTCCGACGTTAGAGCTTGGAAACCGAGGCATAGGAAGCGGATATTCGTGCGCCTCGCAGATTCTACAGTTGGCCTCATTCCCGCCGTTCTCCGCAAGCGCTGCGAAAGGCTCCTCTCAAGAAGTGACGGTGACGATACTTCTCGGGTGTCGATGCCCCGCGCCGCATAGCTGCCACGGGGGCAGGGTGGTCAAAATAAAAGAGCCGGCGTATCACTCGGCAAAGAAATTCAAAGTTAATGCCTCTATTGGCATTTGATTGAAGGTCCAGTTAATGAACGACAGCTTTGAAGCCTTCCTTCAAAAGTTGGCCTCTCGCAGTTAATCCTTTATCTTAACAGCACCGATGGCGATCATCACGGCTAACAGGTCGGTGAAGTAGCGGCTTTCTACGATTTTGCCGTCCTCCAGACGAAATAATGTGACATCCGGCACGTCGACGGCGGCTCCTGACGCCGGAGCGCCGAGAAAAGGGCCGTCCTGTGAGCCGACAAGACGGCCGCGCACAATCACCGCATCTTCCTTGGCAATGGTGTTCTCGACCGTCATCTCCAGTCTGGGGAAACCTTTGAAGAGCTCGGCATTGAATTCTATCGCAGCCTCCAGCCCTTCCATCGGTGGATGAGAATGAAAATAGGTTCGAACGTTCGGCGCAGCATTGGCACGCCACACATCTTCCCAGCCGGCGTTTGCTCCCCAACCGTCATCGAACATTTTTAGAACGGTCGTAACATTGGCCTGCTCTTTTGGCGTGCGGTGCGGTGTTGCTTCAGGGGGTGTGTCGGTGTTCATGGCGGGTCTCCATACAGTGTGTATGGAACACTTTGTTGACGTCCGCACCTCAAATGTCAATACATACTGTATGGGCACATCGAATTCATCACACCGTGATCCAAATGCGTGGGTAAGCGCTGCTTATGAAATGTTCGAGGAAGGCGGCGTTTCTGCGGTCCGTGTCGATCCGCTCGCCAAACGGCTTGGGATCACGCGTGGCAGCTTTTACTGGCATTTCAAAAACCGGGCTGCCCTTTTGCGTGCGCTTCTCGACCGTTGGGTCGAAGGCGAAACGGAAGGTGTGATCGAGACCAACGAGCAAGGCGGCGGTACGGCTTCGGATCGCTTGCGTCGTCTTCTGCGGACCTGCGCATCCGAAGATGGTCGACTTGAGATGAGTGTGCGCGAATGGGCGGCAGGCGATGCAGATGCGCGCGAGACTGTACGTCGTGTGGACGAAACGCGCATCGCCTATATGGCTGAGCTATCGCGTGAGGCAGGAACACCGAAGCGCGACGCTAAGGCACGAGCACGCATCGCCTATGTTGCCTGGCTCGGCCTCTATACCGGTATCGCGCCAACCACGGCCGATCAGAGGATCACGGATATGGATCAGCTGCATCGCATGATGCTGTCACCGTAACGCGCAGGCTGACGGAAGGGCCAATCGTCATCGCTTTCTCGGTTCAATTGTTTCGATCTCCGTACTCTTCTAGCGCCGAGAAAGACTTGTTGTGACGTAGCAGTTAACTGTAAGACTGCGGCCGTTTTGCGGCATTTTGGGAGTGGGCAAAACTTGGTGGTCTAAGCTGCGATGGTTGTGTTTTAGACTGCCAGACGCCCATCAAGAACAGCGGCTCTGGTGACAGCGACGTTGTGGGCTCCTCGTGGTGACCATCTCATGCGCCTGCGTTTGGCCATGCGTGTGTTGCCGATGTCGTCGACACAGCCTTCGGCACGGGAGGTCGAGATCGGCAAACCGCTGCGATATCGCCAACCATAATTGACCAACGAACCCATGTTGTTGGTGAGATATCTGCAAAGATCATGGCA
>NZ_CANMDB010000021.1 GCF_947496515.1 uncultured Roseobacter sp. | reverse complement strand
AAATAGGGGCACAGATGTCTATTGAAAAATAACAAGAAAACTACACTAGATTCTCCTCAACTAAGGCACAACGACATCAACGGTAGATGGCGGCTTTTCCTGGTTTCCGCTGAGACATCGACATGCGCCGCGAGATTTTCTCAAGCGATTTGTGCCCGTCCCGTCGATCGCTCAGATACGGCGACCTCTGCCAGCACTTTCCTGAACACGTCCTCCAGCGGCGTGGCCTCAAAACTCGGAAGCAACTGTCGGAATCTCCGGTCCGAGAGCGCGTGATCGGTATTCCAGAGATACCGCATCTCTCTGATTTCCCGCGACCGCTCCCAGAACGGTGACGCGATGTTCAACGCCCACCACGGAAACCGAACGAACTTTAGTTTGCGTTGAAGAACGCGCTCGACACCGGCCTTGATCTCCAAGGCGGTTACGGTGTGGCCCGGAAACGGAATGTCCTCGAATTGCGGCAGCTCTTGGCGCATTTCAGCAAAGGCGACAGCCGCGCGGGCCCAATCCGGCAGGAAGCACATCGCCTGTCGGGTGTCTGCCGGTCCGGGCAGTGTGATCCGGTTGTTCCGAACGTTGCGCAGGTAGACTTCCGACATTATGTCGCCCTGACGATCGGGATCGATGAAATTACCTGCTCGAAGAACGATGGTCTGCACGCCGCTTTTGGCATAGCCGTGCTCCATTGCCAGCCTGATCTCGCCCTTTCGGCTGACCGGATTGGCCACTGTGTCTTCCGACCAAACTCCCGGTCGATCTCCGAAATGGTATACGTTGCCCGGCAACAGAACCGCTGCACCGCTGCTTTGCGCGGCCTGCAAAACCTCGCGGGTGATCCGGGGGATGATGGTCTCCCAGTCGCGGTAATTTGGTGGGTTCAGCCCGTTGACGATAACGTCGCAGCCCGTCGCAGCTGCAACCATGTTGCTTTTGTTACGGTCATAGGGTCTGACATCCCATCCCGCGGCCTCGAAGGCTTGTTTGCTGTGTCGGCCGATCTTCCCCTACGCACTTAGTATCAAAACGGTCTTGGTCATGTGGCTATCCTGTGAGTTTATGTGCGCACCACATGCTCATAATAAAAATGAAAGTCTATTGCCCAAAAAGTGAATTCTGGTATTCATAAATGCATGATATTGCGCCCGGATGATCTCGATTGGACCTACATTCGCTCGTTTCTGGCGGTGGCCGAGACCGGCTCGCTCACGGCTGCGGCAAAGAAGACAGGTCAAAGCCAGCCCACGTTGAGCCGACACATCAAAGTGGCGGAAGCGTCATTGGGCACTGCGCTTTTCACCCGCGTGGCGAGTGGTCTTAGGTTGACCGACAGCGGCCTTTCATTGCTCGAACCCGCGCGCGAGATGGCCAAGGCCTCGGCCCGCATCTCCGCACTCGCGGCGGGTCACAATGCGACGCTGTCCGGAACCGTTCGGATCACCGCAAGCGTGGTCGTATCCCACTACGTGTTGCCGGATATCTTGGCCCGATTGCGCCTCAAAGAGCCGGAGATCGAGGTCGAACTCGTGCCGTCGGACACCACGGAAAGCCTAATCTACCGGGAAGCCGATATTGCCATCCGGATGTATCGTCCGACGCAATTGGATGTCGTGACGCGCAAGATCACCGAACAATCGCTTGCGATCTATGCGTCGCGTAAACTCCTCGCGCGTCTGAGCCATCCGCAGACGCTCGATGAGCTGGCAGACTTCCCGTTTGTCGGCTTCGACAGGTCCGACCTCGTGATCCGAACGATGCAGGACATCGGTCTTACGGTGGACCGACATTTTTTTGGCGTCCGCTGCGACAATCAGGCGGCGTTCTGGGAACTCGTTTGCGCAGGATGCGGGGCCGGAGCCATGCAAACCGCGATCGGTGAAAAAGACCCGCGCGTGCAAAGGCTAGACTTCCAACCCGATCTTCCGACACTGCCCGTATGGCTTGCCGGGACCGATGCATTGCAACGGACGCCAAGGGTGAAACGGGTGTGGGATTATCTTGCCGATGAGCTAACACCAAAGCTGGGCTGATGGGGCAAGAAACCTGCCCTGCTGATGCTGGCGCTCGCTATGGCATGCGCCGTGAGAGCAGCCCTTCGCGCTGATCGCAGCATTGGTCAACTTGGGCTCATTCCGGACCTCGGATGCGACACAGCATCTTCCCAACGTGCTGAAATTTGCCCTACGCGGGCGGCCCAAACCTGCCGCTTGGCTTTGTTCGCCATCGCTGCAGCGTGGCCCTTCACAGGAGACATTCGCTGCAACTGCAAATCTGACGCCGCCGATACCAAAAGTTGAACACCCAAAATTCGTAGATTTCGCTACGCACGCAACATGACGCTTTATCTAAACGCGACTATCAAGAATCCCGTGTGGGCACACAGTGTTACGAATGGCCTGTTCATTTTTTGTTCTCTCCAGTAGTATGCGACTGTTCCCATGAGGCAAAGAGGAAAGAATGAGGATTAGGGTCAGTCAATTCATTGATTTTGCATACGGGGATAAGCGAAAGGACAAGGCAAAAGTCAAAAGCATAATCGACGATCTCGAGCTACCGTATGATCCCGCCAAAGATCGGTACAAACAGTTTCGTGAAGCTATGACTTCTTATGAAGATAAAGCTATTTCGGATCAGCAATTCCTAGCGCTTCATACGAAGGTCGCTCCCAATAAATCTTCCGGCTACAGGGTTCTCAGCCAAAACTACTTGGATCTAAAGGAGGATCATGCGCTCATATGGCAAGGACGAAGCCCCATAGAAGCGAATATCGCGGGTTTGCGGGTTGCAACGGCATGGTACCTACGTACCGAGGCAAACAACCAAAGAAGGATAATCTTCCTCCACTTTGGAAAGGATCAACTACCGCGAAAGAAAGAACGAGGTTTACTCACAGTGCTCCGAATGGCCCAACCGGAATCGGCAGGAGTTGGTATCCTCAACATACAGCCAGGAACGCTAATCACAGCGACCCGGCTGAACCAAGAAGAGGCCGATTACCTACATGGACGGGCTGAAAAATTCTTGGTTATTGCACAGGACATTAAACCGGATGAATAGAGGGCAGATGTCTCCACGTTGCTTGCGGCTTGGCGCAGCTATGCCAAGATCAACAGGTTTTACATTACAGCTGTTGGGCAAACACAATCCGAAATCAACACAGATCGAGGCGTTAACTGTATAGGTTCTCAATTATCGCAAAGAGCTCTCGCGGAGTGCCCCCAACTTCTATGTTACCTAGGCGAGGAGCGGCATGCCCCTCGTACCATTTTTCGACTTCTCCTTCGTCAGTCTGACGGCTCCCCTTCTCAAAAATGTCGCGATAACGTCGAGGAGAGATACCGTAGAAATGTTCGATCGAAACTGTAGCAGCATCAGGTGTGTCAGGCACGATGATATCCTGGAACAGGCTTTCGGTTTTACTTTTTGGGTAGGGCTCGATGAATACGATGCGTTCGATCCCTGACGCTACTAGATGCTTCGCGCAGTTATGGCACGGATATGTAGTCACAAAGATGGTCGAACCTTTGACAGACCTACCAAGACGAGCAGCGTCTGCAAGTGCATTCATTTCAGCATGAACCATTCGCCCATACTCAGTGACACCTGAAACGAGCGACTTCTTGATAGCCTTTCGATGATCCGGATCGTTCAATATCTCTTCAACTGTACGATCTCCGGCTATTAGACCTTGCTTCTTCAGGATGCCCAAGAAATCAAAGATCATGCGGTTGATCTCATTCTTGTTGGCTTCGCCTCCAAGATCAATGTCGCGTCGCTTATTTGCCTCTTCGTCCCAGTAGTTGCCTCCGCCGTACTTTGGGACTTCATTGCATCCAATAGAAATAAGATCACCCAAGGGAGTGCAGATCGCCGCACCGACTTGTCTCGACAAATCAACTGACCGCAGTGATGCAGCCTTCGCCATGTAGCTACCGAACTCGTCTGAAGTTGGAGCAACGTTATTTCTTCCGAAGAACGCCTTGATGAAGCGTTGGCTGGAATGCTCAATTGATGCTTCAGAGGTTCCGTCAAAGAAAACATCTCCAAGATGGAAGATTTTTGAAATCCGCTGACCTCTGTCTTCGGCCTTTTCATTTTGATCTATAGCGATCAATTCATCTGCGTGCTGCTCACATTTTTCATTGTTCCAACCGTGTTGTTCAGTTCGAATTCTGCCGGTCAACGATCGTTTTCGTTGCTCCAAAGGAGTTACAACTGAGACCTGCACAAAGCGCTTTCCAAAAGCCTTTACAAGAAGATCCACCTCTTCGGGCAACTTAAGTTGATCGATTATGAATGCATGCTCATCAAGCGGCACAACGGCTTGCTCATCCAGCTTTGCCTCATCCGATTCGCCGCTTTCCGCAGCGGCGGAGCGTCTAAAATCGACAATTTGTCTGATAGCCTCCGATGCAAGAACGGCGTTGTTCCCAAAGGCCTCCCGAACAGCATTACCTTTTCTGATCTTGTTGTGGAGTACGGATGTGGAAGTTTCCTCAAAGCATGCGCCCTTGGCCGCCAGCAGCCGATCCATCTCCTTGCTGAGAGAAATCGTAGTCGGGGTGTAGTCCATCTTTTTGAGAGTTGCAGCAAGGCTTTCGCTCGCTTCGTGGATCGGGCATCCGATTGGACCAACCAAACCAAAAACTAGCTCGACACGGCTTCGCATGAAGAAAACTTTCCATAGTTATCAACACAATATTTTGCCCATTATCACCTTCCGTCAAGGCAAGTCTTGATCTAGAGGGGCGATTGCATCAAGGTGGGGTTGCTTGGTGGGGAGGCAACGATGGACCATGAAATGGATCAAAATGTGATGCAGAGCAACCAACCGCAGACCCAAGCACCAGGTGATCAGACGCGTGATCTGGAGCAGGAGCGCCAAGTCTACGAACGTATGCTTGAGCGGCAATCCGAGGCGTCACGTCAATACAGCGTGGGAAAGTTTAGATCTGCTTGAGGTCGGTTCGGTAGCATCTCATACTAGGCCAAATAAAGGGATATAGACTCCCGTCGTGAACGGTCTAGTCGGACCCCAAGGCGTCTACTAGAGCGGCAAGCACCGGTCAGTTCTTAGTCCAAGATGGATTTGATCCAGTTCCATACTCGAACAAAAATGTTTGGAGTAGGATAGTGTTCTTTGAGGTATGCTTCTCGCCTTGACTGCTCTGCTGCTCTCCCAGCAAGCACCTTTTCTTCACTCCATTGTCCCGCCCATTCTACCTTCCCGTTGGTTATCAGGTAGTGGGATCTACAATTCTGCTGCCAGTTTCCAACCGAGGGCCTCAAAGTTGGCCCGGACTCAGTATCTCGAATGGACCATTCTGTCGGCCCAAGCGGTGTCCTAACTTTTACACCGCACCCACACGCACAAAGGTGCGCAGCGGTTTCGAATTCCTGTGAAATGTACAAGACCGCAGGCTCAAGTTGCTTGGGCATGTAGCCCACTCTTTCAAGTCTGAAGCGCTCAGTTTTCATCGGGCATTACTTCCCCAACTGTACCGAGGTCGCTTAAATCAAACAACAAGTGCTCATGGGCCTTATCTTGAAAGTAAAACCCGCGAAGCTGCTTGTATCTTATGATCGCCAAAGCGGCGTTCAGAGCGTTTAATTCTGCTATCTGGATGTTGGTGCGATACAAGTCGTCAGCACCATCAGAGAGTTCGGCATACCCCTTTCCCATGGTTTCCCTACCCGTTTTCGGACCAAAGTATGTAACTCTTGCCATTCCGTTCAGGGCTCCGCTTCTGCGTTTCAAGCCCATGCCTACATCAATGAATGGTATTCCCCGGCTGGTCAAAGCCTCGAAGATCTCTGAGCGCGACGACCCTTTGTCGACGCATACGAACGCGAAGGTAACTCCACCAAGCAAGTCCGCGGTTTCTTCATCGATGAAGGTTTCATGAGATGAGAAGCCATCTCTGAAGTTTTCGTATCTATCGCCATACACAGTGGCCTTCGGACGCCCAAGTTCACTTTCATCGAGTCGCCCGGGCGATCTAAATGCGTTGTGCACGTGAAAGACATCCGCGTCGAAAGCACGGATTTCTTTTACAGGTGTCTTCACCAAAAAGTCCAAAAGGTAGCCGCCCGTTCCGCCAAGCCCCACTACCGCAACAATCTCCTCCCTGAATTCTTCCGACAAGTCGGTGATTTCGGCGCGGCTAGTCAGTGTGTCATGAAACTTGAAGACAGACTCTGGCCCACAGTCTTCTTGAACCCGAAAAGTGAAGGGGTCAGCCCCTTTCATCGACATAGCTGGGCCGGAGATGATCGAAACATAAGTGTCGATTTTATCAAAAAAGTCTCGATATTTCCCGGTGTTCTTGGGTTTGTTAGAAAACCGCCTCTGAACAACTACATCCTCCGCACCGGCACTGAGCGCAAGACTACAAGGCCCACCACCCAAGTTTCGGATGGGTGCGCCATCAAGGCCATGAGGCACTCCGCCAGCGAAGAAAACTTGATGGTCGTCTTGAACAAATCGAAGCTTGTCGACTGCGACCAACTTCGCGACGATCGCGCCCCAAGCCAAATCCAGGTGTTCATCAAGATAAGGTACATCACGCACGACGAGATAATTGCTATCGCAGCCGATTGCGTACCCCTTACTGACAAGGCGACCGATGTCTTCGTTATGATTGACCAGTTTCTGATACATTGAAGATCATGCCTTCTTTCACTTTGACCGAACCGCCTGGTGCAAGAACGCCGGCTGGCTTGTTGCCGTTACCCTTGGTGAACTTCACCGAATAAGTGATTTCCGGGTGCTGCGAGTAGTCAGGAACCTCAAGGGCGATCAACTCTGCATAGGTGATTTCCTGCTTCTTCGGCCAGTCGTGAGGGGTGCCCTCAACAATGATTGTGACTGTCTTCTGCTCTTTGCCGTTCTTCATGGTATTTGGCTCCTAGCCTTTGGGTGGATACGGATCATTGCCGTATGAGTTTGCGTCTCGGATTCTTCCGTCAGGGCGGTGGATGATGACTTCACCCCGCTCGCGCATGGCCGTAGCGCGTGCAGCGCTTGTCGCCTCGGTCTGGGTTCCATGAATTGAACCAACTCTCGATGACCCTTCACGCCGGGTCGCCCACGAGCCGTTGTGTGGGACCACATGTATTCGCTTAGACATCCAATCCTCTTTTTTTCGACACACGATGCGTTACTTTTTTATGTCAATCGAGGCCGAGTCGTCAAATCTTTTTTCATCCCATGATGCGTTACGTTTAATTTTTTGACATCTACGCAAAAACAAGTACAATCATCGTTACGAAAATAAGGCGTTCCAAGACGTCGAGCAGTGTCAAGGGTCCCACATGCAGGTCGGTTTCGAGTCCCCATCCGTCGGGGCCCTGTGCAACAGCGGAAGGGATCTTATCAAAGCTCTTGGTGATGAGGCGGCGGAGAATGTGAAAGATCTTTTGTACTTTCTGGATGCCGCTCCAACTCTGGCCGACTTAAGCACATCACCTCCGGTCCTACGGAAGAAATTGGCCGGGAAGTCCCTGCCCTCATTCTCCGTGGGCCGATCAGGTAAGGGACAAGTTCTGTTCAAACCAAGAGGATTTAGGGTGGGTCAAAGTCTTCAAGACATTAAGAGCATCAACGTCATTTCCGTGGGAGGATCAGTGTAGTGACAGATCGATTCACTGAGTTTAGACCCGACTACACGCCACGGCTACCAGGTGACTACCTGCGCCGGTTCCTCAATGAGCGCGGCATCAAGATCGTCGACTTTGCCCGCCGGACCGGTCGGCCGACGAAAGCTATAAGTGAGATCATTTCCGGCAAGGTTTCGATTACACCAGAAACGGCAATTCAGTTTGAAAGAGTGCTTGGGGAAGGTGCTGGCTTTTGGCTCGCACTAGAAGCAAAGCATCAATTATCGCTTGCTCGCTCAAAAGAAGTACAGGCTGCGTCGTCGAAGAAAGCAATGGATTGGGCCAAACAATTTCCAGTAACGCAGATGTTGAAGCTCGGTCTGCTAGACAAGAAGCCTGATCCATCGGAACTTGTAGACCATATCCTCAAGGCTTTTGGCGTAAGCAGCATATCCGCATGGGAGCAACACTGGCAACAGAGGCTCGATCTATCTCGTTTTAAACAACAAAATCATAACGGTATTGATCCTCTGGGAGTTGCAGTTTGGCTTAGAGCAGCTGAGATTACGGCCAACCTTATCGAAACAGAACCTTACTCTGAAGCAACATTTAGATCGACGCTTCCGCGCCTTAGGGATCTATCAAAACAGCCTTGGCGCAAAATCTCGAATGAATTGATATCTCTTTGTGCGAGTGCAGGTGTGGCCGTTGCCATGGTCCCATCAGTTCCTCGTACTGGACTTCGTGGTGCCGCATATTGGGCGACCAAAGACAAAGCTGTAATCGTTGTGAGTGATCGACTGGGATATGAAGCTAACGTATGGTTCGCGTTTTTTCATGAGTGTTGTCACATTCTTGAGCACAGCAAGAAATCTGTCTTCATCGACAAAGACAACAATGGCACCGCAGGAAGAGACATAGAAGCGGAAGCGGATAGATTCTCCGCGGAGACGATCATTCCGGGATCGATAGTCTCGGATTTCAAAGCGACTTTTGGGTCAAAAGTTCCGAGATTCAGTTCAAAATCGCTCACGCACTTTGCAAGCCAGCATGATATCGACCCGGGACTACTTCTTGTTAGGCTGCAACGCGAAGAAGTTATCAGCTACAAAACACAGCTAACAAAAATAAAGAGACGCATCACCTTCAACGCTAACGGACGAATGTCTGTATAGACGTGAGCTGGGGATTCGTCTCGCGGACGCAGCGAATGTCTGCTTCCCGCCCTCTTAGCCAGAGTCTCTCCATATTGACATTCAGGAAAAGATACCATATTTTCTGACGTGAAGTTGAACCATGATCACGTCAAAAATCAAGCATCGCATCGTTGGAAAGGGCCGAGGTGCTATCTTCGCGCCGTCGGACTTCCTCGATATCGGATCGCGCGCGAGCGTGGATCAGGCACTGTCGCGCCTGGCAGGTCAGGGCGTGATCCGGCGGCTGACGCGTGGGCTCTATGACTATCCCAAACACAGCGCGCGCTTCGGGCTCCTAGCTCCGTCCGCCGATGACATCGCGCGCGCAGTAGCGCGGAAGGACAACCAGGTTCTTCAGCCCTCCCCTGCCATGGCGGCGAACCAGCTGGGGCTGTCCACTCAAGTGCCGTCTAATCCGACCTACATGACAGACGGGCCTACCCGAACGAAGAAGATCGGACGGCAGGTGATCCATTTCCGCAATGCCTCTCCGAAGACATTGGTCGGTGCCGGTTCAAAGACGGGCACTGTGTTCCAAGCGCTACGCTATGTCGGAAAGGACCGCGTTGACGATCAGGTGATCGGCAAGATCGCCCGCAAGCTGGATGCCAAAGATCGGGCGCAGCTTGTAAAGCAGAGCCGACATGTCCCGGCCTGGATGCATCCGGTCGTACAGCAGATCGTGACACACGCCTGAACATGGACACCTTCGCAAACGACACGTCTGCAAACCGAGATGAAGCCTTTCGGCAGGCCGCAGCAAACCTCGGGTTTTCAAAGGCGATTGTCGAAAAGGACTTCTGGGTTTGTTGGTCGCTCCAGCAGCTTTTTGCCCTGCCCTCCTTTGGCGATCACCTGATCTTCAAGGGAGGCACATCGCTTTCGAAAGCTTACGATGTCATCCATCGGTTTTCCGAAGACGTGGACCTGTCGCTCGACCGCGCCCGGCTCGGGTTTTCCGGAGACCGTGATCCTGAACACCCCGATCTCTCTGGCGGCAAACGCAAGGCTCTGCTGCAAGATCTCCAGGAGGCCGCTGAGGCGACCGTCGCTGGCCCCCTGATCGAAGAAATCAACACCGCCTTCGCGTCGCGTTTGGAGCAGCCGTTTTCACTCCAGATCGACGAAGACGACCCTCAGACATTGCTGTTCGCTTACCCAACTCTCGGTGGCGATGGTCCAGGCTTTATCAAATCAGTCGTACGATTTGAGTTCGGTGCAAGAGGCGCACAGCTTCCGGCCGAGCAACGGACACTTTCAACCTATGTCCAACAAGCCTTTCCTGATCTACCCGGCCTTGCCACTGTTGATGTGCGCACTCTCGGGATCGAGCGAACGTTCTGGGAAAAGGCGACGATCCTGCACATGCTTTTTCATCAGGAAGCGGGCAAACTGCTCGCTGACCGCATGTCCCGGCACTACTACGACATGGCACAACTGACGCGACATGATGCCAAGGCGCGCGCTTTGGCCAGTCTCGACCTCTTGAGCGAAGTCGGCCACCATAAGTCGGTGTTCTTCAAGGCGGCGTGGGCTAGGTACGAAGATGCAAAACCGGGATCGCTTCACCTAGCCCCAGGCAAAGACCTCGAGGCCGCACTACGTCGGGACTATGCCGGTATGCGTGAGATGATCATAGGCAACGCACCAAGTTTCGATGATGTGCTGAACACGATCGCAGTGCTGGAGGCGGAGATCAACGCAGCCTGACCTCGAATACCCTGGCGACTGGACGTCATGAACTTGGTGATTGGGGGTCAACAAAGTGTCGACCGCCAAGTCATCAAATCGTCATGAGGTATAGAATTCAGTTCTATAGCGGGCCAGACTAAATCACACCTCCTCATGCACACTCTCTTCGGAGCGAATGTACGTAAACAGCCGCCGGAACAAATCCAGATCGGCCGGTCAAGTGAGATTGTCGTGCCCGGCGGCCCAGTTTACCATATTGGCAAACAACACATCGTATCCGGGCCAGCCCAGAAACGGCTTTGGCAGCCAATGCTCGCTCATATCTGATGCCCAGGCCACCGTGCGCCCCTCTCCGTAAGAGCCCGTGACAAGCAAAGGCAAACCGTCATGGTCTTGCGACAGGCGCAGAACAGTTTCGGCGTCCTGTTTTGGTTGGATTTCATTGACGCCCAGCAAGTAAGGCCAGTCAGCTGGAACGCCAGATAGTATAGGATGTTCAGACAGCACGACTTCGGGCGACGCCCCTTCGGGGATCTCCACCCGATCATCGTTGGGCAAGCAGGTAACCGGCAGTGCCATTTCTACCGGCGTTCTGTGCCACCGGCCACGCCCATCAATTCCCTGGAACGTCAGGTACCCGCCGATCATGATCAGACCGCCACCGTTGCGTGTCCAGCTTTCGATCATTTTCAGACGGTTTGGCACGCGTTCTCCGCGCAACCAGACGTCCGGGGGTAAAAGAAGCGTATTGGCACCAATGTCTGACAGCATTAGCACGTCATAGGCGTCCAGATCCTCCTGCGCATAAGGGAAGGCTTCGGCGGCTTCATGAGCCTTCATATAAGTAACGTCGATACCTGCTTTCGCCATACCCTCCACAAAGCGGTCAGCGCCCGTATGGAACGTTACGCTGCCAAACTGGTCAAACCCCTTGAAGTGGCTTGCCGAACTGACCCAGCTTTCGCCGACGAGAAGCAGTTTTGTCATCATCAAGTCTCCAGTGTTGTGTAGGCGCTGAGCGCATCGGCGGGGTTGGTGACCATGAGCTGTTGTAGGTCGCGTTCGGTGAGCCCATGGCGCAGCAGGCGTGGCAGGAAATGACGCTGGACATGAGCGTATCCGTTTCCGCCAAAAGGGGTCAGCATCATCTTGAGAAACACGTCCTGAGACAACAGCAGACGATCCAGATAACCGTCACGGGCCAGTGCTGCGATGGCGCGCGCGCAGTCCTCATCCGAGGGGCATTGGACTTGCTGATCATCGTACCAGTAATCCATTCCAAGCATGTCATATTCGAGGAAGGCGCCACGATCTGCCAAGGATCTTTGATGGTCGCCGTCGTCCCAGGACGGGTTCATGTGACAGAGGATCACGCGGTCCAATGGCTGTCCTTGCTTTTCAACCAAGTCCAGTACGTCATGAGCGAGCCGCTCCCACCCGGGCAGGTGGATCATCAACGGCAGACCAGTTTCTACCGCAGCCACAGCGGCACCGCGTAGGCTTTTGCGTTCTTCGGCGGTGAACTCTGCACTAACGCCGACTTCACCGATCAAGCCAATCGGGACGGCAGCGGGCCCGACCCCGTTGCGATACTCGGCGATCAGTTCCTCTGCGACATCCTCATAATTCATCGCGGCCAGATATTCTGGGTGTGAGGATTCCAGATAATACCCGGCGCCCATGACGATGTTCAGCCCGGTCGCCTTGGATATGCGCACAAGTGCGTCGGGCGCGCGCCCGATCCCGCGGCACGTCGGGTCGACAACGGTTGCACCGCCCTCTGACGCGAATTCCATCAGCTCAGAAATCGCGAGGTCTTCGTCGGTGAGCGCGCAATTGTCGCGACAGGCGAAAGGGTCGTTTTTCAGACGAGAGAGGATTGATGCATCGACGGCCAGATCGCGGATCGGAGAGGTAAAGGCCGGATCCACCCCACGCCACCAACAGGTGCAATCGTTGATTATGTGTTCGTGCATCAGCGTGACGCCAAGTGCGTCGCGGGCCACTGGGCCAGTCACGGTGGTAACCGTTGGACAGAGTGATTTATTCATCAACGGCTCCGCTGCTGCGTATCAAAGGGGCGTTATGAAAGGCGATTTCAAGTTCGGTGACACGTCTGAATACCGCGCTGAGACGGGACAGTTCTGACGGTGTTGCGTAGCGATCGATTGCATCCTTCAGCCAACGTGCCTGCGCTTCAAAGGTCGGTTCTGCGTGCAGGTCTATCCAGCGGCGAATATGCGGGTCGGAGATTGTGCCCTCAGCCGCTCGTGTACACCAGGTCCAGTACATCCATTCCGCCGCGAACATGGCGGTGACGATGTCGGTGAAGTCTCCTTGTTCTGCATTCTCCAGCATGCCTTGATCAAAGGCCTCTACGGCAGCAGGGATGTCTATGCGCGTATCCACACCAAGCGCGTCAAAGCTCTGTTCGAAGTAAGGCATCTGATCTCGTGCAAGTGCGCATTGCACGTCAATCAGCCAGCGCTTTGCCGCAAGGTCCGGCGCCTTTGCCGTGGCATAGGCGAAAATCGCAATCGCTGTTCCGACGAACGCGCCCTCATAGACAAGATAGCGATGATAGGCTTGCGCGGGCAATGTACCTTCGGTGACATGCAAAACAAATGGGTGTTGAAGCATCCGGTCCAGCACATCGGCGTTTTCCCGCAGGATCTGATCCGACAGTCTGGTCATGCACGCTCCAGAACCGGGCGCGCGGCCTCGTAGAATGCGGACACGCGTGCCGCTTCCACCGGGTTCCACCAAACCCCGTCCTCCTTCAGCGAAGAGGCGACAATCACGGCATCGACCAGGTCCAGAACCGATGTGATGTTGTCCTGGTTCACGCCCGACCCGACCAGCACCGGCAGATGAGTTGCGTCCCTGACGACCTTTACCTCATCCAATGCTGCGCTGTCGCCTGTTCGCTGTCCCGTCGCGATCACGGCATCCGCATCGAAAAACGCGAGGTCGCGGGTCAGTTCAGTGACGCTTCGATCCGCCACGATGGCGTGGCTGCCGTGTTTGACGTGGCTGTCTGCGAACACCCGGATACCTTCCGCTCTGAGCTTGGAGCGGTAGCGTAAGGCTTCTGCGGCGCGACCCTCCATGAAGCCTTCATTTGCCACATAGGCGTTGGCCCATTGATTGACCCGGATGTAAGACGCGCCTGATGCGGCGGCGATGGCGAATGCCGGAATGGGCGCGTTGGCCAGCACATTGATCCCCAGGGGCACGTCGAATTCCTGTGACAGCCGGTCGGCAACAACAGACATGAAAGCGGCGGTTTCATGACCGATGTCATCTGGCTTAGAGAACGGGATATCGCCATGATTTTCGACCAGAAGCCCGTGCATCCCACCGGCAATCAGACGTTCCGCGTCCCGCAGGCAAAAGGACAGGATCTCTTCCCGTGACGCGTCCCGGTACCGGGGTGACCCCGGGAAGGCCGGGCAATGAATCATACCGATGAGCGCTTTCTTTCGACCGAAAATCTCCTCTATGGCGTTCTGTGGTCGATCGGAAATCTGTGCCATGATCACCTTTTTCGTTTCCTGCCGGATATCCGGAAGTTCGCAGTGAAAATTCGTGTATTCAGCCAGATCGCGATCAAGATGATCGTGCCGGTCACGATTTGCGTAAAGAATGGGGAGATGTGCATCAGGATCAACCCGTTGCCGATCACCGCGATGGTCATCGCCCCGAGGACTGTGCCCAATATGGATCCGCGCCCGCCAAATAGTGATGTGCCCCCGAGCACGACCGCCGCGATCACCTGCAACTCAAATCCGACAGCGGCATTGGAAGAGCCTGAGCCGAGCCGGGCCGCAATAAGCAAACCCGCAATGGCACTTGCAATACCTGTCAGGACATATACCGACGCGATGGTCCCTTTGGCGGGCATGCCAGCCCGACGCGCGGCCTCTGTATTTGACCCGACGGCAACAACGCGTCGACCGTAGACAGTGCGCGCCAGTACAACCGCGCCAATGATTGCGATGCTCACCGAGATGATGACCGGGACTGGCAATCCCGCCACCTGGCCGCGCCCAAGGGCCAGAAAACCGGGCAGATCAGGAATGGGAATGGAATACCCTTGTGTGAGGTAAAGCGCGAGCCCGCGCAGGATCGACAGACCCGCCAGTGTCACGATAAATGCGGGGATGCCCTGATAGGCCACAAACCAGCCTTGCGCGAGACCAATCATCGCACCAAGCGCCAGCATGCCCAGAACGACCAGCGGCCAGGGAAGCCAACCGGCGGACAGGACAATGGCGGCCACGGCGTTGGTCAATGCAACCTGAGAGCCTACGGACAGATCAATACCTGCCGTTATGATGACGTAGGTCATGGCCACCGCGACAATGAGGATCGGCGCGGCTTGACGCAAAACGTTCAGAAGATTGACGGACGACAAGAAAGCGTCGGTCATGACGGCGAAGAACAAAAAGCAGGCCAGAAAAAAGCCCGCTATCGACAGAACTTGTGCGTGTTCGGACAGAAGATCCGCCAGCGCAGATCCTTGCCCGCGCTCAGTGTATTCGACGCTCATATCGCCTCTCCCTTGCCGACAATGAGTTTGACAAGGTCTTCAAGGCTGGTGTTTTCGATGCTCCGTTCGGCCACCTTTGTGCCTTCGTACATCACCGCGATGCGGTCACAGACTTTAAAGAGATCCTGCAGCCTGTGGGTGATCAAAATGACCGCAACGCCACGCGATTTAACTTCGTTGATCAATCGCAGAACCGCTTCGACTTCCGCTACCGCAAGTGCTGAAGTCGGCTCGTCCATGATCAGAACGCGCGGCTCAAAGGATGCAGCACGTGCGATCGCAATGGCTTGGCGTTGCCCACCGGAGAGTTGCTCGACTTTTGCGGTCAGTCTTGGAATTCGAATGTCGAGATCATCGAGCATCTGCCGGGCATGCTCTCGCATCGTCCTGCGGTCCAGAAACGACCAACGCGAAACTTCGCGCCCGAGAAAGAGGTTGCCCATGACATCGATGTGGTCGCACAGACTCAGGTCTTGAAATACCATTTCGATATTGCGCTCCCGAGCGTCCGACGGGTTTGAAAAGCGCACTGTTTCACCGTCGACAGAGATACTGCCTGCATCCGGTACGTAGGTGCCTGAGATGATCTTTGTCAGGGTTGACTTGCCCGCGGCGTTGTCCCCGATCAGGCCGACGCATTCGCCCGGAAAGATATCCAGGTCAACACCGCGCAGGGCTTCGATGGATCCGAATGTTTTACGAACACCACGAAGCGAAATACGCGGACCACTGGCCTTGAACGAAGGGATGCCGGAGGGCCTGTCGCCCTCCGGTTCGTCAATCGCGATGGTATGCGATTGCGTTGATGTCATTCGAAAATGCTCCGGAAGTCATCAACGTTATCCGTTGTCACGATGGTCACTGGGACCGAGACAATTGCGTCTGTGCTGCCCCCTTCCGCAAGATCGGCGAGAATGCTCACCGCGGTCGCGCCCATCTGTGCCGGGTCCTGTTGAATGACTGCTTCGACATAACCTTGATCAATGCCGCGAATTGCCTGTGCGGTCAGATCCCAGCCAAAGACTTTCACGTCGCCCGTGCGTCCCTGGCTTTCTACCGCCGCAATCGCGCCCAGAAGTGCCGGCTCACCCGTCGCATAAATCGCGTTCAGCCCCGGATTGGCCGTCATCAGGTTCTCAGCTGCCGCAAGCGCGATGTCCTGGACATTCTGGCCGTCCACAACGCCAGCGACCTCAATCCCGTCAACGCCCTCTATCTTGGCTTCGAACCCATCTTGACGAATGTTCTGAATGGAGGAATTCAAAGCGCCAACGATGCCAATTGTAGCCGTGCCATCCATGTCAGATGAGACGTAGTCGACAAAGTAGTCACCGATCATGCCCCCGGCATCAAGGTTATCGACACCCACCTGAGCCGCCTGCGGTCCATCGGGCAGAACCGCGTCCACAGCAACAACCGGTATGCCAGCGGCCACCGCTTGTTCAACGGCTGGCATGATCCCGTTCACATCAATCGCCACGACGACGATGCCATCCACACCCTGAGCAATGTAGGTTTCTATCGCGCTGTTTTGTGCAGAAGGATCATTGTTGGCGTTGAAGATCACCAGGTCTTCTCCTTCCGCCTCGGCTGCCGCTGCAGCACCAGAATTCATCTGGTTGAAGAACAGCGCTTGCTGATTGATCTGTACAAGCGCAAAGGTTTCCGCACTCGCCATTCCGGCCGTCAGGCTCAGGGTGGCGGCTGCGGCCAGCAAAGTGGCTTTGTTCTGTTTCATCATCGTTTCAGTCTCCTATGTGGGGTCTTCCGTTTTTTTTCTTCTCTTTGGTTTCAGGTTGTGTTTGGCGCCGCGACCGAGGCGCGTTCGATCAATTCGACGGGCAGGAGCTCGACCTGCTGCAAAATTTCGCCGGTGCTCCAATCGCCATCGAGCAACACTTGAACCGCGCGCTCTCCAAGTTGCTTGGCAGGCTGATGAACAGCAGTGATGGGTGGATCATAAAGGTGAAGAGCTCGGGTGCCGTCGAAGCTGATCAACGACATATCCTCCGGGATGCGGATCCCGCGGGCGCGCAGCGTTTCGATCACTCCAATTGCCAGCTCGTCAGAACCCACGAAAATCCCGGTTTCGCCGCCGTTTCCATCAAGCATCTGCGCCGCCAGGGCCCGGCCCGTGAACATGTCATGCGTGCCAAAGAACTTGTTCACGGCTGTCTGTGCCGCCGCATGCCCATCCCGAAGCCCGCGTTCCAGACCATCGACGCGCAATTGGGTCGACATCAATTCCGGATGGCCGCCAATGTACGCGATGTTGCGGTGCTTCCACTGGGCAAAATGCCGACCAGCCAGGTATCCGCCCTCTTCGTTGTCTGCAAAAATTTGTGGGGCATTGGCCCCGTTGACAGCTTCGTCCACGATCACGACTTTGGGGAGGTCCGAGAGGGCTTCCGCCAGTTCGTCGCCTGGTCGGTGATTGGTGCAGAAAACAACACCGTCCGAGCGGTTGTCAGCTGCCATTTGCAGAACTGCAATCTCACGCGCCTCAGCGCTGGAAGTGGCATGCAACTGCACAATCTTACCCTTTTCTGATGAGGCTTTCTCAATCGCAGACGCCAGAACAGCAAAGAAAGGGTTAGCGATGTCGGGCACGACAAGCGTGATGATATCCGAGCGCCCGAGGCTCAGGCGGCGGGCGTGCGGGTTTGGCCGGTAACCGAGCCGTTGCACCGCTTTTTCGATCCGGTCCCGGGTTTCAACGGGCAGATCGAGCGTGCCATTCAGGTGCCGCGAGACCGAAGCAGGCGACAGGCCCGCCTCTTTGGCAACATCTTTCAGACTTACTGGCATTCCGCTCTTTCCATTTAAACGCGACTTGGATAAATCGGTTTACTAAATGCGTTTACTAATTCGTACTACAAAAGACGTCAAGGAAGAGCGTTCATCTTTCTGAAACGATGGTCCGCTGCTCAAAAATTGTTCGCTTGCGAGGGTGAAAGCTGAGAAATGCATGAATGGGACGACAGTTTGCGCCGCGCCTATGTCTTTGGGAACGTCGCGGTGGATGAAGTTTTCCAGATGCGGGCGCTACCAGCAAACGGCCAGTCCGTTCTTGCGCAGAGCAATTCCATGGCCCTCGGAGGTAAAGGTGCCAATCAGGCGATTGCACTGGCGCGGACTGGAGTACAGACAACACTTGTCACGGCCATCGGAGCAGACCGGAACGGGGAATTGATCGAAAGAGCCTTGGCAGAAGAGCCTTTGGAATGCACCGCAATGAGCCGCGCTTCAACAGCCTCGGATCGGTCGATTATTCTGGCAGACGAGGCGGGGGACAACGCGGTTGTCACCACCAATGCATGCGCTGAAAGCCTGACGCTGGCGGAGTGCCTCCCGGTGTTGGAGCAAGCCCGCGAAGGCGACGCTGTGCTGGTGCAGGGAAACCTCCGGCCAGACCTGACGCTTGATCTTTGCAAGGAAGCCCACCGCAGAAAGCTTTGGACGATCGTCAACCCGTCCCCGTTTGATGACGTTTTTCGCGAGATTCTGCCACTTACAGACGTTTTGTTTCTCAATGAGGCGGAAGCATTGGAACTGACCAAGCTGTCCAAGGACGCGGCGACCAGCGCATTGCTGTCAGCGGGTGCGGCACAGGTGGTTTTAACCCTGGGCCCCAAGGGTGCAATCATGGCCACGAAAACGCACATTCTCCATGTGCCTGCGGCACCCTCTTTGGCCGTGGATCCAACCGGAGCGGGAGATATCTTTGAAGGCGTGGCCGTCGGTTCCGCCATACTCCGCGGCAGCGGTCTAGACGAAGCTGCCCTGATCCACGGCAGCTTTGCAGCGGCCGTGACAGTCGGTCGAATTGGCGCTGTGTCCGCGTTTCCGAGCGTACAGGATATCGCCGAACTCATACGGGATAATTCAGCGGTCAGTGACGCTTAACTGTCGCGTGAAACGGCTCTGTTGCGTTAGTGCGCAGCCCATCAAGTGGCCCTTCTGCTCATTGGGACTACGCAGCAGCCTTGAACAGGTTTGCAACGAATGCCACTTCGTTCAAGACACCGGGCTCGTTGTTCGCGAAATGACCCTTCTTGATGGCCCGGTGGGTTTCGATGCCTTTCAGAGTGTTCTTGGCTGAGGTCATCTTTCGGAAGTCCCGTTTTGGACGAAGGAGCTGCTTCAAAGCGGCGTGGTCGGCTTCGATCTTGTTGTTAAGATGTTTGCGGTCGATATGTCGGATGCGATCGTCGGGACCATTCCCAAAATTCATCTCTTCGATCACTTTCGCATAGCTATGTGCCTTATCTGTTTTGATGGTCATGGGCTGGTAACATCGGACTGTTTCGCTAGCTTGGCGCATGAACGCCCTTGCAGCGCTGGCGTTTCGGCGTGCCGTTAGCCGGAAATCGATGAGCTGTCCGCGCTGATCCACGGCTCGCCCCAGGTAACACCACCGACCGTTCACTCGAACGTAAGTTTCATCCACATGCCATTGGAGCCCACGCCAAGATCGATGTCGGCCATATGCGCGCTTACGGATCTCTGGTCCAAACTTTTGGACCCACCGGTAAATCGTCGCCGCGGCGACTGTTATCCCTCGCTCGGCCAAAAGATCGCGCACATCACGGTAGGACAGAGGGTACCGACAATACCAACGAACAGCCATGAGGATCACATCCTTCGGAAATCGGTGCTGATTGAACGGGTTTCGACGCGGCATGCGCACCTCCTGAATGCTTGGACCAAGCCTGCCTTGCCAACTGGGCTAACGCAACAGAGCCGTCGAAGATTATCACAGTCTGTGGGACACAGCCGCGACTATACGTCAAAGGTGAATTTCCGCTTCTGATCACGCCTTGACTGACCAGCGCATACTGCATTTGAGGTATGACGAGCTTGTTCGATGTCTTAGTCTGAAGTTGCGATGAAGTATTCGAACACAAAATCACAAATAGAAGATGCTTTGCGAAAGCAAGTCGCGGATCCTTTTGCATTCGACGAATTTCTCGACGCTTGGAACGGCTTTTTCGAGTCCGCGCCCGTATTGGACGACACTTTCGAGAAAGATGTGATAAACGCTCTGGAAACAGCACACGCCGACGGACCCCACAGTCTTGTTGGTCCACAAATTCGGCGCATGCTCAATGCTTTTCCGAACCCGGCCCTTGTTGTCCAGAACGACGGCCGCATCATTAGTCAAAACTTCTCGGCGATGAAAACACTGTCGATCGAACTTGGCGATGGCGTCGACCAGTTGCCTTTCGAGCTTCAGGATGGTGAGTTGTTTTCTGCCCTGATAGGCAAAAGTCTGGGGAGGCGGAATCATCAAAGCGATCTCCGCTTTCTTCGGGCGTTCAGTACAAAAGATGATCACAGCATGATTGTGGCTGTTCTGACAAACCGGACTGCAGGAAATTCTGACCAAACTGCATTGGTCATCCTCATAGACCCAAGTCTTAACCGCGAAGTCGCGGACATACTGACGGAGGCATTCGAGCTGACGCAAGCCGAGTGCGAAGTTCTTTTGGCGTTCTTGAGCGGCGCCAACCTTTCGCAGATCGCGTCAATGCGCAGGCGGTCTTTGGCAACGGTGCGCACCCAAATGAATACGATCATGACCAAGGCCGGTGTCTCCAGCCAGGCTGACCTAATGCGCAATGCGCTTGCTCTTGCTCAGTTTCATTCGGACATCTCCAAGGTTTCCCGGGTGGCAAAGCATCCCTTCCGCAAGTCTTCAGCGGTCTTGCGTCCCGGGGGACGCTCGGTCGAGGTAACGCTTGCCGGAGACATGCTGGGGAAGCTTGTCGTCGTCATTCCAGACATCACCTTGTCGACGTTCCCAGCGGTGGTTGAAGCACAGTATGCTGCCGCCGGGCTTTGCGTCGTCACGCTCGCCCGGCCCGGGTTTGGCAGCAGTGATCCCGCGCCTTGCGATTCTGACTACACTCGGATCATGGCTGACGACCTCAAGGCGCTCTTGGTGCAACTAGGCCACAATAGATGTGTTCTGTTGGGGCACTCCACATCAAGCAGCTATGCGTATCGCCTTGGTGGATTACTGCCAGATCATATCAGCCGCATCGTGTTGCTGTCACCGCTGCCGCCTGCACCATATCTGCGCGCGGATGAAACCCGCTCGCCTTGAGCCGCAGCGTTGCTGCACAGTGCGTCACGAACCCCGCGTATTTTTTCGCTGATGGTCAATGCAGGGTTGAAAGCCTGGAAGCTGATGGGCACCCGCCGGTTTGTTGCACTGCAGCTTCGCGATCACCCCCCAGATGTCAAAGCCGCGCGGAGTCCCGATGTGGTGATGGAATTTGAATCCGCATTTGAAGCCTGCATGTTGCAAGGCCCCGCTCTCGCCACCATGGATCTCAATGAAATAACACGGGATTGGAGCGATTGGCTAGCGGGTTGCACTGTCCCCGTCGAGTGGTTTCAAGGAACACAAGAACCCATCGGACTAATGGGTGACAGCTTCGCAGCACTTGCTGCGGCAAGCAAGGCTCCCCACAATCTGACGCAAATCGACGGCGGCGGTTTCTTGACATATCTGACGCACACAGACGTTCTGATTGAACGTCTTCTTGATGAGACCCCGGCACAGGCAGCCGAATAGCCAAAAACCATTTTGCGGCTCATTGCACCGGGGCCAACTGAAACAGTCAGGACGTCGAGCGCCTTTGAAAGTAGCCCAGTGTCCCAAGAGCGCATAGCAAAAGCGGAAGTCCCGCCGGCAATGGAACGACATCCGGGTCATCAATTGGCGGCTGTGTGATGCGCGGATCGACCCAGACATTGTCAAAAATGCTAAGTTCAGGAGCGTTCACGGTAAATCCTTCAGGCAAAAGGAAGGCCGGTCCATTGGTATTGAAGCTCAGTGTGTTGGAACCGTTTGCGATGGCACCAGCAGGTGCGCCGCTTTGAACGTTTGCAACACTGGCTCGTGTTCCAATGCCCATTATAATCGTTGATCCCTGCCCCCAGTTGACATTTTGGGACAGAGAAATGGATTCCGCCAGCGTATCGCTGTCCGTGATGTGGCCTGAGTCACTGACCACAGCACTCGAAACAGCTTTCTGCCATAGCGCACTGCCAAATCTGACACTCGCCTCGATTGTTCCCGAAGAGCCGGTCGTGACAGATGTATTTGCTGTGGTATCGGCGCTGGTATCACCCGAGAAGGACGCGAAAAGCGTAATTTCGATCGTGTCGCCATACAAGTCCGACAAAATAGCATCCGTATAGCCTTCGTCCGGGGTGAACATGAGCTGAGAGCCTGTAAACGTGGCGCTCGCTCGACTTGTGGCGTAGGACAACCGGCCGCCATTGCCCGAGCCACCAGCAACGCTAATGGCAGACACATAGCCTTCTCCGGCGGTCGCGGAACTGACGGCGTTACAGCCTGGCCCGCTGCTGTCGTACTCTGCATTGGCCGATCCGGGAACCGAGCTCTGACCCGATCCGGGAGAGGAGCCACAGACCGGGTCGCCGGGTGCGGCACCGCCTGCAAATGCTGAGCTGGTGACCGTTGCGGCAGATGCGCCGCTTGCGGCGAAAATCGCCAGCGCAACCATGGCAATGAGTTTCTTTTTAATGGGAACAAACATTTTCCGTATCTCTTTCTTTCTCACTTTTTCATCGTCTGGTCGTCAAAAAGCATGCCAGGAAACTACGCGATCTCGCCCATCTCCTCAGTTAGCCGTTCAGAACACCGGACGCTCCAAGGTTAAAGTGTAATCCGATACAGTTCATACCTCATCTGCTGTACGGCCTCGCAGCCTCCGACAACTCGACCGCTGCCGTGAAGTCAACAAAAGCCCCCTGAACGCCACTGCGCTTCTATGTCTCGTCTGTGGCGCGAACTTTTGCCTTCTAATACGAAGTAATGATGTGGACTATTGAGATGGAAGCTGCCTTTTTTTGGAAGAGCAGACCTAAATACGGATCGTAGTATTTGGAAGTTTGACCTCGGGCACTAAATCGCTGCGCGATACCGTGGTCAAGATCGCTGCCGATCCCAAGCATTTTGGAGCACGGATCTGCATCACCTCGGTGCTTCCAACCTGGGACTCTGCGATGACCTATCATCCGCACGTCCATATGATCTTTCCATGCGATGACTCATTGGCAGACGGCACAAAGTGGATCGCCAGCCGGAAGAACTTCTTTCTGTCGCTCAGCGTATTGTCCCGTCTAAATCGCCGTCTCACTCTGGAAGGGCTGAGCAAGCTGCATAAGACTGGAAAGCTAAATTGCTTCAGCAATCAGGCCGCCTTGGCTGATCGGGATAGCTTCGAAGCGTTCCTCACGTCACTGCGCAAAACTAGACTGGGTCGTCTAAACCTACATCTCAGCCGACCTCTGAAGCACCGTGTAATTTTTGGATTAACAATAGCTAGGTTTGGCAGGGACGGCCCATTCCGGACCTTGACCGGAGGACGGGCATGCTGCGGTGCGGCCCGTCGAACCGGCCCGTCGAACCAGCCATTCGCTGCAGACGCAAAATTCAACGCTGATCGAACTCACACACTGCGGACAGAGCGCCCTTTCGCTGCGGTTGCGCGAATGGCCGGATCTGGCATTCTCGCTAGGTGACTTCTGACTGGGTAGAACAGTCGCCTGTTCCACCAATCCCTCCTTCGCGAGGACAATCATTCGCAGGCATCTTATCTGGTGCTGAACAAGAGGCGAGTACTGTCAGAAGGAAGACCGCGATTAGTTTACGAATCATGTGGTTTGGCCTCGTAGTCTGAATCATCAAAAAAAAATCCACCGGCGCGGAACCTGTGAACCCCGTTTTCGGGGGAAGGAATGTCTCGGGCCATTGTGTCCAATTCTTGCAGCGTTTGCCTCATTCGAGCCCGAAAATGTTGGTCCAACTGCGAGATCGCACTTTCCGACAAGCCTTTGTAGTGGACGGCCATGTCATATTTTCGCCCTCGATCGACCACGTTCGAAACAGCCGCTGCCAGATGATCCCCTACATTGTCAGCAAGGTAAGCCAATTGCTCATCTGAGCCAGATAGCGGGCGATAACTCCGTGTATTAAGTCTGACTTGCTCTCCGATTTCGCTCACCGCGCCGTTCTCGATGAGAATGTTCAAAAAAGTGCGAGGATGGACATCTTTTCTGACGCTGCGCGCAAGACTAGTGAAGCTTGCACCGTCGCCTCGGACGGGAATCCCTTCAGGATCAAAGGTCGGGTCATCCCACCAAAGCGCAATTATCTCTGCCACGGGATGTCGCTTGGTGTCAGGAGGAGCGCTTTCACCGCGTAAGCGCGCAATGTCGCGTCGCTGCAATCCCGTTTTGATACTGATCTTGCTGTCGGTTGTCCCGGCGCCATCAATGACTTGTGCAGCCTCAACATACGCGCAACGCAAACGGTGCTCCACCTCGGGAAACAACCAACCTTTCCGGACGCACAGACGCGCGAGGGGTTTCAAGATGGGATCCAACCAGAACATATGTGTAATTTGCACATTCTTCTTGACAACGCAATTCAAAAGTGAAATGTGCAAATTACACATCTAACACTAAACCTCAAACTGATGAATTGGAGCAAAGCTATGAAGCTGTTCGTAATCACGTGTTTTCTTGCATTTTTAGCCGCTTGTTCTGCACCAAGCTTTGTTGGCGATGCGCGACCAGTTCCGGTGATTTCGTCAACCCCTAACGACTTTGAGTTGCCTGCTCGCTTCGCCTTGGCGCGAGTTGTCTACGGCAGAACGCAGGCGGCAGGTGCGAAGGAAGTTGAGATTTGGACAGACTTGGCAAATCGCGCTGAGAGTCTCGGTAGCTTTGCACCTTTAGTTATAGGAGATGCCAACTACCGGTACTCCAACAGAAACAGCTTAGTCAAAACCGCCCGAGAGCAACGGTATAACTACTTGCTCTTGGTTCGTATGTATCCAGAGACGGGATCGGCTGATATTGCTCTAGTGCACGTAGGGTCAGGCGGAGTGATGGCGACTGCCCAGGCCGTCTCACCAAGTGGGGGGCAACGCGGTTTCTGGGGCGGACGGATACGTAACCCTACGCGATTGGAACGCGCTACGTTGAAAATCGCACAGGCGACTGCACCGGTTGTTGAGGAAATGCTGCTTGGCGCTGCGACACGGCAGCGATAAGCAACATGTTAGCCAAATCTGGAAAGCTGCCATTCACGCATCGTTCAGCATTGGTCGAAGTGGGCTCTTTGCTGTCATCCGACGCTTTCACTCGGGCTTTTTGGCCTGAAGAAGTCCTCTAAGGTCGACTTGGCGGGACAAGGACGAAACCGCTCTCGCGGTATTGGCGCTTGTGGCGGGTTATGCGCACTGAATTTGGCGCTGCGATT
>NZ_CANMDB010000020.1 GCF_947496515.1 uncultured Roseobacter sp. | reverse complement strand
TCTTGCCGTGGTCAACGTGACCAATCGTGCCAATGTTAACATGCGGTTTCGTACGTTCAAACTTTGCCTTTGCCATGGTGAGAGGCGCCCTTTTGTTTGCATGGGGTCACGCGCGACCCGTTCTTTCATGGCGCGCGATGTATTGCGAACGCGCGAAGAAATCAAGCGGGATCAGTCAGCGGCCTCTGCCGCCTCGGCAATCGCTTCCGGCGCGGTGCCTGCCACTTCCGGCAGCACGGCAGGCGTGTTCCCGAACCAGCCTTCCTCGGCGTTCTTCTTGACCAGATAATTCTCGATCACCTGGGCGGCATTGCGCGACAGGTTTTGCAACTGTGTCTCGGGCGACTGGCTCCAACCGGTGCCGACGATGCTCTCCCCGTCGAGCGCTTCGAGCACGGTGAACTGCTCCGGTGGTTCGTTGAGCTTCTTGCCTTGCGCGTCGTCCCAGACGGTCAGCCGGATGATCAGCGCCGATTTGGGCGAGAACAGGATCGGGATGCCGCGTTTGGCCAGCAGATACCCTTCGATGCTGACGCCGAAGTGATAGTCCTTTTCGCCGTCGTAGCGGTCGAACCGCTCGGCGATGGCGTCCTGCAATGCCTGGGTCAGCTGCTCCTTGGGCACCTCGCGGCCTGCGGCAACGGTCTGCGCCTTGGGGGCCACGACGATATTGTGACCGAGGCTGAAATCGCCCAGGGGGACCTTGGGCGCCGTCAGATCGCCTGCGCCCGTGCAGGCCGCCAGCATCCCCGCGACCACCAGCATTGCCAAAGACCTGATCATTCTGCGCCTCGCATCTTTTCTGTTCCAACTGCCTAGCCCAAGCGTGGCAGCCGCGCAATCAGGCAGGTGGCAGGGGTCTCAGCGCGCCCTATTCTCACGTCATGGCTGAAATCTCCACTTCCCACGCAACGCCCGTTCGCATCCCACTGGAGACGCGCGAGCTGGGCGTGCTGCAGAGCTTTACCCGGATGCGGGAGAACGTGCTGAACATCATCCCACAGGTGGCAGTGGAACAGCCGACCGTGTCGGGCCGGACAGTGCGGCGCTGGCATATGATCATGGAGCCAGCGTCGATCCGGCGCATGCTGCTGGACCGGGTCGAGGCCTATCCGAAATCGGTGGTGACGAAAAACCTGCTGCGTCCGGCGGTGGGCGAGTCGCTCTTTATCGCGGAAGGCGCGGACTGGCGCTGGCAAAGGCGGCTGGCGGCCCCTGCCTTTTCGCACCGCAATATCGCAGCACTCGCGCCGGTGATGACGGCCGCAGCGGAACGCTCCGCCGAGCGGATCGCAGGCGCTGGCAAACGCGCGGTGGACATGGCGCAGGAGATGACGGCAGCGACCTTCGATGTGATCTCGGAGGTGACCTTCAGCGACGATGGCAGTTTCGACCGACGCGATATTCACCGGGCGATTGATGACTACGTGGCCGAGGCTGGGCGGGTGTCGCTGCTGGACGTGCTGGGCGCGCCCGACTGGGTACCGAGACCGGCGCGGGTGATGTCTGCCCAGACCATGCGCCAGATGCGGCGCAATGCCGACGCGGCGATCGAGGCGCGTGCGGCCCGCGGACCCGGCGATGTGCCGGATCTGCTGGATCTGCTGCTGGCGGGCGAGGATCCCAAGAGCGGACGGCGCATGAGCACGGGCGAGCTGCGCGACAACCTGCTGACCTTTATCGTGGCGGGACATGAGACCACGGCGCTGACGCTGGCCTGGGCGTTTTATCTCTGCGCCTTCGATCCGGAGGTGCAGGATCGCGCGCGGGCGGAGGCACAGGGCGTGCTGCAAGGTCGCGCGGCCACGGGAGAGGATGTGGCGCAATTGCCTTTTATCCGGCAGATCATTGACGAAACACTGAGGCTCTATCCGCCGGGCGGTGTGATCTCGCGCACGGCGCAGGAAGCGGATACGTTGGGGCAGGCCGACATCCAACCCGGGGATACGGTGATGGTGCCCATCTACGCTCTGGGCCGACACCGGCTGCTGTGGGAGGCGCCCGATGATTTCCGGCCGGAGCGCTTTGCCGACCGCAAGGCCATCGACAGATATGCTTATCTACCCTTCGGCGACGGTCCGCGGATCTGCATCGGGGCGAGTTTTGCCCTGCAGGAGGCGGTGATCATTCTGGCGACACTGCTGGGGCGGTTCCGGTTCACGCCGGTCAAGGGACGCGACCCCAAGCCGGTGATGATCCTGACGCTGCGGCCCGAGGGCGGGGTGTGGCTGATGGCGGAGCCGGTCTGACGCCTGTCGCGATCCATCCGGCGATCCGCGGGGGTGAGAGAGCTGCGTGGGGGCGCTGCCCCCGGCCCTGTCGGGCCTCCCCCGGAGTTTATCTGGCAAAGTGATGATCAGGTAAATCTGTTGTCGCGCGGGAAGCCGCGGGGGGCCATGCGACCTGCGGTGGCGCGCTTGCCAGCCCATTCATCTAGGTCGGTTTGCGTGCGGGTGCGACCCGCGGGGTCGAGCCAGCTGAGCCCTGCGTCCCGCGCGAAGGTGGTCGCATCCGAGAGACCGCCGTCCTTGTACTTTTGCAGACGAACGCCCTTGCCGCGGCTCATTTCGGGAAGCTCGTCGAGACCGAAGACCAGCACCTTGCGGTTCTCGCCGACCACTGCGAGGCTGTCGCCCTCTACCGGTTTGCAGACCAGCGCGCGGGTCTCATTGCGGACATTGAGCACCTGTTTGCCGCTGCGGGTCTGTGCCAGCACCTCATCCTCTGGAACGATGAACCCATCGCCGGCAGAGGAGGCAACCAGCAGTTTGCGGCCCGGCTGATGGGTCAGTATCGTCACGATTTCCGCCTCGTTGGGCAGGTCTACCATCAGGCGCAGAGGCTCCCCCATACCGCGCCCGCCGGGCAGGTTGGACGCCGGGACCGTATAGAAGCGCCCGTTGGAACCGAAGACCAGCAGCCTGTCCGTCGTCTCCGCGTGGAAGATAAAGCGCGGGCCATCGCCGTCCTTGAACTTCAGCTCGCGGCCCAGATCAATGTGACCCGTCATGGCGCGCACCCAGCCCATCTGGGAGCACACCACCGTGATGGGTTCGCGGTCGATCATCGCCTCGATCGGGACCTCTTCGACTTCCGCGGCTTCCTCGATCAGGGTGCGGCGTGCGCCACCGGCATGGTCTTTGCCGAACTGCTTTTTGGTCGCGCGCAGCTGCTCGGTGATGCTGTCCCATTGGAGGGAAGGGTTTTCGAGCAGATCCTCCAGGTCAGCGCGTTCCTCCATCAGGGCGGATTGCTCGCGCAGCAACTCCATCTCTTCGAGCCGCCGCAGGGACCGCAGGCGCATGTTGAGGATCGCTTCGGCCTGGGTCTCGCTCAGTTCCCCTTCGCCGGGCGCAGGCGAAACGTAGTCTTTCTCGTCGGTCGCGCGCAGGTGCGTCTTGCCCCAGTCCTCGCGCATCAGGGCCGCTTTGGGGTCGTCATCGTAGCGGATGATGTCGATCACCCGGTCGAGGTTCAGGAAGGCGATGATGAACCCTTCGAGCACCTCCAGCCGGTGGTCGATCTTTTCCAGACGGTGGCGCGAGCGGCGCTGCAAGACCTCACGACGGTGATCGAGGAAGGCGCGCAGAACCTCCTTCATGGAGCATACCTTGGGGGTCACCCCGTCGATCAGCACGTTCATATTGAGCGAAAACCGCACCTCCAGATCACAGCTGCGAAACAGCATGCCCATCAGCACATCGGCATCCACGGACCGCGCGCGCGGCTCGATGATCAAACGCACGTCTTCGGCGGATTCGTCGCGTACATCACCCAGAATGGGGATCTTCTTGGTCTGGATCAGCTCGGCGATCTTTTCGATCAGCTTGGCTTTCTGGACCTGGTAGGGAATCTCCGTGACGACGATCTGCCACTGACCGCGGCCCAGATCCTCGACCTCCCAGGTGCAGCGCAGGCGGAACGATCCGCGCCCGGTGCGGTAGGCGGTGGCGATGTTATCGGGCGGCTCGACGATCACGCCACCCGTGGGGAAATCAGGGCCGGGCACGTATTTCAACAGCGTGTCGTCGCGCGCCTCGGGGCTTTTGATCAGGTGGATGCAGGCATCGCAAAGCTCCGCGATGTTATGCGGCGGAATGTTCGTGGCCATGCCCACCGCGATGCCGCTGGAGCCATTGGCCAGCAGGTTGGGAAACTGTGCGGGCAGCACCACCGGTTCGGTGAGCGTGCCGTCGTAATTCTCGCGGAAATCGACGGCATCCTCATTCAGACCGTCGAGCAGCGCCTCGGCCACCGCGGTCATGCGTGCCTCAGTGTAGCGGGAGGCGGCGGGGTTGTCCCCGTCGATGTTGCCGAAGTTGCCCTGCCCGTCCACCAGCGGGTAGCGCACGTTGAAATCCTGCGCCAACCGCGCCATCGCGTCGTAGATCGCCGCATCGCCGTGGGGGTGGTAGTTGCCCATCACGTCGCCGGAGATCTTGGCCGATTTGCGGAAACCACCCGTGGATGTGAGCCGCAGCTCGCGCATGGCAAAGAGGATCCGCCGGTGCACGGGCTTGAGCCCGTCGCGCGCGTCCGGCAGGGCACGGTGCATGATCGTGCTGAGCGCGTAGGTCAGATATCGCTCGCCCAACGCGCGGCGCAGCGGTTCTGCCAGCATGGTTGTGGAAGCATCTTCGTCGGCCATTGATGCGGTGTAGCCTCCCCGTCACGCCCGGACAAGCGGCATCTGATCGGCCTGTAGGGGGCCTGCCATGGACTGCGGCAACCCATGTGCCCCACGGGAGGATCGAAACCATCTTTAGAGATGGATGGATCCAAATCGTGTCGAGATGTGTTAGGTCTGTGATGGTGTAGTGAGGTGATACATATGAACCGGTTCATTCTGATCAGCTTCGGTGTTTTAGGTTTTGGGTTTTATGAATTGAGCGGCGGGTCAGACTTCGACCCCAAGATTGTCCGGGAGCAGGCCGTGGTGTCGCGCACCGGCGGCGAGGCTGCGCCAGATCAGCAATCAACGGTCGTTGCTGCCGCACCGGAAGCACCTCGGGGCGAACTGCAGCCCGTCTCGCTCAACCTGGTGTCCTTCGGCGAAGCGCAGAGTGGCCCATCAAAGCGCAAGCGCGCCGTGTCGCAACAACAGATTGAACCCGCGATCGTTGCCGAAGAGCCCTCCATTGAGCCCGTGCGCGAAGAAGTCATTCTGGCGGCTGTGGCACGGGCTGAACCCGCAACCGCGTCTGACCGCGATGTCGTGCTCGCCAGCGCTTCTGCCAATGCCGCAACGATCCCCAGCATCATCTTTTCCGGGAGTACCAGCCGCGCGTCATCCAGCGATGTTGGCGCGCAGCGTGACATCCGCTCGGTCAATGGCAGCGTTGTGAATATGCGGAGTGGGCCGGGGACACGCCACGGGGTCGTGGATCAGCTCACCCAAGGTATGCAGGTCGAAGTTCTGCAGGATAGTGGTACGGGTTGGGTCGAGTTGCGGACCAGCGATGGTAGCAGAGGCTGGATGGCAGACTTCTTGCTCAGCCCGCTCTAGGCTTGCGTCTCCGGGATCCTCGGGCCAGATTTGGGCCGAGGTATCGGAGCATATGATGTCCCAAAAGACCATTCTCATCACCGGTTGCTCGTCCGGTATCGGGTATACCTGTGCTGTCGGTATGCGTGCCAGGGGATGGCGCGTGTTTGCCGCCTGCCGGACCGCGGATGATTGCGCACGGTTGATGGCCGAAGGATTCGAGAGCCCGCAGCTGGATTACACCGATGCCACCTCCATCGACGCGGCGGTCCGGGAGGTTCTGGCGGCCACCGGTGGTACGCTCGATGTTCTGTTCAACAATGGCGCGCATGGGACGCCCGGGGCTGTCGAGGATTTGCCGACCGATGCGCTCCGCGCGATTTTCGAGGCGAATTTTTTTGGCTGGCACCACCTGACCCGGGCGCTGATCCCGACCATGCGTCAGCAGGGCGGCGGTCGGATCATCCAGTGCTCTTCCATTCTTGGCTTTATCGTCATGCCGTGGCGCGGGGCCTATAATGCCACGAAATACGCGCTCGAAGGGCTCACCGACACGCTGCGGATCGAGATGCGCGGCACCGGCATCGATGTGGTCCTGATCGAGCCCGGACCGGTCACATCAAAGATCCGCGCGAACTCCATCCCGCATTTCGAACGCTGGATCGACTGGCGCGGCTCGGCCCGGCGGGCGCAGTATGAAAGCGGGTTGAAAAAGCGGCTCTACGAGCCGGGCGCACCGGACCGGTTTGAGCTACCCCCAACCGCGGTGTTGGAAAAACTGATCCACGCCACCGAAGCTCAGCGACCGCAGCCGCGCTACTATGTGACAACCCCGACGCATGTGATGGGGGCGCTGCGGCGGATGCTGCCGACCCGCGCGCTGGACTGGGTGTTGTCGCGCGGATCCTGAGAGAGGGGTCGCTTTTCACCCGGGCTCCGCTATGTAGCGGGCTGGAAACGAAAGGAACGCAAACGTGGGTGACCCCTTATTCATTCTGATCATTCTGGCCTGCCTTGCCGTGGTGGTCGTGCTGATGCTTGGCCTTGGCGGGTTCGCCGGTGGCGGGGCGTTTAACAAAAAGAACTCCAACAAGCTCATGCGCTACCGGATCGCGGCCCAATTCGTCGCCGTCTTGCTGATCGTGCTCTATGTTTTTCTGAGCCAGAGAGGGGGATAGCGCAGCATGGTCGTTCTCAACAAGATCTACACCAAGACCGGTGACGCAGGCGAGACAGCGCTCGGCAACGGTGTACGGGTCGCCAAGCACGCGCTGCGGGTGTCAGCCTATGGCACGTCGGATGAGTTGAACTCTTTTGTGGGCGTGGCGCGGCTGTCGGCCACCGGCGAGGTGGATACAGCGCTCAGCCGGATCCAGAATGACCTTTTCGATCTCGGTGCCGATCTTTGCCGTCCGGATATGGAGCAGGACGCCGAGGCCGACTACCCGCCCCTCCGCATGGTGGATAGCCAGGTGAGCCGTCTGGAAAGCGAGATTGACGCCATGAACACCGAGCTGGAACCACTGCGCAGCTTTATCCTGCCCGGCGGCTCTGCGCTCGCAGCGCATCTGCACGTGTGCCGAACGGTATCGCGCAGGGCAGAGCGGCTGTCGGTAGAACTGGCGACGATGGAGGCGATCAACCCGGCGGCGGTGAAATACCTCAATCGCCTGAGCGACTGGTTCTTTGTCGCCGCCCGCATGGCCAACAACGCCGGCAAAGACGATGTCTTGTGGATTCCGGGCGCGAACCGCTGAAGGCGGCAGGGTCTCCGGGGGAGAGCCTGGCGACCGGAAGCGCGAACCGCTGAAAGCGGTGGGGCTGCCGGTGGCAGCACCAGCGACCGGAAGCGCGAAGCCCCGGGCCGCAAGGGCGGGCGCAAGTCGCTGAATGCCCACCCCACTTGGTTCTGAACGACCGGACACTTGCATAGCCGGACCACCTACCCAGTCGCTCAACGGCCATGATCGCTATCGGAAATTTCGGTCCTGATCTGCGGAAATTCGCAGGAACGCGGCGTTCCTGAGACCGGGCGTGACGATTTTACACTGTTTAAGACATCGCAGCTTGGATACACCCGGCACCAGGACACGAAAAGGCTCGGGCTGAAAACGAGTCGCGAATGCAAGGAGAGAGACGCAAATGAAGGTTCTGGTGCCTGTCAAACGCGTGATCGACTACAACGTGAAAGTGCGCGTCAAAGCGGACGGATCGGGGGTTGATCTAGCCAATGTGAAAATGTCGATGAACCCCTTCGACGAGATTTCCGTCGAGCAGGCCATCCGCCTGAAGGAAGCCGGTCAGGCCGATGAGGTCGTCGTGGTCTCCATCGGTGTCAAGCAAAGCCAGGAAACCCTGCGCACCGCGCTTGCCATGGGCGCGGACCGGGCTATTCTAGTCGTCGCGACCGACGATGTGCACAACGACATCGAACCGCTGACTGTTGCCAAGATCCTCAAAGGCATCGTGGACGAAGAGCAGCCCGGTCTGGTGCTCTGCGGCAAGCAGGCGATCGACAATGACATGAATGCCACTGGCCAGATGCTCAGCGCACTCATGGGTTGGAGCCAGGCGACCTTTGCCTCCGAGATTGCCATCGAGGGCGACAAGGCCGTTGTCACCCGCGAGGTTGACGGCGGTTTGCAGACCATCAAGGTCGCGATGCCCAGCGTCGTCACGGTTGACTTGCGCCTGAACGAGCCCCGCTACGCGTCGCTGCCCAACATCATGAAGGCCAAACGCAAGCCGCTGGATGAGAAGACGCCCGCCGACTATGGCGTCGATGTCGCCCCGCGGCTGGAAGTGGTCAAAACCGTCGAGCCCGCAGCACGCGCCGCCGGGATCAAGGTAGGCTCCGTCGACGAGCTGGTATCGAAACTCAAAGAAGCGGGGACCGTGTAATGGCCGTACTCCTTTTGGCAGAAGTAACCGACGGCGAGCTGTCCATGGACGCAACCGCAAAAGCGGTAACGGCGGCCAAGATGCTGGGCGATGTGACGGTCCTGGCCGCCGGTGGCTCGGCTGCCGCCGCAGGCGAAGCCGCCGCCAAGATCGACGGTGTCAGCAAAGTGCTGGTCGCCGAGGATGCGACACTGGGCCACCGGCTTGCGGAATCCACCGCAGCACTGATCGTCTCGCTGGCGGGCGACTATGACCATATCGTCGCCCCCGCCACCACCGACGCCAAGAACGTGATGCCGCGGGTCGCGGCACTGCTGGATGTGATGGTGATCTCCGACGCCTCTGGCGTGGTGGACGCCGATACGTTCGAGCGCCCGATCTATGCAGGCAACGCCGTGCAAACCGTCAAATCCTCCGATGCCAAGAAGGTCGTGACCTTCCGGACATCGACCTTTGACGCGGCAGGCACCGGGGGCAGCGCGTCGGTCGAGACGATTTCCGCTGCGGACAATCCCGGGCTCAGCGAATGGGTCGAGGACAAGGTCGCCGAAACTGACCGGCCAGAGCTGACCTCCGCCGGTGTCGTCGTTTCGGGCGGTCGTGGTGTGGGGTCCGAGGACGACTTCGCGCTGATCGAGAAGCTCGCGGACAAGCTGGGCGCCGCGGTCGGCGCCTCACGTGCGGCGGTTGATTCAGGCTACGCGCCCAACGACTGGCAGGTCGGCCAGACCGGCAAGGTGGTCGCACCGGAGCTTTACGTTGCCGTTGGCATCTCGGGTGCCATTCAGCACCTCGCAGGGATGAAAGACAGCAAGGTGATCGTGGCAATCAACAAGGACGAAGAAGCGCCGATCTTTCAGGTGGCGGACTACGGGCTGGTGGCCGATTTGTTCACCGCCGTGCCTGAGCTGATTGAAAAGCTGGACTGACGGCGCAACACATCAGTGTTTCGCAAGGCCGCGCCCCTCTCCGGGCGCGGTTTTTCATATCAGGCGCTGCAGCACGGGTTCCAGCTTTTGCGCCAGCTCGCCGTGCGCCCGGGGGCCCAGCATGCCTTTGGCGGCGGGTGCTTCCATCTGGTCAAAGATCATCCCGTCGCTGCCTGCAGCCAGCGCCTCTGCCGAGGGGACCAGTTCCACGCAGTCCGCAACATCACCGTAGAGCGTATCGAGCATCTCGCGCGTGATGAAAAGCGGCGATCCCCCTTTACCCGGATCGCTCACCTCAACCTGCTCGGAGGGTGGTGCGTGATGCGAGAACCAGACCAGCACAACCCGGCCCGGTGTCTGCCGCGTCAGCTGACGCATCCGGGCCACCCATGCTGCGCGCACCTCCTTGCACAGCTTGGCAAAACGCTCCCGCGAGAGGTTGTAAAGCGCGCTGAGCATATGCTTGTTGAAGTGGAATTCCGCGAAATCAACCTCCGGGTAGAGCGCCATCAACCGTTCCGACGCCGTCAGAAAGCGGTCGTTGCGGCGCGGATGCACGGTGTAGAACCTGTTGGACAGATTATGCGCACCCACCACCTGGATCACCGTCGCGCTGGCATCGAAACAGGCGTCGCGCAGGAACGGATCCTTGAGCATCACATCCAAACCGGCATTGGCGATGCCTAAGTTGACGCAGTTGACGCCCAACGTACTTTCAACCAGAGCCGGAAATGGCGTCTTGAGAAACTTGCCGTAGGTTGCTGTTCCGCCCAGAAACGCCACATATGGCACGTCAAGCCGTCGCTCCGGCCCCCGGAACGTCAGTTTTGACCGGCCATAATGGCACGGCATGTAATCGAGAGCGCCCGCCCCCAGAACGTCGTAGGACATCTCACCCACCTTTTTACTCACCCGGAAAGGAGTATGCCCGACAGGTGCTTATATTCCCTTAAGGGTGGCCAGGATGGCAAAGGCGGCCTTGCGGGCGACGCCCCGGGCACCATAGAGTGCGAACAATCACAGAGGGGCGGCGGATGGAAATCAAGTCAATCGGGATCGTGGGCGCGGGTCAGATGGGCAATGGCATCGCGCATGTGATGTCGCTCGCTGGCTATGACGTGCTGCTGAACGATGTCAGTGACGAGGCGCTGACCGGTGCGATGGATCTGATGGCGCGGAACATGTCCCGTCAGGTGAGCCGCGGCAAGATCACCGAGACCGACCAGACCGCTGCCATGGCGCGGATCACGACGACGCAAACGCTCAAGGATCTGGGCCAGACCGATCTGGTGATCGAGGCCGCGACCGAGCGTGAATCCATCAAGCAGGCGATTTTCGAGGATCTGCTGCCGCATCTTCAGCCCCATACGATCCTGACGTCCAACACCTCGTCGATCTCCATTACGCGACTGGCCAGCCGCACCGACCGCCCCGAGAAATTCATGGGCTTCCACTTCATGAATCCGGTGCCGGTGATGAAGCTGGTCGAACTGATCCGGGGCATCGCGACCGACGAGCCGACCTTTGCCGCCTGCAAGGCGGTCGTTGACCGGCTGGGCAAAACCGCGGCATCGGCTGAAGACTTCCCCGCCTTTATCGTCAACCGCATTCTGATGCCGATGATCAACGAGGCGGTCTACACGCTTTACGAAGGGGTGGGCAGTGTGCAGTCCATCGACAGTTCCATGAAGCTGGGCGCCAATCACCCCATGGGGCCGCTGGAGCTCGCGGATTTCATCGGGCTGGATACCTGTCTGGCCATCATGAACGTGCTGCATGACGGGCTGGCCGATACCAAGTACCGCCCCTGCCCGCTGCTGACCAAATATGTCGAGGCGGGCTGGCTGGGCCGCAAGACGGAGCGCGGGTTCTACGATTACAGGGGCGAGGCACCGGTCCCCACACGTTGACGGCAGCGTGTTTTAATTCCTCAACGTGACAACACCAGCGGGCCTTGAAACGCTGAGGTCACCTGCGATGCGCACGCTACCGGACGGACACTTGACCGTCCTAGCCGTCATTTTCCAAAGACAACGTATGATCGCGCAGCCATGCCATGAAGCCCCGCGGATCATCGGCCCATTTGTCGACGATGGCAGGATCCAGCGGATGGCCGACGATGGGGGACTGGGACTTGTTGAGCGAATACACGATTTCGTGCAACAACAGCCCCTGCCGCAGCATCGGCGACAACTTATTGGCGATCTGATAAGCGCGGGAATTCTGACCCGGAAACTTGATCGGCAGAACCATCGCGCCGGACCGTCGGATGAGCTTGGCCGTAAAGACGTTCCATTCGCCTTCGATCGCCGGGCCAAAAAATGTCTCGGATGCGGCAACGCCCCCCGACGGAAAGAGAGCCACGACACCACCGCCCTGAAGATGCTGCATCGCCTTGGCGCGCATCTCGACCCCTTTGCGTTGCGCATCGGGTTCATGCGGGAAGGGCACCGGGATCATGTAGGATCCGGCCACCTCATCAATAACGGTCAGGAGCGAGCGCGTCAGGATCCGGTAGTCAGGCCGCACCCGACCGATCAGATCCGCAAAAATCATCCCATCCACCATCCCGTGCGGATGGTTTGATACCACGATCACAGGGCCGGTTTTGGGGATCCGGTCCAACTGAGCCTGCGGGGTCAGCAGGTCAATCCCCATCACATCGAGTGCCGCGCGCCAGAATGCCTGACCTTGCGGGGCGCCGCGCCGTTCGAACTCACGCACCAGCCGCAGGATGGTCAGCTTGCCGGTCAGCGCTTCCATGACCCGGATGACGGTGGATCGCCAAGGGTCATTGAACGTCGACGCATAGGACAGGCTGCTGCGGTCGTATTTCGTGAAATTAACCGGTTTTGCGGCGGCTGCCGGGACGTCGATCTCTTGCGAGCTTTCTACCACAACCCCTCACCCTGCTGTGCGCGCCACCTGTGGCAAGTCATTGGCCTTCGCCGAACCGATCCGCCACAAGCGCCGTCAACGCCTCCGCCAACGCGGCTTCGTCCGGTCCGGAGGTCCGTACTTCAATAAAGCTTCCCTTGGACGCTGCCAACATCAAAAGTCCCATGATGCTGTCGCCGGACGCGGACATCCCATCCTTGGTGACCTCTGCACTGGCATCAAAACCCTCTACCACCTCGACCAGCTTGGCCGATGCGCGGGCGTGCAGACCCTTCTCGTTCACGATTTCCAACTTGCGGTCTGTCATGGTTTTGCCCGGCTACCCTGCTCTTGGCTGACATTCTGGCTGTCGATGTACTTTTTTCCCGCCTCCAGAGCCAGTCGCACCGCCTCTGCCACGGGTTTTTGTCGGCTCTTCGCCAGTTTGATCAACATCGGCAGGTTGGCCCCGTAAACAATGCGCCGGTTGCCCGGCCGGCAGGCCAGCAGGCTGAGGTTGGAGGGGGAACCTCCGTAGAGATCCGTGACCACCACCACGCCGCCGCCACTGTCCACCGCGTCGGCGGCCTCGCAGATTTCCCGCTCTTTGGCGGCGCGGTCGTGGACGGCATCAATCGAAATCGCCCGGATCCCCGGTTGCGCACCCACCACATGCTCCACAGCGGACAGATACTCTGTCGCGAGCCCTCCGTGGGCGACGATGACGATACCGATCAAGGGCTCAGGCCTCTTCTTTTTTGCGAAGGTCCAGTTCGCGGTGTCTTATTGACACCTGCCAACCTTCCTTCGCAAGGCGCAAAGCATGCCGTTCAGCCATCACAACGGAGCGATGTTTGCCCCCGGTACACCCGAAGGCGATTGAAAGATGGGACTTTCCCTCATCGCGATAGGCTGGCAGCAAGAACAGAGACAAGTCGATGACCTGGCGTTCGAATCCCTCAAACCGCGGATCGGCAATGACATGGGCCACGACGCCTGCGTTCGTGCCGTCAAAATCGCGCAGCTCGGGTTCCCAATACGGGTTTGAGAGAAAGCGACAGTCAAAGACCATGTCGACACTGCGGGGCAACCCGCGTTTGTAGGAGAAAGACTGCACGGACACGGTGAGTTTGCGGTGGCCGCCCGGCGCGAACCAGTGCTCCACCTCCGCCCGCAGTTGATGCACATTGAGATCGCTGGTGTCGATCAGCACATCGGCGCGCGCCCGCAAAGGGCCCAGCATCTCCAACTCGCGGATAATCCCTTGGGACGGGCGATCATCGGGGGCCAGCGGGTGCCGACGGCGGGTCTCCGAAAAGCGGCGGAGCAACACGTCCGTGTTGCAATCAAGATAGAGCAGCTCCGGCGCCACACCCGGCGTTGCCGTGCTGCGTCCGAGGAGATCAACGATGTCATTGGTGGAGAAATCCCGGTTTCGCGGATCAATGCCCAATGCCAGCGGGCCGCGACGGCCGGATTCGTCCAGCAGCGCGGGCAGCAGCCGAAGCGGCAGGTTGTCAACGGCCTCAAAACCCGCATCCTCCAGCACGTTCAAAGCACTGGACCGGCCAGCACCCGACGGGCCGGTGACAAAGACAAGACGGTGAGCTGCTGGTTCGGGGTCGGTCATGCGGGATCTCTTCTGCCCATCTTGACATATTGCAGAACGGCAGCAGGGAAATAGCGGCTGTCCACTTTGTGAAGGCAGGGCAGTTCGATACCCGCGACGGTACAGGTGTGAGCGGTCGGCAGGCGCGCCTCTTCGAGGCGGCCCATGTCAACCACCAGCCTCACGGTCGCGGACTCGACCGCGGTCGCGTTCAGCAGCCCCACGCCACGGGCTTCGATCAGCCCTTTGATCGCTGAGGGCGGGCGGGCTTCGAGCCCATCTGCCCCCAGACTGAGTATGGTTCGGTCATCTGAGACAAGCTCGGCGCCGTAGGCCATCAGTTCGAGCGCAAGGCTCGATTTGCCGCTCCCCGAGGGTCCGATCAGCAAGACCGCGCGGGATTGATACGCGACACAGCTGGCATGCAGGATGATGTCTGATGCGCCGCTGCCCATCACTCAGACGGGCAGACCGACAACAAACCGCGCGCCCAGCGGATCGGAAGTGATGTCGGCGCGTGTCGGCCGAATATTCTCGGCCCAGATGACACCGCCGTGTGCCTCGACAATCTGCTTTGAAATGGCGAGGCCAAGGCCCGAATGATTGCCGAAATTCTCACTGGAACGTTGCGAGTAAAACCGCACGAAGATCTGTGACAAGGCCTGTTCGGGAATGCCCGGCCCGGTATCCTCCACAACGATGATGACCCTGTCATCGCGTTTTCGGGCCCAGACCCGGATGGCGTCCCCCTCGTCACAAAAGGAGATGGCGTTGGTAATCAGATTGACGAACACCTGCGCCAGCCGCGCCTCAAGACCATGCACGACAATGGGATCCTCCGGCAGATCGGTGATGAAGTCGATCCCTTCAAGGCGCGCCTGATCCCCCAGATGCTGTGCCAGTTCCTTGAGCGTTTTAAGCACATTGAACGCATCCTCCTCTTCCTTGACCAACTCGCTGTCGAGCCGGGAGGCGTTGGAGATATCACTGACCAGACGGTCGAGACGCCGGACATCGTGGTCAATCACGTCGAGCAACTGTTCCCGCTGATCCGCGCGTTTGACCATGCGCAGTGTACCGACAGCCGAGCGCAGAGACGCCAGCGGGTTTTTGATTTCATGCGCCACGTCTGCCGCGAACTGTTCATTGCCGTCGATCCGATTGTAAAGCGCGGACACCATGCCACGCAACGCAGCACTCAACCGGCCGATTTCATCGGGCCGGTCGGTCAGATCCGGGATGCGAATGCGGCCCGGGTTCATCTTGCGGGCATTCTTGTCACGCCCAAGCTCGGCGGCCGCCGACAGATCCGCCAGTGGAATGGCGATGGTCGAGGCCAACACGAGGCTCAACCCCAGAGAGACCACGGTTGCCACAACGAACATTTGCAGGACACGCTCCCTTTCCATGCGCGCGAGAGCGTCAATCTCGCCTACCGCGGTGACAACAGCGACGGTTCCAACGGTCACGTCGCCCTGCTGGATGGGCGTCATGACGGTCAAAAGAGCGCCACCCGTCGCATCCCGTTCGTTGTGGATCCGGGTCCCGTTGTTCAGCGTGTCGGCGACCAGCGGCTTGATCCGCTCGGACAATGGCGGGCGACCCGCAGCCGGCTCTTTCATCGGTGAAGACAGTCGCGACCAGACCCAGTCAAGCGCGTCGCCCAGATATGTCGCACCTGCATCCCCGGGATCTGACGGCCCGAGGCTGCGCAATCCTTCAATGCGCGCCACAAGTTCGGCCTGATCGTCGTAGACGAAAACCTCCATGCCCTTGCGCAGATCGGATGCCCCAAGCGCGGCAGGTATCGTGAGCACGGTGGCAGGGCCGCTGTTGGGGACCTGCGTTTCGATGATATCGGCGATCAGGATCGCTTCTGATACGAGGGCTTCGGCGCGTTGCAGCGCCAGGCTGTCCCGTGCGGCATTCAGATGCAGGATCCCCGTTGCAACGACGCACAGCGCGATCAGATTGACGATAATGATCTTTCGGGTCAGCGGAGAGCTGCGCAAGGCGCGCCACGCGCGGCGACCGCGTGAGGGCCCAGGTGCGCCGGGAGCGTCGATCCCTGCAGCAGCTGCATCCCCCGCCGGGCTGCCATGGCCAACCGGCGCAGGGGGGGTCATGTCACGCACAAAGCTTCCTTCGGCAAGGGCCATGGCGTGGCCTACTCCTCGTTGTATCTGTAGCCGATGCCGTAAAGCGTCTCAATCGCGGAGAAATCATCATCGGCGCTGCGCATTTTCTTGCGCAAACGCTTGATATGACTGTCGATCGTGCGGTCATCCACATAGACCTGATCGTCGTAGGCCACGTCCATCAGCTGATCGCGCGATTTCACAAAGCCAGGGCGCTGCGCCAGCGCCTGCAACAGCAGAAATTCGGTAACGGTAAGCGAGACATCCTGACCTTTCCAGGTCACCGCATGGCGCAACGGGTCCATCCGCAGGCTGCCACGCTCCATCACTTTGGTTTCTTCACTGTCGGCCACCACATGGCCCGCCACCGCCTCCTGCCGCCTCAGCAATGCGCGGATCCGCGCCACCAGCAACCGTTGCGAGAAGGGCTTGGTCACATAATCATCGGCCCCCATACGCAGGCCCAGCACCTCGTCGATCTCATCATCCTTGGAGGTGAGGAAAATGACAGGCATCGTGGTTTTCTGACGCAGCCGCTGCAGCAGATCCATCCCGTCCATACGGGGCATCTTGACGTCCAGCACGGCCATATCGGGCAGTTTCTTGTTGAACGCGTCCAGTGCAACCTGACCGTCGTTGAACGTCTCCACCTCGAACCCCTCTGCCTCCAGCGTCATGGAGACGGAGGTCAGGATATTCCGGTCGTCATCGACCAATGCAATCTTAGACATTACCTGTTTCCTTGACCGGCGCATGATTGGGATTTTCAGGTCACCGGTAACGATCTGGCCCAAAACGGGGCGCACCACCGAATCAATTCTCACCCCGCCACAATGAGGCCACAATTTGATTACCAACGGCTAAATCGGTATTTTCAGGGCTGAAAGCACGCCCCTTTGCCGCTGAAAACGGACCGTCGGAACAAAGTTCACCATGGTGGCGCTAACTGCACCCGACCCGCCTGTTCAATGCTAAAAACGTCATGCTAAGAGGCACGAGCGTCACGGATCAGGCGCCCCACAAGGAGAACGACGGATGTTGAATGGACGTGTGAACCCGAATTTCACGCTCGATGATCAGGGGATCAACGGCGTGGGCACAGTCTATTACAACCTCATCGAACCGGATCTGATCGAACACGCCCTCGCCCGTGGCGAAGGGCATCTTGGCAAGGGGGGCGCTTTCCTGACGACGACCGGAAAATTCACCGGGCGGTCTCCCAAGGACAAACACGTGGTCAAAACCGAGAGCGTCGAGGATACGATCTGGTGGGACAACAACGCCGCCATGTCGCCCGAAGGGTTTGACGCGCTCTATACCGATATGCTCAAGCATATGGAGGGAAAGGAATACTTCGTTCAGGATCTGATTGGCGGTGCTGATCCCAAACACGCCATCAACGTTCGTATGATCACCGAGCTGGCCTGGCACGGGCTCTTTATCCGGCACATGCTGCGGCGGCCCGATCGCGAAGATCTGGACGATTTCCTCGCTGATTTCACGGTGATCAACTGCCCGAGCTTTCAAGCCGATCCCGCCCGACACAACTGTCGGTCCACCACCGTGATCGCGATGAACTTTGACAAAAGGCTGATCCTGATTGGCGGCACGGAATACGCTGGCGAGAACAAGAAATCCGTCTTTACGCTGCTCAACTATCTGCTGCCCGAAAAAGGCGTCATGCCCATGCATTGCTCGGCCAACCACGCGGTGGGTAATCCGGTCGACGCTGCTGTCTTTTTTGGCCTGTCAGGAACCGGCAAGACAACGCTGTCGGCAGACCCGGCCCGCACGCTGATTGGGGATGATGAGCACGGCTGGTCCGACACCGGCACCTTCAACTTCGAGGGCGGTTGCTATGCCAAGACCATCAGCCTGAGTGCCGATGCCGAGCCCGAGATCTACGCCACGACCGAGAAATTCGGCACCGTGATCGAAAACATGATCTATGACGAAGAGACCAAGGAGCTCGACTTCGAGGATGACAGCCTGACTGCCAACATGCGCTGCGCCTACCCGCTTCATTACATCTCGAACGCGTCGGCCTCCGCCCGGGGCGGTCACCCGAAGAACATCATCATGCTGACCTGCGACGCTTTTGGCGTGCTGCCGCCTATCTCACGGCTGACGCCCGCGCAGGCGATGTATCATTTTCTGTCGGGCTTCACGTCCAAGGTGGCAGGCACGGAACGCGGCGTGACAGAGCCTGAGCCTACGTTTTCCACCTGTTTCGGCGCGCCGTTCATGCCGCGGCGGCCCGAAGTCTATGGTAACCTGCTGCGCGAAAAGATCGCGACCCACGGGGCGACCTGCTGGCTGGTGAATACTGGCTGGACGGGGGGCGCCTATGGCACTGGCAGCCGGATGCCGATCATGGCGACGCGCGGCTTGTTGACTGCGGCGCTCGACGGCTCGCTGGCCGATGCGCCGTTCCGCAAGGATCCAAACTTCGGCTTCGACGTGCCCGTCGACGTGAAAGGTGTGCCTAACATCCTGCTGGATCCACGCCGCACCTGGGATGATGCCGAGGCCTACGACCGGCAGGCGGCAAAGCTCGTCAAGATGTTCTCCGACAACTTTGAGCAATACCTGCCGTTCATCGACGACGACGTGAAGGCGGCCGCGATCAGTTAGGCGGCCTGAGCAATCAATTCCGAAAGCGGCATGTCGAGGACGAAGCGGATGTCTTCGTTGCTCATGTAGACCATGAACCCTTCGAGCGGTTTGTCCCCGCCGCGCAGGAACCAGCGCAGGCACCCCGGTTCGGCGTGCATGTAGCCCTGCCGTTCCGCAAACCCTTTGAAGGCCACCGGGCGCGGCATGAAGCCGATGACATAGTCCGGCGCCCACAGCTGCATGGCAGTCAGGAACGCATAGCGCCCCAGCACGCAGGACAGGCCGCTGCCACGGTACTTCCCGGGCGCGCCGCCCATCCAGACCTCGCCGTGATAGCAGACACGACCCCGGATCCGGTGCGCGCCCGGTCCGGCGCGATAGCGCGAACGCTCGTAATCGATGTCGAGACCGGAGGGCGGGAATTCATGAAACCGCCGCCGCAAATACTCGCTGAGCGGTAGCGCGCCGGTGTCCAGCATCCGCAGCGCCTGGGCATGCATGATGGTGCCATCCTCGTCGCGCCCGATCACCCAGACGGCGTTGCTGGCGTTGAGATTATGCAACCGGGGGTCGAAAGGCGCGCCTAATTCATGATCGGGCCGCCCCTGTTCCAAGAGCGTTCGATACTCCTCAAAATCCGACCCGGTTTGCAGCGAAATCCGATGTTGCTTGAGCAAATCAAGACTGGCCGCCAGAATGAAACTGTCGTTATTTGCGGTATGAATTGTCATCGGGTTCTCCTGTGCACAGCGTCTGAACCCGATTGTAGCGCAATTAAGGCAGTATTACTCGTGTTTTAGCGCATTCTCCTCGTATTCCATGATCAGCTCGGCTGGCATCCGCTCGATCTCGCTCCTGTCCAGCCCGTCAATCCGGAGCGCGTGGGTCCGGTCCACGATCGAAATGAGCGCGAAAGTCCCGTCGGGAAACCGCCCTCCCAACAACAAACGCTGGTAGCTGATGGGCACCATCGGCCCGTCTTCTTCGCGTTGGATCTGGGTAAATATGTGATCGAGCCTGATGTTATGCGTGCGCTGGATCTCGTCGAAAGGCATCGCCAGCAGACGCGCGAACTCATCCCCGCCGGGCATTTTCCCGAGATCGCGGCCAATACTGCTGCGCGCGTTGCTCCAGCCGAACCATGACACATAGGAGGAAGAATCGCCCAGCTCGACGCAGATCCAACCGGCCGGCGAGTCGCGAAACACCATAAAATAAGGGCGAACTTTCTGCATTGCCTCGTGTTCGAGCGCACCACCGCTCAAGGCCCAGGCTTTCATCACCTCGCGCAGGAGCGTCCGGTCCGCGGTCCACATCTCGCTAATGGGGCGCTGCTGCTGCCAAAAGCTCCACCCCGATGGCAACACTTTGCTGAGGTGCTGCAGCCCCTCCACATGTCGCAGCGTCCCTGTCAGCCAGGCGTTTCCACGGGCCAAAATATCGAGCGCTTCGGGCAAGGATTGCTCGCCCGCCTCGGTCAGCCGGTACTGTCGGTCCTCAACCACAAAGAGCGGCGTGCCCTTGGCTTCTTCCAGCAGCGTGATGTGTCTGCGTACCGTTTGACGTGTGCTGCCCAGCTGCTTGACCGCGTGGCTGAGATTGAGCGTCTGCGCCAATGTCGTGAACGAGCGGATCATCTCATGGAGCAATCCATGAGAATCAGCGGTCTTTTTCACCGCTTTTGATGCGTCGCTGAGTTTCACAACTTGATTCATCGACTCTGATGGTAAATAAATCACCCACTAATGCAATATTTTTCACCCATCGCCTGAACATTTTTAATCGAAAAAAAGAAAAAGGTACGCAATTGAATGATTCGGTGATTCCCGGAAAGATTGTGCATAGTCACAATCAAAGGTTTAACTAGTTATGTCTCACCCCGTTGATGTTCATGTTGGTCGCAAGCTGAAGCAGATTCGCACGATGCGGCGATTGTCCCAAACGGACGTTGCCCGCGAACTCGATCTGTCGTTCCAGCAAATCCAGAAATACGAAATCGGTTCAAATCGCGTTGCCGCCAGTCGGCTGTATGAGTTGTCCCGTATTCTGGATGTGCCGACATCCTACTTTTTTGAGGGGCTGGAGTCCGACGCCGAAGAAGCCAATGGCAGAGACCCCAGTCTTGAGATCGTCAACGCTATTGCAGCGATTCGCGATGACACCATCAAGTCGCGCATCGTGACATTTATTGAAGACGTCTCCGGCGTCACGGTCGCCCGGCAGAATTGACTGTCGCGTAACCAGTCCAGTATTTAACGAGTTCGTGACTGGAGAGCGCCGTGAAAGCGGCGCTCTTTTTTGTGTCTTGGGCGGCACGGCAGGCTACATTCAACCGGGCAGAAAGCAGCGCACTCAAAATCGGCGCGTAATTATCTGCTCTATTTTGCCGCACTGCGGTATTTTTGTTGCGCTGCACCTGCGAAAGCCGTAGACCCGGCCCGACACAGCGAAGGATGGCACCATGGCTCATGACGGACAGACCTCATCGGGTCTCACACCGGTACTGTTGGACGATCTGCTGGCGCTCACAGGTGCAGCGGTACCCGCGGTCGATCGCTTGCTTGAGACGGCAACCGCAAGGGTTCGGGCGTTGGTGAGCGATGGTGATCGCGTGTCCAGTGCCCTCGTTGAAGTTCATCAGACCGCGGCGCATGGCCTCGCATGGCTGGCCACCTATGCGCAATCCTTGCGGCAGATGCAGGCCTGGGCAGAGAAGCTGCAGGGCGAGGGTGTCTTCGGTGAGACGGAGCAGCTGATCCACCAGATCGCCTTTGGAGAATATCTCTGGCAGATCTATGGCGGCATCCAGATGAACCAGGGCGAGGTGCTGCGGTTGCAGGACCTCGGGCTGGAACAATCCGAGATGCGCGCGTTGATGACACCCGACGTGATGACCCTGACCCAGCACGGCAACACGCAGGAAGCCCGGGTGCAACTGGTGGCCCTGATGCAGGAGCATTCGGCCAATGTGATCACCGGTGCCTCTGGTCTGGATGACGAGTTGGAGATGATCCGCGACCAGTTCCGCCGCTACTCGGTGGAGAAGATCGAACCCCATGCCCATGACTGGCACCTCAAGGACGAGTTGATCCCGATGGAGGTGATCGAGGAGCTGGCCGAAATGGGCGTCTTTGGTCTGACGATCCCGGAGGAATACGGTGGCTTCGGACTATCCAAGGCCTCCATGTGCGTTGTCTCGGAAGAGCTGTCGCGCGGGTATATCGGTGTAGGCTCGCTTGGCACACGCTCCGAGATCGCGGCGGAGCTGATTATCGCGGGCGGAACAGAAGAGCAAAAGCAGAAATGGCTGCCGCGGCTCGCCTCGGCAGAGACGCTGCCAACAGCCGTCTTTACCGAACCCAACACCGGCTCTGACCTTGGCAGCCTGCGCACCCGCGCGGTCAAGGACGGGGACGACTACCGCATCACCGGCAACAAGACATGGATCACCCACGCGACCCGAACGCAGGTGATGACCCTGCTCGCCCGGACCGACCCCGAGACGAGCAATTACAAGGGCCTGTCCATGTTCCTGGCAGAAAAGACGCCCGGCACCGACGACGCCCCCTTCCCCACCGACGGCATGACCGGCGGCGAGATCGAGGTGCTGGGATACCGCGGTATGAAGGAATACGAACTGGCCTTCGACAACTTCCACGTCAAGGGCGAGAACCTGCTGGGCGGCGAGGAAGGCAAGGGCTTCAAGCAGTTGATGGAAACCTTCGAGAGTGCCCGCATCCAGACCGCCGCCCGCGCGGTGGGCGTGGCGCAATCCGCGCTCGATCTGTCGATGCAATACGCGCAGGACCGCAAGCAGTTCGGCAAGGCGCTGATCGAATTCCCCCGTGTCGCCTCTAAACTGGCCATGATGGCGGTGGAGATCACGGTAGCGCGCCAGCTCACCTATTTCTCCGCCTTCGAGAAGGACCAGGGGCGCCGCTGCGACGTGGAAGCCGGGATGGCCAAGCTGCTCGGGGCGCGCGTGGCTTGGGCCGCGGCGGACAACGGGTTGCAGATCCACGGTGGCAATGGCTTTGCGCTGGAGTACAAAATCAGCCGCGTGCTTTGCGATGCGCGGATCCTCAACATCTTTGAAGGTGCGGCAGAAATTCAGGCCCAGGTCATCGCCCGCCGCCTGCTCAGCTAGCACCGGAGCGCGGCCCAAGCGGGGTCTTCCGCCGGTCGGGCCCGGTTGCGCCCTTCGCACTTGCAGCATGCCATGCCGCTGCGTATGGCTGAGGCATGGCAACGCAACGACTCACACGGCAGAAATGGATAGACGCCGGGCTCCGCGCACTGGTGGCGACGGGCCCTGCGGCCCTGGCGGCGGAACCGCTCGCCCGGGAGCTCAAGGCCACGAAGGGCTCGTTTTACTGGCATTTCAAGGATGTCCCGGCCCTGCACGAAGCGGTGCTGAGAGACTGGCAGTCGCGCGCGCTGTTGCGCCTCGCCACTGCACTTGAGGACACCGGCACCGCCGAGGACCGGCTGCGCCGCTTCGGACAGACGATGCTGCAGGACAGCGAAGACCCCGCCTTTCGAAGCTGGGCGCAGACCTCGCCCCACGTCGCAGCAGCGCTCGCCGATGTGGACGGCGAGCGGCTGACCTACATCGGAAATCTGCTCGCGCATCTGGGCGTCGGCAACCCTGATTTCGCCCAAGGCTGTCTGGCCGCTCTCATCGGTTTGCCGCAGGTGCAGGGTACGACGGACCCGCAGGATGCCTTTGGCACGATGATCGACATGGTGTTGGCGCTAAAATGAGGCGGGCACAGGTGCTTTGCGGCGCGCTTCTGGTCGTGTTGGCGGTGACCAGCGCATGCCAACGGGATGAAACAGTGAACGCCTATGGCGCGGCCGACAAGGTATGGCAATTGCAGGAGATCGATGACCAGCCCGTGACGTTCTCCGCCACTCTGCGCTTCCCGGAACCGGGGCGTCTGTCGGGCGACGCACCCTGCAACAGCTACCAGGCCCCCATGACCGTCCCCTACCCGTGGTTCGAGGTCACGCAGATCACCGCGACACGGCGCGCTTGCCCTGCGCTAGCGGAGGAGACCAGGTATTTCACCACCCTCAAAGCCATGAGCCTGTCGGAAGTGCTGGGCGATACCCTGATCCTGTCGACACCCGAGGGCCGCAACATGGTGTTCACAGCCGGCGGTTAAAGGCCTCTACAAACCGGGCGCGTGCGGCAGGCAGAGGCGTGTTGCCCAGATCCTGTGCCAGATGGTGGGTCAGAAAATGCCCGGTGGTGCGCAGCCCCTCCGCGACCTCCGCATCCGCGCCCGCGCCTTGCCCGCGCAGCACATCCGGCAGCGGCAGCAACCGCGCAGCCCACTCGCCCGCCGCCGCCCGCGACACCGCGCGCCCCGTTTTGGGCGAGACATAGGCCAAATCCTCCTGCGTTCCCGTCACAGCGCAGCGGTCCAGCGCCAGCGCATAGCCCATCTCCTCCAGCAGCGCCAATTCCCACCGCAGGTACGCCAGCGGCCAGAGTGTCGTCTGATCCAGAAGGTCCAGCAGCTGTTCTGTCCTGGCGTAGAGCCGCTGGTGCGCCTCCCGCTCGGGCAGGCAAAAGCCCAGAAGCGCTGTCACCGCGTTCAGCCCCGCCAGCGCCAGCCGGTCCCCCAGGGCAGCCGCCGCCCGGCTGCGCAAGGGCTCCACCTGAAAGCTGCCGATATGGTCTTCGAGCCGGGCGCGCCAGGTCAGGTCCAGCTGTGCGCCGGGTTGCAGAAAAGGGGCGATCTTGCGGCTGGCACCACCCCGGACCACACCGCTGTGACGGCCATGCTCCGGCGTGAAAACCTCAATGATCGCAGCAGTTTCACCGTGGCGCCGGGTGTTGAGCAGGATCCCCTCGTCGCGCCAATCCATGGGTCTACTCCAACCCCGACTGGTCCAGCAAATGGCGGCCCGCGCGGTCTTCTACCTCAATCACCCAGAGATCGGGGTCCCGCGACCGCTGACGCATGATGCTGGCGTCCACTTCCGCTTCGGCCCCCTGCTCCAGAATGGTCCAGCGGCGCGTGTCCTCGGTCAGGTCAAAGGTGCGGTGGTAGAGGGTCGCCTGACCGTCCAGCCGGTTGAGTTTGATCACGATACTGCCCGCGTCATCATCGCCATGGGCCACCACATAGGCCGGGATCAGCTTACCGCTCAGCCGCGTCAGATAAGCGTCGATCCAGAACCGTGCCGTCAGCCGGGTCACGCCGGTTCCCCCGCGGTCTGCAGTACGTGGCGGGTCACGCGTCGCCGTCCTTGAACTCCAGGCCCATCTGGCTGTAGCGCTCGGCCTCTTCCAGCCAGTTGGAGCGGACCTTGACCTGCAGAAACAGATGCACCCGGCGGCCCAGAAACGTCTCCAGCTCGGCCCGCGCGGCCTGCGAGACGGCCTTGATCGTCTCACCCTTGTGGCCCAGCACGATGCCCTTGTGCCCGTCGCGCACCACATAGATCAGCTGGTCGATCCGGGCGGAGCCGTCCTTGCGCTCCTCCCAGCTTTCGGTCTCGACGGTCAGCTGGTAGGGCAGTTCCTGATGCAGGCGCAGCGTCAGCTTCTCGCGCGTCATCTCCGCGGCGATCATGCGCATGGGCAGATCGGCGATCTGATCCTCGGGGTAGAGCCACGGGCCCTCTGGCAGCGCGCCCGCAAGCCAGAGGCGCAAGCTCTCCACACCGTGGCCCCGTTCCGCGGAGATCATGAAGGTTTCCTCGAAGGGGTAGGCCTCGTTCAACGTCTTGGAAAGACCCAGCAAAACCTCCGACTGGACCCGGTCAATCTTGTTGATGGCGAGGGCCACGCGCCGCCCTTCCCCGATCTCGCCCAGCCGTTCCAGGATGTGTTCGACCCCTTCGGTGACGCCCCTCTGGGCTTCTACCAGCAGCACGGTCACATCCGCATCCGCCGCACCGCCCCAGGCAGCCGCGACCATCGCCCGGTCCAGCCTGCGGCGCGGCTGAAAGAGCCCCGGTGTGTCCACAAAGACGATCTGGCTGTCGCCTTCCATCGCCACACCGCGGATGCGGGCGCGGGTCGTCTGCACCTTGTGGGTCACGATGGACACCTTGGCGCCCACCATGCGGTTCAGCAGCGTGGATTTGCCCGCGTTGGGCTCCCCGATCAGCGCGACAAAACCGGCGCGTGTGCTCATGATGCTTGCTCCAGTAAGGCCAGTAGCGCACCTGCGGCGGCCTGTTCTGCCTGCCGTTTGGAACCCGCCTTGGCCTCCTGACGGGCCCCGTTTTCCAGCTCTGCCGCGATGGTGAAGACAGGCGCGTGATCGGGGCCGCAACGCGCGACCTCCACATAGGAGGGCGGCGGCAGACCGCGCGCCTGCGCCCATTCCTGCAGCGCGGTCTTGGCGTCGCGCGCATCGGCCTCCACGTTGTGGAGCCGCGCGCCCCAGAGCCGCAGGATCAACACCTTGGCGACCTCGAAACCGGCGTCCAGATAGACGGCGGCGATCACCGCCTCGATGGCATCGCCAAGCAAGGCCTGCTTGCGCCGCCCGCCTGACAGCATCTCGGACCGGCCAAGCTTGAGCACCGCGCCCAGATCAATCTCACGCGCCACGTCAGCGCAGGTCTCTTTACGCACCAAGGCATTGAAACGGGGGGCCAATTGCCCTTCGCTGGCGGCTCTGTCATGGGCCAGCAGCGCCTCCGCCATGACCAGCCCCAGAACCCTGTCGCCGAGAAATTCAAGCCGCTGGTTGTCGTCCCGGTTGGCCGAGGACATGGACGCGTGGGTGACCGCCTGGCTCAGCAGATCGGGCCGGGAAAAGCGATGTCCCAGCCTGTCCTGAAAGGCTCTGAGCTCGGCGGAGTGTTTCACTCGACCGCCTTGAAAAAGCGGTCCCCGCGCCAGGTCCAGAAGAACAGCATGGACCGGCCCGCGGAGGAGAAGATGATACGATCCGCGCGCCCGATGAGGTTCTCGTAAGGGACAAAGCCGACACCCTGCACCTGCTGCGCCAGACGGCTGTCGGCGGAGTTGTCGCGGTTATCACCCATGAAGAAGTAGTGCCCCGCGGGAACCGTATAGACCCCGGTCCGGTCAGCGCCCTGCGGTCCGATGTCGAGGACCACATGTTGGGTGCCGCCGGGCAGTGTCTCGATCGCGCGCGCCTTCTGACAGACACCACCATCGCCAACGGGGCCATTGGCGCAGCGGGGGCGGCGCCCTTCGGGACCTTGGGGCTCCATGATTTCTTCAAAGATTCCAGCGGGTTCCTGCGGTGCAGGCTGATCGTTGATGTAGACCACACCGTTCTTCATCTGGATCCGGTCGCCGGGCATTCCGATCAACCGCTTGATATAGTCGCGCCCCGAGACCGGGTGGCGAAAGACCACCACATCGCCACGTTCAGGCTCCCCACCCAGGAGCCGCGTGTTGTCGCCGTCAAAGACACCGCAGATATCGCGGGCATCCACGTTGATGCCAAAGCGCGGCAGGATCAGACTGGGACAGGAGGCGTAGGAATAACCGTACACCATCTTGTTAACAAAGAGGAAATCCCCCACCAACAGAGTTTCCTTCATGGAGCCGGACGGGATCCAGAACGGCTGAAAGAAAAGGGTGCGGAAGACACCGGCGATCAGCAGCGCGTAGACAATCGTCTTGATCGTCTCGACAAAGCCGTTTTGCTTTTTCTCTTCCGTCGCGGCCATCGGGCGCTCCCCTGGTTTGATCTGAGCCTAATTGCGCGGGTGCAGCGGGGGTGTCAACCCAAGCGCACGCAACGTTCGGTGACCCCGCCGGGCCCGGCCGCGCGAATCGCAGCTTAATGCCTTATTTCGTTGGAAATCCGACGTCGGTATTGCGTCGGTATTCTGTCGGTATCGCGGAGGTGCACCGTCGGTCACAGGGCGGGTTAACAGGGCGTTCAGCCCTGTTTCCTGCCAAAGTATTAACCGGCCAAGGGCCGCGCCTCGATCAGCACGAATGCCTGTGCCCAGGGGTGATCGTCGGTCAGTGTGACGTGGATCATCGCCTCATGGCCCGCGGGCGTCATCTCGGCCAGCCGCTCCGCCGCCCATCCAGTCAGCTGCATCACCGGCTGACCGGTCTCCAGGTTGGTGACGGCCATGTCCTTCCAGGCGATCCCCATGCGCAAGCCGGTGCCCAGCGCCTTGGAGCACGCCTCCTTGGCAGCCCAGCGTTTGGCGTAGGTGCCCGCCGCATCGCGACGACGCTCCGCCTTTGCCTGCTCAGCGTCCGTAAAGACGCGGTTGCGAAAGCGATCCCCGAACCGGTCGAGCGTTGCCTCGATCCGCTCGATATTCGCGAGATCCGTGCCGATGCCGAGGATCATCGGGCAAACGCGGCGCGCAGCATGCCGAAACCGGCCAGGGCGAACAGCCCTGCCACCACGCTTTCGATGCCGCGGCGCAAACGGCGATAGACCCGCAGGGCGGGACCGGCCGAGAACACCAGCGCCCAGCCGAGGTAGTTCGCCAGACCGATCAGCGCACAGAGCGCCGTGGCGAGCAGGACCGCGGCGGGGCTGGCACTGGCATCAAGACCCATGGCGAGCGCTGCCATCCAAGCAAAGACCGCCTTTGGGTTGGACAGGTTCAGCAGCAGCCCCTGCCGGAACCAGCGTTGCCCGTCACCTGTCATAGGTGCTGGATCGTACTGTCGTGTTGCGGCCCGGGCGGATTGCCAGGCAAGCCAGAACAGGTACCCGGCCCCCAGCAGTTTCAGCACCATCAGCGCCACCTCGGACGCGGCCAGAACCGCGCCGAAGCCGAGGGCTGCCAGAACACCCCAGAGCGCCAGACCCGCGGCGAGACCCTGACCGAAGTGCACACCCGCACGGCGTCCGTGACGCATCGCCACGAAGGCACACCCGAGGTTCGCGGGACCGGGGGAGACGGTGACCACCAGAAAGGCCGCCGCGATTGGCAGCAGGCTTGCCAGATCCATCATGCGCGGGCCTCCTCCATCAGCCGGCGCATCTCGGCGATGGCGGGTTCGAGGCCGCGAAAGATGCTCTCGCCAATGAGAAAGTGCCCGATGTTGAGCTCCTTGACCTGCGGCAGGGCGGCGATGGGGGCGACGGTGTCATAGGTCAGGCCGTGACCTGCGTGGACCTCCAGCCCGAGGTCATGGGCAAAAGCGGCCATCTCCGTCAGGCTGTTGAGTTCCCGGGCGTGGGTCGCCATGTCCCCCTCGGAGAAGGCATCGCAATAGGCACCGGTATGTAGCTCGATCACCTGCGCGCCAATGCGGTGCGCGGCCTCGATCTGGCGTTTATCCGCGGCGATGAAGATGGACACGCGGCAGCCTGCATCGCGCAGCGGGGCGATGAAATGCGCCAGCCGGTTTTCCTCGCGCGCGACTTCGAGGCCGCCTTCGGTGGTGCGCTCTTCGCGCTTTTCCGGCACGATGCAGACCGCGTGCGGCTTGTGGCGCAGCGCGATCGCCTGCATCTCGTTCGTCGCGGCCATCTCGAAATTGAGCGGCACCGACAGCACGTTCATCAGCCCGTCGATGTCAGCGTCGGAGATATGGCGGCGGTCTTCGCGCAGATGCGCTGTGATGCCGTCGGCGCCTGCATCCTCGGCGATCTTGGCGGCGCGCAGCGGGTCCGGGTAGGCGCCGCCGCGGGCGTTGCGCACGGTGGCGACGTGGTCGATGTTCACGCCAAGGCGCAGGGGGAAGGGGGTGGCCATGGCGGAGCCCTTTTGCGTGGTCAGTGGTGCGGGCAAGGTGGCGTATTTTTGACGTAAGGTGAACCGCTTTTTGGCGGGTGCGTTGCCGCAAGGAATGCGGTCCGGTTCTCTTGCCATTGATGAGATATCTGCGGAGGATAGACCATGGCGCGAGAACCGCCCCCACTGGCGTCAGAGCCAGAGGTTTGGAGGATCGCGGGCTACATCGCTGATCAGCTCGGGTCAGATCTTCAGGACCGTGCGGGCTCAGCTACGGAGCGCGCATTGTCCCCGCGCAAGCGAGCGCCGCTGAAGCGAATGGCTTTCCAAAGCCATTCCGCCCTAGTCCCCTGTGGGGTGCTCCGCCTTGCGCTTGGCCTCCGCCTTTGCCGCGGCCTTGGCCTTGAGCGCGTCGAGCTTGGCCTTGATCATGCCCTTGCGTCGGGTCTGGTAAACGCGGATCACGGGCACGGCGAGGTAATAGCACAGGCTGGCAAAGAAGATCCCCGGCAGGATGCCCCCCACGAGATAGGGGAAAAAGATCTCGTCGTAAAAGACGCTCAGCCGAGTCCAGTCGGCCCGGGCGTCCGTGAAGATGGCGATGAAGTTATCCTTCAGATCAGCGGCGGCATCGGCAAATTTGCCCACAAAGGAGCGGTGCATGCGCTCATCCACCTGATCGCCGAGGATCCAGTGCCCGGTAGACAGCGCCGCCACCCCAATGGGGACATAGGTGAGCGGGTTGCCAAAGAACGTGCCCATCAGCGAGGCCAGCACGTTGCCCCGCAGCACAAAGGCAAGCCCCGCCGCGATGAAGAAGTGAAACCCGTAGAACGGCGTAAAGGCCGCGAAGACCCCCGCCCAGATGCCCCGCGCAATGCGCTCCGGGCTGTCGGGCAACCGGCGCATACGGTGTTTGACGTAGTGAAACGCGCGCGCCCAGCCACCGCGCGGCCAGAGAAACTCTGCCACGGTGCGGGGCCAGCTTTTCGGAGTGCGGCGTTTGAAGACCAAGCGTCGGGGTCCTTTTTCCAATCACGATACGTGTCCCGCTGTACCCACGACAGAACACATCTTTGTGCCGGTTACCGGCCCGGCAGGCCGCTAATCGGCGGGGTCGACCGCCCCTTGTGCGATATTCCGGGCCCGGGCAATGGCGGCGACGTCGCTTTCAGCCTCCAGCGTCAGCATGAGCGAATGCAGATGAGCGGCGTCTCGGAGTTCTACATAAATCAGGAGTCGGTAAAAGTCAGGTTTCCTATCAACAAATTGCAGGTTTGAAATATTGGCACGGCTCTCGCCGATCAAGGTGCAGATGCGGCCCAGGGTGCCCGCGTCATTGTTCAGGGTCACATCGAGCGTCGCACCGTAGATCGCCGAATGGGGGCCTTCATGCCAGCGCAGGTCGAGCCAGCGCTCGGGGCTGTCCTCGTAGGTGCTGAGCCGGTCACAGTCGATGGCGTGGACGACCACACCGCGGCCTTTGAAGGTGATGCCCACGATCCGCTCCCCAGGTAGCGGCTGGCAGCAGAAGGCCCGCTCGAACGACTGTCCGGGGCTCAGGCCGATCACCGCGCGGGCGGCGTCGACCTTTTCGCCCGGTTTGGGGGTGAGGTCGGGATAGACTGCCTGCACAACCTCGCGGCCGGTGATCTCCGCGCTGCCCAGACGGGCGAGCAAATCGGTGCGGCTGCCGATGCGCATGTGCCGCGCGGCGGTGGCCAGCGCCTTGTCGGTGGCCTTGCGGCCCACATGCTCGAACGCGGAGCGCGCCAGCTCACGCCCCAGTTTGACAAAGCGCGCGCGGTCCTCTTCGCGCAGCGCCCGGCGGATGGCCGACCGCGCCTTGCCCGTGGTCGCGATGTCGAGCCAGGTGGCCTGCGGGCTTTGCCCTTCGGCGGTCATGATCTCCACGTTCTGGCCGTTCTTGAGCCGGGTCCAGAGTGGCACGCGCATGTGATCCACCTTGGCGCCCACACAGGCGATGCCGATGCGGGTGTGGATGGCAAAGGCGAAATCAATGGGCGTGGCGCCGCGCGGCAGCTTGACCACCTCGCCCTTGGGCGTGAAGCAGAAGACCTGATCGGAATACATCTCCAGCTTGACCGCTTCGAGGAAATCCTCGTGGTCTTCTTCGGCGTCGAACTGTTCGGAGAGTTGCGTGATCCACTTGGCGGGATCAACGGCAAAGGGGTTCTGGCTGCGCACCCCGTCGCGGTAGGACCAGTGTGCGGCCACACCGGTTTCAGCCACGTCATGCATCGGGGAGGTGCGGATCTGCACCTCGACCCGCTTGCCGTCGCGCCCCGACACGGTGGTGTGGATCGACCGGTAGCCGTTGGATTTGGGCTGGCTGATGTAGTCCTTGAACCGGCCCGGCACGGCGCGCCAGCGCTGGTGGATCGCCCCCAGAGCGCGGTAGCAATCCTCTTCGCGTGCGGTGATGATGCGAAAGCCGTAGATGTCCGACAGGCGGCTGAAGGTCTGGTCCTTCTCCTCCATCTTGCGCCAGATGGCGTAGGGTTTCTTGGCCCGGCCAAAGACCTGCGCGTCGATGCCGGCGCGGTCCAGCTCCGCGCGCATGTCACCGGTGATCCGCTGGATCACGTCGCCGGTTTCGCGCTGCAGGTTGATGAAACGACGGATGATGCTGGCGCGGCCATCGGGGTTCAGCACCTTGAAAGCCAGATCCTCCAGCTCTTCGCGCATCCACTGCATACCCATGCGCCCCGCCAGCGGCGCATAGATGTCCATGGTCTCGCGCGCCTTTTGCGCCTGTTTGTCCGGGCGCATCGCCTTGATCGTGCGCATGTTGTGCAGCCGGTCCGCGAGCTTGACCAGAATGACCCGCAGATCCTTGGACATGGCCATGAAGAGCTTGCGAAAGTTCTCGGCCTGTTTGGTCTGGTTTGAATTCAGCTGCAGATTGGTGAGCTTGGTCACCCCATCCACGAGGCCCGCGACCTCCGCGCCGAAGAGCCGCGTTACCTCAAGATAGGAGGCCTGGGTGTCTTCGATGGTGTCGTGCAGCAGGGCAGTGATGATCGTGGCATCATCCAGCTGCTGTTCGGTGAGGATCGCCGCCACGGCGACCGGGTGGTTGAAATAGGGCTCGCCGGAATGACGGCGCTGCCCCTCGTGCATATCGCGACCGAAGGCATAGGCCGCGCGCAGCTTGTCCACATTGGCGCGCGGGTTGTACTTGCTGACCAGCGTGACGAGATCGTCGGCGGTGATGTCGATCTGATCAAGCGTCTGCATCGCCAGCCCTTTGGGCAGGGGCCGGGGCCGCGGCGCGTCTCGGGTCTATCCCGGGTCGCCTGTTCGCTCTCTCTTGCCTTGGTCGAACGCGAAAAGCGATAGGGACCGTCTCACTGGAAACCCGAACTGCGATTCCTAGCCCTGCCCCTGTGCTGCCATGAGTTGCCGCAGCAGCATCTCTTCGGACATGCTGTCTTCTTCGGGCTTGTCCTGTTCGGCGCCCATGAGCAGCGCCATGCTGTCCTCTTCGGCCTCGTCCACTTCGATCTGGTCCTGATTGCTCTCGATCAGACGCTCGCGCAGCTCATCCGCGCTCTGTGTCTCATCGGCAATCTCGCGGAGCGCCACGACGGGGTTCTTGTCGTTGTCGCGGTTCACGGTGATCGCCGCCCCGGCAGAGACCTCGCGCGCACGATGTGCGGCCAGCATGACCAGATCAAACCGGTTTGGAACTTTATCGACGCAATCTTCGACGGTGACGCGGGCCATGGGGCTCTCCAGTACGACGGGTGTGCTCAGAAGTGCCTTATTTAGGGCGGTTTGACGCGGTTTACAAGCGAGGAATTGGGGTGCGCAGACGACGTGCTCTGACGGTGCAGACAGCGCGGCGGACGCGAGACTGAGGGTCGGGTTAGAGCCCATACTACCGGCATGTTGCGTCGCAGCTAATGTCTGCAATACACTCCCAAGAATAGACAAATGTGAGGTGTGCCAAACGTATGGAGGCTTTGGCTAGTGACCGATAAAGCGATTGAGAGCCTTGCAGACTTTGTTGTTTGGTCGCGAAAGTGCTCAAAGAAATTTGGACTACGACGCGCGACTCTTGAAGTTTGCTTTAGAGGTCAATCATTGGCCGACTGGACACTGAAACCCGGTCTTTACAGAGGGTTTGTTCCGCCGGAACTCGAACGTGAGTTAATCAGAGACTTTAAAACCCACGCTTCTGAGTTTTTGAGCAATGATCAACGCTCTGACGTGGACTGGTTGTTTTTGGCTCAACATCATGGTGTTCCAACACGTCTTTTGGACTGGACCCTCAACCCCCTGGTTGCATTATATTTTGCTTGCGAGGACCACACACGACAAGAGAATGGTAAAGTGTTCGCTCTAAATGCTTGGGAACTAAATAAAACCTCGTGTGATATGCAAGCTGTACCTGCCACGGATTCTGAGGTTTTTCAAGACTATGTTTTGCCGTTGAACGACAAAGAAGTTCGGCGAACCGTTCGGGCTCAACAGCCGTTGGCCGTTCGGCCAAACTACTTGTTTCGTCGCTCCAATGCGCAAGCTGGATCGTTTACAATTCATGGATCAAAAACGCAGGCCTTGGAAAAGACGCAGTTCGTCAGAAAGAACCATCAAGCCTGCATGGCTCAGATTGAAATCAAAGGTGAAAAAAAGCTCAATCTGCTTAGGGAACTATATTCTTTCGGTGTTCACAGGCAGTCACTGTTTCAATCAATAGATTCTGTCGGTGACCGCGTTAAGTTTAGATATTCGAATGATTATTTCGACAAGCATAGATAAGTGAAGAGGCTTCTCCGGAACAACGCCCGCGTCTTGAACGCCGGAAAGCTGCCATTGACCGCATTGACTTGGATGGCAGAAAAGTCTAAGGTTTGTGGCTGCTGTCAGCGTGAGCTGCAGCGGCGATAAATCTGACAAGGAGGAAAGCGCGGGCGGCTTT
>NZ_CANMDB010000019.1 GCF_947496515.1 uncultured Roseobacter sp. | reverse complement strand
AAATCCTAAATAAGGGTACAGAAATGGTCTGAATCGGCCTGAAACGGCTAGTTATTCTCAATTAGGGCACAACGACACCCGCCGTGCAGCCCGGTTGAAAGTGGTCGCACCAAAGCTCCGGGCAAACGGAGCCGACGGAGCTCTGGCGCTGTTCCTGAGCCAAGACGCGGTCGCGCCGGCGGCGCTCACCTCGCTTCGGTCCGCTCGCGCCGCCCGCAGGTTCTGCGATCGGCTGGTCGATCTTGGCGCGGTGCGCGAACTGACCGGGCGCGACACCTTCAGACTGTACGGGATCTGAGCATGGCCAACAAAAGTGGGTACCGGTTTTGCGGTTCGGCCATGCGACCACTGAGAGGCTTGTGATGGCAAAAGATCACGCCGACACCGATCTGGACCGCGAGTTGGAGGACTTGCCGCAAGACTTACGGTGGCGGGAGTGGATGCGCCGGATCGAAGCGGTGCTGTTTGCCAGTGCCTCGCCCATGCCGCGCGAGGATTTGGCGCGCGTTGTGGGGCAGGGGGTGTCGGTCGATTTGTTGATCGACGATTTGATGGCCGATCTCGAGGGGCGCTCCTTCGAAGTCGTGAATGTGGCAGGCGGCTGGATGTTGCGGACGCGGCCGACTTATGCGGCAGCGATCCAGACCGCAGCGGATGTCGGCGACCAGGACCTCGATCTGCGTGAATACGACGTCGCCGTGCTGGCCGCCATCGCCTATCACCAGCCGATCACGCGGGATGGACTCAAGGATATCTTCGGCAAGGAGATCAGCCGCGATCTGATCGGGCGGTTGCACACGCGCGGCCTGATCGGGACCGGACCGCGGTCCCCTCGCCGCGGTGCGCCCTGTACCTATGTGACAACCGAAAAGTTCCTCGTGGCGTTCGATCTTGAGTCGCTCCAGGACTTGCCCGACCGGGAGCAGTTGGAGGATGCGGGCCTGGGAGCGGCGTAGCGAGTGAGAGTAACGGTTGTTTGGTGAGGACGATAGTGGACAAATCGTGTAGGCTGTAATGGACATTTCGTGAGGCCTCTAGTAGTCAACTCGTGACATGACTGAGATCAGCGAATATTTGCCGCGTCACTTGACGTCGGAGTTGCGTGAGGCCCTTTCGTCCGCTCGTGTGGTCAATCTCGTTGGGCCAAGACAGGTCGGAAAAACGACGCTCGTTCGCGATCTGTTTGGAGATGGCCGTTTCTTGACGTTGGATGATGCGGCGGTATTGGCGGCTATGGACGCGGATCCGGAAGGTCAACTGATGAGCCTCGCACAGGATCAAAACACCTCACCGATCATCATCGACGAGGCACAAAGATCGCGCAAGCTCGCGCTCGCCATCAAGAAGATCGTCGACAGCAATCGTCGGAAAGGCCAGTTCGTGCTGACAGGATCCTCTAACGTGTTCACCACCGCTGAGGTCGCGGACTCGCTCGCTGGACGCATGCGGACACTCAAGCTCTGGCCGTTGTCTGTGGCCGAGATCAATCGCGCGCCTGTAAGTCGGTTGATCGATTGGGCGATGCAGGACGCGCCTTCACTGGCGCAGATTGCGGAGCCGGCACCGCTTGGCCGCAAAGACTATATCGACCTCGTTCTTGCAGGTGGCTTTCCGGAAACCCGTATGCTTCCTTTGCGATCGCGGCAGCGCCAATATCGCGACTATGTCGATGCGGTGGTCGATCGGGACGTGGCCGACATCATGCCAATCCGCAAGCCGGATGCGCTGCGCTTTCTGATTGACCAGATGGCCGCGCGTACAGCGCAGGAGATCAACGCGTCTGAACTTGCGAAACTCGCAAAGTTGAAGCGAGAGACGGTCGATCAATACCTCGACATCCTCATGCGACTATCGATGGTGACCAAGCTAAGCGCCTGGATGCCGGGCGAGGGCAAGCGTGACATCAAGCAGCCGAAATTCCACTTTGTCGACACAGGTATTGCCACGGCCCTTCGCCGGCTAAACGACAAATCCTTCGAGATAGGCAATAGTCCAGAAGCACTGGGTGGCCTATTGGAAAGCTTTGTCGTTGGCGAGTTGCAGCGGGTTTTGCCGATGCAAGACGACGACTATCGGCTTTATCACTGGCGCAGCGCGGATCGGCGAGAGATCGATTTATTGATCGATGGAGGGCACCGGCTGGTTGGTCTTGAAGTTAAGTCAGCGGCGACTGTTTCTGCCGATGATTTCAAGCACCTTAGATGGTTTGCGAAAGACGGGCCGGGAAGAGGGCGCAGGGTGAGTGGTATAGTGCTGTACCTAGGGCAAGAAAAGCTCACCTTCGGAGATGGAAACTTCGCCCTCCCGCTCAGCACGCTTTGGACGCCAATAAAGCTGGGTTAGTTGCTCCCGCCCATGGGGCCGTTTTGTTCGGGCTTTCACGCGTGTCGTGCGCGATGACCTTCATGCTCAAGCATATGCCACGATCTGCTGGACGACCGGATGCATCCAGGCCGGAACATGTCTGCTTTGCTTTGCAAGCTGTGCCCGATCCTTGGCATCCAGCGTGCGGGCGATTTTGCCGATCACCTGATCGCCGACGCAGTCCTTGCCGAAATAGCGAAGCGCCTGGAAAACAGTCCCTGTCATAGAACCAGCACCGACCAATGTCTTCGGAGAGGCATTGCGGAACTGGATCACCTGCCGTCCGATCTTCTTCGTTCGGGTGGGCCCGTCGGTCATGTAGATCGGATTGGACGGGACCTGGGTGGATAGACCCAACTGGTTTGCCGCCATGGCAGGGGAGGGCTGGAGAACCTGGTTATCCTTTCTGGCAACGGCGCGTGCGATGTCGTCAGCAGAAGGTGCCAAGGCACCGAAACGGGGGCTGAGCTTTGGGTAGTCGTAGAGCCCACGCGTCAGCCGCCGGATCGCACCTTGATTCGCCAGACGCGACAGAGCCTGATCCACGCTCGCGCGCGATCCGATATCGAAGAAGTCCGACGGCGCGAAGATGGCGCCTCGGTCCTTTCCAACGATGCGTTGCTTGATTTTCGACATGATCATGGCGCAACTCCATGTCAGAAAATTAGGTATGTTTTTCTGAACGTCAAGATGGAAAGGTTCCGGCAAGGAGGGCGGGGAGCCGACATTCGCCGCGGGTGCGAGAGAGACTACCGGCAGCGCTTAAAGCGGCCCTTTGGCTCAAAGGTACTCTGTACAGGCCTAGATGTCAGCGCGCGGTCCTGTTCTAAGCGTCTGGTCGGGAGCATCGCCCTCTGCAGCTTTGCGCGGCTATTGAGCCGCTGCATGATGTTTGAAGCAAATGCGTTGCACGTTCTTTCTGGTGACTGGGATAGCAAGGGACGTGCAACATTCGACACCCTTGGATCTTTCATGACACCGTCGTTTTTCTCGTCCCTGATCGAGTGTTGATTCATCGACTTGGTGCAAGTGAGGCCCGGTCAGCTATAACAGAGGGATCACGCTCTCGTTTTGCAGGACAATCTCAAAGTCGAAAAGTATCGGTAGCATCAAGTCGAAGTCATAGGTGGTCACGATACGACGATAGCTGAAACCGCCGCTGGACGTATCGACGAAAGTCAAAGTCAGCCGATCTGCGTCGAAGCTCTGAACCTGCGTGCTGACGTATTGTTTGAGGCCTGCCGCCGTTGCGTCATTGTCGATTGCGAGTTGACGTGAGGCGGCTTGGGTCGCGCCAGAAAGGGCGTTGTGATAGAACAAGACGCGCCCACCCTCGATCAAGCCTAGCAGCAGAAGCATGAACGGCAGTGCGACCAGCGCAAACTCTAGAGCCGATCCGCCCGTCCGGTCCCGCACCAGTCCCTTGATATCCTGCCTGAGCAAACTCACCGGATCCGCACTCTGTTTTCTGTCCCGATACTGATCGGGGGAAGCAAAGCCCCGTCGAACGTCGTATCTCCAGAAAGCCGGTAGAAAATAGCCGTTGGGGCAGAACCAACGCAGGTCGTGTTGCAAGCTACCGCCGTTTCCGCATCCGCGATACAGGCGCAATACCGATCGACCTGAAGCGTGAGAGTACCGCGTTGCGCTGATGCCTTCTTGTCCCCATCGACGAATGCAATCGCGTTGCGCACCGCTGATGCGCCGGGGTCAGACATCGCGATCGCAGCACCAGCTTGAAGCGTACTTTCAAGAGCAATGCGCTGGTTGACGGCCTGCCCGACATCGATTGCACCGAGCAACCCCAGAACGATCAAAGGAGCAATCAGCGAAAACTCGACGGCGGATGCACCGGTGCGGTCACCGGAAACCCCGTACGCTTCTTGCAGAAAAGGGACCGAGCGGATCACGACAAGGCCCGGCGCAGTCGGGGCAGCAACCCTCTGCGACGTCCGCTTTGCTTCACTTCCTGGCCGCTTAGAACAGATGCAAGAGGCGCCATACTCTTCGCCGCGCCGCTCCCCGAGGCGGCTTGAGCGACCAGCCGGCCCTCATTCTCTGCCGCGCTGAAGGTCGCGGCGTCGAACGGGATCTCGGCGCGCAGATCGAGGCCGACCGTCTTGGTGAACTGCTCGGGCGGGATCTGCTGGCACCGCGGCACGCCGATCTGCGAGAGGGCAAGCAGCGGAGGCGGATCATTCGGCCGGGCCCGGCGCATATTTTGTGCGATCTTGCCGCCGTTGCGCAAAGAAACGAGATCCGGTGCGGCGACCAGCACGACCTGATCCGCAAGTTCGAGAAACCCTTGAATGGTGCGCGACCATCGAGACGGCAGATCAAGAACCACATGTGATGTCATCGTGCGCGCCACATCGACCAGGCGGCGGATGTTGGTCATCTCGTAGTCTGAAATGTCTGTCAGATCTGCGGGGGAACAGAGGACCGAGAAACCGCTGTCACCGCGTTGGATCATGCGGTCGAGCACTGTCTTGTCGAGGCGCTCGCCTTCCTCCAGCGCAGTGGCGACCGTCATTGTCGGGTCAAGATCAAGCCGAAAACCGCAGGTCCCGGCGGCCATGTCGAAATCAATGAGGAGCACCGAGGTGCTGCACCTGTGTGCCATCAGCCAGGCCGTGTTCTGTGCCAAAGTGGATGTTCCAGCACCACCGCGAGCACCGACGAATGCAGTGACCGGCGCGCGGCGCTCGGTGTCTTCCTCGAAAAGATCGGCAATGGAATTGATCAGCTCGAGGGGTTGGATCGGGGTCACGAGATACTCGCTGATACCGTTCCGCTTCAGATCTCGGTAGAGCATGACATCGTTGCAGGCACCGAGCAGGATCACGATTGTGTCCGGCGGGCAGATCTCCGCGAGGCGATCGAGCTTAGCAAAAAGAGTGCTGGCGTCTTCCTCGACCTCAATGATCAGCAGTTTGGGCGTTGCCTGCTCGGCGAAGGTGGCAATCGCGGCATCAATACCGCCTCTTTCGCTGGTCAGGGTCGTGCGCGTCATCCGCCGGTCTGCGCCGGCACGGTCCACAACCGATCGCGTGTCATCGGTCAATGTGAAAGCGCCAATCGTTATTTGCGGGATAAAGGCGGCAGCGCCTGCATCCGCCTTCGATGTGGAGGCATCCTTTTCGATTTTCTCAAGCATGCTCATCGTGAAGATACCTTTCGGGTGGTCGATGCGTGCGCACCGGCTCGGAGGTTAGTTGGTCAGGCTGACGGTCCGGGTCTGACCACCGTCGATCACCCGCACGGTTACCGGCTCCCGCGTTGCGTCGTCTTCATTCAGCGCCAATGGAGCCACATCGCGGCTTTCCCGGGTGGCCCCTTCGATCATCGCATCTGCGCCGACTTCCGTATCGCCAAAGTCGGAGACGGCGCGCAGGGACAGCGAAAGTGCGCCAGAGGATTGGGCGGCGGTCAGGATCTCGGCCTGTTCCGGCGATAACTCGACGGTTGCCGTCTCACCAAAGGCGGTGACATCCGATCCCGTTTCCACAGTATCTCCCGTCTCGGTGTTTCGAGCGGCGCTGCGGGCGGAGACTTGGCCAATGGCCAACACGCGGACGTTGGTCAGGATGGTCCTGCTGATCCCGGTCGCCTGACCATCACCATCGATGTCGCGCACCACCGTGTGCAGGATATCAACCCGGTCGTCCGGGAGCACGAAGCCACCGGCGGTCGTATCCTCGGTGATCCGGATACCAACGGCGCGCATGCCCGGCGTGAGCACCAGCGACATCAGACCGGCACCACCATCCACGAGGCTTTCCATCCGCAGCGCGTCACCTTGGAGCAGATCGGCCCGGGCCACGCGACCAATGGCGGTGCGGGCGGCATCCGGTTGCTCCGTTCGGATGATCGCCATCTCCGGCAACGCTTCCAGCGGCAGAGCCTGCCAGCGCAAATCCTCTTCGGTCACGACCGATCCACGGGGCAGTGGCTGACCGAGCACGAGGATCTCGGCCGTCGGGACCTGCACCTCGATCTCGACCGTTTCCGGCTGCTGACCGATGTATCTCGCAGACATCCACGCTGCGAGACCGCCTGCACCGAGTGCGACGAAAAGGAGAAAGATTCTCAACATCCCGCCATTTTCGCTCAGCGGATATAATAAAGGCTTAAATTTTCATTTTGATTCAAAACCATAGGGTTATGAAGCTCACCGCCGCCGCGGCACAGATCGACACCCCATAGGGCACGCAAAGCGTCTCTTCTAAGAGCCGCCGCTGCGCCGAACCAATAGTCACGAGCCCGCGGCGTGCAGCTAGTCGCAGCACCAGGACGATCAGGGCGAGAACCCCGCCGAATAGCAGAGCGAGGTAGACGAACCAAAGGGCGGGACCGGGCGGGAACCAGAGCACCAGTGCGCAGATCAGCTTTACATCACCGCCGCCGATCCACCCGCGGGCGAAGAGCTGGCTTCCCACGAAGAACAAGCACAGCGCGAGTGCGAAAGAGGCCGCCATGGTCTTGGGCGTCATCTGCCCGCCGATGAGGAGCAGCGGCGCGCCGAGGATCAACAGCAGAATGAAACGGTTGGGAATACGGCGATGCCGCATATCGCTCCAGGCAATGGCAACGCACAGGCCAAAGAAGAGAGCGGAGGCGACTATCAAAGCCAGATCGGAAGTGAGCATCCAAGCAGCCTCTCGACAGATATGCGCGCGACCTTTCCAGCCGTCACCGGATCGAAGCAGGCTACCCGACGCGTCCTAACATGAGACTAATTCGCCACAGCTGGCGCACGTAAGGATTGAAATATCTGTACAAAGAACAGCTCTCGTGCGAAATTTTGATGATAATTCGTCGAAAAAAGGCGAAGAAACAAAGAGCAGGCACCAAAGTGCGACACAAGCGCGGCGCAAGACCCATGCGGGCATCAGCGCTCACGATGATCGTATCGATACTCGTGAGTTGTAGTTCATTCGATGCAGGAAGCAGCAAAAAGGGCCTGCCCGCCGAGGTGCCGCCGGTACCGAGCGGTCAAGAGATGGAGGCCGCGCGCACGGCGTTTGAGACCGGCAACTTCGGCTTTGCCGCGCGATACTTCGACATGGCCATGACCGAAGAGCCGGGCAATATCGATGCATGCCTGGGCCTCGCGGCCTCCTATGACTGGCTCTACCGGTTCGATCTGTCGGATCCTGTCTACAAGGCCTGCGGCGAGTTGTCGGACGACAGCTTCCTCTACCATAACAACGTCGGATTTTCGTATCTGTTGCGGGGTGAGCTTGGCCGTGCGTCTGCGAGCTTTGCACAGGCGCGTGCGCTGGAACCGAACCACCCGGTTATCGAGACCAACCTGAAGGTTCTTCGGGATGTGTCGGATGGATAGGGCGCGCGAGGCCGGCAAGGTTCTGGCCCGATTAGCGCTCACCTTGCTCTTGGGCCTTGGCGCTTCAATGTTGCAACCCCACACAGCCCGCGCGCAGACGGGCACCACGGAAGAGTTGGACCTCGCAAACCTGTTCGCACAGAACATCCTCCTGCCGGTCGGTCAGTCCCGCGTCTTTACCACCAACGGTGACGTCGAAAGGCTGATCGTCGGAGACCCCACCATCGCCGATGTCGTGTTGACCTCGCCCACGTCCTTTTACGTGCTCGGCCGCGGGCTTGGCCGGACAAATCTGCAGGTCTTTGCCGGCGGCGGCGATTTTCCAACCGGGCTGATCGATCTGGAGGTGACGGTCGATACCCGGGATCTCGCTTCAACCCTGCGCACTGCGGCGCCCGGTGCCGACATCCGCGTTCAGTCGGTTAATGGTCGGCTCCGGTTGCACGGCACGGTCCCCGATGCCGCAACGCTCGGGCGGGTTCTGGAGATCGCGGCGCAGTACGGATCGGATGAAGTCATCAACGCCCTCCAGGTTCAAAGCCCGCAGCAGGTCTTTCTCGAAGTGCGGATTATCGAGGCCTCGCGGGACGCCAGCCGCGCGATTGGCGTCAACTTCAGCGGAACGGGAAGCAACGGCGGCTCGCTCAGCACGGGGACCGGTCAGCTCCGCGCTGGCCAGCCCTTTGGCACCTTTATCACCACGCTGATCGATGGCGGGACGGATCTCAGCATCATCATACAAGCGCTGGAAGAGCGCGGACTGGCACGCAATCTGGCCGAACCAACGCTTGCAGCACTCTCTGGCGAAACGGCGAGCTTCCTTGCAGGCGGCGAGGTGCCGATCCCTGTCGCCGAAAGCGATGGCCAGGTATCGGTCGAGTACAAGGAGTTCGGCGTGCGGTTGAGCTTCACCCCCGTCGTTCTCGGGACGGGCCTGATCAATCTGACGCTGGAGCCAGAAGTCAGCCAGATCGATCTGACCACCACTTTCGACACCGGCCTCGTTGAACTCCCGAGCTTTTCCACCCGTCGCGCCAATACCACCATCGAACTTGGCGACGGACAGAGCTTTGCCATCGCCGGTCTTTTGCAGCGCAACAACTTTCGTAATCAGGAACAGATACCCTGGATCGGTGATGTACCGATCCTCGGGACGCTCTTCCGCTCCGCCTCTTTCCAGAAAGAGGAAACGGACCTTGTCATTATCGTCACACCGCGGCTCAGCCGCCCGGCAACCGCGCGGCAGAAACTGGTAACGCCTTTCGACCTGACCGAACTGACCAACGAGCGCACATTCTTCCTTTATGGCAAGGCAGAGATGACCCGTGGAGAGTTGCAGCGCAAACTGCGTCGGCGGGGAATTGACGGCCCCTTTGGTCACGTCATTACCTCAGACGCCTATGTTCCGGAGCCGGGTCATGTCGGCAAGTAGGGTCTTGGCGATACTGCTCGCGGGTGTGATCGTGAAGGGCTGTGATCAGCCGATGGGCGCGTCAGACGGTATCTCCCCCACGGCGGGGATGGCCCCGCGCGCAAATGTGCGCACCCAGACCGTCGATCCCGACGCGGGTCTTCGACCGACCCCCAATCCCGGCGGCAGCGGCGCGCGCGCCGCCGGCATCATCAGCCGCTACCAGAGCGTGATGCCAACCGTTCCCGTTGAGACCTCGACGGTAGGCGAGGGAGAGGGAGACGAGGGTTAGCGGGGCTATTCGACAATCCTCACCTGTCGATCGACCAGCGCATCCCGTGTGCCAGCTGCTTGACAATCGACCGCAAGCTCCGAGTTGCCCGTAAAGGTGATGGTGTTCACGACAATCTGCGTGCAACCGCCTGATCCGCCAAAGTTACCGGAATAGTCCACATTCGAATTCGGCGCGTAGACCGCCCCATCGAACCGCGACGCAGCGTTGCCGTTGATCTGATGACTGACACCGCTGTCCGCCCTGCTGCCCATGAGAATGATGCCGGACAAGGGGCCAGTGGTGGGCGCGGCGAGGTTCAGCGTGGCGCTCCCGTTAATGACTGCCCTGGCACCGTTGACGAGGAGAAACGTGACCCCGGTCCCGCGGGCAACCGTTGTCGCGCGCAGCTCGAAATCGCCGCCGTCCACGATGTAAAGCCCGGGGTCGAGATCGACCGTCCCCCGTAGGCTGAGCCCCCCGCAGAACCGCATGGACTTGACGCCAGAGGGGTGGTTTTCAATCGGGCTCACCGTGGTGGTCTGGTTGTTCTTGCCCACAGTATTGCTGGGCTGACAGGTGCCAGCCACACTCGGCTCTGCGACGCCTGCGTAAGGATCCGCCGTGACAGGCGCCTGCTCGTTCGGTGTCGCGCAATCGGTGAGCGTCAAGTTTCCGGTGGCGGACACACCGCCCACCGTGTGCACACAGCCGGTCGTGACAACCGCTGCACCACCCGACATCAGAAAGCTGTTATTGGCGTTCGAGTTCGCCGCGATATCGCATCCGCTGAACCGTACTTCGGACGAGCCGCTCACGGTGACCGCGCCGGAGGCATTCGGCGAGAGCGCGAGTAGGCAGGCGCGCGACCCGCCTGTCACCTGCGCCACGGCACGCACGCCGATCTCGAAAGGGGCCGCAATGAAAAGCCGCGAGAAAAAGCGCCGCTGCTGCCGGTCGAGCGTCACTTCGACAGCGTCGTTGTCTCCGGCGAACCCGCCCGTCACGGGGGGGGAATTGAGCGTGAGATTGCCCAAGGTCTGATCGAACCCTGATGAGAGCGCAATGTCGAGGGCGGAGGCTTCCAAAACCGCCTGTCCGCCGCCGCCACGAAGGGCTACGCCACCCGCATGGGCCGAGAGATCTGCCGCACTCTGGAGCTTGCGCTCCTCAAAGTACCAATAGCCGGTTTCCGCCCCCAAAGCGAGGCCACCAGCCACCACTGGCAGGGTCAGAGCCCCCAATATCGCGATGTTCCCCCGCTCGTTGCGGTGCACGCGCGCGGCAGTCGATACAAGCCGGCTGACGCGTGCCGCGACACGTTCTAGGACATGAAGGACCAAGTGTCGCATCTTACATCACCTCCATAATCGACGGGGCCAGGATGACCGCGAAGAGCACGGGCAGGAAAAATAGGATCATCGGAACCGTGAGCTTGGGCGGCAGGGCGGCGGCCTTCTTTTCGGCCATAGACATTCGCTGGTCGCGGCTTTCCTGTGCCAGAACCCGTAAAGTACGCCCAAGGGGCGTGCCGTATTTCTCAGCCTGAATAAGGCCGGTCACGACGCCCCGAACAGCTTCCAGATCGGTGCGGCGCGCAAGTCCCTCGTAGGCAGTCCTCCGATCCTGAAGATAGGCCAACTCTGCCGTGGTTAGACTGAGCTCTTCGGCCAGGGTCGGGCTGGCACTGCCCACTTCCTCGGCGACCTTTTGAAAGGCGTTCTCGATCGACATGCCGGATTCCACGCAGATCAGCATCAGATCCAGGGCATCCGGCCAGTTGCGGCGAATTTCGTTCTGTCGCTTCGTGACCCGGTTCTTGAGGTAGAGCGCAGGGCCGCCATATCCGGCAGCAGCCGCAAGGAGCGCAATGATCAGGTGGATCGGCAACGCAAATGGCAGGCTGAGCACCACCGTGCAGTAGAAGAGTGCTACGACTCCGAACACCACCATCATAACGACCCGAAGCGCCAGGAACTGGATGACCGCCCGGTGGCCATGAAACCCCGCCCTGCGCAGGTTTTTGGCAATCTCCGCATCATCGAGCTTGGCCGAGAGATTGAAGGCCTCAAACACCACCTGAAGACTGCGGCGTGGTGCATTGCGGCGCAGTTTCCGGGCTTCGCTCTCGGTTGTGTGCTGCGCCCGCGCCCGTGCCGCCATCCTGCTGCGCTCTGCCGCAACCGAAGACAGACGCCGGGCAAGGGTATCGCGCCGTAGCAGCGGAAGCGCCGCGGCCACCACGCCCGCGATTCCCGCGATCCCCGCCATTACCGGGATCAGCCGCTCGGGGTTCTCGATCATACCTGAGAGAAAATCCAGCATATCAGAAATCGAAGTTGATCATCTTGCGCATGACCAGCACGCCGATGGTCATCCACATTCCTGAGATCACCAGCACCAGGTTGCCGCCGGTCTCGGTAAAGAGCAGCGAGATGTAGTCGGGGCTTGTCAAGTACATGATGCCCGTCACCACAACCGGCAGCGATCCGATGATGGCGCCCGAGGCTTTCGCCTCCGAACTCATCGCCTTAATCTTGTCGCGCATCTTGTTGCGCTCCCGCAGCACTGCGGACAGGTTGGTCAGGGAGTCCGCAAGGCTGCCGCCTGTCCTTGCCTGGATGGTGATGACAATGGCGAAGAAGTTGGCCTCGTTCAACGGAACCCGTTCGGCAAAACGTTGTATCGCATCGCTCATCGGGAGGCCGACGTTAAGGTCGTTGAGGATCTTCTGGAATTCCGATTTCAGCGGATCCTTGGTCTCCTGCGCAATGATCCGCAGACAGTCCTGAAACGGCAGACCAGACTTCACGCCCCGTACCACGATGTCGATGGCGGTTGGAAATTCCGACATCATCGCCTTGACGCGGGCCTTTCTGCGCAAGGACAGAACGAGGTTCGGCAGCCCTAAGCCCGCGCCAGCGGCAAAGCCGATGGGCAGGAGCACGCCGTCGCCGACAAGCAGCCCGAAGGCGCCGCCGAGAAGCCCGAGCCCGACCGACGTCGCATAGAAGCGCTTTTTCGACCAGTTCAGCCCCGCCTCGCGCAGGCGCCTGATCAACATCCGGCGATTGGATGCGCGACGGACCTCTTCGACCTCGCGTAGCGCCTGCTTGACAGATCGTTGTTGGCCTGCGTCTCCCCTGGTTTCACTGACGCCCTCGGGATGCACCTGCGCCGCAATTGCCTCGACCCGCCGCGCCAGCGCATCCCGCCCCGTGAGCCTCGGCCACACCAAAGCAATCATCAACCCGCTCACGGTGAGCGCCGCCAGCCCGGCGATAAAGATGGGCATATATGCGAGGAAAGGATCCATCCTACGCTTCCAGATCGCGCCGCATGGAGCGTGGATCGGATCCGTCCAGCGCCTCGGTCAACCGCCCTTGTTCGTTGTAGTACACCGCGCGGTCCCAGAAACCGGGCCGGCCACCACCGTTGGCGCGATGCGTCCCAATGACTTTTCCGTCCTCGCTTTCGCCTGTGATCTCAAACTTGAAGATGTCCTGGGTCGTGATCACATCGCCTTCCATCCCCAGCACCTCGGTCACATGCGTGATGACCCGTCGCCCGTCACGCAACCGGCTGGCCTGTACGATGACATCGATGGAGGACACCATCATCTCGCGGATCGTCTTGGGTGGCAGGCTCACACCTCCGACGGAGATCATCGATTCAAGCCGGGCCAGTGCTTCACGTGGCGAGTTGGCGTGAAGGGTTCCCATGGACCCATCGTGGCCCGTATTCATGGCCTGGAGCAGATCGAAAGCCTCAGCGCCGCGCACCTCACCCACGATAATCCGCTCGGGCCGCATCCGCAGACAGTTCTTCACCAGCTCACGCATGGTGATCTCGCCCTTGCCCTCGATGTTGGCCGGGCGCGTCTCCAGTCTCACCACATGCGGCTGCTGAAGCTGCAGCTCGGCGGCATCCTCGCAGGTCACGATCCTCTCGTCCGTGTCGATGAAGCGCGTGAGGCAATTCAAGAGCGTCGTCTTGCCGGATCCCGTCCCGCCCGAAATCAACGTATTGCACCGGACACGGCCAATAATCCGCAGGATTTCCGCCCCTTGTTCGGAGATCGACCCGAACCCAACGAGGTCTTCAAGCGTAAGCTTGTCTTTCTTGAATTTGCGGATCGTCAGGGTCGGCCCGTCCACCGCGAGCGGCGGTGCAATGACGTTGACGCGGCTCCCGTCCATGAGGCGCGCATCGCAAATGGGCGAGCTTTCGTCTACACGCCGCCCTACTTGGCTGACGATCCGTTGGCAGATATTGAGCAGTTGCTCATTGCTCTGAAACCGGATGCTGGTCTTCTGGGTCTTGCCGCCCACCTCGATAAAGACGTCATCCGCGCCATTGACCATGATGTCCGAGATGTCGTCGCGGCGCAGTAACTGCTCCAGCGGGCCGTAGCCCAGAACATCGTCAATGATGCTGTCGATGAGCCATTCCTGATCCTTGACGGTCAGAGGTATCCGCTTCTCGTCGATGATTTCGGCGGCGATTGCGCCAATCTCTTCGGCCGCTTCGCTACGATCCGTCGTTGCGATCCGCGAGATATCGACGGCATCAACGAGGGCGTTGAAAACCTTGGCCTTGGCTTTGAATACCTCTGAGCGATCTTCTTCGGACTGGGGCGGGTTTGTGTTGGTCTCTTTTGATAGGGGAATGGCACCGGCGGAGGTCTCCGCCGACACGAGCGTAGAGGCAGGCGGTGTGGCTTTCGACTGTGCCCGACCGAATGGCATGTCACGCTCCCTAAAATTGGAAAATGGAAGGGCCGAAGCATTCGACCCTTCCTTCGGTATTTCGTGCGATCCCGGAGCCCAACCGGGCCCGGGATGCAGCGATCGGCTTGATTAGGCCGGTGGTGTCAGAGCTGTTGTGAGAGCGCCGAAGGTCGCGGTCAGCTGTGGGCTCAACAAAGCGATCGCGGCCACAACGACCAGTGCGATGCCTGCTGCAATCAGCCCGTACTCGATTGCCGTTGCACCTTTGCGGTCGGCAACAAGCTCACGCGAATCGATCATCATTTTCTTCATCAACATAACGAGGAAACTCCTTCCAGTGGTTTGCATTGCTCTGCAGTACGCCGAATGGATGGAAACAAATCCTTAATATAACTGATAAAATTGCACTTAAGCCGGGCAACTCGGCTTCAATCAGACAGGCTTTCGAGGTGTGAACATTCTGAATAGCAAGCCAAAATCAGTGTCGGTAATGCTTCCTTTACCAAAGGTGCAATATCTTCCGACGATCCGACCACGCGTTTGGATATTGTTCATAAAGTGGCGATAATGGGACCAAGTTCAGTGAAAGTTGCCATCTTCTTGCCTGGTTGCCGGTCTCGGTGCCGCAATTTTGCCACTCTCTCGTTTTTGATTCTTTTTTTTGTGGCTTCGCCAAGCGGTGTCCTTCGTGCACAAAACGCGGGTTCTGAGGGCATGGAGACGCTCACGCTCCGACTATCGAACGGCGAGGCGCGTCTCAAAACTGCCGCTGAACCCTTCGATACGGTGATTGTCGGCAACCCGGAGGTTGTGACCACCTCGGTTGTCAATGCAACAGCATTGGTGCTGACGGCTCAGGCCGAGGGTCGTACCAATGTCATTCTGCTCAATGAGGATGGTAGAAGGCTGTCGGAATGGAGCGTGATTGTCGATGAAATGACCGGGCATCGCGCGTTGATCTACAGAGGAACGACAAGAAGTGCGCTCTTGTGCAACCCAGATTGCCGCCCGACACGAGAAAACACCGCAAGCGAAAGCCCTTGAGGATAGTGAGGACCTTATGAACGGATCGGAGAAAACTCAAACGTAAGGGACCGATGAGGGGCACGTTAGGGCTGCCGCTGGACGGACCACGGCAATTTCTGCGCTCTAAAATATCTTCGATGATCTACTACCTTCTGGCCGGGTCCAGAAAGCGGAAACCGCTCGTTAACTTAACTCGCGCGGTTCGAGAGTCGTTTTCCAGTTCCTTTACTTCTTCTCTGTATCCTTGCGGCTCTTCTCTAAGAGGTGAGCCATGTTTATCCGCACAATCGTCGCATTTGTTTTCCTGATCACCACCGCTGTCCACGCCACTGCCGCAGGGTGGGAGATCCAGCGTGTTGATGGGAGTGTTCGCATTTCCGTTGACGGCAAGACGTGGACACGTGCAGAGGAAGGGGGGACACTTTCGAACGGAAGCTGGATCCGCACCGGGACGCGGGGCCGGGCGATCCTTGGCCGAGGAGACGAGCGTATCGTTTACCGCGCGGACACCTTGGCCGCCATCTCGGTTTCTGAACCGACGGGACAGCGCACGCAGGTGACGCATCAGCGTGGCTCGGTCTTCTTGTCCGTAACAACCAAAAAGCGCAAACGCACCAGCGTCGTCACGCCGCACCTTGCCGCTGTCATCAAGGGCACGGTTCTGGAGGTGACGACCGACGAACAGAGCGCGTCTGTCCGGGTGGACAAGGGTGTCGTGGAGGTCCGCAATGAGAGAGGCAGCGTCGAAGTTGAAGCCGGTCGTGAGGCGGTCTCCAACGGGCGCGACCTCAGTGTGAGCGCTGCAGAAGTCACCAGCGAGGTTCCGGGCGCCACGAACAGGTTCAGCCTTGAATTGCGAGAGGTGCCCGCCTCGGAACGTAAGGGCAATGCCCGTGCCAGAGGGCGTACAGACGAAAACCGCCCCGGCGCCACTGATGCATCTAACAACGGAAACGGACGCGGACGCGGCAATGGTGGCGGCAACGGCAACGGTGGCGGCAACGGTGGCGGCAACGGCAACGGTGGCGGCAACGGTGGCGGCAACGGCAATGGTGGCGGCGGTGGAAATGGCGGCGGCGGTGGAAATGGCGGCGGCGGTGGAAATGGCGGCGGTGGTGGAAACGGGAATGGTGGCGGGAACGGCAACGGTGGCGGAAATGGAAACGGTGGTGGTAACGGCAAGGGCAACAATGGCAATGGAAAAGGCAACGGAGGCAACAACTGACACCGCCCTTGCAGGTAGTGCGCCATCTGCTGGTTGCGCATCTCGTCGTCGCCGCGGTACTCCTTGCTGACCGCGGCGACGTTTTCCGTGGGTTGAATGAATGGGTCGAAGATCTCAGAACAGGTTTGCTAGACCGTAGCGCCTCGGGCGACTTCGTGTTTGTGGCAATCGATGCACATTCCATCCATGCCGTGGGTAGCTGGCCTTGGTCCCGTCAGATCCACGCCGATATACTCGACAATCTCACCACAGCAGGCGCGCTCGATGTCTTTTTCGACATCGACTTTGCCTTTTCTGCTGACGCTGCCGGTGATGCTGCGTTTGCGGGGGCTCTTGACCGATCAGGGAACGCTTATCTGCCGGTTTTTCAACAGCTCGATCGCACGGCAAGTAGTGAACCGGCGATGAACTGGCCGATGCAGGCTTTTGCCGAGAGAAGCTGGCCAGCCCTCGTCAACGTTTTCAGCGACGCACATGGTGCCGTTCGCTTCTATCCCTACGGCGAGGTGATTGCAGGAGAGTACATCCCCTCGGCGGCCGCCTTGCTGACCGGTACCTTTCTGGAACAAACCGGCAGCTTTCCAATCAACTTCGCTACGCAGCCCGGTAGCGTCCCGATCCTCTCTGCCGTCGACGTTGCGGAAGGCAGGTTCGAACCAGACATCGTCGCCGGGCGATCGATCATCGTTGGGGCCTCCGCCATCGAATTGGGTGATCTTTTTGTCGTTCCCGTTCATGGGGTCATCCCGGGACCGCTGGTGCATGTCCTGGCGGCTGAAACGCTGGCTGCTGGCATCGTTCCAACTACTGTCGCGCGAACGTGGGTCTTGTGTACTCTGTTCGCGCTTGTGCTCCTGCTTCAGACAAAAGCGTTTCAAAAACCGACGGTTCTGCTGTCCGCCGCTGGCCTCGCGCTCTCCCTGAGCGAGGCTGTGGCTTTCGCAGCCTTCGCGCGGCATGCCGTCGTGATCCCGACGGCACCGCTTTACCCCGGACTGCTCGTCTTTTGCAGCTGGTCGCTGCTTTGGTGGCTTAAGCTCAACAGGGAAACCATTGCCCGGCAACGGCAGGAGGTTGCCAACACCTCGGCCTTGCTGAAGCAGGTGTTTGACGACAGTTTCGATGCGATTGCAATTCTTGACGAGACGGGCCGTGTTCAGATGCACAGTGAGTCCGCCGCCCGTCTTTTTAGCTGTAGTGCTGCGGACGACCTTTCGCTTCCCGCCAGGCTCAGAAACGATGCCCTTGATGCTATGCGGACGGGCGATGGCGGAGAGTTGCGGAGCTATGAAGTCGCCAAAGACGACGCCGTGTTTCACCTTGAGTACACGGTGACACCGTCAAAGACAGTGACCTTCGATCGAAACAATGAGCGAACGGTTCGGATCGCCACCCTATCCATCCGAGACGTCACGACGATCAATAAGCAAAAGCGCGACATTGCCTATCTGTCGAGCTACGATACGCTCACTGGAGCGCTCAGGCGCAGCGTATTTCTGGAGTTTATCACGCTTCGAGCCGAGGCTGGAGAACCCTTTGGGATCTTTGTGTTCAACCTGAGCCGATTCAAAACCGTGAATGTTGTTTTGGGCCGGGATATCGGGGATGCTCTTCTTCAGCATATTGTCAAACGTGTAGAGAATGCGCAGCTGGACATTTCCGCTGTCGCACGACTTGGCGGCGACACTTTCGCCTGTTTTACGGAAAATACCGCAGAGAGGACAGATACCTCGGATCTCGCGCATAACCTGAGCGACATGGTCGCCATGCCTTACGAGCTTGAGAATGCAAACGCTCGGGTTGGCGTGAGGCTGGGATACTCCATCATTGATCCAAGCAGTGACTTTTCGGCGGCTCAAGCGCTTTCCCAGGCCGAGGAGGCACTAGATGCCGCCAAACTGGCCGGAGATGACGCACCCCGGGCGTATAGCCCGACGCTTTCAAAGAAACAGTTCAGATCGAGAGCGATAGAGCGCGCGATGGGGCGCGCGCTGGACCGTGAAGAGTTCGAGGTGTGGTATCAGCCGCAGCACCGCGTCGAAGATCTTGAGCTCATAGGCTCCGAAGCGCTCTTGCGTTGGGACTCCGATACGATTGGACAGATCTACCCCGATGAGTTTATCGAGATCGCAGAGTCAACGGGTTTCATAAACGAGTTGGGGGCGTGGGTTCTGGATAAGGCAATCCGTGATACCATGACGCTGCCGTCCCCCCTGGGCGTTGCCGTCAATGTATCGGGCATCCAGATGACGGCAGACAACATCGTCAGCGATATCAGCGCTCTGTTGCAGGAGACCAAATTTCCAGCGTCCCGCCTCTGCCTTGAACTCACAGAGACCGTCTTGTTCGACAGTACAGGAGAGCTCGTAGAGAAGATGCGCGACATTCAGTTTCGCGGTGTCTGCTGGGCGCTAGATGATTTCGGAACGGGGTATTCCTCGTTGGGATATATCTCACAACTTCCGATCGAGAAGCTCAAGGTTGACAAGTCTTTCCTGCTTGGTCTGCAAACCGATCCAGCCGCCGAAGCAATCCTGACTGCGGTTAGTGACCTGTGCTGCGGTCTTGGGATGACCTTGCTCTGCGAAGGTGTCGAAACGGACCAGCATCTGAGGTTTCTCAAAACCCACCGCATGGCCGAGGCTCAAGGATACTTCTTTGGCAAGCCGATGCCTTTTTCGGAGTATCAATCCTATGTCGCGACCAGTTCGCGTTCAAAGGCACCGCGCAGAACTGTAAAGTAGAGAGAGCTGATCTCATTATTGGCTCACCGGCGGTTCGTTTAGCTGGGCCGGCAGTAATTTTGGTTGGTTCTGTCTCAAGGTTGCCGAAGTGACGCATTGCGCCGACAGTGGATATGGGCCGTCACTTTGCTTAAAGCCTAGTTGTCAGCCGGCATAGCCGCTTTTCAGATGATGACCGTGAAGAGCCCAGAGTAACCGATGGTACAAGACGCATGGATGTCGGCTTTGGTGGATCACACCATCTATGCAGCACGTTAATCAAAAAAGGTTTTATTTGGCTCCACGCGGCGTTCCGGAAGCCCGCGTGTAGACTCAAGCGTTGTCCAAACCGCTCCAATCGGCTGCCGTTTTGCGACCATTCGCTGCAAGCGCGATATCAATAGCTCGCCGAACTTATACATCGCGAACCATCTGTGAGTTTGAACCAACTCAGATTTCGCTGTTGCGGCGAATGGCGGTTTCAATGGGATGGACCGCAGCGTCGCGATCCAAGGTCGAAGGTCAGCAATGGGCCGCCATTGAAAGCGGCCCATATGTTTAGATTTCAATAGCCTCCGCAATGGCCAAAGCGTCCTCAAGTTCAACGCCGAGATATCGAACGGTGCTGTCCATCTTGGTGTGTCCCAGTAAAAGCTGAACTGCGCGCAAATTGCCCGTCTTCTTATAGATTTGAGTCACCTTGGTCCTGCGCATCGAATGGGTTCCATATGCTGTTGCTTCCAAGCCGATTGACGTGACCCAGTCGCGGACAATCCGTGCATACTGCCGGGTTGAGATGTGCAGGCGCTCGTGGAACCGACCCGGCCACAGGTACTCCGAGCCGACCATGAGTTCATCTTCCATCCATTTCTCTACGGAGGCACGTGTGCCTTCAGAAATTTCGAAGCGTACCGGTTTCTGTGTTTTGCTTTGCAAAACCGACGCCCGCTCTTTGATTTGACCAGACGCCATGACGTCGACGACTTTCATCTTCACCAGGTCACATCCGCGCAATTTGCTATCGATGGCCATATTGAAGAGTGCGAGATCACGGTGGTTCTCGGCCAGTTCGAGTCGCACCCGGATTGCCCAGACATGCTTTGGTTTCAATGGTCGTTTCTGACCGACGATGCGTCCTTTGTTCCAGGCTGGTCGAAGCGCACGAATGGCGGGTAAGTTTGGTGTTTCCATGACTGATCCTCCGATCCGCCACGCCCTCCCAAAACGACAACCCGACGTTGACGCGGACATCATAACACAGAAGGCTGCGCTGCCTCCGAGGTCAATTGAGCGCCCAATCTCCGAAATGCTGCACTTCGTGTAAACCGCAGAAACCGCAGTAATGTGACGAATGCGGGTATTGGACTGCCCATGTCGCCTCAGACCGCGGCAACTCGACTAGAAGAGCGGAAACCTGAGAATTCAGTCTCCTCCGTCCCATATCGCACCAATTTACGCATGGCTCTCAAAGACGTCGATTGAGCCATCACGCAAAACCAGCAAAGTGTCGTAGGCGTCGCGCTGGTCGCCCATTTCCATGCCCGGTGAACCAATCGGCATGCCGGGCACCGTCAGGCCGAGCGCATCCGGGCGCTCCATAAGCAACCGCTGGACGTCTCCGGCAGGCACGTGGCCTTCCAAGAAGTAACCGTCGATGAAGGCGGTATGGCATGAGCTCAGCGCGGGTGTAGCGCCTGCGCGATCCTTCATATCCCAAAGCGTTTCCTGATCGACGTCGCTGGCGGTGACATTGAAACCTGCGCGGGCCATGTGCTCGACCCAGGCCGAGCAACAGCCGCATGTCGGTGTTTTAAAGACTTCCAGTCCGCCTGAAGTTGCGAGCGCGGGTCGAGCGATAGACGCGGCGCTCAAGCCAGAGGCAAGGCTGATGAGGATAAAGTCTCTGCGGTCCATGTGGTGTATCTCCCATCTAGGTTGTTCTTCGGGCTGTGCGTTATGAGACGCGCAGCCAGGTCATCATCCCGCCAGCGGCATGTTCCAGCATATGGCAATGCAAGAGCCAGTCACCGGGGTTGTCTGCAACGAAGGCGATCTCGACCATTTCGCCGCGGGTCATCAAAACCGTGTCACGCAATGGGCCAAGGGTGCCGTCTGCAGCGATCTGTCGAAAGTGATGCCCGTGCAAATGCATCCCGTGTGGCCAGGCGGTGTCGTTGGTCATGCTGATCCGCACGGTTTCACCAAGGCTGGCGTCGATCAAAGGGGTGTCGCCCATATCCGCCATGCCGTTGAAGGCCCAGACTTTGCCCTGAGCAGCCATGTCGCGCATGTCCATCATCTGACCGCCTATCATCGCGCCGCGCATGCCACCCATTGCGCCGCCTTCCATTCGCAGTTCAGCGTGTCGGGCGGTTCCTAGATCTCCGAGAGCGGGAACCGGATTTGGCGGGAGAGCGGTCGGTTCGGCCAAGCGCTTCTGTCGGACAGCGCCCCCGACCGGGAATGCCGCGATAGCGTAGCCGCCGTCGCGCTCAACGCTCACAAGGAATGCTTCCTCTCCCTCATCCGCAATCACATCGACAATCAGGTCTGCCCGCTGCGCTGGCGCAAGAACGAAGTCTCCCAATGGCTGCGGTGCCTCCAGCGGCATGCCATCAAGTGCCACGACCCAGCCTTCCAAGCCCTTCGTATCGAGCGAGAAAATCCGCGCATTTGCTGTGTTGACCAGACGAAGACGCATCCGTGAATGCCGGGGCACGTCTCGCGCCCAGGCCCCATCGCCATTCACCGTGATCCAGTTGCCGATCCGTCCGCCATGGGACCAATCGTGCATGTTCCCGAAACCCTCGGCGATCTGGGCCTCATCCGTCAGGCGCCAGTCGTCGAGTAATAGCACCTCGTCAAGATCGACCTCCGGCGCGCCTGTGGCCTCATCGACAATCAAGGCACCGTAAAGGCCACGCGCCATCTGCTCATAGGTGCGGTCGTGTGGGTGATACCAGTAGGTGCCAGCGTCGGGCAGCGCGAAGTCGTAAAGAAAGTCTGCACCCGGCTCGACAGCAGACTGCGTCATGCCAGCCACACCGTCCATGGCGTTTTCGATGCGGATGCCGTGCCAGTGGACCGATGACGCCTGCGGAAGGTCATTCCGGAATAGCCGTGTCATCCGCTGCCCCTGACGCGCGCGCAGGAGCGGGCCGGGCGTCAGGCCATCATACCCCCAAATGCGCGTCTCCGGATACTTGGCTGGTGCAAGCCGCGCGCTGCTCACCCGCGCGTTGAGGATTGGCGTGGCTTCTGCACGCGCAAAGCTTGGCAAAGATGCAGCGGCTGCAGACGCCAAGAGTGACCGATGGAACTGCCTGCGGTTCAGTCGTGTCATGAAGCGTCTCCAAACGTGTGACGCGCCGACGCAGCCGGTCGCGTACCCAATGATGCCTGTTCGCTCTCTCCGTCGCCGGGTGGCGATGAGACAGTGGTGAGCGCTGCCGTCGTGACAAGGATACCTGCCACGAGCGCCACTTCAAAACCAATTGATCGGCGGAACCGCCTGCGCGTGCCCGGCGTCGATGCCAAAAGCGCAGGTGTCAGTTTCAGTTTGTTTACCGCGGCCAGAGTCAGGACACCCGCAAAGAGAACGAGCTTGATCGCAAACATCTGGCCGTAAGGGCTGAAGAGAGCGGATGGTGTCGCAGCACCCAGAAGCACAAGGGCCAGCCCACCCGCGACGACGAGCAGGCCGACAACCCACAGCGCCCGGCGACCGAACTCATGTGCTAAGGCTCCCGCGATTGCGGGTGGGTCGCGCCGTGTCGCACGCACGAGCGGCGCGAAGGCACCGACCCAGAAAGCGAGGCACAGTATGTGCAAGGTGATGAGCGCGCCAAGCATCATCTGCGGCTCGCCGAGCGCGTGACCGCGGAGCGCAAAGGAGCCGGACGCAAGACATGCGCCCACAACTGCGAGGATCCGGCCAGCCCGCGCCCGCCACAGGATACAGAAAATGAGCGCAAGCCCCGCAAGGCGCACAGCTGCACTTGTTCCAAGGGGGCTCTCAGCCACCATTCCAAGGATCATGGGCTCTACCGCGCCGTCCCATGTGCTGCCCATAAGGAAGCTGGCCCGCACAGGAAGCCGCAGCCCGGTAAAGACGGCTGCTGCAAGCGCCGAAAGAACCGCAGTTCGACGCAGCGCTGCGCGTCCGCGCTCACTCACGCCCTGCAAGGAGACGACCACCAATACACTGCCGACAGCAAAAAGCGTTGCCGCATAGGCAAAAGCCTTCACGATGATCGACAGCCATGTGACGGTGTCGACAGTGGCGAGAGTTACCAGCACCGCGGGTCAGTCAGCCAGTTCGAAGGAGAAACTACCTTGCATCGCATGACCGTCAGAGGCCAGACCGCGCCACTCCACGGTGTAATTCCCCTGTGCGAGTGGTTCCGGCTCTGCATGGAACTCAAGTGTTGGCTCCAGCCCGGTTTCACGCGCCATAGGCATCTCAGAGCCTTCCGCGTTGACCAGTCGCACCATGGTGATGCGCATCGGGTCGGCGAAAACCATGTGGATCATCTCGGGCGTTTCGGTCAGTTGTGCGCCGTCGACCGGTGTCGTGCCCTGCTTTTCGGAATGCGCGACAGCCGCCCCGCTCAGAGATAGGAGGATGGCAATGGTCGTGAGTAGGCATCTCATTTTTGAAGCTTCCTTTTCAACTGGGCATGACAGCGGCGATCATATGTACAGGCAGATCGCTGACGCGGGACTTGGCCGAAATTCATGGTGCAGAGACCGTTGGAATATGGTTGTGCAGCCTCCAGTAACCGGAAGGTCAATAGCAAATTTCCGCTTGATCATCTACTAACTGGAGGCCCCATCTAAATGAAAGTCAGAGTTTGAAACGCGATCGGAAGGCACGGCATGAACGCCGCGCCTGCACGGATAAAACCGGCAACGCAGTGGGAGGTCTTCGCTGAATGAGGAAATGGATCATGTTGTCCGGTGCTGTCGTGTTGGTTGCGGCGCTTGCTGGAGTGTTCCTGAACGGCGGGTCGCGACCCCTTCTGGTGAGCTATCAACCGAACCTTGCCCGCGGTGAAAAGATTTACGCAGAGGCTTGTGCCGCGTGCCATGGTGCAAATCTGCAGGGCGAGCCAAACTGGCGGTCCCCCGGAGCGGATGGCAGGCTGCCCGCACCACCCCATGATGCCTCCGGGCATACATGGCACCACCCCGACCGGGTGCTTTTGGACATCACCATGCGTGGCACGGCCGCCGTTGTCGGCAGAGGCTACGAAAGCAACATGCCGGGCTTCGGAGATACCTATTCCGAGGATGAACTGCGCGACGTCCTCGAATGGATCAAGACGCAGTGGCCGGAGCGGGAACGTGCGCACCAAGCGCAAGTCACGGCGCAGGATCAAGCGCAGCATTAGCTTTTTCGGTTTTTGGAAAGTCCGACGCTGCGGCGTTGGGCGATTTCTCGATAGAGCGCCTCAGGCGTGACCGCCAATTCTTGCGCCAATGTTTGCCAATGCCCCTTCGCGGGCAGTGCACCGCCATGATCAATCCAGGCATCGAGACGTTGTCGGACTGTCTTCAACCCTCTGATCTCTGCAAGGAGGCGGGTCGTCTGCACGGTCCGAGCCAAATGTGTAGCCCAAGCTATTGATGTCTCTGGATCAACCTCCAGAGTTTCCATCAGACGCTCAACGCGAAGCTTTCTCAGGCGCGCCGGTTCGACAACCTTCGCATCGCAGTGATAGGCTACTGCATAGATTGACGCTTCCGCGAGGATGTCACCCGGACGCGCTCTTTGAAAACACGTGACTTGGCCACTGATCTGCGTCCGTTCCAGGTGGATGCCCCCGTTTTCAACGAGATGCACAAAGCGCACCGGGTCACCCGCATGGAACAGATAAGCGCCGGCATCCATCTCCATTGGTTCCCCATCGTCAAAAAGCGCTTTCAGAAAATCGTCCATGACATGATCATAATCATGTGTGAGCGGCGTTCGCCATGAGAAGCCTATGAAAAAGGTAACTGATCATGAGAAGACACATCTTTATTGGGTTTGCGGCGTCAGTGTTGAGCATCCCCGTTCTTGCCGATGACAGCCATACACCGTACGCGGGGATGGAATCCCGGGACATCGCAACCCTGTCAGAAAGTGATATTTCTGAACTCGAAGCCGGACGCGGATGGGGGTTGGCATTGGCGGCCGAGCTGAACGGGCACCCGGGGCCAGCCCACGTTTTAAAGCTTGCTGAACAATTGAGCTTGTCATCGGAGCAGCGCGAGCGCGTAGAGGACATCTTCGGGGCAATACAAGCCGAAGCCGTAGCCGCGGGAGCGGTTTTCATCGCAGCAGAACGCGCTTTGGATACGGCCTTCTCAAACGGAGGGGTCAATGCCGCCAAGTTAGAGACTTTGGTCAATGCGGCCGGTCAAGCGCGCAGCAATCTCCGATTTGTACACTTGTCGCGTCATCTTGAGACGCTGGACATTCTGAGCCCCCACCAAATTGCAAGATACAACGACCTAAGAGGCTACACCAACGATCCTTGCGCACAGATCCCTGACGGTCGTGACCCAGAGATGTGGCGACGTCACAATGGGTGTGACAGGTGATCGCGTAAAGGGATCCTCCACGCAGCAGAATTCATCTGCAGCAAAGTCCGCAGACGGTTAGTTAACAGTTCAGGGATTTGCACCCGCAGCGAATGGCCGGTCTGGTGAAGCCGCACTGCGGTACCAGTGACTGCGATGAATGTCTCTTATGGGCCGCGAGCTTCGATATATACTGAAGCTGTCGGATGGCCAAAGATTGGATAGTGCCGTCACTCGGTCACGAGTTGATATTTGAGGAAGGTCGCCCCGTCATAATCGACTTCGCCAACCCGCCAAGCACCAAGTCTGTCGAGTGCCCGCAGGTTCGTGCGTGACGGTGGTAAAAGGAAGGTTACATACGGGATGCGTTCATCGGAAATCGCAAAGTCGATCGCCTTTCGCGAGATGCGCGGCCCGAGGCCAAACATGTCGGGCCGCAAGACCAGTCCGAAATCCCACTCGACTCCTTCTTTTTGAAATCCACCCCAGCCGACATATCGGTCATCGGACAAAAATGCCCAATGTCCAAGTCCATCACGGCGCCAACACTCTTCCTTTTTGGCGACAAACCGCGCCACTATCTCGGCATTCCAAGTAAATTTCAGAAGCGGCATATGCTCGGCCACACGAGGGTCGGACATGTGCGCCAAGATTTCGGCTGGGTCGATTTCCGACAATCGGACGAATTTTATTTCAGATCTCATTGCGGCGTCTTTCGATGTGCTCGTCGCTCATTGTCCTCTGAACGCGAAATTTCAACAGCCAACTCTTTGCCTAGCGTCACGCCGGGACATACGCATTCAGTGTGTTGCCATCCAGATCTCGGATATACCCTCCGTAGAAACCATGATCTCCGCGTGTGCCGAGGGGTCCCTCATCTGTTCCGCCAAGTTCGAGGCACTTGGCGTGAATCGTATCGACAGCTTTTCTGTTGGTCATTTTCAAAGCGACCATCACCCCGTTTCCAACGCTTGCAGGTTCCCCATTGAATGGACAAGCAAGGCATAACGCAGGTTCGGCCCGCGAGCGCCTCCATGCCGCCATGTCGCCGTGTTTCCAAAGGCGGCTTGCACCCACACTCGAAAACAAGGCATCGTAGAATTCCAGCGCGGTCTCGAAGTTGTTGGTTCCGAGGGTAACATATCCGATCATGCTTGCTCTCCGTGATTCTGTGGGCGTCACTTTCAACTCTACGCTCGGCTACCAAGACGCCTGGGTTGCTGTGCCAGACCGCCTTGCAAGTAAGGTCGAGGCCGGACCATGGCTCGGAATTGCCCGCACTTCAAAATTTTCGAAACGCTCGATTGCCTGCATCAATCGGGAGCGGGACATAAACCGGCCGGTCCCGCGAAACAAAAGCGCCTGGCGCATTAGGCTGTCGGCAAGGCCACGGGCAGGCTCATCCGCGCAAAACGCGAGACAAAGCGCGCCGCCGGCTCGAACAACCCTGCAAAGCTCAGTCAAAGCCAGATAGGGATCGGGGACGGTTTCCAGAGCCCAAGCACACGTCACAAGATCGAAGGTGCCATCCTCAAACGGCAAGGACTCCAACCGTCCTTGTATCTTTGGCACAGGAATGTCGGCGCAGCGCGCAAGCATGGCCACAGACGGGTCGAGAAGGGTCATCAAATTCGGCGGCATGCCCTCGGCAATTAATCTACGTGCCAGGTTGCCGGTGCCGCAGCCAGCATCCAAAAAACTCGAATTTGGCGTCGCAAGTGCACGCACCAGACCTTCCAGGGCGGCCTGCGCCTCGCCGCCTGCATGACGCAGCCAGCGATGATGAAGTTTGTCGTATCGAGGTGCGAGCTTGTCATAAAGATCAACCGCATCGTCTAAAGGCGTTTCTGCCAACATCTATTTGGTCCTATTATTCATTCATCGTGTCTGCGGTGCGCGTACGTTTTTTACGGAGAACTTGCGTCGGATTGCGGCGCGGTGTGTTCGTGCTCGGGCCACATCCATGCGGTCCAGAGAATTGCCATTAGAGCCGCGATCTCGATGACGAGGTGAAAGGTGTCATCCATGTCGGTGGGGGGCGAGGAAAGGAGCGTACCCGTCGTGATGATCGCTGCAAGAAAGGTGACAGGGCGACCGATCCTGCGGGTTAGCAGGAACGAAAAGAGCACCATCGCAATCGGCACTTGGACGAGGAAACCGCCCAGAAGCATCAGCCCTTCGGTGATCTCGATGCCGTTGTAATGGCCTGTCAGCAGCATCTCGATATGGGACGCGAGGACAAACTGGTGAATGTCGCGAAAGATGATGTTGAGCAGTATGAACAGCCATAGGGCCGACAGAAGAATATGGGGATCGAGCCGTCTCATTTCGGTGTCTTCTTTCTTTGTTTCTGGAGTTGGCCGGTATCAGGCCGGGAACACGGCCGAGTTCAGATCACGGCACCGGATGTGCGCGCCGCAAAGGCGCGGCGGATCAGGAGTTCCGCAATCGCAAGGTTGATGGCCCACGCCCCAACCATCAGGAGGTCTCGCGAAAATCCCTGCAGTTCGGTGTCAAAGAGGGCAATTGCGACGAGAAAGAGCGCGGTCTGCGTTGAGGCCCCTTGGCCGAGGGCATAGGCGCGCAGCATCGCGGCGCGGTGCGCGGCGACGTCTCGCGACCGGATCGCGACAACAGCCCATGCGATGAGAGCGACCATCGAGAGGCTAAGCGTGACCCTCGCCCCATAAAGCAGTGGTCCCTGCAGGGCGTCGGGAAATGCATAGGCCACGGTCATCCAGAGACCGGTGAGTGCGCTGACGCATCCCGCTGCCGCCACGATCCGCCCGAGGGTCCTGTGCAGGGCGGGGCGGTAGCGCCTCAGGCTCGGCAGGAACTGCACAGCCCCCACAAGGCAGAAAACTGAACTGCCGAGGATATGCAATGTGATCGGGAGGGGATCGATCACCGCACGCGGGTTCGGCGGGATGATCGCCGGAGCGCCGAGAAGTTCCGGAAGCCGGACCAGCCCGACGACTGCCGGAATGAAAGAGTAGAGGAACACGAGGGCAAGAAACGCCCATTCGCGACGGCTGATTAAGTGCATGCTTCGGTCTCTCAGAATAAGGTGCGGTCTGCCTCAGGCGGGCTTGCGCGCGACGATAAAGGGGCTCAGTCGGTTCTTTCCGAAGTACCGCGTCTGCTCGATTTTGAACCCGGCCCGGATCAGGTGCCGCGTCAATTCAGCGCGACTCAAGATGATCACATTAGGCGCGATCCGCACGGCCATGAGCACGCGAACCATGGCTCGCATCCAGCGCGGCGCGTCCTTCAGACAAACCGTTTTTGATATGAAGTGACCGCCGGGTTTCATTTGGTGGAATGCTGCATCCAGCACGGTGGGTATGTCATCCACCAGGTGAAGCAGGCTGAACGCGCAAATGACCTCGAACGGTTGGCCAGGAATGTGTTGCGCCGCCTCCGCCTGAAGAAATTCTGGTGTTCCCGCGGCATCTCCGCCTGATCGTGACCGGGCGATCCGGATCATCTCGGCAGAGAGGTCGGTTGCGGTCACATGAGCGACGACAGGCGCGATCTTACTCGCCGTGCCGCCTGTCCCGCAGCCGATTTCAAGAACGCGATCGGTCGATCGAAGAAGCGCAGTGACGCATTCCAGCTTTTCTTCGTAGGCGGTGACATCGGCGATGGGCTTTTTTGCGTACTTGGGCGCATGCCGGTCCCAGAAGGCTTGGGCAGTCATGTCGGTTTCCTTTGCGTGTTGCACTTCAGGTTTGAAGCAGCGCGGATGGGCCAGTCGTAAGAAACTGGGGAATACATTGTGTCGCTTTCGGTTGCCGAGACCGGGCCGATCTCGTTTCGCAGCCGGTATCATCCATGCGCTCATGAAAGGTCGATTGCCTAAATTCGTCCATCTGCTATACGCTGGTATATGAACTGGCAGGCCGTCTCCTTCGACTGGAACCAGGTGCGCGCCTTCCTCGCGACAGCGGAGGAAGGCTCGTTCAGCGGCGCGGCGCGCGTACTGAAGACAACGCAGCCGACGATAGGACGGCAGATCGGTGCGTTGGAGGAGGCACTTGGCGTCACGCTGGTAGAACGCAGCGTCCGTGGTCTTACTTTGACGGAAGCAGGGCGCGACCTGATTGATCACATGCGCACGATGGGCGAGGCTGCGACGCTCATCTCGATGGTGGCCGACGGTAAATCTCAGGATGTCACCGGAGAGGTCACGGTCACGGGAACGGACCTCTTGTCAGCAGCGATCCTGCCGGGCGTGCTCAAGCCGTTGAGACAGATGGCGCCGGGCATCCGCGTCCGCATTCTTGCGTCGAGTGAGATGCAGAATTTGACGCAGCGCGAGGCGGACATCGCGATACGCCACGTCCGCCCAGATCAGCCAGACCTGATCGCACGGCACTTGGGCGACTTTCGCGCCAACCTCTATGCCGCGTCGGACTATCTCAACAGGGCGGGCCGCCCGCGCACGGCCCGCGACATTGCCGACCATGATTTCGTCGGCAATGCCGATCCGGAACGCCTGATGGCCCCGCTGCACAACATGGGCGTACCCGTCCGCCCGGAGAGCTTCGTCATGTCGAGCGCGAACGGCATCGTGGCGTGGGAGTTGTTGAAAGCGGGCTACGGCGTTTCCATGCAGCCTGAAGCCCTCGGTGACGCCGAGCCTGCCGTCGAGAAGGTTCTACCGGGCTTCCCTTCTCTGGAGTTCCCTGTCTGGCTTGTCACTCACCGGGAGTTACAGACCAGCCGCCGCATCCGTATCGTATTCGACCTGTTGGCCCGGGGTCTGTCAGACGTTGCGAAGCGCCGAAGTGGTGGCGATTAACAGGTGCAAAAGCGCCGAACCCGGAGCAAGTAAGGTCGCGTGGCAATAGTTGAAGCTGCGCTTGCACGAGTTCGTTTTATCCAATGAGTGTACGTTAATGTTGGAAATGCTGCGCAATCGATCAACTTCCGCTTTGGGGAAGCTGCAATGCGGCAACTTATCTCGCGATGAACGGCTGGTTTGGGCCGCCAACTGCCAGGGTATCGGCACCCGGCTGGCAAAATGCTGCGAACGATCTAACGGCGGTAAGGAGCCCAGACCTACCAAATGCTGCATCAGCGCGGATGACCGCTATTCATCTCCAGTGGATGTAACGACTTCATATGCAGAAGAGGCGTCATCGAGATGCTTCACAGCTGCTTTTCGTTCAGCCGAAGAATATTCGGCTGCGATACGCTCGATTTCTCTCGCGACGCCGGAATAGATCGGCCCAAGGGTTTCGAAGAGGTACGGTGTCGGATGGACGATGATCCCGCGCCGGTCGTCCGGATCACGTTCGCGCGTCGCCAGGTTTGCTTTCTCCAATCGGTCGAGCAAGGTCGTAACGGACCCGGTGGTTAAGCCCAACTCGGCTGCGATTGTGCTCGGCTTAACCGGCGCATCGGCAAGAATGTTCAAACACCGCAAATCGTTTCGGCTGACCCCGACTGTATTAGCAGCCTTGGTGTCGAGGCGGTCAATGCTCGCATACAATCTACGGCACGCCGCGACGAGGTCTCGAGGCGTCGTCTCTTCGATAGATGGCATCGGTATGATCCATTTAGCTTGACAATCAAGTTACTTGACATAGATCATCGCCCAAGTGAAACTTGAACGCAAGAACCGTGGAGACTTAGATGGAAATCGCGCTTTATGTCCTGCTAGGGCTGGTCGCCCTTATTGCCCTTTTGTCCGCAGCCGCGCCCACAAAAGTGGAGTACACCGAAGAGATCACGGTCGATGCGCGCATTAGCGACGTCTATGATGATATACGCCTTCAAGAGCACCTGATGCGTTGGTCGGCTTGGCCGAAAGAGACCAAATCAACCTGTACTGTCGAAGGCGCGGACGGCGAAACAGGCGCGAAGACGGTGTTCTTCACCAAAGGCAAACGGGTCGGGTATCAGGAAGTTGTGCGTCTGAAAGAGAACGAAGAAGTCGTCCTCACTCTTGTTGGCCCTGGACCTCCACATAAGCCGAAACTTACGTTCGAACTTCGTTCCGAGGGCGAAGAACGTACCCGCGTCCTTGCCCACTTCGTCAATGAGCTGCCGCGCCCTTTCAACGCGATTTGGAAGTTCGCAGGTCTTACAAAGTGGACGCGAGAGATGCACCGCAAAGACCTGGCCGGGCTTAAAGCCTTCTCGGAGCCACCGCATCGCGATGTCAATGGGGCGCCTGTCGGACGGCCGCCTCAAGGCGTGAACCCTTACGAACATAACAAGCAGGCGGCGTGATCCGGGCATGAGTTACTTCACCCACGACTTCGTCGGCGAGATTGCACTTCATGGTGTCGGGAAGTCGCGAATAATCACCTACAAGGTGTTGTTCATGCCACCACGTTTCGAAACCGAACTTCCATTCAAGACATATCCGCGACTTCGGGTCGAAGGTGAGATTGCGGATGTGCCGGTACGTGGTGCATGGATGCCGGTGGGCGACGGACGGCGCTACTTCATTCTCTCGCCCGACATCAAGGCCAACACTGGGCTTGATGTCGGCGACGAGGTCGAAATGCGGTTCCGGATCGATGATCAGGATTACGTGAATGTGCCTGCCGCTTTGACGGCTGCGTTGAACTCAGACGATACTGCTTCGGCGCAATGGGACAAGCTTACTGCTGGAAAGAAGCGGATGTTCACCAACCACGTCTTCTCGGCAAAGACAGCCTCGACTGAACAACGTCGCGTGGACGAGGCAATGGTTGCGATCATAGACGGGATAACGCTGCGCGATCTGCATCGACGTAGGCGATAGCGTCAAATCGCTACGAATTTGTGACAATTGGTACATTCGCTGCAACTGAATTCCTTGTCCTGCAACGTCGCTTTTCCGAGCATTCAGGCATGCACGCCCAATAGAAGCCGGCGTGGATCGCCGTTCGACTTGCCTGCCAGATAAATCAGATAGGGCGCGAAGAACAAAATACCGAGCGGTGGCGCTAGCATTCCAAGAGCTATGCTGCCACCGCTGAAGCCACCCCGCCACGCCATCCAGATGCCTGACAGAACAAGGTAACAGGCGAAGTCGATATTGAACTGGCCTTGCCAACTGAGCGCAAGGATCGGCATCAGGAACGGCGTGATCAAGTTGATACCGCCATTGGCAATTGCTGCTGCGGTGAACACAACGATCAGGACCGTCATGGCAATGAGGGTATAGCGAAGTCCGGTCATGAGTGTATTCCTTCTCGGTTAAGGCTTGTCGGGTCCGCGGGCCGCCACATCGGGCCAACGACCATCAAGAGGACAAGTACGTTCCAAAGCGCGTTCGGCCAATGTCCCGATGTGATCGAGCCGAAGCTGTCCACAAAGAACCACGCGAGAGCACCGTACAGCACCGATCTTCGCACCGCTTCAGGTGCCGTGTCATAAACCAACGAGGATAGCATCCAGATGGTGACACCCCAGCCCACAAGGAACCCACCGGTCAACGCTGAGAGGAACCGAATTTCCTCGGAGCTATAGGAGGGAAATCCATCTACCGGCCAGGTCAAGATATCGAGACCAAGGCGTGCAAGCTCATTGGTCGCTGGAATTGTTCCGAGGGTCAGCGCAGGGCCGAAGAAACCGATGACCAACGCAGATATTTTGAGCCATCGCTTATGTGCTGAATGCGACGCCATGACGGGCTCCTCCTGAATAAGACAAGGACGTCGTAGCGAAGTCAGCGCCATACTCGCAATTACCTTGGAGGTAAGTGCGCAGTTGATATGATTGCGGTATGAAGAGCCATGAACGACTTCTCCACGACACTTAAGACTTGGCGTGCAGCGAGGCGGTACAGCCAGCTTGAGCTTGCGATGCAGGCTGATATTTCCGCTCGGCATTTGTCATTCTTAGAGACCGGGCGCGCACGGCCGAGCCGAGAGATGGTCGTGCGATTGGGAGAAGCGCTGGAACTACCGCTGGATGCGCGCAACCAAATGCTGACCGATGCCGGTTTTGCCGTTCGGTACGATGCGCGGGACTGGAATGATGAGGCGATGGCACCGATCCGGAGCGCTGTTTCGCGCCAATTGGACCGTCACATGCCATACCCGGGTTTGGCTGTTGATCGCCGCTGGACCATCCGTCAGGCAAATCCAGCAGCAATCGCGCTGTTCGCGCCTTTCGGCGTTGGTGTTGGTGGAAGTCTTTTGGATCTGATGATGTCGGACATACTGCAACAGGTCGTCGAGAATTGGCCTGAAGTAGCGCATCAGGCATCACTTCGCCTGCGCACCGAAAGCGCCGCACAAGGCGGCATTCCAGAGTTTACAGAAGCGATCCGATATTTGACGGCTGCAGCTGCCTCACATGAACCAGCCTCCAGTCCAGTCATGCCGACGATTCTGAAGATGGGAGATCAGCGGCTTTCGATGTTTGCAACAATCTCACAGTTTGGGACACCCCAAGACTTGTTCTTGGACGATTTGAAGATCGAACTCTACTACCCGATAGATGAAGCAACGGCCCAGTTATTTGAGCGGCTTGCCGCGAACTAAGTAGTGAGATTCAATCGCGCTCCCGAGGTTGGTTTCATATCAGGTACGTACGTCTAGGCATCTGCCAAATCGTTAATTTGGTAAGATTGCGGAAAGATAAACTTAAATGCGGACATTGGTGCAGTTGCGGCGAATTCACACTTTGTCTAAGGTTTGTGGCTGCTGTCAGCGTGAGCTGCAGCGGCGATAAATCTGACAAGGAGGAAAGCGCGGGCGGCTTT
>NZ_CANMDB010000018.1 GCF_947496515.1 uncultured Roseobacter sp. | reverse complement strand
AGAAACCATCGTCCAGATGGACCAAACGCCAATCATGCACTAACAATCAAATTGGACCACTCAGGTGGGGCTGATCAAGAGGATGAAGGCAAAGCGGTGAGTGCCGGTGTGGTCGTTTTCTTGTAGGGGGATCGGCGTTCCGTCTTGGGTGCATGGCAGCTTAGTCTTGCCGGTGCCGACTTGAACGATCAGGTCTTTCTCGGTGTCGCCCAAGGGCAGCGGATACCATGTGCTGTCAACCTCTTCGAAGGCGATCACATAGACTGTGCTTGGTGATGTCAGTTCAAAGATGTATTGCTGCCCGATCCGAAGCACCGGCAGGCCATCATCGTCGGGCGGTTTGCGGCTGGCGATGCCAAAGCCATCGGCCGGGATGATGGACAGACCAGTCTCGACGCCGTGCGTCTCCAGAAACACCTCCCATGGATCGCGGCGGGGATACTGGAACAGGTCCGGCGCTTGGCTCTGGGCAAATTCAAAGTGGTTGGTCGCTAACCATTCATGGATGGTCCGCATTTTGAGGCGGTCATAAACCCCGCGTTTGATGTTTGTGTAGGGGTGCAGGCTTTGGCTGAGCGGCTTGCCCTGAGCCTGCTCAAACAAATCATTGAACCGCCCCCCACTTGCGCGTGTAGCTCGCGCAAGATGCGATAGAGCGTCTTGGTCGGACCTTTGCGCGCCTCTGGCGATGCGTTGCGCCAGTCAAATTCTCTCTTGGTCATAGACTCTGACGGTATCTGGCGATGTGTCGGATGCAAGCATGGCCGTGTCCTACACCCGCATTTACCTTGCAATCACCTCATCTCGGCATCCTTTCAGTTTGGTATCAATCCCATATCGCATTGGAAATCATGAAGAATTTCCTTGCGATATCACGGGTTATGTGAGACTATGTTCTATATTTGTTCTGATTGTGCGCCCGGTTTTGGAGAACGCCAATCGAACCACATTTCCCAAAAATTGATAGAGAAAGGACCGGCCCATGTCCCAGCCAGACGAAACGCATGACCCATTACAACCCAGACCAACGCTCAGCATCGATTGGGAGGTCTATGCTGCGATGCTGGAAGATTCAGACATGTCATTGGACGCGCAGCGCGAGCTGATCGAAACGCTATGGTCCATCGTCGTGATGTTTGTCGATATGGGCTTTGAGCTGAACCCTGTGCAGCAAATCTGTTGATCAAGCGAGGATGCTTTGTCCGATGATCCTCCCGATCTGCTATACTTGTTGGAACAGGAAACACTTAATCAAGACCCCGAGAATGGGCACGCGTATAGACAGGAGGCCCCATGGACGGATCAGTAACCACCAAAACCACCAAGGCGGTGATCTACACCCGTGTATCTGGGGCCAAGCAGGTGCGCGAGGGCGATGGCCTCGCCTCTCAAGAAAACCGCTGCCGCGAGTATGCCACCTATAAAGACTATGATGTCGTTGAGGTTTTCTCTGATGACATGTCCGGCAAGTTCGAGCGTCGCCCGGCGATGGATCGCATGTTGGCATTCTTACGCCTCAATAAGAAGAACAGCCATGTCGTGATCATCGATGATATCAGCCGATTTGCCCGGAATGTGCAGGCCCATATCAAACTGCGAGAAACACTCGCTGATGCAGGTGGCATTCTAGAAAGCCCGTCGATTGAGTTTGGCGAAGACAGTGACTCTCGTCTTGTCGAACACATGCTGGCCTCTGTGGCCCAGCATCAGCGCGAAAAGAATGCGGAACAAACCAAGGCAAGAATGCGTGGGCGAATGATGAATGGCTATGCTGTCTTTGCTGCGCCGATGGGGTACGTCTACAAAAAGACCGGATCGCACAACAAACTGCTCACCCGCGTGGAGCCGCTTGCCTCGATCATCGCCGAAGGTCTGGAAGCCTATGCTTCTGGCCGGATCGCATCACAGGCAGAACTCAGACGCTTCTTCGAAGCACAGCCCGACTTCCCGAAGTGCTTGCCCAACGGCCAGATCCGCCAGCAGCGCATCACCGATCTGTTGGACCGGGTAGTCTATGCTGGATACGTCGAGTCCGACACCTGGGGTGTCTCCCGCCGCAAGGGCCATCATGAGCCCATCATCTCGCTAGAGACCTACACCAAAATCCAAGATCGCAGACACGCCCGGCCCATCGCGCCTGCACGCAAGGATATCAATGAGGACTTTCCCCTGCGCGGCGCGCTGAACTGCGCCTGTTGCGATCAACCCATGACGTCGTGCTGGTCCAAAAGTTCGACCGGCAAGCGTTACCCTTACTATTGGTGCCAGAGCCGCGACTGCTCAGAATACCGCAAGAGCATCCGCGCGGAAAAAATCGACGCTGGCTTTGCAGACATTTTACAGTCCATGACCCCGAGCAAATCTCTCTTGGGCATTGTCACCACCATGCTGAAAGACGCCTGGGATCAGCGCATGGATCAGGCCAAACATGCCAAGATCACGCTTAAGCGCGACATTGCCAAGATCACCAAGCAGCAAGACACGCTGGTTGAGCGGCTGGTGGAGACGTCAAACGCCAGGGTCATCACAGCGCTTGAAACCAAAATCGCCAAGCTTGAAGAGGAAAAACTGGTTCTCGCTGAAAACACAGAGCAAAAAGCAACGCCCAAGCACAGCATGACTGAGATTTTCGAACTTTTGAAAGCCTTCCTCTCAAACCCTTGGTATATCTACGAAAATGGCTCACTGACCCTCAAGAAAACCATCCTCCGAACAGCATTCAAAGGCCCCTTGGCATACGACCGCAAAAGCGGTTTTCGAACGCCGCAACCCTCTGTTATGTTTGAGTTTTTTGAGAAATTCACAGCAAAATGTAAAATGGTGCGGATGAGAAGACTCGAACTTCCACGGGTGTTACCCCACAGCGACCTCAACGCTGCGCGTCTACCATTCCGCCACATCCGCATGCTTTACAAGGTGCGCTGTCTTTAGCCCGACACGGCACCCTTGTGAAGAGCCTATTTTTCGCAAAACGCCACCAATGACATCGCCTCCGACAGGCGCCTTGGCTCTCCATGATCGCCCGCTCGCAACGGGTCAGCCGAAACAGCCGCGGCTCGACCGACTGACGTCGGAGCGCCTCCGCCCGACCCGTAGGTCGTCAGAACACGCGCTGCACCGGGGTGTGTCAGGCAAAACCGCCGAGGTACCCAAGCGATTGCTGCGACCTGGCAACGCCGCCCCGCCGAGGTCGCCGTGACACAGGCCAACCTTTGCGTCGAAACTGCAGCGTAAGACCGTGCTCAGGGCATCCCGGTCGTCTATGATCCTATCCCGGCTCCGTGGGCGGAGATCAAAACGCCTCCGCTCACAAGGAGATGCGATGCGCCTCGCGTGACACACTCAAATGCCAACCCGGTCGCCGCAAACCGCAGGATGCGCAGGGACCGCCCGGCCCAGACCCGTGTTGCAGATCACGCAGCCTGCGCTATAGATCGCGGGCATGGTGGAATGGATCATAACCGACGGGCTGACAGACTACCGCGCCGCCGAAAGCTGGATGGAGGCGCGGGCCGAGGCCATAGCACTTGGCACCGCCCGCGAATGCGTCTGGCTGCTGGAGCATCCGCCGCTCTATACTGCGGGCACCAGTGCGAAACCCGCGGATCTGATCCGACCTGACCGCTTTCCGGTCTACCCCACGCGGCGCGGCGGGCAATACACCTACCACGGGCCGGGGCAGCGGGTTGTTTACGTGATGCTGGACGTCGGCAAACGCGGTCGCGATGTGCGCCGTTTCGTTCAGGCGCTGGAGGCCTGGATCATCGCCACGCTGCAGCAATTCAATATCACCGGCGTGCTGCGGCCCGACCGGGTGGGCGTCTGGATTGAACGGCCTGACAAACCCCGGCTGCCCGATGGCGCGGTAGCCGACGACAAGATCGCCGCTCTGGGGATCAGACTGCGCAAATGGATCAGCTTCCACGGAATCTCGCTCAATGTAGAACCGGATCTGGCGCACTTTGACGGCATCGTGCCCTGCGGCATTGCGGGCCACGGGGTGACCAGCCTCGTTGACCTGGGCATCCCTGTAGGGTTCGCGGAGGTGGACATCGCGCTACGGCTGAGTTTTGCACATGTCTTCGGCGACGTCCCCGTCGACGCCACAGCGCACCCGGCTCCGATGCCGACTTAGCGCCGGGTGACCATGTAAATGCCCGCTATCCAAAGGACCTAGCGCAGTCCGGCGCATCTCAAGCAGCCGACCGCGCGGCGCAACCCTGATCCCCTTTTACGAAAAGCCCAAGGCCTCCGCCGCCGACCTGCATGCGGCGTAGACCTCAAACTCCTTCGGATAGAACGCCGTCAGATTGCTGATCGCCAGCTTGCTCAACGGCGTCTCCAGCGTCGGCACCGCGGTTTTCGGCACAGTGTCCGGACCCGGCGGGGCCAGATCCAGACGGCTCAGGATCTTGGTCATCTGGCGGTCGATGTGCGCGGTCTCGCAACATACCAGCAACGTGCCACGCTCCAGCTCATAAGAGACTGCCTCGGGGGAATGCAGATAATGCGCGTGACCGTACTTGAGATGGAAAATGGAAGCTGCGGAAAAGCGGGCAGCGGATTTCAGATAGTCGTCCTGCGCAAAAAGCGCTTCGGCAAGCGCGTTGGGCGTTCGAAAAAACGAAAACGCGACCGCCTCCGCAGTGCTCCAGCTGACCTCCTGGCACGGTCGCCCCTGTCGCAGCCGCGCGTTGAACCCAGACGTAAAACGGGTTTGCGGGTCGCGAAAGAAAAACGCCAGCTTCCGCGCCCGGCCAAAGCGCTTGATGGTGCTCACCAGCGTGTCTTCATGGCCGCCGAAATAAAGCGCCTCGGGCCTGTCGCCATCCGCTTGCGCCAGCGATTTTAACTGACTTCCACCCGTCCTGCCGATGGTGAGAAAAACGGTTCTGGCCGGGCGGTCGGGTGTGCGTTTCGCCGGTTTGCTGGCTGGCTTGGCGGCGGCCCCTCTTGGATGTTCCCGGCTCTCCAGCAAGGATGGCCCCAGAAGCCGCCAAAGCGCTTCGAGGTCGCTCTGGTAGGCAGCATCCATCTGTTGCCGCTGCGCGTCGGAGAAAACCCGGCTCTCCCTGGTGCGACCCAATCTGGCAAGACCGTCGAAATCACCACTGTCAAGAAGATGCGAGATCACCGCGTCCTCGCCCGGTCCGGCATTCCGGGGTTGCCTGTTGAGCTTCGCCTCGGCCAGATCCTGCCACTGGGTGGCAACCCTCAGGAACCGCTTTGGATTATCCTGAAGATGGGCGAATTCCCGGACCACAAGCCGCGCCTGAGGAAAGACCGATTGCACATCCTCGACGACGTTCTTCCAGCTGCGCGCGCCCTCGCAAATACGGCCCAGCTGCGAGGCTGACGGAAAGCGGATCTCCTTCCGGCATAGCGAATACAAGATCGCCGACGTCCAGTAGTCAGCAAGTTCCCGCACCGACAGCAGGATCACATCTGGCCGGTAGACGGCCGCCAGACTGCGCAGGTTTTCCTTGGCGTTGGGATAGAGGATGCCCGTTGAAATGTTATGCCCCATCGTTCCCAGGACATTTTCCTCACTGACAACCAGCCGCGTGCGCGGGCCGCTTGGCTCACACGTCACCCATCTGGAGACGAGATCCGTGAAGGTGCCCTGCCGGCTGTCGGGCGGGCTCAACACTCGGATATCGGCGTCTTTCAGAACATCCGCATTCTGCCGCAGAAATCGCTGGAGCGATGTGGTCCCGGTCCGGTGCGCCCCGAGGTGAAGTATCCTTTCGCTCATAATATCGAGATCTCCACAGGCGGCTTTGTCCGACGAGGTGCACGCAAGCAGTAGCCGTCGGCGGGCCGTAGTTCAAATAGGGTCGAGGGTGCTGTTGTCGGCTGATGGGGTGTCATCCAGTCACACGGGGATCGTGGACCTTTTCAGCGATACGGCATTCACAGTCGAAAAAGTGGGGCGCAGGACAGCCACAGTCGCGCAGGCGCAACGATACCGGCTACAGTGAAGCGCTCCACGCAGCCGGTCAGATCCCGCAAGGCGGCTCGGCCGTCTGCGGGCCGCCTTTCCAGCGGCACGCGGTTTACCCCTGCGCCTCCTGGCAGGCCGCCACCAGATCGCGTATCGCTGCCTCGTTCAGAGGCTTGTTGATGAAGCAATGCACATTGGGATTGGCCATCGCCTGCTCCCTGTCTTCGCGCGCCTCGGAGGTGGAGACCATGGCGATCAGCGGGTTGCCCGATCCCTCTGACGCCAACCGCGGCACGTAGGCCTCCAGAAATTCGAACCCGTTCATCCCCGGCATGTTGATGTCGAGCACGATCAGGTCGGGCATCCGGTCACTTTCGTCGAGATGGCGCAAGGCCGCTTCTCCATCCGTTGCCACATCCACCTGAGCGATGAGACCGCTGCGGCGGATCAACCGTTGGTGCATGAGGTTGGTGACCGTATCGTCATCGATCAGCAACGCCTTTTGAAGAACGACACCATCCACCTCCATTACGGCACCGGGCGGTTCGGCAGACGAATGGAAAAGGTGCTGCCCTCGCCCAACGTGCTTATGACAGAAATATCGCCCTCTGCCCGCTCCAGTATCCGGCGGATGGCATAAAGCGAGACCCCCGCACCGGGGGGATGGCTGTGTGCGCGCTTGAACAGGCCAAAGACCTTGTCGATGTCGCGCGGCAGACTGAGCCCGGTGCCGTTGTCCTGCACCGAAATCCGCACATGGCCGACCTCCTGCCGCGAGGTGATGGTGATCCGCGGGCGCACCCCGCTGCGCGTGTATTTGAGCGCATTGGCCACCAGAGCTTTGAGCGCATTTCCAAGCTCCAGATCAAGAAACCACACCGTCGGCACCCCTAAATCCAGTTCCACACTAGCGCGCAGATCGGTGATCTGGAAATCCAGATCCGCCAGCACCTGTCCCGTCACCTCCGCGAGATCCACATCGTGAAACGCCGAAAACGCCCCCGACCGCGCCTGCGTCACACAGATCAGCGCGTCGACCTTTTCGCCAGCCTGCTGGCAGACTTCCTTCATCCAGCCGAGCGTTTCGACATGTTCATCTGTCAGCAGTGGCTCGGCCTCTGCCAGCATGTTTGTCAGGCTCGCCATATTGCTGACCGGCACCTTGAGGTCATGGGTCGCCGCATAGGTCAGATCCTTCAGGTCACGGTTGATTTCGCGCAGCTTTTCCGTCCGCTGGACCACCCGCGCCTCCAACTCTTCGTTCAGCGACTGCAACTCCGCCGTCCGGACGCGCACCCGCGCCTCCAGCTCATGGTTGGCGCTGGCAAGCCGCTCCGCCGCCTCCTTCTCCGCCGTGATATCCGTGGCGATGCCCACGTGACGCAACAGACTGCCATCGGCGGCGCGCTCAAACACCGTATCGCGCCCGCGCAGCCAGACCACGCTGCCATTCTTTGCGTAATGCCGCGACTCGACACTGATGTACTGGCCGTCGGGCAAGTTCTGCAGATGGTCAAAATGTTCCTCAAGCAGGGACCAGTCCGCCGGGTGCACCACCTGTTCCACCAGGCGGTCACCCATCGCCTGGATCTCTTCGGGCGAATACCCAAGCAGGTCCGCAATCGACCGGTTGGAATACTCATTGGCCTTCAGGCGATGATTGTAGACATAGACAATGCCCGGAACCATCCGGACGATGCGCGCAAGAAAACCCCTGCTGGTAACATCCAGAGGCGTATCGACATCACTTCTTTTGGGGGGTTTGTCCAAACCCATGTTCAGATATTCTCCGCACTCTGAGCCAGACAGACACCTCCCCGGCTTGTGTAAATTGACGTATGAAACTTAAGCCGCGGTAAAGATTACTCTGATAGATCCAATTCAACGCACTGAGCCCGGCAGCGCTCAGGCATTTTTAACCGGCTGCGGCAATACGATCATTGCTTGCCGGTGCAACTCCCTCTAAAACCGGCAAGACTCCGCGTTTTGGCCTGGGAACGCCAGCACGCGATAACGACGACATGCAGGAGGCAAGCGCATGGCAGACGCAGCCGTACATGGGCAAGAGCACCATGACGAACGATCGTTTTTCCAACGGTGGTTCATGTCCACCAACCACAAAGATATCGGCATTCTTTACCTGATCACCTCGGCCCTCGCGGGGTTCGTTTCGGTGGCATTTACCGTCTACATGCGGCTGGAGCTGATGGATCCGGGCGTTCAGTACATGTGCATGGAAGGGGCACGCCTGTTTGCATCCGATGCAGCCTGCACCCCCAATGGGCATCTATGGAACGTTCTGATCACCGGCCACGGCATCCTGATGATGTTCTTTGTGGTGATCCCCGCGCTTTTCGGTGGATTTGGCAACTATTTCATGCCGTTGCAGATCGGCGCGCCGGATATGGCCTTCCCGCGCATGAACAACCTCAGCTTCTGGCTCTACGTGGCCGGTACCACGCTGGCGGTCTGTTCGGTGCTTGCACCGGGGGGCAATGATCAGCCGGGCTCCGGCGTGGGCTGGGTGCTCTATCCGCCGCTCAGCACCAATGAGGGCGGCTGGTCCATGGACCTTGCGATCTTTGCGGTACACGTCTCGGGTGCGTCCTCGATCCTGGGTGCGATCAACATGATCACCACCTTCCTGAACATGCGCGCCCCGGGCATGACGCTCTTCAAGGTGCCGCTCTTCTCCTGGTCGATCTTCGTGACCAGCTGGTTGATCCTGCTGTCGCTGCCGGTACTGGCCGGTGCCATCACCATGCTGCTGATGGACCGGAACTTCGGCTTCACCTTCTTCGATCCCGCAGGCGGCGGGGATCCGGTGCTCTACCAGCACATCCTGTGGTTCTTCGGCCATCCGGAAGTCTACATCGTGATCCTGCCGGGCTTCGGCATCATCTCCCACGTGATCGCGACCTTCGCGCGCAAACCGATCTTCGGCTACCTGCCGATGGTCTGGGCCCTCATCGCCATCGGCGCCTTAGGCTTCGTGGTCTGGGCGCACCACATGTACACCGTGGGCATGAGCCTCAACCAGCAGGCCTACTTCATGCTGGCAACCATGGTCATCGCGGTGCCCACGGGGGTCAAGATCTTCAGCTGGATCGCCACCATGTGGGGCGGCTCGGTGGAGTTCAAGACACCGATGCTCTGGGCCTTCGGCTTCCTCTTCCTCTTCACCGTGGGCGGGGTCACCGGCATCGTGCTCAGCCAGGCCGCCGTGGACCGCTACTACCACGACACCTATTACGTGGTGGCACACTTCCACTATGTGATGTCGCTCGGTGCGGTCTTTGCCATCTTCGCGGGTATCTACTTCTACTTCCCCAAGATGACCGGCAAGATGTACCCTGAATGGGCGGGCAAGCTGCACTTCTGGACGTTCTTCATCGGGGCCAACCTGACGTTCTTCCCCCAGCACTTCCTGGGCCGTCAGGGCATGCCCCGCCGCTACATCGACTATCCGGAGGCCTTTGCCTACTGGAACTGGTGGTCGAGCCTGGGGGCCTTCATCAGCTTCGCGTCCTTCCTCTTCTTCTTCGGCGTGATGTTCTACGCCCTGCGTCGCGGCAAGCCCGCACCGGAGAGCAACCCGTGGAACGAATACGCAGACACGCTGGAATGGACCCTGCCCAGCCCGCCGCCCGAACACACGTTCGAGCAGCTGCCAAAGCGGGAAGACTGGGACAAACAGCCCAGCCACTGACCGGCAAACAGACAGCAACGGGCCCCGGATCACCTCCGGGGCCTTTTGTCGTTCCGGGGCCAGAACACCGACCTGACGTCTCCGCGGAGCACGGTCAGCAAGCACACCTCCTGCTCTGGTCACAACGCGCGGTCAGATGTCGAGAATGCCCCCATCGACATCACGACGCGTCAAGTATCGCCGAGCCTTCAGTGTCACATATCGCCCAACACAGCACCCATGCCCCAACCGTGGGGTGAGTTGCGCCCGGCGCAGTCCGCGCTCATCACAAGCGCCATCAAGTCGGGCGATCACTCCACCCTCTCCTCGGTATCAGTACCCGTTGGTCCTGCGCCGCGCGAAAACGCCTGCTCTGTTGAAGCCATGCCAGGAATACGGGCTACCCCATCGGCACCGCAGGGCAACACTCTCGGCAGCCCGCACTGCAGGGTAGCCGCCGCGACGGAAACCGCCGGAAGGACAGAAAACCAGCGCGGGTCTCGCAACAGCATCGGCGCCACCCCGCGGATCAACCCCGCCAAAGGGCGGCGAATATCGGGCAATTCGGTCCTCCCCAAGCAGGTAGCCTAACGCCTGTCTGAACCCTAGGCGCCCCCATCCCGGATGACCTTCAACGCATCCACACACCACTGCAGATACCCAATGGCTCCGTCGTGCCGCCTGTCGGGGTTTGATTGCTGGTTGGGATCCGCCTGACGTTCCTTGATGGCCTGATCAAGCGCATCGATGGCCGCGTCGACATCCCCATACCGAGCAAAGGTTTTCGCCCGGTCTTCCAGCTTATGCGCATAGGCCGAGCCTTGACCATACTTTCCGCTGGTCCCGTCCTCCGTCGGCTTCTCGATCCAGTCCCAGAGCATCTTCTTGCCGCGTACCGCGGCCTTGATCCCATCGCGCTGATTTTTCCTCAGCTGGGCTTCCGGTGAGCGGGTCTTCTTGTAAGTCACCGTGGTGAACCCATCGTCGGACGGGGGCTTGCGTCGCGCCGGTGGCTTTGCACCACGGCCCACTCTTGGCGGCGGCATCGCCTTGCCACCCAACGGCTTGACCAGCGGGACCGGTTCCATGCCGCCGGCGTTGTCATTCGCCTTGGTCTGCGCTTTGCGCTCCTTGCTCCGCTCCCGGTTTCGTCGGTTCTTCCGCTGGGTCTTGGTAAGGGCCGGTACCGCGGCGAGCATCGCGCCTCCGGCGTTCGCCCCGGGCTCCACCGGTTTTTCGGTCTTTGGTTCGACCTCGGGGAGGTGCCTCTCCGCCATCCCGTCCACCGGTTTTTCCGCGGTCGCGACCGGAACGTCCTGGGCCTTGTCCAGACCCTCCTCCGATGCGCCTTCGGGTGTCTTGGACGACCCCCGGAAGTACGAAAACGGGTTGAGGTAGTCGAGCAACTCCCACCCGACGGCCTGCACCACCGCCCGGTCGTCCATCCGGCGTTGCACCGCGCCCAACCGCGTCGCAGCAACGCTGTGATCCGCCAGATGCTGCAATCGCCCCACGGTACCTGTAGTGGCGCGGGTGGGCCCCTCCGCGCGTCCGGGTCCGCCCCCCTCCGCTGCCCGCCCAGTCCGGGGCGGGTTTTTCGTCTTCTGCCGGGTCGTTTTCATGCGCTGAACCTCTTTGCCTGACACCAGCATAGCACCGGACGCGCGTTCCAGTGCTCTTTTTTCGATCCCGGAGTGCGCGCTCCACTGGCCCCGAACCGCCCCCACCCGCGGATCACGATCTTCACCTCGCCCGCCACAAAGACGGCGGCCTCATTCTCAGCCAGTTTGTGAAAAATCACTCACCCAGAGCGGGAATTCGCGCTACCCTGACACCATATCCAACCCGACCCTGCAGAAAGGTGCCTTGCCCTGGATACCGAACTTTCCCTCTCCGGCTTCGCGGACCGTTGCCGCGCCACGGAGCGCATCGGTGATCTGTGGCATCTGGCGCTGGCATTCTTTGCGGCCCGGGGCATTACCCAGGTCAGCTACCACAGCGATGATGCGCCCGAGGATGGCTCCCGGGGGATCGCCACCTTCGGCTTCCCGGAGGACTGGGTGTGCCACTATCTCGGCGCCAATCTGGTCAAGATCGATCCGATCCCGGATCTTGCCGCGCGCTTCTCCAAACCCTTTCTGTGGTCCGAGACGGCCAGCATCACCCGGTTGCTGCCGGAGCAGATCGACTATCTGCGCCAGCTTGAGGAGGCGGACATCGGGGACGGGTTGGCCATGCAGGTCTTCGGCCCCAATCTGCGCAACGCCTACGTCGGACTGGGGTTCGGCCACAGTGACTTCGTGCCGACAGCCGAGCAGGTGTTCGAGCTGCAATGCGCCGCGCAGATTGCCCACATCCGCTACTGCGAAATCACCAGTGACCGGCAGGCCAAGACCGCCGGGCTATCCCCCCGGGAGCAGGAGGTGCTGCGCTGGATCGCTCAGGGCAAGAGCACGTCGGTCATTGCCGAGATCCTCGGCATCTCGCGCAACACGGTCGATACGGTCACCCGCCGGATCTTTGCCAAACTGGGCGTCAACGACCGCACCACCGCCGCCATCCGCGGGCTGGGCTCAGGTCTGCTGAAATACAGCCCCGGCGGGATCACGTGATGAAAACCGCTGTCACGCAGCTGCGTGACAGACCGCACCGCCGCGTCTTTGCTAGATCTCCGCCAACCCGCAGGAGATGGATCCATGAGACAGATGTGCAGCACGCCCCGCAAACCAACCGGTACCGCCACAACCCCTTCCGCCAAGACGTCAGATCAGCGCGCGACCACCGTCGATCTCTTCACCGAGATGTCCACGTGTCTCGCGCACTGTGCAGAGCTGGTGCAGGACTGCGCCTATGGTCTGGCCCGCACCCACGATCCGTTGGTTGTGGCCGAACTGATCGAACTTTCGGCCCGGCTTGAACGCATGGCGCAAGAGACGCTGAGCACCGTCGATGACGTGGCGGACACGCCCAGACCGCACTGACGCCACAGGAACCGTCCCGGTGCTGCGGCGGGCACCGGGTGGATCGTCAGCGGCGATGCCGCGCGCCGCTGCGCCCTACCGCACGCCGTCTTAATCCGCCCTGATACCGACGCGGGCACCGACGTGATACCGACGTTGTACCGACGTGATACCGACCCGGGGTTTGCCTTGAAAAACAGGCGTTAATCACCGATTCGCCGACGGCAGCGTGCGGTGGGTGTTGCGCAGGGCACAGGTGCTGTCCTGCCGCATTGCCTCACCCCCCTGCCAGCGCTAGAACCGACATATGCCCTATCAGTGGACATCCGAACCCGGCGCCACCCCGCAAACGCTGAAACTGTGGCCCCATAACTCGCTGCCCGCACGCGGGATGGCGGCCTTTGTGCTGACGACGTTTACGCTGATCTGCATCCCCGCGATCCCGCTTCTGGGCTCACCCATCTTCTGGGGTCTGCTGCCCTTCCTGCTGGCGGCTGTCTGGGGCATCTTCTACGCGCTGCAACGCAACTACCACTCCCGCCAGATCACCGAGACACTGACCCTGGATGGAGAGGCGGCACATCTGGTGCGGCACGAACCATCGGGCGCCGTGCAGGAGTGGGACTGCAACCGCTACTGGACCACCATCACCAAATACGAGCGCGACGGCCCGATCCCCCACTACGTGACACTGAAGGGCAAAGGGCGCGAGGTGGAGATCGGCGCGTTTCTCAGCGAGGATGAGCGCGTATCGCTCTACGATGAACTGCAACGTGCCTGGCGACGCTGAAGGTTAAGATGGTGGTTTAACAGCAGCGCTTAGAATGCTGTAAAATAAACATTTTTTCGCACGGGTGCGCCTTGTGCCGGATCAGGGGAAAAGCCGCCTCACCTCCATCGAGGAGGATCGGCGGCTGCCCGATCCTGCGGTCGGGCGGAGAGGTGATCCACCGTCATCGAAGATCATGCCTCTGGCGCCATGGCTTGCGCCGGATCCTCCGCGTTCTGCTCCTGCCAGAGCGAACGCAGGGTCGCGCTCTGATCCGCGAAGGAGGCCTCCAGAACCGCGCAGGCATAGATGCGGTCGGTTCTGAAATGGCGAAAACCTGCCCTCAGCTCACACCAGGCCACCAGCAGCTGACATTCCACGTGATAGACCAACGCGATGGGCCGGATCACCCGGTCACTGTCGCGACCATCCCCGTCGCGGTAGGTCAGGCGAAGCTTGACTGACCTGCGGATCGCCTCTCGGATCAACGCAATGGAAACACAGCCTTTTTCCGGGTCATCGGGTGCTGCCCCCCAGCTTGAGACCTGAAGCCAGTCCGCAGGTCCGTGCAGCGCATCGACTTTGCGGTGAATACGCTCTGCCGCCGCGTGCAGTCCACTGTCGCCGGTGCGCGCCAGCAGCGCCAAGCCCACCCGCAGCGCCTCCACCTCTTCGGCGTCGAAATTGAGCGGCGGCAGATCATAGCCGGAGCGCATCAGATAGCCGATCCCGGCCTCTCCCTCGATCGGTGTCTGGCGCGCCTGCAGGGTCGCGATATCACGATAAACCGTGCGTTGAGAGACCTCCAGCCGCGCGGCAAGCGCACCTGCCGTCATCGGCGCACGGGCGGCGCGCAGGATCTGGATGATCTCGAACAATCGGTCGGAACGGGGCATCGGCGTGATCTCATCTGGGCTGCTGACATCCTAGCATCGACCACTGACAACAGGCTGTCAGCAGGCTTTCGGCAAAAGGGTAAAAAAGGAGCCTGCCGATGTCTTCCTATGACCACTACACGATGATGCGCCTGAGGCTCGGCCGATGGGCCGACATCGAAAATGAACTGCGCCCGAAGCTGCAAGAAGTAGAAAGATCAACGATTTGGCAGCGGTTTCTAAAGCGGCTTTTCGGCTAGCTCAACCGCGCCTTGACCTTTGGACCCACGGTGCCGAAATCCATCTGACCGGTGTACTTCGACTTCAGCAGCCCCATCACCTTGCCCATGTCGCGGATACTCTGCGCACCAACCTCGGCCACGGCAGCATCCACGGCGGCCTCCGCTTCTTTTTCGCTCAGTTGCTGGGGCAGGAATTCCTCAATCACCTTGATCTCCGCCCGCTCTGCATCAGCCAGATCGAGCCGCCCGCCTTCCTCATAGGCGCGCGCGCTTTCAATGCGTTGCTTGGACATTTTTCCAAGGATCGCACGAACTTCACCGTCACCAACGCCGTCGTCATTGCCCTCGGCACGGGCGGCAATGTCCTTGTCCTTGATCGCGGCGTTGATCAGGCGCAGGGTCGAAAGACGGTCCGCCGCCTTGTCCTTCATCGCCTGTTTCAGTGCGGCTGACACCTTTGCGCGCAGTTCCATGGCCCTGCTGTCCTTTTATCTGTGCTGCCCACGTCACCCCGATCTCTGGAGCGATGGGCGATAGAAAGGGCCGACGTTATCCAATGGCGACAGGGACTGCAACACGCGCCGCCGCGTCACGGGGTGACAGCCACGGCCCCATCCGCCGGAATGCGCCTTGACCGCCCCCCACCTCGTGTCTAGAAACCCATGATTTTAACGCCGTTTTGCTGGAGAGTTACGCCATGCCGAGCCCCGCCGCCGACCGCCCGACTGCCTGTCTTGCTCTGGCGGATGGCACCGTGTTCTACGGCATGGGCTTCGGCGCCGAGGGGCAGACCGTGGCGGAGCTGTGTTTCAACACGGCGATGACCGGCTACCAGGAAATCATGACCGATCCCTCCTACGCCGGGCAGATCGTGACCTTTACCTTTCCGCATATCGGCAATGTGGGCGTGAACCCCGAGGATGACGAAACCGCAGATCCGGTTGCTGCCGGCATGGTCGTCAAATGGATGCCAACGGATCCGTCGAACTGGCGCGCGGCTGAGCATCTGAGCACCTGGCTCGCCGCGCGCGGACGCATCGCCCTGGGCGGGGTGGATACACGGCGGTTGACCCGGGCGATCCGCCGGTCCGGCGCGCCCCATGTGGCCCTCTCCCATGATCCGACAGGCACTTTCGATATCGAGGCGCTGGTTGCCGCGGCCCGCGGGTTCGACGGTCTGGAGGGGCGGGATCTCGCCCGCACGGTCACCTGCGCGCAATCCTACCGCTGGAACGAGATGCGGTGGGCCTGGCCCGAGGGCTATGCGCCGCAGACCGATCCGAAACACCGGGTTGTGGCGCTGGATTACGGCGCCAAACGCAACATCCTGCGGTGTCTCGCCTCTGCGGGATGCGACGTGACCGTTCTGCCCGCCACCGCCACTTATGACGAGGTGATGGCGCATGACCCCGGTGGCGTGTTCCTGTCCAACGGTCCCGGTGATCCGGCGGCCACCGGCTCCTACGCGGTGCCGATGATCCAGCAGGTACTGCGCGACACAGCGCTGCCCGTCTTCGGCATTTGCCTCGGGCACCAGATGCTGGCGCTGGCGCTCGGCGCCCGCACGATCAAGATGAACCACGGCCATCACGGCGCCAACCATCCCGTCAAGGACAACGACACCGGCAAGGTGGAGATCACCTCCATGAACCACGGCTTTGCGGTCGATGCCCAAAGCCTGCCCGAAGGCGTGATTGAGACGCATACCTCCCTTTTCGACGGCTCGAACTGCGGGATCCGAATGGAGGGTCGCCCCGTCTGGTCTGTCCAGCACCACCCCGAGGCCAGCCCGGGGCCACAGGACAGCTACTACCTGTTTGAACGCTTCGCCCAGGCGATGGCAGAGCGCGCGGCCTGAGCCGCGCTGCTCTCCTTATGGTAGAAAAAGTGTTAATTTAACAGAGCGTTAACCCTGTTCTGCCAGCGTCCTTGTGTTGAATTTACGCAAGGTAGACACCCATGAACAACCTGCGGCTGGTTCTGCCCGATCCGGTGCCGGAACCGGATGTCACGACAGCACCGGTCAGCTACGAACCTATTGGCAAGATGCTGATAGACCAAGGCAAGATCGCCCACGGTGATCTGACCCATGCTCTCAAGATCCAGGGCCATGTGGATGCGCCTCTGGGCGAGATCATGGTCTCCGAAGGGTTGCTGAAAAAGCACGACGTGCTCGGTGTGCTGGCCGGTCAATGCCGTGCGCCGCACGCCGATCTGGATCTCGAACCCCCCGAGCTCAAGATGGCAAAGACCCTGCCTGCGGAGGTCTGCCTGCGCCACGGTGTCGTCCCCTGGAAGCGGGACGGGCTCCGGGTGCTCGTCGCCACCAGCAGCCCCGCGGATTTCGCAGCCCTGTGTCAGACCATGAAGCGGCGCGGGCTGTCGCTTTTCCCCGTGATCGTGGATGATTTGCAGATCCAGTCGCATCTCAACCGGCTTTACGGGGAGGAGTTGGCGCGTAAGGCGCTGTCACGCGTGGCGGAGGAGGAAAGCTGCCGGAGCTGGGCCAGCCGGGACAAACAACGCACGCTCTGGGCGGGGGCGCTCGGCGCAGGGCTGGTGGCCTGTGTGGCGCTGGCACCGCTCTGGACGCTGACGCTGGGGGTGCTCTGGGCGGTCTTGACACTGGTCATGACCACCGGCCTGAAAGCGGCGGCCTTTGCCACGCATTTTAAGCAAAAACCCCGGCGCCGCCGGATCCACACGACTGCCGCGCGGTTCCGCATGCCGCGCGTCTCTATCCTGGTACCGCTGCTGAACGAGACGGAGATCGCCGAGCAGTTGATCACCCGGCTAAGCAAGCTGACCTACCCCAAATCGCTGCTGAACGTGGTGCTGGTGCTGGAGGAAGACGACACCATGACCCGTGACACCATCGCGCGAACCACCCTGCCCGACTGGATGAGCGTGATCGAAGTGCCCAGTGCGGACACGCTGACCACAAAGCCGCGGGCGCTGAACTACGCGCTGGATTTCTGCCGGGGCAGCATCGTGGGGGTCTGGGATGCGGAGGACTGGCCGGAAGCCGATCAGATTGAACAGGTGGTGACCCGGTTCAACGAGGCGCCCAGTGACGTGGTGTGCCTGCAGGGTGTGCTGGATTACTACAACTCCCGCAGCAACTGGCTGTCGCGGTGTTTCACGATAGAATACGCGACCTGGTGGCGCGTTGTCCTGCCCGGTGTGGCCCGGCTGGGGCTGGTGCTTCCGCTGGGAGGGACCACGCTGTTTTTCCGCCGCGATGCGCTTGAACGCCTCGGCGGCTGGGACGCGCATAACGTGACAGAAGACGCGGATCTGGGCGTGCGGCTGGCACGGCATGGCTACCGGACGGAGCTTTTGCCGACAGTCACCCACGAGGAAGCCACGAGCCGTGCCTGGCCCTGGGTGCGGCAACGCTCGCGGTGGCTCAAGGGGTTCATGATTACCTATCTGGTGCATATGAGGAACCCCCGCGCGCTGCTGCGCGATCTGGGATGGATGCGGTTTATGGGGCTTCAGACGATGTTCCTAGCCACATTCTCGCAGTTCGCCGCAGCCCCGCTGCTGTGGTCGTTCTGGCTGACACTGACAGGTGTGAGCCACCCGGTGGAAGTGACGCTGGGCGTGGGCGTGCTCTGGGCCTGCATGGGGCTTTTTGTCTTTTCCGAACTGCTCAGCCTGTCCATGGGGATCTACGCGGTGGCGGGGCGGGCCCACCGCCATCTGATTGCCTATGTGCCCACCATGATGGCCTATTTCACGCTCGGAACGCTGGCGAGCTACAAGGCGCTGTGGGAAATGCTGCGCGCGCCGTTTTTCTGGGACAAGACCCAACACGGTGTTACCGCGCCGGCGGATCGCAGCTAGAGCCTATGTAGCCTTTTGAGACGGGCGAAGCCGCCTCCCCTCCATCGAGGAGGGGAGGCGGCTGCCCGGCCTTGAGGCCGGGAGCGATGGTTGCGACCCTCCGCCTTCTGTGGATGAGCGGGCGGTGCGCCGCTGACCGGCAAAGAGCCGCTAGCTGAGGTATGGTATTGTGGCGGGCGGCAAACCGTCTCACCTTGCATTCTACAGTCGCCCACTCCCACGGTCCGCGCAGGGGAGCGTAAGCATTGGTACCCCCGGCTGGGCGCGCCCTTGTCGCCTGTCTTCGGGGGTCATTTTGTACGGTAAGGCCACCAAAAACTGCAGCGGAAGCCCGCAAGAGATCTGCATCTGGGTCTCCTGGTCGCCGACTTCCGAGGGGGTACTCGGCGACAGACCCTCTTGATCGCTTATTAGAGACAGTCGCGGATAAACCCACATACCCTTGTGTTCAGACAGCTTTTTGGCGTGACCGATCGGGCCTTTGTTTACTTGATCTAAGCAGGGCCGAAAGAAATCACGTCCTGTATCCGGGGTCATGCGCTGACCAGATCCTCCGGAGATCGACATGGCCATCGACGGCCCGGATCAAAAAGATCTCAGCTAAATCGAACAGCAAACAACCTTCAGGCCTCTTCCTCGCGCCGTGCGGCATCGAGTTTCAGCCGGGTCATGAAAGCCACCGAGATATGCTCGCGCAACGCGTCATCGGCGGCCTGAGCATCCTTGGTCTCGATGGCGCGCACGATGGCATCATGCTCAGATTGCGCGATTTCGCCGCGCCCGTCCGCGGCCAGCGATGTGGTGGCCATCAGCGCCATGGTCCGGTGCACAAGGTCGAGTTGCTGGACCAGATAGCGGTTGTGCGAGGCCAGATGGATCTGCTTGTGAAACCGCCGGTTGGCCCGGGCTAGGGCCGCCGGGGTGTTCACCAGTGCGTTGTCGGCCTCGACCATCTCGCGCAGGATACGGACCTCTTCCTCCGTCGCGTGCTGCGCGGCCAGCCGCGCGGCCAGCCCTTCCAGTTCGCGCCGCACCACATAAAGCTCCGCCATCTGGTTGTGATCGAGCGACGCGACGATCAGGCTGCGCCCGTCCCGCGCCAGAAGCGATTGCGTCTCCAGCCGCTGCAGAGCCTCGCGGATGGGCGTGCGCGAGACACCGAAACGCTCGGCCAGCTCACTCTCCACCAGCCGGTCACCGGGGCGGTAGACACCCAGATCAATGGCATCGAGGATCATTGAATAGGCATCGGTCTGCTGTGGTTTCTGGACACCCATGATGTTGAACCTCTTTTTGCCCACCATAGGGATCGCATCACGTCCAGCGCAACCCTGGCTCTTGCAGCGGCGGGGGCGTGGCGCTAGATCCGCCCCATGCCAAAGGATGTTTTCGCCGCTGTCGATGCCTGGGTCTTCGACCTCGATCATACGCTTTACCCGCCTGCCGCGCGGCTCTTTGATCTGATCGAAGTGCGCATGACGGCCTATGTCATGGAGGCACTCGACGTGGGCCATGCCGAAGCGGACAGGCTGCGCGCACACTACTGGGCCACGCACGGCACCACACTGGCGGGGCTGATGCGGGAGCATGATCTCGATCCGCTGCCCTATCTGCACGACGTCCACGACATCCCCCTCGACCGGTTGCAGCCCGACCCGACGCTGGCCGCACAAATCCGCGCGCTGCCCGGTCGGCGCATCGTCTACACAAACGGCAGCGCGCCTTACGCAGAACGTGTGCTGGCCGCCCGCGGGCTGGGTGGTCTTTTCGATGCGATCTACGGCGTCGAGGACGCGGGATTTCAGCCCAAACCCGACCGAACGGCGTTCGAGACGATATTTGCCAAGGACGGGTTGCGCCCCGGCACCGCGGCCATGTTCGAGGATGATGCACGAAATCTTAAGGTTCCGCATGAGATGGGAATGCGCACGGTTCACGTGGCAGAAACCCGCGGACCCGGCGCGCATATCCAGTTTCATACCGATGATCTGAGTGGTTTTCTGGCGCGCCTCACCTGACAGCTCAGATGGTCAACTGCGACAATCACGCCCCTCCCATCCTGTGGCAGCGACCCTATCTACCTGTCTACCTCAGGAGGAAATAACCATGACGATGACCGCGACCGTACAAGACATGCCGCTCTGGCAACGGCTGTTCTTCAAGATACCCGTGTTGGGTTGGATCGCCCGAGACCTGATGCTCGGCGACAAGAACAACGTCTGGTTTGCCATCATCATCTTCGTCAGCCTTTGGCTGATTTCGGCCCTGACCTTCGGGCTGCCCGGTCTTTACATCCCTGCGGTTGCCATGGTGCCGGTGATTTTCGTTGTTCTGCTCCTGATCACGAAAGGCTAGGCTGGCGGGTAAAGCGAAACGGACAAGGCGCCGCCATGGAAAGCTGTGACATCTTCATCTCCGGTGGTGGCATCGCAGGCCTTAGCGCGGCAGCCGCATTCGGCACCGCCGGATTTCATGTCATCTGCGCTGATCCGGCCCCGCCCATCACCGACCGCTCCGAGGACGGCGCGGACATGCGCACAACGGCCCTGCTGCAACCGGCGCGACAGGTGCTGGAGGCATCCGGTGTGTGGGAGCGTCTCGCCCCGCACGTCACACCGTTGCAGATCATGCGGATTGTGGACGCGGGCGGTGATGAACCGGAACCGCGGCTGACGCGCGAGTTCAATGCCGATGATATCTCAGAGTTGCCGTTTGGCTGGAACGCGCCCAACTGGCTCTTGCGCCGCGAACTGGTTGCGCGGCTGAGCGAGCTGACCACCGTGGATTTTCGGCCCGGCCTCGGGGCAGAGACGCTTTTCACCCGAGACAGCGCTGCCCGTGTGCGGCTCAGCGATGGCAGCTCCGTCAACGCCCGATTGGTCATCGCGGCGGACGGGCGCACCTCGCCCATGCGGCAGAGCGCGGGCATTCCCGTGCGCACCATGCGCTACGGACAAAAGGCGTTGGCCTTCGCCGTCACCCACCCGATCCCGCATGAGAACGTCTCGACCGAGATCCACCGCACAGGAGGTCCCTTCACGCTCGTACCCCTGCCCGATCACGACGGCGTGCCATCCTCCGCCGTGGTCTGGATGGATGAGGGACCCCTGAGCCAGGCGCGCTATGACCTGCCGGTGGAGGCCTTTGAGGCCGAAGCCTCCGTCCGCAGCTGTCACCTCTTCGGGCCGCTGACGCTGGCTTCGCGGCGGAGTATCTGGCCGATCATCAGTCAACTGGCCGAGCGGATGTCAGCCCAGCGGATCGCCCTGATCGCCGAGGCCGCGCATGTGGTACCGCCCATCGGCGCGCAGGGGTTGAACATGAGCCTCGCGGATACCGCGGCACTGTTGTCTCTGGCAGAGGCGCGACCGGAGGGCTTGGGCGACCGCCAGATGCTCGACGCGTATCACACCGCAAGGCACAGCGATGTGGCCCTCCGGGTGCGGGGCATTGATCTGTTGAACCGCGCCAGTCAGGTCAGCACACCCGCGCTCCGCGATGCCCGCGCTGCGGGGCTCAACGCACTCTACGCGATGTCGCCCGTCCGCAAGACCTTGATGCAGATGGGCCTCGGCGTGCGCTAGCAACCCTCACGAAAACCAGATACACCGCAGCCGCTGAACCCCCCGGCCCTGGGGGCCGGGCAGCGCCCGACCCTCCTCGATGGAGGGAAGAGCGCTTCCCCCCGGCCGCTGAACGCCCCATGGTTACAAGACGCGGTCGATCACCCGTTGCAACCGGCCCAGCGTCGCCTCCACATCATAAAGCTTATCGAGCCCGAAGAGCCCCAGCCGAAAGGTCCGGAAATCGGCAGGCTCATCGCATTGCAGCGGCACACCCGCCGCAATCTGCATGCCTTCCGCCGCAAACCTTTTGCCGTTCTGGATGTCAGGATCGGCCGTATAGCTCACCACCACACCCGGCGCGCCGAACCCCTCTGCCGCGACGGAGACGACGCCCTTAGCCGCCAACATCGACCGCACGCTGTCCCCTAGCCGCCACTGCGCCTCTTTCAGGCGCTCAAACCCGTAGCTTTGCGTCTCCAGCATGGTATCGCGAAAGCCGCGCAGCGCATCGGTGGGCATGGTCGCGTGATACGCGTGACCGCCGTCCAGATAGGCCTGCATGATGCTGTGCCATTTGCCCAGATCTATGGCAAAGCTGTCCGATTGCGTCTCCGCCAGCCGCGCCACAGCACGTTCGGAGAGCATCACCAGACCCGCGGATGGGGAGGCGGACCACCCTTTCTGCGGCGCGGAGATCAGCACATCCACACCCAGCTTGCGCATATCGACCCAGGCACAGCCCGACGCGATGCAATCGAGCACCATGAGCGCGCCCACATCCCGGGCCGCCTGCGCCATCTGCGTAATGTAGTCGTCGGGCAGGATCACCCCGGCGCTTGTCTCCACATGGGGCGCAAAGACGACCTGCGGCCTCTGGGCGGCGATCGCCGCGGTCACTTCCTCAATCGGCGCGGGCCGAAAGGGCGACACCGTCGCGTTGCCGGCCTGCCGGGCTTTCAGCACGGTGGTATTGCCCGTCAGCCCGCCGGTCTCCAGGATCTGGCTCCAGCGGTAGGAGAACCAGCCGTTGCGCACGACAAGCACCTCTGCGTCACGGGCGAACTGGCGCGCGACCGCTTCCATCCCGTAAGTGCCGCCGCCCGGGATCACAACGACCGCCGCGGCGTTGTAAACCTCGCTCAGCATGCCGGAGATGTCGCGCATCACCTGCTGGAACGCAGCGCTCATGGAATTCAGCGACCGGTCCGTGAAAACAACCGAAAACTCTTCGAGCCCCATCGGATCAACGGTATCGAGCAATGCAGCCATCGTGGTAACTCCCCTAGGTTTGCGCCGGAATATCCGCTCCCCTCGCCCTTGGCAAAGTCTACTTAGGTATACCGGCGGCGTTTTGGCGCGCCCCGGCGACACCATCGGAAACAGTGGTTCCCAATGGGGATCTTCTGGCCACCCGCCGCGCTTAGTCGAGCGGTCCGGGCAGCCGCTCCTCGCTCAAAAGCACATTCGCCTCAACCGCCCCTGCCCCGGGCAGCGTCATGATCCGCCGCCGCAGCACCCGCTCGAAATCAGACAGATCGCGGGCGACCACCCGCAGCCGGTAGTCGAACAACCCCAAGACATGCTCTACCCGCTGCACCTCGGGGATCGCGGTGACCGCGCGCTCGAAGTCTTCCAGACTACTGCGTCCCTTGGCGGCGAGCTTGACCCCCAGAAAGACCGCCACGCCAAACCCCAGCTTTTCGGGGTTCAGCCGCAGCGTCCGGCCCTTGATCACGCCCGCATCCTCCAGCTTGCGGATCCGCCGCCAGGTGGCGGGTTGCGACAGGCCGAGCGTCCGGCCGAGAGCACCCGCACTTTGGGTTGCATCCCGTGCCAGCGCGCGCAGCAACGCCCGGTCGATGTCATCCAGCGCGATCACAGGGGCAGCGCCTCACCGTCCTTGATCCGTGCGATCTGCATCAGCGCCTCGATGTCCGAGATATGGGGCAGCGTCAGGATCCTTTCACGGTAGATCTGCTGATAATGTGCGACGTCCCGGGCAATGATGTTCAATCGTACGTCGACGCTGCCCAGAAAGGTCTGGATCTCCGTCACTTCAGGCACCGCCCGCGCCGCCGTGATGAAGCCATCGAAGGATCCGGCTTGTGTCTTGTCCAAGGTGATGCGCAGCGAGACCTCGACCGTATAGCCCAGGGCGGACCAGTCGATGACGGCACCGATACCCTCAATCACCCCGGTGTCCTGCAACCGCGCGATGCGCCGCGACACCTTGGCCGGTGTCACGCCTACCGTCGCTGCCAGCTCCGCCGGGCTCAGGGTTGCGTCCGCTTGCCAGTGTCGCAACAACCGCCGGTCCAGATCATCGAGCATGATTTTTCCAGTTATTGATATTTGAGCGCATGATTTCACCTCAATCAGCCAGCATTTCTGCGATAATATAGCTGCGAACGTTCCCCTTGGCCAGTAGAGTGCGCGCCAGCATAGATCAAGGGAAGGAACTATCATGCGCGTTTACTACGACCGCGATTGCGATGTGAACCTCATCAAGGACATGAAAGTGGCCATTCTGGGCTACGGCAGCCAGGGCCACGCCCATGCGCTGAACCTGCGCGACAGCGGTGCCAAGAATGTCGTCGTCGCTCTGCGCGAGGGCTCGCCCTCCGCCGCGAAAGCCGAAGGCGAAGGTCTCAAGGTCATGGGCATCGCCGAGGCGGCTGCCTGGGCTGATCTGATCATGTTCACCATGCCGGACGAACTGCAAGCCGAGACCTACAAGAAATACGTCCACGACAATATCCGCGCGGGCGCCGCAATCGCCTTTGCCCACGGGTTGAACATCCACTTCGGTCTGATCGAGCCCAAGTCAGGCGTTGACGTGATCATGATGGCCCCCAAGGGCCCCGGCCATACCGTGCGCGGCGAATACACCAAGGGCGGCGGCGTGCCCTGCCTTGTTGCGGTCCATGAGGATGCCTCCGGCAGGGCGCTCGAAGTGGGGCTGAGCTATTGCTCTGCCATCGGCGGTGGCCGCTCCGGCATCATCGAGACGAACTTCCGCGAGGAATGTGAAACCGACCTCTTCGGTGAGCAGGCCGTGCTCTGCGGTGGTCTGGTGGAGCTGATCCGCATGGGCTTTGAGACATTGGTCGAGGCAGGCTACGCGCCCGAGATGGCCTATTTCGAATGCCTGCACGAAGTGAAGCTGATCGTGGATCTGATCTACGAAGGCGGCATCGCAAACATGAACTACTCCATCTCCAACACGGCAGAATATGGCGAGTATGTCTCCGGCCCACGCGTGTTGCCCTATGACGAGACCAAGGCCCGGATGAAGGCGATCCTCACGGACATCCAGACCGGCAAGTTCGTGCGTGATTTCATGCAGGAAAACGCCGTTGGCCAGCCCTTCTTCAAAGGGACGCGCCGCATCAACGACGAGCACCAGATCGAGGCGACCGGCGAGACACTGCGCGGCATGATGCCCTGGATCTCTGCAGGCAAGATGGTCGATAAAGCCAAGAACTAAAGAAAAAGCCCCGGGGCCATCCCCGGGGCTTTTTAAAGCTGCCTTACACGTCCGCCGACTTACCGGTGGAGCTTTTGTCCGCCGCCAGCGTTGATTTCGTGCTGTTTTCGTCTTTCATCCGCGCCTCGACCTTTGCCTTGCTGACCATCGCAAAGATGATGACCGCCAGCATGGTGACGAGTGCCAGGATGACGACGAGATAGGTGAAGTCCATGGTTTCTCTCCTCTGCATTCCCTGACATAACCGCTCGACTGTGCGGAGGGTTCCGCACCGGTTACGGGACAGAAGGACGCATGGATCAGCCACAGATCACCACGCGCAGCTGGCTGATGGTTGCCACGCTGGGGTTCACCTGGGGTGGCACCTTCATGGTCACGGAGATTGCCCTGCGCGGGATCACCCCGTTCTGGCTCGCGGCGGGGCGGATCGGGTTCGCGGCGATCTTGCTGCTGGTGGTCTGGCGCGCGACGGGTCTGCGGCTGTTTCAGCGCCCGCTGACGCAAGCAGATCGGGTCGCGGTCGCTGCCATCGGTGTGCTCAGCTCTGCCTTGCCGTTCCTGCTGCTGGCCTGGGGTCAGCAGTTCGTGACCGCGGGCTTTGCCGGGGTGTCCATGGCCGCTGTCGCCCTCATCGTGCTGCCGCTGGCCCATTTTCTGGTGCCGGGAGAGCGGATGACCCTGCGCAAAGCGGTGGGATTCGGCATCGGTTTCGTCGGGGTCTGCGTGCTGATCGGTGCTCAGGCGTTTGAGACGACGGGTGCTGCGATGGAGCCTGCGGGGCGCGCGGCCTGTCTGGGGGCTGCGGCCTGCTACGGCACCTCGTCGATCCTGATGCGGCGACTGCCCCCGGTAGACCCCATCGGGCTGACAACACTGCTGATGCTGATCGGTGCGGTCCTGATCCTGCCGCTGGCGCTGATCGTGGAGGGGGCGCCGCCGCTGCTGGATCCGACAACGGTAATGGTGGTCGCGCTATTGGGGCTGATCCCCACTGCCGCGGCCAGCCTGCTGCGGGTGATGGTGGTGCGCAGCGCGGGGCCTGTGTTTATGTCGCTCACGAACTATCAGGTGCCCGCGTGGTCGGTGATCCTCGGCGCGATGGTGCTGGGCGAGCCCCTGCCCGCCTCGCTGCTGCTGGCGATGACGCTGATCCTGACCGGTGTGGGCCTCAGCCAGTACGGTGCGTTCAGCCGCTTGTTTCGGCGACGCTAGCCCGTCGAGACCGCGTCCGCCACTGCCTCAACCACGCTATCGACAGCGCGTGTCATGAGGCTGGCATCCTCATGCTCCGCCATCACCCGGACGAGCGGTTCCGTCCCCGATTTCCGGATGAGCAGCCGCCCCTTGCCCGCCAGATCCGCCTCCGCCTGTGCGATCGCGCTCTTGACCTCTGCGGCCTCCAGCGGAGCCTGACCGGTGGCAAAGCGGACGTTCTTGAGCAGTTGCGGCACCGGATCAAAGCTGTTGAGCAAGGCGCTCGCCGGTTTGCCGGAGCGGATCATTTCCGCCAGGAACTGCAGCCCGGCCATCAGCCCGTCGCCGGTGGTTGCGTGATCCGACATGACGATATGACCGGATTGCTCACCGCCCAGGTTAAAGCCACCCGCGCGCATGCGCTCGACCACATAGCGATCCCCAACCGCCGTGCGTTCCAGCCGTAATCCCTTGCCTTGGAGAAACTGCTCCAACCCCAGGTTGGACATGACCGTGGCCACCAGCGCCTTTTGCGCCAGCCGCCCTTCCTGCGCCCAGCGATGCGCCATCAGCGCCATGAACTGATCGCCGTCGCCCACCTTGCCGGTCTCATCCAGCAGGATCAGCCGGTCCGCATCGCCGTCAAGGCAGATGCCCACATCCGCGCCCTCGCGCCGGACGACCTCCGCTGCCTGTTCCGGGTGGGTAGAGCCGCAGTTGTCATTGATGTTGTGCCCGTTGGGGGACACGCCCACGGGGATCACGGTCGCACCCAACTCCCACAGCGCCTCGGGGGCAACGCGGTGGGCGGCACCGTTCGCGCAATCTATGACCACCTTGAGCCCGTCGAGGGCCTGCTGCCGCGGAAAGGAGGATTTCACCCGTTCGATATAGCGAAAGCGCCCATCGTCGATCCGCTTGGCCCGTCCGATCCGGTTCGAGGCCGCCAGCGGGACGCCCTGCGCCATCAGCGCCTCGATGTCCGCTTCCATCTGGTCGGAGAGCTTGAACCCGTCCGGCCCGAAGAACTTGATGCCATTGTCCGCCGCGGGGTTGTGGCTGGCGGAGATCATCACGCCGAGATCGGCGCGCATGGATCGCGTCAGCAGCCCCACCGCAGGTGTGGGCACAGGCCCCAGCAGCAGCACATTCATGCCGGTGGAGGTCAGCCCCGCGGTCAGCGCGTTCTCGAACATATAGCCCGACAGCCGCGTGTCCTTGCCAATGACCACCCGGTGAACGCTGGAGCCATCGCGGCTGAAATACTGGCCCACGGCAGCACCGATGCGCAGCGCCATCTCGGCTGTCATGGGGTGCGTGTTGGCGGTACCGCGCACCCCGTCAGTTCCAAAGAGTTTATCCATCCCGCGTACCTGCCACGGCAGCGCGCCAGAGCGCAATGGCCTGAGCGGTCTCCGGCACATCATGGACGCGCACGATTTGTGTCCCGTGTTTCAGCGCCGCGAGCGCCACGGCCAGCGAGCCCGGCATCCGCTGGTCGGCCCGCTCCACCCCGCTGAGGGTGCCGATGAACCCTTTGCGCGAGGCGCCCAGCAGGATTGGCACGCCCAAGCCGTGAAACAGCGAAAGCCGCGATAAAAGGGTCAGGTTGTGCTGAAGGGTCTTGCCAAAGCCGATGCCAGGATCGGCAATGATGCGGTCGCGCGCGATGCCCTGTGCCTCCAGCCGCGCGATCTGACCGTCGAGGAAGTCATAGACATCGAGCAGGACGTTATCATATGTCGGATCCTGCTGCATTGTGGCCGGATCGCCCTGTGCGTGCATCACGCAGACCGGTATGCCGCGCGCGGCACAAAGCGGCGCCAGAGCATCGTCAAAAGTAAAGCCGGAGACATCGTTCACCAGCCCCGCGCCCGACTGCAGGGCGGCCTCGGCGACGGCGGCCTTACGCGTATCAATTGAGAAAGGCGCCATGATCCCGCCCGCGCGCAGCGCCTTGATCACCGGCGCGGTGCGGGCAATCTCCTCCTCCTCCGAGACGGTTGCAGCGCCGGGCCGGGTCGATTCGCCCCCGATGTCGATGATATCCGCCAGAGCCATGCCGCGCGCCGCCGCAAGGGCCGCTTCGGCGCCCATGTGCCGCCCGCCATCGGAGAAACTGTCGGGCGTGGTATTGAGAATGCCCATCACGCGAGGTCTGTCCATCTGCATGCCTGCGATCGCTGCGCGGGATGCCGTCAAAGGCGCCAACCGCTCAGGTGCAATCTGATCTGCGGGCACTATCTGAGAAGCAGCGTGGCGCGACAGCCGCTCCACGTGCGTGAACCAACCCCAGCCCCCCGCGAGCGACAGGGCCGCGGCGGGCCGCGCGGGATCCGTCTGGACGATGGGGCGCAGATAGTCTGTCACCGCTCAGACCTGCGCTTGATCCACCGGCACCGCCTTCAGGACCACCGGCGCAGATGCAGGCAGATCGGCACCGATCACGGTCAACTCTGGTGCGTCAAATGTGGCGGCGAACCACGCGGCCAGCGCCACCGCATCGCGCGGCTGGGCAGACGGACCATCCACCGCATCCAGCACGATCTTGGACGGTGCCCAGACACAGGTCTGGCCGTTCTTCATGGCCCAGTCCAGCTCCGTCCGGGTCTCCACCACCACGCAGCGGTCGTCCTTGGAGGCCAGCACCCAGGCATTCTGCTCGATGCTCAACAGGTCGATCCGGCGTTGTGCCATTTTATGTCCCGTCTGCGGTGCCGGAACTTCCGCAGGACCGACACAGAAGATGAGCGGTCTGCCGCGCGCTTCAATCTGATCGATCCAGCCGATCAGATGTGGTGAGGCAATGGCCCCATTGCTCAGATAGATCAGGTCAGGCTGCGGTGCCGGACCTTCCTCAGCCCGGATCTCGACGCTGGGCTGCCGCGCGCGCACGATCTCCACCCCCAGAGCACCGGGGCCGCGGTCGATCTTTTCGATCCGAACAAAAGCGCGCACGGCCTGCGGTTCCAACAGGATCCGCTCCGCAATGCGCTCCGCCAGCGTCTCCAGCAGATTGAGCCGTTCTGCCGACAGCTCAAAGGTAATGGCCTCGGTCACCCGATCATAGCTGAGGATCCGGTCGACATCGTCGTCGATGGGCCCGGTCAGCGGCTGCACTTCAACTACGATGTTGAAGCAAATCCGCTGCGTCACACCACGCTCGGCCTGAAAGGCGCCGATTTCAACCTCCACCACGTGATCGCGCACGGAGATCCGGTCCAGCGGGCCATCGGGTGCCGTGGCCTCCGCCCTCTCGGACGGATGCGCGAAAGCGAGCGTGATCTCGGAACTCATGGCCGGGCCCTTTTCAACAGGAAAGGGCGGTCGCCCCGTGGATGACCGCCCCTTAGCAGGCTGAATGCTATCAGGCCAAGACCTGAAATGATCAGTTGCTGGCCGTGCGCCAGGTGTGACGATAAAAGATGTGATCCCCGATTGCAGCAGTCTTGGTGTAGACCTTGCTCCAGCGTGGGTTCACCGCAGTGGTGTGATAATGCGTGGCCCCCTCTGTCAGCTCCGGAGGACGACCGTCGAGCGCCGCACGCGCCACCTTTGCCACACGCGCATAGGCACGCGGTTCAGCGATCACCTCTTTGTATCCATCGCAGGTGTAAGTGAACTGGCACTGGTACTTCTTGCCGGTGCCCTGATTGATCACGCCACAGGCAGAACCCGGAAAACGTTCGGAATCGACCCGGTTGAGAATAACCTCGGCCACGGCGAATTGACCTTTGACCGTCTCTCCGCGCGCCTCGAAGTAAAGTGCCTCGGCCAGACATTGCAACTCGGGCCCGCCCTGAGGATCGGGCTGGGCATCCAGCCACTTTTTCGAAAATTCGACCTTTTGGGGTTTGATCTCATGGCGCGCGGGCAGGACCGTATCCACCATACGGCGCACGGTCACGGACTTCAGATCGTCCGCATCTATCACGGTGTCGGCAATTTGGTTGGCAAACCCGGTGGTTGCCCCGAAAAAGCCTAAAAACAGCCCAACGGCCAGCGACGCTGTCGCCTTACGATAAATTCTCACAATAACATCCCCCAAAGGCAGCTTGGTGAGGGCCGTCTAACGTGGAATGTTGGTTGACGTAAAGTTTACGAAGGGAAGCTTGGTTAATGTCGGCAGTGAATCGCTCACGCAAAACGGAGGGATTGAACCAAATATAGATAAAATTTTATCCCTCAATACAATATGTTGATTTTACGGCAAGCTGGGCTGCGGCTATACGCGCCACCGGCACCCGGAAGGGAGAGCACGACACATAGTCGAATCCAGCATCCCGAGCGAAGGAAATCGATTCGGGATTGCCTCCGTGCTCTCCGCAAATTGACAGCGTTACATCCGGCTGGGCGTGCCTGCCACGCTCTGCGCCCAGCTTGATCAACTCGCCCACGCCATCGGTATCCAGCACGTGAAACGGATCCTCCGGAAAGACCCCCTGCTGGACGTAAGCCGACATGAACCTGCCCGCATCATCCCGTGACAGCCCGTAGGCCATCTGCGTCAGGTCGTTCGTCCCGAAACTCAGGAAAGCGCAATAAGGGGCAATCTCCGCGGCCCGCAGCGCGGCGCGGGGCGTCTCGACCATGACCCCGAGCCGGTAGTCGAAATCGCCGCTGATCTCTGTCCGTACCGCGGCGGCGACCGCATCAATGGCCGTCTTGACCAGTTCCACCTCCCGCCGGGCAGACACCAGCGGGATCATGATCTCGGGCACAATGGGCACACCTTCGGTGCTCGCTGCGATGGTTGCCTCGAAGATCGCGCGGGCCTGCATTTCGTAGATCTCGGGCACCGTGACGCCGAGGCGCACGCCGCGCAGGCCAAGCATGGGGTTATATTCCGACATTGCCTCGATCCGCCGGGTCACGCGCGACAGGGGGAGATCCAGCGCCTCGGCAAGCTCTTGCTGACCGGCCCGATCGGTCGGCAAAAACTCGTGCAGGGGCGGATCGAACAGCCGGATGGAGACAGGATCGCCCTCCATGATCCGAAAGAGCTGCGTAAAGTCATCACGCTGCATGGGCAGCAATCGCTCAAGCACCGCGCGGCGATCCTCGGAGGTTTCGGCAAAGATCATCTCGCGCATGACCGTTAGCCTGCCCGGCTCAAAAAACATGTGTTCCGTGCGGCACAGACCAATGCCCTGCGCGTTGAAATTCCGCGCCGTGCGCGCGTCGGCGGGCGTGTCGGCATTGGCACGGATCCCGATATCGCAGACCGCTGCCGCCCAGTCCATCAACGTCTGAAACGCCGCGTCGAGGGCGGCCTCCTGCATCTCGGGCGCGCCTGCAAGCACCTCACCACTGGACCCGTCAACCGTGATCACTTCCCCCGCCGCGAACACCCGACCGTCCTGGGTGACCAGCTGCTTTTTGCCGCGATTGAACCGCATGTTGGAGGCGCCGACCACGCAAGGAAGGCCGATGCCACGCCCGATCACCGCGGCGTGGCTGGTGATACCGCCGCGCTCGGTCAGCACGCCCTGGGCCGCATGCATGCCGCGGATGTCCTCGGGCGAGGTTTCGCGCCGCACGAGGATGCAGGGTTCTTCGCGCGCCGCACTGGCCTGCGCTTCGGAGGCGGTAAAAACGATCCGCCCCGTGGCCGCGCCCGGGCTTGCCGCGATACCTCGCCCGATGACATCCCGTTTGGCATGCGGGCTGATCTGCCGGTGCAATAGCTCCGATACGGTGCGCGGCTCGATGCGCATCAGCGCATCCGATCGGGAAATGACGCCGTCCTCCGCCAGATCCACCGCGATGCGCAATGCCGCACGGCTGGAGCGGGTGACCCGCACACCGTCAAGGATAAAGAGCTGACCGTTCTCGATCACGAATTCGATCTGCATTTCCTCGCGCAAGCGCTGCCGCATCTGGGCGGCGTAGGTCTTCAGTGTCTCGAAAGCCTCGGGCGCCAGTTCCTCCAGCGACGGCCCGCGGGGATCCCGGCTGAGGTAGAGGGCCGCCGCATCGCGGTCGAGCGCGTCGCGCCCCTGGCTCTGGCTGAGATACCGCCCGGTGACCTGCGGCAGACCGGTGTCGCCATCCACCAGTTGCAGGACCCCCGATCCGCATTGCCCCTCGCCCAGGCCCAAAGCCATCTCCTGCACCACGAGGCCCAGACCCGCGTCCGCAGGTGCGCCCTTGGCCTGCCGCAGCAGTCGGGCGGAGGTGCCCTCCCACGCGCGCGCCATGGATTTGAGCACGGCGGCCAGTTGCTGCGAGGGATCGGTGGGAAAGGGCTCTTCCAGATCTGCCTCATAGGCGCGCAGGGTCTCGGTCAGGGCGGCCCGGCCATCTGAGGGCACATCCTCGAAGACATCCGGGTCCAGCCGGGCCACATCCAGCGCATAGTTCTGCACAAAGCGGGTGTATATCGCCTGTGCTGCCGCGGTGCCCAGCTGGGTCTCCAGCTTGGTGAGCCGCTCCGGCGTCATCCCGATGTTGAGCACAGCCCCCGGCCCGCCCCAGTCCGGATCCTCCGACGAGGGCCGCACACACAGCAGCGCGCCCTCGGGAAACTGCGACAAGATGGCGGGAATGTCCGGCAGTTCACCGCGGGCGATGCGGCCCACCGCCTCAAAGGACAGCGCCACCGTCCGCGGCACCGGCAGGTCCAGCCGGACGAGCCGTTGCAGGCATTTGGCCCGGCCGCCGTGGGTCTCTGTCGCGATGGGAGACGTGGGGGTAACGAGTGTGATCTGGGGGTTATTCTGCACTGCGGCACCTTTGCTGTTGGGCCGCAGCATAGGGATTAACACTCTGCAAGCAAGGCTTTGCGCGACTAGCCCCAGACCAGAGATATCTGACCGTTCCGCTGAAGCGCCGTTCCGAGGGGTGGCGCAATCGCGCCGCCCGTTTTGCTGCAAGCAAACCTTCGGTTTGACGTGGGCGGAACGGCGCGGCGCAAAAGGGCCTGTTGCGCGGGTGCTTTGATCTAAGCGGTTTGTCTCAGGTAAAGAGTAGGAATTCGTATCGCTTCGGGGCCGTTAGCCGTCGATACGGGTGAGATCGGCGACGGAACCGCACAGCGTGGTGATCCGGTTGAGCAGGTTGAGCCGGTTCCGCCGGACGGTCGCATTCTCTGCGTTGACCTGCACGGCGGTAAAGAACGCATCGACCGGCGCACGCAAGCTTGCCATCGCCGTCATCGCAGTGGCGAAATCCTCCGCCTTCATCGCGGGCGCAATCTCCGCCTCCGCCCGGTCGAGCGCGGCAAAGAGCGCCCGCTCCTCCTCCGTCTCGGCGAACTTAGGATCGGCACCAAAGGAATACTCAACGCCATCCGCCTCCTGCGCTTGGGCAAGAATATTGTTGGCGCGTTTGAAAGCCTGGATGAGGTTTTCCCCATCGTCGGTTTGAAGCGTCTCCGACAAAGCCCGCGCGCGTTTCACCAGCAGGGTCAGATCGTCGTTGCCCTCCATGGCGATGCAAGCGTCGATGATGTCATGGCGAATGCCTTGGTCGCGGAGGTAGACCTTGAGGCGATCGTGGAGGAAGGAGCCTAGCGCCTCGACTTTTTTCTTAGTAAATTGCAGAGAAGCTTCTTCTGATTGCTCAATATAGTCCTCTGGAAGACTGCGATTGATAGCTTCCATTCGCTCGATGAGCTGCTTGTCGCCAATTACTTTCGCCGCGTTCAGCATCTCCGCTGCATCGGCAGCGGCTCTGTACCCAGTTGCTCTACCAAGTAAAATTGCGTAGCTGAGGAAAGCCATCTCGATGAAAGACACTGATAGATCGTTCTCAAGTATGGTTCGGATAATCCCAAGTGCAGCCCGCCGCAGCGCGTAGGGATCTTTGCTACCCGTCGGTTTCTCGTCAATCGCCCAAAAGCCCGTTAGCTTATCCATCTTCTCGGCCAGCGCCACGGCAATGGACACCGGCGCGGTAGGCACATCATCAGATGGGCCAAGAGGTGCATAATGCTCTTCAGCCGCAGCCGCGACTTCTGGCGCTCTGTCGGCGGCTTCGAGGTAGTAACGACCCATGAGGCCTTGAAGCTCTGGGAATTCATAGACCATCTCGGACGACAAGTCGGCCTTGGCATGTATAGCCGCCTCTTCGGCCAGATGAGGGTCGGCCTTCACCAGAATAGCGATTTTACGCGACAACGTCGCCACGCGCCCGACCAGATCGGCCTGGGTGCCGAGCTTCGCGTGGAAGGTCACGTTCTTCAGTTGCTCCAGCCAGGGCTGCATCCCCGCCTTGGCCACGCGCAGATCGTTCTCCCAGAAGAATTTCGCATCCGCCAGCCGCGCCGACAGCACTTTTTCGTTGCCGGCCAGAATAGTCACGCCATTGTCCGCCGTCTCGCGGTTGGCCACGGTGATGAAGCGTTCGATGCGGCCCGTTTTGGGGTTGCGGACGGAAAAGAACTTCTGGTGCTCTTTCATGGAGGTCTGCAGCACCTCCGGCGGCAGATCCAGAAAATCCTCCCCGATCCGGCCCATCAGCACCACCGGCCATTCAACCAGCCCCGCGACCTCCGCCAGAAGGCCCTTGTCCTCGACAACCTCCAGCCCATTGGCAAAGGCCATGTTGGTGGCGTCATGCCAGATCGCCTCCGCCCGCTCGTCGGCGTCCAGCACGACAAAGGCGCGTTTCAGCTTGGCGGCATAGTCGTCAAAGCCCGACACGGCAAAGCTTGCGGGCGCCATGAACCGGTGACCCGCGGTGCGGTCGCCCGCGGCGATCCCCTCGACCTCCAGCGGCACGACCGTATGCCCCGCCTCGTCGGTGAGAATGCACAGAATGCTCTGCAGGGGCCGCACCCAGCGGAGCGTACCACTGCCCCACCGCATGGACGTGGGCCACGGAAAATTCCGGATCGTCCCACCCAGCACATCCGAGATGATCTCTGCCGCAGGCCGCCCGGCCTTTTCGATGCGCGCAAAGAGCACGGGACCCTTGGGCGTCTCGCGCGTTTCCAGATCATCCGCGGACAGGCCCGTGCTGCGCAGGAACCCGGCGATGGCTTTCTCCGGCGCGTCGGCCCGCGGACCCTTGCGCTCTTCCACGGTGGCAGGGCTTTCCGCCAGCAGCCCCTCGACGGTCAGGGTCAGGCGCCGCGGTGTCGCAAAACCCGCGGCAGAGGCATAGGTCAGCCCCGCCTCGACCAGCCCGTCTGTCACCAGCTTGCGCAGATCCTCGGCGGCCCGGCGCTGCATGCGCGCAGGGATCTCTTCGGAGAAGAGCTCAATCAGCAAATCAGGCATCAGCTGCCCTCCCGTCCCGGGCATTCTTCGCCCACAATCGTTCCGTCATAGGCTTTTTCGCCGCAGTCATTCAGCTCATGCCAGATGTAACCGCGCCCGTCGTCGGTGATTACCACGATGCGGTCCACGCCGAATTTTACGTTCTTCTGGCCCAGAAACGGCAAGGCTGTGCCCGCGGCGATCTCTGCGGCGATGTCCGCCGCGTCAAAGCAGTCAAACCACGGCGGCGCGTTGCGCGGGGTGGCGCGGGCCGGGGCCACGTAGGTCTCCGTCAGCATCGGCAGACTGGCATCGGTCTCGAAACACGCGCGAAAGCGGATCGGCGAGCTTTCCGCATCAATGGCCTGGATGGCCCGCGCGCTGATCGGCTCGGGCGTATCCGTGTTGAGCGAGACAAGCCGCACCTCGGTAAGCTCCGCGGTGGCCTCTTCGTAGAACCCATAGATCTGCAGATAATAGAGCGATACACCTGCAGCGATCGCAGAGATCAGGATGGCCAGCGCCGCGATCTTGCCGGTCACGCTGCATCCTCGGGGCGCCAGCCCCCGGCGCTGGTCTGTACGAAGGCATCCGCACAGAGCTTGGCGAGCGCGCGCACCCGCCCGATATAGGCCTGCCTTTCGGTCACGGAGATGACGCCGCGTGCGTCCAGCAGGTTGAAGATGTGGCTGGCCTTGATGCATTGGTCATAAGCGGGATGCGCCATGACGATGCGCTTACCGGTCTTGGGGTCCTCCGCCGGCTGATCCAGCAGCGTGCGGCAATGGGCCTCCGCCTCCTCGAACTGGCGCAGCAGCACCTCGGTGTTGGCATTGTCGAAGTTCCAGCGCGCGTATTCCTCCTCCGTCTGCTTGAAGATGTCGCCGTAGCTGAGAGCGATGTCCGTTTGCGGATCGTTGAAGGGCATGTCCATCACATGATCGACGCCCAGAATATACATCGCAAGCCGCTCCAACCCGTAGGTCAGTTCGCCCGAAACAGGATGACAGTCGTGCCCGCCGACCTGCTGAAAATAAGTGAACTGGCTGACTTCCATGCCATCGCACCACACCTCCCAGCCGAGCCCCCAGGCGCCCAGCGTCGGGCTCTCCCAATCGTCCTCCACAAAGCGGATGTCGTGCAGCGCCATGTCCACGCCGATGGCCTCCAGCGAGCCGAGGTAGAGCTCCTGCAGGTCGGGCGGGCTGGGTTTGATGAGCACCTGATACTGGTAGTAGTGCTGCAGCCGGTTGGGGTTCTCGCCATAGCGCCCGTCCGTGGGGCGGCGCGAGGGCTGCACGTAAGCCGCGGCCCAAGGTTTCGTCCCCAGACTGCGCAGCGTCGTGGCGGGGTGAAAGGTGCCCGCGCCTACCTCCATGTCATAGGGCTGGAGGATGGCACACCCCTTGCCCGCCCAATAGGTCTGCAGACGCAGGATGATCTCCTGAAAGGAGCGGGGCGCATCGGGAAGGTGGGACATGGGCAAAGAGCCTCGGGCTGGATTTGAGCCCGTTACCTACGTCGCCGCGCCAGAGGCGTCAATCGCGCCCGCGGTGATAATTTAGCGCGATGGCTTATGGTAAAGCACCGCATTTCCTGATTAATTGCGTCGAAATTTTGACGGCGCAGGATGGGCAGGTAGATGTTTCGGGTAATGATGGTGTGTCTGGCGGTTTTTGTCAGTACGGCTCAGGGGGTGCGGGCGCAGTCCGAGGGCGAGGTCGTCTGGATCCAGATCGAGGCACAGCCCAACCTGCAGGACGGGATCAGCCGGGCGCAGGACTACGCGCGGGCGCTGGCGGATGTGAACGGATTTTCCCTGGGGGGCGGCTGGTACGGCATCGTGCTGGGGCCCTATACGCCGGGTGATGCAGATCAGGTTCTCAGCACCTATCTGGCCGATCGGCTGATCCCGCGCGACAGCTACATCACCGAGACAGCACTGCTGCGGCAGCAGTTCTTTCCGCTGGGCGCGGATCTGACGGGCCGGGGCAGTCTGACCGCAGCGCAGGCGCCCCAGCCCGCGGCGGAGGCGACCGAACCGCAGACACCCGCAGCGGATGCGGCGGAACTGGACGCCTCAGAGCAAAGCCCGCCAGCGGCACCGGTCGTGGCCGCAGACCCCGCAGAACAGCCCGCCCTTCCACCAGAGACACTCTCCGAGGCGCGGCGCGGCGAGCGTGCCCTGACCGCCGCAGAGCGGCGCGGCCTGCAGATCGCACTGGAATGGGCCGGTTTCTACAACGCCAGCATCGATGGCGCCTTCGGTCGCGGGACCCGCGCCGCCATGACCGCCTGGCAGCAGGCCAACGGGCACACGGAAACGGGCGTGCTGACCACAGCGCAGCGGGCCGAGCTTCTGGGCCAGTACAATGCGGTACTCGAAGGTCTGGACCTGCGCCGCGTCACCGACAGTGCGGCAGGCATCCAGATCGACCTGCCCACAGCGCAGGTTTCCTTTGATCGCTACGAGCCGCCTTTTGCGCAGTACAACGCGACGGATGATGGTCCGGCGCAGGTCCTGCTGATCAGCCAACCCGGCGGGCGGGACACGCTGGCCAGCCTCTATGAGGTCATGCAGACGCTTGAAATCGTGCCTCTGCAGGGTGCGCGCACTCTGGATCGAAACAGCTTTTCGCTGATCGGTCGCAACGACGAGATCGTCAGCGAGACCCGCGTCAGTCTGGAAGACGGCGCGCTCAAGGGCTTTACGCTGGTCTGGCCCGCAGGCGATGACGCCCAGCGCGAGCGGTTGATCTCACAGATGCAGGCAAGTTTTACCCGCTTGCCCGGCGTGCTGGATCCGGCGACAGGCACACGGTCGGATCAAGGCGTTGATCTGCTCGCGGGCTTGCAAATCCGGCAGCCAAAACTGTCGCGTTCGGGGTTTTATGTAGACGCACAAGGCGCGGTGGTCACGACGGCAGATGCCGTGCAAAGCTGTTCGCTGATCACTCTGGACGACACCTACCCTGCAGAGATCAGCGCGCTCGACAGTGATCTGGGCGTGGCGGTACTGCAGCCTTCGGACCGGTTGGCCCCGCCCGAAGTGGCGCGTTTCAGCCCCGCGCCCCCGCGATTGAAAGCTGACGTGGCGGCGGCAGGCTATTCTTACGAAGGCGTGCTGAACGCGGCCACCATCACCTTTGGCACCCTCTCGGACATCGGCGGTCTCGGTGGTGAGCCCGACCTGAAACGCCTCAGCCTCAACACGTTGCCAGGTGATGCGGGCGGTCCGGTCTTTGACACCAGCGGCCATGTGCTGGGCATGCTGCTGCCCCTGCGGGAGGGTGACCGCGGCCTTCCGCCCGATGTGCGTTTCGCCCGGGCTGGTCCCGCCATTGCCCGGACGCTACAACAGGCAGGGCTGAGCGCAGCAAGCGCCAGCGGCGGGCAAGCGCTCGACCCCGAAGACATCGCCACCCGCGCCCGCAACATGACCGTTCTGGTCAGCTGTTGGGAATAGAGACAAAATCGTCTCAAATCCGCTGTAAACGACCGCCCCTGACCGGGGTCGTCTTTGCGCGCAATTAACCTCCGGCCGCCATCCTGTGGGCTATGCGAAACCCAGGATCTGTTGGTACGGAGTGATTGAAATGGTGAGATATGCAGCCGCGGTACTTCTTACCGCCACGCTTGCGCTGCCTGCGGCGGCCCAAACCGCCAAGCCGGGAAAGAGCGCGCTCAAACTTGTGGAACACAGCGCCCCCATGCTGCCCCCCGCCAACTACAAGGGCCAATGGTGGCGCACCGCGGACAATTGCGAGTATTCCCGCGCCGGGCGCCCCGGTGAGACTGTGTGGTACCTCATTGTGAATACCGCCCATGAGGGCTGCGCCCGCCGGTTGATCCAGCGCGCGTACTCCGACTACCAGTAGATCACACCTCCGTCTTTGGGTCGGTAGACAGCATAAGCTGTCTGCGGACATCTGGATGTGATTGCTGCTCAGGCGCTGCCCGACCGCAACCAGATCCGTGCCATCGCACTGTTCGCCGGGCGCCAGCCCGCCCGGGACAGGATACGGTCCTGATCGCTCGGAGACCACGGCGGTGGACCACACGGTTGAGGAGACCCTTGGCTCCGTCTGGCCACCAGAGGTGCCCGTAGGTGCGGCTACCCAATTCTTCGGCACCATTGAAAACATCCAAATGAGTGGCGCAATTCGCGGGGACTCCCACCTCCGCCAAGTCGGCAAAAGGGGCTCTGCGATGGGTCAACGGCTCAATATCCAGCTGGGATAGCCTCCCTTACCGTATGTCAAACGGGCAGCATCCCCAGCCGCTCGGCGTCGATATCTGCCCGCCAGTCTGTGACCCCTTCCGCCTCTTCGCCGGGCTTTCAGCCTGTGCGAAGGTTGCGCACTAGGCGGTCGTCACACCCTAGTCTCTCCAGAAACTCACCGTGAGTATCGCGTAGACTGCCAGCAGCTCCAGCCGCCCCAACAGCATAGCGAGGCTCAAAAGCCATTTGGCGGTGTCGTTGAGACCGGCGAAGTTACTGGCCGGGCCAATCTCTGGCCCAAGCCCCGGACCGACGTTCGACAGCGCCGTCGCCGCCCCCGACAGCGACGTGATCAAATCGAGCCCCGTCAGGCTGAGGGCGACCGCAAAAAGGCCCAAGGTCACAATGAAGAACATGAAAAACGAGATCACCGAACTCAGCACATCCTCCCCCACAGGGCGCTTGTCATAGCGCACCACGAAGACACCATTGGGAGAACGGATGCGCCGCAGTTGCATCTTGATTGACGCGAACAGCAGCTGGTAGCGGAATATCTTGATCGAGCAGGCGGTGGATCCCGCGCAGCCGCCGATCAATCCGATGAAAAAGAACATCGAAATCAGAACCGGGCCCCAGCTCATGTAGTCAGCAGAGGCGTAGCCGGTCCCCGAGATGATCGATGCCACGTTGAAGAGCGCTTTGCGCAGGGCTTCCTCGCCAGTGTAGGCATCACCCTGTGTCAGGATCCCGGCCATCACCAGTACCAGAACGGCGATTAGCAGCAAGAAGACCCGAACCTGGCTGTCGCGCCACAACGGCCGGGCCTGTCCGTTGATCAACTGCACATAGCGAACAAAAGGCAAAGCCGACAGAATGATGAACAGGGTCGCGGCGTATTCCATCACCCCCGGAAAGACGCTGAAGGAGGCATCGTAATTGGCGAACCCGCCCGTCGAGATGGTCGTCAGCGCGTGGACCGTGGCGTCAAAGGCATTCATGCCCAGTGTGAAATAGGTCAGCGCGCAGATCATCGTCAGACCCAGATAGATGCTGGAGATCTGGCTGGCGATCTGCCCCGCGCGCGGCAGGATCTTACCCATGGTATCGAAGGCTTCGGATTTGAAGATCTGCATGCCACCCACACGCAACTCGGGCAAGAACACCATGGCGACCACGATGATCCCGATGCCACCCAGCCACTGCAAAATTCCGCGCCACAGCAGGATGCCTTTTGGCAGCGCATCCAGGCCCGACAACACGGTGGAGCCGGTGGTGGTCAGCCCCGACATCGCCTCAAAAAACGCATCCACCACCCGGGCCTCGGTCGCACCGAGGATGAAGGGCAGCGCACCGAAGAGCGGCAGTGCCACCCAAACGCTGGTGGTCAGCAAAAAGGTCTGCTGGATCGTCAGCCCTTCCTTGACGCCGTTGGCGCAGGACAGGGCGATCATGCTGCCCCCAAGGATCGTGAGGATTGCCGATTGCAGGAACACCGGCCAGTGGCCGCGACCTTCGGCGATGTCGATCAGCATGGGCAGCAGCATTGTGGCGCCCAGCACAGCCACCAGCAGGCCGATGACATATCCAACGGGGCGCAGATCCAACATGGCCGCAGGGTTGGCCGCGGGCCGTGCTGGTGTCAAGCGGTGGCGGTATCAGCGCACCTTAAACGTAGTAGAGATCACGGAAAACGTGGTGCACAATCTCGTCACGCTTGATGTTCAGCGCTGCGAGTTCTTCGTCCGTCTTCGCCTGCAGCGCCTGAACACGTTCCGCGCGTGCGTTGTAAGAGCTGGAAACGATCAGCGCGGTGCCAACCGACGACAGAAAGCCGCGCAGGCCAGCCAGAAAGCCGTGAAAGACGCTGCCAGCGTTGTGATGTGTGCTCGAGGTTTGATAAGCCATTGGAGATCCTTGCATATTATTAAGGCCCCCTCCCATGCGCCGAACATAGTCCCTCGGGCTACGAATGAGAATTGCAACTTCTGCATAGCCGCTACCCCGAAAATGCGGCGCTGCAGCATGAAAACGGGCGCGTCAGAGACACGCCCGTTTACCCGATCTTAACAAAGGATCTCAGCCGGTGTGGAAAAGCGTATCGAACATGCGCGGATCAAGGCTCTCGGCGGCGAAGGTTTCTCCTTCGACCAGAACGCTGATGGCATCGTGGCTGTGGAGGCTTTCCTGATGGCTGGCCACCACGCGAAAATCGCCGACACGCACGTCGGCCTGAAGCTCGGCGCAGAAGAGCCGCGCGGCATCTTCCACGAAGATCGGATTAGCGGCGTTCAACTCTGCGAATGCCTGCTCGTCCTCGCGTTTGACCATCACTTGGGTTTCCGTCGGCACCGCGCGCCGACAGGCGTCGATCAGGTCCTCGAACCAAAGACATCCCGCATCGCCGTCGATCTCGATGGACACGCGGGCGACCGAGCGCTGCGAATGCGGCGTGGCCAATTGCCCGCGCGTCGCGCGCGCATGCTCCGACAGTTCCAGCGAGCAGGGGCAGGTTGAGGAATACACGTAGTCCAGGTGCATGATCTTCTTGCGCACGCCTCCCTTTTCCACCAGTTCCAACGCGATGTCATAGTACTGATACCCCGACAGACCGGAGCGCAGGCTCTCGACCTTCATGGGGAAACTGAAGCGCATCTGGATGCGGGCATCGAAGCTTTCCAGATCGGTGATGTAGTCGTCCAGCGCCGCCTCGATCACACCGAAGCTGAAGGTTTCTTCGGCATGCTTGTAAAAAGACCGCATGATCCGGGACATGTTGATGCCCTTCTTGTCCGCCTCCAGGCTGACGGAGCCGGTCACCGACGTCTCCAGCGTCACATCACCGTTGTCACGGGTCTGGAACCGGATGGGCAGGCGAAAGTTCGAGATCCCGACATGCTGGATCTGCTGCTGGGCACCGCGGATCAGGCTTGCCGGTCCGTTCTGAAGATCGGGGAGGGTCGATTTGTAACCCTCGTCGGTGGCGAAATCGTCGGGATATGCACGCGAGAAGGCAGGATAGTCCGCCAGCGCACCGCCGGGGATGAGCCGGGCAACCGCAGGATCAAGCTCCAGTATCTCTGTGGGGGTCGCATCCTTCACCCAATCGCGCAGAACGCAAAGTGCTTCTTCGGCCTGGGCGCGGTCCGGCGTGCTATCAAGTACGGGTGTGTGGATGTTCATCTCTATGTCCCTTTTGACGACGTCTGGTCAGTAGATAGGACAGAACCCAGCAGTGACCACTAACAAGAAGTTTACGGTTAGCCGTCGGAAAAGGATCACCTTTTCGTACAATGCCGCGCGGCAAGCGGCGCAGGCGGCGTCAAACAGCCGCCAGCGCCTGGCCGAGATCCGCCACCAAATCATCGGTATCCTCGATGCCCACGCTGATCCGCACCAAGCCATCGGTGATGCCAAGCGCATCCTTCTGATCCTGTGGTAACCGCTGGTGGGTGGTCGTTGCCGGATGGGTCAGGATGGTCTTGGCATCGCCGAGATTGTTGGAGATCAGACCGATCCGCACTGTATTGAGAAACCGGAAGGCCGCCTCCTTGCCGCCTGCGATGTCCAGCGACAGGACCGTGCCGCCCTGCCCCATCTGTGCCTTGACCAACGCATGCTGCGGATGGCTGGCATGACCGGGATAGATCAGCTGTGTCAGCTTGGGATGCTCGGCCAGCGCCGCGGCGATGGCGGTGGCCGTGGCGGTCTGGGCCCGCACCCGCAGATCCATCGTCTCCAACCCTTTGAGCATCACCCAGGCGGTGAAGGGGCTCATGGAGCCGCCGGTGTGTTTCATATAAGGTTCCACGGTTTTGCGGATGAATTCCGTGCTGCCGAGGATCACGCCGCCCAGCGTCCGGCCCTGGCCGTCGATGTGTTTGGTCGCCGAATAAATTACCACGTCAGCCCCCTGGTCAAAGGCGTTGGACCAGACCGGCGTGGCAAAGACATTGTCGATCACGACCAGCGCGCCTTGGGCATGGGCCAGCTCGGAAACCGATGTGATATCAACGACCTGCAGCGTAGGATTAGAGATGGATTCGAAAAAGACGGCGCGTGTGTCGGGCCGGATTGCGGCCTCCCAAGCGGACAGATCGGTGCCGTCGACAAAGGTGACCTCGACCCCGAAGCGGGTCAGCACTTCCTCCAGCACATAAAGGCAAGAGCCAAAGAGTGCCCGGGCAGACACCACATGATCCCCCGCCTTCAGCATCGAGGTCAGGGCGCCGGACACCGCCGCCATGCCCGATGCCGTGGCAAAAGCATCTTCGGCCCCCTCAAGTGCTGCGATGCGCTCTTCGAACATGGCGACCGTGGGGTTGCCGTAGCGGGCATAGATGAACTCATCGGGGCCGCTCTCGATGAAACGCGCCTCGGCTGCTTCGGCGCTGTCATAGACGAAACCCTGCGTGAGAAAGACAGCCTCGGACACTTCGCCGTACTGGCTGCGGCGGGTGCCTGCATGAACGGCTTTGGTGCGCGGATTAAGATCACCTGTCATCGTCATAACTCCTGCCCATCGGGCACAAAAAACCCCGTATCGCGGTCAGCGCGACGGGGTTTTTCCGCATCGGTGACCTTTTAGCGGTTTGTTTAACGTGGCCCGCAATCCGGTATCAAATCGCCACAGGTCACGGCTTAGGATAGAGCCTTGGCCGCGTCAACACCGTCACGGTGGTGTAATAGTTCGTTCACACGAGCGTTATATGCCTTTGCCACAGATGATCTACCATATCTTGTAGAGAGGGCGCGCAGTGCCGGTACTCAGGATCAATGCGACAGAGGGTCAGCTTCAATTGCAGAGTGGCGACAGCGCCATTGCCCCCGTGCTGGAAAGTCAGGCCACGGCTCAGGGTCCTGTCATCGTCATGGTGCACGGCTACAAATACGCCCCCGGTCATCCAACCCATTGCCCCCACGCCAAGATTTTTCGCGACACGCCCGGCGGCTGGCCTTGTGCACTCAGCGCAGGGGGCGCCTCCCCCGCAACTGCGCTGCTGATTGCCTTCGGCTGGTTCGCGCGCGGCAGCCTGCGGCAGGCGCACGCCCGCGCGGCAGTGCTCGGCCCCCGGCTGGCGGAGTTGATCGGGCTGATCAGGCGGCATCTGCCGGGACGTTCCATACATATCATCGCGCACTCGCTGGGGTCAGAGCTGGCGCTCAGCGCGCTGGCGCATTTGCCTCGCGGGGCTGTGCAACGCATGGTTCTGCTGACCGGCGCCAGCTTTGCCGCCAAGGCCTGCGCCATGCTGAACACGCCCGCGGGGCGCACGACCGAGCTTTTCAACATCACCAGCCGGGAAAATGACCTCTTTGATCTGGCGTTCGAAAGGCTGGCAGAGGCGCCGCACCCCGGGGCCCATGCCCTTGGTCAGGGGATCGACATGCCCAATGCGCTGAACCTCCAGCTGGATTGCACCGGCACGGTCCGGGCGCTGAACCGGTTGGGGTTTGTGGTTGCCACCTCGCAGCGGCGGGTGTGCCACTGGTCGAGCTATACCCGTCCCGGCATCATGCGCTTTTATGCCGCGCTGCTGAGCGCACCGCAACTTTTGCCACAGGCGCGATTGGCGCAACTGGTCCCTGCGCATCCGACGCCACGCTGGTCACGGCTGCCCGGGCAGGCGGCGATGGTTTGGGTGCTGCCGTTCTGGACGGGCGCGCAGCGTCTGGGTCGTCGCCTGCTAGGGCGCGTGATGGACCCGCGGCCAAAACACACGCGACGCGCGCTCTCCTGACGTCAGAGCGCGGCAGGGCTGGACTGCGTCGTCTCAGCGCGCCGGATTTTCTTGCATCAACGGGCCTGCTTCGCGCACACTCCCGCAATGATATTTCAAATTGACCCTTGGTAACGATGACTGATTACGTTTTTTCACCCGGCATATTGGTATATCTTGCCGGTGTTCTTTATGTTTTCGGCCTGATTACAATCAACCAAATCGTGCTGCGCTTGTGGCTTCTGGGCGGGACCGGTATCTACATTTTCTACTACGCGATCGTCGCTGATGCGCCCTTGTGGGAGGCCATCTACGTCAGCATGATGATCGGCGCCGCCAATCTCATCGGTCTCAGCAGTCTGCTGGCGCGCAAGATGCGTCTCGTCATTCCGCGCGCCTACGCTGATATCTACGACAGCTTTCCGCCACTGCCCCCCGGGGATTTCCGGGCGCTGGTCAAGCTTGCCCGGCGGTTCCGGGTCGAGGATGAACGGCAGGTGACCACCGAAGGGCAGGCAGGCGACCGGCTCTACTACGTGATTTCAGGGGCCACGCGCGTCCAGAAGGGCGACCGGGAATTCATCATGCCGCCCCAGTTTTTTCTGGGCGAGATCGCGTTTCTGATCGGGCAGTCCAGTTCCGCCTCGGCCTGGCTGGAACCGGGTTCGGAAGTGCTGGAATGGCGCTTCGAGGATCTCAGGCGGAAATGCGCCCGCAGCAGCCGCTTCCGTCTGGCGCTGGAGGCGGCGATTTCGGTTGATCTGGCCCGCAAGGTGTCCCGGGCGGTGGGTCCGAATACGGTCCCTGCACGCAGCCCGGAGCCCCGCAGAACCAAAGGCGCAGCGGATCAGCTGGCGTCTTCGCCCTCGTCGGTGATGACATAGTCCTGCAGCGTCGCGAACTGCCACATCAGAAAAGCCATCAGGATCAGCGGAAAGCCGAAGGTTTCGATCTTGACCCAGCTTTCCGTGGACATGGTGCGCCAGATGACTTCATTCGCGATAGCGAGCATCGCAAACAGTGCGCACAGCCGTCGCGTCAGGATCATCCAGCCTTCGTGACGCATGGGCATGATCTCGTTCATCACAAATGCCAGATAGGATTGACCCCGCATCAGCCCGATGCCCAGCAGCACCGTAAAGAGAGCATAGACAATGGTCGTCTTCATCTTGAAGAAGCGTTCGTCGTTGAACCAGGCCGTCAGACCGCCGAAGAAGATCACCATGATGGCGGTGAACACCTGCATCCGGCTGAGCTGCCCGGTCAGTTGCCACAGGATCGCCATGGCCACCAGCAGGATGGGCACAAAGACGAGCGCCGAGACGATGAAGCCGGTGTATTCCGTACCACCAAAGGTGAAAGTATCGTCCTTGATCCGCAAATAGATCAGGAAGAACAGGATGGTGGGCCCAAGCTCCAGCACCTGTTTCAGGATGGGGTTGATCGGTTTCGGCTCTGGCATGGTCTCTTCCTATCCGCCCAGTTCTAGTATCACAGCACCAAGCGCAATCAATGCCATCAGCGCAATTCGACGCGGGCCCACGGTTTCTTTCAGAAATAGCCAGCCGATCACCGCGGCAAAGACGGTGGAGGTCTCGCGCAGCACCGCGGCCTCACCCACCTTGTCGAGCCGCGTGGCCATCATCACAGCACCAAAGCTGAAGGGCGCGACGAGCCCGCCCACCAGCCCACGCCGCATCAGTGGCCCGAGCGCGGGCCGGTCGGTCATGCGTCGCCAGCGCAGCGCCGCGACGATGGGCATGAAGAAGCCGTCGATCATGAAAAACCACGCCAGAAAGGTGAAGGGATTGGCCGTGGCTCGAATGCCGTAGGCGTCATAGGTCGTGTAGAGCGCCACAAAGAGCCCTGTCAGCACCGCGAGCCCGAGTGCTGCGTTCAGCGTCTCCCGCTCGGACACCAGAAAGATCATGTTGTAGACCGCAAGCCCGAAGATCCCCGCCAGCAGGACCGCAACGCCGACCCACTGAACAGCGGAGAATTTCTCGCCAAAGATCAGATAGGCGCCGATCACCGTGAAAAGCGGCCCGGTCCCGCGCACGACCGGGTAAACGACGGTGTAGGCGCCGCGGCTGTAGGCGGAGGCCTGCAGGAGCTTGTAAATCACGTGGATCACCCAGACCGCGGCGAAAATGGGCCACATATGCGGCTCGGGCCAAGGCACGACAAAGAGTGCGAAGGGGATCGCCATACCCATATAGCTGATGTCGATGGCGCCCCGCGTGAGCCAAGGGTCGTGCCTGCCTTTCTGCAGCGCGCCGAAGACCGCATGCAGGAAGGCCGCCATCAGCGCGAGGACAAGGGCGACGCGGTGGCCTGTCTCCGTACCTTCGATGCTGGCCAGCCACTCTGTCATACCACAGGGTCGGTCAGGCTGCCGGGCCGTGATCTCACCGATCGAGCCCCATCAGCGCGTCCGCGAAATCCTCTGGGTCAAAGGCATCCAGATCGTCGATCTGCTCGCCCACGCCAATGGCGTGAATGGGCAGGCCGAACTTGTCTGCCAGCGCCACCAGCACCCCGCCCCGCGCGGTGCCATCAAGCTTGGTCATCACCAGCCCCGAGACATCGGAGATTTCGGCGAAGACCTTCACTTGGTTGAGCGCGTTCTGTCCTGTGGTGGCATCCAGCACCAGCAGCGTGTTGTGCGGGGCTGTCTCGTCCTTCTTGCGGATCACGCGGACGATCTTGGCCAGCTCTTCCATCAGGTCGGTGCGGTTCTGCAACCGGCCCGCTGTGTCGATCAGCAAGAGGTCGGCCCCGTCTGCCTGCGCTTTCGTCATCGCGTCAAAGGCAAGGCTGGCGGGGTCGGAGCCTTCGGGGGCAGTCAGCACCGGCACGCCCGCGCGCGCGCCCCACACCTGCAGTTGCTCCACGGCTGCGGCACGGAAGGTGTCCCCCGCGGCGATCACGACCTTCTTGCCTGCAGCACGGAACTGGCTGGCGAGTTTGCCGATGGTCGTCGTCTTGCCGGACCCGTTGACTCCCACCACCAGCACCACCTGCGGTGTCTTCGGATAGAGTGGCAGCGGGGTCGCCACCGGTTCCATGATCCGCGCAATCTCGGTGGCGAGCAGCCCCTTGATCTCCTCGACCGAGAGCCGCTTGCCCAGACGTCCTTCGGCCATGTTGGCCACGACGCGCAGGGCGGTGTCGACACCCATATCAGCGGTGATCAGCAGCTCTTCGAGCTGCTCCAGCATGGCGTCATCGAGTGTCCGCCGGACGACCGTTTCGCTGGGCTGACGGCCCAGCAGCCGTCCGATCAGACCGGGTTTCGCCGATGGGGTGGCAGCCTCGGGTACCGCCACAGGTGGCTCTGGCTCTGGCTCTGGCTCTGGCTCTGGCTCTGGCTCTGGCTCTGGCTCTGGCTCTGGCTCTGGCTCTGGCT
>NZ_CANMDB010000017.1 GCF_947496515.1 uncultured Roseobacter sp. | reverse complement strand
TTTGGTCGCTTGTTTGCCATGGTATTCCTCCGTTTTCCTAAACATAGCGGAGGACCACTCCAGTGGGGGAGGATCAAAAACACAATTTCCAATGTACGGTACTGCCTTGGAGCACAGTGTAAGTGTGGGGCCCTCGCTATCCATGGTCCGATAAGAAGTGACGGTCTTGGAGTTAGATATCTTGCTCAATCAGAAGAGCCACACTTAGTATTGATGGGTTGCATATGTTCTGGATGTAACAAGAAATTCAATGTGCCAATTTCAGAACTAAAGAAGTATGCTCTTTCGAAAAATGGCGAGGCTTTTGAGCTCGGCGGGGCTGGTGATGCAGTCGCACCATTGGAGGAACACTAATTCCTCCAATTTGGTTAGTGAGGTCTGGCCTAAATTTAATCGCAGAGGTTTTCTCCGATGCGCAAGGCCAAATCCCCTGTCACACGTGAGCTTACTCACTAAGCGCAGAGCAAGCCAAGACATCTACGACGATCATTTTTGCTGAACTCACGCCTTCTTTATTGCTAAGTCTTCCAGCCTTTTACCTGCAGCAACTGCTTCTTTGAACCATACCGGCTGACGGCCTCTGCCCGACCAGGTGAGCGCCGGGTTTTCCGGGTGTGCGTACTTGGGTTTGGCCGGCGCCTTTGGCTTGGATCTTTGGGCCGGACGCTTGACCGATCTTGATGACGGCACAATCTCCGCAAGATCGAAGCCGTGTTGCTTGGCCGCTTTTACAGCAGCGGCAAGAGCCTGCTTCTTCTCCTGTGCTTCAAGCTTCTTCAACTGCTTCTCGGCATCTGCAATCAGCTTGGTGAGATCTTTGCTGGATTTGTTCTTGAGATTAAGTGCCATTTCTGCCTGCTTTTTCGGACCATTTAGTCAGTGCAATAGCCATGTCTCTTTTGGAGTTCAAGGCGAATGATAGAATGGCATTAGGTATGGCACTTTCTCGTATGATTGGCTTTGGACAGCGGCTACGCCGCTGACACTATTTTTGCGCGTGGGTGTACCCACGCTTGGAACCTGTCTTTCAGCTTACATCAAATCCGGCGACGCCTCCGGCTGCGGCGCAACAGGTTTTACCCGTAAGGCGTTTTCGCCGAAACGTGGCCGTTTCGGAAACGCCTAAACGGTCCCCCACAAAACCTGTTGCCCCGTCCCCGGCCTTTGATCGAGCCGTCCTGATAAGGACGCGCTCTGCGAGCGCGGTTTTCCTTGTTTGTTTTAACAGGACGCTCGCCGCTGGGCAGAGGTTCAAGCGCAACTCTTACAAAGGAAAAAACTCATGCTTGAACTCAACAAAATCCATTGCGGCGATGCCAAAGACTTACTCGGAAGCGTAGCAGACCAATCAATTGACCTGGTGGTGACGGACCCTCCTTATCTGGTGAATTACCGTGACCGCGACGGGCGGCGCGTTGCCAATGACGATAATCCAAACGGGGTGTTGCCCGTCTTTAATCCGCTCGCCCGCGTCATGAAACGCGATAGCTACCTTATTTCTTTTTGCGGATGGTCAGCCCTGCCTGCGTTTGGCGCCGCATGGCAAAGTGCGGGCCTACGGATTGTTGGTCATTTTGTATGGCACAAACCCTATGCCTCACGAACCAACTATGCGCGCTATTGCCATGAGAGCGCCTATATTTTGGCAAAGGGAAACCCGAAGAGGCCATCCCGCCCCATCAATGACGTTCAAGAGTGGGTCTATTCCGGTAACAAGTTCCACCCAACCGAGAAAGCCGTCGAAATCCTCACACCCCTCATTCGGTGTTTCTCCAAACCCGGTGACACAGTGTTGGACCCCTTTGCGGGCTCTGGGTCCACCTGCGTCGCGAGTCTATTGAGCGGGCGTCAAACACAGGGCTTTGAACTTGATGCAAGGCACTCTGCAAAAGCAAGCAATCGCATAACGGGTGCGCTGCGTTACATTGAGAGACGGGAGCAAAGTCGGATGGTAGCCTAGGCACTCATTCAAACGACAAGCGACAAGCCATCACATTGCAACAAGTGAACACCGTGCCAGCCGATAGCAGCTGGCACGGCAAAAGGCGTTTCTTGGAAAAATCGCGCGAAGGCCCGGATCGGGCCTTCGCCCAAAGCTGTGCAGGAAATGAAGCAAGACAGGCATTTGTTATGGCAATGGTCATGGCGCACACGCCCGCTCATGCAGAGCCAACCCCAGAAGGTGCGCAATCCATCACGGTGCGCGGTGCGCTGAGCATCTTTGACGGCGATACCCTTGAGATCGGACCACTCCTGATCCGGCTGCACGGGATCGACGCACCAGAAAAGGGGCAGCGGTGCAGTTCAAAGGATGGTGGGACATGGCGTTGCGGCGCTGCTGCAATCAATCGGCTCACAGTTCTTATCGCGGATCAGGACATCACCTGCGAAGCGCTCAGCCGCGATCCGTATGGTCGGATCATCTCCCGGTGCGAAGTCGACGGCGAGGACATCGCGCAAACCCTGATCGAAGAGGGTCTTGCCTGGGCCTTTACCGAGTACAGCGATGACTATGTGTCGTTAGAAGGTACCGCGAGGTCTCACGCAATCGGCGTTTGGCAAGCTGAGACGCAAACACCGTGGGACTTCCGCAACGACAAATGGAACAGGGCGCTCGCAGAGGCCCCGGATGGTCGCTGCCCGATCAAGGGCAATATCAGCTCCGGCAAGGACAAGCAGAAGATCTACCACACACCATGGTCACCTAACTACACCAACACCAAGATCGACACAGACGCCGGAGAACGCTGGTTCTGCGATGAGGCGCAGGCGCTCGCCGCGGGATGGCGGCCAGTGGCAGGTAGATAGGCTACTAGTCTGAGGATGAATCCGCAGAATTTTTTGCGATAACCGTATTGTAGCGCTGATCCTATTCTCGGAGAAAGCAGGGCCGTACTTGACGACCCCCAAGTACTGTTTGATACGTTATGCTTCGTTGGAGCGAAGCGATTGCGGCACCTCTTAATCGGTGATAAAATGATTAACTTATCTTAGCGAAATGCGATCCCGATTTATTGTAGGCGATGTTTCTTTTGTCAAGGAAAAAGGATTAAAGAGTGACAGTCTCCGATACACCTTGGAACAGCCTCGAGATAGCGAAGCTTGTGGCTAACTTTGCCATTCCTGCTGTACTTTTAATGCTCGGAATCTTAGTATCTCGCATCGAGAAAAAATTCGAGCAGCGGCTTGATCAGCGAGAATTCAGCCGGTCATGGAAGAAAGACATCTATGACGAAATTGCACCAGATCTTAATTTGCTCTTCTGTACATTCAATTACGTCGGGCCCTGGAGAGAATACAATCCCGAAAGCATTATCGATGCCAAGAGACGCATCGAGGAGAAAATATTTGCATATTCTCCCATCTTCACTGCGGCGACGATGAAAAAATTCAATGATCTGATGGCTGGAGCTTTTGAGACGGGACGTGGTCGAGGTACGACACTACTGATACGGAGCAATTTCGATATGTTTGCAGAATCTTCAGCTGTTTGGAAAGAGGAGTATCAGGAAATGTTTGTAAAAGAGAGTAAACGCATTACTAGAAAGGAATTCAATGCACTTTATGATGACTTCCGAGAAGCACTGTTCAAGGATTTGGGGTTTCTGTCTTAAAGGGCTAATATGTCAACCATCGAAGCCGAGATCCTCGGCTGGAACGAAAGTAGCTGATGGGAACAGATCTGAGATATCCTGACCAATCAAGTCAAGTGACTCATTTGGCGCGCTGACGAATGACACCAAGTCCCGGATCGGGACACCATCGATGCTCTCGAGGACCCAGCAAGCGTTTAAATATCCTTGGCTTCGACCAATCTTGGCTTGTATTTCCCTCCTTTGCAGCAACCGAGACCTCCTGTTTTCATCCTTGTAGTCTGCATGATCACCAAGGGAATACCAAAAAAGACTGGGATGAAAATGCTGTACGAGCCGCCATTCGCGCTGTTGAAAGTAGTCGAGAGCCACTCCCGTTTGCAAATCATCAGACGATTGGAACAGGGTAAGTACTATCTCTAAGTGATCTAGCAAGTAGATGGCTGGCAGCCGATGAAAATTGAATGGCTCCGTTAGAAGGTCCAACTTGAATTTGCTAAGCGAGTTGGCCAACTTGAAGGCTGGGAGCTCCGATACCTTCTTTCCAAGAATCTCCGACAAGTCTAACGAAGCAAGGTCCGTTGTATCGTCGTATTTGGAGTAGGCGTGCTCTAACACGAGAAGCGACGTCATGACGTTTCGTAGGTCGTATAGTGATTGAATAAGTTGCAGACTGACACCAATTTCTGCTGTGGAGTCATCGGTTGAAAGAAAACCCTGGCTATCAGTAGGGCTATAGTAAATCGTTGGCATGAGGCCAATTCTTCTTCCCACTTCATCTGAAAAACCAATAGTGAAAGGACCGAACACATCAGCGTGGGAGACAGCGACTTCGGTCTCTGCAGTAGTTTTCTGGCTGTAGTTCTTGTAGAGCTCATTTGGCTCCAGAACGGTCACGCAAAAACGACTTTGTGAAAACCGACCCAGATCTGAGGGCACTAAGGCTCCACCTCCGCCGAGTGTACGTGTAGAGCGAGAGGAGAAGGGTAACCACTCGGGAGTACAAAGAAGACCGTATTCGGATATCGACACAAGTGTATCTACCCCCCTTGACAGAATCGTGAGGTTCTCCGAAGCTTTACTTTTTACGAATTTATCAGCCCGAGTTGCGAACTTTCTTGGAAAACTATGGAAGAATTTCATGCGAATCCAATCTGTATCAAACTGCTTTACAGCTACTACTTTGGCAATGATCCTATCGGTCAGCCAAGCACTTGCTGGACTTACAAACCTTATTGATCCCATCTCACGGAGTCAAAATCTCGCCACCAAGAATATCGCTCCGCGAGCCGCTTCTGCTGTGTTCGGAAGCGGGGGAAATCGGGTTGGAGGCGGCGTGTTCATAGACGGCTTCTTCACGTTCTTCGCCCCGAATGGCGAATTGTCTGAGAAAGTGTCATTATCTGACGTGGAGTTGGAGCGTATCGACGGCGGGGGCCTAGCGTTGGTTCACAGCGACCTCAGATACAAAGTTGAGTTCCATCCCGGCGTGGAATGTCCCATAGCACAATTCATAGAGCGCGGTGGCAAACTACTCTACTCCCTGCCGCCAATCGAAGACACTGAAGAGCTTGCCCGCCTAGGTATGGTTTTTATACCTCAAACCAGCTCTTTTTCGAGAGTCTACGTCGCACGCGAGTTTGCTAAACCGGGAACGGTGGATTTCTTGCCGCTTTTGAGGCGCATGGACTTTTTTGAAGTAAAATCAGTATGGGTAGAATCCAAACTGTTCCCGAACGACCCAAGCCCGGAAGATTTCGGGGGAATCTTTGCGCGATACGCTACGGAACTCATGTCGGAGGTCGAGAGCATATCATTTGCCGAGTCAGTTAGTAGCTACTTTAATGTAATGGAAAGTGATCTGATGAGCGCATATCTCGTGGCTGAAGAAGCGTCACTTAAACTTAGCTCGACGCCACTGCGCATTCACTGGCGGCAAGACCCCTCCGGTACGACCCTAAGTGAGATTTCAGTCTTGCCCTTTGAAACTCTGGCAAATGAGCCTTTGTGGGAGCCCACTGCAGGACCATACGCAGTCAGCCAGCTTGACGTTTTAACGATGTACAATTTTGCAAGCATACTGAAGTCATTCTACCATCACGATCCTGCCCGGTTCACTGATATTCGGGAAGTGCTATGCAATTAAGTCCTGCGCAATGCGCTCAGATTGCAGTTATTATTTGAGATTTAAGGCGATAGCGGCATACCACAGGATGTACCGTTAGGGATAGGATCCCGATAGGCTCAACCTTAAGGTAGGGGTAGTTCTTAAACTGGCGGTGACCAAGATTTCTGGGGCTTATTACTACTGTGTTTTGGGAAATTGAGAGGTATGGATACGAGCTGATGACCTCTTAGATCGCAGACGCTCAACTTACGCGGACTTCGGCGTTCTGATCACACGTCTCGATGAAGTCCTCCCTTGGCGTCACGCTGCTCAAGCAGCGTAAGAGGGGTCATGCTCTAGCCAAACAGGGTAGGTTCGACGGACGAACACTGTTATTCAAAAGTCTCTTTGGTGGAAAAAAATGTGTTATACAGCATGCCAATATGGAGGATTCATCATTGCAGTATACAACTTTTCGCTTTTTACTATTGGTATTCGTCATGTCGAGTGCTTCGAACATGGCACAGGCAAGTAGCGAGCGGGTTTTCGGTCCAAAATTCAACGACATGCCGAATATGCATTCGGCGGATGTCAGCTATCCTATCGCTGCAACGACAACGCGCAAAATTTGCATACACGGAACGCTGACCGAGAAAAGCGCAGTCTTGCTCGCACAGGCCTGTAACATGACCGGCTTCAATGCTTGTGGAACTGCTTGTGACGTTCGTTGGAGAGCTTGTACCGCTAGTCTTTCCGGGAATTCACCGCTGGTCCAACAATGCCGTGCAACTTACAATACTTGCGTTCAACAATGCAGAAATCAGTACAACTGCAACTAGTGCTAGGAACCAATTGACGGCAACTTACTCCTTCCTTTTCCATCAAATATATCCACATGAACACCGTAGTTGGTCTGGAAGCGCAATAATTGTCCCGTTAAATCAACACCGTGCTGATTGACGTGCTCTCTTCAAAATTTCTCGGAACCAGTGGGCATGGCCTTATCGACCATGCTCCACCAACTCGGACCAACCCAAATCAAGTCTTATTAAGGAAGGTGCACCCAGTTAGCGGGAAGTTGAAGTGGGTAAAGGATGGTGCGTTGCTGTTTTTCGGATTGTAAGTCACTTCAAACTCAAACCGGTCGTCAGTGATATCGTATTCGAACTCAATGAACGGGTTCGCATGATTTGTCCACTCTTCTGACTTAGTCAAGTATTGTTGAAGGATTAGCATGCCTATGTTTTCTCCACCCGGTCTTTCCATTCGCAGCGTGACTTGGAAATGTGAAGAAACACAGATTATGAAGGCCTTGGGCTCAAACTCAAAGGTGTCCGCGTCGACGTCAGCAAAGGCGTCTTGCGGTAGGGCTAAGACGAGAAACAGGGCAAATCGTTTCATTTGGGTCTCTATGTTTGAAAGGGTTAAGTAAGGTTAGCCTCTATCATCGGGGAAGGACAACGTTATGGAACTGGTTCTTCCGCGACCGACGCGAAATGCGGGTCCTTCAACCACGTATTGGTCGTATGAGCGTTCATCGCATTTCTTCGCGCAACCTGAGCCATTGACACACCTGGAACCAACGTCCGCTGGCGAATCTCCTGTTTCTCATCATCCGACCAGATTCGACGCTTCCATCGCTTGCCCTTAAATCCGCCTCTTAGTGCCCACTTGCTCTAATGAACACTTAGCGCACTCAGCATGGCCTCGCTAGGTCGGGTTCAACGGATGCTCACCCATAAGTATCCAATTGAGCTATGCAGCGATCCGAACGCATAAGTGCTGTACACGTCTATAATCTGCGCCACTTATGTGATCGACATACATCCTGAACTTTCACCGCTCCAATACCGATTGGCTTACTTGATCGAGTTGTTCCTGTCTTCTAAATTGACCGAAACGTTTTCGGTCCTGGCCCAAAGCTTGGGCTTGCGCTTGCAGGTGGTCCCGGTCGCGCTGGTTGGATCGTTTAAGGTGGCGACGTTCTTCAAGATGCCGGAAGATCAGATCATCACTTTGCTTTTGATGGCGGAGATGCGTCTGCCAGGCAGCCTGCTCGTTCTCAAGCCGAATACGTTTGTGCTCTCCGCGCAGGCGGTCCCATAGGCCACTTAAGCCTTGCCGGAACCTAGATTGACGTATGCGTGCTTCTGCCGTGCTGCGTTCGTTCAAACGAGCCTGGAGTTTTTCCCGTTCACGCTTCTGTTGCTCTTTCAGGCGCGCTTGCTTCTTGGCTTGGGTACGAGAGAGCGCGTCTCCTTGCGCTGCCAAGTCCTCCTCCCAACGAGAAAGGGCCGTCTTCATCTGACGTGCAATTTTGGCGTTAGTCTCTTCGACACTGGCATAGCCATCCGGCTTACCAACCTTCCCGCGTACATCTTTGGTCTTCACCCCCGCCCATTTGGGAACGGCATAGACCTCGCCTTGAACATCAACCGCGACGTAGCCACGTCGGTCTCCCCGGGCCAGGTAGAAGCCTTTCTCCTCCAGCGCACTTGCGAATGACGCCGCATCATCAGAGCATTGCCACGCTTCCCGAAAAACGCGCTTGATGTCGCGTGGATCTTTCTTGGCCCGCTTTGCTTGCTGCCACTCAGCAAGCGTAAAGTTGGTCGGGTTGCGGTTCTCCCTGTCCCGCAGCCCTTTGGGCAATCGCCAGTGATGCTCAAGGAACAGATCCTTTGAGAGTTCGGTCAGACGGTTGTGATAGAAGGGCAGATTGATCGCTTTCATCTCTTTCACATCAATGCGCGACCAAACAACATGGGCATGACGCCGACCGTTCTTCTCATGGAAGACAATCGCACGGGGTTGACCCACAAGACCGAGGCGTTCCTCTGCGGCGGATATGGCGGCTTCAAAAGCGGCTAGAGACACATTCTCTGTCTCAGGTGGATTGAGACTGAGCGAAAACAGAAACTGCCTGCACTGCGTACCTTTAGCGATGGCCTCTGCTTCTTGCACCGCGCCACGCATGGTTTCAGACACAAATCCCCGCAGCTCATGCAACTCCACGTGATCATTCTCGATCATGTTGGATAAGTGAGCTGCCAGCTTCAGTCCACCACCGCGCTGGTTACCATTCAGGATCATGATGCTTCCGTGTCTTCGTAGCCGAGCGCACGCATCACTTCCGCTTTGATCGCCAGAACGGCGGCACAGGCGTTCACGAGTTCTTCTTCGGTCTCCGGCGTTACAGGCAGCGCTCCTGTTTGAGCCGCCTTCGCCAGCTCTCTCAGACTGCTGGCTGCTTCCATAGCACCCAGCATGCCCAAGACCTGCGCAAGTGCCGCATGATCACGAACCGGCAGGGCCTTGGCTGATGGTTTTGGCTTTTGACCACCTTTGAAGATCTGGCTCTTCACGTAGCGATTGAGCGAGACCCCTGCTGCAGCCTCTTCCAAGGCAGCACGTTCTTCTGCGTTCAAACGAAGAGACAGAGGCGCCAGACGCTTCTTCCTGGGTTTGGCCAGCTGACGGCCAGCGCCCTCAAAAGCATTTACTAGCTTTTTCGGTGCTGGAAGACTGCTCATGGCTGCACCTCAGGTGATACTAGGGCTGATGCCGCCGAACAATCCTCTTCGCATTTTTGACCGTCGAGCTCCGAATTTATGTGAAATTCAAAGCCTTTGAGTTGTTCTTCCCAATCTGCTAGTGTCTCGAAAAAGGTGTTCGAGCTTTCTCCCCGCAAGCGCACCACAGCCGCTTCGGACAGAAGCGATGGGATTCCGAATGCCGCTACCATGATGTAGTCGTTTCGAGAAAACGATGGGAATATCTGGTGCTGTCGCCTTGCCCATACGAATAGGGGCTTCTCCAAAACAATGACTGCCTGTGCTGCAAAGTCTTGGACGACGGTCGTTTTGACCGGGTGACGGAAGCGTCGGCGGTGCCGGTCCATGATCTCGACTGCGCCACTTTCGAGGGAACCGCGCTGTGCGTGTTTGAGACCCATTTTTTATTTCCGGCTGACGCAATTGGTTGCACTGAGGTTTGGGAGTCGATGTGGGTTGCGGAGAGGGTTGGCAGCGCCGGGTGCCGTCTTGCCCTGAGGTGTTAAGGCAGCGGTCGCGCAACGGCCGGGGACGGGGTTTGCGCCGGACGAGGGCGCGGGGTCGGCTGGCCTTGGTTTTATGGAAAATGCGACGTCGGTATCACGTCGGTATTGTGTCGGTATCACGGCGGTGCGCGCATCGGCATTTTGCCAGATGCGCGCCTTTCTTAACGCTTTGGTGAGGATGGTTGCGCGACGCCCTAACCCAGCGGACGCCGCCCGTGGTGCAACCCCGCGTACCTCGGAGACATCGGGGCGGTACCTGTCACAAATGGCGGGCCCGCCCAAGGATCAGGCCGCAAGACGAGTGCGCGGCGGGCAAATCAGGCGGTGCGGCCAATCCGCTTGTCGGCCATCCGCACATAGAGCCGGTTCAGCGGCTTTTCGAGCCGCGCCAGCGCCCCCGCGATCTTGTTGGTCAGCGTCCGGTTGCCGCCCACCAGCGGCACCCGGCGCACCAGCGGAATGAGCACCCCCTGACGGCGACGCATGGGCCAGACGGCCTCGCGGTTGCGGACATAATCGGATTCCGTCTCCAGCCGCCATTTCTGGATGAAGTGATTGAGGCTCTTCTTGGCGTGGGTATCGCTCCACCGCAGGCAGAAGAACGGCCAGTCCGCCACTTCCAGCGGGCGCGCGCGGCACGGAAAGACATAGGTCACCACGGAAGCCGGTTCAAACCACACCGTCTCCCCCGCGGCGCGCAGGGACATGCCGAAATCAATATGCTCCTTGGTGGAGAGCATTTTTTCATCCAGCGGCCCAATTTTGTCAAAGACGTCGCGGCGCGCCAGCACGCAGTGGAATTCGGTAAAGCCGGTCTCGGTGCGCTCCAGACTGTCCTCCCAGCTATCCAGCGGCTCACCATGGCCGCGCATCACCTCGACGAACTTGCGCTTGGCGGGGGCCTTGACGTCAAAAAAGCTCTGCATGGACTGGGAGCCATCGACGAAATCACCGCCCGCGTGGTGGATCTCCTGATGTGCGGGCAATCCCTGGCAGGTCAGGGGCGCCACGGCGGCGGCGCCGGTCTCCTCCGCGCAGCGCACCAGCGCCTGCAGCCAGCCCGGCGTGTAGAGCACATCGTTGTCCACGAAGGCCACGTATTTGGTCTTTGCCGCCGCACAGCCGATGTTGCGCGCCTCGTTGGGGGTCAGAAACTCAGGGTGGCGGATCAGGTTGAACCCCCGGGCCTGCGCCTGTTCGGCCAGATAGCTTTGCGTCGCCTTGGGAGAGCCGCCGTCCACGACGATGACGTCGAACTGGCCTTCGGTCTCGGAATAGAGGCTTTCCAGCGACTCCTGCGTCATGCCGAAGCGTTCGCGTTGGGTCACGATTACGGTTGCAAGAGGCGTCGTCATTGTCTGGTCTCCTTATGAATGGCCTTGTAATATGCATCAATTGTCCGGGCTGCGATCACCGGGCGGCTGTATTCCGCAATCACCTTTTCCCGGCCGACAGCACCCATTTCGCTGCGCCGTGCCGCGGATGTCCCGGCGATCTTTGCCATCGCCTGCGCCAGCGCCTGCGGGTCACGCTCCGGGACGAGGAACCCGTTGGTGCCGTCCTCGACAAGCTCCGGGATCCCGCCGTGACGCGTGCCGATCACCGGCAGGCCGGTGGCCAGCGCCTCCTTGAGGGTGTTGACGGGGGCGTCCTCGTCCCCTGATTTGGCGCGCACGCTGGGTGCGACGAAGAGATCGACGCTGTGGAGCATCTCCAGCACCGCGTCGGAGGGGGCAGCCCCGCGCAGGGTGACGCTGTCGCCCAGATCATGGCGCTGGATCTGCGCTTCGAGATCGGGGCGCAGCGGACCTTCGCCGATGATGTCGAGGGTCGCAGCAACGCCCCTGTCGCGCAGGGCGGCCACCCCGTCGATCAGATCGCCAAACCCCTTCTTTTCCACCAGACGGCCCACGGCGCCGACGCGGAGCGTGCCGGACGGCTGTCGTGGCGTCGCGGGCGGCGCGAACCGATTGGTATCAATGGGCGAGCCGATCACCACCACCCGGTCGGGATGGCAGCCAAGCTCGATCGCGCGGTCGGCGAAAAAGCGGCAGTTCGCCACGAACATATCGCCTTCGGCAAAGACACGGGCCAGCGCGTCGGGTCCGTGTTGGGCGGTATATTGGCTGACATCCCAGCCGCGCAGATGCACGACGAGGCGGGAGAAGCGCAGAATCCCCATATCGCGGTAGCGCAGTGCCATCATGCCGAGGGTTGCGAACTGACAGTGCAGCACATCCACCGGCTCGGCCTGCGCAAAGGCCGCGGCCCGGCCCAGCAGGTTGCGGGCGTGGTGCGGGTGTCGCACCGCGCGGGCCATGAGCCGCAGCGGCGGGCGCCCCTGCAGGGTCTGGCGCGCGAGAAACCGGGCGATCTGTCCGACGCCGCCCGCGGGTTCCACCATGCGCCGCGCCAGATCCTCGCCCGCCGGGTGACCGTGCAGCAGGCTGGGATCCGCACCATCGGATCCGGTGGCGAGCAGGTGCAAAGGCACCCCCGCCGTGCGGAGTGCTGCGGCCAGTTCCACCACAAAGGTCTGGCTGACCACGGGAAACGCATCGGCGAGCAACTGCACGCGCGGCAATGCCGCCCCTTTCGGCACATCGGCAAGAATATTCACACACACCACCCCGTTGACACACCCGGTTTTGACTATAGAGCCCGGGACGGGATATGCTAGCAGATGTGGTCCGTTGAGAGCGCAACGGCGCGATTTCCCGTCACCAGAGATCAGAATCTGATCTGTTCCGAAGGATCCCGATGCGATGAGACGTTTGATTGGTATCTGCGCACCGCACAAAGGGCCGCGCGCGTCCGCGGCACCCGTGATCTGACATGTCGGATCCCCATGTCTCCATCATCATGCCCGCGCACAATGTGGCAGCCTTCGCGGGCGAGGCCATCGCCTCCATCGCGGCGCAGACGGCGGGCGGCTTTGAGATGATCGTGGTGGATGACGGATCCACCGATGCGACGGCGGAGATCCTGCGCCGGGCACAGGCGGCGTGGCCGCGGGAGGATGCCCCGCTCGGGCTGGTCTATCAGGACAATGCCGGGGCCGCGGCGGCACGCAACCGCGGTGTGGCCGAGGCGCGGGGCGCGTTGGTGGGCTTTATCGACGCCGATGATCGCTGGTCGCCGGAAACACTTGGTCACCTGGTTGGCGCGCTCGATGCTTTTGCCGACAGTGACATCGCCTGCCCCCGTTACCGGCGCATTGATGAGGCCGGTGTCGAGGTCAACTATCTGGGGGAGCCGGTGCAAAAGGCGCAGCCCCCGGGGGGGGAGACCATGCCGCCCCGCCGGTTCGACGCTGTGGAGACGCTGATCGAGATGCCCGCCCAGAGTGCGACGGGCGTTCTGGTGCGGCGGGCGGCGCTGGTAGCCGGAGGCGGCTTTGACGCGGACCTCAAGTCCAACAATGACGTGGATTGCTGGCTGCGCATCCTCTGGACCCGGCAGTCGTCGCTGGTGCAATGTCCCGCGGCGCTGGTGGATTACCGGATGAGATCGGCGCAGATCACCTCTGACGTGCGCCGGATGCAGGACGGGCACGCGCGGTTTCTGCGCAATCACCAGCCGCTGTTGCAGGCGATGGGGCGCCGGGCGCGGCGTCACCACTTCGGTCTGGTGCGCGCCTATTGGGCGCTGCTGGCGGCGCGGCAGGGAGACCTGGGCACGGCGTTCGGTCACTGGCTGCGGGCGCTGGTTTATGCCCCGCGGCTGGCACTGCCGGGGACGCTGGGCTCCAGCGCGCTTTTTGCCATGGCCAAGTCGATCCTGCCGCGGACACTGTGGCACGGGCTGAGCGCCGCGCGTCGGCGGCTTCGGTCCTAAAGCACGCCACATTCAACCTGAGACACCCAACATTCATGCTAAAGCGCCGCCCCAAAGGGTGGCGCAATCGCGCGCCCGTTTTGCCAAAGGCAAACCTCCGGTTTTACGGGGGCGGAAGGTGCTGTGCAACAGTGCCTGTTGCGCAGGTGCTCTGAGCGAAGCAGAGTGTCGCAAGTTGAAGATTGGATGCTTCAGGACACTCACCCCCGGCGCAGGCGCTCCCAAGGGATCGCGCGGAATGCCTTGCGCGCCTCAAAGAACAGCGTGTGCTGCATCAGCGTGGCGGCAATCACAAAGCCCGCCATCGCGGCAGCACCGCCGACGGCGAGTTCCAGCAGCGCGTGAGTGCTCTGCAGGGCGTATAAGGCCAGTGCCGCGGGGCCCACGGTGAAGACGGTCAGCAGCGCTGATTTCATCAGCAGGCTGCGCATGTCACCGTAGGCATAATCGGTGGAGCGGCCAAAGGCGCGGGTCTGCCGGGCGCCGTTGATCACCTGAGCGATAAAGAGCCCCAGGCACACCGCCTCCAGCGAGATCAGCGCGCCGAGACTGGCCAGCGCCCCGCGGATGATATGGTGCTGGACGTCGAGCCGCGCGCCCAGCCGCAGCTCGCCGAGCGCCACGAAAAGCGACTGGCTCATGTTGGTGAGCGGCTTGGTAATACCCATCAGCGCGAGCAGTTGCACGATGACGGGAGCGGTCGGCCAGCCCGGCCCCAGCACCACCCGACACAAGGGGTCCGCCATCAGCGCGATGGTCGCAAACGCAGGCCAGATCAGCGCCGAGAGCAGCTCCACCTTCTTGAGATAGATCGCGGCGGGGGCATGGCCCTTGTCCACCGCCTGGGCGAAGGCGGGCAGGACCACCGGACTGAGGCTCGCCAGAAAGACGCTGTCAAAGAGTTTCACCACCTGGTTCGCGCGGTTGTAGATGCCCAGGGTGGCCACGCCGAGGAAGGCGGAAATCGCGCTCATCATGCTGAGATCACCGAGATAACGCACCACCTGGGTCGCGCTCAACCGGCCCCCGTCGGCGATGAGGGTGGACCAGCCTGTCAGCCGCGGCGCCGGGATCCTCTCTTGCCTGCGCGCGGCGGCAAAGAGCCCGAAGGACACGATCTGTTCTGCCAGAAGACCCGCGGCAAGCGCTGCGGGACCGGCATCGTAGAGCGCGGCCAGAATAGACACTCCGCAGCGGGTCCAGGCACCGATGACATTCACCACGGAAATCAGGCCGAACCGCATGCTTTGCATCAGCGGGATGTTGAACAGCAGATCGAGCGGCCCCATCAGGATCGACGCGGCCAGAACCCAGAGCGCCAGATCCATGGCCGGTGGCGCGACGCTGTCGGGCAACACAAAGGCGATGGCAGCAAAGGCGCCGCTGACGACCACGGCAGAGACCAGCGCGAGGCCCACCGCCTCGCCGTGGCGGCGCGGGTCGAGATGCGTCTCCTTGAGCAGCAGCGACTTGAGCCCGAGATCGGCGAGGGCGACCGCGATCCAGTAGCCCACGGCAGCGAGCGCAAAAAGACCGAAATCCGTGGGGGTCAGCAGTCGCGACAGGACCACCAGCCCGACCGCATGGGCCACCAGCACCGCCGGTCGGCTGAGCAACCGGTCGCGGATGGCGACGCGCAGGCTCATCGGGCGGCCCCGCGACCGGCACCGGTGGCGCCAGAACATTCACAGTGACACGTGCTGCGCCCCCCGCGGAGGACAGGATCGCCTGCATTGCGCACGGCAAGACCCGGGCCGCCGGGCTTGCCGACGGGGGCGGGCCGCCCGTCCGGCTCCCGCAACGACACCCTGCAGTCTGTCATGCTGTTCCTTCGCTGATGCCCGCGGGGACGGGACAGAATGAACCGGAAACGCGGACGCTTTGACGCGCCACGGCTCCGACATTTCCCGTTCCATGTTCGGGGGATTCGCACCGGCTGTCCACGGGCATCGCCCTCGACGTGCGGAGCCCCGCCGGTGCACCGCTGCTTTTTGCCGCCAAAGGTCACATGCGCCTTTTTTTCGATCACAAAGCCCCCCCCATGCCAGCCGGTTACCGCTGGTTTTGCCCCGAATGTCATGTCGTTGTCTTCCAACCGCGGCAGTTTACCTAGATACTAAAGGAGGGGTTACAGAGTGGATGTGTAAGTATGCCAAAGGGCGATAGCTTGGTGACGGTCGTTGTACCGGCGTACAACGCCGAGGCGACACTGGACATGACGCTGGACAGCGTGCGTAACCAGACTCATCGCAAGCTGGAAATCATCGTTGTCGTCGATGGCGCCACCGATGACACCGAAGCGGTCGCCCGACGCCACGCGCGGGAAGATGCGCGCATCAAGGTGATGGTGACACCCAACCGCGGTCTGGTGCCGACCCGAAACACCGGGGCGCGCGCGGGCTCCGGTGAGTTCATCGCACCTGTGGATGCGGATGATGTCTGGCACCACGAAAAGATCGAAAAGCAGCTGGCCGTCTTTGACGAAGGCGGGCCCGAGATGGGCCTCGTCTACACGCTGTTCAGGAGGATCGACACCTGGTGCTATCTTATCCGCGATGGCGCCTATACCTGCTGGTCGGGCCGGATCTTCGGGCCGTCCCTGCTTTATAACTGTGTTGGCAACGGCAGCTCGATCCTGATCCGGCGCAGCGCGTTCGAACAGGTCGGCGGCTACAATACTGACCTGAACCGGCTGGGGTGCGAGGATTACCTGCTACAGGTGCTGATCTCGCATGACTGGACCATCGGGGTGGTGCCGGAATACCTGACCGGCTACCGCTACGATGATGCGTCCATGTCCCGCAACCATCTGCGCATGGCGCAGGCACGGCTGAAGATGCTGGAGATCGTGGCGCTGCGGCACCCTGATGTGCAGGGCGACCTGATGCGTCTTGCCCAGTCCCAGGCCATTGCGGAGCTCGCCATCGCGCAAGCGCGTCATGGCAAGCTGGTCCGGGCCGTGTCAGCCTTTGTCCGGGCGGGGCAGATCAACACCATGTCGACGGCGTCCTACGCCGTTTACCGCATCCGTGATTTCAGCTACCGCTTTGTGCGCAACGCGGGCACCCGGCTCAGGCGGGAAAAGCCGCCCAAGTTCCAGCACCTCAACCCCCGTGTGCGCTATTCCATCCAGTTCAACCCGCGCCGGTCGCGGACGATGCGGCGGTTGCTGCGTCAGAGCAACCTGCCGACCGAACTCTGACCGGGCGGCAGGGTACCGGGGATCCGCGCCGCTAAAGCAGAAAATCCCAGGCGGTGTAATCCGAGGCGGACAGGGCGCTGCCATCGTGGATCTCGATCGCGAGGTCGATCCGGCGATCGTCATTCGTAAGCGCAAAGACCGTGGTTTTGCCATCGACATTCTGCAGCCAGAGCGTCCCCGCCCCCTTGGCCAGCGCATCCGCTGTGCTGGAGACCCCGATAAAGTTGAACGCATCCGACCCGGCGCGGGTTGTGTCCGCGTCGATGCCCGACAGATCGATCACGTCGCCGCCCGCGCGGCCGACCCCCTCCATCCAGGCGATCACGTCCGTGGACCAGGGGGTGGACGCACCGGCGTCGCGGAACACAAAGGCATCATCGCCTTCCTGCCCACGCAGGAAGTCGACGCCGAAGCCGCCTTCGAGCCGGTCGTTGCCGGTGCCGCCGATCAGACGGTCCCGCCCTGCCCCGCCGACCAGCCGGTCCGACCCGGCATCGCCCCACAGCAGATCATCGCCCTGCTCGCCCCACAGCGTATCGTCGCCCATGCCTCCGGCGAGCCGGTCATTGCCGTCACCGCCGTTCAGACCGTCCTGGCCCGCGCTGCCAAAGAGCCTGTCGGCACCCGCTTCGCCAAAGAGCATGTCGTTGTCCGCATGACCGAGCAGCACATCGTTGCCCGCACCGCCGCGCAGCGTGTCATCGCCATCGTTGCCCGCCAGCCGGTCATTGCCGTCATCGCCGAACAGGCGGTCGCGACCGATCCCGCCCGTGACCGTGTCATCGCCCGCACCGCCACGCAGCACGTCATTGCCAAGGCCACCGTGCACCGCGTCGGCCCCGCCAGCGCCCAGCAAGGTGTCATTGCCCTCGTCGCCCTGCAGGATGTCGTCATCGGCGCCGCCATCGACAAAATCGTCGCCCGTGCCCGCCTTGACCACATCCCGACCGACACCGCCCCAGATCGTATCGCTGCCGGCGCCGCCGCCGAGCGTATCGCGGCCCTGCTCGCCATAAAGCGTGTCGTCGTCATCGCCGCCCCAGAGGGCATCATCCCCGTCCCCGCCCTTGAGCGTGTCAACGCCCGCGTTGCCCTCAAGACGGTCGTTGCCGGTACCGCCAAAAAGCGTGTCATCGCCATCGCCGCCAAAGGCCTTGTCGTTGCCGGTGCCCGCGCGGATGCTGTCCTTGCCCGCACCGCCGTAGAGCGTGTCATGGCCGTCATCGCCGCGCAGATCGTCGGCGCCCGCCGCGCCCAGCAGCAGATCGTTGCCATAGCCGCCGCCGATCACATCGTCGCCGGTGCCGCCGTCGAGCCGGTCGTCACCGGCATCGCCCCACAGCTTGTCCCGCCCGGCGCCGCCTTCGATCCTGTCATTGCCGTTTTGACCGTTGGCCTGGTCGTCACCCGCGCCCAGAATGATCCTGTCAGCACCGTCGCCGCCGTAGGCCCGGTCGTCGCCCGCGTATCCCCGGACCGTGTCGTGCCCGTCCCCGGCCCAGATCGTATCCTTGCCGTGACCTGCCACAATGAAATCATCCCCCGCCCCCGCAAAGATCACATCATCGCCGCGCCCTGCGTTGATGGTGTCCGCGCCACCGTAGGCCGTGATGGTATCGTTGCCCGCGAGGCTCCATACACGGTCGCTCCCCGCCGTGCCCTCGATGGTGTCATCTCCGCTCAGGTCCCAGATCTCGGAACGGTCCGTCGACGGCACCTGCCGGACCTGAAGCGCGGCGGTCTGGTTGCCGCTGAGCGTGACCCCCGAATTCTCCCAGATCGCACTGCCTGAATTCGCAATCTGGTTGTCGGTGATGGAGATGTCCTTGGAAAAAGCGCCGATATTCCCAACACGAATCCCGTCGGATGCGGCACCGTCGATGGTGTTGGAGCGGATGCTCACCCGCTCTATCGCGCCCGCGCCGCTGTCATCCACGTGACGGTAGAGCAGGATCCCGAAGTTCCGCACCTCGGAAATGTCGTTTCCGACCACGTCGATATCAAAGAGGTTCGGGTTTTCGGGATCGCGGCGCGCCTCGCGGGCGATGACGATGCCGTCCTTGACGCGGGAGACGTCGTTGCCGCTGATCACGACATTTTCAACCGTCCGGCTGCCAGCGTCGATGTAGATCCCGTAGTACTCCACATCATGCACGGTGTTGTCACTGATGCGCCCGTTCTTGGCCCCTGCCTTGACGTCGATGCCGTATTGATCGGTGTTGTGCACGTGGTTGTTCGCGATCACGAAGCCATCCACACCGGCGCCGAGGGTAATCGCCTCGTTCCGGCCATTGGGTGTATTGGTATTGGTGACCTCATTCCCGCGGATGGTCACATCCTGAAGATAGTAGGTGTCGAGGGCGACGAGCCTTTCCATGTTCACGCCGTTGACGTGGATGCCGGAGTTGCCGGTGGTATCGACCCGGTTGTTTTCAATGAGGATGCCGCGGCTCACCTCGGCGGATCCCTCCACATAGAGGCCGAAGTTGGGCGCGTTCTTGAGGTCAAATCCCGACACGGCGACGTGGCTTTGCCCCGTGATGCCGATCAACGCGTTCACGCTGGCCCCCTGGCCATCAATCACCACATCGCGCTGACCTGACAGCGATTCGATCCGGATCGGGGCCTCGGCGGTGCCGGATGTCTTGACCTCGAAGGGGCTGTAGGTGCCTGCATCGATGCGGATCGTGTCCCCAGGGCGCGCAGCCGCCAGAGCAGCGGGTATGCTGGTGAAAGTGGCGTCGTGCTCTGCGTTGGTCCCGCCGCTTTTCGAGACGAGAAGGGATCGGCCTTGCGCCATGTCGCTGCTCCATTGATATACTTAAGGGTGAGTGAGTCGGATAAAATCGCGTTATACGAGCATTTTGAACAGCGTCCAGAGGTGTTCTGACGGGTTTTGAGACAGGCGCAATGCAGCGCGACGTCAATTCGCCTGAAGGGGGGAAAATCCGCTGTAACCTGCCGATGCCTGACCGGTGAACCGGCGTGTTTGCGCGGATTTTAGGCGGCGCGCACAGTCACGCGATGTTTATGGACGACAGATGCCGCCTTGCGGATCAGGTTCCGGGACTTTTTGGGGTCGTCTCGGCATCCCGAGCAGCGATCTGCTTCCCGAACTGGGGGGCTATTGCCCGCGGGCCCCGTTGAACGACCGAGACTGCAGGGTGCCCGTACCGGGTGCCAGACGGGAAAGGTGGCGTTGGTACCAAACAGGCGCGCAAGGTCTCTGACGCGCGAGCGCCTGCGGTCCTTGGCCTATCGAGGCCGCGGCGTCCGGCGACGGGCCGCTGCCCCTGCGGACTAAGTCCGGCCGATCCGGGCGATTTCCACATCAAGCGCGTTCATCGGGACAGGATAGGCAAAGTAATAGCCCTGCATCTGCTGACAGCCGATCTTGCGCAGGGCTTTGGCCTGTTGTTCGGTCTCGACCCCTTCGGCGACCGTGATCGCACCGATCTGATCCGCCAGGGTGTGGATCAGGCGGATGATGGGTTCCGAGGTAGGCAGCTCATCCACGAAGGACTTGTCAATCTTAATGCAGCAGATGGGAAAGCGCGAGATATAGGCAAGATTGGAATAGCCGGTGCCGAAGTCATCGACCGACACCCGGAAGCCGTAATCCACGATCCGGCGCAGCTGCTCTGCCAGCATATCGTGGTCCCCGACCAGCGCCGTTTCGGTGATCTCCAGCTCCACCCGTCCGACCGGAAACCCGGGCCTGCGCGACAGCTCCGCGATGATCTCCATGAACCGGGCGTCGAGGAACTGCCGGGGTGAAACATTGACGGACATGCCGATTGTCATGCCGTTCTGGTGCCAGGCGATCATCTGGTCGCAGGCCTTGCGCAGCACGAGGTTTCCCAGCTCTTCGATCATGCCCGTCTCTTCGCAGACGGGAATGAAGGCGTCGGGGGACACCATGCCGCGGACCGGATGCTCCCACCGCACCAGTGCCTCCACCGACATCACGCGACCGCTTTGAGCGTCCACGCGCGGCTGAAAATGCAGGATGAACTGATCTTCGGCAATCGCGCGTTTGAGATCCTGCTCGATGCGGAACCGCTCTGCGGCGGCGCGGTTCATATCCTCGTCAAAGAGAGAGGCACGGTTGCGCCCGGCCTGCTTGCTTTCGTACAGAGCGATATCCGCCCGCTTCATGTATTCCGACCAGTCGGTGGCACCGGGCGGGACGATGGCGATACCGATGCTGGTGGTCAGCGCCACCCGCGTCGATTTGTGGACGACCGGCTGATTGATGGCTGTCTGAATGGCCTCTATGCGGACCTCGGGGCTGGTTTCACCCTCGGCCAGACGCAACAGGGCCACAAACTCATCCCCGCCGAACCGGGCGAGCAGATCGTCCGTGCCGAGACATCCCTGCAGCCGCGCTGTCGCCGCGTGCAGGACGGCATCGCCCACCTCATGGCCAAAACTGTCGTTGATCAGTTTGAACCGGTCGAGATCGATGAACACCAGCGCAAAACGGTCCTTTTGTGCCTCATGCAAGCGTTCACCCAGAGCGCGGGTAAAATAGGCACGGTTGTAGCATCCCGTCAGCTGGTCGCAGTCCGCCAGATAGCGGGCCCTGTCGCGCGCCATCTTCAGCTCGCTCACATCCACTGCCGTGACCAGCGTGGCCGGTTGGCCGGTGACCGCATCGGTGCATCTCTTGACTGACAGATCATACCATGAGGATCCGGCCTCGGTGATGACTTCGGCCACGTGCCGGTGCTCTCCCTTTTCCAGGGCCTGGCAGACGATGTCGTCGTGATCTTCCGGGGTGACGAACCGGTCGCGGAACCGCGCCTGCCCGCGCGGGGCGGACCGGCGCGCCATGGGGTTCATGTAGAGTGCCTCGCCCGCGTCATCATAAAGCGTGATCATGACGTCCGTATGCAGCAGGGCCTCCGCACTGCGGATATTGTCGGGTGTGTCCTCGGCGGCGCCGGGCACTTCGCACATCATGGCCATCCGCCCGCCCGGCAGCATGAAACCGCTGAAGTACACCCTGAGGGTCGTGGGCACCCCGTTCGGGTAGAGGGTCCACATCTCATTGAATTTGGCATCGCGGTCGATGAAGTCCCGCTGGTACTGCCGCAGCCTGTCGCGCACGGTGATGGACATGCCCTGGCTCAGGTCGCGGTCGCACAGGTCCTCTTCGGAAGCTGCCTGCCAGATGTTGACGGCAGCGTCATTCGCCTTCACGACCCGACTGTTGTCGACGTCAAAGACCCAGATCGCCGTCTTGAGGTGCCGCAGAACATCAAAGTCGTCCACCTCAGGTGCGGTGAGCGCAAGATCGGGGGCCGCCGGAGCTGGCCGATGTCCGGATGCGCGCGCCATTATATCAACCGACCGGTCACGCCAGACGTCAGGCGGCGGCGCGCTGCGCGCGGGGGGTGGGTGCGGTCGACAACTGGGGTGATCCGTGGGCCGGATACCACAGACCCACCTTGCCTTCACCGATCCCGTTGCCCCCGGGGGTTTTCGGGCACTGCACGACACCCAAGGGAGGGCCCGCCAGATCCTCCGGCGATGTCCGGGCGCCCGCCGACCCGGCTGTCAGATGGGCGTCGCGCGGGATGCTCAGCTGCTGGGCCGCATGCTGTGGCGTGCAAGAATTTCCCGAGCCAAGACAGGCAAACAATCTGCGCATCGGCGCGCCCTCCTCCCAAAAAGATCTGGCCGCAATGCTTTGCGCAGGCGGTCTTAAGATCCGGTGACGAGACGGTGGTATGGCGGGGCTTCAGGCGGAGTATTCCGCTACAATTTGAGGCGAAGCCGTGCGGTTGCGCCCTCTTTAAGTCCCGCGCTCTGCGGTGATGCAGCCTTAAAAGGGGCGCTTCAAGGGGGTCAGGATCGTCACAGCGGGACGGGCCGCGCCTCCACGTGCGACAGCGCCGCGGCATCCGCGAGCAGTTGGGCCCGCAGACCGTCCTGCAGCGTCGGCGACAGCGCCGTGCCAGCCTGCACAGCCTCCACGAAATGGGCCATTTCCGCCATATAGGCTCCCTCATACCGTTCCAGAAAGAAATGCTGGGCGGGCGCGCGACGGAAGCCCTGAGCCGTGGCAAGCTCCACCGTGTTTTCCAGATGGTTTTCCGCCCGCAACAAGCCCTTTGATCCGTGCACTTCGACCCGCTGATCGTAGCCGTAGGTGGCACGGCGCGAGTTGGAGATCTGGCAGATCTGGCCGCTGGCGGTCGTCAGGGTGACGGCAGCGGTGTCCACGTCGCCTGCGGCGCCGATGGCCGGATCCACCAGTGCCGCCCCTACCGCAAACACCTGTACTGGCTCCTCCCCCAGCAGAAAACGGGCCATGTCAAAGTCGTGGATCATCATGTCCCGAAAGATGCCACCCGAGCTTTCGATATAGCCGATGGGTGGCGGGGAGGGATCGCGCGACAGGATCGTGACGATCTCAACGGCCCCGATCTCGCCCGCGACAATCCGCGACCGGATGTCGGCAAAACCCGGATCAAAGCGGCGGTTGAACGCTGTCATGAAGGGCACGCCCGCGGCTGACACCGCCGTCTCGCAGGCGCGGATCCGGTCAGCGGACATATCAACCGGCTTTTCGCAAAAGATGGCCTTGCCCGCCGCGGCGGCGGCATGGATCACATCGAAATGCGTGTCCGTGGGGCTTGCGATGACGACAGCGTCGACGTCGGATGCCGCGATGACCTCCGCGCTGCTGCGGGCCTCGGCCCCGGTGGCAGTGGCCAGGGCCGTCGCTGCCGCGGGCACCGCATCGGCGACGGCGACCAGCCGGGCGGTCTCCAGCCGGGCGATGGACATGGCGTGAACCTTACCGATGCGGCCACAGCCCAGAAGTCCGATGCGCAGCATGTGCTTATCCTTTCAGTGCCACCAGAACCCGCCGCGTGGCGGCGACCAGCGGCGCATGGGTGTCCTTGAGTATCTCCACCCGGTCAAACCTGTCGGGGTCCGCTTCTACAGCCGCGCGCAGTGCGGTGCCGAAGGCCATGCGCAGCTCGGTCCCGATGTTGTATTTGCAGATGTTGGAGCCGCGGGCCAGCGCCCGCCGTTGCGCCGCCGGCACACCGGAGCCGCCGTGGATCACCAGCGGCACATCCGTCACAGCTTCGATGGCGCGGAGGCGCGGCTCGTCGAGGCCGCCGTCCTGATCCTGTTGCAGATGCACATTGCCCAAGGAGATCGCCATGGCATCGACGCCGGTTTCCGCGGCAAACTGCGCGGCCTCGGCAGAGTCGGTCCCGGCAGAGCTTTCGCCATCGGCATAGCCGACAAAGCCGATCTCCCCCTCGCAGGAGGCCCCTGCCGCATGCGCCATCTGCGCGATGTCGCGGGTCCGGGCGATATTCTCCGCCAGCGGCAGGCGCGATCCGTCGAACATCACGGAGGTAAACCCGGCGTCGAGTGCCGCGCGGCATTCCTCGGCTGTGTATCCGTGATCGAGATGTGCCACGACCGGGACAGAGGACGCGTCAGCCAGATACCGGAACATCGCGCCGAGCACCGGCAAGGGCGTATGCGCCCGGCACCCCGGCCCCGCCTGCAGGATCACCGGGCAGCCCTCGGCCTCCGCCGCGGCCACATAGGCGCGCATGTCCTCCCACCCCAGGGTGACGAGGCCCGCGACCGCGTGGCCTTTCGTGAGGGCGGGTTGCATCACGTCGGTGAGGGTCACGAGTGGCATTGCTGAAACAATTCGCTGAGGGCGGTTACCGGACCGCGGGTGAGGGTGAAGCCACCGCCCCGGGGGGGCGGGGGCTGCCCGGCGATGCCGCCGGGCGGGGGTGAGTAGCTAGAGACGATGCGCCGGGATCCGGCTCATTTGAACTTCGCAATCATGTCCTTGATGCCGGGGATTGTCTCCACCTGGTAGGCGTGCGACGGCTGGAAATACTGCACGAGCGAGCGCTGCGACAGCCCACCGAGAATGGTGAAATAATACATCTGGTAGCCGGGCAGCACCGCGCAGGGGTGATAGCCGTTATCGAGGCAAATGGTGGAGCCATCGACGATGTGATAGGCATCGCCCGCCTTGCCATCCTCGCGCTGGAGCATCTGCACGCCGGAGCCGTGATTGGGCTTGAAGCGGAAGTTGTAGGTCTCGTCGTGTCGTGTCTCATCGGGCAGACGGTCGGTGTCGTGCTTGTGCGAGGGGAACCCTGACCAGCCGCCCTCGCCCACAGTAAAGAGCTCAGAGACCAGCAAACGGCCCACCTTGTCGTGATACTTGGTGCCGAGGATATGCTTGATCTTGCGGTGCGTCTTGGTGTCGTCGGAGCCGTATTGCACCAGATCCAGATCACCGGTCCGCACGTCGAAGGCCTCCAGCACGGTGTCATAGCGGGCGCCGCAGACAAAAACCTCCGCCGCCTCCGAGGTGCACTCCATCACCGCCCGCGCCGCCGTGGGCACATAGACCCCCTCGGGCTCCCCGTCCCAGACGTCTTCGCCGCGGTTGCCCAGCGCGTCAGCCTTGAAGCCTTCCACATCCACGTCGAGCGTGCCGGTGGCGGGCACGATGCAGGTCTCATAGCCTGGCACGGCGTACTCAAACGCCTCGCCCTTTTCCAGTTTGACGATGTTGAAATAGTTGAGCGGCACCGTCGGGTCATCCACGTCCACGATGGGCTTGTTGTGATTGTCGAAGGGCGGGATATGCATGTCTGGCTCCTTTAGGGTGTGGTCGGGCCGGGATGATCTGACAGAAACTGCGCGAGCGTATCCGGGTCGGGCATGGCGGGGGCGCAGCCGGGTTTACCGACGACAATCGCTGCACAGGCGGAGCCGCGCAGGACCGCGTCATGCAGGCTCAGACCATCGGCGATACCGGTGAGCAGCCCCGCCATGAAGCTGTCGCCCGCGCCCGTGGGTTTGAGGGCGGTGACGGGATAGATGCCGCTGCGGGTCTCGCCTGTCTGGTCGATGGTGACAGCGCCGTCCGGACCCATCTTGTAGATCACGATGGTGGCGGTGCTCGCCGCGAGCGCGCGCGCCTTGTCGAGCCCCTTGTCGATGCCGCCGGCCATGAAGCCGAACTCCTCATCATTGCCCACGATCACGTCCGACAGGGCACCGGCGCGGGACAGCACATCTTCGGCCACCTGCGGGGAGGGCCAGGAATAGGGGCGGTAGTCCACGTCAAAGATGATCGGCAGGCCAGCGGTGCGCGCCAGCTCGAACGCGGTGAAGGCAGCACTGCGCGACGGCTCGGCGGCAAAGACGGTGCCTGCCGTGACCAGCGCGCCGAACTGGCTGTAGTCCACCGCGCGCACGTCGGCTTCGGTCATCTCGAAATCGGCAGCGCCGTTGCGGTAGATGACCGACTGGTGATCCTCCATCCGGCTTTCGTAGAGCGCCAGCGAGTTTCGGGCCTCGCCCCCGACGGTGCGGACGTGATCGGTGCCGACGCCGTATTTGCCCAGCAACCGCACACAGGCGCGGCCCACCGCGTCATCCGACACGCAAGTGACCAGCGACGCCGCACCGCCCAGCTTCACGATACCCGCCGCGGTGTTAGCGGCGGAGCCGCCCATGTCCACGTTCATCAGCGTGGCCTCTTCGACGCCAGTGCCCGCAGGTTCGGGAAAAAGGTCCATCCCGACGCGGCCGACAATGACAAAGCGGTTTGCGGCAATGCTGTCGAGCAAGGCTTGCATCAGACGCCCTTGCGCTGTTTGGGACGCGCGGCTTCGACCTCTTCATGCGCTTTGTGGATCTTGTCGGAGGTCGTGATGTGGGGCGTGCCCACCTCCCACCAGGTATGGCCCTGGTCGGTCCAGCCCTCGTAGGCGTCCACCTTCATGCAGATCACGTAAGTCTTGTCGCTGGCCTTGGCCCGTTTGAAGGCCTCACCCAGCTCCGCCGGGTTGGCCACGGTTTCGGCTGTGGCGCCCATGGCCGCGGCGTGCGCTTCGAAATCAACCGCGAAAGGCTGGATCGCCGTAGGCGTGTCGGCGATCAGGTTGTTGAAGCTTTCGTTGCCGGTGTTGGTCTGCAGCTTGTTGATGACCGCAAAGCCGCCGTTGTCGAGCACGAGGATGATCAGCTTCATCCCCGTCAGCACCGATGAATAAATATCGGAGTTCATCAACAGATACGACCCGTCGCCGGTAAGGACGATGGTGTCCTGATCCGGCTCCCGCTGGGCCTGGGCGATGCGCGCGCCCCAGCCGCCCGCGATCTCGTAGCCCATGCAGGAGAAGCCGAACTCCACATCGACCGTGCCGATGTCCAATGTGCGCCAGTTCGCCGTCACCTCCGCCGGAAGCCCGCCTGCCGCGGCCACGACCCGGTCGCGCGGATCACAGAGCGCGTTGATCACGCCGATGGCCTGAGCGTAGGAATTCGGACGATTGCCTGGGGCCACGTTCTCGGCCACATATGCGTCCCACTTCTGACGCTCCGCCTGGGCAAAGGCTTTCCAGGGGCCCGGCGCGCGGTAGTCGGACATCATCGCGGTGAGCGCGCACTTCGCATCGCCCACCACGGTCATGGCCAAATGCTTGGCCGCATCATGCCGGCCCACGTTGATCCCGATCAGCTGCGCGTCCTGCGCAAAAGCAGTCCAGGAACCAGTGGTGAAATCCTGCAGGCGCGTGCCTACGGCGAGGATCAGATCCGCCCGCTCGGCAATGGCATTGGCGCCGTCAGACCCTGTGACGCCAATGGGCCCGATGTTGAGCGGATGATCCGCTTTCATGTTGGCCCGGCCCGCGATGGTCTCCACCACCGGGATGCCGGTCGCCTCGGCGAAAGCCGTCAGCTCTGCCACGGCGCCGGAATACTGCACACCGCCACCGGCGATGATCACCGGACGCTCCGCCGACTTCAGCCGTGCAAGGGCCTCCGCAATCTCATCGGCATCGGGCGCCTGACGGCGGATGCGGTGCACGCGCTTGGCAAAGAAGGCTTGCGGGTAGTCATAGGCCCAGCCCTGAACATCCTGCGGCAACCCGATGAATGCCGGGCCGCAATCGGCCGGGTCGAGCATCGTGGCCAGCGCCGCGGGCAGCGACTGGAGGATCTGCGCAGGGTGCGTGATCCTGTCCCAATAACGGCTGACGGCCTTGAAGGCATCATTGACTCCAAAGGATGGATTGCCGAAATGCTCCAGCTGCTGGAGCACCGGGTCGGGCAGCCGGGTCGTATAGGCATCACCGCAGAGCATCAGCACCGGCAACCGGTTGGCATGGGCAAGCGCGGCGCTGGTCAACAGGTTCGCGGTGCCCGGCCCCGCGCTCGCCGTGCAGAACATGAAGCGCTGACGCAGCCATTGCTTGGCATAACCCGCCGCGGCAAAGCCCATGCCCTGCTCGTTCTGGCCCCGATAGAGCGGCAACGTCGCGCGATGATTATAGAGTGCCTCGCCAAGACAGGTCACATTGCCATGGCCGAAGATCCCGAAACCGCCCCCGCACAAACGATGCTCCTCACCGTCGATGACGATGAACTGATTGTCGAGATACCGGACGATGGCCTGCGCCACGGTCAGGCGCACGGACTGGTCTGTCATACCTGTTTCTCCCCCGCGCCGCGATTGGTGCTTGCGCCCTCTTGCCGCCGAGGATAATGATTTTGCAACCGGTTGCAAACAGAATCTCCGGGGAGGCGCAAGAATGACGGAAATCGGCATCGGGATCCTGGGGGGCGGCTACATGGGCAAGGCGCATTCGGTCGCCATGTCCTCGGTGGGGGCTGTTTTCAATACCGCCCTGCGCCCGCGGCTGGAGATGATCTGCGCCAGCACGCCTGCCTCCGCCGAGCGTTATCGCGCCGCCTACGGCTTTGCCCGGGCGACGGATGACTGGCAGGCACTGGTCCGTGATCCCGCGGTCGAGGCCATCGTGATCGCCACACCGCAAGAGATGCACCGCCCCATCGCGGAAGCCGCCTTTGCCCTCGGCAAACCGGTGTTCTGCGAAAAGCCGCTGGGTACCGGGATAGAGGACAGCCGCGCCATGCTGGCGGCAGCGGAGGCGTCGGGCACGATCCACATGACCGGGTTCAACTATGTGCGCACGCCAGCAACGCAATACGCACGGCAGCTGATCGAGGACGGCGTGATCGGCACCGTCACCGGCTTTCGCGGTCAGCACACGGAGGATTTTCTGGCCGACCCGGAGGCCCCGGCAAGCTGGCGCACGAGCGGAAAGGCCAACGGCATGATGGGCGATCTCGCGCCGCATCCCATCAACTGCGCGCTGAGGCTGATGGGGCCGATTGCCTCCGTCATGGCGGAGATCGAGACCGTGTTTGACAAACGCCCCGGCGGCACTGTCACCAATGATGATCATGCGCATATCCTGTGCCGCTTTGCCTCTGGCGTGCTGGGGTCGATCTACGCCAGCCGCATCGCGACCGGGCGCAAGATGGGCTACGCCTATGAGATCACCGGCACCAAGGGGGCCATTCACTTCGACGGGGAGGATCAGAACGCGATCCACCTCTACCGGATGGCGGGGCCCGAGGCGCAGCGCGGCTTTATCAAGATCCTGACCGGACCGGCGCATCCCGATTACGAGGCCTTTTGTCAGGGGCCGGGGCATGGCACCGGGTACCAGGATCAGATCATCATCGAGGCCCGCGACTTCCTGCGCGCCATCGAGACCAAGACCAACCTCTGGCCCACGTTTCGCGACGGGATGGAGGTCAACCAGATCATCGCCGCTGCGCATGCGTCTTCGGACGCGAAAGCCTGGCGCGATGTCTCAGACTTCTGAGGAGCCGCCCATGAGCATCCAGATCGGTAATGCGCCCTGTTCCTGGGGGATCGAGTTTCCCTCTGACCCGGCCTATCCTGCGTGGCAGTCGGTGCTGCAGCAATGCGCCGAGGCGGGCTACAAGGGGATCGAGTTGGGACCCATCGGCTATATGCCCGAGGACCCCGCGGTGCTGGCAGAGGAACTGGCCAGGCACGATCTCAGCATCATCGGCGGTGTGGTCTTCCGCCCCTTCCACGATCCCGACAAATGGGACGAGGTGATGGACGCGACGCGGCGCACCTGCAAAGCGCTCAGCGCCCACGGGGCGGAGCATCTGGTGCTTATCGACAGCATCTCGCCGCGCCGGGCGCCGACCGCGGGCCGCGCCACAGAAGCCGAGCAGATGGACCGTGCCGAATGGTCCGCTTACCGCGATCGCATTGCCGCCGTCGCGAAGCTGGGGACCGAGGAATACGGGCTCACCGTCGGCATCCATGCCCACGCCGCGGGCTTCATGGATTTCGAGCCGGAGCTGGAGCGGCTGCTTTCGGAGGTGGACGAGCGGATCCTGAAGATCTGTTTTGACACCGGGCATCATTCCTACGCGGGCTTTGACCCGGTGGCCTTTATGAAACGGCATATGGGTCGCATCAGCTATATGCATTTCAAGGACATCGACCCGGTGGTCAAAGCCGATGTGGTCGCCAATCGCACCGATTTTTATACCGCCTGCGGCCAGGGTATTTTCTGCAATCTGGGCAAGGGGGATGTCGATTTTCCGGCGGTGCGGCAGGTCCTGCTGGACGCAGGGTTCGAGGGCTGGTGCACGGTCGAGCAGGACTGCGACCCCTCCCTGCCCGGCACCCCCATGGAAGACGCGGCCAGCAACCGCACCTACCTGCAAAGCATCGGGTTCTAGATCCGCTGCCTGTCATCAGCAAGAAAGAGGCCTGTCATGGCAAAGCTCACATGGGGAATGATCGGCGGTGGCGAAGGCAGCCAGATCGGGCCAGCGCACCGGTTGGGTGCGGGGCTCGACGGGCTGTTTGACTTCGCCGCAGGTGCTTTGGATCACCGCGCCGCGGAAGGCATCGACTACGGCCAGCGGCTGGGTCTGGGGGAGCGCGCCTATGGCAGCTGGCAGGAGATGCTGGCGGGCGAGAGCGCCCGCGAGGACAGGGTCGATCTGGTCACCATCGCCACGCCCAACGCCACACATTTCGAGATCACGAAGGCCTTTCTGGAGAAGGGCTTCAACGTGCTCTGCGAAAAGCCCATGACCATGACCGTGGAGGAAGGCGAAGAGATCGTGCGGATCGCCGAGCGGTCGGGGACCATCTGTGCGGTGAATTATGGCTACAGTGGCTATTCGCTGGTGCGGCACATGCGGGCGATGGTGGCGCGCGGCGATCTCGGCAAGGTGCGGCTGGTCAACGCGGAGTTTGCCCATGGCCACCACGCCGATGCCGCCGATGCGGACAACCCACGGGTGCGCTGGCGCTATGATCCCGCACAGGCCGGGGTCTCTGCTCAGTTCGCGGATTGCGGGATCCACGCGCTGCACATGGCGTCCTTTGTGACCGGGCAGGAGGTCACCCGGCTCTCCGCGGATACCGTCTCCTGCCTGGAGGCGCGCGTGCTGGAAGACGATGCCATGGTGAGCTTTCGCATGGATGGTGGTGCTGTCGGGCGGCTTTGGACGAGTTCTGTTGCCATCGGGCGGCAGCACGGGCTGGGCATCCAGGTCTTTGGCGAGACGGGCGGGCTGCGCTGGTCACAGGAACATCCCAACCAGCTCTACCATATGCCGCTGGGGGGTCGGTTGCAGGTGATCGAGCGGGGTGAGGCGAACCTGTCGCCCGAAGCGGACCGCACAAGCCGCGTCACCATCGGCCATGCGGAAGGAATGCCGCTGGCCTTTGCCAATATCTACAAGGATCTGGCCGAGGCGATCAGCGCACGCAAGGACGGGCGCGAGATGGACCCGGCGGCCAACCTTTACCCCCGGGCCGCGGATGGGTTGCGGTCGATGGCGGCGGTCTATGCCGTCGCAGCCTCCGGCCAACAGGAGGGCAAATGGCTCGACGCGCGGCCCCCGATGTTCCGCTGATCACGGGGTCTGCGGGGGTCTGAGGGTCCCGCGCTCCACGATCCGGCAGGGCAGCACGCGCGCCTCGGGCGCGCGGTCGGGCTCGTCGAGCATGCTGGCGACCATGTCGATGGAGGCCTGCACGATATGGGGGATGGGCTGGCCGATGGTGGTCAGGTTGATGTTCTGCCAGCCCGCCATTTCCATATCGTTCAGCCCCAGAATGCCGATGTCACCGGGCACGTCGAGACCCGCATCGCGGATCGCGCTGAGCGCCCCGATCGACAACACATCATCGCCGCAGAAATAGGCCTGCGCGGGCTTGTGCTGCAAAAGCTCCAGCATGGCCTTGCGCCCGGCCTCGAACGAGTAGGCATCCGCAAAGGACAAGCTGGGCTGCAGGCCTGCGGCGGTGAGCTCTGACACAAAGCCTGTCATCCTGTCCTGGGTCGAGGTCGCTGCCTCCGGCCCGCCCAGAAAGGCCACATCCTCGTACCCCCGCGCGATCATGGTCCGGGCTGCCATACGTCCGCAGGCGACATTGTCGATGCCGATCACATGGACGTCCGGCGTGCCGGAATAGCGGCCAAACGTGTTCACCACTGGCATGCCCGCATCCCGGAACGCCTTGGAAAACGCGGGCGGCAGGGTCGAAGACGCCACCACCACCCCATCGACCGAGTACTGCCGCAGCATCTGCACACTGCTGTCGGGATCGGTTTCATCCGTCAGATTGACCAGCAGCGGGCGCAGACCACGGTCCTGCAGGCCCCGGGTGAAGAGATCAAAGACCGTCAGAAAGACGGGGTTGTGAAAGTTGTTGGAAATGAGCCCGATCATCTTGGTGCGCCGGGTCGTCAGGCTGCGGGCGAGGAAGTTCGGGCTGTATCCCAATTCATCCGCGGCTTTCAGCACGCGCTTGCGCATCTTTTCCGAGACAGACGCCCCGTCGGTAAAGGTGCGCGATACGGCGGATCGCGACACACCGGCACGCGCGGCCACGTCTTTGAGCGTTGCAGTCATAGGGGCCTTTTCGGGTTTCCTGACGCTGTTTTACCCCAACGCCGTCCGGGTTGCAGCACAAATGACAGCACATATTTGCAACCGGTTGCAAATTTACCTGAATCGTGTTTAGGTAATAATCGAGCGGGGAGATACACTCCGTTTCAAGCTTGGGAAGCTTGTGATTTTTTGGGAGGAAATAATGAAAACGATGATGAAACAGGCTGCTTTGGCCACAGCTGTCGCAGCGACAGCGCTGACGGGCGCGACCGCTGCTTCCGCCGAGGGAGAGACGTATATTCTGGTCAGCCATGCACCGGATTCCGACAGCTGGTGGAACACCATCAAGAACGGGATCGCGCTTGCGGGCGAACAGGTCGGTGCTTCTGTCGAATACCGCAACCCGCCGACCGGGGACGTGGCCGATATGGCACGCATCATCGAGCAGGCAGCGGCCTCCAACCCCGATGGCATCATCACCACCTTGGCGGATTTTGACGTGCTCAAAGGGCCGATCAGTGCCGCCGTGGATCAGGGTATCGACGTCATCATCATGAACACCGGCACGCCGGAGCAGGCCCGCGAAGTCGGTGCCTTGATGTATGTGGGTCAGCCTGAATACGACGCAGGCTTTGCCGCCGGTCAACGCGCCAAGGACGAAGGGGTGACGAACTTTCTCTGCGTGAACCATGCCATCCAGCAGCCGACCGTGGGCGAACGCTGCCGCGGCTATGCGGACGCACTGGGCGTGGAGCTGGGCAATGCGATGATGGACAGCGGGACAGACCCTGCCGAGATCAAGAACAAGGTGCTGGCCTATCTGTCGGCCAACCCCGATGTGGACGGCATCCTGACGCTGGGCCCGGTGTCCGCCGATCCTACCATCGCAGCGCTTGAAGAGAACGGCATGGCCGGTGACATCCACTTTGGCACCTTTGATCTGGGCGAAGAGATCGTGGATGCCATCAAGGGCGACGTGATCAACTGGGGCATCGACCAGCAGCCATTCCTGCAGGCCTACATGCCGGTGGTCATTCTGGCAAATTGGGACCGTTACGGTGTGCTGCCGGGCAACAACATCAACTCCGGCCCCGGCTTTGTGACCAAGGACGCGCTGAGCAAGGTTGAAGAGTTCGCCGGCGAATACCGCTAAGCGACACAGCTTTTTCGGGCGGTCTTTCCCTCGCGGAAGGCCTCCCTTTTTCCTCATACTGCTTTTGGAGGCCTCCAGATGGCTGATACCGCCAACTCAGACGAGCGGATCAAGGATATCTCGCGCCTGCGCCGCGCGCTCATTCGCCCCGAACTGGGCGGGATCGTGGGCACGGTTGCCGTTTTCACCCTTTTTGCGCTCTTTGCCTTCGACAGCGGGATGTTCAACAGCCAGGGGGTGATGAACTGGTCGGTTGTCTCAGCGCAATTCATGATCATCGCGGTGGGGGCCTGTCTGCTGATGATCGCCGGTGAGTTCGACCTTTCCGTAGGGTCCATGATCGGCTTTGCGGGTATGATGATCGCGGTCTTCGGTGTGGTGCTGGCGTTGCCCATGTGGATCGCCATTCTGATCACCTTTGCGATCTGTATGGCGCTTGGCGCGCTCAATGGCTGGATCGTGGTGCGGACCGGGTTGCCGAGCTTCATCGTGACACTGGCGTTTCTGTTTATCCTGCGCGGCTTTACCATCTACATTCCGCAGACGGTGGAGAACAAAACCATCATCGGCGGGATCCGCGATGCGGCAGAGGGCGACTGGCTGGCGCCTTTGTTCGGCGGCAAGATCGGCCAGCCGATTTTCCAGTGGCTCGGGGATCAGGGACTGATCGCGGTGTTCGAGCGGGGGACGCGCGCGGGTCAGCCTGTTGTCGATGGCATCCCGATGCTGATCGTCTGGGCGATCGCCCTGGTGGTCATTGGCCATATCCTTCTGACACGCACCCGCTTTGGCAACTGGATTTTTGCCGCGGGCGGCGATCCCGACGCGGCGCGCAATTCCGGGGTGCCGGTGAACCGCGTCAAGATCCTGATGTTCGTGCTGACCGCCTTCTGCGCTACGGTGCTGGCGGTCTGCCAGGTGATGGAGTTTGGCTCCGCGGGTGCGGACCGCGGCCTGCTGAAGGAGTTCGAGGCGATCATCGCCGTGGTCATCGGTGGCGCCCTGCTGACGGGCGGCTACGGCTCAGTGGTCGGGGCGGCCCTGGGCGCATTGATCTTTGGTGTGGTACAGCAGGGGCTGTTCTTTGCCGGGGTGGAAAGCTCGCTCTTCCGGGTGTTCCTCGGAGTGATCCTGCTCTTTGCGGTGATCCTGAACACCTATATCCGCCGCATCATCACGGGGGAGCGCTAGTATGGCCGATCCCATCATCCAGATGCGCAACATCGAAAAGCACTTCGGCTCGGTCATAGCGCTTGCAGGCGTGTCGCTCGACGTGCACCGCGGCGAATGCCACTGCCTGCTGGGCGACAATGGTGCCGGGAAATCCACCTTTATCAAGACCATGTCCGGTGTGCACAAACCGACCCGGGGCGAGATCATCTTTGAAGGTAAGCCCTTGGACTTCAACCGCCCCCGCGATGCCATTGCGGCGGGGATCGCCACGGTGCACCAGCATCTGGCGATGATCCCGCTGATGTCGGTCAGTCGCAACTTCTTCATGGGCAACGAGCCGGTCAAAAAGCGCTTTGGCATGTCCTTTTTCGACCATGACTACGCCAACAAGGTCACCATGGCCGAGATGGGCCAGATGGGCATCAACCTGCGGGGGCCGGATCAGGCGGTGGGCACGCTGTCGGGCGGCGAACGGCAAACGGTTGCCATCGCGCGCGCGGTGCATTTCGGGGCCAAGGTGCTGATCCTCGATGAGCCGACCTCGGCCTTGGGTGTACGCCAGACGGCCAATGTGCTGGCAACGGTGGACAAGGTGCGCAAGCAGGGGATCGCCGTGGTCTTCATCACCCACAACGTGCGCCACGCCATGGCCGTGGGCGACCGCTTTACAGTGCTGAACCGCGGCAAGACCTTTGGCACCGCCAGCCGCGGCGAGATCACACCGGAAGAGCTTCAGGACATGATGGCCGGTGGTCAGGAACTGGCGACGCTGGAAGGATCGCTCGGCGGCACCGTCTGATATTCGGGGAGGCTCGGCGCAATCCGTGCCACCAGAGTATGTCAGCGTATTGAACAGGGGCAGCGTGTCGCGCCGCCGCCCCTGCCCGCGATCAGGTCAGGCTCTGACGAAGTCGGGGCATCCGGGAGAGGATCAACAGATCGAGCGCCAGCACACTCAGCAGCGCAATGCCTGCCATGGGAAAGGCCATCGACACACCGAGCCCCACCAGAATGGCGCCCTGCCATAGCGGCATCTCCTTAGGCATAGGCGGCGCCGCGAGACGGCCCGCGCCCGCGGGCCTGCGCTTCCACCACAGCACAACGGAGCTGACACAGAGAAACAGCACCGACAGGCAGACCACCGTATTGGCCAGAACGCTCCACAGTCCCAGTGTGCCCATATGCAGGGCAATGCCCACCGCCATCATCTTTGCGGGCACGGAATAGTCAGCATAGCGGACGTCGGCGAGGATCTTGCCAGTGAACTGGTCCACGTGAATGGTCCGGTCCGTCGTGGGCACGGTGCTGTCGGTGCTCATGGAATCGCGGCTGAGTGTCCAGACCCCAGCCTCTCCGGAGGGCAGGTTCAGCTGGTAGCGCGCATCGAACCCGATGGCCCGAGCCAGTGCATCCACACTGTCGAGCGTCACCGGCCCGGACACGCCCGTTACGCCTGCTTCGCTGCCGGAGGCCGGCAAGGGCGTCTGCTCCAACCCCCAGGGAACCTCGCGCCGGTCGTGGTTCATACTGGCATGGGTCTCATCCGACAGCGGGACGTTGTCCCACTTCTCAGCGGGAAACTGGCTCCAGGCCTGGACCATCTTGCCGCCCCAGATCCCGGCCCAGGCCAGACCGGAGATCAGAAAGAAGACCAGAAAGATCGACATCCAGATGCCGACAACACCATGCAGCGATTTCCACAACGACCGGCCGCGGCCGAAGCCCGGCAGCAGCGCCGCGCGCCATCCCGCCTCTCGTGGCCACCACATGTAAAGGCCCGTGGCCACCAGCATCAGGCTGAGCGAGGCCGCTGTCTCCAGCAGTCTGTCGCCGAGGACACCCAGCATCAGGTCGCTGTGGATGCCGTCGAAAAAGTCATACCAGCCACTGCGCCGCGGGAAACGTTCGATCACCTGCGCGGTGTAGGGGTCCACTGCGACCATCGTTGCCTCGCCGTCCCGATCAACCCGAAAGAGGGCTGCCAGATCGTCGCGGCGCGGGGCCACATATTGCCTGAGTGTGCCGCCGGGGACAGCGGCCAATGCCGCCTGGGACTGGGCAGAGACCGCCAGCACCGTGTCTTGCGGTACGACAGGGGTGCGTTCGCCGTCGCGGCCGTCAACCCAGGCGATCCACAGCATCATCATGCCGGTAAAGGCCAACACTGTGAGAAACGGAATTACGAACAACCCGGCGTAGAAATGCCAGCGCCACGCGGCGAAATAGATCTTGTTGGCGCGCCGCTCGGGCTGCGCATCTGGTGCAGTCATTGTCATTTTAGGGCTCCAGGCCTGAGAACCCGCGGCACAGGGCGCACGGGCAATAAAGGGTTCTGATGTAAGAGGATCAGGCCAGAGGGGGTGCGCGGACCAGACGCGCCGGATCAAGGCCGCGCGCCTCTGCCAAGCGTTTCGCGATGACCCGGAGCCGGTCACATTTGGGCAGTGTTGCAACAAAGGTCCCGCCGCTCGTGGTCAGCAAGGCCGCCGCATCACTGATCCGGCAGGCCTCGCAGGCCACAGGCGCGGTGCCATCGCTACCGCCCGATCCGCAGACATCGCTCAGCGATCCGCCCGATGCCAGATACGCGATCATGTCGGGGGATGCTGCGGGATGCGCCACACGATGGGCAAAGCCGACCGCGATCACCGCGATCATCGCACTGACGATCAGCAAGACCCGGCAAAATCTGACTGCGCTTTGCACCATGCGAAAGATCTAGCAGGCATCGCGCATCAGCACTAGCGGGCATCGATGCCAGTACGCCGGATTTTCAATCCCGGCAATCCGGCAGAAAAAGGGGCCGACAGCGTGCTGCCGACCCAAGTTGCCTGACGCGGTGCCACGTCAAGCTGGGGTATCCGGCACCGGGGTCTTGTGATGCCAAAGGCAGATGGCTGCACCCGGTGCCGGATGAGGGATCCACGGCCTAGAAGATGAAATCTTCCGCACCCAGATCGATGTTCCGTCCTGTCAGGATGATCGCCTGATCCTCGCCCAGATCGATCACGGTCGCCCGCCCCTTCTGGGTGATGCTCAGATCGTCGATGCTGGCAGCGTCGGTGCCGCTCAGGTCGATCAGGTCATGCCCATCCTGGAAATGCTTGATCAGGTCGGTGCCATCGCCTGTGCGGAAGACAAAAACATCATCGCCGCTGTTGCCGATCAGCAGATCATTGCCCTTGCCGCCCTCTAGCCGGTCATCGCCGCGCCCGCCGTGGAGGATGTCATTGCCCGCACCGCCGAGCCCGATGTCATCCCCACTGCCGAGCCGGATGAAGTCATGACCGCCGTTGCCGTCCACCAGGTCATTGTCGCGTCCGGTGCGGATCACACTGCCGCGGTCACCGTCGATCACGAAATCAACGTCACCGGATCCATCCGATTGCAGGATGTCCGCTGGCAGCAGCACACCATCGAGCACATGCGCGATGCCGTTTGAGGCCTGAATGTCGGTCGCGATCAGGCTGGGGTCGGTGATATCGGGATCCGCATCCACAAGGCGCGTGCCCTCAACCGTCAGCGTGCCCCCCTGCAACGTGACGATGCCCGTGCTGCTCAGGACAGCGGTGGAGTCCAGCGCCTCGGGTACCACGTGGTAGGTCAGGATCTCAGTGAGCAGCGGAACGGGATCACCGCCACCGCTCAGCAATGTCAGCGCATCGACCAGATAGGCAAAGGCTTCGCCCTCGTCCGACCCCTTGAACCCCAGCGTCTGGCTGAGCGTCACAAAGGCGTCGTCGTTGGGCGCAAAAACCGTCAGATCCGCCTCCGGATCGTTCAGCGCATCCGCCAGCCCGGCTGTCTGGACCGCGTTGAGCAGCAGATCGAAATCGCTGCCATCCTGATCGAAGGTGCCACCGCTGGCCGCTACGATCTCGGTCAACGTCGGCAACGGCTCAGGCTCGGGCGTGTTGCCGGGGATGTCGAGCGGGATCAGCACCCGGTCGATCACCTGGACCATGCCGTTTGACGCAGCGAGATCCGGGATCACGATATTGGGGTTGGCCACATCGGGTTCATTGTCTACCAGCTCGGTCCCCTCGGAGCCGAAGGTCGCCCCCTCCAGCAAGGTCTGGACCTGCTCGGCGGCATCCACCTCTGCCGCGGTCTTGGCGCCCGCTGACACGTGATAGAGCAGGATGTCCGTCAGCAGCGGGATCGGGTTGCCATCGGGGGCGAGCCCTGCCAGCGCTCCGGCGATAAAGTCGAAGACGGCATCTTCATCCGTGCCATCCCCGTCAAAGCCCAGATCCTTGGCCAGTTGGGTAAAGGCCGCATCGGTCGGTGCGAAAACGGTAATGTCATTGGCGGCCTGAACCGTGCCGACCAGATCCGCCGCCGTCAGCGCCTTGACCAGGATGTTGAAGTCATCCGATCCCGCAGCGATCTCCACGATGTTGGGTTTTGCGATCTCCCCGGCCGAGAGCTTGTCGTAGCTGAGCCCCCGGCCCGTCACGTTCGCGGGGCTACCGACCGTCAGGGACACACCGACAGGCGGTACAGGCCCCAGGAAGGTAAAGCTGTCAGGCTGTTGGCCCGGCTGCTCCAGTTCGACCAGACGGTAGCCTTTGCCGTCATCGCCGCGCAGGTGCCAGACGTTCTCTGCATAGAGCCGCCCACCTGTGCCAACGTCCTCGCCGTCACGCAGAATGGTGGCTTTCTGACCGCTGGTATCATCGCCGCGCTCATTGCGGTGCGCATCGCCCGACAGGCGCGGATCGTCATCTGTCACGGTAATGTCCAGCGTGGCCGAGGCGGGCATGGTGAACTCAAGGTGAGACCTTATCGAGGTCTCGCCAAACAGATCTGCCGCGCCAAAGCCGGTAAATTGGAAGGTTTTCATAACTCAGTCCTTTTTTGCCGCGGATTACGGGAGCAACACTTCATCGATGACATGGATCACGCCGTTGGAGGCCGGGATGTCCGCCTGGATCACATCGACGCCATTCACAGTGACACCGTTGCGGCCGTCCACATGCACGGTCTTGCCATTGACCGTTTCGGGGCTGAGGCGTTGTCCGGCCAGATCTGCTGCCATCACTTTGCCGGGCAACACGTGGTAGGTCAGGATTGACACCAGCTGATCCTTGTTCTCGGGCTTGAGCAGGGTTTCAACCGTGCCGGCCGGCAAGGCTGCAAAGGCCGCATCAGTCGGCGCAAAGACGGTGAAAGGGCCTTCGGACTGCAATGTCTCCACCAGATCCGCCGCGCTGACCGCCGCGACAAGCGTGTCGAAAGATCCGGCCGACTGGACAACCTCGACGATGTCGGGATCCTGTGCGGGCATCGTGGCGCAGCCAGCCAGCGCGAGACCAGAGGCCAGGAGGCCCGCTTTCAAGAGGGTTGAGAATGTCATCGTCGTACTCCTTCAGGTTTTGTGTGATTTTTTCCCACATAAAGCATCGCGACATTTCGTCCAGACCGGCGTGTCGCTTTTTTGTGGAAAAAATTTACACAGTCGTCATCTTGGCCTGGTGACCGACAATGATCCCTTCAGCCAACCCGGCCGCTTTGAACGCGCGATCCGCAAGGTGCTGCGTCCGCTGGTGCGGGCGTTGATCGCTCAGAACGTGACGGTCCGCGCGCTCTACCGGGTCGTCAAACAGAGCTACGTCGAAGTGGCCGAGGAAATCCTCGGCGATGACGCGACCGATAGCCGGATCAGCATCATGACCGGCGTACATCGCCGGGACGTCAGGGAATTCCGCACGCTGCCGGATGACGATACCGAAGGGCAGCGGCGCAAGCTCTCCACCCTCAGCACCGTGGTCGGGCGCTGGATGTCCAACGCGGATTACACGGACCCGGATGGTCAACCCATCGCAATCCCGCGCAGTGCAGAGACGGGTCCGAGTTTCGACGCGCTGGTGCAATCCGTGAGCCGCGACATCCGTCCGCGCACCGTGCTCGACGAACTTGCCCGGCAGGGCATCGTCACCACCGAGGACGACAGCGTGCATCTGGTGCTCGACGGTCTGGTCGGCCCGGCAGACATGGATCAGCGGTTGCATTTCTTCTCGCATAATCTGGGCGATCACATGAGCGCGGCGGTGGATAACATCCTGGCAGAAGATCCCGCCCATCTGGAACGCGCGGTGTTCTACAACGCGCTGACGGATGACGCGCTGCACCGGATCGAGACAGACGTGCGGGACGTTGCCACCGACGCGCTAAGGCAGATCAACAAGACCGCGGCCGGGTTGCAAAGTGAGGATGCCACCGACCCGACCGCCACAAATCGTTTTCGCTTTGGTGTCTTCTTTTACAAGGAGACCGAGCGGCCAAAGACCAAAGGACAAGATCCCAATGAAGACCGGTAATCTCTCCCGTCGCGCAGCAGTGTTCAGCGGTATGGCAGCCTGTGCCCTGCCCCGGGGTGTTCTGGGGCAGGAGCGTGAACTTGAGGGCGGGATCGGGGGCACCGGGATCGTTGGTATCCTGACGGATCTGAACGGCTTCATCGTTGCGGGGCGGTCGGTTGCGATCAACGCCGGTACCGTTCTTGTGGATGCCTTCGGGCCTCTGCCCACCGGCAGCCTCGTTCCCGGCGACAGCCTCACGGTCGAGGCGGCTGCATCTGGGGATGGCCTGGTCGCCCGCCGGGTGTACCTGACCCAGCCCGTGGTCGGCCCGGTCAGCGCGGTCTCGGGACAGCGGGCCGTTGTCAACGGCGTTGAGGTTGCCCTGACATCGGGAATGCAGCGACCACGGGTGGGAGACCGTGTCGCGGTTTCTGGTCTTTGGCAGGGCAATCGCGTGATCGCGAGCCGACTGTCGACCGCCAGGTCTCCGCGTGACGTGATTGCAGGGGATGTGACCCGCCGGATCGGCAGGTTGGCGGTTGGCGGTGTACCGGTGACGCGGGTCGGTGCCGCTCAGACCGATGGCAGTTTTGCGACTGTTTACGGCCGGTACGACACAGCTGCGGGCCGCTTTATTGTCGAGAACACACAAGGAGGCCGGTTTGTCCTCGCCGCCGGGCCCTTGAAGCACTTGGCGGTCGAGGGCTTCCTGGAGCCGACCCGGCAGGCGCCGGAGTTCCGGATTTCGGGACTGGGCCATAGCTTTGCGCGAAACCTCAGGCTGGCGGAATTTGCGGACCGCCGGGTGCTGTTCAGCGGACCTTACAAGGATGTTTTCGCCGCGGACAAAGCCGTCATCCTGCCCGAGGACCCGCGCAGACGGAGGAATGTGCTGAGAACGCTATCGACACGCACCTAGATATGCGGGCTGCAAACGGCTTGCTCACGGCTCGATCCGACTGGAGCGGTGGTCCGCGCGCCGCAGATAAAGTCAACGCATCCTCGGTGGCTGACACGCCACCCGATCGAAAGACAGCGGCCGGACCGAACCCATGTGATCGGTCAGCGCTAGCCGACCCATGCGGTTTGGTCTCTGACAGAGCGCCGCAGACATCCGTGACAGCAGGGCCCGACGTCCCTAATCGAGCAAACAGGGCTGTGCGCGAGAAGCATCCCATCCCGGATCTTGATAGGATTTTCCACGCCCAATTTACCCGATCGTTGCATCAGCCGATGTGTCCAAGGCAGGAGATGATACCGGCGGGTAAATGGCGTCTTGAAAGCAGGCCTGGTGGCGGCGGTTGAGATAAGCGAAGGCCGCCTGAACCAAGCGTGCGAAGCGATGGTATGGTTGTTCAGTGGTGCAATCGGTCCTCAATGTTTCAATGATCTTCCATGCCTCAGCGAGAGTGCGGGAGACATGGGTCACTCAGGCATTCGTCCATTGCTCGGTGGCTGATTGCGAAGCACCCTGCCGAGCAGGGCGGAGCCTGCCGTTGAATGCTTCGACAAAAACATTCTGTGACGGCTGTCCCGGTGTGATGTCATGCCGGACGACGCCATGTGCGTCCTGATGGTTGCGGGCATGGGTGCGCCGAGCCGGGCGTTGGTCGACCTCGGGCCCTTGCTACTGATCGGGGATGTTCTATCCGGCTTACGGGCCGCGTTCAGTCTGAGCATCCGACGGCCGTGACGCGGTTGCCGCAACCAACTAGCGCAGGGCAATGGTGACAGACGGTTCCGCCCTCATGACCGAGGCGCTTTACGCATCATGCACAGATCCGCTCCGCCACATTCGCTCAGAAAGCGAGCGCCTGCATCTTAAAATGAGCAGAGATCAGCCGTCTTTACCAAATCTTTAATCTTTGCCCCGACCGTTGAAGGATGAAATATGTCTGGAAAATCACCGTCCGCCGCAATGATGGCGCGACCGATCGCCGTCAAGGCTACGCGCTTGCCGGCAGTATGGGAGAGGCGTTGGAAATGGCCGGTCACCCGAATGCGGTGGCGATCCCGCAGACCCATCAGATGTGGCCCGGCACCCCGGGGGAGACTTTTTTCTGGCGTTAAAGACGGTGTGGAGCACATCTTTTTCTGCCATTGACCTCCGCGCACCATTGGTTACCCGCCCTTGTCTTTTTCGGCAAAGGCCACGCGGATCCGTCATCCGATCATAGACGGCGCGGCTGCTGCGATTGGTCGTCCTCGGCATGAGGTGTGGCCTCATTCTATAGCTTTCTCGTGGCTGGCCGCCTGAGACGATCACTGTCCCGTATGGATGAATTCGGTTTTTGATCCCCGCTCAGTCCTGGGACATGTCCCACCGACGCCCGTGATGAACACTCAAGGTAGGGAACGCCGTAAAAACCGCCTGCAGTAGACGATGGTCGGTCAAAATACCGTTGGTTGGCGACGGCGGCGTCCAGCTGACCAATTGCGCGACCTTCGAAGGTATGCTGCCCAGCGGAAGTCTGTCTGCGGCATGGGTACCAAGGCAACCGATCTACTACGGGCGCGCAGGCCATCTGCCCGGATATGTCGCGGTTCACCGACCCTCAGCGATCTTTATCAACAGCGGACTGCCGTTAACATATACATGCCGGTTTCCGGCGAGCCTCCCGTCGTCCGGACGATCCTCGTAGTGGCGGCCAAGCGGCGCAGCGACACTACTCCTCAGCCTGCCCTGAGACCCAACCGCCATAGAGCGCCGCTGTCTTGTCCAACGGCAGCCGAACCAGCCGCGTCTCGCGCGCCGCGGTATAGAGCGCTGTCACAAGCTCCACCGACTGACGCGCATCCCTCAGGCTGACGTCATCTGCGGCCCGCCCCTCCAGCGCATCGGCGACGGCTTCCAGAAAGCCTTCGAAACCGGATCGCACGACGGGCACGGCGTCAATGACCCGGTCCACATCTTGTTGCCGCGCATCGCCACGGGCCGTGAAGGTCCAGACATCCTCCGCGGGCGTATAGGGAGCCGAGCCGCTTTCCGCGGTCAGCTTTTCAAAGCAGTATCGGAGCCGCGATGTGTCCCGTGCCGCACCCAGCGTCACGGAGCTGGTCATCAGCGCACCGCTCTGCATCACCATCGAAATGGCTGCACAATCGTCCACGTCTATGTCATTTACCCGCGTCGCCAGATGAGCGCTGACCGTCGCGACCGGGCCCATCACATGGCACAAAAGATCATGCGCGTGGATCGCATGACCCAGGATGGCACCACCCGCCTCACCGGCCCAGGTCCCGCGCCAAGGGGTGGCGTAATAATCTGCACCGCGGTTCCAGTGCGTCTCCGCACTGGCGACGAGGGGCCGCCCCAGCATCCCGGCATCGCGCAAGGCTTTCAACTGCGCCATGGCACGACCGTAGCGATACTGAAATACCGGAAAGACCCTGCACTGCGACCCGGTCACAGTGGCCTCGATCCGGTCCACATCGGCAAGCGATGTCGCCAGAGGCTTTTCGCAAATGGCGTGCTTGCCAGCGGCCAGAGCCTCAAGGACCGCAGTCAGATGCAGATGCGGCGGTAAGCAGATGTCGACCAGGTCGATCTCGGGATTAGAAAGCACCGCTGCCAGATCGGCAAAGACACGGATACTGTCGTCAGCGCCCACGGCCTTTGCGGCGCGCGCCAGATCCAGATCGCACATCACATCGACGGAGAACCTGTCCGGCAGCGCACGGTAGCCTGCCAGATGCTCTGCGCCGATCCCGGCACCCACGATCGCGACCCGGATCACCCTACGCCACCTTCGGCCAGGATCTGCGCCTTGAGGGCCAGTTCGCAGACCGTGAACGCGTGTTCCTGCGGCATGGCGGTTTGTGTGCGGTTGCGTAGATCGGCAATCAGCCGCGCGAAGTAGGGCAAGCCAGCATCCCGCGCATCGATGTGCTCGCACCGGTCATCGTTCACCAGTAGCAGATGATCCGTGCCCTCGCGCCCGCCGACATCAACGTATTTGCGCAGCTCGATATAACCCTTTGTCCCGAGGATGGTGAGCCGCCCATCGCCCCAGGTCGGCAGCGCATCGGGGGTGAACCAATCCACCCGGATGTAGCCATGGCCGCCTGCGCCGCGCAGGGCAATTTCACCGAAATCCTGAAGCCCGGGCGTCTCGGGATGCGCCAGGTTGCGGGCCGAGGCCATGGTAATCTCCGCCTCCGTTGATCCTGTAAAGAAGAGAAACTGATCGATCTGGTGGCTGCCGATATCGGTCAGAATGCCGCCATAGGCCGCGCGGTCAAAGAACCAGTCAGGCCGCGTCAGCAGATTGAGCCGGTGCGGGCCCAGACCAACGGTCTGCACCACCCGACCAATGGCGCCCTCAGCGACCAGCTCTGCGGCACGGGTCACGGCGGGCACCTCAAACCGCTCCGAGAAATCGACAGACCAGATGCGGCCCGTGCGCGCAACGCTGGCACGGATCGCAGCCAGTTGGTCAAGTGTGGTGCATCCGGGCTTGTCGCTCATCACGTCCTTGCCCGCCTCCATCGCCCTGATCGCCCAGGCTGCGCGGTCTCGCGGAATGCTCGACAGCAGAACAAGGTCGATGTCAGGATCCTCCAGCAGAACCTCCGCCGTTACTGCCCGCGGCACATGGGCAAAGCGCTTCATGAACCCTGCGACCGTCTCGGGCGCGCCCTCGGTCTGCCAGCCGACAAACTCAGCCCCCGCATCAATCATGTTCTGCGCCATACCAAAGATATGGCGATGGTCGATGCCGATGGCCGCAAATCTGATTGGCCGGGTCATGGGATCAGAACCTCCCGCGTCCCGCTTTTGGCGGCGCGGACGATAGCGTCAATCAATTCGTGGGCTGCCATGGCGTCCGCGCCGCTGGCGTAGAGCGGGGCATCGCATCTCAAATGTGTCACGAAGTTCTCCAGTATTTCCTGATGCCAAGCGTGGGTGAAGGCCATCGGATCCGCACCGCCGCCGGTTGCGGCCTCTTCTCCGAAGGACTGCACACGCCCGTCCCGGTAGGTCGCCGTCAGCATGCCCGCCTCCAGATGCAGGGTTGCCTTCTCGAAAAACAGCCGCAGGCTCTCCGCCCGGCCAGGAAAGCTCGCCGTGCTTGCGGTCAGGGAGCCGACAGCCCCGTTTTCAAAGGTGAGACCCGCGACGACATAGTCTTCGCTTTCCATCTCATGAAAGGCCGTGGTCTGCGCCATGGCGGTCACCGAGGCGACGGGGCCGGTGAAGCTGAGCCCGAGATCAATGGTGTGGATGGCCTGGCTGATCAGCACGCCACCGCCATCGCGCGCGTAGGTGCCGCGCCCGGGCTCATCGTAGTAGCTTTGTGCCCGCCACCACGGCACGTCGAATTCCGCCACGACCAACCGACCCAGACCGCCCTTTGCGATCAGATCCCGCGCTGCGCGGGAGGCCTGGCGCGTGCGGTGCTGAAAGACGACCCCGAGGATGACGCCTGCCTCCCGGCAGATCTGCACGACCTCTCGGGCCTGCTGCGCTGTTCGGCCTACCGGCTTTTCGAGCAGGATATGCTTGCCCGCGGCAGCAAGTGTCGAGACGAGATCAATCCGCGCATTGGGCGGTGTGGCGATGATCGCAAAGTCGATCTGGGGGTCTGTGGCAACATCATCGACGGACGAATAGTGGACCACCGCCGCGCCGATTTTGTCAGACGCAGCCGCGGCCAGCGCTTCGGCACGGTCGGGGCGTCGGGAAACGATGGCCTTGAGGTGCACGTGCCGTGCCGCATCGGCGCAGGCGTCAATATGAGTTTGCGCAACCATGCCAGCGCCGATCAGCGCCGCCGTCTTTCGGTTGTCATCCGTCATCTCGCTCCCCCACCCCGATCTCCCCACAGGAAATCATATGAATCAACGAGCTAACAGGAAAAACATGGATTGGACAGCCGGGTTGAAAACACTTGCTAGGTCGCTATCAACGACTGCATGCGGGTGAAAAACTGCACATGTGTTGGCTGCAAACCCCGTCGGACGACTGTCCCGCGACCCATCTGCGCCGGTCGATGTCACGGGGACATCAGTGCTCCGGACAAAAGGCTGGTTGCGCCGTGACCCGGCTGGTTTTCAGACGAATCCGAGGCGCGCCAGAGCGCGCGCCGCGCTGTCCTGTTCGTCCAACGTGCCGAACATCAGATCGTGATTGAGACTGGAGATCAGGCTGCTCAGCGATCTTTCCTTGACGCAGCGACGCACGAAAGACACCACGTCGCTCTCATCAAGTTGCAGCACATGGTGCGACGGTTTCAACTCTCGGATTGTTTCGTGCAGCATCACCACCCCCGGTTTGCCGATTCTTCTCGGTCAAAATACCCGGCCCGGACAGCCCGTGTCATGCAATGATTGAGGGATCCCGCCCGGATAAGTTGAAACGCGGTGTAATACCTTGGCGCAAGGCGATTTTATTTTCATCCCGCATAACCTGTGGATAACACCGGGAAAACGGCCCTCGCCGGTGGATAACATCGGCGGCCAGATGGCCAGCCTCGGCGGGGCCGATCTGAGTGGCGACAGCGCTGACCGCATTCGACGTCCGGTCAGCGGTGCGCTGCCAGGATCAGATCCGACGCCTTCTCTCCGATCATGATGGCGGGCGCATTGGTGTTGCCCGATACGATCTCCGGCATGATCGAGCAATCCGCGACCCGAAGCCCCTGCACCCCGTGAACCTTCAGCTCCGCATCGACCACGGCATCCTTGCCAGTGCCCATCTTGCACGTTCCTGTCGGGTGATAGATCGACGCGGTATTGTTGCGCGCCCAGTCGAGCGTGGCGTCATAGTCCTCCATGTCGAGGCTGGCGTGGGGCCGGAATTCCTCCGAGATCTTGGAGGTTAACGGCGCGTGACGCGCAATCTTGCGCGCGATGTTCACACCCGCAACCACCGTCCGGCAGTCAGTTTCCGTTGACAGGTAATTGGGGTGGATCTTGGGATAGGTCCGCGGGTCGGCTGATTGCAGCCGGATCTCGCCCCGGCTTTCGGGACGCAGCTGGCAGACCGACATGGTGAAGGCAGAGAACTTATCCGCACCTTTGCCCGGGTTCTCCGCCGACAAAGGCTGCACATGGAACTGGATGTCGGGCGTCTCCACATCCTCGCGCGTCTTGATAAAGCCCGTCGCCAGGCTCGCCGCCATGGTCATTGGCCCCGCGCGGAACATCAGATACTTCAACCCGATCTTGGCCTGACCGAAGAGGCTGGACACCTCGTCATTCAGCGTCGGCTCGTTGCATTTGTAGACCAGTCTTGCCTGCAGATGGTCCTGCATGTTCTTGCCCACGCCCTTGAGGTCCTTCTTGACCTCGATACCGTGTTCGGACAGCTGGTCGCCCTCGCCGATACCCGACAGCATCAGCAGCTGCGGCGAGTTGATGGCCCCGCCCGACAGGACAATCTCGCGCCGGGCGGTTACGGTCTGCAGCTTGCCGCCACGGTCCCGGTAGCTGACGCCCGTGGCACGCCCATCCGCGATGTCTATCTTGTCGACCTGCGCATGGGTGATGATTTGCAGGTTGGGCCTGCTGCGCGCAGGTTTCAGATAGGCCACGGCAGAACTGCAGCGCCGCCCGTTGCGCGACGTCAGCTGGAAAAAGCCCACACCTTCCTGATCCGCGCCATTGTAGTCGGGATTGAACTTGTAGCCCGCGGCCTGAGCGGCGGCGACCCAGGCATCGGTGATAGGACGCTGGATCCGCATGTTGGACACCGACAGCGGCCCCTGATCGCCATGGAATTCGTCAGCCCCGCGCTCATTGTTTTCCGCCCGCTTGAAGAGCGGCAGCACATCATCCCAGCCCCAGCCGGTGTTTCCCATCTGGCGCCAGCGGTCGTAGTCCTGCGGCTGACCACGAACATAGAGCAGTCCGTTGAGCGAGGACGACCCCCCCAGAACCTTGCCGCGCGGCCATTCGATCGAGCGTCCGTTCAGGCCGGGATCCGGTTCGGTCTTGTAGCACCAGTCGACGGATGGATTGTGGATTGTCTTGAAATAACCGACGGGAATGTGGATCCACGGGTTGAGGTCGCGCCCCCCCGCTTCCAACAGGACGACCTTGTGTGCCGGGTTCTTGCTCAGCCGATTGGCCAGTACGCACCCTGCCGAGCCTGCACCGATGACGATAAAATCTGCTTCCACGTCCGCCCCCTCCATGTAGAATAAAAAAACTCTATGCAAAAACGAATTACCATACTAGGGTTTTTTGGGACAAATCGTCTCAATAATTGTCGTTCAGGGAGGAACGCATGAAAGTTCAAAACAATCTCAAGGGCATATCGCGCCGGGATCTCTTCCGGATCGCCGGGCGCTATGGCCTCAGCTCGACATTGCTGGCCGCCGGAACCTTTGGCGGCGCGATGAGCGTGGCAAACCTGGCCGCAGCCGCGGAATCAAGCTACGAAAAACGCTTTGCCAAGGAGGCGAAGTTCACGCTCAAGATGGGCGCTGCCGGTTTCAACCCGCAGAACCTGCTGATCGAGCGTGCCGGCGTGCTGGAATTCCTCCGCGATCTGGAAAGCCGGACCGACGGTGAAATCCGGGTCGAGTTCATTGGCAATAATCAGATCTGCAACCAGCTCAGCTGCGTCGAGAAGACCCAACAGGGCATCGTGGACATGTATGCCGCCTCCACCCAGAACTCTGCCGGTGGTGCGCCCTATCTGAACGTTCTGGACTACGCTTATATGTTCCGCACGCGGGCGGATCAGTACTACTTCATGTACAGCCCGGAATCGCAGCGCATCCTGCGCGAGCCGTTCGAGAAGCGTCACGGGTTGAAGTTCCTCTTCAGCCACGCCGAACTGCGCGGCATCCAGCTGGGTCTGGCGTGGGAAGACCGCGACCTCGTAACCAATATCGAGACGCTGAACGGCACCAAGAACCGCGTGACAGGCACTCAGCTGGGCCGGATCGCCATGCAGGCGCTCGGTCTGAACCCGGTGCCCATCGCCTGGGAGGAAACTCTCGACGGTCTCAAGCAAGGCCTGATCGACGGTGCGGAGACATGGGCATCCGCCGTGGCCTACGCCAACATGTCGCCCGTGGTCAGCCAGTCGGTCGACCTGCGGTTCTTCTGCGGGACAGAGCACACGGCAATGTCCGCATCGGTCTTCGACAGCCTGGACGGTAACCTGCAGGATGCCGTGATGGAATCGGCCTATCTGGCTCAGGTCCACGTGCAAGCCGCCAACGAAGCAGCGCTGGTCAACACCGTTGGTGCGACCGATCCTCAGCTGCCCGGCACGATCTTTGCCCAGAACAACGTACGGATGGCAATGCTGTCAGACGCAGAGCGCAAGAAGGCCGAAGAGATGTGTTCGCCCGAGTTCCAGCCACAGCTGTGGGAGCAGTGGCGCGAGCGGATCAACGGTTGGGCCGGTGGTATCGACACCTACCAGGACATCTACAACGAGGTTCGCAACAACCCGCACGCGCTGGCCGAAAACGTCGAGCCACGCCGCTGGTGGAAAGCCTAAGGGCGCGCCTGACGACAAAACAGCCGGCCCCCGCGGGGGCCGGTTCTTTTTTCCGCCCCGCAGCGGCACACAGGTTTAGGAAAGCGCCTTTGGCAGCGCGTCCTTGCCCCCGGCACTGCGCAGGCGGATCAGACCTTTCGGGAGGGACAAGGTTTGTCGACATTTTCTGAAATTGGAGCGATTATATCGGCTCTCGCGACGCAGGACAGCTTTGAGATCTCGGGTGCGCTCCGACCGAATGGCATCTGGTATCTCGGCGCCTTGACCATGATCGTACTGGGGTTCGCGGTCTCGCTGCTCTATCGCGCGATACCACTCCTTGACCGCCATCTCGAACGAACGATCATGGTGGCCTCCTATCTGGCGATCGGGTTCATTATCTTCTGGGCGGTGATCGACCGCTTCATCTTCAACAGCCAATGGCCCTGGTCCACGACAATCCCCCCTTTCCTGTTCATGATCATGGCCTGGTTCGGCGCCGCCTATAATATCCGGCTGCGCACGCATCTGAGCTTTTCGGAGTTCCGCACGAAGATGGGGCCGACAGGCCAGTTGACCTGCCTCTTTCTCGATTTTCTGCTGTGGCTGGGGTTTGCGCTCATCCTGTTTGTCACGACCTGCCGGGTTGCTGCCAACTCTGCCGCCAATTTTCAGATCGTGCTGGGCACCGACAACACCATGCAGTGGTGGTTCCTCGTCTCCGCGCCCATCGCCGCGGTCCTGATCGCCGGTCGCGCGATCGAGAATATCATCGAAGATTTGCAGAAATACCGCGCGGGTGAACCGCTGATCGAACAAGCGGTCATCGGGGGAGACACATAATGGCTGACGGAACCATCATCACGCTGATCTCACTCGGCGTTACCGCGTTGTTCATGCTGGGTGTGCCGGTCCTTCTGGTGATCGCCTACTGGGTCATCGGCTGTTCGTTCGTCTTGGGGCTCACCCTCGACAACATGGGCGCAGAGCTTCTGAACGTGTTCAACAAGGGCTATGCGCTGCTTGCCATGCCGCTTTTCATTCTGACGGGTGACCTTATCAACAAATCGGGGATCGCCAAACGACTATCGGACTTTGCCTACGCCTGTCTGGGGTGGCTGCGCGGCGGGCTTGCCATGGCCTCCATCGGGGCTTGCGGGCTTTTCGCCGCGATCTCCGGGTCGAACTCCGCCACCACGGCGACCATCGGCTCCATGCTGCATCCCGAAATGGTCAAAGGCGGCTATGACGAACGCTTCTCGGCGGCTACGGCGGCCGCGGGTGGTACCGTGGGGATCATCATCCCGCCGTCGATCATCTTCATCGTCTATGGCTTCCTGCTTCAGCTTGAAGTGGGCGAGTTGTTCATCGCCGGCATCATTCCGGGCTCCTTGATGGTTCTCGCGATGATGCTGACCTGCTGGATCGTCTGTAGCCGCAACGGCTGGGGGCATCTGATCGCCATCAACCCGACGCGGATTTTCAAGACGGGCCTTGGCGGTTGGTTGGGCTTCTTCGCCATCTTCCTGGTGCTCTGGGGCATCTACACGGGCAAGTTTTCCCCGACCGAGGCCGCGGGCGTCACCGTGGGCTTTGGCGTGATCGCAGGTCTGGTCAGCTGGGGGCTCAGCCGACTGTTCCGCATCCGGGATGACAAGACCTGGGATCAGAAGAGCTATGGCGAGATGCTGCTGGTGGACGGTTTTACGCTGCCGGAAATTCCCAGCATCGTTGTCCGCTCGGCCCAGATCACCGGCATCCTGGCACCGCTGATTGCGGTTTCCGTGGTCATGCAGCAGATCCTGTCGCTTTTGGGTGCACAGCAGGTGATCGGCGATTTCGTCACCTCGATGGGCGGCTACTACGCGGTTCTGGCGACGGCGATGGTCATCGTGTTCGTGTCGGGGATGGTTCTGGAATCTCTGCCGGTGACAATCATCCTCGCGCCGATCCTCGCACCAATTGCGGCAAGCGTCGGTGTGGATCCGATCCACTTTGCGGTGATCTTCCTGGTCGGAGCCTCTATCGGCTTCATCACGCCGCCTTACGGGTTGAACCTCTACGTGGCGTCAGGTGTGACGGGCGTGCCCTATTTCCGGTTGCTCAGATATTCGACAATGTATCTTGTCGCATTGATGGCAACTTGGATTCTTGTAGCCTTGGTACCAGACTTGGCGCTGTTCTTGGTGCCAGGTAAGTAGACGCACAAACAGGAATGCCAATGCCAGAGGATTCTCCTCCAAACCCGCAGGGCCAGATCCCGACCAATCTAAGGTTGCTGGTCCTGCTTGAAGAGGTTGCGCGCGCCGGGGTACCGGTGACGCCAACCGCTCTCAAAGACACACTGAACCTGCCCAAGCCAACGCTGCACCGGCTTTTCAACACCGCCGAGGCGTCGGGGTTCCTGCAGCGCGACATCGATGGCCGCTCCTACGGTCCCGGCCCCCGGCTGCGGCAACTGGCCGTCAACACCGTCTCCTCTCAGCGTATCCGCACAGTTCGGCTGTCGATCCTGCGGGCCATTGCAGAGAGGATCGGGGAAACTTGCAATATCGCGACCCCTGACCGGGACGGGATGATCTACCTCGACCGGGTCGAAACCCACTGGCCGCTCCGTATCCAGTTACCGGTCGGCAGCCAGGTGCCGTTTTATTGCACGGCCAGCGGCAAGATGTATCTGTCGTCACTGCGACCGGTGTATTTTGATCGCTACCTCGACGCGGCCAAGCTGGAGGTGCAAGCGCCCGGCACCATCACTGACAAAGCGGCTCTGAAAGCCGAAATAGAAGCAACGCGCAAACGCGGGTATTCCACCGACAATCAGGAGCTGATGGAGGACATGGTTGCGATTGCCGTCCCGGTTACGGACCGGCAAAAGCGCCTGGTCTCCACGCTGTCGGTCCATGCGCCCATGCAGCGGCACGATATCGGATCGCTGACCAAGCATCTGGACGATCTCAAAGCCGCAGCCGCCAGCCTGAGCGAACTGGTCAACAGCTGAGGTTACGCTGCTGCGGTCTGATCCCGGTTCATCCAGAAATGAACTGTTACTTCGCCGTCCCGCCCGCGCACGGGCACCGTTTCGATCCTGTCTGCAGGCGTGCCGCCCGCCGAGGTCTGCGCGGTCATCAGCTCCGCCGTTGCGGCCACGTCCGCGCTGTGGTGCTTGGCGATCTCCAGCAACCGGCTGGCCAGATTGACACTGTCCCCCGCAACGGAGACCTGCTGATGTCGTGCACCGCCCAGCCGCGACAGAACCACCGCGCCATAGTGGAGACCGATCCGGCATCGAAGCGCTGTGTCACCGGGGCCGAGAGCGCGCGCGTTTTCACGCAAGGCAAAGGCCACAGCGAGGGCCTGATCTGCGCAGGGCTGAGCTGCCTCCGTCAGGCCAAAAACTGCCAGCGCACCGTCACCCATGTAGTCCAGGACAACGCCCGATTGCGCCTCCACCGCTGAACTAATCGCCCCGTGGAACCTTTTAAGCAGACCCTGGGTCGCCTCAGGACCCAGCTGCTGGGAAAGTCGCGTAAAGCCGCTCAGATCAATGAAGAGGATCGCAACGCGGCAGGCGACGGGAGTCTTGAGATAGTCGGGATCAGTCGCGATTCTTTCGGCCAAGGCAGGCGCCTGAAAGAGTTTGACGGCGGCCAGCGAGCGGGACACCTGCGCCGCTCTCCTCCGCTCGATCAGATACCGAAGCACGCCGCAGAGCACGAAGGGCAGAGCACCGCTGGCCAAAGGCACAGCCGCACTGAGCCAGATGCCTTGGGCAAAGGCCCAACCTACCACCGCCATCCACGTGGCCAGCGCGCCCGTGGCAAGAAGAGCGCCCAGGGAAAGCGGCAGTATCAGCAGCAGCCCACTGATCAGGACGGCGATGACACCGCTGGCAACCGCATCGACCCGCCGTGTCATCTCATCACGGCGCAGCGTTGGACCACCCAACAGCTGCGAGACGGCAGTGGCCAGCACCTCCGCCCCCGGAACACTCTCACCGTAGGGCGTCGTGAACCGGTCGCCGAACCCGGTTGCGGTGATGGCAACGATCACGATCTTGCCGGTCAGTGCCGCGGTCTGTTCACCTCGGAGAACGGCGGCCGCGGAATACGTGGGCACGCTGCCGCGGGGGCCGATCAGACGCAGTGGCATGCTGAACCCGTCGTCGAGCGAAACCCGGGTCGCGCCCAGCTCCAGCCCTCCCGCAGAGATGGCCGGTTCCTGCCCGATAAATCGGGCCGCGAGCCGCAGCGCAAAGGCGGGCTCAATCCCGTGGTCTGTTCGAAAGACCACCGGCAGGTGACGCGGCACCCCGGTTGTGTCGACGGACAGATTGACCAGCCCGACCTCAGCGGCTTCGGCAAACCGGGCATCCGGGCGCAGGACCTCCGCTGGCTGCGCGACACCGGGCCCTGTACCCGAAAACCGGCCTGCCGCGGCGATGATCACCGGAGCGGATGCGAGCGCCTCTGACAGGGCCTGATCCGCGCGCGCCTCGCCGGGGTCAGCCAGAATAACGTCGAGACCGATAGCCCCCGGGGAGGCAGCCGCGACCGCCGTGATCGTCCGCGCGAGCATCGACCGTAGCGGCGCGCCCACCTGAGCGGCCTGTGCCATGGTCGCATCGTCTATCGCGACGATCACCACATCCTCCGGCGGGGTGACAGTGCCCGCGATGCGAAACCGAAGGTCGAGAAGTGCTGCCTCCGCCGGATCGGTCAGGCTGCGTTCGGCGGCCAGATGCGGGTTGATCACAACCCATGCCCAGAGCGTCGCGGCACATGCCGCCAGCGCAACGGTCAGGGCTTGTTGCCTCATCGCCCGAAGCGGGCCAGCAAAGCCTGCACGCGCGCGGCGCCCCATTGCCGGACGATCAAGGGGGTATCATCGCTGACATCCACACCCTCCCCGGCACCCAGCAGCACGCGTGTGTCGGAGCGGGTGCTGCGCGCCACCATGACCTCCCCTTCGATCACGAACACCGACGTCCCCGTGGGCGTCACATCCAGCGCATAGACCGTCCCGCGTACCGCCGCGATGGCATGCGGCGTGCGAACCTGCGGGCGCGCGACGCCCGGTGCGACCTCGATCAGCGCCCCGCCCCGTTCAAGCTCGATGATCTGGGGCGGGCCGTCCTCTTGGGGAGAGACAAAGCCAAGCTCCGTCGCTGCCTCCAGATCCAGCGTGATGCCGGATGTACAAGACAGCACCTCGCGCGGTGGCTCTGCCACGGCCACGACGCTGCAGCCCGGCAGGGTCTGCGCAGGGGCAGCGCCTGTCCCAGCCAAAACCAAGAGTGCCAAAACGACCGGAAATATCTGAAGTACATTCATAAACCAACTTTCTGCAGATTTATCGGCGCCGCTGCGCGAGGCGCCATGTAAAGCCGTTCGGGGACGCCCTCCAATACCCTGCTCACGGTGTCTTCACCAGAGATACCGCCGGGAAACTCCAGCCACCGCGCGGTGGTTTAAGCCGCGCGCAATCTGTTTGCCACAGTTTGGCGCCGATCAAAACCTTCGCATGGGAATTCCAATGGCCGATACCTCCAGCTGCCTGTCTTTGCCCTTTATCCAGCCTAGCCAGGCCCAAAAGCATGTCACTCACAACGAGGCCCTGCGCATTCTCGATGTGCTCACGCAGCTCGGAGTTCTGACCGATGACCAGTCTGAGCCGCCCGGTGTCTCGGAGGAAGGCGACCGCCATATCGTGGGCGATGCGGCCTTGGGCGTGTGGTCCGGGCAGGAAGGACGTCTGGCGCTCTTTGAGAACGGACTATGGCAGTATTTCGAGCCCAAGAGCGGCTGGCGCGCCTATGTGAGCGCGCGCGAGACGATGGTCGTCTTTGACGGCACCGACTGGATTGACCTCGACAGCGCGGAACTGCAGGACATCGAAGGGTTCGGTTTGGGCATGACCTCCCAGCCCACGGCGCCCTTTGCGGCCAAACTGAATGCCGCGCTCTGGACAGCGCTTTACCGGGCGGACGGTGGCGATGGCAATCTGATCTCCACCTTCAACAAGGAGCGGTCGCGCGACGATACCGGTTTCGTCTTTCAGAAAGATTTTGCCACGCGCGGGCTGCTGGGTCTTTTCGGCAACGACAATCTGCGCCTCGCCACCTCGGCCAACGGGGTCGATTTTCAGGACGGACTCGTGGTCGATGTCGCCACAGGCATCGTGGATCAGCCCAACCTGCCGCGGTTCAAGGCCGCCACGAACTTCGACAACTATACGGCTGCAGATATCTGGACGACCGTCGGCATCAATGACGCTGCCTTCAACGATCAGAGCGCTTTTGACCCCGGCACCAATCAGTTCACAGCGCCCGTTGCGGGCAGCTATGTCTTTGGCGCGACCCTGACGTTCAAACAGAACAACTCGGATCAGGCGCGGCTGCGCGGGCGCTTCCTGCTCAACGGCAGCGACACGGTCAGCGGCTCCCTGGTGGAGCAGACCGGCCCCCATGTGTCGGAGCGCACGACGCTTCAGAACCAGGCGATGGTGCTGCTCTCCGAAGGCGACACGGTCGAATTGCAAGGGCAGCTGCGGGATCAGGACGGCTACTTCATGGCCGACCAGACCGTCTTTTGGGGCTACAAGGTCGGTTAAGGCCGCCCGTAGCGGCAATCGATCCGGAAAGATGCGGCTGACTGCTTGACCTGAGCGGTCGGATGACACCAAACCATGGCACGGCTCAAACGGCGGGGGATTGCCCCGCCGCACGCACATAAAGGGTTTCGCCATGGATCTGCGTTCGCATCACCCCTACCCCTCGCGCCGCTCGGCTGTTGCAGCGGACAATCTGGTCTCGACATCCCATCCTCTGGCCGCTCAGGCAGGAGTGCGGATGCTGGCACAGGGTGGCAACGCGGCAGACGCAGCCCTTGCGGCAGCGATCACCCTGACAGTGGTGGAACCAACGGGCAACGGCATCGGCTCGGACGCTTTCGCGATCCTGTGGGACGGCACCGCGCTGCACGGGCTCAACGCCTCCGGCCGCTCCCCAGCGGGCTGGACGCCGGAGCGGTTCGCAGGCCATGACACGATGCCTTTTCATGGATGGGAGAGCGTCACCGTGCCGGGCGCGGTCTCGGCCTGGACAGCGCTGTCCAGACGCTTCGGCAAACTGGCCTTTGCGACGCTCTTTGAGCCCGCGATCGGCTATGCGGAAAACGGATTTCCCGTCTCGCCCGTCATCGCCACCCTGTGGCACCGCGCAGCCCAACAGTTGAGCAGCCAGCCCGGATTTGCGGAGACCTTCATGCCCGAGGGCCGCGCGCCCCGCGCAGGCGCGTACTTCCGAAGCCCCGGACACGCCCGCACCCTGCGGCTGATTGCAGAGACAGAGGGCCGTGCCTTCTACGAAGGCGAGATCGCAGCCGAGATTGCCGCTTTCGCTGCCGAACATGGCGCAGCACTGACGCAAGCGGATCTCGCCGCCAATAGCCCAGATTGGTGCGGCACCATCGCAAAGTCCTTCGACGATACAACACTGCACGAGATCCCGCCCAACGGGCAGGGCATCGCAGCCCTCATGGGCTTGGGCATCCTGTCGCAAACCGGTATCCGCGATATGGACGCAGACGACCCACAAGCACTGCATCTGCAGATCGAGGCCATGAAACTGGCCCTGCGCGATGCCGAAAGCTACGTCGCAGACCTGGACCATATGAAAAGCATCACAGTGGAAGACCTGCTGGACGACGGCTATCTGGCGACGCGCGCGCGGGAAATCGACCCGGCGAAGGCCCGGGATGTCGGCGCAGGCGCGCCCAAGCACGGCGGTACGGTCTATCTGACGGCGGCGGATGCCTCTGGCATGATGGTATCGTTCATACAGTCAAACTACGCAGGCTTCGGCTCTGGCGTCGTGGTGCCCGGCACCGGTGTGGCGCTGCAGAACCGTGGCGCGGGCTTCAGCCTTGACCCCGCGCATCAAAACCACGTGGGCCCGGGCAAGCGCCCCTTCCATACGATCATCCCCGGATTTCTCATGGGCCCCGACGGCCCGCAGATGAGTTTCGGCGTCATGGGCGGGCCGATGCAGGCTCAGGGGCATGTGCAGATGGTGCTCCGCACCCAACTCTGGGGCCAGGATCCGCAGATGGCTGTGGACGCACCGCGCTGGCGGGTGACCGACGGGCTCGGCGTCGCCTGCGAAACCACTGTTCCCCCCGCCACCATCGAGACCCTGCGCGCCATGGGCCACCAGATCACCCTCGAGGCGCCCGACAATGCCTTTGGCTTCGGCGGCGCCCAGCTCATCCACCGGCTGTCCGGCGGCCGCGGCTATGTGGCGGGCTCCGATCCACGCAAGGACGGCGCGGCAATGGGCTTCTGACGCAGCACCCCGCGGCGTCCGCTCGCGCCGCCCTGCTCTTTCATCTTGCCAAATAAACTCAAATCCGACGCAGTAACCCGCGCTGCCGTCGGATACGGCGCACCTCAGGCCGCCAGATAGGCCTCGCGGATTTCAGGATGCGCTTTCAGATCCTCCAAAGTACCGTGATAAACCTGCGCGCCGCTTTCGATGATCACTGCCCGATCCGCCACCGCCTGCGCGAAATGCAGGTTCTGCTCGGACAAGAGCACTGTCAGCCCTTCGGATTTGAGCTGCTGGATAACTCGTGCCATCTGCTCCACGATCACCGGGGCCACGCCCTCGCTGGGCTCGTCGAGCAGCACGACGGACGGGTTGCCCATGAGTGTCCGCGCGATCGTCAGCATCTGCTGTTCGCCGCCCGACAGTGCCTTGCCGCGGTTGTTGCGGCGCTCGGCGAGGTTGGGAAACAGATCGAACAGCATGTCTTCTGTCCAGGTGGGCGCCCCCGCGCGCGGCGGCTGACGGCCCACCAGCAGGTTCTCCGCCACGGTCAGGTCGGTAAAGATGCGCCGCTCCTCCGGCACGTAGCCAAGCCCCATTTTGGCGATCCGGTGCGGCGGCAGCCCGGTGATCGGTGTGCCATCGAAACGCACGGTCCCCGAAGCCGGGCGCACAAGCTGCATGATCGACTTAATTGTCGTGGTCTTGCCCGCCCCATTGCGCCCGAGCAGCGCCACCACCTGACCGCCCGGCGCAGAAAAGGACAGATCGCGCAACACGTGGGCCTTGCCGTAAAAACTGTTGATGCGCTCGACCTCAAGCATGCGCCGTCTCCTCCGCGCCAAAGACCGTGCCACCGCCCAGATAAACTTCCTGCACCAGCGGGTTGCCCCGGATCTCAGCGGCGGAGCCTTCGGCGATCAGAGCACCGCGGTTCAGCACCATAATGCGGTGGGCATGGGCAAAGACCACATCCATATCGTGTTCCGTAAAGAGCACGCTGACACCCCGGTCCGCGACGATCTTGGCTGTCAGTTCCATCAGGGCGATCCGCTCGCGCGGTGCCATCCCGGCGGTGGGCTCGTCCATCAGCAGCAGCTGCGGCTCGTGCGCCAGCGCAATCGCCAGCTCCATCCGTTTGAGATCACCGTAGGCCAGCACGGCACAGTGCCGGTCCGCCTGCTCGGCCATCCCTACCATGTCGAGCAGCGCGAGTGCCTCCTCCCGGTGCATCCGGTGGGCGAAGGTGAGAAAGCGGAAGACTTCGCCGTGGTGCGACAGCAGCGCCATCTGCACGTTCTCGATCACCGTCATGGAGCTGTAGGTCGCGGTGATCTGAAAGGTGCGCCCGACCCCCTTACGCCATATCTGCCGGGGCGAGAGGCCGGTGATCGGCGCACCGGCCAGCAGCACCTCCCCGGCCGAGGGTGCAAGCTGACCCATCAGCATGTTGAAGCACGTACTCTTGCCCGCGCCATTGGGTCCGATCAGCGCCAGCAGTTCAGCCTTGGCCAACGTAAAGCTCACATCATCCACCGCGGTCAGCCCGCCGAAGGTCTTGGTCAGCCCGCAGGTCTCGAGCACCGCACTCATGTCTGCTCTGCCGTTTTGAGAATACCAAGCCGGCTGGCTGCCTTGCGCAAGGAGCCGACGATGCCTTCGGGTGCCACGATAACCACGAAGATGATCAACAGACCCATCACCAGCCGCCAATATTCAAACCGAGTCAGCAGATCCTCGATACCTTTGAAGAATGCGCCCCCTGCAACACCGCCCGCCAGTGTCTTGACGCCGCCAAGGAAGACCACGATCAGCGCGTCGAAGCTGCGCACGATCTCCAACTCGTTGGGAAAGACACTGCCCTTTGAGAAGACAAAGAGCCCCCCGGCCACCCCTCCCATCATCCCGGCAAAGCCAAAGGCCACCAGCTGCACCCGGCGGGTGTCGATACCGGTCGCTTCGGCTTGCCGGGCGCTGTCGCGTGCGGCGCGCAAGGCATAGCCGAAAGGCGAATGGGCCACGTGACGCAGGACGATGATACCGCCCACGGACAGCGCCAGCGCAAAATAGTAATAGATCGTGGTGCCGTTGAGCCAGTCGGCGGGCCAGATATTGACGATACCATCGTCACCGCCTGTGACCTCGCCCCACTGGAAAACGAGGCTCCAGATCAGCTGCGCAAAGGCCAGCGTCAGCATGGCGAAGTAAACACCCGTCAGCCGCAGGCAAACCCAGCCGATGGCCAGTGCTGCAAGCCCCGCCCCCAGGGGTGCCAGCAGAAAAGCGGCCTCCATCGGGCTGCCCGCGTGTTTGACCATCAGGGCCGCGATGTAGGCACCGCCGCCGTAATAGGCCGCGTGCCCGAAGCTCACGAGCCCGCCAAGCCCCAAAAGGAAGTGGAGGCTTGCCGCGAAGAGACAAAAGATCACGATATCCGTCAGCAGCACCTGCGCGAAGGTCGAGCCGAAGACCGGCACCAGCGCCAGCACGGCGAGCCCCGCAATCACCATCAGACGCACCGGACCGGAGGCAGGCTTGATCGGCGTTTCCGGCTCGCCCACCTGACCATGCTCGCCCGCAACTTCCTCGCGGCCCAGCAGACCGTAGGGGCGGATCATCAGCACCACGACCATGACCACATACATCAGCACCAGTGTGGATTGCGGCAGGTAGGTCACACCAAAGACATTGAGGACGGAGATAAGGATCGCGGCGAGATACGCCCCCGGCAGCGAGCCCATTCCACCGATCACGACAACGACGAAGATGGGCGCGAGGATGGTGAAATCCATCAGCAAGTCGGCACCGCCCTTGGGCAGTTGCAGCGCGCCACCGAGGCCGGCGAGTGCCGAGCCGAGGGCGAAGACGCCCGTAAACAGCCACGCCTGATTGACGCCGAGGGCACCCACCATCTCGCGGTCTTGCGTCGCGGCACGGACGAGCACGCCGACCCTTGTACGGGCGATCAGATACCACAGGGCCAGCGCCACGAAAGGGGTGAGGATCAGCAGCACGATGTCGTATTTCGGGATGGGCTCGCCCATGATCCGGTAGACACCGCGCAGGCCGGGGGCGCGCGGACCGAGCAGATCTTCCGGCCCCCAGATCATCAGCGTCAGATCCTGCACCACGAGGATCACGCCGAAGGTCGCGACGAGTTGAAAGAGCTCCGGCGCGCGGTAGACGGGCCGCAGCACCAGCATCTCCACCAGCATGCCGATGAGCCCCACGGTCAGCCCGGCGAGCAGGATCGCCGTCCAGAACCCCACGGCCCCCGGCAGCACCTGCATGAAGGTGTAGCCGGTATAGGCCCCCAACATATAGAGGCTGCCGTGGGCGAAATTCACGATCCGCGTGACACCAAAAATCAGCGACAGCCCACAGGCCACGAGGAACAGCGAACTGGCATTGGCCAGCCCTGTCAGTATCTGCGCGACAAAGAATTCCATGGGTATCCGAGGTTAGGGGCGACAGGAGGCAGCACGCTCGGAGGCGTGCTGCACGTGATCGAGGGGCGGTCAGCGTTACTGCGAGGGCCGCAGTGCGCGCACTTCCTCATCGGATGGCAGGTAATTCGCGCCGTCCTTGTATTCCCAATCGACCATCACACCCTTGCCGTCCTGCAGCGCGGTGGCGCCCACATATGCCCCCATGGTGGACTGGTTGTCGATCTCGCGGAAGGTGATGTCGCCCATGGCGCTGGCCACTTCCAGCCCTTCGAAGGCTTCGCGGATGGCCTCCGTCTCGGTGGAACCTGCGCGTTCCAGTGCCGCGGCAATGGACTGAACGGTCATGTACCCGACAATGGAGCCAAGGCGCGGGTAGTCGTCATAGCGGGCCTGATAGGCGGCGACGAAATCGCCCGCGGGGCCGTCGTTCAGATCATACCAGGGAAAACCGGTCACGGTCCAACCTTCGGGTGCCTCATCACCCAGTGGGTCGAGGTACTCGGGCTCGCCCGATAGCAGGCCGTAGACATTCCGCCCTTCGAACAGACCGCGGTCGGTGCCGTCGCGCACGAATTTCGCCAGGTCGGGGCCGAAGGTGACGTTATAGATCGCATCGGGTTTGGCGCGCTCCAGCGCCTGCACCTCGGCGCCCGCGTCGATCTTGAAGAGCGCGGGCCACTGCTCGGCGACAAACTCTGCCTCTGGCTTGAGCCTCAGCAGGTTCTCCTTGAAGGCCGCGACCGCGTCCTTGCCATAGGCATAGTTGGGCGCGATGGTGGCAAAGCGGACTGCATCCGTCTTGGCAGCGGCCTCTGCCAACATCGCCGCCTGCATGTAGGTCGAGGACCGCAGCCGGAAGGTGTAGGCATTGCCCTGTGCCCAGACCAGACTGTCGGCCAGCGGCTCGGAGGCGAGGTAGACATAGCCCTTTTCGCCCGCAAAGGACGAGATCGCCAGACCGACGTTCGACAGGATCGTCCCGGTCAGCATCACCGCGCCCTCGCGGGTCATAAGCTCTTCGGCGATCTTGACGGCCTCGCCGGGCTCACCCTGATCATCGCGAAAGATGAACTCCAGCGGTTTGCCCAGCACACCGCCCGCGGCGTTGACTTCTTCCACGGCCAGCTCGATCCCCATCTTGTAGGGCCCTGCAAAGGCCGCCATGCGCTTGTAATGGTTGATCTCGCCGATCTTGATGGTGTCTTGGGCGAGCGCGGGCAGCGGCAGGGCAACCAGCGCGGCAGCCGCCGCGAGCCCTCTCAGGAATGTCTTGCGTTTCATGGTGTCCTCTCTGTCTGTGATGTCCCGACCGTTGATCAGTCGTGTTGGATAAAGCTGGGAGCGACGGCCTCGCCCAGATCTTCGGTGGCCTCGGCGGCGATCAGGTCGCGGATGCGCTTGCGGTAGACGGTGGGTGCCTTGTCAATGGCAATGCGGATGGGTCGGCGGCGCTGCGGGCGCTGTTCATTTGCATGTACCGCCTCCAGGATCTCCTTGTCCTCGGCAAAGGCCTGCCGGAACATCCCGTCCATCTGTGCGGCGGCCTCCTCTCCCGGTTCAGTGTTGCGCAGGTGCATCCAGTGATCAATCGTATGATGCTCATTCACAGGTGTTACGAAATGCAGCGCAAAGACGCGCACGCCCCTGTTGCGGTCCTCCTCCGAGCACGCCAGCGCGGTGTCAATGCTGCCAAAATCAATCACCGCCGTCGACGGCAAATGCAGATCGTAATAGTGCCAGCGGTCCACGTTGCCGTCAAACCCGCCGAACTTCTGGAAAAAGCCGATGGGTGGCGCATCGCGGATCCATCGCCAGGCAGAGATCACCGCGCCGCTGGTGGACACATGCACCGGCACGTTCTCCGACGCCGCATTGCCCAGGGTGGTCGGGTGCACAAAGCTCACATGTGCCGGATCGACGAGGTTCTCCGCCACGTTGAGGTAGTGCGAGCGGATATGCAGGGCGTCGCCGTGGTGCAAATGCCAGCCGGGTTGCGAGAACTGCGGCAGATCAAAGATATCGTCCGGATCCGCAAGCGCCGGCGTGCCCATCCAGATCCAGACCACGCCGTGGCGTTCCTCCACCGGGAAGGTCTCGACATAAGCGCTTTGCGGCGTGTTCTGCTGGCCGGGCACGCGGACGCATTGGCCGGTGCCGTCAAAGGTCATGCCGTGATAGCCACACTGGATGGTATCGCCGATCCGCTTGCCCTTGGAGAGCGGCAGCAACCTGTGCGGGCAGCGGTCCTCCAACGCGCGCAACGTGCCCGTCGTTTCGCGAAACAGCACCAGATTCTGGCCCGTAATCTCAACCGCGCGCAGGCTGGTGCCAAAGTCTTTTGACCACCCGGCAACATACCAGGCGTTTCGAACAAAACTCATGCAGCGAACGCCCCCGTCTCGTTAACGAATGACCAAAGTGAGCCGCATCGGATCGCTTTGTGTCAATCGTTTTTTCATTTGCATGCAAACATTTTTCGGATTTCGCCCGGACTGCCGAAGTTCAGTTCAGAGCCTCGCCTGCCGCCCTGTACGGCAGGCGCAGGCATATCGCTATTTGTCAAAGATCCAGCCGCCGCCCTGGGAGCGCCCGGCCCGCTGTCGTGTTCCGGCGTCACAAGGAAGTAGCCGGATCAAGGTTACTTTTCCTGGTTTATCCCACCGTCCGGGAGCGCTACTTAGACATTCTAGGCTTTTGGCTGACTGCATGCACGGACCAGAGGCCACGAACAGAAAGGTCGGCGCGCCGTGGCCAAGCTCTATTTTCACTACTCAACCATGAACGCGGGCAAATCGACCGTCCTGCTGCAGGCCGCTTACAACTACCGCGAACGCGGGATGGAGCCCTATCTGCTGACCGCACGGTTGGACCATCGGGCGGGGGCCGGACGGATCGCGTCGCGCATCGGTATCGACGATGCGGCCGATACCTTCGAGCGGGACAGCGATCTCTTTGCGCAGATCGCCGCAAGACAGCAGGCAGGACCGATCGCCTGCGCCTTTGTGGATGAAGCGCAGTTTCTGACCGAAGCACAGGTCTGGCAACTTGCCCGCGTGGTCGATGATCTCTCGGTCCCGGTGATGTGCTTTGGACTGAGGGTGGACTTCCGAGGCAAGCTCTTTCCCGGCTCGGCAACGCTGCTCGCGCTGGCCGATGAGATGCGCGAGGTGCGCACCATCTGCCACTGCGGGAAAAAGGCCACGATGGTCGTGCGCCGCGACGGCGCGGGCAAGGTTGTCATGGACGGGGCGCAGGTGCAGATCGGCGGTAACGAGACCTACGTGTCGCTTTGCCGTGTCCATTGGCGGGAAGCGGTCGGCGACCGGCCGGACAGCTGATCGCCGTGGAACCGGTGGGGCCGCCCGGCTCCAGACGACACGAAGGATGGATCAGGGTCCGCTAAAGCGCGTCGAGCCATCCCGCGTGCGCGTTCTCAGCCTGGGCGCGAAAAGGCCTTCGAAGGCCTTTCGCCCCTTGCCGACGTCCGCTCTGCGAGATCCAGCCGCTGCGGAACCTCTGCGCGCCTCTGGCCGTTATCCTATCGCAGTGCAGAATCAGGAGAGCAAAGAGATGGACAGATTGAGCATCGTACTGACCTTCATGGTCGGCGCCGTCATCACCGGCGCCATCGTTATCCCCGCCTTTGTCATGGGCTATTACTCAGTCTGGCCAGTGGTCATAGGCGCAGCAGCCTCGATTGTCGCATCTTGGCCGATCTCCTATGTCATCTCCCGCAGGATCAAGCGAAACGACCCAAGCTGGGACCGCACACCGAGCGAGAAGACGCTGCTGCCCAACCCAAATGCACCGGAGGTTTGATACAGCAGGGCTCAGCCCATCCGCCACGTCTGAAGCATGCCCTGCCGCGACGCAGGACTGAGCATCATACCGGATTGGGCACGGGCTGGTCTTTGAAGAACGCGTCGAGATTTTTGACTGTCATCAGCCCCATTTCCTCACGGACCCCCAGCGCCGCGGTCCCCAGATGTGGCAGCAAAGTCACGTTTTCCATGGCAATCAGCGTCTCGGGCACCTTGGGTTCGAACTCGTATACATCGAGCCCTGCACCAGCGATCTGACCCAGTGCCAGCGCGTTGATTAGCGCAGCTTCTTCGACGACATTGCCGCGGGCGATATTGATCAGATGTGCACTGGCCCGCATGGCGCCCAGCACCTCTGCATCAATCAGGTGGTGAGTCTCGTCTCCCCCCGGCACAGCCACCACCAGAACATCGACCGCCTCAGCAAGCGCGACGAGGCTTTCCTTGGCCACGGCGGGAAAGTCCAGCGACTTGGGAGAGCGACTGTGATAGGCGACATTCATCCCAAAGCCAAAATGGCACCTGCGCGCAATGGCCTGACCGATCCGGCCCAGCCCGACGATACCGACCGTCTTGCCCCCAAGATGCATGCCGAGCAGTTGCGTCGGATGCCACCCCTCCCACTGACCCGCACGCAGCAAACGCTCGCCCTCGCCCGCGCGGCGCGCGCTCATCAGCATCAGCGTCAATGCAACGTCCGCCGTGGCATCCGTCACGGCACCCGGCGTGTTTGTCACCACGATTCCGGCCTGTCGCGCAGCGCCCACATCAATGTGATTAAAACCGACGCCAAAGTTTGCGAGGATGCGGCAGCGCGGGTTGGGGTGTGCCGCGAAAATCTCGGCGCTGAAGAGATCGCCCAAGGTAGGGATCACCCCATCGTAGTCGGTAAGCGCAGTCGCCATCTCCGCCTCGGTGAGCGGTCCGGTGTCCTGGCGGACTGTGACATCAAAGAGCGCTTTCGCCGCGGTCTGAACCTCTTCCGGCAAGGGCCTGGCCATGAAAACCTTGGTCAATGCATCCGCCCTCCTTCAGGCACATCGTGATCCGGGCGCGCCAGCACGATCTCTCCCTCAGCGTCCGGCAAACCCAGCACCAGCACCTCGGACATGAAAGGCCCGATCTGACGCGGCGGGAAGTTGACAACGGCGAGCACTTGCCGGCCAATCAGCGCCTCTGGCGTGTAATGCGCCGTGATCTGAGCGGACGTCTTGCGCTCGCCCAGCTCGGGGCCAAAGTCGATCCACATCTTGATGGCCGGTTTGCGCGCCTCTGGGAAGGCCTCGGCGCGGGTCACAGTGCCGCAACGGATGTCTACTCTCAGGAAGTCATCAAAGCTGATGTTATCCATTGGCCAGCTCCCGGGAGCGGTCGGCAGCGGCGCCGACCGCACGGCGCAGGAGCGCGGGGAAGCCTGACTGCGGCTCCATCAGCACCTCCAGCGCGGCCTGAGTGGTCCCGTTGGGCGAGGTCACATTGCGCCGCAGCACATCTGGCCCCTCATCCGACGCCGCGGCCAGCGCACCGGCCCCCGCAACGGTTGCCGTTGCCAGCTGCAAGGCCACCTCCTCGGGCAACCCTTCGGCGACGCCTGCGGCAGCCATGGTTTCAATCATGTGAAAAACGTAGGCGGGACCCGATCCGCTGACACCGGTGACCGCGTCGATCTGTGCTTCTTCGGTCAGGCGGATAACGTCGCCCACAGCGCTCAGCAGGGTCTCCGCCTCCTCCAGCGCCTGCGTGCCTGCCGCATCATTGCCGACAATGGCCGTGATGCCCTGCGAGATCGCGGCCGGTGTGTTGGGCATGGCCCGCACAATGGGGGTTTGCGCGCCGAGGATCGCCGAAAGCCCACCGATGGTGATGCCCGCGGCGACGCTGACAAAGACGGTCCGCCCGTTGCCCATGGCGCGCAGTGTCGGCAGCGCTTCGGCCATCATCTGTGGTTTCACGGCCACCAGCACGAGCGCGGGTGTCTCAGGAAGTTCGGTGTTGAGATGGACCCCGGTACCGCGCAGCCAGTCCGACGGGTTGGGGTCCACCACCCAAACGGCCTGGGGCGGCAAATCGCGGGCGAGCCAACCGGCAAGCATGGCGGAGCCCATCTTGCCACAGCCCAGCAACACCAGCCCGCCCTGCGCGATGCGACTGTCTTTCATCGGCTCCGCCCTTTCTATCCCCAGGTCGGAAATAGAGTTACGCGCGCCCGTAAGCCTCTGCAATAGCGACCTGCAATGCCTCGGATGCGGTCTGATTGCCCCAGACCAGCAGTTGCATCGCCGGATAGTACCGCTCCGCACTCATGATGGCGGCCCCGATCATGGTGTCGATCTGGTCCGCACTGGCTACATGACCGCCAGCCAGAACGAGGCCGTAGCGGTAGACCATCAGTTTTTGTTCGTCCCAATGGGTGAAGGCGCCTGCCCAGCACTGATCGTTGATCTGGTTCAACAGGTCGTAAAGATCGGGCAGCTTGTCGGCGGGCGGCTCCATATCGAAGGTGCAGATCAACCGCAGCGTCTCATCATAGGCCGACCATGCCAGCGTCAGCGAATAGGTTCTCCACTGGCCTTCGACGGCCATGGCGATCTGCTCGTCGGAAATGCGGTCGAAATCCCATTCGTGGTGCGCGGCGAGATGCTCGACAATGTCGATCGGGTGAATGTCATCTTCCAGATACTGCTCGGAAAGGGCCATGGTGCCACCTCTTTTTATCACTCTAGCGATGTGGGCCCGAAGTGGCCCCCAAATGCTAGGTGCCTACACTACAGACCGGGGCGATCCCCCTGGTCCGTACAAGATATGGTGGGACGCTCGGGAGCGTCTGGCAACCCCTATTCTGGTAGGGACCCTCAATAAGTTGTGGATGAACGGCAATAGAGCGCGAAATGTCGCCAAGCGTTAACGGACGCACGCCCGCCTTAACCAAATCGCAACGAAAAAGGCGCGCAGCCATGCCACGCGCCCGTCGTCTTGCAGCACTGAGTTTGGCTCAGTCCTTTGCCTCAAGCGCATCGAGCCGCGCCTTCAGCGCCTCATTCTCCTCGCGGGCCTTCTGTGCCATGGCGCGCACCGCATCGAATTCTTCACGGGTGACGAAGTCGCGGTCCGCCAGCCAGCGGTCCACCATGCCCTTCATCGCCGTCTCGGCCTCGTCGCGCGCACCCTGCGCCACACCCATCGCATTGGTCATGAGCTGCGAAATATCGTCAAAGATCTTGTTGCGGGTCTGCATCGCTCGCCTCCGGCTGTTCACAACTTCTATATGGTGCGCAAAGGGCCGCGCTGCAAGGTTGACTTCCCCTGCCGCGCGCAGGAAAGGAGGCGCCATGCTCGCGATGCTGCCCTTCCCCGACATCTCGCCCGAGATCTTCTCGATCTCGCTCTTTGGTATGGAATTCGCGCTACGGTGGTACGCGCTGGCCTACATCGTGGGCATAGTCGCGGGCTGGCAGCTGGTGGTCCGCGCCGTGCAGAGCCCGCAGCTCTGGCCCGGTCAGACGCCCGTGATGCAAAAGGCGCAGATCGAGGATCTGCTCACATGGGTGATCATCGGGGTGATCCTCGGCGGGCGGCTTGGCTACGTGGCCTTTTATCAACCCGGCTATTACCTGCAGAACCCGGGTGAGATCCTGGCGGTCTGGCAAGGGGGCATGGCCTTTCACGGCGGCATGCTGGGGGTTGTCGTGGCGGGGCTGATCTACACCTGGAAACACCAGATCCCGCGGCTGAGCGCGGCTGACATCATGGCGCTTGGCGTGCCACCGGGGCTGCTGCTGGGTCGGATTGCAAATTTCATCAACGCCGAGCTTTGGGGACGACCCACCGATCTGCCGTGGGGCGTGGCTTTTCCAACGGCGGCGGCCCAAGACTGCCCCGATGTCATCGGCATCTGCGCCCGCCACCCCTCGCAGCTCTATGAGGCCGGGCTGGAAGGGCTGCTGCTGGGCGGGCTGCTGATCTGGCTGGTCTGGCGTGCGGGCGCGCTCAGGACGCCCGGGCTGGTGGCGGGCACCTTCTTTGCGGGCTACGGTGCGGCGCGTTTTGCGGTGGAATTCCTGCGCCAGCCCGATGCGCAGTTCGTCACCGCCGGCAATCCGCTGGGGCTGGCCTGGCACGTGGGCGGTTGGGGGCTGACAATGGGGCAGATCCTGTCGCTACCGATGATCCTGCTGGGGCTGTGGCTGATCAGCCGCGCCCGGGCATGAGCCTGCGGGATCTGCTGATCGCTCGGATCGCCGCGACCGGGCCGATATCGCTCGCGGACTACATGGCGGAATGTCTGCTGCACCCGGAGCATGGGTATTACACGACGCGCATGCCTTTTGGCGCCAAGGGCGATTTCATCACAGCGCCTGAGGTCAGCCAGATGTTCGGTGAGTTGCTGGGTCTTTGCCTCGCCCAAAGCTGGCAGGATCAGGGGGCGCCTGCGCGCTTTACACTGGCCGATCTGGGTCCGGGACGCGGGACGCTCATGGCCGATATGCTGCGCGCCACACGACGCGTTCCCGGTTTTCATGCCGCGGCGGAAATCGTGCTGATCGAAGCCTCGGACAAGCTGGCAGAACAACAGCGCGAGCTTCTCTCTGAATACCCCGTCCGATACCTGCGCGATGTGGCGGCACTGCCCGATCAGGCGCTGTTCGTTACCGCCAACGAGTTCTTCGACGCGCTGCCCATCCGCCAGTTCACCCGCGACGTGACCCACTGGCGCGAAACGCAGGTAGGCCTGAAAGATGGCGCCCTGACGTTCGGCCAGGGCCCGGCGCTGCCGCAACCGGCGCTGGAGCAGCGCTTTGCCCACACCGCCCCGGGCGAGGTGGTCGAGATTGCGGCGGCTGCCGGGCCGATCCTGCATGAGCTGGGCAGCCGGATCGCAGCCCATGGCGGTGCGGGCCTGATCATCGACTACGGAGACTGGCAAAGCCGGGGCGACACGTTTCAGGCCCTGCGTGGCCACGCGCCCACGGACCCGCTGGCAGATCCGGGACACGCCGATCTGACCGCGCACGTGGATTTCGAAGCGCTGGCGGAGGCCGCCCCCTGCCAGTACACGCGCCTGACCCCTCAGGGTGTCTTTCTGGAACGGCTCGGTCTGACGCAGCGCGCGCAAAAGCTCGCAGCGCAGCTGAGCGGAGACGCCCTCACCGCCCATATCGCGGCACATCGGCGCTTGACGCACCCGGCGGAAATGGGAAACCTGTTCAAAGTAATGGGGCTGTTCGCGATTGGCAGCGGCCCGCCGCCCGGGCTTGACGTATGACGCTTGAGATACTGACCTGTGACGCGCTGTCGCCCCTGCGGCACGGTTTCTTCACCCGCCGGGGGGGCGCGTCGTCGGGCGTGTTCGCGGGGCTCAACTGCGGGGTGGGAAGCTCTGACCAGTCTGAGATCGTCGCCATCAACCGCGCCCGCGTGGCTGAGGCGATGTCCGTGCCCGCCGACCACCTGCTCGGCGTGCATCAGGTCCATTCTCCCTGCGCCATCACCGTCTCAGAACCGCTGGCCGAAAAGCCCCGGGCCGATGCCATGGTCACCGCCACACCGGGGCTGGCGCTGTCAGTGCTGACCGCGGATTGCCAGCCCGTCCTGTTCGCAGATCTCGAGGCTGGTGTGATTGGCGCGGCCCATGCAGGCTGGCGCGGCACGCTTGAAGGGGTGCTCGACGCAACGGTGGATGCCATGTGCGATCTGGGTGCTGAACGTGCGCGCATCAGCGCGGTGATCGGCCCCAGCATCTCGCAAAGAGCCTATGAAGTGGGGCCGGAGTTCTTTGAGATCTTCATCGCCACCGACCCCGACAATGCACGTTTCTTTGCGGGCGGCAAGGCAGACCGCATGCATTTCGATCTTCCGGGTTTCGGACTGAGCCGGTTGCGCAACGCAGGGATTACGTCAGCCGAGTGGACACGCCATTGCACCTATGCGGATGCGGACCGGTTCTATTCCTTTCGCCGTGCAACCCATGCACAGGAAGCTGATTATGGCAGGTTGATCGCGGCCATCACACTGTGACCGCCGTTGAACTGCCGTCTGCTGTCAGGCGGTCGTCTGCAACTGCTCTTCGATCACCTCGAACGGCACGCCCGGTTCGTCCTTTGCGCCGCGGATAACCAGCGATGTCTTGACGCTCGCCACATTTGGTGTGGTCAACAGTTCACCCGTCAGGAATCGCTGAAAGCTCGACAAATCAGGCGCTGCACATTTCAGGATAAAATCCACCTCGCCGTTGAGCATGTGACACTCGCGCACCAGGGGCCAGGCGCGGCAGCGATCCTCGAAGGCGGCAAGATCCGCCTCCGCCTGACTGGCGAGCCCGACCATGGCGAAAACCTGCACTTCAAAGCCAAGCTCGCGCGCGTCCACATCGGCGTGGTAGCCGCGGATGTAGCCCGCCTCTTCGAGAGTGCGGACCCGGCGCAGACAGGGCGGCGCAGAGATGCCGACCCGCTTGGCCAGCTCCACATTGGTCATCCGACCATCCGCCTGAAGTTCCGCGAGAATCTTTCGATCGATCGGATCGAGTCGTGTAATGCCCATATATCCCCCGATTTTTCGGTTGTTATAACATGACCCGACGGATGCGCAATATTGTTTCGCCAAAGCGCAAGATCCTTTCGGACACTTGAAGTGCGCGCAACTCTTGATTGCATAAATGCGCGGTGAGAAGGGGTTCCAGCAGGTCGCGCCTCGCTATATATGTCGATGGCTGCAGCGATATCAACGGAGGGCGCGCATATGTCCGAGACACGGCACATGAAGGTACTGATCATCGGCTCCGGTCCGGCGGGATACACCGCGGCGGTCTATGCAAGTCGCGCAATGCTCAACCCCGTTTTGGTGCAGGGGATCGAACCCGGCGGCCAGCTGACCACCACAACGGAGGTCGAGAACTGGCCCGGCGATACGGAGGTGCAGGGCCCCGATTTGATGATACGGATGCAAGAGCATGCAAAGGCCATGGGCACGGAGATCATCGGCGACATCATCACCGATCTGGATCTCGGACAGCGCCCCTTTACGGCCAAGGGTGACGGCGGCACCACCTATATGGCTGATGCGGTCATCCTTGCCACCGGCGCGCGCGCCAAATGGCTAGGGCTGCCGTCGGAGGAGAAATTCAAGGGCTTTGGCGTGTCGGCCTGTGCCACCTGTGATGGATTTTTCTACCGCGGTCAGGAGATCGTGGTGGTTGGCGGTGGCAACACGGCGGTGGAAGAAGCGCTCTTTCTGACCAATTTCGCCTCCAAGGTGACGCTGGTGCATCGCCGCGACGAGTTGCGCGCCGAAAAGATCCTGATCGACCGACTGATGAAAAACCCCAAGATCGAGCCTTTGTGGTTCCACGAGTTGGAGGAAGTGACGGGCACGGAAAACCCGCTCGGCGTGGAGGGGGTGAAACTGCGCCACACCCAGACCGGGGAGATCACCGAGATCGCCGCCAAGGGTGTCTTTATCGCCATCGGCCACGCGCCCTCCAACGAGTTGGTCAAGGACGTGCTGGAAACCCATATGGGCGGCTACGTGGTGACCAAGCCCGACAGCACGGAGACCTCCATCCCGGGTGTCTTCGCGGCGGGCGATCTGACAGATCACAAGTACCGCCAGGCGGTCACCTCCGCGGGGATGGGCTGTATGGCAGCGCTGGAGGCCGAGCGTTTCCTGGCAGAGACCGCAGGCGAAGAAACCTCGCTGCCGCTGGGCTACGGGGCAGAAATAGGCAGCAGCGCGGCGGAGTAACCGGTGCCTTGGCTGAGGCCAGGTGATACCCGCCGCTTGAACGGCGACCTCACAGGATATCGGGTGATTGCTCCGGACTGGTCCTCGCTTGTTGGCGACCGGTCAGCGTGGACTGTTGGAGTGGCGGGCTGTGAGGTTTGGTATTTCTTGTCGGATCTCCTCTCTCAGCACGGGCGCATCTGCTCACCGTAAAGGCGCCATTTGCCCTCAGATGCTCCGCGCCGATGGAAAAATCGTTGCGACCGACGGCGCAGAATGAACGGTCCTGCATCAAGGGGCGTGTTGCGCGCCCCGGCTCATCAGAGAACGGTGGTTTAAGAAGGTTCTCACTTCACCTCGGGATAAGGCCGATTGTGCCCGTTCAGGCACGGCACTTGTCCCGAACTGCGAGGTTTACCGATGCCCACCAAGGCCGCTCTGGCGCATATTCCCGGCCCCCCTGCCCTGCCGCTTGTCGGTCACACCTTCGCCATTGCGCGCGACAGCTACGGCACTCAGGCAGAGTACATCCGGCGCTACGGCGAGGTCTACAAGACCAACATGCTGGGAGTGTGGCGCGTGAACCTCTGCGGTGCGGATGCGTTGGAGCGGGTGCTGCTGGACCGGACAGGGCTTTTTTCCTCCGAAGGCGGATGGGACGCGCTGGCGCGGATCTACCCGGGCGGTCTGCTCCTGCAGGATTTCGAGCACCACCGCGCCAATCGCCGGATCATGCAGGCCGCCTTTCGCGCCGAGGCGATCCGCGACTACCGGCTGCGCATGACAGGGGCGATGACCGAGCTGTTGGATCGCTGGCCTGACGGCGAGGCATTCTGTTTCTACAAGGCGATCAAGGCGCTGACCCTGCGCCTCGGCGGTGCTGTCTTCATGGGGCTGCCGCTCGACGGGCCGCTGGCACAGCAGGTCAACCGGGCCATTCAGGACGAGATCCGCGCCTCGATCACGCCGATCCGTCAGGCCATCCCCTTCACGCCCATGTGGCGCGGGGTGCGCGGGCGCGATTTCCTGCGCGAGGCGTTCCGCAAGCTGATCCCCGAACGGCGCGCGCACGGAGGTGATGACTTCTTCTCCCGGATGTGTGCGGCGACGGATGAGAACGGACAGGGCTGGGACGAAGACCAGATTCTTGATCAGTTCAACCTGCTGATCATGGCCGCCCATGACACCACCGCCACCTCGCTCTCGGTCATGATCGAGGCGCTGGCGAGCCACCCCGAGTGGCAGGACCGGCTGGCGCAGGAGGTGGCAAGCCTGGGTGACAGACCGCTGGACGAGGACGCCCTGGGGCAGATGCGCCAGACCAACAACGTTTTTCGCGAGGCTTTGCGGCTGGTCCCGCCGGTGCCTTTCATTCCGCGCAGGGCGACGCGGGACTTCGACTGGCAGGGGTACCGGATCCCCGCGGGCACGTCGCTGTCGCTCAATCCCGGGGTGACTATGTTGTCGGAGACCTATTTCACCAACCCTACCGCCTTCGACCCGGATCGTTTCGCGCCCGACCGGGCCGAGGATCAGCGCCACAAATTTGCCTGGAGCCCCTTTGGCGGCGGGGCGCATAAGTGCATTGGAATGCACTTCGCCACGCTGCAGGTGAAGCTCTTTGTGGCGACACTCCTGCGGAGCAGACGCGTCAGGCTGGCAGGTGCGCGCCCCGAGTGGCAGCGCATGCCTATCCCGAAACCCAAAGGCGGGTTGCAGGTGATCCTAGACCGGATCTGACCGCGACACGTCACACTTCCGTGCAAGCGGGGACTGGCGGAGATTGGCCGGAGCCCCCGCTTGACGCGGTCAGAACGTGCTTGAAAGCCGCACCGCATACGCGCTATGGGCCGCTCGATGCACCTTTGGGGGGAGGGTGCCGGCACCTTTTGATATGACGCGAGTGAATTCATGACTGCATCCAATCTTTCCCCCATCTCTGAACTCTACGTTTCCTCTGATTCGGCTCAGAAGCTGAAGTTGGAGGCGGGGGATTTGACGAGTTGGGATCTGACCCCGCGGCAGATCTG
>NZ_CANMDB010000016.1 GCF_947496515.1 uncultured Roseobacter sp. | reverse complement strand
TTTGGTCGCTTGTTTGCCATGGTATTCCTCCGTTTTCCTAAACATAGCGGAGGACCACTCCAGTGGGGGAGGATCACGGCGACCCGAAATACTTCATGTTTTACGAAAACTGGCAGAACCGCGATCTATGGCAGACGCACATGAATAACGACCATCTGAAGGCTTTTCAGGACGCGACCGGCGGCAAGCTCGAAAAATTCTGGGTGCATGAGCTGACGCATATTGGGTGATCTTACGCGCCGTACGCATCTCGGCTGCGGCAACATAGCCCGCAGCCCTTTTTCCCAAGCAATGACGAAAGGACGACCTGATGACCGCCCCTTCTGACTGGCCGATCAAAGCCGAACTCTTTGCTGAGCTTTCGGGATCTGTTGGCAACATTACCTTCACGCCAAAGTCTGACGTAATCTTCAGCTATCACCCTTTTTTCGACCCTGACACGCGGGTGGCAAAGCTGAACGCGGATCGGAAAAGCGCAATACCGTTCCCGAACACAGACTGGAACACACCGAAAGAAGATACCGATCAGTTCCTAGATTCAGTCCTGGGCTTGCGGTGCGACGGCAATGGCGTCGTCTGGATGATAGATATGGGGTTGCGCAGTGATTTGACGCCCAAACTCGTAGGTTGGAATACAAACACCGACAGTCTGGAGCGCATTTACTACGTGCCGACGCCGGCAGCTTTGCCAAGCTCTCAGCACAACGATTTCACAATTGATGAAAAGCGCCGCCAGATCATCATCGCCGATGAAGGGGTCGGGCGAGATGGTGACGGGACCGATGCGGCACTCGTTGTCATTGATATGAAGACCGGCGCCACCCGTCGCCTCCTGCAGGGCCATGAAAGCTGCCTTCCCGAAAAGGTGAGCGTTGTCATCGATGAACGCGAACTCACGGTTGACGGAAAGACTGGTAAGGAGCCGCTTCGCATCGGCGCGGACGGGATCGTGGCGGATCTGAACTTTGAATGGCTTTACTTCGGGCCTTTGTCAGGTGGGTGGATTTACCGCATCCGGTTGGATGACATTGCAGATACGTCCCTCTCGGACGCCGAACTGGGCAACCGTGTGGAGAAATATGCCGAAAAGCCCAACAACGGGGGGCTCGGCATCGACAGGGACGGGAATCTCTATCTGACGGCGGTTGAGACGAATGCTGTTGGCATCATTCCGACAGAGACACCGACATACGCCGTCTACGCGGCGCATAACGATATCGTCTGGCCCGACGGCGTAAGCTATGCGCCGGATGGGTACATGTATGTCTCTGCCGCGCAGGTGTCTGAGGCTGCGATCTTTAACGATGGGGATGCGCGCAACCACCCGCCTTACCGCATCTTCCGGTTCCCCCCACTTGCCCCGAGCCGTCTGGGTTACTGAAGACATCGAAAGGAATAAGCTATGAAAGCCGTTGGGATCACTCATTACCGCGACATCGACGCCGATGACGTTTTTGTCGATGTAGATCTGCCAAAACCGGAGGCCAAAGGACGGGATCTGTTGGTTGCGGTGAAGGCCGTGTCCGTCAATCCGGTCGACACGAAAGTCCGCGCGGGCGGTGGTGACACAGTCGAGAACCCGCCGCGTATCCTGGGATGGGATGCCAGCGGTGTCGTGGAAGCCGTTGGGCCAGATGTGACACTCTTCAAACCGGGCGATGAAGTTTACTACGCTGGAGACATCACCCGCTCGGGCTCGAACGCCGAATTCCAACTGGTCGATGAACGCATCGTTGGGCACAAACCGAAATCGCTCAGCTTCGCTGAGGCAGCGGCACTGCCACTGACGACCATCACGGCCTATGAATCGTTCTTCGACCGGCTTGGCATTGACCGGGACGGTGGCGATGCAGGCCAGTCCATCCTGATCATCGGCGCGGGTGGCGGCGTAGGGTCAATTGGCGTCCAGCTTGCCAAAGCGGCAGGTTTGACCGTGATGGGGACCGCATCACGCCCGGAAACGATCGACTGGGTGAAGAAGCTCGGGGCCGATCACGCCATCAACCATCGTGAGGATATGCCATCGCAGATGCGCGCCCTCGGATTTGACCACGCCGATCACATCGCGATCTTCAACGACATGCGCCATTGGGAGGCCTGCGTAGAGATGATCCGTCCGCAAGGCGGCATCGTCAGCATCCACGACACCCATCTGCCTATGCCGATGGCAGGGATGAAGATGAAGGCAGCCTCCCTGCACTGGGAGTTCATGTTTGCCCGCGCCATGCACCAGACGACCGACATGATCGAACAGCATAAGTTGCTGACCTATGTTGCTGTTGAGGTTGACGCCGGGCGTCTTCGCACAACGCTCGAGACCGTCGTGGGCAACATCAGCGCTGCCAACATACAAAGGGCGCACAAGCTTATCGAAACCGGTACGGCAAAGGGCAAGGTTGTTTTGGAGGGGTTTGAGTAAAACTCTGCGACTTCTAACCATGCATTGGTACTCAGCATGCGGTCTCCACCAATGCGGCGACATCTTCGAAGGCGTGTCGAACCGATCGCGGAACAAGACACGGGTCGGCGGAAGAGTCTTCGTCGATGCGAACATCTATAAGAGCGGGGCACGCGGGTGTCCCGATAAGTCGCATGAGAGTTGTAGGTGCTATTTCCTTGTGAGACGCCACGAAACATCCTCCTTTGCTAGGCAAGTGTTAAGAGGATGCAGGATTGGGCTGGCGCCTCACGGGGCTCCTGCTGGCCCCAGTGGGACTTATCTACCGCGATGGAAGACTGGGTGCCAAACTGGCAAAAAACTTGAGCCTACTAAACCGCGTTGCTGTCACTGGTACGCGCAGCGATATGGTGCTTTTCATCCCGCAGTTCACCAGTTCATTCACTGCACAGCGAAGAATCATTGTGTGGTCAACAAGGCTTAGAACCCTTAGCGCTACATTCTGCATTTTGCCGAAGTCGTCCTCATATAGGTACGATTGAAAGCCGAAAGTTCATTAGACGCAGATGTGTGTTTACCTGTTGATTTCTTCACTTGCGATTTCATCACCTTTGGGTTGTGTTAGACGTATTTGAAAATAGGAGATGAACGATGAAACGCTGTTTTTTTGCGGCGGCAAGCTTAAGCGTGCTGGCAAGCTGCGGAGTGTTCGAGGGCTTTTTCGATGCGTTGGACCGAGCAACGCAGGAGCCACGGTTCGCCTTTGTCGAAGAGGGCGCTGTTGACGGAAACAAAGTCCTGCGGGTTGCCGCATTGCAGCCTGACGACCCAAATGGGGTTGAGCCGCCCGCGGCAATCCTTTTCCGGCCGGAACTGGACACATTCGGGCCGGGCGAAGGTCTCAGCGATTTGGCATTGTCGCCTGACGGGGCATTTCTTGCGGCAACGTATCTTGGTATTGGGTTGAACTTGCAGGACGAAATCCGCGTTTATGGCATTGACGACAACCGGGTGCTCGACAGTTTCAACCTCGCTGGAGATGCGCAGGCCATTGCCAACAGATGTACGCAAAACCAGGCCTTTAAGGCCCGGCCTCCGCAGGGGGTGTCGAGGGGCGCAATCCGCGGGCCCGTCACGATCAATGCAGGTGGCAGTCTTCGTTTGGTTGGCTGGGACCCCTCAATCGACGCAATCGAAGTGTCGGTACGCACCACCGTCACCGTCGAGTATGATGTGCCCGGCCAAGGGACTGTATCGAAACGCCTACCTGGACAGACAGAATTCTTCGTCGAATACAGTATTGGGGCCTCAGGTGCATCGCTGGTGGAATGCCGAGAGCAAAGCGCGACGCAGCCGTTGCCAGGCACACCAATTGTGACGCTGTCCGGGTTGACTGACGATGCAAATCGAATCCAGCGCAACGGCACCAATGTCGTCAATATGCTGCGTAGAAGCGAACGGATCGCACCCCGATTTGTCTTACGTCTTGATGCACAACGTGAATGATACTTCGCATTCAGATTTCGTGGGGCAGGTTGGTCGATCCCGCGCCGCCGCCCAAGCGTGAATACACTGGCACGAGCCCGATGCCGAAACCGTGCCAATGTTGATAAGGAACTGGATTGAAGTCCCTAAAGAACACTACCCACACAGCGACCTGAAATGGAAATTACCTCACGATGTCATCAGAGTCCGTTCCTCACTTCAAAGGTATTCGGTCAAACGGGTGCCAGATCACAGTGCGAAACCGTCCATTGGTCAAAAAGAAGAAGCAGTCATTTCAAAGAAGCACTGCGAAGTCATACTTTATCCCGCGATTTTCCCTTTCGCGGACTTCGGGATTTCGCGGTTGTAGCGAATGGCTTGTGTGGATGGCCCTTGCATAGCAAGTCCTTTTTTATCTGATTTGTGCACTTGTCAGAAGCAGTCATGTGTCCGGCCTGTTTGCGCGGCTTTGACCGCTGGCCCTCCCTCTCAGCGATGCAAGCATCGCCTGCCGGGCAATGGATGGGTTCTGCAAACCAAGTTCCTATCAGCTTTACGGGCTATTACGCCCGCGCCATTCGGCGGAGTTTCCTGGTTTTGGCGGCAGACTTATGCGCGATCATATCGCGGGTCTTGCTAACTCGATGTTCCTTTCGTCTCAGGCTGCGGCGCGTGGGCAGTAAGGTTCGTTGCGGGTGAGCAACGCACAGACGATCCGGGCTGTTTTTTTTGGCCATGGCAACAGTGGCGACGCGGGCTGGTTTGCGCTCCACTAATCTGGTCAACCATTTGCTGGCACGTTCCGGGTCTGACCGCGTTTTTCGGACCAGCGATGTCATACCAACGACGAGCAATGAACGTAGGTATTGATCACCCATCTTGGTAATCCGCCCCAGCTTTTCCTGGCCTCCGCTGGACTTGTTCGCTGGCGTCAGGCCCAGCCAGGCGGCAAACTCCCGGCCATTACGGAACTGATGCCCGTCGCCGATGCTGGCGATGATCGCAGAGGCCGTCACCGCGCCTACGCCGGGTAACGTGCGCAACAAACGGACACCTGCGTCCTCTTTAGCGACTTGTTTTACACGATCTTCGTACCAACGGACCCGTTTATGTACGGCCACGATTCAGTCTTACATAGTATGGATCACTTCGTTGGCAATGTCAGGCAGATCGAGAACGTCACCAAGTGTGATGTCTTCAGCAAAACTGATCACAGGCGCTAAGCGCCTCAGGATAAAGATACCAAACTCAGCGACCAGACCACGCAACCCATTGATCAATTAGGTCCTTTCGCGGACCAAAAGGTCGCGTGCACGATGCAGCGATAGCAGCGCTTGTTGCTCAACCGTTTTGATCGCAACAAAGCACATCGTGGGTCGTGTCACTGCTTCACAGATTGTCTCAGCGTCGATTGCGTCTGACTTCCTCGCGTGACGTAGGGCTTCACATAAATCGGCGGAATCAAACGCACCTTGTGGCCCAAGGCCGTCAACTCGCGGGCCAATGATGGGCGCTACTGCAAGACTCCATGCTGATCAGGCAGGGTTCTAACTTAGCAAAAAGCGGCAGAAACTGCGTCCGTCTCAGGGGCTTGTTGAACAACACATCATCGTTCTCTGCGATACCATGGACCTGAAAGATGTTCTTGGCGAGATCTATGCCAATTGTTGTAACCTGCATTGGGTGGCTCCTCTCATAGCAGTTATGACAACTGCATTATGGCGCATTGCGACGCCGGTTGGAGCAGGAGCCATCCACCCCATCAGGTCTGGCGGGCTGCACCGCGTCATAGAGACCGCACTGTGGAGGCCGGCTCTGGGCCGGTTCCCACCGGTAGCCAGACCCGGTCAAACCCAGATGCTGCGTTGCATCCGAGGTCGGCTGAGAGCCCACTGCAGAATTTTTACCTAGGTGCTGCACGCGCATTAACCCTGAAAGTCGCTACATGTGCCCGGATCATGACGCCTCACGGCGACAGAGGTATATTCCATCCCTTCATCGCGCAGCGAAGATTTGGCAGGCAATTCACAAGTCGCACCCTGACCGGACGGTCACTCAGCAATGCGCCAGTCGTTTCCTCCGGAGACGAAGGGATGCAAATCCTGCCAAACCTGTCAAAAACAACAGGCCACCTGCGGGAAGTGGTACGATAGATGGCGACTGATTGGGAATTAGAGTGACAGACAAAGATGTAGGAGAACCTTCTCTATCGACCGTACCTGAAAGTGACCCCACTGAATTCCATGGATCCGTCATCCATGCATTAGTCTGCGAAAGCCGAACGATCGTGAAGAAAACGTCAGTTGCCTCTGAAGACACGCCTCTAAAGCTTCCTCCGAAGATGTCGAGAAGATCATATTGAGCGTCGTATTGGTAATGCAATGGACCAGACCAAACCCCGCTCAGATTAAACGGATCACCGGCCAAAACGCTGGATGTCAATGAGTTGACCGTCAAACCATCGCGCGTCGGTCCTAGGTCCTTCGTAAAATCCGCCGTGATCGTGATGTCGAATGCGACATCCCCAAGCTCTTTACCCGTAAAGCCTCCGACAATGTTGTAGGTCGCGGCCAAGCCCGACGTCGCGGACGCCAGAAGCACTGCAGCGACTGTGAAAAATTGATTAATCTTCATTTGTACGACTCTCCGTTAATTAAGGCGGCTGCAGGAGGCTTTTATTGCCATCGTATTGCTGTTGTCCCGCCCGTACTCAGATAGGCACTCAAGCAGGAGCCCAAGGCGCTTGTCATGAACCCATATCGTAAAGTACACCGACGCCCCGGCACAGTTCCCGAATGGGAAGGGTAGAGCGGTTTTTTGAGTGATCAGCCCGGTTTTGCGGAAACCAGAACGCTCAGTACCTTACGCACCAAATCGCTCTGACGGTTCACATCCAATTTCTGGAAGATGACCTTCAGATATTGCCGCGCGCTGGCTTCGGTAATGTGCATATCTGCAGCCGACGCCTGGAGTGTTTTTCCGCCGCTCAATAGGCAGGAAAGGCGCGCCTGGCTCGGTGTCAGCCCCCACAGCAGTTCAAGAACCCGCGCCTGGCCGGCCAGATCCTTCTGAGTATCGGAGGCGCGCATGACAATAACCGCGCCGTCGTCCCGCAACGGTCGGGGGTTATAGCGACTTTGGCTCGGCTTGTACGGCGTCATAAAGACCAGCAACGGGTCGCCCGGGTCGCGCGGGATCTCGAATGGGTACAGGCCGTTGGACGACCTGACCATTCGCAACATCTCGTTAGTCATTTCGCCATTGCGGGTCTTACAGTGCAGATGCCCGGCGCGCTCGGCGATGTTGCCGCCCTCCATCAACAGGGCTCTCGCCGCCTTGTTCGCAATTTCGATTTTGGCGCTTCCGTCGATCAAGACCACACCGGCGCCTAATGCATCTAGTGTATCATGCAAGATCTGGTTCTCCACCTCGAGCCGCTCGATGAAGCCATGAAGAGTCAACACGCGCTTGATGTGAGGGACGAGTTCTTGCATCGCGTCGCACTCTTGCACGGAGAAGGGCGATTGCAGGTGGTCCCGCAAAAGAAACATGCCAAAGATATGCTGTCGGTCGTCGCTAAAGTTCACACCGCAAAGGTACTCGACGCCGGCATCTCGCAGCACCTCACGGTAGACCCGGGATTGATGGTACTCGGCATCCGTCATGCGCATGCGGCAATGCACGACCTGGCCCGGATTCTCTAGAAACAAGGCAAGTCTCGGGTCTTCGGGAATCAATTCGGCATAGGTCGCATACGCTCCCGGTGTCCAGTCGTAGCCAGTTACTTTGGTGAATGAGAGCCTGAAGTCATGGACATTCTGATGAATGATCTGCGCGCCGCGCGCACCGAACAAGCGAGCCGCAGTGCAAAGGAATTCTGTCCAAGCCTGAGGGTCTTTCAGGGTATTGTACAACAACACGGTAAGATCAGCGATCTGAGCATCGTTCAAAATTCGTTTCTTCAATGAAAGGACTTCCCGCGCATTGTTAACCAGTGCAAAAAACGCTTAGCTCTATTTCCCAATTTAAGCGGGACTGTTGCGTTAACTAGGGACCATACTGCAAAAGTACTTTGCCGCTTTTCCTGTCCGGCCAGTTGCGCTGTCTAGATAGAGTAACGCTAGGACATCAACTCGTCCAGCCGTGTGATCGGCGATCTGGGCGAGGACCCATGTGAGCCAGGGCTGGGGACACCCTTGGCGCGCTTGATTGTCTTGACCAAGGCAAATGCGATGGCCACGGCATTGTCACGCCCGTTATTCTATTCGATGCTGACGTCGACGAGATCGTAACATCAAACCGCGAGATCAAAGAGCTATTACCGTTGGGGGCGTTGATCAAAAGTCGCCAAATCGGTACGGCGCAGAAGCAGCCAAGGGGAGCTCTGTCCGCGATGAGTTAGTTCGACAAAGCTGGGATTTCGCACTTGCAGCGAATGACCACAAAGCGGGCTGCGACTGCATACTGGAGCTTGCGGTGATTTTCTCTTATGGGCAGGCTTCGGAACAAGCTCTCAGGTGGCGTAGCCGCATCACCCATTCCGGCTCAGTTTTCTCTGTCGGGTGGTCGGTAATGCTGAAAACCCGGCGGTGGCGATGATCGAGACGCCGAGCAGGCCGACCATGCTTGGGAATTCTGCGAAGAACAAGCCGCCCCAGATCATGCTGAAGACGAGATAGCTGTAATCAATGGCTGCGACAGTGCCCGCCGGTCCTTTCTGGTAAGCAATGGCCGCGCCGACGCTGCCAATCAAGATTAGAACAGCGAGTGCTGCAACGGTCGCGAGAAGCTGGAGATCGACTGCTTGCCAAGGGCCGAAGATGACCGATCCATCCTGGTCTGAGAACAGGCCAAGCACTGCTCCGCTGACAATGAAGGTGATGTTCAGGGCCAGCGCTAAGATAAGCGGATCATCCTCGCGGCATTTGGCGGAGGTCAGCACCATTGCACAGGCGTATAGAAAGCCAGCGGCGACTGGCAGCAGCGTGCCTAGTGTCATCCCAGCCGTATCGGGGCGGATAACCAGCACCACGCCAATAAAGCCCGCCGCGATTGCGAGGATCGCACGGCCGGACGGCCACGTCCGACTGACCACAGCGCTCAGGCCGACGATGAATAAGGGTCCAGAGTAGTAGGCCGCGGCAGCCAGCGACAGCGGCATTAGCGGCAGGGACGAATAGTAGCTTAGCCACATCAGGACGAGCAACGCGCTGCGCAGCGTGGCCCAATAGATACTCCTTACAGCAATCGGACCTTTGCGTCGTGCGAGCCAGAACAGGATCGGCACAATAAGGGACGAGCGGAGGATGAACATCTGCCAGAGCGGCAGCGATAAGCCTGTCCCCTTGATGACAGCATCGCCGAGAGAAAGAGCGGCAACGGACAGAACGATGGCGATTACCGCAGTCCGGGTATCCGACATAATCATAGAGCTTCCGGGGATTGATTACACAAAGCCGAAAAAGCATGTATCTTCGGCAATGAAAAAGGAGTTTTTGGCAAATTTACATGAGCTAGAAGAATGGATAGCCCCAAATGACCCTTCCGCCACTGGGCCGCCTGAGACCATTCGAGTCTGCTGCCCGCCTTGAGAGTTTTTCCATGGCCGCCGCCGAGCTTGGAATGACACAAACAGCGGTAAGCAAACAGATTGCCGCGCTTGAGCGCGAGTTAGGCGTCAGCCTGTTCGAGCGGCGCAACCGAGCTGTGTTCTTGACCGATGCCGGGCGCAGGTTGGGGCGGGTCGCCAGCGGCGCACTGTCCGACATCGACACCGAGATGGCCGCGTTGCAAGGGCGACGGCGTTCTAAAGAGCTGATCCTGCACTGCCAGCTGTGCGAGGCATTCTACTGGCTGATGCCACGGCTGTCGAAGTTCCACGAGCGCTATCCGGGCGTCGAGCTGCGCGTTGTCAGCAGCCGCAATCCGCTGAAGGAAACTCAGGAAGCGTTCGATGTTGCGATGCAAACATCGGGCCGGGCGTCAGGATCAGCCCGTATGGCGTTCACCGCAGCCGATGATGTTTTCCCAGTCTGTGCTCCGTCGCTCGTTGCTGAGGAACAGTTGCCTCTTGACCCACGAAAGATCGCGTCGTTTCCCCTCCTTGTACATGCTGTCGCGCGACAGGACTGGATGGTCTGGGAAGACTGGTTCAAATCCGTAGGTTCCAGACCATCAAATCGCGCGCGCCATATAGCCTTCGACAGCTATCCCTTGGCCCTACAAGCTGCCGTCGCGGGCCAAGGCATCGCGCTTGGATGGCGTCGGACGACCGAGGGCATGATTGCCGAAGGCAAGCTTATCCGCCCCTGCCGAGAGAAGGTCGAGCGCCCAACAGAGATTTCCGTCTACCGCAGCGCGTCAAGCCAGCCACATCCGAATACAGATCAGCTTATTGCATGGCTGCAAGACCAGCTGAGTAAATGAAGATCTCGAGCCATAGTGTGAATGTTCGTAATCGGTTGCTGGCAACTAGCTCTTTAAAAAGACCCGCCATCTAAGCAGCTTGCGGCTAAATAGCCATTACGAGCCCAACCGGTTCATTCGACAGGATGCAGGAAAAGTCTGGTTCGAGGCTTGCTATTAATCGTCGCCTGTGGATTGCTGCGAGCATAAGAATTTCCGGAGAAAACAGAATGATCGACCCAACAGTGCTACTTACCTATTCGTTGATCGTTCTTGGCTTTGTTTTCATTCCCGGACCCGCGACCCTCCTGACCGTTGCGCGAGCCACAACTTCCGGTACCAAGGTAGGCATCGCGACGGGTGCTGGTATCACAGCTGGCGACTTCCTCCACACGATCATGGCAGTCGTTGGTATCTCGGCCATCATTGCGGCATCTGCCATGCTTTTCACTATCGTGAAATACCTTGGAGCCGCTTATCTGGTTTATCTCGGTTTGAAGGCGATATTCGAAAAGGCTTCTGTCGATCTTGGCCAAGGTCGCGTTCCGATCACCGCACCCCAAGCCTTCAGACAGGCGATCCTCGCCGAAGTGCTGAACCCTAAGACCGCTCTGTTTTTCCTTGCGTTCCTTCCCCAATTTGTTGCCCCAGAAAAGGGCTACGTGGTCGCGCAACTTACCATTCTCGGGGTCGTATTCGCTCTGATTGGCTTCTTTAGCACCATCGTCTATTCGGTGGCAGCTGGCGGCCTTGGCAGCTTCCTTCGTCGCAATCCGACTGTCCTAAAGTGGCAGGGTAAGGTCGTTGGTAGTATCTACTGCGCTCTGGGCATTCGCCTCGCTCTTCAGGAAAGATAGCAGACGTCCCCCGACGGCAGTAAACTGCCGCGCTGCCGTCACTTGACCGGGAGAGCCACCTGCTGCATCGCAGCAAGTCTACTGTGAGCCCATTTATCGTATGCTGCGTTTTGCCTCAAAGGTGGCTTGGTGTGGTAGACCATACTTTTCAAAGTCTGGACGACTGCCTAGATTCAAAGCCGCGGATTCTGCCGTTCATCAGAACAAAGAGATATGACATGCGCTTCGTGATGAGTGCTTTCAGAAGTTTCGGCTATATGCTTGTCTTCTACGAAGGCACGGACATCGATGGTCGTTGCAAAGAAAATATGCGTTGGGCCGATACATCTGCGCGATAATGCGGCGCGTCTGGTGCAAACCGTATCATCCACCCGGCTTTGCTTGACTTTACCTCAGTACACTGCAGCTTGAGGCAAAACACGGAGTATATCATGCGCCTGATCGCAGTCCTTGCCTTATCCGCATTGCCCTGTATCGGGCAGGCCGAATTGCTTGACGACACGCCGCGTATCGCATTGATGTCGGCCTTCCCGCCAGAGTGGATCGCACTGCAAGAAGGCCTGACCGATCCAACCGAACACAAACTGAACGGGGTCACATTCATTACTGGGCAATTAGCGGACAAACCGGTTGTGATCTTTCTATCTGGCGTGTCGATGGTGAATGCAGCGATGACCACACAATTGGCGCTGAATCATTTCGACATTCAGGCCATTGCGTTTTCAGGGATCGCAGGCGGGGTCGATCCGAACCTGTCGATTGGCGATGTGGTCGTGCCCGCCCAATGGGGCAAATATCTCGAAGGGGTGATGGCGCGCGAAACGGATGACACATTTTCCATCCCACCATGGATGCGCACTGACTACGCTGGCTTTGGCATGATCACAACCGTTCCGTTTGGCATCACAACTGCGCAAAGCGAAGAGCTTGACCGACGGTTCTGGTTTGACACGGATCCCGAGCTGCTTGCCATCGCCACAGGTGTCGCTGCCGATATGACGCTCGCAGATTGCAATACCGACAATGCCTGCCTCAGCGATCCACCGGAAATCATTTTGGGCGGCAACGGCGTGTCAGGATCATTCTTTGTCGACAATGCCGACTTGCGAGAATGGGCTTATGCCAGTTTCGACGCTCAAGTGCTCGATATGGAAAGCGCCGCAGTTGCCCATGTAGCCTATGCCAACGAGGTTCCGTTTATCGCATTCAGGTCACTGTCGGATCTGGCCGGCGGCGGCGATGGCGCGAATGAGATGAACACGTTCATGTCCCTTGCAGCCAGCAATGCGGCAAGCGTCATGCGCGCCTTTGTGGCCGCGTTAGACTAACGATGACCGAGATCGTTTGGCGAAGTGGGCGGTTCCGGGGCCGATCGGTTTATTCAACGGCTGATTTAGTGACATGCGCGGCACCGCAACGGTCGCCACGCCGTATATGTGACCTGCTGCCGCGTCAGTGAAGGTCCATAGTCAACGTCGGCTCGTCCGCAGTCTGTGAGTTTAGTCCCCTTTGGGTTTTGCGCTTGCAGCGAATGGCAGCAAAGCACGTTGCGACTGCAGAATGCTGACAGGGTGCCGAATGTCTCTGGTGGGCTGGGTTCTGTCGCAAACTCCATCGAGATCTCCTATTAGGCTGGAGGTGGTAGTCGGTGATCTGAACGCCATGAACGATGCGCTGTGGAGGGTCGATTCATCGCTGCGGATCCGGATCTACCGGTCGAAGTATACCAACAATATCGCCGAGCAGAATCACCGGGGGCCGAAGAGGCGCACGAGGCCGATGATGACTTTCAGGTCATTCAGATCGGCATCGGCGACTTTAGACGGAATTGAAACGGAACACATGATCAGGAAAGGAAAACTCGGCCGCGGCTGTCCGTTCGCAGTCTACGCCAGCCTTGCAGTATGAAAGGCATCGTACGGTCGCTGGCAACCGGCGAAGCAAAGTCTTTGCGACAGAACCCGCACTTCTTGACGGAAAGGAGAAGTTTGCGACATACCGTTTTTCATGATCCTTTCTAATGTGATCAAGGACCCGGCCCTTATGACAACCAGCTACACAAGCTTCCCGGCTGACGAAGCGGTTCAGTCACTGAAAATGTCCGTTGGTCCGGCACGAGACTACCCGCGCCAAAGCTCGATTGCGGAAGTCTTTGCCAGCATTGCTCAAAAACATGCAAGCAAGGTCTGTATTCAGCAAGGGGATGCCAGGCTGACCTACGCCGAGCTTGACGTATGGTCAGACGGGATTGCGGCAAAGTTGCGCCGGTCTGGCGTTGGGCCAGAGGTGATCGTTGCAACTTTGATGGAACGCTCGCCAAAGCTCATTGCGGCGCTTTTGGGGATCTTGAAGGCAGGCGGAGCTTACCTTGCCCTTGATCCAACTCAGCCGCCAAAGCGCCTAGAAGTGCTGCTGAAAGACTCCGGGGCAGTGGTGATCCTGCCTGACCGAGACACGACACGGTTACAGAACACAGTGACGACCATTGATGTCGATGGTCTGCGCGGAAATCGCGAGACGTTTAAACGACCGGAAATTGCCGCGCAGTCTTTGGCCTATGTCGGCTACACCTCAGGCTCCACAGGAACCCCCAAAGGGGTATGTGTCACCCATCGCAACGTTCTACGGCTCATCAGTGGTTTGACCGATGTGAAGATTGGTCCAAACGACCAAATGCTGAACTTTTCTCCCACCAGTTTTGATGCGTCCACGTTTGAAATCTGGGGGGCGCTCCTCTCAGGTGCTAAGCTCATCCAGCCACCCGGTGGCATGCCATCACTGAACGCGTTGGCGGACCTCATCATTGACGAGGATATCAATACGCTCTGGCTCACTGCTGGTCTGTTCCAACAGATGGTAGATCTGCGCCCTGACTGCTTTGTTGGTCGCCGCCGTGTTTTGGCAGGGGGCGATGTGCTTTCCACCGATCATGTGAAAAAGATATTTGAAGCCGCTCCCGACTTGATCCTTTTCAACGGGTACGGACCGACAGAAAACACGACTTTTTCCGCCTTGCATCGCATCATGCCCGAGCACGCCTGTGGCGCAATTCCGATTGGGCGTCCCTTAGCCAATTCATCTACATATGTGCTGGATCGTGCCATGCGCCCGGTGCTTGTCGGCGTTGAGGGCGATTTGTGGGTTGGGGGCGATGGTGTTGCGCGCGGCTATCTGAACCGCCCGGAGGATACGGCGGCTGCCTTTGTACCAGACCCTTTTCAGCATGATGCGGATGCGCGGCTCTACCGCACAGGGGATCGGGCCAAGTGGGACCAAGACGGTGTTTTGCACTTCCTTGGTCGGCAGGACTGGCAAGTCAAAATGCGCGGGTTTCGAATCGAGCCGCAAGAGATTGAGTCCGCTCTTCGCGCTTTGGACGAGGTAGTCGATGCTGTCGTCATTCCGCGGCGGTCTGGTACCACTGTCACGGCACTAGCGGCATTTATTGTTCCAAAGAGTAAAGCCACTCTTGCCGTCCAGACGCTGCGCACTGCACTGCGGGCCAATTTGCCGAATTGGATGATACCTGGGGAGTGGCGGATCGTTGACGGCCTTCCGCTTAATTCCAATGGTAAGATTGATCGAAACGCTCTTTTGGCGCTGGATGTTTCAGCTGCCATTCAACAGACCGTTGCACCCCGAACGCCGGTGGAAGAGTTGCTGACGGGTCTGTGGGAAGACGTTCTGCAGCGCAATGATTTTGGCATTGACGAAAACTTCTTCGATCTTGGTGGCCATTCCCTGCTTGCCATGCAGCTCAGTTTTCGAATTGAAGAAGACATTTCTCTAGCGACGTCCCATGCCAGCCTCTTCCAGAACACAACAATACGTAGTCTCGGTGAGGCCGTTTTTGAAGCGTTGAAAGCGGGTGAACACCACACTGGTGCTGGTGCCGAAACCAAAGGTGTAAATACGCTTGCAGAGCGTCGAGCGTTGGAGACGAAATTACTGGCCCGTCGACGTAAAAGATCCAAGATACCCCGGATTCCGTTGCTGCCCCGCGACGCGCCTCTTCCCATATCCGATGCACAAAAGAGTATACTTTTTGCGCATCTCGTTTCCTCCAACCCAGATTGCTATAATCTCATACAGGCTGACTTGCTGGAAGGACCTTTGGACGTTGAAGCGCTGTGCTATGCGATTGATGAAATTGTCATTCGGCATGAAACGCTTCGTTTGAGGTTCGACTACACCCAAGAGATACCGGTTTGTTTAGCCAGCAAGGTCACGCCCGTGCTTGAGGTCGAGTGGGCGGATGACGTCAATGCAGCCAAGATGGAAGTCAATGCTGCTGCGACACGTCCATTTGACCTTTCGTCGGAGGCGCCTTTTCGCGCTCGGCTCTTGCGATATGCCAATGACAAATCGCTGTTGATCTTAAGCATTCATCACATTGTCAGCGATGAATGGTCCATGCGTATCTTACGTTCGGAAGTTGCCGAAATCTATCGTGCAGCTCGTCGTGGTGTCGCGCATGATTTAGTAGGGTTGCCTTTTCAATACCCAGATTTTGCCGCCCTGCAAGGGCAAAAGGTCAAAACTCCGGAGCAGGTTGCGGCGCTTGATGGTTGGGCGGGGGAATTGGATGGCGCTGACCCGAACAACGCGCTGGCGCCAACCTCCGCTGTGACCAGGGCTCCCGGTTCATCCCGAACTGTGAAACGTTTTTTGCCAAAGCACATGACTAATCAGTTTGATGCGCTTGAGCGCGCATCTGAGACCACACCATTCATGACCACCTTGGCGGCCACTATCTGTGCGATCCATAAATGGACAGGAAAACCTGATGTCACGATCTCCACCCAGATTGCGGGACGGTCGTGCCCAGAAGTAGCCAATTTGATCGGAATGTTCACAAATACGATTGTTATGCGGTCCCAGATCGATCAATTTTCCAGCTATGCCTCGATTTTGAAGAAGATACGCACAACAGTCTTGGACTATTTGATGCATCAAGACATACGCGCGGAAGCGCTGTTTCAGCACATGAAGCTACCACACAGGATAGACGCGGCACCATTTGGACATATTTTTTTCACTCATCGCAAGTCATTTGGTACCTTAGAGTTAGATGGCGATTTATTATCGACCGAAATTGCGCCAGACCAAGACGCAACGTGGGTCGATCTTTGGATAACAATTATTGATCACCCTGATACACGTGAACTCCGCTTGATATATGATCCTATCCTGCACGACCAACAGACAATGGAGTTGTTTGCCGAACGGATCGAAAGCGCGATGGCCGAAGTTTTGAGAGACCCTGAAACTGAACTCTCCGGTTTTCTTGCGAAAAATGCGAAAAAGGGCGTTGAGAGTTTCGAGAGAAATGAATTCGCGCCGTTTATAAGAAACCCTGTTCAACCTGAAATCCAAGAAATCGTTTCTGATCTTTGGAAGGAAACACTGAAGATCTCTGCTGTAAAGCCGGGCACGTCATTCTTTGATGAAGGAGGAGACTCCTTGTCAATGCTACGTTTAACACATCTGCTGGAAGAACGATTGAAGATCGTGTTGCCTCCCTCAGGCATGTTTGCCGACCCAACCCGCGAAGGTATCGCACAGTTTGTCGAAGACTCTCTGCAGTGCCTAGCGAAAAATGAGGATTGGGATCGTTTGATCGAACGGTTCCCGACCAAACTGGATACTAATTCTAACTGTAACAGGTTCTACTTAGTGGCAGGCGGGGGTGGACACGTGGCGCCATTTGCCCCGGTTATTGAACGCTTGACAGACCGCTGGCAGGGATTTGGCGTGCTTGATCCCGCATTGTTTGATGATGAAGAAACTCTTTGGACCATGGAGGACCTGGCTGTTCGCATGGCAGCGGCCATTCGAAGCGTTGATCCAGAAGGACCTTGGATTCTTGCTGGTTACTCTGCCGGCGGCCGGGCCGTTTATGAAATTGCTCGGAAACTGATCCACGATGGTGGTAGTGCAAGCTGTATCATTTTGGATGCAGGACTTGGCGACCAATCGACTTTTGGAGCGCTTATGCGATTGGCGAGCAAAACAAAGCGTTTTTTTCGCGTAGCGTTTCGAAAGGCCAGTGACACGTATGCCAATATCCGGATCGGAGACAGCGATCCCGTGGAGATGGATCGACGCCGTTTCCGCCGCGTATCGGATCACCAGCACGGCCGTCTTTTGCGAGGGTACTCTCCCAAGAGCGACATTCGGATTGTTCTCGTGAGGGCGGCTGAAACACCCGTTGGCATACGTGGTGGCGACTATGGATTATCAAATATTGCGAACCTCACAAGCATTATAGACACCCCTGGTGATCACTATAATTGTTTTAAAGGCAAGAATGTTCCTGCTTTCGCAGCTGCGCTAGAGACAGCTCTAGAAGATATTAGTGCTAGTATCAGTGACCTATCCCCCTACGACTCCGCTGATTTACGCTAGCTTTGGTCAGGTTTACTGCGCTACCCGAAGCGCCCGCGTTTGGAGTTAGGTTTTTTGCCCTTGGATCACATAAAAGGGCTCGATACGTCTCGCAATTTCATCAGCGCTGCGGGGACGTTGTTCCCAATGGCGCCATGCGGTCTTTCTTTGTTGTGGTCTCTACACCAAGTGTTACCAAACCCCAGTTGGTCAGGATCGTAACCAATATTTTCATTCTTCAGCGATATGCATCCCCTCAATATGGTTCTGTCGCAAATTTTGTTCTGGTGACCGATGTAGAAGCGTCGAAAGCAGCTGAGGTCATGCCGACGGTATCGTCCTAAGGTGCCCAATCTCCGCGAGATGTCATCCTGCATGCTGTCCTTTTCTACGTCCGCTATGCTGTTTCCTACCAAGATCTGGAGGAGATCTTGTCCGAACGCGGTGTCCAGGTTGACCATGCGAGTTTGAACTAGTGGGTCGTGAAATATGCCTCAGCTTTGGCAAAGGTTGCGCAAAAACAGGAGTCGCCGATTGCGCGATCATGGCGTCTGAACGAGACCTACATGAAAGTGCGAGGTGATTGGTGCTATCTTTAACGCGCTGTGAATTTGCGCGGCCAAGTACTCGATTCATGCTGTCTGAGCATCACGATGAGGCAGCTGTGCTACGATTTTTGACCAAAGCGATCGCAGCAAATAGTCCGCCGCGCGCCCGTACAATTGACCAAAGTGGCACCAACACAGCTGGCGTCGATGCTGTGAGCGCCGCGTTGCGGGACGTCGGCTCGCCGCGTCGGATCAAGATCTACTGATTGAAATATCTCAACAACATCTTTGAGCAAGATTACCGTGGCGTGAAGGGGCCACCTCGCCCGATGACGGGCTTCAAATCGCTTAAATCAGGAACGGCAACACGAGATAGGATCGAAACAGCACAGATGATCAGAAATGGACAACTTGGCGATGGATCTCTTTCGCGATCTGCATCAGCCTTGCGACCTGAAGAGTGTGTGTTCAGGCATTCCCCTCTTAGCTTTGAGTTGAAGGCCTCGATGAAGGAGTTATCTGTCGGCTGGCCAGGACGTGAGAAGTCCAGAGTGACGCAACGCTGACAGGCCCGCAAATCCATGTCGCGAGAGATGAACTCGCTCCCGTTATCCACGCGTATCGTCTTGGGATATCCAATGTCACGACATACCCGATCCAACGTGGCTACGACATCCTCACCTCGATAGCTGAAGCGTGGGTCGATGACAGGACAATAGCGTGAGAAGATGTCTTCGACTGTCAGGATACGAAGCTTGCGCTCAGTGGCCAACTGGTCGTGCACAAAGTTCCCTCTCGGTGAATGCATGCATTCTCCTGCCGGGCAATGATCGCTCAGACATCGTTCGCGCAAACAGCATCTAAACGGTCTTCTCGCAGCTTGGTTTTGACGCGCCTCTTGGGGGACTCATTCTGCAGTTGCAGGCCCATTTCCTTGTAAATCCTGTACACACGCTTGGGGTTCACTTCCCAGCCTTCTCGTCGCAACACATAATGCACGCGCCGATAGCCATACGGCACGCGGGTCCCGCAAATCTCTTTGATACGGGATTTTAGACTGGCCGGATCGCGGCGTCGGGATTTGCACTGATAAGTCGATCTGTCGAACCGCATTACCTTGCATGCGCGCCTGACAGAGACGCGCTAATCTTCCCGAACACCGTCGATGATCTCGCGCTTACGATCGGACCTCAAAGCTTTCGTTTGACGACATCCGCTCGCCCATTGTCCTCGGACCAATGGCGGACAAAGACCTCGCCATTTCCTTGTCGAGCATCAGGTCCGCGACGGTTGTTCAGGGCAAATCATCCCCCGGATAATTTGCTTTCCCCTCCAACTCTTCAAACGCCGGTTCTCGTCTTTCAACTCGCGCAGTTTCTTCATCTCGGACGGCATCAGACCTGCGTAATTGTTTGGCGGGAAAAACATCCACTGGACGCTTTTCTTGTCCGCCTGCACTCCAGTTGAAGTAAGTCGCCTGGCCCCCCTCTCGGCGATTGCTTTAAAATGACCTGCCGGTCAAAGGATCCCAGCCTTGCGACAGATCTCCGCAACTGGCGTGCCTTCCTCGCCCTGCTTTACAATGAACGCCTTTTGCGGGTCCTTGAATTTGGATGCTTTCATCTTCATCGCTCCTCCCCAGCCCAAGGAAAACATGAGCGAAGACTCTAATCTACAAATGGTAGGAAAATCGGGTTTCAGAGCAATTCTCTCCTGGTCGTAAACTGACGGATGTCGCCATTCTACGAAGCACTGAACATCGAGTGTCGACCTGCAGCATAGTCTGTGCATACATGGTAATTGGGGGTACAACAGCGCCCAAATATGCTTAGGATCTGCCTCATGAGGGTTCGGTAACGCAGGCTGGCGCTTGTGGTGCGGACGGGCCTTGTTCTGACGCTCGATGGCGGATGCCTGTCCGCGGAGCAGCGCGCCGAGCTTACAGTCTGTTGTGTTTTGATCGCGCGTCGCAATGTCTTTGCAGTGTGTGTAACCTGACAAGGGGATTCTGTAAGTGGTGCATTCGGCGTCGACGGTTGGCTCATTTCCCGCTTGATCGTGATTGTTTGTACCTGCAAGCTTTTTTGGAAGAAGGCCAATTTGGAGTGCCGGAGCAATTGAAACCAAACGGATTGAGTAGCGCCGTGTTCTCGCCCGCCAAAAAACGCAAAGCTGTTGCCTCTGGTGACTGCGAGGCTCGCAACGGGGAACCTGTGATTGGTCCGGACTGCGCAGTCATGGTTTCAGATGCGGTTCCACCTCACACGGAAGTCGAAACTGGCCGGATCTTGCGCGAAAGACGGACGGGGCAAAATCCATACTTAGGACATGGAGGAATGCCGGATGAGCGATAAGCCCGATCAGACCTTTGAGCTTTACAAGATTTACCTCGCAACTGCCGAGAAGGTCAGTGACCGCAGGGCTGCGGCGAATACCTGGATGCTCAGCGTCAACAGCGCGATTTCCGCGCTTTATGGCTACTTGAAGATGGGGGGCGCTTCGGTCAGCGAGTTCGAGCAGGGCTTCTGGCTTTTGGCCATTCCAGCGGCCGGCATTATCGTGTGCTTCGCCTGGGCGGTCCTGCTTGCCTCATACTCCAAGCTGAATGGCGCAAAATTCCAGGTTCTGCATGAGATGGAGAAGAGCCTGCCGGTCGCGCCTTTCGAGCGCGAACAGAAGATCTACAAGGCGATGGGCCGACGGTCCTTCACTGGGCTTGAGAAATGGGCGCCATTTGCGTTTATCGGTCTCTATGGAATTCTCCTGCTGGCCTCGGTGATCCAGGCACTGCGGTGACCAAACTCATCGAACAGGCGCATCCAGAGTTCTCTCCCAATAGGATCTTTATCTCCTACTCGCGCGCTGACGGCAGGGAATTCGCCGAGGACTTTGAAAAGCGTGTCGCGGAGCAGGGCTTGACGTCCTGGCGCGATCTCAAGGACATCGAAAGCGATGATGTTCGCTTTCAGGCATTGAGGGCGATCGAACAGGCGGAACACCTTGTGCTGGTGCTGAGCAAGCGGGCGCTCGTCTCAGACTGGGTGAAGCGGGAATACAGACATGCCTGGGCCAAGGGGAAGAGGGTCAGCCCTGTGCTGGGCGATGCCAGCCTGCGCAAGCGCGATCTTCCCCTTTGGCTGCGCAGAGCGGAGGTCTATGATCTCAGCGAGCCCGAGCGCTTCATCACGCTTCTCCGGGTTTTGGAAGGCCCTGGTGAGCGGCGGCGCGTGCCCTTTCATCAGGGCCACCTTCCGTCTTCCTATGTCCGGCGTTCGACCGAGTTCGGCGCCCTGAAGACATCTGTTATGGCATCCGGAGGCGGCTCGGTCGCGCTCGTCGGCTCCGGCGGCTACGGCAAGACCGTCCTTGCCAATGACCTCTGTCGCGACGAGGAGGTGCGCTTTCAGTTCTGGGACGGAATACTCCGCGTGGAGATCGGCAAGGAACGTCCCAGCGTACTGGGACTGGTCAACGATCTCATCGAAAAGCTAGACCCCGACGGCGCGCGTCCCGGTTTTACCGATGAGACCATGGCCGGTGAACATCTCGGAGGGCTGATCGGCGAGGCGTCACTTTTGCTTGTGATCGACGATGTCTGGTACGAAAGCCAACTGCGCCCGTTTCTCTATGGTGGACCAAACTGTGTCCGCTTGATCACAACGCGGAAACCGTCGGTTCTACCCCAGGATTGTACGCCGATCCGGATCGACGAAATGCGCCAGACTGAGGCACTTCAGCTGCTGTCCTGGGACTTGAACGTTGTACACCCCGCCACGCGCGTCGCTTTCGACAGTCTCGCGGGCCGTCTCGAGGGATGGGCGCAGCTCCTCGACATCGCCAATGGCTTCGTCCGCTCCCGGGTCGCGAAACACGAGAGCGTCGACAAAGCTCTTGGGACGTTTCAGGACCGCCTCGACCGCCGTGGCCTGACCGCCTTCGATGCGCGCGACGAGGATCAGCGAAACCGCGCGATCGGGCTCTGCGTCGACGCGAGTACCGAAGACCTCGATGATGCGCTTGAGCGGCCGAGGTTCCGCGAGTTGGCTGTCTTGCCCGAGGATGTTGCGGTGCCCATCGACATCATCGATGCTCTCTGGAACCAGAGTGGTCAGTTCGATCTGCTCGAGACCGAGGAACTCCTGGAACGCCTCGACGGGCTGTCGCTTCTTCAGGAACTGGATCTCGGCACCCGCACAGTGCGTTTGCACGATAACATGAAGTGGCTCCTGCGCGACCGGCTGGGAGAAGATGGGCTGACAGAGGCCCATAGCAAGATGGTGGAGGCCCTGGCCGCGTCTTGCGTCAGCGACTGGGCAAGTATGCCAAAGCAGGCGTCCTACGGCTGGCGTTTTCTCATCGATCACCTGCGGGCGGCGGGCCGCGGTGCGGAGGCTGATCGCCTGCTGACCGACTTCATTTGGATCAAGACAAGGCTAGCAGTGACCGGCGCACAAGGTTTATTGGCTGCATGGCATGACGAGCCGGAGGATCCCGCAGCCCAGCTCGTCGGACGCGCTGTCGCTTTGTCGATCCCGGCACTCGCGCAATCGCCGGACCAGCTGTCCCACCAGATTTGGGGCCGGCTTGCCGACGCCGGACTTCCGGCGGCTGTCGAAGTTGCTCGGTCGGCACGTAGCACCCCATCGCTGTGGCCGGTCCCGACATGCCCCCGTCTGACCCCGCCTGGCCAGCTGCGGTTCGGTTTGGTTGGGCATACTATGGCGATCCAGAGCGCCATGTTCTCTCCCGACGGATCCCGTGTCTTTGCCGCTGCGGGAAGTGAAGTGAAAGTGTGGAATAGTGCTACCGGGGTCGAGATTGCATCTCTCCCGGCCTATGGCGCTTGGTCACCGATAGTGTTCTCGCCTTTTGGCAATAGGGTGCTGACTTTGTCGAACGACGGGACGGCACGTGTTTGGGACGTCGCGAGCGGCGCTCAAATAGCGGTACTCGAAATGCCAGGGCTGACGAACGCAACTTTTTCACCCGATGGCACACGGGTCCTGAACCGCTCAGAGGACGGGACCGTCCGCCTTCATGATGCCGCCAGCGGAGTCGAGGCTGCAACGCTTGGAAAATCTGCCAAGGCGGTATTTTCCCCTTATGGCTCCCGTGTCCTGACCTTGTCGCCAGGGCACGGCAATCCGATGCTTTGGGACACGGTCACCGGAAACGAGACCGCGGTGCTTGGGGTAGGAGAGGCTTGGGTAAAGAACGCAGCATTCTCGCCCGACGGTCATCAGGTATTGACCGTTTTCGACGAAGACCTTGGTCGCCGGGAAACGGCTGACCCGGCTCTTTGGGATGCCGGCGATGGCGGTCTTGTGAGGGAGCTGAAGGGACACGCGGCCAGTGTTCACATTGCGGTGTTCTCACCAGACGGAACCAGGGTCTTGACCGCGTCCAAAGACCGGACCGCCAGACTTTGGGATGCTAACACAGGAAGAGAGACGGGCGTACTGGCATGCAAGTTCGCGGCGCAGAGCGTCCAATACTCACCGAACAACGATCGGGCGTTTGCGACGTTTGGGGATGGCACCCTTGTGCTCTGGGACACAATAAATGCCACGGAGTTAGCATCCCTGAACAGTGGGTCCAAGAGGAGCTGCACTGCGTCCTTCTCGCCTGATGGCAGATACATCCTTGCCCGTGGATGGGACTGTGCGCTGCTCTTGAATACGACCAACGGACACCCGGAAGCAGAGCTGGGCGGGCACGGGGAGCAGCTGAAAGACGCGCAGTTCTCGCCAGATGGGCGCCGCGTCTTGACGAGTTCGACCCACCTTGCGCGTCTTTGGGACGCTGACACGGGTGCATCGGTCGGGACACTGGATCGGCATGAGGGTGATTTGACAGCCGCCGTCTTCTCTCCGGACAGTCAGAATGTGCTGACGGCGGCCAATCACGGTGCCTTGCTTTGGGACGCAAACAGCACCTATCCAACGGACCGGCCCGGACACCAGCGCACAGTCAAAAGCGCAGTGTTCTCATCGGACGGTCGTTTAGCCTTGACGACGTCCGAGGATGGCACCGCGCGATTGTGGACGCCCTCAACCGGCAACCAGTCGTCGGTTCTGCAGGGAAAAAGCGGCGTCGTGCGCGCATTGATGTCGCCCGACGGCACGCAAGTTCTCACGATCTCGGACTACCACGACCGCGACCCTCGTCTCTGGGATGTTGGCAGTGGTTCTGAGGTAGCCCTTCTGCAAGGGCATGAGGTAGGCCTGCCCGATGCTCAGTTCTTGCTGGGTGGAAAGCGCATTGTCACCGTCTCGGGAGGCGTCGCAAGACTCTGGGATGCGTTCTCGCGCGAAGAGGTTAGGCGGCTAGGCGCAGGCGATGCGTCCGTTGTTGATGCCGTGTCCAGCCCAACGGGCGACCGCTTCCTGACGATCTCACAAGACCACGCCGTCCGGCTTTGGGACGCAAACACTGGATCAGAGGCTGTGACGTTACACGGTCACGGGCGCCCAATTGCGAATGCGGTCTTTTCTTTCGACGGTTTGAAGGTTCTGATTACTTCAGAGGGTGGTGCTGCGAAACTTTGGAATACAGACGTACAACAAGAGGCCGTGGTGTTTCAGCCGAATGGGGAAACGATACGCGAGGCGCTTCTCTCTCCAAAAGGCAAGCGGGTCGTGACGATCTCAGTTCCCGGTCTAGTCGCTCGGCTTTGGGACAGTGTCAGTGGTTCTGAGATTGCGGTACTGGACAGCGAACACGGCGGCGTAAAACACGCGGTTTTTTCGCCTGATGGCGCCACTGTGCTGACGATTACACTCCAGCAAGTTGCTGATCTTTGGAACGCTACCACGGGTGACAAGATTGCACAGTTGCCGCACAAGGTAGAGAGAGCGGTCTTCTCACCAGATGGCGCTAGACTTGTTACGCTACAATCCCGAGGCAATCCGGTTCTCCTTTGGGATGTTGCAAAGGGAGCAGAGGTCGTTTCATTGAGCAGACATGAAAGCTGGGTGGAGAGCGTGGTTTTTTCGCCAGATTCAAGGCATCTCCTGACGATGTCACGCGATCGCTCGGCACGTCTCTGGGATCCCATCACCGGGACCGAGACGGCAATCCTGACCTTCGACGCGATCGTGACTGCGGCGTCATTTCATGTCTCAACAATGCTGCTTGGCGACGCGATTGGTGGGGTGCATTTTTTCGACCTCACGGAAACTCCTTTGTCGGGATCGGGTCATTCGTGAGACGGACATCTGGAGAGACAAGGGTGAATGAATGGAGAAGGCCGCCCGATTGACGGCTGTGAGCCCGTGCTGCTGAGCATTCGGGAGTGGCCAGCGGCCACTTTCATCTTGAGCTGCCGGTTCATTCGGAGCAGGTTATGCGCAGGCCTTGCTCGGGCCTCCGCCCTCCGTCCGGGAAGCATCCATCATGCGGAGCCGAATTGTCTCAACTTGTCTCATTCGAGCGCAAGCATAAGGAGGGATTGCAGAAGCAGCTCGAAAGAGGAGGAAGACACATGCAGTTATCTGCTCCCATTTACGTGTTAAAGCGGAATGCCAAGCTATTGGCGCGGGACATCGATATCGCCTTGCATCAGGCTCTGGATAAGGTCGCCATAGACGAGGGCTTTCAAAGCTGGAGCCATCTCGTGTCGTCGCCGCTGAACAAAAGTCCGGCACGACCTATTTTGCGGCAACTGGAGCCCGGCGATCTGGTGCTCGTCGGAGCACGACCAGGGCAAGGCAAGACGCTTCTCGGGCTTGAGCTTGCAGCGAGGGCATCGCAACTCAGCCGCAAAGGCTATTTCTTCACGCTGGATTACCATGAGCGCGACGTAGCAGATCGGTTGTCAAGCATTGGTGTTGATCCAAGCTCAAGCGATAGTGCGGTGGTTATCGACACATCTGATGAAGTTTCTGCGGACCATGTCATCAGCCGCCTAATGGCCGAAAGTGAGCCTGCGCTCATCGTGATCGATTACCTTCAGATCCTGGATCAGAAGCGCACCAACCCAAGCCTCGATGATCAGATCAAGTCCCTCCAGAAATACGTGATCGGCTCAGGTGCAATCTGTGCCATGATCTCGCAAATCGACCGGTCGTTCGATTTGAGTGGCAAGTTCATGCCAGATATCTCTGATGTCCGATTGCCAAATCCGATCAATCTGTCCGTCTTCCGCAAGCTCTTCTTCCTGCACGACGGCAGAATTCAATTCGATCAGGCTGCTTAGCCTGATTGTAAGTGCTTCGCGCACCTTCACTGAGGTTCGCGAAGCGCCGCCTTACAGAAAAACGACTGAGTTGCAGCGCAAAAAAGAAGTGAGCCCATGTGTTGCTGTCATCGAGCTGTAGCAATCCCACTAAGTGGCGTGCGACATCGCCAAGACCCGCCAGTACGACATGTAGATGAAGATCAGAAAGATATTTGAGATCCTCTTGGCGCATCTCAAACGCATCCTTTGGTTGGAACGGCCGTCATGGGGGTGGAAGGAACCTGGGATCAAGCCGTTCGGAGTTGACCTGCGCCAGGCCTTCCATCCAGGACCCGGCCCTTACCATTGCGGTCCTCACCTATGCCTCTCGTGACTTCGGATCGTCGGCCACAGGGCCCGTACGCGCGAGCCGTGCGACGATGAGGGACTGGGTCGTTCACAATCAAGCCGCTGCGCAGGCCATGTTTTAGAAGACGATCCCCGAAGTGCCGTCGTGGGTCATCGGCTATTCGCCAGGTGCACTATGCCTGCCGTTCCAGGATGGCGCATCGCGCGTGGAACGTCTGATTGCCGCTGCATCCGGGGCGGTTCACGTGCTGATCAGGTACGGCATGTGACCGGCCTTGAACTCGGCGTAGCGCCTGGCCAGTTCCACATGATTGAGACCTATGCGGATGCGGCACGGGCTGTGCAGGACGGCGCGGTCAGCGCTTTTGCCAGTGTCGCTCGCGCGCATCAAGGCTTCCTCCAAACGAGCGTTGCCGATCGCCTCGCCGTTGTGAGCGTCCCGATTCTGGAAAGGGCTCCGGCGTTTGGGTGCTTCGCGTTCGCGCTCTCCGCAAATGACCTTCGAAACCGCATTGATCGTGTTCTGAATACCTTCATCGGTGATGCTGAGCATCGACGATTGATGAAGGCGTTCAGGTTGCAGACGCTGATGTTGATCGCGTCCTTTGACCTCAGCGAAGAGGGGATCGCCCGGGAATGCAGAACCCTTTCATATCCACCGACATCAGTCGACAACCTGATAAGCACTGGAAAGTTGAGCCAATGTCTCACGTGGGTGAATGTCGGCGAAGATTTCGATGGTGTTATGCTCCGGGTCGCGGAAAAACGATGTCCTGTGGAGCCACTCTTGGTTTGCCGGTGGCTCGATAACGTCAATCCTGTCTTTAGCCAGCGTGTCATACGGTCCGGTCGGCTATACCCAGAGGCATTGATGCCACTTTAGCGGGAGGACTAGTTCATCCACCTGTTGCATTCCATAACTTTTGAAGAACATCGGCGATCTCGCTCAGGTAGCCAAAATAATCAAGCCATTGAGTATGTGGCCTCCAACATCTTCGGAAAGTAGCTCTGAGGTAACTGCAAAAATGAAGTAAGAGGGGCTCCTCGCAGTTGAATTCCTAAAATGGGAATTCAGCTGTGGTACCGAATTCCTTTCGCAGCGAATGGACGGTTCGGCGTGCTGCGGTCGCAGTAAGAGACGCTTGCTCAGGTTCACCTGCGAAGCGCTCCTGCATTGCACGCGATTTTCGTGCTTGCGATGGTCTGTCAGTACAGTCATGTCTCCGGCCGGTTTGCGTGGCGGTTGTCACTGGCCATGCTGAGTTCCGCAAGCGAGGTTCCTATCGGCTAGAAGACCTCAATGGCAGCGACAATGGTCGGAGTGTCCTTACTCTAGGGAGACTTCGTTTCGCATTGCTGAAGGCAAAAACCGCCAGAATGACAAAGGGTGTTGTGGGCACAAACGGCAGAACCACCCCAACAATGCCGCAGGCCAGTGCAACCGCGCCAACTGAAAACCAGAATAGCTTTTCGGCGGAACGGTCAGTCATTTACTCGATCACCTGACTACGCAACCGGTCGGCGTGGAACCACTTCCCATCTGAAGCTGCAAAACCGATCATCTCGCTGCATCAGCAGGCTGCAGTCCTCTGCAGGCTTGCTTTAAGGCTGAGGTCTGCCTTGGAGTGTTTGCGCAAATCCTGCGCAGTGGTCTCTTCATTCAATATCACAAATGCGTTGTCATCGAGCGTCGCAATGCCAACCCAGCAGCCATCGGGTTCAGCGATAAAGGGCTGGTAAAAGCTCCTTTCCTCGACCATGAGCGCATCGGCTGTGTCGGCACCAACGCCATATTTCTGGTCATGTTCAATGTGACCGACAAACCTGCGTGGCAAGGACTCAGCCGTTTGTGTCCGAACAAGGGTACGCGTCTTGAGGTTATGCACGCGCTAACCTTTCCAAAGGTGAATTTGGCCTGGCCTTCATCTGAGGCGTCGACCCGTCTGGCCGTTGGTCTTAAGCGACGCCGAGAGAGGCTTATGGTTCTGTCTCCCCGCCCGTTTCATCGCCAAGAGCTGTCCAGGCAGGATAGTCATAAATCACACCCAACAGCCGTTTGCACAGATCATGCAGCTGGTCTCTGTTCGGCGAGTGTTGCAGGCGGGACAGGCTGAACAGGCAGGCAATCGTGAGCTCGTTCTGCAGCAGCATGAAGTCTGGGATGACTTTGGCGGGTGGGCTCTGCCCGAGCCGGCTCTGCAAATCATGGATCCGGCTGAGCACCTCGCGCTTATGTTCGGCCTCTAGTGCCAGCAGCTGCGGTGACGTGCTCATCGCCCACCGCAGCTTCCAGTTCTTCTGTGAGTTCAGCTCCGGTTCGGTCAACGCATCCAGGAAAACGGCGATGCAGTCTTCCTTCGAGGCGTCCGGGGCCAGACCATCGCGGATGTCATCCAACGCCGCCAAGGTACGCGACAGCCAGTCCCGGAAGAGCTCGTAGAAAATCGCCTCCTTGTTGGGAAAGAACTGGTAAAGGGTGCCGACGCTTATACCCGCTTTCTCTGCGATCTTGTTGGTGGTGATCTGATCCGCCGGACCCTCCGACAGCATGTCCATTGTCGCGTCGAGGATCTGTTCGACCTTCTTACGAGAGCGTTTTTGCTGGGCTTCTCGGCGCGGGGAAAGGGGGCTGTTGCTCATCTGTTCTAACCTGATCCTGCCGCTGTCGAGGTGGGTGTCATTTGGGGATGATGTGGGGTTTTCCTGAGTGAGGGTCGGTCAGGATGCTGCAGTCAAGCCCGTAGATCTGCTGCATGGTTTCAAGTGTGATTACTTCAGCGGGCGGGCCGTTGTGCAACAACCGTCCGTCCTTCAGTGCCATGATCCGGTCCGCGTAGCGCGCCGCGAGGTTGATATCGTGCAGGATCATGGCGACGGTGAGGCCACGTTCCTTTTGCAGTTGCTGCACAAGGGTCAGCACGTCGCGCTGGTGTGGCAGATCGAGATAGGTGGTGGGTTCATCCAGCAACAGGATATCGGTGTCCTGCGCCAGTACCATGGCGATCCATGCGCGCTGACGCTGACCACCAGAGAGATCGCTGAGCAACCGGTCGGATTGATCTGCCAGCCCGACAGCGGCGAGCGCGTCGGTGACAAGGGCCTCGTCCTCAGCGCTCCATTGCCGAAATGGGGATTGGTGCGGGGTTCGGCCATGTAGAACCAGCTCCTGCACCCGCATCCCGGCGGGGGCAGTTGTGGTCTGGGGCAACAGTGCGATACGCCGGGCGACATCGCGGGTTTTCAGGCTGTCGATGGGGGCTCCGTCCAGAAGAACACGACCATTTGTGCGGGTTTGCAACCGGCTGAGGCAGCGCAAGAGGGACGTTTTGCCCGAGGCGTTCGGACCGACGATGGCGCTGATCTGGCCGCGCGGCAGGGCGACTGTGACGTCGGTTAAAACGGGCTTTACCCCAAAGCTCAAAGATAGATTTTCGCAGGAAAGGGGAGGGGTCACAAGCGATCTCTTTTGGCAGACATCAACAAGACGGTCAGCAGGACGGGCGCACCGACGAGAGCTGTGAACACCCCTGCGGGCAGGGCCAGAGCGGCAGGCAAAGACTGGCTGGCGGCATCGGCGCACAGCACCACGAATGCGCCGACAAGAGCAGCAGTGACAAGGCTGGGACGCGGCGCGCCGTTCAGACCATGAGCAATGGGGCCCGCGACAAAGGCGACAAAAGGCAGAGGGCCGGTGGTCGCCACGGCAAGCGCCACGAGCGAGACGGCCAGAAGCAGCGTCATGACCCGCCACCTGGTCACGCGCATCCCGAGGCTGACGGCGAGGTCTTCTTCAAGGGCGGTGCGGCTCAGCGTGAACTGATGCAGCAGGGCAAGGGGCACGAGCAGGGCCAAACCGACCCAGAGCAGGCCTGCCTCCTGCCAGGTTGGCGCGGCCAAGGAGCCGACCAGCCACTTGACCGCATCGGCAGCAGAGGTCGTGTCGAGCCGTGTCATCATCAGGTCGGTCATGACCCCAAGCGTCAGGATGATGCCGATGCCGGTCAGGATCAGTTGGCCGGGCGACACACCCCGGCGCCAGCTGAGCGCGAGCACAAGGCTTGCGGCCAGAAGCCCGCCGACAAGCGCACCGGGAGCGACCATTGCGGTGCTGCCCAAGAGCACAATGGACAGTACCGCGCCACCCGACGCGCCGGCCGAGAACCCGATGATATCGGGGGAGGCCAGCGGGTTCCGGAGCAGTGTCTGGATCATCTCGCCCGCGAGACCGAGAGCTAGGCCAACGCCCAGGGCAGTGGCGAGCCGTGGCAGGCGATACTCCAGCACAATCATGGATAGGATCGGATCGCTGTCACCGGTGATTGTCGTCCAAATGTCCTGTGATGTGATGGGATAGGCGCCTCGGAATAGCCCGAGACCCGCCAAGGTCAGGACACACACCATCAGGAACGCGTTGACTGCAATGAGCCGCCAGGGCAGACGCGCGGACAGGCCGAAGCCGCGCAGGGTCAGGGCTGTCATAGGGCCACCCCTCGCCGGAGACGCACCAGAAGAACAAGTGTCGGCCCACCGATCAGCGCCATCATTGCGCCTGCTTCGATCTCCCGCCCCGGGAGCAGGACGCGGCCAAGGGTATCTGCTGTGATCGCCAGAAGAGCGCCTGCGAGGAACGACCCCAAGGCCAGCAGACGCACATCGGCCCCTGACAGTGGACGGATCAGATGCGGCACAACGAGGCCGATGAAGGCAATGGGGCCCGCCAGCGAGACCGTTGTTCCGCAAAGCCCAACAATCGCCAGTATTGTTATAACGCGCGCCAACCCAACCCGAACCCCAAGCGCTCGCGCTGTATCATCGCCCAAAGTCAGCGGATCAAGGAGCAGCGCGGCCGCAGCGGCCAACGGCAGGGCAATCGCAAAAGCTGGCCAGAGGCTGAGAAGATCCGCCATGCGAATATCACTGAAAGCGCCAAGCACCCAGAAGCGATAGACGTCGAGGCTCTCGCGGCTGAGGATCAGGATGGCCCATGTGAGGGCAAGAAAAAGTGCGCTCACAGCAGCCCCCGCGAGGATTAGTCGCATCGGGTCCGGCCCTTGACCACGTGGTGTACCGCCCAGCAGGAACACAAGGGCAGCCGCAACGCCTGCACCGCCGAGCGCGGGCAGGATCAACCCGGTCTGCGAAGAGATGCCAAGCCCCCAGATCCCCAAGACCACACCCATGGCCGCGCCCCCATTGACGCCCAGAAGGCCCGGGTCAGCCAGCGGATTGCGTGTCAACACCTGCATCAACGCTCCGGCCAGACCCAGAGCACCACCGCAAATCAGGGCTGCGAGGGTCCGAGGCAACCGCAGTTCCCACACCACCAGATGGGCTGTCGTCCCGAGCTGATCACGCCCAAGCGCCGAAAGCACATTCGTCCAGCCAAGATTGCGCACGCCAAAACCGACAGACAGGGGGATGAGCGCAAGCGTCACGAGAGCAAGGACCGCAAGAGCGATCAACCGCCGGTGTGTGTGCGATCTCATGGCGCGACCCCTTCTGCCACCATGCTGGATACCGGAGTGCTGGGGTCACCGTCCATGGCCGCGTCGATCAGCGGAACGAGGCGATCCAGCGCATAATTCAGAGACAGCGGGCTGGAGTGCGCTAGCGCGGCGGTCAGATTGTAGTCGATATAGACCTCGCGCCCTTCCCGGTAGCTGCGCATGGTGCGACGTAGCACAATCCCGTCCAATGCTGCCTTCAGGTTGCCCGTATGCACCCAGAGCAACAGGTCGCTATCGAGGGGGGACAGATCCTCCTGCGGCAAAGTGACGAAGAACGCGTTCCCGCCGGACATCGCATCGACCGCTAGCGGTGAGACAAACCCGAGATTGTGCAGAAATCGGCTGCGCAAGTCGTGGCTGGTAAAGACGCCGATCTGAGGAGGCCAGGCCACGACGGCGGTTTGCCCGGCCCAGTCCGGGTGGGCTTGCCGCAGATCCTCAAACCGGGCGTTCAGCCGATCGATCACGGTTTTGGCCTCGTCGCGTTTGTTCAAGGCAACACCCAATCTTTCGGTCACCGTCTGCCAGGACGAGCTGTAGTCGCTTTCACCCGGCTCGGGGGGCAGTGTCGGCGCAATCCGGGACAGCAGATGATACTGGCTCTCGGTCATGCCAGACCATTGGCCGACGATCAGATCCGGTTTGAGCAAGGCAATCTGTTCGATATCAATGTCGCCGTACAGCACTGTTGGTTCGGCATCGCCCAAGGCCTCTGACGCCCAGGGCCAAACGCCAAAGGGATGATCGCCGTACCAAAATCGCAAAGCCACCGGTTTGACACCGAGGGCGAGCAGGTAGTCATGGCCGATGAAGGACAGCGAGACGACCCGCTGCGGCGTGCCGTCGATTTCGGTGATCCCGTAGCGATGTTCTATCTGACGCGGCTCGGCCTGTCCCGGCGATGCGGCGTTCAATGTCGCAACCGCGATGAGAGGCAAGAGCGTGCGCCACATTGGTCAAAAGGTCCGTTGCACGGACAAGGCAATCTCGCGTCCGGCGCCATAGACGCAAGATCCCGAGAATTGGTTGAGCGGGTTGCCAGCAGGGGGCAGGCTGAAGAACGCATCACCACAAAATCCGATGTACTCGCGGTTGGCCAGATTGCGCCCCGAAAGGCTGATCTGCCAGTCATTGACCTTGTAGCTGACGGAGGCATCGAAGAGCGTGACCGACGCGACCTCAAGCTCGTTGCCGATGTCAGAGAAGCGAGAGCCGGTGTAGCGCGCGCCAACGCCAAACGAGAGGCCATCAACCTGCGGTACTTCATACTGGAGGAAAAGGGCGGCCGACAACTCAGGCGCCCGTGCAGGCCGGTTCCCGGCAAAACTGGCATCCCGCGTGATTTCTCCATCCACATAGGTCATGCTGCCGAAGAGGCTGAAGCCATTCTGGAAGTCATGGGTCATCTCCAGTTCGACCCCACGGGTCCGGACCTGTCCAACTTGCGTAAAGACCAACGGGGCGGTGGTGCTGGGATCATCGAAGGCCACATCGTTCTTGGTGATCTGGAACAGTGCGGCATTAAATCCTGTATTGCCGTCGGCAGCGGTGAACTTCAGCCCAAGCTCAGCCGATTTCGCGCTTTCCAGATCGAGTGCAGCACCGGAGGATGTGGTCCCGCCCGGCGGAAGATCGAAGGATCGCGCCAGGGATCCGTAAGCCATCAGATCAGGGGTGACACGATAGCCAAACCCGACATTCACCGAGTTGGCACTTTGCTCGACAGCCGTGTCGAAATTCAGCACGCCCGATAGGCCGGTGGTAAAACCCCGCTGTTTGAAGCTGACACGATCATGGCGCACACCGCCGGACACGATGAAGCGGTCGTCAATTTCCATATGTCCCGTTGCGTAGAGGCCCACTTGATCCAACTCGGTGCGTCGTTCTGCGGGTAGCTCTGCGGGAACGCTGGCTGCCAGGAAATTCGTGATGGCGCCCGTCAACAGGTTGCGCTCTCCCCGGTAGCCGTAGCCAAAGGCGGTGTCGCTGTCGAGGTCGAAGTAGTCCAGACCAAAGGCCATCTGCCCGCGCGTCTGACCGGTTTCGAAGCGGTAGCGCAGCGCGTTGTCTGCACTGCGCTGCCGCAAATCCTGATCCACGTCGAATTTCGTCATGATGGCCGTGTCGATGGCCTCGGGCTGGGCACCGGGCAGACCCAAAACGCTGTTCAGATTGACGAAGGCCGCAGGAAATTCGGTTTCATTGTTCCAGTCATTTTCGGAAACGCGGAGCCGCGACATCAGGCTCCAGGACGACGACAGGCGGTGATCCAGCTCATAGCCCAGATAATTCTGGGTGCTTTCGACGGTATTGGTATCAGGGTTGCCTGTGTAGGTTCCCGGCCCGAACTGCCCCGTCGGGTTGGGCAGAAGCGAGCCATATTGCGGAACAAGTACGTAAGTGTCGCCGATGTCATCCTTTTGATACTGTCCGTAAACGGTGAGCGTGGTGGCATCCGTCGGCGCGAAGGTGAGAGAGGGGGCCAGATAAGTGCGGCCCGTGTCGACCTCGTCATAGACCGTGCCGGACCGGTTCAGCAGACCAACGAAACGGTATGCCACCGCGTCTGAGAGCGGCCCGGTGACGTCCAGACCGATTTCGGTCCCCCCCTCGTTCGTCACAGTGGTTTGAACAGTGCCGCCAAAGCTGAATTGCGGGCGTTTCGTCACACCGTTGATCAAGCCGCCCGGCTGGTTTGTGCCATAGAGGTCGGACGTCGGGCCTCGCAGGATATTGACGCTTTCCAACCCGAAGGGCTCCGTTCGCCAGGCAGCCCAATCGAACGTGCGTAGCGGCATGCCATCGCGGTAGGTGCCGCCGATCTGAGCCTCAAATCCACGCAAGATGTATTCGTCGTAGCGGTTGTCCTGGCCGAAGGTCTCCGTGGCAATGCCCGGCGAATAGGCAACGGCTTCCTCCATCGTGCGCGCGCCCTGGGCTTCGAATAGTTCCCTTGGCAGGATCGTGACGGAACGCGGCAGGGCGCCTGGATCAACCGGCACGCGCGCGCCGGCGGAGTTCGCAGCCTCGACATCAGAGACACCCTCGCCGCCGTCATTGATGGCTTGTATCACGATGGTTCCAAGAAAAGCTTCGTCATCTTGGTCCTGCGCCAGCGCGGGCCAAGAGTAGGAAGCGATAAGGGTCACCATAAGCGCATGGTGCAAGCGGGCAGTGTCGCGGGTCAAAGTGGTCTCCAGCAGTCATACGAAAGGGGCCGCGCCCTCACGTGAGATCGCGGGTTTTCAATGAAAGCTGGGAGGTGAAGTCTTCGACCGACCTGGCAGGTATCGTTGATCTGCAATCCGGCTAATATGAATAATTGCTCATGTCAAGCGTGCCCAGCTGGCTCTGGCAATCCTCTCACCGGACAGCTGAAGCAGTCAGCAAAGCTTGCCTTTCTCCATGGTATCAGAAGACACTTAAGGCCATCGCGGTATCGCCAGCCTATTGCCCGCTCTGCACTGCGTGCTTCACTAAGTGAGTATGCCGCTGTCACCTAAGGTTTGGTAGATGACGTCGCTCTTGGGTGCTCTTTTGGCTTTGATTGGCTGGTCTGTCCTTCTGATCATCCCTGTAAACTTTGCAATGGATCCCTGGCTGTTCACCTTCAATCAGATGATGGTCGGTGGGATTTTTCTGATCATGGTCTCGGGCAAAGTGCAGTGGCGTTCGTCGGTGCTACAGCAGCCAGCGATATGTATTTACGGCAGTTTGCGGCTTGCGACGGCGGCTCTTTTCACGGCCGCCTTGGTGTGTGCCACTTCCACGACTGTCGCATTCCCGGCCATTTTGCCTGTGCCAACAAGTGCGCTTGTCTTTGTACTGGCTTGGTCAAAAACACCCAAAACCCCGGGAATTGTCTGGGCACGATCTCATCCTTGTTGGCCTGATCGCACGTGCTGCCACTTTGCCGGATGGATTTCGCAACCCAGCCCTTGTGTTCATGACCATGAACGAGCCCCTTCCTCTGGCCAGTGCCGGTACGATCCTATTCGCTACAATGGCTTTGAGCGGTCCGGCGCAAATCATACCGGATGCGGCGTCAACTGAGGCCAGCATACCAAAATGCGTTGAGACCCCTTTGCTGATCCTCGACCCCATACTACGGATCACGGTCATCTCGCTTGGTGTGCTCCTGACTGCGCCTTCTGATGATTGGCGGATCCCTTGTGGTCCTGGTGGCGCGCGCCGTTTGGTAAGGCGCTTCCAAATCCGTTTGCGCAGAAGCTGTGAGGCGAAATCACCCATCCTTTTGCTGGCATCCGTGATCCTTCTGCGGTTACTGAAAGGCGTGCTCACCCAGCCTTTTCAGTGTCGTATTTTCCTGCGGCACGCTTGAACAGCAAGACCCGCGGCGGCATTGGCTCGGTCAGGTCGAGAGACTGTGATCGAGGCGAGGTGGCCACAGCCGGGAACCGCAAGTCCTGCTCGATGGCTTTTCGGAGCAGCGGGTTCAACCCGCATCCGTACTGATGCGACAGCTGGTCTACTGACAAAAGATCAATCAGGGTTTTGCTCATCTCAAAAGGTACCCCGATCAAGGATCTCGAAGGCTCTTGGGGTGGTGCGAGGATCCAGAACCTTCATCAAATCAGCGAGCCGATCAAGGGCGAGCCGCGTGGAGTTACCTTCGCACAACATCATCAATTGCAATTGTGCCTGTTCAGGCCGCCCCAACCGGAAGCTCTGGATCGCACTGATCAATCGTCGTTCATGTTCGGTCAGAACGCGGGCACATCCGTCGCAGTCGGGATTGCTGAACATGAAAACAGACCGGCGGCTGCACCGAACCGCTTGCAGCAGCAAGATCAGCCTCCGCGCAATGACCGGGCCTTCGACGATACCAAAAGCATCATCTGCCTGACCTAAGGCACGCATCCAGTTTTGCGATTTCGGCTCCGCAAACGTGCTGATGAAAAGCCGCAGAATTCCGAGGCAGGCGATCTCGCGGGCATCAAGCCCGGCGTTTTCGACCAGGTCTTCTTTTCTGGCTGCGTTGCGATGGCAACCATCGCGTTTGCGGGTCAATTTCAAAAGCGGGCCCTCCTGCAATTGAAGTGTCAGTGCGTACGCCGTGCGGCTAAGCCGACAAGGCAGCAATGTGATGGAAGAACCCACATGGATTCTCACGGGATGATCACCGGGCGAATCCGAGTAGGGAGGGCTGGGTCTCCATTACTTGACAAAAATAATAAGATAAAGCAAGTGTGTGCGTCAGTAATGAAGTGATTACCGCAAAACGGCTCTCTCTAGCGCCAACAATCCGGATGCATGACGCGTCTTGTCGGCGCTTTCGAAAGTGGTCATCGGGATTGGAGCACTCTTGATCTACGCGGTCCTGCTCAGGCCGAACGACGGGTCTATCACTCAACCTTCGGAGAACCGCGTCGCGTGTATCTGATATCCTTGCAGCTTGATCCTTTGGCTTGGTCCACATTACTGTCGGTCGACCCATTGTGGAGTTGGGGGGCGCCATGGAACGTCGAGAGAGAGGGCAAATCAGCCCGCATGGCTGCTCCAGAACCGGCTGCAGCTTGGTATGACGGAGGCAAATAACTCGGTGCAAGGGGTGACATCCGTGATGCCGGGTTTCGGAGCAGAATTGGCGAACGCCTCTGTTCTGATCGTGGATGACGAACCGGGCATGCGCAATTTTCTGGACAAGACACTGTCCCCGTCCTGTGCCCGCGTCGACGTGACAGGAGATACCGAAGAAGCCTCGGCTTATCTTGATCGCAACAACTATGATGTCGTGGTGCTCGACAACATCATGCCCAATCAAAGTGGGCTGGACTGGCTTGCGGCCCAACAACGCATCGGCCTGCATTCCGATGTGATCCTGATGACAGCCTATGCTGATCTTGATACGGCGATTTCCGCAATTCGTGCCGGGGCATCAGACTTTTTGCTTAAACCCTTCCGCTCCAATCAGATCCTGAACGCCATTTCGCAAAGCCTGTCGCGCATCAAACTGCGGCGGCAGAACTCGGTCCTGCGTCACGAGCTGGAGGTGGGCAACGACCTTTTGCGTCAACGCGATGCGCTTCTGGGGCCATCCGGGCCGATCGAGGCCGCACGCCAATCGATCCAGATGGCCGCCGCCATCGAGGCCCATGTGGTGATCCGGGGCGAGGTTGGATCTGGCAAACAGATCGCAGCGCGTATGCTGCATTCCTATTCGTCTCGCGCCGCGCAGCCTTTTGTCTGGCTGCAGTGCTATGGCGTGACGGAACCGGAACTGCGCACGCGTCTGTTTGGCCATATCGGTGCTGGCCCGGATGGTCGCGAGGCCAGACAGGATGGCATGCTGCGCAATGTGGCGGGTGGTACGTTGTTTCTGGAGGATGTTGATCAACTGGACGCGCGGTGTCAGAATCTGCTGATGGAGCTTTTGTCGACGTGGCGCTACCGGCCGGTGGATGCGGAGCGCAGTTTCCCGCTAAACATCCGGCTGGCCTGCTCGACCACCCGCGCCCTACATGACAGTGTTCAGGCAAAACAATTCCGCGCCGATCTGTTCTACCTTCTCAACGTTCATGAGATCACATTGCCGCCCCTGCGGGAACGCGCAGAAGATATTCTGGAACTTGTGGCTTTCTTTCGGGACACACTGGCGTTGCGGATGGGCATCGCGCCACCCGAAATCAGCGAGCCTGAACGGCGCAAATTGATGGCCCATGACTGGCCAGGCAATGTGATGGAGTTGCGCAATACGGTGGAGCGTGCGCTGATACAGGGTAGTTTTGAAAAGGCGTTGGTCACCGCCAATACGCATGAGACGGAAACTTTGGCCTCCATGGAACAGCGACATATTCTGAACGTACCTGAGGCCTGCGAAGGAAACCGGGCGGAGGCTGCGCGCAGGCTAGGCGTTGCGCGCAAGACAATTGATCGCAAGTGTCAGGCCTGGGGCCTCTAGCCGGTGATGACCCGCATCCGGCTCAAGCTGCTGTTGCTGGCCTTGCTGCCGTTGGTTGTGCTTCTGCCGATGCTCCTCGGTATCACCATGATCCGCTGGATCAACAAGTTCGATGATCTCCTACTGTCGAAGGTGGCCAGCGATTTGCGGGTGGCCGAGCAATACTTCGAACAGATCGAAGCGGGTCAGGCAGCGGATCTTGTAGCACTCGCCAGATCGGCTGCCTTTGAGCAGGCGCTTGCAGAGAGTAGCGCAGCCCTTGATCGGCATCTTTTGTCGGAACGGGACCGGTTGGGTTTGGATTTTTTTATCTATGACACCGGGCTCGTGCCTGATTTGCCGGCGGCGGCGCAGACGATTGTGACCGCCGCCCGCCCGGATGCGCCACAAGCCGGCCTTTCAGTTTTATCGGAGGCAGATCTGGTCGCGATATCGCCTGAGCTTGCCGCCCGCGCGGCCTTGCCCCTTGTCCCAACCGAGGCCGCGCGCCCGATCTCGCGTGAGGCGGAGACCCGTGGCATGGTCATTCTCGCGGCGGCACGAACCGAAGACGGCAGCGCTGTCCTGCTTGGCGGGCGACTGCTGAACAGAAATCTGGACGTCATCGATACGATGAACGACCTGATTTATCGTGAGACGGCGGGTGGTGAGGTGCGGAGTGGAACGACCACCCTGTTTCTCGACGACGTTCGAATCTCCACAAACGTCAGGCTGTTCGAAGGGGCCCGGGCACTTGGCACCCGGGTGTCCGAAGCCGTCTGGCATCAGGTCATGGATGTGGGCGAGCCGTGGTTCGACCGCGCCTTTGTCGTAAACGACTGGTACATATCGGGCTATGTGCCGTTGACGGATGCCGATGGCGCACGCATCGGGATGCTCTACACCGGATATCTCGAGGCACCCTTCATCAATCAGCGCAACACGACCATTTTCTCTCTGATCCTCGCATTTGTCGCTGTGGTAGGCCTTTCGGTACCCCTGTTTTTGCGTCTGGCGCGCGGTGTGTTCGCCCCGTTGGAGCAAATGACCAAAACGATGGCCCAGGTCGAGGCAGGTACACTTGACGCCCGAATTGGTCCGGTGTCCGCAAACGATGAGATTGGGACCGTGGCTCGCCATCTCGACCGGCTGCTGGATCAGGTCCAAGACCGCGACGAAGCGCTGCGCGGATATGCCACCAATCTCAATGAGCTGGTCGACAAACGCACGCAAGAGCTGAGCGAGGCGAACAAGAAACTGGAGGCGACCTTCGCACAACTCGTACTGGCGGAAAAGCTCGCCTCACTGGGTGAGGTGACCGCCGGGGTGGCGTATGAGATCAACAACCCCGTTGCGGTCATTCAGGGTAATCTGGAAGTGTTGCGGGCAGGCCTTCCTGCCGAGGTGGCGGAAGAGCTCAAGACAGAGATTGAGCTTATCGACGCCCAGACGCACCGGATCAATGTGATCGTCGGCAAGCTGCTGAAGTTCTCGCGGCCCAGCGAGATTTCTGACAGTGCCAGCCGCGTGGACGTGGCCAAGGTGGTCGAGGATGCACTTGTTCTTGTCGCCGCTGATCTGCGCCAACACAGCGTCTCAACCGAAACCACCCATGATCCTGCGCCTGCCATAGATATTGTCGAGACCGAACTTACGCAGGTCCTGGTCAATCTGATGATCAACGCCAGTCAGGCTATGGGGTCTGGCGGTGTTTTGTCCCTGCAGACCCATGCCTGGACCCATGATGGTCAGTCGGGCGCCGCCATAAAGGTGCGTGACACGGGCAAGGGTATTGCGAAAGACAAGATCGAAAAAATCTTTGACCCGTTCTTCAGCACAAAGCCCGGCGAGGGCAGCGGGTTGGGCCTGTCGATCAGCCAGGCGCTGATTGCCCGTGCAGGCGGATTTATCACCGTTCGCAGCGATGAGGGCAAAGGGTCAGAATTTTTTATCTGGTGTCCTGCCGCGGACAATCTGTCCGACACGCCCGACACCCCTTGAGAAAAAGTGGACATTTTGTCCGTCGCTGTTCGAGCCGCGTGCTTGCGTCAGGGACATATTGACCTTTCCGCACTGCAGCATAAGTATTCTAACATACTGTTTTAAAACATTAAATATGTTGACAGATACAGGTTTCAAGCGTCAGACAAAAAGTTAATCCGATGCATGCGATTGTAGACAGCCGCAGATCGTATCGGAGGATCTGAGGGCGAGGAGGCCCTCTTAACTTGAAGCGGGAGGTCTTCTCATGTCGGACGCAGCACATGGCCCATTGGGGTTTCTGCGAAAGGAAAACATCGTCGCACCTGAAGGATACAACAGGTGGCGTGTGCCCCCTGCTTCGATTACGATTCACCTGTGCATCGGCTCGGTTTATGCGTGGTCGGTTTTCAACCCTGCGCTGACGCGCGAGCTGGGTGTTGTCACCTCCTCGGGCAGTGACTGGACGTTGTCATCGGTGGTCTGGATTTTTTCAGTGGCCATCGTCGTACTTGGCCTCGCCGCTGCCTTCGGTGGCAAATGGCTTGAAAAGGTTGGTCCACGTTACGTCGGCGTCGTCGCGGCGAGTCTCTGGGGTGGCGGGTTCCTGATCGGCTCTGCGGGCATCGCAACACATCAGTTGTGGATGGTTTATCTGGGCTACGGCGTCTTTGGCGGCGCAGGTCTGGGTCTTGGATATGTCTCCCCTGTCTCAACACTGATCCGCTGGTTTCCGGACCGGCGCGGCATGGCAACCGGCATGGCCATCATGGGCTTTGGTGGGGGCGCCATGATCGGAGCGCCGTTGAAACAGTGGTTATTGAACCTCTACCAAACGGCCCCCGATTTCCTGGGCGCGGCGGGCGCGGTCACATTGGTCACCGAAGGCGGGCGCCGCTTCGCTGAAACTGCAGCCGGTAAGGTCGAAGTGGTCGTTGCCTCAGCGCAGCAAGCTGCGGTGTTTGGTGGCGAGGCGGGTGTGTATGTGGTGGGCACCGGCAATACGGGTGCTGCCGCGACCTTCGCCACACTCGGCGTCGTCTACTTCTGCGTCATGGTCTTTGCGGCCTTCCAGTACCGGGTGCCGCGTGACGGTTGGAAACCCGAAGGCTGGGAGCCGAAACCGGTGGCGTCCGGCATGGTCACGCGCAACAATGTGCATATTGATCAGGCGCTCAAGACCCCGCAGTTCTGGCTGCTCTGGGTGGTGCTGTGCTTCAACGTGACGGCTGGGATCGGCGTGATTGGCGTGGCGAAGACCATGATCAATGAGATCTTTGGCGATCTGGCGCTTGTGACAGCCGCCTTTGCAGGCACCTACGTGCTGATGATCTCCGTCTTCAACATGGTGGGTCGGTTCTTCTGGGCCTCCACGTCCGACTTCATCGGCCGCAAGAACACGTACCATTGCTTCTTCATCATTGGCACGATCCTCTATTGCACCATCCCCTTCTGGGCCGCGTCTGGTGGCCTGACGGCGCTGGTTGGCTTCTACATCGCCACCATGATTATCTTCACCATGTATGGCGGCGGGTTCGCGACCATCCCGGCGTACCTCGCGGACATCTTCGGCACCATGCATGTAGGCGGCATTCACGGGCGTCTGCTTACAGCTTGGTCCACCGCTGGGGTACTTGGGCCCTTTGCGATTACCTACTTGCGCAATATCTCGACAGAGAACGCGATCGCAGATCTCGCATCAGCGGTCGATCCGGCGGCCTTTGTCGAGAAATTCGGGGCGCCTGTCTCACAGCTTGGTGATCTTGTCGCGGCAAATACGGTGACCATTGCAGGGCTCATGGATCTGGCCCCTGCGGGGACTGTCGACCCAACGGCCACGCTTTACAACACCACGATGTACTGCATGGCCGCGCTGTTGGTGATCGCCTTCTTTGCCAACCTGATGGTGCGCCCGGTGCGTGATCACCATCATGTGGACAACACGCATCCGGAAGCCGTTCCGGCGGAGTAACGCTCCCTGTTCTGTGGCCTCTTTTGATGAGGCCGCAGGCCTGGCGGGTGTCTCGTGCACCCGCCCTTTTTCCCAAACTTGAAAGCGAAGGGGACAGTGCGATGGACCAGATCGCCCCAGCCAAATTCAAGCGCCGCGACCCGTCGCTGCCCAAGGGCCGCCAGATTTCGGATGAGGATGTGGCTGAAATGGCTGCACTGCTGGGCGATATGCCGCGACGCCGCGATATGGTGATCGAAGGGCTGCATGTCATTCAGGACCGTTTCGGCCATATCTCGGCCACCCGTATCGCGGCAATGGCCGAGGTGTTTCGCCTCGCACAAGTTGAGGTCTATGAGGTGGCGAGCTTCTACCACCATTTTGACGTGGTCAAAGAAGGCGAGACCCCGCCACCACCGGTGACAATTCGTGTCAGCACCTGCGTCTCCTGCGAGCTGGCTGGCGCATATGAGTTGATCAAGGGGCTGGAAAAGGAGGTCGATCCCGCGCAAGTCCGCATCGTGCCTTCGCCCTGCATGGGGCAGTGCGATGGTGCACCTGTCGCCTGGATCGGCAAGCGCATTTACCGCCATGCAACCGTCCAGCGCCTGCTACGCGCGACGGTTGAGGACAACAGCACCCCGCAGTTGCCCGACTATGAGGGGCTGGCCCTCTATCGTGCGGAAGGCGGTTATCACGTGCTCGACAAGATCATGTCAGGCCAGATCAGCGCCGATCAGGCGACAGCGCAGATGTCGGATGCCGGGCTGCGTGGCCTCGGCGGCGCGGGGTTTCCTGCGGGCAAGAAATGGGGCTTTGTCAGGTCTTACGCGGGTCCCCGGCTGATGACCGTGAATTGCGATGAGGGCGAGCCCGGCACGTTCAAGGACCGTTGGTGGCTGGAACGGCACCCGCACCGCATGCTGGAAGGCGCGCAGATCGCGGCCCATGTGGTAGGCTGCGATCGCATCTACATCTACGTCCGCGATGAATACCCGAACGTTCTGGAAGTCCTGCGCCGCGAGATCGACGCGCTGGCCCGCGCAGGTCTGATGGTCACACCGATGGAGATCCGCCGCGGGGCAGGGGCCTACATCTGCGGCGAGGAAAGCGCGATGATCGAGAGCATCGAGGGCAAGCGTGGTATTCCGCGCCAACGCCCGCCCTACATCGCGGAAGTTGGGCTTTTCGGACGTCCGACGCTCAACCACAACGTCGAAACCCTGCTGTGGGTGCCGCAGATCGTCGAGCACGGGCCGCAGTGGTTTGCAGCGCAAGGCTGGACCGAGGAGAACAAGGGCGTGCGCTCCTTCTCCGTCTCGGGCCGCGTGAAAGAGCCGGGTGTGAAGATCGCGCCTGCGGGCATTCCGCTTATTCGCCTGATCGAAGACTATTGCGGCGGCATGGCCGACGGGCATGAACTGAAGGCCCTTCTTCCGGGCGGTGCGTCGGGCGGGATTTTCCCGGCGCATATGGCGGATCGGACCATGGATTTTGGCACCTGGGAAAAGGAAGGCGGGTTCATCGGCTCACATGCGGTGGTGATCCTATCCGATCAAGACAGCGTGCGCGCGGCAGCGCTCAACACCATGCGGTTTTTCAAGCACGAAAGCTGTGGGCAATGCACACCCTGCCGCTCCGGCACCGACAAATTTGTCCGCATGATGGAAGCGCGCGAACAGAACCGCGAGCTTTTCGATGACCTGCTTGAGGTAATGCGCGACAGCTCCATCTGCGGGCTCGGTCAGGCGGCAGGAAACTGCGTAAAGCACCTGATGCAGCATTTCCCGGATGAATTCGCCTGTCAGGAGACAAACTCATGAGCCTTGATCTCACCAACATCGACACTGTTACCTTCACGCTCGACGGCGAAGAGGTGACCGCCTACGGCGAAGAAACAATCTGGCAAGTGGCGAAACGGCTTGGCCAGCACATTCCGCACCTCTGTTACAGCGATATCCCTGATTTCAAGGCGGACGGAAATTGCCGCGCCTGTGTGGTTGAGATCGAAGGGGAGCGGACGTTGGCGGCCTCCTGCATGCGCAAGCCGAGCGACGGCATAGTCGTCAACACCGGCAATCCCCGCGTGCAAAAGAACCGCGAGATGGTGTTTGAACTCCTTGCCTCCGACATGCCCGCGCGCGATGACAGCCCCGATCCGGACAGCCATTTCTGGCAGCAGTTCGATCTTGTCGGTCTATGTGATGGCCCGCGCTATCCGTCGGGTCGACCCGGCGCGAAACAAGAGATCCCCGTCGACAGCGTTTTTCATGATGCCTCGCACCCGTCCATCGCGGTCAACCTTGATGCGTGCATTGCCTGCCGTCTATGTGAACGCGCCTGCCGCGACGTGCAGGTGAATGACGTGATCGGCATGGCGGATCGCGGCATGGCGGCGGGCCCCGTGTTTGACGTGAACGACCCGATGGGTCTGTCCAGCTGCGTGGGTTGCGGCGAATGTGTGCAGGCCTGCCCGACCGCCGCCTTGATGGAGAAGACCCTGCTGGATGACAGTGCCACTCAGCGTGCGGTGGTTGCGGAGGAGATAAAACCCTCGGTCTGTCCGTTCTGTGGTGTTGGCTCTCAGACGGACGTGAGCCTTGTGGGCAATGACATCGTCAAGGTCGATGGGCGCGACGGGCCCGGCAATCGGGGCAAGCTTTGCATCAAGGGGCGCTTCGGGCTGGACTATGTCATGTCTCCGGAACGTCTGACCCGGCCGCTCATTCGGCGCGACGGCGTGCCCAAGGACCCCAAGGCGGCGATGACATTTTCCGACATCGACGATGTTTTCCGCGAAGCGACGTGGGAGGAAGCGCTGGATTTGGCCGCAGGTGGTCTGACCAAGATCCGCGATACCAAAGGCGGGCAGGCGATTGCGGGCTTTGGATCGGCCAAGGGCACGAACGAAGAAGCCTATCTCTTTCAGAAATACATCCGGCAGGGGTTTGGCACCAACAACGTCGATCACTGCACGCGGCTTTGTCATGCCTCATCGGTGGCGGCATTGATGGAGGGGGTCGGGTCGGGCGCTGTCTCGGCACCCTTCACGGCTGCCGATGACAGTGACTGCATCATGACCATCGGCTGTCGGCCTGAGCAAAACCACCCCGTCGCGGCGACCTACTTCAAACAGGCAGCCAAGCGCGGTGCCAAGATGATGGTGTTTGATCCGCGCAAACAGGAATTGATGCGCCATGCCACCCATCCGGTGCTTTTTGAACCGGGCCGCGATGTGCCCATGTTGAACGCGATGATCCATACGATCATTCAGGAAAAGCTCTATGATGAACAATATGTGCAGGCCAATGTAGACGGGTTCGATGCGCTGGCGGAAAAGACAAAGGACTTCTCGCCCGAGGCCATGGCCGACATCTGCGGTGTGGAGGCAGAATATCTCAAGGATCTCGCGCGTACTTTTGCCACTGCGGAGCGGGCCATCATCTTTTGGGGGATGGGCGTCAGCCAGCACGTGCATGGCACCGACAATGTGCGTTGCCTGATCGCGCTCAGCCTGATTACCGGGCAGATCGGCCGCCCCGGGACGGGCATCCACCCGCTGCGCGGACAGAACAACGTGCAGGGCGCTTCCGATGCTGGGCTGATCCCGATGGTCTATCCCGATTACAAATCGGTGGAAGACCCGGATGTCCGTGCGAAGTATGAAGATGCCTGGGGCCGAAAACTGGACCCGGCCAAGGGCCTTACGGTTGTCGAGATCATGGGCGAGATCGAAGCCGGCACGATCAACGGCATGTATGTGCAGGGTGAGAACCCAGCGATGTCGGACCCCGACCAGAACCATGCACGCAAGGCGCTGTCGATGCTCGATCATCTGGTGGTGCAGGACATCTTCTTGACCGAAACCGCGTGGTTCGCCGATGTGATCCTGCCCGCCTCGGCGCAACCGGAGAAACCGGGCACCTACACCAATTCCAACGGCCAGGTGCAGATTGGCCTGCCCGTGCGCAAACCGCCCGGAGAGGCGCAGCAGGACTGGAAGCTGCTGCAAGAGATGGCGCGGCGGTCAGGCCTCGACTGGACCTATGAGGATGTTGGCGAAGTCTATGCCGAGATGGCGAGCATGATGCCCTCGCTCGACAACATCAGCTGGGCGCGACTGATGCGCGAAGGCGTTGTCTGTTACCCGGCCAAATCCGAGGACGGGCCGGGCGAGGAGATCATCTTCTATGACGGCTTCCCGACAGCGGATGGGCGCGCCAGGCTGGTGCCAACCGATCTGGTGCCGCCCGATGAATTGCCAGACGAAGACTATCCCATGGTCCTCACAACAGGCCGCATGCTGGAACATTGGCACACCGGCGCGATGACCCGCCGGGCAACGCATCTCAACGCGCAGGAAAGCGAAGCGGTCGTCTCAATGCACCCCAAGGATATCGGGCGCATGGGGTTTGAGCGTGGTCAGAAAGTCAGCGTGGAAACCCGCCGAGGCGCGATTGAGCTCGCCTTGCGCGCGGATCGAGATGTCACACAGGGGATGCTGTTTATTCCATTTTGCTTCGTCGAAGCGCCTGCGAACTTTCTGACCAACCCGCAGCTTGATCCCTTCGGAAAAATCCCGGAGTTCAAATATTCGGCGGCTCGTGTGGTCGCACGCGACTAGGCTGATGACTTACGATCAGACGGCAATCAAAGCCCTCCAAGATTTCTGGATTGGTTGGCTAAAGGGCCTGAGACTTGGACTGCCTTACCATTTGTAGGTCAAACGCGCCTGAATTGTCCGACCGTCACCAAACCGGCAGCCAAAGCCACTGCAATTTGCCAGATAGGTTCGGTCCGTGACGTTGGTGACATTCAGCGACAGATGCGCATCATCGGTGAGCTTGTAGGCCAGTTGCAAGTCAATCAACTTCACGCTTTCCAAATCAAACGTATTTTCGGCATCACCAAACCGATTTCCGATGAAGCGTGCGCCTCCGCCAAGTGTCAGATCCTCAAGAGCCGTCCCTTTCGGAAAGGTATAGTTGGCCCACAGACCTGCGAAGTGCTCTGGTGCATTCGGAAACTCGTTGCCCAGATTATCTCCTTGGGTCAGCTCCGTCTCGTTGTAGGTATAGGCCGCGCGGATGTTCCAGTTTTCGGTGATGCTGGCGGAGGCTTCGAGTTCCAATCCGCGGGACCGGGCTTCACCAAACTGCTCAACACCACCTGTGACCGCTGAGGTCAGGTTGCTTTGCGTCAGGTCGAAAATCGCCGCGGAGAAGAACCCGTCAAACCCAGCCGGCTCATATTTTACGCCGACTTCCCACTGCTTGCCTTTGGTCGGTTTGAGCCGGTTCGCGCTTACATCAGTTCCGATGAGAGGATCGAATGACGTCGCATAGCTGATGTAGGGCGCGACGCCATTGTCGAAGAGATACAGCAGCCCGGCACGCCCCGTCGTGGCTGCATCCGACTGGTCGACATCCTGTGGAGTCCCCACAACGCTTGAAAATGTTGTACCCTTTTCGTTGGCCCAATCGCGCCGCAGAGCGAGCGAAGCGCGCCAGTTGCCAAAACTCATCTCATCCTGCGCATAAAGGCCGATCTGCTCCAGTTTTAGATCGTTGGACCCGATAAAGGTTGCAGCCCCGACGTTGGCGCCATTGTAGACAGGGTTCAGGAAACTGATGGAATCCGCTGAGCGAAATACCGTCATATCCTCGACATCGTACTTGCGCAGGTCGAGCCCCACCAACAGGTCATGATCCACTGCACCAGTCTGGAAGCGGCGGCCCAGGCGCAGATCGAGGTTGTAGGTCTCGCTCTCCTCGAACTGGTCGATGGCGCCTCGATTGATCGTGTTCAGATTTGGCACCGCGTTCTGAACAAAGAAACCCCGGTAGTCCCAATCGAAGTTCTGATAGCGAAAGCCTGCATTCAGCGTCCAGTCGCTTTCAAACCTATGCTCCAACTCAAAGCCAAGGTTGACCGTCGTTCGGTCGCTGCGGTCATCGGTCGGATCGCCAAAGTAGAACTCACGCAGCTCATCCGCGTCGACCAGCCCGACCAGGCCAAAGGGGGCTCCGGGGGGTGTGATCGGATTGTCCTGCTGGTAGGAGCCCAGGAACTGCAGCCGGGTGTCCCGCGTCGGTGTCCAGAGTGTCGCAAAACCAAGATAGCCGCGCGTGTTGCTGAGTTCGGAAATGTCCTCTTCGCTGTCGCGCACCACCGACGTGAACCGCGCGGCGAACGTATCGGAAAACGCGTGGTTATAATCCACGAAGGCTTCGCTGGCATTTGGGTCGCCAAAGCCGATGCCGGCTTCGCCAAAACTCAGCGGCTGCGCTCGTTTCTGAACCTGATTGATCAGCCCCCCCGGGAATGCCTGAGCCATAAAGTACCGAGGCCGGCCCTTTCAGGATCTCGACCCGCTCCAGCGAATAGATCTCGAACGAGGGCGCGCCGAAGTCGCGCAGGATACGCAGCCCGTTGAGGTACTGTGCATTGCCCGCGTCAAAGCCGCGGATGGTCGGGCTGTCAAATCGGGGGTCGGTGCCGAATGGCTGTCCAAGGACACCTGCGCTGTAATTCAGCGTATCGCCCAATGTGGTGGCCCCCTGATCCTCGATCTGTTCACCTGTAACGATCGAGATGGATTGCGCCGTCTCCAGCACCGGTCGGCCCGACTTTGTCGCGGTCTGCGCAGTTGGCGCGACATAGCCTGCCACAGGCGCCGTGGGATCTGCGGCTCCTTCAATGACCAATTCACCCAGATCAAACAGATCCGCCGTGGATTGTGCCAGACCCCCTGTTGCGAGACATGCGACACCTATGCCCGAATAAAGTGCCAGCTGCGTTGCCGTCTGCATGGGGACTCCTTCCGTTAAGACGCCTTTTATCTGTCTTAGCGGGATAGCAGCGGGGCTGATTGTACCAGACTGTCGTGTTTTGAACGATCCGCGCGCATTCTGGACTGTCGCCAGGATCCCGGCGTCTGGCCGGTGAACCCGCGAAAGGCCCGGGTCAGATGCGCCTGATCTGAAAAACCGGTGATGACGGCGATCTCCGCCAGATCAAAACCGCTCTGCTGCATCAACTCCTGGGCCGCCATCAGTCGCTGTCGTTGCACCCAACGTTGCGGGGTTGTGCCAAGGGTCTGCTTGCAGGCCCGGGTAAACCAGCTGTCCGACAGCCCTGCGACCTCTGCCAGCTCCGACACATTGATGCGTCGATGCAACCGCATGTTGACGTACTTCATCAGGCGCGCAACCTGATGAGGGGGCAGCCCACCGGTTTGCGGTCGATCCACCCGCGCGTTGGAGCGCAGATCAAACACCTCGGCCAGCAAGGCAGAGAGTAGACCATCAAGGATACAGTCCGGACGGGCTGGTATCTGGACTTCGCCCACGATCAAGCGGGCGAGCGCATCAATCGCGGGGCTGCCTCGCAAGAACTGCGCGGCTGATGCTGCCGATCTTGCACCAAAGCGATCAAGCCGCTGCTCCAGCCCCCGCGCCTCCAGATGGATATCGAGGTGGGTGTAGTCACACTCTCGCACAATTCGGCCCCACAGCGGCTCACCACCGGGAACGTAGAACGCCTGAATATCATTCATCCAAGCCGTCTGAGCCGGAGTGCGAAGGAGGATCAAATCCTTCGGCTGATCCAAAAACACAACCAACCGGGGATCCGGCGACACATAATGCCCGCCGCCATCCAATTGCCCGCGCGCATGCCAAACGTCGGCCACAACCCCGGACCATGACCGCCATTTTAAAGGGCGAAGCACCTCTATGGCACGCGTCTCTGCCGTCATTTTTGGAACAAAGGTCATGGCGTATCGTGCTTCCCCCAAGCCAGATGATGTCACCTGGCAGGCACCGGAAAGGCTGATCGCTTGGTGCAATAGTTTAAAGAGAAACCGCTTTGACGAGTCAATGCTGCCTTCGGCCTGCGGTCTTCAACGCTGCACAGACACCGCGGCGCCTTCACCCTCTGCGCTTGCTGTCAAAGCCAGCCGCACCCTCACAGCCGACGGGCTTGGATCTATCGCCCAGTGATCCGGATTTGAAACTGACGTTGCGCGCCTGAGGGCGGTGCCGGGAACGGTGCTGCACGTTGGATCACCTGGACGGCCGCCTGGTCAAGGCGGGCCGAGCCCGAACTCTGCGCCACCGAAACAGTGCCCAACCCACCGTTGTCCGCCACTCGGAACGCGATCACTGCTGTTCCGCGCGTGCCGATCCGGGGGTGGCGCACCCCGCGGATCTTTCGCGCGACCTGACCGGGGTAGTTCGACACGGCGGCATTGCCCGCGTCGGCCCGCGCCGTTTGGCCCGCTGTGTTTCGCGCCTGTGGAGCCGTTTCCCGTCCGTCCGCCTGACCCGTGCGTGCATTCGTCACGGCCTGGTTTCCCGCCGGGGCAGAGGCAGTCTGCCTGCGTCGTTCCGCCTCTCGCAGCCGGTCTTCGCGCGCCTGCGCGGCGATCGATGCTGGGCGTAGTTGCGGGCGCGCAACAGCGGTGTCCTCCTCGGCAGCGGGATCCTTGGCTGTGAGCGTGTCAGTCGGTACCGATGGTGACACCGTCTGACGCGGGCGTGCCGGCAGCGCAGGCGGTAAAGCTGCCTGAACCTGCGGCTGCGCGGAGGGCGTTGCGGCCCGTAGAACCGGCACAGTGGGCCGCGGCGAGCGGGCCGTTTCCGGAACAGGCGTCGGCACCGCCTGGGCTTCAGTCGGGCGCTGCACCTGGTTCGGCGCTCGCGGCGCGGATGTCTCAGCCTCGACATCCACGGGGTCTACCCGGGTGTCCACCGGTGGCTGTCGCGTTTCCCGGCCGACAGGCACGGGCGATATCTCATCAGGTGGTTTGACCGTATCCAGCGTTTCCGTCGCCTCGATTGGTGTCAGCGTTCCCGCGGCGAGATCAGCAAAGGAATCCCCCAGAGACGCTTGCACGGAACTGGCGGATCCACCTGCAATTTCGATATCGTCGGTGATATCCCATTGAACCAACCCGCCAGCATGCAAACACGCCGCCGCAATCAGCGCAAGACAGCCTATGCGGTGAGAGCGAAGGATCATTGCAACCCCCGTTCGGTGATAATCATCACCTGTCCTGCGCCACCTCGCGACAAAGCGCGACCCACTGCGACCAAGGTTGCGGCTGGCAGGTCGCGATCCGGCAGAATGCGGACAACCGCGCGCGCGTCGTCAGATAGAGACTGCACGTAGGTTTCGGCGTCTGACTGATCCGCGCCTCGAAAGCTCAGCGTGCCATCGGAGTGGATGATCAACGCATCCGGTGGAGGCCGCCCCTCAAGATCGCGGGTCTTGACCAAGCTCAAAGACGGATCAAGCGGTGGCGCAAGCGTGCCTGCAACGAGGAAAAACACCAGCATGAGAAAGACAATATTGATCAGGGCAATTGTCGGCTCCCGCTTGCGTCTCAGAGGCGCTTTGCGCATCAGACGCCTCCTCCCAGAACAGTCAGCGTGAGGCCTGGCACCTGCCGCAGGATGACAAGCAGGTCGGTCAACCGCTGTGCGCTGACCTCGCCTTTCAGACTGATCAAAACGGAGTGCGGGGTCTCGCCAGACGCGCGCGCGCGCAAATCAGCAGCAAGGCTGTCAAGTGCAACGGCGCTGCCATTCAAGGTCACCACCTCCGGTCCCACTTGCAGGAAGATTGGCGGAACATCTGATGGCGCAGCCACGGCGCCCGACCCACCTGACACCAGTTCGACCTCCGAGAATTTGGAAAACGTCGAGGTCAGCATGAAGAACAAGAGCAACAGGAAAATCACGTCAATGAGCGGCGTCATGGACAGACGCCGCCTCGCGCGCGCTGCCCTAGCCATGGGCTGGTACCATGTCGGGGTCAGGCGCGGCTGTAGGCGCCCGCCCTTTCGGTGACAGGGCCGTCAGGATGAAGGTATCACAAACCACCCGCTCTGCATCCATCCTGCTCTCGAACCAGGACAGAACCACCGAGGTTGGCATAGCAACCACGAGGCCCACGGCCGTTGTCAGCAAAGCAACCCAGATCCCACCTGCAAGCAGCGAAGGGTCCACTTGTGACCCGGCTGACTGCAACGCCTGAAAAGCCTCGATCATGCCAAGAACGGTGCCGAACAATCCCAGTAGGGGCGACAGCTGTGCCACGGAATCGAGAAACCGAAACCCGCGCTCCAGTGTGGCAAACCGCTCCTCGGCCTGCGCTTGCAACCTGTCCTTACCATGTGCTCCCGCATCAAAGGCCTGTGCGACGACCGGGGCGAGATAGCTCCTTGAGCGCGTGAGCTCGGCGTGCGCGCGGGCTCGATCTCCGGCATCCCAGGCAGCAACCGCCGACCGTAACGCGCCATGTTTGCCCACATGCGCAACCGAAAATTGCCAGAGTTTGTAGAGCACGACAGCCAGCGTCAGCACAGAGATGGCAAGCAACAGCAAGACAACTGGCCCGCCAATATCAAAGACTGCAACAAGTTGGGCTCGGAGGGTATCAAACATCAGCTCAACACCTCGATCTCTGTCCGTGTCGTCGCGCGCAGCTCGGTCGCGCAGGCCTCCGCGCTCAACCCATCGGAGCTGCAGGTGTGCGTGCCATTGAACAGGATGCGCCCGAGGCTTCCGCAGGTGGTTTCGGGCACCGCAAACTGCCTGACACGGGGTCGTCCGGCAGGCAGTGCTCCAAAGTCGAACAGGGTCAACTGCTTGACCCCGCCGCTTGCGTCAAAGAGCACTGTCTCGAAGATCAACTGATCAATCCCGACCGGATGATTGTTTTCGATCACGAACGTCAGCGTGCACCCGCTTGTGTCGTCTGATACGGCATTCAGCTCGATGGCAATGGTGCCGCCGGCAGCCATTTCATCCGCCATCATAGGCGTGGCGCAGAAAGCTGCTGCCGCCAATCCTGTCAAAAAGCCCAGGCCAAATCTGTCCATGTCGCACTCCCAAGTCGTGTGCGAGCGATCTGGCGGTAGCTGGAAGCTCGTATGTGCACGAAAAATACATGTCTGTAAAAGCGGCGCAAGTCCCATCGGAAGGATGCTCTATGGGACAGGTTTTTGATGTGAGCGCCACCGCTGTGCGCGTCTTCACGGGGCGCATAGCGCGATCACAAGCCTTGGTCGCGGAAGCCATCCCGCACATTCGAAATCAACCCGAAGATCGTTGCCAAATGATGCTACCCAAACCGTTGAAGACTGAGAAGACCGAACCGAAAGAGCCATGATCAACTGCGCAGCCACCTCTGAAAGTCGGGGATCAGAGTCAGATTGAGCCATCCTCGATCCGATCCCGGAGATGCGGAGACCGAACAACAATTTCAGACCCATCACTTTCTCAATTCATTGGCTTCGCGCAATGCGAGCGCGGCACCAAAGCATGAAACCACGGCACCACCGAAGAGCAGAGGCACCAGACCGACCTGATCCACGCCAGAGACCGCCACTCCGGCGATGACCAGAAAACACATCGCCTCAACACCAACAAAACTGGCCAGATGGGTTGCCTGGTGCCCTGCCGCACACAGGGGCATCAGAACGGACCGACTGGCGGTGTAGGCACCAAACACACTGAAATTTGCGAAGAGAATGAGGCCGACGATCGCGATGGGATTAAGACCGAAGGTCAGCACATAGGTCATCGACGCAACCACTGTCGCATTGAGAACAGCCAGACCCGCCAACACGCGCATGCCTCCCCAACGCTCTACAAGCGGGCGCGCCGCCAACGCTCCGACAAAGCCGGTTGCGTTTCCAGCAACGACTCCGATCAGGCCGCTTTGAGAAATCGTAAACCCAGCATCGATGAGCAAAACGGATTTGGTCGCATAGGGCAGAACCGAGGCGGCGCTGGCAGACAGTGACACCAGCAACAGGCGGCGGGCGCGCCTTGCTTTGAAAATCGAAAACTGATCCCAGAGTTTGGGAGGCTTGGCAGATACATGTTTGGCGCGGTGACTGAGATTGAGGGCAAAGCCTGCAAGTCCTGCGACCACGACGCAAACCGCAAGAAGTGCCAGAACAACCGGTCCCCACCCCAAGGGGCCGAGTAGAAACAGCACGGCACCGCCCAGAACCATACCGGCCAAAGCTGACACAGCCGCCTGAAGCGATGCCCCCCTGGGATAAAACAGCTCCGACAACCCTTCCACCAGCAGCCCGCCGAGCGCTGTTTGAAGGGTTCCAAGCACGACCATACCGAAGCTGACGCAGACCAAGATCTGTGCCGCATGGCGGGCTGGTTCGAAGAGCCAAAGCACACACAGGACAAAGCAAAGCGCCAGACAGCACAGGTATATCCATCGCTCGAAACGGCCCCCGCCGCCGAGGTCGTTGCGATCAATGACCGGCGCCCAGACGAAGCGCAGCGTGTAGGGGATGGCGGCCAGGTAAAGCAGGCCGATCACCGCAGAAGACACGCCCGCTTCCCGCAGAAAAAGAACCACGCCCTGCGCAAAAAACTGTGCGACGAACCCGGCAGCAAAGGTGAGAAGGGCGACGCTCCAAAGAACGTCGCGTTCGGCTTTTGTCGGCCCGGCTACCATCGACGTGTCAGCGTGATGCCAACCGTGCGCGGATCCGTGACATCGGCAAACTGTGCCGCGCCGATAAATCGGGTCACGCCGGTCTCATCGAACAGGTTTTTCACGTAGCCGCGCAGCTCCATACTCCCCATCCGGGCCGTCAGACCAACATCCGTGATCCAGTAGTCACCGACCTTTTCTGTCGATATGTCATTGAAGTCATTGAAGCTCTCACCACGGTAGGTCGCGCGGGCGTCAACGCTCCAGACATCGTTTATCCGGTAGTCTGCGCCAACGGAGAGCGTCAGGTCGGGATCCTGACCAAATGAATTCCCTTTAAGGTCGGGGCGTCCGTCCTGGGCTTCGGTGATCTCCGTATCGAGAAAGCCCAAAGCCCCGCTCAGCAGCAGCCGCTCCGTGGCCTGCCAGTTGCCGTCAAATTCCAGCCCATAGCTCCGCCCTGCCTTTTGATTGACGACCTGAAGCGTCGCGCGTCGTCCGGGTATCTGCTCCGCAAAGAGTTGCGGGTCGTCAAAGTCGTTGTAGAAGGCTGTGATGCCAAAATTATACCGCCCGTCGAGGGCCTCTTGCCGGTATGTCAGCTCTGCGGTGACAACGCTTTCGCTTTCATAGGTATAAGGCGTTCCGTCAAAGATATTGACCGAAGACCCGGCGGGGTTGAAACCGCTGCGCACCGATCCGCTGAGCACCCGGGTTTCATCAAAATGGTAGGCCAGACCGACAGCAGGCAGATAAACTGTCTCTGCCTCATCATAAATCTGTGTGCCCGTGGTCGCTCCAAACGTCGATACCTGAAAACGCTCGTCTTCGTAGCGCTGTATTCGCATACCCCCGAAGAGCGTCAATTGATCACTGATCCCATAGCGGAGATCTGCAAAAACAGCACTCGACGTGGTCTCTACATCACTGGAAAACGTAAACAGCCCCCCGATCCGGGTATCCTGTTTCCGGTCTTCATAGGCCAGCCCGACAAGCCCGGAAAACTCTCCGGCGCGCACACGGTCGGTCGGTCCGAATTCATAGAGCAACTCCTGCGTGATACTTTGCTCCTCCACATCGAACGGGAACGGATAGACCTGCTCTGGGATCGAGACGTAACTGTCGTCCACATAGGATGTGATCCAGCGGAGTGTGCCGCGACCGGTCACCAATGCTGCATCAAAGGACAGCACATTGGTTTCCGTATCGAAGGTCCGCGCCGGGATACCCTGGGGTCCAGCGGCGGCGTTCACCAGCACCCGATCCTCGAGCGGACGCCCGGTCAGCAGTGGCGTCATCACATTGTTGCGGGTCTGGGGTGTCTGCCCCGACTGATGCTCTGCCAGCAGGTTCAGCGTCAATTCACCTGCATCAGTTTCGAACTCACCCAGAAGCTTGCCGCGCAGGCGGATATTGTCGTACTCCACAATCCAGTCATCATCGACATCGGTGGCCCGGCGAGGATCAGCGCCATCCGCAAATTCGAACGTCAATCGCCCCGCAACAGTGTCCGACAATGGCCCCGAAAACATGCCATTCGTGACATAGTTGAGACCATGAAAGTCATCATGTTCGATGCCAAACTGGAAAGCGGCCTCAGGATCAAACGTCGGTGCAGCGGTGCTGACAATGATTGCGCCGGCATAGGCAGACCGCCCTCTCAAAAGCGACTGCGGACCTCGTAACACCTCTACCTGCTCGACATCCCATAAAGATGACCCACTGGAGTTCGGCAGAACTGCAGGGCGGGTCACCCCGTCAATCACAAAGGAAAGACGTGGGACGGCGCCTGTCAGGCTGGCGGAAACAGTGCCACCAGGGCCGCCGCCATGAACACCCCGTAGTGATGGCACCTCGCTCTTGCCTTCGACAAACAGGTTGGGCGTCGCCGTCAGTGTTTCGTTGATATGTTCCCCGGCTGACGCATCATCGAGCGCGTCCTCGTCCAAGACAGAGGCCCCGACATAAGTCTCTGAGAGCGGCCTGTCCTTGCGTTCACCGAACACAATCGTACCCAGATCAAAGGCCTCGCCATCTTGCGCGACCACATGTTGCGATGCGCCGATCAAAAAGGTGGCGCCCAACGCCAGTTTCAATCTCATTGTAATCCCCACCAATAATTCCCGATTGTTTTAGTAGGGTTAATTGCCAGGGGAGAATACGATCATCAGCCAACAAAAGAGACATTCAGTCCGACAATTCGGACTCACTCGCCTGACGCAATGCACGCGTGAGAGAATCCGAACTGCTATAGTGCAGCCTGTGCGCCACGTCCTTCACGCCACAGCCGCTTTCCAGCATCTCCTGTGCCAGCCGCAATCGGCGCTCTTTCATGACTGCTCCAATTGAGCGGCCATGAATGCTGCGAAACCGGGCCTTGAGCGTGGTGGGCGACATACGCGCGGCGCGCGCGACATCCGCGATCTTGACATCTGCACCGGGGTTCTGAGCGATGTAGTCCCGCACAAAACTCATTCGGTCATCTTGCAGCGCCGGGCCTTTCAACTCATCAAAGGCCGATGCGAGCAGGTCCATCGCCCCTGCAGCCAACTGCAGCTTTGCCGAACCATGACGGATGTCCGTATCCAGCAAGCGTTGTGCGATGCACAAGCTGTGCTGCGACGCTTGTGCATTTATTAAACCTTCACGTTCCATCAGCGCTGTACAGCGGGCTGCCAACTCCGGCGCCGCGTCGCCCAACCCCTCAATGAAGGGCCCATCGTAAGCAATCGCAACGGTGGCAAAGACCTCTTGCGCGGGGGCCTGTACGTGCCACTGCGCCGGTGTCGGGCACCCTGCGATCTCAAGACTGCCACTTTGCAGGTGCGCACGGCGCGGCCCCCCGATTTCGCGCGAAAGGCTTTCGCCATGCAGCCGCACCTCGACCACCAGCCCTGTCGTCCCGCGGATCATGGCGTCATACGCCGCCTGTCCGCGCAGGTTTGCGCGCATTAATTGCATGCCCGGCCACAACCGAATGCTTTCCAGACGTCCCACGCCCAGCACCGGCCCGCGCGTGTTCAGGGATTTTATCTCGACCGTCTCATCCAAGCTTGCCACGCGCGACAGCGTAAGATCATGCGGAAATTCTGGCATCTTGGACATCGGTCAGCTTCCAAAACCAGGTTTGCCACGCCGCCAGTAGGCCGCGCTGATCTGTGTGGTCTTGTCAAATCCGAGGCCATGCCGGAAATGCTTGCGTAACGCCTGAGCATTTTCGAATTCTCCAGCGAAGTAAGCGTATTCCGTTTCTCCCCGCACCGTCAGCTGCATGGCTTTTTGCATCACGTCTGCTTCGAAATCAGGCGGCGGGACCCGATGTATGCGCAGAGAGGTCGGCGGCAGATAATCCACACCATCCGGCAAGGGTACGACCACATCGCCTTGCGCCGTGGGGGCCAGTGTTTCCAGCAGCCGCGCCACACCTGGCAGGCCAGTGCCGTCGGCAGCAATAAAGTACTGATTGTGATGCGGCAGGACACGCATTCCTGCAGGCCCCATTGCGCCAATCTCCTGTCCGGCTTCAGCCACTTGTGCGAACTGCGAAATCAAACCGTCACCATGGCGCACAATATCAAGATCGACCTCATTGCTTTCTGCCCGAACCTGCCGGATCGTGACAAAACGCGCATGCAGCTTGTCTGCACCTTGTGGCCAGACCGGTGTCCCGTTTGCCCCCATCCTCGGCCAGACCGGCGGTCGGGTCGGGTCCAATGGTAGGATCAACCGCAGATGCAGGCCGTCTTCGTATCCCGCGACCACCTCGGGGCTGTGGACAATCACACGCTGCATGCCTTCAAAGAGTTCGAAGCTATCCAGAACGGTGAGCACATGGAAATTCGGCGGCAGATCCCCTGCGCGGGCGCGCATGCCCTCTTCATCCCAGCGGATCCGCGCAGCGGCGTCTGAATCGATATCCGCAATGTGATGCACAATCTCTTCCTTGAAAAAGATCAGCGCATTTTCATTTGGCCCGGCAAGTCGGACATATAGCCCGTCGTCGCGTACACCAAACTCAATCCTGAACAGCTCTTGTTCGATAAAGTGGGTGCCATCGGGCGCGACGGAGAATTCCATGTCGTGATCGTCACGTGCGTGTGACAAGAACATGTCCAGCAGGTTCTGGGGTTGTGCCGTTGCCACAATTGCTTGGGAGGTGGACGCATGCGTGTTCATCGGAATGATCCTGTCGTTTCCGGGGAGCATGCTGGCACTTTGCAACGCTGAAGCGGCAAAGTTTGCTGGCGGTCATAGCCTACCGCTTTTGCTGCGCCGTCACAACGCTTGCCGGTGGAGGATCAGGTGAGCATGCTTCTCCACCGGCAATGATCAGAATGCACGGGAGTGATGACCCGGAGCCCCCGCCCTCCAATAAGCGATGCTCAACTGAGTGTGTTTATCCAAGCCAAAGGTCTGCTTGAAAACAGTCTCAACAGATTGGGCGGCCTCAAACTCCCCCACCAACGAGCCATAGCTGAATGGCTCAGACGGACATTGCTCCAGACGTTCCGCCATCTCCTTAGAGAACGCATCCGGGTTCAGCGCGCAAACCCTCATTTTCGATTTTGGCAAATGGGCCTCCAGTGCTGCCTGGCTGGGTGCTGCCGCAAAGACATGGCCTGTGATCTCTCCGACTACACTCTTTGTCACGTGGGCAATTTGGGGTAGCCCGTTTGCGTCACCCGCAAGGATGACATTTTGGGCGTGGGTATCGACCGCGATGTCTTGGGTACTGACCGAAAGCACCGCGATCAGCGCGATAAATAGCGGAACGAGGCTGCGCCCGGAGTACGTGAAGGCCAAGCGACGATGCCACGGACATGGATGACCGACAGACGGATCATTTAGGATGCGTATCGATGACGTCCGAGCTTACAGCGATCAATGAGGGCTGCCCATCGGAGCTTAACGACGTATGGGATTGCCGCAAATTGAACCAGACCAATGGTTGTCCCGGAATGGCTTTGCTGACGCAGGACATCTGGCAATGCCAAAACAGCATAGAAAAAGGGATTGAACTGGGCGGAGTAAAGAAGCCCGATCACAGAGAGGATGCGCTACCGCACTATAGCGTCCCCTTGGTCATTTGCGGTCTCACGTGCTTGGCCACGCCATCCGATTGAGGGGTGAGATTGTCAGAAAAGCCACGTCGCCGCCACTCCTACTGTCCTTGGCTTTCCAGCGATAGTCAGCCCGCCAAAATGCGCCGCCGCTGTGAATGTCTGATAGCGCTCGTCAAGAGGTTGTTGACGAAGACGCCCATCCTGAAGATCTGATTGTGAGCCAGCTCCGTCTTATCGCCTGTTGCCACACCGAGCACTATGAATGAATCAAGTTTGGTTAATGCGGATCCAAGCAAGAATACTTTGCGACAGAACCGTGAAGCGTCTCATGGCTTCCCGTCCCAAGACTATCAGAAGTTACCTTGCGACGGCTTCGCCCACCACAGGGACCCGCGCGCGGAGGGCTTTGCCGGGCAGGTAGCTGAGCGGAAGGCCTTCGACCTCAATCACCTTGATCATATCAGCCGATGCGCCGGATTTGATTGCCTGAGCGATGGCGGCGGATTTTGCGCTTTCAATCGCTTCCTCGCGGCTCACATCGCGATAGATGCGGTCGGTCTCACCGGAAGTCTGGGCAATCGCAGCACCCACGGCGTTTGCGACGGCTTCATGCTCAAAATGAACTACTTCATTGATGCCGGGCATTGTTTTCGGGATCAGCATTGCCCCACCGCCCACAGCCAAAAGCGGAACAGGCATCGCATCGGTTTTCATCCGGTCGACGGCCTCGGAAATGCGCTCGCGAACAGTCGCCAAGGCCCTCTTTGCAAGGTCTTTGTTCAGATGCTTGACCAACGACCTGTCGCCCACATCAGCAAGTCTGGCTGCCACGGCGATATCGGTACAGGTCAGGGTCTGACCACCAAAAACCAACGCGTCCGAACCCAGTTTGTAGCCGACGCTATGGGGCGATCTCACGCGCATCGGCTGATATTTTGGTACCCCCACCCATCGCGATCGAAAGGAAGTCCGGTATTCCTTCAAACGCACGATGGAGATCCACGAGGGTCCGGCCTGGATGCTCGAAGGCTTTGTGTCACCGGACAACATCAAGGCCGTTGATGCGACAACTGTCGAGTGTACACTCGACACCCCCTATGCCGCCTTCCTGTCGTTCCTGCCTTGGTGGTACATCGTCAATCCCGCAGTGGTCGAAGCCAACCGGGGCGACGACCTCGGCAGATCTTACCTATTAGAAAATGCCACTGGCTCAGGCCCCTATATGCTTGAGCGGTTCGAGGCAGGCAACTCTTGCGTCCTGAAACGCAATGAGGATTATTGGAAGGGATTTCCCTACGACAACGACCGCATGGGAGGCGTGATCTATCGTCTGATCCGCGAAAGCTCGGCCCAGCGTGCCACGCTGCTGAAAGGCGAAGCGGATCTGGTCACCGGCCTTGGTGTCGAGGAGCGCCAGGCCGTCTCCGACAATGACGACATCACGATCTCGACCATCCCGTCGCTGACGTCTTTCGGGATTAAGATGAACACGCAGCAGGGCATCACCGCAGATTTGAATATCCGCAAGGCCCTCGCTTATGCGTACAATTACGTCTCGTCTCTCCAGATCCTGAACGGTGAAGGCAAACTGCAAACCAGCCCCTTCACCGAAGCCATCAAAGGCTATGTGACAATCGACGACATGCCAAGGCGGGATATCGACGAGGCCAAGGAACACCTGGCAAAGACTGACTAGCCCGACGGCGGTTTCGAGGTTGAGTTCGTCTACGTCAAGGGATTTGAGCTGCAGCGCCAGATGGCCCTTTCCATGATTGACGCCTTTCGCGACATCAACGTCGAGGTCAAGCTGACGCCGCTGACATGGCCAACATGGTTGCACGTGGATCGTCACCGGAGACGTCTCCCAATCTCATGACGATCTTTACGACTCCGGTCTCGACGGACCCGGATGCGGTAGCGATCCGGTATCATCCCGTGTCTTTTGGCAAATCCTACGGGTCGCATTTCCTTGAGGACCCCGAGTTGATCGCCATGATCGAAGCAGCCCTGGCCGAGACCGACTGGCCCGTGCGCGAACCCATGTATGCAGACATCCAACAAAGGATCGTTGACCTGCAGCCCGAGATATTCGGCATGATGCGCAATCGCGGCACGGTGCATCAGACTTGGGTCAAAGGCTATACCGACAGCCCGATCCGCATGGAAGGCGAGATTGATTTCTACCGGACATATCTCGAACCCTGAGCACAACTTGTCGTGCTGATTTGGGGCAGCTGTGTTGAGCCGCCTCACTTGCCAATCAAAAAGAAGACACTCGTTGCGCCGCCTGATCCTCCGTCGTCTTGTGACTATAGCTTTCATGCTGATCGGGTTCATGGCGATCGTCTTTGTCATTGCCTGTATCGCGCCCGGTGACCCTGCACGACCGGCCGTCGGACCGGATGCCAGCACCGAACTGGTCGAGGTGATCCGGCTGGATCGGGGCCTGGAAAAGCCGCTGATCGTTCGCTTTGGTTATTACATCGGGAACCTTGCAACCGGTGATCTGGGTACCTCGCTGTTGACCCGAAGACTGGTCCTGGACGACATCGCGCGCTTCTTCCCCGTCACGCTTGAGATGGGTCTTGTGTCCATCGGGCTCGCCGTCATCCTGGGTGTGCCGCTTGGCATGCTGGGCGCAGTCTATCACAACAAGCTGCCGGACCAGACCATCCGCCCGCTGGCGATTTCCGGTGTTGCTTTGCCGATATTCTGGCTTGGGCTCATGCTCATGCTGCAAGGGTATCTGTCGTTGGGGCTTGATCTCTTCCCCCTGGGCGGGCGGTTTGGCATCATGACGCCGCGCCCTGAGGTGATCACCGGCCTGATCACCATTGACGCGCTGCTCGCAGGGCGGCCCGATATCGCAGCAGAGGCGCTCTGGCACATGGTCCTGCCTGCCATCGCGCTCAGCTTCTCTGCGCTTGCCTCCATCATCCGCGTGACCCGGGCTGAGATGCTGGAAACGCTGGATAAGGACTACATCCTGAACGCGCGCGCGAGGCATCGGGTCCTTCCGCATCGTCGCAGCCTATGCGCTCAAAAACGCGATCCTGCCGACGCTCACGATGATCGGCCTACGAGTTGGCCGGATGCTGGGCGGCACGGTTCTGGTCGAAGGCGTCTTCGACTATCCCGGGCTTGGTCTCGATGCGACCAATGCGGCGGTCTCGTCCGACTTTGACCCGATCATCGCCGTTACTTTGGTTCTTGGTGCGTCCTTCATGATTGTGAACCTGCTGATCGACCTCGCCTATGCAGCCCTTGATCCGAGGGTCAGGGCGCAGATATGATCACAGCCGATCATTTCGCCAAACCGGATCGCTGGCGCGAATACCGCCGCATGTGGGTCACCTTTCGACTCTCGCAGTCCGCGATCCTGGGCCTCTGCATTGTCTCGGGCCTTCTGACCCTCGCCGCCATCGGTCTGTGGATCCTGCCCTTTCCAAAAGACACCTACGGCGCGGTGCATTTCGAGCGGAAACTCCAGCCGCCGAATGCCACCCATTGGTCCGGCACCGATGAGGTCGCGCTCGACATCTACACCCGCGTCATCATTGGTGACCGCACGACGCTTTGGATCGGCCTCACTGTCACTGGGATCGCCGTGCTGATCGGTGCGCCCTTGGGACTGCTGGCAGGGATGTCCGACAGCTGGTTGTGTGAGGTCATCATGCGCGTCACAGACGTCTTCCTGTCGATCCCCGGCCTGATCCTTCCCATCGCAATTGTCGGGGCTCTGGGACCCGGCATCATGAATGCGATGTTCGCCCTCGCACTGGTCTGGTGGCAGGGCTATGCGCGGCTGGTGCAGGCCAAGGTCCTGTCCGTGCGCAATGAGACTTGTGTGGAGGCGGCCCGCTCGATCGGTGCGTCTCAAACCCGGATCGTCTTTTCTTGCACGTCCTGCCAAACTGCACCTCGCCGATCATCGTGAAAGCATCCATGGACATGGGGGTCGCGATACTCGGTGCTGCCTCTCTCGGCTTTCTGGGCCCCGGCGCACAACCGTCATACCCGAATGGGGTGGCATGATCTCCATCGGCAAAAACTACCTGCCTGATTGGTGCTAGTACTCGCTGTTCCCGAGCCGTGCGATCTATCTGACGCTGCTTGGCTTCAATCTGCTTGGGGACGGGTTGCGCGATATGCTCGATGCGAAACAACGCTCATGAGCCTTTTGTCGATCAGGGATCTGTCGCTCCAGTTCCGCATTTTCGATTGAGTCTACAAGGCCGTCGACACTGTCTCACTTGACCTCGCGCCGGGAGAGACCTTGGGCATCGTCGGTGAAACGGGCTGTGGCAAGTTAGTGCTGACCCGTGCCGCCTTTGGTCTCGTGCCCATGCCGCCCGCCACCATCACCGGCGGGATGGTCGACTTTCTCGGGCGCAGCATTCTGGGTCTGCCGCCAAAGGACTTGCGCGCTATGCGCGGATTCGACGTGGCGGTGATGTAGGCTGGCCAGATTGTCGAAGACGCGTCCGTCGCCCGCATCTTCGGGCACCCTGCGCACCCCTACACCCGAGGCCTTCTGGCCGCGGTGCCCCATCCATTCCATCCCGCCGCCTCGCTGAGCGGTATTCCCGGCACCCTTCCAAATCTCTAAGAGCGGCCCGTGGGATGCCGGTTTGCCGCGCGTTGTGCGCAGGTCAGCGATGCCTGCTGCAGGGTCGGATCACCCCACGCCAGATTGCTTTGAAACATGCTGTCGCTTGTACACTGCACGAGGACCACAGCGCCCATGTCTGACGCGATGCTGACCTTGCAGGATCTGGAGATCCACTTCCCGACCAAAGGCGGGATCGTCCGGGCCGTCGACGGGATCAGCCTGTCCGTGAAGCAGGGCAATATTCTTGGGCTGGTTGGCGAAAGCGGCTCAGCGAAATCCACCGTGGGCAGGGCGGCTCTGCGTCTGGTCAATCCGACCGGGGGAAAGGTCAGAATCGATCGCGTCGACATCACCACCGCGAAATCGCGCGACCTGAAAGATATGCGCACCAAGGCGTAACTGATCTTTCAGGATCCGCATTCGTCGATGAACCCGCGCGTGACAATCAGACGGATCGTCGGAGAACCGCTGATCATCCACACCAAAGTCCGCGGCGGGGAATTGGACAACACGGTCGCACAACTTTCGGAACGTGTTGGCCTGCCCCGGCCGTTTTTGCATCGCTTCCCGCACGAATTGTCCGGCGGTCAAAGGCAGCGCGTTGCGACCGCCCGTGCGCTGGCCGTTGACCCTGATCTATTGCTTCTGGATGAACCGACCTCCGCTTTGGACGTCTCGGTTCAGGCGCAAATCCTTGAGTTCCTGAAGGAGCTTCACGCAGAACGTCCTCGCATGACGTCACTGTTTATCTCGTATAATCCCACCCGACGCGACTTCCGGGATAAGCTCAGCGAAAGTGTCTCAGGCGACCCGATCCCGGAGACCGTCTTCGCACCGCTGATCAAGGTGGGTGAGACAGTCTGCAGTAAGACCACCGACCTTGTTACCCGGATCCAGACATACGCACAGGCATGCCCGCTGGAGGCGTCTGGCACAGGTGCCCGGGGTCGGGCCCATCGTTGCCCTGAGCTCTATTGCCGCCATCGACGATGCAATCCGTTTCCGGCTGCGCGGTGGATGTCCGTGCGTAACTTGGTTCAACGCAGGACCTTGCCAATCGGGCGAGATCGATTGCTCCGGACGAATATTCCCGCACGGGGACTGCAGCATGCGCAAACTGCTCCATGACGCGGCGACCATGCTGATCCGGTATGTCACGCTTTCAGCTCGTCAAAGGGTTGGGCAGTGCGGTTTGGACAACGCAGTGGGCTCAAAAAGGCGACGATCGCGACACCGCCCGAGACCACGGTCATCCTGACGCGCCTCTGGCAGGATGGCACAGTGAGCGTGGCCGGACACAGGAGGCTTTGTCCGTATGACATGGAAATGCGGAGTTCCGCAAACCGCGGAAAACTGGCCCGATTGGGGCGGAGGACCTCGTGATGCAAAGTCGCTGCGCCTTATCATCGGAGCTCTGAAAGGCCTCCTGTCACCAAAGCCCTCATGGGGCGGCACGTTCGATCCCGGCAAGCACCAAACTCAGCGCTCAAAACCCACCCCGCAGAGAAAGAACGATGCACAGTCGAAAAGCTGCGACGCCGGCACTCGCAAGCGCCGCAACGAAAAGGCCGGACACAAGACCGAACTCGATCACTCGTCAGCAAAGGTCAGAGACTTCCCGTCACTCGGGCGGCACCCACAGAAGTTCGAGGTGACAGCTGATCCAGATCGTTCATGATCAGAACCTCGCCGAAGCTCGGCGGCGTGATTGGCCGGACGGGGACGGCCCATAAAACCGAAGCGGCGCAGGCGCGGCCTGTCGGGGCATCTAGGTCGGTCAGCACCACGATCATAGAGGGATCCAGCGCCCCCGCCTCGTCGAGTACCGCCGCGAAATCTGTCCCGCCGCCTTGACGCATCTTTAGCGCAGAGAGCGCATCGGCGCTGCGCAGATGGTGCCTGCTGTGCACCTCGCTGTCGAAACCAAGGAGATGCGCGTCGGCACCCGTCCGGCGGATCATCGACATCGCCTCTGCAGCAAACATGTCCAGTGTGGTGGAGTGGATCGAACTGGAGGTATCGAGCGCGATGACAAGACGCGGTCTCGGCGTGGCGCGCGTGCGCACGGGCTCAAACGCTGGCTGCACGCCGCCCGTCTGCCGGGCGAGCGCATCCCGAGCCAGCCAAACACGGGCCGGGCGGCGATAGCTGAGGCGCGGGTGCTGAGCGAGCGCCCTGCCCAGCAAGCGCCGCAACCGGATGTCCCATGGTATGACCGCCTTCGGCAGATCCCCGAACCCGCTCAGCGCCGCACCGATGCCGCTCCCCGCACTTCGGCCCGCCTGCATCGCCTGTTCCACTCGGCCTGACCACACGTCGGCCTCGCCCGTGTCGGATGCGCTGCCCTTCAGATCGGGTACAAAGCCCTGCGTCTGTGCGTAGCGCGCCACCGGGTCGCCGTCGCCGCCTGCGCGTTCCGCTGTCTGCGCGGCAAGCACTGCATAAAGTTTGTCACTGTCCAAATCCGCCAGCACATTGTCGGGCCGCTCGTCCGCGGGCAGCAGCGCCACGATCTCCGCCGCGCGCACCGCGGGGCGTGGCAGCGCATGTCCCCCTTGCAGGAGTGCTTCGTTGACCAGTGCGTCACACGCGAGATCGTAGATTTCTGCACGGAAATGCGGCCCATAGCGCTCGCGCGCTGCCTCCCGCCGCGCGGAATGGCGCAGGGCCACATGCAGCACATGATGCGCCATCAATCCCGTCTGTTCCGAGACGGGCAGCAGGGGAAACTCCGGTCCCAAATGGATGGTCTCGCCCTGGGTCGTGGTGGGCCAGTCGCTATCACGGTAACTGCACCAAAGCGCCAGCGCCGCAATCGCCGGGTCGATCTCCGGCAGCCGGGCGAGTGCTTGGCTTGCGCGGACCGAATGCATCATTGGGACATCAGAGCGCGCCTGCCTCGGCGCGCTCCGCGGCGTACTCCCGGTAGGCTTTGGACGTTCTGAACGCCTCGGCCAGCCCTTCCGCCATTGCTTTGCGGATGAGGATTTCGAACCCGAAGGTACTCAGCTCAGTCAGTGGCAGGCCGGGCGCCTCGACCTGTTTCAGGTCGGCCATGATGTCGATCACGCGACCGATGGTGTCTGCATCGGTACGCGCCACCAGCGCATAGATCAGACCCACCAGACCGTTGATCGAGGTAGGGTAGAGCGCCCGGCGCTTGGCCGGTGATGTGTCCAAGATCTCCTGCACCGACACCAGCGCCTCGATCTCGGCGGCGATCTGCGCGAACTCTGCGGCGGCAGCCGTACCGACGGTCCCAGCGATCATCGCGTGGCGCAGGCGCCTGTCTTCGATGGCGGAGACTATGTCGCTCACCCGCTCCCAGGACCGCGGTGTGCAAGCGATCATCTCACCGCGGCGCAGCGCGCCTTCGGTCGTGTCCAGAAGGTCCGGCCGCGCGCGCAGAAATGCCGTCACCATCGGCGACAACCCGCGATCCACCGCATAGCGTTCCAGCCAATCCTTGGCATCGGCATTGACCTGAAGATGGATCAGCCGGTCGGCTAGCGCCGTGCCCATCTCGTAGGCGATGGCACCGTCATCGACCGTATTGCCCGCCGCGACGCTGAATACCGAGGCAGGCAGCTGGTGACGGCCCACGCGCCGCTCCTGCAAAAGCCCGTAGACCGTCGGTTGCAGATGGGGCGAGGCTGCCGTCAGCTCATCGAGAAAGAGGATCGAGGGCGCGCTTGGATCATCCGGCAGATCTTCGGGGCGGTACCAGACCGTCTTGTGCGCGTCGTGATCGTAGTAAGGCAGGCCGCGCAGATCCTGAGGTTCGATGGTTGTCAGCCGGATGTCGAAGAGCCGCGCGCCGATACGCTGGCCCAGCTCGGTCACCAGCTGGGTCTTGCCAACACCCGGACGCCCGTGCAGCATCCACGAAGCGGTCAGATGCCCTTTGCATTGAGCTTCCCAGCCGGCCAACAGCGTCTCCAGCGCATCACCGGCGCTGACAATCTGGGCGTTGACGCTCATACTGGCGCCGGTTTCTCGGGCGCGTCCAGAAACGCGGCCAGACGTGCGTGCGCCGACACGCCGCGCGCCTCGAACGCCACGGAGCGCAGCGTTACCCCCTCGCGTTGGTTGGCAAGATGAAGCTGGCGTTCGGTGAATTCCGCATCGAAAAGTGTGTCGCGGATCAGCGCACGCTCCTCGGCGCTCAGCGGGATCAGCCGAGAGGTGCCGTGATCAAGCTGCAGGCTGACTACCGTCATCGGCGGGATGCGGACCATGTCCGATTGTTCGATCACCAGATAAATCGTCCCGGTCTCAATCCCGCGTCGCGCAGCGAATTGCGCGAGGATGCGGCGGCCGCGAAATTGCAGAGTATCGAGCGCACGCGCTGCTTCGGCTTCGGTCGCCATGCTTTCGCGCTTTTCCCGAGGGATGCGCAGCACGCGCAGCTCCACAAACCCGATGACAATGAGCATGGCGATGGGCGCTTGGCTGACGGGTAGAGCCGCCGCTGGCCAGACCACGGCCGCGACGCCAAAGGGCAAGAGCGCCACGAAAAAGCGCAGCACCTGATTTTCAACGATCACGCGGCCGATAAAGCCCCAGCTGACGTCGCGCCGTGGCAGGATCATCCCGCGCTCCAGTATCTTGCGCGGTGCGGTGGGAAAACTGAGGATACCGGGGTTCCATACCGTGTCAGGGGAGAGCACGAAGAGGCTCATTAAAGGCTCGCGACGGCGAAGAGCGGGGTGGAGGCGGCGACGGCCCAGGCAAGCATGACGCCCTTGCCGATGGCCACGGCGCCAGCGCCGCGGCGTGCGGCGATCCAGCGGGCGATCGTGCCGTAGACGAGGAAGAATAGCACGAGTACGGGCAGCGTCGTGAACGCAAGGCCGAGTTGGGTGGGTGCTATGGCCATGGCACCCGAGAGCGTCGCGAGGAAAGAAAGCCGCGCCAGCAAGCGGCGCAGGATCGACGCGCCGTGAACCAGCATCGTGTCAGCCATCATCAGGGGCACGGTGCCGACCAGCAGACCAATGAAGACAAGCGCGCGCGCTCCTGAGGGCAGGAAAGCCGCACCGTATCTGTCGAGCGCCACCGCAAAGGTCAGCGAAAGCCCCAGATAGATCAGCGTCCCCGCAGGGTCTGGCTGCGCCGCGTGGTGCCCTGCGCGGTGCAGGATCACGATTTGCGTCAAGCCCCAGGCACCGAAGATGGCGCCCAGCGTCCCAAAGCCCGCATTACCCGCGATCCCGAAGGTGGGCATGAGCGCGATGAGCAATGCGGCGGGAACGGGTACGATGAGACAGAAGAAGAAGGTACGCCGCGGGACCGGTTTTAAAGCGGTGGTTGACCGGCGGGGCACCAGCGATGCGGCGGGCCAGGCCAGAAGCACCAGCCCCGCAAAAAGCACTGCCGCCACCCAGCCACTGCGGTCAAGCGGCGCAGGCGCGCCGGTCGACGTGCTCTCGCGCAGCCAGCGGGTGATCTCCGTCAGCGATATCGGCGCGTAAAGTACACCGAGATGGCCCACGTAAGGTGCGACTGCCGTTCGGCGTATCACATCATCGCGGCGAACGGTGTTGCCTTCGCGGGCCAGCGGATCGACCAGCCGGACAGCATCAAGCCCCGCGCCGCGCAAGTGCCCTTCGGTGGCGCCGCTGACGATCAGCAGCGCACGCGGCTCGGTTGCCGTTACCGCAGGCGAGTACATCGAGATGGCGACGACGCCTCCGACATCCTCACGCGCCCGAGATGCGCGGATGACGACATCCGTCGCCATGGAGTGTCCTACGAAGGAGACCGGCCCGACCGTATCATCCCGCGCCGCGATGGCACTGGCGACCTCTTCTACGGTGCGTACCAGTTGTGCGGTCGTCCCGTCGAGATTGTTGATGTCGGGGGAAAGCCGCCCGTCGTGTCGGCCGTGACCCGGCAGATCGAGCGAGGCGACCGCGAAGCCCTGGCGCGCCAGCGACACCGCGATCTGGTCCATCATCTGGCGCGAGCCCGCAAAACCGTGTGCCACGATTACGGGCGGTGCCGACGCAACATCCGGCAGGCGGTAAAAAGTGACAGGGGTTTCACCGACTCGGATCTCGTCAATTTCCAAGTCGATAAAGCGCGCCTCAAGCAAGGCGATGCACGCGATAACCACGACTGACAGCAGAACCGCGCAAACCGTTCGGGTGTGGGCGCCGCTCCAGCGGGAGGCCGCGCGGCTGGGAGGGTCAGTAAGCTCGCTCATGTTCCGCAGATAGTTTTCGTTAGCGCCGTGGCCAGCGGTCTGCGGCGAGCGGTCACAAGAGGCTGGGCGCCTCAACAGCAGTCGAAGACGCGGGATGGTGATAGCCTGTGGCGACGCGCTCTAAAATCTATCGCCGTTCGACATTTCGGATCCGCGGAGCGTGTACGTGCGTGCGGATGACGACCGCCGCCGTCGCTCCGGCCAAGGCGCCGAACAGGTGGGCTTCCCAGGACACACCAGGCTGCCCGGGCAGCACCCCCCAGATGATGGATCCGTAGAGAAACCCGACCACCAAAGCTGCGCCGAGCGTAACGGGCGAGCGGTCTACCAGTCCGCGCACGATGAGAAAACCGAACCAGCCGAACACGAGACCGGAGGCGCCGACGTGGATCGCAGAACTGCCGAATAGCCAGACCAGCCCGCCGCCGAGGATGACGATGATCCCGTTCACGACCACCAGTGCGCGTGTCGCCGTCGCCGCCAATAGCGCACCCATGAGTAACAGCGGCGGCGTGTTCGACATCAGATGCGCCGCGCTGCCATGGAGAAAGGGCATTCCGATGATCCCGTCCGCACCGTCGATTTGCCGCGGGATGAGGCCGATGGCCAGATTCAACTGGTAACCCGTTGCCCAATTCAGCGCCTGGACGACCCAAAGGGCCCCGACAAACAGGCTGAGCGCTGCAAGCCGCGCAAGAACCACACGCATGTCTCTTTGAACGATCATCGTTTAAACATTGATCTCCGTGTGCGCGGTATCAGCCTTGCCCCGTCTGACGCGAGATGTAGCAACAGCACGCTTTTGTCTAGCAACTGTATTTCCCATGCCGGTTGACGTGTCCACTTCTGGCGAGCTTTGCACGGGGCATTTGCGCGTCTCGACCAGCCGGGCCCGTTTCGAGGTTAGCGCTCTGAGAAGACGCAATTCTATATGTGGAAGGGTGCTCACTGGATCTGGCTTGTGGTATTTAATCCTTGTCCTGCGCTTCCTTCGACCCGGGATGGGCGCGTGCCCGAAGCCACCCTTCTTGAAAGGCGCGGCATTGGATAATGACCGGTTATCTTTGGGTTTCGCAGCCAGCATCACGAATTTCGGCCCTCGCGGTTGCAGTGAGCGCGATCTTTGTGCGTGGTCGCGGGATCAGAAACTTGGTTCACCGCGCGACGGCTCGTGTCGTTCCGGCGAGACACGTGTCCCTGGCGCAAGAGCAGTCGGCAGTGAACCGAATGCGGCGGGGTGAACGAACGTCGGCTTCAGCGAGGTCGCGCGGTGTTTTGGCGTCGTTTGCCGTAGGGCCCCGGCTCACTTGCTTGGGCGTTTTGCAAGCAAGGCAGGAAGCAAGTAAACCGCTGTAACCATGTCACAATGCTGGCTTGGATGATGCAACCTATCGATCCGATGCACCGTCGGCTCCTGCCAGCAGATCCGCGTTCGCTTTGACGGTCCGCTCTACGAAGTCCGAGACGGCCCTCACGCGACCTGATGCGGTGAGATCGGTGTGGACAGCGAGCCAGAGTTCTTGAGCCATCATGTCTGCCTGGCTGGGGATGTGCTGTAACATGGGCTCGCTGGCAGCCATGAAGCAGGGCAGGACGGCAAGCCCTATGCCGTGCCGAACAGCGACTACCTGCGCATAGAGGCTCGTCGCGACGAGTGCAGGCGGACGCCCGTCCAAGGTTCGCTCGATCCACTGCGCGGCCGGTAGGTCCGCATAGGTTTCGGACCAAGCGATCAGATCGTCTGCCTCGAAGCGCGACCGGTGGTCGGATCGCACCGCGTTCCGCGCTCGCTCGGTTCTGCGAGCGATGTAGTCCGCCGACCCATAAAGCCCGTAGCGCATGGTCCCTACGCGCTTGATGGAGACGTTGCCCTGGGTCGGGCGCACAACCCGCAACGCAAGGTCCGCCTCGCGTCGGTGCAAGTTGGCCGTACGTATGTCGGTGGCGATCTCAACCGTGAGGTCGGGATGGCGGGCACGCAGGTCGGGCAGCGCCGGGATCAAAACGACGTTCGCCAGATTCTCCGCAGTCGCCAGTCGGACGCGTCCCTGGACATGGTCGCCGGTATCCGCCCGGCGTTCAAAGGCGACGGCGGCCGCCTCGATCCGCTCGGCCCTTTCGATCAAGTCGCGGCCTTCGTCGGTCAGGGCGAAGCCTGTCTGCGCACGCTGGAAAAGCCGCGTGCCGAGGGTTGCCTCCAGCGCCTCGATCCGTCGTCCCACGGTGGTCGGGTTCACTCCCAGCGTCGCCGCAGCCCGGTTCAGGCTGCCGCTGCGCGCAACGGCCAGGAAGTCGCGCACGGCATTCCAGTCTAACGAGGCTCGGTACTGCATTTATGCAATGTAAAACTGCGCCCTTCGGCGTTCAACGCATGTTTGCGCAGTAGTAGGCTCCCGATATCGAACCAACCCGCCACCGGAGACCGTCATGCACGCTACACCCCCCGACATTGTCGCAACCAGCCGCCTCGGTGCCCTTGAGGTCTCCGCCCTCGGGCTCGGCTGCATGGGAATGAGCGAATTTTACGGCGCACGCGACGACGCGCGGTCGCTCGCCACGTTGAACCGCGCCCTTGATCTGGGCGTGACGTTCCTCGACAGCGCCGAGACCTACGGGTTGGGTCACAACGAAGATCTAGTTGGACGCTTGATCGCGGAACGGGGTCGGGACGCTGTGACAGTCGCCACCAAGTTCGGCATCCGCCGCGAGCCAGGAGCCTATGCCCGCGGGATTTCAAACGATCCTGCTTATGTGCGCGAGGCGTGCGAGGGGTCGCTGCGTCGGCTTGGAACGGATCATATCGACCTCTATTACATTCACAGGGTCGAGGCAGGCCGACCCATCGAAGAACCGATGGAAGCACTCGCCCGTCTCGTGGAGGAGGGCAAGGTCGGCCATGTCGGCATCTGCGAGGCGTCCCCCGCCACGCTTCGCCGCGCGCACGCCGTCCATCCGATCGCAGCGCTCCAATCCGAATACTCGCTCTGGACACGCGACTCTGAAGGCGAGGTGATCGACACCTGCCGTGAGCTTGGTATCGGCTTTGTTCCCTACGCGCCGCTCGGGCGAGGCTTCCTGACAGGGGCGATCACGTCCACGGACGGACTTGCGGAGGATGACTTCCGCCGTACAAATCCACGCTTCGCGGACGACGCGCTGAGCGCCAACCTCGCGATCGTCGAGACCTTGAAGGCGATAGCGATGGAGAAGGATTGCACGCTTGCACAGCTCGCGCTCGCATGGGTAATCGCGCAGGGCGAGGTTCATGGTCTGCCCGTCGTGCCCATTCCCGGCACGAAACGTGCCTCTTATCTGGAACAGAACGTCGGTGCGCTCTCGGTCCGGCTGACGGCTGATGATCTGGGCCGCCTCCACCGAGCGATCCCAGTCGGAGCTGCCACGGGCGAGCGCTATACGATGGAAGGTATGAAAGGGGTGAATGTACATTGATGACGCGGGAATAATACCGGCAGCTGATCATTTGATCCTGCTTCGAGATGCAAGACGCTTGATGTGATAACTTGAAACAAGGCCCCCCCCAAGAGTAAGGACACTCCGACCAATGTCGCTGCCATTGAGGTCGTTTAGCCGATAAGAACCGTGCTCGCGGAACTCATCTATTGCCCAGCAGGGCATCGCGGAGCACGGTTCTGAGAGGGCAGGTCAGTGGCAACCCCGCCGCAAACAGGCCGACACATGGCTGCGCTGACAGACCATCGCGATCAGGGAAACCTCTTGCTATGCAGAAGCCAACGGCATGGATACCACCGCCTTCGAGCGGTGACGATCGCACATTTGCAAAGCACGGAGACATGTTACGGAAACCGCGCGGATTGGATCTGGCGAAGGCCGTCTTTGACGTCCATAGCGTCGACGCTCAAGGCAAAGTGGCCTTTAAAGAAGACAATGCGCCGCGATACTGTTGTACGGTTTTTCGCTTATTTGCCGCTTTGTATAACTGGCATGGAGGACTGTCGCGGGTCGCAACCGTAGGCGCGGATGCGGTTAGATCCTTGGCACGAGTTTCGCCCGGTTCCACCTTAGTTCGTGAAGCCTTACGTCAAATCCCACAAGAATGACTGTGAAGATAGTGGAGCGAATTCTCCACGACGTCAAAACTACCGACCGACCTTAAGATCGGCTGACCAGCATTGTTGTCCACGTCCGATTTGTTTGCGAATTTTGGAAGGATTTAAAGAAGCTCATTACTGTCCGAAATACTATTCCCTATTCTTCGGAGGATATAATTGGATTTTCCAAAACTGGTCCGGCTTCGAAATACCCAGACCTGACCTGTATTCGAACAGTCAAGGCGAAGCGATAGCTAGCTGGAGTTCGACCACCCAATACACCCGGAGAAAAACTCGAGCTGAACAAGTCAGAGCGAAACCAAAAGGATCTTCTTTCGGATTTCGGGAACTCGATAGCCGCTTATAGCAAGTATAGTACGGATATGAGCCCCAAAGACATCCGAACTCCAATAGCTGCCTATCTGGTCCATTCCAATCCATATCATCCGGGTTGGCTCGATCACAAATCGGGGAGTCATCACTGGTAAAACAGGAGTTGGCTATGTGGGTGCCGTACTTGTCCATTAAGAAGGTCACAATCTTGAGCCAAAGAACTAAGGTCCGGACTCCCAGACACTAGATAACAGTCGCAGAGAGTGCGACGGCGGACGGTAGACCTTTGGGCATCTGGCGTATCGGGTTGCCGCGCGCTGCCGGCCTGGACATATACCTTGCTGTGGTCAAACGCGGTCAAATCGAAATTGAAATGCTCATACGCGGCACTCCAGCCGTAGATCGGTCTGTCAAAGGTGTACATGTAGCAGTCGAAGCCGTTGGCTTCGAATTTAGGATGCCCCTCAAACACAGCCTCGACCACGGGACGGAGAAATTCAGGATCACAGAGCCACGCGTAGTCTTCGAGCCAAGCGCCGCGCCCATTCTGGACCCAGAAATCAAGCAGCCCGTCCGGTAGTCGGCCGCGATACCTATCTGCTTCTTCACGAACCACGGGCATAACATGGGTCATTGGCCTAGGTCGGTCAGAATTTGGCTGAACGGTCGCGCTTCATCGGTTGACGATAGATCGTCGAAATCAATGCCTCCAAAGTCGAGATCGCTACTCATTGCGGTGCTCCAAGCGGTTGTCCATTCGGGCTCATACAACGCCCTTCAGAAACGCGTAGCAGAGCGTCTCGCCGTCCCGTTAGCAGAGCACGGGCTTGGTGCCGGGACCGGTCTTGCCGCAGAGGTAGATCGCGTTCTCCGACAGCCCCTGCATATCAAAGAACTGGATGTTGCGGGATGGTGGCGATCGAAGTGAGTCGGCGATACTCTACTCAATCCACTCTTCAGAGCCGAACTCAGGTTCTCCATTGCCGCTGAGCGCATCCTCTCTATCTCGGCGTCTTTGAGCCTCCAGATCGAAAAGCACTGCATCCGTCAGCATGTGCCAGTTGTCTCGCGCCGCGCGGATGAAAATTTGTCCACCAGCGCCG
>NZ_CANMDB010000015.1 GCF_947496515.1 uncultured Roseobacter sp. | reverse complement strand
AGAAACCATCGTCCAGATGGACCAAACGCCAATCATGCACTAACAATCAAATTGGACCACTCAGGTGGGGCTGATCAGTTTCATGGCGTGCATATTGCCCGTGCCTGTCCGCACTCAGCCAGTTGTATGATCCGATGCACAATTGATCAGTCCCGACGATGAAGATCTTACTGTGAAGTTGGCGCACCTCATGGGTACTAACACCGACTTTTGAGAGTGCCGCTTTGGCTGTCTCAAGCTGAGCTGCGCCACTTGTATCGGTGGTTTGGTTGAGAAGGGGGTCGACGAACACATCAATGCTGGCGCCGCGTGCAGTTGCTTTTTGAAAGGCATCGAGCAGACCGACACGCTCCATGGTTCTGGCAATTACCCAAGGACTGACAATCGTAAAATCACGCGCCGAAGATGAGAGCGCGTCGATCATATATCGGTCGTGTTCTTCTGCGTCGCGTAAAGTCGTTAGTGGTTGATTGGCTGACTGCAGGTCGGCGCGCGGCTGGGGCGCAAAGTCCAAAGCCGTGCCCTTCGATGAGAAAAGAACATCGGCCAGTACAGATCGTGGTGCCCCTTTCGCGGCTGATGAAAAGACATCCATGTCGCCAAAGACGAGGAAGCTATCCTTCGCGCGTGACACAGTCACATTAAGCATGCTGGGTGACATATCGATAAATTGCCCGTCGGCATGTTTGGAATAGACCGGCGAAAAGATCACGACTTGCCGTTCGGCCCCCTGCAAGGAATGGACTGTACCGATGGTCATCTGTTGCACATCAATCCCGCGATCAGCACAGGCGCGCTTTATCTCCTGAACTTGCCTGCCGAAGGGTGTGACGACCCCAACAATATCTTCCAGCTTGGTTCCGTACTGCTGCTCGAGATCGTCGCGGTAGGACGCCAGCCAGTCAGCGATTGTCGATGCTTCTGTTGGATTGGCACGGCTCCCACCAAAGCTGAGTGAGAGCCCATCAATGTGCAGATAACCCATGGATGGAGTCACAAGATCGGTGGGCGCTGCTCCCCTTATCGGCTTAAGCGATCCCTTGTAGCAGAGCGTGTTGCAGAAGCTGATGATTTCGTCGTAGCAGCGCCGATGCTCGAACAGATAAAGCCCCCGCTCCAAGTCTGGATAAGGCTCGTACAGGCACGCCTGTTGGGCGAGCTGCATCACACTCCCGCCAACGCTGCGGAGGCCGGTATGCGACAGCTCCGATAGCTCGCCGTCACTATAGCTGTCCTGCAGAAAGCCAGCACTTTGCAGGTTGCCGATGTCGACCGCATTCGACACGGATGCAATTGGCTCGATCTGCTGCGTATCGCCGATCACAAGGGCCCGCTTGGCTAAAGCAAACGAGGGCGCGGCAACTTCGGGCAAGACCTGGCCCGCTTCGTCCACAATCAGCAGATCGATGAAATCATAGAGGTACCCTGTCTTCCAATCCCCGCTCGACTTGAGGCCAAAACTCATCTTTCCGCACAGGCTGGCAAATGTAGACACCGCGCACGGCGTCAGCATCATGCGTCGACGCCAACGCGGCTCGACAGTTTTACGGCCTGTCTTGCGTCTAGAACCAACGATGTCGTCAAGGTCCTCTTCCATTTCGAGCAGCCAGCGCCCCTCCCAATAATGGCAGGCCAGTTGAAAAAGATGAAACCGCACGTTGCAGTCAGCGAACCTATCAAGCTCTAGTGTATCGGATGCGGAAACGTTTGGCGCACCCAAGTCTTCCACCGCCTGGGTCCACTCCTGCTCAACCTCATTCAAATCCTTAGTTGCGGTTTGCGCTGTTCGGTATGCCGTCTCAGCTGTCTTTGCCGCAGCCGTCGCCGATCTGAGTCCGTCTTGAAGCATCGGAGCAATCTCCGACACAGAGCCCAAGCCAACAGTATCGTTGGTGCAGCCAATGTCATCCAAAGCTGCGCGTGCTTTTGCCAATCGCTTGCGGGCGACTGCCGGAAGAAAACTCAACAACGACAGCCAAAAGGATTCATCCGCCTGATGTTTCGTCCATCCGGATTCCCATGACGCATGGCGTTCCTGATTGGCGCAGCTCTCCGATGCGCTGTTCTCAAGCTCCAGCACCGCAGACGCAGGATCGTCTCCCAGCAATTCGTGGACCCTGGCTGTCGCAGTCATCACCCTTGTGCGTGCCTTGTCCGTAACGGACAGCTTTCCAATGTCTTGAACAATCCGTTGGTGAAGCGCGGCTACGATCTCCTCTGGATTTGCATCGGCGTTGTCCGGAAATGCCGCTCGCCCAGCCTTCAAAAATGCTGCTTTCGCCTTTGCAAGGTAGTCGTAGCTCTCGAGCTCCTCAAAGAACCGCTCGGTTTGGTAGGTCCGCGCCGCCTCTGCCTCTTTGGTCTTGGACGGCAGGTACAGCCCATAGCTCTTCAGATCAGGTAACCAGCGACCCGCAAAAGGCCCATCGCCTTCCGCGAAGTCCTTTCCAAAGGCGTCGATGATGTTTGTGACGGCCTGATTGTTGGTCGAGGCCGCAACAATGACGGGTGGCTCCGCTCCAAGGAGTGCCGCGCGTACCCACGCATCGGCGATCACGGATAGAAGTAGAGTCGTCTTGCCGGTCCCTGGCGGGCCATTTACGGCCACCACATCACCGGTCTTACCGGTGGCGACATACGACAAGACCTGACGCTGATGATCCGCCAATGGAAATGCATCGCTGGCATGCCCAAGACGATTTGCCAGTGCCGCCTCGACATCAGGCGAAAGTTCCTTAGTGGTTTGTGAGGGGGCCGCCGTTCGTTTGAGCAGAGGTGCCTCAGGCGGGTCGTCTATGAGCGCGTCATAAAGGCCGATAATTTGCGCGATGGTGGCGGCTGCGTCACTGGCCACTTCCATGAAACCCACACGGGCAGAGACGTAGTTGTCGTCGCCTGCCGGCCATCCTGGCGACACTGCGTCTAGCATGGCACGGCAGTGTTCAAGGTATTGCGCCCAGATGGGCGAATTCTCATCAGGTGAAAAGGGCGACGCAGCCAGAAAGGCGTCGAAGTCATCTAGGTTGCCCAACGAGAATTCGTCATTTGGGAGCGGTTTGAGCAGATCTCGCGCAATGACGTTCCGTGAAGGTCTGATATTGCCGTCACGGTCAACCATGGCCTCAGTGACGACCGGTGCGACGAGTTCGGGATATCCGCTGAGGATCGTCGCGCCGTGCGACACCTTTCGAGCTGTTACCATGGGCCAGAGTTGGACGGGCATGGTTTTGATGTCTGGCTTCTGTCCTTCGAAAACCTTCGCAACCTGGTTTTTCGGCAAAATACCATTGGCCAGAACCTCTTTGGACAGCTCAATGAAGTCTTTGCGATCGCGCTGTTTGAAACGTCCTCGTCCCAATGCACCATCAGCGAGCGACGCCCGCCAATAGATTAGAGACTTTTCCAGATCACGCTTCATTGCCTTTGACCAATCTGACCGATCACACCTCTCGGCAAATCGACACAGAGTAATTCTTCAATACAACCATAGGCATAAACTGGTTTTCCCGTCAGGAACAGTGTCGGCAGCGCACGGGCATCACACAAAAGGACCTAGACCTGGCCATCAGAGTGACCATCTTGGGATAAGTCGCGGTAGAGATCGTAGAGCCCCTTCGCCTTCATGCGCCGCACCCGCGAAACACGGTTGAGTGCCTGTTCGATTTCATCCTGATTTCGACTGGCATAGGCGTCTCTGATTATTTTCAACTGAGCGTCCATGTCGCTTGCAAGAGCCTCATCGCTGATATCATTTTTCATTTACGTCCTCACTCCCGGGGTGTGATCGGTTGGTTTTCCGCAGTCATGTTGTTGAGATCCAATCTCACCAGGTTGAAACAGATGCTCCAAGTCCGGCGTACGCAGATAAATCTTGCTGAACCGGTCACCAAGCGGCAGCGGTTCAATCCCAGACTTTTCGAGCTTGGTGGCGACATGTTTTGCCTGTGTTCGCGCAGCGTGAGCCATCATGCCCAAAGTCGCATGTACACCTAGAAACTCGGATAAGGCTTCAGAGCTGATCAGAGCCATCGGCCGACGAGATCGCGGATGCCTCACCATGCTTGACCGCAACAACGCGCGTTTCACTGGCAGTGTCACAGTTGGATCATTGACACGTAGAAGGCGCTTTACCTCTTGCTTTGTGTGACCATCGTGAGCTGGCTCCTGAAGCTGATCACGCAAGTCTTCGAGATCGGCGAAACAGTCTTTGATGCCTTGCGCGCAAGGCAAACGACACAGCGACAAAAGCCTCCCGGCGCTGGCGACTTCAATGATTTCTTCGAAATAGCATTTCGCATGTGTGCAAAGCTTGAAGATAGGTATGTGACCTGTCGGAATCTGCGAAAGAATACGAGCGTGCGTAAACACAGAATTCTCGAAGTCGCTCATGTCTTCTGGGTGGTAGACAGGGGCCATACTTGGGAGATCGAAACGAGGTGTCAGCATTTTCGATTGCGCTAGTCGTTGAAGGGATGGCCTCGAGATACCCAAATGTTCCGCCGCCAAATCGAGCAATTCGACAAACTTGGAGTCAAGATGATCAATGCGTGCCAGCCACCGCGCAAGTGCGCCAAAGTCGGTGTAAAATCCGGGATTTAGACTAACAGACCTTTTCCGAACTCCGCGAAAAGCGGCTCTAACCGCATTGGCCTCAACGGAAAATACCTCAAATGCCTCGGCGAGCACTACAGCCATCTCCTCGCCGCTTAGTTCTGACGGGTTAACCTGCGACCCAAACCGCAGAACCGTGCCGAGACATAGAGCGAAGCGACAGGTGATATCCAAATCAAATTGATCGCACCATGTATCTGTTGCGCGACCTCTGATCCGGTTTGCCAAATAGACAGGCCAGCGTAGGTTGTAGCTTTCAGCGTTTCTCGACCCAGCCGCGGCAACAATTTGCTTCCAGTGATCCTTGATGCGTTGATAAAAGTCGTTCTTACATCTCGGATACTCCGCTTTCGGCAAAGTGAGCATCAAGGCTCCGTGAATGTGACAAACCTGATAGTGATTGAGCAACCATTCGACGCGACAATGGCGTGAGAGCGGTCCGCTGGCATCCATGTCTTCCAGCAAACATTGCGGACAGACTTTCAACACACCTCTATCAAGCGTCTTTGCCGTCAGATGTTCGCCGTTCAAATCGTAGTTGTGGTGGTCAGAAGTGCGGACGGAAGACGAACCCAATTCGCGGATCGAAAGCCCAGCTAAGAACGCCATGTCTGTGAGCTCGGCTTGATCGCCGCTCGTGATCGCTTTCCAGGATAAATTCATGTCGGCACAGAAATCTTGAGCGAAACTGGCACCGTTGCGAGCGGCGATCCTGCTGACGATCGAGTGCGCGGGTTCGCCTGGAAATGGCGCGACAGATAACCTCAAGCGCATCATTTCTTTCGGTCCCGCTGCTTTGGCGCACCCAATGAAGAGGCGTCATTTGGCCCGGCAACAGGACCTTAGGATCAATGGCTCTGAAGTTTGTGCGAACAAAGGGGTTCAGGTCGTTTGCACAACCTGTGCGACGCAGGAACTCCGCTACGAAGTGTTGTTTGCCCAAGATGGTTTCGTCGCGACGGATGCATATTTCGATGGCACCGATAACGATCTCAATCAGAATACAGAATTCATTGGCTGCTGCATGGATGAGCCGCGAGATGAAGTCATCAGACCGCAATTCAGGATCTGGCTCGACGGCAATCGCGGCGCAGTATAACTAGCATACCAACGTTGCCGCCAAAAAGGTCGTATCTGACCGGATGAAGTGCCAAAGCATCTTGTTTTTGGCCAAGCAGACAAATGAGTGCCGATATCCATTCTAGGTCAGGAAAGGGCCGATCGACTGCCGCAACAACAGTCCAAGCAATCAGTTTTCAAAGCTTCTCTTGTAGTTTCGTTTCTGTGTCATGGCTTCGATACTCTCTGAATGTCCGTTGTCATCAGATTGCTTGAATTCATAGTGCGCTTGCGGCGAACTTTCGCTCCTCGCTCTACTATTTAGGCTCTACGTCCTGCCAATGCAGGTTTGGGGCCAGTGTTTTGCTACGGCTCTCAACTTCTTCAAAACGAATCGGGGCAAAATCCCAGACGTCCACACCGACATTCACTGAGTTTCGCGAACCCAGCCAATTGTTATGGACATGCCCAAAGAGTTGAAGAGCGCTTCGTCTTGCGTGGTTCCAGGTGATCATCGGATAGTGGCAGAGCGTGTTTAGCTGGTTCATCGGTCCGTCTCGCAACTCCACTAGCGGTCCAACATTGTCCCACGGCAGATCCAAAGTTGGCCGCAGATCATGGTTGCCGACAACCAAGTGTCTCCTCGCACCAGGCAATTGTCCAAAAATCTCATCAAGATAGCGCCGGTCTTTTGCTCTAGGTCCGAATGCGAAGTCACCAACGATCCAGAGGTCGTCTTCGTGACTCACACGATCACGAAGGTTGGTTAGCAGCACTTGATCCATTTGTTCCGTGTTTGCGAAGGGACGCTGGCAGAACTCGATCACGTTCTCATGCCCAAAGTGAGGGTCTGCTGTGTACCAATGCGCCATTCACTGTCCCGCCTCGTATCTCCGCCAAAAGCAACGCGGACTGAAGGAGACATCTCAAACAGAAACTCGACAGTGCTTGCTCTGCTTCAGCGTAGGTTCAGTACGCACCATCTACAACGGTCTGGAAAAGCTGAAAAAGCGATGAACTCTTGTCAAAAGAGACAAACCACATGTCATCTTACAGGGTAAACAGTGGTGAGCCGTGCAGGGTTCGAACCTGCGACCCACTGATTAAAAGTCAAAATCAGACAGTTTTCCCGGTTTCGTCCACGGAAGTCTCCGGATGTCCACAGATGTATCCGGATGGGCAGAAAAACTGCACTGTATCAATGACAATTGGAAGAAAAGCCCTACTCTGATCCGTCTCACATCATCCATGGACGTCCACCCAAATCCAGTGCAAGATGTCCCCCATGAGTCCCCCACAGCTGCGGGGGGGACAAAATTGGGATGTGATCCTTGCCCGAAGAACTGACCGAGCGCCGACTTGCGAGCATCAAGAAGAACACACCCGACGAGGGGCGAACCGAATACTCGGATAGCAAGCGACCGGGACTGCGGCTGCGGGTCTCATATACCGGACGAATGTCTTGGCTGTACGAGCGACGGGTGAAGGGTGGAACCAAAAGGCGGCACACGCTGGGTGCCTACCCCGCGATTGGCCTATCAGAAGCCCGTAGCATGGCCCTGGAGATTGAGGCGGAAGCAGCCAAAGGCATTGACCGGGTAGCGATTGCCGCGGCGCATAAGCTGGCAAAAGTGTCTCAGGTGACTGTGCAGCAGGCCATCGACGTCTACGACGAGTTACATCTTTCAAACCTTCGTCGCGGCGACGAGCGAAAACGCCAGCTCGAAACAGCCCTTGCCGATCATCTCACCAAAGCAATTGACGACCTCACACGGAAGGACATGCAGGCTCCCATCGACGCGAAAGCGCAGGAAGGAAAGATACCATTTGCCAACCGGATCAAAGCCGCACTCTCTGCTTTCTCCAAGTGGGCTTGGCGGCGCGGCTACACCGAAACGGACGAAGGTGCAGGGCTGATCAAGGCAGGATTGGAGGAGGCCCGGGAACGGACACCGACGATTGCGGAGGTCAGGCAGATATACCAAACCAGCTTTGAGCTCGGTAAGCTTTGGGGGCCATTCATTCGTTTGCTGGTTTTCACACTTCAGCGCCGAAGCGAGATACTGGGGCTAGTGAGGTCAGAAATTGATTTGACCAAGGCACAAATAGTTATACCCGGATCGAAGACCAAGAACGGGAAGCCACACATCACACATCTGTCTGCGCCAGCACTGGACGAGGTTAAGGCACTCATAGCCAAACTGGACAAAGATGCTGGTCCCGACGCCCTACTGTTCACGACAACCGAAACCACGCCGCTATCCGGCGTCAGTAAAGCCAAGAGGCGCCTTGATAATCTCCTTGGCGATGAGTTCGAACATTGGACGCTGCATGACTTGAGGACTGGCTTTTCAACAGCAATGGCGGAGTCTGGCGTGCCTGAGAGCGTGGCAGACCGAGTGCTCAACCACGTCGCCAGTGGGTCCGCTCCAAGTGCTGTTGCTAGGGTCTACAACAAGGCGCTGATGCTTCCTCAACGCGCTGCCGCGCTGGATCGGTGGGCGGAGATGGTGACTGGCAAGGCCGCAAGGGTTGTGGCGCTTGGGAACGTGAATTGATGCAAACCCGGGGGCGTAAGAACGCAAGGGCACTCAAAGGTTCCGGTGGAGAAGGGCGAAACATTCGTGGTCGTATTGATCGTCAAGCCATTGCGGAGATAGGCGGGTCTCAGCCACTTTCAGAAGCACTAGTAACCGACCTGATAAGCACTTGCGCAAGGCACGACTTCAAATCTGCAGTGGGTTTGCATGTCTTAGAGAGAGATTCAGAACTCTTCCAGTCTGCAGCCAAAGTTCAGAATCTCGCACGCAAACTGGCTAGCGCGCTGAATGATATGAAGCTTGCGGGAGGTGGCCAATACCACCTTAGAGTATGGCTGCGAAACTGGGAAATCTCCGCTCGTAAAGACGCACCGACCTCGCCAGAAACCTTTGATGGAGATGCGTCGTACAACTTGCAAGTTCTCTTGGAGTTTCTGGCAGGGGCGTTGGATGAACAGTACAGTGAAGTCCCACTTTCCAAGCACTATCACGATTTCATTAAGGATCTCTCCAAAGCGCTTCTAAGTCACGGTTTGCCGGTGAGTAAGAATGAGAATGGTTTGTTCTTGCGAACATTGAAAGAGCTTGAGCGCCAGTTTCCAGGTCTTGTTTTCCCTCCTCAGACGGTCGGGAATGAGGGTCGTAGGCGCTATGTTCGGAATGCGCTGAGTGACAAAACTAGCTGACGGTTTTCATAGAGTTTGGCCGCTTACGAGGTTTCGCCCGGTCAGGCATCTTTTCTCCATCGACAACACAGTATGGAGTGACACACATGGAGACATTCGGCAGCACAGCGCCTCGCTTGATGACCGTCCCGCAGGCAGTCGCCTACTCTCAGGAAAGCCGCGCGACCCTCTACAAAGAGTGGAAGGCAGGCAACCTCAAGTTCGTCAAGATGGGCGGATCGACACGCATCGAGTTTGACGAGCTGAACCGTTACATCGACGCGAAGATAAGCCAAGCCGCATAAACAAAACCCCCACTCGGACAGTGTCCGCAGTGAGGGCTCATTCGTTTAGGCTATTCGAATGTACCGTCTGCGGCCCGTCCTTTCAACTCAGAAAAGATCTGGCAAAATGAGCAGCCAACCTAGGCAACCGAAACCAAACTGGATCATGTCCTTGTGCGACATGTCTGGCAACCGCGACAAGCAGCGCTATCGCATTGAGGGAGAGACAGAGATTGTTCTGTCGAAGCGCTTGCGAGACATGATGGACACGCTCCGCAAGGGACCAGTCTATTGCGCCTCTCCTGTCCGCTTGAGTGACGCCGTGTGTGTCCTGCGCCGCGACTACCAAGTGCCCATAGAAACTGAGACGACACCGGAGGGTCGCAAGTTCTATCGGCTGGCATGCGATGTTCGAGAGGAGCCGAGCACATGAGGGTGTCTTCTCAAACCACACGCGAGCGCCAGGAGCGCCGTATCCGCCGGCAGCACGGACTGACCCCTGGGCAGGCGAGGATCATAGCAAATCTCTACTTTGGGGGTGCAGCATGACCCACAATATCGACCCGGCCAAATTAACCCGAGACCTTGGGGGAAAGTGGCGCCAGCACTACGGCACAGCGCCCTGTCCTGTCTGCCAGCCACAACGCCGAAAGGATCAAAACGCCTTGAGTATCACAGTTAAAGGCGAAACCCTTCTCATGAACTGCAAGAAGAACCATTGCGAGTTTCGAGACATTCTCACGGCTGCAGGCATCACTCCAGGCCATGTAGAGATTGACCGGCTGGCATTGGCTGCAGCGGAACGAGAGCGGATAGAACAAGCTGAGAAGATCAAGGCTCGTGCTAGATCCATTTGGGAACACGCGCAGCCAATAGAGGGCACCAAGGGGGAGGTCTATTTGAGAGGAAGGGGCATCGCGTGTTCCCTGCCTCCCACTCTCAGGTGGCTCCCGGATGCTTACCACGGGCCGAGCTCCAGCTTTTGCTCCGCGATGGTTGCTGATGTGTCACCGACCGGCGGCATACACCGCACCTTCTTCACCAAGAAGGGCCAAAGGCTGGAAAGGTCTGCCAAGATGATGTTGGGGCCGTGTCAGGGCGGCGCTGTGCGCCTGTCCGCGGGCGCGGGGGCGTTAGTGGCGTGCGAGGGCATAGAGACTGGCCTTAGCCTGCTTAGCGGACTTCTGAACGGACCCCTCGCAGTCTGTGCGACCCTATCCACCTCAGGGATGCGGGGGCTTTCTCTGCCCACACAGCCGGGCGAGCTACTGATAGCCACGGACGGCGACAAGGCTGGCCGTGACGCAGGCGATGCACTCGGGAAAAGGGCATACGCGTGTGGCTGGGAAGTCTCATTCCTTCATGCGCCCGATGGGCAAGATTGGAGCGATGTTCTGCAAAGCGGGGTTGCGGCATGAGTTTGGCAAGTGCAGAGATCCGACCCTTTGACCCAACACAGGAATGGCCTGCGCCGGACGTGACAATTATATGCCCGGAGAGGCCACCTGCGCCTGAAATGTCAGAGAGTGACTTTGACACCGTGTTCGGGCCTTGGGCCTCTTGGATCAAGGACGCGGCAGAGGTGAAGAGCGCGCCCGTTGATTTCGTGGCCCTGGCTTTACTTTCATCTGCCAGCGCAATCGTTGGCAACACCCGATGGACGGTGCCGTGGGATGGATGGAAAGAGCCACCCGTGATCTGGGGTATGTTGGTTGGTGATCCATCTTCCGGGAAGAGTCCTGCGCTGGATGCTGTCTTAGATCCGATCCGAGAAATCGACAACGCCCTGGGCGCTCAATATCAGACAGAACGGCAGGAATGGAGCGATAAGGACGAGGTTGCAAAGCTTATTCTGTCCAAATGGAAGGCTGACGCCAAAGTGGCAATTCAGGACGGAGATACGCCACGGATGAAGCCCGCAGAGGCTGACGCGGGCGCACCCCCCGTCAGGGGCCGTGTGCGCATCACTGACGCCACCACAGAGAAGGTGGGGGAGTTGCTGCGGGATGGGTGGCGCGGTCTGCTTTTATCTCGTGACGAGCTGTCAGGGTGGCTTGGCAGCATGGATCGCTACAGCGGCGGCGGTGACCGCCCGTTCTGGCTTGAGGCCTTTGGGGGGCGCTCCTACTCAGTAGACCGCAAGAACTCCCCAGAGCCGATCATTGTCGACCACCTGTCAGTTTCCATCCTAGGCGGCACGCAACCGGACAAGCTTGATAGCCTCTTGGTGCGGAGTGATGATGATGGATTGCTCGCCCGCTTCATGGTCGTATTCCCTGAACCCGCGCCCATGCGCCGCCCTGCGGCCACTCTGGACACCGCGAAGGTACTGGCGGCTATGGAACGGTTGCGAGCGCTTGAACCCGCCGTTGACGATCAAGGCAATAAGCGGCCCTTCTTTCTGCATCTTCAAGAACCTGCCCAAGTGGCTCTGCATGAATTCAGGCTGCAATGTGCCGCATGGGAGGCAGAAGCCTCGGGGTTGATGAAAAGCCATGTCGGCAAACTCCCCGGCCTGTCTGTGAGGGTGGCAACAGTTCTTGCCCTTATGGATAGCGTTGCGGTTGGTGAAGAGCCTGTCACATCCATCAGCGCAGCGCATATGGGGCGAGCCTGTCATTATGTTGGCGAGCACCTCCGTAGGCACGCATACAGAGCATATGGCGCAGCATCGCAGCCCCAAGAGCTTCGTGCCGCGAGCCGCGTTGCTGAAATCATTCAAAGGGAGGGTCTGCGCCAAGTCAGTACCCGAGACATTCAGCGCCGGGGGTTGGTGGGCCTGCAATCCGCTAAAGAAATCGGACCTGCATTTGCAGCGTTAGAAAGTGCGGCATGGATCAGCGCAATTCAACAGCCAGCCGGGCCGGGCCGTCCATCGAAAATATACGCGGTTAACCCGAGATTGGAGGGCATGAAATGAGCCGTTGGTTATCTCTTGCGGAGAGTGCAGACAAAGAACTCCATACCCCACCTGACAGTATGACAATACCTGACAAAACCCCGTCTGAGGTTGCGGAATGCGCAGATCAGCAACTGGAGCGTGTATTTTGTCGGGTTCTGTCTAATTGTCAGGTAGGGGTAGAGAATTCCCCCGAGAAGCCGCGAGACGATTGCAGGCATGGATACACCGTGGGTGGTCGGCCCAAAACCTGGTCCGGCAAGGTTGTTTCGCTGGCGGACTGGCGCGCTCTATCAGAGTGGGAAAAGCACGGCCCGGATGGTCGAGTTTGGAACGGCAGGACCAGACAGTGGGAGGAAGGGGAATGAAGCGGATCACCAAGAAGAGCATGGCGCAACTCGCTGAAACCTTCCGCTGAAAGTGTGCTGCCTTCTCAGAAACACAGAAAAATAGGTAGTTAATCCCCCGTGAATGGGGTAACATAATACCTCAAAAAGAGGCTATATGAGCGAACACGGGCAAGACAGAGGCGACGATGGGCGGTTTGTTCCTGGCACGGCTATATGGAAAGAGAGGAGCAGCCATGGGCGCGCTCCGATATATGACAGCCCGGAGCCGCTTTGGACCGCGTGCTGCGACTACTTCGAATGGGCCAGCGAAAACCCGCTCTATGCCGATACACTGGTGAGCTACCAAGGCAAAGCCAAGCATGAACCAGTCGCACAGATGCGAGCATTCACGCTTAAGGGGATGTGCCTCTTCATCGGCATCAGCTTCGAGACGTGGCGGACGTGGCGCGAGGACAGGCCTGACCTGAAAGAGGTCATGAATCGGGTCGAGGACGTGATCTACACCCAGAAATTTGAGGGCGCGGCGGCTGGGCTTCTGAACGCGGGGCTTATCTCCCGCGACCTTGGGCTGGCTGATAGACGCGAGATTGACGACATAACTCCACCCGAAAGACGTACGGAAGCTCAGATGGATATTGCACGAGCGATAGCTCACATTTTCAGCAAAGCGATGACCATAAAGGAAGAGGGCAAGGAATGAAAAACCAATCCACCAGAGAGCAAAACCAGAAAGAGCTGGCTGAGTGGCCTGCCGGTGACGCAACCGATGCTGCGAGCCTCGTGGAGGCCAGGTGCCGTGAGTCATTTTCGAAGCGAGCGGACACCACCAAATCCCGAGCCGTGACGGCGGGCGAGGCCTTCGAAGATGCGTTCTACTGGCTCAGCCAAAACCATCCTGATGTGACAATCGGAGAGTTCAACGAGGGTGTTTCGAGGGCTCGGCTTTGGATTGACCCAGGCAGCCAACCGCTTCCAGAAATCTTGCAAAACACAAACAACGGAGCCTAAGAAAATGGGAATTCAGAAATCAATCGGACCCAATGAGCTATTGACGCAAGACCTATCAATGGTCGCGCACCACCACCGCCCCAAGACCGGTGTCACCCTCGATCAGATCAAAAATCCGGCATACTGGCAGAAGGTTCGCCGAGCACTGCGCGAGGGTCACCGAATTGAAGTGTTCGCAGAGGATGGATCATACTGGGCCATGCTGCTTGTTACAGGTTGGGCTTCCACCGGCGTTGAAGTTTACCCCCTGCAGGTTGTCGAGATTGCCAGCGCCTTTACTGGCGAGGACGGTGACTTCAAGGTCGTACCTCACGGCCGAACCTGGAAGGTGCAGGACACCCACACCGACGAAACCATTCAAAGTGGCTTCGCCTCCAGACAAGATGGCTCAGAGTGGCTTGCAAAGAATATCGCAGGCTTGCGGCGTGAGGCACGCGCGAATGACCCCTTGCGATTTGCAGCCGCAGGGTGATCGTACCCCGCCACATGAGCACTGAAGACGCCATGGGCTGCGAAAAACGAATAACGACATTGCCGAACAGCAGGGAGTCTGCAGACCGCGCAGATGACCTCCTGATCGAGGATGCGGGCGGCAAGTAGATCCCGGATTTGCAACCCCCGCTCCTTCTCTTCGCCACGCACTTCTGGCGTGTCAATGCGATGAAGGCGCAGCGGTTCATTGTTCAGCGTGACGTTAAAGCCAAGGTCGATGTCGGCCCAGACGGTATCACCATCATAGACCCGGACAATCTTAGCTTTGTACTCGTACAAGCCGCAGTGGTGGGCAGCAGACTGTTCGGCAAATGAAATCGATGCCAAGGTCACAGCCAGTGTTGCGTTTTTCATCGCAGGTTTCCTCCACCATCCGGATTGGCTTCGTGTTAGAGGCGATTGTCTTAAAATTTGCCAAACAGGCGACCGAATGTGCGGTCCAAGGTCTAGTCAGAACAAACAGTCAGGAACCGCTGTATGATTCGCACTAGTCGGTAGGTTTTTTAAGCGTGACGCCAGGTCCCGTGGCAATTTCACCAGTGTCCAAGAACTGAACGCCCCGAGATTCAAGAGCGTGCACGATGGCCGCCTGATTTGAGGCGGATAGGGTCTTGCTGCGCCCACTCTCGAAGCTTCGCAGTGTGTCGATTGATACTCCAGAAATCTCGGCCAGATCACCAGCTTTCAAGTTCAAGTATGCTCTTGCTGCTTTGCAGTCTTCTTGGGTCAACGCGCGCAAACTACACCTCAGATGTATTTTTATACATGCCCAGTGTTGACATGCCTTGTGTTGTACCCTACATCTAGCATGTAGCATGATTGGAGGCAACGCATGATAACGGCAACAACGCATCTAGACCGCTCGGAAGTCTTCACCTTCGCTTGGAGCATCGCCCGGCAAGAGCTGTGGTCCCGCCGTCTGCCGTCATCACAGCTTCGCAATCTGTTCCGGGACGCGCTCCGCAAAGCATGGGCTGAGATGAAGCGCCGAGCCGCTATTGCTGCGAAACGCGCCGCTCAAGCGCTGCGCCCATCGGCTACCATCTGCGCAGACATCCAGAACCTCGAAAACCGCACCACCCTGGGCCACAAGGGCATCGACCAACTGGCAGACCTGCGCACCGCCTATCATGCGGCCCGCCAGCGTGAAGCAGATGAACAGGCCCACGCCGAGATGGAAGCAAAGCGCAAGATGATTGCCGCAGCCCGTGGCCGCTTCGTATCCGTCACCTTCACCAAGAAGGACGGCAGCGAGCGCCAGATGCGCATCCAGCCCGCTACGCTTAAGCATCACCTCAAGGGAGACAAAGCCTCAGAGAGCGCCCGTAGAGCCGCTCAGACGCGTGCAGAGTGTCATCCGCACCTCATGCCTGTCTGGGATGCTGAAGCGCGGGCGCCGCGCTCTGTGAACCTCGCAACCATCAGCCGGATCGCCGTGGACGGATATGTCTATGAGTTCCGGCACTGAACGAACTACTCAAACACGAACAAGGCGGCGCAGATCCCCGCCTCATAAGGGAAGAATTGATCATGACAATCCAAACACCGGTTATTGACGCCGACGCCATCAAGGCCCGAATTTCTGCTCACTGTGACGCAGCGGGAGTGGACGTTCCCGAGAATATAATGACCGCCAACGGCCAGGTTTCCAAAAGCCTCTTTGAGTTTGCAAAGAAAGCCAACCTTTCGTTGGACTGGCTTATTAGCGGAACTGGTCCCCAGCAGCGGCACACGCCCCAACTGGACCAAATGCCCACCTCTGGCAGCATCTTGGCGGCGGTTACCGAAATAGAATTTGCGCGACACAAGCGAGATCAGGCCAGGGTTGCGCGAGATAAGGCTGATTCAGAGGGCAAGCCGGACTTCGAGAGCTTTTTTGACGCTCACCCATCCACAAACGGCGTTGAGCTGGCCGAGCAGAAGCTACGCGCACTTTGCCCAGACAACCCAATTGACGCACTGCGCAAGGTATCGTGCCTACTCCGAGGTGAGTTAACGGCTGAAACGCTGGCCATCCTGCAAGAAGAGATGACAGAAATCCTTGCCGAGATTGACCCTCTGGTTCGCCTGCGGGACCGCCGCGAAGAGCTGAAACGGTGCATTGATAAAAGGGCTCATCTTCCCAATAGTCCGGCTTATGTGGATGTAGACGATGCTTACTATCAAGTCTGCGAAGAGGCGATCAATTATGTGCCACGCACTGCCGAGGGCGTAGCTGCACTGGCTGATCTGTGCTGGAAAGACTTTGGCCCGTCCTCAATCGCAGGCACAGCCGACTGGGAGCGCGAGATGGAGAACCCAAACAACAAGATGCTGGCCAACCTGCGCCACGGGGCATGGCTCATGGCTGGAAAGCGCATGGAATGAGGTTTTGCGAAGCGGAGATGGCCTGTTATCGGCAGGTCCTCGATTCTATCAGGCAGGTAAGGGCCTTGACCCTGGCCCTTCAACAGCTTGAGAACAGGGTCGATGAATTGGCCCAACCGAAAGCGGTTCTGGCTTCGCTACAAGCCGCCATTGGACATGGCTTGGACGATGCGGAATTCATGCGTCAGGTTCACTACCATCCAGGTTCGGCATGACCTGCGGAGCATGTACCCCTGAGGCTTTCCGTGAAGGCGGCGGGGTGGTCTACGGCTATCTCGTCGCCCGCACTGTGGATCAGGCAGCAAGCGAGGCCCGCAAGCTCTACTTCATGGGGGCTCAGCATGTCTTTGCAGATGAACCAACTGGGCACATTCAACACCGTTCATCCTACAGCAAGTTGAGCAACAGGTTCCTACGGCCTGGCGATAAGCTGATCCTGGCAACGGAAACCGCCCTCGGCACTAAACGCCACCAGGCAGAGCGTCATATTGAAGCGCTAATGGCACGCGGTGTCGAAGTGTTCACGTTGAACCCTGAGTATTTTGAATACGACGAACCCTGAGATTACCCTAAGATTATTTCCACAAAGCAGCGCCCGCATTTCGGGCCATTTCAAATATGAACATCTATGTCCGAAACCGCATTTGGTCCGATCAGTACCTCCCCCAGATCCAGCGCATCGTGGGCGCGCATCTCCTCCACAACGCCCCTGATGTGCTGGACTGGCACGAGGCCACAGACCTACTGATGTTCGGAGCCAAGGATATGCGCATCGCCGCCCGCGTGCGCCGCCCAGGCTATGCCGAGCGCTTTCCGAACCACTTCACAGTGAGAACCGAAGTGCCGAACGGCGGGGAGACTGAGCTTTCGAAAATCGTCAACGGATATGCCGACTGGATGTTTTATGGCCATGCCGACCCCTGTGGCGGGCTGGACAGGTGGTGGATATTGGACCTGCGAGCCTTCCGCGCCGCGTTGATCCGGCAGGCGACCAATGGGCAGACGATCCGCTACGGAGACCGGAAGAACGACGATGGGACGGCGTTCAGGTGGTTCGACATCACCAGCTTTCCCAAAGAGCCGCCGTTGGTAGTGGCTTCTTCGTCTTGACGTTACATTAGTCGTAGCAGGCAGCCGAAGCGCTCGAACACAGGCTTCAAGTGGTTTGATGTCAGTTCGCTTCCGGCGGAACCGCCATTCGGGGTGGCGAAGTCACCAGCTGTCCGTTGATTGCCAACCTTCTCGACCCTCAATCTCAAGCCTTCGTGCGCTTTGATCCGGTAAGCGAGGTCGCTTGGGACCAAAGTGGGTGCAGGTGGTATCCATCAGTGACGTAGTGTCGCAAAGCGTTTTGACAGTAAATTTGTCATGGAGAACGTGCAGCACACTTCCGCGCGCTTTAAGGTAATATTAACTTACCTATTGCCAACTAGCGTTCAAAAGCCATATCTTTAAGGAATTCCCAGATGCTTGGGGGCGTTATGGGGACAGCAGAAATGCTGCCACGGGAAAGCACCAAATGGACAATCGGGCGAAAATCGTAAATATCCGGATTGAAGCAACACAATCAGGTCTGTTTCGGGCAACCAGTACTGATCTGGTGGGTATCCACGCAGCAGCGAAGTCAATCGAAGAACTGCAGCTAGCGGTCAAAGAGATGATTGCGGACCTGTTCGAAGCGCAAGGCGAGAACGTAGTCGTGCTTGAGACGGAAGAGAAACATAACTCTGCAGTATCACCGTGGGTGGTCGTTCCAAAAACTGCTGTAGCTCGAGCTTGCTAACAGAGAATATGCGTCTTCAGGAAGTGGCTAATTTCCTCGAGACGTTGTTCTGAAGTAAGTTGATCTGGAGTTGGTATTCCGACCTTTTCACCTTCCGGCCCGGTGAGAATTGCGTAGTTCTCGCGCATCCTAAAAGGTGTGAAGCCATGATGTTTGAGCTTTGCCCAGTACTGATCGATAGTCACCTTTATAACCTATTTTAAGGGCCATCGAACGTTGACTTCATGTCCTTCTTGTGGGACATATGTGGTGCATAAGCGTTGCTCGACAGCGATTTCTAGAGGGGGTCCGCCACAAGTGGTGTGACCCCCTCCTTTAGTAGCTATACGAAATTCCGTGCTGAGTCTATGTTTTGATGGACAAACCTATCGGTTAACCCCTTGTTAATCTTGCGGGTCAGTCATGATGGGCAGGTTCTCTCTTCACTCAGAAATTGAGCCGACACGTGGAAGACTGCTGGTCAAGCGGCTCCGCTCTTTCTAGCGCTCAGTTGGGCGAATAAAGGCGAGCATGGAGCGAAACCTTACCTAGTTGAACTTCGGGCAATCAAGCGCCTTTCGCGCAACAGACACTTCAAGCGATGCTCAACTCCAAAAGAACGTCTCACCCGGATCACCCGGCAACATCTTATGTGTCTGAGCGCAGCCTAGTGCATTCTCCGGCAGGCGCTTTCTAGCCATTCCCCTGTGCTCTTCCTGTTATTGCTCTAAACAGCACAGAGACGAAGAGGGCATTGATGACTACTCCAACACACACATTGACAACAACAATCGGACGGGATTCTGGCGTCGGAGCTACATCCCCATAACCGAGAGACGTGATGGTGATGAAGGCGAAGTAAACATAGTCAAACCGATCCACCTCAAACCATTGGGCATCATGGATTATGATGCCTGTCTTTGCATAGAGGCTAGCGAAACCTTTGATCAGAATGTAGTAAACCTGACCAAAAAGCAGCAAGGCAAAGGGCAGTGACTGTCTCTGCTTAGCACCGGCAAACAACCTTAAGGCAAGAATCAAGAGAAAAAATAGGATGCCTAGGTACCTGATCAGAAGCCCGGTATCAGTTGCGTCCTTAGGAAACGCCAAAGAAGCAACCGAGAAGACAAAAAGTGCTCCGACAGCAGTTACAAACAAATTCATGTATCTATTTCTTTTAGTTCAATAAATTAACGGTCCACCAAGGCACCTTGGACGGCTATATTGCCCTTAACCGCAATTGGGACAATCCCTACGTTGGTGGGGCTGGTTAGGCGTTGAAGAACTCTGCTTAGTGTTCTGCTTCGGAGCGCTTTGCGGTCGCTCCTTCACATAGACTGCTTCCGGCCTTATCCTTGGCGCAGTGTGTAATCTCTATTCAATGACCATGCCGCTTGACGCGGTCCGCCATATTTTCGATGTGCAGCCTGATCGGGCAAGGGTCGGGAACCTGGAGCCAATGCGGTCGATATGGCCGAAGGATGAGGCTCCCATTGTCCTGATCGATGATGGAGACAGAGAGCTTGTCCGCGGCTCTTGGGGTTTCCTCACTCCCAACAAATCCAAGAAGACCGGCAAATGGCTCAAGCCACAGGCATGGAACAACACACGCGACGACAAGGTGAGGTCCGCACCCCTATGGCGTGATAGCTTCGAGACACGGCGCTGCCTGATCCCTGCGACGGCGTATGCAGAGGCCACGGGCCGCAACCCGGCCACCTACCACTGGGCTAACGTGAGGGATGCAGAGGGCTTTGCCTTTGCGGGGATATGGAAACGGCAGGTGGGAACACTAGGCGAGACAGAGATTGACGCCATGGTCTTTTCTATCATGACGGCCAGCCCCAACAGCTTCGCCGCTCAGTACCACACCCGTATGCCGGTGATACTCCCGCCGGACGCCTACGAGACTTGGCTCACAGGCTCGCCTGACGCGGCCTACAGCTTGCTTGGTGGTATCTCTGCGGATCTGATGCTGTTGATCGGTGAGGGTGAACGAATGACAGAGCAACCCGAAATCAGTAGCTAGACTCGGAACGCATGTTCTTATTATGTTCTCTCTCGTATGCCGCTCATCTCTCAAGTCTATGGCTTCGGTCACCACGTCAGGATTTGTGATCTCACAGCGGCGGACGTGCTTGAAGTCATCTGCGCCGATTGCTCTCATAAGTACATGGTACCGCCATATCAGCTTTACCTCCGGTTCAACCCGTCTATGCCATTGGTCAACCTGGTCAGGCGGTTTCGGTGTCGGCGATGTGACTGTCGTGGGAGGGCAAGATACTACGTCTACCGGGCTGAGTGCTTGGCCCGTGAGGTGCAGTGATGACGGCCGTGGGCTGTTGGTGATCCACTGGAAAGTCGCCTGAGGCATACGGTGCGACCTCTGATCACACGACTCGCGCTAGTCTTGTCAACGAAATAGCTGAGCCCTGATTAGAGGTCAAAGCGCCACCAACATCGGCAATTTGTCCCCCATATGTCCCCCAAGGCAAACTCAATCTGCCAGCCAAATCGCGGCGCCCCACATAAGACATTGAATTTAATTAATTTCAGTGGTGAGCCGTGCAGGGTTCGAACCTGCGACCCACTGATTAAAAGTCAGTTGCTCTACCAACTGAGCTAACGGCCCACAGTCTGTGTCAGTAAAAAGATGGCGGGTCAGGGTCAAGCCCAAAAAACCCCTTTCCCGGAGCAGACACTGGATAGTTTTGCCGCACCGGATTATATCGCGCGCATGTCTGGATTCGTCACATCAGGTTTGCCCTTCATGAAGATGCATGGGCTGGGAAATGACTTCGTCGTCATCGATGCCCGGCGGGGTGACGTCGCCTTGGAGCCGTCCCTTCTGCGCGCCTTGGGTGACCGGCATCGCGGTGTAGGCTTTGACCAACTGGCGGTGATGTCGGACAGATCAGGTGTGCTTGAACTGCGGTTCTACAATGCGGACGGGTCTGCATCTGCGGCTTGTGGCAATGCCACACGCTGCATCGCGCGGCATGTGATGGATCAGACAGGCCAATCCGATCTGACGCTGAAGACGGAGCGCGGCGTGCTTTCCGCCCGGGATGCGGGCAACGGACTGACGTCCGTCAACATGGGCTCACCACACACCGCTTGGGACCAGATCCCCCTCGCCCAGCAGGTCGACACGCTGGCACTGCCGATCGCGGGCAAGCCAGTGGCAACGGGGATGGGCAACCCGCATTGCACCTTCTTCGTCGAGGACGTGATGGCCGTCGACCTCGACACCTTCGGCCCGCAGTACGAGCACCATCCGCTCTTCCCACACCGCACGAATGTGCAGATCGCAGAGATCACTGGGCCAGACCGGATCCGTATGCGCGTGTGGGAGCGTGGCGTGGGCATTACCTTGGCCTCCGGGTCTTCCAGCTGTGCAACAGCTGTTGCGGCGGCCCGGCGAGGGTTGACCGGACGACAGGTGGAGATCGCGCTTGACGGCGGCCGGCTGGATCTGGACTGGCGCGATGACGGCGTCTGGATGACCGGCCCGACAGCACATGTTTTCGATGGCACGTTGACGCCGGAATTCCTGGCATCCTTGTCGTGAAGGCGCCGGTTTTCTCCACCATGGGCTGTCGCTTGAACGCCTATGAAACCGAGGCGATGAAAGAGCTCGTCGCACAGGCCGGTCTCAAAGACGCGGTCATCGTCAACACCTGTGCTGTGACCGGCGAAGCCGTCCGAAAGGCGCGGCAGGAAATCCGCAAACTACGCCGCGCTCACCCGAGCGCACGCTTGATCGTGACTGGTTGCGCAGCCCAGACCGAGCCGGGGACCTTTGCTGGTATGGATGAGGTCGACGCTGTCATCGGCAATACCGAAAAGATGCAGAAAGCCGCCTGGCAGACGCTGGCGACCGATTTTATCGGCCCGACAGAAGCCGTGCAGGTGGATGACATCATGTCGGTGACAGAAACGGCGGGCCACCTGATCGACGGGTTCGGCACCCGCAGCCGTGCCTATGTTCAGGTACAAAATGGCTGTGACCACCGCTGCACCTTTTGCATCATTCCCTATGGCCGTGGCAATTCGCGATCCGTCCCTGCCGGCGTGGTCGTGGACCAGATCAAGCGGCTGGTGGATGCGGGGTATAATGAGGTGGTCCTGACCGGTGTGGACCTGACCAGCTGGGGTGCCGATCTGCCCGCCGCACCAAAACTCGGCGATCTGGTCATGCGCATCCTGCGGCTGGTGCCCGACCTGCCCCGGCTTCGGATCAGCTCCATCGACAGCATCGAGGTGGACGAAAATCTCATGCAGGCCATCGCGACGGAGGCGCGGCTTATGCCGCATCTGCATCTCTCGCTTCAGCACGGCGACGACATGATCCTCAAACGCATGAAACGGCGGCACCTTCGGGACGATGCAATCCGCTTTACCCAACAAGCACGTCGCCTGCGCCCGGACATGACCTTTGGGGCGGATATCATCGCAGGTTTTCCAACGGAAACCGACCAGATGTTTCACAGCTCCGAGACGCTTGTGACCGCCTGTGGCCTCACCTGGCTGCATGTTTTCCCCTACTCACCACGCTCCGGCACACCCGCCGCGCGGATGCCAGCGGTGGATGGCGGCACGATCAAGGCACGTGCAGTGCGGTTGCGCGCCCTTGGTCATCAGCAAATCGACCGCCACCTGAGGGGCCAGGTGGGGCGGGCCCACCGTGTTCTGATGGAAAGCCCGACAATGGGACGGACGGAGCAGTTTTGCCCCGTCACCTTCACGACACCGCAGCCCGAAGGCGATATCATCACGGCCATGATCGACGGGCGCGACGAAAACACACTGACCGTTTCGGCTTAAAGACGCCTACCTTAACGCGAGATTTCGCGTGACAATGCCTTAGTGGGGTGCCTAACCTGCCGATACTCTGTGGGAGAGGTCGAGTGAAACAAGACAGTGGGTTGGACCCTTACCGGTCCGGCCATATTATGTTGCGAACTGTGTATGTGGGTGGTCCGGACTTTTGAGATGCCCCCACCAACGTGCGCTTCCGGCGACCGGGTCGCCTCGGCACCACCTCAGCATTCATCCCTTGTTGATCCGCAGCGGACGCAACCGTTGTGGTCACACGATCTTGGGCCTGGCCGGACCATATGAACCGAGAGGTGCCGGATGGAACGGGTGACACTTCCCAAGGCCGGGTTTCTCGCACACGCATCGCAAGAGCTCTTTGACCTGCTCGAATCAGTGGCGACAGATGTGTCGCTTGCCGAGGGTCAGACGCTGTTTGAACAGGGAGACGATGGCGATACGCTCTACGCGATTGTATCTGGCGCGTTGGAATTCAGCGTTCTGTCGCAGGAAGGGCGCAAGCTCTCGCTCGATGTGATGCGCCCGGGCGCGCTCTTCGGGGAAATCGCGCTCTTTGATCCCGGGGCACGGACGGCAACCGTGACCGCGCTGGAACAGGCACGGTTGCGCGGGGTCCGAAACGCCGATGTCCGCCGGGCGATCCGCAAAGCTCCCGATCTGGGTCTTGATATGATCCAATTGGCCGGACAGCGGATGCGCTGGATGAACAGCCAACTTAATGAACAGGTCTTTCTGCCCATGTCCGCCCGTTTGGCACGCAAGATCCTCTATCTTACGCTCGACGGATCTAGACACCTGTCAATCCTGCCGCTGTCGCAATCCGAACTGGCGGAGTTTGTTGGCGCCACACGTGAAGCCGTGTCGAAGACACTGTCGCTCTGGCGCCGCGCAGGCGTGATTGAAGCGTCTCGTGGCGGTGTGCGGGTATTGGACCGCGAGGCGTTGCAGGCCATGGCGGATCTGCATCAGATCTGATCTCCGGCCGTAGGGGTGTCCTGACGGCGACCGGTCTGGCCTGCTTCTGACCAGTCGATGACGGCAGACAAGTGGGTGATGGCAACCCATCGTAAAAGTTGACGGTGAAAACCTGAATGCTTTGAACAGTCAGATCATCGACCTGCATTGCGGCATGTGAGGCAGACGGGGAAAGCGAAGAACTCTGTGTGCTACACTGCCTGGAGAACGTCGTTTTACATGCACCGCGCAGCGTCCGACACATCGACGTAGGGGATGCGTAGTACTGAAAACGGGGTAGCCTGATCAAATTTTCGTTTCCAGCCAGAGGCTGACACATCATACCTGTCAGCGCAGATGTGATTAAGGTGGCAGCTCAGCCTCGGTGGCTGCGGCAGTCAGCAACCGAGTGCCGGGTGGAGGTCAGATGTGAACCGCCGCGCGTTGTACCAGAACTAGCCCAAGAGCTGTCTGGCCTGCACAGCTTCGATGGTCACACAGATGTCCGGCCACCAACGCCGCCCCATCCCCGTACTGTAGGCGATCAATCGGCGCTGTTTGCCGGACGCTCGGGTCTTCTGATCAGATTGATGGTGGCCACGGTCCTGATCTCCCACGCATCCGCCGATGGCCTTTTTTGGGGCTTGGTGCGCTTTCCGAAGGGCGTCCGTGAGAAGCTTGCAACCGTTTTTAGCTCTTTGGGCACCAAGCCCGCGGATCACCTGCGGTTTACACAAGCTGATCCATAAGTGCCGTCAGCAGGAGCCGGTTTTGTCCAACAACAGCGCGGCATCTACCATCATGCTGCACCTCGTAGGGTCATGTAGAGCACCGTTCACGATGGTTTCGAAAGTCGTTCGAATAAACACCGTTGGGCGGGTCAGCTTTGCTTGGACCCGCCCTGGTTTCTGTCACGGCGTTCGATCAAGGCCCGTTGGGTACATGCTTCGGTTGCCAACATCATGCTGCTTCGACGTAGTTCCGCTGAAAGAGCACGGTGCAGTCAGTGTGAGAATGGCCCAGCCTCCACGCGAACCGCTGGAACCTGCCTGGGCCAATCCGCTCAGCCAGCGCGTCAAATCCCCAGAGTAGCTGGTCTTCCCGGCCTCTCTCACGACCTTGCCGCGCTCGCTGATCGAGCAGCTTGCGGTCTTGCCCAACGATACATGCCGTCCGACAAGCAGTCTCATCCCGTCCTCGTCAATTTGAGTACGATAAGGGAATGGCGGCAGCACGACGCAGGTCTGACAAGGGGCAACGGTGGTGCGTGATGCGCTCCGCGTTACAGCATTTTATTGCTCTCATAGGACCGATCACATTCTCGCAAAACATCAACTGCTAATGCCCCAGCGGTGATGATTACTCTACCGAAAGGTGCCGCGCGCCGCTGAACTGAAGTGAAAGTACCGCCTCCCGGGCTGAGAGGAATTGTAGCATTGAGTATCGTTGCCAGAGCTTGAACCACATACACGATTGCGGACACCCTGCGCCTCGCTACAGCGACAATTCATTCAGCCAGTTAGGATCGTCTGGCCAGAATGGTATCTCTCGCGAGCTGCCAGAGGCCAACACAATCGCCAGACCAAGAAAACAAAACATAAGGCACTTCGCGGGCTTTAAGGAGCCGGGTGACTTTTTACGTTATTAACAGCGCCTGACGGTTTGCCGCGCGTTGCCCCAACCCAAGCAACACAAACGGCTACACCACTTTGACGTCTTGGATCGACGCGTGCCTTCAAGACGTGATGTGACCAAAGTCACAGACACGGGCCGTATCTGCACCCAATCTGACGAGGTTGGTTCAGCTTGGCTGACATTCAGGTGTCTTGCCGGCCTCATCGTTCTTGAGGCGCAAAGCATACTCGAAAGCATCAAGCAGGTGAGCCATCACTGTAAAACGGAGGCGGGACTGATGATGTTAAGCATTCAGGTGAAGGCAGTCATTGCGCATATCCAGCTAGGTGATCTGCGACTGAAAAGAAAGCTCCCGCATCATGCAGAAAAACGTTCCAATGTGATCCAGTTCACAGAAGCGATGAGGCTTCGCCGGTATCAATACGGCATTAACGGTGAGTGGTAGTGAGTGGCGCCCTATACCCGGGCGACGTAGCTGGTAAGCAGATTTTAGGTACAGGACGGATAAGAGATCGTAGTGAACGGGTGAACTTCATCCCAGTAGCGACGACACCTCGGACCCCTGATTTTGACTCTCCCCAGAGTCTGTCATTAGCCTCTTCCAGAGGCGCAGACGGGAAGCCCCCCGTGCGGGACCGCACAGGGGGCTTTTTAGATCAGCCGATCAAGAAAGCTGGTGCTAGCTGGACTTTTTTCCTTTGACCGGCGCCCACAGGCGCTTGTTGGTCAGGTAAAGCAGAACCGACAACAACGTGAGGAAGACAACGCCAACGAAGCCCGCTTGCTTGCGAGCCATCATCTTTGGCTCGGCGGTCCACATCAGGAAAGCGGAGACATCTTCAGAGACGTGTTCCAGGCTCGCTTCGTGACCGTCCGCGTATTCGACATCATCCCCGTAGAGGGGTGGTGCCATCGCGATCCAGCCGCCGGGGAATGCGGTGTTCTCATACAGGATCACGCCCGCCTCTTCCTTTTCCTCGCCAGTATAGCCGGTCAGCAGTGACGCGATATACTCCGGTCCGCCAATACCTTTGAAGAACTGATTGATGCCCAGTCCCGCAGGGCCATGGAAACCAGCGCGGGCCTTGGCCATGAGGCTGAGGTCGGGCGCATTCTCAAGGCTCGATTCGGGGAAATGATCGTTGGGCGTCGCCGCACGAAAATCATCAAGCTCCGGGTCGAACACTTCGTAGTTTTCAGCGTAGGCCCGCACCTGATCTTCCGGCAGAGCGGGTCCACCATCTTCGGCGAGGGACCGGATCGGCACAAACTTCATACCGTGGCAGGCTGAGCAGATCTCCGTGTAGACCTGCAGGCCGCGCTGCAATTGGTTCTGATCGTAGGTGCCAAATGGTCCTTCGAAGGAAAAGTCGAAGTCCTCGATATGGGTGTCATAGGCTCCGGCAGCAAATGCGCTGCCGGAAGACAAGGCCAGGGTGGCAGTCGCCGCGATGGCTAGTTTTCTGAACATATTCATTTCCTTCACTCCGCCGGGGCTGCCGCTGGGGCCGCACCACCGGAACTCGCACCTTTCTTGGACGCGAAATCCTCTTCGATCGTTGCCGGTTGTGGCAGCGGTTTCTCAATCACGCCAAGCAGCGGCAGGATGACGAGGAAGAAAGCAAACCAGTAGGTAGAGGCAATCAACGAGATGGTGTTGTAAGGCTCCTCCGCCGGACGCGCACCGACCCACATCAACACGAAGAAATCGACGACCAGCAGCGCAAACCACCACTTGAACATCGGGCGGTAACGGCCGGACCGGACCGACGATGTGTCAAGCCAGGGTGCGAGCGCCATGACAGCAATCGCGCCGAACATCGCCAGCACGCCGAAGAATTTCGCGTCGATAATCCCGCCTGTCACAAAGGACGCGATCTGCACAATCCACACTTCGTCGGTAAAGGCCCGCAGAATGGCGTAGAATGGCAGGAAGTACCACTCCGGCACGATGTGGGCCGGTGTCACCAGCGCATTGGCCTCAACGTAGTTGTCGGGGTGACCGAGGTAGTTCGGCATGAACCCGACGACGGCGAAAAACACGGCCAGGATAATCGCAAGCGCGAAAAGATCCTTGATCACGAAGTAGGGCCAGAACGGCAGTGTATCTTTCTCCGCCTCTTCCTTGGATGTCCGGCGGACCTCAACACCCGTTGGGTTGTTGTTGCCCGTGGTGTGAAACGCCCAGATGTGGACGATCACCAGACCAAGGATCATAAAGGGCATCAGATAGTGCAGCGAGAAGAACCGGTTCAGCAGCGCGTTATCAACCGCCGGGCCGCCCTGCAGCCATGCAAGAATGGTATCGCCGATGAAGGGGATCGCACCAAACAGACCAGTGATCACGGTTGCACCCCAGAAGGACATCTGACCCCATGGCAGCACGTAACCCATGAAGGCCGTGCCCATCATCAGCAGGTAAATCAGCATGCCGATGATCCACGTGACCTCACGTGGTGCTTTGTAGGAGCCGTAATACAGACCACGAAAAATATGCGCGTAAACGGCCACAAAGAACAGCGACGCGCCGTTCATGTGCAGATAGCGCAACATCGCACCACTATTTACGTTCCGCATGATGTGCTCGACGGAGGCGAAGGCGTGATCCACATGCGGGGTGTAATGCATCGCAAGCACGATCCCGGTAATGATCTGCAGGACGAGAACGAATGTCAGAACGATGCCCCAGATCCACATCCAGTTCAGGTTCTTGGGCGTGGGGATCATCAAGGTGTCGTACATCAGACCAACGATCGGCAGTCGGCGGTGGAGCCACTTTTCGCCTTGCGTGGTCGGTTCGTAATGGTCGTGAGGAATTCCAGACATGAAGTTTCTCCCTTAACCGAGTTTGATCGTGGTCTCGTCCACGAATTCTGCTGTTGGGACTGGCAGGTTGCTGGGGGCAGGCCCCCTGCGGATGCGGCCTGCGGTGTCATAGTGCGATCCGTGGCATGGGCAGAACCATCCGCCAAAATCACCGGCATTGCCCAAGGGCACACAGCCCAAATGGGTACACACACCCATCATCACGAGCCATTCGCCCGCTTCGTCCAGCGTGCGGTTGGCATCCACCGCCTCGGATCCTGCCGCGATATTGGCGTTCTCCGCGCTTTGATCCGGCAAGTCCGACAATTCGACCTCGCGGGCCGCGGCGATCTCTTCTTCGGTCCGCCGGCGGATGAAAACCGGTTTGCCCAACCATTTCACGGTGAGTTGCGAGCCTGTCCCGACGCCGCTGACGTCAACGCGGATCGAGGCCAGCGCCCGAACATCTGCGGAGGGGTTCATTTGATTAACCAAGGGCCAGACGGCCGCGCCGACGGTGACAGCACCGGCGCCTGCCGTGGCATAATACAGGAAATCCCTGCGGGTGCCTTCGTGATCTTCTGCGTGGGACACAGGTTTGCTCCATTTCCAAGGTCGAGACAATAACCGACCAATACATCATTAGCCGCAGACCAGCAGCAATCTCGCATTGTACCTAGCGTTCTGCTCCCACCTCGTCCAGTGATCAAACAGGCACAAACGGTCGCACTTCTGCACGATTTTCACGGTTTGTACGCAGATTTTGCCTGCATTTCGTTAACGGGTATGGGGAATCTATCCCGCGGGCGGTTTCGTCGCACCCATCGAGGAACGCGCCGCAAAACGCTCGTGCCAGGCGGCCAATGCCTCATTGCCCTGACGCCAGTTTCGCGCGCCGTGTCGGAAGTCGATGTAGGACAACGCGCAGCCGACCGAGATCTGACCTATATCAAGCGGCCCGGACAGGTGGCTGATCCAGCGCGCGCTCAAGACCGACAGGGCGCGATCGATCTTGGCCCATTGTGCCTCGATCCAGTCGGGCGATTGCTGCGCCTCGGGCCTCAGCCGGATTTCGTAGGTCATGGAAACCGCGCAATCCATGATCCCGTCGCCCGTTGCCTCCAGCGTCAGACTTTCCCAGCGGGCACCACCGGCGGGGTAGAGACCGCCCTCATAAAGGTCATCCAGATAGGCGGTGATGACCCTGCTGTCATAGAGCGTCGTACCATTGTCGCGCACCAGCGCAGGCAGTTTGGCCAACGGGTTGCTGGCCGCCAGCCCGGCGTCAGAGGCAAAGGCGGTCGATTGCACTTCCTCCAGCGCCACATCGTCGGTCTTACCCAATTCGTGCAACAGCACCACCACCTTGCGGACAAAAGGGGACGCGGCGGAGTAGAACAGTTTCACAGGCGGTTTCCTTTTCTGGGCCCGTTGACGGTAGCAGAGCTAGCCGCCGTGTCCATCAGCGGCGCGCATCAAGGCGGCCAGTTGCGCGCACTCGCTGCCTTGACAGGACGATGCGACCTGATCCGCGGCGCGCAGACGGACGTCGGTTGGTTTGTTCTGGTTGAGCTTCCACGTGCCTTCAACATCGTCGATCCGCATCCGGCACGGCACGATCGCACGCATCATCCGCGCCATCACATCTTCCGACATCTTGTCCGTCGTCCAGGGTGTCTTGGGCAGCAGTTGTGTTTCAAAATGCGCCGATTGCCGGTCCAGCAGCGCATGCAGCTCCGCGTCCGGGCGTCGTTCCAGCGTTCCGGTCAGATGCACCGCCACATAGTTCCACGTGGGCACCTGATCGGGGATCTCATACCAATCGGGCGAGACGTAGCTGTCAGGTCCCGACACGGCAATGCGCGCAGGCACTGGCCCGGTCTGCAAAGCGCGGGCGATTGGGTTGGAACGCAGCAGATGCAGCGCCAGCGTCTCGCCCGGCTCATCAATCAGAAAGGGGACGTGCGACAGCATCGGTGCGGCCTCCGCACTGACCGCCAAAATCCCGAAACTGCGCGCGCGGGCGAACGCGATATTCCGGGCGGGGGTCTGGGTGTGAAAAACGGGATTGGGATGCATGGCATGGGCCTTTTGGCGGTCGGACACCCAGTCTTGCCGCCCGCAAAGCGCGATGGCAAGCGCCACCTGCGCGCCCCTATCCCAGATACGCGCGCAAGGCAGGTGGCGGGTTCTCCAGCAACGCCTGCGCAGGCTGGGGCGGGGCCGCCCAACCGCCTTCGACAAAGATCACGTCATCGGCGATCCGCTGTGCGTCCTGCGGATCGTGGGTCACCATCAGAAGGGTCGCGCCTGTCTCACGCGTCAGGTCGGCGACCAGATCCAGCATCTCCTGTCGCAGTGCCGGACCCAGGGCCGCAAACGGCTCATCCAGCAGCAGGATAGGTCTGTTCTGCACCAGGACCCGCGCCAGTGCTGCGCGGCTTTGCTGACCACCGGACAAGGCGGCGGGCTTGCGCTCTGTCATCCCGGCGAGTCCCACCCGGGCCAGCGCCTCGGCAACGCGCGCGCGGTCCTTGGCGTCCAGCTTCAGATCGGGACGAATGCCCAAACCCACATTGCGGTCGATGCTCAGATGCGGAAAGAGATTATTGTCCTGAAAGAGCATCGCAACGGGGCGCTTGCCCGGCGACGCATCGGTGATGTCGGTCGCATGCCAGCAGATCCTGCCACCAACGGGCGCCAGAAACCCGCCGATGGCCGCCAGCAATGTCGACTTGCCCGACCCCGACGGCCCGATCACCGCAACCCGGTGCCCGGCCTCGATATGCAGATCCGCCCGCAGCGTGAAATCGCCCTGCGCCAGTTCCAGCCGCTCAAGCTTCAGCATCGCGCCGCCCCAGTCTGTCACAGGTCCAGAAAAGCGCCAGCGCCATGGCCACCAGCAGCAGCGCCGCACCTGCCGCAGCCTCCAGCCGGTAGGCGCCCATCAACCGGTACATCTGCAAGGGCAGCGTCGCCCGCTCCGGATCCGCGAAGAGGGCGATCACGCCGAGATCCCCGACCGACAGGGCGCCGGTCAGCCCTGCCGCAAAGCCGATCTGTGGCCGCAGCCGCGGCAGGACCAACCAGCGCCAGGCAGACCAGCCGCGCAGTCCAAGTGTTGTGGCCAGCCGGTGATAGCTTTGCAAGGTCTCGCGCATCTGCGGCACGAGGATGCGCAGTGCGAACGGCAGCCCCATCAGCGCATTGATCAGTGCCGTCACCGGCAGCGCCAGGGCGACCGGATCGGCGATGGGGTTGATCAGGATAAACCAGCCCGTGCCGATCATCAGCGGCGAGGCGGACAGGCCAATGAGCCCGATGGCCTCGGCCCCGCCTGCCCGACGCGTCGCGATCCACGCGGCCATCGGCAGCGCGATCAGCAACAGGACCGCAATGCTCAGCACCGCAACCCAGAGCGAGTTTCCCGCGGTGAGCCAGACCCCGGGCGGCATCTGCGGCAAACCGCGCAGACCCGCGAGCGTAATGGCCAGAAGCGGCAGCAAGAGAAACCCGCTGCCCAATGCGATCATGGCAACATCACCCGCACGTTGCACACCGCCACGCACGTCCCACCGCTGCTGGACACGGTCCAACCCGGCAGTCAGCGGGAAATTCGGGATGATCCAGAGCGCGATGAGTGCCGCACTGCCCGCCAGTGCCAGTTGCACCAGTGACAACAGGGAGGCACGCGCCAGATCGAAATCGAAGCGGAATGCCTGGTAGATCGCAAGTTCAATGGTGGTCGCCCGCGGCCCTCCGCCCAAGGTCAGCGCGACCGCAAAGCTGGTCAGGCAAATCACAAAGATCAGCGCCGCCGCGCCCGGTACGATCTGCACGAGCAGCGGGTACTCCAACGTCCGGCGCAGGGTCGCAGGCGGCAGATCAAGCTGTGCTGCAAGGCGAAATCGCTCCGCCGGGATGCTCTGCCAGCCCTGCAGCAAGAGCCGGGTGGCCAGTGGCAGGTTAAAGAACACATGCGCCAGAACGACACCGTGGATACCGTAGATACTGACCCCCGGCAGGCCCGCTGCCTCCAGCACTGTGTTGAGCCAACCATTCCGGCCAAAGACGGTCAGCAGGCCCAGCACCGCAACGATCACTGGCAGGATGAACGGCGCACCCAGCAAGGTGATCAGGATACCCCGACCCGCAAAGCGCCGCCGCGCCAGCGCCCGGGCCAGCGGGATGGCGAAGACCACGGACAACACTGCCGAGAGTGCCGCCTGCACGACCGTGAACCGGATCGCGGCCCATTCCGCCGGCCCCAGCCCGCGCCCGACCTCTGCCCGCATCCCGAGCCCGACGAATGACAGAACCACGAGCCCGACCACCGCCGCGCCCGCGAGAGCACCGCTGCGGCCGACTACTGGCTGAGCGCGCGGCGCCATGTCTCGATCGCCTCGGCCTTGCGGGCCTCCGCTTCATCTTCGTCGTAAAACAGGACTGCCTCGGGCAAGGGCAGATCGGACCACCCCTCGGGCCAGTCCTGCTCCGGCAAGGCGGACGGCAAAGACCAGTTGGCCGTGGGGATCATCCGCTGGAAATCCTCGCTCAGCACATACGCCAGGAAAGCATCCGCGAGCTCCGGCACCTCCGTGCGCGAGAGCTTGGCGACCGTCTCCGTCATGAAGTAATGGCCCTCGGGGAAGATCGCGGCCTTTTTGGTGAAATCGTCCTCGGCAAACATGTGATAGGCGGGCGAGGTGGTGTAGCTCAGCACCATATCGACCTCGCCATCGGTGAACATGCCGTAGCTCGACGACCAGTCCTTGGTCACGGTGAGGATCTTGGGGGCAAGCTGCTCCCACACGGCGCCTGCATCCTCGCCGTAGACCGCATCGACCCAGAGCAACAGCGCCAGACCGGAAATCGAGGTGCGCGGATCCTGAATGACGATCTTGATGTCATCCGGCATCGCCAACAGCGCATCGAAACTGGCAGGCGGCGTGTCCATCAAGGTTTCGTTATAGATGAAGGCCGTGTGCCCGTAGTTGAACGGCAGAAACGTGTCGTCGGTCCAGTCGATGGGCAGGGTCAGAGCGCCGTTGTCCTGACCGTGCGGCGCGAAAAGCCCCGTCGCGCGTGCGCGCGCGGTCACGTCCGATGTCAGCCCGATCACCACATCCGCCTTGGTCCGCGCGCCCTCCAGCATGAGCCGCGGCAACAGATCGCCGGTGGAGAACTGCAGATCACAGTCGCAGATTGCCTCGAACCCTTCTTCGATCCGCGGGCCGGGACCCCACTCGGAAGTAAAGTAGTCACCCGCATAGACCGTCAGCACGGGCGTCTCGGCCAGTGCCGGACCTGCCATCAGCAATGTCGTCGCCAGAAGTGTCCTTCGCATGATCGTTCCTTTCGTCTGCAACGGACGGAGTGAGAGGATGATCACGCTCACCTTCCCTCCGCCGGTGTTAACCGGTTCAGGTTCTACGGGTCCGCGAACGTTCGCATCTCAGCCTGCTGGCCCCCCGAGGTAGCCAAAGACGTAAATGCGCAGTGCGGTCTTGGCAAGCGATAAGCTCTTGAGGCGGGGTTCCCACCCCGGTAATCAGCGGGCCAAAGGAGCCCACGTCATGTCGATGAATACATTTGGCCATCTCTTCCGCGTGACCACCTGGGGCGAGAGCCATGGTCCTGCGTTGGGCGCAACGGTGGATGGCTGCCCGCCGGGCGTGGCGGTGGACGCGGCGATGATCCAGCACTGGCTCGACAAGCGCAAACCGGGGCAGAACAAATACACCACCCAGCGGCGCGAAGCCGACGCGGTGAAAATCCTGTCAGGGGTTTTCGAAGGGGTGACGACGGGCACCCCCGTGCAGCTGATGATCGAGAACACCGACCAGCGCTCCAAGGATTACGGTGACATCAAGGACAAGTTCCGCCCAGGGCACGCGGACATTACTTATTTCCAGAAATATGGCGTGCGGGACTACCGCGGCGGCGGCAGATCAAGCGCGCGCGAAACCGCGGCGCGTGTGGCGGCGGGTGGTCTAGCGCGCGCGGGCATCGCGGCGCTTGTGGCGGGTGTCGAGATCAAGGGGTACATGACCCAGATGGGTCCGCATCAGATCGACCGGGACCGCTTTGACTGGAACGAGATCGACCGCAATCCCTTTTGGGTCCCCGATGCGCAGGCGGCTACCGAATGGGCAGGCTATCTGGACGGTCTGCGCAAATCCGGCAGTTCGGTGGGCGCGGTCATCGAGGTGGTCGCGCGCGGTGTTCCCGCGGGTCTGGGTGCGCCCATCTATGGCAAGCTCGACACGGATCTGGCCGCCGGGATGATGAGCATCAATGCCGTCAAGGGTGTGGAGATTGGCGAAGGCATGTCGGCGGCAATGCTGACGGGTGAGCTCAACGCCGACGAGATCACCATGGGGCCGGACGGTCCGGTCTATTCCTCCAACCACGCGGGCGGTATTCTCGGTGGCATCAGCACCGGGCAGGACATCGTGGTCCGCTTTGCGGTGAAACCCACGTCGAGCATTCTGACAACCCGGCGGACCATCACAAAGGACGGCGAGGAGACCGAGATCATCACCAAGGGTCGCCACGATCCCTGCGTCGGTATCCGCGCGGTGCCCGTGGGTGAGGCGATGATGGCCTGTATCCTGCTGGATCACCTGTTGCTGCATCGCGGTCAGGTAGGCAGCAACCGCGGTCACATCGGGGGCTGATCCATCGTCAAGAGCCTGGTCGCACTTGTCGCCGCCTGCTCCACGATCCCCAAGGGCAAGCGCGAGCGAGCCAGGACACGCAGCCCGATATAGTGGGTCAGCAGCGCGTTGGCGAGTGCCTCGCGCGCAGGCTCTGACCAAGCGGCATGGACCGGCGAGGCGGCAAGGGCGGCAGTCAGCCCATCGCGGATACCGGTGAGCCCAGCCTCCACAGCGGCGGCGATCTCCGGATCGGACATCTCCGTACCCGCCGCGGCAGAGCAGAGCAGACAGCCCCGGGTATCGCCGTGTGCGACCGCTTTGCGGAGCGCATCGAAAAGGCCGATGATCCGCTCCCGCCCATCCGGGACAGTGCTGTCCGTCAGCCGGGCCTGCGCTGCCCCGACGGCCTCTGCCTCATAGCGGGCAAGCACCATCAGATAGAGACTCTTTTTGTCCTTGAACGCCTTATAAAGGCTCCCCCGCGTCAACCCCATCCCGTCCAGAAGATCCGGCAAAGACGCGTCAAGATAGCCCTTTTCCCAGAACACATCCGTTGCGCGGCGCAATGCGTCCTCGGTGTCAAAGGCACGGGGTCTGGCCATGGGTCACTCCTGTTTCACCGGGTTCCTATAATTCGGAACTGACCGTTACACAACTCACGCAACCGTGTATTGTACCGTTCGGTTCCTAACTATATCTCCGAGTCACACCAACACGAACCCGAAAGGCACCCCCATGAAAAACCTCCTCTCCGCTGTCTTTGTCATCGCGCTCACCGCACTCGCAGCCGCGGGCGCACTGGCAGAACCCGATACCCGCGGCACCTTCACCGGCAAAAGTGACCATGTCACCACCGGCAGCGTCACCGTGGAAAAACACAGCGACGGCAGCGCGACCGTCACGCTCTCCGCCGATTTCTCGCTCGATGGCGCACCGGACCCGCGTGTCGCTTTCGGCAAGGACGGCGCCTACGCGGCAGAGGCCGATCTGGGCGTGCTGAAAAAGCTCAACGGCGCGCAGGTCTACCATGTCCCGGCCTCCGTCGATGCGGATAGCTATAACGAAATCTACATCTGGTGCCTGAAATTCTCGGTGCCTCTGGGCGTCGCCGCTCTGGGGTAGCTGGCACGGCTTGATCTTTCCGCCCCACAGGCGCAAGAGAAAGCCATGGCCGCAGACCTGACCCAGAACCGCCCCGGCCGCGCAATCGCTCTCAAGCTTTGCGCGGTCTTTCTGTTCATGGTGATGGCGGCGATCATCAAAGGCGTCTCGGACGCGGTGCCCCCTGGACAGGCGGTGTTTTTCCGCTCCCTCTTCGCGATCCCGGTTATCGCGCTCTGGCTGGCACAACGCGGGCAACTGCGCCAGGGGCTGATCCCCTCCAACCTGATGGGTCACGTCTGGCGCGGGGTCTTCGGCACGTCAGCCATGGCGCTGACCTTTGCGGGGCTGGGGCTGCTGCCCTTGCCCGAAGTCACCGCCATCGGCTACGCGACGCCTCTTTTCGCCGTGCTCTTTGCAGCCGCTTTTCTGGGCGAGCGCATTCGGCTGATCCGGCTGTCGGCGGTGGCACTCGGTCTGTTCGGCGTGCTGATCGTCATCGCACCGCGGTTGAGCGTGGGGGGCGACGATCTGTCCCGTGCCGCGACACTCGGGGCGATCCTCGTGCTGATCGCCGCGATCCTGCGCGCGCTGGTGCAGATTCACGTGCGCCGTCTGGTGCAGACGGACCATACCGCGGCTATCGTCTTTTATTTCTCGGTCACCGCGACGGTGCTGGCGCTGATCTCGGCGCCCTTGGGCTGGATCATCGATCATCCCGCCTTTGTCTGGGTCTGGCCCGCGCAGTCCGTGGTCTACTGGCTGATCACGGCGGGGCTTATTGGCGGGGTCGCGCAGATCATGGTGACCTCCTCCTACCGGTTCGGGGCGGCCTCGATGCTGGCCCCCTTCGACTACGCCTCGATGATCTTTGCGGGCGTCATCGGCTATGTGGCCTTCGGTGAGGTCCCCACCGGCCCCATCATCCTCGGCGCCAGCCTCGTGATCGCGGGCGGAGTGCTCATCATCTGGCGCGAGCACCAGTTGGGGGTTGACCGCAGCAAGTCGAAACCAAATCAATCGCCCCCGGGCACCCCTTGAACCAGAGAGGCAGAGGATGAGCGACGCAGACACCCACAAAGACGAGATGAAGAAGGTGCAGGCCAAACACCGCGCCAAGGTGGCCGAGGCCCAAGATCCGGACCGCGGGCTGGTGCTGGTGCATACCGGCAAAGGTAAGGGCAAGTCCTCCAGCGCCTTCGGTGTGATCATCCGCGCGCTCGGCTGGGGGCAGCGGGTCGGCGCGGTGCAGTTCATCAAGGGCAAATGGATCACCGGTGAGAAGCGCTTCTTCGACAAGCTGGGCGAGGTCACCTGGCACACCATGGGCGAGGGCTTCACCTGGGACACCCAGGACCGCGACCGCGACATCGCCGCGGCACGGGCCGCCTTTGCCAAGGGTGAGACGATGATGCGGAGCGGGGAATACGATTTAATCGTATTGGACGAGATCAACATCGCGCTGCGCTATGACTATCTCGATGTGTATGAGGTGATCGACAGCCTCGACCAGCGGCACGCGCGCACCGGGGTGATCCTGACAGGGCGCGACGCCAAACCCGCGCTCATGGACTACGCCGATCTTGTCACCGAGATGACGGAGGTCAAACACCCCTACAACGCCGGGATCAAGGCGCAGCGCGGGGTGGATTTCTAACCTCGGCGCGCGCCCTCGGGCGAACCGGTCTTCAAGGCGTCATGGATCGCGTCGCGGACCTTGTCGCGCGTCTCCGGGTCCAGCGCCCCCAGATCGAGCGTCAGAAGACCCGTCTCATCGACCCCCTGTATCGCCGAAATCGGCGTTACCGGGACAAGGTTTTTCACGTGGTAGGGCACGATCTCGCGCGCGATCCCCTTGAAATGCACAGGCTCTGATGCCGTGGCCTCCACGATGTCGCGCACATGGGCGTAGGTCTCATAGCTCAGCACGATGCCACCGGGCTCCGCGATGCTCTCCAGCCGTGCCGCGAGGTTCGCCTCCGCCCCGATGATGGTATAGTCCATCCGCGCCTCAGAGCCGAAATTGCCCACGTTGCAATAGCCCGTGTTGATGCCCATCCTGGCCTTGAACGGATGCTCCAGCCCTTTGAGCTGCCAGACCGTGCCCAGATCGGCCAGCCGTTTCTGCATCGCCAGCGCCATGCGCACGCAGGCGCGCGCATCCTCCGCCGTGCCCTTGGTCTCGGGATCGCCAAAGAAGGCCACGATCGCATCGCCGATGAACTTGTCGATGGTCGCGCCGTGCGCCTCGGCAATCTCCGACATCTCGGTGAAATATTCATTCAACAGATTGGTCAGCTCTTCGGGCTGCATCCGCTCGGTCGTGGCGGTAAAATCCTTGATGTCAGAGAAAAATACCGTCAGCTTCTTGCGCTCGGTTGAGATGGTGCTGTCTTTCTCTCCCGAAAAGATCGACCGGTAGACCTGCGGCGACAGGTATTTGGAAATTTTCAGGGAGACGCCGGCCAGAAACTCATTGTTCGCGGCCAGCTCTTCGTTCAGCCGCCGAAACCGCCCGGCCAGACGAAACTGCGCCCCGGCAAAAAGCATCCCGATGGTGCCGGAAACCGCAAAATAGACCAGCAAGGATTTGAACGACCATATATTGAGCGCGACCGGCTGCTGCACGGTCACCGTCTGCAGCGCCCGCACGTCTCCCACTGTCCAATCCTTCTTGGGGCTCTCAGGGTGCGAGTTGTGGCAATTGACGCAGGACCCCGACATCACCACCGGTGTGGCGTAGGAGATCTGCCTGTCCCAAATGCTGCCGGTCGATTCGATCACCCAGGCAGGTGCATCGGCCTCATCGCGAAAACGCACCAAGGCATCCCGCTCGAAATCACTCAACGTGTGGGGCGGTCTGTCCCGAAAAGTGTAATCCGACACGAAACGGTAGGCCACATCCCCCTCTGCCGCGCCAATGGCAGCCCCCAGTTCCAGCGACAGGGTCGCGGGGATGGGAATGGCTCCTGTCACATCCAGATAGTTGTGCAGCGCCTGGGTCTCTTCATCCGTGCTGATCACCCGCCCGACCACATTGGTGGCATAGTAGGACCGCACGTTGGTAATCACACCGTTGAGGCTCTTGGCCTGCCGTTTCAGGGTCTCATCCGACAGGTTCTTGAGATCCAGCCAGATCGCAAACGGCAAACCCACCAAGGCGACCAGCACCAGAACGATCAGTATCGACGGCCTTTTGACGAAAAACAGCCCGAAACGTTCCATCGACTTTTGCTCCCCCAAGCGCAATCACGTCGGCAAGGCCATACTCCAGAGCATGGGTCGCCACTGTGACCAAGGTCACTTTCGTCGAAATTCGCCTCCTGAAAAAGACCTTTGAGCTTCAATCTTGGAAGAGTTTCAACCTTCCGCCCGTCCGGAGGCTACGCATGTCGATGCCAAGCGCCGCCCTCCGGATTGGCACAGGGTCAGCTGCGCACCAGCTTCTCGTAATCCTCCGCGATGCTGCGGGTCAGGCTGCCAACCTCAAAGTTGTAGTCGCCAATCTGCCCCACGGGGGTAACCTCTGCGGCGGTCCCCGTCAGCCAGCACTGCTCAAAGCTTTCCAGTTCCTCAGGCATGATCACCCGCTCGTGCACCTTGATCTGGCGATCCTTGAGCATGCCGATGACAGTCTGCCGCGTCAGCCCGTTGAGAAAGCAATCGGGATCAGGCGTATGCACCTCGCCATCCTTGACGAAGAAGATGTTGGCCCCCGTCGCCTCCGCCACATAGCCGCGATAGTCCATAAAGAGCGCGTCCGAGCATCCCTTTGCCTCTGCTGCGTGTTTCGAGGTCGTGCAGATCATGTAGAGCCCGGCAGCCTTGGCATGCACGGGGATCGTCTCCGGGCTGGGGCGCTTCCATTTGGCGATGTCCAGCTTGGCGCCCTTGAACTTGGCGTCGCCATAATAGCTGCCCCACTCCCAGGCGGCGATGGCCAGATGTACCGGATTGCGCGCCGAAGCGACCCCCATGTCGGGCCCTGCCCCGCGCCAGGCCACGGCGCGCACGTAGGCATCGGTCAAGCCATTGGCCGTCAGCACCTGCTGTTTGGCGGCCTCGATTTCATCGACGGTGTAGGGGATATCGAAATCCAGCTCTCCGGCGGAGAAATGCAGCCGTTCCGAATGCGCGCGGCTCTTGAAGATCTTGCCGTTGTAAGCGCGTTCGCCCTCGAACACCGAGGACGCATAGTGCATCGCGTGGGTGAGGATGTGGACATTGGCATCGCGCCAGTCGGTCATCCGACCGTCCATCCAGATCAACCCGTCCCGATCATCATAACCGCCAACCATCGTCTTTTCCTTCCCAACATCCCTACCGGATTTCCAAAAGTTGCGCCATATACGTCCGAAACGGACATAAAGTTACGCAAAAGATGAGAATCCCTAGCGGTCACCTCTTGGAATGTCAACAACACTGACGTATAGTTTCCGTCAAACGCACTAAGAACACCGAGGCAAGAAATGGCGAATGGGCGTATGTCTTCGGCCCATGGAGGCGAAAGCCTGCTCTTTCTGACAGACGAGCAGCTCAGACAGGGGATCGAGGCAATGTTCTTTGCCTATCGCGGGTTCACGGCGGACCCCGACAGGATCCTGAGCGATCTGGCCTACGGTCGCGCGCACCACCGGGCGATGCATTTTGTCAACCGCGCACCGGGCACGACCGTCAACAATCTACTGAATATTCTGGGGGTCACGAAACAATCGCTTAACCGTGTGTTGCGTACGCTCATTGCGGATGGTCTGGTTGAGAGCAAGGTCGGCCAAGCCGACCGGCGCGAACGCCATCTGTTTCTGACACCCGACGGCAAAGCGTTGGAACAAAAACTGTCGGACGCGCAAAGAGCAAGGATGCGGGCCGCGTACCGCGACGCAGGCCCGGAGGCTGTCTCGGGGTTCCGCACGGTGTTGGAGGCGATGATGGACAAGGAAATGCGCGGCGCCTACGGCCGCCTGCGGGACAGCGGCACATGAGCGATATGGATGCCCATCTGCTGATCGTCGACGATGACGAGCGTATCCGGATGCTGCTGCAGAAGTTCCTGATGCGCCACGGCTTTCTGGTCACCGCCGCCCGCGATGCCGCCCACGCGCGGCGCATCCTGTCAGGGCTCGACTTCGATCTGATCGTCCTTGACGTGATGATGCCCGGCGAGGATGGTCTGGCGCTGACGAAATCGCTCCGGGAGGAGCGCAGCGTCCCCATCCTGCTGCTGACCGCCAAAGGGGAGACGAACAACCGGATCGAGGGGCTGGAAGCGGGGGCTGACGACTACCTGTCCAAACCCTTCGAGCCAAAAGAGCTGCTGCTGCGGATCAACGCGATCCTGCGGCGGGTGCCCGAGGTGATCGGCGATCAGACGACACCCAAGGTGCTGGCGCTCGGGACCATCCGCTATGACATGGAACGCGGCGAGATGTGGCAGGGCGAGGAACTGGTCCGGCTTACGGCCACCGAGATGCAGTTGATGAAGATCTTCTCGGCCAGCTGCAATGAACCCGTCAGCCGCGCGAAACTGGTCGAAGAGCTGGGCCGCGACCGCGGTCAGGCGCAGGAGCGCGCGGTGGATGTGCAGATCACCCGGCTGCGTCGCAAGATCGAGGAAGACCCCAAGCAACCGCGCTATCTGCAGACCGTGCGCGGGGCGGGATATATGCTGGCACCCGAGTAGATCTTGTGGTCGGTCGGGCTGGTGCAGACCGGCCAAACGGGCTAGAGAAGGCGCTGATAAACGACAGGATGCTGCCCGCCATGACCGACACGCCCGTAGATCAGATGAGCTTTGAACAGGCCATGTCCGAGCTCGAAACCGTGCTGGGCCAGCTTGAGCGTGGCGATGTTGCGCTGGATGAGAGCATCGCGCTTTACGAACGCGGGGCGGCACTCAAGGCGCGCTGCGAAACCAAGCTGAAAGAAGCCGAAGAGAAGGTCGCCGCCATCACATTAGACGGCGACGGTGCGCCCACTGGTACGACCCCGGTCGAGGGGCTGTAGATCATGTTCGACGCACGTCTGGGCGATGCCGCCCGGGCCATCCAGGCGCAGTTCGATGCGGTACTGGACCAATTCGACGACCTTCCGGTGATCCATGCGATGGCGCATGCAACCCGCGGTGGCAAGCGCCTGCGGGGCTTTCTTGTGCTGGAAAGCGCGCGGCTGCATGGCATCGACGCCACAGGCGCGATCTTGCCGGCAACCGCCATCGAGGCGCTGCACGCCTACAGCCTCGTGCATGACGATCTGCCCTGCATGGACGACGATGATCTTCGCCGCGGCCAACCCACGGTGCACCGCAAATGGGATGAAGCAACCGCGGTGCTGGCGGGCGACGCGCTCCAGACCCTCGCGTTCGAGCTGGTCACCCGGCCCGAGGCCAGCCCCAAGCCACAGGTCCGGGCTGAGCTTGCCCTGCGCCTCTCACGGGCCAGCGGTGCTGCGGGCATGGTGCTGGGCCAGGCGCTCGACATTGCGGCGGAGACGGCGAAGGATCCGCTGACGCTGGAAGACATCAGCGCCTTGCAACGGGGCAAGACAGGCGCGCTCATCGAATGGGCGGCGACCGCGGGCCCGGTGCTGGCGGAGGCCGATCCCGGCCCGTTGCAGGCCTACGCCCGGGCGCTTGGCCTTGCGTTCCAGATTGCCGATGACGTGCTGGACGTGACGGGTGATACCGCTACCGTTGGCAAGGCCGTGGGCAAGGACGCCCGCGCAGGCAAAGCGACTTTCGTGTCCCTGCTGGGGCTGGAGGGGGCGGAACGCCGCGCCGCGGACCTGATCGAGACCGCCTGCGACAGCGTCGCGGGTTACGGCCCGCAGGCCGAAACGTTACAAGATGCAGCACGCTTCGTGCTCGCCCGCGTGAATTGAGAAGGGGAACCCATGAGCCTCGACCGACCTGACACCCCCCTGCTCGACACCATCCGGCGCCCTGCGGACCTCAAAGCGCTGAGCGACCCGGAGTTACGGCGATTGGCAGATGAGCTGCGGGCCGAGACGGTCTCGGCCGTCTCCGTCACCGGCGGGCATCTGGGCGCGGGTCTCGGCGTGGTGGAGCTGACCGTGGCGCTACACGCGGTCTTTGACACACCGCGGGACAAGATCATCTGGGACGTGGGCCACCAGTGCTATCCCCACAAGATCCTGACAGAACGGCGCGACCGCATCCGCACCCTGCGCATGAAAGACGGGCTGAGCGGGTTCACCAAGCGCAAGGAATCTCCCTACGATCCCTTCGGGGCCGCGCACAGCTCCACGTCGATCTCGGCCGCTCTGGGCTTTGCGGTGGCGCGGGATCTGGGCGGTGTGGTGCCCGAAGGTCTGGGCGATGCCATCGCGGTGATCGGTGACGGCGCGATGAGCGCGGGCATGGCCTATGAGGCGATGAACAACGCGGGCCATCTGAAAAAGCGCATGATCGTGATCCTGAACGACAATGAGATGTCGATCGCGCCGCCCACGGGGGCGATGTCCTCCTACCTCAGCCGTCTTTACGCCGAAGAGCCGTTTCAGGACCTCAAGGCCGCCGCCAAAGGGGCTGTCAGCCTGCTGCCCGAACCCTTCCGCGAGGGCGCCAAGCGCGCCAAGGACATGCTCAAGGGTATGGCGGTTGGCGGCACGCTCTTCGAAGAGCTGGGGTTTTCCTACCTCGGCCCGATTGACGGCCATGATATGGACCAGCTGCTGCCTGTCCTGCGCACGGTCAAGGCGCGGGCCACTGGTCCCATTCTGATCCACGCGATCACCCGCAAGGGCAAGGGCTACGGCCCCGCAGAGACCGCGCGCGACAAGGGCCACGCCACGGCGAAATTCGATGTGGTGACAGGCAAGCAGAAGAAATCGCCCTCCAACGCCCCCAGCTACACCCGTGTTTTCGCGGACAGCCTGCTGCAGGAAGCCGCCGACGACGACCGGATCTGCGCGGTGACAGCCGCGATGCCCGATGGCACGGGCCTCAACCTTTTTGCCGAACGCTACCCCAGCCGCTGTTTCGATGTGGGCATCGCAGAGCAACACGGCGTCACCTTCAGCGCCGGACTGGCAGCGGGCGGGCTCAAACCTTTCTGTGCGATGTACTCCACTTTTCTGCAGCGGGGCTACGATCAGGTTGTGCATGATGTTGCGATCCAGCGGTTACCGGTGCGGTTTGCCATCGACCGCGCGGGTCTGGTGGGCGCCGACGGGGCGACGCACGCCGGTGCCTTTGACATCGCCTATCTGGCCAACTTGCCGGGGTTCGTGGTGATGGCCGCCGCAGATGAGGCCGAGCTGAAGCATATGGTCGCCACCGCCGCAGCCCATGACGACGGGCCCATCGCCTTCCGCTTTCCGCGGGGCGAAGGCAACGGCGTCGAGATGCCCGAGCGCGGCGAGGTGCTGGAGATTGGCAAGGGCCGTATGATCCGCGAGGGATCCGGCGTGGCCATCCTGTCTTTCGGCACCCGTCTGGCCGAAGTGGAAAAGTCCGCCGAAGCCTTGGCCGCCCGCGGGGTTGCCCCGACCGTGGCCGATGCGCGTTTCGCCAAGCCGCTGGACCGCGATCTGATCCTGCAACTGGCCGCAGATCATGACGCGCTGATCACCGTCGAGGAAGGATCCGTCGGCGGGTTTGGCAGCCATGTCGCCCAGCTTCTGGCGGATGAAGGGGTGTTTGATACCGGCCTCAAATTCCGCTCCATGGTCCTGCCCGACATCTTCATCGACCAGGCCAGCCCGGCCGAGATGTACGCGGTCGCGGGCATGAACGCCGAGCACATAGAACGCAAGGTACTGGACGTGCTGGGCGTCGCCTCGATCAGCGACAAACGCGCTTGATCAACGCCTGATAGGGTGGCCCGGAAGCACTTGGCGTTCGGGCCTCCAGCGATGCTGGATGCGTGACGGTATCAGCCTCAGATTTTTCCGGTGCGCCCATCAAGGTGGTTGTATGTCTGGCAAGTCTGCAGAGGTTGAGCGTATCCAATAAACTCGCCGGACGGAGACATATCATCTCATTGCGCGCATCCGCGATCCGGTCCACAACGTCGCCGTTTTCTCCGCCCGATGCGATTTGCGTCCGTAAGCCGCCCGCGGGTCCGGTACAACTTCACGCGGCGGCTAGAATCATTCCTTACGCCACCGCCATGCGCGCCAGCAGGAACAGGCACAGCGGCAGTGCCACCATCCCGACATACCCCGCAATCACGTAGTACCCGTCCCGCGCGAACAGACCGAAGGCAAAGAGGCCCACGGTTGCCGCCGCGAAAGAGGTCACACCGGGCAGCAACTCCAGCGCGGGCCAGCCCAACGGGATGATCGCGCATTGCAGCAGGATCAGCGCGCGCATTGGTCCCCGGGTCAGATACTGCAGCCGCGGATGGGAATTGCGGTCAATCCAGTCAGCGGGCCGCCGCAGCCACCCGATGGCCCGTTTCAGGTTGGGCCCTGCGACACTGATCCGCATCAGCCTGCGCGGCAACCACAGCCTCTGCCCCATTAACCCCTGCACCGCCAGCATGATGATGATCACCGCCCCGAGGGTCGGCAGCCCGGGAATACCCGACAGCGGCGAGACCAGCAAAAGCGCGACCACAAGGATGATGGGGGTGATCGTGCGATCACCGATCTCGGACAGAATATCGCCCATCTCGACCTCACGGCTCTCCGCCGCGCGCTCGACAGCGTCCAGCAGATGGGTCATGGGCCAATCGTCAAAGGGCTGGAATGTCCGGGCTCGGGTCTTCGTCACGCAGCAGGGCCTCCAGACCCGTTCGGTAAGTGGGGTATCTCAGTTCAATACCCAACTCCTCCTTGATGCGATCGTTCCGCACTTTCTTGCTCTCGGCGTAAAAACTCCGCGCCATCGGGGTCATCTCCGCCGTCTCGAAATCCACCGCGGGCGGCAACGGCTGGCCCAGCAACTCGGCAGCGTAAGCGATGACGTCTTGCGGTGGCGCCGGGTCATCGTCGCAGAGGTTGTAGACAGCCCCCGGGTTGGGCTGCGCCAGGGACGCTTCGAGCACCGTTGCAATATCCTCCACATGGATGCGGGAGAAGACCTGCCCTTTCTTGATGATCCTCCGAGCCGTACCGTTGCGGACCTTGGCAAAGGGTCCGCGCCCGGGCCCGTAGATCCCCGCCAGCCGAAAGATATGGAGCGGCAGCCCCGGGATCGTCTGCCAAGCGGTCTCTGCCGCGACCCGCGCCTGACCACGCTTTGTCGAAGGAGCCAGCGGTGTCGCCTCATCGACCCAGCCGCCATCGTGATCGCCGTAAACGCCCGTGGTGGAGAGGTACCCGACCCATGCCAGCCTCTGCGCAGCAGCGCGAATGTCCGCCTCAAGTTCCGCCAGAACCGGGTCGCCGTCCGGCCCTGGCCCGGCTGAGATCAGCAGGGCCTGCGCCTGCCCGATGGCAGCACTTGGGTCCGACCCCGGCCAGATCAGCGGCTCGACACCTGTTCGGGCGATGGTTTCAGCTTTCTCGGCGCTGCGTGTGGTGCCGATCACGCGCCAACCTGCGTCAAGCAGCCGGGGTGCCAGCGCCCGGGCGCTGAAACCGTGTCCAAAGGAAAGAAGCGTCCGCGTCATCCGCTCAAAATGCGCCGTGCCGCCCGGGGGTTCAAGAGGCGCCGGTCAGCTGGCGTAGTTGCTGCCTTCGTCATCGAGAATGGCACGCAACTCCGCCAGATGCCGCTGGTCCTGTTCTGGGTAGCTCTCCAGCTCCCGTGCGGTCTTCTCGGCCACCGCATCAGGCAGCACCCGCAACGGCTTGCCCGTCTGCAGCGCAAGGATATAGGTCATGCAGGCCCGCTCGAAGTAAAAGAGCCGGTTGAAGGTATCGGCCACCGTGTCGCCGATCACCATGACCCCGTGGTTGCCCATCACCATGACCTTCTTCTTGGGATCATCGAAAAGCTGCGCGCAGCGCTCACCTTCTTCTTCAAAGGCCAGCCCACCGTAGTTTTCATCCACCACCACGCGGTTGAAAAACGTGCAGGCATTCTGGTCCACGGGCGGCAGGCGGCTGTCAGCCAGGGTGGCGAGTGCCGTCGCATACGGCGAGTGAACGTGCATGGCACAGCGCGCGTGCGGGCAGTGGCGGTGCAAGCCGCCGTGCAGCCCCCAGGCGGTCGGATCGGGCGCATCCGGTCCTTCCAGTGTTCCGGGGTCATTCGCATCCACAACGATCAGGTCAGACGCACGGATCCGTGCAAAATGCATCTGGTTGGGGTTCATCAGGAACTTCGTCCCGTCCTCATTGATGGCCAGGCTGAAATGGTTCGCCACCGCCTCGTGCATGTTGAGCCGCACGGTCCAGCGAAAGGCGGCAGCCAGATCCAAGCGCTCCCGCCCATGGTCGATGTTGGGGCGGTTCTCCTGGATGTTCATGGCGTGCTCCTCGGTTCAGTTTCGCCAATTGAACCATGCCCGCTGTGTCACCGCCACCGATAAAGCAGCCGTGTTAGGGCAGCGGGCGATTATCCCTGTAGAAGTGCCAGCAGCTGTGCTTCGGCCCGGCGCAGGCCGGACCGGCTCTCGACCTCCTTCAGCCGCTCGACCCGGTCGCCCGCATCCTCGTCGGTCAGTTCGGTAACCGCAGGATGGATATAGCTGTTGCGCGCGATGGCGGGCGTATTGTGCAGCCGCGCCGCCGCAGCCTCGGCCATGGCCGTTATGGTGCGTTTGCCGGGCCCCAGTGCGGCCTCAAGCGCCGCGACGCTGCCGTTCCAGGTGCGAAACGTTTTGGCGGTCACGGCCTCCTGACCGGTCAGATCCACCAGACGGGTGTTGACCGCATCCGAGGTCACCTGATGGGGTGCACCCGCCTCGTCGACCCAGGCCACCAGCGACGTGCCCGGCAGATCGTCGAGCCGGGCGAGCGTCCGGTTCAACGTCGCATCGCGCAGGGTCTTGCGCACCTTGTGCCCGCCCTTGGCCGGGTAGTGCAGCTTGATCTCGCTGCCCGACAGCGAGACATGGCGCGGCCTCAGTGTCGTCGCCCCGAATGTGCCGTTCTCGCGGGCGTACTCCGGGTTTCCGATCCGCATGGAGGCGCGGTCCAACAGCGCCAGCACAGCCGCGATGGCGAAATCCCGGTCGCCGGGATCGCCTTTGAGATCCTGCAGAATCCGCCGGCGGATCCGGGGCAGGGCCGCGCCAAAATCAGCCAGATGGTCGTATTTATGCAGCGACCGGTAGGCCGTCCAATCCGGATGATAGCGGTATTGCTTACGCGCCCGGGCGTCGCGGCCCGTGGCCTGCAGGTAGCCGTCGGGTTTGGGGCAGATCCACACGTCGCAGTAGGCAGGCGGCACGGCCAGCGCCTCGATCCGCTGGCGCTCCGCCCCGCGGGCGATGGTCGTACCATCGGGGGCGATGTAGCTGAAGCCACGGCCCCGCCGTTGCCGACGGATGCCCGGGGCAGTGTCGGGATAGTAGACCAGATCGGGTCTGCGGGATGGGCGGTTGGGAGCGGCAGGCATGCCAGCCTAACGCGACCCGCGCCCCGGCTGTTCCCGCAAATCCACCGCGACCTGTCTCAGAGCGGTCGGCTCGGCACCCAGGCGTAGCCGTCGGGATCCAGCAGATAGGCTTCCCTCAGCCCGTGCGGTTTGTCGGTGGGCGCTTGCAGCACGACCATGCCGTTGGCCTCGGCCCGCCGCGTGGCCTCCTCCGGATCGGTGTCATAGAGCCGGATTTCCGCACCTGCCCCGCGCGGCGGGTTCTCCGGCAGGAGCCCCAGAAGCGGATTGGCGTGATAGGTCCCGTCGCTGTGCAGCTGAAACACCTGCTCCCCGTAGGTGACAATCGCGAAATCCGCCGTCACCCGGTGCACCCCCATGTCAAAGACGCAGCTCAGCAGCGCCGCGGTCGCCCTGACATCCCGCACCAGCAGGTTCAACCCGATACCGCGCAGGCTCTTGCCGAAATCCTCCGGCGATACTGTCTCGAAGTCCATGGCCTGCCTTCCCCGCTTGAACATCCTCCGAACCCGTGGCACGGAAGGACATGACGCACTCTCCCTTCCCCGCGTGGTCCGAGGTGGCCACGACGCTCATCGCCGTTGCCACCGGCCGCCAGCCCGCCGATACGGTCATTCGCGCAGGCAAATGGGTCAATGTCCACACCCGCGAGGTGCTGGAGGGACATGACATCGCCATCGCCGCGGGCCGTATCGCTTGCGTGGTGCCGGATGCAGGCTACTGCACCGCCCCCGACACGCGGGTGATCGAGGCAGACGGGCGCTACATGATCCCCGGCCTCTGCGACGGGCATATGCACATCGAAAGCGGCATGCTGACACCGGCGGAATTCGCCCGCGCGGTGATCCCCCACGGCACCACGAGCATGTTCACCGACCCGCACGAGATCGCCAATGTGCTGGGGCTGGAGGGCGTGCGCATGATGCATGACGAAGCGCTCCTGCAGCCGGTCAATATCTTCACCCAGATGCCCTCCTGCGCGCCCTCCGCCCCGGGGATGGAGACCACGGGCTATGAGATCACCCCCGAGGATGTGGCCGAAGCGATGAGCTGGCCCGGCATCATCGGGCTGGGCGAGATGATGAATTTCCCCGGTGTCTCCGCGGCGGACCCGAAAATGCTGGCCGAGATTGCCGCCACGCAAGCAGCTGGCAAGACTGTGGGCGGGCACTATGCTTCGCCCGATCTGGGCCCGGCCTTTGCAGGCTACGTGGCGGGCGGTCCGGCGGATGATCACGAGGGCACCTGCGAGGCCGATGCCATTGCGCGCATGCGACAGGGGATGCGGTCGATGATCCGGCTGGGCTCGGCCTGGTACGACGTGGAAAGCCAGATCACGGCGGTGACCGAAAAGGGCCTCGATCCGCGCAATATGATCCTGTGCACCGACGATTGCCACTCCGGCACACTCGTGAACGAAGGTCACATGAACCGGGTCGTTCGGCACGCAATAGCCTGCGGCTGCGATCCGCTGGTCGCACTGCAGATGGCCACCGTGAACACCGCGACGCATTTCGGGCTGGAGCGGGAGATCGGCTCCATCACACCGGGGCGGCGGGCGGATGTGATCCTGACCTCCGATCTGGACACGCTGCCCATCGAGACGGTGATCGCCCGGGGTCAGATCGTCGCGCAGGAGGGTGAATGCCTGGTGGACTGCCCGCATTACGACTGGCCCGCCCCTGCCCGCGCGACGGTTCGGCTGGGCAAGACGCTGAGCGGAAGGGATTTCGAAATCCCTTCCCCCGCGGGGGCCAATGCGGTGCGCGCCAATGTCATCGGGGTGGTGGAGAACCAGGCCCCGACGCAGGCCCGGCAATTCGAATTGCCGGTGACCGACGGCCGTGTTCAAGCAACCGGTGAGGTCTGTCAGATCGCCCTGGTCGAGCGCCACCGCGCCACGGGCGCCGTCACCAACGCCTTTGTTTCGGGCTTCGGTTACGAAGGTCCCATGGCGATGGCCTCGACGGTGGCACACGACAGCCACCACATGATCGTCGTGGGCACTGATGACCAGCAGATGGCGCTGGCCGCCAACCGGCTGGGCGAAGTCGGCGGCGGCATCGTGATCTTTAAGGACAGCGAAGAGCTGGCCCTGGTAGAGCTGCCCATCGCAGGGCTCATGTCCGACCGCCCCGCAGCCGAGGTCGCAGCCGCCGCCGAGCGGATGATGGCGGCAATGCGCGCCTGCGGCTGCACGCTGAACAACGCCTATATGCAACACTCCCTGCTGGCCCTTGTGGTCATCCCCGAACTGCGCATTTCCGATCTTGGCCTCGTGGATGTGCGCAGCTTTGAATTCATTCCCGTGGTGGAACCTCTCTCATGACCGATACCTTGACCCCAGACACCCCCGAAGCGCAGGACTTCATGGATCCCGCCGCCGCCGTCGCCCGGCTGGAGGAGCTTTATACGCAGGCCACGCAGTTCCTCTGCGAGCACTTCGTCACCGCCATGGCGGAGGGTGCGCCCGCGGGCCGCATCCGCGCCTTCTACCCGCAGGTGCTCTTCCGGACATCCTCCTATGCGCAGGTGGACACGCGGCTGAGCTTCGGCCACGTCTCGGCACCCGGGACGTTCCGCGCCACGATCACCCGGCCCGATCTCTTCCGCAACTACCTGACCCAGCAGATCGGTCTGCTGATCGAGAACCACGGCCAGCCTGTCAGCATCGGTCCGTCGGAAACGCCCATGCCCGTGCATTTCGCCGTCGCCCATGATGCGACGATGACCGTGCCGCAGGAAGGCGCAGCCGACTTCACACTGCGCGATGTCTTTGACGTGCCGGATCTCAACACCACCAATGACGACATCGTCAACGGCACCCATGTCTCCGCCGATGGTGTTGGCCCGCTGGCGCCTTTCACGGCGCAACGGGTGGACTATTCGCTGGCTCGGCTCAGCCACTATACGGCGACCGACGCACAGCACTTCCAGAACCACGTGCTGTTCACCAACTATCAGTTCTACGTATCGGAGTTCGAGGCCTACGCCCGCGCCCAGCTGGATGATCCAACCTCGGGCTATACCGAATTCGTCTCCACCGATAACGCCACCATCACCGCCGGGGACCAACCGCTCGCCGACCCGATCAAGACACCGCAGATGCCCACCTATCACCTCAAACGCGAGGACAGCTCCGGGATCACGCTGGTCAACATCGGGGTCGGGCCGTCGAACGCCAAGACGGCGACGGACCATATCGCCGTGCTACGCCCGCATGCGTGGCTGATGGTGGGTCACTGTGCGGGGCTGCGCAACTCACAGGCTCTGGGCGATTTCGTCCTCGCCCACGGCTATCTGCGCGAGGATCACGTGCTCGACGATGATCTGCCGCCCTGGGTGCCCATCCCGGCGCTGGCCGAGATCCAGATCGCGCTGGAAAAGGCCGTGGCACAGGTCACCAATCTGGAAGGCTACGAGCTCAAGCGCATCATGCGCACCGGCACGGTCGCCACCCACGACGACCGCAACTGGGAGCTGCGCGACCAGTCGGGTCCCGTGCAGCGGCTCAGCCAGTCCCGCGCGGTGGCGCTGGACATGGAGAGCGCCACGATCGCCGCCAATGGCTACCGGTTCCGGGTGCCCTACGGCACGCTGCTGTGTGTCTCGGACAAACCGCTGCACGGCGAATTAAAGCTGCCGGGCATGGCATCGGACTTCTACAAGACGCAAGTTGCGCGCCATCTGATGATCGGGATCCGCGCCATGGAGCAGCTACGCGACATGCCGTTGGAGCGCATCCACAGCCGGAAACTACGCTCCTTTGAGGAGACTGCCTTCCTCTGAAAGCCGAAAACCCAATAAAATAGGGTTTTTCTGCATGTTTTTCCTTGCAATGCTCTACTAATCGTTGTGTTCATACACAACATCCGGGTAGATTTCGGGCATGAGGCCCAATTCTTCGGGCAGTGAAGGAGAAAAACAAGATGGCGAAACCAATGACAAAGACCCAACTCGTGGCGGCATTGGCTGACGAAATGGACACGGATAAGAAATCCGCGGGCGCGGCACTGGATGCGGTCTGCAACCTGATCACCAAGGAAGTCTCCGGCGGTGGCGCGGTGACGCTGCCCGGTGTGGGCAAGATCTACTGCCGCGAGCGCCCCGAGCGCATGGTGCGCAACCCTGCCACCGGCGAGCAATTCAAGAAAGACGCGGACAAGGTGGTCAAGATGACCATCGCCAAAGCGCTCAAGGACAGTGTGAACGGCTAATCGCCCGATCACTGGGACTGTTCAGGGTCGCCTCCGGGCGGCCCTTTTTTCATGCGCGGGATCTGTGCGATGGACCGGGCTGCAATCGTGCAGGCGTGATCTCGGCCATCCCATGTTTCCACAAACCGTCGCGCTGGACTGCGGCCCCCCGGGGGGGGGAAGCCCCCTCTCCTCCATCGAGGAGGGTCGGGCGCTGCCCGGCCCATGGCCGGGGGCACCCCGCCGCTACCCGCAGCTCCAGTTGATGGCCATTTGCTCGAAATCGAGCTGCGCCGTGCCACCTCCGAAATTGAACCCGCCGAAGAATTCGTCGAACCCGATGTAATGCCGCCCGAAAGACGGCTCCGCTTGGACGGCATCCATCGTGCCGCCAATGTGGTTCACAGCAAGATCCTGCAGCCACGGCTTAAGCGCGAATGTCTCTGTCAGCCGATCTTCATACGATGGATCCGTCACTGCTTTGCCCGCGTTCGGGTCGGTCAGTCGTGGTTTTTTGACAAAAGCGACGGCGCTTGCTTCTGCGCGCGCCGTGACGTCTCCTCTGGAGGGGAGCCGACCGGCAGCGCTCAGATAGATATTTGTCCAGGTCGAGGTCGCCTCCATGCTGATCCAGCCCGGCGTGGGCGTCGGACGCAAAAGCGGACTGTCGATGACCTCTGGCACGTCACAGAAGGGGCCATCGAGCTCGGCTTCGGTCAGAAGGATCATCGCATAGGCACAGCCAAGGATATCCGTCATGCGCGCGAGCCGTGGGTGTGCATTCATCGCATGGGTCCAGAAGGGCAGCAGCGCGCGCTCGGCCGGTGGCTGTGGAGGCGGATTCAGGATCGTATTCGCCAGACGGGGTGTTGTCACCGGTGCGCCGTCGTTATGCTCCGCCGCCACCGCGAAAAAGCTCAAACCCACGATCTCCGGGCCGTGGATGCGGTACTCCTCCGGCAAGCGCAGCGTAAAGCCATGGCAGAGCGGATAACCCGAGCAGGGGTCCAGCGGCCACTGCTCCGGCTCAATTCCCGGCGGCAGGCCAAAGCACCAGCCCTGCATACCGGCATCGCGAGGGGACCGGCCCGGCATGATGATCAGGTCATAGGCTTTCACGTCAGGCTCCTTATGGTGTCGGCACCCTGCATTCAGCGATCATTGTGTACCGCCCGCCCGTCACGCCCCCTTGAGCAAGGTCGCATGCGCATCGGGCACAAAGGTCTGATCGGCCATGGGCGGACGGACATAGCCGCGCTGCGGCGGGCGCTCTTCCAGCACGATCTCATCCGCCTGAATATCCTCGTAGGGAATGAGCGACAGCAGATGGCTGATACAGTTGAGCCGCGCGTGTTTCTTGATGTCGGATTCCACCACATACCACGGGCATTGCTTGATGTCCGTATGGGCGAACATGTCGTCTTTCGCCTTGGAGTAATCGACCCAGCGTTTGCGGCTTTCCAGATCCATGGGGCTCAGCTTCCAGCGCTTGGTGGGATGGGTGCGGCGCTTTTGAAAGCGGCGTTCCTGCTCTTCGTCGCTGACCGAAAACCAGTACTTGATCAACCGGATGCCAGAGCGCACCAGCATCCGCTCGAACTCCGGGCAGGACCGCATGAACTCACGGTATTCGTGCTCGGTGCAAAAGCCCATCACCCGCTCGACGCCCGCACGGTTGTACCACGAGCGGTCAAAGATGATGATCTCGCCCGCCGCGGGCAGATGCTCCACGTAGCGCTGGAAATACCACTGCGACTTCTGCCGCTCGGTGGGGGCCGGCAGGGCGACCACCTGGCAGATGCGCGGGTTCATCGCCTCGGTGATGCGTTTGATCGTGCCGCCCTTGCCCGCCGCATCCCGCCCTTCAAAGACGATGGCGATCCGCTCACCGCTGTGCTTGACCCATTCCTGCAGCTTGACCAACTCGATCTGCAGCCGTGCAAGCTCGGCCTCGTAGGCTTTGTTGGATATCTTTGTCATCGGCCTCTCCCTGCAGGTCCCGGGCATGAGCCTAGCACAGCTGCGGGCGGCTTGGGTACGCTAACTGGTGCCGCGCTCCACGACCAAAAGCCGCAGCGCCAACCCCACAAACACGGCCCCCGCCAACCGGTTGATGATCACCTGGGCGCGCGGTGTCCGGCGCAGCCACGCCCCCAGCGACCCGGCGGCCAGCGCCACAGCGCAAAAGATCGCGAAAGCACAAAGCGCGAAGACCAGACCGAAAAGGACGATCTGCCGGGTCACCGGGCCGCGCGCCGGATCCGCGAACTGCGGCAGAAAGGCCAGAAAGAAGATCGCGACCTTAGGGTTCGTCACATTCATCACCACACCGCGCAGCACCAGCGCAGGCCCGCTCAAAGGGGCCGCACCCGCCCCGACCTGACCGGCACCGGCCCGGAATGCGCCCCATGCGAGATAAAGCAGATACCCGGCCCCCAAAAGCTTCAGCACCGTGAAGGCCAGTGGCGAGGTGGCAAAGATCGCTGCCACCCCAAGCGCCACCAGCACCGTGTGCACCATGACACCTGCGCAGAGCCCCAGCGTGACCAGAACGCCCGCGAGCCGACCCGCGAGTGCCGCTTGCGTCAGCACAAATATGTTGTCCGGACCGGGGGCGAGCGCCAGTGCGACCGAAGCCATCACGAAGATGGCCAGAACATCCCCCGGTATCATGTGGCGCCTAGCCCAGCTCGCCGATGGAGGAGATCACCTTGCCCACAAGACCGTAGTCCAGCGCCTCATCGGTGGTCAGCCAGAAGTCCCGGTGCATGTCCTCTGCGATCTTGTCGGGTGTCTGGCCGGTGGCCTCGGCAAACAGAGTGTGGAACCGTTCACGCATGATGCGGATCTGCTCTGCCTGGATCATCATATCCGTGGCCTGACCGCCGATACCGCCGCGCGGCTCGTGCAGCAGAAACCGCGTGTTGGGCAGGCAATAGCGGTTCTCCTTGGCCGCACCGACAAAGATCAGCGCCCCCGCGCTCGCCACCCAGCCGGAGCCGATGACCCGCACCGTGGGGCGGATGAACTTGATCACGTCATGCACCATGTCACCGCTCTCCACATGCCCGCCGGGCGAGGAGATATAGACGTTGATCGGGTCGTCGCTTTCCTCGGCCAGCGCCAGCAGATGCGTCACGGTGCGCTGCGCCAGCTTGTCGTTGATCTCGCCCGCGATGATCACGTTGCGGCTTTTGAAAAACAGCGCCTCGATCCGACCCGCGTCGGACTTCTCGGGGGCGGCACTGGTGTCGTCAAGCAGGGTCTCGGCCATGGGATCTCTCCGTCCTGAGGGTAACCTATGCGCGAACTCTAGCGAGCCGGGCGGGATTGTCCACGGGGTCGGGGCTGCCTTGCCCTCTGCGGGGAAGTAGGAAATGGTCCCGGCACCAGACCATGACCGCAGAAAGGCTCCCATGGACATCCGCGCAGTGCTCGCCGGGCTCGCCTTTGCGGTGATGTGGTCCTCGGCCTTTACCTCCGCACGCGTGATCGTGGCCGATGCCTCGCCGCTGGCGGCGCTGACCCTGCGCTATCTGCTGTCAGGGCTGATCGGCATCGCGGTGGCGCGCTGGTGGCTGGGGCAGTCCTGGCGGCTCACGCCCGCGCAGTGGCGCGCGACGATCGTCTTTGGCATCTTGCAGAACGCCGTTTATCTCGGCACGAATTTTGTCGCCATGCAGACGGTGCCTGCATCGGTGGCGGCCATCATCGCCTCCACCATGCCGCTGCTGGTCGCGCTGGCGGGCTGGGTCTTTCTCGGTGACCGGCTGAAGCCGCTGGCCATCGCCGGATTGCTCGCCGGGCTGGCGGGTGTCGCGCTGATCATGGGCAGCCGGATCACCGGCGGGATCAGCCTGCAGGGACTGGCCCTTTGCGGCGTGGGGGTGGTGGCGCTGACCGTGGCGACGCTGTCGGTGCGGGGCGCGACCTCGGGCGGCAACTTCCTGATGGTGGTGGGGCTGCAGATGCTCGTGGGCTGCGCCGCGCTCGCGCTGGCAACTGCGGTACTGGAGACACCGCGGATGACCCCCAGCTGGCCACTGGCGGCGGCCTTTGCCTACACGACGCTGGTCCCGGGACTGGCCGCCACCTTCGTGTGGTTCTGGCTGGTCAACCGGATCGGGGCGACCCGCGCTGCCACGTTCCACTTTCTCAACCCGTTTTTGGGCGTGGTGATTGCGGCGCTGCTGTTGGGAGAGGCGCTCGGCCCGCTCGATATCCTCGGCGTCGGGATCATCGCCGTGGGCATCCTGGCGGTCCAGCTCTCACGTCAACGGGTCTGATGCAGGCGACCGCGGAGGGAGGAAGCGTCCTCTCCCCCATCGAGGGGGGTCGGACGCTGCCCGGTGTGCCACCGGGCGGCGCAGCGGCTCCCGGATCGCTGGATCCCGGCGCTGTGCGGGACGCTATGTCTACTGCAACAGCGCCTCGACCGCCCCTGTAATCTGGGGGGACAGAGGCCGCGTACCGGACCCCCAGGTCTCCACCACCCTGCCATCGGGACCAATCAGCACCTTGTTGAAATTCCAGCGCGGCACGAACCCCGTGGTCGCTGCCAGTTCAGCATAGAAGGGATGCGCGTCAGGCCCCCTGACATGGGTGATATCCGACATCGGCAGCGTCAATCCAAAGTTCATCTCGCAGAACTCCTTCACTTCCTCGGCGCTGCCAAGCTCCTGGCGAAAGTCATCCGACGGGACGGCCAGTACCACCAGCCCCGCGTCACTGTAGCGCTCGTGCAGCGCCTGCAGCCCGTCGTACTGCCCGGTGAAGCCGCATTGCGAGGCGGTGTTGACCACCAGCACCGGCTGACCGGCCCAGTCACCCGTCTCCAGCGTGCCACCGTCGATGGAGGCAAAACTGTGATCCGACAGGCCCGCAGCACTCGCGGCACCGGCACTTAGGAACAGGGCGGTCAGGGCAGTGCGCAACATCTCTGGCTCTCCTTCGTTTGCTTGCCCCTGAGATAGTGCGCATCAAGCGATTGTCAGCGGGTGCGACGTCGCACACCCCTCTTTAACTTTCCGCCAGGCGACCCATCTTAATCACAAAGCTGACAAGGGAGACATTCATGCCCACATACGAAAAGACCGAAGCGGCCATCGCGCGCCTCTCGCCTGAGGAATTCCGAGTCACCCAGCAGGACGGCACCGAACGCCCCGGCACCGGTGCGCTGCTCGGGAACAAGGAACCGGGCATCTACGTGGATATCGTGTCGGGGGAGCCGCTCTTTGCCTCCGCTGACAAATACGAATCCGGCTGCGGCTGGCCCAGTTTCACCAAACCCATCGAGCCCGCGCATGTGACAGAGTTGCGCGATGCCAGCCTCGGCATGGTCCGCACCGAAGTCCGCTCCACCCACGGCGACAGCCATCTGGGCCACGTCTTCCCCGATGGTCCCGCGGATCGCGGCGGGCTGCGCTACTGCATCAACTCTGCCTCCCTGCGGTTCGTGCACCGCGACGACATGGCAGCCGAAGGCTACGGCGACTACATCGAACAAGTGGAGGATGTGGCATGAGCCATCAGCGCGCCGTTCTGGCGGGGGGATGCTTCTGGGGCATGCAGGATCTGATCCGCAAACGCCCGGGCGTTATCTCGACCCGTGTGGGCTATACCGGCGGGGACGTGCCCAACGCCACCTATCGCAACCACGGCACCCACGCCGAAGGGATCGAGATCATCTTTGACCCCGACCGCGTGAGCTACCGCGATCTGTTGGAGCTTTTTTTCCAGATCCACGACCCCACCACACTGAACCGGCAGGGCAATGACCGCGGGCTCAGCTATCGCTCGGCCATCTACTACGTGGACGCGGCGCAGAAGCAGATGGCAGAGCAGACCATCGCCGATGTGGAGGCCTCGGGTCTCTGGCCCGGCAAGGTCGTGACCGAGGTCGAACCGGTTGGCCCCTTCTGGCAGGCCGAGCCCGAGCATCAGGACTATCTTGAACGGATCCCCAACGGCTACACCTGCCATTTCCCCCGCGCCGAATGGGTGCTGCCCAAGGTATCCCGCACGGTCAATGCCGCCGAATGACCAAGCCTGACACGCGCTGACGACGCGGCCAAGGCTGGGCCACATGGTGTAAATGCTATTTTAAGGCAAAGGCTCTAGGACAGCTCGATACGGAGCTACGGAGCTGATGCAATGGGTTTGTTTTCTGGATCAAAACGTAAGGCCGCCACCGAGGCGAAGGCCGAGGCGGATGCGTTCATCGCAGGTATGAATCTGAGCCATTTGATCGTCTCCTTCGCACCGGATGGCACGATCTTGGACGTGAACGACAACTTTTGCAAAACGTTCCGCTATTCCCGGGATGAGGTGATCGGGAAATCCCGGACCATCCTGATCGATCCGGAGACCCTGGATCAGGAAGGCGACAGCGCGGAGACCAAGGGGCTCGATGTGGTCTCGCCGCGGGCAGACATCATATGCCGCGTGATCAAGACAGGCGAAAAGCGCTGGCTGTCCGCGACATATGTGCCGATCAAGGATGACGATGGCAACCTGATCAAGGTGATGACCATCAGTCATGATGTAACCCAGAAAATGCAATTGGAGGCCTCCAACACGGAAAACCTGGTGGGTCAGGTTGACGCCATCTCCTCGACCCACGGCAGGCTGGTCTACGACACCGACGGCACGATTCTCGAAGCCAATGACAAGGTGCTGGAGATGTTGGGCTATGCCCGCGACGAACTCGTCGGTAAGAACCATTCCGTACTCGTTCACCGCGAATATGCCGGCAGCGACCGGTATGAAAGCTTCCTCAAGGATGTGCAGGACGGCAAGATCCCCGCCGGGGTGTTCAAACGGTTCCGCAAAGACGGGGAGCCTATCTGGGTGCAGGCGATCTTCTGTCCCGAGCGTGATGTCAACGGGAATGTCACTCGGCTGATCTCGATCAAGAGCGATGTGACCCGGATCCAGGAAGCCAACGACATGACCAACACCATTGCCAAAGTGCAGGCGGTGATCGAGTTTTTCCCCGACGGTATCATCCGCGACGCGAACGACATTTTCCTCAACGCGATGGGCTACACCCTCGAAGAGATCGTCGGCAAGCACCACAGCATGTTCATGCCCGATGGCGAAGCTGCGACCGAAGCCTATTCCGATCACTGGCGGGTCCTCCAGGAAGGCAACTTTCACAGCGGCGAATATCGGCGCAAGGCCAAGGACGGCTCAGACGTCTGGATCGCCGCCAGCTACACGCCGGTCGTCGGTCCCAAGGGGGAAACCGTCAAGGTGGTGAAATACGCCAGCGACATCACCCCCCGCGTACGCGCGATCAAGGCGGTAAGAGATGCCATCGAGGACTTGGCGAAAGGCGATCTGCGCCACGAAATTACCGAGTCCTTCGGTGAAGAATTCGATCCCCTGATTGACGACATCAACGCCGCGATCTGCCAGTTGCGTGAAAGCATCGGCGGCGTTGTCGGCATCGGGCACGAGATCGGCTCGGGAACCGAGGAAATCTCCAATGCCTCCGATGATCTGAGCCGCCGGACCGAAAGCCAGGCCGCCTCGCTGGAAGAAACCGCCGCCGCGATCACGGAAATGTCGGCTTCGGTCAAATCCACATCCGAGATCTCCAACAGTACGCGCAGTGTCGTGGAAAAGACCAAGGCCTGTGCAACCGCCGGTGCTGAAACCATGAACGACGCCCGCACCACCATGGATGCGATTGCGAACAGTTCTGATGAAATCTCCAAGATCACGACCGTGATCGAGGACATCGCGTTCCAGACGAACCTGCTGGCCTTGAATGCAGGTGTTGAGGCAGCGCGCGCCGGTGAGGCGGGTCGGGGCTTTGCAGTGGTCGCGTCCGAAGTGCGCGCGCTTGCGCAACGCTCCTCCGAGGCAGCAACCCAGATCGCGCAGCTGATCTCCGCCTCCGCCGATCAGGTGGAACAGGGCGTATCGATCGTCTCGAAAACCGGCGAAGCGCTGACGGAAATCGATGATCTGGTGTCCGATGTGACAAAAATGGTCAATGACATCGCCGCGGCCGCAGCAGAACAAGCCAGTGGTTTGGAAGAGATCACCACCTCTGTCAGCTCTCTCGATGAAGTCACACAGAAAAACGCCGCGATGTTCGAGGAAACCAACGCCGCGACGCAATCTCTGGCCAATCAGGTGATATCGCTCGGAAAGATCACTTCTTTCTTCAAGATAGACGATGATGGAACGACGGACGAGCTGGGAGAAGAGGCGAAAAAACTGGCGTCTTAGTCGCTCTGCCCTGAACGTGCCTCATCGACATATCAGCGGTCAGCGTCCGGTCGGTCCGTGGCCTTCCCGAAGACAGCTTACAGACGCCCCATAGGAGGCGGAAATCACTGCTCCAACCATCGGGCCTCACGCGAAAATCTCCCCAAAGGGCGCCTGAACCGGACCTATAACCCACCGTCACAGGCTGCGTTTGACAATGGACAAACCCGCCAGCAAAAAACAGGTCCCCGGTTTCGTCCCAAAACGCTGCCACACAAGGTGGGCACGCATGGACCCTGACCCTCACCAATCGCTGCATTGACTGCAGTACGACTTCATGTGGGGCGATCTCGACCGCAGCCAGATGGGGACCATGACAACCGTCAAGAGTGACACGGATCGGACCTTCCACACCCCGCTACCTGCTGCAGCTCACAAAGCAGGGTGACACTTTGGACGTCAGATCCAAGTTTCCAAAAACGTAACGATACAGCATCGACAAGCTGCGTGAGACACCGCAACTGATCTTGCAATCGGCACACGTCCGTCACCGCCAAAATCCAGCCTGCCAGCACCACCGCCGTGACTGCCCAGGGGTCGACCGCACGATCAGCGGAAAGCTCAGCCCCGACCCTCCAGATCGCGCAACCGTCCGGCTGCCCATCGCGCGGCATCCGCCACCACAGGATCGGGATCGTCGGTCAATGCCAACGCGGCATCACGCAGGGCAGGGACACCGGAATTCCCAATCGCGTAGAGCACATTGCGCACGAACCGCTCCCGCCCGATGCGCTTGACCGCCGAGCCGGAGAACAACGCCCGAAATGCCGCATCATCCAACTGCGCCAACTCCGCCAGATGCGGGGCTGTCAGCTCAGCCCGCGCGGCCAGTCGCATATCGCGCGCCGCCACCGCAAACTTGTTCCACGGGCACACAGCCAGGCAATCGTCGCACCCATAAATCCGGTTGCCCATCCGCGCACGCAATTCATCCGGAACAGGCCCTTTGTGCTCAATTGTCAGGTAAGAAATGCACCGCCGCGCATCGAGCTGATAAGGCGCCGGAAACGCATCGGTCGGGCAAATATCGAGGCACGCCCGGCACGATCCGCAATGATCCACCTCACCCGCATCGGGCGGCAGATCTGCAGTCGTGAAAATAGCGCCCAGAAACGCCCAGTTTCCCCAATCCCGGCTGACCAGGTTGGTATGTTTGCCCTGCCAGCCGAGCCCCGCCGCCGCCGCCAGCGCTTTCTCCGGCACCGGCGCGGTGTCGACAAAGACCTTCACCTCCGCCGAGGTTTCCGCCACCAACCAGCGCGCCACCCGTTTGAGCCGCTTTTTGACAACGTCGTGATAGTCGCGACCCTGCGCATAGACCGAAATCGCCCCACGATCCGCCCTCTCCATGACCGCCAGCGGGTCGTGCTCCGGCGTGTAGCTCTCGGCCAGCATGACAATCGACCGCGCCTCGGGCCAGAGCGCCGCGGGATCACCCCGCCAATGCATCCGTTCGGCCATCCACGCCATCTGCCCGTGATAGCCCGCGTCAACAAACGCCCGCAGCCGGTCGGCCACCTGGGGCACCGCGTCAGGCCGGCAGACCCGCGCGCTGACAAAGCCTGCCGCCAGCGCCTCCGCCACCAACCGCGTCTTGAGCGCACCGCTCACCGGCGCATCACGAAACGTCGGCAAAAAGCCTCAGAAATCCAGATCATTGTAGTGCCTCGGCGGCGGAAACCCGGGCACCTGATCGGCCAGCAGCCCCCGGAACGCAGGGCGCGACTTGATCTTGGCGTACCAGTCCTTGACCCCCTCCGAGCGGTTCCAATCCACGTCCGAGATGTAATCCAGCGCGCTCAGATGCGCCGCCGCCGCGAAATCCGCCAGCGTCATGACATCTCCCGCCAGCCAGCGGCGGTGATCCAGCAACCAGGTCATGTAGTCCAGATGATATTTGATCGCCTTGGCGCCCGCCTTCACATTGCCGCTGTCCGGATACCCCTGCCCCATCACCTTTTTATTGACCCGCTCATACAGCAGCTTCGATGTCACCTCGTGATGAAACTTGTCGTCAAACCAGCTCACCAGCCGCCGGACCTCCTGCCGCGCCGCAGCCTCCTTGGGCATCAGCGCCGGATCGGGCCGCGTCTCTTCGATGTATTCGCAAATCGCCGTGCTCTCGGCCATCATGATCCCGTCGAGCCGCAACACGGGCACCTTGGCCGCCGGATTACGGCGCAGGAAATCCGGATCCGCCTCCCAATAGCGCTCCTCGACCAGTTCGACCTCAATCTTCTTTTCCGCCAGGCTCAGCCGCACCTTGCGGCAGAAGGGCGAGAGGGGAACGTGAAAGAGGCGCGCCATGGGGGTCGGTCCAAAATCATTGCCGGGTCGCTCTTCAATGCCCTGAGCGGCGCGTCAGTTCAACTCTCGAAACAGGCCGCGCGCCCGTCTTTGCGGATTGTCGCGGCCCCTGACAGGATCGCCCGCGCGCGGCGCTGCACGAAATCCGACGGTTGGCTGGCCGAACGCCCCTTGGGATCCGGCAGGATCGCGGCGAGCCGTGCGGCCTGAGTGTCGCTCAAACCCGAGGCAGACACCCCAAAGTAATGCCGCGCCGCGGCCCCGACACCAAAGACGCCTTCATCGAATTCCGCCACGTTCAGATAAACCTCGACGATCCGCCGCTTGGACCAGATGGCCTCCAGCACCGGGGTCAGCAGCGCCTCCAGCGCTTTGCGCGGATAGCTGCGCCCGTGCCACAGATACACATTCTTGACCGTTTGCTGGCTGATGGTGGATGCACCGCGCGCGGCCCCCGCATCAATCGCCTGCCGGATCGCGGCCAGATCGAGCCCCCAGTGAAGACAGAAATTCGCGTCTTCCGCAGCGACCGCCGCCAGCGCCATCACCGGTGCCATCTGTTCCAAAGGCACCCACTCCCGCGTAACCGACCCCAACCGCCACCGTTCCGACACCACGTAAGGCGTCACAATCGGGTTCACCACGGTTCCCAACCCGATGATCCCTACTACTGCCAGCACCAGAACCAACCCCGCGCGCAGCAAGGCGCGCCGTATGCGCTGCACGACGGATGGGCCCTTGCGCCTCCGCTTCGACCTCACCGCCCGTTTGGCCATGTTCACAGTCCCCGATCCCGCACACTTCCGGAACGGGTCTTATCTCAGATGCTCGCTCACTTTGCCAGATAAACTCCCGCCGGAGGCTCCCGCCCTATTCAGCCGGGATCGCCGTATCTTCAGTGCCCAGCGGTGCGACCAGCTTGTCCAGCATCTCCCTGGGGCAGACCTGAAGGAAATGCTGCTCTTCGGCCTCCCAATGCTGCAACAGATCCGCCGCGCGCCGGCTGCCCGTCTCGTGCAGATGTTGCTCCACCAGCGCTTTCAACTCCGCCCGCCAGTGATCCACCGTCACCGGGCAGGTCACCAGCGTTTCCATGTTCATCATCGCCGGTGCGGCACCGTCCGGATCATACAGATAGGCCATACCGCCGGTCATGCCCGCCCCGAAATTGGCACCGATCTCGCCGAGGATGACCGCGACACCGCCGGTCATGTATTCGCACCCGTTGGATCCGCAGCCCTCGATCACCACCTTGGCACCGGAGTTGCGCACGGCAAACCGCTCGCCCGCACGCCCGGCAGCAAAGAGATACCCGTCCGTCGCACCATAAAGTACGGTGTTCCCGATGATCGTGTTACGCGCCGCCTCGATGGGCGAGGCCATGGGCGGGCGGACCACGATGCGACCACCCGACAAGCCCTTGCCCACATAGTCGTTGGCATCGCCCGACACTTCCAGTTTCAGCCCGGGCGCCGCAAAAGCACCCAGCGACTGACCGGCGCTCCCGGATAGTTTAACCGTTAAATGATCCGGTTGAAGCGTATTGCGCATCCCGAATTGCTTGACGATATGGCTCGATGTGCGGGTGCCCACGGTCCGGTGCGTGTTCTGCACCGCGTAGGATAGCTGCATCTTTTCGCCATCCTGCAAAAAGCGCGCGGCATCGCGCACAATCTCGGAATCCAGCGTGTCGGGCACCGGGTTCCGTTCCTTGGAGCGATCATAGACGATCTCTGCCGCGCCATCGACGGTGATCAACAGCGGGTTCAGATCCAGATCGTCCAGATGCGCCGACCCGCGGCTGACCTGCGCCAGCAGATCCGCGCGCCCGATCACATCATCCAGACTGCGCGCCCCGATGGAGGCCAGAATTTCCCGCACTTCTGTGGCGTAAAAGGTGATCAGGTTCACCACCTTATCCGCGTTGCCGGTGAACTTCTCCCGCAGGCTTTCGTCCTGGGTGCAGACCCCCACGGGGCAGGTGTTGGACTGACACTGCCGCACCATGATGCAGCCCATGGCGATCAGCGCCGCTGTCCCGATCCCGTATTCCTCGGCCCCCAGCATCGCCGCCATCACAATGTCGCGCCCGGTGCGCAGGCCCCCATCGGTGCGCAGAGTGATCCGGTCGCGCAGGTTGTTCATGGCCAGAACCTGATGCGCTTCGGTCAGGCCCATCTCCCACGGCAGCCCGGCGTATTTGATCGAGGTCGCGGGGCTCGCCCCGGTGCCCCCGTTATGTCCCGAAATCAGGATCACATCCGCCTTGGCCTTGGCCACACCGGCGGCAATCGTGCCGACGCCGGACGACGCCACCAGCTTCACCGTCACCTTGCAGCGCGGGTTGATCTGTTTCAGATCGTAGATCAGCTGCGCCAGATCCTCGATGGAATAGATATCGTGGTGCGGCGGGGGTGAAATCAGCGTCACCCCTCTTGTGGAATGCCGCAGCCGCGCGATCAGGTCGGTGACCTTCATGCCGGGCAGCTGCCCGCCCTCACCCGGTTTCGCGCCCTGCGCGACCTTGATCTCAAGCTCCTCGCACTGGTTCAGGTACTCCGCCGTCACCCCGAACCGGCCCGAGGCGACCTGCTTGATCTTGGCAGACGGGTTGTCCCCGTTGGGCTCGGGCACGAAATGCGCCGGATCCTCGCCCCCCTCGCCACTATCAGACTTCGCGCCGATCCGGTTCATCGCCACATTCAGCGTCTTATGCGCCTCTGGCGACAACGCGCCCAAGGACATCCCCGGCGTCACAAAGCGTTTCCGGATGGAGGTGATGCTCTCCACCTCCTCCAACGGCACGGGCTTGCCCAGCGGCTTGATGTCCAGAAGATCGCGCAGATGAATGGGCGGGTTGCTCTGCATCTTCTTGGAATACTGCTGCCACATGGCATAGGACGCCCGGTTGCACGCCGCCTGCATCAGGTGCATGGAGGTCGCCTCCCAGGCGTGGGTCTCGCCCGATTTGCGTGCCTTGTAAAAGCCGCCGATGGGCAGCACGCTTTGCGGCCCGCCCCAGGCCCGGTCGTGCACCTCTTCGGCCTTGCGCTGGATGCCCCAGATGCCGATGCCGGAAATCCGGCTGGTCATGCCGGGAAAATACTCCGCACACATGGCGCGGCTCAGCCCCACGGCCTCGAAATTCAGCCCCCCCCGGTAGGAGGAAATCACCGAAATCCCCATCTTGGCCATGATCTTCAACAGGCCCTGGTCAATGGCGATGCGGTAGCGGTCGATGGCTTGCGTCAGCGTGATATCCAGCAGGCCACGCTCGATCCGGTCGGCCAGCGAATCCTCCGCCAGATAGGCGTTTACAGTCGTCGCCCCCGCACCGATCAGCACGGCAAAGTAATGCGGGTCCACACATTCCGCGGATCGCGCGTTGAGCGAGGTGAACGTCCGCAGCCCCTTGCGCACCAGATGGCTGTGTACCGCAGAGGTCGCGAGGATCATCGGCATCGCCACCCGCTCCGGCCCGCTGGACTGGTCGGTCAGCACGATATGCCCGGCACCCGACCGCACCGCATCCTCTGCCTCGGCGCGGATCCGCTCCAGCCCCGCACTCAGGTTCCCGCGCCCGGGCGGGAAGGTACAGTCGATGGTCACCACATCCGCGTTGAAGTGGCTGATCAGCTCGTCGAACTGCGCATTCCCCAGAAAGGGGCTGTCCAGTGTGAAAATCTCCGTCTGGCTGCTGTCCTCATCTAGCACGTTCTTGAGGTTCCCAAACCGCGTCTTCAGGCTCATCACCCGGAATTCCCGCAGGCTGTCAATCGGCGGGTTGGTCACCTGGCTGAAGTTCTGCCGGAAAAAATGGCTCAGCGGCCGGTACTTGCCCGACAACACCGCCGACGGGGTATCGTCGCCCATGGACGCCAGCACTTCCTTACCGTCCTCGGCCATGGGCGCCAGGATCTGCTCCAGCTCCTCAACGGTATAGCCCGCGGCCACCTGCCGCCGCCGCAGCTCCGATCCGGTGAAGATCGGCACCTCCGTCACATCGTCCAGCACTTCTTCCAGATCGTTGATCTTGCCCACCCAGTCGCCAAAGGGCTGGCTGGCGGCAAGCTGGTTCTTGATCTCCTCATCGTGGAAAAGCGCGCCTTCCTTCATGTCCACGGCCAGCAATTGACCGGGCCCAAGCGCGCCTTTCTCCACCACGGAGGCCTCATCCAGCGGAACCATCCCCGCCTCTGACCCGGCGATCAGCAGACCGTCCCGCGTCACCACGTAGCGCATGGGCCGCAGCCCGTTGCGGTCAAGCCCGGCACAGACCCAGCGACCATCGGTCATCGCAAGGGCTGCGGGGCCGTCCCAGGGCTCCATCACCGAGTTGCAGTAGGAATACATATCGCGCCACGCCTGCGGCAGCTCTATGGCCTGCTTGGACCAGCTTTCAGGCACCAGCATCGTCTTGGCCATGGGCGCATTCCGGCCCGCGCGCACCAGCACCTCGAAGACCGCATCGAGTGCGGCACTGTCGCTGGACCCGGCGGCGACGATCGGTTTGATATCCTCCGCCATCTCGCCAAAGGCGCTGGACGCCATGCGGATCTCGTGGCTTTTCATCCAGTTGAGGTTACCCTTCAGCGTGTTGATCTCACCGTTGTGGGCCAGCATCCGGAACGGCTGGGCCAGCCACCACTGCGGAAAGGTATTCGTGGAATAGCGCTGGTGATAGATCGCAAAGGCGCTCTCGAACCGGTCGTCCATCAGGTCGGGGTAGAATTCCGCCACCTGCTCGGCCAGCATCATCCCCTTGTAGATGATCGAGCGGCAGGACATCGACGCGATATACAGCGTCGGCACCTGCGCCGCCAAAGCCGCCTTTTCGATCCGCCGCCGGATCACGTAAAGCTCCCGCTCAAACGTGTCCTCATCCACGCCCTTGGCGTTGGAAATCAGGATCTGCTCGATCTCCGGCCGCGTCGCATTGGCCTTTTCACCGAGGCAGGAGATATCCACCGGCACGTGCCGCCAGCCGTAGATATAGTAGCCCATGCGCAGCACTTCTGTCTCCACGATGGTCCGGCAGGTCTCCTGCGCGCCGAAATCCGTGCGCGGCAGAAACACCTGACCCACCGCGATCATCTCGTCGGTGCGCGGGTCATGCCCGGTGCGCTTGACCTGATCGTAGAAGAACTCCACCGGGATCTGCACATGGATGCCCGCGCCGTCGCCGGTCTTACCATCGGCATCCACCGCCCCGCGGTGCCAGATCGCCTTGAGCGCCTGAATGCCCTTTTCCACCACGGACCGGCTCTTGGCACCGTCCACCGACACGACCAGCCCCACCCCGCAGGAAGAATGCTCTTCGCTTTCCGAATAAAGCCCATGCTCGGCCATATAGGCGCGTTTGGCCTCTTCGCGTGCCACCCAGGCGTCATCGTAAGTCATCAGGCATCTCCCTCGACGAAGTTATTCTTTGCTTCATAAACGGCGCGCGTCGCTGTCGGGTGATCCCCCTTCAGCTGCACAGCCGCCATCGCTTGATCCACGTAGATTTCCGACCGCAACGGCGCGCTCCGCATCTCGTCGAACAGGCCCGGCATCAGGTCATAGGCACCCTCGCCATCGCGCATCCACAGATGCGATCCGCACGCCGGGCAGAACGCGCGCTCCGCAAAGGCGGAGGATCGAAACCGCGCCACCTCGCCTGTCACGGTCACCGCCTCGGGCTGCGCCTCGAAACACAAAAACAGCCCCCCCGACCAGCGCTGACACATGCGGCAATGGCAGGCACCGGGCCGCGGGTCATAGGCGCCCGCCACGGTGATCCGCACGGCACCGCACAGGCAGGCGCCGGTCAGTTCTTCTTTGGAGGTGGTCCCAGATTGGGTCACAATGGCTGTCCTTAACAAGTTGTCACCGTGCGCTGCGCACCGACGTGATACCGACGTATTACCGACGCGGTACCGACACTGCACCGATGGGTGTTTATTCCGCGGCGATCGCCGTTTCGGCACCCAGCTTTTTCAGGATGGCGTCGGCGCAATCGCGCCCGTCGCGGATCGCCCAGACCACGAGGCTCGCACCCCGCACGATGTCACCCACCGCGTAAACGCCCGGCAGATCCGTCGCACCCGTGGTGTACTCGGCCTTGATCGTGCCCCAGCGGGTCACCGGCAGGCTTGGCTCATCCCAGAGCGTCGGCAGCGCTTCGGGCTCAAAGCCCAGCGCCATGATCACCAGATCCGCGTCCTCAACGTAATCCGCGCCCTCGATCACCTCGGGGGCCTGACGGCCCGTCGCATCCGGTGCGCCCAGCCGCATCTTTTGCACCATCACGCCGGTAACGGGATCACCCACAAACCCCTTTGGGGCAGAGAGCCACTCAAAGATCACGCCTTCCTCTTCGGCGTTCTGCACTTCGCGCTGGCTGCCCGGCATGTTCGCCCGGTCCCGGCGGTAAAGACATTTGACCGACGTGGCCCCTTGCCGCACGGAGGTGCGCACACAGTCCATGGCCGTGTCACCGCCACCGATCACCACGACGCGCTTGCCCTCGGCGTTCAGATCGCCGTTGTCAAACTCCGGCACCGCGTCGCCAAAGCTCTTGCGGTTGCTCGCGGTCAGGAAATCAATGGCCCGCACCAGCCCTTTGGAGCCGACACCCGGGGCCTCGATTTCCCTTGTTTCATAGACACCTGTGGCGATGATCACCGCGTCATGCCGCGCGCGCAGATCGGCAAAGGAGACGTCCTCGCCCACGTTGGTATTCAGCTCGAATGTGACCCCGCCCTGCGCCAGCTGGTCGTTGCGGCGCATCACCACGTCCTTCTCCAGTTTGAAACCGGGGATGCCGTAGGTCATCAAACCACCGGCGCGGTCGTACCGGTCATAGACGGTCACCTGAACGCCCGCACGCCGCAGCACATCCGCCGCCGCCAGACCACCGGGGCCCGCGCCGATGATGCCCACGCTCTCACTCCGCTCCGCGCGCGGCACGATGGGCTGGACCCAGCCTTCCTCCCACGCGGTGTCGGTGATGTATTTCTCCACAGCGCCGATGGTGACCGTACCGTGGCCGGATTGCTCGATCACGCAGTTGCCTTCGCAGAGCCGGTCCTGAGGGCAAATGCGCCCGCAGATCTCCGGAAAGGTATTCGTCGCCTGGCTCACCTCATAGGCTTCCTGCAGACGCCCTTCGGCGGTCAGCCGCAGCCAGTCGGGGATGTTGTTGTGCAGCGGGCAGTGGCTCTGACAATAGGGCACGCCACACTGGCTGCACCGCGCGGATTGCTCCTGCGCCTTGGCTTCCGCGTACTCCGCGTAAATCTCGTTGAAATCCTCACGGCGTACATCTGCTGCACGCTTTTCGGGCATGTCGCGCTCAACCTGCACGAATTTCAACATGGGTTGCTTCGCCATGGGCTGCTGCCTCCACCAAAACTCCGGAACCGCACGCATAAATCATGTCGCCGGGGAAATAAAGTCAGCAATGCTGTCCTTTGTAGGATTATTTTTTTGGCTACCGCGTGCGTCAAAGTAGAAAATCGTCGAAAAAGGTTCCGATCCGGCCCTATTGCCGGGACTTTCCTTTTGATTCTGACTGTTTATACCACGGCAGCAGAGCACCGGTCGGGGATTCTCAATGACGCTTTTTCAGCTTTTCGTCGTCGCGGCCATCCAGGGCCTGACGGAGTTTCTGCCCGTCAGCTCCTCCGGCCACCTCGTTCTGCTGCCATCAGTGACGAACTGGGACGACCAGGGCCTGGCCATCGACGTGGCGGTGCATGTGGGAACTCTCTTTGCGGTTGTACTCTATTTCTGGTCCGACGTCAAAATCGCCCTCGCGGGCAGCGTCCGTCTGCTGTGCGGGCGCGTGGACACCGATGGCGCGCGCCTCGCCCTCTGCCTCGCGGTGGCCACGGTTCCCGTGGTGCTCGCAGGCATCGCCATCAAGCTCACCGGGGTCGACCAGATGATGCGGTCCGTCGCGGTGATTGGCTGGACCATGCTGGGCTTTGGCATCGTGCTCTATTGGGCGGACAAGACCGGCGCCGAGACGGCGCAGGCCGGCGACTGGCACCTGCGCGACGCTTTCCTGATGGGGCTGGCGCAGATGCTGGCACTGATCCCCGGCACCTCCCGGTCGGGCATCACGATCACGGCGGCGCGCAAGCTGGGCTACGGGCGTGAAGGGGCGGCCAAGCTCGCCATGCTCATGTCTATCCCCACCATCGCGGCCTCCGGCCTTGTGCTGGGCGTCGATGTGGCCGGTCAGGCGGACTGGGCGCTGATGCGCGATGGGCTGATCGCGGCGGTCTTCGCCTTTGCCGCCGCCCTCTTGGCCCTGATCCTGATGATGCGCCTGCTGCGCAGCGTCAGCTTTACGCCTTACGTCATCTACCGCGTGGTGCTCGGCGTCATCCTGCTGGCTTACGCCTACAGCTAAGTGCGCAGGTTCTTGGCGGAATCCTTGATGGCATCATACTGACCCGACGGACGGAAGCGCCACAGATACTCCGGCAACACCGACGCCATGGATGTGGGCGTGATCCCCAACTCCGCAAACCCGCGCGCGCCGTCGCTGACCACATTGTCATTGGCCAGATTGCGCACCTGATCCCGGGTGATCATGCCGTTGGTAAAAAGCCCCAGCGACAGGGTCTGCAGCATATCAAAACCAAAGGCCATGATCCGCGCCGCAAAGAACGGCACGTTGAGCACCAGGCGACGCCGGTGGATCACCTTCAGCATCTGCTCCATCAACGCGCGAAAACTCGCCACATCGGGCCCGCCCAGTTCGTAGATGCCCGGCGCTGCTTTTCCCGTCAGCGCCAGCTCCGCCGCTTTGGCGACGTCGTCCACGTAAACAGGTTGAAAGCGTGTTTCAGCGCCAACAACCGGCAGCACGGGGCCGAACCGCGCCATGGAAGCAAAGCGGTTGAAGAACTGATCCTCTGCTCCGAAAACAATTGACGGCCGCAGGATCACCGCTTGGGGCATATGCTCCAGCACCGCCGCCTCGCCCGCGGCCTTGGTCCGCGCGTACTCGCTGGCAGACCCCGCATCCGCGCCGATCGCAGAGAGCTGGACCAAAGCGGTCACACCCTCTTCCGCTGCGATGCGCGCCACGCGGGCCGCACCTTCGGCCTGCACCGCTTCAAACTGGTTCTTGCCACTTTCAGCGAGGATGCCGACACAGTTGACCACCGCATCCGCACCCGACATCACCGCCCGGACGGATGTATCATCGCGAATATTGCACAGCACCGGTTCGACCTGACCAACCACACCGTAGGGTTTGACAAAAATCGCCTCATTGGGGCGGCGCACGGCAACACGCACCCGCCAACCTGCCTTGGCCATGCGTCTCGCAATATATCGCCCGACAAAGCCAGACCCACCGTAAATCGTGACCAACTTGGACATAGTGCGACCCTCATTTTGTGCTTCTGTTGGATGTATCGCCGCCCCCTACCTGAGACAAGGCGCAAATCAGCGCAGAGCGCTTGCACGCCCTATCGCCCAAGCCTGAAAAAACGGCGACTTTCCGTTTGACACCCCCCAAACATGGGCTTAAATCCACGTTTCACGACACCTGCCCAGGTGGCGGAATGGTAGACGCGCTAGCTTCAGGTGCTAGTGTCTGTATGGACGTGGAGGTTCGAGTCCTCTCCTGGGCACCACAGTCGCTTTGGATAAAAGCGACGAAGCTATTCACAATGGTGTCACGCGGCAGTCGTTTCGAAAAAACGATGAGAGCGCTTGGTTCTGGTTCTCTCTTCTCATCCGCACCATTTCTTGAAAAACAAGCTAGTAAAAACAATTCTCTAAAGGGATTTGCGAGGTCTCCATCCATCCCGCTGTCCACCTCTGCGCTGCCTTCCTCACAGTGTGACACAGCAAGGACTGCTCTGCTGTATATCTTTCTCACAGAAGTGGGGAGCCTGTTGAAGCCAGCAGATCATGACATTGGATTTCTGGCCACTTGCCAGACGTGTGGCCGCCAATACCAAATGGGTCCGCATCGTTATGAAGGTAAGTAAAAAGCGGGCGCTGGCCAAGAACGACATTTATTCAGTATGCGAGCTGCGGCACCTACTGCATGAATGCGTTGAAGCGCATATAGGGAACCGCATGTTCGGCATTGGAGCGGTGACTGCAAAGGAGATACTTGCTTACCTAGCTGACTGAATGGGAGCTTTGGCTCGAAGGGCTGCTAGCATCCGACGTTGCTCTACAGTCATGCAAAGCCGCAGAGCAACTGCAAACGATCAGAACTCTTCCCACTCGTGATCTTTGCTGGCCATTACGACATCAACTTCATCGTACGCGAGTTCTGATCGAAACGCTCGATATATGACATGTAACTCATCATCTAAGTTTTTCGCACCAGGCATCGTTGTCGAACGTCTTTTCAAGACCGCGCCCAAAACATCGACCAGTGATCCCACGTTGTCGAGGGTACAAGCCGCCAGAAGTCTTTCAGCCTGCATGCGCTCCAATATCATTTCGTTCCGTTGCTGGTCGTTGAACAAGGGCCCCAAGCTCGTCGGCTGGCCAATATCACGCAGTAGAATCTCATGCAGTTGCACAGCCATAGCTTTCTCCGACGCTTAACCTGGCCTTGCGTCTTCGCTTGGCCAGCTGGTTGCAGAAATATAGCTGACCATCGAGCCAACCGCCGATTTAATTTAACTTTTAGTTAAAATCGGCCAAAATCCTGACTTCCCAACTACGCACTCCGCGTTCCACAAACCCCCATCACCGGGCAGCTCGGGGAACCACGATGTCTAGAGATCCTACGTTTGCCGCTCTCGCCGCAGAAGCTACTTAACCACCCGAGACAGGGCTATGCCTTGGCTGGCATCATGGGAGAGGCGCTGGAGATGGCTGGCGATGCGAATGCTATCGCTATCCCTCAGACACACAAGATTTGGCCGGGTGGTCTGGATCAGACACTCTCTTGGCATTGAGATCCGCATACTTCGAAGACATCATTTCTATTTTTGCAGATTTGACTCAGAATGAAGCGCTGATCTTTGTGGTGAGCGAATTGGATTGTCTAACATTAGGGTTCCGAGTTAGGCGGCGCCCATCGCATTGGTACACTCTACCTTCGCAGGGTCTGTATCCCTCTAGCGCGAAGGATATGAACGGCAGTGGGAAACAACAGTTTCCCACTTGCCAAACCGGTAACGCTGGTAAGCGCAAGCACTTACCGGCTTCGGCCAAGAACATAGTGCCATATGTCACTTCTCTTAAGCTAACGCCGAAATACAGTTCGACGCTCGCAGACCACCTCGCGCGATCCACCAATAGGAGGCTCTTGATGAATGAGGGCGTGCGACGGGCACCGAAGATATTCTAAAATAAGGGAACACAATCGGCAAGACGTTGCCGACTAGAGGGTATAGCGGAGGAACTACTGCGCCCCTCCGTCCTTGCGCTTGTGAAACTACAGGCCACTACCATCTGAGTGCTTCGCAGCGTCCAAAGTTTTGAGTGCGCTTGCCGTGAGTTTGCGTTTGGGCCTGGCCAATTCTATCCACCCGCATATCCACCTCTAAATGTGGCGTAGGATGAAACAGCCTGACACCAGTTGAAACAGCAACCATCTGAAATCAATCAATTTAGACCTCGGTTTAAACAGCCTGACACAACACGAGACAGAGCTTCAATGCCTCTCCCGGGCACCACAGTCGCTGTGGACAAAAGCGACGAAGCTCGGCGCAATGGAGTCATGCGGCAGTCGTTTCGAGGAAACGATGAGAGCGCTTGGTTCCAGTTCTCTCTTATCATCCGCGCCACAGTCGCTTTTTGCATGAAAGAGACGGCTGAATGTGTCATCTGGGTGTCCCGCCGCATCGTGAGCTATCGCTGCGTTTTTTTGCAGGGATTCTTGGCACAACTCTCTGATGAGCCGAATAAGCCGGACACCACCCGCACAATAGCAGTCTATCACGGGGCCAAACCAGTGAGTGTCCACGGGGTCCAGCTCCGGTGGGAAGCGGCTTGCGCAGCCCGAGCATCAACCCGTCGCGCGGGCTGTACGGATCAAGTTGGGAGAAGTGTGCCAAAGGAGGCACCAGTTTGGGCTTCACGGCGAGCAGGTCCAATTGGACCGTTTGGCAGGGGCTGAGGGACTCGAACCCACGACCCTCGGTTTTGGAGACCGATGCTCTACCAACTGAGCTAAACCCCTTCGCCGTCTGTGGGCGTAGTCGGAAATAGGCTCAGGTTCAAGGGGGATCCATCTGCACCATGCCAAAAAGCCAGCAGTCGTCGTATCCGACGCCTCACAGTCGATGATCCTAGACAGCGACAGCCTCCAAAGCATCGATATCTCCGCCGGCAATCAACCCTTCGTGCTTCAGGATCCGGTCTATCGGCCAGTCCCACCACGCGAGCGCCATCAGCCTGCGTGTGGTATCGCTGTCAAAGCGCTGCCGGATGACCCTGCCCGGGTTGCCCACGACAACACTGTAGTCCGGGACGGTCCCGCCCACCACGGCCGCGGCGCCGATGATCACACCAGATCCGATCCGGGCACCGGGCAGGATCCGGGCGTCCGTACCAATCCAGACGTCGTGCCCCACAATGGTATCGCGCCCCGGCGGCAGCGTGGCCATATACCCCCCGAAACGGGCCGGATCATGGATGGCGAAAGGAAACGTCGAGACACCCCGCATATCATGATTTGCACCGGACGTGATGAAGCGCACGCCATGGGCAAACTGCCCGAATTTCCCGATGATCAACCGATCCCGGGCGGAGGGAAAGAGATACGGGGCAATCCGGCCTGCCCAGCCAGCGGTTTCTGACGGCGGGTCAAAATCATTCGCGTAAGTGTACTCGCCGACCTCGATCCGCGGATGGTCGATCACCGCTTTCAGAAAGACGTTGTTCCGCAGCGCACTCCCATCCGGCAAAGTCACCGGGTGCGGTGTCATCGGATCCGGAAACGGCATGGGTTTCTTCCTCTGGCAACGTTCGGTGGAGCATTAGCGCAAAAAAATCTGCAATCCCACATCAGAAAAAGCGCTTTACGTGATCCTGTTCACAGTTCAGTCACCCGTTTTCTGCAATGACAGCCTCAAGCGTCGGAAATTCACGCCGGGGCTTTTTGAAGACAGGCTTTTGGGCGGCCCCTCAGACGGGTCGCACGTCAGGATAGCAGAAAGATGCATTTGAAGTTCATCTCCTTCATCGCGGGCGCGGGCATTATTCTCGCAGCGGTGGCCACCGATGGTCAGGAGCGCACATCGCGCACCTTGGCCAGCTCCGAGAGCGGGGCGCCGGAGGATCACAGGAGACGGTGACGAGTACGGCAGCGTTTTCTTGCTGCTGGTTAAGTAGAGCGGCCCCGGGTGCGTTGCCCGGGGCCGTCTTGCTTTACGCCACAGGATGTCCGCGATGTAGAAAGCGTGGTTCTTTGACCGAGCTGATCACCCAAGGTCACTCAGCATTGGTGGTTGAGGTTGTCGTAGGCTGAACCCATGCCTGCCGCCGCTGCTTTTGGCGGTTTTTGCGCGATCACTACCGGGACAACAGCCCGGCTATACCTGCCCAGCTGCACCATAATCCTGAAGGCAACTGACACCGCAGACTGCCCTACAGCACACAAAGTAGCACTTTCGCCGTTCTCTTTATCATCCGCTTGGCCCGTGTAGCGCATCTTCCTTACACGCCACGCTTCGCTGGGCACCGTCCACTCATGCGCGCCGATGCTGAACCCAAACCGGCCCCGGTGTTGTGTCTTGGGGCGGTTCTTTTGCTTGCAGTGATCGTAGGGGATCGGCGATTGTGAGTGTGGCACATATGGTACGAAACTGGCGGCACATGCCACGATGAGCGCAGCCCGCTGATGCTGAGTTTTGTGGCGCTGTTCGTGAGGGTCACGGGCCGCAGGGCCGCGTGATCGGCGCAAATTACGGTAGGCCGCGCACGAGCGGGGCTGATGGCATTGGGGTCTCAGACTGCAACCGGGTGCTGCGGACCTCCTGCCGCTGGTGCCGCACATGCGGTGTGCGGGGCGAGGGGCTCGCGCACCGGGGTCCGCTCTCGTGACAAGGTGACAAAGGCCGCCCGGTGGCGGCCTTTGCACTGTCGGTTGCGCGCGGTCCCCTGCGGGGCGGGGGGCTCTCGGTG
>NZ_CANMDB010000014.1 GCF_947496515.1 uncultured Roseobacter sp. | reverse complement strand
AAACTAATGGAGATGGGCGGGCGTCCGGTGACACTGCTGGATGGCGATATCGTGCGGAAAAACCTCTCAAGCGAGCTCGGGTTCTCCAAGGAGCACCGCGATCTCAACATCCGCCGCATCGGCTATGTGGCCAGTGAGATCACCAAGAACGGCGGCATCGCGATCTGCGCACCCATCGCGCCTTATGCCACCACCCGACGGGCCGTGCGCGAGGATGTGGAGGCCTTCGGTGCCTTTGTCGAGGTGCATGTGGCGACCTCCATCGAGGAATGCGAGCGCCGCGACCGCAAGGGGCTCTACAAGCTGGCGCGCGAGGGCAAAATCAAGGAATTCACCGGCATCTCCGACCCCTACGACGTGCCCCAAAACCCCGAACTCCAGGTTGAGACCGAAAACGTCGACGTCGACAGCTGCGCGCATCAAGTCCTCCTCAAACTCGAAAGCATGGGCCTCATCAGCGGGTGAGGGCGGGTCCCGACCCACAGACAAACGACCGCGGCCGCCCAGATCACCGGGCGGCCGTTCGTGTCAGGCAGTGTGCGGAAGAGTGAGCTGCCCTGACATCACCACCACGCCTTTGCCCGCAACCTCAACGCCGGTGATCGCGTCCCGCGGACCCAGAACACGGACCTGCGCCTGACCCGGGCGGCCCATGCCGTGGCCCTGCTCCGCCACGAAATCGGGGCGGTCGATCAGCCCGGACGACCAAAGACAGGCGGCCATCGCGCCGGTCGCGGAACCGGTGAAGGCATCCTCCGCCGGGCTCGGCGGCGCCAGCAGAAGGCGGCTGTAGGTATCGCCCTGCGGTGTGGCACCCTCCAGCGTGACCCAAAAGGGCTCCATCACGTCGGTGCCGGAGCTGCCCAGATGAGCCCCCAGGTCAGCAAGCGCCCCGGGATCAAGACACAGGGCGTCCAGCGTGGCGCGATCCTTCAGCACGGTGATGCAGAACGGTAATCCGGTGGAGACGATCTGCGGCGGGGCGATGATCGCCTCGGCGTCGATACCGCCAACCCGGGCCACCAGATCCTTGGGAACCACTGGCCCAAATGCCGGGGCCATCTGGGTCATGGTGACCGTGTCACCCGTCACCTCCACAGGGATGACCCCTGCCCCTGTCTCCAGCCGCAGCGGACCGTCGGAGATCAGCCCTCGGGCCCGCATGGCCAGCACCGTCGCAACGGTGGGATGACCGGCAAAGGGGATCTCACGGCTTGCGAGGTAATAGCGGACCCGGACATCGGCCACCTCCGACGGGCCGGTGAAGGTACATTCGACCAAAGACGTCTCGCGCACATAGGCCATCGAAACTTTGGCCGGGACATCCGCTGCAGCGTGCACGACGGCACAGCCATTGCCGCCAAAGATGACGTCCGTGAACGCATCCACCCAGTCGAAATCAAAGGTCATGCAGGCTCCCAATGAAAAAGGCCGCAGCGCTCTGCGGCCCTCCCAGGGTGATCATGCAGGTCAGGTCACGTCAATGCATCCGTTCAGTGCACGGGCACCGGCGCATAGTCGTTCTGGCGGGCCAGACGGAAGGCCAACCCCCGGTCCGCGACCAGCGCGAGCTGCTGCCCGTCGCTGTCATGCACTGCATAAAGCTGATCCAGATCGCCCGCCTGCTCACGCACGTCCTGCGGCAGATCGGTGACGTCGATGGCCTTCACATAGACGATGCGGGTGTCGGCCGGTATGGTTTGGGTCTCTCCAGTCATAGGCTTACCCTTTCCTGATGTTGATCTTTTGAACAACGGTTTGTGGTTTGGCGCGGGTCAGGTCCACGTGCAGCAGACCGTTTTCCATGATCGCCTCACCAACGTCGACACCATCGGCCAGAACAAAACTGCGCTGGAACTGGCGCGCGGCGATCCCACGGTGCAGGTAAACGCGCCCTTCCGTGTCGTCAGACTGACGGCCCCGGATCACCAGCTGGCGGTCCTCCACCGTGATTGACAGGCCTGCCTCGCTGAAACCGGCCACGGCCAAGGTAATCCGGTAAGAAAAATCCGAGGTTTGTTCGATATTGAAGGGCGGATAGCCCTCATTGCCAGATTTGGCAGTCCGCTCCAGCAGCCTTTCGAGCTGCTCAAAGCCCAGCATATGGGGATATGATCCCAGGGTCATTTTCGTCATGCGACACGTCCTCATCAGTCAAGCGACAGTCAAATTCAGGTCCCGTTAAGGCGACCTGCTGTAAATATGGGGGCCACCTCGTTTGGACACAAGGGCTAGGCGGTAGGTTGGTGAACACCTATGTTATAAGACGACGGGACGGACGGAATCACGGATCATGAACGCACCAACAGACTTGTCGATGAAAACCGACGACGTGCTGCGCGTCGAGCTTGAGGTGTTCCGGCGGGAGCATCGCGATCTGGACGAAGCCATTCAGGCGCTGGCCGAACGACGGCACGGGGATCAGCTGACCCTGCAGCGGCTGAAAAAACGCAAGCTGCGGCTCAAGGATGTGATCGCCCAGATCGAGGACAGGCTGACCCCAGATATCATCGCCTGACCCTGAACGGCACCGCATTGCCTCGGGTCCCGGTTTGGCTATAGTCCGCTCTCATCTGTTGGACCCGAGGGGCTTTTTCACATCATGACCAGACCTGCCGTGGGCATCATCATGGGCAGCCAGTCAGACTGGCCCACGCTGCGCGAGGCCGCAGACCTGCTGGATACTCTGGGGGTGGCTTACGAGACGCGCATCGTCTCGGCACACCGCACGCCCGACCGGCTCTGGGACTACGGGCGGGATGCAGTGGACAACGGATTACAGGTGATCATTGCCGGTGCGGGCGGTGCCGCGCATTTGCCCGGCATGATGGCCTCCAAAACGCGGGTGCCGGTGATTGGCGTACCGGTTCAGACCAAAGCCTTGTCCGGTCTTGATTCGCTCTATTCCATCGTGCAGATGCCGCGCGGTTATCCGGTCGCAACCATGGCAATCGGGGCGGCAGGGGCGGCCAATGCAGGGCTGATGGCCGCCGGGATCCTGGCCCTGCAGGATGCGGCCCTGGCCGAACGGCTGGAGAACTGGCGCGCGGCCCTCTCCGCCTCGATCCCGGAGGCCCCGACGGATGACTGATCCGCTGGCCACCGGTGCGGTCATCGGCATTCTGGGCGGCGGGCAACTGGGGCGGATGCTGTCGGTCGCAGCGGCGCGGCTGGGCTTTCGCACGCATATCTTCGAGCCCGGGGCTGCCCCGCCCGCGGGGCATGTGGCGGACCGCCTGACAACTGCACCCTATGAGGACATCGCCGCGCTGACCGAGTTTGCCCGCAGCGTTGATGTGGTGAGCTACGAGTTCGAAAATATTCCCACCGGTGCGCTCGACGTGATCGAGCGCCTCGTGCCGATCCGCCCCGGGAGAGAGGCCTTGCGCGTCAGCCAGGACCGGTTGACCGAAAAGACCTTTCTGCGCGACCTCGGCCTGACCACGGCCCCTTTCGCCGATGTGCCGGATGCGGATGCGCTCAAGGCATCAGCCGAGCACACGGGCCTGCCAGCGATCCTGAAAACCCGACGCTTCGGCTATGATGGCAAAGGCCAGATCCGCATCGCAGATGCAGACGCGCTGGCGGCCGCCGGGGCGGAGATTGGCGGGCAACCGGCCATCCTCGAGGGTATGGTGCCCTTCAGCCACGAGATCTCCGTGATCGCGGCGCGGGGCCCGGCCGGTGATGTGGCCGCCTTTGACCCGGGCGAGAATGTGCACCGCGACGGCATCCTGCACACCACTACGGTACCCGCACGGCTTAGCCCCGCCCAACGCACTGACGCGGTACTGATCGCTGCCAAGATCCTGAACGCGCTTGACTACGTCGGGGTGCTGGGGGTGGAGCTTTTCGTGACGCCTCAGGGCCTAGTGGTGAATGAGATCGCCCCCCGTGTGCATAACTCAGGCCACTGGACCCAGAACGGCTGCACCGTGGATCAGTTCGAACAACATATCCGCGCAATTGCCGGTTGGCCGCTGGGGGACGGGATGCGCCACGCGGATGTGACCATGGAGAACCTGATCGGGGCGGATATGGAGCGCGTGCCCGAGCTGGCAGCAGAGCCGCGCACAGCGGTGCATCTCTACGGCAAGGCAGAGACAAAACCGGGTCGCAAGATGGGGCACGTCAACCGGATCACCGGCTAGGTCCGCGCGGTCTCAGCTGGCAAAAAAGCGCTCGGCCACCGGGCCGGAGAGATAGCTGAACTGCCCTGCCACCATGGTTGCCGCCACACGCTGCGTGGCCACGTCGATCACCACGAGATCGCAGCGTTGGCCGGGTGCCAGCGTGCCGCGATCCGTCAACCCAAGCACCCGCGCAGGCCCTTCAGAGACCAGCCGCCAGGCGCGCGCCAGATCCATCCCCGGCCCCTCCGCCAGAGCAAAGGCCGCGCGTCGCGGGCTGGGATAATGATAATCGGAGGCAAGCGCGTCGCAGAGCCCCTTTTCCACCAGTGCTCTGGCCGAGACGTTGCCCTTGTGCGACGCACCGCGCACCACGTTCGGCGCGCCCAGGATGACCGGATCGCGCATGTCCTGCGCGGCGTGGGCGGCCTCTTCCGTCTCCGGGAACTCGGCCACGGTGACCCCGCGCCCGTGCCAGCGCTGCCGGATCTCAGCGGTGTGGTCATCATGGCTACCCATGCGGATACCGCGCGCGGCAAGCGCTGCGCACAGCGTGTCAAGCGCGCCGGGCACCTCATCGCGTCGCGCATGGGCCTCCATCATCAGGGCAAAGTGTTTCTCCGGATTGCGGCCTGCCTTCAGCGCCTGTCCCACCATGCGGGGCGGCTGCCGACCCGCTGAGAGGCGATCGTGCGGCAGATGGTCATTGAAAACGACGTAGGTCACATCCCAGGCCGCGACCCGCTGCGGCAGATCAGGATAGAGTTCCAGCTGATGGGTCTCGAACCGAAGCTGGGCGCGGATGTCCGTGACCAGCCCGGCCCGCGTGTCGCGGATCGCCGCAAAGACCTGATCGGCGAAATCGAGCCCGCGCAAACCGCCCTCCCAACTGACGAACTGCGCCAGAACCGCTGTCGTGATGCCATTGGCGGCCAGTTCTGCCTCTGTCGCCACCAGTCCTTCGGCCATCTGTTTCATGGCACCCCGGCGCGGTGCCAGATGCCGCTCGAACCCGTCGCCGTGCAGATCCACGATCCCGGGCAGCACCAGATAGCCAGTGAGATCCACCGGTCTGCCACCGCTGTCCGCGATCCACTGACCTTCTATCGTCAAATCAGAAACGTGCAGCCCCGCAGGTGTCAGAACCTGCGCACCCTGAAACTTAAGGTTCGCCAATCATCGCCCCCACACCCGGCACGCAATTGCCATCGGGACAGCCAAGTTGCGACAGGATCGCGTCAAACCAGCTGAGCGAGCGGTCAAACTTGCCGGTGGTCAGAAAGGACACGGTCTGCGCAATCACGCGCGGGTTGTTCATCATAAAGGTATGCGTGACCGGGAGAACGATGTGATCGCTCATTCCAGCAACACGGGTGGACGCGACTGACACTTTGCCATCGTCCCGCCCCGGTATGAGCGACGAAAAGTAGGGGTTCAGCGACTGATCGCCCGCAATCACACCAAGCTCGAAGGTGACAGGTGGCAGGCGGCGTGGCAGATCCTGCGGATCGGTGCCCAGTTGCGCGCCCGCCGGGCCGTTGATCCAGTCGAAGGCCTCAATTTCGTCCAAGGCATCCACGACCTCGCTGCCCTGGTTCGGCGGCGCCAGCATGACCACGCGGCCAAGCCTGTCGGATGGGCTGTCGGCAACCCACTGACGCAACAGGATACCGCCCATGGAATGGGTCACGAAATCCACCTTGCCTTCCGGACCGCAGGCGGCCATCGCCCGTGGCAGCGTCCGCGCGACCAACTCTGCGATGGGTGCTTGCGTCGAGGGGTAGCCCGGACGCACCACGGTGTAGTCTTCTGCGTTGAGCGCAGCCTCCATCAGCGCGAAGGAAAACTCCGTCCTTGCGAGCCCGTGTAACAGCACGACACAGCGCGCCTGTGCGGCGGCTGCCACCATGGTCAGAGCAAATACGACCAGCGCTGTCTTGAAACTACGTCTCATATCCGGTGAGATAGTGCCAAAGCGCCGCTGTCAAAAGAGTTACGTCGCGCGCCCGGCAAGGAAAGCGCCCGTGATGCCCAAACGCCCCGTTCGCCTGGCCACCCGCGCGGTGATCGTTCATGAGGACCGGCTGCTGCTGGTCAATGCCTGGGCGGATCCTAAAAGGCCGCTGCTCTGTGCCCCCGGTGGCGGCGTAGAGACGGGCGCGTCACTGCCGGAAAACCTGCGCCGTGAGGTGGTCGAGGAAACGGGGCTGGACATCACGGTGGGCGATCCCTGCCTGATCAACGAATTTCACGACCCGGCCACCGGATGGCATCAGGTGGAGGTCTTCTTTCGCTGCCGGATAGAGGGCAATCCGGTGATCGACCCGACATGGCAAGACCCCGAAAACATCGTGACCCGCCATATCTGGGCGACAGAACAGGAGATGCGACAGTTGGTGGTTAAACCGGACAGCCTGCGGCGGGTGGCCTTCTCCCCGGATGCCGCGCTCAGCTACGACCCGCTGGAACAGATCGTGCGGTGATTGCCATGGCAATGCCGGATACGACGAGCGCTGCCGCTAATGCCACCCTCAGGCTCACGGCCTCGCCCAGCAGCGCGGCACCGCCGATGAGCGCTATGATTGGCACGCTCAGTTGAACCACGGGTGCTAGGTTGGCTGGCAGCCGCGGCAAAACCGTATACCACAGTGCATATCCGACACCCGAGGTCACACCGCCGCAGAATATCGCAAGACCCCATCCCAGCGGCGTCATATGTTGGGCAAAAGCTGCCAGTGCCGCCACGACGAGCGGCAGACAGAGCAGGAAGTTGCCCGTGGTGGCGGCAAGCGGATCACGCTCGGCCCGGCCCGCAATGGTGTAGATCGCCCAGCCCACCCCGGCCAAGACCATCCAGGCGGACCCCGTTACTTGGGCCGCGCGTTCCTGCTCCGGCCAGAGTGCGAGAACGAGGCCAAGAAACGCGACACTCGCCCCTGCCAACTGCTGCATGCGAGGCCGGGTGCCAGTGGCAAAAGCGTGGCCGAACATGGAAATCTGCACGACCCCAAAGAGCACCAGCGCGCCAAGTCCCGCATCGAGTGTCAGATATGCCAATGAAAACCCAGCCATGTACACGGCGAGGCTTACGGCGCCCACCGCGCGGCTGCTCTGAAACAGGCGCAGGCGACCACCGCGCACGACCAGGATAACTGAGAGGACGGCAGCCCCCGCGAGCACCCGCACGATGGCAAAGCTGTTGGGATCCATATGGCCGCCATCAACCGCGAGCCTTGTCAGGACGGAGTTGGCGGCAAAGGCGATCATGGTGGCGGTAGTCAGCAGGAAGAGGCGCATGGTCCCGCATAGCGGCTTGGGTTGATCCCGCCAACCGGAAGTTGACGCCGGGGAGACAGCTCTGGCTCCGTGCAGGTGCAGGTTGCGTCGGCAAATCTACGTGACGCGCCCAAGACCGCTATCCGCGCACCGTCTGTCGCGGCGATGGCGGCAGGGCTCCGGCGGATCGTGCTGTGCCGCGATGGCTGGCCGCCGTTGAGGCTTGGCTGAATGGCTATTTTCAGTTCTGGTTTCTGCGTAGCGGCGTGCGCAGATCAGGCCGGACAATGCAACAGCCCGTCAATACCCTCACTCATGGCAAAACGAGACCTGCCGCCAATGTCCCAATCCGCCATTCGAGCCTCCGCACAGCGGGCTAAACGCCTGTGCCCATATGACCGGGAGGTGAGAAGATACTGCCGGTTGCTTCACACTGTGCAGTTCAGTCATCAACAGAGCGCGGAGAATTGGGCCGGTACCTGCGGGGAGCAGGGTCCAGCTGAGCGCCACTGATTCCCCGGAGGTTTATCCCCGGTCGAGCCCGAGTATGCTTGTGTACGTACTTTCGAACCGGAGCCGCAGCAAACCGTTCAATGTCATATTTGAGGACCAGCATGCCGTGGGTCAGGCATGTGTTCAGCTGGCTGAAGCGATAGGCAAGACCGACAAGGAGCCGTTCCTGATAAGACATCAAAACAAGTTGACTAATCCGCGAGGGTACTTGGTTGGGGGCATTTCCCCTATGGTGTCGTAGATGAGCGCGGCACGTTCCGGGGCTGGTTCAATGGAACCTGGAGCTTATCGGGACGGGGTGATCCACCCACCCCATATCCTTCCGGCCAAAGCGCTGGCCGCCCGCAGCGGCTAGATCAGCAAGTGGGTTTTGTGAGGTATATCGCCGTCAGACTTTGACCGGAATGGTGTATCAAAAAGCGCGTGGTGTAGGTGCGCCTTTGTAAATTCGTCTTTTGCCAAAACGCGCGGGTACTCGTGCACTTGGGGCCGCGTATTCGCTCGGTCCCCTGTGACCAGAAGGACGGGCGTATCTGCGTGTCGGGCGCAAGACCGGATCAGGGCGTAGACATCCCAACCGGTACCATCAGGCAAATTCAGATCAATCACGAATAGATCGAAATGCCGGCTGTGCAGTAGCGGCGGCACGGCCGAGCATCGGCTGGCCTCGCTTGTGATAACTCCTTGATCGGTGTCACGGAGCAGTCGGCGCAGCCGGGCGCGATCGAATTGATCGTCATCCACGACCAACACATGGGGAGGCAATGGGACAGGAATAGCGGGAACGACGGACATCCACGATTGAACAAACATGACAGCTCGGCTTTCAGATTTCACAGGGAGACGAGGGACGGCTTCGACAGTTTCAAAAGCGACCGAGAGGTTGCGCCTCGATTCAGAACTTTTTTTCGCAAGGTGGCTGGGGCCCGTCGGGCAGGCTTACCTCCACCGCGATACCGCGAGCATCGAGCGGGTCGTTGAGGCGCGCGTGTCCTTCATAGACCTGGGCAATTTTGCGCGTAATGGCCAAACCCATCCCGCTCCCCTCAACTTCATCCCGGGGTTTGAGGGTTGTCATCGCCCCGAACACTTTCTCACGATAGCGGGGCGCAATACCTGGGCCATCGTCGGAGACGGTTAGAACAACCGATCCGCCCGCTCGCTCAGATGACACGACGATCTTGCCCGTTGGTGAATCATGATGCTTGATCGCATTCGAGATCAGTGCCGTGAGCAGTGTGAGAATATCTCTCTCGCCGCAGCGGACAGAGTGATGAGACAGGTTGCGGATGATCTGAAATCCATGAGGCAGGCGGATTTCCTCAAGCACTTCATCAAGCGCATCGTCAAGATCCACCTGACCGACCTCTTGCATCCGGCCAACGCGTGAAAATGTCAGCAAATCCACCAACATCCGGTCAAGTCGGCCGGTGTGACGGTTCATCAGTTCGATGCTTTCTCCCACTGAACCGTCGAGTTTTACGCCCGCATCCTGCAGATCCTCAGCGATCCAGTGAGGCAGCTCGATCAGCGCGCGCACCGAATTGCGGACATCATGGCTGATCAGGTAAATGAAATCCTCGATCTCCGTGGAGGGCATGTGATCTTTCGTACCAGCCTGCGCCATACCGCACTGATCGGAGTTTGGAGACATGGAAAAGAAGTCCTTTAGAACATCGTCGGGCTGATGTAGCAGGGGCCGCTGAATCCTCGGTTAACGCGGTGTCATTGACCGCAAACGATCCTGTGCAAAAATCACGTATATAAAGATGCGTCTTTTTTCGAGGTCACTGGAAATTCGATAGGGGCGCTCTCTAACTGTACTGGATTTAAGCCGAGTTTAATCCTTCCGCCGTACCCTCATCCGGTGAGCGAGCAAATCAGATCCCTTCCAGCAGAACGCGGCATCTTCTCGAGCATTGTCGCTCGTCTGCGGCTGTTATTGGTGGTCATCGGTCTGGTGACGGTCATCGCCGGACTGACGGGCTTCACTCAGGTGCGCGAGATTTCCTCAGCCACCGGGGCGCTGCGTCACGGGGCACTTCCTATCCTGATGAACACCGCAGCGGTGGAGCGTGACCTGAGCCGAATTCGGGTCACACTTGAACGGGCAAACTTCGCCCGGTCATTGCCGCAATTGAACAAAGCCCAGACCAGTCTGGACAGTCAGATCACCAATTTTCGGACGCAAATCTCACAACTGCTGTTGACCCCTGGGACCATTGCCCTGACCGAACAGATCGAGAGTCATCTGGGTGAGCTGGACAATATCGCACACCAGCTGATCACAAAAAAGCGAGAATCGTTTGAAATCACCCGATCTCTGACGGCCCTACAGCAACAAATTGACAACGTCGCGAGCGACGCGAGCATGGCCCTGAGAAGCCTGCTCAAAGACAGCAGCGATCAGGTCGACATAGCCCTTGAACGGATCCGATCGGACGCCTCGCCAGCCGCCGACGTGATTGATCAGCTTTTCTCCGGACTGTTCCTGAATGCTCTGAATCTGACGAGCCTCTCAATGGGGTTCGAGACCACGACCGAACTGGCCAGAACGGACGCCACCTCCGGCGATGTGAGACGAAGTGCTGAACTGGAACGCACACTCAAGCAAAGACTGGAAAGCTTTACCACGCGCCTGACAGGACTGACGGCGAGTCCGCAAAAAAGCCAGCTCATTCAGGCTGCGGCAGATCTCGAACGTTTGCTGGTCGGGCGGGACGGACTGGTTATTATGGGCCGACGCGCTCTCCAAAACCGCGAAACGCTGCAGTCGCTTCGTGAACAGCACATCACGCTGTCGGGGGAGTTGTCGACCTTCGCGAGAGACCTGGGCGAACAGGCCAAGATGGTTGTCGATAAAAAGTCAGCGGCCTTGGGTGCTGCAACGCGCTGGCTGTCGATGATCCTCGTGGTTTGCCTCTTCCTCGCCGCAATCATTACAACGATCGGCAATTCCATCATCATCGAACAGCAGTTCAATCGCCGAATGGAACGGTTGAGCAAAGCCGTCCGGGCCATCGCAGGAGGGGATCTTAAACACCCTATCGACATCGACGGCCGCGACGAGTTGGGCGATGTTGCGCGGGCGCTGACAATTTTCAAGGACAACGCCGAAGAGTTGCGCCGCTCCAACAAAGAATTGGAACAGTTTGCCTATGTCGCAGCGCACGATCTTCGCTCCCCGCTCCGCGCGATCCATGATCTGGCCGACTGGACACTGCAGGACGACGAGAACGCGCTGTCGGAGGACAGCGGCACCTATCTGAAGATGCTGCAAAGCCGGGCAAAGCGCTTGGACCGGCTACTCGCGGATCTGTTGAATTATGCCCGTGCGGGAAGTCAGAAGGACGGGCTGGTGGACATAGAACTGCGCGCCTTTGTGGAAGAGATCTGGACGATGCTCGATCCGCCCAAGAGCTTCTCACTTCGCTATAGCGGTCTCAACGGCTCTGTACGCACATATGCGACGCCATTGAAACAGATCCTGATCAATCTGATCTCGAACGCCGTGAAACATAATGATCAAAACACGGGTACTCTGTCGATCTCAACAAAGGCAGAGAACGGTTGGCTCATTTTTGATGTCGCGGATGATGGCCCCGGCATCCCACCGGAATATCAGACGCGGATTTATCAGCTGTTCCAGACGCTGCGCCCACGCGATGAGGTTGAGGGCAGTGGGTTGGGTCTGGCGATCATCCGAAAGCTGCTTGAACGCTATAAGGGAGATATTTCTCTCCACTCCGATCCGGATACCGGGCGAGGCGCGCGGTTCAGGGTCAGATTTCCCGGCGATACGGGCCTTGCTGCCGATGAACGGTCATACTCGGGTGCTGCCTGATGACCTTATTTCCATACCTCACTGAAGGATGCGCGCCATGATTGGCACTAAAACGCCCCAAGACGCTACGTTTCTGCTGGTTGATGACGACGAGATCAGCATCCTGTCCATGAAACGGTCGTTAAAGAAGCTTAAGATCGTCAACCCCGTAGTCGTCGCCCGCGACGGGCGCGAAGCACTGGATCTGTTGATCGAAGCGATCAACGAAAACAGTGGTCAATTGCCCCCGTTCATCGTGACTCTCGATCTGAATATGCCCCGAATGAATGGTCTGGAGTTTCTCGAAGCCGTGCGATCAGATGCGCGACTGCAACAATTGGTCATTTTCGTTTTCACAACGTCGGATATGCCAAGTGATATCCAGTCGGCCTACAGCAAGAACATTGCCGGATACCTGGTAAAGGAAAATGCGAGCGAGACACTGTCACGGGCGCTGAAAATGATCGGGTGCTATTCCCGTATTGTCGCCCTGCCGAGCTGACATTTCTGAAATCAGGTCTGAATAGACTCCAGATCTAGCTCCAACCGACATCTGAGGGTGTGTCCAGCTCCATATGCATTCGTCATTTTTGAGCAGGGTTTGGTACCGGTGCGCGCATGTTCAAGGCTTGATGCGGTCGGACACGAGTGTACGGCTTGAGCCGGGTATTGATGACGATCTGCGCCGGTTTTTCGATGCGTCTCCAAACCAATCAGCATCCTGGCGTCGGTCCACTGGCCGGCAGGCGTTTGCGTGGCAAATGATGAGAGGGGCCAAATCACACGTCGACGTCTGGCAAATTTCTGAACAGAGGTCTTACGCTGATATAGCCGCTGAACCATTGTCAGCCGTCCAAATGCCGCTTTGGTTATGGGGGATCATAGCGGTCCTCTCCTCGCCGTGCTCGCCAGCCCGTCCTGCCATGATTTGACCAAAAGCACCCTTGTTGCTCTATTACTTCCGCCGATCAAAATGGTCTTTGGTGGAACACGGTCTTCGGACGCGTCGCGCAAGCACAAGCCATTGGGATTGGTGGATATCACCCAGTCGGAATACGTCTGTCATCTGCCATGGTCTTGTTCGTTGGACGTTGGAAAGAACGAGAGATGCGCGATCTGCGCGCGGCTCGGCGAAAAAGCAAGAGAGACATCAACCCTGTGTTTTCCCGCGGCGAGATACAGCGCTCAACCAGAGTGGATGAGCCTGACGATAACGGCCACTGCCGCACAAAAACGCTGGCGCGCTTTGCGGGACTTTTTGAAGGGTGACATGTGCCCGTTTCGATTTCGAACGATGCACCAAAGAACCCGACTTGGACGCCTCCCTGCGTCTCCTGTCTTGCCGAAGATCAACGTCGAGAGAAACATCGCGCGAATGAGCTCAAACCAACACCGATAAGTGCGGCACCACTGAGCAGACGCCCGAACGCGAAAGGGCCCGCCTGACGACGGGCCCCCTCTTATTCTGCCTAAAGCGGCGCGCTTACATCATGCCGCCCATGCCGCCCATGTCGGGCATGCCGCCACCGGGGGCGCCTGCACCCTCTTTGGAAGGCTTGTCGGCGACCATGGCTTCGGTGGTGATCAACAGACCGGCAATCGAGGCTGCGTCCTGCAGGGCAGTCCGAACCACTTTCGCGGGGTCGATGACGCCGAAGGAGAACATGTCGCCATATTCTTCGGTCTGCGCGTTGAAGCCGAACTTCAGATCATCGCTTTCGCGGATTTTGCCAGCGACGACCGAACCGTCCACGCCTGCGTTCTCAGCGATCTGGCGCAGAGGTGCTTCGAGCGCTTTGCGCACGATGGAGACACCTACGTTCTGATCGTTGTTCTCACCGGTCAGACCTTCGAGCTGCTTGCCCGCCTGAACGAGAGCAACGCCACCACCGACGACAATGCCTTCCTGAACGGCGGCACGTGTCGCGTTCAGCGCATCATCGACACGGTCTTTACGCTCTTTCACTTCCACTTCGGTCATGCCACCGACGCGGATCACCGCCACACCACCGGCGAGCTTGGCCACACGCTCCTGGAGCTTCTCGCGGTCGTAGTCAGAGGTTGTTTCCTCGATCTGAGTACGGATCTGAGCCACGCGTGCTTCGATCTCGGCTTTTTCACCGGCACCGTCGACCACGGTTGTCTCGTCCTTGGTGATCTGCACTTTCTTGGCCGACCCCAGCATGTCCATTGTCACGGCCTCCAGCTTCATGCCGAGATCTTCGGAAATCACCTGACCACCTGTGAGGATCGCGAGGTCCTGCAGCATCGCCTTGCGACGATCGCCGAAACCGGGTGCCTTGACCGCCGCGATTTTCAGACCACCGCGCAGCTTGTTGACCACGAGTGTGGCCAGCGCTTCGCCTTCAACATCCTCGGCCACGATCAGCAGTGGTTTCTGCGACTGGATGACCTGCTCCAGCAGGGGCACCATGGGCTGCAACGAAGACAGTTTCTTCTCGTGCAGCAGCACGATGCAGTCTTCCAGCTCGGTTGTCATCTTGTCAGCATTGGTAACAAAATAAGGGCTCAGGTAGCCGCGGTCGAACTGCATGCCTTCGACGACATCGGTCTCTGTTTCCAGGCCTTTGTTCTCTTCGACAGTGATCACACCCTCGTTGCCGACCTTCTGCATTGCATCCGCGATCTGCTGACCGATTTCGGCCTCGCCGTTGGCGGAAATCGTGCCGACCTGTGCGACTTCGGCGCTGTCGTTCACTTCACGTGAGGCGGATTTGATCGCTTCAACCACTTTTGTCGTGGCCAGATCGATGCCGCGCTTGAGGTCCATGGGGTTCATGCCAGCGGCGACCGATTTCATGCCTTCTTTGACGATGGCTTGTGCCAGAACGGTCGCCGTCGTGGTGCCGTCGCCGGCCTCATCATTGGTCCGCTGGGCCACTTCTTTGACCATCTGCGCGCCCATGTTTTCGAACTTGTCTTCCAGTTCGATTTCCTTGGCAACCGACACACCGTCTTTGGTGATCCGGGGCGCACCGAAGGATTTGTCGAGCACGACGTTCCGGCCTTTGGGGCCGAGCGTCACTTTGACCGCGTCAGCAAGGATGTTTACACCCTTGAGCATGCGGTTACGGGCATCGGTGTCGAATTTGACGTCCTTAGCAGCCATGTTGGTTTCTCCTCTTGAGAATAATTATATGATTGAGCGATAGGTCATGGGGCGGGCATTGGGCCGCCACGCGGTCAGCCGGTTGGCTTACGCGATGATCCCCATGATGTCGCTTTCCTTCATCATCAGCAGTTCTTCACCGTCGAGCGTGACTTCTGTGCCGGACCATTTGCCGAACAGGATCTTGTCACCTGGCTTGACGGCCATGTCGATCAGCTCGCCGCTGTCCTTGCGCGCGCCGTCGCCGCAGGCGACAACTTCGCCTTCGGAGGGCTTTTCTTTTGCGCTGTCGGGGATGATCAGACCACCCTTGGTTTTTTCTTCGCTTTCCGTGCGGCGTACCAGCACGCGGTCATGAAGCGGTTTCAATGCCATCTTTGCAGCTCCTTGAGGCTCAAAGTTTCATTCATAGTTCCGGGCAATGAGATCCTGCCCTGCTGTTGCTAGCACTCAAATACCCCGAGTGCTAACGCGCCGTAATTAGGCAGACGCGGGCAGCGTGTCAACCAAGTGTTACTGCAAAAATACGCAAGTCCCGCGCCGAACTCAGACCACGCCCGTCGGGGTCTCGGACATCTTCGGGCGTATTTGGTTCTGCGCGGCATCGACACCGGCCGGTGTCAGATCATAGACGCCGGTCCGAACCCGCTGGAACCAGCCATAGTGGTCGTCGGCCATCATGCGCGTTGCACGCGCGACGCCGGTTTCGCGGGCGACAGACGCGCCCTTGCTGGCACCAGCCTCATCAAGATAGGCCGCTATCCGCAGCGCATCCTGACGATAGGCCGTCACTAGCCCCCGTCGCGTCTGCCCACCGGCGTTGGGATCTCCGGTTCGCCGCGCAAATTCCTTCAACAGAGGGGTTTGGCGCGCGGTGACGATCCGCGGTCGAAACGGGCCGGGGTCACAGTGCGCCTGCACCAGACCATCCCGCACCCTCACGGTCATCACGCCCAGCCCCAATCGTCGGGCCAGTTTGCAAATATCTTTGACCGATTTTGCAAACCGCTTCCCGGTCCGGTGTTCTACCGCAAGATAGACGTGCTCGGTCACCATTTGCCGGGCAACGCACTGATGGATCAGCGACAGTGAGAACCCCAGCTTCAGCTCGACGATCACCGGAGCTTCCTGGCCGCGCACAGCCATGACATCAACTGCACCAACCTCGGATTTCACCTCATACCCCTGCCCTTCCAGAAAGGCCTTGATCGGCGGGTAGAGGTCAGTTTCGCGCATGTTTGACATGCGCAGACGCTATCATCAGCAGCAAACCGGTGCCAAGCAACCAACGCACCAAGCAGGACGTGACAAGCCAGCGGCCCGCTCCTATAAGGCGCCAAAATGATCCAACCATTGTAGGAACACCTTATGACCACGCTCGTTTTCGGCCACAGATCCCCTGACACGGACAGCACCGGCTCACCCATCATCTGGGCGTGGTATCTCGACCAGATCAAGGAGACGCCCGCCAAACCTGTGCTGCTGGGCGAGCCCAATACCGAGGCGCTTTTTGTCCTGGACCGCTGGTCGCTGGACAAACCCGAGATCATCTCGGACGTGGCGGCGGATACGCCGGTGGTGATCGTCGATACCAACAACCCGGCCGAGCTGCCCAACGGGATCAATAACGCGGATATCACGGGCATCATCGACCACCATAAGCTAGTCGGCGGGCTGGAGACGAAGGGCCCTATCGAGATCCGCATCGAACCGCTGGCCTGCACGGCGACCATCATGTGGAAGATGATCGGCAAGGACATGGCTCAGATGCCGACGGGCATCAAGGGCGCGATGCTGTCGTGTATTCTCAGCGACACGTTGGAATTCCGCAGCCCGACCACCACGCAGGAAGACAAGGCCATCGCATGGGATCTGGCGGAAGACCTTGGTGTCGACATCAGCGCATACGCGGCCGAGATGTTTGCCGCGAAATCCGATGTCTCCGCCTTTTCCGAAGCAGAGCTCTTGCGCATGGACAGCAAGGAATACGAAGTCGGCGGCAAGCAGTTCCGTGTCTCCGTGCTGGAGACGACCTCGCCCGCGCAGGTGCTGGACCGCAAGGATGCGCTGATGGCGGCGATGCCGGGCGTGGCCTCCGACGACGGGGCGGATCAGGTTCTGCTGTTCGTGGTGGATATCCTCGCCGAAGAAGCGACCCTGCTGGTGCCAAATGATCTGGTCAAATCGGTAGCCGAGAAGAGCTTTGACGCGCAGGTCTCGGGCGACACGGTGGTGCTGCCCGGTGTCATGAGCCGCAAAAAGCAGATCATTCCCAACCTCAAGGTCTGATCGCAGACATACCCCGCCGTCGACCCTACAGGATGCGGGTGGCGGCAGACAGGAGCGCACGCCCATGACCCGGATCATCACGCATCTGATAGATGTCGCTGCGCAATACGACGCGCTTTTCGTCGATCTCTGGGGGTGCCTGCACAACGGTGTCAGCGCGCTGCCCGACGCCGTTGCGGCGTTGCAGCACTACCGCACAAGCGGCGGGGCTGTCGTGCTGGTCACCAACTCACCCCGGCCGCGCGCGGGTGTGGAAAAACAGCTCACAAGCTTCGGCGTGCCCGAAAACTGCTGGGACACCATTGCCACCTCGGGCGACAGCGCCAGATCAGCCATGTTCCGCGGGGTCGTTGGCAGGAAAGTCTGGCACATCGGCTATCCCGGGGATGAACGGTTTTTCGAACCCATCGGCGTGGTGGAGGATCCGGTCGACATCCAGCCGGTACCGCTGGAGGAGGCCGAGGGCATTGTCTGCACCGGCCCCCGGGATCCGCTAGCCGACCCGTCCGTGATGCGGCCGGAATTTCTGATGGCCAAGCAGCGTGGGTTGAAACTGCTCTGCGCAAACCCAGACATCATCGTGGACCGCGGCGAGCAGCGCGAGTGGTGTGCAGGCGCGCTGGCACAGCTTTATGGCGAGATGGGGGGGGAGAGCCTCTATTTCGGCAAGCCGCATCCCCCGATCTACGATCTGGCCCGCCGCCGGCTGGCCGCCTTGGGTCGCGATGTACCCGACAACCGCATTCTGGCCATCGGTGACGGGGTGCTGACAGATATCGCAGGGGCAATGGGTGAAGATCTGGATTCGCTTTTTATTTCCGGTGGCTTGGCGGCCGCAGAGACCCAAACCGAGGTTCAGCCTGATCCGGGCGCCCTGGCCAGCTACCTTCAACACGAAATGTCGAGCCCCACGTTCACCATCGGATTTCTACGATAAAGAGCACGGATCGCATTCTGCAGTTGCAAAGTAACAAAATTTCAATGTATACACGCGCATGATTAGATAATTACTCGGAGAATCGTCATGCTGGATAATATGCCCCGCGGCACCATCTGCATCGAAGACATCGAAATGGGCATGACGCGCTCGCTCCGGAAGGTTGTCACCGACGACGATATCGAGATGTTTGCCCAGATCTCCACCGACCGGAACCCCGTCCATCTGGATGATGACTATGCCCGCGACACGATTTTTCAGGGTCGGATCGCACATGGCATGCTGACGGCGGGCTTGATCTCGGCGGTGATTGGCGAGCAGTTGCCCGGCCATGGCACCGTTTACATGGGCCAATCGCTGAAGTTTCTGGCCCCGGTACGCCCCGGTGATATGGTCCACGCAGAGGTGCGCGTGATCGACATTGACTTGGGCAAGCGACGCGTGAAGCTCGACTGCCACTGTGCCGTTGACGGTAAAAATGTGCTGGTGGGTGAGGCCACGGTGATGGCGCCGTCGCGCAAGTTCGACTGATCGCCCGAACAGGGTCGGAGTGCTGACGCGAGACGCTTGCGCAGCGCATGGCGGGCGGCTAGGCAGGGCGGATGAAGATCATCCGCGACTACCAATTTGTTGCACCTGAAGACCGCGGCGCGAGTGCTGCCATCGGTAACTTCGATGGTGTGCACCTTGGCCATCAGGCCGTCATCGATATCGCGCGCGCCGCGGCCCCCGATGCGCCTCTGGGCATCCTCACGTTTGAACCGCATCCCCGGCAATACTTCGCACCTACGGCGCCGGCCTTTCGGCTGATGGGCGCGGCAGCCCGTGCCAGCCGGCTGGAAAAGCTCGGGGTTAAACGCCTCTATGAATTGAATTTTACCGCAGCCCTCGCGGCCCTGACGCCGGAGGCCTTTGCGCAAGATGTGATCGCAGACGGCTTTGGTTTGCGGCATGTGGTTGTTGGCGCAGATTTCTGTTTCGGCAAGGGCCGGGCGGGTACCGCAGAACATCTACAGGATTTTGGTATACGAATGGGGTTCGGCGTCACGGTCACACCGCTTGTCGCGCATGCGGAGCGCACGGTTTCCTCTACCGCGATCCGACAAGCGCTGAGCGATGGCGATCCGCGTACGGCCGCCGAAATGCTGGGTCACTGGCACCGGATCGAAGGTCCGGTCATCAGCGGCGAACAGCGCGGACGCGAGTTGGGGTATCCAACGGCGAATATGTCCATCGACGGGCTGCATCCGCCTGCGTTCGGCGTCTACGCGGTTCTGGTCGATGTGCGCGAAGGAACGCATCAGGGCAGTTACCATGGTGTCGCATCTCTGGGTGTGCGACCGATGTTTGGCGAGAACCGGCCCAATCTGGAGACCTATATCTTTGACTTCAAAGGGGATCTTTACGGGACGGCCCTGTCGGTGGGGCTCGTGGACCATCTGCGCGGAGAGGAGAATTTCGACAGCCTCGACGCGCTGATCACCCAGATGGATGCCGACAGTCTCGAAGCCCGCCGCATTTTGGCTGCGTTGTGAACGACCTCATTGCACGCAAGGGGCTGACGCCGCGGTTCTGGGAGCGCAAATCGCTGCACCAGATGAGCACAGCCGAATGGGAAGCGCTCTGCGACGGCTGCGGCAAATGCTGTCTCAACAAGCTGGAGGATGAAGACAGCGGCGCGGTTGCCCTGACCCGCATCGCCTGCCGGTTGCTGGACGATGGCACCTGCCGCTGCGCGCATTACGAAAACCGGCACCAGTTCGTGCCCGATTGCATTGTGCTGAAGCCCGACAATCTGGACACGCACGCCTACTGGATGCCCACGACCTGCGCCTACCGGTTACTCTGGCAAGGCGCGCCGCTGCCCGACTGGCACCCGCTGATCACTGGGACGGCCCAGTCCGTCCATGATGCGGGCGTATCGGTTCAAGGCTGGACGCTGAGCGAATTCGACGTGCCCGAAGAAGAGTGGGAAGAACACATCATAGAGGAACCGGTGGATGTTTCTCGCATCAGATAACGCAGGCCCCGCACACCCTAACGTGATACGGCATCTTGCCGAGGCCAACGCAGGTCATATGATGCCCTACGGAGCAGATGCCCCCATGGTGCAGGTGCGCGCGCAGATCCGCGAGATCTTTGAGGCACCGGAAGCAGAGGTCTTTCTGGTGAGCACGGGAACCGCTGCCAACGCGCTCGCACTGGCGTGTTACTGCCAGCCGTGGCAGACGGTCTTTTGCAGCGATGTGGCACATATTCACGAGGACGAATGCAACGCGCCGGAGTTCTTTAGTGCGGGCGCAAAACTGAGCCTCGTCCCGGGTGGCCACAGGATGACCGCACCGGCACTTCACGCGCGGATCGACGCCGAGCAGACCCGTGGTGTGCACGGTCCGCAACGAGGCCCGGTGTCAATCACGCAGGTCACGGAGCGAGGCGGGGTGTATTCGCTCGCGGAGTTGCGCGCCCTTGCAGACGTGGCGAAATCCTTCGGGCTACCGGTCCATCTGGACGGCGCGCGCTTTGCCAATGCGCTGGTGGCACTGGGCTGTTCGCCCGCCGAGATGACTTGGAAATCCGGCGTCGATGTGGTGAGTTTAGGCGGAACCAAGAACGGGTGCCTTGGTGTTGAGGCGGTCGTCCTGTTCGATCCTGCAAACGCCTGGGAATTTGAGCTGCGGCGCAAGCGCGCGGGGCATCTTTTCTCCAAACACCGGTACCTCGCAGCCCAGATGACCGGTTATCTGGAGGCAGACACTTGGATCAAGACCGCACGGCAAGCGAATGAAAATGCAGATTTTTTGGCGAAAGGATTGGCTGAGCGCGGTGCGCAGTTCTTGCATGCACCTCAGGCAAATATGATATTTGCAAGCTTTGCCCGACGCATTCATCAAAGGCTCCACGATGCCGGAGCAAGCTATTACATCTGGGAAGGCAAATTGGAGGGAGAGGATCCAGACACACCGCTTTCCGCGCGGCTCGTCTGCGACTGGTCAATCACCCGTGATCAGATCGAGCTATTCCTCAGTCATTTTGAGTAACGCGCGCATCTCTTTGGCAACCGCTTCCGCGTGGGTGAGCGGCGCCATATGTCCTGCGCCATCAATGCAAACGCGGCGGACATTGGGCAATCTAGTACAAAGACTGTCCACTATCGCATAAATGATATCCGGGGCCTCAGATCCCTGGATCATCAGGCAAGGCATGTTCGCTTTCGGCAAGATATCGGGTGCCAATAGACCGGCATTGTCATGCACAATCCCGGGTGCCTGACCTTGTACCAAGTGAATCCGATCCACCAGATAATCTCGTGTCGCCGGGGGAATGTCCTGCCACTCTGTCCCATCGCCCCACATGCGGTTGAAAGCCCGCGTCGCAACGACTGGCTCGCCGCGCTCAAGGGCATCAAAACAAGGTGTGGCAAGTGCTTCATAGGCTGCCATTCGGTCGGGTGCGTCACGCGCAGCCGCGGCGAAAAACACAGGCTCGATGAGCGTCAGGCTTCGCACCAGAGCAGGACGCTCGGCCGCCACACGCAGCGCGATCACCGCACCGAAGGAATGACCCACTACATCCATTGGCTCGGTCATCCGGGTCAGAGCGGCCTGGGTTGATAGCCTGCACAGATCGGTCTGCCCGTCCCAGTCATCGCTGCGCCCGTGCCCTGGCAGATCAATGGCGTGCAGCGTCAGTTGATCCCCGAGCACCGCGGCGAGCCCATGCCAGACACCCGAATGCGCCAAGGCGCAGTGGATCGCCAATGCCTGCCGCGAACCATGACCAAAGCTGCGGGAGTGAGTTTTCACCCTGCCTCGGACAGATGAGTATCAAGATCCTCGATCCGGTCCTGCCCCCAGAACCGCGCACCGTCATCGGTTATGTAAAAGGGCGTACCGAACACGCCCCGCACGACCGCTTCTTCGAGATTGGCGGCGTAGGTCTCCGCACCGGCCAGCAGGCCACTGTCAGCCAGACCCGGATCGAAGCCCGCCTCTGTGAGACACGCTTTGATCACGTCATCTTCGGCAATGTCCTTCTCTTCCGCCCAGGTCGCGCGACCGATCGCGTGCATCAACACCCCGAGATCACCCCCACCTGCGGCCTGTGCCGCGATAAAAGCGTATGATGCTGGTGCGCCATTGGTCGGCCAGTGCGCTGGTTTGAGATTGAGGGGCATCCCCAGTTTACGCGCTTGACGCGGCAGTTCCTCGGCTCGGTACTCTATGCGCGACGGGTGGCGATCCTTGGGCGCGGTTCCGCCCGTTCGGGCAAAAAGTGCCATAATGTCCAAAGGCTTGTAGGCGATCGTTGCACCGTGTTTTGCGGCGACAGCCTCCGCCCGGGTGCCTGCTAGATAGACGTAGGGCGAGAGGGTCGAGAAATAGAGATCGATATGAGCCATTGGGCATTCCTTTGGGGATGTGTTCTTTGCCGATTGGTAAGGCCGTGGTAGGTGAAGTCAACGCCGCGAATCTGCCGCAGGCAACCACTGCCACCATCCGGGAAATGCCCTACATGCCCCAAATTCAAGAACCGAAACTGATCACCGGCAATTCCAACCTGCCGCTTGCCAATGCGATTGCGCGACGCATGTCGCTGCACCGGGGCAAACAGGTCGGACTTGTCGATGCGCGGGTGGAGCGGTTCAACGACGGCGAAATCTTTGTCGAAGTGTTCGAGAATGTGCGGGGCGAGGACATGTTCATCCTGCAATCCACATCGAATCCGGCTAATGACAACCTGATGGAACTGCTGATCATGGCCGATGCCTTGCGCCGGTCCTCGGCCGCGCGGGTGACGGCGGTCCTGCCCTACTTCGGCTACGCCCGGCAAGATCGGCGTACCAAGGCCCGCACGCCCATCACCGCCAAGCTGGTGGCCAACATGCTGATGGGCACAGGCATCGAACGGGTGTTGACGATGGATCTGCACGCAGCTCAGATCCAGGGCTTCTTTGATATTCCCGTGGACAACCTTTACGCGTCGCCGATCTTTGCGCTGGATATCCAGACCGCCTTTAAGGACCGGATGGGAGAGCTCATGGTCGTATCGCCAGACGTGGGCGGTGTGGCGCGGGCGCGAGAGCTTGCAAAGCGGATCAACTCACCACTGGCAATTGTGGACAAGCGACGGGAAAAACCGGGCGAGATCGCAGAAATGACAGTGATCGGGGATGTGAAGGGGAAAACCTGCCTGATTGTGGATGATATCTGTGATACCGCCGGTACGCTCTGCAAGGCCGCGGAGGTGCTGCTTGAAAACGGCGCCAAGGAAGTTCACTCCTACATTACCCATGGCGTGTTGTCGGGTCCCGCCGTGGGGCGGGTCACCAACTCTGTGATGAAGTCGCTGGTGGTGACGGATTCGATCGCGCCAACGGAGGCGGTTCAGAAAGCCCCCAATATCCGTGTAGTTCCCACAGCGCCGGTCTTTGCACAGGCTATTCTGAACATCTGGAGCGGGACATCCGTCTCATCCCTTTTCGAGGCGGAAACCCTCAGCCCCATCTACGACGGCACCTACGCGGCGGAGTAGCTTTCAGACCAGCAGCACGTTGGCACTGCGTTGCGCGCAGGAGTTTGGCCATAGCTGCCATCAGCACTGAGACGCAGCTCGTCCAGAGGAATACCTGCGCCACCAGATGTTCAACCGCTGCACCAATCATCTGTCGGATCTGGTTGCAGATGGCGATGTCACGCTGTCTCTCGCCGTATCGCCAGAGCACGTCTCCCGAGGTCCGCGCTGAGACCGGAGCCCGTGAGATCGCTGTATGACAGATGCCGCAAATTGAACCGGAAAACACCTCGCACGCCGCTGCTATTACCAAAGGTCGCTGAGTTCCCTGCAGCGACGGACGGGAACGCGACGACTTTTGTGCGTTTGCCCCCTTCAGAACAGCTCCTGCGCCGTCACACCCAATACCCTGTTCGGTCTAGATCCGGGGGGTTGCAATTATCTGGCAGCGGGTCCGGCGACATACTAAAAACGCCGCCAACATGACCGACGTTCACATCCAGCGCGATCGCCGGGCCCTGACATGGCCCAAAAATCGGTGATCCACTTCCGATAGCGCCCGGCTCGCCTTGAAATGAAAAAGGCCCCGCGTCGTGCGAGGCCTTTCTCATCCGTCTTCTCATGAGAAATCAGACGCGGATCTGATCCCCGACCGCAACCATATCGGCCAGCAGTTTCGCCGCGTCATCCACAGGCCCGGGCTCGTTGACAAAGGTCTCCTTTGCCGTGTTGAGCGCATCCTCGGCTTCCTTGATCAGTGCATCCATCTGCTCGGCCGAGACTTCGCTCTTGGGCATCGCCCGTTCGGCCAGAACGGTGATACCGTCCGCACTGATCTCGGCAAACCCGCCTGTGACCAGATACTCCGTGGTGCCGTCTGAGCCTTCCGCGCTCAGCACACCGGGGCGCAGTGTCGTGATGGTCGGCGCATGGCCTGCCATCGCCGTCATGTCGCCGTCGGCCCCCGGGATCTGCACGGCGGTCACCTGCGCGGAGGCAAGGCGCCGCTCGGGCGAGACCAGATCGAATTGTGTCGTGTCAGCCATTCAGACCTCCTCAGGCAGCATCCGCCGCCATTTTCTCGGCTTTGGCTTTCACTTCTTCGATACCACCCACCATGTAGAAGGCACCCTCGGGCAGGTGATCGTACTCACCGGCCACAACCGCTTTGAAGCTCTCGATGGTCTCGGCCAGCGGGACCTGCTTGCCGTCGGCACCGGTAAAGACCTTGGCGACGTCGAAAGGCTGGCTGAGGAAGCGCTGGATCTTGCGGGCGCGCGCCACGGTCAGCTTGTCCTCTTCCGACAGCTCGTCCATGCCGAGGATCGCGATGATGTCCTGAAGCGATTTGTAGCGCTGCAGGATTCCCTGTACGTCGCGGGCGACGGTGTAGTGCTCCTCGCCCAGAACCTGCGGGTCCATCAGACGCGAGGTGGAATCGAGCGGGTCCACCGCCGGGTAGATGCCCAGTTCCGAGATCGCGCGCGAAAGAACGGTGGTCGCATCGAGGTGCGCGAAGGATGTCGCAGGCGCGGGGTCGGTAAGGTCGTCCGCAGGCACGTAGACAGCTTGCACGGAGGTAATCGAGCCCGCTTTGGTGGAGGTGATGCGTTCCTGCATCTGGCCCATGTCGGTGGCCAGGGTCGGCTGATAGCCCACAGCGGAGGGGATCCGGCCCAGAAGGGCGGAGACTTCGGACCCCGCTTGGGTAAAGCGGAAGATGTTGTCGACGAAGAACAGAACGTCTGTGCCCGACTGGTCGCGGAACTGCTCGGCCAGCGTCAGGCCGGTCAGCGCCACACGCATCCGCGCTCCGGGAGGCTCGTTCATCTGACCGTAGACCAGCGCCACCTGAGAGTTCTCAAGGTTTTCGGGGTCGATCACGTTGGATTCAATCATCTCGTGGTAAAGGTCGTTGCCCTCGCGGGTCCGCTCCCCCACACCAGCGAACACGGAGTAGCCCGAGTGCACCTTGGCGATGTTGTTGATGAGTTCCATGATCAGAACCGTCTTGCCGACACCCGCACCCCCGAAGAGGCCGATCTTGCCGCCTTTGGCGTAGGGCGCCAGCAGGTCGATCACCTTGATGCCGGTTTCCAGTACCTCGGAGGTGGTGGACTGCGCCGCGAACTCAGGCGCTTCCTGGTGGATCGCGCGGGTCTCATCCGCGGACACGGGGCCTTTTTCGTCGATAGGCTCGCCCACCACGTTCATGATCCGGCCCAGCGTTGCGTTTCCTACGGGGATGGAAATCGGGCCGTCCTGGTCCGTGACCTTCTGACCGCGTACGAGGCCCTCGGTTGAGTCCATCGCAATCGTCCGTACCGTGTTCTCGCCGAGGTGCTGGGCCACTTCGAGGATCAGGCGGTTGCCGTTATTGTCCGTTTCCAGCGCGTTCAGGATCTCCGGCAGGTGATCCGCGAACTGCACGTCAACGACCGCGCCGATGACCTGGGTGATTTTACCGACTGCATTTGCCATGTCGTTTCTCCGATTTGTTCTACAGCGCTTCCGCGCCGGAAATGATTTCGATCAGCTCGTTGGTGATGACGGCCTGACGCGAGCGGTTGTATTCGATGGTGAGGTCTTCGATCATCTCGCCCGCGTTCCGTGTTGCGTTGTCCATTGCGGACATACGCGCACCCTGCTCGGACGCACCGTTCTCCAACAGCCCCGCAAAGATCTGCGTGGCGACCCCGCGTGGCAGAAGATCGGCGAGGATCGCCTCTTCGTCCGGTTCGTAATCAAAGACCGTCGAGGCGTCATCGCCCTCCACAGCGTCGAACTGGGCGGGAATGATCTGCTGCGCCGTCGGGATCTGGCTGACCACGTTTTCGAAGACCGCATAGAAAAGCGTCGCCACATCAAACTCGCCCGCGTCAAACCGCGTCAGCACATCGCGCGCGATGTTCTGCGCATCCACATAGCCGACCCTCTTGATCTCGGTCATGTCGACGTGGCCAATGTAATACTGGCCATAGTCGCGCTTCATCTGATCGCGGCCCTTCTTGCCGACGGTCAGGATCTTGATCTCCTTACCTTCGGCGAGCAGCTTTTTGGCATGGGTCCGGGCCAGCTTTGCGATGTTGGCGTTAAAGCCACCGCACAGACCGCGCTCGGAGGTCATGACGATCAGCAGCTGCACCTTGTCACTGCCCGTCCCGCTGAGAAGCTTGGGCGCGGTGTCGCTGTCGCCGACAGAAGCTGCCAGTTTGGCCATCACCGCATTGAAGCGTTCGGTGTAGGGGCGCGCGTCTTCAGCGGCCTCCTGCGCGCGGCGCAATTTCGCCGCGGCGACCATCTGCATCGCCTTGGTGATCTTGCGGGTCGATTTGACCGACTCGATCCTGTTTTTGAGGTCCTTGAGACTTGGCATCTGCGGACCCCTTACGCGAAGTCAGAGGCGAATTCGCTGATCGCGGCTTTCAGCTTGTCTGCGGCATCGCCCTTGATCTTGGGATCGTCGTTGGTGATCCAGTCGAGAATGTCCTGATGCTTGGAGCGCATGTGCTGCAGCATCGCTGTCTCGAACCGGCCCACATCCTTAACGTCGACCTTGTCGAGGAACCCGTTGGTCCCCGCAAAGATGACGCAAACGATCTCCGCATTGGTCAGAGGCGAGTACTGTGGCTGCTTCATCAGTTCGGTCAGACGCGCGCCTCGGGCCAGCAACTGCTGGGTGGAGGCATCAAGGTCCGAGCCGAACTGAGCAAAGGCCGCCATTTCGCGATACTGGGCGAGCGAAAGCTTCACCGGACCCGCCACGGAGGACATGGCCGATGTCTGCGCCGAAGAGCCCACACGGGAAACCGAGAGACCTGTGTTCACCGCAGGGCGGATACCTTGGTAGAAAAGTTCAGTCTCAAGGAAGATCTGACCGTCGGTGATGGAGATCACGTTCGTCGGGATAAAGGCCGACACGTCGCCGCCTTGGGTCTCGATGATCGGCAGGGCCGTCAGCGACCCGTTGCCCGCATCGTCACCCAGTTTCGCGGAGCGCTCCAACAGACGGGAGTGGAGGTAGAAAACGTCGCCGGGATAGGCTTCGCGGCCCGGCGGGCGACGCAGCAGCAGGGACATCTGCCGGTAGGACACGGCCTGTTTGGAAAGGTCATCGTAGATGATCAGTGCGTGGCGGCCATTGTCGCGGAAATGCTCGGCCATCGCCGTTGCGGAGTACGGTGCGAGGAACTGCATCGGCGCAGGCTCCGACGCGGTGGCAGCCACGACGATGGAGTACTCGATCGCACCGGTTTCTTCGAGCTTCTTGACCAGCTGCGCCACGGTGGACCGTTTCTGGCCGATGGCCACGTAGATGCAATAGAGCTTCTTGCTCTCATCGTCGCCCGCGGCATCGTTATAGGATTTCTGGTTCAGGATCGCGTCGAGCGCCACGGCGGTCTTGCCGGTCTGGCGGTCACCGATGATCAGCTCCCGCTGGCCACGGCCGATCGGGATCATCGCGTCCACAGATTTGAGGCCGGTCGCCATTGGCTCGTGCACCGATTTGCGCGGGATGATGCCCGGCGCCTTGACGTCCGCCACACCGCGCTTGCTGGCGTTGATCGGGCCCTTTCCGTCAATGGGATTGCCCAGACCGTCTACGACACGACCCAGAAGTTCGTCCCCAATGGGCACGTCCACGATGGCGTTGGTCCGCTTGACGGTGTCGCCTTCCTTGATGTCGCGGTCGGAGCCAAAGATCACCACACCGACGTTGTCGGATTCGAGGTTCAGCGCCATGCCCTGAATGCCGCCGGGAAACTCGACCATCTCACCGGCTTGCACGTTGTCCAGACCGTAGACGCGCGCGATACCGTCCCCAACGGAGAGCACGCGGCCCACTTCGGCGACTTCGGCTTCCTGGCCGAAGTTCTTGATCTGGTCTTTCAGGATCGCAGAAATCTCTGCAGCTTGGATACCCATTTATCCGACCTCTTTCATTGCATTCTGGAGGGAGTTCAGCTTCGCGCGGATCGACGTATCGACCATGCGCGAACCCACTTTGACGATCAGACCACCGATGAGGCTTTCATCAACGGTCTTGTTCAGTGAAACGGTTTTGCCGGTGGAGGCTGTCAGCGAGCTTGCAAGCTTGTCGGCCTGCGCATCGGTCAGCGCCTTGGCGGAGACGACCTCGGCCACCACCTCACCCTTGGCATCGGCAATGATCTCGCGCAATGCGGTGATCAGCTGTGGCAGCACGAAAAGCCGCCGCTTGTCCGCCATCAAGGCCAGCGTGTTGGCAACAGTTGGCGACAGCTCCATCTTGGCGGCCAGTGCGGTGATCGCATCCCGTTGCTGACTGCGCGAATAGATGGGCGAGGCGATAAGATCGCGGAAATCCTCGCTGTCGTTCAGCGCGGTCTGTAGCGCGCCCAGATCGGCTTCAAGCGTCTCAACCGAGTTGCCATCCTTGGCCAGATCGTAGACGGCAGCCGCATAACGCTCGGCAATACTTGTGGAAATCGAAGCTGGTTCTGACACGTCCACCCTTTCGATAGTCTTTTGCCGGATATGCGAATGGATCGCGTCACCGGGGTGTTGGCGCGGCTTGAAGTCAATCAAGTCGGCAAAATCAGCGGTGATGTAGCAGAGAGCCTGCTACCCCGCAACATGAGATAATCTCCCTTGTCTTTTGCTCTTTCAGTTTGTTTTCAGATATTTGATCGGGATGCGACCGTTTGGCATGGCAGAAAAAATCTGGGCAAGGTGGAATTGGTCCGGCGTTTTTCTCGATTCCCACTCACTTGAATGGTCCAGATAGTTCGCTTTTGCCTCTTTTCTATGCAGATGTGCTTCAGACGGGTTTTGCACTGGGTTTGAGAACCGCAGAGGGTCGCAGGCTGCGCGATGGCTCGACCTTCCCCTTTGGCGGGTAGACTAGTTTCGTCGCCTCCACCATGAACGCGCCGCCAGCCATCATCGTGGGCACCTGCCGTCCGACCCGTTCGAAGGCAGCAGCGGTCTTCATCCACCACCGCCTGGCCGAGGGCACCTGGTAGAGCGCGCCCAGATGCCGTTCGGGGAGGAACTGATGCTTGCGCAGCTGCGTCTCCAGCTGGCCAGGCGAATAGGGACGCCCGAAGCCGAAGGGCGTGAGGTCGCGCCGCGCCCACAACCCCGCGCGGTTTGGCACGATGAACAGCGCCCGCCCCCCGGGGCCCAACACCCGCCAGCATTCCTCAAGCAGGTCCGACGCGCGTTCCGAGGTTTCAAGCCCGTGCAGCATGACCAGCTTGTCCACGTGACCTGTCTCGATCGGCCAGAGGGTCTCTTCGGTCAGAACAGAGACATTGGGCAGCCCTGCGGGCCAGGGCATGACCCCCTGCGGCCCCGGCATCAAGGCCATCACCCGCCGCGCCTGGCTGAGGTAGGGACGCAGCAGCGGTGTGGCAAAACCGTAGCCGACGACGGTCTGACCTTTCGCTTCGGGCCAAAGCTCCAGCATGCGCCCGCGCAAGCTCGACTGTGCAGCCCGGCCCAGAGAAGAGCGGTAATAGAAGTTGCGCAGGTCTTGCACATCCAGATGCATTGCGATCCGTCTCTTTTCCCGTCACTCTGTAAGTATAGTGTCGCAAACTCGTTGGAGAATGGCCATGGGCCTTGAGATCGTGACGGTGCCTTGCCTGTCGGACAACTACGCCTTTCTGTTGCACGACAGCGGGAGCGGCCAGACAGCGCTGATCGATGTTCCCGAGGCCGCACCGATCCTTGAGGTGGCCCGGGCGCGTGACTGGCGGATTTCGGAGGTATGGCTGACGCACCACCACGACGATCACGTGCAGGGGCTGGGCGAGATATTGGCGCAGTTTCCCGCAAAGGTGCGCGGGGGCGCTGCCGACACGCACCGTCTGCCATCTTTGGATCATGCACACCGAGGGGAGGATAGCTTTGATTTCGCCGGGCACGCGGTTCGGGTGATAGATGTGCCCGGCCACACCAGCGGTCACATCGCATTTTACGTGGCGGATGCCGAAGCGGCTTTCACCGCAGACAGCTTGATGGCGCTTGGATGCGGTCGGCTGTTTGAAGGGACGGCTGCACAGATGTGGACCTCGCTCAATCGGCTGATGTCGCTGCCGCCTGAGACGCAGATTTGCTCCGGACATGAATATACAGCGTCCAACGCTAAGTTTGCGTTAACCATTGATCCGGATAATCCCGCACTTATATCACGGGAAGCATCGATCCGTGCGACGCGCGCTGCGGATGGTGCTACCGTCCCATCAACACTTGCCCTTGAACTGGCAACCAACCCCTTTCTGCGCGCGTCTGACCGCGACATTCGCGCGCGGTTGAAGATGCCGGACGCTCCCGATGTGGAGGTTTTTGCCGAAATACGCGCCAGAAAGGACGCGTTCTGACGCCGAAATGACAGTCTTCTTGTCCGCTTCACATATTTTGTGACCGCAAATGAGAAGAAAAAACTTGAAGCGGCGCTGCGATCAACCAAACTCTAATACTATGAGGCCATGGTCGGAGTACGGATCGATATAAATCGGATCTCACCCGGCCCCGTTCAGAAGGAGCACCCAGCCGTGCCTTCATTTTCTACCACTCTGGAACAGGCAATCCATTCCGCACTGGCGCTTGCCAATGCCCGTCGCCACGAATTCGCAACGCTGGAGCACTTGCTTCTGGCGCTGATCGACGAACCGGATGCCACCCGTGTCATGAAAGCGTGCAGCGTCGACGTTGATGATTTGCGCAGTACGCTGGTGGAATTCGTGGACGAGGATCTGAGCAATCTCGTCACCGATGTGGACGGCTCCGAAGCGGTGCCGACCGCCGCGTTTCAGCGGGTTATCCAGCGTGCCGCAATCCACGTACAATCCTCCGGTAGGACGGAGGTGACGGGCGCGAACGTGCTGGTCGCCATCTTTGCGGAACGGGAAAGCAACGCGGCCTACTTCCTGCAGGAGCAGGACATGACACGATATGATGCAGTGAATTTCATCGCGCACGGCGTTGCCAAGGACCCGGCTTACGGCGAACAACGTCCCGTCTCCGGCGCGCCAGAACAGGAAGAAGAACCGCAAGGCGTCACCGAAGGCGAAAAGAAAGAGAGCGCGCTGGAGAAATACTGCGTCGATCTCAATGCCAAATCGCGCGAGGGTGATATTGATCCGCTGATCGGGCGGGATCTGGAGGTTGAGCGCTGCATTCAGGTGCTGTGCCGCCGGCGGAAGAACAACCCGCTTCTGGTTGGGGATCCCGGCGTCGGGAAAACGGCCATCGCCGAAGGATTGGCGCGCAAGGTCGTGGCCGGCGAGACGCCAGAAGTCCTGCAAAACACCACCATCTATTCGCTCGACATGGGGGCATTGCTTGCCGGCACACGCTACCGGGGCGACTTTGAAGAGCGGTTGAAGGCCGTTGTTGCAGAGCTGGAAGAGCACGAAGATGCGGTGCTCTTCATCGATGAAATCCATACGGTCATCGGGGCGGGCGCCACATCCGGCGGCGCCATGGATGCGTCAAACTTGCTGAAACCTGCACTGGCAGGGGGTAAATTGCGGACCATGGGCTCCACCACCTACAAGGAGTTCCGGCAGCACTTTGAAAAAGACCGCGCCCTCAGCCGCCGGTTCCAGAAGATCGACATCAACGAGCCCTCTGTCGAGGATGCCGTCAAAATTCTGCGTGGTCTCAAACCCTATTTTGAAGATCACCACTCGGTCAAATATACGGCGGACGCGATCAAAACCAGCGTGGAACTGGCCTCGCGCTATATCAACGACCGCAAACTGCCAGATAGCGCCATTGATGTGATCGATGAAGCGGGTGCTGCACAGCATCTGGTCGTCGCCGCAAAAAGGCGCAAGACGATCGGCACGAAAGAGATCGAAAACGTGGTCGCAAAGATTGCCCGCATTCCACCGAAAAACGTCTCCAAGGACGATGCAGAAGTTTTGAAAGACCTCGAAGGATCGCTGAAACGGGTCGTTTTTGGTCAGGACAAGGCGATCGAGGCGCTGTCGTCGGCGATCAAGCTGGCGCGGGCCGGTCTGCGCGAGCCCGAGAAGCCTATTGGCAACTACCTCTTCGCGGGCCCGACGGGCGTCGGCAAGACCGAAGTCGCCAAGCAGCTTGCCGATACTCTGGGCGTGGAATTGCTGCGGTTCGACATGTCGGAGTATATGGAGAAACACGCGGTCAGCCGTCTGATCGGCGCGCCTCCCGGCTATGTGGGCTTTGACCAGGGCGGCATGCTGACCGATGGGGTGGACCAACACCCGCATTGCGTCTTGCTTCTCGATGAGATGGAGAAGGCACATCCGGATGTCTACAACATCCTGCTGCAGGTCATGGATCACGGCAAGCTGACGGATCACAACGGGCGGACCGTCGACTTCCGGAACGTCGTTCTTATCATGACGTCGAACGCGGGCGCTGCCGAACAGGCCAAAGAGGCGATCGGCTTCGGTCGTGATCGCCGCGAAGGCGAAGACACTGCCGCCATCGAACGAACCTTCACGCCTGAATTCCGCAACCGGCTTGACGCGGTGATCAGTTTTGCGCCGCTGCCGAAAGAGGTGATCCTGCGTGTGGTCGAGAAATTCGTGCTACAGCTCGAAGCTCAGTTGATGGACCGCAATGTAACCATTGAACTGACCAAGCCTGCGGCAGAGTGGCTCGCTGACAAAGGATATGATGCGAAAATGGGCGCCAGACCTCTCGGCAGGGTGATCCAGGAACACATCAAGAAACCACTGGCGGAAGACCTGCTCTTTGGCAAACTGTCGAAAGGCGGGATCGTAAAGGTCGGGATCAAGGGTGGCGAAATCGACCTGAAAATCGAAGGCCCGGACAAACCGAGGCTGTCAGGTGACAAACCACCGCTGTTGACTGCGGAATAACGTGACGGAGCACTGCCCGCGGCGCACTATGCCGCGGGCTTTTGAGCCTGTCGTCCATGAAAATAAGTCTGTGCCGTCAGCTGATCAAAAGACGTGACAGCGACGGGACCTGTTATTGTTTGAGCTGCGCGTTGAATTGCAAGGTTTGCTCCGATTGCTTGTATAGAAAATCGCTGAACTCACACGGCGCGAATACGGTCGGCCGGAAAGGCTGATGCCGGTGGCTCAGCAACTATTCGTCGTTCAGGATCTGTATGCTTCCCGCTTTTCGTTCCAGCGGGTTCTTGTTTTCCAATCGCAACACTCGGGACGTTGTCATTTGAGGTCCCAACAGTGGAGTAGAACTTCGGCCACCATCGCTCAGATTGCCGACCTTAGGTGTAAAACGCACCAATAGTCTATCTGAACAATCGGCCCGCATGAGACCATAACGTAGGCATGCAAAGCACCATCCACGGACTGACCAAGAAGCGCGCTGAGATAACAGGAGGCCAGCACAAGGTCGCGCCGAAAACCCCAGACGCTCTCGAGGCCGATCTGGAGGCCATGGACCGCGCGCTGGTGCTATGTGGCTAAGCGCCCTGGCAGAAGGGTTCAGCCAAGAACTTGAACAAGCGCGCATGCCGATATCTGCCGCGAGACACGCAACTGGCGGCGCTCTTAAATCGCAATAAGGCGATTTGCGACTGCCTGAACGGCACACCCAAAAAATGCCGTGGATGGCGCACCCCGAGCTGAGCCTTTAGAAAAGAGATGATGGAAACAGAGATAGAGGGAAACGTAGCAACGACACTTGAGCCATCATCAATACGTTTCGCGTTGCAAGAACCACCCTCACGAAAAACAGTGCGTGCCTACTGCTCCGTGAACTTGAGCTCAATCCGGCGGTTTTGGGCCCGCGCTTCCTCGGTATCGCCAGCGGCAACTGGCTGGTATTGACCAAACCCGTTCGCAGCCAGCCGCTGCGGGGGGATACCGAGCGCATCAACCATGTAGCGAACCACGGACAGTGCCCTGCCTTGGCTTAACTCCCAGTTGTCAGCAAAAGCACCGAAACCTGACAGCGGGACATTGTCGGTATGACCATCCACCCGGATAATCCAGTCGATCTCAGGCGGGATCTCATCTGCCACACCCGCAATGATACCCGCCACCTTCGCAATCTCTGCCTGTCCTTCATCTGATAAAACGGCGCTGCCCGGATCAAACAAAACCTCGGAGGAAAAGACAAAGCGATCTCCCTCGATCCGAACCCCTTCCTGACGTCCCAGAACATCCCGCAAGCGGCCAAAAAACTCCGAACGATACTGCTCCAGATCCTTGGTCTCGGCTGCCAGACGCGCGGCCTCTTCCTCCAACCGCTTACGCTCGGCCTCCTCCAACTCCGCACGGCGGCGTTGCTCTGCCGCGACCCGCGCCAGCGCCGTGTTGAGATCCGCCCCAAGCGTCTGCAGCCGGACCTGGGAGGCCGCATCCCGCGCCACCGCATCATCAAGCAGCGCCTGAACATCGCCAAGCTGCGCCCGCAGCGCGGCGACCTGCTGGTTGAGCAGCTCCGTTTGCCGTTTCGCGGCAGCGCTTGTGTCGGTCTCGGTGCTGAGGGCGCGACGGGCTTCGGCGAGCAGGGCGGCGGTGCGTTCGGCCTCGCTCTCAACGGTTTCGGCGGTGCGCTCGGCGGCCTGACGGGCAGCCAGCGCATCAGCCAGTCGGGCACGTAGCGCATCGCGCTCTTCTTGGGTGAGTGCCAAAGCCTCCTGCCGTGCGCGCACCTCGGCGCGCAGCTGGTCGGTCTCCTCCGCCGATTGCTCCAGCCCCGCCACTTTCGCGAGCACCTCCTCCAGTTGCGCGTCCAACGCCTCCTCGGCGGCGCGGGCAGCGGCCAGAAGTGTCAGCGTCTCTTCCGCCTCGCGCCGCTGCGCCTCCAGTGACAGGGTCATGGCCGTCAGTTCCGCGCCGGCATTTTCCAGCCGGGCGCGCAGCGCTTCTGCCGCCGCGGCCTCTGTCAATCGGGCGGCTTCTTCGGCACTCAGTGCATCCTGAGCGGCCGCCAGTTCCGAGCCCAGCCGCGCCACCTCCCCTTCGGTTTCGCGATTGCGCGCCTGCAGGTCCGCCACCAGCGCATCAAGCGCCTCGCGCCGTGCCGCCGCCAGGCGCGCAGCCTCGGTCTGAGCGTCGATCTCGCTGCGTGCGGACGACAGCGCCAGATTGAGAGCCTCCTGCTCGCTCAGCAACGCAGCCTCCCGATCCTCCAGCGCCGCGACGGTGCCAAGCGCGGTATCCCGCTCAGCGATCAAGGCCGCGACCTGCGCCTCAAAGCGGGTCAGCCGGGTTTCGGCCTGCGCGAGTTGGGCGCTTTGCGCATCCCGCGTTGCCGTCAACGCGGCGATCTGCGCTTGCGCGTCCGATAGCGACCCGCTGAGCGCGCCAACCCGGTCCTGCAGCCGGGCAGAGGTTGCTTCCTCAAGGCCCAAAGCGCGCGACAGCGCCGCGACCTCGCCTGCCAGTGCATCCAGCTCCGTTTCCTGGCCGGTGATCCGTTCGGTCAGGACGAACTGCACGATCATGAAGATCGACAGCACGAACATCAGCACCAGCAACAGCCCCGTCATCGCATCGACGAACCCCGGCCAGATCGACCCCTGGAACCGAGTGCCCGTCCTGCGCGACAGTGCCATGCTCAGCCATCCCCCGAGTTTAGCGGTGTGATGTTGCGGGACGGTCGGTCACGTAGAGCGTCGGCCAGCCGCGAAATGTCGCGCCGCAACTCGCCCATGCTCTCTTCGCGCCCGGCGGAAATTTCTTCGAGGATCCGCAGCATCTGCACATCAATCGACCGCAACCGCATGCGGCTTTCCGCGTCGATCCCCTCGCCCATCTGCTGGTTCTCGATGGCGGTGATCAACCGCTCCTGCCCCGCGGCCACCCGCTCAAGGGCCGCACTTGCGGGGTCCATACCATCCATCTTGCCGGTCATCCGCTCAATGGAGGCCGTGAGCGTCCCGAGGTTCTGGTTGATCTCGGACCGACTGACGTCCGAGTTCTGGAACATCTGCTGCAGGCTTTCCATCTGTTCAACCATGTGTTCGACGACGCTGGCCAGTGCGCCCTGATCCCCGGCAGCCTCATCGCCGGAGGTGAAGCCCACGCGGGTGATGGAGCTGAGCCATTCTTCCAGCTCCCGGTAAAAGCGGTTCTGACCGTGCCCGGCAAAAAGCTCCAGCAATCCCACGACCAGTGAGCCTGCAAGCCCCAGCAGAGAGGATGCAAAGGCCACGCCCATGCCGCCCAGTTGCGCCTCCAGACCGCTCATCAGCCGGTTGAAGACGTCCACACCGCCCTCGCCGTCCTGCGGTGCGAGACTCCGGATGGTGTCGACCACGGCGGGAACCGTTGTGGCCAGACCATAGAAGGTTCCCAAAAGGCCAAGGAAAATCAGCATGTTGACGATGTAGCGCGTGATCTCCCGCGCCTCATCAATCCGGGTGGCGACCGAATCCAGGATGGAGCGTGTGGAACTGGCGTTGACTTGCATCCGCGCGCCACGTGAGCGCAGCAGTGCCGCCAGTGGCGCCAGCAGTTGCGGCGCCTTGATGCTGGCATCCAGCGTGCCGGAGGCGAAACGTTCGATCCAGCGCACGGACCCGATCAGTTGCAGGACCTGATAAAAACAGGCCAGCACCCCGATAAAAAAGACGAAGAGAATGAACCCGTTGAGATACGGGTTCGCCTGAAACACCGGCAGAACCCGTGGCAAGGCAAGAAAGCTGCCGAAGCCGGACAGGCCCAGCACGATCAGCATCAGCGAGATTTGCCGTACCGGTTGAGAAAAGACCGGTCGTGCCTCCAAGTCTGGCATTGCCATGCGCTTGTTCTCCTCGCGCGGTATTCTACTGCTCTGGCGGCAGCTTACACCCAAACGTCCGGGGGGCACCAAGCATTTATGCGCTCAAGGTGGCGACCCGCTGACTGAGCCATTCCAGTTCCGGATCGTGCAGGCCAATCTCCGCCAGATGTTGCGCGGTGTTGTAGAGGTACTCGGTATTTGGCCCCATGCCACCCTGTGCCCGGGCGATAACCTGCGCCTGCTCTTCCAGCGGCATGCCACCGCAGTATTGAGCGTGACCCGGGTTGATCACGTAGGCCAGCGCGGTGACCCGTCTGCCGTCTGCGAGGTCGAGATCCACGGTCTTTTCCACATAGGCGGACGAAATCAGCTCTCGCTCCCGCAGGTAGGCAAGTGTTGCGTTCTCCTGCCCCTCGTGCACGGCCAGTGCCACCCCTTCGCAGGCGTGGGCGGGATCTTCATCGAGCGCCAGCACCAGACCTGGCGCCTCCTCAGTGCCCCGGTGGTGGATCGACCACATGCAAAACGACCGCGCGTAGCCCGGCAGCGTGGCCAGCACCTGCTCGGCCACGTCAAAACCCGGCTTCCAGAGCAGGCTGCCGTAGCCAAACACCCACATCGTCATCGCGCTGGTTCTCCTTGTGCGCTTTGCGTAAACCTCAATTCAGACGGAAAGGCAAAGGGGGCGTGGATGCGCCGGGTGATTTGGGTCTTCGTAGTGCTGGCGCTCGGGTGGAGTGGCTGGTGGGTCTGGGCAGCGGCCCGCACGGAAGACCGGGTGGCCGATTGGTTCGAGGCGCGGCGCGCCGAAGGGTGGCAAGCGGACTACAGCGCCTTTGAGATCACCGGGTTTCCGCTGTCTTTCGAGGCCGAGGTACAGCTGCCGGCACTTGCCGACCCGCAGACAGGCGTTGCCGTCACCGCCAGCGCGCTGAGGGTCGCAGCACCTGCCTGGTGGCCGGGGGATCTGACCCTGATGCTACCACCGGATGACATTGTCTTCGCCAGTCCGGTGGGGCGCACTACGCTGGTGGTGACAGAGGGCATCGGTGCCCTCAGCCTCAGACCGGGGACAGATCTCGCGTTGGCGCATCTGACCCTCGATGCGAGGTCTTGGGTCCTGGGGGCTCAATCAGGTGACTTGCTGCTCGGCGATAGCCTGAGCGCCCGGTTTGCACTGTTGCAGAACACGCCCGACCGATACGTACTCAGCGCCGATGCCGCGGGCTTTCGCCCCGGTCCCGTCTTGCGCACGCAGCTGCGCATCCCGGACGACTGGCCGCTGAGCTTTGAGCGGTTTGGTCTCGCGATGCAGGTCACCTTCGACCGGCCATGGGACCGCCGTGCGGTCGAGGTTGCCCGCCCGCAACCCCGCCAAATTCAGCTCGATCTTGCAGAAGTGGTCTGGGGCCAGCTGAGCCTGCGCGCGGCAGCGGATCTGGAGATCGACGCCAGTGGAATTGCCAGCGGTACAGTCTCGATGCAGGCGCGCAACTGGCGCGAGATGCTGACCCTCGCAGGTGCGGCGGGCGTGCTTCCAGAGGCCGTCGCCCCGCAGGCCGAAACCGTGCTGGCGGCGCTGGCCCGAGCCACGGGAGATCCGACAAGTATCGACGTGACGCTGACGGTGCGAGACGGTCTTGTCCTGCTGGGGTTTGTGCCGCTGGCGCGCCTGCCGCCTCTGATCCTGCGGTGAAACTCCAAGACGCCCGCCCTGGGCCGCCGCCGATCACACACGCCCGGGGCTCTCAACCCGTCACGCTGACCGGGTAATCATCGGCAGTAGGTTCCGCTGCGGTACCGGGCAGTATCAAAATGGAAGTGATCGCGGTGGTAGCTGTCCGCCTCCGGGCCGAGAACCGTGCCGAAGGGTCCACAGGCATCCCGGTGCATCTGCCGCAGCGCCTGCGCGGTCTGGCGCGCGTGCCATCCTTTGAGCACGGTAATGGTGGAGCCATCGCGCAACCGAAAGCCGGAGATGTCGATGGCCCGCCCCTTGCCATGTTCCGAAACGCGGGCGCCGGGGCGATTGTTGCGGGTCCTGCAGGCGTAGTGCGCCGCAACCCGGAGCCCCGCGACGCCCCCGCCTAACCGGCTGAGGTTCGGTTTGACCGATACGTCGACCCATTGTCTGAGCGCCTGGGCCGTTCCGCAATCCATGACCGACGCCTGGCTCAGTCGCACGTCCGAGACGGATTTGATCCTGACCGCATCGGCAACGCCGCAGGCGGCAAGCCGTCCACGGACCCGCCCGACGACCTCTCCCTGTAACGCCGGATCACCGCAAACCGCACCGCGGGCGCGCAGCCGCTTGTGCTGGCGGATGGCGCGACGCGCCTTACGGGTACGCTCCTTCGGTCTGAGCGAGACCCGCGGCACCTGACTGCCGGCCCGCCGGACGGTTTCCGAGGCCGCGGCAGCGGGCGTCAGCTCCGCCGGGCGCATCACGGGACGTTTGACGCTCTCGGGCAGGTTGGCCATGGCCGTCCCCGCAAGCAGAACGAAGAGCAGAACCAGACGTGTCATGACGGCTTCTTGACGCGGCCAAAGTCCGGCGCGTCCGTGTCCTGACCGGCCTCGATAATCCCGCGGCGGATCGCCCGCGTCCGGGTGAAATAGTCGTGAAGATGCGCGCCGTCACCTGTCCGGATCGCGCGCTGCAAAGCAAAAAGCTCTTCGGTAAAACGGCCCAGGATTTCCAGCGTGGCGTCCTTGTTGGTCAGAAAGACATCGCGCCACATGGTCGGGTCGCTGGCGGCAATGCGGGTGAAGTCTCGAAACCCGGCCGCGGAGTATTTGATCACCTCGCTGTCCGTCACGCGGCGCAGATCATCGGCCACGCCCACCATCGTATAGGCAATGAGATGCGGCGCGTGGCTGGTGACGGCGAGGACGAGGTCGTGATGATCAGCATCCATCTCTTCGACATTGCTGCCAACCCCTTCCCAGAGCGCGCGGAGCCGGGCAATGGCGGCAGGGTCCGTCCCGTCCGGTGGCACCAGCAGACACCAGCGGTCGTCAAAAAGCTCCGCAAAGCCGGACTCGGGGCCCGAGTGCTCTGTCCCCGCCAGCGGATGGCCGGGAACAAAGTGAACGGTATCGGGCAGATGTGGCGCGACAGTGTCGATCACATCACGTTTGACAGAGCCAACATCCGTGACGGTTGCCCCGGGTTTCAGCGCGGGCGCGATTTCGGCAGCAACCGCACCCATCACGCCCACGGGCACGGCCAGTATGACCAGATCCGCCCCATCAACGGCGTCGGCCATGCTGTCGCAGACCCGGTCACAAAGTCCGATGCGTCGCGCTGTGTCGCGGGTCTCGGCGCTGCGGGCGTAGCCGGTGACCTCGCCCACGAGGCCACCGCGCTTGATGGCCCAGAACAACGACGAGGCAATCAGTCCCAGCCCGATCAGCGCTACACGGTCGTAGATCACACTCATCCCGCGCGCCTGAAGTCTGCCAGCGCCTCCAGCACACGGGTTACATCATCCGCCTGGCCGACGGTGATGCGCAATGCCTCTGGAAAGCCGTAGCCCTTGACCAGCCGCACAAGGATGCCCTTGCTGCGCAGATGCGTCTCCGCAGCCAGCGCCTCGGGCTCGTCTGCGAACCGCGCCAGCACAAAATTGGCCTGGCTTTCGTCGCAGTTGACGCCCAGTTGCCGCAATCCGCCTGTCAGCCGCGCACGCTGTTCGGCGTTCTGCTGCAGGCAAGTCTCCACGAACTGACGGTCCCGCACGGCGGCCTCGGCCCCGGCGAGCGCAAGTTTCGACAGGTTAAAGGGCCCGCGGATGCGGTTCAGCACGTCAATGACGTGCTGGCTGGCGTAGCCCCAGCCGACGCGCAACCCCCCCAGCCCGTAGAGTTTGGAGAAGGTGCGCGTCATCACCACGTTGTCCCGCGCGGTGACCAGCGACGCACCACCATCATAGCCCTCAAAGAACTCCGCGTAAGCGCCATCAAGCACCAGCAGGCAGGACGCAGGCACCGCATCCGCGAGCCGTTCCAGCGCCTCTCCGTCAAGGCCTGTACCCGTGGGGTTCGCAGGATTGGCGATGTAGATAAGCCGTGTCGCCTCCGTAATCCGCGCGATGATCGCATCCACATCAACACAGCGGTCGGCTTCGGGTGCCACGACCGGTGTTGCGCCCGCGGAGAGCGCAAAGATCCGGTAGAGCGAGAACCCGTGCTCGGTATAAAGCACCTCGTCCCCCGGCCCCGCAAAAGCCAGGGCCAGCAAGGTCAGCACCTCGTCCGAGCCAACACCGCAGATGATCCGCTCCGCCTGCAGCCCGTGGACCTCGGCAATGGCCGCACGCAGGGGGGCATGGTCCGTTGACGGGTAGCGATGCAGATTGGCCGCTGCCTCGGCCACCGCCGTCACGGCAGTGGGGCTCGGACCAAAGGGGTTTTCGTTGGAGCTCAGCTTCAGCGGATCGCTTTGACCGGCGATGGCGGAAGCACCGCCCTGGTAGAGCGCGATCTCCATGATGCCGGGTTGCGGGCAAAGGGCCGTGGTCATTGTGTTATCTCTCCTGTCGGGCGGAGGTTAGCGGGGCGCACCGGGGGGTACCAGCGGGATCTCGGCCTGCACGACACGCAAAAAGGGCCGCGCCGGTCTGATCCCGCGCGGCCCCCAAGGCTATTGGTTCGGCGAAGGACCTTAGTTCTTCGCGTAGAATTCCACGACGAGGTTTGGCTCCATCATCACCGGATAGGGCACGTCCCCAAGCGCAGGCGTCCGCACGAAGGTTGCCGCCATCTTGGAATGGTCCGCTTCGATGTAGTCGGGCACGTCACGCTCGGGCAGCTGCGTGGCCTCGATGAGTGCGGCCATTTGCTTGGACCGGTCGCGGACCTCGATCACGTCACCCTCTTTCACGCGGTAGGAGGGGATGTTGACGATCTTGCCGTTCACGCGGACATGCTTGTGGTTGACGAACTGACGGGCCGCAAAGACGGTCGGCACGAGTTTCGCGCGGTAGACGACGGCGTCCAAACGACGCTCCAGCAGACCGATCAGGTTCTCACCGGTGTCGCCCTTGACCCGCTCGGCCTCCGCATAGATGCGGCGGAACTGCTTTTCGGTCAGGTCGCCGTAGTAGCCTTTGAGCTTTTGCTTGGCGCGCAACTGGATGCCGAAATCGCTCAGCTTACCCTTGCGGCGCTGGCCGTGTTGGCCGGGGCCGTACTCACGGCGATTGACGGGAGACTTGGGGCGGCCCCAGATGTTTTCGCCCATGCGGCGGTCGATCTTGTATTTGGCAGCGGTGCGTTTGGTCACGGCTGATATCCTTCCGATGTGGCCCTCTCGGGCGATGAAGGGCGTTGTCCTCTGGTCCGAAGACCCGACAGGCATCCCCTCGCGGGGGCCACCAACACCAATGAAGCCGCGCTTATACTGCGCCTGAAACCGGTGTCAACGTCTCATGGCGGCAACTTCTGCATGGCGCGGGCAGGTGACCAGATGATCGTTCACCATGCCGACCGCCTGCATGAAGGCGTAGACGATCGTCGGGCCACAGAATCGGAAGCCCGCGGCCTTGAGATCCTTGGATATCTGCTGGGATAAGGGCGTGAAGGCGGGCACCTCTTCGAGGGTCTGCCAGTTATTCTGTAGCGGTGCACCCCCCATGTAGTTCCACAAGAAGGTGTCGAACCCGCCCTCTGCCTCTATCTTTTGCCAGGCCCGGGCGTTGCCGATCGTTGCTTCGATCTTGCCTCGGTGCCGGATGATACCGGGATCCGTCACCAGCCTGTCGACCTCCGCCGCGCCCCAGCCTGCAATCACATCCGGATCGAAGCCCGCAAAGGCTGTGCGGAAATTCTCTCGCTTTTTCAATATGGTGATCCAGCTGAGCCCGGCCTGAAAACCATCCAGGATCAGTTTTTCCCACAGCGCGCGACTGTCATATTCCGGAACGCCCCAGTCGGTATCATGATAATCAAGATAGATTTGATCCGGTCCGGCCCAGCCACATCGCTCCATCAGGGTTTTCCTTTCGTTTACCTTACTTTTCAATAGATTAAACGAGACAAAATTAGAACAAAATAGGAATATTTACGCGATTTTAGCACCTGAAGCATCAGGGTGAGGGAGAAGCCAGAACATGAGGTTGCGATGCCCGGACCCCGGAAAAGAAAGTTTGCCGATCTCGCCGTGGGATCCGAAAACCCGCTTCAATTTGCTGTATCACAACGGGATCGCAGTACCATGCAAATGGTTGCAGAGGCGATCAAGCACAAACAGATATTGCTCGCATTTCAGCCCATCATGCAGGCTCGCGCAACCGGCAAGGTCGCCTTTTACGAAGGGCTGATCCGTGTGCTCGATTCGACAGGGCGTGTCATTCCGGCTGGCGACTTTATGGACACGATCGAAAGCTCGGAGATGGGTCGGCAGCTGGACACGCTTGCGCTCGGTCTGGGGATGCAAGCCCTGCACGAGAACCCGGGCCTGCGCCTATCGATCAACATGTCCGCACGGTCTATCGGATACCAGCAGTGGAACCGCACGCTCGATCAGTGGCTGACACGGGATCCGCTGATTGCCGAACGGCTGATCCTGGAGATCACGGAAAGCTCGGCCATGATGGTGCCGGAACTGGTCGTGGACTTCATGGACCGGCTGCAGGTCGAAGGGATCTGTTTTGCCATGGATGACTTTGGCGCAGGGTATACCGCGCTTCGGTACTTCAAGGACTTCTTTTTCGATATCCTGAAGATCGACGGTCAATTCGTGCAAGGGATCGCGGATGATCCGGACAACCAGGCGATGACGGCGGCGCTCGTAGCGATTGCAAAGCACTTCGACATGCTGACTGTCGCCGAGTACGTGGAAACCGAACGTGACGCGGAGATGCTCATCAGGCTTGGGGTCGACTGTCTGCAGGGCCACTACTTTGCGGCTGCCACAACCCGGCCGCACTGGCTGCGCGACACCTCCAAGAAAGAACGTGTATAGCGTCCGTTTCCGCGGACCGACGGATGCGCGCCCGTGCCATCCGGTTGCTGCCCTGCAGCGAATGAGCTATGCACCCCTCATGACAGGTGAGGGGTGGGGGCCCATCGAACTGGCGTCCCAATGATTGCCCTTTTCCGGAACTGGCAAAGGACCAATCCATATGACGAATGTCGTTATCGCTTCTGCAGCTCGTACCGCCGTTGGCAGTTTCGGCGGATCTTTCGCAACCACTCCGGCGCATGATCTCGGCGCGGCCGTGCTGAAAGAGATTGTCGCACGCGCGGGTGTGGAGAGTGCCGACGTGTCCGAGACGATCCTCGGGCAGGTGCTGACCGCGGCGCAAGGCCAGAACCCCGCCCGTCAGGCACATATCAACGCGGGTCTGCCGCAGGAAAGTGCGGCCTGGACCATCAACCAGGTCTGTGGGTCCGGCCTACGTGCGGTTGCGCTCGCGGCACAACACATACAACTGGGCGATGCAGAGATCGTTGCAGCCGGCGGTCAGGAAAACATGACCCTGTCGCCCCACGCGGCCCCCCTGCGCGCCGGGCACAAGATGGGTGACGTCAAGTACATCGACACGATGATCCGCGACGGCCTTTGGGATGCCTTCAACGGCTACCACATGGGCCAGACCGCCGAGAATGTCGCCGAGAAATGGCAAATCGGGCGGGAACAGCAGGACGAATTCGCCGTCGCCTCCCAGAACAAGGCCGAAGCGGCACAAAAGGCCGGAAAGTTCGCGGACGAGATCATGGCTTTCACGGTCAAAGGGCGCAAAGGCGATACGGTTGTCGACCAGGACGAATACATCCGTCACGGCGCGACAATCGACGCGATGCAGAAACTGAGACCCGCCTTCACCAAGGACGGGTCGGTCACCGCAGCCAATGCCTCTGGCCTCAACGACGGCGCTGCCGCGGCACTTCTGATGTCGGCGGATGAGGCCGAGAAACGCGGTATCGAGCCGCTGGCCCGGATCGCGAGCTTTGCGACAGTGGGGCTCGACCCGTCCATCATGGGCGCCGGACCGATCTTTGCCAGCCGCAAGGCGTTGGAGAAAGCGGGCTGGAAAGCCGAGGATCTGGATCTGGTCGAGGCAAACGAGGCTTTTGCGGCGCAGGCGTGCGCCGTCAACAAGGACATGGGCTGGAACCCGGACGTGGTGAATGTCAACGGTGGCGCCATTGCCATCGGCCACCCCATCGGCGCCTCTGGCGCGCGCATTCTCAACACTCTGCTGTTCGAGATGAAACGGCGCGACGCCAAGAAGGGCCTCGCCACGCTCTGCATCGGCGGCGGCATGGGTGTCGCCATGTGCCTTGAACGCTCCTGAGCCATCTCGCATGGCTGACCACAGCCATGCACTGTATGATTGACGGCAGCGCTGCGTAATATTGTTGCGCTGCCCACATCAACTGCCTAACAAGATTATCAGAAAAAACTGAGGAGGATTCCCTATGTCCCGTGTCGCTCTTGTCACCGGAGGCAGCCGAGGCATCGGCGCGTCGATCTCAAATGCGTTGAAAGACGCAGGCTACAGCGTCGCCGCAACCTATGCGGGCAATGACGAAGCCGCCGCGAAATTCACGGACGAAAGCGGCATAAAAACCTACAAGTGGAATGTCTCGGACTACGGCGCCTGCAAGGACGGAATCGCATCGGTTGAAGCGGACTTGGGCCCTATCGACGTCGTCGTCGCAAACGCGGGCATCACCCGGGACGCGCCCTTCCACAAGATGACGCCGGAGCAGTGGCAGGAAGTGATCGACACCAACCTGACCGGCGTTTTCAATACCGTGCACCCGATCTGGCCCGGCATGCGGGAGCGCAAGTTCGGGCGTGTGATCGTCATCAGCTCGATCAACGGCCAAAAGGGACAATTCGCGCAGGTGAACTATGCGGCAACAAAGGCAGGCGATCTGGGCATCGTGAAATCCCTGGCTCAGGAAGGTGCGCGCGCGGGGATCACCGCCAACGCGATCTGCCCCGGCTACATCGCGACCGAAATGGTCATGGCTGTTCCAGAAAAAGTCCGCGAGTCGATCATCGGTCAGATCCCTGCGGGCCGTCTGGGCGAGCCGGAAGAAATCGCGCGCTGCGTGGTGTTTCTGGCCTCCGATGACGCCGGTTTCATCAACGGTTCCACTATTTCCGCCAATGGGGCACAGTTCTTCGTCTGATCACAAAAGGGCCGGTGATACGCGCCGGCCCTTTTCTACAGGCTTGCATCAGGTTTGGCGTGCCGCGGGGAACAGCCAAGCCCAAGCATCCTTGAAGACTTCGCCGCGGACCTCATGGGCACGCTGCATGGCATCCCGGGTACGGCTATCTGTGGTTGCTTCAAACATCTTGTCTCTCCTCAGATGATCTGTTCTGAACCCAAGATGGCAACTCCCAACCATCCTGACAAACGAGACTTCTCATCGCTTCAGATAAGCTGTACTTAACTGAACATGGCAGACCGGCTACCCCCCCTCACCGCCTTGCGCGCCTTTGATGCTGCTGCGCGACACATGTCTTTTGCGAAGGCGGCAGAGGAATTGTCTGTCACACCGGCAGCGCTCAGTTTTCAGATCAAGTCGCTGGAAGAGCATCTGGGCACAGCGCTGTTCAGGCGCCTGAACCGTGCGGTGGAGTTGACCGAAGCGGGTGCTGCCCTAGCCCCGGGAGCCGCTGACGCTTTTCAAACGCTGGCCAACGCCTGGCGTCGGGTCCAGCGGCTGCAAGATGACCAATCGCTCACGATCACCGCAGGGCCTGCGTTTACCGCCAAATGGCTTGCGCCGCGGCTGTATGAATTTGCGCAGGCACACCCGGAGATTGAGCTGCGCTTTTCCGCGTCGCTGCGGATCATGGACTTCGGGCGCGACGCCATCGACGTGGCAATCCGCTTTGGTCGGCGTAGTGATGATCAGCTTTACAGTCTGCCGCTTGCGGATGAATGGTTGGCGCCGGTTATGACCCCCGCGCTGGCCGCGCAATTCCCGGATCCTCAAAGCCTGACCAAGGCGCCGCTCATCTTTGACGATTCGATCAAGTTTCTGGATCCACCCTGTGATTGGAAAGCCTGGTTTGCGGCCGTGGGCGTCGATCATGATCCGGACCACGGCCCCCGTTTCAGCCAGGCCGACCATGCGGTGGACGCAGCTCTTGCCGGTGTGGGCGTGGTGCTGGGGCGGCGGGCTCTGGTGGTCAAGGACATCGACGAAGGCCGGTTGGTGAGCCCCTATGGTGTGGCCATCGCAACCGGGGCACGGTTCCGGTTCCTCTGCCCCAAGGGCACCGAGAACCGCCCACATGTCAGAGCCTTCCGCGACTGGATTTGTGCGGAGATCGAAAAGATGGCCCATATCACAGCGGGGCTGACGATCATCGACCCGGCGGACACGGCCCCATGACCCAGGCCCGAGCGACCGGTATCGGATTTGGCGCGGTCATCCTCTGGGCGCTACTGGCGCTCTTGACCGTAAAATCCGCACCGACGCCGCCGCTCCTGCTCAACACGCTGTGCTTTGCCATCGGGGGCAGTTGCGGCTTGGTCTGGATGCTCTGGACAGGGGGGCTATCGCGACTGCGCGCTGTGCCGCTGAGAGTCTATCTCTTTGGTACATTGGGACTTTTCGGGTACCACGCGCTCTATTTCTCGGCCCTACGTCTCGCACCCGCGGCCGAGGCCGGGTTGATCGCCTATCTTTGGCCATTGCTCATCGTCGTGATGTCAGGGCTGCTTCCCGGTGAACGGGTCCGTCCCGGTCATCTGCTGGGTGCGCTGATCGGGTTCGCCGGGGCGGCACTGATCATCGCGGGAGACAGTGGCGGCCTGTCCGCGGGGCATCTGCCGGGGTATGCCCTTGCGCTCATCTGCGCGCTGACATGGTCCAGCTACTCCGTCCTCTCACGATACGTCGGTGCCGCCCCCACCGAGACGGTGGCGATTTTCTGCATCGGGTCAGCAGCGCTGTCGCTTCCGCTTCACCTGATGTTCGAACAGACAATCTGGCCGCCCTCGCTCACCGCATGGGTCGCGACGATCCTGCTGGGTCTGGGGCCGGTCGGCTTTGCCTTCTTCATATGGGACATCGGCATGAAGAAAGGCGACATTCAACTGCTAGGCGCCGCATCTTACGCGGCTCCCCTGCTGTCAACGCTGGTACTGATACTGGCAGGCACCGCCGCATTTTCGCCCCAGCTGAGCGTTGCGGCTGTTCTAATCACCGGCGGCGCGGCCATTGCCGCACGCGCCAGCTTTCGGTCTCCTGACTAGATCGAAGGGCTGTTACAACAACACGGACGCAGAGCAGCCCCGTCGGTCGGCGCAGGGTCGTCTGGGTTGTCTAACTCGACAACCGCGTGATTTCTTCTTTGAGACGTAACTTCTGCTTTTTCAGGTCGGCGATGGCGAGGCGATCGGATCCGGGGGCGCGCTGCGCCTCTTCTACGGCTTCGCTCAGGGTCTGGTGCTTTTTCTTCAGCTGGTCGACATGCGCAGTAACGCTCATTCATTCCTCCTGTTTGCAAGCTAGACGTTCAGTTGAGCACACCTCGTGCGCCGAGTCACGCCTCTACCGTGAGTTGGCCACCCCACCCGTTAAAATTGTATTAACATGCCTCAGAATTCCAACGCAGCCCCGTCACGCAGCACCGCCCGCACCTCCGCGACATAGCTTTCCGCGTCCGAGACGTGATCCGCGCCCTCGTGCATGATCAATGGGCTGTGCAACGTGAACGCAGCCCGACCATTCTTTCGGGCACGCAGGATGATGCGGTCCGCGGACCGCCCGGTTCGTGCAGCGATCGGCAGCACCTCTACACTGCCCATCCCGGACGGCAGCGCATCGAGGATGTCGGGCAGACGTTCAGCCAGATGGATAAGGTGCAGATAACCCTTTGGCCTGAGACGTTTGCACGCGGCTTTGACCCAGAACGACAACGGCGTCGTCTCGCCAAGAGCGCACTCACGCTCGGTGCCAAGGGCTGACCGGCTCGCCCTGCGGTCATAGTAGGGTGGATTGGTCAGGACGTGATCGAACTGCCGTTGCAAAAGCGTCGGGGGCAGCGCGGCGATATCCGCGGTGATGACTTCGAACGCGGGACCGCCGTTGCGCCTGGCAAGTGCTGCATCGCGCGGCTGGATCTCGACCCCCGTCAGCCGGAGCCCCGGCACACGCGCGCGCAAGCACAAAGCCGCCGCCCCCACCCCGCACCCCAGATCCAGCACCGTCTGACCCTGGCTCGCCGAGACACTGGCGGCCAGCAGCACCGAATCGTTCCCTGCCCGAAAGCCATCGCGCGGCTGCCACAGCTGCACGCGGCCGCCCAGAAAGGCATCCCGCGTGACCTCTTCCGTCATCGTCCCAGAGGAATGTCGTTATCGGTCATCACGCGGCTCGCGGCATCGTGATCTTCGGTGCGCACCATCAGCCTGCGCGGGAAGATTCCGATGCCTCCCTCCAGCACGCTCATATTTACGTCCAACTCAAAGCAGTCTATATCCTCCCCTTGGAGAAGGGCGGTGGCAAAGGCGATGATCGTGGGATCCGTGCTGCGCAAAAGTTCCTTCATATCAGGGATCTAAGGGCAAGCCGATCTGGATGTCGAGCCTGCATACGGGAAGTTGATGCTACACACCGAGAATTCCCAGAAACCACATGATCGCATGGCAGAATACCTCACCGAGGAAATGGCTGCGGTCAATCGTCTCATCCGCGAGCGCATGGCGTCCGAGCATGCGCCCCGCATCCCCGAAGTAACCGCCCATCTGGTGGATGCAGGCGGCAAACGGTTGCGCCCGATGCTGACGCTGGCGGCAGCACGGCTCTGTGGCTACGACGGGCCTTTTCACATCAACCTCGCCGCCACGGTGGAGTTTATCCACACGGCGACACTGCTGCACGATGATGTGGTGGACGAAAGCGGCCAGCGTCGCGGGCGGCCGACGGCGAACCTGCTCTGGGACAACAAATCATCGGTACTGGTCGGCGATTACCTTTTTTCCCGCAGCTTTCAGCTGATGGTGGAAACGGGTTCGCTGCGCGTGCTCGATATTCTATCAAACGCATCTGCCACCATTGCTGAAGGAGAGGTTCTCCAACTGACGGCAAGCCAGGATCTGGCAACCACCGAAGCGATCTACCTGCAGGTGGTGCGCGGCAAGACCGCCGCACTATTTTCGGCTGCGACAGAGGTCGGCGGGGTCATCGCGGGCGCGCCAGAGGCGCACGTCCGCGCGCTATATGCCTATGGGGACGCACTTGGCATCGCCTTCCAGATCGTGGATGATCTTCTGGATTTCCAAGGTGATAGCGGCGCGACCGGCAAGAACCTCGGGGATGACTTCCGCGAACGCAAGCTGACCCTGCCGCTGATCAAGGCCGTGGCCAGGGCAGATACGGAAGAGCGCGCGTTCTGGCAGCGCACCATCGAAAAGGGACAGCAGACGGACGCGGATCTGGCGACCGCACAGGCCCTGTTGCGCAAGCACGGTGCGCTGACGGATACCGCTGCCGCGGCCCGCGCCTGGGCCGCCAAGGCGCGCACCGCGTTGGACCCTCTCCCATCCCATCCGATCAAGGCGATGTTGAGCGATCTGGCCGATTACGTCGTCGAACGCCTCAACTGAGCGTCGTCGGGACCACCCACCAAGCGGGATGGCTGGCAGACAAGGCGTGCGCCGCCGATCTGGCCGCGGCCAAAGTTGGATAGAGACCGAAGCATGTGGAGCCTGAGCCCGACATGCGTGCGAGCAACACATCTTTCGTGCCACCCAACGTCTCAAGCACATCCGCAATGACAGGGCTCAGCGCGCAAGCGGGCTCTTCGAGATCATTGCGCTGCGCGCGGAGCCATGACAGCCAATAAGCCCCGCCAGCCCCTTTTGGCGGCAGGTTATCCATCGGCGGATTGGACTTCCGAGCAAGAAGCGAGAACACCGCTGGCGTGGCGCAATGGGCACCGGGGTTCACCAAAACAACGAAAAGAGGCATGACGTCAACGCCGTCCACCCGGTCGCCGATCCCCGAGATCTGTGCTGCCCGACCGAAGCGGCACACCGGCACATCAGCCCCCAACGACAGCCCACTTTCGTCGCATTGCAGCGCCCGCAGCACGGCACCTGCGTCCGACGATCCGCCGCCGATCCCCGCGCCGTGGGGCAGGTTCTTCTGCACCGTGATGTGACCGGACCACCCGGCAAGTGCCGCGGCACGCCATGCCAGATTTCGGGTATCATCCGGGACATCGGCTGCGAAAGGGCCCGTTACGTCGAGCATCATCTCGGGCCCTGCCGTCAGCTCCAGCACGTCGCCCAGATCCGCGAACATGACCAGACTGTCGAGCAGGTGATACCCATCGGGACGCTGTCCCGTGACATGGAGCGTAAGGTTGACCTTGGCCGGCGCAAAAACCCGCAGACGCGTGTCGGCGACCTCAGTCTTGCGCAACTTGCAGTGGCTCCGCACCTTCTTCGGCCAGAACGACGTCCAGTCCCACCTGCAGCTTGCGGCGGATCCGGTCCGGGTCGGCCTCGCCCAGCGGGTCGTCCTTATCGACGAATGACAGCGCTCGCGCCCACTGGAATTCCGCCTCACGCTTACGACCAACTGCCCAGTACACATCGCCCAGATGGTCGTTGACGACAGGATCTACTGCCATCAGCTCTACGGCGCGCTCCATATGTGGCACCGCTTCCTCGTAGCGCCCCAACCGGTAGAGTGCCCAGCCCAGCGAGTCGATGATATAACCGCTGTCGGGGCTCGCCGCGACGGCGCGCTCGATCATTTCCAGCGCTTCTTCCAGCTTGGTTTGCTTTTCAACCAGGGAATAGCCCAGGTAGTTCAAGACTTGCGGCTGACCGGGATTGATCTCCAGCGCGGCCCGAAAGTCAGCCTCTGCAGCCTCCCAATTGTCCTGCCGTTCGTGCGAAATCGCGCGCGCGTAGTGCAGAAACCAGCTCGGCCCGTTGCTCTCCCGTGCAAGATCCACCGCACGGTCGTATGCCGTCACCGCCTCGCCGAAGCGGTCCTGCTCGCGCAAGGCATCCCCGAGTGCCGAGTGGACGGACGGAAGGTGACCATGGCTGCGCGTCAACTGCTCCAACACCTCAATGGCCGCGTCGGTGCGGTCTGACTGGCGCAGCGCGGCGGCACGGCCCAGCTCGGCGACGTTGTAGGCCGGGTCATTCGGCGGGACCCGTTTGTAGACCGCGATGGCTTGATCGAACTGATCCAGTTCTTCGAAAAGCTCTGCAGCCACCAACAAACCATCCACATGGTCCGGCCGCAAAGAGAGCGCGGTTTGCATGTAGAGAAGCGTGAATTCGGGGCCTGCCTCGCTCCGCAGCGCGGCGGCGACCGAATAGAACACCTCCGCAAAGCCGTCACGCACGGAGGTGATATGACGAAACGGCACGGGCGTGTCATCGTTCAACGCGTCGATCACCAGATCAATCTCGGAATCCGTGGCACCTCTGAAGCTGCGCTGCAGTAGCGCGAGCGCCTCATCGTCACGGCCCAGCTGTGAGAGGATCTCGGCCCGGGCCAGCACTGCGCGGCGGGTCTGGACGACCACGCCCTCGGTGTCGGCACTGAAGATCGCCTCCGCCCCCTCGAAATCACCGACGGTCGCCAGCGCCATCGCCTTGTGATACAAGGCAAATCCGCGCAGGCCCTGACGCGACGCGATATCATCAAAGGCGGCCAGCGCATCCTTGGCGCGACCGTCCCCGAGCAGCGCCCAGGCCTTTACCAGATCATCCACCAAAGGGCCGATGCCCTGTTGCTCAGCTGAGGTTTTTGCCTGCAGCGCGGCGTAGTCTTCTTCTTCAATCGCACGCGCCATCAGGACCAGATCCGCAATCTGGGTCGTCTGTCCCCGGGCGGCCATCACTTCGGCCACTGGTAATGCACGGTCCAGACGACCCAGCGCCACCTGTGACATCAACAGGCTCTCCATCAACGCAGGATTGCCTGGATCACGCGCCAGCGCCTGCGTGAAATACCGGACCGACTGATCAAAATCGCTCTGCATGGCGGCGGAGCGCGCGGCGAGGTAAGGCCCGGCGATCGATTGCGCCGTCGCGGGCACGGCAAGGGACAGCGACAACAGGATGGCGGCGGGAGAGAGCAGTCTGGCGAACACGGAAAGCTACAACCTTTTCCAGCTAAAAGAACAACGACGTTCTCCGCAGGCTAGCAGCTTCACCCGCAAGCGCAATGCCGCCACAGTCTCATTGCGGACAATTGATCGGCCACCTGTGCAGGTCGCTGCCTACATATTCGGATAATTCGGCCCGTCCCCGCCCTGCGGTGTCGTCCAGACGATGTTCTGGGACGGATCCTTGATGTCGCAAGTCTTGCAGTGAACACAGTTCTGAAAATTGATCAGGAAGCGCGCGTCTTTTCCGGCCTCTTCCACGAACTCATAGACCCCGGCGGGACAATAGCGTGCCGATGGGCCCGCGTATTTCGGCAAGTTGATCTTCACCGGCACATCGGCCTCTTTCAGCGTCAGGTGCGCGGGCTGGCTTTCCTCGTGATTGGTGAAAGAAAACGCCACGTTTGTCAGCCGGTCGAAAGACAGCTTCCCGTCGGGCTTGGGGTAGTTGATGGGTTTGTGCGTGCTGGCTTCTTCGGTTGCGTCCGCATCGCTCTTGCCGTGGCCAATGGTACCGAATAGCGAAAACCCAGCCGTATTGGTCCACATATCCACACCACCCAGCACCAGACTTGCCGTCAGCCCGTATTTCGACCAAAGCGGTTTGACATTACGTACCTTGCGCAGATCCTGACCGATGGACCCGGTGCGAACCTCGGTTTCGTAGGTGTCGAGTTCATCGCCACTGCGACCGGCGGCAATGGCATCCATGGCGGCTTCTGCCGCGGCAATGCCTGACAGCATCGCGTTGTGATTGCCCTTGATCCGCGGCACGTTCACCATGCCCACCGAGCAGCCCAGCAGCGCCACGCCGGGGGCGACCATCTTGGGCATCGACTGGAACCCACCTTCTGAAATCGCCCGCGCCCCGTAAGCCACGCGCTTGCCACCCTTTAGCAGGTCCGCCACCATTGGATGATGCTTGAACCGCTGGAATTCCATGTAGGGAAAAAGATGCGGGTTTTTGTAATTCAGGTGAACGACAAAACCCACGTAAACCTGATTGTTCTCTAGGTGGTAGATGAACGATCCGCCGCCTGCGTTCTTGTTCAACGGCCAGCCCATGGTATGAGTGACGGTACCTTCGCGGTGCTTGTCGGGATCAATCTCCCAGATCTCCTTCATGCCCAGCCCGTATTTCTGCGGCTCGTGCCCGTCGGAGAGGTTGTATTTGGCGATCACCTGCTTGGAGAGAGAGCCCCGCACGCCTTCGCCAAGAAAGACGTATTTGCCGTGCAACTCCATCCCGGGCTCATAGCCATCGCCGTGGCTGCCATCGGGGTTCTTGCCGAATTCGCCCGCAACAACACCTTTTATCCCGCCGTTTTCATCGTAAACCAGCTCGGAACATGACATCCCTGGGAAGATCTCCACACCCAGTTCTTCAGCCTGCTCTGCCATCCAGCGGCACACATTACCCATGGAAACGATGTAGTTGCCGTGGTTGTTCATCAGCGGCGGCATCGGAAAGTTGGGGATCTTTAGTTGCCCCGCCTCGCCCAGCATATAGAAGTTATCTTCCCTGACGGGCACGTTCAGCGGCGCGCCCTTGGCTTTCCAATCCGGTACCAGCGCATCAAGACCAACGGGATCCAATACGGCACCAGAGAGGATATGCGCGCCCACTTCGGAACCCTTTTCAAGGAGGACGACGTTGCAATCGGGGTCGAGCTGCTTCAGCCGGATCGCCGCAGACAGGCCCGCAGGCCCTGCACCGACGATCACCACGTCATATTCCATTGTTTCACGCATTGCGTCCGACATCCCCACGGCTCCCTTTCACTTGGGCAGGCTTCCCCCACAGTCGCATTTGGCTAGCTTACGTCATGCCCCAATGCAATCGGAACTGAGCGTCAGATGCGCACAATACTGCGGTGAAGCGTCACGGCGCGGGCTTCTCGCCCAACAAATAGCGTGGACCGACCCCGTTTTCGCCCGCTCTGTCCCGCGGATTGTAGAGCGCACAATGAGGCAGGCTGAGGCAACCACACCCGATACATCCATCCAGCTTGTCCCGCAGTTGGGTCAGGGTCTCGATCTTCTCACTCAACCGTGCGCGAAAGCCCGCGCTGATCAGAGCCCAATCCGCTTTGGTGGGCGTCCGTCCCCCCGGCAACCGGTCGAGCTCCGCCCGGATCTCCGGCAGGGTAAAGCCGAACTGCTGCGCGATCATCACAAAGCTCAAGCGCCGCAGGTCGGCGCGCTCAAACCGGCGCTGGCCACCGGCATTGCGCCAGGGCCGGATCAGCCCCTGCGCCTCGTAGTACCGGATCGCGGATACGGCGAGACCGGTGCGCGCCGCCAATGCGCCGATGGACAGGCCTTCACGAGGTGCCATCAGAAATTCCTTGACCTAAAGTTAGCTTCAGGAATTAGCTTACATGTCATCTGTCGAATCCCTCAAGGAGAAAATGATGATGACAACGCTCGAGCACGCAAACCTGACGGTCTCTGACGCCGCCAAAACGGCCAGTTGGATGAGCACGCTGTTCGGCTGGCATATCCGCTGGCAAGGTGCGGCCAAGAACGGCGGGCACACCATCCACATCGGATCAGACGCCCAGTATCTGGCCCTTTACACCCCCAAGACCGATACCACCCCGGGACCGGACAGCTATAACATGCGCGGTGGGCTTAACCACCTCGCAGTCGTGACCAACGACATCGAGGCCATGGAAACAGCCGTTCTCGCCGCCGGTTTCACCCCGGAAAACCACGCAGATTACGAACCGGGCCGGCGCTTCTATTTCCACGATGACGACGGCATCGAATACGAGGTTGTGCAATACGACTGACCCCGGTCCCAAGCCAATCCAGACCCAACCCCCTTGCATTTCGTCCGCGCTTTGGGTCTGTTGGTGCGTGATTTACACCAGCGGCCCCCGGCAGATATCCCGGTGGGCCGCCTCATTTCGTGGACCGCCGAGATGGACAAGATACCGATGACCCCCAAGGGCCACACCGCACTGGAAGCCGAGCTCAAGCAGCTCAAATCCGTCGAGCGCCCCGCCATCATCAAGGCCATTGCCGAAGCGCGAGAGCATGGCGATCTGTCGGAGAATGCGGAATATCACTCCGCACGTGAGAAGCAGTCCTTTATCGAAGGACGCATCAAGGAACTTGAAGGGGTGCTCGGTCTGGCCGAGGTCATTGATCCGGCAAAGATGTCGGGCACGATCAAATTTGGTGCCACTGTCACCCTCGTCGATGAGGATACCGACGAGGAAAAGACCTGGCAGATCGTCGGCGAGCATGAGGCCAATATCGAAAAAGGGCTGCTGAACATAAAATCGCCGATTGCCCGGGCCTTGATTGGCAAGGACGAAGGCGACAGCGTAGAAGTGCGCACACCCGGTGGCGAAAAAGCCTATGAGGTGCTGAAAATCGTCTATGCCTGACGGGAGCTGCGGCGATGGCTGATACATCCGACACGACGGACAGCGCGCAGGCGCGGGCCAGACCAACGCCGCTGGGCATCTACGACCAGCCCCGTGGCGAGGGGATCACCAGTGTCGAAATAGGGGCCATCGCGCTGTCAGTCCTGTGGATCGCGGGAACGGGGTTCCTGCTGATGAGGACCCCAACGGGGGACGATCCGTTACCGCTGGTGATGACACTTCTCGCATTGTGCCTGCCTGTTGGCATGATCTGGGTCGCCGCCACGGCCATTCGATCCAGCCGCAACATCCGCGCCGAAAGCCAGCGCTTGCAGGCGGCCATAGACGCGATCCGCCAGGCCTATATCGCCCAAAACCAAAGCGGGATCCTCGGGCCCGAGCCTGCAACGGTCGCCCGCAAACTGGACGAGATCGCCGCAGCCGCCCGCAAGACGGAAACCGCGCTCGCCACATTCGCCACGCGCCGCGACCCGGAGCCCGCGACGACACCCACAGCACCCGTCGCCACTCCCGCAGAGGATCAGCCAGCGCTGGCGCTCGGGACACAGGCCGCTGACCTCGCGCCACCCCTGCCGGTGTCTGATTTCGTGCGGGCACTGAATTTCCCCGAGACCGCCGAAGATACCGAGGGCTTTGCGGCGCTACGCCGGGCGCTTCAGGACCGGAATGCGGCCCAGCTGATCCAGGCGGCGCAGGATGTGCTGACCCTGCTCAGCCAGGACGGCATCTACATGGACGATCTGGTGCCCGATCGCGCCCGACCCGAGATCTGGCGTCAATTCGGTCAGGGCGCGCGGGGGCGGCCCATCGCGGCACTTGGCGGTGTGCGCGACCGGTCCTCTTTGGCACTTACGGCAGGCCGGATGAAACAGGATCCGATCTTTCGCGATGCCGCGCATCATTTCCTGCGGCTTTTCGACAAAACCTTTGCCGTGTTCGAGCGCACCGCAAGCGATGCGGAGATTTCGGCACTGGCCGAGACGCGCACATCGCGCGCCTTCATGCTGCTGGGTCGGGTCGCGGGCACCTTTGACTGACGGTGGTAGCTACAGCCCAAAACTGCCAAAGGGAATGTAGTGCACCGGTGTGCCAGGCGTCACCTCCACCGCCTCGTGGGGCAGCTCCACCAAACCATCAGCCCAGCTGAGCCCGGAGATCCGCCCCGATCCCTCGGAGGCGAAGACCTCCGCACGCCCCCTGCGGATCCTGGCGCGCAGGTATTCCGTCCGGCCCGGTTTCTTGTGCTTCGAGAAAGCGGCGGGCACCTGAAATCCCTGCGGCTCGGGCCACTCCGCGCCGGCCAACAGCGCCATCGCTGGTCCGGCAAAGACCAGTGCACAGACCATCGCTGCCACCGGATTGCCCGGCAGACCAAAGACCGGCATGCCCGACCAGACGCCGAGCGCCAGCGGGCGGCCCGGCTTTACCGCAATCCGCCAAAGCGTCATCGCCCCCGCCGCGGTCAGCAGGGCCGAGACATGGTCCTCGTCTCCCGCGGAGGCTCCGCCACTGGTGATCAGCACATCCGCTTGCCGGGCGGCGGCGTCAAAGCGCGCTGCGACGGCATCGCGCGCATCGGCCACCTGGCCCAGATCAACCGGCTGGTGCCCCAGGCGGCGGATGATTTCCAGCAGCATGGGACGGTTGGCGTCGTATATGCGGTCCGGCGGGGCGGGCTGCCCCGCTTCGATCAACTCCGTTCCGGTGGACAGAACGGCGACCCGCAAAGGAGCATGGACGGCGACCTCTGCTGCGCCAACGGCGGCGAGAAGGGCCAGCTCCGCCGGGCCAACCCGTGTCCCTTTTGGCAGCGCAACGTCACCGGCAGCCACGTCTTCGCCCGCCTGCCGGGTGTTCGCGCCGGGTTTGATTGGCCCACGAAAGGCAATCTGACCTTCGTGGAGTGTGACATCCTCCTGCAGTACGACCGTATCGACCCCCTGCGGCAAGGCGGCACCCGTGAGGATGCGCACCGCGTGGCCTTCCGGCACGATGCCCGGCGCGTCGCCCGCAGCGGCCCGGCCCCCCAGAGCCGGCAACCGATGCAGCCCCGGACCGCGCGCCCCGGCAAAGCCGTAGCCATCGACCGCAGTGTTGGGCAAGGGCGGGCTCGCACGGGGGGCCTCAACATCTGAGGCGAGGATGTGCCCAGCTGCCTGCCCAACCGGCAAACGCAGGGTGCTTGTTACCGGTCGTAGCCGCTCTTTCAGCAGCGCCAGTGCGTCATTCACCGGGGTCCAAGTCACCCCCGGTGGCAGAGCAAAGCAATCATTGTTCAAACATGGTGGCAGGCCTGCTGCAGCCTGCAAAACCGCCTCGTGACCGATTCCAAAAATCCAACCTTCAGGCGTCCTCGGCACAGCCAGTATAGCGTTCAAGGTATCAGTCTCCAACGCGGATACACTGCGTGCAACCTCAGAGACTTGCCAGGCGTCCTTGATCATATCTTTGGGCGCCGCACCCAACGTGAGCGATGGCCAGATCTCAACGAGAACCAAAGGTTTATCCACAGGTTCAAAGGGCCATGCCGCGGCTCCGAACCGGCGGCGCAAACGGGCCAGAACAGGCAGACCCATGAGCGTTTGGGACCCCACCGAACCAACACCGCCCAACTGCCAGCAAGAGGATGTGCCGGAGGTTTCACGCTCTGCCTTGCGCCATTCCGCAAAGGGATTGTGATAATTTTCCCGGCGCCGGGGAAGCCCATCAATGTCACGCTGTAAGCCGTTGAACCAGAAAGGACCTCGCCCACCAAACTGACGGTTGATCCGGGCTGCCACGTCAAATCGATTGTTACTGCGGGGGGCATCCTCAATCCGGTCCTCCAGCCAATCCCAGAGCGCCAGAGGATCCGCCTGACCGGTGATCTGCTCTGCAAAACCCTCAGGGTAGCCAAAGGGTAAATCAAACCCCGCCAGAACCCGCCGGTTGGCGCCGGCTTCTGCCTCAAAGAGTGTGGAGAGCCATACTTCTGCCTCCGCCCTGTTGCGCAGGTAGACCGGTGTCTCGCTGCGCCCACCCCGAGCGATGCAGGCCCAGATCGCATCCTGGCGCGGGCGGGGGCCTGTGTCATTCCCCCCCGACCAGTCCACCATGACAACCGTATCAAAGGCGCTCACAATCCGACCTCGGACAGGATGAAATCCGCAATGGCTCTGGTGTCGTTCAGATCGAACACGGGCCGGTCCAACTCCAGAGCAACATCGCTGGCCACCGCCCGCACGGTCGCATCCTCGGGTGCTATCAGCGGGTTGCCGGTCTCGGCCCGGTGCGCTTCGATCTTGGGGTGGGCATCGCGCTTGTAGCCTTCGATCAGCACCAGATCGACCGGCGACAACCGTGAGAGCAGCGCCTCCAGCGTCGGCTCCGCCACACCCCGCAGTTCGTGCATGAGGGCGACGCGCTTGCGCGAGGCCAGCAACACCTCGCGCGCACCCGCCTCGCGGTGGCGATAGCTGTCCTTGCCCGGCTGATCCACGTCAAAGACATGATGCGCGTGTTTGACGGTCGAGACGGAAATGCCGCGCCCGCAGATCTCCGCCACCAACCGCTCCATCAGACCGGTCTTGCCTGCGTTCTTCCATCCCACCACACCATAAAGCCTCACAACAGGGCCTCCGCCCGGGTGAGATCCCCGGGCGTATTGACGTTGAAAAACGGATCAAACCCGACGACCGGGAACGTCGCCGTTCGCGCGTTATGGGCATCGGTCCAGAGCACCACCTTGCGCAAGCCGCCTGCCAGTGCGGTGCGCAGATCCTCCCGCAATGCGACCGGCCACAGCCCGAATGTCGGGTGCCGTGCCGTGCCTCGCGCCGGGTCCGGCGTCGCGGCGAGCGCGAGAGGCGCGGCCATCCCTTCACTCGCCAGCAACAGCTGCGGTACCAGATCCTGTGGGAAAAACGGCGTATCAGCCGCGGCGGTCACGATGGTATCGGCCCCCTGCTCCGCGGCCCAGTCGAGCCCGGCCAGCACGCCCGCCAGAGGCCCCGGGAACCCTGCAACACGATCGGCCAGAACGGGCAGTCCGGTTGCGGCGAACCGCGCGGGATCACCATTTGCGTTCAGTGCCACCCCGGCGACCTGCGGCTCCAACCGCGCCACGACACGCGCCAGTAGCGTCTGTCCACCCAGCCGTAGCAGCCCCTTGTCGCCACCGCCCATGCGCGTGGCTTGCCCCCCCGCGAGGATCACACCGAGAGGCTGTTTCACTCCGCGCCCTTCCGCCCGGCGCGCCGCGGCTCCTCCGCGATGCGCGCAGGGTCAGCGTCCCGGATCAGCCGGTCCTCCCCGGACAGGCAGACGAAACGCTGCCCTTTCAACCGACCGATCAGGGTAAGCCCGACCTCGCGCGCAATCTCCACCCCCCAGGCCGTGAAGCCGGAGCGGGACGCGAGCGCCGGAATCCCCATCAGTGCCGTCTTGATCACCATCTCGGACGTCAGCCTGCCGGTTGTGTAGAGGATCTTGTCCGCTGGCGCGATATTGTCGGAAAGCATCCATCCCGCGATCTTATCCACAGCATTATGCCGCCCCACATCCTCCATGTAGACCAACGGCCGGTCCTTTACACACAGAACCGTGCCATGGATCGCACCGGCCTCCAGGTAGAGCGATGGGGTCCGGTTGATCCGCGCGCTCAGGCCATAAAGCCAGGAAGTCCGCAGCGGTGTATCCGGCAGCACGACGTCCTCCAGCCCCGCCATCATGTCGCCAAAGACCGTGCCGACGGCACAGCCGCTGGTGCGGGTCTTCTTGCGCATCTTCTGCTCGAAATCCGTCTCGCGCGCGGTGCGCACCACCACGGTTTCGAGCTCTTCGTCATAGTCGACCTTGAGGATATCGTCATCCGCGCGCAACATCCCCTGATTGCGCAGAAACCCGAGCGCAAGATAATCGGGATAGTCGCCGATGGTCATGGCCGTCACGATCTCCTGGCCGTTGAGAAAGATCGTCAAGGGCCGCTCCTCCACGACCCTGGTCGAGACCTCGGCGCCCGTGTGATTTGTTCCCGTAACCGGACGCGTCAACCGGGCGGCCCCCGGGTCGGGTGCGATCAGATAGTCGTCGATCTCCTGCAGTCTGGCCAATTGCATCCTCCCCCGCGGTCGTCTACCGATTGGGCGTCATAGTAGAAGCATCTCATGCCCTCCACCACACCGAAAACACGCACCCGGGCGTCCGCCTATTGGAAAGGTCTGGCCGATGGTGCGCCCTTTCTGCTGGTGGTGATGCCCTTTGCCACGCTCTTCGGCGTGCTGGCGACCGAAGCCGGGCTCAACGTGCTGGAGACGCTGCTCTTCTCGGCAATGGTCTTTGCGGGTGCGGCGCAGTTCACCGCCCTGCAGCTCATGCAGGAGAATGCGCCGACACTCGTGGTGCTGGCCTCGGCGCTCGCCGTCAACCTGCGGGTGGCGATGTATTCCGCAGCACTTACCCCGTGGATCGGCGCGGCCCCGCTCTGGCAGCGGGCAATCGCCGCCTATTTCATCGTCGATCAGTCCTATGCCTGCTCTGTCATGCAGTTCGAAAAAGAGCCCGGGATGACGATCCCGCAGCGCATGGCCTATTTTATCGGGGTGCTGACCTTCATCGTGCCGCTATGGTACATTTGCACAGGCTTTGGGGCCGTCGTCGGCACGCAGATCCCCGACAGCTGGGCGCTGGATTTCGCGCTGCCGATCACCTTTCTGGCCATGGTCGCGCCGATGCTGCGCAGCGCGCCGCATGTGATCGCCGCCTTGGTGGGCATCGTGGTCAGCCTGCTGGCCGCTGGCGTGCCTTATTCGCTGGGGCTCATCATCGCGGGCACACTGGGCATGATCACCGGTGCCCGGGCGGAGCAGTGGTTCGAGGCACGAAAGGTCCCGCGATGATCGACCCTGTCACCCTCTGGACCGTCATGATCGGCCTCGGCCTGGGCAGTTTTGCACTGCGCTTTGCGTTTCTCGGGATCGTGGGCGACCGACCCATGCCCGCCTGGTTGCTGCGGCATCTGCGCTATACCGCTGTCGCGATCCTCCCCGCCATGGTCGCCCCTCTGGTGGTCTGGCCTGCCGCAACGGGTGGAGAGCCTGATCTCGCGCGTATGGCCGCGGCAGCGGTAACGCTGGTGGTGGGGCTGATGTGGAAAAACGTGCTCACCGCGATCCTGTCGGGCGCCACGACGCTCTTTGTCCTGCTGTGGCTGACGGCGGTCTGACGCGTTTTACACACCTCAGATCACCACGCAAGTTTACCCGGCGTTTGAACGCCCCGCCCGCGGTACCTATTCCTGCGCGGCGCGGATCCCATCGCGCACATCGCCCGCGTCGTTTTCATAGTAGCGATCCGTGACCACATCCGGTCTTTGCTCCAGCTGCCGCATCAGGCGCACCGGGTAAAAGGTCGTCTCAATCCCCTCAAACCCCGGCACCTGCCGCAGAATCGATGCGGTCGAATGGGCACAGAACGCACTGCCCACGGCCCCGTTCTGCTGCACCAGTTGCAACGCGCGCGCCGCTTGCGCATGCGTTACCGCTATCTCCTGACTGACCACGTGATAGGTGCTGCGGGCATGCGCGCTCTTGTAAGCCTGGACCCAGGCCGGGCTCATCCCGTAGAGCACGTCGCCCCGCTCAGCGACCAGCGGATGCTGGAAAGACCCCGCGGGATCAAAGATGACCTGCTGGCTCCCCGACACCATCAGCGCCGTATGCCCACCCTGGCCGGTGGTGTTATTGATCACCGTGAACAGTGTCAGTTTCGGCGGACCAGCGGGGACGTAGGCGCGCGCCGCAGCTTCCTCAACCGTGACCTCATTGGGCGACGTTGTCGCACAACCTGCGAGCAGGATCAGCAGGCCCAGCGTCACAAGGGCTTTCATCTATGGTGCCTCCGACGGCCGGGCTTGGGGGTTCGTCAGGTGATGAAGATCGCCATCAGCACAATGATCGCGATGATCACGATGACCGTGCGCGTTGTCCATTGCATGAAACCATCAAAGGTCTTTTCCTGGGTCTCGACGTTCATCTCGCCGTGCTTGTGATCTGCCATTGCCGCAGTCCTTCTTGCCGTGATGGCACAGCCCTACTGGATTCGAACCGGCCTGTCACCTGCCACCGCCGGTCCCATTGCTAAAATGCCGCAGGGTTGATGCGGCTCACGCCTCGTCTGCGATGTCCTGTGCCAGACGAAACCCGATCCGGCGCGCTTGCGGCTTCTCGGCGGGCTTGGGCAGGGCGCGCAGCATCACGTTGAGCTGGCTGACGTGCTGGATGAGCTGGGTTCGCCCGCCAGCCCCGTCAGAGCCGTAGAAGGTCACCATATCGGGGTCGAAATACCCCATCCCCTCGATTCGCAGGACACCCGCGTCGCCACCCGTGAATCCAATCGCGACTTCCTGCGTGTTATCAAGCTGTTCTTCGAACTTCTTGATGTAAAGGATGAGCCTCTCATACGCCCATTGCGCGGGTGATTTCTGTGCCGCCGGTTTCGCCGCCACCTTTTTCGGCACGTCGATCTTGGCAGGCGTCGGCGTCGCGTCGTCGCAGTGCACCTCGTGGCAGCGCGGCAGAGCATCGGCCTCTGCCGCCTCGGCGCTTGTCTTTATCTGGTCTTCCAAGCGGATCAATCCTTGCGCTGGTACACCCAGGCATCATCGTCGCGCAGGCTGCGTGTGGCAAGCCCGGTCTGATGCAGGTGGCTGAGATGCGCCACAGCCTCGACCAGCGCCAACCCGTATTCGCCCGCCCCGATGCTGCGTTTGAACAACGGCGCGAAACACTCCCCCGCCGCCTTCGGCGTCTCAAGATACTCCAGCAGCCGCGCCAGCGCGCCGTGGTGGTTCCCGATCAACTGCTGCATCCGCAGCGGCAGTCCTGTGAAGGGCAGCTTGTGCCCCCCCAGCACCAGATGGTCGGGCCGCGCCAGCTCTGCCAGACGCTCGCACGCCTCCAGCCAGTCGGCGATGGGGTCGGCCATAGGCTCCGTCGGGTAGACGCCGATGTTCGGGCTGATCGAGGACAGGATCTGATCGCCCGCCAGCACCGATGCGTCATCCCGGCTCCAGAAGGTGGCGTGTTCGGGCGCGTGCCCGTTGCCGATGTGCACGTCCCAGCTGCGTCCGCCCATCTCGATCCGGTCATCCTGCTGGATCCGCGTGTACCCCAGCGGCAGGGGCGATACGACATCGGCAAAGTTGAAAGGCCGTTCCGTCGCGCGGGCGTCGTAGATGTCCGTGGCCATGCCCGCCCGGCGATAGAATGTCAGCGTTTCTGCCGGTGGCAATGCCTGCTCGTCCAGCGTCAGCATCCGCGCCATCAGCCACGCGGTCCGGGTCATCACCAACTCGGCGCCCGTTTCCGCCATCAGCCACCCGGCCATCCCGATGTGATCAGGATGATGGTGCGTCACCACCACCCGCCGCAGCGCCCGCCCCGCCAGAGGCCCCTCCAGCAGCGCCCGCCAGATCGCCTTGCCCCGCTTGGACGCCATGCCTGTGTCCACCACCGTCCAGCCATCGCCATCGTCCAGCGCGTAGACGTTCACGTGATCCAGCTTCATGGGCAGCGGCAGCCGCATCCACAACACACCGGGTGCCACTTCGATGGCCTCGCCTTCTTTGGGCGGCTCTTCCCACGGGGTGCGGATACCGTCGCCCGGATGATCTTTCATCAGGCCGCGAACTCCTGCGGGGTCAGTGAGTAGAGATCGGTATCGCCCGCCTGCGCCTGTGCCAGCAGGCTCGCATGTTCCGGCAGCAGCCGACCGATGTAGAACCGCGCCAGCTTTTCCCGCGCGCCGCCCCGGTCATGCAGGGCCGAGGCGAGATGGATGTGCCCGCCCAGCACCCGGGCGAAGGCGCGCAGGTAGGGCACTGCACCCGCGAAACGCACCCGGTGGTTCTGCGCGATCATCCAGTCGGTGGTCTCGCGCAGGCTCTCGCTGGCCTGCCAGACCGCTTCCGCGAGGCGCGGGAAGACTTCGCGCGCGGCCTCGGCGCTCGCCTCGACCTCGTCAAAGAGCCGGTGCGCCGCTTCGCCCCCGTCCATCATCTTGCGGGCCACCAGATCCATCGCCTGAATGCCGTTGGTGCCTTCGTAGATCGTTGTCACCCGCACGTCACGGGCGAATTGCGCCGCCCCGGTCTCCTCGACAAACCCCATGCCGCCGTGAACCTGAATGCCCATGCCCGCAACCTCATTGCCGATGTCCGTGCCAAAGGCTTTGGCAATCGGCGTCAGGAGTGCCGCCCGTGCCTTCCACTCCGCCGCACCTGTGGCCTGACCCATGTCTATCGCCACGGCACAGGCCAGCGCGATACCCCGCGCGGCCGTGGTCTCGGCGCGCATGGTCATCAGCATCCGCCGCACATCCGCATGGTCGATGATCGCCCCGGTCTCGCCCTCGGTGCGGCCCTGCTTGCGGTCCGTCGCATAATCGAGCGCGTGCTGATAGGCGGCCTCGGCCACGCCGATGCCCTGCCCGCCAACGCCGAGACGTGCGTTGTTCATCATCGTGAACATGGCCGCCATGCCGCCCTGCTCCGGCCCCACCAGCCAGCCGGTGGCACCGTCGTACTGCATCACGGCAGTGGGTGAGCCGTGCAGACCCAGCTTATGTTCCAGGCTGACGACCTTGAGGCCGTTGGCCATGCCGACGCGCCCCTCCTCATCTGGGATGTATTTCGGTACCAGAAAGAGGCTGATCCCCTTGGTGCCCGCTGGGGCGCCCGGCAGCCGCGCCAGCACCAGATGGCAGACGTTCTCTGCAAGATCGTGATCGCCCCAGCTGATGTAGATCTTTTGCCCCGTTACCGCGTAGGTCCCGTCGCCGTTGTCTTCTGCCTTCGTGGTCAGCGCGCCCACGTCCGATCCCGCCTGCGGCTCGGTCAGGTTCATGGTGCCCGTCCACTCCCCCGCGATGAGCTTGGGCAGGTACAGTTCCTTGATCGCATCGCTCGCGTGGTGTTCCAGCGCCTCGATCTGCCCCTGGCTCATCAGCGGTGCAAGCTGCAGCGACAGGCACGCGCCCGCCATCATCTCGTTGACAGCGGAGGTCAGCGTCATCGGCAGCCCCATGCCGCCGTAAGCAGTGTCAGCCGACATACCGACCCAGCCGCCTTCCGCGATCGCCTGCCACCCTTCGGCATAACCCGGCGAGGTCCGCACAACGCCGTTCTCCAGCCGCGCGGGATGCAGATCCCCCGCCCGTTGCAGCGGTGCCAGAACATCGGTGCAGATCTTGCCTGCCTCCGTCAGGATCGCCTGGGTCAGATCCGCGCTCGCCTCCGCGAACAGATCCGTTGCCTGAACCCGGGCGAAATCCACCACATGATCGAGCAAAAAGGTAAACTCATCTGCGGGCGCGCGGTAGGGCATCTGGGGTCTCCATCTCAAGGCGCGGCTTGGCAAGGCCCGCCGGGCGCGGTAAGGCTCATGCCGTTGAACATGAGCCGCATCGCCCGACCCGGCAACCGAAACGCGGCGTCACGGAGCCGTGATGACCGATCCCTCGCGCACCCGCATTGACACGACCCTCGCCCGACCAGAGCGGCTGAGCCCGGATGCAGGGGGCATCGCCCGGGCCGCAACCCTGTTGGAGCAGGGAGCGCTCGTGGCCTGGCCGACGGAAACGGTGTACGGCCTCGGCGCCGACGCCCGAAATGGCGCGGCAGTGGCAGCGATCTACGCCGCCAAGGGACGTCCCAGCTTCAACCCGCTGATCGTGCATCTGCCGGAGGCGCAGGCCGCTTTCACCTATGCCGAATGGACCGCCGACGCCGCCCGTCTGGCGGCGGCCTTCTGGCCCGGCCCCCTGACGCTGGTACTGCCGCTGCGCGCGGATCACGGGCTGTCCGAATTGGTCACGGCGGGCCTGCCTAGCGTGGCGCTACGCGTCCCCGCCCAACCCACGGCCCGCGCGCTGCTGCGGGCTTTTGGCGGGCCAGTCGCGGCCCCTTCGGCCAACCCCTCCGGGCGGATCAGCCCGACCAGCGCGGACCATGTGCTGGAGGGTCTGGGCGGCAGGATCGCCGCTGTGCTGGATGATGGCGCCTGCCCGGTAGGTGTGGAGAGCACCATCGTCGGGCTCACCGGAACGCCTGCCTTGCTGCGCCCCGGTGGCCTGCCGGTCGAAGCGCTCGAGGCTGCTCTGGGCGCGCCCTTGCTCCGGCCCGGCCCGCCCGATGCCCACTCGGTCACGGCACCGGGCCAGCTCGCGTCGCACTATGCACCCCGCGCACCACTGCGCATGAATGCGGATGCGGCCCGCCCGGGCGAGCTGATGCTGGGCTTCGGGCCCATGGCCTGCGATGCCAATCTCTCCGACCGCGGTGACCTGCAGGAGGCCGCGGCAAACCTCTTTGCGCTTCTACACCGCCTTGACGCCAGCGGGCAGCCTATCGCCGTGGCACCGGTGCCGATGGCAGGCCTCGGTCGGGCCATCAACGACCGTCTTGCACGCGCCGCGGCTCCCCGCCCCGACGATCCACCTGAAACCTGATCCTAGGCCCGCCCCGACACCGAGGACAGCCCGAGCGGATCAATCCCGAGACTGCCCAGCGCTTTGGACCATTTCCGCGCGGGATCAGCCTCAAAAACCAGCGCGGGGGCCGCGTCCGCCGTCAGCCAGCCGTTGCGCGCGATCTCGCTCTCCAACTGCCCCGGCCCCCAGCCCGCGTAACCTAGCATCATGAGCGCCTGCCGCGGCCCCGCGTCGCGCGCGATGTCCTCCAGAATGTCGAGCGTGGCGGTCATGCCGTAACCGCCCGGGACCTTTTGGGTGTGCAGGCTCGACTGGTAGTCATCCGAATGCAGCACGAACCCGCGGCCTGTCTCGACCGGCCCCCCGAAATGCACCGGCATGGCCGCGGCCCGGGCGGACGGCCCGATCTCCAGCTGATCGAGCACATCGCTCATGCGCACGTCCCGGCTCGGCTTGTTGAGGATGAGCCCCATAGCCCCCTTGGACGAATAGGCGCACAGCAGCACAACCGCATGCTCGAACCGGGCATCGCCCATACCGGGCATGGCCACCAGCAGCTTTCCGGTCAGATCCAGCCTGTCATCTGAATTGGTCTTGCGCGCCATGGGCAAAGCATGGGCCCTGCCCCGCTCGCGTGCAAGTCCAATTGGTCCGGCATCGCCGAAACATGGCTGACCGGATCGTGACTTGGCATTTCACTGGCGGCCACGCATATCTGTTCCCATGAAATCACTACGCCTCGCCCTCGCCCTCGCCGGTTTAACCGCCCTGCCCGCCACCGCACAGGACAGCTTTGAGCTGCCCGTATCGGCACAGGTCCTGCCCGGATGGACGCAGGCGGATGGCACCCGTGTGGCGGCCCTCCACCTGTCGCTCGACCCGGGCTGGAAGACCTACTGGCGCGCGCCCGGTGATGCCGGTATCCCGCCCAGTTTTGACTGGAAGGGCTCTCGCAACGTTGAAACGGTTGCGGTTTCCTGGCCCACGCCCATCGTCTTTCGCGAAAACGGCATGCGTTCCATCGGCTATGCCGGCGAGCTGGTCATTCCGCTGCACATGCGGACCCGCGACGCGGATGCCCCCGTTCACGTGCAGCTGACCATGGATCTGGGGATCTGCTCGGACATCTGCATTCCGCACCGGCTGACCTTTGACGAAACGCTTGCCCCACCCGATACGAGGCCAACCCCCGCCATCGCCGCGGCCCTGGCGCAAAGCCCGTTTTCCGCCCGCGAGGCAGGGGTGACCGCCGCCACCTGCCGGGTGCAACCAACGCAGGACGGTCTGCAGATCGAGGCGCGCGTGACCGTGCCACCGGCGGGCGGCGAGGAGGTCATGGTGATCGAGCCGGGCCTGCCGGATATCTGGGTTAGCGAGCCGGATACACGGCGCAGTGGCGGCGAGTTGATCGCCGTCTCCGAGATGATCCATGTGGACGGCGGACCCATTGCACTGGACCGCTCAGCTGTGCGCCTGACCGTTCTGGGCAGCGAGCACGCGGTGGACATACGCGGCTGCGATCGCGGCTGAGCCTGAGCACCCGATCCGTGGCTTGACCCGGTGACAGCCGCCCGCCCGGCGGGACGCCGGGCAGCGCCCGACCCCCTTCGACGGGGGCGAGGGCGCTTTCCCCCGCCCCGGCTCCCTACGGCGCCAGCTCACAGATCCGTCACCACACAGCGCGTCGCTGCCCCACCAGCAGCACCAGTGCGGCGGCCCCGTAGGCCAGCAGCACCAGCCCCGCGACACCCACCACGAACAGCATCAGCGCCGCTGGCATCACGGGCCAGGCGCCCAAACCAAAGCCGGTCAAGACCGGCGTCGGCACCCCCGTCCAGATCGCCCAGCCCAGCGTGAGCGCCCCCCAGACGCCCACAGCAGCCCACAGCAGTCCGAACCACAGCCGCACAGCCCGCATCCGCACACCGCGGCGCATCGCCGCCATCTGCCGCGCCAGATCATGCTGAATCGCCACCAGTGCAGGCACCAGCAACAACACGATCACCGTGCCGAACCCCAACCCGTAGATCAGGGTGATCACCGTGGGTTTGAGAAACTGCGCCTGTCGGCTGGTCTCATAGAGCATCGGCATCATGCCCAGCACGGTTGTCAGGGTGGTCAGGATCACCGGGCGCAGCCTGTCCGCCGCACCGTCGATGATGGACGGGATCAGCCCGCGCAGCGCCGCGCGCTCGTCAATGGTCCGGATCAGCACAATGGAATCGTTGATGATGATCCCCGTCATCCCCAAGAGCCCCACCACCGTGAACATGCTCAGCGCCATGTCATGGGCCATATGACCGTAGACCACGCCTACCAGACCAAAGGGCACGATGGACATCACCAGCAAGGGCCGTGTCCAGCTGCCGAACACCCAGGCCAGCACCAGATAGATGCCCAGCAGGCACAGGATCAGCCCGTTGGCCGCCTCGCTCAGAAACCGGTCCTCTTCCTCCGCAAGCCCGGTCAGCACCCATTCGACCCCGTGGCGCGCGGCAAGCTGCGGCAGGATCTCTGCCTCCAGCGCCTGCTGCACCTCCGCGGCATCCGCCGGATCATCCGACGTGATATCCCCCGAGACGGAGATCACCCGCACCCCGTTCACCCGGTTCACTGTGCGAAAGCCCAGCCGGCTCTCGACCGTCACGATATCCGCCAAGGGGACGTAGACACCCTCGCCCGTGCGCACCTGCGTGCGGTCCAGAAAATCCGCCGTCAGCTCGCCCTCGGGCAGTTCCACCCGAATGGCGGCACTGCGGGTGCCGAGCGGATAGGTGGCCGCCTCGATCCCGCCCAGACGGTTGCGCAGCACCTGCCCCAGCCCCTCAATGGTCACGCCAAGGGCCTGACCGCGCGGCGTCAGATCCAGGATCAGCTCCTCGCGGTCGTAGGCCAGATTGTCCTGCACGGCGAGCACCTGGGGGTAGCGCAAAAGCTGCGCCTGAAGATCGAGGCTCGCCGCCTTCAGCGCATCGGTCCCCAGACCCGACAGCTCCACACTGACCGCATCGCCGCCGCTGCCGGTGCGCTGCCCGCGAAACACCAGCACCTCGATCAGCGGATGCCGCTCAACCCGCTCGCGCAGCTCCCGCGCAAAGGCAAAGCTGGAATAGGGCCGCAAATCGGGATCGATCAGCGTGATGGTGATGCCGCCCAGCAACTCCGCCTCCTTGGCCTCGACACCGGACAACCCGCGCCCGGTATTGCCACCGACCTCCGCCAACACATACTCGACCGGGTTGGTGCCATGCTCGGCCTCGTACTCTGCCGCCAGTACCTCGGTCGCGCGTTGCAGCTCGCGCATCATCGCCAGCGTGTCCGAACGGTCCGCCCCGTTGACCATGGCGAAATTGGCGGTGATCACGCTGCGCTCCGGCCCGTCGAAAAACCGCCAGTTCACATCGCCGCGCACGAACGCCGCCGCCTGCACCGCCAGCAACAGCACCAGCCCCGCCACCACCGCATAGCGCGCCGCAATCACGCCTGCCATCAGCGGCTTGAACAGCCGCTCGCGCACCCAGACAAAGCCACGGTTGACCTGGCGGCTCGGCCAGTCGTACCAGCGCTCGCGCACCTGCGCGCTCAGCGCATGCGCCATGTGGTTGGGCAGCACCAGAAAGCACTCCACCAGCGACGCCACCAGCACCGCAATCACCGTCAGCGGAATGTCCCGCACGATGGCACCGAACCACCCCCCCACCACCGTCAAGCCCAGAAAGGCAATGATCGTCGTCAGGCTCGCCGCAAAGACCGGCATCGCCATTCGGTTTGCCGCCCGCTCCGCCGCCTGAAAGGGATTTTCGCCCAGATGCCGCACCCTATGATCGGCGTGCTCCGCCACCACGATGGCATCATCCACTACGATCCCCAACGTGATGATCAGCCCGAAGAGCGAGATCAGGTTGAGCGTCAGACCGCCCGCATACATCAGCGCCACCGCCGCCAACAGCGCTGCCGGAATGCCCGCGGCCACCCAAAGGGCCGTGCGCATGTTCAGAAACAGGAACAACAGACACACGACCAGACCCAGCCCCGCCAGCGCGTTGTTGAGCAATGTGGACAACCGCGCGCTGATCGCCTCCGCCCGGGTGCGGATCAGCTCGACCGTCACCCCCGGCGGCAGCGTCGCCATCATCTGCGCCGCGACCTCTTCGACCTGCCGCTGCACCGCAATGGAATCGCCCCCCTCGGGCCGGTCCACGCGGATCGAAATCGCCGGATCCTCCCCCACGAAATAGACGCGCTCGCGGTCCGGTGCCTCGCGGATCACCCGCGCCACGTCCCCGATCCGCAGCTTGCCACCCCCGGGCTCGGAGCGCAGCACAATGCCCGCGATCTGCTCCGGACCACGCTTGGCCGTCCCCGTGCGCACCCGTGCGCCGCCGTTGCTCACATTGCCGGCAGGGTCGGTATCCACCTCTGCCGCGATGGCCGCGGCGATCTCGGCCAGGCTGATGTCATTGGCAAGCAACTGCGTCGAGGGCACCTCGACCGTGATCTGGGGATCCGCATAACCGCGGATCTGCGTCCGCGTCACCCCCACGTCATACAGCCGTCGCAGAAATTCATCGCCGTATTGACCCAGCTGCTCGGGCGTGACGGCACCGCTGATGATCACATCGGTCACCCGGTCGGGCCGCTGGTTGCGCTGCACCAGCGGATCATCGGCATCGGGCGGCAGCTCGCTCAGCCCGTCGAGCACGTCCTGCACCTCATCCATGGCGCGCGCCATGTCCCAGCCCGGCTCGAACTCCAGCGACACGGCACCAAGCCCCGGGCGCGCATTGGCGGTGGACCGCACAACGCCCTCAACCTGCATCAGCGCGGGCCCCATGGCCTGGACAATCGCCTCATCCACATCATCCGAACCCGCCTGATCCCAGCGGATGGTGACGTCGATCTCCTCGCGCGGGACATCGGGAAAGAACTGCGCGCGCAGGTTGGGAATGGTAAAAAGCCCCGCCGCGATCATCGCGATAAAGACCAGATTGGCCAGCGTCCGGTGCCGGGTGAAATAGGACAGAACACCGCCTGCGCCGGGCTGCGTCGGACGCACCACCGCGCCGCTAGCCTTCCTGCGGCACGGGATCACCCGCCGCCTGCCACAGCCGCGCCTGTTGCTGCGTTGGCTGCACGGCCACACCGGGGCCCAGCAGCGGCGTGCGCACCTCGACCACATCGCGCCCGACCAGACCGTCCGCGCTCAGCAGCACCCGGTTGCCCTGCCGCCGCATCAGCGTGACGTTAACGGCAGCCAGCCGGTCCTCCCCTTCCAGCACCAGCACGGTGCCATCGGGGCCAAGCGCTGTCGCGGGCAGTTCCACCACATTCTCCAACGGGTTTTCCCGGATCTCGACCGTGACGAAATCACCCGGGCGAAATCCCGGCGCCGCCCCCAGACGGGCAAAGACGCGCCGCCCCGTCTGTCCGTCCCTGGCACCGGCACTCACCCGCGCCAGCGCACCGCTGGCCTGCAACCCCGTGCCCGATCCCTCCAGCGTGGCCAGAACCGGTGCCTTGATCAGCGCACCGCCGGGCGTCAACAGCCGGGCGTATTGCGCGGTGGACAGGTTAAAGGAAATCTCCAGATCAGACGGATCGACCAGATCGGCCACCCGCTCGTTGACCGCCACGAGCCCGCCCTCGACCACCGCCGTCTCGCTCAGCGTCCCGTCGAAAGGCGCGCGCAACTCGGTGTCCGCCAGATCGCGCCGGGCCTCGGCCAGCGCGATCTCCGCTCGGGCGATGCGGGTGGCGGCCTGATCGATCCGCGCCTCCGCGCGCGCCACCTCCTGCCGCCGGGCCAGCACCGTGGCCTGTGCCGCCGAGACCGCAATCTCGGCCGTCTCTATGGCGGCAGCGGTGCCCACGCCACGCTCGGCCAGATCCACCTGCCGCCGGAATGCCGTCTCGCGCAAGCTCACCTGCGCCGCGGCTGCCTCCCGTTCGGCGCGCGCCAGATCCAGCGCGCGGGCGCTGTCGCGTGCTTCGGCTTGCGCATCCGCAAGATCGGCGCGCAGGCGGTCCACGGCGGCCTGAGTCTGAGCCGGGTCAATCCGCAGCAGCACATCACCCGCAGCCACGCTGCCTGCATCCTCGAAATTCTCGTGCAGCGCCACCACCCGCCCGGCAACCGCCGCCCGCACCTCCAGTGTCCGCCGGGCGGAAACCTCACCAAAGGTTTGCAGAACCGGCACAATGGTCACCGCCTCCGCCCGCTGCAGATCCACCGTAAAGACCCGTTCGCGCACCGGCGGCGGGGTGCTCTGCGCGCTCAGCCGCGTCTGTACGGCGGCCTGCACCACATAGGCAGCATAGACCAGCAGCCCGAGGCTGAGAGCCGCCAGAAACAGCCCAATCATGCTTTGGCGCAGAAAACGCATTGGTCCAGAACCCCGTGGGCGACGATTATTCCGTCAGATATAGCGGATCTATCGGCAAAAACCCACTCACGCAGCCGCGATGCGCCGGATTGTCTCTATTTTCGGCGCCGGTGCTCGTCCAGCCGCGGCAAAATCTCGACGAAATTGCAGGGCCGGTGCCGGTAATCGAGCTGCTTGGCGAGGATCTCGTCCCAGGCATCCTTGCAGGCCCCGGGGCTGCCCGGCAGCGCAAAGAGATACGTCCCCTGTGCCACACCGCCCGTGGCCCGGCTCTGAACAGCGCTGGTGCCGATCTTCTGTATCGAGACGATGGTGAAAACCGTACCGAAGGCATCAATCTCCTTTTCGTAGACGTCCCGGTGCGCCTCGACGGTCACATCCCGCCCTGTCAGCCCCGTGCCCCCGGTCGAGATAACCACATCCACACCGCTGTCCTTGCACCATGCCCTCAGCTGGCCCGCGATCTGCGCGCGCTCGTCTGGCAGGATGCGGCGGTCGGCCAGCTCGTGCCCCGCCTCCGTTAACCGCGACACCAGAACATCGCCCGACCGGTCCTCGCCCAGCCCCCGGCTGTCCGACACGGTCAGCACCGCGATGCGGACGGGAATGAACTCCTGGCTTTCGTCAATCCGGCTCATGATCTCCCCTTATCCCGTTCCCAGCCGTGCCTTCAGGCTCAGCAGATCCGACCAGGCGTCGCGTTTGGCGGCTGGCTGCCGCAGCAGATAGGCCGGATGGAACATCGGCAAGGCCGGTCGGCCCTGCGCCTCTGTCCAGCTGCCCCTCAGCCGCGTGATCCCGCGCTTGCCCAACAGCGCCTGCGCAGAGATATTTCCCATGATCACAATCACTTGCGGATTTGCCAGCGCAATGTGCCGCTCCAGAAAGGGCCGCATCATCGCGATTTCCTCCGGTTGCGGATCGCGGTTGCGCGGGGGCCGCCAGGGCAGCACATTGGTGATGTAGACGGGTGCCTCCGCCGTCGCCCGCCCCATGTCAATCGCCGCCAGCATCCGGTCGAGCAGCTGCCCCGCGCGTCCCACAAAGGGCTTGCCCGCCAGATCCTCGTCGCGCCCCGGCGCCTCGCCCACGATCATGACCCGCGCGCCGGGCGTCCCGTCGGAAAAGACCAGATTGCTGGCCCCGCGCTTCAGCGCGCAATGCTCGAACACACCCAAAGCCGCCGCCAGCCCCGGCAGATCCACCGCCGCCGCTGCCGCCGCGCGCGCCTCCGCGACCGGATCGACCTCCGCCCGCGCGGGTGTCGCCGCCGCAACCGCCGCCGTTGCCTTGGGCTTGCCCAGCGTCGCGGGCAACGCATAGCAGTCGACAGGCGCGTCGCCGATCGCCTCGGTCGCCCCCAGTTCCACCTGCCACTCCAAAAGCGCCAGCGCTGTGTCAAAATCCGCTGATTCCATGCACCCACCCTACGCGCGCGCCCCCCCGAGATGAACCGCAATCGCGCCGCAGTTGCCCTTCCCCTCCGCCGCGAAATCACGTAGATGGCGATCATGAGTTTTCCGCACCGCCACCTGCTGGGGATCGAGGCCCTGCGCCAGGAAGAGATCACCACGCTGCTCGATCTGGCGGACAGCTATGCCGCCCTCAACCGACAGCCCGACAAACACGCCGACGCGCTGGCGGGCCTCACCCAGATCAACATGTTCTTCGAGAATTCGACCCGCACCCAGGCGAGCTTCGAGATCGCGGGAAAGCGGCTGGGCGCCGACGTCATGAACATGGCCATGCAGGCCAGTTCCGTCAAAAAGGGCGAGACGCTGATCGACACGGCGCTGACGCTGAACGCCATGCACCCCGATCTGCTGGTGGTGCGCCATCCGCATTCGGGTGCCGTGAACCTGCTGGCGGAAAAGGTCAACTGCGCCGTGCTCAACGCGGGCGACGGCCGGCACGAACACCCCACGCAGGCGCTGCTCGATGCGCTCACGATCCGGCGCGCCAAAGGGCGGCTGCACCGGCTTTCCATCGCCATCTGCGGCGATATCGCACACAGCCGCGTGGCCCGCTCCAACATCATGCTCCTGGGCAAGATGGAGAACAGGCTGCGCCTGATCGGCCCGCCGACGCTGCTGCCCTCGGGTATCGCGGAATTCGGCGTGGAAGTCTTCGAAGACATGGCCGAAGGGCTGCGCGACGTTGATGTGGTGATGATGTTGCGCTTGCAAAAAGAGCGCATGGATGGCGGGTTTATCCCCAGCGAGCGGGAGTATTATCACCGATATGGTCTGGACGCCGCAAAGTTATCCCACGCCAAACCGGACGCCATCGTCATGCACCCCGGCCCCATGAACCGCGGGGTGGAGATCGACGGCACGCTGGCGGACGACATCAACCGCAGCGTCATTCAGGATCAGGTGGAGATGGGCGTGGCCGTGCGCATGGCCGCCATGGATCTGCTCGCGCGCAACCTCAAACTGACCCGGGGCACAGCCGCGTGAGCGCGCCGCTCCATATCCCCGCGGGCGAGCGCGGGCAGATCCGCGTCTTCGCGATCAACCGACCGCCGGGTGACATGGCGACAGCCCTCGCCAGCACGCCCAAACCGGACCTAGCACGCGAGCTTCTGGGCGCGCCGCATCTCGACACCACCAGCACGGAGATCTTTCCCGTCTCCGATCTCGCGGGCGTGGGTCTCGCCGCCTATCTCGCCGAAGGCTACGCCGTCCCCGATGACGCGCTGGCCGCGGACCGCGCCCGGCTCGATGCGCTGGAGGGCTACGTGCTGCTCTTTTTCTCCGACAGCCTCGCGGGCAGCGATGTCACGCTGACCCCCGGCGATGCGCTCACGCTCATTGGCACCTACGCCGAGCCCCGGCCCAAACCGGTCAGTGGCCCGCCGCTCGATGCCGACAGCGCCAAACCCTACAGCGGTGCACCCCAGATGACGCCGCCCACCCCCGTCCGGGGCCGTCCCGGCAGTGTCATGGTCGTGGCGGCGATCATCGTGCTGCTGGGCCTTGGTCTCTGGGCGCTTTTCACATGACAGCCGCGAGCCACAGCCCATGAAAGAGCCCAAAGACCCCAGGATGTCCGGTCGCATCGCCACCATCGCGCTGCTTTTGATCTTTGCGCTGGTGGGCCTGATGCTCTGGGTCGGCGCATGACCAAGCTCACCTTTCTCAACGCCCGGCTGGTGGACCCCGACCGCGACGAGGTCGTCACCGGCGGTCTGGTGGTCGAGGACGGGCGCATCACGCGCCATCTGCCCCGCGACGCGCCAAGGCTGACCTCCGGCCGCGTGATCGACTGCGGTCTGAAATACCTCGCCCCCGGCATCGTCGATCTGGGCGTCAAGGTCTGCGAACCCGGCGACCGGCACAAGGAAAGCTACCGGTCCGCGGGGCTGGCGGCAGCGGCGGGCGGCGTGACAACGATGATCACCCGACCCGACACCGACCCTGCCATCGACAGCCCCGAAGCGCTGGAGTTTGTGGCCCGCCGCGCCGCCGAGGCCGCCCCCGTCAACGTCCTGCCCATGGCAGCACTCACCAAGGGGCGCGCGGGCCGCGAGATGACCGAGATCGGCTTTCTGATGGACGCGGGCGCCGTGGCCTTCACCGATTGCGACCGGGTGGTCACCGACACCAAGGTGCTTGCCCGGGCCTTGTCCTACGCGCGCGGTCTCGGCGCGCTGGTCGTGGGCCATCCCCAGGATCCCGGGCTCAGCCGCGGTGCCGCTGTCACCTCCGGCAAATTCGCCTCGCTGCGCGGGCTGCCCGGTGTCTCGCCCATGGCCGAGCGCATGGGGCTTGACCGCGACATTGCCCTCATCGAGATGACGAACGCGCGCTATCACGCCGATCAGATCACCTGCGCCCGGGCCCTGCCCGCGCTCGCGCGCGCCAAGGCCAACGGGCTCGACATCACCGCGGGCACCTCGATCCACCATTTGACGCTCAACGCGCTCGACGTGGCCGACTACCGCACCTTCTTCAAGCTGAAGCCGCCCCTGCGCGACGAGCAGGACAGGCTCGCCGTGGCTGAGGCCGTGGCCAGCGGGCTGATCGACGTGATCAGCTCCATGCACACACCGCAGGACGAGGAAAGCAAACGCCTGCCCTTTGAGGAGGCCGCCTCGGGTGCTGTCGCGTTGGAGGCATTTCTGCCCGCGGCCATGCGCCTCTACCACGCAGGGCTGGTGGATCTGCCCACACTCTGGCGCGCCATGGCGCGCAACCCGGCGGACAGGCTGGGGCTGGCGGCCGGGCGGCTCAGCCTCGGTGCGCCCGCCGATCTGGTGCTCTTCGATCCCGACGCGCCCTTCCTGATGGACCGCGCGACGCTGCGCTCCAAATCCCGCAACACCCCCTTTGACGGCGCCCGAATGCAGGGCCGCGTGCTGGCCACCTATGTGGCCGGTGCTCAAGTGTTCGAGGCCGACTGATGGGAACGCTCCTGCTCTGGGCCGCTGCGGGCTACCTGCTGGGCTCGATCCCCTACGGTCTGCTGCTCGCGCGGCTCATGGGTCTTGGCAACCTGCGCGACATCGGCTCCGGCAATATCGGCGCCACGAATGTCCTGCGCACCGGCAACAAGCTGGCGGCGGCCCTGACCTTGCTGCTTGATGCGGGCAAAGGAGCGGTGGCCGTGCTGCTCGCCCGCTATATCGCTGGTGAAAGTGCCGCACTGATTGCCGGGCTCGCCGCGATGATCGGCCATTGCTACCCGGTCTGGCTGCGGTTCAACGGCGGCAAAGGTGTGGCGACCTTCCTCGGCATCGTGCTGGCGCTCGCCTGGCCCGTTGGTCTGGGCTGTTGTCTCGCGTGGCTCGCCGGGGCCGCTGCCAGCCGGATCTCCTCCATGGGTGCCCTCGTCTCCGCCGCCGCCGCACCGCTCCTGATGCTGCTCATGGACCTGCCCGCGGGCGCGATCCTCGCGCTGGCCCTGGCAGCGCTGGTCTTCTGGCGGCACCGCGGCAACATCGCCCGCATCCGCGCAGGCACAGAACCCCGCATCGGCAGATAGGCGGAAACGCTCCGGTGATCACACCGGTCGCGACCGCCGCCGCTGGGCGCTGGCAAGGCGCTTGCAAGCGCCTTCGCCCCGCCCCCAGGGGCCGCGCAGAGACCACCGACAGACCTACGGTGACCGTCCGGGCCCCGCAGTATTGCCACCCGGCGCGCACCGTGCCACTTCTGTGCCCATGACCAAGATCCTCACCAGCCCCGACGGCACCCCCGCCAGCCGCCTCGCCTTTGGCACCATGCAGTTCGGCGGGCGCGCCGGCGCCACCGCCTCGCGCGAGATGTTCGAGGCCTGTCTCGCCGCAGGCATCACCCATTTCGACACTGCCCACGTCTACAACGACGGCGCCTCAGAAGAGTTGCTGGGCGGGATGCTGGGCGACCGCCGCGATGGCCTGATCATCGCGACCAAGGCCGCCTACGAGGGCGGCGGCTCGAAATCCAATATCCAGAAGACCTTCGACGTGTCGCGCAAGCGCCTCGGCCTCGACATGGTCGACGTGCTCTATATGCACCGCTTCGATCCGCACACCGACCTGCACGAAAGCATGGAGGCTCTGGCCGAGCTCAAGGCCAAAGGCCAGATCCGCTACGTGGGCGTCTCCAATTTTGCCGCCTGGCAGGTGGTCAAGGCGCTCACCATCGCGGCGAAATTCGAGATCACGGTCGACATCCTGCAGCCGATGTACAACCTCGTGAAACGGCAGGCGGAGGTCGAGATCCTGCCCATGTGCGCGGATCAGAACGTCGCCTGCGCGCCCTACTCGCCGCTGGGTGGTGGGCTGCTAACGGGCAAATACGGCGGTGGCGGCGCGGGTCGGCTCACGGAGGACGACCGCTATGCAGCGCGCTACGGCCAGGACTGGATGCATGACGCGGCCACGGGCCTTGCCACCGTCGCCACCGAGCTGGGCACAGACCCCGCGACGCTCGCCGTGGCCTGGGCCGCAGCCCACCCCATGGGCCCGACGCCCATCATCTCCGCGCGCAGCACCGCACAGCTTGCCCCCTCCCTCGCCGCCCTCGATTACCGGATGGATAAGAGCCTCTACGCGCGTCTGGCGGCCCTCAGCCCCACGCCGCCACCCGCCACCGACCGGCTGGAAGAGCAGGGCTGACCGCCGACATCTCGGCGGCACGGGAAAAGCCGCGACCTGCCGCAACCACACCGGGCAGCTTTGCACGGTGCGACCGACCGCCCCCAGGGCGGTCCAAGCGCCTTAGCGCCCGCATACCTCGGAAATCGAGGTCTCGCCCAGACGCTGCACCAGGCTCTGCTCGATCTCGTCCAGCACGCCCGACACCCGCTCGTGCAGCGCATGTTCCACCGAACAGGCCGGGGTCTCGGCGGTATCGTCACTGGCCACCAGCCGCTCATCCAGCGCAAGATACACATCCGCCAGCGTGATCGCCTCGGGCAGCCGCGCCAGTCGCCAGCCGCCCGCGTGCCCCTTCTCGGAGGTCAGCAACCCCGCCTCGCGCAACCGCCCCAGCACCCGCCGCACCACAACCGGGTTCGTGCCCGCATGGGCGGCAATGTCGGCAGAGGTACGGATGCGGCCCGGATCCCCCGCCATGTGGCTGAGCGTATGCAGGGCAAGGGACAGTCGACTGTTTCGCTTCAAGGTAGGTCTCCGCGGATCATTGCCCTTACGTAACATTTCGTGTTGCGTGGCTCCAGTAACTTCGCTAGTTGCGAGATGTATCTCAACCAGCCCGGCGCTCAGGATGTCAGCACAACACCCCCGCAATATCGGACAAACCAGCCTGCGCAGCAAGCGCCGACGCGGCGATCCCATGCAGGCCTACGACGCCCTGCCAGCCCCCCTGCGGCAATGGCTGGGTCAGGCGGCCCTGCCCTGGTCGCCCGTCTCCGCCCGGCGCCTCTGGCAGCGGGCCCATGCACAGGGTCTCAGCGTGGAGCAGACGCTTGCCTCCCTCTCGCAGGCCGAAGCCAGAACGCTCGCCCGCGATCTGCACAGCACCAAGACACCCCCATCGCCCCAAGCCTGAAGGATTGCGCCCCATGACCCTCATGACACGACTGGCCCTTGTCACCGCCCTCACCCTCGGCGCGGCCCAGATCACAGCCGCACAAGACCGCACGTTCACCATCGCGGGCTCCGCCCCGACCGCCGAGGTGCCGGACCCCCGCGCGGGCTACAACGGCTGGCTGTCGAACCAGAGCGGCGTGACCGAAACGCTGATGGGCATCGACTATGACCTGAGCCTCGTTCCGCGGCTGGCCAGCGGGATCGAGCAGGCAGCACCCACTCTCTGGCGCGTCACCCTGCGCGAGGGGCTGGTGTTCCACGATGGCACCGCGGTCACAGCGCAGCATGTGGTAGACGCCATCGACCCGATCATGGACGAAACACACCCGGGTCATAACAAGCGCATCGCCAACCTGCTGGATCTGGCCTCGCTGGCCACGGATGGCGACCGTGTGGTGGTGTTCGAGACCAACAGCCCCAACGCCGCCTTTCCGTGGAGCCTGTCCGAGCCGGGCCTCGCAGTGCTCGGCCCCGCCTCCGAGGACTACCCGATCAACGCCACTGGCCCTTATGTCTTTCGCGACGCCATCCCCGACCAGCTCTACCGGGTTGAGGCCAACGCAAACTACCGCCTCGGCACCCCCGGCTTCGACGAGGTCCGCGTCGTGGGCATCCCCGATCCCGGCGCCGCGGCACTGGCCTTTGAGGCAGGCGAAGTCGATATGGTGATCAACTACCCCGAAACCGATTTCGCCCGCATTCAGGAAACCGGCGCGCTCGGCTTTGCGGCCCCCACGGCGCGGCTCTATTTCTACACGATGAACGCGGCCAGCGGCCCCATGACAAACCCGCTGATCCGGCGTGCGGTCGCGGCGGCGATTGACCGGCAGGGCATCGTCGATGCAGCACTGTCGGGCGTTGGCGGCGTGCCCGCGGGCACCGTCTTTCCCGCCCGCATGGGATGGGCCGCGGACATCGACCCGGTCTATGACCCAGCCTTGGCAGAGGAACTGCTGGCCGAGGCCGGGGCCGTCAAGGAGGGTGGCATCTGGATGCTGGACGGCGCCCCGCTGGAGATCGACATCGTCACCTATTCCTCCCGCGCAGCACTGCCCCCCACCGCCGAGCTTACACAGGCCTTCCTGCAGGCCATCGGGGTGACGGCCAACGTGCGCGTCGGCGAATATGGCGCCAGCAATGACGCGATTGCAGCGGGCACCGCCGACATGTTCCTGCAGGCCTGGGTGACCACACCGCAAGGCGATCCCGCCGCGGTGCTCGAAGCGCTGTTGAAATCCACCGGCGGGTCCAACGCGGGCGGCTATAACAATGCCGAACTGGACAAGCTGCTCACCGATGGCCGGACCACCTTCGATCCCGAAGCGCGCGCAGCGATCTACGACCGCGTGCAGCAGATCATCGCTGAGGAGGCCGCCATGATCCCGGTCTTTCACGTGAGCCAGACCAATGTGGCGCGCGCGGGGCTGACCGGCTACGCTGTGCATCCGACAGAAACCTACTGGCTCACCCATGAGACTGCCATGACCGAATGACCATCACCGCCACGGGTCTGAGCGCATGTCGCGCGGGCCGCGCGATCCTGCACCCCACGGACATGCAGATCGGACCCGGCGAATGCGTCGGCCTCGTGGGGTCGTCCGGTTCCGGCAAATCGACCCTCGGCCACGCGCTGATCGACGCCCTGCGTGCCGGCGGGCAGTCTGTTGCGCATGTGCCGCAAAGCCCCGATGAGGCGCTCGACCCGCTCCGGTCCATGGGGTTTCACTGGCGCGAGGCGGAGCGCGCGCTGTCACTCGCCCCGGATCCGGACAGGCAGGGTGCGCTCTTTGAGGCGTTGCACATCGCGGGCGGTGATCTGGGCACGCGCCCCTGGGGATGGAGCCGCGGCATGCAGCAGCGCTTCGTCATCGCCATGGCACTGATCGGCACACCGGATCTGCTGGTGATGGACGAGCCGACCTCCGCGCTCGACCCGGTCGTGGCCGCAGACACCATGGATCTGCTCGATCGCTACCTGGCGGACCGCAGCACGGCCCTGCTGCTGATCACCCATGACCTCGGGCTCGCCGCCCGGCGGGTTCAGCGGCTGATGGTCATGGACGCGGGCCGGGTGGTGGAGGATGCCCCCACAGCACAGGTCCTCTCCGCCCCCGCGACGGCTGCCGGGCGGAGCTTATGCGCCCATCGCAACTGGCTGGAACTGCCGTGCTGAGCGTCGAGCGTGTCTGCGTCCGGCGCGGCAACTCAGCCACCCTGCAGGATGTGTCCCTGTCCCTCGCGCCCGGTCGGACCCTCGCGGTTGTCGGGGAAAGCGGCGCGGGCAAATCCACCCTGATCGGCGCCGTGCTGGGGCTGGTGCCCTGCACCTCCGGCGCGGTCAGCTGGAACGGCGCGCCCGTGCGCCACTGCCGCCCCGCGTTGGTGATGCAGGAGCCGCGCAGCGCGTTTAACCCCGCCCTCAGCCTGCACTGCTCGGTGATGGAGCCCCTGACAGCGACAGGCACGCGCGCGGATCCCGACCGGCTGGCCGCTCTGTGTCAGGGGCTGGAAATTACGCCCGACCTCTTGGCACGCCGCCCGGGCCAGGTCTCCGTCGGTCAGGCCCAGCGCGTGGGCATCCTGCGCGCCCTCATCGCGGCCCCGCCTCTGGTGCTCTTTGACGAGCCGCTCTCCGCCCTCGATGCGGTCACCCAGAAACACACCGCCCGGCTGATCGCCGCCCTGCAGCGCGAGGCGGGCTTCGCCGCGCTCATCGTCACCCACGATCTGGGCTATGCCGCGGCCTTCGCCGATGACATCGCGGTGCTGCGGGCCGGACGCATCGAAGAGCTGACGCCTGCGCGCGCCTTCGTGGAGGCCCCGCAAACCGACTATGGCCGCCGCCTGCGCGATGCCGCCTTCGCGCTCGGCGCGCTGGAACGGGTCGCGTGATGCGAACGGTCGCCGGGCTGGTGCTGCGCGCGGTGGTCGTGCTGACCGGCACGGCACTGGCCACGTTTTCGCTGCTCTGGCACGCGCCCGGCGATCCCGCCCTGGCCATCGCGGAGGCCCGCTACGCCGCGATCCCGCCCGCCGAAGTGGTCGAGCTGATCCGCGCGGAAGCAGGCCTCGATGCAGGCTTCTGGCCCGCCTTTCTGGGCTGGATCACACCGCTGCTGCAGGGGGACTTCGGGCAATCCATGGTCACCGGGCGCGACATCTGGCCCGAGCTGCTGACAGCCTTTTCCTACACCGTACCACTGGCCCTGGCCGGGCTGATGATCGGCCTCGGCCTCTCCCTGCCGCTGGCCTATGCCGCGACCCGCCGCCCGGGTGGCTGGCGCGACCGCAGCGCCGTCGCACTCGCTTCCATCGGGGCGGCGATCCCGGCCTACTGGCTGGGGCTGCTGCTCATCCTGCTCTTTGCGGTCCAGCTGGGCTGGCTGCCCGCCATGGGCGCCCGCAGCCCCGCCCATGTCATCCTGCCGGCGCTGACCCTCGGCCTCGGTGTTGCGGCCGCGCTCACCCGCATCCTGCGCTCGGGCATTCTGGAGGCCCGCAACCAGCCGTTCCTGCCCGCGATCCAGCGCCGCGGCGTGGCATCGCGCGACATCGCCCGCGACCACATCGCCCCCCATGCGGCGATCCCGGTGGTGACCGTCTTTGGCCTGGAACTGGCGTTCCTGCTCGAAGGCGCCGTCATGGTCGAGGTGATCTTTGCCCGTCCCGGTCTGGGCAGCTTTCTCGTCAGCGCGATCGAGACCCGCGACTTTCCCAAGGTGCAGGCGGTGGTGATGCTAACCGCAGTGCTCTTCGTCACCGTGAACCTCGTCACGGATCTCATCTACCGCAGGCTGGACCCCCGGATCGCGGACCGTCATGCGTAGCGTCGGCTGCCTTGCCCTGATACTCATGGCGCTGGCACTCCTGGGGCCGGTGCTGGCACCCCATGATCCGACACAGATCAACATCCCCCAGCGCCTCAGCCCGCCCGGGCCTGACTGGTGGCTGGGCACCGATGCCATGGGGCGGGACATCCTGTCACGGCTGCTGCATGGGGCGCGCTGGTCGCTGGGGCTGGCGTTCCTGATCTCGGTCGCGGGGCTGCTCATCGGCACGCTCGCAGGTCTTGTCGCTGCCCTGGGCGGCAAGCTGGCCGACTGGGTGGTGATGCGCACCACCGATACGTTTCTGGCCTTTCCCGAACTGGTGGCCGCCGTCGTCATCGCGGGGCTGCTGGGTGCGGGCACCGGCAGCCTGATCTTTGCCCTGACCGTCACCGGCTGGATGCGCTATGCACGGGTGGCGCGCGCCATCGGTCTGTCGCTGGGCACACGCGGCTATGTGGTGCAGGGCCGGCTGGCGGGCCTGTCGCCGCTGGCCATCGCGCGCTGGCACTACCTGCCGTCGCTGATGCCCTCGCTCGCCGTTGTCTGGACCGGCATGTTCGCGCGCGCCATCCTCGGCATCTCCGCGCTCGGTTTTCTGGGGTTCGGCGTGCAGCCGCCCCTGCCCGAATGGGGCACCATGCTGCTGGATGCGCGCATCCACATGCGCTCCACTCCGCTGCAGATGATCTGGCCCGGGCTGGCGGTGGTGGTCTGCGTCCTCGCCATCAACCTGGCCGGAGACGCCCTGCGCGACGCGCTCGGCGGCGAGGACGTGCACAGATGACCCACACCGACCGTCCTGCCCTGGGCATCGCGCTCCGGATCCTGTCGGGCGTGCTGCTGGCGGGCATGTTCATCTGCGTCAAGGCCGTCAGCCAGGACGTCCCGCTGGGCGAGATTGTCTTTTTCCGCTCCGCCTTCGCCATCATCCCGCTCGTGGTGTTCCTGTGGCTGCGGCAGGAATTCCCGCAAGGGCTGGCCACCCGGCGACCCGGTGGCCACCTGCTGCGCGCCAGCTTCGGGGCCATGGCGCTCTTCGCCTCCTTCGCCGCCATCGCACGGCTCAACATCGCCGAAGCCATCCTGATCGCGCAGCTCTCCCCCATCCTGATGGCCATCGCCGCGGTGGGCCTGCTGGGCGAACGATTGACCCTCTGGCGGGGCGGCGCGCTCGCGCTCGGCTTTGCGGGCGTGATCGTGATGCTCTGGCCGGAACTGGGCACACAGGGCGGGAGCGACGCGCGCCTGACGGGGGTTTTGCTGGCGCTGCTCTCTGCCACATTGTCCGCCTTGGCCATGATCATGGTCCGCAGCCTCAACCGAACCGAAAGCCCGGGCGCCATCGCGCTTTACTTTGTGCTGGCCTCGATGATTGGGGCGCTGGCCACCCTGCCCTCCGGTTGGGTCATGCCGGGCGGCTGGACGTTGCTCGCACTGGTGGGCGCCGGGCTCTTGGGCGGCTTTGGGCATATCGCAATGACGCTCGCTTTTCGCTACGCCGAGGCGACGCGGCTCGCCCCGTTTGAATACATCGCCCTAATTTGGCCGATCCTCGCCGATCTTGTGATCTTCCGGCTGCCGCTTTCCAGCAGCTTTGTGCTCGCCCTGCCGCTCGTCCTGATAGGCGCGGCCCTCGCCGCCGCCGAAAGACCGCGCGCGGCCGAAAACGCACCCGCGCCGCGCCGGTAACCATCCGGCGGACTGCCCCGGTTCCCTGTCCCCGCCGTCTGCCACCCGCGCCCACGCGGCGCGCGCCGCGTGCGCCCCGGCTCAACCCGATGCGTCAGCGACCCCCCGGCAGGTTCGGAGCCACCCCGGCCAGCGGCCCCCTGTCCTGTCCCATGCCATCCCGCGCCCACGCAGCGCGCGCTGCGTGCCCTCGCCCGGAGTTAACGGTTTGTCAGGGTTTCACCCGCGCACGGCGTCTTAACCCCCCCAAACCCCACCGGCACCGACAAAAGCACCGACGCAATACCGACGTGATACCGACGTCGTACAGACATCGGAAATCCCCTGCAGGCCTGCCGATCAGACCGCAGAGGCCCGAGCTGCCCGGAACGCCTCTGCCCCGTTGCGCGACCTGCGCGTTAACCCCCGGCGTGCGGTGCTCAGCCGTCCTGCCGGATGCGTGCATTGGCCGGATCATAGGGGCTGTCCTCGACCACCTCCGCGGGCCACAGGCGGTCGAACATCTTGATCTCCAGCCGGGTCCCCGGCACCGCCAGATCCGGCGTCACATAGCCCATGCCGATGCTCTTGCCAAAAGCCACGGAATACCCCCCCGAGGTCAACCGCCCGACGCGGTTGTCCCCCTGATAGAGCGCCTCGCGCCCCCAGGGGTCGGCGTCCTCGGGCCCGTCGATCAGCAGCGTCACGCATGTGGACCGGATGCCCTTGTCGGCCATGGCGACCTTGCCGTGAAAGTCCTTGTCCAGATGCACAAATCGCGCCAGATCCGCCTCCAGCGGCGTCGCGTCCCGCCCCAGTTCCGTGCCAAAAGCGCGATAGCTCTTCTCCTGCCGCAACCAGTTCTGAGCCCGTGCGCCCACCAGCCTAAGCCCATGTTTTTCCCCGGCCTTTTCCAGCAGATCAAAGAGATGGTTCTGCATCTCGATGGGGTGATGCAGCTCCCAGCCCAGCTCGCCCGTATAGGCCACGCGGATCGCCCGCACAGGTACCATCCCAAGCTCGATGTCCCGGCACGACAACCACGGAAACCGCGCGTTGGACAGCGCCGTCGCCGGATCCGCATCCCGGACAAGCTCCGCCAGCACATCGCGCGACTTCGGCCCGGCAAGCGCAAAGACACCCCATTGCGTGGTCACGTCCTGTTCGTTGATGCGCCCGAACTCGGGCTCCTTTTCCATTACTGCCTTGTAGAGGAAATCCTGATCATAGGCGTGCCAGGCGCCCGAAGACACGAGGTAATAGTCGTTCTCCGCCAGTCGCACGATGGTGTACTCAGTGCGCGTGGTGCCATGATCCGTCAGCGCATAGGTCAGGTTGATCCGCCCCACTTTGGGCAGCCTGTTGGTCGTTAGCCAGTCCAGAAAACCCGTGGCCCCCGGCCCCGAAATCCGGTGCTTGGCAAAGGCCGTGGCATCGATGAGCCCCACGCCCTGCCGGATCGCACGGGCCTCCTCCACCGCGTATTGCCACCAGCCGCCGCGCCGGAACGAGCGCGCACCTTCATCGCTAAACCCTTGCGTTGCATAGTAATTCGGGCGCTCCCATCCGTTGACAGCCCCAAACTGCGCGCCCCGCGCCGCCTGCCGGTCGTAGGCCGGCGAGGTCCGCAAGGGTCGGCACGCGGGCCGTTCCTCATCGGGATGATGCAGGATGTAGACGTGGTTGTAGGCCTCCTCGTTCTTGCGCGCGGCGTACTCCGTGGTCATCCATGGCCCATAGCGCTTGGGGTCGAGCGAGGCCATGTCGATCTCTGCCTCGCCTTCCACCATCATCTGAGCGAGGTAATGCCCCGTGCCACCCGCCGCGGTGATGCCAAAGGAAAAGCCCTCGGCCAGCCACATGTTCTGCAACCCGGGCGCCGGCCCGACCAGGGGATTGCCGTCGGGCGTGTAGCAAATCGGCCCGTTGAAATCATCCTTCAGCCCGCAGTCCTCGCAGGACGGAATGCGGTGGTTCATCGCCATATACTGATCCTCGATCCGGTCCAGATCGAGCTGAAAAAGATCCGCGCGAAAGCTGTCCGGCACCCCGTATTCAAACCGCGCGGGCGCCCCTTTTTCATACACCCCGAGGATCCAGCCGCCGCGCTCCTCGCGCACGTAGGATTGCGCATCGGCGTCACGGATCACAGGGTGCTCGACGTTGCCTTCACCGCGGAACGTCACCAGAGCAGGATCCTGATCCATCACGATAAACTGGTGCTCAACGGGGATGGCGGGGATCTTGATCCCCAGCATCCGCGCGGTCCGCTGCGCGTGATTGCCCGAGGCGGTGACCACATGGTCCGCGGTGATCACAACCTGCTCGTCCGTCGGCACCAGGTTGCCGCCCCGTTCGGTCATCTTGGTAGCCGTGACCTCCCAGGCGTCACCGGTCCAGTGAAACCCGTCCGCCTGCCATTTCCGTTCGATCATCACGCCCCGTTGCCGCGCGCCCTTTGCCATCGCCATGGTCACATCGGCAGGGTTGATGTAGCCATCCGTGTGGTGATAGAGCGCACCCTTCAGATCCTCTGTGCGGATCAGCGGCCAACGCTCTTTGATCTGCTCCGGCGTCATCCACTGGTAAGGCACACCGCAGGTCTCGGCGGTAGAGGCATAGAGCATGTATTCATCCATGCGCGCCTGCGTCTGCGCCATGCGCAGGTTGCCGACAACCGCAAAGCCAGCGTTCAGACCGGTTTCCGCCTCCAATGTCTTGTAAAAACGAATGGAGTGGTCGTGGATGTGGGTGGTTGCAAAGGACATGTTGAAATACGGCAAGAGCCCCGCGGCATGCCATGTGGAACCAGAGGTCAGTTCGTCCCGCTCCAGCAACATCACATCTTCCCAGCCCGCGCGTGCGAGATGATACGCAATGGAGGTGCCAACAGCACCTCCCCCGACCACAAGCGCTTTGACCGTTGTTTTCATGAGCCTGGCTCCCGACGTAATGACCTGTCGCCAGCTTTATCCATCACCGGGCGGCGCGGCAAAACACCCCCGACCCGTCATGGCGGGAAAGCGACATCACCCTGCGGCAGTGTCGCACGGCTCCCCTGTCATCTTGCCAAAAAAACTCCCGCCGGAGGCGTGCCGACGCATGTCAGGGGCGCTGACACTCCCCATCTCTCACCAACCACGCCAATCTTCAGAGGATCTTGCCCGGATTGAGGATATCCAGCGGGTCGAGCGCGCGTTTGATCTGCTTCATGACCACCGTTGCCTCGCCCAGCTCGTCGACCAGATATGGCCGCTTGCCCTGCCCGATCCCGTGCTCCCCCGTGCAGGTGCCCCCCATTGAAATCGCGAGCCCGTTCAGCCACGTGACAAAATCTGCCGCCCGCGCGACCTCGCCCGCGTCCGACATGTCGATCAGCGGTGAGATGTGGAAATTGCCATCACCCGCATGGCCGACCACCGGCGCGACAAGCCCAAGTTCCGCGGCACGCTCCTGCGCCGCGGTGACACAATCCGCCAGCCGCGAGATCGGCACGCAGGCGTCCGTCGCAATGCCCTGCGCCCCGGGCCGGTACTGCAGCATCGCAGGATAGGCATCGTGGCGGGCCTGCCAGATCCGGTTGCGCTCTTCGGTGGTGGCAGTCGCGTGATAGCCAAAACCCTCGTGCTCTGAGGCCAGGTCGTCGAAAACCGCCGCCTGCTCGCGCACATAGGCGTCCGTTCCGTGGAACTCCAGCAGCAGCAACGGCGTCTCCGGCAGGTCGAGCTTTGAATAGGCGTTGAGCGCGGTGACCATCACCGCGTCCAGCAATTCGATCCGCGCCACCGGCAGCCCGTACTGGATCACCGCGATCACCGTACGGCAGGCGGCATCCACGGTCGGAAAGGAACACCACGCCGCACTGATCGCCTCCGGTATGCCATGCAGCTTGAGCGTCACCTCCGTGATTACCGCCAGGGTTCCTTCGGAGCCCACCAGCAACCGGGTCAGATCGTAACCGGCTGAGGATTTGCGCGCCCGGGTGCCGGTTCGGATGATCCGCCCGTCAGCCATCACGGCCTCCACCGCCAGCACATTGTCCTTCATGGTCCCGTAGCGCACGGCGTTGGTGCCCGAAGCATTCGTGGCCGTCATGCCGCCCAGCGAGGCATTGGCACCGGGATCGATGGGAAAGAACAGCCCCCGGTCCCGCAGATGCGTATTGAGCGCCTCGCGCGTGACCCCCGGCTGCACCCGGCAATCGAGATCGCCCGCGTTCACCTCCAGCACCCTGTCCATCTGGCTCACGTCGATGGAGATCCCGCCCGCCGGTGCGTTGAGGTGCCCTTCGAGCGAGGTCCCGGTGCCGAAAGGAATGACCGGCACGCGGTACTGGGCGCACAGCCCCACAATCTCGGACACCTCTTGCGTCGAGGTGGCAAAGACCACGCCATCGGGGGGCTGGTTCTCGATCCAGGTGGTGGTGTGGCCGTGCTGTTCACGCAACGCCTGACCGGTCTGAAACCGGTCGCCAAAGCGTTGTTTGAGCACGCCCGCGACCGTGGCGATCCCGTCTTCGTTACGCGGTAAGGTCTCGTGTTTCATTGTCTCATCCCCTGCCCGGAGCCCCTAGCGGCCAAGGGCGATGCCCTCGCGCCGCGGGTCCGCGCCGCCGCGCAGCCCGTCGCCGATCTCGATGGCGTGGAGGCCGGAGGTCAGTGCCCGGGTGTTCACCTCATAGCCAAGCTCTGTCAGCGCCGGCGCCAGCGCCTCGGCCGACGTACCCTCTTCCACATCATATGTGCCGAAACGATTGACCGCATGCGGTACCGACAAGGCCTGCTGTACGTCCATGTCCCAGTCCAGATAGGCAATGATGCTCTGCGCCACATAGCCGATGATGCGGCTGCCGCCCGGGCTGCCGATGGCCAGCACAGGTGCGCCGTCCTGCATCACGATGGTGGGCGACATCGAGGACCGCGGGCGCTTGCCGGGCTCCACCCGGTTGGCGATGGGCACCCCGTCCTCGTGGGATCTAAAGGAGAAATCCGTCAGCTCATTGTTGAGCAGAAACCCCCGCACCATGAGCCGACTGCCAAAGCCGTTCTCGATCGTCGTGGTCATGGAGGCGACGTTGCCTGCACCATCGACAATCACGAAATGGGAGGTCGAGGGCAGTTCCAGCGAGGCATCATCGGCCCAGTTCAGCGCATGGTCGAAGGCGGGCGCGCCCGGTGCCACTTCGGGCAGCGCGTCATCGCCCGACAGCAGCGCCGCGCGCTCCGCCAGATAGGCCGGATCCACCAGACCGTCGGTGGGCACGGGCACGAAATCGCTGTCGGCCATGTACCGCCCCCGGTCCGCGAAAGCGAGCCGCGAGGCGTCACCGATCAGCCGCCGTACCTCATCATCCGCAGGCCCGGCAGAAAGGTCATAGCTCTCCAGCATCCCGAGGATCTGCCCCACGGTCAGCGCGCCGCTGGACGGTGGCCCCATGCCGCAGACATCATGCGCCCGGTAGGTAACGCAGACGGGGGCTCGTTCCTTGACCTGATAAAGGCTCAGATCCACCTCCGACAGCACACCGGGGTTGCCTTCGGCCCCTTGAACGGTCGCGACAATGTCCTGCGCAATGGGGCCGGTGTAGAAGGCCTCGACCCCGCCTGTCGCTATCGCGCGCAACGTCTCCGCATAGGCCGCGTTCTGTAGCAAATCTCCAGCCACCAAAGGCGTGCCGCCGGGTAGAAAATAGTCAGCGGTGCTCTGGAACCGGCCCAGCCGCTCTGCATCGGCAGCGATCAGACCCGCAAGGCGCGGTGAGACCTCAAAGCCCTCCTCGGCCCGGGTGATCGCAGGCGCCAACAGCGCCGACCAGTCCAACGCGCCCCACCGGGCGTGCGCGTCTGCCATCAACGCAGGCGTGCCGGGCGTGCCCACTGACAACCCGCCGACCACCGCATCGAAGAACCCCAGCGGCTCGCCCGCCGCGTCCTGAAAGAGCCGCGGCGTCGCGGCCTGCGGTGCCGTCTCGCGCCCGTCGAGGGTCGTCAGTGTCGCCGTCGCCGCATCGTAGTAAACAAGGAACGCCCCGCCGCCCAGCCCGGAGGACTGCGGCTCCACCAGCCCCAGCATGGCCTGCACGGCGACCAGCGCATCGGCAGCGGTGCCGCCCGCGGCCAGCACATCGGCACCAGCCTGCACGGCCCAGGGGTTGGCCGCAGCGACCATCCAATTGTCCGCTGTCACCGGGGTCCCTGCGAATTTGGCCTCCAGCGCTTCGGCGACCTCGGGCGAGATCGCCTCGAAAGCACCCTGCGTTGCGGCCTCGGGCTGAACCGCATCCGCTGCCTGTTGCGCCTGAGCGGATGTGGCGGCAAGCAGCGCGAGACCGGTCAAAAACGTTCGCATGGCGTCTCCTCCTTGATTGATGCCCTAGAGCATGGCTGGCACGACCTGATCGGGCGGGCGGTGGCCATCATCGAAGGTCTTGATGTTGATGATCACCTTCTCACCCATCTCCATCCGCCCTTCGCGGGTGGCCGACCCCATATGCGGCAAGAGTACCACATTGCCCAGCTGTCGCAGCCGCGGGTTGACCTCGACCCCGTGCTCGTAGACGTCCAGCCCCGCGCCGGAGATCTCGCCCGCGCGCAGCATCCGGGTCAGCGCCGCCTCGTCGATCACCTCCCCTCGGGAGGTATTCACGATGACAGCCTCGGGTTTCATCAGCTTGAGCCTGCGGGCGTTCATCAAATGAAAGGTCGAAGGCGTCGCCGGGCAATTGACGGAGATCACGTCCATCCGCGCGACCATCTGGTCGAGACTTTCCCACCATGTGGCCTCCAGCGCGGTTTCCACCTCGCTGCGCAGACGGCGGCGGTTGTGATAATGCACCTGCATGCCAAAGGCCGCAGCGCGGCGCGCGACCGCCTGCCCGATACGTCCCATGCCGAGGATGCCCAGACGGCGACCCGCCACGCGCCCGCCAAGATAGGCCGTCGGCGCCCAGCCCTCCCAGTCGCCCGACTGCATCACGCTGAGCCCTTCGGGGATCCGCCGCAGCACCGCCAGCATCAGCGCCATGGTCATATCAGCGGTATCGTCCGTCAGTACGCCGGGAGTGTTGGAGACCAGCACCCCGCGCTGCCGGGCGGTGGCCACGTCGATATGGTCTACCCCCGCACCGTAGTTGGCAATCAGCTTGAGCTGGTCTCCGGCCTGGCTGATCAAGCCTGCGTCGATCTCATCCGTCACCGTTGGCACCAGCACATCCGCGCCCTGAAGCGCTGCGATCAGGTCGGCCCGGCTCATCGGCGTATCATCGGTCCGGAGCGTCACATCGAAAAGCTCCGACAGGCGGGTTTCCACCGCCTCGGGCAAGCGTCGCGTCACGACCACACTCAGCTTCGGCTTTGCCATTTCCACCCTTCTCACCCTTGGCGCAACAGCGCATTCCATGGCATGGTGACCCAGAAGGCGGGTGCGCACAAGAACCTCGCCACGACAAACGAGCGAATTACCACGAACGGGCCGTGTCATGACCAGATTGCTTTTGTTGGCGCTTGCGTGCGCCTTGTGCCTCCCAGCTGGGGGAGGCGTGGGTGCGCGCGATACCGGGCCAGTCACCAACCTGCAGCTGCCGCGCTATGTGTCGATGAAGGCTGCGGAGGGCAATGCACGGCGGGGGCCGTCGCTGACCCACCGCATCGACTGGGTGTTCAAGCGCCGCGACATGCCGCTGCAGATCACCGCCGAACACGGTCACTGGCGCCGGGTCGAGGACCGCGAGGGCCAGGGCGGCTGGGTGCATTATTCCCTGCTGTCAGGCGTGCGCACAGTGATCGTGGAACAGGACAGGCTCGGGTTGCACATGCGGCCAGACGCGGAGGCCCCCGTGACCGCAGAGCTGGAAAGCGGCGTCGTCGCGCGCCTGGGAAAATGCGGGCCGGAGTGGTGCCAGCTGCGATCGGGTGGCTACCGTGGCTGGGCGCCCAAGGCCCGGCTCTGGGGTGTCGGTGCCGAGGAGTTACGCGACTAGGGTCGCGCATGGGCGCTTCGCGTCTCAGGATCAGATGGGCCGCCGGGTGGGGTGTCATGGCGCGGTGACGCGAGACATCACGGGAGCATGCGATGACAGAGATACGGACAAAGGCGGTCAGCTACGATGCCTTCGGCCCCGCGGCCGAGGTCTTGCGATCCGGTGAGCATGTCTTGCCTGCCCCCGAAGCCGGCGAAGTGTGTGTCGAGCTTGCATTCTCCGGCGTGAACCCATCGGACGTCAAAGCACGGGCCGGATCACGCCCCGGGGTAACCCGGCCGCCTTTCGCGCAGATCATCCCGCACAGCGACGGAGCAGGGGTGATCTGCCGCGTCGGAGAAGGGGTCGATCCGGCCCGGTTGGGCGAAAGAGTTTGGATCTGGAATGGCCAGTGGCAGCGCGCGTTCGGCACCGCCGCCAGCCATATCGTGTTGCCCGCCACGCAGGCCGTCCCGCTGCCGGATGGTATCAGCGCGGAGGTTGGCGCGGCGCTCGGCATCCCCGGTCTGACCGCAGCGCACACGGTTTTTGCCGGTGGCGACATCTCAGGCCAGACGGTGCTGGTTCAGGGAGGCGCGGGCACGGTGGGGTATCTCGCCGTGCAATTGGCCAAATCCGCAGGCGCGCGTGTCATTGCAACGGCCCAAGGCTCGGGTCTGGCCCGGGCAGAGGCGGCAGGTGCGGGCGCCGTGGTCGACTACAACGCGGATACCATCGTGGATCAGATCTTGGCCGCCAATGACGGTCAGTTGGTCGACCGGATTATCGAAGTTGAATTCGGGCGCAACATCGCCACGGATACGGCGGTGATCGCACCCAACGGCACCATCGCGGCCTATGGTTCCGCGAAAGATATGACACCTATCCTGCCCTTCTACCCGTTGCTTTTCAAGGCGGTGACCATCGACATCGCGTTGATCTACCTGCTCCACGAGCAAGAACGGCAGCGCGCTATCCAGCACCTGCACGATGCGCTGAACCGCGGTGCCCTTGAGATACCCGTAGCGGAGATCTTTCCGCTGGATGCGACCCATGCTGCCCATGAGGCCGTCGAACGCGGGGGGCGCGCCGGAACGATCCTGATCGACGTCAAAGGCTGAGCGTGGGCGGTGACCAGATTGCACTTGATTTTATTCAAGAGAACCCTTGCGCGCCCCGCCCGCTCGGCCTATTTAACGGCCCACGTTGGGATGTAGCCAAGTGGTAAGGCAACTGTTTTTGGTACAGTGTACCGTAGGTTCGAATCCTACCATCCCAGCCAAACACTTCTCTAAAAGCAGACGATACGACTGTCCGTCCTGATAGTCGCCTTATTTTAATGGGTTACCGGGATATACACCGGATGCAGAATGTCCGTACCCCGCAGATAACTCGCAATATGCCCCAAAGTCTGAGGTTGGGTTTTGCGCGATACGAGTGTCCGCGAAGTTGTGTTTAGAGAGTCGCGATCAGACCGCGTTGGTCCTGCCAGCTGCCCGGCAGCGTGTGCCGCACGCACCAGTCGGACGTGAAGCCCAAGGGCTGTTTGCCGTCAAGCACATCCCGGACGATGTCAGGGGCGAGGAAGGCCAGATCGATCAGCTGGTAAATCCTGCCATTTGTTGTGCCTTCGGCTTTTGCAATCTCAGACAGCGTTCTGCCTGCTTTGATCTGCCCGAACCAGAGATGCGCGTTGGCGATGTTCCGGATCAGGGCTTCGTCGACGCCGCCGGACGCATCAGCAAGGACCAGCTTGGTCTCAACGCCGCACTTCCTGAGTTGGAAGGGCGCCGTGATCATCTGCAGCTCCTCGTCGATCTCGTCAGCGCCAGCTTTGATTATTGAAGCAAGCTGAACGGGGTCAATTGTGATGGTCAGCTCACCGGGGCTGAGATCGATCCGCTCAACGAGATTGAGCACGTGACTGATGTCCTTGTCGGCACACAGCTTTTGCAGGATGCTATGATGAGTCTTTATTTCTTCTGCGGAGCAGTTCAGAACCAACCTGCTAACGAAGGCCGTATCGCTTAGCCGCTGAAACATCAAATACACGACCTTTGCCTCCAGTTCCCGGGCGGGCAAGCGCCAGCCATCAAGGTTCGCCTCGCCGCTTTTCTTAATCAGGCGATGTGACACATAGTACCGCAGCCGAACCCCAGCCCGCGTCCTGGAATGCGACGGGGTCAGCCGATCGCCGGTTTCATCAAAGAGCTTGCCGCGAAGCAGCGATCGCTGCTTCGCCGTCTTGCGAGCCCTGCCTTTTGCAGCACCCTCCTGCAGCTGCTGCTGGATGCGGTCCCAACGATCCGGATCGATGATCGCATCATGCTGCCCGTCAAAGACCTTTTCCTTGTGGCGGATGCGTCCTGAATAAACCGGGTTGATCAGGATGTGGTGAATATGGCCGCGATCAAATGCCCCGCCACCCGTTAGCTTTCCATCGGCTGTCGATCTTTGCCTCGTTTGTAAACCTTGCTGATCCGCAGCCACCTTTACTTCCCGGACAGTGCCATGCTGTTCGTAGAGTTCGTAGAGCGCGCGGATCGTCGTTGCTTCCTTGTCATTTATCTTCAGCGTCCTGCCATCGGCATCGTATCCCAGCGGCACATTCCCACCCATCCAGAGACCCCGGCGCTTTGAGGCTGCGATTTTGTCGCGGATGCGCTCTGCCGTGACTTCGCGCTCAAACTGCGCAAACGACAGCAGCATGTTCAGGGTGAGACGCCCCATGCTGGTCGCTGTGTTGAACGACTGCGTGACTGAGACGAAGGACGCCCCTGCTGCATCCAGCGTATCGACGATCCGGGAGAAATCCGCGAGGGATCGTGTCAGACGGTCGATTTTGTAGACGACAATCTGATCGACGAGCCCGTCCGCGATATCCTGCAGCAGTTTTTGCAGCGCAGGCCGGTCCAGCGAGCCTCCCGACAGGCCACCGTCATCATAGTTCTGCGGCAGCAGCACCCAACCCTCATGCTTCTGGCTGGTGATGTAAGCCGCGCAGGCTTCGCGCTGAGCGTCGAGCGAGTTGAACTCCTGCTCAAGGCCGTCTTCCGAGGATTTCCGGGTGTAGATAGCGCATCGGAGTTTCTTCATGATCGTCCCGCTGCCCGGGCCGTCAGTCCGAAGAAACGCGGGCCAGACCAGTCCGTACCGGTGATGTGTTTCGCAATGCCGGATAGCGATTTCCACGCTTTGCCGTCCATCTCGAAGCCACCATCAATAACGTGAACTTGGTAGGTTCTCCCGTTCCACTCCCGAACCAGCTGCGCGCCCGGCCGCAGGCTGCTGCTGCTCGACGTGGCGACCGTCTCGCCTTTCGCAATGCGTTTCAGCGCGCGTTTTGTTCCTGCCGACAATCCGCCCGACGCTTTACACTGTGCTTCATATGCCAACGCCTTCTGCATGAACGGCACGGACAGATACGGCGGCGGAGGTGATCCGAAGACGGCCTCCCATTGCGCGAGCGCCGCCGGACGCTTGGGGTTCGGATCACGCCCCATTGGTCTCGGCCGCAGCTTTTGTGCCCTGCTGTGATTCTGGCGCAGACAGGATGCGGTATCTTGAAACGCCGCCGGACACAGGCTTTTCACTGGCAACCTCGTACCCGGCTTTCCGCAGACCGCTCAGCGCCGCCCTTGTCGTATGCTGTTGCCAGCCAAGCTTTGTGCTCAGTGATCTGATATCGCTGCCGGACTTCGTGCCGAGCAGCCTGATCAGCTGGTCTTTCTTGGTGGCGCGTTTCTTGGGTGAATAGGTCATGGCCGTCTCCTCAGATGATCAGCGGAAAGATCTCGCTGCTACTGAGCAGAACCCGGAAGTTCCAGGCGAGCCATGCGAATACTTATCGCGCGCACTGACACTACCGCTCCGCCAGCCGTTGAAGTCCAGTCAGTTTATGAGAAAACCCTGCACAAGGGGCAGAAAGCGGACCTTCGTTGTGCGCAGGGTAGGACGTTCTCACCCCGGTAAGCAGACACATCTCAAATGTGCACTCGTGACGCCCATGCCCCGTTGGGTATTGAGTTCACTCCACTCCCAGTCGATTTTTTAATTCTGTTACGAAAGGCGACGGACGCGATTCGGAATGCATGATGTGAACTTCCGATTTCGCCCGCGTGAAGCCCACGTAGAAGAGACGTCGCGCTTCTAACGCCTGCGAGTCAGTGCTGTTTTTTCTTGGGATGCTCCCCTGATCAATGCCGAACATGATGACTATCGGAAACTCTCGACCTTTGGCACTGTGAAGTGTCGACAGGTGCAGGCTTTCGTTCCCTTCGCCTTGGCCAGCGAACTGGGCGAGAGTCATATCTGCACAGTCCTTGCCTGCTTGGGTGCGCGCGATGAAAGTGTCTAACGTTTCGCCCTCGTCTTTCATCGTGCGGCACTTGGCAATCAGGTCGATGATGATGGCGGCGCGAACATCTGTAAGCCATTGTCTCAGTGGTAAGGCGCTATCGCGTCGCGACCATAGAAGGTCCATTAGTGAACGTTGGAAGTCCAAGCGCGACTCTGGTGTGTTGATCTCTCCGGCGAACAATCGCGCGCCCTCGTTGACCAGCTGGCTGAAGCGCGGAGTTCCTGTCTGCCATCCGCCGGTGCACCACTGCGCGCAACGTTCAAGCCACCGCATCAGGCGGCTGGTACGAGGGTAGATTGCATTCGTGTCAGTTCTGATGACTGACAGGCCGACCTGCTGCGCCACTTCGGCAACCTTGTCGCCCAGCCAAGCGGCGGGGTAAAGAATGGCGATGTCTCCGGGTTCCAAATGTGGATGTTGCTTGGCGATGTCAGCAATGATTGTCCTAAATGCCTCTGCGGCCTGGTGTTCGTAGCTGCCTTGCTGAGGGTGAAAATAGACCGTGCCTTCCTCCGCACCGTCAGCCGCCTCATAGTCTCGCGCTTCGCCAAGCGCAAAATTTGACGCCTCCACAATCTTCAAGCCGGATCGGTAGTTCAGCCGCAATCGCACACACTCAACTTCTTTACGAGCCGCCAGCTCGCGAAGAAGCTGAGGGTTCGCCCCGTTGAATTCATAGATGGACTGGTCGGCATCTCCGACCGCGAACAGCCGCATCCCCGTGCTGAAGCATAGCCCCATGACCATACGATGGAGCGCTCGCCCGAGGTCTTGGTATTCGTCAACCACGAGGACGGGGTACTTGGCGAGAATTGCGCGTTGCAGCCATTCATGCTCGCGTAGGGCCCTAACGGCGAGAAGCGGCATATCGTCAAAGTCAATTCGGCCCATCGCCCTGAGCTCGGCTTCGAAGGCCTCCACTAATGAAGCCATCTCTGAATCGGCTTCGCGCCACTCCGCGCTGTTCCTATTGAGAATGGATCGACGGTATGTACCCATCCGGAAATCGATCTGTTGTGGATTTTCGCGTCCGCCGATCACCTTGTTGTACGCGGTCTCTAATGCGCGACTACGTTCAGCGCGGGTTGCGACGCAGAACTCATCGGGAAGCCCCATATCGGCGGCTTTGGCATAGGGAAGGACAATCTGCGTCAGGGAGAATGAGTGGACCGTTCCGATGAAGGCTCTTCGTCCTGGTTCTATGCCGAGTGCGGCGAGCCTTGTTTCCAGCTCCCTTGCGCATTCATTATTGTATGTAATGCAGGCATGATCAGCCCCACCTGAGTGGTCCAATTTGATTGTTAGTGCATGATTGGCGTTTGGTCCATCTGGACGATGGTTTCT
>NZ_CANMDB010000013.1 GCF_947496515.1 uncultured Roseobacter sp. | reverse complement strand
TGGTCGTTGGACTTCGTGTCTGACGCCTTTGAGGATGGCCAGCGGTTCCGCGTGTTGTGCATCGTGGATGATTGTACCCGTGAGGCGCTAGCGACCGTCGTGGACCGTTCCCTGTCAGGTGCCCGCATGACGCGCGAACTGGATGACTTGATCCGCAGGCGCGGTCAGCCGGATATGATTGTCAGCGATAATGGGACAGAAATGACATCTCATGCCGTTCTGAGGTGGTGCCAAGATACTGGTGTTGGGTGGCACTACATCGCACCCGGCAAGCCCATGCAAAACGCATTTATAGAAAGCTTCAATGGCCGACTGCGGGATGAATGTCTGTCCACTCAGGTCCCGTCCAATCCAACCTACATGACCAATGGACCTACACGAACCAAGAAGGTCGGACAGCAGGTGTTCCAATTCCGCAATGCTTCCCCGAAGACCTTGGTTGGTGCCGGTTCAAAAACGGGCACCGTCTTCCAGGCACTGCGCTATGTCGGTAAGGACCGCGTGGACGATCAGGTGATCAGCAAGATCGCTCGCGCGCTGGACGCAAAGGATCGAGCGCAGCTTGCAAAGCAAAGCCGGCATGTTCCGGCATGGATGCATCCTGTTGTTGAACAAATCATAGCGCGGGTCTGAACATGGATGTTTTAGGGAACGACACGCTTGAACACCTCGAACTTTCAGACAGCATACGCAAATCTCTCCTGCAAGATCTTCAGGAGGCCGCCGAGGTCACTGTAGCGGGACCCTGCTCGACGAAATTAACACCGCTTTCGCGTCGCGTTTGAAGCTGCCCATTTCCCTTAAGATCAATGAGGGCGAAGGCAGATCAGGCAAGCGTGAGACCTGTGAGATCGCCCGGCTTGAGACGATAGCGAATAGCATTGCCTTCATGCAAACCCGCTAGCTGCTCAGCCACATATGCGACTACGCTCTCTTGATCAGCCTTGGGGACACCAGCCTCCGCCGCCATGATCATGACGTCATCGTATCGAAAACCCTTGAACTCAAGAACGCTTCGTCTGACTGCAGCACGGACAAAGTCCCTGTATGCAATCGCTGCTTTGTGCGGGCTTTCTACCTCTGCTCTGAGGATCCGGTACTTCTCCGCCGAAGCAAGGTAAGCATCGATGTACACTTCCCGAAAGAGGGACACGTTATTTAGTTCATAGATGCCAATCAATCCATTAATATAGTCCCGGTCATCCATCGTTGTGAACGACATTGGCGCAAGGTCGGACTTCAACAGGGGAATGTTGGAGGCAACACGGGACGTTCGCTTGTTGATGTCTGCAAATCCTTGCAAATAGGGAATATGCACAAGCAAAAAGAATGACTGCTCGAAAGGGTCCGTGATCAGCGCTGCTTTCTGAAGCAGGATATCAAACTCCTCTTCGATGGTAACAGCGTCATCAAGCGGCCTGTAGCTCGAATGCGAAATCCCGACAGGCATAGCTCGCAAACGTCCGGACATTGCCGGATCAGCCAGCAGGCCATCGGACAAGAGCGCATGGATTGCGAAGAGGTCGGGGCGACTGAGACTGACTTCTTCCAGGTTATCCACGACATATTGGATGGCCTCTTTGTGATTCAGGATCATCAAAGCTTCTTTGCGATCCTTGCCCTCGGCCTCCTCGCCGAACCGGATAAGCCGCTCCGTTTGCAGAATGTCGTAGGTGTTGCCCTCCATCCGCGAGGACGCCCAACTAAGGTCGACCAAAAGCTGTTCGAGGATGCGCCGCGCATACGTGCCGGCTGGCATTGCACCGCCTTGAGGCCGTCCCGCCTCCAGCATTCGATCCCGGTCAGCCTGCGACAAGGACCAAGTCTTGTCAGGTACGTAGGCGTCCAGGAACTCAGGCTTGTGGGAGATCGGTGGACGCCTGTTGTACGGCACGGTAAGATGGGCGCGCACGACCGCCGAGCCTGCAAGCTGATAACCCGTCGCCCTTCCTTTGCCAGATACCTCGAGACGACCTTCTTCAACGAGCCTCTTGAGCGCGCGCCAAACGGTCGTTTCACTTACATCTTTTGCCGCACCTTTGCGGATTGCATCGCGCCCTGCTCTGGGGTTTCCGGAGACAAAATCGAGGATGTCTTGCTTTAAACGGGCCATGAAACGATTTTCTAGGTGCGTGAAGCGATTATCGCATTGTTATACATATATTTTCCGTTATAGCAAATTTTCGTTTCAGGTACTTTGCAACGATTTTAGCGGCTGATGTACATCGCAACTGGTACGCCGTGAGTGAAACGATTAACCTACTGAAATCCCGGAATAAGTCAGCCGTTCGAGGTATACGTTGCATATAGATTGCAACGAACCTTACTGCTGGAGAGTGACAAACACCAACGAGGCAAACAGTCATGGATTACAGAGCGCGCATATCTGTCGGTCGCTACATAAGAGCGTCGTCATTTGCATCCGATCTGGGAAAGCTGAAAGCCTTTCGTGGAGGGTACGCTGGCGCCTCACTGCTGGAAAGCCTTGAAGAACTGGGGCTTCTTCGACCACGCATGCGCCTTCACTGGCCAGATCCAATTGCACGACGGATTTGGCAGGAAACTCGCCGAAGAGAAGGGCCAGAACTACATGATCCGGTTGAGCCCGATGGCCCCCGAATGGACGCAGCGGCAGACCTTTGGAATGCTCTGCAAGATGCAGGGATGAGAAGTCTGAAGGGTGACAATCATCCCTTTGACGCACCAAAGCCCGAATGGTCAGAATTTCTCAAAAGGCCAGAGCAACAGACGTTCGTGCCGCACAGAGAGCGCCGAGTCCGTGTTTCGAGCGACGCTCAGCCCGACCTTCATGACAGTGACAATGTCCTGGATTTCTATTCAAGCTGGCAGTTGCTGACCGCCATCGAACTTGCAGACATGGGAGTTCATATTCGGATCAACATGGCGGACGAAGACATCGCACGACGGGTGCATGAAGATATCCGCAGCAAGCGATGGCCAGGCGGACGCGCAACAGAAGCGTTTGCGCCTGTAAGAGCGCTTAGAGATTTTGAGCGATATCAGGCAGGGCTCGACGCGATAGAATGGGCACGCGAAGAAGAACGCGACCGGACCTTCAGGCTGCTTCAAGGCTCGGGCGGCGGACGGATCGTTCTTACCGACGAACAGGTCGCCGCGAGAGATGAAATCCGGCTTTCGGTTGCCGGCGAAGCACTCAGCCGTTTCTCGGTCGGCAAAGACCACCTTTTGGCATGCAGCAAATTTCTGGCGGGGCGCTGGCATGAGTGGGCGCACGAAGGAAGGCCAATCGCAGCTGATGCCTATAAGATCTTCCTCGCGGAAGGCGTACGCCTGCTCCAAATCCGACATGATATGACGTTCGATGAAACAAACGAACTCGTTGGCTTTCAGGGCGGCGGTGGCCAACGCACCCTCGAGGTCATATGGCCGGATTGGGCGAAAGAACAGATCAACCGCCTTGTTCAAACACTTAAGTCACCGGATCTGACGGACGAGCAGTTGCGGAGGTTTGGCGAATTCCTTCAAGCCTCGCACCAAGACGCCATCTTTCACCGCCTGCGATCATTCGAAAGACACGCCTTCGAGTACGGAAATTCCCGGCTTGCGGGTATGCACAGTGACCTTCAAGGAATGTCTGTTGCAGTAGAGCAAGCAGTGCGCGCCATGGGTGGGCAAGGGGCCCAACTCGCGCACATGTTTCGCGGTCTCTGGGAGGGAACTGATGTTGGCCGCCTCCTGAAGAAGAAAAAGAAATTGCTGGAGCAGGGTAAGCCGCCAGAAGACCTGCTGGAAGATATCAATGCGCTCGGCGCAGAGGGAGGAGCCAGTGAGATTGCAGCGGACTTGATCTTGGCTGCCCGAATTCGAGGCGCCGTACATCACGCTCTCCAAATCAGCAATCAACTCGAACTTGAACGGCTATTAGTGCGGGTCGTACGTGCCGCAGCACTCACCCACGCACACGTTTTCTCGAATGAAACCGTTGAGCCTGCACCTGCGAAACCGGAATGATGGTTGCTTAACAGCTTCCGATCACACCCGCATCTTCCAGCTGCTCCTGATCCGGCAGGTCCTGGAGCGTCTCCAGATCGAAGGCTACCAGAAACTGTTCTGTAGTGACATAAGTGTAGGGGGCCCCGCGCCGTGGGGATCGTGGCCCGGTCCCGATCAAACCGCGCGCATGCAGCCGCCCGATCAGGTCCCGGCTGATCTCCTTGCCAAAGATGTCCTTGAGCCCGTCCCGCGTAATCGGCTGATGGTAGGCAATGGCGGCCAGGACCGCGACGTCGAACTCTCGGAGGTCGAGGTGCTGCTCGCCCACATCCGCCGCCGTCCGGATCGCCACGGCATAGGCCGGCCGTGTCCGCAGCATCCATCCGTCCGCAACCGTTGCAACTTCAAACGACCGCCCGTCCAGATCGGCGATCAGGTCCGCGATGAGGAGGTCAACCGATACGCCCTGCCCTACCACCCGGGCCAGGTCCGCACGCGAGACCGGCGACGCCGAAGCGAGCAACACCGCCTCAATCCGGCGCATCCATTCCCGCCAACGCAGATCGGCAGGCAGGCCCTCCAGCTCCCGATCCAGCGCCTGATCAGTGTGATCCTTCGCCATCGCTCAGATTCCGTACAGCCGGAACGTGTCGCGCCCGGTCAACTCGCGCACGGCGTCGAGCTCCACCAGCCGGTCGCAAAACCGCCGCGCGGCGCGGTCGGACCGGAGCGAAGTCAGCGCCATCGGTGCTATCGCGTCGCGGCTCAGGAACAGCGCGACGGCCTCATCGGATCCCTTCGCCCGGAGCTTCGGCGCGACGGCCCGGAGCCGCTCAGCGCGCCGGGACAAGTCGGCCGCCTCTCGTACCGCCTCGGTCGCTGCCGACACAATCGCCCTATGACAGGCCAACCGCAGGTCGTCGCCAGTCTTCCGCAGATCGGCCCGCTTGAGACCGAGTGCCAGGACCGGCATCATATGGCTCCACCCAAGGGCCTGGGCCAAAACCGCATCAGCCAAAATCAACGCGGACGTTGGGTCGCGCGGCCGATCCTCCATCACGGCTTGCAACACGGCTGCGGCGCGCGGGATCGGCGCCCCCTGCCCCGCGTCGAGCCAGGTCGCAATCTGCTCCGGCTGAAGATCAGGCAACGCGCGGTGAAGCGCCTTGACTGACACAGGTCTTTCGATAGCCCGTCGCAAGGACAGGTAAACCTCCCCAGCGGGGCCGGGACTGTCACCCGGCTGCAGGAAGGTCACTGCATCGCGTAACTCTGAAGCCCGTTCTGGCCGTCCTTGGTGCGTTACGCACACGTCTGCCGCGCGCAACGCCAGCCGCGCCCGAAGCAAAGTCTGGGGCACGTCCTCCCGGTAAAGCACAAGATGCAGTTGGCTCAGCGCCGCGCCTGACAAAAACGCCACATCTTCAGGGGTTTCGGCACGCCCGGAGGTGACCCAGCCCGGGAGTTTGGGTAGGTTGCTTAGGTCGTCAGAGATATCGCCAGGCTGGTAGGTCATGCCACAAGACTATCCCACGACGGCGCTTTCGTCCACAATATGATGTGCAAACCGCCCCACCCTGCCGGTTTTTATCATGTCCAATAAGTTTGCCTTATCGGATATAAATGAGGCGAGATCAGAAACGTCCAGTGTCTGTGTGGTTTCCGGGGAGGATCCATCCGAACACGCGCTCTCGCGTGCGCAATTACCACTCGACCGGCGGACTGGGCTCTTGCTTGATCTCTGGACACACCCCGCAGTGCAGTCAACGAAGGTTTCTTCTTCTGATTGGGCGACCGACGCCCCCGGTTTTGAAGAGCAGGCACGGCTCTGCTCAACAGCCAACGCATCGCCTCAGGCATCTCAGCATCAAAATCAAGCTTCGCGCCGAAGAGGTCTCCCAGAATGATCAAGACCAGCACCCCCAACAGCGCAGGGGCAGGTTCTTAGACCGCGTAACCTTGCCAACAGCCGCTCGCACCTCACACCTGCGCGCCTCCATGCTGGTCAAATGCAGCTGTCACGACCAACAGACTGATCTTCGTCGAAGCAAGCACGGCAGGCGAGCCTCCCGGGCCGCCCCAAGATCCATTCGGGGACGCGATCGGGATAGTGGGATGCTGACGAAAGGAAGCAAGCCGCGTTGGATTGATCCCGTCAGCCTGTGCCCAAAGCCAGAGGAGATCGGGATCGAGGGCGAAGTCGTTGAAGAAGCGATGCGGCCGCACTCCCCTCCCCTGCCCCGCGCGCCACGTGGTCAAACCCCAGATCGGCGAGCCGTAACGGACGGCAATCCGCACCATTCCAGAAAACAGGAGTTCGTCTCGAGGAAGACGTGGCACAACCTGGGGGCCCGTCGATGCCGTCATGCCACAACCAGCTGCAGCGCACGCTGTTAGCGTCTCCTGGCCGTCTGGGGCACCGATACCCGCGGCAGCACCAGCTCATCGCCAAAGCTCTCCACATCGAGCCTTTCCTTGACCATTCGGAACGTGTCTGCCGCTGCGGTCTCGATCAGGCCAAAGATATGTTCAATCACGCCGGGATGAGTGTGTGGATACAGGCACTCGGCCCGGCACTCGTCAGATCGAAGGCGCGGCGCGGGAGCCGAATGCGCTCGAACATCTACAAAAGGCCAGCAAAGACAGCATGGTTCGGCAAGGGCCGGACGCAAAATGCCTCGAACCGCTTCGCGAGCTACGCGTCGGTTAGCAAAGTCTGGTGACCAGTGAAACCGACAGCGCCTGCAGAATTTCTTATGCAGGGTGCGTTGATGCTGGGTCTTTGCGGCGACCTGAAGACCCCCTGATCGCCTCAGACAGCGCAGCCCCGACCACACTTGACAGGCGACGGCTTCTGGAGTGGGTTCCGACCGCAGATCTCGGGAGCGAACTGATAAGCAAGAGCACGCTGCTGACCCGGATCAACTCACGGAAGCGGGAACGTCTGACGCCCAACTCCTCGCACGCTGCGAGGAAATCAGGGTGCAGGATACGGGCCTCATTGACCGGCCGACGGATTACGACTTCCCGCTAAACCGACCGTTCCGAAATGCGATCATCCGCATCGGTGATGTCCAAACGATCGACCGTGCTCAAGCCCGAGAAAACACTACCCAATGTCCGATAATGCAACTAAAATCGAGACACCAAGTGGGGAAATGACCCTCATATTATCAATAACTTAAAAACAAGAGTGACATGAGCAGTCCAGCAAAAAACGACGCCAAAACCCAGATTTCTGACGCGCGTCAGACCGAGAGTTTGTCCTCTGCATTCCGCAGTCCGCTGATTGGTGCCCAATACGACGAGAGTGCTTCTTCTAACGCGCCTTCTACTGATAACTCGCTGGAGATCGACACTGGTGAAACCGCCAGTGCCAACGGGTGCAAAAGTGACACTACGATCCTCCCCGATCATGTCGCGGGATCCGGCTCCCTCGACCGGCTCGTCGAGCCGGCGCGTGACTACGCTGCGTCTGCCACGGCGGAAAACACCACCAAGGCCTACCAGGCGGACTGGAAACACTTTGCCCGCTGGTGTCGGCGCAAAGGTATCGATGCTTTGGTTCCATCCCCTGCTATCGTCGGGCTCTACATCGCTGATTGTGCCAAACCACAGGACAGCTCCCCTGCCCTATCTGTCAGCACCATCGAACGCCGCCTCGCGGGGCTTGCAGCAAGCTACCGGACTCGCGGACTGACACTCGACACAAGGGACCCGCACATCGCGTCGGTCTGGGCCGGGATCAAGCGTCGGCAGGCCAAACCACCTGCATCGAAAGAAGCAGTGCTGATCGACGATCTCCTTAAAATGATCGACGCCCTGTCATTCTCACTGCGTGACCTGCGCGACCGTGCCATCCTGCTCATTGGCTATTCCGGTGGGCTGCGTCGCGCAGAAATCGTCGGATTGGATGTCGGCAAAGACGACACCGACAGCAACCGCGGCTGGATCGACATTCTCGACGGCGGTGTCGTCCTGTATATCCGAGGCAAAACCGGATGGCGCGAGGTTGAAATCGGCCGCGGATCTACCGAACAAACCTGTCCGGTTCATGCGCTCGAACAATGGCTTCACTTTGCCAAAATCGACGCCGGACCGGTATTTCGACGGGTGTTCCGAGACAACTCTGGGGTAGGGGCTGAGCGGTTGTCGGACAAACATGTCGCCCGGCTGGTCAAGCGGTTGGTTCTGGAAACCGGGGTCGGCCTGGATCGCCCGACCCTTGCAAAGCTGCCGGACGCCGACCGTGTAAGGTTTTTTGCGGGCCATTCCTTGCGTGCAGGTCTCGCATCCAGCGCCGAGATCGACGAGCGATACGTCCAGAAGCACCTCGGCCACGCCTCCGCCGAGATGACCCGGCGTTACCAACGCCGCAGGGACCGGTTCAGAATCAACCTGACCAAAGCCGCCGGACTGTAAAGGGCAGTAACGTAAGGCGAGAAAATCGCGGAAGAGCTATCCTGGGAACCTTCACTGGGCTGAAGTTGGCATATCCCGGGCGCCAGATATTGTCCGGGTTTTCGGCGAAAGACCAACGATAAAATGCTATGGGACCGACAGCATGATCTATTGCAACGGTTTGCAGTGAGATGGTACGAGCCCAAACTATCAAACATTCATTGCGTTGGCTTCGAACCGGGACAATTTTCGCCACGGCGGACCCCATATTCTGACAAAGCAGCTCAAGTTGGCAGTGAGGCCGACTTTAGAAATCGTATCCTCTCTCTCTGGTTTTTGCGCGATTATGCAGGCATGTGACGACTTTGCGGCAAAGTGCTGGGAATACCTTAGTAGATTGCCTCCGCGCTGACTAGCCGAAGATCCAAGTCGCTTCCGATGTCTGAGCTGGTCGCGCTACTGATCGTCAACTATATGGATGCGTCAACTGGCAAGACATCTGTTGGGATCGGAGATGGCGTTTAGAACTTGAAATTGTGATCATGGCCAGGCTAACGGTAGATGCTGCGGTTCACAGTTGTGAACAGGGCATCGGACGCTGTGTTGACTTGATGTTCACAGTTGTGAACTTTAGACGTTGGCGTCTGCCGCCGAGGTCTCGCCAGCTTCGGCATGCTAACAAATACAACCGCAATATGTCGCTGTAACTGCATACCGCAAGAGAGCAGGGGCCACACAGATACGGCTGTTAGATGACTAAACGCAAGTGTAGCCGTGGACGACCCGACCGACCAAACCACGAAGGCTGTTTACGCGTTTGCCACGTCTGACTTCCGGCACGGTTGCCTTGCAAAGAAAGCTGATCCTGACAGATCTAAGCCACTTTGCGCAGCGTCGGTATGCTATGCACCTAGTGTATCATTGTGACCTATGATCAAGGGATTGTCAGGCAAGATGGATGAACGCAGTGAACCTCCTCACGTGTACCGCGCTTTTCAGTCAACCTTCGAGGCGACTTCATTTTCATGGGAAGAGTGACGACCGTGGTCCCAAGTGAGCATGAAGCAGCCATCTGGGATGACTGCCGATTGATCGATGCCAATCGACAGGAACAGCCATTTGCGTTCGCGGAGCATGCTGCCGAATACCGCCCGAAGACGAAGCCGACCGCAGGAGCAAAGCGCAGAGCCTCACCAGCCCACCTTTGAAGTGATAGGGCAGGGGGCACTACCGGATACGCCCATACATCACTAGGCCGCCTCCTTTCGCATCAATGCCATGATCATGGGGCCGCAGGAGAACATCCCCGCATCGGCCTTGCGGGTGAGGGCGCGCAGATAGCCGCCTGGTGACTGGATCTCCTCGATCCTTTCAAGCATGGCGGCGAGCACCACTGCAGCGTTTTCCGGTCCCATCGCCTGTTGAGCGTCCTCCCAGGCGGAGGGTGAGATACCCATCATGGGACGCACGATATGCGCAGCCCGCACGAGGTCGTGCCAATGGCGTATTTTATCGGGGCTGTAGGTCTGTACCTCCGGGCACGCGGCCTTCACGAGGCCGAGGGGCAGGGTAGGGAGGTTCCCGTCGGTCTGAACCGGTTCGGACATTTCCGGATTAGGACCAACCTCAACCCCTGCTTTTTCGAAGCAAGGTTCAAGATCATGGGGATCTGTATTTGAATTTTGATAGTGATGCTGAGAGTGAGCGTCATTGGTGCTCATATCTTTAGTATTAGGCTCTATTATACCCCGTGCCTCTGTCAAGCCTTCGAGCAAAACAGTCTCTAATTCGACTAGATCAGGCAAGGACAGCTTGCGGCGCAGGTCCCGTGCTACAGCAGCCACACAGCCCGTCAGGCGCGCCCAGAGAGGGTGTGGCGCGCATTCCGCCCCGTAGGCTACCAACCCCGCCAGATCGCGCCGCATGAGGCTGACAGTCTGGCGCAGGCGCTTGTAGGCCTGCTCTTCGGCGCGGATGGCTTCGGCCGCGGCGCAGATTTCGGCAAACCGGCGGGGCAGGGGGCTCAGATCAAAGCCAAACGCCTCTTTCTCATCGCCGTAGCGCCGGGCGTAGCGCTTGCCGTTGGGGCTGTCGCGCCGGGTAATCAACCCCGCCCGAACGAGCCCCGCCAGATGCCGCCGCATGGTGGAACAGGCCATGCCGTTGAGCCGCTCACAGATCGACGCATTGGACGGGTGGACCACCAGATCGGCACTGTTGCCGCCCAGGATGGTGCCGGGATGGAAGCTGAGAAGCGCTTGAAGCACCACCAGTTCACGGTCGGTCACCCCCAGATGAGACCGGGCCACGCCCAATTCGCGCAGCACCTCCCATTTGTTGACCCCCTGGGGCGGCATGTCGGGCTGAGGAGCCTGTTGTCGCTGCAAATCGGCAGCATCTATCGGTCGCCTGAACGGCGTTATGGGCGTGTAGGTCATGTTTTTTGTCACACAGACAAAGAATATCCACGCCGCGAATCGGTTAGGACTTGCGGTAAAGGGCGCTGACCATTAGTTTGAAGGTGCTAGACAACAAACGAGGTCTCGTGGAGCGTCCGCTTTGCGGGACCTTTTTTCTTTGACTAGATCGTGCCTCCTGTTTTTCTGCTCGTTGCTCTCAGTCTTCGCCGCGCGTTTTCCAGCGCGTGTGAAGCTCTTGCAGGACGCTTTCGGCCCTATGTTCCAACCAGTCCGCAAAACCTCTGTCGCTGATATCAAGCCGCAGCCCGGTGCCTGACTTGCGCAGAACGCCAAGCCGCTGACCGTTGACATCAAGGGGTCTGGTGCTGGTTTTTTCTTTACTTTTCGGTATCTTATCCTCTTTTTCGGGCAATGGCACCGCGGCCTGAACCGCGTCAAAGGCCGCAAGGGACGGATCGGGGGTATCTGATGCGGGCTGCGTGGCGAGCGCCGTTTCAGCCTTGGAGCGTGCAGCCTCGGCCAGCGCGATCAGATGACCTGTGTCGATGCCCGCCGCCTCGACCCCCTTGGCGAGCGTCTCCCAGCGAGGACGTCCGACGCCCTGGGCGGGACCGATGGCGCGCGCCAAGTCGGGCGAGACCGCATCAACCACCGCCAGCGCCATGGAGATCGCCGATTTCGCCACCGTCAGGACCTCGGCCACCTGAGACTGCGTGCCAAAGCCGTTGTCGATCAGCTCGCGGGCAAAGAGCGCTTTTTCGATGTAGCTCAGATCCCGGCGGGCCATGTTTTCAGAGATCTGCGCCCGGGTGGCGGTGTCATCGTCCAGCGTGGCCACGAGCGCGCGGATCTTGGTGAGCTTGTCCGAGCTGCGGATCGCCTCAAGCCGCCGCCGACCGTAGACCAGCAGATAGCGCGCCTCGTCGCTCGGGTGACGGCGCACCAGAATGGGCACGGTCTGGCCGTTGGCCTCGATCGCGTCGCGCAGATCATCAATGTCGCCGGGATCCAGCCTGTCGGTCAGGCGGGTGTCATCGATGGACCAGGGGTCCAGTTCCCAAACGTTGTGGCTGTCCACCGCATCGCGAGCGGCGCGCAGGGCCCGGTTGGAGGTCATCATCGACGGGGCAGGGGGGGTCGTCGCCCCGGCCGCCGCGAGCGTGTCGAGCATGGAGAGGCGTTTTTTCTTGCCGGTCATGGCCGCCCCCAGGTGTGCTGGATGATCTGCGCGATCTCGTCGTTGACCGCGTTCAGGCTTTCGATGGCGCGGTCATAGGTCGCGCGGGTAAAGGCGCTGCGTTCGACCTCGTAGAGCGTTTGTTTGGTCAGCCCCGCGTCCGAGATGGCGGTGGATTTCAGCATGGGCGCGTTCATCACGTTCTCGCCGTACATGGTGCGCAGGAAGGCCACGATGCGGTTTTGCGGGGCATCCGTGGGCTCGTAGCGCGTGAGCAGGTAGCGCATCCAGTCGTGTTTCATATCCGCACCGGATTGCGCGATGACGTCCATCAGGTCCGCCGTCATGCGCAGGAATTGCGACATCGACATCACGTCGAGCATCTCGGGGTGGATCGTGACCAGCACGCCCGTGGCCGCGGAGAGCGCCGACATGGTCAGGAACCCCAGTTGCGGCGGGCAGTCGATGACTACCACGTCATACTCGGCCTCCACCTGCTGGAGCGCTTCCTTGACGCGGAAGAAGAACAGCCCCGCGTTGCCCTGAGACAGTGCGCGTGGGGTGTCGTGCTCAAACTCCATCAGCTCAAGGTTGCCGGGGATCAGGTCGAGGTTCGGGATGTAGGTCCGCCGGATCACGTCGCGGATGGGCGCAGGATCATCGTAGCGGATCGCATCATAGAGCGTGCCGCCTTCCGCCAGGTCAAACTCCGGCTGGACACCGTGCAGCGCAGTGAAGCTGGCCTGCGGATCGAGATCGATGCCCAGCACCCGGTAGCCTTTGAGCGCCAGCCGCTGCGCCAGATGCGCCGAGGTTGTGGTCTTGCCGGAGCCCCCTTTGAAATTCATCACGCCGATGACCTGCAGCGGATCACCGACGCGGCGGCCGGGCAGGTAGTCGCCGGGTTTGCGCGCGGTTTTCTCCAGCATGACCCGCAGCGCCTGCACATCTGTCGCAGAGTAAAGGCGCCGGTTGCCGCGGCTCAGTTCGGGCGAGGGGCCCTTGCCGTCAAGGTGCAGCTTGCGCAGGTAGCTGTCGTTGACACCCAGCAGGCCGGCGGCTTCCCCCGAGGTGAATTTGCGCATAGTCTTGGCGGCATCGGGGGGAAACAGGCTCTCACGCTGGGCATGAAGCTGGGCGGCCAGCCATTCGGAATGCTGGCGGATCACCGCGTTCAGGTCATCTTGCGCAAAGGTTGCGTCCATGGTGCCTCTCGTCGCCTGCCTATCCGCTCCGGGTTTTGCCAGAGCGTGTTCACGGAAATTATCGTTTTCCCATGCTTTTTCGTGACTATTGTCTCAACTTTAAGATTCGTGCAAGGAATTTTCCAAATCTGGTAGCGAGAAACCCGGGCAGCACAAGGCGCTCCATTTTCGCCGCCGGGGCATGCGGTCTGGATGTGCCATTGAAAGTGGTGGCCAGATGGCCTAAGTTGAATGGACTAAGCTAAGAGGTGGCCGCAGATGAAAACCGTCAATATTCACGAAGCCAAGACAAATCTGTCGAAACTGATCGAACAGGCCGTCGCAGGAGATGCGTTTATCGTGGCGAAGGCGGGCAAGCCGATGGTCAAAGTCAGCCGACTGGAAGTCCGGACGCCGCAGCGCATCGGGTTTCTGGAAGGGCAGGGGCACGTACCCGACGATTTTGACGACATGGCCGCCGAGGAGATCCGCGCGCTGTTCGATGGCGGCGCGTGAACCTTCTGATCGACACGCATATCCTGCTCTGGGCCGCGTTCGAGCCGCGCCGGCTGCCGCGGGACGCCCATGACAGGTTGATGGATCCTGACACCCGTCTGTGGTTCAGCGCCGTGTCCATCTGGGAGGTCGCGATCAAACGCGGCCTTGACCGGCCCGACTTTCGGATCGACCCGGGACCGCTGCGCGCAGGCCTGCTCGCCAATGAGTACAGCGAGCTGGCACTGGAGGGGCGGCATTGTCTGGGGCTGGGCACGCTGCCGGGGCTTCACGCAGACCCGTTCGACCGGATGCTGATTGTACAGGCGGCAGCCCAAGGCATGGCACTGCTGACCGCCGACAGCAAGATCGCGCAATACGGCGGCCCTGCGCTGCTGGTGACGTAGGCCTACAGATCCGGTCCGCTTTTCGATCCCCTGCGGGTCATTGAGGGCATAGGGCTGCGGTGTCGTGGGCTGGTTCAACACGCCTGCTTCTGTCCATTTCACCACGACAGCACATTCAGGCTTTTTCCGTAAAAGGCGTCTTCACCGTATGAAGGCGCAAATGGCGCATGAATGCGCGTGCGATTGCCGGTGTCGGACGGGTTTCCGAGGTGACAAAGTAGCTCCGGTATTCGATGGGGGAGGCGAAGGCGCGGAACGTGACTTCGTTGGAGCGGTACTGCGCCACGGGAAACGGGTTCACGACGGTGATGCCAAGCCCCTCCCGCACGAGATCGACGGCCGCGAAGGATGTGGAGACCTCGGCCACCACATGGGGGACGCTGCGGGCGTTGACCAGCACCTTGTCCAACTGAGCCCGGCGGGCGTGGCGGTGTGAGAGTGCGATCAGCCGCTGGTCATGCAGATCCTGCGGCCGGATCGTCTCCTGTTTGGCCAGCGGGTGGTCTTCCTGCATGGCGCACACCGCCCTTGACACCCGGTACGGCGTCAGGGTGACACCTTCGCGGGACAGCTCGACCCCGGTCAGTCCCAGATCAAAGCGCTCCTTCTGGATGGACTGGATCACCTCATCGGAGGAGGACACCTCTAGGCTGACAAAGAAATGCGGGTTCGCGGTCAGAAATGTGGCGATGTGGTGAACCAGAAAGCGGTGCGCGTAGGTCGGTGGTGCGACCAGACGCAGCGTTTCCTGAGCAGGTTCAGGGGGGCCATCAATGCGCTCGAGCGCCTCAAAGAGAGGATCGAGCCGCTTGTTCAGCTGGGTCGCTTCCGACGTTGGGCGCAGCCGGCCGCTGTCGCGCTCGAAGAGGATCCTGCCCAGGCGGGCTTCGAGGCTGGAGATTGATCTGCTGATGGCGGACTGGGACAGACCAAGCCGGACGGCGGCTTTTGACGTTGTGCCGCTTTCCATCAACGCGCGCAGCGCCTCATATTCCGGAAGGCTGTGCCAGGTTCTTTCAGCCATCTCTACCCCTGCGAAAGCCTCATAGTTTTATGATATTTTATCATTCGATTAGCGGTCGTCTATGAGTATTTATCGCGTAGGCTGTCCTCTGTCGCATGGGGGCGTCTTAAAGATGAGTGCAGGAGTTAATCCGGCCGTTTTTGACGGGCACAACGATGTTTTGCTGAAGCTTCACCAGGCCGGTGGGCTCAGCGTATCGGAGAGCTTTGTCACCGGCCGTGACGGCGCGATTGATGTGCCCTCTGCGAAAACCGGTGGGTTTGGCGGCGGGTTCTTTGCGGTCTACGTGCCCTCGCCAATGGACCTCGACTTCAAGTTCGAGGAGATGACCAAGGACAGCTACGACCTGCCTCTGCAGGACCCGATTGACTGGGAAGACGCGTTTCCGGTCGTGATGGCGCAGGCGGCCATTCTGTTTGATCTGGAAAAGCGCGGGGCACTGACAGTCTGCCGACGCGCTGCGGAGATTCGCGAGACGATCCTTGCGGGAAAGATCGCGGCGATCTTCCATATCGAAGGTGCGGAGGCGATTGATCCAGATTTTCACACGCTGGATGTCCTGTACCAATCGGGGCTGCGGTCCATCGGGCCGGTCTGGAGCCGCACCACGATCTTTGGTCATGGTGTGCCGTTTCGCTACCCGAGCACCGGTGACATTGGCCCCGGGTTGACGGACCATGGTCTGAGGTTGGTCAAGCGCTGTGATGAGATGAACATCATGCTCGATCTGTCGCATCTCAATGAGGCCGGCTTCTGGGATGTCGCGCGGTATTCGACCAAACCCCTGGTGGTTACCCATTCCAACGTGCACGCGATCTGCCCGCATTCACGCAACCTAACCGACGCGCAGCTGGCGGCCATCCGCGAAAGCGACGGGATGGTCGGTCTGAACTTTGCCGTGGCCTTCCTGCGGGATGACGGAAAGATGCTGCCGGATGTGCCCTTGGACCAGATGCTCAGACATCTCGATCATATGATCGAACATCTTGGCGAAGACCGGGTGGGATTTGGCTCGGATTACGATGGCGCCATCGTGCCGGAGGCGCTGACCTCTTGTGCAGGGCTGCACGAATTGAGGCATGCGATGGCACGGCACGGCTATGACCATGCGCTGATGACGAAACTCTGCCACGGAAACTGGTTGCGCGTGCTGGAAAAAACCTGGGGGTCGTGACGACCATTGACCAGAAAAAACGAAAATCAACATGAGAGGTATACGATGAATGTATTTAGCAAACTACTGACAAGCGCCGCGATTGGCCTTGCGGTCAGCGTGGCGTCCTTTGCGGCCCATGCCGAGACACCGGACAATATGCTGGTCATCGCCCACCGGATTGACGATGTGACGACGATTGATCCCGCGGAAAGTTTCGAATTTGCGGGCTCCGATATCAGCCGCAACGTCTATAGCCGGTTGGTCAACCTCGACCCGATGGATCTGGACGCGGGCTACAAGCCGGACCTTGCCGAGAGCTGGGAGGTCTCGGAAGACGGCAGGACGATCACCTTTACCATGCGCGAAGGCGTCACGTTCCATTCCGGCAATCCGGTCACGGCCGAGGATGCGGCGTTTTCCTTGCAACGTGCTGTTATCCTGAACAAAACCCCTGCGTTTATCCTCACGCAGTTCGGCTTTACAGCCGAGAACGCGACCGAGACCATCCGGGCTGACGGCAACAAGCTGATGATCACGACGGACAAGAAATACGCAACGTCCTTCGTGCTGAACTGCCTGACAGCGACCATCGGCGCGGTCGTCGACAAGGAGACTGTCATGGCCAATGAGGTCGATGGCGATATGGGCAACACCTGGTTGCGCACCAACTCGGCGGGCTCGGGCCCCTACAAGCTGGACAGCTGGAAGCCGAACGAGGCGGTGACCTTGTCGTCAAACCCCGACTACTACGGTGGTGCGCCAGCGATGGAGCGGGTGATCGTGCGTCACGTGCTGGAAAGTGCGTCGCAGCGTCTGCTGCTGGAGCGCGGCGACATCGACATCGCGCGCAACCTCAACCCCGAGGACGTGGCGGGAGCCTCCGAGGCGGAGGGTGTGAAGATTGCGGATGAGCTGAAAGGCCGTCTGATGTATCTGGCGCTGAACCAGAAGCACCCTGAGCTGTCCAAGCCCGAGGTGCGCCAGGCCTTTAAGCACCTGATTGACTATGAAGGGATGCGCGACAGCTTCCTCAAAGGTCAGTACACGATCCATCAGAACTTCCTGCCCGCAACCTATCTGGGTGCCTCCGACGAGAACCCGTTCTCTTACGACATCGACAAGGCCAAGGAATTGCTGGCCGCGGCCGGTGTTGACGGCCTTGAGCTGGAACTCGGTGTCCGTGAAGCGCAGGAACGGATTGAGATCGCTCAGTCGTTTCAGAACGCCGCGGCGCAGGTCGGGATCACGGTCAACATCACCGTCGGCACATCCAAGCAAATCCTCGCCCGGTATCGTGCACGCGAGCTGGACATCTATCTTGGTGCGTGGGGCCCGGACTATCCTGACCCGCAGACCAATGCGGGCACATTCGCCTACAATCCAGACAACTCGGATGAGGCGAATGCAACCGGCCTGCTGGCGTGGCGCAACAGCTGGGATACCGGCGGTCTGACCGAAAAGGTAGCCGCTGCCGTGACCGAGGGCGACCGGGATACGCGGGTGCAGATGTATCTGGATATCCAGGCGCAGTTCCGCGAGACATCGCCCTTTGTGGTGATGTTCCAGCAGATCGAGCAATCGGCTATGCGCGACGATGTGACCAACTGGTCCACGGGACAGGCGGTCACATCTGCGGCCTACTGGCAGGTCACCAAGTAAGTGGCGCTGACCGATAATAAGGGGGAGGGGCGCGCGTCCCTCCCACCCTGGATCAAGACAACCCTGCTCACCATCGGCTCCATCGCGGTGACGATGCTGGGGCTGTTGTTCATCACCTTCATCATCGGCCGGGTCATGCCGATTGATCCGGTGCTGGCCATCGTGGGCGAGCGGGCGTCGCAATCCACCTATGACGCGGTCTTTCTGGAGCTTGGCCTCGATAAACCGCTGATCGTGCAATTTCTCTATTACCTCTGGGACGTGCTGCATCTGGATTTCGGCACCTCGCTTCTGAATGCGCGGCCTGTGTCCGAAGACATCGCACGTGTTTTTCCCGCCACATTGGAGTTGGCGACACTCGGCATTATCATCGGCATCCTTCTGGGTGTGCCGCTGGGCGTGGTCGCGGCAGTCCGCAAGGGGTCATGGATCGACCAGATCGCCCGTGTTCTGGCGCTTGTCGGCTACTCCATGCCGATCTTCTGGCTCGGCCTGATGGGTCTTTTGATCTTTTACGGGATCCTCGGCTGGGTCGGCGGACCGGGCAGGGTGGGCATCTTTTACGTGGATGTTGTGCCGTCCGTTACGGGCCTCATTCTTGTGGACGCGCTGCTCGATGGCAACTGGGATGTGTTCAAAGACGCGTTCAGCCACATCATCCTGCCCGCCTCGCTGCTGGGGTACTTCTCCCTGGCCTACATCAGCCGGATGACACGGTCGTTCATGCTGGAACAGCTGAGTGCGGAATACGTCACGACAGCCCGCGTGAAAGGCATGTCGGAATGGGATGTGGTCTGGAAGCACGCGTTCAAGAACATCCGGGTGCAGCTGATCACCGTGATCGCGTTGAGCTATGCCAACCTGCTCGAAGGCTCCGTGCTGACGGAGATCATCTTTTCATGGCCCGGCATCGGCAGCTATATCACCACGGCGCTGCTCAGCGCGGATATGAACGCCGTTCTTGGCGGCACCGTTGTTGTGGGGCTGATTTTCATCTTGCTGAATATCTTCTCTGACCTGCTCTACCGGGTCTTTGACCCGCGTGCGAGATGAAGGAGGCGCCTCAGATGGCTGAACAGACCCTGCGGGAGTGGTTGCTGACCGATACCCCGACTTCGCGCCGCCATGCCAAGCTTTCGGCGCTTTATCAGGGGTGGTTGTCGTTCCGCTCCAACACCATGGCGATGATCGGCCTGGGTATCCTCGTGGCTTTGGTCCTGATCGCTGTTGCGGCACCGATCCTGTCGCCGCACGACCCCTTTGTGCAGGACCTCGGCAACCGCCTCTTGCCTCTGGGCACCGAAGGCCATGTCTTTGGCACCGACAGTCTGGGTCGGGACATCCTGTCCCGCCTGATCTACGGCGCGCGGATCACGCTCTATATTGTGGCGTTGGTCGCGTTGATCGCGCCAGTGGTCGGGCTGCTTGTGGGAACCGTGTCGGGCTATGCGGGCGGCTGGATTGACGTGGTGCTCATGCGGATCACCGATATTTTTCTGGCGTTTCCGCGTCTGGTTCTGGCGCTGGCCTTCGTTGCCGCCTTGGGCGCGGGGATCGAGAATGCGGTGCTGGCGATTTCACTGACGGCATGGCCCCCCTATGCGCGCATCGCGCGGGCGGAGACGCTGACCATCCGGTCCTCCGACTATATCGCCGCGATCCGCCTGCAAGGGGCAGGGGCCCTCAGGATCATCACACGGCATATCTGGCCTTTGTGTATCTCGTCGCTGATCGTGCGCGTGACGCTGGACATGGCGGGCATCATCCTGGCCGCTGCCGGGCTGGGCTTCCTCGGCCTCGGCGCGCAGCCGCCATCGCCGGAATGGGGCGCGATGATCTCGGAAGGACGGCGCTTTATCCTCGATCACTGGTGGGTGGCGACGATGCCCGGCCTTGCGATCTTTACCGTATCGCTGGCGTTCAACCTGCTCGGTGACGGGCTGCGCGATGTCCTCGATCCGAAAGCGGGGGAGTGATGGACAAGCTGCTGGATATTGAAAACCTCTGGGTCAGGTTCCCGACCCGGCAAGGCGTCTTTGACGCGGTGCGGGGCGTTTCCTTTTCGCTTGGGCGCGAGCGGCTTGGCATCGTAGGTGAAAGCGGGTCAGGCAAGTCGATGACGGGCCGTGCGATCCTGCGGTTGATCCGCCCGCCGGGCATCGTCGAAGCCGATCACATCAATCTTGGCGGTGTCGATCTGCTGAAAAAGACTGACAAGCAGATGCGCGCGGTCCGTGGTCAGCGCATCTCCATGGTGATGCAGGATCCGAAATTCTCCCTCAACCCGGTGACAACGATCGGCGACCAGATCATGGAGGCCTACCGTCTGCACAACAAGGTGTCCAAATCCGGGGCCTATGCAAAGGCGGTGGAGATGCTCAACGCCGTGTCGATCCGCGATGCAGACCGCGTGATGCGCGCCTATCCGCACGAGATGTCGGGGGGCATGGGGCAACGGATCATGATCGCGATGATGCTGATCCCGAACCCTGAAATCCTGATCGCGGATGAGCCGACCTCTGCCCTGGATGTCTCGGTTCAGCGTCAGGTGCTCGACATCATGGACGCGCTTGTGAAGGAGCGCGGCATGGGGCTGATCTTTATCAGTCACGACCTGAACCTTGTGGCGGACTTCTGTGACCGGGTCCTGATCATGTATGCGGGCCGCATCGTCGAGGTTTGTGCGGCTGACAAGCTGCATGAGGCGCAACATCCCTATACCCGCGGATTGCTCAATTCCTTGCCCCGCCTTGATGCGCCGCGCGCGCGGCTTGAGGTCTTGCGGCGCGATCCGGCGTGGTCCGAAACCCCCAGCGTGAGCGGCCGTGTATGAATATGCTGGAGATCGACAACCTGAACGTCTGGTTCGGTCGTGCACGTGATCGCGTAGATGCGGTGAAAGATGCCACGTTCACCGTCGGGGAAGGCGAGAGCTTTGGCCTTGTGGGGGAAAGCGGATCTGGCAAATCCACGATCCTGCGCGCCATCACCGGACTGGTCCCGACGTGGTCCGGCGAGATCAAGGTGCGACAGGATCCGGTTCCCAAAAAGCGTCCCAAGAGCTTTTTCAAATCTGTGCAGATGGTCTTTCAGGACCCCTATGCGTCGCTGCACCCGCGTCACTCGGTCGATCAGGTTCTGGGCGAAACCCTGTTTCTGCATGGCTTCCGGGAGATCGACGCACGTGTTGTCAAACTGCTCGACGATGTCGGGCTGGGCCAGAAGTTTCGGTTTCGCTATCCGCACCAGTTATCCGGTGGTCAGCGGCAACGGGTGGCGATTGCGCGGGCGCTGGCCCCGGAACCCAAGCTGCTGTTGCTGGACGAGCCGACATCGGCGCTTGATGTCTCGGTGCAGGCCGAAATTCTCAATCTGCTTGCGGATCTGCGGCAGGAACACAAGCTGACCTATCTGATGGTCTCGCACGATCTGTCCGTGGTGGGCCATATGTGCGACCGTCTTGCCGTGATGAAGGACGGCGAAATCGTTGAAGTCATGGATGTAGCGGCGCTTTACGCTATGAAAGCGGTACATCCTTACGCGCAGCACCTGCTGCAAGCGTCTGTTTGAGGGCGCCTGGAAACCGAGCCTCTGAGGGGGAATTGTTATGTATCGCTTCAAGTCTTTTCTGGCCGCGGGCCTGCTGACAAGTGCCTTGGCATGTGCGCCGGCATTGGCGGAGACGCCGGCCAATATGCTGGTGGTCGCGCAGAACATCGATGATATCGTCACGATTGACCCCGCGTCGGCCTATGAGTTCAGCTCGGGCGAATATGTGGCCAACACCTATGACACGCTGGTGCGTTACGATGCGGTGGACACAACGGTGTTGGCCCCGGCTCTGGCGACAGACTGGACCGTTGATGCCACGGCCAAGACCGTGACCTTCACGCTGCGCGAAGGCGTCACCTTTCATTCCGGCAACCCGCTTCGAGGGGAGGATGTGGTGGGGTCCTGGCGCCGTGTCGTGGCGCTGGACAAGGCACCGTCTTTCATCCTGACGCAGTTGGGCTGGACCACGGAAAATATCGCCGAGATGGTCACCGCGGAAGGAAACACCGTAACGGTGCGCTACGACGGGGACTTTGCGCCGTCCTTCGTGCTGAATGTGCTTGCCGCGCGCCCTGCCTCCGTCGTCGATATGGAAACGGTCATGGCCAATGAGGTCGATGGCGACATGGGCCACGCGTGGCTGAACAAGAACTCCGCTGGCACCGGTCCGTTCAGTCTTGGCGTCTACCGGCCCGCCGATATCCTCGCGCTGGATGCCAACCCGGATTACTACCTGGGCGGACCCGCGATGGAGCGGGTGATTATCCAGCACAACCCGGAAGGTGCGACGCAGCGCCTGCAGCTGCAAGCCGGTGACATCGACATGGCCAAGAACCTCGATCCCGGTCAGATCGCGGGGCTTGAAGGCGCAGATGGCGTTCGGGTCGAGACCTATCCTCAAGCCGCTGTCCATTGGGTTTCGTTCAACCAGAAAGTCGACAGCCTGACCAACCCGGCCGTGTGGGAAGCCGCGCGCTATCTGGTCGACTACGAGGGCATGGCGGACGGGATGCTCAAAGGTCAGATGAAAGTGCATCAGGCCTTCTGGCCCGACGGGTTCCCGGGTGCCTTGACCGATACACCCTTTGGCTACGACCCGGAAAAAGCAAGAAAAATTCTGGCCGATGCGGGTGTCGAGACACCAATCAACGTGACCATGGACGTGATCTCCGCCCCGACATTCGTGGAAATGGCGCAGGCGATCCAGGCTTCTTTCGCCGAAGGCGGCATCAACCTTGAGATTGTTGCGGGCACCGGCGCGCAGGTCATCACCAAATACCGCGCACGGACGCATGAGGCGATGCTGCTGTACTGGGGGCCAGATTTCATGGACCCGCACTCCAACGCCAAGGCCTTTGCGTTCAACAAGGATAACGCGGACCACAAATACGCCTCCACCACCACATGGCGCAATGCGTGGATGCCCCCGGCTGAGATGAACGCCAAGACGATGGCGGCTCTCGGCGAACAGGATGCAGACACACGTCTTGAGATGTATCTGGAACTGCAGCAAGAAACGCAGGCAAAGGCGCCGTTCGTGATCATGTTTCAGGCGATCAAGCAGGTCGCGATGCGCGACACCATCAAAGGCTTCGTCAACGGCGCGACATCGGACTATGTTTTTTACCGTCTGGTGACGAAGGAGTGATCCAGCCGCCGCCTTCTGATGACAGCTTTCGTGCGGTACACGCCCAAACCGCGGGGCGGCTCTTCACGGTAACGGTACTGGACCGGACTGCTGGGCTGGCCCGACGCGTCTATTCATCCCATCCCGAGGTCTACCCGGTCTCGGGCACCAAGCCGATGGCGCAGGGCGCCTGGACGGATCAGGTCATCGGTCGCGGCGAGATGTTTGTTGCAAATACAGTTGCGGAGTTTGCGATCTATTTTCCGGATCATGATCTGATTGAAAGCCTGGGATGCCGGTCCGCGCTCAATATCCCCGTTCTGCAAGACCAGGTGATCGGGACGGTGAATATTCTCGACCGGGAACACTATTTTTCCGAACAGAAGGTCAAACACTGCACAGATGTGTGCAGTCTGCACCATGCAAAACTGATTGAAGCAATGAGTGCCTGTGCATTGTGATAACGTTGGACACCGGGTCGAAGTTTCGTTTCTCGACAGCGCTAGAGGACGTGAAACAGACACAAACATGCCAGGTCTTCCAAAGGTTTCCGGCAGACAAACCTGCCTTGAAAGACAGTTCGATGTCGGCTTGGATCGGTGCCAACCCTGTGAGCGTGGGCGAAATAATGTCCGCCGGTGCCCGAGACGGCTTGTTTCTGCCAATGGTGCGGCAAGCACATCCACCGGACGATTGACTGCATAATTGAACAAAGGCCACACACTGCCGCAACTTGGGTAATATGCAATCCTCGCCGTAAACTACGTCCAAAAACCGCATCAGCGGCACAAAACTACCGCGTCCGCCTGGCGTCACGTCCAAGACCGCATGCCGTCAGACAGCAGTATTTTCTTAGCGTATGGGCAAGCGCCCAAAGGCTGTGAAAGTGATAAGGCATTCAGTGCAGCACCCAAAGTGACGGTCGCGTCACATTTGATAACCGTTAGATACTCAACATAAGTATCCTTACAGCCATATGCGATCGTTAGCTCGCAACACTTGAACACGCCATGAACCATTCACGAATGTCACGCTGCCCTGAACGACAGATAAAGATGAGCGAACGTCAGATGGATGACGATGATCGAGTGCGCGTTGAACCGCCCAGCGGCTGGCACAGGTGAATAACGGTCAACATTGGCTCAAGAGCTTTGGCAGGTATTCCGGCTGCCGAAGCGCTGCCCGACGGCACGGCGCCCAAGTGGTACCGCACGAGGTACGCAGCAAACCTCGGATCTTTAGCATTCACCTGCGCTTCAATAAAGTGGTTCGCCGTGACCTCCCCAGCATTACCTGCAAGGCTTTTGAGATGTATTTTCCCACGATCTCCCTGCCTCGGCATTATTCGATTTTACCGTTCTTCTTGCGCAATCGATCAAAATCAGCAGTCGACCGTTGATGTGCGGGCGGGTTTGACCGCAGCCAGATTCACCCTTTTCCCGGAAGGCTTGTCCAAAAGCTACCGGACCGATGAGCAAAACGCCTCGTCATGGACCGACCGCGCGTGCCGGTTCAGCACCGTCCACGATGTAATCGGCTGAGGAGAAGACGCGGGATACTGGCAAGTAACCTCCAAGTTTCCGGTGTCCGTTGTGCTGAACGAAAAGTCGCTCGGACGCTTGCTGTTGGCAATCAAATCCGCGGTGGCGCCTCAGCGTCCCGGAGGGGTACACAATCCATCGCATGACAGAAGACCGAGAGTGCCTATCGCCACATCCAAACGCACAAACAGTCATCTGCATGATCGCTCACACCAGGTTTTCTGTTGACACGCTAATGTGGATTCGATCCGATACCAATTTGAAATTGGTTCGTATTTGTACGTTCAGAGGTCATAGGACAGCGATTTGCCGAAGGATGCGAAAGACCTGCAGATAAGCCCGCAAGAGCCGCCGGGCTCCTGCGCCATGGAATTGGCGGGCCTTTCCCTGCGTTTCCGCGGGCAGCCGAATGACGTTGTCGATGATGTCTCGCTCTCGGCAAAGTCCGGTGAGGTGCTTTGTGTCGTCGGTGAATCCGGCTGCGGGAAAAGCGTCACGGTAATGGCGCTGATGGGGTTGCTTCCGCCGGACTCATCCATAATTTCATCGGGAAATCTGAAGGTTGGTGACAAAGAAGTCGATCTGAGGCACGATACGCTACCGCGTGCGATGCGCGGCAGCCGCGTCGCTATGGTCTTTCAGGAACCGATGACCTCGCTCAATCCGGCCTTTCGCATCGGTGATCAGATATGCGAGACAATCATTCGGCACAGCGGTGTTCTGCGCAGGGAGGCGCTCTCCCGCGCGGAGGAGATGCTGCAGCGTGTCGGCATTGCCAATCCCTCACAGCGGCTCTTTGAGTATCCGCACCAATTGTCCGGTGGTATGCGGCAGCGGGTCATGATCGCGATGGCGCTGGCCAATGATCCCCAGGTTCTGATCGCAGATGAACCGACGACCGCGCTCGATGTGACCATCCAGGCGCAAATCCTCGATCTGATCCGGGACCTGCGCGACACGACGGGGATGAGCACCATCATGATCACCCATGACCTTGGTGTCGTTGCGGAAATCGCAGACCGTGTCGCCGTGATGTACGGTGGTCAAGTGGTTGAGCAAGGCCCTGTCAGAGAGGTGTTCGACAACCCGCAGCACCCCTACACGATTGGCCTGATGAGCGCGATGCCCGGGCTCGACCGCCCGGGTGAGCGACTGGCCATCGTCCCCGGCACCGTGCCTACGATCGCCAACATGCCCGAAGGCTGCCGGTTTCGCACCCGCTGTGCCTTTGCCGCCGGGATATGTGCCCAGCGACCGCCGCTGTCCGAGATTGCGCCGCAGCATGACGTCGCATGCCATTTCGCCCCTCTTGAGGACAGCGTCGAGGTGACCGGGTGAAACAGGACGTCATCCTCGAAGCGATTGATGTGGTGAAATACTTCGGAACCGACGCTGGCTGGATGTCTCGCGGACCGGTGATACAGGCCGTGGCGGGCGTGTCTCTTGAGGTGCGGCGCGGCGAAACCTTTGCGATCGTGGGTGAGAGTGGCTGCGGGAAATCCACGCTTGCCCGGGTATTGATGCGGTTGCTGACGCCGACCTCAGGGGATGTGCTCTTTGACGGACGGCAGGTCAGTGCAATCCAGGGGGCGGAACTCCGCACCCTGCGCCGCGATATGCAGTTTATTTTCCAGGACCCCTTCTCCTCTCTCAACCCGCGTATGACGGTGGCGCGGCTGGTGGCCGAACCGCTGGAAATCCATGCCCCTGAGCTATCGGTGCAGGAGCGTCGCGACCGGGTGGCGCAATTGTTGCGTCAGGTGGGACTGCGCGCGGAACACGCCGACAGGTATCCGCATGAATTCAGCGGAGGTCAGCGGCAACGCATCGGCATCGCCCGCGCGCTGGCGTCGGGGCCGAAACTGATCATCGGGGATGAGCCGGTGTCCGCCCTGGACGTCTCGGTGCAGGCGCAGGTGATTAACCTCTTGGGCGACCTGTCCCGTGATCTTGGGCTGACACTGGTGATCATCGCGCATGATCTGGGCGTGATCCGGCATATGAGCGACCGCGTGGCTGTGATGTATTTGGGCCGGATCGTCGAAATTGGTGCGACGGAGCAGGTCTTTACCGACCCCAAGCATCCCTACACCCAGGCGCTCTTGGCTGCGATCCCGTCGATGGACGGACCAGTCACAGATCATAGCGCCACGGTGCACGGCGAAATGCCCAGCCCCTCGGATCCGCCACCGGGCTGCCGGTTTCATACGCGGTGCCCGCACGCTCAGGATCTCTGCAAAACCAAGACGCCGCAACTGGCAGCAGCGCAGGACGGCTCTCATCAAGTGGCCTGTCATTTCGCGGAGACCCTGCAGCGCCCACATCTCCCCCAGACCGCACCCCGGAAATCAAAGACTGCCGAGGCACGTTTCGCGCTTTACCGCGCGGCGACAGAAGGTGGCACCGTCACGCATAAAACACACCAAGACGACCCATGAACAGAGAGGATAGACCATGTCATATATGAAAAAGGCCGTGATCACCGCGCTGGTTGGCGCAACCGCGCTCACCGCGAGCCCGGCGTTTGCCAAGGATTTGCGCATCGCTTTGCAATCGGACGCCGACGTGCTGGACCCCGACCAGTCGCGCACATTTGTCGGGCGGATTGTCTATGCCTCGCTCTGCGACAAGCTGGTCGACATCACGCCCGACCTTGAAATCATCCCACAGCTGGCCACGTCCTGGACTACCTCTGACGACGGCACCGCGATCACGATGCAGCTGCGTGAAGGCGTCGTCTTCCACGATGGCACGCCCTTCAACGCCGAGGCCGTCGCCGCCAATATCGAACGCTCGCAAACGCTGGAGACGTCCCGGCGCAAGTCGGAGCTGGCCTCGATCACCGGGACCGAAGTCACCGGTGAGCATGAGATTGTGCTGACCCTCGCAGGTCCGGATGCCACTCTGATGGCGCAGCTGGCAGACCGCGCTGGCATGATGGTCTCACCCACCGCTGCCGCGGCTGCGGGAGATGATTTCGGCCTGAACCCGGTCTGCTCCGGCGCATTCAGCTTCACCGAGCGCGTGGCGCAGGATAAGATCGTCTTGACCAAATTCGATGACTATTGGAACGCCGAGGCAATCCACTTTGACAGCGTCACCTTCCTGCCGATCCCCGACACGACCGTGCGTCTGGCGAACCTGCAGGCGGGCGATATCGACATGCTGGAACGCCTGAATGCGACCGACCTGGCACAGGCAAATGACGACAGCAGCATCGTTGTCGATAGTGCCGTCTCGCTCGGCTATCAGGCGATCACCTTCAACATCAACAACGGCCCGCGTGGCGACAACCCCTGGGGCAATGACAAACGTCTGCGTCAGGCGCTGAGCTATGCGGTAGATCGCGAGGCGCTGAACCAGGTCGTTTTCGAGGGGGCATTTGCACCGGGCAATCAGTCCTTCCCATCGACATCGCCCTGGTACAACCAGTCCCTGCCCCTTGAGGCGCGCGACATCGACAAGTCAAAGGCCCTGCTGGCCGAGGCTGGCTTTCCCGATGGGTTGGAGTTGGAGGTTCAGGTGCCCAATTCCACCGAACCGCTGGCCGTGATGCAGGTCGTGCAGGCCATGGCCGCCGAGGCCGGGATCGACATCAAGCTGACCTCCAAGGAGTTTGCGACGCTGCTGGCGGACCAATCCGCCGGTGACTATACGGCGAGCCAGATCGGCTGGTCGGGCCGCGTTGACCCCGACGGAAACAACCACCAGTTCGTGACGACAAATGGCGGCATCAACGATTCCAAATACGCCAACCCGAAGATGGACGAGTTGATGGATGCGGCCCGCGTGGCGGGCAGCACGGAAGAGCGCAAGGCGCTCTACGATGAAGCCATGACCATCATGCTGGACGATCTGAACCGCGTGTTCCTGTACCACGTCAACTGGATCTGGGCCTACAGCAACAACATGAAGGGCTTCACCCCCTATCCCGATGGCATGATCCGCCTTGAAAACGTGACCTGGGAAGAGTGACCTTTCCTGCCTGCGCTGCCTTTCAGGGTGGCGCGGGCGCTTTAATGCTGAGGCTGTGACATGCTTGCATTCCTGCTCCGACGTATCCTGATTGCCATTCCGACGGTCGTGATCATCTCGATCATGGTCTTCGGGCTGCAACATCTGCTGCCGGGCGATCCCCTTCTGGTCTTGGCGGGGGAAGAGCGTGATCCGGCGGTTCTGGAGGCCTTGCGCGAGAAATACCGCCTGAACGATCCGATCCCGGTGCAGTATCTGGCCTGGGTCGGGAATGCCCTGCAAGGTGATCTGGGCGTCTCGCTGCGGACCAATCAGCCGGTGACGGAGTTGATGGCGCAAAAGCTGCCCGTGACCATTCAACTCGCGCTGATGTCGATGGTCTTTGCCCTTGTGATCGGCATCCCTGCGGGCATCCTGTCGGCGGCCAAGAAGGGCACGGCCACCGATTACATCGCCAATGTCGTGGCCCTCTCGGGGCTGTCGATCCCCAATTTCTGGCTCGGGATCATGCTGATCCTGCTGGTGTCGGTGAAATGGCAGTTGCTGCCCGCTTCGGGCTATGTGCCGCCATCCGAGGATTTGTGGCAATCAATCCGAACCATGCTGATGCCGTCCTTTGTTCTGGGCACAGCGCTGGCCGCGACATTGATGCGGCACACACGGTCCTCGATGATCGGTGTGCTCAGCGCGGACTATGTGCGCACGGCGCGCGCCAAGGGGCTGACCGAGCGCGTCGTCATCCTCAAACACGCGCTGCGTAACGCGCTCACCCCCATCGTGACGCTGACGGCACTCTTGTTCGGTGAGCTGGTGGCGGGCGCCGTCCTGACCGAGCAGATCTTTACCATCCCCGGCTTTGGCAAGCTGGTCGTCGATGCGGTCTTCAACCGCGATTACGCCGTGGTGCAGGGCATCGTGCTGGTGACGGCTGTGGGCTTCATCTTTATGAACCTCTTTGCGGATGCGATGTATTTCGTTCTTAACCCGCGTCTGCGGGGGCACTGACATGAGCCGGACCGCACCCACGGCGCCCCTGCCCGCTGACCCCATGTCCGAAGCTCGCCCCGAGAACCGCGTGTGGAAAAAATTCCGCAGCCACAAAAGCGCGATGGTCGGCGGCGTGCTCGTGATCTTTTTCATCCTCATGGCGCTGGCGGCCCCGTTGTTGCCGATCCCCGATCCCGCGGCAACAGATTGGGGTGCTGTGCGCAAGGCACCAAGCTGGGCGCATTGGATGGGCACCGATGAGATTGGGCGCGATGTGATGGCCCGGTTGATCTGGGGGGCACAGGCGTCCTTGCTGGCGGGCGTTGTCTCTGTTGGCATCGCGGTTGTGTTCGGCGTGCCCCTTGGCATCCTCGCGGGCTATTTCGGTGGCTGGACCGATGCGGTTATCTCGCGCTGCACCGAGGCGCTTCTCGCCGTGCCCTTCCTGATCCTCGCCATTGCATTGGCAGCGTTTCTGGGGCCGTCCCTCAGCAACGCCATGATCGCCATCGGGATCTCGGCAACGCCGATCTTCGTCCGGCTCACCCGGGGTCAGGTTCTGAGCATCAAGGCGGAGGACTATGTCGAAAGCGCTCAGGCGGTTGGCCTGCCGACGCCCAAGATCCTGTCGCGCTACATCTTTCCCAATGTGCTGCCCCCCATCCTCGTGCAGGCGACGCTGACAATCGCGACGGCCATCATTGCCGAAGCGTCCCTGTCGTTTCTGGGGCTGGGCCAGCAACCGCCCGCGCCCAGCTGGGGGTCGATGCTGAATACCGCAAAGAATTTCCTCAATCAGGCTCCCTGGATGGCGATGTGGCCCGGGTTGTCGATCTTCTTCGTGGTGCTGGGCTTTAACCTTTTGGGCGACGGTCTGCGCGACGCGCTCGATCCGCGCGAACACTGATCCGGAGACTGTATGTCCGATTTCACAACCCGCCCCGAGATCAGAGGCACCTTTGGCGTCGCAACCTCGACCCATTGGATCGCATCGGCGGTGGGGATGAGCATCCTTGAGAAAGGCGGCAACGCCTTTGACGCGGCTGTGGCGATGGGGCTGACACTTCAGGTGGTGGAACCGCATCTGAACGGGCCCGCAGGGGACATGCCCGCGATTTTCTACTCAGCCAGGACGGGCGAGGTCGAGGTGCTCTGTGCCCAGGGCGTGGCGCCAGAGGCCGCAACGATCGAGCATTACACCCAGCAGGGTCTAACCCTGATACCGGGCTCGGGGCTGCTTGCGACCGTTGTGCCAGGGGCGTTCGACGGCTGGATGCTGATGCTGCGCGATCACGGCACGATGAGCCTGCGGCAGGTGATGCAACCGGCCATCGACTACGCCCGCGACGGGCATCCCATCCTGCCGCGTGTCGCCAACACCATCGCGGGGCTGCAGGAATTCTTTGATACGGAATGGCCCACGTCCGCCGCGGTCTGGACACCCGGTGGTCAAGCGCCCGAGCCGCACGCGCTGTTCAAAAACCCTGATCTGGCGGCGACGTATGATCGTCTGGCCTCCGCCACTGGCGACACGCGCGCCGCACAGATCGACGCGGCACGGCGCGCATGGCGCACTGGTTTCGTGGCCGAAGCGATTTTCGACTACCTCAGCAACGCCAAGGTCATGGATGTATCAGGGGCGAGACATGCAGCCGTTCTGGCACCCTCCGACATGGCGGACTGGCGGGCGAGCTTTGAGGTGCCGCTGAGCTACGATTACCACGGCTGGCACGTTTACAAGACGCAGGCCTGGTCTCAGGGGCCGGTGATGTTGCAGGCGCTGGCGATCCTGAAAGGGATCGACCTGGGTGCGATGGATCCCAACGGGGCCGAGTTCGTGCACACGGTGATCGAAGCCATGAAGCTCGCCTATGCAGACCGGGAGGCCTATTACGGTGATCCCGATTTCAGCGAGATCCCGATGGATGTGCTGCTGAGCGACGACTACAACGCCGAGCGCCGCAAGCTGATCGGGTCTGAGGCCTCCATGGCGCAGCGCCCCGGGCGGGTGCCGGGGTTCGAGCGGCAAGCGGAGGCCTACATCCAGCGCGCGCAACGTGATTTCAACGTCGGTGACGTGGCCGCCCAGGAACCCACGATGTCACATCTGACGGAGAAACGCGGCGATACGGTGCATCTGGATGTCATTGATCGCTGGGGCAACATGGTGGCGGTGACGCCATCGGGCGGCTGGCTCCAGAGCAACCCGGTCATTCCCGGTCTCGGGTTTGCGCTGAACTCCCGGGCGCAGATGTACTGGCTGGAGAAGGGCCTGCCCACATCGCTCGCTCCCAAAAGCCGACCGCGCACGACGCTCACGCCCAGTTACGCCGAAAAGGACGGGACGCAGCTGGTGTTCGGCACGCCGGGCGGTGACCAGCAGGACCAGTGGCAACTGATCTGGTTCTTGCGGTTTGTCCATTTTGGCACGGGCTTGCAGGAAGGCATGGACCAACCGCTGTTTCACTCCATGCACTTCCAGAGTTCATTCTTTCCCAGAGAGGTCAAGACAGGTGAGATGATGATCGAAGCTGATATCGGCAGCGATCTGATAGAGGATCTGCGGGCCCGCGGGCACCGTGTGACCGTGGCGGACCCTTGGACGGTGGGGCGTCTGACGGCGGCCCTGCGCGAGCCGGGCGGCATCCTGCGCGCGGCAGCCACCCCCCGTTTGATGCAAGCCTATGCGGTGGGCCGATGACCTTTTCGCTGATTGCCCGGGAAGCGGATGGCAGCATCGGTCTGATTGTCGCCAGCAAGTTCTTTGCCTGCGGTGCCGTTGTGCCCTTTGTCTCGAACAAGGTCGCCGTCGCCAGTCAGGCGTTTTGCAACCCGATCTGGGGCACCGAAGGCCGTGCGCGCATGATGGCGGGCGAGGCCGCGGAGGCGGTGCTTGATGATCTGGTTGCGCGCGATGACGGGCGCGCGATCCGGCAGGCTCACATGATGGATAGGGACGGCCGGTTTGCTGCCTACACCGGGTCTGACTGCGTGGACTGGGCCGGTCATCTGATCGGCGACGATCATTCGGTTGCGGGCAATATGCTGGCAGGCGCAGGCGTGCTTGAGGCCGTATCCGAGGCTTACTCAAAAGGCGCGGATCTGCCATTTGCAGCGCGTTTGATCAAGGCGATGCAGTCCGGCGAAGCCGCGGGCGGAGACAAGCGCGGACGTCAGGCCGCGGGCCTTGTGATCCACCGCGGACAGTCCCACCCTTGGCTTGATCTGCGGGCGGATGATCATGCGGATCCGCTCGGCGAACTGGCGCGCCTGTGGGAGGTGGCGCAGGAGCGATACGTGCACTTTGCCAAGAGCATGCCCACGGCCGAGCGGTTTTCGGGTTTGCCGACCCGCGCGGGAATTGATGCCGATATCGCCCGCGCCGAAGCAGACCGGAAAGCAGCGGGGCGGCTCAGCCGGTCCCATGCGGTCGAGTTTGAACATTAGGGCGGAGCCCTTGCTCTAAGAACCCTGCAAGCGTCCGAAGATACGGGAACCGACATGAATCTCATCCAGCCCAAAGGCCCTCAGCAACAGGTGCGCGAACGCCTGCTTGAGTTGATCCAGTCCGGAGATCTGGGATCCGGCGGCAAGCTGCCGACGGAGCGCGCTTTGGTGGACCGTTTCGGGGTCGGGCGACGTTTTGTGCGGCAAGCTCTCGACGCGCTGGAGACCGAGGGCCTCGTCTGGCGCAAGCAAGGCAAGGGCACTTTTGTGGGCCAGCCCACGGATCCGATGGGCGATCTTGCGGCCAAGATCACGGGCGAGACCAACGCGCTGGAAGTCATGGAGGCGCGGCTTTGCATTGAACCGGAACTGGCGGCTTTGTGCGCTCAACGGGTGCTGCCAGATGAGGTGACGCGGTTGCGGATACTGGTCCGCCGGCAATGGGAGGCCACCGATGCTCAGGCCATGGAACTCTGGGACGGATCGCTGCACCGGCTGATTGCGCAATGTGCCCGGAACCGCCCGCTGCTGACCGCATACGCGATGCTGGACAGGATCAGGTCCAATCCGTCCTGGGTTCAGCTTCGGGCCAGGGGTCGAACGGAGACCTCGCTCCAGGTCACCCACAATGAGCACACCACAGTGGTTGACGCGATAGAGGCCGGTCATGCGGAGGCGGCTCGCGTTGCCATGCGGGACCACCTTGAGACACGGCGGACCGCCTTGCGAAATGGCTTGGGGACAGACAGCACGCCCTGAGAATTTCCCCAGGGGTTGGCAGCCAACCAAACGGAGACAGTCAGGCCCTGTCCGCCAGATCGCCGAGGTCCTCCAAGCCCACTGCATGCAGTGGCCGGGTCGCGGTTGGACGATCAGGTTATCCCGGTATGTGAGAGATGCACGGCTGCCACGGCTGTACTGGTCGCAACAAAGATCCGACGTATGGTCTTGTTCCGTACCGAAACCGAGGCAGTCTGGGAATGAACTGATAGCCCGAAAATGAGAGACCAGTGCCTTTTCGCGTTGAATGCAACGTGCGGCGCGCTGGCTGAAACGCCTTGTGACAGTATCGAGAGCGAAGAAGCCGTCTTCCGTCCTCTTCACCTGTGCTCTTGATGATCGCCACGGCGCCGTCGCCGCGAAGGGCCTATCGCAAGGAGCACTTTCGCATTTGACCGAAGACTGCGGGCATCTGCCCGGGTTCGGCCCGCTGCGTTCAGCTCAGCGCGGCGATCACCGCGTCCGTCCGGGTGACAGTGGCGACATTCTGCATGGCGTAGTTGATTGACGCCCGGTGCCAGTCAGCGTTCATGGTGGAGCAGGCATCTTCCGGGACGATCATCCGGTATCCTTTGTCCGCACCGGTCCGCGCCGTATGCTCAACACTCATGTTGGTCCAGCTACCGGTATTGATGATCGTATCGCGCCCGCCATGGCTGAGATATGCGTCCAGGCGGGAGGTTTCCCAGGCGCTCATGCTCATTTTCTCGACCACCAGATCCCCTGCCTGCGGCTCCAGCCCGGCAGCGGGCGCCACCCCCCATGTGCCGCGCACAAGAGCCTTGTTGTCCTTCAAGCCCCGCTGCAATTCCGCGTGCTGACACAGATAGGGCGCGCCAGGCTCCAGCACCATCCAGACGTGAATGATCATCCCGCCCCGTCCACGCAGTGCATCGGCCAGCCTGCGGGCATTGGTCACCACGTTTTGCTGGCGCGCATGATCGGGCGAGCCGGTCGCGGCAAACGCCCCGCCGTCGATCATAACGTCGTTCTGCAGATCCTGGAGAAGCATCGCGGTACGGGCAGGATCAATCCGGAAATCAAGGCGATCCTGTATCAGCAGGTCATTGGTCATGGATACTGTTCCCTGAGACCGCACCACCGGCGCGGCCGGAGTGTGTGTGATACCGCGCATGAAAGGTTCCTCGCGCCCTCGGGTTTTGGTGTCGAGCGCATAGAGCGATGTGGTCGCGCAGATGTAGAGCGTGGACCAATCCGGCCCGCCCCAGTGCATATTGGCTACCAGTTCAGGGCAGCGCACCTTGCCCAGCAACTGCCCTTCGAAGGAATAGACCCAGATGCCGCCGGGCGCCGTCACCCAGACATTCCCGTCCTTATCCGCCTTCATGCCGTCAGGCACCCCGGCCAGCGCATCATCCGCGATCCCGCCGGCAAAGACACGACCGTGGGTCAGACGCCCGTCTGCGGCCACGTCGAACATGCGGATATTGGCTTGTTCGGTATCGTTGACCCACATCCACTTTCCGCAAGGCGAAAAGCACAGCCCGTTCGGTTGCGAAAACAGGCTGCGTTCAACCACAAGCTCCGGCTCATCGCCCGGAGTATGCGCCGGTGGCAGTCGGTAAACCCCCTGAAACCCCTGTTCCAGCGGGCGGGGCACGCCGAAGTGTTCCATCCGGCCATAGGTCGGATCCGTGAAGTAGATGCTGCCGTCCGCCCCGACAACAATGTCATTGGGGCTGTTGAGTTCCTTACCCTCGAAATGTGTGCACAGCGTCTCGCGCGTGCCATCGGTGCGGAGGCGCACCACGGAGGAGGTAGCATGTTCGCAGACCAGCAGGTGGAGATCCGCATCATAGGTCATGCCGTTGGCCTTGTGCGTGGGACGCTGCACCTCTGATACCCCTTGGCCGGGGCGGTAGCAGCGGCGCACATCCCCGGGCATATCCGAAAACAGCAGCATCTGCTCTTCGGGGTGCCAAATCGGCCCTTCGGTGAACGTAAAACCGCTGCCAAGATGGTGCAGCGGTGCGTTCACGTCGATCAGCGTGTGAAACGCATCAGCCAATGCGGTATGTGTCATCGCACGTCTCCGTCGGAAAGAGGATCGTTTGCCGGTTTGATCGCAGCAACCAGTCCGGTTTGCTTGGACGCCGCGATCACACCACCGGCGCTCTCAAGGCGTGTCTCGACCAGCGCGCGCAGGGCCGACTTCTGCTCGGGCGTGCCCGCATTGGCTGGTGGCATCGACAACAGAAAATCGAGGATGATATCCGCATCATCGCAGCGATACGCCTCCTGCAGATCGTGCCGTGTCACGGCCTCGAAATCGCGCGCAAGCAATCGCTCTGCATCATCGAGCGAAAAGATCATTGCAGCGATATCGTAGGGCTCGACGCCAAAAACCGTGCCTGTCATCTCGGTCAGCTCAACGAGGTTCTCGCAGGTGTTGGTGGTGGTATAGATCCGCCCGCCCCGGCGCAAGACACGGGCGGCCTCAGCCAACGCGGCGGGAATATCGGGCACGTGGTAGAGCATGTGCATCATCACCACCGCATCGAAGCTCTCCGCCGCGAAAGGCAGATCCAATGCATCGCCCTCGACACCCTCAACGCTGCCCCAATGTGTCTCGGCCGCAAGCGCTGCCTGCGCTTCTTTCACCATAGCCGAAGAGGTATCGAGCAGCGTCAGCCGCAACCCCGGGGCCAGCGATGCCCCCATACGCCGCCACATCCAGCCCGGTCCGCAGCCAACATCAAGCACGGCCGCCCCCTCCGGCAGCGCCATGCGCCGGGCCAACCAGTCAAACCACCCGACGCGGCTGTAGGCGACATGCAAGTTGGCGCGCTTTGTCAGGTTGCTATTCGTGGCATATTGCGCGCGAACATCATCGGTCATGGCTGGGCCTTTCCATCGGCTGGAGCCTGTTGATATGCGGGCAGCTACCTTGACACGCAATTGTTATGCCGGAAACCAGTGCCGGTCCGGCAGTGTTTCGGTCATCGGCCCGGGCACCTGCATCCCTAACCGCCCGACGACGCGCTGCCGCTCGATCTTTGCCGGTTTGTCATGGATGGGCAAAAGGAAGGTATAGTTGTTCAGCAGCTTCTTGATCGCCCCCTTCTCCTCCCGTTTGGATTGGGAATGGTTGCCGGTGACGCGCGGCTCCATCCAGTTGTTTGTATAGACGTGGTTCACGATCTGATCATTGAAGTCATAGATCACGTCACCGCAAATGCAGGCGAGCCCCTCGGCTGTCTCGACCACGACGTTCATGGATCCTTCGGTGTGGGCGCCTGCGTATTCGCACCAGACACCGGGAATGATTTCCTCTGCGGTGGTGATATCGAGATCCAGGAACCGGATCGCTTCAGGCTCGTAGATCCGGTCCACCAGATGCTTGATGTCGGGCTTTGGATACTGCGGGAACATGATGCCCGACACGCTGAACTCCATCTCACGCCGGTTCAGAACGACAGTGGTATTCATGGGGAACTTGTCGTCCTGGCCTGCATGATCAATGTGCAGATGGGTATGCAGGATATAGCGGATGTCGCCCAGCTTCAGCCCGTGTCTGCCCAGCTGCTGTTCCATCATGTTGTCGTGAAACTGCAGCCCCCGCATGCCGAGGCTCTCCATGATGGCGTTGTCGCGGTAGCCTGTATCCACCAGCACCGGGTATTCGCCGCCGGTGATCAGGAACCCGTAGACAGGCACCCGGCGTGTGCGGCCGCATTCGTGACCCAGCACCAGAAAACTCGTCTCCAGCTCGATGTCGCCGTAGTCGAGCACGTGAATTTGCAAAGCCATTGTCTTACTCCCTTAAGTGCGTCACAGCCGGTACACGCGGGCTGCGGTATCATGGAAAATCGCCGATCTCTGAGCGTCGGGCAGATCCCGTGTGGCGTCCTGAAAGGCGTTGAAAAGCTCAAGGTAGCTGGTCCAGAGCTTTTCGATCGGATAGTTCGAGCCATAAAGGCAGCGGTCCGCGCCAAAGATCGCGACAGTGTCCGGCACCATCTGCGCGATGAATGCCCGGTCATTGCGGTGGATAAATGTGCCAAAGGCCGACAGCTTGCTGACAACATTGGGACAGGCCGCGAGCCGTTTCATGCCCTCCGTCCAAAGCTCGTGCCCGGCGTCCGAGGTGTCTTCTTTCATCCCGGCGTGTTGCAGGATGAACGTCACCCCGGGGCAGGCCTGTGCCAGTTCAGCCGCGCCCGCCATCTGCCCCGCAAAGACCTGCAGATCAAAGCTCCAGCCATAGTCGGCCAGCCTGGCCACGTTTCTTTGTACGGCCGGATTGCGGCACAGATCCGGGTCCTGCGCAAAGCGGTAGAGCGGGTTCTCGTGCCAGTGAAACTGTTGCCGGATGCCCCGCATCAAAGGGTATTTCCTCAGCCGGTCCAGCTGTGGGCGCACGTCATCGCCGGTGAAATCCGCGTAGCCAACGATCCCCTCAATCGTGCCATGGGCCTCTGCCTGCGCCTGCACCCATGCGACCTCATCCTCGAACCGGTCTGGTGCCCAGTTGGCCTGTACGTAGACGGATTTGGTGATACCGGTCCCCGCCAGATCCGCCAGAAACTCGCGCGTGGTGTAGTCGCGCATGATCGCCCGGTAGGGGCCAAAGATGCGCGGCTGTTCCGGGCCCATGAGCCACGGCAGATCCTGTTGCAGCCAGATATGATGGTGCGCGTCAATCATCAGAGCCTCGCCATGGTGAGGATATGATCCGTGACCGCGGCGATGCTGTCGCCATCACCAAGATGATCGAGCACCGGCAGCACCGCGCTCAGCCCCTCGGTCCGTGGCAGGTAGTCGGGATCAGCGGCCAGCGGGGTCAGCCAATCCACCCGCCAGGCCGTGCGCGACAGACGGCGCACAGCGTCGATCATGGCCGCCGGATCTCCCCGCTCCAGCCCGTCCGACAGCACGATCACGGCAGCCCCTCGGGCAAACCCGGCGTACCGCGGTACCGCCAGATAGGCCCCGAGCGCGTCGCCGATCCGTGTGCCGCCGTCAAAATCCGCGATTGCCTGACTGGCGCGGGACAGTGCCTGCGCCGGGTCATCCGGTTTGAGCGACTGCGTGATCCGTGTCAGACGCGTGCCCAGCGTGAACACCTCGGCGCGATCCGCCGTCTGCACCACCGCATGGGCCAGACGCAAAAGGTCCTCTGATCGCTCCTTCATCGAGCCCGAGACATCAATCAGCACCACAACCCGACGCTGCCGCATCACCCGCCGTGTCTGCAGCAGGCGGATCACCTCGCCGTCGCGTTTCGCGGCCTCGCGCAGCGTGCGCCGCATGTCCATCCTATCGCCGTTCTTTGCCCGCCGCCGCCGATAGGACATCCGTCGGGGCAAAGCGCGCGCGCCTTCGCGCAGCAACCGGTGCAGCGCCTCGGATCCGCCTCGGCTCAACTGCCGCTGGCTCAGTTTTTCGGCCCCGGTTGGTTCGGCCCCGATGGGGCTGTCGTCGGTATCTGCCTCCACCTCGACGTGCTCGGACCGGGGCTCATAGGCGTCGAGTTCGTCTTCGTCGTCGCCATCGGCGGGGGCCTGGATCACCTGGTCCAGAAACACTGCCCGAAAGAGCGCGTCATATTCCGCCACCCGCTCCGGCTGGATCGCAAAGAGCGCACGGCCCGACCGGTAGATGTCCGTCATGTCGCGCGGGCCCAAAAGCCCGACAGAGGCGATGAAATCCGTGGTCTGATCAGGCGACACCGGATAGCCCGCACCGCGCAGCGCCTGCGCAAACCGCAGGAACGGATCCAGTGCGCGCGGGGCCGTCATGCGGCCTCTCCCGGCAGGACAGTGGACAGACGATCGGCCATGTAGGTCAGGTCGTCGTGATCCTTCAGCGCTACCCCGATAGAGCGGCGGAATGCCTCGGGCCAGCGCGCGCCCTGTGCATTCAGCAAGGTCGCCGCCTCGGCCCACTCAACGGTTTCGGCGACACCGGGCGGTTTTGCCAGCGGCTCGGCCCGCAGGTGGCCGACGCTTGCCACAACTGCGCGGGCCGTTGCCTCCGCCACCGAACTGGCGCGGGTCATCACGATCTGCGCCTCCAAAGCGGCATCCGGGTAGTCAATCCAGTGGTAGACACAGCGCCGGCGCAAGGCCTCATGCAAATCGCGGGTCCGGTTTGACGTCAGGACAACCACCGGCGCCTGCGTTGCGCGCACCGTGCCTGTTTCGGGGATCGAGATCGTGAAATCCGACAGGAACTCCAGCAGAAATGCCTCGAACTCATGATCGGCACGGTCGATCTCGTCGATCAGCAGCAAAGAGGCCGTCGGGTTGCGCAGAACCTCCAGCAGAGGGCGTTCCAGCAGGAAATCCTCCGAGTAGAGGTTCAGATAGTCTTCACCGGCCTGACGGATGGCGAGCATCTGACGCGGGTAGTTCCATTCGTAAAGGGCGGCGGCCGCATCAATCCCCTCGAAACACTGCAGCCGCACCACATTGCGCCCCAGCACCCCGCCAAGCGCCTTTGCTGCTTCGGTCTTCCCCACGCCGGGCGCCCCTTCCAACAGCAAGGGTTTGCCAAGCGCCAGTGCCAGATAGCCGGAGGTCGCCAGTGCATCATCCGCCAGATACTGCGCGTCGGTCAGCGCTTTTTGCAGAGCAGCGGGATCGCCGATCCCGGCAATATTCGGGGTCACCACCATCGCTAACGGATGCCCTGCGGACGGGCGCCGCCATTGGCACGGATGCCCTTGAGCACCTTTTCCGGCGTGATCGGCAACTGGTCACAGCGCACACCGACCGCGTTATAGACCGCATTGGCCACCGCAGGCAGCACCGGATTCGCGCACATCTCGCCGGGACCCTTGCCACCGAAAGGAGCGTCTTCTGCCGGACGTTCCAGCACGGCCACGTGATGCGGAACGATCTGGCCGGGACCCGGTTGCAGATAGGTGTTGAAATCCTCCGGCCCGTGGTCCCGCTGCGGATAATAAGGTTCGGTGGTTTCATAAAGCGCGTGGCTGACCCCCATCCACGCGCCCCCGATAAGCTGCTGCTCCACCAGTTTCGGGTTCAGCGCGCGGCCCACCTCATAGGCGGAGTTGATCTCGGTCACCTCGACCTCTCCGGTCTCGTCATCGACCTCAAGATCAACCACCAGTGCTGCATGCGCAAAGCAGGTAACCGGTGTCATGTCACCGGTGTCCGGATCCGCCTCGTTGGGCGGCACCAGAAAGATGCCCCGGCCCGACAGGGTCCGCCCCTGTTTGAACTGCGCGGCAATCGCCGTCTCCGCCACCGTGATCGAGCGCCCGGGAGCCCCCTTGACGTGGATGTTGCCTGCACCGTCGGTATCGAGATCGCTGGCGTTGACCTCCAGCTCTTCGGCGGCGGCCTCCATCATCTGCTTGCGCGCCTCGGCCGCGGCCCGGATCACTGCGTTGCCAACGCGGTGCGTCCCGCGCGAGGCAAAGGATCCCATGCAATGGGGCCCGGTATCGCTATCGGCTGTATCCACATAGACATCCTCCACCGGCACCCCGAGCGTCTCGGAGGCGATCTGCCGGGTGACGGACTTCATCCCCTGCCCCAGATCAATCGACGACAGCGCCACCATGAACTTGCCGTCCGGCGTGGAATGCACCAGCGCCTGCGACGGATCACCGCCGAGGTTCATACCGATGGGATAGTTGATACAGGCGAACCCGCGCCCTTTGTGAATGGTCATCTCAGCGTTTCCTGAAACCGGAGGTGAAGGGCGAAGACCCGGGTCGCCGGATCCCGCGAGAGAATTTTTCGGCTGGCGCATAGGCGGCCGGTTTCTCTGGTGCCGGGACAGGTGGGGCCGCCTGCGGGTCTGGCGCGGCAGGTTGTGCCGGGTTTGCGGCTGGCACTGTCGGCGTGCTGGCCCCAGGTGCGGGCGGAGTAGCAATCGGTGGCGCGGGCGGTGCTGCCGTTGGCCTGGCGGGAGCGGCCACCGGTGCTGCGGGTGCAGGTGTCGCCGCAGGCGTTGGTGAGCCCATCCTGTGCCCGATCCGCTCTGCGTCAATCTGCATATCCGGGTTCTGGACCGGAGCGCCCTTGTGGGTCTCGCCGTGGATTCCCGCGGCCACCCGCCGCGTGGGCTGCGGGCTGGGTGCGGTGTGCGCCACCCGACCCTGCCGCCGCTCTCCGATCCGGCCTTCCTCGTCGACCGCTGTCTCAGGGATCGCAGCGCGCTCTGGAGTTCCGCCACCGGCGCGCGAGGACTGCGCCGCAGCCTCCGCCGAGATGGGCCACGCCGCCTTGCCTGCGGCTACCTGACAGCATTCGATCAGGGCCGTGTTCTTGGCCGCTCGTCGGTGCGCCTTCATGTCGCCATCGCGGTAGGCATTCAGGATGCGCAGCTCGATCGGGTTCATGCCAACGGCCTCTGCCACCCGGTCCATGTGACACTCGATAGCGAAATCCGCCGCCGTGATCCCAAACCCGCGCATCGCTGTCGCGGGGGTGCGATTGGTGATGCAGCAGTAGACGTTCGATGCCACGTTGGGGATCGAGTACGGTCCCGGCAAATGCCCTGTCGCCTTGACAATCGCATAGGGCGACAGGCGCATGTAGGCACCGCTGTCAAAGAAGCCGGTGAACTCCCGCGCGATGATGCGCCCGTCATTCATCACCCCGTCCTTGATCCGCCAGCGTTCGCCGCCGCGCGGGGCACCCACCTGCATTTCCTCATAGCGGTCCCAGGCGAATTTCACCGGCTTTCCGGTGACCATCGCCCCCAGAACAGCGGTGGGCTCGACAATGGAATCGACCTTCCCGCCAAAGCCGCCCCCCGCCGTGCCGCCGATGAAATGCAGCCGCGACGAGGCCACATTCAAAAGCTTCGCCGTCGTGCCCAGCGAAAAGAATAGCGCCTGCGTGTTTGTGTGGCAGACATAGCGGTCATTGGTCTCAGGGGCCGCGATGGCACCGCAGGTCTCGATTGGGGCCTGCTCGATCGGTGACATCTGATATTCGGCCTCGACAATGTGATCGGCGCGGGCAAAGCCTGCATTCACATCGCCAAACCGCAGCTTTTGATGGTCGTATTTCTCGTGATAATCAAAAGTGTTGTTGGGATAGACGTCGTTGATCACCGGCGCCCCCGGCGCGATGGCCTCTTCGACATCCAGCACATGCGGCAGCACGGTGTAATCGACGCGCACCTTGGCCACGGCATCCCGCGCCTGCCGTTCGGTATCGGCGATCACCCATGCAACGGTTTCGCCTAGGTAACGCACCTTGGTCGCAGCACAAAGCGGCTCATCATCCCGCCCGAAGTTGATCAGGGACAAGAGTGTGTTGAGATTGTGCGGCACATCCCGCGCGGTCAGCACCTTCCGCACCCCCGGCATGGTTTCTGCGGCGGAGGTGTCCATCGACCGGATCTCCGCGTGATGATGCGGCGCGCGTACCGCCCGCATATGCAGCAGCCCGTCAAAGAGGTGGTCGTCGTAGTAGGGTGTGCGCCCGGTCACATGCCCCAGAATGTCCTGGCGGATCGTCGGCTTGCCGATCTCCTTGAGGGTGTCGCCCCGCTCATCGGCGAAAAGGTCTTTGCGAAACTCGACAGATGACATCAGCGCACCCCCTGTTGTGCCGGGCGGCCCTGCATTTCAGCCGCCGCGGTAAGGATCGCATCCACGATCGGCTCATACCCGGTACAGCGGCACAGATTGCCCGAAATTGCCTCAATCACCTGATCACGGGTCGGATCGGGTGTCTGGTCGAGCAAGGATTTCGCCGCCATCAACATGCCCGATGTACAAAATCCGCATTGCGCTGCGAAGCCTTCGATAAACGCCTTTTGCAGAGGATGCAGATCCGGCCCACCGGCCAGACCAGAGGTGGTCTCCACATGCCGACCCTGCACGGTTTCAGCCAGCGTCAGACAGCTGAGATGCGGCACGCCGTCGATCAGCACCGTACAGGCCCCGCAGGTGCCCTGCGCGCAGCCTTGCTTTGGGGTCAGGTCCCCTGCCCCGCGCCGCAGTACATCCACGAGCGCAGCTCCGGGGTCGACGAAAAGCGCCGCTTCCGCATCATTGAGGGTGAAGGTCACGGGTGTCTTGGCCATCAGTCGCTCGCTCCGCTGTCCAGCATCCGGCGCAGATGCACCGCCGCCACTTCCCGCCGGTACCAGGCGGAGGCCAGCGCATCATCAGCGGGCGCCAGCCCTTCTGTGCAGACGCTGCACGCCGCCGAAATCGCCGCCTCCGAGAGCCCACCGGCAAGCGCGCGTTCCGCGGCCCGCGCCCGGGTCGGTGCAGGGCCCATGTTGCCGAAGACAACGCGCGGGTCACCGCTGCGCAGGCACCCCGCGAGGCTCATGACCGATACGCCCTTGGGCTTCACCCGGCTGACCTTTCGGAAGTAAAACGTGCCGGGCTGAGGCCGTGGCAGGCTGACCGCTTCCACTAGCCCCCGCAGGTGTCCGCGCTCTGCCAGAAACCGCTCCATCGGTTGGGCCTGCCCGCCGGACATCACGACTTGGGCATCCAGCGCGAGCAGCGCCACGGCCAGATCGCCGTAAGGGTTCTGTGCAAAGAGATTGCCGCCCAGGGTTGCCATGTTTCGGATCGCCGGACCGCCGATCTGGCGCGCAACCGGGTGCAGAAAACGGACCTCAGAACTTGCCAAAAGATCGGCCATGGTGGTGCCCGCACCGATGCGCAAGCCCTGAACATCGCCGCGCACGCCCCGTTCGGGCTGCAGGGCGCGGACGATGCGGTGAAAGCTCTGATCACCGTAGTTGACCTGCCGCATCACGATGGTGCCACCGCCCAGATAGCGCGCACCTTCGCCCAGGCTGGCCGCCGCCTCGGCCATCGTCTGACAGGTTTGAACCTCAACCATCTATGCCTCCAGTCCCATCTCGGCCCGGATCGCATCGAACCCCGCCTGATAGATGCCCGCGCCTACCAGCTCGGTCATCTCCTCTTTCTCTTCGGGGCGGGTGTCGAACCGCCCTTCCCATTGCCAATAGGTGTGATCGACATCCGTGACCGGAATGAGCCGCACATGGCTGACGTAGTTGAAGAGCGGCACGGGCGTCTCCAGCAAGCAGTAGGAATAGGCCGCATCCGCATCCGACAGCGCCAGCAACTGCTCGCGCAGCTCCGACCCATCCTCCAGCCGGAACCGACGTATGCAGCCGACCCGATCCGCGGGCTGGCCGCGCTCAATCTGGCTGGTGGCGATGGCGGGGTGCCAGCTGTCATGCCCGTTGAAATCGCGCAATATCTCCCAGATCGCTTCGACCGGTGCCTTCAGGATCGTACTGCGCAGCACATGCACCATGTTCAGCCCCCGAAATGCCGTTTCAGCGCGTCGAACCCGCCCTGAAACACATTGGTCGCAATCCCGTTCTGCAGATCGCTGGCATTGGCCGGATCACAGTCGAACTCCGCTGACCATTCCGCAAAGCATCGCCCGCCGTCCGTGACCGGGGTCAACCGCAGCGTCGCCATGTAGTCCCACAGCGGCATCGGACCTTCGAGCATGGTGTAGCTGTAGAAGAGATCGTAATCAGACAGACCCACCAACTGCTCGCGAATATTGTCACCACTCTGCAGGTGGAAATTCCGGATGCAGCCGATCTTGTCTCCGGGCAGCGCATCCTCGATCCGGCTATCGCGGATCCGCGGGTGCCACTTGGCCAGCCCGTTGAAATCGCGCACCCGCTCCCAGACGGCGGAGGCTTCGGCGTTGATCACCGAGGAGACAAAAACGCGCGCCATCACTTGCCGCCCTTCGGCGCGTTCTTCGATGCCTGAGCCCGGGCGATCTCGGAGGTTGCGCGGGTCATGTCACTGGCATTGCGGAAGATGTCGGATTTCGACACGTTGCCGCCGTCGATGCCAATATCGTTGAGCAGGCTGTCGACAAAAGGCGCCTGCACCCGGTAACGCAGGGCCGAATTCATCACCTCATCCGTCGGGCTGCCTCCGCCCCCACCGCCGCCACCGGAGCCCCCTGCTCCATTGCCACCATTGGCCCAGTCGAGACCCTGTGTGCCCGAGCCACCCAGCTGCATGATCTTGATGTCATTGATCTTCTCGAGCGGCTTGGCCGAGGCGGTCACGATGCCTTCGACGTGCTCCAGCATCTTGCGCTTGAAGAGGCTGTGACGTGCCTCATCCGTCAGCACGTTCTCCGCCTCGTTGATCAGACGCGCGGCCTCCGCCTCTACAGCCGCACGGATCTTGTCGGCCTCCGCCGTGATCCGGTTGCGCTCGGCTTCCAACTCGGCGGCTGTCACGCCAACCGTTTTGGCACGGTTCGCGATCTCGGTTTCTTCTGCCGTCTTGGCTTTCTCGGCGGCTTCGACCGCACGGGCGCGGGCATTTTCGGCCTCCACGGCAGCCGCGCTCTCATCCAGCGACTTCTGATAGAGCGCAATGGCCTTTTCCATGCCTGCCTCTTCGATGGCTTTCTCCCGCTCGATCTCCAGTCGCCGACGTTCGGTCTGATGCCCGATGCGTGCATCGTCGAGCCCCCGCTCGGAGGCGATCTGCGCGCGCTCCACTTCTTCGCGGCTGGCGATTTCGGCCTCGCGCAGCACCTGAACGCGCGCGATCTCCAGCTGCTCCACGACCTTTTTGCGCTCCAGCTTTTTCGCATCCAGCTCCTGATCGGCCAGGATCTTCTCGGCATCCACCGTCTTTTCCTTGGCCACCCGGGCGGCCTCGATGGCCTCATCGGCGGCAATCTGGGCTGCATCCAGTGCAGTGTTGCGCGCGATCTCGAGGTTGCGGATCCGCTCGTCCCGCGCGATCTTTTCAGCGGTGGTCTCTGCCTCTTTTTCTATCCGTTGTTGCTCTACCAGACGGCGGCTCGAAATCTCAGCCGCCTCGATAGCCTCCTGCTTTTCGATCTCGCGTGACCGGACTTCCGCGTCCCGCGCGATCTCAGCAGCCCGTGTCTTGGTATCCTCGGCAATCTTGGCGGCCTTGACGATCTCGGTTGCCTTGGCGTTGGCCAGATCAACAGCTCTGTTGCGCGCAATCTCGCGTTCGCGCATGTCCTGCTCGTATGCGATCCGCTCTGCTGCGAGCTTTTTCTCCTTGGCGATGCGTTTGGCCTCGACAGCCTCCGCCTTGGCGGTTTCGGCGAGTTCAATCGCCTGCTCGCGCGCCAGATCCCGCTCCCGCGTCCGTTCCTCGTTTTCAATCCGTTCCACAGCGGTCCGGGCTTCCGTGGCGATCCGGGTCTTGTCGACCGCCTCACAGCTGGCAATCGCTGCCTGATCCAACGCTTCGTTGCGTGTGATCTCCGCTGCACGCACCCGCTCTTCCTGCGCGATCCGCTCTCTCTCCGTCACTTCCGATGCGGCGATTTCCATGACGCGGACGTCCTTGTCCGACGCGATCCGCTCCGCCGACAGGGCCTTTTCGCGGGCAATCCGCGCCGCCTCAATCGCCTGATCCGAAGCGATTTGGGCCGCATCGAGCGCCTCGCGCCGCCTAATCTCCAGCTCTTTGGTCTCCTTGTCGGAACTGATGCGTTCGGCGCTGACAGTCTTCTCCTGCGCAATGCGCAGCTTGTCCGCGGCCTCACGTGCGGCGATCTCGGCTTCTTCGACAGCGAGGTTGCGCGCAATCTCGCGCTCCCGCGTTTCCCGCTCCAGGGTGATACGCGCTTCTGTGACTGCGTTTTCCTGCGCAATTCGCGCTTTTTCGATGACTTCGCGAGCGGAGATTTCCGCCTCATCAATTGTCCTCTTGCGCTCAATCTCCTGCGACTGGGTTTCGCGATCCTTGGCGATGCGCGCTTCGGTCAAGGTCTTTTCCTGCGCGATGCGCGCTTTCTCCACTGCTTCACGCGCGGCGATGTCAGCGCTTTCGGTGTCTTTGGTGGTCTTGATGCGCGTCTCCGTCAGGGTCTTTTCCTGGGCGATGCGTGCTTTCTCGATGGTCTCGCGGGTGGCGATTTCAGCGGCGTCAATGACCTGCTGGCGCTCGATCTCCTGCTGGCGGATGGTCCGCTCCGACGCGATGCGCGCCTGCGCGATATGCTCCTCGTTCGAGATGCGCGCGGTCTCGATTGCTTCGCGGCTCAGAAGGGTCGCCTGTTCAGCCTCCTTTTCCCGTTCGGAGCGTTCGCGCGCCAGCTCAGCCCGCTGCTGCGCCCGTCGGAATTCGATCTCGCGTTCCTGTTCCAGACGCGCGGCCTCGCTCTCCCGCTCGATGTCGAGGCTCTCTTTTTCCGCCTCCAGGTTGCGCGTGCGGATCTTTAGCATCGTGTCCTGTTCGATGTCGTTGCGCAGCTTGCGGCGTTCCTCGACGGCGGCGATCACACTTGTCAGACCCTCTGCATCGAACCGGTTGGAGGGGTTGAAATACTCGATCTCCGTCTGGTCGATGTCCAGAATGGCGACGCTTTCCAGATCCAGCCCGTTCTTGTCGAGCCCCGCCTGCGCCACTTCGATCACGCGGGCCACGTAGTCTCCGCGCTGCTCGTGCAGCTCCTCCATGCTCATCTCAGCCGCGACGGTGCGCAGCGCGGAGATGAATTTACCGTTGAGCAACTGGTGGATCCGCTCCGGTTCCAGCGTCCGGCGGCCCAGCGTCGCGGCAGCCAGCGTTACCGCCTCCTTCGATTGCCCGACGCGGACATAGAATGTCGCCTCGACATCAATCCGCATCCGGTCACGGGTGATCAGCGCGTCCCCCTTTTCACGCACCAGATGCAGATCGAGGGAGTTCATGTTCACCGGCGTGATGTCATGGATGATCGGCCAGACGAAGGCGCCACCGTCGATCACTACTTTCTCGCCCAGAAATCCGGTGCGCACAAAGGAGATTTCCTTGGTCGAGCGGCGATAGAGCCAGTTCATCACCCAGTAGAGGATGAACACCACGATCACGGCCACAATCAGCCACAGGATCAATTGTCCAATCAGTTCACCGGTCATATCGGTTGCTCCTCCCCGGTCGCTTCAGCGGCCGATCTCCTTGAATTTTCTGGTCTGCTCGGTCAGCGCGATCTCGGTCGGTAAGCGCTCCATGGAGGAAGCGCCATAAAAGCCGTGACAGTATTGCGTGTTCTTCAGGACAAAGGCGGCGTCTTCGGGCATCGCGACCGGCCCGCCGTGCACCAGAACGATGGCATCGGGATTCACATCGAGCGCCGCCTTGCCCCAGGCGTCGGTGAGCGCGGGTGCCTCTTGCAGCGTGCAACCGGTCTCCGCCCCGATGGCGCCGCCCGTGGTCAGCCCCAGATGGACCACTATGATGTCCGCACCTGCTGCGGCCATGGCGCGCGCGTCCTTTTCGCTGAAGACATAAGGCGTGGTCAGCAGGCCCTTTTTATGCGCTGCCGCGATCATATCGACCTCCAGCTGGTAGGACATGCCCGTCTCTTCGAGGTTGGCCCGGAAATTGCCGTCGATCAGCCCCACGGTCGGAAAGTTCTGTACGCCGGAGAAGCCCGCGTCCTTCACCTGATCGAGGAACTTGTCCATCAGTCGGAAGGGATCGGAGGCGCAGACACCGGCGAGCACCGGGGTCTTGCTGACCACCGGCAACACCTCGCCCGCCATCTCCATGACCACGCCGTTGGCATCCCCATACGGCATCAGCCCGGCAAGCGAGCCGCGGCCAGCCATACGGTAGCGTCCGGAATTGTAGATGACGATCAGGTCGATCCCGCCTGCCTCTTCGCATTTGGCGCTGAGCCCGGTGCCAGCGCCGCCGCCGATGATCGGCTCGCCCGCGTCGCGCATGGCGCGGAATTTCTGCATCAGTTGGTCGCGGTCAAACATGGCTCAGGCTCTCTTCTGGCTGGTCGGGCGGGCGTGAAAGGACCGGAAGGTCCGGATCACAAGCTCCGCAAATTCGGGGTCGTTGATATTGTGTGGTACGCGCACAAGCTGGCGATTGGCCGTTTGGCGCACGGTTGCTTCCAGCGCATCAAAGAGCGCCTTGTCCGCCGGCGGATCCCAAAACGGCATGCCCGGCGCATCCAGTGCAGACACGCCGCCCTCGGGCAGGAAGAACCGCACCACACCATTCATCTGGTTGAGCTTTTCGCCAATGAAACGCCCCATCTCGGCGTTCTCCTCCGGCGTGGTGCGCATCAGGGTGATCTGCGGATTATGCTCGTAGAAAAGCCGCCCCTGATACTGCGCAGGCACGGTTTCGGGGGCGTTGAAATTCACCATATCCAGCGCGCCGCAAGCACCGATGTAGGGCCGCCCGTCGGCGATCATCGCGTCAAACCGCGTCTCGTCGGCGGCAAAGACACCACCCGCGACCATGTCACAAACCTCGGTGGTGGTCAGATCCAGCACTGCCTCCAGCATACCGGAGGACAGCAGCTTCTCCATCGAGCGGCCACCGGTGCCCGTGGCGTGAAACACCAGACAATCGTAGTCGGTCTCAAGCTGCGCCGTGACCTGTTGCACGCAGGGCGTCGTCACCCCGAACATGGTCAACCCGATGGCCGGTTTATCCTCTGCAGGCGCGCTGCTCTGGCGGCTCTTGGCCATCGCGGCCACGGCATGGGCCGCATTGCCCAGCACCTGCCGCGTGATCGAGTTCAGCCCCTGCACGTCCGCCACGGAATGCATCATCGTGATGTCAGAAGGTCCGACATATTGCTCGGTGTTGCCACTGGCCACGGTCGATACGATCACCTTGGGCACACCCACCGGTGGCACCCGAAAGCCCGGCGCCACAAGTGCTGTGCCGCCCGATCCGCCTGCCCCGATCAACCCGGCGATGTCGCCCCGCTGCTGAACCCACCGCTCGAAGGCGATTGTCATGCCCGCCACCGCCGACCCACGATCCCCGGTAAAGACGCCCGCCGACCCCCGCGGGTGAAACGCCGCAACGGCCTGCGGTGTTACCTTGGCGCCGGACGGCTTGCCGGAGGTGGACAGATCCACCAACGCCACGCGCACGCCAGCCGTCTTGATAATATCCCGCATGAATCGCAGCTCGGCGCCCTTTGTGTCCAGCGTGCCGCACACGTAGACGATCCCGTTGCGCCCCTGATCTGGTCGAGGCGTACTCTCGGGCCGGACATCGGGACCGGCTGCGGTCACGGTGCGGGCGGCCCGAGCGATCACCTGCACCGGCACCGGCGGCATCCAGCGGGTGGGCACAACCGGGTTGGAGAGATAGATCCGTGACACAGCGGCGTTGGTGGGGATTTCAGCGGGGGCCGCATCCGCCTCATCGGGGGTCTCGTCATGGGCGTGCCGCCCGACGCCCAGAAGCGCCTGCTGCAAGTCACGATCCGCGGCCAGCACGCCCGCGTCCATGACCCGGTTGACCTTGCCATTGACCATAATGGCCACATCCTCGGCCACAGAGGTCGCCACGCCGATATTCTGCTCAATCACCAGCACGTCAATCTCGCCCTCGCGGCCGAGCTGAACCAGCATGTCGGCCACCTGATTCACGATCACCGGGGCCAGACCCTCGGTAGGCTCATCCATGACCAGCAGCTTGGGGTTCAGCAGCAGGGCGCGGCTGATCGCCAGCATCTGCTGCTCGCCGCCCGACAACTGCGCACCGCCATTGCCCTTACGCTCGGCCAGACGCGGGAAGACGGAATAGATCCGGTCTGGCGTCCACGGGCCGCTCTTGGTCGCAACCAGCCGCAGATGCTCATCCACGGTCAGCGACTTCCAAAGCCTGCGCCCCTGCGGTACGTATCCGATGCCTGCGCGCGCAATCTCGGCTGGCGTCATGCCCGCAAGGCTCTGCCCGTTGAAGCTGATCGACCCCGACCGCACCGGCACCAGCCCCATGATGGCCTTGCAGAGGGTCGTCTTGCCCATGCCATTACGGCCCACCACCGACAGTACGCCGTGATCCAGCGTCAGGTTCACCCCCTGCAAGGCGTGGCTCTGCCCGTAAAAGACATTGAGGTCGCGAACGTCGAGCGTTTTACTCATCCTCGCCACCCCCAAGATACAGCGCCTGCACTTCGGGATCGTCCTCGATCTCCGCCGGTTTGCCCTCTTTGAAGATGCGCCCGTTGTGCATCATGGTGACCTGGTCCGAGACGCGCAGCGCCACATCCATGTCATGCTCGATGATGATGTAGCCAACATGCCCCGGCAGCCCGGTCAGGATCTTGACCAGCTCCGCGCGCTCGGTTGGCGACAGGCCCGCGGCGGGCTCGTCGAAAAGAATAAACCGCGGCGCGCCCGACAGCGCCATGGCGATCTCCAACTGGCGCTGCTGGCCATAGCTCAGATCGCTGACGGAGGTGTGGCGCACATCCGCCAGATTGACGGTCGATACCAACTCCTCCGCGGTTTGCATCAGCGCGTCGGACTTGCGGGGCCGCTTGAAGGAAAACCGCCCGCGCGACACCCCGCGGCAGGCAAGATAGACGTTGTCCAGCACGCTCAGGCCGTTAAAGAGCAGCGAAATCTGGTAGGTCCGGCGCAGGCCCCGGCGAATGCGTTCCTGTGCGGGGAAAACGGTGATGTCCTCGCCGAAAAACCGGATGGCGCCGGTGGTGGGCGGGAAATCCCCGGTGATGCAGTTGAAGAGCGTGGTCTTGCCCGCGCCGTTCGAGCCCAGCACCGCACGCCGCTCGCCCGGGCGGACCATCATGTTGATGCCGCCCAAAGCCTCCAGCGCGCCGAACTTTTTCGACACGTTCCGCAATTCCAGCGCATAGCCTGCGCCGCCCTGTGCGCTCGTGGATCCGGCCATGGTGGCGGTGTCCCTCATAGCGGGTCCCTCCCGCGGTCCTGGCCCGTCAGCGGATCGCGGTTGCGGGACGCGCGGAGCTTCTCCCACAGGCCCAGCACGCCATCGGGTGAAAAGAACACGATCACCAGAAATCCCAGCCCGATCACCAGCTGAAAGCGCTCCCCCGCGAGACCGAGGCTGAGCAGGAAATCCACCGCAAAGGTCTTGAGAATGACGTAGATGAAAGCCCCGATGAACGGACCGATTGGATGGCGAAGACCACCGATGACCGCGATGATGAGGATGTCGATGGCCGGACCGATGCCCACCGTGCCGGGCGAGATCTGGCTCGACTGCCAAGTCAGCAATATGCCCCCCACCCCGGCCAGACAGCCCGCAAAAGCGTAGGCCGCGACCCGGTGCGCCGTCACATTGTAGCCCAACGCCGCCATGCGGCGCGGATTGTCGCGGACGCCCTGCAGGCTCAGCCCGAACGGTGCGCGGCTGATATAGAGCACCAGCGCATAGGCCAGCACGGCGAAGCCGAGCGTCAGATAGTAAAACGCGTAGGGTCCGCGCCAGTCCACCCCAAACAGCTGCGGCGGCAGCACGGAGTTGAACCCCTGAAACCCGTTGAAGAGGTCATAATTCTGCCGGGTGAAATAGAAAAAGGCAGCCGCAATCGCCAGCGTGATCATGATGGTATAGATGCCTTCGGTGCGCACAGCCAACCAGCCGACCAGCGTGGCAAAGAGCGTCGTCAGCAGCAGCGCCAGGGGGATTGCGATCCACCACGGCCAGCCCTGCGAGATCGTCGCGATGGCGCTGTCTCCGAAAATCGCCATCATGTAGCCCGCGAACCCCGCAAAGGCCATCTGCGCGAGGCTCACCATGCCGCCATAGCCTGCGAGAAACATCAGGCTCAGCGATATGATCCCGAGGATGAACGTCCATCCCATGATCTGGAACATCACGAAGGGGCTCACAAAGGCCGGGATGACCAGCAAAAGCACGCTCAGCACCCAGTAGGCGGGGGGCACCCGTTCGACCCATGTACCGCCATTGCGGGGGCGGCTCCGTGCCAGATCGGGGGTCACGTCCACCACCGCCTCAGCCCTCCGAGCCCATCAGGCCCTGTGGCCGGAACGCCAGCACGACAACCATGATGAGGAAGGTCAGAACCACCGCATACGTCGGGAAATAGACAGACCCGAACTGCTCGGCCAAGCCAATCAGCAACGCGCCCAGAGCCGCGCCGGGGATAGACCCCATGCCACCCACGATCACCACCACCAGCGAGGCGAGAAGAAATCGGATGTCCTCTCCCGGGGCGACCGACTGGAAGGTCCCGCCCACCACACCCGCGATGCCAGCAAGCCCCGCGCCAAAGGCAAAGACCCCGACAAAGACGATCTGGATACGTGCGCCGGTGGCCTGCAGCATGTCACGGTCATCGACGCCCGCGCGGATCATCATGCCGATCCGTGTGCGGTTCAGCGCCAGCCACATGGCCACGCCCACCACGACCGCCGCGATAAAGATCACGATCCGCACCATCGGATACTTCATATAGACCAGATCACCGGAGCGCTTGACTGTGGTGACCAGAAAAGTCTCCACCGGGCCGCTGAGCCATGAGGGCGGCGAAATGTTGAAAAAGTCCCCTCCGAAGCCCCAGAGCATCAGATCAGCCATCACGATCGAAATGCCAATGGTCACAAGGGTCTGGCGCAGGTCCTGCCCTTCCATTCGTCGGAACACCAGTACTTGCAGCAGCACCCCGCAGAACCCCACGACCACAAAGGCCACCGGGAAGGCCAGCAGCCAGTACCCGGTGATATCGGCCGTGTGGAACCCGATGTATCCGCCCAGCAGGTAGAGCGTTCCGTGCGCGAGGTTCACGTTGCGCATCAGCCCGAAGATCAGCGTAAAGCCACTGGCCACAAGGAAATAGAGCCCCCCCAGCGTGATGCCGTTGAAAAGCGCGGCGAGGAACACTTTCTTTCTGCCGATCACGTCGACCAGACCGGGCGGCCATATGGCAAAAATCAGCCACAACAGGATCACGACGACCAGCGCAATCAGCGCGGTCCAGACGGGATGCGTATTGGCGAACCGCCTCACGCCCCGACCCCTATCATCGGCGGGCTTTTCAAATCTGACCTCCCTGGTGCCCTCGACGGGTACTCTCTCGGGGGTCAGCTTAGGGCAAGGGTGCAGACCCGGGCGTACCCAATAGTCTGCTCGGTTTTCACATCATCGGAAAAGCGCCGCTGGTCACATGCGCAACCCGGCGATATTCCGACGGGGCGATGCCCACATTGCTTGAAAAAAACCGGGTAAAGCTCGCCTGGCTGGAAAAGCCCAGATCAAAGGCGATGTCCGTTACTGATTTCTCTGTTTGTAGCAGCTCTTCGATCGCCCGCTCGGACCGCAGCGTGTTCATGTACACATTCGGCGTGACACCCATGTACTGCTTGAAGAGCTTGAAGAAATGCGGACGCGACAGCCCTACGGACCGGGCCATATGCTCCATGTCCATATCCTGCCCCATCTTTTCCTGGATCAGCCGCAACGACCGACGCACCCGGAAATCGCTGAACCGGTCATAGGTCTTGCTGCGCAACGTCGCCGCATCATTGCGCCAGGACAGATCAAAGCTCTCGCGGGTCAGACCAAACAGCAGCTGGTCAAACCCGGTCTGATCCTCGTCATCCAGAAGCAGTGCCGTCAGCCTGTTCACCAGGCCGCGCATCTCCTGGGTGAGTTCCAGATCGCTGCGCCCGAATTTCAGCGCAAACTCAGCCGAGGTGCTGTTTTCGAGAAACCACATCGGCTTGATGTAGAGCACCAGACAGATGTTGTGACCGTCTTCGGTGACCTCGAATCCATGCGGCTCCCACGGGCTGATGGCGGCTGCCTTGCCCGGCGAGATATCGACCACCTGATCCCCGGTCGGAACCCGTGCCGGGTTGCCGTCTACGTGGAAAATCAGATGCCCCTCGCGGTGCGCGTGTGTGATGATGGCCTTGTTAAGATTGTAGAGCGCGGCACGGCCGAATTCACCGTGGCACACTGCGATTGCCTGACTCATTGCTCTGATCCTCCCAGTCAAAGCAGCGCCGAGCACCGGAAGATCGGGCAGCGGCGGTGGTCACTCATCGGGGCACGAAAGGCAAGGACCTGACAAGTCTCGGGGACCAAAAATCAGACTTGAGGGTATCCCGGCGCCCGCCTGCAAAGCACCCGAAGCCCCGCCAGCGACACTCTTCAGGGCCGCGTGTAGGCCGTCTTGACCACCGTGAAGAACTCCGCCGCATGGCTTCCCTGTTCGCGCGGCCCGAAACTCGACGCTTTGCGCCCGCCGAAGGGCACGTGATAGTCCACGCCGGCGGTTGGCAGGTTGACCATAACCATTCCCACCTGGGCTTTGCGCTTGAAATCGCTGGCATATTTCAGACTGGTGGTACAGATCCCGCCGCTGAGACCGAAGGGCGTGTCATTTGCCATCGCCAGCGCTGCCTCGTAATCCTCTACCGCGATGACAGAGGCGACAGGGCCAAAAACCTCCTCGCGGTTGATCTGCATGTCGGGGTGGGTCTCGGTGATCAGCGCGGGTTGCAGAAAGTACCCTTCTGTCTGCAATCGCACGGTGTCTCCGCCCGCGCGCAAAACACCGCCCTGACGCCGGGCGGTGGCGATGTAGTCGATGTCTTGGGACAGTTGAATCGAATCGACCACAGGACCGATTTGCGTGTTTTCCGCCAGCGCAGGGCCCACCCGCAGCTGCGACACACGCTCGGCCAGTGCTGCGACAAACCGGTCATGGATACCGCGCGTCACGATCAGACGGGAGGAGGCCGTGCACCGCTGCCCGGTCGAATAGAAGGCGCCATCCAGCGCACAGTCCACCGCCACATCGAGATCCGCATCATCCAGCACCACCAACGGGTTTTTCCCGCCCATCTCAAGCTGCACCTTGCGCATCAAAGGTAGGCTGGCGGCTGCCACACGTGCGCCCGTGACCTGTGATCCGGTGAAGGTAATCGCATCGACACGGGCATCCTCCAGCATGGTCTGGCCGACAACCGCGCCCTTTCCCATCACCAGATTGAGCACACCCGGGGGCATGCCCGCCCGGTGGAGGATATCGACCAAGGCCCAAGCGCAACCGGGTACCAGTTCCGCCGGTTTGAAAACCACCGTGTTGCCGTGACACAACGCCGGTGCGATTTTCCACGCGGGGATTGCGATGGGGAAATTCCACGGCGTGATGACCCCGATAACGCCCACCGGTTCGCGCGTGACATCGACCTGCACACCGGGGCGCACAGACTCCCTCAGCTCGCCGCGCTGCCGCAGCGCCTCGCCCGCGAAAAACAACATGATATGCCCTGCACGGGTTACCTCGCCGCGGGCCTCGGCCAGTATCTTGCCTTCCTCCCGCGCCAGCAGGGTGGCCAGTTCCTCGCAGCGCGTCAGGATTTCGTCGCCCGCGCGGTGCAGAATATCGTGCCGTTGCTGCGGTGTGCTCAATGACCAGGCGGGAAAGGCCTCGGCAGCGGCGGCAATGGCCGCTTCGGTTTCTGCCCGACCCGCCTGCGCATAGACGTCGATTACATCCATGATGTCGGACGGGTTGATGTTTTCAACACCGTGGCCCGTGGCCTCCCACTTTCCGTTGATCAAATTCGGTTTCATATCCGTCCTAATACACCGCTGCCAGCACATCGCAGGTAGCCTCAAAGCTAAGCCCGGTCTTGTCCTGCGTGCGTTGCGCCACCTGCTGCAGGGTCGCTCGTTCGACACCCATATCCGACAGGCTCGCTGCGAGCGGCGCCCCCGCCAATACATCCTCCATCGCATCGCCAAGGTCGGCCTGCCCCCGGCCCAGCAGCTTGAGCAACATGTCCGCCCGGTCGGCGCTGACGCTGCCCCGCCGGATGATCTCTGGCAACAGCAGGCGCGCCATATCCGGCACTTCCAGCCCGCGCTGCTCCCGCGCCAGGGCATCGGCGAGGGTAAGCGCCGGGCCCACGCCCTTTTCCTGAGACAGCGACGCATTCAGGCTCGCCGCCATCATATCCCGTTGCAGATCAAGGCCACCGGCGCCCCGCCGGGCGCTGTTGATCCGCGGCAACATGCCCAAGGACCGCCCTACCCCATCCAGCGCCATACCATCGGCAGGCGGATTGAAAGACTGCGCCAGGTAAGATTCCACACAACGGACAAGGCTCAGCACGACGCTGCGCCACGACTGGCCCGGGTCCGCATTCAGCGTCAACGTCGGGTCGCAGATCAGCACCGTCGGCAGCCCCGCGCGCCAGGTCTCCAGATTGCGCGTGCAGGGTCCGGGCAGACCGTCAACACCCGGAATGGCATAAAGCGCCGGGCGCGTCCCGGTCACCTGGGTCAGCGCGAACCGGCACTTGCGGGCCAGCTCGATCGCCCGCGCGGACCCAAACGCAATCAGCGCATCGGGCGTATTGCGCAGATCAATCGCCGTGCGGGCCAGATCTCGCAGATCGCTCTTTTCGTCGAACAACAAACTCTGAACGGCCGTCTTGCCGGGCACCCCTTCCCGGACACGAAAGGAGAACTCGCTCTCATTCAGTTCACTGCGGCAGATCAGCAGCGGTGCGGCGACACCCGCGCGCTCCAGTTCAGAGTGCAAAGCTTCCTGCATCACGTCGTCCGCAAAGTGAACGCGTGTGGGATAGGTGATGAGCGTCATGGCTCCCGCCCCGGGGTGAGATGTTGTGTAAGACGGACCTGTCCGGGCAACACGATCCGGCCCGGACAGATCCAACCCCCTCAGTAGGAGGATTTGCACTCGGGCGTGTCACGCCCCGGCAGACCGATTGCGGTGAAGGCCGCCTTGTCGATGCCCAGCGTCTGGTTCACATCATCGACCTTTTTGACCATCTGAGTGGCCAACGTGCCGTCATCCAGTTCAATCACTTCGGAGACGAAATTGGCGCCGATGGCCTGGCGGTTTTCATCCAGGGTGATCTTGCCGTTGGGCGCGTCCAGTTCCAGCGTGCTCAGGCAGTCCCGGAAGGCCGCGTGGCCATCGCTCAGATCGCCGTTCACGTTGTCCATGCACTGCGCCATGGCCGTGGTCGCGTTATAGTACCCGGTGGCCAGCAGCGACGGGGACGGAAACCGCTGATCGGGCGGGAAGGTATCCTGGTAGGCCTTCACATAGGACTGCCATTTTGGATCGTCCCAGGTGTCAGCCTGCGGGCCTGCGGACGGCACGCCGATCAACGCATCCTTGGCAGAACCTTCAGACGACAGGACCGTCCCGTCCACCATGATCGAGCCGCCGATCAGGTTGGCATCACCACCCGCCTGCTGGTACTGGTTGAGGAAGTTGACCGCGTCACCGCCCCCGAGCCCCAGATAGATCGCGTCCACATCGTCGGGCAGCGCCGCGATGATCGAGCCGAAATCCTTGGTGCCCAGCGGGACCCAGAGCCGCTCCGTCACTTCACCGCCCGCGGCACAGAACTCTGTCGTGAAGCCGAAGACCTGGGTGTAGATAAAGGAATAGTCCTCGCCGACGGTGGCGACGGTCTCATAGCCCTTCTCATTGAAGGCATAGTCGCCCAGACCGACCGACCACTGCGCCCCATCGGTGTTGAACCGAAAGAAGTTCTCCGACGGGGTGACGAATGTCGTCTCCATCGCGCCGGAGATGCCATTGATAAAGGTCACACCCGGCTGGGTCTTGGAATAGTCCCGGATCGCGATCCCCTCGGACCCAGACAGTGGCCCCAGGATGATATCGACGCCATCCTGCTCGACCAGCTTGCGCGCCCCGCGCAGGGCTGAATCCGGTGACGCATCGGTGGACTGGATGATCAGCTCGATCTCGCGGCCGCCGACTGTATCGCCGATCTGCGCCAATGCCGTGCGCATCCCGCGAACGCCGTCTTCGCCCAAGGCCGTATAGGTTCCTTCGAGTGTGGCCAGAACGCCAATCTTGACGGCCTCGGCCTGCGCGGCGGTCGCACCGGCGCTCATCAGCGCGGCAACCGATAGTGTACCAAGCAATGTCTTCTTCATGAAGTTCTCCTCCCGTTCATGTTGATCCCCCAGAGCGGCCTTTGGAAAGGCGCATCGGGCGTGGCATAATCGTGCCCCATGGCAGGCTGATCCCGGATCACGACAAGTGCGGCTGCGTACCCGGTCGTCTCTTTTTTGGGGACCGACGCCCGCTGCCGGGCACACCGGAGAACCCTACCCCACCACATGATTTCATTGTTGAAGGGGATCAGCTGTCGCTGCGCCGTGCGCTGTTGCGCAAATAGACCTGGGCGCCGAAAATCGCCGAGATCCCCAACATCAAGGTCACGATGGTGGCAGCCCCCGCCCAGCTGGCGGACCCATGCGTAAGGTCGGACAAGACCTTCAGAAGGGTTCCGCCCAAGGCGACCATCAACGGCCCCAAAAGCGCCTGGGGGCGGTCAGCGAACATAAATGCCGCAAAGCGAAAGGCCGCTACCGCCAGGACGAAGTGTGCGACGATGTTCAGCGTCGGCGTACAGCGGATCAGGTTGCCCAACGTGTTCGCATCCGCCGTGCAGACGCTCGTTCCCACCACCAGCATGTAGTATTTCACGATCAGCGTGACCGCCAGCCCGAGCCCCAGCACCATCTGCGCAACCATCATCACCACCCAGGCAGGGCGCAGGAAGGCCTGCAAAAAGCGGCTGTCACTGTGGCTGAACTGGTCTTGCATGGGTCGCGTCAGTCTCCGGGCAGGTCTGCCGATGGTGGCGGGGAAACAAGGGCCACGCAATGTCACCCGGCGTTGTCACATATCCCAGCGTCTGATCTCTGTGCGTTATATCTGTCTGGTTTGATCCCTCAAGGCACGTGGGGCTGAGGCGAAAAGCTTTTCCAGATCGCCCTCGGCCAGCGGCGCCTTGCACTGCGTAACGGTGCAACCCGCCTCTATGTTCTCGGTCGTGTTGGGCTGGTCGATTGGTGGGTTAAAAACATGGTACCGCTGCACATCGCCTTCCTATGAACCGGACGGTTCCGGCGCAACTTCAGCCCGGTAGAGACGCAGCCTGAGCAGCACGGTTGGCAAGACCACCAGACAGCGCCGGACACCGAGTGGTCCTTTTCCGATTATCTGAAAGGGTTCAATCGGTTACTGACAAGTATTAAAACACAGGCGCCGAAGTAATGGATACACTGGATGGCATCTCCGGGAGACATGCGGGTTGGGTCCATGCCGTACTCCAGCCACGGTCCCTTGATGACGGGTATGATCGTATCCGTTAGCTGAGACCGGGCACTGCAATGCAGCCCGGCGTTTACCAGCGCTCGTGATCCTTCATAGCCGACCGGTAGATACTGATGAAAAACCCGTTCAAAAGCAATTCTCTATCAGCCAAACTGATAGTTACTGAAATTGCGGGCCTGGCTGACGTCAGAACCGGCGCTGCGGCAGAACCTCGTCTTCTCGTCGCTGATTAACGCTGAGGATGTTAGAGCGATCCTGCACCAGCCTCCCCGGATCAGGAAGTCTTGAACATGCTGGTCTTGCAGCCGCCCGCATAGAGCGCTGGCAACCCGCCAAACGGCAGGTGCAATGGACGGGTCTCTGACGTTCTACCTAGGGGGTGACTTGCTGTGTCTTACCTCGACACGGTCCTCTGGGTTGCTGGAGAGGCCGCCGCGCAGCGGTGAGGCGCAGGGCAGCTGATGGTCTGGTTGGCAGGCGATTTTTGCACACTCATTCGCAGCAACGTGTTGTTGATCCGGCTCTGGCCGGCCTCCTACGGGCTCGGCTCGCTCTTTCCTTAAGACCTAGCCGTGAGCATCACGGTCGGTCACCTTTATGGCGTCCATTTCTTCATTCGACAGGAGGCTCGTCGCATCTATAAACCGCTGCCGTTTGCCGCCGCGACCCACGTTTTTCGGACCATCTGCCTCGTTTTGACTTTCCGATGTCAGTCAGCCTGGCGCGCCCGCGCCCAGACAGCATCGAGGATCCGCTCGAAACGAGCCCAGACTACACATTACGTATGCCATCCGCCGCAGGCCCTCCCAGAAAGCGGCGGACAGGTTGCACGCTGTTGATGTCAACGCACCGCAGCAGAGGCTTTTGAACAACGCCATGCGCCCGGGCGCAGCGACAGAAATTATACCTCGTCCGAAGAACCAGACTTAATCGAAGGCACCAACAGTCTGACCACCCAAAGCGAAATCCCGATGGCGCTATCCGAATTGACGAGCGCCCCCGGACGCGATGCGCCTCAACACGGAGTTTTTGGTTCTGGATCTGGGTGTCACAAAACGGCGGATACCATTACTCATCGCATTGAAGCGTTCAGGGTGGGCGAGATCCATCGCGGATTTACCCAAAACGACCTGACCTCCGGCAGCGGGGGGCGGGGCTCCGAGCAAATGTGGACGCCCTGCCGGTTTACGAAGAAAACCTGTCGCTCTGCATGCCATTGATCACGCTGGGCGCACGATCATGCTGTTCGGTGCTGCGCGACACATCCGCGAGCGCGGTCTTACGATGGTGACGAGCGGGTCGACATTTCGGAGGTCTACTCGCTTCCTACTTTGCCCGACGGGCCACCGGGCTCGTTCCTTTCCGGAAATGCCTTTTTCTGGCATCAGTCGATGACTTCTGCTTTGAAATCCGTGGGCGGAGCGGGCATGTCGCCTCCGCCGCTGGTCGTGGAGGGAAAGCCATCGACGATGACACGCCATGTCACCTCGTCGCTGAGGATTTCGCGGACATGTTGGAGGCGCGTCCAGAGTGCCTTATACTTATCCGCCAAGGCGACTTGGCGGGCCTGCATAGCCGCAGTTTGGATTTTGCCGATGCGGTGGCACGGTACTTTGCGCATTTGACCCAACAGAAGTAGCCAAACTCACCCTCCGCGCTATTCAGCGGCAATCTTTTCCGGTTTGGCCAGCCACTCACGCCCTTTGAGCATGCCTTTCCAATAGACAGGCGGCAGCATGCGTTCTTTCAGAAACCATGCCGCACGGGTCGGCTTTGTGCCGTCCAGCAGCACCTTGGGAAAACTTGGCAGGATCGCTCCGCCGTAGCCGAACTCTGCCAGAACGATCTTGCCGCGCTCGACCGTCAACGGGCACGAACCGTAGCCATTGTATTGCGCAACAGGCGCGCCGCCCCGCATATCGGCAACGATGTTTTCGGCCACGATCGGCGCCTGAATGCGTGCAGCGGCCGCCGTCTTGGCGTTTGGTGCGCTCATCACATCACCCAGTGACCAGACATTGTCGTAGGTCGTGTGGCGCAACGTGGCCTGATCCACGTCAACCCAACCGGCAGCATCCGCCAAAGGCGAGACGCGGATGAAATCAGGTGCTGTTTGCGGGGGGCAGACGTGCATCATGTCAAAGTCCATCTCAACCCTCTCGACCGGGGTGTCAGGTTTTGCCACGTCAAACCACGCCTTTTTCGCCGGGCCGTCCACCGCAACGAGGTTGTGGAAGAAGTTCAACCCTGCATCGTACTTTTTCACGTACTCCATCAGCGCCGGCACGTAGTCCTTGACCCCGAACAAGACACCGACGGCTGTGTTGAACTCAATATCTATCCTGTTCAACACACCCCTGCGATGCCACGTGTCCGCCGACAGATACATCACCTTTTGGGGCGCGCCCGCGCATTTGATCGGCATCGGCGGCTGCGTAAAAATCGCGCGACCCTCTTTCATGCTCTGCACCAACTTCCAGGTGTAAGGCGCTAGATCATAACGATAATTAGAGGTCACCCCGTTTTGACCAAGCGTGTCAACCAGCCCGTCGACCTTGTTCCAGTCCAGCTTCAACCCAGGGCACACTATCAGGCGCGTATATTTCACCACACGGCACTCATCGAGGACAATCGCGTTGTTCTCAGGCTCAAAAGCGGCGACGGCGGCCTGAATCCAGTGGACCCCCCGCGGAATGAGCGACCCCATCGTGCGCGATGTTTGGTGCGGCTCGAAAATTCCCCCGCCAACCATCGTCCAGCCGGGTTGGTAGTAGTGAATGTCCGCCGGGTCGATGATTGCGATCTCAAGATCGGGTTTGCGGGCCTTGAGGCTGGCCGCCGCCGCGATGCCACCAGCACCCGCACCCACGATCACCACCTCGAAACTGGCATCGCCCCTGTCCGTGGATGTCTTGCCACCGTTCACGATGCGGCGCACAACCCCGGCCATATCATAGCCTGCCGCTTTCGTCGTCGCGAGGATACCAGCCAGACTACGCTGCCTGGCCTGGGACAGGGACCAGAGCGTGGCTGAACGCATTCCCGTTCCGCAAAATGCCAGAACCGGGCCTGGCAATTCGGTCAGTGCTTGGGCAAATGCCGCCGCATCTTCATCGGTAACCTTGCCTGCCGTGACAGGAAGATAGGATGCCTCCAGCCCCATGTTCTGTGCCGCTTTGGCGATCTCCTGGAACGTTGGCTGATCCGGGCCTTCGCCATCGGGACGGTTGCACAGGATCGCGCGAAACCCCGCGTCCTTGATCGCTCGCATGTCCGCGGGCACGATCTGTCCACTGACGGACACGCCCGAGGTGAGTGTCTTCGCTTTCATGGTCTTCCTCCTCCCCCATTCATCAGATGCCGTTGACGGGTACTTTCAGCATTGGGTTACCCTGCGCGTCGGTCGGCACTTCGCCCGCGCGCATGTTCACCTGCAAGGACGGGATGATCAGTTTCGGCATGCTCAACTGCGCGTCGCGTTCGGTGCGGAATTTGATGAAGTCCTCACGTGTTTTATCGCCCCCCACATGGATGTTGTGGGCCTTTTGATCTGCGACCGTCGTCTCCCACTGGATGGCGCGACCGTTCGGGCCGTAGTCATGACACATGAAAAGGCGGGTCTCGTCGGGCAAGGACAGAACCTTCATGATGCTGTCATAGAGATCACCGGCCGAACCGCCCGGGAAATCACAGCGCGCAGAGCCGCCGTCCGGCATGAAAAGCGTATCACCGGCAAAGGCAGCATCCCCCACCACATGCACCATGCAGGCCGGTGTGTGACCCGGTGTGTAGATCGCAAAGGCCTGCATGCCTCCGATCATGTAGGTGTCCCCGTCCTTGAAGAGCGCATCGAACTGAGACCCGTCGCGCTGAAACTCAGTACCCTCGTTGAAGACTTTGCCAAAGGTTTCCTGGATCACCATGATCTTTTCGCCGACGCCGATTTTACCGCCCAGCTTATCCTGAAGATAGGGTGCGGCACTCAGGTGGTCGGCGTGTACGTGGGTCTCGATGATCCAGTCGAGGGTCAGACCACGATCCGTAATCTCGGCAATCAGCTTGTCGGCCGCCTCATAGGTGATCCGGCCAGCGGCATAGTCTATGTCCATCACGCTATCAATGATCGCGCAATGATTGCTGCCCGGATCTTTCACGATGTAGGTGATCGTATTTGTTGCCTCGTCAAAATGGCCTGAAACCTCCGGTTTGACGGACAGGTCTATCGGGTAGGTCATTTGATCTCCTCCAAAATCAGGCGGGCATTCCGGCCCTTTTTCTCCATCCGGACTGGACGCGTTTGGCGGCAAGGATGCCTGCCACCAGGGCTGCGACAAAAACTACGACGTCACTGTTTCCGGTCCCAAGTGCGGGCAATGCCCCACCGGGGCAAAAGCCTGCGATGCCCCACCCTACGCCAAAAACCGTGGCGCCGCCAATGAGAGACAGATCCAGATCGCGTCGCTTGGGTAGCTGAAAATCAGCCGCAAGGAGCGGTGCGTGCCGCTTCAACACAAGGCGGTAACCGACGAACGTTACGATCAGCGCACCCGCCATGACAAACGCGAGGCTGGGGTCCCAACTCCCGGCGACATCAAAGAAATTGAGCACCTTGGCGGGGTTCGCCATGCCCGAGAGAGAAATGCCGAGACCAAAGACAAGGCCGATGATGTAACACGTGATCAGCCGCATGGATCAGGTCCCCATACCGCGGCCGATCAGGTAGACGGTGACACCAGCCGTCAGCATGAATGTGAGCGTCGCCGTGATGGAGCGTGGTGACAGACGAGCGATGCCGCAGACCCCGTGACCCGATGTGCACCCGGCGCCAAAGGTGACACCGATGCCAACCAGGAAGCCACCGATCACCAGCATGGGTGTTGAGTGAGGCACCTGCACCGCAGGCATGCTGCCCGTGACGAGGGTGAAACCGATCGGGCCTGACACCATGCCAAGCAGGACCGCCGCCCGCCAGCCCAGGTCAGAGCGGCTGAGCGGTTGCAACAGCCCTGCAAGCACCCCGGTCGCGCCCATGACCCGGCCCATCGTTGCCATCAACAGGACGGCGGCCAGCCCGATCAGGACCCCGCCTGCCAAGGACTGAAGCGGCGTAAAGAGCGTCTCGATCATAGCTTGCAGGTCTGGATACCAAAGAGACGGTAGAGCGGACAGAACTTCATGGCCGAGGTTCCAACCATGATCAGACCCGCGATTACACTGATGACGGTTGCGGCGGTGCTCTCAAACAGCGGCATGCTGCCGATAAATGGGGCCGCCAAAAGCACCACCCCCAGAACAAGGCGGAAGATGCGGTCAAGATTGCCAACGTTCATTGTCCTGTCGTGTTCTCCTCAAAAGGCTACGCAAAGGATAGCCCTTCTAGCGGCGGACACTCGGTGACTTTGTCACTGAAGGCTCAGGTTTCTTCAGGTGTTGTGTTTTGCCAGTTGTTGAAGCTGCAGTCGGTCGCGCAGGGTGACGCTGCCACGGGCCTGTTTGATCCAGCCGCGTCTCTGAAATTCCTGCAACTGGCGCGAGATCACTTCCCGCGCTGTCCCAAGTTCCACCGATAGTTTCTGATGGGTCGTTGCAACCTGATCCGTCCCGCCGGATAGCTTTATCAGCTTGTCTGCCAGACGCACATCAAGCCGTTGGAACGCGACCTCGTCGATCATCAGGAAAAGATCCGTGATCCGTTTTGAAAACGCGGCAAAGACAAAACTGCGAAACGGTTTGGAACTCGCCACCAGATCGTCGAAGACGTCTCGTGGGACCGCGGCGGCATGGACCGCTGTCTCTGCAAGACCGGTTGCGGAGTAATCATCATAGGATAACAGGCAGGCCGTCGTCAAAACACAGCTCTGCCCCGCTTCGATCCGGTAGAGCACGATTTCATGACCGGTTTCGGACACTTGCTGAACCCGCACGGTGCCATCCAAAAGAAACAGCATGTGTTCGGGCGACCTGCCGGGACCAAAGATCTCCGCGTCTTTCGGCAGGGCAACATGCGCGCTCTGTTTCAACAGCAGTTGCTTGGTCGGTTCATCAAGACGGGAAAGACCGGGGAACCGTTCGACCCATTCAGCGCTGTCGATCATTGCGAACCTTTCTGTGCGCCTCGCGTCCCGAACCGTTTGGCTGGTTGAGCGTAACTGACGGCAAAACCTGCAATCGCCAGTTCAACGTGAAAGCGGGCCACGTAGCCACGTCTGCACAGGTCATTGACGATGGTCACTGTACGGGCGGCGATAATCAGCTAATTTGTACCATGTCCTATCGCGGCGGCAACTTCGTCAACGGGACTCACTGCAAAGAACAGCACAGCGCTGCCAACCTAGCGTGTCGATCTAGTAGCTCTGCTAAGCCAACGCGGGAAAGGCTACACGATCGGAATTCATATTCCAAGAAAGCCGCATCAAGGGTTGGAGCGTCTGATGCGTCCCATCCGGCATAAGGCTGCATCAAAAAACGCGCGGAAAAGTATACAGGGCGGCTTCGACACGGACGCTGTGGCACTCACCAAAAGTACTTTCAGAACCTCAATGAATGAGGTTTTAAAGGCAATCTACTGCTCTGCTCCGACCAGAGTCCGCGCCCATCGGTTAGCTTTGTCCAGGTCTTGGACTTTTTTCGCGCAGTAGAGCGTTCGGGGAACCTTCAAAGCGCCTTTGGCCAATGATCGCACGTCAACGCCCGTTCTCCGCACCGACCTGCGCGCCGTGCGGCAGCACAAAGGGTGCGACACCGGTGGGCACCTTGCCGACCTGGAGCCTGCATCCATAGGCGCGCGACAGAATATCATCGGTCATCACCTCCGGCGGAGGACCCGCTGCCAGTAACTTTCCTTCGGTCATCACCAGAACATGGTCCGCAAAAAGGCCCGTGAGATTGAGATCATGCATGACCGCCACAACACCACCGCCTGCATGGGCAAAGTCACGTGCGATGGTCATCACCTGGAGCTGATGCGCAATGTCAAGCGAGGAGACAGGTTCGTCCAGCATGAGCCAGCGCGGTCCGTCTGACGTCGTTGGTTCCCAGATCTGGGCCAGGACGCGGGCCAATTGCACGCGTTGTTGTTCGCCACCCGAAAGCTCTTGATGATAGCGGTTGGCAAAGTCCTGCAGACCCACTCGCGCAAGTGCCGCTTCGGCGCGGCCCGCGTGATCACCACCCGCGCCGGAAGTCAGGCCGATCCGCACAACTTCAATGGCGTGAAAGGGGAAGGCGAGGGTCGATGCCTGCGGCAGCACCCCGCGCATGGCCGCCAGCTCCCATGGTTTGGCCTGCGCCACTTCGATGCCATTCAGGCGGATACTGCCGTCATAGGGCAGATCCCCGCAGATCGCCTTTACCAGTGTCGATTTGCCAGACCCGTTGGGGCCGACAATGGCTGTTAGCGCGCCGGGTTGCGCGGCCATCCCGAACCCGCGCAAGACCTCTTTGCGACCGTAGGACACGGACAGATCGCGCACGTCGAGCGTCACAGATCCACCATCCCGCGCTGACGCAGAAGGATCCACAAAAAGACCGGTGCACCCAGAACGGCTGTCACGATGCCGATCGGCAACTCGGCTGGCGCGATGATGACCCGCGCAATCACGTCAGCCAGTACCAGCAGCAACGCGCCCAGAAGCGCTGCATTGATCAGCAAGGGACGGTGGTCCGGCCCTGTGCCCAGTCTCAGAAGATGTGGCACCACGATGCCGATGAAACCGATACCGCCCGAGACGGCTACCGCCGCGCCCGTGGCGGCGGCGACCGTGAGGATCGCAAGGTTCTTGACCCGTTGGACGTTGAGACCGATATGCGCCGCCGTCGCTTCGCCCAAAGCCAGGCCGTTCAGCCCGCGCCCGAGCGCGCAGGCCGCAAGAACCGAGATCAGGATGATGGGTCCTGCGGCAATGACCTTTGTCCAACTGGCACCCCCAAGCGATCCAAGCCCCCAGAAGGTGAGATCGCGCAACTGTCGGTCGTCAGAGATGTAGACGAGAATGCCGGACAATGCCCCTACCAGCGCGCCGAGCGCGATGCCCGCCAGCAGCATCGTTGCGACAGAGGTCCGCCCGCGGCGGGTGGACACCCGGTACAAGATCATCGTGCTGGCCCATCCTCCCAGAAAGGCGGCGACCGGCACCAGTTGGTCCCCCACCGCAGCAGCAAGCCAGAGCGGAGCCAAGCCGGCCAGTACAATCGCGGTGATCGCCCCCAGACCGGCACCGGCACTCACACCGACCAGACCGGGGTCGGCCAGCGGATTGCGAAAGAGGCCCTGCATAACCGCACCGCCCACGGCCAGCGCCGCGCCCACCAGCAGGCCCAGCACAAGGCGCGGGGCGCGAATGTCCCACAAGACGATGGCCTCCATCCGCGTGAGAGCCTCCCCCTGGACCAGTTTCAGAAGTGCGGGCCCAAGGGACACGTCCGTGGCACCAATTGTCAGGCTGAAGACACCTGCAATGACAAGCGCACAAGACAGCCACAGGTGCATCTGCCGGGCACGAGCGACCCGGCTGTGAGGGATATGATCGGCTACCGCCATAGACTCATGCGGGGTAGAGCGCCCGGTTGAGCGCGGTGACCGCGTCCGCGGTGCGAGGGCCAAAGCCCAGCAAGAACAGACCGTCCATCCGAACAACGTTTCGCCTTTCCGCTGCCGGGGTGACCGACAAAGCAGGCAAGCCGAACAGGTCTTCGTCGGTCGAGGCATGATCGCCGCTGTGATCCATCATCAGTATCACGTCGGGGGCGGCGGCGCTCGCCGCCTCATCCGAGAGGGGTTTATATCCTTCAAAGCTGGAGACAGCGTTCACACCGCCTGCCATCTGGATGATCCCGTCTGCACCTGTACCGGTGCCCGAGACGAGAATGCGGCCCCCTTGCGTGGACAGGATGAACATCACGCGGGTCTGGTCGCTGACGCGGCGCACGGCACGGTCCACTGCCCTATCCAGCGCGGTGCGGGTCTCAATGGCCAGCGCCGCCGCCCTGTCCGGCACCTCAAGCGCGGCACCCACCGCTTCGATTTTGCGCATGATGGCATCGCCGTCATAGCCTTCAGGCACTTCTGCAAATTCAACGGAGGCGGAGCGCAGAATGTCGATCACCTCGGGCGGGCCAGCGCCTTCGGCCGACACGATAAGGCTTGGGGCAAAAGACAACACACCTTCGGCGGAGAGGCGCCGCATGTATCCGACGTCGGGCAAATCCCGGGCTGCCGCTGGAAAGGTCGAGGTCGCGTCCCGCGCTAGCAGGCGGTGACCCTGGCCCAGAGCAAAGATGATCTCGGTGACATCGCCACCGATGGCAATGACATCCTTCGCGCCGCTTGCCGCCCACAGCTGTGTGCGCAGAGTACCGAACGTAAACAAAAGGCTGAGGAAACTGCGACGGTCCATCAGGCGGCCACCTCTTGCAGATTTTCAACAATGACGCGAAACGCGGGGCGGCTGTCGCGTCCTTCCTTGGGCACGCCGAACACCTGAAAGATGAGCGCGCCGTAGGCGTCGAACGCCTCTACCGATGTCGCAGTGCCGCGCTGCGTGGGCTTGTCCACCGCCCAGACCTCGGCCACTTTGTCGCGGCGCAGGTGGAGGTTAAAGCGCGGGTCCATCACGTTCTGCCACGGCCCCATCGGTTTCAGCGTGTGCAACGCCCCGGTATGGATCTGGATGCAACCACGGTTGCCGACAAACAGCATCACTTCGGTGCCGGAGCTTTGCAGTTTGGTCAGCAGTGCGTCGGTGGCATCCGGTGTCAACTTGCGGGCAAAGGGCAACCCGGCCGCACGATACGCACCAAGTCGGTTCATCTTGAGCTTGGACACGAGACGCAGGAACTGGTGCGTGTCCGTCATCCGCCGCCATTCCTTGCGCAAGATGTCGATCTTGTCTTCGGCGATCTTGGCGGGTTCGGTGGGCTGACGGTGCGCGAATGTTTCTTCTGGCGACTGGTTGTCCACCGCCAGCGTGCGGGTCAATTGCGTGAACCTCTCGCGGTTCGATCCGTCGCGCAAAATGATCTTGTGCACGGCATCACCTGCAGCGTCGAACACCTGAATGCTCTGCCGTTTTCCTGCCTCGCTTTCGCGTTCGACGAGGAATGCGTGCTGCCAGTGGCTTGGAAAGATACGCAGATCAATGTCGTCGGTCAGTATCATCGCGGCATGCTGGCCGGGATGGTAATGATCGTAAACGCCGATCTTTTCGTGCACGCATGAGGCATTGCGGGTCAGCGCCATCACCTCTCCCAACTCCTGCGCAGCGCCCATCACCACATCGGGATGCGGGGCAATCCGGGTGACGCCCATCCCGCAATAGGCAGCCACGAGGGCGGCCTCGCTCACCCCCAGTGCTTCGGCGAAATCCCGATCTCGCGGTTGGGGTGTTTCGGCACGGCGTATGCGGATGTCTTCGGCTGTGAGCGTCACATTTTGCACGGCGTCTGTCCTCACGTGAATGGAGAGGGTGTCCCAGTGGCTGGGCCGGACGGCGTGGCTATGGAAGGTTTCTTGACGAATTTAGTCGGATTAGCGCGACGGTGCAATGGGCGGAGGAAATTCTTTACTGCGTCTGTCAGAGTATCCGCTTATGCCACTCGTCTGCTACGCACCCCTGATGTAGCACGGCTCGCGCGGCCAAATGAGCAAAAGTAGGAAGACTTCACATAGCAATGCATTCTTTGGGAATGGTCATGTCGACCAATAGTGCAAATTCAGCTCAAGCTGAAGGAAGGCAGGTGGGTTTGCAAACGCAGGTCCGTGGCAGGGCTCTGCGCGACAACCGGATACCCTCCATAGGCCAGTCACCACCCGCGATCGGGGGCGACTTCAAATATCGTAAGGCCGAGGTCCGGCAAAATGCCGAACCGCGTGGCGTTTGAACACGGCGTGTCGTTTTGCAGAAGATAGCATCGGTTCAACCACCTGCGGACCAGCGGCATGCCGGGGCGCAAAAGTATAATCTTAGATCATATCGGAGACCGTCGAGCGCAAGGTCCGCGGGGCCTTTTTGGAGGGCGTCACGTTCATGCGCAGAGGTCCTGAGGGGACGCTGCAGAGGTTTCCTCGGGATCCACGACGGCAGAACGCGCGGGCATCTCAACCGCAGCAGGCCTCTATGCGGCACGCCGACCCGGCACCCTCAGAATTTGTACGAGACAGAAACCTTCAGTGTCCGCCCGGCTTGCGGCAGGTCATTGGGATAGATTGTATACTGCTCGTCCAACAGGTTATCGACCCCCGCCCGCCAGACCGACCCCGCCAAGGGACCCTTCTCCGGTGACCAGGAGCCAAAGACATCAAGCACACTGTAGGACTGGCCGGTGGTCGCGCCCGCCGGGACATCCTCCTGCTCCGAGGCAAAGGTTGCGCGCAGTCCAAGCTCCGTCTCGTCAGTCGGTCGAAAACCCAGCGTGGCGACCAGCCTCTCCTGTGGGATCGACCCCAGAGCCTCTCCGTTCGTCTGTTTCCCGCGCGGCAGGCTCAACCCAAGACCACCGAACCATCGCCCGGCATCGTAATCCACCTCGGCTTCCAACCCGTAGAGTTCCGCATCCACGTTGCGCGTCGTGGTCGTTCCAAAGACCGTTCCGGTCGCCACGGTTGAAAAATCCGGCCCCGATACAACGGAATCGATGAAGTCATCGACCTCTGCGTAGTAGGCGTTGGCGGACAGGCGCAGAGTATCGCTGTCGCGGAACACCCCGGCCTGATCAAATCGCATCCCGAGCTCCGCCTGGGTCGATTTCTCCTCCTTCAGATCCGGGTTCGGCACGAAGTTATTGATGAAGCGAACGGAGCCAAAGGGCGGGCCGACGTTGATGTCATCCGCAAAATGCTCGCCGTCATTAAAGAGTTCGGTGAGCGAGGGCGCGCGGTAGGCCCGCGCGACATTGCCATAGAGCTGCCAGCGGGGGTCGGGGCGAAAGCTGAAGCCGATCCGGGGAGAGACGAATTCTTCGCTCACATCCGCGAGGGCCGGGTCGTCCACATCCCGGCTGTAGTCGTCGAACCGCACGCCCGCGATCAGATCGAGGCGCGGTGCCACGGCAAAGGTCGCTTCGACGAAGGCGCCGATGGTGTCCGCCTCCGCATCGGGAAACTGGGGGCGCGCGCTGCCGTCGCGGGTCCCCGTCTGGGTGTCACGAAACGCTTCCAGCCCGTAGACCAAACTGACCGGTATGCCGATGTCGAACGCCGATCTGTTGACCACCTCGAAACCGACTGTGTCATATTCGGTGTTGTCCCTCCGGCCATCCGACAACCGGTCCTCTCCGATTTCCAACCTGTTGCCGTAAAGCAGCACGCTGAGATCCAGCACATCGGAATTCTCCGGCGCCCAATCCCAGGACAGACGGCCGGTCAGAACCTCCGCCTCACGCTCTACATCGCCAGTCGCGGTGGAGGCCGCATTCGCGTTGGGAGGTGTGATGCCCTCATCGTCGTAATAGGACAACGCCAGTTCGAACCGCTGATCCGGCGCCGGCTCGAACCCCAGGGTCAAAAGCCCGTTCAGGCTGTCGACCTCCGAGCGCAGGATGTCATTGCCATTGCCGTCCGCCAATGCCTCACCGAACTCTCGCGCGCCCAGAAACCCGAGCGCGTCGAACCGGCCCCAGTCGCCGTAGACAGTGGCCGTCGGGCTGGCGACCCGTCCGTTGTCGGAAAACCCAAAGCGAAGCCGCGCACCGGTGGTTTGACCGGGATCCAGCAGATCCGCGGCGTCCTTGGTTTCGACGGCAATCACCCCCCCGATCGCGCCCGATCCAAAGAGCGTCGAGCCGCCCCCGCGGACCACCTCCACCCGCTGTACGATGTCGGGATCGAAAAAGAACCTGCCCCGGTGTGCCTGGTTGAAATTCAACCGACCCCCGTCCAGCCGCAGAACGACCTGCTCATCCTGGAATCCACGAATGTTGGGCTCTTGCGAGATGCCGCGCGGGCCGCCTTCGATCACCACGCCGGGGATATCGCCGATCAACTCCTGGTATGTGTCCGCCTGGCGCCGCTCCAGTTCCTCGCCTTGCCGGACCGTCCCGGCCACCGGTGTGTCGAGGATATCGCGATCATCCCGCAGCGCTGTCCCGATAGTGAGTGGTGGCAGTTCGAATACGGCTTCCTGCGCGAGGCCAGAACCGGTTGGCAGCATGCTCAATGTCACTGTGGCACAAACCGCTCGACGCATCTTTTTTCCCATATCCATCTCCTAAGTCAGCGCAAAGCCTGCCTGAGGGTGGGTGGGGCGCGTTTCGAGTGGTATAGAATAACCTACTGTTTCAGTAAAGATCCCTTGCACAGCGGATGGCGCCTTGGCTTCGGTAGTGGACTGGCATGGTTGCAGCCTCGTGGTTTAGTCCAAATCACAACCTGAACCCTCAGTCCGGATCTATCCAGCACCCGGCCTTGTGCCGCTGAGCCCTTCGTCAAGACCTGCAGCTCGTATGAATTCAGGTGCGTCGCTTTCGTCCCAGCAGCCAAATGAAAAATAGGCCGCCGATCAATCCGGAAACGATGCCGATGGGCATGTCCTCTGGTGCCATCACCGTTCGAGCCGCGATGTCAGCCCAGAGAAGAAAGATGGCGCCGATCAAGGCAGATCCAGGCAGGACGCGGGTGTAATCGCCCCCCACAAACATGCGGGCGAGGTGCGGAACCATCAAGCCGACAAAGCCGATGATACCGGAAAAGGCGACCATGACCCCGGTCATCAACGCACCGACCACAAATACCAGCAGGCGAAACCGGGAAACGGGGATCCCCAGCGTCGATGCCGTTTCATCGCCCACCGTCATCGCGTTCAGGTCACCGGCGCGAAGCATCAGCCAGGCGGCGCATCCCGCAAGAACCACAAACGGATACATCAATTGGCCCCACTGCGCGAGACCAAGCCCACCCAGCATCCAGAAAACGACAGTATGTGCCGCCCGCGGGTCGCCCAGAAAGATCAAGAGGTTTGCTGCTGCCATGATGATAAACGACACTGCGACACCGGCCAGAACCAGACGGTCAGCGCTCGTCGCATCCGCAAAACGCGAGACACCGAGCACGATGGCAGTCGCACCGAGCGCGCCAAGGAAAGCGAGCAGCGGTACCGTCAAGAGACCGACGAAAAGGCCGGTGTGAAGCAGTGCCAATATCGCACCGAATGCGCCACCGGAGGAAATCCCGAGAAGGTGGGGATCCGCCAGCGGGTTCCTTGTGACGGCCTGCAGACTGGCCCCGACCATCGCGAGGCCCGCCCCGACGATCATAGCGAGGAATGCGCGTGGAAAGCGGATCTCCCAGACAATGGCTGCCCTGCCCTGAGACCAGGTTTGCTCGACCAGACCCGGCGCCAGCTTGTTCAGAAACACCCCCCAAACGGTGGTCAACGGAACCTGAACGGCCCCGACGGAGATCGCAAAAGAGAGCGACACCAAAAGGACCGCCAGACCGCCCAAAGCAACGGCAGGTAACCTGCCGCTGCGACTGATCCGGGTTTGGCCGCCTTGGACCCGGCCCATGGGCTAATCTGCCCAGAAAGCGTCGGCGAGTGTCTTGATTGCCTGAATATTACGTGGACCGGGTGTCGCCTCGACATATTCCAGCGTGACGAACCGGTCGCTTTTGACCGCTGCCAGTTCGGCCAATGCCGGGTTGGACATCATGAAATCCCGTTTCTGTTCGGCTGTGACGTCGCCGTAATTGACGATAACAATGACTTCCGGGTCCCGCTCGACCACTTCTTCCCAGGTCACTGTGGCCCAGCTCTTTTCAAAATCGTCCATGATGTTGACCCCACCCGCCGCTTCGATCAGTGCGGTCGGCATGGCGTAGCGGCCAGCGGTAAACGGGGCATCTTCACCGCTGTCATAGACGAACACACGTGGTGGTTCGCCCGTCTCCAGATCTTGTGTGAAAGTGGCGAGATCCCTGCGGTAGCCTTCGACCAGTTCGCTTGCCTTCTCCGCGACACCGAAGATGCGACCGAGGTTCGTCAAATCCACATACATGTCTTCAATGCTCGCTTTGCCTTTGTTCATGATATGGGTGCAGGACTCCGTGAGCTCGTAGACATTGATGCCAAAGGGTTCCAATGTCTCTGGCGTGACCTCGCCGCCAACCCTCATCCCGTAATTCCACCCTGCGAAAAAGAAATCCACGTCAGCGCCGACCAACACCTCCTTGGAGGCGTATCTGGCAGCCAGCTCCGGAAGCTCTTCAACGCCGGCCCGCATCTCTTCGTCCAGCGTTTTCCAGCCGGAGATACCCGTATAGCCGACCATGCGGTCAGCGAGACCAAGCACCAGCATCATCTCGGTCAAGTTGACATCGTGCGAGACTGCCCGTTCTGGCGGTGCATCGAAGGTGACGGTCCGGTCGCAGCTTCGCACGGTGGTTTCGGCAGCTGCAATGCCAGCGGACAGGATGATGGCGGCGGACGTCTGGAGGGTCATTCTCATGGACTAAATACCTTGTTTCTGAGGTGGAACGTGAGGTGATCGGTATCGCTGAGGGAAAGCCGTTCGCGGCAAGCGATGACTTGAAATGCTTCTCCGACGGAGTCTTCGGACAAGACTTGAGACGGGGGGCCAAACCCGACGGTTCGGCCTGAGCGCAGCAGCAGAACATCGTCGCAAACGCCTGCGGCGAGGTTCAAATCATGGAGCGATGTGACAATCGTGAGCGGCAGGGTGCGGATCAGGTCCAACACTTCGAGCTGATGGCGGATGTCGAGATGGTTGGTCGGCTCATCGAGGATCAGGAGCCGCGGCTCTTGCGCGAGGGCGCGAGCAACCATTACCCGTTGGCGTTCGCCGCCCGATAACGTGCTCAGGGGGCGGCCCGCGAGGCCATGCAGGCGGAGCCGTTCCAATGCACCGTTAACCATCTCCTCGTCACGCGACCCGGCACCTGCGCCGAACCCACGCCGGTGTGGCGTGCGTCCAAGGGCCACGATTTCGCGCACGGTCAGGGCAAAGTCATTCGGTTGTTCCTGCAAGACCGCGGCGACGCGCCGCGCAACACTGCGCGCCGAGAGTGTCCAGATATCCTCGCCGTCTATGCATACTTTGCCGGTAACCGGGCGATGAAACCGGTAAAGCAGCCGAAGCAAAGTGGTTTTCCCGGCTCCGTTCGGGCCAACGATGCCCAGTATCCGCCCCGCGGCCAGATCAAAGCTGGTTTGATGCAGCAGCGTTTCGGTGCCGCGGGCCGGTGACCATGACAAATCCTGTACGGAAAGCACCGCCGCGGTCACGACGCCTTAGCCTTGCTCTCTTCGATGGCCACAATCGCCGCAGGCACCCGCGCAAGGGTCGACTTGCGCAACTTGCCCGGTCGATCGCACGAAGAACACCAGCCGTCATGCAAATGAGCGTATTGTCCGGCAAATGCGACGAGGTCTTCGATGTCGGTCTCCGGATCTATGTCACCGAAAAGATAAGTCGCTTTCCGCGTCCCGTGATAAGCAACGGTGCAGGGGCGGTCACATCCGGCCATGCAGGCAACGCCTGACACCGCAAAGTCCTGGGGGATCGCGTCCCCGGCGAGGGCAATCGCCTCACGCAGCCGCTTGATCAGTTGATAGCCGGGACGACATTCCGTGCCTGTGTGCCGACAAGATGTGCAGATTGTAATTTGGTGTTCCATCTGGCCCTCCGCCTTTCGGGCGGGCGAAGGAAAAAGAACCATGTTGTCGCGGGAAGAACCGCATTGCCATCATATTCTCCTGACCAGGCACCCCGCCCGCACCGTGTTGAAATGCCGACGCACATGTGCGCCGGTGATGGCAGGTCTCCTGACTCGCGGGTCGCTGTTTGCCCGAACCTTCCCGGACATTCCGTCCAGTGGTCATATCGGGGTCACTCACCACTCACAGTTGCGGGGGCAGTCACGGACTTGGTGTCTACTGGAGACGCCGCACCGTGTTCCCTTTTCATCTCATCTGCGCTTTGGGCTGCTGAGAACCATCGGCACGACCAAAAACGATTGCCGGAAAAAGGTCAATGCACGAAGACGACGTCAGCCCAACTCATCGCAAGCAGACGGTGGCGCAGATGTAGTTATGCCAATTTGGCCGCCGGTTCGGTGCAGCTGGCACCCGGGACAAAGCTTTTTGGGTCAGATGAGAAAGTAGTCGACAATTTCACAGGGATAGCCCCCATCTGTCTTAGCCCCGAAAACCGTGTCAGCATTTCAGTGTTACAAGAGGAAATAGAGGTTATTGGGAAGCAGTATCTTGATGAGAACGCCCCAACGCTGCTGCACGCGATTGACGCCTATTGGCGCGATGGATTGGCTGTCGTGAACGCATGTCGGAAGGCGGGGCTTTCGGGCGATACAAGTTCAGCAATGGCCGTACATACAAAAAGCTGGTGATGCCGGAGCGCCTGCCTGCGCGGCGCTCTGCGTAGCAGTGCGGCCCCGGATCAGTGCGAATGACGTTCGGGATGTGCTCCACTGGCGACTGACACAGCATGGCAGCCCAAACGCGATCTTGGATCCATGATGCAACAGCCCGCTTCAAGGCTGACAGTCAAAGAAAAGCCCCGCCAGCCGACAGCTGGCGGGGCCTCGTGCGCCGCGATGCTACATTTACTTACGCAATCATGAAATCATCGGCGCCAAAGTCTGTGACCACAGCATCTTCGAACGTGATCACCTTGTCATTGAAGGCCAACTCGACGTCGTCTCCGACCTGGCTCAGGTTGGCGAGCAGGTTTTCCGTCGTGACGTCAGGGTCTGTCGTCAAGAATGCCAGTTGATCCACACCGACTTCGAAGTCGAGGATGACATCGACACCGATATCTTCTTCGAAGAACACAAAGGTGTCGGCCCCTTTGCCGCCCGACATGATGTCATCCCCCGCACCGCCGCGAATGACGTTGTCCAAGTCGTTGCCGACGATGACATCATTGCTGTCGGTCCCGGTGACGTTCTCGAAGTTGACGGCAGAGGCGTCTTGGCCAGCCCCGTTGTCGATCTCGATCGCGCCAGTCTCGAGGTTCACGCTGATGGGCCCAGATGCCTGATCGAAGTCCAGCGTGTCCACGCCGTCACCACCGTCGAGATCGAGCTTGATCTCGTTCAGCACATCGCCGGTGATCACTGCAGTGTCCTCGCCGCCGCCGAAGTTGGTTTCCTGCACCTCGGTGTTGCGGATGTCGAGCTGGAAGAGCCCAGCTTCCGTCTGGCCGTTCACTTCGATGCGGGCGAACTGGATGCCCTCGTCGGTCACGAAAAACTCGGCCACGTCATCGTTCTGCAGATCGTCGTTCACCAGATCGGTGTCGAAGTTCACCTGCTGGATGTCGTATCCCCTGCCGCCGTCCATCAGGTCCGAGCCGTCACCGTTGTTCCAGACAAGCAGGTCATCGCCGCGCCCACCAAACATCTCGTCGTTGCCCTTGTTGCCAATGATCGTGTCGTCGCCACCACGACCGACGAGTTTGTCATCACCGTTCTGACCGGAAAGGACGTTGGCGCCATTGTCCCCGATGATCTTGTCATCAAAGGCGGTGCCCACGACATTCTCGAAGTTCACCGCATGCGCGTCGTTCAGCGTGCCTTTCTTCAGGTTCACCTTGACCGCCTCTGCCGCCTGGCTCAGGTCGAGCGTATCGACGCCGTCACCACCATCCAGATCGAGCTTGATCTCGTTCAGTACGTCGCCGGTGATCACCGCGGTGTCGTCGCCCCCGCCAAAGTTGGTTTCCTGCACTTCGGTGTTGCGGATATCGAGCTGGAAGAGACCGGCTTCCGTCTGGCCGTTCACCTCGATGCGGGCGAACTGAATACCCTCGTCGGTCACGGAAAACTCGGCCACGTCATCGTTCTGCAGATCATTGTTCACCAGATCGGTGTCGAAATTCACCTGCTGGATGTCATAGCCATCGCCACCGTCCATCAGGTCCGAGCCGTCACCGTTGTTCCAGACCAGCAGGTCATCGCCGCGCCCACCGAACATCTCGTCGTTGCCCTTGTTGCCCACAACGATGTCGTCGCCAGAGCCACCGGAAAGATAGTCCTCTCCGTTGCCGCCTTCGACGGTGTCATCACCTGCACCGCCAAACATCGTGTCATCACCGAGACCACCTGCCAGCTTGTCGTCGCCAGACAGACCAAAGACCAGGTCGTTCCCATCCTTAGCGTTCACGTAATCATCGCCGAACGATCCGATAATGAGGTCATTCCTATTCGTGCCGTGAATATTGCCGTTACCAAAAATCAGATTGGGAAAGTTAAAGAGCGGCATTGGATTCTCCATTCATAAAATATCTTCAAAACCCTCGCCGTCCCCTCACATCGAAGCCTCATGTGCTTCAGGTCGCCGAGATAACCGTTAGTCCTCCCCCGACGCGAAATGGTTCAAAGTTTTTTTGAATTTTTGAGATAAAGCGCTCTGACCGCTCCCGAGTGACGCCGTCTCGCCTGTCGGGTGAACAGGCGGTGACGTCTTTTGCGCTGGTCGATTTCGAGCGCTCCGGTATCCGGCCCGCACCTTCAATCACACAGCGTCAAGCAGTACATTTCCGACCAGAATCTCGCCCGGGACGCCCGGTTTGTTGCGATGACCATGGCCTTGCCTCAGGGTTAGGCTCGTAAGGATGCCAGTCAGCACTGCGTTGGCCGTTTGCAGGGATCGCCAGGCGAAAGTCAATCATAAGCCCGTTGCCACAGATCACGCTGCTTTCAGCGGACAGGGATGCAGGTTTCGTCTAAGGGCGGCGCGCCGGGCATATTAAGCGATGAATGTCGCCGTCCCTCAGGCGACCATCGGCAATCCGACGGCCTTCAAGGAGAAAAGCGGCCATCCAGAAAAAAGACAGCCTTTGCATCAACCGTGGCGCTGCATGGCAGCTCATCCCGAAACGAACGATCCCATCATGGAACACTTGTCGGAAACGACCCTTTTCTGATCGGATTTTCTGACGTCAGGAGGTGTTCGCGGATGGCCACAGATTACGGTGGATCCGACACATCTTGCGACTGGCGGCGATCATCTCATCTTTGGTGCCCACGTGCTTGTAGACGAAAGACACGCCGTCCTTTTGAGTGCAACCCGCCCAGGGCCGGTGGTCCTGCCGCTGCAGACCCATGTTCTGTACATAGTTGCGCAGCAGGGTCGCCCAGATAACCTTGGTCTGCTTGTCGAAAAATTTCGCGCCGGGCAGGTATTCCCATCGTGACACACGCTCGATGGCGGCGGTTTCGAAAACCATCAGTGTGTCGATGTCGGACGGCACAATATCATGATCAAACTCGCAAGCGGGACCGATCACCCACGACCGTCGACCGGCGAGGAAATGATACTGATTGACGGAAATGAATTTTTCTATCGCAGCATCGTCTATCTTGTGCCAGCTGGTATCAGCTGCAGCCCGCGCGGCCTTCTCACCCGCTTCCAGATAGTTGCGCTTCAGCGTCTGGGCGGTGAAGCCCCGGGACTTGTCGTAGTGCTTGACCGCAACCCAGTCGTCATGCGCGCCAAAAGAGGCATCCTTGGTCTCGGGGAGGTTGTCATTGATTTCACTCAGGTCGATGTACCCTGAGAACTCGAATGTAGGCTGGCCGTGGTGCTTATGCGCGCCTTTTTTGACCTCCGCAGCCTTCTGGTTGAAATGCTGCGGGAAGTTCTGAAAGAGCTGCACCGCATAGGGCCGGGGTGCTGAGGTCTTGCAAAAATAAATCCGGTGGCGGTTCATGCGGTAATCGCCGGTCACCCCATCGTTACCGTTGGTTCCGTCGACGTTCAGTTCAGTAAAATCCGGCATCTGCTGTCTCTCCTGTCGGAGTACGGGTTTTGTTGGGATGATCTCTTTCGGGTGCGCTCGACCGTTGCTCAGCCAGTACCGCCTGGGGACAAGGGCCAGAACCGGACTTCCTCCGATCCGAAATAGCACGCGGAGGCGCATTGATCGGCAGTGTTGTGATTGTCGATCAAGTCGATGTGGCCACCTCCTGCGTACCCGGGAATACCCACAAAGGCGATGATCCCCTGCCGCGCCGTCCGGGCGTTGCCGAGCGTCGCAGCCTCCAGCACCTGATAGGCACCGAGATACCCCGGCCCTGCCAGAAGATTCGCCAGCCGGTTCATGTTGACCTCGACCCCTTTTCCGCTGTGATCGCCTTTGAGGATGTTGTGCGATTTTGGGCTGATCTTCACGCCCGCCCGCACCAGCGCCAGGCTGACCCGGATTGCACAGGTGTTGTGGTAGTTCGGGTTTCCGATGAATGCGTCCCAGCCAATCGAGCGGAAGAGATCGCCTTGCGAAACATAGGCATCGCTTCTGGGGTTGGAGGAGGGATAGCCGCTTTTGAGTGTGGGGTAAGAGATAGAGAGGGTCATACGCTACCTTCTAGTCGCAGGGGCCAAGTGTCCCGAGAACATCCATGACGGCCAGGTCGGCCGGTTGCGTGGCCATCTCATCGTCGACGATCCTGTCGAAAACCCGCGCGACAAGCTCATGCGGCGCGATCAGATTCTGACCGCACCAGGTTTTGTCGCGACCCGCCGCTTCGGCCAGGGCAAAGATATAGCCATCAGCAAAGGCGGCGGCGGGATCACCCTCAAAGAGACGCCCACGGTAGGAGATTTCCTGTCCCCGGATTGCCGTCGCAAGCTCGCCCGCGGTCAGCGCGGCGGCGTCTTCGGTGCCGCCGGCAAAGGCACAGGCGGTCGGGGCGATGGCAACTGATGCTGCCGTTACCCAGGATTTCAGTGACATCGCCTGTTGCTCCTGTCGCGGCGTTGGGGGGCGGCAGCGGGGCATTGCTCTCCCGCTGCCTGCATGGCGCCTAGGACGCTTTTGTCGTTGTCAGATCGTAGCTTGCGATCATCGGCGACATCGGCTTGTGGTTTTCATCGTGTGGGATGTACTTCACTTCCATCTTGGTAAAGTTCAGCCGGATGGTCTCCACGGGACGATCACCCGAAGTGTCCACCGAGTAGTTGGCGACCAGCGTGTTGGTCAGCTTGTACTCGATGTAAGTGTCACCGGGATTGCCGGTGGTGACTAGATGGATGACCGTGGTCTTGCCGGTACGCCCGGTGCAGGCCTCGGCAAAGAGCTTGGTGGAAGAGCTGTCGGACACTTTTGTCAGGGTCACTTCGCTCACCGTGGGCTCAGACGCTTCACGGTTGGCAGTGGAGCCTGCAGAGGTTGTCATGTTGCGCGACACGTTCCAGTGCATGGATTCGATGTCCATCCACTTCTTGTGCGTCTCGTGGGTTGCGTCGCCGGGGATCCCGTCGAGTTGTACGTAGATTGGCATAGGTTCTTCTCCGTTGGTTGGTTTTCTGGTGAAGGTTCTCGGGGTGGGTGAGCGGGTTCGCCGGGTCTCAGCTCACCTTGCGTCGATCTTCGGTACCGTCGGACACGACAAAAGCGCCCTCCTTGCCCAGATCGACCTCGGCCGCGGGCGGAGCCAGTCCGCGCGCCAACGAGTTCAGGAAGTAATCGGCCAACCGTGGCAAAACCTGCCGGGCGAGCATGGATTCGATGGCGCGCGCCCCGGTGTCACCGGCCACCGCGCGCTCAATCATGGCATCCCTTGCGGCGGCAGAGATGGTCAGATCAGTACCGTGGGTCGTTCTTGTCCGATCCACGATGCGGCTGATCTGAAGATCGACGATGCCGCCAAGGATTTCGGGCGTGAGGGGCAGGAAGGGCAGAACGTCCAGCCGTCCTAGAAATGCCGGTTTAAACTGCTGTGACAACTCGGGTCGCAACATCTCCACCAGCGCGTCTCCTTCGGGCATGGCTTCGGGGTCTTCGGCGAGTGTCGCCAGCATTTCCGTGCCGGAATTGGCCGTCATCAGGATCGTGACATTGTGGAAATCCACATCCCTGCCCTCGCCGTCGCGCAGCACACCTTTGTCGAACACCTGGTAAAAGATCTCCTGAACACCCTCATGGGCCTTGTCGATCTCATCCAGCAGCAGGATCCCATGCGGACGACGGCGCACGGCTTCGGTCAGCACGCCGCCTTCGCCATAGCCGACGTATCCGGGCGGCGAGCCCATCAGCAAAGAGACTTTATGCTCTTCCTTGAACTCTGACATATTGATCACGGTCAGCGCAGAACTGCCGCCGTGCAATTCATCGGCCAGCGTAAGAGCGGTTTCCGTCTTGCCGATGCCGGAGGTGCCCAGCATCAGGAATACGCCCTGCGGCTTGCGTGGATCGCGCAGCCCCGCGCGTGACACCGAAACCTGCTCACACAGCGCGTCGATGGCCCGGTCCTGCCCCAGCACGCGGGCCTTCATCCGGTCCGGCAGGCGGGTAACGGCGTCAATCTGGCTGCGCAACATGCGCCCGGCGGGGATACCCGTCCAGCGCGCGATGACGCCTGCAATAGCCTCCGCGTCGACAACCCGGTGAACCAGCGGCGTCTCGCCACCCGCCTCGGACAGTCGCGCCTCGATCTCGGCGAGCCGTACCATCCGGTCCGGCCGGTCTTCGGCAGCCATGGCATCGGCTTCGTCTGCCAGCGCCCGCTGCTGATCAAGCGCCTCGGCAATCGTGACGGCTTCGGCCTCCGCCGCGTCAAGGTCGCGCTTCAATCCCGCCATCCGGTCAGCCAGACCGGGTGTCTCCGGTTCCTCGGCCAAGGCATCCATTTCACTGCGCAGATAGGCGGCCTCGCGCCGCCGCTGTTCCAGCGCTTCCGGATCGGTTTCACGGCTCATGGATACGGCGGCCCCGGCGGTGTCGATCAGGCTCACCGCCTTGTCGGGCAATTGACGCTCTGGCAGATAGCGCGCCGACAGCTCCACCGCCGCACGCACGGCGCTGTCGCGGATCGCCACGCCATGGTGGCCCTGAAACTCTGGCGCCACCGCGCGGATCATCCTCACCGCCCGCTCTATATCGGGCTCATCTACCTTGACCGTCTGGAACCGGCGGCTGAGAGCGGGATCCTTTTCAAAGTATTTCTTGTACTCAGACCAGGTCGTGGCCGCGATGGTCCGCAGCTCCCCACGGGCCAGTGCGGGTTTGAGGATATTGGCAGCATCGCCCTGCCCCGCCGCACCGCCAGCGCCGATCATCGTGTGCGCCTCGTCAATGAAGAGGATCACCGGAGAGGCCGATCCCACCACCTGATCCACCACCCCCTTGAGACGCCGTTCGAATTCCCCCTTCACGCCTGCACCAGCCTGCAAAAGGCTGAGATCCAGCACATGCAGCGCCACATCAGCGAGCCGCGCGGGCACTTCCTTGCGCGCGATGGCAAGCGCGAAAGCTTCGACGATGGCCGTCTTGCCCACACCCGCCTCGCCTACGAGAATGGGGTTGTTCTGCCGCCGCCGCACCAGGATATCGATCATCTGCCGCAGCTCCGCGTCACGGCCGACAATGGTGTCGATCTGACCAGCGCGCGCCTGTTCCGTCAGATCGACGGCATAGTCAGCCAGAAAGTCCGCATCTCCCTGGTGCGGCTGACGTGGCCGGGCGGAAGCGGTGGCCCCGGTTGGCTCAGCCTTGATCGCAGCCTCCAGAACTCCGGTATCGAGCGCCAGTAACGACGGCACGGCCCGGCGCAGGATCGCGCGAAGCTCCGTCTCGGCAATCAGTGTGAGCAACAAGACCGCAGGGCTGACGCGCTCTTGGTTGAACCGCAGCGACGCGCTGAGCCAGGCCTCGCGTGACAGCGAGATCAATGGCTGCGACAGCGACGGCGCGCCAGACGATCCGCGCGCAAAATGTTGCACCGCCTCCATCGCTTCGGCGTTGACCTGACCGGGGTTGATGCCGCTTTTTTCCAGCAACTCGGCAAAGGCGCTTTCCTGCGTGAGACTCGCGACGAAATGCTCCAACTCGACCGAATTATGGGCGTGCCGAACCGCAAGTGCTGCGGCCCCTTCCAGCGCGGCGGACGCGGTATCGCTGAGCCGCTGAAACAATATGTGAAGATCAATGGTGACCACGTTCAGCCTCGTCAAATAACCAATGAAACAATCATGATTTTCGCCGCTCACCCCGCGGCGCTCCGCTACAAGTTCGAAATCCTTCTTTACGGATTTCAAACTATTGCCGAACGCGCAACAGCTTGTATTTCCCGGTTTCCTCCGCGAAAGCTGATACAAGTGAATTGAGCCTCTCGAAGACGCGTAAACGACAAAAAGGAAGTCTTTTCATGACGGGTGATCGGTCTAATAGTTATTATACAACAACGACTTATAACTTCACGAAAGACCTTGGCGAGAACCCGCGCACCGATTCCAGAATTCAGGCGATTTACCGCAAACTTCGCGACTCCCGCTCTCGGGCACGCGCGGAAGAGCGCGCACAGGAGACACCGAACGAAGAGGGTGACATTATAATGTCTGTACCGCTCGCCTGGACGGATGTGCGCCGCGACGCGATGACGATTCTTTGCGAACACGCGCTCGATGTGGAGGTCGCAGTCTGGCTGGTGGAGGCCGTTACGCGCACCGAATATTACAAAGGCGTGTCTGAGGTCACCGCGTCGATTACCGCCATGATCGAGGCTCATGGCGCAGCACTTCACCCGCAGCCAGAAGAGCCGGATGATGATACATTCGAGGCACTTGGCGGGCTGAACGGCGTTGGACGCGACGGCACGTTGGTACAGCCCTTCAGGCTGCTGCCGCTCGTGCCGGGTCAGCCCTATGGATCCTGCACCCTGTGGCAAGTGGAGACCGAAACCGACGCAGGCGCGATCCGGGCGGAAATGACCGCCGTGGGCGAGACCGCGATGCGCGAACACCTCGCGCAGGTGATCGCCGCGCGTGACGCCTTTGTCGCGCTCGATGGTGCGCTGACCGATCTGCGGGGTCGGGACGCGCCGCCCTTTGCGCGGCTGATCGATTTGCTGGACGATACGGCGCGCACGGTCCAACGGCTGTCCAACCTCGGCCAGCAGGTCGAGGAGGCATCCGCTGCATCGTCCCCTGCTGGCCAGGTCGCGGCGCCAGCGGTGCGTGCGGGACTGGAACGAATCGAAACACGGGAGGATGCGCTGCAAGCATTGTCAGAGGTCGCAGCTTTTTTCCGCCGGACCGAACCACATTCGCCTATGTCGCACACGCTCGAGACACTGGTGCGGCGCGGACGCATGGATTTCATGGCACTGCTTGCCGAGTTGATCCCCGACGAGAGCGCAAGAGAATCTGTTTTGACGACAGCTGGCATCAAGCGTGCCGAAGATGGGCTTGATTCCGCCGACTAAGCACCCCTTGTGAGTGGGTCTCCGCCGGTGCGACAGGGTCGCCGTCTAGACAACATATCCCTTAGCCTTACAGACTCCACGCCATGCGATGCGTGGTCGTCGCGGCGCAATTCAAGAAAAAGCAACTCCGTTTTAGGACTATGGGAGATTCACATTGGCCAGTATCCACGACAAGCTCGACAAGATGCGCAAACCGCGCGTCCACATCAAATATGAAGTCGAAACCGAAGGCGCGATGGTCGAGAAGGAACTGCCATTCGTGGTTGGTGTCCTCGGCGACTTTTCCGGCGATCCGACCAAAGAGCTGCCATCCTTTGGGGACCGCAAATTCGTTCAGATCGACAAGGACAACTTCGACCAGGTGATGGAGCGCATGACGCCCGGTCTGAACCTCAAAGTAGAGAACACGCTCAGCGACGACGGTGGCGAGATGCCGGTGAACCTGTCCTTCAAATCGATGGATGATTTCGACCCAGCGGCAGTGGTTGACCAGATCCCGGCACTGAAGTCACTTCTGGAAAGTCGCAATCAGCTGCGCGATTTGCTGACCAAGGCGGATCGGTCCGAAAAGCTGGAAACGCTGCTCGAAGAAATCCTGCAGGACAATGATGCCGTGCGCCGCATGGTCGAAGAGTTGAAATCCGACCAGGCGCCCAGCGGCGGGGGGACAAACTGATGCCAGACATGACAGAACAGCAGACCAGGACGGAGACAGCGGCCCCCGAGATAGCGGATGGCAGCTTGCTGACGCAGGTCATCGGGGCAACCCGCCAGACCGAACCTGACCGCGCCGCAGAGTTGATGCGGACGCTGACCGATGCAGCACTTGCCGGAACCGTGACCTACGATCGCAACCTGACCGTGACCCTGACAAAGGCGATCGAGGCGGTCGACGCCAAGATCTCGCGGCAACTCGCAGTGGTTATGCAGACGCCCGAATTTTCGCGGCTCGAAGGATCCTGGCGCGGGTTGTGGCACCTTGTCCGCGAAAGCAATACAGGCTCAAACCTCAAGATCCGCGTGCTCAACGCATCCAAACGAGACCTGGGCCGCGATCTGGCCAAGGCCGTTGAATTCGACCAGTCGCGGCTGTTCAAGTCGATCTACGAGGATGAATTCGGCACGCCGGGAGGTGAGCCGATCGGAGCGCTGATTGGTGACTATGAGTTCGACAACAGTTTTGACGACATTGAGACGCTGTCCGGGCTCAGCCAAGTCTCGGCTGCGGCATTCGCACCCTTCATCTCTGCCGCTTCGCCCAAGCTGTTTGGCTTTGATGACTACACCGAACTGTCCAAGCCCCGCGATTTGTCCAAGGTCTTTGACAGCACGGAATACGCCAAGTGGCGCAGTTTCCGAGAGAGCGACGACAGCCGTTTCGTGACGCTCACCCTGCCCCGGGTTCTGGCCCGGATGCCCTACGGCGAAGACAGCAAGCGGATTGATGATTTCGATTACAATGAGGCCATCGGCTACGAGGGCGACAAGATCCCGCACAATAACTACTGCTGGATGAACGCGGCCTATGTGATGGCCAGCCGCATGACCGAAGCGTTCACTCAAACCGGGTGGTGCACAGCCATCCGCGGCACAGAGAACGGCGGCAAGGTCGAAGGCTTGCCAACGCATCTCTTCTCAACGGACGAAGGTGACACCGACATCAAATGCCCCACTGAGATCGGCATTACCGACCGGCGCGACTCAGAGCTGGGCAACATGGGCTTTTTGCCGCTGTGTCACTACAAGAACACCGATTACGCGGTGTTTTTCGGCGCACAGACGACCCACAAGCCCAAGAAGTTCGACCGGCCCGAGGCTACTGCTAATGCCGCGATTTCGGCACGTCTGCCCTACATGATGGCGACATCGCGTTTTGCTCATTACCTCAAAGTGATCGGGCGCGACAAGATCGGCTCCTTCATGGAAGCGGATGATTGCGAAGACTGGCTGAACCGCTGGATCAACAACTACGTCAACGCCAACGACAATGCAGGCCCCGAGGCACGGGCATCCTACCCTCTGCGGGAGGCGAGCGTATCCGTCGAAGAGATCCCCGGCAAACCCGGCAGCTACAATGCCGTCGTCTGGCTGCGCCCCTGGCTCCAGATGGAAGAATTGACGACGTCGTTGCGAATGGTCGCACGGATTCCAGAAAAGAACTGACATGCAGCACAGCGCAGATACGCTGTCTCGGCCGACCGCCGCCGGGACAGATGCGCATGTTCCTGTGCCGGATGACGCAGACAGACACCGGGCAGTTTTTGCGCAGATAGACCGCGTGATCGCGATAATCGACGCGGCAATCACGCGTCAGGCCGAACAGATCCTGCGCCACGCGGCCTTCGTCCAACTCGAAGCCCGCTGGCGGGGGCTCGCCCTTTTGGTGTCGCGGACCGGACCGGATGAGACTGTTCGGGTGCGTCTGCTGAATGCGAGTTGGCCGGTGGTCGCACGTGATCTCGAACGCGCCGCTGATTTCGACCAGAGCCATCTGCACAAGCTGGTCTATGACAATGAATTCGGCATGCCCGGCGGTCTGCCATTCGGTCTTTTGCTGTGTGACTATACGCTGTCGCATCGTGCCAAGACGGGGTCTGCCGATCCGGTGGAGGCAGCCCGGCGTCTTGCCTCAGTTGCTGCAGCCTCATTCTGCCCTGCCATCGCTCGGGCAGGGCGGGAGATCCTGGGACTGTCTGACAGAGACGATGCGGTGGTGGATTTGCCCGATGCCCGGATGATCGCCCGCGATGATCCCGCCTACAGCCGGTGGCAGACGCTCAGACAGGAAGAAGATACCCGGTTCCTCGGCCTCGTCGCGCCGGACCTGCTTTTACCGCGCCCGACCGATTACACGGTGCCACGCGGATTTACGATATCCCCGTCCGGTTCGGATCCGATCAGGCTCAACGGTGCGTTTGGATTGGCAGTTGCCGTTGTGGATGCCTACCGCGAAAGCGGTTGGTTCGCGGCAATTCGCGGTGCCTATCAAGACGCAAAGGGCGGCGGGCGGGTTGGCGGTCTGCAACCGGTCGATTTCCACAGCGATCGGCACGGGCTGTCGGCCCAGACGCCGGTGAGCCGACGGCTGACCGGACCTCAGGAAGAGATGATGGTCCAATTGGGCGTGGTACCGCTGTCCACGCTCTACATGGACGCCGACCCGGTGTTTAACACGCTGCCATCCGTTCATGCGCCGCGCGTCTATGACACCTCCATTGCCACGCAGAACGCGCGGCTGGCGGCAATGCTGCACTACATGCTCTGCACATCGCGCTTTGCGCATTACCTGAAGGTGATGATGCGCGACGAGGTCGGTACCATCGCCGATCCTTCGGTGCTGGAACATCGGCTGGACAGCTGGCTGCGCGGCTATTGCCTTGGCAATGACGACGCGGGCGACGAACTCAAGGCGCAATACCCGCTGCGCGATGCCGGGGTGCGGGTGCAGCCCCTGCCCGGTCGGCCCGGCTGTTTTGGCTGCACCATCCGGCTGCAACCCCATTTTCAACTCGATGATGTCTCGACCAGCTTTCATCTGGTGGCCGAGACGTCGAAAAATCTACGGAACCCGTCCCGATGACACTCGGAGACGATATTGCCGCCGCCTTGGCGGAAGACGATCCTCAGGCGGCCAGCGCACTGGCTACCGCTCAGGTCAAGAAATCTCCGCAGGACGCAGAGGCACGGATGTTTCTGGCAGAGCTCTCCATCCTTCTCGGAGATCTCTCCCGGGCCGAAACCCAGGCCCGGCTCGCTGCGACAGCAGCACCCGACGCAATGCTCGGCATCGGTATTTTCCGCCAGCACCTGCGCGCGCTCCACGCGCGCGATGCATGGTGGCAAAGCGGTGCCCTGCCAACCTTCCCCAACGGCCCATCGGCGCTGTCCACTCTTGCGCTCCGGCTCAATGTCGCGCTGCGCGAGACGGACGGGGCGGCAGCACGCACCGCACTCCACACGCTGGAAGATCAGCGTGGTGCCCAGCCCGGCACCTGGAACGGCACGCCTGTTGCGGATCTGCGTGATCTAGATGACAGGCTGCCCCACGCCATTGAAGCACTCACCGGGGGCGGCCACTACCTGTGGCTGGATTTTGCGGATCTGGCTGAACTGACCTTCGGGCCCGCGACCCGTCCGCTGGACACGGTGCTGCCTCGGGCCCGGGTCAGGTTGCGCGACGGGTCTGCCGCCGACATCCGACTGCCTGCGATTTACCCGGCGCCCATGAGCGCGGCAGAGCAACTCGGGCGCACGACTGATTTCGACGAACCCGCAGAAGGTGTGACCACGGCACGGGGGCAGCGTTGCTGGCTGGCCGGAGACGACATCGCGAGCTGTCTGGAAACCCGGACACTCACCTTTCTGGCCGCAGTGGACAAGGGGGCTGCGTGATGGCGGGTCGGGAGACATCCGAAGCGCGTCAGGCGGCCTCCCTGCTGGATCGACTTTTGGACGAGGATCCCCGGCAGGAACGCGATCCGGCTCTGATCGAGGCGGAGACACCGGCCGGCCTGCACGAAAGCCTACGGCGGGATCTGTCGATCCTGCTCAACACGCGCTGCAGACCCAGTTCGCCGCCCGAGGCGCTCACACCGCTGGCCGACAGCCTTGCCACCTTCGGGGTGGAGGATTTCTTTAACGCCAGTCTCGTGACCGACCTGCAGCGCGAGCGCTTCGCCGCCCGATTGCAGGCCCGCATTGCCAGGTTTGAGCCACGGCTGGAGGATCTGTCCGTCACTGTGCCCAGCCGCGATGGCGATGATCATCGCTCGCTTCGCTTGCGGATCTCGGCGCGCTACCGGGCGCGGCCCGGGCTGCCGCCGCTGGTGTTCGACACCCGGCTCGATCCCGTCACCCATCACTTCCGGATCAGCAGCGGGCCGGGTCGTGGCTAGTCGGTTTCTCGAACACTACGCCGACGAACTGGATGCCGTGCGGCGACGGGCGGCGCGCTTTGCGGATGCGTTTCCCAAGATCGCAGGCCGTCTGCGTCTGGCACCTGAAACCAGCGACGACCCCCATGTGGAGCGTCTGATCCAGAGCTTTGCCTATGCCACGGCCCGGCTGCGGCAAAAGCTGGACGACGGGTTCCCAGAGTTGAGCGAGGGGTTGCTCGAAACGCTTTATCCGCATTTTCTGGCGCCGCTGCCTGCCATGACAGTCGTGAGTTTCGCCCCCGATCCCAACGCAGAGGAACTCCGGCTTTTGCCACGTGGCAGCGAGATCGAAAGCGCCCTTGTCGACGGCGACACCTGCCGCTTCAGAACCACGCAGGACGTGGCGCTGGCGCCGGTTACGATCACCGGTCTGCGGCTGATGAACCGACCCATCCAAGCGCCGGCCTTTCCCGGTGCCAGCCCGTTGGGCTGCCTGGCGCTGACGCTCAAACCCATCGGCAAGGCATCGATTGCAACGCTGGGCCTGAAAACCCTGCGGCTCTATCTCAGCGGTGGCCGGCAGGCGCCCGCGCTCTACCGGTTGCTGATGCAGCACGCGCTCGGTGTCGGCGTGGCGGATCACTCCGGCGATCCCGCACCGCATATTCTGCCCGCGGGTGCGGTCCGCCCGGTCGGTTTTGCGGCGACAGAGGCCGCGCTGCCCGCGCCTGATCGGTCGTTTCCAGGGTATCGGCTGTTGTCGGAATACTTCGCGCTGCCCGAGAAGTTCTTGTTCGTGGACATCGATTTGGCTACCGAAGGCAGGCAACCGACGCAAACCGACCGTATGGACGTCTACGTCTATCTCGATATTGCACCCGGCGATCTTGAGCGGCGGGTTGATATGTCGGCGGTATCTCTCGGAGCGACGCCGGTAATCAACCTGTTTGCCTCCCGCGCCGAGCCGGTGGTTTTAGACGGCACGCGCAGCACCTGGCCCCTGCTCGCCGACGTGCGCCGCCCCCAGACGCGGCGCGTCCACTCCATCACGAACGTCACCGTGGCCGAAGACGGCGGCAAGACCCGCGCGGTAGAGCCCTTCTTTCACCGCCTGACGGATCGCAAGACAGGCGGGCTCTATTACCAGCTTGTGCGACACGGTTCCGACAGCGATGCGCGGCCCGGTGCGACCTCGATCTCCTTTGTGGATCACCGGACCCATCCAATGTCCCAGGATGGCAGCACGGCGGGCATTGAGGTTCTGGCGACCAACGGTCAGTTGCCACGGGCTTTGCCCTTCGGCGGCGGGCAGCCACTGCTCCGCCTCGTATCGCCGGCCGATACGGTCAGCAAGGTCACAGCGCTACGCCCGATCACGCTGCCGCCACGGCAGGAACACGATGCCGACCGGATCTGGCAGCTGATTTCGCACATGTCGCTGAACCATTTGTCGCTGGAAGCGGATGGCGCCGCCGCCCTGCGCGCGATCCTGCGGCTTTACGATCCCGGAGACAGCCGCGAAACTGCACAGCTGATCGATTCCATCGTGGAGGTGGCCACAACCCCGGGTATCGCGCGGCTGCGCTCCGTCATGGTCAGCGGCATTGATCTGGTCATCACCTTCGATCCCGATCGCATCGAAGAAAGCGCCGCCTATCTCTTCGGCTCCGTGCTCGACCGGTTCCTGGGCTCCTACGTGACCCTCAATAGCTTTACCCGCCTGACACTGCGCCTGAGCGGACGCACCGATGACTTGGCGCGTTTTGCCGCGCGGTCCGGGAATGGACCGCTGGTATGACAGAGCCGGGCACAGATACCCCGCTCGCAGGTTTGACCGCGCGGCCGCACGCTTATGACGCGGCGACGGGGATCCGGATCGCGCAGCGCGCAGCGGCACAATCCGACCTTGCCCTGCTCATCACCTCATCGCCCGGCCAGACCCCGGCTACCGCCCCCCTTCAGTCGGTTACCGAAACGCCGCAGGCGATTGTCGTCGACACCTCCGTTATGGGTATCTTCGGGGCCCTCTCGCCTCTGCCACAGGCGTATAACGACCTCGCAGTCCGCGACAGGCGTCAGCGGGCGGGTGGTCTGTCGTCATTCGTCGATATTTTCACCGACAGGCTGACGCATCTTTTCGTGGCAGCCGTCGAAAAGTACGACATCACGCGCCAGCTTCAGTGGTCGTTCCAGTCTGACCGTTCTCCCCGGATCGTCCGGGCTCTGCGCAGCCTCGTGGGGCTCGGCACGCCGGAGATGGCGGAGCTGTCGCCGCTGCCGGGGGATGAAACGCTCCGCTACGCCGGGCTGCTGGCGCAACAGACCCGAAGCGCCAACGGGCTGACGGCGCTTGTGTCCGCCGAGCTGGGCCTGCCGGTCCGGGTCGAACAGTTTCACGGGCGCTGGCGAGATCTGCCCCAGAGCGAAGAAACCCGGATGGACGGCAGCGCACAGCTCGGTGTCAACGCTGGCGCCGGGCGCAAGGTCCTTGATCTGGCCGGTCAGATCCGCCTTGTGGTCGGGCCGATCCGCTATGGCGATTTTCTGTCTCTGGAAGAAGGTCAGCCGCGGCTGGCTCGGCTGCGGCGCTTGATCCGGTTCTACATCGGACCGGTACTGGATTTCGAGATCCAGATCGTGCTGGACCGCCGCGACATCCCCGAGACCCGGATCGGCGGCGATGGCCCTGCCCCACGGTTGGGATGGAATACCTGGGCGCGGAATTTGCCAGCCGCACAGGACAGCGACGAAGCAATAGTAGGCTCAGCCCCGCGGCACCGCAGCGCCGACGCTCTGGAGGCCCGTCCATGAAGACGCTGACCCTCACACTGATGACCGGCCCGGCGGCAGGTACCGCGCGCCGGACCGACGGCACGCGGTCGTTTTCCGTGGGCACCGGTCCGGATCACAGTTGGGTGCTCCCTGCGGATAACGATGCGCCGGGCAGAGACGCTATCGTCATCCGGCGCGCAGGCGAAGGTTTCGTGATCGAGAGCAGGGGGACAGTCACCCTCGGCGGTCATCCCGTCGGGGAACGTGCCGAAGTGGCGCTGCATCACGGGGCGGAGGTGATGATCGGTGCGCATCTTCTGTCGGTCGGCGTGAACCAACAGTCCTCTTCGATCGCGGACGGTGGCCAGGTGGATGCTTTCCGCGACGCGGCCCAGCCGACCATCAGCGCGATCCTCGCCGATGTCAGCCCCGGTGGTGAGGCGGCCTTGGGGCCGTTGCCGGGGCGCACCGGTGAAGAGTGGCTCGACAGCCTGACCGACACGGCGGCACAGCGGGGCCGGAGCGCGCGCGACTGGTCCAGCATCGGCGCCTACGGTGACACGCCTGAGGCAGATGACCCGCTGATGCGCAGTGAGCCCCGCGACCCTCTTTCGGGCGGCGGCGGCAGGTCGCTGCCCGATGATTGGAATGCACCGACAAGCGACAGCAGCAACCGGATCGCGCAGGACGCCTCGAACCGGCAATCGGTCCGGCTGGGCCGCGCCGAGGCTGCGCCAACCCCGCGCCGGAGCCAAAGCAGCGATGCTCGTATCCTGCGCGAAGCTGCGGGCCTCTATGACGGCGAGGTCGATGCGCCCGACGAAATCCAACTGGCCAATGCCGGGACCGCGCTGGCGTCGACGCTCTCCGCTCTGGCGGAGCTTGAGCGGACGTTTGGCCGGGCGTTGGGCGATCTGGATCTCAGCCCGACCAAAGGCGCCGCAGCGGAACAGGCGGCCTTTGACCCCGGTGCAATCCTGTCGGATCTGCGGGGCGACACCTGCATCGCTTTGGCCAGACGCATCGCAGCTTTGAACACCCGGCAGGCAGCGCTTATCGACGGCCTCCTGGCAATCATTGCCGAGGCGCGCGACAGCTTTGATCCGGACGCCATCGCCGCTGGTGTGGCAGCCCGAGGCCGGTTCCGGGATCGCTTACGTCCGGGTGGCGCTGCGTGGGAAGAACACAAAAGGCGGTGGGCGCAGAATGCCGCCCCGCTCGATCCTGAAACACTGCGCGCGACCCTCGCGGCCATGATTGACGACGTTCAAAAGGAAACCTGATGGCGAAAATCCGTAATCGTGTCGCCTGGACCGAAGGGATGTTTCTGCGGGCGCAGCACTTTCAGCAGGCCGACCGCTGGACAGATCAACTGGTGCGCGATGCCACGCGGCCGCTCGTGCCCTACCCTTGGGGTATTCTGGAAATGTCGATCGACAAGGACGCGCTCGGCATCGGTCGGTTCGGGCTCAGATCCATCAGGGGGATCCTGCCCGACGGCACGCCTTTTTCCGCGCCCGACCAATGTAATCTGCCTGCCCCCGTCAAGCTGGACGAGGGCACCTCGTCGGTGGACATCCACCTCACCCTGCCGATGCAGCGCCCGGGTGCGGCTGAATTCGCTCCTGCCGGAGGCGCCCCGGGGGCACGGATGACGCGTGAGGATGTGGATACGGATGACGCCAACGCCGATACATCCTTTGCTGCCGCAATCGAGGTCGGGCGCATGAACCTAACCCTGCGCCGCGACACAGAGGAACTGGCCGGGCTGGAGACATTGGCCATCGCCCATGTGATCGAGGTTCGCTCGGATCTGGCGGTGGTGCTGAAAGAAGAGATGATCCCGCCGGTTCTCACGCTGGGCGCCTCGCCGCGTCTATCGGGGTTTCTGACGGAACTTCTCGGCCTGCTGCGGCACCGGTCGGAGGCCATCGCAAGACGTACCGGCGATCCCTCGCTGCGTGGCTCCGCCGAACTGGGCGACTACCTGATGCTGCAAGCGCTCAACCGGGCGACGCCCGCCATTGCGCATATGGCGGCGCAGGCTGGCCAGATCCATCCCGAAGCGGTCTATCGCGCGATGATCGCGTTGGCGGGTGAGCTGGCGACCTTCACTGCTTCCACGCGACTGCCCGCGGAGCTGCCGGACTATCGCCACGCCGATCCCGCCGCCACCTTTGAGCCAGTGATGACCGAGTTGCGCCGCGCCCTGTCCGCCGTGCTGGATCAGAGCGCCGTGCTCATCGCGCTGGAGGAACGGCGGCACGGTGTAAGGGTCGGGTTGCTGGCCGATACCGGTCTCAAGGCGGATGCCGGTCTGGTGCTGGCGGTGCGCGCGGACATCACCGCCGAAAGGCTGCGGCGCCTCTTGCCCAATCAGATCAAGGTCGGCCCTGTGGAGCGGATTTCCGAACTCGTCAACGTCGCTCTGCCGGGGGTCGAGGTGCGCCCGATGCCGGTGGCACCGCGACAATTGCCATTTCGCGCCGGCAACAGCTATTTCGAGCTGGATACCACAGGAGAGATGTGGCGCGAGATCGTCGCTTCCGGCACCATTGCGATGCATTTTTCGTCGGATTTCCCGGGACTTGAGCTGGAACTCTGGGGTGTGCGCGCATGAATTCCGCCTCCGACCCGCCCGAAAAGGACCCCGCGCGGATCATACTGCCCACACCCGGCAAGCCGCGCGCTGCCCCGCCGCCGGAGGCAGAACAGACACCGACAGCGCCCGAGCCTGAGCCGATTGCCAGACTGTCAGTCCCCGATATTCTCGCAGGGTTTCGTCTGGACGGCAATCAACTGCCAGCGATGGTGGCCGAGGCATCGCCGCTGCTCAACCTCGCGCATGCGCTGCGCGACCGCGACGCGGCCCCCGACATGTCCGATCTGCGCCGCGAGACAATCCGCGCGGTCAAGGGCTTTGAAAGTGCCCTCAGCGCGGCGGGCATCCTGCCGCAGCAGGCTCGGGCAGCGCACTACGTGGTTTGTGCCACGCTCGACGATGTAATCCGGAACCGGCCCTGGGGCGAAGGCTGGGCGGTCGAGGGGCTGGTATCGACCTTTCACCATGATGTCACCGGTGGCGACAAGGTCTTCGAACTTCTGGCACATTTTCAGACCAATCCGGGCACCAACCGCGATCTGCTGCTTTTGATCTACCTGTGCCTTTCGCTGGGCTTCGAGGGCCGTACCCGGGTGTCGGCACGGGGCGGGCTGGAGCTGGCCCAGATCCGCGACAACCTCTACAATACGTTGCGGACCCAGTTCGGTGGCATCGAACGCGATCTGTCGCCGCATTGGCAGGGGGAGCAAGCCGCCCACACCCCGCTGCAATCGGATCGGCTGTTCTGGCTGATCACGGGGTTGCTGTTGCTGGGTCTGGCGCTGTTGTTTCTGACGTTCTCGATCCTGCTGGGGCGTGCCTCGAACGAGACGCTGTCGCGGATGGCCACGTTGCCACCCGGGGCCACGCCGACCCTGGAGATCCCCGAACCACCTCCCGAACCCGAACCGCCGGTTGAGCCAGTCATGGTGCCGCCGCCGCCCGAGCCCGAACCGGTGATCGCACCGCCACCGCCCGAGCCTCCGGTGCTGCCTATTGAGACCTTCATCTCTTTCCTGCAACCCGAGGTCGAGGAAGGGCTCGTGCGTATTTACCGTCAAGGCAATGCCGTCATGGTGCGGGTGGCCAACAGCGGTGCCTTTGGTATCGGTGGTGCCCGGGTCGAACCGGAGTTCCTGCCGATCTTCGACCGCATCGGCCAGGCGTTGACGGCGGAAGACTTCGACGTCACGGTCCTGGGCCATACCGACAATCTGCCGATCCGCTCGGCACCGTTTCCGTCGAACTTTCATCTCTCCAAGGCCCGCGCCAGTGCGGTTCGGGACATACTGGCAAGCTACATCGGCACCGAACGGATAGACGTGCGTGGCGAGGCCGATACGCTGCCGCTGGCGGATAATGCCACCGCAGAGGGTCGCGAGATCAACCGCCGGACCGAGATCATCGTGCGCGGTGCCGGTGAGGCGGTCGACCCGGCACTGCTCAGCCAGGGGCGGGGCGACGTGCTCGATCCAATCGCAACACCCGATGTACCGGAGGCGCAACAATGAACCCGCTCGGCATGTGGACCAGCCTGCGTTCGACATTGGACAGCTATGCCAGCGTTCTGGGCAGGCGCTTTCTATCGCCGATCTGGGTCGTCGCGATCTGCGCGGTGATCTGGATCTTCGGGCCGCGCATCGTATTCGGCGAATTCGCACCGCTCGGCACGGTGCTGCAGCGGCTGGTAGCAATCGGCATCGTTCTGGCGCTTTGGCTGGGCTGGATGACGGTCACCTGGATACGTAATCGCCGCGCCGACCGTGCGCTGGAAGACGGGGCCACCGAAACGCCCGAACAGCGCGCCGCTTCTGAAACCCGCGAAGAGATCACCGAACTGCAGGCGCGGCTCAAGGCGGCAATGCAGCTCATGCGCAAGGTCGCGCGGCGGCGCAGCGGATATGCCTACGAATTCCCGTGGTATCTGATGATGGGGCCACCGGGTGCGGGCAAGACAACCTTGCTGACCAATTCGGGGCTGAAATTCCCGCTGGGCGATGCGATGGGCGCAGAACCGGTGCAGGGTGTCGGCGGCACACGTAACTGCAACTGGTGGTTCACCGACCGGGCTATCCTGATCGACACCGCCGGGCGCTATACGACCCAGGACAGCCAGCGCGAACGAGACCACAAGGGCTTTCTGGGGTTTTTGTCGATGCTGCGCAAACGCAGACGGGCCCAGCCGATCAACGGGATCATCCTGACCCTGTCGCTGACCGACCTGCTGACCCAGGATCCCAACGAACGGCTGCGCGAGGTGCGTGCAATCCGTCAACGCCTGTCGGAAATCGACGAAACACTCGGCGCGCGGATCCCGGTCTATGTGGTGCTGACAAAGGCCGACAAGCTGGGAGGCTTCGCGCAGTTTTTCGAGGAACTGGGCGGGCAATCGCGCGAACAGGTCTGGGGCATGACCTTCGATCTGGGCAAGACCGCACCCGGCACCCTGCCCGAGACCTTTACCCGCGAATACCGTGCCCTGCAGGATCGTCTGTCGGGCCTGCTGCTGGAGCGGCTGCAACAGGAAACCGATATCGTGCGGCGCGGCGCTATCTTTCGGTTTCCAGCACAGGTCGCGGCGCTTCATGACAGCCTGCGCGAAATCCTCGAAGAGCTGGCGTCAGGAAATGAAAACGTGGCCGAGCCGCTGATTCGCGGTGTCTATTTTGCCTCCGCCACGCAGGAGGCCGATGCGCAGCGCAACGCGGTCATGCCTGCCCGGTCGATGAACCGCGGCTACTTCGTCAACAAGCTTTTCAGCAACGTGATCCTCGGCGAGGCGGCGCTGGTGTCGCGCGACCGCCGCACCAGCCAGCGGCGGCGGCTGGCAACAGGCGTGGCCTACGGCGTGATCGGCGTCGCAGCGCTGATGCTGACCGCATCTTGGATCGCGTCTTTCACTTTCAACAACCGCGCGCTTGCGGATGCGGAGAACCTTCTGGCGCAGTACAACGACCGTGCCGCCAACATCCCGGTGGACCAGATCGCCGACAATGACTTTCTGCGGGTTCTGCCCGCGCTCAACACCATCGAGCGCACGCTGATGTCCTTTGATGCCACCTCCCAAGAGCTGCCGATCTGGCGGGTGGGCATCGGACTGGATCAGGAAAGCCGGATCGAAAGGCGGCATAACGAGGTCTACAACGCCGCCCTCGGCGCCTATCTGATGCCGCGCTACATGGTTGCGCTGCAAAACCGGCTCAAAACGCCGGATCAAAGCGAAGCGGACGCCTTCGAGACGCTCAAGCATTACCTGTCGCTTGCCGGGCTTGGCCCCATCGATCCCGACGCGCTGCTGGCACAGGCGGAGACTGTCTTTGCCGACCTCTATCCCGGCTCCGGACGCGCCGAGACCCGCGCAACCCTGATGGATCATATGACCGCCATGCTGCAAAAAGGCGCGCTGCCGGTCATGGCCATCGATGACGCGCTGGTCTCGGAGGTGCGTGAGAAGATCGGCAACCGCAGCGCCGCACAGCGCACACTTGACCTGCTGGAAACCCGCCAGGCGGCCCGAGAACTGGGTGTCTGGTCCCCAGCCCGCGCAGCTGGTCCGGCGGGGATGCAGGCCTTTGAACGAGCCTCGGGCGACCCGATCAACGATGGTATTACGGGTCTTTATACCCGCGCGGGCTACCGGCAGGTGGTGTTGCCCCTTGTCGGCAGCCTGGCGGAGATCGCCTCCGACGAGGATTGGGTGCGCGGCCCGACAGCGCCGCGCGTCACCAGCGTCAGCGATGTTACCAGCGACGCGGTGGAGCTTTACTGGACCGAATTTGCCGGTCAGTGGCGCGAACTGGTATCGGATCTAAGAATCGTCGCCCCGGATGGTTTGGCGGAGGCGTCGGATCTGGTCGCATTACTCGCATCAGAGTCGGATCCCATCAGTCGTCTGGCACGCGAGATTGCGGCAGCGACCGATCTGACCGGCACGCCTGCCGGAGGCGAGGTCATCGCTGCCGCGGCTGATCTGCCTTTTGATCCGCTGGCAGCGCCCGATCCCTTCCGCAACCTGCGCCGCGCTCTGAACGACACGAGCGAGGACGCAGAGGAGGGCGCGCCCGAAAATGACATTGGCGCCCTTGCCGTTCTGCTGGACGACATCGGCCAGCACCTGGGCCGGGTCAGCGCCACCGATGCCCGCGCGGCGGAGGTGTTCGCCGCTGACAGCCAGTTGAACGTCGCGGTGCAGGAGCTGGTCACTGCCGCCCGGGCCCTGCCCGCGCCGGTTGATGCCTGGGCCGTGGGTTTCGCAACGGATCTGGCCGGTGCCGCGATGGGCCGCGCCCGGCAGGATGTCTCGCGTCTGTGGTCTGCCGAGGGAGCACCGGAATGCCGCCGGGCGGTCGCCGGGCGCTATCCGTTCGACCGTCAGGCGGGGGGCGAGGTCACGCTGGACGATTTCACCCGCATTTTCGGCCCCGGCGGTTTGTTCGACACGTTCTTCGACCAAAACCTTGCGAATTTTGTCAACGTGTCGACCGACCCGTGGAGCTGGCGGGGCGGTCTCGGCACCTCGGGAGACCGGTCTGACGCGCTGCGGCAGTTCCAGCGTGCCGCGGCGATCCGAACCGCTTTTTTCCCCAGTGGCGAAACACGGCCGCGCGTCGAGGTGACCCTTGACCTGCTCTCGCTTGACAGCCGTGCGCGTGTTGCGCTTGCCGAAATCGGTGGCGGCAATTCGGTGCATGGGTTGGACCGCGCCGAGAAGCGCACACTTGTCTGGCCGGGCGAGACACCCACGACCGCGCGCATCACGTTGCTGCCAGGCAACCGGCAGGACGCCTTGCAAACCAGCGGTGAATGGGCGCCGTTTCGGCTCTTTGACGCAGCCCGCACCACGCCCGTTTCAGACAATGAATTCGACGCGGTGTTTCGCGTCGATGGGCGGCGCGTGACCTTTCGCGTCACCGCAGGCAGTGTGAACAACCCCTTCCGCCTGCCCGCCATCGCCGATTTCGCCTGTCCCGAAACGATGCTGGAGTAGACGATGACACGGGGCGAGATGGCAAATGGCAGCGGTATCAACCGAACCGGCTACTTTGGCAAGATCCCGACCCAAGGGGACTTTGTCGAACGCAACCTGCCCCGGCCACTGGTTGATGCGCTGGACGACTGGACGCGGCACAGCATGCGTGAGAGCCAGCGTGCGCTCGGACGGGGCTGGCTCGATGCCTTTCTGATCGCTCCCGTCTGGCGCGGCGCGGTGAGCGCAGACATCCTGAGCCACACCACCATGGCACTGGTGATGATGCCCAGCGTCGACCGGGTGGGCCGGTACTTCCCGCTGATCTTGGTCACACCCCTGCCGGGTCACCGTGGCCCTCTCAGCGGGCTGCCACGACAGATTGAAGGGTGGTACAACAAGGCCGAGGCACTGGCGCTCTCCACTCTGTCCGAAGCATTCCGCCGCGACACCTTCGACGCGGCGGTAGACGCGCTGGTGCCGCCGGGTTGGTACGAGCCAAACCTGCGCAGATTGCCCACGGATGATGCTCGCAGCATCTGGTGGACACCGGGTGGCGACGGATCTGTCATGGGGTTCGACGATCTGCCCGATCCGGAGGATTATCACCATCATTTCCTTTCTGCCGCGGCGTCGCCGCACTCAGAACCCTCCCACGATGCGCCCGAAGAGGGCGAAGACCTTCCCGGACCTCTGGTGCCAGAAGCGGCGAGCGTGCGCCCTGCCCGGGTGCTGGTGACGATTGAGGCAGGTGCGAGTACGCTCAAAGGCACGCGCAGCGCGGTGCTGACCGACGCCACCGCTCTCGGCGAGGACCTGCAGGCCCTGAGCCTGATCAGCGGGATCGGCATGAATGCAGGACTGCGCAGCGCGGTCGACACGGTTCGCGAGACGCTTGGCGCCATCTCGGGCCCGTTTTCCATGAACGACCTGATTGCCGAGGCCAAGGGAAAGCTTGGCCGGGCCAATGCGATACTCTGCGCGCGGGCGTTGCACGGGGAGCATAACTTCGCGGCCTCGTGTGCGACGCTCTTGGTGCAAGGCAACCGGTACGCGGTGATCTGGTGCGGGAATGTGCGGTGCTACTTGCTGCGCAATGGCCAGTTGCGACTGCTGACCCGCGATCACACGGACCCGGTCCTGACCCAGGTGGTTACCCGTGCTGTCGGCGCATCGCGTCAATTGTCGCTTGAGACCGATAGCGGCGAGGCGCGACCCGGCGACAGGTACCTGCTGTGCTCTACCGGTCTGTCTTCCGTCACACCGGAACATGAGATTCACCACGCGCTGGAGAGTGCAGCATCTGCGCGACAAGCTGCCGATCATTTGACACAGGACGCCATAATCGCGGGCGCGCCGCTTGACGTATCGGCACTGGTCGTGATCCTCAGTGCAAGATCGAGCAATAATGAGCCCACCGGGGCCGGAACAAACGAAGTTGAGGTCTAGCAATGATCCGTAGCATCGCCGTCATTTCCGCCTGTCTGGGTGTGCTTGCCTGTGCACCCGCCGATGGTCCCAAAACCCGCGAGGTGGTCTCCGATGCCCGGCAGAGCGGCACGCCCATCCTGCAGTTGACCGATCAGGTGGTCCGGGCGCTCGGGACACCGCGCGCCAGCGGTGGCTTCCAGAGCTTGGGCGCGCAGCGCTACGTTCCCGGTGTTATCAAACCAGGCGATACCATCGCCGTAACCGCCTTTGGTGGTAGCGAGTCTGGCCTTTTCAATCCCGCGGATAGCGCCATGCTCAACCTCGGCGATTTTGCGGTGTCGCAATCGGGTAACGTCTCGCTTCCCTTTGCGGGCACGATCAACGTCGGTGGCAAATCGATCAGCGCGGCGCAGCAGATCATCACGCGCAAGCTGCGTGAAACTGCGGTGGATCCCTATGCCACCGTCAGCATTACCCGCAAGGAAACCGATACCTACAGCGTTCAGGGTGCGGTGCCCGCAGCTGGTGTGTTCAGCCTGACTTCACGCGGTGAGACCGTCTTGGACGGTCTGGCCAATGCGGGCGGCACCGTTTCGGCACCTGATCAGACCGTGGTAACCGTTTTGCGGCGCGGTCGGCGCGGTCAGGAAATACTGTCTAACGTCATCACCGATACCGGACGCAACATCCCGCTTCTGCCGGGGGATACCGTTGTCGTCGGCGGCGGCGACGCGCGATTTGTGGCCGATGGCGCGCTCGGGGCGACGGGCACCTTCGATTTCGTGGAGGGCACGACAAGCCTGTCCGATGGAATCGGTCAGGCCGGTGGTCTGCTGGACAGCCGCGCCAACCCTGGTTCGGTCTTCTTGTTCCGTCGCCAGCCAGTGGGTGAAAGCTTCATTCTGCAGCGCAGGAACGGGACACGCGAAATTGTAACGGGAGACGTCATTTTCCGGATCGACTACAGCAGCCCGGGCGAGCGGCTACGGGCGAACCAGTTTCAGTTGCGCGACGGTGATGCAATCTATGTCGGCAACGCACCATTGGCCAACTTCTCGAAATACTTCCAGATCTTCAGCCGCCCACCGGAGGTCCCTGCCTTGCCGCAATGAGGTCTGGCGCACTCTTTCACCTGCACCGCAATATCATCATCCGCGGCATGAATTCGTATCTGCGTGCTCCGTATTTCGCGAACGCAGGCGTATTCTGGGAAGACTGGGAGTGTGGGCGCCCCTGCGGTTGGAGGGTGTGATCCCCAACAGGTCTAGAAGAGAGCGTATCCGAAAAGGCCTTGGTGGGAGCCCACGTGCCAGCATCCGGCAGGGTCATGCGCGGCGTGATCCGGGGGGTATGCTTTGATCGCGGTGCGGAGCAAAGGCCCCGGGATCAACCGGAAAGCAGGTGCCGACTGGCGAAAGCATACGACGGTTGAGGGTTGAAAGGGGGACGGAAAGAGGCCCGTTCAACGGTTCTCACGGCAGTGGAGGAGGCAATATCCGTCGCATTCGCGCGACGTGCTTCTCCTGCCGCTGGACGATCCACCCATTCGCTCGCCCCATCTGACGCGGTCAGCGCCACCTCGATGCGTTCAGTGGCATGACGTCTGGCGCTTGACGGATGTCGGGGACTTTTCCCCAAATGCAAACATGTGTTGCCGGGCAACGAACAGACCTCGGTGGTAGACATTCAAGCGCTTTCCCATCCCTTGCCTGACAGACGATCTGCACTGCAAATCCGCGGAGAGAGGCGCCTTTCATTTGAAGATCGCCGACGTTCAGACAATGGAGGATAGGCTCCATCTGTTTTTAGCATGGGCCAGACCTGCGAGAGTGCACTCACACAACTCGTGGACAGGGCAGATCGCAAGACCGCGTGGGAGGTCCTCAACTATTTGTTCCGAGCGGTCCCTTATCGCATCCGTACCGGTCCCGACCTCTCCCGGGATCACGCATCGCGTGCTCTGACCGTCAGGTAGCTCATGGAGCGCTGAGCAAACGGATTGCCGCGATCCACAAGACGTCAAAGCAAACCTGTGGTGCGCCGCGAATTCAAGCTGAACCGGATGGAGAAAGCCATGGGTTTGAGGTGTCTCAGCCGACGACAGCTCGTGGCGACGACTGAATGCAATCCGCGCGCCCGGCCAACACGTGATCCGGTGGATCGCGCCTTCTATACCGATGCGCCGGACGTGTTGTGGAATGCGGACATCACCAGCGTGCCACCCTCGGCAGGCCTTCTGTATCCGGCGGCCGCACCATCGGCCGGGCCTTGGGCAAAGACGGCAAAGCGCAGTGTGTCATCGACGCGATGAGCATGGCCATCCTGCAGCCAAAACCCAATGGTGCCCTTTGGCTTTGGATGACAAATCGCCGACCGACGATGAAAGGATCGCCCCCGAAAGACGCGAACCTATCGGCCCGCACTCCCCCCACAAAATCATAGGAAATCAAGGGGCAGGCTTGGAAAGCTAATGCGATCGATCAGGGGCCTCAGTCAGGCTCTCGGTGGCTGCATCTCGATCTGTAGGATCCCGGTCTGCGTCCACGGGCATTGCACCAGTTGCCGGACATCGCGGCTGGCGCCCTCTTGCAAAGCGAAACAAGACCGCGTTGCGAGAGTCTCGAGACCAGGTGAGCATCGGAGAGCCATGATGTCGTTGCGCGTCTAGGTCAGCCGAAAAGCGATTATCTCGGCGCGGATGCGCAAGGTCTGAGCTATCGACGCGATCCGGCAATCGGCAGAGGAAGGATGTGCGCCGGGGACCAGTGGTGGATTTCTGGCCGGACTGCTCCTTAGGCTAAGAACTGAACTGAAATCGTTGGCTGGATCTGGAAGAGATAACCGATACATTCAAAGAGACCGTTTCGGACGACGCCCATTTGCCAACCGAGAAGTTATCGCGGCACTGGCAGCCGTTGATCGCCGGGGCATGGCGCCGAATGAGTTGGTACTGCTACCGAAGACAGCTGATCGCACGCGCCGCATCGTGGAAGGACTGGACGCTGCAAGCGACCGGCTGTCAGCACTTCAGGACAACCTTGACGTCGACCGCGCCCATGCGCTTGATCGCACTAGTTAAGTGCTGTCCGTGCTCGCTGCTACTTTTCTGCCCTTGGGGTTTTGACAGGTCTCTTCGGCGTGACCGTCGTTGGTATTCCGGGAACGTCAGACCCAGCTGCATTCTTGCTCCTGACAGCTGTATCCATTATCAGCGGACTCCTATTGCTGCTCATTTTCAGAATTTCAAAGTGGTTGTGAGAGGGTCCTGACACTCATGGTACGAAGCCTGCTCCCTCTCACCGCCCTGCTCATGGGGTCAGCGTTCCTGCTCTTTGCGGGCGGCGTCAACAGCCTGATCCTACCCATTCGCGGTGAAGCAGAAGGGTTCACCGCGGCCTCTCTTGGCCTGCTGGGAACCGGCTGGGCCATCGGTTACGTCACGGGCTGCTTGCGCACGCCAGCGCTGGTTGCCCGTGTCGGCCACATCCGGGCCTTTGGCGCGATGTGCGCAATTGCCGCCATCGCCGTGTTGCTGTCGCTGGTTCTTATGGTACCGCAGGTCTGGATACCCGTTCGGGCGCTGTCTGGATTCTGTTTTGCCGGGGCTGCGATGATTGTGGAAAGCTGGCTGAACGAACGGTCTGATGCCGCGTCCCGCGGACGCATTTTCGGCATCTACACCATGGTGAACCTCGCGGCGACAACGGCCGGGCAGATGGTGCTGACGCTTGGCGATGCAAATGGCTATTTCTTCTTCGTCCTTGCAGCGATGGTCTACTGCCTCGCTCTGCTACCGACTGCGATCAGTGCGACCACAACGCCAAGGCCGCTCACCCAGGTGTCGCTCAACCTGCGCAGCCTATGGAAGAACTCGCCCATCGCCGTTTTCGCGGTTCTGATGGTCGGGGTCTCCAACGCCTCCTTCGGCACGCTTGCCGCCGTCTACGGTGCCCGCATCGGTCTGTCGCTTTCGGACATCGCGCTCTTTGCAAGCATCCCGATCCTTGCCGGTGCGGCCATCCAGATCCCGGTCGGCATCGTCTCCGACAGGCTTGACCGGCGCAAGGTGCTGATCGCGATCACCGTTTTCGCGCTGCTGGCCGACGCACTGTTTCTTCTCGCCGGGACAACCGAGCCTGTCATAGTGCTCGCACTGTCGGCCCTTTTCGGCGCAACCGTGTTCTCGATGTATCCGGTTATCGCCGCTCATGCCAACGACCACGCCGAACCGGGAACCTATATTCAGGTCAGCGGGGGGCTCTTGCTGGTCTTCGGGATCGGCTCCATCTTTGGCCCGACGATCGCGGGATTTTCCATGACATCTTTCGGCGCAGCCAGTCTCTTCTCGGTCACTGGTGCTGCGCATGTTCTATTGCTTTCGTTCGCCATCCTTCGGCTCAGAACAGCGCCAGCTGTCACCCCGGAAAACAAGGTATCATTCCAGGCTAAGCCCATTGCGCGGGCTCTGACCCCGGAAACGGCGGCACTTGGTGCGGATCAGGCAGAACTGGACGCGGATCAACCTGCGGGTAGCACGCCGACCGAGGCTGACACGTTGGAAGACCGCAAGGAATGACAGCATGTGGCAGGCGACAGTAAGCCATGTGCTGCCGAGATGTGCGCAAGCACACCGTTTTGCGAAGGATGTGATCCTGCTGACCTTGCGTCGAGAGTTCAGATTGCCGCTCTCCTACCGCGATGCGCGTGATCTGCTGGCCGAGCGCGGATGTCGAACGATGCGGCACAATGCCAGCCGCTCGACCGCTGGGTTCTGGATAGGCATTGCTGAGGTCTTCTACGACAAGGTGGTGGAAGAGCTGGACCAATGCCCCCTCCCCTAAGCGCGATCAAGAGGCGGATTTCTAGTATCGCTCACATGGCTGTTCAACACTCGCAGTCCAGCCACAGGATCTTCGGGCATCGGCGCGGAAGGCCCTGAATCTGTCGGGCAGGTGCTGACGTCAAAGACCTTTCGCCGCCCGATCGTTCTATTTTTCCACAAAAAGAGTTCATACATTGTTCTTGCTTAAACGTTCTTAGTCTTTTGGCAGCTATGTAATCGCGGAACAATGTAGAACGCTCCCGTGGTACCTGCTCAAATATTCAATCAAATCAATGACAAGTGCACCGAAGGGCTGGCACTCGCTTTGGCGTCGAGTGACGACGGTGCCGTCATGGAATTTCAGTGGTGTAACAAGGCTTTTAAGACGATCACAGGCTACGATACCGACGAGGTACTCGGACAACGCGGAACCATTTTGATCGGTCCGGATCTGGAGCAGGGCGTTCACCTCTACATCATCGAAAAACTGATGAACTGGGAGAACTTTTCGACCAAGGCGCTTAACAACCGCAAAAACGGTGACACCTATTTGCAGCGCATGGGCTGGACACATCTGTCCGATCCCGAAACCGGCGACCACTGGTGGCTTTGCTCGATCATTGAACTGGAAGAGGAACACCGCAAGTCTGCCGCGCGGCAGGACGATCATCCCGCCATGGCCGATCAGGAAATCTATGCAAAAGCTGTCGAAAAAATCCACCGGCTGGAGAAGGAGAACGCACGCCTGCATGAACTTGCAAGGTCCGTGGCCAAGGACGCAAATGAAGACGCGCTGACTGGTCTTTCAAACCGACGGCACTTTGAAGTCGAGTTCAAGACCTGGATTGGGAACCTCAAGACCCACGGAACAGAATTCGCTGTGCTCTACATCGATCTGGACCGGTTCAAATCCGTAAATGACACGCTCGGCCATGATGCGGGTGACCAGTTGCTTGTTTCCGTTGCCCATATGCTTCGGGATCTGACTCATGAAAGCGATCTGGTCGCGCGCCTGGGCGGGGATGAGTTTGTGATTTTGAAGCCACTTGGCAAGAGCGCCCTGAACGTGAGCAGTCTGGCCGACGAGATCGTACACAGGATGCAAGCACCGTTTTCATTCGACGGCAAATCGACCACCTGCAGCGCGAGCGTCGGTGTGGCCATTGCCAATGGCAAGATGGATGTTCCCGAACAGGTCGTCGCCGACGCTGACGCCGCGCTCTATCACGCGAAGTCGCATGGTCGAGGGCGGTGGTCATTCTTTACCGAAGAAATGCACGCGGCCTCGATTGCCACCAAACAACTGGCATCTGATCTCCTGCTTGCCTGCGAAAGACGGGAGTTTGTCGCGTATTTTCAGCCCTTGATTGATGCGCAGACCGGCAAGATCGCTTGCGCCGAAGCGCTGGTCAGATGGTCCCATCCCACCAAGGGCATCCTTGCGCCAGCTGCCTTCCTTGATACAGCGGCACAGCTTGGGATCCTCAAGAGGATCGATGAGATCGTCTTCGCCGGTTTGTCGGAGGCTCTGTCACATTTTGACCGAGCGGGCGTCGACCTTCCACGGGTCGCAGTGAATGTCTCCGCAGCCAGGTTGGCAGATCCCACGTTCATCCACGATATCAAAAGCTCCGGCATCGATCCGAAGCGACTGACAGTCGAGATTCTGGAATCCGTCTACCTGGATCGCATTGGCGATATGGTCCGGTGGACCATCGACGAGCTTGAAGAGCTGGGCGTGACCATTGCACTCGATGATTTCGGGACCGGTCACGCATCGGTGCGCGGGCTCCTCGCGATTGGACCGGCGATCCTGAAAATTGATCGCCATTTCATCCAACCGGTTGTATCGGATGCAGGTGCCAGATCGTTGACCGACTCCATAATCGGCATCGGGAAAAGCCTCGGCATGCGCGTCGTCGCCGAAGGTGTGGAATCCGAAGAGCACGCGCGTATCTTGGCTGGGATGGGTTGCGACTATCTTCAGGGATTCTATTTCGGAAAGCCCATGAGCAAGACCGAGTTGACCAACAGGCTCGACGAGACGGGGGGAAAGTTCTGGTCCCCCAAGCCGCGGCAGGTCGACAATAAAATGGCCCGGGATATCAGTTGAACTGCTCAAGCGATGTGCTGGCGTGCAGACACTGGCGATCCCACAGTGTGTCCATTTTGGAAACCCGTTAGGACAACTGCCCATCCGCGTATCGACTAAGCTAGGTTCGGGATGCTTGCGCGTTCAGTTAACAATCGCTCGTCCGGCGCCCTATGCTGCGGCGGTCACAGCGAGTTCAATGGCCCGGGACAGCGCTTCGTCGGCGGAATACGTCGGTTGGGCGCCGGAACAAACCTGCCTGCGGCCTGGTCCAACTTCGTAGACGCAAGACACATACGCGCCATTGGCAATTGCGGAGGCGCATGGAATCCATCTTCCTCCAGGTCCCTCCACCGCTTTTCCGATACACACGTTCACGGACCCCGGCGGCGGACACGACACCAGCGATGATGCCTCAATCACTTCACTCATTCTCATACTCGACCCTTTCACGTCGCTTTATTTGGGCCCGATCTGGCCAAAATATGGCCGTATTCCAATTTTTGCCTTCTGATTGTCATATTTCGGGAAGCCCCGAGAAGCAGAGCGAGGGATCGGTCCGACTTCGTGGATTTTCCTCACATTCGAAAGTCCAGATAAGTGTTTTAAATCAACAGAGTGTATGTATTCTTAAGAGAGAGGGGAGTTTACTCAAATTCTACGAATCTTCCTTGTTTTGGTCGCTTTTTGTTGGTCACGCCGAACTGGGGTGCCATTGATTGATTGCGCGCAAATTTGGACGAACTGCGTATCAGAAGCGCCAAGAACAGTGCTGTTTAAGTGAAACGTGACAGACCTTAACCAGGGCAGGCAATCTGGCAAGCCCGACTCGCTATGGCGAAAACATCGAGCCGCAGAACCAATCCGTGTTCCCGAAACGCAGTCGCTTTTGCGGACCACAGCATGTATCTGCCCGACCAGAGCAACGATCAGATCGCACGTTATTGTCCAATCGCGCCGCCCTAAGAACCTCAGGCCAAGGAGAAAGATGCAGTTTCTTTTCGACCAGCAAACTTGGCTATCAAATCCTTAACCAATTGGTGGGAACATCCTTGCCTGAATGGAAACAATCGGCCAAGTGGGTGGCATGTTGCCAAATAGTTTGTTTAAAATTGTAACGAGCCTGTCGGGTATTCTTCAGGATCTTGACAGCATGGGCATCCAGGTCGAGGTCGGCGACGACTTCGCGAGGTATCGTGCGTACCGAAGCCAGCAAACTGATCGGGGCGCGATCTACCCGATGTTCGATGTGGCCAGCTCATACATCGACCGGACGAACGGCTTCTGGATTTGCGGCTTCGACCCTGACGGAGAGTTGATACATACACAGGCAGTGCGTCTGTTCGATCTGTCGGACGCTTCGCTCGCGACGCACTTGAACGACCATCGCCATAAATACATTACCCCCGACACAACGCCCGATCCAGACCTTACCTTCTTTTCTGGCCCGGAAGCGCTTCACACAATCTCGGGACAGGTCTGCTATCAGGGCGATTTCTGGCTTCGGGCCAATGGTCTGGGGGGGCCGCGTAGCCAGGGCGCGACCGAGCTTTTGTCACGTATCCTCTTCGAGATCATGGTCGGAGCGTGGAACCCCTCCTTTGTTTTTGCACTGGTGCCCAAGCGATTAGGGGCGAAGGGCGCTCATCTTCGGTATGGCTATACCCATTGTGAGCTCGGCCGATGGCTGGGACCGGACCAACAGGTGACCGAGGAAGAGTATCTGATCTGGATGGGAGCAAAAGACATGGCCAATATGCTTCAACCTGCGTCGGAAAGACTGGGGCGCGCGGCCAATATGTCGGCGGTCCGCTCCCCCACACCTATTGACACAAAAAGCCATCGCGACGCCGGTGCAGATGTCTGATCGGCACAATTGATCATGACATCCCACACGCCGGAGATCGAGACGACAGATCGCGCCAACGCGCCAACGCGCAAAGCCATCTTCGGACCAGTCGTGGCGAACGTTGCATTCGTGATGGAGCTAACGCTGGTGCCGTTGCTCTTGCCGGCGATAAAATTGCAGTTCGACCTGTCGATCGGCGGGTTGGCCTGGGTTTTCAACGCGTACGGCATCGCCGTTGCAGTTGGCGTCCTTCTCGGGGGTTACTGTGGCGACGCCTTCAACACCAGAAAAGTGTTCGGCTACGGTGTCGCTTTTTTTGCCGCGGGATCGCTCGTGGTGGCCGCTGCTGAGAGCGTCGAGATGCTTCTTATCGGGCGGACACTGCAGGGGCTCGGTGGCGGCATATTTGCTCCGCTTGTTCCCCTGTTGCTGACGCAGGCATTGCCGCATAAACCCGGAAGGGCCCTGATCGTCTGGGGCAGCGTTTCAGGCTATGTCGCCGCCTTTGCACCGCTCTTTTATGGCAGCTTCCTTGGTCAGTATGGGTGGAGCATCGCGTTTCTTTTCATCGCATTCATAACAGCAACCGCGTGGTTGATCCTGAACGGCTCGCAGACCAACGACGATCCTGGACCGGATGCGGGTCCGGCGCGGAACTACGTCGAACTCTTCCGCGCCGGTAATCTCTGGGTGACCTTCCTCTATGTTTTCTGCACGTACGGGTCCATTACCTACTACCTTTTCCAGCTCCCGATCTGGCTATCCAACAGTGGGGTCGAGGCGACAAGCGTGGGCCTTGTCCTATCGATAATGTGGCTGACCTTCTCCGGTTTGAGCACCCTGTTGCGAAACAGAGTGGATGGCCCCTATCTTCGGGCAATTATGCTTGCCGCGCCACTGCTCATTGCCGCCGGGTTTCCGCTATCGTACTTTGGCGACAATCTTTTACTGCTCGTGCTGTCGTCGATCCTGGTGGGCTCAGGGTTGGCTTGCAGCAATGCACCGTCAACGCAACTGATCCTGAGGTTCGCACCGAAAGGGATGAGCGCCATATCGACCAGTCTTGATATCACCTTTGCGCGCGTCGGCGGAATTGCCGCGGTTGCTCTGCTGGCTGAAGCCGAGTTTGCTTACGCAGCAGCCGTCATATGCCTTTCGTGTCTTGCTGCGGCCGTCTGCGCGCTCATGGCAAACCAAAGGGTTACCGACCACGTGTGATGTGCCGATAGGCGAAACAGCCGGTTTCACATGCGAAAGCTTCACTATCCGTCCGGCCATGGCAGATACACCAGCGAAGGCTCTCTGGACGTGCGTCAAACGTAGTCAGTCTTCCTTTATCAGTCGGCGTGACTGATGATCAAGCCCACGGACCAAGTGTCATGGAAGCTAGGATCTCGCCGAGCGAGGCGATGGCACGCGCCCCTTCAAAAAAATGCTCCCAAAGGCGTTTCAGAAACTAAAAGACGATCAGAGCGGAGAACAACCCATAAGAGAGCGACTTAAGCTGGACCCTTGTAGCAGCAATAAAAGCAAAAAAGGGGCCTCCTGCAACGGCGAACACGGAACACATGTAAACGGGTAGACAGCCACCCGTAATCAACGGCGCAACCAGATCAGGCGCGGGATAGCAAAAAAAACGCGGGCATGTTTTCCAGATAGCTCGGAGCGGAGGGCGACATTCCGCAATCTATTCCGTCCTTGGCCGCGACGTTGAGACCGCGCCAGTAGAGCATGGTGCTTACGCCAAAAAAAATGTGCCCCTATGTGATGTATCGAACTGCTTTGGCATCTCCGTTTCTTCGATGCTTCTGTCGTTGACGTCAACGATGAGGTCCTCAATACATACTCTCAAACGATAATGTAAAAACATATCAATGCCGGGGAGGTATGTATGGAACTTCGTCACCTGCGCTATTTCGTAGCTGTCGCTGATCACGGAGGGATCAGTCATGCTGCCGAGCGGCTCAACATCGCCCAGCCTGCCGTTTCACGCCAGATCAGAGATTTGGAGTTCGAGTTGGGGTTTGATCTGCTGCTACGTGAAGGTCGCCGTGTGGTTTTGACTGACGCGGGACGCACCTTTGCGGAGCGGGCACGCTCCATTCTGCGAGACACAGAGGATGCAGCGGAAGCAGCGCGCCGGATCTCCACTGGAGAGGCCGGTTCCTTACGGGTTGGTCTGCTCGAAGCCGCATCATGGGCAGGCCACCTGCCACTGACCCTGAACCGTTTCAAGCGCAGGCATGACGGCATTACGCTGGATATTCGACCGATGAGTTCGGTGGCTCAGGTCGAAGCCGTTCTCGCTGGCGAGATCGATGCAGCGTTTGTCTACCGTCAGGACAACATCTCGAACGAGGCGCTGGCGGTCCATCCATTGCGCACCGATAACGTTGTCTTGGCGGCGTCGAAAGATCTGGTTTTTGACGGCGATGAGCTGCTGACCCTGGAAGATATCGATGGATTGCCCATCGTTTCCTTTCCCAGATCTGTGGCACCTGCCTATCACGACCAGCTGTTTGGCGCTTTGAAGTCCATCGGGCTTGAGACGCAGATCGTGCAGGAGGCTGTGGATGAAACGACAATGCTCAGCCTTGTGTCGGCGGGCGTGGGATGCGCTTTCGTAAACTCCACCAACATGCAGCGCCCGCCACTTGGGGTACAGTTCCGCCAAGTCAACGGGCTGTCTGTTCCAATTGAGTTTCTGTTTCTGACGCAGAAATCACCCGGTAGCTTGACGCAGTTGCTCACGAATACGGTTTTGGAAATAGATGCCTAGAAGGCATGAATTAAATACCTTTTAAGACTTTTTAATTATCTCATTGAGCTGCCATGTTGAGGCCATCGACATACCCCCGATGGAGAAACAGCATGAAACGCACTTTCAAAATCGCTCTTGCAAGTACTGCCATTGCGCTTGCAACAAGCCTGCCGAACGTCGCTGAAACAACCGCTGGCACGCCGGTCACGATCGAAACCGTGGTCGACCATGCCGAGATGATCCGCATCGCGGACACAATCGATGCAGCCGTGGACGCAAAGGATTGGGCGCTGGCCCGTAGCCTCTTCACCGATGAAATCCGCGTGGACTTCACCTCTCTGATCGGCGGCGAACCCGCCACCATCCCCGCAGATACGCTGATCGCCGGCTGGTCGGCCAATCTCACCGAGGAAAAAGCATCGTTCCACCTGCGCGGCAATCACCGGATCACGTTCGAAGCCGATGGTTCTGCGACCATGGTCAGCCATGGCTATGCCTGGAACCAGATGGAACGTGGCGCCTTGCCCGAGAATGGCGGCAACGCACTGTGGGAAGTCTGGGGCACCTATGAACACAGCTTTACCCAGACCGAATATGGCTGGCGCGTGGATGGCATGAGTTTCTTTGTGACCGCCGAACGTGGCAACGACTTTGTCCGCAACACGCCCGGCAGCTGAGCTTTCACCAATCACGACGCACCATCAAAGAATTCAAGGAGCCGCCCCATGACGAATGCAAAGGGTGACATCAATCACAACCGCCGTGCGTTTCTTGCCGGTATTCCAGCCGCAGCGGCGACCGTCGCACTGGGCGCATCCCAGGTTAAAGCTCAGACAAGCTCGAGCGTGGCAACCGGGCGTCGGCTGTTGGGAAATCTGGAAGTGTCAGAGCTTGGCCTTGGTGTGCAGAACATGCACCGCACGTTCCACACAATCGTCCCGGACCGTGATGAGATGATCAGATTGATCCGGTCGGCCTATGAGCAGGGGGTGACATTCTTCGATTGCGCCGAAGTCTACGGTCCCTTCGAATGCGAACGCATCCTGGGCGAGGCCATGGCACCGTTCCGCGATGACATTCAGGTAACCACCAAGTTCGGCTTTGGCGTCGATCCGGAGACGGGCGTGTGGGACTTTACCGTCACCAGCCAGCCGGAACGTATTCGGCGCGCAGTCGAGGGGTCGCTGAGCCGTCTTGGAACTGATCGCATCGATCTGCTGTATCAGCACCGCGTTGATCCGACTGTACCCATCGAAGACGTCGCGGGCGTGGTCCAGGAGTTGATGGATGAGGGCAAGGTGCTGCATTGGGGGTTGTCGGAAATGGGCCCCGCCACGCTGCGGCGCGCACACGAGGTGCTGCCCGTCAGCGCCGTGCAAAGTGAATACTCCCTGCTGTGGCGCGGTCGGGAGGCAGACATCCTGCCGCTCTGTGCGGAACTCGGAATTGGCTTTGTGCCTTTCGCGCCTCTCGGATACGGGTTCCTGACGGGCGCTATCGACATGGAAACGAGTTTCGCGCCTGGTGACTTCCGCGCGATGACCACACGCATGGATCCCGAGAACCGCGCATCGAATATGGCGCTTGTCGAGCTGGTTCGCGACTGGGCTGCAGAAAAAGGGGTAAAGCCAGGCCAGATTGCATTGGCATGGCTGCTGGCGCAGGGCGACACCATCGTCCCGATCCCGGGAACGACGCAAATGGCGCATTTGCGCGACAACATCGCCGCTGCCAACGTCAGTTTTAGCGAGAGCGAACTGGCCGAAATCAGAAGCGCATTGGACAGTATTCAGGTGCAAGGCGGTCGTGCGCCCCAGCTTGTCGCTGACTGGTCAGATGTCGAGGCGCCTGACGTCTGATGCAGTCCCGCATGGCGCTATGCCATGCAGCACGTCCGAGCAAACAGGAAAGGTGACAACGGTAAGCCAACGTCTAAAGGATCTTCGCTTTGTGTTCACGCCTACACTTGACGACAGACAACTTTATCAAAAGGGGATCTAAGTCTGGTCACCCAGAAACCTGTGCACATCGCTGATGCAAACGGACCCCTCGCCCACCCCTGAGGCAACGCGTTTCACCGATCCGGATCGCACATCACCAACGGCAAAGATGCCCGGTATTGACGTGCCAAACGGGGAGAAAACGTCGCTTCTGGCCTCCGGGCCTGTGATAACAAAGCCGCTTTCGTCCAATGCCACACAATCATCCAACCAAGCGGTGTTGGGGATCGCCCCGATCATGACGAAGACATTGGGCGCATCGACGGTCTTTTGCTCACCCGTCTGCCGATTGGTCCAGGTGACGCGTTCGAGCATCCGCTCGCCGTGCAGCGCCGTGACCTCGGTGCGGCTGTGAAGCGTGATCCGCGACGACTCGTCAATCCGGCGGACAAGGTAATCCGACATGCTGTCGGCCAGGCCTGCTCCGCGCACCAGCACATGCACATGAGACGCGTGACGCGACAAAAAGACCGCTGCCTGCCCGGCCGAGTTGCCGCCCCCGATAACAACCACCTGCGTGCCAGTGCAAAACTGTGCCTCGAGCGCCGTCGCGGCGTAGTGAATGCCCTGCCCTTCGTAGGCTTCGTACCCTTCAAGGTCGAGCGAACGATACGTAGCACCACAGGCGAGAATGACGGCCCTGGACCGGATCGTCTTGTTATCCTCGATGGTCAGAACAAAAGTTCCGTCATCAGCCTGTTCAATGGCTGTGGCCCCACGGGCAATCGCAAAAGTGGCGCCGAATTTCTGGCCCTGTATCCACGCGCGTCCGGCCAGAGCCTGGCCAGAAATCCCGGTCGGGAACCCCAGATAGTTTTCGATCTTGGAACTTGTACCTGCTTGGCCGCCCGGCGCTTCGGCCTCGATCACGATGGTGTCCAGCGCTTCAGAGGCACCGTAAACGCAGGCCGAAAGCCCCGCGGGCCCAGCTCCGACAATTGCGAGGTCACGCAGGTGATCGTCTACAAGTTCTTCCGTCAGGCCGAGTTTATCTGCCAGTTCTGGCGTGCCGGGATTGTGAAACACATGTCCGTCTGGCGTGCACAGAATTGGAAGGTCGCCCCCTTGTTCCGCGACGATGCGATCTGCGTCCTCCGACCCTGGTTCGTACAGCGACAGCGGATAGCCGTTCCGCGTCAGGAAGCGGTTGATGCGGATCACGTCCCGGTTGTTCTTCGGCCCGACAAGCGTCACACCCGCCTCCGAATGAACGATGAAAGCCGTGCGGCGCAGAATGAACGCCCGCATGATCGTTTCGCCGATATCCTGTTCCGTGCTGGACATGCGGCGGAATGCATCCCTGTCCAATCGCACGACACGGCTGTCGACGCCCGTTCGCCCTCCCACAAGGATTTTGCGCTGGTTGAACAGATCCAGCTCACCGGTGAACTGATGACGCGCGTGTGTGGTGATGACCGTCTCTTCACCATCGGGCGTGGCGTCGGTGATTTCGATGCAGCCGTCGAGAATAAGAAAGAAGTCCACGCCCCGCTGCCCGCGTTCAAATACTGACGTGCCTTTGGGCAGATCTTCGATGCTGCCGTATTGGCTGATCCGTTCCACCTGATCATCGCTCAGAACCGGAAACGTCTGTTCCTCGCGCGCGTAGGGATCGCTGGGATTTACCGATTGGCGCGCGGCTTCAACCGCTGTCTCGTTCTCGCTCATATCCAACTCCCTCGTCGGCTATCTGTGATTCATATGCGGCGTCATTCTCGTTTTCCAAGCGATCTATCCGTTCGGACGGCTCTTTTGCGGTCTTTCCGTCAAGGCACCCAACCGCCTGAACCTGTAGAAAGGGAAGATTACATATCGTGTCGAGATCGGTTCAAACGACACCGTTTTTCAAGAGATGTGATCTTGTCGGCGGTTCGCTGGTACCACTGATATCCGTCATCGGACCGCAACAGTCGCCGGCCGGCGAACGTGATGATGCGCTGGAAGAGATGATCGACCGGCTGCGCAAACAACGCAAAACTTTGTGCTACTTGATTACATTGGTGCAAATCCGATGAAATGGGGCACAACGATCAGTCCCGGCGAAGCTCTCCCAACGCTCGCGGCGCCAGCCTAGAATGTACTTACCATCTCCGGCATGATGACAACCGCATATCTGGAAAACACTGGAGCGAAGTTGGCCTCTGGCCCCGCCCCCGTTGCCGGGCTGAATGATCCTCGCCACCACTCTTTTGATGGTTACAGCATTACCCGGATAGTTGACCGTCTCTTCAGAAAATATCTGGAACGACGTAGGACTGATATCTGAACCACATTTGGTCAGGCTTTCACGATACGCGTCTTGTGAGTTCGACCTTCGCACGTTTGCCGTTGCAGGGGACATGCGATTTGACGGGCCGCGCCGCAGACCAACCAAGGTTATGCAAAAGGATTTGGAACACTGCGCGGCGACCTGATGCACCCCGATCACAGATACCGGCTCGGGGAATTATGCGTCAGTTTTCGTGTCACCGTTCGTGAAAGTGATGTCGCCGTCACTGGACATCGCGATCTATCTGGTGTGATCTAAACGAACCGGCGGGACACTTCCTGGGTCACTGCTGTGCCGTCCGCGGTGACCGTCAACGAGCGTGAGACTTCTCAATCGGGTCTGTAAGGTGAAAAAGCCGCGGGATCAGTCGTCGTGATCTCACGCAGGATACGGACCCAGGCGGCGAGCCCCTCGGTAAAACTGTTCAGCCGAAAGAATTCGTTCGGCGCATGGAAATTTTCGTCCGACAGGGCGAAGGAGAACATGACTGTATCAATGCCCAAGATGCGGCTCATGATCTCGGTGAGGGGCAGAGATGCTCCGATGCGCACTCTCAGCGGGGGCTCTCCGGTGGTAAACTGCAGGGCGTTGCACGCCGCCTCCAGCAATGGATGATCCGGTGGCACGGCATAGGCGCCCGACGCACCGCGTTGACCCGTTATCTCGAGCGTCGCACATTTAGGCTGATGCCTTTTCAGGTGATCAATGACGGCCTGCTGCGCGGCCTTCGGATCCTGTCCCGGCACCAGACGCATTGTAAGTTTGGCAAAGGCTTCGTTCGGGATCACGGTCTTGGAGCCAGCACCGGTGTATCCGCCCCACATCCCGTTGACGTCCACGGTCGGTCGCATCCAGAGCCTTTCGAGGGTGGAATAGCCAGCTTCGCCATGCGCAACCGCGCCAATCGCCTCAAAGGCAGCCGCATCATCATAGGGGATCGCTGCGATCTCTGCGCGCTCGGCCTCCGTCGGCTCGGCCACACCATCGTAAAAGCCGTGAGCGGCGACGCGGCCCGTGTCGTCATGGAGGGACGCGATCAGCCTCGATATTTCGTGCAACGCATTGGCCACGATCCCGCCGTAGCGCCCCGAATGAAGATCTTGTGCCGCGGTTTGAAGGCGGATCTCGAACCCTGCATTTCCGCGACAACCGACGTTTAGCGCCACCAGATCGGGCCGCCACCGTGCGCCATCGGCGGAAAGGACGGCATCGGCGGCCAGCAGCACCCGGTGAGTTTCGAGGATACCGGGCAGAGAGGGGGAGCCCGTTTCCTCCTCGCCTTCGATCAGCAGCTTCACGTTTAGCGGCAATGTGCCTTCGACCGCGAGAAACGCCGCCAGCGCATCCAGTGCGATCATCATCGGGGCCTTGTCGTCGGACACACCACGGCCATAGAGCCGCTGATCCCGCTCCACCGGCTCAAACGGCGAGGTGTCCCATTTGTGTAGCGGATCCGGCGGCTGAACGTCGTAATGTGCATAGACAAGCATCGTGGGTTTGCCGGGCGCATCCATCCGCTCGGCGAAGATCGCCGGTTGGCCGCTTGCGTCAGCGGGACTAAGGCGTTGGCGGTTCTGAAACCCCATCTGATCGAGCCGTGCCTCGATCAGAATGCGGGCGTCCTCCATCCCTTTCGCCATGGCCGGGTCCGCCCCGACAGAAGGGCACGCGACGAGCCTTTTGACCGCCTCGATCAACTCCGGTCTGCGATCGAGCGCATAGGCAAGAACGGGATCTTTCAGGGAACCTCCGGTCATGTGACACCACCATCGACGCTCAGGATCTGCGCTGTAATCCAGCTCGCCTCATCTGATGTCAGAAAGGCAGCAGCGGCGGCGATATCCTCGGGAAGACCCAGGCGACGGGTATGGATCCGACTGACCAGCTGCGCCTGACCATCAGCGCCATAGCTGGCCCATTGCTGTTCGGTCGATGGGTTCGACAGGATGAAACCGGGTGCAATGGAATTCACCGTGATGCCGTGCCGGGCCAGCTCCAGACTGAGCTGTTTGGTCAGCCCGACCAGCGCGTGTTTTGCGGCCGTATAAGCATGTATTCCCGTCAAGCTGGGCCTAAGCCCCGCGCCGGAGCTGATCGTCACGATCCGACCCCAGCCCTTTTCTTTCATCCCCGGAACAAGCCCTTGGGCGAGATACAGCGACGCGTCGACATTGGCGGCGAAAATGCTGCGCCAGGCGTCGGGATCCACGTCTTCCAGTGGCCCGCCTACCTGTCCGCGCACACCGCCTGCGGCATTCACCAATATGTCCGCGGCACCATGGTCCGTGGTCAACCGCGCGATCATCTCCCGAACCGATGCGGGATCGCCGAGATCTGCGGCGATGCTCGGCACGCCCAACGCCTCACCTCTCGCGGCCAGCGCCTCTCCGGGCAAATCGCAGACAATGACCCGCACGCCGTCTGTGGCCAACCGCTTCGCGATGGCTGCACCGATACCGCCGACCACGCCAGTGACAAGGGCGGTGCGCGCCGTCATGGCATCGTCTTGCTCAATTCATGAAATGTCTCCACGGACATCTCGCGGCGGCCGTCCTCGATATCGTGGATTAGCTCCACCAACCGGCTCAGCAGGGGCGTTTCGATCCCATGCGATGCGGCGATTTCAGCAACTGTGCCGACCTGCGGATCCACCTCGGTCTTGCGCTTGCGCACTGCCAGATCGCGGTAGATGCCAGTATGGGTCTTGGCCGTCCTGGCGTTGAAGGCGGCCAGATCGGAAATGCTCTTCAACGCCGCCGTCTCGCTCGCGCCGGGCATAAAGGCAGATGGTTCAAACCCGTTGAACGGCTTGGGATCCACCCCTTCTGCGACAGCGGTCCGCATGACCTCGCGTGCCAGTCCGATCAGCGCGGCACGTCGCGATGGTTCGGCAAAATTCGCGGTCATGCTGTCCGGCGTCAAGGCAGTGGCGAAAAGCATGGCACCGTAGCCAAGTTTGCCCCACAGATAGGCCCAGATGTTCTCCGTAAGTATGGCGTCGGGCTCAAACATCTTTAGCAGCTCGTGCATGTCCTTGGTGCGGGCGTGCATGGTGCCGTCGATTTCACCCACAACGACAGCACCGCGGTTGCCGAACAGAATACGACCCGGTCCGAGCCAATCCGCGCCGTAGTTCACAAAGGCGCCCATGGTCCGTTCATGCCCGGCCAGCGCTGCGATGGTCCGTTCGTTCAGGCCATTCTGGGCGGACAGAATATACCCGTCCTCGGCCAGATGCGGCAGAATTGTCCTGACAGCATCGTCGGTTGCGTGCGCCTTTACCGCAAGGACGACCCGGCGAAAGGTGCCGGTCAACGCATCAGGCGTCACGCAGGGCACGGCTTGCGTGAATTCTTCGACTGGTCCTTCGATCCGCAATCCGGTCGTCCGGCAAGCCGCTGCATGCTCTGGCACGATGTCGACCATCGTTACCGGCTGACCCGCGCGCGCCCAGTAGGCCCCCAAGATACCGCCTATGGCGCCTGCGCCGTAGATCAGAACCTCATCCGTCATCAATGGTTCCCAAGCACTGGCCACGGACCTTCAAGCGCCTCGCGCACCTCCTTCACGCCAACCTCCCACAGCGCCAGCATTTCTTCATCGAGGCGCTGCCAGGGTCCGCCGAAAGATCCGTCGCCCAGAATGTCCCGCGCGATGTCGGGTGGAGAGGCTTTCATCAGGGCCATGTCGACCCCCGGTTTCTCGCCCGCCGGTGCCGGAGCATGGCTCAGTCGCGTCCACGGAAAATTCTCCATCCAGTTGGCATGAGAGCCCGTGGTGTCGATGGCCTGCGCCTTGGCCCAGGTTTCGGGTGCGTTCCACCAATTGTGGAACTTGATCGAGACGTCGCCGTATTCCGCCATCAACTCCTGTGCGAGTGCTCCGACCGGGTTGTTGCCTCCGTGGCCGTTCACGATCAGGATCTGCCGAAAGCCAGAGCGGCGGAGCGAGGCAATTACATCACGAACCACGGCCATCAGCGTTTCGACCCGCAGGCATATGCTGCCGGGATAGGCATTGAAATAAGGTGCCAGTCCGTAGGGCATGACTGGAAAGACCGGGATATTCAGCGGCTCCGCAGCGTCGTTTGCCACTTTTTCGGCAAGGATCAGATCGACACACAGGGATAGCTGCGCGTGCTGTTCCGTAGAGCCGATCGGAACGATGCACCGCGGATCGCGCCCGGCGGCCTCCTCGACATCGCGCCAGTTCATCTCGGCTACTCTCATTACTTTGCCCCTTGCTTGTTTGTCGTTGCCTCGGAGGGCAGGTCGCCAGCCCATCCCTGCGCGTCCAACACGACCTTTGACATCAGCTCGAACAGCATCTGACGTTCGCCCTGCGACAAGGCTCTGAGCATCCGCTTTTCCTGCGCTTCAAAGGCGGGCCGGGTTTCGTCAAACAGCGCCCAGCCCTTCTCCGACAGGTGCAATGCCTGCCTGCGCCCGCCGCCCGGGACCTTATCCCGCGCTTTGATCAGATTCATCTTTTCGAGGCGTTTGATAGCGCGGCTAAGGGTGTTCCGAGGAAAGCCCGATGTTCGCGACACATCCCGCGCGCTGCCACCATCGGCGAGCGCCAGTGAGTATAACACCACATATTCCGGCCGCTTCAGCCCATATTGATCGCTGACCCATCCATAGAGCGGCGTATTGTAGAGCAGCGCGAGATAATTGATCCGAAAGGTGAAGGGGCACGGATTGGCCCAAAGCTTGGCCTCCAGCATGTCGGGGGCACCCCCGGCATCTTTTGTGCCGAAATATTCACCACGCGCGGACTGCGGATCTGACATCCGTTTTGATTCCTCTCGGCTCGAACTGGCGAGTTCCAAATTGAACTTGACTGGCACCTTATGACCGCACATCCTGCTAAGGCAAGTTCCAAATGGGACTCAAAAATAACACTACATCAATTGAGAGGAGGTCCGCGGCCTCTTCCAGCAACGGGAAGGGAAGATGATGAAATACCACAAATTCCTAGGAGCTCTGGCCGTCACACTGAGCCTGAGTGCAGCCGGGGCAGCCACGGCACAGACGCTGACAATGGGGGTGCGTGGCGGACCTGAGTCGATGGACCCCCACTTCTCTGCGCTTGGCTCTCACGCCGAAGCCGCCAAGCATATCTTCGACACACTGGTCTGGTCCGGCACGGATCTGCAGGTCGAACCGGGGCTTGCGACAAGCTGGGCGCCAGTTGACGAAGACACGTGGGAATTCAAGCTGCGGCAGGGTGTGAAATTCCACGATGGATCTGACTTTGACGCCGAGGACGTGAAATTCTCGATCGAGCGTATTCCGGTTGTCTCCGGACCGACCACGACGACGATCTATGTTCGCCGGGTCGCAGGTGTCGACATCATCGATCCGCATACCATTCACATTCACACCGATGGTCAGGCAGCAACGCTCCCCAATGACTTCATCCGGCTTTTCATCGTCTCATCCGACGCGGCTGCCGACTATTCCACGCCTGAGACCGCGGCCGAAGGTTTCAATTCCGGTGCAGCCGCCGTTGGCACCGGCCCCTACAAATATGTCAGCTGGGAGCCCAAGGGCGATCTGGTGCTGGAGCGGAATGATGACTACTGGCGCGGCATGGGGGCCTGGGAACAGGTCATCCGCAAGGAAATCCCCAATGACAGCTCGCGCCTCGCGGCGCTGAAAGCCGGTCAGGTCGACGTGATCAACTACGTGTCATCGGTGGATTATCTCGCCCTTGAACGGGACGCAGATATCGACGCGATCACCGGCGATTCAGTCTACATCATGAACCTGCAACTGGACCAACGGGAGAAAACACCTTTGGTGCGGGCGATCGACGGTTCGGAGCTGGATGAAAATCCGTTTCGCGACTTAAAGGTACGTCAGGCCATCGACTACGCCATCGACCGCGAAACCATGGTCGATATTGTGCTAGAAGGTCTCGGCAAGCCCGCAAACCAGATGATGCCCCCGGGCTTTTTTGGCTCTTCCGAAGACATTCCCATGCCGGAATACAACCCCGCCAAGGCCAAGGAACTGCTTGCCGAGGCAGGGTATCCCGATGGGTTCGAGGTGGACCTTTACTGTACCGCTGACCGGCTACCCGGTGACGGCGCCATATGCCAGGGTCTGGGGCAGATGCTGACACAGGCGGGCATCAAGACCAACGTGAACGCGATCTCCAAGACCGTTTACTTCCCCGCGCAGGCCCGGCTGGAATACTCGATGTTCATGAACGGCTGGGGCACCTTGACGGGCGAGGCTTCCTACACGCTGGGCGGACTTGCGCACTCGAACAACCCCGAGGTCAAGCTGGGAGCCTTCAATCGCATCCAGTACCAAAACGAGGATGTGGATCAGTTGCTTCAGTCCGGGGCCAAGATGATGGATCCCGATGAACGCCGCGCGACTTACGAAGAAGCAATGGAGAAGGTGATGGCGGACAAGGCCTATCTTTCCCTGGTGCAGCTTCAGACGGTCTGGGCTGCCAAGGCGGGCATGCTGGAGTTCGCGCCCCGGTTTGATGAGGACACTCTGGCGTTTTTCATCACGCCTGCATCCTGATGCGATCATGACAGCGAGGCCGGGTTGCAGAAACGCTGCCCGGCCCATTTATTGGGGCAAAAGGACAGGCGATGCTTGGCTTTATCATCCAGCGCATTTTGCAGGCGGTTGGCGTCATGATTGTCATGTCGGTGATCGTCTTCTTTGGCGTCTACGCCATCGGCAACCCCATCGATATCGTCATTCCGCCAGAGGCGACGGTTGAGATCCGCGAGGAAGCAATCCAACGTCTTGGCCTCGACCGACCGCTTTACGAGCAATATCTCATTTTTGTCAGCAACCTGCTGCGAGGCGATCTGGGACGGTCTTTCGTTTATAACATCCCCGTTCTGGAACTGATCGGCGGACGGCTCCCCGCCACGCTGGAACTGGTGCTGATTTCTGTCGTCTCCGCAACGGTGATCGGCGTCACCCTCGGCATCTACGCAGGGTACCGCCCGGACAGCTGGATCGCCAAGACGATCATGGCGGTGTCGGTGCTGGGATTTTCCGTTCCATCCTTCTGGGTCGGTCTGATCCTGATCCTGACCTTTGCGGTGAACCTGGGCTGGCTGCCAGCTGGCGGGCGCGGCGACACTGTTCAGATCGCTGGTCTTGATTGGTCCTTTCCGACTATCGATGGGCTCTCTCATATCGTTCTGCCAGCCGTAAATCTGGCCCTCTTCAAACTAGCCATGATGATCCGTCTTGCGCGCGCCGGAACCCGCGAGATCATGCTGACGGACACCATCAAATTCGCCCGGGCAGCCGGTTTGTCGGAGGGGACGATCCTGCGCCGCCATCTGCTGAAGCTCATCTCCATCCCGATCATCACCGTGTTTGGGCTCGAACTGGGTTCGACCCTCGCTTTTGCCGTGGTGACGGAGACGATCTTTTCCTGGCCCGGTGTGGGCAAGTTGATCATTGACAGCATCGCGGTTCTCGACAGGCCCGTCATGGTTGCCTACCTCATCCTCGTCGCGTTTCTTTTCGTCACGATCAACTTCGTGATCGACCTCGTCTTTGCCTTGATCGACCCACGCGTCCGCCGCGGGATGTCGGCGTGAGTAAACAGAGCACACCGCTGCGTCTGTTCTGGGCCGAGTTTCGGGAAAACAGGATTGCCGTCATCGCGCTGGTCGTGGTTGTCTTGCTGATCCTGCTGGCTCTTCTCGCGTCCGTTGTGTCGCCCCAGAACCCTTATGATCTGGCGAACCTCTCGCTGATGGACAGCCGCCGCCCGCCGGGCTTTGTCGGCTCCGGTGGATATACCCACATTCTTGGCACCGACCCGCAAGGGCGAGACCTCCTGTCAGCGATTTTTTACGGACTGCAAATTTCCATCCAGATCGGTCTTGCGGCCGGGCTTGTCTCGCTCACCATTGGCACGTTTCTCGGCATCACGGCCGCCTATGTCGGTGGCAGGATCGAAGCGCTGATCATGCGCCTGGTTGATCTGCAACTGTCTTTTCCCGCAATCCTGCTCGCGCTTGTGATCGTGGCGCTTCTTGGTCAAGGCAAAGCGCAGCTGATCGGTGCCCTGGTGGCAGCCCAATACGCTTACTTTGCGCGAACTGCCTACGGCGCGGCCAAGGCGGAGCGGGGCAAGGACTATATCGAAGCTGCTGTCGCCACGCCCTTGTCCACGCGCCTCGTGGTGATGCGCCATCTGCTTCCCAACTGCACACCGCCCCTTATCGTCGTGGCCACGGTACAGATCGCCAATTCCATCTCGCTGGAAGCGACACTCAGTTTTCTGGGCCTCGGCCTGCCGGTAACGGAGCCGTCCCTCGGGATGCTCATATCGAACGGATTTCCCTACATGATGAGCGGTCGCTACTGGATCTCGGTCTATCCCGGTGTCGCGCTGATCATCCTGATCGTGGCAATCAACATCGTGGGTGACCAGATCCGCGATCAGTTCAACCCGAGGCTGCGGCGATGAGCGCGCCAGTCCTCAGCGTGCGAAATCTGCGCACCCATTTCTTTACCCGCGCGGGCGTAGTGAAAGCTGTCGATGGCGTCTCTTTCGATCTGTCCGCTGGCGAGATCATGGGGCTGGTGGGAGAAAGCGGGTCCGGGAAGACCGTGACCGGATTTTCGCTCTTGGGTCTCATTGATGAGCCCGGCCGCATCGTGGAGGGTTCGATCAAGCTCAACGGGGTTGAATTGACGAGCCTGCCGGACGCCGAACTGCGGGCGCGGCGGGGGAAAGACATTTCGATGATCTTTCAGGATCCAATCGCCACGCTTAACCCGATGCTCACCATTGGCCAGCAGATGAAGCTCGCTATTGATGCCCATGAGCGGCTTGGCAAACGGGCCGCGGAAGCACGCGCAGCCGAGCTGCTCACTCAGGTTGGGATCCCGTCTGCCGTAGCGCGGCTGCGGTCCTACCCCCACGAATTTTCCGGCGGGATGCGCCAACGTGTGGCCATCGCCATCGCCCTCCTGCATCGGCCCGCAGTCATCGTGGCCGACGAGCCGACGACCGCGCTCGATGTGTCGATACAGGCGCAAATCCTTTTCCAGATGCGCGATCTGGCCAATGAGACGGGGACCGCGTTGATCTGGATCAGTCACGATCTGGCAGTCGTGTCCAGCCTCGCCAAGAAATTGGCCGTCATGTATGCGGGTCGCATCGTCGAACAGGGGCCAACCGCCGCCTTGCTGCGCGACCCGCGCCATCCCTATACGGCGGGGTTGATTGCCTCGCTGCCCGCCATGGCTACTCCGGGCACGCCGCTCGTGCAGATCCCTGGTACGACGCCTTCCCTTTTATCACTGCCAACCGGCTGTCCTTTCGCACCCCGATGTGAGCTTGCCACGTCCGACTGCAACACCGAACCTGAGATCACTTTTGTAGGGGATCGTGGCTGGCGCTGCTTTCACCCGGTCAGCCACGCGCGGGAGCTGACAACATGAGCGCCTTTCTGACAGTTGATGATGTCAGCCGGGTCTTCGGCCCAAATCTGAACACGGGCGAAAAGATCGCCGCCAGACTTGGGGCGCAGGTCGAAACGCGCTCTGTCCGGGCTGTCTCGGATGTCTCGCTGACGGTGAGCAAAGGGGAAACCCTCGGGCTTGTTGGGGAGTCAGGCTGCGGCAAGTCAACTCTGGGCCGTCTGATGGCCGGCATTCTGGCGCCCACATCGGGAACCGTTTTGATCGACGGGGCGCCAGTCATGGTCAATGGCGTCAAAGCGACAACCCGTGTGCAGACCGTATTTCAGGACCCTTTTGCCAGCCTCGACCCCCGCATGAAGGTAGGTGATACAGTCAGCGAAGGCCCGATTGCCCACGGCCTGACGACAAGAGCACAGGCCAAGGCCTATGTTGCCGGGTGGTTCGAAAAGGTAGGCCTCGATCCTGGCTGGACTGACCGCTTTCCCCACCAGTTTTCGGGCGGTCAACGCCAGCGTGTCGCCATCGCAAGGGCCTTGGCCATGCAACCGGACATGCTGATCTGCGACGAACCTGTCGCATCGCTGGACGTGTCGATTCAGGCTCAGATAATCAATCTTTTTCTCGAACTGACGCGCGATCTGGAACTGACAACCGTCTTTATCAGCCATGATCTGTCCGTGGTCCAACATGTCAGCGACCGGGTCGCCGTGATGTACCTCGGCCGGATCGTTGAGGTGGGACCCGTCGCGCAGGTGTTCAACAACCCGGCACACCCTTATACGGATGCTCTCTTTGGATCCGTTCCGAAACTTGTGTTGGACGCCGATGAACTGGTGCATTTCGATACCATCACCGGCGAAGTGCCGTCGCCCCTCGCCCCTCCCTCAGGCTGCTATTTCCATCCGCGCTGTCCACTCGCAACACCGGTTTGCAGCAGCGATGTGCCTTGCATGCAGTCACTGCCGGACATGCGCACTGTCGCGTGTCACCATTTCAAAGAACAGTTTGCAAAGTCTTTCGGAAAGGCGGGCTGAGACCCTTGCATTAACTCAATAATTCAGCCGAGTCTTGATTTTCGAAGCTGAGCATGCTGCACTAGTCGCAGCTCAAACACCATCGCTTCCTGCGAGACATCACTATGAGCGCCGTTCGCCGGTACCCGCGCTAGCCAATTCGGATCAAGACCCTTTAGATCTCTCGGCCGAGCGTGACGCCACCGTACATGGCATGACAGTGCGTCAAATGACCCCTGATCGTAAAGCCAGTGCGGACTTCTCAAAGCCCGCTTTTAGCGCCCTGCAAAGAAGCGTTTCACCCAAACCTAGAGCCAATCCGGATTCATCAGATCGATGTCGGCGCGCAGGGCGGACATGGCAAAGCCGATCTCGGACCCCGCGATCACCAACTGAAAATCTTCGCTCAACAGGTCTTGGGCGGATTTGCCGTCTCGGGGAACTGTGCCCAGCGGCATGCCGACACGACCGGCGGTTTGCCGGATGTGATCAATGGCGCTCTCAACCTCGGCGCAATCGGTCTGCCCGAGTTTTCCGTAGCCGCCCGACATGTCATATGGCCCGATAAAGAGCATATCGACCCCTTCGACCTCAGCCAGCTCAGCGGCGTTTTTGACGCCGATCGGATCCTCGATCTGTAGCATGATGGTCAGGGCATCATTGGCCGTGTCGGCATATCCCTGCGCTGTCCCATAGCGGCTGGCCCGGATATCGCCCGCGAACCCGCGTGTGCCTTGCGGCGGATAGCGGCAGGCGGCAACGGCAGCGCGCGCTTCCGCTAATGTATTGACAAGCGGGACCATGATCGAGGTAATACCCATCTCCAGCACACGTTTCAGCAGCACCGGGTCATTGGCCGCCACCCGGACCATTGGGTGCCCGCCTGCGGCCTCGATCGCACGCGCCATATGGGCGGTGGTCTCAATGGATGCGGGCCCGTGCTCATTGTCGATTAACAGGAAGCGAAATCCGGCATAGACGGCGGCTTCCGCCATGGCGGGTGATCCAGCCTCTAACCAGAGCGCGCGAGTTTTGAGCCCGTCGGCGAGGCGGTGTTTCAATGGTGTCATGAGGTGGCATCCTGTCTGGTGGCTGTGCCTCGAACGGCGCGGATGATAAGAAAGCTCCAGAGTGCGAGCGTTGCGATACCCAAGACAGCTGCCACGGGCCGGTCAAAGAAACCCATCACGTCGCCTTGGGTTTTCAGCATGGTGATCAGGAAGTTTTTCTCGATCACCTTGCCAAGGACGATACCGAGGATGGCAGGCGCGATGGGAATGCCGTTTTCCTCCATCAGGTAGGCGAGAATTCCGAGGGCCAGCATGATCCAGACCGAAAAGATCGTGTTATCCACGGCGTAGGATCCCACGATGCAAAAAATCAGGATGATCGGCATCAGGATCCGCGTCGGCACGGAGAGCGCATGCCGCGCCAGCCGGATCGCGATCATGCCCAGCGGGATCATGACCAGATTGGCCAGCGCGAAAGCGAGAAAGATCGCGAGCACCAGCGTTCCATCGGTCTCGAACACACGCGGGCTGGGCGTGATGCCCTTGAGCATCATCACACCGATGGCGATGGCCGTGACCGTGTCGCCCGGGATGCCGAAGACCAGTGCAGGCGTCCAGGCGCCCGCCACAGCGGCATTGTTGGCAGCCCCTGCATCGGCGATCCCTTCTGGGTGGCCGGTTCCGAACTTGCCCGGTGTTCTGGAGAACCTCTTGGACAGGCTGAACGCCACCCAGGCTGCAATATCCGCCCCCGCCCCCGGCAGCGCGCCCAGAAGGTTGCCGAGCACGGATGAACGTAGGATGTTCTTCCAGTAGACGCGCACGGTGCCAGCCATCTGTTTTGAGAGATTGCCGATTTTCGTCACCGGTGCCCTCACGTCGAGATCGACCGTCACCGAGCGCAAGACCTGCGACAGGGCGAACATGCCGATCATGGCTGGTACGAAACTGACCCCATCGAGCAGGTTCATTTGCCCGAATGTGAACCGCGGGTGGCCAGTCGCGATGTCGATCCCGACCGTGGAGATCAGCAGGCCGATCAACAGCGACAGCGCGCCGCGGGACAGGGACGCGGAGGAAACGGCAACCGCGGCAGTAAGCCCGAGACAACCGAGCCAGAAGTACTCGACTGATGAGAACTTGACGGCAAAGGCCGCCAGTTGCTGCGCAAAGACTGCCAGAAGCAGGACCCCGATGAGCCCGCCCAGCGACGCCGTGATCAGCGACGTCCCAAGGGCAACCTCACTTTTGCCCTGCTTGGTCAGGGCGTGAGCTTCATCGACATAGGCGGCAGAGGCAGGCGTGCCGGGGATGCGCAGGAGCGCACCGGGGATATCGCCCGCGAAAATGGCCGTCGCCGACGCTGTGGCGATGGCCGCAACGGCAGGGACCGGATCAAGGAAAAAGGTGATCGGCACCAGCAGCGCCACGGACATGGTGGCCGTCAGCCCGGGCACGGAGCCTACGAACAACCCGAAAACTGCCGAGAGCAGGATGGTGAGCAGCACATCGAACCGCAGAACCAGCCCGAGGGCTTCGACCAGTTGCTCCATCAGATCAGCAGCTTTTCAATGATGCCGCGCGGCAGCGGAACCCGCAGCCCGACCGAAAACCCGAAATGCAGCACAACGGGCAGCGCAACCGCGACCCCCATGCTGAGCCACAGCGGGTTGGCCAGTAACAGCAGAAGCCCCAGGGTGGTCACGAAGATCGTCAGCATGAAGCCCAGCACCGGCGAGGCAACGATGTAGAACACCACCGCCCCCAGAATGCCGAGCGCGCGCAGGACGTTGATACGGACGCGCATCCAGTCCGGGACGGTCACCCAAGGCTCGTCCGCGCCGGCGCGCGCATCCACGACCCCCCGCACCACCATACCAAGGCCACAAAGGGCGATACCGGTCCCGATCAGGGTCGGAAAGAACTCCGGGCCGTACTGCATGCCCGCCATCACCGGAAAGGTCTGCGCATGCAAGGCGATGGCCAGGCCCAAGACCAGCATGATCAGCCCCAGAAACAGGTCGTTGATCCTCATGTCATTGCCTTTGAGAGCGGAACGCGGCGGGGCGCACGGTGGCACCCCGCCTCCGGATTTACTTGGCGATGCCAATGGCTTTCATGGTTTCACCCAGGCTGTCCGACGTTGTCGCCATCATGGAGGCCAGCTCCTCACTGCCCATCTTGACCACATCGGAGCCGCGCGACGCCTTGAAATCGGCCCATTCCTGCGTCTCGAACGCTGCCAGCGCGGCCTTTTCGTAGGAACACGCGATCTCAGCATCCAGGCCTTCTGGGCCGGAGATCGTTATGAAGGCCGCCAGGGTCCAGTTGCTGTCCAGCGTCTCGGCGGTGGTCGGCACATCCGGCAGGGCCGCGTTGCGCTCGGAGTGCATGTAGGCCAGCGCTTTCAGCTCACCGCTGTCGATCAGCGCCTTGCCTTCGGAAAGCGCGGGCGAGGCCACATCTACACCACCCGCGATCAGCTCCTGCATGGCAGAGGCCGCGCCATCCGACGGGATCCAGCGGATCGCCTGGGGATCCATGCCTTCGGCGTTGAGCATGCCCGCCAGTGCCAGATGCCAGATCCCGCCCTGAGCGGTGCCCGACCCGGTCAGCGATCCGGGGTTTTCCTTGGCACTGGCCAGGAGCTCATCCAGCGAATTAAAGGGCGAATCCTTTGCCACAAGAATGCTGGCCGGCACGATATCGACCAATGCGATGGGCGTGATGTTGGTATGGTTCAACTCGGTCAGGCCGGCATGATGCATCGTGGTGATCTCGACCGTGGCCGAGCCGACGGTGTAGCCATCGGCCTCTGCAGTGGCGATGGCCGAGTGCCCGACAACGCCGTTGCCACCCGTGCGATTGACCACGTTGAAAGGCTGACCCATCTGCTGCTCCAAAAGGCTGGCGAGCATACGGGAATTGGCATCCGTACCGCCACCGGCTCCCCAAGGAACGACGTAAGTGACGGGGCGTTCGGGCTTCCAATCACATTCCGCCAATGCGGGTGCGGCCGCAACGCAAGCTACTGCTGCCATCGAGGTCAGCATCATGCGGGTGTATCTCATTATTTTTCCTCCACTATCGTTTCTGCCGATGGCGTCATCGGCCATCGGCCCTCCTGCACTCGTTCGGGAGTGCGACCGTCGTCTCGCGCATCCGGCCTTGACGGCCGGTTGTCCGTTCATCCGGCGAAAAGAGGTCTGCGCGCCCTCCCCTCGATCAAACGTAGCCGAGCCATCCCTCGGACGTAAGGTTCTTGTGCTGAACAGCGCGTACTATTTTTGCCGGGGCGTGAGCGATCCTTTGATGATCGCGGATGCACAAGCCAAACCGGACGTTCAACCAGAAGCCATGGACGTTCCAGCGAGGGCGAGCGTTGCAGGTCCGGGACTGATTGAGCCACTGAGCGTGGCGAGGAGCGTTGGTGGAAGCTTCACGTGAGGGTACCGACGATCCTCCCCTCATCATCTTCAGCTTTATGCAAGCACCTTGGCCGGTTCTCCAACTTCGGAGACAGACGATGAAGAGAAACCGTTAAAGCGAATAGCAGATGATTGGCGTTTCGACAGAGTATCAGGCTTGGGCTTGGCGCGAAGGAAATGTGCCGCAAACCGGGGATCCTTTGACTGGCACGTCATTACGGAGCAATGACCGGGGGGGGCTGCGATTTTCTACAAACAGCGATCCACGGACGGCGGGCTATGTCGCATGACCCAGAGTGACCGTGTCAGATAAGACAACGCTGAAGGCACTGGAAGCGAAGAATGCGCAGCTGAAGAGAGACGGTCCGGTGGAAAGCTTCAACGGAAAGATGCGCGGCGAGTGCATGAGCAGATACCTGGTCCCGTTTCTGCGCGACGCCTGCGGCACGATCACGGCATGATACCCCGAATATCACCACGACCAACCTCACTCCAACATCGCTGCTCTCGCATCAAACCAACACGCCACTCGGCCAAAATAAGACCAAAACCTGAACAGAGCTAACCTATAAGCGCGGACTCTGTGGGAGCGGAGCAGAGCCACTGTTCCTAAGGGCCGTCAGTCAGACGCATGCACCATGATAGCAGCATGAAACCCTCGCCTTTGCCGCTCCCATCTCACGACCCAGGCGATCATGACACATCACGAAGACCAAACTCGCCGACCGTTCGCCACGCTCAGATCACGGCGAGATTGCCCGTCGCGACAGCGAAGCCGAATACGATGGCATTGGCAACTGCATGAGCCAGGATCGCATCGACCAGGCGACCCCCGTTGCGATGGGCTGCCCAGCTGAACAACAGACTGGCCACAAAGGCTTCGATCCAACGGCTGTGAAGCGCAGCGAACAGCCCCGCAGTGACGAGAGCGGCCCCAAGCTTCCAGATCAAGCCTTCACCATGGCGCAGTCGTGTTTCCAGATAGCCCCGGAAAAAGAGTTCTTCGATCAGCGGTACCAGCAGCACTGTTCCCGCACCGCGAAGGACAAACCATGCCACCAGCATCCCTCCGGTCAATGCACCATAGGGCGGTGTCGCGTCGGTGCTATCGACCGGGATGGCAATCCACATCGCCCCGACTGCAGCACCAACCCACAGAGCGGCAGGATCAACGCGCCAAGGTAAGCGCAGATATAGCTGCCAGAACAGCGCCACAGCGGCTATCATGGCCACGACGCGCAAGGGATAGACCACCCCGGGGCTCTGGCTGAAAGCCTGCGCCGGCAACGCGCTCAGCATGAAAATGGCAAAGGGCAGGATCTGCGCAACCACGGGATCCTGCAAAAAGGGCAGCGGGGGTCGCACGGCCTTGGGGCCGGTCTGGGGACCGGTAACCGGAACGCGCTGCAGCCATGGAATCGTCTTTGCGAGCGCCACGATACCGAGGGCGACAAGCGTGAACATCAGCCAGCCAGCATGGGAATGAAACCCTCCTACGGCGAGCTCGGGATTGCCCTCCAGGCCGATGATCAGCAGGATGGCAATCCGCAGAACATTGAAGAAGGCGGAGGTCAGGATCCCCACCGGATAGAGGAGAAGCGCCCGCGGAAAGCGAAGGTCCTTGCGGAAAAGCGCGAGGTAGATGGTGATGAAGAGGCTGACGAGCACGATCCCTTCGATACCTGAACATTGGGGTGCCACGTCGATGTAGAAGGGGTCCTGCCCGATGACCTTGCGGGTCACGTCGGTGTAAAGATCATAGCCCAGCCATTCGACCGACCACGATACCAGCGTGAAGGTCGTCCCCGCGATGGTGTCAAGCTGCCAGAGCGGCCGGATCAGCGTTGCGAAAGACGGCAGGCACGCCCCCGCAATCACAATCGGCGCCAGCGTCCCTCCCTCTTCGCGGATGAAACGGCTCCACCGCGGCAACGGGGCCAGATAGAGGCTAAGCCCGGAGAGCAGAAGCACCATGCCCAGAAACCAAAACCCGAAACTCAGCGGCATGACGTATAGCCCTGCCCCGTCCTTTACAAAGAGGACAGGAACCAGACAGACCGCTGCGCCTAGCACATTGACCGCGAGCGGCCAGTTGCGAGCGCCCGCCACCTGAAAGAGGGTACGCAAGCTATTGGGCCGCAACGTTGCAAAGAGGACGAGCGCGCCCAAGACACAGTAGAGCGCCACGAGCATGCCGCTTGCCCCCGCGCAGGCCCATTGCGGCCAGTTATCAAGGCAAGTGAAGCGGATGCTGTGCTTGAAGATCGTCCCGATGACGCCAAGCTCCACCACCAGCAGCGCACCCGCCAGGATCAGCGCATAGCGGGGGGGAGAAGCGGTGCCGGTTGTCACGTCCGTCGAAGCCATTGGTGCACCAGGATAACTACTTGAACCAAAAAGAAAGCCTAAAGGGGCAAGCCCGCCCTGCGACAGGGCGGGCTTGCCGGGTTTTTGCAAGCCTGGGCTTACACCGCGCGACGGCGGCGCTCCCACGCCAGCAGAACGATGGCCGCCAGAGCGGCCAGGGCTGCCGTGCCTTCCAGTGCGGAAATTTCCGGCACAGAAGTTACGCAGACATCACCCGGCTTGCTGCCGCAAGCCTGTGCAAATGCCGGCGCGGAAAGCACCGATACTGCAGCTGCTGTCAAAAGTGTCTTCATTGAAAATCACCCTCGTTACCTCCCGCCCTCTATTGCGCCGGACAGGATTGTCTTTTGGGACGGCGCTGTCCCGCGATACACCAACTAGGTTGGCATTCTGCCGCCGCGCACCCGGTTGTGATGCAGCGGCGGTCCTTCCGGCGCAGGACGCCGGAAAGTATCTCATGCGTATCTTCAGCAGATACATTCATCCCACAGTATCCCGACAACGAACGGCTGGGTGTGGCCTGCCGCGTCGCTGTCGGCGGTGGGGTCGATGTACAGTCCAACCGTGTCGCCTTCGCCAACCATGAAATCCTGACCATTGGCGATGGCATCGTCGAGGATTTCCTGTGCCCGGGACTGCTGTCCGGTGCCTGCCTGAACGAATACGATATCATCCGTGATACCCCAGATCGCGCCCTGGACTTCGCTGTCGGTATACCCTTGATCAGCGTAATCCTGATTCAGGATGTAGTTGATCATGTTGTCGAGCTCGGTCTCGTCGATGTCGGCATTCGTGTCGGCGAGCGTGACACTATCCGGCGCGCTGCCCAGAACACTGTCGTCGTCCAACAAAGAAATCGTACCGGTCAGTTTTGGCGCCGCCGTTATGTCGGTACCGTTTTCCCCGCGCACGATGTCCTCGAAGGCACCCACACAGTAGGCTTCGGTGAAGACCACATTGTCCAGACGCGCATCACCGTCTGCATCCGTGAGCAACAAGGTGAAGCTGTCAGACGAAATGGTACCAAGGCCGCCGTCGATGATCTGGAAACACACCTCATCGCCGAGCGGCAGGCTCGCTTCCAGTTCTTCGAAGGTCTCGTAGGCGCCGCAGAAGGTGACGTCGATGGTGGCCGTTACCGCAGCACCGTCACTGTCTTCGACCTTGACCTCGAAGCTTTGCGTGGCCTCTTCGCCCACGCCGAGGTTTTCGTATGCGGTGCTGCCGTCAAAGATGAACTCATCATCTAACGTCAGCGTCACATCGACACCGCCGATCGTGACCGTCTGACCCGCCGTGATCGCCAGACCGCCGATCATTGTGATGCCGACAGAAGCGCTGTCCGGGTCCGAGAAGTTGTCCGAGAAATCAACCGTGATGGTCTCGGGCGCACAGCCCTTGCCCATGTCATCCGTCACATCCGGGTCCTCGTTCGGTGCAAAGACACCCGCGTCATTGTCCGGCGTATCCTGCCCTGCCACGACCACGATGCCACCGATGCTCGACATGCCGTCGCCAAGATCCACCGCGTCGCTGTCGATGTCGTCGGAGACGTTGCCATCCACATTCTGCGTCGTCAGCACCTTACCGGAGACCGTGTCGGTGAGCTTCACGCCGTAGGTGCCCGCGACCAGCCCGGCGAAGGCGTAGTTGCCGCTTGCATCGGTGCTCGTGGTGATGCCGGTGCCGTTGCCGGCCGCGTCGAGCAGCTCGACCGTCACGCCCTCAACACCGTTGCCCGCACCGTCGTTGTCCAGACCGTCGCGGTTGTCGTCACAGAAGTAGCGGCCCGAGAGCGAGCCTAGTTGCTCGACCACACCCGCGTCGTTGTCCGGCGTATCCTGCCCTGCCACGACCACGATGCCACCGATGCTCGACATGCCGTCGCCTAGGTCTGCCGCGTCGCTGTCGATGTCGTCGGAGAGGTTGCCATCCACGTTCTGCGTCGTCACCACCTTGCCGGAGACCGTGTCGGTAAACTTCACGCCATAGGTGCCCGCGATCAGCCCGGCGAAGGCGTAGTTGCCGCTCGCATCGGTGCTCGTGGTGATGCCGGTGCCGTTGCCGGCCGCGTCGAGCAGCTCGACCGTCACGCCCTCAACACCGTTGTCCGCACCGTCGTTGTCCAGACCGTCGCGGTTGTCGTCGCAGAAGTAGCGGCCCGAGAGCGAGCCGAGCGGTGGTTGACCGGGCACGTAGCACAGATCGTCAATCGCGCCGGAGCCGTCCAGCTGCACATCCATCCGTACGACATTGGCGACATCCACGACCAGCTGGCCGACACCGCCGTTGACGAGTTCCGGCACGTCGAAAGTCTGGGTGGATCCATCCGCCAGCGTCAAAGTGACGGTGCCACCTTCTTCGGTGTCGATGAATTTGAGATCGAAAACCGAAGACGGGTTGTCAAATTCAAAGGTGATCTTGCCGCCGATTGCGTCATCTGGATCGGAGCTGTCACCATCCTCGGAGACGATCAGGACATTGCCGAGCTGTGCGACCTGGGTTTCGAGATCGCCGTCGCCGCCTGTGGGGTTCTGGCTGTCAAAGATCATCGCGTCGCCGGAACCGCCCATGGCAGAGATGGTGATGCCGTCCAGCTGATCGGTCAGCACCGCGCCCGCGGCAAAACCTTCGAAGTCCAGCTTGACGGCGCCGGGCGTGTCGCATTCCTCAAACTTCACCTGCTCGAACTTCACTTCGTCGATCCGGACGAACTCGCAGTTGTCTTTCCAAGCGCGAAGCTCGACCGTGTCACCTTCGGCGATTTCCAGACCGTTGAGCGTGAATTCCGAGAAGCCACCGTCGTTTGACCCCCCACCATCTCTGTCGCGGTTCAGGACGATGGTGTCCTGTAACTCGCCGTTGACGAAGACCTTCAACATTGACGCCCCGTCGGTTTCGTCCTGAACGCAGACAGTCAGATTGTAGACACCATCTGTCCCACCGAAATGGGTGGAAAGCTTGCCGTCATGGCCCGAAATCTTTACCAGTTCGCCGCCGGCAGCATGCGCACCGTGGACAATCTGGAAATTGTGCAGGTCGAAGTCCTCAGCCTGGACGGTGTAGCTGCAGGTAACGTCGTCAAACTCCCATGTGGGCCCGGAGGGCACTGGATCAGCGCTGAGAAGGTCGTAACTGATGCCGTGACCGGTCACGTTATAGCAGCTTTCAAATGTCAGTTTTGCACCCGCCGGTGGGACCTCGCCGACAAAGGAGAAAAAGTCGTCTCCCCGCCCGGCTGCATTGTAATCCTCGATCTCGATCTCAGCGAGTTTGTAGGTCTTGCCCTGCGCGTCGCGCAGGATCCAGATCTGCTCGATGTAGATATCTTCGCCATGGATCGCGTGACCATTCACAAAGGCCTCTTGTGAATGATCTGTCGCGTCGTCCCCGCGGTCGCCGCTAAGCCGTCCATCGTGATCCTGCGCGCCCAGCTGCGTGGTCGCGGCGCCCGGCATGACAAAGGAGTCGCCATGGCCCAGGTTTTCCTGATGCGGATTATTGCTGTTGGCAATCAGATCCGCTTCCCGAAATGCGGACCAACTTCTTGTTTGATATGTCATTAACTATCCCTCAGACGACAAGGGGTTTCTCCCCTTCTTTATTCACGCAATCGCGTGCCCAACTGGTTGAGCCTAGATCGAAAAGGGTCACAGATGGCGCAGCCGACCGGCTGTTCAGGTGAAAACAGAGTTCTTATCCAAAAATTCGAACTCGGCTCAAATTTTCTACAAGGACAAAATTGCCGCCGTACTACGTTGAATTATTGTAACCAAAAAAAGTCGTTCTGTTTTGTCTCACTTCGTTAAACCCATTCCGTGAGCAGTGTTAGCTCAAACCTCACCGAAAATGATATGTAAATGTTAACGAATTTTTGATTTTTGTCAGCACGTCAGTGAAATATATAGTAGAATCAACGTCTTGAAATTGGCCAGCAGGACCGCTCAACATGGCACTATTAGGTATCAGCGGTGATCCGCCAGTGCCACCTCGCTCTTTGATCCATCACTTGACCACGTGATTCGGCGAGTAGGAACGGCCACCGATCATGGGTCGGACAGTGCTGTGATAGCCCATGCACTGTCGCGCTGGTAGCGGTACGCCACGCCTTGGTGGCGTCGTTCACAGACGCGCAAATCGCGTTGGTGCTGAATCAAGCTGAGGACGACACATCAGTTACAAACATATACGAGGCATCACCGGATGGTCGTGCGCCGAAATGGGCACTCACGTCTTGAGCCTCACCAATGGTCGGCCTCGGTGGGTCATCCTAAAGGCCAAGCTCTTCCACACCGGAGTTCAGCGATAGATCTCATTTCCCTGGTCGTCTAATGATCCTTGTATCGCGCTGAGGCGTGTGAGCAGAACTCCTCGTCTCTGCGTAGTATCGCCCGGACAGCATATGTACTCGCCAGTGTGCTCGAACCAATGGGGTACAATGGCTCGGTATTGGCAACGGCGACGAGGGCCCGGTTCATGTTGAGTCGTCCGCGGATGGAGTTGACCCACCTGCTGCAGGCGTCAGTCCGGCCTTGCGACACGCGGATGACTGTACGGGCTCCGTGGATCAGCAATGCTCGGAGAGGTTCGTGGCCTCATTTGCTGATGCCCATCAAAAGGCGTTTGTCGCCACTGGACTGCTGGCGCGACCTAAGGCTTACCGTCATGCGAAGGCCCCTTCGTAGCGTGACGCAACCATGTGCCGACGGTTCTTGAACTCTGTACCATCGCTAACCACAGCAATCGCCGTTAGAGGCCCTACACCGGATATCTGCGCGAGTTTTTGACAATCCGGGTTTGCCCAGAAGATCTGGTCGATACATTCGTCAAAGGCTTTGGTCCGTATATTCGAGTTGCAACATGAACTCGAACAGATCAGCGAAGATCTCGCAGGTCATCTCGGTCAGTTCGTTCGAGCGATCTTCAAGAACCTCCGGAATGCACTGCCTTGCCAGGCCGAACGTCAAAGGGATGGTGAAACCTCTGGCGAGCAAGAGCTATTCGATGATTCACAAGGTGACGGCGTGCGCGATGTAGGATCTAACTGTTTTGTTGGCCTGCATGCTCGAGCGCAATAGGTTTAAAGGGCGCCCCCGGAGACGCTCCAGCGGTGTGTTTCAGCTCTGAATATGCGAAGCCCCGGGCGGGTTGACCCCAACCGGGCGGTGCCCGATTTCAGCACGCGGTGCCGTCACATTGCCCGACAGGCGATCCGCAAGGCAAATCTGCCGAGAGGGGTCATGACGCACTGCCCGGTCGGGCAACAGACAGCGCCGCGGTTAAGCTCGAAGGTGAATGACACGCCCGCAAGCATCCCTCTCGTCGAAACGGCGTGGACTGTCTCGCAGAGGGTGAATTCAAACTATGGGTCTACTGACCGGCAGAGTATTGCGCAGAATTGTCCCGCGAGGTTGGCGCAAGACCCACCTAAGGATCGACGGGAAAAATTTGAGTTTCGCCCATGGAATAGGAAGCACGGCGATCAACCTATTGGCGAAACGGAGTTCCGCGGAATGCCTGAATACTCACCGGTTCATGGGTCTAAGCGACGCAAAAACAATGATGGAGGGCGGGCGAAGAAACGGCAACGAGAGTGGGTCCTGTAGCGCGATTGGGAGCAACCCTCCGATCTTGCTGATTGGCAGCTTGGGCATTGGCGAGCCGCTCTGAGTTAAACGCCCGAAAAATCTCCAACCGGATGATCTGATCAAAAGGAATAGCTCAACACCATCTGGTCCGCTATAGATCGGTGATCGGGGAACAGGGGCTCGGCGAAAGATCCTGTAGGGAATAGGTTGACCCTCGGCTTTTGCAGCGGAGCCGTGCAATGGTGATCTTGACGCCAGTCCCACTCCGCCACGCCTCTGACCAGATGCCAGAACTACAGTGCTTGTTTTGCCGTTGGCCCGATTACTCAAGCCGCCGAACTGACGCGGTGGCTGAGCAAAGACACCAGCCGTTCCTTGATCGCCTGATGGCACATTCCTGCATCATAGTTTTGCTTTGCGAGGTTTCGGGCGGCCCGTCCCATCCGACGGGCGCGCTCCGGGTCGCTCAGATGGGCAAGGACCGCGTGAGCAATCGCGGGCGCATCATCGGCGGCCACAAATTGCGCAGCCTTTGGATCGGGCACGACCTCACGGACGGGCGCGACATCACTCACCACAAGCGGGCAGCCGGTCGCCATCGCCTCGATCAACGACCAAGATAAGACAAACGGACGCGTGAGATAGACATGTGCATCGCTGCGTTGGAGAAGCTTTGCGTAGCGAGGTTTGGGGAGATGCCCCAGGAAATGTGGGCGGTTTAGGTCAAACCTATGATCTTTAATAGCTTTTTCTTTCCAGGTGATGTTTTCGCCGGGTGGCGGCTCGTAGTGCCAGGTATCATTCCCAGCGACGACAATGTGGATATCGGGCCGACTTTCCTAGAGGCGTGCGGCCGCCGCCATGAAGTCAGGGAAGCCGCGCGTCGGCTCCATCCCACGGGTCGCGAATGTGACCACGGGTGCGCCGGGCGGCAATCCCTCCCACGTAAAACCCGTCTCTTGGTGCGAGGCCGGTCGAAAGTCGTGACAGTTCACCCCGTCATGCTGCACAAAGAGATTATCCCTTACAAAGTCAGGCAGTTGGCGCGCCTGAAACGCAGTTGGGGTGATCACAAGATCAGCCTGCCGGAAATCGAGAAGGAAAGGCAGATTTTTGACCAACGTGCGCGCCGCCTCGTCCACAGAGTACTGCTCGATCTCACCGGCTGCGGCATCGACAGGTGGAAACCGGTACCACCACTCAAGATACTGAACCAACTTTGCATTTGGCCAGACCACACGGGCAAAACTGCCCGAGCCCCAACCGGAATGGGCCACAACGATATCCGGCCGAAACCCCTTTTTGCTGAGCGCGATGCCCAGACGCGCAAGAGCCTGACCGTTGAGCAGCGCCCGCTCCGTTCCTTGCAAATAGACATGAGACGCTTTGGGTTCACGGGCCCGGCGATATCTCACCACCGTCATACCATCGCGTTTCACCGGCTTACCGGGCACGAAGCTCTCATGCGCGGTGGCAAAAACAACGCGCCAGCCCTGGCCTGCCAAGAACTTGGCGAACGCCCCGAACTGCGCCGGAAAGTTTTCGTGGATGAACAGTACCGAGTGCATAAGGGAAGCTCTTTTTCCCTCGTCTACGTCAATCATCCTAAAAATTGACTAAAGCCGTTCAGCGCGGCGACGGATGGCCCTCGTTGGTCAGATCATGAGTGCCAAACAGGCCTGTTGGTTCTTGTAGAGCAGAGGCAGACACCCTCTCCTACGCGCATTTTCTTGGTAAAGAAAGCGAACCCGCAGCTCAGTTTCGGCACCCGCACTTCGAGGGGGGACGGCCGGCGTCGCCAGGGCAACCGGAACGCGGGCGCCCAAATCATGATGACCAAGCGGTCAAGGTCAGACACGGGTATCGGCGTCACAGCTCGGCAACTGGCCAGGCAAACGGTTCTGACAGAATGCCACAGACAGAGCTGCTACTTGCCCTGCATGCTTAACGCTACCTTATAGCATTTGCTCTGCGAAGCGCGCGACCGCCAAACTCTCGATGCCATGAACGGAGGAAGCGTGCTGTGAACGCTAGTAGGCAAAGTATTGCGACGGCAGGATCCTTCGGTATCAAACCCCTGCCCCACCCAAACCCCGAGATGCGGTAGCGCTGATGGCCACGATGAATTCAGGGCTTGGCGGCGCGTGCGGATATGGCGAGCAAAGCTTTAAAACCACCGGTGTTGATGTCTCGGTTGACAATGGCGGTGGGCCGTATGACGACAGTGCCGTTCAGGTCGATCTGACATCGGTTTTTGGCCCGGACGGGCTAAACTACTTTGGCACAAACTACACGGACGTCTGGATTAACTCAAACGGCTTGCTCACCTTTGGGTCGCATGACACGGCATTCGAGCCAAGCGGAATCACCGGGCTGGATCACCCTGCTATTGCGGCGTTCTGGTCGGACATCGACATAGATAAGGGAGGCGACATTTACTGGGATGTCGACCCCGCCGCCGGGACCATCACTGTCACCTGGCTGGATGTGCGACCCTTCAATGGGGACACCGCAACCAACTCATTCCAGGTGGTTTTGACAGATCAGGGTGATGGCAACTTCGACGTCGACTTCATCTACGAGGATATCACCTGGTCGGACGGCGGGTTTGGCGCGGCAACTGCGGGCGTCACCGACGGCGGTAGCAATGATTTCGAGGTAGCAGGATCCGGCAACGATGCCTCCGTTCTGGCTTGGGACACCACCGACTTCGATGGCGCCGGTCCCGACCCCGCGGGCGTCTTCTCCCTGAACGTGACGGGCGGCGCACCTAGTGTGTTCTCAGTGGACGGGACCGACGGCGATGACGTTATGGGATCCGGTTTTGTCGATCTTGAATGGGATCTGCTCTCCGGCGGAGACGAGTTGATCAACAGCGGCGCCGGTAATGACTATATTGATGGTGGCGGCGGCAGTGACACGATCATCGGTGGCACAGGCGATGACACCGTCGATGCGAGCGGCCTGACTGGCGGCGTCGATGTCACCTTTTCAAGCAATGCGGCAGGCACGATCACCGACGGCGCCGATACACTCGATTTCTCGGAGGTCGAAAACCTCATACTCACCGGGTCGGCGGACAGTCTGGACGCGGCAACAGATCGCGATGGTATCAACGTCGATGCAGGCGACGGCAACGATACAATCACCGCCGGTTCTGCAAGCGATACCGTCCTCGGGGGCGCGGGCAGTGACAGGATTTTCGGAGATCATCCCAATACCTACGAAGTCGCCGCCTTTCGCATGGGCACCGATTTCACGCTGAACTCCGGTACTTTTGAGGGTGGAGGCGCGGGAACAACCCTCACCATAAATCAGGCAGGAACCGCCTTTTTCATCGACGACAATGGTGAGATCGGCGGTGACACCACGAATGAAACATTTGCCGATAGCGGCCAGCGCGTCCTTGTCGATGGGGTGGCATATGAAGTCCTCTACGATGACCGCCTGCAATATACGAACGATGTCACCGGCGACACTTACACCTTTGCGGTCCTCGACGTGGATCTTGATGGATCGGGTCGGTCCGATGAGCATGGCGAGGATGGGACATATCTCATCCAGATCGCGGGACCTGCCGTACCGGATGGCGCAAACCTGACGGTGCTGGACGGCAGTCTGAACAACAACCCCGGGCCACTCGACCTCTCTGGTTTCGAAGTCGGCGGTGACGATGTGCTGTCCGGCGGCCTTGGTGACGATACGATCTTTGGCGGGCTCGGCAATGATACCATCACGGGTGGCGAGGGCTTTGACAGTATCGAGGGGGGCGATGGCGATGACTATATTCTCGATGGTGAAGGCAACGACACCGTTCGGGGCGGGGACGGCAACGATACGATTGGGGACCCCGGCCCTGGTGGCAGCGGCAGCGACGATCTCATCTTTGGTGATGCGGGCGACGACTCAATCTACTTCGGAAACGGGCAGGACACGGTCGATGGCGGCGACGACGCGGATTACCTTTTTGGCGAGGGGTCGGAACGCGGCAAAACGATCACAGGTGGCGAAGGGGGCGATGACAGCGATACGCTGAGCTGGGCTATCGAGAGCGATGCCACAGACGCGATCAGCGTCACCTTCAACAGCGATGAAGCCGGCGCAGCTGTCATCCGGGGCCAGACAGTCACTTTCTCGGAGATTGAATTCCTCGAAGGGACACAAGTCGACGATACCTTCGATGCGGGTCTGAGCACGGGCGGTGTTCATGTCAGTGGCGAGGGTGGCGATGACCACATCATTGGCGGGACGGGTGATGATACGTTTTTCGGCGGTCTGGGTGGCGATACGATCTCGGGCGGCGACGGTTCCGACTATATCGACGGTGGCGACGGTGATGACTTCCTGACGACGGGCCTCGGGAACGACACGTTGATCGGCGGTGCGGGTAACGACACGCTGATGAACTCTGACGGCGATGACAGCCTGGTCGGCGGGACAGGCAACGACAGCATCATCGCGACCGGCGGCGATGATACGCTGGACGGCGGTGCGGGCGATGACACGCTGGACGGCGGTGCGGACAATGACAGTATCACGGGTGGTGCGGGCAGCGACCGCATTCTGACCGGCACCGGGGATGATTACGCAGACGGCGGCGATGATGCGGACACGTTCGTCGTCGAGGATGGATTTGGCAACGATACGATTGTCGGTGGAGAGGGCGGCAACGACTTTGACGTGATCGACCTGAGTGCCGTCACCCGGCCGGTCACCGTGATCTACACCGATGCCGAGACTGGTACCATAACCGATGGCACCGATACGATCAGCTTCAGCCAAATAGAGAGGATCATTACGACCGATCTTGCTGATGTCGTGGATGCCTCCACGCAAGGCGGGACGACCGGCATCGACGTCAGCACGGGCGACGGCAACGATACCATCACTGGCGGAAAAAACGCCGATACAATTGACGCCGGAACAGGTGATGACAGCATCGAGGCCGGTGCCGAAACCGACAGCATTCAGGCGGGAGCCGGCAACGACACGATAGACGGCGGTAGCCACGACGATACTATTGACGGTGGCTCCGGCGATGACTCAATTCTCGGCGGTACCGGCGACGACTCCTTGGATGGCGGCACGGGCTCGGACACCATTGACGGCGGCGAGGGCCACGACACGATTGAAGGTGGCGATGCCAACGACTCCATTATTGGCGGCGACGGTCAGGACAGTATCAGCGGTGGTGACGGCGCTGACTGGATCGATTCCGGTGACAGCCACGACACCATTTCAGGCGGCGACGGTAACGATACGATTTTCGCAGGCGTCGGGGTCGATACCGTTGACGGGGGAGAAGGCGACGACAGCATTTCAGGCGGGGACGGCCACGATGATCTCCGCGGTGGTGTGGGTAATGACTTCATTTCCGGTGGATCGCTGAACGATACGATAGACGGCGGCGCGGGAAATGATGTCATTGAAGGTGGCACAGATCGGGATTTGATCACCGGGGGTGACGGCCATGACACGATTGATGGGGGGGCAGACAACGATACCATCAGTGCAGGTGACGGCAATGACAGCGTTATCGGCGGGAGCGGCAGCGATACCATAGATGGCGGGAGCGGAAACGACACGCTTGAAGGTGGCAGTGGCAACGACCGCCTGGAAGGTGGCAGTGGTACGAACAGGCTGATCGGCGGCGAAGGCGCGGACACCCTGGACGGAAGTGACCCGTCAGGCTTTGACATCGCGGACTACAGCTCGTCCGCGTCAGGGGTCAACATTGATCTCAGCGATGGGTCGGCCGAAAGCGGCGGCGACGCGGCGGGCGACACGCTGATCGACATCGAGCGGATTGACGGATCCGGTTTTGACGACACCATCACCGCTGACGACTCTGGCCAAGAAATCGTTGGCGGAGACGGCAACGACCTGGTGACCGTTGGTGCAGGTGATGATTCAGTCGAGGGAAACTTCGGGGACGACACTGTCATCGGTGGCGCGGGCGACGATGTCGTTGAAGGAAACGATGGCGATGACCTTCTCACCGGCGGGACCGGCGATGACACGTTCGTCTATCTGGAGGGCGAAGGCGACGATACGATCACAGACTTCAACTTCGGCAATTCGGGGGGGCTCGGCGATGGGGATAACACCAACAACGATTTCATTGATCTCTCCAATTTCTACGATAACCTGTCGGAGCTGCGTGCTGATTTCGATGACGATGGATTTCTGAACCAGTCGGACGGCGCCGACTACAGTGACAACGCGCGGTTTCAGAGCGGCGACAGGCTGACTTTTCAAGGCGCGAACCGGCAGAGCTTTACCGCAGACAACACCGGAGTGGTCTGCTTTACATCCGGCGCAGCAATCAAGACACCCCACGGTGATGTCCTGATCGACGACCTGCGCGTCGACGATTTGGTCAGCACCATGGACAACGGGCCGCAGCCCATCCGCTGGATTGGAAAACGATATGTCGGCGCGGCAGAACTGGCTCGAAACCCCCGGATGCGCCCGATACTTATTAAGAGAGGCGTGATGGGTGTTGAACGCGATTTGTTGGTTTCCCGGCAGCATGGCATGTTGCTTGGGGACGCGCTGGCCCGCGCGGTGCACCTGATCGGTCATCCCGGTATCCGTGTCGCAAATGGAAAACGTGGCGTGACGTACATCCATCTCATGTTCGAGATGCATCAAATCATCTTTGCAGAAAGCGCCCCGTCCGAGAGCTTTTACCCGGGGTCAGTTGGTCTCAAAATGATGTCCTCAGCTGCGCGGATGGAGTTACTGGAGATGTTTCCCGAACTTGCAACCAAAGGCTCCAAGCCTTCAATCGCCGCGCATTACGGACCTGTCGCAAGAGATTTCGCCCCGAAGTGCAGTTGTGGACCCGCTGAAAACTGGCCTCAAATGTAAAAGCGGACCACCAGGTTGGCCAGAGTTTTACCTTTTTAAATGTATTGGGCAGTGCGGATCGTCCTCTGATCCAGGGCGGCAAACCGCGACGGTTTGTGCCGCTGTCGTGTTGGTCCAGACGGGCAAACGCCTACCAAGGGCAGCGGCTCGAGTGATGGCTTTTTGGCGACCAAACCCAAACCTTTACAAGAACAACGCGCTGACGAGTCGTTCGGGCCGAGACGCGCTCTTCGGCGATAGCGGAGAAGATCCGCTGTAAGGGATTGCGGGTGCCGATCTTCTTTCCGGTGGTGACGGCAATGATAATTTGATTGGGAGCCAGGGTGGACGAACTCCAAGGCCGGAACGCAAATGACCAATTCCACAAGGAGCGAGGAGATGGCGTACTCTTCGTCTGTGCGTTACACGGTCCATTGATCGGCAATTCTCATTGCACCCCAATTAATTGGAGATCACAAAAAATCCTTTTATCTTCAGTATGATAGCTGATATCCAACGGACTCAGTACCGTGTGGATGTGCTATGGCAAGGGATGTAAAACCGACCCAGAATGCCTTGAACCCTCACATGATCAAAAATCAGCGTTCGATGGTTGCGGCCTTTTCAAACCGGGTGAGTTGGATGTCTGTCCGGGTTCATAATTCTCTGTGAAGTCTCTTTTTTGCGCCTCATGATGGCGTTTGGTGGCAGACCGTCTCTCAATGTACAGTCCGGAGTCGTGCGCCCCATGCTCTCACGCGAGAGTTATCCGAACTTCGTCCCGTTGGGACTTGGCATCCAGCTGCTTCCGGCAGGGGTTCAGATCAGGCCATAGCCTCCTTAGTCCGTCAACGGCCGGGTTTAATCTTGCAGAGCGTCAGCATCAGCACGGCGATGTTGCCCGCGGTTGCACCGCCCGTCTGAACGGCTCAGTCTTTCAGCGGTGAGACTTTTTTCGCCTGGCCTATCAAACAAAACGCCACGAAAAATAGCCCGCGCATCGCGCTGTAACCGCGTTTTGACGCACGCCCTGATCAATCCACCTCTCTAGATCGCTGTCGCATTGGCGTCCATCTCAGGAATGCGGTCGCATAGGATGTTCGCTTGAACCAGTCATGATCATCAGACCGCACGCGAAGGGATGGACCTTTGCCCCTCTTTCCACTGCTTTATCTAGATCGTCTGTCGCCGGGTATGGGCAGGAATCGCGCACCGAACCGGATCGCGCTTACTGACCATCGCAATTTGGTCACGTAACGCCTGCGCTGTCGCCCCGGGCCGATGCCCGTCAGTCGTGTGCCGAAGGTTTTCGGGATCCAGCAGTTGTTTCCGTCCAGATCCTTTCGAGGTCGTGTCAGTCGTTGTCGGGCATCGATAAGAGGCTGCGGGGCCGATCAGCGCCTTCGCTGCGAATATGAACCGGCCTTTGTCAGCCGGTGCAGGCCAGCTGAGCCAGCTCCTCCGCGTCAGCATGTCTTGAACCGCCCTTATATGCGCATCAATGCAAGTTGCCGGGAGACCCGGCCCGACGAGACCTGGCAGAAGCCAAATCGACAACTGCCCGCTGTAGTGCCTGATGGGGGCGGGTTCGATCTGCCGCGTGCGAAAACAGCCCGCCACGCCTTCGGGATCAGCAGGACACGTTCCGCGCTCGGTTACGTTACAGCTCACGTCTACGGACCCGCTGGGATCCTGGTGGCGAAGGTCCGTCGCTCTTCGCCATGGATCTTAACGGGCAGACGGACGCGAGTTGGGCGAAGGACGTCGAAGTGTGTGTTGATCGCGGCCATGACCGCATCGCGATAGGTGTTGGCTTGGTTCAAGGCGGTCTCCGAGCGGCCGTAGATGCTATCCCTGAAGCTGCGCGAGATGGTTCGGCACTGGCGTCGCAGTCGGGTCTGCCAGCCTTGCCGGTCGGGATATTGCTTTGGCCGCTTGTCGAAGATCGCCGGTCGGCTCGGAGGGTTGAACACCCTCTCGTCCGCTGGTGCGCGCAGGGTTGGGGACGGTGCTTTCGGGTGTCATGCGCCGACTTCTTCGCCTCGGTCGCGCATCGTGATCCCTCCACGCTTTGACTGTGTTGAGTAAACGCGCGCTGATAGCAATGATGCGCGAGATACCGCCAACAAGAGGCAATGAAAGGCCTGTTTTGCGCGGCTGTCTATACGCCTGCTGGCTGCGTTGGTAGCACTGTGCAAGTGGTTAACGATATCGATATGCGTGGGGTGACTTTATGAACGCCGCTTCCGATTTCCTCCAGGCGGACCGCATCCTGCGCATCGCAACTCCCTTGGGCGAAGATGCCTTGCTGGCGGAAAGGCTCA
>NZ_CANMDB010000012.1 GCF_947496515.1 uncultured Roseobacter sp. | reverse complement strand
CCGCGATTACAGCGAGTTGAGAGACCGCGCGTCGGTCAAACACAACATCTAGTAGGTCGAGTTTTTCACCTAAATCGGCCGATTTAGCCGGGCATCAACTCAACATAATGAACCCTATCGTGGGTGGCGGCTGTAGCGACAAAGCTAAAATGTCACCCGTGAGCAATTCAGGAATGTCACTCTGCCCTCAAAAATCAATGAGGGTGAGCAGACATGGGATGGGTGGTTATGAGCGAGCGCGAGCTGAACCGCGTGGAGGTACTGGCGCAGGTTGATGATGGTCGGCTGAGCGTCGACAATGCAGCGAACATGCTGGGTCTGACACGGCGGCAAATCTTCAGACTATTGAAGCGGTATCGTCAGGATGGCGCATCGGCGATCCGGCACAAAGCGCGTGGCAAACCTCCGAACAATTGCATCCATCATGCCAAACGCGACTATGCGCTCAGCATCATCAAGGAAAGCTATGCGGATTTCGGGCCGACACTGGCAGCTGGGATGCTGTCCGAGCATCATGGCTTCAAAGTTTCCCGCGAGACCGTGCGCAAATGGATGCAGGAAGATGGGGTTTGGCTCTCACGCAAACAACGGCGCACATTCCACCAGCCGCGCTTGCGTCGGGAGTGCTATGGCGAGCTGATCCAGATCGATGGGTCTGATCACCGTTGGTTCGAGGATCGCGGCGGTCCCTGCACTCTGCTCGTCTTCATCGACGACGCTACCAGTACGTTGATGGAACTGCGGTTCGTCACATCTGAGAGCACCTTCAGCTATTTCGAGGCACTGGAAAGCTATCTGCTGAAGCATGGTCGCCCCGTTGCCTTCTACAGCGACAAACACACGGTGTTCAGGGTGCCGAAGCCGAATGAACACATGACGGGCATGACCCAATTCGGGCGCGCCCTGGCAGAGCTGAACATCGAGATCATTTGCGCCAATTCTTCTCAGGCAAAAGGCCGCGTCGAACGGGCAAACCGGACGCTCCAAGACAGACTGGTCAAAGAGCTGCGCATCGCAGGCATCTCAAACATGGAAGACGGCAACGCGTTCCTTTTGGGCTTCGTTGAGCGTTACAACGCCAAGTTTGCAAAGGCTCCAGCCAAACCGGACAACCTGCACCGTGACTTGAACATTGAGCCGGATCGCCTCGCTGAGGTCTTTTGCTTGCGCGACAAACGCTATGTCACAAAGGATTTGACGCTGAAGTATGACCGCAAGCGCATCCGGCTGGAAGTCAACGATCTGACGCGCGGATTGGTTGGCAAATACGTGGACGTGTACGAGATGCCAGACGGGCGCATTCAAGTCCGCGCCAAAGGCGTCGCCCTGCCCTGCAGCATCTTCGATCCGCACCAGCGGCGCGTGACCCATGCGGCAATCACCGAGAACAAACACCTGAGCGCAGTTCTCGCCCACATCAAGGAAGAACAGGAGAAGGCCACACCGCCGCCAAAGTTCAAACCTGTTAGCGCAAAGAACGGCTACAAAAAGACAGGCCGCCGCCCGCCGGGTCGTCCGTCAAAGATGGAAGTGTACTATGAGCGCAGACGTGCTGAACCGGCTGAAGCTGCGGAGTAACGCAAATGCTAACATTCGTACCTGATGGTACTACGTGAAGAGCTTTAGCTATAAGTGCAGAACGGCCCATCAAGTGACGGGCCGTTCAATTCTCTTGGGCAAGCACTTAGTAGGCGTATTCGGAGATCAGCAGGATTGCGATTCCAACTGCGATCGCGCCGGCCAAATTCGTACGAGTCGGGTCGTACTTTGGGAAGAGAGCCGTCAGAACGGCAGAGACAACGTGTTTCATGGCATATCCTTTCGAGTTGAGTGCCAGACTTAGGATGAGCCCTATAGAACTAGTGCAGGGCTCCAGTGATTTGATCAGATCAACTGACCAAGAACAGACGCGATATTCGCGAGAACGTCGGCGTCGAGACCCGGAACCCAGGGATAGCCAGGCTCCCAGATCGGCCGAGGAGGCCAATCGCAGAGTGGATTGTCCGGCTGGCAGATCGGGTCACAATGAGGCCAATCCGTAGGGCACACCGGACCACAGTAGGGCGTTTCGGGTGCGCATGTGAGAACCTTCCAGAGCATGATGATACCTTTCATATTTGGAAGTGCGAGGGCGAGATGCCCCCGCACCAGCTGGGTTAGAAGGAGCCGCGGATGCCGATGGTGCCCACGTCGTTGTTGTCACCGGGGACCTCCGTCACCGAGCCGTAGATGGAGGTATCTTTTGTGACGTTGACCGAGCCGCCGACTGTGTAGGCGTCCGAGTGGTCGGTAACCGGCACAGTCACCGACACGCTACCAGTGCCCTTTTCGGACAGGGTACCCGTCATATTGAAGGCGTCACCGCCACCCGTGAGGCCCAGATTGTAGTCAACTGCGGCTGCCTGCGAAGCGATAGCTACGGCGGCGGCGGTCGCGAAGAATTGGAGTTTCATGATCTGTTCCTTTCCTTTTCAGATCGAATGCCGCGGCGGGATTGCCGTGACGCCGACCTTTAAACCACTGATTCGGAGAGGCTTTGGCTGAGCCGGATGTTGGAATCGCCGTATAGCGATCCTACATTTAATTTAATCATAGGCGGTCAGCGCTTGGGGTAACTTGCGACGGGTGCCGTTGTTACAAGAGCAATCGAGGGAGGATGAGATGCCATTTGATCAGTTTGATGAGTATGGGCGTTTGAACGCGCATTTCACCACCGACGAAGTGGTCGGGAATATCAAAAAGATCTCTGAAGAGACTTACAAACGGATGCTGGCCAACACCACCCGGATCGGGCCTCGCGGGGAAACTTTGGAGGGTGATGAATGGCTTGATGTCACCAAGCTCGAAAGCCCATTGATCCACCCTCAGGGTTGGCAGGCCCGGTACGAGCTTCTCAACGCAAAGATCTATGGCCACGCCTGCCCGATGTTTGTCAAAGAACTTTTTCGGGCAGAGGTCGTAACGTTGGATGACCCCAAACAGCTTTCGGGTAAAGAGTGGCCGAAACTGGTGACGTTCTTGCGGACTGGCGAGACAAAGTCTCGGATCAAACAGCTCGCGACACGGTCTTGGGGTGATGTGCCCATGAACCTTGGCGAATTCGCTGCCATGGGAGACAGTGGACCAGACACGGCAGCTGGCCAGTCGCATAATAAGTTGCTTCGTATGGCGCGGCTCGGGTTGGCCTTGGTGTCTCCGTATGAGACCAAAAACGGCGGCTACAACATTACCGCTGGCCCGGTGGCAATTTCGCTTTATGAAGGGCTCTATCTTTCGCTTAGTGATGAGTTTGAGAGCAAAATTCCGGGCAAGTACTTTGAAACTGAAGAAGGAGATGACTGACATGGCGAGCTTCTTCAAATCTGGATTAGTATCTGCTGGTATCGCGTTAACGTTCAGCGCCCCAAGTGCTGCGAGCGCCATGGAAATAACGACTAACGTTATCCAAGCCCCAGTGGACTTCGAAGTTGAGACTTCGGCTGGGGACTGGGCTTGGTCCAGTAGAATCGCAGCAGATAACCAAGCCGCAATGGCCGGTTATGATGCGACACAGTCATTCGATTCTGTCCAGTGGAACGATTACTCGGCTGGGATTGCGAACGTCGAAGATCCCATGATTCGGCGCCTTCTGCTTCAAGGCGAGGAAGAGGGTGTATTCGTTCAATGGAACTTCGACACTCAATCTCTGTCTTCAGCCAACTATGATGTCGCGAGCTGGGTTTCTAACAAAGCTAAAATGAAAGCTGTCGGCAGCGAAATGTCTGACACGGCCAACGTCTGGTGGGATAGCCATGCTGTGTACACTGGAATGCTCCTTGGCGAGGAAGAGGGAGTTTTCGTTGACCTCGAAATGGAAATGGACCCGGGCACGATCGTAACCGTAGACTATGGCGCGACAAACTATGGATTGCCGCCAAACAGTGACAAAATCAAAGCTAAGTTAGCAAAGATAGGCTCTGTGGGTTCATTTACTACCGAAGTCGAGCGACTGCTTACGACTGGCGAAGAGGAAGGTGTCTTTGTGCGCTACGACCTGATGGACGAGAGATCAGGCGCACTCTTAGCAGCGCTCAGCCAGTAACAAAGCACTTTTGGATCATCGATACGACGTGCCGAAAAGCGTTTCTGGGCCTTCAGGGGCGACGGAACCACTACCCAACGCAAAGCCAGCCAGGGCTGCGATATCTGAGGTCTCCGCCCTGTCAGGCTTTGCTCCCCTCACCGCCCAGGTGGGACATTTCTGCTTTGCAGAACCAGTGACATTTCTACTTGGTTGCAACAGCGGCAAGTTGATCAGCTGACCGACAGTCGCCATTCCTGCCGACGCGTCGAAAGCTTGGATTGTTCAGCCTAGGCGAAACGGTCACGACTGATACATCAGGATCTGAGTGCCGAGGACAGCATGCTTGGTAAGCGCTGCGCCGCCCCCACACTTACGGCATAGTGCGTGATCTGCGATTCAGAGGCTTCTTTGTTTTGTGGGGAGTTTCTCGATGGGAGCTATAAGCGAGTTTCTGGCAAGTGTTCCGCGTCGGGCGGACGGTAAGCGAAACTGGCCTGCCGAGTTGAAGGCGCGGATTGTGGCGGAGACGTTGATTGAGGGCGAGACGGTCAAGGCTGTCGCGCAGCGATATGATTTGATCCCGAGCACGGTGTCGGATTGGCGGCGGATGGCACGTCAGGGCAAGTTGGTCTTGCCCAATTTGGATGGCATGGATTTTGTGCCAGTCGAGATTGAAGCGCCTGTAGCACAACCTGTGCTGACCACCTCGTCCGGTACGATTGATGTGATCACGGGCGATGTTGTCGTTCGTCTTGATGCGGTGACGCCCGCGGAGCGGATTGCTGAGATCGCCAAGGCCCTGGCCCCGTGATCACGCCATCCCACAAGGTCCGGATTTTTGTGGCCAGTGATCCGGTGGACTTCCGCAAGGGCCACGACGGGCTGGCCGCTTTGGTGCAGAGCCAGTTGCGACAAAAGCCTTTTGATGGGTCGGTCTATGTGTTCCGTGCCAAGCGGGCGGATCGGCTGAAGCTGATCTACTGGGATGGCAGCGGATTGGTGATGGCGTACAAGCGGCTTGAGGATAACAGCTTCACATGGCCCGCGATCAGGAACGGGGTGATGCGCCTGGAACCTGCGCAGTTTGAGGCGCTCTTTGCGGGTCTCGATTGGCGGCGTGTACAGCCGTTGGAGGTAGCCGCTCCGGCTGCGGCGGAGTGACTCACAAGGGCGTTTGGGCGGGTCATTCTGCCCTTGTTTTGTTATGGCCCCGGGCATGAGTGTGCCCGATGAATTGCCAAATGACATTGCCGAGTTGAAGGCGATCATCCGCGCGCAACAGGATCAGAATGCACGGCTTGAAGCCCTGGTCGCTTCCTTCAAGAAGGCCCTCTTCGGGTCCAAATCCGAGCAGATTGACCCAGCTCAATATGAGTTGGAACTTGAAGATATCGAGACCGCCATTGCGCAGGTCGAAGCCGAGATTGATACGGACGAACGCACCGCGCCCGTTCGCCCCCCGAAGCCGCGCAAGACTAATCGTGGGTCACTGCCCAAACATCTGGAACGGGTGGAGGTGGTCATCGAGCCAGAACTGTCATGTGGGTGTGGAAGTGAACGTCATGTCATTGGCGCAGATGTCAGCGAACGGCTGGATATCATTCCGGCCCAGTTCCGCGTGATCGTCACCCGTCGCCCCAAATACGCCTGCCGCTCTTGTGAGAGTGGGATTGCCCAGGCTCCGGCACCGGCCCACATCATCGCGGGCGGCATGCCGACCGAAGCAACGCTAGCCCATGTGCTCGTCTCAAAATATGCGGACCACCTGCCGCTTCATCGACAGGCGCAAATCTATAGTCGCCAGGGCATCGATCTGGATCGCTCGACCCTGGCTGCATGGGTTGGCAAATCAGCATTCGAATTGACCCCAGTTTATGAAGCTCTGATGGTTAATCTGAAGCGATCAACCAAGCTCTTCATGGATGAAACGCCTGCGCCTGTCCTGGCACCAGGACGCAAACGAACCAAAACCGGATACTTCTGGGCACTTGCCCGCGATGACCGGCCATGGGGCGGCGATGATCCGCCCGGCGTAGCCTTCACCTATGCGCCCGGACGATCCGGCCAACATGCAGACAATATCTTGAAATGCTTCAGCGGCACCCTGCAGGTTGATGGTTACGCAGGCTATAACCGCCTGCTCAAACGGCCTGCGCAGGACATTACTTTGGCCTATTGCTGGGCCCATGCCCGCCGCAAACTGCATGATGTCGCCCAGTCCAGCCAGGCCCCTATTGCGTAGGAAGGCTTAGCTCAAATCCAAGCGCTCTACCGCATCGAAAAAGACTTGCGCGGCACGTCTGCCGACCAACGGCTCGCTGCACGGCAAAAGCGCTCAAAACCGATCATCGCCACCTTCGAACTCTGGCTCGCCCAGAACCGCGCCCGCGTCTCGGCCAAATCGCCAACCGGGGAGGCCCTGAAATACATCGCCAAATACTGGGACGGGTTGTGCCGGTTCCTTGACGACGGACGTATCGAACTGGATTCCAACGCCGTGGAGCGGACGATCCGCCCCATCGCACTGAACCGCAAAAACGCGCTCTTCGCAGGTCACGATGCGGGTGCACAAAACTGGGCAATCATCGCGTCACTGATCGAGACATGTAAACTCAACGCGATCGAACCTCACGGCTATCTGTCCGCCGCCCTCACTGCCATTGCTGGCGGGCACAAACAAACCAACATCAACGAACTACTGCCTTGGAACTACGTTAGACCCGTGTGAACAGCGCACCGCTTACCATGCTTGAGTAAGACTGAGCCAACCAAACCGTCAAACCTCTAGCGATCCGCTCGAGGAATTTGCCGTTGCGAGCCAGGGCGGACTGACGATCAGCCAGAATGGTCTGCTCCGGCGATCTATCTGCAGCCGTTTTCATGATCAATATCTGCTCATAAGGCGAGTCGGCTTTCAGAAGACTGCGATACTGATCGAGCACATCGCTCACGCCAGGGCCGATCAGCGGCTTGTCGAGACGTTCGAGCGCTTCGACGTTGCGTTCCAGCTCTGCTGCGATCTCCCGCAATGCTTCGCGCACTTTCCTTTCCGTAGCGACGACGTTGAACGGCAGCGAGCCGCTGACCCTTCCGTTTTGGTCAAACTCATTCTGCGCAGCGGTTGCAATGTTGCCGACCTCTTTGGCGATTGCAGACACGATCTCATGGTGCAGTTCGGCAGCGGTGATCAGTTCCTTCGTTCCGACTTTCACAGCCCATAATCCCCACGCTTATTTCGATTTCGCGGGCAAAGGCACTGTCTATCGATGACAGGAGAAAGCTGCGTTCCCCGGGGCTGGAAGATCACGCGAGTTGTGCTCGACCAAACCCGTCGGTCCTGCGTCAATAGTCAGCGACGAGATCGGCGACGGAGCAGTGCCAGTGGCTCGATCTCGTCGAAGCATTGGTCATTGTGTCATCGCCGCACTGAGAACGAACAATCCAGGTGGCAGAACAGGGCGCTTGTCACACCGGTGCTTTATCACCCAGCTCCTTGAAACCCACGCTGCGTCGTGGCGCACGAGAAACCACCAGGCAATCGACGATCGCCGCATCAGCACCGTCAATTGGTGCACTTCCGCCAACGACCTTTGTGCCCATGAACATCCACTGAAATAGGTGGCAGTAAATCCGCTTGGACGACACTGCGAGTGTTGTCTCCGCGCATGTTCGCAGGCACCCACGGAAGCGACTTTTGGCTATAACCTTTGCTCTGAAGCCGCGACGTGGTAGCGATATAGGAGCAAGATGCCGCTCAAAAAAACCCAGAATACTGATTCTTGAATTTCTCTCTTGATTAAGAATTCTACCTATGCGTGATTTATGACATTCGCAACGCGGAGGTGCGCAAATGAGAAACATGGAGACAGAGTGGCTGCGGAAGGCAAAGCAGGAGCTCCTCGAACGTGATCCGCAAGAGGCCCTGCGAGACGCTCACCAGCTGCTCAAATATGTCCAAGGCGTCGAAGCGCTCTTGTGCGACGAGAGTATGGATGCTGAATTTGCTGCAGATGCAGGGCCCGGTGTGCAGCTCATGTACTAGCTGCATCTCAAGTCATCTTCATGCGCCATCCTTGCTTTCACGCGCTAGCGTATCGAGGATTGAAGTGGGAAAGAGTGCTTCTACCTCAAAGCCCAATGCTTTGGCCACACGCTCCTCGATCTCACGATCTCTTATGCCTTGTTTGATGACGATGCTGATACGCGGACCATGGTGACCAACCGCTTTGCTAAGTTCGGTCATAGTCATCTTTTTCTCTTTCATGTACCCCAGTATTCTATCGTACCGTTCCCGAATATAGCCATCAATCGGATCGTACTCCGCAGTCGTCAGGGGCAGATTGACCGGTCCGACCTGCAGTGTTTCAAGAATTTGTTCCAGAAACCGCATCGTCTTATACGTTGTTAGCTCGTTGGACCGAGCCTTCGTCAGGAACAGCTTCTCGCTATTCTGCTCAACACCTACGATCCAGACCCGACGTTCGTCCTGAACGTGGCATTCGACAATTGGCCGGGCTCCCGGAGAACCGAGCATCTGGGAGAGACTTGCCACGGAGACTGTCTGATCTTGAGTTAACTTCATACGGGGTAGCTCGTGCTCGGTTGCGATGTTTTGCTTTGTTGCGGCTTTTACCAAACCTGTCATATCTTGCTCGCCAAAGAGTGGCACGTCAAAAAACCAGAGGAGAGCCGCGTTTTGACGCGAGTAAATTCATACTTCTTGTCGGTTGATGCTGTTGAGGACTTTGTGGCTTCCGGGGGCCGGTTTGCAATTTATCGCTTGCGTCCGGACGGCACCTTCATTGGCTCGAGGTACATCGTGCTGGGGCTGATGGGAAAGACACAGTTCTGGTTGATGGACACTGCGTCTACGTTGAAGAAGATGAAGATCGAAGGCGCAACGGCCATGCTGTTCGATGCTGGCGTGAGAGAGATTGAGGTGCACGGGATCGATGGTAGCACTCAAGCAATGGCGGTGATCGAGAAGCCACCGTGGTCAAGGAACGGAAAATAAAAAACCAAAAGTATACGTTCTTGCTTTTTTAATTGACAGAAATACCACCTGAGTTGTAGCCCTGTATGCACGGCAGTTTCGCCGTGACATCAGGAGAATTTGCTATGCCGGTGATTTTTCACCGCAGCCGACCCGTTTTGGGTCTGGCTGCAACACTATCCCTTTGCCTTCTGGCTGGACCAACTCTGGCGGCCAACGCCAACGCGACAGGCGTCGATGCGTCCTTCGCAACGCTCAGCACCGACTTCAACGCTTTGCTTCAGGGCAACCTGATGAATGCACTGATGATCGGTGGGCTGATCGGCTCCATTGCTGTCTGGATTTTCACGAGCCGGATGGGCTGGGCGCTCGGCGTGATCGGGGCCTCGGTCTTTGCCGGTTATGGTCTGCCTGCCTTGTCTGGCCTGGGTGGCTTCAGTGCGACCGTCGACATGCTGAACGGACCGCTTGTCGAGATCACGGCAGAGGTTGCTGCGCCTGCGGAGACGACAGCTTTGGCAGCGCTTGCCTCAACGGCTGACGTGATCGGCGGCTAACTTAACGGCTCTTGCCAGCGGCGAGGGCCATTTTCATTTCGGGGGCATGTGATGGATACCAACGATCAAGTGGTCAGGATCGAGCAACGTTTGGAAGATCAGACCCGCTTTCTGATCTTCACCGTGGACGATGCTTTTGCCTTCGGGCTGCCCTTCATGATGGGGTGGATGACCCAGAAGGTCTTCCTGGGCGCGTTCATAGGTTTTGTCGTCTATCTCGTCTGGAAGCACGTGAAAGGGGACGGGGGCATGGCTCGACTGGTCGCAGCCCTTTACTGGTTCTGTCCGCCCGCGATCACGCCGTACCGGAGTTTTCCACCGTCTCACATCCAGCATTGGAGAGGGTGATGAACTTCGATGCGATGAACCGTCAATTGAAGGTAGCTCGCCGCAGCCGGAATGTCTTCGCAGCCTTTGGAATGCTGCTGTTGGTCATCGTGATGCTCCTCTCAGCAACACTGATGACAACCCATCGGACAACGGTGCTTGTACCATCGCGTGTATCGGATGGCATGGTGTCAAACGGTCATGTGGATCCGCGCTACGTCGAAGCCATTGCGCTCGATGCTGTCTATTCGTTTTTCAACTCATCCCCGGAATCGACCGCCTACGGGCGCCAGGCGCTTGAGCGGATTGCAAGCATTCGCACTCGGCCGACCTTGCTCGATGCGTATGACGAGGTCGCGGATGACATCCGCGAGAGGAAGATCACAACCGTCTTCTTCGTCAATGAGATCGAGCATGACTGGACCGCTCTGGAGGTCACGGTCAAGGGCAGCCTCAGCACGTATATCGAGACGAGTTTCGTGACGCGCGAGGACCGCGAGGTGGTGCTGCGCTTTGCCCGCGAAGCATCCTCCGTGCGGCTCGCCGATTTCGAAGTTCTCGTGATGGAAGGGTGAGTGACATGACTAAAACCATTCTTTTGTCCCTCGCGATCATTCTGAGCCTGGGTCTCGAGGCCTTCGCAGGAACCTTTCGGGTGCGGCCCGATGGTGAGGTGAGCTTCCAGGTTTCTGCCGACGGGCCCACGCGGATCACCGTCAAAGGTCATCGCATCAAACGACTGGTGCAAACGGAAAGCCAGTTCCGTGTCGCGAACGACGACAAGACCGGGGACATCTTTCTGGACTTCCAGGGTGTCGATCAGATTCCGGAGAGCGGTCATCTCGTGACGGAAGCCGGGCATACCATCGGTTTCACGATGACGCCGACGCGCGGTCTCGGCACTCAGACGGTTGTCATAGATCTGATCGGCGTGAAGAGCGCCAAGGCAGCATCCGAGCGGAAAGAGGAGCCTGCGGCCACAAGAAGCGGGTCTGGGTTCGAGGTGAGTGACGGCGGTTCTTCAGGCTACGAGGGCCAGCTCGTCGGTTTCGTGCGTGCTGCCATCGCATCGAAGATTGGCACGAAGTCGGCTGCCGGGTTTCGGAGCGGGGCGAACGTATCGACCTACAGCAAAGGCGGGCTGCGGGCGCGGGTGATGGTGGCCGGCGGTGCGCGGCCAAGACCGCAGGCGTTCTACACGAGCAAGACGGTGGCCGTGTGGGTCGATGATCAAACAACCAGCAATCGGACCTGGGTCGTGGTGGTCGAGAAGCGATGAGCGCTGTGAGCCGCCAGCCAAGATTGGAGAGATGACATGAGTGACATTCGGAAAGGCAAGCAATGGGCCATCGTCGCCGTGTGCGCCGGGATTGTGCTGGCGACCTTCTATGGAATGACACGGCTTCTGTCTTTCGACACGCCGGAGGGCGTTCGTCTGCAAGAAGCCAGCCTCACGCGGTCTATGGTGGCGCGCAAAACCGATGGTGCATCTCCCGAGATGTCCTGGGTGACCAATGGTCGGAGCCGCGTGGAGAAGCTCGAGCAAACTAACTCGCGGCTTGAGCGCGCGCTGGCGACATTCGAAGACCAGGCGGAAAAGCGCATTGATGCGATTACGACCGAATACGACGATGAGCTTCTCAGGGTGCAAGGTGAGGTTGAAGCTCTGAAAGCGGTCCTCGTGGAGCAGTCGGGTAGGGCAGGGCGCATCCCCTCTGCTCCTGGTCTTGCGGACGACTATCTCAGGCAAGCAGTTGTCGCTTCGCCGATGACCCAGCTTAATGGTGGTGATTTTATCCAGGCGCCTCTCGGTCAGGGTCAGCCAACGGGTCCGGGTGCGCCACCGCCGTTGCCCGGTGGGGGAGGGGGCTTTCAACCCGCAACCGTGTCATTCGATCGGCAGTTTCAGCTGACGCCGATGGAAGCGCGCGCCGAGATGATCGAGGAGGATGCGCCGACCTTCCTGGAGAACTATCTGCCTGCCGGGTCTTACGCGCCAGCGACAGTGCTGTCGGGTGTGGATGCTTCGACAGGGGTGACCTCTCAGGGCGAGCCGATCCCGGTGATCTTTCGGATCACGGGACACGCGGTCACGGCCGGGACACGCTCCACGCGCGGTCACAAGGTCAACCTGACTGGCTGCACGGTGACGGGGTCCGCAAGAGGCGATCTCAGTAGCGAGCGCGTCTACGTCCGCCTGATCAAGATGTCGTGCATCAAGGACAATCGGGAAGTCTTTGAAGCAGATGTGGCTGGGTACATGAGTGGCTCCGGCAAGACTGGCTCGCGCGGTCTTGTGACCAGCCGGGAAGGCCCGCTCATTCGCTCGGCAGGTATTGCCGGGGCGCTCGGCGGTCTTGCCGGTGGGCTGCAGTCGGTCGCGACTGCCGGTGCGAAGGCGGAACAGGCCGGCTTCGAGGACGTGCTGCAGAGTGCCGGGGCAGGGGCTGCATCAGGCGGTATCTCGGGTGCCGCGGATCGCCTGGCGAACTACTACATCCAGCGTGCCGAGCAGTATCAGCCTGTCGTGTCTCTCTACGGCGGTACCGAGGTGGAGCTGGTCTTCATGGAGGGCGTGAAGCTTGACTAGAGCCGCTCTCATCTTCGCGCTGACTGGCCTCTCTGCTTGCGCCAGCGAGGCGCCAGCTTGGTGCCCGCCTTCCTTACCTTCATATCTGACAGGAGATCTCTGATGTCGCCCAAATCGTGCCTACTCTGCCTCATCCTCCTTGCCGCCGCAGGATGTACGACAACCGGAAACACAGAGAAGAACTTCCTCTGCGATGCCGAGGTCGGCACGCCCTGTGCAAGCCTGTCGGAGGTGGATGATATCGTCTCGGGCCACAACGCCCGATCCGTCGCCGAGGATCCGCGTGACGCTCAAGGCAAGTCACTCTCGCAGCAACCTTTGGGGATCGGCAAATCAGCGCAGGGCAGGGGGCTCGGAGACGGTGGTCCGGCTTACGTCTCCGCCCGCTACCGCATTCCAGAAAAGACCGGCGCGCTGTGGGTCGCACCACGGCTCGATGAGAACCAGGTGCTGCATGAGGCCACTTACGTTCATTTCGTGATCCGCGAAGCGCGGTGGGGGAACCGCTGATGCTTCAGCGGATGTTCACCAAGCTCTTCGATGATGCGCCCTGGACGGAAGGCAACCGTCAGACCTTCATCGACCACGTGTTGTCGGATCTGCTGACCTACCGGATCTACGATCCGAAAGAGCAGATCTACGTGAACGAAGGCACGACGGGCTTTCTGCTCGAAGCGCCCCCGCTCGTCGGCTCCGATACGGTTGAAACGATCCAGGCCGCGATCAATAACTACTGCCCAGCGGATGGGACGGTGCAGTTTCTCAATTGGACATCGCCCAACCTCACCGAGGAAACGACCGCCTGGATGCAGGCGAAAGTTGTCAAATCTCCGTTGACCGTGCGCATGGCCGAAGCGCGACAGGCGCATCTGGCAAAGATGGCCTTTGGATCTGACGGCCTGGTGAAATGCGTGCCGCACCGGCGTCGGATCCTGATCGCCGGTTATGTGGATGACGGGCCGGACACGGGCGTTCTCAAGAGCCTGAGCGATTTCCGCAAGAACCTGATGACGGCGTTCGGCGGCGAGAAGATGGTCCGGGACGTCGGCCCAGCGATGTTCGTCGAGTATCTCTCCGAGTGGCTCTACGCGCGGGGAGATCGGCTGAGCGAGCGCATGGGATACGACGATGAAAGCCCGCTCAACTACCAGATACCCGGTGCCGGCGTGTCTGTGGGACGCGATGGATTAGAGTTTCTGAACCGGCCGCAAATGTCCGTCTCGTCCGCGACCGTGCGCATGGTTCCGAAAGAGTGGTCGTTTTTTCTGGGATCGCTCTTTAATGGCGCGCCGGATCGGCCCGGCGATGCGCCGCATGGACCGGTGCTGACCTGCATGACGGCCCGGGCGCAAAACGCGCAGAAAACCTCGTCGCAGATCGTGCGTGCAAGGGCAGGGGTGCTCCACGCGCAGGAAACGAAGTGGGGCAAATACATCGAAAACCTCACCGAGAAGGATGGCGAGCTGCGCGCGCTTCAACAGGAAGTGGAGCAGGGCGAGCGGCTTTTCGAAACGGTCACGACGGTGTCGGCCTACGCACGCGGAGATATCGAGCAGTCACGGGCAGCTTTAACAGAGATGGCGAAGATCTACCGCTCCGCCAATGTAAATCTCGAGCAGGACACATTCCTGCAGCTGCCCGTGTTTCTGTCTTCCCTACCGTTCCAGGCGTCAGGCTCCCTGATGAAGGATCTCCGAAAGGCGAGCCGGGTCAAGAAGCGCAAGGGTGCTGCGGTGGCGGCACTGGCGCCGATCCACGGGGAGTGGACGGGCTGTCGATCGTATCGCTCGATGCTGCTTGTCGGACGGCAAGGACAGCTCTTTCCGTGGGACAATTTCGAAAACTCGGGCAACTACAACGTCGCCGTGGTCGGCAAGCCTGGATCTGGCAAATCCGTCTTTATGCAGGAGCTCATCCAGAACCTCTACTGCACCGGCGGACGGGTGCTCGTGATTGACGACGGCGAAAGCTTCAAGACGACCTGCGAGCTCTTCGAAGGCAAGTGGATCGGCATGTCGGCGAGCGATGCGATCCGGCTCAATCCCTTCTCGATGTTGGTCGCGGACAAGATGGACCAGGACGAGTACCGGACGGATGCGCTGGAACTCGTGACACGCGTGCTGGCAACCATGGTGTCCCTCGGTGAACAGCGAGAGGGGCGGGTCTCCGGCATCGAAGAGGAATACATCCAGAACGCTTGCGCGGAAGTCTGGGACACGCACGGGAATGCCGGCGAGGTGACGTTCGTGCGCGATCTCCTGGTGGAGCAGGCAAAAGCCGAGCCTCGGCTCGGCGATGTGATCATGAAGCTCTCTCGCTACTGCGTGGGTGGTATCTATGGCTCGATGTTCTCGGGCCCTGCGAACATCACGATCCAGGAGCGCCTGACAGTCTTCGAGATGTCGGATCTCAAGGCGCAGGGTGATCTCAAGGCAGTGGTTCTTCAGATCATCATGTTTCTTGGCACGGAACTGATGTTCAAGACGAGTCGTGCCACGCGCGTCGCCATTGTGGTCGATGAAGCCTGGGATCTGCTCTCTGGTGGCGGGACGGCGCAGTTCCTCGAAGGTGTCGTGCGCCGCGCCCGGAAATACACCGGTGCGCTAGTGACCGGCACACAGACCCTCGGAGATTATCACCGCAATCCGGCGGCGAATGTCTGTTTGGAAAACAGCGACTGGAATGTGTTCATGGCCCAGAAGCCGGAGGCTATCGATGCCCTTCTTGCCAACGGTCGACTGTCGGTCGGCGCCGGAACGGCGCATTCTCTGAAGTCGCTGATCAGTGTGCCCGGCCAATTCGCCGAGATGGGCATCCGTGGCCCGGATGGCTGGGCTTTTGGTCGGCTCGTCCTCGATCCATACTCCATCGCCGTTTTTTCCTCCCGCGGTGAGACCGTTCAGAAGCTCCGCGATCTGCGTACCCAACATGGTCTTGATGTGGCCGCGGCGATTGACGAGCTGGTGGCGCGTGGGGAGGCGATTTGATGGCTAAGCTCAACATAACTACGATTATGCGCGAGAGTCGTCACGAAAAAACTGCACGCTTTCCAGCTGGCGGTGTCAATCAATATGTTGAAAAAACGGACACCCGAACCTTGCGCGGCATCCGGCAAAAAGGTCTCTGAAGCGACCTTAGAGCCGGTGCCTTTTGCGCCCGTAAATCAGGTGATGGATTTCTTGCGGCGGCGCAGCGCGGCGACCCCGGCCAGACCGGACAGCAACAGCACGCCACCGGCCGGCAGCGGCACGGCAGAGATTTCATCTGCCGCGATGGTCAGTTCGAGATCCAGCGTGCCCTCGCCAACCAAGCCAAAGCTTGAGGTCAAGAACGTAATCGGCAGACCGCTGTTGTTCAGATCGTTGAGGTCGATGCCGAAAACCGTCAGGCTGCCCGTCCAGCTGACCTCGGATCCGGCTCCGAACACGAAGATATCCGCACCATCCACGCCGATACCCCAGTCATCAAAGTCGCCATCATCATCGATGGCCGCCAGATCGATCCGTCGGGTTTCCCCGTCGATGGTCAGCGCGGCATCCCCCGAGACATTCACATTATTGAAAAACTCCACAGAGGTGTAGTCACCGAGGTCAGTCCATACGTTGGCTTGGTTCAAATTGCCATCTTGAAAAAAGGCACCTCTGCCAGCAATCGTTGTCCCGCTGAAGGTCCATGTGGTTTGTCCGCTGCCGGGGGTGCCCGAGATATTGGCGATCAGGGCAGCCTGCGCTGTGGAGGCGGCAACGAGCGCGGCGGCGGTGAGGGAGAGAAGTCTTTTCATATCTGAGTTTCCTGTATGGCGTTGTGTGTCATCGTCAGAATCGGCCCGCACGGCTGTGAGGGTTCCAGTTCAGCTGAAAGTAGAAAAAGAGACATCCGGTGCCTTTCGTGAAATCCGGCACCCGGACAATTCTGCGCGGGAATGGCTGCGCGTCTTGTTCAATGGGTTTTGTGCTATCTGATCCTTTTCTTTCAATCTGGCCGACCAATCACCGGCCCGCTTTGCGCATGCGAGATATCAGTGGGCGGACCCGCCTTGCGGTGCTGTATCGGCGAGGAGCGTTGTTGTGAGCGTTGTCACGACCGTTGTATTGCCGCCCCGGAAGCGTTGTATTGGCCGTTTTACGCCGCCCGCCGCCGGACCGGACGATCTGCACCTGGAGGAAACAGTCCGGCCCTCACCGGTGCAGAGACCGCGGAAAAATTGCCCTTCAGAAGATGAAACTGTTCTCGTCAAGGTCGGCGATGTTCACCCCTGTCAGAATAATCGTGAGGTCTCTGCCGTCGGTGATCTCCGCACCCTGCGCGCCCTGAACGAGATGATTGGCTTGCAGGTCGGCAAAGTTCTGGATGCGGACAAAGCGCCATTTTGCTGCGCTTGCGCAAAGGTCCGCTTTTTTTACGCGTTGAGACAAACGGTCGTCTTGCAGTATGGTACTTCAAGGCACTAAGGCTACTAAACTGTGCGGTTTTGTCCCTTGTAAGCTGCCATGCAATCCGGATCGCTTGCGATTTTCCAGCTGCAATCCCAAAGTGTTTTGAAGTACACGTCAGTCCTGCGGACCGCCGGTCTTCGATGGTTTTAGGTTACCTATCAGATGTACGCGATGGATTGATCTGCGTCTCCTTCTGGGGCGGGCTGACATGAGTTCTATCCGAGCGGATCATGGAAACCCACTCGCGCATGTCAGCACGTTCGGTTCGCAAGGCGTTCGTAGCATGCGCCCTATCTTCGCAGCCCAATGAAATCCCACAGACCAGTACCTGATCATCAGGTAGATTTGCTATCGGACGGATTACTTTATGATAAGGGGCGAAGGCTGCTTGCACGCAAGTTGCCAGCCCTCGGCCCTGCGCCGCCAGACAGATATTCTGCAAGAACATCCCCATATCCAACCAAGATCCTTTTTCAAGCCGACGGTCGATAGTCACCAAAAGGCCAACCGGGGCACCAAAGAACCTGAAATTCTGTTCAAACTGCGCACGCATGGCCGGCACATCATGCCGTTCTATTCCCAAATGACCGTAAAGCGCCCTACCAAGCGCCTTTCGTCGCACGTCATATGCGCCAAAAAATCGCTTGGGGTAGTAGCGGTAATCATCCCACTTGGCTCTATGAGGAGATACGCCAGTCGAGAGGATTGCATGCTCAATCCGGGCGATAGCGGGACGGTCAGCGATCCAAACGTGCCAAGGCTGCATGTTACCGCCAGATGGAGCGCGAGATGCAGCACCTAAGATTGCTCGTACTTGACTGATGCTGACGTCCGTATTTGTGAATGCCCGAACAGACCGACGCTCATGCAGAAGGGTATCGATGTAAGGAACAGCAATCGTTTCGTGCGGATCAGAAATTTTGTGGCTTATTACGCTAATGTTCATCTGGGACGGCCCACATCAGATTGCTCCCGCTCCGCTCGGCTCGCTGGCGCAAATGCCCCGCAAAAATCGCATAACCAACCTGACGATCCATGAAAGACAAGACAGCCAGCACCCGGCCGGGGAAATGCGTACGGCCACCCAGTCCAACGCGGTGCAGAAAACCCTGGATGCCAAGCTCGCATAACCCTGCGTGACGTGCGTCGTCGATTGAAACTGTCAAACCCTCTGTCCCGATCAGGATACGTCGGCGCAGCTTTACGATTTCCGGCCAGCGTGCCGCGATCGCCTTACGTGCCCTGCGGGCTTCTGACGCTTGACGAAAAGCATCTTCAACTGGATCGCGATCGGCATGGAACGCAAAGCGGTTCCCGTGCATCTGGATCATCCAAATCAGGCGGCCTGATTGGGTAATTGCGCGGCTGGCCTTGATACGCCCGCTACGGTGTTCAATGGTATGGGCTGTATCGATCCAGGTTCGCACCCAGTTATCGGTGTTGTATTCCAAAGCGTCCAGGACGGATTTTTCACACTGCAAAGGAAGTGGGCGTTCAGCGAGCAAACGAGATATCAGTTCGTCTTTGGGAAGTACTGTTTTTTCGTATGGTAACGTCTTCATTTTTTGATCTCCGATCTTTCAAATACTGGGTTTCCCTTGATGGCATGAACGGCTTTACCGAGGCCGGACCTTATCAAATCAAGAATAAAAATTGCATGGCAAGCGACTCCGAGCGCTTCGGCATAAGGGTTTGGCTTTGCAGCAAGTCTCTTAGGTGATCTATGCCTGACGATCGTTGTGCTGAGCGTATGAACCAGCGTTGTGGTTGGCAGCTCTAAGCGTTGTATTTTCGCCGTTACCTAAGATCGCTACCAGCAAGGTCAGGGGGTACATAGATTGGCCAAGTCAAGAGTAGGTAGGCACTACGCTTTTCTGGTTTAGCCAACCCAATCAATACAGATTTGCAAACGTTTTGAGACCAACGGAGTGGTCATCACGCGCCAAGGCTGCGCCCTACTGATCCATACTTGTGAAAATGGTTCTGCATTACTTTTTCCTCTTGGTGGATGCGCAACCAAAGAACAGCAACGTAAAGAGGCAGCGCCAAGCACAAGACACCAAATGCCTGCAAAGCCAGCGCAAAACCAATAAGTTCTGGAATGATGTTGAGATAGTAGTTCGGATGCCGGATTTTGTCGAAAATCCAATTCGATATCAGCTGATGATCCCTCGCTATGATCACTTTGATCGTCCAGAACCGGCCTAAAGTGCAGATAACCCAAACAAGCGCGCACATCGCGAGACCGTAGAGGATCAGACCAACCACAGAAATCGCAGAAACCGGAGAAGCGCGCCACAGCCCTTCGGCGATGGCAGCAACGTAGAAACCGATATGTGCGATCGTCAGGACTAGGGATGTTGCGGCATGATGTTCGATCGCGCCACTTTGCAGCATCCGCTTTTCGTTCTGGATCGAAATTGCAAGGGCGACAAGGCGAAGCGCTACAGCGATGGCAATGAAGACAAGTAGGGTATGGGGCACGACAATATCCGTATCAGTTTTGGTTGATGGAAGTGTTCGGGATGGGTCTTGCTTGACCCCGAAAAATTGAGGCGCGTTGCCTGGCCGTTCATCCGGTGGCAACGCACCGCCTGAACCTCGTTTGGGACAAGCGGTGCGTCAGTTCACACGCGATCAAAACAAGAAGTTGTCCCCGCTCAAGTCCAGAATGTTTATACCTTCCAAGGTGATCGTATTTCCTGCCAAATCATCGATGATCAGGTTTTCGCCATCCTGCCGGATGTGATCATCGGTCAGTTCGCTCAAACTTTCGATGGAAGACACTGCTGAGAGATCGAGGACGTCATCGGCACCGAAATCAACGATCGTGTCGTTGCCGAACCCGTCCGCAAACACGAATGTTTCGTCACCACTCCCCGCGAAGAACAGGTCATTGCCTGTGCCGCCGTCAAAGACGTCATCGCCACCTGCGCCGTGGAACGTATCGTCGCCTGTACCGCCAGAGACAGTGTCCGTTCCATTTGGCCCATCCTGCTCGGTGTCCCGAAAGACATCGTTGCCGTCGCCAAGAAACACCGTATCTCGACCCAAGCCACCCGTTACGTCATCATCACCATCGCCGGCATCGATCTCGTCATTTCCGGCAAGCCCGTTGATCTGGTCATCGCCATCACCACCTGCAAGCACGTCGTCGGCTTCGGTCCCAACAATCGTCTGGCCTCTGAAGACGAAGTCTTTCACATCGAGGTCGTCCAATTGCACGGAACGCAGTGTGATAGTGTCCCCGGACCCGAAATCGATGACCACGTCGTCGCCCACTTGCTGCATATGATCGCGAAGCAGTGCGTCGAAATCAGTGGCGCCAGCCGCGGAGATGCCGCTAATGTCGATCTTTTCGGCATCGTTGGTGGCATTAAAGCCCCGGACTTCGTCATTGCCGGCGCCGTCAGCGAAAACGAAGATGTCAGAGCCGGCGCCGCCAAACAGGAGATCGTCGCCGCGCCCGCCGATGATCACATCGTCGCCTTCCAGACCGCGAATAACGTCGGCGTTTTCAGTTCCCGTCAGTGTCTCGTCGTTTTCCGTGCCGTTGATGCTGGCGAACCGCAATAGGAAATCCGAAGCGTTCAGATCATCCCTGTCGACGCTCTTCAAAAGAAGAGAATTTCCGCCTCCAAGATCGATCAAGACATCATCGCCGACCTGCGTCATGCGGTTCTGAACCAAATCGGTGAAATCCGTGATTGCTGAAACGCGGGTCAGATCAATTTTTTCGGCATCGTTAGTTGCGTTAAAGCCCCGGATCTCGTTATTGCCATCACCGTCAGAGAAAACGAATGTGTCCGATCCCGCACCCCCGAAAAACAGGTCGTCGCCGGACCCGCCTATGAGGACGTCATCGCCATCACCGCCATGAATTTCGTCATCGCCATCCAGCCCTGTGAGGATATCGTTGCCTTCAAAGCCGCGCATAAGGTCGCCAGCAGATGTTCCGGTTAATTCGTCACTACCGACGGTGCCAAAGACCTCGTTCAATTCGAACTGAATAATTTCGACCTTCAGCTCTCGGTCATTCGTGACGTAAGAGACGGCGACCTGATTGTCCTCTGTCAGGGTGGCGTCCGGCCTGAAGCCCTCGTTTGAGATTCGGAACACATCGCCCACCTCTTGACCGGCAAAGTCATAGCGCTGGCCGTTGATGCCACTGTTGGCACCATTGTCATCGTCGTAAAAGATGATGAATCCACCGTCATCCAGTGCAACAATGGTCGGTTCGTTGTTGTTGTCGACCCCACCGGAGTCACCCACGGTTTTGACCGGTCCAATGGGGAAGCCCGTTGAGCCGAAAAGCTGGAACTGAACGTCGGAGTCAAACCCGTCCTCCTCGGTCCAGGCGACCACGAAGCCGGTGAATAATAAGTCGAGGCCGAGTATGCCGCTGTTCTTCATTGCAGTCACCGTAACGTCGTGTGTATTCGCATTGCTGTCGCCGGTGTTTCCGCTTCGGACCTCCTGACCGTCGGACCCAAACACTTTGAACAGAATCCTGCCGTCTCCACCGCTGTCGTCGCCGTTCCGGTCCAGGATCATCACGGTACGACCACTCACAAGCGTAGTGGCGTCAAGCTCGGCATCATCGTTGCGGTTGAAGTTTGCTACGGTATTTATTGTGACTTCACCATCTTCATCGATTTTTTGCTTAACGACCATCCTCCCGGCGCTGTCGCGCTCTACGAAAAAGGCCTGAGAGCCGTCATCTGTGCTGGTAATTACCTGATCGAGGTCACTCGTTTCGTTTAATACAGGAACATCCTGTTGCGATTGAAGTATTGGTTCAGCGGAATCATTGAATTCGAAAACCGCCGTCGTGAGCCTATCTGGAGAATCGTCTGAGGCTGGATTGCTGACATAAGCGCTCACGACGACCTGTCCATTTGGCGAAATGTCGATGTCGAAATCGAACTTATCGACTACGAAACCAACCGAGCCGTCCATATCGAATGTGACTTCATCTCCAATTTTCTGGCCGGATGCGTCGAAAGATTGACCCTTGGTCAAGAAGTTGCCATCGCCGTCCCGCGTTACATAAGCTGCGAACAGTGTGCCATCGGCTTTTGAGAGGACCTTTGGATTGCCGACCGCCTCGGTGGTATTGATCGTAAAGGCGTCAACCGCAGTCTGGTTGGTGACGGTACTGATGGGCTCGCGGATAGGATGGTGGACAATAAAATCGTCGCTACTGCCGGTGATGGTATCGTTGTCGCTACCAACAGCGAGGGTATCGTCGTCTCTGGTCTGGGCAAGGTCTGTCATATGTCTATCCTTTGTGTGTGTTGATTTGGTCGAGTAATGATTTTCACCGCGTCCTGTCGGACCGATGCGTTGCAATGAAAGGTTTTTTGAAAGGCGCAGTCCGGATGGAATTGCGCTGTTTTCAGAGTTTGAATTGGGGCGGGCTAACGTCGGCAACGCGGCCTGATATCAGGTTGATGATGTTAGGATGAGTGAAGTAACGGTGCCGCCGTTAACGTCGCCAACAGTGCAATAATGATGCACCGTGCTGTCGTTACTGCTTCGATTACACCGTCCAGTTGAGGCCCTCCTTAGATTGCAGTTCGGAACGTGATAGAGGCTTGCGGTCAAAACTTGACCTAACCTCATGAGCGCGTTTGTCAGCCACACTTACCCGTCAACCGTTGTCACGAGCGGTGAGGCCTCCGTTGTAACGACCCACCAAAAGCGTTGTATTTTTGACCACCAGGCTCGGTATGTGGATGACCCGAAAGCCGCGTTCTTTTGATGGCATGTCCTTGAGACGGCTGGCTGTTTTCGTTATGTAGGCGCAGCTCAACTGCCAGACATGGGCAACCTATTGCATGCCTGAATCGTTCAACACTGGTAGGATATGCTCAGCGCACAAGATTACGTATCGGCCCGCTGCAATCTCGATCAGGGCTCTCTTGGCGCAGCGCAGTAGGCCAGGCCTGCGGGTCACTAACAAAATCCGCCCGGCTCAATAATTGGCGGAGGGGTTGTGCGAGTAACGACGGGCCGTTTCATCCTGCTTTTTCTTGATTTCTGTCTCGATGCAAACCTATTGGGCTTCGCTGAGAGGACTCAGCGAGGGGTAAGGCGAAAGGCCGCTCGTACGGCTTCACTAAGCCCTCATCAACGTTGCTGCCGTTGTGCAACCCATGATAGCGGGACATTGAAAGCGTTTTTTGTTATTATTCTTGGAGTGACAAATGCGAAAGAACCTTCAGATATTTCTGTTGGGTCAACTCCACGTCATTTGGGGCGGTGCTGAGGTCACGTTGCCCGCTTCACGAAAAACGCGCGCTTTGTTAGCGTTTCTTGTGGCCACAGATCGTCCGCACCGGCGTGAACGGCTTTGCGAAGTGTTTTGGAATCTGCCCGATGATCCAAAGGCGGCCTTACGTTGGGCGCTCAGTAAGCTGCGCGGCGCGGGCGGTTCCGAAGATCAATCACGCATCGTAGCCGACCGGGAACGGGTATTTTTCGATACCGAAGGTGCCGAGATAGATACAAAGATGATCTACACCAGACTGCTTACGCGTGACGACGTGCCGACAGTAGCTGAGTTAACGGCAATGGAACGACAACTCGATCAGGTCTTCCTCGATGGCCTGGACGGCGCGGGCGACGACGTTTTTGATATGTGGCTGGTCACCGAGCGCGAGAATGCCCAGCTGGCGCACATCACTGTCTTGAAGCAATTGGCCATGCACCCCGATGTGGATCGAATGGCCGCCCGCAAGTGGCGCCGTCTGTGGCAAGAAGCAGACCCGCTGGCCGTGCTTCCGCCCGAACAAAACGTTGCCTCAGTCCCGGACGTAGAATTGCCAGTCTTCGCGTCGCCGTATCCGGATCAGGCGGAAACCGCATCTGCATCGTTTGCCGCAAAAACAGCACAACGCATCGCTGACCGCAAAGCAGGCGCTCTTCGTGCTCAGCGCATAGGTTTTTGTAAAGTGTGCGACGGTACCAAGATCGCTTACGCAACGCTGGGGCAGGGTCCGCCTCTGTTGAAGGCCGCAAACTGGCTAAATCACCTCGAATTCGACTGGAACAGCCCGATTTGGGGCCGCAGTTTCGCGGAAATTGCCCGCTACCGGAACTTCATCCGCTATGATGAACGCGGCTGCGGACTATCGGATTGGGACGTGGACGACCTGAGTTTCGACGCCTTCGTCGAAGATCTTGAAGCGGTCGCCGACAAGCTGGAACTCGAACGGTTTCCGCTGCTCGGCATATCTCAGGGCGCTGCAGTGTCGATTGAATATGCTGTTCGCCACCCCGAACGCGTTTCCGGTTTAATCTTGGTTGGCGCATATGCAGCCGGTTGGCGCCACTTGACAGACCCGGAGGAACAGGCCCGACGCGAAGCAGTGTTGACCCTGACCGAGCTTGGTTGGGGCACCGACAATTCGGCGTACCGGCATATCTTTTCACGGACATTCATGCCCGAAGCGACGCGAGAGGAGCTTGAGTGGTTCGATGAGTTTCAACGTCAAACCACATCGCCACGCAATGCCGCGCGTTTCCAGAACGCCTTTGGCGAGATCGACGTCCGCCACCGTCTCGCGCAAGTCAAGGTGCCGACGATCGTGCTACATTCAAGATATGATCAACGCATCCCTCTGAACGTTGGCCGGGAGGTCGCATCTGGGATTCCGAATGCACATTTTGTGCCACTTGAGAGTCGCAATCACATTCTGATCGAACGTGAACCCGCATGGAAAACCTGCGCCGAGACAATCGGTCAGTTTCTTGCAGAAAAGAAAATCTGAGCACGTGAAACCTCTCTAGTCATCGGTCAAGCGCACTGCCCTGTTGCGATGCGCCAGATCACGCTGTGAATTGTGACTGTCTTCTACCAAGTTCGCGATGCTGTAAACGTGGCACCGCTGTCGCCAAAGCAGCCGTTGGTTAGGATCGCAGCAATCGGTAAAATGGGCTCAGAGCCGCCTAATGCTGACGCGGCAATGCCGGTGCGGCAGGCCGACGAAGACCGGCCATCTGATCGTTTGGCCAAGCCACCGAAATCGCAGCTGGTCCTGCGATGAGTACTCGTTGGAAGATCAGCAGCTGTCGTTCGCGCTCCGAGCGGCGAAATCTGCCTGTGAGCCCACACCGGAAGTCTTCATTTTTTGCTGCATGCGCTCGCAGCGCGGAAAATTCTGCAAATGCTCAGTCTGGCGTGCCGCAGCGCGGCTGCAAATTCGGCCATTCGAACATCGCGCAGCGAGATTTGTCAGGGCAACTCACAGGTCTTGGGACAAACCGAGCTTTCGCTGCGCGCGCACGAATGGCTGCGATCAACGCGTTCGGCCCGAGCCAATGTTGAAATACCCCTGCCAATTGAGCGTGTAAAATGCATGCGTAGTTGCAATTAGCGACAGTCGGTCAGCTAAATGAAACCGGCACTTTTCGGCTTCTGTCGACGGTGAGCGAGAATACATCCGGGCGGGCATAGTGGCCGCTTGCATCGAACTTTCTACGTGAGGCGCGGGCAGCGGATACATCTATATCGGCCCAAAGAAGCCCCTTTTCGCGGTGCATCGGACCGGCTGCGATTCCACCGAAGGGTTTATAGATGACGGCGTCGCCGGGATTGACCCATTCATCTTTGTTCTGGAATAGAATGTCGCGATGAGGGATGCTTTCGGGAATGTCAGACGCCTCGAGCGCCGTTGCGCATCCAATGACCCAACACCCGCCTTCGCGCGCGATGTGCTGCATCGTGGCAAGCCACGTGTCACCTGTGTCCCAGGTCGGGGCGACGTATATGTCAATGTTCTGTGCATAAAGCGAATAGCGCGCTAAGGGCATGTAGTTTTCCCAACACAGTAGCGCGCCGATACGCCCGACCGCAGTTTCGACCACGTTTAGGCCAGACCCGTCGCCAAAGCCCCAAATCATGCGTTCGGGATTGGTCGGCATCAGCTTGCGATGGTTGTTCATGATCCTACCGTCGGCATCAATGATCGCGCAGGAATTGAAAATCGTCGAACCCGAGACATCCCCGTCGATTTCCTGATAGCCGACCACAATGACCATCTCGTGCTCTGCGGCCGCTTCTTGCAGCGGGGCCATGCCATTGCGGCTGAGGTCGATGGAATTGGCTTGTGACAACGCAAACAAGTCATCCGTCTTGCCCATGTCCGCGCCTGGCGAGAGCCGCCAGCAAAACGTCGGGTATCCGGGAAACCATGTTTCGGGAAAGACCATCAATTTGCCGCCATCTTTTGCGGCCTGCGCGACAAGGTTGATCGCACGCTCCATACTGGCCGCGAGGTTCAGATAGACGGGCGGTTCCTGGACAACTGCGACTTTCATGACGATTTCCCGTTTGCTATGATCAGCCCCAGCGGTTGAGTTTCCTCGAAATTGAGCAAGTACGGCGCTAAAATATTTGATCGATTGGCTGTTCCAGCGCCATTGCTCCGGCATATTCGGCCTGCACCTCTTTTTGCAGTGGATGATACCGCGCTGCCTGAATGTCGCGGAAACGCCGCTCAAGCTCAGTCTTGCGATAGAAGCTCGCGCCGCCTGCCAACTCCATTGCCAGTTCCACCGTTCGGATCACGTTTTCTTCGACCAGACGTCGGCCAATCATCACGTCATTGATGGTCTCTGCCGAGGGTGCGTTGCGCTCGACAGCTTCGATCATAAAGGTTTGCGCCATGCGTGCTGCGGCCAAGGCCGTATCCATACGTCCGGCAATAGACTGGGTGCGGCTGCAGACCGGTTTCTTTGCGGCAATGTCGACCGCAATTTCTCGCGCGCTTTCGGCGATGCCCAGGTAAACCGAATAGATCAGCGGAAATGCGATGGTGGCGATCATTTGAAACGCCGGGTGCCACTCGCCCGCTGCGCGTTTGAGCGGGATTTTGTCGTCCGCGATGAACAACCCGTCGATTGTTATGTCATGCGATCCAGTGCCGCGCATCCCCATGGTGCGCCAGGTATCCAGCACAGTGACCTCTGGCGCAGAAAGTGGTACGCCGAAATGCAGGACCGTCTTTTTTCCGTCTTCGTCACTAATGGCACCAGTCATGAGCAGATCACCCGCAGGCGCGCCAGACGAGAACACCTTTCGGGCGGTAATTTGATACCCGCCGTCTACTTTTTCGGCCGTGCCGGAGCCACCAATCCAATCTGATCCGCCCGAACTCAACAGTACGATTTTTTCGTCGGCAACGCGTCGCAGGAGAGGTTCGACCATAGGACGCGCGGGGTCCTGATGATGCCAACGCCAAGCGGGGATTGCGACTTGGTGGGTATGCATTGATAGGGCAAGGCCGGTTGACCCGCAGGCCCCTGCGATAATGCGCAGCATGTCACAGAGTGCGCGCACGTCGGCCCCACCGCCACCAAGCTCAACAGGAACACCTGCCGACATCAGCCCGGCGCTTTTCAGGTCCGTGTAATTCGCGGCGACAAACCTGTCATTGTCATCGTGGTCAGCCGCCCTTGCAGCGAATGTTTTTGCCAGAGTTTTGGCAGTCTCATTCAGGTTGGCAGCAGTTGTAGCGCGGTCAATAAATTTGTTCATAGTGAATTCTCCATTCCATCAAAATGCATTCTCAGGATCACGGAAGTGCCATCGCGACGATAGTCCAGAAACTGTACTGGCGACATTCATCCAACCCGACTACGCTTAAGAAGACGCTTTGGCAGTCAAAAAAAGGAGTGATATCATGAGTGGTTACGGTCAGTTTTGCCCGATTGCGATGGCGGCGGAGATTTTGTGCACGCGTTGGACGCCTCTTTTGCTGCGGGAATGCCTGTGCGGCAGCACGCGGTTCAATGACCTCAGGCGTGGCCTACCGCGCATGTCACCTTCGCTTCTGTCAAAGCGTTTGGGCGAATTGGAAGTGGCAGGTGTGATCAAGTCCGCCAAGACGGACAAAGGCGCCAATGAATATCGTCTGACAGCGGCTGGCGAAGAATTGAGGCCCCTCATCATGGGGATCGGTGTGTGGGGGCAACGATGGGTCGAAGGCGGGCTTTCGCTCGACAATCTCGACCCAGAACTGCTGATTTGGGACATGCACCGAGGCTTAAACATTGACCCGTTGCCCAAGAAACGCGTGTGCCTTCAGTTCGTCTTCAATGATCTTGCAACCGCAAAGCAAAATAGCTGGCTTCTGGTAGATCCAATTACCGGCGTTGAGGCCTGTTATTCTAACCCAGGTCACGAAGTTGACCTCTACGCGGAAAGCCACTTGCGAACGATGACTGCAATATGGATGGGCGTCGATACCGTCGAGAAAGCGGTGGAAGGCGGGCGGATGGTCCTGACGGGCACCCCCGAAATCGCAAACTGCATGCAGAAATGGCTTGGCCTCAGCCCCTTCGCCCACGAAGAACGGATGGCCAGTTGATACATCAAAGTGTCGGCGATGATTGAAGAGCATTCCACGGCGAAGGTGACGCCGCCTCGCTCACCAGTTACTCGCCCACTGATGAATAGTCGGCAAAAACCTGAAAGCCGACATTAGCTGCATTGCGGAAATACTGCACTATGGGCTCAGAGCCGCCTAATGCTGACGCGGCAATGCCGGTGCGGCAGGCCGACGAAGACCGGCCATCTGATCGTTTGGCCAAGCCACTGAAATCGCAGCTGGTCCTACGATGAGTACTCGTTGGAAGATCAGCAGCTGTCGTTCGCGCTCCGAGCGGCGAAATCTGCCTGTGAGCCCTTTATTTTTGGATGCTGCAACATGCACCAGTGTCTGAACACGCTGCGAAGCGGCCATTCGAATGTGCGTGCTGCGTAAATTCTGCGAAGAGCTGGAAAGGCTTACGTTTAAATTCAATAGGTTGATTTGCGTCATGTGCGCAATTTATGCAACCTGAAGTCGTCTCCTGGCGCGCGCAGACCGGTGTTCTACGGTCCGACCAATCAGTCAAATTGCAGCTAGTCCAATCGAGGGCCACCCACGCATCCTTAAGCCTCTAATCAGGCGGGCTCATTTTTCCACAGATGGAGTACGCAATTTCGTATCAGATCACGGGTGGCTTGGGGCAAACTCGGCGAGGAAACCAGTTTTTGCTAGCGCATTTCGGCCTCCATAAAGCTCGTCGATCAGATGTCCTAGGATATGTCCACGCGCTGGCACTGCACGGTAATGCCGTCTTGGTCACGCAGGGCGTTTAGCACGATCCTGATCTTCACTCTAGATGAATGATTCTTGCAGTTCGCTCGCCTGTTGTCGGTCACGATCTTCTCGCCAGGACACTTCGTTGCCCTTCTCATCGTCCACTCCTCAGTGGTTGCCACAAGCACCAAACACTCTCTCAGCAAGTGACCGTAATTGGTCTCATGTGCGCTGGCGTCAGACACAGACAAATTTCGCAATACGACAAGGTTTATCGATAAACCTTGACAGGTTTATCGATTGCGCAGTAGGTGAGTCGCAGATTTATTGGGAGGAAATCATGAAACTCGCACTTAAGCTCGCCTCGGCTGTAGCTGCCACGGCCGTGTCCATGACCGCGCTGTCCGCCTCGGCGCAGGACATCGGTGGCAAGATTACGTTCTATACCCATTTCGGGAATTTCGTGGACAATGGCAAATGGGATGAATGGACCGATGCCTTCGAAACGGCCTATCCGGGTACTGAAGTCGAAGTTATCCCAGTGGCCGGGTATCGCCGCGATATGCCGACGCGCATGGCGTCGGGCGATTACGGCGATGTCCTGAACGTCCTCGATAACCTGCCACCCGAGGATTATGCGACGTTTTATTTGCCCCTCAATGACATGGCGATCGCAGAGACCCACAGCTTCGTTGAGCGCTACACTGTTGATGGCAACATCTACGGCTATATCTATGGCGCAAATGCAGAAGGGGTCGTCTACAACAAAGACGCCTTCGAGAGGGCGGGCATCACCGCCGTGCCGACGACACGAACAGAATTGTTTGCCACCTGTGCGGCCTTGTCGGAGGTGGGCATCGTGCCGTTTCAGATCAACATGGGGGCCGCGTGGCCCATGCAGCAATGGGACAAGGCCGCGTTGATGTTTGCCGGTAATGGCGCGTACTACGAAGAGGCCCTGTCAAGCGAGACGCCCTACAACGCCGATGAGCCGTTCGGCCAGTCCATCCGCTTCGTCAAGGATCTGTTCGATGCGGGTTGTACCGAGCGCGACTATACCGCCAACAACTGGGACCAGTCCAAGGCGCTCCTGGGCGTCGGAGAAGCGGGCATGTGGTTTCTGGCCAACTGGTCCGTGCCGCAGGCAATCACCGCAGGGCAATCCCTTGGCGTTGATAATGTGAGTGAAAGCCTTGGGATGTTCCCGCTCCCCCTTGACGACAGCGGGACGCCTTCGGTGCTGCTGAACCCGGACTGGGCGCTTGGTGTGTCGGCCAATTCCGAGAACCCGGCGACGGCCAAGGCCTGGATCGAATTTCTGCTGACGCAAACTGATGTCGCGAACGAGGCTGGCTTTATCCCGGGAGATTCGCGGATTGAGCCGTCCCTGCCGCAACTGGTGGAGTTGTTCGGCTATGACCCGGTCGTGATCGAAGCCGGAACGCCAAGTTCGGCGTTCAAACAGGCGATGGCGGATGCGCGGCTTGATTTCATGAGCGGGACCTACATCCGCGATCTCGTGCTGGCCGAGGATTTCGACGCGGCCATTGCAGATATCAACGGACGTTGGGCGCGCGCCACAGCGAACTGATCCTCTCCCTGAGACCGCCGTCGGCCGGATGCGTACGGCTGGCGGCGAGTTTCACTCTATCCACGTCAATCCGCGGGGCCGATCCATGTTCACAGCAACAGCACAGACCCAGAGACGATTGGTCATCATCGGATTTCTCGTGGTCCCCTTGATGTTGTTGACCGTCTTCAGCCTCTATCCCTTTGCGCAGCTTGTCTGGTTTTCCCTAACGGACTGGGACGGGATTTCGCCAGAGAAGACCTTTGTCGGGCTTGCGAATTACGAGCGTATCTTCTTTGAGGATCAGGAGCTTTTGCGCCCTCTGATCAACTCTCTTTATTACTTCATCGGTTCATTGATGCAGCTGGCACTGGCCACGTATTTTGCCGTGATCCTGAACCGCGGACTACCAGGTTCAAATGTGTACCGGATGCTTTTATTCATGCCGTTTGTGCTCAATTCGGTCGCGGTTTCGATCATTTTCCGGGACTTCTTGCAGATCGAAGGCGGGTTGGACGCCTTGATGGTCATGATCGGACTTGGGGCGTTCACCCGCGAATGGGTGCAGGACCCCGAGATCGTGAAATGGTCTCTCGTGTTTGCGTCGGTCTGGCGCTACCTCGGATTTCAATTGCTCATCACTTATGGCGCGTTGCAGGCCGTGCCGCAGGACCAGTATGAGGCCGCCCGCATCGAAGGCGCCTCCGAATGGCAGCAGTTCCGCTTCATCACATTCCCCACAATCGCGCCCATTCTTGGGCTTCAGATCATTCTTTCGACCGTCGGTTCCTTGGAAGTGTTCGATGTGCCTTTCCTGATTACCGGCGGGGCGAACGGAACCAAGACATTCATCATGGCGACGCTGCAAGAGGCGTTTGAGTTCCGGCGCGTCGGCTTGGCGGCCGCCATGGCCGTGATCCTGCTGTGCTTTGTAATGCTGGTTATGGTTATTCAACGCGCGGTCTTTGATCGGGGGGGCACAAAATGAATATGGCCAAACGGATGCGCCGTCTGACCCCGCGCAAAGTGTTCTGGAATGCGGTGCATTATGCCGTGCTGACATTCGCGTCGATCCTTGTGGTCGCACCCTTGCTTATTGCGTTCATCAGCTCCTTCAAGACCCCCTTGGAAATGCTGCGCGGTGAGAAGACGGACCTGCCTGCCGATTGGGGCAACCTGCAAAACTATACCGATTTCCTCGAAGGGCAGCCCGTGGGCGTAGCGTTCTACAATACGCTCTTTGTGATCGTCGTGTCGTTGTTCATCGTCACCATGGTCGGCACGATGGCGGCCTATGTGATTGACCGCTTCCGGTTTCCCGGGCGCCGACTGATCCTGTTGCTGTATGTGATCGTGATGGCTGTGCCCGCTATCACGACGCAGGTTTCCCTTTATCAGGTGATGCTGTCGCTCGGTCTGGTGAACAGCAAATGGGCGCTCATCGTGCTCTATTCGGGTGCGGATATCGTATCGCTTTATATTTTCATTGTCTTCCTCGGCTCAATCTCGCGCGAGATTGATGAAAGTGCGCGGATCGAGGGAGCCAGCTATTTTCAGATCTACTGGAAAATTATCCTTCCGCTGATGACGCCCGCGATTTCCACAGTTGTCATCTTGCGTACGATCCACATGTATAATGATTTCATCCTGCCCTATCTCTACACGCCGCGGGTTGAGCAATCGACGGTTTCGATGCTGTTGTTCAAGGCCTCCGACATGATGTCGTCCAACACGGAGGCTATTTTGATGGCGGGGATCGTTATCGTCATTGCCCCTACGTTGATCGCGTTCTTTGCCCTGCAAAAACAGATCGTCTCTGGCATGATGCGCGGCGCGGTAAAGGGGTGATGATGCAAGGGCTTATTGTCACAATCACAACGCGCATCTGGCAGCTGGCCGCGATCAATCTGTTTGCCATAGTGCTGTGCGGTCTTGGCCTTGGGGTGTTCGGCATCGCGCCTGCGCTGACGGCCGCGTTCTGGGCGGTGGCGCGGCTGGAGGACGAACGGACCGGTCCGCTGATCCGGGGCATGTGGGCGCAGTATCGCGCCGAATTCCTTCGTACCAACCTGTTGGCGGCCCCGCATATTGCCGCTGTCACAGGCCTGTTCTGGATCGGCCTGATCGGAGGCGGGCTGATCCGGGGGCTCTTGATGGCACTTGCCGTGATGGTGTTGGTGCATCTGCTGTCGGGGTTGTTCGCGATATCGCGCCTGTCGGGCACATTGGCCGACGGGTTTGCCAATGCGCGCCTTGGCGTCGCACTTGCGCCCTATGGCACCCTTTTGGCGCTGGCGGGCCTTGTGTTCGGTGTCTGGGTCACGGTGCAACAGCCGCTGATCGGCCTTTATTTTGGCCTGTCGGGCTTTGCATGGCTCACCCATCTCCTCGTTGCGCCGGCGCTGTCCCATACCATGCCGACCCCCACCAGATTCACCCCAATACGACAGGAGGCATCGTGATGAGCGGCGGCCTACAAATTCAAAACGTCACCAAATCTTTTGGCGCACTGACCGTGCTTCGGGATATTTCCATCGATCTTGCTCCCGGCGAATTTCTGGTTCTGCTGGGCGAAAGCGGCTGCGGGAAATCGACCCTGTTGCGCCTGATCTCCGGGCTGGAAGAGGACCACGACGGATCGATCCTGATCGGCGGCAAAAACGTCACCCACCTTGATCCCAAGGACCGCAACATCGCTATGGTGTTCCAATCCTACGCGCTTTATCCGCATATGTCGGTGTTTGATAACATCGCCTTCGGCCTCAGGATCCGGCGCATGTCCAAGGCGGAAATCAAGGCCGAGGTGGGCCGCGTGGCCGATGTTCTAAAGCTCGGCGATTACCTGCAACGCAAACCGGGCCAGCTGTCTGGCGGGCAACGCCAGCGGGTCGCGATCGGGCGTGCGATGGTGCGCGATCCGCAGCTTTTCTTGTTCGACGAACCCCTGTCGAACCTCGACGCAAAGCTGCGCGGCGAAATGCGCACTGAGATCAAACGCATCCATCACGCGCTCAACGCGACCATCGCCTATGTGACCCACGATCAGGTCGAAGCCATGACGCTGGCCGACAAGATCGTGCTGCTCAACGGGGGCGAGATTGAACAACTCGGCACGCCAGAAGAATTGTACATGCAGCCTGATACATTGTTCGCCGCGCGCTTTATCGGGACGCCGGAGATCAACACGCTGGCATGCACAATCACACGCGACGGAGACGGATACATGGCCAAGATCGGAGAGGTCACTTTGCCGGTCCCTACTCATGCTGCCCGAGGCGCAATTGCTGACGGGACCAAGGCCATCCTCGCAGTGCGCCCAGAGGGTCTGTCTGTCGGGGTAGGCGAAGGATTCGTCACCACAGATCACTCCGTTGAGCTGTGCGAACCAATGGGCTCTGAGACCTATGTCGTTCTCAACTTTAACGGTGAGCCTGTCCGCCTGCGGGCCGCGGGCCTTGTGAAGCTCGCCGCGGGAAGTACCCAGTCGATCACATGGGATTTTAAGGGCGCGCATCTGTTTCATCCGAACACAGGTCAGCACCTTTGATGGCCCAGAGGCGGCCGAATATCATACTGATCACCTCCGATCAGCTGCGGCCCTTTGAATTGGGTTGCTATGGCGGCACGCAGGTCGCGACGCCACATATCGACAGGCTCGCCGCGCGCGGCGTCACCTGGAAGACAGCGATCACCAATTTTCCCGTCTGCATGGCCGCGCGGTCTATTCTAATGTCGGGCCAACACAACCGCACAGCGACGGGTGGCAAGACCAACGTGGCCTATCCGGGGCGCCGGGGCGATTTCAACATGCCCGAATATCCGTTTCACAAACGCCCGCATCTAATTGATCCGACCTTGCCCGAATGCCTGGGCGCAGCGGGGTATGAGACTTGTGTGATTGGTAAATGGCATATTCATTCCTGGCCCCATGACATCGGGTTTGATCACTACCTGATCCCCCGCGTCCACCACGCCCATTCCGCGCAAATTTATTCCCGCGATGGCGGGCCGGAATTTGCACCCGAAGGCTTCAGCGTCGATTTTGAGGCCGGGGAGGCGGAGCGTTATATCGCCGCAAAGGCCGACAGCGACGCACCCTTTTTCCTCTATTACAACATCTCGCCGCCCCATTGCCCCGTGGCGGATATGCCCGATGAATATCTGACAATGTATGACCCTGCCGCAGTCGCCCTGCGCGAGAACACGGACGAAGATGGCATCGAAGACAAGGACTACTGGTTAAGGGTTTATCGCTGGGATTTTCGCTATTACGCGTTTCGCCTGCCGCACACGATGGATTTGCCGGACGGGTATGACCTCCGTCACTTGGCAGCAGAATACTTCGGGGCTGTGACGTGGATGGATCGCACCGTTGGGCGCATTCTGGATGCGGTGACGGGGGCAGGCCTGGATGACAGGACGCTGATCCTGTTTACGTCTGACCATGGTGAAAACCTCGGCAGTCACGGGCTCGTCCAGAAAGGTTCCGAAAACGACGAGAGTATTCGCATTCCGCTGGTGATGGCGGGCCCTAATATCCCCAAGGGTCGGCGCATTACAGAAGGGGTCGCCTCCCTGATTGATCTGGCTCCGACCCTGCTGAGCCATGCCGGTATCGACGTGCCCGCCCATATGCAGGGCGCGTCCTTGGAGGCAGGCACTGCTGGCCGCACGGCCCTGTTTCAGACCACCACAGGCGTCGGGCTGCGCAGCGTCGCGCAAAGTGTGTTTGCCACCTTTGAGCAGGGCCGGACCTTGTCGCGGGCACCACACAGCGTTTTTGACACCGTCAACGACCCATTCCAATTCAATAATCTGGCAGAGGCCTTGGCGCTGGATGCACAGATCGATCCGCTTCTGGCGGAGCTATACGCGCGGGATGCTGAAATCCCGTGGCGAGACCTTGAGGATGATCCCCGATGAGCAAAGACGAGCAAACTTCAACGGCAGAACTGAAGCTAGTGAAGGGTTGGCGGGTGTCACAGGTTGACGGGTCCGCGGATGTGGCCCTCAATGTGCCCGGTGATGTGCATTCCGCCCTTTTGGCTGCGGGCGTCATCACTGATCCCTATTGGCGCGATACCGAAGCGTCGCTGGATTGGGTCCATGAAAGCGAGTGGATCGCCCAGACCACATTTGAATTCACGCCGAAGGGTGGGCGCTACACGCTGACATTGGATAGCGTGGACTGTCATGCCATCGTCAGCGTCAATGACATCGAAATCGGGCGATGTGACAATCAGTTCCTGCGGTGGGATTTCGATGCGACAGAGGCGCTCTTGCCGGGGCAAAATACCCTTACCGTGCGGTTCTTGTCCAATAGCGAAATCGCGCAGGCCAAGGCTGCGGCCTCTGACATCGTGATCCCCTATATGGCGCGCAACAACCGGCTGGCGCATTTCAACCACCTGCGCAAAACGCAATGTCATGCGGGGTGGGATTGGAACATCGCGCTGTCGCCTCTGGGGATTTATGGCGATGTCACCCTGCGCCGCACCGATGATGCGCGGCTTGATGACGTGATGTTTCGCCAGACCCATGCAGGGGGACGTGTCACCCTTGAGGCGACTGTTGTGTTTGAGGCCGCCGGACCCACGTCGCCAATGATCACGCTCTCGGTAGACGGGCAGACCATCACCCTTTCCCCGCAGACCTATCCCGGCGAGAACCGTGCGACCCTACTGGCGGTCATCGAAAACCCGTGCCTTTGGTGGCCCGTGGGAGAAGGGGAGCCGCATCAATACGATGTCACTCTGCGGCTGAACGGGCAAACCCGCGCCTACACGATCGGCCTGCGCGAGGTGATCCTCGATACCTCCGCCGATGCTATCGGCAACCGCTTTGCCTTCCGCGTCAACGGGCGAGATATATTCATGCGCGGTGCGAACTGGATACCAGCCGATGCCTTGCCGGAACGGGGCACGCCCGAGGTCGCGCGTGACCTGCTCACCTCGGCGCTTGAGGCGAATATGAACATGATCCGCATCTGGGGCGGCGGCCAATACGAGGCGGATTGGTTCTATGACATGTGCGATGAGATGGGGATCATGATCTGGCAGGATTTCATGTTTGCCTGCAACGCCTATCCCGCCCATCAGCGTGATTTTCTCGCGACGGTTCAGGCCGAGGCGCGTCAGCAAATCCGCCGCCTGTCCTCTCATGCGTCCCTGGCGCTTTGGTGCGGGGACAATGAATTGGTCGGCGCTCTCAACTGGTTTGATGAATCGGAGACCGACCGGGACCGGTATCTTGCGATCTATGATCGTCTGAACCACGCGCTGGAGGAGGCGATAGACGATGAGGCCCCGGACGTCGCGTTCTGGCCGTCCTCCCCGTCGATTGGTCGGCTCAATTTCAATGATGGCTGGCACACGGACACTGCGGGCGACATGCATTTCTGGGACGTCTGGCATTCGGCAAAGGACTTTGAGCATTACCGCACCGTGCGCCCGCGATTTTGTTCGGAATTCGGATTTCAATCAATGCCGTCTATGGCCTGCATCAAGACGTTCACCACGCCAAAGGACCGCAATATTTCCTCAAAGGTGATGGAGGTCCATCAGCGCAACGAGGGTGGCAATGCCCGCATTGTCGAGACGATCCAGCGGTATTTCAAATTCCCCGACAATTTTGCGGATATGGCCTACCTCAGCCAGGTTTCCCAAGGGCTGGCGATGAAAACCTCTATTGAATTCTGGCGGACTTGCAAGCCGCGCTGCATGGGGACGCTGTATTGGCAGCTCAACGATACCTGGCCAGTGGCCAGCTGGGCCAGCCTTGAATACGGCGGTGCATGGAAGAGCACACATTACCTCGCGCGGCGTTTCTTTGATCCGGTGATGGTTACCGCACAGCCGAACGCGGTCACCGGCGACATCGTGATCTGGGCCGTCAATGAAACCGACGCTCCGGTCTCGCTGACGGTCGGTCTGCGAGCGGTGGATCTGGCCGGGCCGATGGAAACTCTGGACACAGTTTCGGGCGTCGTGCCCACAGGGATGGCCGTGGAGCTCACACGCCTTGCGGCGGAGCGGGTTGGCGCGCAGCACTTCCTGCATTTTTCATGGGTGGATACGGAGTGCAGATTCGAGGGCGAGAATGACTACCTGCCGCGACGCCCGAAAGACTATGATCTGGCCGATCCGATCATCGATGTGCAGGTAGAGGATGCAGGGCGGAGCGTGACCCTCACCTCCAGCAGCCCTGCGCTTTATGTGACCTACGACCACGGAGGCTCTGCGGTCTATAGCGACAATTGCTTCACTCTTTTGCCAGGGCTGCCTAAAACTCTTACAAGGCTGAGAGATCGCGGCGCCCCGTTGGATGAAAAGGCGGCGCAGGTCTGGTATCTGAGGGGATGAAACACATGGCGCCCAGCGACTTGAGCGACAGCGGGCCTGTCACGCTCAAAACCATCGCCGAGGAGATCGGCGTGTCCGTGACGACCGTGGCGCGCGCCCTGAAGGGCGGTGAGCGGATCAGCGACGATATGGTCGCAAAGGTCAAAGAGACAGCCAACCGTCTGGGCTATGTCCGCAACCTCGACGGGATGAAACTGCGCACGGGCCAGACCCTCGTCATCATGGCGTTCTTGAGTTTTTCAAACGAGGAAGAGATTGGCGATAGTGGATCGATTGGCCTGCTCAACGGGATACATAGGCGCTTTGCGGGATCGGAATACGCTGTCCGTGCGATGCCGGTGGCGATGGAAGAAAACGGATTGGAAAAAATAAAGGAAGTCATGAAAGGCCGAAATGCGGACGGTTTCATTCTCGACCACACGGTGCCCGACGACAGCCGCGTAAATTTCCTGATCGACGAGAACGTCCCCTTCGTGACCTTCGGGCAAACCTTGCGTGGGCAGGATCATGCGTATTTTGACCTCGACAACGAATTTGCGGCCTATCAGGGGACGAAATCCCTGATTGATCAAGGATATCGCAAGATCGCCCTTCTTGATGCGGATCGGCGATATTTCTTTGTAGGCAAGCGGTTGGATGGGTATCGCCGGGCTTTGGCCGACGCAGGGATCGCCCTTGATCCGGCGTTGATCCGACATATCGATTTTGATGCCGCCAAGGCGCGTGACGCAGCGATGGAGCTTGCCGAGCTCGGGGCGGAGGCTTTCGTGTGCGTCAACGAACTGGTGTTTTTAGGCGCTCGGGCGGGGGTCCGGCGTACGCTAGGCGCCCGGGCGGAACAGGCGGGCTTTTCTCTTCGGTCGGGGACGAATCTTGGCGCTTATATCGGCACGCCACTCAATAACTCGTACTTTTCGCGTCAGGAAGCGGGTTGGAACCTTGCTGATCTTCTTCTGAAACGCATCGCAGGTGATCCGGTTCCCGATTGTCAACGGATCTGCAAAACCGAACTCCGGATTCATGATGGGCTTACACAATGAAGCGATCCGAGATTAACGATATCCTTAAACAAGGCGAAGCTTTTATCCGGTCCTTTGGTCAAACCCTGCCGCCGTTTGCCAATTGGTCATCAGACGAAATGCGCAGTGAAGCAGCCGCACCAATCCGAGAGCGGGGTCTCGGTTGGGACATCACCGACTATGGGCAGGGCAAATTTAAGGAACTAGGGTTGTTCTTGTTCACGACCCGCAACGGTACGTTGTCTGACCTAAGTACAGGGCGCGGAATGCTCTATGCGGAAAAAGTCATGATAACGCGTGAGAACCAACTGTCCCCAATGCACCGCCACAATATCAAAGCGGAGGATATCATAAACGGTGGCGGGGGAGATCTAATAATCGAATTATTCTCTCCAAATACGGATGGCAGTATTGACCGCAAAAGCGATGTGACTGTGCCCAGCGATGGACAAGAGGTCACTCTTCCCGCCGGCGGGAAGCTGAGGCTTTCACCAGGACAGAGTGTGACCTTGATGCCCGGCATCTGGCACGCTTTTTGGGCGGAAAAAGGTGACTGTTTAGTGCGCGAAGTTTCGACGGTAAACGACGACCGCACCGACAACGTCTTTGAGATGGATATCGGTCGCTTTTCGTCCGTGGACGAGGATCAAAGCCCAAACCGGCTTCTCGTGTCAGACTACGTCTAAGAAGCAACGTGACAACACGTAATCGTATCCTGACATGAGGTGGTTTCTGTGTAGTTCAGTCGCCGTCTGACGGCTTTTCAGATGAGCCGGACAACAGAATTTTTCGAAGTTATGCGTTGGACGCCTCAATGCACCTCCGTACCGATGGAGGTGTGGACGGACTGTCTTCGAAATCAGTGCCATAACTGTTGGTTGTGTGCGCTACGTGTGCAATTCAACGGTAAGGTCTGCAAAGCGCATGGATGCAGCCTTCTGCGCAAGCGCAGCAAACTCACCATTTGTCCCGCACAGTTCTGGTTGAGCAGCCAACTCGCCAATGGCGGCGTTGGCTTGATCCGGTCGTTTGCTCTCGACGCAGCGAACCAGCGGGAAGAGCGCAAAGCGACCGAAACTGTGCTGCGCCCGGAAGGCAGCCAGTGGGGACTGTGGGTTTCAGATCAGCATGGTTGCGACAACAGTGTATGTCCGCTGGAACTGTTTCTTGCTAGCTGAGTGTGATTTGCCCGACATCCTTTGCATGTCAATCGCTTCTGAACCTACCGCGGTCCGTTTCGAAGTGACGCAGTCGACGGCGGGATGCCGATCTAACCTTTAGCGCCGTTGGCTGTTTCGAAAGCAATTCGCTCTTCCATTGTTTTCGTCAGGTGCTTAGCCCCAGGCCGGCAGCCTTGATAGAGCCTGAACATCGAGAACCCGCACAGGGTGAGGAGTAAAACCATATAGAAGAGTACGACTGGATATTGCGTGAAGCCCATGAACAGCGAAACTCCCAAAATGCTGACCGGTCCAGTAAACAAAGCAACGTCAATGTTCTCTGATCGCCGCATCTTCAGAATATCCACCATCTCGTGCCTTGTGAGCGATGAAACGGTTGTCGATGGCGCAATCGCACGATCAATAGTTCCCTCTTCGATAGATACTTTCTGCGCCCGGTTTGCACTCAAAAGCAGCGTTTCTCCCTGAATAAACCTAACCTCCAGTTCCGCTCGGAAACCCGGACCAAACTGAAAAAGAATCAAACACCACACCACCAACGTCACCAAAATACCGGCCCAAAAGCCCAGGCTTGCGTAGTTTCCCTCATTGACCGCCCAGATAATCGCGCCGAACGGACCGCTTATGACTGCCAACCACTCCACCAGGCTCTTACGGGCATAGATCCATTCCCTGGGAGAGAGCATAGACCGTCGGGTCTTTACCTCTACGATTGAGTTCAACGGACGTCGAAATCGAGGTTCGTCAAGCGGCGTATCGGCTGACAGCCTCTGCATGATCAACCCATCTTCAACGTGGAGCAATTCTTCTGTCTCAAGGTTGGTGATTGGGGTCTTATCAAACCACTTTAAGACCAAACTCATCAATGCGCCGACTAGGAAGCACCACGAACCGACACGCAACAGGCTGTACTGAGATATTTGAACGTTCAATATCTCTAGCTCTTCTCCTTCGACCTGAAAGCTGAGTACTGCCAAGAGACAGCCAAATCCTGCGAGGGCTGTTGTCAGTGTCATTTTATGATGATTGAGCCAATTCATGGCATGCTCCCATTTCGCTCTTTGCGTGTGATCCAGCTGCGGAGTGTAGGGTCTTGGCCCAGGCTAAGGTATCAAGTGGCAAGAACCAACAGATCGATCATTTGTAGACAATCTTCCGCTCGAACCGAGAAGATCGTCACTTCCTCTCAAGCACTCCCACTACAACCTTTTTCGACCATCGCTCGTTGAAGTTCCGCAGAGCGTCGCGCCAGTGCCATTGCATCGGTGACCTCCTGCAAACGTTCCTGACTTCCTTCCGCGTTGCGTATCCTGGTCGTCGCCTGGCTCACAGCACCTGCCGCTTGAACGCCGGTCAGGCCACCACGAGCCGCCCCCCCCATCAAAACTCCCAAGCCAAGATTGACCGCGGTGTTTGCAATGGCGTCCTGCCTGGCACGGGTCCGGGACTCTGCTTCAATTTCACGCGCCCGTGCTACGATCCGGCCATTCCGCGCTGAGAGCTCGCCGCATGATAATGACAAATCATCTTGCTGAAGAAGCGAAGGCTGGGCCTGGCTGACAGGAACCGTCCCCGTCATGCAGGCACTCAGGGATGCGACCGCAAGCAAAGCCGCGGGCAGTTTCAGTGTTTGGTTCATTGGTCGTCCTCCCGCACCATTTCATTGAGGGTTTGAAGGTCTTGCAGGCCTGCTTCGACGCGTGTTTTCGAGACGAACGCAGGTGTTCCAGAAACACCAAGCTTCCGAGCCAAAGCCATGTTTGACCTCAGTTCTTTGTCGATGTCGGGATTCTGTGTTTCTCGAAGGACGCGATCAAAGTCGATCAGCATCTCTTCCGCAATCCGTCTTGCCAAAGTCACAGATTTCGGCTGGGCATCCGGCTCAATTAGCGCCATGTGAAAATCATAGTAGACAAAGGGGCCTTCCAGGTTCCGCACCGCAATCGCGATCTTCGCGAGTTTGCGCGAGGCCTCGCCTAGGATCGGCAACTCGAGTATCCGGATCCGCTTATCGTGTTCATCGGTGAAGGTTTGGACCGTTTCCGACGCAACCCCGCAGTATCCGCATCGGTAGTCAGAAAACTCGATCAGCAAAGGATCGCGCTCTTGCGAGATGGCCCCGTGCAGCGTGCGATCGAATAGAGCCGCGCGTGTAGGATCATTTTCGTCAAAAGCGGATCCACGCTCGGCTGAAGCTTCTTGCTCTTCAAGCAATCGCAGAGCGGCCACGATAATCTCTGGCCTGTGGAGGATCACCCGAAGAACGCGTTCCTCGAAGTCATCGGGTAAAGTCGGCAAATCCGGCTCTGAACTCTGCACTGATGAGCAGAGCAGCAGTGTGCAAATAAAACCAACAGTGACTATTTTGGGTTTATTTTTTCTGTATAAATGATGCATATTTTCACCGTACTTGACTTTTATATGAAATACCAGCCCGGAGAAAAGACAAATGAAATCGAGCGCTCTCTCATCGCCGACCACCCTGATCCGTGGTGGCCAGACTACCCAACACTGGTGGCGCATGGCCCAACAGGTCTTGCGGTTTTCTCTGGTTCTGGCGGCGATCGGGTACATCGCCAGCTTTGCTTACCTCGCACGGGACGTGATCGACCCGGAGCGAATTCGGGTAACGGTTTTCTACGGTTGGGCGGAGCAGCTGGTTCAGAACGAGACCGGCTCTGAGAGAACGTTTACACTTACCGACCACAACGGCGAGATCAGAGACTACAGCGCCGTTGAGCTCTACCGCGACCATCGCCAGCGCGAGATACGAGACACGACGGTTCGAAAGGCCTTCCGCGCGGCCTTCCTCTCGCTCATCCCAGCTCTTCTAATCTGCCTCGCCAGCGTTGTCGTCTTCTATGTCAGCGGGCGGCGTGTCGAGCGGAACAACTACATTCGGGGCTCCCGTCTGATCAGCGCTGGTGAGCTCAAGTGGTGGTCCAACAATCAATGGAAGCAGTACGTCCGAAAGTTCAAGGACCGCAAGAAGGCGCCGCGCTACACCATTGCAAGCGTCCCTTTCCCTCCAAATGCGCTTGAAGCTCAAACCGGCTTCTTTGGCACTGTCGGCGTAGGCAAGACGACTGCGATGATCGAGATGCTGCGCACCATTCGTCAGAATGGTGGCCGCGCTGTGATCTACGACCGCATGGGTACCTTTGTCAGCCGCTTCTACAACGAGGAAACCGACGTCATCGTCAATCCATTTGATGACCGGTCTGTTGCCTGGTGCCCCTTCGATGACGTCAAAGACCTCGGCTCCTTTGCCCAGATGGCGGAAGTGATGATCCCGATCAGGCCCGGAGAGAGTGATCCCTTTTGGACTAACGCGGCGCGCATCGTCTTCGAGCACGCTGCGCGCGAACTTTACAAGCGCGGCGAGCGCACAAATGAGGCCCTCCTCAACGCTATTCTGAACATGCCAGCGGACCAGCTCAGCGAGTTGGTCGCCAACTCACCCTCTGCCCACTTCTTCAACACCAACATTGAGAAGACGGCTCTCAGCATTCGCGCCAACATGATTTCGCATCTGCGATTTCTCGAATTCATGCGGGATGATGGACCACGCTTCTCGATTCGCAAATGGATGGCCGAAGACACCCCTAGCTTCGTGTTTCTGACGGCTGACGCGGAACATACGGCTGCGACCCGCAACATCATCTCGACCATCACAGAGCTGGGCGTCAACGCGCTCATGTCGCAACCGCCCTCGGCGGATCCTCGGGTCTTCTTCTTCTTCGATGAGGTGCCGGCGCTGAACAAGATGCCGTTTCTGGTGACCTCTCTCGCGCAGATCCGGCAGTTCGGTGGTGCCTTTGTCCTGGGTTACCAGGTCTACAGCCAGCTTGAGGAGATCTACGGGCGCGAAGCGGCTGAGTCGATCACAGGGACACTCAACAACCGTCTTGTCTTTAACACACCCAATGCCCGGACCGCCAAGGTCTTCAGCGACAGCCTCGGCTCGGCCGATACCATCGAGGTCAATGCCAACATCACAGTTGGTGCGCATGAGGCCCGCGATGGTGTTGGCTTTGTTCAGAGCCGTCAGGAACGCCCAATCGTCACCGCGTCGGAGATCCAGGCGCTGCCTCAGTTCGAATGCTACGTTCGCTTCGCCTATAACGCGCCGACAGCGAGGGTCACATTCAAAGCGCCTGGCGAACCCGAGATCTGCGCGGGCTTCCAGCCCTATCTTGGTGATGGCTTCTACGATGGCCGACTTGATGGTGGCGGCCCAGACAATGGTGGCAGCGCGGCCGAGCAACACGAGGCATCGCAAGACGACCCGGAGCTCTTCGACGCTTTCGCGACCTGGGCGGGCGCGGCCTTCGCCTGCTCACGCGATGATTGGGTGAAGAACCGCACCTGCCCTCCAACGGATATCGCAGCCTATTGGGCGCATTTCTACACCCAATACACCGCTGGCGTTCCGCCCGACAGGATCCAGCCAATCGTCATGGTGTCCGATCCCGTGATTGGCAATCGTCAAAACGCGTCGCGCCACTCCACGACGCCCCAACCACCTTGGATGAGTACCGCAAAAGCGGAACAAGATGTCCAACGTGACTTGGCTCACAAGAAACGAAAGCCCGCAAAAGGTGCCAAATCGGGACCGTCGCGCTCTAGCAGGTCGAAGAAGCCAACGAGATCTTCGAAGAAAAAAGTGACTGCATCACCCGTTTGGTTCGATGAATATCAAGGGGACGTTTGATGCTCTCGATGTCGAACGTCAGCAGCGGACAGGCATCAAGCGGATACTACAAGGCCGAAGGCTACTACATTGCGGGCTCACCGGAGGCGGAACAAGCTGCGCGTTATTTCGGCGATGCAGCAGCGGAAGCCGGGCTTTCCGGAAGGATCGATGACGTCCGGTTTTCGCAGCTGCTCGATGGCATGGCACCGGATGGTTCCCGCATTGGAAGAATGCGCGATGGCGCCTGGGAGCATAGATCCGGTATCGATCTGACCTTCTCAGCGCCGAAGGGCGTCAGCATCGCAGCCCTTGTTGGCGGTGATAGCCGGGTGCTTGAGGCGCACCACGAAGCTGTGAACGAAGCCATGGGCTATGTCGAGAAGCACGTGGTCCAAACAAGGATCTGGGAGGAAGGCCAGATGACGGTCGTCACGGGCGGCAAGATCATCGCCGGTCTCTTCCAGCATGACACAAGCCGCGCGCTCGATCCTCAACTGCATACCCATGCCGTGATCGCCAACATGGTCGACCCGGGCGACGGCCGGTTCCGCTCACTCCACAACGACAACATTTACCGCCACACGCTTCTGCTCGGCCAGATCTATCGGAACGCCCTAGCTGGTAGCCTCGAAAAGCTCGGCTACAGCGTAGAGTGGGGCGATAAGGGGCTCTTTGACATTAGAGATGTACCCGAACCCCTGATTGAGCATTTCTCCAAGCGGCGGTCCGAGATCGAGGCCAGTCTGAAGGATCGCAACCTGGAGCCTTCCACCAGGAACTCCGCACTCGCCGCTCTCGCAACACGGTCCAAGAAAGGACCTGTTGAACGCGGCGACCTTTATTCGGCCTGGCGTTCGGAAGCTCAGTCTCAGGGCATTACGCTGCAGATGCCAAAAGAGCCAGCCCAGGAACGCACTCAACTCTCCGATGCCCGGGCCGCCCTGCAGTTCGCAGTTTCGCATCTCTCTGAGCGGCAATCCATCTACGAGAAGGCCGATGTCATTCAGACTGCCATCACCCATGACAAAGGGGTGCGCGCCGTTGAGGTAGAACGTGAGATCCGAGACGCGCTTGGCCGTCGTGATCTCTTTGCCGTCATGCACGATGATCGGGCGCATCTGACCGACAAAGAGACGGCTCGGGTCGAACGCGAAAACATCGGTTTGATGCGGCGCGAGCGTCGTAACGGCTCGGTCGATGTCAGATCGGCAACCGACAAGCTCACGCTCCGGCCCGCAGAGAAGGTCGTTGCTCGACGTCTTGACCGCACCACACTCACCGACGGTCAGAAGGAAGCAGCCCATTTGATCCTGACGAGCGAAGACCGGATCGTCGGTGTCCAGGGTCTGGCCGGAACGGGCAAGACGTTCATGCTGGCGACTGTCGCAAAGCAGCTCGAGCGCGCCGAGTATACCATCGAAGGTTTGGCCCCCTCCCTCAAGGCCGTCTCGGCTTTGAGTGAGTCTGTCCCCGACAGTCGCACTGTCTCCTCCGCCCTCGTCCGCCACGAGAACGCGCCGGGCGATCCCGACAAAAGCAAGACGGTTCTCGTCGTTGACGAAGCGTCGATGCTCTCATCGCGGCAGATGAACAGCGTCATCAAGATGGCCAACGACAAAGGCTACGCCCGTGTGGTCCTGGTGGGGGACGTTCGCCAGCTCGATGCCGTCGCCGCGGGCTCTTCCTTCCGGCAACTGCAGGACGCAGGCATGCCCTATGCTCAGATGCTGGACATCCAACGCCAGAACACAGCAGAAGGGCGGACGGCGGTTCTACACGCGTACCGCGGTGACGTACACGCGGCCTTCTCGGGCATTTCCGAGGTGTCCGAGACGGAAGACAATCGCGCCGCCATCTCGGCCGAGGTCGCTTCAAAATACCTCTCACGCTCGTCTGAAGATCGTGCCCGGACTGGCATCGTCGTCATGACCAATGGCATGCGCCGCGACATCAACTCTGCCGTTCAGGCTGGACTTCGTCGCACCGGCGAGGTTACTGGGCAAGCCGTCACGATAAACAGTCTCCTCCCGCGGAACCTGACGGTGGCCGAGGCAGGCGAAGCATCAAGCTTCAAAACCGGCAACATCATCGCCGCCCTGAAGACTGTGAAGACTGCGGATCTGACCGCCGGCGCTCTCTATGAAGTGTCCGCTGTCGACCCCGAAAAACGCCTACTGGAACTGACCGATGAGGAGGGTAAATCCCGCGTTCTGACGCTCGAAGCGGGGTCGCGTCTTGGCCGGCATCTTGTGGCCTTCCAGAAGACTCACGAGCAATTCGCCGTCGGCGATGCGGTCAAGTTCAAGATCACCGATCGCGACAACGGGATCGAAAATGCCAACTCCGGGCGCATCGTTTCAATCAACCAGAAGCAGCTCACCGTCCGCACTGAGGACGGAAACAAGACCCTCCGCACGGACAGCCTTGCAGCCCGCGGCATGCAGCTTGCCTACGCTTCGACATCCCACGACTACCAAGGCTCAACCGTCGATCGCGTGATCCTCGGCATGCACAGCAAGGAACGTCTGGCGACCCAGAAAGGCTTCTACGTGAGCCTGTCGCGGATGCGTGAAGACACGCTTCTGGTGACCGACAGTGCAAGCAAATTGGCCGACACAATCCAGAAGGAAACAGGTGAGCGCATCAACGCTCTGGAGGCTCTCTCCCAGAACCCGCAGGCGTTTCAGGAACGTCTCCACGACCAGCTGCTGGATCGGGGTCAGGCCGCGTTTCAGGCGGCCGTTCAGCCTGGTCGAATGGCTGACTTTGACCCCTTCCGGTTTCACCAAAACGCAGCGCCTGAGCCAGAGAAGACATCCCCTCACACCACCCTGAACCAAACCTCGGAGCACAGGACAGAGGACGCTCACAGAGGCGATAGAGTCCGCACTGAGGAACAATCCGCCAGTCAGACTGAGCGACCCCAAGGGGAGCTTTTTGGCCAGCCTGACGGACGCCAGGAAGATGCCAAAAGCGACCAACGACAGGTCCAAGACGCTGCACGTGAGACGGCTTCTGAAAGGCAATCTGAGGCTCCTGACAAGGCCTCCAATGACCTGCAGAAGGATGGCAAAAATCATCCCGGCCGAGACCGCGAACCCGATCCGCTCGCCGATCTCGACCAGCGCATGAACGATCTCTTCGACCAGCTCGAAGAAAAGAACCTTGATCAGAAAACCCTCTAAAGGAGACCGAACATGACAGAGACCGACTCCCAAAAACTTCGTGTGTATCTAGGACCTCTCGCTACGTCCTTGGTTGCTGAAGTACCATCCAATGCGCGCGGGCCAATGCTCGATGCAGAGTTAGAAAAATTAAATGAGGCAGCAACGGTCAGCAATCGACTCGCCGAACTTGCAGATGTTGTTCAAAAGACGAACAGCACCTCCTCCGCGAATGCCGCCGCCTTGGTTCGCATCGGCCAGTCGATCGCTGAGGCCGCGTCACTACAACGCGAAGCGGTTGACCGGCTCCACGAGCTGTCTTCCGTCATGCGAGGTATCTATGCCCTCATGAAACTACGCTTTGACAGCTTGGATAAGCAGCACCACACTACCCGCGGCCTGATCGCTCGGACCTTCTTTGAGGGCGAGGACGCCGAACCGATCTTCGCAGAGATGGACAAGATGTTCGAGCGTGTCACAAGGACTACCAACGAACTGGAACACGACCAACTTAAGGTGCTCGCGCGGATCGACGCTGAACTTCAACGCATCATCAGTCAGCCCGTTGTTCCGACCGAACGGACTGGACCAGCAGAGGATCTGCAACCCGACATGATCCAGATGATGGATCGAGAGCAAGAGCTATGACCATTCGTCAAAAGATCTTGCTTATTTGGGCCCGTCATAGTCCAAGCAATCTCGACCAAACGAGTGGAAGCCCCTGGTCATTCGTGACCGACATGCGGGCACGCGTGACCAACGCCCAGTCACGCGTGACTTTAGAGTGGTCAGGCGTGACCAAAGAGAGACTAACCTATTGGAAATACGGGGAAATTATTTCGTACCAGGATTTGACCCTTCCGAAGGGTCTTTTCTTTAGCGAAACCAATGGTTTAAGCGCCAAATGCAGCATGCTGCGTATGGTGTGTCCCCTTAATCGGCCCAGCGGGCCGATACTCCTCTCCGCCAATCCTCGCTCGTCCGTTGGTCTGGGCACCGAGGTCCCAAGCCTGGGCTTTGCGGAAGCAATCACGCCCAGGATCGTCGCGACCCACGACAGGCTGTGCGAGGTCGGCGAGGAGGCCAAGCGGGTGGATTGTGCAAGGCCAAGCGAAGCGCAGCCCCAACGGGGTGCCGAAGGCATCCTTGTGCAAGCCACCCGCGCAGTGCCGGCCGGTGAGCTGGGTCCCCTTAATCGGCCAATCAGGCCAACACAGTCTTTCACCAGCCCTCGCCATTCGCTGGGTCGAAGCACCGCGGTCACCAGCCTGGGCGTGGCGGAAGCAATCACGCCCAGGATCGTCGCGACCCACGACAGGCTGTGCGAGGTCGGCGAGGAGGCCAAGCGGGTGGATTGTGCAAGGCCAAGCGAAGCGCAGCCCCAACGGGGTGCCGAAGGCATCCTTGTGCAAGCCACCCGCGCAGTGCCGGCCGGTGAGCTGGGTCCTGGCGCTGCCGAGCGGGCTGAGCTCCGTCTGCGCCGAGGCAGAGCAGATCGGTCGGGCAAGGCCAAGCGAAGCTCAGCCCCAATGGTTCGCCGAAGGCATCCTTGTGCGAGCCTGCTCCGGAGCGCCGGTCGTTTGGCGTTGCACCTCCTACAGGCGTGCTGGCTACGGTCATCGAAGAGGCCAAGCGGGTGGTTTGTGCAAGGCCAAGCGAAGTGCAGCCCCAACGGGGTGCCGAAGGCATCCTTGTACAAACCACCCGCGCAGTGCCGGCGCCGCCGCTTTGTGGCGGCAGTGGCGATGGCGCTCGTTCTACCTTCGGCCTCTCCGGCGCAGGACTGGCAGCCGGCATCGTCGCGCACCGACTGGAGCGCGCCCGGCGCGATGATCACCAGCTTCGCGCTGTCCGGCAGTGAGGGCAGCGCAAAGCCGTCTCGTGCGAAGCCGGTCCGAGCGGCACTGCCGCCGGGACCTGAGATGGATCGCCTGCTCTCGCTCATCGCGCTGGCGGAGGTGCGAGAGGGCTACGACAGCGTGAACCTTCGCGCCAGGATCAAACCACCGGGGCGGCCTTCGACCCTGACGCTCGGTCAGATCTTCGACTGGATCGATGCGACGCCAGGACAACAGCACGCCATCGGGCGGTATCAGAAGATCCCCAAGACACTCGGGCGCCTTGTCCGCATCGCCGGTCTCGAACGCGACACGCGGTTTGACGCGGCGACCCAGGACATGCTCGCGCGGATCCTCGTCTCCGAAGCGGGTTGGACGCAGTTCAAGAAAAACCAAATCTCCCGTGAGACCTTCATGGACAACCTCGCGAAGATCTGGGCGGGTCTGCCACTGGCTTCGGGCCGCTCGGCCTACCACGGCTTTGCCGGGAACAAGGCCACCATAACGCGCGCGGAGTACGCGGCCCATATGGAGGAGATCTTCGGATGACCGCTTTTGCCATGCCCGCCATCTGGCTGAGCCTCTTCGCGGGGTTCGCGCTCATCGTCGTGCTCCACGAGCTTGGTCACTACCTCGTGGGCCGCGCCGTCGGTCTGCGCCCTGCGGTGGTCTCGCTCGGCTTCGGACCTCTCGTGCTAAGCTATCGGGATGGTCGCGGCACGCTCTGGACATTTCGCTCGTTCATGGTCGGCGGCTACGTCGCCTTCGAAGAGGATGAGGCCGCGCGCGAGGCTGGCTACCGGAACCAGGCGCGGCTTCCCGCGTCGCTCGAAGCGGCCCGCTTCGGCCCGCTCGCAAGCGTCGCTTTGGCAGGCCCTGTGGCGAACCTCTTGCTGGCGGTCGCGCTCTTCGCGGCCGGGCTCACACTGGTGCCGAAGATCACGATACCCTGGGTCGTTGCAGAGACCTCGACAGGTGTCGGCGCGTCCGAGCTGCAGGCCGGAGATGTCATCCTATCGGTCGATGGGTGCGAGGCCGCTGGCGGCTCTCTGAAGGCCCTGAGCGGTTGCCTCTCCCCAGCGGCAGAGGTCACTTACCAGATCCGCCGGGACGGCCTTATCGAGGCTGTCCGCGGCCCTCACCCCATGCGCCCCGTGATCGAGGCGGTGTCTCTCGGCGGTGCTGCTGCGAGCGCGGGCTTACGGCCCGACGACGTGGTGCGGTCGATTGATGGCAGGGCCGTTCTGGTCTGGGACGAGCTGGTGGCGATGGTGTCATCCAGTGAAGGCCGCACGCTGTCTCTGGACGTCCTCCGCGGTGGCGACCTCGTCGAGTTACAGGTCACGCCTGAGCCGCACGGTCCCGGCTACCGGATCGGCGTACTCCACCAACCTTCGGTCGTGCTGCAGGAGGACCGGCTGTCCATCGGCGGCGCCTTCGCGGAGAGCATCAGAATACTATCGGGGGTGGTCGCATCCGCCAGCTACGATCTGCCGCAGATTTTCCTCGGGCGAGGCGATCGCTGCACCCTTTCCGGTCCGGCTGGTGTCGCGACGGTCGCGGTTGAGGCGGCACGTTCGGGACCGGGGTTCATGCTGATGTTTCTCGGGATGATGTCGTTTCTGATGGCGCTCTTCAACCTGCTGCCGATCCCCGGCCTTGATGGCGGCCATGTGGCTGTCGGTCTCTATCGCGCGACCTTCGGCGCGCTCCCGGGTCGGTTGGTCACGGGCGCCCTCTTCATCGGGATGACAACGATTGTGCTGGTGATCATGTTCAACGCGGCTATCGCCGACTTCCTGTGCTGAAGGCGTGGCTGCGACGAAACTGGCGATGGTGTGCCTTTGTGCTCGCCATCGCCCTACTTCACCGACCGATCCTCGCCACACTCTTCGGGGTGTCGGTTTGGCTGGCTTACCGGTGAGCCGTTAAGTGGTGCCGCTATCTGCTTCTTGCTTTCGCAGACACTTGGGACACACCCGCCCTTCCGGGGGTGTCCAGCTCGACCACATGATGGCCGGTGAGGTCCCGCAGAGTGCCGGTCTCGTGCTTCCGGTCTCATAGGGGTGTTCGTCGGCCTCGATCAGATGGATGACGGCACCGTGTGCGTCACTGCCGGATCGACATCCGCCCGCCTTTGTGGCTCTCTGGATGGTCATCACTTCGCTGTCTCGCAACAGTTGAAGCCTGAAGCAGTTAACGTCCTATCCATCCGCAAGCGGGTTGCCTTTGTGACGTATCCTGTCCCGTCGCAGTGTAGGCACATCGAAAGCCCATCTAGCCCTTCACCGTATCCGTCGCATTGAGGGCAGGCTTGTGAGTGGTGCTCGGTTGCGTTCTTTTCCCAAGAGGTCATAGGGCTTCTCCGTAGAGAGCTGTGTAGGCGTCTGCGACCGCTTCCTCGCAAAACCGCGCCGTGGTCTGTTCGTCTTCCAGAAGCTCAGGCAGGCCGAGCGTCTTGGCGTACCGCTGTTTCAGCGCAAGATAAGCATCGGGCTCGTTCAGAATACCGGTCTTCTGCGCTGCGCCTCGGATGACCTCAAGCTGATCCATGACGTACTGCTCATAGACGGAACTGACCCGCAATCTCCGCAGACCGTCTGCAATCAACGCATCTACCTTCCGTGTTCTGGCCCTTTCTTTGACGTCGATCCAGTACTCGGGTGTGTTGGCATTCAGGACCTCAACTTGGGCTGTCATGGTGCTGTCCCTTCCTCTTTCTGCTGCTCCCATACTACATTACAAGCGCCTCTCAACCTACTGATTTATTTGACAAAATGACGAATAAACCGTTTGCAATCAGGCGCTTGATGGTCTTGCTTTGATGCCGGAGAGAGGGAGCGCACGCCCGCCTTGGCGGGCAATAATAACCTTGGCCGCACCGCGGCCTCGATTTAAGCCGGTCGATCACAGGTGCTTCGTCTGCTGGCTTGCTCGTCAGCCGTCGGTCGGTCGCGCAAGGCCTCGTCTGCGGGATATGGGTGGCGCGGCCAAGGGCTAATTTGTTTCGCGATGAATGGCCCAACGGGCCAGGGGAAATTAGCCCTTGGGCGGGACGCGCAGATCTCGTAGCGAAAGGCCCGCGACTGACCAGAGGCTGGCGTGCAGGCCCGCGGAACTCTGGAGAGGCCAGAAACCACGATGGGCGTTCGGAGCGCAGCGACGAATCCCCGGAGTGGGATGCCCGGCCTACCGTCCTACCCTGAACTTGCCCGTAGAGCGCCGCCCCAAGGATCGTTACCCGGAGGGCAGAAACGGCAGGTCTCGCCGACCATGGCGCAAAGCCCTTTCACTGGCTCCTGTGGAGACAGTGACAGGGCTATTGCGGCAGGGAGGAAGAGGCCTGGTGGTTCTGGGTGGAGGCCGCATCGCGGACGGAACCTAGAGCCTGGTGCCACGGCCCTGAGCCGTGGCAGGGGCCCAACGGAAAATCATTCCCATCGTCGTCAGCATCTCCATCACGCTGCTGCGCAATCGACTGAACGTCGAGAACGACATCGGAGATCTGCACGCCCCGCCTATTTGGCGGTCGTTGGACGCGCAGAAAAAGGGGGGCCGCCGGCAGGCGGCCCCCCTTTTTCTGTCTTGTCGGGATCAGTCCTCGGGCGCGTTTGAGTTGGGCGGGAACATCACCAGCTCGTGGACGGCGACGGGGAAGTCGAGCTTGAGGGTGTAGAAGACCTCGCCGGTGTCGCGGCGGGCGTTTTGGAACATGACGCCGACGCGCTGGAAGCGGGTGCGATCGCGGTTGTCGCTGTCGGTGTATTTGACGGGAACGGTTGCTGTGAAGTGGTTGGACATTTGGGTTTCTCCTTTTTTCGATGGGCATCGGAAGCACGGCGGTGTCAGGACCGGGCGCAAGCGCAAATGCGGAGGGTCCGCGCGCAAAGCGTGTGGAAGCCGTATTTGTGCTTGCCGACGCTTAGCGGCGGGAACGGCCGGGCCGCCGCCGTGCGAAGCGTATGACTGAGGAAAAAGGAGAGAGCCGAATGGCTCAGCGTTGAACGGCATCTTCCCTGATGCACAGCAAAACCGCGTGCAACTGCGAGGAGAATGTCGGAGGCATGTTCCAAAACGCACGCCCTGCCCGCGTGTCGTGATCGCGGGGAGCGCTCTTCGCCGTCGCCGTCCATGAGCTGGTCTGTCGCGCGTTTCACTGCGGCTGCTGATGATGCCAGACTGGAGGGGATGCCTCCCGGCGGAGCCTGTTCGGCGCGGAGGCGATGCTACTGCACTCAGAGTGACTCTCACGCCGGATGAAAACGACAAGAGGGCCACCCGAGGGTGGCCCTTCTTATTCACTTCCCGTCGCGCGCCCTCGCCGGATCTGCGACCCGCATGACGGTGATCCCTTTCGCCTCAGCCTTTTGCCCGAGATTGAGCGCGACACCGTTGCCGCCAAAGAGAACGACCCCGGCTGCAGCGAACTTGTCGTCGAGCATCTCATCGTTGCACTTGAAGGGTGCCGAGCGGCCATGGGCGGACCAACGTGGATCGAATCGGGCTTGCGGGATCCCACGAGCGCGCGCCCAACGGGCAGCGATCATCTCGGCACCGTGCTTGCCGCCTTTGTGGCAGACGAAGATCTCCTGATTGCGGTTCTGCCGGATGCGCGCCCGGACTTTGTCGAGCGTCGAGAAGATCGCGTCGACGTCAGTCCAGTCGGTGGCGCCGGAGACGATCAGGGGGACGCCCTCGACCTTCGACTTCTCGGCGGTCTCTCGGTCATGCTGCTCGAGGAGCTGGCGCGCTTCGAAGATGGCGCCTGTCTCCTGCGCACGTGCGCTGGCGCGAGAGCCGGCTGCAGGGATGAAGGCGTGGCCGGTCTCGGTTTCGTAGCACTCGGCAGCCGCTTCGCTCATCGTCTCAATGGCGCCGGTGATGTCGCGGAGTTGCAGGAAGCGGGCTTGTGCTTCCTCCATGGCGGTCTCGGCGATCTCCGATCCGTCGTGGCTCTTCGCCAGTGCCCGGATCTTGTCGGTGGTCCGGTCGATCTCCTTGGTGAGGGCGATCTTGCGCCGCTGCAGGATCGTCGCCAACCCGTGGGCAAGCGGCTCGATTTCTGCCTCAAGCCCGGTGGCACGCAGCTGCCCGAGCAGCGTCTCGAAGGTTTCCCGGATGATGGCGTCCTTCAGCATCTCGTCGGTCGGGATCGGCATAGCTGCGTCCTTCTCGGTGAGGCCGAAGAGTTCGATGGTCTCGTATGTGGTTGCTTGATCGTATGGCATGATGTGTTCTCCAGAGTTTCTGATCTGCACCACGTGAGTGTGGCTGCATGGCCGAATGTCTGGTTTCCGAAGCTGTTCGGGTCAGGGACGGCGAAGCCGCCAGCTTGCTGGGCGCTCGAATTTTCATGGTAGGCGGCTTCGCATGTCCCTGCCCTCTCAAGCGCGCGGGTCCTCTGACGATTAAGAAGGTCCTCTCCGAAAATTCTAGCGATCCTTGACGCGGGCTGCTTCGGTGGCCATCCGGAGGATATGCTTCCACAGTCATGTGTGTGTGTGGTTTCGCGAGGTCAGCCCGACCTGAGCAGGCAAGCAGCCTGACCGGACGCGGGAGACGGATGGAGTGGCGGGATCGTTTTGCCCTGGCAAAACAGACCAGAGCGCAATCCGGCGGAGCGGCCGAGGTGGGCTGCGCTCGCGAGGCGGGCGGACCGGGACATCCAGCGCCAACATCTGCACGGAGGGCGCATGCCCGACTGTGCGATTGGCCACGGGCCAATACTCACCAGCGACACGCGAAGCCGAGCTGGTGAGCCCGCAGCATCAATCGAGAGGGCCATCTATTCGGTGCGGACAGCTATAAGAGTTCGGCCGTCATGAATGACTTCATAAACTGGAAATGGCGTTTACGATCCCGATCGGTAGCACCTCAGCACAAGACCCTCGCAGAGCTCGATGAAGTCATGTGCTGGCTTTAAAAAATATCAGGAAGCACTGGTCGCTCAGCAATGGCAAGAGGCAGGTCGTAAAGCTCACCGTCGTGGGCCATAAAGGATAGGATCAAGAGTACGCCACCGAACATATACAGGCCAGGACTGGTCATCCTGCCATTTATCCCGAGATAGAGGGCCACGACACCAAAGATCAAAATCACGAACTCCATAATTACCTCCTGATTAGAACGTAGCCGTTTTGCTCTCTCACCATCTTCTGAGCTTCTATCGCGTCGACGAGACCAGCTCATCGGCGATGAGACCGGTCGTGCTTGCATAGGACAACCCGCCGTCGGGCAGTTCAACTCGGGCAAGCGACTTAGAGATCTGCTCCGGCCTGAACCCGTGCTGCAGGAGAAGCGAGATGAGAACGCAGGAGTCCTGGATCTGGAACTCGAGCGCCGAGCCCGATTTGAAGCCTGCCGAATAGAAGACCTCGCGCGGGCGCCCGTCTTCATGAGGGTCGAAGCCGACCGAAAGATGGACGGTGTGGCCATCTCGTGTTGTCACTTTGCGGGTTTCTGTCAGACGGCGCGCAGGTAGATCGTGCCGTGGCGTGGGTTTATCTCGCATGGTCCTCTACTCCTATCGTCTGTGGCTGCGGGTTTGGACCCTGCCCCATTGCTCATTTCCTCCGCGAGACGAACCCGTCCAGCGTAAAGGCGTCGACCTGGTCCTCGGTCCGACGGGACATCTTGCTCCCGTCTCCTGCGACCACCAAATCCGTGTCGTGGGTCTTCTTGAGAATTGTGCCGTCCGCCTCGATGAAGGTGGTCCCGCTCTCCTGCTCGAGCACGATGCCGCCGTCCGGGTTGACCCGGATCACCGATGCGCCGAAACGGACACGCAGCACGTCCTGTTCAACGACCACAGCATCCCAGCCTTCATGGGGCGTTTCGCGCACAAGCATGATCCGGTTCGGCATGAGCCGCATATCCACGTCGTCCTCAACTGCGTGTCCGAGCAGTTTGACGCAGGTTTCTCGATCCTGGGACTTCTCGCTGAGTCTGGCTGCGGCGTCAGTCGGCACGAAGCGTTTAGGCTCTGCATGTTTCTTGCCGCGCCGATCCCGGTGATAGAGCAAGAACAGCTCCGCGTGGCTCCAGACTTCGCGTTCGGTGCTCGGCGTTGTCATGTGCGCCCTCCCAACTCTGGTGGTTTGTCGTAAGCGCGTCGTGCCCACTCTTCGGACAACTTCTTCGCTTCATCTCGGCTGGTCAATTCGGGATCGTAGTACCAATAAATAGCGCCGAGATCTTCGATGTATGCGCCGCCATGACCCAGGTCTTGATGGTATCCGGCCTCGCCAAGATCAGAGATTACTTCCTCTCTTCGATGCTCGAAGGCAAAGGCACCAAGAAACTGCTCGTCGTTGGCGTAACCTATCTCTTCAAGCTGAGCTTTCAGAGAAAAGATCGTGGATCTATCGAAGTTCATCCGCGGGTACCTTTCATTGAACTCCAGGGGTTGAAGGTTTTCCTAGCCAGATCTCGAAAGTCTTTTTCATCACGCGTGGCGATGGTCATATTGAGTTCGTTTGCCGTTGCGGCGATCAGCGCATCACGCTCAGGGCTCTTGTTCGGAACATGCAGCCTCGCACAACCAATCGCGACATGCTCGTCTACCGGCAGAATACGATCTTGGAAGAAGGGGATGACATGGTGTTCAAGCCAAATGCGAAGCATCTGACCTTGCTTGTCGTCTCTTCGCTCAATCCTGAGAACACCCACTTCTAGTTCCAGAAGAGTAATTACAGATATGTATAGCTCTTCGGGGTCTCGCAGGGAGGCCCACTCCGCAACATTGGCATCCGCTTTTCCATCCCCTGCCTTGCGAAGCTCTGAAACGACATTTGTGTCCAGAAGGTAGATCACGAAAGATCAACTGGTTTGATGGAAGGCGACACCTTCTCCGTCTCAAAGTCGACCGAGGACAGTCCCTTCATTGACAGAGCTTCGACAATGTTGGTCGGCTCAGATGTCAGCCGCCTGTACTCGTCATAGCTAAGCAATACATGCGAAGGCTGGCCCCTATCCGTCACAAAAACAGGACCGGACAAGGCATCTCTCTTTGCCTTGCTGACGTTTTGGTTAAACTCTCGGCTTGTAAGGTGTTTCATGCGAACCCTCCATTGTAGTTACGTTACTACATATGAGAATCCGCTTCAATAGAAATGTCAGGAGCCATCCCAAAAAAGGCGGGTAATTACGATGACCCAAGCGAAGATTGATACTGCAAGCATCATCAGCGATTTGACCGGCGACGTGATTGGTGGCCGGGTCTTGCAGCGCTCCGACGATGGGCGGGTTGTTATCCTTTTCGCAGGCATGGAGCGTAGCGGAGTTGCGCTGAGCAACGATGACATCTTAAGCATCGAGGCTGGCACGTGGACTGGCACCCCGTTACTGCGGTCGCACCGCAAGGATATCATCATATGAGTGATCCTTCGAAGCAACCCGATCACGATCCCAGGCATATCGCTATCACTAAATCGGACTGGCTACGGAACGCAAAGACCACGTTGCTTCTCAGAGATCCGGTCGATGCCCTGAATGATGCGGAAGCACTGGTCGCTTTCTGCCGACAGCGTTTAGACGCACTTTCGAAGAAATGAACCACGTCATTCTATCGCTTGCCGCATCTTCAAAGTTGCTCATTTGCGTCTCCTCCCCGATTTGATCCGTTCTGCCAAAGGGTCAGCGTGTTAGAAGCAGACGTAGACTTACAGGGTGGCGAAAACACCGGATGAGCCCACACCGGAAGTCTTCATTTTTTGCTGCATGCGCTCGCAGCGCGGAAAATTCTGCAAATGCTCAGTCTGGCGTGCCGCAGCGCGGCTGCAAATTCGGCCATTCGAACATCGCGCAGCGAGATTTGTCAGGGCAACTCACAGGTCTTGGGACGAAGTGAGCTTTCGCTGCGGCTGCGCCAATGTCTGCAATCGATCATAGAGTTCGGCAATCACTGAAGATCAGTACCGAATATTCTTTTCTTGAGGATATTGCCTGCCAGTCTTCCAAACCAAGTGACAGCGACGACACCAGCAAATAACGCCAAAGCGGTGATTGGTCCCATAAGCGAGTTTTCCTCATCTGAGGAGCTGTAAATCGATACCGTGCTTTTCCCATCGGGCCAGACCTGCACAAGAAAGAAAGTCGGCGCTGCGGCCAGGCAAAGGTAACCGAACCAAAATATTAGTTTCTTTTTGAACGGGAGTCCTTTGGATGCCTCGATGGCACCGGCAAGAAAACCCAAGATCAAGAGACAGATCGCGAAAACGATTAATTCGAAAGTGCTCATATTAAACGACTACACTTACCAGCTTGCAGATGCCACGGGGCAGTCTGCGACCGGACATTCGACAAGCCCGTAGCATCCTGCACTATGGGCTCAGAGCCGCCTAATGCTGACGCGGCAATCCCGGTGCGGCAGGCCGACGAAGACCGGCCATCTGATTGTTTGGCCAAGCCACTGAAATCGCAGCTGGTCCTGCGATGAGTACTCGTTGGAAGATCAGCAGCTGTCGTTCGCGCTCCGAGCGGCGAAATCTGCCTGTGAGCCCACAGCGGAAGTCTCGAATTTGTGCTGCGCAGGAACGCAGCACGAAAATTGCTACACTTACGCGGTCGATGACAGGGTAAAGGTGGGGGGTTTTGGCACACAACCAGTGGCCGGTAGGGTCCGCTGTCGCAAATCAATCAGACTTGCCTGCGCCGATCTTCTCATCGACAATCGTGACCCGGACGGTGCTACCCGCCTTCTGGCGACCGATTGTAATGAAACCCAGCACACCGATCAGTGCAGCGGCCACCAGTACCACGATGTAGCCACTGGGATACGACACTTCCATCGCGACGCCGAGTGCGGTTGGGGCAACCATTGCGCCAAGCTGATACGCGATGAGAAACGCCGCGTTTGCGACGGCGAGATCGGCCAGGCGTACCGTTTGCCCAATGAAGGTCAGCGACAGCGCATAAAAACCAACCCCGATGCCCCCCATGACGAATACCAAGACTGTCATCAAAAGCGGCGAGGGCGCAAACGGCACGAGCGTCGTTGTCACCGCAAAGATCAAGCCAACGCCGATCAACATGGTGCGGGCAGAAAGCTTATCGGCCAGGACCCCGATCGGGAAGATCAACACAAGACCCCCGAGCATGAACATGGTGACGATCCGCAGAGCCTCCGCCTCGCTCATGCCGATGGCGACCCCATATACTGGCAGCATCGAGACATTGCCGAGTTCGAGGAAGCCACCAACCAGGCCTCCGATCATCGCGATGGGCGCCAGCTTGATTGCACCAAATACCCCGGTTTGAGGGTGCGATGGCATCTTGGGGGCCAGTTTGAGCGCAGCTACAAGCGGGAGCACAGCAAGAAAGATGCCGGCCGCACCGAACAGGAATGGAGCCCATCCGGTGATACCAACCCACTGCAGCACGTAGGGACCGACAACAAATCCCGAGAATAGAGCAATCGCGTAAAGTGCCAGTAGCTGCCCCCGGTTCCTGTTGGTGGCAACAGTGTTGATCCACGTTTCACCAACAAGCCATGGCAGGGCCAGACCCGCGCCCATGATGAATCGCAGGACCAGCCAAGCCTCTGGCGATGGGAACACCGGCATCAAAAGAAAGCTGAGCCCGACGAGAACGCAGCCGAGCGACATGGCACCAACCGTGTTCAGTCGCGCGACGATCGCCGGAAAGAACGGCAAACAGAGCAAAATAGCAAGTGCTGGCATGCTCCCCGCCAATCCGGTGAGCCAGGCAGGTTGTGCCCAGGCTTCAAACGTCAGCGACGTCAAGGGATAGCCCACACCGTATGACACGCCCACCCCAATGGTGGACAGGATCACGGCCGCGACACTGAGCATCCTCTGGCGCGGCGTCAGCTCCATTGTTCCTTGATGTGACATCGTAGTCTCCAGTCTTCGACCGCAGCTAGGTGGCCGTCGGTTTATGGTTGTGTTCGATGGAACTGGATGTATTTCTACATCGTAGAGGGGCAAGTAGAAATTCTACAATGCAGAAAAAATTTACTCGGACTGGTCCAAGAGGCCTCGGTGTCGACGCGATGCTTGAGGCTGCGCTTGCGCTGATGGAAGAGGTCGGCGCAGATAAGTTCAGCGTCCGAAAGGTGGCTGCACGGGTCGGGTGCGATCCAATGGCGATCCTCTATCACTTCAAATCAAAGCGTGATTTGGAACGGGCAATGGCGGAAGCGCTGAACGCAAGGGTGCGTGCGCCTGCTACTGGGCTTTCATGGCGGGAATGCCTTGTAGACCTAAGCCATCAATATCGAGACCTCGCGCTTGATTATCCAAATACGATGCCGCTTTTGATGCGGTTCACAGCAACCGGTTCCGCCGATTACAGAAACATCGAGCTGGTGTTCGAAGCCCTGGCGACTGCGGGCGTTGCACGAGAGCGCATTCGAGATCTGGGCTTCGGCCTATATGCCAGCGTCCTTGGGTTGGCGATGGCCGAGGTCAGTGGACTGATCCGGTCGCCTTCGCAGGACATATTGAACGAGATCGATGCCCTGTCCGAAGATATGTACCCCCGTGTGAAGGCACTTCTCGGGCGTGAAGCGACCAAAGCCCCAAACAGCGCCTTCGATACGACACTCGACATGCTGTTAGACGGCATTGAAGGTATCATTGGTCCCACATCCGGCTGAACAAGCCGATAGGGAAAAGAGGCCACTCCCTGTGAAACGGGCAGCATAACTGCCGCGGGCTTACTGCTTTAGAACGCACTTGCCGAAAGGCTATTGGAGCTATGAACCATAAGCGACCATCGGTGAAGCCTCTCGGTAACTGATCTTGTTGCGTCCCTAGCAATGAGCTGCCGTTAGCACCCGAAGAGGGGAAACTTGCCCTAGCAGCAGCGGAAGCTGATTGAGAGCCCAAATTGTCGGTTGCTGCGCCTTGCGCGAATGTCTGATCTCCGGGGTACGGCTAAAACAAGTCAGTTTTTTTGGGCTGCCGTTTCTAATCGATCTGAACTAAGCATTATCAAGCTTTTGCGTCACGAGCGTCCGGTGCTCGGAACATTCCTTCAAACGGTGTTCATCAGAGACTTCTGCGTAGATTGTTATTGCATTGTCCAATAATTCGAGGACTCTCTGTAACCCGCTTCTACGATAATCGGCGTTTCCTCGCTCAACTATCGCCTCAGTAGTCTGAGCAATGTTCTCTTGAACGACAGCCCAAACCAAGGGGTGAGTTTCGCGCGTACAGATATCCAAGAGAGCTTCAAAACTCCTGACTGCCTCATTCAGTAACTCAAGTCCCTTCTGGCCATGTGTGATTGATCCAAGGTGAAGTAAAGCAGTCGCAAGGTTGTTCAGCGTGCGCACCCGATCATCTGAAGAAGAACCGGAATCTAAAATACTGAGGGCCGCTTTGTGGGCTTTTATCGCAAGGTCAAGGGATCTGGAGCAATCGACCGCTTCCTCCAGACCTGCTTTTGCTTGCAAGCTTGAACCCAGGTTGTTTTGTGTCTTCGCCCATTCAAGTGGATGAGTTTCACTCGATAGAACCGAGATCGCCGCTTTGTGAGCTGCAACAGCCTTTGAAACGAGTTCAGGACGCTGATCCGCAGAGACCCGATACGACTGATTAACCAACGTGATGCCGAGATTGTCCTGCTCCTGAGCCCATTCAATTACTTGGGATTTACTAGACAATTGTTCGAGTGCTTCGCGGTGAGCGGCAATCGTCTCAACGAAAAGCTCCATGCTGCGCTCATCTGAAGCTCTTTGTGCTCGCTGCTGTTTAAAAACAGCAACATTGCTCAGCGCGCGGCCATGTTAGGGCTTTTGATCCAAGGCCGCGTATAAAGATACATTAATCTCTGCGAGTTCAGTTGCATATATTAGTCCTGAGCCGCCAAACCGCATAGCGTGATCGTACAATGCTGTATAATGGCTACGCCTATGGCGTGCTCCTTCGATTGGATCAAACGGAGTGAAGAATTCTGCAGCGACTTTGTAGTGAGAATACGCGAGCCCATCGTCACCTTTAAGTAGCGCGCCTTCTGCGCGTACTATACGGATTTCCGCCTGCTTTCTCACCTGGGTCAAAGTGTGTTCTTTTTGCTGAAGCTCCTCTGCGTCGCGAAGAATATCGTCGGCCGCTTCGAAATGACCTTGTTCGATTTCATGGTTCGCAGCTGCCATCATTTTGGCGATACTCTTACTCGTTTTGCCAATCGTACCTATACGAGAACGAAGGTTTGTTAGCTCCTCAGACTTGTCGCTGAGGAACTGCTGATATTGTTCTGAAGAAGCCTTTGGGTTTTCAAAACCGAAACGCCATGACAGGGCTTCAACCAATTCATCGGTCATGCCGATTTCTGCGGGATACCCACTGGGTAGTTCCGGAACCCTCGGCTTTCGACAAGAAGCGATATCGTCATCTGACAAATTCAGAGCAACAGATAGAGCGTCAATCACCCGCTGCTGTGGGTTCTTAATCCGTCCGTTTTCCAGCTCGGAGATGCGCGCTTTTTTTGCTTCTTCGCCGAACGCCAGAACAGAAAGAGCTTGTTGTGTGAGCCCTTCGACTCCCCTTCGGTCTTTTACCAAAACGCCGAATCTTGCTCCAAAAGAATTCATGGCACCCCGCCGAAAGACCGAACTTTCCGGAACTCTTTTCGAGGCGATTGTAGGTAACACCTAAGAACCGGTTACCCGAAACACTGTCAGGCCTGGCTCAACTTTGAAAGTCAAACATCATGTATGAGCGAATAAAAAATACCGTGACTAGAGCGTCTGCTGCCATTGCGAAGGCTATGACACATCGCATAATTTACGCTGGCCTTTGTATCTGCCGCAGCTCTGGTTGCATTTTAACTGACAAACCAGAACTCTACGGTTCGTTGGCCATCCTCTATGCAGCGCTGTCCTTGAAAGGCTGATGTTAGGAGAAATGACGTAGGGTGCCGATTGGCGGCCCTGCGTCAGGCCGCTTTCTTTTTAAGTGCACCAGAACCCGCTTTCTTTGAGGCGCGGCCGTTTCGAAGCATTGCCACCAGCGTTCCTGGGACCGTCCATTCGGGCAATCCTAGTGAAAGTCGGCAAGGTCCGAACCGTTCCTGTCGGACCTGGCTGCGGCGAAGGGGCGGTGTCGGTTCGGGCAAAATCGATCCCCGCGAATGACCGCAACGATGACTTGCGCCGCGCTGCAACAAAAGACTTGCCGCGTGCGCGCAGGGATGCTGCGTCAGCAAAGCGCCAAAATCGGATGACGGCTTGGTCCGCGCTGCGTTTCTTGACGCACCCTGCGGCGAAGGTCTCAAGAGAGCCCACAGCTCCGAATGCTGCACCTTGCACGAGTAGCCGCAAAGCGCCGACTGCCGACACTGGCGCATGTAAGGGCGGCCCATTCCGGATGAGGTGGGTGGCTCCTGCTCCACCGGCATCGAATGTGCCAAAGTGCAGTTATCAACGACTGCTAGGAAAGGAGCCACCCAATGACAGTAAAGACCGTAGGCGTGGATCTTTGACCGGCAGTTGATTGCGCAGCAGTCAATGAGAGGGATGGCCAAGGATGTTTTTCAAGTACACGGCATTTCGGAGAATGGCCGTGTGATCTTCAACAAGGCGATCAAACGCGCGAAGCTGCTGGCGTTTTTTGAGACGTTGCCACCGTGCACGGTTGGCATGGAAGCCTGCGGTTCATCCCATCATTGGGGCCGTCAACTACGCAAGCTCGGGCATGATGTGAAGCTCATGCCTGCCGGATATGTCAAAGCCTATGTGAAGCGCGGAAAGAACGATGCTGTCGACGCAGAAGCGATTTGCGAGGCGGTCCGCCGTCCGACCATGCGTTTTGTCGATATCAAAACGGAAAATCAGCAGGCCATTCTGTCAATCCACCGCACGCGAGATCTGGCCGTCCGGCAGCGCACTCAGTTGGCCAATATGATCCGCAGCCTGTTGCGCGAGTTTGGGCATATCTTGCCCATCGGGATCGAAGCGGTGACGGCTTTTGCAAAGCGTCACCTTGATGGCGATCACCCGGACATGCCCGAGATCGCAACCGGCATGCTTGGCATACAGTGCTACCAATTCATCGGGCTAAACGAACGTATCGACGGCTATTCGAAGATGATCGAACAACATGTCCTGCTGAGCTCAGATGTGCGCTGGCTGATGCGCATGCCGGGGATTGGGCCGATCACGGCCTCAGCGATTGTCGCCACGATCGGGGACGCAAAACAGTTCCGCACCGGGCGCGATTTGGTGGCCTGGTTGGGCCTGACCCCGCTCAACAAGTCCAGTGGCGGCAAGGAACGTCTTGGCAAGATCACGAAGCAGGGTGATCGCTACATTCGTAAACTGTTGGTCGTGGGCATGACGTCTCGCGCAGTGATGGCGAAACGTTCGCCGGAGAAGGTTGATCTTTGGACCGCTAAGATTATCGCCGACAAACCGTTCCGGCTGGCAACGGTCGCCATGGCAAACAAGGCAGCCCGGACCATCTGGGCGATACTGACCAAGAAACAAGAATACCGGCAGCCAGCGTTCTAACCACGCCAACTGCCCACGCGATGCAAGACGTTGAAGTGATGATGCGGAACTAAGTCAACCAAGAGCAAGGACACTCCGGGAATGGCAGCGGCCCTCTGAGGTCGATAAGCCGATTGGAACCTCGCTCGCGGAATTCATCCACCGCCTGGCAGGGCATTGCGGAGCAATGTCCCGAGAAGGAGGGCCAGTGGAGGCAATGCCAAAACATAAACAGGCCGGACAGACGACAGTACTGACAAAAATGACCGCGAATATCACCAGAAAACACTTGCAATGCAGGAGCCACCCACAGAGGCCGTTCGTCACAATGGCCAACGCCGCTGCGCAGCTTCCCCAAGACAGACGTTTGTATAACGGACTAGTCGCGGAATTTGAGAAGAAGCTATTCGATACCTTGAGCTGCCTTTCCGCGCAAGTCCTGAACAAGGCGAGCCTTTCGGAGCTTTGAGAAGTCGACGCGTCTTGCGACGCGCGGGTCTTTAGCAATCGCATTCACGATACTCTCCAGATAGTTCCTGCGATCCTGATTTCGTCCGGCGGAAAGGTATCGGATTCGTAGCGTTCGCAATGCGCAGATGACAAGGTTGATGTCCTCCTCGCTCTTGAGCGACCCGAGATACGCGTCCCTGTTCTGATCACCCGGCATCTCCAGCAGCACATCACGGGCAAACAACTGACTCATCGGATCAAGATCGCCAATCAGGTTCCTGATCGCGATGGAAAGCTGAGGATTACGCATCGTGCCGGCGATCAGTCGGGACACCGTGTTCGGTGCGTTGAACTTGAAGTCTCTGTAGGATCGTTCCTTGTCCACCATGGCCCCGAGATTTATGAAGCGCACGCCGCCTGCGATGACGATCGGATGACGACCGATGGCTTCGCGGCCGGCGCACATGAATCCGACCCACAGTTCCGCCGCTTCATAGAGCTTTTTTAAATGACGCAACTTGTATGGAGCCTCGAGGTGCAGCGCGTTCTTCAGCAGTAGTCCGTAGAGCCGCATGCCGACCAAGAGTCTGGCTTCCGATTCCCGAACTTCCTGACGCTCGGAGACGCCACGACGACGGTCGATCTTCGCAAGCTCCGCGTTGTCGTGTCGATCGGCTCCTTCAGCGGTGGCATCCGCCGTGCCTAGACCCGCGGCCGCTTCGTCGAGGGACTCCGAGACGGCCTTAGCCTCAGCCTCGTTGCACGCGGCCACCCATTCTGCCGTCAGGTCGACGCCGATACGCGAATAATTTTCAAGAAGGGTCTCTTCTATGGCGCAGAGTTCCTGGAAAACACCATTGAGCACCTTGGCGACATTTGTGCCTTCCAGTTCACCGTAGACCGTGATCTCCCTGTAATGCCGAAACAGACCCGGACCCTCGACAAGGGATGCAGCAAAATCGGCGTCACGCTTCATTTCTTGCGCCACGAAGAACGAGAACAGATGGTCACCTCGGAAGGTGATCTCGCCTCCTTCCATCGTCAGAAGGCCTTTGTCCAAAAATTCCTTCAGCAGCTGGCGGGGAAGCTCGATAAGGAAACGGGCCTGATAAGTCGAGACCAGCCCATGCCATCGACCCTCGTCCATTCCCACTCGGTTCTCCTCCAGCAACTGACGCGCCACGAATGCGAGGAAGTTGATCTTGTCGCTCGACGAGAACGCCCCCTCTCGCACGTCTTCCAGATCGAACCGTCCCAAGAGGCATTCGACGTATCGCTCGATCAGCCGGGCCTTGTTAAGTGGCTTGAATTCCGGATCTTGGGTTATGGTGTCGATCACCACAGCGACGGTGCTTGCGAAGATCGGCTCGTCCATCTGTCGAAAGCTTTCGACGACGTGGCTGACGACGCCCTCTCGCACCGCCTCGGCCTTGTCGGGAATCCGGATCGCAATCATGGATCGAATGCCGTCAACATCGAGTTGGGCAAACTCGTATATCTCGTCTTCACTGGAATAGAGGCGCGGTTCGCCCACGCCGGTGGGCGACAGGCCGCGCCGCTCCGTGCTTAGGAAGTAGAGAAAACGGATGTTCGGTAAATGCCGGTCGACGGTGTCACGGAACAAGTTGAACTGTTCGACATCACCTAGACACAGCCCATCGACGACCACGACAACAGCAGCCTCATCGACCAGCTGCTCAGCTTCCATGTGGGAGTAGCGGATGGGGGTCGTCTGGCTGATCTTGCGAAGGATCGATGCCTTGTTGATAGATTCTCGACCGGCGTCGAAGTACGCCGGCACCTGGCGATGAACCGAGAACGTCTCGGAGAGATGCTTGAATGTGAGGTATGCGGCCGTCGTGGAGCCCGCGTCAAGCGGCGCAACGAAAAACTGGTCGCATGCCGATTGGGCGACGACGTGGGTCAAAGACTGCGGCGGATCGAGAAAAGGTCCTTCCTGCGATGCAGTAACGTGATGAACCTTGGGAATCACGAACGACCCCGTCACCTTCGACTTAGAGCGGATGTGGGTCCGATACCAGTCGAGGTAGTCGACGGACTCGGTTTCGGCAAACCGGCGAAGGAGGGCGGAAAGCGGGGGCGAGTTCCGAAAGAAGTCTGCGTCCTCAGGGCGAGGATACATGCGGCCAGTGGGCGCAAAATCCTCGCCAGAAACGAAGGTGCGCTGAGACTTCGAGTATGACCGGTATTGAACCTCGAACTTCTTGTGTTCGGTATCAGTCCGCACGATCGCGTACCCATTTGTCCCCTTGGACCAATCAGCGCGGAGAGGTGGCGCTTGGAGGAATACGCTTTTCGCGTTCCCCTTGATCTGTCCAACGACATCGTTAGCATGAACGTGACCGAAGAGAACGAGGTCGGCGTTGTTGATAAGCAGGTCGCTGACAGCGCTGCGGGTGGTCTCTTCCAACCAGTCCAACGGATGGTGAAGCAGCGCCACGCGAAGCGTGTCGTCCGGCAGGTTCTGGACGAGCTTCTCCAAGACGGCGGGTTCGACACGCAAAGCGCCACGATCGGTTTCGCCCTTGGGGCGCGCGCAGCATAACCAAGCGGAGTTAAGCCCGACGAAAGATACCGATCCCCTAGTGGCAGTGTACCCCCAATAGCTCTGCTGATCGTAGGGACCAAACAGTTCTTCGAAGTCGCGGTAGTTCGCCAGCACGTCAAACACGGGATCGGGGTGATCGTCCCGAGGATGGGCTCTCCCGTGAACAAATAGCCGCTCGCACGATCGGCGAGGATGCGATCGCAGAAGGATCGATCGGCAACAGCGCGCTGAACATCGTGGTTTCCGGGGACGACGAAGACCTCGTGCCCCATTTCGAGCAAAGGTCCGACTAGCTCGTCGAGTAGCAGGTCGAACGTGTTGTCATCGCCTGCATTCACGAGATCACCGGTAAGAACCGTGTATATCGTTCCCTCCGCCTCCAACTTCTTCAGATCGGTCCGCAAGCAGCGCAGACGGAGGCGGTTCTCAGCATCATTCTTGAAATGTAGGTCGCTCAGGTGAACGATGGTCGCGTCCATGAAATCTCCATTGCAAATCACCGATGGTACGAATGTCGGCCAATAGGCAAATTGTCGCCCATCTAGAAGAGAAGAACAATAGCGGAACGGATTGACCTTCTTGACCGGGGACGGAAGACGACGGTGCAGGCTCTTGCGCTCCACTGTCATGGCCTCGCACCTTACAATGTTCTTCGTCGTCCGCCTCGCACCAGATGATTGTCGTGATCTGCCGCAGGCCGGTCACATGAGGTTGGAAAATGGTCTCTCCTAAGGACGACTGTCGCCCTTATAGGCGGTTCAATGTAGCGTTCAGTGGATCTGCTTATGCCCTCCGTAGTGGTCGGTTCCACCCGCCGCAAACGCCTACTTTCCGCCGTTGCAGCTTTTCGTTACCCGGGCGAAGCGCGCACAGCGGCCATCCGTTTTTGGTACGGCAATGGCGGCAGAGTCCGCATGGCAGGCATAGCCAGCTCCATGCTGGATGGACGGTCTGGGTCAGCAATGCTTGACGTTTAGATCAGTGTTGCGTGACGCGGCCCATTGATCCGATTCAGAAAAATCAGCACATCGAGTAAGTGATGGGCGACGTTCCACACCTGCTATCGGGGAGGCGACAGCGTGCGGACCCAAGTATATGTAATGCCGCGCATCAGGCCAGACGTGATAAGCGACATGGTCCGCCTGTCGGATAAGGCCTGAGGATCGGTGAGCGCTCTCGTTACGGAAGACAGCGCAGTTGACGCCTGTCTGACCGGAGGCTTCGCTGAAATTTCGCCAGACAAAGAACGCATCTCGGCGCCTGGTGCGCAGGACAGTCTTTTCACCCGGGCCAACAAAGAGCCTTCCCTTTCTACCATCGCGGTATCGATAGGCAGAGTAGTGTCTCTCATACATCCTCAAACGGGTTCGGTCGCCATCCTTGGTGAGCCACCAGACCGGCTCTTGCAGTTCAGGTGCCACAAACACCATCGCACTCATCCGCAAATGGCATCTACGCCCCCCTGCCCTCGCCTCGAAGTCGACCTCTCCCAAAGGCTGATAGGATCTGTACATGTATTCTCCTGGCCGCATGCCCCGCGCCCGACCGTTTTGCCGAAGAGCTGCATCAACTGCGACGGCATCCCTGAAAGCCACGGGATCTTCGCACTGCATCCGCTGCCAGAAGGCATCGCTATGGTAAGGACAGCCGATGCAGGAAGACTTGGGGGGTGTTGGGTATCCGTGGCGTTGCAGTCATGCGTAGCAGTCGCCACGCGACATACGCGCCTCGATAAGTGACCAGCGATGTGTCACCCAGGCCTCGCGCGCATCCTTCATGTGTCCCATTTCGTCCGTGGAGATACCGATTCACTACTCGATGCGAAACCTGGTCGTGCGTTCGCCCTTAGCGAGCCCTAGTAGGCGCTGAACTTCTGCGCGGATAGGTGCGATCTTCGCTTCCCGCGTACACTGTCTGCGACCCATGCCCCCGCTGTCGAGAAAGAAGGGGAGCGAAATGAAACGCCCTGCCCCCTCCCCTGTCGATCACTTGCTGGCGCAGATTGACAGCACTGACGCGGTGCACAGGAAACGGCAGGATGTTGCCACTCATGAGCCATCTGAGGTGCTCGTAGACCGGTTCGGGTTCCCATTCAGTATCGGCAAAGACTGCTACATCTGGCATTGGGCCAATTTCGCCATGCACGGCCATTAGGGCGAGTGTGGTGCTCTGGACACCTGCACCAAGCGACAGCACGCGCAGATCTGCCCCTTCGAGGGGTTCGCTGACACGCGGCCAGCTTGGGTGAACGTAGACTTGGCAAGCAGGTTGGGCATGGTCCCCCATGCTCGCCTCAATGCTCTTTGGTGGTGCGGCTGTCATGGTCAAAACCTGTGATTGCGGATGGCAGTCGTCGTCGGCTAGTCCACTCCTCTTTTTTATCATGCCGTGGCGATCTAAAATACTGATATATTTGACATAAATGCAAATATTCTCTTTGCCAGAAGTCCTGAAATCCGGCTTGCTTTGATGCCGGAGGTGAGGGAGCGCACGGCCCGCTTTGGCGGGCCCAGAAAACCCGTGACCGCGCAGCGGTCTCTGCAATTCCGACGGTGGACAGGGGCGGTGAGGTCTGACTTGCTCGTCAGCCGTCGGATCGGTCGCGCAAGAAGGACTTACCTGGCCCTTGACGGATGGACGAAAGAGGAAAGGCGGTGGGTCCGCGCCAACGGCGTGGAAGCCGCCTTTCCTCTTCCGTCGAGACGACCGGACAGGTACGGACCGTTTGCGCCCGAGCCGGTGGCTGCTGCGGAAGAGGCACAGGACGGCACTGCGTCAGGACTGTCTGCGCTTACACACGTCGTGGATACGCTCCACTAGAAATCGGGTCTAGGGGGTCTGATGGTTGAGGACACTACCTTCGATCTTAGGCGAAAGTTCCACCTTCGAAGCCCAAAGAACGCGTTCGTCGCGAGATCTATCCTGGCCGGTGTTTTGCAAGTTCTGCCAAGTTGCCAATAGTCGACTCAGCTTTGTTCGCAATGCCTAGACCGAACACCCTGATCTCTTAGTTCTCGGCTTTGCGGTGTCAGGGAGATGCAGAAGGCCGACAACTGCGATCCTCCGATGGCGTCTGCTCAGCGGATCTTGCAGCCTCAGGAAAATGGGCTTCTAGATCTTCACCTATTTTTGTTTGATAGCGATGATCCACCATCTGTGACGACATGCACTCGTCAACCTGATCCCCGATGGATGGATGGGCGTCTTGACGCGCGGGGGCGTACCGTCGCGTCGCGCAATCTGATCCGTGCAAATCAAGTTCAACATGTTCGGTGACATCGCCATTGTTCCATTCGAGCACGAAGCCAACGATGATCCAAACGACCTCATCTTGTTTCTCGAGGACATATTGAACCGTTCGAGCAATTACCCGTTTGCGGGGGTTTATTCGCAGCCTCAAGACGTCGAACACGTCGACTTCACTTGCCATGTCAGTCATCGATACTTCTCGCACTGGTTGAATCTATGGCACCGTATTTTTTCTCATACATCAATGGGTGATAAATCATACATCACGCCAAAATCGCCAGTATTTGAGCTGCTGTTTAGCGAGCGTTGATCCGGGCGTTTCTTTGCGGGGATGGAGTGCCCGAGCGTGCGTAGATTAAGCCTCAAGAACTCAGATCCTGCACTTGGTGATCAAGTGGCACAAATCGCCAGATGCAGCGTCGCGAGGCGCTTTAGGGAATTGTTCTGTCGGTCCGAAATTCTCATTAGAATTGGTCAGATATGGCAAGATCCTCACGCGAAGAGCGTCGGTATTCAGTTGCAGGGAATTGCGATTGATACCATCCCGTAAGGCCGCATCAAAGGCTCATCGGAAAGGCAGATTTCCTTTCTCTCATGCGCCCAAATACCTGCGCTTTAGTCAGCAAAGACCAACCTTTTACCTGGCTTCCCGCCCGCTCGTGTCCAATTGATCTCCAAGATCTAGAAGAAACAAGCGAGATGACTGAGCGGATCATTGCCAAACTACCGGCGATTAACTGCCCACACTCTTCTCCAAGCGATTTACTCGCTGGGCGCATCGACCGCGGATCCTTGGTGAAGACGTGATAGCAACCGCGCCGTAAACATCATGAGTTAGGTCTCGTGAAGACAACACTCGTCGAGGAGCCCAAAAACTCCGCCTTGTCGTGGAAGAACGCTTCTGAATTTAAGCTGCCGCTGGCTGCGGGGAAGTGCTAGGAATTCAATCTGCGATCAGGAAATCGTCTACTGATTTGCCAGATTGGATGGCTTCTTTGATCCAACCTGGCTGCCTTCCACGACCTGTCCAGGTCACCTCGGGGTTCTCCGGATGCCGATACTTGGCTGGTGCTTTGGTCGTTTTGCGAACGCGACTTGGGTCCGGCGCTGACTCAAGAAGCTCATTCAAGGAATAGCCGTATTTGCTCGCAGCTGTCTTGGCCGCTTTGAGAGCTTCGGTCTTTTGCTGCTTTTCCAGCTTTGCAATCGCTTTTGCGACGGCTTTTTGGTGAGCCTGCAATTGCGCCATTGTCATCTTTTCAAGGTTTATCTTCGCCATGGGTCTTTTCCATTTCTGATTTTCGACACCTCTCGCCGATAAATTGACAAGAAGCAAGGCCGGATCAATTTCCAGACTATCACTGAAGATGAACGGCTCTGTTGCACAGATATCGAACGCTATCCGAAAAGGAACGTTTGGAATGCGTCACGCCGCAAGGCTTTCGAAGATGTCAAACGGGCATCCTCGGCCCAGTTACCCCTTCCTGATCAGGTGCGCCGTTTCAATCCCGCTCAAAGTCGCCACTGCTGATCCGAGTGATTTGAAGCCGATCATTGGTCGCGTTCGTCGTTTCACGCCCCGGTGGTCCTGCTTGACGATGTTGTTGAGATACTTCGACCTATGGATCCAGATCCGACGCGGTGATCCCACCCTCGGCAACAAGATCACGAACTTCACGATATGAAAGTGGAAACCGGCAATACCACTGAACGGCGAACAGGATCACATAATTTCGGAAATCGATGGCCTTTGAACGGGTCACGACGCGGCATGGCGGCTCCTGCTTGCAGACAGGATCGCACCAATAGCTTGGCTAACGCGACAGAACCGTCCAGGTTCGGTCAATAAGCACTGCCGTCGCGCAACACGGTGCCAACTGACAACTAGACGAACTGAAAGTCGGCTTCTGTCAGGATGGTATGGTCGATGTTCGTGACAACAATCACATTATCCGTGCCAAAGGAGATCATGGCATCGCCGCTCTGTCCGATGATTGTAAGATCTGTGAAGCTCAGCCCAGTTCCGGAGAGTCGAATCTGATCGATGCCATCCTCGAAGTCAGTGATCGTATCACTGCCATCCTTCAGCTCAAATATGAAGACGTCTGCGCCGATCCCACCGGTTAGCAGGTCGTTCCCGGCACCACCAAACAGGCTATCGTCTGCCGCTCCGCCCACGAGGGTATCAAAGCCGTCGTTGCCGACCAGCGTATCGCTGCCTTCTCCACCATCCATTTGGTCGGCACCTGCCCCACCTGTCAGATCATCGTCTCCCGAAAGCCCCCGGAGGATGCTACCTGCGGATCCGGCCGTCAGCTGATCATCGAACAGTGAGCCTTCCAGCGCCTCGATGTTGACAAGCACATCACCCACCTCTTCGCCACCATTAGCACCGATCTGTCCGCCAGAGATGTCAAGATCGACGATGACCCCTTGCCCGGAGAGATGATAGCTCGCCGTGTCGATCCCGTCTTGGCCGTCCAGATGATCCGCGCCAAGGCCACCGACAAGAGTGTCATCCCCTTCGTGGGTCTTCAGCGTGTCATTGCCATCGAGACCGTAGACATTGTCCCCAGCAAAGCTGTAGAAGAAGGATCCATCATTGCCACTGGTGAGTGATATGGTGGTCTTTGCCTCGATCTCATCCTTGGTCCAGATGACGCCGTCGCTGAACTCAATGGCTTCGATGCCGACCCCTTCGGTATCGTAGAACGCAAAGTGTCGATGGACGGTGATCATTTCACCTGTGGTATCGACCCTCACTTGCAGAGCGAATGTGGCGTCGTTAGGGCGGGTAAGCGTGACATCTTCCGACGTCACATTTTTCAGGACAAGCCGATCTACCTCACTCAGAGACCTCGCCGTGTCGTGGATCGTGTCATTGCCATCGCCGGGGGTCCAGACGTAGCGGTCATTGCCAACGCCGCCGTCCAGGTGATCGACGCCCTCACCACCAAAAAGGTGATCGTCACCCTTGTCGCCGCGCAGCGTATCGTTGCCCGCAAGCCCGTAGATATGGTCATCCGCCCAACTGATCTGGATCGACGTATCATTGGCAGCGGTACCGTAAATCTTAGTCTTTGCCTCGATCTCATCCTTGGTCCAGATGACGCCGTCGCTGAACTCAATGGCTTCGATGCCGACCCCTTCGGTATCGTAGAACGCAAAGTGTCGATGGACGGTGATCATTTCACCTGTGGTATCGACCCTCACTTGCAGAGCGAATGTGGCGTCGTTAGGGCGGGTAAGCGTGACATCTTCCGACGTCACATTTTTCAGGACAAGCCGATCTACCTCACTCAGAGACGTCGCCGTGTCGTGGATCGTGTCATTGCCATCGCCGGGGGTCCAGACGTAGCGGTCATTGCCAACGCCGCCGTCCAGGTGATCGACGCCCTCACCACCAAAAAGGTGATCGTCACCCTTGTCGCCGCGCAGCGTATCGTTGCCCGCAAGCCCGTAGATATGGTCATCCGCCCAACTGATCTGGATCGACGTATCATTGGCAGCGGTACCGTAAATCTTAGTCTTTGCCTCGATCTCATCTTTGGTCCAGATAACGCCGTCGCTGAACTCAATGGCTTCGATGCCCGTACCCCGCGTGTCGTAGTAGGCGAAGTGCTTTTTGATCGTGAGTACTTCGGGGCTTCCGTCCATTGTAATGAGCAAGTTAAACGTAGCGTCATTAGGTCGGGTGAGCGTCACCTCTGTCGAGGACACATCAGTAAGCACCAGCGTATCGATGTCACTTAAAGACGTTGCACTGTCATCGATGGTGTCGCTGCCATCTCCTGTTGTCCATATGTAGCGGTCGTTCCCACCGCCTCCTTTGAGCAGATCCACGCCTTCGCCGCCTTCGAGCCGATCGTCTCCGCCTTTGCCGTCCAGCGTGTCATTGCCTTCAAGCCCAAAGATCCGGTCTTTGAAGCCCCATCCGACCAGCGTATTCGAAGCACTGGTCCCAGTGATGACCGTTTCAGCCACCGGCTGGTTGAGAACTTCAACCAGGGATCCATCCGCAAACGCCAGAACTTCGAGGCCATACCCGAGTGTAGCAGACTGGAAGCGATTGGTATCAGTCAGGCTTTCGCCGGTTGGGACGATGGTAATGACCAGATTGCTACCGACCTGCGATAGATCTGCATCCTTGACGTCCACATTCTCCAGTTTCAGGACGTCAACCTCACTCAGTGATGTCGATGTATCGTTGATTGTATCGTTGCCGTCTCCCCGGGACCAGATATACACGTCGTTGCCCTCGCCGCCGTTCATGCGATCAGCGCCCAGTCCGCCGACAAGGCGATCGTCGCCCTTGCCGCCCCCGAACACATCGTTCCCGTCTAGTCCGTAGATATTATCATCTGCGAAGGTATTTATGATTGCGCCTTGGTTACCGTCGGTCCCGTAAGTACGGGTGCGCGCCTCGATCTCATCCTTCACCCAGGTGACACCGTCGGCGAACTCAATCATTTCGATCCCGTAGCCGCGGCTATCGTAGAAGAGATATTGCTGGGTAAAGGTGATAACCTCACCGGTTGCGCCGACCGTAAGTCTCATACCGTAGCTGCTGTCATTGGGGCGCGTCAGTTCAACATCGGTCGAGTCAACGTCTTTCAGGACAAGCTTGTCCACATCCGTCATCGACGTGGCGGTGTCATGAATGGTGTCATTGCCGTCACCAGTAGACCAGATGTAGGTATCGTTGCCTTCACCGCCGTTCATGCGGTCGTCGCCCAATCCTCCAACGAGGGTATCATCGCCCCGACCACCGCCGAAGATGTCATTTCCACCGAGGGCGTAAATCGCATCATGTGCGAAAGAGTTCACGATAGCGCCTTCGACGCCATCTGTGCCAAAGGTCGTCGAATTCCTTTCAATGTCGTCCTTGGCCCAGGTAATGCCATCGGCAAAGCTGATCATCTCGATCCCGTAACCGCGGGTCTCGTAAAAGTAGTATTGGTCGAAAAAGGTCAGGACTTCTCCAGTGGTATCGATTGTCAGCTGCAGATCATAGCTATTGTCGTTAGGACGGATCAGCGTGACATCATCGTGGTTCACGTCCGTTAGAACCAGCATGTCAACATCGGTAAGCGATGTCGCCGTGTCGTTGATCGTGTCGTTGCCGTCCAGCGTCGTCCAGACGTAGCTGTCGCTGCCCTCACCGCCGTTCATTCTGTCATCACCCAGCCCACCGACGAGACGGTCATCACCTTTTCCGCCACCAAAGGTATCGTTTCCGCCCAAGCCGTAGAGAGCGTCATCCGCAAAGGTGTTTACGATGTGGCCCTGGTTGCCATTCGTGCCTTCGGTTTTTGTTTCTGCCTCGATCCGCTCCTTTGTCCAAACCTCTCCATCGCTGAACTCGATCATCTCGATACCGTAACCACGGGTATCGTAGAAATAATACTGTTGTTGGAACGTCAGGACCTCGTTTGAGCCCTTGACTGCCAGCACCATGCCGTAGCTGGAATCGTTGGGCCGCGTCAGTGTTACGTCGCCGGAAGTCAGGTCAGTCAGAACAAGACTGTCCGTGTCCGACAAAGACGTCGCACCGTCGTAAATCGTGTCGCTCCCGTGACCACGTGACCAGACGTAGATGTCGTTGCCCGAACTACCGTTCAGGTAGTCGTTACCCGCACCACCGGTGAGCCGGTCGCTCCCGGCCCCACCTGTCAGTGTATCGTTGCCATCAAATCCGCGAAGATCGTCCTGTCCCGCACCACCGGTGAGCACGTTCACCGCAGCGGATCCTGTGCTGACGGTGATGGTTTCGGACGTATTCGCGACATGCGCCCTGCCAATGGCCAGATGGTCCGGGCTCTGCGCAAGAGACGCAATGAACTGCGCAGCCGATAGCCGCCCCGAAGATAGGTTCTGTTCCCACGTGGCAAGCTCCGATGGATCCGGCGCACGCCCGAGCGCGTTCAGGAACGCCTGTTGAACAAGGGCCGTACCAGTCAAGCCAGCAAGGCTTGTGGAGGCAACTCCTTGTATATTGGCATCCGCCGCGAGCAGCTTGACTGCAATGTCATCGAGTTTGTCCGTATCCTCCAACAGCAGATCGCTGAAATGAGCCAACTCTTGCGCGGTGGCGTCACGGTCGTAGGTGACGTCAATCAGGCTTTTGACCAGACTTTCGACATAGGCCCGGTCGAGGGTCCGCTCGAACTCCGCAGGGTTGATGATCACGTCAAAGTTGTTGGTAGAGCGGTGTTCATTGCCGATGATCAGATGCTCAATTGATTCCGACAGCCTTAAGGCAAGATCGGTCTTCGACAGGGCACTGGTTGCAAGCGCGTCCAGATCGCGATGCAATTCCTGAAGGTCTGGCGCCCGTCCGAAGGAATTGAGGTAGATCTGCGTCAGAAACTCGGCATTGGATTGGGTGCCATAACGGGTCGAGAACTCGTATGATGACAGCAGTTCGCTCGCGAGATCCTCCAGCTTGAGCTCTGCATCCTCGACCCACTCGACCAGAGTTTCGATCTCGTTGAAGTCCATGTCCCTATCAAGAACCGTATCGAAAATGCGCGCCGCTTCATCCAGGACCCGGTTCATGGCGGATTGATCGAGGCGCGCTTCAGCGGTCTCCCTCAAAAGCACGCCGGAGCTGCTGTAATAGCTTTTTTCGCTCGTCCAGGTTTCGATTCCAAACGTGTCGAACTCGTGTGAAACGACGATTCTTTCTCCTGAAACCGAGGCAGTCACGCCGTTGTCCCAGACATAGCTACGAGGATCCACGACGGAGCGGGTGATGGTTTGCAGATTGCCGTCCCGGAGGAAGGTGGTCACGAGCCCGTCGGACGAGGTCGTCGTCACGAACCGGTTGGTCTCGCTGCCGCCTTCGTTGAACGACCGCTCGATGACCACTTCCTGCCCGTCGGATCGTAGGCTGCGCGAGATTTGTTTGTCGGCAATGCCATTGCCGTCGTAGTCCGCAATCTCGCTGCTGGTCCGACCGTCAGCGCTGGTCGTGATCGTGACGTTGGATCGCAGCTCATCGTCCGCATAGCGCGTCACCGCCGTCGTGGTCGTGCTGCCATCCGCGCCATATGTCGTCAGGGTGGTCTTTGTACCGTCGATGACGCCGTCGCCGTCCATGTCCGTCTCGGTCACCGTGCGGTAGCCATTGGCGGAGGTCGTGACAGTTTCGCGCATCGCGACGCTGCTTTGACCAAAACGCTCGGCAAAACTGACAACCACGCTGCCATCATCAGCGAACGTTGTGTCCCACGTCCGGCTGCGATCGGCGGAGCCGTCCCCGTCAAAGTCAAAATGCTGCGCCCGGGCCATGCCGTTTGCAGATTGCGTGGTCTTTACTTCAGCAGATATCGAGCCATCCATTTTCAGGTCAGAGTGAACCGACGTCAGCCCACGACTGAGATCCTCGTTGAATTGTACACGCCGGTCCTCAAATCCGTTGCCATCAAGATCGATCGTTTGGGTGCGTGCGCGTCCATCGCCAGTGATCGTTTCGGCAATAGCGCGGGTCAGGGTATATCCTGCCCCGAAGTCCTGGGTCGTCTGCTTCACCGCGCCAGTACCGCTTTCGATCCGCGAGACGTGGCGGTCCGCCCTGCCATCGCCGTCGTAATCTGCGACCACAAATGTTTCGAGGCCGTTTCCGCTCGTGGTCGTTGTGATCTCGGACATGAGCGTTGCGGTCGCGTCTCGGCTCAACTGTGCACGAACGGCACCCCCGTCCGAGCGCAGTTCGGTGACGTCGGTGGTGAAGGCCTCCTCCACACCGTCGCCGTCAAGGTCCAGATGCGCCGTGACCGACAGACCATCATCGCTGGTTAGGTACTCTTCTCGACCGAGCGCCACATAGTGACCATCACGGTGCTCCACCACACGATGCGTGGCCCCGTCCTGCTTCAGCGTCGTGCGATCCATGCTGCGCAACTCGAACGTGCCATCGCCGTCGCGATCCAGGGTCGTGAGCCGTGTCAGGCCGTTTGCCGACAGCAAGGAAGACTGTTTGGCGATCAGAGCGCCGCCCGTCGAATGGTAGGTTGTTTCCGTCGTGACCGCCCCGTCATCACCGAGTGATGTGGTGACGATCTCGTCGTCAAACCCGTTTCCATCCGCGTCGAGGCTTGTCGTGACGGTTCGACCGTCTGCGCTGGTCACGCTTGATCGGCTGTTCAGCGGGTCTCCGTTCTCGGCCGTCGCCTGAACGGTCTCGGTCCAGATCCCATCGAGAGACCAGGACAGCGACGAGGTGGTGGTGCGCTCATCGGCGCCGTTGCCGTCTGCGTCCACCAATTCTGTCGTCGTGGTGCCATCATCCGAGACCGTCACCGCCGATCCTGCAAAACGGCTGCCATCGGCACCGGTTTCCACAATCGTGGTGGTCCTGGAGCCATCTGCGTCGAGCACGGATGTCGCCTGGCTGGTGCGTTCGAACACACCGTCGCCGTCCTCGTCCAGCCGGGATGTCACTGTAAGGCCATTGGCGCTCGTGACCGTTTCGCTACGGCTTTGCAGATCGCCCATGGCGGAAAGCTCCGTGACGGTCTCGGTCAGGATGCCGCTCTCCGCCAGCACGCGCGAAGTGATCATGTCAACAACGCCGTCACCGTTGACATCCGCTTCGACAAGAACGGAGCTGTCATTGTCATTCCGAGTTGTCCTGGTGCTGTCACGCAGACCACCGCCGGCTTCCCGCAAGTCGCGCGTCACCGTGCGACCCCCGTCGTCGTGCAGAACCGTCGTTGCCTCGCTCTCGAGGTCCGCAATGCCGTCGCCATCGCTGTCGTAGCGCATGCGCGTGGTCAGACCATCGTCGCTCACCGCGGTCGCAATCGATGTCAGCAGACGGCCGTCGGCCGCACGTGTTTCATCCGCTGTGACCCACGTGCCGTCGGCGTTCAGCAGGCTCGTGCTGGTCTGGTCCCGCTCGAAGACGCCATCGCCATCCGCATCCCGCTGCGCGCGCGCGGTCAGCGTGTCGTCGCTGACAGTGGAGATGGTCGTCCCCCGCAAACTCAGATCGCCGTTCAGAACTGTCGTGGTGGTTGTCCGGCTACCGTCCGCATTCAGGACGGTAGCGGTCTCCTCGATGACGTCGGCGACATCGTCTCCATCCAGGTCCCGCTCGGTCCTCGAGACAAGGCCGTTGGCGCTAACCGACGTCAGCGAGGCGGAAATCTTCGTGCCGTCGGCGCTGGACCTGACGCCACTGACAACCGTCGCGCCGTCCACTGCCTCGGTGGAGGTCGTCCGCTCGTCGATGATGCCATCGCCATCGGTATCCAGATCGGTCGTCTTGATCCGGCGATCCGCGCTTTCCGTCGAGGTCGTCCGGTTCAACAGGGTCGTGCCATCGCCGGCATAGGCCGATACCGTGCGGGTAACGCCACCGTCCGCCTCCAGGACCCGCACGTCCAAGGTCTGGCTGTCGAGCACGCCATCCCCGTCGAGATCCGCCGTCGTTGTCGTGGTCAGCCCGTCGGTGCTGGTGATCTCCACGGTTCTGTCGCGCAACGTGCCATTCTGGTTGCGCGTCTCGACGGTCTGCATTGACACGCCTGCGCCATTCATCGCTGTCGTGTCGGAGACGATCGTGTCGACATCGCCATCCCCGTCCGCATCCACAGAGGTGGTGATCGTGAGGCCATTTTTCGAGGAGAGCGTTGTGGTGCTGGCCAGCACGGTTCCATCGAGAGCACGGGTCTGATCCAGTGTGGTCCGCTCCTCCGTGACCGTGTCGATCGTGACTGAACGGATCCGCTCGTCCGCGTCGAAGACACCATCCTGATCCAGATCAACCCAGGTTTCCGAGCTGACCTTGTCTGCGCCGAGGGTTTTCTTCTGCATCGACCGAACGGAACCATCCGTGTTGGTCACCGTCACCGTATTCTCTCGGCTCCCGTCGCCGTGGATCACGGTCGCATCGACGGTTGTGCTGTCGATGTCGCCGTCACCGTCCACATCCGATGCAATCGTCTTCGTCAGCGCGTCCGCTGACTGGGTCTGGGTCGTTTCGCTGCGCAGACTGCCGTCACCATTCTCGACCCGCAGCAGCGATGTGCTGTCACCTCCGGCATTGAGCGTGATGGCAAGGTCCTCGACGGTTTCCGCGAGCCCGTCACCGTCCGCATCTCGCCGGATCACTTTGCTTTCGCCATCGGGGCCGACGACCATCACTTCGGAGGACCGCAGACTGCCGTCCTGATTGCGTGTGTCGGTGCTCTCAGTGCGGCTCGCGTCCGCATGCTCGGTGATGCTGTGGCTGACCGTGGCATCTGCGACGGTATCACCGTCCTCATCGGTCCCTTTTGTGCGGATCAGCCCGTTGACTGACGTAGTCTCGCTCGAGCCGCGAATGACCGACCCGTCCTGCGCCAGATCGTTGATTACGATGCTGCGGCTGCCGTCGGGTGCCGTCGTGCGGATCTCTTCCTGATCGAACCAGCCACCGCCGGTGCTGTCCCGCTGGATCGTTACATCCGAACCATCCGCGCTTGTGGTCGTGACCACACGGCTGACAAGAATGGCGGTTGCCGGATCCGAGCCGATACTACTTGAGGTTGTTTCTGTTTTGTTCCCGTTATTATCCGTCAAGGTGGTGATCTTCTGGAGGCGATCCACCACACCATCGCCGTTGTCATCATAGCTGTTGGTGATTTGCGCGCCGTCCGGGCTTGTCACAGACGTGATCACGTAGGCGATATCGCCCGTGGCGCTGAAGGCGGTGTTTACGACCACCCGGTTGCCCGCGCCATCGATGCCCTCGGACTGCTCTACCCGGTATCCTTGCGCCTCGGCCACGAGCGTTGCATTGGCCACTTTGCCGGTTGTGCCGTCTGCGCGGGTGAACGTCGTCTCGCCAGTGATCATCGACCCATCCGGCAGCTCAATCCGGGTGGTGTCCGCGGTCAGGTCGATTGAGGTGATGCCCAATTCGGTGAGCGTCTTCGCTGTAGTCGATCCGTCCGGGTTGGTCACGAGGACCTTGAAGTCCGCGAAGCGGTCGTCCGAGGCGTCCAGTACACCATCGTCACTGCTGTCGAACACCGCCCGCAGTGCTGCCAGATCATCCGTTGCAGTCGGGTCCCACTCGGTGAAGACAAACTCCCGCTTCTCCGAGATCGCGCCATCGCCGTCATCATCGATGAAGAGCACCCCGTCGCCCGCGCCGGCCCAGGCAGTGCGGTGCAGAAGCCCATCGCCGCCTGCATCCATGAAGATCGTCGATTTGCTCAGCTCGGTGATTTCGATGCCATTGCCATCCAAGTCAAGAAGAACAGGCTTGAGAGAGCCCCTCCAGTTATAGTGGTCTGCCGGGTCTAAGTTCGTCCAATTTCGGATATTTTGCGCTTCCGCAATGGTTGACCGAAGGTCCTGAATAATACTATCAAATGGGGCTTCGGGAGCCGGGTCCTTGTCCTTGCCCAATTGGTTTTCTTCCCAGCCTTTGGCGATACCGCGCATATCTTTTTTATCAAAGGTCTGACGTATTGTTTGGCCCTGTTTTTCTCCACTCTTTTTGAATGTGCTGACGTATTCATATGAGTGCTCTCCGGTAACGGCATTCCGGTTTTCGCCGGCCAGCGTATGTGTCTGTGTTTCAATCTGGCCATCTGGCAGCTCAACTTCGACGGTAATGTTACCGGGTGGGCTAAAGTTATCTTTAGCTGACCATCCGGCTAGGTCCTCCCCCAATTTACTGCCAAGGATGCCCCCCACCGCGACAACACCTGCCGAGATCACCAAACCGACAGGGCCAGTAGCGATGCCAGTTGTAACAACCGCTCCCGCAGCAGCGAGGCTACCAAGCCCACCGCCGACGATACCGCCCTTCTCGATTCTATCAATTGCACCATCGTCAGCGTAAGCAAGGGCAGTACTTGCAGCCGTCCCACCAAAAACCCCAAGCATCTTCGAACCTATCTTGACAGCCTTGCCGAATATGCTGTCATCGAGGCGGTTAGAGACATTGTCTACAAAATCGCCTACGGCATCGGCCGCCGCACTAATTGCTGTTTGTAGATCAGGGCTCAAGCCATAGTTTTTTCCATTCTTACTTTGATCTCTGCTGTCGCCCCCATACCGACCTCCGGGATTCGCGTTGTGAAACGCATCGCTCGCGCGCCCCTTGGGACCACCGGAACCACTTTCTCCACGGTCGCGATCACTTGACATTGAAGGCACGCCCAGGCTGCCAAGTCGATCACCCAAATCGTCGTACCCATGATCACGATCGCCAGAGGATGGTCGATCTTGACCTCGGCGATCTGAGGACGATCCGAGACTTGATAGCGCACCGTCAAGGTCATCATATCCATGCTCGCGAGTCTGCGTCTCTGACGACGGCTGGTCAGGAGTGCGCGCATCGCGCCCTCTCGAGCGACCGCCACCGTTTGGGCACCAGTTGATAGGTCGATGGACGAGTAGGAGTTCATATGACAACTTAGGCATAGTGGTTTCTTTCGGGTGAGGTTTCGGATGTTGATGAGGTTAAGGGAAGGCAGTGAATCCGATCTTCCTGATTTGATGCGGCTAGCTCATGAAATGCTGGAGAGCAGTGAATTTCGCCACTTCAAACCAAACTCCAGTAAGATATCGAACTTATTCGAGTTTCTGTTAGGCGACGAAGATACTTTGTTATTGGTAGCCACTGATGGCGAATGGGCATCTGGTTTCTTCGCCGCCGAAATTGTTCCATTTATCTTCTCGGATGAACTTCTCGCAGTCGATATTGCAATGTTCTCAAGCTCTAAATCTTCTAAGAATCTCCCGATAAGCAAAATCTCAAAAGCATACCTGAAGTGGGCTAAGCACAGAGGAGCCTCTCGGGTCATACTCAGTCAATCCACAGGCGTGGAAATTGAGAAGTATTCTAGGATCCTTAGCAAACTCGGGTTTGGCAGACTTGGCTCAATATATGGTTTCGATTTTTAGGTCTTAGGCAAACTTCTACATAACAAATGCCTAATCTGATAATGAATCAAAGTTTGCTTGCCTAGAAGATATTTCACCGAAATCAAAGATCCCTATTTCCCTTTCCCATCAGAATGCTCCTTTAAAAAGGCCAGAAGCACGATAATAGGAAATACAAAAACCCCGAAATCAAAGATATACTCTGAATCAGAGTATCTTTCTGGCCTAGATTCTGGAAATACTTTGAACCACAGGAATACACTCCAAGCGGCGACAAAAAAACATAACTGTTTTTGCCTTGTTTTATTGAACTTCATCTTTTACTCCTGCATGGTCCAAACCTTAGTTCGCTGTATGCGGATTGTTGCGGCGACTGTGAAAAATAGAGCTACTCACTTTTTGCATTCAACCTAAATTTGCCCAGCTTTATTGTGGGCGTCTTTTCCTTTTGAACTCGCCAAAACCTCTTTATCTCCGAAACTTCTGTCAAAGAAAGCTCTTTGCGTTGCTTTCTGTTCTAAAACCCTCACCCGCTCTTTGTTAAATTCCTATCTAAATTGCAGCCCATCATACCCTACCCAAAGCTAAGCTGTGACGCTTACCAAGATGCGGACCTTGACCTGGATCAAATACGCGCCAAAACTTCTTTGCACACAGGCTCGGAATTCCTGCCTCGCACGCTATCACAGTCCAGTTATCGTTAAACGCGAGCATTAACTAATTCACCATATTTCTCAAATATGGTTAACGCGAGACCTTGCCACGCCCCGCACACCCCATGCCCCAAGCTTCACTATCCCCCACAGACCCCCGTCGACAAGGCGTGATGCTGCCCTAACCCGCGACACGCGAAATGGATTGGGGGACGAAGCACCTTACTACTGTGCCGCTCAGAAAGACCAACTGCCCGCGCCAGGATGGGATCAAATGCCGACTCTCCACATTCGGGAACGCAAGATCGATCTCACGACCAACGGGCAAGCGGAAGACGTTCGATCGATTAGTCTGACATACCAAAAGCGCCAACGTCTGCGCTATCTGCCCGATCGCCGCCATGGACAGGTCGATGATATGCCCGGCCTTGATGCCCGGGTCGCGGACTTCGAAGATGAGCGGCGCTTCCAACTCAAACCGCTCAGTTAGCGCGCCCGGACCAAAGCGTTTCTCATCGCCCCCCCAGACCCGACGTGCAGCGAAGCGCACACGAAAGCGGCCCGGCGGCACCAGCACCTGGAAACAGCGCGCCATCCTCCACTTAAGCTGTCAAAGCCTTCGCGCCGGTCTTTCTGTCAATCAACGTCAGGACATAGTCCCGCCTCTGCGGCGACTTGACCAGCAACAGAAAGATCGCCGCCAGCCCCGTTCGGTTCCACATCAGATCGACAGCAGGCGATGCGGGATTTGGGGCAGCGTCCTCGGCAGAGGCAGCCCTCGGCGTGGGACTCCAAAGCATGCCCGCAATCGCCACCACCGATATGAAAGTTTTGATGAAGTGAAGCATCCGATTATTACTCCAGATTGGTGAGCTCGCGTCACCTTCTATCCGGCAAACAGCCACCGCGATTATGATGTGACTTAGCTCTTAAAGCTGATAATTTGTTCTACGCAATTTCAACATCTTAGCTTTTCACTTAAATATGCGAATTAGCACTTACTTTGATAATTGAGGCTGGACTTAGGGAGTGGGCAAAAGCTGGGGGTGTTATGCAGCGATCCTATGATTGGAGACTGACAGACGCCCATCGAGAACAGCGGCTCTGGTGACGGCCACATTGTGGGCTCCGCGTGGCGACCATCTCATACGACTACGTTTGCTCATGCGTGCGTTTGCGATGTCGTCGACACACCCTTCGGCGCGAGAAGTTGAGATCGGCAGGCCCCGTCGATACCTTCGACCATAGTCGACGAGCGAGCCGAGGTTGTTGGCTAGATAGCTATACAGATCATGGCAGCGGGCGAGCGCTTTCTGTGCTTGGTCTCGAAACGCGGTTTCGAATTTTGCAAGCCTCGCGCAATCGACGATCAGCCATTGAAGATGGGTCGCGGCAACCTGAATTTCTCCGTGCCAAAGGTTCCATCTCAATGTCTCGACGGGGGTCATAAGAAGAGCGGTTGTTCCCGGGAAGTCCTTCCTCTGCACGAGGCCCTTGATGGCGTTCTGCACATGCTGAACCCGCATCGAGATATGCCACCAATCGAGGATGTGTCGTATCTTTCCTTTGGTTGCCCCGCGAATGAGATTCGGGAGCGCGGCCTCCCCGTCCGAAATCACGGTGACGGGTCGCCGACCGTCCCAGCCGAGGGCGTCCAAATCGCGCCGAAGTTGATTGGAAGACGAAGTCGCAGCTTGTGGCGCAAGACCGAAGCGGCGGCACATGTCGTGGGTTTCAATCTTGCCTACCACAACATCGAGATGCCGTTTCTGATACTCTGGCCTGCACCGAATGTGAGCTCCGTCAATGAACACGGTTAAAGGTTGTGAGGAGAGGGTTTTGCTCACCGGCGGCTTTGCGTCGGTGATGTCTTTCGCGACTATGTCGAGGCGGTTCCGCACGGTCGTATTGTGTTGCCGAGCGCAGGGCAGAAACGTCTCCAAGATCCGGGCAGCTTCCCGAAACGAATGGCGGGCACCGAGCTCGGCCTGAAGCATCCTCAAGTCAGGTGTCGCGCGGTCACGGAGGACCTGTGCAAAGGGTGAGAGGGCGTCGCCTTCTCCCAAGCGACAAGAACATTTGCGACGCCGAAGGACCCTCAACCGAAACCTGCCAAAGAGCGTGTCGAGCACTCTGGTCCGGTAATCGTGAACGGGTCTGGTGCGACCACAGCAGGGGCAGGTCCGGCTCGCCGCAGAAATTTCTTCCATCTGGTGTCGTAGAATTGATCCTTGGAGTTGCACCAGAAGTGCTTTCGCTTGTTCGAGCCGGAGCCCCAAATGGCTATGACACTTGTCGGCTAGATTGAGATGAAGAAGCTCTTCCGTCCGCTTCTCTCCAGTCTCGGAACTTGTCTCCACGGTAATCCGAACATCCATGTCAGCCTCCAGTAATTGAAAAACTCCTGTAGCTTAACCGAACACCCCCAACTTTTGCCCACTCCCAAGTGACACAGCCGTTTTTCGACCGACCTATCGGGAGGCACTAAAAAGCAGCGATGGTGTACCTCAGTCGTAGTCGTCCCCATCCGTGATCATGCTTTTTTTGAGCAGCGGCAGCTCTAAGGCTTGTTCAGCGACGACCTCTTTCAAATCACGGGATTCCCGCCGCAAGTCTTTGACTTCAGTCGATGTCGCCGCACGCGCCGTGTCACCGGCCAGGCGCTTCTTGCCCGCTTCGAGGAACTCGGTGGACCAACTGTAATATAGGCTCTGCGCGATACCCTCACGGCGGCACAACTCGGCAATGCTAGCCTCGCCCTTCAGGCCGTCCAGCGCGATCTGGATCTTCTCTTCCGCCGAATACTGTTTGCGGGTAGCACGACGGATGTCTCGAAAGACCTTCTCGCCGAGGCTCTTTCGTGCTCCGGGTTTCTGTCTAATCTCCACTCCTTGGTGGTTACGATGTGCCCGAAAACCTCTCTTATCAAATCGCCCTAATCTGTCCCATTGGTGCTGACGTCAGACAGTTGTTAAAAACCTATGGGCTTCGGCACTACGGGCCTTCTTCTTCCAGCGAAAGCAGTTCGGAAAACACGATAGGTGAGAGCGCAATGCCCACCTTGAAGCTTCTGAGCGCATCATCAGGTTGGGTGAGTTGATCTCTTCGGGCGAGGCTCGACAATTCGATCTGGACATCACGAAGACGCGAGAGAATGTGCTGAGCTGTCTGGTGCGTTGTGCGGCGAGTTTGGGTCAGGTAGGCCGAGTGTTCCGTATCCTGTGCAAGATAGGTGCTGCGGAGAAACGCGATGTTCAACGTCACAAGGGCCTGATGGAGAGGGCCTTCGCGACGAAACTCGACTGGGCTTTGCACGGTCAGTCGGATGCGGTTGCCCGGCATGACCTCGGCAAGCCCGATCTTTTCCAGCGTCATGCCCAGTTTGAAGATCCTCTGCTTCTCTAGCTGATAGTGTTCATGGATCGCTTCAATCGTCATGCCATCCAGAAGCAAAAGAAACAGGTTGAAGGCTGGGCGGTCCTCAGCGAGTCTTGCCTCCTGGCTGTCCGTAAGCCGGGTTGGCCGCACCTCGACGCGATTTGACTCCGCTACCAGATCATCAAGCGTCAGGCCAAGTGCGGCGCAAATCTCGTTCATGCGGCTGAGCTTGCAGTCCCGCTCCGAAAAGATGCGTTTGATGGTTGGCTCCGACAATGCCAACAGCTCGGCCAAGGTGGCATAAGTCATCCTGCGCGCTTTCAGGACAGATTTCAGTAGCTCGAAAAGTTCCGCCTGCATGATGGCCTCGCAATGCTAAAGGAAACAAAAGGTATCGTATTTAGATACCAGAAAGAGACGAATTGCGATACACGTATCTAAAAACTAGAGGTTACCTTACGAAAGAAGGAGTAACCCATGAGCCGCGCCTCAACATCTATCGCGACTGTTCTGATCGGTCTGACCTCGTCTTTGCATGCCGATCCGGCAAGTTGGACTGCTGGTCCGTTCGATATGCCCGAAAGTGCGGTTTTCGACGCAACGCACGACCGTATCATCGTCAGCGTCATCCACGGGCACCCCGGCGAAGCGGACGGAAACGGGCACTTGGCCTTGCTGTCGCTGGATGGCGAGATTTTAGACCCAAGCTGGATCACGGGGCTGGATGCGCCCAAAGGCATGGCGATTGTAGGGGAAACGCTTCTTGTCGCCGATCTCACACGTTTGCACGAGATCGACTTGGCGGCGGGAACTCTTTTGCGCAGCCTGGATGTCGGGGGCGCGGTGTTCCTCAATGATATTACGTCCGATGGCGAACAGGCTTATGTCAGCGACTTGATGGGCAATCAAATCTGGCACTATCAGGCAGGCGACATGACCGTCTGGCTTGAAGAGGAGGCATTGGCGCATCCGAATGGCCTTTTCTTGGATGAAGAGCGGCTTGTCATCGGGTCTTGGGGACAAGGGTTGCGCGACGACTTCTCGACGGAAATACCGGGCGCTTTGCTTTCGGTAGATCTTGAGACCCAATCGATCAGTACCATCGTTCCGCGCCTTGGAAACCTCGACGGCATTGTGCGGATCGGTGACACGCTGTTGGTCAGCGACTGGATCACGGGACAGCTCTTCGAGGTCGGCGCGGATGGCACTCATACGGTCGTGGCAGAGTACCCTGCCGGGCTTGCCGATATTGCCGCATACGACAACACGCTAATTCTCCCTTCCATGTTGGAAGGCAACGTGTCGGCGCGTACCTACTCCCACGATTAGTTCGAGGGACAGGCGCTGGACGATCATCGGATGGGGTGTAGCATCTGTTCAATTCTGGCTTTGGCTGGTGATACGAGCGGCCCAATGCTGCCGTTGATGATAGCCTTCAATTGCTGTGCGTGCAGCCCAGATTGCGGACATTCGCTGCAACACGACTAAGAGCTAGAGGAATTGCGTGCGGAAGCTTCGCATGAGCTACACTAGGAATGTAACCGAGGTTGCAGATTTCGCGAAAAACTCCGGAATGTGAGACCAAGAGGATGTTTCTCTCGATTGGTAGCGCGCTTAGAGCTTCAGTGACGCGACGCCGGAATTCACCCTCCGTCTCACCAAGTTCAGGGTCTTTCTCGACACCTCGTTGCGATTTTGGGACACCTTCATAAACGCCCCAAGCTCGTTCAGCCAATTTGGGCTCTAAGACGAACTCATGATCGCCAGTTGCGCGAAACGGCGCAATCGTCATTAGGCATCTAGTCAGCGGGCTGCATACGATCATGTCAATCGGATACTCTTGCAAGGCAGTCGCCGCCAGGTCCGCTTCCGTTTTTCCGAGATCAGAAAGCGGGATGTCCGACTGTCCCATCGTCAGCCCATCACTGTTCCAAGGCGTCCTGGCATGCCTGAGGAAAACTAGCGATATCGGCATCTTCAACGCAGAGCTTTGATCCATGCTCTCAGCTTAAAGCAGGAGCGCTTTGACGACATCGTGCTCTGCTCCAAGCCCATCCATCAACATGTCGAGCAGGTCTTTTTTGAACTCGCGCGCCTCGTCGGACAGGCCCTGATAGGCGGCGGTTTGCAAACCCTGTTCGCCTGGTAGCTTGAGCTGCGTACGGATGTCCGCGTCATCGAGTTGCGCAAGAAACCGGCCGTATCGCGCAAGCGGCTTTTCTATTGCCGGGCCAAAAATTGCCTGCAAGCGCGCGATCGTCGACATTGCAAAAAGCTCTTCAAGCCTCTGACGCTTCTCAGCGACTTCAAGTCCTTTCGTTTGGCTGACCGCTGCGACCCCTCCCAGGTAAAGAAGCATGCGGGAAAACCGCAGCTTAATGAGGCGGATTGCTCTCGGCTTGTCTGCCGCCGCCGTCTTATGCTCGAAATCCACACAGATCGTGCGCCAGTACCTGATCACGTCATTCAAAAGAAAGAGGCTTAACTTGTGATCGCCTAAGTCGTCTGCGACGTAGCGCTCAATCAATCGGGTGCGCGTCTGCTCGAACAGCTGTCGATTGAAGGTCCACTCACCTTCGAGCAGAAATAACATGCGACGTGTGATGAACTCGTTGGTGTCCTCGTCTCCCCCAATGGTCCTAAGGAGATTGTTGATCTTCAACGGGTTTTCAAAAACGCCCCCATTAGCAGGCATAACAAGCCCTACATCCTTCAGCTTTGACCGATAAGCATCCTGCGCCTTGCGCGCGTCAGAAATAGTGACTTTGCCATTGATCAAGAAAAAAAGGTCTACATCCGAACCACTTGTGCACTCCCGCCGGGCGACACTTCCGTTTACGCCGAAGAGATAGTTCGGGTGCTCTCCAAACATGTCCGTTGCGATTTTCCGCATTTGACTCAGTTGGCGCTCGGACTCGGTTTTGCAAGCCGCTAAAATCGGCGACGTATCACCACTCTTCATCGAACTATCCCTGAATGAGGTCTTCGAGCTTCACGGAATAGCGAGAGCGGGTCTGCTTGTATCGTGCGTCGATTTGATGGGGACCAGCAAGTTCGACGCTTTCGTCCACGAAGAACTTACGATCATTAATTTTGACATCAACGGCCAACCAAGATTTCGGCAACCGCGACCGTAAATCGTCCTCGTCGTTGACTACGATATTCAAATAGGAAAAGAGTTCCGCATGCGAAGCCCTAAAGCTTCTCTCGGTCTTCAGAAAATCGTCTGGCCCAAATCTGTCGATGTTGGCCGCCATATAGGACTGAGCGACCGTATCAAGCAGTCGGCCAAGCGGAGCATTGATCACCAGATTGTAGACACTGTTCTTTAACGACCAAAAATCATCGAAGTCATTCTGGGGCAGTCGACCTGATGTGGCCCAACGCCTGACTGCAGCGCTTGCACTTCCAAAGGCGGACCTCGGACCTACGAATGCCCGACATCGCGTAATACCTTCGAGCGTGTCGATATTGATCGGCGCAGAGAACAAAAAGGCTTGCTTTCCATCATGTTGCCCTTCGATCAAAGCAAGCACGTCATCGGGATCAACTTCGAACTCCTTCAAGATGTCGAGAATCTGCGACCCAAATCGGGTGGAGCCTTTGACAATGTCTCGGGTTGTCCGGTGATGGTTTATCCCAAATCGTTCTTCAAAAACTGGTTCTAAAGTATGAGACAGCGGGCCGTGTCCGATATCGTGGAGCAACGCGGCGCATACAAGTGTCTTGCGATCTCTTTCTTCTATCTCAACTTCAAGGGCATAGGTTTCAGCTAGCTTCGCCACACCAATCGAATGCTCTTTGCGGTTGTGGCGACGCCGATGGGGCTGTCGACCCGACCCTTTTTTTGCGTAGTCGATCGCTCCTAAAAACCCAATGCCCTCCAATCGCTTTAGAGGCACAGTCTGCAAGAGCGCATTCGCAACGCGATCTCTCAGACGGAGGTCTTCATCGGAGCGCAAAGTTGGTGTTGCATCAGCCATATGCATCAAAGTCGGTGCGCAAACCCACCTTGGGATGCACTCTCCGTCTTGCCTATGGTTGCATTGGATCTGCACTAGGTATCCGCTCCTTGATCTCTCTTTCAACCAACATAGGATGAAAATTCGGCTGATACGATGCCCATGTTCAGATTCTTTAGCGTACTGCGGCGCAATCGCGCTTCGAGGCGCCACATTTCAAGCAAAACTCACCGCCCCAGTCTTGCTGAGAGACAGCCTGCTCAGACCACGGCTAAGCCAAAGGACAGTCCTTCATGGTCCCGCAACACGACGTTTTTGACTGCTTGAGATCGTTCAGTAACTCCCGTTCTTGGGATCGGCGTTTGATTTCAAGACGATTAAGCCTCTCAATAACGTCCCGGTTCGGGCAACTTGCGCGTAAGATTGGGTGATGGTCTCTTTGGCAATCGGTTTTGCACTCGTGACGTTCACAGGATCTCTTGCGGTATGGAAAATGAAGCCTCTTGCATCCGCGAGGGCAAGGTGTTCTCAGGTTCACAAATCTTGATTTGTCCTTGCTTAACCGAAGCGGCGCATCGTGTAGAAATCCCGTCCCTCGAAAGATCGAGCTTAAAACTTCGTCTCTCCAACCAACAGTGTCTGCCAGGCGTTCCATTTCAACTTGAGTGGTAGCCGCATCTCCGTGGCTTAAGCCTTGATTGATCGGCCAACGACCAAATCTGGCTGCGTACTCTTGATTGGAAAGATATCTCGCCAGACTATTCCACCAATCGCGCGCGGCTTTTGGGCTACCAACTGGCTTCGAGGAGTCCAAATGTAAGCAGAAGCTAGAGTCGGAATTGATGTGACGCTCGACGCAACACTTCGGCAACTTCTGTTCGGCCTTGGTCTCATAGATTTTTATTCGATCAGAAGCCAATTGCTCGACTGCGAGTGAATAAACGTCACCAAGCGCTCCGCTATCGCGAACACAGGTAGCCCTGATTACTGCCTTTTTTGATTTTCTGGACTCGACTTCAACCCATTCGGGTACCTGTTGGAGTAGTTCATCAAGCGAGTTCATTTCTTCTCAAAGTGCGCGCGCGTATCCGTAACAACCGAAGGTGCGTGGGCTCGCGCGTATGGTGCGGCAACTTCCGCGACTGCCGGAGCACTTACGGCTGTGCTGACATCGTCAAACTGAAGGTCCCCGGCCATCCCGTCACTGGAAATCAGATCGTTCAAAGCCACAGGAGCAAGTTTGAGCACCTCTGGTCCAAAACGCGTTTCGTTATGATCACAGGATTTTTGCATAGCTTCAGAGACGCTCGTGGTCTTGCTTGATGCAACACGAACCGAGCGGTCACCTTGTATTCCGATCTTGGAGATAGGCGTCTGACCGTACTCAACACCAATGGCCAATCCCAATTCATTCACGCCCATCAAAGCCGACTTGCACAGCTCAAACGAAGACCGGATTGCGCCAGCACACTTGGCTGCTTCCATTATGGTTTCTTCAGAGCTTGTCTCGCGGTGATCACCTTCCGCATGCAATGCATGAATGCAGTCTCCAATGAAACGCACTTTGCGGCCGCCAAAGTCATCATGAACGACGTTTTGGAACTCTTCTCGGAACACATGCAGGGCTTTGACGGCATCGGCGATCATGCCAAGCGCGATAGCACGGTCGATGTAGTCCGTGAATCCCGACAGGTCAGCATAGATTGATGCAAGCGGCATCCTAATCGACTTGCTCGGAGAGATGTCCTCGAACTTAATCTCAGCAAGCGGCGGGCGCTTGTAGTGAAATACAAAATTCGGATTGGTCGGATCGGGCACTGAACGTGCTTGGATGGCCGTCCGCCATTCATTGATTACCCCGTCAAGTGAGCGCGGCATCTGATCGAAGCCGAGCTCGATGCCCTCACGGACATCCCTTGATGCGACAAGACGCCCATAGGTCGCCTCGTCCAACTGGAGCAGGGATTCGAAGCTCGAACTAAGTTCAGCTTGGCCTATTGCAGCCCTCACGCGATTTGAAAGATAGATGCCCGGTTCGTCACCATCTGCTAGCTTGGCTGCATGGTTCGCTGGACTGCCCAGGAACATAGGCTCCTGCTCGTGCCCGGTCCCATTGTTGATCGCAACGCAGCGCCCTGCATCTACTCCGATACGGAAACGCGCTTCAAATTCACCATCTGCGAGTTCTTTGTTAGCCTGCTCAGCGACATAACGAAGGTCTCGTACGAAGGCCAAGGCGTTTGACACAGTTTCCTCAGTGACGCCGTTTTCCCCTTCCGCGACAACGACAGCATGCATCCGGCCGCCATGAAAATCCACCCTCTGAGCGGGGCTGAACTCCATCGCACGGTCGCAAGCACTATAGTGCAGATGTAAGAACTTCAGCGCCTTCGCATGCGATGCTTCCGTTTCCCTGTGCTCTTCCATTCGGTAGTCGTCGTAGTTCACCAAAGTCACATAGACATGCACCGCGTCCACAACGACGGCGCGACCCTTGGGCAGCTCATAGAGCGGAGGAGTTCCCTGATGACCCTCCGCTAGCAGCGCTTTGCGTCTCTCCAAGAATTGGGGAAGGTAGTCCTCATGGAACTTCTGGACTTCGATAGCGGGCGCTTCATCAATGAGCTTTGTTATGCGCTTCTGCGCAACATTGTGTCGCCAAGGCATGGCAGCTCCTATTCATGACACCTCGCGCAGCACAAGGCGGTAAGATTTAGTATGTCTACCACAGAAAATAGGACTTCAGTAATTTTTGTCAAGGTGCTACAATCTGGTACAACGGGAGGAAACCGCCTTGAACCCATTCAAAGACCTAAAAACAAGCATCAAACGACGTTTCGAGTTCATCGAGTTTTGCCTCAATTGGAGTGGGCACGTTGGTCGCCCACAACTGCAGAATCAGTTTGGAATTTCGCCGCAGCAAGCCACGAATGATCTGACCAACTATTTGGACGGCTGCCCTGGAAACATGCAGTATGACCCAAGGGAACGTGCGTACGTCACTAGTCCAGGCTTTAAACCCAAACTGATTTCAGGCGAAGCATCTGAATATTTCATGCATCTTGAGATGTTCTCTAGAGGCTTCAGAACCAAGGAAGAAATTTGGATTAAAGAGCTTCCGGAAGTTTCGACGGTGTCGGTGTCTTCACGTCCTCTCGACAAACGGATTGTTCGAACAGTGGTTCAAGCGATAACGACTAGTTCAGCATTACATTGCGTCTATGCATCCATCAGTTCCGGCATAGACAGCGAGCGCACGCTGGTTCCAACCGCACTGGTCAGTGACGGGCATCGCTGGCACGTCAGAGCCTACGACTTCGAGAAAAAGCGCTTCTCCGATTTTGTACTGACGCGCATGGCGACTCCAAAGGTGTTAGCCAAGCCTGATCAGGCCATACCGCCCGATGATGATTGGGATGAAGAAATCACGGTGAAGTTGTCAGCGGCAACCACTCTCAATGAATGGCGCAGAAAGCAGCTTGAGCATGAATATGAAATGGAGTGCGGGACCCTAGAAGTTCCGACAACAAAGGCGATGCTCTTCTACGTACTGCGTCAATACGGCTTCAATCCCTACGATCGAGACGATGACGGCATGATGCGCAATGTAAGTAGCTTCCAGCTGGAGGTCTTGAATTCCAAGGAGGTTGAGGAATGTTTGCGTCGAAGAAGCTAACACAACCTCCAGAAGTTCAGGCCAATTCTACTCTTGCCGCTGACGATATTGAGCGGGACTTGGAAACGCTGAAGCGCAACGAACTCATTGCTGGAGACGAAGAAATAGCGCAGCAAATTCTGGATGAATCGGAAGTCCACACCTTCAGTAAGGGTAATCGGCTAATTGGTGAGGGCGAACAGGCTGACGATGTGTATTTTCTTCTTTTTGGCGAAGTGGAGGTAATCCGAAAAGGTAAAGGTAGGCTGGATAAGCTCAGCACACCTTCCACAGTCGGAGAGTTGGCAGCAGACGAACCTGGCCAACCCAGAACTGCATCTGTGATTGCAAGTTCAAACAGACTGAGAACACGTGTTCTTCCAGGGCGCGTGTTTCGTGAGATCAGAGACAGTAATCCGAATTTTGCTTCCGCGCTTAAGAAGCTCATCAGCAACATGAACCGCAGGAAAATTGCGCAAAATCTGGAGCAACCGTTCTTGGCCAAAGTTGTCAAACCACTACTGACCGGATGTGGTAGCTTTCTGATATCTGCGTTGCTGTTCTGGAACTTTACAGACCTGACTACCGGCCAATTACTATCGCTGAGTGCGCTAGCTGCAGCTATCGTGGTTGGCTTGGCGATGTACTTCGACCACCAGCACCGGTACGGAAGAGCGTTCTCAATGGCGCTACTTGCCACAATTCTGTACGGCTCACACTTCGGCGTCAGCTACTTCTTTTTCGTAGATGGGCGTACTGCTCCCTTCCCTTTCTTTTGGAACTTCACCGCCAACCCCGAGCAAAGCCCGCTAGTCGCCTCCGTATTTCTAGCAGTGCTCTTTCTTTTGTGCGTTGTTTGCGGAGTCTTCGACTACTTGAGAAATCTGAGCCACAGACAGCATTAGCAAAAAGTCCATCGAACTTAAGGCTCACGAAAGTCCGGTATTGCGAACCCCTGCTTTGCTGGCTGCGCTTGCAGCGAACTTCCGATTCCCGCCCGTACTTCAAAGAAAAAAATCGCTCAATTTCCTATGCCTCTGAACAGGGGATCTCGGACAGGCAATTCCGGTGATCCTAACCCACATCGGCTAGCGGCGGCGTAGCTTTTCGAAGGAGCATTGGACGCTTGGTGTCGCACTTCAAAATCAACGGGCTCACGATTCTCAACCCATCAAGCGGAAGAGTTTATGCACCCATAGGAAAAAAAGTTGTATTTTATGAAATAGCTTGTAACGGTCCCGCAGACACACATAGCCATCACAAAGCTGTACACCGCGTGAAAGACAACACTCAAAGCCACAACCGTATCGATGGTCGCCGCGTCGCCGGACGGATCCTTGATCAGTGCCGGGCATTTATCGAAACCAACGGCCCAAGGGGCTGCCTTGTTTCGGTCTCTATAGGCGACGTGCCCGAAATCGAAGTATATGTGCGCAATCAGGAGCGCGGGGCGGCGAGCGCAAAACTGCCTTTTGAAACCCGCTTCTGGCCCGGCGACATCACGCAGGACGAGGCCAAGGCCCGCATCCAGGCCATGAATGATGATCGCCACGTTCTGGGCATCATTCTGCAACGCCCAGTGCCCGACCACATCAACCTGCGCTCGCTGCAATCGGCCATCCACCCGCTCAAGGATGTCGAGGGCATGAACCCCGCCTCCATCGGCAGCATCGTTTACTCTAACGTGGCGCTCGCCCCCTGCACCGCCGCCGCCAGCGTGGAATTGATCAAGGAAACCGGCCTCGACTTCAAAGGGCTCGAAGTGATCATGATCGGCCACTCGGAAATCGTCGGCAAACCTGCCGCCATGATGTTGATGGCCGAAGGGGCCACTGTCACCGTCTACCACCATGTGACGCGGTCAGTGGCCATGCACTCGCGGCGGGCGGACGTTGGGGTGGTGGCCATGGGCATCCCGCACTTCCTTAGCCCCGATATGATTAAACCGGGCGCGGCGGTGATCGATATCGGCATCAACCAGATCGACGGACCAGACGGCCCGCCCCAGATCGTGGGCGATGTAGACACAGGCGCGGTAGCCGAAATTGCAAGCTGGGTCACTCCCGTGCCGGGTGGCGTGGGGTCTGTTACCATGGCGATCCTGATGCGCAATGCAACGCTGGCACACCAGCGCCAGGTCGCCGCAGGATGGATGGACTAAGATCGGAAAACCGCACAACCGTTTCGACGTCGCCGCCGCGATAGACACCCAAGCGCGATCGCGAGTGATCGAAATTCACGTGTCCAAAGGGTTCAGCGGGCTTGAACTGACTTCTATCACCCACGTGCTGGCCACCGCCAACACACTTCTGGGCCGTGATCAGTTTTCCTGGCGCTACACCACAGACGCGCCTGGGATCATCACGGGTGATCAGGGCGCTCTTGTGCGCGCCGAACCCGCCATCACGGATCACCGATTGGCCGATATGATGGTTGTTGTGGGGGGCAAAGGCGCGATCATCGGCGCATGGTTGCCACGGGCCCGCGCCATGCAGCGAAAGGCCCGCACGGTCGTGCTGCTATCTGACGCCGCTACGGCCTATATCCAGGCGACCAAGCTGCCGGCAGGCCGTGTTACCACCCACTGGCGCGACGTGACTGCGCTGGTCGAAACGGGCTATCACCCGAAACTGACTACGCATCTCAGCGAAAACTCTGACGGGATCATCACGGCAGCGGGCGCCGGTGCAACGCTTGAACTCATGGTCGGCCTGATTGCGCCGCACCTGACTGGCCCGCAGGTAGCGGAACTGGGAAATCACCTGCTGCTGCAGACCATCCGCAAAAGCGATGCCGAGCAACCCAAATGCATGGCTGACAACGAGGGTCTGTTCGACGCGCGCCTGACCGAAGTCATCCGTTTAATGGAGGACACGGTGAACGATCCCTTGTCCATGGACGAGATCACAGCGCGCGTCAGGATCTCGACCCGGCATCTTGAACGGGTGTTCCGCGCGACTTTCGATGATACCCCTGCCCGCTTTTACAAACGCCTGCGGGTCAAGCGCGCCCGCACGATGATCGAAGAGTCGCTGCTGCCCATGATCGACATTGCCATAGCCTGTGGCTTTGGCTCGTGCACGACGATGGCCAAGGCGGTCAAAGGGGAATATGGCGCAACACCCTCTCAGATGCGGTCGCGCAAAAGCATTCAGTTGCTCACCTACGAAGGGCGTCAGACGGCCAGATAGCCAATCGCTGCAAAGACGATCAGCATTCCAATCCACTGGATGCGCGCCACCGCTTCACGCAGAAACACGGCGGCCATGATGATTGTTAACACACCAAAGGTCGAGGCCGCAACCGAGGCAAAAGCGTGATAAGCGTAGGATCCGGCCAGCATCACTGCCCCGATGGCAATGGCATCCAGCGCCCCCATCACCATGAGGACCGGCAGGGCCGAGAGGTGTGGTATCACGGGCTGACGCCACATCAATGCCAGCACACCGACAATCGCGACAGCGCCGATGCGCGCCACCGCGATTGCGGTCATCTCTGCCCCGCCCTCGACCGACAACTGGCCCAAGGCAAAGGACACGGCAAAGCCAATGGCCGCCGCGACCGACCACAGGATGGCGGCAGGTTGCGCGCCAGCGCCGTCCGCGTCTTTGGATGTTGCCGCAACGAACCCGCATCCTCCCACCACGACCAGCACCGCAATCCACTGCAGCGCCGTGACGTCCTGCCCGTTCACGACCGCCCATCCCACCGACAGGATGGGAAAAGCCGCGACAATGGGCGCGACCACCCGGACCGGTGCGATGGCCAGCGCGCGGTAGAACGCCAGCCCGGTCAACCCGAACACGACGCCCGACGCCGCTGCATAAGCGCCCGCGCGCCCTTCAAGGCCGCCCACACCGAGGGCAATTGCAAGACACCCGGTCGCGACGCATCCACTCACGAGAACGGGAAATAGGGATTGAAACACGCCGACCCGCTGCGAAATGTAGCGCACTAGCGTGTCATGCACGCCCCAGCACAGGGCCGCGATCAGCCCAAGAGTCAGTGCACCCACGGGCCGGACCGCGCAGAAAGGATTGATTTTCTCACGCGGCGATGCCCCTTTTGTTTGCAGCGAATGTACGTCCCGAGTATTCTCACAGTTAAATTTTTTTTCCGCTAGTGCAAATTCGTGCAGCGTTCGGAGGCCAAGATGCTCGACTCCCCCTATCCAAACGTCAGGCCCGGCCCGCCGCGACCCAGCCGGATCGTTGAGCCTGCGCAGTTTTCGATGCCGCGCGGCACCGAACGCTATGTGGTGCAAGGGGGCGGCGCGGTACTTGTTCCGGTCGAAGCGGGTGATCAGGTGACGATCATCAATGACGAGGGCGGGCAGGTCTGCGAGGTTATCGGGGCTGACGCGCAAGGGCGCGCGGATCAAGGCCTGCTCGATCAGTCCGCCGACGCGCCCGCAGATGGATTGCGCGCCCTGCTTGACGGCGACGACCGGTCACTACGTGGGCTGCGCATGGGCCTTGATGCGCGCAAAGTGGATATCGCGGCGGCCCGTGCTGTGCGTCTGTTTGATGACGCCACCCGCGCTGGCGCAGAACAGGCGATGCGCGTTGTGCGTGATGGCGCTCTGATCATTGCCGCCCCCGGCGGGGCCATGGATTTCGAGGCGCAGAACACTGTCACTCCACTGACCGTGATGATCAAGCGGGCCACGATCAAAAGCCACGTCAAGTTCGAATTGCCCGACCCGCTGGCCGACCCTGTGGCCGACATCCGCGTCCACACGCAAACAGCCGAGGCGTTTTTCGTTAAAGCAGGCGACTACATCCAGATCATCGATGTGGATGGCCGCCAGTGTACGGATTTTGAATGCTTCTCGGCGCGCAAGCTCGACAAAGGGATCGAACACGCGCTGGATGTGACAACCACCCGCACGCTGATGGGCCACGCCTATCCCATGCCGGGGCTGCACGCGAAATACTACGATCAGGAAATGCTGCCGCTGGTCGAGGTGGTGCAGGACACATGCGGGCGACATGATGCCTTTGCGCTGGCCTGCTCGGCGAAATATTATGACGACATCGGCTATCCCGGGCACATCAACTGCTCGGAAAATTTCAACACCGCCCTGTCAAAGTTCAACGTCACAGGCCGCCCCGGCTGGATGGCGATCAACTTCTTCTTCAACACTTATCTCGACGAACACGGTGTGTTGTATTCGGACGAACCGTGGTCGCGGCCCGGCGACTACGTGCTATTGCGCGCACTGACCGACATCGTCTGCGTCTCATCCGCCTGCCCGGATGACACCACGGCGGCCAACGGCTGGAACCCCACCGACATCCACGTGCGCACCTATAGCGGGCGCGAGACCTTTCAACGCAGCGCCGCCTACCGGCCCACCCCTGATGCGGACCCCAAAATGACCAAACAAACCGCCTTTCACGACAGTTTTGCCAAGCACACCCGCAACTTTGTCGAATATAATGGCTACTGGCTGGCCAACTGCTTTGCCGAGGCTGGCCCGATTGAAGAATACTGGGCCTGCCGCCAAAAGGCAGCGATCATGGACCTGTCCCCTCTGCGCAAGTTCGAGATCACCGGCCCGGACGCCGAGGCGCTGTGCCAATACGTGTTCACCCGCAATATGAAGACGCTGGCGGTGGGCGGCGTCGTTTATACCGCGATGTGCTATGAACATGGCGGCATGATTGACGACGGCACCGTGTTCCGGTTGGGCAAGGACAACTTCCGCTGGATCGGCGGCAATGACTATGGCGGCGAATGGCTGCGCGAGCAGGCGGACAAACTGGGGCTGAAAGTACTGGTCCGCTCCTCCACCGACCAGCTGCACAATGTCGCCGTGCAAGGCCCGGAAAGCCGCGATCTGCTGCGCAAGATCGTGTGGACCGCGCCACACAATCCCGAGTTCGACCAGCTTGGCTGGTTCCGCTTTACGCCCGCACGGCTGATGAACGAAAGCGGCACGCCCTTTGTTGTCTCGCGCACCGGCTATACGGGTGAGTTGGGATACGAGGTTATGTGCCACCCCAAGGATGCGCCTGAAATTTTTGATGCGATCTGGGAGGCGGGTCAGGATCACGGCCTGCGCCCCATGGGGCTTGAGGCGCTCGATATGGTGCGGATCGAGGCGGGGCTGATCTTTGCCGGGTATGACTTTTCCGACCAGACCGACCCGTTCGAGGCGGGTATCGGGTTTACCGTCCCGCTCAAATCCAAGCCCGACGATTTCATCGGTCGCGACGCTCTGATCAGGCGCAAGGAACACCCAAGCCGCAAACTTGTTGGCCTCCATGTCGACAGCAATGTGCAGGTCGATCACGGCGATTGCATCCATATCGGACGCGCGCAAATCGGGGAGGTGACGTCGTCGATGCGCTCGCCATTGCTCGACAAGAACATTGCGCTCGCCCGCATCGACGTGGCCCACGCGGATATCGGCACGCAGGTCGAGATCGGCAAGCTCGACGGCCACCAGAAACGGCTGCCCGCCGAGATTGTCCCCTTTGCCCATTACGACCCGAAAAAGGAGCGGCCCCGCTCATGATCCGCCGCGCTTTTCTGGTCGGCCTTTTGACCCTCGCCCTGCCCGCTCACGCTCAATCGGTGAAACTGCAAGCGCACGAGATCGACGCGCTGTTGTCCGGCAATACCGCCATCGGCAAATGGGACGGTGCATCCTATCGGCAGTATTTCGATGCGGACGGAACCACGATCTATGCACAGCAAGGCGCACGCTCGGCCCGCGGTGAATGGCGCATCGACGCGGAAAAGGATGAATACCAAAGCATCTGGCCCCGAGATGCCGATTGGGAGGGGTGGTTCGTGATGGAATGGGCAGGCACGTTCTACTGGGTCAGCAAGAAAACACCGCCCACGCCGTTTGAACTGGTCGAGGGCGAACAGTTGGTCAATCGGTGATCCGCTGTGCATTCACCATGATGCTTGGCGCTACTGCCGTCCATGCGGATACGTATTGTGCTGATCTGACCGCGCTTGCAAACGGCAGTGTCACCGAAATTGCCCTTCCATCTGGTGCGGCTGGCACGTGCTCCGTATCGCAGGATCTGATGGGCGCGCGCGCTCTCAACTGCCGGTGGCCTTTCGGCTATCGCGCACGGGCCGCAACGGATACCTTCGCCGAATTGCTCGACGCGACGGCGCGATGCCTCGATACTGACGGCGTCACCGACCAAGGCGTCAACCACCCCGACAGCTACGACTTGCGCACATTCAAAACGGACACGGCGCACATCGGCGTGTCGATCAAAGACAAGGGCGCACTGCAGCAGACGTTCATCTTTCTGCGCGTCGCCCCGCCCCCCTAGGGATCTCAACCCTAATTCTGCAAATAGACCTCAAGACTGTCATCCAGCGCATCGACCCAAGGCGTATGATGTTTGGGCGCCATCGTCCCGGTCATAACGGATGTGTACCCATTGTCGCGGAAGGTCATGATCCCCTGCTTCTTGTGGCTTTTCCATTCCTTGAACGCCTTGCAGGCCCCTTCGACATCGAATGAGGGATAGTCCGTTTCGGCGATCAATTCCTTGATGTAGTCGCCCTGATACCAGATCGCGTCATAGTCATCTTCGCCCGCATCCTCGCGCGCAATCCGGTCCACCACATCAGCCTCCATCTCGGCCTTCGACGGCATCGTGATCTTGCCCATGACAGCATCGCGCACCCACCACGCCTGCGCGTCAAACATGTTGAAGGTGAACCACTGGTCTTGCATCCCCAGATAGAACAGCGCGGGATTGTGCACCCACGCCACCCCTTTATAAAGGTCTGCCGTCGCCAACCGGTTGGCGGTCTTCAGCCGCAAATCCTCGGCCATGAAGGGGAAGTGATGTTGGTAGCCGGTGCACAGGATCACCGCGTCCACATCGCGGCTGCTGCCATCCTTGAAATGCGCCGTCTTGCCATCCACGTGGGTCAGCAGCGGCACCTCGGCCCAGTTGTCGGGCCAGTCGTAGCCCATGGCCGCCGTCCGATGCGACACCGTGATCGAATTGGCCCCGTATTTCCAACATTGCGACCCGATATCCTCGGCCGAATAGCTGGTGCCGACGATCAGGATATCCTGATCCTTGAACTCAAGCGCGTCGCGGAAATCATGGGCGTGCAGCACCCGGCCCTTGAAGCTGTCAAAGCCGGGGAATTCCGGCACATTCGGGGTGGAAAAGTGGCCCGAGGCGCAGATCACGTGGTCGAATGTTTCGCTGTATTCGTTGTCCGCAGGCAGGTCCTTGACCGTGACGGTGAACATGCCGTCCTCGAATTCGACCCGGCGCACCGCTGTTTCAAACCGGATCCAGTCGCGCACGCCCGCCTTCTCGACGCGGCCCTGAATGTAGTCAAACAGAACCGCACGCGGAGGGTAGGATGCGATCTGTTTGCCAAAATGTTCCTCAAAAGAGTAGTCGGCGAACTCAAGACCCTCTTTCGGCCCGTTTGACCACAGATACCGATACATCGACCCATGCACCGGCTCCCCGTACTGATCGACGCCCGTGCGCCAAGTATAATTCCACAACCCACCCCAATTTGCCTGTTTTTCAAAGCAGACGATCTCGGGAATATCGTCGCCGTTTTGCTTTGCGGATTGGAACGCGCGCAGCTGCGCCAGCCCTGATGGTCCGGCCCCGATGATGGCGATACGTTTGGGCATGGTGCGACTCTCCTGACTGGTTTCGGTTCGCAACAATTCGACTGCGATCATCCCTGCAAGTCAACTAATTTGCACAGCAGTGAAATTGTGCAGGTGACTTTTTCGATCCCATCTTGTTGATTTCAGGCAAGTCATCACGACGAACGGAGAACGCGTTATGGGCCACGCTCGCCTTTGGCTTTGCCGTTTTTGGCGGCGCGGTCGGGTGCATCCTGATGCTGCTATGCCGCAGTGTTGCCGCGCCGGTCTTGGCATTCTCTTTGGTTGCAACAGTGGTGACAGTCATCCAGACGACGTCCGCGCTTGGCATGACCCCAAGCACCCTTTTGGCACTTTTGGTCTGGGCCGCACTGTTCTGGTATGCCACGATTGCCGCGCGCAAGGACTGGCTGCGCTGAACCGCGCCTGCCTTCAGATGTCGAGCGTGTTATCCTTTTCCCACTGCGAGAAATGCGCGGTGAAATCATTCCATTCCTGCGTCTTCATCTTCACATAAGACGCTGAAAATTCTTCACCCATCGCCGCCTTGAGGCTCTTATCCTTGTCGTATTCACGCAGCGCATCCAGCATATTCAGCGGCAGTTTGGGCGCGCCACGCACCTTGTGGCCCTCAGCATACATGTCGATGTCATGCCGCTTGCCGGGATCTGCCTCGGTGCGAATACCATCCAGCCCGGCAGCGATAATCACCGCTTGCAACAGATAGGGGTTCGTCGCCCCGTCCGGCAGGCGCAACTCGAACCGACCGGGGCCGGGCACGCGCACCATATGGGTGCGGTTGTTGCCTGTCCACGTAACGGTGTTCGGGGCCCAGGTGGCGCCGGACATGGTGCGGGGCGCGTTGATGCGTTTGTAGCTGTTCACAGTCGGGTTGGTGATCGCGGCAAGCGCGCTCGCATGTTTCATGATCCCACCAAGGAAGTGGCGACCCTTTTCCGACAGGCCCAGTTCAGCCGTCTGGCTGCTGTCATTGGGTTCCACCGCGAACACGTTGGTTTTGGCATCCCCGCCGGGTGCGTCCCAGACCGAGATGTGCGCGTGACACCCGTTGCCCGTCAGCCCCTCAACCGGCTTGGGCATAAAGGTTGCGCGAAAGCCATGCTTTTCAGCGACGGACTTGGTCATGAGTTTGAAGAACGAGTGCTTGTCGGCGGTGCGCAGCGCGTCGTCAAAGTCCCAGTTCATCTCGAACTGGCCATTCGCGTCCTCGTGGTCGTTCTGATACGGCCCCCAGCCCAGATCGAGCATGTAGTCGCAGATCTCGCGCACCACGTCATAACGACGCATCACGGCCTGCTGATCATAGCAGGGTTTGGCGGCGGTATCATATTCATCGCTGATCTGATTGCCGTCCGGTGTCATCAGGAAATACTCGGCCTCGATCCCGGTTTTGACGTGCAACCCTTCGGCGGCGGCCTCGTCAATCAGGCGGCGCAGCACGTTGCGCGGGGCTTGGGCGACATCCTCGCCCTCCATCACACAGTTGCCCGCAACCCACGCGACCTCGGGTTTCCACGGCAGTTGAATGACCGAGGACGGATCAGGCACGGCCAGCATGTCCGGGTGCGCGGGCGTCATATCAAGCCAGGTGGCGAAACCGGCAAAGCCTGCGCCATCTTCCTGCATGTCCGCGATGGCCTGCGCAGGCACCAGCTTGGCCCGCTGGCCCCCGAAAAGGTCGGTGAAGGAAATCATGAAATACTTGACGCCGTTGTCGGCGGCGAACTTGGCAAGATCAGTGGTCATCTGTCTGTTCCTGTTGGTCTTTATGTGGTGAGGGCGCGTGCCGTAATGGCCGCGCCCTTCGTTTTGGTGATCAGTAAGAGGTGCCGGGCTTGCCGGGATACCAGTCTGTGCCCGCCAGTGGGATTTTCGCCATGGCCGCCGCCTCCATCGTCAGCGCGCACAGGTCCTCGGGTTCGAGGTTGTGCAGGTGGTTCTTGCCGCAGGCCCGCGCGATGGTCTGCGCCTCAAGCGTCATGACCTTGAGGTAGTTGTTCAGCCGCCGTCCCCCTTCGATGGGGTCAAAACGCGCCATCAACTCAGGGTCTTGCGTGGTGATCCCGGCGGGGTCCTGTCCTTCGTGCCAGTCGTCATAGGCGCCCGCCGTGGTGCCAAGCGCGTTGTACTCGGCCTCCCATTTCGGGTCGTTGTCGCCAAGCGCGATCAGGGCCGCGGTGCCGATGGCAACCGCATCCGCACCAAGCGCCATGGCCTTGGCGACATCCGCCCCGGTCCGGATACCGCCCGACACGACCAGTTGCACCTCGCGGTGCATATCGAGGTCCTGCAGCGCGCGCACCGCCTCGCGGATACAGGCGAGGATCGGCTGGCCGACATGTTCGATAAACACATCCTGTGTGGCGGCTGTGCCACCCTGCATCCCGTCCAAAACGACGACATCCGCGCCGGCCTTCACCGCAAGTGTGGTGTCAAAGTAGGGCCGCGCGCCGCCGACCTTGATATAGATCGGCTTTTCCCAATTGGTGATCTCGCGCAACTCGAGGATCTTGATTTCCAGATCGTCCGGTCCCGTCCAATCCGGGTGACGACAGGCAGAGCGTTGGTCGATCCCCTTGGGCAGGTTGCGCATCTCGGCTACGCGGTCGCTGATCTTTTGGCCCAAAAGCATGCCGCCACCACCGGGTTTGGCGCCTTGGCCCACCACGATTTCAATCGCGTCCGCGCGGCGCAAATCGTCGGGGTTCATCCCATAGCGCGAGGGCAGATATTGATAGACCAGCTTGTTGGAATGGCCGCGTTCCTCTTCCGTCATGCCGCCATCGCCCGTGGTGGTCGACGTGCCCGCCATTGTGGCCCCGCGCCCCAAGGCTTCTTTCGCACCGCCGGACAATGCCCCAAAGGACATGCCCGCGATTGTGACCGGAATATCAAGCTGGATAGGGTTCTTGGCAAAGCGGGTGCCAAGCGTGACGGAGGTTTCGCATTTCTCGCGATACCCTTCCAGCGGATAGCGCGACATGGACGCGCCCAGAAACAGCAGATCGTCAAAATGGGGCAGCTTGCGCTTGGCCCCGCCACCGCGAATGTCGTAGATGCCGGTGGCCGCAGCCCGCCGGATTTCAGCATTGACCGGGTTGGAAAAGGTGGCCGACTGGATCGGCATCGTGCGCGGAGCGCCGTGAGGGCCCGTATTGCGCGGCGCGCCCTTTTGCTCGTCTTTCATGGTCGCCCCTTAATACGCGTTGTCGATGTTAAAATTGTAGAGCTGGCGCGCAGACCCATACCGCTTGAACTCGGACGCCTTGGCATCGCAGCCGCCACGTCCCAGCAACTCTTCGAGCAGGGTCAGGTGTTCGGGCCGCATCTCTTTCTCGATGCAGTCGGCCCCGAGGGATTTGACCGAACCGCGCACGAACAGGCGCGCCTCATAAAGGGAATCGCCAAGGGCCTCACCCGCATCTCCGCAGACAACCAGATTGCCGGACTGCGCCATGAACGCCGACATGTGCCCGATATTGCCGTGTACGATGATGTCGATGCCCTTCATCGAAATACCGCAGCGCGAGGATGCATTGCCCTTAATCACCAGTGTGCCGCCATGGCCTGTCGCGCCTGCATATTGCGAGGCGTCCCCTTCGACCACGACCATGCCGGACATCATGTTTTCCGCCGTGCCGGGGCCAACCGAGCCGTGCACATGTACGGTCGCTTGCTTGTTCATGCCCGCGCAGTAATACCCGGTCGAGCCTTTGATATTCACCTCTATGGGCGCATCAAGGCCGACGGCGATGGCGTGGCTGCCTTTGGGGTTCACGATTTCCCAATGGGTCTGGTTGGTGTTTGCCGCTTGGGCGTGAAGCGTGGAGTTGAGGGCACGCAGGCCCTCCGCCTCAATGTCGAATGTCTGCATTTACGCCGCTTTCTCTTGCGCGGTGGGGGCCGCGTTGTGCGACCAGAAATAAACGGTGGCGGGCTCGGGTTCCCACACCTTGGCGGTCTCGATCCCCGGTAGGTTCACCAGCGCGCGATATTCCGAGCCGAATGCCACAAATTGATCGGTTTCGGCCATCACGGCGGGCTTGCACGCAATCGGATCACGCACCACACCGAACCCGTCCTTGGTGCCGACCACAAAGGTAAAGAACCCGTCAAGATCATCAAGGCTAGATGTCAGCGCCTCGCCCAGGGTCGAGCCGTTCTGCATTTTCCACGTCAGGTAGGCCGCCCCGACTTCGGTGTCGTTTTCCGTTTCGATATGCACGCCAAGGCGGCGCAGCTTGCGGCGCAGCGAGTTGTGGTTGGACAGCGATCCGTTGTGCACAAGGCACTGGTCGATCCCGGTATTGAAGGGATGCGCGCCCATGGTCGTGACCGCCGACTCGGTCGCCATGCGGGTGTGCCCGATCCCGTGCGTCCCGGACATTTGCCGAATATCAAAGCGGTCTGCCACATCTTTAGGCAATCCGACCTCTTTGTAGATCTCAAGGGTTGATCCGTGGCTCATCACCCGCACATCGGGGCGGATTTCGGCAAGGATCTGACGCGCGGCGGCGACCTGATCCGCCTGCAACGACAGCACCGCATGGGTGTCTTTGACGGCCATCGAAACCTTGCCCTGAACCCGTTTGCGCAAGTCATTGTCCAGCTTGTCGAAATCGGTTTCCGGCGCGCTCGACTGCACGGTCAGCTTTGCGTTACCCACTGTTTCATCACCATAAATCGCGATGCCGGCGCTGTCGGGGCCACGATCGGTCATGGTGATCAGCATGTCGGTCAGCATATCGCCAAGCCGGGGCTCCAGCGAGGTGTCTTTCAGAAAAAGTCCGACGATCCCGCACATGGCGAAGGCCCTCCCAAAAAGTGATCTGTCGTTCGACTCGAACGCTAACATCGTTACATCACATGCTCAACCAATGGGAAACTAATTTTCACTTCAGTTAAAAAAAGAGTCGCCAGAATAAAGTTCACGTGCTTCAATTTGGCCAGCGCCGCGACACGCATACGACGGTGCACAATGCCAACAGTCCAACACGGGGGTTCATCGTGGAAGAGCAAATCGCAGAGCTGACGGCCCAGATTGCCGCGCTGCAGGGCAAGAGCGGTGTGACAAACACCATGTTTGCCGAAACATTCTATTATCTGACCATCCCGCTGATGATTATCATTCATGCGGGGTTTCTGGCTTACGAGATGGGGGCCTCGCGCCTCAAGAACGTGCTGAGTTCGGGGGTAAAGAACATTCTGGCTTTCGCCTTTATGATCCCGACTTTCTATTTCTTTGGCTGGTGGGTCTATTGGGGCTTTCCCACGGGATTGCCGGGCGCTGCGGGGCCTGCGGGCATCTCGGGCGTCGAATATGCCAACGCGATCGCATGGGGCTGGGGCGAGAGCGCGCAATATATGGGCCCGAACATCGCCGATCAGGCGTCCGGCGTGTTCTTTGGCGCCTTTGCGCTCTTTGCCGCCACGACGGCCTCCATCATGTCGGGTGCCGTGATCGAACGCATCCAGACGGTCGGCTTTGTCATTCTGGCTGTGGTTCTGGGGTCTTTCGCATGGGTCGTGGCCGCCGCATGGGGCTGGCACGCGGATGGCTGGCTGGTCACGCAATGGGGTGTGCACGACTTTGGCGCGGCGGGCCTTGTACACGCGGTTGCCGGGTTCTTTGCGCTTGGCGTTCTGATCAACCTCGGCCCACGCATCGGCAAGTTCAACCCAGACGGCAGCGCCAACCACATCGCAGGGCACAATATGCCGCTGACTGTGACGGGGCTGATGCTGATCATCGTGGGCTTCTGGGGCTTCCTCATGGCTTGCGTAATCGTGCCGGGTGAAGCGTGGAGCTGGTTTGCGGACAAGCCATCCACCATTTACGGGACACCCATCACGCTGTCGGCGCTGGCCTTTAACATTCTGATGGCTGTCGCGGGTGGCATCATCGGCGCGTGGGTGCTGACCCGTGATCCGTTCTGGATGATGTCGGGCGCACTTGCCGGGATCATCTCGACCGCCTCTGGCCTCGATATCTACTACCCTGCACTGACCTTCATCGTCGCCTTCTCGGCAGGTTTGATCCTGAAACCCTGTGCAGACTGGCTGGAACGCCGCGGCATCGATGATGCGGTGGGTGCGGTCACAGTGCACGGCACCATCGGCCTTTACGGTGTTGTCATGCTGGGTGTCTTTGCGTCGGGCTATCCTGCGCTGCAAGGCGCTGCGGGCGAGGTGCCGACCATCAGCCTGATCGGTCAGATCGTGGGCGCGGTCGTCTTCTTCCTGCTTGGATTTGTGCCCGGTTATGTCGTGTCGCTGATCCTCAAGATGATGGGCATGTTGCGCATCCCCGAGGGCGCTGAACTGGCTGGCATGGACATGGTTAAGGTCCCGGCCGCAGGCTATCCCGAAGGCATCCCCGCACCGGGCGTCAATCTGGCGCCGGGTGAGTAACTGAACAGAAAAGGAGAAGACCATGGGTTTTCCATATGACGAAGCAAGCTGGTCGGTTGTTGACGGGGCCATGTTCATGGGCTGGGGCAGCGCGATGCCGGGCCTTTACACCCTGATCGCGGCAGGCATCTGTGTCGCGGTCCTGCTGTTCGGCCAAAAGACCGAGCGTGCCAAAACCAAGCAATACGACAAGTAAGCGCGCATAACTTGCACAAAGGGGCGGCCACGGGTCGCCCCTTTCTCGTTCAAATTTGCCCATCAGGAAAAAAAGTTGCATCGCATTCTTGCTTTTCAAAATGGGCTGAGGCTCAATACGCCCAAACAAGACTCATAACGCACAGGGGACACCACCATGGCCATTCTATGGAGAACATCGGCACTTGCCGGACGTCACGCCGAGATCGGCGGAGAGTTGGAAGACTGGAATGGCATGGGCACCGCGTGGTTCTATGACGACACGCCCGAGCGCGCCAAGGCCGACTATGAGGCGATCCGCACCAAGGCGGGCCTGATGGATGTGTCGGGCCTCAAGAAGGTGCATGTGGTGGGCGAGGACGCCGCCTATGTGATCGACCGGGTCACAACCCGCAACGTCGAAAAGATCGCACCGGGCCGCGCCGTCTATGCCTGTATGCTCGATGATCGCGGGCTGTTCGTGGACGACTGCGTGATCTACCACATCGCCGTCAATTCATGGCTGGTCGTGCATGGCACCGGCATCGGCATGGAGCAGTTGACGACCGTGGCCGCCGCCAAGAATTGTTCGGTGATCATGGACGACGACCTGCACGACATGTCGCTGCAGGGGCCCAAAGCGGTCGATATCCTTGCCAAGGAAATCCCCGGCATCCGTGATCTGGCATATTTCGGCATCTGGCAAGGGCGGCTTTTTGGCCGCGACGTGATGATCTCGCGCACCGGCTACACGGGCGAGCGCGGGTACGAGATTTTCTGCCGCGCCAAGGATGCGGTGCACATCTGGGACAACGTGCTTGAAACCGGCGGTGACGATGTGCGCCCCACGCAGTTCAGCACCCTCGATATGCTGCGCATCGAAAGCTATCTGCTGTTCTATCCCGGCGACAACTCCGAAACCTTCCCGTTCGAGGATGGCGCGCCTGCGGGTGACAGCCTGTGGGAACTGGGGCTGGATTTCACCGTCTCGCCCGGCAAGGTCGGCTTTATCGGGGCCGAAAACCACTATGCCATGAAGGGCAAGGAGCGGTTCAAGATCTACGGGGTGAAGCTGGAAGGCGACGCCATGGACCAGATGGAAATGTTCGCCCGCGTGCACCACGACGGCAAGGACGTCGGCGTCATCACGTATGGTCTGTCTTCGGAGTTGAACGGCTATTCGGTTGCGATTGCGCGGCTTGACCCGTCCGTCGCCACGCCTGGCACCAAGCTGACGGTGGTGCAGCCCGATGGCACGGAACTGGCCGCCACCGCCGAAGAGATGCCGTTTTACGACAAGGACAAGTCCGTGCGCACCGCCAAGGGCTAATATCTTTCAAGGGCGCGCGGGGTCATTCCGCGCGCCCTTTTCACGAGACGAGGACAGGTATGTCGAAATTCGAATTTCCCCCGTCGATCAAAAGCCGCCCGGTCTACGGCACGCTTGAGGCGCGACCGGGCAAAGCGCATCTGATGATTGCGGATGCCAAAGGGGCCGAGGCGATCCTAGGGATTGCCACCCCCGATCTGATGGCGACAACCCACGTCATCTACATCCCGCGCGGCGCTGCGTTCACCGACGATCTGCGCGCGCTGAACCCCGCCCAGTTCTATGAAGGGCCAAGCTATGCCGCGTCCGTGTCCCGCATCCGCCGGGTTTTGCAGGACGCGCATATGGGCTTGCAGGTCTATCTGACCGGAACCGAGGGCCTGATCGGGCAGGCCCAGAACGAGGCGATGATGGCGGGCATCCCCCACACCGCGATCCAGACCGAACATCGCGGATCGGTCGCGCGCCGGATGCAATGCGTGCATTGCAAGGGCATCACCGAAGACGTGGAAACCGACCCGTTTCAATGCAGCCATTGCGGGCTGAACCTGTTTGTGCGCGATCACTATTCGCGTCGTCTGGCCGCCTATCAGGGCGTGTGCATTGACGCCGAGGACCCAGGGAATGTGCCCGCACCAAAGGGGATCTACGAATGAGTGCCGCCCCGCAAAAAGCCAAACCCGGTGCCGAGAAGATCGAAGTGGTCGTATCCGCCGTCGTGCCGCTGAACGACTTAGTCACCCGGTTCGAATTTCAGCGCCGCGATGGTGCGCTGTTCCCACCCTTTTCAGGGGGCGCCCACACCGTCGTGACGATGCAGGATGGGGACCGCTCGCGCCTCAACCCCTATTCGCTGATGTCGGACCCTGCCGACCTGTCGACCTATGCCATTTCCGTACGCCGCGATGACGAAGGCCGGGGCGGGTCGCTGTTTATGCACCGCAATGTGGCGGTGGGCGACGAGATAACGATCACCTATCCCGTCAACCTCTTCTCGCTTGATCTGCGCGCCCGCAAACATCTGTTTTTCGCGGGCGGCATCGGGATTACGCCATTCATGTCGATGATTGCGCAGCTTGAGCGGATGGGCGGGGCGTGGGAATTGCACTATGCGTGCCGGACCGACAGCCTCGGGACTTATGTGGACCAGCTGACCTACAAACATCCCAACAAGGTGCATGTCTATTACGACGACCAGAACCAGTTGATCGACCTTGAGGGGCTGCTGGACGGCCAACGCCTTGGCACGCACGCCTATGTGTGTGGTCCCAAAGGCATGATTGACTGGGTGCATGCCACCGCAGACGCGGCAGGCTGGCCCGACGCCCATGTCCATTCCGAGGAATTTCTGGCCCCCGCCCCCGGCGTGCCGTTCGAGGTGCGCCTGTGCAAGTCGGACAAAACCATCACCGTGGGCGAACACGAAAGCCTGCTGGAAGCGATTGAGCGGGCCGGGGTCGAGGCCCCCTTCCTGTGCCGTGGCGGATCGTGCGGACAATGCGAGACGGATGTGGCGCGCGCCGACGGCACCTTCATCCACTGCGATCACTGGCTGGAGGATGACCAGCACGCGGCAGGCACCAAGATCATGCCCTGCGTCAGCCGCTTTATCGGGACACTGGAGCTTGAACGATGACCATTCAATTCAACGACGAGACCTTTCGCGACGACTATTCGTTCCGCAACTCCGATTGGGCGATCAAACGTTTTCCCTTCCCGTTTCACGAAGACAGCTACATGTATGCGGTCAACATGGAACAGCATCGCGGCGGGCCCGAGGGGTCGGTCTATGAAAAGCGGTTCGATGTGGATGAACATTACGTGTCCGAAATGCGGGACCGGGCGATGGTGCTGGCGGATGATCCGCTGCGCTGCCAGTCGCTGCCCCACATGACGCTGGCGGGGTGGGACCTGCTGGAGTTGATCATGGTCAGCAAATCCGAGGACTACCCGGACCTGTTCGAACTGCACCGCGATGGCGATAAATGGCGGTGGGTGAACAAGCCCCTTGGCATTGACGACACGTTCACCTTTCTGGACGACACCACCCTGCCCTATAGTCCGATGGAATACATCACGCGCCAGACCCAAGGCGATTTCTGTGTTCTGGATCAACGGGACAACAACCTGTGGATGGACGCAGGCATGGTGACGACCCAAGCCGACTGGAGCCTTGATTTCGACATCGGCATGAACTTTTTCGAATGGCACGCGCCGGTGCCGTTGGCCCATGAAAAGGGCATCTTTGTCCGCGCTCTGAAATTCCTGCTGAACATCCAGCAAGGAGCGCCCGCGCGACGGCTCAACTGGACGATGACAGTCAATCCACTGCTGGATACGAGCCCGGAAAACTACCACAAATGGGGCATCCAGAAGACCACGCTGACACCCGAGAACATTGGCGCGAAACAGCATCTGCGGGTCGAATTGCAGACCTTCTTCCGCCTGCCCCGCTCGAACGGGCTGGTGTTCCCGATCCGCTGCTACCTGTGCAGCTTTCAGGATCTGATGACGATGCCCAAATGGGGCCGCCGCCTGCACCGCGTGGTGCGCGACCTGCCGGACGAACTGGCGACCTACAAGGGGTTTATCGACAACCGGCCGATGATGCTCGACTACCTGTCGGAATTTGATGATGGCCTGCCCACATCGCCTGGCGTCTGGCCGGATCTGGACACCGAGCCCCCGCTAGCGAAGTGATCAGGTGTTCTGCGGATAGCTGATGACGGACAAATAGCGCGCGGGCAGCGACACCAGCTTTTCGGGTCCGTGCGGCGCGTCCGCGTCAAAGAACAGCGTATCCCCGGCCTTGAGCGCATAGACATCGTCGCCGTGGCGGTAATCCACCTCGCCCTCAAGCATATAGATCGTCTCAATCCCGCCATGCTGGAAGGTCGGGAATACATCTGACTCAGCCGTCAGGGTGATCAGGTAGGGTTCGACAATCACGCCGGACGCATTCGATCCGATATGACCGAGAAGGTTGTATTGTTGATGGGCACGCGTGCCTTCGCGGTCGATGGACACGCCTTCGCCCGATTTAGTGTGCACTGCCTGTCGGCTTTCTTCGAACCGGCGGAAAAAGCTGGTCAGCGGGACGGACAGTGCGTTGGCCAGCAATTGCAGGGTTGTCAGCGAAGGCGAGGTATTGCCGTTCTCGATCTTGGACAGCATCCCGATGGACAGGCCGGTGATCTGCGACAGCTCGGCCACGGTGATTTCCTGCTGGCGACGAAAGGCGCGCACTTCGCGCCCGATCGCCACCTCAAGCACCTTTTCGCGCTCGCCGTCCCGTGTGCTGTGCGGGTCCTGAGTGAGTTTGCTGACCATGTCCGCGTCAAGTTTTTCTAAGTTCACGACGTCCGCTTTCTAGGTCGCTTTGTGCCCCTAAACAATTTCGTTTCGGGGCTGTACGTGGCTATTATAGATGAAAAATTTCCCGAAAGAACGCAAAAATTGAACGACAGTAAAATCACCCAGATCGGGTTTCTGATCTTTCCGGGCTTTCCGATGGCCTGTCTGACCTCGATCATCGAGCCGTTGCGCGCAGCCAATGAGATCGCGGACCGCGCGGTCTTTGACTGGCACGTGCTGTCGGAAACGGGGGCGCGCATCGTCTCGAGCGCCCGTGTCGTGTTCGAACCGGACGGTTCGCTGGCCGACGCCGACGGGTTGGACATGCTGTTCGTGCTGGGTGCGCCCACCAGCGCCTTTGAGGACCCACACCACGGCAATGGGGCGCTGCGCCGTCTGGATCGCCACGGCGTCATCCTTGGCGCGATCAGCGGCGGTGTCTTTCCTCTGGTGCGCGCGGGCGTCATGGAGGGTCACAGCTGTTCGGTCCACTGGTGCTATGAGGCGGCATTTCGCACCGCCTTTCCCGATGTCCGCATGACCGATGATGTGATCACCCGCGATCGCCGCCGCTATACCGTGTCCGGGGCGGCGTCGGCCTTCGATCTTGCGCTGCAATTGATCGAGGACCGGCTTGGCCCCGATTTAGCGCACGAGGTGGCCTGCTGGTTCCAGCATCCCACCATGCGCGGTGACGGGGTGCGCCAGCGCATTCCCATGTCCCCCGGTGCCGGGCCCGACCTGCCCGATCTGGTGGCACAGGCCGCCGCCCTGTTCGCCGACCATATCGAAGATCCGATTTCTGTGGCGGAGGTGGCGCGCATCGTGGATGTGACCCCGCGCCAGGTGGAACGCGCCTTTAAAAAGGCGACGGGGCAAAGCCCGACCCACTATTACCGTGGGATGCGGATGAAAGCGGCGCGGCAGCTGGTGCTTTATTCCAAGCAGAACATGCAAAGCATCGCGCAGGCCGTTGGATACACATCGCCCACGCCACTAGTTGCGCATTACCACGATGCATTTGGTGTCAGCCCGCAAGAGGACCGCAAGCGGATCAATTCCTTTCGGGTGCAGGGAAATGTGCCGCTGCCGCCTGCCTAAAGCGCGGATGCCATCGCGGTGGTGATCGCGTGGTGCAAAGAGTCGGCAGAGGCGCGCGGGCCAAGGATCCGCACCGATTGCCCGGCGTTCGTCGAGATCACGTAGCAGCCCAGATGATGGATTGAGGTGCGGGTCGCCCGCCCGGTTTCGAACCGCGTAAGGTCGACATTGCACAGCAGTTCAAGCACCGCGTTGATACGCCCGCCAACAAGGTCAAAGCAGACCCACGCATCGGTCTGTTCCGTCACCGAGGCCCTATCGCCCACCTCGGCTTTGATCCGCGCGGCGACGTCTTCGTAGCCGTTGAAATCCGCACTCAGCATCCATTGGTCCGGTCCCGTCCAGAACGCGGCATACTCAGCGCCCTCTGCGGCATACCCCGGTAGCGGCACAGCGGTGCCAAGCAGTCTTTCAAGGGTCTGCGCACAGGCGGCCTCCTGCCGGCGCCGCGCCGCGACGGATGCAAGTGCAACGTCTGGCACCTCGGTCAATGTCACGTCGCCTACGCTGTCGACGCGCGCAGCGCTGCCGCCAAGGGCCGTGATGGGGGTCAGATCATGCACGAACACGTTCTCCTTCCGGGTCGACGAAATGGGCCGACACGACTTCGACCTCGACCGTCAGATCGGTCACAGGTGACACAAGGCGCAGGGTTTCGCCCATCCGGTTGCCCCCGTCCTTGAGAAAGCCCAAGCCGATCATACGCCCAAGCGTCGGCGAATAGGCCGCCGAGGTGACATAGCCCTGATCGTGTGCGGCATCGACGAGCCCGCTGGCCTTCATCAGATGGCCGCCCGCCGTCACCTTGTCCTCGGCACTCAGAGGGCGAAGGCCCACCTGCATCAACGCGTCCGCTTCGTTCAGGCCGGGCCGTTCGGACAGTTTTGATCCGATGCTGTCCTTGGACTTGGACACCATGCGCCCCATGCCGAGGTTCAGCGCGGTGGTCGTGCCGTTAAGTTCATTGCCCGCCGCGTGGCCTTTCTCGATGCGCATAACACCCAAGGCTTCGGTGCCGTATGGGGTGACGTCGAATTCCTCCCCCTCGGTCATCAGCCTGCGCATCAGTGCGTCGCCATAGCGCGACGGCACTGCGATTTCAAACGCCAGCTCGCCCGAGAAAGAGATGCGGAACAGGCGCGCACGCAGTCCCCCGCACACGGTGATGTTGGCGCACGCCATGAAGGGGAAACCCTCGTTCGAGATGTCGTGGTCCGGGTCCACGATCTTTTGCAGCAGGCGGCGCGAATTGGGACCCGCAACCGCATATTGCGCCCATGCCTCGGTGGTCGAGATCAGTTGCACATCCGCCTCGGGCATCAGGCATTGGCGCACAAATTCCATGTGTTGATAAACGCGCCCGGCATTGGCGGTGGTCGTTGTCACCACGAACTGATCTTCTGCCAGCCGCGCGGCGGTGCCGTCATCCATCGCAATCCCATCCTCGCGCAGCATTAGCCCATAGCGGGTCTTGCCCACCGCCAGTTTGGCAAAGCCGTTGCAATAGACCGTATTGAGGAAGGTGGCCGCATCGCTACCTTGCACGTCGATCTTGCCAAGGGTCGTGCAGTCGCACACGCCCACGGACGCGCGCGTCGCCGTGACCTCGCGGTCGACCGATTGGCGCCAGTGCGTTTCGCCCGGCAGCGGGAACCATTGGGCGCGCAGCCAGTTGCCGACCTCGACAAAGACCGCGCCGCGTTCCTTGGCCCAGACATGCGAGGGCGTCAGGCGGGTCGGGTGAAATTCCTTGCCGCGCATCCGGCCCGCCAGCACTCCGATGGCCGTCGGCGTATAGGGCGGACGAAAGATGGTGGTGCCGACTTCGGGGATCGACTTGCCCGCAAGTTCGGCCATGATCGCAAGCCCGCCGATATTGGACGTCTTGCCCTGATCGGTTGCCATGCCAAGCGTTGTGTAGCGTTTGAGATGCTCGACCGAGCGGAACCCTTCCTGATGACTTAGCTTCACATCCTTGACCGTCACATCGTTCTGCTGATCGAGCCAGGCGCGCGAACACCCCTCGACATACCAGAACGGGGTCTGGGTGCCGGGCGCATCTTCGGCTTGCGGCACAGCGGGGGCGCGCCCCTTGAGGCCAAGCGCCTTGCGCGCGGCCTCCGCGCCGGATTTGAGGGCGCCGTGGGTCGACAAGTCGCCATTTGCGGCGCCCGCAACGCTCATACCGGGGGGCAACGTGCCGCCCGGAACAAAGGCGGCTAGGCTGTCGTTCCAAGTGGGCCGCCCGCGCTGGTGGCAGGTCAGGTGCACGTTCGGGTTCCACCCGCCCGACACGCCAAGCGCGCCGCATTCGACTGTGCGGATGCTGCCATCGGCTTGCTTTACTTCCACGAACGTGAGGCCCAGGCGGCCCTTAGTGTCCACCACTTGCGCTCCTTGCAAAACCTCGTAGTCATAGCTGCGCGCCGCGTCTTGCCGGGTGTCGATCACCGCAGCGATCTTGACCCCTTTGGCCTGCAAGTCACGCGCCGTGCGGTGGCCGTCATCATTGTTGGTAAAAATCGCAACACGCTGCGCCGGGGTTGCCGCCCACCGGGTGGCATAGGCGCGCAGTGATGCGGCCAGCATGATGCCGGGCCGGTCGTTGTTGTCAAAGGCGATGGGACGCTCGGTCGCCCCGGCACAGAGCAGCGTCTGTTTGGCATAGATGCGCCACAGGATCTGGCGCGGTTTGCCTGCGGCGGGTGTCGCAAGGTGGTCGCTGACACGTTTGACAGCGCCATAAATGCCATGATCAAACGCGCCGATTACCGTGGTGCGGGGCATCAGGCGGACATTGGACAGGGTGGCAAGTTCGGCCACGGTCTGTCTGGCCCAATCCGCCCCGCTCATGTCGGCGACCGAATAAGTCTCGGCATTGAGCCGCCCGCCCATGCGGAAATCCTCATCCGCAAGGATCACCTGCGCGCCCGCCCGGCCCGCCGTCAGCGCCGCATTCAGGCCCGCAGGCCCCGCGCCGATGATCAGCAGATCGCAGTGGCGAAACCCCTTGTCATAGGTGTCAGGGTCGGCGCGCATCGACAATGACCCGAGGCCAGCGGCCTTGCGAATGATCGGCTCGTATATCTTTTCCCAGAAGGCGGCGGGCCACATGAATGTCTTGTAGTAAAAGCCCGCCGTCAGGAAATTCGACAGCCGGTCATTGATGGCCATGGCGTCAAAGGTAAGGCTTGGCCAGCGGTTCTGGGACGTCGCAGACAGACCGTCAAACAGCTCGGCTGTGGTGGCGCGCGTGTTGGGTTCCTGCCGCGCGCCGCTGCGCAATTCCACGATGGCATTGGGCTCTTCCGACCCGGCGGTAAGGGGGCCGCGCGGGCGGTGGTATTTGAAGGACCGGCCCATGAGGCGGACGTTGTTGGCCAGCAGGGCCGATGCGAGAGTGTCACCCGGGTGGCCTTTGTAATGCTTGCCATCAAATGTAAAGCTGAGGGTCGTGTCGCGGTCGATCTGACCACCATTCAGGCGATTCTTCTGGGTCATTTCGATGCCACCTCGCGGGCCAGTTCGACGCCTGTGATCTCGTGCGTTGTGGTGTCGCGCGTCACGATCAGGATCGATCGATCGCCGCCTTCGTGAAACCACAACTCGCGGTGCGGCCCGGCAGGATTGTCGCGCAGGTAGGCATAGTCGTGCCAGTCCTCGGCACTTGCGGTTTCGGGGTCAGGCCGGTCCATCAGCGCCGCCGCGCCAAGATAGACGAATTCGGCGCTGTCGCGGGGGCCAAGCAGGGGGTGGTTGATAATCATGTGCGGCCCCTCAGTGCAGATTGGGCTGATTGCCCATCCCTTTTTCGTCAATCATGTGTCCGGTGCGGAACCGATCAAAACGGTAGGCGGTTGCGGTCTCGTGCGGTTCATCACGCGCCAGCAGATGCGCAAACGCATAGCCCGAGGCAGGCGTGGCCTTGAACCCGCCATAGCACCAGCCGCCGTTGAAATAGAGCCCATCAATATGGGTGCGGTCGATGATGGGCGAGCCGTCCATGCTCATGTCCATGATCCCGCCCCACATCCGCAGCAGGCGCGCGCGCCCGATCATCGGCATGATGGCCATGCCGCCCTCGCAGACGTCCTCGACCACTGGCAGGTTGCCGCGTTGGGCGTAGGAGTTGTAGCCGTCGATATCACCACCAAAGACCAACCCGCCCTTGTCGGATTGCGAGACATAGAAATGGCCCGCACCGAAGGTGATGACACCCGGCAGCACGGGTTTAAGACCTTCGGAGACGAAGGCCTGTAGAACATGGGATTCAATGGGCAGGCGCATCCCGGCCTTAGCCATCAATCGGCTCGAGTTGCCGGCGACAGCGCAGCCCACACGGCCCGCCCCGATGAACCCTTTCGACGTCTCGACACCACGGCACTTGCCGTCCTCGATCCGAATGCCTGTGACCTGGCAATTCTGGATGATGTCGACGCCGCGACTGTCGGCAGCACGGGCATAGCCCCAAGCGACTGCATCATGGCGCACGGTGCCGCCGCGCCGCTGCGCCAGCCCGCCCTTGATGGGAAAACGTGCGTCGTCGAAATTGAGGAAGGGGTATTCTTTTTTGATCTGCGCAAGATCCAGATATTCGGCATCCGCGCCGTTCAGGATCATGGCGTTGCCACGCCGGATGAAGGCATCGCGCTGCGCATCGGAATGGATCAGGTTCATGATGCCGCGCTGAGACACCATGGCGTTGTAGTTCAGGTCCTGCTCGAGCCCCTCCCACAGTTTGAGGGAGAATTCGTAAAACGGTTCATTTCCGTCCAACAGATAGTTCGAGCGAATGATCGTGGTGTTGCGCCCGACATTGCCGCCACCGATCCATCCCTTTTCGATCACCGCGACCTTGTGCTGGCCATAGACCGAGGCAAGGTAGTGCGCGGTGGCCAAGCCATGCCCGCCCCCGCCAATGATCACGATGTCATAATGGGGCTGCGGGTCGGGATCACGCCACGCCGGTTTCCAGCCTTTGTGGCCAGTCAACGCCTCTTTTATGACTTTGAAACCAGAATATCGCATGAAATCGGACCTCCGAGTGCCATTTTAAGCGGATTTTTGGTTTGGAATCCCACTGATATCCGACATTGCCGCTTTGAAATCGGACATGATGGTCGAAATTTGACACGCCCTGTGGATCACAAACACGTCTCAACAAGAAAAAAACTTGCTTGATAGGAAAATGATGCAAGAGTGTGGGACACCAAAAACAGGCACCCGGCCGGGATTCGATATCCCGTTCAAGAACAGGGGCCAACAGTGATCCAAAAAGCGACGAAACAGTCGCGCGCCACTAGGGAGACTATGAATGAACAAGTTTACAACAGCGCTGACGGCGGGTGTTCTGGCCTTTGCGCCAATGACACTTCTCGCCGAAGACAGCAGTGATCCGATCGTGATCCCGGTCCACAACTGGTCATCGCAGATCGTGATGAGCCACGTGGTCGGCCAGATCTTTGAATCGATGGGCAACAACGTCGAATTCGTCACCACCGATAGTCAGGCCGTGTATGAATCGGTCCGTCTGGGCGATGTGACGCTGGAAATGGAAGTCTGGGAAGGTGCGTTTGGCGCATCGTTCCGCGCGGCCCTCGAAAAGGGTGGCTTGCACGATGCGGGTGACCACGATGCGGTCACGCGCGAGGACTGGTGGTATCCGATGTGGACCAAGGATGCCTGCCCCGGCCTGCCAAGCTGGGAAGCGCTGAACGAATGCGCTGCCGTGTTCGCCACCGCCGAAACCGGTGACAAGGGCCGCTATCTGGATGGGCCTGTCGACTGGCTCAAGCATGGTCAGGAACGCGTCGAAGCGCTTGGCATGGACTTTGTCGTCGTGAACGCAGGCTCCGCCGCCGCACTCTGGGCTGAAATCGGTGCTGCCGAAGCCGACAAGCGCCCGGTCGTCGTGTTCAACTGGACACCCAACTTTGCCGAAGCCGTCTGGCCCGGTGAGTTCGTCGAATTCCCCGAGTGGGTCGATGGCTGCGACAAGGACCCGGCCGTTGGGCCCAACCCCGACGCGCTTTATGACTGTGGCAACCCGGCTGACGGCTACCTCAAGAAGGCCGCGTGGGACGGGATGAAGGACAAGTGGCCCGGCGCCTATGACGTACTGACCAAAATCTCTTTCACCAACCCGCAGATCGCCGAAATGGCCCGTCTGGTTGATGTCGAAGAACTGGAGCCCGAAGAAGCGGCTGCCGAATGGCTCGAAGCGAACCCAGATGTCTGGCAGGGCTGGACGTCCTGACGACGCCCAAAATCTGTTAAGACTTTCGCCCGTCCGGGGTTACACTTCGGGCGGGCATTTTAAACACCGGGACCGCACCGGTGAGGAGAGAGCATACCATGACAGCCGAGACCGTGATTTCCTGCAAGAACGCGTGGAAAATCTTTGGCGCTGATCCCAAGAAGTACCTCAGATCGATGCCCGCCGGGCTCAGCTTTGATGACATTCGAGCAGACGGCTATATCGCGGGCGTCAAGGATGTGTCCATTGATGTGACCCGCGGCGAGATGCTGGTGATCATGGGCCTGTCCGGCTCCGGCAAGTCGACGCTGGTGCGCTGTTTCTCTCGGTTGCATGACATCACCGGCGGGACGATCACGGTCGAGGGGCAGGACCTGATGTCCTTGTCCGAAAAAGAACTGATCGAGCTGCGCCGCAACAAGATGGGCATGGTGTTCCAGTCCTTTGGTCTGCTGCCCCACCGCACGGTGCTGGAAAACGTCGCCTTCCCGCTGGAAATGCGGGGGCAGGACAAACACGCTCGGCGCGAACGCGCGCTTGAGGTGGTCAAACTTGTCGGGCTTGAAGGGCGCGAAGAGTACTTCCCCCGAGAGTTGTCCGGCGGGCAACAGCAACGCGTCGGCATCGCCCGCAGCCTCGCCATCGAGCCTGACATCTGGTTTCTGGACGAGCCGTTTTCGGCGCTTGACCCGCTGATCCGGCGCGAGATGCAGGACGAGTTCCTGCGCCTTCAGGGCATGCTTGGCAAAACCATCGTTTTCATCACCCACGATTTTGACGAGGCCCTGCGCCTTGCCGACCGGATCGCCATCATGAAGGACGGCGCGGTCGAACAATGCGACACGCCTGACCAGATCGTGTTGAACCCGGCCACCGAATATGTGCGCAAGTTCACCGAAGAAATTGACAAGGCCCGCGTCGTGCGTGCCGGTGTGCTCGCGCAAGGGCAGGTCATGGGCGAAGGCGAACCGGTCGAGGCGTCGGCCTCTGTGCAGGACCTGGCCCGATTGCTGGTACAGGACGCGCGCGCCGTCATTCCCGTTGCCCAAAGCAGCAAGGTGATTGGTGGCATGGACCGTGCTGCCGCACTGGAAATTCTGCTGGAGGCCAGCTAATGGCCGATATCACCAGCGATCTCAAAGCTGACACAACCAGCCCCGCGCAGTGGTCGCGTAGCAAATGGGCGTCCGTGCTTTTGCTCGTTGCGGTGGTGCTGACCACGTTGCGCTATGGTGGGCTGTTGCCCGACAGCCTTCACCGCATCCCCGAGGCCATGATTCCGCCCTTCGCGGCATGGCTGGATGTGTTCTTTAACTTCGTGAAGGACGATCTGGGGTTGTTGACGCTGACGCGCACCCTGACTGAAGGGCTTGAATGGCTGCTTGATATCACCGCCAACCTGATGTTCGGCAAACGACGCTGGCCCTTTATCGGCCCGATCCCGTGGACAGCCGTTGCCGGGGTTGCTGCGGTGGTCGGGTATCACCTTGGCGGCTGGCGTATGGCGCTGTTGGGGGCGGGCACGTTCATCTGGACGGCGCTGATTGGCCAGTGGACCATCGCCATGGAAACTATGTCCGTGCTTATGGTCGCCGCCCCGCTAGCATTCTTTATCGGCTTGGGCTTGGGCATCCTTGCGTGGAAATACGCGGCCGTGAACCGGGCCATCAAACCGATCCTGTCCGTGTTGCAGACGCTGCCGTTTTTCACCTACCTGCTACCCGCCGTCATCTTCTTCAAGGTCGGCCCCACTGCCGGGGCCGTGGCAACAACCATCTATGCCATCCCGCCGATGATCCTGATGACGACACTGGGCCTGCAAAAGGTGCCGTCCGAAGTGGTCGAAGCGGGCAACATGAGCGGCTGCACCAAATGGCAGCTGTTGCGCCATGTCTATCTGCCGTCGGCGCGAACCGAGATCCTAGTCGGTGTGAACCAGGTCATCATGCTGTGTCTGGCGATGGTGGTTCTGACCGCCTTTATCGGTATGCCCGGCCTCGGGGCGAAACTGCTGGCGATGATGGGCAGTTTCAAACTGGGCCGCTCCTTCGAAATCGGCGTCACCATCGTGTTGCTCGCCGTGACGCTCGACCGGATGTCGAAAGCGTGGGTTGTCAGACAACCTGTCCATTTCGAGCGCGGCACGCCGTGGTGGCGCAAGCATATCGTGCTACTGATGTGCATCGGTGTCTTTGTCTTCTTCTGTATTGCCGCACAGTTCGTGCAGGTTTTTGCCGAGATCGGGCGCAAGCAGAATTTCAGCCAAGGCAAGGAAATCGACACGCTGATCAAGGGATTTCTCGCCCTCGATCCGGTGCAGAACACGACGCAGGCCATCCGCTATGTGCTGAATGTGTGGATCCTGAACCCCTTCCGCGACTTTCTGCTGTCAATCCCGACCCCCGCGTTTATCTTGCTCGTCGTGGCCTTTGCGCTGTCACTGGGGGGCGGACGCCCTGCGATCTACGCTGCGATCTTCTTTGGTCTCGTGGCGCTGTCGGGATGGTGGGACCGGTCGGTGATCACGCTCTATTCGGTGATCTCTGCAGTGACGCTGGCCTTGTTGATCGGCGTGCCCCTCGGCATCACGGCGGCACGGTCCGAAAAGTGGTCGCAAAGGGTCTTGCTGGCCTGCGATACGGCACAGACATTCCCCAGCTTCATTTACCTAATCCCCGCAATCATGTTGTTCGGCATCACGGCGACGTCGGTGGTCATGTCGATCCTGATTTTCGCGATGGTGCCCCTGACGCGCTACACAATCGAAGGGTTGCGCACGGTGCCGCCTGAAATGACCGAAGCCGCCGACATGGCCGGAGCAACCCGGATGCAAAAGCTGATGAAAGTGCAGCTTCCGCTGGCGTTGCCGACGATGGCGGTCGGGTTCAACCAGGCCATCATGTTCGCCTTCTTCATGGTCATCATCGCCGCCTTCATCGGCACGCAGGATTTGGGTCAGGAGTTGCAGCGCACACTCGCAGGCACCGATCTGGGCAAGAATTTCGTGTTGGGCATCTGTGTGTCCCTGATGGCGCTCACCTTCGATCTGACGATCATGAAGTGGGCAACCGAGCGCAAGAAAGCATTGGGTTTGCCAGACTGAAACAATGGACTTTCAAGGGGTCCCGACCGGTGTGCAGCAGAGTAGGTCATCTCAGTTCATGCGACACGTGCATGCGCAATTACCTCTTGGTTACGAGCCATTTTCATCCTGTATCGAAGGTATTTTGCGTGTTTGATTGTGAGGTATCGACCTGATCGATAAGCGGTTCGGATATAAAATAGTGGGGCCAGAATGTCCGCTTTCAATTTTGATCCCGCTTTTTTGCACCTGCAGCGAATGGCCGCTTCCCTGAAGTGTCACTTGGCACTTAAACCTGAGACTGTCCGTTCAATTATTTCATTGGCTTACGCCGACACTAAATTTGAGACTGGGCAGTTAATTTGAGAATTGACCCTGTATTTTGCCACATTATTTGAGATTGCCAACTCTCCCTAATACTACTCAAACTATTGATTTTAAATGATATGTTATCACAGTAGTCTCACTTTTAACTGCCAATCTGCGCCAAAACTCCCGCATTCTTATGTTTAAGTGCCAAGTGACACACGCGGTCTGGCTCTACGTCCGTTTCAATCTGAGCCTGCGCGAGATCGAGGAAATTTTGTTGGAGCGCGGGATCGACTTCTCATACGAGACCGTCAGACGCTGGATGGTGAAGTTTGGTCCCGACATCGCCCGAAATCTGCGCCGCCGCCAGGCGAAACCCAGCGACATTTGGCATCTGGAGGAAGTCCGGGTAGAGATTTCTGGTCGCGCGTTCTGGCTCTGGCGGGCTGTGGATCAGGATGGGATGGTTCTGGATGAAATCCTGCAATCGAGGCGTGACAAACGTGCCGCGAAACAGCTTTTGAAGTCACTGATCAAGCGCCACGGACTTCCCCGGCGGATCGTGACGGACAAACTGAGATCGTACGGTGCAGCGAAACGCCAGCTGGTGCCCAGCCTCAAACACCGGTCACACAAAGGACTGAACAACCGCGCAGAAAACAGCCACTTGCCGTTCCGAAAGCGAGAGCGGTGCATGCAGGGATTTCGATCTCCGGGAAGCTTGCAACGCTATGTGTCTTGCCATTCAGCCGTTCGAAACCGCTGCTCCGTTCCCGCCCGCCGCCGTTGCGCACTTCAGATCAGATATCACCGCATGGAAGCTCTCGACGCATGGAAAGTGGCTGCGGGCATCGCCTGAACGACAAACGATATCGTCTTCGTGCGGCCCGGCGCAGTTAACGTGACAACACCGTCTGTGGAACAGCTTGAGATCCAGGCCGTTCATAGAATCCGTCAAAGATTGGTGTCGGATCGGACCAGGTTGGTGAAGCAAATCCGGGGGCTGTTGGCTGAGCACGGCCTGGTCGTCGCCCGAGACATCTCAAGGATCCGGCGTGCATTGTCGCAGATTACCGACGGCGTTGATCACATGCTGGGCGCGCTGCTCGTCGAACTGGTCCGCGACGTGCGTGAAGAACTCAATGAATTGGATCAGCGCATTGCAGCTTACACAAAGCGTATCCGAGACCTTTTTCGGTCCAACGAGTTGTGCCAGCGTATTGGCAAAATCGAAGGGATCGGGCCAATCACGGCGACGGCGCTTATAGCCGCGGTCGGTGACCGTACCTGCTTCAAGAACGGACGGCAATTTGCGGCCTGGCTTGGGCTCGTTCCCAAACAGCGCTCCAGTGGTGGTAGATCCCGCCTGTTCGGGATCAGCAAACGCGGAGACCGATACCTGCGTACCCTGTTGATCCATGGTGCTCGTGCTGTTCTTCGGAAAACAGCTGGCAAAACAGATGCGAGAAGCTTGTGGATCGAACGGATGCGCGATAGGCGACACCCCAATGTAGTGGCCGTCGCGCTCGCCAATAAAAATGCCAGGATCGTTTTGGCGGTTCTGTCCGGTCGCACCAATTACCAACCGGCCTTGTCCGGTTAAGGTGATACAGTAACACAAAAACTGAAGGATACCGGAGTATTGCAGCAACTTGGCATGGGATGGTGACAACGACACGAACCGTTGCTTCTTGAACCTGGTCTGTGGATCGGCGCAGCTACGCTGATGCCTTGGAGCCAAGGAGGGGGAAGCAAGCGGAAATCCATCGGGGCTCGCGGTGACAATATGTTGGGCCGCTCACAGAAGCCGGATATACGTCAGCAACCGTGATCCTGAACCAGACCAAACAAACCGTTGCAATAAGGCGGGGTCCATATACATCCACAGAGGACGTTCAGCGGCGTCAAGATGACCCAACCTGGACTCGCTTTATCACGGCAACCTGATCTGACCGCCGAGACGCGGGACTTTGCAAACCTTTATTGCTTGTCCAGGCATGTCCGGTTCTGATTGACCGGGACGTCATCGATGTAGATGCACAGACAATCTTGCACTAATAATAAAACAGGACCACTCAGGTGGGACTGATCACGGGCAACCTCATAGGTGCCAAGCTATTGAGGGTGGCCGGTCCTCGTTAGCCTTCTGCGTGAGTGTTGCTGCGCTAGCATGAGGTCGCGCCGAGCATAGTTTATTCAATGTTACGAAATTTAGCAATGATGAGAATGCATACGAAGTAGTTTTGGATGCCGCCTTGCTTGGGCGCGGATCACGTGGCATTTATGTAAGAAGCGGGTGGGGAATTAGATCATATTAAACACCTGCCGGCCAACTATCCGTCGACGGCAAAGGGTGAAATTCTGATGTTAAGTTCGAAACGGCGAGCGCTTCCCATTCTTATCTCGCTCGGAATAATAGGTTACAACTCTTCCGCAAATGCACTGTGTGACTACAAAAATAGCGAAATACACAAGTTTTCCGAGTTCTACTTACCCTCTGATGCTCCTCGGGGGTGCACTTTCCTGTATCGCAAGCCGACTGATGCGCGTATTTCTTCGAAGCACTATCAATACTCGCACATTAGAAAGAGAGATTTCGTTTGCTTTGGCGACACAATCAAGGTCGACAAGCCAATATACACGAACGGTGGAGACGTCTTGATTTTTGCAGGGGAGTTACACTTAGAGTCCCCAATAGACACGAGGATTTACACTAACATAGCACAGTTCGATGCTCTCCAAGCTGGCGGAGGACACATTCAAGGTGCCCGCGATCAGCACGGTTTGTCAAAGCATTCAGTGATGTGCGACGGCGGAACTTATGGCCAGGAGATGCTTGCCCAATCATTCCATCAATATTACGCGCACGGGCCCGACAACACTATCTTGTCGTCGGACAACCTAAATCTCCTGGTCCCTCGAATGCCTGATGGTCAAGTTCCATCGAATGTAACATTTTCCCTATCAAAAGAGTACATACCATCAACTAATGGAAAAGATGCTCCAATACTAAATCAGGACAACTTGCCTATTTCTCAAGTACTAAGTTCTGGCAACATTACAGTTTATGCCGCGGGAATAAGAGAAACTCTGCCGCTCGGATTCGAATACGACGAAAACACAAGTTGCCGCACCCATCTTGCAGAACCGCAATATCCCTATTTACTTAATGCAAACGGCCTCACGGGAGGCAGGGGCGGACCAGGTGCGTCCGCGCGTTGTATGCCAGGGCCTCCAACAGGTGCAAAGTTTAGCGCAAGTTGCTATCTTCACAAACGTCACTGGGAAAGTACGGGTTTTCCCGGATCAGGAAGCCTGGGAGGCAGTCCAGGCGAGATTCGCGTGTTTACGAAGGCAGATGGGTTCGCGCCAGCCAATAAATTTGTACCTGATCAGCTCTACTATTCGGCTCAACAAGGGCTGCCAGCGTTCAAGACTATTTGGACGGGAACAGCTTTTTCACACCAAGTGTTTCGAACACCCCGACCCGCTGGATATGCTCCCAACAATATTCCAAACAAAGCGACCGGATCTATTTGTGACTTTTTCCCGCCCTTAGCGGATAAGTCGCTCAAAGAAGTGAGAACTCTGTTGGGCAATAAGACTGAGACGGCAACAATGTTTGAGCACCCAGTGGAACTCAAATCTTTTGGAACATCCGAGTTTTTTGATTTCCTTCTTAAAGTCATCAATTTGGACAATAAACGACTGTTAGACTATGATTTCTTTCTAAGACATCCTGAGCTGCGCTCGGACCCCGGCTATCTGCTTTTTCAGGATGCTGTTGCCTCAACGCTTCTCGACTTCGTTCGACAGGCTGAGCTCGGAATTCTAGATGCAATCGAAGGAGCTCTTGTCTCCGGTGAACCTGTTGGGGGAGAAGTTGCGCTTCCTTACTACCTTGATGACCTTGATATCCAATCTGCACATGATCGTGCGAGCAGTCCCAATCTGCAAGCTTCATTGAAGATGTTAGAACCGCATCAGCTACCTCCAGGAACTTCACTCACTGACGGGTTGGGACGACCTGGTGGAATAAATGCCCTATTGCTTCGCAATTACTTCTACAATGTCGGAGGAGCCTTGCGGGATATGAGGTCAGATTGGGATATCATAAATAGATTAGATAGAATACAAGAGTTAAGTATTGGAAACCTGGTTGAATTGAAGAACATCAAGGATGTAGCAACCGGCATACAGCAGGAGATCGAGCGGGAGAATTTTGATATTTCGGAAGCCAAAATTCTTTTAGATACGAAAAAATTAGAAGACCTAATTGCAGAAATCTACTCACAGATAGAACAAAACAATGAATTAGCGTCGACTGAAAATTGGATAAAGAACGCCGGAAAGGTAATAGAAAATGCGGCAAGCCTTATCGGATCGATTACGTCGTTGTACGGTTCGGGCGGATTAAATTTAGCGTCTGCCGGTGCACTCGGGCAGAGTACTCTCAATCTTCAGGATAGCTTCAACACTTTGGAAGCCGACTCTGCAGCCAATTTACAAAATCCTAATCTAATTGAGAAAATCAGGATGCTTCGGAGCGAAATCGCTAACTTTCAACTTCGGCTTCACTACCTAACTGCCCAATATGAAATAAAGAAAAATAGAGTCGCTGTCTCAAGAATCACTGAGGTCGACCGGGCCCTTAACTTGAAGATGGCACTCGACGCCCGAACTAGTGCAATGACAGCGGCATCTGCTGTAGCGGTTCGCGCGGTATTATTAGATTTTTTGATGCCAGTGACGCGGAATAAGGATCGCTTGAAAGGGAACCTGGCATCCGCAAGGAAACTTTTGGATAATGATCTAGCAAGCGTAAATCCTAGCTTCAACCTCGGAAAATTGCCAAGCTCCGTATGTGTTTCGGACCAAGAACCGGGCTGCATTGTTTTGGAGCCAAATGAGTCGGAAACACGGATTTTCCATTTAATTGAATTTGTTGGCAGCAATGGGCAGAAAATCAGGCTTCCCATGTACATATTTGACCCAATGAATAAGAGCGTGAGTGTCCAAGGCTATGGCCTTAAGCTTGAATGATCAGAATAGTACTCTGCTTTAGAGCCCAAACGCTTTCAGCAAAAACAGATCAAGTCTATGGCTTGAAGTCATTTTTGTTACGAGCAGTTCCCTCGCCTTCCGCTAATGCCCCACACTTTGGGCCCGCGGCTACCAATTCCGCAACAAGTCGGTTACTGTGGTCATCACGTGGGTCAAGACGGCTTGCTTCTTTGGCGTTCTCCAAAGCTAAGGTACATTTTTCTAATTCAATTAATACCCTGGCCCTTTGCGAATATACGTCAGACCACTCTGGGAAGCGACTTACGGCCTCGTTGAGATCGGAAAGCGCGCGATCGAACTCGCCCAACTTTTGGAGAATATGTGCTCGCTCCGTAAAAGAATTCATGTGGTCCGGATTGAGCTCGATTGCTTTGTTTGCGTCGTGTAGTGCTTTCTCCCATTCCCCGACAATCCCATAGGTAGTGTAACGACCACGGTATGATCCCCAATCGTCCGGATCGTAACGTATGGCCTCAGTAAAATCATCTATGGCTTGACTCCACTCCCCGCCATAGAGTTTGTCCCACGCTCCTTTTTTGAGCGACTTGAGATCAACTTGTATAACTGATCGAGCAAGGCCATCTTGGTTATTCGCAGACGCATAAGCGCCAAGGCCTACAAAAAATGCGGTAAGTATCGCGGAGTAAGTTCGGATCGGCGTCAGTTGATGCATCTGCTAGTCCCCAAGAAATATGTGAATACAAGTTGCCCGCTGCCACTCCAACCTGTCAATCTAGAACATCTATTGAAAAGCGTAGGACCAGAAAATGAACCGCGCCGGGTTTGCCGGAGGCTGATTTGTCTTAGTTACACGGCGATGTCTGATCTTTCCAGAGCTGCGTAGAAGTTTGCTTCTGCTTCGGCTGGCGGGATATTCCCGATGGGTTCCAGCAGGCGGCGGTTGTTGAACCAATCGACCCATTCCAATGTTGCGTATTCGACGGCATCGAAGCTGCGCCATGGCCCACGCCGGCGGATGACCTGGGCTTTGAACAGGCCATTGATCGTTTCTGCGAGGGCGTTGTCATAAGAGTCCCCAACGCTGCCGACTGACGGGGCAATCTTCGCCTCTGCGAGCCGTTCGGTGTATTTGATCGATGGATATTGCGACCCGCGATCCGAGTGGTGCACCAGTTGATCCTAGGCCGGTCTGCGTTGATGAATGGCTTGCTCCAAAGCATCTAGAACAAATCCGGCAGAAGCCGTGCGACTAACGCGCCACCTGACAATGCGTCGGGCAAAGACGTCAATGACGAAGGCAACATACACAAACCCCTGCCAGGTCGCGATATATGTGAAGTCGCTGACCCAGAGTACGTTTGGCGCGGGCGCATGGAATTGGCGGTTCACCTTGTCCAGTGGGCACTGCAGCGCCTTGTCCGGGATCGTTGTCTTCGGTTTCTTGCCGCGCACGACACCCTCAAGGCCCAAATCCTTCATCAAGCGTGCAACGGTGCAGCGAGCAATATCAAAGCCTTCTCGACGCATTTGATGCCAGACCTTCCGAACACCATAGACGCTGAGGTTTTCCTCAAAGACACGCTCGATCTCCGGCTTCAGCTCCTCGTCACGCTTGGTCCGATCCGCAAGGCGTGAGGGGTAGGCGCGCTTGGCCAAATGGTCATAGAACGTGGCTGGGGCAATCGGCAGGACGCGGCAGATTGGCTCGACCCCATGATCATCCCGGTGATCTTCTATGAACTGGATCATCGTTTCAGTGGGCGGTCGAGCTCCGTCCCATTGCGCGGCAGGCGATTTGCAAAGCAAATCTGCCGAGAGCGGGGGCAAAATATGCCGACGCCTTGCGAAGCATCTCATTGGCCTGCTTCAGTTCGCGGACTTCGCGCTCCAAGGCCTTCATCTTATCGGCCTGTTCGGTCGTGATGCCGCCGCGTTGACCGGCATCAACCTCAACCTTCTTGACCCATTCGTTCAGCGTTTGCGGTGCACAGCCAATCTTCGAGGAAATCGACACAATCGCCGCCCATCGGCTCTCATGCTGCCCTGCGCCATCCAATACCATCCGCACAGCGCGTTCGCGAACTTCTGGGGAATACTTGTTTGTTGTCTTGGTCATGATGCTCCATCCTACTCATGAGTTGGAGCCTTAGGCAAACCCGGCGCGGTTCAAAACGAAGATACGGCCTTCGTCGATGATACCTTGAGGGATCACCTTTCGGTCACCCATATCCGAAATCTTCTCAAGAGTGCGTTGAGTTTTCATGTCCGTTCTTCTGAACCAATTTTGACCACAGGCGAACAGAGTTTGCGAAGCAATGCACTCATCCGATGCAAAGAAATGCGCAGGACTTCACTAACATAATGACGGTTTCCGCAGGAAGAATGGCTAGTTTCGAAATCAATAAACAGTTCAGCTGGTATGACAAAGCTTCAACCGTTCCGACGTTACGCTACGCGCAAGATATGCGGTGTATAACACCGCGTCGGCTCAGTTGGCTAAGGCCGCCCTCCGTTGCATCCTCCCTGCCAGTAAATCGACAGACTCTGGGAGGTGAAGAACTGTGTCGACGCAAACGGTGACAAGCCCGTCAAAAAAAGCTTCTCAAGGTGTGCAAGATCCCGGCTCGCTTTCGACTAGTGCGAAGCTGTGAGGCGTAAGCTCAGTATTGGGGTCTTCAATAAGCGCTTCAACAACGCTCATCGCCGTAATTGACTTCTGCACGGCGGCCAAGTCCAACGACAATCCGGCAACCGACCGTAGCGAATTGATTGTTCTGTTGTTGCTTGTCACTCCCCAAGTCTCAGCCGTAATCCTGCCTGTGATAAGATCTTGTTGCGCTGCGATTGCTACTGGCAAAATGGAGTAGCCCCCTGAAAGTGGTCCACCAACTGGGATAGGTTATCCCTCAAATTGGAGGATCAGCGATGGCTGGAAAACGAGAGAAGCCCGAAGATATTGTATCGAAGCTTCGGCAAGTTGAAGTTCTGCAAGGACAAGGGGCGACGATAGCTGAGGCGGTGCGCCAGATCGGCGTGACGCAGCAGACATTTTATCGATGGCGCAAGCTCTATGGCGGGATGCAGCGATCTCAGCTCGCGCGACTGAAAGAGCTGGAGAAGGAGAACCAGCGGCTGCGGCGGGCGGTGTCAGACCTGACGCTGGACAAGCTGATCTTGACGGAAGCGGCGAAGGGAAACTTCTGAGCCCTTCACGTCGCCGGAAATGCATCGACCATGTGCGGCAGGAGCTTGGCGTATCTGAACGCCGCGCCTGCCGCACGCTTGGGCAGCATCGCTCCACACAGCGCAAGGTGCCGCGAGGTCGGGCCGATGAGAAGCGCCTCACCGACGACATCATCGAACTGGCTGATCAGTATGGGCGCTACGGGTACCGTATGGTGACGGGTTTGCTGAACAACGCGGGTTGGTGTGTGAACCACAAGCGGGTCGAACGCATCTGGCGGAGTGAAGGGCTTAAGGTGCCGCAAAAACAGAAGAAGAAAGGACGGCTCTGGCTGAACGACGGGTCATGCGTCCGCCTCAGGCCGGAACGTCCGAACCATGTCTGGAGCTACGACTTCGTCCAGGATCGAACTGCTGACGGGCGGGTCTATCGAACACTGAACATCATCGACGAATACACTAGGGAGGCGCTCATGATCCGCGTCGATCGCAAACTCAACTCAACCGATGTGCTGGATGCTCTGACAGACCTGTTCATCCTGCGAGGCCCGCCTGAGTACATCAGGTCCGACAACGGCCCCGAGTTTGTTGCGCAGAAGGTAAGGGATTGGATCGCTGCCGTCGGTGCCAAGACCGCTTACATCGAGCCAGGATCACCCTGGGAAAATGGATACTGCGAAAGCTTCAACGCCCGGTTCAGGGATGAGCTCCTCAACGGAGAGCTATTCTATAGCATACGAGAAGCCCAAATCCTGATCGAGCAATGGCGCATCCACTACAACACCGTCAGGCCGCATAGCGCACTGGGCTATCGACCGCCAGCGCCGGAAAGCATCGTTCCAATGGACCAGAGACCAACGATGCACTAACAATCAAACCGGACCACCCGATGGGGGCACGCCAGCATCAATTCCACCTTTCAACCTATTGCCATCGATACTCGCTTGAACTCCTTTGCCAAAGTCCTTGACTATGCCGAGTTCCTCGTCGGTCATTTCCCCCAGGTCCCTGATCGTAAGTCTGCTAAAAGTCTGGGAATCCATCGTTATTCTCTTTCTGGACAATTTGTACGTGTGTAGTTTTGCAACACTTCTGCGGCACGATCGCGACCGGGTGTGGGGACAAACAGATTAAGCGAAACGTCTTCAACGGACTTGGATCTCTCTCCACCCCAATTTTCTCTAGTGGTTTGGACGTTCAGGTCTCGACGTGCGCGGAAAATACTTCCATATCCGTGCGGGTAAAGCTCAATCAAGTAGCGACCAAGATATTCGCTTTGTTCTACTGTCTCAACTCGGGCAAGGTCGATTGTGACAACTTTGCGTTTTAAGCCGTGCGATACTGGATTTGGAAAACTGAACGTCGTCTCAATCTGAAGTTTACATGCCTCAAGGATCGCCGTAACAGTTTTCAATCCTTCAAGATTCATACCACCTCTCTCATTCCAAGAGAACATACGCTCTATGTCTGCTGCGTGGTCAGCTGATACTTCTCTGGGCGCATAGATCGCTAACGAAAGCGCGAGCAGCAAGCACTCCAGGGGTCTTAGTATCCATTTAGAAGAGGAATAACTTGACCAATTTTGGGAGGTGTGCATCTTATTCATAGCAATTAGACGCTTCTCCTTCTTTAATGAGACGCAAAATAGGGTACTTCTAAGGAGCACAAAGTTCGTTCGTTTTTCTTTTCCTACCTGTTATAGCGTTAGGCAATAGTTTCCGCCCACAGCTACTATTCCGATTTGTCGAAAGAACCGATCTGCACGTCTGCCATCTATTCCAGCAGTTACATGATATAGTATATGCGTCGCCTGTTGCGCCTCGGCCCAGGTCTCGATGCCCTTTGCCAGCCGCAGCGCCACCTTCCCGCCGAGCAATCTCTTCGAGACATCCGGATCAACGCATATCGTGTTGACCGATACGATGCGCCCGCCGTCACCAATGAAGTATGCACCAATTGAGCAATAGCAGCACCCCAGCACCCGCTCGTCCAGACTGACGGCCAAACCAAGGTGCTGTCTAGAGTTCCGGTCTATCGCCAGGTCAAAGAACCGATCGAACTTTACATTCGAAAACAGGATGTCGCCAAACAGGCTCGCCTCATGCACTCGTCGGGTCAGCTTTTTCACTTGCGTGCGATGACACTCTGAAACTTGGAAAGTCCTAAGCCCAGCAGTGCCAGGAGTAGGTTGATCAGCCGAGCGATCGATCATTGGCGAATAGCTTTCTACGACCAGAGGAGTTGGCTCACTTACTGATTTTGGAAGTTCGCTGCCCACAGCGACGAGTGGTTCCATAGTCACGCCCTCTAGGTCATTCATGTTACCGCAGCCGCCTTGCACACAGACCTGATAAACATGGCATTGTGGAGCGAGCCAGCAGTTATGCCTACAATATTTCGCTTTTGGACTCCGCGACTGAACTTATCCAACGATCGACAAGCCGTCAGGGTATCGACGGCGATCTCGCACCCCACCATGCGATCATCCAAGTTGAGATGCCATCGCGGGAACCGCCCATACCGCCGCACAGCCAACGCGATCACATCTGTCGTGAGACGATAGTCTTCAAAAGGATTTCGGGCTGGCACGGCAAATCTCCTTCGTCAGTAACGATCTCACTCTCACACCATTGTACGCAACAGCAGGGTAGACACGCGCTGCTCAAACTCGCAGATCGGCAGATGGCTATGCGCCTCAGAAATCGTCATCTGCCAAAAGATCTGACCAATGGGAGAGCCGAAGGTCTGAGCATCCATATCGGACGGTTGGAAGGAGGTATCTGACGTCATGGGCAGGGCACTTCGTTAACACAATCACGAAATAGTTAACGGCAAAATCCTTCCCGCGAAACGAGAATCCTTTTTGACCTAAAACATGGTTAACGACGGCGACGGCCACTGTTGCACCCAGGCCACATGCTGTGGCCTGCGATCCAACCTTCGTCGCGGCCGGACTATGTGCCCGCGTACTGAAGCCGGCCCCGATCCGGTAAGTCTGCGCACATCGGCCAACTGAAAGCTACGGCGGTCTAAGTGCGCATTTGGTGCCGTCAGCGCAACTCGTCAGAACCGCTCAATTCCCTGCAAACCGACATGTAACGGAGTTCACCAACTTCTTGTTTGGATGAGACCAAGATCGGGGCGGCGTAGAAGTTGCGTCGCCCCAGTCTCGCTCTGGATACAAGCTAAACAGCGCAATCGAATGACCGATCATTCAGCTCAGCGACAAAGAAACAGTAAATGCGAATAGTTGCTGCGATAGCAAAGCCCCAAGAACGAATGACGTATTTTTGTCAGTGTGGAAGCTTCCGAACTCATCGCAACACTTGCAGCGGTCATTTCCTCAAGCGAGGCCGCATTGATTTGGACCGTTTTGTCGATGGATCTGACGGCACTATTAGCCTCTTCAACACCAACCGATTATTGGTCGACCGCCAGCGCAATCTCAGATATCTGCTCCGCCGCAACCTCGACGCCAGTCGTGATCTCCTCAATTGCTTCTCGAGACAAAGAGACCTGTTCAACACCGACTTCGACGCTTTGAGTGTTCTGATTGATGACCTCGCTGATTTCGTGCACGGCCTCCTGCGACAGCTGTGCCAAAGCACGCACTTCAGAAGCGACGACCGAGAAGCCGCGCCCAGCTTGCCGAGGGATGAATGTGGTCTGTTTCGGTTATAGTCCTCTTTCCAATGTGTGATCTTCTCACGGGCCTCGGCCAGCGATGAGAACAGGGTTTCGTTCAAAAGCTCGTCGCGGAAGCTGCCGTTGAAGCTTTCCACGAACGCGTTCTGCATGGGCTTTCCAGGCGCGATATAGTGCCAGTCGATCTGCGTTTCCTGGCACCATCTGAGGACTGCCATACTGGTCAGTTCCGTCCCGTTGTCGCTGACAATCGTTCTAGGCCTCCCTCGCCGGGTCATGATCGCAGTGAGTTCGCGTGTCGGACAAGCATTTTGATGCAACGCTTCTTCGTACCCCGTTGGTCGCACCGGACTGCACCGATCTATGCTACACTGCGACGTGTCATTCGCGCGATTGAGAAAGCTCTTCACCGCCGCATACTCTCAGCCTATGGAGGATGAGCATCTTTTCAGCAACCCTGATCGGGAGCCATTACTATCATCAGCAAGCTCGCCTTTGGCGTACATTGTAGGACAGTTCATACCCTCGTTTTCGTTTCGGTCCCAATCGCACCTCTGCGTTTTCAGGAAATCGTGGATCGTGATAGGTTCTGCCGTGGCGCGATCTGGTATGGTTGAGGAACTCCTCTTGGTCTTCATCGCGCCGTTCGATTTGTAGACGAAGCGTCTGACAAATCCTTTCTTCTTGAACATCAACTTTCACAGTGTCGCCCACCGATCCAACACTCAAGTCAACCAGGTGACCCACCTTGGTTCCGATACCGCGAACCTCAAAGGTCAGAGGTTTATCCAGCTTAAAAAATGCAGTCCTTTGCCCAGATCCGAAAAGTTTTTGGTCACCGTACCAGCGTGTTCCTGAAGCGAATTTCAAATGAAAGGTTCCTGGAGGGACCAGCACTTTGAAGAACCGTCCGGCTTCAATGTAAGCCGCAAGCGCATCCTCATTGGTCTCAACATCGACCAGTTTCATATAGTAATCGTGACCGGAGGGGGATTTGACTTGGAGCGGGCAGACCGGTTCGGTTCCACATCAGTCCGGCTTTTTGCGATTGATTTCCCGCTCCGGCGACACCCACCGAGGCGGGCGCACACAGGCAATATGCGACAAAGGCGGCGATAAATAGGCGAGGCCAATACACGTATCACACCCATGTAGGTCCAATTTGATCCATACCATGAAGTTTGCGCAAAGCGTAACACAGCTTGCAAACTGACCAACGTGTTCGGCGCAGGGTACCTTCGGGAGCGGCCCATTGCGGTCACTCGTCATGAGCTCGCCATGCTGCGGTGTGGCTCGCCAGACCGGCCATTGATAGCCAGTCTAAGGTGCTAAATTAAAACCGTTTTTTGCTGTAACCGAGATAGACCATCGAGGTGCGGACTTAGCGATCTTTCGCTCCAGCTGCACGGTGATCCGAAAGTTGAACAGATTTCAGGCTGGAAGATATTCACAAAATGTCGCATTCTTACTGAAAAGTGAGTTTTATTGAGGCGGTTTTAGTTGAGAGCTTTTTTAGAGCAATTGCTAGGTTTGATTACGGACAACCCGGTTCTGATTACAACTGGATCAATCTTGACGTTTGTCACCTTAGCCACTGGGATCATGCAAAGAATCGCGAGCCCGGTCTTGCGTGATGTATTTGTTTTTATTTTATGTGCCGTCTCAGTCGTGTTGCTAATCCGGCTCTATGTACAAACTGCCCGCCCGAGCTTTGAACACGCCCGCAAAAAGCTGAGGGCCAATCCCTGGCTATACGCTCTTAGGAATACATGGGGCGCCTTTCTTATCACTGTGCTGGTTCTGATGACCGTAGCAGTGGCTGTCGCGACCCCAATGCAGGCGCTCGCCGGCCATTTGAAGCCGCCCTACACGATTGCGGTTCAGCAAACACGTCTGCCCTCTGCGTGCCGGAAATGTCCCACCTTGATCGACGCATTTGGGCGACAAACCGTAGAAAGCTGTCTCGCCGTCGACTCTGGCGGTGTGGTGACTATCGATCTGGACCGCTGGCGTCATTACCGGCCACAAAAAATTAAGGCGACCTGCACCGACGGAAGTTCAATGAAAACCGACTTAGACTAATGGTGTTTATATGCTTAAGTTCCATTTTGTGACATTGTCCGTCCTTCTAATCGTCCAGCTTTTCTATCTGACGCCGAGCTATGCGCAAAACTTGCCCGCCTGCGAACCGAGACAGGGTAGTGCGGTACTTGAGGTCACTACCGCCTACGGCTTCGCCGACGCGACCTTTAACCAACAGAATTTCCTTTTAAGCCTAAGCTCGAGCGCCGAGTCTTGGAACGACGGAAACGAAACACACACGAGTTACGGCCAAATAGGGCGATCCGTGGTTGAAGAGGGCAAGCTCTACACCCGTCACTGCGTCTACTTGGGCGAGCTGGAGCGACTTGGTCGCGCTCCAAAAAGCATAACAGTCACCTTCGGTCCTAGAGAAAGGTCGTTGTCTTTAATTGGGCTCCAGGAGCAACTCGACGCGGCGCGCGACGCGCTGGCGAACAACCCCAACCATTATGTTGTCCTTCGCGAACCTCAGGTTATTGAGCTTGATCCCGCCGCCGATCCTGATTGGGTCTCGATTGAGCGACTGGAACTCGTCACGCTCACCGATGGAGGTCGCGCCCTTAGGCTGAAGTTCTTCAATCCAAGGACAACGCGAACTCAACCGGCCAGCCTGGAACTCTTCGCTTCCGAAGGCGGGTGCCCTTATGCATCGATTGGAGATGTCGTTCGCGTCAATGTTCGCTTCCGCGAAGTGGACGGAGACCTCGAAGCGCTCGTGGACGACATAGAGTACGGCGATGAGCAGGTGGCCGAGATAGAGACCCGCCCAGACGCTTGTGGGAATTTGAGCGTGAGCTTTGAGCTCGCTAAGCTCCCTGCTCTATCGCCGGGCGAGGCGCTAAGCCTCAATTTCACCTTCGGCGCGGTCGACGGGCAAGCCTTCTGGGGGAAATTCAAGCATGGTGGCATTATGGTCGACAACGACACTTTCTGGCCACCATCCGCGGGCATCTATGTCGAGTAGTGCGGCGTCGCGACTTGCGGTTGGATGTCCACAGCATCCCTTTTAACAGCAAAATGTTGCGGCGTTGCAGGTTGCAACTTCGGGGTCGGCCCAAAGCATGCGTAATTGGGCTGACCCCTGAACTGAGGTCGAGCTCCCGATATGATCACAGGATGTCTGTGAACAAGGGAGAAACACACCAGCCTCGAACTTGGTGATGGCGACAAGCCGGTCACAGGAGACCGGGCCACGTGACGCAATGAAAGCAGCTATCCGTTCGGCCTTTTTAGCGAGGGCTTAAAAAAAGCTGTCATTTCCTTTTACTTGCAGCATTCGACACTTTGGGTTCCCTACGGTCAGCGGACGTTATACAGCATCTCAGCGAATGACGTGGCCCCCAACGTCGAGGGCGGCCCAATCCGGATGAGGTGGATGGCTCCTGCTCCACCGGCATCGAACGTGCCAAAGTGCAGTTGTTATCGACTGTTAGGAAAGGAGCCACCCAATGACAGTAAAGACCGTGGGCCTGGATTTGGCCAAGGACGTTTTTCAAGTGCACTGCGTTTCGGCCACCGGACGCAAGATTATCAATAAGAAGATCAAACGCGCGAAGCTGCTTGCCTTCTTCGAGACATTGCCGCGATGCGTTGTGGGCATGGAGGCATGTGGATCAGCGCATCACTGGGGCCGTGAGCTGAGCAAGCTCGGGCATGATGTGCGGTTGATGCCGGCCGCCTATGTCAAACCCTATGTGAAGCGCGGCAAGACCGATGCAGCCGATGCCGAAGCGATCTGCGAAGCTGTGCGTCGCCCCACCATGCGCTTCGTCGAGATCAAAACGGAAGACCAGCAGGCCGTTCTTGCTATCCATAGAGCGCGAGATCTGGTCGTCCGACAACGCACCCAAGTGGTGAACATGATCCGCAGCATTCTGCGTGAGTTTGGTCACATCCTGCCCACGGGCATCGAGGCTGTGTCCAAGTTCGCCAAAGAGCACGGTACCGAAGAGCAATTGGAAATGCCCGAGATCGCGGACGGCATTCTCGGCGTCATGTGCAACCAGTTGAACGGCCTCAATGCACGGGTCGATGGGCTGACTAAGCTGATCGAGCAGCACGCCTGGATGGATGCCGATGCACGGCGGTTGATGCGCATGCCGGGGATCGGTCCGATCACAGCTTCGGCAATTGTCGCCACCATTGGTGATGCAAAACAGTTCGAGACCGGACGCGATTTGGCGGCTTGGCTGGGCCTCACACCATTGAACAAATCAAGTGGCGGGAGAGAGCGCCTCGGACGCATTACAAAGAAGGGTGACAGGTACGTTCGAAAGCTGCTGATCGTCGGTATGACGTCCCGTGCGCTGATGGCGAAGAACAAACCCGAGAAAGCGGACATTTGGACTGCGAAGCTACTCGACCAGAAACCCTTCCGGCTGGCGACGGTCGCCATGGCCAACAAGTCTGCCCGCATCATTTGGGCGCTATTGACGAAACGCGAGGAATACCGGCAGCCGATTGCCTGATCGGATCAAACTGCCAAGAGATGCAAGACGCTTGATGTGATGATGCGAAACGAAGTCAACCAAGAGTAAGGACACTCCGACGAATGTCGCGGCCTTCGAGGTCGTTTAGCCGATAGGAACCTTGCTCGCGGAACTCATCATGGCCAGCGGCAATCGCCGCGCAAATAGGCCGGACACACGACTGTACTGACAGACCGTCGCAATCACAAAAAACTCTTGCAATGCAGGAGCCATCCACACAGGACCTTCGCGCCTACGACAATTTGCTGCAACGCAGCACTTCAAACCGGACCTTGGCATACCTGCAATCTATCGGGACTCTTGGTCACTCTTAAGTCGGCGTTCGAAAGATCTGTTGCAATCTCCCAGAATTCCCAATCGATTCAGCTGTGGTTCAACTGCTTTCCACCCAACGCCAACAACTCGGTTGACCTGTGAGAGATGTGAGGCGATTGCCTTTGATGCAGTTAGATGCTCGGATGCGTAAGTGCCAGCATTCCACAAGCTCATACAGTGCTTTGCAGCGAGAAAGGTTAACCCCTTGATCCCCATCAGTGGCACTGCTTGCTCGTTAATATCAAGAGCCAAACGCCGCAGGATTGACGAACACAGTATCGCATCGAAGTAGTCGAATTTGATGATCTCCCCTTCTTCAAACTCTTTGAGTTTTAGGGGACCATGTTCGCTGGTGTGTTCTACCCAGCTATGAAGTGCTTCGGCTAGCCTTGAAGATTTTGCTAAGGACTCCATTTCCGAACTCGCAACACCGCTCCGATGGATTATGCAGTTCCGCGCGGACCTGTAATAATCGAACACAGGAGCGACAAAGGCAACTCTAGACCTGTCGAACCCGCGGCGGACGTAAAAGCGTTCGAGCGACAAACCCGGTTCATCGACCGTCTCGATCCCAGAAGTCTCCTGAGTCGAGAACTGTGAAGGTGAAAGGAAGCTGTGAGACTCAAGACTCGTCAGCTCCGCGTCGGCATCAACTAAGAACCTGTCAAAAGCCGAAAAGCTCCTGGCGAGTCCAAGATTTGCGATTTCAAAATAGGCTGTCTCTGTGATCGTACCAGACAATAGTGGCACCGTGCCCCATTTTTCAGTTAGCAATCCTACTCGCGACCAAAGCGCTTCTGGCGACGTTCCAGCTTGGATTTCTTCGGTGACCAGTGAAAGCCCTACACTTACAACTTTTAGGGCATTTCCAAACTCTTCGTGCGTGTTGCTGAACGTCTTAAATGCTGTGGTGTTTGCCTGTGCAATGCTCGGTTCAGACATACTGTTAAGCTCCCCCGGTCCAAACCGTTTATTCACTGCTCATACCGCATTCCGCTCCGCCCCGGCACTCCGGCCGTTCGCTGCAAATGCGAAAAACAGCTTGTGGATAATTTCGAACGAGTAGCGCATGCAGTCCATTCCTAGTCGCTAGACGATGGCTTTCCGCACGGCGCTGGAGAATTTGTTGAAAAGCTTGGGCTCCGAAAGCAGATCAACGCGGAGGGACTTCGGAATTTCAAGTTGCACACCTAGTGATCGGCTGCCTCTATTGCAGATGTTATTCTTATGCTCTCCAGCAAGCTCACCGTACCCAACGGCAGCATCAAAACCTTCCAATCTAAGCTCTTCGATTATGGCGTCTCTGGTCGCCGCATCCAGCCCTCCAACATGAACGGTCGTGGGATCTTCGCGGTCTCTGCGACCATGGAAAGCGACTACGACCGCGTGCTCACTAACAATCTGGATCGCTTCCTGATCGTCGTACTTATGAGACGTTATGTGCAAATCACTGTGAGGCCTTTTGCGAATGCCCTCAAACAGGTATAGCGAATGGTCTTCGCGTGCCACGGCTTTAGCTAACTCAGACGTTCCAGGCTCAATTTTGCCTCCATGAGGCGCCATGATTAAGCAATCCGAAGCTCTCTTCACGGCTTGCTTTTGAAAATCGTCCCCATCTTTCTCGAAAAGATAAAGTTCGCCAAAACTAGAATACTTGTCTTTCGCCATTATTCACCCTCTGACACTCTTCCAGTTAGCGTAAAAACTCAACAAAACGTTCAAAAGTGTCCGAGGCTGCTGCCGCATACTAGCGCTCGCAGTCGACCACTGACACGAGTAGGAAAAGGACCCCGTGGCGTTAAGTGTCTAGCATGTCCCATTCGTCACCCAATACCCAACGCAGAGCGGAGAGCTTGCCATTCAGCATACCCCAATCGAAATCATCCCACGGCCCAAGATTTTCGACCCCTACCTCCTGACGAGTTCGTTCGCCAGCAGCAAGTGCCCCTTCCCAGACAGAATCAAGTATCTGGTCCGATCTGTACGGGCTTCGAGAGTAGTCAGCCTCCGGCACTACCTTCGTAATTCCCTGCTCCACGCGGTAGCGAAGGTCCATTTGTCGGTTATACCAAACTTTTCGGAAAAGAAGGTTCTCCGCCTCGGTCAGCTCCCCCAGCGTTCTGAATTCAGGGCTATAGCCTAGTTCGAGATCCCCCAACTCAAGTGCGCCGGGGTCTATCTTTTCGACGAATTTGCCTATGTCCAAGATGTAATGAGACCGCTCACTAAAAGCGTGAGCCAGCTCTGGATGCGGCGTTCGGTTGTCGCCTCGGGGATCACTGAAATCGGTATGATTGGTCGTCGCGAAACCGAATGCCATGTGATCTCTTACAAGTTCCTGTCGCATTTCATCATACAGCTCGAAGAGGATGGCATCGGCGATGCTGCCTTTGTTACGATGGCAAGGTGCTTCACCATACAAGGAGCGATTTGCCGCCCTTGCACGGTGGAAAACGGAAGTCTCAACATTGATATTCTCGCCGTGATCCATCAACTCCTGCACCTGATCCACTATGCTGCTTTCTTGGGTTGCGTTTGAAAAATCTAAATCCTGTAGGACATCCTGTGCCTTCTTAGCCGTGCCTTGGTCCGCATGTCCTCTCAGGGCGTAACGGAGCGATTTTAGATGCGACTGCAGTGCCTTCGTGGATTGTGTAGCCACCCTATCCTTGTTTCGGGAGAACTCTTCACGGACGATGTCCGGCACAATTATTTCCAGCTGAGCGTTATCACACATCTCGTGTAGAGCACGAACCAGTGGTGCTGCCCGATAGCTCCCAGCCATGTCCAACCAAACACTGGTGTCGATCATCACCCTGTAGAGCGAAACTGCCATTCCCATTGCCCCTCGGTAGTTGGTCCCTAAACCCAGCGGGTCGACTTTGGATCAAACGGGTCCAAGTCGCTGGGGAAGGTCAAGTACGATAGCTCTATGCCAACGCGTAGAATACCGCTTGCGAATTAGATTCTTGAAGCGACCCATGCCAAGTGCAACATCAAAGTCATTCAGCTGAAATCGAGAGTCTTATTGTCCTCAGTGTAGTGGGGGCCAATTACGTAGTCTTCCAGTTCAAGCTCTGGATTCATCATTGAAGTCGTGAATATGACCTGGTTGGGCAAGGTGGTTTCCGTCGTGAGCTTTACAATGAGCTCTTGAAAACGGTGGCTCCGCGATGGCGTCATACCCTTGTCTTCAATGTTGTCGAATAGAGCGAACCTCGGATGGAAGAAATCTGTATCCGCACAGGCCGCGAGGTGGAGGCCAAGTATTGCAGCGTTCTTGAGGAAGACGTTGCTGCTCTCAGAGAAATTTGCCAAGCCGTCGAGCAAAATCGCATCATCTTCAAAGCTCAGATCGACGTGGTCTGCGACCTTAAACTCTTCCTGTGCGCCACTGTCATCCATACGGAGAATTCCTGCAGCCTTGGAAGACACGAGGCGGAGAGCGCTACTCCGACGCCTCGCCGCCGCTTTCTGCAACGTCGTTCTTTGATCTTTCGCGCGCGTAAGATCTGAATTCAGGCGTTCTTTTTCTGCTGAAAGCTCGTCTAGCTCTGCCGCTCGCTGAATGCTTCGCCGAAGCTGTTCGAGCTCTTTGTCAATCCGGCCAATCGCACTGTACCGTTCCGCCAAAAATGCTTCTCGGGGCGAGTTGCTCATCTCGAACTTCAATGCAAATTCTGTAGTTTGCTGCTCGTAGTTTCTTTGCAACTTGTTGTAGTGCCGTTTGGCGTCGCCAAAACCTTGAAGCTCTTGCGCCAGCAATTGGCGCGACTCCTTGATCTGAAGCTCAATATCAACACGTATGTAGTTATACCTGCTAGCCGATTCCTCTTGATCAATCTCTTGCCCACATAAATGGCAAGTGTCGTCGACTACTTCAGTTGGAAGGGATTGTAGGCACGAAGGACAATGTGAAAACTCTATACTGCCAAGCACCTGCGCGGTGCGTTCGGCGCTTTCAAGTATCGAGAGTGAATGGTTGAGATGATCTATGAACCTGTTCAACTCCATCTGTTCTAGCTTGCTACTCTCCACTTTGCGCGAAGTGGTGGCCAAGTTTTGGCGAAGCTTCTGTAGGTTGGCTACTGCCTGCTTTCTGTCGTTGAGAAAACTCGCATTCCGGTCACTATCGACCGCGTCATCCACGCTTTCGATTTCGGAAGTAAGCTTGCTTTTCTCTTTCTCTAGGCTGTCAATCTCGTTCTGGATCGCCGCCACGGTAACGCCGATCTGATCGGGGAACGAGTTAAGCAACGCGGACCACTTGCTATCAACTGCCGCGAACCGAGTCTCGAGTTCCCGAATTCGAAGCTCAACTTCGAACAACTCAAAACTTCGAATGCCGCAGACTAGGTCTCCAACAGCAGTTCTGATGGTGGCTTTGTCGAAACTCTCAAAGCGAAAAAGTCGGGGCGCTGGTGTTCGTTGATCGGAATATAGAAGGCGTAGAAGTTGATGGCTTGTGATGTTTGAAGCGCCGTCGCTTTGAGCTTCAGGCAAAAGCATTGAGCGGAAAAGGACCTCTGTGAAGCTCAAGTTGCTTTGCCCGCGGTAAATTGGGTACTTCTCCCAACCTTCAATACCGTGCTCTCCTCCAGTTTCAATGTCTCCAAAGTACACCCAGATTGGAGGGCGCCCTTCGACCTTTTCTCGCCGCAATGAAAGCTTTCCACGTGGAGTCGCAATCTGTGCTTGAACTTCCTCGACACGTGCTGTCGCAGGCTTCCACTCCTTAAACTCACCACCAAGAATAAAGAAGATGAAATCAGCGATGGTGGATTTCCCAACACTATTCTCTCCTCGGATGATATTAACCCCGGCATGAAATTCTTGGTCGTAAACGGGCTTGCCACGCGCCATTACGCGAAGCCTCTCCAACCTCAAGAAACTATGATCAAGGTCAGTCATAGTATCGGAGCCCTGTTCTGCTTCTAAGATCAGATTTTGAAGCGAATTCATCCGTGGCCATTAGGCTAGCCATAAAATCCAATGCGAGAGTTTCGGCTTCTCCTTTGTGGACATCTGACAATTCGCTCGCAGTCTGTTGACCAATTGCTGTCAAGGCAACAGAGCCAGCATCATAACTTTCCTTGCTCAGAACTTTCTTCGCGACGAGAGAAACAAGCGCGCGTTTCTGTATGGGCGTCATCGAATGAAAAAGTAAAGTTGCTGGGGGGAAGATGACAAATTCATCCTTCTTCCTGGGAAGGCCAAGCTCGCCATACCTTTTGCGATACGCATTTGTCATCTTTATGTCGCCGATCAAAGCAGGCGTTGCAATAAAATAGTCAAACACAAATAGCCGTTCGACGGACAGTGCTGCACCCTGCCAGTGATCAAGAATTCTAAGGAACCTTCTTGCCGCTGATGCAACATCCAATTGAGGGTACCAAAGTCGGGACTTCATTGTTCGGCGTCCCAACGTATGTGGCACTGTTCCGTGAGGAAAAAGATGGCGCTTTGTATGTTCGTCGCACCAAAAGTCGTACTTCCGATCTGTTTGTTGGCGAGGGGTTCGATGACCTTATCTTGAACGGCGCTGTCAATTTCCTCTTCTGTCGCTCCTTTGCAGACCAATGGAAAGTAAACTTGCGACTGAAAGCGCTGCTCAACTTCGCTTAGGAGGAGGTCGTAGTCAGCACGCGTGCCTGGCTGCAAACCAAGGCTCATATACTTTCGTGCAAAACCATTTTGACGGCTGTTTGCATAGGTGTATCTATTTTCGCGATCGGCGGCGTTCATTTTTTCCCACAAGTCTCTGCGGTCATATTCCGCTTTGTCAGAATATCCTTCCGCTGCGATCTGGGTCTGATGATCGCTCAGCTCCGGCTTGTCAGCAGCGAGCTTTTTTGCCTGTCCGATGTGCCTGTTCACGCTGGTGTAAATGGCGCTTTCCTTGGACTGCGGCTTACAAATGTTGATGTGGTCAGCCTCAATCGGAATTGGGTCGGTACCACTGATCCCTGGGTTGGCGCAGTTCATAGGAACTACCTGAACGACCCCCGACAGCTTCTGCGACTCGTAATATGCAACGTTCTTAAGGTTTTCGTTGCTCGCCACATACTTTCCGTAAGCCTCGCGGATGTTCTCTAGGACGGTGGTCTCGCCGGACAATGCAGTGATGTGAGACGAAGACCAACCTGGAAGTTCTTTCTTAACAACGCTCGGCAGCGGTGGAGCGGAATGCGGTGTTGCCAGGAACAATACACGCACCGTCCGAGCTGCAAGAGCGGCGGCTTGTTCGTCGCTGGATCCGTGGCAATGGTTCAGTAGCAACTTTGTGATGATCCCACCAAGGCTGTGGGCGACAAAGATCACGGGGCGTTGGCAAACTTCGTTTCCGCAAAGAAATTCTGTTGCCAGTTTGGCCAGTTCAAAGATGTCGAGTTCTTTATTGATCCATTTCTTGAGTTTGCTGGACGGATACCCAAACGTGCACACACGAATGTCAGGGTGGTCTTCTGCCACCCAGGCAGGCCAATAGCCTTCTTTCGAAGTCCAGGTTTTTTCGGGATCTCCAGTCAGCCCGTGTACGAAAACCACATCGAGCAACGCTTGTTCGGGGCAATGAACAATCTTGAATGAAACTTCTTCTGGCACTGGAAAATCAATCTCGATTGTTTTCCTTACTTTTGCACAACATATAGTGGAGCGCCAACCCAGCATCTGCATTTTATGGAAGTTTGCCAGCGTGGTGCGAGGAGCAGCCACATCACCCAAGTGAAAGACTCAATGAATGTCCGCTTTTTCGAGGAACGCTGTGTTCATACTGTTTCCGCAGCGAACTTCTGCTTCCCGCCCTCTCTGACAGGTCGCCCGAGATAAAGTGACCTGCAGACTGCACCCCCATTCTACCCTTCTGGCAGATCGTAGAGCATCATTGTCCCGTCGGCCTCCGCCTCCAAAACCTTATTCACCATCACGTTGGCCGGTTCGCCGAGTTCCTCCAGATAATCAATGGCAACTTTGATGAGCGCCTTCGCCTGAACCCTACCGAGGCAGGGTAAGATGATCATGCCCGGGTGTATGTCGGTGCGCGACGCCAGTGCACGGAAGTCGCGCGCGTTCTCTGTGACAATGATGAGGTCATGTTCGATGCAACGGGCGAGCACGGTATGATCTGCTTCACCGAGCCCACCCTGATTGCGCGGATGGACGACATAGTAGCCTTCCTCCGCCATGAGCTCGTTCGCCACGCGCGGTGACAGGCATTCGTCCAGAAACAGCCGCATCGATGAGGCTTATGAGGCCTTACGCCAAGGTTTGCCAGCACTGGGTCTTCCCCGCGGCGGATGCGCCTTCGCATAGACGAGTGCCGCCTCGAACGCCTCCTTACTGATCCCGGGATAGTCCTCGACGAGATCGTCCAAGGTTTCGCCACCTTCGATGCGCCCGAGAACGGATTGGCAGGTAATGCGCGTCCCTTTCAGGATCGGCTCACCGCCCAAGATATCTGGATCTACGGCCAAGTGCTCATGCCTGGTTTCAAGATAGACACGTGTTCGATCCCAAACCTCAGTGACGAGCGGTTCAAGGTGAAGTGTCAGGCCCGGCGAGAGCTCCAAAGCCCCAAACTTGTCAGTCTTCGAGTTTCGCAGGAACTTCCAAACCAGACGCTTCGATTTCTTTTCCATCTTGATACCATCGAGAGACTGCATGGCGCGTGCATAAGCAACCGCATGCATCGGCACATGTGCAGCCACGGTCTTGCGCATCCAAAGCTTTGTCTTACGCCTTGGAACAATACCTTCTTCGCAATCCTTCTCGATCCGCCTTGGAGCAACTCCAGCAAGATGTGCGGCTTCTTTGATTGTGAGGTCTGCTGATACTTGCGTCGGCATAATCTATCCCTTCGAGGGGATAGATAACAAGAGGCAGTTAATTTGTCAAGATTTCAAGGGTAGGAATCACCCAATATCACGAGAGTCCAACTCCAACTCGGGCAGGTCCTGCAAGCTCTGTAGATCGAAGGGCACGAGGAACGTTTCCATCGTTACGAAAGTATGTGGTGCCCCGGGTCGCGGCGACCGTGGCCCAGAGGCGATCAGATCCTTGTAGCGCAGCCGGGCGAGCAGATCGCGGCTGACCTCCTTGCCGAAGATGTCCTTATGGCCCGCCCGGTCGATGGGCTGGTGATACGCGATGGCGCAGAGCACCCCCATCTCCATCTCCGTGAAGGCGAGTAACTGCTCGCCAAGATCGGCCGCCGCCTTGATGGCATCGGCGAGCTAGGTTTTTGTCCGAAACATCGAGCCACCCACAACTTGGGCCAGCTTATAGGGACGGCCAATCAACTCTGTCTGGATGTCGTCGATCAGAATCTCGACCGACGCCCCCTGCCCCACCACGCGCGCCGGGTAGTCGCGGCTGACTGGCGAGGCCACGCACACCCACTTCGGCCTTGTATAAACACCCGCGAGGAGGCCAGGGCATCGCGCAACTCTGACGTCAGGTGGCGCGGCAGAAAATCATCGAGGTCAGTCATCTCACGAGATGCCTAAGAGAAGTGTCACCAAATGTCCGTTAGGAGCCACACAATTTGTCCGTTAGATACCGCACGAAACACCCGCCAGTATTACCAGACTTGCAACGCCCGATACCGTGCGCGGTTACGACCACGACAACTTACCACCGTAGCGCAAGAGCTTGGCCATCTGAAGATCAATGGGCTCAACCCATTGCGTCCTGAACGGCAACACATCCGCAGCGCAATATACCCCTACCCCCGCACCTGCGTCAAAAGCCCAAGCGACGGATCTCCTGTCGGGGCAAGGCCGGCCTGCCGCTGATAGGCCGTGATCGCCGCCCGAGTCTTCGATCCGATCACGCCGTCCGCGCCACCCGTGTCAAAGCCGCGCGCCGTCAGCCCGCGCTGCAACGCGATACGGTCCTCCTTCGTCAGACCATAGGCGTCTGGCGGAAACCCTCCACGCAACGGGCCACCCCCCGCGATGCGGTCGGCCAAATGACCGACGCCAATCGCATAGCTATCGGAGTTGTTGTAGCGCTTGATGACCGCAAAATTCGCCGTCACCGCAAAGCGCGGACCCCCGGCCTGCGGCTGGATCACGCGCCCGCCCGATGTGCCTTCGCGCCCCCAGCTCAGTCCCCGCCGCCACCCGTTGCGCGACAGATACGCAGCGGCAGAGGCCAACGCATCCGTCGGATCATCCGACCAGACATCGCGCCGACCGTCCCCATCGAAGTCCACCGCAAAAGCCGTGTAGGACGTCGGGATGAACTGTGTATGACCCATCGCACCGGCCCAGGAGCCGCGCAGACGGTCCGCGCTGACCTCGCCCGCCTGCAAAATCTTCAATGCAGTCGTCAGCTGTTCTTCGAAAAACGCGCCACGCCGCCCATCAAACGCCAGGGTCGAGGTCGCGGACACCACCGGCACATCACCACGCCGCGCGCCATAAAAGCTCTCTAGCCCCCAGATCGCCGTCACAACCGGCGCCGGCACGCCATACCGCGCCTCGATCCGAGCCAGCAGGGCGGCGTTCTGCCTGAGGGCCTCTCGACCAAGCGCCACACGCTCATCCGAAACGGCAATGCTCAGATAATCCTCCAGCGTGCGACGCGTCTCGGGCTGGTTCCGGTCCCGCGTGACCACACCGGGCAGATAACCCGTGCCCCGAAATCCGCGCGCAAGCGTGTCCTGCGACACACCACGCCGCAGGGCCCGCTGCCGAAACACCTGGACCCAGGCGTCATAGGCGGCATTGGGCTGAGGTCGCAGGTCGGCGGGCAACCCGGACACGCTGGAGCCGCCGACTGGTGCGTTACCACAGGCACCGAGCGCGCACGCGCCCAGTGCCTGCACCACCCAACGTCGGCTTACACTCATTCTGTCGCCTCCTCCGTTAGTCCCGGCATCGTCCAGTTGCTCCCGATCCGGCAAGTCTTGCAGCGCCTCAAGGTCAAACCCCACGAGGCACTTCTCCGTCGTCCCGAATGTGTACGGCGCACCACGCCCCGGCGACCGCGGTCCAGTCCTGATTACCCCGCGCGCGCGCAACTGTCCAATCAGGTCCCGGATGACCGGCCGGTGATAGGCAATGGCGGCGAGAACGGCGAGGTCGTACTAACGCAGATCGAGGTCCTGAACGACGACATCCACTGCCTCCCGAATGGCAGGCGCATAGACGGGCTCTGTCCGCCGTATCCACCACCCCACGACCTCGACTGTCTCGAACGACCGCGCGCTTCCAGGAAAGATAGATCTCGCCTGAGGGTCGCCGTTCGTCGGGCTACGGAAGCCCCGCCACGTCGCGTAGCTCTGGAGCCCGTCCGATGCGCCCCTGATGCCGCACGCAGACCTGTGCGGCGCGCAGCGCCAGGCACTCGCGCAGCAAGTACTGGGGGACGTCCTCTCGGTGCAACACAAGTTGCAGATGGCTCAGCGCCGCGCCCGACAAAAAGGCCACATATTCAGGGTTTCGGGCCGTCCTGAGGTGACCCAGGACGGCATCTGGGGTACGGTCTCGCGATCTTCGATCAGGCGGTGTCAGACATAGGTCACGCCACAAGACTATCCCACGGCAGCGCTTTCCGCTACCATATACTGTATAAACCGCCCCACCCTGCAGTTCCTCGCTATGTCCAATAAGGTTGCCTTATCGGACTTTTGGCGGTACGGTGAAACACGGTCAGAAAATTCAGCGATTTTTTGTGTCGGATAACCGGAATTCTTGAGATTCAAGCACTTCCCTGAGAAACGAACCGGGGTTCATGAGATTCTCGAGCGGTATTGATGAGACTGGACGCGCCGGTATTTGTGAGACTGGCGTCGTTTCGCGGCCTTTTCTGCGACCTGGCGATCTCTCTCGTCGCGCTCAGCACGCCAGAACCGGGCCGAGATACGTCTCCTCAACGAGAGAGGCCATAAGCTGAGCGCCGCCCGGACCCTGACCTGGCCGTCCGTATCGCCAGCGAGTAGCACGTCTATCGCTCGTGCCACGGGGTCTTCAGCGATCCGACCGATGCCGACGGTAAGCGCAAAGGACTTCAACAGCGAGCCCTGGGCGAGGCCGTGCAGCCCGGGCAAAACCGGCTTCGTCAGCACCGGGGCCACCCGATCGTATTCGGGGACGACGACCGGCAGTGCCTGGCGCGTAATCGGTGCCGTGAGGAATTCGTGATAGTGTCTCCGCGCACCTAGCGGCATGCGCGGCTGCTCGGTCACGGATGGCGGCGACGCGCGTCGGTGCAGTGCCGTCAGCAGGGCCAACATCTCGACCGGACCGAAGCCGTTCTGTTCTTCCCCACTTGACCAAGCCTCGAGGAGCGATGCACCTACCTTCGCAGGTGCTTCGAGCGTCGCCATGACTTCGACACCTAATGTGTCCGCGAGCGTGCCGCCTGCGGCATCCTGCAGGTCCGTCCCATGAACCTGACAGCGAAAGACCCAGGGCAGCGCCGTGGTTTTCAAGTGAATGTCTGATGCGCACGCCGGGCATCGGCGGCCATGCCGGCGCGCGATCAACATGCGTGCGTCAGGCATCAGATCCCGGAACGTCATCGCCTGCAACGCCTCGGATGAAAGCCCGGTCCGGGCGCCAACCAGAGGCCCCTCCCCTTCCATGAGACGCCATTCTAAATCAAAGATATCGCGACCGGGCAGCCCGAGTGCGCTGAGAAACTCCGGCACGGTCATCGCGTAAATGGGCACCAGACGCGCGATCCAGGAGGACAGGCGTTCGTCGGGCTCGGGCGGGAACACAACAGGCAGGCGCCCATGCCCTGTCATACCGATTCTCCGAGGACAGCTTGTAACCGGCCGCCGCTTAGCACATCGCGGGACATGATCCGTTCCTCGCCGCTCTCGATGGCGGCGATCGCCAACTGCGACATGATGGAAAAGATGCCGGAGGTGATCCCGCCGGTCACCTTGAGAATGCGCATGAGCGCCTTGTCGTCGATGTCGCTTTCACGCCTAAGCGGCAAGCTGCGGATGAGCGTGCTCATCAGCCCGGTGAAATCCGCGCCTTCGCTGGGATCAGGCTTGCATCGACGCCAAAGCTTTCGCCACCGACCAGGCCCTCATCGATGCATCGCTGTAGCACCGTTTCAAACAGGTGGCGGAACAAGCCGCTCTGCCGGAAACGGCCGTGCCGGTTCTTCGAAAAGGTAGAATGGTCAGGCACCGGATCAGTCAGGTCGAGCTTGCAAAACCACCTGTACGCCAGGTTGACGTGCACCTCTTCACAGAGCCGCCGTTCAGATCGAATGCCTTGGCAACAGCATCCGGATCATCAACTCTGGGTCAATCGAAGGACGTCCATGAGAGCTATAGGACGAAGCCAGCAGTGGGCGAACGTCAGATAAATCGAGAAACCGATCTATGCCGCGCAAGGGATGATCAGCAGGCACAAACTCCTCAATCGAGAACTCGTAAAACAGCGCGCCTTGCGCTACCTGCCTTGGTCCGTCCCATCATCGCCGCACCTCCACTCTCAAACAGAGTGAATCAGCGGCAGACCAACCAAGCAACGGTCTTTTTCAACACTATCTCCGCGCTTTGGAAACTCACGGCGTTATCAGGGTCAGCGTCGGAAAATACGTCCGGTAGCGCCGGACGTCCCGTGTCAGCAGCGGTAATTCCAGCACCGCGGCATGCGCACCGATGAAGAAATCCGGCAAAACACCCGTCTTGGTCCCCCCTGCCCCGCGATACTGCTGAAACACCTTGCCGGCCAGAAAGAGTGCCGACGTTGGGATTGGCTCCAGCTTCAGACCGACGCCGTCGACGAACTCGTCCAGCCTTTCCTTCTTTTGGTACCGCACAGACAATTCTGCATAGACCACCTCGTTGATTAGCAAAGGGCCTTTGAGGGAAGAGGCCTCCAGTTGCGCAATTGACCAATTGGCAAAGTTCGGATCATCCGTGACCAGATCCAGCAGCACATTGGTATCGACGAGGGTCAAGCATCACGCCCTACGGCTGGATCCCGTGTCAGCGCCATGATGGCGTCCGTATCCATCCCCTCCCCCGCATGGCCGCGAAACACCGCAAATCGGCTTTTCCCGGGTTTCTTCTCAGCAGGTTTGAGCACCACGTCTCCCTCGGCATTGCGCCGGAAGTCGACCTTGCTGCCCGGTTTGAGCCCCAGAAGGTCGCGCACCGGCTTAGGAATAGTCACTTGGCCCTTTGTCGTTACTGTTGCTGGCATGGCTCACCTCGGTAAGGAACTATTTTCAGAAGGTATTACTTATGGCTGGGATTTTCAAGCTTTGCGGTGTCTAGGCACGTTGGCGCTCGCTCAAACGGCCGTAGAAGCTGCGATCAAGGTGCAACTCCCCTGCCCTCGCCTTCTCGACCATGCCGCGGAGGTATCCGCCGGGCGATTTGACCTCTCCGGTCGTGAGTTTGTCGAAAATGAGCGCGATCGCCGCGGCCGCCACGGCTGGTCCAAGTGCTTTCTGCGATAGGTTCCAGGCATCCTCTGAAATCCCCGCCATGCCCCTGATTTGACCGGCGGCGCGGTGCATTTCGTTCCAATTCCGGATATATCCGCCCCCCAGATCCCTTGCGATCTCCGCAAAATGTGGACAGGTGGCCATCAGCATCGGGATATCCACCTCTGACGTGCGCTTGCCCGTATGGGTACTCCACTCGATCTCAGTATCCAGTTCTTCTGGTCTTTCAACCCGCCCAGGTTTTGGCTTTTGTAGCTCAACGCCCGCCGCGTGCTTTGTTTCAAAGCGATTACTGGATACAGGATCAGGTTGGTTTGTAGTTAGTATATGGGTGCCATCAGAGACACCTGTGGGTGTCATATTAGTACTTATTGAAACGACATTGTCTGTCGCACGAGCCTCCGGATTGGGTGCTTTTTCGTCGGACTCTGCGGGCCAATCAAAGGCAGATTCGAATGCTTCCTCTACACGCTTCTTGAAGGCTTTGAGCCAGTCAACGATGTCCAGGAGCTTCTCGGCCGTCGTGGTGCGCTTGGGAAGGTGCTGAAGCAGGACGGCGAACTCTTCCTCTAACTGCCGCCACGGGCCCCTGAGGCCGCTCTCGAGCGCCTTTTCGATCTTGGCGCGGATAACACGCCGCGTGATCGTCACGACGTTCCTGAGCGACGCACAGAGCGCGCGCTCTTCCTTAAGCTGGGCATAGAGCGCCTCGAACTCCTCCGCGCGCGCTGCAAGCGGCGCCAGATCGAAGCCATAGGCCTCTATGATCACCCCATCCTCGTCTCTGCGGCCGAAGCGTTTGCCATTGGGGCTGTCATTGATCCAGATAAGCCCCAGTTCCGCCAGCCGGCGCACATGCCGCCTGAGCGTGGACAGGGAGAACCCCGTTTGCTCCATCAAGAAGTTGTTGGAGGCCCACACGATCGGCCGCCTGCCCGCCTCCCAGTCCTGGGGCTGCGTGAACGCGGCAAACGTGTCGAGCAGGAGCAGGTCCTGCGCTTGCAGGCCGATGGCTGCGGCCACACGCTTTGCAGCACTCGTTGCCTGTGATTTGGGTACAGATAGCCGTTCACCGGCTTGTGCGTGCTTTTCAGCGACCACAAGGCCCGGTGTTGGCTTGCGCCAACCGTTATGTTTCATGAGAGTTTTTCCACCTCCATCAGTTGAATGAAGGCAAAAGAAATCCGTTCACCAAATCGGTGTTCTAGTTTGACAACGATTCGCGGAGGAGCTATCTATAGAGTTGCAAAACATCGTAGATGAGCTCTCCTACCGCGAGGTGGAGGGCTTTTCTTTTGCCGCTAGATCACTTGATGTTCCCTTCTGCTCGTTGCGGTTCCTGTTCGGGTCACGGTCACTCTTGTCGGCGACCTCCTGCCTCTTAATTCGACCCGTGTTTCTTTAAGTACTCTGCGATCAAGTCACTCAGACCGGTTAGCACCTCTTTGTTCAGCGCCAGGCCAGAGGCGGACACAGACAAGCGCCCCCCCTGCCCTGATACAGATAGCTTCTTGTCTCCGACCCTGCGCTCTACCCTGATTGCCTTCGGCTTCTCGGGTTTCTTCAGAGGATTCTGTTTCGGTTTAACTGAGAGCTCTTTGAGCAGGTTTTCCAACTCTCGGTGGCTTAGCGCGTATGCATTTTTGCACGCGTGCAAAATCTGCTCTCGAGCGGCATACACAGTTCTACCGCGAGAGACTGCACTGTTGTGGATCCCTACTCTTTGAGCAAAGTCGATCGCCTTGATTTTTTGCTCAGGGTTGGCCTCCTGAAGCCTCTTAAACATTTCTCCAATGGCAGCGAGTTGCTCAAAGGCGCTCAGGTTCTCGCGCTCTTCATTCTCCCTGAACCGCATGAACAACGCTTCGAACTCTTCTTCGTCCGTCCCGCGCCGATCCTGAGAAACTAGAAGGGCCCGGATCGGCCGTCCTAGCTCCTTTAAGATGGCATGACGTCGCCTGCCAACGATAAGATGAAACTGGATACCTTCAGCATTGCTTGGCTCACGCTCGTCAGGGCGCCAGTTCGGATCGACAGGCCAGACAGCGATGGGCGTATCCTGACCATTAGCTGCTATGCTGGCCTTTAGTTTCGCGTAGGCCTCCTGATCTTGCCAATCGTCGCGTCTGTCGGTGCCGATCACGTCTACGATCTGGTCTGGAGAGAGACGCAGCTCTTGCTGGCCCGCCAAAACCATTTCCACAGACAGCGCTCGCTCCTCTTTGAGAAGCTTCTCTGCGTCTGTTAGCGCGCCTGCCTTCCATGCGCTGCCTGATCCACCCAGCCTCGGCTTGAGCCCAGATGCCACCGGCGGCTCTTGCTGCTCCGAAGGCACGTCCGCAGCTACATCATCTGATGCCACGGCGTCTTCGGTTTTCGACTTCTTTTTGAGGATAGAGCCACTGAGTGTTCGCTTCATGCGTCTTCCTCCTCAAAGCTGTAGAAATCCTCCACCCACGCCTTCGCATAACCGCGCTCACGGCCAGGCCAAAGCCGTTCTACGATCGCATCGTTGACGGCATCAGCGTTTTCGATGAAGCGGTTTATCCCCTTCTTCTTACCGGGGGTGTCGGGCTCGTACTCATATACCGATTGGTAGACATCCGATGCATTGGCGATCGAATCCGAGCGGAGATAGAAGACCGGCAAAACTTCATCTGGGCAGTTCTCCAATAGATTTCCCACCTGCGTGAGATCCTGTTCATTGGTCCGCTGTACGATTGTCGGAAGAAGCATGTGTGCTGCACCGCCCATATCGATCCGGTCGGTCGCGAATATGTGGCGCAGCATCGTCAACAAACCAGTCACAAAGGTCGACAACGTCGCGATATCAAATCCCTTCATTGTCTGCGGAATAATCAAAGACGTAGAAGCCATAACGTTGTTGAGCTGAAACAAAGTCAGGGCAGGCTGATAGTCGATGATGATGCAGTCGAGCGTTTCGTGGAGAGCCGCGTCCAGCTTCTCTTTGTCGACCTTACCGTCCCTAACGAGCTCGTAGGGCCGTGTCGTTGGCACGTTTCCGTCTTTCCAACGTTCGATGGAATCCCGAAGAAACCGATAAAAGCGTTTACCAGGTGTCTCATTACGCAGCAGGCGAGCGATCTGAATTTCGCCTTCCGATGTTTCGCCATGTGCCGGTACCAGTCTGATGCCGGGCCAAGAGGTTTTCTTGAAGAACCCATCGAGAGCTTTTGCATCATATTCGGTGTAGGGGACGCTTTCATCGGTCTGGAAGAGGCCTGCGAAGTCCACCATCGTTGGCGTGTCATCGGCCGGGAGGGCAGGCATCTCATGGCCGCCAACAAAGTAGAGTGTGATCGTGCTCTGGGGATCCGCGTCCATCACCCCTACACGCATCCCATAGTGCAGACTTAGGTACTGAGCGAAGTGCGCCGCGCTCAGCGACTTCGCCGTGCCACCTTTTTGGCTCGCGAAAGAGATCACTGGGAGCGGATCATCTGCTTTCCGCCAAGCTAGGAAGTGATCTGGCCGCTTCGCAGACGCCGCCATCAGGGCTCGGATATGCATGAGCTCACCGAGCGTGAAGACCCGTTCGCGTCCGACATGCCTTCCTGCCGGAAAATCGTCGCTATCCTTAGCAAACTTGGTCAGGTGCTGATGACTGATGTTCAGAAATCGAGCGCACTGCCGCATAGACCAAGAGCGCTTGATACGCTCTCGCAGAGTGAGCTCTTTATTGACCGACACGAGCGTCCGATCAAGACCCCGTTCAAGTTCCTGGAGAAACTGTTCTATACTGCCGCTCATGTTCACCGCTCTCAATCGATTCTCTGCAGGAATCGCTATTGCGACAAACTAGCACGGTTTTCGTGAATTTGTACATATACTGTACGCCTACCCATTTTTGACGCACAATGCAGGCCACCACGCGAATGACAGCTCCTGCCTATGGAAATTTGCACGCGTGCAAATTTCACCTATCGCATGTGTAGCCAAGAGCTCTCCTTAACCACCATGTAGTGCACGCGCACCGATCCAGAGTCCATAAGCGAGCTATTTGGAGTCATTCAGACACCGTCCTGACGGTGGGTTCGGTGAGTGGGCGAATACAGTAGTATTAGCCAGTCTGTATCCGCGAATGAGTATCTTGCGTGACTTACCCAGTCGGAAATTTCGACTTTTGGATTGGGACCAATGGCCGTCGCAACGACGAGCACCAGCCAGTGTGAAGAGCGGAGTGACTTCGGAAAGGAGCGAACATAGTAATGCGCTGTGTCAGTACTTGGTGACGCGCAAGGTTAGAATGCACTACCATGTGAATATCTTCGATAGGGCAGGGCGGGCTTGCAGCCTCCGTACCGTACTGCAGATTTGAAGAGAAGCGGATTGCCGTTTTGCGGGCAGTCGCGAGCTATCGCTGCGGCTGCGCCAATATCGGGTCTCTTTAGTGAGACGCGGCCACCCAATGGCAGCCGCGTGTTGGTTTAGGTATTTTACTCGGCTGGTACACTGATCGCCTGTCGCTTTTGCATCGAGATTAGGATCAGTGCCGCGACAACCAACCCGACGACGCCAATGATCGCGTTGGCGGACCCAAGGGCCTGGAGGCCAGCGGTGTCGATAGCTCGGCCGCCGATGAGTGCACCCAGACCGATCCCGACTTGCGCGATGGTAAAGTTACTTTGAGGTGTGAGCGGTACATATACCGACAGCAGGATATGAAATGAAACTCTTAACAGAAGTCATGATTTTCGAGGATATGAAGTTCCGCCAACGTCTCAAAAAACTACAGACAGCAGAGCAGGCGGTCATGGATGCTTATGATCCTGACATTCAAAAGGCCCGCGCAGATAAGAACTGGGATGAGGAGCAAGGGATTGCGTCGATGATGTTCTCTGAACGGGATAGCGTGCGAAGCGAAATACTCAGCTTGCAGCATCGGTACATTACCAAACAGGCTGACAGATTGCTGCTACCCATCCCGAAATTTGATACCAAGTCATCTGATTGGATATACTCTGAATATAGTGGCAGATGGACGTTGTCTCCTGATGTATTGACCCGGTTAGGGCGTGAAGTGCGCCAAGAGCGGCGGGAGCGGCTTGAACTAACGTTCCTATGGCCTTCTGCCATGATCGGATTACTCGGCGGCCTCATAGGTATCTTCACGGCTTTTTGGAGGTGAGCATATCAACAGTCCACGCATCTTATATTGCTGTCTCAACTGGCGCTTGCTCTGAGCGCGGCAAAATGGTGCGTAAGTCATGCAGACTGTGTGAAAACGCCGGGCTTGGCTAAAAAGGTTACTATCGGTTCAGTTGTGGATAGGGGCCGAACCCGCTTTAGGGCTTGTACCCGTTGATGTGGTGAATCGAGTCAGCGAGTTTGAGGAGGTCAGCGGCGTAGAATCCTGCTGCATTGATGCAGTTTGTTTCGAGCATGTATAGACCAGAGTCCGTGCGGCAAATGTCCATGACGTAAGCGCGGGCGTATCCTGGGTTCAATCGCACCATGTGCTCAGCAAAGTCGGCGGCGTCTTGGTCGATCTCGGGCCGGTAGACAACCCGCGACTCTTCTTTGTACAGCGAGAAGGTACGGATGACGTCGCCCACGATCCAAATCCGCCATTCCTTCAGAATATATGCGGGCTGGGTCAGCATGAGTTCGGTGTCATGCCGCAATGACCCTCTTGGGATTTCATCCTCCTCAAGAGCCAAGACGCGTTCAGCCAACGCGACAATTTCGGCAGTCCCGCGCACCTTGCCAGGTTCCTCTTTGCTGTCATCAACAGGACGCATGAACCACTGACGATCCTCTTTCGGGAGACGGTCAGGGATGTCCCGTAGCGAAAGAAACAGGGCATCAGCGCCATTCAAGAGGTAGGGATGCCATGGTTCTTCGTGGACGAACGGCCTGATCTTGAACACGCCGGGACTTAGGGCTTCTCGCTGCGCGTATCGCCAGAGGGTGTAAGACCCGAACAAGACCACGGCGTCCTTGTTTTCGATCACCGGTTCGGGCTGAAGGTCACCGACGAAGGGAACGACCTTGTGCCATGTGTACGGGATATCAAGGCGATCCAAGGCCTGTGCCAGCTTCTCGGTGTCTTCGAACTGCTGCAAAATCCACTGCATCTCACGCGCTCCTCTTCGCAATTGGCACTACTAACACGCTCCTCGATTTATGGTTTCCACGCCATCAAAGCGAAGTGCCGTGCATCCCCAAAGTAGTTTGGCAAGGCTACGCTGTGATCTGCGATTTCGCTTTGTAGACGGTGCTTCGGGCGACGCCCATGTCACGGGTGATATCGATGGGGCGTTCGCCTTTTGACAGGCGGCGTTTGATATCGTCCATGTCGATCTTGGGTGTTCGGCCTTTGTAGATGCCTTTCGTATTCGCAGCGGCAATACCTTCGGCCTGCCGCTCGCGGCGCAGGTTGGTTTCGAACTCGGCGAACACACCCAACATATCAAAGAAAGCCTTGCCCGCTGCGGTCGAGGTGTCCACCGGCTGCTCAGTGGCTACGAGGTGTGCGCCTTTCTGCTTGAGCCGGTCCACAATGATCTGGAGATCACGCATGGAGCGGGCGAGCCGGTCGATGCGGGTGACTACAAGTGTTTCGCCGTCGTGAATGAAATCCAGGATCGTAGACAGCTCACGCCGATCATCGAGACGTTCGCCGGATTTCTGTTCGGTACGGACCATAGTGCAGGCCGCCGCCTCAAGCGTAGCGATCTGCGCGTTGAGATTTTGCTCTACCGTCGAGGTGCGTGCATAGCCGATCCGGGTGGGGATGTTCATTTTGGGTGTGCCTGCACTCATTTATGTCCAGTTTCTCACGAATAACCCAAAATGGACAGGAAAATCGGCTTTCCAATGTCCGCGCTGTGGAACGATTTGGGTATCCCCCAAGATACGTTTCTGGATTCCCGGACCAAAGTCATGATGCTATGATCGGCCATGCGCACAATTACCGGCACCGACCGCTCCCAAACCCTGCTTTTGCCCGCTGCCATCGAGGACTATGTCGGGCCAGACAATACGGTCCGGTTCATTGACGCCTTCGTAGATCATCTCGATCTTGCAGAGCTTGGCTTTGGCCGCGCCCGTCCGGAATGGACGGGTCGACCTGGATATCACCCCGGCGACCTGCTCAAACTCTACATCTACGGCTATCTCAATCGCATCCGATCCAGCCGCCGGTTGGAGGCTGAGACGCACCGGAACCTCGAAGTGATCTGGCTCCTGCGTCAGCTCCGGCCCGACTTCAAAACTATTGCCGACTTCCGGCGACAGAACCGCAAAGCGTTCAAACAGGTCTTCCGTGAGTTTGTCGTTCTGTGCCGGGACCTCGATCTTTATGGGCGCGAACTGATTGCGGTCGACGGCACCCGGATCAAGGCTGTGAACAGCAAGGATCGGAACTTCACCAAAGCATCCCTCGACAAGCTGATTGCCCAGAGCGACGAGCGCCTGGAGAAATATCTCAGTCAGCTCGATACCGGGGACGGCGATGAACAGGGCGCGCCGGGGGCCAGTCAAACGGACAACCTGGAAGAAAAGATCGCCAATATCCGCGCGCGCCGGGATCAGTTGCGCGGCTATCAGGCCGAGCTAAAGGCATCAGGCGAAGATCAAATCTCCTTGACCGATCCAGATGCCCGCGCCATGGCGCGCATGACCAAGGTCGGCGTGGGCTACAACATCCAGATTGCCGTTGATGCCAAGCACAGTCTGATCGCCGAGCAACACGTCACCAATCAGGTTTTGGATTACGGCCATCTCACGGAGACCGCCAAGGCGGCCAAAGAAATTTTGAAAGCCGAAACACCAGATATTGTGGCGGATCGTGGGTACTTTCAGGTCGAAGACATCGAGGCCTGTGTGAAGGCGGGCATGACGCCATACGTTCCCAAACCGGACCGAGGTCCCGCCAAACGCGACGGTCTTTTCCCAAAAGAGGCGTTCACGTTTGACGCGGAGAACGACCGATACAAATGTCCCGGCGGAAAGTTTCTTCGGTTGCGCGGAACGGGCGAGCTGCGCGAGGGGGTCAAACGGCGCACCTATACCGGATACAATGTATGCCCCGGATGCGCATTGCGCCCTCAATGCACGAAGTCCAAATTTCGCCAGCTCACACGCTATGGCGATGAAGCCGAGCTTGAGCGCATGGCAAAGCGTGTCGCCGCACGGCCCGAGTTGCAAGACATTCGCCGCCAAACCGTCGAACACCCATTCGGCACCATCAAACAATGGATGAACCAAGGCGCTTTCCTCATGCGCCGCCTTGAAAACGTCCGCGCCGAATTCAGCCTTACCGCTCTGGCCTATAACCTGCGCCGCGCAATCACACTGATCGGCATTCCAGGCCTGATCGCCGCCTTGCGCGGCTGAAAACAAGCCGTTTCATCCTCCGCCTTAGCGAATTTTCCGCAAAACGCTTCACACGTCCACCAGGTCAGTGTCCGAGCTCATTTTTCCGGGATTCCGCAGAATTCGCGTCGCGCAGCATCTACTTTTGTTGGTGACGTCCGAGCCGTCGAGTTTTCACACGGTCTGCATGATTTGTGCACCGCAGATCAGACCCTTGCAAGCAAAGTAACAGATGTGGATCGCTTGTCCGTTGCGGGTCTAGGCTCCGCAAAGCGGATCATCTTACTCAGCCAGATTGGTCTATGAGCACGTATTGACACCTTCGGCCACAAGCCGGTCCCAATCTGCTCCTAGCACAAGTCGCGCATCAATACCCTGTTGATAACCTTGGTCGCCCCGGTTCAACATCAGTACGCGCAGATCGGCATCGTTAGAGCCTGTCAGAACTGTTTGAGAACCCCCGAAGGTCGTTGTTGTGCTGCCAAAGGTGCTATTTCCAAATGTGTTTAAGGTTCCGCTTGTGTTTGCGTAGGTCGGACCAGTTGTGATTGCTTGAACGTTGTTCTCTGCTTGCGCGCCCAATACGACGTACCGTTCAAATCCTCTTCGTATAGTTTCAACAGCTGCCATCTGCGAGGCTACCCGAGTAGCGCCGGAACGTCCGCATGCCGGAGCGGCGCTAGTCGATATCAGGACTTCGTTTCGCGAGACAGGAGTCACCGATGTTGAGGCACATGCCGCTAGAGCGCAGGCTAGCGTCAGGAAGACAATTTTGATTTTTAGATCCATTTCTGAAGTCCTGCCTTGAATTAGTCTGCCATGCACCGCAATAACACTGGCCGAACATGATTAAAAAGCTTTCTCTCGGCATGATCGGCGTTTTACTCGGAAATACGCGCTCTACGAGTTAACACTTTGCGCCATACTGTTAAGCGATCCGCCCTCCGTCAACGGGGATAAGGTGCATTTGGGCGTGATTTCCGCTTCGTGGCTTAACAGTTTTCGGGTAAACTGTTAAATATGAGCGATATGGCCCTTTATGACACGCGTGGACACCGCCTCTATTTGAACGCGGAAGAACGCGATGCCGTCTTGGGGGAAGCCCGCAAGCGGTCTGCCCGGGATCGCACGCTCATCGAGACGCTGCATTTCACCGGATGCCGTCCCTCTGAGCTGATCGAGATCACGCCTGCACGGATTGATCTCTCTGGCGGGACTGTGACGATCCGATCTTTGAAGAAGCGCAAAGACGCCAAGGGCAGCGCCAAGATCGTCTACAGGGCGGTTCCGGTGCCGCCGCTCTATCTCGATACCCTCAACACTGCCCATGGCATCAGAGAGGCCCAAAAATCGAAAAAACGGGCCGATGCGCCGATCTGGGACGTGTCGCGGGTTCGGGTTTGGCAGATCGTCAAAGACGTCATGACCGAGGCGGGCGTTCCAGACGCCCCGCATCGCAGCCCAAAGGGCTTGCGGCACGGGTTTGGGATCAACGCCGTGGTCTCAGGCGTACCGCTGCACATGCTGCAAAAATGGATGGGTCATGCGCAGCTCAGCACGACGCAGATTTATGCGGATGCCATGGGCAAGGAAGAACAGGATATCGCATCGAGAATGTGGGGGTGAGGGACATGCATCTGACCAAGACAGAGCCACAAGGAAACATGTTCCGGTTCTACCGCATGGAGATCGTACGAGGTCTCTTTGGCGACTGGGGTTTGATCCGCGAGTGGGGACGTATCGGCTCTTCAGGGCGGGTGCGGACGGACTGGTTTGATAGCGAGGCCGACGCCAAAGATGCGCGGTTCGACCTGCATATGCAGAAGGCAAAGCGCGGCTACGAATAGCCTAAAAAAGCTGAAACGATCAGTGTTTGAATGGCACCACATTGTCGCCGCCGTTTTGGAACGCCAAAGCACCTTCAGATCGGATGGTGTTCACCGCTTCATCAAAAGCCGCCGCGTCGTCCGTGAACAGGTCGTCCCACACAATCGACGTTCCATCTGTTGTAACGACCTCAAGGGACCAGCCTTCCGTCCCTTCGATCTTGTAAATCTGGATATCGAAGAGGATACCGTCTTCAACGACCTTCTGCGACATTCCTGATGTCACAAGGTTCGGCTCTCGTTCGTGTGTCATGCCATCACCCCGTCTCGACCACATCAGCGGGACTAGCACAGGGCGCACTAACACTCAAACTGGACCACTCAGGTGGGGTTGATCATGTTATCTGTCGAAGAAAAAATACTACTGTTGGATGAAGTCGCCTCCACGGCACGCTCGTCGTGGCAGATACACCTTATAGGCCATGAGCGCTTCTCAGCTTTCCCAGAGGAGCATCGTCAGCACCCTGCCTACCTAGGTTATTGCAACATGCGAAATCTGCTCAGCGTAAGCCTTATGACGGCCTGTCACGCACTGATCGATACCAACCAGAAAGCCTATTCGTTTCATCATGCAATCTCTGACAAGGACTTACAGATTTCTTCCAGTGTTCGGAACCATTGTGCCGTCTGCTTTTCTCTGAGAAAAAAGATCGCCAAGTATCGGAACAACGTGGTCGCTCACGTCAACTCCAAGCGAACTCAATCAGATTGGGCAAATGCCGCAGGCATCCAAAACGGTGAAATCGATGAATTTCTTCATAGTGCAAGAGCAGCCGTTGAAGAACTTGCTCGGGACAACCTTGAACATGGGCTAGCACCAGTCATCACGATGCCTGTTCGAGACTTTTTCTTCGAGTATTGTCGCGTGATCACCAGCGTTGATGAGTGAGGGTCGCGGGGCAGAAACCTGCCAAAACCTACGAGGTTTTGTCCGTGAGTTTTGACCCAAGTAAATCATTGATCTTGTGTGGTGTAGGGCAGGGGGACAGAACGGACCGTTTATGACTCTCAACCTACCACTTTATTTTCGGAAGTTTCGGGGTTTGAATGTCCGGAAGCTTCGGAGTCGGAATATCCGGAACTTCGACCTTGGGAATCTGGAGCTTGCCATCCTTGATAAGGCCGCCCGTTAGGTTTGTAGTTAGGTTTTCCGCACTTTCATCGTCCACGGTCACCTCCACTTCATCGGGCAAGTCCACGTTTGTAACATCCAGTTCACGGAGCAACACCCGAACAGCGTGATTTTCCCCGATCCCTGCAAAATCCAGCGTAGCTGACCACGTTTCCTTGATTTTGTTGAACTCACTATTCTCGCCACCAGCAATCCCGTATTTTAATATGTCCGTTACGCTAATACCGGACACAGCGCGAACAACGGCGGCAAGATCACCCTTCTCGTCTTTGGCGGCTTCAAAATTGTTGCCCACGATCATAACAGCTCGACCAATGGTAGAACGAACAATGGTACTAAAAACATCCGGAGAGCACGCTTCGCCCACCTTTTCTCCAGCCTCTTCTAGCCTGACATTTTGCTCCGCTATCTCTTTGTCAAAATCGGGACGGATTCTTTCATCGTAGTCTCTTTGGAACAGAGCATGTGCTGTCTTGCGCTCATCGTCGTCGGTTATCAATGTCGGGTATATGTTATCAAAGAATTTTGTGTATGCTTCTTCGCCACTTATCTCCCCCCAAGACGCCAAAACACCGGTTCCTGTAGGGCTATTGGACCAAACCGAGAAGATATAAGCTCGAACTGCGGCTCGATATTGCTCCTCTATTTCAGCGGGAAGTGTACTGGGGTCCGACCGCCACCCCGCAAGCCTCGTGCTCGCCGAGTCCTGCCGCTCCTTCACCGCATCTCTTGTGTTCGCGAACTTCGCTTCTTGTTTCTTGCAGGGATCGAGGAAGTCTAGCTCACCTTCTTGGGCATCGACTTGAAAAGCTAGGGCCACAAGAATAGCAGCGGAATATAGAAATCGTAATTTCATTTTCGCCTCCAGTATTTTCAAATATCATCACAAAGAGATCCAAATAGCTTTCGAACTTCCGAGTTTTGACCGCCGCATATGCCATACTCGTTGATGTCTTTTATGCTGACGCCAGAAAGCGCCCGAATCAACTTGTCGATCTCGCCACTTTCTCGCTCGGAAGCTTCTATGTTTCGAAGCATTATTTGCAAAGCCTCGTTTATTAAGATAGCTTCGACAACCCCATCACCTGGGCCTTCAGTTTCGGGCGCTGGCTCAGCTTGAGACATCACTTCGAAGGGAACAATCGATACACATACAGCTACTGTTACTAAGAGTGTTTTTCTCATGAGTGCCTCCGACATCCCTGATGTTTTCGGCACTTTACCACAATACGCGCGAAGCCCATATAGTTGATGGCGCGCTTCAAACCACGGCAACACGCGACCCGGCGCACCGTTTGCAACGGAGCAATCCGGCTTAGTCTGCAGTACGGCCAGAGATCCGCTCGCCGATGAAGGTCTGATGTAAGGCGTTCAGTGGTCAAAACCCATACGTTTCTGCCACGGGCGAAAACGGTCGATACTGGTGAAAAACCCGCCGTCGTGTCGAGCGGACGAGTTTTGGCACATGCAGCGGTGCGAAGAAGGTCCCAAA
>NZ_CANMDB010000011.1 GCF_947496515.1 uncultured Roseobacter sp. | reverse complement strand
CAAAATCGCAGCGCCAAATTCAGTGCGCATAACCCGCCACAAGCGCCAATACCGCGAGAGCGGTTTCGTCCTTGTCCCGCGAGGCGGTCATTGAACCGGAGCACTACTAAGGTCTGGTGTGCGGACAAAGCATGAGTAATCGGGCTGACCAGGTTGCTGGGTCAGGTTCTTGATAGAGTTGCAGTGGTTTCTGCAGTTTGAGGAGAACGAAATGGATTACTTTGTTGGCTTGGACGTGTCGCTCCGGTCGGTGGCGGTCTGCGTGATTGATACCAACGGCAAGCACGTCTTCGAACGTTCTGTTGCTTGTGAGATTGAAGACATCGTGACCTGCCTGCGGGATGTGCCGATAGGGCAGTGTCAGATAGGTTTCGAGTCTGGCGCTATGAGCCAGCATCTTTACTTTGGGCTTCGGAAAGCAGGGTTCGATGTGGTCTGCATGGAGGCACGCCAGGTCAATGCGGCGCTATCGACGATGCGCAACAAAACCGACAAGACAGATGCCCGTGGGATAGCGCAAGTGCTTCGGTCCGGGTGATATAGCAAGGTCTTCATCAAGAGCCGGGAGGCACATGCCTACCGCGCACTGCTGAGCAGCCGGAAGGCCGTTTAAAAGAAATGCATTGATCTGGCCAATGAGGTTCGGGGGCTGTTCCGGGTCTTTGGCTTGCGTCTTCCGTCACGCGTGGATCAGGGATCCTTCGACCAGCGTGTCAGGCCATTGATTGAGGCTGATCCAGATTTGTCGCGCGCCCTGCTGCCGCTACTGGATGCCCGCGCAATGCTGTACAAGACTTACCGAGAACTGGATCGACGCGTGAAGCAAGCCGCCAGTCATGATGCGATCTGCCTGCGCTTCATGGCGGTCCCGGGCGTCGGGCCGATTGCCGCACTGACCTTCAGGGCTGCCGTCGATGATCCGGCACGGTTCACCAGTTCTCGGACGGTTGCTGCGCACTTCGGGCTGACACCACGAAGATACCAGCCTGGTGAAACCGACAATCCGGGCCGTACCTCCAAGGCTGGTGATAGCGATGTGCGAGCCACGCTCTACGCCGCCGCCAATGCGATGATGATGCGCTCTGTGGCCAGCTCCGAGATCAAAAGTTGGGGCCTTCGGCTGATGCGCCGCAAAGGTCGCCGCCGGGCTGTCGTTGCTGTCGCCCGCAAGTTGGCCGTCATCATGCACCGGATGTGGGCCGACAATACCGAGTTCCGTCACCGCGCTTTGGAGGCTGCCGTATGACCTGACACCTTCACAAGATCGAAGACGGGATCGTCCCCCACCGGACGAGGTCTGTGGATGACGCCGAATATTGGTGCTGCGACTGACAAGCGCGAGACAAAGCGGGGCGCTCCACGTCCATTCCGACACATGCATGCAGCGACCCAACCGAACCGGGTCATCAATGACTGCGAAGAGAAGCGTGACCCGGATGAGAGACAATGATCCCAAAACACGGATACGAAACGATGAAATGAACTTGACCCAAACGCCCGATTAGAGAAGCGCCATTTGCTGCGGCTGCGCCAAAGTCGGCTGCGTGGATTTCAATCCGCTCTTGAAAACGCAAGATTGGCAGAGTTGCTGTTTGTTATGCCACCAGCCATACAGTCAGGACATAAGCCTTATCCGAGAGTGACCATGGGCAATGACCAACAAAACTGGCGCAACGACGTCGCCCATTTCCTTGCAGGAACTTTGCCCAAGGCTACGGATCGGCCGGGCTGGAATGATATGGCGTCTACAGCCTATCAAATCGGATGCATGGCCTTGGTAAAGCTTGGTTTTGCAGATGCAACAGATTGGGGGGCAGTACCTAGAGATGTTCCTGAACTTCCTGCGACTATGCCGCGATGGGATGACATCTGCATTTCTGTTCTTTGGCTTGCGAACCAACAAAACAAGCTTTCATTCCGCCTACCAAACGGAAGCCTCCCCCCAACTCGCATAGGAAACGGCTTTGTGATCGCTATGAAAGATCCACCGCCACCTCCGACCCCAAATATTACAGCTCGTTTTGGATTGGGCTGCGCACTCTGCAACGATGACGTTTTGCTATTGCTTCAGCAACTCAATCTTGTCTCGAACGGCGGCTGGACGCAACAGCCGGAATTCATTCTGTGGAGAACTTCGCCGAAGAATTGGTCCTTGGAGTTCCTGCGCGACGAGCGTTTTTTGGATGCGGTTCAAAAGGCTAAAGCTACCATTCCCGATGACATAGCGGCAGAGATTTCGGAGTTAACTGAGATCAGCGAAAAACACATCGACGAGCTAATAGCTTGGCATGAGGAGAAGCTCGCTGAAGGGCGAGAGAAGTACGGGCCGAAGGCGCGGCTTGGTGAGGTTCCAACAAGAGAGCAAGCACAACGCTCTCTCGAATTCTCGCGCAGAAACGCAATAGATTGGGTGTTCTTTCGCCACTGGAGAATCGACGATGGTTGGCTTTCTACGAAAAAGGCTGAGGCAACTCTGGACATCTTTCATGACAGGCTGGCGATCTCGATGCGCAGATCAGTTGTAAAAGAATTGCACCCCTCGAAGCCTCAGTTTTTTGAGTGAATCCGCATATCGTCCTGAAGGCTCGATCAGTAGCCTTCAGGACTGCCGACGTTCGCGAAGAGCGCAGCATCCGGTAGAATGGGCTCTTCGGTAGCTTTGGCCGCTATGCGTGCGAAGGTCAGCTATGCCATTTTCCGAAAACTGGGTCAGTTTTTGACGTAAAGGTCAATTTGGTATGACGTTCTACAAGAGATCTGTGGCGGACCGAGGAGGATTCGAACCCCCGACCCCTTGATTCGTAGTCAAGTACTCTATCCAGCTGAGCTATCGGTCCACTGAGCGATCTCTTAGTGCGCGGGCCGCCGTTATGCAAGCGCATTCGGGACCAAACCAACATGGAACTGGGCCTTATTGTGCCTCCGGTTCGGACCCCACGCCGACGCGGGCCGGCTGGACCGGGATTGGCACCAGCATACCATCCCCTTTCGGCAGGAAAATCGTGAAGCTGGTCCCGTCCGGGCCGGTTGAGGTAAGCTCCAACGCGCCACCATGGCCACGAACGAGCTCGGCCGAGATGGCGAGCCCCAGCCCCGATCCTCCTTTGCGCGCGCCGCCTTGGAAGGGGGTAAAGAGATGCTCTTGTGCCTTGGACGGCAAGCCCGGTCCCGTATCGGCCACTTCTATCCACCAGGCACGCGCGTCTTCCCGCCCGGCGACCGTGATCTCGCCAGTTCCATCAGCCGCCACCAGCGCCTGGCGCGCGTTACGGACAAGATTGGCAAGAACACGGTAGAGCTGCTCGGGATCGGCCCGCACCATCATGTCAGGGGGCACGGTCGAGAGGAAACGGACATCAGCATCGCCCACCGCCAGTCTCTCGCTCTCGATCACCTCATCGACCAGCGTATCGAGCGCCAGCAAGGTCAGCGTCGGGCTCGGCTCCTCTGCCTTCCCAAAGGCCAGCGTGCTCTCGCACAGATGAACCGCCCGGGTGATGCTGCTCACCAGCTTGGGCGCCATCCGCTTCACTGCGGGGTCCTCGCTCATCTCGATCCGGTCGGTGAAGAGCTGAGCGGTGGTCAGAATGTTACGCAAATCATGGCTCACCTTGCTCACGGCGCTGCCAAGCTGGGCCAACCTGTCCTTTTGACGCAATGCCTGGGTCAGGTCCGTTTGCAGCGTCTGGAGTGCTTCTTCCGCCTCGCGCAGCTCCGTCACCCCCGCCGACGGGGTGATGATGCGGCGCGCGTCCTCGGGTGCTGCCGCATAGTTCTGCATGGCCCCGACCACGCCCTTGATCGGTTTGAGTAACAGCGCGCGCATGGCCACGAACAACAGCGAAGCGGTGACAATCGAGATCACCGCCGACAGAATGAGAATGCGCACCCCGTAGTCGATCATCGCCATGCGCAGCGGGGCAGTCTCCATCGTGATCTCGATGAGCAGGCCCGCGTCGCGCACCGGCGCTCCGATCACGCGGATCACCTCATTCTCCGGCGACACGAACCGGCTGAGCGCATCGCGGATCAGCACCGTGGCACTGTCGTCGCGCATGTCAAAGGTCTGCGAAATCGGCTGTGGCAGCTCTGAGGCCAACATCAGCTGTCGCACCTGATCGCGTCTCAGGACCACGTTGAAGACCCCTGCGTTTTCCAGCAGCTCCGTCTCCAGCTCCATATCAATCATGTCATCGGCCAGCAGCGCGAGCGACGCGATTTGCGCGCGCTCCAGCCGGTTCATCAGGTAGTCTTCGCGGAAACGTGCAATCGACGGCACAAAGATCAGCACTTCGGCCAGCATCACAAAGATAGTGGTCAGGATGACCAGACGTCCTGAGAGCGAATTGAACATGGGCTCAGGGTTTCACGGGATCACACGCTGGACAAGTCCCACCACCCGCTTGACGAGGGCGCTGTCGAAAAGGCGCGGGCTGAAGTAGGCACCGGCGGCGCGTTTGTTGATCTCTCCGATGGTGGGATAGGGTGCGACCATGGCGGCGATCTGGCTCATCTTCATGTTGTTGGCCAACGCCAGCGCCCAGAGATTAATGAGCTCGCCCGCCTGATATCCGACGATGGAGACCCCGATGGGCCGTCCTTTGACCACCATAACCTTGATGAAGCCCTTGGTCTTGCGCTCGGCGATGGCCCGGTCGTTATGGGCGTAGTCAAAGCGCACGACCTCCAGCCGGTCACCGTGGGTCTTGCGGGCCTGCGCCTCGGTCTGGCCGACCTGCGCCAGTTCAGGCTCGGTGTAGGTCACCCAGGGGATATGCGCCGTCTTGGCCTTCGACGGCAGCGCAAAGAGCATGGATCGGATGATCACCCCCGCATGGTACCCCGCCACATGGGTGAACTGCAGCCCGCCCGCGACATCGCCGATGGCATAGACGCGGCGATTGCTGGTGCGCAGGCCTGCGTCCACTTTGATGCCTGTCCGGGTGGTCTCGATCCCGGCGGCGTCGAGGTTCAGCTTGTCGGTATTGGATTTGCGGCCCACCGCCATCAACAAATGCGAGCCTGAGATGCGGCGGCCATCCTCCGTTTCAACCTCGATGGCGCCTGCCTCACCACTGATCCTGGCCGCTTTGGCGTCTTCTTCGATCACAACCCCTTCGGCGCGCAGGCTGTCGAGCACAACTGACGCCAGCTCCGGGTCATCCTTGCCGAGCGCCTTCGCGCCTTCGATCACCGTCACCTTGCTGCCGAGCCGGATGTGGGCCTGCGCCATCTCCATCCCGATAGGGCCGCCGCCGATGATGAGCAGATGCTCGGGTCGCTCGCGCTGCTCAAAGAGGGTTTCGTTGGTCTGGTATGGCACATCCGCAAACCCCGGGATCGGCGGCACCAGCGGCGCGGAGCCGGTCGCGATGACGATCCTGCGCGCGGTGATGGTGGTGTCTCCCGCCTCAACCTCGGTGGGCGAGACAAAACGGCCGAACTCCCGGATCACCCGCACGCCGAAGCCCTCGAACCTCTCCTGGCTGTCGACCGGCGCGATCTGCGCGATCACATCGGCGACGTGATCCTTGGCAGCGGCGAAATCCACCGTGCCCGGCGCATCAGCGACACCATACTGTTCGGCGTTGCGCTGAACATGGGCCGCCTTGCCGCTGGCGATAAGCGCCTTGGACGGCACGCAGCCATAGTTCAGGCAATCGCCGCCCATCTTGTGCCCTTCGAGCAATGTCACATCCGCGCCCATCTGCTGCGCCCCCGCAGCGACCGAGAGCCCGGCAGACCCCGCACCGATGACCAGAATATCCGTCTTGATCCGTTTCATCGCTCAGAGCCCCTTTTTGCCGGTGACGGCCTTGATCAGCACGGGCAGCAACGACAGCGCGCTGAGACCGAGGATCGGCAGCAGGATATGCGGCTCAAAGATAACGCCGAGGTCCGGGCTCTCACCGCGGGCAAAGACGGTGCCAAGCCCTGCCCCGACCGACGCGTAGACCATGGAACCGGGGATGATGCCCAGAAAAGTGGAGATGACATAGCGCGACAGAGGAACGGCCAGAAAGGCGGGGACCAGGTTGGCAACGAAAAAGGGCACGACCGGCACCAGCCGCAGAAAGAACAGCATGGACCACTGATTTTCCTCCAGCCCGTCCCGGATCTTGCGCACCGTGCCCTGGGAGGCATCCATCCGCGCTTTCAACCGCTCCCCCAACCCGTAGCGCGCGGCCAGAAAAATCACGGTGGCCCCTGCGGTCGCCGCAGCAACGCTCAAGAGGCCGCCCCCGATCGTGCCAAAGAGAAACCCGCCCGTCAGCGTCGCGATCAGCGCACCGGGAAGCGAAAAGGCGACAATGACCACATAGGCCAGCAGAAAACCAGCAACCGTGAGCAGCAGGTTGTCATCGCGAAAGGCGATCAGCGCCTCGCGGTTGTCACGCAGCGCATCAAAACTCAGATAGTCGCGCAGGGTAATCGCACCGATGATCGCCACCGTCGCGATGGCAATGAGCGGCAGGTTGCGCCGGATCGCCGACTTCGGGCTGGCTTTGGGATTGTCGGTCATATCTGCCATCACACTGTCCTTTCGGGACGCGGGTTTCAATTGCTTTGCTAGATGACCGTTTCGCCGACCGGCGGACAGGGGTCTCACAGCCGCTTGATCAGGCGTGACATAACAGTCGTTTCAGCCCCCTTAAATCGCGCCGTGATGAAACAACTCAGCCGCAAAGCGCCCCATAAGTACCAAAATATTGCAATTGTCGTGCCGATCTAGCGGTCAGAGGGTTTGACTTGCTGCACCGCGCCCTTTAGATCGCAGGTTCTGAATGATCCCGGTCGGTCGCCGATTCCGCGCCGCCGGACAGCCAAGATGGAGACGGAGCGATGAAACGCACCTACCAACCTTCCAACCTCGTGCGCAAACGGCGCCACGGGTTCCGCGCGCGCATGGCCACCAAAGCGGGCCGCAAGATCATCAACGCGCGCCGCGCCCAGGGCCGGAAATCGCTGAGCGCCTGATCGGCGCCGGTTTGATCGCGACCGACATGACACTGCCTTCCGGGCCTGCGCAGCGGACATCTCCGCCAGCAACAGGGTCGGATGCGGTGTTTTCGCGTGTAGAAACCCTTAAAAAACGCGCTGATTTTCTGCGCGCCGCCCGCGCCCGGCATACGGCCACCCCGGGCTTCGTGCTGCAAATGCGCCAGCGGACAGACACTGCCGGCCCCGTTCGGATAGGGTTCACCTGTTCCAAGAAGGTTGGCAACGCCGTCGCCCGCAACCGGGCCAAGCGGCGCCTGCGCGCGCTGGCCCGCGAGGTGTTGGCCGAACACGGTCGTCCGGGATGCGACTACGTGCTTATCGGGCGGTTGGAAAAGACCGCCACGCTGCCTTTTGACCGGATGCTGGAGGATCTGCACGCCGCCCTGCGCAAATTGCACGGGACATCGGCGTGACCCCCTTCGCCCGTGTTCTGTCTCTCCCGGTCCATCTTTACCGGCTGATCCTCAGCCCCTGGGTCGGGCATAACTGCCGCTACCAGCCCACATGCAGCGCTTACGCGCTCGATGCGCTGCGCACCCACGGCGGGCTCAAGGGCGGGTGGCTGGCGCTGCGACGGATCCTGCGCTGTCACCCTTGGGGCCGCAGCGGCTATGACCCCGTGCCTCCCCGGAGCGACTAACACCCGGCACCTAGGGCTGCTTGTCGAAAACGATGATCACCTCGCCAATGTCCACGCCGAACCGTTTCATGTAGGCGCGGTTGAGCACCCGAGTATCGCTCAGCATCCACATCCAGTCATCGAACCGCACCCGCAGCGTGCCATCCGGTACCGGCAAATCGATCTCGTACTGCCAGTTGAAGGTATCCCCGCGCTCCTCGCCGAAAGCCTCGCCGATCACGCCCGGTGCACGACCGCGCCATGTTTCCGGGCCGGTCTTTTGCAGAGACCAGATGCGCTGCTCCGTGCTGCCGTCCTCGTAGACGAAATCCTCCACAAGTCGCAGCGTCTCGCCGTCCCATGTCCCGGTCACCTCCACATCGAAACGGCGCCGGACGGTACCGAAGACATCCTGAAACTGGCCCGATGCCGTCACCCGCCCGTCAAAGAACTGCTCCAGATTGAACTCCCGGTCCGACAGCGCCGCGTCATCCAGAGACGGTTTGCCGACGCAGCCGCTCAGCACCGCGATCAGCCCCAGACATAACAATAAACGGATCATACCGGCCTCTCTCTTTGAAAAGGATACGCTCCGCGGCGCCTTTTGGTTCATCACCGCACCCGTTATACTCGCGCCACAGGCTGATCAGGACACCATCCCATGCTGGACACACCGCAGGATATCCACCCGCTTTTTGCCGGTGCGCCCTCAACGACCGAGTTCAAGAAGCTGCGAAAGCGGATCGTCCGCAATGTGCGCGAAGCCATCGAACACTACGGCATGGTCGATGCGGACAGGCCGCGCGCGCGGTGGCTCGTGTGCCTCTCGGGCGGCAAGGACAGCTATACACTGCTTGCCGTCCTCTATGAGCTGAAATGGCGCGGGCTCCTGCCCGTCGATCTGCTGGCATGCAATCTCGATCAGGGTCAGCCGGGTTTTCCCGCAACGGTTCTGCCCGCCTTTCTCGAGCGCATGGGTGTGCCCCACCGGATCGAGTATCAGGACACCTATTCCATTGTCATGGACAAGGTGCCCGCGGGCCGGACCTTCTGCGCGCTCTGTTCGCGGCTGCGGCGCGGACATCTCTACCGGATCGCGCGCGAGGAAGGCTGCTCTGCCGTGGTGCTGGGCCATCACCGCGATGACATACTCGAGACGTTCTTCATGAACCTCTTTCACGGGGGGCGGCTGGCAACGATGCCGCCGAAGCTGGTCAACGAAGAGGGCGATCTCTTTCTGTATCGCCCTCTGGCCCATGTGGCCGAAGACGACTGCGCGCGGTTCGCGAAGGCCCTGCAATACCCGATCATACCCTGTGATCTCTGCGGCAGTCAGGACGGGCTGCAGCGCCAGCAGGTCAAAGGCATTCTCGACGGTTGGGAAAAGAACAGCCCTGGTCGCAGACAGGTCATGTTCCGCGCGTTGATGAACGCTCGGCCGTCGCACTTGCTGGATCCCAAGCTTTTCGATTTCGCGGGGCTGGCGCTGAAACAAGACAAATTTTAGGCATTGAGCGCGCGGAAAGCGCAACGGCGTTAACGGGCAAGTTATTTGCCGTGGTCTAGTGTCTTGGTCGGGGTGGTTGAGCCATTGCTCGGAAAGGTCAGACCATATGCCAGGCATCTTCGCGGATCGCATCTACCGGGCTCGGACACGGCTCACGTCTGTTCTGACGCATCCTCTGGCGATGGCATGTTTGCCGGCTCTTTGTCTCGGGGCCTTCTGGATGGGTGGCGATCTGGCGCTCGTTGGGATCGCGGTTCTCATGCCGCTGGTCTACGTTCTCCTGATCGGCGCGCACCCGCGCGATGAGGATGGTACGGGTGCTGGTTCCAGATTGACCAGTCGGCAGAGGTTCCAGCCAAAGATCGCGGAATGGGCCGAAAAGACGCGGACCACAGCCTTGCGATCAGCGATTTTCAAGATCGAGATTGACGCCACGAAGGAGTTGATCGACCGGTTCGGTGAGCTTGTCGCCGAGGCGGTCGCGATGCGCGTCGGTGAACGGATCGTCGCGACCCTGCGCACCGATGATCTGGTGGCAAAGACCTCAGACTACGGGTTCACTGCCTGTCTGACCCCTGTCCAACAACTGGACCTTGAGCTTTGCATGCAGCTTGCAGGCCGCATCCAGACGGCCTTGGAAGAGCCGATTTCCGTCGACGGAACCGTCGTCTACATCACCTCCAGCGTGGGTTTCGCCGAGCAGAACAAAAAGGAGCGCATGACGCCCCGCGCCTGGATGGAGGCCGCAGGCATTGCGCTGCGCGAGGCTCAGGCACATGGCACGGGCAGCATCCGCAGCTATTCGGTCGAAATGAAACACCGGGTCGAGACCCGGGCAGAGCTGCGACAGGAAGTGGCGACCGCCCTCGAAAGCGGTCAGATCAGACCCTGGTTTCAGCCCCAGATCTCCACCGATACGGGGCTGGTCACCGGTTTTGAAGCACTGGCCCGCTGGCACCACCCTGAACGCGGCATGATCTCACCCGCCGACTTCCTGCCGGTTATCGAGCAGACCGACATGCTGGAGGCGCTGGCCGAGGTCATGACCACTCAGGCGCTGGCAGCGGTAAAGGCCTGGGACGCTGCCGGTCAATCCGTGCCGCAGGTCGGCGTGAACTTCGCCGGGCCCGAACTCGGCAACCCGCGACTGGTCGATAAGGTCAAATGGGAACTGGACCGTTTCGAACTGACCCCCGAACGGCTTGCGGTCGAGGTGCTGGAGACGGTCGTGGCCAACGCGGGCGATGACACGATCACGCGCAATATCAACGGGCTCGCCGATCTGGGCTGCCAGATTGACCTTGACGACTTCGGCACCGGCCACGCGTCAATCGCATCCATCCGCCGGTTCAGCGTTGGTCGGATCAAGATTGACCGGTCCTTTGTCATGCGGGCTGACCGCGATTCCGAACAACAACGCATGATCAGTGCCATTCTCACAATGGCCGAGCGGTTGAACGTGAAAACACTGGCCGAAGGGGTCGAGACCGTCGGGGAACACGCCCTGCTTGCGCAGCTCGGCTGCGATCACGTTCAGGGTTTCGGCATTGGCAAACCCATGCCCTTTGACGAGACGATCGAGTGGATGGAAAAGCACAACGCAAAACTGGCTGATGTCCCCCACATTCTGGGTAATAAAGCCAGCTGAAGACCGCGCCATCACGTCCGACCAACCATCGTTGGCGGAGCGTTTGAAAACAGCCGAAAACACCCGATTCCGCTTGACCTTTGGCCCGGCACTCTGTTGAACCTCGCTGATAGCGAACAGAGAGCAGGCGGCTGTCCCACATGGACGATCAAAACAAGAACCTCATTCTTGCAACGGCACTCAGTTTCATCGTGATACTGGTATGGTTCGTCCTGTTTCCACCACCCGAACCCGACGTACCGCTGGATCCGGTCACCGCAGAGGAGGCAACAGGCGCCCCCGCAACGGACGTCCCGGCCGCACCGCTGGCCGATCAGGCCGCGCCGCCGGACACGGCCGCACTGACGCCCGGCACCTCGCTCGAAGACGCACCGCGCGTCAGCATCGAGACGAACCGGCTGACCGGGTCAGTATCGCTGATCGGCGGGCGGATCGACGATTTGCAACTCAAGGACTATCGCACCACGGTCGATCCGGACGCCCCGATTGTCACCATGCTGTCGCCGCAGGGCACGCCCGATGCGTATTATGCTCTGCAGGGCTGGGCCGGTGGCGCGGGCGTTGATGCCGTGCCCGGGCCAGACACCGAGTGGTCGCTGCAAAGCGGCGACACCTTGGGCGTTGGCAGCCCCGTGACGCTCCGCTGGGGCAATGGCGCAGGCCTGGTCTTTACCCGGACCCTCTCCGTCGACGAAGACTACATGTTCACCATGACCCAGGGTGTCACCAATGAGGGCGCCACACCGGTCAACCTTGCGCCGTTCAGCATGGTCGTGCAGCACACCGAACCCGACGATCTGGAGAACTTCTTTATCCTTCACGAGGGCGCTGTCGCCATGGCCGACGAAGAGCTGGCCGAGACCGACTGGAGCGAGATCACCGAAGCCGAGATCAACCCGCGTTGGGGGCGTCAGGCCATCGTCAGTGAAGACGTCTCCGCAGGCTGGATCGGCTTTACCGATCACTTCTGGCAAGCGATCCTGATCCCCCAGGCGGGCACGAGTTTTGACCAGGCCCTGACCTACGACGCGCGCACGGATATCTACCGCGCCATCACCCGGATGCCCACGCAGACGGTCGCCGCCGGCGGCACCGCAGAGATCACCACGCGGCTCTTTGCCGGGGCCAAGGAATGGGCGGTGCTGCGTGGCTACGAATCCGACGCCAATGTGCCGAAGTTCATCGACAGTATCGACTGGGGCTGGTTCTTTTTCCTGACCAAGCCGATCTTCTGGCTGCTGCATGAGATCAACAAGCTGATTGGCAACATGGGCTGGGCCATCATCGGGCTGACACTCATCATCAAGGCGATCCTCTTTCCACTGGCTTATAAATCCTACGTCTCCATGGCCAAGATGAAGGAACTGCAGCCGCAGATGGAGAAACTGAAAGAAGAGGCAGGCGACGACCGGCAGAAGATGCAGCAGGGCATGATGGAGCTCTACAAGCGCGAAAAGGTGAACCCAGCCGCGGGCTGCCTGCCGATCCTGATGCAGATCCCCATCTTCTTCTCGCTCTACAAGGTGATCTTTGTCACGATCGAGCTGCGCCACGCGCCCTTCTTCGGCCCGTTTCAGGACCTCAGCGCGCCCGACCCGACGTCGATCATGAACCTCTTCGGCCTCCTGCCGTTTCAGGGGCCGGAACCAAACACGATCCTGGCGCTCATCTTCATCGGCATCCTGCCGCTGCTGCTGGGCATTTCCATGTGGCTGCAGCAAAAGCTGAACCCCGCGCCCACCGATCCTACCCAGCAGATGATCTTTGCCTGGATGCCGTGGGTCTTCATGTTCATGCTTGGCAGCTTTGCCAGCGGGCTGGTGGTCTACTGGATTGCCAACAACACGATCACCTTCATCCAGCAATATCTGATCATGCGCAGTCAGGGGTACAAACCGGACGTCTTCGGCAACATCAAGGGCAGCTTTGGCAAGAAATCCAAGACGGACAGTAAGGGATGAAGATCACCCAGATCCTGCGCCACCCGCTCAAGAGCCACGGACGTGAACCTCTGGCGCAGGTGGCTCTGGACGCGGGCACGACCATGCCATGGGACAGGGTTTGGGCGGTGGCGCATGAGACCTCCAAGGCCGATGGCAGTGCCTGGGCGCGGTGCGCCAACTTCAGCCGCGGCTCAAAGGCCCCTGCCCTCATGGCGATCACCGCACGGTTCGATGAGGCGGAAGAACGGTTGCATCTGTCGCATCCGGACAGGCCGGATCTGGCCGTCCGCCCGGATCACGACCAGGCCGCGCTGATCGACTGGGTCATGCCACTGGTCCCGCAGGACCGCGCGCTGCCCGCACGGGTGATCCGGCTTGACGGTCGCGGTTTTACCGACAGCGAGTTCCCCTCCGTCACCTTGTGCAACATGGCGTCCCATCGCGCCGTGGAAGCGCAGGCAGGCCACGCGCTGTCGATCCACCGCTGGCGTGGCAACCTGTGGTTTGACAGCGATGCGCCCTGGGCGGAATTCGACTGGATCGGTCGCGAGATCCGCGTGGGCAGCGCCGTTCTGCGCGCCCGCGAACGGACCGACCGCTGCCTCGCCACCGCCGCGAACCCGGAAACGGGCGAACGTGATGCGGACCTGCTGGGCGTGCTCAAGACCTGGGGGCATCAGGATTTCAGCCTGCGCTGCGAGGTGATCGAAAGCGGCACCGTCAGTCTGCAGGATGCGGTGGTACCGCTGTGAGCCAGTTGCCCTTCCCGGTGGCGGAGGATCCGGGTCCGGAGACACTGGAAGCGGGCCGGATCCTATTTGCCGGAGAGACCGAGTTTGTCAAAGGCGTGGTCGCCATGTCCGGGCTGCCGGAACCCGACCGGATGGAGGTCTGCTTTGCGGGCCGGTCCAACGTGGGCAAGTCGTCCCTGATCAACGCGCTGACCGGGCGCAAGGGGTTGGCGCGGGCGTCCAACACACCGGGCCGCACGCAGGAGATCAACTTCTTCACCGCCGGTGACACTCATTATCTGGTGGATCTGCCGGGCTACGGCTACGCCAATGCGCCGGTTCCGGTGGTGGAGAAATGGCAAAAGCTGCTCAAGCAATATCTCTCCGGCCGCCAGACCCTGCGCCGGGCCTTCGTGCTTATTGACGCGCGCCACGGCGTCAAGAAGGTTGATGAGGAAATCCTGAGCCTGCTGGATTCTGCCGCTGTCACCTTTCAGGCGGTGCTGACCAAGGCCGACAAGGTCAAGGAAAAGGAACGGGGCAAGGTGCTGGATCAGGTCCGCGGTGCGCTGTCAAAACACCCCGCCGCCTTTCCCGAGATCCTTGTCACCTCCAGCGAAAAAGGCTGGGGCATCCCGACCCTGCGCGCACTGATTGCAACACTTGAGTAGGGCCTTGCAGTGCAACGCCCGCCCAACGATAAACTAGCCACCGGCAACACACGATGAAGACCCAAGACATGAACCGCGACTGGATTGCAACGGCGAGCACGCTGAACAAGGCCCTGCCCTATCTGCAGCGCTATGCGGGAGCGACTGTCGTGATCAAGCTCGGTGGTCACGCCATGGGCAGCGATGCCGCGATGGAGGAATTCGCCCGCGATGTGGTGCTGATGCGCCAGGTCGGCGTGAACCCCGTGATCGTCCACGGTGGTGGGCCGATGATCAACGCGATGCTGGAGCGGCTGCAGATCCCCTCGCGCTTTGTGGACGGCAAGCGTGTGACCGATGCAGCAACCATGGAAGTGGTCGAAATGGTGCTCGCCGGTGTGGTGAACAAGCGCATCGTGCAGGCAATAAATGGTCAGGGTGGTTGTGCCGTGGGGCTGTCGGGCAAGGATGCAGGTCTGATCACCTGCCGCGAAACCGACCCTGCCCTGGGCTTTGTCGGCACGCCCGAGGCGGTGAACCCGCGCGTGCTCACCGATCTGGCGGCGGGCGAATACATCCCCGTGATCGCCCCGTTGGGCGCCGGGCGCGATGGCGAGACCTTCAACATCAACGGCGATACCGCGGCCGGTGCGATAGCTGCGGCGTTGAAGGCGGACAGGCTCTTGCTGCTGACCGATGTGGCGGGTGTGAAGAACGCCGACGGTGAGGTCGTGACGGAGATCACCGCCGCGCAGATCCGCGAGATGACAGCGCAGGGCATCATCGCGGGCGGCATGATCCCCAAGACTGAAACGGCGCTAGCGGCCATCGACGGTGGTGTGCGGGCGGCAGTGATCCTCGACGGTCGGGCACCCAATGCCTGCCTGCTGGAGCTCTTCACCGAACATGGTGCAGGATCCATCATCCGCGCCGACTGACACAGATGTGTCCCTATGCCCTCTTGGTGCCCGGCGCGGCCCGTACTACCTAGGCGACATGGAACATGAAGCGATCATTCGGCTGGGCGTTTTCCTTGGCCTTTTTGCCATTCTGGCGACGCTGGAGACACTGGCCCCCCGGCGGGTGCGCAGTCAGACACGCAGCCGGCGATGGACCACGAACTGGGGGATCACCATTGCCAATGCGCTGACATTGCGTGCGCTGGCGCTGGCCATGCCGCTGCTGGCGGTCGGGGCGGCGTTGGATGCCCAGGCGCAGGGATGGGGTCTTTTCAACGCGGTGAGCTGGCCTGTCTGGCTGGAGTTTGCGCTGGCCATCCTGATCCTCGATTTTGCGATCTGGGCCCAGCATCTGATCACCCACAAGGTGCCGCTGCTCTGGCGGTTGCACCGGGTTCACCACGCGGATGTGGACATGGACGTGACCACCGCCATCCGCTTTCACCCCGTGGAAATCGGGTTGTCCATGCTTCTTAAGATCGGGTTGGTCTATCTGTTGGGGCCCGCGGCACTGGCGGTCATCGTATTTGAAATCCTGCTCAATGGGACGGCGATGTTCAACCATGCCAATATCCGGCTGCCACTCTGGCTCGATGCGATTGTGCGGCGGGTACTTGTGACGCCTGACATGCACCGGGTGCATCATTCGGTGCACCGCGACGAGCATGACAGCAACTACGGCTTTTCCCTGTCGATCTGGGATCAGCTCTTTGGCACCTACATTCCCCAGCCGCGCGCCGGTCACGATGACATGCAGGTGGGTCTGGAATGGCAGGACGACCGCCCCAGCCGGTTTGGCTGGTCACTTTCGCTTCCCTTCCTGCGCAAATGATCCTCGACGAGTTGAGCGACGCAGCGCGGGCAAAGGGGCTCTTTGTGATGGGTGTCTGTCGCCCTGACACGAGCGAGCATGGCGCCAGCATCGCGCTTCTCGGGGCCGATGCGGAGTTTTGGCAGGTCTTTGAGCAAGCGCCGGAGTATACCAAGGGTGTGGCCGACCCGCTTGACACCTGGTCCAAGCGGGTGATCGGAGGTTTGGCCGACCGGTTCGATGCGCTTGGCACCTCCTTCCCCTCCGACGGGCCACCCTATCTGCCCTTCATCGCCTGGGCTCTGGCGACCAAGCAGTTCTTTCAGAGCCCCACGGGTATGATGATCCATAACCGCGCGGGGCTGATGATCTCGATCCGCGGCGCGGTGCATTTCGCGACGGACATTGGCGCGCCACCTGCCGTCACAAACCCCTGCCTCAGCTGTGAGGAACAGCCCTGCACGAAAAGCTGCCCCGTAGGCGCGTTGAGCAGTGATGCGCCCTATGATGTGTCGGCCTGCAAGGCGTTTCTGGCAACACCGGCAGGCACCGATTGCATGGAGCAGGGCTGCAAAGCTCGGCGCGCCTGCCCAGTCTCGGCGCGGTTTGACCGCGCACCGCAGCAGTCGGCCTTTCACATGGCTGCCTTTACGGGAGGATGACATGCACCGGCTGATCCTGATGCGCCACGCGAAATCCGATTGGAGCCATACGGGCCTGCGCGATTTTGATCGGCCCCTGAACGCCCGCGGACAGCAGGCGGCAAAGCGTCTGGGGCGCTGGCTCGGTGAGACGCCCGACTGCCTGCCCGACACCGTGCTCTGCTCCTCCGCCCGACGGACGCGGGAGACGCTGGCGGGTCTCTCCCTGGCTGAGGGTGCGGATGTGCGTCTCACCGACGCGCTCTATCATGCGACGGCGGATCAGATGCGGCACGTGCTCCGTCAGGCAACGGGCACCCGCGTCCTGATGATCGGGCACAACCCCGGCATCGCGGATCTCGCTCGGCGGATCGTGGTGGCCCCGCCGGAGCATCCCCGCTTTGACGACTATCCCACCGGGGCCACGCTGGTCGTCGACCTGGAGATCACGGGCTGGCACGCGCCGGATATGCGCCCGGGCAAGGTGGTCGACTTCGTCGTTCCGCGAGAGCTGCCCTGAAGCGTCCAGCCTTTAACCTGCGACACCCCGCTTTGATTGCAGCGCCCGCGCAACAGTCACTGTTGCGCCCACCTTTGGAACGGCGCTTTTGCATGAACCTTGGGTGTTTCACGTTTGAGGCTGAATGTCCCAGCCTCTGGCCCGACGCCCCTGTGCGGGCACCGGGCCAGAGCCGATGGCTCAGTGACCGAGGATCTGGCTGAGGAACAGCTGCGTCCGCGGGCTTTGCGGGTTGTTGAAGAACGCCTCCGGCTCGTTCTGCTCGACGATTTGCCCCGCATCCATAAAGATCACGCGGTTCGCCACCTGCCGGGCAAAGCCCATCTCGTGCGTCACGCACAGCATGGTCATGCCCTCTTCGGCAAGCTCGATCATGGTGTCGAGCACCTCCTTGATCATCTCCGGGTCGAGCGCGGATGTCGGCTCGTCAAAGAGCATGATCCGGGGCCGCATGCACAGGGACCGCGCGATGGCGACCCGCTGTTGTTGGCCACCGGACAGCTGCCCGGGGTATTTATTCGCCTGATCGGGGATCTTGACCTTTTCCAGGAAATGCATCGCCGTCTCTTCGGCTTCCTTCTTGGGGGTCTTGCGCACCCAGATCGGCGCCAGCGTGCAGTTCTCAAGGATGGTCAGATGCGGGAAGAGATTGAAGTGCTGAAAGCACATGCCGACCTCTGACCGGATCGTGTCGATGTTCTTGAGGTCCGATGACAGCAGCGTGCCATCCACCTCGATGGAGCCCTGCTGGTGCTCTTCCAGCGCGTTGATGCAGCGGATCAGTGTCGATTTGCCCGATCCCGAGGGCCCACAGATCACAATGCGCTCGCCGCGGTTTACGGTCAGGTCAATGTCGCGCAGCACGTGAAAGGTGCCGTACCACTTGTTCATCTTGTTGATGGTGATCGCGATCTCGTCCGAGACCTGCATTTGAGTTGCTTGGTCAGCCATGGGTTCGGCCTCCTTTAACGATGGTCTGTCGCAAGACGGCGTTCGAGCCATTGCGAATATTGCGAGATGCCGTAGCAAACGATGAAGAAGAGCACGCTGGCAAAACCCAGAAGCTCCCAGTAGACGCCATTCCATTCGGTGGACGCGAGGATCGGCCCCCGGATCATGCCGACGATGTCGAACATGCCGATCACCGACACCAGTGTAGTGTCCTTGAACAGACCCACCGCAATGTTAACGATGCCGGGAATGGAGATCTTCAGCGCTTGTGGCAGGATGATCAGCCGCATCGCCTGAGCGTAATCGAGCCCCAGACTGTCAGCGGCCTCGTACTGGCCTTTCGGCAGCGCCGCGAGCCCGCCGCGGATCACCTCCGCGATATAGGCACCCGAGAACATCGTGATCATGATCACCACCCGCAGGAACAGATCGAGCGAGGATTCCGGCGGGAAGAAGTAAGCCAGCATGACGCTCGCCACGAACAAAAGGGTGATAAGCGGCACGCCGCGAATGAATTCGATGAAAACAACGCAGATCCATTTGATCAGCGGCATGGAGGACTGCCGCCCGAGCGCCAGCGCGATGCCGATGGGAATGGACAGGGACACGCAGGTCACACCCAGCATCATGTTCAGCATGAAGCCACCCAGATCGCGGCTGGGCACAGCGCCCAGCATGGCAGTGTCCGAAGCGGTGTCCGAGATGAGAAAACCCCCGAGGTTCCAGACGACAAAGGCCGCGAAGATACCGCCGAAGAAGCCCAACGCAAAGCTGCCGGTGACGAAGCGCTTGTAGACCATCGCCCCTGCGGCCACGCCCAGAAACGCCACGATCGGCGTCAGCATGGTTCCGCCCCAGATCAGCCAGTAGGCGACAAAAGGGTAGATGGCGGTAAAGGCCAGCATCTTGCGCGGCAGGTCGAAAAACAGCACCGGGGCTGCAGCCACGCCGAGCAGCAAGAACGCGAGTGTCGGCCGCCAGTAGTATTCCTCGGGGTATTGGAACCCAAAGAGCAACTGATTCCACCGTTCGGTCAGCACCGAGAAGCAGGCACCGACGGTCCCGTCCAGCACCTCGCGACATTCAGAAAGGCTGGACGTATTCCAGAGGCCATTGAAGATCCACGGAACCGCGCCGGACAGGACATACCAGATGACATACAGCGCGATGAGCGTCAGCGCCCCGTTGGCATGGGTGGCGAACAGGTTTTCGCGCATCCATTTGACCGGGCCGGTTGCCGCATAGGGTGGCGGGGCCGACGGGATCTCTGTGTCGCGGACGAAGGCAACGGATTGAGCATGTGTATCGGACATTGTCTCAGCGCTCCTTCAGTTTGACGGAATTGTTGTAGACGTTCATCACGGCCGAGATTGTCAGCGAGATGGTGAGATAGAAGAGCATCAAAAGCAGCACGCATTCGATGGCGCGACCGGTCTGGTTCAGCGTGATGCCCCCCAGTGTCGCGGTAATGTCCGCGTATCCCACGGCAATCGCCAGGGAGGAGTTCTTGGTGATGTTGAGATATTGGGAGATGAGCGGCGGGATAATCACCCGCAGCGCCTGCGGCAGAACCACCAGTTTCATCACCCGACCCGGGCGCAGGCCCAGGGCCGCGGCAGCTTCGGTCTGGCCCCTGCTCACCGCCTGAATGCCCGCACGTACGTTCTCTGCGATAAAGGCGCCGGTGTAGATGGACAGCGCAAACCACAGCGCGATCAGCGGTGCGCCGACCTGGATACCCCCGCGGAAGTTGAACCCACCCAGTTCCGGTACGTCGAGACCAATGGGCCGCCCCATGATGAAGAACACCAGTAGCGTCGGCACGATCAGGATGACCAGACTGGGCCAACCCGTCGGCAGCAGACGCCCTGTGTCATACAGCAGCTTGGTCGCATAGCGGCGGTAGGCAAAGATGCCGATGATTGACGCCACAAAGGTCGCGACCACCACCAGAGACCCGGGCCCCCAGACGGGAGCGGGGATGTAGACGCCGCGGTTGGTAAAGGCAAAGAGCCCAAGCAGCATGGTCGCGTCCGGCTCGTCACCGCGAAAGGCACGCGGCGCTGGCATGACGGCAATCATGATGAAAAAGATGATCAGGATCCAGATCAGCACGGGGATGTTACGAAAGATCTCCACGTAAAAGGACATCAGCTTGCGCACCAGCCAGTTGTTCGACAACCGCAGCACGCCCGCAAAAACCCCAAAGACCGTCGCCGTGACACAGGCCAGAAACGCCACCAGCAGCGTGTTCAGAATACCGACGATTGCTGCGCGCCAGTGGGCGGACTGGCTGTCGTACTCGATCAATGTCTGGTTGATGTCATAGCCTGCCGGATCGACGAGGAAATCATAGGCGATGTCGAGGCCTTGCACGCGCAGGTTCTGGATCAGGTTGCTGCCCAGATACCAGATCGCCAGCGCCAGAAGAATGGCCGCAATCGCCTGGAATGTCAGTGACCTGTAGCGCGTGTCGTAGATCAGCATCGACAGGCGGAACGAACCCTGTGGCGGGTCGGACAATGTCGTCATGGAATGTTCCCCGTGGTTCCGACCTTGTTTTAACGGACACTTTTGCCGTGTCTCGCTGGTCGTGAAAATTTTCGTTGGTCTATAAAAGCGAAGGGCGCAGGATGATCCCTGCGCCCTTGGCCGTATGGTTCTTAGCGGAAGGGCGGTGCGTAGAGCAGCCCGCCGTCTTCCCACTGGCCGTTCAGGCCGCGTGCCAGACCGACCGGTGTTTCCTCACCGATGTTCTTGGCAAAGATCTCACCGTAGTTGCCAACCGCGCCGATGGCTTTGGCCGCCCAGTCAGCGTTGAGGCCGAGCATCTCACCCAGGTTGCCTTCGGTCCCCAGCATCCGGTTGATCTCCGGTGTCTCGGGGTTTGCGCTCTCGGACAGCGAGGCCACGTTGGCGGAGGACACGCCCAGTTCTTCAGCAGAGATCAGCGCGTTCAGCGTCCAGCGCACCACGTCGCCCCATTCGTCGTCACCGTGACGCACGAGCGGTCCCAGCGGCTCCTTGGAGATGATCTCGGGCAGCAGCACATGCGCGTCGGGTGCCTCAAAGGCAGCGCGTGTCGCGGCCAGACCAGAGGCGTCTGTGGTGTAGACGTCACAGGCACCGGCCAGATACTGCTGCTGTGCTTCGGCGTTGGTCTCAACAGGCACGGGCTCGTAGTTGATGTTGTTGGCCCGGAAGAAATCCGCGAGGTTCAGCTCGGTTGTGGTGCCGGTCTGGATGCAGACTGTCGCGCCGTCGAGTTCCTTGGCGGAGGAGACGTTCAACTCCTTTGGCACCATGAAGCCCTGACCGTCGTAATAGTTTACGCCCACAAAGGTGAACTTGAGGTCCACGTCACGGCTGAGCGTCCAGGTTGTGTTGCGGGCCAGCATGTCGATCTCGCCCGAGGCAAGTGCTGTAAAGCGGGTCTTGCCGGTTGTCGCGACGAATTCGACAGCGTTTGGGTCACCCAGAACAGCGGCAGCCACCGCGCGGCAGACCGCCACGTCAAAGCCCTGCCAGGTGCCATTTGCGTCTGGCGACGAGAACCCGACCAGACCTGTGGACACACCACAGTTCAGCGAGCCGCGTGCCTTGACGTCTTCCAACGTGCTGGCAGCCGCAGCACCAGCCGACAGGCCGGCGGCGGTCAGCGCGCCAATAACTACAGATTTTTTCATTTTTACCTCTTCCTGATTTTCCGCCGGTATTCGACGGTTCGACCGGCGCCTCTGGCGGCCGGGGACGAAATGGCGAGTTTGACCCGCCAAGTGGCCCATATACTGCTCGGACTCCGCTCACAACGTCAAGGGTAACACCGGCAAAATCGGCGCTGTCGGGGCTGCGGTGACAGTTTGTTTCCCGGTAGCGCTAAAATTCGGGCTGGACGCGGTCGAAAAAGGTCTTTGCGTGGCGAAAGGCCGATTGCTTGATCGCCGCCGTGGCCTCCGCCTCGTCATCGGCACCCCATTGTTCGGCCTGCCAAATCTCATCCAGCCGCGAGATGTCCCAGATCTCGTCGATGGGCCGCGCGCCGCGTGCGGCAGCAAAGCCTAGAATCAGCGACCCGGACAGGCTGACCAGATCGTGAAAGGCAGCCAGCTCAAAGTCGGACAAGGCATGGACCTGCGCGCTCAGCCGCGCCAGCGCCTCGCGCTGCTGCGGCACGTGCATGACCCCGCTGCGCGCCTCCAGCCGGGCACCAAGCTCTGCGTCGGCCCAGTCAAGCATCGGGTCCCATTCTGCCGCCTGCCGGGTCACCAGCGCCTCGGGCTGATCCGCGCGGTAGCACAACAGATCACTGTCGCCATAGTCCGCCAGCATCCGGGCGACCTCATCCCTTTGCAGGCCAACCTTGTCGATGGCGGCATTCGCCGTGCGGGTAAAGGGCATCGAAAGCGGGTCGATCTGATCTTCCTGGGCGTCCCACTCCGCGGCAATGGCCTCGGCCAGCGCACGGGTGGGCAGCAAAAGGGCGGCCTTGGCGGGCGTTTTGACGACCCGCGTATCCAGCGCGACCTCGTAGCCACCGGAGGCCTCCACCACGCTGGCGGCCTTCCAGAACCGCTTCGCCCGCCACTCACTCACGGGGTGCACGCCCACAAGGCATCGAGTGCCGCGTCAAGGTCCGCGAAGTCTTGCAGGATCGTACGGGGCCGGTGCGCTGCCAGATCGGCCACGGGATGATAGCCCCACGACACGCCGACCGCCGCGACCCCTGCAGACGCCGCCATCTGCAGATCAAAACTGGTGTCACCGATCATGACAGTACCGCGCGCCGCTACACCCGCCTCCGCCATCGCCTGCAGGATCATCGACGGATGTGGCTTTGAGGGATGAAAATCCGACACCTGCCGGGTGACGAAAACACCCTCCAGCCCGTGTCCCTCGATCAGTTTGTCGAGCCCGCGTTTGGATTTGCCCGTCGCCACACCCAGCAGGACATCCGGTTGGGCCTGTAGCCGCGCAAGCGCCTCGCGCGCACCGGGATAGAAAGGCGATGACTGTGCCACGCCAGCCTGCGCGCGCAGCGCGATATAGCCTTCCTTGTAGGCGGCAATCATACGGTCGTGGTCGGCATCGGGGGCCAGTCGCGCGAAAGCCTGCGGCAAGGACAACCCCACGATGCTCAGCACCTCAGCGCGTGACGGCGCTGGCAGCGAGACCGCCTCGAACGCCACCTTCATCGCGGCCAGAATATCGCCCTGGCTGTCCACCAAAGTGCCATCCACGTCAAAGATCACCAGCCGCTGCGCGCCGCTCATGACAATGCCTCGAACGGGTCCTCGGCGGCCAGATCATCGGTCCAGCCGAAGGTCTCCCAGCTTTGCGCCATGTGATCCGGCAAAGGCGCCGTCACGGTGATCTGCTTGCGGCTCTCGGGGTGCTCGAACCGCATCATACGCGCGTGCAGGTGGAGTTTCTTGGAGATGACGCCGCCCAACTGCGCGCCCCAGCCATCGCCGAGGTTTTCCTGACCGGAGCCGCCGTATTTACCGTCGCCCACGATGGGGTGCCCGATCTCGGCCATATGCGCGCGCAGCTGATGGGTGCGGCCCGTGATGGGCTCCATCGCGACCCAGGAGGCGCGGCTGCCCGCCCGGTAGAGGGTGGCATAAAGCGTATGGGCGCGTTTCGCGCCCGGGGTGTCGTCGATCTCGCGCGGGTGCAGGGCGATCATCCGCTCCCCCTCACCGGCAGCGCCACGACCGGGCGCCTTGACGAGGCCAAAGCGGATCTCGCCCAGGTAGGGCGTTGGCACGCCCGCCACCAGTGCCCAGTAGATCTTGCGCGTTTCCTTGTGCCGCATGGAGGCCGTCAGCGCCCTCGCCGCCGCGCGCGTCCGCGCCAGCAGCAATACGCCCGAGGTGTCCTTGTCCAACCGGTGCACAAGCCGCGGTTTTTCGTCGAGATCGAATTTCAGCGCCTCGGCCAGACCATCCACGTGGCGGGTTTGCTTTGAGCCGCCCTGCGTCGGCAGGCCGGACGGTTTGTTGAGCGCGATCACCGCGTCGTCACGGTAAATCACGCAGCCCTGGATCATGCGCGCATCCGCATCAGACACCGCACGATGCTGGACGGGCGGCGCGGCGGTATCGGGCAAGGGCGGGATGCGCACCGCCTGACCGCTTTGCAGCCGGGTCGCAGGTTTGACCCGGCCCCCGTCCACGCGGATCTCGCCCTTGCGGCACATCTTTTCAATTCGGCCCTGCTGCACGTGCGGGAACTGTCGCCGGAACCATCGGTCGAGCCGCTGGTCGCCGTCATCGGGGCCAATGGTCAGGGTCTGCACACTGCTCATGCCAGCACCGACCGGACAAGCCACAGGCCCAGCATCAGACCGCCCAGCGACAAAACCACCGAAAGCGCCACATAGCCCACGGCGGCCGCACTCTGGCCCCGTTCGATCAATGTCACGGCCTCCAGCGAGAAAGCCGAAAACGTCGTGAACCCGCCCAGCAGACCCGTCATGATCAGCGGGCTGAGATGGGTCAGCCCCTTGTGCGCCGCGAGCACCACGAAGGCGCCCATCAGGAAGGAACCGAGGATATTGGCGGTCATGATCGCCACCGGAAATTCCACCGGCCCGAAAAGGCGCATGAAGGACACGCCCCAAAGGAACCGCAACGTCGCACCAAGCGCGCCGCCAATTGCCACCATGATCACCGATTGCATCATGGGCGGTCTGTCTCGCAGCGCCGGTGTTTTGTCAAGTTGCCCGACCGCGCGTCTTGGCTTGCGCGGGCTGGCGGGTCCGGTAGACAGGGAGCATGGGTGATCTTTTTGCAAATGAGGCCGCACCTGCGCGTACCGCCGCTGATCAACCGCTGGCCGACAGGTTGCGGCCCGCGCGGCTGGAGGATGTGGTGGGTCAGGACCATGTGCTGGCCGAAACAGCGCCCCTGGGCGCGATGCTGGCCGCGCGCAAGCTGACCTCGCTGATATTCTGGGGGCCGCCCGGTGTCGGCAAGACGACCATCGCGCGGCTGCTGGCAGATGCCTCGGACCGCAGTTTCGTCCAGATCAGTGCGATCTTTTCCGGCGTGGCCGAGCTGCGCCGCGTGTTCGATGCCGCCAAGGCCAGGGCTGCGAACGGACGCGGCACATTGCTCTTTGTGGACGAAATCCACCGTTTCAACAAGGCACAGCAGGACGGGTTCCTGCCGCATATGGAGGACGGCACCATCGTGCTGGTGGGGGCCACGACCGAGAACCCGTCCTTCGAGTTGAACGCCGCCCTGCTGTCGCGCGCGCAGGTGCTGGTGTTGAAACGGTTGGACACGGGCGGCCTGCGCGAGCTCATCAAACGCGCCGAGGCGGAGCTGGCAGCCCCCCTGCCCCTCACCCCCGCTGCACGCGAAACACTGGTGGAGATGGCAGACGGCGACGGGCGCGCCTTGCTGAACCTGATCGAACAGGTGGCGACCGCGGATCCCGCCAAGCCACTGGATCCGGAGCAGTTGGGCGAGAGGCTGCAACGCCGCGCCGCGCAATACGACAAATCGGGCGATGGTCACTACAACCTCATCTCCGCGTTGCACAAGGCCGTACGCGGATCGGACCCGGATGCGGCACTCTACTGGCTGACGCGGATGCTGGTGGCGGGGGAAGACCCCCGCTTTCTGGCCCGGCGCATCACCCGGATGGCGAGCGAGGACATCGGGCTGGCAGATCCGCAGGCGGTGCGCCTGTGTCTGGACGCCTGGTCGGGATACGAGCGGCTGGGCTCGCCCGAGGGGGAGCTGATGCTGGCGCAGGCCGTGATCTACCTGGCGCTCGCGCCGAAGTCGAACGCGACTTACGTGGCCTACAAGGCCGCGGTGCGCCTGGCGAAGAAAACGGGCTCTGCCCCGCCGCCCAAACATATCCTCAACGCCCCCACCGCGTTGATGAAGGACGAGGGCTATGGCGCGGGATATGATTACGATCACGACGCCGAAGACGGGTTTTCGGGTCAGCACTACTTTCCCGACGACATGCCGCGCGAGGCATTCTACGCACCGCCCGAACGCGGCTTTGAACGCGAGATGAAAAAGCGCATCGACTACTTTGCCCGGCTGCGGGAGAAGCGGCAGGAAAGCTGATGCGCTTGCCACGGTGGTGGGAACTCTCGCGCGGTCGGTCTCATTGACACAGAGCGATCCCGCGCACGGGTTTCTAGCCAGCGGCGACCAGACGTGGCGCATGTTTGGGTCGCTGCGCTGCGGCGGCCATCGGCCAGGTCACCAGGATAATCGCGCAGCCGGTGATGCCCTCGCGGCGGACGAGCGCTGCAAGCTCCGCCAACTGGCCGGTGATGATCCGTTCGGAGGGTTTTGAGACGTTGGCGGCGATGGTCACCTCTGCCGTGCCCGGCAGTCCGCGCGCGCGTAACCCGGCCTGGATCTCCGACGCCTGCCGGGCGGCCATGTAGAAGGCCGTGCTGGTGCCCGGACCGCAGAGCCGCGTGCTGTCAGGCAGCGGCGCACCGGCAGCGGCGGTCCCAGTCGACAGCACCAGCGTATTGGCTACCCCGCGTTCTGTCAGGCTCATCCCCGCGCTGGCTGCGGCGGCGCAGGCGGCGGTCACACCGGGGACGATCTCCACCGGGATACCTGCGGTACGCGCCGCAGTGAGCTCCTCTGCCGCGCGCGCAAAGATGCCCGGATCCCCCGATTTCAGACGAACGACGCGCGCACCCTTGCGCGCCTCGGCGACGATCCGGGCGTTGATCTGCTCTTGCGGCCAGGCGTGTGCCCCGACCACCTTGCCCACGAACACCCGCTCTGCATCGCGTCGCGCCAGCTCCAGCACCTCCGGCTCGACCAACAGGTCGTAAAAGATCACATCCGCTTCCTGCAGCCGGGCGACCGCGCGCAACGTCAGCAAATCGCGCGCGCCCGGCCCCGCGCCAATGAGCGCGATGGAGCCGTCCTGCGCAGGTTCGGGGGCCGCGCCTTGTGCGATCGCCTTCTTGATCTGCACCATGGCGTCACCTTCAGCGCCGCGGGTCCAGGTCCGATAGGGCCCCTCCGCAAAGACCCACCGCCAGAAGGCGCGCCGCAAGGGGCGCGGCACACGCGCGGCCACTGCATTGCGCAACCGGCCCGCACTTTCCGCGAGCCCGCCCAGCGTTGGGGGCAGGATCTCCTCCATCCGGGTCTTTATCTGGCGCGCCAGCACCGGCGCGGTTCCTTCGGTGCCGATGGCCACGACCACGGGATCACGGTCCACGATGGACGGCGTTGTCAGATCGCAAAGCCCCGGCTGATCCACCACGTTGACGGGGCAACTGGCGACGCGCGCCAGCGCCTGCAGACTGGCGTCAAGGCCCGGGCAGCCAGTCGCGACAAACCCCATGACAGCCCCTTTGAAGAACGCAGGTGTCACCGGCCCTTGGTGCCAGCAGGCCCGCCCGCGATCCACCGCATCGCGCAGTTCGGGATCCAGCGGGGGGGCGGCAATGCAGATCTGCGCATCTGTCTTCAGGATCAGCCTCAGTTTCTGGGCTGCCTGCTCGCCACCGCCCAGGATGACAACCCGGCGCCCGGTGGTGCGGATAAACATGGGAAAGCTCTTCATCTGCCTAACTCCTCTACGCGGCCCGCACGCAGGCTTATTCCGCCGCCTCGCGCGCCCGGCTACCTGCCAGCAGCGCCGCGATCTCCGGCCGGCAGGAGCCGCAGTTGGTCCCGGCACCCAAAGCAGCGCCAATGGCATCAACGCTCGTCAAACCGCCCTCCTCAATGGCCTGCAGGATCGTGTTGATGCCCACGTCAAGACAGGCGCAGAGCACCGGGCCGGGATCGGGTTTGTTGCGCGGTGTCATCCCGGTCAGCACATCATCGGCGTGCTGCCCTGTCTGACCGGCGATGTAGTCGCGCATCACCGCGACCGGGCTGGCCGAGACAAAGAGCGCCGCCACCAGCACACCACCCTCGGCAAAGGCCAGACGGACGCTGCCGCGCGCGGGGTCGCGCAGGGATTGAACGGACATCTCCGGCGGCAGGTCGAAGAGCCTGCGCGCCTCGGCCTCCCAATCGGTGATCTCGGTACGGCCTGCGATCTCGGCGCGCCAGCCGCTGCGGGTCCGCGCGCGGGCCCAGTAGTCCGACTGGGGGTGCAAAGGCCGGGCCGAGACGGCGAACCCGTACCAAGTGGCATCGAACCGCTCTGCCGCGACCACGGCTGCCTTGCTTTCCGGCTGGCCCGAAATGGGATCGACCTCGCCCGGTACCAGCGCGTCGATGCGCGCGCAGGGTGCCGTCTCGCCCGTCCAGTGCATTGGCGCGAATAATGCGCCTCGGCCCTGCGCTTCGGTCAGCCGGGCGCGCAGGATCGCGGTACCATGGGGGCTGCGCAGGCGCACCAGATCCGGCGGGCGCACGCCAAGTTCCGCGGCATCCGCCGGATGAATATCCACGAAGGGTTCCGCCAGATGCGCCGAGAGCCGCGGGGACAGGGCCGTGCGGGTCATTGTGTGCCACTGATCGCGGATGCGCCCGGTGTTCAGCCGGAACGGATAGCGCGGCCAGGTCTTTGCCACAGGACCGCGCCAGCGCAAGGGTAGCATCCGCGCCTTGCCATCCGGATGAAAGAACGCGCCGTCCGCAAAGAACCGTCCGCCCTGCCGCGCGGCGTTTACCGGCCAGCGCACGGGCGCCAGCGTATCATAGGCGGCATCGTCGAGCGTGCTGAGCCCGGAGATGTCGAAATCCCGGCCCAGCCCGCCAGCAATGCCCGACAGCGCCGCGTATTCGCGAAAGATCTCCGCCGGGCTTTGATAATCAAAAGCCGCCTGCCATCCCATCCGGCGGCCCACATCCGCCAGAATATGCCAGTCGGCGCGGGTGTCGCCGGGGGCGGACAGAACCGCACGCTGGCGGCTGATGGTCCGGTCGGAGTTAGTGACGGTGCCGCTCTTTTCCGCCCAGGCGGTGGCGGGCAGCACCACATCCGCCAATCGCGCGGTATCGGTCTGGGCGGTGATGTCGCTCACGACCGTGAACTCACAGGCGTCGATGGCACGCGCGACGGCGTCCGCTTCGGGCATGGAAACGGCGGGATTGGTGTGGATGATCCAGAGCGCCCGGATATCCCCCCGGCCCACGGCACGGAACATATCAACCGCCTTGAGCCCCGGCTTGTCCGGCAGCGGCGCGCATTCCCAGAAGGTCTGCACCGCGGTACGGTGATCGGCGTTCTCCAGATCCAGATGGCAGGCCAGCATGTTTGCCAAGCCACCAACCTCGCGCCCGCCCATGGCGTTGGGCTGGCCGGTGACAGACAGCGGCCCGGAGCCCGGCTTGCCGATCCGACCCGTGGCAAGGTGGCAGTTCAGAATGGCATTCACCTTGTCGGCGCCTGCGGTGGATTGGTTGACCCCCTGGCTGAAGACGGTGACGACGCGCTCTGTCCCGACCCACGATCTGCAAAAGGCGGCGAGGTCCCGGGGATCAAGTCCGGTTACCGCAACGTCATCGGCATAGGCCGCCTCAAGTGCGTCATTGAAACCGGCAACGTGCCGGAGATAGCTTGTATCAACCGCGCCCCCTTCGTAGATCTGGGTCAGCAGATGATTGAACAGCGCCACATCGCTGCCCGCCGCCAGTGGCAGGTGCAGATCCGCCTGATCACAGCTCGCTGTGCGACGCGGGTCGATCACGATGATCCGTGTCCCCCGGGCGGCGCGCGCCGCCAGTAGACGCTGGTAAAGCACCGGGTGGCACCACGCCAGATTGGACCCCACCAGCACGACCAGATCCGCCTCATCAAGGTCTTCGTAGGTGCCGGGGACGGTATCCGTGCCAAAGGCACGCTTGTGACCCGCAACGGTCGATGCCATACAAAGCCTTGAATTCGTATCAATATTCGCCGAACCTATGAAGCCTTTCACCAGCTTGTTGGCGACATAGTAGTCTTCTGTCAGCAACTGGCCCGACACATACAAGGCCACGCTGTCCGGCCCGTGATCGGCGATGGTACGGCTGAAACGCGCCGCGACCAGATCAAGGGCTGTGTCCCAGCTCTCAGACCGTCCGTCGACCTGCGGTGCCAGCAACCGGGTGTCCAGCCCGACCGTCTCGCCCAGAGCGCTGCCCTTGGAACACAGCCTGCCATGGTTCGCCGGGTGATCGGGATCGCCCCGCACCGCCAGCCCGCCCTGCCCGTCCGGGCGCAGCAGGACGCCACAGCCCACACCACAGTAGGGGCAGGCAGAGCGTGTCTCTGGCAAACCACTCCCGTCCATCAGGCGACGTTCCGGGGTGACGTGGTGCGAGGGTCTGTCGAACCGAGGCCCCAGGCAGAGAGAGTGCGTCGAACCGTGCCGTTGCAGCCACCGGTATCCGCATCATGCGGCAAGGCTGCAACGGCTGCGGACGGGTCCGGCTGGGTCCCTCCCTGATACGCCGGACCAAAGATCAGTGTCTCGCGCATCGCCGAGATGTCGGTCCCGTCGCGGATAAGTCCGAAGAACCAGTTGCCATCAGCGGTATCACCGTACATGACCGCCCCGATCAACCGATCACGCTCGATCACCAGCCTCTTGTAGATGCCGCGTCCGGGGTCGCGAAAGACAATGTCCTCGCGGCCGTCGCCTGCCTCGAAATCACCCGTCGAAAAGAGATCGCACCCGGTCACTTTCAGCTTGGTGGCGAGGGTCTTTTGCAAAAAGGCCGCCGGTTGCCCCATGAGCGTCTGCGCGGCAACCCGGGCCTGATCATAGAGCGGCGCAACCAGCCCGAAGAGCGCACCCCGATGCTCCACACATTCGCCGATGGCCAGCACATCCGGGTGGGAGGTGCGCATCTGGTCGTCCACCTCAATGCCGCGACCGACTGCGAGACCGGCGTGCGTGGCGAGCGCGACGTTGGGCCGGATGCCAACGGCCATGACCAGCAGATCGCAGGGTATCTCCGTGCCGTCCGCCAGTCGCAGCGCGCGGACATGACCGTCTTTGCCGATGATCTCGGCGGAGTTCGCACCAAGTCGCACCGTGATGCCCTTATCCTCAAGCGCATGGCACAGCAGCTCACCCGCCGCGGGGTCCAGCTGACGCTCCATCAGGTGACCGGGCAGATGCACCACCGTCACTGCCATACCGCGCGCACGCATCCCGGCGGCCGCCTCCAGCCCCAGAAGCCCGCCCCCGATGACCACCGCCCGTGCGCCCGGCTGGGCGGCAGCATCGATCATCCGTCGGGTGTCATCAGCGTCACGGTAGGCGATCACGCCCGCCAGATCATGGCCGGGCAGCGGGATCACGAAAGGGTCGGAGCCAGTCGCAATGAGCAGCTTGTCATAGGCCACCGTCCCTTTCGTGCCGGTGACCGTTCTGGCCTGCGTGTCGATGGCCGTGACCCGCTCGCCAAAGCGGCAGGTCACGCCGTGCTGCCCGTACCAGTCAGCGTCATGGGTGATGATTTGGTCGAAGGATTTCTCGCCCGACAGCACCGGCGACAGCATGATGCGATTGTAGCTGCCGCGTGGCTCCGCATTGAAAAGCGTGACGTGCCAGCCATCGGGCTCCGTTGCAAAGAGTTGCTCCAACGCGCGGCCCGAGGCCATGCCCGCCCCGATCACCACCAGTCTCTTTCGGCTCATATCAGCTCTCCTCGGGTCGGTCGGGGCGCCTGCGGCAGGGGTCATTCGGCGGCAATCGCGGCTGCAGGTTTCGTCTTGGGTTTGGCGCCGTGCTGATATTCCTCCAGGAAATCAAGCACATCCTGCCGGTAGCGGTAGTAGTCCGGATGCTCCAGCAGCGCCTTGCGCGTGCGGGGTCGCGGCAGATCGACATTGACGATCCGCCCGATGGTGGCCTGCGGTCCGTTGGTCATCATGACGACGCGGTCGGCCAGCAGAATGGCCTCGTCCACATCATGGGTCACGCAGATCGCCGTGACCTTCGTGCGGGACCAGACCTCCATCAGCACCTCCTGCAGTTCCCAACGGGTGAGGCTGTCGAGCATCCCGAAAGGCTCGTCCAGCAACAGCAGTTTGGGACTGAGCGCAAAGGCCCGCGCGATGCCCACCCGTTGCTTCATCCCGTTGGAGAGATCAGCGGCGGATTTATCCATCGCATCCGCCAGCCCCACGCGTTCAAGGTAGTATTCCACCACATCCTGCCGTTCGGCTGTGCTGGCGCGCGGGTAGACCTTATTGACGCCGATGGCGACATTCTGCTTGGCCGTGAGCCATGGAAAGAGGTTGGGCGACTGGAAGACGACGGCGCGTTCCGGGTCCGCACCCTCGACGTGGCGACCGTCGAGTTTGATCGCGCCTTTGGAGATTTCATTCAGCCCGGCCGCCATGGTCAGCACAGTGGATTTGCCGCAGCCTGAGTGCCCGATGAGCGAGATGAACTCGCCCCGGTCGATCTTGAGGTCGAAATCCTCAACCACGGTGAGTGGACCTTTGGGGGTCGGATAGACCTTGTGAAGCTGGCTGAAGTCGAGAAACCGCTGGTCAATCAGGCCCGACTGCGCCTCGGCCACGGCTGTGGGCACGCCATGGATCGGGGTGACGTCAGGCAGCAGGCGGCTGCCCTCGACCTTGGCCTCGATGCCTACATCCATCAGGTAGCGGGTGACCTCAGCGCGCAGGCGTTTGAAGGTCTCGTCGTTGTTCATCGCACTGCGCTCGCGCGGGCGCGGGATGCTCACCTCGAACTGAGCGCCCAGCGTCCCATCCGGGTTCAGCGCGATGATTCTATCTGCCAGAACAATGGCTTCGTCCACGTCGTTGGTGATGAGCACGCAGGTCTTGCGGTCTTCCTCCCAGATCTGTTCGATCTCATCGGCGAGATTGGCGCGGGTGAGCGCGTCCAGCGCCGAGAGCGGCTCATCCAGCAAAAGCACCTCCGGGTTCATGGCGAGCGCGCGCGCGACGTTGACCCGCTGCCGCATGCCACCTGACAGCTCCGCCGGACGTCGGGAGGCGGCATGGCTGAGCCCCACCATCTGGATGTAATGCGCTGCTTTCTCTGCCTTCTCGGCGCCGGACAGCTTCGGGAAGACCGTATCGACTGCCAACCGCACGTTGCCGGTGACGGTCAGCCAGGGCATCAGCGAGTAGCTTTGAAAGATCACCCCCCGCTCGGGTCCGGGACCGGTGATGGGCTTGCCGCGAAACAGGGCACGGCCCGTGGTCGGCGTATCGAGACCGGCCATCATGTTGATCAGCGTGGTTTTTCCGGTACCGGAGAAGCCAAGGATCACGAGGAACTCGCCTTCCTTCACGTCGAGATCAATGCCCTTGAGCACGGGCGTATCGCCGTGGGATTTGGACAGTTTGTCGAACGTCAGGATACCCATGCGTACCTCCTTGTTGTGCTGCGGTTTGGCTGATTGAGCGCGGGCTACCGGTTGTTGGAAAAGGTGAAGAGCGATTGCAGCGCGTACATCACCCGGTCCAGCAGAAAGCCGATGATGCCGATGGTGAAGACCGCCACCATGATCCGCGCGAGGCTCGAAGACGAGCCGTTCTGGAATTCATCCCAGACAAACTTGCCCAGACCGGGGTTCTGCGCGAGCATCTCCGCGGCAATCAGGACCATCCAGCCAACACCAAGCGACAGGCGCAGCCCGGTGAAAATCAGCGGCAGGGCGGAGGGCAGGACGAGCTTGGTGATCTTTGTATAGGTGTTCATTTTCAACACCTTGGAGACATTCACCAGATCCTTGTCGATGCTTGCCACGCCCAGGGCGGTGTTGATCAGCGTGGGCCAGAGTGAGCAGAGCGTGACGGTGATGGCGGAGACCAGAAAGCTCTTGGCGAAGAGCCCGTCGTTGGTGACGTAGACGGCCGAGACGATCATGGTCACAATGGGAAGCCAGGCCAGCGGCGAGACCGGTTTGAAGATCTGGATGAGCGGGTTCAGCGCGGCATTCGCCGTAGGCGACAGACCCGCGGCGATGCCCAGCGGGACCGCAATAATCGTGGCGATGAGAAACCCGAAGAAGACCGTTTTGATCGAGGTCCAGATCTGCGTGTAGTAGCTCGGCGCGCCGGTGTAGGCGATGGTCTTCACCTCATCCGCGCGCCCCGCGTCGATCAGCTTTTGGTTGCGCTTCTGGACCATCTCATTGAATTTAAGCTCTTTTGCCGCCTTGGCCTGCGCGTCCTGGTGCAGGTTGACGGCCTCTTCCCAGACTTGCGCGGGCCCCGGCACGGCACCAAGAGACGTCTGCACCTTTGGTGCCAGTGTCCCCCACATCAACAGGAAGGCGCAGATCGCCAGCAGGGGCACACCGGCCAGCCGCCAGAGCTCTTTGCCCTGCGCGCGCGGGTTGTCCCCGGCGGCGGCCCGCAGCATCGGGGTGAGCCACGCCAGTCCCAGCACCTGAAACCATTTGTCGGCGGTGGTGATCCGGCTGAAAAGCCGCGCGCGGCGCGCTTCTTTACCCTGCTGGGTGGCGAAATCCGGGTCAACTGTGGTCATCTGGGCGGCTCCTGGATGGGGCGAATTGGGGCGTCGGTAGGACGTCGGTATCGTGTCGGTAAAACGTCGGTATTACGTCGGTGCGCGGCGGGCGGTGACGCAAGGCGGTGTTAACCGCCTTGCGAAGGCGGTTCGAACCGCCTTGCCTCGCCCGATCATCCCTGGACCTCGGAGCCGACAACCACCTGCGCCCCTTTCAGCCCGATGGGCAGGCTTTCGAGATAGGCGTTGGGCGTGCGGCCGTCGTAGGGAATGCCGTCGATGATGTCCTCGCCCGGCGTGGCGGCCTTGTAGCCGTCGCTGTCCCAGGGGAAATCGGCCTCATCCGCCAGCCCCTCGTCCACCAGCAGCCGTGCCGCTTCGAGGTAGATCGCGGGCTTGTACACCTCTTTGGCCACGTCGTGGTACCACTGGTCATCTTTGGGCTCGGCGATCTGGCCCCAGCGGCGCATCTGGGTCAGGTACCAGATCGCATCTGAGTAAAAGGGATAGGTCGCGTTGTAGCGGAAGAAGACGTTGAAATCGGGGATGTCGCGCTTGTCGCCCTTCTCGAACTCGAAGAACCCGGTCATGGAGTTCGCGATCACCTCGTAATCCGCGCCCACATATTCGGGCTGGCTGAGGATCTCGACCGCGGCGGGGCGATTTTCGTTGTCGTTCTCATCGAGCCAGATGGCCGCACGAATGAGCGCCTTGGTCACGGCCAGCGTGGTGTTGGGATATTGCTCGGCGAACTCCGCGGTGATGCCAAAAACCTTTTCGGGGTTGTTCTTCCACAGCTGGTAGTCGGTGATCACCGGCACGCCGATGCCCTTGAAGACCGCCTGCTGGTTCCAGGGCTCGCCCACGCAGTAACCGTGGATCGTGCCTGCCTCGAGCGTCGCGGGCATTTGCGGCGGCGGCGTCACTGAGAGAAATACATCCGCGCCGATCTGACCCGAGATGTTCTGCGGGCTGTAGTAACCGGGGTTCAGGCCTCCGGCGGCCAGCCAGTAGCGCAGCTCGTAGTTATGTGTGGAGACCGGAAAGACCATGCCCATGTTGAAGGGCTCGCCGCGGCTGTTGAAATCCTCGACAACGGGGGCGAGCGCTTTGGCGGAGATGGGATGTTGCGGGCGGCCATCGTCCATGGAGGGGATATGCGGGCGCATCATCTCCCAGACTTCATTCGACACGGTGATGCCGTTGCCGTTGAGATCCATGGAGAAGGGCGTGATGATATGGGCCTCTGTCCCGTAGCCGATGGTGGCGGCGAGCGGTTGGCCTGCGAGCATATGCGCACCGTCAAGCTGGCCGCCGATCACCCCGTCGAGCAGCACCTTCCAGTTGGCCTGCGCCTCCAGCGTGACGAAGAGCCCTTCGTCCAGAAAATAGCCGTTTTCATAGGCCACGGCGAGCGGCGCCATGTCGGTGAGCTTGATGAAGCCGAAGGTCAGTTCGTCCTTTTCCAGCTCCAGTGACTGAGCGGCCAGCGGACCGGCACAGATGGCGGCCGCGATCCCCAGAAAGATGTGTTTCATGTCAAAGCCTTTCGCTTTTCCCTGTCAGATGCCGCAAGGGCATAAAAAAAACCGCCCAACCTGATCCGCCGGGGAGGAGTGGCGGGAGGTTGAGCGGCTTTGCTCGTGTTTCCCTGTCTGAGGGAAAAATTTGGTCGGAGACATCCTCGTCTCTTGTCTCAGTAATCAGCGAAGAGGCTGTGTCGATCAAGCACTGCGGCGCGGGCGGGGCTGAATTTCTGCGCCGCGGCGTAGGCGATGCCGCGATTGCATAGATTTGAGGCGAATTTTACGCGCCCGGCTCAAAAACGCGCCCATCAAAGAACCGGTCGCGGCAGAGAATCACCCGGCCCGCAGCGGAGGCGACCGCCGTGTCGCCCTCCAGCGCGCCTTCGACCTTGGAGGATGCACCGGGAAGATCGGCGCTGGTGCCGCTGAGGGCCGCGCGGAAGAGATCGGAGCGGAAGACCGTGCGGGCGGCGGTACGGGCGGCGGCTTCGTCCAGGCCGGTCCGGCGGGCCAGGTGCTGACCGATCCATTCCGCCTGGCTGCGCCAGGGGAAGTTGGCGGCGCCGCGGGCGAACTCCAGAAACTGCTCCGTGTGCCGTTCCGCCCCCGCAGCGTTGATGGTGAGCCGCCCGGTCAGCGCTCGTTCCAGCATCTCGGGCGGCAGATCGAGAAACGCGGGGCGGCTGAGGATTTCCGAGGCAAGGGTGACAGCATCGGGCTGGCTCAACCAGCGAGCAGCGCGCCAGACCGCGCGGATGAGCCGGTCCAGCAGGGCGCGTTCTGTCTCGGCCCAGTCCTGCCGGACGGCGAGCACCTTTTCGGGGGCAAAGTTCCAGATCGCCGTGCCGGGCAGCAGCAGCGCCCCCAGCCCTTTGTCCACGGCGCGCGAGCCCCAGGGCTCCCCCACGCAGAAGGCGTCGATCTCGCCCGCCTCGATGGCGTCGGCCATGAGCGGGGGCGGCACGGTGCGGATTTCGACCTGGCCGTCGAGGACCGGTTGCAACCCGGCAAGCCAGTAGAACACCAGTTCCGCGTGCATGGAGAAAGGAAAGGGCACGCCGATGCGCAGGGGCTTTTGGCTGACTTGCAGGAGCGCGCGCCCGGCGGCGTAGGCGTCCTGAAAGTCGAAGGCGTAGCCAGCGTCGATGAGCGACTGTTCCAGCGCGCGTTTCACGCCAATGACGTTGCCGTTCACCGAGGTGACGGCGACGGCGGCCAGCCGCGTGCCGACCCCGCCCAGCCCCATGGCCATGGCAACCGGGACGGTGGAGAGCATATGGGCGGCATCCACCTGACCGAAACTGAGCATGTCGCGCAGGCTCGACCAGGACGGCGCGCGGCGCAGGTCGAGCGCGATGCCCTCTTGGGCTGCGAACCCCATCTCTTGCGCGACGATCAGCGGGGCGGCATCGACCAGAGGGATGAACCCAACAGGCAGCGTGGCGGTTCTCATGACAGGATGCCTGCCGCGGTGACGAGGGCCGCGGCCACATCCGCCACACGCTTGCCCTGATCCATCGCAGCCTTGCGCAGGATCGTGTAGGCGGCGTCCTCTTCGACGCCGCGGGCCTTCATGATCATGCCTTTGGCACGGTCGATCACCTTGCGTTCTTCCAATGCGCGCTTGGTCGCGGCCAGTTCCGTGCGCATGCGCTGGAACATGCGGAACCGGGCGACGGCGGCATCGAGCACGGGTTTGACGCGCGCGGGCTGCAACCCATCGACCACATAGGCCGACACCCCCGCCTCGATCGCCGCATCGGAGAGCCCCGCGTCCGAGCGGTCCACGAACATCGCCACGGGGCGGTCCATGGGACCGGAGGCGAGTGCCAGCTCCTCCAGCGTGTCGCGGGAGGGGTTGGCAATGTCGATGAGCACCATGTCGGGCTGGCGCGTCTTAATCTGCTGGGCGAGTTGCGTGGGCTCTGCAATGACCTGCACATCGTAACTGCCCGCCTGCCGCAGCCCGTCCACGATCTGAAGCGCGCGGTCGCGGTCGGCCTCTACGACGATGATGGACATGTTTCGCGTCATGCCGCGACGTTGGCGCGCGGCGCGGTGATTTGTAAACCGGCCATGCCGCGCTGCAGCGATCCGACCGAGGGGCACGATGAATAATTAGGCGACAGACACCCGGTGACTTGCCAACGGGTGGATTGGAACATATCAAGAACATATGGCAAGACTCACCCTCGACCAGAAGCTGGCGATCCTCAGCGATGCGGCGAAATACGATGCGTCCTGCGCGTCGTCGGGATCGACCAAGCGCGACAGCCGGGATGGCAAGGGGCTGGGCTCGAACGAAGGGTCGGGGATCTGCCACGCCTATGCGCCCGACGGGCGGTGCATCAGCCTGCTGAAGATCCTGATGACGAATTTCTGCATTTACGATTGCAGCTATTGCATCAACCGGGTGTCGTCGAATGTGCAACGCGCGCGCTTTTCGGTCGAAGAGGTCGTGAAATTAACAATCGAGTTTTACCGGCGTAACTATATCGAAGGGCTGTTTTTGTCCTCGGGCATCATCCGCTCTCCGGACGCGACGATGGCGGACATGGTGCGCATCGCGCGCAAGCTGCGCGAAGAAGAGAATTTTCGTGGCTATATCCACCTCAAGACAATTCCCGACGCCGCACCGGAACTGATCGAGGAGGCGGGACGGCTTGCGGACCGGCTGTCCATCAATGTGGAATTGCCCACCGATGCCTCCGTCAAGCAGCACGCGCCTGAGAAAAGCCCCGATCAGATCCGCCACGCGATGGCGGATGTACGGCTGCGGCGGCAGGCAGCCAAGGAGCGCAGCCATACCGGGCGGCGGGCGCCGCGCTTTGCGCCCGCGGGGCAATCGACGCAGGTGATTGTAGGGGCGGATGGCGCCAATGACGCGACCATTCTGGGGCAATCCACCCGGCTTTATGGTTCCTACGGGCTGAAGCGGGTTTATTATTCCGCGTTCTCACCCATTCCCGATGCGTCCTCGCGGCTGCCGCTGGTCAGCCCGCCGCTGCAGCGCGAACACCGGCTGTATCAGGCGGACTGGCTTTTGCGGTTCTATGACTTCGGGCTGGAGGAGATCACCGGGGTCAGCAAGGGGGGCAATCTGGATCTGGAGATTGATCCGAAACTGGCCTGGGCTCTGGCCAACCGGGCGCAGTTCCCGGTGGATGTGAACCGGGCGGAGCGTGGGCTTTTGCTGCGGGTGCCGGGGTTTGGCGTCAAGACCGTGAACCGGATCCTGGGGACGCGGCGGCACCGGCGGCTGCGCTATGAGGATCTGATGCTGATGGGCGCGTCGCTGAAAAAGGCACGCTCGTTCATCGTGGCGCAGGGGTGGAGCCCCGGGGCGCTGACCGACAGCGCCGATCTGCGCGCGCGCTTTGCACCGCCGCCTGAGCAGTTGAGCCTGTTTTGACCGGGCATGTGATCCTGCCGCGGATCGGGACGGCGGCGGCCTGGCGGGACGCGGCGCGCGGGTTCCTGAGTGCAGGCGTACCGCCCGAGGCGCTGCGCTGGAGCGACGGGACAGGCGCGACGGGGCTCTTTGACACGCCTGCGGAGGTGCCTGCGGTGACGCGCGAGATCCGGGTGCCGCGCAGCTTCGCGGGCCTCGCGCAGACGGTGGTCTGGCACAGTGATCCGGCGCGGTTCGATCTGCTCTACCGTTTTTTGTGGCGGCTGCGGGATCGCCCGGCGCTGATGCAGGACCGCGGCGATCCCGGGCTGGCGCAGTTGCGCCGGATGGAAAAGGCCGTGCGGCGTTGTCAGCACAAGATGAAGGCCTTCGTGCGGTTCCGCGAGATGGGTGATCCAAGTGACGCGCGGCGCAGTTTCGCCGCCTGGTTCGAACCCACGCATCACACGGTGGAGCCCACTGCGGATTTCTTTGCCCGGCGGTTCGCGGATATGGACTGGCGCATCGTCACCCCCGATGTGAGCGCCGTTTTCGAGGGTGGTGCGCTGCGGTTCAGCGTGGATCTGCCGCGTGCGGATTTGCCGGAAGATGCCTCCGAGACGCTGTGGATCACGTATTTCCGGAATATCTTCAACCCGGCGCGCCTGAAGGTGAAGGCCATGACCTCGGAGATGCCCAAGAAGTACTGGCACAACATGCCCGAGGCCGCAGCGATCCCGGAGCTGATCGCGGGTGCGCCCGCGCGGGCGCGCGAGATGGCGGAAGCGGCGCCCACCTTGCCGCCGCTGCGCATGGAGCGGGTTCAGGAGGCCGCGGAGGCGCAGGCCGCGCGGCATTGGGAAGGCCCGCAGGAGGGGTTCGCGGCAGCCCTTTCGGGGTGCCGGCGGTGTCCTTTGCATGCGGGTGCCACGCACGTGGTGCCTGGAGAGGGTCCTTCGGCGGCGCGGCTGATGATCGTGGGGGAACAGCCGGGCGATCAGGAGGATTTGCAGGGGCGGCCCTTTGTGGGGCCTGCCGGGCAGCTTTTCGATGCGGTGGCGCAGGCGGCGGGGGTGGCGCGCGAGGCGGTCTATCTGACCAATGCGGTGAAGCATTTCAAATATGTCACCCGCGGCAAGCGGCGGATCCACCAGCGGCCCACGGTGGGCGAGGTGCATCATTGCCGGTGGTGGCTGGAGGCGGAGATCGCGCGGGTCCGGCCGCGGGTGGTGCTGGCGCTCGGCGCGACGGCGGCGCTGGCGCTGACGGGGGACGGCAAGGGGGTGATGGCGCGGCGCGGACAGATCGAGACGGGGCGGCATGGCGGGCCGGTGATGATCTCTTTGCACCCGTCCCATGTGCTGCGCACGCCGGACGCCGCGGCCAAGGCAGAGCTGCGCGCCTTGTTGCAGCAAGACCTCGCGGCGGCGTGGAAGATTGCAGAGGCCGCGCTGGTTTAGAGCGGCGGGATTTTGAGTTTATTTGGCAAGATGAAAGAGCTTTTGCGGCGTGTCAGAGCCGGTGACCTGTGCTGGGATCGAAGAGGTGGATCTGTGCGGGGTCGACCGCGAGCTGCAGGGTTTGGGTCGTCGTGGTATGGACGCCCGGCAGGCTGGCGGTGAAGCTTTCGCCGCCCCCGAGGTGGCCGTGCAGCAGGGTGTTGGCGCCGAGCGGTTCCGAGAGCTGCACGGTAAAGGCAAGCGGGCCCGTGTCGGCAGTGGTGACATGTTCGGGGCGCAGGCCGAGTTTGACGGGACCATCCGGGGCTGGTGTGGGGGCAATCGGGGTATCCCCCAGATGGACCTGACCGTCGCGGACCCGCGCCTCGAGGATGTTCATGGCGGGGCTGCCGATGAACTGGGCGGCGAAGAGCGTGCGGGGGGTCTCGTAGACTTCGAGCGGCGTGCCGATCTGTTCGGCCACGCCACCGTTCATCACGATCATGCGGTCGGCCATGGTCATTGCCTCGACCTGGTCGTGAGTGACGTAGAGCGCGGTGATGGCGAGTTTGGATTGCAGCTCCTTGATCTCCAGCCGCATTTGCACGCGCAGTTTGGCGTCGAGGTTGCTGAGCGGTTCGTCAAAGAGGAAGACCGCTGGTTCCCGCACGATTGCCCGGCCCATGGCGACGCGCTGGCGCTGGCCGCCCGAGAGCTCGCGCGGTTTGCGATCGAGCAGCGGCTCCAATTGCAAAAGGCGCGCGGCGTCTTCGACCTTGGCCGTGATCTCGGCCTTGGGGAGCCCTGCGATTTTGAGCCCGTAGCCCATGTTTTGCCGCACGGACATATGCGGGTAGAGCGCATAGTTCTGGAACACCATGGCGATGTCGCGGTCCATGGGTTCCAGCTCGTTGGCGCGGGTGCCGCCGATCATCACGTCGCCTGCGCTGACGGTTTCCAAGCCAGCGACCATGCGCAGGAGCGTGGATTTGCCGCAGCCCGAGGGGCCGACGATCACGATGAACTCGCCGTCGGCGATGTCGGCGTCGATGCCATGGATGACGTCTGTGGGGCCGAAGCTCTTTTTCACGCCTTTGAGGGAAACGGTTGCCATTTGTCTATTTCTCGCTGTCCACGAGCCCGCGGATAAAGAGTTTCTGCATGGATATGACAACGATCACCGGCGGGATCATTGCAAGGATCGAGGTAGCCATGATCGTCGGCCAGTGGGCGAAGTCGTCGCCGCTGGGGAACATCTGCTTGATGCCCATAACGATGGTGTTCATCTCGGGATCGGTGGTGATGAGCAGCGGCCAGAGGTACTGGTTCCAGCCGTAGATGAAGAGGATGACAAAGAGGGCGGCGACATTCGTGCGGCTCATGGGCACCACGATGTCGATGAAAAATCGCATGGGCCGGGCGCCGTCGACTCGGGCGGCCTCGGCCAGTTCATCGGGGATGGTGAGGAAAAACTGGCGGAACAGGAAGGTGGCCGTGGCCGAGGCGATGAGCGGGAAGATGAGCCCCGAGTAGGAGTTGAGCATGCCGAACCCGGCGACGACCTCGTAGGTGGGCACGATGCGGACCTCTACGGGGAGCATCAGCGTCAGGAAGATGAGCCAGAAAAACACATTCCGCCCCGGAAAACGGAAATAGACGATGGCAAAGGCGGAGAGCAGCGAGATCACGATCTTGCCCACAGCGATGCCAACGGCCATCACAAGCGAATTCAGCAGCATGGTGGCGACAGGCACGTTGATGCCGGAGAAGAGCGCCGCCTTGTAGTTAGTCCAGAGCTGATCCCCCGGCCAGACGGGCATCGGCGGGCGCACGATCTCGGCCTGGGTGACGGTGGAGGCGACAAAGGCCAGCCAGATCGGGAAGAAGATCACCAGCACGCCCGCGATCATCAGCACATGGCTGAGCCAGAGGCTGCGCCCGCGTTTCTCAACCATGCCGTGAATCTCGCGCGCCATCAGTAGTGCACTCGTTTTTCGATGAATTTGAACTGGAGCACCGTGAGCAGCCCCACGACGACCAGCAGGATCACCGATTGCGCGGCGGAGGAGCCCAGGTCCTGTCCGACGAAGCCATCGGCGAAGACCTTGTAGACGAGGATTGTCGTGGCCTGCTGCGGGCCGCCCGAGGTGATCGTATGGATCACGCCGAAGGTCTCGAAGAAGGAATAGACGATGTTGACCACCAGCAGGAAAAACGTGGTGGGGGAGAGCAGCGGCAGCACGATGGTGAAGAAACGCCGCCAGAAGCGCGCGCCGTCGATGGCCGCCGCCTCGATCACGGATTTCGGAACCGCCTGCAGCGCGGCGAAGAAGAACAGGAAGTTATAGCTGATGCGCCCCCAGGCGGAGGCGACGACCACGAGGCCCATGGCCTCGCCATCGTTGAGCACGTGGTTCCAGTCGTATCCGAGGGTGCCCAGATACCACGACACGACGCCCACGCGGGTGTTGAACATGAAGAGCCATAGCACCCCCGCAACCGCCGGGGCCACGGCGTAAGGCCAGATCAGCAACGTGCGGTAGAGGCCCGCGCCCTTGATCAGCCGGTCCGCGACCACGGCCAGAAACAGCGCGGGGATCATCGAGGCCAGCGTCACGAGGGTGGAGAAGATCGCCGTGGTCACGAAGGAGGCGCGGTAGAACCGATCGCTCAGCAGGTATTCGAAGTTGCCAAGACCGACGTATTGCATCGACAGTCCGAAGGGGTCGGGAATGAAGAGCGACTGCCAGATCGCCTGACCGGCGGGATAGAAAAAGAACACCGCAGAGATCAGGACCTGCGGCGCAATGAGGCACAGCGGCAGCAGCCAGCCCTTGAATGTGACGCGTTTTTCCATTGCAGGTCCTGCAGCGGTGCGGTGGGGCGGCGGGCGACCCCGCAGGGCCGCCCGCCGCCTTGCTCACACTCTGGTTCTAGTTGGTGGCCTGCTCAAAGCGGCGCAGCAGCTGGTTGCCGCGCTCCGCAGCGCTGTCGAGCGCTCCCTGAGCGGTCTTGTCACCAGCCCAGACACCTTCCAGTTCTTCGTCGATGATGCCGCGGATCTGATCGAAGGAGCCCAGCCGCAGACCTTTGGAATTGGCCGTCGGTTCTTTGGCGGTCATCTGGATCACGGCCACGTCCGTACCTGGGTTTTCCTCGTAGAAACCGGCCTCACGGGTCGCCTCACCAGCGGCGGAGGTGATGGGCAGATACCCTGTGTCCTGATGCCATTGCGCCTGCACCGGGGTGGAGGAGAGATAGGCAAGGAATGCGCCGACGCCCGCGTATTCCTCCGCCTCGTGACCTTCCATCACCCACAGCGACGCACCGCCGATGATGGTGTTCTGGGGCGCGTTGCCCACACCCTCCCAGTAGGGAAGCGGGCGCACATCAAAGTCGAACTCGGCTTCGGCCTTGATGCCGGCATAGCCCGCGGAGCTTTCGGTGAAGAGCGCACATTCACCGGCGCGGAAGTTCGCACCGCCCTCGTTGCGGCGGCCGGTGTAGATGAACTTGCCGTCCTGCGCCCATTGCCCCATGGCAGAGATATGCGCCACCTGTGCGTCACCGTTGAGCGCCAGTTCGGTGTCCGCTCCCGCAAAGCCGTTGTCCTGGGTGGCGAAAGGCACGTCGTGGTAGGCAGAGAAGTTCTCCAGATGGATCCAGCTTTGCCAGGCGGTCACGAGCGGGCAGTCGGAGCCCGCCGCTTTCAGGGTGTCGAGCACCTCGCCCACCTGCTGCCAGGTGGTCAGATCCACATCGGGATCGACCCCGGCCTCGCTCAGCGCGTCACGATTGACCCAGAGCACAGGCGTCGAGGAGTTGAAAGGCAGCGACAGCATGTCCCCATCCGTGGTCGTATAATACCCCTTGACCGAGCCGATATAGGCATCGGGGTCAAACTCGGCGCCGCTTTCGGCCATGACCTCATGGACCGGGCGGATCGCCCCTTCGGCGGCCATCATGGTGGCGGTGCCCACTTCGAACACCATCAGGATATGGGGCTGTTCGCCCGCCCGAAAGGCGGCGATGCCCGCGTTGAGGGTTTCGGAATAGTTGCCCTTGTGACTGGCCACGACGGTGTAGGCGTCCTGGCTGGCGTTGAAATCCTCGACCTGAGCGGCCACGAGCTCTCCCAACCGACCGGTGAAGGCGTGCCAGAATTGCACTTCTGTCTCGGCGCTCGCGGCGATTGGCGTCAGCGCGGTGGTGCAGGCGGCGATGGCGCCCAGCAGTGTCTTGGTCATCTTTTTTGATCTCCCCATGCCCCCGCCGGGGGCGCTTTCTTGACAGTCCGCGCAGGTGGCCGCTGTGGCGGACCGCGCGAACCGATGGTCTCACTCGGAGCGCGTGTTGGCAAGTGACGCGTTGATGACAGCGCCCGATCCTCCGGGCGCAAAGGATCGGGGCCGGGCGCCGGAAGGGCCTTCGAAGGCCCTTACCCCGCGCGGAACCTGTCCGGTGCGTAGGGGGCCATATCGATATTGGGCGGACGGCCCGTCAGCAGGGAGGCCACGAGGCGCCCGGTTTTCGGCCCGCCCGTGAGGCCGATGTGGTGATGTCCGAAAGCCGCCACCACACCGCTGTGCCCGATCTCGCCAATGAGCGGCAGGCTGTCCGAAGGCGCCGGGCGGTGGCCCATCCATTCGTGCGCGCGCACGAATGTGAGCTTCGGATAGGCCGCGCGCACCTTGCGCTGCAAGAAATCGAAAGGGGCACGGGAGGCCGGAGCCTCCAGACCACCGAACTCCACCACGCCCGCGCAGCGCAGCCCGGCGGCCATGGGGGTAGCCACGAATTTGCCCGCGGCGACCATGGTGGGTGCCTGCGGACCCTGCTCGGCCCCTTCGAACACAAGGTGGTAGCCGCGCTCGCTTTCCAGCGGGACCGTCAGCCCGAGTTTCTGCATCAGCGGCTTTGACCAGACACCGGTGCTAATCACCGCCCGGTCGCAGGGCAGGCGCCCCGCAGAGCCGAGCACAGCCGTGACGCGACCGTCCGTGAGCTCGATATCTTCCACGTCGGCCTGCAGCACGCGCCCGCCCAGCTGCGTCAGCACCGCCGCCAAATGCGCCACATAGGCACCGGGATCGCGGATGTAGCCGTGATCCTTCACGGTGGCGAGACAGGTGAGCCCCGGGCCGAGATTGGGTTCGATCTCCTGCACCGCGCGCCCGGTGACCACCTGAGGCACGAACCCCGCCGCGCGCCGCAGGGACCAGACGTAGGCGTCGGCGTCAAAGCCCGCGCGATCCGCGTAGGCGAAGTGATAATCGCTGGGGCTCACCCAATGCGCGGCCTCGGTGCCCTCGGTCAGCGCCTGATGCTGGGCCAGCGCGTCGCCGGTGATGGGTGTCAGGCCTTCGGCGATGCGGCGGGTGTCCGCATCATTGGCGTGGCTCAGGTACCGCCTCAGCCAGGGGACCAGACGAGGCAGATAGCGCCAGCGCAGGAAAAGCGGCGCGTCACGGCTCATGAGCATGCCGGGTGCTTTGCCGAGCAGACCGGGTACCGTCACGGGCACCATGGCGCAGGCGGCCAGCACGCCGCCGTTGCCGTAGGAGGTGCCCTGCCCCGGCGTACCGCGGTCGACCAGGGTGACCTCTGCCCCGAACCGGCGCAGCCAGATGGCGGTTGAGACGCCGACGATCCCCGCGCCGATGACAATGATCCTGGAGCCCATGCGTCCTCTCCCGTTCGGCCACACTGCAGATTGCGCCCCGGGCCGCGCGGGTCAATCGTTTTCCACCGCAAAGCGCATTTGGCCCGGCGACCCTGACATGCTACACCCTTCATTACAGGGCGAAAAAGAGGCATCTGGTGCGCAGCAACGTTCAAAGAGGTGGCAAGACCGTCTACGGCGCGACCGTGGGCATTCTGATGCTGGAGACCCGGTTTCCCCGCATCCCGGGCGACATCGGCAATGCCACCACCTGGCCATTTGCGGTGCACTACCGGGTGGTGGACGGCGCGACGCCGGATCTCATCGTGCTGAAGGACGCGCGGGCCATGCGGGACGCTTTCGTTGCGGGCGGCGAGGCGCTCGTGCGCATGGGGTGCGACGGCATCGTCACCAACTGCGGCTTTCTGTCGGTGTTGCAGGAGGATCTGGCCACGGCACTTGCGGTGCCCGTGGCAAGCTCGGCGCTGATGCAGGTGCCGATGGTGGCGCAAACCCTGCCGCCGGGCAAACGGGTGGGGGTGCTGACGGTTTCGGCCGATTGTTTGGGAGCGGACCATCTGGCCGCCGCAGGCGTGCCGGCGGAAACGCCGATTGTGGGCACCGAAGGCGGCCGTGCCTTTTCGCAGGCGTTTCTGACGGATCAGCTGGAGGTCGACTTCGACGCCTGCCGCAGCGACATGCTGGATGCCGCAGACGCGCTGATGCACCGACATGAAGACATCGGCGCGATCGTGTTGGAATGCACCAATATGGTGCCTTACGCGCGCGATATCAGACGGCTGACGGGTGTGCCGGTCTATTCGGTCTACACCCTGGTCAACTGGTTCCAGAGCGGGCTGAGCCCGCGCGGGTTTGCCCCTTTGCTGGATGACCCGCGACAGCCCTGAGCCGTCGCCACTTGGTGGCAGTGCGAGCGATAAATCTGGAGCCCGGCACAATCTAAGCTGGCAAAGCAGGCGTTTTTCGTATCAACTGGATTTCATTTAAAGCGGGCTTCACCGGCCTGGCTCTCTGACCTTGACCTGAGACGCGGAATTTCAACGCGCAGAGCAGAAGGGGGGTCATGGGCACGGTGACAGACCCAATACGATCGTTATTTCAGTGATGCCGGAGTATTTATTATGGCAGCCCCTATCGCGTCCCGTCGTCGAAACCTGTTGGCTCTGGCCGCCTCCCTCGTGGGGGCCATCTACCTCTATCAGGCCATGAGCCACGCCACCCAATACCCGGGAGAGCCGGGCCGATGGCTGCTGGTACCGGTCTATCTGGGCTGTCTGGCGGGTCTTTTTCGCATGTGGCGCGAGCGCCAGCACGGCTGGTGGATCTTTACGGTGCTGAGCGGTTTTGCCGGGTTGTGGTCGCTGCTGGTGCTGGGCGCAGGCTGGCAGGTGGCGGTGTGGTTCATCCTGCTCTTTCCGCTGCTCTTTCGGGCATTCTACGCTGAAATGAAGCCCTCGCGCACGGTGACCCTGTTCCTGCGCAAATGGCTGGGCCGGATCGGCGGTACCGTGATGGGGCTGCTGAATGTGCCTTGGGTGGTGCGGTTGATCGAGGCGGTGCCGCCGCTCGATGCGCTGGTGAACCGGATCGTCATCAACCGGATCGTCGATGCGGTGCGCAACCGGCCGCATCCGTTCTCGACCCGGAACGACTATACCTCGTGGGCGAGCCTGACGGACACGACCTGGAGCGCCCGGCATCTGGGTGTCTCGCCGCTGGATCAGGGCAGCCTGCCCGCGTGGGATTTTCTCAGCCCGGTGTTTGAACGCAGGGAGGACACACAGCGGCTTTGCCCGAAATCCACCTGCCTGTTTCCCGCCTTCGCGCAATATCTGACCGACGGGTTCATTCGGACACAGACTGATGAAGAAGTACCCGACCGGCTCAAGCGCAATACGTCAAATCATAACATCGACCTCTGCCCGCTTTACGGTCGGACGCCCGGACAGACGGCGGCGCTGCGCGTCAAAGACCCAGGGCCTCAGGACCGTGGAAAGCTGAAAAGCCAGCAGCTGGACACCGGGGAGTTCGCGCCGTTTCTCTACGACGGCGACGAGATCCACGAAGATTTCGGGGATCTGGATGCCCCCTTGGGGCTTGAGGATCTGAATGCGGGGATCGCCAAGGCCGAGCCGGAGAAGGCGGAGGCGCTGCGCGCCAAGCGCGGCAGGCTCTTTGCCTTCGGCGGAGACCGGGCCAATTCAGTGCCGCAGACGGCGATGATCAACACGCTGCTTTTGCGCGAGCATAACCGGCTCGCGGGCGAGATCGGCGTGCGGCACCCCGATTGGGACGACGACCGTGTGTTCGAGACCGCGCGCAACATCGTGATCGTGCAGTTCATCAAGATCGTGGTGGAGGATTACATCAACCATATCGCGCCCACGCTCTACCGCATCAAGGCAGATCCCAAGGCCGCCTGGGGCGCGAAATGGTACCGGCCCAACTGGATCACGACCGAATTCAGCCTGCTCTACCGCTGGCACGCGCTGATCCCCGACCATATCCGCTGGGGCGGCACGGCCCATCAGACCGGACCTGCCTATTTCATGGAGAACGCGCCGCTCTTGGACGGCGGGCTGGCGGGGGCGTTCGAGGATATGAGCGCGCAGGCGGCGGGTGAGCTGGGACCGCGCAATACCACCGCGTCGCTGATGCGGGTGGAGCAGGCCTCCGTCGAGCAGGGGCGCGCGTGTCAGCTGAGGCCCTTTGTGGACTATCTGGAATATCTGCAGCGCATGCCGATTTCCGGGATGGACGAAATTTCGTCGGACCGGGAGGTCGCCGCGCTGTTGCAGAGCACCTACGGCAGCGTGGACAAGGTGGATTTCTTTGTGGGGCTCTTTTGCGAGGACCGTGTGAAGAACGCGCCGCTGCCGCGGACCATCCTGTCATTTGTGGCGCTGGATGCGTTTTCGCAGGCGCTGACCAATCCGTTGCTGTCCGAACACGTGTTCCAGCCGCCGCGGTCACCGGAGGCGGAGCATCCGACCTTCACCCGCTACGGATGGGAGCAGATCACGACCTGCGGATCGCTGCGGGATCTGGTGGCGCGCAATGTGGAGGCCCCCGAGACACTGGGGTTTGTGGGCATGACCCAGCCCGCGTGGAAGAGAGAATAGCACGGGGCGCGCGGCGCCCGCCGCCGGTCAGCGTTTGCGGCGCAGTCGGATCACCACATCCACAGAGGCAATCTCCGCCCCGTCGGGAGCGTCGGGCAGCTGCGCGATCACCAGCTCGTCCGAGGGCGCATCGGTCAGCTTTGCCTCGTCTTCCCAGAAGAAGTGCGGGTGGTCGTGGGTGTTGGTGTCAAAGTAGCTTTTGGAGCCGTCAACGGTGACTTCCTGCATCAGCCCGGCATCGCAGAAGGCGCGCAGCGTGTTGTAGACTGTCGCCAGCGAAACGGCCTCGCCCTGATCCTTGGCGGAATCAAACAGGCTCTCGGCGGTGACGTGACGGTGCTGACCGTCACCAATCAGCAGGCTCGCCAAAGCGACGCGCTGACGCGTTGGCCGCAACCCGGCCTTGGCCAGCCACGCGGCTCCGACTTCCTGTTCCGTAGACGTCATGTCAATAACTCACCTGCGTACCCCTCCTATATAAGGAGCTTCAGGGGTGGTTTTCAATTCAATTCAGGCGGTTTTCTGAATGGTGGGGGTCCGGGACCGCCCGGATCAGCGCCGCATCGCGCGCACTTGCAGAAGCCGGGAGCCGGGTGCTAGAGGGTTTCGACACACCAAAGACCGAGCAGGAGACGCCGGAATGGGCCAATACCCCACCTCTTTCGATAAGGAAGATCTGCTGAAATGCGCGCGGGGCGCGCTTTTTGGCCCCGGCAATGCGCAGCTGCCCGAACCGCCGATGCTGATGATGGACCGGATTACCGACATCTCCGGCGATGGCGGGCCGAACGGCAAGGGCCATGTGGTCGCCGAATTCGACATCACGCCAGATCTGTGGTTTTTCGAGTGCCATTTTCCCGGCAATCCGATCATGCCGGGGTGCCTGGGCCTCGACGGGCTTTGGCAGCTCACCGGGTTCAACCTGGGCTGGCGCGGCTGGCAGGGACGCGGCTATGCGCTTGGCGTGGGCGAGGTGAAGCTGACGGGCATGGTGCGCCCCGACCGCAAGATGCTGACCTATTACGTTGACTTCACCAAGGCAGTGCAGACCCGACGCTTGACAATGGGGGTTGCCAATGGCCGGGTAGAGGCCGATGGGGAAACGATTTATCAGGTCAGCGACATGAAAGTCGCGCTGTCCGAGAACTGATCGTATCTGCGTGGTCCTGCGGGGCCGTGCAAGAGGAAGAGGAAATACACCATGCGCCGCGTCGTTGTGACAGGGTTGGGGATTGTCTCCTCCATCGGCAATAATGCCGAAGAAGTGCTGGCCGCGCTGAAAGCCGGCAGCAGCGGGATCACCGCCTGCCCCGACATGGTCGAGCACGGCTTTCGCAGCCAGATTGCCGGAACGCTCAAGATCGACGTGGCAGAGCATGTAGACAAGCGCACGCTGCGGTTCATGGGCCCCGGATCAGCCTATGCCTATATCGCCATGGGTCAGGCCATCGCCGACGCGGGGCTGAGCGAAGATATGGTGTCGAACCCGCGCACCGGCCTGGTGGCAGGATCGGGCGGGCCATCGACCAGTGCGATGCTGACGGCCCATGAGGTGGTCAAAAAGACCGGTGCGACCAAGCGGATCGGCCCCTTTGCGGTGCCCAAATGCATGTCCTCGACGGTCAGCGCCAACCTGTCCACCGCCTACAAGATCAAGGGCATCAACTACTCCATCACCTCCGCCTGCTCGACCTCGCTGCACTGCATTGGCAACGCGGCAGAGCAGATCATGCTGGGCAAGCAGGACGTAATGTTCGCGGGCGGCGGAGAGGAGCTCGACTGGACGTTGTCGTGCCTTTTTGACGCCATGGGCGCCATGTCGTCAAAGTACAATGACACGCCGGAGCGCGCGAGCCGCGCCTTCGATGCGGACCGCGACGGTTTCGTCATCTCTGGCGGCGGTGGGATCGTCGTGTTGGAAGATCTTGATCACGCGGTGGCGCGCGGTGCCCGCATCTACGCCGAAGTCACTGGCTATGCGGCCACCTCGGACGGGCACGACATGGTCGCACCGTCGGGCGAAGGCGGCGGACGGGCGATGGAGCTGGCGCTTGCCACGCTGCCCGAAGGCCGCAGCGTCAGCTACATCAACGCCCACGGCACCTCCACCCCGGCTGGTGACCAGCCGGAGATGGAAGCGGTGCGGCGGGCCTTCAAGGGGCGCACACAGCCGCCCGTCAGCTCCACCAAATCCATGACCGGCCATAGCCAGGGTGCGGCGGGCGCTCAGGAGGCGATCTATTGTCTGTTGATGCTGGAGCATGATTTCATCGCACCGTCCATCAACGTCGAGACGCTGGATCCGGCCTTCGAGCCGGGCGAGATCGCAACCAGCTATATCGGTGACGCCGGGCTCGATTCCGTCATGACCAATTCCTTTGGCTTTGGTGGCACCAACGGGTCGATGATCCTGTCCAGATACCAGGAGTAGCCGCATGTCGGGTCTTTTGCAGGGGAAACGCGGTCTGATCATGGGCGTTGCCAACGAGCGTTCCATCGCCTGGGGCATCGCCAAGGCGATGGCAGATGCGGGAGCGGAGCTGGCCTTTACCTATCAGGGTGAGGCGTTCGGGAAACGGCTGGAGCCGCTGGCAGCCTCCGTGGGCTCGGACTTCATGGTCGATGTGGATGTGACCGATGATGCCTCGCTGGATACGGCGTTCGAGCAGTTGGGCGCGCGCTGGCCAACGATTGATTTTCTGGTCCACGCCATCGCCTTTTCCGACAAGTCGGAGCTGACCGGCCGGATCCTCAACACCAGCCGCGCCAATTTCGGTCGCACGATGGAGATCAGCGCCTATTCCTTCATCGAGGTGGCGCGCCGGGCACATCCCCTGATGGTCGAGAACGGCGGGACGCTGATGACCCTGACCTATCAGGGCAGCAACACGGTGGTGCCGAACTACAACGTCATGGGTGTGGCCAAAGCCGCACTGGAGAGTGCGACGCGCTATCTGGCCAATGATCTCGGGCCGGAAGGCATCCGCGTGAATGCGATCTCTCCCGGCCCGATGAAGACCCTGGCGGGGGCCGCCATCGGCGGGGCGCGGCGCACCTATAAACACACGGGCGAGAACGCGCCGCTCAGGTCCAATGCAACGCTGGAGGCCGTGGGCGGCACGGCGGTCTATCTTGCCTCTGACGCGGGTGCCTGCACCACGGGCGAGGTGATCCGTGTCGATGGTGGCTATCACGTGCTGGGGATGCCGCAGCCCGAAAACATCTGAGCCTGCGCCCTTGCGCCACAGGTAACACCGCTGCCCCATTCCTGCCACAATCCTGGGTTATACGCTGCCCATGGATTTCACACTGACACCCCAGGGGCTGCGACAGGCCCGTTGCAGACAGCGCGCCCGGACGGCGCGCCGTTGGGCACGGGGTCTGGTGCTGGTCACCGTGGTGACCTTTGGCGCAGCCCTCCTGACGGAGCCGGGCGTACGCGCACAGCTCAAGGGCCAGATCGCCCGTCAGGCGGCGGATGCGCAGTCACAGATGACCTATCAGGCCAGCTTTATCGGTGCGCCGCTGGAGACTGCCGAGCGGTAGGACGGCACAGCGCACTATTCCCGCTGAACGGGAATTCCATCTGCCAGGCATCTCTCACGATGCCGTCCAGCATATTAGATCCCCGCGAAAACCCACCGATTAAGTCTTTCGGCGACGGGCCGCCCGTGACACTCTGCCCCCACACTCATTGAAAGGGGATGCGGATGCCGATCACCACATGCGTTTTTGACGCTTATGGGACGCTCTTTGACGTGGCCGCCGCCGCCCGGCAGGCCGCGGATGAACCCGATTTCACGGAGCTGAAGGACAGCTGGCCCGCGCTGGCCGAGCACTGGCGCCTCAAGCAGCTGCAATACACCTGGCTGCGCGCGGTGGCAGACGCGCATACTGATTTCGGCAAGGTGACCGAGGACGGGCTGGACTGGGCACTGGAGAAGACGGGGCTGGACGGCAACGCCGCCCTGCGCGCACGGCTGCTGGCGCTTTACTGGGAACTTCAGAGCTACCCGGAGGTGCCGCAGATGCTGCGGAGCCTGAAAGACGGCGGGATGAACACCGCGATCCTGTCCAATGGCTCGCCGGAGATGCTGGTGGGTGCCGTACGCTCCGCGGGGATCGAGGCGCTGCTCGATGATACCCTATCAGTGGAGAGCGTCGGCATCTTCAAGCCCGCCGCCATCGTCTACGACATGGTTCTGCGCCGCTTTGGCTGCAGCAAGGAAGAGGTGCTCTTTGTCTCCTCCAACGGCTGGGATGCGGGCTGTGCGACGGGCTACGGCTTTACCACCGCCTGGGTCAATCGGGCGGGTGACCCCGTGGACCTTCTGCCATGGGAACCTGTCCATACCCTGGGGGATCTGACCGGGATTCCGGCGCTGGCTGGGCTGTCATGAGCCATCTGACAACCTCCGATGGGTTATCGCTGCACTACACCGATGATGGTGACGGGGTGCCGATCCTCTGCCTGGCGGGGCTGACACGGTCCACGCGGGATTTCGATTATGTGACCCCGCATCTCTCCGATGCGCGGCTGATCAAGCTAGACTACCGCGGGCGCGGACAGTCTGACTGGGATGACAACTGGCAGAATTACGTCCTGCCGGTCGAGTGCCGCGATGTGATCGAGCTGCTGGATCATCTGGAGCTTGAACGGGTCGCCGTCCTTGGTACCTCGCGCGGTGGGCTCAACGCCATGGGTCTGGCGATGGCTGCCAAGGAGCGTTTGCTGGGCGTGGCGCTCAATGACATCGGCCCGGTGATCGAGCAGCGGGGCCTTGACCACATCATGGGGTATCTGGGCCGCGGGCCAAGCGTCAAGACGCTGGCGCAGGCCGCAAAGTCGCTGCAGCGGATGAACGACGGCTTCAAGGACGTGTCGATGGTCAGGTGGGTGGAAGAGGCAAACCGCCACTTTCGACAGACCGAAAAAGGGTTGGACATCACCTATGACCCCCGCCTGCGCGACGCTGTGGAGGCTGTCGGGGCGCAGGCGGCACCGGATCTGTGGCCTTACTTCGATGCGCTTGGCGGCTTGCCTCTGGCCTGTATTCGCGGCGAAAACTCCAACCTGCTGAGCCAGGCCACCGTGCAAGAGATGCAGCGGCGTCGCCCAGATATGATCGCCGTCACCGTCTCGGGGCGTGGACATGTCCCTTTTCTGGACGAACCGGAATCGGTGGCGGCATTGCAGACGTGGTTGTCCAAGCTGCAACAAGGAGGATGACATGAATATCGAAATGATCCGGGCCGCCGCAGACCGCGGGCGGGGCCAGATCCGCCGGACACCGCTGCTGAGTTCTCCTTTTCTGGATGAGATCGCGGGCCGCCGCGTCTGGATCAAGCCCGAGTGCCTGCAGCATACCGGCAGTTTTAAGTTTCGCGGTGCGTGGTCTGCGGTCTCGGCGCTGCCTGAGGACGTGCGGCGGCGCGGGGTCATTGCCTTTTCCAGCGGCAACCACGCGCAGGGTGTCGCGCTGGCCGCGCGGATGCACGGTGTTCCGGCGGTCATCATCATGCCCGAGGATGCGCCGCGCATGAAGATCGACAACACCCGCGCCTTGGGGGCGGAGGTCGTGCTCTACGATCGTCCCGGCGGGGAGGACCGCGCCGCCATCGGTGCGCAGCTGACCGAAGCGCGCGGGCTGAGCCTGATCAAACCCTACGACGACCCCTTTGTGATCGCGGGACAGGGCACGACCGGGCTGGAGATTGCCGCCCAGGCCGCAAAGGAAGGGATCGGCGCGGCGGATGTCATTGTCTGCTGTGGCGGGGGCGGCTTTACCTCGGGCATCGCTTTGGCGCTGGAAGCGGACGCGCCGGGGCTGCGGGTGCGCCCGGCGGAACCGGCGGGGTTCGACGATGTGGCGCGCTCGCTCCGCTCGGGCCGGATCGAGCGGAATGCGAAGCTGTCGGGCAGCCTGTGTGACGCGATCATCAGTCCGCAGCCCGGTGATCTGACCTTTCCGATCCTGAAACGGCTGGCCGGGCCCGGTCTTGTCGTCACCGAAGACGAGGCCCTGCAGGCCGTGGCCCTTGCCTGGAGCCGGCTGAAGCTGGTGGCCGAACCCGGTGGCGCCGTGGCGCTGGCCGCCGCTCTTTTTCACGCTGATCAGATCGCGCGCCAGGACGTCATCGTCACCATATCGGGCGGCAATGTGGATGCGGATGTCTTCGCGCAGGCCTTGGCGACGCCGGCACCGCCCCTGCGCCGTGGAGATGCCGCATGAGGGTCTTTGACGGGGGTGCCGTGCGCCTGCACTACCGGGTCGACGGGCCGGAGGATGGCGCGCCGGTGGTCTTTGCCAATTCGCTGGGCACCGATCTGCGGCTCTGGGACGGGATCCTGCCGCTGCTGCCGCCGGGGCTGCGGATCATCCGGTTCGACAAACGCGGACACGGGCTGTCAGACTGCCCGCCCGCCCCCTACACCATGGGCGCGCTGATCAGCGATACGGAAAGCCTGCTCGATCATCTGGAGGTCCGCGATTGCGTGTTCGTGGGGCTGTCGATCGGCGGGATGATCGCACAAGGTCTGGCGGTCAAACGGCTCGACCTGATCCGCGCGATGGTCCTGTCGAACACCGCGGCCAAGATCGCCACACCCGAGATGTGGTCGGAGCGGATCACGACGGTGGAGCAGGACGGGATCGAGGCCTTGGCGGATGCGGTGATGGAACGGTGGTTCGGCCGGGCGTTCCTGTCACAGCCGGAGCTGGCGCTCTGGCGCACCATGCTGGCCCGGCAGCCGGACGCGGGCTATGCAGGCTGCTGCGCGGCCATCTCGGGCACGGATTTCTACAGCACCACCGCCGGGCTGCGCCTGCCGACCCTGGGCATCGCGGGCACGGAGGACGGCTCCACCCCGCCCGATCTGGTGCGCGAAACAGTGGGGCTGATCCCCGGCAGCCGCTGTGCCGTGATCCGCGGGGCGGGGCATCTGCCGTGTGTGGAGAAACCGGAAGAATACGCCGCCCTGCTGTCTGAGTTTCTGGGCGAGGTGGGCCATGTCTGACCGCAGGACCGCCTGAGCGATGGCTGCGAGCGTCTTTGACAGCCCGCTTTTTGCGCAGTTCTGCGCGACCGGAGAGACGGGGCGGCTCTTTACCGACAGTGCCGCACTGCGCGCGATGCTGCTGGTCGAGGGGGCATTGGCACGGGCGCAGGGCGCGCACGGCATCATCCCGGAGGTGAGTGCCGCGGCGATCCACCGCGCCGGGCTGGAGATCCAGATCGATCCCGGCGCGCTGGCAGCGGCCACGGGTCAGGACGGCGTCTGCATCCCTGCGCTGGTGGCGGCCTTCCGGGCGGAGATGAAAGCGCCCGAGCACGCGCAATACATCCACTGGGGCGCGACCTCGCAGGACATCATGGATACAGGGCTTATGCTGCGCCTGCGGCAGGCGCTGCTCCTGGCAGAAGAGGACCTGGGCGTGATCATCCGCAGCCTCGCCGATCAGGCCGACGCGCATGCCGCGCTGCCCATGGCCGCGCGCACCTACGGCCAGCACGCCACACCCACCAGTTGGGGTGCCGTGCTCGCGCAATGGGGAATGCCGCTGCTGGATGCGCGCGACGCGCTGCCGGGGCTGCGCGCGTCGAGCCTGTGGGTATCGCTGTCAGGGGCCGCGGGCACGGCAGCTGCCTTTGGGTCCGAGGCCCCTGCCATGCGCGCAGCACTCGCCGACGGGCTGGGCCTCGGCGATCCCGGGCGCAGTTGGCACACGGACCGAGGGCCCATCCTGCGCATCGCAGCTTGGATGGGACAGGTCAGCGCCGCATTGGCCGGCATGGGCGAAAGCCTGATCGCGCTGAGCAGCAGCGACGTGGCGGAGGTGCGCCTCGATGGCACCGGTGCATCCTCCACCATGCCCCAAAAGAGGAACCCGGTCGGTCCGTCGCTGCTGGTCGCCCTGTCGCGGCAGACCCACGGTCTGATGGGCGCGCTGCAGGCAGGCGCGGTGCACCAGCACCAGCGCGATGGCACCGCCTGGTTCACCGAATGGATGGCCTTGCCCCAGATCGTGCTGGGCACGGCCGCGGCACTGCACCAGGCCCGGGCCATCACCGCAGGTCTGCGCCCCGTCCCCGACCGCATGGCTGAGACCATACGCGGGGGGCTGTGCCACGCCGAGGCGCTGAGCTTTGCGCTGGCCACCACCCTGCCGCGCTTGGCGGCAAAGGAGGCTGCCACCGCGCTCTGCCAGTCGGCGCTGGAAAGTGGCACACCCCTGGCGGAGCTCGCCCGCGCGCGCCACCCCGATCTGCCCGCGGATCTGTTCGATCCCGGCGCGCAGCTGGGTCAGGCACCGCAGGAGGCGCGGGCCTTTGTTGCCCGTGCGCGGGCTGGCTAGGGCATGCGCGCGCCGATTGTCTTCATCCTGATCACCGTGATGCTGGATGCCATGGGGATCGGGCTGATCATCCCCGTCATGCCGGATCTGCTGCAGGAGGTGCGCGATGTCGATCTGGGCACCGCAGCACTTTGGGGTGGGGTTCTGTCCACCAGTTTCGCGGTGATGCAGTTTCTCTTTGGTCCGGTCATCGGCGGAATTTCGGACCGGTTCGGGCGACGACCCGTGCTGCTGATGTCGCTCGTGGTCATGGCGCTCGACTATCTGGTCATGGCGGTGGCCGGCAGCATCTGGCTGCTGCTGGCCGGGCGTGTGGTGGGCGGCATTACCGCGGCCACGCAATCGACGGCCAACGCCTATATGGCCGATATCTCCGCGCCTGAGCAACGCGCAGCCAATTTCGGGCTGATCGGGGCGGCCTTTGGCGTGGGCTTCGTGCTGGGGCCGCTCCTGGGCGGGCTGCTGGCCGAGGCAGGCACCCGGGCGCCCTTTCTCGCTGCCGCAGCGCTGGCAGCACTCAACGCAGTCTTCGGATTTTTTGTGCTGCGCGAAACGGTGACGGATGCCATCCGCCGTCCTTTCCAGCTGTCACGCGCCAACCCGCTGGGCAGCCTGCGCCATTTGCGCCGCCTGCCGGGGCTGGGGCCGCTGCTGATGGTGTTCTTTCTCTATCAGGTGGCGTTCATGGTCTATCCGGCGATCTGGTCCTACTTTGGCAAAGCGCGTTTCGGCTGGGAACCTGCGACCATCGGGCTGAGCCTCGCGCTCTTCGGGATCATGATGGCCGTTGTTCAGGGCGGGTTGATCCGGCCCATCCTGCGCGTGCTGGGCGACCGCGGCACAGTGATCTACGGGCACCTCTTTGACATCGGGGCCTTCATCGCACTGGCCTTTGTGAGCAGCGGCACTGTGGCGCTGATCCTGACGCCGCTGGCAGCGCTGGCGGCGGTGATAACGCCTGCGCTGCAAGGGCTTATGTCGCGCACGGTGGGGCCGGACGCGCAGGGTGAGTTGCAGGGCGCACTCACCTCCCTGATGGCGCTGGCGATGATCCTGTCGCCTCTGGTGATGACGGCAACCTTCGCCGCCTTTACGGGGCCTGAGGCGGCGATGGTGCTGCCCGGTGCGCCGTTCCTGCTGTCAGCCGGGTTGATCGCGGCGGGTCTTGGCGTTTTTCTGGCCTACCCGCCCCGCGCTGCGCGACAACGGCCTGCACCCTAGGGTCGCGCAGACCGAATGCGCTGCGCTTATCGTCTTGCATCTGGCCCGGTGATCGCGGCACCGTGACAGGATCCGCGCTGCCGCGCACCCCTGAGAAGAGACGCCCCCTATGCAGACCATCAAGGCCGCAGTATGTCACCGCTTCGGCGCACCGCTGACGATTGAGGACATCCGGCTGCGCGCCCCCGAGATGGGCGAAGTGGAGGTGACGCTCGATGCGGTCGCCATCTGCCATTCGGACATCTCCTATGCGGAAGGCGCCTGGGGTGGGTCGCTGCCAGCGGTCTACGGGCATGAGGCCGCGGGCGTGATCAGCGCGGTCGGGCCGGGCGTGGAAGGGGTCGCACCGGGCGACAGCGTCGTGGTGACGCTGATCCGGGCCTGCGGCAGTTGTCCCAGCTGCGCGGGCGGTGCACCGACGATCTGCGAGACGCACTATGACGGCGACAAGGGACCGATCACCACCGCCGAGGGCGGCACATTGCATCAGGCCATGGCCTGCGGTGCGTTTGCCGAAAAGGTCGTGGTTGCGCAAAGCCAGGTGGTCCGGATCGCGTCGGATGTTCCGAAGGAGGCCGCCTGTCTGGTGGCCTGCGGTGTGATCACGGGCGTCGGTGCCGTGGTCAACGCCGCCCGGTTGCGCGCGGGGCAGGATGTGGTCGTCGTCGGCGCCGGTGGTGTCGGGCTCAACGCCATTCAGGGCGCGCGGATCGCGGGCGCACGGCGGATTGTCGCGGTAGATCTCAGCGCGGAAAAGCTTGAAATCGCGGCGGAATTCGGTGCGACGGGCGGTGTTCTGGCCACCGAGCCCAAACCCTGGCGCGCGGTGCGGGCGGCGCTTGGCGGGCGCGGGGCCGATGCGGTGATCGTGACCGTCGGTGCCATCCCCGCCTACGATCAGGCGCCGCGCTTTCTGGGACCCGGTGGCAAGGTGATCATGGTCGGCATGCCGCATGTGGGGGCAAGCGCGACCTATGAACCGGTCGTCCTGGCAGCCTTGGGTCAGGGCATGATCGGCTCCAAGATGGGTGATGTGGTGATCCAGCGGGACATCCCGTGGATGATGGATCTGTATGCGCAGGGGCGGCTGGAACTGGATGCGCTGATCTCCGGTCGCTGGCGGCTGGACCAGATCAACGACGCCATTGCCGACACCAAGACGGGCGCGGCACGGCGCAATGTGATCCTGCTGGGACAGAGCGCGCGCCAAGGCTGAGCGAAAGGAAGATCATGCGTCTCAAGGACCTCGACATCATCGTGACGGCGCCCCCTGCCCCGGGATGGGGCGGGCGCTACTGGATCCTGGTAAAGCTGACGACGGCGGACGGGATCACCGGCTGGGGCGAGTGCTACGCCGCTGCCGTGGGCCCCGAGGCCATGCGCAAGGTGATCGAGGATGTCTTTGCGCGGCACATGGCGGGCGAGAGCGCCGAGAACATCGAGCTGATGTTCCGCCGCGCCTATTCCTCGGGTTTTACCCAGAGACCGGACCCCACGGTGATGGGCGCGTTTTCCGGGCTGGAGATCGCCTGCTGGGACATTCTGGGCAAGGCGCGCGAGCGACCGGTCTGGGCGCTGCTGGGCGGGCGGATGAACGACCGTATCCGCGCCTATACCTATCTGTACCCGCTGCCGCAGCACAATCCAGATGATTTCTGGACCTCGCCAGAGATGGCAGCCGAGGCTGCAAGTGACTGTATTTCAAGAGGATATACGGCGGTGAAGTTTGACCCGGCGGGCCCCTACACCCTGCGGGGCGGGCACATGCCGGGGATGCGCGACATTGCGCAATCAGTGGCTTTTTGCCGGGCTATCCGGGGCGCGGTGGGGGACCGGGCGGATCTGCTTTTCGGCACGCACGGGCAGTTCACCACCGCGGGCGCGATCCGGCTGGGTCAGGCGCTGGAACCCTACGCCCCGCTTTGGTTCGAGGAACCCGTGCCCCCCGATGCGGTGGGTGAGATGGCGAAGGTGGCGGCGGGCGTGCGCATTCCCATTGCGACCGGAGAGCGGCTCTGCACCAAGGCCGAGTTTGCCCCTGTGCTGCGCAGCGGGGCGGCGAGCATCCTGCAGCCCGCTCTGGGCCGCGCGGGCGGGATCTGGGAGGCCAAGAAAATCGCAACACTGGCAGAGGTTTACAACGCGCAGGTGGCCCCGCATCTCTACGCCGGACCGGTGGAATGGGCGGCGAATGTGCAGCTTGCCGCGAGCCTGCCCAACCTCTTGATGATCGAGACCATCGAGACACCGTTTCACGGTGCGTTGATCCGGGGCAGCATCCGGGTGGAGGACGGTTTCGTGACCCCGCCGGAGGCGCCGGGGCTCGGGATCGAGGTGGACGAAGCGCTGGCCCGCGCACACCCCTATACCGGGACAGCCTTGCATCTGGAGATGCAGGAAGCGCCCTGCGACTACGTGCACGGCAATGCGTTTGAAGGCGGTGCCCCGGCACCGCGGGAGAGCGGCTGACGAGACCTTACCGGAGCGTGCGCGCAACGGCGTGAGTAGTCTTCGCCCAAAGGGCCGGAAGAGCCTTTAAAACAAGCCGGATCCCCTGTCGGTAGAACGTCGGTACCACGTCGGTATTGCGTCGGTGCACGGGTCGGTTTTGGCGCTTCTTTCGCCTTGAGGCGCGACAGCGTTAACGGGCGCGGAAGGGTCCGCGCGGACCCTTCGCACCGCGGCAGGCCACAGGAACAACACCGGCCCTGATATGCCGCGGATAGCGTGACGGCTGCCTGGGGGCCAGAGGTTTGATACCGGCGCCCAAGGGCCCGCGCGGGCCCTTGTCCCGGCTCAGAGCTTGCGCGCCATCAGAACGCTGTGGCTGTCCGTCTCGGCGTCCTCGGCGAGAAACCCGGTGAGACGCAGGCCGTTCTCCTCCAGACAGCTCGCATAGCCCGCGGGCGAGAGAGACGCGTGATAGACGGGCTCTCCCCCGACGGTGCCGTGGCGCTCACCCGCCTCCGGCCCCACGGTCAGCATCAGCGTCCCGCCGGGTAAAAGATGCGCCGCCATGCGCGTGATGCAGGCGCGCTGCTCGTCCGGGGTGAGGTGAAAGAAGCTGTCCCAGGCGATCAGGCCGTCAAACCGCGCGCCCAGATCGAGGCTGCGCATATCCCCCTGCCGCCAGTCACCGTCGGGCCAGCGGGCGCGGGCGATGTCGAGCATCGCGTCGGCGTAGTCCACGCCGGTGACCCGGAACCCTTCGGCCATGAACCAGCGGGCAATGGGCTCGCCCGCGCCGCAGCCGAGATCGAGCACGCGGGCGCCATCGGGCAGGCAGGCGGCAAAGCGGGCCAGCCAGCGCGCCTCGAACAACGCGCGGGAGCGTTGACCATCGAAGGCGGCGGCCTGACGTTCGTAGACGTCGCGGTTGGCGTCGGAGGCGGACAAGGTCATGGTCCCGTCTTTACCGCATTTGCCGCGATTGTCGAGACGGGCGCGGGACGGTCCGATTACCGCCCGCCGGGGCGTGTCAGAAAAACGCCTGGATCCCCGTCTGCGCCCGACCCAGGATGAGCGCGTGCACGTCGTGGGTGCCCTCGTAGGTGTTGACCGTCTCCAGGTTCATCATATGGCGGATCACCTGGAACTCACCCGAGATGCCGTTGCCGCCGTGCATGTCGCGGGCGTGGCGTGCGATCTCCAGCGCCTTGCCACAGTTGTTGCGCTTGACGATGGAGATCATCTCAGGTGCGGCCTCGGCCGCATCCATCAGGCGACCGACCTGCAGCGACGCCTGCAGCCCTAGGGCAATCTCGGTCTGCATGTCGGCGAGTTTCTTCTGGAACAGCTGGGTGCCTGCGAGCGGTTTGCCGAACTGGTGCCGGTCGAGCCCGTATTGGCGCGCCGCGTGCCAGCAGAACTCCGCCGCCCCCATGGTGCCCCAGCTGATGCCATAGCGCGCACGGTTGAGGCACCCGAAAGGACCCTTGAGCCCCTGGACATTGGGCAAGAGCGCATCCTCGCCCACCTCGACACCGTCCATCACGATCTCGCCGGTGACTGAGGCGCGCAAGCTGAGCTTGTTGCCGACCTTGGGCGCGGTGAGCCCCTTCATGCCCTTTTCGAGGATGAAGCCGCGGATCTTGCCGCCGTGCTCTTCCGATTTTGCCCAGACGACGAAGACATCCGCGATAGGCGCGTTGGAGATCCACATCTTGGACCCTGTCAGCTTGTAGCCGTTTGCAGTCTTCTCGGCGCGGGTCTTCATGCCCGCGGGATCGGAGCCCGCGTCGGGCTCTGTCAGGCCGAAGCAGCCGATCAGGGTGCCCGCGCAGAGACCCGGCAGGTATTTCTGGCGCTGCGCCTCCGAGCCGTAGGCGTAGATCGGGTAGATCACGAGGCTGGACTGCACCGACATCATGGAGCGGTAGCCTGAATCGACCCGCTCGACCTCGCGCGCGACGAGACCGTAGGAGACGTAGGAGCCGCCCAGCCCGCCGTATTCCTCGGGGCAGGTGACGCCCAGCAGACCCATCTCGCCCATCTCGGCGAAGATGCCCGCGTCAACGGTTTCGTTCTCGTAAGCCTCAATCACGCGGGGTTGCAGCTTTTCCTGAGCGTAGGCGCGGGCGCTGTCCTGGATCATGCGCTCGTCTTCGGCCAGTTGCTGGCTCAGACGGAAGGGGTCGGACCAGTCGAAGGTGCCGAGATCCGGCGCATCCTTGGCTTTCAGCAGGGGTGTCTCGATGTTCATGGCAGTCCTCCTCGGGGGTGGCGATCGACCATATTATTGCAAATCGCGGGGCAAAAGACTAACGATGGTTTTTTCTGCCATTCATGAGGAAACCGCATATGTCCGGGCTGCCGCGCCATCTGCCGTCGATCGCTGCCCTGCGGGCTTTCGAGGCCACGGCGCGGCTGGGAAGTGCCACGCAGGCAGCCGCGGAGCTGGCCCAGACGCAAAGTGCCGTGAGCCGTCAGCTGAAGACGCTGGAGGACCAGCTGGGCGTGGCGTTGATGGCGCGGCAGGGGCGCGGGCTGGTGCTGACGCCCGCAGGCGCGCGCTACGTAAGCGAGGTGCGGGCGGTGCTGCAGCGGCTGGCGCAGGCCTCCGTCGCCGCCCGGATGCTGGAGGCAGGCGGGGCGCTGAACCTCGCCATCCTGCCCGCGTTCGGCATGCACTGGCTGGCACCGCGTCTGAGCGATTTCGCCCGGCGCCACCCGGAGGTTACGGTGAACCTGTCGACGCGGCTGGCGCCCTTTGATTTCAGGACGAGCCGGTTTGACGCGGCCATTCATTTCGGGCGGGAAGACTGGCCCGGGGTGCAGTATCTGCCGTTGCTGCCCGAGACGGTGGTGGCGGTCTGCGCGCCGTCTCTGGTGGCCGCGCCGCTGGCAACGGCTGCGGAAATCCTGCGTCATGACCTGTTGCATCTGGACACGCGGCCCCGGGGGTGGGCCCGTTGGCTGCAGGCCCTCGGGCATGAGGCATCGCCACCGCCGGGCATGGTGTTCGACCAGTTCGCGACGATGGCGCAGGCCGCGGTGCATGGCTCAGGCATCGCGCTGCTGCCCACCTTTGTGGCGGAGCCCTATCTGGCCAGCGGTCAGCTGGTCTTGGCCAGCGATCACACGACCGAGAGCATCGGCAGCTACTTCCTTGTCTGGCCTCTGGCGCGCGAGGCACCGCCCGCGCTGCTGGCCTTTCGGGACTGGTTGGCGGAGGAGGCGCCGCCCGGGACCGGGTCCGCGGGCGACGCCTGAATGGCTGGTCTTCAGTCAGAGGGCAGCGCGCTTACTTGGCCGTGATGCGCCCGTCAGTATAGGGCGTGTAGGGACCGTTCTCGGCGAGGAATTCCGCCATGACATCCGCGAGATCCGGCCCGAAGTCATATGCGTTTTGCGCATCCTTGAACATCGCGTAGCCGTCACCGCCGTTGCGGACGTAGTTATTGGAGACCACACCGTAGAGCTTGGCGGGATCGATGGGCGCGCCGCCCACCATCACGTCGCTGATCCGGCTGCCGGGTTCGGCGCTGGCGTCAAAGCTGTAGCTCATGCCGGAGACCTGGGGGAAGCGGCCCGCACCATCCTCATACTGGCTGACGCCATTCTCAAGCGCGGCGACAATCGCCTCGCCGGTGACCTCGAATGTCGACAGCGTGTTCTGGAAGGGCAGCACTGTCAGCACCTCGCCCATGGTCACCTTGCCCGCGTCGATGCTGGCGCGGATGCCACCACCGTTCTGGATCGCGATCTCGACGCCCTGATCCTTGACCCGGTCAAGCATGGCGTCGGTGATCAGGTTGCCCATGGCGCATTCACGTGCGCGGCAATCCTCGCGCGTGCCGACGATGTCGGTGGCGGTTTCGGCCACGACGCGCTGTTTCAGCTCTTCGATGGGCGCGCCCATCTCGGCGATCCGCGCCAAGGTGCCTGCATCGGGCGTCACGGAGGCGTCGAGCAGCATGGGATCACCCGACACCTCGGTCAGGTTACCCTCATCGTCGAATGTGATTTCCAGATGGCCCAGGTATTTGGTGTAGGCGTAGGCCTGTGCGACGGGCGTGCCCTCGACCATTTCGGGGTAGGCAGGCGTGCCTTCGTCGTCATTGCTCATGAGCGTGTGGCTGTGGCCGCCGATCACCAGATCAATGCCGGGCACGGCCGCGGCAATCTCACGGTCCTTGTTGAGGCCGACGTGGTTGAGCGCGATGATGATGGTGACGCCGTCGGCTTCCAGCGCAGCGACATCAGCGGTGAGGGCGGCGATCTCATCCTCGAAGGTGATGTTTTCGCCCGGGCTGGAGGTCTCCACCGTGTCCGTGGCCAGAGCCGAGACGATACCGATGCGCTGGCCGCCGACCTCAAGCACCACGTGGTCTTCGACGGCGTCCGCCAGCAGGGGCTCGCCCGCAAGATCAAGGTTGCCGGAGACCACGGGGAAGCTGACCTTTTCGATGAAGTCAGCGAGGCCCTGCGGTCCGTCGTCAAATTCGTGGTTGCCCACGGCCATGACATCATAGCCGATGGCCTCCATGAACTCGGCCTCCGCAGCACCTTTGTAGGTGGAATAGAAGAGCGAGCCCTGGAACGGGTCGCCCGCGTCGAGCAGCAGCACGTTGGCATCGGCAAGCTCGGCCCGCTTGGCCTCCACCGCGGTTTTCACGCGCGCCACGCCACCGAAACAGGCACCTTCGGCCTCGCCCTCGGCGTCGCAGGTGGAATCGTATTTGTTGATGGATTCGATGCGGCTGTGCATGTCGTTGGTATGCAGGATGTGCAGCGTGTAATCGGCCTGTGCCATGCCGGCGCCGAGCGCGAGGATGGCAGTGGCGGTGAGGGTCTGTCTCATGGTGTCTCCCCTGTGAGATTTTATGGGGTGCATGGTGACCCGGCGCGCGGGCAGTGTCAAAGCCCCGGGGCGCTGCCGGGGCCGCGGCGCCGCGACGTCACCCGCTGGCGCTGAAAAAGAGGACGGTCGGGCGCGCGGCCCCCGTGCTTGACCCGACCGACTGCACCGGGCATCACGGCGCGCATGGTGATTTACAAGATATTACGCGCGCCCGAATGGGCCCGGTTGCAGGCCGATGGCAGGAGCGATGGCGCCCCCATCGACGTGGCGGATGGCTATGTGCATTTCTCCACCGCCGAACAGGCGGCGGAGACGGCGGCCAAGCATTTTGCGGGGGCCGAAGGGTTGATGCTGCTGGCGGTGGACGCAGACCCCCTGGGTGCGGAACTGCGGTGGGAAGTCTCGCGGGGCGGGCAGCCGTTTCCGCACCTCTACCGCGAGCTGCGGCTGAGCGATGTGCTCTGGTCGGAGCCTTTGCCGCTGGTGGCGGGCGTGCATGTGTTTCCTGCGAGGGTCGGCGGCGCATGATGGCAGGGTTGGAGCAGCTGGGTCTGGCCGCCCTCCGCCGGGTGGATCCGGAGACCGCCCACGGGCTCGCGCTCACGGCGCTGCGGCGCGGGCTGGCGCCACAGCCGGGGGTGGTGACATCGGATCGGTTGCAAAGCCGGGTGGCGGGGTTGGATCTGCCGAACCCGGTCGGTCTGGCCGCGGGGTTTGACAAGAACGCCGAAGCGGTTGGACCGCTGGGGCGCGCGGGCTTTGGCTTTGTCGAGGTGGGGGCGGCGACCCCGCTGCCGCAGCCCGGGAACCCGCGCCCGCGGCTGTTTCGGCTGAGCGAGGACCGGGCCGCGATCAACCGCTTCGGGTTCAACAATGACGGGATGAAAGCGATCAGCGCGCGGCTGCGGTCGGCACCGCGCCACGTACCCGTGGGGCTGAACCTCGGCGCCAACAAGGCGAGCGAGGACCGCGCAGACGACTTTGCAAAGGTCATGGCGCATGTTTGCAAAGTGGTTGACTTTGCGACGGTGAACGTGTCCTCGCCCAACACCGAGCGGCTGCGGGATCTGCAGGGGCCAGCGGCGCTGGCGGCCTTGCTGGGCGGGGTGATGGAGGTGCGGGGCGAGACGCCGGTGTTTCTCAAGATCGCGCCGGACCTGAGTGCGGCGGAGCTTGCCGATGTCGCCGCCGTCGCGCGGGAGGCGGGCGTGGACGCGATCATCGCGACCAACACGACGCTGAGCCGGGAGGGGCTGACGAGCGGTCACGCGCAGGAAGCGGGCGGGCTGTCGGGTCAGCCCTTGTTCGAGCGGTCCACGCGGGTGCTGGCAGCGCTGTCCACGCAGGTAGACATGCCGCTGATCGGGGTTGGCGGGGTCGCCAGTGCAGCACAGGCCTATGCCAAGATCCGGGCCGGGGCATCGGCGGTACAGCTTTATACGGCGCTGGTTTACGGCGGGCTGTCGCTGGTGCAGCAGATTGCCGAAGGGCTGGACGCGCTGTTGGCGCGGGACGGGTTTGCGACGGTGGCCGAGGCTGTCGGGACCGGGCGGGAGCCGTGGCTGTAGGATCGTATGGCGTCTGACATGGCCATGGTGCTGCACTGACCATCGACCTCGTGAGCGGCGTAAACCCCTTGGTCTGACCATGGAAATGAGGGCAGCCCGTGACCGCGGGTGGGGGAGAAGCCCCCGCCCGGGGGGCGGTCGGGGGCTGCCCGGCGATACCGCCGGGCGACGGGCATAGCACTGAAGCAGGCACCCATTCAGGGAGCGGAGCGACGGGCTACCCCCGCCCTGCCGCCGCTTCCAGCGCAGGGTAGCGCGCGCCCAGCGTTACGCCGCGGGCCACAAAGGAGATGAGCAGCGCCAGCCAGAGCCCGTGGTTGTCCAGCAGCGGCAGCAGGATCAGGATCGCGGCCCAGTAGATCGCAAAGCTGAGTGCCATCATGTTGCGCATGTCCGCGCTGCGGGTGGCGCCGATGAAGATGCCATCAAGCATCCACGCGGCGCATCCGAGCAGGGGGGCCGCGATCATATAGGGCAGGAAGACACGGGCAGTGTCCTGCACCTCCGCGTTCTTGGCCATCAGGTCAATGAGCCACCCGCCCGCCAGCGCGAAGCCGAGCGCGGTGCCGATGCAGATCATGAGACCCCAGAAAGCGGTGACAAGGGCGGCGCGGCGCACGTAGGCCCGGTCACCCCGGCCGTAGGCGCGGGCGATGAGCGTCTCGGCCGCGAAGGCAAAGCCGTCCATGGCATAGGCGGTGATATACATGAACTGGATGAGCACCTCGTTCGCGGCCAGCGTCACATCGCCGAACCGCGCCCCGATGAAGACGAAGGACGAAAAGATCACCATCAGCATGAGCGAGCGCAGCAGGATGTCGGTGTTCAGCAGCGCCATGCGGATGAGCCGCGCACGGTCGAAGATGCGCGGCCAGTCGCGCCAGGCGGGACGTGTGAAGGCGGCGCGGCAGAACCACAGGCCGAGGGCGGCACCGCTCAGCTCGGCGATCACGGTGGCCACGGCGACGCCGGCAACGCCCCAGCCGAAGCCCAGCACGAAGATCAGGTCGAGCAGGATGTTGACCCCGTTCATCACCAGCTGGACCCAGAAGACCGCGGCGGTCTTTTCCATGGCGATCAGCCAGCCGGTGAGCGCGTAGACGGCGATGGCCGCGGGGGCGGTCCAGATGCGGATGGTGAGGTAGGTGCTGGCGAGGCGCTCGACCTCGTCGCTGGCGGGCGCCAGCTGGAACGCGGCCCAGAAGATCAGCGGCTGCAGCGCGATGAGTGCTGTGCCGCCCGCCAGTGCCACCATCAGCGCCCGGGTGAGCCAGGCGGAGACCTCGTCGCTGTCCCCTGCTCCTTCGGCCTGACCGACGAGCCCCACGGTTCCCATGCGCAGAAAGCCGAAGATCCAGTAGACCGTCGACAGGATGATCGCGCCGAGGCCCACGGCCCCGATGGGTGCGGCCTCGCCCATCTGGCCCACGACGCCCACATCCACCGCGCCCAGGATCGGCACGGTGGCGTTGGACAGCACGATGGGCAGGGCGATTTTCAGGACGCGCCGGTGGCTGACCGTCGCGGGCTGGTCAGTCACGGGGCTGGGGCATCAGGAAATGACCTGTGGCCTGGGCAAAGAGCCGCGCGCGGTGGTCCTGCCAGGCCTCCACATGCACGCTGGCGTAGCGCCGTCCGGAGCGGTTGACCCGCGCGCGGGCATAGGCGTCGCGCGGCAGACCGGAGCGCAGGTAATCGGTGGAGATGTCGATGGTCTTGGGCAGGCGCGGCAGACCTCCGGCGGCCAGCGTGGCGGTGTCGATGGCGCCTGATTCGATGTCTTCCCACAGATAGGTCCAGCTGAGCGTCACGATGGCGGTGACCTCCAGAAACGCGGCGGTCACCCCGCCGTGGATCGCGGGCAGCATCGGGTTGCCGATGAGTTTCTGGTCGAAAGGCAACACGCCGGTAAGCTCGTCACCCTTGCGCTCGAACTGCATGCCGAGATAGCGGATGTAGGGCACCCCCTCCACCAGCGCGCGCAGGGTCGCATCGCGGCGCTGCTTGATGACCTGAACGGGCTCGGGTGGGCGGCGGGGTGCTTTCACGCGGCCCCCTCCACCGTGAAGGCACCGGTAGCGGCAGCGACCGGATTGCCGGTATCGGCATCCGTGGCGGTGGCGCGGACGAAGGCCACCGTGCGGGTCACGTGGTAACAGGTGGCATGGGCCGTGATCGGCTGACCGGGCGTGGCGGCGCGCATGTAGTCGATGCGCAGATCAATGGTGGCCGTGCCGCCGGGACTGGCCGGATGGCTCATCACCGCGGCGCCGCAGCAGGTATCCATCAGCGCGGAGACCGCCCCGCCGTGGATCACGCCAGTTTCCGGATCGCCCACGAGCTTGGCGTCATAGGGCATCAGGATGGTCGCCTCACCGTCCCCGATGGAGGTGAGCCGCATGGCGAGCGCCTTGCTGTGGGGGATCGCTTCGATGAACTGCCGGGCGATATCGGTCTTTGTGGCCATGCGCTTTCCGTGTTGCGACGGGCACACCGCCCGCCGTCTGCCGCCTTTATCAACGCATTGCGGCGGCGAGGGCAAGAGCGACGGTTGCGCTTGGCGCCGGGCCGTCCTAGCCTGAGATCAAGGGAGAGACCGTATGGCAGACGAGCGCCTGACGTTCAAAGAGATGTGCGCCGCGTTCGACGTGACGCCCCGCACGTTGCGCTACTATGAATATATCGAATTGCTGGAGCCCGACCGCGAGGGGCGCGCGCGCTTTTACGGGCCGCGCGAACGGGCGCGGATGAAGCTGATCCTGCGCGGGCGCAAGTTCGGCTTTCAACTCGAAGACATCCGCCAGTGGCTGCTGATCTACGAGAACGAGGGCACCGAAGCGCAGATGGCCGCCTGGATCAAGCTGGCCGACAGCCAGTTGCAGGAATTGGCGGAACAGCGCAGCCAGCTGGAAGACGCCATCACGGAATTGCGCGATCTGCGCGACAGCGTCGCCGGAGAGCTGGGCCAGGGTTGACGCGGCTGGCACCGGGCGACGGGACGTCCGGGATCAAGGCACGCCTCTGAGGGAAACCGCTCAGGAAAAGGGGGAAAGCCTCCTCACCCCCATCGAGGGGGATCGGTGGCTGCCCGGTCCAATGACCGGGCCCGCCTGCCCCGACGGTCTGCGCCAAACCTCGAAAAAGCCGGATGCGGGGCCACTCCGCCGCCCGCTGCGGTGGATTTTTGTCCAAAAGCCACCCTCCGGACCCGAAGGCGCGCCAGGGCAAGGCGGCGTTTTTCCGCGTTCCGTTAAGACAGTCGCCAGAGTGACGTGACGTCGGACTTACGTCAACCTCGCCGAGCCTTGTAGAAGAGCGAACAACCCGTAGCTGTAGCCCAACACACGTTCCCGAAAAGGCCCTGCCATGACCCAAGAAACGATGACCATCCGGCAGATGTGCGATGCCTTTGGCGTAACGCCGCGTACGCTGCGATTCTACGAATCCAAGGAATTGCTGTTTCCGCTGCGCGACGGTCAGAAGCGGCTTTTCACGCGCCGCGACCGCGCGCGGCTCAAGCTCATCCTGCGCGGCAAGAAGTTCGGCATCAACCTCGAAGAGCTGCGCCAGCTGCTGGACCTCTATGACCGTGGTGATCAGCAGCAAAGCCAGCTGGAGGCCTCCTATGCCGTGGGTCAGAAGCGTCTGGGCGAGATGAAGCGACAGCGCGCCGCGCTCGACGCCGCCATTGCCGATCTGACCGACCAGCTGAAATGGGGCGAAGAAATGCTGACCTCCATGCGCGCGCCCCGCAGCGCCGCCGAATAACCAAAAGCTCACGACTGTTTATCAGGGAGAGACCGATATGCCCCGCTACACCGCCCCCGCCAAGGATCTGCAATTCGTCCTGCATGACGTGCTGAAGGTGACCGAGCAGACGATCCCCGGCTATGACGAGCTGGAGGCTGATTTCACGGCTGCCATTCTGGAAGAGGCAGGCAAACTGGCCTCAGCCGTGCTGGCGCCCCTGAATGTGGTGGGCGATACCGAAGGCTGCACGCTGGAGAACGGCGTGGTGCGCACGCCTACCGGCTTCAAGGACGCCTTCGAACAGGTCAAGGAAGGCGGTTGGCCCGGGCTGGATATGCCCGAGGAATTCGGTGGCCAGAACATGCCCTGCGTGATCGGCACTGCCGTGGGGGAGATGTTCTCCTCCGCCAATATGGCGTTCACGATGTATCAGGGTCTGACCCATGGCGCGGCCTCTGCCATTCTCGCACATGGGACACAGGCGCAGAAGGAAACCTATCTGCCCAAGATGGTGTCCTGCGACTGGACCGGGACCATGAACCTGACGGAGCCCCATTGCGGCACGGACCTGGGGCTGATGCGCACCAAGGCGGAGCCGCAGGGGGACGGGTCCTACAAGCTGACGGGGCAGAAGATCTTTATCTCCGCCGGTGAGCACGACATGGCCGACAACATCATCCATCTGGTGCTGGCCAAGATCACCGGCGCGCCGGAGGGGATCAAGGGTGTGTCGCTCTTCATCGTGCCGAAATTCCTGGTGAACGAGGATGGCTCGCTTGGCGCGCGCAACGGCGTGGCCGTGGGCAAGATCGAGGAGAAGATGGGCATCCACGGCAATTCCACCTGCGTGATGAACTACGACGGCGCTGTGGGCTATCTGCTCGGTGAGGAGCACAAGGGCATGCGCGCCATGTTCACCATGATGAACGAAGCGCGGCTGGGTGTGGGCATGCAGGGCATGAGCCAGGCGGAGGTCGCTTATCAGAATGCGCTGGATTATGCGCAGGACCGGCTTCAGGGGCGGGATGTCACGGGCGTAAAGAACCCCGATGGCCCGGCGGACCCGCTGATCGTGCATCCCGACATCCGCCGCAGCCTGATGGACCAGAAGAGCTTTGCCGAGGGCGCGCGGGCGTTCCTTCTGTGGGGGGCTGCGATGATCGACGCGGCCCATCGGTCGGACGACAAGGATGCGGATGGTCTGGTCTCCCTGCTGACACCAGTGATCAAAGGGTTCCTGACCGATCAGGGCTATGACATGACCGTCAAGGCCCAGCAGGTCTACGGCGGGCATGGCTACATCGAGGAATGGGGCATGTCGCAGTTTGCCCGCGATGCGCGGATCGCCATGATCTACGAAGGGGCCAATGGTGTTCAGGCGCTGGATCTGGTGGGGCGCAAGCTGGCCCAGGACGGAGGCAAGCACGTGATGGCATTCTTTGATCTGGTAAAGTCGTTCATCAAGGAGAGTGCCGGACAGGATGCCGCCTTTGATGCGCAATTCCTGGAGCCCCTGAAGGCCGCGAGCAAGGATCTGCAGGCAGCCGGAATGTATTTCATGCAAAACGGCATGAAGAACCCGAACAACGCGCTCTCGGGCTCTTATGATTTCATGCATATGTTCGGTCATGTCTGTCTGGGCCTGATGTGGGCCAAGATGGGCAAGGCGGCGCTGTCGGCACTGTCGGCCGGGACGACAGATGTGGATTTCTTTGAAGGCAAGCTTCATACAGGGCGGTACTATATGGCGCGGCAATTGCCCGCGACGGCGCTGCATCTGACGCGGATCCAGAGCGGAGCGGAACCGGTGATGGCGCTGGAGGCAGCGCAGTTCTGACGAAATCCGGGGGCGGCCCGGGCAACCGAACCGGGCGCCACGGGCGAGATGACGCGGGGCGCGCCGCCTTGGACATCGGTCCGAAGGTGCAACGAGTCAGAACGGGGTGACGGTCAGGTGGCTAGAGCAGCTCAGGATCACGAAGCAAGGCCCGATAACCGCTGGTTTGCCGCCGGGGGTGCGAGCGGATTGACCGCTCCCCCTGACGCCCCTGTCGGAGCCTCCGGCGGGAGTTTTTCTGGCAAGATGACAGGGAAGCTCCGCTCTGTTTTCATCGGGCGGCGATACACCGAGGCCGTGAAAACAGAGCGTCACCTTGCACGACGCTCGGCTCTCCAGCCTGCCCCGCAAGACCGATGCTATGGCATTCTAGGTAAACAAATGATCAACGCAGCTCTTTCATCTTGCCAAATAAACTCAATCGGCGACATGCCTTCCTGCGAAGGCGCTGCCGCGGGTGTGATCAGCCACGGCGGGGCCGACCTGAGCGACCACGTTGGCGATCCCGTCGACGATGGGCGGTTTTCAATCGAAAAGGATATCACATGAGCCTGAAACTCCATTGCTTCGGCGAGAGCGGGAACTCCTACAAGGCGGCACTGGCGCTGGAGCTGTCCGGTCTTGCGTGGGAGCCGGTCAAGGTGGACTTCTTCGGAGGCGAGACCCGTACGCCCGCCTACCGTGCAGAAGTCAGCGTGATGGGCGAGGTGCCCATTCTCGTGGACGGCGATCTGCGTCTGACCCAATCGGGGGTCATTCAGGACTATGTATCGGAGAAATCCGGCAAGTTCGGGGGTCGGGATGCGGACGAACGGCGCGAGATCCTGCGGTGGGTGTTCTGGGATAACCACAAGCTGAGCTCAGCGGCCGGGATGACGCGATTCCTGATGAACTTCCTGCCCGAAGACAAGCGCCCCACAGAGGTCATCGCCTTTCAGCAGGGGCGGCTGAAGGCGGCCTATGAGGTGCTGAACGATCACCTCCAAGGGCGGGACTGGATCGTGGGCGACGGGATCACCAATGCGGATCTGAGCTGTTGCGGCTATCTCTATTACCCGGAGCCCTTTGGGTTCAACCGGACGGATTGGCCCAACATCGACGCTTGGCTGACGCGGTTGAGCGATACTCCCGGCTGGAAGGCACCTTATGATCTGATGCCGGGCAGTCCCGCGGACCGCGCTTGAAAGGAAGACGATGTCGCGTTGGTTAGACACATTCAGGCTATGGTGCGGCATCGAATGTCAACGCAGACGCCTTTCAGATGGTCTTGTGATGTACGAAACCATGGATGCCACAAACCCTATCACCTTTCGCTTCAACGATGGCGAGACACGTGCGCACGTCAGCCTCAGTTGAGGGGAAGCGGACTATTTATCCAAGTTGCTCGATGAGCATCTCGAAGAAGGACAGATGACATGACCGAGGCTTATATCTACGACGCGCTGCGCACCCCGCGCGGCAAAGGGCGCAAGGACGGGTCCCTGCATGAGGTGACCGCGCTGCGGCTGTCGGCCCTCACGTTGAACGCCCTGAAGGAGCGCAACAACCTCGAAGGTCACGCGGTCGAGGACGTGATCTGGGGCAATGTCACCCAGGTGATGGAACAGGGGGGCTGCCTGGCGCGCTCTGCCGTACTGGCCTCGGATCTGGATGAGCGGATCCCGGGGCTCGCCATCAACCGCTTTTGTGCCAGCGGCATGGAGGCGGTGAACATCGCAGCCAATCAGGTGCGGGGCGGTGCGGGCGAGGCCTATATCGCCGGGGGTGTGGAGATGATGGGCCGGGTCGCCATGGGCTCGGACGGGGCGGCGATTGCCGTGGATCCCTCCATCGCCATGGAACAGTATTTCGTACCGCAGGGCATCAGTGCTGACATCATCGCGACCGAGTACGGGTTTACGCGCGATGACGCGGACCATCTGGCGGTCGAATCCCAGCGGCGGGCGAAACAGGCCTGGGACGAGCGCCGCTTTGAAAAATCGGTCATCGAGATCCGCGATCAGAACGGTCTGCCGATCCTGGATCATGACGAGTACATGCGCCCCCAGACAGACATGCAGAGCCTCGGCGGGTTGAACCCGGCGTTCCAGGCCATGGGCGAGGTCATGCCCGGTTTCGACAAGGTCGCGCTGATGAAATACCCGCATCTGGAGCGGATCAACCACATTCACCATGCGGGTAACTCCAGCGGGATCGTGGACGGGGCGGCGGCGCTGCTGATCGGGTCCAAGGCATTCGGCGAGGCGCACGGGCTAACGCCCCGGGCGCGCATCCGGGCCACGGCCAAGATCGGCACCGACCCCACCATCATGCTGACCGGCCCGGTGCCGGTGACCGAAAAGATCCTTGCCGACAATGGCATGACGATCGGTGACATCGACCTCTTCGAGGTGAACGAGGCCTTTGCCGCCGTTGTCCTGCGCTTCATGCAGGCCTTTGAGGTGGACAGCGACCGGGTCAACGTCAACGGTGGCTCGATTGCCATGGGTCACCCGCTGGGCGCGACGGGTGCGATGATCATCGGTACCCTGCTGGACGAGATGGAGCGCAGCGACAAGGAGGTGGGTCTGGCGACGCTCTGTATCGCCTCCGGCATGGGGGCGGCCACGATCATCGAAAGGGTCTGACGGAGGTGAGCGACGCCAGGGCTCTCGTGATCTACCAGGATGCGCTCGATGCCGTGTCCCGGGCGATCATGGAGGAGGATGGACCTGGCCTCATGGCCCGCGCAAAGCTGCCCCATCTGGTGCGCACCGCCCAAAGCGAAGCGGTGATGGAGACACCGGAGGACCTGATACAGGGGTTCGGGGTCTTTGCGCAGGCGGTCAAGGCGCTCGGCGCGACGCAACTGGTACGGCTGGCAACGGATGCGACATACCTGAGCCCGCAATACATCACCGGTCACCACGTCACCCACACGCTGCGGGACGCGCTGCCGGTCATTGAAAGCTACACCAACCGCATGGTGCTGATATGCGATGCAGGGATCTGGAAGATGCTGGAAACAGAAACGACGCTACAAAACCCGCACTGGCCCATTCATATGCCACGTGCCCCGCGCGATGGTGCGCGCAAGGCGGCACCGGCGGCCCCGAAAGACGACGTGCGGAAACTGGCGGTCTCGCCTTTGCGGCTCTATCAGGATTTTCTGGATGCACTGTCGGAGGCCAATAACGCGGGCGATTTCGACGGCTACTGCAATCATATGCTGTTCCCCTATTCGTCGCATACCGAGGCGACCGATACGATCATCGACAGCCCGGAAGACGTGCGGCCGTTTTTTGACGGGCTGCGACAGACCCTGGCAAAACACGGTGCGGACCGTATCGCGCGATGTGCCGAGAGCGCGGAGTTCATCTCTGCCGATCTGATCTGCGGCTATCACGCGACAGAGTTCCGCGCGGGCGAGGCCTGCGTTTTCGGACCGGTAAAATCGCGCATGGTGCTGAAACGTCAGAACACCGACTGGTACCTGAAATCGGTAACCAACGCGCTCCAGAACAAACGCTACCCCTACAATGTGCCGAGGCCCGGCAAGGCTCTCGTGACGCTTCAGAAAATTCAGGAAAGGACCCGGACATGACCGAGTTTACTTCAACCACCGACGCAGATGGCATTGCAACGATCACCTGGGACGTGCCCGGCAAATCCATGAACGTGATGTCCTACGAGGGGCTGGCGCAGCTGGAAGAGCTGATTGACGCTGCACTGGCGGATGGGGACATCAAGGGTGTGATATTGACATCCGGCAAGGATGGCTCGTTTGCGGGGGGTATGGATCTCAACCTGATCGCAAAAATGAAAGCGGATGCGGGCGAGAACCCGGCCAAAGGGCTCTTTGACGGCGTCATGGACATGCACCGGCTGCTGCGCAAGATCGAGCGCGCGGGCATGGACCCGAAGACGCTGAAGGGCGGCAAGCCGGTGGCCTGCGTGCTGCCGGGTACGGCTCTGGGCATCGGGCTGGAGCTGCCGCTGTCCTGCCACCGGGTCTTTGCCGCCGACAACCCCAAGGCCAAGATCGGCCTGCCCGAGATCATGGTGGGGATCTTCCCCGGTGCGGGCGGGACCACGCGACTGGTGCGCAAGATGGGCGCCATGTCGGCCTCCCCCTTCCTGCTGGAGGGCAAGCTGGTGGCACCTGCCGCAGCCAAGGCGGCGGGGCTGATCGACGAGGTCAGCGCTGATCCGATGGCCGATGCGCGCGCCTGGGTGTTGTCAGCGAAGGACGCGGATCTGGTCAAGCCCTGGGACGCCAAGGGCTACAAGATGCCCGGCGGTGCGCCCTACCATCCGGCGGGCTTCATGACATTTGTCGGCGCCTCGGCCATGGTCAACGGCAAGACCCAAGGGGTCTATCCGGCAGCCAAGGCGTTGCTGAGTGCGGTCTATGAGGGCGCGCTGGTGCCCTTTGACACGGCGCTGAAGATCGAGGCGCGGTGGTTCACCTCCGTGCTGATGAACCCAAGCTCCGAGGCGATGATCCGCTCGCTCTTCATCAACAAGGAGGCGCTGGAGAAGGGCGCCGTACGCCCTGCGGATGTACCGGACCAGCGGGTGAAAAAACTGGGCGTGCTGGGCGCGGGCATGATGGGGGCGGGCATCGCGCTGGTCTCCGCCCAGGCGGGCATTGAGGTGGTGCTGATCGACCAGACGCAGGAAGCCGCGGACAAGGGCCGCGCCTATACGGCGACTTTCGCCGACAAGGGCATCCAGCGCAAAAAGACCACGCCAGAGAAGAAAGAGCAGCTGCTGAGCCTGATCACGGCGACGACCGATCTGGGCGCGCTCAAGGGCTGCGATCTGATCATCGAGGCGGTTTTCGAGGACCCGAAGGTCAAGGCGGAGATGACCGACAAGGTGGAAGCGGTGATCGACGAGGACTGCATCTTTGCCTCCAACACCTCGACCCTGCCCATTACCGAACTCGCCAAGGCATCGCGTCGCGCGGGTCAGTTCATCGGGATCCATTTCTTCTCTCCGGTGGAGAAGATGCTGCTGGTGGAGATCATCAAGGGCAAGGAGACAGGTGACCGGGCCGTGGCCAAGGCGCTCGACTACGTGCGGCAGATCCGCAAGACACCCATCGTGGTCAATGACGCGCGGTTCTTCTACGCCAATCGCTGCATCATTCCCTACATCAATGAAGGCATCCGGATGGTGGCCGAGGGTGTGGAGCCCGCGCTGATCGAAAATGCCGCGCGGCTGGTGGGCATGCCATTGGGGCCGCTGCAGCTGGTCGATGAGACATCGATTGATCTGGGCGCCAAGATCGCGCGGGCCACGAAATCGGCCATGGGTGACGCCTACCCGGATGGTGCCGTGGATGAGGTGATCTTCTGGATGGAGGACCTCGGACGGCTGGGGCGCAAGTCCAGCGCCGGGTTCTACAGCTACGACGAGAAGGGCAAGCGACAGGGCCTCTGGGACGGGCTGAGCGCACAATATGCGACCCTTCAGGAGCAGCCCGAGCTGATCGATGTGCAACACCGCCTGCTGTTCGCGCAGTCGCTGGAGGCCGTGCGCGCGCTGGAGGAAGGTGTGTTGATGGACATCCGCGAAGGCGATGTGGGCGCGATCCTCGGCTGGGGCTTTGCGCCATGGTCGGGCGGCCCGCTGAGCTGGCTCGACATGATCGGATCGGCCTATGCGGCGGAGCGGTGTGACCAGTTGACGGCAGCCTTTGGCGAACGGTTCACCTGTCCCGACCTGCTGCGCGAGATGGCGGAGAAGGGGCAGAGCTTTTACGGTCGCTTCGCGCCGCAAAAGACGGCGGCCTGAGGATGTGAGGGCGCGCCAGCGCGGCGCGCTTTCAATTCCATGGCGGTTGGGTATCAAGCAGGGACGCCCGGCGGTGCTGCCGGGCGGGTGCATCACTCCTCAACATCCTGCCTTTCGAACCGGTACCTGAAGCGCGCAATATCTTCCGCGCAGAGGGTCGCCACCGTCTCCGCGCTCGCGGTGTCATAGCAACGCCGATAGTCTGCGGGCCGCTTGGAGGCGTTGCATCGCGGCAGCGTGATCTCAAAGCCCAGATGCGCAAAGAGCGGTGCTGCATCGCGAGTGAAATGCTCCAGCCGGATATAGAGCGCGTCCTGTTCGCGCCCGGTCGCATCGGTCAGGTAATGACGCGCCGGGCTGGCCCGGAGGCTTTCCTGCACATGGCTGACCTGCAGGAAATCCGCAAACTCAAAGGCCTGCGATGCGGCCACGGCCGGGTGATCGAACCCTTGCTCCCGCAGCCAGTGGTAGTAGCTGACCACCCTGTCCCACGGGTTGCGCACCAGCGTGAAGACCAGCATCCCGGCCATCTCGGGTACGCCGACGATCCCGTCGATATCGCCAAGTGTGCTGTGTTTCCACAACCGGCCGCGCGGGCTCAGCCCCGCCAACCGGCGCTGGCGACGACGTGCCTTGGGGGTGTCGCCGATCAGCAGATCATCCCGCATCGCCCGCGCCTCCAGAGCGGTGGCCAGAGAGGTCCCGCCCGTCTTGGGGATATGCACGAAGATGTAGCGCCGCCCGGTCGAGATGATCACCGGCGGCACCTGTAGCGGCAGGCGATCCAAATGTATGACAATTGACTTTCCAGATGCACCGGGAACAATAGTGTCATAGCGCTGCGCGGCGTAAACTGCCAAGCGCAAAGGGAGAGGAGCGCCGTATGGGGTGGATGAAAGACGAAACCGGGCTGGAGAAATGTGCCGCCAACCATGTGCCACTGACGCCCCTGTCGCATCTGCGCCGGGCGGCCGCGGTGTTTGCGGATCACCTGGCGGTGATCTACGGCGCGCATCGGGTGAGCTATAGGCAGTACCATGCGCGCTGCACGCGGCTGGCCTCGGCGCTGGCGGCGCGCGGTGTGGTCCCGGGCGACGTGGTGGCCACCCTGCTGCCCAACGTGCCCGCACAGGTCGAGGCCGGCTTCGGCGTGCCCGCCTGCGGTGCTGTGCTGAACACCATCAACACGCGGCTGGATGTGGAGACGGTGGCCTATATCTTCGGTCATGGCGAGGCGAAGGTGGTGCTGGTGGACCGCCAGTTCCTGGAGCTGGCAGAGGCCGCCTGCGCGCGACTGGAGGGCACCCCGCCGCTGTTGATCGAGGTACCCGACCCCGGCGCAGGCTACCCCGCGTCGGGCCGGTATGAGACCTACGAGGAGATGCTGGCCGGAGCGGATCCGGCGTTCGACTGGATCCTGCCGCAGGACGAATGGGAGAGCCTCTCGCTCAACTACACTTCCGGCACCACGGGGCGCCCCAAGGGGGTCGTCTACCACCACCGCGGGGCGTACCTCATGACCATGGGCACGGTGATCAGCTGGCGAATGGTGCTGCATCCGATCTACCTGACCATCGTGCCGCTGTTTCATTGCAACGGCTGGAACCACAGCTGGATGATGCCGCTGATTGGCGGCACGGTGGTGTGCTGCCGCGACATCACGGCACCGGCGATCTTTGGCGCGATCGCAGAGGAAGGCGTCACCCATCTGGGCGGCGCGCCCATCGTGCTCAACATGCTGGTCAATGCGCCCGCTGACGAACGCCGCGCGCTGCCCCACCCGGTGGAGGTTTTCACCGCCGGAGCGCCACCGGCGCCTGCCACATTGGCCAAGATCGAAGACCTCGGCTTCAACGTCACGCAGGTCTACGGTCTGACGGAGACATATGGCCATGTGACCGAGTGCCTGTGGCGCGGGGCCGAGTGGGACGCGCTGGCGGGGCCGGAGCGGGCAGCGATCAAGGCGCGGCAGGGCGTGGCTTTTCCCATGATGGAGGACATCGTGGTCACGGACGATGCCCTGTCCCCTGTCCCTCTGGACGGCACGGTGCAGGGAGAAATCATGATCCGCGGAAATTCGGTGATGAAGGGGTACTACCGCGATCCGAAGGCCACGCAGGCGTCCTTTGAGGGCGGTTATTTCCATTCCGGTGATATCGCGGTGCAGCATGGTGACGGCTATATCCAGATCGCGGACCGCGCCAAGGACATCATCATCTCTGGAGGCGAGAATATCTCCTCCGTCGAGGTCGAAGGGGTGCTGATGAACCATGAGGAAGTGATGCTGGCCGCGGTCGTGGCGAAACCGGACGAGACATGGGGCGAGGTGCCCTGCGCCTTCGTGGAGCTGAAAAGCGGCGCGTCGGTGGATGGCCCCGGCCTTATCGCCTTTGCGCGTGAGCAGCTGGCCGGGTTCAAGACGCCCAAACACGTGGTGTTTCAGGAGCTGCCCAAGACCTCCACCGGCAAGATCCAGAAGTTCGAACTGCGCAAACTGGCCCGCGAGATGGGCTGAAGGTAGGCAGAGACCGCCGAGCCCCGGCCATTGCCGCCGCGACGACCGGGGTGATAGGCTGACGCAAAGCATCAAGCGAGCAGCAACCTTTCGGTGAAAACGGCCCTGACACGATATGAACGGCTCGAGGCCACGGCGCTCTGGCGTGCGACGCCCGAGGATCAGCGCCGTGAGGTCGTGATTTCCATCGGCGAGGCGACGCTGACCATTGCGGATCTGGGCGACCGGCCTCTGACCCACTGGTCGCTGGCCGCCATCCAGCGCGTCAATCCGGGCGAGCGGCCCGCGCTTTTCTACCCCGAGGGGGATCCTGGCGAGACGCTGGAGCTCGGCACGGATGAGGCGCAGATGATCGAGGCCATCGAGACGCTGCGCCGCGCGGTGGAGCGGGCGCGCCCACGGCCCGGGCGGCTGCGCTGGCTGGGATTGGGGCTGTCGTTGGGGGCTGTTGCGCTGGCGGGGGTGTTGTGCGTGCCACAGGCGCTGAACCGCCATGCCACGACGGTCGTGCCACAGGTCAAACGGGCGGAGATCGGGGCAGCGCTGCTGAGCCGGATTGAACGGATGGCCGGGGCAGCCTGTGCCAACAGCGCGGGACGCCGTGCGCTCAGCACCCTGCGCGCCCGCCTCGGCACCGGACCGATCAGCATCCTGCCCGGGGGCATCACCACCAGCCTGCATCTGCCGGGCGGACATATCCTGCTGGACCGGGCGTTGGTGGAAGACTTCGAGGAACCCGATGTGGCGGCCGGGTTCGCGCTGGTTGAGGCGTGGGCCGCACGCACTCAGGATCCGCTGGCGGATCTGCTCGCGGTGGCGGGCGCACGGGCGAGTTTCCAATTGCTCACCACGGGCCGTATCGCGCCCGAAACACTCGACGCCTATGCCGAATACATGCTGACCCAGCCCAGGGTCGACCCCGCGCCCGGGGCGCTTCTGGCCGTGTTTGCCGAGGCAGGGGTGCGCAGCACCCCCTATGCCTATGCGCGTGACATCACCGGCGAGACGGTGCTGCCTTTGGTCGAAGCCGATCCGATGGCCGAGCAAACGGGCAAGGCCCTGCTCAGCGATGCGGACTGGCTGCGGCTGCAGGGGATCTGTGGAGGCTAGAGCGACCAGCCAAAAACCCCAGAGACCCCGCTTTGGGTCAGAGCGCCCCGGCAACAGGTACTGGTGCGCCGCACCGTTCCGCCCTCGTCAAACCGGAGGTTTGCCTTTGGCAAAATGGGCGGCGGTTCCATACTGACACCGGACGTATCAGGTTTGGGGACGGGCGCTCCAGAAAGAGCGCGGTTCGTCAGGTCCGTCTCGCTGCGGGATCCGCGATGACGCAGTGACGCGGATCGGGTCGGCCGGTTTTTCAGGGGCAAAGCACCTTCGTGCGACTGGAAATCCTTCCCGCACGCTGCACCGGCTTTTCGCTCAAACTACCGGCGACACACGGCAACGGCGTTTCGAAACGCCGTTTTCCCGCCTGGATGCTGATCGCAATAAAAACCGCGGACCGGCAAGGCGCACCCTGTACAGTCTGCGCCGAAAGGCCTTCGAAGGCCTTTCTCCCCGGACGACCCTCCCGCGGCCAGGCCATGTCAGTCCTAGTCAGCGGGCCGGGTTGGTACGCCGGGCCGCCAGATCTCGCGCATCTGTTGGTGGCCTTGCAGCGTCTGCTCGGCGCGGCGCGGGTTCAGACGGTCGTCCTCCCAAACGGACCGGTATCCGGGGGGCACGGTGGTCTTGCGTGCGTTGCGGTGTCGCTCGTACAGGTGTTTGGGAATCACCCGGGTCAGGGGTGAGACCCCTTTGGCCGCTGCCGTGTCGGGTGTCACCACCGTGCCTACCAGGCCGGTGGCCCGAGCGGACGGCGCGGCACCGGGCGCGCGGTTGGCAACCCCCGGGCGGGCCACCGGTGCGGGCGTCAGGACAATCGCCGCCCGTGGCGCGGTTTGGGCCGCAGGTGCCGGTGCGCGCGCAAAGGTCGGTGTCTGACCGCAGACCTGCCGCCGTTGGCGCGTGACCCGCGGTACCCACTGCACCGCCCCCGGGCTCCCCGCCCGAATAAAGGCACATCCGGCGCTGTCCACATATTGACGCCCCGTGAAGCTCGCCGGCGGAAACTCCTGCGGTGCCGCGGAGCTCTGCGCGCGAAGCGGTGCGGGCACGGGTGCCATCAGCATGGCAAGAATGAGCGCTGCAATGATTTTCATAAGAGCCTCAAGCGGTTACCGGCGAAACCCTGCCCCAGCCCTGCCCGAAAAGCAAGCAGTGGCCCTATTTTGTGCCAAACATGCGGTCGCCCGCATCCCCCAGACCAGGCACGATATAGCCTACATCGTTGAGCTGCGTGTCCACGGCCGCGGTCACGATGGGCACGTCGGGGTGCGCCTCGCGCATCCGCGCAACACCCTTCGGCGCGGCCAGCAAGCACAGAAAGCGGATGTTGGTGGCCCCCGCTTTCTTCAGCAGATCCACCGCCGCCGCAGAGGAATTCCCCGTGGCCAGCATCGGATCCACCGCAATCACCAGCCGGTCATCCAGGCCTTCGGGCACTTTGAAATAGTATTGTACCGGCTGCAGCGTCGCCTCATCCCGGTAGAGCCCGACGAAGCCGACGCGCGCCGAGGGGATCAACTCCAGCACACCGTCGAGCAAGCCGTTGCCCGCTCTCAGGATCGAGATTAGCGCCAGTTTCTTGCCCGCCAGCGTGGGCGCCTCCATGCTCTGCATCGGGGTCTCGATCCGCTTTGTGGTCATCGGCAGACCCCGGGTGACCTCATAGGCCAAAAGCTGGCTGATCTCGCGCAACAACTGCCGAAAGACAGCTGTCGGCGTGTCGCGGTCGCGCATGATGGTCAGCTTGTGCTGGACCAACGGGTGATCGACGACGGTGAGATGATCGGACATGGCAGGCTTCCTCGTTGCAGACCCGGCAGCCGGGCGTTGGTGCCGGTGTAGCGCCGGAGACCGGGGCGCCGCAAGCGGGCGCTGTCCTAGTCCGGCACCGGCACGCCCAGATGCCGCGCCACGATGGTGGCCACATCGGAAAAACCGATATGACCCAAGGTTTCCCGACCGGGTCCGGCGATGAGCACCGGCACCCGTTCGCGGGTATGATCTGTGCCAACCCAGGTGGGATCATTGCCGTGATCCGCAGTCAGCAGCAGCATGTCATCCTCCCGCAGCTTTGGCAGCAAGGCCCCGATCTGAGTATCAAACCACTCCAGCGCGCGGGCATAACCGGAGACATCGCGCCGGTGACCATAGAGGCTGTCGAACTCGACGAAATTGGCAAAGACCAGGCTGCCGTCTTCTGCGCTGGCAACAAGATCATGCAGATGCGCCATCAACCGCTCATCGGGCCCCTTTCGGACGCGGTCGATCCCCTGCATCGAAAAGATGTCGCCGATCTTGCCCAACCCGTAGACCCGACGCCCTGCATCCTGAACCCAGTTCGTCAGAACCGGCGCGGGTGGTGCCACCGAGTAATCCCGGCGGTTGGGGGTGCGCACGAACCCCCTCTCCGGCCCGCCCTTGAACGGTCGCGCAATCACCCGTCCAACCTTTATGTCATGCAGCGCGGGTGCCAGCGTCTCGCAGAGCCACAACAGCCGGTCGAGGCCGAATGTGTCCTCATGTGCGGCAACCTGAAAGACTGAATCCGCCGAGGTATAGCAGATCGGCTTGCCGGTTCGGATATGCGCCGCCCCCAGCCGCTCGATGATCAGCGTGCCGGAGCTGTGGCAGTTGCCAAGGATCCCGTCGGTCCCCGCGAGCGACGCGACCTGCGACACCAGATCCGGCGGAAAGGCGGGATCGGTATCGGGAAAATAGTGCCAGTCCCACGGCACCGGCACGCCCGCAAGTTCCCAATGCCCGGAGGGAGTGTCCTTGCCGCGGGATACCTCGGTTGCGACACCCCAGCTGCCCTGCGGTTCCCGCCCGAGGCCCAGCGCCGGGGCACCGCTGGCCAGATGGACCGCACGGCCCAGCCCCATGGCGTCCAGCGTCGGCAGGCGCAGTGGCCCCAGCCGCCCGTCGGAGGCCAGGCCCCGACCGCAGGCCTGGGCAATATGTGCCACGGTATTGGCCCCGGTGTCGGCGACAGCGCCATTGCTGTACTGCTCGGCATCGGGCGCGCCACCGATCCCGACGGAGTCCATTACCACCAGAAATGCGCGCGCCATCAGCCCACCCTCTCGATGATCAATGCCTCACGGGCGGGTGCCTCGGGTGCCAACACAATGGCCTGCCGCACCGCGGCCGCGGCACGGTCCGCCGCATCGCCGCGCGCCGCGTGGACGACGCAGAGCGGTTGGCCCGCCTCGATCCACTGGCCCAGACGCACAACCTGCGCGAGGCCAACGCCCGGATCCACCGCATCACTCTCGACCCGGCGGCCACCGCCCAGATGCACCACGGCCATGCCGAGGGCCGTGCCATCAATGGCACCGACGTATCCCGCCGATGCGGCCTTGACCTCGCAGATCACAGGCGCCTCGGGCAGAAAGCGCTGCCAGTCCTCCACAAAGCGCACCGGTCCGCCCATGGCAGCGATCATCCTGCCGAACCGCTCCGCCGCGCGCCCGTCGCCAAGCGCCGCCGTCAGCTGGCCCGCACCTGCCTCCACATCTGACGCCAGCCCTGACCCGGCCAGCAAGCCGGCCCCCAGCGCAATCGACAGCGTCGCCAGCGGCGTCTGCACATCACCACGGGTCAGTACGGCCATCACCTCTGCCACTTCCAGCGCATTGCCGAGGCTGGGGGCCAGCGGCTCGTTCATATTGCTGATCACGGCGCGGGTCGGACAGCCGGCAGCATTCGCCGTCTCCACCAGCGCGCCTGCCAGGTCGCGGGCGCTGGCCAGATCCTTCATGAAGGCCCCGCTGCCCATCTTGACGTCGAGCACGAGACCTTCCAGCCCCGCTGCCAGCTTCTTGGACAGGATCGACGCGGTGATCAGATCGAGGCTATCGACGGTGGCGGTCACATCCCGCACCGCATAAAGCCGCTTGTCCGCCGGGGCGATGTCGGCGCTGGCGCTGACAATCGCACAGCCCGCCTGCGCGACGACATCCCGGAACCGAGGCTCGTCCAGCTGGGTCACGAGCCCGGGTATCGCATCGAGCTTGTCGAGCGTGCCACCGGTATGGCCCAACCCGCGCCCGGAGATCATGGGCACATAGGCACCGCAGGCCGCCAGCATCGGTGCCAGCAACAGCGAGACACAGTCGCCGACACCGCCGGTGGAGTGCTTGTCGAGCACGGGCCCCGGCAGGTCCCAGCACAGCACGCGCCCGCTGTCGCGCATGGCCAGTGTCAGTGCCACGCGGCAGGCATCGTCCAGCCCGCGGATGCACAGCCCCATGGACAACGCGCCCGCCTGTGCGTCGCTCAGCCCGCCGTCCGCCAGCTGTTGCGCAATCCGGTCCATATCGCCCGGCTCAAGCGCCCTACCATGGCGCAGGCGACCCAGCAGATCCTGCACGCCCGCCACCCTCAGCTGCCCATGTGAACCGTGCTGAACACACCGGGCAAGAGATCAGCGACCGTCATTACCCGCTCCACCCCCGCCGTGGTCGCCATGGTCACGCGCACATCGCCCGCGCCAAACTCCGCCAGTTTCTGGCGGCAACCGCCGCAGGGTGTCACCGGCTCGGGCGAGGCGGCGATCACATAAGCCTCCGTCAGCGCCGTCTCGCCCGCCGCCACCAGTGCGGCGATGGCCCCGGCTTCGGCGCAGGTGCCTTCTGGGTAGGCCACGTTCTCCACGTTGCAACCCACATAGACCCGACCCGACGCCCCGCGCACGGCTGCTCCCACCTTGAACCCGGAGTAAGGCGCGTAGGCATGCGCGCGCACCGCGGTCGCGGCGTCTTTCAGATCCGATGTCATGTCGCTCCTTCCCCTTACCCGGGAACCTTTAGTCAAGCCTGCCTGTTTTGCCCATAGAAATCATCGAAATCACAGCAGAGGGAGACCTTTCCATGAGCACCAAACAACCAGCTGATATCGTGGCAGGCCCGCAATCCATCGGGTTGGCGGAGACAGACAGCGGCGAGATCACGGAGCAGACCGCGGCGGAGTTGCGCGCGCTTTGCGACAAGACGGGCGAGCCCTTTGACGGCAATCTGACCGAAGCGCAGGCGCAAAAGCGGATCGCGGCGCTGCGGGAAGTTCACGAGCTCGACTGACCTTCAGGGGCCATCCGGCAATACATCCGTCCGGAAGGCGCCGGGCAGGGCCACCTCCAGCAGTTCCAGATCGGCGCTGACGTCCCGGTAGCGTGTCGCCATGCCCGGCGGCACCACAAAGGCATCGCCCGCGGTCAGGGCGTGCGGCGCCTGCTCGTCTCCCTCCAGCGTCATTTCCCCCGCCATCACGAAGGTGAACAGGATGTCGGCCCCGTGCCGCACCCAAGGTGCCGCGCCCTGCCCCGCTCGCACCACATGCACGCCCGCCACATCCCGCGTATGGGCCGCAATCGTGGTGTCGCGGCTCTGAAATCCCGGCACACGGAAGGGCTGCCACGGTGCGCCCTCGGCCCGGTGATGGACGAAACGTTGCCCCTGAAACACCCGGTCGGGACGCGCAGGGCCGTTGGGCAAGGTCATCTCATGATCAATGGTCGTCACATGCTCGGCGGGCACACCGATCTCGATCACCTCAATGTTATCAGAGGCATAGAGCACCCGGTGCCGGATCTCGGGTGGCTGGATCACGCAGTTGCCCGGGTGCAGCCGAAAGGGCTCTCCCTGATCCTCGTAGACCAGATCGACCCAGCCGCGGTAGCAAAAGATCAGCTGAAACCCGACCGTGTGGTAGTGCACCATATCCGGCACCGGACCACCATCGGGGATCCGGATGTGGCTCGCGATGATCGAGCCGCCCAGCCTGTCGGGAATGAGATCGCGGTACTGCATGCCCGCCCGCCCGATGATCCAGGGTGCCTGATCCGCCAACCGCCGCACCACAAAACTGTGCACCGTCTCGGGCATCACCAGCGGCGTGTGCAGCGGATGGATCTCGACCCGCGTGCCATTGGGTGCCACAAGATCGCGCGCGCCTTTCGCAAAAGCGTCCGGATCCTCCGTCAAGATCCGCAAGATGCCGGGCGGCACATCCGCCCCCTTCTCCACCCGGACCCGCAACCCGTGACCGGAGAACACCGCGGCCGACGGATCATCCGCGGGGTAGATCATCTCCATCCGCATGCCCAAGGTCTTCGTGAAAAACGGGATGTCGTCGCGCAGCTCCTGCGTCGGCAACAGCACCTCTGCCCTGATCTCGCTCACCCTCTTCCCCCTTCGCACTCGCCCTGACGCGACATGCCCCGACCCCCTGCAGCCCCGGTATCTCAATGAGATACTTGGCCCTTCTGCCGAAACCCGCTAACACTCAACCACATCAGGGGAGGCCACAAGACCATGAGCGATCCGAACAATCTGCGCCAGGCAGCCCTCGACTATCACGAATACCCCAAGCCCGGAAAGCTGGAGATCCGCGCCACCAAGCCACTGGCCAACGGGCGCGATCTGGCCCGTGCTTATTCGCCTGGCGTCGCCGAAGCCTGCCTGGAAATCAAGGCAGACCCCAGCACGGCCGCCCGCTACACCGCGCGCGGTAATCTGGTGGCCGTCGTCTCCAACGGCTCGGCGGTGCTGGGTCTGGGCAATATCGGCGCGCTCGCCTCCAAACCGGTGATGGAGGGCAAGGCGGTGCTCTTCAAGAAATTCGCGGGCATCGACTGTTTCGACATCGAGGTGGACGAGGCCGACCCCGAAAAGCTGGCCGATATCGTCTGCGCGCTCGGGCCCACCTTCGGGGCGATCAACCTTGAGGATATCAAGGCGCCTGATTGTTTCACGGTCGAGCGGATCTGCCGCGAGCGCATGAACATCCCCGTGTTCCACGACGACCAGCACGGCACCGCCATCGTGGTGGGAGCCGCCGTCAAGAACGCGCTGCACGTGGCGGGCAAATCCTTTGAAGACATCAAGATCGTCTCCACCGGGGGCGGCGCGGCGGGCATCGCGTGTCTGAACATGCTGCTCAAGATGGGGGTGCAGCGCGAAAACGTCTGGCTCTGTGACATCCACGGGCTGGTCCATGAAGGGCGCGAGGTGGATATGAACCCCTCCAAATCCGCCTTTGCACAAGCCTCTGATCTGCGCACCCTCGCGGATGTCATCCCGGGTGCCGATCTCTTTCTGGGGCTTTCCGGCCCCGGGGTGCTGACGCCGGAGATGGTAGGCCAGATGGTCGAGCGCCCCATCATCTTTGCGCTGGCCAACCCCACGCCGGAGATCCTGCCCGATCTGGTGCGCGAGATCGCACCCAACGCGATCATCGCCACAGGTCGTAGCGATTTTCCCAATCAGGTCAACAACGTACTGTGCTTTCCCTTTATCTTTCGCGGCGCACTGGATGTGGGGGCCACCACCATCAACGACGAGATGGAGCTGGCCTGTATCGACGGCATTGCAGAGCTGGCACGTGCCACGACCTCCGCCGAGGCCGCCGCCGCCTACCAGGGTGAGCAGCTGACCTTCGGGGCGGACTACCTGATCCCCAAACCCTTCGATCCGCGGCTGGTGGGCGTAGTCTCGTCTTCGGTCGCGCGGGCGGCGATGGAGACGGGTGTGGCCACCCGCCCCATCGAAGATCTGGAGGCCTACCGCCAGAAACTCGACGGTTCCGTCTTCAAATCCGCGCTGCTGATGCGGCCCGTGTTTCAGGCCGCGCGTCTGGCCCCGCGCCGCATCGTCTTTGCCGAAGGCGAGGACGAAAGGGTGCTGCGGTGCGCACAGGCAATGCTGGAGGAGACCACCGAACGCCCGATCCTCATCGGCAGGCCCGAGGTGATCGAGAGCCGCATCGCGCGCGCCGGTCTGACCCTACGGCTGGAAAAGGACGTGGATCTGGTCAACCCCGAGAACGACCCGCGCTACCGCGACTATTGGGAGACCTATCACGAGCTGATGGCCCGGCGCGGGGCCAGCCCCGACATCGCGCGCGCCATCATGCGCACCAATACCACGGCCATCGGTGCGGTGATGGTCCACCGGGGCGAGGCCGACAGCCTGATCTGCGGCACCTTCGGCGAATTTCGCTGGCATCTGAACTACGTGGATCAGATCCTCGGTCGGGGCGCGCTGCACCCGGTCGGCGCGCTGTCCATGATGATCCTGGAGGATGGGCCTCTCTTCGTGACGGACACACAGGTCAACCTGCACCCGAACCCCGATCAGATCGCAGAGATCGCCTGCGGTGCCGCCCGGCACGTGCGCCGCTTCGGGATCGAGCCGCGCATCGCGTTCTGTTCCCAGTCGCAGTTCGGCAATCAGGGCGACGGCACCGGCGGGCGGCTGCGGGCCGCCATCCGGCTGCTGGACGAGCGCGATTACGATTTCTGCTACGAGGGCGAGATGAACATCGACACGGCGCTGGATCCGGAACTGCGCGCGCGCATCCTGCCCGGCAACCGGATGGAAGGGGCCGCCAATGTGCTGGTCTTTGCCCACGCCGATGCGGCCTCCGGCGTGCGGAACATCCTGAAGATGAAAGGCGGCGGGCTGGAGGTCGGGCCCATTCTGATGGGCATGGGCAACCGGGCGCATATCGTCTCGCCCTCCATCACCGCGCGGGGCTTGCTGAACATGTCCGCCATCGCGGGCACGCCGGTCGATCACTACGGCTGACACCTTTGTGTGGCAGCATCCGCACGCATTGATCTCTGCCGTTGGCGCCCCATTTTCACCCAGACGGGAGGCATGTCGTCCCCGCCATTCTCTTGCAGGTAAAGGACATTGGTGATGACACGTAGTTCAATCAGATTTTTCGCCCTGGCAGCGGTCCTGAGCCTGAGCGCCTGCGCCGAGGTTATCTCCGAACGCACCAGCACCATCCAGCACGAACGCGATACGCTGACCGTACGCACTCAGACCCTGCAGGTGGGCGAGCGGGTCTATGATGTGTCGCGCGTCGAATGGCGTAACAGATCGCAACGCTGTCTGGTCGACAGCCCGGGGAGCTGCCAGGCCGCTGCCTCTGAACTGAAAAACGACGCCCGCCTCGGTGGCCGCTAGGCTGCCCTGAACCATCCCACACAGAGCACGACACACCGCGCGTTTCGCTACGGCCCGCCGCTGGCCCCCCGGGACTGGCTGGTGGACAGCCGCACCTTGACGCGCGGCCCTCTTGCCCTCCGCCACCGCTTGCGCGTAACCATAGCCCAGCAGTGCGACGGGGGAGCAGGCGTATGACATACCGGGAAGTCTATCAGGCCAGCATGGCAGATCCGGAAGGCTTCTGGATGCAGGCGTCAGAGACCATCGACTGGACCCAGAAACCCAGCCGGGCACTCTTTGACAGAGGCGAGCACCTCTACGAGTGGTTCGCGGATGGGCTGACCAATGGCTGCTACAACGCCGTGGACCGTCATGTGGCGACCGGACGCGGCGACCAGCCGGCCATCATCCACGACAGCCCGGTCACCGGCACCAAATCCACCCTCACCTACGCCGAACTTCAGACCCGTGTGGCAAACCTCGCCGGGGCTCTGGTCGCCCGCGGCGTCACCAAGGGCGACCGGGTGATCATCGACATGCCCATGGTCCCCGAAGCGCTGGAAGCGATGCTGGCCTGCGCGCGCATCGGTGCCGTGCACTCCGTGGTGTTCGGCGGCTTTGCGGCACAAGAGCTCGCCGTGCGCATCGATGACTGCCAGCCCAAGGCGATCCTCGCCGCCTCCTGCGGGCTGGAACCCGGGCGCATCGTTGAATACAAGCCGCTTTTGGACGGCGCAATCGAGTTTGCAAACCACACACCTGAGGTTTGCATCATCCTGCAAAGAGAGCAGTCGCCCGCCGATCTGACCCCGGGACGGGACCTCGACTGGCACGAGGCTCAGCAGGGCGTGACCCCCGCCGATTGCGTGCCGGTCGAGGGCAATCACCCTGCCTACATCCTCTATACCTCCGGCACCACCGGCGCGCCCAAAGGGGTCGTGCGCCCGACCGCGGGCCATCTTGTGGCGCTCCACTGGACCATGAAAAACATCTACCAATGCGATCCCGGTGACGTGTTCTGGGCCGCCTCGGATGTGGGCTGGGTCGTGGGCCACAGCTACATCTGCTATGCGCCACTGATCCACGGCAACACCACGGTCGTGTTCGAAGGCAAACCAGTGGGCACCCCCGACGCAGGCACCTTCTGGCGAGTGATCGAAGAGCACAACGTGCGCAGCTTCTTTACCGCGCCCACCGCCATCCGCGCCGTCAAGCGAGAGGATCCCAAAGGGCTGGAGCGTCAGAGATACGATCTGTCGTGCCTGCGCGCGCTCTATCTGGCGGGGGAGCGTGCGGACCCCGACACCATCGAATGGGCGCAGGATCTGCTCGGCGTGCCGGTCTATGATCACTGGTGGCAGACCGAAACCGGCTATACCATCGCGGGTAACCCCGCCGGGCTGGAGGCGCTGCCAGTCAAGATCGGCTCGCCCACCGTGGCCATGCCCGGCTATGACGTGCAGATCCTGGATGAGGCGGGTCACCGGCAGGCGCCCGGCACCCTGGGAGCCATTACCATCAAACTGCCGCTGCCGCCCGGCACGCTGCCCACCCTCTGGAACGCCACCGACAGGTTCCGCAACAGCTATCTCAGCACCTTTCCCGGGTATTACGAGACAGGCGACGCGGGCATGATCGACGACGACGGCTATCTCTATATCATGGCCCGCACCGATGATGTGATCAATGTCGCAGGCCACCGCCTCTCCACCGGCGCCATGGAAGAAGTGCTCGCCGGGCACCCGGATGTGGCGGAATGCGCGGTGGTGGGCGTCGCGGATCCGCTCAAAGGGCAGGTGCCGCTGGGTCTTTTGTGCCTGACCACCGGCGTCAACCGGCCCCACGGTGAGATCACGGCGGAGTGCGTCAAACGGGTGCGCGACCAGATCGGGCCCGTCGCGGCCTTCAAACTGGCGCTGGTGGTGGACCGACTGCCCAAGACCCGCTCGGGCAAGATCCTGCGGAGCACGGTGGTCAAGATCGCCGATGGCGCTGATTTCAAGATGCCCGCCACCATCGACGATCCCGCGATCCTGGATGAAATTCGCACCGCGCTGCAAACCATCGGCTACGCCAAGGGGTAAGATCGCGCCCTGCGCGCAGCGGCACATCGGTGATCAACGCCGCACCAGCGACGGCTGGTCTGGCGTCCTGCAGAGCGCCGAAAGAGGCAATTGCACCTTGATCCGGCGCAATGCCAGACCTCTCACCCGGCGGGTGAACCACTGGCAGGACAGCCCATGGAAAGAGACATGAGCCGCGCTCAAGCCCGATCCAGCCGGTATGGCATCAAATCCGACAGCCCCGGGGGCATCGCGACCGTGCCGCGCGCCAAACGGGAGCCTGACAGAACACGGGACCACCCTGGCGCGCGGCGGGGTCTCAAATCAGGCCCGAAACGTTGCAAGCCCCCATGACACCCGTTAGAAGAACATTACAAGACCGGCGGAAAGCCGCGCATTTTTCAAGGGAAACGAAAAAGGGATATCATGCGATACTTAACAGTTTTAGCCGCGGGCGCCTGCCTCGCCGGCACAACGGCTCTGGCAGCACCGATCAACGCCACCGGCAATGTCAATCCTGACGTGATCTTTGGCAGCGGCAACGCCAACGGCAGCTTTACCGGCGTCTCGGTGAACAACATCGAGCTCGCGCTGCGTGGCAAGGTCCGCTACAATCTGGCCGGTTTGCCGGAGAACACGTTCAACTACGACGGCGCCAGCACCTACACGTTCGATCCAGCGCAAAGCAATGCGCCAGCGAACCGCTCTGCTTTCAACTTCGAATGGTCGGTCAATTCGGACGTTTCCGGCAACGGCGGGACCAATCTGATCGCCTATACCTACCAGCTGGCGATCGACTATGATCCGACAGCGGCGACCAGCTTTACCACCTTTGATCCGATCAACCAGCCTGCTGCTGACCATGCCATCGGTACCAACAGCACCGGCAACGGCGGTGGCACCAGCAATCCGCTCGGCTACAGCAGTCTGATCGCCAACAACAACGTGGCGCAGAACTCGTGGAACCTTGGCTTCTTCAATCCTGTCGGCTTTGATCCGCAGACCCAGGGCCAATATACCATCCGCCTCAGCGCGTTCGGATCGAACGGCGCCACCCTGGGCAGCACGTCTATCGACATCATCTACGGTGACGTGCCCAGCCCCGTGCCGCTGCCTGCGTCCTTGCCGTTGATGCTGGCTGGCCTTGCCGGTGTCGGCTTTGTCACGCGGCGCAAGCGGCGCGCTGCCTGAGCGTATCAGGGGATGCGTGGCAACGCGCACCCCCTCGCCCCACGAAAAAAGGCGACCCCCGCTGGGGATCGCCCTTTCTCAATCAGCTACCACGAGGTAATTACGCAGCTGATTTATTCTCTGCGATAAAGGCGTCGATCTGCCGCTCCGCTTCATCCTTGGCTACACCATAGCGTTCCTGGATAAGCCCGGCGAGACGCTCGCGGTCGCCCTCGACCTGATCCACCTCATCGTCGGTCAGCTCGCCCCATTTGGACTTCACCGACCCTGTCATCTGTTTCCAGTTGCCTTTGATAATGTCCCAGTTCATTGGTCTCTCCTTTGATAGTTGATCTCGTTGAACCAGACACATGCGTATCATATGCCCTTGCACCATTAACCACGCAGCGGCGAATGAGTTCCCCGCAGATCCGAATAAAATGATGGCGCATGCCATCTGCTTTGCGGGAAGGTCGGGTGCGGTGCCACTCGGCGCGACGGCCCGATGCCACGGGATAGAATAGCACCTGCCTCAAAGACGATGGCCGCGCGTGCTTTTGGCGGTATCCGTCAAGCGCCGCGCGCCGGGGACAGCCGCTGGCTCGGCTCATTCACCCGGGGGCGAGGTCTCGCCCGGCTTCGGTGTCAGCCCGTACTGGGCTGCCAGCGCCCAGACATGGGCGGGGATCATGTTCTTCATCCGCGCCGGGGCCGCGCGGCGCAGGTGCAGCACCGTTTCGGCAGCTTTCATCTCCACCCGCGCGCGTGCGAATTCGAGCCCCCGCGGCCCGACCCGGGGCTGCAGCCAGCTGACAATCGGGCGCAACCACTCCGGCATCCGGCGCAGTGGCAGCCCACCGGCGGCCGCCGCCGTGTTGGCCACAAAGCCCTTCACCGCAGCAGCGCGCCGCCCGGCGGAGCCCGGCGCCTCCAGCCGCACCCGATCTCCCAGTCCCGCCAGCATCTCCGCCCCCCGCGCGTTGCGCACCAGAACCCATTGATCGCCCTGCCCGCCCATGTAGCCCACCGTGATGTCCGCGAGCCGATTGGTGTAATCCACGCAGGTACGGCAGGTCAGTGGAAAGAAGTCCTGCGGCAAATCCGAAATCGGCAGTTTGAGAAACGGGATCAACCGCTGCCGCCCGTCCGCATAACGCAGCTCCACCCGGTAGTCGGCGCGAAACTCCAGATAGGTGATGCTGCCGGGGTCCTCGTCCAGCAGCGCCAGAAACTGGTGAAAGTTCTCCGTCGTCGTGTTGTCCGAACAGGGCGTGCCGATCACGTAGAGCCTGTCGAGCCCAAGTTCCGCCTCCAGCGCGCGCAGGGCGTAGATCTGGCAGGGAATGCCGATGACGGCCAGCCGTGTCATGCCCTGTGCGGTTGCTTCCTCCAGCAGCGCCAGCAGGGGCGCGTAGCCCATGCGCATGCCGCGCGCCTGCGCCAGATCCGCCGCATCGGTGATCAGTGCAGGGCGCGGGCGCCAGCGATCCTCCGGGTCCGGCACCACGGTCAGCACCGCCTCCACCTGTCCTTTGTCGAGCAGATCGGCGGCCAGGGCGGTGGTCAGCCCGGTCCACTGCGCGCCCGGCGCGGCGGGCACCAGCTCAGCGCGGTACATGGCGCGGTAGGGTCCGAAGAACCGCGTATCCTCATCTGGGGGCACCTCCCCATGTGCCGCGCGCTCCAGTCGCGGATAATCAGGCGCAATGAACTGGCACGCCCGACCGCAGGCCTTGGCATCGCGCATGCGCGACACGCCGCAATCCGTGCACAGGCCGCGCGGCGCGGCGGGACCCGGCTCCGGCGTCAGGATCATGTGAACTGCTCGCTGATCAGCCGCTCCTCCAGCCCGTGCCCCGGATCAAAGAGGATACGGTGCACCACCGACGGATCCGACCTTATTTCAACCTTCACCGCCCCCATGACGGAGTTGGCATCCGCCTCGGCCATGACGGGCCGCTTGCCGGGCTCCAGCACCTCGATCTCGACAACAGCCTGCTTCGGCAGCAGTGCCCCGCGCCAGCGCCGCGGGCGAAACGCGCTCATGGCGGTCAGCGCCAGCACGTCCGAGCCAATGGGAATGATCGGCCCGTGTGCCGAATAATTGTAGGCAGTGGACCCAGCGGGGGTGCAGACCAGCGCACCGTCGCACACGAGCTCGGACATGCGCAGCCGCTTGTCCACCGTGATCTTGAGCTTCGCCGCCTGGGGCCCGGCCCGCAGCAGGGATACCTCGTTGATCGCCGAGGCCTCCGTGATGCTGCCATCGGCACGGGTGGCGAGCATCCGCAGCGGGTTCAGCACCGCCTCCTCCGCCGCGGCCAGCCGCGTGGGCAGATCACTCTCGGCATAGGTGTTCATCAAGAACCCGATCGTGCCGCGGTTCATCCCGTAAACCGGGATCCCGAGGCTCTGGACCTTGTGCAGCGTCTCCAGCATGAACCCGTCCCCGCCCAGGGACACGATCACATCCGCCTCCTCCGGCGCCGCGTTGCCATACCGGGTGATCAAGGCCGCGCGAGCGGTCTGTGCCACCTCCGCACGGCTGGCGGTAAAGGCGATCTTCTGGGCCATAGGCTTTCCGTTCCGCGACGTCCTGCCCGAACCCAATCATATATCCCTACCGGTGACCAGCGCTGCGCCGAAATGCCCGCGGCGGGCCCGATTGCGCAGCGGCTGCGGAGACAGTATGAGAGGACATCGACACCCCGCGCCAAGGGCGTTCGAACGCCCTTGGCCCCGCCCGACCGTCTCCGCGCGGAGATCACCCTCACCCCTTAGCCCTTCACGAGGACCACCGCCCATGAACGCCCCACACAGCGCCCCCGGCTTTTTCACCGACGCTCTTGCCGAGAGCGACCCCGACATCTTTGCCGCCATCGGCAACGAATTGGGCCGCCAGCGCGACGAGATCGAGCTCATCGCCTCCGAGAACATCGTGAGCCGCGCGGTCATGGAGGCGCAGGGCTCCATCATGACCAACAAATATGCCGAAGGCTATTCGGGGCGGCGCTACTACGGCGGATGTCAATTCGTGGACGTCGCCGAGGATCTGGCCATTGAGCGGGCCTGCAAGCTCTTTGACTGCGGTTTCGCAAATGTGCAGCCCAACTCCGGCAGCCAGGCCAACCAGGGGGTGTTTCAGGCGCTGCTGCAGCCCGGGGACACGATCCTTGGCATGAGCCTCGATGCAGGCGGGCACCTCACCCACGGCGCGCGCCCCAACCAGTCCGGCAAGTGGTTCAACGCGGTGCAATATGGCGTACGGCGCGAGGACAACCTGCTTGACTACGAGGAAGTGGCGCGGCTGGCCGCGGAGCACACACCCAAGATGATCATCGCCGGTGGTTCCGCCGTCCCGCGTCAGATCGACTTTGCCCGCATGCGCGAGATCGCCGACAGCGTGGGCGCCTATCTGCACGTGGACATGGCGCATTTTGCGGGGCTGGTGGCCGCGGGCGAGCACCCTTCGCCCTTTCCGCACGCCCATGTGGCCACCACCACGACCCACAAGACCCTGCGCGGCCCCCGCGGCGGCATGATCCTGACAAATGACGAAGCGCTGGCGAAAAAGTTCAACTCCGCCATTTTCCCCGGCATCCAGGGCGGCCCGCTGATGCATGTGATCGCCGCCAAGGCGGTGGCTTTTGGCGAAGCCCTGCGCCCCGATTTCAAAGCCTACATTCAGCAGGTCATCGCCAATGCGCAAGCGCTGAGCGATCAGTTGATCAAGGGCGGGCTGGATACGGTCACCCATGGTACCGACACCCACGTCCTGCTGGTGGATCTGCGCCCCAAGGGCGTCAAGGGCAACGCAACCGAAAAGGCTCTGGGCCGCGCGCATATCACCTGCAACAAGAACGGCGTGCCCTTTGATCCCGAAAAGCCCATGGTGACCTCCGGCATCCGTCTGGGCTCTCCTGCGGGCACCACCCGCGGCTTTGCGGAACCCGAATTCCGCCAGATCGCCGACTGGATCATCGAGGTCGTGGACGGTCTGGCCGGTCACGGCGAAGACGGTAACGACGCGGTGGAACAAAAGGTCAAAGCCGAGGTCGCAGCGCTTTGCGCGCGGTTCCCGATCTACCCGACGCTCTGACGCAGCGGATGAGTGGCCGGCCGGGCCGCTTTGAGATCAGCGGCGGGACGCGTGGATGCGTCGCGCCATTGAGTTTATTTGGCAAGATGAAAGAGCAGTGCTGCAAGCGGTCCAGAGGGGTATTTCAGATTGCACCGTAGGTGCGGAGCGCTATGAGAAACCCGACGAACACCACGATGATCTGCACCGCTATGCCGGCGAGAATTGATAAAAACCGATCCTGGCGCTGTTTCTTGCGATCTATTGCCGTCAGGTGGGTCAGCACCGTCGTGGTGGCCTGCGCCAGGCGCGTGGCGCTCAGCTGACGCTGCACGCGCGGGTTACCCGAGAGAGCTTCGGCCTGCACCAGAAGGTTGGCCTGCGCCCGCACGTGGCGCGGCAAGAGGCGGCCTGCGCGGCGCATTTGCTGGGCCAGTGTCTTGCCGCCAACCCCGAGATGGGTGTGGATTGCGTCGCTGACGGTTTCGATCTGTTGCATGATTTGCGCCCCCGCCACTACTAGACCGAAGTCCGCCAGACCTTGCAATAGCGCTGGTGCGCTCGGGCGCAATCCGGTAGCTCTCTTGCATGCTCGCCCACTCGGAATTCGGCGCACCGGACGCGCCGCCTGTGCTGATCGTTCACGGCCTCTACGGGTCCGGACGCAACTGGGGCGTGATCGCAAAACGGCTCAGCGACAGGTTCCGGGCGATCACCGTCGATCTGCGCAACCACGGGCTCAGCGACTGGCAGGACACCCACAGCTACCACGATCTGGCGGGCGATCTGGCCGAAGTGATCGAGGCCATCGGCGCACCGGCGCATGTGGTTGGCCACTCGATGGGCGGCAAAGCGGCCATGGTGCTCGCCGCCACCCGTCCCGCACTGATCGACCGCCTGCTCGTCGCTGACATCGCGCCCGTCACCTACAGCCACAGCCAGATGGAATTCATCACTGCCATGCGCGCCGTTGACCTGACCCGCGTTACGCGCCGGGCAGATGCGGATGCACTGCTGGCAGAGCAGGGCGTCGAGGCCGCACTTCGCAGCTTTTTCACCCAATCGCTCGACGTGGCCAAGCAGCGCTGGCGGCTGAACCTCGATGTGCTGGCTGCCGAGATGGACAAGATCCTCGGCTTCCCGGACATCGACGGCACGTTTGACGGACCGACGCTCTTTCTCTCCGGGGGCGCTTCCGACTATGTCTCGGGTGACCACCGCCCGGCGATCAAGGCGCTCTTTCCCAACGCCCGTTTCGCAAAACTGCCGGGCGCAGGTCACTGGCTGCACGCGGAAAAGCCGCGGGACTTCGAAGCGACCGTGCGCAGCTTTCTGACAGCCTGAGGCCCGGGTCCATTCGGCCCTTGCGCCCCGGCAGCGCTTGCCTATAACGCAGGACAATTTGGGCAGTCTTTCTGCCCGTGTGCCCGGGGGTCGCCACATGCCAAAGAGAACCGATATCAAATCGATCATGATCATCGGCGCGGGCCCCATCGTGATCGGGCAGGCCTGTGAATTCGACTACTCGGGGGCGCAGGCCTGCAAGGCGCTGAAGGAGGAAGGCTACCGCGTCATCCTCGTGAACTCCAACCCCGCCACGATCATGACGGACCCCGGCCTCGCCGATGCCACCTATATCGAGCCCATCACGCCCGAGATGGTCGCCAAGATCATCGAGAAGGAACGCCCCGACGCGCTGTTGCCCACCATGGGTGGTCAGACCGGGCTGAACACCTCTCTCGCGCTCGAAGAGATGGGCGTGCTGGACAGATACAATGTCGAGATGATTGGCGCCAAACGCGCCGCCATCGAGATGGCCGAGGACCGCAAGCTCTTTCGGGAGGCGATGGACCGGCTGGGGATCGAGAATCCCCGCGCCACCATCGTGACCGCCCCCATGGATGGCAATGGAAAGAAAGACTTGGCCGCCGGTGTTCAAGTGGCACTTGAAGCGCTGGAAGATGTCGGACTGCCTGCCATCATTCGCCCTGCTTTCACCATGGGCGGCACCGGCGGCGGCGTTGCCTACAATCGCGACGACTATGAGGCGATCTGCCGGTCCGGTATGGATGCCTCCCCTGTCGGGCAAATCCTCGTCGACGAAAGCCTGCTCGGCTGGAAGGAATTCGAGATGGAGGTGGTGCGCGATACGGCCGATAACGCGATCATCGTCTGCTCCATCGAGAACGTGGATCCCATGGGCGTGCATACGGGCGACAGCATCACCGTCGCCCCCGCCCTGACGCTGACGGACAAGGAATACCAGATCATGCGCAACCACTCGATCGCGGTGCTGCGCGAGATCGGGGTGGAAACGGGCGGCTCCAACGTGCAATGGGCGGTGAACCCCGCCGATGGCCGCATGGTGGTGATCGAGATGAACCCGCGCGTCAGCCGCTCCTCGGCGCTGGCCTCCAAGGCCACGGGTTTTCCCATCGCCAAGATCGCCGCCAAGCTCGCGGTCGGCTTCACGCTCGATGAGCTCGACAACGACATCACCAAGGTCACGCCCGCGAGCTTTGAGCCCAGCATCGACTATGTGGTCACCAAAATCCCGAAATTCGCCTTTGAGAAATTCCCCGGTAGCACGCCGGATCTGACCACCGCGATGAAATCCGTGGGCGAGGCCATGGCCATCGGGCGCACGATCCACGAATCGCTGCAAAAGGCGCTGGCGTCCATGGAACAGGGCCTCAGCGGCTTTGACGAGATCCACATCCCCGGCGCCGCCGACCCCACTTCCGGCAAGGCGGCGATCATCAAATCGCTCAGCCAGCAGACCCCCGACCGGCTTCGCGTCATTGCACAGGCCATGCGCGAAGGGCTGGAGGACGACGAGATCCAGGCCGTGACCAAGTTCGATCCGTGGTTTCTCTCCCGCATCCGCGAGATCATCGAGGCCGAGCAGGAGGTGGAGGCCAGCGGCCTGCCCGAGGATGCCGCCAGCTTGCGGCAGCTCAAGATGATGGGGTTCACGGACGCGCGCCTGGCACATCTTGCGGGCCAGTCGGAAGCCGACGTGCGCCGCACCCGCCGTGCCGCAGGCGTCACAGCCGTCTTCAAACGGATCGACACCTGTGCGGCGGAGTTCGAGGCACAGACGCCCTACATGTACTCCACCTACGAAAGCCCGGTCTTCGACGAAGCCGAATGCGAGGCCCGCCCCACGGATCGCAAGAAAGTCGTCATCCTGGGCGGTGGGCCCAACCGCATCGGCCAGGGGATCGAGTTCGACTACTGCTGCTGCCACGCCTGCTACGCGCTGACCGACGCAGGGTTCGAGACCATCATGGTCAACTGCAACCCCGAGACGGTCTCCACCGATTATGACACCTCCGACCGGCTCTATTTTGAGCCGCTCACCTTTGAGCATGTGATGGAAATCCTGCGGGTCGAACAGGACAACGGCACGCTCCACGGTGTTATCGTTCAGTTTGGCGGTCAGACCCCGCTCAAGATCGCGCAGGCGCTCCACGCCGAAGGCATTCCCATTCTCGGCACCACCCCGGATGCCATCGACCTGGCCGAGGACCGCGAGCGGTTTCAGCAGCTGGTGCAGTCGCTTGGCCTCAAGCAACCGAAGAACGGGATCGCCCACTCTGATGCCGAAGCCCTTGAGATCGCTGAGGATATCGGCTTTCCGCTGGTGATCCGCCCGTCCTACGTGCTGGGGGGGCGTGCCATGGAAATCGTGCGCGATCAGGCCTCGCTCGAACGCTACATCACCTCCGCCGTGGTTGTCTCCGGGGACAGCCCGGTGCTGCTCGACAGCTATCTTTCCGGCGCGGTGGAGCTGGATGTCGATGCGCTCAGCGACGGGACGGACGTGCATGTGGCGGGCATCATGCAGCACATCGAGGAAGCAGGCGTGCATTCCGGTGACAGCGCCTGTTCGCTGCCGCCTTATTCGCTCAGCCGCGAGATCATCGCCGACGTGGAGGAACAGACCCGCGCGCTTGCCCGTGCCCTCAACGTGGTCGGCCTGATGAATATCCAATTTGCGATCAAAGAGGGTGAGATATACCTCATTGAGGTCAATCCGCGCGCGTCCCGCACCGTGCCCTTCGTCGCCAAGGCCACCGACAGCGCCATCGCCTCCATCGCCGCGCGGATCATGGCGGGGGCCAAGCTGGCGGAGTTCCCGCAGCGCCCGCCCTATGACGCCGGTGCCGCCTACGATGACGTCTTGCCATTGGGCGATCCGATGACGCTGGCCGACCCCCATATGCCGTGGTTTTCGGTCAAGGAAGCGGTGCTGCCCTTTGCCCGGTTCCCCGGGGTCGACACCTTGCTGGGGCCGGAAATGCGCTCTACCGGAGAGGTCATGGGCTGGGACCGCGATTTCCCCCGGGCCTTTCTCAAGGCGCAGATGGGCGCGGGGACGATGCTGCCCAGCTCCGGCTGCGCGTTCCTGTCGATCAAGGATATGGACAAGACGGACGATATGCTCAGTGCCGCTAAAATCTTGCTGGATCAGGGCTTTAGCATCATAGCCACCCGCGGGACCGCCAGTTGGCTGACCGACCACGGGCTGGCGGCAGAGACTGTCAACAAGGTCTACGAGGGTCGCCCTGATATCACCGATCTGATGAAGGACGGCGCGGTCCATCTGGTGATGAACACCACCGAAGGCGCGCAGGCGGTGGAGGACAGCAAATCCATTCGGGCCATCGCGCTCTACGACCGGATCCCCTATTTCACGACGGCCGCGGGCAGCCACGCCGCCGCTCTGGCGATCCGGGCTCAGGCCGACGGTGATGTAGGCGTCAAAGCATTGCAGGGTTAAGCGCAAGGCGCCTGCGCGCGGGACTTGTCAGCGGGGTCCCGCAAAACGGGTCTCCTTGACCTCGCATTTCCGGGCCCCAGAGCGCCGATCGGGCATGTGCTCAACCAGCTCTCCATCGCACATCTGCATGCAACTCTTGAGGAGTCAGCCATACAAAGCTGGTCTTGCCTAATATTTTCAACTTCACCGGGTAGCGAGTGCCAATCCGTCAGGACGGGGGGTCGACCCAGACACTATCCGCTGGGCCCGACCGGCGGCTGCAGTGCCGCACCGCAGTCATAGGCACGGCCGAGCAATGCCTCACGGCGCGACGCGGACCCTTTGGATCCGTTGAGCACCTCGATCCGCCGGTCGGCAAAACCGAAATACCCAAAGGTGCCATTTATCCACAGGGTTTCCAGCGCGTCCCGGTATCCAAGTGTCGCCATCTCATCGGAGCGCGCGCCCGCCGGCACCAGCAGCATCCCGGTGCGCGGGCGCTGGAGCGACTGTTCCGGATCTTCCAGTTGATCGTACGCCCATCCCCACGACCAGATCCGGTCCATCCAGCCTTTCATGGTCGCCGGCATGCCCCACCAGAACAATGGAAAGACAAAGGCGATGGCGTCGGCACGGTCAATCCGGATCTGTTCCGTCCGCACATCCGCCGGAGGCGTCCCGGTCCGGTCGGCCTCGATATCGGCCATGGACCAGCGCGGGTCGAACCCTTCGGCATTCAGATCGGCAAGCTCGGTCGTGTGCCCCGCGGCCGCGGCGCCCGCCATCACACGAGCGGCGACCGCCGCACTGAAAGACGCGGGGTCGGGATGATCAAGAACTGTCAAAAGATGCATTTCTGGCCTTTCGCGCAGGTTCTACAGAGCGCTCAGGGCATCCTGTCGGGCGAGACATCTGGTGACAAGACGATACCGTCCCGACGCGCGCGTTGACCCATTTCCGTCCCGGGTGTCAATGGCTTGGAGCCTCACGCCCGTCCTGCATCAACCCGCGGCTTGCTTCGGGGCCTATCGCACCCAGCCAGCGGTCACCAGCACGATGCCTCGCCCTATCTCCGCTCAGCAAAACGAAGGTCACAAAGCTGAAGTGCCGGGGTCAGCGCGACCCAATGTGGATCCTGGCAAAACCCGTCGCCGGCGTGTGACAGGCGCGCGGGGAGATCATGTGCCCATCAGCCCGCATCGCGATCCGCATCGTCTAACTTACCAGGTTCGGTCATAGCCAACGCTGAGGGCCTGCCATAGAGGTAGCCCTGAAGCACATCGCACCCCAGCGACGACAGGAGCGCTGACTGCTCGGGCGTCTCCACCCCTTCCGCCGTCACTTTCATATTCAGCTTCGCGCCCAGCATCACCACCGATTCGATGATCTCCCGGGACCGTTTGGGGTTTTCATCCAGCGCAGCCACAAAGGACCGGTCAATCTTCAACCGGTCAAAGCCGTATTTCCACAGGTAGCTGAGGCTGGAGAACCCGGTGCCAAAGTCATCCATCGCAATCGTAACACCCATTTCCTTGAGCGCGTCGATCTGCATCTCGACAAAGGTACTGTCATCCAGCAACAGCGACTCGGTGATCTCCAACTCCAGCAGCCGGGCCGGAAATCCCGTCTCCGACAACGCTTCCCGCACCGTGTTCACAAGCTCGCCGCTCTCGAACTGCACCGTGGAGAGGTTGATCGCCAGCATCGTCTGCTGACCAAGCGTCGCCATCTGCTGCATCGCCGTGCGCAAGGTCCAGTTGCCGATCTCTTCGATCAGTCCCAGTTCCTCCGCCATGGGGATGAACTCTGACGGCGGGATCGGATGGCCATCTTGATCCGACAGGCGCAGCAAAGCTTCGTGCCCGATCAGCGCATGGCTCTTTCCGCAGACCAACGGCTGGTAATGAATATCGAAATGCTCGCTTTGCACGGCCTCGCGCAGCCTGTCCTCCAGCGCGCGCCTCTTGCGAAGCTGCTCACCCATCTCATTGCCGTAAAACGCAAAATCGTTCCGCCCCGCGGCCTTGGCGTGATAGAGCGCCGCATCCGCCTTTTTCAGCGTGGCATCGAGCGTATCTCCCGGTGCGACATCCGCCAAACCGATGCTGACCGATGCGCTGATCCGCACGTCCTGCACTTGCACATCCTGCGCACAGGATTTCAAGATATCGCGGATCCGCTCGATCACCCCGTCCTTTTCCGTCGCGCGAAACCCGATGACGAACTCATCGCCGCCAAACCGCGCCACCAGATCCCCGGGCCCGCAGGCCGCACGGATCCTCTCTGCAACATGCGCCAGATAATCGTCCCCGACCGCATGCCCGCGCGTGTCATTGATGGATTTGAAGTGATCAATATCGAGATAGCCCAGACAGGTCAGCCGACCCTCGGCCATCACCTCGCTCACTTGCTTGGTAAATTCACGTCGGTTCAGCAGCCCGGTGAGCGGATCGAACCGTGCCAGAAACTCCGCATCCCGCCGGGAGCGCTGCGCGATGATCCGTTGCAGATAAAAGGCCAGGCTCGGCACCACAAAGATCAACATGCAAAAGACCGACACCATCATGCCGAAGGCGCTGAAACTTTCCTCGAAATACGCGCTGGTCTGGGTCTGGTCCACATAGACCGCGACAATCGCCCGTTGGCTTCCTTCCGCGTCAAGCAAGGGGATCAGCACCTGCGCATAATGGTCAAACAGACCACCGCCGCCGGACCCCCGAAAGATCTTGACGTTGGCATCGCCCGTCGCTGCAACCAGCAGCGCCGCGGGATCGGCCACCTCCGCCACGCCGGTATATCTGGCACGGAACATATCATCGGACGTGAAGGCCAACCGACCGTCGGGCGAAAACAATTTGAACCGAAAGATGTTTCCGACGGCCCGCATCTCGGCCATCGCTTCCAGCTGCGCTGTATCAGGCCTGCCGGTTTCGATCAGATTTTCCAGATCAGGCACACGTTGCGCGATATGGCTGCCCCAAAGCTGCGCATCTTCGAGCGCGTCGCGCGTGACCGCACGGTCCACGGCGCTTTCAACACCGTAGGTGGTGGCGCTCCAGATCGCCCCAATGGCGAACACACCGAACACTATCGCACGTAAAATCGACAGAAACCCCTCCGGACAAACGTCCTTGGGGTGTAGCGCACCCGTTTCTAAGGAGTGGTGAATGCCTGCGGATCAATATCGCCAAATTGAACTGTTTTGGATCGACAGACGCCCAGGGGCTAACCGGTCTGTGCCCTGTCACCAGCGTTCAGACGCAATAACTCATAGGCCGCCTGGATCACCTGCGCCTCAGCAAACGGACGGCTGAGATGCTGCCAATGACTGAACTGCCCGGTCTCACGCAGATCAAGCGTGATCACATTGCGGGCCTCAAGCCAGTCGAAATCTGCCGGCGACAGTTCCAGCACACCGCCTTGCGCAGCAACAAAGACCAGCTCCGGATCAAAGGAGGTGGCAGGAACCGCCCGCGCCTCAGCCACCGTTTCATAGATGCGGCAGATCGAGCCGGCCTGCCAGAACCCGAAGATCCCGGCAATATCCTGGGATATCAGCGGGTCCTTTACAACAATACCAACCGAAAGCGGGTCGTCCAACGCGGTTTTTCCTGATTGCCAAAACCTCTTATGGAACCCTTTCACGGTTTTTGCATTAAACTATGACATAGCCGGGAGATTTACATGACCACCGACTGCAAGGCTTGTCCGCTGCGCAGCCAGTCGATTTTTGACGACATGACGCAGGACGAATTGAAAAAAACAGCGCGCTTCAAATCAGGCGAGCTGTCTGTTGATCCTGGCACGCCCATACTTATGGAAGGCTCCAACGCACCGCAACTCTACACCGCGTTGCGGGGCATGGGGCTGAGATACAAGACGCTGCCGGACGGTCAGCGGCAGGTGATCAACTTCATCTTCCCGGGCGATTTCATCGGGCTTCAGGCCGGTATGCTGGGCGAGATGGGTCATTCGGTCGAGGCCACGACCCGCATGACCCTGTGTGTTTTTGACCGCAGCGATTTTTTCGACTTCTTCAAAAGCTCGACCGCGCGGGCGTTCGACATCACGTGGCTCGCCGCCACCGAAGAGCATTTTCTGGGCGAGTCGCTCACAACAGTCGGACAGCGCGATGCCTTGTCCTCGATGGCGTGGGCCATGGTGCGCCTGTTCCAGAGAGCCGACGAACTCAACATGCAACAGAATGGCGCCGTGCCCTTCCCCTTCAAACAGCAGGACATCGCAGATGCGCTTGGCCTGTCGCTGGTGCATACCAACAAGACAATCGCCCGGCTTCGGCAGCGGCAACTGCTCACCTTGTCTGACGGATCCTTGCACATCCACGATCTGCAGGCGCTGGCCGATGTGGCACAGATCGAGCTTGAAGGACATCGCAGGCGTCCCCTGATCTGAGCAGGGGATGTCTTACCCAAACCTTGCCAGACAGAGCGCCACGCACCGACGTGATACCGACGCTGTACCGACGTGATACCGACGCTGTACCGCAGGGTCACAGCGCCGAAGTCATTGCGTCGCGGCGCTTGACCTGACAGGTGGATACCGGCCAAATCAGGCAATTGCCCGGAGAGCATCAATGCACACCCCAGCCATCACAGGAAGCGGCGTCTTCACGCCCTCCGAGACCATCACGAATGCCGAGCTGGTCAAGGCTTTCAACAACTATGTCGATCTTTACAACGCTGAAAACGCTGATGAAATCGCCTCAGGTACTCTGGAAGCGAAAGCGTATTCCTCCGAAGAGTTCATTCTCAAATCCTCCGGGATCGAACAGCGCTATGTGATTGATAAGACAGGGATACTAGACCCAAAGGTCATGCACCCCCGTTTTGCTCAACGGAAAGATGACGAGCCGTCGCTTATGGCCGAGATCAGTGTGAAAGCCGCCCGGCAAGCACTTGAAAATGCTCAACGAAATGTGGATGAGATTGATCTGGTGATCTGCGCTGCCTCCAATATGGAGCGCGCCTATCCCGCTATCGCCGTTGAGATGCAAGATCTCTTGGGGATCAATGGCTTCGCGTTCGATATGAATGTCGCCTGCTCCTCTGCGACCTTCGGGATCCAGGCAGCCAGCGATATGATCCGGTCCGGAAGTGTCCGCAAGGCGCTTGTCATCAACCCCGAGATTTGCTCGGCCCATCTGGAGTGGCGCGACCGCGATTGCCATTTCATTTTCGGTGACGTCGCGACAGCCGTTCTGCTGGAGCGGGAAGAAGACGCAGCCAGCAGCTATTTCCAAGTGAAATCAACCCGCTGCGCCACGGTCTTTTCCAATAATATCCGCAACAACAACGGCTTTCTGAGGCGGACCAGGCCCGCAGGAATGGCCGACCGACGCGACATGCAGTTCATGCAGAATGGCCGCAAGGTCTTCAAGGAAGTGCTGCCGATGGTCAGTGCACACATCGCCGCGCATATGGCGGATGAGGGGGTCGGCGCCGACGATCTCAAGCGGCTGTGGCTGCACCAGGCCAACAAGACTATGAACGATTTTATCGGTCGCAAGGTGCTCGGGCGGACGCCGGAACCCGCCGAACAACCCAACATCCTCCAGGACTATGCCAATACGTCCTCTGCCGGATCCATCATCGCTTTTTCCAAGTATTCCAATGATCTGGCACCCGGAGACAAAGGGCTCATCTGCTCATTCGGGGCGGGCTATTCGGTCGGCTCCGTTCTGGTGGAGCGCAAAGGCTAAGCGGCGGCGGTCAGGGGATTAGCCAGCGATACCTCACGAACGGTCACCCTAATCTGCACCCGAGTTAATCGGATCGCAGGGAATAATCACCTACAGAAGGGCTCCGAAGCTTCGGAAGTAATGAGTGGCCGGTGACCCTGCACCGGTTTTGGGTCAGAGACCTGTCGCGCTCTGCCGCCTTGGGACCGGCAGGTTGGCCTTGGGTCAACAGTCGCGGACAGGTTCTCGCCGTTTTGGGCACCGAAGGGTCCAAAACCACTGGCACCGTACGCCCGGTTTACGGACTTTCAACGGGATCCGGGCCTAACTGTCGGCCATCGTCGGCTTTCAAAGGGGCAGTCGTTCTGCGATCTGCGTCAAAACAACTAATCAAGATCTGCGTAGCGGGTTGATCACTATATTTGAATAAATACAAACTTATCAAATACTTGAAAGCTTAACTTAAAGTATAACGCGAACCATTACCGCTGCTGCGTCATCACGAGGATAAAGCACTGCCGAAAGTCGGCCGCGAGGCGGGATAATGGCCTTCCCGGTCGCGTCAGCAAGCAGGCCGATACGGTGATCGCCGGATCAAAAGCGCGCACTGCCAGTTCCATGTTCGGCAGAAAGCTCGCCGTATACCTATCCACGATGGCCACATCACTGCCTGACTGCGCCAGCACCGCCGCAGTGTGGCAATAGCGCACCTCGACCCGCGGCGTATAGGCAACGCCAGCGCTGTCAAAGGCGCTCTGCATCAGGAACCCAAGCCGCGACGCCCGGTCGAGCCCGATGAACCCGTTCTCTACTACATCCGCCGGGGTGACCACGCTCAGGCTTGCCAGCGGATGATCCATGCGCATCAGCGCCACCATCCTGTCGGTGCGCATCTTCTCCACACTCACGCCCGGGTGACTGTCCAGCCCGAGGCAAAGACCGATGTCAGCCGTGCCCGTCGCCACGGCCTCGATCACGTTCTCCATCCGGCGGACATCGTACTGCACCGTCACATCGGCCCGGTCCTCCAGAAAGGACAGCAGGGCACCCGGCACCACCGAATGGCCCAGCGGTGGCGTCGCCATCAGCCGCAGCTTGCCCACCGAGCCACCGCGCAAATCGCGCACCCGGCTCTCCACCCGGCGCAGCTGTTCGAACATCGGCTCGATTTCCTCAAAGAGGCTCAGCGCGTCCGGCGTCGGCAGCATCCGCTTTTTGGAGCGTTCAAAAAGCGCAAAGCCCAGCTGCCGCTCCAGCTGTTGGATGGCGCTTGAGACAGACGGTTGCGAGATGCCAAGCTCTTCTGCCGTGCGCACCGTCGTGTGATGCAGCATCAGCGTCCCGAACACCTCCAGCAAACGCAGGGACAGATCATTGCGGCGGGCAACCTTCATGCCTCAGCTATACCCCGGTCACAGCCCCGCGGCCAGAATGGACCCAAGCGCCATCGCCACCGCAGCCTGCGTGGGGTCGATCACCGGAACGCCCAAGCGGCTCTCCAGCGGCGCGCGGTGCACTGCCATGCCAGCACAACCCAGCACCAGAGCCTCGGCGCCATCGACCATCAACCCGCTGCCGACGTCCACAAGGCGGTCGAACGTATCCTCTCCGCGCGCGGTCTCATCCACGGACATATCGAGCGCCCGCTCGCCTGCAATGCGCGCGCTCACCCCCATCCGCCGCATGTAGAGCCGGTGCCGCCGTTCCGACGCGGCAGAGATCCCGATGATCCCAATTCTGTCCGCGCGCGCCATCGCCGTCAGAAGCCCGCTTTCCTGAATGCCGAAAACGGGCACCGCGATCTCTGACCGGCAGGCGTCGATCCCGGGATCCGAATAGCATGCGATGACAAAGGCGCCCGCATCGCCGCGCGCGCGCATCTGCGCCACCAGCGGCAAGACAACCTGATCCGACTGCAACTGGCTCTCGATCCCGAAGGGCCCGTCGGCCAGGGTCACACACTCGATCCCCGGCCCGCCGGGCAGATCGAAAGGCGCCAGCGCCGTGGCCAGGCCATCCGTCACCGCCTGATTGGAATTTGGATTGATCACGACGACGGGTCCGCTCATGGCGCGATCTCCGCGCCGAAGTTTGTCGCCGGGTCCAGCTCCGGCGCGCGGTGGCCGGGATAACCTGTCAGATCAATCCGCGAGCGCGCCACGTAGCGCCCGTGTCCCGGCTCGACCTGAAGCTTGCCACCGTCAATCACCCGTTGCCCGCGCGTGAGCACGGTGACCGGCCAGCCGGTGACCTGCCACCCCTCAAAGGGCGTATAGTCCATGTTGTCGTGCTGGTCCTCGGCGGTCACCGTGCGGGTTTCCTCCGGGTCCCAGATGGCGATATCCGCATCCATGCCGATGGCGATGCTGCCCTTTTGGTCCAGACCATAGAGACGCGCCGCGTTGCTCGATGACAGGGCGGCGAACTGCTGCAGTGTGATGCGCCCCTTGCCGACACCTTCGGAAAACAACAGCGGCAGGCGCAGCCCGATGCCCGGCATGCCATTGGCAATCTGTTTGAATGTGGCATCCGGCCCGTTCGCCAATTTACCCGTCTCATCAAAGCGGTAGGGCGCGTGATCCGAGGAGAAGACGCTGAAGGTTCCGGCCTGCAGGTGCCGCCAGAGCGCGTCCTGTGTCGGCACGTCGCGCAAGGGGGGCGAGCACATGAACTTGGCACCCTCCATCCCCGGACGGTCCAGATCCTCGCGGGTCAGGAACAGGTATTGCGCGCAGGTCTCGCCAAAGATCTTGGCCCCCGCCATGCGCGCCTCCGAGACCAGCCCTGCGCCTTCGGGGGTGGAAACATGCACGATCAGCAAGGCGGCATCCACCAGTTTCGCAAGTGAAATCGCCCGGTTGATCGCCTCCGCCTCGGCCAATGCCGGGTGGCTGGGCGCATGGTAGCGCGGCGCACTGTGGCCCGCGGCCAGCAGCCTGTCGGAGATCCAGGAGATCATGCCGTTGTTTTCTGCGTGCACCATGGTCAGCGCGCCGTGGGTTTTGGCCACGGTCAGAATGTCGAGGAACTGCCGATCATCCACGCGCATCAAATCGTAGGTCATGAAGACCTTGAAGGAGGTCACCCCCCGCGCGAAGGCCGCGGGCAACTCCTCGGTCAGCACCTTCTCGGTTGGGTCGGCGACGATCAGATGATAGCCGTAGTCAATGACGGAGCTTCCCTCCGCGCGGCTGTCATAAAGGTCCAGTGTTTCCGTCACGCCCATCCCGCGATGCTGTGCGGCGAAGGGCACGAAACACGAGTTCCCCCCGAAAGCCGCGGAGATCGACCCGCTGCGATAATCGTCCGACGTCATCCCCCCTGTCGCGGATTCCTGTGCGATGTGGCAATGCGCCTCGATGCCGCCGGGCAGCACAAGCTTGCCGGTGGCGTCGATGGTGTCGCGACCGGTCAATCCCAGGCCAAGCCCGGTGATCTGTCCGCCGCTGATACCGATATCGGCGTTGAACGTATCGGATGCGGTCACGACCGTTCCGCCGGTGATCACGGTGTCAAATATGCTCTCGCCTTGCATCAGCTCAGCTCCTTCAGTCGTTTTTCCAGCCGCGCGATCAGCCGGGTCAGCTCTGCGTGATCCAGCTCGGTCATGGCAGGCCCCGGTGCACGCACCTTGGCGGAGCCCAGCACACCGCGCCTGCGCAATGTTTCCTTGCGGATGGCGAGGCCGAGGCCCAGCTGCTGCTCGTAGCGCACCAGCGGCAGGTAGGCATCAAAGAGATCTTCCGCCCCGTCCACATCGCCCGCCTTGTGCTTTGCGACCACCTGAACGAGCATCTCCGGGTAGGCAAAACCGGTCATGGCGCCATCCGCCCCGCGCTGCATCTCCTGCGGCAGGAACAGCGCGGAATTGCCGGTCAGGATCGACAGGCGCGGGACCGCATCTGTCCCGGTCTCCGCCCGTACACGGCTGAGCTTGGTCAGCCCCGGCCAATCCTCATGTTTCAGCATGACAATCTGGGGATGATCGGTGGCAAGGCGCAGGATCGTCTCGACCGAGACCTGAACACCGGTGGTCTGCGGGTAATCCTGAAAGCAGATGGGAATATCGGGCAGCGCCGCGCAGACTTGGCCGACGTAGGCTGCGAGCTTGGCCTCGGTCACCATGCCCGGTTGCGGCGCCACCATCACACCACCGGCGCCTGCGTCCATCACCGTGCCCGCCAGCCGCGCCATATTGTCGAGCCCCGCGGCAGAGACGCCCACGATGACGGGCACGCGCCCTGCCACCCGGTCCAGCACATGGCGGGCAAACTGGATGGCCTCGTCCCCGCCCATCTTGGGCGCTTCGCCCATGATCCCCAGGATGGTCATGCCGGTCACGCCGCAGTCGAGATAGAAATCCACCATCCGGTCCGTGCTGGCCAGATCCAGCGCCCCTGCGTCGTCAAAGGGGGTGGCGGCAATGATAAACACACCTTCCGAATTCCGGTTGATCAGTTGGGTCACGATGTCTTTTCCTTCATGTCGGACAGCTGCGGGATGCTGCGCGGTGCGATCTCTTCGAGCCGGGCGTATTTATCCGCAAAGAGCCGCGCAACCGGATAGTCGCCCTGCCAATCCACGCGGTACGTCTCTTCGTCGATCAGCCCCGTCTGTGCCGCGAGCCCCACGGCTCTGCCGACGACGATGTCGCGCTCTGGCGAATAGGTCAATCGGTCGAGCAGCTTGCATTCGATGGCCACCGGCACCTCCGCCAGCCGCGGCGGCGCGACACGGCGCGAGGGCGCCAGGGACAGCCCCAAAGCCGCCGCTTCGGAGACATCGCCCGGGTAGGATGCTGCTGTCGCGACCATAACCTCGCTCAGCGCGGGTGTCGCGATATTGACCACGAATTCACCGGTGGCGCGGATGTTCAGGGTGGTGTCCTTGGGCGTGCCGTCCACACGGTGCTCCAGCCCGAGGATCACCAGCGCCGGATCCTGCCCGAACACGTTGAAGAACGAATAGGGGGCGGCGTTGACGATGCCTTGGGCGTTCTGCGTCGTGACCCAGGCGACAGGTCGTGGCAGCACGACCGCCGTCAACAGCTTGTAACGCTGCGCCGGTGTCAGTGCGTCAAAATCAAATGCGTCCATCATTCCGGCAACACCACGCCCGTCTGCGCCGTGATGCGCCCGTAGTGCTCCACCCGGCGGTGGCGGGCAAAATCAAAGATCGTCGTCTTGCCGAAGTGGCACAGGTCCATATCGCAGGCGTGCACGATCAGCTCGTCGCCCTCACTCTCGGCCCGCGCCACCACATAACCGTTGGGATCACAGATGATACTGCCTCCCATCAGCGGGTGACCATCCTCATTCCCTGCCTTGGCCACGCCCACAACCCAGGCGGCGTTCTGATAGGCACCGGCGGTCATTGAAAGCTCCGAATGGTAGAGCCGCTGCGCCAGCCCTTCGGCGCTGTCCTGACTGTTCACGGACGGCGTGTTGTAGCCCAGCGTGATCAGCTCCACCCCCTGTAGTCCCATCTCCCGGTAGACCTCGGGCCAGCGGCGGTCATTGCAGATACACATCCCCATCCAGGCATCCAAATTGCGCCAGACCGGAAAGCCCAGATCACCGGGTTCGAAATAGCGTTTCTCCAGATGCTGAAAGGCGCGCTCGGTGTCGTAGTCCGAATGTCCGGGCAAGTGCACCTTGCGGTAGGTGCCCACGATCTGCCCGGCCCGGTCGGTGAGGATGGAGGTGTTGAAATAGCGCCCTTGGGGTGTCTTTTCCGCGTAGCCAAAGGTGATAGCGATCCCATGCTCCCGCGCCCGGTCAAAGAGCGGCCGCGTGGCGGGGCCGGGCATTTCGCTCTCGAACCAGCTGTCGATCTCGGTCTGGTCCTCCATCCACCAGCGGGGAAAGAAGGTGGTCAGCGCCAGCTCCGGAAAGACCACCAGATCGCAGCCCGCGCCCGCCGCCCGGTCCAGCAGCTTGATCATCCGCGCGACCACCTCCTCCCGGCTGTCGGCCTTCTGAATGGGCCCCAGCTGAGCCCCCCCGATGACGATTTCCCGCATACCAACCTCCTCCTCGTTCAATGTGCCAGGCGCCGCTCAAACCGGCTGATCAAACGGATCAGCGGCCAGAGCAGCGCGAGATAAAGCCCTGCCGCCAGCACCAGCGGCGACGCGTTGTAGGTAATCGACCGCACCAGCCCCGCCGCGTGCAGCATTTCGCCCAGGCTGACCACCGAGGCGAGCGAGGTCAGCTTGACCACCTCCACCACATTGGACAGCAGGTCCGGAAGCACATTGCGCGTGGCCTGCGGCAGCGTCACCCAGATCAGCGTTTGCGCAGGTGTCAGCCCGGTGGAGCGTGCAGCCTCCCGCTGACCTTTCGGGACCGACAGAAGGCCCGCGCGAAAAATCTCGGCGAAATAGGCGGTATTGTTGAGGAAAAACCCGATGATCACGGCGACAAAAGGCGTGAGGCTCATCCCCGCAAACGGCAGACCCGCGTAGATGAAGATCAGCAGCACCAGCGGCGGCAAGGCGCGGAACAGATCGATGAAGGCCAGCGACGCCCACCGCAGCGCCCGGTTGGGCGACAGCGCGCCGAGCGCTGCCAGCAGACTACCGATGGCGCCCAGCGGAATGACGACCACACAGATCAGCAGGGTCATGCCGAGGCCCTTGATCACCAGCGGCCATGCCTTGATCATGATCCCGACGTTGAAGAACTGATCGACCATCGCCTCCATGCCTCAGACCCCCGGCGGCGTGAACCGCGCTTCCAGCCAGCGCGAGGCGATGACAAGCGGCAGAAAAAGAATGACATAAGTGATGGCGGCCAGCGTCAGCGGCGAGGCATTGGCCGAAAAGCTCTGCGCTGTCGTGGCTTGCCCGAGGATGTCGGGCACGCCGATGACCATGCCAAGTGCTGTCATCTTGGTGATCGCAATGGCGCGGTTGGTCAGGGGCGGGATGACCATGCGCACCGCCTGCGGCAGCACCACATGGCCGAGTGCGGCGGTAAACGACAGCCCTGTGGAGCGCGCGGCCTCCCACTGGCCCCTGGGCGTGGCTGTGATGCCGGCCCAGATGATCTCCTCCGCAAAGGCTGCCAGCACCAGCGTCAGCACCAGATAGAGCACCATGAAAGAGGACAGCACCATGCCGACGTTGGGCAACCCGAAGAACCCCAGCAGGATCAGCACCAAGGGTGGCAGCGCCCGCCACACATCCGCGTAGATCACGATGATGAACGACAGCGCGCGGATCCGGTAGGCACGCAAGCAGGCCAGCACCCCGCCCAGCAAAACACCGCTCAGCACGATCAGCACTGAAAGCAGCACGGTCACCGCAGCCCCTTCGAGGATCGCGGGCGCGTAACGGATCAGCACCGCACCGTTGAAGAAGGTATCGACGAACCGCTCCATCGCCGCTCAGCCCTGCACCCGGGCGAGAAAGGCGCGCGTGCGCTCCTGTTGCGGGTTGCCAAAGATCTGCTCTGGCAGGCCCTGCTCTACGATCCGGCCGCCGTCCATGAACACCACGCGGTCGGCGGCATCCCGGGCAAAGCCCATCTCATGGCTGACCACCAGCATGGTCATGCCGCGCGCTTTCATGTCGCGCATCACCGCCAGCACATCGCCGACCAGCTCAGGGTCCAGCGCCGATGTGGGCTCATCAAACAGCATCACCGCGGGCTTCAGCGCCAGCGCGCGCGCGATGGCAACCCGCTGCTGTTGCCCGCCCGACAGCTGCGCCGGATAGTGCCGTGCGCGGTCGGTCAGCCCGACCAGCGCCAGCGCCTCCAGCCCCACGTCATCGGCCTGCGCCCGCGGCATCTTCTGCACCCGCCGCAGGGCCAGGGTCACATTCCCCAAAGCGGTCAGATGCGGGTAGAGGTTGAAGGACTGGAACACCATTCCGATCCGCTGACGCATCCGGTTGAGATCCACCCCCGGCCCGGTCACCGGATCACCCTCCACAAAGACCGACCCGCTGTCAGGCTCCTCCAGCCGGTTGCAGCAGCGCAGCATGGTGGATTTGCCGGAGCCCGAAGGCCCCAGCACAAAGACCATCTCGCTGCGTGCCACGCTGAGATCGATGCCCGTCAGCACCGGATCCGTGCCAAAGGACTTGTCGAGCCCCGCGATGCGCAGGCTAGGCACCGTCAGAGAAGAAGGGGCGTTCATCTTAGCCGCAGCTCGGTGTGTGCCCACCCTCCACGTGACCTTTGAACCCCGGCTCACCAAAGCCCGGCAGCGGCGTGACCGCGGCGGAGCCGGGCGCGGGTTCCACCCCGAACCATTTGACGCTGAGTTCGGCCATGGTGCCGTCGATCTTCATGCATTCGATGATGCTCTCGACCGATGCGCGCAACTCTTCGTCACCGGTGCGGAAAGGCATGCCCCAGACCAGACCCGTCGAATGGACATAGCTCAACGCCAGTTGCGGGCTTTGTTTCGCGGCCCAGGCCGACGCCGTGCTGCCTGCCACATTGGCATGGGCACGGCCCGAGATGACGGCCTGTACGGCATCGGCATTGGTGCCGTAGCTCTCCACCGTCCAGCCGATCTCTTCTGCCAGATCCGTGGCCCAGCTGTCATAGACGGAGCCCTTGTTGACTGCGATCACCTTGCCATCGAGCTGGGCAAGCTCCGTGATCTCCTCGCTGCCTTCCTTCACCACAAACCCGAAATCGGTGTTCAGGTAGCCTTCGGAAAAGAGGATGTTTTCGGCCCGTTCTTCGGTGATGGTCGTGGGTGCTACAACGAAATCATAGGTCCCCGCCGCGAGCCCCGGCAGGATGCCGGACCACTGGGTCGCGACGATGTCCATCTTGGCCCCCAGCCGCTCGCCAATTTCATTGGCCAGATCCACGTTGAACCCTTCGACACCGCCCGACAGGGAGGGCATGGCATGGGGCGCAAAGGTTCCGTCAAGCGCGACGGTATAGGTCTTGTCCTGCGCAAAAGCGGCGGTGGCGGTGCAGAACAGGGCGGCGGTCAGTAGGGGTGTCTTTCTCATCAGTCTCTCCGTGTTGGTTGGTTTCTTGGTTTTAAATTCCGGGTTGGCGCAGCTACATCAGTGCCTCGATCAGCATGGGTCCGGGTTCGGCCATGGCCGCACTCAGCGCGCGCTGCAATTCGGCCACGCATTCCACGCGCACCGCAGGCACGCCCATGCCCTTGGCCAGCGCGGTAAAGTCGATATTGGGTCGGTCGAGATCCAGCATATCGAGCGCGGAGCGCCCGGGGTTGGCCCCCACGGCGAAGAGCTCCGTCTTAAGGATCTCGTAGGTGCGGTTGGCAAAGATCAGCGTGGTGACATTGGCCCCTTCACGCGCCTGGCTCCACAGCCCCTGAATGGTGTACATGGCGGAGCCGTCTGCCTGCAGGGTCAGCACCGGCCTCTCGGGGCAGGCCACCGCAGCGCCGAGCGCCAGCGGAATGCCGTCCCCGATGGCGCCGCCGGTGAGCGAGATCCAGCTATGCGGCGCCGCGCCTTGCGTGGCCCCCCACACGTCGCGCCCGCCGGTGATGCTTTCATCGACCACGATTGCAGTCTCCGGCAGCGCATGGGCGATGGCCGCCGCGATGGTCTCGTGCCGGATCGGGCCGGGCTGTGGCACAGGCGGCAGGGTCGCTTCGGGCACGTGAGGGGTAGCCCCAAGCTCGGTGGCCAGTGCAGCCACTGCGGCGGGTCCATCGCCATCGGTGCCCGCAAGGTTGAGCACCTCGCAGCCTTCGGGCAGCAAGAGGCTGGGGCGTCCGGGATACGCAAAGAAAGCCACAGGCGGCACCGTCTCGATCAGCACGGCGCGGGTGAAAGGCGCCAGCGTCTCAAGTGCCAGGTTAATCGGATAAGGCACCTTGGCGATGCCCGCGCGCCCGGCACCCCGGTCAAACCGGCGGTTGGACGTGGGCGCGAGCACCCGGGCGCCCGTTTGTGCGGCAATCCCGTGCAGCCTGGCCACCGCCTGCGGATCGGCCAGGACACTGCCGCTCACCAGCAGTACCGTCTCCGGCCCGAGCATCTCGGCTGCTTTACGTACATCTTCGGGCACAGGCGGTACCGGCGTCGCGGCCATGGGCGGCGGCGCGACCACGCCGCCCGGGTCCCAGCCGAGATCCGCTGGCGCGATCAGCGTAGCCACCTTGTTGGGGTAGGATTGCGCGGCAGCGAGGGCATCCATGGCATCCGCTGCAAAGCCTTCGGCACTGCTGGCCGTCCGCACCCAGTCGGAGAAGGGGCGCGCCGCACCTTCCACATCCGCGGTCAGCGGTGCGTCATAGCCGCGGTGCCGGACCGCGTGATCGCCCACAAGGTTGACCATTGGCGAGCGCCCCTTCCGGGCGTTGTGCATGTTGGCCCCGCCATTGGCCAGGCCCGGCGCCAGATGCAGCAGAGTCACCGCCGGTTTGCCCGCCATCCGCGCGTAGCCATCCGCCGCCCCCGTCACAACCCCCTCGAACAGCCCCAGCACGCAGCGCATCAGCCCCGTGCGGTCAAGCGCATCGACAAACTGCATCTCTGATGTGCCGGGGTTTGCAAAACAGACCTCCACGCCGGCGCCATGCAGGCTGCGGACGACGGATTCGGCCCCGTTCATCTCTTTGGGCGGGCTCAGATCTTGGCTCATGCAGGTTCCTTCTCGTGGCATTTCGTTGCGCGCGCGGCCTCCAACACCGCCAGCCTTTGCTGCAACAGGTCTGAGGCCGCACTGTCACTTTGCGTCGACGCCACCGGGGTTTCATCCGCAAAATGACAGGCCACTTTGGTGTCACCCAAAAGGCGCAACTCCGGGCGTTCGGTCCGGCACCGCGCCTCTGCCATGGGACATCGCGGGTGAAACGCGCAGCCGGGCGGCGGCGCCAGCGCCGACGGCAGATCCCCCTGCACAGGCGCGCGCGCGGTTTTCTGCCGCGGATCGGGCCGCGGTGCCGCGGCGATCAGGGACCGCGTGTAGGGATGCCGTGGCGTGGCAAAGAGTGTCGCGACCGGCGCTTCCTCCACAATGCGACCCAGATAGACGACCGCCACCCGCCGCGCCATGTGCCGCACCACTGCCAAATCATGGCTGATAAAGACATAGCCGATCCCGAATTCCTGCTGCAGATCGCACAACAGATTGACGATCTGCGCCTGCACGGAGACATCGAGCGCCGAGACCGGCTCGTCACAGACGATCAGCTGGGGCCGGGTCGCCAGCGCGCGCGCGATGCCCACGCGCTGCCGCTGACCGCCCGAGAACTCATGCGGATAGCGCCCGGCGTGCCAGGGTTGCAGACCGCAGGTCTCCAGCAGCGCTGCCAGCTTGTCCTGTACATCAGCAGGCGTAGCCAGCCCGTGCAGCAGCAACGGCTCGGCCAGCGTATCGGCCACGGTCATCCGCGGATTGAGCGAGGCATAGGGGTCCTGAAAGATGATCTGCATCTGCCGCCGGATCTTGCGCATCTCTGCTGTGGGAAGGGTCAGCACATACTCTCCGTTCAGCCGCACGCTGCCGGCGGTGGGCGGGGTCAGCCGCAACAGCGCCCGCCCAATGGTAGATTTGCCGCACCCGGATTCGCCGACGATGGCAAGCGTCTCCCCCTTGGCGACGTCAAAGCTGACGTCGTTGACGGCCTGCACCTTGCCGATGACCCGGCGCAGCACGCCACGGCGCACGGGAAAATGCTTGGTCAGGTTGCGGACTTCGAGCATCTGGCTCATGCGGCGGCCTCGATCGGCGCTTTCCAGCAGGCGACGTGGTGCCCGGCGGAGAGATCGCGCAGCGGTGGGCTCTCCGCCCGGCACCGCGTGTCCGCCAGCGGGCAGCGCGAGGCAAAGCGGCAGCCCTTGGCCTCGATCCACGGCGGCGGGACCGACCCCGGAATGGTCGCCAGCCGCCCGGCGGCGGCGTCGATGCGCGGGACAGCAGCCATCAGCCCGACCGTATAGGGATGCTGCGGATCGGCAAAAAGCGCCGCTGTCGGCGCCTGTTCCACCACGCGGCCCGCATACATCACCACCACGTCGTCGCAGGTCTGCGCGACCACCCCAAGATCATGAGTGACGAGCATCACAGCAGCCCCCGTGCGTTCGCGCAGGTTCCCCATCAGATCGAGGATCTGTGCCTGGATCGTCACATCGAGCGCGGTGGTTGGCTCATCCGCGATCAGCAGATCGGGATCATTGCACAAGGCCAGTGCGATCATCACCCGCTGTCGCTGACCACCGGAGAGCTGGTGCGGGTAGTCATCGACGCGGGAGGCGGGCGAGGGCAGCCCCACGAGATCCAGCAGTTCAATCGCGCGCTCCCGCGCGGCCTTGCCCTTGAGACCCGAATGCACGGACAGGCTTTCCACGATCTGTGCGCCGCAGGTGTAAACGGGGTTGAGCGAGGTCATCGGTTCCTGAAAGATCATGCCGATGCGCCCGCCGCGCAAATCGCGCATCCTGCGCTCCGGCAGGCTCAGCAAGTCGTCACCGTCAAAGAGGATCTGACCGCCCGCGTACTGTCCTGGTGGTTGCGGCACCAGCCGCATGATCGACAGCGACGTCACTGATTTCCCGCACCCGGATTCGCCCACGACGCCCAGCGTCCGGCCCCGCGCGACGGAAAACGACACCCCCTGCACCGCGCGCTGCACCGTGCCGCCCACGTGGAAATCCACCTGCAGATGCCGTACCTCCAGCAAGGGGGCCGCGTCGTTCATGGCGCGCTATATACGTAGGGAGAGGCTTCATCGTGGCGCCTTTCGGCGAAGTCGAGCGCCTGGAAAGCTACCTCAGCGCGCCGCTGCGCCGCTTCCAACCGGGCCAGCGCGTCGGGCAGATCAAAGGCCGCGACCTTGCCATCGGTGACCACTGCACGCCCGTCCACAAAGACATCCCGCACCGCCCGTTCAGCCGCCACATAGATCAAGGAGCGCAGCGGATCGCGGAGTGGCATCATCGCCGGATCGGTGATATCGGCAAGAAACAGATCCGCCTTGGCCCCCGGGGTCAGCCGCCCGATGTCATCCCGCCCGAGGATCCGCGCGCCACCCAGGGTCGCCGCATCAAAAATGTCGGAGGTTCGCAGATCGTAGGGATCCTTCGCCGTCACACGGCTGAGGTAGAGCGCGTTGCGCAGCTCTTCGAGCATGTTGTGAGGGTAGGTGTCCGTTCCGATGCCCACCGGGATCCCGCCGCGGATATAGCGCCCCACGGTGTTCATCGTGATGCCGCGACGCTGAAAAACGGTCGGACAGTGGGCCACCGCAGCGCCCGAGCCTTGCAGCAGCTCGAAATCCGCCGCCTGGGGCCAGAAGACATGGCCATAATCGTTGAGAAAGATCCCGTGCCCGATGATCGCGCCCGGCTTCAGGACGTCCAGGCTGTCCAGCCACTCCAACGGGGTCACCCCATGGCGGCGCGTGATCTCGTGAAATTCCACCACCGACTGCGCGGCATGGATCTGGAAGGGCAACCCACGCTCCTGCGCCAGCGCAAAGCTGTCAGCGATCAGCTCCGGCGTGCAGGTGTCGATCTGACTGGGCGACACCATGCCGGACAGCCGCCCCGACGGATGGGCGATGGCGGCGTCGATCACGCCCACCGCCTCCTCCATCGCGGCGCGCCCGCCGTCACCTTCCCAGTCATAATTCACCACATGGCCGTTGTCGGTGTACCACCGCGCCGAGCGGTACATGGGCGAGACCACACCGCGCAGCCCAGAGGCCGCAAAGGTCTCCACCCAGCCGTCCCAGGCCACCGACAGATCCACCAGCGTGGTGACGCCGGACAGCAGCAGCTCCGAATAGGTCACCTCGACGCAAGCCCTCCGCCCCTCATCATCGGGGCGGAACAGCGGCATGAATTCATAGAGCGAGGACATCCCCAGTCGCGGGCTGCCCAACTCGTCGAGCATTCCCTTGTTCATCGCCTCGCTGGACGGGTGGGAGTGGATATTCACCAGCCCCGGCGACACCAGACGATTGCGCCCGTCAATCTCGGTCTCCACCGGTCCCTCATAGGTGCCACCCACCTGCAAGATGCTGTCGCCCTCAAACGCCACATCCCCGTCGCGCAGATACCGGTGGCTGCCGGTCTGCGGGTCATAGGCCACGATCCAGGCGACATTTCGGATAACGGTGACAGCCATAACGGTCCTTTCAGGTCAGGTCCGGGGGCCAGCTTATCGAGCCCCCGGTCTTGGTCGGTGGCTTACTCTTTGTACTTGAGATCCAAGCCCTTATAGAGCCCGGCACCGTAGATATTATGCGGCACCACGGTCTCCAGATCGGTGGACTGGGCGATCACCATCGGCTCGTGGTAGAGCGGCAGCCACACGGCGGCATCATGCACCATCTCCAGCACTTCGCCGTAGGCTTCCGCGCGCCCCTCGTCGGTGACCGACGTGGCCCCGGCCAGCAGCAGTGCATCGGTCTTGTCGTCGATCCAGTTCATCCGGTTCGGGCTGGGCGCGTTCTGTGACCGGAAATAGAGGTTCAGCGCATCGCCCGACGAGACGTAGGGAAACGACATCCCATACATATCGAATTCCTGCGTGGCGAGCTTGCCCCAGGCCACCGTCGCGTCAAACGCCTGGATCTGCATGTCCACGCCGATCTCGCGCAGGTAGGCCTGCACCGCTTCGGAGATCTTGCCCCAGGTTGAGCCCGCAAAGACATAGGCTGTCGGTGCCAGCCGCACACCGTCCTTGCCCCGCACACCATCGTCCCCCATTTCCCAGCCTGCCTCATCCAGGATGGCATTGGCCTGCGCCGGATCGAACTTCAGCAGCTTGTCATCGAGGCCCGCATTCCAGTCGAGCGCCTCCTGGCTCACGTAGGAATAGGCAGGCTGCACCACGCCAAAGAAGAGATCCTCGGACATCGCCGCCTGATCGACCGCCAGATTGATGGCCCGACGCACAGCGGGGTCAGACACTGTCTCCTTGTCGATCTTGAAGCCCATATAATAGGTCCAGAAGGCCAGATCCGACTGCACCACCTCAACCCCGGGCGAGGCCTTGAGCTGCTCCAGCGCGATGTAGGGCACATATTGGGTCACCTGCGTCTGACCGGTGATGACACCAACGGTGCGGGTGTTCTCCTCGGGTACGATCTGCCAGGTAATCCGGTCCATGGACGCAGGTCCGGTATTGGCATGAAAGCCCGCACCCCAGGCGTATTCGTCGTGTCTGGTGATCACCATCTGGTCCCGCGGCGCCCAGCTTTCCCAGCAGAAGGGGCCCGTGCCATTGAACCCCGTCACTCCGAAATCATCGCCGAGGGCTTCCACGTTGGCCTGATCGATGATTGTGCCGAAGCTCTGGGTGAGCTGATAGAGCAACTCCGAGAAAGGCGCCGTGAGCTTGTACTCGACCGTGTAGTCATCGAGTGCGGTCACGCTATCTACCTCGCCTGCGCGCCACGCCACGGGCGATTTCGTCTCGGGGTCCACCCAGCGGTTGATCGAATAGACCACATCCGCCGCCGTCATCGGCTTGCCGTCGCAGAACTGCACATCCTGGCGCAGATTGAACGTATAGGTCGTGCCATCCTCTGACACGCTCCAGCTTTCTGCAACGCCCGTGTCGATGGTCTGCATGTCAGGCGCGAGGCTCACTAGCGTGTCGCCCATCATGAACAGGACCTCGGAGGCAGCCCGCGAGGTGGTCTTGTGCGGATCGTAATTGTTGCTGTCCACTTCGCGCAGGATCGTGATCTCCGCGGCCTGTGCGATCCCTCCGACCAGCAGCAACGCCGAACTCATCAATAGTCGTTTCATGGCAGTTCCTTTCCCTGTTCCCGTTTCAAGAGCGTAACCGTGGGTCGAGCACATCGCGCAGCGCGTCCCCCAGCACGTTGGCCGCCAGCACGATCACGAAGATCAGCACCGACGGGATAATGGCGATATGCGGCGCAAAGAGCAGGAAGTCGCGGCCCTGTGCGGCCATCATCCCCAGCTCGGCCGTTGGCGGGCGGGCGCCTAACCCCAGAAAGGACAGCGCCGCCCCGATGAGGATGATCTGCCCGAACCGCAGTGAGATGAAGATCATGATCGACGAGATGCAGTTGGCCAGCAGGTACCGCGTGAAAAGGGTCATGCTGGACACCCCGAGCGCCCTGCCCGCCTCCATGTAGTCCTGCTTCATCACCGACACCGCGATGGATCGTGCGATCCGCGCGCAGTCCGGCACCGTCGCCACGGCCAGCGCCACCACGACCGGGACGGCCCCCGGTCCCATGACAGCGACCAGCGCCAGCCCCAGCAGGATCGCCGGGAAAGACAGCATCACATCCACAAAGCGCATGACCCATGGGTCCAGCCTTGGCTGAAAAGCTGCGAGCAATCCCATCAGTGACCCGAACGCGCCGCCCACCCCAACTGAGACAAGCCCGATGATCAGCGTCAGCCGCGTGCCGTAGAAAAGCCGCGAGAGCATGTCGCGCCCCTGCCCGTCCGTGCCCAGCGGATAGAGCCAGTCGCCCCGCTCCGCCCAGACCGGTGGCTGCATGATGGCACGCGAGCTGGCAAAAGGATCGTGGGGCGCAATCACGGGCGCCGCCACCGCGCAGATCCCCACAACCAGCAATACCAATGCCGCCGCCAGCGCCGCAGGATCCCGCAGCAACCGTTGCCACCAAGGCAAAACCGGCGCCGGCGCATCCAGCACTTCGGGATCCGCAATGCTCATGACGTCTCCGCGGCAAAGATGGCCGGGCGGGCGGGTGTCGCCGCAGGCGCAGTCGCAAGCAGGGCCCCGGCAGTCATGTCTGCACCCGCGGATCGAGGAGCGAGTAAAGAATGTCCACGATCATGTTGATCAGGATAAACCCAAGCGCCAGCACCAGAATGGTCCCCTGCGCCAAGGGAAAATCCGACGACAGGATCGCTCCCACCGCCAACCGCCCGATGCCCGGAAAGGAGAAGATGCTTTCCGTGACCACGGCCCCGCCCAGCAGATAGCCCACCTGCAGCCCGATCAGCGTCACTACTGGAATGAGCGCGTTGCGCAGCCCGTGGCGCAGGATCACCCGCGTCTCCGACAGACCCTTGGCGCGCGCCGTGCGCACATGATCGAGCTTCAGCACCTCCAGCACCGAAGACCGTGTCATCCGCGCCACCGGTCCGATAAAGATTGCCCCCAGTGACAAGGCGGGCAGCGCGATGTGGCGGATCCCCTCCAGCGTCCAGAGCGGCCCGCCCCGACCGATGAAGGGCAAAAGCCGCCATTGCACGCCCAGATACTGGATCATCATCAGACAGATAAAGAAGATCGGCAGCGACACACCCGCCACGGAGATGGCCATGATCGCCCGGTCAATGATCGAGCCGCGGCTGACGGCGGCCAGCGTGCCCAGCCCGATCCCCAGCGGCACCGACCAGATGAGGCACGCGAACATCAGCTCCGCCGTAGGTCCAATGGCGGCCCCCAGCTCCGAAATCACCGTCTTGTTGGAAATCAGCGAGCGGCCCAGATCCCCCTGCAGCACCCGACCGAGGTAGGTGCCGAACTGTACCAGCACCGGATCATCCAGCCCCATCTCCGTCCGGATCGCGGCTACAATCTCTGGCGTGGCCGTAGGTCCCGCCATCACGATGGCCGGATCGCCCGGCACCAGCACCAGCAACCCGAAGCCCAGAAAGAGCACGCCGAACAGCACCGGAATGGAAATCAGCAGCCGTCTCAGGATCTGGTCTATCATCCGGCCGCCCCCGTCGCCTCGAACACCACGCGACCACCCAGCACCGTCAGATCACAGCGCGCCGACAGGATGTCTTCGGGCGCACAGGTCAGAAAATCCGTGTCGAAAACCGCCGCATCGCCCAGCTGCCCCGCAACCAGACACCCCTTGATGTCTTCTTCATGCGCAGCGTAGGCCGAGGCACGGGTATAGGCATCGAGCGCTTCTTCGATGCTCAGCGCCTGATCCGCGCCAATCTCCGTGCCCCGTTCGGTCTTGCGCGTCACCATCGTGTAGAGGTTCGCCAGCGGGTCGATCTCCACCACCGGACAATCGGTGCTGGCGCTCGGGTGCAGCCCCGCCTCGATCCAGTCCCGCATGGGGTGGCTCGCCGCGACCCGCTCGGCCTCCAGCAGCGTCAGGTAGAGATCGCCGAAATAATAGAGAAACGCGGGCTGCGGCGCGGGCAGGATATGCGCCGACGCCATCCGCGCCATCTGATCCGGGCGCAGCCAGCCGCAATGCTCGATCCGGTGGCGTCGTCCCGGGTCTGGCGTGTCGATCAGTGCCGCCTCGAGCGCATCCAGTACCTGATCAATGGCCGCATCCCCGATGGCGTGAATGGCAAAGCGGAACCCGCGCCGGTGCCCGTCCAGCACCATCTCGCGGACCTCGGCGTCCTCAAGGCAGAGCAGGCCCAGATCCTCCGTATCGCCGCCCAGATAGGGCCGGGTCATGGCCGCTGTCCGCCCCCCGGCCGAGCCATCGGTAAAGATCTTCACCGGGCCGATCCGAAACATGTCGTCCCCGCCGCCCGAGATCATCCCCGCCTCTATGCAGTTCGGCAGGATGGACCGGGTCTTGTCGCCCATGAGCGTCGCATAGACCCGCAGGGGCAGGCGCCCCGTGCGGTGCGCCATCTGGTAGGCCAGCATCTCGGTCCAGCCGTCGCGGATGCCCACCGCCGCCTCCATGCACGATGTGATACCGCGGGACAAAAGATCCGCACCACCGCGCTCGATACTGCCGACCAGATCCTCGACCGATGCCGCAGGCAAGACCTGCATCAGGGGCTCGCGCCCCGTCTCGGCCACCAGACCGGTCAGCTTGCCGTTTTGCCGTTCGATCAGCCCGCCGGGCGGCGACGGCGTCTCTTCGTCAATGCCTGCAAGTGTCAGCGCGCGCGAATTGGCGACCGCCAGATGCCCATCCGTCCGCACGATGTAGACAGGGTTTTCCGGGGCCGCAGTATCCAACTCTTCTCGGTAGGGATGGCGCCCCAAGTCCAGCTTGAAGTGATCATACCCGCGCCCGATCACCCAGTCTCCGGGGCCAAGGTGCGCTGCCCGCTCCCGCACAGCCGCCAGCAGGGCATCCAGCGTCGGCGCCGCCGCTGGTCTCAGATCGACCTCGGCCATGGCCGTGCCGTAAGGGATCAGATGCATATGCGCGTCGTTCAGCCCCGGCACGACCAAGCGACCGTCCAGAACCTCGACCCGGGTATCAGGCCCGATCAGCCCGGCAATCTCAATATCGGTTCCGGTCGCCAGCACCTTGCCGCCCCAGAACGCAATGGCCTCTGCGCAGCCCAGCCCGAGCCCACGCCACACCTTGCCACCCTGAAGGATCAGATCAGCATGGACCGCGGCGGTGCTCACTGCGAAATGCCTACAGCACTGCTGCAGTGGCCTGCCGTCGAAGCGCCTTGGATATCCACTCTTACCCCCGCATCGTGTTTCACCCAATTATTATGAGAGTTGGTGTATCCTCCCTGAGTCAACAGCGCAGACCATCGTGCTCTTTGCCGCAGGAATATATCAACTTATTGATATTGAAATATTTTCATTGAGTAGGTCAGCGCCACCCTGACTTATCAGATTTCCGATAAGCATATTGAGGCGGAGCGTTTTTCAGGCATTCTGCACAGTTGGAACTAGTATTCGCGACGCCAACACTGATTGGAGACGCACTGATCGTATCAGTCACGCTCAATAATCCGCACCCGCCTCCATTGCCAAAATCAGCGCATCTCCTATCCTGCGGGCGCCAAACCGGGGGACCCTATGCGAACGCAGGTCGTGATTGTCGGTGGCGGGCCATCGGGCCTGCTGCTGTCACAATTGCTCTACACAAAAGGGATCGACAGCGTGGTGCTGGAACGCCAGACCCGCGCCTATGTCCTCAGCCGGATCCGAGCGGGTGTGCTGGAGCGGGGGATGGTCGATCTGATGACCCGCGCGGGCGTGGACGCGCGCATGCGGACAGAGGGCATCCCCCACACGGGCACGCTGATCGCGCAGGGTGACACGCTGTTTCGGGTCGATTTCGCCAAACATACCGGCCAATCCGTCATGCTCTATGGACAGACCGAAGTGACCCGCGACCTTTATGCGGCGCGGGACGCTGCTGGCGCAAAGATCCTGCATGAGGTGGACGCGGTGGAGATCCACGATGCCGACCGGGACGCCCCGTTCGTCACCTTTCAGCACGGTGGCAGCGACCAGCGCATCGATTGCGATTTCATCGCTGGGTGTGACGGATTTCACGGGGTCAGCCGCCGCTCGATCCCTGCGGAGGTACGGCAGGAATACGAAAAGGTCTATCCCTTCGGCTGGCTCGGCGTGCTGAGCGAAACCCCTCCTGTCAACGACGAGCTCATCTACGCCAATTCATCGCGCGGCTTTGCCCTGTGTTCGATGCGCAACCCCCAGCTGTCACGCTATTACATCCAGTGCAGCATGGCCGATAAGCCCGAAGACTGGACCGATACCGCCTTCTGGCACGAGCTGCGCCGCCGCATCCCCGCCGAGCAGGCCGACACGCTTGTCACCGGCCCTTCGGTGGAGAAATCCATCGCACCCCTCCGGTCCTTCGTGACCGAACCGATGCAGTGGGGGCGGCTGTTTCTCTGCGGAGACGCGGCCCACATCGTGCCGCCTACGGGCGCCAAGGGGCTGAACACCGCCGCCTCGGATGTTCACTACCTGTTTGACGGTCTGTGCCAGCACTATCTGGACGGCGCCTCGGAGGGGCTGAATCACTATTCGGAACGGGCGCTGGCCCGGGTCTGGAAAGCGGAGCGCTTTAGCTGGTGGTTCTCCTCGCTCATGCACCGCTATCCCGATCAATCGGCCTTCGATCTGCGCATCCAGCAGGCGGAACTCGCCTTTTTGCGCGATAGCGATGCCGCGCAGAAAGCCCTGGCCGAGAACTACGTGGGCTTGCCCTACTAACCCGCAAGAGACGGCAGAAACAGCACGATGCCCGGGAAGGCCACCAGCAGGGCAATTGTCACCCCGTCGGCGATGAAGAAGGGTGTGACCCCCTTGAAGACGTCTTGCACGGTCAGGTCATCGCGCACGCCAGCCACCACAAAGCAGTTCAGGCCGATCGGCGGTGTGATCAGGCAGAACTCCGCCATCTTCACCACCAGAATGCCGAACCAGATCGCGCACATCGGCCCGGACATGCCGAACGCGCTGTCCGCCGCGCTGACAAACTCGCCCCCGTTGAGCGCCATAACCGCCGGGTAGACCACCGGCAGCGTCAGGAGCAGCATTCCGATGGCATCCATGAACATGCCCAGCACGGCGTAGGCCAGCAGGATGCACACGAGGATCAGCATGGGCGACATCTCCAGCCCGGTGATCCAGGCTGCAAAAGCATCCGGAAGCTCGGCAAATCCCAAGAACCGCACGTAGATCAGCACGCCCCAGATGATCGAAAAGATCATCACAGTCAGCTTCGCCGTATCCAGCAGCGCGCTTTTGAGCTGCGGCCAGCGCATGCCCCGCAGCAGAGCCATGACAAAGATGATGAAGGCCCCGATGGCGCCGCCTTCGGTCGGTGTGCCCCAGGCATCGCCAAAAGGGTTATAGACAAAGAAGATGATGATCACGACCACCGCCAAAATGGGCAGCGCGGGCGGCAGCGCCTCGAACCGCTCGCGCCAGGTGAACCCGCCCACGGGCGGGCCGACGGTCTTGAAGATCACCGCGATGCCGATGATCAGTGCGGCGTAGACCACGGCAGAGAACATGCCCGGCAGGAAGCCCGCCAGCAGCAGTTTGCCCACGTCCTGCTCCACGATGATGGCGTAGATCACCAGGATGGCCGACGGCGGGATCAGCGAGGCCAGCGTGCCGCCCGCGGCCACCACACCCGCGGCGAACTGCTTGTTATAGCCGATCTTGAGCATCTCCGGGATGGCGATGCGCGCAAATACTGCTGCCGTAGCGACAGACGCGCCCGAGACTGCGGCAAAGCCTGCGGTGGCGAATACGGTGGACACGGCAAGCCCGCCCGGCACCCACGCAATCCAGCGTTTGGCGGCGGTAAAGAGCGCCGTGGTCAGCTTGGCGTAGTAGGCCAGATAGCCGATCAGGATAAAGACAGGGATCAGGCTGAGCACCTGTGCGGATACCTTTGAATGCGGTGTCAGCCCCGCAACCTTGACGCTGATCTCGACCGCTTTCCAGAACCGCTCTGGGTCATAATCGAACCCGTTCCAACGCAGCCAGACGAGACCAACAAAGCCCGCAAGCCCCGCGGCGAAGGCCACCCGCATGCCCAGAACGACAAAGACCAACAGGCCCGCGCTGACCCACAGGCCGATTTCAATAGGTTCCATCAATCAGCCCCGTCCAGCGCTTCGGCTTCCAGCCGCGCCTGTTCGGCGACGGAGAGGTTCAGAGGCACTGCGACAGGGTTCTCCAGCCCCAGCACGAGAGCCCGACCGTAGCCCCAGGCCTGCAGCATGAGCCGCAGGCACAGCACCCCGAAGGCAATGGGTACGACCAGTTTCGACGGCCAGATCGGCAGCCCGATGTCGATGGAGCTGTCGCGACTGCAGAGGGGGCGCGCACAGTCAAAGGAGCGATCGAAATGATCCCAAGCCCCCCAGGTCAGCGCTGCGATCAGCACCAGGATCAGCAAGACGGAGACCAGTTCGAAAAACCACAGCACACGGCCGCGCAGCGCGCTGACCAGCATATCCATCCGGACGTGAGTGCCGTCGCGCTGCACGTAGGAGATGCCCATGATCGCGATGATCGGCATGGCCGCCTCGATGTAATCCACATAGCCCGCCAGGGGCGAGCCAAAGAACTTGCGCCCCGTCACCGAGTAGACCGCGAGGAACATTAGCGAGAAAATGGCGATCCCGCTGAGCAGGGCACACAGGCGTTCGACCGGCAACAACGCACGGTCCAGGCGGCTGAGCACGCTGGAATCTTCGAGCACGGCTGCAGATCCTGCCATCGCTCTGCCCCCTTCTGATCTGAAAACAGGGAAATGTCAGGGGCCGCGATCACGCGCGGCCCCGACCGGGTGGGATCAGCTGCCGCCCTTGGCCTCTTCGAGCGTGCTGACCACCAGATCATAGAGCTCCTGACCCGGCAGGCCCTGCGCTTCCATGCTCTCGATCCACGCATCGCGTGCGGGCACAGCGGCCGCCGCGCGGAACTCTTCGATGGTTTCTGGTGCGATCTCGACCTTCTGCACGCCCTTCTCTTCGAGCACCGCGTCCCAGCGGTCCAGCAGCTCGGCGTAATTTGCCAGATAGTGATCAATGGCCTCGGAGACGGAGCTGTCCAGCGCCTCGCGATGCGCATCAGAGAGCGACTCGTAGGCGTCGATGTTGACCACCACCGGACAGTTTACCGTGCCGGGGTTGAGGTTGGCCGTCCACCAATCCGCCTGGTTGATCGTGCCAAAACTCAGATGTGCGTGCTGAGCAAAGGCGACCGTGTCCACGACACCGCCCTCCATCGCCTGATAGGCTTCGGTCGCGGTGACGGAGGTGGGCACACCACCCACGGCCTTGAACGCCTCGCCCAGACCGCCCGTGGCGCGCACGCGCATGCCGTCGAACTCGGAAAGCTCGTCACGCGGCTCACCTGTGCCGACGATGTTGTACTGCGGCATGGGCGAGGTCATCAGCAGCTTGGCATTCCACTGCGCCATCTCTTCCGTGGCGGCAGGATGCGCGTAGACGGCGGCAGACACGGCCACCTCCTGCTCCAGGTTTTCCACGCCGAGGAATGGCAGTTCCAGCACGGTGATCACGCGGTTCTTGTCGGGGTGGTAGCCCGCACAGAACTGCGCCATCTCAAAGGCGCCGATGGAGATGCCGTCGAGGTTTTCGCGGTTCTTGCTGAGCCCGCCGTAGCTGACGTTCATGGTGAATTCGCCGTCCGTCTTCTCGGACACAAGCTCGGCCAGTTTTTCCACGTGTTCGGTGAAGGCGCGGCGCTTGCCCCAGACGGACACGTTCCACTCGGTGGCTGCGGCTTCGGACACGAAGGCAAAGCTGATCGCCGCAACGGCGGCGCCGGACAGATACTTCTTCATATGATTTCTCCCATTTTGCACGCCTCACTGTGGACGCACTTGGCGCGAGGCTACCCAAGGCGGCGGTGACTGCCAAGCCCTCAAAGCCACCCCGGTAAACGATGCCTGCAAAGGCTCTGTCAGGCAAACGACCGCGCGCCGCGGTAAACCGCAAGTGTTAGGTCCGCGCGCGGAGCGGGCCCGGGACCCGGCACCAAAGGCCGATTGATCACGCAGGGAGATACGCTAAGCTCGCCGAAAAGAAGACCAAGATCCGTGGGAGGAGCCATCATGACCGAGACCGCACCAGCCGGGAAAACCCATCCGCCATCCGAAAAGATGGCCGCCAGCGCCCATGTGGATGCCGGAACATACGATCAGATGTACGCCGCCTCGATGGCTGATAGCGATGGCTTTTGGCGTAATGAGGCCGGCCGGATTGACTGGATCAAGCCCTTCACCGAGGTGAGCGACGTGGACTTTACCCTGGGCCAGGTAGCGATCCGCTGGTTCGGGGATGGTACGCTGAACGTTGCTGCCAACTGCATCGACCGGCATCTGGAGACGCGCGGCGACCAGACCGCCATCATCTGGGAGCCGGACGACCCCGCCGATGGCGCGCAGCACATCACCTACCGCGATCTGCACCGCGAGGTGTGTCGCATGGCGAATGTGCTGAAGTCCCTCGGGATCGGCAAAGGCGATCGGGTCGTGATCTACCTGCCCATGATCCCCGAGGCGGCTTATGCCATGCTGGCCTGCGCGCGGATCGGCGCCATTCATTCCATCGTTTTCGCAGGCTTCTCCCCCGACGCACTCGGCGCGCGGGTCAACGGCTGCGACGCCAAGCTGGTGATCACCGCCGATGGCGCACCGCGGGGTGGGCGTGTGACCAACCTCAAGGACAACGTCAATCAGGCGCTCTTGCATGACACCGATGACGTGAAATGCCTGATCGTGCGCCGCACCGGCCAGCAGGTGGCCTTTCGCGATGGGTTGGACACCTGGCTGCACGAGGCGGCTGAGACGGTCAGCGACGATTGCCCGCCCGAAGAGATGGCGGCGGAGGATCCGCTGTTCATTCTTTATACCTCCGGATCGACGGGTCAGCCGAAGGGGGTGGTCCATACTTCCGGCGGCTATCTGGTCTATGCTGCCATGACCCATGAGATCACCTTTGACTACCACGAGGGCGATGTCTTCTGGTGCACGGCGGATGTGGGCTGGGTCACCGGGCACAGCTACATCGTCTACGGGCCGCTGGCCAATGGCGCGACCACGATCATGTTCGAGGGTGTGCCCACTTACCCCGATGCCAGCCGCTTTTGGCAGGTCTGCGAAAAGCACAAAGTGACCCAGTTCTATACGGCTCCCACAGCTATCCGCGCACTGATGGGGCAAGGCAACAGCTTTGTCGAAGGTGCCGATCTCAGCAACCTCCGGGTACTTGGCACGGTGGGCGAACCCATCAATCCGGAGGCCTGGACCTGGTACAACGACGTCGTCGGCAAGGGTCGCTGCCCCATCGTGGACACATGGTGGCAGACCGAGACGGGCGGGCATCTGATGACGCCCCTGCCCGGCGCCCATGCGACGAAACCGGGGGCAGCGATGAAGCCTTTCTTTGGCATTGAGCCTGTGGTGCTGGAGCCAGCCTCGGGCGAGATCATCGAGGGCAACGGGGTCGAGGGGGTTTTGTGTATCGCGGGCAGCTGGCCCGGTCAGATGCGCACGGTCTGGGGAGATCACGCGCGGTTTGAAAAGACCTATTTCAGCGACTACGCCGGATATTACTTTACCGGGGATGGCTGCCGCCGCGATGCGGATGGCGATTACTGGATCACGGGGCGTGTGGACGACGTGATCAACGTCTCCGGGCACCGGATGGGCACGGCGGAAGTGGAAAGTGCACTGGTAGCCCATGCCGCTGTGGCCGAAGCCGCTGTCGTGGGCTATCCACATCCGGTCAAGGGTCAGGGGATCTATTGCTATGTCACCTTGATGAACGGGCAGACCCCCACCGAGGCGTTGCGCAAGGAGCTGCGTGGCTGGGTGAGGTCGGAGATTGGCCCCATTGCCTCGCCCGATCTGATCCAATGGGCGCCGGGCCTGCCAAAGACGCGCTCTGGCAAGATTATGCGGCGCATCCTGCGCAAGATCGCAGAGGATGATTTCGGCGCGCTTGGCGATACCTCCACACTTGCGGATCCGGAAGTTGTGGAGGATCTGATCGACAACCGCATGAACAAGGGTTGAATGGTTCGGGTTGCGCCCTGCCACCGGCGGTGTGCGGGTGCCGCGGGTGCGATTTGAGTTTATTTGGCAAGATGAAAGAGCAGGGTGGCGCGAGTTAGGCGGTCGTAGCTTTGTGGTGGGGGGGGGGTGTCAGAAAGGATTGGGTCGGCGGTGTCGAAAGCCCACTGCCCTTGCGCGCATCCGCGCTGAGACAGTGGGTCTTTTTCTGACAGCAGCATGGCTGGCGGAGCCGATATTCCACCGGATGTCCGGGAACGCTGGGCGGCTCAGATCGCGAGCGTCCGAGACGGACAGAGGCGGACTGCGGTTCTTTTGGTTGCCGATACCTCTGAGAGATGCGTTTGGCGTCAGTAGTCCCGCTCGAAGAAGATGCCCAGAGCCGTATTGCCATCCTGCTCCAGGGACCCACGGGCGGTGAGCGATTCGGTCACATCCAGGTTGATCGACAGTTCCGTCCCGCCGCTGCTGGCCGTGACATCCGTATAGACGTTTTCGCTGATGTATTTGCCTGCGCGGACGGCAGCCTGGCCATCCTCTGTCGTGGTCACGTCAAGATCATCGAGGCCGAAGCCCTGCCTCAGGTTGCCGATCAGGTCGTTGCCCTGTCGTCCCGCGAGCACGGCGACCGCATTTGCCAGTTGCAGTGCCTGCAGCGCGGAGATTTCGCTGATGTCACGGCCAAAGAGCAGTTGCGACAGCACCTGATCCTCCGGCGCATCCGGGGTCGCAACGAAGGAGACATCGGGCGCGTTTGCGGGGCCTTCGAGGATCACGCCCGCGGAACCGCTTTCCGTCGGGCTGGAGGTGACAAAGCGGATGTAGGGGACCAGATCCCCCTGAAACTGGATTGACCCGTCATCGAGGTCGAACCGGCGCCCGAGGATATCGAGACGTCCGCGCACCAGATCGAACTGACCCGCGGAGATGACACGATTGGTGGTGCCGGTGATCCGCAAGGCCCCGCCCAGTTCAGCATCAATCCCCCGACCCCGCACAAAGATCGCGCGCGGCGCGTTGATCTGGAGGGCCAGCGGATAGGGCCGCGCGGTGCCACCGCCGCCCGACTGCGGCTCCGGTATCACATCGGCGCGGCGGCGGGTCGTTGTGACCGCGGCAGGCGCGCCTACGTGGCGGATATCGGGGATTTCACCGATACTGGTGAGCCCCGATGACGGGACTGTCACCAGCGTCTCGCCCACGTCAATAGTGCCCGCGATCCGTGCGCCCCCCGTCAGCGGGCCGTTGACGGTGATGTTGCCGTCCAGCACCGTGGAGTAGAGGCGCGGATCCGCCACGCCCACCTGATTGAGCGCCACGCGCAGATCGGCGGCGAGAGAGGACAGCGCCAGCGTGCCCGCTGCGGTGATCCGCCCACCGCTGTCAGTTTCGGTCTCCGCGTCGATGCGCAAACGGCCTGCGTTGATATCAACGGTTGCGTCCAGATCGGTGAGACTCAGCCGCAGGTTGGGCGCTGCAAAACGCGCGCCATTGGTCGTGATCCGGCCCGAGACCGCCTCCAGCGAGGGGGGGCCCTGCACGGCAAGGTCAAACCGCGCCTGCCCTGTCAGGCTGCGGGGCGACAGGAACGGCTCGGAGAGGCCAAGGGGCAGGGATCCCGCAACGTCTAGATCGAGCGTTCCGTTCTCCTCCACCAGTCCGGCGATTGTCGCGTCAGTCCCGGCGGGCCCCTGCGCGACGGTATCAATCCGCCAGCCGGTACCTTCGCGGTCAGCATCGCCTTCGATGGAGAACGGCCCGCGGATCTGGGGCACGAAGACACCGAGATCGGGCAGGGCCGCGGAGAACTGCACCGCAGCTTCGGGCCCGGTTGCAAGCCCTGCCACGCTGACCGCGCTGCCGAACGGGCCGCCCGCATCCACATCGACATTGTAGCCCGCGTCACTCAGCCAGACCCGACCTTCGGCATTCAACGGCCCCTGCACGCTCGGCGACAGCGCCTGCACCTCTGGCATGAACAGCGTGAATGTTACATCGGTGCCAGGCCCGGTCGCTACTCCTGCGACGCTCAGCAAGCTTTCATAGGGACCTGCGGCATCCACATCGACAGAGTAGCCATCGCCGGTCAGCCAGACCCGGCCGGTTGCGTTGAGAGGGCCTTGCACCTGTTCCACGAAAGATTGCACCTGCGGCACCGCGAGATCAAAGCGCACGTCGGTTTGGGGGCCGGTGGCGCGCCCGGCGACGCTCAGCTGGCTGCCATAGGGCGCATCAGCCTCCAGATCGACTGTCCAGCCCAGGGCGTCTTCGGTGCCGTCGACCACGACCGTGACGGGCCCCTGGTACTCGGGCAAAACGAGAGCGATATCGCGCAGGCCTGCGCGCAGGCTCACCTGACTGTCGGCGGTGCGCAGCGCGGCATCACCGGAGAGATCCACCGCGGCATTGTTCAAGGTCAGATCCCGCACGAAGGTTCCGGCTTCACTCCGCTGCGCGCCGAGGCTGAGCGTTGTTTGACCGGCGAGCACCGTATCGGCCTGTTCGATCCCGATGGCGAGATCATCCGTCGTACCGTCGATCTGCAGATCGAACATGCTGCTGAGCGGGGTGATGTCCCCCGCGACGGTCAAGGCTGCCGCTCCGGCCAGTTCCTGGCCCGCGAGCCCGGCAAAGCGGCTCAGATCCTCGGCGGTCACCTCCAGGTCCAGCCTGGTCGGAAAGCCGTCGGCCAGCCCGTCGATGATAAGATCGCCCGCGAGACCGTAGTCATCGCCTGTGAGCGCAAGCCCGGTGATCCTGATGGGCTCCGCTTCAGTGTAGTCGATCTGCGCCGATGCCCGAAGGTCGGATCCGACCGCTGCGCCAAGGGTCTGATCCGTCAGTGCAACGCCTTGCGTCGTCAGTTGCAGATCACCCAGAAACCGGCCGACGGTGCCAAGCTCACCGCGCAACGTGCCGTCCAGGACGATCTGGGCGCGGGCCACTTCCACGTCCTCACGACGCAGCTCCTGCAGATCCAGATCGGCCCGCAGTACATCCCCCTGCGCCGCATCGTAGCTTACATCCAAAGTGACCGACCGCACCGCCGTTTCCGTACCGCCGCCGGGCAGCACGACCGGCGCCTGATCCGCCCGGGCGATCTGGCCGTCCACATCAATGAACACCGGCCAACCATCGCTGTTGAGGCGGACCGCCCCCGTCAGATCCACCGCCTCTGCGTCGAGGCTGAAATCCTGCACATCGACCGCGCCGCTGGCGGCCAGCAGCGCGTCAGCGACGATCCGGACGTCCGTGCCAAAGAAATCGCGCGACTCCGGGGCAACCAATGCTGTGATGTCGCCCCCCAGATCCGCGCGGATGCGGCGGTCGGGCGCGGCGCCCTCGGTCTCGACCGGCAGCGCGCTCAGCACCACCTGCCCGGCAACGCGGTCCGCGCCATCGGTGGCCAGAGTGATATCGGCAGTAAAATCATCGAGCGGCCCTGCCCCCAGAACCGTCAGATCAATGGCCGGTTGCCCCGGCAGGTTGATCGTGCGTCCGACCAGCCCGCCTGCTTCTTCGTCCAGTTGCAGCTCGACCGAGATCTCTGCGGTTTCGCGGGCAAAGCTGCCCTTGACCACATAGCTGCCCTCGGCTGCGTCCACGCGGTTTGCCGTGAGGTCAACAAAGGCACCGTCGTCGTCCAGCCGCGCGTTGGCCTGCACGCCCAGTTCCGCCGCCGATCCAAGTATGTCCTCGCCCAGCACGATGCGGGTCACTTCGAAAAGCGCTACATTCACGGAAACCGGCAGATCCGGCAGGGCGAAAGGCGTGGCCTCTGCATCGGGGATCTCGACCGTCTCCTCCGCCTCCGGCAGGCGCGGCAGATCGAGCACCGCGGCGCTGAGCCGTTCGACCTCCAGCCGCCCGCGCAACAACGCAAGGCGGCTCCAGTCGAGCTGCACATCCTCCAGCGTCAGCCATATCCCGTCATCATCCGCAATGGTCATCCGGTCAAAGGACGCCTGCGAGCTCAACGCCCCTTCGAAGCCCACAATGTTGACCTCGCGACCGGCACCCGAGAGCGCATCCTCGATGGTGCGGGTCAGAAAACCCCCGTCGTCTTCGTCCTGCGCGACGGCGGGCATGAGCCCTGCGGCAAGACCCAGCGAGACGGTGAGTGTGGTGAGGATCTTGCGCATCAGAATGCCTGCCCTATGCCGATGTAGACCTGAAGTGAGGAGCCGCTGTCATCTCCGGAAGTGGGCACCGCAAGATCGAGCCGGATTGGGCCGATCGGCGTCGCATAGCGCAGGCCGACGCCCGCGCCGCTGTGCCATTCGCCCGAGCCATCGGGGAAGACCTCTTCGCCGATATAGCCTGCATCCAGAAAGCCCACGTAGCCAAGGTTTCCGGATGTGCGCATGCGAAGCTCGGCCGACAGACCTATGAAGGAGCGCCCCCCCACCAGCTGACCGTCCGCCAGCTCCACACCGAGCGACTGATAGTCATGTCCCCGCACGGTATCGGTGCCGCCTGAATAAAACAGGAAATCCGCGGGCGCCACTGACAGGGCCGGTCCGACGAGCGAGCCAAGCTGCCCCCGCAGCGCGATGGTCGTGGGCCGCGTCTCGCCAAAGGTCCGGTAGGCGCGCAGATCAAGCTGGGTCAGCACCCCGTTGTCCGCGCCGGAGATGGCCGCAAAAGGAGTGACATCGGCATTGAAGTAATACCCCGTCCGCGCATCAAGCGCCGTGTCCCGGTAGTCAAAGGTCGCGCCCGCGGGCACCATGAAAAGCGCATACTGGTTATCGCCAAAGGCATCGCGCGTATTGGCCCGGCGCAGTGCGACACCAAAGCGGTACTTGCGCTCGTCCGATGCGATGCGTTCGATCCCCGCCCCGATGGTGGCCTGCCGCGAGAAGAAATTGACCTCGTCCTGCTGCTCGATCTCGGCCAGAAGGTAGAGCCCGGTGTCCTCGTTGAAGGTCGCGGGACGGTCAAAGCGGGCACCAACACGAAAGTCGGTCCCGCCGGTGTCGCCGCCGATGCCCGCGATCTCCGCATCGAACCGCAGCCGCTCCGCACCTCCCAGCAGATTGCGATGCATCCAGAAGGCGCTCAGCGATACGCCCTCGACGGTAGAGACCTCTCCCCCGAAACCAAAGCGACGGGGGCGCTCTTCGGTGACCCGCGCGGTGATGTCCAGCGTTGCGTCGGCACCGGGCTCACGCGCCTCGATCATGGCGACAGAACGAAAGGCGCCTGTACGCCGCAACCGCGCCGCGGATCGCTCCAGTTCTTCGGGTGAGAAAACCGTGCCCTTCGGCAGGCCGGCAATTTCCGCGATACGGGCGGTCCGCACGTCGGAATTGCCTTCGATGGTCAGATCGCCAAATCGCAGCCGCGGCCCGGGATCAATGCGCAGACGCGCGTCCAGTCGCCCATCGGCGTGCCGTGCGGTTACCTGCTGGTCGCGCAGCTCGGCTTTTGCGTGTCCTTGCGCGCGCCAGCCTGTGGTCGCAGCGCTCACGGCATCGCGCAACAGGCTCAGCTGCGCCGTCTCACCGGGTTGGAACTGATCAGGAAGCTCGGTCTGCGTTGCAAGCGGTGTGACTTCAATACGGCCAAAGCGAAACTGCTTACCCGGGCTGATGGTGACCACCGCAGCCGAGACCGACCGGGGCGGTGCGACGGAGGTGATCGAGGCCGCCTCGCGACCGTCCAGCCTGATGCCAATGACCGCACCGTAGTAACCAGCATCATACAGGACCGCCAACAGCCGCTGATAATCGGCCTGGGCGATGGCCACGATCTCCTGAGGGGTCACCTCGGTTTCAGCAGTCGATTGCTCGATCAGCAGCGACCCTCCTTCGAGGCTGGCGCGCAAGTCTTCGTCCAGATCACCGGTAAGGGTCACGTCGAGCGCTGCCGCGGGCGCCATTGTCAGAAGTGTCATGGCCATGGCCAGAAACGGCCTCGACCCTGCGCTCAACATGCGCCGTGTTACCATCGTCAAATCATCCCCCCGGATCCGGCTCCTGCACTTTTGCCTCACATAGGGCGAAGCTGCGGATACGCCGCTTTTTTTCTATGTATGAAAGATATCGGCCAGCGCTGCAAACACCCATCTGGCCAACAGGGCTCGGGCGCCGAAAATCGCCGTAGCCTCTTTTGCCAAGGGACATCAGCCATCAGGTCGCGATGGATGAGCCACCTTGCCAATGCCGGGTCTGCAGACCGTAAACAGGTGCACTGGTCATCTCAGGGTTGAACCTTTGCCGTATGCGGTTACGTCTTTGAGGGAAATCCGACTTTGTAAGACCGGCGGTCTGCGTACCAACAGAGGCGCTGTCGCCCAGGAGAAAATGCATGTCCCTAGCCAAACCTTTTGATGGCGCGACCGACACGAGCAAACCCTACGACAGAATAGCCGTTATCGGTGCGGGCGCCTGGGGTACAGCGCTGGCCAGCGTTGCAGCAACCGCAGGTCGGCAAGTTCGCATCTACGGACGAGACCCCGACACGGTGGAGGCTATCAATAGCCAGAACGAAAACACCCGCTACCTGCCCGGCGTGGTGCTGCCACCTGCACTGACCGCCACGGGGCAGCTGTCGGAGGCGCTGATGGGGGCGGATGCCGTGCTCATGGTGGTGCCGTCAAGTGCAGTACGCAAGGTGGCAGCAGAGATGAAAGCCTACCTGCCCCCGGGCGTCCCGGTGGCCGTCTGTACCAAGGGCATCGAGCCGGAAACGGGTTTTCTGATGTCCCAGATCGCCGCTGAGGAGCTGGGCGAGATGCCCGTCGGCACCATCTCCGGCCCGACCTTCGCGCGGGAGACAGCCCTGGGCCATCCGACGGCCGCCACCGTTGCCTTTGAGTTCCGGCATCTGGACCGGCTGAACCCGCACCAGAGCCCCGCCGCGCGGCTCGCCGTGTCGATGAGCACGGCCTCCTTCAAGACCTACATTTCAGACGATCTGATCGGGGTGGAGATCGGTGGCGCGATCAAGAATGTCATCGCCATCGGCTGCGGTATGATGACGGGGGCTGGCTTTGCCGAAAACACCCGGGCTGCGCTCATCACCCGCGGCATGGACGAAATGAAGGTGCTGGCAGAGGCGCTCGGCGGTCGTCGCGAGACGGTAACAGGGCTGTCCGGAGCGGGCGATCTGACCTTGACCTGTTCCAGCCAGACATCGCGGAACATGTCGCTTGGCGTTCAGCTCGGCAAGGGCATCCCACGCAAGGCCTGCTTCGAAGGGCGTGCTGTTGTTGTCGAGGGCGAAGCAAACGCGGCATCCGTCATCGCACTGGCAAGGCGCGTCAATGTCACCATGCCGATCTGCGAAACGGTGCACGCTATTCTGCACGGAGGCGCAGAGCTGCACAGCGCCTTCGCCGAGCTTTGGACCCGCCCGATCGAAGGCGAACCCCGCACGCTCGACATCTCCCTTCGTAATCCGGCGCAAGCCCGTGCCCCCCAGACACCAGGAAAAACACCATGACACCCCCTTTGTCCGACCGCCATTTCACCCTGGCCACTGATCTCGACGGCACGTTTCTGGGCGGCAGCGATGCAGACCGTCGCGCGCTCTATGACTGGATCGAGGCGAACCGCGACACCGTTGGCCTGATCTTTGTCAGCGGGCGCGATCCCGAGTTTATCCACGAACTGTGCAGCAGCGGCGTGCCCTGGCCCGAATATGTGATCGGCGACGTGGGAACCACCATCGCCCATGTCTCGCCCGATCGGCAGATCACCCCCATCGAGACGCTGGAAGAGGAGATCGCCCGTCAATGGAACGGCGCAAATGACCGGATCAAAAACACGCTCGATGGTGCTGCGGGGCTGACACTGCAGCCTACCGCCTTTCGGTACCGGGTGAGCTATGACTATGACCCCGCCGCCTTTGACCCTGCCACGACGGACCGGATCGAGAGCATGGGGTTTGATGTGCTGATCTCGGACAACCGCTACTTCGACGTCCTGCCCAAGGGCGTCAGCAAGGGTCCGTCCCTGCTGCGGCTCCTGTCGCATCTGGGCATCGCGGAGACGCGGGTGCTGGCCGCCGGTGATACGCTCAATGATCTGTCGATGCTGGTCGCAGGCACGCCCGCCGTCGCGGTCGGCGGATCCGAAGCGCCGTTGCTGCAAACGCTGCCGCAGATGCCGCAGATCCACCGCGCCACACGCATCGGTGCGGCGGGGATCACAGAGGCCATCGGTCATTTCAATCTGCACCCCTCGCCTGAGAAAGTCTGAACCATGTCCTCTGATCTAGTGATCGTCTACCACCGGCAACCCTATGAAGAGATTGAGGAAAACGGCAAAACGGTCTTTCGCGAAAACAAAAGCCCCAATGGCATCGTTCCCACACTCAAGAGCTTTTTCGGCACCGCAGAGCATGCCTCATGGATTGCCTGGAAACTGGCCGAGGATCCCGCGCACCCTGACTTCGAAAAGGTTGTCGAAATCAGCGACGCGCACGGCGACTACACCGTATCGCGCCTGCCGCTGACCAAAGAGCAGGTCAGCAGCTTTTACCATGTCTCCTCCAAAGAGGCGTTCTGGCCGATCCTCCACAGCTTCAAGGAAAAGTTCAACTACGACCCGGTGGACTGGCCGACCTTTCGCGAGGTGAACTGGGCCTTTGCCGAGGCTGCGGCGCGCGAGGCAGGACCCGGCGCGCGGGTCTGGATCCACGACTACAACCTGTGGCTGGTACCGGGCTATCTGCGCCAGCTGCGCTCTGACGTCACGATCTCCTTCTTTCACCACACCCCGTTTCCTGCGGCGGATATGTTCAATGTGCTGCCGTGGCGACGCGAGATCATCAAGAGCCTGCTCGATTGCGACATTGTCGGCTTCCACATACCACGCTACGCGTCGAACTTCGTCTCCGTGGTGCGCAGCCTCTTTGATGTGGAGGTCATCGAACGCGCCGCGGTGGAGCCGGAACTGATCTCCGACGGCACAGCACTCAGCGAGCGATCGGCACCGACGCTGCTGTCCTTCGAAGGGCGCCAGATCACCGTCAGTTCCGCGAGCGTGGGCGTGTCGGTGGCGTTCATCGAGGAGCGCGCCACTGACCCGCAGGTTCAGAAAGATGCAAAAGACATCCGGGCCGCTTTGGGCGACTGCCGGTTGATCCTGTCGGTGGGTCGGACAGACTACACAAAGGGCGGCGTGGATCAGCTGGAGAGCTTCGAGCGGGTTCTGACCGATAACCCTGATCTGCGGGGCAAGGTCAAGCTGATGCATGTCTCTGTCAGCGCCGATCGTAACATGTCTGCCTATGCCCGCACGCAGACGGGGATCGAGGAAACCGCCGGGCGGATCAACGGCCGCTTTGGCACCTTGCAGTGGCAGCCCATCGCGCTGATCTCGCGCGCGATCCCCTTTGACGATCTGATCAAGTACTATCTGGCGGCAGATGTGGCGTGGATCACGCCGCTGGTGGATGGGATGAACCTCGTGTGCAAGGAATACGTGGCCGCGCGCACGGACGGTGACGGCGTCCTGGTACTGTCAGAGTTCGCCGGTGCGGCGGTGGAGCTGAACTCCGCCGTGATCACCAACCCCTTCTCGCATCGGTCCATGGATCAGGCCATCGTGCAGGCTCTTGAAATGCCCGAGGAGGAGCGCCGCGAGCGCATGCAGGAACTGCGCCGCATGGTCGGCAAATACTCCGTTGCTGCGTGGGGGGAATCCCAAGGTCGCGCATTCGCCGATGCCATCGCGCGCAAGCAAACGGCGGAGACGGAGGCCTGATGCCAGCCGTTGACGCACAGCGGGCAGGTCAGGCGGGTGGATGCACATGCCCCCAACGCGCCGCTGTCAGAGGAAGATCAACGACCCGGTCACCGTCGCCAAGCCCTCGCTAGAGAACTCGCGCAACAGGCACTGTTGCACAGCACCCGTCCGCCCCCGTCAAACCGGAGGCTTGCATTTGGCAAAAACGGCCGGCGTTTGAATACCGATATCGGGTCTTTCGATTGAAGGCTGGGCGCTCTGGAGGGCACAATTGTGGCCGGCGCGTGGTGCTAAGCCGGTATGGACAGCTTCGGTCAGCGCTGAAACTGCTTGAGGCGGATAAGTACGGAAAATTATTGCACAAAGACAATTCATAGCTCCATTCATGTGGATGAAACTAGCTATGTCAGCTAGAATTTCGCACTGTCAGAACCCGGCGCCAAGGCCCTTTCGCCCGTCATCTCATCGCTGTTGATGCACAGCACGTCCACTGGATCGCGCTATTTAAAGGCCCCGAGCCACCAGCCTATCGCACGCCGCTCGCCGCTGGCGAAAGGCCTTCGAAGGCCTTTCCGCGCCGCTCGAAACATCGCCAAGGGTCTCAGTGGTACCACCAAAGTCGACCCTCTCAAGTCGTAGCTTGGTCTGACCTGCCTCAGCGCAAAAGATCACCGTACCTTATCCGGCAACGTAGCCGAACGTGTGACCAAGCATCCGCTATGCCACGGGTACGGGCACGGTCACTTCGATGTCCGTATCGACGCCGAGGGTCGCCAGGACGTTACCGCCCTCGATATACGCATAGATATCCAGCGTCGTCCCATTGCCATCCTGGACCGGCTGTTCGGAGACCTTCTGGAAGGCACCATCGCCGGTATTCACAAGCGTCAGGCTGTCCACAGTGTCACCGTAGATCACAGCACTCTCCGGCAGCGCCGCATCGAGCAGCTCTTCCAGCGCAGCATCGCTCTCGGAGGAGAGATCCACCACATCCGCCAGGGTGATCCGCAGGCTGTTGGCCTGATCGTTTGCCATGTCGATGGCTTCAATATCGCGCAGTTCCAGCGTGGGGATCAGCTCTGCGTTCAGATCCCCTGCGATCTCAACCTTGAGCACGTCGCGACCTGCACCGCCATCCAGCACGTCGCGCCCGACCTCCGCGACACGCAGGATATCATCGCCCGCACCCGCCAGCACCACATCATCACCGGCACCACCGTCGAGGATATCACCGCCGTCAAAGCCCAGTATCACATCGTCGCCTGCCCCGCCCGAAATGCTGTCCGCCAGATCACTGCCAAAGAGCAGGTCTGCCCCGTCCTGGCCTGTCGTCAGCTGCGCCGCCGCGTGCTTGCCGAGCACATCGGTCGTCAAAAGCTCGGTCTCGACGGTGGTGCTGTCGCCGTCCAGATCAACTTGCGCGCTGACCGTGATCCGGTTCTCCGCTCCCAGCAGCCGGGCGATATTCTCGACACTGGCCAGCGACAGCTGATAGTCCAGGCCATCGCCGGTCAGAACAGCATCGTTCAGATCGGCAACACTGCCCTGCGACACCCCATCGGCAACCAATTCCACGTTCAATGACAAAAGCCGCGGCACGATACCGGACACCGCATCCGCAAGATCTGCTCCTGTCCCCAGCAAGGTAGGCGTGGGGTCAATCTCGCGCAGCACCGCCGGGTCGACACCGTTCCCGACACCGATGACCTGAATGGTGAGATCGAACGACGTCTCCGCTTGACCGGTCAGATCCGCGAGCGCGCTACGCCAGACACGGCTCGCCGCGCCTCCTCCGGTGATAAAGATCATCTGGTTTTCTTCGCCTGACGGCTGGCCCGCAAAAAACTCCCCCGCCTCGTTGAACACGCGGTCCCACCTCGACGGGTTGGCCCGGAACGGCAGGGTGAGGATCGCATCGGCCAGTTCCGGATCCTGCAGATCGAAGACATCGGTGGTGATCACCCGGTTGGAGAAGGCCGCGACCTGCACATCAACCGCGTTGCCTTCCATACGGGCGCCCAGATCCCGCAACGCCTCTGCTACTGCTACGCGCTGCGCGGCCCAGTCAGCCGCGGTGGCGCTGACAGAGTTGTCGATGGCGATAAACAGGTTCTCGACCGGCGCAGCGGATGCACCAAACGCGATGTCGATGGTGTTGGCCGCGGCGTCAGAAGTGGCCGCATCATTGAGCGCGATGCTCACGCTGTCCGCTCCGGTCCCCGTACCCGCGAGTTCGACGGCCAGGGTGACCTGGCTGGTAGATACCGCACCCTGCGCATCAACCACGGTGTAGGAAAACCGGTCCACTCCGACAAACCCGGGCTCGGGCGTGTAGCGGAAGCTGCCATCTGCCGCGATGACGACGGTGCCATTTTGCGGCGCACCCGCCTCAGCAAATGTCAGCGCGCCATCGCTGTCCGCATCGCTGGCGATCAGCTGGCCGTCCAGCGCCCCGTTGCGCATGGTCTCAAAGACCGTGTTGGCGGCCACCACGGGTGCATCGTTGGTTCCGGTGATCGTAACCTCGACCAGTTCGGTTGTTGCAGCGCCTCCGGTATCGGTTGCCACGGCGATGAAGCTCTCGATCACGCTCTCGCCTTCACCGATGCTGTCGGCAGCCGTCGCATCGAGCCGGTAAGTCCAAACCCCGGCGGCCGTGATGGCAAATGTCCCAAAGAGCGCCATGGAGGTCCCCGACCAGACCACAGCGCCCTGGTTCTCTGGATCCACGGCGCTTAGCTGACCCCCGACGGGATCAGGCGCGGGCCCCTCGACGACGGACGCGCGGCGGTCACTGACCACCGAAGTGATGACAGGCGCGTCATTGACGGCTGTGACCGAGATGGTGACCGTCGCCGGGGCCGACGCGCCCGACGGGTCACTGACCACCACTGAAAAGCTGTCGGAGCCATCGAAATCAGGATCGGGCTGATAGGTATAGCTGCCATCCGGCGCGAGCGTTACCTGCCCGTTTCGGGGCAAATCGTTTACAGCAAATCTCAGCGCGTCGCCATCCACATCACTGGCAAGGACGTTGCCCAAAAGCACCGTATCCTCCAGCATGGTGACGCTGTTTTCAGCCGCGACCGGTGCGTCATTGACGGGCTGGACCTGCAGCACCACCCGACCCACGGTCGTCTGACCGTTTGCCCCGGTGATCAGAACGTCAAATCCGTCTACACCGTTGAAGTCCGGATCCGGGGTATAGCTGACCCCGCCGAGAGAGCTGAGCGTCAAACTTCCGTTGCCAGGCTGGCTGAGGAGCGCAAAAACCGCCCCGGGACCTCCGCCGATACCGGTAATGTCACCAAAGATGGCTTCTGCCTCGCCTGCGTCCTCCAGCCCGGTAATCGTGATGGTCGGCACAGGGTCGAGGCTCTGGGGCAGGACTTCAACCTGCTCGAGGCTGTCCTCCGGTTCCGTCTCCGGTTCCGGCGCCTCGACAGGCGGCGCGGGAGCAGGTCTGATGTCCAGACCATTGTCCGTGCCGTCAGTGGCGGGATCTCCGGGATCCTGCGGGTCCGTGGTCGGGCCGGGCGCGCGAGGTCCGCTCCGTGGTGCGGTCGGCAGCTCGCCAGCCTCGGTCCGCGCTGCAGCACTGTTGAACGCCGCGAAGGCCTCCGCGATGAGCAGGTTGTCCTCCACGTCATCAAGCAGGCTGCGTTCTACCTCGCGGCTTTCACCGGACGCGCCTGACACGATCCACTTGGTGTCGGTATCCGTGATCAGCGCGAGCAGGTTGCCATCATTGTCGAGCAATTCGAACTGGCCGCGCGATCCATCGGGATCTGTGGTCAGCGAAACCTCGGTGACGTCCACGCCATCAACCGTTTCCAGACGAACGATGACGGTGGTGCCGCGAATACCCATGGTCGAGGACGGTGTGCTGACATCCATGCCACCCGTCTTGGCCACCTGCCCGGCAATAAAGACAAAGCTGCCCTGGATCAGACTGAAACTGCCGGAATTGTCGGTCGCATCCGGATCGTAGATCAACTCGTCAATCACCATGCGGGAGGAGGCCGCCAGGGTGAAAACCGTCCCGTCCTCAAAGGTGACCGACACCGACCCGCCTTGCGCCGTGCTGAGCACATCGTTGCCGTAGATCTGGCCTCCGACGTCGAGCGTCTCCACCGTGCCATCGAACCGCTGCACGGTTACCTCGCCTTGCAGCGTCTCGACCTGCCCGATCGGAAGGGCCACGAGCGCAGGGTCTCCGGCCTGCGCGTATTGGCCCGGGGCGACGGGCCCTGCCAACCGCTCGACCAGATGTCCCCGCAACAGCGCGCCAGCGTCGTCCTGGAGATCCGCAGGATCCGCGCGTCCGAAGTACCCGGGTACCATGAACCGTGCGGCACCATCGTGGACCAGATAGAGATCTGGACCCACGCGAAAAAACTCGGCGTTGAAGAGAAGATGGCTGTCAGGCACGACGACAGTACCCGGTGTCGTTTCCCATAAGGTTACGACGTGATCGGTGTCTTCCGTTTGTGCCTCGTAATACAGCGACACGGGATGGGTCGTCCTTCAGCGATACTATTAGATGATTCTTAAACTAAAATGCGGTGGCGGTATGCGATCAAGCTCACGTTTTTGTGGAAAAAGACCGGAAAAACGTACCGTTACGACACCTTTGGCGGGAGGTTTTACTGGTCAACAGTCTGTTTGGCGGTATCCGATTCGACGCGTAGGTGTTTTATCTGACGATTCGATCACTATGATCCCCAAGGACGGGAGGGCCTGTATCACCTCCCAGAGCGACAGGTCCCTTCGCTTCGCAGGTAGGTAGCGCAATGCGCCAGTGGTTTTCAAGGTGGGTTGGATGGCTGCGGGTGATGGCACTGATAGGCTTGCTCCTGGTTCTCGCCATAAGGGTCGGTGACCCGCTGCCCGTCTCCTCGGTGCGCAACGCCAGCTTTGATCTATACCATCAATCCAAGCCGCGGACGCCGACAGCACTGCCGGTCAGCATCATCGACATCGACGACCGCAGCGTCGACGAACTGGGCCAATGGCCCTGGCCCCGCAGCCGTCTGGCCGATCTGGTCACCCGGGCCACTGCCGCAGGCGCCACCGTCATCGGTTTTGACATTGTCTTTCCCGAACCCGACCGTATGTCGCTCGCAGAGATCCTGGGCGCTAACCCAGATGTGCCTCCGGCCGTGGCAGACGGTCTTACCGAACTCCCGGATCAGGATGCGCTGCTGGCGGAGGCCATGACCCGCGCGCGGGTTGTGGTCGGTCAGGCCAGTGTGCGCACCGAGGCGGGTAACCGCATCGACAAGCGCCCGTTGGCAGATGCCGCACATGCGCTCCTCGGGCCGGACCCGTCGCGTTTTCTGATGCGTTTTCCCGATGCGGTTCAGAACGTCCCGCCAGTGGAGGCCGCCGCTACCGGCCGCGGTGTTTTCAGTACACGCCCCGACACGGACGGTATCTACCGCCGCGTGCCGCTCGTCATGCAGGTGCAGGGACAGATCCGGCTGGGCCTCGCGCCGGAAGTCTTGCGGATCGCCAGCGGCGGGGATCCGTTCGTGGTGCGCAGCAACGCCGCCGGTGTGGAAGGTATATTGCTGGCGCGCCAGCTCGTGCCGACGGCATCGGATGGAACGGTCTGGCCGTATCTCACCCCCTCACTGCCCGGGCGCTATGTTTCAGCCACCGACCTTCTGAACGACCGCATGCCCGCCGGCAGACTGAACGGCCATCTGGTGCTGGTCGGCACCTCCGCTATCGGGCTGGAAGATTTCCGACCCACGCCGCTGGGCGTTGCCATGGCCGGGGTCGAGATTCATGCGCAGGTATTGGAAAACATCATGACCGGCAGCCAGTTGCTGCGCCCCAACCACATGATCGCAGTGGAACTCGTGACGACGGCCGTTCTGTGCCTGCTGGTCATCCTCTTTGCACCGGCGACATCCGGACGGGTCCTGATTGGCTCGGCAGTCGTGCTGCTGGGCGGTTACGTGAGCATCTCATACTGGATGTTTGCCCAGCACCGCCTCCTGCTTGATCCGACGTTTCCGGTGTTTGCAACGACGGCCATGGTGATTCTGCTCGCCACGGTCAATTACCTGCGAGAGGAACGCCAGCGGCGCGAGATCCGGCACGCCTTTGGCCAGTATGTCTCGCCCGACCTCGTGGACCGGCTGAGCGAGAAGCGGCATGCGCTGACGTTGGGGGGCGAATCGCGGGAACTCACGCTGCTCTTCAGTGATGTCCACGGCTTCACCGCCATTGCAGAGGAGTTCCGCGACGATCCGCAAGCGCTCACCCATCTGATGAACCGCTTCCTGACCATCCTGTCGCAGGCGATCCTTGCCCATAAAGGAACCATCGACAAGTTCATGGGCGATGCCGTGATGGCCTTCTGGAATGCGCCGCTGGACCACCCCGCGCACGCCGATGCCGCCTGCCGGGCTGCGCTCCGGATGATCGCGGATGTGGAGGCGTTCAATACCGAACGCCAGCGGATGGCGGAGACATCGGCGGACCATACCTCTGCGTCGGGCGTCCTGCGGATGGATGTCGGCATCGGGATCAACACCGGCCGCTGCGTGGTGGGCAACATGGGCAGTGACACCCGGTTCGACTACACGGCGCTCGGCGACCCGGTCAACGTGGCCTCTCGCCTCGAAGGGCAATCGCGCACCTACGGCGCCGCCATCATTCTCGGTCAGAACACCGCACGGCTGGTCCAGCATGAGCTCGCGGTGCTGGAACTTGATGTGGTCCGCGTGGTCGGCAAAGCGGTGCCGGAACGCATCTTTGCCCTATTGGGCGGCGAGGAGCTGCGGCAATCGAAGCTCTTCAACGAGGCCATGATCGAAACCGATGCCATGCTGAAAGCCTACCGCAGGCAGGATTGGGACGCGGCCGCAGCCGCTCTGCCCCGGCTCAAGACGCTCTACGATCGCCTGAAGCTCGGGCTGCATGACACGCTGGCACTTTATGAAAGACGGGTGTCCGAACTGCGCGCCGAGCCTCCCGGCCCCGGTTGGGACGGCGTTTTCGCCTCAACCGGAAAGTGAGCGCAAGCGGGGGTCGCCCCCTCCGCGGGGGTGCCGCTGCGCAACTGCGCACCTTGAGCCAGAGCCCTTTGATCATGTGGCAGTCGAAGCGCGACGCCCAGGTGGTTCGACGCGCCGTTGGTCTTCAACCGTGACAGCAACATTCCGTAGGCTGCCGATATTTCTTTATGTACGCCGCCCGTGGTCACGCGACACTCCGGCGGCACCGGTGGTCGCCGTCGCAGGATCACCGCTTAAGTCAGCCCACCTCACGCCAGCCCCCCTGTCAGAACAGCGACCTGCGCTACCGTTCGCGCAACGCCTCTGCCCTTGCCCGCAGGATCGGTTTGGCGAGGTAGGACAGGACCGTGCGCGATCCTGTCTGGATGTCGACAGTCGCGATCATCCCCGGCGTGATCGGCAGTGGATCCGCATCACTGCCCAGATAGGACTTGTCGGTTCGCACGATCACCCGAAAGAATTCCACACCGTCCTCTTGCGTGATTGTATCCGCCCCAATGCGTTGGACCTGACCCTGCAGCGCGCCGTAGACGAGGTAATCATAGGCCGAGATCTTGACCGATGCAGGCTCGCCCGTGCGCACAAAGGCGATGTCCCGCGGGCCAAGATCGGCCTCGATCAGCAGGCTGTCGTCGCTGGGCACAATCTCGATCAGCGCCGCACCGGGCTGGACTACCGCACCAAGGGTGGTGGCATTGATGCGATTGATCGTGCCGCGCACCGGTGCCCGCAACCGCGCACGCGACACCCTGTCCTCCGCACTGCGCAGGGCTTCGGCGATCACCGCGAGATCCAGTTGCAGCTCTGCCAACCGTTGGCGCGCGGACAGCACATAGGCCGACCGCGCCGTCCGCATCTGGTTTTCCGTCTCCGTGATCGCCGCGGCCAGCCTCGGTTCGCTGGCAAGGCTCACCGCCCTGTCGCCCGTCAGCTCCGCCAGCCGGGACTGCAGACGCAGCAGTTCGATCTGCGGGACCAGCCCGCGGTCAAACATATCCTGCGTCAGGGCGATTTCTTCCTGCAAGGGAGCGATGATCCCATCGGTCCGCGCCCGCCCCGCCTTGACCTCCATAAGCTCGCCGCGGCGCTGCTGCAGCTGGGCGGACAACACCTCCAGCTCACGGGTCAACTGCTCGCGCCGGGAGAGGAAAACTTCGCGCTCCGCAGCAACGGCCAGCGGTGCGCGTGTCTCAAGCTCGGGGGCAACGGTCATCGCATCCGCGGACTGCGCCTCGGCCCGCAGGCGCGCCGCTTCCGCCTCGATGGCGGCCTGCCGCTCGCGCAGCTCCCCGCGTTCCGCGTCAAAGCGGGTGTCGTCGATTTGCATCAGGAGATCTCCGGGCGCCACCATATCGCCTTCGCGCACGTCGATGGACCGGACGATCCCTCCCTCAAGGCTTTGCACCACCTGAACCTGTTGCGACGGGATGACCCGCCCTGTCGCACGCGCTGTCTCCTCAATCTCGTATGTCGCCGCCCAGAAGATGAACCCGCCCAGACCCGCAGCGATGACCAGCAGCAACCGCCAACCACCCCCCGACCGGACCGCGGTACGACCGGCCGCGATGTCGTTGACAAAGGTGTCTTCGGTGCGGTTGCCGAACATACGCTACCCCCCGCTCTCTTGGCCGGCACCGCCCATGGCACGCAGCTGCGCCAGCACGCTTTCGCGATCACCATCCAGAACCGCACGGCCCTGATCCATGACGATCAGACGGTCCGCCATGGCCGCAAGCGACTGGCGATGGGTGCAGATGATCAACCCCACACCAGTCTCGTTGAGATCGCGCAGCCGGGTGATGATCTGCGCCTGCATACGCTGGTCCATGGCGTTGGTGGGCTCATCCAGAAACAAGAGCCGCGGCCTCCTGAGCAGGAGCCGCGCAAGCGCGATGCCTTGTTTTTGACCGCCGGAAAGCCTGTCGCCCCGTTCCCCGATGAACATCTCCAGCCCGCCCGGGGCCTCGGCCAGAAAATCGTCCATGGCCGCGAAGTAGAGCGCGCGGCTGATCTCCTCCTCGCTGGCGGACTGAGCACCGATCACGAGGTTCTCGCGCAAGGACCCGGTGAAAAGCTCGGGCGTCTGCGGCAGATACCCGATGCCGCGACGCAGCTCGGCGGGCTCGTACTGCCCCTGCGCCAGACCGTCGATCAGCACCGTGCCGCGATCCACAGGGATCAGCCCCGTCAGCAGCTTGCCCGTCGTGGTCTTGCCGGATCCCACGCGACCCAGCAATGCCACGCACTCCCCGGCCTCCACCCGCAGGCTCAGATCCTTGAGCGCGGGGCGTTGGCTGTCGGGGTAGGTGAAGCTGACCTGTTGGAGTTCCACCGCGCCGCGCGCCACCCGCGCATCGCTGCGCACAGACGCGCCATGTTCCACCGGCAACGCCATGAAGCGGTTGAGCGCGCCCAGCGATTTGACCGCGTATTGCGCCCGAAAGATCGTCTGCGCGATCGTGCCCAGCGGTGCCAGCACACGACCGGCGAGGATGTTGGCTGCAATCAACCCCCCGAGGCTGATCGCGCCATCGGCGACCAGAAACACCCCCCAGACGATGATCAGAACCGACACAGCCTGCTGCACCAGCATTGTCCCGCTGGTCGCGATGTTCGACCAAAAGCGGGTCCGGCCCTGGACCTCGGAAGAGGCTGCAACCGCCGTTTCCCACTCCCGCTGCATCAGCGGCTCGGCGCCAAGGCTCTTGATGCTTTCGATCCCGCCCAGCGATTCCACCAGCACCACATGGCGTTTCGTAGCCATCTGCTGCGCCCTTTCGGCACTGCGCCCCAGCGGAATCTGCGCGGCAATCGCGATCACCAGCACCAGCGGCACGGCGAGCAGCGGCACCATGGCGATCGGCCCGACAATGAAAAAGAGCGCGGCCACGAAGATCCCAATAAAGAGCGCGTCGATCAGCGCCACAAAGGTCGCAGAGGCAAAGAACTCCCGCACTACCTCAAAATCGCGGATGGTGCTGACGATTCCGGCAGCCCCGCCGCGACGCTGCAACAACTGCGCGTTCATGGCCTGATGAAAAAGCGTGGCGGCGACCTTCAGATCCACGCGCCGACCGATGGTTTCCAGCATGTTGGCGCGGAGGGTGCGCAAGGCGAGATCCAGCGCGAGCGCAATCCCCACCCCGATGGCCAGCGTCCAGAGCGTGACATAGGCGTTGTTGGGGATCACCTTGTCGTAGACGTTCATGACAAACAGCGGCAGCGCCAGTGACATCAGATTGAGCAGGAGCGCGGCCAGCAGGATCTGGCCCCAGTTGGCCCAGTTCGACCGGACCGGACCCCAGAACCAATGCGCCGCGCGGGGCCCCTGTGCCGCGGTTTCCGGCGTCATCATGCCGCCCGCCTGATCCATACTGCGCGCGACGAACAGAATCTCCTTGCCAATATCCTTGCACAGGGTCTTGACCGGGAGTTGCCGGGCGGTATCGCCCTGTCTCGGGTCAACAATCTGCGCGGTCCTGCCACCATCGGTGAGCCCCGTGACAATCACCGGACCCTGATTCCTCCGCCAGACCACGCACGGCAGGGACACCGGATCCACTGCGCCCAGATCACGGCGGATAAGCTCTGTCCGCAGTCCGACCGCGGCCAGTGCCCGCGCCAGCACTTGCGGATCGTCCTCCGGCGCATTCTCCGGCAGCCGCGCGCGCACAGCATCGGGGGCGAAGGGCTGCCCGAACGCGCGGGCCAGCCAGGCGACCAGCGCAAAATCATCATCCGGTCCAGCCCGTTCCGGCGACGGCGGGTCCTGCAAGGTCATTCCATCGGCTCGATGGTCACGTCGAAGATCGCACGCGGGTTTTCCCTTACCCGGTCCTGAAATTGTGGCGGTAAGGCAAGATCAGCCTTCTTCAACCCGAAATGCCCTGCCAGCAGGCTTTGGGCGGCCAGGGCCCGGTAGGTGCTGAGCATCAGTCCCGAGCGCGCGCCAACCGCCTCGAACTCTACGTTGAAACGGGCGCGCTCCACCTCCAGCAGATCCAGCAGCGTGCGTTTCGCGGTCAGGAATTCGTCGTTGTAGACCTCCACAATCAACCGGTTGATCCGCAGCTGATCGTCGAGCTGCCGGGCACGGTCCGCGTTGCTGCGGTAGAGGTTCCAACTGCGCGCGGCCAGCTCCTGCACCGCCCGCACGGCGATGGCCTGCTCTGCCAGGGCGCGGCTCTCCCGCTCGGCCAGCGCCTGGCGTTCGGCCTGCCGCCCACCCTGATAGAGCGTCCACCGCAGGCCCAGCCCAATGGTTTCATCGGTCCGGTTGCCCTCTACGCCATTGCGATTGATATCGCGCACGACGCCGGTGTTCAGGGTCAGCTCCGGGTACCTGTTGGACAGGGTCACCCCGGTCTGAAACCGGCTCTGATCAATCTGCGTGCGGGCGAATTGCACCCTGTAGCTGTTCTGCACCGCGCGCTCTTTGAGCAGGGCAAGCGACGGCGGGGCCTGTGCCGCCGCAACCTGCATCGAGGGGGAAGGGGGGCGACCAACAATCCTTTCGTACCGCGCACTTGCATCCCGCAAGGACCGGGTCACGTCCAGAACTGCCAGCCGCGCCACGCGGATCCGATCGTCAATGGTCAGCTGATCCGAGAACGGCAGCCGTCCTCCCTCCACCAATGCACGGACCTGCCCGCCAATCTCTTCGTGTGTGCGCACGTTGCGCTCTGCCACGGCAAGCAGTTGTCGGTGCCGGTGGACGTCGATGTAGGCTTCGGTGGCGTTCAGCGCCATGGTCTCGGAGGCATCAAGCAACTGGTAGATACTGCCATCGACCCGGGCTGCATTCGCATAAACCTGATTGGCGCGGCGGAACCCGTCAAAAAGCACAAGCTCCGCCCGGACCGCCAGTTGGCTGCGGGACCTTGTGCTGTCGTTCTCCGCAACCGAAAGTGAATTCGGGTCGTCGACCCGTTGCCAGCCGGTCTCTCCCGACAGGATCACCCGGGGCTCAAACTCGCCGCGCAACTCCAAAAGCTCAAAGGCAGAGGCGCGCATTTCCGCTTCGGCGGATTTGATCAACGGGTTGGTCGTCACGGCAAAACGAACGGCCTCCGCCAGCGTCTCGGCCGACAGGGATGTGGCACTTACAATAACGGCGACGCCAGCGGAAAAACACCGCAGCAACCGTTTCAAGTCAATCATCAACGCCCCCGCCCAGAGGTCTTTATTCCACCCTGGGTGAGGTTATCGAAATCAGGCGAAATAGCAATAAGGGCAGGCCCTTAGGCTCCATGATCTGCGGTGCAGGGGCCTCGTTTCAGATCCCGGCAGCGCCGTATACGCCCCAGAGCCAGATCATGCCGATATAGGTGAACTGATGGAGCGCCTGATCAATGCCCGAAGCCCGCCAGTAGGCCGCGTCCGCCGTGGTCAGCTGTTGCTCGGAGGTATACCGCCCTTTCCACCAATCGACATGATAGTGGACGATCCCTTCCGCCAGCACGAGCGGGAAGACGAACAGCAGTGAACTGCCCACGATCAGAAAAACGATCGCCGATCCGGCCCCGTGGACGCCCACATGCGCCAGACGCCCCATGTGCAGATAGTCAGCACGACCATCCAGCATGCTCCGGGTTTGCAGGAAGTAATCCGCAAGCATGTGTTTCACTTGGAGAAGGCACAACAACACAAGCAATGCGCTAAAACTCGCTACCAAGAAAATGTCCTTTCACCCCTTACAGGGCTTCAATCTAATGCCAGCAAAGCCGACCTGTAAATCAGCCAGTCCGCCTAAATCATGGCGCATGGCGCAATTGTTATACGCTGTAAAATGCTAAAGCTGCACTGGTTACATAGTAGCTGACCGCGCACGGCGGCCAGCCGATCAGGAACGGTATAGCAGTGATTTGCCGTTCGAGAACAGATGTACTTTGGCCGGATCAGCCGTGAGACGCAGCGTCTTTCCACGCATATCGGTGTGAATCCCGGCCAGTTTTGCGATCACGGTGTTGGTCTCCGCTGCCGGGCTCGGCGCCTCGAAATAGAGCTGCGTGACCTCACCCAAGGCTTCCACGATCGACACCTCGTGGGCAAAGGCATAGTCTTCCCCATCGGTGGCGATCATGTCTTCGGGACGGATGCCGACATTGACCTTGAGCCCCTTGTCAGACGGTTGTGTGGGAATGTTCGCCGCAAAGGTTCCCGCCCCCTCAGGGCAGGCCACGCGGGTCACCTCCCCCGTCTCCACGATCTCACCTGCCAACAGGTTCATAGCGGGCGAGCCGATGAACTGCGCCACAAACTCATTCTCGGGCCGCTCGTAAAGCTCCAGCGGCGTGCCGACCTGAGCGATACCCTTGTTGGCCAGCACCACGATCCGGCTGGCCAGTGTCATCGCCTCCACCTGATCATGGGTCACGTAGATCATGGTGGAATTGGGCATGCTCTCCTTCAGCTGCGCGATCTCGATCCGGGTGGCGACGCGCAAGGACGCATCAAGGTTCGAGAGCGGCTCGTCAAAAAGATAGACCTTGGGGTCGCGCACGATGGAGCGCCCGATGGCGACCCGCTGACGCTGCCCACCCGACAGCGCCTTGGGCAGCCGGTCCAGGTATTCGTCCAGCTGCAGCACCTTGGCGGCCCGATTCACGGCCGCGTCGATCTCATCGTTGGACTTCTTGGCCAGCTTCAGCGCAAAGGCCATGTTGTCCCGCACCGTCATATGCGGATAGAGCGCGTAGGACTGGAACACCATGGCAATCCCCCGCTGCGCGGGCGGCACATCATTCATGCGGTCCCCATCGATCAGCAGCTCTCCGGCAGTGATCTTTTCCAGCCCCGCGATCATGCGCAGCAACGTGGACTTGCCGCAGCCCGACGGGCCCACAAAGACGATCAGCTCGCCGGTGGTAATATCGAGGTTGATGTCCTTCAGCACCTCGACCGTGCCTCCGTAGGCTTTGCCCACATCCGTCAAATTCAGGTTGGCCATCTCTTCTCTCCTCCCTCAGGTCTTCCGGTCTGTCGGCAATGCGAAAAGCGCCTGGTAGGGCGGCAAATCAATGCCCGCTGCGGTCTCTTTGAATTGAAAGGGCGCGCCGCGATCAATGTGCCAGTCCCCCTCCGGCAGGCGCACCACCATCGGCGTGTCCGACAGGTTGAACATGCAGAACATCTCGCGGTCCTGATGCCGCCTTAGAAAGCTGATCTGCATGTCGTCAGCTGCCAAAACCTCGATATCGCCCTTAAGCAAAACGGGATGCGCTTTGCGAAAGCTCAGCATGTCGCGGTAGAAATTTAGCATCGAGCCTGGGGCGTCTTCCTGAAAACGTACCGCACGCTGGAGATGCTCCACAGCGATAGGCAGCCAGGGCTTGGCGTCCGAAAAGCCGCCGTGCTGTGTCTCGTCGTTCCAGGGAAACGGCGTGCGGGCACCGTCGCGGCCCTTGAACTTGGGCCAGAACTGTTTGCCGTAGGGATCCTGCAGATCCTCATAGGGCACATAGGCCTCGGTCAACCCCAGTTCTTCCCCCTGATACAAACAGACAGAACCCTTGAGGCTCATCAACAGACCGGCGAAAAGCTTCTGCTGGTCCTCGTTCAGGTTCCAGCGTGTGGCGTGGCGCACCACGTCATGGTTGGAATACGCCCAGCAGGCCCAGCCTTCGGAGACGATCTCGTTAAACTTCTCAAGGATGCCGGCCACGTGGTGCCCGGTGGGAAAGGCATTTGCCAGAAACGCGAAATCATAGCACATATGCAGCATGTCATCGCCGCGGGTGTAGTCCGCCTGCACCTCCATGCCGCGCTGGCTTTCGCCCACTTCTCCCACCGCCGCCGTCCCGGGGTATTCGTCCAGCAGTGCCCGGAAGCGTTTCAGAAAGGCGATATTCTCGGGCCGGGTCTTGTCGTAGAGGTGATCCTGAAAGTTGTAGGGGTTCACCTTCGGCGCGGTATTGTCGTTGCGGTCCGCTTCTGCCAGCGGGGGATTGTCGCGCAATTCCTTGTCATGGAAATAGAAATTCACGGTGTCCAGGCGAAAGCCATCCACCCCGCGGTCCAGCCAATAGCGCGTGATGTCCAGAAGCTCGTGCTGGACCTCTTCGTTGTGAAAGTTCAGATCCGGCTGTGAGGTCAGGAAGTTGTGCAGGTAATACTGCATCCGCTCCCCGTCCCACTGCCAGGCCGAGCCGCCGAAGATCGACAGCCAGTTGTTGGGGGGCGAGCCGTCAGGCTTGGCATCGGCCCATACGTACCAGTCATGCTTGGGATTGTAGCGGGAGGACCGGCTTTCCTTGAACCAGCGATGCTCGGTGCTGGTATGGCTCAGCACCAGGTCGATCATCACCTTGAGGCCCAGATCATGCGCCCGTTCGATCAGCGCCTCAAAGTCCCCCAAGGTGCCGAACATCGGATCCACATCGCGGTAATCCGACACATCGTAGCCGAAATCCAGCATGGGCGAGCGGAAGAAGGGCGAGATCCAGATACTGTCCACCCCAAGGCTCGCCACATAGGGAAGCCGGTGGATGATCCCTGACAGATCGCCGATCCCGTCGCCGTTGCTGTCCTGAAAACTGCGCGGATAGATCTGATAGATGACCCCGCCCCGCCACCAGTCCGTGTCGGTCGTGACCTTGGTCTGTGCCATTTGGTTCATGACAATCTCATTCCTGAAAAGCTTACTTGACCGACCCGGCCAGAAGACCACGCACAAGATACCGCTGCATGGTAAAGAACACGATCAGCGGCACCGCAATCGAGATGAACGCCGCCGAGGCCAGAATGCCCCAGTCGCCCCCGCGCGAGCCCAGAAGGTCATCGGCAATCTTGACGGTCATCACCCAGGACTCGGAATTGGACGGCAGGAACACCTTCGCCACCAGCAGATCGTTCCACGTCCACAGGAACTGAAAGATGGCAAAGCTGGCCAGAGCCGGAAAACTGAGCGGCAACACGATCTTGGTAAAGACCTGAAAATCCGTGGCGCCATCGACCTTGGCGCTTTCGATGATGTCACGCGGCAACCCGACCATATAGTTGCGCAAGAGATATATCGCCAGCGGCAGCCCGAACCCGGTATGCGCCATCCAGATCCCCAGAAAGCTCTGCCCGATCCCCACCTTGTTATGCAGCTGCAAGAGCGGCACCAGCGCCAGTTGCAAGGGCACCACAAGCAACCCGACCACCATCGCGATCAGGAACCCGCGGCCCGCAAAATCCATCCATGCCAAGGCATAGGCCGCAAAGGCCGCGATCAATATGGGAATGATCGTCGCCGGGATCGTGACCGTCAGCGTGTTGATGAAAGCCACGTCCATGTTGTTGGAAAACAGGATCGTCTGGTAGTTATCCAGCGAGAAATCGGGCGGCGTCGCAGTGGCGTAATAAACGTTCGGATCGCGGCTGATCTCGCTCGGCGTGCGGTAGATGAAATCGCCGTTGGCCTCAACCGTCAGCGACCGGTCGCGGCGCAGATCGCCCGTCTCCCCCGGTGCGAAGGCCGTAGGATTGGAGCGGGTGCCGCCAAAGCGCAGGATCTCCCCCTCCCCGCCCGAAAAGAGGTTGCCCTCGATCACGAAGAAATCGCCATCGCGTCGCGCCTCACCCGCAGGCAGGCTGGCCTGAAAGTTCTGCTCAACCGCGAAAGGCGACAGCCACCAGCCCGAGGCGGAGATCTGGTCACGATCCCGGAAAGACGAGACCAGCAGCCCCAGCGTCGGAACCAGCCAGAGCACCACGAGGAAGATCACCGACAGATTCACCGCCCAGCTGAGAGAGGATTTTGTCCCTGCAATATTGTCCATTATTTCATCTCCGCGCGTGCTTGGCGTATGTTCCAGATCATCACCGGCAGCACCACGATCATGATGACAAAGGCCACCGCCGTCGCGCGACCGTCGTCGCGGAACATGTAACTCATCATGTAACTTGGCAGGATATCGGTGCCGAAGTTGCCGCCCGTCATGGTGTAGACGATGTCAAAGACCTTAAGCACCAGGATGGTGATCGTCGTCCAGACCACGACGATGGTCCCCATGATCTGCGGCACCTTGATCTTAAAAAAGACCTGGAACGGGTTCGCCCCGTCGATGATCGCCGCCTCGATGGTCTCTTCGGGGATGCCGCGCAGGGCGGCAGAGAGGATCACCATGGCAAAGCCGGTCTGGATCCACACGAGGATGAACATCAGGAAAAAGTTGTTCCAGAACCGCACCTGCAGCACATCGAGCGGCTCTTCCGCGCCAAAGAAATCCCGGATGGCGTTGATCAGCCCGATGTCGGCGTTATTCGCATAGACGAACTTCCAGATCAGCGAGGCGCCCACAAAGCTGATCGCCATCGGCATGAAAATCAGCGATTTCGCAATGTTCCCCCAGCTCAGCCGGTCCGTCAGCTGTGCGACCAGCAGGCCAAAGAAGGTCGAAGCGGCAGGGACAAAGAGCACCCAGAGCAGGTTGTTGCCAAAGGCGGTCTGAAAGCCGGGATCAGCGAACATCGTGGTATAGTTGCCGAAGCCGATGAACTCATCGCCGGAGCGGTTGAAAAGCGACCGCCAGAACGATCCCACCACCGGGTAGACAAGATAGAGCCCCAGAGCAGCCATCGCCGGAAACAGGAAAAGCCACGGCCGCACCAGATTGGCGCGATTGATGTTGCGCCCCGGGTTATCGGCCTTCGGTGGAAAAATGACCTTGTCGAGGATCAGGTTGGATAAGAAGAAGTATCCCACACATCCGCCGACACCGACGATGACCGTGATAACCCCTTGCAACAGCGGCGACATGACACTCCCTCCCAAGATGCGTGGTGGCCGGTGCCCCCGGCGATGTGTGCCGCCGGGGGATATGATCGGTTAGGTGCTTACTGGATCGTGTCCCAGCGATCCTGAATGCCCTTGGCAACCTCTTCGGCGTCGGCACCGGTGGCGTACTCCACCATCCCGGTCCAGAAGGCGCCGGCACCGATCTCACCCGGCATCAGGTCCGATGCGTCAAAGCGGAAGGTCGTGGCATTCAACAGGATGTCACCCTGCGCCTTGAGATTGTCATCGAGATAGGCCTCCGTGTTCACCCCGGCATGCGCCGTAAGGAACCCGCCCTGGGCCATCCACAGCTCATGCGCGATGGGCGTTTTCATCCACTCGATGAACGCCGATGCCGCATCAGACGGATCGGTGATCGCCAGAACGGTGCCCGCGCCCAGCACTGGTTTGCCCAGATCCTTGCTCTCGTAGGCCGGGAAGTAGAAGAAATCCACATCCTCGCCGACCACCACATCTTCCGGGAAAAAGGCCGGGATGAAGGACGCCTGACGGTGCATGTAGCACGCAGGCGGGATCGCAAAGAGACCCGCGGGACTGTCGCGGAAATCGGTGTTGGCCACAGCCGAGGCACCGCCGTCCACATAGTCGTCATTCCGCGCGAAAGCCCCGAATTCCTCGATGGCCGCGACAACCGCGGGATCATCGAACTTCATCTCATTGGCGACCCACGCATCATACGCCTCGGGCGGCTGGGTCCGCAGCATCATCTCTTCGACCCAGTCCGTTGCGGGCCAGCCCGTCGCCGCCCCGGATCCCAGACCGATGCACCAGGGTGTCTCGCCATCCTCGACCATCAGGTCGGTCAGTTCCTTGAGCTCTTCCATGGTCTCGGGGATGTCATAGCCCAACTCGTCAAAGGCGATGGGCGAATACCAGACCAGCGACTTCACATCGACGCGGTAAAAGATGCCGAACATCTGGTCTTCGCCGTTCTGATCAGCGTAGGTGCCCAGATCGACCCAGGACTGACCGGCCGCGTAGTTCTCGCGCACCCAATCAGCCGTCCCCTCGGCCAGTGGCGTCAGCAGCCCTTGGCTGGCCATATCCGCCGCAAGCCCGGGCTGTGGGAAAACGGCGATATTCGGCGCAGAGCCGGAGCGGGCGGAGATCACGATGTCCTGCTCGAAGCTGTCAGAGCCGGAATAGTTCACGGTCGCCCCGGTCGCACTGGTAAAATAGGAGAAGGCGATATCCACTTTCGCCTTTTCGTCGCCGGTCCAGGGCCCGGTGATTTCCACCGTCTGGCCGCTCAGATCGTACTTTTCCGCAAATTCGTTGTAGCTGTCCCAGTTCAACGGCCCTTCGCCCACGGCGAAAGGCTGGTGCCCATCGGCCTGAGCCATACCGGCGCACAGGCCAATCACCGCAGCACCCGCGTAAAAACGTGCCTTCATGAGTTCCTCCCTTGGTCATGCCTTTGTCGGCATTTTCGCAATTGTTGGCTCAGGCATCAGAATCGTGTCCGGCGCTTGAGGTGGTCCGAAGGTGGCTGACACGTGCTTGCCTGTCAACTCAGGGTTGGCAAATGCGATGACCTTTCAAAAGGCTGCAGCGCAGCATTCACTGGCACTCCGATGGGCCTTTGACGCCCCCTTGGTGGCACCGTAGGCTTCGGGCTACATCTCTGACCCAGGCTGAATGTGTCGTTACATACCCAAAACGCATATGACGGCCTTTCACCCACGCCGTTCCCAAGGAGCCGACCCACCCACCAACGGCAAGATCCGTGTCGCAACGACAGACGGAATTCGTTTCAGCCACCGCGCCAATGCCCACGCCCCTTACGGCGGCGCTTCAAGACACAAAAGGGTCGCTGATCGGCCCGTCTCCCAAGAGGACCAAGATGCACTTCAAAAGATCAGATTTCCCGAACGGTTTCCAATTCGCTGCGGCAACCTCCAGCTACCAGATCGAAGGTCACAGCTTTGGCGGCGCGGGCACAACCCACTGGGATACCTTCGCTGCCACGCCCGGCAATGTCGTGCGGGCAGAGGATGGTGCCGTGGCCTGCGATCACTATCACCGCTGGGAAGAAGATCTCGACCTGATGCAGGCCATGGGGCTCGATGCCTACCGGTTCTCGACCAGTTGGGCGCGCGTGCTGCCGGAGGGTCGCGGCACGCCGAACGCCGACGGGCTCGATTTCTATGACCGGCTGGTGGACGGGTTGCTGGCACGCGGGCTGAACCCCATGGTCACGCTGTATCACTGGGAGCTGCCGGTGCCGCTCGCCGATCTGGGCGGCTGGCGCAACCCCGACATCGCCCACTGGTTTGCCGATTTCACCACCGTGGTCATGGAACGGATCGGTGACCGGGTGTTCAGCGCCGCACCGGTCAATGAGCCCTGGTGCGTGGGCTGGCTGTCACATTTCATGGGCCATCAGGCGCCGGGCCTGCGCGACATCCGGGCAACGGCGCATGCCATGCACCACGTGCTGACGGCCCACGGGCGGTCCGTCCAGGCGATGCGCGCGCTCGGTGTCAAGAACATCGGTGCGGTCTGCAACTTCGAATACGCCCATCCGGTTGATGACACGCCAGAGGCCGCCGCCGCAGCGCGGCTCTACGATGGCTATTACAACCGGTTCTTCATGGGCGGGCTCTTCAAAGGGGCCTATCCGGAGGACGTGATGGAAGGCCTCGGCCCCCATATGCCCAAGGGGTGGGAGGATGACTTCGCCCTCATCGGCCAGCCGCTCGACTGGGTCGGGCTGAACTACTACACCTGCAAACGCATCGCACCCACAGACGGCCCGTGGCCCGCACATGAAGAGGTGCCCGGCCCCCTGCCCAAGACCCAGATGGGGTGGGAAATCTACCCCGACGGCCTGCACCATTTCCTCACGTGGGTGCATGAGACCTATACCCGCGGCCTGCCGCTTTATGTGACGGAAAACGGCATGGCCAACCCCGATACACTCGATGTGCCGGATCAGGCCCGCATCGACTACCTCGACGCGCATCTGGCCGCTGCCCGGCAAGCCATTGCCGACGGCGTGCCGCTCGCGGGCTATACCTTCTGGTCGCTTATGGACAATTACGAATGGGCGCTCGGGTACGAGAAGCGTTTTGGCCTGATCCACGTGGATTTCGAGACGCTGAAGCGAACGCCGAAGGCGTCGTATCATGCACTCGCGAAAGCGCTGGCAAGCTAGCCTGAACAAATCGAGCTTTCCGCACAGACTTGCCCAACTTTCTCGCCCGGCTGATAGGCCGGGCAGCCCCCGACCGCCCCCCCGGGCGGGGGCTTCACCCCCACCCGCGGTCGGGTGCTGCCCTATGCCTTATCCCAAACGCAAGGGGCCGGACCATCCGGCCCAGCCCCTCAACTTCTCCGATCAAAGATCAGTTCAAATCCGCATCCCGCGCCGCGTTCACCTCTGCTTCAGCCTCGGCCACGGCTGTGGTCAGCGCGTCAAAGATCTCCTCACCGCGCGCCACATTGGCCTTGAACCAGTCAAACACCGGAGCCGCGCCATCCTTGAAGGCCGCCTTCTGCTCAGGCGTCGGCACATAGAGGTCACCGCCATCGGCCACGAACTGCTCATAGGCTTCGATGGATTTGCGCTTGGGCGAGGCAAAGGTTGCCTGCTGCAGCGCGTAGAACCCATCGACCACCACGCGGCGCATGTCCTCCGGCATGGACTGGAACGTCTCGTTGCTCATCCACCACAGCGCTCCCATGTAGGCGTGACCGTCCAGCGTGACATATTGCAGCCCCGCATCGGGGAACTTCATGCCCATGATGTCGGTGATGCCGTTCTTGGAGCCTTCGACAACACCGGTCTGGAACGAGGTAAACAGCTCCGCCCAAGGGATCGGCGTGGGCGAGGCGCCAAGCGCGCGCACCAGCTCCTGCGGCAGGTCCGCCACCACGGTGCGGATCTTGAGCCCTTCCATATCCGAAGGCTCCGCAATCCGGCGCTTGGTGTTGGCAAAGTTGCGCCAGCCGCCGGTGTTGCCGATGGTCATCAGCCGGATCGCGTCGCCCGAATCTTCCAGCGCCATCTGACGCATGGTGCGCACGAAATCACCCGACAGCACATGCTCCGCAATGCGGTCATCGGCCATCAGATAGGGCAGGTCCAGCACCTGCACGTAAGGAAAGATGCCCGAGGCACCGCCGGAAGTGGAAATATAGATGTCGATGGAGCCATCGGCGACCCCCTGCAGACACTCCGCCCCGTTACCGCAGAGCTGCGTGCCGATGAAGAGCTCCACCTCGATGGCCCCGTTGGAGGCCGCCTCCACATAGTTCTTGAAGACCACGAGCCCGTCGTAATCCTCATCGTTCTCGTTGGAATTCGCCGCGGCGCGCAGGGTATATTCCTGCGCCGCGGCAGCCATCGCGGTGCCCGCAAGCATCGCGGCCACGGTCAGTGATTTCAGGGTTTGACGTATCATTTCTTTCCTCCCATTGGATGGTCTCGTCAGTTTGCAAAAGTGGTGTGGTTAGTTTGCAAATCCCGTCAGGCGCGGGATCGTCATGGAAATGGCCGGGATATAGGTGATCAGGAATATCACCACGATCTCGACCGCCAGAAACGGCAGAATGGCCTTGGAGATCGTCTCCACCCGCTCGCCCGAGACGGAGGAGGCCACGAAGAGCACCAGCCCCATGGGCGGCGTGGCCAGCCCCACCGTCAGGTTCACGCTCATGATGATGGCAAAGTGGATCGGATCGACCCCGAGGCTGACAAAGATCGGCCCCAGAATAGGCCCCAGGATGATGATCGCGGGTCCCGCGTCGAGAAACATGCCGACCACGAAAAGCAGCAGGTTGATCAGGAACAGCAGGATCAGCGGGTTGCTGGTCAGCGCCAGCACGAATTCCGCCATGGCTTCGGGCGCGTGGCTGAGGCTGACCACGGTCTTGAAGGCCATCGCGGCCCCCACCAGCAGAAGCACCACCGCAGAGGTGATCCCCGCCCGGCTCAGTACATCCGGCAAGTCAGCGATCCGCAGCGTCCGCATCACGAAAAGCCCGATGATCAGCGCATAGGCCACCGCGACCGCGGCGGCCTCTGTGGGCGTGAAGACCCCTGCGAGGATGCCGCCGAGGATGATCACCGGGGTCATCAGCGGAAAGAAAGCCTTGAGGCTCGCCTGCCCCCGCTCGCCCCATGTGTGCTTCTTGGTGGCGACGGGAAAGTCGTACTTGTCCGCCTGCAGCTTGACCATCAGCATCAGGCCCGCCCCCACCAGCACACCCGGCACGATCCCCGCCAGAAAGAGCGCGGCAACACTCTCGCCCATCACATAGGCGTAGATGATCATGATCCCCGACGGCGGAATGATGGGCCCGATCACCGAACTGGCCGCGGTGATCGCGGCGGCAAATTTCCGGGTGTAGCCCTGCTTTTCCATCGCCGGGATCAGCATAGACCCAAGCGCAGAAGTATCCGCCACCGCCGAGCCCGACAGCCCCGCAAAGAGCATCGAGGACAGGATATTCACATGCGCCAGCCCGCCGCGGAAATGCCCCATCATCGCCTGGCTGAATTCCACCAGCCGCATGGTGATGCCACCGCGGTTCATCAGCTCACCGGCCAGCATGAAGAACGGAATGGCCATCAGCGGAAAGCTGTCCATCCCGTTGTAGACATTGCGGTAGAGCAGCGTAATATCCCGCTCCTGCCCGGCCAGCCACAACAGGATACCGGGGGCGGCGAGCAGACCAAAGAACACCGGCAGGCCGATCATCAGAAAGACCAGAAACAGCGGCAGAAACCAGACCAGCATCTATTCCGCCCCCAACTGCTCTTCGAGCGTGATCGGCGGCAGGCGGTCTGCGCCTCCCATCATCTTGACGATGGACCGCAGGATCAGCTCGATATTGACCGAAATCAGCACGATGATGCCGTAGAGAAGCGACGCCATCATCCACGATCGTGGCACCCGGAACCAGCTCTCAAAGCTCAGATCCGTGGGCAAATACAGCGACGCTGTCGCAAAGCGGCCCGCAAACCCCGTGACTTCCGACCAGCCGATCTGCACCGCGACAGCCAGCACCCCGAGGCTCACGAACAGCAATGCCAGCGACAGCAGTGCGCCAATCCGCACCGGCAGCAGCCGCACCAGCGTGTCGATGGCCACGAAGCCGCCGCGCCGAAAGGCAATCGGCGCCATCATGCCGGTCATCCACATCATGCAAAAGCGCGCGGCCTCATCGGGCCAGGGCAGCGCACTGTTGAGCACATAGCGGTAGAAAACTTGGATCAGGATGGCCAACACCATGGCGGCAACCGCAACAATGCCAATGGCACGCCCAATGGCGAGCGCGGTCTCGTTGACCAGGCGTAGCGGCACCATGACCGCCAGCAATGCTCCCATTACGGAGCCTCCTCCCTTGTGCCCGGGTATTCCGGGTCACGGCGTGCGGGTTTTCCCCGCGCGCTTCATTCGTTGGCCTTTTAGGCCTCTTTGTCAAACGCTCTGAAAGCGCCCTGGCAAAAAACCAGCGGATCCCCCGACCGCTGCGCCACGCAGCCGACGAGACCCAGGATGATCGCGTGATCCCCCGCATCCACGATCCGGTGCGTGCTGCATTCGAACCGCGCCAGACAGCCGTCCAGCAGCGGCACGCCATGGGCGTTCAGCGTCACGTCGAGGCCGTCAAACGCATCGCCCGCCTTGGCAAACCGCATGGCGATCCCCTCCTGCGCCATCCCCATCACATGGACGGCAAAATGCGTGGCTTGGGCAAAAGGCGCGTAGCGGCGCGAGGATTTGGCCGGGCTCCACATCACCAGCGGCGGATCCATGGAGATGCTGGAAAAGGAATTCGCCGTCATGCCAATGGGTCCCTGCGGCGTGCCCGCGGTGATCACCGTCACGCCGGTGGCGAACTGGCCGAGAGCGGTGCGAAACTCGCGCTGCGTGTCGGGCCCGGGTGCAAAGCTCGTGAGCTGTGTCATGTACTGCGATCCATCTGCCATCATGGCACCTCCTGTCCGTTCGCCGCCTCAAAAAGCTCGAACCAAGTCTGCCTATCCATCTCGACAGATAGCGCGTCCGAGAACTTGGCAATCCGCGACAGGGTATTGGTGCCCATGACGGGCAGGATCCCCACGGGATGCGCCAGCAACCAGGCGACGGCAACGGCGGCCGGATCCACACCTTGAGCGGTCGCAATGGCGGCAATCTGTCGGCCCAGAGCGCTGTCTTCCGTCATCAGACTGCCGCCCCCCAGAGGTGACCAGGCCATTGGGCGAACGCCATGCTGCTGTAGATGCGCCAGATCGCCGTTGGTGAAACTGTCGCGCGCCGCAAGGCTCAGTTCGATCTGGTTCGTCACCAGCCGGTGCCGCATCGCCGATTGCAGCAGATCCCAGTCCCAGGGGCGGAAATTCGACACGCCCGCCGCCCGGATCTTGCCGCTGTCGATCAGACCGTCGAGCGCCGCGCCCGTCTCCGCTGCGTTCATCAGCGGGTCTGGCCGGTGGATGAGCAGCAGGTCGATCTGCTCGATCCCCATGTAACTCAGTGAGGCCTCGACGCTGGCCTCGATATGCGCAGCGGAGGTGTCATAATGCTTGACCCGCGCCTTGGCATATTTGCCGATGGGCGCGACGATATCGCATTTGGTCACGATCTCCAGCTCATCCCGCAGGCCCGGGCTCTGCTTCAGCGCAGCCCCCAGCAACTCTTCGGCCACATAGCCACCGTAGATATCGGCCTGATCCATCGTGGTGATGCCCTGGGCAAGGCAGGCGTCGATCTTGGCGCGCACATGCGCGGGCGAGGTATCGCTGTCCTCGGCCAGCCGCCACATGCCGTAGACGATGCGGCTGAAACTCATCGTATCGGAAAGGTCTATGCGGTCCATCAGCGGCGGTCTCCGGCGGCAAGCGGCGTTGCGGGCGCATGTTCGGGTACGCGTCCGTAGGCATGTGGCAGCGAGCAGGTCTTGAGATGCGGCATCACCAGCCGCCCGAAATGCTCGGCCTCGTCCACATGCGGGTAACCCGAGAAGATGAAGGTGCGAATGCCCATTTTCTGGTAGGCCTCGATCTCCGACAACACCTGATCGGCGGAGCCCACCAGCGCCGCACCACAGCCGGACCGGGCACGACCCACCCCCGTCCACAGATGCGGCTCGATATAGCCGAACTCATCCGCCACATCGCGGTTCTTGGCCTGGTGCGACACGCCGAGCGAGGTCGCATCCAGCGCGCGTTCGCGGATCTTGCGCCCGTGTTCGTCGTCCAGCTTGGACACGATGTAGTCCGCGTATTCCTTGGCCTCGGCCTCGGTGTCGCGCACGATCATATGGACGCGCAGCCCGTAATCGAGCGTCCGGCCCTTTTCCGCAGCGCGTTCGTGCACCGCCTGCATCCGGCCCGCGATCTGCTCCTTGGGCTCGGGCCACATCAGGTAGACATCGCAATGCTCGGCACACAGGTCGAGGGCCGCGGGCGAATACCCCCCGAAATACAAAAGCGGCCCGCCCGTCTGATAGGGTTTCGCGGGATCCGTTGTCAGCCCTGTGAAATTGTAGACCTCGCCCTCGTAGTTGATCTCATCCCGGGTCCAGGCCTGTTTCAGGATCTCCACCACCTCGCGGGAGCGCTGGTAGCGGTAGCCGCTCTCGGCCTTTTCGCCCGGAAAGTCGGAGCTGATGATGTTCACCGTCAGCCGACCCTCCAGCATGTGATCCAGCGTCGCCAGCGTCCGCGCCAGCATGATGGGCTGCATCTCACCGCAGCGCACGGCGGCCAGCAGGTTGATCTTTTCCGTCACGGGCGCACAGCCCGCCACAAAGCTCAGCGTGTCCTGCCCCACCTGATAGGACGACGGGCACAGGATGTTGCGAAAGCCCTGCGCTTCGGCGGTTTTCACGATGTCCGAGCAATGCGCCCAGCTTGAGCGTAGCGCACCGTCAGGGACGCCCAGGAACTGGTAGTCATCCGAGCATAGCGCAGCAAACCAGGAGATTTCAGCCGCGTCGAGATCGGCGGAGGTAACGGGAACGACGGTCATGGATTTCCTTTTGACGGCATGTCGGTTTGGCCCTTGTGTAGCGCCCGCAAGATGATAGATCAATAGTGTATCAATTACCCATGGGTAACGCCCGGGCGCCACATGACCCATCCACCCGACCGCAGCGCTGCGCTGCCGAAATACATCCAGTTGAGCGAGCTTCTCATCCGCGACATCGACGCAGGCAGGTTGCTCGACGGCGAACGCCTGCCGCCGGAGAGGCAGATGGCCGCGCGCATGGGCACCTCCATCGGCACGCTGCGCAAAGCTCTGGCAGAGCTCACCCGGCAGGGTCTTCTGACCCGCGTTCAGGGCTCGGGCAACTACGTGCGCCAACCCTCAAAGCCGACCGGTGTCTACGCGATGTTCCGGCTGGAGCTTCTCGACGGCGGGGGCCTGCCCACGGCAGAAGTGCTGAGCGTCACGGCCATGGACAAACCCGCCGATCTGCCCAGCTTCGGGACCCATCAAACCGCCACGCGCATCCGCCGCCGCAGGGCGCTCAACGATGTACCAATCGCAGTAGAGGAGATCTGGCTCGATGCGGGCGCGGGCGCGCTCGACACCCAGAGCATCAGCGAGTCGCTCTACCAGACCTATTTCAAACACCTGAATTTCTGGATCACCCGCGCCGAGGATCGCGTGAGCATCGGCCGGTTGCCCCGATGGACGCCCGCGGATTTCGGCGCGCCCGGCACCCCCTGCGGTTATATCGAACGCTTCAGCTGGGCCGCCGATCCGATCCCTGTTGAATATTCCCGCACATGGTTCGATACGGAAAAATCCGTCTACGTCCAGCGGTTGAGGTAAGGAAGAACGATGACCAAGACTACGCGCTACGGGCTGATCGGCTGCGGGATGATGGGGCAAGAGCATATTCGCAATATTGCCTTGCTGCCAGGGACAGAGATCGCCGTGATCCTCGAGCCTGACGCGGGCATGCGCGCCGCCGCTGCGGCGCTCGCACCGGGTGCTGCCTTCGTGGGCTCCGTGTCCGAGTTGCTGGCGCATCCGGCGCTCGACTGTCTGGTGGTCTCCAGCCCAAACCACTGCCACGCGGCGCAGCTGACCGAGATTGCCGCAACCCGCGCCCTGCCCCTGCTGATGGAGAAACCCCTGCTGACGGATCCTGCGGACATCGCACCGCTGACACAGATCGCCGCCAGCTATCCCGCGCCCATCTGGGTCGCCATGGAGTACCGCTATATGCCGCCGATCGCCGCCCTGCTGGATCAGGCGGCAGAGGTCACCGGCGGCATCCGTATGCTCAGCATCCGCGAGCATCGCTTTCCGTTCCTGCCCAAAGTCGGTGACTGGAACCGGTTCAACGCGGGCACCGGCGGCACCTTCGTCGAGAAATGCTGCCATTTCTTTGACTTGATGCGGCTGATCATCGGTACGCGCCCACTGCGGATCATGGCCAGTGCCGCGCAATCCGTGAACCACATGGATGAACGCTACGACGGTGCTGCACCGGACATCCTGGACAACGGCTTTGTCATCGTGGACTTCGAGGGCGGCACGCGCGCCATGCTGGAGCTGTGCATGTTCGCCGAAGGTGCGCGCTATCAGGAGGTGATCGCGGCCCTCGGGCCTCAGGGCAAGATCGAGGCATTCGTGCCGGGCCCGGGTCGTTTCTGGCCCGCGGATCTCGGCCCCGCGCCGACCCCGCTGCTGGAGATCAGCCCCCGCGCGCCCAAAGCCCCCCGGTCAGAGCCGATCCCCGTGGATCCGACGTTGCTGGAAGCAGGCGATCACAATGGCTCCACCTTTTACCAGCACCAGCGGTTTCTGGAGGTCGTGCGTGGCACCAGGCAGGCCCCCGAGGTCAGCTTTGACGACGGGCTCTGGGCCGTGCGGATGGGCATGGCGGCGCAAGAAGCCGCCCGCACCGGCGAAACCGTCCACCTCTGAGCGATCCGGCCGCGGCTCAAGGCAGCAGCACCCGCACCCCCGGTGTTTCTGCCAGCGCCAGCACATCCCGGTCGTAGATCCCGCTCAACTCTTCGATCAGGGCGTCGGTCCAGCCCGGCATGTCGATCTCTTCCTCGATGGCGTCGGACGCGGCGTAACGGTCCAGAAACGCCATGCTCGCGCGCCGGATCTGCAGCTCGTCCAGATCGGGGTTCTGCTCCAGATACGCGCGAAAATGCGAAATACCCTCAGGCTGCATGATCTCTTCCAGCAGCGCGTAGGAACCGGTGATCGGAACCTCCTCGCCCAGCCCCACCATCGTGCGGATCAGCGCAGGCCAGATCAGCGGGGCGTCCTCGTTGCACCATAACGTGATGGCAACATCTGGCAGCGCTTTCTGGATCCGCTCAATCAATTCTGACCAGCGGACCTGCCGGACTTCCGTTCTACCCAGAACCTCGCGGCCCTGACCGCTGGGACTGCGGGCGTACGCCGCCGGCAGAAATGTCGCGGGGTTACGCAGGCCAATGAAAATCTCTGCATCCACCGGCTGGAACATCTGCATCAGCGCCGCCAACCGCTCCTCTGCATCGGGGTAGATCACCCCCTGCTTGACCATCATCCTGGCGCCGCCGATGAAATTCACGTCCGACAGCACCATGCGGCGCGCCTCCGGCAGGTTGCGGATCGCATTCTGCAGCACCAAGGGCGCATCCTCGGCCAGTTCGCTGACCTCCATCGTCTGCATCGCCAGCCCGATCAGCTCCCGGTAGCTATCGGTGTCTGGCACATCCACGCCACGCTCCGCAAAGGCATCCCGGTTGTTCGACAGCGATTTCAGAAGGCGGTCTTCTTCGGTAAGATGCGCGCCTGCGTGGAAAACCAGCTTCATGATGCTCCGCCGGATAGGGTTTAATTGGCGCACGCTAGCGTGGCGGTGCGCGGTATTCAAACCCAATCGCAGGCACATTTCCCCTCTTGCGCGGCGCCTCCAAACTCACTAAATCACGCGTCGTGCCCCTATAGCTCAGCTGGTAGAGCAACTGATTTGTAATCAGTAGGTCCGCGGTTCGAGTCCGTGTGGGGGCACCATATTTGATTTTTCAGCATAATTTTCCGCTAAGGCATTGAACGGAAACGCTATTTCTGGTGTTCGAGGTCCCTCATTTCGGTGGTAGTGAAGGGGGGCTGTGAGCACCAGTTTGAGAATAGATCGGCGTAGTTCGAAGCTGCCTTTTTCCCAGGCTTTCCAGGGGTTTGCGAGGAATTTCAGGGTGTGTTCGAGCGCCTCCTCGAACGACCGGCGTGGTTGCCCCTGATTTTGCAGCTTTTCTTCGAGCGCGGCCTTGTTCAACTCAAGCTC
>NZ_CANMDB010000010.1 GCF_947496515.1 uncultured Roseobacter sp. | reverse complement strand
CACCGAGAGCCCCCCGCCCCGCAGGGGACCGCGCGCAACCGACAGTGCAAAGGCCGCCACCGGGCGGCCTTTGTCACGACAAGGGAGATCCTGAGACGCGCCGCTACGGCAAAGCCAACCCGATACGCAGCCCAGCAGCACATTGGCTGCAGACAAAACGCCGGCACCAATGCAGCACGACCTGAAACAACGGCCCCGAGGCATACCGCCCACGGCCTTCTTGTTCTAGACACGTCCAAGAGATCCATGCAGCTTTCCCCGCCGCAAAAAAATCGTCACTCCGTCAAGTCAGAGAATCCGGCAGGTTCCGACCTCTTAGGTTCCTCGAGAAAAGCGGGTAGCCTTTCTGAACCGCTCTAAGTAGACCGTCGGCGCCATCTTTTATGATAGAAGTCTCGATGCGACATATCCTCCGAAGTCTCTGCTTCGCTCTAACGATCACTGTCAGTGGCCCAGCGATCTCCGATGACAGACAGATCGTCGGTGAGGATGCACCGGCGTTCCTGATAGCGCAGAATGCTTGGTTGGCCGGCGAGGACCTCACGGCACTGCGACAGCTCGCCCAGTTATCTCAGGACGGCAATGCGGCGGCGCAAATCCTGCTTGCCCAGATCGCCACACGTGGCAACATGCACGCCCATGTTACAGGCGAGATGTCGCGTGCAGAGCGTATTGATCTGCTGCGGGTGCCTCAGGGTCTGTCCGGCAAGTCGTGGCTGACTGTTGCTGCTCAGACCGAACCACTTGCCGCCGCTCTATTGCAAGTCGCGAGAATAGGCGAAAAGCCCGCCGCCATCGCCACGCTGATCGAGCTGGGAGAAGTGGAAACGGCGCTGCTCGCGGTGAGCTCCATCAGCCAACCTGAGTACGCGCGCGACCTGCTCGACGTGATCGCCGGGCTGGAGCATCTGCTGCCCGATGAAGCCGCCCAGGCGTTTGCCTGGCCGCTCTATGCTGCGCAGAACAAGGGTGCGACCGGGCATACAGGTTCGGCGCGGAGCATTCCACGGGTACGTCAAGATGGCACGATCACCCTAGCAGATAGAGCATGGATTATGCCAACCCCCCGCGAATACTTTGACTTTGACGGCCGGTTCGAAGAGATTGCCCGGATAAGCGGAAAAGTAGCCCCCTGGACCCCCGTGTATCGCTTCTGCAAGGACAATTGCGCCGCCAGCGTTGACAGCTGCGCGGCGGTAGGCGCGAGCATGCTTTTCTTCAGTGGCCCCTTTGGCCTGCGGAGCCCTGCGCAGAGCATCATCCCGAACGATGTCTATTGGGCGAGTGCCCGGATGGAAGGGGATCTGGCGCGTGCAATCCCGGATCTGCGGTATCGCGGTCCTGAAAACAGCGATTCTGGCCTACCGTCTCTCAACATCTGTTTTTGGGAAAAGATGAGCCAAGCGCAGGTGGTTCACGGGTACAGAGTCGACTAGCGCGCAGGGCGACAACAGCTGGACAGGGCCGGCCAGACGGTACTGGTTGTCGCCTTGCGGCGGTTCTGGAAGAGCCTGCGCTCAGGGATTACCGTGTCATGAGACGGCAGCGCGCCCTCAGGCCGCTTGCGAAACCTCCGCACCTGGCCCACGCCCTGCAGGTTGGCCGATGCTTCCGGCAACCGTTCTGGCGATGATCCGCGCCGTTGCAGCTGAGAGTGTCCAGCCAAGGTGACCGTGACCTGTGTTGTAGAACACGCCCGGCGCCTTGCCCGCCCCCACACGCGGCAGCATCGAGGGCATCATGGGGCGCAGCCCGGCCCATGGCACCACATTCTCCGTCGAGATGGCCGGAAAGTGCAACTCGCACCAGTCAGTCAGCGGCTTGATCCGGTCGGCCCGGATGTCGCGGTTTGCACCGTTGAATTCCGCCGTGCCCGCCACCCGGAACCGGTTGGCGCCGAACCGGCTTGCCACGATCTTGGCCCGGTCGTCCAGCAAGCTGATCCAGGGCGCTGCGGCCTGGCTTTCGGCATCATCCAGAGAGACGGTGATCGAATATCCCTTCACCGGATAGATGTTCACACGGTCCCCCAGCTGGGCTGCGAAGGCCCGGCTCTGAATGCCCGCGCTGACAACGACCGCATCGAAGATCTCCGCGTGGCCACGCTCGGTGATCTGCACCTTGCCACCGATGGCTTCCAGCCGGTCCACACGCGCGCCAAACCGCAGCTCCGCGCCGCGCCGTGTGCAGGCTTTGGCCAGACCCATGGTGAACTTGTGAATATCACCAGAGCTGTCGGACTCCGTCAGGAAACCGCCCACCAGATCCCCCTGCAATGCAGGCTCGATCTGGCGGATCTCATCGACGGAGATTTCGCGCCGGTCCAGACCGCCTTCCTGCAGCAGCAGGTTGACCTTGCGCGCATGCGCCAGGTCCTTTTGGCGGTCATAGAAATGCAAAATCCCGCGGCGCTCCAGATCAAAGTCGATCCCCTCTCGGTCCGCCATGTCGAACAACACCGCGCGTGCGGCGATGGCCAGCCGCACTGTCTCGATGGTGTTGGCTTTGTAGTTCGGGATGTTGGACAGGAACTCCATCATCCAGCGCATCTTGTGGAAGGTGGGCGCGGGGTTGACCAGCAAAGGCGCATCGGCCTGTAGCATCCATTTCAGCCCCTTGAGCACCGTGCCCCATTGCGTCCAGACTTCGGCGTTGGAGGCGGAGAGCTGCCCGCCGTTGGCGAAACTGGTCTCCATTGCCGCATAGCGGTTGCGGTCGAAAACGGTAACGTCGAACCCCTGGTTCAGCAGTTCATAGGCGGTGGTCAAACCGGTGATCCCGGCCCCGATAACGGCAACTTTGGACATGGTATGGCTCCTTGCACGTGCGGCCTCGGCCGCGTGCCCCCTCCGTGCATGGAACCTGAGAGTTTCACCCCGAGGGGCTTTCTCCTACGGTGGACGCTCTCGCGCCGCTTTCCGGAGTGTTTCAGCAATACCGGTCCTTGGACCTGAGAGTTTCCGGGGCGGTTGCTCCTTCGGCGACGGTGTGACCCGTCTTCTCCCGGCATGACTGTATCCTGTCGCCGCAGTTAGAATAGTCGCAGGATTCGTTCAACATTTATTTTGGCGCATAGCACCAAGGCAGGCCGCCCTATTCGCGAAAAACCGCGCGCTTTGCCGATATCCCCATTGCATTCCCCCCCGACACCCCCTAAACGACCCAAATCGAATGAGGGGTGCGGTCAGCCGTGCCCTTTTTCGGTTGATAAAAAGACGCGATGAGGGTGTGCGATGAGCGCCCATCCTCCTCTCCGATCTAGGCCCTAATCTAAAGGGTGATGACATGGCCATTCAAAGCCAAAACATCCGTATCCGCCTCAAGGCGTTTGACTACCGGGTGCTCGACAGCTCCACGCAGGAGATCGTCAACACAGCAAAGCGCACAGGCGCGTCGGTCCGCGGTCCCATTCCGCTGCCGAACAAGATCGAAAAATTCACCGTTCTGCGCGGCCCGCACGTGGACAAGAAATCCCGCGACCAGTTCGAGATCCGCACGCACAAGCGTCTGCTGGATATCGTTGATCCGACCCCCCAGACCGTGGACGCGCTGATGAAGCTCGACCTCGCCGCGGGTGTGGACGTCGAAATCAAACTGCAATCGTAAGCGTCAGGGAGGGTACCAGATATGTTGCGCTCAGGCGTTATTGCGAAAAAGGTCGGGATGACCCGGCTCTTCATGGAAGACGGCAAGCAGATCCCTGTGACCGTGCTTCAACTCGATAAACTTCAGGTCGTGGCTCAGCGCACCGTGGAGAAGGACGGCTACACCGCCGTTCAGCTCGGCGCGGGCGTGGCCAAGGCCAAGCGTACGTCGCAGGCCATGCGTGGTCATTTCGCCTCCGCCAAGGTGGAACCCAAGCGCAAGGTGGCCGAGTTCCGCGTGGACGCGGAAAACCTGATCAGCGTGGGCGAAGAGATCATTGCCGATCACTACTTCGAGGGTCAGTTCGTCGACGTCGCGGGCACCTCTATTGGTAAGGGCTTTGCCGGTGCGATGAAGCGGCACAACTTTGGCGGTCTGCGGGCCAGCCACGGTGTGTCGATTTCCCACCGTTCGCACGGCTCCACCGGCCAGTGTCAGGATCCGGGCAAGGTCTTCAAAGGCAAGAAGATGGCCGGTCACATGGGCGCCGCCCGCGTGACCACGCAGAACCTACAGGTCGTGAAAACCGACACCGACCGTGGTCTGATCATGGTCAAGGGCGCTGTTCCCGGCTCCAAAGGTGGCTGGGTAACGGTCAAGGACGCGGTCAAGAAACCGTTCCCGGAAAACGCCATCCTGCCCGCCGCGCTGAAGTCCGCCGCTGAGGAAGCCGCGAAGGCCGCCGAAGAGGCCGCCGCCGCCGCTGCAGCAGAGGCCGAAGCCGAAGCCAAGCGTCTCGCAGAAGAGCAGGCCGCCCAGGAAGCCGAAGCGCTGAAAGCCGCCGAAGCGGAAATCGCCGCGGAGAAATCTGACGATGCGCCCGCATCAGACGAAGACAAGAAAGAAGGTGACGCATGAAACTCGATGTCATCAAACTCGACGGCGGCAAGGCCGGTGAGGTGACCCTGGACGAGGCCCTGTTCGGCCTCGAGCCACGCGCCGATATCCTGCACCGCGTCGTCCGCTGGCAGCGCAACAACGCGCAAGCCGGTACCCACAAGGTCAAGACCCGCTCCGAAGTGGATTACTCCACCAAGAAGATCTACCGCCAGAAAGGCACCGGTGGCGCACGCCATGGCGCACGGTCTGCCCCGATCTTCCGCGGTGGCGGCGTTTACAAAGGGCCGAAGGTCCGCAGCCACGGCCACGAGCTGACCAAGAAGTTCCGCAAGCTGGGTCTGTGCCACGCGCTCAGCGCCAAGCTCAAAGCGGGCGAACTGGTCATCCTCGACGATGTGTCCAGCGATGGCAAAACCGGCGCTCTGGCCAAGCAGGTCAAGAACCTCGGCTGGAAGCGTGCGCTGATCATCGACGGCGCGTCCGTGAACGAGGACTTCGCCCAGGCCGCGCGCAACATCGAAGGCCTCGATATCCTGCCGACGATGGGCGCAAACGTATATGACATCCTCAAGCGGGATACGCTGGTGATCACGAAGGCGGGTGTCGAAGCACTGGAGGCTCGGTTGAAATGAACGCCAAGGCAGAACATTACGACGTGATCCGCAAGCCGATCATCACTGAAAAGGCCACGATGACGTCCGAGAACGGCGCCGTGGTCTTTGAGGTCGCCATCGGCAGCAATAAACCCCAGATCAAAGAGGCCGTCGAGGCGCTCTTTGGTGTCAAGGTCAAGGCGGTGAACACCACGATCACCAAAGGCAAGGCGAAACGCTTCCGCGGCCAGATGGGCAAGCGGAAGGACGTCAAAAAAGCCTACGTGACGCTGGAAGCCGGCAATACGATCGATGTGACCACCGGCCTCTGAGCCGCGTCACATGTTGACTTGAGAAATCCCGGTCTGGTAACAGGCCGGGATTTTTCATACTGCGTCGATTTCACCCTCTTCTTGAATGATCTTTACGAAGTCCACTGGGTCGGTGAAGTAGTTCCTATATGCAGATCGCAATTGGTTGGGATTGTCCGAACGTACGTATACAGCGTTTATACTATCTTGGTTTCTTTCAAGTTTGGATGCTTTCTCAATTGCCTTTTGTGCCGTTGACAAAGGAATTACTTCAAGCGCAGGGCGCCCCTTTTCGTCATAGTAGATATTAAGCACATTGTGCTTTTTCAATTCGTCAGAACTTTCGAACTTTTTCAGCACGGCCAACCTTCCCAGAACACCAAGTTCATGCTCTAAATCCTGTAGCTGTGACTTCAAGTCGTCTGTCGTCAGTTCCGAAAATGCTCTCGTCATCTTTTCATGCCTTCGCGCAATTATTTCACTTGCAAGTGCGAAAAACCTTCCCCGCTTAGACTGATCAAGTTCGAACTTGGTCTGCTCACCATCTAGAATATCTGATATTTCTACCGCAGTTGCCCAGGCGTGCTGAGCACGGGTCCGATATTGGACTTCGACAAGCAGCCCATCCCAAGGTTTTTTGTCCTGACCGCGTGTGGAGCCCCTTGGGTAGTGCTTGTAAACGTCATGAACGTCCCTGTACCCCGTGAATTTCGGGCATTTTATATAGTCGTATTTGTCAAGGTCATGCCGAAGCTCATGCTCAACGTTTCGCATAACGCTGTTTGAATGAAGGTGCTTTCTGAATGCCTTGAGATCATCTAGGTTCTCGAATATCATCCGACATCCGACATCCGACATCCGACATCCGACATCCGGCAAAGTCTTGCATAGAGGAAACATCGCTGATCAGATGTCTGCCATTTGTATTCTTTCGCTTCAGCTTCCCGATAACTGTATTCCTCCGCTTCAGCCGTTGCGCAAATTCAATTGGAAAATCCTGCTTTTTGAAGTGGCCTTTTAACCATACCTGGAAATTGTTGATCACATAGCCATGTGAAGCCCGCCACTGATCGACCAACTCGAAATCGGCGTCGGTTGCTGTGTTAGAGGATATTGCTTGACCTGCGCGTCGGACCGCAGACTTGCCGGATGGGGGATTCAAATAGGCTATACGTTATCCTAATTGCGATCCATGTTGGTCTCAAGTGACCGCCCGGAATCAAGCCGAAGGCGCCGGGCGGGCGCCTGACCGGTCCGGCGGTCTGGCGCTTTTGCCATCCGCGCGCTGCCCGCGGAAGGTTGGGGATGTGTGTGGCTACCATAAAGCGCGTCGCTCCACCGTTTGGGCGCCAGCCCCCGGTCAGGCGCGCGCCCGGCTTGCGGTCGCGAGGAGTTGTGGCGCCTACTTCGGGTTCCGTTTAATCACTTTGGAGGCGATCCTTGCAGCGATGCGCTGACCACCTGGGATTTCCATGAAACACGGAGCTTAACCCCCCGCTTCGGCCTGAGCCCCGGAAAACGCGCCGGGCGGGCGATTAACGGCGCGCTGGCCTTGACCCGGGCCCGCCGCTCCCTTACACGACCCCATCCGCAATAGCCCCGGATTCGTCCGGGGCTTTGCTGTTGTTCTCCGTCAGGTCATCCTGACGATCAAGAACACCCATCCGGGCACCTACGGGGGCCTATAACCACATAGGCGGGATCACCTGATCGCCGCCGCTTGCTAAACGGAAGACAGACAACATGGCACTCAAGTCGTATAAACCGACGACGCCGGGCCAGCGTGGGCTGGTATTGATCGACCGTTCGGAGCTCTGGAAAGGCCGCCCGGTCAAGTCCCTCACCGAAGGGTTGACCAAACACGGCGGACGGAACAATACCGGACGGATCACGATGCGCCGCAAAGGCGGCGGGGCCAAGCGCCTCTACCGGATCGTCGACTTCAAACGGAACAAATTCGATGTCACCGCCACCGTGGTGCGGATCGAATATGACCCCAACCGGACAGCCTTTATCGCGCTGGTGCAGTATGAGGACGGCGAACAGGCCTATATCCTCGCGCCCCAGCGTCTGGCGGTGGCGGACAAGGTCGTCTCCTCCCAAAAGGCGGACATCAAGCCCGGCAACGCAATGCCGTTCTCCGGCATGCCCATCGGCACAATCGTCCACAACATCGAGATGAAGCCCGGCAAAGGCGGTCAGATCGCCCGCGCTGCAGGGACTTATGCGCAGTTCGTGGGCCGCGACGGTGGCTACGCGCAGATCCGGTTGAGCTCGGGCGAGCTGCGGCTGGTGCGTCAGGAGTGCATGGCGACCGTGGGTGCCGTGAGCAACCCTGACAACTCCAACCAGAACTACGGTAAAGCGGGCCGCATGCGCCACAAGGGCATCCGCCCCTCTGTGCGTGGTGTCGTGATGAACCCGATCGACCACCCGCACGGTGGTGGTGAAGGCCGGACCTCCGGTGGTCGTCACCCGGTTACGCCCTGGGGCAAACCGACAAAGGGTGCCAAGACCCGCAACAAGAACAAAGCGTCCAGCAAGCTCATCCTGCGCTCGCGGCACGCCAAGAAAAAGGGGCGCTAATCAATGGCTCGCTCTGTATGGAAAGGTCCTTTTGTCGACGCGTATGTGTTGAAAAAGGCCGAAGCGTCCCGCGAAAGCGGCCGCAACGAAGTGATCAAGATCTGGTCGCGCCGCTCGACGATCCTGCCGCAATTTGTTGGCCTGACGTTCGGTGTCTACAATGGTCACAAGCACATCCCAGTGAACATCTCCGAAGAAATGATCGGCCAGAAGTTCGGGGAATATTCGCCAACGCGTACCTACTACGGTCACGCCGCTGACAAGAAGGCGAAACGCAAATGAGCAAGGATAAGAACCCTCGCCGCGTGGCGGACAATGAAGCACGCGCCAAGCTGCGCATGCTGCGGACCTCGCCTCAGAAACTCAACCTGGTCGCCGCGATGATCCGTGGCAAAAAGGTGGACAAGGCCCTGACGGACCTCACCTTTTCCAAAAAGCGGATCGCCCTGGATGTGAAGAAATGTCTTCAGTCCGCCATCGCCAACGCTGAGAACAACCACAACCTCGACGTCGATGAACTGGTCGTCGCTGAGGCCTACGTGGGCAAAAACCTGACCATGAAACGCGGACGTCCGCGGGCACGTGGCCGCTTCGGTAAGATCATCAAGCCGTTTTCGGAAATCACGATCCTGGTGCGTCAGGTAGAGGAGCAAGCCTAATGGGTAACAAAGTCAATCCGATTGGCATGCGCCTGCAGGTGAACCGCACCTGGGACAGCCGCTGGTATGCCGACACCAAGGATTACGGGGATCTTCTGCTGGAAGACCTCAAGATCCGTGAGTTCATCAAGGAAGAATGCAAGCAGGCCGGTGTGGCCCGTGTGATCATCGAGCGTCCGCACAAGAAGTGCCGCGTGACGATCCACACAGCCCGCCCCGGTGTCATCATCGGCAAGAAAGGTGCGGACATCGAAGGTCTGCGCAAGAAGATCGCCAATATGACTGACAGCGAGCTGCACCTCAACATCGTCGAAGTGCGCAAGCCCGAGCTGGATGCCGCCCTCGTCGGTGAGAGCATCGCGCAACAGCTGGAACGTCGGGTGTCTTTCCGCCGTGCCATGAAGCGCGCCGTGCAGAACGCCATGCGTATGGGCGCCCTGGGCATCCGGGTGAATGTCGCGGGCCGTCTCGGCGGTGCCGAGATCGCGCGGACCGAATGGTACCGCGAAGGCCGCGTGCCACTGCACACTTTGCGGGCCGACATCGACTATGCCCACGTGGAAGCCGCGACTGCCTACGGGATCATCGGGATCAAGACCTGGATCTTCAAAGGCGAGATCATGGAGCATGATCCTTCCGCGCGCGACCGCAAGGCACAGGAACTCCAGGATGGCCCTGCACCGCGCGGTGCTGGCGGTCGTCGCTAAGGGGGAATGACAGATGCTACAACCAAAACGCACGAAATTCCGCAAGCAGTTCAAGGGCTCCATCAAGGGTCTGGCAAAGGGCGGGTCTGACCTGAACTTTGGCACCTACGGACTGAAAGCGATCGAGCCCGAGCGGGTAACAGCGCGCCAGATCGAAGCGGCCCGCCGCGCGATGACACGTCACATGAAACGTCAGGGCCGGGTCTGGATCCGGATCTTCCCCGATGTGCCAGTGACGGCGAAACCCATCGAAGTTCGGATGGGTAAGGGCAAAGGCTCCGTCGACCGTTGGGCGGCGAAGGTCAAACCCGGCCGCGTCATGTTCGAGATCGACGGCGTGAACGATGACATCGCCCGCGAGGCCCTGCGTCTTGCAGCGATGAAGCTGCCCATCAAGACACGGGTTGTCGTCCGGGAGGATTGGTAAATCCTCACGCGTGCGGCATAGCGGGTTTTCATCGAAAACCTGCGGGCCGGCACCCCGTTGAGTTATAGAGCCCCCGCTGAGACATCAGCGGGGGTTTTTCGTGGCTTTCGACACAGCTTTATTTCGCACGCCTCTCACCCCGGTGACTGACCATGCACCTATGCCAGTTGAAACTCTTCGAGATGGTTGTTGATATGCAGGGCGTGCGCGATGGCGTAATCTGTCTTGCTCAGATGGCCGTATGCGAAATGTGGTTTCAGGTCAGCGTCATATGATCTGAAATCCAAAAGCGCCGTCTTCAACCGATCAATCGCTTGCGGTGTCTCACCGTTATCTATGATGACTTCGCCTGGGATCGCCTCATCCAGCCCATGGGACATGGTCCCGCGAGCCCGAAAGACCTTGTAGGCCAGCTGACCAACCGTGTTTTGGAACATCGCCGACTTTTGTTCGGGAAAGCCCGCCATGGAGAATTCCACCGATTGAGCCAGGTGATGGAAGGTTCGCGGAGCATCCCATTGCCCCATCGTCTCAAGTGGCGTTTTCGACAGAACGTCCAGCTTGTCCAACATGAGATCCACGCTCAGTTGGCTGTGATCGCGCAGCGTGTTGAGCCAGTAATAGCCTCCCGCCAAGCCGACAAATGCACCCGATGCAATGTATTTGGTAAATGCGCGTCTGTTCATTCCGAAATCCTAAGATACGGCTTTCAACAAACCACGGTTGCCGGATTTCATCAACAGCGCTGGCGTGGTCGCCGGGCAAGACGGGTTACGTGCCTGTGCTCATACCGGTTTTCCGGGCTACGCCCAGCTATAGTTGAATGAGACGGAGATACGCTCCTCCTCCGCCATGTTCAGCGGGACTTCATGCCGTAGCCAGCTTTCCCACATGAGCACGTCGCCGATTTCAGGGGCAACATAGTGAAAGGTCTGCAAATCGGCGCGCGCATCCTTCATCCTTGGTGGGGCGGCCATCATCATGGCCAGTCGCGGGTCCTCGAATTTGATGGCGCTGGCACCCGGTGGGACGGCGACATATGTGGTCCCTGAAATAACCGAATGGGGATGGATATGCCCGGTGTGGATCCCACCCGGAGGCAGGATGTTGATCCAGATGTCCTCCAGTTTCAGAGGCTTATCGCCGAGGTCAAAGGCCAGATCCTTGGCAAAGGCTTTGACGTGTTTGTCCAGGCATTTGACCAGATCCTTGAACACCGGAAAGCGGTAGGGCAGGTCGGTCAGCGAGGCGTAGCTGGTATAGCCGGGATAGCCGTTCTCCTCACACCAATCTTGCCCTGCCTCGTCATCCTCCGCGATGGACCAGCAAGAGGCCTCCAGCTCAGCGGCGTCGACGGCGGGCTTCTTTTCCGACAGATGCGCGCGGTAGAGACGGGTGACAAAAAGGGATTCGATGTTCGACATGGGCTCGGTGTATCCGAGGGTGCGCCCGGTGTTAAGGCCCGCGCGCGAGGGCACAGCGGGCGTTGGATGTTGGTGCATTTTCCGCTGCTCTTTGGGAAGGCGAGCTTCGGCATCTTGCCGATGCGCGTACCACGGCCGGGTTGATAAAGGGCGAACCACTTTAGGGCGCGCGTTGGACATTGGTGTCAGACAGGAATTCTGTCAGTCTGGTCCACAGGACCAAAACCGGTGGGCACAGGTTGGACAGGATCATCGTGACAGGCGCAAACGGTGTTGGCAAAAGTCATTTCGCCGCAAGATTGGCCCTGGTGCGGCCAGATATCCCCGTTGTTTCCTTTGATGTCATCAAGCTCAAAAAGGGCTGGGCGCAAAAGCCAAGGGCGGAGATAGATGCGGCTCTCGCGATGGAGATCGAAAAACCCCGGTGGATCCTCGAAGGCGGCCCCAGCCTCCTGCCTCGCGCAGTGGAGAGGGCCCAGGCGCTGATCTGGCTGGACCCGCCGGAGCATGTGAGAGTATGGCAGCTTGCATTGCGGCCGTGGAAGTATCTGGGAAGAACGCGCCCCGAACTCCCCAGCGGAAACGTTGATTGGCCGCTGCAGCAGTATCACTTCGCCCTTCGCAGCCTCAGGAACAGAGCGAGGTTCCATTCGTACATTGGCGAGATCTTTGAGGGGACGAAGCATATCCCGAAGTGGCGATGCCGCAGCAAACGAGATCGCGATCATGTTCTCAGTGTGTGGGCTGGAAGTGCCGGTTGATACCGCTTTCCGCGTTTCGTTGAAAACGATGTGGTGCCGGATCCGAAAGTGGAGTTTTGAGGACGGCGCAAGTGCCATGGTGACAGGTTGCCTTGCGACCGGACGGATTTTGGCCACCTGAGGGCACGCTTTGGCAGAGACAACGGGCAGCGAACGTCGTTGCCGCGCCGGGGTCGGCTATTTAATGCGTCCCAGTCTATGCACGCTAGACGGAGTTGCCTTAAAGTCGCGCAACTGGCCGTGCCGTCTCACCTGCCGGGCTGCGGGTGGATCGGCGACGTCCCCAGCAACGGTTCAGAGCAGCTGTCATCGCTGGCGGCGGCACCGGCATGCACGTGATACATGACAATAGCCGGTATGAATGCGGACGGATGGGTGAGATCGTTCAGCCTATGTGCGGGGGCTGTTGATCGTTGCCTCGGCACCTTAATCTCTGATTTCCAGCCTTTTTTGTTCTATTAATACCGTTTTCCCGGTGAAGCGAAGTATGTCACGGATAGGACGCAGATCGTTACAGGGGACCAACCATGTCTGAAGCACCACTCAAAGGCTGGAACCACACACCCGATGTGCCATTGGCAGTCTCGCCCTTCTTTCAATGGCCGCCGCGCCTCGGTCGGATGCTGGCCTGGGTCTGGACATCGTGGTTTTTCATCACGGAGCGGCTGATCATCGTGGGCATCGCCCTCGTCTCATTTTACTGGTTTCAGCCCCCGCTGGAGGAAACCCGGACGCTCGCCGTTGGCTGGATCGCAGAGATGTGGCTGCGCAACGTCATCCTGATGAGCCTCGTCGCGGGCGGGCTGCACCTCTATTTCTATACCTTCACCAGACAGGGGCAAAAGCTGAAGTACGACCCGCGCCCGCTGATGAAGAACGGCCGGCAGTTCACGCTGGGCGGGCAGGTCAGGGACAACATGTTCTGGACCATCGCCAGCGGTGTCACCGTCTGGACCGCCTATGAGGTCCTGATGTTCTGGGCCCTGGCCAATGGCTATGCGCCGATGCTGACCTGGGCCGCTCATCCTGTATGGTTCGTGGCGTTGTTCTTGCTGATCCCGATCTGGGAGAGTTTCTATTTCTACTGGATCCACCGTTTCCTGCATATTCCTTTTCTTTACAAGCATGTGCACGCGCTGCACCACCGCAACATCAACGTGGGTCCGTGGTCGGGCATGGCGATGCACCCGGTCGAACACCTCATTTTCCTCGGGTCGGTGCTGATCCACTTTGTCGTTGCGGCCCATCCCGTGCATATTCTGTTCCATCTGCAATACTACGCCTTGACCGCGGCCACGACGCACACCGGGTTCGAAGGCATGGTGATCAAGGACGAAAACCGGCTGAAGCTGGGCACGTTTCATCACCAGATGCACCACCGCTATTTTGAGTGTAACTACGGCTCGCTCGAGTTGCCGTGGGACAAGTGGTTCGGCTCATTTCACGATGGCACCGCTGCATCCGACGCCATGATCCGCGAACGCCGCAAGAGGTTCACAAACGGCGCGCGATAGTGCCCGTCATCTGGCACCCGAGGATCCGGTGGCGATACCGGTGACCCCCGTTCGGACAGCTGCGAAGCGGCGTTAACAAACCGCACGCGCAACGGGGCGGAAGGCGCAAGTCCCCGGAGCGGGACATTGGCTTGCGTCCCAGGGAAACAAGGCAAAACCGGGTGCGGTATTACGTCGGTGTTGCGTCGGTATCACGTCGGTGCGCGCGTCGGTGTTTTGGCGAATTCCCGGGGTTAAGGAAGCGCGCGGAGGCGAAAGGTTGACGAGGGATTAAGGGCGGCGATGCGGGGCTTTGTCGCCGTCAGCTCAACGGCACCCGGTGGCTGCATATCCGTGCGCGGCAGCTCGTGATGGCTGTTGCCCCAATCAGTGCCGTTTCAACTGTGGCGACGCTTAGCTCTTTCCAGCATCAGGTTTAAGCTGCGGATCCTTGACCCTCGACCAGTGACATCTGCGCGATGTGCTGCTGCGCCTGTCCAACGCTCAGACAGGCGTAGGATGTCGGCCCATTGAGCGCGTCACCCCCGCTTTTGACAGGCCCGTACATGTCGTTCAGGATGCGTCGTTTCGTCAGTGTCAGGCCCTGCAGAACCATCGGGCCAAGTAAGAGGGATTCAGCCCAGCAACCATTGGCGGAAATCACTTCGTGCTTGTCGAATGCGATATGCCTCCACGTGATTTCCTTCTTTCCCATCATGTACCGAATGCCCCGCAATGCGGTCAGCGATTTGGCAGGCGCGAGGGCTTCGGTCGGGAAGTAATTTTCGAGCTGGCCGTTGCCGCCCACGAAAATCCTGTGATGTGGAGAGACAACGAGATCTTTTGAGGGAAATCCGGGCCCAAGGGCGCCTGTCCTGATCATAACCGGCATTGCCTGTCGCGCTACCCCTTCAAGGGGATGGGTGCCGTGGTGTATCCACCGGATAGGCTGCGGGCCGTGTTGAAGTGTGTTCACCAGATCGCCCACGCCAAGTGTTTCAACTGGACGGGGCGTGTCCGGACAGCTAATCAGTGTTCCCGGCGCAAAACAGACCACTTCGGTCGTCGAGCTTGCCGCATGGGTGATGTTTGCATAGCCATCGGACGAAACCTCTTTGATGGTAACGCTGCTGACTTTCAGATCATTGGGAAACCGCAGAAAAACATCCCCGGTTTCGGTCTGATACGCGCTCACCGTGGTTGACTGCGTATTTCCGGTCTCATCCACGTAGTCGACCGAATACCGTGCAGCATTGTCCAGCCCGCTCGTGACAGAGCCACCGCCGATATCATAGGTAAATGTGTCCGGCGTCTGGCCGCGGTCGTTTTCCTGAACGAGCCCATCCCCGTTGGCATCATTCTGAACGACCGTGACAACGGACATGTCGTCACGATCGAAGGTCTTGAAAATGGCGTTCGGGTTTTCGTTGGTAAAATTTGTCTCGTCAGGATCGAGATCGACAAAGTTACCGATATAAATGAACGTTGAAGATGCTGTTGGCACGCGCGGCAGCCCTTCTCCTGAAAAATGGCTGGTAGTGGCAGAGTTGCTGCAACCGTCCCCGAGCCCTAATCAACCTCATCACACAGGCTTTAACCAATGAGTGTTTATATAGTGTAAGCTCGGTACATTCGGGGACATGACCTCGTCATCTGGAGGGTTTGGGCGGGCCCTTGGCCGCACAGGGCCAAGCTGGCATCAAGGCGCATTGCCGCCGCGGTCAAAGGGTTCCAACACAGCGTTCGAAGCGCGGGGCAGTGCTGCTTGCGCGGAATCCCCCAAGCCATTGTGTTGCGCGACATGCGGGTGGGCACACCCCTGCTGTGTGGCGCCGGGAAAAGGGGTTGCGATGGGCGCGGGTTGAGCCTATACGGCCCTTTCATCATGAACTCCACGGGAATCAGGGTGACCCAGTGTGCCGATATGGTGCGCGACGGGCCCGCCCGTGATGTTGAAAGGAAAAGGGCGATGAACGCCAAGGAATTGCACGACAAGACCCCGGATCAGCTGCGCGAGGAGCTGGCCAATCTCAAGAAAGAACAGTTCAACCTGCGCTTTCAGCAGGCCACAGGCCAGCTGGAGAATGCCTCGCAGCTGCGCACAGCGCGCCGCAATGCGGCCCGCGTCAAGACCGTGTTGAACCAGAAGGCAGCCGCCGCTGCCGCATCCGAGTAAAGGAGAGCACCCATGCCAAAGCGTATTCTGTCCGGCGTCGTGACCTCCGATGCCAATGCCCAGACCGTCACCGTCAGCGTGGAGCGCCGCTTTACGCACCCGGTTCTGAAAAAGACCATTCGTAAGTCCAAGAAATACCGGGCACACGATGAGAAGAATACCTTCAAGGTAGGGGACTCGGTTCGCATCATCGAATGTGCGCCCAAGTCTAAAACCAAACGCTGGGAAGTGCTGGAAGCCGCAGAGGCCTAAAGCGCTCCTATTAATTCGAAACCCTGGGGATACGGCCACGCATCGGCCCCCCAAAGGTCGGGAGACAACCAATGATCCAGATGCAGACCAACCTGGATGTTGCTGACAACAGCGGCGCGCGCCGTGTTCAGTGCATCAAGGTCCTGGGTGGTTCCAAGCGTAAATACGCATCCGTCGGCGACATCATCGTCGTGTCGGTCAAGGAAGCCATCCCCCGCGGCCGTGTGAAGAAAGGCGACGTGCGCAAGGCCGTTGTCGTGCGCACCGCCAAGGAAGTCCGTCGCGAAGACGGCACCGCGATCCGCTTTGACCGCAACGCCGCCGTCATCCTCAACAACGCAGGCGAACCTGTCGGCACCCGTATCTTTGGGCCGGTGGTGCGCGAGCTGCGCGCGAAAAACTTCATGAAGATCATCTCGCTCGCGCCGGAGGTGCTGTGATGGCTGCTAAGCTCAAAAAAGGTGACAAGGTCATCGTGCTGGCCGGCAAGGACAAGGGCAAGACCGGGACCATTTCCCTCGTCAGCCCCAAGACCGGCAAGGCCGTCGTGGACGGGATCAATATGGCGATCCGTGCCACCAAGCAAAGCCAGACAACGCAAGGCGGTCGCATCCCCAAGGCGATGCCGATTGACCTGAGCAATCTGGCCTACGTGGATGCCAACGGCAAAGCCACGCGCGTCGGCTTCAAGATGGACGGCGACAAGAAAGTGCGTTTTGCCAAGACCACGGGAGACGTGATTGATGCTTGATAGTGCAAATTACACCCCGCGTCTGAAAGCCGCCTACCGCGAGACGATCCGTCCCGCGATGAAGGAAGAGTTCGGCTACAAGAACGACATGCAGATCCCGCGTCTGGACAAGATCGTCCTGAACATCGGCTGCGGTGCCGAGGCCGTGCGTGACAGCAAGAAAGCCAAGTCAGCCGTCGAAGATCTGACGCTGATCGCGGGCCAGAAGGCGCTGACCACCACCGCCAAGAAATCCATCGCGGGTTTCCGGGTACGTGAGGACATGCCGCTGGGGGCCAAGGTGACCCTGCGCGCGGACCGCATGTATGAATTTCTGGACCGTCTGATCACCATCGCCATGCCACGCATCCGCGACTTCCGCGGCGTGTCCGGCAAGAGCTTTGACGGCCGTGGCAACTATGCCATGGGCCTGAAGGAGCATCTGGTGTTCCCCGAGATCAACTTCGACAAGATCGACGAGAACTGGGGAATGGACATTGTGATCGCCACCACGGCGGCAACCGACGCTGAAGCAAAGAGCCTGTTGAAGCATTTCAACATGCCTTTCAACAGCTGATCGGGAGGGATTTGATATGGCTAAGAAATCAATGATCGAGCGCGAGAAGAAGCGCGAACGTCTGGTCAAGAAATACGCCGCCAAGCGCGCGGAGCTCAAGGCAATCGTGAACGACCAGGAAAAGCCGATGGAAGAGCGTTTCCGCGCCTCCCTGAAGCTGGCGAAGCTGCCGCGGAATTCCTCCGCTGTGCGCTTGCACAACCGCTGCCAGCTGACGGGTCGTCCGCACGCGTACTATCGTAAACTGAAAATTTCGCGGATCGCGCTGCGGGACCTGGGCTCACAAGGCCAGATCCCCGGCATGGTCAAGTCGAGCTGGTAAGGAGGGCTAGGCAATGAACGATCCTATCGCAGACATGCTGACCCGTATCCGGAACAGCCAGTTGCGCGGCAAATCCACCGTGGTCACGCCCGCGTCCAAGTTGCGGGCCTGGGTGCTGGATGTGCTGGCCGACGAAGGCTACATCCGCGGCTACGAAAAGATGACGGGCGCCGACGGCCACCCCGCCATCGAGATCAGCCTCAAGTACTACGAGGGCGAACCTGTCATTCGCGAGCTCAAGCGGGTCTCCAAACCCGGTCGCCGCGTCTACATGGGCGTCAATGACATCCCCGTTGTCCGTCAGGGCTTGGGCGTGTCGATTGTCTCCACCCCCAAGGGTGTGATGTCGGACCAGGCTGCACGCAGCGCCAATGTCGGCGGCGAAGTGCTCTGCACCGTATTCTAAGGAGGGCATGATGTCTCGTATTGGTAAAAAACCGGTCGATCTGCCCTCGGGTGTGAGCGCATCGGTCAGCGGCCAGACCGTTGAGGTGAAGGGTCCCAAGGGTACCCGCTCGTTCCGCGCGACGGACGATGTGACCATCGCGGTCGAGGACAATGTGATCACCATCACGCCGCGCGGCAAATCCAAACGCGCGCGGCAGCAGTGGGGCATGTCCCGCACGCAGGTGCAGAACTGCGTCACAGGTGTCACCGAAGGCTTCAAGAAAGAGCTGGAGATCCAGGGTGTGGGCTACCGGGCGCAGATGCAGGGCAACACCCTGAAACTGAACCTCGGCCTCAGCCACGATGTGGATTACACCGCACCGGACGGGGTGACCGTCACCGCGCCCAAGCAGACCGAAATCATTGTGGAAGGCATTGACGAACAGCTTGTTGGTCAGGTTGCCGCGAACATCCGCCAGTGGCGCAAGCCCGAGCCCTACAAGGGCAAAGGGATCCGCTACAAGGGCGAGTTCATCTTCCGCAAAGAAGGCAAGAAGAAGTAAGGAACGCAAAAATGGCAAACAGCAAAAGAGACCTGTTCTTGAAGCGCCGCCTGCGCGTTCGGAACAAACTGCGCAAGGTGAACGCGGGCCGCGTGCGCCTGTCCGTCCACCGCTCCAGCAAGAACATCAGCGTGCAGCTGATCGACGATGTGGCAGGCCGCACACTGGCCTCCGCCTCGACGCTGGAGAAGGACCTGGGCGTGGTCGGCAAGAACAACATCGACGCGGCCACCAAGGTGGGCGCGGCGATTGCCGAGCGGGCCAAGAAGGCCGGTGTCGAAGAAGCCTATTTCGACCGCGGTGGTTTCCTCTTTCACGGGAAGGTCAAGGCCGTGGCCGATGCCGCCCGCGAGGGTGGTCTGAAAATCTAAGCGTGGGGGGCCTTTTGGCCCTCCCGATGATCCGGGGGCCCCGCGCCCACCAGGATTGAGTGTACCGGGCCCGCGCGGCCCACATCAAAGGAGGCCTGCATGGCCAGAGACAATCAACGGGGCGGCCGTCGTGATCGCGATGAAGCGCCCGAATTCGCGGACCGTCTGGTCGCGATCAACCGGGTTTCCAAGACCGTCAAGGGTGGCAAGCGTTTCGGCTTTGCAGCCCTCGTCGTCGTGGGCGACCAGAAGGGCCGTGTGGGCTTCGGCAAGGGCAAGGCCAAAGAGGTGCCCGAGGCGATCCGCAAGGCCACCGAGCAGGCCAAGCGCCAGATGATCCGCGTGCAGCTGCGCGAAGGGCGCACGCTGCACCACGACATGCACGGCCGTCACGGCGCGGGCAAAGTGGTGATGCGCACGGCTCCTGAAGGGACCGGGATCATCGCCGGTGGTCCGATGCGGGCTGTCTTCGAGATGCTGGGTGTCAAGGACGTGGTGTCCAAATCCATCGGCTCGCAGAACCCCTACAACATGATCCGCGCGACCATGGACGGTCTGCGCAAGGAACAAAGCCCCCGGTCGGTCGCGCAGCGTCGTGGCAAGAAGGTGGCCGACATCCTGCCCAAGCGCGAAGACAGCACCGAGTCCTCCGCGCAAGTGGCTGAGGAGGCGTGAGCATGGCCAAGACGATTGTAATCAAGCAGATCGGCTCCCCGATCCGCCGCCCCGCCAAACAGCGCGCAACGCTGATCGGGCTGGGCCTGAACAAGATGCACAAAACCCGTGAGCTGGAAGATACGCCTTCCGTGCGAGGTATGATCAACAGCATTCCGCATATGGTGGAGATCGTGGAAGAGCGCGATTAATCTGCTTTGAAGATGAATTTTTGGACGCCCTGCAGGAGACTGCGGGGCGCTTTTCGTTCGTGCGAGCAGTTTATGGGTAATTAACCTTTGTCGTGTAATCTTATCAGCAAGTGATACATTTTTGAGAGTAGGAGCAGTCCCATGAACAGTATAGTCTTTCTAGTATTGTGCGTCGTCGTTATAGGTGCATCTAGCATACTGCTGTCTGCGGCACTCGGCATTACTGTTCCCTACGCAATGGCAATTGGCTCTCTTTCAGTCGGAGCTATTACTGCAATCACGAAGAATTGGCCGCACTCCAAGGACTAACAAATGCAGCTTAGTTCGCGCACCAGAGTCCTATTCGTTGATGACATATTGGATGAAATCCAGATCTACATGACCGCACTTGAAGCTGATGGGGCCAGTGTTTCAGCATGTTCGTCAAGCGCGGACGCAAAGAAGCTGATTGAGGCGGGCGACTTTGATGTTGCCGTGATTGACGCAAATTTCTTGCCGTCTTCGAAAATCGCGTTGTTAAAGGAACAGTTGCGGGCAACCGGTCTGGAGCAGAACGTTGATGAGGAAGGGGAGGGGTTTAGGCTGGTTTCGTGGATTCAACAGAATGCGCCGGAAGTTGGCACCGTGGTTTTGACCGCTGAGAGATTGACGGCGGAAGATGAAGTTACTGGTCTCAGTCTCGGGGCTGACCTTTATCTACGAAAGGGTGTATCTCAGCCTGTCTTTTGTTCGAGTATTAAGTCGCTGGTCAGGAGGCTTTTCCCCTTTCGCACCCAATTTTCTCGTTTTGGTGAACTTCGTCTAGATCTCGACGCGGCGACTCTCGAAAATTCTACTGGTCATAGAATAAGGCTGACAGAAGCTGAAACGATACTGCTGAGGGAGGTTTTGTCGAAGTCGCCAAAGACTTGTACGCGCGCCCAATTGTACAGAACAATTTTCGGGAGGGACCTGCCCTCAAAAAATGACCGTGCAGTCGACAACATAGTTTCTAGGTTGAGAAAGAAGTCTTCATCCAAGCTGTTGACCGAGCTGCCTGTCGAGACCCGCTATGGAGGCGGTTATTCGTTCAGTGGTTGATCGCCGGTGCCCGAGTTCGAACCGCCGAAACAAGCGCTTGATCCATCCTGCAAGCCCGTCTATACGCCCACGATCACCAAATCGGTGATCAGAATCGAAACGCCGTGGTTGCCCGCTCCCGTCGCTGGGGGGTACATCCGGCAAAAGGAGAAGCGACAATGAAACTGAATGAACTTTCCGACAACGATGGTGCCGCCAAGAAGCGCAAGCGCGTGGGCCGTGGTCCCGGCTCCGGCACCGGTAAGATGGGTGGCCGCGGGATCAAGGGTCAGAAGTCCCGCTCCGGTGTGGCGATCAATGGCTACGAAGGCGGGCAGATGCCGCTCTACCAGCGCCTGCCCAAGCGTGGCTTCAACAAGCCAAACCGCAAGCAATACGCGGTTGTCAACCTCGGCCTGATCCAGAAATTCATCGACGCAGGCAAGATCGACGCGAAATCCGCCATCACCGAAGACGTGCTGATCGCCAGCGGTCTGGTGCGGCGCAAGCGCGACGGGATCCGTGTTCTCGCCAAGGGCGAGGTGACGGCCAAGCTTGACCTGACCGTGACAGGCGCGTCCAAATCCGCCGTGGAAGCGGTGGAAAAAGCGGGCGGCTCGCTGAGTGTCTCCGCACCGGTCGCGGAATCGTCAGAGGCGTAAGCGCCCAGTTCAGGCTTGTGGGCAGGCCACGCGCCGCTTACATATGCCCTTGGAGTTTTTTGACGCGCCGCCCGCCTCCACCGGCTTGGGCGGCGCATCTGTATAGAGAGAGCCACATCAATGGTATCTGCTGTCGAGAACATGGCTGCCAACACCAGCTGGTCCGCACTGGGTAAGGCAACCGATCTTCGCAACCGTATCCTGTTCACGCTGGGCCTGCTGATCGTCTACCGGCTGGGCACCTTCATCCCGGTGCCGGGCATCGACGGTGTGGCGCTGCGCGAGTTCATGGAGCAGGCGGGTCAGGGCATCGGCGGCATGGTCTCCATGTTCACCGGGGGTGCTCTGGGCCGGATGGGGATCTTTGCGCTCGGGATCATGCCCTATATCTCGGCCTCGATCATCGTGCAGCTGCTGACCTCGATGGTGCCCAAGCTCGAACAGCTCAAGAAAGAGGGCGAGCAGGGGCGCAAGAAGATCAACCAGTACACCCGCTACGGCACCGTGTTCCTGGCCACGGTGCAGGCCTACGGGCTGGCCGTCAGTCTGGAGGCGGGCGATATCGTCACCGACCCGGGGATGTTCTTCCGCGCGTCCTGCGTGATCACGCTGGTGGGCGGCACCATGTTCCTGATGTGGCTGGGCGAGCAGATCACCGCACGTGGCATCGGCAACGGCATCTCGCTGATCATCTTTGTGGGTATTATCGCCGAAGTGCCCGCGGCCATGGCGCAGTTCTTTGCCTCCGGTCGCTCCGGCGCGATCAGCCCGGCGGTGATCATCGGTGTGATCGTGATGGTGATCGCCACCATCATGTTCGTGGTCTTCATGGAGCGGGCGCTGCGCAAGATCCACATCCAGTACCCGCGCCGTCAGGTGGGGATGAAGGTCTACGATGGCGGCTCCAGCCACCTGCCGGTCAAGGTGAACCCCGCGGGTGTGATCCCGGCGATCTTCGCGTCTTCGCTGCTGCTGCTGCCGGTGACGATCAGCACGTTCTCGGGCAATTCGACCAACCCGATCATGTCCTGGCTGCTGGCCAACTTTGGCCCCGGGCAGCCGCTCTATCTGGCGTTCTTCACGCTGATGATCGTGTTCTTTGCCTATTTCTATACGTTCAACGTCAGCTTCAAACCCGATGACGTGGCGGATAATCTCAAGAACCAGAACGGCTTTGTTCCCGGCATCCGGCCCGGCAAGAAGACGTCGGAATACCTGGAATATGTGGTCAACCGTGTGTTGGTGCTGGGCTCCGGCTACCTCGCGGCGGTGTGTCTGCTGCCCGAGATCCTGCGCGGTCAGTTCGCCATCCCCTTCTACTTTGGTGGTACTTCCGTTCTGATCGTTGTTTCGGTCACCATGGACACGATCCAGCAAGTGCAAAGCCATCTGCTGGCGCATCAATACGAAGGCCTGCTTGAGAAGTCGCAGCTGCGCGGCAAGTCCGGCGGAAAACCACGCAAGAAACGGAGCCCTGTCCGCCGATGAATATCATACTGCTGGGGCCTCCGGGGGCCGGAAAGGGGACGCAGGCGCGTCACCTCGTCGAGACGCGCGGCATGGTGCAGCTGAGCACCGGAGACATGCTCCGCGAGGCCAAGAGCAGCGGCACCGAGATGGGCAAGGTCGTGGCCGATGTGATGGCGCGCGGCGCGCTGGTCACGGACGATATCGTGATCGGGCTCATTCGTGAAAAGCTCGCAGCGGGTGCAGAGGGTGGGTTCATCTTCGATGGCTTCCCCCGGACCTTGCCTCAGGCTGATGCCTTGGCGGAACTGCTGGCCTACGAGGGTCAGTCGCTCGACCGGGTGATTGAGCTGCAAGTGGACGAAAACGTGCTGATCGACCGCATCGTTGGCCGCGCGCAAGAGGCTGCCGCCGCCGGTCAGCCGGTGCGGGAAGATGACAATGCAGAAAGTCTCAAGACCCGGCTCATCGCCTACTACAAGCAAACCTCGCCTCTGGTGGGCTACTACTATGCCAAGGGCAAGCTGACCCGGGTGGATGGTCTGGGCAGCATCGACGCGGTTCAGGACGAGATCGCCATCGCGCTGGACGGCTCGTCAACGGCCAATACCTGAGCCACGAAAGAGCGGTTTCGGCGCGCTGTCTCGGCATCTTTGGCACCTGTCTCCGCGCGGGGGGAGCGCCGGGTTGACGCCATGGGAAAAAGCCCATAACACGCGCTATCTCTAAGTCGAATCAAGTCGCACGGCGGGTCTGTCCCGCAGCGCGAGATTACCTGAGCATCATATGCCCGACGCCGTCAAAAGCCTCGGGTTTCTCCATGCAAGACACCGGGCACGCATAGCGCTCTGTGAGTTGTGAAAAAAGGGTCTGGCACTACGGACCCGCAACGAAAGGAAGACGACACGTGGCACGTATTGCCGGCGTAAACATCCCGACTGCAAAGCGGGTTCCAATCGCCCTCACTTATATCACCGGTATCGGCAACTCCTCCGCGCGCGCGATCTGCGAAGCGGTTGGTATCGACCCGACCCGCCGGATCAACGAACTCAGCGACGCCGAGGTCCTGTCGGTCCGCGAGCACATCGACGCAAACTACACCGTCGAAGGTGACCTGCGTCGCGACACGCAGATGAACATCAAGCGTCTGATGGACCTTGGCTGCTACCGTGGCCTGCGCCATCGCCGGAACCTGCCCGTACGCGGCCAGCGGACCCACACCAACGCACGCACCCGCAAAGGCCCCGCGAAGGCCATTGCCGGCAAGAAGAAATAAGGGAGGGTCTGACAGATGGCACGTGACAGAACCCGCACGAAAAAGAAGGTCTCCAAGAACATCGCCGCCGGTGTGGCGCATGTGAACAGCTCCTTCAACAACACCAAGATCCTGATTTCCGATGTGCAGGGCAACGCGATCTCCTGGTCGTCCGCTGGCACCATGGGCTTCAAGGGCTCGCGCAAATCCACACCCTACGCTGCGCAGATGGCCGCAGAGGATGCAGGGCGCAAAGCGCAGGAACATGGCGTCAAGACGCTCGAGGTTGAAGTGCAGGGCCCCGGGTCCGGCCGTGAAAGCGCGCTGCGCGCTCTGGCGGCGGCAGGCTTCAACATCACGTCGATCCGGGATGTGACGCCGATGGCGCACAATGGCTGCCGCCCACCCAAGCGCCGCCGCGTTTAAGGGTCGGATAGTTTGCGGGGTTGCGCGTGTCTGCGCGGCCCCCGTTCGCTTTTTGAAACCTCGAGAGTCTTGGCCATTTGGACATGAGGCCTAGACAAGGATGGAGGGACGCATGATCCACAAGAATTGGGCAGAACTGATTAAACCGCAGCAGCTGGACGTCAAGCCGGGCAACGATCCGGCGCGTCAGGCGACCGTGACAGCCGAACCGCTGGAGCGCGGCTTTGGTCTGACCATGGGCAACGCCCTGCGCCGCGTGCTGATGAGCTCGCTGCAGGGTGCGGCCATCACATCGGTGCAGATCGACAACGTACTACATGAGTTTTCCTCCGTCGCCGGTGTGCGCGAGGACGTCACGGATGTGATCCTGAACCTCAAGGGTGTGAGCATCCGCATGGAGGTCGAAGGACCCAAGCGGCTGTCGATCTCGGCCAAGGGTCCGGGTGTTGTGACCGCCGGTGACATCTCGGAGAGCGCGGGCATCGAAGTGCTGAACCGCGATCACGTGATCTGTCACCTCGACGATGGTGCGGATCTCTACATGGAACTCACCGTCAACCAGGGCAAAGGCTACGTCTCCGCGGAGAAGAACAAGCCCGAGGATGCGCCCATCGGTCTGATCCCGATCGACGCGATCTATTCGCCGGTCAAAAAGGTCAGCTACGATGTGCAGCCCACCCGCGAGGGCCAGGTGCTGGATTATGACAAGCTGACCATGAAGGTGGACACGGACGGCTCGATCACGCCGGATGACGCGGTGGCCTTTGCCGCGCGTATTCTGCAGGACCAGCTGGGCATCTTCGTCAACTTTGACGAGCCTGAATCCGCCTCCCGCGCGGATGAGGACGATGGTCTGGAGTTCAACCCGCTGCTGCTGAAGAAAGTGGATGAGTTGGAGCTGTCGGTGCGGTCGGCCAACTGTCTGAAGAACGACAACATCGTCTATATCGGCGATCTCATTCAGAAGACCGAGGCAGAGATGCTGCGCACGCCGAACTTTGGCCGTAAGTCCCTGAACGAGATCAAGGAAGTGCTGTCGGGCATGGGTCTGCATCTTGGGATGGATGTCGAGGACTGGCCGCCGGACAACATCGAGGATCTGGCCAAGAAATTTGAAGATTCCTTCTAAGGGGTCTTCAGCATGCCCGCTCTGTGCGGGGACGATCCGGGCCAGCGTGCCCCAAGGAGAACCGGGTGACACGCATCACCCGGTCAGACAAAGCAAAACCGCCCGTAGAGGGCACCGTTAGGAGATAGAAAATGCGTCACGCACGTGGATACCGCCGCCTGAACCGCACACATGAGCACCGCAAGGCGCTCTGGGCCAACATGGCGGGCTCGCTCATCGAACATGAGCAGATCAAGACAACGCTGCCGAAAGCCAAGGAACTGCGCCCGATCATCGAAAAGATGATCACGCTGGCCAAACGCGGCGACCTGCACGCGCGCCGTCAGGCGGCTGCCAAGCTGAAGCAGGACCAGTATGTCACCAAGCTCTTTGACGTGCTGGGGCCGCGCTACAAGGACCGTCAGGGCGGCTACGTACGCGTTCTGAAAGCGGGCTTCCGCTACGGGGATATGGCGCCCATGGCGATCATCGAATTCGTGGACCGCGACCGCGATGCCAAGGGCGCCGCCGACAAGGCGCGCCTGGCCGAAGAGGATGCCGCCGAGGCATAACCCCGCCTGTCCGACACGCACCACGGCCCTCGCCATCGGCGGGGGCTTTTTTGTGGGCGCCGCAGGGTCCCGTCTCATCTGGGGGCTGCCGGATCTCGCACCGGCGGCAACACTCGCGCCTGAGGGGGTGCGGTGTCAGTCCTCGCGCGTGAAAACCAGACGCGCGGTGACCGGTGTTGCCCGCGTGATCCCGTCGAGCGAGGCGAGCTCCTGCAGCGTGTCGATGCCGCTGTCGATGCCCAGCTCATCCGTGGCCAGGAACACCATGTCATTCGTGGTGACCATCACGCTGTCGTCGCCCAGGCGGAACACCACCACATTGGTGTAGACGGAGACGTCCTCGCCCAGAAAGGAGAGGGTGCCATCGAACTCGGTCGTGGCACTCTCGCCCGCGGCCAGCGCGTCGAACTGCGCCAGATCAATCGCCGCGCTCAGCTCTGCCGTGACAAGCCCGGCGAAGACGTGTTCCTGCATACGTTCGTCGCGGATGTCGATGTTTGTCTGAACGGTAGACAGGTCGATGGTGACCGACACGGCCTCGTCCGTGGCCTGACCGCTCAACCCGGCAAAGCTGTGGACCTCTGCGGTGTAGTCGTTCTTGATGGAACCAAAGGCCAGATGCGAGGCATCACCGTCGAGTGTCCAGTTGCCCGCATGGGCGTGTGCCGCGATCCCGCAGGCGATTAGAGTAGCCAGTGCCGTGAATTTCATGAAAGGTCTCCCTGATTTCTGATATGGCAGACGGGCGTCTGTCATTGAGAGGCAAACACGGCAGCCACGGATTTTATTCGATGCACGGCAGAAAAAAAATCCAGATCGCCATCGCCGGTGCCCATCCGGCGGTCTGGCGGTTCGCGCTTGCGATGACCGGACGGCGCGACATCGCAGAGGATCTGGCGCAAAGCACGATGCTGCGCGCGCTGGAGCGGATAGCACAATTCAAGACGGGGTCGGTGGAGGCCTGGTGCATCACCATTTGCCGGTCCATCTGGCTGAACGAGGTCCGCGCGCGGGCGGTGCGCGACCGGGCGGCCATCTCGCTGACCGATGACGCCGATATCATGCAGGTTTTTTCGCAAGCCGAAACGAATTTATTCGCCCGGGAGGTGTTTACCAAGGTAATGAGTTTGCCCGAGGCGCAGCGCGAGACTGTCGCGCTGGTGTATGTCTCGGGTTTTACCTATGCGGAGGCTGCAAAAATCCTCGGCGTGCCCATCGGGACCGTGATGAGCCGCCTTGCCGCTGCGCGGAGCAAGCTGCTGACCTGGAGCAATGCGAAGGATCTCAGACATGAAGTACGATGACGCGGAGCTGACGGCCTTTCACGAAGGAACGCTTGACCCGGAACGGGCCAAGGCGCTTCTGCGCGATTTGGAGCGTGACGAGACGCTGGCACGCCGTCTGATGGCCGCCGATCCGGCAGCGCCAATCGTGCAGGATGCCTTTGCCCGGATCGCGGTGCCGGACAGTGCGCGCATTATGCCCCCTGCACGCACCGGTCTGTGGAGGGTCTGCGCTGTCGCCGCCAGCATCGGCGCCGCGGCTGTGATGATCTGGAGTTTTCTGCCGCCGCCCGGGGAGGCATGGCACCGTCAGGTCAGCGCGTATCAGGTTCTCTACACGCCCCAGACGATTGCCATGATCGAGCCGACGGAGGCGGGACTGGCCGAACAGTTTGCCGCCCTCAATCAGGCCCTATCGACCGGGTTCGGGGTTGATGCCCTCTCGGATATCGAGGGGCTGGATCTGTTGAGGGCCCAGCTTTTGGGGTTTGAGGGGGCGCCCTTGGGTCAAATCGTGTTTGCCGATGCGCAGGGGCGACCCATAGCACTCTGCCTCATGGCCGGTGGGTCGGAGGCAGGGTTCACGCAGGCGGCGTTCTCCGGGCTCAACACCGTCAGCTGGGGCTCCGCGACGCACGGGTTCCTGCTTGTCGGACCGGTGTCACAGCAGGAATTGCATGGCTGGGCAAAGGTGTTGCAGCCCCGCGTCTAGGGCTCTCGCCTTGGACGCAGGTATCCTTGTGGTTCCGGGCGGCTCTTCGCGGCTTAAGTCCTGAGAGATTTGGACGTCCAGACGATCACGCCCAGCACCACACCCCAGAAGGCACCGCTGATACCCAAAAGCGTCATGCCGCTGGCTGCGACAAGAAATGTCAGCGCGGGCGCCTCCTTCTGCACCGGGTCGCTGAAGGCGGCAGAGATGGCGCCGACCAGTGCCGGTATCAGCGCCAGCCCGGCCACCGCCGTGATCAGATCCACGGGCGCCAGCCGGGCCAGCGATGTGACAAGTGCCGCGGCAAAGGCCAACGCCACGTAGACAACGCCGGAGGTGATCGCGGCCCAGTAGCGCGTCGCGGGGTTCGCCCCTGCGTCCTCCCCTGCCATCATCGCGGCGGTGATGGCCGACATGTTGACCGGGATGGATCCGAAAGGTGCAAAGGCAAGGCTGACAAGACCGGTTTTCTGCAGCATTGGCTGGCGGTTGACCGTGTAGTTGTTCAGCTCCAGCACGGTGAACCCCGGGATGTTCTGACCTGCCATGGTCACCAGATAGAGGGGCAGGGAGACGGACACAAAGGACTGGGCGGTGAAGGTCGGCAGGATGGCGGCAAAGGCGGGTAGCCAGCGCTGAGGACCTTCGGTTGGCTGGGCGGAGGGCTCGATGACAACCCCCAGCACCGCCAGAAAGGCGATGACCGCAAAGGGCATGGCAGCCAGTCTGTTCCAGCTGAGCCCGATCAGCCACGCGCCAAGAACCGGCAGGACCAATAGCGGGATGCTCCCGAGTGCCATGGCGGGCGCCAGGCAGAGTTTCAGCAGCACCCCCGCCAGCAAGGCATTGGCAATGGGTTTCGGGATTGCCGCGACCAGACGGCCGAGCACCGGCACGAAGCCCGTCAGGATGATCAGCGCGGCACACAGGATCATCGCGCCCACGGCTTCGCTGAAACCACCGGGCAAGACGGCAGTGGCAGCCAGGAAAGCCGCCCCCGGGGTCGACCATGCCACCGCCGCGGGGATCCGGGTCACCGCGGGCAACCAGATGCTGCAGAGACCCATGCCGAGCGTCGCAAAGAACAACCCCGTGGCGGCCTGGGTATCCGAGGCCCCCACGGCGGTCAGCCCTGCCAGGACGATGGCAAAGGAGGCCGCATACCCCACAAAGGCAGCGAGCACGCCCATGTAGATGGCGGGGAGGGAGATGTCGCGGATCATGGGCGGCGGTTGGTCTTGTTCTGTGTCGGATCCCTCTTGGCAGAATGAACGCCGCTCTACCAGAGCAGACAGGGTGTCCGGTTGGACCGCGTCTGGGCCCGGCCTCCCCTCGCTTGGAGTGGCACTGACTGTACCGGGAAGGGTGCCGCGTGTGTGGTTGACGGGTGGCGGACGGGCACGCGCCGTGACGGCACGGATGATCTGGCGCACCGGTGGCTGCGCCTTGCGGGCAGGTCAGTGGCAGATGGTCACGGGTGGCGCCTCACCGGGCTGGCCTCACTCCCGGATCGCTTCGAACTCCAGCACGATGTCCACTTCGTCGCCCACGAAGACCGGGAGGGCATAGGTGCTGCCGAAGTCGCTGCGCAGGATGGTGGTGGTGGCAGAGATGCCGATGGTCTCCTTGCCGTGGCAGCACGGGTAGTCGGCCAGCTGGTTCATCGTCACGTCGAGCGTCACCGGCTGCGTCACGCCGCGGATCGTCAGATCACCCGTGACGGTGCCCGTGGTCTCGGATGTGGCCGTGCCGCTGTCAGCGGTGAAGGTGATCTGCGGATGGGCCTCGGCTGCGAGGAAATCGTCGGATTTGACGTGGGTATCGCGCGCCTCATGGAAGGTCTGAACGCTGGCCGTACCGATGCTCACCGACACATCTGACAACGTCTGGGTCTCTTCGTCGTAGACAAAGCTGCCCTGCACCTCGGCAAAGCGGCCGAGGGTGTTGGCATAGCCTGCGTGCATGATCGAAAAGCCGACCCACTGGTGATCGGGGTCAATAGTGTAGGTGGCGCTGTCGGCCAGTGCGGCGGTAGGCAGGGCAAGGGCGGCAGTCATGGCGAGGGCGGCAGCGCGCGGTCGGATCAATGGCATGGGGTAAAATCCTCTCAGGTCAGGCGATATCTACGTGCAGGGTGAATTTGGGGTCCTGACTGCCAGCATGCCGTTCTTCCGGCACATCGAAAAGGCCGTTGTTGATGCTGGCGGCGCTCAATCTGGGCAAGGTGGTCAGCACCGCAATGGGGATCGCCGCGATGAGCGCCAGCAGAACCGGCGCGCCGAAGGCCACCGCCCAGGGGGCATGGAGGCCGAGCCAGACCAGCAGCCCCAGCCCGACAAGGGTCTGCGGCCACAAGACCCGTGCCGCCTCGCCCCAACCCAGCCGCGCGCGGCTGCGTTGCTGCGCATCCCATCCCACCCGTTTGCCCATGAGCAGCCCGATGGTGAAGAGCGTCAGGCCAAAGGCGACAATCGGGGCCGTCAGCATGGACAGCAGGATTTCCGCCAGACCGCTGACCGCGACGCGGGCGCGACCCCCGTAGGCTTCCGCCCGCTCTGATGAGGCGAGGATCTGCGCGAGCCCCATCAGCTTGGGCATCAGGTTGAGGGTCATCAGCAGCCCGAAGAAGGCGAGGCCAACCCAGAGCGGCACCCCCTCGATCTGCGCAGGCTGCGCCGCCAGCAGCGCGCCCATACCGATGAACAGCATCCAGGCGGGGGCGGCCAGATACATCTGAATGGCGAGGTAAAGCTGGATCCGGCTGACCGGCTTGAGACCGGGCGTGCGCAGCAGATGCAGGTACTGCATATTGCCATTACACCAGCGCAGCTCCCGCCGGATGAAATCCGCGAGGCTCGGGGGGTTTTCCTCGTGGCTGCCGGTTTCCTCGGCAATGACGCGGACCTCATAGCCCGCGCGGCGCATCAGCGTCGCCTCCACCTGATCGTGGCTGAGGATATCGCCTGACAGCGGGCCGCGCCCGGGCAGGGTCGGCAGCATGCAGTGTTCGTGAAAGGGGGCGGTGCGGATCAGCACGTTATGGCCCCAGTTGGGTCCGCAATCGCCCTGCCACCAGGCCGAGCCCAGCGTGTAGGCGCGCATCCCGTGGCGCATCCCGAACTGAAACGCGCGGGTGAAAAGCGTGCGTGCGGGCAGCCCGGTGACAAGGCTTTGCAGGATGCCGATCTCCGGCGCTGCCTGCATCACGCGGACCATGCGCAGCACGGTCTCGGCGTCCATCACGCTGTCCGCATCCAGTGGCAGAAAGAAATCGTACCGCGCCCCGTGCCGGTCCAGAAACTCCGCGATGTTCCCGGCTTTGTACCCGGTGTTCTTGTCCCGGCGATGGTAGCTGAGCTGCACGCCCGGTACCTGCTTGCGCCAGGCGGCGATGCCGGTTTCCTCGCGCAGTGCAATCGCGGGGCGGTCCGTATCGCTGAGCACGTGGAACTCGAAGAACGCGGACCAGGGCGTGCGCGCCAGCTCCTGTTGCACTGCGCGCAACCGGGTCAGCGAGGCTTGCGGGTCTTCATTGCGCAAGGGCATCACGATGGCCGTGCGTGTGGTGACCGGCGCGTCCGGCCTCACACGGTCCAGCGCGGGCGTGACATAGCTGGCAGCGGCTTCGCCGTATCTTCGGTCCAGCGCGAAGCCGATCAGGCTGTTCCAGAGCCCGATGGACAGCCATGGCAGCGTGACCATGTAGGCCACCAGCATCACCGTTTCCGTCCAGACCCATCCACCCGTCGACAAGATCGCGACCATGCCCGCAGTCAAGGCTGCGATTGTCAGAAGGTTCAGGGCCAGCACCAGCCGTCGCCTTACCACAAGGCGGGCGCGTTCCGCGGTGCGCCGGTGGCGGTCGGGGTGCAGTTGTGCGGGGGGAGATGTGGTGGGGTCGGCCGCGCTGCGGTCAGATACTTGTTGAGACACTTGGACTATCCTGCGTTTACTGCCGGACAAAATTGGCGCGTTAACTTTTGAGGTCCAATGACTTTTCCGTTTTTAATCATTACAGTCGCTGTTTCGGCGGAAACCCTCCGATGGATGGGGTGCCGGTGGTGAGGATGCGGGCAACCTTTGCGGTGCCGGGCGATCTGAACGCGCTGACGGGCGGCTACATCTACGAAAAGCAGGTGTTGATGGGCTTGCGCCGCGCCGGATGGGAGGTGGATCATCTGGCCTTGCCCGGCAGTTTCCCCGACCCGACAGAGGCTGATCTCAGCGTGACGGAGGCAGCGCTGGCCGCTTTGCCGCCTGACGATCCCGTGCTGCTCGACGGGTTCCTGCCCGGGTCGATGCCGCCTGAGCGGTTGCGCGCGCTGCGGGCGCCTTTTGTGGCGATCACCCATCATCCGCTGGGATATGAGACCGGCTTGCCACCCGCGCGGGCCGCCCATCTGGTCGCGGTCGAGCGGGCCAATCTGGCGCGCGCTGCGCATGTGGTGGTGCCCAGCCCGCACACGGCAGCGGTGCTGACCTCTGATTTTGACATCGCGGCGGAGCGGATCACCATCGCGCGCCCCGGTATTCATCCACCCGTCGCGCGGCAGGGCCCGCCTGCGGACCCGCCGGAGATCCTCTGCGTGGGTCAGTTGGTGCCGCGCAAGGGTCAGGATGTGCTGCTGGCGGCGCTTGCGCAGCTGGTGGATCTGCCCTGGCACGCGCGGCTCGTCGGCGGCACGGCGGACACCGCCTATGCGGAGCGCCTGCGCGCTCAGGTCGGGGCTCTCGGCCTCGGTGCGCGCGTCAGCTTTACCGGGGCTGTCCCGCCCGAGGCACTGGCAGCGCACTACGCACAGGCCAGCCTCTTTGCGCTGCCGACGCATTATGAGGGCTACGGCATGGTCTTTGCCGAGGCGCTGTCCTACGGGCTGCCCATCGTGACCTGCCGGGCGGGGGCCGTGCCTGACACCGTCCCGGAAGACGCGGGCCATCTGGTGCCGCCGGGGGACGCGGATGCCTTCGCCGCCGCCTTGCGGGCGGTGCTCAGCGATGCGGGTCATGCCGCAGCGCTGGCCAAGGCTGCCGCGCGACATGGCCGGGCGCAGCCCTTGTGGGACGATACCGCGGCGACGGTGGCGGCGGTACTGTCGCGCCTGTGATCAGCGCACCAGTTGCTCCGGCGCATAGCGGGCAAAGACCGCAACCTCCGCCCAGGCGACCAGCGCGTGACCCGCAACCGCCAGCAGCGTGAGGGCGGCGACCGCACTCCACAGCATGTTGTAATCCGATGTGGAGGCGGCCAGCGCCATCAGGTTGCCGGTGCCGGTGCCCGTGGCCAGCCACTCCGCCACCGTCACGGCAAGCACCGCGGCAGGCACCGCCATGCGGGCGGAGGCGAAGAAGGCGGGCAGGGCCGAAGGGATCCGCGCATCCAGCAGCATTCGCCAGCGGCCCGCGGCGTAGCTGTCGAAGACGCCGACGATGGCCGCTGGCACCCGTTGCAGCCCGTGCAGACAGGCGATCAGCGTCGGGAAGAAGATCATCACGGCGACGATCGCCACCAGCCCGCCTGCGCCCCGCCCTGCCGCCAGCACGATCAGCGGTGCGGTTGTCACGATGGGGACCGCGCGCAAGGTGACGGCGACGGGCAGCACGACAGCCGCGGCGCGCGGCAGCAGCACGCAGAGCCCGGCGAGCCCCGCGCCCGCGGCCAGCCCGGCGAGGTAACCGGGGCCGACGGTTGATGCGGTCTCCGCCAGCGCGCTCAGCAGGGTGTCGCGCGCGTCCTCGCGGGTGGTCAGGAACTGCCATACATCCGCGGGGCGTTTGGCAAAGAACCGGTTGAGGTCAAACGCGGCCATCACCCCGTGCCAGAGCGCCAGTGTGATCCCCGCCATCGCCAGCGGCTGCAGCGCGCGCTGCCAGAGCGGCGCGGATCTCGGTGCCGCGGGCGCCACGAGCAGCACCGGCGGCGCGCCGGGCCACAAGAGCCGCCCGAGTTGTCCTGCCGCCGCATAGGCCAACATCGAGACGGCGGCTGCCAGGGTGGCGAGGGTCCAGGTCGCGTCCACATCAATGCTGCGCATGGCACGCAGGGTGAGCACACCCATGCCGCGCTCCGCCCCGGTGAACTCGCCGATCATGGCCCCCAGAAAGGCCGCAGGGGCCGCGATCTGCAGACCCGCGACGAGGTAGGGCGTGGCGGCCATGGCTCTGACGTTGGTCAGCGCGCTCCACCGTCCGCGGCCGTAGCTCGCCACCAGATCGAGCCAGACCCGTGGCGTCGCCCGCAGCCCCGCCAACAACGGAATGAGGGTCGTGTAGAAAACGCTCAGCGCGGAGAGGGTGATTTGCGGCCCGGCGCCCGGGCCGTAGAGTACGCGAAGGATGGGTCCGGTCGCGACCAGGGGCAGGCAGAACACCACCAGCGCCAGCGTGCGGACGAGCCGCTCTGACATCGGCATCAGCAACGCGATGGCGGCGAGTGCGAGGGCCGCGAGATTGCCCCAGAGATAACCGAGGGCCGCCGCGCGCGATGTCTCTGCCAGCGCGCGCCCCAGCAAGGCGGCGTGGGTCTGGCCGTAGGCGAGGATATCGCGCGGGCCTGCCAGCAGGAACCGACCATCGAGTGCTGCTGCGGCCCCTTCCCAGACGAGCAGAAATCCCGCAAGGACCAAGCCTGCGCGCAGGGCGATCATTGCGCGGCCAGCGCGCTTGTCTCCGCCTGTGCCAGCGCCTGTTCGACCCGGGCAATCGTACTGCGGAAGTCGGCTGTGCTGAGCATCTTCGCCGTTCGGGGACGGTCGAGCGCCACGCTAATGTCCGCAACGACGGAAGCAGGGCGGTTGGACAGCACCACCACCCTATCGGAGAGCAGCACGGCCTCCGAGACCGAGTGCGTGACCATCAGCACCGTGGCGTTGGTCTGCTGCCAGAGTGGCGGCAGATCTAGGTTGAGCCGTCGCCGCGTCAACTCGTCCACCGCACCGAAAGGCTCATCCAGCAGCAGCACCTGCGGGCCCGTTGCAAGACAGCGCGCGATGGCGGCGCGCTGGCGCATCCCCCCCGAGAGCGCGCCGGGCCGGTGCCCTTCGAACCCGGCGAGCCCCACGCGGGCGATCAGATCCCGGACCAGCCCCGTATCTCCCGGCAACCGCGCAAGACGCCGCCCGAGTGCCACATTGCCCTGCAGCGTCCGCCAGGGCAGCAGCGCGTCCTCCTGAAAGGCGACGGCCAGCGCCCCGCGTGCGCGCAAGATGTCGGGGCTGTCCCCGCCCAAGGCCACGGTGCCGGTGTCGCTGCTCTCCAACCCGGCGGCGATGCGCAGCAGGGTGGATTTCCCGCAACCCGAGGGACCGACCAGCGCGAGGGTGCTGCCACCCGCGACGGTCAGGTCCATGGGCGACAACACGGGCACATGGCCGCGCGCGCCGGTGAAGGTCTTGGAAACGCCCGTCAGGCGGATCTCTACTGGCACGGGTGCGCTTGGCTCAGGCCCCATGCACCTCTTCCAGAATGGAGCGATCCCAGAGATCCGGCGTCACGTTGCGGCCCAGCAAGCCCAGCGTCTCCACATTGGCGGCGACGGTCTCGTCCGTGAACCAGCCAAAGCCGCTCTCCTCCGTCAGATCGGAGAACATCAAGGGCACCTGCCGTTCGGCCTGCAGCTTCTGCGTGGCCAGATCCAGTCCCGCATCGGGATAGCGCGCGACGGTCAGCTCGGCTGCGGCATCGGTGTCGGCAAGGTAGTCGTTCCAGCCGCGCACCTCACCCTTGAGCAGGGCCACAAGATCGGCGCGGCGGTTGGCGATGGCGTCCTCTGTCGCGATGTAGGTCTGCGAGTGGACGGAGTAGCCATGATCCGCCAGCAGCATGACCGCAGGCTCGGCCCCCTGCATCACCATCGCAACGGGCAGATCGGTGGACCAGGAGAGCAGGCAATCCACCTGACCCGACAGAAGTGGCGCCCCGTCATACTGCGTGGGCACGACCTCGATGGCGTTCATATCCACGCCGTTCATATCGCAGAGCGCCTTGAGCACGGGCGTATTCGCCGTCGCCATACCGATGGATTTGCCTTCGAGATCCGCGGGTGTGTTCACCGGATTGTCCGGCAGAGAGGAGATGGCGAAGGGGTTGCGCTGCATCGCGACGGCGAGGATCTTGAAAGGCGCGCCATTCTCGACCGCGGCTGCCGTGTAGTCCGCGGCGGAGATGCCCATGAGCGCTGTGCCGGTGACGACGGGCGGCTCCACGGGTGCGTTGGGTCCGCCGGGCGCGAGGCTCACGTCGATGCCCTCCTCCTGCCAGTAGCCGCGCTCCGCCGCGATATAGCTGCCGCCGAATTGCACCGAATGCAGCCAGGACAGCTGAAAGGTCACCGGATCTGCCGCACCGGCCCGCCAGGCGGGCAGGGTTCCGGCGGCCAGGGCTGCCCCGCCGACCTGAAGAAACCGGCGGCGGGAAGTCGTGTTGGAGAAAAGAGACGTCATGAATGGATCCACCCGAATTGTTTGGTTTGGTTAAGAAAACCACGCGGCCTCTCCGCTGAGAAGTGGAAAATCGGTATAAACGGGAAAGTGAGCGGCGGCATTTGGCCGCGCGGCGCGGAGATCGGCAGGCTCCCTCCGCTGGCCCTGTGGCGGGAGCGGCGCTGGTGTCCGTTTGGATTATGAAACGAGGGTGTTTTTCGGGATATGAGCGGTGCCGCGGGGGCCAAGCGATCTGAACGGGTGCCCCGAGGGGCAGGCCCGCCGTGCCCTAAGAGGTTTGGCAAGAAGTTGCTGGTGTAACCCATGCCGCGCCTATTTTGGCGGCTGTGCGAGGCGGGGCACGGCGGCTCAGCCGGTGCGCCGGTCGAGGATGCGCAGGGCCTTGCCCTCGGACCGGGCGACCGATCCCGGCGCGCCCACTGTCACGTCAACGGTGACCCCGACCGTCTGCTTGATCTTCGCTGCCAGCGCCGCGCCGGTGTCGGTATCGGTCGCGCCCGCGGCCATCTCGCACAGCACCCGCATCCGGTCCATCCGGTCGGGGCGCGTCAGTTCGATCTGGAAATGCGGGGCGAGGCCGGGAGTGGCCATCAACGCTTCCTCGATCTGGGTGGGAAAGACGTTCACGCCGCGCAGGATGATCATATCGTCCGACCGGCCCGTGACCTTTTCCATCCGGCGCATGCTGCGCGCGGTCCCGGGCAGCAGCCGGGTCAGATCGCGGGTGCGGTAGCGGATGATGGGAAAGGCTTCCTTTGTCAGGGAAGTAAAGACCAGCTCGCCCCGTTCCCCATCGGCCACGGGGATGCCTGTCTCAGGGTCGATGACCTCCGGGTAGAAATGATCCTCCCAGATGTGCAGCCCATCCTTGGCCTCGACACATTCCATGGAGACGCCGGGGCCCATGACTTCCGACAGGCCGTAGATGTCGAGCGCGTGCATGTCGAAGGCAGCCTCGATCTCTGACCGCATGGCGTTGGTCCAGGGTTCGGCGCCAAAGATGCCAACCTGGAGCGACGTGCCGCGCGGGTCGATCCCCTGAGCCGCACATTCATCGAGGATCGAGAGCGCGTAGGACGGGGTGACAGTGATCCCCTTGGGCTGGAAATCCGTGATCAGCCGCACCTGCCGCGGTGTCATCCCGCCCGAGACCGGCACGGTGCTGAGCCCCAGGGCATCCGCGCCCAGCTGGATCCCCAGCCCGCCGGTAAAGAGCCCGTAGCCATAGGCGTTGTGCAAAAGATCCCCCTGCCTCAGCCCCGCCGCCCGCAGGGAGCGCGCGACCACATGGCCCCAGGTCGCGAGGTCGTTTTCGGTATATCCCACGACGGTGGGCTGACCCGTGGTGCCGGAGGAGGCATGGATCCGCGCCACTTGGTTACGCGGGACGGCGAACATGCCAAAGGGGTAGCTGGCGCGCAGGTCGGTCTTGAGCGTGAAGGGAAAACGGGCGAGATCCTCCAGCCCGGTCAGATCATCCGGATGCACGCCAGCGGCATCGAAGCTCTGGCAGTAGAAAGGCACGTTGTCGTAGGCATGCCTCAGCGACCAGCGCAAACGGTCGGTCTGAAGTGCTGCGATTTCGTCGCGGCTGGCGGTCTCGATGGGCTCCAACGTGGCGGGGGCGGGGGTCAGATCCTTCATGACGGGTCGCTGCTTTCCTCAAAATGCTGGCCTTTGACAGAGCGCGCGAGACCCCGCATCAGCGCGATGGTGATCCCTGCCTGATCCGTGACGGTGACGTCATAGGTGCCCGAGCGCCCGGCCCTTGCCACCTCCGTGGCGGTGGCCGTCAGCCTGTCGCCGTAGCGGGCGGGGGCGAGGTAGGTGATCTGGTTTTGCTGGGCGACCGTGCGCTCATTGTAGCTGTTGCAGGCAAAGGCAAAGGCGCTGTCTGCCAGGGTGAAGATCATGCCGCCGTGGCAGATGCCGTGGCCGTTCAGCATGTCGTCGCGCACCTGAAGGGTCAGCGTGGCCTGTCCCGGCGCGATCTGCGCGATCTCGATACCGAGAGCGCGGCTGGCGGCGTCCCGTTCCATCAGGATGGCCGCGCATTTCTCCGCGCGCGATTGCGGGCTTTCACCGGTCACAATGTCATGTTTCCAAAATCCCCCCTCTTGTGAAAATCCGTAACACGAAAGCGGCGCGCCTGTATATCCAAACCTCGGGGCTTGATTTGTGCGGCCAAGGGCGCAACTCTGCTCCCATGAATAGCCCCGTGTCGCAGCCCGCGAACCTGCATCAGTTGCCGCCCGCCCAGGTCGCGTTTCACCGCAAGGAACTCTCCCTGATCCTGTCGCTTTACGGTCGTTTCGTGGCGGCCGGGGAGTGGCGCGATTACGGCATTTCCTGCCTGCGCGAGGTGGCGATTTTCTCGGTGTTCCGGCGGACCGCGGAGACCCCGCTCTACCGGATCGAGAAGCGGCCCAAGCTGCGCGACAAGCAAGGGATGTACGCGGTGGTGGGGCTGGACGGCCAGATCCTGCGCCGGGGGCATGACCTCAAGACCGTGCTGCGCGTACTGGAGCGCAAGCTGATCCGGGCCGTGGGCGACTGAGCCTTTGCTAACCGGCGGCCCGTTCCGGGCCACGTGATGTTTGCAACCGCCTCCGGCGCTTGCGTCCTGGCGACCGGGTCAGTCGGTCTGCGTCATGCCAGCCTTTTGTGCGCGGTTACCGGGCCGTCGCCCTGCGCGGTGATGCGGGCGATGGCGCTGTCGATGGGCTCCTGCGCCACGGCCATATGGCACGCGTTGGCGTGGAGCAGGGTCGCCGGATCAGTGACCCAGGCCACGTGGCCCTTCCAGAAGAGCAGATCGTTGCGCTGGTAGGGCGTGCCTGGAGGGAGCGTCCTGCCCAGCCGCGCGCATTGCTGGTCGCTGTCACCTGGACAGGGAATGTGGCAGGCGTGGCAGGCGGCCTGCACAAGCCCCGAGCAGTCGATCCCCCAGCCCGTATTGCCGCCCCACAGGTAGGGGGTGCCGAGAAAGCGCAACGCGATGCCTGCAGGATCCGTCTCGACCTGATCCACTGGGGCCAGATGTTGACGTGGCAGAAACCCCTGCGCTGTCTCGATGAACCCGGGCGTTTCGGACAGCGCGGTGACCCGGCTGCCGAAGGTGAGGCTGCAGCGCTCGGGTGATTTGATGTCTGGCGCGCTGTAGGCGTGGGTTGCGCGCGCGATGATGCTGTGGGTGGCTGCGCTGGGCGGGCAGAGCGCGTCGGATTTCACGTAGCCGCAATAGCCGTCCTTGACCGCGCGGATGAGCGATACGCCCGACGTCTGCCCGAGGAGGGTGACGGCATCGCCCAGCAGCACCTGACGGTCGCGGGGGCCGCCCGGGCTCCGGCACAGATCGGCCACCGGCTGGCAGATCTGTGCTGGCGTCTCCTCGGTGATTTCCGCGGGATCGGGTGTTTCGCGACGGTCGCGGCTCATTGGGGGAAGCGCCCGAGAGCATCCAGCAACGCACGGGTGGCTTGACCGATGCCGCCCTTGGGTCGGGCGGGGGCATCGGTGGGCTGCCAGCCGTAGATGTCGAAATGCGCGTATCTGGCCTTGCCCACGAAACGGCGCAGGAACAGTGCTGCGGTGATGGAGCCTGCGAACCCGCCTTTGGGCGCGTTGTCGAGATCGGCGATGCCCGGTTCGATCATCGCCTCGTAGGGCGTGTGGAAGGGCATGCGCCAGACCGGGTCGGCCTGGTTGCGGGCCGCGTCTTCGAGCAGGGACGCAAAGGTGTCATCGTCACAATAGTAGGGCGCGAGATCCGGGCCCACGGCCACCCGCGCGGCACCGGTCAGCGTTGCCATGGACACGACAAGATCGGGATCTTCCTCTTGCGCGAGGCTCAGCGCATCGGCCAGCACCAGGCGGCCTTCTGCGTCGGTGTTGTTGATTTCCACCGTCAGGCCGTTGCGCGCCGTGAGGATGTCACCGGGGCGGAAGGCGTTGCCGGAGACGGCGTTTTCCACCGCCGGGATCAGCACGCGCAGTCGGACGGCCAGACCGCTGGCCATGATCATCTGCGCCAGCCCCAGCACCGCGGCGGCCCCGCCCATGTCCTTTTTCATCAACCCCATTGAGGCACCCGGTTTCAGATTGAGCCCGCCCGTGTCAAAACACACGCCCTTGCCCACCAGCGTGATCTGTGGCCCGGTATCCCCCCACCGCATGTCAATGAGCCGCGGTGCCCGGTGAGCCGCGCGGCCGACAGTGTGGATCATCGGGAAGTTCTCCGCCAGCAGCGCATCGCCAAGGATGACCGAGATCTGCGCATTCTGTGCGGCAGCAAGATCGCGGGCTGCCTCCTCCAGATCGTCGGGACCCATGTCGGAGGCAGGCGTGTTGATCAGATCGCGGGTCAGCGCCTCGCCGGTGACAACGGCGCTGATCGCGCCGGCGTTAAGCCCGTCGGGTGCGATCAGCCGGGCGCCCATCCCGGGCTGGCTCTTGTAGCGGTCAAAGCGGTAGCCTGACAGAAGCCAGCCCAGCGTCTCCACCTCCAACGCGCGGCCCGTGAGGCCGGAGGCGATGCGGTAGGTCCCTTTGGGCAGCTTGGCGGCGGCGGCAGCCAGCGCGAAACGGGTCCGCGCGCGGCTTTTCTCCGTGCCGTAGCCCGCCAGGGCCACGGAAGGCGTTTCGTTACCCATGGGTAACAACAGGGCCTGTCCCTGACCGCCGTCGAACCCGGCGGCGGTGACCCATGTTTTCACGTCAGCGGATTGCTCCGCCAGCCATGTGTCAAAACCGTCCTGATCGATGACATGCAGATCACGTGCAGGCTCGGAGGCATCGGCAAAGAGGGGCAGGGGCATGGCTGGACCTTTCAGGAGACTGCTGCGGGGTAGCGTAGTCTCTTGCGGTCGCGGTGCAAGGGATCAGATGGTGATGTCCTGCAGGTCCCAGATTGCGCTGAGCGATTGCTCCCCGATGCGGATGAGCCGCGCCAGCGTCGCCGCGATGGCCGGCCCGTCACCGGCGTCGATGGCGTCTGTCACGTGGCCCGCGACCCGGATCAGCATGTGCATGCCAATCTGGTCACCGATCGCGATCAGGGAGCGGGCGCATTTTCTCAGTTCAGTGAGTTCCCCGGCGGCATAAAGACGGCTGCACAGGGACAGGCGGTGCGCCAGCTCTTCCATCGCGCGGCATACCACGTCTTCTGCACCGAGATCACCCATCTCGGCGTAGAGCGCCGCGAGGCGGTCTTGATCGACGCGCACCGTTTCCTTCAGCCCGCTTTTCAGGACCTGGTCCATTACACTCACCCTCATCTGCCCCCGCAGACGTCATCTTATGAAGAAAAAACCTCTCCAAAGAGTTTAGGCGACGTCATCTTTCCGCTCGAATTCGTTTCAAAATGGGTTTAACTGCGCAACACGAAAGAGAACGGGCGGTATATGGATCAGGCGAAACCGTTGCCGGGATACCTGGCGCAACGCTATCATGGCTGGAAGGCCACCGGCTACGCGGACAACGAAGCATGGTACCGGCATCTGGCAAGCGAAGGTCAGCACCCGCGGGCGATGGTCATCTGCTGTTGTGACAGCCGGGTGAACGCGACAACGCTTTTTGGCGCCGATCAGGGCGAATTCTTCATTCACCGCAATATCGCCAATCTGGTGCCGCCCTATCAGCCCGATGGCGATCATCACGGGACCTCGGCAGCGGTGGAATACGCGGTGAACATGCTGCGCGTGACGCATCTGATCGTGATGGGGCATTCGGGCTGTGGCGGTGTGCAGGGGTGCATCGACATGTGCCGCGGCCAGGCGCCGGAGCTGGAGGAAAAGGAAAGCTTCATCGGGCGCTGGATGGATATTCTCAAGCCGCGGTATGAGCGCGTTGCAGAGGAAAACGATCCGGTCAAACAGGCCCAGCAACTGGAAAAGCACGCCGTTCTCGTCAGCCTCGAAAATCTGGCCAGCTTTCCCTTTATCGCGACGCGGCTTGCGGAGGGCACCTTGACACTGCACGGGCTCTGGACGGACATCGGGGCCGGTGGGCTGGAATATTTCAACCCCGCAAAACAGGCATTCCAGCCGGTCTGACCCCGGTCAGATCCTTGAGGCACAGCAGGAGCGTATACTTTGGAGCAGATCCTTTCTCTTGCAGCGGCGAACCTGGTGTCACCCATCATCCTGTCCTTTGCCCTTGGGGTGGCGGCGGCGCTCGCGCGGTCTGATCTGAGTGTTCCGGAGGCGGCGGCCAAGGCGCTGTCGATCTATCTGCTCTTTGCCATCGGGTTCAAAGGCGGGGTCAGCGTGTCCTCGCACGGGATCGACGCAACGCTTGGGTTGTCGCTTCTGGCAGGCGTGATCCTTTCGGCAGCCTTGCCGCTGGTGGCCTTTGCGCTGTTGAATGTGATGACCGGGCTGAGCCGGCTCGATGCGGCGGCGGTGGCGGCGCACTACGGGTCGATCTCCATCGTGACCTTCGTGGCCGCGACCTCCGTGCTGGAGAGCAGCGGGATCGCCGCCGAAGGCTATATGGTCGCGGTCGCCGCCGCCATGGAAGCGCCCGCGATCCTCTCCGCCCTCTGGCTGATTTCGCGCAGTGGCGACGGGCAGCGGATGGACAGCGATTTGTGGCGGGAGATCCTGCTGAACGGGTCCATCGTGCTGCTCGTGGGCGCCTTCTTCATTGGCTGGGCCACCGGCGAGGAAGGGCTGGCCGAAATCTCCAGCTTTGTGGTCGCGCCTTTCAAAGGTGTGCTGTGCCTCTTTCTGCTGGATATGGGGCTGGTGGCGGGCCGGGGGCTGCGCGGGCGCAGCGGTGCGTTGCGACCCGGTGCGCTGGCTTTTGGCCTGCTGATGCCGGTGATCGGCAGTGGCTTTGGGCTGGTCGCGGGGCTGCTGCTGGGGCTGTCCACCGGCGGGGTTGCGCTCTTCATGGTGCTGTCGGCCTCGGCCTCCTACATCGCGGTGCCCGCCGCCATGCGCGTGGCCCTGCCCGAAGCCAACCCGGCGATCTACCTCACCCTGTCGCTGGGGGTGACCTTTCCATTCAACCTCACGCTGGGCATTCCGCTTTATGTGGCGGTGGCCACAGCCATGACAGGAGCCTGATCCTATGAAGACGCACAGCGCCAAACGGGTCGAGATCACCATTGAGGCCATCATGCAATCCCGACTGACCGCAGCGTTGGAAGAGGCGGAGGTGACGGGGTTTACGATCCTGCCGGTGCTGGGCGGCTCGGGGCGGTCCGGTGCCTGGACCCGCGCTGGTGAGATCGGGCGTGCCAGCGGCATGGTCCAGGTGATCTGCATCGTGCGCCCCGAGAAGCTCGACCGTTTGCTGGATGCGGCCTTTGCCGTTGTGGAGCGACACATCGGTGTGGTGACAATTGTTGACTGTGATGTGTTACGGGCCGAGCGTTTTTAACTCTTTATAAACCAGAATTAAGGAAATGTCGGCGGCATGAATAGTCGTACTGTTTCGATTCAACTGCCAGCAGATCTGGCGCTGGCGGTCCATGATCTGGCGACGGAGCAGGAAGGCACTGTCGCAAAGATCGTTGAGGATTTGCTGGTTGCCCATCTCGCGGCACACAAGAGCGCCAAGAAGAAAAAGGAGGCGGTCGATCCGCGGCTGGTCTTTGCCCTGCAAAAGCTGCTGTTTCGCGACATGGCGGAGGCTACCGGCTGGGACGATCTGGATGTGCGCCTGCGTCGGCACGGGTATTTTCTGAGAATCGCCTGGGGCGGGTTGTCGCTGCATACGGAGACCAGCGGTCACAAACTGTGCAACACGGCGGATCTGGGCTTTTCCTATGTCACCTTTCTGCGGCGCTTTGGTCCGGGTAAGCCCAAGGATCCGCGCGACGGGTGAGATAAGGGCGTTTTGGTCGCCCTTGTTCGTGCCGTGATCCGGTCCCGAAACGACACCCCGCAACTGTCATCCAGCCTCGGACACGGGTCGTCCGCTCCGCGATCCCCGCGGGCCTATGCGTCAGTCCGCGGCGATTTCCTGGATCACGGAGAACCCTTCAAAGGTGGGGCTGCCCACATGCAGTTTGGCGGTGCTGCCCGCGTCCTTGTGCGCCGCGCGGAATGCGCCGGACCGGGTCCAGGCGCGAAAGGTCTCTTCGGACGACCAGATGGTGTGAGAGGCGTAGAGCCGCGTGCCATCCCCGGCCTCGGGGCCCTTCAGCATGTGAAATTCGACGAACCCGTCCATGGTTTTCAGATGGCTGTCCCGCCCGAGCCACAAGGCCTCGAAAGCGTCTTCATTCTCTTTGGCGACGGTGAAACGGTTCATCGCGATGAACATGGGGTGTCCTTTCGTGGTGGGGTAGATGGCGGTGAGAGCGGGTGTCATGACCTTGGATGAGACATGGTTTTCGGCGCGGGTGATCTGTCCGGCAGCGTGGGGCTGACATCAGTCACCGTCGAGCGAATTGAAGCCCGCCGTGATGCCGAGCGGTGTGCCGATCTCACGGATCACGGCAACTTGCACATCCCTGACCGCTTGCTGGATCAGCTCCACACGGAAACGCCCGCCGGGGTCGGCGACACCTTGAAGGGACGGATCATCAAGATCAGCCGCGCGGCTGCGGGCGATGGTGAAGGTGTTGCGGGTGTCCGGCAGCGCGGCATCGGACATCATGAGCGCAAGCTCTTCGAGGGCCGCAAGAGACAGTGCCACATGGCGCAGCGATCTTTCGGAGCGCCGGGCCTCTGCACGGCGGGGGCGGGGGCGGTCAAAGGTGCCCAACGGTCGGCCAAGGCGCTGGTCGTGCAGGAATTCCAGACCCGTGGAGAGGGCCGTGTATAGCGCCCGTTGCACCTCCCGGTCGCTTTGAAAGCGGGTGTTGTTGGGCTGACCGGCGGTCCGCATCTGCGCGGCGAAATCAGGCCAGTCCTCAGCCAGGATCGTGGATTTTCGCGCCAGCTCTGTGGTGATGGCCCGGGTCAGGCGACACCCGTAGTCCGCGTCGGGCTGCGGGTCGTAGAGCAGCCGCTCCAGCGCGGTAAATCCCTGTGCCGCCGCGGAGACATCGCGAAAGGCCTCGGGTTGATCCACGATGGGATCAGCGGCTGCGACAAGGCGCGTGAGCGCTTTGCCCGTGCTGTCCTTGGGATCCGGCCAGAAGGTCATGGCGATGGTCAGGGCGCGGTCTTCGATCGGGCCGAACTGGATATGACTGACGGAAATCCAGGCGTCATAGGCCTCGTGGAAAGCGGGGCGCAGGGTCTCTGCGGTGCAATCGGCGCGGGCGGTTTCCGCCAGTGTCGCCGTTTCCTCCACCAGTCTTTGGTGGCCGGGCAGGATGTGATCCTCCAGCACGGTTTCGACATCCGCCAGGGCTGGCAGGGCGAGGACGCAGAAGATCAGGGCAAGGCGCATGTCAGAGACTTTCCAGAAAGCGGATCAGGGCGGCGCGGTCGGGTGGGGGCATGTCGATGACCGATTGCCGTTGCGCCTCGGCCTCGCCACCGTGCCAAAGCACCGCCTCAAGCAGGCTGCGGGCGCGGCCATCGTGCAGAAAATACGTATGCCCCGAGACCTGTTCGGTCAGCCCGATGCCCCAGAGCGGCGGCGTGCGCCATTCGCGCCCGGTTGCGCGGGCTTCGGGCCGATTGTCGGCGAGACCGGGGCCCATGTCGTGCAGCAGCATGTCCGTATAGGGCCAGATCAGCTGAAAGCTTTGTTCCGGCTGGTCGGTCAGGCGGTGGGTGACATGCTTGGGCGTGTGGCAGGCGATGCAGCCGGTTTCATAAAACACCCGCTTGCCGTGCAGCACCTGCGTATCGTCCACATCGCGGCGCGCGGGCACGCCGAGGTTCGACGAATAGAACGTGACCAGATCAAGGCCTTCGGTGCCGATCTCCGCACCGTCATGCGCATCGGTATTGCCGTGGGCGGCACTGCGGCAGGCGGTCTGCGCTGCGGTGCATTCGCCGAAACCATCGGGGTGCAGTGTCGACGAGATGCCAATGTCCCCCGCGAAAGCCGAAGCCGATTGCTCCTTGACCGATGGCTGACCGGCCTTGAGCCCGAAGCGCCCGAGCATCGGAACACCGTGTTCGCTGGACATCACGATCTGCGCACGGCCGGAGATCCCGTCTCCGTCCGCATCATCCGGATCTACCCTCGCGAGGATGTCAGCCGCCGGAATCGCGTCTAGCAGGCCAAGCCCGATCATCTGTGGCGCGACGCGGGGGCTGATCATGATATCCGGGTGCAAAGGGCCGTAGCCCAGGTTTGCGAGGCTGTACCGGGGGCTGCGCAGGGAGGCTGTCTCGCCACCGGAGAGAGCGATCACCTCCTCGGTATAGGTGATCTCGACCCTGGCTTCGGCTGCAATCCCGGCGACCGAAAAATCCTGGATCTGTCTGCCGTATATCGGATCGGGCAGCGTCGCGAGGTAGCCTTCGATCTCCGCAGGTCCGGTGCCACCGGGGATGGAGACGCGCATCAGCAACGATGTGGCACTGTCGCCGGGATCCTCCGGCGGGTGGCCGCGCCCGTCTTTCAGGTGGCAGCGTTGGCAGGAACGGGCGTTGTAAAGCGGGCCAAGGCCGTCTGATGCCAGTGTGGAGGAGGGAGAGGAGACCCAGAGTTTTTTGAAGAGCCCGTTGCCGACCTTGAAGTCCAGCTCCTTCTCAAAGCTGATGTTGCCGGAGGGTTGGCTGAAGGCGTTTGTGGTGCTGCTGGGCCGGACCGTCGCCGCCCCCGCGGGGTTGCCCTCAAACCTTTCCGGTTCGGAGAAATCGGTGGTGGGTCGGGTCGCCTCCGCGATGCGCGCGGCCTCTGCGGCGGTTCTGGGGACCACCGACAGGTGTAAATCTGGCAATTCCGCCACAGCGTCAACTGGAATTGACAGTATTCCGACAAGTAGTGTCGGCATTATTCTTGCGATCTGTCTCATAACTTATAAATATACTCAGGATTATAGAAAGGCGAGGCGATTCCTGCCTCTTATGATCGGAGAGACCTGCGACATGCGGCCCCTGCAACTGGATTTCGGTAAAGAGCACCGCCCCGCGCGGCCCCTGCCTGCGAGCGGCTATTCGTTTATCGACAGCCTGCGGGTCATGTCCATGTCCTGCCGGGCCAAACCGCGCGCGGATCTTTTCGAGGCCTGCGCGCTGCTGCATGTCAGCCGATCGGCGTCGCAGGCGGCGCATATGGAGGCGTTGATGCGGTGCCTGGACGAGGCTCTGGGCAAGGCGGCGCGTCTGCATGCCCCCGGCACGGCCGAGATGACGTTCGATGAAAGCTGGCTGGTGCAACTGGGCCGGGCCATGTCGCGTGGCGATGATGCCAGCATTTCCTTCCTTCTGAGGTCGCGGGTCCGGGCCGAACATCGCCGTCTGATCCGGTTCCTGTTGACGCGCGTAGTCGAGTCTTTCTCTCTGGTTTAGAATAATTCTAAAAAACTTCTTGCCTCGGATGGGTTGGCTTCCTAGATATTGCTTCGTAAGCCAGCCAGCCTGATGCGAGCCAGCGAACTGAATTAGAGGGAGCTTGGTATGACCCAAACAGCTGTAGCACTGTCAACGGACGCGCGGACCGCGATTGCGGATGCGTTGAATCAATCGGTCGCCGAAACCGCGGTTGCCACCATGTTGGCACAGAATTTTCATTGGAACGTGACAGGAATGGCCTTTGGGCCGCTGCACGACCTGTTTCAAAAGATTTACGAGGATCACTTCGTGGCGCAGGATGATCTGGCCGAGCGGGTCAAGTCGCTCGATGCGCATGCGGAAGGTACACTGGCCGGTATGCTCGCCCGCTCGAAGGTCAAGGAACACGACGGTCACGCCAGTGATCAGGAGATGATCAAGGTGATGCAGACGGCGCAGGAAACACTGGCCGCGACATTGGCCGGGTGCGGCGCGCTGGCGGCGGAGCACGGCGATACGCTCACCGAGGATCTGTGCATCGCACGTGGCCAGACCCACGAGAAATTCGCCTGGTTCCTGCGCTCGCATCTCGCGTAAGCGCACCCTGAACCGATTGAAAGGCCGTCCCGGTGGGGCGGCTTTTTTGTATTCGGGAGAACTGGACCGCTGCCCGTGACGATGGGCGGCGTCCGTTCGGTCGCGGCGCATGGGCGGCGTGGCGCGGCTCGGGTGCGCAATGCCACTGTCGGTGCTCACCGCGCTTCTGATGGCCATATTGGGCTCATCAACGGTCTGGAAACAGTACACTATTTGTGGTGGCGAAAGTGACTATTGCAAACTTTACAAAAAAACATGAAGCTGTGAATTAAGCGGAGAATCTGATGACATCATACAGATATGCGACCCGGTTGAACTCTTTTGCGTCTAATGCGCAGTCCTACTGGCCCGATCTGACGGGCAAACCGACGCCCATGCAGATGGCGGAGCGGGCGGCCACGGTTCGGGGTCTCACGGACCTTGATCTCAACTATCCCGATCACGCAGGCGATGACATGGCAGCACAGACCCGGCGTCTGGCGGATCTGGGGCTGGGGGTGAACGGTCTTGCCATGCGGTACTATACCAACCCCAACTTCAAGCTGGGCGCGTTTACGCATCCCGATCCCGCGGTGCGGCAGGAGGCCATTGACCTGACCAAGAAAGGGATCGATGCCGCGCGCGAGACCGGGTCTGATCTGATGACCATATGGCTCGGGCAGGATGGGTTCGACTACAGCTTTCAGGCTGACTACAACCGCATGTGGGCAGATGAGGTGGCGGCGATCCGCGAGGTGGCGGAGCACGATCCCGACTGCCAGATCAGCATTGAATACAAACCCAATGAGCCCCGCGCCTTCAGCCTGCTGCCGGACATGGCCACGACGCTGCTGGCCATCAAGGAGGCGGGATCGCCCAATCTGGGTGTCACGCTCGATTTCGCCCATGTGCTCTATGCGGATGAGGTGCCCGCCTTTGCCGCCGCGATGATTCACCGCCATTCCAGGCTGCTGGGCGTCCATCTCAACGATGGCTACGGCAAGCGCGATGACGGTCTGATGGTGGGGTCCGTCAATACCAAGGCAACGCTGGAACTGCTCGTCCAGATCCAGCGCGACGGCTATGACGGGGCGATCTATTTCGACACCTTCCCCGATGCCAGCGGGCTCGACCCGGTCGCGGAGTGCGAAGCGAATATCGAGACCGTGGAGCGGTTGCTGCGCGCAGCGGGGCGGTTGTCCGCGGATAACCGGCTGAGCGAGGCAACGAGCCGGCAGGACGCGGTGACGGCACAGCAGATCGTCAATGCGGCCCTCGAAGGCACGTAGCGATCCAAATCAAGAATTCTAAGGGAGGAAACCATGACTAACTCTATCAAGACGTTTCTGACGGTGAGCGCGCTGGCACTGACGGTTGGCGCCGCACAGGCACAGGATCTTGCGCCGCTCAACTCCGACAGTGAGCCGGACCGGATGGACTGGTCCGAGCTGGAAGAGAAGTTCGGCGCCTTTCCGGAGGTGCCGGAGGGGACGCGCGTGGGCGGTGTGTCGAAAACGCTGACCAATGAATACTGGCGCTCTCTTGGGGAGGGCTACGCGAACATGGCCAAGGCGCATGATGTGGATGTCGTCTATCAGGCCGCGGCGAACGAGGGTGATCAGCTGGGCCAGTTGTCCATCGCAGAGACCCTGATCACCCAAGGGTTCGACGCGCTTTTGCTCTCACCGCAGACCGATGCCAATCTGCTGCCTGCCTATGAGACTGCGGTCGCTCAGGACGTCCCCGTGCTGAACGTAAACGACGCGGTGATCCCGCTGGTCGCCAACTACGTGGGCAACGTGCAAAAGGACAATGGCGTGCGCGTCGCCCAGTGGTTCATCGACAACACCGACGGCGGAAAGCTCGCCGTGATCGAGGGGCAGCCGGGCGTTTTTGCGGCAGGCCAGCGCACCGCCGGGTTCACCGAGACAGCCGAAGGTGCGGATGGCTTTGATGTGGTCGCCTCCGTACCCGCCAACTGGAGCCGGGAGCAGGCGTTCAACGCGGCCTCCACCATTCTGCAGCAGCACCCCGATCTGATCGGGTTTTATGCCAATAATGACGGCATGGCGCTCGGTGTGATGGAGGCGGTCAAGGCCGCCGGTCTGCAAGAGCAGGTCGCCGTCTTCGGGACGGACGGGATCTCGGATGCCTATGCGTCGATCCGGGCGGGCGATTTGACCGGGACGGTGGACAGCTTTCCCGTTCTGACCGGCGAGATCGCGATGGAGGTCGTGTTGCGGATGCTGGACGGTCAGGATCTGCCGCGCGTGGTCTCCACCCCGCAGGCGCTGATCACCGCCGACAACGTCGATGCCTACGCCACGTCCGATATGGGGGCACTACGCGAGGTGCTGCTGGCGGAGTAACCTGCCCGCACGTGAAAGCCGGGACGCACCGTGCGCGGTGCGTTCCTTCCCCGACCATCGATCCATGGACGCCCCGACATGCCCCCCGACCGCCTGAGCATCACCGGTGCGACCAAAACCTACCCGGGTATCGTCGCTCTGGATGATGTGACGTTTCGGGTGGCCCCGGGCGAGGTCCACGGCCTGCTGGGGGAGAATGGCGCGGGCAAATCCACCATGCTCAATATACTATCGGGCGTCAGGCCGGGCGATACCGGCGAGATCGCCGTGGATGGCACGCCGCTGACCGTCAGGACGCCACTCGATGCGCGCGCTGCCGGGATCGCGATGATCCATCAGGAGTTGCAGCTTGTGCCGGAGCTGACGGTGGCACAGAACATCTTTCTGGGTCGGCCGCTGACGGGGCTGGGCGGTGTGCTCGTCCGGCGGCAGGAGCAGGAGCGGCGCGCGAGGGCCGTGCTTGCCGGGCTGGATCCGACCATCGACCCATCGGTCAAGATCAACACGTTGAAAGTGGCGCAACAACAGATCGTGGAGATTGCCCGCGCCTTGATTGACGAGGCGCGCGTGATTGCCATGGACGAGCCGACGTCGAGCCTGACACCCGCGGAGTTCGAGAACCTCGCGACCCTGATCGCAGATCTGTCGGCGCGGGGCGTGTCCGTGATATACGTGTCGCACAAGATGGACGAGGTGTTCCGGGTGTGTGACCGCGCGACGATCCTGCGCGATGGCAAGCGCGTTGCCGTCGTCACCATTGCCGATGAAACCGAAGATAGTATCGTTGCACGGATGGTCGGGCGCGAGGTGCTGAGCGCGGCGCATGTCTCTCATGCCACCGCCGATCCGGTGCTGACGGTGCAGGGGCTCAGCCGCGGTACCGCCGTGATGGACGCAGACCTGACCCTGCACGCGGGCGAGGTTCTGGGGATCTCGGGGCTTGTTGGCGCTGGCCGAACGGAATTGCTGCGGCTGATTGCGGGCATCGACCGGCCCACCGCCGGAGAGGTGCGTGTCAGGGGTAAAGCCGTGCGTCCAAACGATCCGCGCGCGGCCATACGGGCCGGCATCGGGCTGGTCCCGGAAGAGCGCAAGAAGGAGGGCATCGTGCATGCGCGATCTGTCGCCTCCAACATGGCGCTGCCGACGATGGGGACCTACACCCGCGGCGGCCTTTTGCGGCATGGCAGGCTGCACGCCCGGTCGCAGGAGGTGATGTCGGATCTGCGGCTGCGCCCCTTGAACGTGCGTCAACCCATCGGGACCTTCAGCGGCGGCAACCAGCAAAAGGCGATCATCGGCCGGTGGCTTGCGGCGGCCACCCGGATTTTCCTCTTTGATGAGCCTACCCGCGGGATCGACGTGGGCGCCAAATCCGAGATCTACGACCTGATCGAAAAACTGGCATCACAGGGCAATGCGATCCTCGTGGTCTCCTCCGAGATGCCGGAGATCATCCGCCTGTCGGACCGGGTTCTGGTGATGCGCGAGGGCCGGATTGTGGCCGATCTCGGCCAGGACCGGATTTCCGAGACCGACATCGCCTTTCACGCGATCCCCCGGAAAGAGCAGGCAACGGCCTGACGCAGCCCAAAGACGAAAGAGGCGACATTCATGAACCAGAAGACACCCGGCACCGCAAAGCCCGGCCTGAACCTGAAGGTCAACATCCGCGATGCGGGCACCTTGCTGGGTCTTGCGCTGATTGTGGTGGTCTTTGCATCGTTGTCTCCGGTGTTTCTGACCACCCCCAATCTGATCAACATCTTGCAGCAGTCCTCGATCAATGCGGCGATTGCCCTGGGTATGACGCTGGTGATCATCTCGGGCGGGATTGATCTGTCCGTCGGACCCACCGCCGCGCTGTCCGCGGTGATCGGGGCGAGCCTGATGGTCGCCGGGGTGCCCGTGCCGCTGGCCATCATGGGGTCGCTGGGCGTGGGCGTGATGTGCGGTCTCTTCAACGGGGTGTTGGTCGCCTATGCGGGTCTGCAGCCCTTTATCGTCACGCTGGGGGGGCTGTCGCTCTACCGTGCGCTGGCGCTGATCTACACAGGCGGCAACCCGATCTTTGGCATCCCGCCGGAGTTTCGTGCGCTGACCAATGGCAATATAATGGGGATCCCCAATGCGGTGATTGTCGTGGGGGTGATCGCGCTGCTGCTGTGGGTGGTGCTGAACAAGACCCCGCTGGGGGAATACATCCTCGCCGTGGGCGGCAATGAGGAGGCCGCGCGCATCGCGGGTGTGCCAGTGGCACGCACCAAGGTGGCGACCTTTGTGATCTCGGGCGGCCTTGCCTCTATCGCGGCGCTCATTCTGGTGGGACGGCTGGGGGCGGCAGAGCCCACCATCGGAAACCTGTGGGAGCTTGACGCCATCGCCGCCGCTGCCATCGGCGGGGCGTCCCTGATGGGCGGCAAGGGCAGCATCGTGGGGACGATCATCGGTGCCATCATCCTTGGTGCGCTGCGCAACGGTCTGACCTTGATGAACGTTCAGGCCTTCTATCAACTGCTTGCCACCGGTATCATCATCATCGTTGCAATGCTGATCGACCGTGCCACGAGAGGGAGATAATCCATGAGCGGACAGGATGCGCGCGCCATTGGCGCCCAGATCCGCATGCGCTTGCCGCAGCTGACCCCGCTGGAACTGCGCGTGGTGGATACCATCACCTCCCGCGAGGACCTGACCGAGGCGACCTCCATCAAGCAGGTGGCGACCGATGCCTCCGTCTCGGAGGCGATGATCGTCAAGATCGCCAAGAAGCTGGGGTTCAGCGGATTTCGGGCGCTACGCGGGGGGCTGGTGGAATACAAGCAATCCGATGTGGCCAGCCTTTACAGCGAGATCTCGCCCGACGACAGCTCCGCCAGCATCATCCAGAAGGTTTTCCGCACCTCTATGCAGGCGCTGGAGGAGACCATCGCCATTCTGGACATTGAGGCTTTTGACCGGGCGGCGGACATCATGTACCGCGCGCACAACCGGGATTTCTACGGCATCGGCGGCTCGGCCCAGATCGCCCGCGATGTGGCCCACAAGTTCCTGCGCATTGGCATGCGGGCCTCCGTTTACGATGACGCGCATATGATGCTGATGTCGGCGTCTGTGCTGAAACCTGACGATGCGGTCATGGTCTTCAGCCATTCCGGTGCGACCACCGCGGTGCTGGAGCCGATGCGGCTTGCCCGCAAGCAGGGTGCCCGGACCATCGCCGTCACGAACTACGCCGAAAGCACCGTGGCCGAGGCAGCGGATGTGGTGCTGTGCTCGACCTCGCGCGGCTCGCCCTTGCTGGGAGAGAACGCCGCGGCCCGTATCGCGCAGCTGAACATCCTCGATGCGCTCTATGTCGCCATCGCGCAGCGGGATTTCAAAACCGCCGAAGTCAACCTAGGCAAGACCATGGGCGCTGTCGCCGCGAAACGCGAGGGATGAGCGGGGCCGTCGTTGTCGTGGGCAGCCTGCACTATGATCTGATGGTCGAGGCGCCCGACCGCCCCCGCAAGGGTGAGACGGTCACCGGGCAGGCGTGGTATCCGAAATTTGGCGGCAAGGGCGGCAATCAGGCGGTGGCTGCGGCGCAGGCCGGTGCCCAGACGCGGTTTGTCGGGGCGGTGGGCGAGGATGATTTTGCTCAGCTGATGCTGTCGACGTTGCGCGATGCAGGGATTGCCACCGATGATGTGCAGCGAATTGCGGGGTGCGGCACGGGGATGAGCGTGGCCATTGTCGATGCGGAGGGAGACTACGGTGCGGTGATCGTATCGGGGGCCAATCTTCATATCGACACCGCGCAATTCGCCGACCCGGCGCTTTGGCAGGATGCGAAGGTGTTGATCCTGCAAAACGAAGTCCCCGAGGCGGTGAACTTTGCAGCGGCCCGGGCGGCGCAAGCCCATGGCCTGCGGATCTGCCTCAACGCCGCTCCCCACCGCGCTCTGTCGCCGGCGTTGCGGGATGCGCTCGACGTTCTGGTCGTGAACGCGATCGAGGCGGAGGATATGGGCACGGCTGCTGTCAGCGATCTTGCCAGCGCCGAGGCGGCGGCAATCTCGCTCTCCGAGCATATCCCAACTGTTGTCGTCACCGCCGGTGGCGATGGTGTCGCCTGGGCCGAACGCGGCAAAGGATCAGGCGCCTTGCCGGCCCATCCCGTTGACGTGGTCAGCACCCATGGTGCGGGCGATGCCTTTATCGGGACACTGTGCCGGGCTTTGGCCGAAGACCTCCCCTTGCAGCCCGCGCTGGAGCAGGCAAGCACCGCCGCCGCCGCGCATATCTCACGCACACACAGGGCCTCATGACCAAACCGCTTGTCCTTTCCGCACCCGATCCCCGGTCGCTCGATCTGATTTTTTCGGCGGAGGCCCGGGCCGCCTTGCATGCGAACTACGATCTGCTGGAGGTCGCGCCGGAGGAGATCGAAACCCTCGATCCGCAGACCCTGAGACGGATTAGCTACATCATCGGTCAGCCTGCCTTGTCACGCGAGACGCTGGTGCAGATGGAAAATCTGCGCTGTATCTTCAACGTGGAGAGCAATCTGATCAACAACATGCCCTATGATCATCTGTTCGAAAGGGGCATCCATGTGGTCACCACGGGGGCTGTCTTTGCCGAGCCGGTGGCCGAGATCGGTCTGGCGATGGCCCTGTGTCTGGCGCGCGATGTGATCGACGCGGATCTGGCGTTTCGGCAGGGGCGCGAGATCTGGGGCGGGGACAGCAATCACAGCGCCCGGCTGCTGTCGCACTCGCGGATCGGGATCATCGGGTTCGGGGATCTCGGACGTGCGCTTGCCCGGTTGCTGCAGGGCTTTCGCGCGGAGATCTCTGCCTTTGACCCCTGGTTGCCGCCCTCGCTGCTGCGCGAGGCGGGGATCCGGCCCGCGTCACTGGACGAGATCCTGTGCGAGAGTGAGACGGTCTTTGTGGTTGCCAGTGTCACGCAGGAGAACAAGGGGTTTCTGAACGCAGACGCCTTTGCCAGGATGCGCCAGGGCGCGCGGTTGATCCTGCTGAGCCGGGCGGATGTGGTCGACTTCGATGATCTGATGGCCGCCGTGCGGTCGGGACATATCCTTGCCGCAAGTGATGTCTTTCCGGAGGAGCCATTGCCGCGCGATCACGAGGTCCGGCAGTTGTCGGGTTTCCTGCGGTCCGCGCACCGGGCGGGCGCGCTCGATGTGGCGTTCAAGCAGATGGGCGACATGGTGCTGGAGGATCTGCGGCTTCTGGATCAGGGTCTGCCACCGATGCGCTGCAAGCGCGCGGAGCGTGAAACCGTGGCTCGCATGCGCTCAAAGCCGGTTTCCAGGAATTAGTCTGTCGCTCTGAGACTTTGCGCGCAACGACGGTCTCCGCAGAAGGATCGACTGCCCTGCACGCTGTACGCTCCCCGCCGCTGCGAATCGGCGGTAAGCAACCCGACCAAGTGTTCCGCGCAGGTAAAGTTTCGCCGACAGCCGAAAGCTGCCGCGCCGACGCGGGTGCTTTAGCGTGAAGTTGCCAAGGTCATGGCCAGATCCGATTCCCGCGTCGGTAGTCATTGGTCGTTTGTTAGTGTCATCGCCGAAAGTGCCGAACCCGGCGGCTTTCCATATCAGCGTTTAATCACCGATCGGGATCATCGCGGACACTTCTGTCTGATCCCCCAAACCGGAGAATATACAATGAACCACACGACGACTGACCAAGACACCATCGCGATCCTCGACAGCTACAACGATACCTTTGACCCTGCACCTGCGCTTGCCAACCCCAAGACCTATCAGGATCAGGGTGCCACATTCGGTGGTGGCGGAGGCGGTGGCGGCGGTGGCGACACGCAATCGCCGGACTTCTGCACCGTCTTCTGTGACATGGCCTCCAGCGTCCGCGCCTGAGGTCTGATCCATGCACTTGCACCCCGCTCTGGATGCGCGTCGCCTCACTGCGCGCGCGCCCTCCGCGTTTGAAGAGGACCCGGAGCGGGGCCCCGAACACGGTCGTCGCATCATGTTCCGCAGTGCGACCGACAGCTTTGCGGTTCAGGATAACGAGGCGCTTGCTGCGGCCCTACGATCGGGGGTCCTGGGCCCGGGTACACCGGGTTTCGCGGCGCTGAAGAACCGCGGCGCGCTGATCGAGACACCTCTGAGTTGGAGTGAAGACATGTTCGTTCAATCTCTCGACCTCGCCCGGCGCGCGTTTCAGCAGGTTCTGGGGGACGATCCCGAGAGGGTCGACACCCAGGCGCTCGCCCAACCGGTCCTGTCGGTTATCGGGAGCGGTCAGGTGGCGAGCCGTGTGGCAGCGCTCTGCCGCGAAGCGGGGCTGGCACTGGCCGATCCCGCACCGGGCGCCGAGGGGGCGGATGCCGCAATCGTCTGCGCGGACCACTGGGATCACGACGGCTTCTCCCGACAAAATGAGCGACTGTCCAAGACAGGCCTTCCTTACCTCTTTGCCTATGTGGATATGACCCGTGCGGTCGCGGGGCCGCTGTGCTGGGGGCAGGATGCAGCCTGCTACGCCTGCCACTTTGAACGGCGCGCGGCGCACGGCAAAGCGGGTCGCGCCACCGAAGACTGGTTGACCGCGCAGCCGGACGACACCCTCACCCCACCCGTGGCGCGGCCGAGTGCCTTGGTGGCGACGGCGGCGGCCACAAACGCCGTCGCCCTGATGATCGCGCATATGTCGGGGATGGAGCATACCGCGCCACTCGGTACGGTGCGGGAGCAGGAGTTCCTCTCGGGTACCTTCGAGGCCGGTATCGTGCTCAAGGCGCCGCGGTGCGCTGTGTGCGGGACCCGGCCGGATTTCGCCCCGGCATCGCCCGTGCGAACGGGTCGGCTGGTGTGGGAGACACACGAGCGGGACGTCAATGACTGAGCTGGCGGATATCAAGCGGATTGACGGTTTTGCTCTGCCGGGCGCGTTGCGCGATGCGATTGCGCGCGCCACACATCCCCGCTTTGGCCTGATCAAGACGATGGTGGAGACGCCGGTTCCCCATGATCTGCCGCGTTTTCATCAATACAGCGCTTCCCTCGCCGATGTGCGCCGCCTGCGCCGCGGACGCAGCCGGGCCAGCGAAAAAGCCATTCGCGGTGGTGCGCTCGGGTGCAACGCCACAGATGCGCTCTGGGCGACGGTGGGCGAGTCGGTCGAGCGCTATAGCGCCGCGATCTTTCCCGAAGACGCCATCGTGCACGGCACCTGTGATGAGCTGGGTATTGATGATAGCATCATGCAGCGGCTGATCCGGTTCTCGCCGGAGATGCTGGCGGACGCGGATGTGTTCTTTCACGAGTATGACCGCGACCTGCCGCGCGGGTGGGTGCGCGGGCTCTCGCTGCTCGATGGGCAGCCGGTCTGGCTGGCGGCGCAAACGGTTGTCTTCAACTACCACATGGAACACGACCACGAACTGCTGTCCCATAATACGTCCAACGGCATCGCCGCCGGGCAGGACATCGATGCCGCGCGCCTTGGCGGGTTGTGCGAGGTGATCGAGCGTGACGCCTTTGCCTGCCACTGGATGTTGCGCCGCGCGCCGAACGCCATTCCCGCCGCTCAGCTGGGCACGCTTTCGCTCCCCCGGCAGGTGCGTGAGTTGATGGAGAGCCGGTCGCATGTGGTGCGGGTCTACGACATCCGCGTGGACGTGGATATTCCCACGATCCTCGTCGTGCTATCCAACAGAGATGGATCGGTCTTTTGCATCGGCGCCTCGTGCAAACCCACCCTGGATCAGGCCGTCACCAAGGCCGTGTGCGAGGCGATCCACTGCTGGACCTATCTGGCGCAACAAAGGCTTCTGGGGACGAAACCCGTTGCCTTCGAGGACATCTCGAATTTTCTGGAGCACGCGGAATACTACCTGGACCCCGCGCGCAAGCCTGCCTTCTGGTGGCTGACCGAAGGCCCCGTGACCGACTACAGCACCGATTTCTCGCCGGGTAGCAGCGCAACGGAGACATTGCAGCGATTGCTCGATCGGGTTGGCGATGCGGGGCATATCCCGGTGTGGTTCGATATGACCGGCCTTGATGCCGCACAGCTTGGTCTGGCGGTGGGCAAGGTCGTCGTGCCCGGGCTTCAGCCGCTCTACAGCGGTCTGGCCATTCCCGACGATCTCCGGCGTCTGGAGGTCGCGGCGCATCATCTGGGCGTGACCGAGGTAACGCTCAACCGTGACCCCCATCCCTTTCCCTGACCGAAGAAGGTTCCGCAATGTCCCTCACCGAGCGTCTGCCCCTGTCGAGTGTGACCCCCACGATCCGCATCGCGGGTATGGAGCGCGACGGTCACGATCTGGTGGAGTTGTTTGCGGAGAACACAAAGCTGCGGCAGAGCAACATCCGCGCGCACAGGTACCGGATCATCCCGCATCTGCGCAACGAGGCCACGGTGAGGGCCGGGGCGCATGGATACAAGGTTTATCTTGATGCGCCATCGCGCCCGTTGCCGCCAGCGGCGGGTGAGGCGGGGCTGCGCGAGTCCGCGCGCCGCTTCCCGGCCTATTCGGCGCAGCATCTGGGTGCAGTGGAGCGTACCCTTGCCACCGCACTGCGCCGGGACCGGCGCAGACAGGCCGCCGCGCTGGAGGATGTGGTCTATGCGCTCGGGCGGTATCCGTCGGCGGGTGGTCTGTTCCCGGTGGAGCATTATGCGCTGCTGCCGGGCCAGACCGGGACGGCGTTTGACGCCTGGTACGTTGATCCGCATCGTGGTGCGCTGGCACAGGTTGCCACCGGGCTCTCCCCCCAGCGGCTTTTTGGCGTGCTGGCGACAGATCAGGACCGGCTGGGCACACCGGCGGCTGTCGTGTTGCAAACGGTGATCCACCAGCGCAGCACCGCGAAATATGGCGCGCGCGGCTACAGGTTTGCCCTGACGGAGGCGGGCTGCGCGGCACAATGCCTGCTGGATGCCGCCACAGCCGAAGGATTGGCGAGCCTCTGTTGGGGCGGCTATATCGACGATGAGATCAACGCGATCCTGGGCGTCAACGGCGTGGACGAGACGGTGATCGGCTGCATCCTGCTGGGCGCCACTGATGAAAAGACGCCCGTCTGATGACGCTCGCGGCAGAGGACAGCACCGCGCTGATGGACGGGCTGGTCCGTCAGATCCTGCGACAATTCCCCGAACTGGCCGAGGATGAGGAACTGCTGTCGCTGCTCCGGGAGGTGCCGCGCGAACGATACGCGGATCGCTACGCCGTGATGGGCGCGCCGCGTTTCAAGAGCTTTGACGCCAGTCCGCAGCAGTCCAAAGAGGTATGGAGCGACGCGCCGCTCGTGCTGGCCTACGATAATGTGGGGCTGCCGGTGTCGACCATATCGGCACCGTCGATCGTATTGAAATTCATCTCTCTCCTGGATTTGCAGCCCGGGCACCATGTCACGGAGATCGGATCGGGTTGCGGCTGGATGGCTGCCATGATGGCGCGACGTGTGGGCACCGAGGGCATCGTGCATGGCATCGAGATTTTGCCGGAGGTTGCACGCGCCGCGGCTGCCCGGCAGGCCCGGATCGGCCCCCGGAACCTGGTGTTGCACGAAGGTGACTTCAACGACGTGCTGCCGGGTCTGCCACCGCAGGACAGGATCGTGGCGACAGCCGCGTTTGACCGGGTGCCGCGCGTCATGCTGGACGCACTGAGCCCCGAGGGCGTACTGTTGTTGCCGGTGACCATGGCGCATGCGGTGAACGCGTCGCTGATGCTGAACCGCTCGGGACAGGTGATGTCCCAGTTGCCGACGCTTTTTGTCCCTGCGTCGGGCGTGTTCAGCGTGGCGGCCCTGCTGCCGGACTGGCGTGACGCCACCAGACTGTCGCACCCCGGCCCCCGTAGCGAGACGTTGAGCGCGCGCATTGCCCGTCTGCCGGATCCGGGCTTTGGTCTGCGGTCCTTTGTGGCTGCGACGGAAGACACCGGTTTTTTCACCCGCAGGCCCGACCCGGCGACAGGAAAGCCCACGCCCGGCTGGGCTTATGGCACGACCTATCCGGGCGGCGCTGTCACGATCACCGACCGCGACGGTGTGCTGGTGCAGGGCAGCGCCGAGGCGGCCTCCGCCGAGCTGGACCGCCTGATCGCGCGCTGGACGGCGGTTTTGCGCCCCGCCCCGGGTGATCTCTCCATCCGGACGGGCGAGCCTACTGCGGACGGCACGGCGCTGTCCCTTACTGCGACGGTCCGCACCTCATGAGATGGCTGCTCATCTTGTGTTTGTCGGCAACGGGTGTCTGGGCAAGTGATGGGGCGGACACGCTTGCACCTGCGCCGCGGCCAGAGACGGTCGCGCAGGAGGTCGCACCGCAGTTCGCCGACTTTGCGGGGCTGTGGCAGGGTAAATGGGAAGGAACGCTCGACGTGGTCTTTGCTCTGCAACCTGACGATGCAGGCGGCTGCATGGCGTATGTGTCATGGGGTGAAAATGTGCTGGTGGAGCAAGCGGGCGAGACGATCACTCCCTGCCGCGAAGTGGGCGGAGAGCTCATCATCTGGATGGGAGAGCACAACATGATCGTCCTGGAACCGGATGCGCAGAATACGCTTTTCGGCCTGTTCTATACCCAGGATGCCGAACGCCCGTTCCGCGTTGTGCTGCGCCCCGAACCGCTCGGCGATGATGGGGGATGATGCGCCGGAGCCTGCGTTCGTGTTTACCGACATGGCGGGCCGGATCTGCACCATACCGCAGAAAAGCTCCGGCAGTTTCTCAGGCTCCGTTCTGCCTGAATGGTGCCGCCCTCAGCACAGCGATCTTGTCTTTCACCCCGACGCGGCCGCAAGCTTCGGGGCCACGGCAGAGCTGGCGTTCGGCACCATCACCCACGCCCGCCACGGCTCTCCTGCGTGGTTCGACAGCCGGGCGATGCTCGGTCGGGTGACCGGTTTGCTGGCCGATCAGGGGATCGAGCTGCGCATCGGTCTGGAGGCAGAATTCTACATCTTTGAGAAGGCGGAGGTGGAGACAGGTCTCAGCCACAGCCGGGTCCGGCTGGAGAGCGTCGATATGGTTCTGCGTGACGCCGCAGATCCGCAACCCTACCGGGTCGGCTATCCGCGGATGCAGTTTCGGCCCCCGCCTTTTGACCGGCACGCAAAGCTGCGTCGCCGGATCGTGCAGCAATTGGCGGCGCGCGGTGTCGGCGTGACACATCACGATCACGAAGCGGGTCCCGGCCAGCAGGAAATCGCGCTGGCGCCGCAACCGCCGGTGGCGGCCTGTGATGCGCTATCGGTCCTGAAACTCACGACACACGAGATGGCGGATCACGACGGGCTGACCGCCAGCTTCATGCCGCTGCCCTTGTCCTGGTGCCCCGGCAGCGGGCTGCATGTCCATATCTCCGCCGGTCGTGCGGGGCAGGATATGCTCTACACCGGCGGCAGACGCTCGGATGAGGGGCGGCGGATCCTGCGGACGCTCGCGGCCGCCATCCCCAGCCTGTCGGCGTTCTGCACCCCGTCACCCTCCGGGCTGAGACGATTGTGGATGATGCGGCAGGGGCTTGGCGGTCGTCCAGTTGCGGGATACGCGGACCGACGGGCGTTGATCCGTCTGATCCACGCTGGCGGCGGAGATGTGGGGCGGATCGAGCTGCGTTTTCCCGATGCGTCAGGCGACCCTTACGCGATGCTGACCGTGATCCTGGCCAGCCTCTTTCTGCGCGCGCCCGAGCCGATGCCTGTGCCTGACTATGCGCCGGTGCTGGCCATGCGGCCCTTGCTTGATCAGGCGATGGACGCCTTGGGCCCTGTGCTGGAGGCGGCGGGTGCGCACCCGCGTTTTGCCCCCGCCTACCGTGCCTTTCGGTGCCGGGAGCTGGATGCGCTGGCAATGTCCGCGTCGGTTGCGGAAATGCAGCTTCATCTGGGATGCTAGGCGCGACCCAAACCCACCCGGTCTTTGATGCCGCTGACTATGAGACCGCGCTGCGACAGGACCGGATCGCGCAAATCGAACATCGGTTGCAGCAGCCCGTGCCCCCCGCGCTCAAGGATCTGTTGCACCGGTTCAGGCGGTCCCGAGCGGAGACGCGGGCGCAGATCCACGCGCTCTATGAACTGTCGCGCCCTGTTGCATCCTGTGCCCGCGACGGTCCGGTGAACTTCGAATGGGCTGTCTGGCTGGGCGCTGCCCTCTGGACGCAAGAGTTTGGCAGCGCGGCCAATATTGGAGCGGAGGATCCGCTGATCACCGCCATGCTCACGGCAGCACCGCGGCAGGGCGCGCAGACGCTCGAGGTCCATCTGGCACCGGCGACAGCTGCCGTGCCGCCGATCACGGCGGATCACGCCTATTTCGCGCTCCGGCTCGCGGGCGAGAGCATGACATTCCGCGCCACGCGGCAGGGGGACAGATACACCGCAGTCCCGGTCTACCCGCTGCCCCCGCGGCCCCGGACAGTATGGCCGCGATGGGAAGAGGTCGGGGAGGCGGTCTGGATCCAGGCGCTGTCTGAGCCGCGCGAGACATTCGCACTGGCGGTGCAGCTGGAGCTTGACGGGTGGCAGGTCTCGCCCGCCCATTTATCCGATGGCACGCGGGGTCTCTCCTTGTGTCGCGGTGCGCGGCAGATGGTGCTGAGCCAGGACGGCAGTGTCGGGATCGTTGGTCGCCCCAGGGCCGGAGACGTGCCAGCGCTGTTGGCTGGGATGCCGACCGATGGGATCATCCATCGGTTAAGCTGGCAGGCCAATGCCCGATGCCCGGTGAAACCGCGCGAAATCGAGGCGGACGGCACGCTCTGGTGTACGCCGTGACGTCGCTTTGCCCGCTCAAGCCCGCTGATATTGCCGATGTTACACAAGCGGCACGGGAGATGCTGGAGGAATCCGAATGGCAGGCCTTTGGGCTGGATCCCGCTGCCGTCGAGGCCATGGCTCGGCGGGTGATATACGATCAGGACAAGCCCCGGCTGGGTGTGATCGCGCGGGGTCGCGATACTGCCGTCTGCGGTGTGATGGTCGCAGAGATAGACGATCTTGACTGGGTTCTGGGTCGACGCGCCATCAACGTCTTTACCTTCGTGACACATCAGCGCGCGGGCAGCCTGACCGGCCCCCGATTGATCCGCAGCTTCCTGACCTGGGCGCACAGCCACCGGGTAGATGCGGTGGAGTTCGGTGTGTCCTCCGGTGTGCGGCTGCAGTCCTCGGACCGTCTGCTGCGCGCCTTTGGGTTCAGGCCGGTTCAGCGCACGTATCTGATGCGCTCAGAAGATACTGATGGCCAAGGAAAACACCCCCGGTCTCCCGCTCGCAAAGCAGGCATATCGGCGCGTCACGATCCTTCATGATCCCGGACAGGATCCCTGTCACCTCGGTGGTCTCTGTCGCAAAGACGCTGGCCCGCCAGATCGTGGTGCAAGTGACTGAAAACCGCTCCTTCCGGAGTGCAATCAATACGTCGGGTGCAAACCAGTGCAACTCGGCACGGTCATCAGGAGTGTGAAAGCTGAACAGCCAGGTCCGCGCGCGGACCTCATCAAAGGCAAGATGGGGATAGCGCTCTTTTGCGATACGCCTCATGAACGGCAGGACATCGCGGTCCACACACGGTCGGTCCCGCGCGGGATGCAGCCGCATCAGTTGGCGCCGCCAGCGCAGGAAAGCCGCGTCTGCGCTGACAGCGACGGCAGGATGTTGCACGCAGCGGTGTGCGCGGCGCGATCCCGGACGGCGTCCGTCAGGGCCGCTGAAAACGACACGAAAAGAGCGAGAACGAGAGTGGCGGTGAGGGCATAGGCGATTGGCATGAAGGCCCGTTTTGGCAGCTTTCGGGGACGCGTCGCCAGTCTACCCATTGGTCGTGCGGAGGCTTAAAAAAGCGCTTTCTGAGGACGCAAGCGGCGTGTTCCGGCCCGTTACCGCGGTGCCGGTTGGCGGTCGGTTGCCGCCGTCACAAGGCGCTTTCCGCCCGGCAGATTACCGCTGCTCAACCGCCGCCGCGTCTGCGGGCTGCCGCTCATCATTCGGAGGGCCCGTCCACCGGTGTTCTGGCGCGATACTCTTAACCCAATGAGCGGACAGGAGAGGCGCTGCGGTGTCATTCGCACAGACAATCACCCGGAGCGTTTGGGTTGAAATCATCGCCGGTGCGGTGCTGCAAATCGTGACGGTCGCGATCAACCTCTTTGGGCTGTCAATGCTGCGTACCGGGCAGGAGGGAGGCACCGTAGCCTCCGCTTTTGCGCTGATTTTCGCCGCGGGTGTGCTGGCGGCCTATGCCACGGGGTTCCTGTCGAACTACGCCAGCGCCAAGGTGGACATCGACCTGCGCGCGCGCCTGATGGAGATCCCCGGGATTCCCGCCTCCCGTGCCAACAACGACGTGACCCTCGCAGTGGGTGTGATCGGGTTCTACGTCTTTGTGCCGGGGCAGACTTTTGCGAGCCTGATCTACCTGATCCAGCTCTACCGTCTGGATCCGGTCTCTTCGGTGCTGGTGATCGGTGGCGTCGCGCTGGCGGCGGCACCGCTGCTTGTCTACGTGCGCTGGCGTGGTCGGATGATCGGACGGGTGCGCAGCGCGCGCAACATGCTGCTGGACGGTCACGCAGCGCCCCTGTCCGACCGGTTGGCGCGACTCGGCACCTACAGGCAGTGCTATCTGCGCTTTGTCGTCATTGACGCAACACTGGGTCTGCTCTTTATGCTCACGATGATCGCGCTCGTGTTCGTGGCCAGCGGTCTTGTGGCGGACCGAGATGCCCTCGCGGCGCTGGTTCTCATTGTCCTGATCCTGCTGCAGGTCCGAAACCTCGCTACCGCGGCCAGCCTGTTTCAGGAAAACCGCAAGAGTGCTGCCGCCGTCGCACGGGATCTGGCAGGGCCGCACCGCCCTCCGCAATGATTTCCGGTCAATCTCTGCATCGGGCATTGCGTTGCGTCACCGGTGCTGTCTACTGGCACAAACCCTTTACAGCACGGAGCCCCTTTGATGTCCAAGACACTCCTGTTGACGGGCGCAAGCCGCGGTATCGGTCATTCGACCGTCAAGAAATTCTCCAGCGAAGGGTGGCGGGTGATCACCTGTTCGCGTCAACCCTTCGACGCGAACTGCCCCTGGCCCGGGGGCGAGGATAACCACATCCAGCTGGATCTGTCCGATCCGGCCGAAACGATCAACGCGGTCGAGGTGATCCGCGAACGTCTGGACGGCCCCTTGCATGGGTTGGTGAGCAATGCGGGCATTTCGCCCAAAAGCGCGCAGGGCGGGCGGCTGAACACGCTGGATACGGATCTGATGACATGGGGGAAGGTCTTTCACGTCAATTTCTTTGCCCCGATCGTGCTGGCGCGCGGTTTGATTGAAGAACTGGCCGAGGCAGGCGGGGCGGTGGTGAATGTGACGTCGATTGCAGGCTCCCGGGTGCATCCCTTTGCGGGTGCGGCCTATGCAACCTCAAAGGCCGCGCTGGCAGCGCTGACACGCGAGATGGCCCATGATTTCGGACCGCGCGGTGTTCGGGTGAATGCCATTGCACCGGGCGAGATTGAAACCTCCATCCTGTCGCCGGGAACGGATGAGATCGTTGCAGGCCTGCCCCTGCGCCGCATCGGGCAGACGGAAGAAGTCGCCGATGTGATCTATTTCCTCTGCTCGGACAAGGCGTCCTATGTGACCGGCACCGAGATCGAAATCAACGGCGGCCAGCATATCTGACTGCGGTTTACCTCTGCTGTCGATCCGCGCGCGGGTTGGGCCGCGTCATGATTCAGGGTCAAAAGCCTCGCATCGCGGCACAACACTTCGGTCACGCGAGGATGCAGATCTACTAGCGTGACGGTTCACGCGGAGCATCTAGCCCGATGTCTGGCCGGAGATGCAAAGACCCATGATGCGGATACCCATCAGGCGGTAAGGCCCCGTGCCATCGGGACGGGGTTTCTTACGGGTGATTGTCTTGAACCGAGCCATGCTGACCTCAGGTCTTCAACGAGCGGGCAATGATGGTCAGTGTCTTCTCACCGATATGCACAAAGTAAAATGTGTCGATAGAAGCCCTTCGGGTGAAGAGGCGGTCTCCCCGATGTGGAAGGTCTGCAAGACCGTTGCGGGTCGTTACCAAGGACGTCAAATCCGTTTGCTCAGGGGCGCGGCGGCGCGCTTGAACGGCGCACGATCAACTCAGGTGTGCAGTGCAGGCTGGTACCGGGCTGTTCGTCCGTCTGCACTATGGTGGCCGCCAGTTGCCGGCCTGCTTCCTGCCCGATCCGGCGCGCCGGAAGCCGTACAGTTGTCAGTGCGGGTTCAAACTCGGAGGATCCTTTGAAGTCACCGATCCCCACAATCGACACATCGTCCGGCACACGCAATCCGCAGGACACTGCACCGAGCATTGCACCGGTCGCCAGAATGTCGTTCCCGCAGATCACGGCGGTGGGCAGTATCTCGCGCGAAAAAAGCCGCCGCGCGTCCTGTTTGGAATCAGAAATGCTGTAGCGGGTCTGCAGCGCCCAATGCTCCGGGACCTCGATGCCCGACGCGCGCAGTGTGTTCATGACAGTGTCGCGCCGCGCCAGCGCCCGGTCGTTTCCTTCGGTTGGCGCGAACATACATGCGATCTTTTTGTGACCGAGCGACAGCACATGCTCGGCGATCAGCCTGCCTGCCAGCGCGTTGTCCGCGCCAATCGCAGGGTAGCGCGCGCCCTTCGAATAGTTCCACATCAGCACGCAGGGGATCCTTTGGCTGTCGATCAATTGAAACACGGCCTCGTCATGATCCAGCCCGGTCAGCACCACACCGTCGACCCGGTGTTCGAGAAACTTGCGCAGGATCGCGTATTCGCGCTGCAGGTCATATCCGTGCGAAGCCAGCAGGATCGTGAACCCCTGTGCCGCGACCGTGTCCGAGAATGCTTGTACCACTTCGGCAAAGATCGCGTGATCGAGCGTCGGGATCAGCACGCCAATGGTGCCTGACCGGATCCCGTGGATGGTTTGTGCCGCGCGGTTACGGATGTAGCCCGTGCGCCGGACCGCAGTATCGATCCTTTTGCGCGTCGCCGGTTTGAGCAAATCGGGGTGGTTGAAGTATCGCGACACCGTTGAGGCAGATACCCGGGCGGCCTTGGCCACCGTGATGATATCCGCTTTTTTCGGATTTTTATCAGCCATTTAACACACGGGTTTGCGGGATTTATGAAAACATTTGCAAAACTATTTTCATCGCTTAGCGTAAGACGTCAAGCCTGAGTTTGGGAGGAGTTGGGCCGGATGGAGTTTCTGTTCTACCTCGGCGATGTGTTCACGCCCATAAACTTCGGCCTGCTGCTGCTTGGCACCGTCGGCGGGTTGATCCTGGGGGCAACGCCGGGTCTGTCACCGACCATGGCGGTGGCGCTGCTCATCCCCTTTACCTTCAAGCTGGAACCGCAGCAGGGGCTGATCCTGCTGGGGGCCGCCTATACCTCCACCGTGGCGGGGGGTGCTGTGAGTGCCATCCTGCTCAAGATCCCGGGTGCGCCCGCCAATATCGCCACGACACTGGACGGGCATACGATGGCCACCAAGGGCGAAGGGGCCAAGGCCCTACAGCTGTCGTTTCTGGCCTCCGCCGTGGGGGGCCTCTTCGGTGTGTTCCTGTTGATCTTTCTGACACCGGTTCTGGCCGGGTGGGCGCTGGCCTTCGGGCCGTCGCATCTTTTCTGGCTAGCCATTCTGGGGGTGACCGTGATCGGCACGCTTGATTCCAGTTCGGTGGTCAAGGGGTTGCTGTCGGGCTGCATCGGGCTGTGGCTCGCCACCATCGGGTTTGACGACATCATGGGGGCGCAGCGGTTCATCTTTCACCCGTCGGTCAGCGGCGGCATCAACGTGATACCGGCCCTGATCGGGCTCTTTGCCATCCCGCAGGTGATCACCATGTTCACCAAGGGTCGCTCCAGCGAGGATGCCGAGGTGATCAGCGTCGAGCGACACCCCATCCGGCTGGCCTTTATCGAGGTGTTCAGGCGCAAGACGGCCCTTGCCATCGGGACACTCACCGGGTCGATCATCGGGCTGATCCCCGGCGTAGGCGGGCAGATCGCGGGGCTTGTGGCCTATGACCAGTCCAAGAAATTCAGCCGGGAGAGCGAGAAGTTCGGGACCGGCCACAGCGAAGGCGTGATCGCGGCGGAAAGCGCCAATAACGCCATGGTGGGCCCGTCGCTGGTGCCCCTGCTCACGCTATCGATCCCGGGCTCGCCGACGGCTGCGGTGCTGCTGGGCGGGCTCTTGATCCACGGGATCTTTCCCGGCCCGGATCTCTTCATGAACTACCCGCAGGTGGCCTGGACCTTCATCAACTCCATGCTCATAGGCCAGATCCTGATGTGTGTGCTCGGGCTCTACATCGCGGGGCTCGCCGCCAGCGTCGCCCGGGTGCCCCATGCGGTTATGGCCGCAACCGTGCTGGGCCTTGCCGTCTTTGGCAGCTACTCGGTGCAGAACTCCATGGGTGACGTCTATGTCATGGCCACACTTGGGATCGCGATGTATTTTCTCGAACGCTTCGGCTTTTCGGCGGCCCCGCTGGTTCTCGGCCTGATCCTCGGGCCCATTGCAGAGGCGAACTTCATCCAGGGCTCAATGATCGCAAATGCCACCGTGGGCACGGGCGCCTATTTCTTCACCGGCTGGCTGAACTGGCTGCTGATCCTGATCGTCCTGGCCTCGGTCAGCTATTCGGTCTGGATGGAGATCACGGCCCGCCGCTATACCACCAAGGACGACGCGGTCGCCAAGGAGGAGGCGCTGTCATGACCGATCTGCCCCGCACCCAGCATATCGCGGCGTCCGGACTGATTGCTGCGATTGGCATCAGCATCGCCTATATCAGCTTTACGCAGGAACCCGCGGATGCGTTCATCTTTCCGCGGCTCATCGCGTCGGTCTTTGCTGTGCTGGCTGTCTGGACCTTCGTCAAGGCGGTGCTGGGCCGGACAAAGGTCGGCAACGGGATCAGTGGCGTGGCTCTGCGCCGGATGCTGCCCGGGCTGGGTGTCGCGATCGTCTACATCTACTGGGCCGCCAAGGCGCTCGGGTTTTATACCGCCACGGGTGCTGCGTTTTTCGTCCTGCTATCGCTCTACGATCCGGCACCGCATTCTGACATCAAAAGCTGGCTCAAACGGATCCTGATCACCGCTGGTTTCATGGCGGTCATGTACGGTCTTTTCGCGCAACTGCTGAATGTCTTCACACCGAGAGAGATCTTTTTCTGAACCGCAAGAGCGGCGGACTTAACCCTAGGGAGGAACCTATGAAACACTTGATTGCAGGAGCAGCGCTGGCCATGGCCGCGATGACGGGATCGGCCTTTGCCGACGGTCACGCGGACTATCCCGACCGGCCGGTCATGATGATGGTCAGCTACGGCGCAGGGGGTGCCACCGATTTTCAGGCGCGCATCGTTACCATGACGGCGGGAAATGAGGACGCTCTGGGCATGCCGATCGCTATCGTCAACCGCCCCGGCGCAGGCGGGCGCGTCGGCTGGAACTGGTTCGCCTCTGAGGCGGAGGCGGACGGCTATACGCTGGGCGCCTACAATATCCCGCACTTCATCGCACAGTCGATCGAGGGCGGCGTGTCCTATTCCGCTGACAGCTTTGAGCCCATCGCCAACTGGGGTGCCGATCCGGCAGTCTTCGTGGTGGGGGCGGACAGCGCGTTCAACTCGATGGAGGATGTTGTTGCCTATGCCAAGGAGAATCCCGGCGGGCTGACCTTCTCCGGGGCCGGTCTCTTCGTGGGCCACCACATCGCGGCGCTGCAGCTTGAGAAAGCGGCAGGGGTCAAGCTGGCCTACATCCCAAATAACGCGGGCGGTGCCGGTGCCATGCGCGCGGTGATCGCCGGTGACGTTCTGGGCGGTGTCAACAACCTGTCGGATGCGTTCCGGGCGCAGCAGGCGGGCAATGTCAAAATCCTCGGCGTGTTCGATCTGGAACGGAACGCGGAATTCCTGCCCGATGTGCCCACGATGCAGGAACAGGGCTTTGACATCGACAACGCCTCCGTGAATTTCCGGGGCGTGATGGTGCCCAAGGGCACCCCACAGGGGATCATCGACAAGCTGGCGGAGACCGTGCCGGCGATGTTCGAAAACCAGCGGGTGCAAAGCCGGATGGCCGCCGGTGGCTCGCCCATGGCGATCATGACGCGCGACGAGGTACTGGAGATGTGGGCAGCCCGTCAGAAAACGCTCGAAGAGCTTCTGGCAGGTCTCTAAACCAAAAGGTAGCGCCCAGGTGTCGGGCGCTGCCTTTCTTATCAGGACAGTGACATGAACAGTGTTGACGCAATCGCAGAGGTAGAAGCCATCGTTGCCCGCGCCCGCGCAGCACAGCACCGGTTTGAGCAGGGCGGCTCGCAAGAGGCTTACGACCGCGCGGCACAGGCGGCGGGGTGGGCCATCATGGAGCCCGCGCGCAACCGCCATCTGGCGGAGCTTGCGGTCGAAACGACCGGCCTTGGGAATGTGGCTGACAAGATCACCAAGAACCACCGCAAGACGCTGGGGCTGATGCGCGACATTCAACAAGCGCGGACCTTTGGGGTGATCCGCGATGATCCCGCTACCGGCATCACCGAGGTCGCGCGCGCCATGGGCGTGATCGGTGCCGTTGTACCCTCGACCAATCCCGGTGCGACACCCGCCAACAACATCATCAATGCGCTGAAATGCGGCAACGCGATCGTGCTCTCTCCCTCGCCCAAGGGGGTGCCCACCTGTGAGGCGCTGCTGGGCTACATACACGCGGAATTCGACAAGCTAGGCGTGGACCGCGATCTGGTGCAGATGATCCCGGGCCGCGGATCGAAGGAAAAGACGCAACGCCTGCTGGAGATCGCGGATCTGCTCGTCGTGACCGGCAGCCAGAACAACGTGAAACGCGCCTATACCTCCGGGACACCCGCCCTGGCGGTGGGTGCGGGTAATGTCGCGGTGATCGTGGATGAGACCGCGGATCTGGCTGCTGCGGCGAAGAAAATCGAAGCGTCCAAGACGTTCGACAACGCCACCTCCTGTTCCTCGGAAAACGCGGTCGTGGTGGTGGACGCCGTCTATGATGCCTTCGTGGCTGAGATGTCCCGCACCGGCGGTGCCTTGATCACGGACGAGCGGCTGGTAACGGCCAAACACTGGGTCAAAGGGCATCTGAACCCGCAGGTCATCGCGCAGGATGCGCCCGAAATGATCGCGGCGCTCGGGCTGACGGGCGCGGTGCCCGAGGGCACCTCCTATCTTGCAGTCGAGACACGCGGGATCGGGCCGGAGCATCCGCTCTCGGGAGAGAAGCTCAGCCGGGTACTGGCGCTCTACCGCGCGCGGGACTTCGATGACGCCCTGCGGATCACTCAGCATATCCAGTTGCATCAGGGTGCGGGCCATTCCGTTGGTCTGCATACCCAAACGCAGGACCGGGCCCTGATGCTGGCCAAGGCGATCCCCACCAGCCGGGTCATCGTCAATCAGGCGCATACATTTGCGACCGGTGGTTCCTTCACCAACGGGATGCCGTTCTCGCTCTCCATGGGATGCGGGTCCTGGGGCGGGAACTCGATCGACACCAATCTGCACTGGCGGCATTTCATGCAGACGACCAAGATCGTGCGGGAAATCCCCGCCAATGAACCCAGTGTCGAGGACATCTTTGCGGATTATTGGGATGAGGCAGGCAAGTGATCTTTGATCCGGAGACGCCGCCGCAGGGGACGGTGCGGCAGTGGCTGGATGCGCGCGCTGACGGTGATGGCATCGCGGTCGTCTTTCCCGAAACGGGTGAGGCGCTCAGCTGGCGCGATCTGCGCGATACCGCCCGTGACATGGCGCGCGGGCTGACTGGGCTGGGGATAGCGCAGGGTGAGAGCGTCGCCATCGTCCACCCCAACGGGCGAGCCGGGGTGCTGGCGGTTTATGCGGCACTTTATGGCGGGTTCCGGGCGACGATGATCAACCTGGCGGCGGGCCCTGACGCCATTGCCTATGCGCTGGATCACAGTGCGGCGCGCTTTGCCTTTGTGCACGATCACCAGTGCGAAGCGATCCGCGCCATCGCCCCCGACCGCCTGACAATCCTCGATGCGCCGATGCTCGAACACCGGCTGGACATTCCCGCCTTTGGTGCAGATCAGCATGCGCTCCTGATGTATACCTCCGGCACGACGGGTCAGCCCAAGGGTGTGGTGCACAGTCACGCGAGCCTGCTGGCGGGGGGTTGGACCACCGCGATGGCTCACGCGCTGACGCCGCAGGATCGCGGCTTTTGCGTGCTGCCCATCTATCATATCAACGGGCTCTGTGTGACGATGATGGGCGCGCTGGTCTCGGGTGGCTCGCTGGCCATGACGGCGCGGTTCTCTGCCAGCCGGTTCTGGGATCAGGCGGACGCGGCAGAGGTCACGTGGTTCTCGGTCGTGCCGACGATCATCAGCCACCTGCTGCACAGCGACACCAACCCCAGCGAGGCCGCGCGCAAGCGGTTGCGCTTTGGCCGGTCGGCCTCCTCCGCGCTGGCGGTGGAGACGCAATCAGCGTTTGAGAGCCGCTTTCAGGTTCCGGTGATCGAAACGATGGGGCTGACGGAAACCGCCGCGCAGATCCTGTCGAACCCGCTGCCGCCCGGTGTCCGCAAGATCGGCTCGCCCGGAACCGGCTATGGCAACGAGATCCGCATTCTGACCAGGGATCTTGACCCCGCCCCGCCCCTGACCGAAGGGGAAATCGCCGTGCGGGGTCCGAATGTGATGATCGAATACCTGCGCAACCCCGACGCCACGGCCCAAAGCTTCGCGGGCGACTGGCTGCGCACCGGTGACCTGGGGCATATGGATGCGGAGGGGTATGTCTTTGTCACGGGTCGCTTGAAGGAGCTGATCATCAAGGGAGGCGAGAACATCGCCCCGCGCGAGATTGACGAGGTGCTCTACTCCGAGCCCGACATCATCGAAGCGGCTGCTTTTGCCCGACCTTGCACCAGCTACGGGGAGCGGGTGGAGGCGGCAGTGGCGGTCAAACCCGGGTCCGTCCTGTCGGAGGCAGCGCTCATCGCGCTCTGTCACGAACGGCTCGGCAGGTTCAAATCGCCCGACTGCATCCACTTTCTGAGCGAGCTGCCCAAGGGGCCATCCGGCAAGATCCAGAGGCTGAAACTGGCCGCTTTGGTGTGAAGGTCCCGGCGTGGGCAAAACCCCGAGGCAAAGCGAAGACTGTCTCCAAATCATCCGACCTTCAACCTGAGACACCCCGCTTCGCTCAGAGCACTTGCGCAACAGGCACTGTTGCACAGCCCCCGTCAAACCGGAGGTTTGCCTCTGGCAAAACGGGCGTCGCGATTGCGCCACCCTTTGGGCCGGCGCTTCAGCATGAACATTGGGTGTCTCAAATTTAAGGTGGGATGATTTGGATGGGGGTTGGCGGCAAGCCGTCCGTGCGGATCTCTTTGGCAGCCTTCGTCCGGCAAACGCTGAGCACCTGCGCGAGAGGCAGCGTAGATCACTGAACCCCGGTCTTGGGCATCTCGATCGCGCGCAGACTGCGGCGTTCCGCCTCCACCAGATTGGCCTGTTCCGTATAGGCCAGGGCCAGCGCTGCCATGTCGGCGGCTGCAACGGACATCCCGTCCCGGGGACAGCCTGCCAGCGCCTGCAGGCTCTGCCGCAGATGGCGGGCGACCTCGATCATGCCCGCACCGTCCCGCGCAGTCTGGGCAAAGGCCGCTTCGATCAGCCTCGCTGGCGCCGGTGTCGGGACAAAGACGCGGGACGCCTCCGGTGGGTCACTGTCCGCTTCTGTAGCACCATAGCGCCACAGCACGGATTTCAGCCGCAGGATGACCGCGATGGCCGTGCCGGGGTCGTTGATGCCGGGTGACAACGCCCTTGCGGCAATCTCGGACAGCACATCGACGCCAAGCGTCGCGTCCTGTTCGTAGGTGCGCGTATCCCCAAAGACGAAACCCTCCTGCAAGGCCTCCAGACAAGCGTCGTCCACCGGACCGGAGACCTGCGCGATGATCTCACCTTTCAGCACATGGGTGCCCGGCAGGCAGGAGACATAGATCAACCCTTGCTCCGGCAGCTGTTTTTGCAGCCCCGAGACGTCGATCAGTTGCAGATACCCCGAACGCGGCGCGGACAGGCTGGTGGTGCTTTCAGGAAGGACGGTATCGTCGGTGATCGGATTGGCACCAAGCGCTGGCTGCCGTGCCAGGGTTTCCAGGGCCGTGATCGTGCGGTCGGACACCGCCCGCAGGCTGTTGTCCATGCTGCCCAGATCGCTCAGGTGCTGGATCCAGCGCAGCATCGCGATGATGATCAGCACGACCACGAGCACTGCCACCGCCATCACGACAATCGCCACATCATCGGGATAAAGCCCGGCCTGCACCATGACGATGGCCGTCAGGAAGTAGACGAACCCGCCGATGAAAACTGACAGAACCGATTGTGTCGTGGTGTCCTCCAATAGTAGCCGGTGCACCCGGGGCGTCGTGCTGGCGGCGGCTGCCCTGTGCGCGGTGACCATGACATTGAGCGAGAAGGTCGAGACCCCCAGCATGGCGGAGGCCATGATCGTCAGGATGGGTTTGACCGCGGCGATATCGACGAGATCCGACAGGTCATCGCTCAGAAACCGGCGGATCAAGGGGCTGGTCAGCGCCACGATGACCGACAACAGCGCGTAGAGCGTGACCCGCAAGCCAAGGTTGCGGTAATACCGCAGAAAGATCAGAAGGGGCCACTTCAACCGGTGCATATTGTTCCCGCCATTTCGTTCGACCGCAGGCAACGCGCCATCGGTGCCCTGCGCTACTTAGGGTCAATGGAGAGCAAACCCACCGCCGAGCGGGACGCGCAGGTAACGGAGCCACACGATCCGCGCTCGCGGAGCTTTCGTGGACACAGGGGCACGTTGTCGCCTTTGCTGCGGGCGTCAGACCGGGACTTTTTGCTCAGACGCTCTGCGCCGGGGCGCTGATCTCCCGGGCGATCTGTTCCGGTCAGGTGCAGCAGGCCCGCCGCACCCGGAACTCGGACGAGCTCTGCTCTCTCAGCCTTTCTTGAGGACTTCGCGGCCCAGAAGTTCGGCGATCTGCACGGCGTTCAGGGCTGCGCCCTTGCGCAGGTTGTCACTGACGCACCAGAGGTTCAGACCATTGTCGATCGTGCTGTCCTGCCGGATGCGGCTGATGAATGTGGCGAAATCGCCAACGCATTCGACGGGACTGACGTAGCCGCCGTCCTCGCGCTTGTCGATCACCATGATGCCAGGCGCCTCGCGCAGGATCTCGCGGGCTTCTTCCTCGTCCAGATGCTCTTCGAACTCGATGTTGACGGCTTCGGAATGGCCCACGAACACCGGCACCCGCACGCAGGTCGCCGTGACCTTGATCTTGGGGTCCACGATCTTTTTGGTCTCCGCCACCATCTTCCACTCTTCCTTGGTGGAACCGTCTTCCATGAACACGTCGATATGCGGGATCACATTGAACGCGATCTGCTTGGTGAACTTTCGGGCGGGCTTGTCATCGGTCGGGTTGTAGATCGACTTTGTCTGATCCCACAGCTCGTCTATCCCCTCCCTGCCCGCACCCGACACAGATTGGTAGGTCGAGACAACGACGCGCTTGATCGTCGCGCGGTCGTGCAGGGGCTTGAGTGCCACCACCATCTGCGCGGTGGAGCAGTTGGGGTTGGCGATGATGTTCTTCTTGGCATAGCCCGTGATCGCCTGCGGGTTCACCTCGGGCACGATCAGCGGGACGTCCGGGTCGTAGCGGTAGAGCGAGGAATTGTCGATCACCACGCATCCCGCCTTGGCCGCTGCGGGCGCGTATTTCTTGGTGGCCTCGGACCCCACGGCAAAGAGCGCGATGTCCCAGCCGGTGAAATCAAAGGTGTCCAGATCCTTTGTCTTGAGCGTCTTGTCGCCAAAGCTGACCTCCGTACCCAGCGACTTGCGCGAGGCCAGCACCGTGATCTCGTCCACCGGAAAGTGGCGTTCGGCGAGGATGTTCAGCATTTCGCGGCCCACATTACCTGTGGCACCCGCAATGACGACGCGGTAACCCATCTGTCTTACTCCAGTTCAAAGGGATGGTGCGCGCCTGTTATACCTCTTGCCCGGCGGAGGAAAGAGCCGTTAGCCCTCTGCGTCCTTCCATTTGGCCGAAACCGCCTTGGCGTTGTTGAGCAGCAGCGCAATATCCATGGCCACCGCGACAAATCGGGCACCCGCGTTCAGCGAGGACTGGATCATGATGTCATCGGGCGTGAGAATACCCGCCGCCTTGCCGCTATCGCTGATCCGCGTGAGTGCATCCAGGATGGTCGCCTGCATATTCGGGTGCATGGTCTGGCCGAGGTATCCAAGGCTCGCAGACAGATCCGCAGGGCCGATAAAGACACCGTCAACGCCCTCGACACCCAGAATGTCGTCGAGGTTGTCGAGACCGGTCTTGCTCTCGACCTGCACCAGAAGGCAGATCTGCGCGTCCGCCGTAGGGCCGTAGTTATCCATTTGCCCAAAGTCCGACACGCGCCCCACCGCATATCCGACACCGCGTGTGCCCGCGGGGGGATACCGGCAGGCGCGCACCAGCTCGCGGGCCTGATCGGCCGTCTCGACCATGGGTACGAGGATCGTCTGCGCGCCCACATCCAGCACCTGTTTGATCAGCCAGGTCTCTCCGATCGGCAGGCGAACCACCGGATGGCTGGCACTGCCCTTGAGCGCCACCAGCTGATCGCGGATCGAGCGGATGTCGTTGGGCGAATGCTCCCCGTCGATCAGCAGCCAGTCAAAGCCCGCGCTGCCGAGGATCTCTGCGGTGATCGCCTCAGCGAGGCTCATCCAGCAGCCAAAGAGCGTCTCCCCCTCGGCCAGTGATTTCTTGAAGCTGTTGAGAGGCGCGGGCATGGCAGTTCCTTTTCGCTGACGTTCCAGCACCCTAGAGCCTTTCACCCGCCCAGCGAAAGCCCCCCTGTGGCGCGGGTCTCGGCGGCCCTGCGGATCAGCGCGCCGATCTGCATCAGCTGCTCGCCCAGCGGGTTGGTCTTGCGCCAGACCATGCCGATGGTGCGCTGCGGGCAGGGCGCGGGAAAGCGGGTGACGGCCACATCTGCCGTGCGGGTCTCCAGCGGGACGGCCATTTCGGGGATCAACGTCACGCCGATGCCGGCACCGACCATCTGCACCAGGGTCGAGAGCGAGCTGCCTTCCATCAATTCCTGTGGCGCGCTGCCCGAGATATCGCAAAACGCCAGCGCCTGTTCGCGAAAGCAGTGCCCTTCCTCCAGCAGCAAGAGCCGCATGGTGCGCAGTGCGCTGAGGCTGGGCACCGGTTTGGCCCCGTCCGTCGCTGGCCGCACCAGCAGGAAGTCTTCGTCGAACAGCGCGAACTCGCGCAGGCTCGGCTCCGAGATGGGCAGGGCCACGACCGCGATGTCGAGCCGGGCATCAAGCAACCCTTCCACCAGCGAGCCGGTGATCGCCTCACGCGGCTGCAAGTCCAGATCGGGCATCCGCGCGGCCAGCAACCCGATGATCCGCGGCAGCAAGTAGGGCGCGACCGTGGGAATCACCCCCAGCCGCAGGCGTCCGGACAGCGGCCCCGTGGCGGAGCGTTGCAGGTTCTCCAACTCCTCCACGCGCAGGGTGATGTCCTGCGCCCGCGCCAGAAAGTCCTCGCCCAGCGTGGTCAGCCGGATCTGTCGCGCGCTGCGTTCCACGAGCGGGGCACCGATCAATGTCTCCAACTCCTTGATCTGCAATGACAGGGCGGGTTGCGAGATATTGCAGGCCTCCGCCGCCCGACCGAAGTGCCCGTGAGCGGCCAAGGCCTGAAAGTATCGCATGTGTTTCAGCGTGAGCCCAATCATAGGTTTTTCTTATCACGTATTTTTGGATTTCAAATTGGTACTTATCTTTGAACCACTCTAAACTGACAGCAGAACGACAGAATTCCCCTTCATACACAGGAGATCCCCATGGACGGAAGCAACGTGAACCCCGGTGGCGGCTGCCCGGTCATGCACGGTGGTAACACCGGCACCGACAACAGCGTGACGAAATGGTGGCCCGAGGGGCTGAACTTCGACATCCTGCACCAGCACGGTGCACGCACCAGCCCGATGGATGAAGGTTACGACCACCGTGCTGCCGTCAAGGCGCTTGATTTTGACGCGGTCAAGGCCGACGTCGAGGCGCTCATGACCGAAAGCCAGGACTGGTGGCCTGCGGATTGGGGTCACTACGGCGGTCTGATGATCCGTATGGCCTGGCACTCCGCAGGCTCTTACCGGATGGGCGACGGCCGCGGGGGTGCGGGCTCCGGCAACATCCGCTTTGCGCCGCTGAACTCCTGGCCCGACAATGCCAGCATCGACAAGGCGCGCCGTCTGCTCTGGCCGGTCAAGAAGAAATACGGCAACGCGCTCAGCTGGGCCGATCTGATCATCCTGGCGGGCAACATGGCCTATGAATCCATGGGGCTGAAGACCTTTGGCTTCGGCTTCGGTCGCGAGGATATCTGGGGTCCTGAAAAGGACGTCTACTGGGGATCCGAGAACGAATGGCTGGCGCCCTCGCAACAGCGATACGGCGATCTCGACACGCCCTCCACCATGGATAACCCGCTGGCCGCGGTCCATATGGGGCTGATCTATGTGAATCCCGAAGGCGTGAACGGCGAGCCCGATCCAGCCCGCACCGCGCTGCATGTGCGCGAAACTTTCCAGCGGATGGCAATGAACGACGAGGAAACCGCGGCGCTGACCTGCGGCGGCCACACCGTCGGCAAGGCGCACGGCGGCGGCAACGCGCACGACCAGATCGGGGCGGAACCTGAGGGCGAAGGCGTCCACGCACAAGGTTTCGGCTGGGCCAACCCCGGCCATCAGGGCAAGGCAGCCAATGCCTTTACCTCCGGTATCGAGGGCGCGTGGACCAAGCACCCGACGCAATGGGACATGGGCTATTTCGACTATCTCTTTGACTACGAGTGGGAGCTGACGAAATCCCCCGCGGGTGCGCATCAGTGGAAGCCGGTGAATATGCCGGAAAGCGAGATGCCGCTCAACGCGTCTGATCCGTCCAAACGCGACATGCCGATGATGACGGACGCGGATATGGCGATGAAAGTGGACCCGATCTACAATGAGATCTGCCAGAAGTTCCGTGCAGATCCCGAGTATTTTGCCGATACCTTCGGGCGCGCATGGTTCAAGCTGACCCACCGCGACATGGGGCCCAAGGACAATTACTACGGTCCAGACGTCCCCGCCGAAGATCTGATCTGGCAGGATCCGATCCCCGCCGGTGCCACGGATTACGATGTGGCCGCCGTCAAGGCCAAGATCGCCGACAGCGGGCTGAGCGGGCCAGAGATGATCGCCACCGCCTGGGACAGCGCGCGCACCTTCCGCGGGTCGGACAAGCGGGGCGGCGCCAACGGTGCCCGCATCCGTCTGGCTCCTCAGAAAGACTGGGAAGCCAACGAGCCCGAGCGTCTGGCCAAGGTGCTGGGCGTGCTGGAGCCCATTGCCGCAGAGACCGGCGCGTCCATCGCAGACGTCATCGTGCTGGCGGGTAACGTCGGGTTGGAACAGTCGATCAAAGCTGCGGGCTACAGCGCAGAGGTGCCCTTTGCCCCCGGTCGCGGCGATGCCACCGATGCGCAAACCGACGCCGAGAGCTTTGACGTGCTGGAGCCTTTCGCCGATGGTTTCCGTAACTTCGAGAAGGACAAATATGACGTCACGCCCGAGGCGATGTTGTTGGATCGAGCACAACTGCTGGGCCTGACGGCGGCGGAGATGACGGTGCTCATTGGCGGCATGCGCGTGCTGGGGGTCAACCACGGCGGCTCCAAACACGGTGTATTCACCGACCGCGAGGGTCAGTTGACCACGGACTTCTTCGTGAACCTGACCGATATGGCGAACACATGGGCGCCCATCGATGCGGGGGATCACTACGAGGTGCGCGACCGCAAGACCGGCGATGTCAAATGGACGGCGACCAGTGCCGATCTCGTCTTTGGGTCCAGCTCGATCCTGCGCGGCTACGCGGAAGTCTACGCGCAGGACGACAACAAGGAGAAGTTCGTGCGTGATTTTGTCAGCGCCTGGACCAAGGTCATGACCGCTGACCGTTTCGATCTGGTCGCGTGATGCAAGAACCCCCAGGCGGTTTTTACTGCCCGGGGAACGATCTCTGAAGCATCCAAGACTTATCGGTTTTCAAACAGATATTTGAGACCTCTCGACCGGCGGCAGCGCCGGGCAGCGCCCGACCCTTCCTCGGGGAGGGCACTTCTCGTCCACCCTGAAGCATCCGACCTTCAACCTGAGACACCCGACGTTCATGCTGAAGCGCCGTTCCGAGGGGTGGCGCAATCGCGCCGCCCCTTGGGGGCGGAACGGCGCGGCGCAACAGTGCCTGTTGCGCGGGTGCTCTGAACGAAGCGGTGTGTCTCAGGTTGAAGGTCAGATCCTTTAGGCTCGGTCGTTGCCCTTGGATCTGGACGGCAACTACAGGGGTGTCGCGCAGCCGCTGTTCAAACCGGTTAGCTCATTAAGACGCAATGTCTACCGCTGCGACAGCGTCGCCAGATCGCCAAAGATCTTCTGCCCGTGCTCGGCCAGATAGATCCGCAGCCAGGGTGTGAACCGCTCGGGCGTCTCAGCCACCGCCGCGCGCAGCGCGTCAAAGCGCATCCACTCCACGGCCATGACCTCTTCGGGGTTCGGCGTGACGCTGAGATCCCGTGTGGCCTGCGCCACATAGACCTCCACCACCTCATGCTCCGTCAGCCCGCCGCCCACATCGGCGCGATATTCCAGATGGTGCCGATGCTCAGGGGTCAGCCCGGTCACACCGATCTCTTCGTCCAGCCGCCGCATGGCACAGTCGAGCGGATCTTCCTCCCACGCCGGATGGGTACAACAGGTGTTCGTCCAGAGACCGGGCGTGTGGTATTTGCACAGGGCCCGCTGCTGCATCAGCACCGCATCGCCCGCCAGTACAAAGACCGACACCGCCTTGTGCCGCAGTCCTTTGACGTGCGCTTCGAGCTTTTCAACCGGGGTCAGCGTGCCTTTGACCCAGGCGGGGATCATGATCGTCATACGCGCGTAGGTGCCACCAGACCGCTGAGATGCGCAAGGTTCTTCAACCCGATTTTCAGATGCGCCATGGGCCGCGCCTTCACCAGCTTCTTGTTCATGTAGGCCTCGAAGGTCAGCCGCTGTACGTCGATGTCATGGCAGAGCGACACGAAGCGCTCGCGCCGCTCGTCACTGCGGTAGTATGCGTTCTGCATGGAGCCAAGCACGCGGAACACGGTCTTGTGCTCCTTCATGAAAAGGCTGCGCGCCAGCCGAAGATCGCGCACCCGGCCCGAGGCCAGCGTGGCTGCACAGGCGGTGGCCGCCACGCGCCCGCCAACCATCGCGTAGTAGATCCCTTCGCCGGAGGAGGGTGCGACGACACCAGCCGCATCGCCTGCCAGCACCACGTCGCGGCCATTGTCCCAGCGGTCGAGCGGTTTCAGCGGGATCGGCGCACCTTCGCGCCGGAGGGTCTCGCAGCCCGCCAGACCTGCGGTTTCGCGCAATGCGGCGGTCGCCTGTTTCAGATCGACCGACGACACCTCTGTGCCCATGCCGACGCTGGCGCTGTCGCCATGCGGGAAGATCCAGCCGTAGAAATCGGGCGAGATGTCACCATCGTAGATCACGTCACAGCGGACGGGATCGTAGATGTCCGACTTGGGCGGTGCCTTGATGATTTCGTGATAGGCCAGCACATAAGGGATCTTGTCACCACCCGGCACTTCTGCGCGACCAACTTTGGAGCGCGCGCCATCCGCGCCGATCACCAGCTTGGTCTGCACCCGGCGTTCCTCGCCACTTGCCTTTTCGCGGTAGACCACGAAGGTGCGCACGCCCTCGCGCTCGATCCGCAGAAAGGTCCCGGTCAGCGCCGTGGCGCCGGCGGCTTCCGCCCGGGCGCGCAGGAACGGGTCGAAATCCTTGCGGTCCACCATGCCGACAAAGCCGTTCTCGATAGGGATATCCACGTGCCGCCCGGTGGGAGAGATCATGCGGGCCGTGTTGACCTTGGCGACCAGCTGATCATCTGTGATGCCGAAATCCTGCATCAGCCGGGGTGGAATGGCGCCACCGCAGGGTTTGATCCGCCCCTCGCGGTCCAGCAGTGCCACGCTATGGCCCGAGTGCAGCAGATCCAGCGCCGCGGTGGCCCCCGACGGTCCACCGCCCACGACAAAGACATCATACATCGTTCATTCTCCCGGCATCAGTGCGGCACTTCCATCGGGACGCGTCGCTTGGGGTGAGGTCAAACGCAGCGCAAGCACTGCAGCGATCAGAAAGACACCGCCCTCAAGGGCAAAGACAGTGCCGTAGGCCAGCGCGTCCAGTGTTGTCAGGAGGCGCATCACATCGACCATGGCGGTGCCGATAAAGGCGCCCAGCCCAAAGGCGATGGCCTGAGCGGCGCCAAACAGCCCCATGCGCAGGCCCTCTGCGCCCTCCCCGCCCTCGCGGGCGAGGCCCATCATCGCGCCAATGGCCGCGACGGCAAAGGCGCCATTGGCGAGCCCGAGGGTGAAGATATTCACGGCGATCGGCCAGCGCGCGGCGTGAAACCCGCCGTAGGCCAGACCCACCAGCGACAGGCCCGACAGCACGCACCCGCCAACGACCCAGACGCGCAGCGGCACGGTAATCCAGCGTGCGAGCAGCGTGCCGCCCAGCAGCACCGCCAGCATGCCTATCAGCGCACCTGCGTGGTGCATCCCGCCGAGTTGGGTGCTTTCGCCGACAGTCATACCAAACACATGGCCCGCAAAGGGCTCCAGAATGAGGTCCTGCAGGTTGTAGGCCAGCATGGAGGCAAAGACGAACACCGTGAAAATCCGCACCCGCCGGTCTGTCCAAAGCTCGGCGATGACGGCGCGGAAGGGGAGGGCGGTCTTGTCTCGCGCGGCGGTCTGCCCGCGCTCCTGCCCCCACAGGCCCAGCAGTGTCAGGCACATCGCCAGCGTGCACACGCCAAAGGTCACGGCCACCAGCCGCGCATGGCTGTAGGGGTCGAGCAGAATACCCGCGGTGATGCCCGTGGCGGCGAGTCCAAAGATCATCATGATCCAGACAAGGCTGCCTGCAGGCGCCTGATGCTCCGGTTTGACGCGCGCGGCCAGCAGCGCCAGCAGGTTCGTGCCCGCAGACCCGATGCCCAGCCCGATCAACAGAAACGACGGCACCGCGGCTGCGATACCCATCCCGGTATGCCGCGCCATCAGCCCGACGGAGAGCGCTGCGCCAAGCGCACCGGCGGCCAGCAGTGCGACACCGCCGATGATCCACGGTGTCCGCCGTCCGCCCCGGTCAGCGCCGTGCCCGAACCGGGGCCGCAGGAATTGTGTGCCGTAATAGAGAGAGACGAGCAGGCCGGGCAGGATCGCGGGCAAAGCCAGTTCGACCACCATCACCCGGTTCATGGTCGCGGTGGTCAGCACCACGACGGAACCGAGCGCCAGTTGCACCAGACCCAATCGCGCGATGCCACCCCAGCCCAGCGTCATGCCAGCCCCCGGACGGCGAAGGCCGTGATCATCATGCCGCTGACATACAGCAAAACGCCGGTGCCGTTGTACCACGGCGCCTTGGCGCGGGGATCCTTGAACATCACCGTCATCGCCCAGAACTGCGCGAGCAGCACGGCGGCAACACCGGCGGCATGCAGCGGTTTGCCCCAGAAGAGCAGTAACCCGATCACCCCCGCCTGCGGCAGCGACATGACGGTGCAGGCGACCTGTGCGGCCCGTCGTGGCCCCAGCGTCACCGGCAGGGAATTGACACCGGTCTGACGGTCGCCCTCCAGCGCCTTGAAATCATTCAGTGTCATGATGCCGTGGGCGCCGATGCCGTAGAGCAGCGCAACCATCATCACCGGCAGGGAGGGCGCGCCCGCGCTGAGAATGGCAGCTCCGGTGAACCAGGGCAGTGTCTCATAGCTGAGCCCGACAAGGCCGGGCCCCCAGATGCCGGAGCGCTTGAGCCGGACGGGTTCTGCCGAATAGGCCCAGGCGGCCAGCACGCCCACGATGGTGGCGCCAAAGCCCCAGGGCCCGAACTGCCAGCCGACGATCAACGACAGCACGGACATCGCGAGCGCGATCCACAGCCCCCAGCGGCCCGGGATCCGGCCCGAGGGGATCGGGCGGTCAGGCTCATTGATGGCGTCAACGTGACGGTCGCACCAGTCATTGGCCGCCTGGCTCATCCCACAGACGATGGGTCCCGCGAGCACGACGCCCAGCAGCACCAGCCACCATTGACCGGTAGGTGAGACGCCCGACGAGATGACACCGCAAAGATACGCCCACATGGGCGGGAACCACGTGATCGGCTTGATCAGCCGAAGGGTGGCGGCGGGGTCAGGAAAACGGCGCGACTGTATGACCTGAGTGACAGACATGTGTCAACTATGGCTGACAGTTTGAGTCGACGCAAGAGGCAGGGCGGGCTCAGCCGTTCTTGCTCAGCAGCCCGTATTTGCGCAGCTTCACGTAGAGGCTCTGCCGCGACAGGCCGAGCATCTCTGCGGCGGCGACGCGGTTGTTGTTGGTCAGCTCCACCGCAGTCTCGATGCACATCTTTTCGACCACATCGGTGGTCTCCGCGACGATCTCCTTGAGCGAGGCAGACCCCACCAGATCCATCACGTTGCGCGCGGGTTCCTGCGGCACATGGGACGTGCTGGGATGCGCCCGGGTGGCTTCAACATGGCTCACATCGCGGATGACGCAGCCGATCACGGGCTCCGGCATGTCATCCAGCGGCCCGCCCGAAATCTCCACCGACAGCCGCGCCCCCAGCTCATTGACCAGCTTGGTGGCATAGATCCGCATCTGCCCGCTGCGCTGAGCCTGATCGGTCAGCACGCCGAGGTCAATCTGCCCCCGGCCCAGAAAATCCGCAAAGCTGCGCCCGACCACATCCGACAGATGCGCGGCCCCCACCATATCGAGCAACCGGTCGTTGACCGACGTGATGATCCCTTTGCCGGTCATGAAGAGCATTGCGTCACTGCCGGACCGAAAGAGCGCAAGCGCCTGACTGGACGCCGTATCGACAACCGGTGTCGCGCCGCCTTCGGGCCGGATCCGGCACAGCAACACCCGCTGCCCGCCCGCCCTAAAGACGGTCGGCAGAATGACAAGCGCCCGTCCGCCCCGATGTGCCTTGAGGGTGACGCGCCCGCCTTCTTCGGCCAGCGTGGCATTCATCAGGCTTTCGGTCAGCTCCACCGTCGAGCGATTGGCAAACTGCTGGGCAAAACTGCTGCCCTTGAGCGCGTCCAGTGTCACACCCAAAAGCGCCGCTGCCGCCTCGTTTGCGTCGTCAATACGCCCGCTCTGCACAGAAACGTAAACGACCGCCTCTTCCGTCTCGGCCAGCAGCACACGGAACCGCGCATCGAATTCACGCCGCGCCTCGTAGCCCTGCTCCAGCGCGATCTGCGCCTGCACCAACTGCTGCTGCGTCTCCGCGATGGGCCGCAGATCCCGGCCCAGCAGCAGGGCGGCATTCTCGTGCCCGAAGCGGTGAAACGTATAGCGCACCGGGTATTGCCAAACCGCATTGTCGCTGTGGTTCAGCTCCAGCTGCTTGCGCGGCACCTCATCGGCCAGAAAGGCCGCATGTGCTGCCTCGAATTTTGGCGCGGTCTCGCGGGTCAGGAAGTCAACGACGGGGCGCCCTTCCCAATGCTTGAGATTGCCGAAGGATTCGCTGTGGGTGTTCAGCACCACGGACAGGATGATCCCCTCCGACGACACCACCAGTGCGATGTCTGACGCCGCGGCGATGATGCTGCTGAGGAATTCGGGTTCGATCAGCGGTATTGCACCGCTGCTCCAGAACGTATTGCCATCGGTCGTCATGACCGCGTCGGCGTCCTGCCGGATCTGGAAAACTGAGAAACCGCGTCTTTTGCATTCCGCGTCACGATGTCCACGCCCGTCCGTTCCTCCAACGCGTCCGCGTCCTGCAAGACGGCGCCACCAAGTGCAATGATGGTGCCGGCGGGCGCCGACGTTCGGATGGTTTGCACCGTTTCGGCAACGGTTTCAAGGCCTTCGCGACGGGCACAGGAAATCAGCACCAGGTCAGGACGGTCCAGTTTCAGCCGTGCGCGCAGGCTGCCCGGCGTTTCGTCATAGGAAACGGATACATCGCAACCGATACGTCTGAGCTGTGCGGCCACAACGCTGAGGCCCAGGAAATGCTGCTCTCCCTGCGGCAGAACGACCATCGTGCTCGGTCGTGTCTCGTCCGTGGGCAGGTCGGTTCGCGCCTGACAGGCTGCCTCGCTGAGAAGGGACTGCAGCCGCAACGCGCCGACGGTCACATCGGCAAAGCTGATCTCGTCCGCTGCCCATTTTTCGCCCAGCAGCGTGGCGGCACGGGGGATATACTGATCAATGACATCATCCAGCGTCAGCCGATGGCCGCGCATCTCATCCAGGACCAAAATCGGGTCGAACTTGCCGCGGGCCAGGATGGCGCGCACCAGGTGGTCCACAACAAAGCGCCGCACCCCGTCCGATGTGCCGACCTGACGATCCCTCAGAACGGAAATGACCCGTGTTGCGAGTGCATCCACCCGGTCCGGGCATTGGCCTGACCAATTGTGCGTTTGAGATTGATTGCTTTCCGACATGGCACCACCTGAATTGACTTGGGTCTTTCAGGAAGCACGAACGACGGCCCGTGCGAGTCGTACTCCACGCCATAGCTTCGGCTCTGAGCGGCAGAATGTCAAACTAAATTGACAGATCTCGCCGGATTGCCAAAAGATCCCGGCCCATCCCGGAGCGGATATTTCCTGAATAGCGCTGCTGATGCTCAGCTATTAGGAAATCTCTGTGGTTTCGCCTCACAAACTGTCAGTTTTGCCAGTGTAAGTTATAGTTGACACTTTTCCGCCAAAGCAGCTACCGTCAACGGGGCAAGAGGGCAAAGACATTCCAGATATGTGCAGCCAGAAGACCATCAAAAAGGTCCCTCCGGGACTCTACACAGACGCCGAGCGCGCGCGCCGGGACGCGACCGTCTGGACCCTGGTTCAGGGGGTGTTGGCGCCTGTGCAATTTGCGGTCTTTCTGGTGTCGCTGGTGCTGGTGCTGAGGTACCTTTGGACGGGTGCCGGATATGAGATCGCAACCGGCTCCATCCTGCTCAAGACAGCCCTGTTGTATCTCATCATGATCACCGGGGCGATCTGGGAAAAAATCGTTTTCGGTCAATATCTTTTCGCGCCCGCGTTCTTCTGGGAGGACGTGTTCTCCTTCGCCGTGATTGCCCTGCACAGCGCCTATCTCTGGGCGCTTTTCGCGGGTGCGCTCGGTCCTGTGGCACTCATGCTCCTGGCGCTCGCCGCCTACGCGGCTTACGTCATCAACGCCGTGCAATTCGTGCTGAAGTTGCGGGCCGCCCGACTGCAGGCCAAGAGCCCATCGGCCCATGGCGGGAGGCTGCCAGCATGACCGAAGTCCCCCGCCTTCCCGTCTCCGGTGGCTGCCGCAACACGCCGATTCTGAAACAGCGCGGCCAGCGTGAGGTTTTCTGCGGTCTGACGGGTATCATCTGGTTGCACCGAAAGATGCAGGATGCGTTTTTTCTGGTGATCGGCAGCCGCACCTGCGCGCACCTGCTGCAATCCGCCGCCGGTGTGATGATCTTTGCCGAGCCCCGCTTCGCCACCGCCATCCTGGAGGAAACGGACCTCGCAGGCCTCGCCGATGCGCAGGACGAGCTCGACAAGGTGGTGGGCGAACTGCTGGCGCGGCGCACCGATATCAAGCAGCTCTTTCTGGTAGGCTCCTGCCCGTCCGAGGTGATCAAGCTCGACCTCAGCCGCGCCGCGGAGCGGATGACGCAGAAATACGCGCCCTCGGTGCGGGTGCTCAGCTACTCCGGTTCGGGCATCGAGACGACCTTCACCCAAGGCGAAGACGCCTGCCTCGCCGCCATGGTGCCGGTGCTGCCCGAGACAGACACGCGCCAGTTGCTGCTTGTCGGGGCGCTGCCCGATGTCGTCGAAGAACAGGCGCTGTCGCTCCTGGGCGCCATGGGGATCGGCCCCATCAAGGTGCTGCCGGCTCCGCGGGCAGACAGCGGTCTGGGCATCGGCCCCAACACCGTCTTCGCCCTCACCCAACCTTTTCTCGGCGATACCCACGCAGCCCTCGAACGTCGCGGTGCCTCCCATCTCGCGGCGCCTTTTCCCTTCGGTGAAGAAGGCACGACGGCATGGCTGCGTACCATTGCCGATGCCTTCGGTGTCGACCCCGCAACCTTTGAGCGGGTCACCCAGGCCCCCCGCGCCCGGGCCCGCAAGGCGATTGCACAGGCCTCTGAAGTGCTGCGCGGCAAATCGGTCTTCTTTTTCCCGGACAGCCAGCTGGAGATCCCTCTCGCGCGCTTTCTGACCCGTGAATGCGGGATGGATGCGGTCGAGATCAGCGCCCCCTTCATCCACAAGGGCATCGTCGGCCCCGACCTCGACCTGCTGGCCGAGGGTCCCACCCTCTCCGAAGGCCAGGACGTGGATCTGCAACTCGACCGCTGCCGCGCCGCCCGCCCCGATCTCAGTGTCTGCGGCCTGGGCCTCGCCAACCCGCTGGAAGCAGAAGGCCTCGCCACCAAATGGGCGATTGAGCTCGTGTTCAGCTCGGTGCATTTCTACGAACAGGCAGGCGATCTCGCAGGCCTCTTCTCCCGCCCCCTGCGCCGCCGCGACCTCCTCTCGGTGGATGCTCCCTCACTTTGCCCGAAAAACTCCGGGGGAGAGGCGCAGCCTCGGGGGCAGAGCCCCGAAGGCGCTGTGTCATGAAGCTCACGGTCTGGACATATGAGGGCCCGCCGCACGTCGGCGCCATGCGCGTTGCCACGGGCATGACCGGCCTGCACTACGTTCTCCACGCGCCGCAAGGCGACACCTACGCCGATCTGCTCTTCACCATGATCGAGCGGCGCGATCACCGTCCGCCCGTCACCTACACCACCTTTCAGGCGCGCGATCTGGGGTCGGATACCGCCGACCTCTTCAAGACGGCGCTGGAGGACGCCTACGCGCGCTTCAAGCCTCAGGCGCTGATCGTCGGTGCCTCCTGCACGGCGGAACTCATTCAGGATGATCCCGGCGGCATGGCCGAGACGATGGACATCCCCGTGCCGGTGATCCCGCTGGAGCTGCCCAGCTACCAGCGCAAGGAGAACTTCGGTGCCGATGAGACCTTCTTTCAGATCGTCCGGGCGCTGGCAAAACCGATGGCGCGGACAGCGCAAATCACCTGCAACCTGATCGGCCCCACGGCGCTTGGCTTCCGGCACCGCGATGACATCACGGAGATCACGACCCTGCTGTCGGACATGGGTATCAGTGTCAATGTGGTGGCCCCGATGACGGCCTCTCCGGCGGATATCGCACGGTTGGGGGCAGCGCATTTCAACGTGCTGATGTATCCCGAAACCGCCGAGACCGCAGCCCGCTGGATGGCGCGGGAGTTGGACCAGCCCTTCACCAAAACCGTGCCCATCGGCGTCGGTGCGACCCGCGATTTCGTCGCCGAAGTGGCCGGGATCACCGGTCTTGCGCCTTATCTCGACGAAAGCCGCCTGCGTCTGCCCTGGTATTCGAAGTCCGTGGACAGCACCTATCTCACCGGTAAACGGGTGTTTCTCTTTGGCGATGGCACCCATGTGGCCGCCGCGGCCCGGGTGGCGCGCGATGAGATGGGTTTCGACGTCGTCGGCCTGGGGTGCTATAACCGGGAGATGGCGCGACCCATCCGGGCGCTGGCGAAGGATTTCGGCGTCGAACCTGTGATCACCGACGACTATCTGGAGGTGGAGCGGGTGATCGAGGCGCTGCAGCCCGAGATGATCCTGGGCACCCAGATGGAACGGCACATCGGCAAGCGCCTCGGCATCCCCTGTGCTGTGATCTCCGCGCCGGTGCATGTGCAGGATTTCCCGGCCCGCTACAGTCCACAGATGGGGATGGAGGGCGCAAATGTGCTCTTTGACACCTGGGTGCATCCGCTGGTCATGGGGCTGGAGGAACATCTGCTGCACATGTTCCGGGATGACTTTGAGTTCCACGATGCGGCAGGACCCTCGCATCACGGCGGGCATGCCCCCAAGCCCCAGGCGGAGCAGGGGGGCCAGCCCCCCGCGCCTGCGGCGCGCCCCCCGGAGTTTGCGGGCAAGATGAAAGAGCAATCCGCGGCATCGCTGGTCTGGCTGCAGGAAGCGGAGCGCGAGTTGAAGAAGATCCCGTTTTTCGTGCGCGGCAAGGCGCGACGCAATACGGAAGTGTTCGCAGCGGATCGTGGTGTTGCCGAGATCAGCGTCGAGACGCTCTATGAGGCGAAGGCACATTATGCGCGATGACCGCAGCATAGGGGGCCGGTTGCCCGGATACCGCGTCGTCATTCTGACGCTGGACAGCCATGCGGCGGGTCCCGCGCTGCGCGCGATGGAGCGGCTGGGGGCGGATTATCCCGGGCTCTCGCTGTCGATCCATGCGGCCGCCGAGTGGGGCGAGACGCCGGGGGCGTTCGAGGCGGCGCGCGAGGCGGTGGAGACGGGCGACATCATCATCGCCAACCTGCTGTTTCTCGAAGAGCATATCGCGCGCATCCTTCCCACTCTGCAGGCGCGACGGGACCATTGCGATGCGATGATCGGGGTGATTGCGGATGCGGCCATCGTGCGGCTGACGCGGATGGGATCGCTTGACATGATGGCGCCGCAGTCCGGCACCATGAAGCTGATGAAGCGGCTGCGCGGCTCGTCCAAACCATCGAGTTCCTCGGGTGCGCAGAAGATGGCCTTGCTGCGCCGCCTGCCGAAGATCCTGAAGTTCATCCCGGGCAAGAGCCAGGATCTGCGCGCGTGGTTTTTGACCATGCAATACTGGCTGGGCGGGTCTGACGACAACGTCGAGGCGATGGTTCGGTTCCTGCTGGGGCGCTATGCGACCGGCACGGGCTGGCGGGCGGCGCCCGAGGCTGCCGCCCCCATCGAATACCCGGACGCCGCCTTGTACCACCCCGATCTGCCCGGGCGCATCACCACGGACGTGCGCGCGGTGCCCGGCCCCGTCGACGCCACGATGACCGTCGGGCTGTTGATGATGCGGTCTTATGTGTTGTCCTCTGATACGGCCCATTACGATGCGGTCATTCGCGCGTTCGAGGCGCGGGGGATCCGGGTGCTTGCGGGCTTCTCGGGCGGGCTGGACGCACGCCCTGCCATCGAGGCTTACTTCCATGATGCGAATGGTGTCTGCATCGACGCACTGGTTTCCCTGACGGGGTTCAGCCTCGTGGGCGGGCCTGCCTATAACGACAATTCAGCGGCTATCGAGGTTCTGCAAGAACTGGATGTGCCCTATATCGCAGCACACCCGCTGGAGTTTCAGACGCTGGGTCAGTGGGCGGCGTCGCCGCAGGGTCTGGGCCCCATCGAGACCACGATGCTGATTGCCCTGCCGGAACTGGATGGTGCGACGACGCCGACGGTTTTTGCCGGACGGCACGGACCTGCGGCCTGTGAAGGCTGTTTCCGGCGCTGTGACGGGGATGGCGGGGCCAAGACCATGGCACCTTGTCCGGAGCGGATCGAGGCGCTCGTGGCGCGGACGATCCGGCAGGCGCGGCTGCGGCGTCAGCCGGTGTCCGATCAGACCGTGGGGATTGTGCTTTTCGGCTTTCCGCCCAACGCAGGGGCGGCTGGCACGGCGGCGTATCTCAGCGTCTTTGAAAGCCTCTTCAATACGCTCACGCGGATGAAGGCCGAGGGCTATGACGTTGATGTGCCCCGGGACGTGGACGCCCTGCGCGAGGCGGTTCTGCGGGGGTCGGCGCAGACCTACGGTCAGGAGGCCAATGTGGCCGCCCATGTGAGCGCCGATGAGATCGTGGCCGGTACCCCGTGGCTCTCCGAGATCGAGGCGCAGTGGGGTCCTGCACCCGGGCGCGTGCAGTCGGACGGGCGCGGTGTCTTCGTGCTGGGTGCGCATTTCGGCAAGGTGTTTGTCGGGTTGCAGCCCGGGTTCGGGTATGAGGGCGACCCGATGCGGCTGCTGTTTGAGCGGGGCTTTGCGCCCACACATGCCTTTGCCGCGTTTTATCTGTGGCTGAAGAACACGCTGAAGGCCGATGTCCTGTTGCATTTCGGGATGCACGGCGCGCTGGAGTTCATGCCGGGCAAGCAGGCAGGTCCCAGCGGTGCGGATTGGCCGGATCGGCTGATCGGCGATATGCCGAATGTGTATCTTTATGCGGCCAACAACCCGTCCGAGGCGACGCTGGCCAAGCGACGTTCCAATGCCGTGACCGTCAGCCATTTGACACCGCCCCTGGCGGCGGCGGGGCTTTACAAGGGTCTGGCGGAGTTGAAGGACAGTCTCACCCGGTGGCGCCGCACGGCGCCGGAGGCACCGGAGCGCGCCGAGATCGAGGCGCTGATCGCCGATCAGGCAGCGGCGGTTGACATGGGCGATGTCCCTGCAGAAGCGCTCTGGGTGCGGTTGCTGGAGACCGAGGACGCCCTGATCCCCGAAGGTCTGCATGTGGTGGGTGAGCCGTTGAGTGCGGCGGCGCGGGCCGAGTATCTGCGTATCCTGCCTGAAATGGACGGTGACGCGCGGGCGCGGATTGATGCTGCCCTGCAGCGCGAGACGGAACTTGATGCGTTGATGCGCGCGCTTTCGGCGCATTTCACACCGCCTGTGGCGGGCGGGGATCTGATCCGCTCGCCGGAGATCCTGCCCACGGGGCGCAACATCCACGCCTTTGATCCGTTCCGGATGCCAACCGCCTTTGCGTGTCAGGATGGTCGCAAGCAGGCGGATCTGTTGCTGGAGACCCATGAGAGCCTGCCGCGCACCGTGGCGCTGGTGCTTTGGGGCAGCGACAACATCAAATCCGATGGCGGCCCGATCGCGCAGGCACTGGCGTTGATGGGCTGTGTCCCGCGGTTCGACAGTTTCGGGCGGCTGAGCGGTGCGGATCTGGTGCCGCTGGCGGAGCTGGGGCGGCCGAGGATCGATGTGGTGATGACACTTTCGGGCATCTTCCGCGATCTGCTGCCCTTGCAGACGCGCATGTTGGCAGAGGCCGCGTTGAAATGTGCGACGGCAGAGGAATCGCTGGAGCAGAATTACATCCGCGCCCATGCGCTGGCCTACGCAGAGAAGACAGGCTGCGCCATGGAAGAGGCCGCCCTGCGGGTCTTTTCGAATGCGGAAGGCGCCTACGGATCCAATGTGAACGGGCTCGTCGATAGCTCTGCCTTTGGTGATGAGGATGAGCTGGCGGATGCCTATGAGGCGCGCAAAAGCTTTGCCTATGGCACCGATGGCAAGGCGGCAGCCAATGCGGCCTTGCTGCAGGCGACGCTGGCCGAAGTGGATGTGGCCTATCAGAACCTGGAATCGGTCGAGCTGGGGGTTACCACGGTTGATCACTACTTTGACACGCTGGGGGGCATCGCCCGCGCGGTGAAGCGGGCCAAGGGCTCGGACGCGGCAGTTTACATCGGTGATCAGACGCGCGGGGCGGGCAAGGTCCGCACGTTGCGCGATCAGGTGGCGTTGGAGACGCGGACCCGAAGCCTGAACCCGAAGTTTTTCGAAGGGCTGTTGAAGCATGGCGCCGAAGGTGTGCGCCAGATCGAGGCACATGTCACCAATACCCTGGGCTGGTCGGCGACCACCGGTGAGGTGGATGACTGGGTCTACCAGCGGATATCGGAGACCTTTGTGCTGGACGCTGAGATGCGGCGGCGGCTGGCGGATCTGAACCCGACCGCGTCGAGCCGGATGGCCAACCGTTTGCTGGAGGCCAATGACCGCAACTACTGGTCGCCCGATGCGGACACGCTGGCAGCACTGCAGGACGCGGCGGATGATCTGGAAGACCAGCTCGAAGGGGTGGCAGCACAATGAGAGGTTGCGCCAGATCAAGGACAGATGCCTCCGGCGGGAGTTTATTTGGCAAGATGACAGGGGAGCGCGCCCCCATGAGAGGAAAGTGACATGAGTCCATTGGACAGACGACCGCCTTCGCTGCGGGGGGAAGACGGAGAGGGCTCGGTGCAGGTGCATCAGGATGATGCAGCCAAGATCGAGGGCGCAAAGGTGTTTTCGGTCTATGGCAAGGGCGGGATCGGCAAATCCACCACCTCGTCGAACCTGTCGGCGGCCTTTTCCATGCTGGGCAAGCGGGTGTTGCAGATCGGCTGTGATCCCAAGCACGACAGCACCTTTACGCTCACAGGATCGCTGGTCCCCACGGTGATCGATATCCTGAAGGAGGTGGATTTTCATCCCGAGGAACTTCGGGCGGAGGATTTCGTCTTTGAGGGCTTCAATGGCGTGAAATGCGTCGAGGCCGGCGGGCCGCCTGCGGGCACGGGCTGTGGCGGCTATGTGGTGGGCCAGACCGTGAAACTGCTCAAGCAGCATCACATGCTGGAAGACACGGATGTGGTGATCTTTGACGTCTTGGGCGATGTGGTCTGCGGTGGCTTTGCAGCACCCCTGCAGCACGCGGACCGGGCGCTGATCGTCACGGCCAATGACTTTGACAGCATCTATGCGATGAACCGGATCATTGCCGCCGTGCAGGCGAAAGCCAACAACTACAAGGTACGGCTAGCGGGTTGTGTGGCGAACCGCTCGCGCGAGACGGATGAGGTGGATCGGTATTGCAAGACGGTTGGCTTCAACAGGATCGCCCATATGCCGGATCTGGATGCGATCCGGCGGTCGCGGCTGAAGAAAAAGACGCTTTTCGAGATGCCGGATGACGAGGAAATCGTGCAGGTCCGCAAGGAATACATCCGGCTGGCGGAGACGCTTTGGAACGGGACCGAGCCTTTGGCCCCCGCGCCGCTGCCGGACCGCGAGATCTTTGAGCTTCTGGGATTTGATTGATGCGGGATTTCGCCTCTTCCTCCGAGACTGTCGGTGCTGGCTATGACGCGACGTTGAGCCGGGTGGAGACCTACTTTGACCGGACCGCGACGCGGACCTGGGAGAGGTTGACCTCTGACGCGCCGGTCTCGCGGATCCGCGAGACGGTCCGGCAGGGGCGGGACCGGATGCGCGCGCTGATGCTGAGCCGCTTGCCGGAGGACTTGCGCGGTGCCCGTGTGCTCGATGCTGGCTGCGGTGCCGGGCAGATGACCGCCGAGCTGGCGGCCCGCGGTGCGGACGTTCTGGCCATCGATATCTCTCCGCAGTTGATTGGCATTGCCGAGGCACGGCTGCCCGCTGACGATCGCCACCGGGTGCAGTTTCTGGCAGGCGATATGCTCGATGCGGGGCTGGGGCAGTTCGATCATGTGATCGCCATGGACAGTCTGATTTACTACGACGCCGCGGCCATCGGTCGGGCGCTGACCGGGTTGGAGGCCCGCACGTCGGGCAGCATCGTCTTCACTGTCGCACCGCGGACACGGTTGCTCATGGCCATGTGGTATGCGGGCAAGCTGTTCCCGCGCTCGGACCGCAGTCCTGTCATGATCCCTCATGCCCCCGTGGCACTGGCGGGCGCTGCGCGCGCTACAGGGCTGTCGCGCGGTCTGCGTCCCGTCGACCGTGTGGTCTCCGGCTTCTACATCTCTCAGGCGATGGAGGTGCCCGCGTGAGCACGCGCCTGCAGTCCCTGTCGCTTGCGGCCATGCCCTTTGCGGATGCGGCCAGTGCCGATCTGCCCATGGGCCAGCTGATGCGGCTGTCGCTCTTTCAGGTGTCCGTGGGCATGGCTTCGGTGCTGCTTTTGGGCACGCTCAACCGTGTGATGATCGTGGAGCTCAGCGTGCCTGCCATGATCGTGGCGCTGATGATCGCGCTGCCGGTGTTGATTGCGCCTTTTCGGGCGCTGCTGGGGTTCCGGTCGGACACCTATAAATCCGCCATCGGGTGGAAGCGGATCCCCTATATCTGGTTCGGCAGCCTGTGGCAGTTCGGCGGGCTCGCGGTGATGCCCTTTGCCCTGCTGGTGCTGGGCGGTGATGTCGTTCACGACATTCCCTTTGCGGGCGAGGTGCTGGCAGCGCTGGCCTTTCTGATGACCGGGCTGGGCCTGCACATGACGCAGACCGCCGGGCTCGCGCTCGCCTCGGACCGCGCGACCGACGAGACGCGGCCCCGGGTTGTGGCGCTGCTATACGTGATGTTCCTTGTGGGCATGGGGGTATCGGCGGTGATCATGGGAGCGCTGCTCACGGATTTTACCGCGCTCAAGCTCATCCGCGTTGTGCAGGGGGCTGCCGTCCTGGGCATCGCGCTGGTGCTGATCGCGCTTTGGAAGCAAGAGCGCATCCGCCCGATGAGCCGTGCCGAACGGGCCGCGCCACGCCCGCCGTTCCGCGATGCCTGGCGTGATTTCATGCGCGGCGGCAAGGCCGGGCGGCTGCTGGCCTGCGTTTTCGCCGGCACAATGGCCTTCAACATGCAGGACGTGCTGCTGGAACCCTACGGCGGCGAGATCCTCGGCCTGTCGGTGGCGGCGACCACGTTGCTGACGGCGCTCTGGGCGGCGGGCGCGCTCTTTGGCTTTGCCCTTGCGGGGGCGCGGCTGGCGCGCGGCTCGAACCCCTACCGGCTGGCCGGTGCGGGTCTTGTCGCCGGTATCTGGGCCTTTTCCATGGTGATTTTTGCGCATCCCATGGCCTCGCCCGCGCTGTTTTATGCAGGCGCTGCGATGATCGGGTTCGGCAGCGGGCTCTTTGCCGTGGCCACGCTGACAGCGGCCATGACCATGCCCGCGACAGGTACGGCGGGCCGTGGATTGGCGCTCGGCGCCTGGGGGGCAGCACAGGCCACCGCCGCGGGTGTCTCCATCGCCATTGGTGGGGGGCTGCGCGACTGGGTCGGCCATGCGGCCACCGCCGGGTATATGGGCGAGGCGCTCAACAGCCCGGCCACCGGATACTCTTTCGTTTATCATACCGAGATTGGCCTTTTGTTCGCCACGCTCGTCATCCTGGGACCGCTCGTGCGCCAAAGCGGCCCCCTCACCCCGACAGAAATCAGCAAGCGTCCCATGGGACTTGCGGATTTCCCAACATGACCCCGTTAGAGAGGGAAACGACATGACGGAAACATTCTTTGGCGAATTCGACCTGGCGAGCCTGTCGCTGTGGTTATTCTATATCTTCTTCGCCGCACTGGTGATCTGGATCCAGCGCGAGAACATGCGCGAGGGCTACCCGCTGGAAGACGACGAGGGCAATCCTGCCTCCTCGCCCGGGCTGTTCCCGCTGCCTGAGGACAAGACCTTCAAGCTGCCGCACGGTCGCGGCGAGATCAGCGTGCCCAGTGGGCAAGCGCCCGAGCGCGCCGATATCCCGATGAAGCGGGTGGGCCCAGGCAATGGCTATCCGCTGGAGCCCACGGGTGACCCGATGCTGGATGGTGTCGGGCCTGCCAGCTGGGCGCCGCGTCAGGATCACCCCGAGCTTGACGGCCATGGCCATCCAAAGATCGTGCCGATGTCGGGCGCGGAGGCCTTTCGCGTGGCCGCGGGCCGCGATCCGCGCGGACTTCCCGTGGTAGCGGGCGACGGCGAGATCGTGGGCAAGATCACCGATATGTGGATCGACGAGCCCGAACAGCTGGTACGCTATCTGGAGATGGAGCTGGACCCCAAGTGGGGCTCGGGCACGCGGCTGATGCCGATCACCTTCGCACGGATCAAATCCGACCGGGTGGCGGTACATGCGCTTTACGGCAAGCATTTCGCGACCATCCCCAGCATTGCCAGCCCGCGTCAGGTGACCCTGCTCGAAGAAGACAAGATCTCGGGCTACTACGGTGGCGGCAAACTCTACGCCGGGTCCCGGGCCGAGCCGAAACTCTGAGCGCAACGGCCAAGAGGGCGCGCGCCCTCTTGCCACCGCCTCTTGCAACCGAAAGGAGATACTCGCCATGTCTCAGAAGCCATACGCGCAAGCCCCCGCCCACGGGCACGACGATTTCGAGATCGAGCCCATCGAGGGGCTGCCCGAGCGTCCGCCGCAGGGAGAACAGATCCTCTGGCAAGGGCGTCCGGACTGGTGGACACTGGCCTGCGAAGCGCTGTGGCTGAAGTGGGTGGCGAGCTATTTTGGGCTGCTGGCGCTCTGGCGCTTCGGGTCGCTCGTCGATCTCATGCCGCTGGGCCGGGCGATCGGTGCGGCGCTGCCCTTCGTGCTGCTGGGTCTTTTCGTCTGCGGTCTCTTGGCGCTGGTGGCCTATGCCCAGGCGCGCGCCACGGTCTACACGGTGACCGATGCGCGTGTGGTCATGCGGATCGGGGCGGCTTTGACCGTCACGCTGAACCTGCCCTATACTCAGGTGGGCAATGCCATGCTGGATCTGCGCCGCAGCGGCACGGGGACCATCGCGCTGGAGACGCTGGGCGACACCAAGCTCAGCTATCTCGTTTGCTGGCCGCACGTGCGGCCCTGGCACATGAAACGCACACAGCCTGCGTTGCGCTGTATCCCCGAGGCCGAGCGGGTGGCTGAGATGCTGGCCGAAGCCGCGGAGGCGCGTGTGGCACGGCCCACGGTCGCGCGCGCAGGCCATGCAAACGCTGTTGCGGCGGAGTAACATCATGACCAGCCACGCCAGACCCCGCATTCACGCCAAGGCCGAAGAGATGATCCCGCGCATCATGGTGCGCGCCATGTTCGGGCTGACAGCCGTTGTCCTGCTCATCGTGACTGTTGCGACCCTCACCGACCGGCCCGTGCAAAGCACGCCGCCACAGGGCGAGATCCTGACCGAACGGGCCATCGTGCTGACCGGCGACGCCTCCGGGGCCGCGCGTGTGCTCGACGCCACCGGGACGGTGATCGCTGATTTCGCCTCTGACAAGGGCGGCTTTGTCGCCGGGATCGAGCGGGTCATTGCCCGCGAACGCGCCAAGATCGGTGCCGCCCCGACCGACCCTGTCCTGCTGCGATTGCGCGCGGGCAACCGTCTTTCCCTCTACGACCCCGTCACCGGATGGTCAGCCGAGCTCATGGGCTTTGGCGCATCCAACACCCGCACCTTCGCCAGGTTGCTGGACCAACCCTGAGCCCCAAGAAAGGAAGCCACCTTATGGGACTACTGACAAAGGACTTTGAACGTGCCCCCTGCACCGTGGAGATCAGCCACAAGTTCGAGAGCCTGCACGCGCATGTGCGGTTCAACAACGGCGCCGTGATCTACCCCGGTGACGAAGTGAAAGTACACGGAGAGGAGATCATGGCCCCCTTCGGCGAGATCGTCGTGGAGGACCGCGAGGCCACGATCATCCGCGCCAGCAAGCTTGAGCAGCTCTGGACCCGACTAACGGGTGATTTCGAAGTGATGGAGCTGTGCGAGTTCTCGTTCTCCGAGGAGGTGACGCTGTGAACATCCAGAACAACGCCCCGAACCCCGATGCGCCCACCGCGGGTGCGACCCACACCGCCGATGCCACCACGGTCGAGGAAGGCCTCGCTATCCAGGAGGAGCAGGCCAAGTTCGACAGCGTTGCCGCCACAGAAGTGGCAATGCAGAACACGCTGCTGACACCGCGGTTCTATACCACGGATTTCGACGAGCTCGACGCCATCGACGTAAGCTCCGTCCGCGAGGACTGGGACAAGCTGATCGACCAGATGGTCAGCGACCCCAACAAGGGGCATTTCCGCAAGAACGAGGACTGGGACCATGTGGACTGGGACGGGATGGAGCCGCAGCTGAAAAAGGAATTCATCGATTTCCTGATCAGCTCCTGCACCGCGGAATTCTCGGGCTGCGTGCTCTACAAGGAAATGAAGCGCCGCGGGGCCAACAAGGACATCACCCAGCTGTTCCAGCTGATGGCACGGGACGAGGCGCGGCATGCGGGCTTCATCAACGACGCGCTGCGCGAGGCGGGTGTGGCGGTGAACCTCGGGTTTCTGACGCAGAAGAAGAAATACACCTATTTCCGACCAAAGTTCATCTACTACGCCACCTATTTGTCGGAAAAGATCGGCTATGCGCGCTACATCACGATCTTCCGTCACCTGGAGGCGCACCCCGAGCACCGCTTCCACCCGATCTTCAAATGGTTCGAGGAATGGTGCAACGATGAGTTCAGCCACGGTGAGGCCTTTGCCCTGCTGATGAAGACCGACCCCAAGCTGACCTCGGGCAAGAACGTCTACTGGATCAAGTTCTTCCTGACGGCGGTCTACGCCACGATGTACGTGCGTGACCACCAGCGCCCGGCGTTCCACAAGGCCCTGGGCGTGGATCCCGACTGGTACGCACATGAGGTCTTTACCAAGACTTCGAAGCTGACAGAGCAGATCTTTCCGATCACGCTCGACATCGAGCATCCGCGCTGGCAGCCCACGCTGGAGAAACTGCAGAAGGCCAATGTCGATCTGGCGGAGGCAACGGCTTCTGGCAGGTTCTTTGCCAAGCTCGGTGCTCAGGCCCGGGCGGCGGCGGCCTTCGTGTCGCTCTTCACGATCCCGGTGAAGAAGCACCAGGTACCGGCATCGACCCGGTTGGAGCCGGCGTATTGACCCAAGGAGCGGGCATAAGCGGTGAGGGCACGCGGGCGCGCGGGCCATCGAGGCGGTGCGCGCCCGCGGTCACCCGTTGCCAGCAACGGGTGACGGGTGCCCCGCTGCCCGCCAGCACCTCTGCGGAGGTGTCCGTCCTGTGAGCTTCTGGATCCCGGCCCTCTTTGCCTTGTTCGTCTGGTGGTTTTCCACCGGTGCGATCCTCTGGGTGGTGAAATCCGCGGACCGGGCAGGCATGGCCGCCCGCAGGCGGGCCGTGCTCTGGGGTCTGCCGGTTCTCGCGCTCGGGTTCGGCGGCGTCTGGGCTTCACTGCACGACGCGTCGGTTTTTGGTGCGTACGCGGGCTTTCTGGCAGCCCTGGCGATCTGGGGCTGGATCGAGCTTGCCTTTCTCACCGGGGTGATCACCGGGCCCAACGATCATGCGCTGCCGAGCGACGTGCCGGAATGGGAGCGGTTCATCCGCGCCTGGGGCACGCTCGCCTACCACGAGATGTTGCTGGTGGCGGTGCTGATCGCGATGTTCCTGATCGACTGGCATCTGGCGGCCACCAATAGTTTCGCCACCTGGACCTTTGCGGTCTTGTTCTTTGCGCGCCTGTCGGCGAAGTTGAACCTCTTTTTCGGCGTGCCCAAGATCAACATTGATTTTCTGCCCAACGCATTGGCGCATCTGCCCAGCCACTTCCGTCACCGCCCGCTCAACTGGCTTTTTCCGGTGTCGATCACCGCGCTGAGCTTTGCCGTGGCCTGCTGGCTGGAGCGGCTCTACGCGGCATCCGAGCCGGGCGATGTGGCGGGCTTCAGCCTGCTCACTGCGATCACGGCGCTGGCGCTTTTCGAGCACTGGATGATGGTGCTGAAGGTCCCGGACGAACGCCTCTGGCGGTGGATGATACCGACCGATGCACCGACAAAACACCGACCCAATACCGACGCAATACCGACAGCTAAAATAAAGGGGGGACATCATGGATTTTGATGCACTGTTCCAGACGCAACTCGATGCGCTCAAAGACGATGGCAACTACCGTATCTTCGCGGAACTGGAACGGCAGGCGGGGTCTTTTCCGACCGCGAAATGCCACGATGAGGACAGCCCCGATCAGGTCACGGTCTGGTGTTCCAACGACTATCTCGGGATGGGTCAGCACCCGTCGGTGACCCGTGCCATGAAGGACACGATCGACAGCTGCGGCGCGGGTGCGGGCGGTACGCGCAACATCTCGGGCACGAACCACAATCACAAGCTGCTGGAGGCGGAGCTCGCCGATCTGCACGGCAAGGAGCAGGCGCTGCTCTTTACCTCCGGCTACGTGTCGAACTGGGCGGCGCTCAGCACCCTGGGTGCGCGGATCCCCGATTGCGTGATCCTGTCCGATGAGCTGAACCACGCCAGCATGATCGAGGGCATCCGCCATTCCCGCGCCAACAAGGTATTGTGGAAGCACAACGATCCAGAGGATCTCGACCGCAAGCTGAGCGCGCTGCCCGCCAACGCGCCCAAGATCGTGGCGTTCGAGAGTGTCTATTCCATGGACGGCGACATCTGCCCCATGGCGGAGATTGTCGAGGTCGCCGAAAAACACGGTGCCATGACCTATCTGGATGAAGTGCACGCAGTTGGTCTTTACGGGCCACGGGGTGGCGGCATCTCCGAACAAGAAGGTCTGGCCGACCGGATCACGCTGATCGAGGGGACTTTGGGCAAGGCCTATGGTGTCGTGGGCGGCTATATCACCGGTTCGGAAGCGTTGTGCGATTTCATCCGGTCGTTTGCCTCTGGTTTCATCTTTACCACCGCCCTGCCGCCTGCGGTCGCGGCTGCGGCGCAGACCTCCATCCGGCATCTCAAGCAGTCCGATCAGGAGCGCAAGCTGCAGCGGGAGCGCGTGGCCTATCTGCGCAAACGTCTCGATCAGGAGGGGATCCCGCATCTGGACAATCCCAGTCACATCATCCCGGTGATGATCAAGGATCCGGTCAAATGCCGGATGATCGCGGATTATCTGATGCAGCAGTACGGGATCTACGTCCAACCCATCAACTACCCCACCGTTCCGAAGGGGACGGAACGGCTGCGGTTCACGCCGTCACCGCTGCACAGCACCGACGATATCGAACATCTGGTGCTGGCGCTCAAAGAGCTGTGGAAACAATGCGCGATATCCCACGCTGTGGCGTGATCACGCGACATTGTGCCGGTTGACTCTGGCGGCTGCCCGCTACCTTTTACGGACAGTAACCAGGAGACGAACATGAAACATATCCTTGCTACCTTGATGATGGTCGGCATGGCCGCCCCTGCCTTTGCGGATGGCCATTCCACCGGGGATGCGGCAGCCGGAGAGAAAACCTTCAACCAGTGTAAATCCTGCCATATGATCGTTGCCGATGACGGCACTGAAATCGTGAAGGGTGGCCGCACCGGCCCCAATCTTTACGGGGTCATCGGTCGTCAGGCGGGTGTCGCGGATTTCCGCTACGGCGATGATCTGGTCGCGGCAGGTGAGGCCGGTTTGGTCTGGGACGAGGCGAACCTCGCCAGCTACGTCGAAGATCCCCGTGCGTTCCTGCGGGAGTATCTGGATGACAACGGGGCGAAATCCCGTATGGCCTACAAGCTCCGTAAGGGCAGCGCGGACGTTGCCGCGTATCTGGCTTCGGTCGGGCCGCAGAGCTAAGCACCGGTACGAGCGTCAAGCCGCCACCCGTTCGTGCGGGTGGCGCTTCTGTTTTGAACACATGACAGCGACATTTTTGGAGGGGTGACGAGGCGCACATCGCCCTTATCGAGGCTGGGTACCCTCGCTGGACCGGTCGCCCAGAAACGCTGAGACGTGCCGCGCGATATCGTCCGCGACCTCCTCATGGACCAGATGGCCGTGGTCGGGGAACTCGATCACACGGGCATCTGCCATCCGCGACGCCGCATCACGCGCCACCCGTGGCGGCACGGCGCCGTCCCGCAAGCCAATGATGAAAAGTGTGCGTGTTTCCAGCGCAGGCAAGCTGCGCACCAACGCGTCCAACGACCATTGAGACATCATCAAGAGCGTGCCGTCCACGTGGTCCCGGTCCGCGACCAGCCGCTGGTAGAGCGCCCGGCCGCCTGCATCCAAAACTGATCCTGTCCCACGCAGCAGCGTCTCGATCCGGCTCGGCGTGGCGGAGGTGGCGGAAAAGACACTGGCGCTGAAGGGGATCGCGGCGAGCATCTTGGCAATGGCGGGAAAGAGCACCCCCGCAATCCCGTCAAAGGTATCGAGGGCCGGGTTGATGCCCACCACCTGCGGCACCTCTCCCTCAGCCGTGCGCAGGGTCTGCGACAGCTTCAGCGCGAGGGCGCTTCCCGCCGAATGCCCGATAATCGCCCGCGGCTGCCAGCCTTCCTGCTGGCATAGCTTCTCGATATCCTGGGCCATCGGATCCAGACCGCAGCGATGCCGCGCACCCAGCCGGGTAAATCCCTGTCCCGGCAGGTCGATGGCAATGACGCGGTAGTGCGCCGCCAGTGCACCCAGCATGTCCCGAAAGGAGTGAACGCTGCCACCTGCCCCATGCAGCATGAGCAGGCAGGGCCCCGCGCCGGTTTCCTGCACGTGCCATCGGTGCGGCGGCGCATGGATCTGCCGCGATAGGCTGACGTTTGGCCAGTCGGACGGGGGCGGCCAGCGCATCCCGCGCTACCCGTCCAGCGCGGCGCTGACCGCACCGGTGATTTTGCGCGCGTCGGCGCGGGGCAGGGCGAGGTAGCCGCCATCGAAACGCTGTGCCAGTCGGCTCAACCCCGGTTGCGGGCGCTGCGAGACGTCAATGACCAGTGTCTCGACACCCTGAGCACGGATCACGCGGGCCATGTCTTCGGCATCGCTGGCAGCCCGGGCGCGGTCCGTCGTGCCATCCAGCGCGATGTTCGCACGACCGTCGGTCAGCACCAGCAGCGTCGGCGTCAACCCTTTGCCGCGGGCCTGCACGGCCAGCGCCGCCGCCTCCCGCAGGCCGTGCGCCAGCGGCGTGCCGCCGCCGCCGGGCAGGCTTTCCAGCCGCCGCTTGGTCTGGACCAGCGACCGGGTCGGCGGCAAGAGCAGCTCCGCCTGCGTGCCCCGAAAGCTGATCAGCGCCACGTGATCGCGCGCGGCGTAGGCCTCCGCCAACATCAACGCCACGGCCCCCTTGGCCTCATTCAGCCGCGCTACCGCAGCCGAACCTGACGCATCCACCGCAAAGATCAACAACCGGTCCGATCGTTCCTCGTAACGCTTCAGCCGGATGTCGGAGGGCCGGATCAGCAGGCCCTGCGCCTTTGGTTGCGCGCGTCGCCGCAACGGTTGCCAGGGTGCCGCCGCGTGCAGGGTCGCCACCAGATCGATCCGCGCGCGTCCGTCGAGCCGCCCGGGGCGTGACGGCAGCGGTCGCCCGCGCCGGTTCCCCTTGCGGCTGCTGCCGGCCCCCGAACCGCTGCCGCCGCGGGCGCTGCTGGCGGAGGCCAACCCGGCGAGCAGATCGGGCGGCAACAGGGCGCGGACCGCGTCCACCAGCATGTCGCCGTCGGGGAGCCTGTCGCCCTTGCCGGAGCCTGCGTCTTCCTGCGTTTCGGGTGGCTCCGGAGGCTGGCTCTCCTGCTCCGCCGCCTCGGGCACCTGTGTGGCGCGTTGCGGGTAGACGAGTGATGCGGCTGTTTCGAGATCTTCTGCCGTGATCGCACTGCGGCCTGCGAGGGCCGCGTTCACCCGCGCCGTGCGCAGCGCCAGCAGGGGCGCGCGCAGGCTGTGAATACCAAAGGCGGCGGCCAGCTGTGTCAGCGTATCGGCATCGCCAAGCGTCGCAGCTATGCGGGCCGGATCGGTATGCAGATCGCCCTCGGGCACGGTCCACCCTGTGGGCATCCGGCCTTCGGGCGCGATCCACAGCGGCAGCCGGTCGCGCAGAGCCGCGGGCGTGATCTCATCCGCCTCCGCGCCCTCGTCCAGAGCAATCACCGCGTGACCCATGCCGCGATCCAGTTGCTGCGCGATGCGGGCCGCCAGATCCGGGCCGCACCGTTCCGCCATCACCAGCACGGCTATGGCCGGTGCGTCAAAGAGGCCCGCAGTCTTCATGACCTGACCCGAGGCCAGCGTGCCCGACAGATCCAGGCCACCAAAAAGCTGTGTGTCGTCGATCCCCGGAAAGATCCGCCGGGCCTCCAGCGGGCGCAGCGTGTCCGTGACACGGTCCCGCAAAGGGCTCGCGCGCATTCGGATCACCGCACCGCCCAGATAGCCGGGCGCCGCCCGCAGAAGCCTCAGGCCCATTGCGGCGCGCGCCCAGCTGTCGGGCGCGGCGCTCATCCCAGAACTTCCGCGACCACGCGCATGACCCGCGTGCCGGAGCCTGCCTCGTCCAGCGGATCGCGGCGCAGCCGGTGCGACAGCGCCGAGGGCGCAATCGCGCGCAGATGATCGCGGGTCAGAACCCGCTTGCCGTCATAGGCAGCCAGGGCGCGGGCAGTCCGCAAAAGCGTCAACTCCCCGCGGAGCCCGTCAGACCCCAACGCAATGCAAAGTGCGGCGCAATCCTCCAACAGGTCGTCGGGCGTCCTGATCTTGGCCAGCCGCTTGCGCGCCTTGAGGATCCGCTCTCGGATCGTGGCGTCCTCGGCGCTGTAGTGCTCCATAAAGGTATCGTGATCGCTCTCGAAGGCGTCGCGGCGCTTGATTACTTCGACCCGCTCGGCTACCTCCGACGGGGACCGAACCTCCACCGACAGCCCGAAACGGTCCAGAAGTTGCGGGCGCAGCTCGCCTTCCTCGGGGTTGCCGGAGCCGACGAGCACGAAGCGCGCCGCATGGCGAATGGACAGCCCCTCCCGTTCCACCACGTTTTCACCCGACTGTGCCACGTCGAGCAGCAGATCAACGATGTGGTCCTCCAGCAGGTTGACCTCGTCAATGTAGAGATATCCGCGGTTGGCGCGGGCCAGCAGCCCGGGCTCGAAGGCTTTCTCGCCGCGGGTCAGGGCCCGTTCGATGTCAAGCGCGCCAACGACGCGGTCTTCGGTGGCACCCAGCGGCAGATCAATGACCGGCGTGGGGCGCGTGACGATCTTGCGCGAGCCAAGCTCTGCCCATTCGGGGCAGTCCGCGGTCTTGGGCGCATTGACGGGGCAGCTTTCCACGGCGCGGATGGGGGGCAGCAGGGCTGCCAGCGCGCGCACTGCCGTCGACTTTCCGGTGCCACGGTCGCCGAAGACGAGCACACCGCCGATACCCGGGTCCACCGCCGTGAGGATCATGGCCTGTTTCATGGCGGCTTGACCGACAATGGCAGAGAAAGGGTAGGCTGTATTCATGAAGGGACGTCCAGTTTGGCGAGCGGGCTGACGCCGCCCCAGGTGCCGCTGTCGCCGAGGATGGCAAAGCGCGCGTAGAGTTCCTCGGAAAACCAGTTGCCGTCGCGCACGGCGCGGATCGCGGCGGCATGGGGGCCATTGGTGCGGGCAAACCCGGCCATGGCGCCCGCGTCGGGCCAGATGGAGAATGTGATCTGGTGCAGCAGCGGCACTTCGCCGATGCCGATCTTGAAAGCGACGTTGCGGTCTGCCCCGATCATGCGGCTGATGTCGGGCACGCGCCGCCAGAACCGCAGCGCCACGCGGGGTTTGACCGTGGCACGGGTGAGCGCTGCGAGCGGGCCGCGCTGTGGCCCTGGATTTGCGTGAAACGGGCTGCGGCCCGACCATGCGCCGCGCGCAGAGGTGGTGTTGAGAAAGACGGTCCAGTCCTCCGCTGCGCGCTGCCGGTAGCGCGCAAAGGGTGCGGATGTGCCTGTCCTCGCGCGGGCGGTCGCCTCATCGGGCCAGCTTGCAAGTATCGCGTAAACGGAGGTGTTGGGCAGGGGGGTGAAGCCTTCGCCCGTGCCCGATCCGCAAAGCTTCCAGAAGCCGATGTCAGGCACCCGGGCAATCGCCCCGCGCGCAAGCCCCATCATCGCAAAGGCCCACATCCGCGCACCTGGCCCGGAGAAGCGAAAAAAGCTCAAGGTCACGATCGGGTTGGGGGTCATTGCGCGCTGTGTCGGTTCAAACTGTCAACCAAGTTTGACATGCGGCGCAGCGAATTGAAAGAACACAATTGTCAACTAAGATAGACACTACTACTGTTAAGTGATCATGACACGCTTCGACAGCATTCACTCCACCGATTCCAGGGAAAGCCGGCGCAACCGGGCCATTGTCGTGGGCGCGGGGCTGGGCGGGCTGGCGGCCGCGATGCGGCTGGGGGCCAAGGGCTACCGCGTGACGGTGATTGACCGGCTCGATGTGCCGGGCGGGCGTGGCTCAGCCATCTGGCAGGACGGCCACCGCTTTGATCTTGGCCCTACCATCGTCACCGTGCCACAGCTTTACCGCAAGCTCTGGGCCGATTGCGGGCGGGATTTCGACACGGATGTGACGCTCAAGGCGCTCGATCCGTTCTACGAGATCCGCTGGCCCGATGGCACCAAGTTCGTCGCACAGCAGGACACTGGCAAGCTGCGCGCTGAGGTCGCCAAGCTGAGCCCCCGTGACGTGCCCGGCTTTGACCGGTTTCTGCAGGACAGTGCCGAGCGCTACTGGTTCGGGTTCGAGGATCTGGGCCGCCGTTCGATGCACCAGCTATGGGAGTTGATCAAGGTGCTGCCGACCTTTGCCTGGCTGCGTGCGGACCGGTCGGTCTATGCCCATGCCGCGCGGCGGGTCAAGGACGAACGGTTGCGCATGGCGCTCAGCTTTCATCCGCTCTTTATCGGCGGCGATCCGCTGCATGTGACGTCGATGTACATCCTCGTCGCCTATCTGGAGAAGGAATTCGGCGTGCATTACGCCATGGGCGGGCTGGCGGGGATGGCGCGCGCGATGGCAGATGTGATCGAGGCCCAGGGTGGCACCTTGCTGATGCAGACGGACGTGGACGAGATCGTCGTTCGCGACGGTGCTGTCACGGGCGTGCGCCTGACCAGCGGGTTGGAGATGGGGGCCGATGTGGTCGTCTCCAACGCCGACGCGGGCCACACCTACAACACGCTGCTGCGCAATCACAAAAAGCGTCGTTGGACCCCCAAGCGGCTCAAACGCACCCGCTATTCCATGAGCCTGTTTGTCTGGTATTTCGGCACGAAGGGCACGCGCGACCGGTGGCAGGATGTGGGGCATCACACCATTCTGAACGGGCCGCGCTATAAGGGGTTGCTGCGGGATATCTTTATCAAGGGCAAGCTCTGTGACGACATGAGCCTCTATGTCCACCGCCCGTCCGTCACCGATCCGTCGGTGGCACCTGAGGGCGACGACAGCTTCTACGTGCTCAGTCCGGTGCCGCACTTGGGCCATGACAACGGTGTCAACTGGGCCGAGGAAGAACCGCGCTACAAGGCCAAGATGCTCAAGGTGCTGGAGGATCAGCTGCTGCCAGGTCTGGGCGATGCGATCAGCACAGAGGTCGTCTTTACGCCCGAGACGTTCCGCGACCGCTATCTCAGCCCGATGGGCGCGGGGTTCTCCATCGAGCCGCGAATCCTGCAAAGCGCCTGGTTCCGCCCGCATAACGTCTCGGAGGAGGCGCGGGGGCTCTATCTGGTGGGCGCCGGCACGCATCCGGGTGCGGGCGTGCCGGGCGTTGTTTCCACCGCCGAGGTGTTGGCCAGCCTGGTGCCGGATGCGGAGCGTGTCGAATGACCCAAGGAGAGCCCAGATGATCGCAGCGGCCGATCTTGAACACTGCGAAGAGGCGATCCGCCACGGGTCGCTGTCATTTCACGCGGCCTCGCGGCTGTTGCCCGCGCGGGTGCGGTCCCCGGCACTGGCGCTCTATGCCTTTTGCCGGCTGGCAGACGATGAGGTTGATCTGAAGGCCGAAAAGGCCGAGGCCGTGTTGCGCCTGCGCGACAGGCTGGATGCGGTTTACGCGGGGCGGCCCAAGGATGCAGCACCCGACCGCGCCTTTGCCGCCATCGTGGATGATTTCGAGATGCCCCGCGCGTTGCCCGATGCCTTGCTGGAGGGGCTGGCCTGGGATGCGGAGGCACGACGCTATCGCACCCTGTCCGATGTGCGCTGCTATTCCGCGCGTGTGGCTTCGGCGGTGGGGGCGATGATGTGCGTGCTGATGGGCGTGCGCGATGCCGATGCTCTGGCGCGCGCTTGTGATCTGGGCGTGGCGATGCAGCTGACCAACATCGCCCGCGATGTGGGTGAGGACGCGCTGGAAAACCGGATCTACCTACCGCTCGACTGGCTGGAGGAGGCAGGGCTAGCACCCGACGCCTTCCTCGCGGATCCACGCTCCACCAAGGCGGTCCGCGCCATGGTCAGACGATTGGTGATGGAGGCGAACCGGCTCTACATTCGCTCCGAAGCCGGTGTCGCCGCGCTGCCGCGGCGGTGCCGTCCCGGGATCTGTGCGGCGCGTTTCATTTATGCGGGGATCGGCGGGCAACTTACGGCGATGGGCTACGATTCGATCAGCGCCCGCGCGCGCACGACCAAGCTGCAAAAGATCGGCTGGCTGGGCCAATCAATGCTGCTGAGCGGGGCCAGCATGGTGATGCCACGCTCTCCGGTGCTTTACGCCAAGCCGCTGGAGGAAGTTGGCTTTCTCGTTGATGCGGCGGCACGCGGCACGTCGGTACGGTCGCGCAGTGACGCGCTGATCTCGGTTCTGACCACGTTGGAGCAACACCGTCAGGATCAGCGGGCGCGCTTGACCGGGCGCCCGGCTGGCCTAACCTAGGCCCATGTTCTGGATTTTGTTCGGCATCTTTCTTGTGGCCTGCGTGGGCGCTGGCATGACCGGTGGGCTGTTCCCGCCGGGCCAGTGGTACCGCGATCTGGACAAGCCGTGGTTTACGCCGCCGGACTGGGTCTTTCCGCTTACCTGGACTGTACTCTATATCTGCATGGCCACGGCGGGCGCGCGGATTGCGCTGCTGGAGGATAACGCCGTTGCCATGGGTCTGTGGGCCGTGCAGATCGCCTTTAACGGTCTGTGGACGCCGGTATTTTTCGGGCTCAAGAATATCCGCCTCGGTATGGCTGTGGTCCTGGTGCTCTGGGCGACGGTCTTTGCGGCCATGGTTGCCATGTGGCAAATTGATGTGGTGTCGGGGCTGCTCTTTGTGCCCTATCTGGTCTGGGTCAGCATCGCTGCGGCCCTGAATGCAGGGGTTTGGCGTCTGAACCCGAGCGTTGCGCGCAACCCGCCGCCCGCGCCGTCCTGACGCTCAGGCAAAGCGCCAGTTGCGCCGTCGCGGTACCCTGACCGCCAGCATGGGTTTCAGCAAGGGGTTGCGAAAACGCCGCAGATCCAGCGCTTCGTGCACGCCTGTCACCCGCTCGCCATCCAGCTGAGTCTCGACCGCGGCGCGCGTATAAAAGGGCGCATCCAGCATTGCGAGCGTCTGCCGCGGGCGCGCGCCTGTGTCGGCGCGGGTCTCGCGCCGGACGGCCCAAAAGCTGCGGCGCAGGGCCGTTTTGGGAGGCAGCGCAATCGTCTCTGCCGCGCCGTCCTCCGCAAAGCGAAAGCCCGCCGCCAGTTCGGAGCCGTCTAGCCGCGTCGCGTCGTAGAAGCACGTGGCCCCCTTCCGTGTCGGAAAGCGGCCCCAGGTCCAGTAGCTGAAATCCTCCTCCAGCGCCCGGGTGCCAAAGTTCGCATCGAAATACCCTTCGCCCTCCCACTGCCAGCCGGGTCGGTCAATATCGACCTCGATCCGCGCCCGGGGCGCAAAGGGTCTCCAGACATGCGCACCGTCCGCGGTCAGCGGCAGTTCCACACCGGTGATCGCCGAGGGCGTCAGGCGGATCTGACCGCGCACCCGGCTGATCACAGGAGGTCCGGATACTTCGTTGACGTCAATTACCAGTTCATTGCCCTGCCACCGCATCATCGAGGGCCCGACCTCAAACCGTGCGTTGGTTTGGCGCAGCGCCGAGGCGCCCCGGTCGGTCATGGTGAACCGCCCACCGGGCCCGTAGGTGGCCACATTGATGCAGACGTGGTTCTGCGGATTGCGCCGCCCCGACCAGCGATACCACGGTGAAAAGACAGACCCGATAAACCCGATGACCGAGATAGCGCGGGTGCCGCAATCGCTCAGGCCGTCGACATACCACCATGCATAGCCGTTGGGGCCGACGTGGATGTCGAAGTTTGGTCGCTCAAGATCGCCTCTGCCGCGTGCCGGGCGGAGAGTGTCGCCATCGGCACGCCCGCCCCGGGATGGGTGCCGCCGCCCACGAGCCAAAGCCCCGGAATTCGGGTCTGTGCTGTCGGGCGCTTCAATGCGGCGGTCATTCCGTGCGGGCTTTGCCCGTAGAGCGCTCCCATGCTCTGGGGAAACATCTCGGCGAAGTGTTGCGGTGTCGTCACCGCCGTGGCGGTCGGTGTCGGCGACAGGCTCACGCCCATAGCCGCCATCCTCTGTATGATCTGATGATGCCATGTGTCCAAATCCAGTGGAGGGGTAAGAGATGTGGTTGCAGGGGCGTTCGAAATGATCTCGAAGCGCTCCAGCGTTGGTGGGGGTGTTCCCTGACCGCGGTCCTCGGCGCAGAGGTACAGGGTGGGATCACGCGGGATGCGCCCTGCCATCAGGTCCGTGAACTCTGATGCCGGGTCATCGGCAAAGAAGACATTGTGGTGCGCCAGATCCACGCCCGTGGGTGTGGCCGCAAAGCTGTGCACCCGGGCTGAAAATGAGCGCGGCAGCCGCGCCGTCTGCGGCGCGACGCAGGCCAGATCTGCGCCCATGCTGCCCGTGGCAAGCGCGCGTGGATCGCCAGCGTAGACGACGGTGGAGGCGGGTATGTGGTCTGCGCCAGCGATCTGAACCCCGCTGATGCGGCCCGCTTCGGTCGTGATGCGTCCCACACGAGCACCGAATTGCACTTGGACGCCCATATGCGCCGCCAGTGCGTGCATGGCCTCCGCCAGCTTGTGCATGCCACCCTTCACGACCCAGACACCGGACGCCTCGGCCTGCCAGATCAGGCTCAGGATCGCGGGGCTCAGATGCGGTGCGCCGCCGACATAGGTGGCGTAGCGCCCGAAAAGCTGCGCGAGCCTTGGATCCCGGAACTGTCGGCGCAGCATCTGGGCAAGGGTGGAGAGTGGTGCCATTGCCGCGATGAGCGATGGTTGGCGCAGCACATGCCACGTCAGGCGAGAGAGTGAGGGTCGCGGGGCCTGCATCATGGGCGCGTCAAAGGCGGCGAAGAGCCGCGCCGTGCGCTGATTGAAGCGTCGAAAGTCATCCGCCGCTTTCGGCCCTGCGAAATCCGCGATGGCGTCGGCGCTGCGCGCGGGATCGGCAAAGAGGTCAAGCTGGCTGCCGTCCGACCAGAAATGCCGGGCGAGCAGGTCCTGCCGGACCAGCGTGACGTGATCGTCGAGCCGCCAGCTGCCGCTGGCAAAGAGATCCTCAAAGACATGCCGCATCGTCAGGACCGTTGGCCCCGCATCAACGGGTCCGGCCTCGCTGGGCAGGGTGCGGATCTTGCCGCCCGCGTGGCCGTGCCGTTCCAGCAGCGTGACGGCCATCCCCCCCGCCGCCAGCCGGATCGCGGTTGCGAGCCCGGCCACACCGGCGCCGATCACGACAGCACGGGAGCGATCCGGGACAAGAGGTGGGGTTTCGATGGCCATAGGCGATTGTTGACTCCTCACCTCAAACTGTCCAGTATGATTTACACACTAGTGTCCTTAAATAGTGACACTTTGCCGATGCAAGGAGCCACCTATGGGTATGACGTCTCGGATCGAAGTGGCGATTTCATCGGCGGTTGCCGTGGGGCAGGGGCACGGGGCGGTGCCGCCAAGGCTCGCTTCCGCGCTCGATTATGCGACGGCGCCAGGGGGTGCGCGCATCCGTCCCACGATCCTGATGTCGGTGGCGATGGCCTGCGGCGATGACCGCCCAGGCTTGAGCGATGCGGCGGCGGCGGCGCTGGAGATGATCCATTGCGCGAGCCTCGTGCACGACGACCTGCCTTGTTTCGACGATGCGGATGTGCGGCGCGGCAAGCCATCGGTGCATCGTGCCTACTCCGAGCCGTTGGCGGTACTGACCGGCGACAGCCTGATCGTGCTGGCATTTGAAACGCTCGCGCGTCAGTCGGGCGTGGCGCCAGACCGGGTTGCCCAGATGATTATGACGCTGGCGCAGCGCACCGGTATGCCCGGTGGCATTTGTGCAGGCCAGGGCTGGGAAAGCGAGGCCGAGATCGACCTTTCCGCCTACCATCAGGCCAAGACCGGCGCGCTGTTCATCGCGGCCACCCAGATGGGAGCCATCGCGGCGGGACAGGAGGCCGAGCCGTGGTTCGAGCTTGGCGCCCGCATTGGCGAAGCCTTTCAGGTCGCCGACGATCTGCGCGATGCGCTCTACGACGCGGAGACGCTGGGCAAGCCCGCGGGTCAGGATGATCTGCACGGGCGGCCCAATGCGGTATCGCTGCTGGGTGTGCAGGGGGCGATTTCGCGGCTCAAGGACATTCTGGGCGGTGCGATCGCCTCGATCCCGTCGTGCCCCGGCGAGGCGCAGTTGGCTGAGATGGTACGCGCCTACGCAGAGCGTTTGACGCCGGTGGCACCAGCCGTGGCGCAGACGCGCAGCAATGTCTGACGCGACGGGTGATCTGCCTGCCTGGCGCGGGGGCTGGTTGAACCGGCTTGTCGCGCGACCGGGCTTTCAGAGCTGGGCCAGTGCTTTTCCCCTGACCCGCGGGCGTGCGCGCAAGGATGGCGCGGTGCTCTTCGATCTGGTGCAGGGGTTCGTGCAGAGCCAGGTGCTGATGGCGCTGGTGGAGATGAATGTTTTCCGCCGTCTGCGCGCAGGGCCCCAAAGTGCTGAGGATCTGGGGCGCGCGGTCGCGATTGCGCCAGACCGCATGCAAGTGCTGTTGCAGGCGGCTGCGGCGCTCGGTCTTCTCACGCGGGGGCGTGGGGGGCGCTACCGACTGGCCCGCAAAGGAGCTGCGCTCATGGGTGTGCCGGGGCTGGAAGCAATGATCCGTCACCACAAGGCCTTTTACGCCGATCTCGCCGACCCGGTTGCCCTGTTGCGCGGACCGGAGCGGACGGAATTGTCGGCCTTCTGGCCCTATGTCTTTGGTGCTGGCGGTGAGATTGCGCCCGATGTGGCGGCCACCTACTCCGATCTGATGGCGCAGAGCCAACGGCTGGTCGCGCAGGACACTCTGAGGGCGGTATCGCTGAAAGGTGTGCGCCGGTTGCTGGATGTCGGAGGCGGTACCGGTGCCTTTCTGGAGGCCGTGGGGCACGCGGCCCCGGAGGTGGAGATGGTTCTCTTTGATCTGCCTCAGGTCGTGCCGGAGGCGCAGTCGCGCTTTGATGCGGCGGGGCTCAGTGACCGGGTGAGCATCCGGGCCGGATCCTTCCGGGACGATCCGCTGCCGCGCGGTGCCGATGCGATCAGCCTGATCCGCGTGCTCTACGATCACGCCGATGAGACCGTGGGCGCCTTGCTGGCGGCGGTCTTTGAGGCGCTGCCGCCCGGCGGGCGCCTGATCATCTCGGAACCCATGGGCGGCGGTCGCAAGCCGGATGCTGCAGGAGATGTGTATTTCGCGTTCTACACATTGGCCATGCAGACCGGGCGCGCACGCTCGCCGGACGAGATTGCGGCCCTGTGCCGTGCGGCTGGTTTCGCAGCAATCCACAGCCCGCGTCCGGCACGCGGCTATGTCACCCGCACCCTGACGGCGCAGAAGCCCGAATAGCGCTTGGAATCTGTCTAATCTGGTTGACAGAAAAAACTGTAAGAATAAACTGACACATAGAATGACAAGTGTGAGGGGTGAGTCTGGGCACGGACGACCCGCCATCCCCGCGCGAGGAGAGCCCCGTGGACACCACCGCCATCCTTCTGAAAGGCCCGCGCGATCTCGCCGTCGAGATGCTGGGCCTGAGCGCGCCGGGCGACGGGGATCTTGTGGTTGATATCCACCACTCCGGGATTTCTACCGGTACGGAAAAGCTCTTTTGGTCCGGCGAGATGCCGCCTTTCCCGGGGATGGGCTACCCGCTGGTGCCAGGCTATGAGGCTGTGGGCGAGGTTGTGGAGGCCGCGCCTGCCACCGGATACAAGCCCGGCGATCATGTCTTTGTGCCGGGGGCAAACTGTTATGACGGTGCCTTTGGTCTCTTTGGGGGTGCGGCGTCCCGTGTTGTGACGGCTGCTGATCGGGTGACCCGGATTGATCCCGCGTCGGGCGCATCCGGCGCGTTGCTGGCCTTGGCCGCAACGGCGCGGCATACGATGGCGGGCCTGAACAAGTCCGTACCGGATCTAATTGTCGGGCACGGTGTGCTGGGCCGGTTGCTGGCGCGGCTGACCCTCGCCGCCGGCGCGCCTGCGCCAACGGTGTGGGAGCTGGATCCGGCCCGCCGCGGTGGTGCCGAGGGCTATGAGGTCATCGCGCCCGACGCGGATGCGCGGCGGGACTACATGTCCGTCTATGATGCCTCGGGGAGTGTTGGTGTGATCCCGGATCTGCTGGGCCGCATCGGCAAAGGCGGCGAGATCGTGCTCGCCGGGTTCTACAAGGACCCCATCAGCTTCAATTTTCCGGCGGCTTTCATGAAAGAGGCGCGCTTTCGAGTGGCGGCTGAATGGACGCATGACGACCTTGCCGCGACCCGCGCGCTGGTGGAGGCGGGGATGCTCAGCCTCGACGGGCTGATCACCCATGAGGCGGCTTTTGCCGATGCGCCCGCGGCCTATGCGCAGGCCTTTGGTGATCCGGCGTGCCTCAAGATGATCCTCAACTGGAAGGATGCAGCGTGAAAGACGGTATCGACGAGAAGGTCGCAGCAAAGGGCGATGCCCCGAACCTCAAGGACTTTGACGCGCGGCTGCGCAGCGAGGCGGCAGAGCCCACGCTGGAGGTGCCCCAGTCGGAGCCCACATCCAAGACCCAGATCATTGCAATCTACGGCAAGGGCGGGATCGGCAAGTCCTTCACGCTGGCGAACCTCAGCCACATGATGGCCGAGCAGGGCAAGCGCGTCCTGCTGATCGGCTGTGATCCCAAGTCCGACACCACGTCCCTGCTCTTTGGCGGCAAGGCGTGCCCGACGATCATCGAGACCTCGACCCGCAAGAAGCTCGCGGGCGAAGAGGTTGCCATCGGTGACGTCTGCTTCAAGCGTGGCGGTGTCTTTGCCATGGAGTTGGGTGGCCCCGAAGTCGGGCGCGGCTGTGGCGGTCGTGGCATCATCCACGGTTTCGAACTGCTGGAAAAACTCGGCTTTCATGACTGGGATTTCGACTACGTACTGCTCGATTTTCTGGGCGATGTTGTCTGCGGTGGCTTCGGTCTGCCCATCGCGCGGGACATGGCGCAAAAGGTCATTCTGGTCGCCAGCAACGATCTGCAGTCGCTTTATGTGGCCAATAATGTCTGCTCTGCGGTGGAGTACTTCCGCAAGCTGGGCGGCAATGTCGGTGTCGCGGGGCTGGTGATCAACAAGGACGATGGCACTGGAGAGGCTGCAGCCTTCGCTGAAGCCGTCGACATTCCCATCCTTGCCGCAATTCCGCAGGATGATGATCTGCGCAAGAAATCCGCCAACTACCAGATTGTCGGCACGGCCCAATCCCAGTGGGGCGCGCTCTTTGCCGAGCTGGGCGACAATGTCGCAGTGGCGCCGCCGGTGCGGCCCGCGCCGCTTGATCAGGACGGGTTGCTGGGGCTGTTCGATGCCTCCGAGACCGGAGGCGATGTGGTGCTGGAGCCTGCGACAGATATGGACATGCGCGGCAAGAATGCGGCGCCCAAGCCGTCACTGGAGGTGATCTATGACGAGGCTTGAGCTCTTCACGAGGAGCCAGATGGCGCTGGAGCGCTGCAAATGGAAGGGGCGCCAGTCCCAGAGCATCTTTGAAACCGCTGTGGAGACCATCGAGCAGTCCAAGCGCTTGATGGAACTGGCGCGAAATCCGCAGCCGATCTACCGGGCAGCGAAGGCGTGAAGCAGGAAGTCACATATGATGATGCCGCCGAGGTGGAGGTGATCGAAGGTCATCCCCACGGCGATGTCACACGTGTGACGTCTGGCACCCCCGGCGACGGGTCCGGCTGCCATTCCGGTGCGGAGCTGGAGAAGGCCGCCCGGCTTGCGGGGAAATCTGAGCTGCTGGAGAAATTCCGCGCGGATTATCCCGTGGGACCGCACGACAAGCCCCAGAGCATGTGCCCTGCCTTCGGCTCCTTGCGCGTTGGTCTGCGGATGAAGCGGGTGGCGACGGTGCTGTCCGGGTCGGCCTGCTGTGTCTACGGGCTGACCTTCGTGAGCCATTTCTACGGTGCGCGGCGGTCCGTTGGCTATGTGCCCTTCAACTCCGAGACCTTGGTGACCGGCAAGCTTTTCGAAGATATCCGGGAAAGCGTCCATGAGTTGGCGGACCCCGATCACTACGACGCGATTGTGGTCACGAACCTTTGTGTGCCGACGGCCAGCGGCGTGCCGCTGCAGTTGTTGCCCAAAGAGATCAACGGAGTTCGGATCGTCGGGATCGACGTGCCCGGTTTCGGCGTGCCCACCCATGCGGAGGCCAAGGATATCCTGGCCGGTGCCATGTTGAGCTACGCCCGCGCGGAAGCCGAAGCCGGTCCGGTTGCGGCACCGGTTGGTGGCCGGTCGTCCCGGCCCACGGTTGCAATGCTGGGAGAGATGTTCCCGGCGGATCCGATGATGATTGGCCAGATGCTGGCGCCCATGGGGTTGGCGGCGGGGCCGGTACTGCCGTGCCGCGAGTGGCGCGAGCTCTATGCTGCGCTCGACTGCTCTGTCGTAGCAGCGATCCATCCTTTCTACACTGATACGGTCCGCGCATTCCGGGCGGCAGGCAGGCCTGTCGTGGGGTCTGCGCCTGTTGGGTATGACGGGACGGCGGCGTGGCTGAAGGCCATCGGCGAGACCTATGGTGTGGTCGCGGATGCGATTGCCGCCGCCCAGAATGCGGCCTTACCCGCGATCAAGGGTGCGCTGGCGGCGACGCCGATCAAGGGAACGATCACACTGTCCGGCTACGAAGGTTCCGAGCTTTTGGTGGCGCGGCTGCTGATCGAGAGCGGCGCGGAGGTGCCTTATGTGGGCACGGCCTGTGCTGCGTCGGAATGGTCAGCGGCGGATGCTGAGTGGCTGCAGGCGAAAGGTGTGACGGTCAAATACCGCGCCTCGCTGGAAGACGACTGCGCGGCCATGGAAGCGGTTCAGCCCGATCTGGCCATCGGGACCACACCCGTCGTGCAGAAGGCCAAGGAACTGGGCATCCCGGGGCTCTATTTCACCAACCTGATTTCGGCGCGGCCCCTGATGGGTGTTGCCGGTGCCGGGTCGCTCGCCGAGGTGATCAATGCGGCCATCTCGAACAAGGACCGGATGGACCGGATGAAGGCGTTCTTTGAGGATGTGGGCACCGGCGATACCGCGGGTGTCTGGGAAGGCGCCCCGAACCTGCGGCCCGACTTCCGCGCGCAGCATCAGAAAAAGCTCGACAAGCAAAAGCGCGCGGCAGACGCCGCCAGGATGATTTAGTGCGCAAATATGGACCATATTTGCGCAGCAGTGCGCGGCAGCGGGTTTCGCCAGAAACCTGCGTGCGCACCCCGGTCGCATGTCTTGCGCCCAAGGGCTCTGCCCTCGCGCTGCGCGCTCACCCGGAGTTTATCCGGCAAGATGAAGGAGCGCGGTCATGCTGGTGACAGATCACGATCGCGCGGGCGGATACTGGGGGGCGGTCTATGCCTTCTGTGCTGTCAAGGGATTGCAGGTGGTCGTGGACGGACCAGTCGGCTGCGAGAACCTGCCAGTCACGTCCGTGCTGCATTACACCGACGCTTTGCCGCCCCATGAGTTGCCGATTGTGGTGACGGGTCTGGGTGAAGGCGAGATGGGCGCTGGCACCGAAGAGAGCATGAAGCGCGCCTGGGAGACACTGGATCCGGCGTTGCCTGCGGTGGTTGTGACGGGCTCCATTGCGGAGATGATCGGTGGTGGGGTGACGCCACAGGGCACGAATATCCAGCGGTTCTTGCCGCGGACCATTGATGAGGATCAGTGGGAGGCTGCGGACCGGGCGATGACCTGGATCTTTACCGAGTTCGGCATGACCAAGGGTCGGATGCCACCCGAGAAGAAGCGCGCAGAGGGCGCCAAGCCCCGCGTCAATATCCTGGGGCCGATGTATGGCACCTTCAACATGCCGTCGGATCTGGCCGAGATCCGCCGCCTCGTCGAGGGGATCGGCTGCGAGGTCAACATGGTGATGCCTCTGGGCGCCCATGTGGCTGAAATGAGAGATTTGGTAAATGCGGATGTGAACATCTGCATGTACCGCGAGTTCGGGCGTGGATTATGCGAGCTTCTTGCCAAGCCGTATCTCCAGGCTCCGATAGGGGTCGAGAGCACGACCAGATTCCTGCGCGCACTGGGGAATCTGGTGGGCCTCGACCCCGAACCTTTTATCACGACCGAGAAACACTCCACGCTGAAGCCCGTGTGGGACTTGTGGCGCTCGGTCACGCAGGACTTCTTTGCCACCGCCAGTTTCGCCATCGTTGCGAATGAGACCTACGCGCGGGGGATCCGGCTGTTTCTGGAAGACGATATGGGATTGCCGTGCGCCTTTGCGGTCGCGCGGGTGGCCGGGCAGAAGACCAACAATGAGGAAGTGCGCGCCCTGATGGGGCAAAAGCGGCCTCTCATCGTGATGGGGTCGATCAACGAAAAGATGTATCTGGCGGAGCTGAAGGGCGGGCATGGGCCAAGCCCTGCGTTCATCCCGGCGAGCTTTCCGGGGGCCGCGATCCGGCGGCATACGGGCACGCCTTTCATGGGCTATGCGGGGGCGACCTACCTCATTCAGGAAATCTGCAACGGGCTCTTTGATGCGCTGTTTCACATTCTGCCGCTGGGCACCGAGATGGACGCCACCGATGCAACGCTCACGCCGCTGCGCCGCGATTTCCCCTGGGATCGGGATGCGCAGGCGATGCTCGACCGCATCGTCGAGAGCCACCCCATTCTGACACGAATTTCAGCCGCGAAGACCTTGCGCGATGCGGCAGAGAAAGCGGCGCTGGCCGCAGGCGCGGAGCGTGTGGTGGTTGACACCGTGCGCGCGCTTGATCCGGCGAGTGCCGGCCTGACCCTGGAGGACCCGAGATGACTGACACGACATCCGACATGATTGAGAGCACCGTTGAGGCACCGCACCATGCGCCCAGCAAGAAGGCGGTGCGCACGGAATTCATGGTCTATTTCGCGATCATTTTTCTGGCGACCTTGCCACTGGCGACGCTGACCTGGGCGCTGTCGGCGATCCGCAGCCGCAGTTTTACCGAAAAGGGCCCCATGGCCCGGGCCTGGAGCCAGGCCGGAATTATCACGCCGATGATCTTTTCGGCATGATCCGGCACGATCTTCATACCATGGCACCACACCTGCGGTGTGAGGATCTTTTCGGCGTGACCCACCTTGCACGAGATCAGGGCGTCGGCCCCGGATCGTGTCCCGATCTCTCGACTGACGTGCGCCTGTCGAGGTCAAGACTGCTCGCCTTTTCCAAGGTGGACAGAACCCCGAGGGGGGAGACCCCCAAAGGACCCGGCCGCGGGGTGCGCGGCGTCAGCATAACGTTCCGGAGGAATATTTATGGCTGATGATAACCTGTCTTTCACAGGTCTAACAGACGAACAGGCGCAGGAACTTCATGCCGTCTATATGAGCGGGCTCTGGCTGTTTTCAGCCGTTGCCGTGGTTGCTCATTTGGCGACGTTCCTTGTGTTCCCGTGGTTCTGAGGAGGGATTGAAATATGGCAAAGTTCTACAAGATCTGGCTCATCTTCGATCCGCGTCGTGTGTTTGTTGCACAAGGCGTTTTTCTGTTTCTGCTTGCAGCGATGATTCACCTCGTCCTGCTCAGCACGGACAACTTCAACTGGTTCGAAAGAGCCGCCGTCAAGTACGAAGCCGAATAAGTCTGCGCGCCCTTTGCGGGGCGCGTAGATGGCAGGTGCTCGATGCACGAGGATAGTTGCGGGCGGATCTGTGTGCGCCCCCGCCCGCGACCAACCAAAGAGAATTAAACGACGGCCCCCGCCTTTGTGGCAGATCGGGCTGGGAAGACAGACCGCATCCGGGCAGAACCCGGGCGGGCACTGACCAGCCGTTCGACCGAATTCGGGCGTGCCGCACACACGCGGAGAATGAAGATGGCGTTGCTCAGCTTCGAAAGAAAATATCGCGTCCGCGGAGGGACGCTGATCGGGGGCGATCTGTTCGACTTCTGGGTAGGGCCATTTTATGTGGGCTTCTTCGGTGTCACGACGATCTTCTTCGCCCTGCTCGGAACCATTCTGATCTTTTGGGGCGCGAGCCAGCAGGGCACGTTCAATCCCTGGCTGATCAATATCGCACCGCCGGATCTGAGCTACGGGCTCGGCATGGCGCCGCTGCTGGAGGGGGGTCTGTGGCAGATCATCACCTTCTGCGCGACCGGGGCGTTCATCAGCTGGGCGCTGCGCGAGGTTGAAATCTGCCGCAAGCTGGGCATGGGGTATCACGTGCCCTTCGGTTTCGCCGCGGCGATTGTCGCCTATATGACGCTGGTGATCTTTCGCCCGCTGCTGATGGGCGCTTGGGGGCACGGGTTCCCTTACGGGATCTTCAGCCACCTCGATTGGGTGAGCAACACGGGCTACGCCTATCTGCACTTCCACTACAACCCGGCGCATATGCTGGCCGTCACGCTGTTCTTTACGACAACGCTGGCGCTGGCGCTGCACGGCGGGCTGATCCTGTCGGCCTGTAATCCTGAGAAGGGCGAAGAGGCCAAGACGCCCGATCACGAAGACACCTTCTTTCGCGATTTCATCGGCTATTCGGTGGGCACGCTGGGCATCCACCGTGTGGGCTATCTGCTGGCGATTAACGCAGGGCTATGGTCCGCGGTCTGCATCATCATCTCCGGTCCTGTCTGGACAGCGGGTTGGCCCGAATGGTGGAACTGGTGGCTGGAACTGCCGATCTGGGGTGAGCCCATCGGCACCTCGACCTCCACCTCGATCACGGGAGGGATGTGAGCATGGCTTTTCCTGAATACCAGAACATCTTCACCCAGGTGCAGGTCCAGGGGAACCCCGAATGGGGCATGGATGATCAGGGCAACAACATGATGGAGGAACGCGTCGGCAAGCCGCGGTTCAACACCCTGGTCGGCCTCTTCGGAAACGCGCAACTCGGACCCTACTATGTCGGCTGGACGACGCTGGTGGCCTTTGCGACAGGCATCGCGTGGTTCGTCATCGTTGGCTTCAACATGCTGGCGCAGGTCGGCTATTCGATCCCGCAGTTCATCCGGCAGCTCTTCTGGCTCGCGCTTGAGCCGCCGTCGCCTGAGTATGGTCTGTCGATCCCGCCGCTGGATGAGGGCGGGTGGTACATCATCGCCAGCTTCTTTCTGCTGGTGTCTGTGCTGACCTGGTTGCTGCGGGCCTATCTGCTGGCGCAACAACACAAGATGGGCAAGCACATCTTCTGGGGCTTTGCCGCTGCGGTGTGGCTGTTCCTGGTGCTGGGTCTTTTCCGGCCGGTTCTGATGGGATCATGGAGCGAAGCAGTGCCTTATGGCATCTTCCCGCACCTTGACTGGACCACGGCGTTCTCGATCCGCTACGGCAACCTCTACTACAACCCGTTCCACTGTCTCTCGATCGTGTTCCTCTATGGCTCTGTGCTGCTCTTCTGCATGCACGGCGGCACGATCCTCGCAGTGACCCGCTACGGCGGCGACCGGGAGCTGGAACAGATCTACGACCGCGGGACAGCCACCGAACGTGCGGCCCTCTTCTGGCGCTGGACCATGGGCTTTAATGCCACCATGGAAGGTATCCACCGCTGGGCCTGGTGGTTCGCGGTTCTGACGCCCATCACAGGCGGGATCGGGATCCTGCTGACCGGGACGGTCGTCGACAACTGGTTCATCTGGGCGCAGGAGCACAACTTCGCACCGATGTATGACGGCTCCTACGGCTACGAAGACTACGGCTCCTACGAAGCCTTCATCGGGAAGGAGGACTGATCATGCTGCCCAAGTGGTTCGACAAATGGAACGCGGATAACCCGACCAACATCTTCGGTCCGGCAATCCTGATCGGGGTGATCGGTGCAGCTGTTTTTGTGGCGGCCATGGTGGTGACCTTCGGCAACCCGCTGCAGACCGCGTCGCTGCAGACTGGTCCACGCGGCACGGGCATGTCGGTGCCCGAGTTCAATCTGGTCCGGCTGCAAGAGGATCCGACGATCGAGGATTACTATACCGAGGAGCCTTACATTCCCGAAGGCGACGAGCCGCTGGCCCGTGACATCTACGAGAATGTGCAGGTGCTCGGCGATCTGACGGAGGACAACTTCAACCGGGTCATGACGGCCATGACGCAGTGGGTCTCGCCCGAGCAGGGCTGCGTCTACTGTCACGGCGAAGGCGATCTGGAAACCTACGGCGAGGATAATCTCTACACCAAGATCGTGTCGCGCCGGATGATCCAGATGACGCAGAACATCAACGAGAACTGGAGCGGTCACGTCAATGCAGTCGAGGAAGTGGGCGTGAACTGCTACACCTGCCACCGCGGCGAAAATGTACCCTCGGAGATCTGGTTCCGTATCAGCCCGGTGAACGAGGCGGCGGGCGGCTGGGCGTCGGTGCAGAACCGCGCGACCACGGCCAGCCAGTTCACCTCGCTGCCCTCCAACGCGCTGGAAGTGTACCTGACCGACTACGAGCCGGTGAATGTCCACGATCTGGAAAGCCGTGTGCCAGGGATCCCCAACGACGAGGACGTCGCCTCCATCCAGAAGACGGAGATGACCTACTCGCTGATGAACTACTTCTCCAACTCGCTCGGGGTGAACTGTGTCTTCTGCCACAACTCCCGCGCCTTCTACGACCCCGAACAGCACACGCCTCAGTGGGCGACGGCGCTGCTGGGCCGTCAGATGGTGATCGAGATGAACCAGGAGTATCTCATCCCGCTGGAAGATGAATATCCGCCGGAACGGCTCGGCCCGATCTATGCCGATGCCCCGAAGGCTGCGTGCAAGACCTGCCACAAGGGCTATCAGCGCCCGCTGCAGGGAATGAACGTGATTGCAGACTGGCCCGAGCTCGCGACGACGGAGGCGCCGGTCTACGAATGAGGCGTCGGGCGGCACCCGTCGCCCCCCGCCCCAGCCGCGCACGGACCCCTGGCTTCCTGGGTCCGGGCAGCGGGGCCTAAAAACCCCGGTTCCCTTCCTGTTGGCTACAGGAACCTGGCGTCGCACTCGGGGTCACCCGAATGCGGCGCCTTTTCTTTTTCGGGTCGAGCGGCGACCAGGGCTTTGGCAAACGCCCGCCGCTCCCCCCACACAAACGGAGATGTGCGCCATGACCCACCCGAACACACCGACACTGGACCGTATTGCGGGCCCTGCCGATCTGCGGCAGCTGACCGACAGCGCGCTTGCGACGCTTGCGGATGAGCTGCGCAGCGAAGTCATAGACGCTGTCAGCCAGACGGGCGGGCATCTGGGCTCCTCCCTCGGCGTGGTGGAGCTGAGCGTGGCGCTGCACGCGGTCTTTGATACACCGCGGGACAAGCTGATCTGGGACGTGGGCCACCAGTGCTATCCGCACAAGATCCTGACCGGGCGGCGCGACAGGATGCACACGCTGCGGCAGGGCGGGGGGCTCTCGGGCTTCACCAAGCGCAGCGAGAGCGAATACGACCCCTTTGGAGCCGCGCATTCCAGTACGTCGATTTCCGCAGCGCTCGGCTTTGCGGTGGGGCGCGACATGGGCCAGCCGACGGGCGATGCTGTCGCGGTGATCGGTGACGGGTCGATCAGCGCGGGCATGGCCTATGAGGCGATGAACAACGCGGGTGCCGAAGGCCGCAGGCTCTTTGTGATCCTCAACGACAACGAGATGTCGATCGCCCCGCCCGTGGGCGCAATGTCCTCCTATCTGTCCAGCCTGTCGGACCTGACCAAACGCGGGCCCTTCGGTGGTCTGGTGGCCATGGCCGAGGGGATGGAGCAAATGGCCCCCAAACCGGTGCGCGAGGGAGCACGTCGCGCCCGCGAGATGGTGACCGGGCTGGAGAGCCGGGGGACGTTTTTCGAAGAGCTGGGCTTTGACTACATCGGACCCATCGACGGCCACGACGTAGGCCAGCTGCTGAGCGTGTTGCGTGCGGCCAAGACCCGCGCGACCGGCCCGGTTCTGATCCATTGCTGTACGGTCAAGGGCAAGGGATACGCGCCCGCCGAGGGCTCCGCTGACAAATACCACGGTGTCGCGAAATTCGACGTGGACACCGGCGTGCAGGCCAAGGCTAAGGCCAACGCGCCGTCTTACACGGGCGTGTTCGGTGACGCGCTCACCGAAGAAGCAGCCCGCGATCCACGCGTAGTCGCGGTGACCGCGGCCATGCCCGGCGGAACCGGCGTGGACCGGATGGCCAAGCGCTTTCCGGGGCGGGTCTTTGACGTGGGTATTGCCGAGCAGCACGGGGTGACCTTTGCCGCCGGGATGGCAGCAGCGGGGCTAAAACCCTTCTGTGCAATCTATTCGACCTTTCTGCAGCGCGGCTATGACCAGGTCGTGCATGATGTGGCCCTGCAGGGGCTGCCGGTCCGTTTTGCCATCGACCGCGCAGGGCTGGTGGGGGCGGATGGTGCCACGCACGCAGGGGCCTTCGACATCGGGTATCTGGGCGCGCTGCCGGGCATGGTGGTCATGGCCGCCGCCGATGAGGCGGAGCTGAAACATATGGTCGCCACTGCCGCCGCGCATGACAGCGGGCCGATTGCTTTCCGGTATCCGCGGGGCAACGGCACCGGGGCGGAACTGCCCGCGCAAGGCAAGGTGCTGGAGATCGGCAAAGGCCGGATGATCCGCGAAGGCTCCGGCGATGTGGCGATCCTGTCACTGGGCACGCTGCTCGGCGAGTGCGAAACCGCTGCCACCCTTTTGGAGGCCGAAGGCATTGACGCGACCATCGCCGATGCGCGCTTTGCCAAACCGCTGGATATGGATTTAATCGCGCGGCTGGCGCTGACCCACAAGGCGCTGATCACGGTCGAACAGGGCGCGCAGGGTGGGTTCGGTGCAATGGTGCTGCAGGCGATGGCGGGGCACGGGTTCCTTGATCACGGCTGCCGGGTTCGGACGCTCTGCCTGCCGGACAGGTTCATTGATCAGGCGGCCCCGGCCGAGATGTACCGCAACGCAGGCGTCGATGCCGAAGGCATTTTTACAACTGTGATGAGCGCGCTGGAGCAGGAACGCAAGATCGTCGAACTGCACGGGCCGGGCCGGATCTGAGGCCCAGAGTCGTCTGTCTTTTGCCCGTCTCGGTGGGCGTCTTTACGCCTCTTTGGGATGCAGCGACACTGCTCAGGTACCGTTGCCTATCAGCTCAGATCTCGCCAGCAGGGCAGCAGATCGCCCGGTGCCGCGCTGGCTTCGAAGACCGCGCGGGCAATCGCGCGGGTCAGACAGAGCGCGGCGGCATGGCCGATCAGCGCGGTGTCGCCCGCCTCGCGGTCGCGGCTGGAGACGGCAAAGACCAGATCGCCGTCGGCGGGCGTGTGTGCCGGGACGCAGGCGCGCCCGATCCCGTCATGGGCGGCCACGGCAACGCGGTGACACTGGGATTTGCTGAGCCGCGCGTCCGTGGCCACGATGGCGATGGTGGTATTGGCCAATGCCGCAAACGCCTCGGCCTTGGCATTGCTCATGTCCCGCCCCAGCCCCGTGGAGGGATCAGGACCCAACCCGCCGAACTCGCCGTCGATCTCGAAGGGGGCAGCGTAGAAATGCCGGTTGCCCTGCGTCGTCACAGCGCCCACCGGGTTGGCCGCGACCAGCGCGCCGACGGTGGTGCCATCGGGGAGGATCAGCGAGGCGGAACCCAGCCCGCCTTTCAATGTGCCGGTCAGCGCGCCGGTTCCCGCGCCATGGCTGCCCAGGTTGAAGTCCGCGCATGCGGCCTTAAAGGCCGCGCGTCCAAGGGCGGTGTAGGGGTTGTCGTCCCAGTCCTTTACGCCGCCGTTCAGCAGATCAAAGAGGATGGCCCCGGGCACGATGGGCACGTGCACGGGCCCCACGGGAAAGCCGCGCCCCGCCGCGCGCAGGGCCGCCGCTACCCCGCCGCAGGCATCGAGCCCGAAGGCCGAGCCGCCGGACAGCACCAGCGCATCGATATCCTCAACTGTCTTGTCAGGGGCCAGCAGATCCGTCTCCCGCGTGCCGGGGGCGCCGCCCATCACATGGACGGAGGCGGTAAAGGGTCGATCCGCCGTCAGCACCGTCGTCCCTGATTTCAGCAAGGCATCCTGCGCGTTACCGACCTTCAGGCCGGGAATGTCGGTAATCAGATTGCGGGGGCCGGGGATCATATCGGGTGCTCTGTGCAAGGCGCATTGCACGCAGGGTGCCTTAAAGTCTTGCGTCTCTCAATGGGGTGTTCGCATGGATCGCACGACGCGGATTTTTGTGGCTGGGGCGGCGGCGCCTCAGATCCTCGGTTTTGCAGCGGCGGTCGCGGGGTCGCCGGTGTTGGGCACGCCCTTGGGTTCGATCAGCAGCACCTGACACTCCGCCTCCGCCCGCGGGCGATGGGTGACACCCTTGGGCACGACAAAGATCTCGCCCGCTTTGACGGGATGGCTGCTGCCGTCGAGATCCATTGTCATCTCCCCCTCCAGCACCAGAAAGAAATCATCCGTATCCTCGTGCAGATGAAACGGAAACGCGCCCTGGAACCGAACGACCATGACGTCATTGTCGTTGTAGTCCGCCACCACATGCGGATCCCAATGGGTGGTGATCCGGCTGAGTTTTTCGGCGAGGTTCACGGGCGTCATATGCAACGCCCTCCGTCGACTTCCATGGCGACGCCGGTGATCATCGACGCCTCCTCCGAGCATAGAAAGCACGCCGCGTTACCCATGTCCTGCGGTGTGGAAAACCGGCCCAGCGGGATGGTGGACAGGAACTTTGCGCGCATCTCCGGCGTGTCCTCCCCCATGAAGGATTTCAGAAGCGGTGTCTCTCCGGCCACGGGGTTCAGCGCGTTGACGCGGATGCCGTGGGGGGCCAGTTCGACCGCCATCGCCTTGGTCGCGGTGATCAGCCAGCCTTTGGAGGCGTTGTACCAGCTGAGCCGTGGGCGCGGGCTGACCCCGGCGGTGGAGGCGACGTTGAGCACAGCACCCGCGCCCCGCTCCTTCATATGGGGGACAAATGCCCGCGCGGTCAGATAGACTGATTTGACGTTGACGGCGAGCACCCGGTCGAAGTCTTCCTCCGTCACTGTTTCCAGATCTGCGGGCAGATGCGTGACGCCCGCGTTGTTCACCAGAATGTCCACATGGCCCCAGCTGTCGAACGCCAGCCGCGCCATCGCATCGACGGAGGCGCCGTCAGCCACGTTGACCTCCGCCGCCAGCGCATGATCCCCCATCTGATCCGCGAGGCTGCGGGCACCGGCGGTGTTGATGTCGGCGATCATGACGCGCGCGCCCTCGGCGGTAAATTTGCGCACGATGCCCGCGCCAAAGCCCGATGCACCCCCCGTGACGATGGCTGTTTTTCCGGTCAGTCGCATGTTCTCTCCCCCTCAGAGCGTTTGGGCGAGCACCCATCTGTTATGACCGTCGCTGTCCGGTGTTGCGGCAGCGTAGCGATGTGGCAGAAAGCCCTCGCGCAGCCAGAATTTGGTGCCACGTGTGTTGGCCTCCAGCACCGCAAGCTTGAGCGCACCGACGCCGGCCTCGCGGGCTCGTCCCCGGATCAACTCTAGCATAACCCGGCCAATCCCGCGCCCGCGAAATGCAGGATCCAGCAACATCAGGCCGATCCACCAGTCGGTAGGGTACTCGTAGCCCGCGGCGATACAGACCATGCCCGCCATGGCCGTTTCCTCCATCATCGCGAAATGCTGCAGGTCCTGCGGCCCCAGTCCCGGAGGGGCGGCGGTGAAAAACCCGTGGATGAAAGCCGCATCCGGGATGTGACCAACCTCCAGCGTGACGTAATCCGCGGCACGTATGGCCAGATCCAGTGCATCCTCACTATGCTGTGCCTGAGTGATCGGGGTGAGCGCGAGCTTATCCATGCCAGTACCGATGCGTGGCGGAGCACGCCGCGGGCGGTGGATCAGACGGGGGGCGCATCTGTCAGCTCGGTCCTCGGTTCAGGCAGCCGGGGGGCGGCTGCGATCAACAGTTTGGTGTAAGGATGTTGAGGCTCAGTAAAGATTGCCTCGGTCGGGCCCTCTTCGACGATCCGACCCGCTTGCATGACCATGACCCTGTCGGTGACGGAGCGGACGACGCCGAGGTCGTGGGAGACAAAGAGATACCCCAGGCCGTAGCGGCGGCAGAGCCCCGCGATCAGATCGAGAATGCGCGCCCGCACCGAGACATCGAGGGCCGAGACCGCCTCGTCAAAGAGGATAAGCTCTGGCCGGATGATGAGCGCGCGGGCAATGGCGATGCGTTGGCGCTGACCGCCCGAAAAGCTGTGGATGTAGCGGTTGGCATCCTCGGGCCGCAGGCCCACGGCGGTGAGTGCCTCGGCGATCGCACGGTCGCGGTCGGCGCCGGTGGGCGGCTCTGCCAGCAGATGCAAGGGCTCGGTGATCAGACGGGCCACCCGGTGGCGCGGGTTGAAGCTGCCAAAGGGGTCCTGGAAGACCACCTGCATCTGGCGGCGGACGGCGCGGTCGGGCTTGCCATCCGACAACACCGGGCGGCCGCCGAAGGTGATGCTGCCCCGGTCGGGGCGTTCCAGCCCCAGCAATGCCCTGGTGAGGGTGGATTTGCCGCACCCGCTCTCTCCCACCAGCCCGAGCCGCTCACCCCGAAGGAGGGTAAAATCCACGCCCCTGACGGCCTTGAGCAGATCCGGTGGACGGAAAAGTCCGGGGCGCGGCAGCCGGTAGGAAAGGTGCAGGTTTTCTACGGTCAAGAGCGGTTCCGGCGGCGGTGGCGGCGGCAGCGCGACCCGGTGGGTCGAGGCGGCAAAAAGCGCGCGGGTATAGGGGTGCTGCATCTGGCCCAGGACCTGCTCCGTCGGCCCGGTCTCGACAATCTCGCCCTGGCACATGACGGCCAGGCGATGGGCCAGTCCCGCGACAACGGCGAGGTCATGGGTGATGAGGATCAGGCCCATGTCCATCTCGGTCACGAGGCCCCGGAGCAGGGACAGGATCTGTGCCTGCGTGGTGACGTCGAGCGCTGTCGTGGGCTCATCGGCGATCAGCAGCCGGGGACGCAGGGCGATGGCCATGGCGATGACAACGCGCTGGCGTTGCCCTCCTGACAGCTCGTGCGGGTACCGGCTGAGCGGGAAGCGGTCGGGCGGCAGGCCAACCCGGGTCAACACCTCACGGGCGCGGCTGGCGGCCTCGGCGGCGGTCGCGCCCTCATGCAAACGAATGGTCTCGGCCACTTGCCGCCCGATGGTGTGCACGGGGTTGAGGGCGGTCATGGGTTCCTGAAAGACCATGCCGATGTCGCGGCCACGGATGGCGCAGAGCGCAGGCTCCGGCAGGTCAGTCAGTGGCGTCCCTGCGAGGGTGATGCGGCCTGTAGTCCGCGCGCCGGGGGGGAGCAGCTGCAAAATGGCCAGCGCGGTGAGGGATTTGCCGGACCCGCTCTCGCCAGTGATGGCGAGGATCTCGCCCGGGGCGACGGTCAGGCTGACGTGCCTGAGCAGGGTCGTGTCGTTGATGTCAACACATAGGTCGTCAATCTGAAGGAGGCTCATCCGTGGATCTCCCGCAGCCGGGGGTCGAGCCGGTCGCGCAGACCATCGCCCAGCAGGTTCAGCCCCATAACGATGCCGATGATGGCGACACCCGGCACGATGGCCAGATGCGGCGCGAGTGTGACCAGTGTCTGGGCGTCCGCCAGCATGCGCCCGAGCGAGGGGGTGGGAGGCTGCACACCGAGGCCCACGAAGCTGAGGGCTGCTTCGACCTGAATGCCCAGGGCGAACTGGATGGTGCCTTGAACGATGAGCATGTTCAGCACGTTGGGCAGGATATGCTCGACCGAGATCCGGGCACGCGATTTGCCTGCGACACGGGCGGCCAGGATGAACTCCCGCTCCCACAGGGGCAGGGCCGCGCCGCGGGTGACGCGGGCGAAGACGGGGATGTTGAAGATGCCGAAGGCGATGATCGCATTGGTGGCGGAGGGGCCAAAGACGGCTGTGATCAGGATCGCCATGACCAGCAGCGGGAAGGCAAAGACGATGTCGTTGCCGCGCATGATCGCCTCGTCGAGCCAGCGGCCCTTGTGCATCGCGGCGGCCAGCCCAAGCGGCACCCCGAACCCCAGGCCGATTGCCAGTGCCAGCAGGGCCACCCCCAGCGAGGTGCGCGTGCCGACCATGATCATGCTGAGGATGTCGCGGCCAAGGTGATCGGTGCCAAAAGGGTGTACGCCGCCCGGTGGTTGCAGCTTGGCCGGGATGTCGAGCGTGCCGGGATCGAAGGGGGTCCAGGCAAAGGACAGAAGTGCCATGCCCACGAAGAGTGCCGTGAGCGTGGCGCCAAGGATCAGCGTGCGGCTCACCGGCGGGATCTCAGCCGTGGATCGACCGCGGCATAGGCGAGATCCACGAGGAAGTTGATGAGGATCACGGCGAAGACGACAAGCATGACGACGCTCTCCACCACGATGAGATCGCGGGCGGAGATCGACTGGAAGATGAGCCGCCCGAGACCCGGCAGGTAGAAGACCTGCTCGATGATGATGGTGCCCGCAAAGAGAAAGGAGAACTGCAGCCCGATGAGCGTCAGCACGGGGATCATGGCGTTGCGCAACCCATGGCGCCAGATGGCCTGCCGGGCGGAGAGCCCCTTGGCGCGGGCGGTGCGGATATAGTCCTCGCCCAGCACATCGAGCAGGGAGGAGCGCATGACCCGTGTGAGGATCGCGGCCTGGGGCAGGGCGAGGGCGATGGCGGGCAGGGTCAGGGAGCTAAGTCCTTGCGTGAGGCCGTTTTCCCAGCCGGCAAAGCCGCCCGCGGGGAACCAGCGGACCTGGATCGCGAAGACCAGCACCAGCATCATGGCAAACCAGAAGTTGGGCAGCGCTACGCCCAGTTGGGTAGCGCCGGTCACGACCAGATCGCCCGTGCGGCCCCGGCGCGCGGCAGCAAAGATCCCCGCGGGAAAGGCGATCAGCACGGAGAGTGTCAGCGCATAGAGCGCCAGCGGCAGCGAGACACTGATCCGGTCCGCGACCATCCCGGCGACGGGTGTGCGGTAGGTGTAGGAGGTGCCGAAATCCCCCGTCAGCATGCCGCCGACCCAGTTCAGATATCGCTGAAGTTTGGGCACGTCGAGACCCAGCTCTGCGCGCAGGGCGGCGAGGGTTTCGGGTTGTGCACCGAGGCCCAGCATGAAGGAGGCGGGATCACCGGGGGCCACTTCGATCAGCGCGAAGATGATGAGCGAGGCTGCCGCGAGGCTCAGCACCAGAGAGGCCAGACGTTTGATCGTGTACTGCAGCATCCGGGCGAGGGTAGCGTGTTTGGCGGGGGAGGTTAATCTCCTTTCAGCGGGCGTGCGGTCGGAGGGGTTGGTGGAGGAGGGGGAAGCCCCCTTGCCCCCATCGAGGGGGCGCGGTGGCTGCCCGGCCTGGGGCCGGGGGCGCGGGTCGCGGCGGGCAGCACGATGTTTCGGCCGCCCTGTCGCGGTGGGCTTGCTGAGGCTCTGCGCCGGGTTACCTGATGCGTCATGGACACCCCCCGGTTTATCGGCGCGGAGATCTTCCGCCATTCCAGCTATGGTCGCTGGCACCCGCTGCGGGTGCCGCGGGTGAGCACGGTGATGGATCTGAGCCGGGCGCTGGGATGGTTGCCGCGGGCGCAGTTCATCCTCGCGCCGCGGGCCAAGCCCAAGGCGCTGGAGGTCTGGCATACGCCCGATTATCTCGCGGCTTTACAGAGGGTTGAGGCGGCACAGGTGGCGACGGAGGTCGATCTTGCGCGGCACAATCTGGGCTCTGTCACCAACCCGGTGTACCCCGAGATCTACCGGCGGCCTGCCACCGCTGCGGGGGGATCGCTGCTTGCCGGTGAACTGCTGCGCGAGGGCGGAGTGATCTACAACCCGCCGGGCGGAACGCACCACGGCATGCCGGACCGCGCCAACGGTTTCTGCTATCTCAATGACCCGGTGCTGGCGATGCTGAGCCTGCGGCGGAGCGGGGTGCGGCGCATCGCCTATGTGGATATTGACGCGCATCATTGTGATGGCGTGGCGGTCGGATTTCATGGTGATCCCGACTGTCTGATGATCTCGGTGCACGAAGAGGGGCTGTGGCCGCGGACCGGTGTGCTGGCCGATGATGCGGGGGGAGCCGCACTCAACCTGCCGGTACCGCGGGGGCTGAACGACAGTGAGATGGGCTTCATCCAGGAGGCGCTGATCGTGCCGCAGGTGGCGGCCTTTCGTCCCGATGCGGTGGTGCTGCTGTGTGGCGCGGATGGGGTCGAGGAAGACCCGCTGGCGCATCTGTCGCTCAGCAATAATGCGCATTGGGCCGTGGTGTCCGCTTTGATGGGTATGGCGCCGCGGCTTTTGGTGCTGGGGGGTGGCGGCTATAACCCGTGGTCGGTTGGACGGCTTTGGACCGGGGTCTGGGGAACGCTGAACGGCCATGCGATCCCGGAGCGGCTGCCGGAGGCGGCGGAGGCGGTGCTGCGCGGGCTGCGCTTTGACGGGAACCGGCGCGGCAAGAACCCGCCCGAGCATTGGTTCACCACCCTGCGCGATGCTCCGCGGGACGGGCCGGTGCGGGACGCGATCAAGGACCGGGTGGGCGTGTTGACGCAACGGTCGGTGGCCCGAGGGTGGCCTAAACGGCGAATCGGCGGTTAACGCCTGAAAACAAGGGGGATGCCGCGTCGGTATAACGTCGGTATTTCAGCGGTATTGCGTCGGTGCCCGTGTCGGCATGACCGGGATTAACATGGCGCACGTATCTGTTCGTTGACGCGGTGTGACGGGGGCGCGCGGTGGTTTGCCACCCTCGGCGCGGCCACGCCGCCGCCCGGTCAGACGGGCATGTTGTCGAACATATCGTCCATGGCTTCGTCGCGGAGCTTGTCGCCCAGACGTTTCAGCTTTGAGGGCACGGGGTGACCCTGCGCCTTGAGGGTGCTGATGACCCGGTCGAGCTGTGGTTGCAGCGCGATGCGCTCTTGATAAGAGGCACCGGCGATGCGTGTCTGAAGTTGAGATGCGCGCTGTTCGATGTCGGTCAAGGCAGACTCCTTTCGTCCAGAGAGGTCTTGTCTTGCAGGATGCCTCAACCGGAGGTGAGGCGCGGCAGAATACCGGCACCATACACGCAAAAGTAGAGGATCCTCAAGCGAATGCCCAAAAAAGCGGCGCGAATTTACGGGCCATAAGGGAGATCGGTTGTTTCAAACCACTTGCCGCAAAAGCAATACGCATGCGTATGTTTAGATGCTGCAGTGCCGTGTGTAACACTTGTGGAGGAGTGAGCCTTGCGGTCTCAAATCCGGGCGGCCCGGGCGTGTCTGATCGCGATGTGATTCGGTGCTTTAGACACGGGTCAGCGGGTGGGTGACGGAAGGCTGGCGCGTTGCGGATCTGGGTGATGGCGACGACGGCCCGGAGACTTTCGGCGTCGAGGCCGGGTCTGATCGGCCAGCTGTCGGGTCACGCCGGTGGTCGTATCCAGACGCGAAGATGGCCGATGTCGCGAAAACCTGCCACGCGCGCCGCGTCCAGATCTTCTCCGCACTCGTAGCCTGCGACCGGGCGACCCTGTCCGACGGTCGAGGCCGCAGCCAGCGCCTCCGGGTACAAACGACCGTCATCGGGGGCCCCGGAAAAGACGTTGGACAGGCCCACGGCATCTTCGGAGAGATTGGCGATGCAGCCAGCTTGGATCCGGGTGCCCGATGCGCGCGCGAGGAAGGCGAGGTCGGGGTTGTTCAGGCAGGCCGGTGGAAAGATCACCGGTGTCGATGCGGCCCCGTCGCCGCGCCATGCGCTGTGCCACGCCGAGAGTTCGGCCGTGGTGCTGATCCGGTGCCAGCCCGCGGGCATGGTGTGCGCCTTTGGTTCGGACCAGATCCACGATGCCTCGAACAGGAGTTGCAGCCCCAATGCGGCGCCGTCGAGGGACGAGAAGCTGTCTTTGACGCTGGCGACCTCCATCGCCTTGCGCTGGTAGGCTAGGGGGATCGCCGGATCGAGCGTGATCATGTTCGGGTAGTAGGGCGGCGGGGCGTCGAGGCACAGGAACGCAGATGCGTCGCGCTCGAAACGCAGACCGTGCGCCGTCATGATGGCGGCGCAGAGATCGGCGTTGTTGCCAGCGGCAACCTGCGCTGTGTCATGAGCATCCTGCATCATCTGTCCCCTACCATGGCGCGCGGTCAGGGGCGACGGCGCCGTCATCTGAGCGGCGTGCAGTGCTGGAGCGTGCGGGGGGCGGGCCGGTGCGGATGCGCTGGCCCCGGCGACCGACCGGTCCCCCCGATGGTGATTACCTGGCCCAGCTGACGCCCGTAAGGTCGGTGGCCTGCGTGGGTGCGTTGGCCCAGAGACCGCGGAGGTCTGCACTGGCAACCGAGATCTGCGCCAGCTGGAAGAGGTAGCCGTTCACGTAGTCATCCGCGATGATCTGCTGCGCCTCGCCCATGAGGGCGGTGCGGGCCTCCGGGTCGGTGGTGGCGTTGAGCTTGGTGATCAGGGACTGGAAATCAGCGTTGTCGTACTGGAAGTAGTAATCGGGGTTGGCGTAGATCCCGATGTCCATCGGTTCGGTATGGCTGACGATGGTCAGGCCGAAATCCTTGCCGCGAAACACGCTTTCTAACCATTGCGCCCATTCCACGTTGATGATCCGGGCGGTGATGCCGACCTCGGCCAGTTGGGCGGCGATGATCTCGCCGCCGCGGCGGGCGTAGGAAGGGGGCGGCAGGTGCAGCGTGGTGTCGAACCCGTCGGGCAGGCCGGCTTCGGCCAGCAGGTCGCGGGCCTTTTGCGGATCGTAGGCCGACTGCGCGGTCAGGTCCTTGTAGGCGGGGTTGTGCGGTGCGAAATGGGTGCCGATGGGGGTGCCGTAGCCGAACATCGCGCCGTCGATGATCGCCTGCCGGTCGATGGCGTGGGCCACGGCCTGCCGCACCAGCGGATTATCAAAGGGGGCCTGTGCGTTGTTGATGGAGAGGATCGTCTCGCCCTCGGTCGAGCCCACGAGCACCTGAAAGCGGGGATCGGCCTCGAACTGCACGAGGTTCTCGGGCGCGGGGAAGGCGTAGAAGTAATCCACATCCTCCGCCATCACGGCGGCAAAGGCGGCGGTGGGGTCGGAGATGAATTTGAAGGTTGCCGCCTCAAGGGCTGCGGGCGTGCCCCAGTAGTCCTCGTTGCGGGCAAGCTCGATGCGGTCGGACTGGACCCAGTTCACGAATTTGAAGGCGCCGGTGCCGATGGGCTGTTGCTTGATGCCCTCGATGCTTTCGGGCGCGACGATCACCGCGTCGCCCCAGGCGAGGTTGAAGAGCAGGTTGCCGTTGGGTTCCGACAGGGTGAGCCGGACGGTGAGCGGGTCTGTGACCTCCAAGGCGCTGATGGCGGTGTAGAGCGCCTTTTGCGCGTTGGCGCTGTCCTCGGCGAGGATCCGGTCGAGGGTGAATTTCACATCCTCGGCGTCCATGGTGGTGCCGTCATGGAAGGTGACGCCGGAGCGCAGGGTGAACGTGTAGGTGAGCCCGTCGTCCGAGATCTCCCACGCTTCGGCCAGGCCCGGCACGACTGAGCCGTCGGCCATGAAGCGGGTGAGCCCTTCGAAGACGTTGGAGTAGAGGACGGTGTCGATGGCGCCTGCGGCGGCGGAGGTGGGATCCAGATGCGGCGGCTCCAGCTGCACGGCGACGGTGAGATCGGTCTGGGCGCTGGCCGTGCCCACGCAGAGGGCAAGGGCTGTCGTGGCGGCGAGGCGGTGGATAAGATGTGTCATGGTGTCCCTTGTTCTTCGGTGGGGAGCAGCAGGATCTGCAGCGCCGCTCCCATGATCTTTGCGCTTTCCAGCATATCATCAATGTCGATGTATTCATCCGGTTTATGGGCAAGTTCCAGATCACCCGGCCCGTAGGCGATGCAGTTCTTCAGCTTGCCGATGCGGTCGATGTGTTTCTGATCGTAGCTGCCGGGCGAGGCAACATAGGCCGCCGTGCGGCCCGTGACGCGGTGGATCGCCTCGCTGACGGTGCGGACCACGGGGGCTGTGTGGTCGGTCATGGACGGCAGCACGGTGTTGAGCTCCGTCAGGGTGTAGTCGAAGTCCGGGCGGGTGGCTTTCAGATCGTCGAGCAGGTCGGTAATCTCGGCCCGCACCGCGTCCAGCGGTTCCTCGATCAGGAAGCGGCGGTCGATGGTGATGCGGCAGCTGTCGGGCACGCAATGGGCGGGCAGGGAGGTGTCATCCGGCGTGAACTCCGCCAGGCCGCCGTGGATGCTGTTGATGTTCAGCGTGGCGTTGCGCGCGCCGTCGGGGATGACGGGCATCTCCGTGTGGCGGCTGGCCAGGGCCGGGAAAAGCTGTGTCTCGAACGCCTGCAGGACCGCGCCCATGTGGCGGACCGCGCAGTCACCGAGGAAAGGCATGGAGCCGTGGGCGATCTCTCCGTGGGTTTCGATCTCCGCCCACCAGCCGCCGCGGTGGCCCAGACAGATCTGATGGGTGCCCAAGGGTTCGGGGATGATGACGTGCTGCACCCGGGCCGGGTCGAAAAAGCCCTGTTCCGCGAGGTAGGCGACGCCGCCGTAGCCGCCCGATTCCTCATCCGCCGTCCCGGAGATTTCGATGGCGCCTGCGTAATCGGGATGCGTGTCGATGAAGGTTTCCGCTGCGATGATCGCCGCGGCCAGCCCGCCTTTCATGTCGCAGGCGCCGCGACCGTAGATCCGGCCCTCGTCGATCTCGGCTGCGAAAGGATCGCGTGTCCAGCCCTGACCGACCTCGACCACATCGGTGTGGCCGTTGAAATGCACGCAGTCGCCCGGCCGGGTCCCTTCGTGCCGGGCGATGACGTTCCAGCGCGGGTAGCGGTCGCTGTCGCCCGGCGCACCGGTCGCCCGGATCAGCTGGGTGGCAAAGCCGCGGTCAGCCAGCCGCGCGGCCAACAGGTCGCAGATGTCGCGGTAGCAATCGCCCGGCGGGTTCAGCGTCGGGATGCGGATGAGATCGCGGGCGAGCGCTGTCAGCGCGTCGCGGCGGGTGTCAATGGCATCAGAAAGGCGGTCGGTCCGGGACATGAGACGTGTTGTGCGACCCGCGCGGCGGCTTGGCAAGTGCGCGCCGCGGCTTTTGCGCGCCAAGCGCGGGTGGAGAAGCGGTTGCCGCGCGCTAGGTCACGGTTTCGCAAAGCCGGAGAGAGAGATGAGCCAGACAGGTCCCCACCACAACGAGGCGGTTCAGAACGAAGCCTCGGTCCAGGAAGCCATCGGACTGGCGCCCAAGCTGATCTATGAGGTCATTCGCCGCGAGGGCGAGGAGGAGATGGCCCGGCCTGAGCGGTCGCTGATCTGGTCGGGCATCGCCGCGGGCGTGCTGATCAGCCTGTCGGTGCTGGGCGAGGCGATCTTTCGCACCTACCTGCCTGACCAGCCCAGCAGCTATCTGATCGAGAACCTGGGCTATTCACTGGGCTTTCTGGCGGTGATCCTTGGCCGGATGCAGCTTTTCACCGAAAACACCATCACCACGGTGCTGCCGGTCATGCAGGCCAAAAGCTGGCGGGTGTTCGGCAAGATGATGCGGCTGTGGGGCATCGTGCTGGCGGCGAATGTGGTCGGCGCCTTTGCGGTGGCCGCACTGATTGTCTTTACCCCGGCCTTTCCCGACGCGATCATGGGGGCGGTCGTTGATCTGTCGCATCACGCCACCGGCATGGGCACCAGCCAGTCGTTCTGGCGCGGTATCCCCGCCGGTGTGATCGTCGCCCTGATTGTCTGGATGCTGCCACAGGCCGAGGGGTCCAAGTTCCTCGTGATCACCGGCTTTACCTGGCTGATCGCGGCGGGGGATTTCACCCATATCGTCGCGGGATCGGTCGAGATGGCCGTGCTGATCTGGATGGGCGATCTGTCCGCGGCCACGGCGATCTTTGGGTTTTTCCTGCCGGTTCTGAGCGGGAACATCATCGGTGGTACGGTGATCTTTGCGCTGATGGCCTGGAGTCAGGTGCGGGACGAGATCGAGGACAACTGACGCCACATATGGAACCAAGCGGCCATCGCCGGCGTTGGCATGGCGAAGTGACCAAAGGAGAGCAATATGTTAGAGTACGCAGGAATTGGTGGATTTATCATTCTGGTCCTGAACATCTGGGCCATCGTGTCGATCATCGGATCGGGTGCGTCGACGGGGAGCAAGGTGCTCTGGACGCTGTTGGTGTTGGTGCTGCCGGTTATCGGTTTCATCGTCTGGCTGATCGCCGGGCCAAAATCATCGAGGGTCGCCATCTGACATGCCGTCGCCCCGACGCGTGAGCTTTGCAGTCAGCCGCGCTGCTGCCTTCGCAGCGGTCGGGCAGATTGCCAAAAACAACCTCGGCCTGATTGCGGCCGGGGTTGCTTTTTATTCCATGCTGTCGGTTTTTCCGGCCCTTGCCGCGTTGATCGCGGTGCTGAGCCTCATCGCTGATCCTGTTGTTGTGATCAGCCAGCTTGAGCAGGTGCGCGGGTTGATGCCCGACGCTGTCTACAACATCCTCAACCGTCAGATTATTGCTCTCGTGAGTGCCAGTTCGGGCACGCTGGGCTGGGCAGGGATTGTCTCTCTCGGCGTCGCGCTGTGGTCCGCGCGCGCGGGTGTCGGGGCGATGATGCACGGTCTGAACCTCGTTTACGCGCAGCAGGGACGGACGAGCATCAAGCACTACTTGCGTGCGCTGCTGCTGACGGTGTCGCTGCTGGGTGTGGGGGTTGTGTCGCTGTTGACCATCGTGGTGACGCCGGTTGCCCTGTCGTTCTTTCCGCTGGGAGGCGTTGCGAGCTTTCTGATTGATATGCTGCGCTGGACCGTCGCGATTGTGGTGATTTTTGGCGGGATCGGGATGCTCTACCGTTTTGGCCCCAACCGCAAAGGAATCCGCATCGGATGGCTGACACCCGGGGCTGTGATGGCGGGCACGTCCTGGGCCATCATGTCCATCGGGTTCTCTTACTACGTGGCGCATTTCGGCAATTACAATGAGGTCTACGGCTCGATCGGGGCGGTCATCGCGATGCTGATCTGGCTGTGGCTGAGCAGCTTTCTGGTGTTGCTCGGGGCGGCGCTGAACGCCGAGATCGAGAAACGCCGACCCGACGTGGCGCCCGCGCCCGAGAAGCCCGCCCCGGTCCAGGGCCCGTTGATTGCCGAAGCCTCGGTCGAGGCGGCGGAGTAGCAGTTACCCACCCCGCGAATGCGATCACTTCGCCAATTAAATTAACGAAGTTTGGAACGATCACGGGGGTGACTTGGTTCTTCTTGTAACGGAAACACAAGAGGAGATTGAAAATGTCCAGCGCATTGAACGTTGTACCAGAGACCACCGAAATCAACACAGGCGTGAAAGAAGTGGAAGCCATTGCGCAGGGTCTTGAGGACGCGCTGGCGGATACGTACCGTCTGCTGTTCAAGACCCACGCGATCCATTGGAACGTCGAAGGCCCGTTGTTTTTCTCGGTGCACAATCTGACAGAGACGCAATACGACAACCTGTTCGAGGCCGCCGATGAATTGGCCGAGCGGATCCGGTCGCTGGGTCAGCTGGCACCGACAACCCTGTCATCCATTGTCGCCAATTCGGTGGTGCAAGATACGGAGACGCCGCAGTCAGCCGGTGAGATGTGTGAAGACCTCGCCGCGGATCACGAGCGGGTTGCCCATCGTTTGCACACGCTGATCAAGATTGCGGATGAGCACAGCGATCCGGTGACAGAGGATATGGCAACCGAGCGCGCTGCCTTCCACGAGAAAGCTGCCTGGATGTTGCGCTCCATCGCCAAGAGCTGACGTTGAAGATCATCAACAAACTTTAGCAAAAACGCCCCGCAGATGTGCGGGGCGTTTTTTCGTTTAGGCCTTGAGCGTTTCGGTGGACGAGAAGAACATCGCCTGGCTCACCGCCGAGATCACCTGATCCTCCGTGTAGGGTTTGGAGATCAGGAAGGCGGGCTCGGGCTTGTCGCCTGTCAGCAACCGCTCCGGGAAGGCGGTGATGAAGATCACCGGCGTATCGCCGAGTTTTCCGAGCAGATCGTTGACCGCGTCAATGCCCGATGAATTATCGGCCAGCTGGATGTCCGCCAGGATCAGGTCGGGCCGTTCCGCGGCGCCAAGCCGGTTCGCCTCATTGCGGGTGCGGGCAATTCCGGTAACGAGATGTCCCATGTCGGCCACGATGCTTTCGATGTCCATCGCAATGATCGCCTCATCCTCGATGATCATCACCCGGCCTGACACCGCGTCTGCCATCTCCCGGCGGGCGATCTGCACGAGGGTCTCGGCCTCCGCCTGATCAATGCCGATGATCTCGGCGATCTGGCCAAAATCGAACCCTTCGATACTGTGCAGCAAAAGCGCCTCGCGGCTGTTGGCGGTCAGTTTTGACAGGTGTTTCTGTGCCCGGCCCGCAATGCCGGTTTCGCCGTCATCCACGGGGGCCCCAGCACTCGACCAGATACCGTAGAGCACCCTGAAAAGCCCCGTTCTCACCGACGTACCATCCAGAACGGAGCGGTCCAGCAGAATTGCCTCAAGCGCCGCGGCGGCGAACCGGTCGCCGCTGTCCTGGCTGCCCGTCATGGCGCGGGCAAAGCGCCGCAGATATGGCAGGGCGGTCGCGAGTTCATCGCTTACGTCCTGTGCGGCGGGGATGTCAGACATGATACATCATCCTTTTTTTGATTTTTGTCGGAACCAAACGCCCCGCCCGGTGTTTGGTTCCGAGCAAGTTACGGCATTTTTACGTTTATTGAGGATCGGCAGCAATATGGCTCAATCGGGCGCCCAGCAAAAACGCGAAAGCGTGATAGACGAGAACCTCAAGCGTGTCTACGAGGAGGCGCTGGAAGAGGCGGTGCCGGATCGGTTCAAAGATCTGCTGGCTGCCCTGAAAGAGCAGGAACAAGGCAAAGGGCCGTCCGAATGAGCGCGGAGGATCCGCGCGAGGCGCTGGTAGAACATCTGCCCGCGATGCGTGCCTTTGCCATCAGCCTGACCCGCAACAGCGCCACTGCCGATGATATGGTGCAGGATACGCTGGTGAAAGCCTGGACCAATATCGAGAAATTTCAGCCCGGCACGAACATGCGGGCCTGGCTCTTTACGATCCTGCGCAACACCTATTATTCCTCGCGGCGCAAGGCCAAGCGAGAGGTCGCTGACATCGACGGGGTGCATACCGAAGCGCTCGCCGAGAAGCCCGCCCACGACGGCAGGCTGCAGATGAAGGATTTCCGCGATGCCTTTGCGCAGCTGAGTGATGAACAACGCGAGGCGCTGCTGCTGGTTGGCGCATCGGGTTTTTCATACGAAGAGGCGGCGGAGATGTGCGGCGTTGCCGTGGGCACCATCAAGAGCCGTACGAACCGGGCGCGTCTCCGGCTGAGCGCGCTGTTGGAGCTAGACGAGGACGACGCGCTGGAGATGACCGATGATGCGACCATGTCCGTGTTGACCGCTGGCAAGGCGTCCTCTTTTTAACGGCGGAACCATGGACGGACAGGCGCCATGACCGGTGGTTTTCTTGACGGCGACGTGTTCCGCGGTCTGGCGTTTCGCATCCTGGTGTTCCTGTCGCTGGCATTGCTGCCTTTCGGGCTGATCGCGGTTGTCCAGACCCGGGAAATCGCCCATCAGGCCCAGGAGAGCACCGAGCTTTCGCTGTTGGGGCTGACAGAGCGATTTGCCAACGGCGAAAGCAGCATTGTGCAAAAGGCGTTCGGCGCTGCCGACGCCTTGAGTGCCGTGGTGCCATTGTTCGGGGAAGACGATGCGGCCTGCAGCGCATTTCTGCGCGCGTATCAGCGCGATTCCGGTGTTTATTCGATGGTGGGGTTCATTGCGCCGGGCGGCATGATGCGCTGCTCCTCCGCTGGCACGGCTTTTGACATGGCTGCCTATCCGGACTTTGATGTGGTGCTGTCGGAAGGCGAGCCGGGAATCGTGCTGAGCCGGACCGGGCCGATCAGCCAGCAGGCAGAGCTGGTGATGATAAATCCCGTCACCACAGGCGATGCGTCGGGCGGGTTCATGCTGCTGTCCGTGCCGCTTGCCACCATTCGCGAGCACCCGGACTTGCCCGTGTCACTGGCGCCGTCCGATCTGGTGACTTTCAATGCCAGTGGCGACGTGCTCAGTTCCGAGCGCGCGCGATTGGTCACCCAGGCCGATTTGCCGCAGAACCGAAGCCTGACAGCGCTGGTGGGCCAGAGCACGGCTGTCTTTGAGGACGAGAATGAGGCCGGTGCCGCGCGGGTCTATGCGGTCGTACCGATCGTACCGGATGTGTTTTACGCCATGAGCATCTGGCGGCAGTCCGACGTGCTGACAAGTGTGAGCCCGCGCGAGACGCTGAGCATTTTTCTGCCCATGTTGATGTGGCTGGCGAGCCTGGTGGTGGCCTTCTGGTCGATCAACCGGCTGGCCATCCGCTATATCCGCAAATTGGGTCGGCAGATGCGCCTGTTTGCCTACAACCGCGCGATGCCGCGCACGGCCATGGGACCGGGTGCGCCCCGTGAATTCATTGATATCCAGCAGGCTTTCATGGGCATGGCCGAGAGCATCATCCGCGATGAGGCTTCGCTGGAGGATTCGCTGCGCCAAAAGAGCATCCTGCTGAAAGAGGTGCACCACCGGGTCAAGAACAACCTGCAGCTGATCTCCTCCATCATGAACATGCAGATCCGCCGGGCGCCCACAGAAGAGGCGCGCCGCGTCCTGCGCCGCCTGCAGGAACGCATCCTGAGCCTGGCGACGGTTCACAAGAACCTGTACCAGACCGATGGCGTGGACCGGGTCGATGCGGGCGAGCTGATGGGGGAGATCATCGGCCAGCTTCTGGTGGTCGGGCTGCCCGCGGGATCGGCGGTGAAGGTCAGCCAGAGCTACGCGTCAGTGGCCCTGGATACGGATGATGCAGCCCCCTTGACGCTTCTGGTGTCGGAGGCGGTCACCAATGCCATGAAATACATCGGTGAGCCGCAGGCCGGTCAGCAGGCCCGGCTCGATATCCGGCTGGAGCCATCGGGGGAAGAGCACGCGCTCTTTACTATCCGCAATACAGTGGGGCCTGCGCGCGATGTGGACGGGACAGGATTGGGCAGCCAGTTGATCAACGCTTTCGCCCGGCAATTGAACGGCCAGATCACCAGCGAGCGGGAGGGAGACGTCCATGTGCTGACGCTGCGCTTCCCCGTGCCGCACCGGATCAAGCCGGTTCACGACTACTGACCGGCCCGCAGGTCGGAACTTTTGCCGGTCAGCCCGCGTTCCCTCCCTGACGCCACGAGAAAGGAGGCCAGAAATGTCGGGAGACGTTTTCGTTTTTGGGCTTTCTATTCTGACGGTGGTTGCGGTGCTTGTCTATTTGTTGACCCGCGAGGGACGCGACAACAACTGCGATGATCGGGACTGATGCGAAAGCGGTGAAAACCTGATACCATCGGACGAGCCGGGCTTCGCCAGCCCGCTGCCCGTGCCAAGATAAGATGGAAGCCAAAGATACCCAGCCCCGGTCACTGTTCAGTGGCCGGGGTTTTTTCTTAGAAACTGGGCGGGGTGGAGGCGCTGACAATCTCGCAGGGCTCGTCACCGATGTTGCGAAAGCGGTGGGGCAGACGGCTGTCAAAGAGGTAGCCGTCACCCGCGCTCAGCACGCTGACCTCGTCATCCACGGTCACTTCGATCTGGCCCCGGATCACGATGCCCGCTTCTTCCGCCGGGTGGCTGAGCAGTTCTGGCCCGGTATCGGCGCCCGGCGCATAGTGTTCGTGCAGCACCTGCAGGCTGTGCGACCGGGCATTGCCCAGCTGCCGCAAGGACAGCAACTGGCTGTCGGGTCCGGGCGGCGCCAGTTCGGTGAATTCGTGCTTGAGGTAGAAGAACCGGCTCTGGCGCGTCTCTTCGAGAGTGGCAAAGAACTCCGCCATGGAAACGTCGATGGCATCCAGCAGGCTTTTGAGCGACGCGACGGACGGGCTGGTCTTGTTTTGCTCGATCATGGAGATGGTACCATTGGTCAGCCCCGCGCGCTGCGCCAGCTCGCGTTGCGACAGCCCGCGGTCCTGCCGGACCTTGCGCAATTTTTCACCGATGTTCATGCGCGTCCCCTCGTTGGCCTGTCTGCGTTGCTTTTGTTTGATTTTTTAAACGATCCGGGTGCGCCGGCACCAGCGCAATTCGTCAATTTTTCCCTTTAAAGAAGGATCAATCGACAGAATGCCGATTGACACCGGTGAGAAAGGGGAGTTCGGTAAATTAAACACCATATCCCCTCTGCGAAAGGAGTGCGCCCCATGGCGACGACCGTCAAGACACCCCAGCCGAAATCCACCGTGAAAAAGCCGCGGAAAGCGCCGCGGCGCAAGATGAAAGTGGTGGCAAGCACCCCCGTTGAGCAGAGCAACGCTGCCCTGCTGGCGCGGCGCGAGGCGGCGGTGCCGCATGGCGTGGCATCCGCGGCACCGGTCTTTGCCGACCGCGCGGAGAACGCGGAGCTGTGGGATGTGGAAGGCAAGCGCTACATTGATTTCGCGGGGGGCATCGCGGTGCTGAACACCGGTCACCGGCACCCCGGCGTCATCGCGGCGGCCAAGGCGCAGGAAGATCGCTTTACCCACACGTCTTTTCAGGTGGTGCCCTATGAGCCTTACGTGGCGCTGGCCGAAAAGCTGAACGCGCTGGCCCCCGGAGATCACGACAAGAAATCGCTGCTGGTGACCACGGGCGCCGAAGCCGTCGAGAACGCCATCAAGATCGCGCGGGGTGCGACGGGGCGCACCGGTGTGATCGCCTTTACCGGCGGCTATCACGGGCGCACGCTGCTGACGCTCGGGATGACGGGCAAGATCAACCCTTACAAAAAGGACGTGGGTCCCTTCCCGGCGGATATCTTCCGCGCGCCGTTCCCATCGGCCCGTGACGGAATCACGGTTCAGGATGCGCTGACCGGGCTGCAGAACCTGTTCCTGACCGATGCACAGCCGGACCGGGTTGCTGCAATCATCATCGAGCCTGTGCTGGGTGAGGGCGGCTACATGCCCGTGCCGACAGAGATGATGCAGGCGCTGCGGGCGATCTGCGACGAGCACGGCATCCTGCTCATTGCCGATGAGGTGCAGGCGGGCTTTGGCCGCACCGGCACCTGGTTCGCGGTGGAGCATTCGGGCGTGGTGCCGGATCTGATCACCGTGGCGAAATCCATGGCGGGCGGCTACCCGCTGGCCGGTGTGATCGGGCGGGCGGAGATCATGGACGCGCTGCCGCCCGGCGCGCTTGGCGGGACCTACGGCGGTAACCCGGTGGCCTGTGCGGCGGCGCTGGCGGCGATCGACGCGATCGAAACCGAAGGTCTGCTAGCGCGCTCGACCGAGCTGGGCGCGCGGTTCCGGGCACAGTTCGCGGAGATCGGCGCGCGCGTGTCGCCCTACCGGATGTGGGACATCCGCGGCCTGGGCGCGATGCTGGCGGTGGAGTTCGTGACAGACTTCGAGACAGCGACACCGGATACGGCGCTGGTCAAGTCGATCTGCGCTCACGCGCTGAAACGCGGGCTGATCCTGCTGAGCTGCGGGATGCACGGTAACGCTCTGCGCATCATGGTGCCGCTGACTGCGTCGGATGAGATCGTCGCCGAAGGCATGGCGATCTTTGAGGCAGCGCTTGCCGATGCGGTGGCGGAACGCGCCGCGGCCTGATCGCCGAGATATCTCTGAACCACAAAAGGGCATCCCGTCAGGGGTGCCCTTTTTCGCTCGGTCAGCGCTGGTTGTCGAAGATCAGTCGGGCGGCCAGCCCGCCGAACACCGCGCCCAGAAAATAGCGTGACCATCGGGTGAAGCTACCCCCGCTCAGCCACATCTGTCGCGCGCCACCCGCGAGCCAGACCACGGTGCCGTTGACGAGCAGGCCAACCACCTGCAACACGCAGGCCAGCACGAAGACCTGCGTGACCACCGACCCCGAGGTGGGATCGAGAAACTGCGGGAACAGCGCGAGGAAGAACAACGCCACCTTTGGATTCAGCACGTTGGAGAAGAACCCCTGTCGGAAGACAACCCACAGAGCCCGGCGATGCGCTTTCGGTGCGGCGGGGTCGCTTTGCGTGGTGATGGTTTGCCACGCGAGAAAGAGCAAATAGGCGGCCCCCAGATACCGCACAAGATCATAGGCATAGGGCACGGCGAGAAACAGTTTCGACAGGCCAAGCGCCAGTAGCAGCGCGTGAAACATGGCGCCTGCGGCGACGCCCAGATAGGTTACCAACCCTGCTCCGCGTCCTTGTGCGGCACTGCGTGCCGCGACGAGGATCATATCCGGTCCGGGCGTAATGCAGAGCGCGAAACAGGCGGCAGCAAAGATAAGGAGCGTATGAGGGTCGATCATGGATGCTGTCCTCGATCTCCGGGGGGCTAGAGAAGCAGCGGTGTGATCACCCCCGCCAGCAGGATCGGTAGCACGAAACTCAGACATACCCAAAGGATCATTTTGCGGCGAAACCGCTGTTTGTCCGAGAGGGGCGGGCGCTTGGGCATGCGGGGTCAGATAGCGCGCCGGTCGTCCCGGCACTGCGGTATTCCGGCGCAGCATCCATGGTGCTTTAAACCGGCGGCGGCGCAAAGCTCTGCGCGTTGGCGCGGGCCCAGCGTTTGCGGTAGTCCGCGCCGATGTCCTCTTGCGTGTTGAGCAAAAAGCCCTCGGGCAGGTAGGGGTAGGCCTCGCTGCCTTCGGCCATTTCCTTGTCGCCCAAGCGCACCATGAGGTGTTGCGGCATGAAGTCACCGGGATGGTCCAGACCGGCGGCCCCTGTCATTTCGCCAAGCGCTTTCAGCGTGTTGTCATGAAACCGGGCGACGCGCTTGGACTTGGAGCCCACGTCCAGCGCCCGCTGGCGGACGGGATCCTGGGTCGCGACGCCAACGGGGCAATGGTTGGTGTGGCAGGCCTGCGCCTGAATGCAGCCAATGGCGAACATGAACCCGCGCGCCGAATTGCACCAATCGGCGCCGAGCGCCAGCGCGCGGGCGATGTCAAAGGCAGAGACGATCTTGCCCGCGGCACCCACGCGCACCGAGGTGCGCAGGCCCGCTCCGCGCAGCGTGTTGTGCACGAAGGTCAGCCCTTCGGTCATCGGCATGCCCATGTGGTTGGAAAACTCCACCGGTGCAGCACCGGTGCCGCCTTCGGTGCCGTCCACCACGATGAAATCCGGCACGATGCCGGTTTCCAGCATCGCTTTGACCATGCACATGAACTCCCGCCGGTGCCCGATGCACAACTTGAAGCCCACCGGCTTGCCGCCCGACAGATCGCGCAGCTGGCCGATGAACTGCATCATCTCGATCGGGGTGGAAAAGGCCGGATGGGCGGCGGGGGAGACGCAATCCTGCCCCATGGGAATGCCGCGCGCCTCGGCGATCTCGGGCGTGATCTTGGAGGCGGGCAGCATGCCGCCGTGGCCGGGCTTGGCACCCTGGCTGAGCTTGAGTTCGATCATCCTGATCTGCGGCAGGCTGGCGGTTTCGCGAAATTTGTCGGGGTCGAAATTGCCATCGGCCGCGCGGCACCCGAAGTAGCCGGAGGCCACCTGGTAGATGAGATCGCCGCCGCCCGCCCGGTGATAGCGGCTGACCGAGCCCTCGCCGGTGTCATGGGCGAAACCGCCCAGCCGCGCGCCGGTGTTCAGCGCCTCGATGGCGTTCGCGGAGAGCGAGCCGAAGCTCATGGCGGAGATGTTGTAGAGCGAGGCGTCATAGGGCTGTTGGCAATCCGGGCCACCGATCCTCACGCGGAAATCGGTGTCTTCGATGTGTTTGGGAACGACCGAATGGGTGACCCAGGCGTAGCCCGCATCATAGACGCGCATCCGGGTGCCGAAGGGGCGTTTGTCCTCCTGCCCCTTGGCGCGCTGGTAGACGAGGCTGCGCGCGTCCCGGGAGAAGGGTTCTTCATCCTGATCGGATTCGATGAGGTATTGGCGGATCTCGGGGCGGATACCCTCGAAGAGAAAGCGCATGTGGCCCAGCACGGGATAGTTGCGCAGGATCGAGTGATCGGGCTGGCGCACGTCGTGCACACCGAGCAGGGTGAGGGCGGCAAAAAGGCCGAAGGGAATGAGCATCCAGGTCGACCAGATCATCGCCGCCAGGGCGAAGATCAGCGTGGCCAGTGCGACACCGGCAAAGGGCGCGTAGCGCATCATGGAGCCGGGGTCGGGCATCTGTCTCTATCCTGTTCAGAGAGCGAGATATTTTCGCCCTGTCGTGATGGTGCTGCATGCGGCGCTTTTAGGCAAGTCTGAGCCACCTGCCCCGGCGTCACGCTGCACCGGGCGCTGTAATCGGTGTTTGGCGGTTTCCACTCTTTCTTAATCGGCGTAAGTCACTAGAGTATTAAAAAGCAGCCGAGATCCGGGTGGGTCCACCGGCTGCGACGGAGTGTGTTTGATATGACCCCTTTTGCCATCGCCGGTGTGCAAATGTACGTAAATCCCCTGCAATCGAATGTAGAGGGGATGGTTCAGCGGCTGGATGTGCTGATGGCGCGGTTTCCCTGGACCCAGATGGTGCTGTTTTCCGAGCTTGCGCCCTATGGCCCGCTCGACCGGTTTGCGCAGCCACCGCAAAACGAAGCGCTGGAGACATTCTGCGCCGCCGCGCGCAAGCACCGGGTCTGGCTGATACCGGGCTCGATGTTCCTGCGCGATCCGGAGACGGGGGTCATCCTGAACACCGGCGTGGTGATCAACCCCGAAGGCGAGATCATCCGCCGCTATGCCAAGATGTTTCCGTTCCGCCCCTATGAGGCGGGCATCGGGGCGGGCACCGAATTTTGCGTCTTTGACGTGCCGGAGGTCGGGCGGTTCGGTCTGTCGATCTGCTATGACATCTGGTTCCCGGAGACCACGCGCGAGCTGACGGCCCAGGGTGTGGAGGTCTTGCTGCATCCGGTGCTGACAGGCACGACCGACCGCGATGCGGAGCTTGCCATCGCCCGGGCGACGGCAGCGCAGTTCCAGTGTTACGTCTTTGATGTCAATGGCTTGGGCGCGGGTGGTGTCGGGCGCAGTCTGGTGGTGGATCCCTCTGCGCATGTGCTGCATCAGTCGGCGGGGCAGGAAGATATGTTCCCCATCGAGATCGACCTCAACATGGTGCGGCGCCAGCGCGAGACCGGCATGAAGGGTCTGGGCCAGGTGCTGAAGAGCTTCCGCGACCGGTCGGTAGATTTCTCTGTTTACGACCGCAACAGCGGCACGGACGCCTACCTGAGCACGCTGGGGCCGCTGGAGATCCCGCAGCAGGGGTCGCGCGCGGGGCTGCATGTGGATGTGGCGCCACAGGCGGTCGCGGATGTTGCGGGCGCGGATTTCAAAGGCGTGGCCATCGACACCACAGCGGGCGCGCGCCTGGTGACACCCAATACCAACGCGGCTCCGTTCAAGGAGCCCACCCCTCAACCACCGAAGGAAAATCTTCGGGGGATCGAAAAACAAACGGGCGGATAGATCGCTGATCACCGCCCGGGGCCGCGGGGGTCCGGACGGGAGAGGTGTCGTCCGCACAGCGGAGGACGACCCATGCATGCGATCAACGATTACTCATCGGCGTTACAACTGCGCTCCGACCGGTGGAGCGCCTTGCGCGAAGCCTCCGGTGCGCTGGTGCGAAACGACAAACCGGGGCGCACGGCCAAGCTGCGCCAGGAGGTGCAGGCGCTCTTTGAATCGCTGGCCGTGATCGAGCCCTACTGGGCGTTTCCGGGCATGACCGCCTTTGATCACATGCGCCGTCAGTTCGAGCATAACAAGCTGGAAGATCTGGCCTTTGCGGTCGGGCGGGTCACCCGCGCGCTGACCACAGGGGCCTACCGGCGGCGGCACATCCCGCTGGAACGCGACAGCATCGACCAGGATGAGCAGGACGATGAGGCGATGCTGCCGCCCGAGGCGCGCGCGCTGGCCAAACCCTATTTCGAAGTGCTGATCGTCGATAATGTGAACGAGCATCAGGAGCGCTGGCTGCGCAGCAACGTGCAGCGGATGCGGCGGCCGGAGGATCCCTTTGCCTATGAGGCGCTGGTGGTGCCCAGCGTGGAGGACGCGCTGGTTGCGGTGCTGTTCAACCACAATATTCAGGCCATCGTGGTGCGCCCGGGCGTGGTGCTGAAATCCAAGATGGACCCGGAGATCATCGAGCGTTTCATGCAGCGCGCGGGCGGTCAGACCGAGATCGACAATATTGCCGATAACTACGGACCAGAGCTGTGCCGTCTGGTGGCAAAGGTCCGCCCGGAGCTTGATGCCTATCTGGTGACGGAGCGGTCGGTGGAGGAGATCGCGGGGCTGGATCTGGGGATCTGCCGGCGGGTCTTTTACAACCAGGAAGACTTCATGGAGCTGCACCTGAACATCCTGCGGGGGGTGCAGGCGCGCAACAAGACACCGTTTTTCAACGCGCTGGTGGAGTATTCCAAACAGCCCACCGGTGTGTTCCACGCCATGCCCATCAGCCGCGGCAAATCTATCTCGCGCTCCCATTGGATCCAGGACATGGGGGCCTTTTACGGGCCCAATATCTTTCTTGCGGAGACGTCGGCGACCTCCGGCGGGCTCGACAGTCTGCTGGAGCCGCACGGCCCCATCAAGGAAGCGCAGGAGCTTGCGGCCCGCGCCTTTGGTGCCAAGCAGACCTTCTTTGCCACCAATGGCACCTCGACCTGCAACAAGATCGTGGTGCAGGCATTGGTGCGGCCCGGCGATATCGTTCTGGTGGACCGCGACTGCCATAAGTCGCACCACTACGGGATGGTGCTGGCGGGCGCGCAGGTCTGTTATCTCGACAGCTATCCGCTGGATCAATATTCGATGTACGGTGCCGTGCCGCTGCGCGAGATCAAGCACCAGCTTCTGGCGCTGAAGGCGCAGGGCAAGCTGGACCGCGTGCGGATGCTGCTGTTGACGAACTGCACCTTTGACGGGCTGGTTTATAACGTCGAACGGGTGATGGAAGAGTGCCTCGCCATCAAGCCGGATCTGATTTTTCTATGGGACGAGGCGTGGTTTGCCTTTGCCCGGTTCAACCCCACCTACCGGCAGCGCACGGCGATGGCCGCGGCTGACACGCTGCGCGACCGGTTCCGAACCGACACGCATCAACGCATGTATGAGGCACAGCAGTCGGTGCTGGAGGGCTGCGATGACGACAAGCTGCTCGACACACGGCTGATCGCACCGCCCAACGCGCGCGTGCGGGCCTATTCCACCCAGTCCACCCACAAGACACTGACATCGCTGCGGCAGGGGTCAATGATCCACGTCTACGATCAGGATTTCAAAGGAGAGGTCGAGCAGGCGTTTCACGAGGCCTATATGACCCATACCTCGACCTCGCCCAACTACCAGATCATCGCGAGCCTCGACGTGGGGCGCAGGCAGGTGGAGCTGGAAGGGTTCGAGTTTGTCCAGCGCCAGATCGAGGCCGCGATGTCGATGCGGAGGGCGATCATGACACATCCGCTTTTGTCCAAGTATTTCAAGGTGCTGACTGCGGGTGACATGATCCCTGATCAGCATCGGCAATCGGGCATCACCAGCTATTACGATGCCCAGCAGGGCTGGACCGATATGTGGGACAGCTGGGCGCAGGATGATTTCGTACTGGATGCGACACGGGTGACGCTGTCGGTGGGCGGCACCGGCTGGGACGGTGACACGTTCAAGACCGATATCCTGATGGATAAATACGGCATCCAGATCAACAAGACCTCGCGCAACACGGTCCTTTTCATGACCAATATCGGCACCACGCGCTCGTCGGTCGCCTATCTGATCGAGGTTCTAGTGGAGATCGCCAAATCGCTCGACGAGCTGATGGACGACGCCAGCCGGATGGAGCGGCGCGCCTTCGACAAACGGGTCCAGAACCTGGTGGAGGACCTGCCGCCGCTACCTGATTTCAGCCGGTTCCACGATGCGTTTCGCGCCTGCGACATCACCAGCGAGGGCGACATCCGCTCTGCCTTCTTTCTCGCCTACGACGAGGAGAAGTGTGATTACCTCGACATCAACGGATCACTGGGGGCGGCGCTGGAAGCGGGGGAGGAGGTCGTCTCGGCCAGCTTCATCATTCCCTATCCGCCAGGCTTTCCGATCCTCGTGCCGGGGCAGGTCGTCAGCCGGGAAATCCTCGCCTTCATGCTGGCGCTGGATGTGAGCGAGATCCACGGCTACCGGCCCGATCTGGGCCTGCGGGTCTTTACCAAAGCGGCGCTGGAGGAAATGATCAAGGCGCGGCCAATAACCAAAAAACTGGCCCAGGTGGCTGAATAAATCCCAACGGAGAGGACAAGACCCATGACCGCAACGGTTCTGAAGAACATCTCGGAAATCCGCCGGTATTTTCACCGCAACGAGGAGCCCGTCTACTTCATTTCAGCCACGAATTTCAACCTGTTGGGCATCGACGAGTGGGTGAAGAACTTCAAGTACATCTGCTATATCGACTGCTACGGCGGCAAGCATCCCAACGTCTTCTGCCCGTCCGAGCAGCCGCACGCGGAGTTCCAGTCCATTGAGGACATCAACAACTATCTGCTGCAGCACAAGGAGGTCATCGACTTCATCAAGCGGCGCGGCGGCAAGCCCAAGTTCGTCTTTCTGATGTTCGATGATGACACCGAGCGGCTGTCGAAAGAGTTGGGCGCGACAGTCTGGTTCCCGAAGGCCAAGCTGCGCAGCAAGATGGACAACAAGATCGAGACCGTGCGCATCGGCAACAAGGCGGGCGTGCCATCGGTGCCCAATGTGCTGGCGGAGGTGAAGGATTACCCGGATCTGAAAAAGACCTGCGAAAAGGCCAAGATCGGGCATGATCTGGTGTTGCAGTCTGCCTTTGGCGACAGCGGGCATACGACGTTCTTCATCAAGTCGGAGGCTGATTTCCGCCGCCATGAGCACGAGATCGTCGGCGAGGGCGAGATCAAGATCATGAAGCGGATCGACTGCCGCGGTTCTGCCATCGAGGCCTGTGCGACGAAGGAAGGCACCATCGTCGGCCCGCTGATGACGGAACTGGTGGGGTTCAAGGAGCTGACGCCCTACCGCGGCGGCTGGTGCGGGAACGAGATCTTCTCCACCGCGTTCACGCCCAAGGTGCGGCAGGAAGCGCGCGATCTGACCTTCAAATTCGGCGAGCAGCTACGCAAGGAAGGCTATCGCGGCTACTTCGAGCTTGATTTCCTGATTGACAAGAAGAGCGGTGACATCTGGTTGGGGGAGCTCAACCCGAGGATCACCGGGGCGTCGTCCATGACCAACCACGCGGCCTTTGCCCACGCGGATGCGCCCTTGTTCCTGTTCCATTTGCTGGAGTTCTCGGCCAAGAAATTCAATCTGGATGTGGATGAGCTGAACGCCCGCTGGGCGGACCCCAAGAACATCGACAGCTGGTCCCAGATGGTGATCAAGCACACCGATGACAGTGTGGATATCTGCACCAGCGCCCCCGAGACGGGGATTTACCGGATGCTGGAGGACGGGCGCGTGGTCTATGACCGCTTCGACTATCACCGGCGCGCGGTGGAGAGCGAGAACGAAGCGTTTTTCCTGCGGATCCTCGGGCCCGGCGATTACCGCTATGAGGGGGCGGACATCGGCATCCTGGTGACGCGCGGGCGGTCCATGACCAAGGGTTTCCAGTTGACAGAGCGCTCCAAGCGCTGGATTCACGGCATCAAGCAAGCCGTGACGGCCAAGCCATTGCCGACCGCGACGGCGCTGTCGGATCCGGCGTTCAAGATCCTCTGACCCAGAAAGGACCGCGCACCCCATGTTATGGCGCGCCGTGAGTGAAGAGACGCCCGGGCCGAAATGGTCCGGGCTCTTTGCCGAATACTGGCCCGACTACAAACGCTGGTGGCTGAAGGAGGGCGAAGAGATCCGCCCGACCTATGCGGAATCCCTGCGCGCGCTGAAACAGCACATGCCCGAGATCGTGCCGCTTTACGAGGAGATGTGCGAACTGGCGGGGGGCGGTGATCTGGCGGCGCGGTTTTTGTCATTTTATTGTCCGCCGCCCTATCTGGCGGGGTGCAGCCAAGCGATCTGGACAGGCCGCGAACCCGTGATGGTGCGCAACTATGACTACAACCCCAATGCGTTCGACAGTGTGGTGCTGCGGACGCGCTGGCAGGGGCGGTCGGTCATGGGCACGTCGGATGGTCTCTTTGGGCTGGTGGACGGGGTCAATGACGCAGGGCTCGCGATCTCGCTTACCTTTGGCGGGCGACGGGTCGTGGGGGAGGGCTTTGGCGTGCCGCTCATTCTGCGCTACGTGCTGCAGACCTGCGACACGGCGGAGCAGGCGGGGGCGGCGCTGGCGCGGATCCCCACGCATATGAGCTATAATGTCACCGTGCTGGACAAGAAACGCCAGTATCTGACCGCGATGATGGCGCCCGACCGTCCGACGGTGATCACCCATGCGGCGGTCGCCACGAACCATCAGGAAAATGTTGAATGGGTGAGCCACGCGCGGTTCACCGCAACGGTGGAGCGCGAGCGCTTCCTGTTGCACCGGCTGACGCTGCACCGCGATCCTGAGGAAAAGTTCATCGGGGCCTTCCTGAAACCGCCGCTCTATTCCACGGCTTTCGCCGCCGGGTTCGGTACGCTCTACACGGCCGTCTACCGTCCGCGCAAGCAGCAGATGGAGCTGCGCTGGCCCGGCACGGTCTGGTCGCTGGGCCTGAAGGAATTCGCCGAAGGCGGGCGGCGCATCCTGCTGCCCGGTGCTGCATAATTTTTTGGCAAGTCCATTTTTTATTCAATAAAAACAATACGTGCGTCCGCGGTGCCGCTATATCTGCTTGCCAAATCTTTGCCGGTCTCCAACAACAGGGACCATAAAAACAAACCGGGGAAAATACACATGAGAAGCACCACCACATTTTTGTCCGTCGCACTCCTGCTGTCGAGCACGGCTCTGGCCAGTGCAGAGACATTGCGGTGGGCCCGTGCGGGCGATGCGCTGACACTTGATCCGCATTCCCAGAACGAAGGGCCCACCCATACGATCCGCCACCAGATCTATGAGCCGCTGATCATCCGCGACGTGACCGGCGCGTTTGAGCCGGCGCTGGCCACCGACTGGGCACCATCGGAGACGGATCCCAACGTCTGGGTCTTCAACCTGCGGGAGGGTGTGACCTTTCACGACAGCGCTGCGTTCACGGCGGAGGACGTCGTCTTCAGCTTTGAGCGGGCCAAGCAGCCGAACTCTGACATGAAAGAGCTGATCGGTTCCATCACCGAAGTGCGCGCGGTGGATGACTACACCATCGAGATCGTCACCGACGGGCCGAACCCGATCCTGCCATCGAACCTGACCAACCTTTTCATCATGGACAAGGACTGGACCGAGGCTAATGACACGGTCGCCGTGCAGGATTTCGAGGGTGGCGAGCTGACCTTTGCCACCACCAACACCAACGGCACCGGCCCCTACATCGTGCAGAGCCGCGAGCAGGACGTGCGCACGGTAATGACCCTGAACGAGAACTACTGGGGCATCGACCAATTCCCGCTGGACGTGACCGAGATCGTCTATACGCCCATCCAGAACGCCGCGACCCGTGTGGCCGCGATGCTGTCGGGTGAGATTGATTTTCTGCAGGACATGCCGGTGCAGGACCTTGAGCGGGTCAACAACGCCGACGGTCTGGTGGTCAAGCAGGCGCCTCAGAACCGGGTGATCTTTTTCGGGATGAACCAGGGCGCCGAGGATATCGAGGCCGACAATGTCGATGGCAAGAACCCGCTGGGCGATGTGCGCGTTCGGCAGGCGATGTCCTTGGCGATCAACCGCGATGCGATCCAGCAGGTGGTGATGCGCGGTCAGTCTGAACCAGCTGGCATGATCGCGCCGCCTTTCGTGAACGGCTGGACCGAGGAAATGGATGCGTCCTCCGCCACTGATCTCGACAAGGCCAAGGCGCTCATGGCCGAGGCGGGCTATGAAGACGGCTTTTCGATCCGGCTCGACTGCCCGAACGACCGCTACATCAACGATGAGGCGATCTGTCAGGCCGCCGTAGGGATGCTCGCGCAGATCGGGGTGACCGTAAACCTCGATGCCAAACCCAAGGCGCAGCACTTCCCGCTGATCACCGATGGCAAGACCGACTTCTACATGCTGGGCTGGGGTGTGCCGACTTACGATTCCGAGTATATCTTCAACTTCCTCGTTCACGGTCGGGAAAGCGATATCGGCACGTGGAACGGCACCGGGTTCGATAACGACGATCTGGACGCCAAGATCAAGTCGCTTGCCTCCAACACCGATCTGGAAGCGCGCGATCAGGCCATCGCCGACATCTGGAAGGTGGTACAGGACGAGCAGCTCTACATCCCCGTGCACCACCAGGTGCTGAACTGGGGCATGGCCGAGCGTGTCGGGATCGAGGTGGATCCAGAGGATCAGCCCAAGGTCAAATACTTCGAGATCAACTGATCCGATGGGGTAGGCTCATGCCTGCCCGACTGACAGCTTATGCGTGGCCCATGGGGCCGCGCATTCCGCCATTGTGAAAGGATCCTGCATGTTTCGTTTTCTGTCCGTCACTGCCGCCGTTCTGCTGAGCGGCTCGGTCGTTGCCGAAGAATTCCGCTGGGCCGAAACGACCGATCCGCAGACCATGGATCCGCATGCGGTGAACTCTTCGCCCGTTCTGGGCTTTCTGGGCAATGTTTACGAAGGGCTCGTGCGGCGGGGCAAGGATATGTCCATCGAACCTGCCCTGGCCACGGCGTGGGAGCCGATTGGCGCGGGCGAGGGCTGGCGGTTCACCCTGCGGCAGGGCGTGACGTTCCACGATGGCAGCCGTTTTGACGCGGCGGATGTACTCTTTTCCTATGAGCGCGCGTCCTCGGACGCGGCAGATACCAGCAGCTGGTTTGCGCCGGTGTCTGATGTGGTCGTCGTGGATGATTACACGGTCGATATCATGACCACGGCGCCCAACCCGATCTTTCCCGACAGCATCGCCAACTGGATGATGATGGATGCGGGCTGGGCCGAGGCCAATGCCGCCACCCGGCCCGATCCCGAGAACGGCAACCACGCCACGCTCAACACCAATGGCACCGGCCCGTTCCGCGTTACCGCGCGGGAGCCCGGGCTGCGCACGGTGCTGGAGCCTTTTGACGGTTGGTGGGGGGAGGCGGAACACAATATCACCCGGGCAGAGTTGACGCCCATTCAGAACCCGGCCACCGCGGTCGCAGCCTTGCTGTCGGGCGACGTGGATTTCATCAACCCGGTGCCCATCCAGGATGCCGCCCGGCTGGCCGCGAATGAGGGCGTGAAAGTCATCCAGGGGATAGAAGCGCGCGTGATCATGCTGGGCTTTCCCCATGAGGCAGAGGCGCTGAAATACTCCGCCGAGACGGAAGGAAACCCCTTTGCCGACGCGCGCGTGCGGCAGGCGGTGGCCCATGCTGTCAACGTGCCCGCCATCCTGCAGACGATCATGCGGGGCAATGCGGAACCGGCGAGCCAGTTGGTCAGCCCCGCGATGCGGGGCTATAGCGCCGGGCTTGCCGAGCGGCCTGTCTATGACCCCGACCGCGCCCGCGCGCTGCTGGCCGAGGCGGGCTATCCGGACGGGTTTTCCTTTGGCCTCAAGTGCCCGAACGACCGCTACCTGAACGACGAATCCGTCTGTCAGGCGATCACGGGAATGCTGGCGCAGGTGGGTCTGCAGGCCACGCTGGATGCGATGCCGGTACAGAACTACTGGCCTGAGCTGCGCGCCGACAACTACGATATGTACTTGCTGGGCTGGTCCCCGGGGACCTTTGATGCGGAACACCCCATTCGTTTTCTTGCCGCCACACCGGACGAGGCGGCCAAGCTCGGCTCCTGGAACTTCGGGGGCTATTCCAACGATCGCGTCGACACGCTGCTGCCGCAGATTCAGTCGGAGATTGACGACGCCGCACGGCAAGCGATGCTCGATGAGAACGCGGCCATCCTGCAAAAGGAAGTGGCCTATGTGCCGCTTTACGTCCAACCGCTGGTCTGGGGCGCCCGCGCCAATATCGAGCTGACGCAACGACCGGACAACTTCTTTGTCCTGCGGTGGGTGACGGTCAACTAGATGCTGGCTTTCGTCATCCGCCGGGTGCTGCAGTCGCTGCTGGTCCTGCTGGTGGTGGGGGCGGTCGCCTTTTCCATGTTCCGCTTCGTCGGTGATCCCATCGACAACATGCTGGGGCAGGAGCGCACGCAGGAAGACATCGACCGGCTGCGCGGGCAGCTTGGCCTCGATCAGCCGTTCGTGGTACAATACGTGAAGTTCCTGCAAGGCGCCGTTCAGGGCAATTTCGGTGTCAGCTACCGCCAGGGGCGGCCGGTCAGCGATATCCTGATGGAGCGTGCGCCCGCCACGCTGGAACTGGCTGCGGTTTCGGGGGTGCTAGCCATCGGGATCGGCATAGCCCTCGGCGTCTTCACGGCCATCAGGCGGGACGGGTTTGCCGCCAACGCGATCATGTCGCTGTCGCTGATCGGGGTGTCCCTGCCGACCTTCCTCATCGGGATCCTGCTCATCTACCTGTTCTCGGTGGAGCTGGGATGGCTGCCCAGTTTCGGACGGGGCGAGACGGTGCGCATTGGCGGCTGGACGACCGGGTTTCTGACGGAAAGCGGGCTCAAGGCGCTCATCCTGCCGTCGATCACCCTGGGGCTCTATCAGATGACGCTGATCATGCGGCTGGTGCGCTCCGAGATGCTGGAGGTGCTACGGCAGGATTATATCCGCTTTGCCCGCGCCCGGGGCCTGCGCGAACGCGCCGTCAACTTCCGCCATGCGCTCAAGAACACATTGGTGCCCGTGATCACGGTGACGGGGTTGCAGCTGGGGTCGATCATCGCCTTCGCCATCATCACGGAGACGGTGTTTCAGTGGCCGGGTGTCGGCCTGCTCTTCATCAACGCGATCCAGTTCGTGGATATCCCCGTCATGGCCGCGTATCTGATGCTGATCTCTGTGATGTTCGTGGGCATCAACCTCATTGTGGATCTGCTCTATTTCGCAATCGACCCGCGGCTGCGGGCGGATAAAACGGCGGCGCACTGATGGCTGAGATTTCCCCTTCCCCGGTCGAGCCGTCGCGTCTGCGCCGCGCATTTGACAGCGATTTCGCCTATAAGTTCCGCACGTCTCCCGTGGCTGTCGTCTCGGCCACGGTGGTTTTGTTGATGGTGCTGAGCGCTGTTTTCGCGCCGCTGATCGCGCCTTACAACCCGTTTGATCCGGGCTCGCTCAACCTGATGAACGGGTTTTCCAAACCGATGGAGCCCAATGCCTTCACGGGTGATACCTTCTGGCTGGGCACCGATGATCAGGGGCGGGACGTGTTCTCGACCATCCTCTACGGCATGCGGATTTCGTTATTCGTAGGGGCGGCGGCGGTGCTTTTTGCGATGGTGCTGGGGGTCACGCTGGGGCTGATCGCAGGCTATCTGGGCGGCTGGACCGAGACGATCATCATGCGCGTGGCGGATGTGCAGCTGACCTTTCCGGCCATCCTCGTGGCGATGCTGATCTTTGGCATCGCCAAGGGCGTCACACCGGTGGAGTACCGCGATCAGATGGCGATCTGGGTGCTGATTCTGGCGATCGGGCTGAGCGACTGGGTTCAGTTTGCGCGCGTTGTGCGCGGGGCCACGCTGGTGGAGAAGAACAAGGAATACGTGCAGGCCGCGCGGCTGATCGGGCGCACCAAGGCGGCGATCATGCTGCGGCACATCCTGCCCAATGTGCTGTCGCCGGTGCTGGTGATCGCGACGATTTCGCTGGCGCTGGCGATTATCGCGGAGGCCACGTTGAGCTTTCTGGGCGTCGGCGCGCCCCCGACACAGCCCAGCCTCGGGACGCTGATCCGCATCGGGCAGGGGTTTCTGTTTTCCGGGGAATGGTGGATTTTGCTCTTCCCCGCGGTGACGCTGCTGGCGCTGGCACTTAGCGTCAACCTGCTGGGTGACTGGCTCCGCGATGCGTTGAACCCGAGGTTGCGATGATGCGCGCTTTCACTCCGTTTATAGTCTTCTTTCTATGGACAGCGCAGGGGTTCGCACTTTGCTTTGGCCCATCATTCTATGAAAGTCCGCCAACCGAGCCATATAGCGGTGCCCCGAATATACCTTACTGCCTATCTGAATACAGCTACTCCGGCAGGCACAGTTGTGACGACTGGGAGTTGCAGAGCTACATTGATGAAGTGGACCAATACATTTTTGAACTGAATCAATATGTGAGTGAGTATCAGGGCTTTGCGATAGCTGCGGCTGAAGCCTACGAGGATGCAGGTGACTATGCGGAGTGCCTTGCGGCTGAAGCGACGGAGCTGTTCAATTGAAGCCTGTCCTTTCCATCCGCGACCTGACGGTCGAGATCCCCACGCGGCACGGTATCCTGCGGCCTGTGAGCGGTGTTTCCTATGACATCGAAGCGGGAGAGATCCTCGGCGTAGTGGGGGAATCCGGGGCGGGCAAGTCGATGGCGGGCAATGCGGTCATCGGGCTTCTCAGCCCGCCTGCGCATGTGGCGCGCGGAGAGATCCACGTGAACGGGACCCGGATCGATCAGCTCAAAGGCGATGCGATGCGCAGGCTTCGGGGCAAGGAAATCGGGATGGTTTTTCAGGACCCGCTGACCTCGCTCAACCCGCTTTTGCGCATCGGCGATCAGCTGACCGAGACGATGCAGGCGCATCTGGGCATCGGCCAGGCGGACGCGCAGCGGCGCGCCATCGCAGCGCTGGAGGAAGTGGGCATTCCCGGCGCGGCGGAGCGGGTGAACAGCTACCCGCATGAGTTCTCGGGCGGGATGCGGCAGCGGGTGGTGATTGCCCTGGCGCTCTGTGCCGAGCCGAGCCTGATCATCGCCGATGAGCCCACCACGGCGCTGGATGTCTCAGTGCAGGCGCAGATCATCGCGCTGCTGAAACGGCTCTGCCGCGAGCGTGGCACGGCGGTGATGCTGATCACCCACGACATGGGCGTGATCGCCGAAGCGGCGGACCGGGTGGCGGTGATGTATGCGGGTCAGTTAGCGGAGCTTGGCCCGGTGCGCGAGGTGCTGACCACGCCGCACCATCCTTACACCCACGGGCTCATGGGCTCGACACCACTTGCCTCGAAGGGCAAGGCACGGCTGCATCAGATCCCCGGGGCGATGCCGCGGCTCGATGCGTTGCCGGACGGGTGCGCCTTTCATCCCCGCTGTCCGCACGCCGTGGATGCGTGTCGCGCTGATCCCGGGCCCAGGATAGACACGGGCAGCGCCCGGGCGGCCTGTCTTTTCCCCCTCGTGCAGGAAGGCGTGGCCTGATGGCGCTCGTTGATATTCGCAATCTGACGCGTGTCTTCGACGTATCGAAACCCTGGCTCAACCGGGTGGTGGAGCGGCGCGACAAGGCTTATCTGACCGCTGTTTCGGACGTCAGTTTCGAGATTGCCGAGCGTTCGGTCTATGCGCTGGTGGGCGAGAGCGGGTCGGGCAAATCCACCATTGGCAAGATGCTGGTGGGGCTTCAGGGGCCTACCTCCGGCGCGGTGGAGATCCGCGGTACGGATCTGGCGCGGGAACGCGATGCGGCCAAGATCGACGCGGTGCGGCGCGATATTCAGATGATCTTTCAGGATCCTTATGCCTCCCTCAACCCGCGCTGGAAGGTCCGCGACATCATCGTGGAGCCGGTGGCCGCGCGCGGCGGTGACACCGCTGGCATGGCAGAGCGGCTGCTGGAGCAGGTGGGGCTGTCGGCGCGTGATGCGGGCAAGTTTCCGCATGAGTTCTCCGGCGGTCAACGGCAGCGGATCTGCATCGCGCGGGCTCTGGCGTCCGAGCCCAAGCTGATTGTCTGCGACGAGCCGACGAGCGCCCTCGATGTCTCGGTGCAAGCGCAGGTACTGAACTTGATGAGCGATCTGAAGGATGAGTTCGGGCTGACGTATCTTTTTATCAGCCACGATCTGACCGTGGTGCAGCATATGGCGGACCGGATCGGGGTGCTCTATCTGGGCAGGCTGGTGGAAGAGGCCAGCCCGGATCAGCTCTTTGACGATCCCAAGCATCCCTATACCCAGATGCTGCTGGCGGCTGCGCCCAAGCTCGATGCCTTTGGCCGGGATGTGTCGCCTCCCACGGGTGAAATCCCTGACCCGATCAATCCGCCCAAGGGCTGCGCCTATCACCCGCGCTGCCCGTTGGCGGCGGAGATCTGCAGCGCGGAACGGCCCGAGATGCGGGATATCCGAGGCGCGCGCGTGGCGTGCCACATGGCGGAATAGCGCGCGGCGATCAAAAGGGTGCGAGGGGCGAGCCCGTCAGGCGGCGCGTCAGCCTTAGAGACCCGGCGTCTTGTGCAGGTCTCCCACTGCTTCTGCGCATGGCCGAAACGGTCCGACCCATCCTCGGCCGTGGCGTCAGGCGCGTGTTGAGCGGGCAGGCCGGGGTTGATCAGATACCCGCAAAGCCCGATGACACCACGATCCGCGTGAACCTCGAACGATCCGTCATCAAGCACACTCAGCCGATGGGCGCGCCTGTCAGGGTCACCTGTTCGACGGTCGCCTAGCGCAGGGCACGGGCGGCCAGATCCCGCGCCAGATCGAGGATGATCTGCCCCCGGGCCGTGGCGATGGCCCCTGCGCCGCCCGCGGGATCGAAGGGAACGGCCAGATCAAAGAGGCCCGCGCGTTCGCGGCGTCCGTCACCGACGGCGACGAAATACTGCCCCCGAGCGCGGAAAGTGCCGGTTTCTTCGGCGGTCAGTGTCTCAAACCGGACATCGAGCCTTGCGTCGGGAAAGCTCTCCAAGGGCCAGGGAGCCGAGGCGACGGTCCGCCCGCTCAGTTCTGCCAGATGCCGGGCCAGCGCCAGCGAGACAGCGCGCTCCGGCGTATCCGCCCAGAGACCGTCACCAACCGTGGCGAGCCGCCCCCCCTCATCTTGCAGCGAGATCTCATCCGAGGCGGCATAGGCGGGGAGCGAGACTTCGCGGATCTCCACGGTGCGAAAGGCGATGCTCTGGCGGTCTGTGGCCGCAGGGGTCGGCACCACGTAGCGGTCCGGTGCTGCGGTGCACCCCAGCAAGCTGGCCAGAACCAGCGGTGCCCATACCTGCCTGAGAAGTGTCATGCTCTATCGTCCCCTGATCAATGCGCTTGGGTTGCGTTCCAGAAGCCGCAACAGAGAGGTCAGCGCGTCAGCGGCCTGTGATATGTCCCGGAGCGCCGCCTGAGCGTCCCGGCTGATCACGTCGCCCTTGTTATAGCCCTCGATGGTGCGGCTGGCCTGATCGACCACCAGCGTGATCCGCTCGACCAATGCGGGCAGATCCTGGCTGGAAAGAGCGACTGCGTCCGCGGCTTCGCGGGCCGAGGCCAGTGCCGCGTTCACATTGCCCACGGCGCCCCCCTCGCGCAGCTCGCTCAGGGTGAGGTTCAGCTCCCGCAGGGCAGCACCGAGCGAGGCGGGCAGATCCTGAGCCGCGGGGGTGCCAAGGATCGCGTCAGCGGAGCCCAGCAGCTCGGTCAGCTGCAGGGTCAACTCTTCCAGCGGCATCGCTTCGGCCTTGGCGGCCACGGCGCTGAGATTGTCGATCAGTTCCGGCACGCCGGACACCGAAGCACCCACGGATCCCGCGGCCTGCGTGGCCGCGTCGATGGCGCCGATGATCCGTTCCACCGCCTGGCCTTGTTCGATCTGGGCCAGAATACCTTCGATCCGGGCGAGGGCCGCGTTGACCGAAACGGGGATGTTCTGCACCTCGTCCGAGGCGACAATGCCCCGCAGATCGGCGACCAGGGCCTGTACCTCCAGCGGTGCCGCGCGGACGGCCTCGCTGGTCAGGAGCGCCTGGGCGTTCTGCATGAAGCCGATGGCGCTGTTGAGCAGCTCCTCGATCGGCAGGCTGTTGATGCGGCTGAAGACACCCTCGACCGTCGCGGCGGCATCCGACACGCTGCTGGCGGTGGTGGGCATGATGGCAATGGCGTCGGTGGCGACGATGATTTCCCCGGGCTCTGCGTCTTCGATCTCGACCAGTTCGACCTTGAGCCCACCGGTCAGCAGGCTGGCCGACGCCAGCCTTGCGCGCAGCCCCTCACCCACCCGGTCGCGCAGAAAGCTCAGTGCGCGTTCCGGCGTCATGACCTCCTGCAGCCCCAGCCGCGCGGGCTGGATTGCGATCACAACATCGAGCCGCACCTGATTGTCGCCGAAGGTGTCGGGATCGACGATCCCCGACAGGCTTTCCACCGAGCCGATGCGCAGCCCGCTCCATTCCACCGGGGCGCCGATGCTCAGACCCGAGACGTTCTCCTCAAAAATCATCCGCAGTTCCAACAGGTCGGTTTCTGAGGCATTGAACACACTGTTGCGTGCCGTGGTCTGATCCGCAAAGACCTGAAAGACAGTCCCGTCCGTTACGGCCGCGCCGCCGGAGACAAAGGTGTCAAAGGACAGCCCTCCCCCGATCAGGGTCGCGATGGAGGAGAAATCCACCTCCGCCCCCGATGGGCCCAGCGAGACGCTGAAACCCGAGGTGTCCCAGAACCGGGTCGACCGCGTGATCAGTTTGCCATGGGGTTCATAGATGATCGCTTCGGCGATGGCATAGGTGCCTGAGCGCGAGATCCGCGCAGGGCCGACGCGCCCGACCTCGATCCCGCGAAACAGGATCGGCGCGTTGTCGGTCATTGACCCGCCCGGCGTGCTGCGCAACGCCAGTTGCAACCCGCCCTCGCCATTGCGAAAGAGGGGGGCGGTCTCCAGTCCGCGGAAACTGTCGCGGGGCGGGCCCGGGTCATTATCCCAGGACCCTTCAATGAAAATCCCGCTCAGCACCGTATCCAGCCCCGAGACGCCCTGCACGCTGACCTCTGGCCGCACGACCCAGAATATGGCGGCATTGTCGACGTAGGGCGCCATTTCGGTATCAAGGCGGATGATGGCCTGGACACCTTCCAGACCCTCGGCAAAGCTCAGTTCCTCGACCACGCCGACGGTGACATCGCGAAAACGCAGCTCCGTCTGACCGGCGACGATGCCGGAGCCATTCTCGAACTGAACCGAGATCAGCGGCCCGCGGCTTGCGTAGGATTGCCATGCGACCAGCAAGGCGATGACCAGCGCAATGAGAGGGATCATCCAGACCATGGAAGCACGCTCGAACAGGCCTTTGCGCGCGGGCTCTATGGGCACTGGGGCGGGCGCATCACTCATTGACGGCTTGGTCCTTTGTCCTGCTGCGCGTCCCAGATCATGCGGCTGTCAAATGCCTGTGCCGAGAGCATGGTAAAGATCACCGACAACGCAAAAAATATACTGGCAACCCCGGGGTTTATCGACACCAGTACCTTGAGTTGCACGAGCGAGGACAGGATCGCAACCACAAATATGTCGATCATCGACCAGCGCCCGATGTATTCGACCACCTCGTAGAGCAGCTGCCGTTGGCCTTTTGAGACCGCGGACGGGCGCGTGACCGACAGGGCCAGAAAGGCAATCGCGATGAATTTCCCCACGGGGATCGCGACGCTGGCCAGCAGGATGATCAGTGCCACGCCCGGGCTGCCGTATTCATAAAGCTCGATGGCGCCGCCGACGATGGTGTCTTCCTGAACGTAGAAGAGCGTGCGTGTGCTCAGCATCGGGTAGAGGTTGGCGGGGATGTAGCACATCAGCCCCACCAGCCACAGCGCCCAGACCCGTTGCAGGCTCTTGTGGTCGCGCCGCATGATCGGCTGGCCGCAGCGCGTACATTTGGGGGTCCCCTCCGGCCAGACCTGATGGCATCGGGTGCAGGCGGTTACACCCAGATCGGCGGCATTCAGGATTTGCGGGGTTTGTTCAGCGCGTTCCATACCGACCATTTACACAGATAATTATCCTGTATCACCAAAAGCACAACCAGCATGACAAACATCCAGAAGGCGGGCCCGAATGTCACATCCGCCAGATCGCTGACCTTGATCAGCGCCACAGCGCAGCCAATGGCAAAGATTTCGGCCATGGACCAGGGCCGCAGCCCCTCGGCAAGGCGAAAGGCGCGGGCCGCGTGACGCGCGGGCGGGCGGTCGCGCACGATGGGCACCAGCACGTAGAGCGACAGCAGCACCCGCGCCAGTGGCACAAAGATGATCAGCGCCGCGGTGGCCAGCGACAGCACGATCATCGGCCCGTCGCTGAAGGCAAGGGCCGCATCCAGTACGGAGACGGAGTTGCGCGCGCCCGCGACAGCGATCGACAGGAAGGGAAAGACAGTGGCCGCGGTGATCAGGATCACGATGGCCACCGACAGCGCGATGATCTGCAGGCCCGCCTTGCGCCGGGGCATGATCAGCACCGTGTGGCACCGTTGGCAGACCGCGCGCTGCCCGCTGGCGGGTTTGCTCAGCGCGTAGACCGCATCGCAATGGGGGCAGACGATCAGGTCGTCCCGGGGAATCGGTGCAGGTTCAGCGTTCATGAGGGCACCCTACACCGGCTCTGTGCTGCCGCACATGGGGGTGGCGGGCATCTGCCTCTGATCATGGTCCCGGGTGCAGTGAGCGGCCACCAACACGGCACTGGCGTGAGTGCCGCGTGCTTGAACCAGAAGCATTCGGAAACGGGCGGGCTTCGGGCGACACGGCATGACAGGTATTCTGATGTGACGTGCCTGATGTCAGCGCCCGTTGACGGTCTTCCCGGGGCGAAAGCCACCCAGTTTGCCCGCTCGCGCAGTTCGGTTATTCTCATGCGAACACATGCGCGAATTCCCGCCCGCTCTTCATGTAGCAGGTCAAAATACGCGATGGATGGTCAGTTCCGGTTTCTCAAATTGTCGTGATGGCGTTGTGATGTCCGCTTGAGGATCGACAACGCGTGAACGGTATCTGGAATAGAGCTTGATTTATATACAATATAATCAGTTAGATAGGCGTGCACCGGTCTGGCTTGGCTGGTGGCGCAGAAATAAAAATCCGGGCTGTTGGGTTAATAATTCTTTACAGCAAGGGGGATGAGCGGTTTTCTACTCATGATTAGTAACGCGACGACGAAGACGATTTCCGGTGGGGGTATTTTATGCGGTTGGCCAGCATTTTCGGGGCTTCGGTTAAGTATTTCTTGATTATAGCTTTGGTGATGGGGCTCGCAATCGTGGCTCCCGAGCCCGCAGCCGCCGAGACCGAGGTTGTCCCGGGTGTCAGCACCTCCGTTGGTCGGTTGTCGCGCAATCGCCGGACTGGCAACACGGATTTCGTTATCACGATCCGAAACGATTCGACTGCCGCAGTGGCGGCGCCGATCTTTCTGGAAATTTCCAACCTTGGGAGCGCCGGATCCAGCGCTGCCCTCGTTGGTTTCTCGCAGACTGCGGATGGGGTGTGGGTCGTCCCGCTCGACAATGCCTTGCCACCCGGCAGCCCGATAGAGCTCAACCTGTCGGTCAGCGGCCTGGGACGAGAGCGGCTGAGCTTTGACGCGGCGATCACCCGCACGGCCAGTTCCAATACGCCGCCGATTGCAGAGGCGGGGCCCAATGCGGTGGTCACGATCGGACAACCGGCAGTGCTGGACGGCACCGGTTCGTCCGATGCAGATGGTGACGCGCTCAGTTACGCCTGGACGCTGATCCAGCGACCCGTCGGATCATCCGCAGCCCTGACAGGGGCTGCCAATGCACAACCCACGCTGACCCCTGACGCGGCCGGAACCTACGTGGCAGAACTGGTGGTCAATGATGGCACGGATTTCAGCGCGCCGGATCAGGTGACGCTGACAACGGGCAACGCAACGCCTGTCGCCGATGCTGGTGCAGATACCAGCGGCACGGTGGGCCGTCAGGTCACGCTCTCGGGTGATGCCTCCACGGATCCCAACGGCGACAGCTTGACCTATAGCTGGCAGTTGGTCAGTCAGCCGCAGAACAGCAGCATCTCCCCGACCTCGACGGGGGTCGATTTTGTTTTCACGCCGGATGTTGCGGGATCCTTTACGGCCCAGCTCACGGTCTCCGATGGTCAGCTGACCGACACGGACACGGTGTCCATTGCTGTCGATGTCAACCAGGCGCCCACCGCGGTTGCCGGTGAAAATGCGTCCGTGTCGCTGAATGATCTGGTGATGCTGGACGGCTCGAACTCCACCGATCCGGAAGGGGATCTGCTGACCTACGCATGGTCGCTGATCAGCCGCCCCGATGGATCGACCGCGAGCCTTGATGACGCCACCAGCCCGCTGCCTAAATTCACCGTGGATGCGCCCGGTACCTATGTGGCGCAGCTGATCGTCAACGACGGGCAAAGCGATTCTGCCCCCGATACCGTCACCCTCAGCACGCAGAACGTACCCCCCGTGGCCAATGCGGGGCCTGATCAGTCGGTGGCGCTGGCAGCGACCGTGAGCCTGGATGGCTCGGGGTCGTCAGATGTGGATGGCGATCCGCTGAGCTATGACTGGTCGTTTACCTCCCTGCCGTCGGGTTCTGTCGCATCGCTGAGTGCGCCCGCAAGTGTGATGCCCAGCTTCGTCGCTGATGTGCCGGGTACCTATGTGGTGCAGCTGGCGGTTTCGGACGGGACAGAAACGCGTTTTGATACCGTCACCATCAGCACGCTGAACACGGCGCCCGTTGCCGATGCCGGCGATGACCAGAGCGATGTGGTGGGTGCCACGATCACGTTCGACGGCACCGGTTCGTCTGATGCCGATGGCGATACGTTCAGCTTTGCGTGGGCTGTCTCCAGCCGCCCTGCGGAATCCACGGCCACGCTCTCAGGGGCGGGCAGCGCCGCACCGCAATTGACGCTGGATCGTCCCGGCACTTATGTGATCCAGCTGATCGTGAACGATGGTCAGGTCAGCTCCACCGCCGACACGGTCACCGTCACCACCATCAACTCGCGCCCCGTGGCCGATGCGGGCGAGGGGCTTGAGGCCTTCGCGGGTCAGACCATCGAGCTGAACGGTCTGGGATCTTCTGATGCGGATTTCGACGATCTTAGCTATAGCTGGTCGCTGATCAGCGCGCCGGATGGCTCCACCGTCGGGATCGGTGATACAGGCGCGGCGGAGACAACGCTGCGGCCCGATCTGGTCGGGACCTATGTGGTGCAGCTGATCGTGAATGATGGCACCGTCGACAGCGGGCCTGATACGGCGGTCTTCGACATTCTTGCACCTCAGGCTTTGCTGAGCGCCACACCCCGCAGAGGGGCGGCGCCGCTTGATTTGACGCTGTTCAGCGAGATGCTGGGCGGTTTCGGTCCTTACACTTATCAATGGGACAACGGCGTCAGCCTTCAGGGGTTCAACCGGACCTTTGCGGAGCCGGGCACCTATGACGTGTCAGTCACGATCCAGGACAGCAGCGGCTTTACCGCCACGAAGACCGAGATCATCACGGTTCTGATCGGACCCACCGTCGACGCCGATGCGACGCCCACAACCGGTACCGCGCCGCTGCAGGTCAGCTTTTCCGCCTCGGCCGCGGATGCGGATGGCAGTGTGACCCGCTATCAGTGGGATTTCACCGACGATGGTGTCTTCGACTTCTCCGATGCCTCCTCGGCCAGCACGCAATTCACCTACTCCAGCCCCGGGCTCTACGTGGCGCGGCTGCGGGTGACGGATAACGACGGGCTCAGCACTGATGACACGGTCACCATCGCCGTGGGCGAGCCGCCGGTGCTGAACGCAGGGGCGACACCGCTGACCGGCACGGCACCGCTGGAGGTCACCTTTACCGCCAGCGCCAGCGACCCCGATGGTCAGGTCGTCCGCTTTGAATGGGATTTCGAGAGCGACGGCGTTACCGACTACACCTCGGCCACGGACGGCAACACAACTTATACTTACCAGACCGGCGGAATTTTCAATGCCACGGCCCGGGTGTTCGACAACGACGGCCTTCTGGCGGAACGCTCCTTCATCGTGTCCGTTGAGGGCCCGCCCGTGTCGCTGCCACGGGCCTTCCCGCTGAGCGGCGAGGCCCCCCTGACGGTGACCTTCTTTGCCTCGGGCTCGGACTTTGATGGCTCACCGGAATACTACGACTGGGATTACAACGGTGACGGCAACATCGACCGGCGGCTGATCGCCTCGATGAACTCTACCTATACCTACAACACGCCGGGCACCTATCAGGCCGCTTTGACGGTGGTCGACGACGATGAGCTGAGCGACACCAAGACGGTGGAGATCACCGTGTTGCCCTCCACCGGTGGCGGCCCGACCGAACCGCTGACCGTGAACGCGCGGGCGGTTCCCGACAATGGCGGTGCGCCCTTGCAGACGCGGCTGATCGGGGAAGTGCTGACCTTTGACGAAGACATCGAGACGCTGAGCTGGGACATTGACGGCGACGGAACGGTCGATTTCACAGAGCCGGGTGCCGCGACCGAACTGATTGGTGGGAGGCTGGACATCGGCAGCTACTCAAACCCTGACTACGCTGATCTGAACGGTGACAGCGTCCCGGATATGATCCTCGGGAACTCGAGTGGCCTGCTGTATGTCTTTATCAACCAGTCCTCCGACCCTGCGGTTGCGCGTTTTGACATATCCGACCGCGTGCTGCTTCAAGCCACCGATCCGACCACCAACAACCTCTTGACCGTGGATGTGGGCAGCTATGCCGCCCCACTTTTCTACGACGTCAACGGAAATGGCCGGCTTGACCTGCTTGTGGGCAACTCCAGCGGGACCCTCCGCTATTACGAGCGGAACGGCCCGGCGGCAGCACCCACATGGATCGACAAAGGCCTGCTGAGCTTTGATACGGGAACGACGATCGACATTGGCAGCTACGCAAGCCCGGCGGCGATGGATTACGACAATGACGGTGATCTCGACCTCATCGTCGGCACTATTGACGGACAACTGCGGCTCATCCGTCGAGGTGGCACCACAGTGCAGCCTGTCTGGGTAGACCAGGATCTGATCTCCGACACTGCCGGGACGACCATAGACATCGGCAGCTACGCTGCACCGCGGGTTCATGAGGCGAGCGGCGATACCCTGCTCGATCTCTACGTCGGGAATTCCTCGGGACAGGTGTTCTTCTTCCGGAATGCCGGGACCGCACCATCCCCTGCGTGGGAGCCCGCGGTGACCGTTCTCAACAACACGGGCACGCTGGATGTCGGCAGCTACGCGGTCCCCAGCTTCCTGAACATGAACGATGATGCAGCCCCTGAACTGGTGATCGGGGACAGCTCCGGCAACCTGGACGTCTACGAAGTCGAGAGCGCGGCGCAAACGCGGTTTCTCCAGGCCTACGACGAGATCGACGTTGGCAGCTACGCAGCGCCCGCCTTTTACAATCGCGACGGTGACAGTGACTTTGATCTGATCATTGGCGACAGCAACGGGACGCTCACCTTCATCGACAACAAAGGCACCGACACTGCACCACAGTTCCAGTTCGGCGAAAAGGTCAGCTATCCGATTGTACCGGCGCCGACTGATCCGCTCGCGCCGACGACGGCTTTGGTGGATGTGGGCAGCTACGCCAACCCGACCGCATATGACTATGAGAGCGACGGCGATGTGGATTTCTACGTCGGCAACAGCTCCGGCCAGATCTTCCTGTTGCGGAATGTCGGGGCGCCGGGTGCGCCGGTCTTTGAGGCGCCGGTCCTTGTCACCTATCAAAGCGGCAGCACCATTGATGTGGGCAGCTATGCAGCACCCGTCTTCTTCGACATTTCGAACGATGGGCTGCTCGACATGCTGGTGGGGGACTCCTCCGGCAACATCGAAGTGCACGTGAATACCGGCACCAATGCTGTCCCGGCTTTCGTCACGCGCAGCTTCCTGCAGGACCGTTTCGGCACCACAATAGATGTGGGCAGCTATGCGGTACCCGTCTTCTTCGACTATGACGGCGATGGCAGTACCGAGCTGTTCGTGGGTAATAGCAGCGGCCTGGTCTATCTCTTTGAGACCACCGCTGGTCCGACGCCACAGTTCGAATTGGTGGATACAAATGTCCTGAATTTCGATGTCGGCAGCTACGCCAACCCCGCCTTTGCGGATCTCGACGCGGATGGCGACAGCGATATCGTCATCGGCAACTCTTCGGGTCTGCTCTATGACTACTTCCAACGCGGTCAGGTTGCGGTCAGCTACACAACACCGGGCACCTTCAGGCCTGTCTTTACCGCGACCGATATCCTTGGCCAAAGCCGCAGCGCGCAGGTGCCTGTGATCGTCGGCCCCGCCGGTGGACCAACTGCTGTGTTGCGTGCCGATGTGACGGAAGGGCCCGCACCGCTTGAGGTAACCTTTACGTTCGATGGGTCGGACGCCGATGGCACGGTGCAGTCTTTCGCGATCGATGTGGACGGCGACGGCACGGCGGACTTCACCGCCACGAGTGCCGGGACCTACACGCATACCTACGAGGGCGCGGGCAGCTTTACCGCTGAGTTGGTGGTGACCGATAACGATGGTCTCACATCGACGGCCACCCAAGTGATCGAGCCCAGGTTTGAGCTGACGACCACCGTGGCCGCCAGCAGCTTCAACCCCATCGGCGGTGAAACGGCGATCATCAACACCGCGATCAACGGCGCTGCCGGTCAGGTCCAGGTTGATATTGTGGACGGGGCAGGCGTGCTGGTCCGGCGGCTGGTCAGCAACCTCAGCCGCGATCCCGGCACCTATCAGGACGCGTGGGATGGCCGGGACGAGAACGGCAATCTGGTGCGGGATGGTGCCTACTATGTGGTGGTGTCGGTCACTGTGAACGGCGAGACAGAGGTCTTTGACGCCCGCAACACCGCTGTTTTCGAAGAACTGACGCCCAGCCGGTCTTTCACCCGGAACTTCAATCCTTACGAAGGCGTGCCGGTGGAGGTTGGCTACACGATCCCGTGGCCTGCGGAAGTGTCCCTTTACTTCTGGACACGGCTGCCGGGCGGTTTCAGCGCCGACACGATCGGGCCCGTGCGCACCGTCTTCTTGCGTCTGCCGCGACCTGCGGGCACCTACACGGACGTCTGGGACGGGTTTGACGACAACGGCGTCGTGGTTGAGCCCGACCGGCAGTATCCGGTCACCCTGTGGCTCTACCGTCTGCCGGAGAACACCATCATCGTGACCGGGAACCAGCCCGAGATCACGGCGGTCGGTGTGAGCCCGCAGTTCCTCAACCCCGTCTTTAACCCATATTCCTCGGGTGGGGCGGCAACGGCCAGTGTCGCTGTGACCATCGACAAACCTGCCACGCTGGTGCTCGACGTGCTCAATTCCGAAGGGCTATCCGTGCGCCGCATCACCGCATCCAACCGTGCCGCGGGCGCCAATGTGGTGACCTGGGACGGACGCGATGCGGAGGGCAACTTCGTCGCCCCGGACATCTATTCCATCGGTGTCGTGGCGGTCGATGCCAGCGGTAACCGGTCGCTGCCAAGGTATGGCACGACCGTGGTCCGGTACTGAGGGGGCGTAAGGGTATTATGAAGGTGACTGTTCAGATGAAAAAGTTTTCCCTTTTCACAACCATTCTGGCGCTCATGCTGGGAGCCCTCCTGATCCTTGCGCAGCCGCTGGTCACCGGTCAGGGCGCCGCCTATGCCTTTGACGCGCCTCCCAAGGACCAGGGGCACACCGGCTCCGATCCCGATGGGCCCGATGACGAGAACCCCGATGATCCCGATCAGGAGGAAGAGGGCGACCCGGTCCAGCTGAGGACCGGTAACTTCAAGATGGACGTGCAGGACGCCGCGCTGGACAGTTTCGCGCTGCCGATCTCCATGATGCGGGTCTACAACAACCAGGATGTGGTCAATGACGGCCCGTTCGGCCGGGGGTGGAGCACGTCCTACGTGATGTCCATCCGCGAGGTGACCAAGTTCGCGCGCCTGTCGGTGAGTGGCAATACGGGCGCTGTCGCTATTGCGCCCATCGTCGTCGGCAGGCAGGTGGTGTTGCGCGATGACAGCGGCGCGCGCCATGTGTTCGAGCAGGGTCCAGACGATACGTGGATCCCCGAGCGTGCCCGTTTCGGCACACTGGTCAAGACCGGACAGGGCCGTTTCACCTGGACCCGGCAGGACGGTATCCAGTTCCGCTTTACCAGCAACCGACTGGACCGCATCGTCGATCTGAACGGCAATGCGCTGGTGGTGGCCTACGACGGGGCGGGTCGTATCATCTCCGTGACAAACCCGGCGGGTCGCAGCCTTAGCTATACCTACAATGACGCCTCCAAGATCGCGCAGATAACCGACAACATCGGGCGCACGGTCACCTATGGCTACAACGCTGCCAACCTGCTGACGACGGTCACCAATCAGCGCGGCAACACGACCACCTACAGCTACGATGCCGCGAACCGGCTGAGCGCGATTACATCCGCAGACGGGACGCAGGTGCTGACCAATACCTACGATGCCCAAGGCCGGGTCACCCGGCAGTTCGCCTATGGCGCGAGCTTTACCTATCAGTACCTGAGTGGTTACACGCGCGTCCGCAATTCCAACAGCGGAACCTCTGATCACTACTTCAACGACAATGGAAACCCGACCCGCGTCCGCGATCTGCGCAACGGCAACAAGTACATGACCTGGGACGCCGCGGGCAACATGACCTCCTATCAGGACCAGCGCGGCAACACTTACGATTACACCTTTGACGCGCAGGGTAACCTTCTGACAGCGACGGCGCCGAATGGCGGGGTCACCACCTATACCTATGGCAATTTTGCCCGGACCCAGACCATCACCGACCCGTCGGGCCGGGTCACCACCATGGCCTACGACGCCAATGGCAACCTGACGTCTGTCACCGATCCTCTGGGCGGTATCGAGACTTTCACCTACGACAGCGCCGGTCGTCTGTTGACCGCCACCGATGAGTTGGGCAACACGGCAAGCTACGCCTACAACGCGTCCGGAGACCTCACAGGCTATACGGATGAAAACGGCCTTGTCTCGACCTACACCTACGACGCTGTCGGCCGCCAGTTGACCGAGACGAACCCGGCGGGCGAGACTTCGACCTTCGTCTACAACCCGCGCAACCGGCTTCTCAGCGTGACGGATCCGCTCGGCAATGCGACGACGTATACGTATAACGTCAATGACGAGCAGACGAGCACCACGGATCCGCTCGGTAACACCACCACACTGACGTACGATGGCTTTGGGCGGGTCACAGCAGAGACGACGCCGCTGGGCAATCAGACGACCTATGCTTACGACAGCCTCTCCAATCTGATCACCACGACCGATCCCGAAAACCGCATCGTGCGGCGCGCCTATGACCGAGGGAATCTGCTTACCTCTGTTACGCGGGGCGATGGCTCCCGGGTCACCTATACCTACGATGAGGTCGGCAATCTGACGGCCGTCAACGATCCGCGCGGAAACGTGACGTCGATGACCTACGACAACATGAACTGGCAGACGCAGGTCACCTACAGCGACAGCTCCACGAGCACGCGCAGCTACGACATCGTGGGCAACACGGTGCAGTACACCGATCGCAAGGGTCAGAATTTCACCTACGCATTTGATGCCAAGGACCGGATGACAGGGGTTGCCCTGCCCAACGACGGGACGATCACTTACAGCTACAATGCGCGGGACGATATGCTGCAGCGCAGCGGGTATGCGGGAACCGTCGCCTATACCTACGATGCGGGAAGCCGGGTGACCTCCGAGGTCGGGGTCTGGAACGACCGCCTTAACTATACCTATGATGCGTTCGACCGGCTGACGCAGCTGGACCGTCCCGGGCGCTATTCGGTTTCCTACAGCTACGATGCCGACAGCCGGATGAGCCAGGCGACAACGCCTGCGGGCACGTCCCGCTACACCTATGACGCGGACGACCGGATGGCCACCGAGGTGCTGCCCAATGGTGTCACGGTCAGTTACGGCTATGACGCCGATGACCGGGTGACGAGCGTGGTGCATACCGCACCTGACGGGTCCACGGTGTTGATGAGCAACACCTATACCTACGATGCTTCCGCCCTGATGCTGAGCATGACCGAGGCAGACGGCACGCTGCATCAGTACAGTTATGACGGCATGATGCGTCTGCTGTCCGAGACGATCACGCCGCAGGGTGGCACACCGGTGGTCACGCAATGGACCTATGACGGCAACGGCAACCGGCTCACCCAGAACCGTGATGGGGTGATCACCACCTATGTCTATAACGAAGTCGATGAGCTGACCGATGACAGTACGGGCATCACCTACGCCTACGACGAGAACGGTAACCTCGTAACGGTTGTCGATGGTCCGGCGACCGAGACCTACAACTACGATGATCTGAACCGCCTGGCCGGGATTTCCGGAACCGGACTCACACCGGTCAGCTATGGGTATGATAGCGACGGCACGCGGGTGCGTCGCACTCTGGGAGGTGTTGTCAGCCGCGAGGTCCGCTGGGGCCCAACATTGCTGGAAGAGAAGAGCGCCGCGAACGCACCCGTGCGTCGTTTCGACTACGGTGTCGGGCTCACGTCGATCTCGGGCGGGTTCGGCACGCGGCACTACATGATCGACGGGATCGACCATGTGCGCGGGCTGGTGGACACCACCGGATCGGTCACCGACCGCTACAGCTTTGGTGCGCATGGTGATGCGCTTGTGCACAGCGGGGCGACGCCCAACCCGTTCATCTGGAACGGTGCCGTTGGCTACTACAACGAAGATCAGGCGGACCTGTTGCACGTGGGCGCCCGGTTCTACGATGCGAGCACGTCGCGCTTCATCCAGACCGATCCGGTGCGCCAGGGCTACAACCCCTACCGTCACGCCATGGCCAACCCGCTCAGCTTCAACGATCCGTCGGGTGAAATCCTGCCGCTGATCGGCCTGTGTCTGCGCGGAGCGGCGCAAGGGGCGATCGAAGACGAGATCATGCACCACGCCTTTGACGGCAAAGAGGAGCGCACCTGGACGGATCGCGCGATCTCTGCCGGGATCGGCTGTCTCACGGGCGGGCTGGGGAACAAGTTCCGCCGTGCGGGCCGGGCTGCGGATAAGGTGGGCGATGCCGTTCGCCGCTCGCCCTGCTCCTCTTTTGACGGTGCAACGCAGATCGTGACTGCCGATGGGCTGGTCGCAATTGAAAACCTCGATGCGGCGGTGACCAGCGTGCTGGCCCGCGACGAGGTCACTGGCGAGCTCGCGTTCCGCGATGTGGTCGCCAAGCACTTCAACGACTACGAGACCACCGTCACCCTCGATATCCGCAACATCGAAACAGGCACGCTGCAAACCATCGTCTCCAACGAGACACATCCCTACTTTGCAGTTCCGGGCGCGGTGCCACGGCTGTCACTGGCCAGTACCCATGGTCATGTCTATCACGGCGACATTCCTGGTGGTGCATGGATGGATGCCGTCAACCTGCGGCCCGGCGACCACCTGATGAACGCCGCCACAGGCTGGAGCGAGGTTGTCTCCGTCAGCCTGCGGGATGAACCCATCCGGGCCTATAACCTGACGGTGGAAGACGACGAGAACTTCTTTGTCACGAATGCCACGGCAGAGGACGCCGTGTGGGTGCACAATTGTCCAGTTCCGAAATACAAGCGGAACAAATACAAGGACATCACCCGCAAAGAGAAGAAGCGCGTTCTCGATGAGAACCCGACGTGCACCTACTGTGAAAAGAACCCTTCAACTCAGGTGGATCATATTCGATCTCAGAAACAGGACTGGGTCGAGGGCGGACATGCAGATTCTCGCCAGGTCAGGAGTGACCGCATAAGAGACCCCGACAACTTGACTGGCTCCTGTGCTTCCTGCAATGCATCCAAGGGAAGCAAAGAATTGGGGACCGAATGGACACCTCCGAAAGACCGATAGGTCCAGACGATGTCGAGGCGCACTATGAGTCCCTTTGGGGGAAGGCACAGGACAAACGGGTGTTTCGCACCCAGACCAATGCCTTCTCCATCCTGACTTTCACGCCGCAACAGACGGATGAGGGCGTTTTTCTGTTTGCGACTGTCGGTGCCAGCCAGGTCATGGGAGACCGTGATCGAAGCTGCGAGTTTTTCTTCGGGCTAACCACATCGCCAAAAGGATTGCCGGATTCTCTCGCAGAGATAGCGCTGGATGGAAATGGGACGGGACAGGTGCCTGACAGCGGCGACACCACCACTTTGGCTTTTGAACTTTGGGAGGGGACATCAGCCCGTAGCTATCTTTTTACTGATGGCGGGGATGAGATCGTCCCACATTTGAAACGTGATGGTGCACTGGTAGAGTTTATCCAACTGGTCCCACTCTTTGCCGATGAACTCGAGTACAAGAAAAAGCACGGCGAACCGGCTCTCTGGGAACATTTTGAAGAGAACGAGGTGCCTTACTGGGATGCTCAGCGGGTCAGCGCATTCTAAAGTAGGCTCACAGGTGATGTGTCGGCATTATCGCAGGAGCTGCCGCTGAGACGGAGGGTTTGATCTTCAAACGAAACGGCTCAGGCACCAGATTTTCTGGCGCCTTCGACGGTTAGCTGACAAGCCGTACGGAACTGACGCTTTTCTTAGCTCAATGGCGTTCGGGCCGAAGGTTGAGTAGTGGCGACTTTTTCAGCAAGACAGCTCCGAACAGAGCCGCAAAGCCCGCCACCAGCCCCCAAATGTACATCTTTTCGGTGCCGATCCACACCGCGTGAACCAGCCCCAACCCGCAGGCAACCAGTGCTGCGCGGTGCAGCAGACGGGGTAGTCCGCGGCGCAGAAGATGCACGGCAACACCCAGCAGCAGCAGCCAGAAGCCGATGACCCCCATGCTGACCCCGCGCGCGTAGCTGCCGTTGGTCAGGTTGGGCATCATCAGATACCAGGTGAAGTACCCGTTACGGATCGATACGCCTGTCACAAAGCTCGCCACATGGGCGATCATCAGCAGTGTGATCAACATCCCGAGCGCGCGGTGATCCGACCGGTCCAGCCGTAGCATACCGGCGCGGCCCAGTGCCGACAGGCCGATTTGCACCAGCGCGACGCTCATAGCCATCATGCCCAGCAGCTTGGCTGCCAGATAGAACCTTTGCCCGGGTGGGAACTCCTGTGGGCTATAGAGCACCGCGCCCAGATCGACGCCGCGGAGCCATTCCAGCCCTGGCAGCAGGAACGCCAGCGTCAGGGCTGCGGGATAGATCATCCGACCCGTCACTGAAGGCAGCCATCCGGGTTCGACGCGCAGGAGGACAATGCCGCCATCGCATCCGGTTGTGACATCGCCAAATCGCCCGCGACCGGCAGACCCACATTGCGCCAGCCGCGGATGCCATAGGGGTTCATGATCGCCACGTTTTGCACCCCGAGGCTCGACATGGCGCGCGCCACCTCGAAACCGCGGAAGTCTTTGACACAGTAGGGAATGACCAGATCGGCGTCGGCGAACTGGGCCATCCGCTCCGCGCTCACCTCGCGCAGGGGCATGTGCACCGCGCCGGGAATGTGGAACTCGTCGAACTCGGCCCGTTCGCGCGTGTCGACAAAGACGATGTTGGCACCTTTGCCGAGTGTCTCAAGCACGGTGCGGGCCTGCATTTCCTGCACGGTCTGAGACTGCGTCTTGCCGTTTTCCGGCAGATGTTCACACAGCCGGTCGCCGGTATCGAGGATCGATGGATCGACCGGCCCGCCGTCTGCGCGGTCGATGAGCGTCTCCAGATTGTCGAAAAAGCTCATGTAGCAGGAAAACGGCACCGCATCCCTGTCAAAGCGAAACTGCAGGTTGCGGAAACCGCGTTCCACAAGGCCGGTGTTCGAACTGGCGGTGATGTGCCAGCGTGAGACCTCCATCTCGTTGATGATCTCGGCCATGCGGGCCACATCCGGGCTGTCGATACCGCTGCCCAGATCGGAGGCCAGAAGTGCCTCAAATGTGGTGATGGGTCCGGCGCGCATGTAGTCGGATCCCGGGATGTCAAAGGCCGTGCCGTCATCCGGCATCACGCCCGGATCCACGAAGTGGATCTCCGCCTGCGGGTCGATGTGGCGGCGGAGCAACCAGATGGACGCCCATTTGTCAGGGCCGATCCCCTCCCACGTGACGTAGACGGGGGCAGGCTCGGGCGGTCTTACGGTGCTCACCGCAGCCGCTGCAAAGGCAGCGGAGGCCAGGGCGAAGGTGATGCCGATACGGCCCCAGGCTGATCCCAGCATGGCCTTCAGGTCGGACGGTGGGACGCCGCAGACCGGCGGCGCACAATGGCAAACAGCCCAAGCCCGCCGAGCAGCAGAGGCAGGCCCGCTGGCAGCGGTACAACGCCCACGGTCGAGCCGGTGCTCAGGGTGACATTGGACACCGTCAGCGTGCTATTCGTAGAGGTGTCGGCAAAGAGAGAGTTTAAGTTGAACTGAAGTCCAAGCTGACCGCCCGTCAGCGGGGAGATGTCCATGTTCACGGTGCCGGATCCGCTGTCGGTCGTCAGAAACTGATAGGCAGCACCCAGCGGCGATCCCGTTACGCTGTCCAGCAGAAAGGCAAAGAATTCATCGTCGCCACCCAGCGTTTCAACAAAGCTGTAGTCAAAAGACAGCGTCGTCATCGGCGCTGCGATGATCACCTCGGGGTCGCCCAGACCTGGATCATTCGACAGGATGATGCTGCTGAAATCTGGGTTCTCGACGAACAGGGCGCTCGTGCCATCGGCAGAGACCGTCACATCATCGTCGGCGAAGAAATCATTGAGATCAATGTTGGTGACCGTTGATGCACCTGCGGCCGACGCCAGAAAGACCGACATGGCCAATGAAACGACAAACTTCATAATCATACCCCGATAAAATTATTTGCAAAACCTTACCAGATTCCCGCCTTGACGCAACTATTGCTGCAAGTTCACGTATGTCGAGGCGGCACTCATCCGTCCCGGGAGTGTCGCGACATTCACCGTCAGCAGGTAGCGCCCGGATGGCAAGGAGCTGGCGTTCCACACGATCGTCGCAGGGCTGCGCCCTTCTTCGATCTCGGTGGTGAAGTTGTAGTTCTGGAACAGAACGATTTCGAACCTGCGCGCAAGCACGGGCACCCGCACATCGTCGCCCAGACTGACCCGCAAGGGCACCTCGCCGCTGACCACCGGAATGCCGTCCTCGCCGAGGGTCGCATCGGGGATGCTGAGCTTGAAGAGCGGCTCGGGAGAGACATCGGCGGGCGCGGGGAGCAGATGTGACGCACCGCCAAAATCCTCCATGCTGATCCCCTCCTTGATGGGGATGTCTTCTGCTTCGAGCGCGCGGGTGTGCTGGTGATACGCGGGGCCTTGGGCGTTGCGCAGGATCAGCGGTGGCGAGACGACTTCGCGGGCGGAGACGAAGAGCCGAAAGAGATCCTCTTCACCGACATTGACCACGCCGCTTTGATCCATCCCATCCCAGGGCAGCTGGTGCGTTCCCGCCGGATAAGGCACGCCTGACAGCAGTGTGTGCATCAGAGGCCCGCCATCGTCGAGCCCCGCGAGGATCGTCACCCGGGCGGGTACCGACAGTCGGAAGTGCACGGCACCATCCTCATAGCGCACGTCTTGCACCAGAACTTCGCCTAACGCACGCTCGATCGAGCGATCCAGCAGCAGGCTGGACCCGTCGGTTGCGTTGAAATCCACGGTCGCGAAATAGGCCTCTGAGGGCAGAATCTCGCCATCGGGGCCACGGCCATCCCAGTCAATGAGCGCCGCTTCGTTGCCGGTGAGGTTCTCGGTGACGATCTCGTTCACCGGGCGCCAGTCCGGCCCGTAAATGCGCACCACCGCCTGACCATCAGACGGCGGGACGAGCCGCAGCTGGGCTGTCTCACCATCGGACGGGGTGATCAGGGTGGGAGTGATTTCAAGCGTGATATCATCGGCTCGGGTGCTGATCGCGGCGAGGCTCAGTCCGAGGAAGAGGGCAAGTGTCGCTCGAAACGGGCGGCGGTTACTCATCTGCGACTAGCTCCTTGGTCCAGACCGGATCATGGGCGGCAATCAGGCCATCGGTTTCCGTGACAGCGATCCGCTTGGGCAGGGTCGGGTTTGCAGGATCGGTCAGAAAGAGGGAAAAGCCGTCTACCGTCTGGCCGATATAGGCAACTTTTCCGTCGGGATGGGCGGCCCCTTCCATATCCGCGGGTCCGTTGGTGATCGGGCGCGCGGTATCCTCCTGCAGATCATGTTGCCACAAGCGCACCGCCTGGCTCTCCGCGTCGGAGCTGTAGACCAGCGTGCTGTCATTGATCCAGGTGGGGTCGATGTTCTCGTCCGACCCATCCGCGATGGGCCGCGCGCCGGACCCATCCGCCGCCATGACCCAGATGTGCTCGATCACCCGCTCTGCCGACAGCCGGAAGCCGCTGACAAAGGCGATTTGACTGCCGTCGGGCGAGTATATCGGGCTTTTCTGCAGACCGGGGCCGTCATAGAGCGGGCTGACCGACAGATCCTCAAGGTCGATATGAAAGAAAGCGCCATCATCCTGGCGATTGGCAAAGCGGAAACAGGCGACCACAGCGCTGGCCCCATCGGGTGAGAGCGTCGGTTGCGCGCAGGGAAGCGGCAGACCCGGGACGACCGTGGCGGCACCGGCGCCGATCTGTTGTAGATGCACGCGCCCGGCAGGATCCGCAAAGATGATCCGGCCCGCCCGCACATCGGCGCCGCGCGTTTCACCCGCGAGCTGGAGAACTGGTGTCTCGCCCGGCACGACGGAGTAAAGCGCCCAGTTGGAGCCGTCAAAGGCGCTGAACATGACGGCGTCCTCTGCCTGTGCCATCAAGGGCGCCAGCACGGCCAATGCCAGCGCACGCACGTTCGGTATCATCGCGATGGTCAGTTCAGGGTGACGTCGACCGGGTCGCTCACAAACTCCGAGCCCGTCGTATCAACCACATATACCTTCATCTCGTAGGCGCCGGGATCCGCGTTGGGCAGAACCGTCGACATCGACCAGACGCCGTCGCCTGCAATTGCGTCTCCCTGGGTGCCGCCGTCATTGGCGGGCGGCAGGCTCCATGTGCCCGATGCGTTCGTCAGCTCAAAAGCGACAAGGCTGATTGCCTCGGGCCCCATCGCGTGCAGTGGCGCCGCAGAGAGGGTCACACCGCCCGCTGCGCTGCCAGACACGGCTGTGTCGCCCACGGCCATATCCTGCGCCATCGCGGCCCCTGCGAGGCCAAATGCCCCTAAAATCAATGCTGAAAATCCGAGGTTAGTCATTGCCACCCACCTGTCAAAAATGCACCCATGTACAACGTATATGGCCAAAGGTTAAGGTAGCCCCTGTCCTGATGCAACAATCCATTGAGTGGTCGGGGGCGTTTTCGCTGGTTCTTTGGACGGGTGTTTTCGCCCTGTTTTCGGGGATCGGAACGGCGGTGGTGGGGTTTCGCGTGGCACTTTGGCCGCGGGTGAGACCCAAAGTGGGTCGCCCCTGGCCGCGCCCGGATCGGGCGACCCTATGGGCCGGTGTCGGTCTGAGCGCGCCGGTGGTTCTGGTCTGGCCCTATCTGGCGGTGACGGTGGCCCAGGCAGCGCTCTTGGGGATGCTTTGTTTGCTACTGGCAGCGCAGGTTGGCCATGATCTGCGGCGCGGTCTGCTGCCGCTGGAGGAAACGGTCTTGATCGCGCTTGCCGGCGGGGTGGCGGTCTGGTTGCAGATGACGGATCCCTTTGACGCTGCACTCGGCTCGATCACCGGGGTCGGCATCCTGTTCCTGCTTGATCAGCTGTGGCGCCGTGGGGGGGGGGTACGGGCCGTCGGCGGCGGCGACATGAGCCTGATCGCGGCCCTCGGGATCTGGTCCGGGTTATCGGGGCTGTCCGTGCTGTTGATTGTCGCGGCTCTGTCTGCGCTCGGCGTCGCATGGATCACCGGCACGCGTGGGCGCATCGCCTTCGGACCCTATTTGGTCTTAGGCACCTGGGCCGTCGTGCTCGTACCGCTCTGGTTGGGGTGAACCTGGTGCCTTTGCAGCCTTGGTCTGCAACTGATCGGTCCGCCCTCCACACATCAAACAGACTGGCTATGGCGCGGATCTTCCAGTAACCTTTCCAGCGTGCGTGATGGTGACTGGCGGTGTTGAACGACGATCCTTTGATAGAACGGCTCTCAGTCGAAGACATCGTCGACCCGGCGACGCTGGCGCGTGCCAGCGAGCTGAGCCGTGCACAAGGCGTCAACATCCTGCACACGCTGTTCGATCTGGGTGCTATTTCCGCCGCACGCCGGGCGGATATCGCGGCAAAGGCGCTGGACCTGCCGCGCGTGCGCTACGCGGATCTGCCGCCTGATCCCGTGCTTCCCGAAGCACTGCCGGCCCCGTTTCTCGACCGGATCGGTGCCGCACCGCTGTCGGCCGATGCGGCGGAGTTGCATGTGGCGCTGGTTGATCCCTTCGACGCCGAGGCGCTTGATACCCTGCGAATGGCCGCGCGGCGTCGGGTGCGTGTCTCCGTGATCGACGCCGATGATCTGAGCCGCGCGCGCGAGCAGCGCAGTGCGCAGATCCAGAACCAAAGCGCCGCTACAGCGCGCAGCATCGATCTGTCCGGCAACCTCGAAGAAGCCGCGCGGCAGGCGCCCGTGGTGCAGCAGGTCAAGCAGATCATCGACCGGGCCGTCCGGGTCCGCGCATCTGATGTGCATATCGAACCCTTTGCCGACCGGCTCGCCCTGCGCTACCGGGTCGACGGGGTGTTGGCCGAGCAGACTGCGCCACCCGCAGAGATGGCCCAGGCCATTACCTCGCGGCTCAAGGTGATGGCGCAGCTCAATATTTCGGAAAGGCGCTTGCCGCAGGACGGGCGCTTTGCGCAGGTCTGCGACGGGCGCGAGATTGACGTGCGGATGTCCACGGTGCCCACACTCGATGGCGAGAGCGTGGTGCTGCGTTTGCTGGACAAGGACCGCGCCCCGCTTGATTTCGGCGATCTGGGCATGTCGGAGGGAACGCAAGCTCAGCTGCAGGATCTGCTGCGCCATCAGAACGGGATCATCCTGCTGACCGGGCCAACCGGCAGTGGCAAGTCCACCACGCTTTACGCAGCCATGCGCCGTCTGAATTCAGCAGACCGCAAGATCCTCTCCATCGAGGATCCGGTGGAGTATCAGCTTTCCGGCGTCAACCAGATCGCCGTGCGCAGCAGTATCGGGCTCAGCTTTGCCACGCTCTTGCGCAGCGCGCTGCGGCAGGATCCGGATGTGATCATGGTCGGCGAGATGCGCGACGCCGAGACCGCCGAGATCGCCAGCCGAGCGGCGCTCACGGGTCACCTTGTGCTGTCCACGGTCCATACCAACACGGCCGCGGGGGCACTGACGCGGCTGCGCGACATGGGCGTACCCGATTTCATCCTTGGATCGACCTTGCGGGCCAGCATCGCGCAGCGGCTCGTGCGCCGGATCTGTCCTGTCTGCGCGGGCAGCAGGCCCCTGTCTCAGGCGGAGGCACGGATCTTTACAGACCATGCGCCGGATCAGCCGGTGCCGGAGCATCTCGCCGTCCCGAACGGGTGTGACGGTTGCAACCGGACGGGCTATCGCGGGCGGCTGGCGCTTTATGAGGTGCTGACAGTGGGCGAGGACATCCGCGCCCAGATCCTGTCGCGCGGCAGCGAAGAGGCGATCCTGGAGGCGACCGAACCGGGATACCGCACCCTGCTCGCCGATGGTCTGGGCAAGGTGGCCGCGGGTGAGACCAGTCTTGATGAGGTGGGGCGGCTCATCGGGTTTGGGCGCGCCAATGGCTGAGTTCAGCTACCGTGCCTACCGCGACAACGGTGCCGCAACCGAAGGGCGGATCAGCGCGCGCGATCCTGCCAGCGCGCGGCGGGCGTTGCGCGCACAGGGTCTGCACCCCAGCCTGATCGATGCTGCCGGTTCTGCCGCAGCACCCGGAAATGCTGTCGCTCTTGCGCCCGTCAAACTCGCCCATCTGGCCTTTTGGGCAGCGCGGATGACCGCACTGGTCACGGGCGGGGTGGAACTGGACCGGGCGTTGGAGATCACCGTGCCCGAGACGCCCAAGACCGCCATGGACCGCGCGGCCCGGCGCATGCAGTCAGCGGTCCGCGATGGCGCAGGGCCAGCGGAGGCCGCGCGCCTTGCAGGTCTGCCGGCGAGCGCTGTTGGTGTGCTCCGCGCGGCCGAGGCGACGGGCGATATCGGTGCTGCCTTTGGCGCCATCGAGGCCAGCACGGCGGCGGCGCTGGCGCGGCGACGCGCCATCATCAACGCGCTGACCTACCCGATTTTGCTGGTCTTCATCGCCATTGGCGCTTTTGCCTTTATGCTGTTGGTGATCATTCCGCGGTTCGAGCCGATCTTTGCTCGTGCGTTGTCCGAGATCCCGTTGACGACGCAGCGTGTCCTTGCGCTGTCCGGCTGGGTACGGGCAGAAGCACCGCTCATCCTCACATTTCTGGCGGCGGCAAGTGTCCTGCTTTTGCTCGTCCTGCGGAGCCCTCTGGCGGGGCGTCTGCGTGCGGCGGCGGTGCGGGTGCTGCCCGGTGGCGCTGGCATTTCCGCGGCCTTGATCCAGGGCCGGATACTCAACCAGCTGGCCGGGTTTCTGGCCGCGGGCGTGACCCTGCCCGATGCATTGGCGCTGGTGCGCAACGCTATGGATGATCCGCGTTTCGCCGACCGGCTGGCAAAGGTCGCGGAAGCCGTCCAGACCGGCACGCTGCTGTCCGATGCGCTGCGCGATCACGCGGTGCTGGAGGGGGAGCTGCTGTCGCTGGTCCGCGCAGGCGAGGAAAGCGGCGCACTGGTCGCGATGCTTCGGCTGGCCGCGCAATCCGCTGATAGCCGGGCCGACACGGCGATCAAGCGCCTGCTCGTCGTGCTGGAGCCGGTGCTGATCCTGCTGATCGGCGTCATCATCGGCGGGATGATCCTGTCGATCTTTCAGGCGGTGTTGTCGATCAATGATGTGGTGATCTGAGCGTGCCCGCCCGTCGGCGCATCGCACATGCGCGGCTGCGCGGCGTCACCCTGATCGAGGTGCTGGTCGCGCTTGCGATCCTTGCGGCGCTTGCGGGCACGGCGGCGATTGCCCTGCGTGGTGCACCTGCGCTGGTGCTGGACAGAACGGCCCGCGGTGTCGCGGCAGATCTGCGGCTGGCGCGCCAGCATGCGCTGACATCGGGGCGCACGGTTGCGGTTGTTCTGGATGCGGACGCGCGGCAGGTGCGGATCCCGCAGCTTGATCTGACCCGCGCCTTGCCGCGCAGAATCGGCCTGCGCGCAACCGGTGCCCGTTTTGCGGATGGTGAGGCCCAGGACCGGGCGCTGCAGATCCTCTTTTTCCCCGATGCCAGCACCAGCGGCGCCGAAATTACGCTGGCCACCGGACCGCGCCAGCGCGCGCTGTCAGTTCACTGGTTGAGTGGCGAGGTGCGTGATGAGACGCCCTGAAGGACGCCGCGCCGTACTCGCCGGGTTCTCTCTGGTCGAGGCACTGGTGGCCACTGCACTTGCGGCGGCTGCCATCGCCGGGTTGCTGGGAGTTCTGGCCAGCAGCAGCCGGGCGACCGCAACCATCGAGGCGCAGACCCGCGCCCAGGCTCTCGCGGTGAGCCTGTTGGCAACACCGGACCCACGCCGCGCGACCGGCACCGAGGATGATCTGCGCTGGCGGACGGATCTCACCCGCAGCAGCTTTGATCCCGACGGTGTCACGGTGGATGGCTTTCGCCTGATGCGCTTTGTGGTGGAGGTGCGGGGCCCGCGTCTGGGCGACGGCATCACGCTGGAGACAGAGAGGCTGATGCGGTGAGCCGCCTGCGTGGCATTGGTCTGGTGGAGGCTTTGGCGGCGCTCGCCATCGTTGGTGCCTTGCTCGCCGCGCTGTCCGGCGTATTGTTTCAGGGGGCGGAACTGGCTCTGCGTCAGGACCGGATCGCCACCCGCGCTGACCGGCAGCTTGCCGCGCTGCGCCTGATTGAGGCGCGACTGGCCAATGTGGTGCTGGTGGCCGATCCAAGATCCCTGCGCCAGCCGCTCTTTGATCTGCGCCCCAACAATCTGCGCTTTGTCAGCCGCTTTTTGCCGCCCGGACCGGTGCAGGGGCTCTATCTGACGGAGATCAGCAGCGACGGGACCCGGTTAACCGTCACCTTGAGTGACTGGCCCGACGCGCGCGACCGCGAGGTCATGGTCATGGAACCGGGTGCGCTGCGGTTTGAGGCGGTTGGGATGGATGCGCTGGTCGACGGTCTGCCGCGTGCGGTGGCACTTCAGTGGGCGGGGGGACGCGCTCAGCTCCCGCTGGGCCAACAGTACCCGCTGGCCTGTGTCAGAGACCCCGCGCCCGCTGCGCTGGACGCCGGAGCTTTGGCCTGCCCGGGCGGCGGTCTGTGAGGGTCCGGGGCTTTGCATTGATCACTGTTCTCTGGGTGCTGCTGCTGCTCGGCCTCTTTGCCGCCGGTGTGCTGGAAGTGACCGATCGCGGCAGCGAGGGTGTGCGGATGGGCCGTGCTCATAGCAACGCCCGCGCATTGACGGATCTTGGCCTGACCCGCGCTGCCTGGGTTCTGAAGACCGGCACGGAAGGTGCCCGGGCGCGGCCTCTGCGCGCCGATGGCCTTGCGTGGACCGACAGTCTGCCCTCGGGTCGGGTGGCGATCCGGATCACCCCGGCTGATAGTCTGGTGGACATCAATCTGGCCGGCGACCCGGTGTTGCGGGATCTGGCCCATATGATCGCCCGCAAATCCGGAGACCCGGAAGCGGCGCCCGACATTGCCGCGGCACTTGCCGAGGCCCGGGGGCGGCACAGCTCGGTATTGTCCGTCGCGGAGGTCATCGGCGGCGTGCTGGGAACACGGGCGCAGATGGCAGATATTGCTACGGTGCTGACGGTGGGTGGGGGCGGGTCTGTCCCCGACCTGTCCCGTGCACCCGAGGCCCTGCTGCGGGGCCTGTTTCAGATGACGCCCGAGGCGCTGGCGGAGGTGCTGGCGCGGCGCCGTGAGGCAGGGCCCGCGCCCTTGCCGCAATATGCCTACCCTGATCCGGAGACGGCGGCCGACCCGCTCTCGCCACCCCGCGGTCCGGTCTGGCACGTCAGCGTCGCCGCGCAGACGGGTGCGGCCGGACGGGCAGGGCGCGCCTGGGTGATTTTCCTGCCCTTGCCAGAGATGCGCGCCGACCAGCCCTATTTTGTTCTGGAAAGCTGGCAGCTTTCGCCCGAAGATGAGCTTTTCCATGCCCTGCGCCCCGCTGACGAGAACCGCTCCCCATGACGCGCTACCCCCGACTAGATCGCCATGTGCCCAGTCTCGCGCCCGCCCTCGCCTGGCTGCTCGACGGTCTGCGGATTGCGCCTGCGGGTCGCGGTCCGTTCAAGGCGCCCCGGATCGCCCTGCAGCCGGACGGTCGGTTGGGCGCACACGCGGCAATCGGCGGTCGGGCCGCGGCGTTGGTGGTGCCTGCGGCGGACTGGCTGAGCCTGCAGATCAGCTTGCCGCCGGTGGAGACCTCTGCGCAGGCACAGATCGCAGCGTTGGAAATTGCGGACCGGACGCCGTTCGACCCGGCTGATCTGCACATGGGCTGGCGCGGGCAGGGGCCGGTGCATCTGGTGCGTCGGGCCACCGTCACCGCGGCCCTGCAAGAGGCCCGGACCCGCGGCCTGACCCTGCGCTGGCTGGTCGCTGAAAACGATGAGACCGCGGTGATCGACCTGGCACCGCCGGTGGCGCGCCCCTTTCGCGCGGCATTGCTGGCGCTGTCGCTCGTGGTGCTGTCGCTTGCCGGGATCACGGCCTATGTTCTGCGCGACGTGATGGCGCTGCGGACAACGTCGGCCGCGCTCACGCCGCAGCTTGCCCTCGCTCAAGCGGATGGAGCCGAAGCGCGCGCGCTGGCGCGTCAGATCACCGAGCTGCAGGCCGTTCAGACCGCCGATCTGCCGGAAATCCTGTTGCCCGGGCGGGCGCCCGTACATGTGTTGCTCGATGATCTGACCGCTGCGACACCGGACAGCAGCTATCTCAGCGCATTGGAAATCACCGAGGCGGGCGCACGGCTGTCGGGGTGGAGCACGGCACCCGAAGCGCTGGTGCGCAGCCTTGAGACAGCACCCGGCGTGGTCAATGTGCGGTTTCGCGGTCCCGTCACGGCGGGCGAGGCCGGTTTTCGGTTCGAGTTGATGCTGGATCTGGAGCCGGCGGGATGAGCGTGGCGCTGCACAAGCTATTGGCGTGGACGCTGTTTGTGGTGCTGCTCGGCGGGCTCGCCCTGATCGCAACCACGGAGCTTTTGCGCCTGCATCAGGCAGAGCGGCTGCGTCTGCAAACCCTGACGCTGGAGCTTGCAGTGGCGCGCGAGGCGGCGCAGGCGCTGCCGCAACGGCGCGCGGCGCTGGCAGCATTGCAGGACAATGGTCCAGAGGCGGCTCTGCACTGGCCCACACCGCCGCGGGCGGGGTTACTGGATTTGCAGGAATTCGCCGCGGCCACCCTGCGCGAGGCAGGGTTGCAGATGACAGCGATCGAGCCGCGGATGCCGGATGACGATGCCCCGGATTTGCTGCGCGTCGGGGTGCGGGCATCGGGCGATCTGGCCGCCTTCCAGCGCGCGCTGGTCGCTTTGGAGCGGCACCGCCAACACATCACGGTCGCGCGGGCCCAGGTGGTGGCGGAACGCGGGGCCGATGCTGGCCCGCCTGCACCACTTGAGATCGGGCTCGATCTGCGCGCGCTCAGCGGGTCGGCTGAAAAAGCACAGCGGTAAGCCGAATCACCACGCGAGTTGCCCGGTGGCACTCCGTCTGCTAGATTCGCAACCAATAAACATAAAACCATAAACAAAAAACGAGCAGTCAATGGTTTATCGCACATCAGGGATGTGGCGCGGTTTTGCGCCGCAGGCATGGATCGTCGCACTGGTGGCGCTGATGCTCGCGGGATGCGCCGCCGAGGATGAACGGCGCGATGCCTGGCGCTCGGGTCTGTCGGGAGATGGCAAGAAGGGTGGTTTCTTCAACATCTTTAAAGGCGGCAGCCAAACGGCGGTTCAGGGACGCGCGGCAGCAGGCAATCAGCCGCTGCTGGTGCCGGGCAATGATCGCTTCGTCAATGAAACGCTGACACCGCTTCCCCGGGGGGCGCAACGCAACGACGAAGGCGTGCTGCTCAACTTTGAAGAGGCCGATCTGCGCGAGGTCGTGGCCACCATCCTCGGTGATATTCTGAATGAAAACTACCTTTACGATCCGCGTGTTCAGGGTCGTGTCACCCTGCAGACTGTCGCACCGCTGAGCGATGAGGAGACCGTTGCGGCGCTTGAGCTGATCCTGCGCCAGAATGCGGGCGCCATGGTGCTGCGCGACGGTGTCTACGCGATTGTGCCTGCGGCAGAGGCGGGCGCGGGTGCCAAAGTGCCGGTGCTTGCGGATGGGGCTGTATCGCTCAGCCCCGGTTTTGCCGTGCTGATCGCCCCTTTGCAAAGCGCATCCGCCAGCGAGCTTGCGGGTGTGATCGAACCGCTCGCGGGATCGCAGACATCGGTGCGCTTTGATGCCAACCGCAATGTGCTGATCCTGACGGGTGCTGCCAGCGATCTGGCCTCCCTGCGCGAGACCATCGCCATGTTTGATGTGGATTGGCTCGACGGGCTGTCCTACGGGCTGTTCCCCATGCGCAACGCGCAGGCCGCTGACGTGATCGCCGAGCTTGAGGCGATCCTGGGCGGGCAAAATTCACCTATTCGTGATCAGGTGGTGCTGCAGCCCGTGACGCGGATGAACGCGGTGTTGGTGGTGACCAAACGGCGCAAGATCCTGCAGGAAATGCGGCTTTGGACAGGCCGCCTCGACAAGGACATCGGCTCGGGGCGCAGCGGGGTCTATGTCTACCGGGTCGAGAACATCCCCGCGACGGATCTTGCCGAAGCGCTGGAGCAGGTTTTCGGCAACGGGGGTGGCAGCTCTCTGGGCGGTGGCTCGACCTTTGCCAATGACGTGGAGACTGTCAGCGTTGAGACAGAAGGCGATGCGCCGCCGCCAGCGGCCATGCCCGCCTTTAGCCAGATCAGTATTGGCGATGATGAAGACGTCCGGATTTTCGCCAATGAAAACAGTAACTCGCTGGTTGTACGTTCGTCGCCCGAGACCTACCGCCGCATCACCTCCATCATTCGTCAGCTGGATGTGGCGCCGCTGCAGGTCCTGATCGACGCCACGATCGCCGAGGTGCAGCTGAACAACCAGCTGGACTACGGGGTGCAGTTCTTCCTTTCCAACGGTCGCCGGTCGATCATCAACACGACGGCCAATAATGCGTCTATCTCGCCCAATCTGCCCGCCTTCGCGGCCAGCTACGTCAAAGGCGGGGCGGAGGTCGTGCTGTCCGCGTTGGATAGTGTCACCCGGCTTAACGTGATTTCGACACCGCGGATCATGGTGCTGGACAACCAATCCGCCACATTGAACGTGGGTGACGAGGTGCCGATCATTACCGAACAACAGCAGAGCACCGATTCCACGGCCAACATCATCAATCAGGTGACTTACCGTGAAACCGGCATTTCGCTGGAGGTTCAACCAAGGGTCAGCTCATCCGGCCTCGTGACGCTGGACATCCTGCAAGAAACGTCGAACGTGGTGGAAGACAGCTCCTCCGGTACGCTGACACCCACGATCTCACAGCGGACCATCGAAAGCTCCATCGCCGTGCAGAACGGCCAGACAATCCTGCTGGGTGGTCTGATCTCCGAGGAGGATTCGCGCAGCAAAACCGGGGTGCCGGTGCTGTCGGACGCGCCGGTGATCGGTGGTCTGTTCGGGACACGGCGCAACGGGTCTAACCGAACCGAGTTGATCGTGCTCCTGACCCCGCGCGTGGTGCGCAACCCCAACGAGGTCCGCGACATTACTGAAGAGCTGCGCCAGCGCGTGCAGGATCTGTCGCCGGAGTTTCGGCCCAAAAACAGCCTGACAAGACTGCGCAAGAACTGATCGTTGCTTGCACCGGCTGCGGCCTAAGGGCAGGTTGAGGCCACGGCAGCGGGTATTCAGGGGACACCGGACATGAGGATGAGACGGGCAGGGATCCAGGGCTTCACCCTGGTGGAGATGCTGGTGGTGCTGGTGATCCTGGGCTTGATCGTCGGGTTGGTAGGGCCGCGCGTGCTGAATTATCTGACAGGCGCCCGGGCCGATACCGCGCAGGTGCAGTTGCAACAGCTCTATGCGGCGGCCCAGCTCTATACGCTCGATATCGGCGAGCCACCTCCGCAGGAGGCCGGGCTTGATGCGCTGGTGAGCGCCCCGGCGGGTGTTGACGGATGGTCCGGGCCCTACCTTGATGGGGACACGGTACCACTTGATCCCTGGGGCAATCCGTTCTCCTACGAGCTCGACCGTGACACCGGGCGCTTCCGCGTCATCTCTCTCGGGGCTGACGGTGTGCAAGGCGGCGAGGGCGCGGACGCAGATCTGATGCGCTAGGGTTGGCATTCATGCGGCCGATCGCGAGGCCGCATTTACTTGGGCTGGACGAAAAACCGGATTTTGTCTGAAACGAACCAAGTTGCGCAGGGATGGCGGGTTTTCCTGTGCGAATGTGGTGAAGCTCAACCAGCCCGGGAGCACGAGATGTCGGCACAGAGCTATTGCAACTGCTGGCCTTCCCGACGCCGCAACAGTAGGCACCGAATGGAAGATGCACGGTGACGAGCTTTTGGCGCGGGTTTGATGCCTTTGCTGTGGCAGTGAGCAGGCGCGACACCGTTGACGCCAAACCGCCTTCCGTGCGACGGTCAATGGCATGATAGCCAAGATGAAATATGCCGCTTTGTCGGGTGTCCTCCTCATGTGTGTGCCCGCCTGGGCAGAGCGTGACCAGCCGTTGCAGGAGGGCGGGGTAATGGCCTACTCCGAAACGCTGGCGCGACCGCTTTTTACCGCCTCCCGCAGGCCTTACAGCCCGCCGGAGACGCCTGTCTTGGATACACCAGCGCCGGAGCCGACGCTCGTTTCTGCTGCACCGGTTGAAACGGCGCCGGTCTCCCGGATCAACCTGTCGCAGATGCGCCTGCGCGGCGTGCTGGAGAAAGCAGGCCACCGGATTGCGCTGGTCGAGCATCGCGAGACCGGTCAGACCTATCGGCTGACCCTTGGCCTGGCGCCGATGCCGGGCATTGACGGCGAAGACGTTGAGGTCGAAGTGACCGCCATCGAACGCGAAGCCATAACGCTCAACGCCGGAACGCCGCTAACGCTGGCCTTGCGCGAAACGCCCGACAGTGCGGCCATTGATGTGCAAAAAGGCGCGGCTGACGGGGTCCAATGGGCAACGTTGGAACAGCCGGTGGATGTGGCACCGCTGACGCAAGCCACCATCGTACCCGCAAAACTGGTTCCCGTTGGTGTGGCCCGGAATACGGGTTTTACGGTCGGACGGGTCGACACGGAATAGTGCAGCCCCGTTTATCTGACGCAGCGGCATCTGCGCGCCCGCTTTCATCCGTTGCTAGGGCTCCCTCGATCGCAACGAACAAAGACGGCCCGTGATGACCAAACCTTCCCCCAATACGCCGCCCACCGCTGGCCAACCGCTCTGGATGTCCGCCGCAGTCGCCGGGATCTTTGGCATCTTGCTCCTGCATACGCTGGTCTGGGCGAGCGACTTCTTGATCCCCGTGACAGCGGCCTTCCTGGGATACTTCGTACTCAATCGTCCGCGCCGCTGGCTTGCACAGATGGGCATTCCGCCCGTCGTCGCCGCCTTGCTGTTTACCTCCGTGCTTCTGGGGCTGCTTCTCGTCCTGTTGGTGCAGTTGAGTGCGCCCACCGCGGACTTCATCGAAGATCTGCCGGGCTTTATCGAAGACATAAAGGAAAAACTCGCCACTGCCGGTGGCGCGGTCCAGGCCATCAACGAGGCGACGGTTGCGGCAGAGGAAATCGTCAAGGATGCGGATGCCGAAACCGTCGAGGTAGAGGTTGTGTCGGATCAGGGGCTCGTCGCCGCGCTCTTTAGCATGGCGCCAGGGTTTCTCAGCCGGATCATGCTCTCGCTGATCCTGATGTTCTTTCTGATTTCTTCGGGCGACATGTTTCTGATCAAGACCGTGCAGAGCTTTGAGCGCTTCGCCGACAAGCGCCGCGCGGTCGAAGTCCTTCATGCGGTTGAGGAGCGGCTGGGTCACTATCTGGGCGGTATCGCGATCATCAACGCGGGCCTTGGCGTGTCCGTTGCGATTGCCATGTGGTTCTGGGGGATGCCGAGCGTGCTGCTCCTGGGCTTCATGGCTTTTGCATTGAACTTCGTGCCGTTTCTGGGGGGGCTGATCGGGGCGACGATGGCTGCAGCAGTGGCCTTTGTCAGCTTGGAGAGTACTTGGCCCGCCGCGGGTGTCTTTGCCACCTACATCGTGCTTACCTCGATCGAGGGACAGTTTGTGACCCCCATGGTGATGTCGCGCCGACTGCGCCTGAATACGACCGTCGTGTTTTTGTCGGTCGCTTTTTTCGCGTGGATCTGGTCGGTGATGGGAATGATCGTGGCGTTGCCCATCTTGATCGTGATCAAGATCGTTTGTGATGAAACAAACAGTTTTCAGACCCTCTCCCGCTTTTTGTCCGATGCCGGACAGAGTGGGCCCAAAACGACCGACAAGGTGGTTTGAGCACTAACGGCGGATTTTGCGCACCACGAAGATGAGCAGACAGGCCCCTGCGGCGGCCACGATCAGCTGTCCGATCCAACCGCCCAGCGTTGTGCCCAGCAGGGTCATCAGCAGCCAGTTGAGCACCACGGCGCCGAGGATACCAAGGATGATATTGGTCAGCAGACCGTGGTCCGCCTTCATCACCTTTTCAGCGATCCAGCCTGCCAGCGCGCCGATGATTAACGATCCAAGCCACCCGAAACCTGTCATTCTATCACTCCCAACCGGTTGGTCAGACGATAGAACAGCAAGGCCATGCTGACAATCGCACTACGCAGATCCTGCGGTCAGCCGCTTACGAGTGGCACGACCAGCGAGCGGGCCGGCAATTCAACCGCCGGGTCACGAAAAGAGGATACCACCGTTGATATCAACGCTTGCGCCGGTCATGAAAGCTGCCTGATCCGACGCGAGGAAGGCCACAAGGTTGGCGACATCCTCGGACCTGCCTTCACGCTTGAGCGGTGTGGCACCGGCCACATTTGCGCGGACTTCGTCCTTGGTAAAGGTGTTGTGGAAATCGGTGTCGATCATGCCCGGGCAAATGGCATTGACCCGGATGCGTGGGCCGAATTCCTTGGCCATGCCGCGGGTCATGGTCATGACTGCGCCTTTGGACGTGGCGTAGGCCACGGCACCCGGCCCACCTCCGTCTCGGCCCGCTTGTGACGCCAGTGTCACGATGCTGCTGCCCGCGGGCATATGCGCCTGCGCTGCATCTACTAGATGAAACAGAGAGGTGACGTTCAGATCCATGACGGCGTTCCAGTGCGCCAGTGTCATCTCGCCGAATTTCTGACGCGCAATCAGCCCGCCCGTGACGTGAACCAGCACGTCGATGGCGTCACCGAACTGGGTCTGGGTTTCACCGATCAACCTTGCCACATCCGCACTGTCGGTCATGTCACCCTGCAGGGCAAAGGCCCGACCACCCGCTGCCTTGATCTCGGCCACGGCCGTCTCTGCGCCGTCCCGGCTGGCGTGATAGTTGATCGCGACCGCGGCGCCGTCGGCGGCGAGCTTCATCGCGCAGGCGCGTCCGATGTCGCGTCCACCGCCCGCAACGATTGCTGTTTTCCCGTCAAGAATCATCCCAAAGCCCCTAGCCTGTATCTGGCAGGTCTCCGTATGTACCCGCTCACACCTAAACTGGTATGGTAGTATTCCGGGCCTGTCAATCTGGCTTTTGCTGTGCGCTCAATCTTCAAAAAAGTCAGGGTGTCTGCTGCTTGCGATGACCAGCGTTTCGTCCAGGTGCTGCAGATGCAGACGTGTATTGGCGACCGCTTTTTCCACGTTCCGCTGCGCCAGGGCGTCTATAATCGCGGAGTGTCCATCAAACACCTCTTGCATGCCGCAGGCATCCGCCAGCACGAGCGTGCAAACCCTGTCCGTATGGGTCTTGTTCTCGGCAATGGTTTTGAAGGCGGGCAAACACCCGGCTGCCTGGCAGATCAGTTCGTGAAAGCGGTAATCCAACAAATGCAGCGCGTCGCCGTTGCCCGCAGCAATGGCATCACTTTGCGCGTCGAGATTGGCGTAGATCGGCTCAAGGCTTTGGGCTGTCGCAACCTCGCAGGCCACTCGAACCACCTCCACTTCGACCGCCGCGCGGATAAAACGCGTGTTCCGCAATCCGCTGTGAGAGATCTTGCGCACGCGGGTCGCGCGTTGCGGCCTGATTTCAAGCAAGTTGAGTGCGCCAAGCCGCATAAAGGCCTCGCGCACCGGTTGGCGCGATACATTGTAGGTCTTGGCAACCTCTACTTCGGAGATTTTGCTTCCGGGCTCCAGCTCCAATGAGACGATGCTGGACTTGAGCTGGCGAAACACCTCCTCCGTGCTTGTCAGCCGTACTGCATCCCGCGGTGTGTCAGTCACGATCATGGTGCGTCTCTCCGGTTTCGTCCCAGGCATAGCCAGCTTAAGCGCCCGACGTGATGAATAGACGAAATGGCCCCGGCTTCAAACCGAACTGTCCCATGGTGGTGCCAGAGCCAACTTGCCGCTGATGTCAGACGCTGGGTCAGATCTTATCGTAAGTCTAATTACCATACTAGTCGGCATTTTGCTTGACGCGGGCCTTTTACCGCGCTTATCTCGGACGTGATTTCGACAGAATCCGGTCGCTGGCATGAGCGTCGGAACCGAAATACAGGGAGGACTGAGATGAATTTTTTTGATGGTGCGAGAGGCATGGCGCGCGGTCTGGTCAAGACGGCGATGACAGTGGCGGCGATCAGTGCGACGTCGATCACGGCGGCGCATGCCGAGGATGTGACGCTGCGCGGTGCGAGCATGTTCGATGAAAACCACGCCTTCACCAAGACAATGCAGAAGTTCGCAGAGCTGGTGGATACCTACTACGACGGCGATGTCACGTTTGATTTGCGCCTCAATGGCGAATTGGGGGTGGAGAAAGACTATGTCAATTTCCTCCAGCAGGGCGTGGCCATTGACTACACGATCATGGCGCCGTCCAATATGGCGAAGTTTGCGCCCTCCATCCCGTTGATGGATATGCCGTTTCTGTTCCGGGACCTCGAGCACTGGGACAGTGTGCTGTCGAGCGCCGCCTTCGCCCCGCTTGAGGCCGAACTGGAGGAGAACGCCGACATCATGGTGCTGGGATACACCGGCGGCGGGGTGCGCAACCTTGTCTCCAGTGCGCCCATTGCCAATCTCGATGACCTCGAGGGCCACAAGATGCGGGTGATGGGTGCGCCCATTCAGGCCCAGATCTTCTCGGCTCTGACAGCGGCGCCTTCGGCGATCGCCTACAATGAAGTCTACAACGCCATCCAGTCCGGGGTGATTGCCGGGTTTGAGAATGAGGCGGCGAGCATTCAGAACCTGAAGTTCTACGAAGTGGCGCCGAATGTGACCTTGACCAAGCACACGATCACCGTGCGTCCCATCGTGATGAGCGGCAAGACTTTCCGCAACCTGCCTGCCGATTTGCAGGAAGCGGTGGCCAAGGCCGGTCGTGAAGCGGGTGCCTTTGGCCGCGAGTTGGAATCGCGCGAGGACGGCATCAAGCTTCAGGAAATGGTCGACGCCGGCCAGATCACGGTCACTGAATTCGAGAACCGCGACAAGCTGCTGGAGATGGTCGTACCCGTTCAGGATGCCTTTGCGGCGGAGATCGGGGCAAGTGATCTGCTGGAAACTGTCCGCGGCATGTAATTGAGTATCTGAGGCACCGCCCCGGCGGCGGTGCCTCTTTTGTGCGTTCGGGTCCTGAGGTCCCGTGGGTTGGGGGGCCGCGTCATCATGATCGGGCGACTGCTGGAAACACTTTGCAAGGGACTGCGGGTGATCCTTGCCATTCTCATGGCAACCCTGGCCATCCCTGTGGGCATGCAGGTGCTGGCGCGGTACACAGGCGTCATTCCCACCTATCTCTGGACCGAAGAGCTCGCGACTTTCATCTTTGTGTGGATCGTGATGATCGGGTCCATGATCGCCGTTTGGGAAGGGACCCATTTCGATGTGGTGATCACGCCCGATGCCTCGCAGCCCGGCACGGTGTTGGTGCAAAAGGCGGTGGTGTACCTGTTTGTTGGCATCTTTGGTGTGCTTTTCGCGTGGTACGGCATCGAATACGCCAAGGTCGGATCGATCCAGAGCTCTGTCATGATGCGGGTCAATCTTCTCTGGACTTACATTACAGTACCGATCGCGGGGGCTGTCTGGGCCATCTTCTGCGCGTACCGTCTGGGTGAGGCCTGGGCTGAGTATCGAGCTAGCAGAGGGGCTGCGGCATGATCCTGACAACCGGTGTCGCCTGCGCCATTCTGGTGGGGGGCTTTCTGGCGCTGATCCTGATCCGGGTGCCGGTGGCCTTTGCCCTCGGAATCGCGATCATTCCCATTGTGGTGCTGGATCTCCGGCTGACGCCTTTCATCATCATCGACCGGATGTTCCAGTCCTATAACTCCTTCATCCTGCTGGCGGTGCCATTTTTCCTCCTCGCGGCAAACCTGATGAATTCTGGACAGATCACCGATAGGTTGATCACGCTTGCCCGCGTCATGACGGGTTGGATGCCCGGAGGGCTGGGGCACGTCAACGTGGCGGTTTCGATGCTGTTTGCCGGTATCTCTGGCTCCTCCACCGCGGATGCAGCAGGCTGCGGCAAGATCCTGATCCCCGCGATGGTCCGCGAAGGCTATGACACACGCTTTGCCGTCGCGCTGACGGCTTGCTCCTCGGTGATGGGGGTGATCATCCCGCCCAGCATTCTGATGGTCATCTGGGGCGGTGTGATGCAAATCTCCGTCGGTGCGCTGTTTCTTGCGGGTGCCATCCCCGGTTTCCTGATCGGCTTTGCACTGATGGCGACCGTCTATGTCTACGCCAAGCTCTATGACTATCCAATCGTGGCAAGACCTACGTTCGGTGATTTCTGGACGGCCTTTCGCGGTGCGTTCCTCGCGATCCTCACACCTGTGCTGGTGATTGGGGGCATCGTCGGCGGCCTTGTCACTCCGACCGAAAGCGCCATCATCGCGGCGGGCTACGCGCTGATCCTCGGGGTGTTCGTCTACCGGACTGTGACGCCGCGCGATCTGGGGACGATCTTCTACGACACAGGGCGGTTCGCCTCGATCTCGCTCTTCGCGATCGGGACAGCATCTGCCTTTGGCTGGATGCTATCCTTCTACAACGCGCCCCGCCTGTTGGTGGAGGTCATGACCGCGATGGAGTTCGGCCCCTTTGGTACGGCCGTCTTGATCGCCTGCCTGTTTCTGTTTTTTGGCCTCTTCATTGATGCCATCCCGACGATCATCATCCTGGGCTCAGTGCTGTTGCCGGTGGCCACAGCAGCGGAGATCCATCCGGTCGTCTTTGCCATCATCGGTATCGTATCGCTGGCCTTTGGACTGGTCACACCGCCCTACGGGCTTTGTCTGCTGATTTCAGCCGCGATCGGGCAGGTGAATGTGGTCAAGGTGCTGCCGGATGTGCTGATCATCCTGGCGCCCATGCTGCTCATTCTGCTGCTTATCATTCTGTTCCCGCAGATCGCACTTTGGCTGCCGATGACCTTGATGCCTGCGACGTTCAACTAGTCCCGATGATAGGGCGCGCTCGCGAGGATGGAGGCGGCGCGGTAGAGTTGCTCCGCAATCATCACCCGGACCAGCATATGGGGCCAGACCATCTTGCCCAGTGACAGCCTGGCATCGGCGTCGGCGCAGAGCGCGGGGTCAAGGCCGTCGGCCCCCCCAATCAACAGCGCCAGATCGCGGGCGCCGTTGTCGCGCCATCCACCGAGCTTTTGTGCGAATGCGGGCGAGCTGATGACCGCCCCGCGTTCATCCAGCGCCACCACAACGGCACCGCCAGGCAGGGCACGGCGGACCAAAGCAGCTTCACCCGCCTTGCTGCCGCCCTTGCGTTCATCAAGCTGCACGACCTGCGCGGGCCCGAGCCCAAGCGCGCGGCCCGTGCGGTCAAAGCGGGTCAGATAGTCATCGATGAGAACCTGTTGCGGCCCGGCCTTCAGGCGGCCGACCGCAATGATATGCACACGCATCAGCCGCCGCGCGGGTCAGCGGCGCATCAGTGGGAGGCGGTCCCGGCTTCGGAGACGGGCAGCCACATCTTTTCCAACTGATAGAATTCGCGCACTTCGGGGCGGAAGACGTGAACGATCACATCGCCCGTGTCGATCAGGACCCAATCGCCCGTTTCCTTGCCTTCCATCTTTACGCTGCGACCGTAGGTATCCTTGACCGTCTGCGCCAGCTTTTCCGAAATCGCGGCGACCTGACGGGTCGAACGGCCCGAGCAAATCACCATGTAGTCGCCGATCTCGGATTTGCCGCGCAGATCGATCTGCACGATATCTTCGGCTTTGTCGTCTGAGATGGATGAAAGGATAGTCGCCAGAAGCGCGTCGCTGGTGGCTGTGTCGGTCGCGGTGACCATTACCGCGGAGCCGGGTTGAGCAGCATTGGCTGCGTCAGCATGGATAGACAGGACATCGTCCTCCTTTTGTCGCGCCGCCTGAACCCCGACGCTGGGTTAGGTAAAAATAGCAATATGCACGCGACAATTCAATGACAGCATGATGGTTAAGGAATTCTTGATTAATCGGCGGTGGGCCGGTCTGTGCTGGTCTCCGCCGGTGGGCTGGCATCCTCCCCCAGCAGCCGAACCTCACGCTGTGGGAAGGGGATGGAGATGTCATGCGCCTTGAACGCATCCCACAAGGCCAGATAGACGTTGCCGCGGATGTTTGTCAGCCCGCCGGTCGGGTCGCGGATCCAGAACCGCAGGATAAAGTCCACTGAGCTGTCTCCGAACCCCACGATATGACAGACGGGGAGCTTTGGATGCGACAGCACCCGGTCAACATCTGCCGCGGCCTCGATGGCCAGTTTGCGCACCAGATGCGGATCACAGCCGTAAGAGGTGCCAAAGAAGATATCGAGCCGCACGTATTCGTTGGAATGGGACCAGTTCACAACCTGGCCCGTGATCAGATCCTCGTTGGGGATCAGGTATTCCTTGCCGTCGCGGGTAACGACGCTGACGTAGCGCGCGCCGAGCGCGTTGATCCAGCCAAACGTCTCGCCCAGGCTGATCACGTCGCCGGGCTTGATCGACTTGTCGAGCAGGATGATCACGCCCGAGACGAGGTTGGAGACGACCTTTTGCAGACCGAAACCAAGCCCCACACCGATGGCGCCCGAGAGCACCGCGAGCCCCGTGAGGTCGATGCCGACGGCTTTGACTCCCATGAAAAACGCGAATCCATAGAGGAATATCTGCACTGCCTTGACAGCCAGCACCTGCATCGAGGGGCTGATGTCCTCGTTCTTGCGGATGCTGGAGGCGGTGGTGGAGCTGATAATCCGCGCCACGGTAAAGAAGACCGCGATCATCACGGCGGCGCTGATCAGGGTGAGCAGCGACAGGTGGAATTCCCCGATGTCGAGCGCGATCCCATCCAGAAACGAGGATACTTCGTCCGCAAGGCCGACGAGATAGAGCGTGGCATAGATCCACAGTCCCCAGGTCACCAACCGTCGCAAAAAGGGGTTGCGCACAAGCCGTGCCGCGTAGGCGATCCCGGTCCAGACCAGTGCCAGCGTCGCCGCCAGTCCGATGAAGTAGGAGCGTGACGGCCAGGTCACCTGCTGCATGATGAGGTAGACGCCGCCCGCAAGGGCCGCGAACCAGATCAGCCCCATGCGCCGCTTGATCTGAATGATCATGCGCAACTGCCATTTCGACCAACCCTCGCGGGCGCGCACGTGCCGGTCGATCAGCCGTCCGGAAAGGATGTGCAGGAAATAGCAAAGGACGGCCAGCCCCAACACGATCAGCAGCTGGTTTTGCCGCCATCCGGGCGTCATGACGCTTTGCAGGAAGCTGGTGAAGAGGAACCAGATCTCGTCAACCGACATCAGCGCCGCAGCGAAGGCTTCTTCTTCCACGTCCATCACCTCTCCTTGATCGCGAAACTGGCACATCGGCGAAGGGGCGACAAGCGACCATGGTATCCATCCCGTAGACGCCCGTGCGCCCGAAGTGCCAGCCTTGCGGCCCGTTTCCGAGTAGGTTTTTCCGATGAAGACATATGCCCGTGCCGCCGCCGTTCTTCTGGCCGCGCGGTGTGCCGTGATCTAAGATGACGCTATCGACGGTGATCTGAGCGACGGCTTCTTTCAAATCGGTAGTCCGGACGTGGGCACGCCGGGTCAGGGCACATCGACGCTCCGCGGCAACCGCGACTTGGCGGGCCTTGGTCTGTTGGCCCGGCGTCGACGCACCGGTTAAGACGGTCCGCGATGGCAGCTTGATGGTACGAGAGATTCGCGCTATCGCTGCTGGCCATGACGATGTTTTTCAACATTGCGGATCACGCCCGGCTGCCGGGTCGGTTCCAACGTATGACACGGGCCGTCTGCGCGCGACTGTAAGCGCACGCTTGCCCGCATTTTTCAAATTTCCGTTTGCCAAGGGAGAGGACCGATGTCCCCCAAAACGCTCTACGATAAAATCTGGGACGCCCATGTGGCGCATGAAGCCGAGGACGGCACCTGCCTGCTCTACATCGACCGCCATCTGGTGCATGAAGTCACCAGCCCGCAAGCCTTCGAGGGTCTGCGGATGACGGGCCGCAAGGTGCGCAGCCCCGACAAGACCATCGCCGTGCCGGATCACAACGTGCCTACGACCGCGGGCCGAGAGGATCCCGCCAACATGACCGAGGACAGCGCCATTCAGGTGGCGGCTCTCGATAAGAACGCCAAGGATTTCGGTATCCACTATTACCCGGTGTCGGACGTCCGGCAGGGGATCGTGCATATCGTGGGCCCCGAGCAAGGCTGGACGTTGCCCGGCATGACCGTTGTTTGCGGCGACAGCCACACGGCCACCCACGGGGCATTCGGTGCGCTGGCGCATGGCATCGGCACCTCCGAGGTCGAGCATGTGCTGGCCACGCAGACGCTGATCCAGAAAAAGTCCAAGAACATGAAGGTCGAGATCACCGGCAAGCTACGTCCCGGCGTGACAGCCAAGGACATCACCCTGTCGGTCATCGGTGCGACCGGCACGGCAGGTGGCACGGGTTACGTGATTGAATACTGCGGTGAGGCCATTCGTGACCTCAGCATGGAAGGCCGCATGACCGTCTGCAACATGGCCATCGAGGGCGGTGCGCGCGCCGGTCTGATCGCGCCAGACGAAAAGACGTTCGAATATTGCAAGGGCCGTCCCCACGCACCCAAGGGTGCTCAGTGGGAGGCCGCGATGAATTGGTGGAAGACCCTCTACTCCGACGACGATGCTGCCTGGGACAAGGTGATCACCCTCAAGGGCGAAGATATTGCGCCAGTGGTTACCTGGGGCACGTCACCAGAGGATGTGTTGCCGATCACCGCAGCTATTCCCTCTGCGGATGAGTTCGAAGGCGGCAAGGTCGGCGCGGCGCAACGGTCGCTGGACTACATGGGTCTCACACCGGGCACGCCCCTCTCGGACGTGGAAATCGACACGGTGTTCATCGGGTCATGCACGAACGGCCGGATTGAGGATCTGCGCGCCGCTGCCGCCATCCTGAAGGGCAAGAAGATCGGCGTGAAACGCGCGATGGTTGTGCCGGGATCAGGTCTCGTACGTGCACAGGCCGAAGAAGAGGGTCTGGCGGAAATCTTCAAGGAGGCAGGCTTTGAATGGCGACTCGCGGGCTGTTCCATGTGCCTCGCGATGAACCCAGACCAGCTGCAACCGGGCGAGCGCTGTGCCGCCACGTCCAATCGCAACTTCGAGGGTCGTCAAGGCCGCGGAGGCAGGACGCACCTGATGTCGCCCGCCATGGCCGCAGCGGCGGCGATTACTGGCAAGCTGACGGACGTGCGCGAGTTGATGTGATGCGCGTGGCTGGCATTGACGGGTGTAAAGACGGTTGGGTCGCCGTGGTTGCAGAGGATGGTGATTTTGGCACAGCGACCCTTTGTCATCGTGCTAAGCTCTTTGATCTTTTGTCCGAGATAAAGGTCGATCTTGCGGTCGTTGATATTCCTATTGGTTTGTCAGAGGGACCGTCTGGCAGACTTGTGGAACATGCTCTGCGACGTCAACTGCCGGGTCGAAAAAGTAGCGTTTTCAATAGTCCGTGCCGACAAGCCACGTACGAGGCAGATTACGAATCGGCCAGCAACACCAACCGTGCGGTGGTCGGCGTTGGGTTGTCGCAACAAACGTGGGCTCTGGTCCCGAAGATTGTGGAGGCGGACTGCGTTATTCGTCAGTTTGGACAGAAGCGCATTAAGGAGGGTCATCCAGAAATGTCGTTTTGTGCGTTCTGGCGCCGCCCTGCCAGAGCGTCGAAAAATTCGGTCAAAGGTACTTTTGAACGGCTGAATGCTCTGGTCTCTCTAGGCTTTGACCTGAGTATGCTGTCCGAGGGCCTGGCTTCTGATGCAAAAGTCGCGACAGATGATCTTATCGATGCCGCGATCCTGTGTTGGAGTGCAAACCGTGTCGTCACCTCCAAGCACGAGACGACACCTGACGCACCTCAGGAAGATCCAACCGGTTTGACAATGTCAATTTCAGCCTGAGGTGAAGCTGATGCGATCCGACCCAATCTCTTCCTTACAGCCGGGCCAAGCTCCGATCCAACGAACGTGTGTTCCCGACTTTTGCATCAAAATATGGCCAGCTTAGGATATCCCACGCACCTCGCTGTGCGATTTGAGCACCTCGTCGCCGTCTTCCTGCTCGATGCGGTAAGCGGGTTTGTCATCGCTTGCGTCCCGGGTAACTTCGCTGCCCTTAATCGTCAGAGTGGTCTTGCGGGTGTATTTCTTGACCACCTTGCCCGTACCCGTACCGTTACCCCAGTCCCATTCGACTTTCGTGCCTTCACCATATGCCATTGGTCTGTCCTCTGTGCTATGTCTGGCAGGCTAACACCCCACAGCCCCGCGCGGTTCCCCGACCGGCTTGGCGCCCCGACACAAAGGACCATCTGATCATGGATAAATTCGAAACTCTCACCGGGATTGCGGCGCCCATGCCGCTGATCAATGTCGATACCGACATGATCATTCCCAAACAATTCCTCAAGACGATCAAGCGCTCCGGCTTGGGCGTAAACCTCTTTGACGAGATGCGCTACGATGATGACGGCAGCGAGATCCCCGATTTCGTGCTGAACAAGGACGCCTACCGCAAGGCGGAGATCCTCGTGGCGGGCGATAACTTCGGATGCGGATCCTCGCGCGAGCACGCACCCTGGGCCATCAAGGACTTTGGCATCCGCTGCGTGATCGCGCCTTCCTTCGCGGACATTTTCCACAACAATTGTTTCAAGAACGGCATCCTGCCCATCGCCCTGCCACTGGAACAGGTAGACGCGCTGATGAAGGACGCCGAGAAGGGCGCCAATGCGCGGATGACCATCGACCTGGAAAACCAGACGGTGACCAGCTCCGATGGTGAAGTCTTCAGCTTTGAGGTTGATCCCTTCAAAAAGCGGTGCCTCATGGAAGGGCTCGATGATATCGGGCTGACCATGGAAAAAGCGCCTGCCATCGACCGGTTCGAGAATGCCGCGGCGCAGGCGCGTCCCTGGGTCTGATCCTAGTGTCGGTGCGTTCGCGATCGTACATATGTCCGGTAATCTGCTAGGGTAACGCCGGTGCCGATATGGCGCCGGTCCGGGTCGAATGGTGATGGCATGAGGCATGTTGGTCTTGGCGACAGACTGCGACACCTCCCGCAGCAGGAGCGTGGGCTGGTCGTTTTGACTGCCTGCCTTCTCGTCCTCCTCCTGTCACCTGCGAGGGGCGTGGGCGCAGACGACGCACTTCGGGTGGCGACGTTCAACACAGAGCTGTCGCGCAAGGGGCCCGGTCTCTTGCTGCGCGATATTGCGCGCGGTGAGGATCCCCAGGTCACCGCCACGCTGGATGTGATTGTCGCGGCGAATGCGGATATCCTCGTGCTTCAGGGCTTTGACTATGATCTGACCGGGGCAGCGCTAACGGCCTATGTCGATGCTTTGAGAGCGCGGGGCATTGACTACGGCTATAGTTTTTCCGCCAGGCCCAACACGGGGTTTCCGACCGGTCTGGACATGGATGGCGATGGCCACCTGGGGGATGCGCGCGATGCGCAAAGCTATGGTCAGTTTTCGGGGCAGGGGGGCATGGCGTTGCTGTCCCGGTACCCGATTGACTATGCGGGGATACGAGACTTCACGGATGTTTTGTGGCGCGACGTGCCCGGTGCGCTCTTGCCGGAGACCGAGGCGGGCCCGTTTCCGTCAGCCGAGGCGCAGGCGATCCAGCGGCTGTCCAACGTCAATCACTGGGCCGTGCCTGTCGTGGTGCCTGATCTGGGCACAGTGGAGGTGCTGACCCTTCACGCCAGCCCGCCCGTGTTCGACGGACCGGAAGACCGCAATGGCAGGCGCAACCATGACGAGATCCTCTTTTGGCAGCATTATCTTTCCGGTCGCTTCGGTGCCGCACCGGAAGGGCGTTTTGTGCTGATGGGCGATCTCAATCAGGACCCGCTGGGGGGAGAGGGCATTAAAACGGCCATCACCGGGCTGCTGGCGGACCCGCGTCTGCAAGACCCCAAGCCCGGCAGTGATGGCAGCTTGGCGGCGACCGGTGATGCGCTGGACACGGCTGATTGGACGGACCCGGTGCCCGGTAATCTGCGCGTCGATTATGTGCTGCCGTCCGCCGACTGGCAGGTGCTCGACGCAGAAGTGATCTGGCCCGAGCCGGATACACCTCTGGGTCAAACCGCAATCGCGGCCAGTCGTCACCGGCTTGTCTGGGTGGATCTGGCGCCCTAGGGCATCCAATAGTAAACCTGAGACACTCGACAGTTGTACTGAAGTGCCGTTCCGAGGGGTGGCGCAATCGCGCCGCCCGTTTTGCCAAAGGCAAACCTCCGGTTTGACGGGGGCGGAACGGCGCGGCGCAACAGTGCCTGTTGCGCGGGCGCTCCGATCAAAGCGGTGTGTCTCAGGTTTACTATTGGATGCCCTAGGCGTGCCCTATTGATCTGGCACGTCGGCGGCGCAGGACAAGTTCCAGTACCAACAGATAGGGCAGGTAGAAGGCACCATTCTGCACCAGATCAAAGGTACCGTCGAAGGTGGGTGTCGAGGCAATGCCGCCCGTGATGGCGTACCAGATGCCGTAGTGCACCCGGTAGAGCCACGAGCCAAGCGCCAGCACAAGAAGCCGCAGCGCCCAGTCCCGGTGCTCCGCGATCCGGCCTGCGCGCGCCATGCGGATCGTCTGCACCGCACTGATCTCCATGAGCAGACCGTAGAGGGTGAAGCCGACGTCCATTGGCAGACCGCCGATCGTACCGCGCAGGGCAATGAAGAAGAGCCCGCCAAGCGCCGTCAGAAATGCGGCGAGCACGAGGCCGCGCCCCATCCACCCATGAACCGCGGGCAGATGTCTGCGCAGCACCGGCAGTGGCTGCAGCAGGATCAGGAAACTCAACACCCCGCCCAGCACCATATGGCCAAAGATCGCGGGGTTGCTGAGCGCGCCACCCGGCGTAAAGAAACGGCTCTGGGTGACCGTGCCCGGCGACCACAGGGTCAACCCCTTCGTGACGGCATCCAAGGTGAAGGGCAGCACCAGTAGTGCCAGCAAGCCCATCCCGGCAGTCAGCGCAATCTGGCGTTTGCGTGCCGTTTTCATGCGTCGCCTCAGTAACGTTTTGTCCTGACAATATCCGATCGCCCCGCGCGCTGCGAGGCGGCTTCTTGACCCGGGCCGGGCCGCGCGGTAGGCCGCAGACGATAACTGACCGCAGGAGACGACCCATGGCAAACCCTTCCCTTCTCATTCTCGCAGGCGACGGCATCGGACCGGAGGTGATGGAGCAGGTGAAGCGGGTCATCGACTGGTTCGGCGCCAAGCGAGATCTGCGCTTTGACGTCAGCGAGGACCTGGTCGGCGGGTCAGCCTATGACGCCCACGGCACGCCGCTGCATGATGAAACGATGGCCAAGGCACTCGCCGCCGACGCGGTGCTGCTGGGTGCTGTTGGAGGGCCGAAGTACGATGCGCTCGATTTCAGCGTCAAGCCCGAACGGGGTCTGCTGCGCCTGCGCAAGGAGATGGATCTCTTCTCCAACCTGCGGCCTGCACAGTGTTTTGACGCGCTTGCGGATTTCTCCTCGCTGAAAAAGGACATCGTCGCGGGGCTCGACATCGTGATCGTCCGCGAGCTGACCTCGGGCGTCTATTTCGGCGAGCCGCGCGGGATTTTCGAAGAGGGGAACGAGCGGGTCGGGATCAACACCCAACGCTATACTGAAGGTGAGATCGACCGTGTAGCACGTTCGGCGTTTGAGCTGGCGCGGCGGCGGTCGGGCAAGGTCTGCTCGATGGAGAAGGCCAACGTGATGGAAAGCGGTATCCTGTGGAGGGAGGTCGTGCAAAAGGTCCGCGACACGGACTATCCCGATATCGAATTGAGCCATATGTACGCGGATAATGGCGCGATGCAGCTGGTGCGCGCGCCCAAGCAGTTCGACGTGATCCTGACCGACAACCTGTTTGGCGATATCCTGTCGGATTGTGCGGCGATGCTGACAGGGTCCTTGGGCATGTTGCCTTCCGCCAGCCTGGGCGCGCCGCGCGGTGATGGCCCACCGCGGGCGCTTTACGAGCCTGTGCATGGCTCGGCCCCTGACATTACCGGGCAGGGCAAGGCCAACCCCATTGCCTGCATCCTGAGTTTTGCGATGGCGCTGCGCTATTCCTTCGATCAGGGGGACGAGGCCACACGTCTGGAGCAGGCGATCGAGGCGGTGTTGGCAGATGGTGCACGCACGGCGGATCTGATGGGCGCCGACGGTGGGCAGCCGATCAGCACCACTCAGATGGGCGATGCAATCCTGACGGCCCTCGACAACAGTCTTTGAGCGATCAGCGCAGCGATACCACCGTGGTGTCCGGGTTCCAGCCGCCGGGCAGATCGCGGGCCTGAACTTGGACCTGTGTTGTGCCTTCCGGCAGGCGTACGCCGGACAGAGACCGCGTGAAGGGTTGTTCCTCCACATGCGGATGCGCCAGTTCGCGAATGGCAAGCTGGTTGCCGTCCATATCGAGGATCCGCCACGCATCGGCATAGTGATCCCAGCCGGTGTCGGGATGCGAGATTGTCACGTCAAAGCGCCAGGTCTCCCCACGCTGGCTGACGCGGACATTGTCGATTTTTGGTGGTTCGGCCAGAGCCGGCGTGGCCATGAGCAGAGCAATCGCTGCGATAAATCTCATTCCAGAAAACCTTCTAACAAACTGTTAGGCGCAATTTAGGAACTCAGGAGTATTTTTCGAGAGGCGGAAGCGAATTCCCTGCGCCAGATCACGGTGACGGTGATACCAGCCGCGATGATCAACGTGAAGGGTCCGGCAAGCCACGCGGTCGATGCAAGCGCGAAATACATGGACCGCAGCCCCCGGTTGAAACTGCGTGCGCCGGTGATGTTGATTTGGGCTGCCTGTTCGGCGCGTGCAAACGCCTCTGAATGGTCGGGATCGTTGGGGACGGCCCCCATCAACACGGCACAGTAGCCAAAAAGCCGGTTTGCCCAGACAAATTTCAGAAAAGCGTTGGTCAGAAACAGCGCCAGCACCATCAGTTTCAGTTCCCAGACAATCGTTGGATCGTTCATCAAGGTGATCTCTCCTGCAACGCCTGCCAGGCGTTCGGCATTCCCCAGAACGGCCAGTGTGCCACCGATCGCGATCACGGAAGTGGAGGCAAAGAAGGCCGTTCCCTGACGCAGATGGCCCAACATCTGGGCGTCGAAAATGCGCGGATTTCTGTGCACCATTTGCCGCATCCACTCCTGCCGGTAATCGGCCATTATCTGTGATGTGGAAAGATGCGTGGCTGACGGGTGCTCCACCCGCCAACCGATGGCGGCCCAGAGGCCAAAGAGCAGTGCAAGAGCCGTGAAATCGGCGGGTTCGAACAGGGCGATGCGGTCCATAAAAGTCATGCGGCAGCCATGGCAGGTCCGATAAAACTTGCCAATGGGATAAATTGGTCATATTATTTTACCAAACGGAGGATGTTCTATGGAGATGCCTGTTCCCGACCCGCTGATCCTCGCGCGCAAGGCGCGGGTTGTCGCGCGGCTTCAGGGTTGTTTGCCCGACAATGCGGTGATTCACGACGAGGCAGAGACACGGGCCTATGAGTGTGACGCGCTGACGGCCTACAAATGTCCGCCGATGGTTGCGGTGCTACCGGCGACCACTCAGGAGGTCTCGGACGTTCTGCGCATCTGCCATGAAGAAGGGGTGCCCGTGGTCCCTCGTGGTTCCGGCACTTCGTTGGCAGGTGGAGCACTGCCCACGGCGGATTGCGTCATCTTGGGTGTCGCGCGCATGACTCAGGTGCTGGAGACAGATTACGCGGATCGGATTATTCGGGTGCAAACCGGCCGGACCAACCTGAGTGTCACGGGGGCGGTGGAGGAAGATGGTTTCTTTTATGCGCCCGATCCCTCCAGTCAGCTCGCCTGCGCGATCGCGGGCAATATCGCGATGAACTCGGGCGGCGCGCATTGCCTCAAATACGGCGTGACAACCAACAATCTGCTGGGCGTTACCATGGTGATGATGGACGGTGAGGTGGTCGAGATCGGTGGCGCGCATATGGATGCGGGCGGGTTGGACCTGCTCGGGTTGATTTGCGGCTCCGAAGGGCAGCTGGGCGTGGTGACAGAGGCTACGTTGCGGATCCTGCCCAAGCCCGAAGGCGCGCGGCCTGTGCTGATGGGCTTTGATAGCTCCGAAGTGGCGGGCGCCTGTGTCAGCGACATCATCAAAGCGGGGGTTCTTCCCGTTGCGATCGAGTTTATGGACCGCCCCTGCATCGAAGCCTGCGAGAATTTTGCCAAGGCAGGATACCCGATGTGCGAGGCGCTGCTGATCGTGGAAGTCGAAGGCTCGGATCTGGAGATCGACCACCAGCTGAGCCTGATCATGGAGATCGCACGGCGGCACGACCCGGTGGAGCTGCGTGAGAGCACCTCAACCGAGGAGAGTGCGGCGATCTGGCTGGGGCGGAAGTCAGCCTTTGGCGCCATGGGGCAGATCAACGATTACATGTGTCTGGACGGAACGATCCCAGTGTCGTCCTTACCCATGGTTTTGCGGCGGATCACCGAGATGTCCGAGGAATTCGGGTTGAAGGTTGGGAATGTTTTTCATGCCGGCGACGGCAATATGCACCCGTTGATCCTCTTTGATGCGAACAAGCCGGGGGATCTGGAGCTGTGCGAGGAGATGGGTGCGGAAATCCTGAAACTCTGTGTCGAAGCGGGCGGCTGTCTTACCGGTGAGCACGGCGTGGGCATTGAGAAGCGTGATCTGATGAGTGTGCAGTATGCACCCGCCGATCTGGAAGCGCAGATGGCGGTCAAGGACGTGTTCGATCCGCAGTGGCTGTTGAACCCGGCGAAAGTGTTTCCGCTGGACGTGTCGCAAGCACGGCGGGCTGAGCGGATCGCAGCGGAGTAGGGGGCCAGCCCCCGGCTCCCTCACGGGAGCCACCCCCGGAGTTTATTGGGCAAAGTGACAATGATAAAACCACAGAGTGAGGCTGAGCTGGCCGATGTCGTCAGATCGGCGGATGGGCCTTTGGCGATTAGCGGTGGCGGTACCCGCGGTGTGAAGGTCAGTGGTGCGGCGCTATCTCTGTCGGAGCTGTCTGGCATTACACTCTATGAGCCGGGAGCGCTGACGTTCGTGGCGCAGGCGGGCACACCGGTTGCCGAGATCGAGGCAGCTCTGGCGTCGGAGAATCAGCGATTGGCCTTTGAGCCCATGGACGCGCGCGCGCTCATGGGGACCTCTGGCGCGCCGACGCTGGGTGGTTTGATCGCGGCGAATGTGAGCGGGCCGCGGCGGATCCAGGGCGGGGCCGCGCGGGATTACGCGCTTGGTGTGCGGTTCGTCGATGGCACTGGTGCTGTCGTCAAGAACGGTGGCCGCGTGATGAAGAATGTCACTGGCTACGATCTGGTCAAACTGATGTGCGGCTCTTTCGGGACGCTGGGCGTGTTGTCTGAAGTGTCGTTGAAGGTCTTGCCGCGGCCCGAAACCCAAAGCACGCTGATGCTGCGCCATTTGGATGCGCAGGCAGCGGTGACGGCGATGGCGGCGGCCATGGGCTCTCCCTACGAGATCACTGGCGCTGCACATTGCGGGGCGCTTCTGGACGATGGTCCTGTGACGGCGCTGCGCATCGAGGGGTTTGAGAGTTCGGTCAACTATCGGCTGGCGCAGCTAAAGGAGCTGCTGAGCGGCTTTGGTGCGGAGATGACCGTGGGTGATGCGGAAATGTCGTTCTGGATCTGGGCGAAGGTGCGGGATGTCTCGCTTTGGGCGGAGGTGCCGGGGGATGTCTGGTGCGTCTCCTGCCGGGCATCGCAGGCGCCGGATCTCGTGGCGCGCGCCGCGCCGGTAGGCTGGATTCTGGACTGGGGCGGCGGGCGCATCTGGATGCGTGTGCCGGCAGGCGTGGACCTGCGGGGCACGCTTGGAGCGTATGATGGCCACGCCACGCGTGTGCGCGGTGAGGGCTGTGACATCGCGCGGTTCGAGCCGGAGGCACCCGGCGTTGCGCGCTTGTCCCAAGGGTTGCGGGCGCGCTTTGATCCGCGCGGGATGCTGAACCGCGGCTTGATGGGTCCGGTCGCAGACGAGGTGGTTTGATGCAGACAACATTTACCGATGCGCAGTTGAAGGACCCCGGCATCGCGCGGAGCAACGAGATTTTGCGGTCTTGTGTCCACTGCGGTTTCTGCACGGCCACCTGCCCGACCTATCAGGTGCTGGGCGACGAACTCGACAGTCCGCGGGGGCGTATCTATCTGATAAAGGATATGCTGGAGAATGACCGTGACCCGGACGAAAAGACGGTCAAGCACATCGACCGGTGTCTGAGCTGCCTGGCCTGCATGACCACGTGCCCTTCCGGTGTGCATTACATGCACCTGGTGGACCATGCCCGGGAGTACATCGAGGCGCGTTACGAACGGCCCTTCAGTGATCGGGCGTTGCGGTGGATCCTTGCGCGGATCCTGCCCTATCCGATGCGGTTCCGCCTGGCGCTGGCGGGGGCAAAACTCGGGCGGCCCTTTTCGCGGCTGATGCCGGATGCGAGGTTGCGTGCGATGCTGGAGATGGCGCCGAAGACCATCCCGCCGGTGAGCCGCAATGACGATCCGCAAAGCTTTGCGCCTCAAGGGGCGCGGCGCAAGCGGGTGGCGCTGATGACAGGTTGCGCACAACGGGCTTTGAACACCGACATCAACGATGCGACGATCCGGCTGCTGACGCGGCTGGGCTGCGAGGTTGTGGTGGCCGAGGGTGCGGGATGCTGCGGGGCGCTGACCCATCACATGGGCAAGACCGACGAAAGCCACGCGACGGCAGCGCGGAACATCCGCGCCTGGGCGCGGGAGATGGACGGCCAGGGCCTGGATGCGATTGTCATCAATACCTCCGGATGCGGCACGACTGTGAAGGACTACGGTCACATGTTCCGTAACGAGCCGCTGGCCAAGGATGCCGCGCGGGTCGCCGGTCTCGCCATGGATGTGTCAGAGCTGTTGATGCAGCTCGATTTGCCCGAGGGGTCGGATCGCAGAACGCGGGTGGCCTATCATGCGGCATGCTCGCTGCAGCATGGCCAGCAGATAAAGACCTTTCCCAAGGATTTGCTGAAGCGTGCGGGTTATACCGTAGTGGAACCCGCGGATTCGCATCTTTGTTGCGGCTCGGCGGGCACGTATAATCTGATGCAGCCGGAGATCTCCAAGCAGCTGAAAACGCGCAAAGTTCGCACGCTTGAGGCGAAGAACCCGGATGTGATTGCTGCGGGAAATATCGGGTGCATGATGCAGATTGGTTCGGGTACCGGGGTGCCGGTTGTCCACACCGTCGAGCTGCTGGATTGGGCGACTGGGGGCCCTGTTCCGCCCGCGCTCTCTGATCCGGACCGGCCGAGTGCCGTGCCGAACCTACGGTAGTTCCCTTGCAGTAGAGGGCTTGAAAACCCGCAAGTTCTTCCCACTTAAGCGATGTCTGTCACGCCTCATGAGGGTGCCAGGCGCTAACCATTGCCAGTGGCGTCCAAAGACGGAGCTGCTGGCGTCATGATCGCTCAACAAGAGGATTGAACAATGCGTACATATGATTTTGCACCGCTTTACCGTACCACCGTCGGCTTTGACCAGATTGCCGATCTGATGGACCGGGTGTTGACCAACGATGGCGCGCAGCCAACCTACCCGCCTTATAACATCGAGAAACTCGAGGATGATGCATATCGCATCTCCATTGCGGTTGCAGGCTTTTCCGATGCGGATCTGATGGTCGAAGTCCGCCAGAATGCGCTGATCGTCTCGGCCAAGAAAGCCGACGAAGACGGTGACCGGAGTTACCTGCATCGGGGTATAGCGACACGTGCATTTGAACGTCGCTTTCATCTGGCTGATCACGTTCAAGTCACCGGCGCATCGCACGTAGACGGCATGCTGCACATTGATCTGACCCGCGAAGTGCCCGAAGCGCTGAAACCGCGGCAGATTGCGATCTCTTCGACGAAGCAGATCCAGAAGGATGTGGTTGATACAAAAGCCGTCAATTAAGGCGGTAGTGGAAGACGAAGCGGGCTTGGGTCTTGTGACCCAAGCCTTTTCCTCGAGATTATTTGGCGGCAGATCAATTGTCGCTGCTCGCGACTTGCTTGATTTTTGATTGCTCAGCGGCTGATTTCACCAGCAAAGATAATCGTCAATTCGCTGGATTGCGGCTAGATCCTGGTCAGGCGGGCCGCTTTTACTTCTTTCGGAAATGCGGAGCGCTCAGCAAATCGTCTGCGCTAGCCTTACTGTGATCCCGTCGTCAATATACAGGGCCGGTCTATGGGCCGGACTTCGGTGCCGTGGTCGCCACCATCAAGCCGCTTTGGACAGTTGAGTTGATCCGCCAAGGCGGCTTCATAAGATCGTTTGTACCCGTAATTGCTGTCTGGCGGCCTTCTGATGAGGCGCCTTGGGTACATGCTTGGTTGGTGGTCAACGCTTTGGCTGCCAGCATGATGCCGGGTCGATGTAGCTCCGATGCGACCATCTCACAGGCTTGCTTGGCGAATGTCAGCGTCTTTCCCGACCTGCGCTGCCCGTCAGTGATCTGCAATGCAAGCCATGAAAGGGGCATCATCGGAACCGCGCCCCTGCGGGACCTCGACGGCCTGCGATCAAGCAGGCAACGGGTAACGGATCATCCGGTCGTGTAAGGTCAGGTGCGACATCTGGGTTGAAGGTCGTGCCATCGATCCAGATCCGGTGGAGGATGACAGCGATGCGGCGTACGAGAGCGACCATTGCGATTTTCCCACCAAGGCGTTTGCAAGCTGGGCGCCGCATGTTCTGAGCCAAGTTGAACAAGTCCCGGGTTCATGATGATAGTCGCTGCTCGGCACAACGCCCGCCTCAGGTTGACGTCACCAGCTTGGGTGGTACCGCCGGACACATTCCGCTCACAAGACTGGTTGGATGAGGGGGTCAAGCCAACTCAGGGACCAACTCCCTTCGAAGACCAGAGGCGGGTTGGATCATCGACAGCCGCGCGGAAGGTCAGCGCTGCGACTGCACCGACTCCAGGCATCGTTGATCCTCCCCCACTGGAGTGGTCCTCCGCTATGTTTAGGAAAACGGAGGAATACCATGGCAAACAAGCGACCAA
>NZ_CANMDB010000009.1 GCF_947496515.1 uncultured Roseobacter sp. | reverse complement strand
TCTTGCCGTGGTCAACGTGACCAATCGTGCCAATGTTAACATGCGGTTTCGTACGTTCAAACTTTGCCTTTGCCATGTCTGGCTCCTTTTCTATCTTAGCTGATCTATGCGCCGAAAAGGCGCTTACGAACGTCGGCCGCGAATCCGGAAACCGTGTTCTTGTAATCGTCAGTAGGGCTGCGGCCCGATTTGGCGAGTGCACCAATTATTCCACCGGGTGCGTATTCACCTTTTGCAAGGCCGAACACTTCCGTCGGTTCGATTACAACTGCACCAGATTCAGCATCTTTGACCTGCAATATTCCCGCAATTCTGCTTGTACCACCTACGAGTAGAGACATTCCCGGCGATACCAGTTGTACAGAAGTCAACGATAACTGGACGTTCACCGGACGACTTCCTGCTGCTGCCGCTTGCAATTGTGCGGAAACAGCCTGCTGAACGTCGCGTTGGACCTGCGCTGTACTTATTGCATTTTGGCGACCGCCAACTCTTTCAAGCTGAGATACGTCAACAGTCACCTCGTTTACACGCAGGTTTTGGGATGCACTAACATCCAGCAATGGTTCTGCACACGCCGAAATAAACCCGACAGAGGCAATAGCTAGGAAAGAACGCCTATTTATCATGGTTATGCAAACTTCGCCTGAATCTCGTCCGAGATGTTCTGCGGGACCGGATCGTAGTGATCGAACTGCATGGTGAACTGAGCGCGACCCGACGACATCGACCTCAGGGTGTTGATATAGCCGAACATATTCGCCAGCGGCACCATCGCGTCGATGGCGATGGCGTTGCCGCGGGGCTCCTGCCCTGTCACCTGACCGCGCCGGGATGTGAGGTCACCGATCACGTTGCCGGTGTAATCCTCGGGCGAGATGACCTCGACCTTCATGATCGGTTCCAGCAGTTTGGCGCCCGCGCCCTTCATGCCTTCACGCATGCCCATGCGGGCCGCGATTTCAAAGGCCAGAACGCTCGAGTCCACATCGTGGAACTTACCGTCGATCAGCGCGACCTTGAAGTCGATCACCGGGAAGCCCGCGAGAGGACCGGAATCCATGACAGATTTGATGCCTTTTTCCACGCCCGGGATATATTCTTTGGGCACGGCACCACCGACGATACGGCTCTCGAAGGAGTAGCCTTCGCCGGGCTCGGTCGGGGTCAGGATCATCTTGACCTCGGCGAACTGACCGGAGCCACCCGACTGTTTTTTGTGGGTATAGGTGACTTCGTACTCTTTCGAGATCGTCTCGCGGTAGGCCACCTGCGGCGCACCGATGTTGGCCTCGACCTTGAACTCACGCTTGAGACGATCCACCAGGATGTCGAGGTGCAATTCGCCCATGCCCTTCATGATGGTCTGACCGGATTCCATATCTGTCTCGACCCGGAAGGACGGATCCTCTGCCGCCAGACGCGCGAGGCCCTGGGACATTTTCTCCTGGTCGTTCTTGGTCTTGGGCTCAACCGCGATCTCGATCACCGGATCGGGGAACGTCATCGTTTCCAGCACGACCGGATCACTATTGGAGCAAAGCGTATCACCTGTCGTGGTGTCTTTCAGACCGGCAAGCGCAATGATGTCGCCCGCAAAGGCCTCTTCGATCTCTTCGCGGTTGTTGGAGTGCATCATCATCATCCGACCGACACGCTCTTTCTTGCCCTTGGTCGAGTTGAGAATGGTGTCACCCTTGTTCATCGTGCCCGAATAGATGCGCGTGAAGGTCAGCGAGCCCACGAAGGGGTCGTTCATGATCTTGAACGCCAGACCGGCAAAGGCCATCTCATCATCCGCGCGGCGCGGGATGTTGCGGGTTTCTTCCTCGTCACCGGGTTTGAAGCCCATGTAGTCGACCACATCGAGCGGGCTCGGCAGGAAGTCGATCACGGCGTTAAGCAGCGGTTGCACGCCCTTGTTCTTGAAGGCGGAGCCGCCGAGGACTGGAACGAAATGCAGGGCCAGCGTGCCCTTGCGCAGCAGTTTGCGCAGGGTGTCCACGTCGGGCTCGTTGCCTTCGAGATATTCCATCATCGCGTCGTCGTCTTCTTCGACGGCCGCTTCGATCATCTTGCCGCGCCATTCCTCAGCAACCTCTTTGAGGCTGTCACGGATTGGCTTTTTGACCCAGGACGCGCCCAGATCTTCGCCTTCCCAGACCCATTCTTCCATGGTGATCAGGTCGATCTGGCCTTCCAGTTCGGTCTCTGCCCCGATGGGCAGGGCAACGGGCACGGCGCGCGCACCGGTGCGATCCTCGATCATCGCGACGCAGTTGAAGAAGTCGGCACCGATCTTGTCCATCTTGTTGACGAAAACGATCCGCGGGACCTTGTAGCGATCGGCCTGGCGCCAGACGGTTTCGGTCTGGGGCTCCACACCGGCGTTGGCATCGAGCACACAGACGGCACCGTCGAGCACGGCGAGCGAGCGTTCCACCTCAATGGTGAAATCCACGTGACCCGGCGTGTCGATGATGTTCATGCGGTATTTCGTGTCGGATGTGCCCTCGTTCGTGGGCTCTTCCTGACGCTGCCAGAATGTGGTGGTTGCAGCGGAGGTGATGGTGATCCCCCGTTCCTGCTCCTGCTCCATCCAGTCCATGGTGGCCGCACCGTCGTGGACCTCACCGATGTTGTGGGATTTACCCGTGTAGAACAGGATCCGTTCGGAACAAGTGGTTTTACCGGCGTCGATGTGGGCCATGATGCCGAAGTTGCGGTAGCGTTGGAGCGGATAGTCGCGGGCCATGGGGCTGCTTCCTCAAAATCTGAAACGGTTGATCGCGCCCCCGGACGGGACGCGAGAAGAGCGGGGAGATCCCGCCCGAATTACCAGCGGTAGTGGCTGAACGCCTTGTTGGCGTCGGCCATCTTGTGGGTGTCTTCGCGCTTTTTGACCGCGGTGCCGCGGGATTGAACGGCGTCCAGAAGCTCACCGGCGAGGCGCTCTTCCATCGTGTTTTCGTTGCGCGACCGGGCCGCTTTGATCAGCCAGCGGATGGCCAGCGCCTGACGACGCTCGGGGCGCACCTCGACGGGAACCTGATAGGTCGCACCACCGACGCGGCGCGAGCGCACCTCGACGGAGGGCTGAATGTTGTCGAGCGCTTCGTGGAACACCTCGATGGGGGCACGCTTGATCTTGGTCTCGACGCGGGTCAGCGCGGAGTAGACGATGCGCTCCGCGACCGACTTCTTTCCGTCGATCATCAGGTTGTTCATAAATTTGGTCAGCACCAGATCGCCATATTTGGCGTCGGGCAGGACTTCGCGTTTTTCGGCTGCGTGGCGACGGGACATCTTGGTATCCTCTTGAAACTCTTCGGTGTGTCATCCTCGGGCCTGACCCGAGGATCTTGTGGACGGAGATCCTCGGGTCGAGCCCGAGGAGGGTGCAGGTCTTACTTCGGCCGCTTGGCGCCGTATTTGGAGCGACGCTGTTTGCGGTCTTTGACGCCTTGCGTGTCCAGAACACCGCGCAGGATGTGGTAGCGCACACCGGGAAGGTCCTTGACACGTCCGCCACGGATCAGAACCACGGAGTGTTCCTGCAGGTTGTGGCTTTCACCCGGAATATAGCTGATCACCTCGAACCCGTTGGTCAGGCGTACCTTGGCCACTTTCCGCATCGCGGAGTTCGGTTTCTTGGGCGTTGTGGTGTAAACGCGCGTGCAAACGCCACGCTTCTGCGGGCATTCCTGCAGGTGCATGGATTTGGATCGTTTTACTTTTGGCTGCCGCGGTTTGCGGATCAGCTGCTGGATCGTTGGCATTCCGGTTCTTTCCCCGTCTAAGCTCACATATGTGTGCACGAGGGCGATCCCCATGCGGTTTCAAATCGGACACATTTGGCATCCGCAATACGAAACGACCGCACCCGTTTCCGTACCGAGGAAAACGACGCGGTGGTGTAACAGAGGATCGGGCCAGTAGGAGGCCGGATCGTGACCACTTTCGTTCTGATTTACAGCGCGCAAAGAAACCTCTGCCCGCAGGATGTGCGGCATATAAAAGGAGTCGCCCGGGCTGTCAACAGCACCCCGAGGGATTCACCTGTCAGACGCTGCAGGATGATGCGCCCGGCAAGGTACGCTCTGGCAAAACCGGCACGCCGCGGCATCAGTGGCCGGTGAACACCAGCGTTTGCAGCGGCAGCAGGAGCGACCGTATCCGAAGACCCGCCGCATGAACCACACCCACCGTATCGACAACGTGCAAAAAGATACGCCGCCCAAAACCCAACGCCGGGTCTTCCAGCAGCGCATGGTTGTACGTGTAGGCATTCGCCAGGCAGCGGCTTCCCGGCGGGATATCATCGGTCTGACCCGGGTAAATCGGCTCAAGAAATGCCGTGATCGTCCCCGGAGCACCCTGATATTGCGCATCCCCCAACCGGTCCGAGGGCCGCACCTGTCCGGCGGCAATCACGTCCTGCACCTCAGTAATGACCATCGGAATGACCGTGAAGGGTTTCGACACGCACATGATTTCTGCCACACCACCCGCCTTGACGACCTGCGCGGAAATCTGAGGGAACCCCGCCTGAAAACGATTGCGTCCTGCATCGGCGGGAACAAGGATCCCCGCAGGACGTAAAACCGGGCTGACGATGTCACCCACCCGCAGCGTGAACTGTTCAATGGTGCCGTCGACGCCCGCGTAGACAGTGAGTTTTTCAATCTCATTCAACGCTTGCGCAAGAGCAGCTTCGGCTGTCGCGCGCTGCGCTGGAAGCTGAACGCCGATCTGAGCGTCAATCGCCGCCACCCCGGCAGCTGCTTCATCCAGTTGCCCCTGCCGGACACCAAGCTCATGCTCCAGCAATTCGACGTCCCGGTCGCTCACGGCGGAAGACCCTTGATCCTGCAGCGCCCTGCGCCGGTCGAGATCTTCACGGGTCTGCTCAAGGGCGGCTTCGGCCTGCTCCACCGCGGCAACAGATGCCGCACGCTGCGCATCGGCCAAGGCCAGAGACGCCTCCACCTCCGCGATCTGACGTCGCGCTGTCTCTGCGGCGGCTTCCTGGCTGCTGCTGTCCAGTTTGAAAATCGGATCACCCGCGGCGACCTTCGAATTGATCCTGACATATACGTCCGAGACACGCCCGCCCTGCTCCGACAGGATGGTTACGGTCCGGAAAAACGATGCCACATTCGACGTGCTCGGATGGTAGTAAAAGACAATCGTGATCAAGCTGATGGTCAGCATCGCACATAACGTGATGCCCCACCGCAGCTCGTACCAAACGGTGAAAAAGTTGATCTCCGCGCCCCAGCGTTTGCCCTGAAAGCGGCGGCGCAACAGGTAGTCGGGCAAGATCGTCACGAGCGAGCACAAGATAACTTCGAGCATGACCTACCGCTCCCGGCTCACGAGGTTTTGCAGCGACTGGGCCATGGAATTCAGAGGGGTGATCAGATCCGGCGGGCGGAAGGCAGCAATGACCAGAGCGATGATCCAGAAGATGTTATTGTGGGTGAACAGAGCGACCATGACCAGAATGCTGATCAACTGAAGTTGTGCGCTATTGCCTTTATGCGCCATCCGTTCCGGCAGCGCATGCAGGGTGAAGTAGGCAACGCCGACCAGAAGAATGGCGAGCACGAGAAAAATGACCATGATGGTGAAAAGCTGATCGCTGCCATCTGCACCCGCGAAATAAGGCGGCAGGTGAGTCGGTGCCATGGGATGGAATGTATCTGACATCTGTGAACTTTCAGACTGGACCCGGTAACAATCGCACCGACGCTACTGGCGAATATGTCGTTTCACCACCCATTTCAGATTGAATTCGCAAGAAACCAGAAAAGAGAAAAGCCCGGCGATCGCGGATCGCCGGGCTTTTTTTCAGGATCAGATCGATTTAATCCCGCGGATCATCCGCCGGGGTGATCACATCGCCAAAGACATCGCTGGCCATGCTCTCGTCCGGCGCAGGCGCGGCGAGCGCTGCGGCGGCTTCGGCCTCCTCGCGGCGCGCCTCGATCACGACGTTGTCGCGGTCCTGCGCCACGCGGCGGACCTTCATCGTGGCACCACCGGTCCCCGCCGGGATCAGACGGCCGACGATCACGTTCTCCTTGAGGCCGACGAGCTTGTCCTTCTTGCCTTGAACCGAGGCCTCCGTAAGCACGCGCGTCGTCTCCTGGAAGGACGCCGCCGAGATGAAGCTGCGGGTTTGCAGCGATGCCTTGGTGATGCCCAGCAGGATCGGTTCGCCCTGTGCGGGACGCCCGCCTTTCGACAGTGCCTTTTCGTTGGCCAGATCGAACTCCTGCTTGTCCACATGTTCGCCCTTGAGCAGGGTGGTGTCCCCGCTGTCCTGGATCTCCCACTTCTGAAGCATCTGACGCACGATGACCTCGATGTGCTTGTCGTTGATCTTCACACCCTGCAGGCGGTAGACGTCCTGGACCTCGTCGATCATGTAATCCGCCAGCGCCTCAACCCCCATGATGGCGAGGATGTCATGCGGGGCGGGGTTACCGTCCATGATGTAGTCACCCTTCTGGACAAAATCCCCCTCGGCGACGGGGATGTGCTTGCCCTTGGGCACCATGTATTCGACCTTGTGATCCGGATCCTCGGAGCTCTCGATCGCGATGCGGCGCTTGTTCTTGTAGTCCTTGCCGTAGCGCACATAGCCGTCGATTTCCGCGATGATGGCGTGATCCTTGGGGCGACGTGCCTCAAAGAGTTCGGCCACCCGCGGCAGACCCCCGGTAATGTCCTTGGTCTTGGCGCCTTCCCGCGGAATACGGGCCACCACATCGCCTGCCTTGATTTCGGTCTGGTCCTCGATGGACAGAACCGCATCCACAGACATCGGATAGGTCACCGGGTTGCCCGCATCGTTGCGCACGGGCTGGCCATCGGCATCCACCAGAATGATCTCTGGCTTGAGCTCATTGCCCTTGGTTGCCGAGCGCCAGTCGATCACGATCTTCTGGGTCATGCCGGTGGCATCATCAGTCTCGTCCTTGACGGCGATACCGCTGACCAGATCCACGAACTTCGCCATCCCGGATTTCTCCGCGATGATCGGCAGCGTGTAGGGATCCCACTCAAAGAGCTTGTCGCCGCGGGCCACGGTCTGACCGTCGGTGACAAAGAGCTTGGTCCCGTAGCCGACCTTGTGGCTCGCGCGCTCGTCGCCGTTCTCGTCCTGGATGAGCAGCTTCATGTTGCGGCCCATGACCATGATCTCGCCTGCGGCGTTCTCAAGGGTCTGCGCGTTCTCAAAGACGACCTTGCCGGAATGGCTGGCCTCCAGGAAGGATTGCTGACCACCCTGCGCAACACCGCCAATGTGGAAGGTCCGCATTGTCAGCTGCGTGCCGGGCTCACCGATGGACTGTGCGGCGATGATGCCAACCGCTTCGCCGGTGTTGACCATTGTACCGCGCGCGAGGTCCCGCCCGTAACACATGGCGCAAACGCCCTCCTCAGCCTCGCAGGTCAGCGGACTGCGGATGCGGGCAGAGGCGACACCGGCGTCCTCGATGGCATCGGCCATGCGCTCGTCCACCAGTGTTCCGGCGGCCATCATCACCTCATCCGTGCCCGGACGCAGGATGTCATCCGCGAGGACACGACCTAGGATCCGCTCCGACAGGGAGGCCACGACCTCACCGTCGTTGACAGCAGCGACAGCGGTGATCGAGTTCTCCGTCCCGCAATCGAGCATGCGCACGATGCAGTCCTGCGCCACGTCCACCAGACGCCGGGTGAGATACCCGGAGTTCGCCGTTTTCAAAGCGGTATCCGATAGACCCTTACGGGCACCGTGGGTGGAGTTGAAGTACTCCAGAACCGTCAGGCCTTCCTTGAAGTTCGAGATGATCGGCGTCTCGATGATGTCTCCATTGGGCTTGGCCATCAGGCCGCGCATCCCGCCGAGCTGTTTCATCTGCGTGACAGATCCCCGCGCACCGGAGTGCGCCATCATGTAGACCGAGTTCGGCTCCATCTCGGCACCGGCCTCATTGCGCTGGCTGGCGGAGATCGAGCCCATCATGGCGTCGGTGACCTTGTCGTTACACTTCGACCAGGCATCGACCACCTTGTTGTACTTCTCGCCCTGGGTGATCAGACCGTCCATATACTGCTGCTCGAAATCCTTCACCTGCTCGCGCGTCTCTTCGACGATCGGCCATTTGGTGTCGGGGATCAGCATGTCGTCCTTGCCGAAGGAGATGCCGGCCTTGAACGCCTCGCGGAAGCCCATGGTCATGATCTGGTCACAGAAAATGACGGATTCCTTTTGCCCGCAGTAGCGGTAGACGGTGTCGATGACCTGCTGCACTTCTTTCTTGCGCAACAGACGGTTGACCAGCTCGAACGGTGCCTTGGCGTTGAGCGGCAGAAGCGCGCCCAGACGGACCCGGCCCGGTGTCGTCTCGAACCGCTGCATGACCTCCAGACCGTTCTCGTCGATCTGGGGGATCCGCGCGGTGATCTTGGTGTGCAGATGCACCAGCCCGGCGTCCAGCGCGTGCTGAACTTCCTCGACGGAGCCAAAGACCATGCCTTCACCCGGCATGCCCTCACGCTCCAGCGTGGTGTAATACAGGCCCAGGATCATGTCCTGCGAGGGCACGATGATCGGCGCACCGTTGGCAGGGCTGAGCACGTTGTTGGTGGACATCATCAGCACGCGCGCTTCCAGCTGCGCTTCGAGGCTGAGCGGCACGTGAACCGCCATCTGGTCACCGTCGAAGTCCGCGTTGAAGGCCGAACAGACCAGCGGGTGCAGCTGGATCGCCTTGCCTTCGATCAGGACAGGTTCAAACGCCTGGATGCCCAGACGGTGCAGTGTCGGCGCACGGTTGAGCATCACCGGGTGTTCGCGGATCACCTCATCGAGGATGTCCCAGACTTCGGGGCGTTCTTTCTCCACGAGCTTTTTCGCCTGTTTCACGGTGGAGCTGAGACCCTTGGCCTCCAGCCGCGAATAGATGAACGGCTTGAAGAGCTCCAAGGCCATCTTTTTCGGCAGACCGCACTGATGCAGCTTGAGCTCCGGCCCGGTCACGATGACCGACCGGCCCGAGAAGTCGACGCGCTTGCCGAGAAGGTTCTGGCGGAAGCGGCCCTGCTTGCCTTTCAGCATGTCGCTGAGCGATTTCAGCGGCCGCTTGTTGGCACCGGTGATTACACGACCGCGGCGACCGTTGTCGAACAGAGCATCGACGGATTCCTGCAACATCCGCTTTTCGTTTCGCACGATGATGTCAGGCGCGCGCAGCTCGATCAGCCGCTTGAGACGGTTGTTCCGGTTGATCACCCGGCGGTAGAGATCGTTGAGGTCTGACGTCGCGAAACGGCCACCGTCCAGCGGCACCAGCGGGCGCAGCTCTGGCGGGATCACGGGGATCACCGTCAGCACCATCCACTCCGGGCGGTTACCGGATTCCAGGAAGCTTTCCACGACTTTCAGACGCTTGATGATCTTCTTGGGCTTCAGCTCGCCGGTGGCCTCCTTGAGGTCCGCGCGCAGCTGTTCGGCCTCGGCTTCGAGGTCGATGGCCGCCAGCATCTCGCGGATCGCTTCTGCGCCGATGTTCGCTGTGAAGGCGTCCATGCCGTAGGCGTCCTGCGCGTCCATGAACTCTTCTTCGGTCATCATCTGACCGTATTGAAGATCCGTGAGGCCTGGCTCGATCACCACGTAGTTCTCGAAGTAGAGCACCCGCTCCAGATCGCGCAGGGTCATGTCGAGCATCAGGCCAATGCGGCTGGGCAGCGATTTCAGGAACCAGATGTGCGCAACGGGCGAGGCGAGCTCGATATGGCCCATGCGCTCACGACGTACCTTTTGCAGCGTGACTTCCACGCCGCATTTCTCGCAGACGACGCCGCGATACTTCATGCGCTTGTACTTGCCGCAAAGGCACTCGTAATCCTTGATCGGCCCGAAGATCCGCGCGCAGAACAGACCGTCACGCTCTGGCTTGAACGTCCGGTAGTTGATGGTCTCGGGCTTCTTGATCTCCCCGAAGGACCACGAAAGGATCCGCTCCGGCGAGGCCAGAGACACCTTGATTTCGTCAAACACCTTGGGTGGTGTGAGCGGGTTAAACGGGTTGTTTGTCAGTTCCTGGTTCATTGGATTTCCTTTCCAGGCTCCGGGCAGCGGAATGTATACGATTGTTCGTTGATTGAACCGCCGCCAATCAGGTCGTAATGGGTAAAGCTATCTTCAACGAGATTCACTTGATCTACGCTCAGCAAAGTGTCGGATCCGCACCTTTTCGAAACAGCGAGCATACCGTCGCTCAGCATGGCCGATGTCGAACGAATTGACGATGCCAAGACAAGCCGTTGGCCGGCATTGCTGTCACGACCGTCAGCCAAATCTTCGACAGTGATCTTATCGATCACTGTCGACGCCGCGCATCCAGCCGAAAACAGAAGTGAAGAGGCAACTATGGTTTGCATCCTCACTCATCCTCCTCCGCATCGAGAAGCTCCATGTTGAGGCCGAGGCCGCGGACTTCTTTGACAAGCACGTTGAAGCTCTCTGGCACGCCGGCCTCGAAGTTGTCCTCACCTTTGACGATGCTTTCGTAGACTTTCGTCCGGCCCGCCACGTCGTCCGACTTCACGGTCAGCATCTCCTGCAGGGTGTAGGCGGCGCCGTAGGCTTCCAGCGCCCAGACCTCCATTTCCCCGAAGCGCTGACCACCGAACTGCGCCTTCCCGCCCAGCGGCTGCTGGGTGACGAGGGAGTAGGGCCCGGTCGAGCGTGCGTGGATCTTGTCGTCCACCAGGTGGTGCAGTTTCAGCAGGTACTTCACGCCCACGGTCACGGGCCGCGCGAATTGCTCACCCGTGCGCCCGTCGAAGAGGATCGACTGGCCGCTTTCCGAGAAACCAGCACGCACCAGAGCGTCGTTGACGTCGCCCTCTTTCGCACCATCAAAGACCGGCGTGGCAATCGGCACACCGCGCGTGACGTTGCTGGCCGCTTCGATCAGCGTCTCTTCGTCCATACCCGCGACGCCTTCGTCGTATACATCCTCGCCATAGGCGTGGTGCAGCGCGTCGCGCACAGGGGTCAGATCGCCCGACCGGCGATACTCCTGCAGCGCCTCATCCACATTGAGGCCCAGACCGCGCGCGGCCCAGCCCATATGTGTCTCCAGGATCTGGCCCACGTTCATGCGCGACGGCACGCCCAGCGGGTTGAGGCAGAAATCCACCGGGGTGCCATCCGCGAGGAACGGCATGTCCTCCATCGGCACCACCTTGGAGATCACGCCCTTGTTGCCGTGACGTCCAGCCATCTTGTCGCCCGGCTGCAGCTTGCGCTTCACCGCGACGAAGACCTTGACCATCTTCATCACGCCCGGGGGCAGATCGTCGCCACGACGGACTTTCTCGACCTTATCCTCGAACCGTGCATCCAAGGCCCGTTTCTGGATCTCGTATTGCTCGTTGAGCGCCTCGACGATCTGGGCATCCGCCTCTTCCTTGAGCGCCAACTGCCACCATTGACCGCGGCTGAGCGTGCCCAGCAGGTCTTCGGTAATCTCGGCGTTGGCAGAGACGCCGCGAGGCCCTTTGACAGCGACCTTGCCCAGGATCATGGACTTCAGCCGCGCGTAGATGTTGCGGTCGAGGATCGCCATCTCGTCGTCCCGGTCCCGGGCCAGACGTTCGACTTCCTCACGCTCGATCTGCAGCGCACGCTCGTCTTTTTCCACACCATGGCGGTTGAAGACACGCACTTCCACGACCGTGCCGAAATCGCCCGGCTTCACGCGCAGCGAGGTATCCCGCACGTCCGAGGCTTTCTCACCGAAGATGGCGCGGAGCAATTTCTCCTCCGGCGTCATCGGGCTCTCGCCCTTGGGAGTGATCTTGCCCACGAGGATATCGCCCGGCTCGACGTCCGCGCCGATGTAGACGATGCCCGCTTCATCGAGGTTGCGCAGGGCTTCCTCGCCGACGTTGGGGATGTCGCGGGTGATCTCTTCTGGCCCAAGCTTGGTGTCACGGGCGGCGACCTCGAATTCCTCGATATGGATCGAGGTAAAGACGTCATCGCGCGCGATCCGCTCGGAGATCAGGATCGAGTCCTCGTAGTTGTAGCCATTCCACGGCATGAAGGCGACGACGACGTTCTTGCCGAGCGCCAGTTCCCCCATATCCGTGGACGGGCCATCGGCAACCACCTGACCCTTTTGAACCGTGTCACCCACCTTCACCAGCGGACGCTGGTTGATGCAGGTGTTCTGGTTCGACCGCTGGAATTTGCGCATGCGGTAGATGTCCACACCCGCGTCGCCCAGCTCCAGATCTTCGGTGGCGCGGATCACGATCCGGCTGGCATCGACCTGGTCGATGATGCCCGCGCGACGCGCCATGATGGCCGCTCCGGAATCGCGTGCCACGACTTCCTCGATCCCGGTGCCGACAAGCGGCGCCTCGGCCTGCAAGAGTGGCACGGCCTGACGTTGCATGTTGGAGCCCATGAGGGCACGGTTGGCGTCGTCATTCTCCAGAAACGGAATGAGCGAGGCCGCGACCGAGACCAGCTGCTTCGGCGACACGTCGATGAGATCGACGCTATCGCTGGGCGCCAGCGTATATTCACCCGATTGCCGCGTGTTGACGAACTCGTTGACCAGCTGGCCGCTCTCGTCAATCGCCGCATTGGCCTGAGCCACGGTGTGCCGCTGCTCTTCGGTCGCGGACATGTACTGCACTTCGTCCGTGACCTTGCCGTCCTCGACCTTGCGGTAAGGCGTTTCGATAAAGCCGTATTTGTTCACCCGCGCAAAGGTCGCCAGAGAGTTGATCAGCCCGATGTTAGGGCCTTCCGGCGTCTCGATGGGGCACATGCGACCGTAGTGCGTGGCGTGGACGTCGCGCACCTCGAAACCCGCACGTTCCCGCGTCAGACCGCCCGGCCCAAGCGCCGAGAGGCGGCGTTTATGCGTGACTTCCGACAGCGGGTTGGTCTGGTCCATGAACTGCGACAGCTGCGAGGAGCCGAAGAATTCGCGCACCGCAGCCGCGGCCGGTTTCGCATTGATCAGATCCTGCGGCATCACCGTGTCGATCTCGACCGACGACATGCGTTCCTTGATCGCGCGCTCCATCCGCAGCAGCCCCACGCGGTACTGGTTCTCCATCAGCTCGCCGACAGACCGCACCCGGCGGTTGCCCAGGTGGTCAATGTCGTCGATGTCGCCGCGCCCGTCGCGCAGATCCACCAGCGCCTTGATGCAGGCCACGATGTCTTCGCGGCGCAGGGTCCGCTGCGTGTCTTCGGCATCAAGTGCTAGACGCATGTTCATCTTCACGCGGCCCACGGCGGACAGGTCATAGCGCTCGCTGTCAAAGAACAGCGTGTCAAAGAGCGCCGAGGCGGCCTCCACGGTGGGCGGCTCGCCCGGGCGCATCACGCGGTAGATGTCCATGAGCGCGGTGTCGCGGTTCATGTTCTTGTCCTGCGCCATGGTGTTACGCATGTAGGGGCCGACGTTGACGTTATCGATGTCCAGCACGGGGATCTCGGTGATCCCGGCGTCGATCAGCTCCTTCGCGGTGCCGCCGATCAGGGTGCCGTCCTTGTCGTACTCCAGCGTCAGCTCATCGCCCGCCTCGACGTAGATCGCGCCGTTCTCTTCGTTGATGATGTCCTTGGCGACGAACTTGCCCGCAATATGATCATAGGGCAGCAGCAGTTCGGTCACCGTGCCTTCGTCGATCAGCTTCTTGACCGCGCGGGGCGTGACCTTCTTGCCTTGCTCGAACAGCACTTCGCCCGAACCCGCATCAACCAGATCATAGGTCGGACGGGTGCCGCGCACCCGGTCCGGGAAGAAGGGCGCAACCCAGCCCTTGTTCTTCTCCAGCTTGTAGGTGACCGTATTGTAGTACGCGTCCATGATCGCTTCCTGGTCGAGACCAAGCGAATAAAGCAGCGTTGTCACCGGCAATTTGCGGCGACGGTCGATGCGTGCGTAGACGATATCCTTGGCGTCGAACTCGAAGTCCAGCCAGGACCCGCGATAAGGGATGATCCGGCAGGCGAACAGCAGCTTGCCCGAGCTGTGCGTCTTGCCCTTGTCGTGATCAAAGAACACGCCGGGCGAGCGGTGCATCTGGCTCACGATCACCCGCTCTGTTCCGTTCACGACAAAGGTGCCGTTGGGCGTCATCAACGGCATGTCGCCCATGAAGACGTCCTGCTCCTTGATGTCCTTGACGGACTTCGCGCCGGTGTCTTCGTCCACATCGAACACGATCAGCCGCAGCGTCACCTTGAGCGGCGCGCTGTAGGTCATGTCACGCTGCTGACACTCCTCGACGTCGTATTTGGGCTTCTCCAGCTCGTACTTGACGTACTCCAGCACGGAGGTTTCGTTGAAATCCTTGATCGGGAAAACCGACTGGAACACACCGGTGATCCCCTCGCCGTCCGTGGGGACGTCGGCATCGCCGGAGTTCAGGAAAAGGTCATACGAGGATTTCTGTACCTCGATTAGGTTCGGCATCTCCAGCACTTCGCGGATTTTGCCGTAGTATTTGCGTAGACGTTTCTGGCCGAGGAACGTATTTGCCATGCGAAGTCGCACTCCATATCTTTGTCTGTTCACGCAGCGGGAGGGCGGCCCGTCGCGAACGCTCAAAGATCGAAAAGAAGATCTATCCCTGCGTACTTGCCCGAAAGCACGCGCCCGATCGTAATCTCTCCGGAAAAAGCCGCTCTTTTGAGGTCAGGGGCGGCTTTTTGCGAAAGATATCAGAGGTATGTGAGTATGGGTGCTCCTGCCTGTGTCTAAGACGCAAAAAGCCGGTCGCGAATCATCGCTACCAGCGGAAGTCTCCACATAGGCGGTGCTTAACAAAAGCACAACAGGGCGGGCGGAGAAAAGTTAGAAACGCTCTAACGACCTTCAGTTATCTACCAACCTTGGCCGCATTAGTCATCACCAAGGTTCGGAACGATCCTTGTCTGATGCCATCTACGATGTGTCCGTTGTTCTTGCCGCCAACAGTCTGGGCGCAACGCATTCTACGAAATTGACTTTTTCTCTAGGTTGGCGCGCTGAAGCCTGACAAAACGTGCCAGCGACTTTCGCAAAAGACGCCCCAACGGCTGGCGGCGGGTCACAAAATTCAATAGCGCGCGAGGCGGGCAGAACATCAGATGAGAGTCTCATATCCCAATACTAGGCATCCCGGCATCGGTGACGTCATGCCAAACGTGGCAGGTATGTCATTTGTCGTGGTGATCACCGACGCCTACTGCAAGGATAGGCGGCTCCGGTCGATTCAAGATCTTAAGCGATTCACCGGATTGGAAGACTTAGCTCAACTCAAGAAAGAGATCTGCCTGATCGAGGGCAAAAAAATGCTACCCGCGGCGCTCGCTAAGGAGTTGATGGCTACCGCTGCAACAGTCGATGTCGTGCACGACGACTACGGCGTCATCGATCACTTCACTTTTGACAACCGCTATCTCTCAGAGGAATTGCTGGGCCGCTTCGAATGTCCAGTTGGTGCCTTTACTATCTATGCCCCTGAGCAGGACTGGATTGTTCACACGCGCGATGACGAGGCATGGATGTATTGCCTGTTACCGGAAGCGATGGCGCAGTATCTTGTAGACGTCGACCCCGATGTCGCAGAGATTGTCAGTGGGTCTTTCCCCTACAACTAATTTCTCAGTCTTCTCTAAAAGGACCAAGCCTATCCAAATACTCTTCGGTGCAAGTTTAAAGAAACGCGTCAATGTGCTCTTGCAGTCGGACAAACCAAGCTGTCCAACATTACTAAGCGGAACTCATTGGTCATATCTTGGAAATCGCAAAGAGCTATCCTCTCCCCCGTTGCAACACGTGATCCCGAAACGCGCATGACAAGCGTGCCGAGGGATCGCCTCCGTCAGGTGATGGAATTTCCGTCGCATTCGATCTGGACACATGCCGGATCGGTTCCATCGGCATTCGGGCGGCCGCCCACCCTGGTCTTTCCCCTTCCCTTAGACAGTCCTCAGCCTGCCTCCCACAAGGAGCCGTGGGCCGAAGCCATTTGCTGACCTATCGCTTGTCGCAAGTATCCAGAGCATCCTTTCTGGGCGGTGCGCATCCGCAGGGGTGGGCATGGGATGCGCCAGCCGTCTTGCTTGGCACGCCTACGGCGTGACGGGGGGGGGGCGAACGCGGGCCTGCCGCTGGAACTATAAGCAGAGGTAAAGCTTATTCGCTGCTATAGAAAGACGGCCAGCGATAGCACGAAAAAGGCGCCCCGTTTCCGGAGCGCCTTTCTGTTCGTAAAAGCGTGTTGCTTAGGCCAGTTCGACCTCGGCGCCGGCTGCTTCCAGCTTGGCTTTGACTTCTTCGGCTTCGGCTTTGTCGACGCCTTCCTTGATCTTGCCACCGGCTTCGACCAGGTCTTTGGCTTCTTTCAGGCCCAGGCCGGTGATGCCGCGGACTTCCTTGATCACGTTGATCTTGGAGGCGCCCGCGTTTTTCAGGACAACGTCGAATTCCGACTTCTCTTCCTCAGCGGCGCCAGCGCCGTCCGCAGGACCCGCCATCATCACAGCGCCGCCAGCGGCGGGCTCGATGCCGTATTCGTCCTTGAGGATTGTTTTCAGTTCTTGTGCTTCCAGCAGGGTCAGACCAACGATCTCTTCTGCCAGTTTTTTCAGATCAGCCATGTTTTAGCTCTTTCCGTTTACAGTATGTGTGTTCCAACGTCGTGCGCAGGGCCCGACGCCGATGTGACGTTGCTTCAAGCGGCCGCCTTGTCCTCGATGGTGGACAAGATGGAGGCGATGTTGCTTGCAGGTGCGCCAATGGCCCCGGCGATGTTCGATGCTGGTGCGCCCAACATGCCCGCGATGGTGGAGATAAGCTCCTCGCGCGATGGCATTTTGGACACGGCTTCGACACCGGCGACGTCCAACGCGTTCTCACCCATGGCACCGCCGAGAATGACGAACTTGTCATTCCCCTTGGCGAAGTCCTGAGCAACCTTGGCCGCAGCCACGGGATCCTCAGAATAGGTCAGAACGGTCATACCCGTGAGGAGCCCAGCGATGCTTGCGCATGGCTTCCCCTCAAGGGCGATCTTGGCGAGCCTGTTCTTGGCAACACGCACAGACCCGCCCGCTTCGCGTGCTTTGGCGCGCAGGTCCTGCATTTCAGCAACTGTCAGACCGGCGTAGTGGCTGACCACGACGACGCCAGAGCTTTCAAAGATCTGGCCGAGTTCATCGACCAGCTGTTCTTTTTGTGCTCTATCCACAGTTTTCTCCAGGTCATGGGGCTTTGGGGGCCCCGGCTCAGTTTACACCGGATCGCTCCGGCAGTTTTGGTCCTCGAAATGAGCGGGCCAGAACCGCCAGAGGCTCTACGATTGAGCATCTGGAGAGACATTCCTGTTCCCGTCTCAGGCAGGAATTACAGTGCAAGCACAACCCACCGTCTTGGACGAAGTGAACCGTTACAGGACGAATCCCACGCTGGTTCAATGCAGGTATATAGTTGCTCAGCGCCCGATTGCCAAGGGGGGGGGCCGACTTGGACCGGGTAGGGCACAAATGCACCACGCGACCGCCTTATGGGATATAGAAGTCACCCCAGTTTACTCAACGCAAGCACCGACCACCCTTACGGGCGAACGGGCTCGATCACGAACAGTCGCCGAGTTCGAGACTCTGTGCCCGCAAGTAAGCAATTTTAGTGGGAACATCGAAACGCTCTGCAACAGCTTGCGAACTTCCTTGTTGCCATGTTTCGACAAACTCCTGGCTCGGCATCAAAAACGCCAGACTGAATACTTGTGCTTCATCGAGTGCGTCACTCCTGTCGGGCTTGTATAAGGCTTGTATGCCACAGCCTTGGTGCTCTTCACGCGTGTTTTCAACATGCAAAGCCCAATGGCCCAACGCTGTTGTTACAGTCACGCGATCGTCTTTTTTGCGCGCTGCGTGCGGCAACCAAATCACCGGTCGCTTTTCAAGTGGAACTTCCAGTAGTATCTCGTTCGGGCGACGGGAATACTCGATATCTACCCCGGCTTTTTTGCAGACTGCATCCAACGGCGCCCCAATTTGAAACCCCCAATCACGCGCCCTCTGGTTTGCGACAACTTCGATTTCCTGACGCTGTTTACGCGTCGCCTTTGGTTCAACGTACGGATAGGGAGCGCGCTTTGCCGGCATCAGACGAACCTTCTTCCATTGGTGCGACCTGCGTTTAGCGGCAAAGGGTTACCAATCCTGAAACGTCCGCTGCCGTCGTAAAGGCTCGGAGTGATATTAAGACAGTCAGTTGGAATGAAGCCAACCGGCGCTGGCGATGGAGAGCACATCGCAAAACAAGCAAAAAGGGCGCTGACCACGCAGCGCCCTCCTTAAAAATCCAAGAGAAGGTTGGACTACTCGGTGACCGCGTTATCCACCGACACGCTCACGCCCGGGCCCATGGTGGAGCTCAGCGCGATTTTCTTCATGTAGGTGCCTTTCGACCCGCTCGGCTTGGCCTTGGACACCGCACCGACGAAGGCGCGGATGTTTTCGACCAGTTTGGCCTCGTCAAAGGACAGCTTGCCGACGCCTGCGTGCACGACACCGCCCTTTTCCGCCTTGAACTGGACCTCACCGCCCTTGGCAGCCTTGACGGCGGCCTCGACGTCCATGGTCACCGTGCCCACCTTGGGGTTCGGCATCAGGTTACGAGGGCCGAGCACCTTGCCCAGACGGCCCACGATTGGCATCATGTCGGGCGTGGCGATGCAGCGGTCGAATTCGATTTTGCCCGACTGCACGGTTTCCATCAGATCCTCGGCGCCAACGATGTCCGCACCGGCCTTTTCGGCCTCTTCGGCCTTGGGACCACGGGCAAAGACCGCAACGCGCACGGTCTTGCCGGTGCCGTTGGGCAGGCCGACAACGCCGCGCACCATCTGGTCCGCGTGCCGCGGGTCAACGCCCAAGTTCATGGCGATCTCGATGGTCTCGTCGAATTTGACGCCCGAGTTCGCCTTGATCAGCGACACGGCCTCTTCAACGGTCACATTCTCTTTGCCAGCAAAGGCTTCACGTGCCGCGCGGGCTCTTTTTCCAAGCTTTGCCATCTTACTTCACCTCAATGCCCATGGAGCGGGCGGAGCCCAGGATGATCTTCATCGCCGCCTCGACGGAATTGGCGTTGAGATCCTTCATCTTCGCTTCGGCGATCTCGCGCACCTGCTTGGTGGTCACGTGACCGACCACTTCGCGCGACGGCGTCTTGGCACCGGACTTCAGCTTGGCGGCCTTTTTCAGGTAGTAAGACGCAGGCGGCGTCTTGATGTCCATGGTAAAGGACTTGTCCTGATAATAAGTGATCACGGTCGGGCAAGGGGCGCCTTGCTCCATGTCTGCCGTCTTGGCGTTGAACGCCTTGCAGAATTCCATGATGTTGATACCGCGCTGACCGAGCGCCGGCCCCACGGGGGGGGACGGGTTCGCCTGGCCCGCAGGCACCTGCAGCTTCATGCTGCCAACGAGTTTCTTGGCCATTGGCCTTCTCCTTTTCCAACCCCTTTCCGGCGCGCCGGATCAGGTTTATCCGCAGCCTCTTCAAGGCCGCTCTTGTTGTCGTGGTCCGGTCCGGATGCCGCGGCACCCTCGCCTCCCACGCCTTTGCACGTCAGGTCTGTTTATTGACCTGCGTGAATTCCAGCTCGACCGGGGTTTCCCGGCCAAAGATCGACACAGACACCTTCAGGCGCTGGTTGTCGTCGTCCACTTCCTCGATCATGCCGTCGAAATCCTCGAACGGACCGTCGGCGACCTTGACCTTCTCGCCCACTTCAAAGTGGATCAGCGTGCGCGGCGCTTCTTCACCTTCCTGAACCCGGTTCAGAATCGCGTTCACCTCGGCGTCGCGCATCGGCATCGGGCGACCCTGCGGGCCCAGAAAACCGGTGACGCGGTTGATCGAGTTGATCAGGTGATAGCCCTTGTCCGACATCTCCATATGCACCAGCACGTAGCCGGGCATGAAACGGCGCTCGGCCGTTACCTTTTTGCCGCGCCGGACCTCGATCACCTCTTCGGTGGGGACCAGCACCTCGTCGATCTGGTCTTCGAGCCCCTGTTCTTCCACGGAGGTGCGGATTTGCTCTGCGATCTTCTTTTCGAAGTTCGACAGGACACTGACCGAATACCACCGTTTTGCCATTGATCCTCGATCCTCGTCCTGTGTCACATTTCGCGCATCACGGCGCCGAAAGACTATTATTCGTCAAGTGTTTAGCCGTCAGACCCTGGACAAAAAACGGCGCGCAACGCGAATCGCCGCACGCCCTGTCGTGGATCAGGGTTGCCGAATACTCCGCAAGCGCCAAGGTTTCAAGGGGCCTGACGGATTTTCCGGCAGCCTCAGCCCGCGCTAGCCAAAGAGGCTCAGCACGTTCTGCAGACCCCATCTGATGATGATGTCCACCGTCGCAAAGAACACCGCCGTCAGCGCCGCCATGATAAAGACCATGACGGTGGTTAGCATGACCTCGCGCCGGGTGGGCCAAACGACCTTGGCTACTTCCGCACGGACCTGCTGAATGAACTGAAGGGGATTGGTCGTGGCCATGACGTGGGTTCCTCACTCGCGAATGTCAGGCACATAACGGTCGCGCCGCCCGATTACAAGCCTGCCGAGGCCCGCGTCGCGACCATCCAGTGTCGCGCCCGGCCGCGACAAACCGTCCTCAGGCATCGGTGATCTGCGCCTTGTCTGACACCTGCGGTCAGAGGCGAACCGGCGACAGGATCACGCATCGGAGGTCCATTTCCCGACGTAGTCCGTCTGATAGGTCCCCGAACCACCTGCCCGGCCCACAAGCGGCTTTCGAACGGCATATGTCAGGATAATCGGCGAGTGTTTCGGCAGCTTGCCTTTTATCCTGGGCCGCTTGCCCGTCACATTGGGGTTTGTCGTCCGCGCGACCCAATCCGCGAAGTTCGGCAGAAGTGGCTGGAGGGAGAGCTCCAAAACCGCGTACCCCATCGCCTTTTCCCAATGACCGTAGACCATCTCCGGGCTGATCTGGTAAAAAGCGTGGTTGATCCAGTTGTTACAGGGTGAATGGCCGATCAGCACGCCCCCGGGTTTCAGCAACGCGTGAATGTTCCGGTAAGCTTTGGGCAGATCGAAGATGTGTTCGCAGGTGCCGCCGTCGTAGACCACGTCGAATTGCCCCCGGAGGGTATCGGGCACATCCTTTGTCAGATCCTGGATAATGGAGGCCCCTTCAAAGTCGGAGTAGTCCAAGGACTCGACCGGCGAAAAGCCCAGAACTTCGAAAAACCGCTCGCTATAGATGTCATCCGGGTTCCTGAGATCCTCTTCGCTGACGCCGGGCAAATAAGTTTCGAGGGCTTGCTGAAACAGCTTGGCAGCAGTTCCCTTTCGCGTCCCCACCCAACGTTGCCGACCCAGCATCACAAACCGTCCGCGAAGGTCGTTTTCCTTCACGACCTCAATCAAGCGGGTCAACAATGTATCGGGCAGTGCCATGGTCGTCCTCTACAAGTGGGGAACGGGCGTGATCGTGATCAAGGCTTCAGGCAAGCCCGACACCCTATCAAGCCACGCTGCGCTGGTCGATGCGCCCCCTCACAGGTCACTGCTATGTCGTGTCATCCGCCTTGAGGTTCAAATGCGCCACGCCGCTGTGGCCAAGTTCGACCGCCGCAAAAGGGCCGCCGTGGTGGGTGTTGCCGGGGTCTCGTGGGTCCAGCGGGCCATCCTGAGCGTATATCTCAGCCGCGAACGTCTCCGCGTTGTCCTTGGGATGGTACCCCAGATGCCGGGCCTTGGAATTGTCCACAGGCGCGCGGTCGTTGTTGGATACACCGTAGACAACACTGAAGCCGGTAATCGGCGTGCTGATCGCTCGTTCGACCAGGTGGATCAGGTCACCGTAAGACAGCCAGCTGCCAACGGCCCGGCTGTTTGACACCTGCGCGCAGGAGAGGATGCGCATGCAGACCGCTTCGATGCCGCGCTTGTCCCAGTAGAGGGAGGCGAGATCTTCAGCAAAGCACTTGGCCAGACCGTAGAACGTATCGGGCTTGTGGGGGGCATCAATGCCGATGCAGTCAGTCTTTTTGTGCATGCCGACCGCGTGAATGGACGAGGCATAGACAACTCGCCGCAGCTTGTTGCGGTAGGCGGCTTCCCAGACCGTGTAGGCGCCGTAGAAGTTCGGACCCCAAAGCTCCGCCATCGGTGCCTCGTCCCCGATGGCACCGAAATGCACCACCATATCGGCGCCCTCAAGCAAATCGACCATCGCGTCGAGATCCGTGATATCAGCTTTCACATAGGTCTCGTTCGGTGCGAGGTCCTCCACCCCCTCCGCAATATCGGACGAGACGAACACGTCACACATGCGAGACAGCGGTCCGCGCAAGTGCGATCCAAGCCGCCCCGCAGCGCCCGTCAGTACAAGTTTATTCATGAGGTCGTCCTTTGTTGTCGGTCATTGCGTCGGCGGTAGCATCCATCGCTGGGTTGGGTACCTCGGCAAAGGCCGACATGCAGGTTGCGAAGGATGGGATGGATCAGATGCACGATCACAAAGGTACGTAAAAGCGGTCATGAAACAACCCACCGCATTCCGGCACCGCTTCAAGATGCATGGACGGGACGGGCGGACGCACGTGCGGCCAGCGCAACACCGCCTCGGCTTGCGATCAACGGGTCGATGCGCAACTGCCATTTTGCGCCGGATCTCTGCAGTTCATGCAGCAGATCCACGAGCGGATGCGTGGCCGTACCGGCTTTGCCTCACTCCAGCGCGGGGGATAGCCGAGACGTTTGGGCCGGGCCGTTCAGTACACGTCGCGCTGATAGCGGTGCAGGGCCACGAGCTGATCCATGTAAGCCGCTGCCTCGTCTTCTGTCTTGCCGCCGTGGGCCACCACGATCTCGTGCAGCGCGCGATCCACGTCTGCGGCCATCCGGCTTGCGTCACCGCAGACATAGATCGCCGCACCCTGCTCCAGCCACGCGAATACCTCTGCCCCGTCGTTTTGCAGGAGCGTCTGAACATATACCTTCTCGACCGTGTCGCGCGACCACGCGAGACTCTTACGGGTCAGAAGCCCGCTCTCCTCCCAGCCCTCGATCTGCCCCCGGTAGAGATAATCGCAGTCCGCGTGCTGATCCCCGAAAAAGAGCCAGTTGCAGCCCTCGGCCCCCCGGGCCTCACGCTCTTCGAGAAAGGCGCGGAACGGCGCGATGCCTGTCCCGGGCCCGATCATGATCAGGGGCACCGCGTCGTCCTCGGGCAGATGGAAATGCGCGGATTTCTGGACATAGACCCCAATGGTGCCGCCCTCGGCCAGCCTGTCGCCCAGGTAGGTCGACGCCACGCCCTTGCGCGGGCTGCCCTGCAGATCATAGCGGACCTCACCCACGGTCAGATGCACCTCGCCCGGGTGCGCCTTGGGGCTGGAGGAAATCGAGTAGAGCCGCGGTTGCAACGCGCGCAACCCGTTCACCAGCGTCTGGGGGTCCAGCGTCACCTCGCCCGATGACAGAATGTCGATCACCTGTGCGTCCGGCTCCGTGGCCTCCAGCCCCCAGGCCTGCAGCGTTTTGGGAGTCACCGTGCTCAGATCCAGCCTGGTCAGCAACGCCGGGCGCAAGCGCACCGGGCCAAACTTCAACTCGACCGTTTCCTTGCCCGTAAATCCGCAGGCCGCGAGGATCGCCGCGACCTCATCGGCGCAGTTCAGCGGCCAGACGCCCAACGCATCCCCCACCGCATAGTCGAGATCCGCGCCTCCGCCCGCCAGCGAAAGCTCGATATGGTTCACACATTTGGCCGAAGCCTCCCCGCTGAGCCGATCTGCCGCCATCAGCGTCGCCATGAAGGGGTGGTTCTTGTCAAAACCGGGGGCTGCCGCGGCAGGCTCGGGCGCAGAGGCTGTGCCTGCGGCAGATTTGAAGGCCGCGCTTTCAAATGCGGCCTGTTTCCACAGGGCATAGTCATCCTCGAAATCCACGTCACAGGTCATCAGATCTGCCGCGCGCGTGGCACCCAGTTCGGCCAGCCGCGCATCAATGTCCCGCGCAGCCTTGTTGAACTCTGCATAGCTGGAATCGCCCAGTCCGCAGACGCTGTAGGTCAGGCTGGCGGGCAAGGTCGGCGCATCATCGGCCATCAGCGCTTTGTGGAACTTCGCGGCATTATCGGCGGGCTCGCCTTCTCCGAAAGTCGAGGCGATAATCAACACATGTGACAGCGCGGCCAAATCCGCCACCGTGATGTCATCGAGCGCGGAGACACTGGGTTCGAACCCTTGGGTCTTGGAATACTTGCGCAGGTCTTTGGACAGCGCCTCGGCGTTGCCGGACTGCGAACCATAGAGGACGGTGAGCGCCGTGCCCACCTGCGGCGCGGCCTCAGCGGCGGCAGAACTGGCGATCGCGTGCAGCCCGCTCAGCAGACCATTCAGCCAGTGGCGCTGCGCTTCGTCAAAAGGTGCGTCCTCGGCAATGAAACTCGCGGGTGCCGCACCATGGGTCTGACCAATCGCAGTGGCGAGATTTTCGAGGATGTTCGGATCTTGTACGGTCATTGAGGATCTCCGAGAGGGTCAGGCAGCCGTGGCGAATTCAGCCGGAACGAGCACGCTCAGCGCCTCATCCGGCAGACTGCGGACAAATTCCAGAAAGGTCTGATCGGACGCGCGCGCGTCAAGATAATGGCCGACCATATGCTCGACCACCGCGGTGACATCTGCCGCCGGAACCGGGCCGCAGAGCGGACGGGCGAGGCCCTGATCCTGATCGGAGCCGCCGCCGAGGACGATGTTATACCCCTCGCCCCCACCGGGCGCGGTGGTGCCCACCAGCCCGATGTCGCCGATATAGTGCTGCGCGCAGGAATTCGGGCAGCCCGTGAGGTGAATGTTTATCGGGCTGTCGAGCGTATAGCGCGCCTCAAGATGGCGCACGATCGCCAGCGCGTCCTGCTTTGTGTAGGCCAGCCCCAGCTTGCAGGCCCATTTGCCAGTGCAGGCCACGGCACCCGCGGCAAAGGCGGTCGCCCGCGTGGTCAGCCCGAGCGCGGCAATCTTGGCCTCCACGGTCTCCAGCCTGTCGTCCGGCACGCCAAGGATCAAGGGGTTTTGCCAAACGGTCAGACGCAGGTCATTGCTGCCGTGGCGTGCGGCGATCTGTCCAAGACCCTTAAGCTGATCTGATGACAGCCGGCCAAGCTCAAGGGCCACGCCCAGATAGTTCAGCCCCGCCTGTCGCTGGGGATGCGCGCCGATGTGACCTTGCCGATCAATGGGTGCCCGCGGCGCTTCGATCCCCGGCGGCAGGGCGCGCAGTTCGACACCCGTGCCGAAGCCCGCAAGCACCTCTGCCGTGCGCGCGCAGAACCAGTCAAACCCCTGCCGGTCGAGCAGATACTTGAGCCGCGCCTTGCCGCGGTTGGTCCGATCGCCGTGTTCCACAAAGACGCGCATCATCGCTTCGGCAACGTCGACGGCCTGCGCTGGCGTGCAGACGAGCCCCGTGTCGCGGGCGAAATCCTTGTGCCCGGTGATGCCACCCAGAGCGATCCGGCACCAGACGCCCGGCTCAAACCCCAGATCATTGGCCGGAACCGATACTGCCTGAAAGCAGATGTCATTGGTGTCCGAGACGCAGGACAGCCTCCCACCGCCGTCAAAGGAGATGTTGAACTTGCGGGGGATGCCTTGCAGTTCCTTGGTCCGCAGGATCCGCAGGCTGAGCCGTTTGGCCATGGGCCTCATGTCGATAAGCTCCGCCGGATCCACACCCGCGATCGGAGAGCAGGTCAGATTGCGCGCGGAATCCGCACCCGTGCCATGAGGGGTCAGCCCAACCTCCTGCAATCGCTCCACGATCGGGATGATGTTCCCGGGTTGGATCTCCCGCAGTTGCAGGCTGCCACGGGTCGTCACATGCGCGTACCCGCCCGCCAGCTCTTCGGCCACCTGGCCCAGAACTTCCGCCTGATCGCCGCGCAGCACATTGGCCGGGCAGCGCAAGCGCATCATGTAACCGGGGCTTGCGGGTTCCACGTTGAAGAACCCAAGGTGTCTCAGCAGGAACTGATCGAGCCCGGCAGCGAGATGCCCCGCGGCTTCCCACGCCTCGACCTGGCGCCACATGTCAACGGGGTGCATGTCCAGCTTGGCGATCTCTTCCTTGCACAGATCCTCAAGCGGCGTGCCGTAGACCGTCGGCGGCTCGGCTGCGGCGGCGGTTCCGGCTGGCTGCAACGCCTTGTGAAGGTTCAGCCCCGACAGAACGCTGATCAGATATTCCTGCTGTTCGCGATTAAAACCCGGGCCGGATCCGCTCATCTGACATCTCTCCTACAATTCACTGCCCGGGGCGACCGTCAGAGGGACGCGCGACAAGCGGTGGTGGTATGTTTGGATGACAGGCAGCGTCGCCCGCGATTTGGTCGGCATGCGTAGTGCCGCGCACGCTCATCGTTGAGCGCTGACTGCACTCAGAACGGGAGAATCGGCAAAAGTCAAACGCCGCCGCCCAAAGAATGCAGCCATGGGACAAAGAGCCTCGGGAGTGCCCGCTCTTTGAGCGATTGAGCGGACAAATGGTGCCATCGCGACCCGCTTGGCGGTGATATCGTGCCATCCCGCGGCTCTTCAAACCGGATTGTTCCGGCCATTCGACACCCGGACACCACGTGAGCCCACTCAACTGCCCAAATTTTACCCTTTGGCAGGGTGATGGGGCGGTTTATTCCATTCTGTCGATACAACCTGTGACTGTGGTGTTGACACACGCCGTCTGCCGGGCGTTGGCTGAGTCCACGTCATCGACGACGCGAGCCGTGATCCCATTTGGGGTGTGGATGAAAGTCATCCCGGCATGAAGAGCAGCAACGGCGCTGCACCGCTCTCAATCCCAATGCCTGATACGCCGTGCCGCCTCTCGGCTGCACCCAGCGGGCTGTTTCTTCCTCACGAAAGGCTTCCGATGTCTTATGTCACCCCAGCCGAGTTTTCGGCTCAAATGGTCGATGCCGGTGCGAAAAAAGCACTGATGTCCACCAAAGATACGCTCATCCGCTCCTACATGGCCGGTGCGATCCTCGCTCTGGCCGCTGCCTTTGCCGTCACCGTGGCGGTGAACACCGGCCACTTCATCATTGGCGCGCTGCTGTTTCCGGTCGGCTTCTGCACCCTGTACCTTCTGGGATACGATCTTCTGACGGGTGTCTTCACCCTTGTCCCGCTCGCCGTGATCGACAAACGCCCCGGCGTGGACATGAAAGCGCTCTGGCGCAACTGGGGGCTGGTCTTTGTCGGCAACTTTGCCGGTGCCATGACCACCGCCGTCTTCATCGCGATCACACTGACCATGGGCTTCACGCTGGAGCCGAATGCGGTAGGGCAGAAACTCATGGACATCGGACACTCCCGAACGGTGGGATACGCCGAGGCGGGGGGCGGCGGCATGCTGACCCTCTTTATCCGCGCGGTCATGTGCAACTGGATGGTGTCCACCGGTGTCGTGGCGGCGATGGTCTCCACCTCGGTGCCGGGCAAGGTCATCGCCATGTGGATGCCGATCCTGATCTTCTTCTACATGGGGTTCGAGCACTCGATCGTGAACATGTTCCTGTTTCCCATCGGGCTGCTGCTGGGGGCCGATTTCACCTGGGGCGATTATCTGATGTACAATGAGATCCCCACGGTCGTGGGCAATCTGGTCGGCGGGCTGACCTTTGTGGGCGCGATGCTCTACGCCACATACTACAAAACCAGCCCCTCCCGGCTGCCAAACGCCGACGCAGCCGTCCCCGGCGAGTAAACCCGGCTCAAAATCCTACAGCCGCGCGGGACGTATCTCGCGCGGCTGACTGACAGACCCCATCCACCACCCGGTCAAAGAGACGCGCCCCGATGCCCAAAGATGCCCGAGACACGGAAACGCTTGCCGTCAGCGTCGGCCGGTCGTCCTCCGCCGGGGTGAAGGCCGAAAATCAGGACGCGGTCGGTGCCGTCGTCCCCTCGGGCCAGGCGCTGCGTCTGAAGGGTGTCGCCTTGGCCGTTGCGGATGGGATCTCCACCAGTCCGCGCAGCCGCGAGGCCGCAGAGGCGACGATCAAGGGTTTTCTGAGCGACTATTACGACACCTCCGATACCTGGGAGGTCAAGACCGCCGCGCGTACCGTCATCTCCGCCACCAATGCCTGGCTGCACGGGATCAACCGCCGCGCGCTGCACGACAGCCCGGATCACGGGCACATCTGCACCCTCGCCGCGCTGATCCTCAAAGGACAGCGGGCACATCTGTTCCACGTGGGCGACAGCCGGATCTGGCGGATGCCCCGCGACGGCCCGCCCGAGCCTCTGACGCTGGACCACGTGACGCGCCTGTCGGGCACGAGCAGCCAACTCAGCCGGGCGATAGGGCTGGACCGCGATGTGGCCGTGGACTACCGGGCCCTGACCCTGCGGGCGGGCGATGTCTATCTGATGACCACCGATGGCGTGCACGATCACTGGGCGCCGGAGGACGTCGCGCAGATCCTCCAAAGCGCCGAAACGCTGGATCACGCCGCCGCCGAGATCGTGGCCCGTGCCCTCGCCGCAGGCAGTCGGGACAATCTGACCATCCAGATCGTGCGGGTGGATGCAGTGCCCGAAGGGGCCAGCGCGCCGGTTGAGCCGGACATGCCGCCAAAGATCCTGCCGCTGCCGGAACCGGGCGATACGCTAGACGGTTTTGACATCCTCCGACAGATCCACAGCAACAACCGCAGCCATATCTTTCTGGCGCGGGGACCGGGCGGCCAACGGGTCGCGCTCAAGATGCCAGCGACTGAGACCGCGTCCAGCCCGGCGTTGGTTCGGCTCTTTCAGATGGAGGAATGGATCGCCCGGCGGGTGAACTCGCCTCACGTCGTGGCCGCTGCCGACGCGCCGGAGGTGCGCTCCGGGCTTTATGTTGTGACCGAGTTCATCGAAGGCCAGACCCTCCGGCAATGGATGCGCGACAGGGACACTCCCCAAATCGAGGAGGTGCGCGATATCGCAACACAGATGATCCGCGGTCTGCGCGCACTTCATCGCCGCGACATGCTGCATCAGGATTTCCGGCCAGAGAACCTGATGATCGACAAAGCGGGGCACGTGAAGATCATCGACCTCGGGTCGGTCCGGGTGCTGGGCGTGGACGAAGCACACCAATCGCAGCCCGCGCCCATTCTGGGCACCGTGCAATATACCGCACCGGAGTACTTTGTCGGGGATCCCGCCGGTTCCTACTCCGATCAGTTCTCGCTGGGCGTGACGATCTACGAAATGCTGACGGGCAGGTTGCCCTTCGGGGCACAGGCGGCGCGGGTCAGCACCAGACGAGACCGGGCGCGGCTGACCTATGCGCCGGCCGTCGATGGTACGGGCAGCCTGCCATACTGGATTGATGATGTGCTGCGGCGCGCAACGCACCCGGACCACACCAAACGCTTCCCCGTCCTGTCAGAGCTTGAGACAGCACTCAGGGTCCCGCCCACGGGCAGCCGCCCGCTGGGCCAAAGGGCCTTGCTGGAGCGCCATCCCCTGCGATTTTGGCAGGCCACATCCGCCATTCTGGGCATCGCCGTTCTGGTCCTGATTGCCACCCGGTAAAAGCTGGCGCCTCATCGCCCACCCTCAAAACGCCCGCAACGGCGCAATATCGCTTGTAAACCGCGCCGATCAATAGGACGGTCGGGCGCAGTAGGGCGGATGGCGTGATCAGGCCGGGGCGTATCCTTGTGGGAAAGCATCACTGGAGCACTCTCGTCAACCGCCTGCCATGAGCGCCAAACCGCGCTTTCATCATCAAAGGTCCCGATCAGGAAGATGAAACGGGGACCATAACAACAAAGGGAGGATCGCATGATCTCTAAACTCAAAACGGCTGTGATCGGCGCCGCGGTGGCACTGGGCCTCGCGGGCGGGGCAGCGGCTCAGGACATCAAGTTCTTTACCATCGGGACGGGCGGTACAGCCTTTACCTACTACCCTGTCGGCGGTGTGATCGCGAATGCGATTTCCAAACCACCAGGATCGCGCGAATGCGGCGAAGGCGGCTCCTGCGGTGTGGAGGGGCTGATCGCCTCCGCCGTCTCGTCTCGGGGATCGGTCGACAATATCAACGCCATCCTGTCAGGCCTGAGAAACTCCGGCTTTGCACAGTCTGACGTCGCCTACTGGGCCTACACGGGCACCGGCACCCGCGAAGGCGAAGAGCCCGCGACCGACCTGCGCACCATCGCGGCGCTGTTCGAGGAACACATTCACCTCGTCGCACTCGCGGATAGCGGCATCAATTCGGTGGCCGATCTGGCAGGCAAGACCGTGTCGCTGGACGAGCCCGGCTCCGGCACCTTCGTTGACGCCAACCTGATCCTGGAGGCCAATGGCCTGAGCATCGACGATGTCTCCGCCGAAGCGCTGAAAGGCAACGCGGCAGCCGAAGCCCTGCGCAACGGCAAGATCGACGCGTTCTTTGCCGTGGCGGGCTACCCCACTGGCGCAGTCGTGGAGCTGGCGTCCGCCGCGGACATCAAACTGGTGCCCATTGACGGCGCGGGTGCGGATGCGCTGACCGACAAATTCGGCTTCTTTTCGCAGTCCGACATTCCGGCAGGGACCTATGAAGGTGTCGATGCGGTCTCGACCGTGTCGGTGGGCGCGCAGTGGTTCACCTCCGTGAACGAAGACGAAGAGCTGGTCTACCAGATCACCAAAGCGCTTTGGAACGACGAATCCCGCAAACTCCTGGACGTCGGTCACGCAAAAGGGCAGTCCATCACGCCGGAGACGGCGCTGAGCGGGCTCGGCGTGCCGCTGCACCCCGGCGCGGAACGGTTCTACCGCGAAGCCGGTCTGATCGAGTAACAGACATGCAGGGGGCTGGCAGATGCGCTGGCCCCCTGCCAATACAAACACTGACTTAAAACGGTGAGGGGCTGATGAGCGACCGGGAACTGAGCAAGGAAGAGCTCGCAGCCATTGAGAGAAAGTATGACGCCGAGTCTGCTTTCCGGCCCACCGGTCCGCGGATCGGGGCTGTCATCACCACCGCCCTCGTGGCCATGACTCTCTATCACGTGTACCAGGCCGGTTTCGGCACCGCGAACGAGCTCATGCGGTTCGGTGTGCACCTCTCTTTTGTGCTCGGCCTGACCTTTTTGCTGTTTTCCTGGCGCCGCAGTCCGAGCACCGACATGCCCCCGGACCGGTGGTACCGGTTCGACGGTGTGAGCCTTATCGACATCGTTTTTGCCATTCTGGCCGTGGCTGCGGCGATGTATCTGCCGCTGTTGCCGCTGGATGTGGCCGCCGCGCGCGCGGGCAACCCGAACGCCATGGACACCTTCATGGGCTCGGTTGTGCTGCTCTTCACACTGGAAGCCGCGCGCCGCTCCATCGGTCCGACCCTGCCCGCCATCGCGCTGATCTTCGTGCTCTATGCGATTTTCGGGCGCTACGCACCGGGCCCGCTCATCCATGCTGGCGTATCCTGGGAAGGGTTTGTCGACGGGATCTACGGCGCGCAGGGCATCTATGGTATCGCCATTGGCGCGATGGCCAAATACGTCTTTCTCTTCGTTGTCTTCGGGGTGCTGGCCACGCGCATCGGTCTGGGCGCGCTCTTCATCGACATGGCCACCGCACTGGCGGGGCGTTACTCCGGCGGTCCGGCCAAGGTCGCGATCTGCGCGTCGGCCTTCATGGGGTCGATCTCCGGCTCCTCCATCGCCAACACGGTGACCACCGGGTCACTGACGATCCCGGCGATGAAAAAGGTGGGCTACCCGCCGCATTTTTCGGGCGCCGTCGAGGCGACCGCCTCCACCGGCGGGCAGATCACGCCGCCGGTGATGGGGGCCGCGGCCTTCATCATGGTGGACTATCTGAACATCCCTCTGCGTGACATTCTCGCTGCAGCGCTTTTTCCTGCGCTGCTGCACTACTTCGGCATCTTCATCATGGTGCATCTGGAGGCGAAGAAGCTCGGCCTGCGCGGTCTGCGCACCGAAGAGCTGCCGCAGGTGGTGCTGGTGCTCAAGGAGCATTGGATGGCGATCATCCCGCTCTTCGTGCTGATCTATTCGATCTTCTCAGGGAGGACACCGGACTATGCGGGCGTTTACGCGATCATCGCCTGTATCGTCGTCGGTTTTCTGAAGCCAAACGACAGGCTGACGCCGCGGGCCCTGTGGGACGCACTCGCAACCGGCGCGCGCAACACCATCGCCATCGGGACCGCTGCGGCTTGCGTCGGCATCATCGTGGGCGTGATCACCCTGTCGGGCTCGGGCTTCCGGATCGGTGCGATCGTCATCACGACGGCGAATGATTTTGCCGCGGTGGTCTCCGCGCTGCCGGTGTTCAACGTCTTCGACCTGCAGCAATGGGCGCTGTTCTTCTCGCTCGTGCTGGTCGCCATTGCCTGCATCGTCATGGGGGCGGGCGTCCCAACCACGGCTACCTATATCATTTTGGTCTCGGTCACCGCCGGCGCGTTCCAGATGCTCGGTGTCGAGCCGCTGGTCGCGCATTTCTTCGTCTTTTACTACGGGGTTCTGGCGGACATCACACCGCCCGTGGCACTCGCCGCCTATGCCGCCGCCGGGATCGCGGGATCCAACCCGTTCAAGACCGGCAACACGGCGTTCCGTCTGGGGATCGCCAAGGCGCTGGTGCCTTTTGTCTTCGTCTATTCCCCCGCACTCCTGCTGGTGGCAGAGGGTTTCACCTGGACAGCCTTTGCAGTCACGCTGGCCGGTGCCATGATGGGGATCGCCACGCTGGGCGTTGCCTTCTCCGGGTACTTCATCGCACCTCTGGGCAAGCTGGAACGGTACTGGATCGCCCTCGTCTCACCGCTCTTCATCGCGCCGGGTGTGCTGACGCTGGTGGCGGGGATTGCGCTGCTTGCCCCGATCGTGCTGCTGCAGATCCGCGCGCGGTGGGCGCAAGCCGCGGCCTGAGACAGCCCGCCCCGCGCAAAGCACCCGCGCAACAGACACTGTTGCGCCGCGCCGTTCCGCCCCCGTCAAACCGGAGGTTTGCCTTTGGCAAAACGGGCGGCGCGAGTGCGCCACCCCTCGGAACGGCGCTTTAGCGTTACTGTCAGATGTCTCAGGTCGGGACCACACTTGCTGCCTCCTCAAAACCCTTCCGGCAAGAGCGCGTCCGGCAGGTTCTGGTAACACACTGGCCGCAGGAACCGGCGGATCGCGAGCGTTCCCACGGAGGTCGCGCCGAAGTTCGTGGACGCAGGGTATGGCCCGCCATGCACCATCGTATCTGCGACCTCGACACCGGTCGGAAAGCCGTTAACCAGAATGCGGCCTGCCTTCCGCTCGATCAGCGGCATCAGTGTTTTCGCGTGATCTGTATCCCCGGGCTCCATGTGCAGCGTCACCGTCAGCTGCCCCTCAATGGCGCGCGCGATCTCGGCCATCTGTTCGGGCGTCTCGGCCTCGACCACGATACCCATGGGGCCAAAGACCTCTTCCTGCAGATCATGGTTGCCGAGCCAGTCCGTCGCCGACACCCGGTAGAGCGCGGGGGTCGCCTTGCGCGCCTCTCCCGTGCCGCCGGCCAATTCGCTGACGCCCGAGCCGCCGGACACGCGGGCAAGACCCCGTTGGTAGGCGTCGGCAATCCCGTCAGTCAGCATGGTCTGGGGGCCTGCGTCTTTCAGCGCGGCCTCGGCTGCGGTGATGAAACTCTCCGCGCCAGGCAAGACGACAGCGATCCCCGGGTTGGTGCAGAACTGGCCCGCGCCCATGGTGAGCGATCCGGCCCAGCCCGCGCCGATGTCAGCGCCGCGTGTCGCTGCCGCTTCGGGCAACAGAAACATGGGATTGATGGAGCCCAGCTCGCCGAAGAAGGGAATAGGCGCGGGCCGCGCGGCACAGAGATCAAAGAGCGCACGGCCCCCGGCCAGCGAGCCGGTAAAGCCCACGGCGCGGATCAGGGGATGTTGTACCAGGGCTGCCCCGATCTCATGACCGTCGTCGTGGATGAAGCTGAACGTGCCCGCGGGCATGCCCGTCTTCTCCACTGCCGCATGGATCGCTTCCGCAATGATCTCACCCGTACCGGGATGCGCCGCGTGGGCCTTGACCACGACGGGGCACCCCGCCGCAAAGGCGGCGGCCGTGTCACCGCCCGCGGTCGAAAAGGCCAGCGGGAAGTTCGAGGCCCCGAAGACCGCAACGGGACCAATCGGTCGTTGGATCATCTTCAGATCCGGGCGCGGCAACGGCGCGCGGTCGGGCAGTGCGGAATCTTGACGGCGGTCGAGGTAGTCGCCCTTAAGTATGTGCTCGGCAAAGAGCCGCAGCTGCCCCGTCGTGCGCCCGCGTTCTCCCTGTAGCCTTGCCCCCGGCAGGCCAGTCTCCTGCGTGCCGATCTCGGTGATGGCCTCGCCGCGCGCCTCAATCTCATCGGCGATGACGTTGAGGAGTGCGGCCCGGGCCTCCGCCGTGCTCTGCCCAAGCGTGGCAAAAGCCGCCTCCGCCGCCTCGCAGGCCTCAGTGACCAACGCGGCCGTCCCGGTGCTGAAACTATGGGCCGAACCATGCGCAGGCGCGGAGATAAAGCTGCGGTCCGTCGCGACCCAGTGGCCCGCGATCAGGTTTTTACCGTGGGGAGTGAAGCTCATGTGTCAGATCCTGCTCGTTAATGTGGGTTTGCCGCGCTCAGGCCGCGGCCCGCGCGTTACTCGCCATGCGGACCAGCAGTTCAAAGGCCTGTCGCGTGGCGCTCACATTGGCAATGCCCCGCCCTGCGATGTCGAAGGCGGTGCCATGGGCGGGTGTCGCCACCGGGATCGGCAGACCGCCCGCGATCGTCACGCCGCGCTCGAACCCCATCAGCTTGATCGCGATCTGCCCTTGGTCGTGATACATGGTTACCACCGCATCGACCTCGCCGCGCTTGGCCTTGAGGAAGACGGTGTCCGACGGCCAAGGCCCGGTCACATTCATCTGCCGGTCCTGGAACGCCTTCACCACGGGTTCGATCACGTCGATCTCTTCCCGCCCGAATTTGCCGTTATCTCCGGCGTGGGGGTTGAGGGCGGCGACGGCTACATGAGGCCGGGTCTTGCCCGACTGGGCCAGCGCCACGTGGGCCAACTCCACCGCGCGCTCGATGCCGGGGGCGTCGATGCTGGCCGCCACGTCTTTCAGCCCGATATGGCTCGTCACCCGCGTGGTCATCAGATCATCGAGCACGTTGATCTCGGAATGATAGCCCTCGAACCCGAGATAGCGCGCCATGTAGCGGTGTTCGTCCTCGGCATTCAGCCCGGCGGCGGTCATCGCGGCCTTGTTGAACGGCGCGAACAGCACGCCATCGACCACGCCCGCCTGTGCCAGATCCAAGGCCTTGTCGAGACAGCGCAGCGAAGTGGTGCCACCGGCAACGGTAACTTCGGCGATTTGCACTTCCTCGGGCGCGATGGTGGCGAGGTCGAGGTGCGCGAGACCGGTAAAGCTGCCCGCTTGCTTTTCATCAATCGTGTTGAGCGTGATCTCCGCGCCTGCCTGCGCGGCCCCGCGCCGCCACAGATGCGCATCGCCCACCAGCAAGATGTCCGCCGCCTCCTGCACGCCGTCTTCCTGCAGGAGCTTAGCGATCAACTCCGGCCCGATGCCGGAAGGATCGCCGGGCACGATCGCAAGTCTGGGACGCATCAGGGGGTCTCCTCATCTGTCTCGGCGCGGGCCGCGGCGATATTCGCCTCGGCGGTGCGCAAGTGGTTTTGCAGCGCGCGGCGGGCGGCGCGGGCATCGCGCGCCTTCAGCGCCTCCACGATGTCCAGATGCTCCTGTCGCGTGGCCTCCCGGCTCGCGACCCGCTGGGAGGAGAGAAACCGCACCCGCCAGAGCCGGGCGTTGTAGCTCGCATGGGTCTCGCGCAGCGCGGCATTGCCGGAGGCCGCGACGATGGCCTCGTGAAACCGCATGTCGGCGCGGAAGGCTTCCAGCTGCCCTTGGGTGTCGCGCGCTTCCTTGATGGAGGTGTTGATCCGCTCGATCTCCGCCAGCTGCGCGTCGCTCGCCAGATCGCAGGCAAGCTCACCCGCCAAGGCCTCCAGCGCGCCCTGCACCCGCAGCCAGTCGTTGATCTCGGAGAGCGAGGGATCGGCGACGCTGGGCCGCCGGGTGGGGCCGTAGACGATGAGCCCCTCGCCTTCGAGGATGCGCAGCGCTTCTTTCAGCGGGGTGCGGCTGATCCCGAAGGCCTCCGCCAGATCGCGTTCGCGCACCGGCATGCCCGGTGCCAGCTTGCCCAGCATGATGAATTCGCGCAGGTGGTCTGCCGCCTCCGTCGCCAGAGACTGGCGCGGCTTCAGCTCCACAAACGCGCGCAACTCATTGGTCCAGGCAGGCTCGCTCATCTCACTTTCCCCATCTCAGCACCAGCGGATCCAGCGGGCGCAACAGGTCTATCAGCCGCGCGCGGATCGCGGGATGCAAGGGCGGAATGGGATGGCGGCAGAATTCCGATGCGATCACACCGCCCTCCACCATCGCCGCCTTGCAGGACTGCCAGCCGCATTGCCGGTTCTCGTGGTTGATGGCCATGGCGACGCGGCCGTAGGCCTCTGTTGCACCCTCCACGTCACCCGAATGGTGTTTCGTGATCACCGGCTTGATCTGATCGACGATCATGCCGCTGGTCATGGAGCCTGTGGCGCCTGCATCCAGATCGGCCAAGAGGGTGATCGCCTCCTCCCCGTCGAAAGGCGCTTCGATGGCGTCGCCGCCAGCCTCGATCAGCGCGCGGATCTTGTTCGCCGCGCGCGGGCATTCGATCTTGAAGAGCTTCACCGCCTCGATCTCACACGCCATGCGCACCAGGAGCGGCACGGGCAGATCGACACCGGAGAGCGGTGCGTCCTGCACCATGATGGGGATGCCCACCTCGCCCACGGCGGCGAACTGCTCGAAGCTCTGCTCCGGCGTGCCTTTGAGCAGCGCCCCGTGATAGGGCGGCATCATCATCACGATGTCCGCACCCAGATCCTTGGCAAAGCGCGCGCGTTCCACCGCGATCTGCGTGGCGTAGTGGCTGATGGTGACGATGACGGGCACCCGGCCCGCCACATGCTCCACGCTGAGCCGGGCCAACGTCTCGCGCTCCGCGTCCGAGATCAGGAACTGTTCTGAGAAATTGGCGAGCACGCAAATGCCGTCCGCGCCCTGATCGATGAGGCAATCGAGCACGCGCTTTATCCCCTCCAGATCGAGGCTGCCATCGTCATGAAAGGGCGTGGGTGCTACGGGCCAGATGCCGGAGTAGGTGGTCATGGGGTTCCTCCGTTTGTCGGACACGCAACGCGCCCCGGACCTGACCCGGGGCCTCTGGCGGCGGCTGGCAGGAGGCCCCGGGTCAGGTCCGGGGCGCGGCGGTCTTGTGTCATTCGGTGATCTCGAAGTGGTCCAGATGTTTGTCGGTGATGGAAATGCCCAGCCCCGGTGTATCGTCGCTGAGCTGCAGATAGCCGTCTTGCGCCTCGGCGTCGCCCTCGAAGATATAGTAGAAAAGCTCGTTGCCCACTTCCACGTCGAAGACGGGGAAATACTCGCTGATCGGGCAGTTCGCGTTGGCCATGGTCAGGTGATAATTGTGCATCTGACCCGCGTGGGGGATCACTGGGATCTGGGCTGCCTCGGCAATCGCGTTGATCTTCTGTGCCGCCGTGATACCGCCCACGCGGTTGGTGTCGTATTGCAGCACGCTCACGGCCTTGCGCTGAATAAGCTCGTTGCAGCCCATGATGCTGAACTCATGCTCGCCACCAGAGATCGGCACGATCCCCATGGCGTTGAGCTCCGCGTAGCCTGCCACATCGTCTGCAATGACCGGCTCCTCCAGCCAGCGCGGCTCGTATTGGGCGAGCTTCGGCAGCATCCGCTTGGCATAATCGAGGTTCCAGCCCATGTAGCACTCGAGCATCAGATCGACGTCATAGCCCAGTACCTCGCGCAGCGCTTCCACGCGCTTGAGGTTCTCGCGCATCCCCGCCATGCCATCTTTCGGCCCGAAACCAAAGCGGGATTTGAAGGCCTGATAGCCGTGGCGCGCCGCCTCTTCGGCCTCGCGCTGCATCGCCTCGACGCTGTCCGCGTAGAGTTTGGAGTAGTAGACCGGGATTTTTTCCTTCGTGCGCCCGCCCAGCAGTTTGAAGACAGGCTTTCCCACCAGTTTGCCCATCAGGTCCCAGATGGCGATGTCGATGGCGGAGATGGCGGTCATCCCGATCCCTTTGCGGCCCCAGGCATGGGTCCGGCGGTACATCTTTTCCCAAAGATAGGCGTAGTCAAACGGATCCTCGCCAATGACCAGTGGCGCGTACCAGTCGTCAATCGCCTGTTTCACCACCGTGGGGGCGAGGGCCGCGTTGCCGATACCGATAGTGCCATCCTCTGCTTCCACCTCGCAGGTCAGCCACTGGTGAAACCGGAAGGACGCCATCGCATCGCCCTTGATCCACAGCGCGTCCGAGGCGTTGGTGCAGAAGTTCCCCTGCGGCGGCACGGTCGGCCCGGTCCAGTTCCAGACCCGTGTGCGGATGGATTTGATCTTGGTCATCGCTTACTCTCCGGTAGAAACCATGGGGTCGCGCTGCTTGAAAAGCCGCCACAGGAAGGGGCCGAACAGGGCCAGAACGGTCAGCGCGAAAAACAGCAAGGTGAGGGGGCGGGTAAACATCAGCCACCACTGGTCATCCAGCATGATCAGCGACTGGCCGAGGCGTTTCTCCAGCATCCCGCCGAGGATCAGGCCAATGGCCAGCGGTACCACCGAATAGCCAAAGCGCCGCATGAAGTAGCCGATCACCCCGGCGCCGAGCGCGATGTAGACATCCAGCATGGATTGGTCGAGCGCGTAGCCACCAACAATGGAGAAGGTGAACACGATGGGCCAGAGGATCTGCACCGGGACAAAGGTCACGCGGGCAAAGATCTTGGCGCCGAAGAGGCCGACGAAAATGAACATGACGTTGACCAGCAGCATCGCCCAGAAGATCGCGTAAGCGAACTCCGCCTGTTCGGTGAACATGGTGGGGCCGGGCTGCAGACCGTGCACCATCAGCCCCGCGAGGATCACCGCCGCCGTCGGACTGCCCGGAATGCCGAGCGCCAGTGTGGGCACCATAGCCCCCCCGGCGGCGGAATTGTTGGCTGCCTCCGAGCCCGCGATCCCCTCAATGGAGCCCTTGCCAAACTCTTTGGGTGTCTTGGACCAGCGTCGCGCCTCGTTGTAGCCGATCATGGAAGCGACGGTGGCGCCCTCGGCCGGCAGGATGCCGATGAACGTTCCGATGCCGGAGGAGCGCAGGATCGTGCGCCAGACCTTTTGATAGTCCGCCCGTGACGGCAGCTTGATCGCTTTCATATGAACCTGACGGCGCTTGACGCTCAGCCGTTCGGCCTGCACCAGCAGTTCCGAGATGCCGAAGATCCCGATCATGACGGGCACGAAACCAATGCCCTCGGAGAGTTCGTTGAAGCCAAAGGTAAAGCGTTCCACCGTGGTCAGCAGGTCCTTGCCCACCGTGGCCAGCAGCACGCCAAAGGCCCCCGCGATGATGTTCCTGAGCGGTGTGCCGTCGCCGATGGTGGCCAGCATCGAGATGCCGAAGACGGTCAGGGCGAAGTACTCCGGCGGCGCGAAGTTATAGGCCATCCGCGCCATCAGCGGCGCGGCGAGCATCAGGCAGATGACAGAAATGATGCCCCCGATGGTCGAGGAAATCGTCGCCATCCCCAACGCACGGCCCGCCTCGCCGCGCTGTGCCAGCGGGTAGCCGTCCAGACAGGTCGTCGCACTGGCAGAGGTGCCCGGCGTATTTATCAGGATCGCGGTGATGGCACCCGCAAAGGTCGCCGCACAGTAGATCGTCGTCAGGATCGCAATCGCCGGGATCGGATCCATGGTGATGGTAAAGGGCAGGAGCAGCGCGGCCCCGGTCGTCGCGTTCAACCCCGGCAGCGCGCCGATGATCACCCCGCCCAGCGTGGCGGCAAAGAGCAGCACCAGAAGACCGGGATCCATCAGCGCCATCAGACCTGCAATGAGTGGTTCCATGAGGGCTATCCGTACCAGAGGTTGGTCAGCAGGCCGCGCGGAAAGCGGATGCTGAAGACCTGATCAAAGAGCAGGAAGACAAGCGCGGGGCTGATCAGCGCGACGAGGCCGATGGCCCAGATCCGCCGCTCGCCCCACATGAAGGCAAGCGCCCCAGCGAAGACACCCAGCCCCAGAAACAGATCCACCTGTGCTGCCAGCGCAAAGAGCCCGAAGAGCCCAAGGCTGATCCAGACGGCAGACGGCACCGGGTCGCGCACGATGGGGCGGTCAAAGAGCATGACCAGCACCGCCAGCGTGACAATCAGGATCAGAACCATCTGCGGGAAATCCGCAGGCTGCATCCCGCGCAACAGGATCGGGGGGACCCGGTCGAACTGCGTGCTGAGCCAGTAGGTCAGCAGGCAAAAGGCGATGATCCCGCAGGGAACGGCGTAGCGTGTCATCTCGGAGATCCCGACAAGCTGGAGAGAAAGGACCGGTCCGCCACGTTCTCGCGGCAGACCGGCGACCGGCACAGTAGTTACTCGATAAAGCCCAGCTCGCGCAGTGCGGCATCCATATCCGTCTGCATGGAGGTCAGCTGGCTGCCCCAGGTCTCCGCATCGGCGACCGAGCTTTCGTCCAGACCAACGGAGGTCAGAAAGCCTTGGTAGACCGTGTGGTCCATGGCCTTCAACAGCCCCTCTTCGAGCTTTTTGGCCACGTCATCGGGCGTGTCCGCATGCACGACAAAGCCCCGCACGGTGGAGAAGTTCGCGTCGATCCCCAGCTCCTGCGCGGTAGAGACATCCGGCAGACCGCTCATCCGCTCCGGCGCCAGCACCACGATGGGGCAGATATCGCCCGCGTCGATCTGCGAGCCTGCTTCGGCGAGGTTCAGCACCGCAACGTCAACCGCACCCGCAACGAGTTGCGTGGCAAGCTCACCCCCGCCCTCAAAGGGAACGATCTTGGGTGTTGCCAGCTCGCCGCGGCGCGCGAACATGAAGGCGGAGACATCGTCAATGCCGCCCAGATGGGTGGTGCCGTAGGTCAGCGGTTCATCTTTCTGCGCGGTGACAAAGGCTTCGGCGCTGTCATAGACACCGCAGCGCGTCATCAGGATCTGCGGATCGTCGGTGCCGCGCGCGATGGGGCGCACGTCTTCGAGCTTCATGTCGGTCTTGCCGAGCGCGACCGTTGCCGAATGGCCGATGGTGAAGGTCAGGATGCTATGCCCGTCCGCCTCTTGTTCGAGGTAGTAGTCCATGGCCGAGGCACCGCCGCCGCCGCGCTTGTTGACGACGACCATATCGCCGCCCAACTCGCGGCGGGCGCGGATCATCATCATTCGCGTGGTCACATCCGTCCCGCCGCCGTTGCCGGCGTGGGTGATCACCTCGATGGTTTTCGAGGGGAACTCCTCGGCCGCCAGATCGCCGCCCACGATGGCCGCAGCCGCCGCAATGGCAAATAATTTCTTCATTGGTTTTTCCTCCCTTGGATCTGCGCACTGGGGCGCCCTGAGGAGGGTATAAATCAATATTCGATATTTTGGAATACCAAAATATCAGAAAGATATTTTGACATGCCGTGCCGAGTTAAACCGGGGAACTAAAGCTCAGGGGACAGGAAAGACAGGTCCGCAAAGTACTGAGGGCATCGCCCGACCTGGAGGGCGTTTCGCAACAGCTCGGCGGCGTCGGGAAGTGCAAACAGACCATATGTCAAGCTACTTGCAACCCTTGAAATCGCCCTCGTTTGCGAAAAGCAAACCTCCGGTTTGACGGGGAGGTCGGGCGATGCCCGGCCTTTGGGCCGGGCGGAGGGTTGAAGCGACGCGCGTTAGGACAACCGTATGCTGCTTGCTGGCGCAAACAAAAAGGCCGCGGGGCAATCCCGCGGCCATTCCATCTGCAGAACGCCAACCCGGCGGCGCTGCTGCTACCAGCTGTTGTAGCCCAGAAACTTGCCCGACATCTCAACCTTCACCCGGTCGCCCTTGGGGTGCTCCACCCGGGTCACCGACATGTCGAAATCAATGGCCGACATGATGCCATCTCCGAATTTCTCCTGGATGATCGCCTTCAGCGTCGGGCCATAGACGCCCACGATCTCGTAGAAACGGTAGATGCAGGGATCCGTCGGCACGGCCTGCTCCCAGATCTTGGTGGGGCTTTCGGCCAGCACCTGCTCGGCCTCCTGCGGCAGCCTCATGGTCGAGACCATCAGCGCCGCCTTGTCAGGTGGAAAGGCGTTCATACCCATCGCCGCCGAATGGGTCCAGATCGGCGACATGTCGATCTTTTCGGCGATTTCTTCCCAGGTCAGGCCCGCCTGTTTCTTGGCGGACAGGATCATCGCTGTTACGTCCTCTTTGGTCATCTCGGTCATTTGGGTCATATCCTTCATCTTACAGTCCTAATTCTGTCAGTCCGGGGTGATCGTCGGGCCGGGGGGTTCCTTCCGGCCAGTGAAACAGCCGCGCGTCCACCGCAATCGGCACATCGTTGATGGAGGCATGGCGCTCGGCCATGTAGCCTTGGGCGTCAAAGGCCCAGTTCTCGTTGCCATGGGCGCGGAACCACTGACCGCCCGCGTCGTGCCATTCGTAGCAGAACCGCACGGCGATCCGGTTGCCCTCATGCGCCCAGATCTCCTTGATCAGGCGATAGCCGTTCTCCGCCGCCCACTTGCGCTGCAGAAATGCCTCTACCTCCGTGCGCCCGTTCAGGAACTCCGACCGGTTGCGCCAGCGGGTGTCGGGCGTATAGGCCAGCGCCACCTTCCCGGGATCGCGCGTGTTCCACGCGTTCTCGGCCATGCGCACCTTGGCCACCGCCTCTTCATAACTGAAGGGCGGCACCGGGGGCCGGGGCAGCGTATCGCTGGTGCTCACGCCCTCCTACCCCTCAACCGCACGCAAGCGCGGCGCAGGCTCGGGGTCTTCGCCCTCAGGCTCTTCGGTCATCACGATCCGCACGGGCTTGGGGTGCTGATTGACCGTTGGTTCCTGACCTGACAGCTCTGCCGACCGCTGCGCGAGGAAATGCACCAGATGGTTGCGGATGGCGTAGTAGTTGGGGTGCTCGACAATGTCATTGCGCACCCGCGGGCGCGGAATGGTGATCTCCACGCTCTCGGCCACCTGCGCCATGGGTCCGTTGGTCATCAGCAGGATCCGGTCGGCGAGCAGGATCGCCTCGTCGATGTCGTGGGTGATCATGAACACCGTCTGATCCGTGTCGCTCCAGACCTTTATCAGCTCGTCCTGAATGGTGCCGCGGGTCAACGCATCGAGCGCACCGAAAGGCTCATCCAGCAGCAACAGCTTCGGCTCATTGGCGAAGGCCCGCGCGATAGAGACACGCTGGCGCATCCCCCCTGACAACTGGCTGGGCTTGCGGTGGATCGCATCGCCCGTCAGCCCGACCTTGGCGAGGAAGGCAGTGGAGTGTTCGATGACCTTGGCCTTGCTCCACCCCGGAAACCGGGCAGAGACGCCGAAGGTGACGTTCTTCAGGGCCGTGAGCCACGGCAATAGGGAGTAGTTCTGAAACACCACGCCGCGGTCGAGGCTGGGGCCGGACACATGCCGCCCGTCCATCTTGACCACGCCGCTCGTGGGCTCGGCAAGCCCCGCCAGTATATTCATGATGGTGGACTTGCCGCAGCCGGAATGGCCGAGGATGCAGACGAACTCACCCTTTTCGATGCCGAAACTGGCGTTTTCAAAGACAGTGAACTCCCCGCCCTTGCCGTCCGGATAGCGTTGGGTCAGTTGCTCGATACTCAGGAAAGACGTGGCCATGCGCTGGCTCCTATTCGGTGTAGGCGACCGTGCGTTGCAGCAGGCCGAACATGGAATCGAGCAGCATGCCAACGATGCCGATCATGAGGATGGAGAAGATGACCGAGGTCAGGTCGAGATTGTTCCACTCGTTCCAGACGTAATAGCCAATGCCGGTGCCACCCACGAGCATCTCTGCCGCCACGATGACCAGCCACGCGATCCCGATGGAGATGCGCATGCCCGTCACGATGGTTGGTGCCGCGGCGGGCAGGATCACGGTAAAGGCGGTCTTGAGCGCACCCAACTCATGGGTCCGCGCCACGTTCACCCAATCCTCGCGCACGCCGGCCACGCCAAAGGCGGTATTGATCAGCATCGGCCAGATCGAACAGATGAAGATCACGAAAATCGCGCTCGCCTCGCTGTCCTGAATGACGAAAAGCGCCAGCGGCATCCAGGCCAGCGGCGAAATGGGCCGCAGGACCTGAATGAAGGGGTTGAGCGCCTTATAGGCCACCGACGACATCCCGATAAGGAACCCCAAGGGGATCGCAATCAGCGCTGCCAGCAGGTATCCCGCCAGCACGCGGTAGATGGAATAGCCGATTTGGATGCCGATGCCCTTATCGTTGGGACCGGCGTCGTAGAACGGGTTGGAGAGCTGCTCCCACGCCTTGGCGAGCACCTGACTGGGTGGCGGCACACCGGCTTTTGGCTGGCCCGCTCCGGTGAGCAGCTCGTATTCCGTCAGCTCACCAGCGGCTTTCTGCGCGGGGATCGACAACTCCCATATCAGGCAGCCGACCACCAGCAGCAGCACCGACAACAAGGCCGCGCGCTTGTTCTCCGACAGCGTGCCCATCAGTTGGCCTTGATGGCAAAGCTGTCCACATAGGCCTCGGGCTCGGCTGGATCAAAGGTCTTGCCCATGATGGTGTGGGATTTGTAGGTCTCTTCCGGCGCGTCGTAGCCCAGCTCGGTCATGATCTTGCGCGCATCGGAGGCGAGGTAGACCTGCTCGGCCACTGCCTTGTAGTCGATGTCGCCCTCGATATAGCCCCAGCGTTTCATCTGAGCGAGGATCCACACGCCCATCGAATGCCAGGGGAAGGGGTCGAAGTCGATCCGGTCAGGTACCCGCTGCACCTCGCCCAGACCGTCGGCATAGGTGCCGGTCAGCACCTGCTGCACCACCGTGACCGGCTGGTTGAGGTAGTTGGTGGGCGAGATCGCCTCGGCAATCTCCACCCGGTTGTCGGGGTCGGAGGCATATTGCGTCGCGTCGATGATGGACTTCAGCAGCGCGCCGTAGGTGTTGGGCAGCTCTGTTGCGAAACTCAGCGGGGCGGCAAAGGCGCAGCAGGGATGCCCCTCCCAGATCTCCTTGGTCAGGATGTGGATGAAACCGATGCCCTCGAACACCGCGCGCTGGTTGAACGGATCGGGCGAAAGGTAGCCGTCCAGATTGCCCGCGCGCAGGTTCGCCACCATCTCCGGCGGTGGCACCACGCGGATCTGGATGTCTACATCCGGATCCAGCCCGAATTCCGCCACGTAGTAGCGCAGCAGGAAGTTGTGCATGGAGTACTCGAACGGCACCCCGAAGGTGAAGCCTTTCCACTGCTTGGGGTCGCGCTTGTCGAGATGCTCATTGGACAGCACGATGGCCTGACCGTTGATGTTCTCGACGGCGGGCATGATGTAGGGCTCCGCGATGGAGCCCGCGCCCAGTGTCATGGCCAGCGGCATCGGCGTCAGCATGTGGCTGGCGTCGTACTCGCCCGACAGCGATTTGTCGCGCGCCACGGCCCAGCCAGCGGTTTTGATCACCTGCGCGCTCAGCCCGTAGCGTTCGTAAAAGCCCAAGGGCTGCGCCATAATGATCGGGGTCGCACAGGTGATCGGCACGAACCCGATGTTCAGATCCGTCTTTTCGGGTGGACCCAGATCATCGAGAAGGGCCGCCTTGGCCTGCTCCAGCGGGAAGACCGACGCCAGTGCGGCCGCCGCTGTGGTCCCGCCGATCATGCCCATGAAAGACCGACGCCCGATGTCGCTTTGACCAAAGACGGAGCAGACAATCGCGCTTTCCACCGCACGCTCCATCATCTGATCGCTGGACATATGATGCGGCTCCACATGCCCTGCGTCATGCCCGTGACCGGACAGGCAGCCGTCACAGCCGCAGTCGGCACCGTGGCGCAAATCGGTTTTATCGGAGAATGGATTGCCTAGGCTTTTGATAGTCATCTGGACCCCCTGACCTGTTTTGAGGTCAGCTTGTCATGCGATCAGACCCGGGCAAAGCGGGTGCGGACACCGCTCAATAACTAGCACCCGATTGAAAAATATGACTATTTTATTGGCAGATATAACGAGATATCGTGATCGACGAGATTTCGTGTGTGTACCCCACCCACCGCGCTGACACGGTAGGTGCATGCTCGATCACCCCGATTCCGACCACGCCGTCTCAGACCACGCTCTGCCGACACTGATGCTCGACCCGCAGACAGACAGGGTCACTGCCAGCAATGCCGCAGCACAGGCGCTGTTTGGCGGGCAGCGGCTCGGGCATGCTTTTTCGCAGATCCTGATCTCGGACGTGCCAAGCATGGCGATCTTTCTCGAAGCCGTCGCGCATTACGGCAGCCGTGTGGAGCGGATGCTGTCCTTTCGCGGGGCCGATGACCGAGCGCTCAGGCTCCAGACCTACGGGCTTCAGCGGGGGCAGCGCCGGGTGCTGCTCAGTTTTCTGGATCTGGACGAACATGACCGCCGTAACCACGTGGCCGAACTTGATAGTCACCAGCGCGCGGGCCTGACCCGCTGGCAAAACATCTACGGCTTTTTCCGCGAGGTCGAAGCACAGAACCGCCTGATCCTGGAGGCAGCGGGCGAAGGGATCTACGGGATCAACGCCTCCGGCAAGGCGACCTTTGTCAACCGCGCCGCTCAGGAGATGCTCGGCTGGTCGTCGGAGGATCTGATCGGACGCGAGCTGCATTCCATCATCCACCACAAGCACCTGAACGGCGAGCATTTCCCCGCCCATGAATGCCCCATCTACGCCTCGTTCCGGCGGGACGAAACGATGCGCGTGGACGACGATGTGTTCTGGCGCAAGGACGGTCGGCCCATCCTCGTCGAATATGTCTCTACCCCGATCTACGATCACGGGGTGCTGGCCGGTGCGGTCGTGATCTTTCGCGATGTGACAGAGCGCAAGGAAAACGAACGCAAGCTGCGCGAGGCGTTAGCCGAGGTCGAGACCCTGACCCACAAGCTGGAGCAGGAGAACGAGTATCTGCTGACGGAGATCCGGTCAGCCCGGTCACACACAGGGGTGGTGGGGGTCTCACCGGCCGTCAAATCGCTCAACACGCAGATCGATCTGGCCGCAAAGAACGATGCCCATGTTCTGGTTGCCGGACCGCCGGGGTCGGGCAAGACGCTGACCGTCTCTGCGATCCACGAGGCGAGCACCCGCCACCGCCGCCCGTTGGTGCGGATCCGCTGCGACAATACCGAAGCCGCCACGCTGGAAGCGGAGCTTTTCGGCTACCGTCGCGGGGCATTTCCCGGTGCGGCACGCGATGTGACCGGCAAGCTGATGATGGCGCACAACGGCACCTTGCACCTGGACGAGATTGCGGATCTGCCGCGCGCTCTGCAGGGCAAGCTGCACGATGTCTTGCAGAACGGTCGTTTGCGGCGGCTCGGGGATGGCACCGATACGCCGGTCTCGCTCAAGGTCGTGGCAACCACCTCGCGCGATTTGCTGGCAGAGGTTCGTGCCGGGCGATTCCGGCAGGATCTTTACTTTGCGCTCAGCGTCTTTTCGATCACCTGCGTATCGCTTCGCGACCGGCCCGAGGATATCCCCTATCTGGCCAAGCATTTTCTGGACCGGACGACCCGCCGGTTGCGCCTGCCCGCGACGCGGCTGTCCAAGTCCAATATCGACGCGCTGCAGGGGTACGACTGGCCCGGCAACGTGCGCGAGCTGGAGAATGTGATCGAACGGGCAGCCATTCTGGCGCAGGGCGGGCGATTGAAACTGGATTTCAAGCTGGCCGCGGACGGCGACGTTCTGCAGAACGATATGGTGCTGAGCTGTGCCGAACTACGCACACACGAACTGCGCAACCTGCAAAGCGCACTGCGCCGGGCGCGCGGCAAGGTGGCTGGCCCAGGTGGGGTCGCGGCCATGCTGGGCGTCGCGCCCACCACGGCCTACTCCAAGATCAAGGCCTTCGGTGTGGATCCTGCGGATTTCCGGTAGCCTGCCCTAAAGGCCGAAGTGATCCGCAATAGCCTCGATGATCTGTTGCAGAACCTGCGCGCGGTCCGTCCCGGGCGGATCCGTGCAGACGGGATCATCCTGTTCTTCGACAAGGATGGCGGCACCACGCGGCGTACACAGGCCAAGGACGCTGAAATGCGTGGCGGGTGCAATTGTGATTGCCACAGCCTCGGGCACCAGCGCCTCGAAACCGCTGCCGGAGGGTCCGGTATCAGTCGCCCTGAGCCGGTCAGCCCCTTCACCCAAAGCAATCAGCAGCATCTTTGCCGAGGCCTCACTCAGATCCTCCTTGGCAAGGCCCCAGGTCAGCCCAGGGTCAATGGCGGCGACCGCCTGCACGCGGGGATCGCGGTAGGATCCTTCATAGCGGGTCTCGTCAATTGCTCTGATATCAACGCCTGCACGCTCCAACATGGCGCAGAACTGCGAGCCCGCGCCCGCTGCCTCGCAATACTGAAAAAATCCTGCGCGACTCCCCCGGACCCCGGCCAGAGACAACGCAGTCCATCCGCCGTAGGAAAAGCCCGCGGCATAGATCCTGCCGTGATCCACAAACGGTGCAAACTCCGGGTCCTGCAGCAGCCAATCCAGCGCGGCAGAGAGATCTTGCGCCCGTGTCCAGTGATGGAACGCAGTGTCGAAATTCACATCAAAGGTCGTGCTGCCGGGGTGGTTCACCGCCACCACGATCGCGCCCTTTTCCGCGAGCGCCGCCCCTAACCAGGCCATCCGTGCGGCATTGCCGCCCCAGCCATGGGACATCACCACAACCGGGTACCGACCGGGCAGCGGTCGCGCGTCCTTCAACACCGGGGTGCCGAAAAACACCGCGTTGCCGCCCAGCGTGCCTGCCTGCCCCCCGATGCCCGGAAAGAGGACCGTGGTTTCCAACCCCGTCTCGTGGTGCTGGACGGACAATCGCCGTTCGATCACGCCCACATCGTCCGCATTGGCGGTCACGGTCGCAAGCACGCTCAGCACCAGCGCGTGGCAAATATATCTCACAAGATGTCTCCCGGTATGGTGTGTCAGGCCCATTACCCACGCGCAAGTAACCCGATGCGACCTGAATCCGGTTTCAGGTCGTTGAGATCCCGTTTTAGAACGTGGAGAAGGAAGCTGCCCCAAAAGAGACACCCGTAGACCGCATGCCCGTCCTCCCCGTTCCGCTGATCATCGCGCTGGTCCTTGCTGGCCTGTTTCTGCACCGGCTGTTGACGAAATCAACCCCATGGCCGGTGCTGGCTCTGATCGGGTTATGCGCCGTGCAAAGCAGCCTCACAGCGCTGGTTCACTACTACGGCCTGACATCGCTGAGGGTGCTCCAGCCCATTACGGCGACGATCATCCCGGCGATCTGCTGGCTGGCCTTTCGTCAGGCAACGGTGGGCCCGCTGCGATGGCCGGAGATGATTTGGCACGCGGCAGGCCCGGTGACTGCTCTCATCTGCCTCGTGGTCTTCCCCGGGGGCCTTGACGTGCTCATACCGCTGGTCTTTGCCGCCTATGGCGCGGCGATGCTGGGCAGGCTGCGCCGGGGCGAAGACGCACTCACGCATAGCCGGCTGGAGAGCGGGCGTCTGCCGCTGACCGTCTGGCGGTTCCTCGCTCTGGCCCTGATCGCCTCCGCGGTCAGTGACGTGATCATTGCGGTGCGCCTGGCAGAAGGGGACCGGGACCTGCTGCTGTGGCTCCCGAGCCTCTTTTCTGCCACTGCGCTGATCATTCTGGGCACGCTCGGCCTGTGGCACGCCATCGACAGTCAAAGCCCTCCGGGCGATCGCGAGGCCCTCTCAGACGAGGACAAAGCACAACACGGTGCTGTTCTGGACAGCCTCGACAGCTACATCAGCCGACATGCGCCGCATCTTGATCCCGACCTGACGCTGGCCCGGTTGGCACGCAAGCTGCGGGTGCCGGAAAAGCGGCTTTCCGCTGCGATCAACCAGAGCACCGGTGAAAACGTCTCACGTTACATCAACGGATACCGGATCCGTCATGCCTGCACGCTGCTGCAGGAGGGCACGTCCGTGACCCAGGCGATGCTGGCCAGCGGGTTCAACACGAAATCGAACTTCAACCGGGAATTTCTGAGGGTGACGGGCCAAGCGCCCCGGGATTGGATCAAACGAGCGTCGCCGCAACGGGGGTGAGCTCTTTGTCCGTCTGCTCCTTTGGCTCGGACCGGAGCGCGCCATTGGTGTAGCCATCCACGGTCTCGACAAACAGCGCGCGGATCGCATCGGGATCCTGCGCAGCAATGGCCGCGCGCAGGCGGCTCAGCGCCTCCGTACAAATGTCACTATCAGGGCAGGTTTCGCGCGCACACATGATCTTGGGATGCGGCGTGGCAATCTGGTTCTCTCCGATCAGAAGCTCTTCGTAGAGCTTTTCGCCCGGGCGCAGGCCCACAAACTCCACCGCGACATCACCGTCAGGGTTGGCGGCGGTCCGTTCTGTCAGTCCGCAGATGCGGATCATGTTCCGCGCCAGATCAACAATCTTGATGGGCTCCCCCATATCCAGCAGATAGACCTCGCCGCCCTTGGCAAAGGTTCCCGCCAACAGCACCAGCCGCGCCGCCTCGCCCAGGGTCATGAAAAAGCGCGTGACCTCGGGGTGTGTCACCGTCAGCGGCCCACCCTTGGACAGCTGTTCGCGGAAAAGCGGAATCACAGAGCCGGAACTATCGAGCACATTGCCAAAGCGGACCATGGAAAACACCGTACCTGGATGGCGCTTTTGCAGATCCTGCACCAGCATCTCGGCAAATCGTTTGGTCGCGCCCATCACGTTGGTCGGACGCACAGCCTTGTCGGTAGAGATCAGGATAAACCGTGCAACCGCTGTCTCCGCGCAGGCCTCTGCGGTGACATAGGTGCCGAGCGCATTGTTTCGGGCCCCGACGACTTCGTTATGCTCGACCAGTGGCACATGTTTGTAAGCGGCGGCATGCAGCACCACCTGAATGCCGTGATCGACAATGGCGCGTTTAAGCACGTCTTTTTCCAGAACGGATACCAGGATCGGGATGATCTCGCACTGCGGATGCGACGCCCGCAGCCTGCGCTCGATGCTATAAAGCGCGAATTCGCTGTGATCGACCAGCACCAACCTGGCCACAGGGACAGAGCATAGCTGCACACAGAGTTCCGACCCGATCGAACCGCCCGCACCCGTAACCAACACGTTTTGACCGGCATACGCCGTGGCAATCTCCGGCAGATCCAGCGACTGCGGCAATCGGCCCAGCAGATCGTCGATGCTCACGTTCTGCACCTGCGCTGTCAGCGGCTCACCGGTCACGAAGTTCAGGAAATGCGGCAACGTGCGCAGCGTCACGGGATACTCGCTCAATCCGCGCAGGATCTCCTGTTTGCGCGCGCGGGACGTGGAGGGCATGGCCAGGATGATCTGGGTGATACCCCGCGTACGGACGAGTTTGCCGATGTCCCCCGGGCCGTACACCCGCAGGGCGCCGACCAGAACCTTGCGCAGCGAGGGGTTGTCGTCAATGAAGGCAATCGCCTCGGCGCCGGCGAACTCGCGCATTGCGTTGGCCAATTGAAGCCCTGCCGCGCCTGCACCGTAGATCAGGACACGGTCCTGCCCATCCTGACGGGGGGCTCTTCGAGCGAGCGCCTGACCGAGCAGCACGCGCACGCCAACCAGTCCGACCAGCAAGACGGGTATCATGATCAGCGGGGCCGAGCGCGGGACCAGCCAAGGCCCCCAGTAATTGTAGCAGAAAAAACCGGCACCCAATACCACGGAAAAGACAACCAGTTGCCGTACCCCGTGCATGTTGAAGGCGCGCATGGATACCCAAGGGATCGCCGTCAGAAACGAAAGGGCCGTTCCCGCGACCCATAGGCCGAGCAACGTCGCGCCGAAGCCCTGCCAGTAAAATCCCAGATCGAACGTGCTGATCCGCAGGGCAACCGCCAGATAGAGCGACAGCGCAATGATCATTGCGTCCAGAATGAGGACAAGGCCAACCTTGCGGCGTCGTTCGAGGCCGACAAGGAATTGTATGGCTGCGATCGTCACGTTTTTACCTGCCTGCTCCGCAATGCCGTGTCTGTTTCGCCTTGGACGCACGACCGACTTTCGATGGAGACCCTTTATTCACTGCTCTCTTTTGCCTGATTTGACGTCACAGTGCAAAGCGGTATCAAGAGATGGTAACCGCAAAAGGCGAGTTGATCCGCTCGGACACAACCGAACCGGAGACACGCCAGCGCGCTGAATTGATCCTCAGATCCGACCTGCCTTGCGGCTCACGCACCAAATGCGCCGGTTTCCGCACCGATCTTGCGCAAGGCCGCCATCGCCACATCCACATCCTGCTCGGCAGAGCCGGACCCGACACCGATGCCGCCCACGCACTGGCCGTTCATCAGGATTGGCAATCCACCGCCCAACCGCGTCACGTGATTGTCCGTGGCGGCCGCAATCGCCGGGCCGACCGCTTCGGGAATGGCGTCGCTGGGCGCGCGGATCGATGCTGCTGTGCGCGCCTTGCTTTCTGCGCTCTTCAAACTGAGAAATTTCGCCCCGTTCATGCGGATCTGACCCAAGGCGACCCCGCTGGCATCAACGATCACGATACACTGCGGCTGGCCGATTTCCTCGGCGCGGGCGACAGCGCTCTGCAACATCGCAAGCGTCGCCGCATGGGTCAGAGTGGTGGCGTTTGCAATATACATGGCTTCCATCTCATTGAACTCTTTGTTATCGGTAACATAACAAAACACACCGGGAGAGGAAAGCGGATGTCAGCAGCAGAAATCGGCGTGATCGGATTGGGAACGATGGGTGCCATGCTGGCGCTGAACATCGCGGACAACGGCTTTGCTGTCGCTGTGCACAACCGCACCACCGCACGGATCCCGGAGTTCATGGATAAGGCGGGCGATCTCGCACCCCGGATCTCGCCGCATGACACGCTCGAAGACTTCGTTGCAGGGCTGGCACGCCCGCGCAACATTATCCTGATGGTCCCCGCTGGCGAGGCGGTGGATGCGCAGATCGCGCAGCTGCGCCCGTTGCTGGACACGGATGATATGATCATCGACGCGGGCAACGCCAATTTCCACGACACACAGCGGCGTGCAGCGGAGGCGGACGCGGCCGGTGTACCCTATCTGGGCATCGGTGTCTCCGGCGGCGCAGAAGGCGCGCGGTTTGGCCCGTCCATCATGGGCGGTGGGACGCAGGAAGCCTGGGACCGCGTGGGCCATATATTGAGCGCCATCGCCGCCACCCATGAGGATCAGCCCTGCGCGACATTCATGGGCACCGGCGGCGCAGGGCACTTCGTCAAGACAGTGCACAACGGCATTGAATACGCCGACATGCAGTTGATCGCCGAAGCCTATGGGGTCATGCGCGACGGGCTTGGCAAGCAGGCCGCCGAGTGCGGCGCAGTCTTTGACGATTGGAACACCGGCCCGCTGCAAAGCTACCTGATCGAGATTTCCGGCAAGGTGGCCGCGGCCACCGACCCCGTCACAGGCAACCCGATGCTCGACATGATCCTGGACCGGGCGGGACAGAAAGGCACCGGCCGCTGGACGGTCATCGAAAGCCAGATGCTGGGCACCGCCGTGCCGGTGATCGAAGCCGCCGTTGTGGCGCGCAACCTCTCCGCGGCGCGTGATCTGCGGCTTGCCGGAGTGGAGGCTTTCGGCACATCGGACCGGACCATCGCTGCCGAGGCGCTCAGCCTTGATGATCTCGAACAGGCGCTGATCGCGGGCAAGGTTCTTTGCTACGCGCAGGGTTTCGAGCTTTTGGCCAAGGCCAGTGCGGACTACGGCTGGGATCTGCCCATGGCCGAGATTGCCGAGGTCTGGCGCGCGGGCTGCATCATTCGCTCTGCCATGCTCAACGACATGGCCTCGGCCCTGTCGGACGCACCGGAGCGGAACCTGGCACTGGCGCCGTTCTTCCAGCAGATCCTGAAGGACAATATGTCCGGTCTGCGCAAGGTGACGACCGTGGCCATGGGCGCGGGACAGCCGGTGCCAGCGCTTGCGGGGGCGCTGTCGTACTTCGACACGCTGACCAGCGCGCGGACGACGGCGAATATGCTGCAAGCGCAGCGCGACTACTTCGGTGCGCATAGCTTTGAACGGGTGGATCAGCCCGGGGCGCACCACGGGCCTTGGCTGAACCAGCATCTTTGAGACGGCTACCGCTGGGGGGGTACCTGAAAACGGGGGTGCCCCCCCTCTCGGCGGCGTTGCGCCGCCTGTCAGGCGAGGGGCATGAGTTTTCCTGGCAAGATGAAAGAGCAAGGGCCGCGCGCGCAGTTCTGCCTTGGTGCGTGGACAACGGCGCCAGCACGCACCCGTCTCAGAGTGGTGAGACACCGTTGACGTCGAGAAAAACCGAATAGAGCGAGGTGGTGCCCGCGATGAAGAGCCGGTTCAGCTTGGGTCCGCCGAAGCAGACGTTGGCGACCAGTTCGGGGATATGCACTTTGCCGATCAGGGTGCCGTCAGTGTTCAGACAATGCACCCCGTCCGCGGCAGAAGTCCAGATCCGGCCATCGCGGTCGAACCGGAAGCCGTCAAAGACACCGGCGGTACACTCGGCAAAGACCTCGCCGCCGCTGAGGGTGCCATCCGCGCTGACACTATGGCGGCGGATATGTTTGGGGCCACCTGGATCATGGGTCACGCCGGTGTCGGCGATGTATAGCTCGGTTTCATCGGGCGAGAATGCCAGCCCGTTGGGTTTGACGTAATCGTCCACCGCGATCGTGATCTCGCCCGCAGGATCGACGCGATAGACGTGGCAGGCGCCGATTTCACTTGTCGCACGCTCACCTTCGTAGTCCATCAGGATGCCGTAGCTGGGATCGGTGAACCAGATCGAGCCGTCGGACTTTACCACCACGTCATTGGGGGAATTCAGGCGCTTGCCCTCGAAACTGTCGGCGATCACGGTGATACTGCCATCGTGCTCTGTCCGGGTTACGCGGCGGGCCAGATGTTCGCAGGACACCAGCCGCCCCTGTCGGTCGACTGTGTGACCGTTGGTGTTGTTGGAAGGCTGGCGGTAGGTAGAGACACTCCCGTCGGTCTCGTCAAAGCGCAGGATCCGGTTATTCGGGATATCTGACCACAGCAGGTAGCGCCCGGCGGCGAACCAGACGGGACCTTCGGACCAGCGCGCACCTGTCCAGAGCCGCTCCACCCGGGCGTGGCCGATGAAACACGCCTCGAACTCGGGCGCGATCACCTCAAACCCTGTGCCTTCAATCTCGCCGTACATGACCGTCCCCCCCTGAGTTGCCGCGCCTTTGTCGGCGCTCATGGTCGTTGAATCAAGAGGACCGGCGCGAAACCGGTCCTCTTTTCGTGCTTTAGGGCCGGCTCAGCGGTCCAGTGCGCCGACACCGGAGAAGCGGAAGGCTTCCTGTTCCAGCGCGTCGATTTCCTCGGCGCTCATCTGGTCGTGCGCCACGGTGATCCGGCCGAGGAAGACGAACGGCAGCTCATCGCTGCGTCCTTCCAGATCGGCCTTGATCGCCTCGGCCGTAGCGGCACCCACATCGTCACCCATGCGCATCGGTGTGGCGTCAAGCTCACCACGGCGGATGGCATCCAGTTCAAGACCGGTGCCGCCCCAACCGGTGGAGAAGATCTCTTTCTCCTTGCCGACAGACACCTGTGCTTCGACCGATCCCATGGCCATCGCGGTATTGGCGTTGTGGATGATTGTTGCCTCAGGGTAGGACTGCAGGATCAGCGATGTGCCCGCAAAGCCACCTTCGCGCTGATACTCGCCGTAGTGTTCGTAGACGGTGGTCCAGCCTGCTTTCTCCTCCACACAGGCCTTGAAATCACCGGAGCGCTGATTGTCGGTGATGCCTGGGATGCCGCGGTTCATCGCCATGGTGACGCCTTCGCCCAGACGCCCGATCATGTAGTCGCACATGGTCAGGGCACCGGCGGCAGAGGAGAAATCGAACCAGGCTGCAGGCTGATGCTCAAGGTCCTTGAGCGGCGTATGGAACGCCCAGACATAGGTTGTCAGATCTTCGGTTTCAGCGGCCAGTTTCGAGATGTTGTCAGCCTGGACAGCCAGTTCCGATGGGCCGAAAATGACATAGTCGTAGATGTCTTTGTCCAGAACCACCTGATTGGCATAGGTCGTCTGCAGCGAATGCTCGATCTGGCGGGAGGCGAACTCGGTTGTCTCGTATTCGATCCCCAGCTGGTCCAGACGCTTTGTCATGGCCAGATAGTTGCGCGCCCAGAAGTCCGACGTGTCGGATGATGGATAGATCAGGGCGATCTGCACTGGCGCATCCTGCGTGCCGCTGAATGTCACTGCGTCGCCGCCAACGACGGCTTGCATCGCTTCCAGCTTGCCTTCGGCGTTGACCTCGTCGGGGACCCAGTAATCACGTTCTGCGATGTCGGGCAGTTCCTTCAGCGGGAGTGTCGCGTGGCCATCGGCCAACGCGCTCGTGCCAAAGACGACCGACGCAACCAATGCTGTTGTGGTCATAAGTTTCATTAAGTTTCCTCCAAGTTGAAATTCGATATGCCCCGGCGCGGTCTCCTCTGTCTGCCGCTCCGAGACATCCGTCGTTGTGCCCTTACCCGCTTGCTGCAGGGGTCCCGGCAAAGACGCCACCGATTGCCAGCAAGGCAATCAGGACGCCGATCAGCAGCGCGGAAAAGCGCAGCAGTTTCTGACCTTCGGCTGTCTTGAGATCGGCGAACCAGCCAGCACCACCATCCCGGTCCTTTTTCTGGATCCAGGCATAAAGCGCCACCGAGCTGATGATCACAAAGCCAGAGGCCACGGGCTGCCAGAAGAACTCGATCCGCAGCGTCACCAGCGCGTTCAGCATCATGGCGAGCAGCAGCACGCCGGAGAACGACCCGATGATGGATGCCCGTCCGCCAAAGAGCGACGTGCCGCCAACGACCACCGCCGCGATGACGTGCAGGTTGAAGAAGGGCGCCATGGTCGCCTGGATAGCGTTTTGCTTGCCCGTCAGCATCAGACCCGCCAGTGCCGCACAGGCGCCGCAGAGCACATAGGCATAGACCTTGTGTCGCTTGACGCCGATGCCCGTCAGCTCCGCCGATTCAGGGCTGGAACCAATGGCAACGGTGTAGCGGCCAAAATGGGTGCGCTTCAGAATGTAGTAGCCTGCCACCATGGTCAGCATCCCGATCACCGCCGGCGTAGGGATGAAGAAGGGTGTTTGCCCGCGTCCGATTTCGGTGAGAACGTCGGGGAAGCGCGCCAGCACCAGCCCCTTTGCGAGCAAAAGCGCAAGCCCCTTGTAGACAAGATCCATCGCCAGCGTCCCGATCAGATCGGGCACGTTGAAGCGCGTGATCACCAGACCGTTGATCAGGCCGAGAAGGGCCCCGATGGTCAGCGCAATAGGAATGCCGACATAGATCGAAAACCCAAACTGCTTGACCAGAAACGCCATGATGATCGCTGACAGGACGGCTACGGATCCGACCGACAGGTCAATGCCACGCTGGGTGATGACAAAGGTCATCGCCATGGCCATGGGCATGTAAAGAGCGGCGTCCTGCAGGATCAGCTCCAGATTGCTGATCCGGTAGAACCGCTCGGGTGAGGCCACCGCCATGAACAGGAAAATCGCGGCAATCATCGCCATCGGAGCGATCACCGCCATATAGGGCTCAAGCCGTTCGGTCAGCGGCGGTTTATAGTTTGCGTCAACTGCGGTGTTCATGCGGCGTCCTCCTTGGCACCTACGATCATGCCCAGCACTTCCTGGGTCGAGCTTTCGGCGGTCAGGGCCACGCCCACACATTGGCCGCGGCGCTGTACATGAACACGGTCCGCAACTTCGAACACGTCATCCAGCGAGTGGCTGATCAGGATCACGGCCAGCCCTTGTGCCTTGAGGGACTTGATCAGCTTCAGGGTCCGCGCTGTTTCCTGCGGGCCAAGGGCCGCGGTGGGCTCGTCCATGACCAGCACCCGCAGCCCCTCGTGATAGACGGCGCGCGCGATGGCCACGGCCTGGCGCTGCCCTCCCGACAGGCTGTCGGTTGGCGCATCCAGTGACTTCAGGCGCACGCCCAGCCGCTCCATCAACACCCGTTCGGTTTCCGACCGCATCTTTTTGTTGTCTAGGACCGTGATGCCGAAAACCTTCTTGGTCAGCTCATTGCCGAGGAACATGTTGGCCGCGGGATCAAGGTGATCGGCCAGGGCCAGCGTCTGATAGACCGCGTCAATGCCCTTTTCCGCGGCGTCTGCGTGGTTCGAAAACTCGACCTTGTCCCCGTCGACGAAGATCTCGCCCTCGGTGGGCTGATAGACGCCGGTCAGCACCTTGATCAGCGTCGATTTCCCGGCACCGTTGTCGCCGACAATGGCCAGCACTTCGCCAGCGTAGGCTGTCAGATCGACGTTCTGCAGGGCGGTCACACCGCCAAATCGCTTGGTAATCCCGCGCATCTGCACGAGTGGCGTATCAGCCATGGATGTATCCTCCGGTAGATGGATAGGACGGACCCCGCCGTGTCAGCGAGGCCCGCGGCGCAGGCGGCGCTACTTGCCCCAGATCTCCGCGTAGCTCTCGCGGTAGGGGATGTCGGGATCGAAGGCATTGCTGTCGCCCAGCTTTGCCAGACCTTGCTGAGTGACCAGTGCAGGCGAGGTGACGTAACCCGAGCAGGTCTCGCCCTGAACGGCGCGGTTGAGCTCATCCACCAGCTGCCAGCCCTGCAGGTTCAGCGGCTCGGCCACGGTGATCGCCTGATAGCCGTTGGAGCGGATCCGCTGGAATGCAGCCTCCGACCCGTCGCCTGCAGATCCGGCCTGTGGCCCTTGATCCGGCGCAAAACCGGCAGCGGCCAGCGATGGCCCCATGAAGTCGAAGTAAAGGTCATTGATCGCCAGCGCGTGGGTCCAGCTGTCGCCGTATTTCTGCAGCAGGCTGGTGGTCAGCGGTCCCATCCGGGTCGAGGTATCGGCAATCGGCGTGTCCACGTACTCCAGCACAGTGCCGCCCGCGGCCTCCACCGTCTCTTTCAGGCGGTCGGCCTTGTCGATGGCGATCTGGTAGGTGCTGTCGGTAAAGATCACGACGCCGACGTCCTTGCCACCATCCTCGATGGCCCATTCCGCGGCGACTTCGGACACGCTCATCGCGTCGGTGGAGACATTGGCAAAGATACCGCCCGGCGCATCGCAGCCGATCACGGGGCCCGAGTGCCAGGCCACCATCGGGATTTCGGCGGCAACCACCCCTTCGAGCGCTGCCTGCTGTTCGACGGCGTCAAAACCGTTGATGATGATCCCGTCGGGCTGCAGCGCCAGCGCCTGACCAATCGCACCGGTCCGACCCTGGATAGAGCCTGCACCGTCCAGAACGCGCACGTCCCAGCCGATCTTGGCCGCCGCCTCTTCGACGCCTTCGGTCACACCAAGGATGCCGCCGTTTTTCAGATCACCGGCCACGACGACAATGGATTTGCCCTCAGCAGCCGCAGGACCCGTTGTGGGGCCATCCCAGTCGCCCGCAGCCATTGCAGGGACCATGAGACCCGTCAGGAATGTGGTGGTCAGTGCTGTCTTGATAAACGTTCGTTTTTGCATTTTCTTCCTCCCAATGCGTGATTTTAAGGTCAGCGTTTTTGCGCGCCTTTGCGGCGTTGTGCGTAGCCCGCGATGCCGATGGCAACGAGCAGCGTGACGCCGTTGAAAAGTGGCTCGACCCAAAAGGATCCGCCGAATTGCTGAATGCCGGAGATGCCCACGGCGAGGATCACCACACCCGCGATGGTGCCCCAGACGTTGACCCGCCCCGGCTTGATGGTGGTGGAACCGAGGAAGGCGCCGACGAGTGCGGGCAGCAGGAACTCCAGCCCGACCGAGGCCTGACCGATTCGTAGCTTGGACGCCAGCAGGACCCCGGCGAGCGCTGTCATGGTGCTGGAAGCGACGAAGGCGCCGATCACGTATTTCCGCGTCGGGATACCGTTCAACTGTGCGGCCTTCTGGTTGGCGCCGATGGCATAAAGGTACCGGCCCACGGGCGTGTACTCGAGCACGACCCACATCACGACGGTGATCACCAGCAGATAGTAGGCGGTGATGGGCAGGCCAAAGACAAAGGTGGTGTTGAGCGCGTAGAACCCATCGGGCAGCAGGCCGACCATCTGACGCCCGCCGGTGTGCCACAGCGCCAGCGCATAGAGCACCGTACCCGTGCCCAGCGTGGCGATAAAGCTGTCGATCTTGGCGACTTCGACCAGCAAACCGTTTAGGAACCCGGCCGTCGCACCCAGCACCAGAACAATGGCCACGGCCATGGGCCAGGGCAGCCCCAGCATCGTCTGCAGGCTGATGGCCAGAATGTGCCACAGCACGATGCCGTAGCCCACGGTCAGGTCGATCCGCCCCGCCGCCATGGGGATCATCGCCCCCAGCGACAGCAGCGCGATGATCGCCTTGTCCGAGATAATCGCCCGCAGGTTCAGCATCGTGGGGAAGGTGTTCGGCAGCAGCACGGAAAAGAGCCCGATCAAAAAGACCATGAGGATCACCAGGCCGTAGACCGGCAGGAACCGGGCCATCCGCTTGGCTACACTGAGGCCCTTCAGATCCGCCCGGGTGGGTTCCAACGCGCTGGATTCAAGCGATTGCATCGACCGCATCCTTTGTTGTTTTGATATTTCCGGCTGAGGCCGACTGAATAAGGTTTTCCGTGGTCAGACGCGTACCGCTGAGCTCTTCGACGATGGCACCCTGACTGAAGACGATCGCGCGGTGACAGACCGTCGCGATCTCCTCGAAATCCGTGGAGACCAGCAGAATGCCGACCCCATCCGCCAGCGCACGGTTGAGCAGCGCGTAGATCTCGGATTTGGCGCCCACATCCACCCCGGCGGTAGGGTCCTCGCACATCAGCAGCTTGCGGTTGGTCGCCAGCCAGCGGCCAATGACAACCTTTTGCTGGTTGCCGCCCGACAGCGCTTCGATGGCGAGCGAGGGATCGTTTGGCGACAGTCCCAACTCGTGCCCGATCTCCGCTGCCTGATCCGCTTCGGTGCGCGGTGACAGCAGGCTGAGCAGCTTGCGGCCAATGCCACCCGGATTGAGGAATGTGTTTTCGCGGATGGTCAGGCTCATGGCGACGGATTCTTCCGTCCGGTCCTTGGCGACCAGCCCGACACCCGCCTTCATCGCCTTTTGCGGGGTCGAGACGTCGGGCGTCTGCCCGTCCAGCGTCACGTCGCCGGAAAAGGGCTCCAACCCGAAAAGCGCGCGCGAAATGGCCTCGTGTCCCGCACCGCGCAGGCCGACAAAGCCCACGATCTCATTGTGCCGGAGGTCGAGATCCACAGGATCCACCCCGGTCACCGCAAAGTTTCGCAGCTTGAGCACCGGCGCGCCCGGTGCATCCTTGCTCTTGACCGTCTCGCGGGTCTTGCGACCGACGATCTTTTGCACCAATTCCTCCGGGGTTGTGTGCTCGATACTGCGGACGCCAACCATTGCGCCATCGCGCAGGACCGCCACACGGTCCGCGATCTGGAAAATCTCATCCAGCCGGTGGCTGACGTAGATCATGCCAACGCCCTGTTCGCGCAGCGGGCGCAACGCCGTAAAGAGACGCTCGACTTCGTCCGCGGGCAGAGAGGCAGTGGGCTCATCCAGCACCAGAAACTCGCTGTCCACCGCCAGCGCGCGGGCAATCGCGACAAGCGATTTCTCCGTCCGCGTCAACGCCTCGACCCGGGTGGTAGGATCGAAATCACAATCGACCTTTTTCAGGGCTTCGACGGCAAAGTGTTCCACATCGTCCCAGCGGATCAGACCGTTCTTGCGCGCAAAACCGAGCGCCAGAGAGATGTTCTCGGCCACGGTCATCCACTCGATCAACCCCAGGTCCTGGTGGATGAAAGCGATCTTCTGCCGCTCGCCGAAACCGGCGGGCTTATGCTGGTAGGGGGCGCCGTCAATCAGCACCTGACCAGCGTCCGGCGTGTGGATGCCGCCCAAGACTTTGATGAGGGTAGATTTGCCCGCGCCGTTCTCGCCCAGCAGGGCAACGATCTCTCCACGACCGACCGATAGGGAGACATCGCGCAGCGCGTAGGTACCGCCAAAATGCTTGTCGATGCGGTCGAACAAAAGCCCTTGTTGCAGGTTTTGCATCTGATGCCCCTCCCGGTCCGGACCTCAACCTCCCCGTTGAGATACCCGTAACGTTCCGTTAACATCTATGACGCAGACCCTTGGTGTCAACCATAAAGTTACCCGTAACATGAAGCCGTGAAATGAGCAAAAAAAGACGCAAAAGCAACAAGGTAAGCCTGGATGAGGTCGCGCAGGCGGCGGGCGTGTCGAAAATGACTGCCAGCCGTGTTTTACGCGAAAGCGGGGGATACTCGGAAAAGACGCGGGTCAAGGTGATGCAGCAGGTGGACCAGTTGGGCTACCTGCCGAATCGGCTCGCCACGGTTTTCGCCGGCGACCAGCGGTCGACCTTCATCGGGGTCTCAATCCCGGACCTCGGGAACGAGGTTTTTTCGCAGGTGCTGGAGGGGATCGACCGCAAGCTGGGGACCTTCGGATACCAGTCTGTCCTCGGTCTGACGCGGCACACACCACAGGAAGAAGAGAGCTGGATCAGGACCGTTTTATCCTGGCAACCGGCAGGGCTGATCCTGACGGGTCGCTACCATTCGCCACGCGCGTCGGACATGCTGCGCAACGCGGGTATCCCGATCGTGGAGATCTGGGATCTGAACTCCAGCCCGCTGGATATGAGCGTCGGCATCAACCATTTCGACAGCGGGTTCGACATGGGGCGCTACCTGATCGGATGCGGTTACCGCAAGATCGGCTATGTCGGGACGCACCACGACGCAGCCAGTGCGGCGACGGCCCGGCTGGACGGGTTCTGCAAGGCGGTGGAGGGCGGTGGGGGCGCTGTCATCCGGCAGCTCAGGCTGAATGACACCGCCGCCTACTACCCCGGATACTATGGCACCGAACAGCTGCTCGCCTCTGCCGCGGAGATTGAGTGCATCTTTTATCAGAATGACGCGATGGCTTTTGGTGGCTTGCAGTATTGCGCGACACGGGGGCTCGATGTGCCAGGCGACATCGGTATCGCGGGCTGGGGCGATCTGCCTGTGGCATCGGTGCTGAGCAAGCGGCTGACCTCCGTGCATGTGTCGCATCACAAGTTGGGACAGGTCGCGGCAGAGATGATGCTGGCACGCCTGTCAGACGAGCCTGCGCAATCGGTGAAAGACATCGGCTTTCGGCTGATCCCGGGGCGGACCGTCAGCAATACGCCGCGGTCCTGATCCTAGCTGGTCTCCCCCGGCACCAGCTCCGAGCCCACGTCGATGAGACGCGGCTCCAACTCCTCGGGCTGTTCGAGAATATCGCGCAAGACCGCGACAACCTGTTCGCCGATCTTGTGCGCGTTCACGTTCACCGTGGTGATACGTGGATTGGCCACCTCGGACACCTCAAAACAGCCAAACCCGGTGATAGCCAGATCCTCAGGCACGCGGATCCCCAACCGCTGGCAGGCGCTAAGACACCCGAAAGCCACCGGATCCGACACGCAGACCAGCGCATCGTACTGCGCCACATCGGCGCCAAGTTGCGCGACGACACCGGCGCCGTGCCGCATGGAGACCGGCGCAGGGCCAGCGTCGAGCAGGGCAACCTCCGGCAGGCCGAGCGTGCGTGCGGTCTCCAGCACCCCCTGACGCCGCGCGGCCCCGCGCATGTCCGCACCATCCGAGGCGCCGACAAAGGCCAGCTTGCGCCGCCCGGTCTCCGCCAGATGCCGCACCACGGCGGTCATTGCATGGGCATTGGAAAACCCCACTGCATGACCCAGCGGTGCCGCGGGCAGATCCCACATCTCGATCACCGGCAACCCGCGTGCGGCGACCAGTTGCCGGGTGTTATCCGTGTGATACCCGCCGGTCAGCACCAGCGCTTCGGGATTGCGGGAAAAAAGCTGGCGGACGTGCTCTTCTTCCTTGCCCACCTGGTAGTTGGTACTGCCCAGCAGCAACTGATTGCCCGTGCCCGCCAGCCCGTCCGACAGCGCGCGAAATGTCTGGGCGAAGTTGGCGTTGTTGATGGATGGCAGGGTGATCGCCACAAAGCCGCTCTTTTGCGTGCGAAAGGCCTGCGCGGTGGTGTCGTAGACATAGCCAAGCTGACTGGCGACTTGCCGGATCCTGGTCCGGGTCGCTTCGCTGACAGTCTTGTCGTCACGCAGCGCGCGCGACACGGTCATCGGCGACATGCCGACCTCCCGTGCCAGATCCCGCATTGTGACGCGCGTATTCATATCAGGTCAGGCCGCGTATTCGTGGCGTTCGGTTACGTGATGGTGGATCCGACCGTCAAAGAACTCCGCAACGATCTCGCCCGTGACCTCCTTTGACTGGAACCGAGCGGGGCTGTCGAGGGCCGCGGTCATCACGTCCTTGTCCGGGTAGCTGATCGCGAGGATCAGGGGAAATTCCGGGGCGCCTTCGTCGCGGTCATCGCTGAACATGACACGCACATCGGTATTGCCGGGGAACTGCGTCCAGAGCGGGACCAGACGCGCCTGTACGGCGGCACGGAATGCGTCGGTCTGGCCGGGTTTAACGGTCCCTTCAAAAAGAGCAAATCGGGTAATCATGTGTCGAACTCCTGTTTCGCGCCGTTGAAAAATTCCATGACGGCGGCCTGATCTTCACCCCCCAGACCGGCCGCGGTCAGCATCCGATGGATCTCTGCGCAAAGCGCTGTCATGGGCATGGAGGTGCCAGTCTGCCGCGCCAGATCGTTCACCGCATTCAGATCCTTGACCATATTGTCGATCCGACCGGTGCGGCGGTAGTCCTTGGTGGCAAAACGCGGCAGATACTCCTGCAAGAGCGCGCTGTCTGCCCGTCCGCCGCGCAGCGCTTGCGGTATCTTCTGTGCATCGACGCCTGCGTCGAGCGCCAGTTGCGTGGCCTCTGCCACCGCCAGAAAACCCAGACCACATAGCACCTGATTGATCAGCTTGGTGGTCTGCCCGGCGCCCGACGGCCCCATATGCGTGTAGTTGCTGGCCACGTGTCGCAGCGCCTGATGCGCCTTTTCCACGTTCTCGGCGGTGCCGCCAGCCATCAAGGTCAGCTCTCCGACCAGCGCCTTGGGCGCGCCGCCCGACAGCGGGCTGTCAACCCAGGCCAGGCCCCGCTCTGCTGCCATCTCGGCAAATTTGCGTGTCTCATCGGGCTCGATGGACGACATGTCGATGATCACGGTCCCCGGTTTTGCGCCATCGGCGATACCATTCTCGCCAAAGGCCGCACGCCCGACAATGCCGGAGGCATTGAGGCTGGTGATCACGAAATCCGCTTGGCTGGCGGCTTCCGCCGCCGACGTCGCGGCCGTGGCCCCTTTGGCCACCAGCTCCGCCATTTTCTCTGCATCGAGGTCAAAGACGGCGAGGCTGTTGCCGGTCTCCAGCAGCCGCGTGCCGATGGCGCCGCCCATCGCCCCCGCGCCGATCAGTGCAATCCGTTCACTCATGTCATCGTTCCCTTCACATAGGCCTCTGATTCGCGGATCACCGCGTCGAGCGGTCTGGAGATGTCGATGGCCGCGCCCAATTCGTCCCGCTGCAGCGGTTCAAGTGCTGCAAATTGGCTGTCGAGCAGGGAGGTCGGCATGAAATGATCCCGCCGCTCCTGCACCCGCTCTGCCAAGACGTCGCGCGCGGCATCCAGATGCAGGAAATGCAGCGGTTCGCTCACCTCCTGCCGGATCCAATCGCGGTATCTGCGCTTCAGCGCGGAACACCCTATGATCGCGGGCCCATGGTGCTGTGCCAGCGCCTGACCCACGGCAGCGAGCCAGGGCGCGCGATCCGCATCGTCCAGCGGTTCACCGCTGGACATCTTCGCGATATTGGCGGGCGGATGCAGATCGTCACCGTCGATAAAGTCAATCTGGCAGCGGGCAGAGAGTGCCTCCCCCACCGAGGACTTGCCACATCCGGAAACACCCATGAGCACGTAGCAGGGCATCACAGCGACGCCGTAATGCCACCGTCAACAAAGAGCGTGTGGCCGTTCACAAAGCTCGACGCGGGCGCCGAGAGGAAGACGCAGGCGCCGACCAGCTCTTCGACATTGCCCCAGCGGCCAGCGGGTGTGCGTTTTTCCAGCCAGGCGGAGAACTCGGCATCCGCGACCAAAGCGGCGTTCAGCGGCGTGTCAAAGTATCCCGGTGCGATGGCATTGCATTGCAGCCCGTGCTTGGCCCAATCGGTTGCCATGCCCTTGGTGAGATTGCCGACAGCACCCTTGGTCGCCGTGTAAGGCGCAATGCCGGGCCGTGCCAGGGCGGTCTGAACGGAAGCGATATTGATGATCTTGCCTGCGCCGCGCCCGATCATGTGCCGCGCGACGGCCTGGCCCACGTGAAAGACACTGGCGATATTGGTCTGCAACAACCGCTCAAAAGCGTCGGCGGGGAAATTCTCAAGCTCGGTGCGATGCTGCATGCCTGCATTGTTCACCAGGATGTCGATGGCGCCCTTGTCGCTCTCGAACCCGTCGACGGCGGCGCGCACCGCGTCGTGATCTGTCGCGTCAAAGGCCAGCGTGTGCACGGTTGCCCCTTCGGCACTCAGCGTCTGTGCAGCCTCTTGCAGCTTGGTCTCGTTGCGACCGTTCAGGACGATCACGGCACCTGCCTCGGCCAGCCCCCGGGCCAGTGCAAACCCGATGCCCTGCGATGATCCCGTGATCATAGCCGTGCGCCCTCTCAACGAAAAAAGATCGGCCATGTCGCCCCTCCCAGAACAGCAGCCTTCCGCGTGAGTGCGGCGACTGCGCAGATACCGTTACGGATAACATGTTACGGATAACAAAGCTTGTCAACATCGCTGTTTGGCCCTTGTCAGCGCCACGCGTGACCGCTACCGTCCGAGGGATGTTACGGATAACAATTGCCGATGCGAACAGAAACCGCACAGCGGGACCGAAGGGAGGACCGCATGTCAAAACCTGCCGTCCTGCGGACTGGAACCTATCCGGACCGGGATCAAGGATCGCTCGGACGGGGTTTTCGCGTCATGGAAATCTTTCGATGCCGCAGACGGCACCGCCTACCCGCTGGAACAGTACGTCTTTGGCGTCAAGGTCAGGATCCTTGGCCGGATCGGATTTGAGGTGGGAAGGCGTTTGACCGGCTTCGGGATGGACATCGTATACCACGACAGGGCGCCAGAGGATGATGCTCCCTGCCGGCTGTTTGAAGCAGATGCCATCGAACCGGCCCGGGGCGCGGATTGTCTCTTCGCCACCCTCGCAGCTTGCGCGCAACCGCGGCATATCGGGGGCCGAGGGGCCAAGGCATCAACATCGCGCTTCGTCGATCTCGAAAACGTTCTTTTGCAGCCGCACCACGCATCAGATACGGTTCAGATACGAAAGGCGATGGGCCAACTCTTGCGAGACAACCCGTCCGCTCATTTTGCAGGCAACGACCTGCTGTCCCCTGTTTGCTGAGGTTCAGGATGAAAACCATCGTCGCACATGCCGCCAAGGATCTGAGGATCGAAGACCGGGACATGCCCGAACCGGGGGCCGGTCAGGTTCTGGTGAAAATCGCCGCTGGCGGGATCTGCGGGTCTGACCTGCACTACTACAATCACGGCGGGATCGGAACGATCCAGCTGAAAGAGCCGATGATCCTTGGTCATGAGGTCGCGGGACATATCACGGCCCTCGGCGCTGGTGTCAGTGGGCTGTCGGTAGGGGATCTGGTGGCGCTCTCGCCGTCGCGGCCCTGTGGTACCTGCCGGTTCTGCATGGAAGGGATGCAGAACCATTGCCTTGACATGCGGTTTTACGGCTCTGCCATGCCGTTCCCGCATATTCAGGGAGCCTTTCGGGAATACATCACCGCGGACGCCGCCCAATGTGCCCCGGCAGGCGATCTGACACCGGCGGAAGCGGCTACCGCAGAGCCGCTTTCCGTCGTGCTCCATGCCGCGCGCCTCGCGGGAGATCTGATGGGCAAGCGCGTGCTGGTAACCGGTTGCGGGCCTATCGGTCTGCTGGCCGTGCTGGCGGCCCGTCAGGCTGGCGCCATCGAGGTCGTGGCGACCGACATCGCTGATTTCACCCTTCAGAAAGCGCAGGAGGTTGGCGCAGATCGCGGCATCAACGTGATGACGGATGCCGCCGCGCTGGACACCTACAAAGCGGACAAGGGGTATTTCGATGTGCTCTTTGAATGCAGCGGTGTCGCCTCGGCGCTGGCCGCAGCTGTGCCCATCCTGCGCCCCCGGGGCACCATCGTGCAGCTGGGTCTGGGCGGTGACATGACCCTGCCCGTTCAGGCCATGACAGCCAAGGAGCTGCAGATGCGCGGGTCTTTCCGCTTTCACGCGGAGTTCTTCACGGCGGTGGAGATGATGCGGTCGGGGCGGCTTGACGTGCGGCCGCTGATCACTCATTCACTGCCGTTCGGTCAGTGCGTCGATGCGTTTGAACTGGCAGCCGACCGGAGCAGGGCGCTGAAAGTCCAGTTGAGCTTTGCCTGATGTGATCTGTGCGCAGTCCTTTACAACAGAAAGCTGCACCCCTATCGGCTGATCCGCATGACCCAGACCCTTCTCAGCAAACTCGACCGGCGCGAGGCGGTGATCGGCATCGTCGGCATGGGCTATGTCGGTCAGCCATTGGCGCTGCGGTATGTGAATGTGGGCTTTCGCGTGCTCGGTTTCGACATCAACGCCGACCGGGTCGCAGAGCTGAACGCGGGCCATTCCTCCATCGAGCACATCGCGGATGCGGATATGGCCGCGGCCATCGCGCGTGGCCTGACCTGCACCACCGACATCTCGCGGATCACGCAAGCAGATGCGATCATCATGTGTGTGCCGACGCCGCTCAATAAATATCGCGAGCCGGATCTGAGCTATGTGACGCAGACCTGTGACGCAATTGCGCCCTACCTTCGGGCGGGACAGGTTGTTTCCTTGGAGAGCACGACCTATCCCGGCACGACAGAAGAGGAGATCCTGCCGCGCGTGACCGCCGGAGGCTTGGTGGCAGGACAGGATATCTACATTGTTTACTCGCCGGAGCGGGAGGATCCCGGAAACGCGGATTTCAACACGGCCAGCATCCCCAAGATCGTCGGTGGCCATACGTCGGCCTGTCTGGAGGTCGGCACGGCGCTTTACACGGCGGCCATCGACCGGGTCGTGCCGGTCAGCTCCACCAAGGCGGCGGAGATGACGAAACTGCTGGAGAACATCCAGAGGGCCGTGAACATCGGCCTTGTGAATGAGATGAAGATCGTCGCCGACCGGATGGGCATCGACATCTTCGAGGTTGTCGATGCCGCGGCGACGAAACCTTTCGGGTTTTCCGCCTATTACCCGGGACCGGGGCTGGGCGGCCACTGCATCCCCATTGATCCGTTTTATCTGACCTGGAAGGCGCGGGAATACGGGTTGCACACGCGGTTCATCGAACTGGCGGGCGAGATCAATCAGCGCATGCCTGACTACGTGCTGGGCAAGCTTATCCGCGCGCTGAATGACCGGAGCAAGCCGCTGGCGGGCGTGGATATCCTCTTTCTCGGCATCAGCTACAAAAAGAACGTGGACGACGTGCGCGAAAGCCCCGCGGTGCAATTGATGGAGCTGGTCCGCGAGCACGGAGGCCGCGTCTCCTACAGCGATCCGCATGTGCCGCGGTTCCCGCAGATGCGGGCACATAGCTTCGATCTGGTCAGCGAGGAGATTTCGGCGGCGCGGCTTGCCGCCGCCGACGCGGTGGTACTCACGACAGACCACGACGCCTTTGACTACGGTTTGATCCTTGAGCATGCAGTGCTGATCATCGACAGCCGGGGCAAATACCGGGACGCGGCGCCGAACGTCGTGCGGGCATAGGCTGTTTTCACACAGGCTCGGGCGCGCTTTTTAGGTACACCTGACCACGGTCCGCGTATCAGGGACTTGTGAATCAATCTCCATTCGCGCAAGGGACGACACCAGAGGTGCGCAGCGCGCACCGGAAGCGATACGGAACGATGCTGTGACCGACGACAAAATCGACGCACCCACCTTTGGTGATCTGCTGATGCGCCTTGCCGATCTGTTGATCTGCATGCTTTTTCTGCCGGTTACCCTGCTGGTGTTGTGCGTGGTGACAATCGCCATCAAACTGGATGATGCTGGCCCGGTGTTCTTTCGTCAGACGCGGGTCGGACGCGGCACAGAACCTTTTCCGATGCTCAAGTTCCGGACAATGTACGCCGATCCCGCACGCGTGTCGGGTGATGCAACCAGCACCGATGATCTGGCGGCCGAGCGTGCGCGGTTTCAGACTGCCAGCGCCAACGACCCGCGCATCACCAGGGTTGGCCGGTTTCTCCGCAAGACCCATCTGGATGAGCTGCCGCAAATCCTCAACGTCCTCAAAGGCGATATGTCCATGGTCGGCGTGCGTCCGGATGTACCCGTGCAGCGGGCCGATTATACGGCGGAGGAATGGCACCTGCGTCATGTCCTGCGGCCCGGGATCACCGGTTTGGCGCAAATCGACCCGCGCGCCAACGGCATACCCGGCGTGCGCACAGAGCGGGATCTCGAATGGGTCCGCCGCCGCAGTTTTGCGCTTTATCTCAGTATCCTCGTCGGAACCTTCCGCAAGGTGCTGAACCGAAGCGGCGTCTAGGACATCCGTCTTGTGTCGCGCAGCTGCGCGAGCCGGATCAGAAGCGGGGCGTGAAGTACCAAGAGACACAGTCCCAGCAGCACGATCGGGACCACTTCCCACAGCGAAACCTCGTCACGGGTCAGCCACGGGTTCAACGTCACCACGGCAACCGCAAAGGGTACCGTCACACAGACGGTCGGTGCCAGCTGAACCAGGGTTCGACCCAGCCCAAGCGCGCCTCGGACAGCAAGGATCGCAAAGCAGCAGGCCGAGATATGGTAGCTGACAAACCCAAGCTCGGCCGCGGAGGTGACCCCCAAGCCAAACCCAAAGCTTAGCACCACATAGGCCGCGAGGGAGACCGCAAGACCCCCGAGCGTGGCCGCCAGAACCAGACGCGTCCGGCCGCTGGCATTGAGTGCTGTCGCCATCACCTGAAACACCGCAAAGAACGGGATGGCGACAGCCAGTTTTTGCAGAACGACGGCAATCTGATCAGCACCGCTTGTACCCATTTCGCCAAAACCAAAGAGCACGGTGACGATGGGCTGTGCAAAAAGCCCGGCGATCAGCGCTGCGATCAACCCGACAGCGAAGGCCACGCGCATCGCCAGATCCGTCCTGTCCCGAAACACCGGATCATCCGGGCCGGGCAGGGCAGAGAGAAGGGGCAGGAACACGACCACGATCGGTGCGATGAGGATACCGGCGGGCAGTTCAAACACCCGGAGCGCGTAATTGAAGGCGGCCAGATCACCCGGCCCGCCCGACGCATAAAGCGAGCGGAAGAGCACCGGAATCCCAACGATCAGCGCGTAGGCAAAGACACCCTGAGCAAAGAGCGCGCGGAACCCGGCAGCAAAGACGTGGTCCTCCGATGGAGGGCGCAAGACCTCCGTCATGCGGCTGAACTGCACTGCGAGCCGCAACGCGCAAGCTGCGAGGATCACGCCCCCGAAAACGGCGAAATTCACAGCGCCTGCGCTGAGCCCCACGAGAAAGTAGCCCGCAAGCGCGACGTTGAAGGCCAGGACACTCAGCGCAGGCACCGTGTATTTGCCCACTGCGCTGAGATACGCCGTCGCCACACCGATCACCGCGGCGATGGGCAGAGCCATGAGCGACACGGCAAAGCCCATGCGGAAATGAACCAGCGACCCGGGATCCAGAGCCGGCGCCAACACCGCCAGAACCAGCGGCGCCGCCAAAAAGAGAGCACCCGCGATCAACAGACCTCCGGCAGCAGTCCAGCCCATGACCCGGCGCATAAGCACGATACGGGCAACCGGTTCGACCTTGGTCAGCGCAGGAACCAGTGCTGCACTGAACCCACCGGCCAACAGCAGTCCCACGAGCAGGTCTGGAAGCGTCAGCATCAGAATGGCAGCGTCGGTCTCCGCACTCAGACCCAGACGCGCGCCCAGCACCTGTTCGCGGATCAGGCCAGACACCCTGCTCAGCAGCAAAGCGACGCTGACGAAGGTCGAGGCGGCAAGTAGGGAGCGGGACATGTGCCTCCTTTCGGCGCGAAGTAAGTCAGGCGGTGGCCACAGCCCTTTGAAAGGCAAGACGGTTGGCATCAATCTGCGCCCCGTCAGCCACCTGAAAATCAGCGTAGATCTGGCGCAGACGTCCGATCTCCGCCGCAAAATCCATTTCGCCGGTAAGAGCTTCCAGCGTTGCGGCGCGTCGGTGAAAGGTACGCGACAAGATGGCCGCAGTGGAGCCCAGACGCACGTGCTCGCCCAACACCAGTTCGGGCGGGACATGTCCTTCGCCCGCACGGGCGACGCCACCGATGCCGAAAGCAACACCCCCCTCGCGCATCGCTGTTGCTGCCTCCTCCAGCAGCCCCTGCGCCAGTGGGGTGAAGATCATCGGGTCGCCCCTCTCCAGATGCAAATCGTTGAGGCCGATGTGCAGACGTTCCAGAGGCAGATCACCGATCAATCCAGGCAGAGCGTCAACTGCACCAACGGTCTCGAACAAGGGCACCGCTGCCGCCCGCCCCTTTAGCAGATCGAAGAACCGCGCCAGCGTCTCACGGTCGTGAAACATCGGCAGCATGATGCTGTCGGCGCCCCGCGCCAATACGTCGTCGATCTCCGTAGCAGAACCACCGTGCAGGGGATTGATCCGCACCAGCAGATGCGCTTCGGGGGCGCTCTGCCGGATGCGGGTGACCACTTCGCTGGTCTGAACGGATTGCACTGTATCGAGGTGACCCTGACGTTCGGCTTTGCCCATGACCTCCAGATCAACAAACAGCCGGTCCACACCGCGCCGCGCGACAAAGCCCGCGATGGCGGGGTCATCCACGATCATCAACAGGTCAAGGGGCTCTCCTCCTGTCATGCCAAAGCCCCGACCAACCGCAGGACAGATACCTGGCCCGTCAGCACCGCCTTGTCTGGAGGACCGATTGGATCAGACATTCTGCTCAGCCCATTTCAGGTCAGAGCCAGCGCTGGCGAGCGCCGCCCCCTGCACGGCACCTTCGCCCGGTTGAACCCTCACCCTATACGCCAGCGTCTGACGGGGAAAAGACGCCACAGCGTCAGGATATGATGAGGGTGCCGTCATGATCTTCCTCGCTCAGGCCGCAGCTGCGGTGTTCTGCATCCAGGCCGCGGCCATCAACATCGTGCGCAGCTCTCTGGTGTGGTTCGCCGCACCTGCCTTATGCGCGCTCAGCATCGCTTGGACGGCTGGCACATTATACCGCGCGGGGTCGAGTGTGTTCAGCGTATCACGGGCCCAGTCTTCGAGCGGACCCTTGATCCATTCCCCGATGGGCATGGTGGGCATCGACTTGCGCCGGAACATCAAGTCGCGGCTGAAGTACCGCAAACCAAATTCCTTGAGAAAGTGCTTGCCCACACCGTCGCGCAGCTTGCTGTCCGCTGGCAGCTTTACCAGCGCTTCGGTGATGCGATGGTCGAAGTAGACGGGCCTGCTCTCGATTGAGTGCGCGGAGGACATGCGATCAGACTTGATGAGATTATTGCCCGGATTAAGCGCCGTGCATTCCCACGCAACAATCTGCTGTAAGGCAGAGAGATCTTTCCAAGGTTCCAGCTTTTCCCTCAACACCTCTGACGGATTCGGAAGGACGCTGCGAAACTCTGGCGTCAGGACACGGGCCGCCGACGCGTCAGGCATAAAGCAGATACTGTCGAAGTAGTCCTCAATGGGCAGCCCTGCCTCGGGATCCTCTGCCGCAAAGTGATAGTTATGCACATAGCCGCACAGCGCCTCATCCGGTCCGTCGCCATTAAAGACCACCGTCGCATTCGCCTGTCTCGCCGCTTCGGACAGCTTTCTGATCAGGAAGAAGGAGAAATCCCCGTGTGGCTGATCCGCATGGTGCAGCACCTTGGCGACATCCTCGGGCACGATGCGATGATCGTACTGCACCGGATGCAGGTCGATCATATCGAATTGCCCGGCGGCCTGTTCGGCCAGATGATACTCTCCGTAGCCTTCCTCACGACAGTCCAACCCGAAGGCCAGCATGCGCGGGCTGTTCCAGTGCTTGTGTAGATGTGCGGCAATGACGGAGCTGTCCACACCCCCCGAAAGGAAGAGACACCCCTCCACATCGAACCGCATCTGCCGCTCCATGGCATCGTCCAGAAGCGCCGCAAAGGCGTCGTGGCCCAAGGGTTCCGCAGGTTCCGCCATCGGCCAGGACCAGTAGCGGTTCTGGGTGTAGGTGCCATCCGGCAAGATCTCCAGATAGGTGCCGGGATCAAGATGGCTGATGCCCGTGTAGCAGGTGCGTGGGGGCGGGCAGTAGTTGAAATTGTGCATCAGATTGAGACCGATGTCATCAATACCGGGGTTGACGCCCGGCAACGACAGGATCGACTTAATCTCGGACCCGAAGGCAAGACCGCCCTCCGGTAACTCCATGATATAGCAAGGCTTTACCCCTTGCCGATCCCGCGCCAATATGCCCTTGTTCTGCCGGGTATCCCACAGGCAGAATGTAAACATGCCAATGAGATCATCCAGCATGGCCACGCCTTTCTCGCGCCACAGATGCACCAGAACCTCCGTGTCGCAGCGTGATTTGAAGCGGTAGCCCCGCGCGATCAGATCGTCGCGCAGTTCGACAAAGTTGTAGATTTCGCCGTTGAAAACAGCCCAGACCGTCTCGTCGGTGTTGGACATCGGCTGGCCGCCATCGCTGAGATCCACAACCGCCAGCCGCGCATATCCCAGAAGCGCAGGGCCGATCTGGGCCGCGCCCTGATCATCCGGCCCGCGGTAGGTGATGCAGTCGATCATGCGCGCCACATCGTCCGTCGTGTATCTTGGGGTGCCGATGACCCCTGCGATCCCGCACATGCACCTTATCCTTGTTCTTTGGGCATCCAGCGTAAACCGTTGCCATACTCATCGCCGTAGCATGGCAATGCCATAGTAAAGGCCTGACGTGACGACAAGATACCCAGACAGCAAGCGGCAATCATTCACGGGTCCGCATGGGCAAGGCATCGCCGGATCTGTGGTGGCGGGCAGCGGGGACTGTGAAAATCAAGACACCAACGCTCCCTGTGTCATCTTCTGGCCCAGCAGCGGCAGCAAGGCCGTGCGGGTGAGATGTGCGGGGTCGATGGAAGGGGGCAGGGTTCGCCAGAACGCGTCGATCTCTGGGTCGGACAGAGGGGTCGGCAGCAACGGCTGGCGGTGGCCGGTCAGCGCGTTGACACCGTCCTGCCCGGCGCGTTCCGCCAGGGTCCGCAGCAGAGCCTCGGGTGCCGCGCCCTTTGTCGAGAGCCCCTGATGCAGGGCACCGAAGCGTAATGCAGCAGCGCGTGCGTTGGTATCATCGGCAGCTGCATAGGTATGAACCGGCTCGCTGCGATACAGGCTCATCAGGCCCAGAACGGCGAGATCCCCCAGCGCACCGGTCAACGCGACTGCATTGTGACCGGAGATAACAGCACGCCGGGTGGCATCGTCCAGCAAGGAGACGAACCTCGACTGGGCCGCGCCGAACCCGATCACCGTTGTCATGCCGCCACCCGTTTTGTCAGCACATCGCGGATCGCGGTGATCACTCCGTCCTGTTCGCTCCGCGTCATGGCAGAACCGGACGGCAAACAAAGCGACCGCAAAAAGAGACTGACACTGATCGCCTCATCCATGCCGTGAGGTTCAAACGCCGCGTCGCGCAACAGGGGCTGCATCTGCATGGGCTTCCATGCCGGTCGGGTTTCGATCCCGCTGGCCTTGAGGGAGCGCATCAGCTGGTAGGCGTGCACGGGCACCAGATCCGGATCAAGTGTCAGCACCGTCAGCCACCGATTTCCCTGTGTGCCCGGCAACTCCGGTTGAAATCCGATGCCGGGGATGTCGCCCAAGCCCTCCACGTAGCGGTCGTGAACGGCACGCCGAGCCGCAACGCGGCTGTCCAGTACCTCCAGCTGGCCCCGACCGATCCCGGCAAGGACATTTGACATCCGGTAGTTATACGCGATTTCGGAATGCTGGTAATGATCCGCCGGATCCCTGCCCTGTGTGGCAAGCTTTTGTGCGCGTTTGATCAGATCCGCCCTGTCCGATACGAGCGCACCGCCCCCGGAGGTGGTGATGATCTTATTGCCATTGAACGAATAGACGCTCATCAACCCATGCGCACCCGAAGCGCGATTGCCATAGGTTGCGCCCAGGCTTTCGGCAGCATCTTCGATCACCGGCACGTCATACTTCTGAGCAAGCGCCATGATCGCAGCCATATCCGCGGACTGCCCATAGAGATGCACGACGATGATCGCCTTGGGCAAGGTGTCGCGTTCAGCATCGAGTGCCAGCCTGCGTCCGAGCGCCTGAGGCGACATGTTCCAGCTCTCCGGTTCTGAATCGATCAGTACCGGCGTTGCATGCTCATACAGAATGGGCTGCGCCGATGCCACAAATGTCAGGTCAGAGACATAGATCTGATCCCCGGGACCCACATCCAAAACCCTCAGCGCCAGATGCAGCCCTGCCGTCCCCGACGATACCGCGAGCGCGTGAGCCCGCCCGGAGACCTCGCACAGCGCTGCCTCAAACGCGGTGAGGTTGGATCCCGCAGGTGCCAGGAAGTTCTCGTCAAAGGCCAGCTGGACATAGTTTGCCTCCGCCTCACCCATATGTGGTGGCGACAGAAACAGCGTCTTGGTCAGGCTGGTACGATCGGCGAGCCCGGCAACCCGCCCCTCTTCATCAGTCAGCACGATCACGTCGATCTGGTTCGCGTTCAGCTGGTCGATCAGCTGGGTCGCAGCGGTGCCTTGCGCCATCGTCACGGGCGGACGCCCGGGGAGTTCACTCACCAACGTTTCAAGATCCCGACCGCTGAGCAGCGCGCGACGAACATCGCCATCCGTCATCGTCCGAAGCACGTGGCGATCCGCGGACACGACAACACAAAGCTTGACCGAACAGGTCTCCAGCGCCGCCACCGCCTGACGCAATGTCGCACTGGGGAGCAAAATGTGCCGTTCGAGCGACATGCAGAAATCCAACTGGCCTGACATTCACATAACTACAGATTTCGATCGCGCTGTGCAATCGGCCCGGCGGTCCCAGCCGCAGGGGCGGTCTCTCGAAGTGCCGCCTGGATGAGCAAGACCATGACCAGGCTGAGCGTCGTCGTATAGGTCGAGATAGAAACGAAAAAGACGTTGTTGACGGCAGCCACACCAAAGAACGCAGCACTTGCAAGCGCGCCGATCTGCCGACGGTTATGCGCCATTCTGCGCGGCAGACCAGCCGCGCGCGCGAAGCCCGTGACGGCCGGCATGGCGAGCACGATGCACAGCAGCAGCGCCCCGATCAGCCCCCCCCCCACGGCATGGGTCAGAAAGTCGTTATGCAAATGAGATGCACGGAGCGGAAACGAAGAATCGCGGGGAAAAACCGATGTAAAGCGATGCTGGGGACCGTGCCCAAGAACGGGCCGCTCCTCGAACTTGCGCCAGCCCTCGACCAGCATTTCGATCCGCAAACCGGTGGACCAGCCCTTGACGGGCGCGGGCTCCGACGAACTGGGCGCAGACGATTGCGACAGGCTTTGCGCGGCGACAACATAGCGAGTTGACACCGACGGATTGAAGGCGAGCGAGGCGACAACCAGCCCCATGGCCGCAATGATCACCGTGCAGGTCTTCACTCTTTCACGGATCGGTGCCGGTGACCAAACCTCAAAAGCCAGACGGATCACGACAAGGCCTGCGAAAACCAAAAAGACACCACGCGACTGGGCAAGCCCGCCAATAACGTATCCGCCCAGGCAAAAGCCGATCAGCCCGGCCCATCGCCAGCGTTCACAGGGTGCCAAATCGCGGATGGTCATCAGCATGCAGGGTACAAGCAGAAGGGGTGCGAGGTTGAGCGGATTGCCCAGCAGCAGCTCCGGCCTGAGTACGTTCAAAGCCCACTTCTCATAGCTTGCCAAACAGAATATCGCGATCAGCAGCCCCACGGTTCCCCGAAATACCCACCCCAGATCCAGCCGAAGCGGCGCCCGGGCGCACCACAGCACAAGCGCGGGCACAATGATCAATGGCAGATTTTCCGCAATCGGCTCCTCTGCCTCGGCGCCAGCCGCGAGCGCGCGCACGCCCATGTAAATCGTGTAGACAGCCGCGACAGCCAGGAAGACGGCGATTTCCGGAAGCGGTTTGCCGCCTTTGCTTCGCAGCAAAGGCGTTTGGAGCAGGAAAAGAAATGGCGAGAACTTACCCAGGACCGGCAGCAGGAGCCATTGCATGGAGATGGAGGAGGCGCCGCGTGGCAGACTGCGGAAAAAGGCGAAAAAGCGTATCAAAACAACAAACCAACTTTTCTCTTATAGCTAGAACGCAAAGCAAGACGGCGCAACCGTATTTGAACGGTGTTTGGCACGCCGCGAAGGCTTTGACAGGCTGGACAGGGCAAGATCGAAACCATATGAGGACAGACTGGTACACGAGAAAAAAATGACGCATTCCCAATCAGAATTTCTGAGGTCGCCCGCCGCCGTGGGCCTTGTCACACTGATAGTCTACGCCATCGCGGTGCTTGGTGGATGGGTCAACGCGGCATTGTGGTCGCAGGTGACGATCCTATGGGAAGAAGGCTGGACCATTGCCAACTGGCATGATCCTGCGCCCGAACCGATGGACGGCACAGTCGAAATGCGCGGCTCCAATACCTACTATTCGGCGCATCGGTTGCGGTTCTTTTTGACATATCCGGTGTTCTGGCTCAGCGCGCAGATGGGTATCGGGTATGATACGCTCTACGCTGCAATCGTCCCGCTGCTGGCAGCACTGTCGGCCTGGTCAGTGGCGGCAGTGGTCATCCATCGCAGCGGTCACGCACTGCATCTGATCAGCTTGATGGCGCTGCTGCCGGTCATTTGCATCTTTTCTATGATGGAGGGGCGATTGATCTTTGCCCACTGCGGATACGCTGTCTTGCTGGCCAGCCATCTCGGTAGTCTTGAACGGAAACCCTATCTCGTAGCTATCGGGTCCGCGATCGGATTGCTTCTGACGTCGGTTGCGAGCGGTACGTTCTTTTCCGCCTTCCTGGCACTCATACTGTTGTCCTGCGCTGCCGCAGTCATGGCCCGGGGCCTGATCAATCGCCTGCTGCGTCTGGCACCTCTGGTACTTTGCCTGCTGCTCTACAACGCGGACATCTACGGCGCGTTGATCAAAAACTTTGCCTTCTTTGGCGGAGGACCGGGTGCGGTCATCAACATGCTGCAACACGGCATCGGCGCCGTCATCCTCAAGGCGGGCAAGTTCACGATGGTATCGGGTCTCATCTGTCTTGTGACTGTGGCAGGCTTGGGCGCCGCGCTGTACCGGTTCCGAGCGCAGCTGGAACTGCGGCTGTGTTTTGTCTTGCTGGGCGCGTTGGCGATGGGCATGTTTGGTCTGTCCGCACTCACGCTGGCCTTGATCCCCACATGCGTTCTTGCCGCCGTCACGGCCCAGCGGTTTTTCCTTGGCATACCGGCGCATCAAACAGAACCGTCGGGTCCGTTTCCCGACCCCGCCTGAGCATTCATGCAACACCGACTGACCCTTTCTGGCCATCCTGAGTGCCAAGTGATCCGCGTTCGGTATATCACCACCGAATGGCACAGCCTGTCATATGGGCCATGTCGCGGGCATCCTTCGGCGTGAGGTGACACTCAATATGACCGCTTTTCACCTTTCAACGACGGGGGCAGATCGCGAACGCTGGATCTCGTTGCTGGATGCTTTGCCAAACGGCAGCCGCGACATCCACTTTCACCCCGACTATATGCGCATCTACGAACGGACCTATCCCGATCAGACCGCGCATCTGCTGGTTTACGAGGGGACCGGCGGCACGATCTGCAAACCCATCGTCTCAAAGGGCATTCCGGGGACGGACTATTGCGACATTTCATCGGTCTATGGCTACGGTGGCCCGCTGACAATCGGCAGCCCCACCGAGGACGACCTCGGCCGTTTCGATGATGCCGTGCAAGCGTCGGCCACGTCACTGGGAGCGATCAGCGAGTTTTGCCTGCTGCATCCGCTGCTGGGCGATGCGCAAAAGGTCCTGCTAAGCTCCAACGAGCCCGTCACCTACCGAAAGGAAGTAGTGGTGGTGGACCTGTCACAGTCCCTAGGAGAGATCTGGCGCCGCATCGAGGATCGGCAACGCAAGGCCGCCCTTGCAGCGCGCAAAGCCGGGCTCGTCGTTCGGGCCTCCGACCTGAGCGAGGCCGACATCGCCCGGTTCCAGGTCATGTACCTGAAAACCATGGAGAACGTGGGCGCGCGGGCCTTCTGGCATTTTCCGGATGACTACTTTCACAACTGCGCAGCCGCACTTGGATTTGACGGAACCAGCCTTTTCCACGCAGAGAAAGACGGCGAGGTCGCCGCATCAGTGTTTCATATCCATATGTATGATACGGTCTATTACCATTTTTCCTGCTCGGATCCCGACAGCCGCCAGTTGAACGCCACCTCCTTGTTGCTGCTCGACAGCCTGATCTGGGCAAAAGGCGCAGGATACCGCTGGTTTCACCTGGGCGGAGGACGCACGGATGGCGAAGACCCGCTGTTTACGTTCAAGCGGGCGTTCTCGGGAGAGACAAAACCACTGTTCAGTACCCAACGCATCCTTGATACACAGACCTACGACACGCTCACCGCGGCAACCAAACAGCGAGAGGCATCAGCGCTCGGCCAACCCCGAGAAACCAGCTTTTTCCCCAGGTACCGCTTGCAGACATGAAGGCCCTATCATGAATTTTGACAGTATCGACATCGACTTCTCAACCGGGGATCGGACCGTGTCGATCATCGAGATTGGCGTCAATCACAATGGCGATCTTGAGCTTGCGCGCAGCATGGTCCGCGAGATTGCATCCCGCGGCGGCGATATCGTCAAGTTTCAGGCTTTCATCTCCGAAGAGGAGATATCCATCCATGCCGAAAAAGCGAATTACCAAAAGGACACAACCGGCACAGAAGTGGGCCAGTTGGAAATGGCCAAGGCACTTGAGCTGTCCCACGATCAGCTGACCGAGATGCGCGACTTTTGCCGACAGATGCAGATGCCGTTTCTCTGCACCGCCTTTGAGAGCAGGAGCCTTGAATTCCTGCTGAAAGGTCTTGATGTGGCCGCCGTCAAGATCGCTTCTTCCGAAGTGACGCACCACCCGTTTCTGGCAGAGATCGCACAAAGCGGTGTTGGCATGATCCTCTCCACGGGCGCCAGCACACTGGAAGAAGCCGCCGCCGCCGTCAGGGTGATCGAAGAGGCCCGCCCGGATCCCGATCTGGTCATTCTGCATTGCGTGTCGGAATACCCTGCGCCGCTGGACGAGGTAAACCTGCGCGCAATGCACACGATGCATCAGGCGTTCGGCTATCCGGTTGGGTATTCCGACCACACGCAAGGGATCGTGGCGCCAATCACCGCAGCCGCTCTGGGGGCCTGTGCGGTCGAAAAACATTTTACCATGGACCGCACGATGGAAGGGCCTGACCACCGCGCCTCCATCGAGCCGGAGGAGCTTTCGGCGATGATCGACGGGATGAAAGGCGCACGGTCCGCTTTGGGTACCGGCATCAAAGTGCCCGTGCCCTCGGAGTTGCCGCAGCTGCCTCTGATCCGAAAGAGCATTGTCGCGCGGCGCCCGCTCAGCGCAGGTCATGTGGTGACGGAAGCTGATATTGCCTTCAAACGACCACTTAACGGGATCGAGCCCTTTGATCTCAACCGTGTGCTGGGACGCACCCTGAAAGTGGACAAGGACACCGACGCACCCTTCCAGTGGTCGGATCTATGACAGGCCCCGCCGAGCCCAGCACGGATGCCGCCACGATCTACGATGCCTTTGCGCAAAAGTACCGGTCCTACAGCGAGACCAAGTCGGACTATCTCAGCGCTGTTGACAGGCTGGTCTGCGAGCAGCTGAACGGTCGTGCGGGCGTCGTGCTCGACTATGGTGCAGGAGACGGCGTCCGCGGCGCGAACCTTTGCGAGCAGATCGCGCCCGATGCTTTCTATCAGGCAGATGTCAGCAATGAGATGATCGCACGCTGCCGTAGCCTGGGCTTGGCAAAACAGGTTTTCCAAGTACAGGATCCCGACTGGTCAAAGGATCTGCCGCCGCTTGATACGGTTATGTGCCTGTGGAATGTCCTGGGACACCTGCCAGACACGCAAAGCAGGCGCGCACTTCTGTCCGAGCTTCACGCGCTGCTTCGACCCGGCGGCACGTTGATCATCGATGTCAACAACCGCCATTACGTGGGCTATGGCGCGTTCAAGACAGTGTGGCGACGGATCATTGACGCGGTGAAACCCGACTACGCAAGGGGGGACATCCGCTTTAACTGGGCCATCGACGGCGTTGACTTTCCGGCATCCGGCCACTTCTTTACGCCGGCAGAGATGCGCGATCTTTTGCAGACTGCGGGCTTGACAATCATAAAGGCGGTCGCCGTGCACTATGCGACAGGCGATGTCAGTGAGAATCTGACACGTGGCCAGCTGTTCTTTGCGGCAACAAAGAGCAGCTAGCCCGCATCGCTATAGGCAGAGCTCTTGTAGGCGCGCGCGTATCTTTCGCGGAGTTTTCCCGCGACCCGCTGGACTTCCTTATCTATACCGGAGCCCGCGTTGTCCGGAGCCCCTGCAGCCAGAAGATCCAATGCAAAGATCAGCGATTTCTGCATGTCACGGTCAAGTGTCCCGCCAGCCCGCAGCAAGTCAACAACCGCGGGGTCAAGTATCCGGGGTCCGGATCTTTTGGTCGTCAACGGCGCGCCCGCAACGCGGTCTTTCGACAGGCTCGCCCCCGCTTCGAGGATGGTCAACGCGCTTTGCAGGATAGGGTCAGCTGACGCCATCTATTTCTGCGCCCAGATAATGAATTCCTCGACCGTGTCGCCATTCGCCTCATCCGTCAGACGGCGGGTGATGGTCAGTTCTGACCATGCCGCAAAGAGCTGTTCGATCTCTGGCCGATCAAAGAAGTGCGAGACACCCATTTCCTTGCACGGGCCACAGGTAGGGTTCTGCGATGTTGCGGTCTCTATCATGACGCCACTGTCAGCACCTGTCGTCTGGCGCCCCCAGACACTTGCGTAGAACCGGCCACCGTCCGCCAGCATGCGGTAAACATTGTCGTAGGTCTGGGTAATCGTCGTCAGCGGATTGGCATAGATGGCGAAGTGATCGACGATCAAATCAAACTGCTCTGTCCCTGACGGCAGTTCTTCAAAGGTCATGGTCTTGAGATCAAGCGTTTGCCCATCTTTCACCAATGGTCTCAGCCGGGCCTCGGCCTTGGCGATGGCAGTGGGTGCACCGTCCAGACCGTATGTCTGGAAACCCTCGGCCAGCAGAAAGCTCAGGTTCGCCCCTGCCCCACAGCCCAGTTCCAATACCTTGGTCTGCGCTCGGATCTCCGGCGTTCTGTAGGTGCGCATGGCAAGGCGAATGAGCGTCTCCGCCGGATATTTTCCCCACGGTCTGCTGGCGTGCAGCTCTTCCCAGACGGCGTCCATCATGTATCCTCCCGCGCATTGAGACCGAGGCCCAGAGCCAGCGCATCAAAGTCGATCTCATGGAATTTTTTCAGGGTCAACCGGCTGTCCAGGGGCACGGACTTGAGTGTTTCCAAGGTCAGCCGCGACGCCTGCCCGTCCCCATAGGGGTTTTTCATGCCGCTCAGACCTTCGCGAAAGGCAGGGGAGCGTGCTTTTTGCAAGGCCTCTGCCATCTGCCCCGGATCGGTGCCCGAGACGTCCAGCACATTCTGGCCCCGGACACGACCAGCCTGCCGTCCCCCGACATTGACCGCTGGCAGCTCGAAACTCGGTGCCTCCCAAAGGCCCGAAGAGGAATTGCCCACCATAAAGCGCGCGTGCGCCATCAGCGCATAGAATGTGACCCGGTCAAACGAGGTCCGCACGATGGCATCCGGACGCCGGGACTGAAACGCATCGAGCATGTTGACCAGCGGCTGAAACCCCGGGTCAATGTTGGGCCGCATCATGACGGGCCGCTCCGGCACCTCTGCAAGCGCGTCTAGCAGACAAGCATACTGCTCTTCGGCCCGTCCATCGCCCAGGGTCTCCGGGTGAAAGGTTGACAGAAAAAACGGGGCCTCATCCGTCAAACCGATCCGCTCGTTCAACGCCGCGCGCGACAGTTTGGGTTGCTCGACGATGGCATCAATGGCCGCGTCACCCGTCAGCGTCACCCGCCAGGGTTCTTCTCCCATCTGGATCACGCGCCGGGCATGCTCCGGCATGGAGACGAAATGAAGATGCGATAATTTGGTCATGACATGGCGCACCTGATTGTCCAGCGCGCCCTCGGTGATGTCGCCCCCACACATATGCGCCACAGGGATCCCCAGCGTCGTCGTTGCAACGAACAAGGCAAGGTTTTCGAGCCGGTCGCCAGAGACACAGACGATGTCAGGCGCTTGACGTACCAGCGCGGCAGTAAAGGCCGCCACCCCCTTGCCGAGACCGGCCGAGAAATCCTCTGGTCGGTCGCTATCCGACAGGAAATCGACCTTTTCCGCGATGACAAGACCGTCGTCTTCGAGTTGGCGCCAGGTTTCGCCGAACGCCGGTACGAGGTGCATGGCGGCACAGAAGATAAGCGCCTCGATGCCCGGATCCTGCTGCGCCATGCGCATGACAGGAAACATCGTGTTGTAGTCACTGCGCGCTGTCGTGACGAATGCAATACGCCGGGTCATGCCAATTCATCGCCGCAAAGAGGGTGCGGAATCAGGACCGATGGCCTGCGTCCTGACAGGTTGAAGCGCCACCATAACACGCGGGATTTCCTCTCATCCTTGGTCCACCGGATGACCGGCGCCTCGCGCCGCCCGGGTCGGTCTTAGGGTAATGCACGCCAGCTCGCAAACCGATTTGCCGCCCTGCTCGATTGCAGATGACGAATAATGCGCCGCTCGGGCCATGACCATTGACAGCCCCGACACCCGGGGTCACATCTGCGTTCATGCAATCCAGCTGGTCCGCCGACGTTCTCTTTGTCGCTTACGGCGGCGGTCATGCCCAGATGGTGACACCCGTCATCAAAGCTCTGGGCGACCGCGCCCGCATTGCCGTGCTGGCCCTGCCATCGGCCATCGCGCACTTTCGCAGATCAAACATCCCTGCCCTGACCTTTGCGGATCTTCTTGACCCCACGACGGATCAAAACGCTCTGGCGTGGGGCGAAGCCCTCGCACAGCAGCATCACGCCGATCACACAGGCATCGCGCGGAGCCAATCAGTCGCCTATCTTGGGCTCAGCTACGCGGATCTTGTCGGGCGTCTCGGCTCATCCGAGGCCGAGGCGCGGATGGCACGGATGGGGCGGCACGCCTTTCATCCCATCACCGTGCTGGACCGTGCGCTGGATCTGGTGCAACCGCGCGTCGTCGTCGCGACCAACTCGCCCCGCGCCGAAGCCGCCGCGATAGAAGCAGGCAATCTGCGCGGCCTGAGCACACTCTCCATGACAGATGTCTTCATGGCGATGAAGCACCACCGAAACCAGGCACAGGACATCACCTATCTGAATCGCTTTGCCATGGAGAACCTGGCGCGAATAGGCATTGTGAACCCCGACCGGTCGCAGGCACACTTCACCGGCAACCCGGCCTTTGATGCGCTGTTCAAAACGCCTGCCGCATCCGATCGGGCCTGGCAGGCAGCGGAATTTCCAGACGCCAAAGACAAGCCCGTTTTTCTTTTTGCCGATATGGTCTCCTGGGTGGAGGCAGGCACGAACGCCAGCCACACCCAAACCGAAGCGCAAGTCGCAGCTCAGCTCGAAGCCTGCGCCGACGCCGCGGAACAAGCAGGGGTGATCCTCGCCATCCGTCCTCATCCGTCGCAGGATCCAGGGCCGCACGAACGTATCGTATCAGAGCGTGCCGCCTGCGTTCTGGCCCGTCACCAGCCGCTTCATGACCTCTTGCGCAACGTCGAAGGTGTCATCGCGCGCTCGTCAACCGTGGCACTGGAGACGGTCATCCTGCGGCAAAAGCTCCTTCAATTGGAGCCAGACAAACACCCCGACATGCCGCTTGCCTCTCTGGGCACCGCATGGGGCGTGCCGGAGATGTCGGAGCTGGCGCAAGTGATTGAAACAGCGCTGGCAGACACCACCGAATGGCGATCCATAAAGTCGAGGATCGAGCATCATTTTCCAGCGCAGATCGCGTCGGAGGCCATCGCTGATCTGATCTTGCACAGGCTGGAGCAGGCCAGCTGACGCCACATGCGGCCGCTACCAGGCGGTCCAGCCACCATCGACGATCAGGTTCTGGCCGGTGATGTAGCTTGCGCGCGGGTCGAGCAGCGATACGATCGCGTAGGCCACATCGTCTTCGGTCGCCATCCGCCCCATGGGTGTCTTCGCCTCATATCGGGCGAGAAATTCGGGGTTCTGGCCCCGCTCCACGCCGCCCGGAGTCACAGTGTTGACGCGAATATCGGGTGCCAACACGGTTGAGAGCCAGCGACTGAGCGCGATCAACCCTCCCTTAGAGGCAGCATAGGCCGCGGGGTTTGTCATGACCGTCCCGGCATAAAGGCCGTGATCCGGCCCCACGACCCCGTAGATCGAGGCCACATTGACGATGGCACCGGCATCCCGCGCCCGCAACAGCGGCGTCAGTTTCTGGCTCAGAAAGAACGGCGCCAGCAGATTGACCTGCATGACCGCCTGCCAGGCGTCGTAGCCTTCTTCGTCAAACGGTACACCCCAGCCCGGCATATCATCGTAGAAGGCGGCATTGTTCACCAAGCCGTCAAGCCGCCCGAAGCGGTCCTTGACCTCGGCCGCCACCGCATCAAAGCAGGAAGCATCGCGCAGGTCCGCTTCGATCAGGTTGCAGGTGATCCCGTGAGCGGCGGTCATCTCCGCGCAAAAGGCGTCAATGTGCGGGCCCGCCCGGTCCAGTATCGCCAGATGGCACCCCTGCTTGGCAAGCTCTGCGCCTGTAGCGCGCCCGATATGGCCACCACCGCCGGTGATCAGCACAACATTGTCCTTCATGGTCGGGCTCATGAGGTCTCCTCGAATGGCTGGCGCAATAACAGATCGGCAAGATGCAGATCATAGGGCGTGTCGATGTCGAGCGCCCGGTGCGCAGGTATCTCGACCGATCCCACCCGGCCCTCCATCAGGCTCTCACACCGCTCCAGATAGTCCACATCCCCCACATAGACGCAGGTGGTGATGTCATACACGGCGGGGACGTCCTGACGGCGCACAGCCTTCATGCCCGGCGTAAGGAGCGAAATCAGACCGTCCTCGTCTCGTTTGACCATATTGAGATAGGGCGACCGATGGCTGGGGCTGATACCGAAAACGATGTCACAATGGCCGCGATGAAATTCCTCGACAGCCGCGTCGATGTCTTCGGCGCTTCGCAGAGGCGATGTGGCGGGCAGGGAGATAAACACATCGCCCAGACGTGAGCGTTCCGCCTCTATGGCGTGCCGCCATGCAAGGAGCTCCCCCGCGGTATCGGTTGCCAGTTCAGCGGGGCGCGGCAGGACATCGGCACCGGCATCCCGTGCCACATCCGCGATCTGAGCACTGTCCGTTGAAACCACCACGCGGGAGATATAGCGCGACGCCAAGGCGCCCTCGATCGCACGGGCCACGAGCGGCGTGCCGCCCACGGGGCGGATATTCTTGTCCTTGATCCCTTTTGACCCGCCCCGGCAGAACACAAAGGCGGTGTGATCCGTGGTTATCACAGGCTCACCCGCTTTCCGGAAAGGCTCGACTGACGTGCCGCATCCACCAGTTCCAATACCGCGCGGGCGTCCTCGAAACGGGCGAAATCCGCCGCTTCGCTGGCGTCGTACTGAGGCACGTAATCGTCAAAGGCCCGGTCGAGAAACGCGTCGAACTGGCACAGGTACATATCATTGCCAGCCTCCATCTTGGGCGTGGTCAAGTCTTGCTGCCCGTCGGGCGTGGCAATAACGGCGGTCTCTTCGATCAGGTCAGCGTGTAACGTGCCCGCTGAACCCACGACCTTCAGGGTCATGCAGGGCACCCGCTGGAGAAAATCGACGCTGACCGTGATCTGGCGCTGATCATACCCAAGAATGATGCTGGCGTGATCTTCCACATCCATCTCAAGCCCGCTCAGGCGCGCAGTCTCAGCCGTAACGCTTCGTGGGTGACCAAAGAACCACCGCGCATAGTCCAGCTCATGGCTCAACTCCAGCAGTACACCGCCACCCAGATCCGCGCGGGCGCTGACGCCATCGCGGTAGTCACTGCCGGGCCGCCAGTCCGGCAAGTACTGGCCCGTTGAAATCTGCGCGGTCCTGATCTCGCCCACGCAACCTGACGCAAGCGCATCCTTCAAAAAGGCCATGATCGGTTGAAACCGCAGGACATAGCCGACAAAGAGCAGCCCCTGCCCCCGCTGCAACGCAGCCTCAAGACCTGCGAGCTTGTCCACCGACGTCTCGAGAGGTTTTTCCACAAAGATCGGCACGCCGCGCTCGGCAAAGGGGCTGCACTGCGCGGCGTGTTTGGCAGCTGGGGATGAGACAAGCACCGCATCGGGCGCGAAGGCCAGCGCATCGGCGGCGGTATGGACCACCTGCAAACCACGTGCCTCCGCCGGTGCCGGGCCCGGTTTATGGCGCCAAACACAAAGCTCCGCACCCGGCATGAGAGTTTTGATATTGCGCAGATGGCGGCGCCCGATGCTTCCCAGCGATACCAGCAGAATGCGTTTGCCGGGCGCCATGTCGGTCAGGCGACCAACTCGGACAGATGGGCTGAATCAAGGTAGATGTCCCGGCGAAAGAATGGCACGACATCGCGCAGAACCACCTTGTCGTGTCGGTTCGCCACATCGGCGTGGAAGGTTTTGAACGCGTCTGCATATCCCAGCTTGGCCAGCTTGAACGATACCGGAATGCGTTTGATGTCTGCCGCGACCAGTTCCGCATCGGCATCCACGACACCAAGCTCCTTGATCTCCGCCCAGACATCGGCGCCGAGGCTTTCGGGATCATTCCAATACGCACTACCAATCTCTGCCGGGCATTCGCAGGTCACAAATGATACGCCATCGGCGCGGACCTGATGGCTGAACCGACCCGACGCTGCACTGCGATACGTGAGCTGGTCGGGATCGAAGTTCTGCAGATAGGTCAGATCGCGCACCTTGTCGGCCTGGGTGAGCAGCGTCGCGAACAGCATTGGTGTTCCGTACTGATGCCCATCGACATCGCCGGGGATGTCCAGCGCCGCGCCCAGAGCACGCAGGCTGTCGTTGGACCAGATCAGAGTATCGACCTCAAACACATCCTTGTCAGTGTGAACTGTCACATTGGCATCAGTTTCGACAATCGTGGTGATCTTCTGGCCCAGAGTGATCCGCACGCCCTTGCTTTTCAGCCAGCCGACAGCACGATTGCACCAGCCCTTCATCGCGTCCCCGTCGCTGGGGTAGATCGACACAAAGTCATCGACCTTGCCCACAGCCTTGCGCCGCGCCGCAAGAACCGTGTCAAGGAACGGATCTTTCTTGAGATCGAGCATGTCCGGGTCATCGAGGAACTTCAACCGGCCCATGGAGGTCTGCGCGATGGCCGTCGCTTCGACCTCACTCGCCGAAATCCCGTACACCTTCTGGAAGATAGCAGAGAAGATTTCAGCCGCCGTCCGCCCGTAGCGCTGTGCGAAAAGCTCCTGCAGCGTACCCGCAAGCGTCGATGGCACATTGCTCGCCAGCGCCAAAAGCTCCGCGCGAATCTTCTCCTTGACCGCGCTGTCATCGAGCGAGGCAAGATCAGGCAGCGAGAAGCCAGGCGTGACCTTGTTGTTGAATGCAGAGGCCGAAACGAAATCAATCTCGTGCACTTGCCCGTCCATGATCTCCGTCACCACATCGGCAAGTGCCACGGGAATGGAGTCAAAGATGTGCACGCCCTTGTCGACGGAAAACCCCTGTATATCAAGGGAATGCATGACGCCGCCAAAAAATGGCGCGCTGTCGAGAATGTGGATTTCGACGTCCGGGTTATCCAGCAGATGAAGCGCATCGCAAAATCCACGAAACCCCGACCCAACGATCATGACCCGTTTTTTCATAGCAATGATGTCTTTCCCGATAAGGTGGCACTGGTAGAAATCTGGCCCTATGTGCCAAAGCACGATTACTACCGCAAGCATCATCCGCTGCCTTATTGCCGCACACCTCTGGGAACCGTCGATTTGGTACCGTTGAGCGCCAGAGCGCCAATTGTCCTCATCTTACGCAGTCTTCCGCCGGCTGCGAGCCTTGGCTCTGACGTCAGCCCATCACCTGTTGGCATCCCGCTACAGGCGATGGGCACGTCACTTTGGCGGACTAGACGAACGCGAACATCTCCGCCTCTAGCTCCGCGATCGACACCTCTCGCAACGCCAAACTGGTGTTCTCATCGAAGATGAAGCGGACAGAGCCATCTACTTCAATTGCCGATGCTGCAAGACTGACGAAATCGCCGATACCGGCCACGGCAATCTCGATCAGATCCGCCTGCTCGCCATCACCGTCGAAATCGGTGATCACGTCGTGTCCGATACCAAAGACAAAGACGTCGGCGCCCAGCCCGCCTGAGAGCATGTCATTGCCCGAGCCTCCTTCCAGCCTGTCGGCACCGAAGCCACCGAACATCTGGTCATTCCCGTCACCGCCCGAGAGCGTATCATCGCCCCGGCCGCCGTAGAGGATGTCGTTGCCCTCTTCGCCGGACAGGGTGTCATCACCGTAGCTGGCGTAAAGCTGGTCGTCTCCCGCGCCACCCAGCATGGTATCGTCGCCGTAGCCACCGAGCAGCTGGTCGTCTCCGTCCCCTCCCAAAAGCCGGTCATCACCGTAGTGGCCGTGCAAGATGTCATCTCCCGCGCCGCCACTGACGATGTCATCGCCCGCAAAGGCAAACAGGCGGTCATCGCCCGCACCGGCACGCAACAGCTCACCGGACATGGTCCCCAGGGTGCGAACATCATCCCCGGTCGCCTCATCCGCAGTGCCGAAGTTGAACGTGGATGTATCACCCTCCGCAATCCCGGCGTAGGCCTGGCCCGCGCTGTCGACGAATGCCCCCGGCTCGATCTCGATGGCATAGCGACTGTCCTGGGCGAGGTGTTCTGGCGGCGTGACCGTCACCTCTGCACCATCGACCTGCACCAGACGGGGATCTGTGACGTCAATCTCAATGCGTTCACCGGTGTCGCGATTGACCAAGGTCACCGCCCCCTTCCCAAGGGTCACTTCCTCGGTAAAGGTCAGGGTAAGGGCTGCGTCGGTCTCCACATCCCCGGCATTATCTGCCGGGGTCGCCGAAACCAGCCAAAGCGGCGCGTCCGCGGTCAGGTCAATCTCCACCGGGGTGTAAAGCGGCCCGTCGGAGGCAAAGCCAAGTCGTCCGTCGCTGTTGGATCCCCAACCGAACACACGGCCGTCGCTGGTCACGGCGAGGATGGAATTCGGGCCGGTTTCGATCTCGACCACATTCACGTCATCCAGCTCCGCGATCTTGGTCGGATAAAAGCTCACGTCGCTCTCAAGCGTGGGATCACCGTCCAGACCGCCTGTCGGCCCCTCGTCGTTCGGACCCCAGGCATAGACATCGCCATCGCTGGTCAGCGCGACCGCCCAGCGGGCACCGCCCTGCACGTCGATGATCCCCTCGGGCAGAGCCGTCAGCTCCACCGGAACCGGCACGTCTGCTTCGTCGCTGGTAAAAGTGCCGTCGCCGTTGTCGGTTCCCTGCAACAGCTGGCCCTCGTCGCTCTGCCCCCAGCCAAAGACGCGGCCATCCGCGGTCACCGCGTAGGAGGTTCGGCCAGCGGTGCTTACCCCGACAATATCATCGGGCAGGTCCGCAACGAGCACCGGCTCCAGCACGCGGCGGTCCTCTTCTCGGCTGACCTGGTTATCGACGTTGCTGCCCATGGCGTAGACCGCGCCATCATCTGTCAGTACCAGCGTGTGAGAGACATCGGCCGCCACAGCAACAACCTTTTGCCCGGCGAATGCCTCGACCACCACGGGGCTCAGGCGTTCGTCCTGATCGCCCAGCCCAAGCTGGCCATTGCTGTTGTTCCCCCAGCCATAGAGCGTGCCATCGGCTGCGACTGCGAAGGAAAACCCGTTGCCATTCTCGATGGCGACAATCGTGACGTTATCAAGGGCGGCGATCTTCACCGCCTCCGTGCGCGGCTCTTCATCGCCCAGCCCCAGCGGGCCGCGGTTGTTGAAACCGAAGGCCCAGACATCGCCATCCTCTGTCAGGAACGTACTGTGCAGAAGCCCGGCAGAGACCGAGACGATCCCTTCCGCGACACCGTCGGGCATCTCCACAGGGCGCGGCGCCTTGACGTCGAACCCAATGGCCCCGTTGCCCAGTTGGGCGACGATGTTCTCCCCCGAGCTGTAGAGCACACCGTCCTGCAGGAAGATGGAGAAGTGGTTGCCAGCGCCCAGGCTGCTGAGCACCGGGGCGGGCTCGCCCTGATAGGCCTCGACTGCGCGCGCACGGACCAACTGCCCGTCATAAGCGCTGCTGGCAAAGAGGGTCGTCTCGCCCGCATCAAGGAAATCGCCGTCCCCGTTGAGGTTCTCCAAGGCCAGCACCGTGCTGTCACCGGCAAAGCTGTTGGCGGTGACAAAGAGTGTGCCGTCCGGCCCGGCGGCGAGTGAAAAGCCAATCTCTGCCAGGCTCTCGCCGACCATGGCCTTGTCGTTCCAGACCTCGATGGCCTCGAACTGCTGGTCGATCTGGCCGGAGCCATCCACATCCGTCAGTCGGTAAACCTTGAAACCACCATCCTCAATCCAGGTGCTCGTGTAGATGGACCCATCTGCGGCGACCGTATGGGCAATATCAACCGGCGCGCCAAAGCTCATATCATCCGAAATGAAGGCCCGCGCTTCATCGGCAGAGATGGCACCATCCCCATCCGTATCCTCGATGCGCCAGAGTGTGTCGGTGCCACCGCCCACAAGATCGGTGAGATACGCCACATCGCCGAAGAAGTTCAGATCGAAGGGCACGGGCGTATCAGTCAGTATGGTCACGTCGAGCCAGACGGTCGCCTCTCCTGCATCATTCGCATCCCCGTCGCCGTTGATGTCCTGCGTCCGGTAGATCGCGTCCTGCGGTACGCTGCTCGTGCCCGCATTCGCGATGTAGATCGCACCGTCGCCGCCTTCGGCCACCCCGTTGGGTGTCACGGTCGAGAAGCCCGCCGCATTCTCCGAAGAGAACCACACCACCGCCTCGCCCGCGTCCTGCGCATCGCCATCGCGGTTCAGGTCCGTCAGACGAAAGACCGCATCCGCGGTCCCGTCGCCGATCATTACGGATCCATCGGCGATCTGCGTGACAGCAAAGATATTGTTCGTAGGTGTCTCGATCCCGCTGGCGTTGGAGGCGTCGAAAAACACCGTCGCTTCGCCCTCTGCTGTGCCATCCCCGTCGCTGTCTTGCAGTAGTAAAAGCTGATCCAGCCTCTGGTCTCCGAGCAAAATGCCCTCAACCCCGCGCGTATTTACACGTCCCATTTTCAGTCCCCCAAGTATTTAATTGATGAAATACCTGGCGACGGGCTGGGCTTGCATCGCGGTTAATTGATTCTTTTTATCAAGTAAAGGGAACGCGACTCTATAAGGGGCTGGGGGAGTTCAGTCTGCCTCCGAAAAGGCCTCGCCCTGCCGGCAAGGCTGGCACGCAAAGGGTGAGGCACGACGTCGGGCGCCGCGCATAAAGGTCGGGGGCATCTTGCACCACTTTCGCCCGCCGAGGTGCTTTCGGCCCTTACAGCGCCCGGTGCAATGCACCTCAGCGTGTGATCTGCGCCTGCCCGGCCAGCCTGCCCAGCACCACAGCGCTCAACAGCCCGTTCCCAGAGAGATAGCCGCTATCGCCTCGGCCCGACACACCGCAGGCCGCGCCACCGCCTGCATGCAGGTTTTCGAACGCGGTGCCGTCGGGCCTGAGGACCCGGGCATTTTCGTCCGTGCGCAACCCGCCCTGCGTGTGAAAGAGCGCCCCTGTCACCCGCACGCCGCAGAATGGCGGTGCCAGCGCCGCGCCGCCAAAGCTGCGCCCGAACCTGTCGCTGCCGTTCTGCGGCAAACCGCTCAGCGTTTCGGCCAAGGCGTCGGCAGGCAGGCCAAGGCTCACCGCGAGCCCTTCCACTGTGTCACTTACGCGGATCGCACCCCCAGCCTCTGCCCGGCGGAAATCCTCGAACTGGCGGGCAATCCCGGCGATGCGGACGTCAAAGATGCTGAAGGCCTCTCCCCCGGGCTGGGCCAGAACGGCGCGGGCTGCTTCGGAATAGCCCTGCGCCTCGTTCCAGAAGCGCACGCCGTCGCGGTTCACCTGCACACCGCCTTCGCTGATGACAGCCCAGGTGATCAGAATGCCGTGCGGGTGGGCCACATTGCCGTGCCCCTGATACGCACCCAGATGCATCAGATCGGCGCCGAGCGCCCGGCCCCAGAGCACCGCCTCGCCCCGGTTGCCGTCGTGGCCGAACCACAGCCCACCGTCGATCTCCGGCATGTGTTCGGAGACCAGCCTGCGGTTGCCGCCGAACCCGTTGCACGCGAGGATCAGCTTTTCGCAGCCAATCGTCTCTTCCCCGCCGTCGGGACGCCGCACGCATATACCGCGCACCCGACCGTCCGCGTGGTAGAGCCTGCGCGCCCGCCGCTCGCAAATGATGTCGAGCGCCTCAGCCTCGCAAGCGCTGCGCAGGCTGTCGATCAGCTCGGTCCCCGCGCGGCTCGGCAGCCCGTGCATCCTGCGGCGGCTGTGGCCCGGATAATCGAAGTCCGCCACGACCGAAAAGGGCAACCCGTAGCGCGTGCTCAGCCAATCAATTGCGGGGCCTGACTGCGCGGCCAACCGCTCCACCAGATCCGGGTCGTTCTCTCCGGCTGCCTTGGCCTGAATGTCCTCGGCAAAGCGCCGGGCGTCATCCACGATCCCCGCGGCCGCTTGAGCGCGCGTGCCTGCGGCGGGGATCAGCCCTGCCGACAGCGCGGTGGAGCCACTTGGCACGGGGTCCGCCTCGATCACCAGCACCGATTGCCCGGCCTCATGGGCGGCAAGTGCTGCCACCAGCCCGCACGCCCCCGCCCCGACGATCAGCGTTTCGCAGTCCAGATCGAACGCCGCGGGTGGCGCGGCAATGTCAGCCGTCATTTCCGTCATAGCGCCGCCCCTCCGCCAGCGTCTCGGGCGTGCCGATCACTGCGTTGAGCCCGTCGAAGTCATGCATACGGTCGGCAAAAGGGCGGTTGCTGCCGTTTTCGCGCAGGCTGGCGTAATACGCCTCTGCGGTGTGCGCCAGCGCCCGGACGATGCCGCCCGGAAAGATCACGATTGAAAACCCCAGCTCTTGGAGTGCCCCCGCCCCGGTGATCGGCGTCGCCCCGCCCTCCACCATGTTGGCGAGTAGCGGGATGCGCCCTGCGAAATGCCCCGCAATCTGGCCCAGCTGGTCGCTGCTCTGTGGTGCTTCAACGAACAGCACGTCGGCACCCGCCTCCAGATACCGCTCCGCCCGGTCGATGGCGGCGTCGAACCCTTCTACCGCGATGGCATCGGTGCGCGCGATGATCAGCGTCTCTTCGCTCTGTCGCGCATCCGCCATCGCGCGCAGCTTGCCCGCCATTTCCGCCGCGGGGATCAGGGATTTGTCGGTCAGATGCCCGCAGCGCTTGGGATAGCTCTGGTCCTCCACCTGCAATGCCGCGGCCCCCGCCCGCTCATAAAGCCGCATGGTCCGCTGCGCGTTGAGCGCGTTGCCAAAGCCCGTATCCGCGTCGATGATCACCGGCAGGGGTGTCCGGTCCGCGATCAGCGTCATCGTGTCCGCCATCTCGGTGACCGAGGTCAGCCCGATGTCAGGCCGCCCCAGCCGCGTGTAGGCGACCGCCGCCCCGCTGAGATAGAGCGCCTCGAACCCCGCTGACGCGGCAATCGCCGCGGTGAGCCCGTCGTAAACCCCGGGGGCCACAAGGATCTCATCGGAGGCGATCCGTGCGCGCAGGCTCATACCCCGCCCTCCAGCCAGCCCAGCGCCCGCGCACAGCTCATCTGATGCGTGACCGTGCCGAGCGACAGCAGCGTCGCCGCATGCACCTCGTCGCGAAAGGCGGCACTGCCATCGGTCAGCAGACAGGTTTCGATGTTGCGCAGATGCGCGTCCCGCAGGGTCGAGGCGACGCCGCCGTTGGTGACGATACCGCCGACGATCAGGTGGTCGATGCCGACCGCGCGCAGGATGTATTCCAGCCGGGTCTGGTAGAGCGCGGAATAGGCAACCTTTTCCAAGGTGAAATCCGCGGGTGCCAAGGTCTCGACCAGATCATGACCGAAGCTGCCGGGGGCGAAATCGCCGCGTCCCAGAAACGGTCGCAGTTTTTTCAGATGCGGCGCGATCAACGGCTCTCCGGCAGCGTCGGGCACCAGCGTGAACTGAGCGGAGATATAGCACCCGCCCCGCGCCCGCAGCGCTGCTACCAGCGGCGCGATCCTTTGCGGCAGGGCGGCGATGCTGTCAGCCCCTTGCCCTGCACGGCCATAGGCCCCCTCGGGGTGCAGAAAATCGTTCTGCAGATCGATCGTCAGCAGGGCGGTCCGGGACAGATCCCAATGTGCAGGCTCGCTCATGAAAGCGCCTCCTTCGGGGCGAGGATGGTGTTGCCGAAATCATCAATACTGGCGCGCAGACCGGGTTCGACCAGCACCGTGGTATCCGGCTGTTCCAGGATCGCAGGGCCGTTGAGGACGGTTCCCGCGGGCAGGGCCAGCCGGTCGTAGATCGCGGTCGCGTGCCAGGCATCGCCGAAGTGCACCTGACGGGTGGCCTTTGGTTCAAAGGCGCCGCCTGCATCCGGTGCCAGCGTCATCAGATCGAACTTTGGCCGGGTACCGATGACAGCGCTGCGCAGGTTGAGGATCCGCCGCGTGCCGTCTTTCAGAAGCCGACCGAAGGTCGCCTGATAGGTCGCATCGAAAGCCTCCGCGATCTGCAACCGGCTGGGCGGGGTGATCCGGCCCGCGCTGACCGTGACCTCAAGCGGAACGGGCACCGTATGGGTCTGACCCACGTAGGCCATGTCGAGCTCGAACTGGACACGGCGCGCCTCGAAGGTGGTGCGCGCGGCGTCGAGCAACGCCATGCCATCGTCCGCATGGGCCTGCATGAAGCGGCCCAGCGCGGCCTCGTCCAGACCGGCGAGCCCGGTGTTGATCGTCTGCACAAAATCCTGGCGCATGTCGGCAATCACACAGCCCATGGCCGAGGTTACCCCCGGGTAACGCGGCACGATGGCGCGTGCGATGCCAACCTCCGCCAGCATGGCACCTGCGTGCAGCGCGCCGCCCCCACCAAAGGGCATGAAGGCAAAGCGCTTGGGATCGAAGCCGCGCTCGATGCTAACCAGCCGGATGGCCCCAGCCATGCGCGAGTTGGCCACCCGCAGGATCGCCTCCGCCGCGGCCAGTCGGTCGAGCCCCAGCGGACGCGCCACATGGGTGTCAATGGCAGCCCCGGCGGCCTCGACATCAAGACGTTCGAGCTTGCCCCCGATGGGGTTGTCGGGGTCGATCCGCCCTAGCACCACGTTGGCATCGGTCACGGTGGGCCGGTCGTTGCCCAGCCCGTAGGCCACCGGGCCAGGGTCAGACCCCGCGCTCTCGGGTCCGATGTTCAGCAGACCACCTTTGTCCACCCAGGCGATCGAGCCTCCGCCCGCGCCGATGGTCGTGATCTCGATCATCGGCGTGCGCACGACCATGCCGAAGTCGATGGAGGTTTGCGCCGACAGCATCGACGCGCCTTCCGCGATCAGCGAGACATCAAAGCTGGTGCCGCCCATGTCGCCGGTGATCACGTTGTCGAACCCCGCCTCAGACGCGATGTAGCCCGCAGCGATTACCCCAGCCGCGGGGCCGGACAGCGCCGTGCGAACCGGCAGACGGCACGCGGTCTCGACCGCCATGACACCGCCGTTCGATTGCACGATCATGAACTCGCCCGCGAAACCGCCCGCTTTCAGAGCGCCCTCCAAACGGTCCAGATAGCCCGAAACCTCCGGCTGCAGATAGGCGTTGAGCGCTGTCGTCGAGAACCGCTCGAACTCCCGGATCTCCGGCAGGATTTCGGAGGAGGCGGAGACATGAGCGTTGGGCCAGATCTCGCGCACCGCAGCAACTGCCGCGGCCTCATTGGCCGGGTTGGCGTAGGCGTTGGCAAATAGAACGGCGATGGCCTCGCAGCCTTGCGCGCGCAGGGTCTTTGCCGCGGCACGCACAGCGTCCAGATCCACGGCGGTACGGATAGAGCCATCGGCGAGCGTGCGTTCCGGCACTTCCAATCGGTCGCGGCGGTCCACGACGGGCTCGAAATCCCCGCGCAGACCCCAGGTGCGGGGCCGGTCCCGGCGGCGCATTTCCAGCACATCGCGCAGGCCTTCGGTGCAGATGACGCCGGTCCTTGCCCCCTTGCGCTCCAACAGCGCATTGGTGCCAGCGGTGGTGCCGTGCACGACGACCGAGATCCCCGAGAGATCGGACACCTTGCGCGCGATCCCGTCGAGAAAGCCCCCCGACTGGTCAGGACGGGTTGTGGGCACCTTGGCGACAGCGGCAGTACCATCTGTTTCATCCAGCACAAAGACATCCGTGAAGGTCCCGCCCACGTCGACACCGATCATCCGCCCGCTCACGTGCGGACCTCGCGCCACGCCGGGCCGTAGGTTTCATCCGCAGCGGTGTCGCTGACCAACCCGCGCGCCACATCAAGCGCCACCGCTGACGGCGCGCGCGCCTGCGGCGGACCGTAGCCACCGCCCCCCGGCGTCTCCAGCCGTACCGCCTGCCCCTGGCGCAGCGTGATGCCGCGCATCTTCGAGGCCAATGGCGGAGTGCCCCAACCCGCGTCCTGCTCGAACGAAAAGCAGTTCAGAGCCGCGTCGCCACCTTCCGCGATCCCCTTCGGCGCGAAACGCCCCCGCTCACCAAAGAGGAACGCTTCGGCCCCGTTCTCCTCCAGCACTTCAATCTCGTAGACAGCCCCCACACCGCCGCGATGCGCCCCTGCTCCAGCACTGTCCGAACGCAAAGCCCACTGACGGAACATCACCGGATAAGCCGCCTCCAGGATCTCCATCGGCGGGATCGTGGCAGTCGAAATCGGTGCATTGCCATGGTTCAGCCCGTCGCCCTCCACCGAGCCGCCGTGCCCGCCGCCGTAAAAGCTGAACATCACCCAAGGCTGACCGCCCTTGCGTTTTCCGGCAATCGACAGCGCATTGATCGTCCCGTAGGCATGGGCCACCACCCGCGTTGGCGCAGCCCCCGCAAAGGCGGAAAAGATCACGTCGATCATCCGCAGGATCGTCTCCGTATACCCGCCGGTCGGGGCCGGAAATGCCGCGGACAGGATCGCCCCCTCGGGCACACGCACGTCGATGGGACGCATCACGCCCGCGTTGGCGGGCAGGGCCGGAAACATGTGCTTGATGGCCACATAGGCGGTGGCAACGGTGGTCGGCAAGGCGATGTTCACCGGGCCTGCACATTGTGGCGCAGAGCCTGCAAAATCCAGCACCATGCGGTCGCCATCAATCTCCAGCGCCACCTTGATGGGCAAGGGCTCATCGGTGATCCCGTCATTGTCGAGGAAGTCCTCAGCTTCCCACCGACCATCCGGCAAAGCGGCCAGTTCCGCGCGCATCAACGCCTCTGCCCGGTGGCCGAGCGCATCGAGCGCAGCATGCACAGTCTCCGCACCGTATTCGTCCAACAGCTCATCCATCCGCCGCACCCCGAGATCCAGCGCCCCCAGCTGCCCGTTGAGATCCCCCATGGCCGATTGCGGCAGCCGGGTATTGCGCATCAGGATGTCGATGATGTCCTGGTTGATCTCGCCCGCCCGCGCCAGCCGTACGGGTGGCAGCACGAATGCCTCCTGAAACACCTCCGTGGCCGCAGGGTTGTAGTTGCCGGGCACGGCACCGCCCACGTCATGCCAATGCCCGACGGATGCGAGGTAGCAGAACAGCTGACCCTCATGGAAATAGGGCCGCACCAGCCGCATGTCCGACAAATGCGTCCCGCCGATATGCGCGTCATTGAAGATAAAGATGTCGCCATCCTGCAGATCACCCTCCGCTGCGGTCTTGTCGATCACCGCCTTCACCGCAAAGGACATCACACCCACGAAGATCGGCAGGCCCGACTTTCCCTGCACCAGCGTGTCGCCCGTATCCGCGGCGTAAAGACCGTGGCTGGCGTCATGCGCCTCCGCGATGATCGGGTTGAACGCCGCCCGAAAGAGCGTCGCATCCATCTCGTCAGCAATCTGCTCCATCCGACCGGCGAGCACTGACAGGGTAATGGGATCAATCTCGCTCATCTGCGCGCCCGGGCCTCCGCTATGTCGTTCCAAACCTCCTGCCGGACAATCTTGCCACCCTCGATCTCGAACCGGTCGATGAAGCGGATGCCGTCAAATGGGGTGCCGTCCGGCCAGGCGCCCGAAAGCGTACCGGTGCAATAGACCACGGCCGAAACCCCGCCAACGTCCAGCACGTCAAAACGGCTGTAGGTCTTGGTCACATGCCGGTAGCGCGAGGCGGACCATTCAACCAGACGGCGCAGGTCCGTGATCTGCGGTGCTCCGGGAAACTGCATGGTAAAATCTTGGGTCACCATGGCGCGGGCGGTCGCGATCTCGCGCCGCTCCATCGCTGCCAGAAATCGCCGGGCGACGGTTGCCGGATCAAGCTGACCTGCGGGAACAGCCTCTGCGACGGTCTCTGCCATCGGCGCTTTGCGGATCTTGACCTCGATCTCGTCCGGTGTTGTGGGCAGCGCCTCGCGCACCGCGTCGGTCAAAGCAGCACTCAATCGGCTTTCCGCATCAGGACCATAATCCTGACCAATCCGAAGTTCGACAACGGCCATTCTGCCCCTCCAACCGCTAAACCTGTATTTTCTATAATACCGTTTATAGCCTCTTGTTAAGACAAAAGCTTGATTTTCGTCGAACCAACTGTACTCTTGCGGCTATGAGCCAGGACTTAGTGCAATGAACACGGTGGTCGAACCAATGCTCCCCGAAGGAGCAAAGGCACGTCGTGTCTACCTCGCGCTGCACGATGAGATCTCCGCCGGGCGCCTGAACGCTGGCGATCACCTGCCCGGAGAGCAGAAACTGGCGGCACAGTTTTCCGTCTCGCGCGTGACCATCCGGCGGGCCCTGGAAAGTCTCAGAGCTGCAGGGCTAGTCGAACGGCGCGCAGGCAGCGGGACGATTGTACGAAGTAAGACGACGTCTGCGGGTCCTGTCTCCATGAACCTGTCGACGCTGATGCCCCAGCTTGTGGATATCGGGCAGAACACCACGGCCCGGCTCCTGTCCTTCTCCTATGGCTCGGCGCCGGGGTTTGTCGCCTCGGCGATGCTTCTGAACCCGGCGGACCAAGTACAGATCGCCACGCGGGTCCGCAGTGTTGACGACACGCCGTTCTCCCACCTGACAACCTATGTGCCCGCCGGGATCGCGCAGAACTACTCTGAAAACGATCTGGCAACGACACCGCTTTTCCGTCTGTTGGAGCGCAGCGGGGTGCAGATCGCCGAAGCGCATCAGACGGTTTCGGCAACGCTCGCCGGACCGGAGGTTGCCGAGGCGCTGGCGGTTGACGTTGGTGTCGCCCTGCTGTCGCTGCGGCGCATGGTCCGAGATGTGAACGGCAACGGGGTCGAATACCTCGCCGCGCTGTATCGTCCGGATATGTTTCAGCTGGAGATGCCGCTGGCCCGTGTCGGCAGCGAGCAGGCACGGCATTGGGAACCGGTGATCGGCAAACCGAACGAGGCCTCTGCATGAGCGGGCCGCGCACTCTGCTGGACAGGCTTTGGTCCGCACATGAAATTCGCCAGCGCGAGGACGGGACTTCGCTGCTCTGGGTAGACCGGCATCTGGTCCACGAAGGCTCGCACCATGCCTTCGCCAAGCTGGCGGCGCGCGGGATGGCTGTTGCCGAGCCCGGGCTGACCTTTGCCGTGGTGGACCATTACGCACCGACGCGGCGCGGCGCGGGTCCGACTGATCCGGACATTGGCCGAATGATTTCGACACTGCGTGACAATGCAGCGCGACACGGGGTGAAGCTCTTCGATCTGGACGACCCCGAGCAGGGCATCGTTCATGTGATCGGTCCGGAACAGGGGCTGACCCTGCCCGGGTTATTGATAAATTGCGGCGACAGCCATACGTCGACGCATGGTGCTTTCGGCGCGCTAGCTTTCGGCATCGGTGCGACCGAGGTGGCGCATGTCCTGGCAAGCCAGACGATCTGGCAGCGCAAGCCCGCCGCCATGCGGATCACTGTGGACGGCGTGCTGGGTCCGGGGGTCAGCGCCAAGGACATCGCGCTGAACTGGATTGCGGCGCTTGGGACAGGCGGCGCGCAGGGCGCAGCCATCGAATACACGGGGAGCGCGGTCCGGGCATTGTCGATGGAAGGCAGGATGACGCTCTGCAATCTCTCAATCGAAGGGGGCGCGCGCATGGGAATGGTCGCGCCCGATCAGGTAACCTTTGACTACATCGCGGGGCGCAGCTACGCGCCCAGAGGCGCCACGTGGGACCATGCGCAGGCGTATTGGTCCGGTCTGCGCTCGGACACCGACGCCGAATTTGCAAAAGACGTGAGCCTGCCCGCCGGGGACATCGCCCCAACCGTCACCTGGGGCACCAGCCCCGATCAGGCCCTGCCCGTGACCGCAACGATCCCCGATCCCGACACCCTGCAGGCCGGCGGGTCAGAGGCAGCGCAGCAGGCGCTCGACTACATGGGCTTGCGCGCGGGCGCTGCCATCGCGGGCACGCCTGTCGATCAGGTCTTCATCGGGTCCTGCACCAACGGCCGGATCGAGGATCTGCGCGCCGCCGCCGCCGTTCTGGCCGGACGCCGGGCCAAAGTACCGGGGCTCGTCTCTCCCGGCTCGGCGCAGGTCAAGGCACGGGCCGAGGAGGAGGGGCTTGACCGGATCTTTGCGGATGCCGGGCTCGAATGGGCGGCGGCGGGATGCTCCATGTGCGTCGGTATGAATGGCGACACGGTCGCGACAGGCAAGCGCTGCGCATCCTCCACCAACCGCAACTTTCGAGGTCGGCAGGGGCCGGGGGCACGCACGCATTTGATGTCACCGGCCATGGTCGCCGCGGCGGCGGTCACGGGGGCGATCACCGACGTACGGCCGCTGCTGAGAGGGCGGGCTGTCTGATGGCGGGCTGGCGCACCCATCGCGGCACGGCCCTGAGGTTACCCATGGATAACCTGGATACCGATCAGTTGATCCCCGCGCGTTTCATGTCGGCCCCACGCGCCGATGGGTACGGCCGGTTTCTGATGCACGACCTGCGGCGCGATGCACAGGGTGCACCGCATCCTGATTTCCCTCTCAACCGACACGAGGATGTCTGCGTGCTGGTCGTCGGCCGGAATTTCGGCAGCGGATCATCACGGGAAGCTGCCGTCTACGCGCTGGTTGATGCGGGGATCAGAGCCGTCGTCGGCCCGAGTTTCGGCGACATCTTCGCCGCTAATGCCGTCAACAATGGTCTCCTGCCCGGGCGGGTCTCGGAGGCAGAGGCGCAATCGCTGGCCGAAATATTGCAAGATGACCCACAGCCGGTGGACATCGACCTCTCCGCCGGTTGGATCAGCCTTGCCGGCCAGCGCATTCCCTTTCAGCTGGATGAGAGCTGGCGGACCAAGCTGATCAACGGGTGGGATGATATTGACCTGACCCTGCAGCACCAATCGGCGATTGCGTCGTTCAGAGACGCTCATGTCAAATCCATGCCCGGTGCTCTGCCGGCAAAGCAGATAAACGCGCCATGACGGCGCATCAACAGGGGTCATGGTGGTTCCGCGAAAGACGTAACATGACACCCCGAACAGTGGAGAAAACAATGAAAAAGACATTTCTTGGCGGGCTGCTCGCTGGCTCTACCCTCGCCGCCGGGCTGGCGCAGGCAGAAGAGACGATCACGGCGGTCCATGCCTTTCCCGAAACGCTGATCTACACGCAAAGCTTTCTGTCCTTCGTGGACAAGGTGAACGAGGCAGGCGAAGGCGTCATACAGATCGACGTGCGTGGCGGACCCGAAGCCATCGGCATGTTCCAGCAGCCCGATGCGGTGCGCGACGGGATTGTTGACATGGTCTACACCCCCGGATCCTTCTACGGCGGTGCGCTGCCGGAAAAGGACGCCATGGTCGCCTCCAACCTGACAGCGGTGGAGACCCGCGAGAACGGTGGCATCGAACTCATCGACCAGATCCACCAGGAAAAGATGGGGTTGAAGTATCTCGGTTGGTTTGACAGCGGCGTTTGCTACAACCTCTGGACCCGCGACGCGCCCTCCTTTGACGCCGACGGCAATCTGGAGGTGGACGGGCTGAAGCTGCGCGGCAACAACGTCTATAACGCCTTCTTTACAAACTACCTCGGTGCGCAGGTGATCGACCTACCAACGGGCGAGGTCTATGCTGCGCTGCAGCGTGGTGTTGTGGATGCGACCGGCTGGACCCAGATCGGCCTTATTGACCTGAAATGGAACGAGTTTCTGAACTACCGGATCGAGCCTTGCTTTTTCTCCACGGACCTCGGTGTGATCGTCAATCTGGAAAGCTGGAACGCCCTGTCCGACGAGGCCCGCACCATCCTGCAAGACGTGGCCATCCAGCACGAGAAGGACAGCGTCGAGGCGCTGCAGGTCAAACGCGATGAGGACTTCGCCCGGCTTGAAGAAGCAGGCATGCAGGTCATCACCCTGGAGGGAGAGGCCAAGGCCAACTATCTGGCTGCCGCACGCGAAAAGACTTGGGAGCGGATGTCAAACCTGATGGCAGAGCAGCCCGGAGGTACCGACAACTACGACCGGCTGATCGAGCTCTTCTACGATCTGGACAGCGCCAACTGATACCTCGGGGGCCTGCCAATGCGCAGGCCCCTCTCTTTTGCCCCGCGGAGACTGCCCCATGAGCCGAGCCTATGACGCGCTGCTTTTCGCGATGGCGATCATCGCTGGCATGACGCTCGTCTGGCTGATGGTATCGGTGGTGACATCCGTGCTGATGCGCAACCTCGGGCTGCAGCCTTTTGCTTGGCTCTTTACCTCCGCGGAATACGGGCTGCTTTACATGACCATGCTGGGTGCGCCTTGGCTGGTGCGCGAGCGGGGCCACGTTCATATCGAATTGGTCACCGCCGTTCTGCCCGCCCGGCTGCGCCGGATTGTCAGCCGTCTGGTCGCCGCGGCCTGCGTGCTTGTCTGCGGCGTGCTTGCGTGGAAAGGGGCGGAGCTTTTCCTCACCAATATCGCGCGCGGCGACGTGGATACCCGCGCTTATTACTATCCCCGCTGGCTCCTGACCGTCGCCTTTCCGCTGAGTTTTGGCCTGATGGCGGTGGAGTTCGCAAGGTTCGTTGCCGGACAGGACATCCTGCACAGCGGTGAAGCCGGGATCCACGAATAATGGAATGGTACGAGGCTCTGGCGCTGCTGGTGGGCACGATCATGGCGCTGATGGCGCTTGGCATGCCTGTGGCGATTGCCTTTCTGGCGGCCAATATCCTCGGTGCATGGGTGTTTATGGGGGGCGAACGTGGCATCGGGCAACTGCTCAATAACGGTCTGGGGTCACTGACGAAATACGCGCTGGTGCCAATCCCGCTGTTCTTGCTCATGGGCGAAATCTTCTTTCACACCGGGCTGGGCGGGCGCATGTTCAACGCCATCGACCGGCTGCTGGGGCGGCTGCCGGGGCGGCTGAGCTACGCGACCGTACTAGGCGGCACGGCGTTCTCCACCCTGTCGGGGTCGTCCATGGGATCGACAGCGCTTCTGGGCTCGCTGATGGTGCCGGAGATGACGCAACGCGGATACAAGCCGCATATGAGCATTGGTCCCATTCTGGGCACCGGTGGGCTGGCGATCATCATCCCACCTTCGGCGCTGGCGGTCTTGCTGGCGACGCTGGCGCAGATTGATGTCGCGGCCCTGCTGATCGCCGGTGTCGTGCCCGGGCTCATTCTGGCGCTGTTCTACATCGGAACGATCTGGCTGCAAACCCGGATCAATCCGGAGGCCGCCCCCGCCTACGACGTCACACCCCTGTCCTTGGCTGCCAAGATCGGCCTGCTGCTGCGCGAAGTCGTCCCGATGATCGGGGTGATGGTGCTGATCGTCATCGGCATGATCAACGGGCTCATCACGCCATCCGAGGCAGCGGCCTTTGGCGCGCTCGGGGTCCTTATCCTGGCCGCCGTCTTTCGGTGCCTCACGTGGGAGGCGATCCGCAAGGCGGTCATCGGCGCGCTCAAGGTGACGCTGATGGCCTATCTGATCGTCTTCGGCTCCGCCACGTTCAGCCAGCTTCTGGCGTTTTCCGGTGCCTCCAGCGGGCTGATCACATGGGCGACCTCCTACGATCTGGCACCGCTTGCCATGCTGCTGGCAATGTTCGCGGTACTGTTGCTGCTGGGCATGTTTATGGAGCAGATCTCCATCATGCTGCTTACGGTGCCGATCTTTTTCCCCCTCGCACAGACGCTGGGGTTCGATCCGATCTGGTTCGGGCTGATCATGCTGTTGGCGCTGGAGATCAGCTTTACCACGCCACCCTTTGGGTTACTGCTGTTCGTGATGAAGGGAGTGGCGCCAAAAGGCACGACGATGCGGACAATCTACACTTCCGCCTTCCCCTTCATCGGCTGTTCCTTGGTGCTGGTGGCCTTGCTGATCCTGTTCCCCGGTATCGCCCTTTGGTTGCCGAGCCTGTAACGCTTTGCCTTGCCGAGGTGGGTTGAACCTTGCTGGCGACATGTCGGGAGGCACGCGCAGCGGTCGCTGCCCTTCTCTCATTGGAACCGTTCATCGCAATGACCGGTAACACGAGGCCGTGCCAGAATGCGCTGCCACGCATCTGACCCCGTCGACCGGCCCGACGTCCCTGCAGCACACCGGGTCATCATCCGCTGATTTCAGTACCCCACCGGGACAACAGACGCCGTTGCAACCGTCGCGCGCGAGACGCCCACGCGCGGGCGCCTGCCGGGCGTTCCCGGTTGGCGCGGGTGATGGTCGCACGGACATCTTCGTCGGCGCTGAAGATCGCAAAGACCAGATCGCGGCCACCGGTTGTCTTGATGTACCCCGCGAGACCCGAGACATAATTCAGCGTGCCGGTCTTGGCGACCACCTTGACAGGATGGTCCGCAACGGGCCGACCCTTGGTGTCCCGCATGGTGACCGGTTTCAGGATCGGGCGCAGCGCCCCCGCGCGGTGGACGGCGGCCAGCCCCCGGACCATATCCGCCGGGCTGATCCGGCTGGCGCTGCCAAGGCCGGAATGATCCGCGAACCCGGGCCTCTCCATCCCCAGCGACTGCATCGCCCAGAGGTTCATGTGCAGCGCGGAGGTGGCCAGTGTCGGGGCGCGGCCCACCCGCTGTGCCGTTGCGGCGAGGCCCACCATCTCTGCCGTGAGGTTGTTGGAGTACTTCAGCATCCCCTGCAAAACCTCACGCAGCGGCGGGCTGTCCACGGTGGCTACGTCTTCTCCCACCGGGGCGCCTTCGATCAGCTCCGGTGCCCCCAGCACGATGCCGTGGCTGCGCGCAAGGGTGGCGAACACGTCGCCTGCGTAAAGACCCGGCTGGCGGACCGGCAGCCAGCGCGCCCCTTCCGAGCCGAGCGCGCCGCGGGCCACGGTCCAGTGATCCTGCTGGCCGCCATTCGTATAGGTGTAGACCGGCGTGGCGCGATCCACCACGCGCATCTGCGCCACTTGCACCTCGGGCCGGTAACCCGCTGTGCGCGCATCCATCCGCACAAGGTACTTGGCCCCCTGACGCTTCCACTCGAAATGGACACGGTTGTAGTTGAGCGCGAGGCCGGACACAGCGGGGCTGTACCCAAGATGGTCCGGCTGATCAGGATCAATCGTCCGGATCGGCGACAGCGCATTCTCATAAACCAGAAAGCGCCCACGCACTTCCCGGATACCGGCGGCTTTCATCCCTTCGGCGAGTGCTGCGAGCCCGCGTGTATCAAGCGTCGGATCACAGCCACCCACGAGCACCAGATCGCCCGCAAGAATGCCGTTAGTGATCTTGCCCGTCGCCACGACCCGCGTTGTGAACCGATGATCGGAGCCCAGCGTTTCGAGAGCGTAAAGCGCCGTCACAGCCTTTGTCACGCTTGCGGGCGCGAGCCGCGTGGCGGTTGCATACCCCTCCAGGATCTCACCGGTTTCCGCATCCGCCACCGCGCAGGCGATCTGACCGCTGACACCTGCACCGCGGATCATACCCGCCAGAGCCGCGGGCCCGACCGCCCGCGCCGGACGCAGCCGGGGCCGCAGGGAAACAGCAGGGGTTGCGCCAAGCACCGGGCCAGCGCCCGCGGCGATGACCCCTGTCAGGAATGCACGCCGCGGCATCTTGGACATAAACCTAGGACTCATAACGCAACTAAACCTCAGCACTTTTACAGAAACAACCGTATCACTACTGCAGCGAGTTTAATTTTCCGTGAGACCGCCCATACCTGTCTCCCAATCGCCCGCTGCCCTGATCGCACTGGAGGACTGGGAGATCATCGGGACGTTGACGAAACACCATGCGGGTGGCTGCGACCGTCCCAAAAGCTGCGCCCTTGCGCCGGTCAGGCGCCCCTGCTCGAAACGACGGGCCGCCGGGCTCATTCTAGCGGAGATCCGGTCGCCGGGTCTGGCCAGCACGCCCACCGGAACGGAGGCCATGATCTGGTGCCAATCCTGCCAACGGTGGAACTGCGCCAGATTGTCCGCCCCCATCAGCCAGACAAACTGCACACCCGGATAAAGCGCTTGCAACGCCTGCAGCGTCGCGGCGGTATAGCGGGTGCCAAGTGCCGCCTCGATCCCAGTGACCCGGACGCGCGGGTGTTTCATCAGCTTGCGCGCCCGCGCGATCCGCGTCTCCAGCGGTGCGGGTCCACGCTCTTTCAGCGGATTGCCGGGGCTGACCAGCCACCAGATGCGCGACAGCCCGAACCGCTTTAGCGCTTCACGGGTGATGTGCACATGCCCGGCATGCGCGGGATCGAACGACCCACCCAAGAGACCGATGACCTCGCCCGGTCTGGCAACGGGGAACCCCTGTTTCATCAGGCTGTTGCCCTCGTCTGCTATCCGCTTCTTTTGAACGTCGGGCGCGCGCGGTTGTCAATGCTGCCGTGTCCGCGCGGCCTCCATTGCACCTGCGTCGTCGGGGTTGTATCTGATCACGACCCGAGCCCTTCTTTTGCACAGGAGCATTCAATGGCGGCCTATCAATACGTGTATCATATGTCCGGCGTGTCCAAGACATATCCGGGTGGCAAGAAGTGCTTTGAGAACATCCATCTGAACTTCCTGCCGGGTGTGAAGATCGGTGTCGTCGGGGTCAACGGTGCGGGTAAATCGACGTTGATGAAGATCATGGCCGGTCTGGATACCGAGTTTCAGGGCGAGGCATGGTCCGCCGAAGGGGCCACAGTGGGCTACCTGCCACAGGAGCCGAAACTCGATCCGGCGCTCACGGTGCGCGAGAACGTGATGCTGGCAGTGGCCGACAAGAAGGGGATCCTGGACCGGTACAACGAGCTGGCCATGAACTACTCCGATGAGACGGCGGACGAGATGGCCCAGCTGCAGGACCAGATCGACGCGGAAAACCTCTGGGATCTGGACAGCCAGATCGACGTGTCGATGGAGGCGTTGCGCTGTCCGCCCGATGATGCGGATGTCACGACACTGTCGGGCGGCGAGGCGCGGCGCGTCGCCCTCTGCAAGCTACTGCTGGAAGCACCGGACATGCTGCTCCTCGACGAGCCGACCAACCATCTGGATGCGGAGACCATCGCCTGGCTACAGCAGCACCTGATCGACTATAAGGGCACCATCCTGATCGTGACGCACGACCGCTATTTCCTCGATGATATCACCGGCTGGATCCTGGAGCTGGATCGTGGCCGCGGCATGCCCTACGAGGGGAATTACTCCAGCTGGCTGGAGCAGAAGGCCAAGCGGCTCGCGCAGGAAGCGCGCGAGGATAAGTCGCGCCAGAAGACGCTGGAGCGCGAGCTGGAATGGATGCGTCAGGGCGCAAAGGCCCGGCAGGCCAAATCTAAGGCACGGATCAACGCCTATAACGAGATGGCCGAAGTGTCGGAACGCGAGAAACTGTCGCGTGCGCAGATCGTCATTCCGAACGGTCAGCGGCTCGGGTCCAAGGTGATCGACGTCTCTGGGTTGTCCAAACACATGGGCGACAAGCAGCTGGTGGAAGGGTTGGATTTTTCCCTGCCGCCGGGCGGGATCGTTGGCGTGATCGGACCGAACGGCGCCGGTAAATCCACGCTTTTCAAGATGCTGACGGGTCAGCTTGAGCCCGATGCGGGAAACATCGAATACGGCGATACGGTAGATCTGTCCTACGTCGATCAGTCGCGCGATGATCTCAACGCCGATCACAACGTCTGGGAGGCGATCAGCGGCGGGGCGGAGCTCATTCAGCTCGGCGATGCGGAGGTGAATTCACGCGCCTATTGCTCGTCGTTCAACTTCAAGGGCGGCGATCAGCAGAAGAAAGTGGGCCTTCTGTCAGGCGGTGAACGCAACCGGGTCCATATGGCGCGGCTCCTAAAATCGGGCGGCAACGTCCTGCTGCTCGACGAGCCGACGAACGATCTCGACGTCGAAACCCTGCGCGCGCTGGAGGATGCGCTGGTCGATTTCGCGGGTTGTGCTGTGGTGATCAGCCACGACCGCTTCTTCCTCGACCGCATCTGCACGCATATCCTCGCCTTCGAAGGCGAAGCACACGTGGAATGGTTCGAGGGCAACTTTGAGGACTACGAAGAGGACAAGAAGCGGCGACTGGGGGCGGATGCGCTGGAGCCCAAACGGTTGAAGCACAAGAAGTTTGTGAGGTGATTTGCTATTGGACGAATACTTCCTTTACATCGACGAAGCTGGGGATGAAGGCTTCGGCAAACTGACTGCGAACCCGAACAGCGCGCAATCAAATTGGTTGATGATTGGTGGCATAGTTGTTTCGCAAGAAAATGACCGATTGCTGCCCCAATGGCGCGACCAAATTATGAGTACGTTCCCGCACAAAAGAAGACGGGACCTGCACTTCCAAAAAATCAAGCACGAACAAAAAGTAGCAGCTTGCCGGATGTTGTCTGAGCAAAGATTCGGTGCCTGTGTCATCTGCTCCGATAAAGTGACGATCCATAACCTACCGCCGAAGACCTTTGCGGCCTACAAACAAAAGGGGCATCTATACAACTACTTGGTCCGTTTCTTGCTTGAGCGCGTAACGGAAGCATGCGCAAGACGAAGTGCAGCTTCTAGAAGGCCATGTAAGCTCAATGTGACTTTCTCCAAAAGAGCTGGAACAGACTATCAAGTAATGCGTGACTACCTATTTCTGATGCGAGATGGGAGAGAAGTCATCCCGCCGGTGAGGTCTGTTGACTGGAATGTACTAAATCCAGAAGACGTCAAGGTCGAAGATCATAGCAAACGTGCAGGTCTTCAGTTGGCTGATGTAGTCACAAGTGCAACATACTGTGCTCTGGAACCAAATCTATACGGAGACACCGAGACGAGATATGCTGAGTTTTTCAAAGATCGTTATTTGAAGAAGCAGGGAAACATTTGGGGACATGGGCTGACCATCGTCCCAGCCCAGTCACTTGCGAAAACTGTCGTCCGTAACTTCGTTCAAAAGTTGGATTAGGCGCGGGCCCCTGGATCCTGTATCACGCCGCTAAGGACGCTGCCGCCGGATGGCAACTCGGATTTACTCCAGCGCTTGCCCGCGAAACATATATACGCACTCAGTATAAAATTTTCAATTAGCGAAATTAGACCGCGAGTCGGAGGCCGTCTTGTAACCGCTCTGGTCGAGCGATTGAGGCCCGAGAAGGCGATAGCCTCGGGGGTGACATAATCGCCCCCAACCCAGCAGAAAGCTGGTGCCTTAGACGGAAGCAACAGCGGCATCGCAATCGCTGCCGTCGGAACTCTCCACGAAAGCGTTCTGCATTGCCCTCATCGGAGGCCTGTTCTGCCCATCGCGACGGCGCTGTAAAAGACTATCAGATCACCACAAAGTGCCTTATTCACCGACCCGCCGTCACCTCCGCGATCAGCGCTTTGTAGAGCGCCTGGATACGTTTCGTCACAGGCCCCGGGCCATCGCTGATGTGCCGACCGTCGATGCTGCGCACGGGCGTCTGGGCGCCGAAGGTGCCGGTCAGGAAGGCTTCCTCGGCACCGTAGGCCTCGTAAAGAGAGAAGTTTTTCTCGAAGACCGGGATATCGTTGGCGTGGCAGAGGTCGATCACCTTTTGCCGGGTGACGCCGTTCATGCAGTAGTCCCCTGTGGAGGTCCACACCTCCCCCTTGCGCACGATAAAGAAGTTGCAGGCATTCGTCGTGTTCACGAAGCCATGCGGGTCGAGCATCAGCGCCTCGTCTGCACCCGCTGCCTCTGCCTGCAGACAGGCGATGACGCAGTTGAGCTTGGAATGGCTGTTGAGTTTCGGATCCTGCGCGTGGGGCAGCCCGCGCACCTGCGGCACGGAGGCGAGGCGGATGCCCGCGCGCTGCAGACTGTCGGCGGGTTTCGAGTGTTCCATGATGATCACCAGCGTCGGACCGCTCCGGCTGAGCGAGGGGTGCTGGAAGGGTTTGACCTTGACCCCGCGGGTGAGCATCAGACGGCAGTGCACATCGGTCACCATGCCGTTGGCTTCGGCTGTCTTGGTCAGGGCATCGAGGATCCCTGCACGGTCCATCCCCACGTCGAGCGAGACCGCCTTGCAGGACTGAAAGAAGCGGTCCATGTGCGCGTCGAAGAACGCCCAGACACCGTTGTAGAGCCGCATGCCTTCCCACATGCCGTCGCCCAGCAGAAAGCCGCTGTCATAGACCGAGACGACGGCGGCATCCCGGTGCACCAGCGCACCGTTGACGTAGATCTTGATGTCGCGGTTTCGGGGATCGCCCTCGGCATCGTGGGTCGTATGGGCGGCAGGCGCGGCGTCGGGTGGCGTCACACGATAACCTCTTGCGCGACTTGGTTCCCCACACCGAAGACGCGCTTGTAGCGGGCGATCTCCTCCGCCGGGCCCATCGCCTTGTTGGGGTTGTCCGACAGTTTGACCGTGGGTTTGCCATTGGCTTCAATGGCCTTGCAGACCAGCGAGAAGGGCGCCAGCCGATCATCCGGCACCAGATGCCGGAAGTCATTGGTCAGGAGCGTGCCCCAGCCGAAGGAGACATTGGTGCGCCCCGCAAAGGCCCGGTGTAGGGCGCGGATCTTGTCCACATCAAGACCGTCGCTGAAGATGATGCGCTTGGCGCCAGGATCCTCACCACGGGCTTGCCACCAGTCGATGGCCGTTTCTGCGGCGGTCGCGGGATCGCCGCTGTCCACGCGAATGCCCGTCCAGCCAGCGAGCCAATCCGGCGCCTTGTCGAGAAAGCCCTTGGTGCCGAAGGTGTCGGGCAGGATGATCCGCAGATTGCCCTCATGCTCGTCGTGCCAGTCTGACAGCACGTCGTATGGCGCCTGTGCCAGTTCCGCGTCATCTTCGGCCAGCGCGGCGTAGACCATGGGCAGCTCATGCGCATTGGTGCCGATGGCCTCAAGCTCCCGGTTCATGGCGATCTTGCAATTGGAGGTACCGGTAAACGCAGCCCCCAGTCCCTCCTGCATCGCCTGCACGCACCAATCCTGCCACAGATAGCTGTGCCGCCGCCGGGTGCCGAAATCCGCGATGGACAGATCCGGCACTTCGCGCAGCGCCTCGATCTTCTCCCACACACGGGTCATGGCGCGGGCGTAAAGCACTTCCAGCTCGAACTTGCCCATCTGGTTGAGCACCGCGCGGCCCCGGAGTTCCATCAGTACCGACAGGGCGGGGATTTCCCACAGCATCACTTCGGGCCAGTTGCCCTCGAAGGTCAGTTCGTACTGATCGCCCTTGCGCTCCAGATGGTAGGGCGGCAGGTGCAGCGCCTCGAACCATTCCATGAAATCGGGGCGGAACATCTGGCGCTTGCCGTAAAAGGTATTGCCGCGCAGCCAGGTGCTCTCTCCCCGGGACAGCGACAGAGAGCGGATATGGTCAAGCTGTTCGCGCAGCTCGCCCTCGTCGATCAGCCGGGCCAGGGGCACGTCGGTAGAGCGGTTGATCAGGCTGAAGGTGACGCGGGTGCCGGGCTTGTTCCGGAACACCGACTGGCACATGAGCAGCTTGTAGAAATCCGTGTCGATCAAGGATCGCACGATGGGGTCGATCTTCCACTTATGGTTCCAAACGCGACGGGCGATGTTAACCATGTGCTGTCTCCAGCGCGATGCCCGCCGTCTGCATCCCGTCGAGCGCGGCGGCCAATGATCCCGCAAGATCGATGGCGCGACAGAGATCACGGCGCACTGTGACGTCAAACCCCAGCCGCGCTGCATCGACTGCAGAGTAATTCACGCAGAAATCCAGAGCCAATCCGACCATGACGAGGCGGTCAATGCCGCGGGTGCGCAGATACCCCTCAAGCCCGGTGGGCGTGGTTCGGTCGTTCTCAAAGAACGCGGAGTAGCTGTCGATGGCGGCATTATGGCCCTTGCGCAGAAGGAGATCGGCGCGGTCCGCGTGCAACTCCGCATGGAACTGTGCACCGATACTGCCCTGGATGCAGTGATCGGGCCAAAGAACCTGATCGCCGTAGGGCATTTGCGTGACATCGTAGGGGACGCGACCCTCATGGGAGGACGCAAAGGAAGAGTGACCCGCCGGATGCCAGTCCTGCGTCAGGATCACCGCCGCTGTATCGGCCATCAGCGCGTTGATTCCACCAACGATTGCATCGCCGTCGGGTACGGCCAGAGCACCGCCTGGGCAGAAGTCTTTCTGGACGTCGATCACAATCAGAGCTTCGGCCATGCGCTCCTCCCTCTTTCTGTCCTCTGTGGGTAAGGGCCGGGGCGGGACGCGTCAATGGCGACCGCCCGCGGGGCAGCGCAGGCAGGCACGGTCTTGCGCGTCCCGGTGCTTGGTCATATCTGACGGGCATGTTCACGATTGCCGCTCTCTATCACTTCACGCGCATCGGCGATCCGGCCGCCCTGAAGCCGGCGCTGGTCGCCCTATGCGCGGCGGAAGAGGTCAAAGGCACGCTGCTCCTGGCGAACGAGGGTGTGAACGGCACGATCGCCGGACCGCGCAAAGGCATCGACGCGGTGATTGCGCATTTGCGAAGCCTGCCCGGCTGCGCGGATCTGGAGTGGAAGGAATCGACCAGTGCCCAGCCGCCCTTTGGCAAGATGAAGGTGCGGCTGAAGCGCGAAATCGTCACCATGGGCCAGCCCGATGTGGATCCGCGTGCGCGAGTGGGCCACTACGTGAAGCCACAGGACTGGAATGCGTTGATTTCAGCGCCTGATGTGGCCGTGATTGACACACGGAACGCGTATGAAGTTGCCATTGGCTCCTTCGACGGCGCGATCGATCCTAAAACCGAGAGCTTCGGCGACTTTCCCGCATGGTGGGAGGAGAACAAGGCGCAGTTCGAAGGCAAACGCGTCGCCATGTTCTGCACCGGTGGGATCCGCTGTGAGAAATCGACAAACTACTTGCTTAGCCAGGGGGTCGAGGATGTCTATCACCTCAAGGGTGGCATTCTGAAATACCTTGAGGAAGTGCCGGAACCCGACAGCAAATGGCACGGCGCGTGTTTCGTCTTTGATAACCGCGTCAGCGTGGAGCATGGGCTGCGCGAGGGGCCGCATCTGTTGTGCCACGGCTGCCGCCGCCCCTTGCTGCCATCGGATACAAATCGGGCCGAGTATGAGGCCGGAGTCAGCTGTCATCTGTGCATCGATGAGACGTCCGCTGAGGACAAGGCCCGGTTTCGCGAACGCCAGCGCCAGATGACGCTCGCACGACTGCGACAGGCTTGATCCGGCATCCCTCAGCAGTGATTGCGTCCCGTTCCGCCCGCCCGCCACAGAATTGCCCTGCGCTGTTAAGGAGGCTGAAAGACCTTTTCGTTACATCTACGCTTTGGGTGAATACGAGAGTGGTGATTTATGGCGGCGCAGAGCAATCTGGCACCAGTCATCATCAAACGGAAGAAGGTTATCGCAGGCGGGCACCACGGTGGTGCCTGGAAGGTCGCATATGCGGACTTCGTGACAGCGATGATGGCGTTCTTCATGATGATGTGGCTGTTGAATGCAACGACGGAACAACAACGCAAAGGTCTGGCGGATTACTTTTCGCCGACCATTCCGGTGAACCGTGTCTCAGGCGGCGGCGATGGTGCCTTTGGTGGTGAGAGCATATTCTCCGAAGAGACACTGCCGCAGAATGGCCTCGGCGCCACGCAGAACTACGCGGCCCAGCAGCAGCAGTCCCGGGGCGAGTCTGGTACGGATAGCGACGACGGTGAACGCGATGCCGCCGATGCCGAATTCCAAGAGTTGGTGGACCAGTTAACCGCCCGCGGTGGCGAAAGCATGGTCATGGAAAATGCCCTCAAACATGTGGTGACCAGAATCACCGACGAGGGACTCGTGATTGAGCTGTTCGCTCTGGATGGCATGCCGCTGTTTGACGAAGGCACCGATCAGCCCACCGAATTGATGGAGACGCTGATCGAGATGGTGGCTGACATGAGCCAGAAGGTCACGAATGATGTGGCAATCGGTGGTCATGTAAGAGCGGGTCCGATTGTCTTGGCTGACAACCCCGTCTGGGATAACTCGGCTGAACGCGCCTCGCGCACGCGGCTGATGCTGCAGGAGGACGGTATCAGTACTGCCCGGATGCAGCGCGTGACGGGACATGCGGACCGTGAACCCATCCATCCCAATCCGATGGCGACCCGAAACGACCGGGTGGAAATTGTTCTGCTGAGATGAAATGTGGCATAAATAGGGCAGATTTTAGCTGTTAGCGCGGCGTTAAGTCGGAACGTCTATCTGGGTATCAAGAAATGATCACATCAGAAAGGCGTGCCCATGACAATTTCTTCATCGCTCAACGCAGGTGTTGCGGGGCTGCAAGCCAATGCACAGCGGCTTGGCTCGATCTCCGACAACATCTCGAATTCAGCGACATTTGGATACAAGCGGGTAGAAACCGACTTCGAATCCATGGTGTTGTCATCGGGCGGTGGATCCTACGCCGCAGGTGGCGTTCGGGCGGCGACACAGCGGCTGATTGATCAACGCGGCACGCTTATCGGCACATCCAACGCGACAGATCTGGCCGTGCGGGGCGCAGGCATGATGCCCGTCGCACAGGCGGCACAGGTTCAGGCGTTTGGGAATGATGCCCCGATGTATCTGGCGACAACCGGTTCGTTCCGGACCGACGCCGAAGGGTATCTGACGTCGCAGTCTGGCCTGGTACTGATGGGCATCCCGGCAGCATTGGATGGAACCATTCCGCCTTTCCCGCGTGACACGGCCGACGCACTTGAACCCGTTCGAATCGATACAGGTCAGTTGGCGGGCAATCCGACACTGAATATGAAGCTGGGCATCAACCTGCCTGCAACAGAGACAGAATTTGGCGCGGCAGCTCTGACGGAACAACTGTCTGTTGAATACTTTGACAACCTTGGCACGTCGCAGAGCATCAGCATCACCTTCACGCCTACACCTCCGGTAGCGGCAACCGACCCTGCGACCAACGAGTGGACGATGGTGTTGACCGATTCAGCCCAGGCCGGCGCCGAGATTGGCCGCTATGAAATTACGTTCCTTGATGCACGCACCGCTGGCGGAACAATCTCGAATGTTGCGCCCATTGCCATCCCTGCAGGTCCCAATGCCGGCCCCAGCCCGGCGTATACCAGCACAACCGGGTTGCTGACCGTCGACGTCGCTGCTGGCCCAATTACCATTGATATTGGCGCCTATGGCGACACTGGTGGTTTGTCACAGCTTTCCTACAACTTCGCGCCGATCTCGGTGACAAAGGACGGCTCCGCTATCGGTAACTTTGTGGGTCTTGATGTAGACGCCAACGGCTTTGTCCGGGCAACGTTCGATACCGGCGAGATCCGTCTCGTGTACCAGATCCCGCTGGTCAACGTTCCCAACCCGAATGGGTTGGAAGCCTTGGACAGCCAGACCTATCTGCCCACGCGGGCGAGCGGTTCATTTTTCCTGTGGGATGCAGGTGATGGACCGACCGGCGACGTAGTCTCTTTCGCAAGGGAAGAGTCAACCACGGATGTTGCCGGCGAACTGACCGATATGATCAAGACACAGCGGGCCTATTCTTCCAACGCCAAAGTGATCCAGACTGTCGACGAAATGTTGCAGGAAACGACCAACATCAAGCGATGACGGCGGCTAGGAAAATCGTTGCCTGACCAAGGGGGCCAAAAATGACAATCTCATCTGCACTATCAAATGCGATGACCGGTCTGCGTGCTGCGGGGCGCACCTCGCAGACGATCTCGGCCAACATTGCCAACGCCCTGACGCCCGGCTACGGCGTCCGGTCCGTCGCGCTGTCGTCGTCGCAGATCGGCGGTGTTCGGGTCGATGGGATCAACCGCACCGTCAATCCAGCCCTCTTAATGGATCGCGGCCTCGCCGAGGCCGCTTTCCGCAATGCCGACAACAGGACGCAGTTTCTGACCAACTATGAGAACGCACTCGGCATACCGGATGAGGCCAACTCGCTATCTGGACGCATCTCGGACTTCGAAAGGAGCTTGGTCACCGCGTCGAGCCGGCCCGATGCGGCAGAGCGTCTTGGGGGCAGCGTCGATGCGGCCCGTGATCTGGCGGAATTCATCGTGGCCGCCTCAACAGAAATCCAGCGCTCACGAAGTGACGCTGATCGCAATATCGAGACCCAAGTCAACAGGTTGAACACCGCACTGCAAAGCGTCAAGGAGATCAATCGTCAGATCACGAAGACTATGGTTTTGGGCGGCGATACCTCAGCACTCCAAGACAATCGGCAGTCACTGGTCGATGAAATCAGCGCCATGGTCCCCGTGCGGCAGGTCTCTCGCGAGAACGGTCAGATCGCGCTTTACTCAACAGGTGGTGCCATTCTGCTTGACGGTGGCGTGGCCGAAATTGAGTTCAGCGCAGTCAACCAGGTCACACCTTACATGACGCTCGACGGCGGTTCGTTATCGGGCCTGACCGTTGATGGCTTTTCCGTTCGAACAAGCAGTGCGCGCGGAGCACTCGGGGGCGGCACTCTGGGTGCCCAATTCGAGATCCGCGACGAACTTGGTGTAGAAGCGCAAACTCAGCTAGACGCGCTCGCACGCGACTTGATCGAACGGTTTCAAGATCCCGCCGTCGATCCGACGCTCGGAGCGACCGACGCCGGGCTGTTTACAGATGCTGGAGCGGCCTTTGACCCATTAAACGAGGTGGGAATATCAGAACGTATCACGCTCAACGCCGCCGTAGATGAACGGCAAGGTGGTGAGGCCTGGCGCATCAGGGACGGGATCAATGCAGTCACTCAGGGTGATGTCGGCGACGCTCGCTTGCTGCAAACGCTGTCTGATACGCTGACCGATCGGCGCACGCCAGCCTCTGGCAGCTTTGGCGTCGGCGCATTTTCCTTCGTCAATCTGGCGTCGGGACTTACCTCGAACGTTGCTGCAGACAGAGCACAGGCAGAGCAGGTGCAGAGTTATGCATCAACCCAATTCAATGAGCTGACCCAGCTGGTTCTGGCTGACGGGGTCGACAGCGACCAAGAGATGCAGCGTTTGATTGTCGTTCAACAAACCTACGCCGCGAATGCCCGAATGATCGAGGCGGCAGACGAGATGATGCAAACAATCCTGAGGCTGTAATAATGACAACCACGTCCCTTGGCGATCTCGCCCAATCTTTCATGCTACAGCGCCGGAGCAGTGCGCTGCGACAGGACATGACACGCCTTACCACCGAGCTTTCAAGTGGGAAAGTCGCGGATGTGCGGCAAGTATTGGACGGCAATCATAACTATCTCACCAGTCTTGAAAGATCTCTTGAGGTTCTCAACGGATATTCGGTCGCAAATACCGAAGCGGCCTACCTGATGGAGACAATGCAAACGTCACTTGAAAACGTTCAGAATTTCGGCAGCGAACTTGGGCTGGATCTTATCTTAGCGGGCGGTGGTCCTATCGGTGTTGTATCTGGCAATCAGTCGGAGAATGCACGAACTCAGCTATCGGCAACACTGAATTCGCTTAATGATGACGTGGCCGGTCGTAGCCTTTTTGCTGGCGCCGCAACTGACACAGTGCCACTCCCGGACGCTGACGAGCTGATTGCGCTCGTTCGAGCAGAAGTCCTCGGACAGACAACACCTGAGGATATCTTCGCGGCTGCAAAGGCGTGGTTTGACGACCCTGCAGGATTCGATACGGTCGCATATAGCGGATCAAATACATCGCTAGCCCCTTTTGTTCTTTCTGATACGGAACGCGTGTCATTGGACATCCGTGCGAATAACCCAGCCATTAAAGAGCTATTAATGAATATGAGCGTTGCTGCCCTCGCCGATGACCCCGGTTTGGCACTCGACGTACCAACGCAATCAGAACTCTTTGGCATCGCGGGTCTCGGTTTACAGTCTAATCAGGACCAGCTTACCCGGGTCCGCACGACGATTGGCTTTGTGGAGGGACGCGTCGAGACAATTTCGGCCCGTAACCAAGCCGAGGAAATAGGCACCGAATTCGCGCGGAACGCGTTGCTTGCATCGGATCCGTTTGAGGCTGCAACCCAACTCGAAAGTGTACAGTTTCAGCTTGAAAGTCTCTACACCATTACAGTTCGCAGTTCCCAGCTTAGATTGGTGAACTTCCTATGAAGCTGTTTCTCGCATTCCTACTTGCTATTTCTGCATCGGTGCAACTGTCTTGGGCAACGCCTGTACGTATAAAGGATCTTGTTGAATTTGATGGTGTTCGGGGCAACGACCTTGTTGGCTATGGCCTGGTTGTCGGATTGAATGGGACTGGTGACGGCCTGAGAAACGCGCCTTTTACCGAAGAAATAATGTCCAATATTCTTGAGCGTTTGGGCGTGAACGTGACAGGAGAGCAATTCCGACCGCAAAATGTCGCTGCTGTGCTAGTGACATCCGTCTTGCCCCCATTCGCCCGCGGCGGTGGTCAGATTGACGTGACCGTTTCAGCGATAGGCGACGCCAGCAGCTTGCTTGGTGGTACGCTTGTCATGACCCCTCTCAATGCCGCTGATGGGCAGATTTATGCTGTAGCACAAGGAACAATCATTGCCGGAGGGGCCGTGGCCGAAGGTGATGGTGCAAATGTAACCCAAGGTGTACCAACATCTGGAGTTATACCCTCCGGTGCTCGGGTGGAGCGCGAAATTGATTTCGACCTCTCGACCCTTACAAACCTGCGGCTTGCCCTAAGAGATGCCGATTTCACAACTGCCTCGCGTATTGAAGACGCCATAAATGCCGATTTCGGTCGGCCAGTTGCCTTCATGCTCGATTCCGGCACTGTTCAACTGAACATACCTGAAACGCGTATGGCATCGGTCGCGCATGCGCTTGGCCGAATTGAGAACATATCCGTCCAGCCCGAAAGAAAGGCACGCGTCGTTGTAGATCAAAGATCAGGCACAATTGTCATGGGCGAAGATGTACGTATTTCTCGAGTTGCAGTGTCACAAGGAAATCTGACACTCAGAATACAAGAAGCACCAATCGCCGTACAACCTAACCCGTTTGCCGATGGTGAGACAGTGGTCGTCCCACGCACGGAGGCAGAAATCGAGGAAGAGCCAGGAATTGGACTTGCAGAGGTTCCAACCGGTACATCCTTATCAGAAGTTATCGCTGGTTTGAACGCACTAGGTGTTGCGCCAAGAGATATGATTGACATTCTTAAGAGCATTAAAGCAGCAGGTGCCCTACATGCCGAGTTTATCGTCAGGTAGTTGCTAACACGGACTGAATTTTACATCCAAGGGGGCTTCGAAGACTACTCTTGAGACGCCATCACTTAAGCGTACCTTGAGTTAGCGGATGGTTCAGTGATTGGTGGGTCGGACACCGATCCAAGGGCTATGACGCGTTTATGGGATAACCGCCATCCATCGGCCATTATCGAAACTGCACCATCCGATAATGGCCAGACCGACCAGATGCTCGACGCGCTCAAAGTCGTCGGATGTGGCCAGATTGATGCGTTCCATTTAGGCAACGGGCCGCCGCCTTGCTATGGCTTCTCCCAACGTGGCCAGGGCATTTCACGTCAAATGAATTTCTTTTGGAAATCTTGCAAGAAGGCTCAAAGTTTCGGTTGTGATTGCCATGTCTTCAGGCACAACGCGCTCGCCGGGAACGAAGAGCATGCGCTCCAAGTCTGCCTCAGCTTAGCGCTTTCGGCTTGTGTACTTTGGGGCTGGATATAGCCAAAGAGAAAAGCTGATCACGACAATAAGCTGATCAGATTCTGCGGATTTGAGCCGATTTGGGGGACTGTCGCGGTAGTCGCTCCATTTTGGCCAAGGTGCTGCTTTTTAGGTTCGCTATGCCGCGCAAATCACCGTTCAAGCATCATCGCTTTCCGCGTGAGATCATTCTGTGTGCTGTGCGGTGGTACCTTCGGTATCCTCTGTCCTATCGAGACGTTGTCGATCTATTGGCAGAACGCGGTGTCACCGTTGACCGCTCAACCGTGCATCGCTGGGTCCAGAAGTTCGGTCCGGAGCTGACGAAGCGAACCGAAAAATCTGCACCGCGCCAGTGTCGATTGGCGCGTGGACGAGACTTATATCCGTGTCGGTGGCACCCTCTCATCGCTGCAAGCAGCGACTGCCGAGCAGTGAGTGGCGATATTTGTGGTACGCTGTGGATGCGAACGGGCAGATGGTCGACTTCCGCCTGACCGCGCGGCGGGATGCGAAAGCGGCCAAAGCCTTTCTCAACAATGCGATCGAGCGCGTACGCCTACATCAACCCGCCACGATCTGCACGGACAAAACACAGGCCCACGCCCGTGTCATCCGCGGGCTCAATCACCGCTATAGTCCTCATTTTGACAGTACTCGCCGCATTGACCGAAAGTGGCGCAACAATCTTATCAAAAGTGATGATTCCGCCGTGAGACGGATTCTAGGATATCAGCAGAGCTTCCGATCCGTGCGAACCGCCAAAGCAACCCCGAGTGGACTAAAAACTATCCAGACCATTAAACCCGGCCACATCCATCAAAAACAACCGGGTATTCGGGGCGCGATCGCGCTTATCAATGCCCTCTTTAAAGTTACCGCATAACCCCGGCGATGAAGACCCTTGCAGAAGCACTCCCCCCATTAACGCAACAGTCCTTAAACACCATCTTTCGAAAAAGTTGACCACATAGTTATTCGACTAGTAGTCCTGCCGAGCAACTTCAAAAATCAGTACATCGTTGACGATATCTTCGCCCATTATACTCTGCGCGATATCTCGGAGCTTACGGCGGACTACGTCCATGTTCTCCGTGGTTGCAAATGCACCGTCAAAGCCCCCAATGGCGGCGTGATCGAACAACACCCTCAAAAAGCTATCCCGGATTTTGGGTTCAGCCAAAAGAATCGTATCGGTGCTACCTAATGCGACTTCCATGCTTAAGGACATAACAACAAGCGCTGAAATCCGATCATCCGCGACAAGAGGGACTACGAATTGATTGGGCAGCCGAACGTATTCCATACCTGCGGTAGGACCACTCGTTTCATCAGCAGCTCCCTCATCTTTCTCAACTTGGGTGTCTTGCTCCGCCTCCATTTCCTCGGAGAGCGCCTGTTTCTCTTCAACGGGCTCCGGCCTCAGAAATATTCCCGCACCGACACCTGCGCCGGAGCCGATTAGAAGCATGACAATCGGAAGCAGCTTTTTCATCTCATGTTTCCTCTAAAATGGCAGGATACCATCAAGCACCTGTTGGCCGATCCGCGGCTGTTGGACATCGGTAATCTGACCTCGACCACCGTAGGAAACCCGCGCAGTTGCGATCTTGTCATAAGTGATCTCATTTTGGCGGGAGATATCTTCCGGCCGGACATAACCGCTAACCAACAGCTCCCGCATCTCAAAATTCACGCGCAGCTCTTGACTACCGGAGATGGACAAAACGCCGTTCGGCAAGACACCAATAACTGTAGCCGCGATACGCAGTGTTAGTTTCTCGTTGCGCTTGACAGAGCCATCACCGGAAGAGCTGCTGGTTGAGTTGATTGAAACCGCGTCAGCCGAAGACGCGCCATCTGGTAGCCTTTCGTCGAGGCGTTGCGGCAATCCAAAAAGACCAGGAATACCCAAGCTTTCAGAGCCTGAGCGAGATCGGTCGGTGGCGTTAGAAATCTCGGCCTCCTCGTCGATTTCGATCACAACCGTCAAGATGTCGCCTTGTTGAATAGCGCGGCGATCTCCCAAAAGAGACTGACGCGCCCCTGACCATAGAGACGCACGTTCGGTCGGTCCCTGCGCATCGGACCGCAACGGCAGCCCCGGAGACAGCATGGCGTTGTGCTCAGATGTGGCCCGAGGGGACGAGAATGTAGGCGGTTTCCCCAAATGATCCATCCGAGCGCAGGCCGCGATCAGCACAACGGATCCGACAATAACACAATTACGAAAAAGCATTGGATACCCCTATCTTTTTACCTGTACGGACCCATCCGGTCGAACCTGACCGAAGAGCGTTGTGCGCGAATCCAGATTCATGATCCGGACCCGGTCGCCGACGCCGCCTCTCTCAAGAGATCGGCCGTCGGTCGTGATCAAGAGGCCACCTGACTCAAATCGCAAAGGTACAATCTGGTTGCGTGCAACCAAAGCAGGCGGGCCGACATCGTCAAACCTGATTGGGCGCCCGGCATAAAGCGTGGTGCGCGCCTCCTGCCCAATCACATCGGTCGGGCGATTAAAAGTGTTGGCGACCTCACCGGCTTTCGCACTGACGTCCATCTCAGTGATGATCGCGTTCGCACGGATCGTTCTTGTGGGTACGACCACATCCGCAAATACCATCGATGACAGGCTGGATGCAAAAAGGAGGCTCAGGATGCGGGTCATCGGATCTGTGTCGTGGCGCCCATCATCTGGTCGGCTGCAGAGATTACCTTGGCGTTCATCTCATAGCCGCGCTGCGCCTCGATCAGCTCGGTGATTTCACGCACGGCATCTACCGAGCTTTCCTCCAGATACCCTTGGCGAACCGTTCCCAGCCCGTCCTCACCCGGGGTGGAGATCAGCGGCGGGCCAGAGGCCTCGGTCTCGACGAAAAGATTGCCGCCAAGCGCCTCAAGCCCCTTTGGATTGGTAAAGCCGGTCAGATTAAACTGGCCCAACAGCTCAGCATCGACCGCGTCTGCAAAATAGGCAAAGACTTCTCCGGAGGCGCTGATAGAAATACTGCGGGCATCGTCCGGGATCACGATTTCAGGCTCCAGAGGGAAGCCGTCCGAATTGACGATCAATCCTTCTCCGTTGCGCTTCAGCCCGCCGTCGCGGGTATAGGCAATCTGACCGGCTGGCAGCGTCACCTCAAGATACCCTCTGCCTTCAATGGCGATATCTAGGTCGCCACCCGTCGCACTAAGAGAGCCCTGCTGCAATTGCATCGACACCGCTGCGGGTCGCACACCCAAACCCAGCTGTACACCGGTTGGCATAACCGTTCCGTCTGTAGAACTGATCGTGCCAGGCCGCGTCATCTGTTGATAGTGCAGATCGGCAAATTCCGCCCGGCGGGCATTGTAGCCAGTGGTGCTCATGTTCGAGAGGTTGTTTGAAATGGTCTCCACCCGCATCTGCTGGGCGCTCATTCCTGTTGCGGCAATCTTGAGGGCTCGCATGGGATACTCCTTTTAAAGAAAAACTACTCAGACATCGAACGCATCGCCTGACGCACACGCTCATCCTCCGCATCCAAGAAACTGGCACCCAGTTCGTAGGCGCGCTGTACCTCGATCATCCGTGTGATCTGTAGAACCGGGTTTACGTTCGAGTTCTCGACGAAACGTTGCAGGATTCGGGCGTTTTCTGCAGGTTCAAATCCGTCATCGGCCCGGAACATGACACCGTCTTCGCGAACCATCTCACGCGGATTGACGGGTTGAACCGCGCCGATCTGACCAACGGGATTGCCCTCGCTTGAAATGGTTCCATCCGCTGCGACGGCGATATCCGACGCGCCCGGTGGGATGAAAACGGGCGCGCCGCCGGCGTCGAGCACCCGGTAACCATCGAAGGTCACGAGGTCACCTTCTGCATTGGGGGTAAACGCACCTGATCGGGTCAGCCTTTCGCCGTCGGGAGTTTCGACCAAGAAAAACCCTTCGCCCTCAATTGCAAAATCAAAGGTCCCGCCGGTTTGGGTCAGGGTTCCCTGATCGAAGGAGGTATTGCGGACATTGCCCTGCCCCATCGACAGGCTGGAAGCGCCGTCAACGGACATCACGTATTCCGAAAACACCAACCCCTCTTGCCGAAAGCCGGTCGTTGCGGCATTTGCGATATTGTTGGCAACGATACGCATTTCGCGCATGAGCCCGGATTGCCGGGTCAAAGTCGTGTAGCCAGTATTTTCCATCTTACCCTCCGATGATCAGCGGTATGATCCGGTTGTGAAAAAACGACACCAAGGTTTGTGTCATGAAGCCCATGGACAGCCAGAAGACGAGAACGATGGCACCGAGTTTCGGCACAAACGTGAGCGTCATCTCCTGGATAGATGTCAGGGCCTGAACGAGACCGATAGACACGCCCGTGATCAAAGCGGCTGTCAGGATTGGGATTGATATGAGAAAGGCAATCCACAGCCCTTGCCGCATTGTGTCGAAGAAGAGGACTTCATCCAGCATGCTAGACGGGCATCCGCAGAATTTCCTGGTACGCCTCCACCACCTTGTTACGGACTGTCACAGCGGCCTCGACCGCGAGTTCCGTCTGAGCGAGCGCCTGAACCAAAGCATGTGGATCAGCATCACCGATCATCGACGCTTTAGCGGTCTCCTCGCTCTCCGCGAGGGTTTGGGCGAAATCCACGGCGACCACTTTAGCGGTCTCCATGATGGTCGGCTGATCTGGCATGGGTTCGGTGGCAGGCCGGGCCTGGGCATAGCTCTCGATCGCAGACGCGGCGCGCGCGTCGGTGAAACGTTGAATTGCTGAGACAGCTTTCATATCCATTCTGGATCTCCTTTAACGTAGGGCCGGTAACAAATCTGGTTGGTTAACTTCTCAGCAGATCCATCAAGCTGCTGGACATTTTCCGGGTTTGTTCAAACACCTTGAGATTGGCTTCGTAACTGCGTTGCGCCTCCCGGGTGTCTGCGAGCTCGATAATCAAATCGACGTTTGAGCCATCGAAATAGCCACTATCGTCCGCCATAGGGTGCGATGGGTCATAGACGCGCTCCAGAGTCGACCGATCCAGCTGAACGCGTCCGGTTTCGACCATCGATACGCGGCTGTCAGAATTGAAAGCCGTTTCGAATGGGACCAGCTTTCGCCGATAGCCGGGCGTATCGGAGTTAGAGATGTTCTCCGCCAGATGCCGGAGTCGGGTAGCCTGAGCCTTCAGCCCGCTTGAGGTGACATCAAGTGCCTTTGCAAAATCGTTCATGAAACGTTCTCCTTATTGCCGACTCAACGTCGCGCGAAGAATACCAAGGGAGGATTTATAGATGGCCAGCGCGCGGTCATGCTGGCGACGGGCATTCAGAGACTTCAGCATCTCCCCTTCGAGCGACACCGTATTTCCATTGGGGGATGCAATTGCTGCGTCGTCTGTTCGAACCTGTGCGATTTGCCCAGGTACAGCGCCATTCAGATGTTTCGCGCGCGTTGCTTTTTGGCCCAGGGTCGAGCCCATCGAAACACTCGCCAGATAGCTATCTTTGAAACCGTCAAGCGCACGCGCCTTGTATTCTGGCGTGTCAGCATTCGCGACGTTCTCGGCAACCACGGCCTGGTTGTGGCCCGCGTGTCGCGCCATCGCATGGGAAATCTTGAAGACTTCTAGGTTTTTGAACATCCGGGCTTCTCCCTCGAACGGTTTCATCAAGGCTTAACCCTGATTCCTTTAGAAAGAGTGTGCGAACAGCAAAGGATCGTCATGAAAGCGCCAATTCCATTCGATGGGCTCGCAGCCGAGATCAATAGGCTGACATCAACCAACAGCATAGGACGGGTCAGTCGGGTTGAAGCAGGCGTCATTCACGTATCTGGCCTGACCCACAAAGCTCGGGTGGGCGATCTGGTTGCAATCCGCCGGAAGGGCACACCCCTGTGCGGCGAGATTCTGCAGCTAGATGATACCTCGTTGGTTTTACTGCCGGATCAAACACCGGACGGCGTTGCGCTGAACGATCGCGTCGCGCTTTTAGGCGCCTCTGGCATATCTCCATCGAACGCCTGGATCGGCCGGATCGTCGATCCCCTCGGCCAGCCGCTGGATGGCAAGCCGTTGTTGTCTGGTCCGGTGACACACCCCTTGCGCCGGGCCCCACCGGATGCTGGCGCACGGCGCGGCCTCGGAGATCGCATGAATACCGGCATGATTGCGCTAAACACGATGTTGCCGATTGTCGCGGGCCAGCGTATCGGATTATTCGCGGGCTCGGGTGTCGGCAAGTCAAGCTTGCTAGGTCAGCTTGCACAGAACATGACGTCAGATGTGGTTGTTATCGCCATGGTCGGCGAGCGTGGCCGTGAACTGCGCCACTTCGTTGAAAGTGTGTTGGGTCCTGAAGGGTTGCGCCGCGCTGTAATCGTTTGCGCAACATCCGATCAATCGCCCTTGATGCGCAGAAGGTGCGCTTGGGCCGCGATGTCGGTAGCAGAACATTTTCGTGATCAAGGTCAATCGGTTCTACTGCTTGCAGACTCAATCACACGTTTTGCCGAAGCGCATCGCGAGGTTGCGGTTGCTGCGGGCGAGGCACCGGTGCTGAGGGGATTCCCTCCATCGACAACACATTTGATCACATCCCTTTGTGAACGAGCAGGTCCGGGACAAGGGACCCAAGGCAATATCACCGGAGTATTCAGTGTATTGGTTGCTGGATCAGATCTGGATGAACCAATTGCAGATATCCTGCGAGGGGTCCTTGATGGTCACGTCGTGCTTGACCGCGCAATAGCGGAACGCGGTCGCTACCCCGCTATCGACGTTCTGAAGTCGATTTCCCGGAGTTTGCCAGATGCCGCGACACAACCACAAAATGCATCTATCTCTAAGGCTCGCCGACTACTTTCTGTCTATGAAGAAAATGCGATGATGATCCGTGCTGGGCTCTATTCGATGGGCAGCGATCCCGAGATCGACGCAGCGATCCAGATATGGTCCGATCTTGACAAACTCATGGCCATGCAGGAACGGGACACCATAAGGGAAAGCTTTACACAGCTCGATCTTATCTTACGCCGCGTCAGAACATCGTCGGACGTTCCCGCTTCAAACGGTTTACGACACCACACCTCCGCTGGCTGACCACATCCGCTATGAGCGAAGAAGTGTCAGAGCAATTGCTTGGGAAGATGTGGCGTTGTTGAATGACTGAATCTGTGAGCGAAGTAAGTACTGCGTAATGAGATCGTCCACTTTCTCAGGATCGGAAAACTGATTTACCTGATCACTCCCGAAGATGGACTGAGCGCGCTCTTTAAAGATAGTCAACTGTTTTTCAATATCGATCTGCCCGACTTCACTTGGAAGGTTCAGAGCAGCATCGAAAAGAGCCCGCAGCGGCGGTTCACCCATGATCGTAAACCACTTGGCATCATTTGACATGTCTTGATCGGAAAACGGTTCTAGTGGCAATGATCCATCTATGACCACAAGAGGTTCATTATAGATAACGCCGTCTGGTATCTCGACATTCTGCTCAATGAAACGATCCACAATTGAGCCAGCAAACCCTTGTTGTCTGACTTGAACCGTCTCAGCAATGCCAAAACCAAAGGCGCGCGCAAGGTCGGCGTAGGCAGGATTTTCCAACTCATTGGCAAAGGCGACATTTGAAATGCTGCCTTCTTCGAGAACCTGCTTGACTTTATCGCGAACGGGGCTCACCGGAACATCAACAGTCGGTTCGAAATTTATAATTGCATCGTAATCATCCCAAAGACCGAATGCGCCGAGGGCCATTTTCAGGAGACGCGTGTCATCTAGAAGATCATCGGGTGTTATCACGCTGCCAATCTTGTTCTCAAAATAGGCCGCGTCACCCTCGATCGTTTCGGCAAATTCGCTGACGGCAGCTGCAACCGCCTCGGTAGCGATCCGATCATCTGGTTTCACCGGTGGGCTTGCTAGATCAACAAGGGTGCGTTGAGCGTATAGAGCGACACGCATGGTATCGTCCTGCTGACCGGCAGATACTTCAAAACTATTGGCCTGGAAACGCGCCACCATATCAGCGGCAAAGCCATCCGCTGACACCTGCACTTGTTCACCGGGACCTAGTCCGAAGGCTTTGGAAAACTCCTGATAGCGACTATCGGAGAATCTGTTCGCCAAGGCGTCATCCGCCGTTGTTCCTTCTTCCAAGATTTTTTGAATGAAGAAGCGGTTATCTATATCATCTTGGAGGCCGAAGGCACCAAGCGCAACCTCCAGAAGACGTCTGTCAGACGTGAGATCTTTGGCCGTCTCGACTTTTCCGATATTTTCGGAGAAGTACTCTGCACTCCGGCTTACCTGTGCTGAGTTGGAGAAATTGGCAAACTGGCTGTCGTACGTTCTTTGCAGGAAGCGCCAGCCAGCGAGACCAGATGATGGTATTATTGGGACAAACATCAGGTCAGCCGTGCGGCAAGCAGCCGCTCTTCTCTCGGTATCAAAGCACGTAGAGCCTTCAGAGCGCGATAGTGCTGTTTTTCAACAAGACCAGTCGTTGCTTCCGCCAGAATAGATCGGCTGTCCGCGTCCGTAAAAACCTGGCTCAGCTCTTCAAGCTGACGCAATAGAGGCAGGTGCGCGTCGTCAGGATCCTTGTCACCCGACAGCACCAGTTGCATGGCAAAGCAAGCCCGTTTGACGGGGGTTTTTGCATCTTCTGGGTGAATTGCATCCCGGAGTCTCAGAATGTGCGCGCCCGGTGTCATAATCGCCAACCGGCTCCGACGGTCACCATTTTCTATAACGACGCCGTTGATCAAGACCCTCTCCTTTGGGCTCAGTTTGAGGACGAGACCGCTCATTTTTGCTCTCCAGTTCCACTGAGACCGCCGAGTATCATCGCGTTGATTTCGAGAAGCGGGACGGCTGTTTCTTCTTTGCGGAGCACTTTCTGAGTGTGCAGACGGGTAAAATTGGCCAGGTAAACTATACGTGCGCGCAGATCATCGGGCAGGAGGTTGTCTTCATTCAAGACATCAACCGCCAGTGTGGTCCAGAGTTTGTTGTTCTCATAAAGGGCAGCGGCGAGAGCGGGGAAGTCGTCGTCCTTAATTGCCTTCTTGAGACGGTGAGAAATCCGAGCGATTACCTCATATTCCGCTCTGCGTGCCGTTCTGGTCGGGGCCGTCGCTGGCGCATATGCGCTCTGGGCCTGTGCGTAAGCGTTCACGATGCAACCTTTACTCTTTAACTAATTGAAGTCTGGGGGCGCGATCAAACGCGCCCCCAAGGTATCGCTTAACGGAAGAGCGACAGGATTGTCTGCGGTGCCTGGTTGGCAATCGACAGAGCCTGAACACCCAGCTGCTGCTGTGTCTGCAGAGCCTGAAGCTTGGCCGAAGCCGCTTCCATGTCCGCGTCAACAAGTGCGCCAATACCAGTTTTCAGGTTATCGATCAGATTGCTGACGAACTCGTTCTGAGTTTCGATCCGGCCACCAGCCGAACCGAGAGCAGCAGCAGTATCAATCGAAGTCTGAATTAGGTTTTCAATCGCCAGCAGCGCGTTACCTGCACCGGCTTCGGTTGACACGTCCATCTTGCTCAGGTTGTTCATCAGACCTGCCGCCTTGTGCGGCGCGGTTGCCGCATCTGCGACGTTGACGCTTACCGAAGCAGTGATGTTGTTAGCCGTCGCACCCAAAGAACCGCTGGTTGTCACCTCAATGGCACCGCCATTGGCGCGAACCTGCAGGAAGTTCTCAGCGTTCAGATCGTAGCCTTGATCCATTGCAAAGCCGATCCAAGCGGCTTCGAGGCCTGCTGCGATATCCGCGGCAGTATCACCTTCTGATGCTACATATGAAATCCCGGTAGCGCTCAAACCTGTCAGGTTCAAATCGTTACCAGCGGTTGAGTAAGCACCCGCACCCGCACTAAGAGCCAGCGCAAATGCGACCCCGTCAACAGAACCACCAGCAGACACGAGTGTCGTACCGTCACCAACGGCGATAGCCAAACTGCTTGTGCTATCGCCACCAACAGCGCCACCCACGTTACCACCATTACCGCTACCAGCTGCAACAGTTGTATCTCCAAGGGCAATGTCCGTCGAGGTAAGGTCTGAGCGAGCAACGGAGATTTCACCCGTGGTAACAGAGCCATCGGCCGAGCGATCGAGCGAGGACAGGATATCGACATCAGCAGTATCAGAGCCATTCAGCAGATTTAGGCCATTGAATTGCGCTGCACCAGCAATCGAAGAGATCTGGTCGGTCAACTCCTTGATATCTGTTTGGATCTTCTCGCGATCAACGTTTGCCTCTTGTGAGTTAACGATCTTGCCTTTGACCTCTTCCAAAAGATCCGTGATACTTTCAGCCGCATTCAGGGCCACGCCGACGGTAGACTGGCCAAGAGCCAGCGAGTCAGAGATTGCTTCGAAGCCCGCAACGTCCGAAGACATCACTTTGGAGATGGCCCATGTAGCAGCGTTGTCCTTGGCGCTTTCGATGGTCAGGCCGGTGGAGATCTCGCTCTGCACCTTGCCAAGGTTCATGTTGATGGATTTCAGGGTTTGCAGCGCAACCATTGCGCTGTTGTTGGTAAGAATGCTCGACATGAAGCATGTTCCTTTGATCAATCACGCTTTGCGTGGATTAGGCCCGCGCGCCTTCACGGCGGGACAAAACTGTCATTCTGACCAATGCAGAGACTTTTCTCAGCCCTGCGCCACCCGACCTCGGATGCAGGCGGAACATGCGCGAAAACAGACTAATGGAACCTTAATCGCTGCTTCCTTCGTTGATCGCATTTAATTCAAATGCAGTGTCAGGCGCGCTTTTCCACAGCGCTCTGGCCGCCCATGTCGACGGTCTTGCGCTCACCGTTCTCGTCATAGGTCTCCAGAGAGCGGCTCACACGACGCAGCGTGGCCAACCGGTCGGTCACGGAGCGGATCCCCTCCATCGCCTGCTCGAGCAGCAGTTGATTGCGCCGGATCTTCTGGTTCATGGCCTCCAGCGCCTGGCGATCAGCGTCTTGCTGGGTGTCCAGATCGGCTATCAGGCTCTCTTTACGAGCCAGCAAACGGCCGACCTCATCAAGATCACCGTTGAGAACAGCTGCGCGCTCTGCATCCAGCAATTCATCAAGGGCGTCGATGACGTCGGCAATATCATCATTGGTCATTTTGCTTCTCCTTCAGTGCGTGAAACAACGATTCGCTCAGGCCGATGCCGCCCGCCTTGACCATGTACATGGCCTGTTCTTCGACGAGGAAAGAGCTGAACTGATCCTCGCCTGCACCACCGCCGAAATGTTCGCTCGTCTTACCCAAACCCGCGGATTTCAACATTTCCGCGAGAAAACTGGCCTCAAGCTTTTGGGCGACATGATGCAAGGCGCGGTCTTGCGGGGACATGGGTGCAGCAGATGATCCGACGATCATGGGGGCGGTCATATGAGGTCTCTCCAATTGCAACTACTTTTCGACGGTATGCGCGAAACCGGTAAAGATGCGGTAACCAAACGGCGTCATAAGAGGCCAAGCGCGGAAGAACTCCCGGAGATACCGATGACCGACCTTCAACTCATACCGGCCGTTACAAAGCCGACCCGAACCGACAATCAAGCGATGCGTGATCCTTCCCAAGATACGAAGGAAAATAGTTCGGAAGCGGATTTCGATACCGCATATGCCGCAGAATCCTCGACTGAGGAGACATTGGAGGATATGGAGCAAAAGGCACCTTCGTCCGTTGCACCGGATGAGCCGGCCGAAGACTTAGTGGCGACGCCAGCGGTGGACGAGGATCCTGACACGGCGACAGGATCCACTGATGCAGATCCGTCGGCGGATATGGCCACCACCGACGTACCAAAAGCGGCAAAACTGGAGGATCAGGGAGTTGGCGCAACAACATCCGTCACGACAAAACCTCGTGTCGAGACGAGTGAACTGGCCTTCGCGCAGCGTGTTACAACGGCGCCCCGCGACGTCAAAGAAGCAAGCACTACTGCAGTAGATCCATCTGTCAAGGCGACACCGCAAGCAGCCGTCATGGCGAGTGTTGCGCCATCGGTACCGCGTGAAGCATCAACGCCAGACGCTGCTCCGTCGACCGCCAAGGCAGTGTCGACTGCGACACCTGCCGCGACACAAACGCTTAGCGCACAACCCGTCAATCCACTGCCAACAGCGCCGACATCGATCGCAAAGTCAATAAGCGGCGAACGGAATGCCGAAGGTGATGAGCGACGGCTCAGACGTGTCACAACGGCCGAGTTGCATTCGGTCAAAACCACCAGCGCATCATCAGCCCCCCTGGCAACAAAGCCGCCATTGACTGTCACGCCCTCCGCGCTTCAGCAAAGCGGAATGCCTCTGACGGTTCAAGCAGATGCCGCAGGTCCGGAGCTATCGCTTTCGGCTGTCGGCGACCTTGATCTGCCATCTTCGTGGGAGGCTCGCTCGACCAACCCCAACACGCTCGCTCAAACACTCGCACGGTCAGAAACCCCCGGCATGATCGGCCGCCAGATGGCCGAGGCTCTCCAAAGACTGCCGGACCGGCCGGTTGAGGTTTCGCTCAATCCGCGGGAACTCGGTCGGGTTCGTATGAACATCATGGCGGCAGAAGCAGGCATCACGGTCCAGATCACAGCGGAACGGCCCGAAACGCTGGACCTTATGCGCCGCAATATCGACCAGCTTGGGCAGGAATTTAAGGCCCTGGGATACGAAAACATCAATTTTGCCTTCAACGAAGGCCAGTCAGGTAGCGAGCAGCAAACGACCGACAATGATGACGCCCCCTCCTTTCAGCCATCCCGCCTTTTTGAGGACGCTGCAGAGCCCGAGATCCCAATCACGCTGACACCGGCAACCGGTGTCGATCTACGCCTTTAAGGAGCCATTTTATGGACGTCACAGCCACCCAAACCGTTCAGGCTGCCCAAAACACAGCCCGTGCCGCTGCCGCGAGCGAGCAGTCCGCAGCAGTTCTGTCTTCAGATTTCGAGACATTTCTTCAAATGCTGACCGCCCAGGCGCGATACCAGGATCCGCTGGAACCGATAGACTCCTCAGAATACGCAGCGCAACTGGCCCAATTCTCGATGGTCGAGCAACAGGTTCTTTCCAACGACCTTCTCGAAGCGCTGGCAGGTCAACTCTCAGCCACCAGCATCGGTCAAAGTGCCAGCTGGATCGGGATGGAAGCACGCACAACTGCCAAGGTGCCGTTTGATGGATCCAGCATCAGTGTCACGCCGAAACCCGAAAGCACTGCAGATGAAGTGGTTCTGATCGCCTATGATGCGGACGGCAATGTGGTATCGCGCCAGCAAATCGACAACAGCAGTGATCCCGTCGATTGGCAAGGGGTCGATGAAGACGGGAAGTCACTGCCATACGGGCTATACAATTTCGCCGTGGAAAGTCGGCAGTTGGGCCAAGCTATCGCCACAACACCGGCGGAAACATATGCCAAGATCACCGAGGCCCGCCGCGATGGCACAAACACGGTCTTTATCCTCGCCGGTGGTGCCAGCGTTACAACCGATCAGGTGAGCGCCTTGCGCGAGCCGGAGAGCACTCCATAGGGCACCATAGATCGGGTATCGGGGAAAGCCTAGCTGCCCAAAATCTATTGCCAATCAGAGGTCGGCAAGCAGAAATCCGGCATAGGCCGCAGGCATGACCAGCCGACGCGCCCTGCCGAAGGGAAACTGCGGCGGGTGTTGACGCATTGCGAGAGGGATCGCGTCTGGCGTATGGCCGCAGATGCGGTCGGCCAAAAGCTTGCCCGCAAGGCTGCCCATCGCAATCCCGTTGCCATGATAGCTGATGGCGGCCCAAAGGCCGATGCCCTCATCAAGCGCACCGACAAAAGGCAGGCGATGACGCGCCAGGCTCACCATCCCGGACCATATATGATCCACTGCCACGTCGGCCCACTCTGGAAATAACGTCCGAAAGTCTCGCCTGATGCGGCTGCGCGCCCGCCGCTCAGCTCTTGCTCCCGTGAACAGACCGCCCCGCATGCCAAAAAGAAACCGTCTGTCTGGCATCAGACGAAAGTAATGCAGCAGGTGTCTGCTGTCGTAACACATCTGATCCGTGTGCCAGCCCTGTGCTGAAATCTCCGCCTCCGTGAGGGGGCGTGTCACCAGCACGTTTGATTGTGCAGGCATGTAGCGTCCGGCCAAAGAAGCAGGCAGATCCTCGGACGAATACCCATTGGTCGCAACAATCACCTGCCTCGCGATCACCTCACCAGCGGCAATGGACAGCCGATGCCGCCCTTCAGCAAAGTCACATCCCCGCACGCGGCTGGAATGAAAGATCATCGCACCAGCCGCCTCCGCCGCCGCGGCAAGCCCAAGAAGGTATTTGCGCGGGTTGAGCGCAAAGCCCACGGGGATCGTCAGCGCCCCGAAGAAGGGGCCCGCAAACCCATGTGTGGCCAGCGCTTCCGCTTCGATCAACTGAGGAGAAACGCCGTAGTTTTCCTCCACCGCAATCGCTTTCTCCCGCAGCGCCGCCATGTGGCGAGGACGATGGGCCAGCTCTGTTTCGCCGTGTGAGTGTCGGTCAACCGACAGCTTCAGCCGCCCGATCAGGTCCGACACACATTCGACGGCGGCCTTTTCCGTAGCGCGAAAGGCCAACCTCTCCGACCGGCCGAAACGGGCATCCAGCTCGGCGTCCCCCAGCATCCCACCACCCAAACAACAGAACCCGCCATTGCGCCCAGAGGCCCCCCAGCCCGGATAGGCCGCGTCCAGCACCATGACCGACAGGCCCGCCTCAGCCAGATGAAGGGCCGCCGACAGGCCGGTAAAGCCAGCGCCGATGATCGCGACGTCAACCTTGCGCGTCCCCCTCAGAGATGGCCGTTCCGGTGCGGCACAGGTCTCATCCCACCAGCACCCCGCCCGAGGGCCGGACCCGTAGGCATAATCCCCAAAGATCCGCGTCATGCCGCGCGGGCCGCAGCCTGCTCCTCTTGCCGCTGCCGCAGCGTGCGGTGTTTGGAGATAAGCGACGCGCTGATCACACCAACCGTTACAATTCCGATCATGATCGTGGAAAGCGCGTTGATCTCCGGCGACACACCGAGCCGCACGGCAGAGAAGATCTTGATTGGTAGGGTCGTGGCGGACGGGCCGGCGGCAAATGAGGCAATGACCAGATCATCAAGGCTGAGCGTGAATGCCAGCAGCCAGCCGGAAATCACCGCAGGCGCGATGATCGGCAGCGTCACAAGGCGAAAGGCATCAAAGCCTGAACATCCCAGATCAAGTGCCGCCTCCTCCAGCGAGCGGTCAAAGCTCATCAGCCGGGAGGAGACGACAACAGAGACGTAGCACATGGAAAAGGTCGTATGAGCCAAAACGATGGTCAGCACCCCGCGATCAAGGCCGATCCCGATAAAGAGCAGCAACAGCGACAGGCCAGTGATCACCTCGGGCATCACCAATGGCGCATAGATCATGCCCGAAAACAGCGTGCGCCCGAGAAAACGCCCCGCGCGCACCAGAACATAGGCGGCCATGGTCCCCAGCACCGTCGCGATGGTCGAGGACAGCACAGCCACTTTGATCGTCACCCAGGCCGCATCCAGAAACGCCTCGTTCTGCAAAAGCTCGCCGTACCATCTGGTCGAAAACCCGGCCCAGACAGTCACGAGCTGGCTGGCGTTGAAAGAGTAGATGATGAGGATCACCATCGGCAAATAGAGAAATGCAAAGCCCAATGTCAGCGATGTCACGTTGAACCAGCTGAGCCGCGTCATCCCTCAGCCTCCGCCTGACGCTGCTGGTTACGCTGGAACAGGATGATCGGCACAATCAGCAACAGCAGCAGGATCACCGCCACGGCACTGGCAACGGGCCAGTCGCGGTTGTTAAAGAACTCCTCCCACAGCACCTTGCCGATCATCAGCGTCCCGGAGCCGCCGAGCAGCGACGGGATCACGAACTCACCCAACGCAGGGATAAACACCAGAAAACTGCCCGCAATAATGCCGTTCTTCGACAGCGGTACGGTGACCAGCCAGAACGCCTGCAGCCGGGAGCAGCCCAGATCCTCCGCCGCTTCGATCAAGGATCCGTCTAAACGGTCGAGCGCGGCGTAGATCGGCAGGATCATAAAGGGCACGTAGGTGTAGACAATCCCGATATAGACCGCCGTCGTTGTATTGAGGATAGTCAGCGGCTCTCCGATCACCCCGGTCCACAGCAGGAACTGGTTCAGAAAGCCTTCCTGGCTGAGGATACCCATCCACGCGTAAACGCGGATCAGGAAAGAGGTCCAGAACGGCAGGATCACCAGCATCATCAACGTGGCACGCCATTCCTCGGGTGCCCGCGCCATGGCGTAAGCCACCGGATAGCCCACCAGCAACGTCAGCAAGGTCGAGATCACCGCGATCCGAAGCGAGCTGAGATAGGCCTTCCAATAAAGGTCATCGGACATCAGGAAGGCGAAATTCTCAAAGTCGAGCGCGCGAAAGAAGGGCCCGACCCCGTCATCCAGCGTCGGCGTATAGGGCGGAATGGCGAGTGCGATGTCCGACAGGGAAATCTTGAAGACGATCACGAAGGGGATCAGGAACAACGCCAGCAGCCACGCATAGGGGATCGCGATCAGTATCACACGCTGCATGGGCGGCCTCCTTTGCTGATGGCGCGAGGTGTCATTCCGCTAACAGCACCCCCGCAGTGGCGCTCCATGAGACCCAGACCGGGTCCTCCCAGGTAAAGCTGCGGCGCGAAATCCGGCGCGTGTTGGCTGTCTGCGCCTTGATGATCTGTCCGCCCGGCAGCTCCACGTGATAGGTGCTTAGGTTGCCCAGATAGGCGATATCGAGCACCTTGCCCTGCACCGCGTTCTCCGCCGCCTCTGGCCTTTCAGCGCTGATCGAGACTTTTTCCGGCCGCACCGCAAGGTGACAGGCCTGCCCATCGTGGAACTCCCGCGACGAGGCAGCCACCAGCGGGGTCTGCTCCCCGTCCCAGATAACCCTGAACTGCGCCTCGCCCGAGGCCTGTGCCGTCCCGGTCAGGATATTCACGTCTCCGATGAAATCCGCCACGTAGACGCTTTCGGGCGCCTCATAGATCCGCTCCGGCGTGGCGACCTGCATCAGCCGGCCCTCGTCCATGACGGCCACGCGGCTGGCAACAGTCATCGCCTCTTCCTGATCGTGGGTCACGATCACAAACGTGGTGCCGGTCTTTTCCTGAATGTCCATCAGTTCAAACTGCGTGGCCTGCCGCAGTTTGGCGTCGAGCGCGCCAAGCGGTTCATCCAGCAACAGCAGCTTGGGCGCCTTGGCAAGGCTGCGGGCGAGCGCCACACGCTGACGCTGGCCACCCGAAATCTGATGCGGCTTGCGACGCGCGAATTTTTCCAGCCGGGTGAGCTTCAGCATCTCAGCCACCCGCGCGTCGATTTCCCCGCGCGACTTGCGGTCCCTGCGCAGGCCAAAGGCGATGTTGTCGTAAACGCTCAGATGCGGAAACAGCGCGTAGGACTGGAACATCATGTTCACCGCGCGCTTGTTTGGCGGCACGGCGGCAATGTCCTGTCCCGCCAGTTCGATGGTCCCGCCGCTGATCGTCTCGAACCCCGCTAGCATCCGCATCATCGTGGTCTTGCCGCAGCCCGACGGGCCCAGCAACGCAAAGAACTCGCGTTCAAAGATGTCCAGCGTCAGATCGTCGATCGCGGTGAAGCTGCCAAACTGCTTGGTGACATTGCGAAACCGGATCAGCGGTTTTTCGGCAGGATCGTCCCAGGGGGCAAAAACTGTTTCGGCCAAATGCGTCTTCCCGAAAAAGGAAGGGCGCGGAGAGTATCCCCGCGCCCGTTCATCAGGCTCAGGTGCCCGATTTGATCCGTGTCCAGCTCCGGGTCAGATTGCGCTGATCCCTCGGTGACCATGTGGTCACCGTATAGAGGTTCTCCAGCGCCGCCTCGTCGGGATAGATCGCCGGATCGCCGATCACGTCCTCGACCAGAAATTCCTTTGAGGCTTCATTGCCATTGGCGTAATAGACGTAGTTCGACGCATCCGCCATATTCTGGGCGTCCATGATGAAGTTCAGGAACGTATGCGCCGCCTCCGGGTTCGGAGCATCCGCCGGGATGGCCATCTGGTCAAACCACATCAGCGCACCTTCGTTGGGCGCATTGTAGGCGATCTCAACCCCGTTTTCCGCCTCGGCTGCGCGGTCGCGCGCTTGCAGGATATCGCCTGACCAGCCGAAGGCCACGCAGATGTCGCCATTGGCCAGCGCGTTGATGTACTCTGAACTGTGGAATTTCTGCACATGCGGGCGGACCGCAGCCAGCACCTCTTCAGCGCGTGCCAGAGCCTCTGCATCCTTGGCGTCGGGATCCTCACCCAAGTAGGTCAGCGCTGCGGGGATCATCTCCGTCGGTGCGTCCAGGAAATGCACGCCGCAGCTGGCCAGCTTTTCCATGTTGCCGGGATCAAAGATCAGGCTGAGCGAGGAAATGGGCGCATCCGCACCAAGGATGTCCCGCACTTTTCCGACATTCACGCCGATGCCCGTCGTGCCCCACATATAGTTGATGGAATAGGCATTTTCGGGATCGTATTGCGCTGTGCGCGCCTCGACCACATCCCACATATTGTCGAGATTTGTGAGCTTGGATTTATCCAGTTGCTGAAACACACCGGCCTGGATCTGACGGGCGAGAAACGTGCCCGTCGGCACCACGACGTCATAACCGGAGCCGCCCGCCAACAACTTTGTCTCCAGCACTTCGTTGCTGTCAAAGACATCGTAGATTAGTTCGATCCCGGTCTCCTGTTCGAATTTTTCCAGCAGCGCTTCGTCTATGTAGTCGGACCAATTGTAGACGCGCACCTCATCCGCGAAGGATGCGGTCACGCAAAAGACAACTGCTGTGCCGCTGAGCAAAAGCTGTTTCATGGTATACTCCCGTTGATGTAGACCGGGTTGGCCCGGTTCTCGCATAATATGACCAATTTTTGCTCACCGGAGCAAGGTAGGTTATGCTTTCACGCGCGCCTGCGCTGTGCAAGCGTGCAGGCTGCCTGCATTGCGAGATAGGATCATCCGACACCCATGACGCTCATGAAACCGGCGCGGATTGCGGCGACTGACCGCCCGAAGGCACCGGCCCATCAGACGATCTACGAAGACCTCAGGGCCCGCATCCTTTTTGGCGACCTCGCCCCTGGTCAGGCGGTGACGATCCAAGGGCTCAGAAAGGATCTGGGCGCAGGCACCACGCCGGTGCGCGAGGCGATCCGGCGGCTCACCTCAGACGGGGCGCTCAGCATGCTGGACAACCGCCGCGTGATCGTTCCAGAGCTTTCAACCGCCTGCATCGACCAACTGGATTTCATGCGACAAGCGCTGGAACCAGAGCTCGCGCGGCAAGCGACAGGGCGCCTCGACACCGCTGCGCTTGGCGGCCTGCACGCGCAGGATACCGCGCTGAATGACGCCATCTCAAAAGGCGATGTGCGCGGATATCTGACCCACAACTACCGTTTTCACCGGATGCTCTACGATTGCGCCGCTGCGCCTATCCTGGCCACAACGGTGGATCGCCTGTGGCTTCGGTTTGCGCCATCACTCCGGGTGGTGTGCGGGCGCTACGGCACGCTGAACCTGCCGGACAAGCATGCAGAATTACTGACAGCACTCGCGGCACGAGATAGCGAGGCGGCGGGCGAGGCGATGCGGCAGGACGTGGCCCAAGGCATGCGTCAGGTGCGCGCTGCCGTCACCACCGACCTGCCGCAGCGCGATTCGATTGACACGGAATAATGTGATCATATTGTGCGCCAGCTGCACATCTCATCCCTGCCGGAGGCTGCCATGTCCCTGATCACCAACCACATGCCCACGGCAGAGCTGCAGGCGCTGGACGCCGCACACCACATGCACCCTTTCACCACCAACGATGAGCTGGCGGACAAGGGCGCGCGCGTCATCACCCGGGCCGAAGGCGTGTATCTCACCGATAGCGATGGCAACCGCATCCTTGATGGCATGGCAGGGTTGTGGTGCGTGAACATCGGCTACGGCCGCAAGGAGATGGCAGAGGTCGCCGCCCGTCAAATGATGGAGCTGCCCTACTACAACACGTTTTTCATGACGACCCATGTACCCGCCATCGCGCTGTCGCAGGAAATCGCCCGGTTGGCACCTGAAGGGCTGAACCATGTGTTCTTCGCGGGCTCCGGGTCTGAGGCGAACGACACCAACATCCGCATGGTGCGCACCTACTGGGCAGAGAAGGGCAAACCGGCCAAGACCCATATCATCAGCCGCAAGAACGCCTATCATGGGTCCTCCATGGGGTCGGGGTCGCTGGGCGGCATGAGCTACATGCACGCGCAGGGCGGCATGCCGATCCCGGGCATTCACCATATTGGCCAGCCCGACTGGTGGGCAGAAGGGGGCGAGATGAACCCCGAGGAATTCGGCCTCGCCCGTGCGCGCGAACTGGAGGCCAAGATCGAAGAGCTGGGAGAGCAGAACGTCGCCGCCTTCATCGCCGAACCGGTGCAGGGCGCAGGCGGTGTGATCGTGCCGCCCGACAGCTACTGGCCCGAAGTCCAGCGCATCTGCGACAAGTACGAGATCCTGCTGATCGCGGATGAAGTGATCTGCGGCTTTGGCCGGACGGGCAACTGGTTCGGCAGCCAGACCATGGGCATCCGACCGCATATCATGACCATCGCCAAGGGGCTGAGTTCGGGCTACCAGCCCATCGGCGGCTCCATCGTTTGCGACCAGATCGCAGAGGTGATCGGGGCGGCGGAGTTCAACCACGGCTACACCTATTCCGGCCATCCCGTTGCTGCAGCAGTGGCATTGGAAAACCTGCGCATCCTGCAGGAAGAGCAGATCATCGAGCGGGTACGCACGGTCGGGGCGCCTGCGCTCAAGGCCGGGCTGGAGGGGCTGACCGATCACCCGCTGGTGGGCGGCCTGTCGATCAAGGGGATGATGGCGTCGCTGCCGCTGACCCCGGACAAGGAGAGCCGCGCCAGGTTCGCCGCGCCAACAGGCACGGTGGGCCTGATCTGCCGCGAGCGCTGTTTTGCAAACAATCTGGTGATGCGCCATGTGGGCGACCGGATGATCGTCTCACCCCCGCTGATCATTGAGCCGGAAGACATCGACGTCTTCATGACGCGCGCCCGCACTGCGCTGGATGAAACCTACGCGGAGCTCAAGGCGCAGGGCTTGCTGACCCCGCCAGCTTGATCGTAACTGCCCTGCGATTCGGGCACGCCGTTCGTGAGGCGCCCCGCCGTTCCCGTTTGAGGGGTGCGGAATTGCCCAGCGAACGCAACCTAACCAATCATGAGACGCGGCATTCGCGCCCGGCGCAGGTTAACCGGTTGCGTCCTGCCGCTGAATTTGCGTTACTTTTGATCAAACAACGGCGGAAACGCGCCGAAGCCACCGGGGAGCCACTTTTGGCCGACATAAAAAGCGACAGCGCCTTCGTTGAATTCGAACGCGTGCAGAAGAGCTATGACGGGGAAAACCTCGTCGTGAAAGATCTCAACCTGTCCATGCCGAAAGGCGAGTTCCTGACGATGCTGGGGCCATCGGGATCCGGCAAGACCACCTGTCTGATGATGCTCGCAGGCTTTGAGACGGCAACCCACGGTGACATTCGCCTCGCGGGGAAGTCGATCAACAACATCCCGCCGCACAAACGCGGTATCGGCATGGTGTTCCAGAACTATGCGCTGTTTCCGCATATGACGGTGGCGGAAAACCTGTCCTTTCCGCTGGAAGTCCGCAAAATGGGCAAATCCGACCGCGAGGCCAAGGTGAAACGCGCCCTTGATATGGTCCAGATGGGCAGCTTCGCCGGACGGCGGCCCGCCCAGCTGTCAGGTGGCCAGCAGCAACGGATCGCGCTGGCCCGTGCGCTGGTGTTCGAGCCGGAGCTGGTTCTCATGGATGAGCCGCTGGGCGCGCTCGACAAGCAGCTGCGCGAGACCCTGCAGTTCGAGATCACCAATCTGGCGCATGATCTGGGCATCACAGTCGTCTACGTCACCCACGACCAGACCGAGGCGCTGACAATGTCGGATCGGGTCGCGGTGTTTGACGACGGGCGCATTCAGCAGCTCGCCCCGCCCGATCAGCTTTATGAAGCGCCGGAGAACAGCTTCGTGGCGCAGTTCATTGGCGAGAACAACACGCTGGAAGGCGTGGTCAAGGAGATCCAGAATGGCCATGCGCTCGTCCAGCTGGACGATGGTGAATTGATCACTGCAAAGCCCGTGAACGTCTCTGCCGTGGGGGAGCGCACCCGTGTTTCCATCCGGCCCGAGCGGGTCGAATACAAGCCCGACCGGCTCAGCGATCAGGCGCACATGCTCGACGCCGAAGTGCTGGAATTCATCTATATGGGTGACGTCTTTCGCACCCGACTTCGGGTTGCGGGCAGCGACAGCTTCGTGATGAAATGCCGCAATGCACCCGATCAGGCAAGGCTCAAGCCGGGCGAAAAGCTGAAAATCGGCTGGTTGCCGGAAGACTGCCGTGCCTTGGACGCCTGAGGGCGCATGCACCAAAACTGTCGTGTCCGTCCCGCGGGCGCGATGAATGACGAGGCGCAGGCCAAGCCCGTGGCCCTCCCGCCTTAGACACCTGAACGGGCAGATAACTGGGAGAAATACATGAAACTGACCAAGACACTTTTGGCCTCCACCGCGCTGACGGTTGCCAGTGGTGTGGCGCTCGCCGACGGCCACATGGCATCCGAGATGACGATTGTCAGCTGGGGCGGCGCCTACTCCAACTCGCAACAAAAAGCGTATCACGACCCCTACATGGCGGATACCGGCATCACCATCATCAACGATGAAAGCTCGCCCGAAGCGGTCGCCAAGCTGCGCGCCATGAACGAGGCTGGCAACATCACCTGGGATCTGGTGGACGTGGAAGCCGCCGATGCCATCCGGCTCTGTGACGAGGGGCTGGCGATGGAGATTGACCACGACGAAGTGCTCGCCGCGGCACCCGATGGCACCTCTGCCTCGGACGACTTTGGCGATACGATCGCATCGGATTGCTTTATTCCGCAGATCGTCTTCTCCACCACTTTCGGCTACCGTACCGATATGGTGCCAGAAGGTGTAGAGCCACCCACCTCGGCCTGTGACGTGTTCGAGATCGAGAAGTACCCCGGCAAACGCGCGCTCAACAAGCGCCCGATCGCCAATATGGAATGGGCGCTGTTGTGTGACGGCGTGGCCTACGAGGACGTCTATGACGTGCTGGAGACCGAAGAAGGTCAGGCACAGGCCTTTGCCAAGCTGGACACCATCAAGGATGAGACAATCTGGTGGTCCGCCGGTGCCGAGACACCCCAGCTTCTGGCCGATGGCGAGATCTTCATGGGCTCCACCTTCAACGGGCGTCTGTTCTCGGTCATCGCAGAGCAGGGTCAGCCGGTTGGCATGGCCTGGGACTGGCAGATGTTTGATCTGGACGGCTGGGTCGTCCCCACCGGTCTGTCGGACGAGCGTCTTGCCCGCGTGATGGACTATCTGAAGTTCGCCACTGACACGCAACGTCTGGCGGATCAGGCCAAATACATCAGCTACGGCCCCGCGCGCGCATCTTCGGCACCCCTGGTCGGTCAGCACGCGGAGCTTGGCATCGACATGGCACCCCATATGCCAACCGATCCCAACAACGCGGAAAACACATTCGTGAACAACTACGAATGGTGGGCGGACTACCGTGATGATCTGGACGCCAAATTCCAGGCGTGGCTGGCTCAATAAGCCACTGCCACGGCGGATAAAAAAGAACGGGGCCGCGGTTGGCCCCGTTCCAATCCCGACGGAGACGCCCCATGCCCAAAGGCTACATCATCGGTCATGTCGACCTGCACGATGCGGAAAGCTATCAGCCCTACTCGGCGCGCAATGATGAGTTGGTGCCGCGCCATGGTGGCAAATTCCTGACCCGCGGGGGCACCTCCCGGATCCTCGAAGGCACCAGCCACGACCGGCATGTGATCATCGAATTTCCGTCCTACGCGGACGCGCTCGCCTTCTACAACGACCCTGACTATCAGGAAAACATGAAGATCCGACAGGCCGCTTCCGAGGGCACGATCATCGTGTTGGAAGGCGTATAATGGCAGACATCACAGATCAGAGCGGGCCCATGCTGGCCGCAGATGGCAGGCCGCTCAAATCCAGCCTGAACCGCGCCCTGCGGCGGCAGAAACTGCGCGCGCTGGCGCTGATCGCACCGCTGCTGATCTTTATCATGGTGACGTTCATCGCGCCGATTGCGGATATGCTCTTTCGCTCGGTCGAAAACCAGATCGTCTCCGACACGCTGCCCCGCACCACCGAAACACTGGCCGATTGGGACGCCGACAGCGGCGAGATACCGCCCCCGGAGGTATTCGAGGCGCTCTACACCGACATCTTCGTCGCGCAGGAGCGCAAGCTGCACACCCGCCTCGGATCCCGGCTGAACTACGAGCTGTCGGGCGTATCCTCGCTCTTCCGCAAATCCGGGCGGCGCGTCGATGACATCGGCGAAGTCTATCAGGACCAGTTCGAGGACCTCGATGATTTCTGGAAAGACAGCGAGACCTGGAACGCGCTGATGGGCAGCGACGACTGGAACGCAGCCCAGATCCAGTGGGACGAGGGATCAGATGACCCCCAACCACCGTTCGAACCGCGAGAGGAGATCACTGGGCTATTGCCGCAGACAGCCGAGATTTTCCAGATCTTTGCGGATTTCGTGCAGCGCGAGGATGAAGACAACCTCGCAGATGAAGACCCGTGGGAGCTGGTGTACTCGGCCCTCTATACCGATCTGATCCAGACGCCGGATCTCTCCGGCTACGGCGGTCCGGGGTCGGCAGAACTCCTGGTCGCCATGTCAGCCGTTCCCGATTTCGAAACGGTCGATCACGCCGCCGCTTTCGAGGACATCGACGAGGATTGGCACAGCATCGAGGTCTGGCAAACGATCCAGACCTACAGTCCCGATTTCACCTCCGGCTATTTTCTCAACGCCGTCGATATGAAGAAATCGCCCGATGGCCCGGAGATGCGACCCGATGACGAACAGATCTACATCAAGCTCTTCATCCGCACGCTGATCATGTCGCTGGCCATCACCGGCAGCTGCATTCTGCTGGGCTACCCGGTCGCCTGGATTCTGGCCAACCTGCCCGCGCGCACGGCCAATCTGCTGATGATCCTGGTGCTCTTGCCCTTCTGGACCTCGCTGCTGGTGCGAACCTCCGCCTGGAAGGTCATGTTGCAGCAGCAGGGCGTGGTGAACGACACGCTGGTCTGGCTCGGGCTGGTGGCCGATGACAGTCGCCTCGCGCTCATCAACAATCAGACCGGCACGATCATCGCCATGACCCATATCCTGCTGCCCTTCATGATCCTGCCGCTCTACTCGGTGATGAAGACGATCCCGCCGAGCTACCTGCGCGCCGCAAAATCGCTGGGCGCCACCAACTGGACCGCCTTCTGGCGCGTCTACTTCCCGCAATCGGTGCCCGGCATCGGCGCAGGCTCGATCCTCGTCTTCATCCTCGCCATCGGCTACTACATCACACCCGAGCTTGTGGGCGGCACCACCGGTACCTTCATCTCCAACCGGATCGCCTATCACATCTCCAGCTCACTCAACTGGGGTCTGGCGGCGGCACTGGGGACCATCCTGCTCGCCCTGGTGCTCGGGCTCTACTGGGCCTACGACCGGATCGTCGGCATCGACAACGTCAAGCTCGGAGGCTGACCGATGACAGCCCTTACCCCCATTTCCCGCACGCCTGTTTCCTTCTACGTGCCTGTCGTGGCCCTCGCCGGTGCGATTGCGGGTTTGCTGGTAGGCACCGCTCAGGGCAGCTCGTTCCTGGGGGTCATTTCCGGGGCGTTGCTCATGGCGGCCACGGCTTTCGGGATCACGCAGGTGGTCAAGGCGGAAAGCGCGAGCCGTTGGGTGCTCATCCTCGTCATGGCCATCGCGGGCTTTGCCCTCAGCGGCATCGCGGCGGGTTTGATCGGAGCCGCCTTCGGCTGGTTCTTCGGCTGGTTCACCTTCTGGCTCTACGAAGGACGATACCGTGCCTACGTCGCCCCCTACCTCACCCCCGGTCAGGTGCTCTGGCACTACACGTTTCGGGTGATCTGCGGTGCGATCCTGGTCTTCCTGATCACCCCGATCCTCGTCGTCATGCCTCTCAGCTTCAACGCAGAGGATTTCTTCACCTTCACGCCGGAGATGCTGCGGTTCGATCCAGCAGGCTACTCGCTGAAACACTACGAAGACTTCTTCACCAACGCCGACTGGCAAGGTGCTCTGGCCAATTCGGTCAAGATCGCCCCCATGGCGACCCTGCTCTCCGTCACCTTTGGTACACTGGCCGCTATCGGCCTTAGCCAGGCCCACGTCCCCTTCCGCCGCGCGATCATGGCGATCCTGATCTCACCCATGATCGTGCCCCTGATCATCTCGGCGGCTGGCATGTACTTCTTCTACAGCCGCATCGGTCTGCAGGGCACCTACACCGGCGTCGTCCTCGCGCATGCCGCCTTGGGCATCCCCTTCGTCATCATCACCGTCACCGCCACACTGGTGGGCTTCGACAATTCGCTCACCCGTGCCGCCGCCAATATGGGCGCCGGTCCGGTGACAACGTTCTTCCGCGTGCAGATGCCGCTGATCCTGCCGGGGGTGATCTCCGGTGGTCTCTTCGCCTTCATCACCAGCTTTGACGAGGTGGTTGTGGTCCTCTTCGTGGGCTCAGCGGGGCAAAAGACCCTGCCCTGGCAAATGTTCACCGGCCTGCGCGAACAGATCAGCCCCACCATCCTGGCCGTCGCCACGATCCTGGTGATCATCTCTATCGCGCTGCTGACCGTGGTGGAACTGCTCCGCCGACGCTCCGAACGCCTCCGCGGCATGTCGCCGAGCTAAAGCGCTTCCGGCTCTTTCATCTTGCCAGATAAACTCCCGCCGGAGGCTCCCGCACCCGCCGCTAGCGCAACCTCTGAAGTAATCTCAATGACGCGTAGCCATCCTGCACCAACCCCTGACTGCGCTGATAGGCGCGCACCGCGGCAATCGTGTTCGGGCCGATCCGGCCGTCCACCCCTTTCGTGCTGAACCCGGCGCGTGTCAGGCGCTGCTGCAGCTCCTTGCGCTCGGCAAAGCTCAGCGCCCGGTCCCCGCGCGGCCAGCTCGCCTGGATCGCAGGTCCGCCCTCGATCCGGTCGCTCAGATGCCCAACACCGATCACATAAGCATCGGCCGTATTGTACCGCTCGATGACACTGAAGTTCTTGAAGATCATGAAAGCCGCTCCCTGCCCCCCTGCGGGCAGCAGGATCGACGCATTGCCGTAGTTCGGCACAGCGCGCCCGTCGGTTCCGACCACCCCGCGGCTTGCCCACTCTGCGGGCGACCGGGTGATCTTGCGGCTGGCCTGCGCGTAGTCGAACCCTTGCGGCAACCGCACTTCGACACCCCAGGGCTGTCCTGTGACCCACCCGAACCGCTTGAGGTAAGCCGCGGTGGAGGCCAACGCATCGGTGGGATCGTCGGACCAGATGTCGCGCCGCCCGTCGCCGGTGAAATCAACGGCATAGGCCAGAAAGGACGTGGGGATGAACTGAGTATGCCCCATGGCGCCCGCCCAGCTGCCGGTCATGTTGCGCGGGCTGGTATCGCCGTTCTGTAATATCTTGAGGGCGGCGATCAACTGCTCCTCAAAGAATTTGCCCCGCCGCCCGTCATAAGCGAGCGTGGCCAGTGACTGGATCACATCGTTGCTGCCGCGGTACTCACCGTAGGCGCTTTCCAGCCCCCAGACAGCCACGACGACCTCCTTCTCCACCCCGTAGCGCGCCTCAATGGCGTCAAGCGTCCGGCGATGGTCGCGCAGGGCCGCCTTGCCATTGCGGATGCGCGTGTCGGATACCGCGCTGTCGAGATATTCCCAAATGGTCTTGGTAAACTCCGACTGATTGCGGTCGCGCCGGATCACATCCGGATCATAGCGCACCCCGTCGAACGCCGCGCGCAGCGTCTCGGACCGGATGCCCTGCGCGCGCGCGCGTCGCTCAAACCCGTCGATCCAGCGCGCCAGACCCTGATTGCTGGCCGTTTGCGTCGCTTGCAGCGGAGCCGGTGCAAGACCCGAGGGCCGCAGCTGCGGTCTGATCGCCGCGGCCACCTTCTGCACCGTTTCCAGCTGCGGCGGCGCGGGCCGCACCACAGGTCTCAACAAGGGCTGCGCTTCAAATGCTGCCGCCGCCATTCCCATCAAACCAGTCGCCAGAACGACTGCGCACACCGCTGTTCTTCGCATATTGTGACCTACCGCTGCTCATTATTGATTGGGGCCAGTCTACGCCAGATCGGCTGCTTTCGAAAGAATTCAATCGAAGGTTACGCCGCTCTCGGCGGCTTTTTCCATCTGCTCACGGATGAGCGCGAGATGCGCGCGCAGCATCGGCACCCGGCGCGGCCGAAAGCTCTGGGTCGTGCGTTCCAGATCCTGCATCCGGTCGAGCCGGAAGGTGCGGAAATCCTGGCGCAGATGACACCACGCCAACAGCACATTGGTGTTGTCGAGATAGACCAGACCCAACGGATCGACACTGCGCAGCGTATCCGCCCCGCGACGGTCACGATAGCAAAAGCGCACCGCCACCTCGTCCCAGGTTGCAGCCCGCAGGACAGCTGCATCGATGCTGATCGCGGGCGGCCTGACAAAACGATGCGCGTCGAGCACGGCATATTGCAACCGGTGGGCCTGTCGCGGCGGCACCCGCGCCTTGATCTTGGCCAGCGCCGAGCCTGCGGCCTTGGCCAAGGCCGGATCGGCGATCATGGTGACGTCCCGCAGCCCCAGCACCAGCGCCTCCAACTCATCATCCTCAAAGCCCAGAGGCGGCATTGCGGCGTCTTCAATCAGCGTATAGCCAAAGCCCGCCTCACCGTCGATCACAGCCCCCATGCTGCGTAACGCATCGATGTCGCGATAGATCGTGCGGGGCGATTTCTGCATTTCCTGCGCCAGTTGGGCGGCTGTCACAGGCGGCGGCAGGCGGCGCAGGGTCTGCATCATCTGGAAAAGGCGGTGTGTGCGGCTCATACCCCACACCTATCACATCTCATGCCAGAAATTGACAGCATGACACCCTACCCAACTGTCAACAGGAAAGGATCATCTCTCATGATTACGCTCGTCACCTATCCGGCTACCTTTGGTCAGTTCTCCGCCAGCCCCTTTTGCACCAAGGTGGCGCTCTTGCTGGATCAGGCGGGCGCGACGTGGCAACGCGAAGATCAACTGGACCCGCGCAAGATGCCCTTTCAAAAACTGCCGGTGATCCGGGTGGACGGGGAAATCATCGCCGACAGCGATGCCATCCGCGCCTATCTGGAAAGCCAGGGTGCCGCCTTTGAACCCGGCCTGTCCACGCTGGACAAGTCTACCGCCCGCGCCTTCATCCGCATGGCGGAGGAGCACATCTACTTTCACGTGGTCATGGACCGCTGGGGCAATGACGCCCAATGGCCCATCATCCGGGACACCTATTTCTCAATGATCCCGCGCGTGCTGCGCGGGCTCGTTACGTCGCGGATCCGCAAGCAGCTGATGCTGGGCCTCAATGCGCAGGGGCTGGGGCGGTTCAACGAAAGCCAGAGGCTGGACCGCATTGAACCCGACCTGCTGGCGATTGCAGCGCGCGTGGATCAGAGCCCGTTCCTGTTTGGGGATCAGCCCACCGCGGCAGATGCCTCTGTCGGGCCGATGATCAGCGCCGCCATCGCGATGCCCGGTGAAACGCTGTTATCCGAGCGGATCCGCCAGGATCCTGTTCTGATGCCTTACATCCGGCGCATTGATGCACTGCTGCCCGACACCGCCGGATCCTGAGCCTAGCTGCGGCTGCGCTTGAGCTTGCGCTTGGCCTTGTCGGTTTTGCGCCGCGGCTTGGGCCGACCCCGCCGCGGCGTGCGCCCCGCGGGAGACACGCGCCCCTGCGGCAGCGCCTCCCCTTCCAGCGACAAGAGCTCCAACGCGATGCCACCGGTGGTGGGCAGCGCCTCGGCCAGGCGGACCGTGACCCGCTGACCCAGCCGAATCGTCAGGCCGGTATCGGCCCCCATCAGGCTATTGGTCTCAGCGTCGTGGTGAAAATACTCCTGTCCGATGGCGCGCATCGGCACCAGACCATCGGCACCAGTTTCATCAAGCTTCACAAAGATGCCAAAACGGGCGATGCCGCTGATCCGTCCCTCGAATTCGTTGCCCACCCGTTCGCTCAGATACGCCGCCATGTAGCGGTCGGTGGTATCACGCTCCGCGATCATGGAGCGGCGCTCGGTGTCCGAGATATGGGTGCCCGTGGTGGTCAGCTCGTCTTCATCGACGCCTTGCAAGCCGTCCTTGCCCCAACCGTGCGCGCTGATCAGCGCCCGGTGCACGACCAGATCGGCGTAGCGCCGGATGGGGGAGGTGAAATGCGCGTAGCGCGCCAGCGCCAGCCCGAAATGGCCGAGGTTCTGCGGCGCGTAGTAGGCCTGCGTCATGGAGCGCAGGGTGGACATGTTGATCAGCTCCGCCTCGTCCGATCCCGCGGCCTCGTGCAACAGCCGGTTCAGGTGCGCGGGCTTCAGCACTTGCCCCTTGGCCAATGCATAGCCGCTTGCCTTAGCGGTTTCGCGCAGCGCGTCGAGCTTCTCGGCGCTCGGCTCCTCGTGCACCCGAAAGAGCAGCGGGGTCTTTTTGGCGATCAGCGTCTCTGCGGCGCAGACGTTCGCCAGCACCATGAATTCCTCGATCAGCCGGTGCGCATCCAGCCGGTCCTTGAACTGGACGGACGTCACCTGCCCTGCGTCATCCAGCACGATGCGCCGTTCCGGCAGGTCGAGATCCAGCGGCTGGCGTCTTTCGCGGGCAGCGGCAAGCGCTTCGTATGCTGCGTAAAGGGGCCTTAGCACTGGCTCCAACAGTGGCCCGCAGCGGTCGTTAGGTGCGCCGTCGATTGCAGCCTGCACTTCCTCGTAGTGGAGTGACGCGGGCGAGCGCATCAGCCCGCGATGGAACGCGTGCCCCAGCTTGTTGCCGTCCGCATCAAGAACCATGCGCACTACGATACAGGCGCGCGGCACCCCTTCGTGCAAGGAACAAAGGTCCCCTGACAGACGATCGGGCAGCATCGGGACCACACGGTCGGGAAAATAGGTGGAGTTACCGCGCAGCCGCGCCTCCCGATCCAGCGCGGAGCCGGGCGTGACATAGGCGGCCACATCGGCAATGGCGACCCAGACAACGTGACCGCCTTCGTTCGCCGGATCCTCGTCGGCATGGGCATAGCAGGCATCGTCGTGATCTCGGGCGTCGGACGGGTCGATGGTGATCAGCGGCAGGTCGCGCAGATCCTCCCGGCCCTTAAGGCCGAGCGGTTCGGCGCGGTCCGCCTCCGACATCACGTCATCGGGAAAGCTGTCGGGGATGCCGTGCTGGTGGATCGCGATCAGCGATACCGCACGCGCCGCAGAGGGATCGCCCAGACGTTCGGTGATGCGCGCGCGCGGCAGGCCCATGCGGGTCTTGGGACCAGCCAGCTCTGCCTGCACCAGCTCGCCGTCCTGCGCACCGTGGGTCGCGCCTTCGGGCACTTGCCATTCCTTGTCGGAGCCCTTGTCCACCGGCAGGATTCGACCGCCTTCGGCCGTCTTGCGAAAAACACCGAGCACGTGGCGCGGGTTAGTACCGATGCGGCGAATGAGCCGCGCCTCGTAGTGATGCTCCTCGCCCTTGATCAGCGTCAACCGTGCGAGAATGCGGTCGCCTGCACCGAGTGCAGGATCCGAGGCACGCGGCACCACGATCACCACAGGCTCCACCCCGTCGCCGTGCCATTCCATCGGTTTGGCAAAAAGATCTCCATCCGCATCCGGTCCCGTCACCTGCAGCACGCTGACCGGCGGCAGACGGTCCGGGTCCCGGTAACTGCGCTTGCGCTTTTCCAGATGCCCGTCGGCCTCCAGTTCCTTGAGCACGCGTTTCAGGTCGATCCGTGCCGCGCCCTTGATTCCAAAGGCCTTGGCGATATCGCGCTTCGCCGTCTGGGTCGGGTTTTCGCTGATCCAGTCGAGGATTTCGGGTTTTGTGGGGATGCGGTTCATACCCCCTCAGGTAGCACGCGCACCCGGTGCCGTCATGGTCAAATCGCGGGCCTCGTCCACGTCGCGCAAAACATCCACATAGGCGACGCGGGCATTGCCAAGGCTGGCCGCCGTATCGTCGAGCGCATGTTCCGTCGACCAGCGCACGCCCTTGAAGAGCGTCGACGGCAGACAGCGCGGGTGCCGTGACCCGATCAGCCAGTAGCCACCGTCTGGCGCAGGGCCAAAGACCACATCCGCGCCCCCCAGAGCGGTGAAGGCCCGCGCGATATGAGCGGGCAGGATGCCGGGGATATCGGCGCCGATGATACATACCGGCCCGTGCCCGCATCTCAAAGCACGCGCCATGCGCTCCCCCAGATCGCCGCGGCCCTGCGGCATCCGGCGAAGATGCGCGGGCCAGACACGGCTCAGCATCCCCTCGCGGTCGGGGCTGACCGCGAGCACTAGATCCCATCTGGGGTCCTGCAGGCGGCGGATGAGTGACCCGGCCTGATGGCGGAACCACCAGGCGGCGGGGACCAGCCCGATGTCGCGCCCCAGCCGTGTCTTTACCCGGCCCGGGCGAGGTTCCTTCAACATGATGACGAGCCAGGGTTTCACAAATCCCGGACCATATCGCGGTGGTCGATCCCGGCATCATCGTAGACCGGGCCTTCTGCCGTGAACCCGAGCGCTTCGTAGAAGGTCAGCGCGGAGAGCTGCGCGCCAAGCCTGGCGCGTGTCACACCCGGCTGGTTGCGCGCCAGTGTCAGCGCCGCGCGCATTAGCGCAGCCCCCAGCCCCCTGCCACGCGCTTCGGCCAGGATGCACACCCGTCCGATCTTGGCAGTGTCGTCCAGGATCAGCATACGGGCCGTGCCCTGGGCACAGTCGCCTTCCCACAGCAACAGATGCAGCGCGTCGCCGTCGCGCCCATCGACCTCATCCGCCTCGGACACGCCTTGTTCCCCGGTGAACACCTCTGCGCGTAACCGCTGGCAGGTCGCGATGTCGCGGGTCTGTTCGATCCGCAAGCTCACGCGAAATAATCGGCCAGAATGCGCCCGTAGACGGCTTTCAACTGCCGGATATGGGCGATCTCCACATGTTCGTCCACCTGATGCATCGACCGCCCGACAAGGCCAAACTCCACCACAGGGCAGTGGTCCTTGACGAAGCGTGCATCCGACGTACCGCCGCTGGTGGACAGTACCGGTGTCACGCCCAGCTCGGCCTTGATCGCGTCTGCAACGCGGGTCGAAAGCGCGCCGGGCGGGGTCAGGAAGCTCTCACCGGAGATCTTGACCTTGAGCTCGGTACGCACACCGAACTCTGCCTCTATCCGGGCGATCTCCTGCTCGATCCACGTGGTCAACGAGGCACCGCTATGGGTATCGTTAAAGCGGATGTTGACGGTCGCGCGACACTCCGCCGGGATGACGTTGGTGGCTGGATTGCCGGTGTCGACCGTGACAACGGCCAGCGTCGACGGGTCAAAGTGTTCCGTGCCCTGATCCAGCTGGTGGCTTGCCAGCCGGTCCATCAGCCGCATCATCGCGGGCAGCGGATTAAGCGCCCGGTGCGGGTAGGCAGCGTGGCCTTGCGTCCCGATGACCCGGATCCAGGCGGACATCGACCCGCGCCGCCCGATCTTGATCATCTCGCCCATGGTGTCGGGGCAGGTCGGCTCACCCACCAGGCAGACGTCCATCCGTTCGCCCATATCCTCCATATGCGCCAGCAGAGCGGTGGTACCATCGGTCGCGTCGCCTTCCTCATCACCGGTGATTGCGAGGATCACGGCACCATCGGGGGGCGACAGCGTCACCAGATCGACAGCAGCCGCCGCGAATGCTGCAACACCTGATTTCATATCCGTGGCCCCGCGCCCGTAGAGCACACCATCGTGGATCTCGGCCCCAAAGGGCGGCTTGGTCCAGGCGGCCTCATCTCCCACGGGCACCACATCCGTGTGACCGTTGAACCCGAAGGTCCGCGCGTGACCCTTCGGCCCCCAACGGGCAAAGAGGTTGCGGATACCGCCCCGATCGGCCCAGGCGCAGTCGAACCCGGCGCCGCTCAACAGATCATGCAGAACATCGAGCGCCCCTTCGTCCGCGGGAGTGACCGAGGCGCAGCGCACCAGATCAGCTGTCAGGCTCACAGGGTCTGTCGAGGTCATATCGCTGCCTTTCGGTTCACTGAAGGGTCGCGTCCGGGTCGGGCGCGTCGCCGTAAAAGGGCTCCATCTGCGCGATTATGACGGCGTTTTCATCAAGCGCGCGCTGCATCAGACCCTGTTCTTCTTCGCTGATCTCATGACCTTCGGCCTGCCGTTCGGCCAGCGTGCCATAGCCCGTGACATCCAGCGGCGCCGTCTCCGCCTGTTTCAGCACGGCGACCGTCTCGCGCACGGCTTCGGCCTCGTCCACACCGCTGGCAAAAACCACGAGCCCCGCACCGCTCGCCCCCTCGGGCAGGCCATCCCCGGCCTTGCGACCGATCTGTACGACCAGCGTATAGACCTGCTGGCGAGAGGGTTTTTTCGGGTTGGCCATCGCCCGTCAGTCGCGCAACAGTTCGTTGATCGAGGTCTTGGAACGGGTCTGCGCATCCACCTTCTTGACGATCACCGCGCAGTAAAGGTTCACGCCGTTCTTCGACGGCATGGATCCTGCCACCACGACCGAGCCTGCGGGCACTTCGCCATAGGTGAACTCGCCCGTCTCACGGTCCACGATCTTGGTGGATTTGCCGATGAAAACACCCATGCCCAGCACCGAGCCTTCGCGCACGATGCACCCTTCGACCACTTCGGACCGCGCACCGATAAAACAATCGTCCTCGATGATGGTGGGGCCAGCCTGCATCGGCTCCAGCACGCCACCGATGCCGACACCGCCCGACAGGTGCACGTTCTTGCCGATCTGGGCACAGGAACCAACCGTCGCCCAAGTGTCCACCATGGTGCCGCTGTCCACATAGGCGCCGAGGTTCACAAAGGAGGGCATCAGCACCACGCCCGGCGCGATATAGGCCGATTTGCGCACCACGCAGTTGGGCACGGCCCGGAAACCGGCGGCCTTCCACTGATTGTCACCCCAGCCCGCGAACTTGCTGTCCACCTTGTCCCACCAGCCGCCACCCTGCGGGCCACCGGGCTGGATCTCCATGTCCTTGATCCGGAACCCCAAGAGCACCGCCTTTTTGGCCCATTGGTTCACGTGCCAATCCCCGCCGTCGCGAGGCTCCGCCACGCGGAGTGTCCCGCTGTCGAGCGCTGCCAGCGTCTCCTCGATGGCCTCGCGTGTTTCGCCGCCTGTGGTCGGCGTGATGGTGTCGCGCGCGTCCCATGCGGCTTCGATGGCGGTTTCAAGCTGGGCGTTGGACATGATGGCTCCGATCCGAAATGATTTTGCCGCTTCTATCCTCGCCGGGCCAAAGCTTCAACGGCGTTGGCTTGAGGTGCCGCGAAATGCACACGCCTTTCGTGAAATCTAAATCAATTCAATTGCAACTTGTGCCACAACATGCGCCCCTGCCGGAAAAGAGCCAATCGGAGACTGTCAGATGAACCGACCCCGCCATCCCCTGCGCGATGCGCCGACCGACCGTGCGGCAACGCGAGAGGTTCCCGATACGCCGCAAACCCGCGCACCGGCCTACCGTCTGGCCTTTGCCGATGAGGATTTCCTGTGCCGGGAGGAGCTGCGCCCTGTCCGGCTGCAGCTGGAGTTGCTCAAGCCAGAGATGATGCTGGACGCCCAAGGGATCACCAGCACCATCGTCCTGTTCGGCGGCGCACGGATCCCCGCACCCGACCGAAAGGACGAGGCGCGCACAAAGACATTGGCGGATCTGTCGCGGTTCTACACCGTCGCGCAGGAATTCTCGCGGCTGATGACGCTCCAGAGCCTGGAGACCGGCGGGCGCGAGAACGTCGTCGTCACCGGCGGCGGGCCCGGCGTGATGGAGGCCGGCAACCGCGGCGCACAGGAGGCAGGCGGCAAGTCCATCGGGCTGAACATCGTGCTACCCCACGAGCAGGCGCCCAACGCTTATGTCACGCCCGAGCTATGTTTCAACTTCCACTACTTTGCCCTGCGCAAGATGCACTTCCTGATGCGGGCGCGGGCGATTTGCGTCTTTCCCGGCGGGTTCGGGACCTTGGACGAGCTTTTCGAAACGCTGACGCTGATCCAGACCGGGCGGATGCAGCCGGTGCCTGTCCTGCTTTTTGGCAAGGCGTTCTGGGAATGGATCCTCGACTGGGACGCACTGGCCGATGCGGGCACCATCTCGCAGGAGGATCTGTCGCTGTTCCGTTTTGTCGATGACGCTGCCGAGGCAGTGCGGCTCATCGAGACTTGGCAGGACCTTCCGGCACGCGACAGCATTCCGGGTCGGTAAAGTTAATAAGGCTAAGCCAGCGAGAAGGATCCGTTTGACTGCGATCACGGCGCGCGGAACAAGGTTTTTCGAAAAACCTTGTGTCAGCGCCTACGGGATAGTCAGCGCTGACGCTGCCAGGCAGCCACCCCCGCTCGAGCGGGGGTTACAACAGGGTTTTCGAAAAACCCTGCATCGCCGAAGCGCTGCTCAGCTTTCGCGAAAGGCCCGGACGAAGTAGTCGGTCAGCGGTTTGACCAGATACGCGAGCGGCGTACGGTCACCCGTCTTGATATAGGCTTCCACCGGCATGCCGGGGATCAGCACGGTACCTTCGGCCAGCTTGTCGGCCTCGCCCTCGTTCAGCACGATTTCGGCGCGGTAATAGCTTTGTCCTGTTGCCTCATCCTCAAACGCATCGGCGGAGATTTGGGTCACACTGCCGAAGAGCTCCGGCGTGGTGCGCTGATCCAGTGCCGAGAGCCGCAAGGTAACGTCCTGACCCGCCACCAGCTGGTCAATATGGATGAGATCGACCCGCGCCGCGATCACCAGAGGCCGATCCTGCGGCACGAGGAACATCACCGGTTCCGCAGCACGAATGACCGAGCGTGGTGTGCGCACCTGCATCCCGTAGATCACGCCAGAGACAGGCGCTCGGATGCCCAGGCGGTCGATTTCCTCCCGCAGGGCATTGCTTTGCTCCGCCAGTTCCAGCTCGCGCGCGCGCAGATCCCTCAGCTGCGTGATCGCCTCCTCGCGCGTGCCGGTGGACAGCTTGAGCCGTTCGATGTCGATCTCGGTGATGCGCCCCTCCGCCTGCGCCTTGGAGGCCGCCAGCTCTCCCAGCTGACCGTTGAGCCGTGCGGATTCGCGCTGCAGGCTGAGGACCGTGCCCGCCTGGGTCAGCTGGCGTTCCAGCAGCGACTGCTGGTTTGCCAGTTCCAGTTCAATCAGGTCGAGCTGCTTGGACAGCGATACTTCCTGCGCCTCAATGCCGACGATCTGACTGCGGATCTGGCTGGCACGTTTGGAGAGCTGGTCGATTTCCTGCGCGACCGAATCGCGGCGCGCGTTGAAGAGGTTCCGTTGCCCGGTGATCAGCTCCTGCACATCCACATCGAGCTTGCCCGCCTCCAGAAGATCATCGTCAAGGTCCAGGGCGTCCGCCTCGTCACGCTCCGCTTCCAGCCGGGCACGGCGGGCCTTCAGCTCATAAAGCTGGTCCTCCACGATCACCAGACGAGAGGTTAGCTGAGCACCGTCGAGCTGCAGCAGCAGGTCACCGGCGGCGACGGTATCGCCTTCATCCACCAGAATGTCGGCCACCGTCCCGCCCGTTTCGTGCTGGACGATCTGGCGGTTGCGATCCACCTCGAACCGGCCGGAGGAGACCACGGCGCCCGAGATCTGAGACAGGACCGCCCAGGTTCCAAAGCCACCCACCAGCGCGATAAGCCCCAGAAACCCCAGGATCAGCGGTTTGCGGGCGGACCAATCGGATGTCTCGCTCATGACACACCTCCTGCGGTGGCTTTCTTGATCTGCTTGTGGTTCTTGACCATGCCTTTCAGCACCTCATCCTTGGGCCCGAACGCGGTGCGCGCGCCCTGATCCAGCACCAGCAGCGTGTCACACTCCTGAATGGCGGCGGGCCGGTGGGCCATGATCAAGACGGAGCTGCCTTTTTGCTTCAAACCCCGGATGGCGGCATTCAGCGCGTTGCTGCCATCGTTGTCGAGGTTGGAGTTCGGCTCATCCAGCACCACCAGAACCGGATCGCTGTAGAGCGCGCGCGCAAGGCCAATGCGCTGCATCTGACCGCCCGACAGCCGTGACTGGGCCGCCGACACGATGGTGTCATAGCCGTTGGGCAGATCGAGGATCATCTGGTGCGCTGCCGCCTTTTGAGCAGCCTCCACCACTTTTGCCGGATCCGGTGTGCCTTCAAGCCGGGCGATGTTGTCGGCGATCGTACCATCAAACAGCTGCACCCGCTGGGGCAGATACCCGATGTGCTTACCCAGCACATGCGGCGGGTATTGCGCCAACGTCGCCCCGTCGAGCCGGATGGACCCCGCGGTAGGTGCCCACACGCCGGTGAGCGCCCGCGCGAGGGTCGATTTACCCGCACCGGAGGGACCAATGACACCCACCGCCTGCCCGGGCTTTACCTCGAACGACAGGGATTTGAGCGACGGCGTACGCTCACCCGGCGGCACCACGCTCAGCACTTTGACGGAGAGGTTTGCCTTGGGCACTGGCAGCGGCGTGCGCTCCTGTTCTTCGGGGACGGCTCCCAGCAGCTCGCTGAGGTTTTCCCAGCCCTTCATCGCGCGTTGCACGATCGGCCATTGATTGAGCGCCAGTTCCACCGGGGCCAACGCGCGGCCCAGCAGGATAGAGCCCGCGATCATCGCACCGGCCGTCATCTCGCCCTGTAGCACCAGATAGGCACCGATGCCCAGCATGGCCGATTGCAGCAAAAGCCGCAGTGTCTTGGTGAGGGAGGTGAACACACCGGTAACATCCGTCGCCTCCATCTGACGGCTGAGGGAATGCCCGCGGGCCTTTTGCCAGCGGGCGAAGGCTGCATCGCGCATGCCCATGGCCTGCACCATCTCGGATTCCTTGCGGATCTGATCGGACATCTGCGTGGCCACATGGCCCGCGTGGCTGGCGCTGGCCTGCGGCTCGCGCGACAGCAGCTGGTTGGCCAGCGCGATCAGGATCAGTGCCACAGCACCGCAGACCGCAAAATAGCCCAACAGTGGGTGAAACAGAAAAATTCCGGCAAAGAACACCGGTGTCCACGGCAGATCAAATGCAGCCATCAGCACCGGCGAGGTCATCAGCCGCTGCACCGATTCCAGATCCGCCAGCCCGGTTTCTGTTTTCACGTCCGGAGCGACAACCGACTTGCGGACCACCGCGTCGAACACCCGGCGATCCAGCGCATCCTGGAACCGCGCACCCACACGGGCCATCACCCGGCCTCGGACATATTCCATCAGCCCCATGATCGCGTACATGAAAATCACGATCATCGAGAGCGCCAGCAGCGTTTCCTGCGACCCCGAAGACAGCACCCGGTCGTAGACCTGCAGCATGTAGAGCGGCCCGGTCAACATCAGCAGGTTGGCAAAGAGGCTGAACAGCCCCACTGCCCAGTAAAGCCCACGGCTGCGCTTGCGCACGCGGCGCAGCTCTTTGCGGCCCGCTTTTATGATCGAAGTCTGCATCCGTCTCACCCGTCCGTTCGATGCGCCGGCACAGCGTGCCAACACGGTCTGTTGCCCACACCCTAAGGCCCCATCGGGCCCGGCTTAAGCTGTTTTGCCGATACTGGTCAATGAAGGCCGTTCTGGCCTGGAATGTCTCTGGTAATCAAAAGCCGTCGTACAATATGTGATCAAGTTAACAATAGAGAGAATTCCCATCAATGCAGAGGCGCCGTTTCACGTCACCGCGCCTTTCCGCTGATAGGCCGGGTCATCCCACAGGCCGTCGCGGATCACCTCTGTCAGAATCGCGGCGGCAGCGCGGACGTCGTTTTCATCCAGATAGAGCGGCGTGAAGCCAAAGCGCATCACGTCCGGCGCGCGAAAGTCCCCGATCACGCCGCGCGCGATGAGCGCCTGCATGGCCGCGTAGCCATGCTCAAACGCAAAGGACACCTGAGAGCCGCGCTGCGCGCCATCCCGGGGGCTGACCAGCTGCAGGTCCGGGCAACCGGCCTCGACCTCTGCGATGAACATCTCCGACAGTGCCAGTGAGGTCTGGCGGAGTTCCGCCATATCCACATCGTCCCAGAGCTTCAGCGCCTCTTCCAGCGCGGTCATCTGCAACACGGGCGGTGTGCCGACGCGCATCCGCTCGACAGAAGGCGCGGGCGTGTAGCTGGGATCAAAGTCGAAGGGCGCGCGATGTCCCAGCCAGCCCGCCAGCGCCGGTTCCACCTTCAAGGTCAGATCCGGGCGCACGTAGATGAACGCAGGCGCGCCCGGTCCACCGTTGAGGTACTTGTAGGTGCAGCCCACGGCGAACTCGCATCCGGCAGCGGTCAGATCGACCTCCAGCGCCCCGGCGCTATGGGCCAGATCCCAGATCATCACAGCGCCCGCGTCCTGCGCCCGGCGGGTGATCTCTGTCATGTCATGTTTGCGCCCGGTGCGGTAATCGACTTCCGTCAGCATCACGGCGGCGGTTTGGTGGTCTATGGCATCCGCCACGTCCTCCGGGGCGACCGTCCGCAGCGTGTAGCCCGCGTTCTTCAGGGCGATCAGCCCCTCGGCCATATAGAGATCTGTGGGAAAGTTGCCCGTATCCGACAGGATCACCCGCCGATCCGGGCGCATCGCCAAGGCGGCTGCCAACGCCTGAAACACCTTGATCGAGAGCGTATCGCCCATCACCACACTGCCCTCAGGCGCGCCGATCAGACGGCCCACCCGGTCGCCGACCCGACCGGGCTGCGCCATCCAGCCACACTGGTTCCAGCCACCGATGAGCGTCTCGCCCCATTCCTGCATGACGGCCGCCTGCACCTTTTCGGCGACCCCTTTCGGCAACGGGCCCAGAGAGTTTCCGTCGAGGTACAAGATACCCTCGGGCAGCTCGAAAAAATGTTTGAGGGGCAGGGTCATCACAGTCCTCCGCGCAGGTGCCATAGTTCCGGGAATAGCTCGACCTCCAGCATCCGTCGCAGATAAGTCACGCCGCTGGTCCCGCCAGTGCCCCGTTTGAAACCGATGATCCGCTCGACCGTGGTGACGTGATTGAACCGCCAGCGGCGAAAGTAGTCTTCCAGATCCACCAGCTTTTCCGCCAGATCATAGAGGGTCCAATGCGCCTGCGGGTCGCGGTAGATGTGGCTCCAGGCCTCCATGATCGCGGGGTCCGCCTGATGCGGCGCGTCCATGCGATAGCACGCGGGATCGAACCGGCTGTCTGTCTCCGTCTCCAGCAGGCGCAGTGCCGCGTGGTAGAGCGAGGGCTGCGTCAGCTCATGGGTGAGCATGCGGTGCAGCTCTGTCCGGTGCTCGTGCACTTTCATCATGGCCCGGTTGCGGTTGCCCAGAATGAACTCGATCAGCCGATACTGGTGCGACTGAAACCCCGATGACTGCCCCAGATCGTCGCGAAAGGCGGTGTAGTCGCTCGGCGTCATGGTCCTCAGAACATCCCATGCGTTGTTCAGTTGCTCAAAGATCCGCGCGACCCGAGACAGCATCTTGAAAACCTCCTGGGTGCGCCCCTCCAGCATCAGCACCCGGGCGGAGGTCAGCTCGTGCAGCACGAGCCGCATCCACAGCTCGGAGGTCTGGTGCTGCACGATAAAGAGCATCTCGTCATGGGCGTTCGACAACGGTTGTGCCGCAGCCAGCAGGCCATCCATGCCGAGGTAATCACCGTATGTCATGTCCTTGGCAAAGGACATCTGCGCGCCGTCTTCTTCGGGATCAAAGGCATCGGTCATCGGTTTACTCTTGCTGAGGCTGGGCTCGCCCGCGCTGACCACGGTGGCCCACTGTGTGCCGGCATTCAAGAGCGACTGGCTATATATTTCAAGCTTAAAATTTCAGACTTGAAATAGTTTAGGTGCCCTCATAGGCTGTCAGGAAAGCAATCAACGGGAGACTCTGCGAATGCGCGTTGCATGTCTGGGGGGCGGACCGGCAGGCCTTTACTGCGCGATTTCCCTGAAACTGCGGCAGCCTGACGTGGATGTGACCGTGTTCGAGCGGAACAAGCCCGACGATACCTTTGGCTGGGGTGTCGTGCTGTCGGACGAAACGCTCGACCGGCTGATGCAGAACGATCCTGTGAGCGCCAAGGCGATCCGAGATCACTTTGCCTACTGGGACGATATCGCCGTGCATTACCGGGGGTCGCGGCAGCTGTCGACGGGCCATGGGTTCTGCGGGATCGGGCGCAAGACGCTGCTGTTGCTCTTGCAGGACCGCGCGCGCGAACTGGGTGTGAAACTGGTGTTCGAGCATACCGTGGACAGCGTCGCGGCGTTTGCGGCGAACTATGGTATCGTGGTCGCCTCGGACGGGCTGAACTCCGTCGCGCGGGGGGCGTTCGAGGACCGCTTCAAACCACAGATCGACATGCGCGCCTGCAAGTTCGTCTGGCTGGGCACGCACCAGAAATTCGACGACGCCTTCACCTTCATCTTCGAGGAGACAGACAAGGGCTGGCTTTGGGCGCACGCTTATCAGTTCGATGCAGATACGGCGACCTTCATCGTGGAGACCGATGAGAAGACGTGGAACGCTTACGGTTTCGGAGAGATGAGCCAGGCCGACAGCATCGCGGTTTGCGAGGAGATCTTTGCAGAGCATCTGGGCGGTCATGCGCTGATGAGCAACGCCAATCATATTCGCGGCTCTGCGTGGATCAACTTCCCCCGCGTGCTCTGCGAGACCTGGAGCCACGAGAATATCGTGCTGATGGGCGATGCGGCGGCCTCGGCGCATTTCTCCATTGGGTCTGGCACCAAGCTCGCGCTGGAAAGTGCCATCGCACTGGCCGATTGCGTGACAGAGGAGGCCGATCTGCCACAGGCCTTCGCGCGTTATCAGGAGGACCGCCGCGTCGAGGTGCTGCGCCTGCAATCGGCGGCCCGCAACTCGCTGGAGTGGTTCGAGGACGTGCAGCGCTATCTCGGGCTGGATCCGGTGCAGTTCAACTATTCCCTGCTCACCCGCAGCCAGCGCATCAGCCACGAGAACCTGCGCCTGCGCGATCCCGATTGGCTGCGGAGCGCCGAGCAATGGCTCCAGGTTCAGGCGGGTGCTGCGCCAGAGCCAGTGCGCGCGCCCATGTTCGCACCCTTCAAGTTGCGCGAGATGACGCTGGAGAACCGCATCGTGGTCTCACCCATGGCGCAGTACAAAGCCGAGGATGGTTGCCCCACGGACTGGCATTTCGCCCATTACGCCGAGCGGGCAAAGGGCGGCGCGGGGCTCATCTATACGGAAATGACCTGCATATCGGCGACCGGGCGGATCACGCCGGGCTGCCCCGGACTCTACGCGCCGGAGCATGAGGCCGCATGGCGACGACTGACGGCATTCGTGCACCGCGAGACGGGCGCAAAGATCTGTTGCCAGATCGGTCATGCCGGGCGGAAAGGGTCCACCAACCTCGGCTGGGAGGGGATGGATACACCGCTGGCGGAGGGCAACTGGGATCTGATCTCAGCCTCCGCCCTCCCATGGTCGGAGGAAAACGCAACGCCTCGCGCCATGACGCGGGACGACATGGACGCAGTGCGCGAGGATTTCGTTGCAGCAGCCCAAATGGCCGACAGGGCAGGCTTCGATATGATCGAACTACACGCTGCACATGGGTATCTGCTGTCGTCCTTCATCTCTCCGCTGTCGAACATCCGGACGGACGCTTATGGCGGCACATTAGAAAACCGTCTGCGCTATCCGCTGGAGGTGTTCGGGGCCGTGCGCGCGATCTGGCCCAAGGCAAAACCGATGTCCGTGCGCATCTCCGCCAATGACTGGGTGGGCGAGAGCGGCATCACCCCCGAGGATGCGGTGGAGATTGCGCGTGCCTTCCAGGCGGCGGGTGCGGACATCATCGACGTCTCCGCCGGGCAGACCTCCACGCTGGCCAAACCCGTCTACGGGCGCATGTTTCAGACGCCCTTCTCGGACCGGATCCGCAACGAGGCGGGCATCGCGACCATGGCGGTGGGCAACATCTTCGAGGCGGATCACGTGAACTCCATCCTGATGGCGGGGCGCGCCGATCTGGTCTGCCTCGCCCGCCCGCATCTGACGGACCCCTACTGGACCCTCCGAGCCGGCGCGCAGATCGGCGACCGGCACCAGCGCTGGCCCCTGCCCTATGAGGCCGGGCGCGACCAACTCTGGCGGCTGGCGGATCGCGACGCGGAGGCCGGGGTATGAGGCGGATTCTGGTTACCGGCGGCGGCTCCGGCATCGGGCGGGGTATCGCGCGTGCCTTTGCGCAGGACGGTGCGGAGGTGACGATCACCGGACGGCGTATGGACGCGCTGGAGGAAACCAGTGGCGCACACGGCATGATCTGCAAGACCGCCGATGTGACCGATGAAGCGGCGGTGGAGGCGCTCTTTGATCGGCCGTTCGACGTGGTGATCGCCAATGCAGGTGTGGGCCGTGCGGCCCCGCTCGCAGAGGTCAGTCTGGCGGAGTGGAACAATACGCTGGCCATCAACCTCACCGGCACGTTTTTGACCTTTCGCGCGGCGCTGCGCGACATGCCAGCGGGCGGTCGCCTGATTGCCATCGCCTCTACCCAGGCGCTCAAGGGTGGCGGGCGCATCGCGGCCTATGCGGCGTCCAAGCACGGTGTGCTGGGGCTGGTGCGGTCGGTGGCGCAGGAGGTCGCGCACAAAGACATCACCTGCAACGCCATCTGTCCTGGGTTCGTGGACACACCGATGGCCGAAGCTGCGGTGCAAAGTGTCATGGCAAACCGGGGCCTGGATGCTGAGGCGGCGCAGGCCATGGTCGTGTCAAACAATCCCGTCGGGCGCCTGATCAGCACCGAAGAAGTCGCGGCCACCGCGCTGTTTCTGGCCTCGCCCGGGGCGGCGATGGTCAACGGCCACGCGCTGTCGGTATCGGGGGGCGAGATATGAGACCGCAGGATCTGCCAGACGAAATCCCTGCCTCCAAAGCGCATCTGCGGCTCTGGTTGCGGCTGCTCAAGACCAACCGCCTGATAGAGGCGGAGTTACGCGAACGCCTGCGGGTTCAGTTCGGCACGACGCTGCCGCGGTTCGACGTGATGGCGGCGTTGCACCGCAATCCTAAGGGCATGAAGATGAGCGAGCTGTCACGGATGCTGATGGTCTCCAATGGCAATGTCACCGGCATCATCGACCGGCTGACCGAGGATGCGCTCGTGCTGCGCGAGGCCGTGCCCGGTGACCGGCGTGCGGCCCGGGTGCGGCTGACCAAGGCAGGGGTGGCGGAGTTCGAACGGCAAGCCTGCGTTCACGAGCAATGGGTCAGCGAGCTTTTGGGCGGTCTGGACGCCTGCGACAGCCGCCAGCTGGCCGATACGCTGGAGGTTGCGTTGACCGTGCGGGAGGAGGGCGCCGACCATGGGTAGCACACCGGAACATTTCCGCTGCGAGATCACGGGGCGCATCGCCACAGTGTCGCTGGACCGGCCCGACCGCAAGAACCCTCTGACCTTCGACAGCTACGCCGAGTTGCGCGACTGGTTCCGCGATCTGGCTTATGCCGAGGACATCGACGTCGTTGTCTTCGCCTCGAACGGAGGCAATTTCTCCTCCGGGGGTGATGTGCACGACATCATCGGGCCCTTGGTCGGCATGAACATGAAGGAGCTGTTGCGCTTTACCCGGATGACCGGAGATCTGGTCAAGGCGATGGTGAATTGCGGCAAGCCCGTCATCGCCGCGGTCGATGGCATCTGCGTCGGCGCGGGCGCGATCATCGCCATGGCCGCTGATTTGCGCATCGCCACCCCCACCGCGAAAACGGCGTTCCTGTTCACCCGCGTGGGGCTCGCGGGCTGTGACATGGGTGCCTGCGCGATCCTGCCGCGGATCATCGGGCAGGGTCGTGCGGCGGAACTGCTCTATACCGGGCGCTCGATGACGGCACAGGAAGGCCACGCCTGGGGCTTCTACAATTCCCTGACCGATGATCTGGACACTGACGCGCGCGCTCTGGCCGAACGGCTCGCCGCCGGTCCGACCTTTGGCCATATGATGACCAAGACAATGCTGGCGCAAGAATGGTCGATGAGCATCGAACAGGCCATCGAGGCAGAAGCACAGGCGCAGGCGATCTGCATGCAGACTGGCGATTTCGAACGGGCGTATCACGCCTTTGTCGCCAAGGAAAAACCGGTGTTCGAGGGGGATTGATGGCGGACCGCACGTTCCTGACATGGCCGTTTTTTGACGACAGCCACCGTGCGCTGGCCGAACGGCTGGAGGATTTCGCCGCGGGGCTGAGTGTCAATCATACCGACACCGATCAGGCCTGCCGGGATCTGGTCACGGCCCTTGGTGCGGGCGGCTGGCTCGAACATGCGGCAGTTGCGCCCGGATCTGGGGGCAGGCTTGATGTGAGGACGCTCTGCCTCATTCGGGAAACGCTGGCGCGCCACGACGGTCTGGCTGACTTCGCTTTTGCCATGCAGGGGCTGGGGACCGGCGCGATCTCGCTTTTCGGCACGGCGGAGCAACAGGCGGAATGGCTGCCCAAAGTGCGGCGGGGCGAGGCGATCTCCGCCTTTGCCCTGACCGAACCAGCCTCTGGTTCGGACGTGGCCAACGCGACCATGACGGCGACGCGCGACAGGGATGACTACCTGCTGCAGGGCGAAAAGACCTGGATATCCAATGGCGGTATCGCGGATGTCTACACCGTCTTTGCCCGCACCGGGAACGCGCCGGGGGCCAAGGGGCTTTCGGCCTTCGTCGTGCCCGCGGACACGCCCGGGCTGACGGTGACAAAGAGGCTTGAAACCATCGCGCCGCATCCGTTGGCCACCCTGCGCTTCGACGATTGCCGCATCCCCGATACCGCCCTTCTCGGCGAAAGCGGTGCGGGTTTTCGCATCGCCATGTCGGTGCTCGATGTGTTCCGGACGTCCGTGGCAGCGGCGGCACTGGGCTTTGCCCGCCGGGCGCTGGACGAGGCGCTGACCCGGGTCACGGAACGCCATGTTCAGGGCGCGCCGCTCTTTGATCTGCAGATGGTGCAGGGGCACATCGCGGATATGGCAGTGGATGTGGATGCAAGCGCGCTGCTCATCTACCGCGCCGCCTGGGCCAAGGACAGCGGCGACGCGCGTGTCACCCGAGAGGCCGCGATGGCCAAGCTCTTCTCCACCGATCAGGCGCAGCGGGTCATCGACACGGCCGTCCAGCTGCACGGCGGTGACGGCGTGCGCAAGGGTCAGAAGGTCGAAGAGCTCTACCGAGACATCCGCGCGCTACGTATCTACGAAGGTGCCTCCGACGTGCAGCGGGTGATCATCGCGCGCCAGACCATGGGCGCCCATACCACCGAACCCAAAGGGAGTTGACCATGACAGACCTCGAAAAAGGCATCACGCAGAACGGCACAGGCTTTGACGGCACCGAATGGAACATCCTCGGGCAGGCGTACTTCCCCAAAAGCATATGCGACAGCAGCTTTGCCTTTGAGACCAATTCCAAACCGGGCGATTTCGTGCCCGTTCATGTCCATGCCACTCAGGATGAATTCATCCTCGTGCAGGAAGGTGAGCTGGACCTGAAACTCGACGGAGTGTGGAGCAAGGCCTACCCCGGAGATGTGGTCCGCATGCCCCGCGGCGTGCCGCACGGCTATTTCAACAAATCCGACAAACCGTGCCGCGCGCTCTTCTGGGTATCGCCGATGGGCAAGCTCAAGGATCTCTTTGATCAGCTGCACAACCTCAGCGATCCCGAAGAAGCCGCGCGTATCTCCGCCCAGCATGACGTCGACTTCCTGCCGCCCGAGGCCAATGACTGAGCCATGCTGGGCCCGAGCGCACATATCGACAGCTTCACGCGGGACAATCTGCCACCCGCCGCGGCGCAACCCGACTTTCTGCTGAAGGGCTTCGACTACCCCGAACGGCTGAACGCGGGCGTCGAGTTGACTGACGCGATGGTCGAACGGGGGTTTGGCGACCGCACCGCGCTTATCGGGAACGGGCGCAGGCGCACCTACAAGGAGCTGTCGGACTGGACGAACCGTCTGGCCCATGTGCTGACGGAAGATCTGAAGGTCCAACCCGGCAACCGCGTCCTGATCCGCTCGGCCAACAATCCTGCGATGGTGGCCTGCTGGCTGGCCGCGACCAAGGCGGGCGCCGTCGTGGTCAACACAATGCCGATGCTGCGCGCTGGCGAGCTTTCCCAGATCGTGGACAAGGCAGAGATCGCCCACGCGCTTTGCGATACGCGGCTGATGGAGGAGATGGTGGCCTGCGCCAAGGGATCAGCCTTTCTGACATCTGTGGTGGGGTTCGACGGCACCTCCAACCACCATGCGGAACTGGATCGGCTGGCGCTGGAAAAGCCCGTGCAGTTCGAGGCGGTACCGACGGGGCGGGACGATGTGGCGCTTTTGGGCTTTACCTCCGGCACCACGGGCAGCCCCAAGGCCACGATGCATTTTCACCGCGATCTGCTGATTATTGCGGATGGCTATGCGCGCGAGGTGCTGAAGGTCACGCCCGAGGATGTCTTTGTCGGCTCGCCACCCCTCGCCTTTACGTTCGGGCTGGGGGGCCTTGCGATCTTTCCCCTGAGGTTCGGGGCGGCGGCGACACTGCTGGAGGCGGCCTCGCCTCCCAATATGGTCGAGATCATCGAGAAATACCGCGCAACGGTCTGTTTTACCGCGCCCACGGCCTACCGCGCGATGATGCGGGCGATGGATGAGGGCGCCGATCTCAGCAGCCTAAGGGCCGCCGTCTCTGCCGGAGAGACGCTGCCCGGCCCGGTCTATGACGAGTGGATGGACCGCACCGGCAAGCCCATGCTCGACGGGATCGGCGCGACGGAAATGCTGCATATCTTCATTTCCAACCGCTTTGATGATCACAAACCTGCCTGTACGGGCAAGCCAGTCGCGGGCTACGAGGTGCGCTTGCTGGACGAAGCGGGCGCGGAGGTGCCGCGCGGCAGCCCCGGACGGCTCGCGGTGCGGGGGCCGACCGGGTGTCGCTATCTGGCCGACGACAGGCAGGGAGCGTATGTGCAGAACGGCTGGAACATCACCGGCGATACCTTTGTGATGGACGACGATGGGTATCTGCACTTTGCCGCGCGCAACGACGATATGATCGTCTCGGCGGGCTACAACATCGCGGGGCCCGAAGTTGAGGCGGCGTTGCTCGCCCATGCGGCGGTGGTCGAATGCGCCGTCATCGGTGTGCCGGACGACGCGCGCGGCCACATCGTTGAGGCCCATGTGGTGCTGGCAGAGGGCTGGCCTGCGGATGTCACGACCGCCCAGAGCCTGCAAGAGCACGTCAAGGCCACCATCGCGCCTTACAAATATCCGCGCTCCATCCGGTTCACCGACGGTCTTCCGAAGACCCAGACCGGCAAGATCCAGCGCTTTCGTCTGCGCGCAGGCCACAGCTGAAGGGACCCGTCATGTCACACCGCATCATCGCACCAGACGGATGGGCCCCTGCAAAGGGCTATGCCAACGGCGTTCTGACACCCGAGGGGCATCTTTTCGTGGGCGGTCAGATCGGCTGGAACGCGCAGCAGGTGTTTGAAAGCCATGATTTCATCGGCCAGATGACCCAGGCGCTGCGCAATATCGTGGCAGTGGTAGAGGAAGCAGGCGGACAGCCGCAGGATATCACCCGGCTGACCTGGTACGTGACGGACAAACGCGACTACCTCGCCCGGCAAAGTGAGATCGGAGCCGCTTACCGAGAGCTGCTGGGGCGACACTATCCGGCCATGACCATGGTCGTCGTCGCCGACCTGATCGAAGACGCGGCACTGGTCGAGATCGAGGCGACGGCGGTGATTCCATCCACATAGCAGTACCAATTGCGGAACCAATCCCCGGACGACGGCGTTTGATGGTCAGCCACATCCATTGAGCCCCGGGGGCTTAGCAAACAGATAGGAGAACCGCATGGCACAGGCACGCACAAACGGGAAAACCGAACTCACCGACGTCACGGCACAGATCGACACCATCAAACAGGACATCGCAGCGCTGACAAATCTGATGGCCGATCTTGCCAAGGACAAAACAGACGAAGCAAAGAAGCGGGCGGCCGGTTCGGTCAAGGACATGAGCGCATCGGCTGAGGCCGCCGCCAAGACGGCGCAAGCCAAAGCGTCAGATACCGCCCATCAGATCCGCAACGAAGCGGAGATGGCGTATCTTAAGGCCGAGGACACGGTGCGGCAGCAACCTGCAATGTCGGTTGGGATTGCCGCTGGCGTTGGTTTTCTTGTCGGATTGCTGGCAGCACGTCGTCACTGAGATGCTGACGCGATTTCGAACAAAGCTGCGCGAGACGGCCCAACGCTTTGCACTGGGTGGTCTCGGCGCATTGATGAGTATCGTCGGGCTGGGCTTTTTCAGCGCGTCCTTACTCATGTTTCTACTGACCGTGACGGACGCAATCACCGCCAGTGCAATCATGGGCGGAGGGTATCTGGGTCTTGGTCTGATCTTTATGGTCGCCGCTCGCGGAACGACCAGCGAGACCACGCAGACTTCATCGCAGAAAGTGCCAGAAGCGCCTGATACGCGCGACATGCCCCCACTAGCAGCTGCGTTCATGCACGGTATGGCGCAGGGAATGGCCGAGGGGCGGCGTCACTGACGCGATTTATCGCGGCAAACGGTTGAGTGTGCCCCGGTCGGACTGAATAGCCGTCAGGCACAGACCGATGTAGGTCGGTCACTTTCAAGCTCGATGATATTGGCCAAGACCTCCTCCGGCAGCGCACCGATCACCACGGTGCGTCCGATGACCATCCCGGGTGTCGCCGGGATCTCAAGTCGGCGTCCGAGGGCGAGAGACGTCTGAAGCTGCTGCTCAACATCTTCACTGACAATATCTTTCCGAAGACGCGCCTCATCGAGATTGTGCCGACGGGCGATATCCGCCACACCAGCCGCGCCCGGTTTGATTGTACGTTTCATCAGATCGAGATGCAGGGTCGTGTGATCACCCTGACGCGCCGCGGCAAGCGCCAGTCGCGCCGCACGAATGGAACGATCGCCCAGCATCGGTAATTCATGGAACATCAGTCGGATGGGAGACCCCTCGGCCTTCATCCGGGCAAGCCGTGCATCCAAAACTGAACAATAGGGACAGTAATAATCGCTGAAGACCGCGACGGGCACTTGTGCCACATCGGCCAATTCACCGAAGATCAGCGGGCAGATGTCTTCGGGCAGATCGACCATCGCAGCTTCTTCCGTCGGGGTCACGATGCCTGCGAATAGATCAGGGGCCGCGGGAACGTTATCACGAACCAGACGACGAAAGCCCGGAGCGCCGGGAATTTCCTCGAACTGCAACGGCGGGTCGCGTCTCAGCAGGGGCGGTACCGCCATTGTCAGTCCCACGGCCCCGCCCAAGATCAGAAGATCCCGTCGCTTCATCAGCTGGAGCCGATGCCCGCTTCGGCCTCGATCTGGCGGCGGGACTTGCGCGACCGCTCTGTGGCAGACTTCAATTGACCGCAGGCGGCCATGATGTCTTCGCCCCGCGGCGTGCGGATTGGCGATGCGTAGCCCGCCTGATAGATGATGTTGGCGAATGCGCGGATGCGGTTGTTCGACGACCGTTTGTAGGGCGCGCCGGGCCATTCGTTAAACGGGATCAGGTTGATCTTCGCCGGGATGCCCTCGATCAGCTTGATCAGCCGGTGCGCGTCCACGTCACTGTCATTCACACCGTCGAGCATCACATACTCAAAGGTGATCCGCTCTGAGTTCGACACTTTGGGGTAGCTGCGCAGGGCGTCCAGCAACTCCGCGATGTTCCAGCGCTTGTTGATGGGGACGAGCTTGTCACGGACATCATCCGTGGTCGCGTGAAAGCTCACCGCCAGCTGGCAGCCGATTTCCTGTGCGGTGCGCGCGATCTCCGGCACGACACCCGACGTTGAGAGTGTGATGCGGCGGCGGCTCAGCTGGATGCCTTCCGCGTCCATGGCGATCTTCATTGCGTCGCGCACGTTCTCGAAGTTATATAGCGGCTCGCCCATCCCCATCAGAACGATGTTGCTGAGCAACCGCGTTTCGTCCTTTGGCGCGCCCATCTCGGGCCATTCGCCCAGATCGTCTCGGGCCATCATGACCTGGCCGATGATCTCTGCCGCCGTCAGGTTGCGGACCAATTTCTGGGTGCCCGTGTGGCAGAATGAGCAGGTCAGCGTACAGCCGACCTGGCTGGAGACACAGAGCGTGCCGCGCCCCTCCTCGGGGATATAGACGACCTCCACCTCATGACCGCCCGCGATGCGCACGAGGTATTTGCGGGTGCCGTCGCTGCTCACCTGTTTGGAAACGACCTCCGGGATCTCGATGACAAAGCGCTCTCGCAGATCCGCGCGCAGGCCTTTGGCGAGGTTGGTCATTGCGTCGAAGTCGCGCACGCCCCATTGATAGATCCACTGCCAGATCTGACCCGTGCGCATGCGCGCCTGTTTCTCGGGCACACCTGCGTCAATCAAGGCGTCCCGCATCGCCTCGCGCGTCAGACCGACGAGGTTGACCGGTCCCTCGGGCAGTTTACGCGGGATCGTATGTACGTCTTGCGTGATCGGCGCCTGGGCAGACATGAAAAGCTCCTGACAGTGCGAAAAGACGCGACCAGCGCGTCCGGTGGCGGCCCGAACCATAGGGCACGGGCGCGCGCGCCCCGGAGGGTGCGCTGCCCGCGCTCTATATAGGGGATTGTGTCAGGATCAAAAGAGAAAGGCGGACCAGCGTTAAGGGGTCAGCTGGCGCAGCGGGTCTGTGCCTCTTCCAGCGCTGCGGTAAAGCCCAACAGCGAAAACGTGTCTGTGGTTGTGGCCCCACGGCTCGACTGCCCGGTCACCACTGCCTGCGCACCCCGGCGCATGGCCGTGACAATCTGCGCATCCGCTGACGTGTCGGCAGGCCAGGCCCATTCGCCATCGACGAACATCTCATAGGTGCTGCCGCTGATCGCCACTCTGACGTTAGAGGAATCTGCGAATGGGTACCCACCGGTGAACGTGACCTGAGCATTCGCTCCCGCGTCCGGACGGTAAAAAACCATCAACAGAACATCTCCCCGGGACCGGTCTTCCACGCGCCCGTCGACTGTTATGACTGACTGCGTAGGCACCGAAACCGCCCAGCATTCCTTGGGGTCGCTGTCCTCGTAGACGGCCCAATCCGTCTTTTCCGCGACTAGATTGCTGCTCTCTGCCTGGGCGAGTGCCTGCGTTGTCATCCCGGCCAGCGCCAGAGCGGAAATGCCCGCCATCCATTTTTGTAAAATTCGCATGCCTACAGCCTCCAGCCGTATGTGACCTCAATTCGCGGTGTTCCCGCCCGGCGCGTCTTTTTCGACCCGCTCTCTTGCAAGACCCGTCTTTGTTCTCGACAAGTGGCATAATAGCGCAAAAGCCGCGAGGCCCGAAAGGCTGATTAGCAGGTTTCTGCCAGATAATTGAGGAACGAGATGACGCAGCCTGCTCCCATGGTCGAAATCTGGCGCGGCGATTTTCTGGAAAGCATGCACAGCGGTCATGCGGTGGTCTGCGATGCGGCCGGGCAGATCCTGCACGCATGGGGGGATCCGGAGGCGGTGGTGCTGCCGCGCAGTTCGGCCAAGATGATCCAGGCGCTGCCGCTGATCACCTCCGGTGCGGCGAGGGCGGCGCGGCTCTCGACCGAGCAACTGGCGCTGGCCTGCGCATCGCACAATGGGGCAGCGATCCATACGGACCGGGTAGAGACATGGCTGAAAACGCTCGGTCGTGCGGACGATGCCCTGCGCTGCGGCCCTCAGATGCCTGACAACCGCCCCGCGCGCGAGGCGCTGATCCGGGGCGATGCGCCGCCCTGCCAGATGCACAACAACTGCTCGGGCAAGCACACTGGGTTCCTGACGCTGGCCCGGCACCTGAACGCAGGATCCGAATACATCGAGGCGGATCATCCCGTGCAGCGCGCCTGTCTGGAGGCGTTCGAGACGGTCACGGGAGAGAGCAGCCCCGGGTTCGGCATCGACGGCTGCTCTGCCCCCAATTACGCGACAACTCTCCGGGCGATGGCCCGCGCGATGGCGCATTTCGCTGCCGCACCCGAGGGCAGCCCGGAGGCTCAGTTGCACGAAGCCATGCGCCTGCACCCTGATCTGGTGGCGGGTGACGGGCGTGCCTGTACCGAGCTGATGCAGGCGATGGACGGGCGTGTGGCGATCAAGACCGGGGCGGAGGGGTTCTTTACCGCCATCCTGCCCGAGCGCGGGCTGGGTGTCGCGCTCAAGATCACCGATGGTACGACCCGCGCGTCCGAATGTGCCATGGCGGCGATCCTCGTGAAGCTTGGCGCGCTGGAGGCGACGCATCCCGCGACGCTGAAACGCATGAACGCGCCGATCACCAACCGCCGGGATGTGCGCACAGGGTGGGTCCGGCCCGCCGTCACGCTCAGCTGATCAGGCAGCGAATTCCGCCGCTGAGTAGCCCTGCAAAAACAGCAGAGCCGTCAGGTCACCGTGGTTGATCCGCAACTCGCATTGCGCGGCCACGCTGGGTTTGGCGTGCAGGGCGACGCCCATCCCCGCGCGGTGCAGCATACCGAGATCATTGGCACCATCGCCGACGGCCAGCACGTCCTCATCTGAGAGACCCAACCGCGCGGTGATCTCTTCCAGCGCGGTGACCTTGGCCTGCTTGCCGAGGATCGGCAGACCGACGTCGCCCGACAGCGCGCGGCCATCGTGCAGCAGCGTATTGGCCCGGTGCTCGTCAAACCCGAGCGTCGCCGCGACCGTTGCGGTGAAATCGGTAAACCCGCCCGAGACCAGCGCCGCATGGGCGCCCGCCGCCTTCATCGTCGCCAGCAGTACGGAGCCGCCGGGCATATAGGTGATCCGTTCTGCCAGCACCTTCTGGATGGTATCGGAGGCCAGCCCCTTGAGCAGCCCGACCCGCGCCCGCAGCGCCTCCTCGAAATTGAGTGCGCCGTCCATGGCACGGGCGGTGATGTCCTTGACCCGTTCGCCGACGCCGGCCTCCTCCGCAAGCTCGTCGATGCATTCCTGCTGGATCATGGTGCTGTCCATATCCGCCAGCAACATCGCCTTGCGCCGTCCCTCCGCAGGCTGCACCGCCAGATCGACGCCCTGCGTTTGCAGGCTCTCCCAAACCTCCCAACGGTTGTCGGGCATGTGAGGCAGGGCAAACTCGGCTGCCTCCTGCGGGGCGAGCCAGCGGATCTCTCCGCCACCCCAGGCATCGCGCAACGCGGTGACGAGTGCGGCGTCGAGAGTGCGCGCGGTGGGGGCGCTCAGCAAGGTGGCCATCAACATGGATCTGGTTTCCGAGTGGTGTCGCGGGTATCGCGAAAATGCGGTGTTGCGGCGTTCTAGCGGCGTTTTCAACGCCGCGCCAGAGCGACCCGCGTAGGGTCTCCTTTCAAAGAGAAGGCCCGAACCCGTGGTGGCTCTGGATCGTGATCAATAGACTCGGGTTGCGGCTCGTTGCATCGGTCAAAAATCGACCGGAATGATCTGCGTCCATCGCAGTGGCTTGCGGTCGCGAGACGCGGCGCGGCGGTAAGGGCGTTTTTGCCCGGATCATGATAGGCCTGGGCACCGGACGTGGCGAAAAAGAAACCGCATGAGCCCGTCTCAGGAAAGCTCTGCATAACAAGGCGGGACGCGCCTACGTGCCGGGCGGGAAGGTTCGTCCAAAACCTGCGCGGTACGGCAAACACAGATACAAACGACCCAGCCGGATCGAGATCATGTCCGGCAGGAGGATGGACTGGCGGTACCCCGCAACAGGCTAGGGCAGATGTCCCGCGTCCTCCTCTCCGCCATTGCAGGCGCAGCAACCATCATCTGTTGGTGACAGGTCCAGAGCCTCGAAAACGAAGATCTTTGGAGTGAAGGAAATCATTTGATTTGAATTCTCGCGCGCTGTGGTCCCATGTCGACGGATGAACCGTTCGTCGATATGGAGATACCCGTGAAGTCCAATTCCATTCGACTGGGCGTCGACATCGGCGGCACGTTCACAGACGTTGTGCTTGAGAAAGCCGAGCAGCAGTATTCCGTCAAGGTGCTGACCACCTACGCGGCACCCGAAAATGCCATCATCGACGGGATGCACCAGGTTTGCGCCAAGGCGGGTGTCAAACCCGCCGAGATCGACCAGATCATTCACGGCACCACGCTGGCGACCAACGCGCTGATCGAGCGGCGCGGCGCCAAAACAGCGCTGATTACCACCCAAGGGTTCCGGGACGTGATCGAGATGCGCACCGAAAGCCGGTTTGAGCAATATGACCTCAACCTTAACTTGCCGAAGCCCCTCTTGCCGCGCCAGATGCGGTTCACGGTGCCGGGCCGGGTGAACGCCAAGGGCGAAATTCTGGTCGATCTCGACCGCGCTGACATCGAAGTCGTGGTTGATCGTATCGCCAAGGCGGGATTTGAAAGCGTCGCGGTTGGCCTGATCCACTCCTACCTCAATCCAAAGCACGAGTTCTTGGTACGCGACGTTCTCGCCGAACGGTGTCCGACCGTGTCGGTGTCGATCTCGTCCGAGGTCTCGCCTCAGATGCGTGAATACGAGCGGTTCAATACCGTGGTTGCCAATGCCTACATCAAGCCACTGATGGCCTCCTACCTGGGACGGCTCGAAGACCGTTTGAGCGATGAAGGTGTGAGGTGCCGCATCTTCCTGATGCATTCAGGCGGCGGGATCATCTCGATCCGGAATGCCGCTGATTTTCCCGTGCGTCTTGTCGAGAGCGGACCGGCAGGGGGTGCTGTCTTCGCGGCACATGTCGCGGCCCGCTACGGCTTGGACAAGGTGCTTTCTTTTGACATGGGCGGGACCACCGCCAAGATCTGTCTGATCAAGAACGAGACGCCCAAGACCAGACGTGTCTTTGAGGTCGCACGCAGCTACCGGTTCAAGAAGGGCTCCGGCATGCCGATCTCGATACCTGTGATCGATATGGTGGAGATCGGCGCGGGCGGCGGCAGTCTCGCGCATGTAGACAGCATGCGGCAAATCCGTGTGGGCCCGGAAAGCGCCGGATCCGAACCGGGACCCGCGTGCTACGGCCGCGGGGGTGAACGCCCGGCGGTAACAGACGCTGATCTGGTACTTGGCAAGTTGGATCCCGACAGCTTTGCCGGTGGATCCATCGCCCTGCATCCCGAAAGCGCGGAGGCGGCGCTGACCGCACAGGTTGGTGACAGGTTAGACATGACCACGGTCGAGGCGGCTTTCGGCGTCGCCGAAGTGGTTGATGAGACGATGGCCAACGCGGCCCGCGTTCACGCGGTCGAGAATGGTGAGGATCTGGGCGACTACACGATGATCGCTTTTGGGGGCGCGGCTCCCCTTCATGCCGGTCGTCTGTGCGAAAAACTGGGTATCCAACGCTTTCTGGTCCCGCCCGGAGCGGGTGTCGGCTCTGCCATCGGGTTCTTGCGCGCGCCCTTCAGCTTTGAGGCCAATCGTTCGGTTTACATGAAGCTCAGCGATTTCAACGCTCAGAGGATCACGGATCTTTTGTCAGACCTGGAGGCGGAGGCCACCGGATTCGTGCGCACCTGCGACGCGGTCAGCCCGATCCTCTCGGAATTCAAAGTCTACATGCGGTACAGCGGCCAGGGTTGGGAAATTCCCGTTGAGCTGACCAAAGCGCAGGCCATGAACCCCGATGCTGCAACCTTTAAAGCCCGGTTCGAGGAAGACTACGCCAAGCTCTTTGGTCGCCCGGTCGCCGGGATGGATATAGAAATTACCGTTTGGTCTGTGAATGCCACGACACCGCCCGAAAAGGTGGCGCGGGTTATGGCCATTTACGGCACCGCACCGGCTGTGGCGAGCGGTCGGAGGCAGCTTTTTGATCCGGCCTCAAACACCTATATCGACGCGCAGGTGATCGACCGGAACACCATGACGACGGGACAGCGGGCAACAGGACCAGCAGCTCTGACCGAGGCTGAGACCACCATCATCGTGCCCAGTGGCCGCGATGCCATCTGCCAGCCCGACGGATGTATCGACGTGGTAACGAAGGGAGCAGCCCAATGACCCAAGAACCGTCGAACGTTGCCTATCAGATTATGTGGAACCGCCTGATCTCGGTCGTGGAAGAACAGGCGCAGGCGCTGGTGCGCACGGCATTTTCGACCTCTGTCCGCGAGGCCGGGGACCTGTCAGCGGGCGTCTATGACAAACACGGGAATATGCTGGCCCAGGCTGTGACCGGCACCCCCGGTCATGTGAACGCCATGGCTGATGCGGTAGCGCATTTCATCCGCCGTATCGGTCGGCAGAACATGTCCCAGGGCGACGTCTACATCACCAATGATCCGTGGGAGGGTACCGGGCATCTTCATGACATCACCATGGTCACACCCTCGTTTCACAAAGGCACCTTGGTCGGTTTTTTCGCCTGCACGGCCCATATCGTTGACATCGGGGGGCGTGGATTTGGGGCAGATGCGCAAAGTGTGTATGAGGAAGGGCTCTACATCCCGATCATGAAATTCGCCGACCGCGGCAATGTGGACGAAACACTCATCCGCATCATCCGCGGCAATGTCCGAGAGCCGGACCAGTTGATCGGCGACATCTATGCGCTGGCCACCTGCAATGAAATCGGCCACAGACGTCTGATCGACATGATGGATGAGTTCAACCTCGATCATCTGAACGGTATTGCAGAATTCATTCTGGAAAACTCGCGCCGCGCCACGATCGAGGCGATCGCAGCCCTGCCGCAGACCTCTGCGACGGGCGAGATGACCATGGACGGTTTCGACGTGCCAATCACGCTGAAGGTCACGGTCCGCGTCGAGGGCGACCGCATCGTTGCCGACTTTACCGGCACCTCCGGTCTCGACAAAAAGGGGATCAACTGCCCGCTTGTCTATACCAAAGCCTATGCCTGCTATGCGCTCAAACTCGCGATCGCACCCGATATTCCGAACAACGCAGCCTCGCTTGCGCCTTTCGAGATCATTGCGCCCGAGAATTCCATCGTGAATGCCCTCCACCCTGCACCGGTGGCGCTGCGACATATCGTCGGGCATTTCGTGCCGGACGCCGTCTATGATGCCTTTGACAAGATCGTGCCGGGACTGGTGCCCGCTGAAGGGGCCGGATGCCTGTGCAACTTTCAAGTGAGTTTGCGGCCCCGCAGTGATGCTCCTGCACCGTCTGATGCGCAGCGGTCCGAAGTCCTCACCTTCAACTCCGGCGGCAGCGGGGCGCGGCCAGAGCACGATGGTATGAACGCCACGGCCTTTCCATCGGGCGTCATGACCATGCCGATTGAGGCGACCGAACACGCAGGCCCGGTCATCATCTGGCGCAAAGAGCTGCGCCCGGACAGCGGCGGCGCGGGAAAGACGCGCGGCGGCCTTGGTCAATACATGGAGGTCGGGGCGCAGGAAGGACATGAGTTTGATATTCAAGCCATGTTTGACCGCAGCCAGTACCCCGCACGGGGCCGTCGCGGTGGACACAACGGTGCGCCGACAACGATTGCACAAGATGACGGGTCGGTCATGCAGACCAAAGGCAAGCAATTCGTGCCTCATGGTCGCAAGGTGATGATGGCCTTCCCGGGCGGCGCTGGCTACGGCGATCCGGCCGAGCGCCCGAAAGAACTGGTGAGACGCGATCTGGCACAAGGGTATATTTCCGAAGAGACAGCACAGCGAGACTATGGCCTGACAGCCGATGACATCGCAGCGGTCCATTCAACCGTCGCACAGGGGGAAGAAATATGAGCCGACAAAGCCCAACCCGGCAGAGCTACGACGTTGTCATCATCGGGGGCGCCATCATGGGCGCCTCGACCGCGTGGTTTCTCTCGGACAACGAGGATTTCAACGGCTCCGTGCTCGTCGTTGAGCGCGACATGACATACGAATCCTGTTCCACCGCGCACACGAACTCCTGCATGCGGCAGCAGTTTTCAACAGAGCTGAACGTTCGGATCAGCCAGTTTGCCGCCGATTTCGTCAAGAACATCCGCAGCTACATGGGCGGGGACGAGCGGGTTCCCGACCTCGGCATTCGCTCTTTCGGCTATATGTATCTCGCCGATACCGACGCTTTTGCCGATGTCTTGCGACAGAACCAGCGCGTGCAACTGGCCGCAGGCGCAGCAACCCAGTTGATGACGGCAGCGCAGATCAAAGAGGCATACCCGTTCTACAATGTCGATGACATCGTGCTGGGATCGATCAACCTCGTGGATGAGGGGTACTGGGATGGCGCAGCCGTCAACGATTGGTGGCGGCGTCAAAGCCGTGAGCGCGGGGTGGAATGGATCCAGAACGAGGTGGTCGCCATTTCCTCCGACGCCGCCGGGACAAGGGTAGAAAGCGTCACCCTGGCGTCAGGCGACGTGATTGCCTGCGGTCAGGTGGTCAATGCCTCCGGACCGAGGGCCGCCCGAACCGCGAAAATGGCGGGGATCGACGTGCCGGTGGAGCCGCGCAAACGCTACACCTGGATCTTCAAGGCCGCGCAGCCGCTCGACCGGGATCTGCCGCTCACCATCGACCCGTCGGGCGTACACGTCCGCGAAAACGGCAGCGGGACCTATCAATGCGGCGGGCATTCCGATCATGACCCGGCGGTAGATTACGACGATCACACGATGGATCATTCCCTCTGGGAGAACCACATCTGGCCGATCCTCGCGACAAGGATTCCGCAATTCGAAGCGATCAAGGTTCAAAGCGAATGGGCCGGTCATTATGCCATGAACACCTTTGATCACAACGCGATCATGGGGCCGCATACCGAGCTGTCGAACTTCATCTTTCTCAACGGGTTCTCGGGGCACGGCCTGCAGCAGTCGCCCGCCATGGGCCGCGGAACCGCTGAATGGCTGACCTACGGAGAATACCGCGCACTGGATATGACACCCTTCAACTACGCGCGTATCACTGCGGACCAGCCGATTGTCGAGAAAGCCGTGATCTGACGCAGCGCAAGCCAACCGGTTCACCCGCTCGGCCCCCACAGGCTTACTCGTTCATGATGACAGTTTGGGTATCGTGGTTTTAGAGTTCTAGGTTTCGCTTTGAGCAAGCGCGCCGCGGCTGTACGGATGGTGGATCGCCGCAAGACGCATGCGGTCTGCTGGTGTCGTCGTACTCCGCCCGCGGCTCAGGTGCTTGTTCGGTAACCGAGGCCATGCGCTCAGTAAGTTGCGCAGATATGGCGCCCAACGGCGCGCTACCTGACGATGAAGCCGTAGATGCAACCGCACCTGCCTTGCCACACGGAGGCAGCCCGAGCGCATGACCGGAAATACTGACCTTTCGGCATGGTCGTTGAGGCGAACGCCCGCTCTCTCGCCCGTTTTCTTTGCCAACGCCCTTCCACCGCCTGTTTCGACACCGTAGGCCGCCTGTGGCCCGGTTCTTCAATCGAGTCCCAAATCCGGGGTTCCTTGTCTCAGGTTTATGCCTATCGGAAACATGCGTGCCTGCATCGGCCCGCAAAAGTCTTGCTGTGCCGATATTGGGAGTAGCTTTGGCTGTTGCTGTCTTGGCCGCGTTTCCGTATGTCCGGCGGTGGGACACCCTTCCCCAACGAAGGGCGCATATCTGGAAGGATAGCAACAATGGCTATGCAAACGACCCTGCCGCAGGACGTGGCAGCACGACCATCCGCGCGACCCACCAATCCGCGGTTCTCCTCCGGCCCCTGTGCCAAACCCCCCTCTTTTGATCTGTCAAAGCTTGCGGGTGCACCGCTTGGCCGGTCTCACCGCGCGACCGAAGGCAAGACAAAGCTCAAAGCTGCCATCGAGACCACGCGCGAGATCCTGCGGATCCCCGACGATTACCGGATCGGGATCGTACCCGCCTCCGACACCGGCGCGTTTGAGATGGCGATGTGGACCCTGCTGGGCGAACGCCCGGTGCAAATGGTCGCCTGGGAGAGCTTTGGCGCGGGCTGGGTGACAGATGTGGTTAAGCAGCTCAAGATCGACCATTCCGTGCACACAGCCGGGTACGGTGAGATCGTGGATCTTGCCACGCTCGACTACACTCAGGACGTCTGTTTCACCTGGAATGGCACGACCTCCGGCGTGCGGGTCCCTACGGGCGATGTGATCCCCGCGGACCGGACCGGGCTGACGCTCTGCGATGCGACATCGGCGGCCTTTGCGGTCGATCTACCCTGGGACAAGCTCGATGTGACCACCTACAGCTGGCAAAAGGTGCTGGGCGGCGAGGCAGCGCATGGCATGCTGATCCTGAGCCCGCGTGCGGTGGAGCGGCTGGAGAGCTACACGCCCGCCTGGCCGCTTCCAAAGATCTTTCGCCTGACCAAAGGCGGCAATCTGATCGAGGGGATCTTTCGAGGAGAGACGATCAACACGCCATCGATGCTCTGTGTGGAAGACTACCTACAGGCACTCGATTGGGCACACTCCGTAGGCGGCCTGGAAGGGTTGATCGCCCGCGCCGATGCCAACACCGCCGCCGTGACGCGGTTCGTGGCCGCGCAGCCTTGGATCGACTTTCTGGCGTCTGACCCCGCGACCCGGTCAAACACATCCGTCTGTCTGAAATTCACCGACCCCCGGATCACCGACGGTGCCGCCTTTGCCAAATCTGTCGCCAAACGTCTTGCGGACGAAGGTGTGGCATTCGACATCGGCGGTTACCGCGACGCGCCCCCCGGCTTGCGGATCTGGTGCGGTGCCACGGTCGAAACCGCGGATATCGAGGCCATGTTGCCCTGGCTTGCCTGGGCATTTGAAACCGAGATCGCCGGGTAACCGACATCCTCGGGCCTGACCCGAGGATCTCCTGCCTGCCCACCCTCCCCGACATTGACACAGAGACCCTCGGGTCAGGCCCGAGGGTGACACATCGCTTCTTCAAAAGGACCAAAGCAATGGCTCCCAAAGTACTCATCTCCGACAAGCTGTCGCCCGCCGCCGTCCAGATCTTCAAGGACCGCGGCATCGAGGTGGATTTCCAGCCCGATCTGGGCAAGGACAAGGACAAACTGGCCCAGATCATCGGCAACTACGACGGCCTCGCCATCCGCTCGGCCACCAAAGTGACCGAGAAAATCATCGCGGCCGCCAGCAATCTCAAGGTCATCGGGCGGGCCGGGATCGGCACCGATAACATCGATAAGGACGCCGCCTCCAAGAAGGGGATCATCGTGATGAACACACCCTTCGGCAACATGATCACCACAGCCGAGCACGCGATTGCAATGATGTTCGCCGTCGCGCGGCAGATCCCTGAAGCCTCCGCCTCCACCCACGCTGGCAAATGGGAGAAATCCCGCTTCATGGGGGTGGAGCTCACGGGCAAGACACTGGGCGTGATCGGCGCAGGCAATATCGGCGGTATCGTCTGTGATCGGGCGAGGGCGCTCAAAATGAAGGTGCTGGCCTACGACCCCTTCCTGGGCGAGGAGAAGGCCCAGAAGATGGGTGTCGAGAAGGTCGAACTGGACGATCTGCTGGGGCGCGCTGATTTCATCACCCTGCACGTGCCTTATACGGATCAGACGGCCAATATTCTCAGCGCCGAGGCCATCGCCAAGACCAAGAAAGGCGTGCGGATCATCAACTGCGCGCGCGGCGGTCTGGTCGATGAGGACGCGCTCGCCGAAGCCTTGAAGTCGGGCCACGTGGCCGGTGCGGCCTTTGACGTCTTTGCCAAGGAACCCGCGACAGACAACGCGCTTTTTCACCTGCCCAACGTCGTATGCACACCGCATCTGGGCGCGGCCACCACCGAGGCACAGGAAAACGTGGCTCTTCAGGTGGCAGAGCAGATGTCCGACTACCTGCTGACAGGGGCCGTCTCCAACGCGCTCAACATGCCATCGGTCACCGCCGAGGAGGCGCAGGTCATGGGCCCCTGGGTCAAGCTCGCGGGTCATCTGGGCAGCTTTACGGGCCAGATGACGGATGAGCCCATTCAGGCCGTCAACATCCTCTATGACGGTGTCGCAGCAGGCATGAACCTCGACGCGCTGAACTGCGCGGTGATGGCGGGCATCATGAAAAAGGCCAATCCGGATGTGAACATGGTCTCCGCCCCGGTGATCGCCAAGGAACGCGGCATCCAGATCTCCACGACCAGTCAGGACAAATCGGGCGCCTTCGATGGCTATATCAAGGTGACGGTGGTCACGGCCAAGCGCGAACGCTCCATCGGGGGTACGGTTTTCTCCGACGGGAAACCGCGGTTCATCCAGATCAAGGGCATCAACATCGACGCAGAGATCGGATCGCACATGCTCTACACCACCAATGTGGATGTGCCGGGGATCATCGGCACGCTGGGCCAGACCATGGGTGATTTCGGCGTGAACATCGCCAACTTTACCCTTGGCCGGGCGGCAGCGGGGGGCGAAGCCATCGCGCTGCTCTATGTCGATGACGCGGTCCCGGCAGAGGCCCGTGCCAAACTGGCAGAGACGGATTTGTTTACCCAGATCAAGCCTCTGGCCTTCGATGTGGCGTAACATCCTCAAACGCTTCGGCGCGCAACAGCCCGTGCCGGAGCCCAGTTCCGGCCCGCCCGTCTATGCCATCGGCGATGTGCACGGTCAGCTGGACGAGCTCCGCCGCGTGCTGGCACTGATCGAGGCGGACGGCGGGCCTGACGCGCGGGTGGTGCTTGTCGGTGACTATGTGGATCGCGGGCCCGACAGCCGCGGCGTGCTTGACCTGCTGAGCGGCGCACAGGACGCGGGCCGCAACTGGGTGATGCTCAAAGGCAATCACGACCGCTATCTGAGCCGTTTTCTCGATGAGATGATCGTGCAGGATCCGGCGACGCGCGGTGATCTGACATGGTTCAACCCGCGCCTCGGAGGCGACAAGACGCTTGCCTCCTACGGGGTGACGGCGGAGGAAGGAGCGCCGCTCCAGCCGATCCAGACCGCGGCCCGTGCGGCGGTGCCTGAGCGGCATCGGGATTTTCTGGCGGGGCTGCCGCTGATGCACCGGGAGGGAGAGCTGCTCTTCGTGCACGCCGGGATCCGTCCCGGTATCCCGCTCGATCAGCAGGTCGAGGATGACGTGATCTGGATCCGTGATCCGTTCCTGCAATACCGCAAATCCTTCGGTCCTCTGGTGGTGCACGGGCACACGGCGCTGGATTATCCGGAGCATGCGGGCAACCGGGTCAACCTCGATGGCGGGGCGGGCTACTTCCGACCGCTGCATGCGGCTGTCTTTCAGGGGCGAAACTGCTGGCTGCTGAGTGAAGACGGGCGCGTGCCGCTGATGCCCTAAGCGGGCGCGCTCCAGTCCAGTACGACCTTGCCGGAATGGCCGGATTTCATGGCAGCAAAGCCGTCCTCGAAGGCAGTTGCCGAAAAGCGGTGGGTGATCACGCCGCTCACGTCGAGACCGTTCTGAAGCATGGCGATCATCTTATACCAGGTCTCGAAGATCTCCCGCCCGTAGACGCCCTTGATGGTGATCGCCTTGAAGACAACTCGGCTCCAGTCGACGGGGCTTTTACCGGGCGGGATACCGAGCATGGCGACGCGCCCGCCCATGGTCATGGCCTCGACCATCTGATCGAAGGCGCGCTGGTTGCCGGACATTTCCAACCCGATATCAAAGCCTTGCTTCATCCCGAGATCCGCGATGACCTGCGCCAGATCCACCTGTGCCACATTGACGGGGACCACATCCGCGACCGCGGCAGCCAGCGCCAGACGGGTCGGGTTGATGTCGGTAATCACCACGTGGCGTGCGCCCACATGTCGGGCAACGGCGGCGGCCATGATCCCGATGGGACCAGCACCGGTGATCAGCACATCCTCGCCCACCAGATCAAAGCTGAGCGCGGTGTGCACAGCGTTGCCCAGCGGGTCGAGGATGGCACCGATGTCGTCGGAGATTTCATCCGGCAGGGGCACCACGTTGAAGGCGGGCAGCCGCAGGTATTCGGCGAAGGCGCCGGGCTCGTGCACGCCGATGCCGCGGGTCGCAGGGTCGAGGTGGAACCGGCCCGCACGGCTTTGCCGCGATGCACGGCCGATCAGATGCCCCTCGCCCGAGCAGCGCTGCCCGATCGTCAGACCTGTGACATTGCGGCCCATCTCCACGATCTCGCCCGCAAATTCATGGCCTGTGATCAGCGGCACGGGCACCGTCGCGGCAGCCCAGTTGTCCCAGTTCCAGATGTGCACATCCGTGCCGCAGATACCGGTCTTTGCGATCCTGATCAGCACGTCGTCCGGGCCGATGTCCGGCACGGGCGCGCGGGTCATCCACAGCCCCTCGCGGGCGTGCAGCTTGGACAAGGCCATCATGTCATTGTGCATCGGATATGCCCCCTTGGCCGGTTTCACCGGTGATATACGCTGCCGGAGGGGAAACGAAAACCACCCCCGGGACGTGGCGTGAGCGTTGCCCACGGGACGGATCTGGCGCAGCATGACATGGCCTATGCACGGGCACGGCAAGGGAGGCCAGCATGACCAACGACATCGTAATTCTGGACGGCGCACGCACTGCGATCGGCACTTTCGGCGGCGCCTTGGCGGGTGTACCACCCATCGAGCTGGCCACCGTGGCCAGCACGGCGGCCATGGCGCGCGCCGGTGTGGAGGGCGCGCAGATCGGGCATGTGGCCTTTGGCCATGTGATCAATACCGAGCCGCGGGACATGTACCTCAGCCGGGTTGCGGCGATGCAGGCCGGGGTGCCCGACAGCGTGCCCGCGATGAACGTGAACCGGCTGTGCGGCTCCGGTGTGCAGGCGATTGTCTCTGTTATTCAGTCGCTTATGCTGGGGGATGCCGCGTTCGGGCTGGCCGGTGGGGCGGAGAACATGTCCCGCTCGCCCTTCATCCAGCCGGACCAGCGGTGGGGCGCCAAGATGGGTGACGTGCGCAGTCTCGACATGATGCTGGGCGCGCTCAACTGTCCGTTTGGCACGGGCCATATGGGCGTGACGGCGGAGAATGTCGCGCGCGAGGAAGGCATCAGCCGAGCGGATCAGGATGCCTTTGCCGTGCAGAGCCAGACCCGCGCCGCCGCCGCCCAGAAAGCGGGGCATTTCGCCAGCCAGATCGCACCGGTGGAGGTGCGGGTGCGGCGCGAGACGCGCGCCTTTGAGGTTGATGAACACCCCAAGGAAACCACGCTGGAAACGCTCGGCGGATTGCGGGCGGTGTTCGAGAAGGAGGGCACTGTTACAGCCGGAAATGCCAGTGGACTCAACGATGGCGCCGCCGCTGTCGTGCTGGCCACAGCGGAGGCGGCCGCGGCCGCGGGGCTGACCCCGAAGGCCCGGATCTTGGGCTATGCGCACGCGGGCGTGCGACCCGAGGTGATGGGCATCGGGCCGGTGCCCGCGGTGCAATCGCTGCTGGCGCGGACGGGGCTCTCTGCGGATGATTTCGACGTGATCGAGAGCAATGAGGCCTTTGCCGCACAAGCCCTCGCGGTCAGCAGGTCACTGGGGTTTGATCCGGCGAAGGTGAACCCCAACGGCGGGGCCATCGCCCTTGGCCATCCGGTGGGTGCGACGGGGGCGATCATCACCGTCAAGGCGCTCTATGAGCTGGAACGCACCGGCGGCTCCAAGGCGCTGATCACCATGTGCATCGGCGGCGGTCAGGGCATCGCGCTGGCGATTGAGCGGATGTGACCGGAGCGCACGCGCAACGGTTCGGGACCCTTTCTCCGGGGGACCATCGAAAAGGGCTGTGCTTCTTGGAAACAAGGGGCATCGGCGTGTCGGTATGGCGTCGGTGGTACGTCGGTATTTTATCGGTGCAATGACGGCATTCACGACGCTTTGCGCCGTTTTGACAGCGCACGGTCGGTAAACCTTAAGACGACCTCGCAGCGGCGCGCTGGCACGCGGCGCGCGCCGCGTGGGGCACGGATCCCGACCCGTCGCGCGTCAAAAAGCACTGGAAAGGACCCTGGTATCCTCCGATTTCCGTAAGGAAATCTGAACGGAATTTCGAAATTCCGTTCACGCCAGCTCACGTGCACGCGCGTTTTGGCACCGATTTGGTCAAAGCGGTCATCGCTGGACAGAACTGGCGCGCGCTAGAAAATGGTCAGATCGATCACCAGCAGCGTCAGCGCGCCGCCCGCGCCGATGGCAAAACCGAAGACCACGGCGAGCAGCAGGCGTTCCACCAGACTGCGCCGGGGCGGTGGCGGGGCGGGCATGCTCTGGCGTACCAGCGCGGTCTCCACCAGACCGGGCAGGCGCGGGCCGAAGCGGGTGACGACCCGGGCGGTCTTGGTCAGATCGCGGATCACCGCCTTGGGCCCGATGGACTGCGAGATGTAATCCGTGACCAGCGGTGCCGCGACCTGCCAGATGTTGATCTGCGGGTTGAGCGAGCGGGCAACCCCTTCGACCACGACCATGGTGCGCTGCAGCAGGATCAGCTCCGTGCGCGTTTCCATGCCGAACCGCTCGGTCACTTCAAAGAGATAGTTGAGCAGCCGCCCCATGGAGATCTTGGTGGCGTCCATGCCGAAAATCGGCTCTCCCACGGCGCGCAGGGCGCGGGCGAACTCGTCCACATCCTTGTGGGCGGGAACGTAGCCTGCCTCGAAATGCACTTCGGCCACGCGCTTGTAGTCCTTGCGGATGAAGCCAAAGAGGATCTCGGCGTAGACGCGGCGGGTATATTCATCGATATGGCCCATGATCCCGAAGTCATAGGCGATGATGTCGCCGTTGGGCGCGACCTTGAGGTTGCCCTGATGCATGTCCGCGTGGAAATACCCGTCGCGCAGCGCGTGGTTGAGAAACAGCGTCAGCACCCGGTCGCCCAGCGCCACCCGGTCGTGACCCGCCGCATCGATGGCGTCGTTATCGCCCATGGGCACACCATCGGCCCAGCCCAGCGTCATCACCCGCCGGGCGGAGTATTCCCATTTCATCTGGGGCAGCTGAAAGCCCGGATCATCCTTGGTGTTGGCGGCAAATTCCGACGCGGCGGAGGATTCCAGCCTCAGATCCAGTTCGCCCTGCACCACGCCGTCGAAATGCTCGACCACATCCATCGGGCGCAGGCGGCGCGAGGACGGCGACAGGATGCTGATCATCTTGGCCGCGAGATAGAAGGCATCCACGTCCTTGCGAAAGGCGCGTTCGATCCCCGGGCGCAGGACCTTGACGGCAACGGCCTGACCCGTGGCAGCCAGCGTGGCCTTGTGGACCTGCGCAATGGAGGCGGCGGCGACCGGCGCACTGAAGCTGGAAAAGAGCGCATCGACGGGCTGGCCCAGTTCCCGCTCCACCTCGGCCTTGGCCTCTTCGATGGAGAAGGGCGGCAGCTTGTCCTGCAGCACGCGCATCTGCGTCGCGAGCTCGTCGCCCACCACGTCCGGCCTTGTGGAGAGGATCTGGCCAAATTTGATGTAGGCGGGCCCCAGCGCCGTGAGCGCACGGGGGACGGGCGGCATGGCGGGATCGCCGCGGTAGCCCAGCCATTTGAAAGGCAGCGCCAGCGTGCGCGCGGCGACACGCAGCGCGGGCGGCGTGTCGAGCGCATCGAGCACCACGTTCATGGCACCCGTGCGTTCGAACGTGGCACCGGTCACGGCCAGCCGCCAGATGTTGTGAGGGCCCCGCAACGGTCAGGCCTGCCCGGGTAAGCGCGTCACAGCTTCCACCCGGAATGCAGGCAGGCGACGCCCATGGTCAGGTTGCGGTACTTGGCGTTGCCGAAGCCTGCGCTGCGGATCATGCCGAGAAACGTCTCCTGATCGGGGAAGTTGCGGATCGATTCCACCAGATATTGATAGCTGTCACGGTCCTTGGCGATGATCTGGCCCATGCGGGGGATCACGTTGAAGCTGTAGAGATCGTAGGCGCGCTGCATCGCCGGGTTGGGTAACTGGCTGAATTCCAGCACCATCAGGCGGCCGCCGGGTTTGAGGACGCGGTAGGCCTCCGCCAGCGCTTCCTGCGGGCGGGTGACGTTCCGGATGCCAAAGGAGATGGTGTAGACGTCAAAGCTGGCGTCGTCGAACGGCAGCGCCATGGCGTCGCCCACGATCCAGTCGAGGCTGTCGCCCATCTGCGCGGCCTCGGCGCGGGCGCGGCCTTCGGTCAGCATGGGTTCTGTCAGGTCGAGCACAGTGGCATGCGCCGCGCCTGCCCGTTTGAGAAAGCGAAAGGCGATGTCGCCGGTGCCGCCCGCGACATCGAGCAGACGCTGGCCTGCGCGCGGGGCGAGCCAGTCCATCATGGCGTCTTTCCACAGCCGGTGGATGCCGCCCGACATCACGTCGTTCATCACGTCATACCGGCTGGCAACGGAGGAAAAGACACCTTGCACGCGCCCGGCCTTTTCGCCTTCGGGCACCGTCTGATAGCCGAAATGGGTGGTTTTGTCGCTGTGATCGGTCATGGGGTCTTGTGGTCCTTTCGGCGTCAGGTTTTGTTATAAGGCTCTGGCTGCGGACCACAATGCGGCCCTTTGGTCACAGGACAGCGGAATGCCCGAACTCCCCGAAGTTGAAACCGTGATGCGCGGGCTGGCGCCTGCCATGGAAGGTGCGGTGATCGCGCGGGCGGACGTGAACCGGCCTGATCTCCGCTGGCCCTTTCCCGCGCGGATGGCGGCCCGGCTGACGGGGGCGCGCGTGCTGGGGTTGCGGCGGCGGTCGAAGTATCTTTTGGCCGATCTGGACACAGATGAGACGTTGCTGGTGCATCTGGGGATGTCGGGGCGGATGCTGGTGTCGGGCGATCAGGTGGGCGATTTCGTGCACGCCCATCCGGCGCCGGAAAAGCACGATCATGTGGTGCTGCACATGGGCAACGGTGCGCGGATCACCTTTAACGATCCGCGGCGGTTCGGGGCGATGGACCTGATGGCCACGAGAGGCGCGGAGGCGCACAAGCTGCTGGCGGTGCTGGGGCCCGAGCCACTGGGCAATGACTTTCACGAGGACCATCTGATCGCGGCCTTCCGGGGGCGCATGACGCCGGTGAAATCCGCACTGCTGGACCAGCGGCTGGTCGCCGGTCTGGGCAATATCTACGTTTGCGAGGCGCTTTTCCGGGCGGGGATCCGGCCCACCCGCAAGGCGGGGCGGATCGGTGCTGCGCGGGTCGCGCGGCTGGTGCCGGTCATCCGTGAGGTGCTGGCGGCGGCCATCGCGGCGGGCGGCTCGTCCCTGCGCGACTACCGGCAGACCGGCGGCGAGCTGGGGTATTTCCAGCACAGTTTCGACGTCTACGGGCGCGAAGGCGCGCCCTGCCGCACCGACGGCTGCGGGGGTGTCATAGGACGTATCGTGCAGTCAGGGCGGTCCACATTCTTCTGCCCGCGGTGCCAAAGATAGCTTGAACACCGTCGCGGCATGGTATTGTGTCGATGGTTGGGAGCACAACCGGAGAGCATTCTTCATGGCCTATGAAACGATCATCGTCGATGTGGAGAACCACGTGGCGCAAATCACGCTCAACCGGCCGGATGCGCTCAACGCGCTGAACGACGCGCTGATGCGGGAACTGGCGCAGGCGCTGGGCGAGGCGCAGGCCAACGAGAAGGTGCGCTGCATCATCATCACCGGCTCCGAGAAGGCCTTTGCCGCCGGGGCCGACATCGCGATGATGAAGGACAAGGGCTTTGTCGAGGTGTTCACGAGCGATCTGTTTGCATCCGAGGCGGACCAGATCACCGCGGTGCGCAAGCCCATTATCGCGGCGGTCTCCGGCTATGCGCTGGGCGGCGGGTGTGAGCTGGCGATGATGTGCGATTTCATCATCTGCTCGGACACGGCGAAATTCGGCCAGCCAGAGATCAACCTCGGCGTGGTGGCGGGGATTGGCGGGACCCAGCGGCTGACCCGCGTGGTGGGCAAGTCCAAGGCGATGGATATGCATCTGACGGGCAGGTTCATGGATGCGGAGGAAGCCGAACGCGCAGGACTGGTCAGCCGGGTCGTCTCCTGCAAGAAGCTCTTGGAGGAGGCCCATGCGGCCGCCCAGAAGATCGCGGAGAAATCCATGATCACCACGATGGTCGTCAAGGAAGCGGTCAACCGCGCCTATGAGGTGCCGCTGCGCGAGGGGATCCTCTTCGAGCGGCGCATGTTCCACGCGCTTTTCGCGACGGAAGATCAGGCCGAGGGGATGTCCGCCTTTCTGGAGAAACGCGAGGCGCAGTTTCGCGACAAGTGAGCCGTGTTGGTGCGGGCAGAGACCTGTGTGAAGTCAGCGTCACATCTGACGCTGCCGGTTTTGACGGAAACTTACCCGCAGGACGGGGACAAGCCGGTCGCAACCCGTTGGACGAGCGGGCGGGCGTGATCGGGAGGAGGCAAGCGCCCTCGCCCCCATCGAGGGGGCTCGGCCGCTGCCCGGCCTGACGTCCGGGCGGGATGCGTCAGGCCGACGGAAAAACACGGGCACTGGGGTCGATCTGATGTCCGCGGGAGACCCGGCTCCGGTGGATCCTCCTGTGCCGACCCATCGGCATCGCAAATCTACACCGAGGGGACGATCTGGGATCCTCCTTGAGCGCACGTGCCGGGACGCGGGGTCCGGGTGCAGGGATCGCGGAAGGCGGAGCCGTCCGTTGGGCACCGCCGGTCGACTACCGGGGGCGGCTATATGACGTCAAAGCGGGCATTTGCATCGCTTGGGGAGCGCGCTTTCTCTCCAGCGTGGCGGAAATCCGCGATGTTTTAGGACATCTGTACTGATGAGGTGAGGCCGATGGGTTCCGACACCTGGCGTCGTGTTACCAGAGAGGGTACCGCGGACGTGGGATCCGGTGAAGCGAGGCGCCGGACATCAGATCGCGGGATCGATTGTCACCCTGCGGCAGGCAGATCGAAGACGGGGTTTACGACTGCACCGCCCCTCAGGCGGTCGACGATCGAGCTGATTGGCTTTGAAAGCCGTTGCGTTCATGGCATCTGACGAAATGCCGGGGCCTGACGCATCACGCAGCGCGTCGACATCTTTGATTTCAGGCAGCGTTACGCGGTTCGGGTTTTTCGCGGGACGCTTCAGGCTGGCAGATCGGGGGGATCTGACACATGGATCATGCCCCTATCCCAGAACGGATTTCGGAAAGTAGAAGCTCACGACCCAGTTGGGCATGTCCACGATCTCGGAAATCCGCAGGTCGCCGGAGATGCTGCACAGCATGTAGGCCTCCACAGGGGAGATTTTTGTTCTGGCACAGATCCAGTCGATCATCTGGCGCACGGAATCGCGTGCGGATTGCATCAGATCGGGGCCGATCCCCGTTGTGATACGGTAGCCCTGCCGGTCGATGTGGGTCGAAACCGGGCCATCGGTCTCCAGCCGGGGGAACGGGAACTGGGCGTGTTTGATCAGATCCACCTTGATCTCCACGTCCATCGGGCTTTCGATGGCCGTGCCGCAAATCTCGCCGTCGCCCTGGGCTGCGTGCGTATCGCCGAGCGAGAGCAGGCCACCCGTGACCTCGACCGGCAGATAGAGCGTGGTGCCGAGGCAGTTGTCCCGAATATCGAGGTTCCCGCCCACCCGGCGCGGCGGCACGACACTGTGCTGTCCCGGCTCGGCCAAGGCCAGCCCGATGGTGCCCACGAACGGCTTGAGCGCCACCTGCCCGAAAGGCGAGAAGACGGCAGGTTTGGCCAGCCCTGTATCGTAGCTCCAGACATGCAGGGCGGGGTCGGGAAACTCATCCGCGAGCAGCCCGAAGCCCGGAATATTGGCCGTCCACCCCCAGCCAGAAGCGTGAAACGCCTTGAAGGTGATCGCCACCGCGTCGCCCGGTTCCGCCCCTTCGACATAGATCGGTCCGGTGACGGGGTTCACTTGGTCGAAATCCAGTGCGGTGAGATCCTCCAGCGTGGATTTGGCGTGGAGCTGGCCACCCGAGGCGTCGATCGTCTCCACCGCGATTGTCTCACCCGGCGCAACGCTGAGCGCGGGCTCGATCGTGTTGTCCCATCCCAGATGGTAGTGATGCTTGTGGATCGTGTGAGTGCAGCTCATGGGTCTCTCCGCTTGTGTGGTGTGCCGCCCGGTGGTCTGCCCATCTTAGACGCTCAGACGGATCGGTCCATGCGCGGCATAGGCATCGACCGGTGAGGGGTTCTCCGGTGCCGCACGGCCACCGAAATGCGCAATGATGCCCGCGACCGCGTTCAGGGAGGTCTGGACCGCCCCTTCGACCCACGCGGGCGTCCAGCTGACGCTGTCGCCCGCGATGAAGATCCCGCGCTGGCCGGGCGGCATCTCGCCCTGCATGAAGTGCCCGAACATGCGGTGGTTGTAGCGGTAATGCCCCGGGAGTGCTCCTTTGAAGGCCCCGAGGAAGTTCTGATCCGTCTCCCAGCTGACCGTGATCGGATCGCCCAGGATGTGGCTGCGGATGTCGACCGACGGATAGATCTTGGCGAGGGCGGAGAGCGCAAGCTCCACCCGTTTTTCGACCGGCAGCGGCAGGACCTTGAGGGCGTCGGTCATCCAGGCGTAGCTGAGGCAGATCACGGAGGGTTTGTCCGGCCCGTTGTCGAACAGATATGTGCCCCGCGTCATCCGGTCGGTCAGGGTCATGGACATGGTATCGCGGCCCGTTGCGGGATCGGGGTCTTTCCAGAAGGGGCGATCCACCATCACGAATGTCTTGGCCGATTGCATGTAGCGGGTGCGATCCAGCGCCATCCACAGCTCTTGCGAAAAGAGCGCTTCTTCGGTGTCGATCTGCGTGGTCAGAAGATGTGTCTGACAGGTGACGAGCACCGCATCGAAGGCCTCCGCCTGGCCCCAGCTGTCCGTGACCTCGATCCGGTGGTCGGGCAGCCGCCTGAGGCGTTTGGCCCCGGCGCGGGTCGCCCCGGTGTTCAGGCTGCGCAGGCTGGTGCTGGCGGGCCAGTGGGTGAGCCTGTGGGGGGTATGCGCCCACAGCCGCCGGGGCAGTTGTTCGACACCGCCGAGGATGTAGCGCTGGTGGTCGTCGCATTCCGTGACGTTGACACGCAGGATTTCCAGCATCGAATTGGGAAAGTCACTGTCCCAGCCGCCGGTGCCGAAACCGACCTGACCGAAGACCTCGCGGTGGTGGAAGGAAAGCTTTCGGAAGGCCTGTGACGAGACCACGAAATCATAGAACGTGCGTTCGTCCCAGGCGGCGACGAGCGGGTTCCAGATCTCCTTGATGCGTGGGATGTCGCGCGCCCGGATGGCGTGTTTGAGGGCGGCGAAATTCGCCCCCTCTTCGAGCGCCGCATCGTAGGCCCGGGCCACGTCCTGAAAGAGGGGCGGCAGATCCTGCAGTGTCTCGGCGTAGTAGGTCTTGCCCAGCAGGTCGATGACGGTTGAGCGCGCGGCGGGGGTCAGCGGGTTGGGAAAGGGGCGGCTCTCCAGCCCGAGCAGATCGACGTAGTGATAGAACCCGGTGCCGGAGACGGGAAAGCGCATGCCGCCCAGCTCCGCAATCACGCCATCGGCGCCCTGAAAGGGTTGCGACCGCAGGCGTCCGCCGAAGTGCCCGGATTCGAAAAGGACCGGGCAGAGGCCAAGTTTCATCAGCTCATATCCCGCGATGACACCCGCAGCACCGGCACCGATGATGGCGACCCTGGCGCCGTGGGCTTCGGCGGGCACGGATCCCAGCCCCGCGGGGTGTTTGAGCCAGTCGTCGTAGGCAAAGGGAAAATCCGGGCCGAAGACGGTGACGGGTGTCATGGTGTGTCTCCGCAAGGGTGGGGCAGGCCAACTGCCCGAGGCGGCGGGTGGCGGCGGGCGACATCCCCTTTCGCCCTGTCACCGGCGATGCCGCGGCGTTGGTCCGGCAGGGCGGTGTTGGGTCCGGTGGGCCAGTGCGGGCGCGTCATCGGTTTTTCCCTAGTAGGTCGTCGCATAGGCGGCACATTTGGCAGGGGTATCCATGCCATCGAGATGCGCGATCTCGGCCTCTTTGTGGGCACGGTAGACGGCTGCGAATGGATCGGGGAACCAGCCGGTGACCGTGTCGTTTCCGGTGAAAGCGTCCAGCGCCGATACCAGTGTTTCGGGCAGGCGGGTAAAGCCGCGGGCGGTCAGCTCTTCGGGGGAGAGGAGGGACAGGTCATCCTCCGTCGCCGTCGGGGCGCGCAGCCCGTCCTCGATCCCCTGACAGCCTGCATGGACGACCGCCGCCAGCGCCAGATGCGGGCAGGCCGCCGCATCCGCCGCGCGGTATTCGATGTTGAACTGCCGCGCGATGGAGGCAGGATCCCGGGCCGTAACGGGGCAGACCCGCAGCGATGCCTCGCGGTCGCGAAAGCCCAGATTGTTGTAGGCCGCCGACCAGCGATGCGGTGTGAGCCGTTCGTAGGAGACCACGGACGGTGCCGTGAGCGCCAGAATGGACGCCATGTATTTCAGAACACCCGCGGCGAAACCCGCCGTCAGATCCGACATGCCGCAGGGGCCATCTTCATCGTGGGTGAGCGGCGTGCCATCCGCGTCCTGAAAGCTCAGGTGGATGTGGACACCGTTCCCGACGGAGGCGGTATCGAGGATCGGGGCAAAGGTCGCCTCCTCCCCCGCGGCCCGCGCGGCAGAGCGGGTCAGTTCGCGCAGGATCACGGCAGCATCGGCGGATCTCACCCCGATCTCCGGGGCGAGCACAACCTCGAACTGGTTGGGCCCGTATTCCTTCATGATGCTGTCGGGTGTGAGGCCAGCCGCCTTGAGCGCGCCCATCAGGGTTTCCAGCAGCCCGCGCTGGTCTTCAAACGCCCGGCGCCCGAAGCCTTCGTTGGGCAGGCCGGTGCCCTTGAGCTGGAACTCGTGCTCAAAGGCGGAGAACAGCCGTGCATCGGTCAGGCGGTGCAACCGGTCCAGCGCATCGCGCAACAGCCGCCGCGTGCAGAAAGCCCAAGGGTCCCCATCGAGCGTGACGATATCGCCGAGCATGAAATGCTCCGGCGCACCCTCGCCAAAGGCCACGTTCACTTCGCAGGACGGATCGGGCACCAGCAGAAGATCCCCCAGAGAGCCGAAGGGGCTCTCCGCGATGCTGTCGAAACAGGTGATCTGCACGTTGGTGGGCACCCAGCCCACCCCGCGGCTGAGACGCTTTTCAAGCTGGTCGGCGGGAAATGCCTTGCCGCGCACCTTGCCGGCAATATCGCAGGTGGCGGCAAAGATCAGGGGCATCGGCGTCATTGGGGGCTGTCCTTTGTGGTCACGCGGAGGCTGTCCCAACTCTCGATCCTGTCGCGGGTCAGCTCCCAGGTGTCTTCGGCGATCCGGGTCACGATGGCCTCGATCACGGCGAGGGCGGAGGAATAGGTGTCCCAGAGGGTGCCGGATTTGATCGGAACCGGCAGAACGTCAGAGGCATGCCGCGCGACGGGGGAGATCCATTTGTCGGTCATCACCATCACGCGCGCGCCGCGGTCGTCCCGGGCCAGTGCCGCGAGGCTGGCAAGCGAGGTCTGGTAGCGGCGGAAATCGACCACGAAGAAGATGTCGCCCGCTTTCATCCGCAACAGATACTCCGGCCAGGTTTCCGGGTCGGAGGGCAAATGAAACACGCCCGCCCGCGCCTGCCGCAGGTGAAACGACAGATGCGCCGCGATCGTGTCGCTGATCCGCCCGCCGAGGACGTAGACGCTGTGTTTGGGGTTCGAGAGCAGTGTGCAGACGCGGTTGAACTGCTCGTCGGTGATGGCGTCGCCCGCGATGGCCATCTGGGCGCTGGCCTTGGCGAGGAAATCCGCCAGATAGTCGCCCTCGATATGGCGGCCGCGCTCGTGCACCTCCACCGGGCTGCGGTCCCCGTCTTTCAGTTCGGCAATGAGCAGCCGCTGGAACTGCTGATACCCGGTGAGCCCGATCTTTGTCATGAAGCGGGAGATCGACGGTGCCGACACCTCGGACCGGGAGGCAAGATCCTGAATGGAGGACAGGCCCGCATAGGGGTAATCCGACAGGATGGCCGCCGCGAGCTTGCGCTCGCCGGTTGTGAAGCCGTCGGATGCCTTTTCAATCTTCTGTCTGATCTGCACGGTTTTCACGCCCCGGCCCCTTTGCCGGTCCAGCGTTTATGAAAATTTTCTTTCAGTCAACTTGAAATACTTGACTCTGGAAAATTTCATTCGTCTACTTCCGGCAGGATCGGGGAACAGCTGTGACAAGATCAAATGTGATGGATGCCGGGGAAAACGGGCGCGCTGCCCATGGCGGCCTGCTGCGCGCGAACGATCCGGCGCCCGTGACGCTGCGCCATGGGCAGGCGGCCTCACCGGTGCTCTTGCTGTGCGAACACGCGGGCCGGGCCGTGCCGGAGGCGCTAAACGGGTTGGGGCTGCCCGATGGCGCGATTGATCGGCATATCGGCTGGGACATCGGGGCGGAGGATCTGGCGTGCCGTCTGGCGGACCGCCTGCGCTGCCCGCTGATCCTGCAGCGCTACAGCCGGCTGGTGATGGACTGCAACCGCCCGCCGGGATCCGAGGAGTCCATCCCCGAGGTCAGCGATAGCACACGGGTGCCGGGCAATATCGGTCTCAGCGCAGCGGATCACGCCGCACGCAGGCAGGCGATTTTCGATCCGATGAACGATGCGATCACCGCGGCGTTCGAGGCGCATCCGCGTCGGGCCGTGTTCTCCATCCACAGCTTTACCCCGCATTTTCAGGGGCGGGCACGTCCGTGGGATGCGGGCTTTCTGGTGCGGCGGGACATGGACACGGCACGGCGTCTCATCAACAGGATGTCGGCGGATGCGCCGGAGCTGACGCTGGCGCTGAACGAGCCTTATCAGATCGACGATGCCAGCGACTGGTTCATTCCGCGCCACGCGGAGGCTCGCGGCGTGCGTCACAGCCTAATCGAGGTGCGCAACGATCATCTGGCGGATGCGGCCGGTGTCGCGCGGTGGGCGGACCTGCTGGCTGCCGCCATCGGGTCGGTGCTGGAGGAGACGCCATGACGCTGACCCGCGCTGTCCCGCTGGTGCCCGAAGCCTCTGCCCTGCTGTTCGTGGATGTACAGAACTTTGCCGCGCACCGCGACGGCGGCGAGTTCAAGGATATGCCCGAGGCAGACTTCAACGAGACATATGGCTGGTTCTTTGAGGAGCTGGACGCCCGCGTGATCCCGAATATGCAGGCCCTCCAGGCCGCCTGCCGCAGGGCGGAGGTCGAGGTGATGTATACCACGATCGAGAGCCTGACGCTCGACGGGCGGGACCGGTCGCTGGATTACAAGATCACCGGGTTCAACGTGCCCAAAGGGTCATGGGACGGCAAGGTGATCGACCAGATCGCGCCCGAGGGCGACGAGATGGTGCTGCCCAAATCCTCCTCCTCTGTCTTCATCTCCACCCATATCGATTACGTGCTGCGCAATCTGGGCGTCCGGCAGCTGGTGATTTCGGGGCTGATCACGGATCAATGCGTGGAAAGTGCGATCCGCGATGCCTGTGATCTGGGGTATCTGGTGACGCAGGTGACGGATGCCTGCCTGACCTACACGCCCGAGCGGCACGAAAACTCGCTGAGGACGATCAAGGGCTATTGCAGGCAGGTCACCACCGCCGCGTTGATCGAAGAACTGGACGCCCTGTGAGAGATGCCGTCCGCCAGAACGAGGGGAGGCCGCGATGCTGGAGTTGAGCGGCGTCAGCAAATCCTTCGGCGGTGTGCAGGCGGTGCGCGATGTCTCCTTTGTGCTGCGCGCCGGAGAGGTGCGCGGGCTGATCGGACCGAACGGCGCGGGCAAGTCCACGCTCGTCAACCTGATCTCGGGGCTTTTGACGGCCTCGTCGGGCACCATGACACTCGATGGTGCCTCCCTAACCGGTCAAAGCGCCCACCAGCGCGCGCGGCAAGGTATTGCGCGCACCTTTCAGAACCTGCGCGTCTTTCCCAGCCTCAGCGTCGAGCAGAACATAGATGTTGCCCGCTACGCAGGGGGTGGCGCGGCCCTGCCCGAGGCGGCAATCGAGGAATTCGGCCTGCGCGACAAGCTGACACTGGCGGCGAATGCCCTGTCCTACGGGGATCAGCGCAGGCTGGAGATTGTGCGCGGTCTCGCACTCAGACCGAAGGTTCTGATGCTGGACGAACCGGCGGCGGGCATGAACGAGGAAGAGACCGACGCGCTTGGACGCGCCCTGACATGGGTGCAGGCGGAGGCAGACTGCGCGCTGTTCGTCATTGATCACGATCTGAAATTCATCATGACCCTTTGCGAGCGGATTACCGTGCTCGACATGGGGGCCATCATCGCCGAGGGCACACCGCAGGAGATCACCAAGAACCCGAAAGTCATCAGCGCCTATCTCGGAGAAGACGCGAGCGCCGTTGCCTGAACAAAAAACCACCAACAAGGAGACGACCATGAAAAAATCCATCCTCGCGGCGCTGGCCTGCACCGCCCTGACACCCGCCGCCTTTGCACAGGAGACCATCAAGATCGGTCTGGGCGTGCCCATGACTGGCGACTACGCGCCCTATGCCGAATGGCAGGGCGCGCGCTGCATGGCCGAGATGATCAACGCCGACGGCGGTGTGGACGGCAAGATGATCGAGGTGCTGGTGCAGGACGCCGGGGCCGACACGCAGACCGCGATCTCATTGGCGCAGAAGTTTCTGGACGAGGGCGCGGTCATGCTGGGCACGATCCCGTTCTCAGACACGATGATCCCGGTGGCTCAGGTCGCGCAGAGCTATGGCGTGTCGATCTTCCAACCCCAGTCCACACAGGTTGAAATGCACGCGGGCATCGTCGACAACTTCTTTACCGGCGTCTCGCCGGACCCGTTCACCGCCACGGCGGCCGCCAACTATGCCTTGGAAAACGGTGTCCAGAATGTGGTCCTGATGACCTCGGACGAGGGCGGCAGCTGGTCGGCCAAGACGCCCCTGTGGTTCGGAGAGGCGATCGAGGCAGCCGGCGGCACGGTGCTTGAGACATTGAATTTCAGCTTTGGCACCTCTGACTGGTCACCGCAGATCGCCGAGATGCGGGCGCTCGGCGAAGAGATCGACGCGGTTTATATTTCCTCCATCATGCCCGATGTGGGCGTGCTGGTCCGCCAGTTGCGCAGCGCTGGCATCGACGCCTGGGTCGTGGGATCGGACGGATTTGACGATCCGTCGCTGGATGCGATCGGCACGGATGATCCATCGCTGCTGGACAAGGTCTTTTTTGCGACCCTTGCCCCCAGTCACGCCGACAGTGCGGTGGTGAGCTTCATCAACGACTGCAAGGAACTGGGTGTGGATGTGCCGGGCCTCTTTCCCGCGACCGGTGCCGACACGGTGAAAGCCGTCGCCTGGGCCATTGAGCAGTCGGGCAGCACGGATCCCGCAACCATCGCCCAGACGATCCGCGAGGCTGACAGCATCCCGGTCCTGACGGTTGACAGCATTTCGTTCAAGGAGACCAAGACCTACGCCCAGCGCACGATCCCCGTCATTGGCTACAAGGACGGCGAGCGGGTGCTCGTCTCGAACGAAATTCCAGAAAATGTCCCTACGGACTGGTAACTCAGCCGGGGCGCGGCCAGCCTGTCGCGCCCTGTTGACCTCATGCTGAGCATCGAAAACCTCCGTGTTTTTCACGGGCCCATCGAGGCCGTCCACGGCATCTCTCTGCGTGTGGGCGCAGGGCAATGCGTGGCGCTTCTTGGACCAAACGGGGCCGGGAAGACCTCCACGATCTCGGCGATCTGCGGCATTGCACGGGCCAGTGGCACCATCGCGCTGGAGGGCACCGATCTGACGCGGGTGACGGTTGAGGACCGTATCGGGCGCGGCATTGCCGTCTCGCCCGAAGGGCGGCGGATCTTCAGCAATCTCAGCGTCGAGGCAAATCTGCGGCTCGGGGGTGGGATCCGGGCCGACCGCGAAAACGTGCAGGCCGATATTGAGCGGTGGTTCGATACCTTCCCTATTTTGGGCGAGCGCCGGGACCAGCCCGGCGGCACCCTGTCAGGCGGAGAGCAACAGATGCTCGCCATTGCGCGCGCCCTGATGTCGAAGCCGAAGATCCTGCTGCTGGACGAACCTAGCCTTGGGCTGGCACCGCGGATCGTCGCACAGGTGTTTCAGATGATCGCGCAGCTGCGCGCCGACGGCATGACGATCCTGCTGGTGGAGCAGAACGCACGTCAGGCGCTGCAGATTTCGGACTATGCGTATCTGCTGAACAGCGGCCGCATTCAGGCCGAGGGCACTGCCGAGGAGCTGGGCGAAAGTACCGATATGATGGCAAAACTGACGGGGCTGGGCTGAGATGGACTATGCAGCGCAGCAGATCATCAATGCCCTGTCCTTTGGCGCCGAATACGCGCTGCTGGCGCTTGGCCTTGCGATCGTCTTCTCGGTCATGGGGCTGGTCAACTTCGCCCATGGCGAGGTGATCGCGGTAGGCGGCTATACGATGGTCGCCTTTGCCGCGCTGGTCACGGCCAATCCGCTGATCATCATCGTCGGCGCCGTGGCGGCAACCGCTCTGACGTCGGTCGCGCTGGAACGGGTCGCCTTCCGGCCTGTGCGCTACGCCGACCCCACAACCGGCCTGCTGACCGCCTTTGGCGTCTCCATCGTGTTGCAAAACCTCTTTTTGCTGTTCATCTCACCGCGCCCCATTGCGGTGACGTCGCTCTATTTCCTGGACACGCCGGTGATGCTTTTCGGTGTACAGATTTCGTCCTTGCAGATCTTCGAATCCGTGACGACCGTGGTAGTGATCATGGCACTCGTGCTCTTTTTGCAAAGAACCACGCTGGGGCTGGCCATGCGGGCAGCGTCGCGCGACTTCGAGATGGTGCGCCTGACCGGCATCCGCGCCAACCGGGTCTTTGCACTGGCCTTTCTGATCTCCGGGCTTCTGGCGGGGTTGGCCTGCATCTTCATCATGGCGCGCCGCGGATCGGTGGACCCGCATTTCGGGTTCAACCCGGTGCTCAAGGCCTTTGTCGCCTGTGTCGTCGGCGGCTTTGGCAGCCTGCCGGGCGCGGTGCTGGGCGGCTTTCTTCTGGGCGCGGTCGAAGTGGCCATGCTGGTGCTGTTGCCGCAGGAATACGGCGGGCTCAAGGATGCGTTCGTCTTTGGCATCATCGCGCTGGTGCTGGTCTGGCGACCCGACGGCATCCTGAGCCCCGCCAAGGAGAAGGGGGACAAGCTGTGACCCTGACCCGAAGCCAGAAGCGCGGGATCGTGGGGGCCTGCATGCTGGCCGCGATCCTGATCGCCATCGGCGTGCTGGCCACATTCCTGGCCTCGAACTATCAGCTCCGCCTTGTGTACAGCACCTTCGTCAACCTGATCGTGGTGCTGGGCCTGCAGGTTTTCATGGGGAATTCGCGGCTCACGAACCTCAGCCACAGCGCCTTTATGGGGATCGGCGCCTATGCGGCGGCCATCTGCGTGACGCCGGTGGCGATGAAGCAGATCGCCCTTCCCGACGCGCCCTGGGGTCTCAATGCCTTTGCGCTGGACCCGGTGACATCGGCGCTGGTCGCACTGGTGATCACCGGGGTCATCGCCTGTCTGGTGGGCATCTTCATCGTGCGCATGACCGGCACGGGGGCCACCATCGCAACCCTCGCCATCCTCGTGATCGTGCATGCGATCTTTCTCTACCGGACCGACATCTTCAAAGGCAATCAGGCGTTCTTTGGCATCCCCCAGGTCTTTTCCCTGACCTCCATCGTGGTGCTGGCTGTCGTTCTGGTCTTTGTTGTGCGCGGCTTTCGCGAGAGCGCCTGGGGCGTGATGCTGCGCGCCTCTGCCGACGATGAAACCGGCGCTGCGGCGATGGGCGTGCATGTCGTCCGCCTGAGGCTGATCGCATGGGTGCTGTCGGCGCTGATCCTTGCCTGCGCGGGTATTGCCTATGCCTATTTCCTCGGGACGATCTCGGCGCGGCCGTTCTATTTCAACCACGTCTTTCTGACCCTCGCGATGCTGATCTTTGGCGGTATGCGCACGGTGACGGGGGCCGTGCTGGGGACCTTCGCCATCTCCTTCGGGCTGGAGGTCGTGCGCTGGCTTGAGACGGGACCCGTGGTGATCGGCATCGACCTGCCGGAGGTGCTGGGCCTCTCTGGCGTCATGCTGGGGCTGGTGATTGTGTTGACGATGGCGCTGCGCCCGGTGGGCGTCATGGGTGATCGCGAGATTGAAGAGCTTTTCCTGAAAAAGCGGTAGGGTTCCGTCCGGGCTGCTGGGGGGTCTGTTCCCACGTATGCAGACGGAGGAGAGCCGTGGCGGCGAGAGCGGGCCTGATCCGCCGGGGTCAAACCGCTGTCTGTGGTCAGGAATTGCGATGCGACGGGCCGTTACACCACGCCATGCGGCGGGGGGGTTGGGTGCGAAGCCCCCTCAGCCCTTGCGAAAGAGCCGCCACCAGATCATTTTCAGCCGCTTGCGCGCGCGGGTGTTGGCCACAGGCACCCCCTGCCCCACGCGCGGCTCGCCGAGGAAATCGCAAACGGCCTCAAAGCTCACGCCGTCCTCAAGCCGCAGGTGCAGGTAGTCATCCGGGCGGTCGGCGAAGTATTCGGCGACCTCCGCGTTGTGCCGGTTGTAGCGGGCCAGCCATGTATCCTCGTGCCCCTTGGGATAGGGGCAGCCGTAGATCGTCTGGTGCAGCCCGTTGGGGTGTGCCGCGAAATCCTTGACCGCGCTGGCGATCCAGGCGTCCGGATCACGGGTCACGTGGATGAACTTCGATCCCGGGAAAGCGGCATCCAATTCGCGGTAGAGCAAGGGCCAGGGCGTATCCTTGGCCGCATCCACGCGCGCGGCGATTTCCAGCGCGCGGCTGGTCACCTCGGCCCAGTCGGCCCGGTCGTGCGGCGCGAAGTCGCGAAAATCGCGGTAGCTGGCGACATCATATCCCAGCTTGGTGAAAATCGTGCCCAGAGAGGTGGTGCCGGTTTTCTGGAACCCGATCCCGAAGACCTTGTGTTTTGCTGTCATCCCGTGTCCCTCATTCCAGTCCGGCCATCTCGAACGCGACCTGCAGCGATGTGATGTCGATCTCAAAGTTATCCAGCGAATGCGCCCGGTAGCGCCCCCCAAGGTCATAGGCGCCCTTGATCAGCTCTGGCGTCAGCCGCCCGCGCACACCGGTCCACTGCACCCCGACCTGATGCGCCATGACGCGGTAGACATCCGTCATATGCCCCGCATGCAACACCTCGATCAACTGGCGCAGGCGCCCACCCGCTTGTGTGTAGAGCAGAGGTGCGAGGCCGGCGCCGTGCACCGCGACCATGACCTCCGTTTGCCGGAACAGCTGGATCTGCTGTTCCGGGGTCAGGTCTTCGGGGTAGATCCTGACGAAACCCCGGGGCGCCAGCCAGGCCATGACCTCTGCCTCGTTGAGAGGCGCGCGGGTGTCACGCCGGGACAGGAACACCTTGCGCGGTGCGGCGTCATCGGCGGCGGCGTCAAGGCGCGCCATCACCTGCTGCACCGGGGCGGTATTCACCCAGGCATGCCGCAGGGGCCGGATGCCCGTCCAGGGGGTCGCGTCAAAGAGCACCCCTGTCCCGTCCACCGCCGCATCCGTGGTCAGGATCTCAAGGCCGAACATGGCGGCGGCCCCGCGGATGTAGCCCGGCGTCTGGTCGGGCAGCACCAACAGCACCTCTTGCGGATCTATGCCCAGCTGATCGCAAACCGAGAAGACAATGGGCAGATGGTTGTTGAGAAAATGCGCCCAGTTCGTTGGTGTGTTTCGGCGCAGATCAAAGACAGTCTCGTGCGGCGCAGCAATCGGTTTGGGTTTGCGCCATGATCGCAGCTGTCGTTTCGGGAGAGAGGGCGCAGGTAAGGGACCCCTGCCGTATCTCAGCGTACCGCCCGCTACCTCATGCGCCGGAAGCTGAACACGCTCACAATCCGGTATGATCCGGTCCACCAGAAACGATGCTGCGGTGACCAGCCATGCAGGCTCCGTTCGGTAGGGCGCGATAATCTGCTCTTGCATGGCGTTCAAATCAGTCAACCTGCCGTCTCTTTCGTCGATTTGATTAGAGCAAGCTGAGTCGGAATTGAATGCAAATCCTCTCAGAAGGCAGCCCAGCCCAACATTCGGGCACGAATGGAACAGTAGGCAAACAAGATCTAATACATTGTTAACACGTGTATTTCTGGCATAAAGGCACCGACGGAAACACCTATCTGAGCGGGAATTTGCCTCTTTATCGCTTCTGGTTCAGATGGCGTTTTGCTTTTGATTCAATTCCCGTATGTGCGTTTTATGACACAATTCAAGCGGCAGCATAGCCGCTGAAAAGCACACGAAATGAGGCCTTTAGCAGCGAAAACGATTCGACCAGGGTTGATGTAGTACACATCCGTCCGCCCACGAAATGGTCACTATTGCACCTCATTGCGGTGCCACTCCCCCCGTAGAACTCAAGCATCGGCCGAACGGTGACCTTGAGTTGTGTTTCCCCGCCAGACGCGGGTTTTCCTTGGTTCCTTAGGTCCTAGCGCCGTTGACGCTCTCAGTAAAGCTGAGGCCGACGCGGCTAACCCAATGCACGTCTAGTTGCAGAGTTATTAGGAGTATAAGACATGGCGACGAACCAGGAAAACCAGCCCGGACTCTTGGCGGAGTTCTTCATCCTTGATCGCGCCGACAGCGAGATCAAATCTCTTTCAGAGATCGATTTCACTGCGCCAGCTGCGCACACACAAGTCGTGGATGAGGTGAACTACTACGGAGAAGATGCCTTCTGGGATGGTGGCAAAGGCAACCTCTTCGCCGCGCGTTTTACAGCAGATATCACTGTTGAGACCGCCGGCACTTATACGTTCAGCCTCAATTCCGACCACGGCTCGCAGCTGTCGCTCGGCGGCAACCGGATCATCGACAACGACGGTGATACTGATGCCGTCAAACAGACGGTGACACTGGAGCTGGAAGCCGGGTCACACCCAATTGAGTTGCTGTACTACGAAATCCGCGGCGAGCAGACGCTGGATCTTGAGTGGTCGGGTCCTGATACCGGCTTTGAAATGGTCAACATAAATGGCAGCAACACTATGACACCAAGCACGGCAACTCCGCCACAAGACACGACACCGCAAGTGCAGCCTGAGCCCGGCCCAGCGCCGGTCAGCCAGCCCGAGCCAGAGCCCGCACCCGAAGCGGCGGCACAAGAGGTGGGCTTCCTTGCGGAGTTCTTCGTCCTCGATCGTGGCCGCAGCGACATCACATCGCTGTCCGAAATCGACTTTGATGCGCCCGCCGCACACAAGACAGTCGTGGACAAGGTCAACTACTACGGTGAGGAAGCGTTCTGGGACGGTGGCAAAGGCAATCTTTTCGCGGCCCGTTTCACATCGGAGATTACCGTTGAGAAAGCAGGCACCTATACATTCAGCCTCAATTCCGATCACGGTTCGCAGCTGACGCTCGACGGCAATCTTGTCATCGACAATGACGGTCTGCACGATGCGGTGAAACAGACCGTGACGCTGGAACTGGAGGCCGGGTCGCACCCCATTGAGTTGCTGTATTACGAAATCCGCGGCACGCAGACGCTGGATCTGGAATGGTCGGGTCCCGATACAGGCTTTGAGATGGTCAACATCGACGGCGATAGCGCGATCGTGCCGGGCAGTGGCGGTGCCGAGCCGAAACCGACGCCTGGCGATGAGGCCAAGCCAGGGTTTCTGGCTGAGTTCTTCAACATCCACGACGACGATCGTGACATCAAATCCCTGTCCGAGATCGACTTCTCAGCACCGAGCGTGCACGAAGAAGTCGTGAGCGACCTGAGCTACGAAGGGTATGATGCCTTCTACGATGGCGGGAAAGGCAACTTTTTTGCAGCCCGCTTCACAGCCGACATCAAAATCGAAAAGGCGGGTACCTATACCTTTAACCTGAATTCTGACGATGGCTCGCAGCTGAGCATCGGCGGCAAGGTGGTGATCGACAACGACGGCTTGCACGATGCCATCACCAAGACTGTGACGCTGAAGCTGGAAGCCGGGTCTTACCCGATTGAGGTTCTGTACTTCGAGGCGCGCGGATCGCAGACGCTGGATCTGGACTGGTCCGGGCCCGATACCGAGTTCGAGATGGTCAGCCTCGACAGCGTGGTTGTGCCGGAAACGAAACCCGATACAGACACCGACACAGATCCCGATACCAAACCGGACACCGACACAGATACGGATCCCGACACCAAACCTGATACCGACACAGATACCGACCCTGACACCAAACCTGATACCGATACCGATACTGATCCCGAGCCGACGCCTCCGCGTCTGCCCACATCGGACACAGGCGAAGGCCCAGTGCGGGTTGAGGCAGTGGAGTACAGCGCAGGTGAAACCGTTTCCGTCAGCGGCGGGCGCACCACGACGCTGGAGCTGAATACCGCCAAGCAGATCACGTCGGTGGAAATCGTCGAAGGGCCCGCTGCCGGCAATGCGACCGTCAATCCCGACAACTCCATCGCCGTGGTGATGACCGGTACGGACCACGAAGGTCCCCTGGCCGTGGAGTACAAGACAACCTATGCCGATGGCAGCACGTCCACCGGCACGATGAAGCTTGACGTGCAGGCGCCAACGCAGGAAGCGGGCTGGGGCATGGGTCAGCACTACATGCTGGAACGTGACAGCGACGGCGACGTTGTGGTGGAAACCGGCGACAACCATCGCAAGGTATATGTCTCGGAAGACGAAAAAGCGCTGACATTGTCGGACATCGCGGCCCGCGAAGGCGTTGCGGTTGGCGACATCGACGGCAAGTGGCTGATGGAGCATCCCGAGTATGGCGGCAGCGAAGATATGGCGCTGGCAACCGATGTGGGCATGACCCTGTGGTACGAGCTGACTGCCGACTACCAGGATCCCAACTCGCACTGGCTGCTGTTTGAAGCAGGCTATGAGTACACCGATCTGGGCAAGGTCACGGGTCGCGGTGCCATGGGTGAAAGCGAACTGCATCCGATCCACATCACCTCCTGGGGTGAGGGGCCTGCGCCCGTCCTCGACAACACCATTGCGATCTCGCAACGGCCGTCGGAGAACATTGTGATCTCAAACCTCGAAGTCCATGGCGGGATGGGTGTGAAGGACAGCAAAAACGTTCTGATCACTGACACCGATCTGGTATCGGACGGTCTTGGTATCCGGAGCAGTGAGTTTGTGACGCTGCACGATTCCTCGATCAGCTACGCCACGATCGACTTTAACGACGGTAGTGGTGTCACCCAGGGTCTGCTGGGCGTGGATTCAACCGGCCTCCTGCTGGAAGGCAACGTGTTCCACCACAACGGCTGGGAAGACGGCTATAACATGGACGGGACCGGCGGTGCGCCTGACCAGTTCAGCCACAACGTCTATCTGCAGTGGGACACCCGTGATGTGACCTTCCGCGACAACATCTCGTCGGAATCGTCTTCCGTCGGCGCGCAGCTGCGTGGCGGTGCCTTTGCCGAGGACAACCTCTTCCTCGACAACAACGTCGCGGTGAACTTTCTGGGCGGCAACTACAAGAGCTTTGGCCACGTGGGTAACTTCACGTATTTCGCGGACAACGTGATTACGTCGGGTGCCTTTAAGGAAGCGCAGAGCATCGGCGGCCAGGGCTGGGGCACCACCAACGGTGGCTACGAAAGCACCATGCTGGACAACATCGTGGCACATCTGGGCGATCCGGATGATCCGAACGGTCTGGACGGCAAGGAAGTGACCCGCTTTGCGACGTCGCAGAAGGAGAACGCCTCCTACTTCTATGAAGATACAAAGGTTCTGAACTGGCTCGCATCCGATCCCAAGCGCTGGAAAGAAGATGCCATGGATCGCAATCTGGACGATGTGGATTTCGATCAGGCGATGCAGACCACCATCCAGCGGTACGCCGCTGAGCTGACCGGTGGGCAAACCGCCACGATTGAAGGTCTGATGGACTACATCCTGAGTCTGTCCAACACCGAGTACGATGACGTGGTTACGGCCAGCGATATCGTCAACTACTTCCAGTCCGGTTTCGGTCAGGATCTGGACAACGGGTCCGCGGTGGAAGAGCACCGTTTCATCCCCAATGACCTTGCCGGTGGCGTGCGTTGGGACAACCGCATCAACTGGGACAGTGAAGAGCTGCCCACCGATGGCGACACGGTTGATCTTGGCAGCAACTGGGTTCAGTACGGCTCGCTGACATCGCGGATCGAAGATCTGGATCTGGGTGACGGTGGCAAACTGGCGGTGACCTCCGGTCTGCTGGAAGTCAAAGGCACCCTGTCCACCAGCGGTGGCGATGGCCATGTCTCCATCGACGGCGCCGGTCAGTTCTGGACCAACGGTTTCGGCGACGCCGGACGTCTGGAGGTCAACATCGAAGGTGGGCGTTTTGCCAACACCGGTGTGGTGGACGGTGACGTCACCATTCAGGTGGGCGACAACGGTCAGGCCATTCTTGCCACGGACGATGCGTCGATGATCCTGTCGAACGGCAGCGAGCTGCGCATCGTGGGCTCTGACGCCCGGGTCGGGTTTGACGGTGACAGCGATGGCCGCGCCATTATGCAGATGGCCGACAATGCCACGCTGAGCTTTGTGGCCGATGAAGATGGCTTCTCGACACTGGGCGAATTCCGCTCCGGTTACTGGGACCAGTCCGGCAGCCCGGTTCAGTCCGGCATCTCGCTGGACGGGACGCTGAACATCGACCTGTCCGACTACACCGGTGGTGTTGGCACGCATGAGCTGATCAATGTGGATGCCCTGCAGGGTATGTTCGATGAAATCGTCTTCGTTGGTCTGGACGATGCCTACAAGGCCCGCACCGTGATCGACTTCGAGACGGACACGCTGATGCTGGAAATCACCAACGGGAACGGTGATACCGCAAATGACATCATCGGCAAGCCCGGTCAGCGGGGCGATGAGCCATGGTCGATGTGGGATGCGCTGCGCGCCGGAGAAGGTGACTTCAACAGCACCTCCCCTCTGGTCCTCGAAGAGCCGGAACTCAACTTCCTGTTCTGATCGAAAACAATCTGGTCCATGGCGCGGCGTCTCTCGGGGCGCCGCGCTTTTTTTGTGTTTGAGACTGCGAGACCTCAGGTGCGTTCGTTCCCGACAGATCCCCCGACACATCCGAGCGGTACGTTCAAGTATCGCTCACACAGTGATCAAATCGCGGCCTGCCGGATCAGTGGCCCTGCGCCGATAAATCCTCCAGGCTGCCATCGACGGCATTGGCCAGGACGGGCAGTGTTTGTGGAGAGAAAATCGCGCCGTGACGACCGGGCAGGTCTTTGACCACAAGGCCGTTCCTGGCCATCTCGCGGATCCCGTCGAGCCGCACGTGCCGCCATTCGGTTGAGACAAACAGCACGATCGGCCCCTCGAAAGAGGTCGGCTGATAGGACATGAAGAATTCCATGTACCGTCGGTAGAGGCGGCCGTCATTCTGGGATTTCTCCAGCTGGGCGGCGCGTTGTTCGACGGAGATTTCTTTTGGCTTCTGGTCCGGCGGCTTGCCAAGGAACCTGTTTCTGAACTTCTGGAAAAAATAGGACGGGCCCATGTCGATGGCGCGGGAGATCAGCATCCTGAAATTGAACTTGTGGTCCAGAAAGAAGGTATCGATCAACAACAGGCTGCACGATCCCTGATTGCGTGCCTGCAGAATGCGCCCGATTTCAACCGCCAGACACCCGTCCTGACAAAAGGCCATGAGCCGCCATGGGCCGGTCGGATGCGCCTCCAGCACCGCATCGGCAAACCGCTGAGCGATGTCCTGCAATGTCAGCCTGTCGATCCGGTCGACCACCTCGTTGGTCAGGCCGAAGAGGTTGAGGTTATAGACGGTCCCCTGCGCCTGCAGTTGCCGCGAGAGCCGGACATAGGCGCCGATGGCGTTGATGGTGAAGAGCGGCGGCGCACCCTCGGCACCCGCCCGCAGCAGCCGCAGGGGCGAGACTTTCTCGGAGCGCCCGCTGGCGATGGTCTCGGCCACCTCGCCGAAATTGGCGGTGTTGAAGATCAGCGTGCTGGTCAGTTCGAGGTCCAACCGCTCGCTGATCAGCAGGGCGAACTGAACCGCGAGCAGGGAGTTGCCGCCAAGCACAAAGAAGTTGTCCCGCGCCGTCACACCGGATGTCTTCAGGGTTTCCTCTGCGACCTCAAGCACCAGTGGGAGCAGCACATTGGCCTGATCGGAGAGGGGCACATCCCCTGCATTTGCATCGGCTGGGGCGGGATGCGTCGTCAGAAGGTCGTGTGCCTCCTGCTTCAGCGCCATCGCATCCAGCTTGCCATTGGCGGTCAGCGGAAAGCTCTCCCGACCCAGCAAGAGCCGTGGCACCGCCGCCGTTGGCAAACGGGCGGCCAGCGTTGTCCTGAGCGCGTCGGGATCAAACCCCGCGATGTCCTGCGTCACACAATGACCCACGAGCACCGGATCCTCGCCCGGTGACATCTCCACAATGCTAACCCAGGTTTCCGTGACCCCGTCCAGCCCGCACAGGACCTCCCGGACTTCTGGAATGTTGACGCGAACCCCGAGGATGTTGACCTCGTTCAGGTTGGCGCGGCCCAGAACCTCAAAGCGGCCGTCCTCCAGCCGCCGGCCCAGATCACCCGTGCGGTACCATGAGACACCCTGCGCCTGCACAAAGGTCTCATCCGTCAGCTCGGGTTTGCGCCAGTAGCCCTGCGCCACGGCCAGACCACCGATCCAGATTTCCCCGGTCTGCCCTGTCGGGACATCGGCACCCGTCGCATCGACAAACCGTAGCCGGGTGAAATCCTGCGGCGTACAGACCGTCGAGGTGAGCGGATCCGCATCCCGGTCGTAGACGTGATAGGCGATGCCCGGCGCTTCGGTGGCGCCGTAAAACCCTATGATGGTTGCCGGTATGAGATCGTGAACCTTTTTTTGCACGGCGTCCGACATCGTCTCGCCGCTGGCATAGATCGCGCGCAGGCCCTGCAGCTTTTCCGCGGTCACCGGGGTCAGGAACACATCCAGAAGGCTGGGCGTGATCCGGAAGGTGGTGATTTTCTCACGGGCGACAAGATCGGCAAAGGCACGGGGATCGGACCGCGCCGCAGGGCTCGCGATAACCGCGGGAATGTGCTTGAGAAACGGAAAGAAAACCTCGTCCAGCATCCCGATGAAGCTCGACGGGGTCCAGATCAGATCGACATCCTCGGGGGCTGTGGGGTTGGACGAGATGATATGTTTCAGGCGCCCCACATAGGCATCATGGGTGATTTCCACACCTTTCGGACCACCGCTGGAACCGGAGGTATAGACGATGAAGGCCAGCCCCGGGTGAGCTCCGATGTGGCTGCTGCGAGTCTTGATCTCCGGAGAGAGCCCGTCCTCGGACAACTCGATATAGAGCCTTGGATCGACATCGGAGAAGATGGCGCGTCGCCGCTCGACCGGCAGTTTCGGATCCACCGGCACCGCCGCACCGCCCGCAAGCAGGATACCGCAGAGCGCGGCCACCATCTCAAAGGAATGCTCCATCTCCAGCACAACGGGTTCGCCCGCGCCAATGCCGAGCGCGGCGAGCCGCTCGGCCACGCGGTCCGCATCCGCAAGAACGGCGCCACAGGTCTTTTCCGCACCGGCATACCGTAGTGCGACCTGATCAGGAGAGACTGACAGCGCCGCGCGTACCAGCGCTCCAAGTGTTTCGTGGCCCACCTCGGAGGGAAAGGCTTCGGGGATCCGTTCCTGCACGCTATGAGCCACGGAACGCCTCCAACGCAGAACCGTCGTACCCTTGCATCAGTTTCTTTCGCGGCGTGGGATAGACCGCCTTGGAATGACTGATCCCGCTTTGCACAAGCAGCTTGGCCAGCCGGATCGTCACCGGGATCGGGTCGATGACCGGAACATCCCATCCCGCGCGTTGCAGATCTGTCTGCAGGTTGTGTGCCACACCGAGCATGCCGGTACAGCCCAGAATGATCGTATCCGCACCGTCCTGCGTCAGCGCCAGCAGGGCTTGTTCCAGCAGGTTGGATTTCAGCAGATCCGATTGGGCATGCAGATCCCGCACTGGGATCTCCACCGAGCGGGTCGAGGCATATTTGTCCCACGCCCCATAGAGCCGCGCGTGGGTCTCGAAAAGGACGCGCATGTTGGCCAGTACCGACAAAACACTGAACCGATGCCCGAGCATGCAGGCGAGGTTCATCGACGCCTCGCCCGGCCCCAGCACGGGGATGGAGACGCTTTCGCGCCCTGCCCGCAACCCGGGATCATCCATACAGTCAATGACCACAGCATCGACCCCCGCAGCTTCGGCCTCGATGATCTTTGCGACCGTCCCGGCGGAGGCCAACATCTCGTCAAACCCGGATTCGATAGAGGCCGGCCCCCTGTCGATCTCAACGAAATCAACGGTATCCTCAGTCGCAAGAATACCCTCGAAATCCTCCGCCTTCGTCAGACCTGTGGGAATGACCGGTGTTACCACCCGGATATGTGCCATGGTCAGGGCCTCCAGCGATGAAGCTGCAGTGTTCCAATACGTTCAAACCCGAGGTCTTCGAGGGCCGCGCGCGAGCCGTCCGAATAGGCGTGGACAAACATCTGCGTCCTGCCCTGCGCCGCCGCTGCCGCCAGACGGTGGGTGACGAGCGCCCGGTAGATGCCCCTGCCCCGGTGGCTCTCGAGCACACTGGACACACGCAGCAGCACGGAGCGTTCATCCGCCATATAGGACAGGTAGCCAACGCCAACGGGGTCGTCATCATCATCGGCAAAAGCCGCGAAGACCTCCGATGTCTGCACCGGTGATGGCGTCAGATAGGCATGGTGAAAGATGATGCCGACCTCTGCCGGGACATCAAAACCACGCGCCATGACCCGTGCCACGCGCAAATCCTCGGGGTCGTCGATCCTGGAAATACGGATGCCAGCCGGGACCGGCGCCTCCACATCCCGGGGGATCGCACAAACCATCGCAGCGACGTCAAGCGAGGGTTCAATGAAGCCCTTTCCCTGCAACAGCGGGATAAGATGCGCGCATTTCGGGCCTGTCATCCAATCGAAGCCGTGACCCTTTTCGCGAAATCGCTCCAGCGCGCTGTCGAGCGCCGCGGCGGCCAGATCGGTATTGGTCGTCGTCCACTGCATCAGGCTGAGCACCGGATGCGGATTGGGGGAGGTCCAGCCGCGCGCACCCTCAAGGCTGATCGCGTCGATCATCCCGGGCAACGACACCAGGGTAAAGTGACCGTCAAGCACATCGTCTGCGCAAAGCGCAGCTCTCTCTTTCACTGTCATGCCGATCACGCCTTGAGTTTGGGTCGGTGATGCGTATCCAGATAAAGCATGGGGCGCTGGCCGCGGGTCAGCGCTGTCAGTTCGGGCAACTCGCGCTCAAACACGCCCAGCTCGATCTGCCAGAAGAATTTGGGCTGCGGGCCGGGGTAGATGTCCAGAGTGGCTCCGTTGCAGTAGTAGGTGTGCATCAGGACCGGTACCTCGCACAGGAAGAATTCGGCGTACCGCTCGAAATCCCGTTCCGTTTCGATAGGTTTGACGGAGCTGATGTGATCGTAGAGGATGTCCCGGATCGCCGTCCGGTCGTGGAAGGCCTTGGTCAGTTCGGCGCGGTAGACGGCGGGCGTCTTCTCTTCGAGATCGCGCCATTTGACGATGCTGACCCGCGTGGATCTTTTACCATTCAGCGCCTTCTGCACCATGCGCGTGATGTCCGTGGACAGCCGCCCGATCTTGTCCTCCTCCTGCTGGGGAAGATCATCGCGGCGCAATTCCGCCATGCTGTTGTAGCGGTAAGGGTCATCGACCGGGCAGATGTATCCGTTCAGCCCCTGCGCCTCACACATGTCGATAAAGCGGTCGATGTAGCCGCGATTGAAGCTGCGGTTTTTGATACTGATGAAAATCCAGGCATCCCGGCCATCAAGCTCGAAATCGCCGGACCGGTTCGACAGCACGCCCCCCATCCCGGTCAGCGTGCATTCGGTCGCAGGCAAGAGCGTGGAGACTTTGGCACGATCAGCTTCGGTGTACATGGAGGAATTTACTAAACGAGCGCTATACATCGGGTATTCCTTATACTGGCAAATATAAATTACTGAAATGATTTAGAAAAAATTTAGTCATTAACGTTATACTTCCGGGTGTCTTTTTAAGTCAATCGTTATGATCTCCGAAGGTACCCGTTATGCGCGTCTATTCGCCGACAAAAACGCTCCGGGAAGAGGGAGCAGGGCCACGTTTTCGATCAAAAAGGAACTGGCTGACTTTCCCGCATAAATAGTACACTGAGCGACTATTATTTAAGCATTCAGGCCAAGATCCGAACTCCATCTTTCCCGGCATCGTCGGCGAGGTGACCGTCCCGGGCCGGTTTCAGCACCGTCCGATGATGACAGCCAGCTCCGGGGCAGCCTCGGATCTGGCCCGGTAAGCTATGTCGGCGTCTTTTCGGGGCGATAAACTGGCAAAACCAAACAGGCTTGGCGGCGTTTACCAAGTGGCATTAAGGCTAACATCCGGTTTTTCGAAGATTTACTGGATTTTGTTCACGCCTGCGGTGTATCTGGCCTTGAATTTCGGAGCTTGCATGGCCCCCGATCCCAATCCGACATGATACGAAGGACTTTCCTGATGCTTGGCAACCTGGCGCCGATCCCCGAACTTTATATCTCCTCTGATTCGGCTCAGAAGCTGAAGTTGGAGGCGGGGGATTTGACGAGTTGGGATCTGACCCCGCGGCAGATCTG
>NZ_CANMDB010000008.1 GCF_947496515.1 uncultured Roseobacter sp. | reverse complement strand
TGAGCCTTTCCGCCAGCAAGGCATCTTCGCCCAAGGGAGTTGCGATGCGCAGGATGCGGTCCGCCTGGAGGAAATCGCTCTCCATGTTCATGCAAAGGCCCCCGCATCATTAACTTTGGTTAACACGCGCGAAGACCTGCCACGCCCCCTGCCGCGGGGCGAGTCGATTATGGCCAGCGGGCGACCGTCGGCGCATCTTTGCCAGCAGACTCCATCGGAAAGGAGGCCCGCGTGCCCCGCCGCCGACCCGCCTCTGCTCATCACGACAGCGACATGTACGCCATCTTCCGCAAGGCAAAGCCCGGCGAAGACCAGCAAGCCTGGACCGTCAACCTCAGCCGCGGCGGGCGGAGTTTCCAAATGACCTTTTCTGACGCGACCTATGGCAGCGAAGCCGCCTCTCTCTTCGTCGCCCGCGCCTGTCGCGATGCCGTGCTCGAAGTGGTGCCACCCCTCACCCACCACGACATGCGGATGCTCAAACGGCGCACCAAGCGCGGCCAGCCCGGCGATCATCCCCACTCGGACGTAACCGGCGTCCACTACGCCCGAGCCACGCGGAACCGCCCCGGCCGCTGGATCGCCCGCATCGAGATCAAGGACGCCACCCGGCCCACCGGCCGCCGCACGATCACCCGCAGCTTCTCCGAAGCCGAACTCGGCAACGATGCGGCTCGGGAAGCTGCCGAAGCGGCACGGCTGCAGATGGTCCTCGCCGTCGAGCACGGAGACGACCCCGCCCTTAGAAGCCCCGCTGCCAAGCGCCTGCACAAAAGGCTGGTCAGGAACCCGGGGGCGAGCGAGGATGGCGGGGGCAGGTAGGTACCGAGGCCGCTGTCGCCGCGACCGCGAAGGCAGAACACCGAGAGGGGTACCGCGAACTGTAAATTGTCGTCGAACTTCTCGCTGTACGATGAATGAATGGCAGCGATCTCTGCCGCCACGCGGCGCCCTGCACCGAGCAGCTGCCACGATTTTCGTACTGCGTGCGCACGCAGCACGAATATACGATGACTGGGTTGGGCTCTCTGCAGCCTTAGAGGCAGCATGGCATTCGCAGGCGAACGTTGTCCAGAAGATTCGAGCACGGCCCAAGGCGGTCACTCGACCACTGCTCCAATTTCTGCGGTCGCAGCCCGCTTTGCAGCCATTCGCTACAAACGCGAAATCCGCGCCAACGCAATCTCTGAGCCCGCGAACATTCGCGCATTGTCGGGCTGTCACGTAGACTTAGCTCGATTGTTACACTTGCGTCATCCGACTCTGGCACGCTTGATGTCAGGTGCAGGTCAGGAGCCTGCGCCCACCCAAAAACTAACCCACGGAGAAGCCCATGACTGCGAAGTTCACGGGCCGCGGAGCATTGCTTGCGGCCGTCTCGATGGTTTTTGTCGCGCCTAATCCGGCACTTGCCGATTATATTGCTGAGATCGACGTTGTGCGCAACGGCGCCGACCCGACCGCTGAAACCGTGACCGGCCATGTATTCCACGACCTCAGCCGCGACGGCGTCCGCCAGGACGACGAACCCGGAGTGGCGCGTGTGATCGTGTCGAACGGTCAGGATGTCACTAGCACAGATGAGGACGGCGCCTACACGCTACCGGTCTATGAAAACATGACCGTCATGGTGCATGAGCCGGCCGCCTACGATGTGCCGGTCAACGAAGACGGTGTGCCCCAGTTTTTCTATCACCACCTCCCGGAAGGTACACCTGAAGCGCTGCGTTATGGTGGTTTAGCACCCACAGGGCCGCTTCCCGCTGCGATCAATTTTCCGATGGTCCGGACCGGCGTGGATGACGAATTTTCATGTGTCATGATGGGCGATACGCAGCCCTATTCGAACACGGAGATCGGCTATGTTCGCGACGGCGTGCTAGACAGTATCTTGGATCAGGACCTGAGCGAGGCGAAATGCGTCATTATGCTGGGTGACGTGATGGGCGATGACCTATCGTTGTTACCGAGGTTCATGAATTTGTGGTCGGTGATCGACCTGCCGCAATACTACGTCCACGGCAATCACGATTTCGATTTTGATGCGACGACGGACGAGCATTCCGCCGACAGCTGGCGACAGATCTATGGTCCAGCCTATTACAGCTTCGACATTGGTGGTGTGACGTTTATCGCGCTCGACAACGTCGTCTACCCATGTGGTCCCGAGGACGACGGACCAGGCGGCCGCGATGCATGTGCTGATCCGGATCAAGTTGTATACAACGGCCGTGTAGTCGAACGGCAAATGCAGTGGCTGGAAGCGACCTTGGCCGAGATCCCTCAAGATCGGCTGATTGTGATGATGCACCACATCCCGTTCGTGTCCTTCATTGACAGCAATACTGGTCGCCACCAGACCGACAATCTAGCGGAAATCCATGCGCTTCTGGCGGGCCGTCCGGCCATCAGCTTTTCTGGGCATACTCACACGATGGAATACCTTGCCGCCGGTGAGTGGTTTCAAGGATGGGAGGAACAACTCGGCATCACGCGATTGCCCTTCGACCATGTGGTGGGCGGCGCACCGTCGGGCAATTGGTACTGGGGTGATTTGAATTTCGATGGGACACCACTGGCTTTTGCAAGGGGCGGGACGCCTCCTGGCTACATGATCGTCGATTTCGACGGATCGGACTTTGAAGTGAATTTCTTCGCGGCCAATCTCCCTCCCGAGCGTCAGATGGCTCTGAGCTTTAATACCCCGCAATTCCGCTCTTGGTTTGATGAGTTGTTCGCTTGGGCCGATGAGCGAGAGGATCCTGCAACCGAAACGCCACCTCTGACTGTGAATGACCTGGCAGATCTACGGCTGTTCACACCAGAAGATCTGGAGAACACGGTGTGGCTCACCGCTAATGTGTGGATCGGGGACCGGAATACTGATGTCTCCGCGTCAATCAACGGCGGGCCCGATTTACGGATGGCGCGCACCCAAGCCGGCAACGGCGAAGAAGTGCTGTCAGGGGCCGAATGGGCGGACCCATTTGCAGCCGTGCGCCAGATGACCATCGGCCGCTTCGGCTGGCAGTCGACGCAAGGTGAGGACCGGGCCCAGGGCTTCGAGGTCTGGCAGGGATCGAGCTACGGCCCGGCAAACCCGCAACCTGCAGAGACTTGGATGATTGCAGACAGTTCAACTCACCTGTGGCGACTGGAGATGCCCGCTGATCTACCCGAGGGTGCTCATACTGTTGAGGTGACAGCGGTCACGGCGGATGGCCGCGAATTCACGGAGCGGATGACCTTCGAGATACGAGAAGAACGACCCTTCCCCTACTGGGACAATACGTTGTGGGAAGAGCGGACGAATTGACCATGTGCCACTTGGTGGCGTGCCGCGGCCCCATTTTGGGGGCCGCGGCTACTCTTGAGTACCGATCTAGCCCATAGCCTACCTTTGTAATCTGCACGCAGCCATCGTTGGCAAGTATTGACGACCCGGCCCTAACCGGACTCTCAACATCCCTCTCGAATACTGCGGCTGCTGCCCGCATTCCGGACATTCGCTGCGACCGCTCGATTTCTCGCGACCTCGACGTCCGGGTCGCGGGACTAATCCGGCCTTATGTATCAAACGCACCAAAAATCTAGCTGAACAGTCAGTCTGCTTGAATCCATAATGCGGGTATGCAGAACACGATACACGGACTGATTAAGAAGCGTGGTGAGATAGCAGGCCAGCACAAGGTTGCGCTCAGGGCCGCAGATAACCTCGAAGCCGATCTTGACGCCATAGATCGGGCATTGGCGCTGTGTGGCTATGAGGACGACCCTAAAGCCATAGCGCCACGCGGAAAGTACAAGCAGCTATTCGGGCGCAATGAATTGAAGCTGACCATCATCAACATGCTTCGGGAAGCTCCAGCGGATCATGAAAAGATAGCGGGCCAGATCATCGCGTCCAAGGGCCGGGGCGATGATGTTCATGCCGATGTGCTAAAGCGGGTTAGGCACGCCATCCAACGTCAGCAGAAGGACGGGCATGTGGTGCAGGACTTTGGGCCGGATGGGTGCTTGTGGAGAATTGCTCAAGTGTAAGCCTTGGCAGTAGCGAAAAACTACGATATCTGGGCCAACCAACATTGCCGTGAGTTCAAGAATGCCCGATTGGAAAACCTTCGAAGTTGTAGATGCTCCCGGCCCTACTAAGGATTCTGGGCTGCGTTTAACCGTTTCTCAGGAATTCATTGATAGGCACTTCGAAATAAGTCGGCTGACCCCTATCTTTCAAATGAACGCGCACATCTATGGCAGACTACCAGACATCAACCTGATTAGTCAGGTTGCAAACTCTGATCCCACAACCGATCTCACCACGTTGAATGACGCCGTAGCTTGTTTTGAGGGCATAGAACGGCCTCATGATGACGAGAGGAACGGCGATACTGTCCTAGTATACGTACTTCAGCCAGCGGTGACGATTGAACGCACAGTGAGTATGGCTTGCCAAGCCTCTGCCGCAGTGCCGCCAAAGTCATCTGTTCTCACTGTTCTGGTAAGAACGAATCTGGATTTACAAGACGGTGAAGGCGCAATAGATGGCAGTATTACTCGGATAGAGTGGGTAGTGGCCGGAAATGATGGGCTACCCAAGTCACACGAAACAAGGTATACGACACAACATTGGACCAAGACATGACAGGGCAGAAAATGGAAAACACTTCGCAGTTCGCGGCTTACGTACCGTGCGCGACGTATTTTCACGACTCAGACTGCGTGGAATACGTCAAGCGGGATAGTTTGCTGGTCTATGATCGGATCGATGAGTTCTTGACCTTGATTTTTGACGGCACCGGGAAGCAGCTGGTGGGCTTCAAATTGAAGGGGTTCAAAAATATCTTCACCCAGCAACTCTCTGGGAACTTCCGGTTGAACAACCGTCAGTTTGTCAATTTAGTACCTGCGTTTGAAGCGATTTGCCAAGAGATTGGTGACCAGCTTGACGACGACGATAACAGGAAGCAGAGCTATCGCGCCGCCAAGGACTTAGCTGCCAACGACAACGTTGCTTTATCGGGATCCTATTTCCGAGAAGCAGCTTAAGCCGCCCGCTGCCAGTACCCCTTCCACTGGCGCGATACAGGTGCGGCCATCGAGTTGCTGACCACGATCTGCGCCAGCGCCCCTTTGTCAGTGCGGCGGTTGTCTTCAAGCCATGCAGCGTGATTAGCATATTGGTAAAGGTACGGCGGGCTAACGTGATGATGCTGCCCCTGCACCATGCGGCGCAGACGCGAGAAATAGCTTTCCACCATGTTGGTGTGCTTTGCGTGGTCACTGTAAATCTCAGAGTGGTTCACGCGGTCAACGTGCCAGCCCATGTGCAGTTCATCCCAATGGCTGGCCTCGTCCGCTGACATGGTGGACATGCGCGACACGTTCTCGCTTGCCAGCGCAACGCCTTCACCCTCTGACACGCCGACGAAAGGCAATGTACGGCCCTCACGCTCACGCATGGCGATTACTACACGGCGCTTGCCTGTCTGGTGGCGCTTCAAGCGGCGGTCCTTGCGGTCTGCCTTGGCGTTCTCAGGGCGGATGTGGCCGCCAAAGTATGCGCCATCAATCTCAACATGACCTTCCAACACTTCGCCCGTGTGGACCTCCATCGCCATCGCTTCGCGCAGCTTGTGGGCCAGCACGAATGCTGTCTTGTACTAGCAGTCCAGATCACGGCTCAGCTGAACCATGCTCACGCCCTTGGATGCGTTCACGATGATGCAGATCGCGGCCAACAGGTCCACAAAGTCCATCTTGCGCGATGCAAAGATTGTGCCGCTGGTCACGCTGAACTGGTGGTGACACGCCTTACATTTGAACTTCCGACGTGTGGTGATCTTGTATGTTTCGTCAAAGCCGCAGCATGGGCAAACGGCTTCACCGTCCGTCTCAGGCCAGCGCATCTGACAGAAGGTCTCATAGGCCGCATCTTCGCCAGCCTTGTAAATCGAACGCAAAGAGAGCGTCCGAGATGCTGCTGAAAGGAGGAAGTGTTGTGCCATTATCATTACCTATGATGTCTATACCCTATAAATAGGGTTTACACATCATCATTACAAGGGCTATATCCCTATAAATAGGGTTTTATCCACCGAGGTAATGAAATGCCAAAGTCACAAACGGACGCGGAATGGTCGGATCGAGCAAAGAACCTGCTACGTTCTGAACTAAAGAGAAAGGGTGTGACTTACGCCCAATTATCTAATTTACTTGAAAAAATAGGCGTTCAAGAGAACGAAAAGAACATTGCAAACAAGATTAGCCGTGGTGTGTTTACGATGGCTTTCTTCCTGCAATGTATGGCTGCAATCGAGGTCACAGAATTGAGGCTTTGAAATGGTTTCTTGTGACGTGAAAGAGGAAGGCGACAGGTTGATCATCACACTTGATCCCGGCCAGCCAGTTGAACTGACTGATTTGGCAGACAGCTTCGCGGCCCTTTCTCGCATTTATGAGCGCCACTATCGTAGCGGTTCGGATGATGCGCCCCGTCTTTTTGTGACCAAGCTCGAAACCGGATCAGTCATAGCCGAGATCGCGCCTTACTGTGTTATGATGGGCGGCATCACCATGATGGATGGCGGCATGATCGTGACCGATTTTGCCAATCGCATTTGGCGCGGGATTAGCTATTTCACCGGAGGGAGCAAGGACACAAAGCTGCTCGAAGCACCATCCAAGGAAGACGCCGCCGACCTCAAAGAGTTCACACGACCATTGGTAGGAAAGACGGGCGCAAGGCTTGGCATCAAGCAAGCCAGGTATGAAAAAACTGACGGTGAAAAGAAGACAGTTGTTGAATACAAATTCGATGAAGCTGAACTGAACAAGGCGTCAGTCAACATAGACAAGGCGCTGGCCCTGCCTGAACCAAAAAAGCCCGAGGATGAGGATCAAGACGACAAGATACGCTCGGAGGTGATGCTTTTTCTGGAGCAAGCCAATCGCGGCCCCCGGCAAAGAGAAAGGCCGCACTGGCGACAGGGGGCGTGTCCCTGATATTTCAGACAAGGTGCTGCCTGTTTATTTTAGGCAAAGCATCCAAGGGCTGGCGTTTCGATGCGTTACATCTCTCTTTTAGAGACCAAAAAGCACCAACCGACGCTTGACACGATAAAGGGCCTCAGCGACGGCCTCGAGACCACGATGACTGCGCTTGTATCTGAAATCGAAAACCTGCTTCGCGAAGGCTAGTCCATTGAATTGAAGATATTTTATTGACTTGCAGCGACAAATAGGCTCTGAGCTAGAGGCCGTTTCGTGACCCAAATGGCCATGTCGGGTGACGCGTTTCAAAACACCTGAACCGCATCAGCTAGCCGCATTTGGAGTAGCCGCAGTTTCCGCAGGTCATGCAGCCCTCGATCATTCGCAGCTCATACTGGCCACAACTGCTGCACGCCGCACCCTTTGATGCATCCAGGCCGACGACCTCGGCCTGCGGGTCTGATTTCAGCCCCAGCCCTTCGCCGGCGATGAACCCAGTCGCGATCATGTGTTGTTCGATGACGCCGCCAATTGCCGCGAGGATCGACGGGATGTACCGCCCCTTGATCCACGCACCGCCGCGGGGATCGAAAACGGCTTTCAACTCTTCCACGACAAAAGACACGTCTCCGCCCCGCCGGAACACAGCCGATATCATGCGCGTCAGCGCCACCGTCCAGGCAAAATGCTCCATGTTCTTGGAGTTGATGAACACCTCAAAGGGCCGGCGGTGCCCGTTCAGCACGATGTCGTTGATCGTGATATAGAGTGCATGCTCGCTGTCGGGCCATTTCACCTTGTAGGTATTGCCCTCCAGCGCGTTGGGCCGGTCCAGCGGTTCGGACATGTAGATGACATCACCGTGCGGCTGCTGAGGCTCGGCGGCATCGCTGGTGATGACCTCCGGTGCTGCCTTGGGCGCCTCCTCCGCAACACTCAGCACCGAGCCTGTCACGGCGTTCGGCCGGTAGGTCGTGCAGCCCTTGCACCCCTGATCCCATGCCTGCATGTAGACGTCCTTGAACGCATCAAAGCTGATGTCTTCGGGACAGTTGATCGTCTTTGAGATGGAGCTGTCGACCCACTTCTGAGCCGCCGCCTGCATCCTGACATGATCTGCGGGGGCGAGGGTCTGGGCGTTCACGAAGTGATCGGGCAAGGCGGCCTCACCGAACTTCTCGCGCCACATCTGAACGGCGTAATCAACCACCTCCTCTTCGGTGCGCGTGCCATCTTTCTGCAGGACCTTGCGCGTGTAGGCATAGGCAAAAACCGGCTCGATCCCCGAGCTGACGTTGCCCGCATACAAGCTGATGGTGCCCGTAGGGGCAATTGACGTCAGCAAAGCATTGCGAATGCCATGCTCGGCAACCGCCGCGCGCACGTCTGCATCCATCGCCTGCATTGTCCCCGAGGCCAGATATCCTTCCGCGTCGAAAAGCGGGAAGGCGCCCTTCTCCTTTGCCAATTGCACCGACGCCAGATAGGCAGCGCGGGCGATCCGGTGCAACCAGCGTTCGGTCTGACGCGCTGCCTCGTCCGAGCCATAGCGCAGCCCGACCATCAACAGCGCATCCGCGAGCCCCGTCACCCCCAGCCCGATCCGGCGCTTGGCCTGCGCTTCGCGGGCCTGCGCTTCCAGCGGAAATTTGGACGCATCAACCACATTGTCCATCATCCGAACCGCCACGGCGACCAGATCATCGAGCGCGTCCTCATCCAGGGCTGCCCCCTCGTCAAAGGCATCCGTCACCAGCCGCGACAGGTTGATGGACCCCAGAAGACACGCACCATAGGGCGGCAAAGGTTGCTCACCACAGGGGTTCGTCGCCGCAATCGTCTCGCAATAGTTCAGGTTGTTCGCCGCGTTGATCCGGTCGATGAAGATCACGCCCGGTTCGGCGTAATCATAGGTTGCCTGCATGATCCGGTTCCACAGATCACGCGCTTGCAGCGTCTTGTAAACCTGTCCATCAAAGGTCAGCTCCCACGGGCCATCGGCTTTGACCGCCTCCATGAAAGGATCCGTGATCAGCACCGACATGTTGAACATCCGCAGCCGCGCCGGATCCGACTTCGCAGCAATGAAGTCTTCCACATCCGGATGATCACAGCGCATCGTGGCCATCATCGCCCCGCGGCGCGAGCCTGCGGACATGATCGTGCGGCACATCGCGTCCCACACATCCATGAAGCTGAGCGGACCGGAGGCATCAGCCGCCACCCCTTTTACATCCGCCCCCTTCGGCCGGATGGTCGAGAAGTCATAGCCGATGCCGCCCCCCTGCTGCATGGTCAGCGCCGCCTCCTTCAGCATCTCGAAGATGCCGCCCATGTTGTCGGGCACGGTCCCCATGACGAAGCAGTTAAAGAGCGTCACGGATCTTGCCGTGCCCGCCCCCGCGGTGATCCTGCCCGCTGGCAGGAATTTGAAATCCTCCAGCGCGGCGTAGAAGCGCTCTTCCCAGGTGTCGGGATCCTCCTCGACCTGCGCCAGATCGCGCGCGATGCGCCGCCAGGTATCTTCGACCGTTCCATCAAGAGGCGTGCCATCGGCTTCTTTGAAGCGGTATTTCATATCCCAGATCTGTTCGGCGATGGGGGCGGTAAAGCGGGTCATGGGCTGAATCTCCGATCACGGTAAGCGTCGGAAAATAGCGCAGATCCAACGGCTTTTCCACAACAAGTTGAAGCCAGAGGCGAAACACCTAATATATATGGTGTGGGGCAAGAGATTCTGGGGATGTGTTGGTGGGTAAAGCTGTGGACAAGATGGTGAACCTCGTAAAGCTGTCTGTCGGCTCCGAGACGGTGGAGGACATGGCAGCCTGGCAGGCCACCAAACGCGCGCGGGGCGCCGACGGGTTGCCGCGGCACATCACCCGAATGTGGCCCAAGCGCGAGGCGGAAATCCTCAACGGCGGATCGATCTACTGGGTGGTCAAGGGCGTGCTTCAGTGTCGTCAGCAGATCCTGCGACTGGATGAGGTTATCGGCAGCGACGGCATCCGGCGCTGCGCGATCGTTTTGGATCCGGAGATCATCCGCACCCAGAGCAGTCTCAAGCGACCGTTTCAGGGGTGGCGCTATCTGGCGGTGGGTGACGCCCCCCCCGATCTGCCGAAAGCCCGCAAGGCCGAAGAGCCTCTGCCGGTAGAGCTGAACCGGGCGCTCGCTGAGATCGGTGTTCTATAGCGCCAGCTGAGCCATCAGCGCGTCGATGACCGCGCGGTCCTGTGCCTGCACCTGCGCTTTTCGGCTGCGCCACAAGGTCGCCTGGGACCGAAGGATCGGAGGCTCGCTCAGCACCTTCAGGTGATTGGCCAGCAAGGTCTCGCCGCTCGACGTGATGTCCGCGATGGCCTCCGCGGTCTCATTCGCCACGGTCCCCTCGGTCGCGCCCTGGCTGTCCACCAGCGCATAATCAGCAACGCCACCCTGCCGCAAGTGCTCGCGCACCAGCCGGTGGTACTTGGTCGCGATGCGCAACCGCATCCCGTGCGCCGCCCGAAAGGCCGCCGCTGCCCCGTCCAGATCATCCAGCGTTTCCACGTCGATCCAGGCCTGCGGCACGGCGATCACCAGATCTGCCTGACCAAAGCCCAGTTCGGCGACCGGCTCCACCTGCTGTTCCCAGAGGGGCAGTTTTTCCCGCACAAGATCCGTGCCGGTGACACCGAAATGCACCCGGCCCGTTGCCAGTTCCCGCGGCATCTCACCCGCCGACAGCAGCACCAGCGACATGCCCGCAACGCCTTCGACCTGACCTGCGTATTCCCGCTCCGACCCGCTGCGGCTCAGCGTCACACCGCGCGCGCCGAACCAGTCAAAGGTCTTTTCCATCAGCCGCCCCTTGGACGGCACGCCCAGCCGGATCGTCATGGCCGCGCCTCCAGTTCCAGCATCAGACCGGGGCGCAGCACGCCGCCCACTGCGGGGATCTCCCGCCCCTGCCCCAGCCTGCGGGTCAGCGCGTCGTAGCGCCCGCCCGTGGCAATGGCCGGCCAATCCGGGTGCTGCGGACTGAAAAAGCCGAAAACGAAACCGTCGTAATACTCCATCGAGGCCCGGCCAAAGCTGGCCTCGAACGCCAGAGCATCCACATCGACACCGCGCGCCGCCAGCGCTTGGCTCCGCTCCCCCAACCGGGACACCGCAGGCGCGATCGCAGGCATATCGACCGAGATATCCCGCAGTTGCTCCAGCGCGAAGGGCAGCGTTTCGCGCACCCCCAAGAGCATGTCCAACAGGGCGACCTCCGCAGTGCTGAGAGGCGGTGCGGCGGCATCCTCGCGCAGGGCCTCGATCCGCGCCGCGATCTCCGCCGCCGTGCGTTTGCCGATCACCGGCGCTGCGCTGGCGATCTGTCCTGCCAGCAGCGCCTCCCGATGCTTGGCCGCAGGCACGCGACCGGCGTAGCGGTCCAGCAGCGCGCGAAAGCGCCGGGGCCGCCAGATATGCCGCAGCAGGGCCGATTTGCGCGCGTCGGTCGTGTCGAGCCCGGCAACCGCCGCCATCAGGATCCCGATATCACCTGTGGCCGCGCGCAGCTCCAGCGGACGCAGCGCCTCGCTGATCTGCGCAAAAACCTCTGCATCCGCCGCAGCGGGGGCCGATCGGTCAAAGACTTCGTAGCCCACCTGCACATATTCGCTTGCGCGTCCGGGATCCTCCTCCTGACGGCGGAAGACCTCGCCTGCATAGGTGTAGCGGGCAGGCTCCGCCCCCTGCTCCATATGCATTTGCACGACCGGCACGGTAAAATCGGGGCGCAGCATCTGCTCACCGCGCAGCGCGTCTGACGTGACATAGGCGCGCGCGCGGATGTCTTCTCCGTAGAGATCCAGCAGGGTCTCGGCCGATTGCAGGATCGGCGTCTCCACCGGCAGCGCGCCCGCCGCCTCGAAGCGCGCACGCAACTCAGCCGCCCGCGCCAGCGTCTGCGCGCGGGTGATCATGTGGCGTCCGACAGCCCGTGTTGCGCGAGGATCTCGCGTACCTTCGCAACCAGATCCTCGGAGGGCACCTCATATTGGCTGGGCCGGTCCTTCCATTCCTCCAGTGTGGCGTTCTCGGCGATCTGTGCACCGAGGATCAGGTCCTTGATCTGCACGACCCCGCGGGCCTGCTCGTCCGCGCCCTCGATGATGGCTGCGGGGCTTTGCCGCTTGTCCGCATACTTGAGCTGGTTGCCGAAGTTTTTCGGGTTGCCGAGGTAGACCTCCGCGCGGATGCCTGCCGCGCGCAGGTCTGCCACCATCTTCTGGTAGTCCGCCATGCGGCCCCGGTCCATCACGGTGACAACAACCGGCCCCGGGTCTGTGATCTGAGCCCGGCCCTTCATCCTCAGCGCGGCGAGCAGCCGGTCGACACCGATGGAGACGCCGGTTGCGGGCACTTCCTGCCCGGTGAAGCGCTTGACGAGATCGTCATAGCGCCCGCCCCCCGCGACCGAGCCGAAGTTGCGCGTGCGCCCCTTCTCATCTTTCACCTCAAAGGTCAGCTCCGCCTCGTAGACCGGCCCGGTGTAGTAGCCGAGACCACGGACCACGGAGGGATCAATGATAATGCGGTTGGGGCCATAGCCGGCGGCAAATAGCAAATCGGCAATCTCTCGAAGTTCCTCAACCCCCTGCTGACCAACGTTGGACCCCCCCACAACGTCCGTAAGGTAAGCCGCCATGTTGTGGTTGACGTTGATATCCCGCCTTTCGGCCACGTGAGCTTGCTGTTCTGCAGCAGCGGAAACAACCTCATCGTTGGCACGCAGAAACGAAACGATCACATCGCTCTGCGTATCAGTGAGCCCTGCCCCTTGGGTAAAATCCCCGCTCTCGTCCTTACGCCCCCCGCCAAGCAGCGCGCGCACACCTTCGATACCCAACCGGTCGAGCTTATCAATAGCGCGCAACACGATGCCGCGTTCGGCTTCCTTGTCGTCGCCAGCGAGCCCTGCGACCTCCAGCACACCATTGAGCACCTTGCGGTTGTTCACCCGGACCACATAGTCGCCCTTGTCGATCCCAACCGCTTCCAGACAGTCGCAGAGCATCGCACAGATCTCCGCATCCGCCGCCACCGAAGGCGCGCCGACCGTATCCGCATCGCATTGATAAAACTGACGAAACCGACCCGGCCCCGGCTTTTCGTTGCGCCAGACAGGCCCCATGGCATAGCGGCGGTAGGGTTTGGGCAGATCATTCTGGTGCTGCGCGTAGACCCGCGCCAGCGGCGCCGTCAGATCATAGCGCAGCGCCAGCCAGTCGCCCGGCTTGTCAGCCTCGGCATCCTCCTGCCAGGCGAAAACACCTTCGTTCGGGCGGTCCACATCGGGCAGGAACTTACCCAGGGCCTCGACCGTCTCCACCCCGGCGCTTTCCAGCGCATCGAACCCGTAGCGGTGGTAGACTTCGGCAATCCTGCACAGCATCTCCGTCCGCTCAGTCACCTCAGCGCCGAAGTAGTCGCGAAAGCCCTTGGGCGTTTCCGCCTTGGGCCGCGGGGTCTTTTTGGGTTTGGCCATGGATCGCCCTCGGGTCGGTGTCGCGCGCGGTCTAGCCCAACGGGGGACAGGGGGCAAGGCGCCGTCTTTCGCCGGGCGGGGTCGCGTGCTAACAGCCGGGCATGGAAAAACTCGAAGAGCAGATCGCGCATCTGACGCGAACGGTGGAGGACCTGTCAGACGTCGTGGCGCGGCAGGAATCCGAAATCGCAACACTCACCCGCCGTGTTGTCATGCTGATGCAGCGCGAAGGCGAACGTGAACAGCAAAGCTCGGGCGGTATCGTGGTCGGGGATGAGCGGCCACCGCACTACTGACGCGGTTAGCGTTGCCGGACGGCTACACCTGCGCGCGTTCCGAGCGGCGCGGTGGCAACAGCCCGCGCGGGCCGTTCGCCCGCCCAGCAGCCCCGTTCAGATGTCTTCGACCTCCAGCACGCCGCTGAGCGATTTGATCGCGCCCTTGATCCTGGGGTTCACCACAAACCGCGGGCCAAGATCCACGGAAACCTCGCCCGGCAGATCCGGATCCCTCAGGCACAGCTCCACCGGGCTGCGGCCACGCCCTGTGCTGACAGCTGCTTCTAGGATCTGTGCGACGGCATCGACCGCCTCTGGCACGGTCACGAAGATTTTCAGGCCCGCACCGTCCGCTTCCGCGGCCACCGTATCCGCCGGCGTGACCGACCGGCCCAAAAGCTTCAACTGATCCGACTCCATCGTCGCCTCCACGGCCACGATCACCTTAGAGCCTGTCTCCAGATGGGCGCGCGCGGCCTCCAGCGTGTCGGAGAACAACGTCACCTCGTAGGCGCCGGTAGGGTCCGACATCTGCGCAAAGGCAAACCGGTTGCCGCGCGCGGATTTGCGTTCCTGACGACCCGCGACGATGCCCGCAAGCCGCGCATTCATGGCGCCCTTGGTCGTGACCTTTTCGGTCAGGTCGTCCAACGTCATGAAGGGCATGCCGCGATCATTGCTCATCCGTCTGCGCAGCGGCGCCATATAGTCGTCGAGCGGGTGCCCCGAGAGATAAAAACCAACCGCCTTGAACTCCTCCCCCAGTCGCTCTGCGGGTTGCCAGTCGTCGATCTGTGGCAATCGCGGTTCGGGCAGGTCTTCTCCCGCCTCGCCGAAGAGAGACACCTGGTCGGAGGCCTTCTGCTCGTGGATCGCGGCGGAATAGGCCACGAGCGCATCGAGCGCCGCGAAGACCCGCGCCCGGTTCCCGTCAAGCTGGTCAAACGCCCCGGCGCGGGCCAGCATCTCCAGCGGGCGCTTGCCGACACGTTTGAGATCGACCCGGCGCGCCAGATCAAAGAGCGTTGCAAAGGGCCGGTCCGCACGTCCGTCGGTCACGAGGCGCATCGCCTCCAGACCGACGTTCTTGAGCGCACCCAGACCGTAGACCAGCGCCCCGTCCTCCACTTTGAACGGCGCGTCCGAACGGTTGACGCAGGGCGGCACCCACGGCAGTTCCAGCCGCTTGCGCAGCTCTTCAAAATAGACGGACAGCTTGTCGGTCAGATGAATGTCGCAGTTCATGACCCCGGCCATGAATTCCACCGGGTGGTTCGCCTTTAGCCACGCGGTCTGGTAGCTGACCACCGCATAGGCTGCCGCATGCGATTTGTTGAAACCATAGTTGGCAAATTTCTCAAGAAGGTCAAAGACTTCTCGGGCTTTCTTCGCGTCGACACCATTCTCGACGGCCCCCTTTTCGAACTTCGGGCGCTCCTTGGCCATTTCCTCGGCGATCTTCTTGCCCATGGCCCGGCGCAACAGATCCGCGCCGCCCAGAGAATACCCCGCCATGACCTGGGCGATCTGCATCACCTGCTCCTGATAGACGATGATGCCTTGGGTTTCCTCCAGAATATCGTCGATCAAAGGGTGAATGGATTCAAGGGGTTTCAGCCCGTTCTTAACATCGCAGTAGGTGGGGATATTCTCCATCGGACCGGGACGATACAAGGCCACAAGCGCCACGATATCCTCGATACAGGTGGGCTTCATGCGCTTGAGCGCATCCATCATCCCGGAGCTTTCCACCTGAAAAACCGCCACGGTTTTCGCCGCTGCATACAGTTTATAGGACGCCTCATCATCCAGCGGGATCGCGCCAATGTCGTCCTCGAGCCCGGCAGGCGGCTGAAAAAGCTCGGTGCCGTCCGCGGCAATGTGCAGATGACGCCCCGATGCCTTGATCTGATCCACTGCGTTCTGGATCACCGTCAGTGTCTTCAGACCCAGAAAGTCGAACTTGACCAGGCCCGCCTGTTCCACCCATTTCATATTGAACTGGGTCGCTGGCATGTCTGACCGCGGGTCCTGGTAGAGAGGCACCAGATGGTCCAGCGGTCTGTCCCCGATCACCACACCGGCGGCATGGGTCGAGGCGTTCCGCAACAGCCCCTCCACCTGCTGGCCATACTCCAGCAAGCGCGCCACGACCTCTTCATTGCGCGCCTCTTCCCGCAGACGCGGCTCGCTGGCCAGCGCCTTTTCGATGCTGACCGGTTTGACCCCCTCCACCGGGATCATCTTGCTCAGCCGATCCACCTGACCGTAGGGCATCTGCAGCACGCGGCCGATGTCGCGCACGGCGGCCTTTGACAAAAGCGCGCCAAAGGTGATGATCTGTCCCACCTTGTCGCGGCCATACTTCTCCTGAACGTAGCGAATGACCTCCTCGCGCCGGTCCATGCAGAAGTCGATGTCGAAGTCCGGCATGGACACCCGTTCCGGGTTCAGGAACCGCTCAAACAGCAAGTTGTACCGCAGCGGATCAAGGTCGGTAATCGTCAGGGCGTAAGCCACCAGCGACCCTGCTCCGGACCCGCGGCCGGGTCCGACCGGAATGTCCTGATCCTTGGCCCATTTGATGAAATCGGCAACGATCAGGAAGTAGCCGGGAAATCCCATACCCTCGATCACACCCAACTCGAAGTCGAGCCGCTTTTCGTAATCCTCCAAACTGGTCGCATGCGGGATGAACGCCAATCGCTCCCGGAGCCCGGCATGGGCCTGCTGGCGCAGTTCTTCAATCTCGTTATCGGCAAACTTCGGCAGGATCGGATCGCGGCGATACGCCTGAAAGGCACAGCGACGCGCAATCTCGACCGTGTTCTCGATGGCTTCCGGCAGATCCGCAAAGAGCGCGACCATCTCGGATTGGGACTTGAAGTAATGCTGAGCGGTCAACCGGCGTCGTGGACTGGACTGATCGACATAAGCGCCCTCGGCAATGCAGACGAGCGCATCATGGGCCTCGTACATCTTTGCGTCGGGGAAATAGACATCATTGGTGGCGACCAGCGGCACATCCATCGCGTAGGCCATTTCCACAAAGCCACGCTCGGTCAGCCGTTCGGTTTCGGGCTGGCCCGCCTCACCCGGATGGCGCTGCAATTCCACGTAGAGACGGTCGCCGAATGCCGAGAGCAGATCGCGCATCAGCGCCTCGGCGGCCGGCGCCTGACCCGCTTGCAGCAACTTGCCCACCGGGCCGTCCGGCCCGCCGGTCAGGCAGATTACCTCACCCGCATGCTGTGCCAACTCGGCCATGGTGACCTCTGCCAGAGCGCCGCCCTTGTCGAGATAGAGGCAGGAATTCAGCTTCATCAGGTTCTGATACCCGGCTTCGGACTGGGCCAGCAGAACCACCGGCGCGGGCAGACGCGGCTTCTCTCCCGGCCGCGTCTCGACATATCTCAGATCCACCTGGCTGCCCATGATCGGCTGGATGCCCGCCGCCGACATGGCAACCGAAAACTCCAGTGCCGCGAACATGTTGTTCGTGTCGGTCAGCGCCAGCGCCGGCATGCCCGCCTTGCGGCACAGCTCGGGCAGTTTCTTCAGCCGCAGCGCCCCTTCCAGCAGGGAATACTCGGAGTGGCTGCGCAGGTGAATGAATCGGGGATCAGTGCTCATGCCCCGACCCTAGGCGACCGCGCGCCGGGCCACCAGCATCAAGCGTGATGGCTTTCGCGCCGCGTCGTCCCTCTGCACCCGGCGAGCCCGCCCCTGCGCCGGTTTCCGCTTGCAAATCAGGGAGACGCGGGCATAGCCTTTGCGCTGATATTGCTCGCCCGAGGTTCTACGCCGCATCGAACGCCGGGCAGGACGAGCCCCTTGTACCGCGGCGGAACTGACAGCATGGAGATTTCGTTCCGCCTGAACGGGCAAGAGGTGACACTCGCTGACGTCAGCCCCACCGTTACCCTGCTGGACTGGCTGCGCGAAGAGCGCGGGCTCACCGGCACCAAGGAAGGCTGCAACGAGGGCGATTGCGGGGCCTGTTCCGTCATGGTAACGGACGAGGGCGGCGCGCAGGCGCTGAACGCCTGCATCCTGTTCCTGCCGCAGCTCAACGGCAAGGCGGTCCGCACGGTTGAGGGCATCGCCGCCCCCGATGGCACGCTTCACCCCGTCCAGCGCGCGATGATCGAGCACCATGGCAGCCAGTGCGGCTTTTGCACGCCCGGCTTTGTGGTGACCATGGCCACGGCGCATCTGAACGGGGCCACCGATCACGACACCCAGCTTGCGGGCAACCTCTGCCGCTGCACCGGCTACGCACCGATCATCCGCGCCGCCCAAGCCGCCAGCACGGCCCCTGTGCCCGATCACATGCGCGACGCGCTCCCTCATCTTGCCGAAAAAACTCCCGGGGGAGACGCGCGCCAGCGCGGCGGGGGCAGGCAGCCCCCTCCCTGGGTGCAGCCCGAGACCACGCAGGCCCTCGCGGCCTGGTATCTGGAGCATCCGGACGCCACGCTCATCGCCGGGGCCACGGACGTAGGGCTTTGGGTGACCAAGCAGATGCGCGATCTGGGGAACGTTGCCTTCCTGAACCGCTGCGCTGGTCTGCGCGGCGTTCACCAGACGGAGACGGGGTTGCGCATCGGTGCAATGACGACCCTGACGGAGCTGGAAGCCGCCGTGGCAGAACCGCACCCGTCCTTTGGCGCCCTGATCCGGCGCTACGGATCCGTGCAGGTCCGCAACGCTGCAACCATCGGCGGTAACATCGCCAATGGCTCACCCATCGGGGACGGGACGCCCGCGCTCATCGCACTTGGCGCGACGCTGCATCTGCGGCGAGGAGAGGAACGGCGCAGCCTGCCGCTGGAGGATTTCTTTCTGGACTACGGCAAGCAGGACCGTGCCCCCGGCGAGTTTGTCGAAGCGATCAGCCTGCCTGCCCAAAGCGATCGCCTGCGCTGCTACAAGCTGTCCAAACGGTTCGATCAGGACATCTCGGCGGTCTGCGGCTGCCTGTCGATCACCGTGGAGGACGGGATTGTCACCTCGGCCCGGCTGGCCTACGGCGGGATGGCCGGCACGCCGCGACGGGCCGCCGGTGCCGAGGCGGCTTTGACCGGTCAGCCCTGGGCCGAAGACACCGTGCGTGCAGCCATGGAGGCGCTGGCCCAAGACTTCCAGCCACTCTCGGACATGCGCGCCAGTGCCGCCTACCGGCTGGAGACGGCGCAAAACATGCTGCTGCGCTATTGGCATGCGGACCAGGGATGCGACGTCAGCGTGCAGGAGGTCACCCCGTGAGCGTCGCCAAACCCCTGCCCCATGACGCCGCCACCCTGCATGTGACCGGTGCTGCACGCTATGTGGACGACATACCAACCCCGCGCAACACGTTGCATCTGGCCTTCGGGCTGAGCGATCAGGCGGCGGGCACGCTCGACGGGCTTGACCTTGACGCCGTGCGGGCGGCCCCCGGGGTGATCGCCGTGCTGACGGCGGCCGATCTGCCCTTTGACAACGATGTCTCGCCGTCGATACACGACGAGCCGCTGCTGGCGGAGGGTCAGGTCCACTACGCCGGGCAGCCGCTCTTTCTGGTGGCCGCCACCTCGCATCTGGCGGCCCGGCACGCGGCGCGGCGCGGCAAGGCACAGATCACGGCGGCACCCACCACCCTGAGCGTGGAGGATGCGCTGGCGCAGGACAGCCGGTTCGAGGACGGCCCGCGCATTTACGGCCGCGGTGACGTCGAGGCCGCGCTGTCCAGCGCCCGGCACCGCCTTTCCGGACAGCTGCACGTTGGCGGGCAGGAACACTTCTATCTGGAAGGCCAGGCCGCCCTCGCCCTGCCCCAGGAAGGCGGGGACATGGTGGTGATGAGTTCCACTCAGCACCCCACGGAGATCCAGCACAAGGTGGCAGAAGCGCTCTGTCAGCCCATGCACAGCGTGCGGGTTGAAACGCGCCGCATGGGCGGCGGCTTCGGCGGCAAGGAAAGCCAGGGCAACGCGCTTGCGGTGGCGTGCGCCGTCGTGGCTGCTGCCACGGGGCGGCCCTGCCGGATGCGCTATGACCGGGACGATGACATGGTCATCACCGGCAAACGGCATGACTTCCGGATCGACTACGACGTTGGCTTTGACGAAAGCGGGCGGATCCAGGGCATCGACGTCACCCATTACGCACGCTGCGGCTGGGCGCAGGATCTGTCGCTGCCGGTGGCGGACCGGGCCATGCTGCACGCGGACAACGCCTATTTCCTGCCCGCCGTGCGGATCACCAGCCACAGGTTGCGCACCAATACCCAAAGCGCCACGGCCTTTCGCGGCTTTGGCGGGCCGCAGGGGATGCTGGGGATCGAACGGGTGATGGACCATATCGCGATGCATCTGGCGCGTGATCCGCTGGAGATCCGGCGCGTCAATTTCTATCGGTCCGGCGAGAGCAGCTCAGGCCAGGCCGCGCCCCAAACCACCCCTTACGGTCAGCCGGTGGAGGATTTCATCCTGCCAGAAATGGTAGCCGCGCTGGAACGCTCATCGGATTACACCGCGCGGCGGGCAGCCATCGCGGCGTGGAACACCAGCCAACCCGTGCTGAAAAAGGGCATCGCACTGACACCGGTGAAATTCGGAATTTCTTTTACGCTTACCCATCTCAACCAGGCGGGTGCGCTGGTGCACGTGTATCAGGACGGATCCATCCATCTCAACCATGGCGGGACGGAGATGGGACAGGGGCTGTTCCAGAAGGTGGCGCAGGTCGCCGCTGATCGCTTTGGCGTGGATCTGGCCGCGGTCAAGATCACCGCGACAGATACCGGAAAGGTGCCCAATACCTCCGCCACAGCGGCCTCTTCCGGCAGTGATCTCAACGGCATGGCGGTGAAAGCCGCGTGCGATACGATCCGCGACCGCATGGCAGATGTGTTGGCCGAGCAGCATCAATGCGCCGCCGCCGACGTGCGCTTTGAGGGCGGGCAGGTGCATGTTCCGCAGGCCTCCTACAGCTTTGCGGAGGCCGCGCAGATCACCTATCTCGCGCGGGTCAGCCTTTCGGCCACGGGGTTCTACAAGACACCCAAGGTCGAATGGGACCGGATCAAGGGTCAGGGGCGACCGTTCTTCTACTTTGCCTACGGCGCGGCCGTCACCGAGGTGGTGATCGACACGCTGACCGGCGAGAACCGTATTCTGAGGGCCGACATTCTGCATGATGTGGGCGCATCGCTGAACCCCGCGCTGGACATCGGCCAGATTGAGGGCGGCTATGTGCAGGGCGCGGGCTGGCTGACCACCGAAGAGCTGTTCTGGGATGACGCGGGGCACCTGCGCACCCACGCGCCCGCCACCTACAAGATCCCGGCCTGTTCGGACCGGCCCGATATCTTCAACGTCTCGCTGTGGGATGGCGAGAACCGCGAGGAGACGATCTACCGCTCCAAGGCGGTGGGCGAGCCGCCCCTGATGCTGGGGATCTCCGCCTATTCGGCGCTTTGCAATGCGGTGGAGGCGTGTGGTCCGCATTACGCCGATCTGCAAACCCCCGCCACAGCCGAGGCCGTGCTGGCCGCCATCGCGAGGGCGCGGGGATGAGCGCGATCTACGTGGAGATCCTGTCCGTCAAAGGCTCCGTGCCGCGCGATGCGGGCACGGCGATGAAGGTCGAGGCGCAGGACATCGCCGGCACCATCGGTGGCGGGGCGCTGGAGTGGGCGGCCATCGCTCAGGCGCGCAGCATGCTGGAGAGCGGTGCGGATGAGACGACCCGAACACTGCCACTGGGTCCAGGGCTCGGACAGTGCTGTGGTGGCAGCGTCACCCTGCAGTTTGGCCGTGCGCCGCGACAGGTGGATGTGGCCCCCGGCGTCGCGCCACCGCTGAGGCCACGCCCGGAGGCACCGCCGCTGTGGCTTTGGGGCGCGGGGCATGTAGGGCGCGCGGTGGTCGCGGCCTGTCCGACTGCGGATTTCGATGTGACGTGGATCGACAGTGCTCAGGACCGCTTTCCAAAGGCCATCCGCTCAGGTGTGCGGGGTGTGCCGGTGGCGGATATGGCGCGTTTCGCTGGCCACGCGCCGCTCAAGGCCCATCACCTCGTTTTCACCTATTCACATGAGATCGATCTGGCGCTCTGTGCCGCTCTTTTGCAGCGCGGCTTTGCCTCCTGCGGGGTGATCGGATCGGCCACCAAATGGGCGCGCTTTGGCAAGCGGCTGCGAGCCGCGGGTCTGGATCCTGACAGCATCACCTGCCCTATCGGTGACAAATCCCGCGGCAAGCACCCCCGCGACATCGCCGAAGGATGTATCGCTGCGCTCTTGTCCGCGCGAGAGGCCGCGGCGTGACGGCGCTGCTCGCTCTGAAGGGGCTGACCAAGGCCTACCCCGGGGTGGTGGCCAATGACGATGTCTCACTGTCCATCGCGCCCGGGGAAGTTCACGCCCTGCTGGGTGAGAACGGTGCCGGAAAATCCACGCTGGTCAAGATGATCTACGGATTGGTGAAACCCGATCAGGGCGAGATGCAGATGAACGGCGCGCCCTTTGCGCCTGCCGAGCCAAGGGCGGCGCGGGCGGCGGGCGTTGGCATGGTGTTTCAGCATTTCTCTCTTTTCGATGCGCTGAGCGTGGCGGAAAACATCGCGCTTGGGATGGAGCACGCGCCCCGGTTGCGCGATCTGTCGCGGCGGATCCGGGAGGTCTCGGACACCTACGGGTTGCCGCTGGCACCGGACCGGATCGTTGGCGATCTGTCGGCGGGTGAGCGGCAGCGGGTGGAAATCATCCGCTGCCTGCTGCAGGACCCCAGACTGCTGATCATGGATGAGCCCACATCGGTGCTGACCCCGCAGGAAGTCGAGATCCTCTTCAAGACCCTGCGCAAGCTGAGCGCGGAGGGCACCGCGATCCTCTACATCTCGCACAAGCTGGAAGAGATTCGAAGCCTGTGTGACGCCGCTACCGTGCTGCGTCTGGGCAAGGTCGTGGGCACCGCGGTACCCCGCGAGAGCACCGCGCGCGAGATGGCGGAGATGATGGTGGGCAAGACGCTGAGCACGCCGTCACGGCCGGCAGCGCAGCCGGGCGAGGAGGTCCTGCGACTGGATGCCCTGTCGCTGCCCGCGCCCACGGCCTTTGGCATGCCGTTGCGGGACGTCTCGTTCAGCCTGCGGCAGGGGGAAGTGCTGGGCATCGGGGGGGTGGCCGGGAACGGTCAGGACGAGCTGCTCTCCGCCCTTTCCGGCGAGCGGCGGGCGCCGCGCGCGACAATCTGGCTGAAAGGGCAGGATATTGGTGCTCTGGGACCCAACGCGCGGCGCGAGCGGGGCGTGCTGGCGGCACCCGAGGAGCGGCTTGGCCATGCGGCGGCCCCCAATATGTCCCTGACCGAAAATGCCATGCTGACCGGTGCGCAGCGCGAAAGGCTGGAACGGGCCGGGTTTCTGAACTGGGGTGCGGCGCGCGCCTTTGCCGATCGCATCATCGCTGCCTTTGACGTGCGCACACCGGGGCCCGCCAATGCGGCGCGGTCGCTGTCGGGGGGCAATCTGCAGAAGTTCGTCATCGGGCGCGAGGTGCTGCAACGCCCGGAGGTGCTGGTCGTCAATCAGCCCACCTGGGGCGTTGACGCCTCTGCCGCTGCGGCGATCCGGCAAGCCCTGCTGGATCTGGCGCAACAGGGCGCGGCCATCGTGGTGATCAGTCAGGATCTGGACGAGTTGATGGAGATTGCGGACAGGTTCTCGGCCTTGAACGAAGGGCGGTTGTCTGCCTCGCGCCCGACGGAGGGGCTGAGCGTTGAGGAAATCGGCCTCATGATGGGCGGTGCGCATGGCATGGAGGTTGCACATGTGTGAAAAGACGCGATGTCGTGCCCTGCGGCGGGGAGCGTGCGGGCGGCCCGGTCAGGATCATGAGTTTATTTGGCAAGATGACGGGGGAGCGGTGCGATGATCCGGCTTGAGCAGCGCCCGGAGCCGAGCCGGGTCTTTGCCTATCTGACACCGCTGATGGCGGTGCTTGCGACGTTTTTGTTCGGTGGCGTGCTCTTTGCCGTGCTGGGCAAGGATCCGGTTCAATCCATTGTGACGATTTTCTGGGAGCCGCTTTTTGGGGAGTTTGCCTTTTTCTACAGGCCACAGCTGTTGATCAAAGGGGCGCCTCTGGTGCTGATCGCCATTGGGCTGAGCCTGGGGTTCAAGGCAGGGATCTGGAACATTGGTGCGGAGGGGCAGTACATCATCGGCGCGCTTGTGGGGGCGGGTGTGGGGCTGGCGTTTTACCCCGCGGCAAGCGTGCTGATCTTTCCCTTGATGGTGGTAGCGGGCGCCTTTGGCGGCTGGGTCTGGGCGATGATCCCGGGGGTCCTGAAGGTCCGCTTTGGCACCAACGAGATCCTCGTCTCGCTGATGCTTGTTTATGTGGCGGAGCAATTTCTGGCCTCGATGTCCTTGGGTTTGTTGAAAAACCCGGAAGGGTTCGGCTTTCCCGGTAGCCGCAATCTGCAGCAATACGCCAGCGCCCATAACGCGGAGATCATTGCAGGCAGCGGCATGCACTGGGGCGTGGTGGCGGCGCTCATCGCGGTGATCTTTGCCTACGTTCTGCTGAGCCGGCATCGGCTGGGATTTGCCGTGCGGGTGACGGGGGAGGCCCCCCGGGCCGCGCGGTTTGCCGGGGTGAACCCGAACCGGCTCGTGCTGTTCTGTCTGGGGATATCGGGCATGCTCGCCGGACTGGCCGGGCTTTTCGAGGTTGCGGGACCGGCTGGTCAGGTCAGTATCGACTTCAACGTGGGCTACGGGTTTACGGCCATTATCGTGGCGTTTCTGGGCCGTCTGCATCCCATCGGGATCGTGCTGGCGGGGCTGTTGATGGCGCTGACTTATATCGGCGGGGATATCGCGCAAAGCCAGCTTGGTCTGCCCGCTGCCGCCATTCAGGTGTTTCAGGGGATGCTGCTGTTTTTCCTGCTCGCGCTTGATCTTTTCACCAACTACCGGTTGCGGTTGCGCCGGGCGGAGGTCGCCTGAATGGATTTATCCGTGATCAACCCCGTCCTGTTGCTCGCCGCTCTCATGAGTGCCGCAACGCCTATTCTGCTGGCCGCCACGGGCGAGCTGGTGGTGGAACGCGCCGGGGTGCTGAACCTCGGCGTTGAGGGGATGATGATCGTAGGCGCCATTTGCGGCTTTGCGGCGGCGGTGGAGAGCGCCTCGCCGCTGGTGGGGTTTGCCGCAGCGGCTGCCGGTGGCGCTGTCTTGAGCCTGCTGTTTGCGCTGCTCACCCAGCTGACGCTGGCCAATCAGGTGGCATCGGGACTGGCGCTCACCCTTTTCGGTCTGGGGCTGTCTGCCCTGCTGGGACAGGGCTATGTTGGCGTCAAACCACCGCGTATGCCGGATGTGGATTTCGGGCCCTTGGCGGAGATCCCCCTGCTGGGACCGGTGCTCTTTTCGCATGATCCCATTCTTTACATCGGCATCCTGCTGGTCGCCGCTGTCTGGGCCGTCTTGAAATTCACCCGTGCCGGGCTGATCCTGCGCGCAGTGGGTGAGAACCACGACGCCGCCCACGCGCTCGGCTACAAGGTCGTGCGGATCCGGACACTGGCGATCATGTTCGGTGGCGCGCTGGCAGGACTGGGCGGGGCCTACATCAGCCTCATTCGTGTGCCGCAATGGACAGAAGGCATGACAGCGGGTGTTGGCTGGATCGCCCTGGCGCTGGTCGTCTTTGCCAGCTGGAAGCCGTGGCGCGTTCTTTTGGGCGCCTATCTTTTCGGCGGAATCGCTCAATTGCAACTTAATCTCCAGGGCGCGGGCGTTGCCATTCCCGTCGAATATCTGGCAATGTCTCCCTACATCATCACCATCGTCGTGCTTGTGGTTCTTTCCGCAGACAGGACGGCGGCGCCCGGCTCGCTGGGCCGTATATTTCACGCCTCCGGTTAGAGGCACATCAACGCCCCGCACACAGGGGCGATTATCTTTGGGGAAGACCTGATCATGAAAATCACCACCCTTCTGGCCAGTGCCGCAATCGCACTCGGCCTCGCCACAAGCGGCTTTGCCGATGGCCACGAGAAAACGAAGGTCGGCTTTGTCTATGTCGGACCGATCGGCGATGGCGGCTGGACATATGAGCACAACAAGGGCCGGCTCGCCGTCGAAGAGCATTTCGGCGATGCGGTCGAGACCGTCTTCGTGGAGAATGTGGCAGAAGGCCCCGACAGCGAACGAGTGATGACCCAGATGGCGCTGGACGGTGCGGATCTGATCTTTACCACCTCCTTCGGCTACATGGATCCGACCATCAACATCGCCGCCAAGTTCCCGGATGTGAAATTCGAGCATGCCACGGGCTACAAGCGCGCTGATAACGTCTCCACCTATTCCGCGCGGTTCTACGAAGGGCGCGCGATCCAGGGGCATATCGCGGGCAAGATGACCAAATCCAACATCATCGGTTATATCGCCTCCTACCCCATCCCGGAGGTGATCCGCGGCATCAACGCGGCCTATATTCATGCGGCCAAGGTGAACCCGGATGTCGAGTTCAAGATCATCTGGGCCTACACATGGTTCGACCCCGCGAAGGAAGCGGATGCGGCACGCGCGCTGATAGAGCAAGGGGCGGATGTGGTGCTGCAACATACGGATTCAACTGCACCACAGGCTGCCGCACAGGAAGCCGGTGATGTCGTTACCTTTGGTCAGGCCTCCGACATGGGCCAGTACGCCCCCTTTCCGCGGGTGTCCTCAATCATTGACGACTGGGCCCCCTATTACATTGCCCGCACCCAGGCGGTGATGGATGGCACATGGGAAAGCACGGACACCTGGGACGGTATCGGCGCAGGTATGGTCGCCATCGGTGAGATCACCGACGCGGTCCCCGCGGACGTCAAAGAAGAAGCACTTGCCATGAAGGCCGCTATCGCCGACGGATCCTATCACCCCTTCACCGGCCCCCTGAAAAAGCAGGACGGCAGCGACTGGCTCGCCGAGGGTGAAATCGCGGACGATGGCACACTGGCTGGCATGAACTTCTACATCGAAGGGCTGACGGGCGAAATCCCTCAGTAAAGCGGGGATATGGGGACGTCTTTCACGGACGTCTCTCCCCGAGCGCAACAAAAGGCCAGGTCAGCGACAAGCTGATCTGGCCTTTTGTTTCAGCGTACGCAAAGTACCCAGTTTACGTGCGGGTACAGGCAGATCGTGCGACGGATCGCAGACTGTTTTGCCGGGACCAAGGGCGCATTCGTGCAGGCCGATGACCTTTCCATCCCGCCAACACGCCAGTCGATCTGCGTGAGCTCGGATCTCAACCGGACGACCGGTCGCGCTGGCGCAGGCAGGGTACGGGTTGTTGTCGAACCCGACCAAACAGGTCTTGGATCCCGGTGTCGGGGTCGTGCGGGCCCATCAAATGGGCCGACGTTTGGGGTAGAGCGGGAGCGTTCTTCTTCGGAGACCTCCCACACGGCCCTGTCGCGAAACCTCGCCAATCTCTTTGGGGAGGCATCTGAACAAAACTGTCAGGCAGGAAGTCCTCCACTCAACAAGCGCAACTCTGGCAGGCCAATCTGCAAACCTGACAAAGGCGGTTTCGTCAAACGGTCTGCTTGGTGCCTGTGCGACCAATCAAAACGGAGCAAACACCGCAAGCCTTGCTGCGGGAGCCGAAACGTCTTCCCTCCTCTCTCATCGGTGCGAACGTGTTTCGACAGAGCTTCCTCGACCGGGATGACAACGAGACCACCACGGTCGGCAATGGCAGCACAGTATGTGCACATGTCATAGGTGCGATCAGCGGTATGGCTCCCGACCGCCGGTCCGTCATGGTCTGGCCGAGAAGATCGGTTATCTCAAAACGCAGCCATAGGCCTTACGGACTCTGAGAAAGGGCGCGCGACGATTGAAACGGCTGGTCCTGCCAACACCCACTAGGTAAAAGACATGCCTCCGAGGGTAACCGGCAACCCTCGGCAAAATTCGCTCTTTAAAGGGAACTGACACAGCCCCGCCATCATTTAGAAGCAATACAAGCCCTTGCGCGAGGCACAGCGCGCGTCCCAAGCTGATGGGGTGAGCGCCCATGAGCGGCACCGGACCTCACAGTTGGACGATTTGACGACCCAAAGGAGATCCCCCACATGACCGGCCCGTGCCATCTGCCTCGTCTGAAGCATATCTTAGCGCCATTGATCCTGTGCTTGACCCTATCCCTGGCAGCCACGGCTCAGACCGTCGATGTCCCACCCGCAGAAGAGCCCGCAACCGTGCCTGAAAGCGAGGTGGCCATCGAGCCTACGGCACGTGACAGCGAAATCGAAACGCGTATCACCCGCATCCTTCAGGCCACCGGCTGGTTCGATGCACTTCGCGTCACCGCCGATGAAGGTATCGTGTTTCTCAACGGTATCACAACATCCGAGGCTCACCGGACCTGGGCGCGCGATCTTGCCGCCAAGACCGCTGGCACCGTCGCCGTGGTCAACAATATCAGTGTCGAGTCCCGGGTCGACTGGTCGCTGGAGCCCGCGCTCAACGAACTTGAAAAACTGGCCGAAGAAACCCTCGCAGTGTTGCCGCTTATTCTGCTCGCTCTTCTTGTGCTGCCGCTTGCGTGGTATGCTTCGCGGCTGGTGGCCCGGCTGGCCGTGCTGGTGCTGACCCGCAGTATTCACTCACCCTTCCTGCGTCAGGTCACAGCGCGTGCTATCTCCTTTCCGGTCTTCCTGCTAGGTCTCTACATCGTGCTGCAGGTCGCCGGTCTCACTCAACTGGCGCTGTCGGTCGTCGGTGGTGCGGGTGTGCTTGGGATCATCATCGGCTTTGCTTTCCGTGACATTGCAGAGAACTTCCTCGCCAGCCTGATCCTCAGTGTGCGCCGTCCTTTTCAACGCGGCGATTTTATCGAGGTTGCAGGCATTTCCGGCACTGTTAAGGCGATGAACTCGCGCAGCACGCTGATCACCTCCATCGAGGGCAACGAGATTCACGTGCCCAATTCCACCATCTTCAAGAACGTGATTGAGAATTTCACCTCTTCTCCGAACCGCCGGGGGGATTTTCTGGTCGGCATCGGCTATGACGCACAGGTGGCGACGGCCCAGACCGTCATCATGGACTGCCTGCAGAACCATCCGGCCGTTCTGGCCGAACCCGAACCAATGGTGTTGGTAGATGCGCTTGGCGCCTCGACGGTCAATATCCGTACGTACTTCTGGTTTGATGGTCACCGCATTTCGCCGATCAAGCTGAAATCAGCGCTCCTGCGGGCGGTGAAGACCGCGCTGCTGAACGAGGGCATCTCGATGCCAGACGAAGCGCGCGAGGTGATCTTTCCCGAAGGTGTCCGCGTGATTGGCCCTGGCTCCGAGAGCGTCACCCCCGCCGAGGAGGTTACTCCCTCTCAACCAGCAGCGCCTGAACCGCAGGTGACCGAGGGCGAAGGCGACCTGCTGACGGAAACGCCCGAGGACAGCGGCCCGGCGGAGGAGGACGACTTGCTCGGCCCTGCTACACCCTGACCTCATTTTTCAGAAGCCGACCCGTGGTGTTCCTTTGGTTTCAGCAGTGGAGATTACCTTTGGTTTAAACCTCCTGCTCGTTCCGACACCGCAAGTGTCTTTTCCCAAATGTGTGGTTTTCTGGGCGTTGGTCTTACGAGTTGAAGTCCTTGAGATGGAAACCGACATGCTCCTTTTGCCCTAGGATCGAAGTTCACGGCGGCACACGGAGCTATTTTCGATGGTGCCAGCGTATTGTCCCGCCGATCATCGCGACGGCCTTGTGCATGAAGCCCCGGTCGAGATGACAGGGGGTAAGGCCTGAAAATGGCGATGCACGAGAAACGGGCTGCGCGGCTCTTGCTGCCAGGCGGGGCCTGTCCCTGCACTTCAAGGGTTATCCTGCGCGGCAAGAGCCCAAGTCTGCGGGTGACACGGAACGTCCCGACTTGGTGCGGTTTGCCAAGGTTCTGCACGGGGATCTCGATGCCGTGAAGCACGCATTGGCAAGCACAGACGCACGCGATAATCGCTTAGAGCCGCTGTACTCAATGGGTGTTTGTTAGTCTCACATCCCACGACCGCCGCCTGAGATCCCCGTTTTCGCCCATGTCCGAGTTTGCATGCAGTTTAGATCAACTACGAAAAAACCAGCGATAAAAAAGCCTTATCGGCTGCCGCATCGTCAGTGTGAGCGCAGGACCCGGCCACCACTGTCATCAGTTCGCTCCCCGTTGAGCATGGAGAAAACACCGTTGACCATCACATGGGCGATACCTGTTGCAAAGCGGCGCGGTTCCTCCACATCGCAGTGGCTTTCGATCTGCTCGGCGTCGAAAACGGCGATATCAGCCCAGGCGTTTTGCTTCAGAACACCCCGATCAGACACCCCCAGCCGTGCGGCAGGCAGGGCGGTCAGACGCCGGATGCCTTCCTGCAGGGAGATCACCTGATGATCGCGTACGTAGTGTTGCAGAAACCGTGCCGCCCAGCCGTAGCCCGACAACGACCCGATATGGTGCTTCAGGCACCCTTCGGGCGCCAGCGCCAGCGTGTCCGAGATGATCGCGCAATCGGGCTGGGAGATGGCGAGGCGGATCTGGTCTTCGGAAAAGCTCTGAGACGTCCACATCAGATGGGCCATCTTGTCGCCTTCCTCGATCAGCAGGTCGAGCGCGGCGTCGTAAGGATCCACCCCACGCAGACGCCCGATGTCGGCAAAGGTGCGACCGACCAACTGCGGGTTTTGTTCCGACTGCATCAGCACGATGCGGTCCCAGCCACCATCCAGCACCAGCCGCCACATGGGCCGCCGGTTGGCCTTGATCTTTGCGCGGGTGGTGCGGTCTTTCAGGCGGCCGATCACCGTCTCGACGCCGCCTTCCTGCGCCCATTGCGGCATGATCGCCATGACGCGCGTGTGCGACCAGTCATGCGGGATCACGTCATAGGCGATGTCGCAGCCGTGGGACTTGGCGCTTTCCACCATCTCGATGGCGTGCTCCATCGCCCAGTCGGGCGCGCCGTGCTTGGGCTGGATGTGACTGATCTGGAGCCGTGCCCCGGCAGCGCGCGCGCATGAGATCGCCTCGCCGAACCCGATATCATAATGCACATCGCGGTTGCGCACGTGGGTCGCGTAGAGCACGTCGCGCTCGGCAGCGACGCTGACCAGTTCGGTGATCTGATCGGGACTGGCCAGGCTGCCGGGCCAGTATTCCAGACCGGTGGAGAACCCGTAGGCGCCCTGGTCGATGCTTTCGGCCACCAGTGTCTTCATCTGGTCGAGCTCATCATCATCCGCGGCGCGCAGCGCATCGCCCAGCACCGCCCGGTGCACCGTGCCGTGCCCGACGAAGGCCGCCACATTCACACCCAAGGGGATCTTGTCGAGGTGATCTAGGTAGTCGCCGAAACTGGTCCAGTCGATCTCCACCATCCCGTCGGTAAAGCCGGGCGACATGATCTTGGCATCCTCCGGCCGCCGCGCGGGGGCGGAGGAAAAGCCGCATTGCCCGATCACCTCTGTGGTGACACCCTGATGCACCTGACTTTGCGCACGCCCGTCCGCCATCAGCGTGAAATCGGAATGAGTGTGCAGGTCGATGAAACCCGGGGCAACGGCCAGACCGTTCAGGGTGATGCGCTGATCGGCCCCGGATGCGCTCAGATCGCCCATCTCGGCGATGCGACCGTCCTTGATGCCGATGTCGGTCTGGACCGGGTCCGTGCCGGTGCCGTCATAGACTGTGCCGCCAGCGAGAATGGTGTCAAACATGGGGACCTCCGTTTTGGGTGGTGTCAGCGCGCTGGCCCGTAGACGAGATCGGGCAACCAAGTGACAAAATCGGGAAAGAAGATCAGCGCGAGAAGGCCGATGCAGTAGGCAAGGATGAAGGGCAGCACCGCAACCGACACCGCCTCAATCGAGATGTTGGAAATGCGCGCGGCCACGTTGAGATTGCCGCCGAGCGGTGGGGTGAGAAAGCCTATTTCACAGGTGATGACGGTAAAGACGCCGAAGAACACCGGGTCGATCCCCAGCGAGGTTACGAGCGGCAGGAACACTGCAGTGAACAGGATGATCTGTGCGAGGCTTTCCATGAACGTGCCGATGATGATGTAGAAAATACCGATCAGTATCAGCACGATGATCGGGTTGGTGGTGATGTTGGTGATCGAGGCCTCGACCGCTGCGGGGATGTCGTAGAAGGCGGAGAGCTGCCCAAAAGCCAGTGTCGGGGTCAACAGGATCAGCAGGCCGGTCATCAGCGCTGTGAAACGCAGTGCTTCGATGACCTTCGCGGGTGTCAGCTCGCGGTGGATGACGACCCCGACGAAGAGCGCGTAGAAAACAGCCACGGCAGCCGCCTCGGTCGGGGTAAAGGCGCCTGAATAGATCCCGCCCAGGATCAGGAGCGGTGCGCCGATGGCCCATTTGCCGTCCCAGGCGGCGCGGCGTGCCGGACCCCAGGAAAACGGCACACCCGAGCCGCCGTAGCCGCGGCGCCGGGCGATGATGTAGACAGTGATCATCAGCAGCGAGGTGATCAGGAAGCCGGGCAGGAAGCCTGCGAGAAAGAGCCGCGGGATCGAGGTTTCCGACACCAGACCGTAGATGATCATCAGGTTCGACGGCGGGATGAGGCTGCCGAGCGCGCCCGCCGCGGCAGCGATAGCGGCGGCAAAGGGCGTCTTGTAGCCGTCCTTTTGCATGGCCGGAACGGTAATGGAACCGATGGCCGCCGTGGTCGCGGGGCCGGATCCCGACAGCGCGGCAAAGAGCATGCAGGCAAATACCGTCACCAAACCGAGGCTGCCGCGATAGGCCCCCACCAATGATGTCGCGATGCCGATCAGGCGCGCGCCCATACCACCCGTTTCCATCAGACGACCCGCCAGCACGAAAAGCGGGATCGTCAGCAGCGGGAAGGGTGTCAGTGATGTATACCCCGTCTGCGCCATCAGCGTATAGGGAATGTCGATCAGGAAGAGCGCCAAAAACGTCGTCAGGCCGACGGCGGCAAAGAGCGGCGTGCCGATCAGCGTCAGCAAAGTGAAGACAATGGCGAGGAGGGCGAGATCGCTCATCGGTCAGATCTCTCCCAGATCTTCGTGCTCGGCCCGCATGCCGGGGATCCCGTTGGCCCCGCCCGCAGCCCAGATTACATAGACCTGAATGAGCCGGGCGAGGATGAGCCCGTAGCCGATCACCAGGATCGACTGGGGGTAGAATTCATCTATCCCCAGGCTGGGTGTTTTGGAGGTGAACCGGGCCAGCACGCTCAGATAGGCCCAGGAGGCGATCAGCATCATCACGCAATAGGCCGCGGCACAGGCATCCGCGATGAGCACAAATACCAGTGTAATCTTGCGGGGAAAGGCCATGATCCCCGCCATGATGCGGATGTGAAACCGCTCGCGCACGCAGAGAGAGGCACCCATGTAGACCGCCCAGACCATGCCCATGGCAGCAACCTCCTCGCTCCATTGCAGGGCGGTGGCAAAGACATAGCGCATGATGACCTGCAGGAAGACGACCGTTGCCACGATGCTGAGGGCGAGGCAGCAGACGACTTCCTCAAGATGCGCTTCGAGCAGGGTAAAGACGCGCTTCAAAGCGGGCTCTCCGATCTGAGGGGAGGGAAAGAGGGATGGCGCGCGGACACCCGCGCGCCATCGCTGGCGTCGTTATTCTGCTGCGGCGCTGATGCGTTCGAGCAGATCGACAAACTCCGCGCCGCGCTCGCCGGCGAATTTATCCTGCACGGTTTTGGCAGCCTCGATGAATTCCGTCCGGTCCGGGCGTGTCATCGACATGCCGCCTTCGGTGGAGAGCCATTCGCGCACGCTTTCGATCTGGCTGATCATGTGCTCGGTATGGAACTGCCCCGCCTCGGCGGCCGCGCGGTTCACAGCCGCGCGCTGTTCTTCCGTCAGCCCGCTCATGAACCGATCCGAGGCGAACATGGGCGCGAAGCCCGCAAAGTGATCCAGCACGGTCAGATGCGGCGCGAACTCGTAGAACTTCATTTCCTGAATGACGTTGGTGCCATTGTCGCCACCATCAATCGTGCCGGTTTGCAGCGCTGTGGGCGTCTCGGACCAGGCCAGCGGCACCGGCTCTGCGCCGAAAGCCTCAAAAGTGGCCAGCATGACCTCGTTCTTGGGCACGCGGATCTTGAGCCCGTCCATATCGGCCATGGTCTCGATCGGCCGGTCGGAGTTGAAGAAATCGCGGTAGCTGGGTCCGCCAAAGCTCAGCAGATGCACGCCGGTATCGGCCTGCAGCTTTTCCTTGATGAAATCACCCACCGGTCCTTGGGCCACGGTGACCTGATGATCGGTGCTCTGGAAGGTATAGGGCAGCACGAAAACATCCATAAGCGGCCAATGGGGCGAGACGTTGTTCTGGCTGATGAAATAGCCGTCCACGGTGCCCAGCTGCATGGCCTTGAACGCATCATCCTCCGAGGCGATCTGGCCGCAACAGCGCAGTTTCACCTCGACGCTGCCGTCGGTGTATTCCTCGACCAATTCCTTAAACTTGGTCGCAAAGACACCGTAGTCACTGTCGAGCGGCGTGGACCAGCCGAGGTTCATGGTCGCGTCCTGCGCCCACGCCGAGCCGCCGATGGCGGTGCTCAGCAGCATGGCGAGAGCGGTGTTGCGTGCAAAAGTCATGGTAAGGTCCCCCTGTCATATTTCTTGTTCTGCCGGGATGTTAGGGGTTCTCCGGTCGTCTGCATAATGTAAACTTGGGCCGTCAGTGATGCCGTCAGAGCATCATTAGTCGAGGGTACGTCATGGAAATGCAGACAGGCCTGCGGCGGTTGCGGTACTTTCGGATGGTCGCCGAGACGTTGAATTTTCGCCGTGCGGCGCGCGAGCTGAACATCACTCAGCCTGCCCTCAGCCGTGCCATCACGCAGTTGGAAAACGAATTGGGGGTGCGGCTCTTTGAGCGCTCGAATGCGCGGGTATCGCTGACCCATGCGGGGCACACCTTTTCCAGCGGCTGCGACCGGGTCTTTACCGCGCTCAGTCACGCGACGGAGGAAACGCAGCGCGTCGCGCGGGGCGAGATCGGTTCATTGGCCATCGGCTATACCGATACCGCGATTGCGGGCACCATCCCGGATATCATCGAGACGTTTCGCCATGCGCTGCCCACGGTGGCGATCCGGCTTTACCAGGTGCATACCCAGGCGCAGATGCAGATGCTGCGCAGCGGTCAGCTCGACATCGGGCTGATGACGGGGCCGGTTGACCGTTCTGCCCTGTCAGCGATCACCGTCCAGCGGGACAGGCTCGTTGTGCTCGCCCCAAAGATGCACCGGCTCGCGGCACGCGACAGCCTGAGGCTCAAGGAACTGGCCAACGAGCCCTTTGTCTTGGGCGATCCAAACGACTGGTTCGTGTTCAATCGCAGCCTGCTGCAGCTTTGCGAGAGGGCAGGGTTCGCGCCGCGGGTGATTCAGACCGCCCCCGAGACACAGGCCATCATCGGTCTTGTCCGCTGCGGACTTGGGCTGACCATCATGCCCGAATGTCACGCCCAGGTGCTCAACGCCCGCGTCGTCGCCATCCCGCTGGGGGATGATATCGCACCCATGCTGACCCAGGCGGCCTGGATCGAGGGCCGCGATCACCCTGCCCTGACCCGGTTCTGCGACCATCTGAGGCACTATGATCTGGAGGGAGATGGCGGTCGCGCACAACCTCCGCCTTAGAACCGCAGACGCCGATCACCGTGATGGGCTAACGTGATCTCCGCCGAGATCTAGTCGATCTGAACCATGTCTGGCGGCGCTTCGACCTTGCGCCGGTCCGCAACGGAGATGGGTCAACGAGACGTCCGCCACCTATCGATCATCGATACTATGTCTCAACTTGCGTCGTCGAAGACCCGGTTTCTTGCCTGGCGGCAAACGCCGCGCAGCCCGTTCCTGTGCATCGCCCTTTCGGGCCTGACCCCCTGGTGTCTTGCCCCAGGGGCTTCATGCTCGAGGCCGTCGCAATGATCGCCGGGATCATATGGCCGATATCAGGGCCCCGGACCGATCTTGAAACAAGAATTTCAGCGGGTGCCACATCAGGTTGAAGCCGATCCATCCGACCCACGTCTGGGCAATCGACTTCGTCCACGACAAGCTAAGGGGCGGGCGAAGCAACGAAATGCTGACGCTTCTGGATGAGACCAACCGTCAGACCCTGACTGTCGTGTCCGGCACTAGAGTGCGCGTCGTCCAGCCCCGGATTTCGTATGTCATCGCGATGTTGATCGCCTAGTCTTCGCCGCCAACCTGAAAGGCCGTGGGTTCGGCCGCTTTGGGCTTTGTCATATCGGTCATCGACTTCATCGACGTTCTTTCCTCGTTGATATTGCATGATGCGCCGAGGCGTACATTCCCCGGCGGTTTCACAGATCAGAATTCGGCCCAGCCATCATCTACGGCCCCGCCACCGGCGGACGCCACTTTCTTCGGACGGGCATTTGGGGTGTCTTGGTCTGGCGGGGCAAGATTTGCAGGATCAGCCTCTCTCTTCTCCTGCGCGACGCCATGGAACTGACCCAGTGTTTCTGCCAGGACTTTGGCTTCTTCGCTGAGCGATACACTGGAAGCCGTCATTTCTTCCAGAGCCGCAGCATTTGTCTGTGCCGTGGTATCGATGGACCTGATCGCCGTATTGACCTCTTCAATCCCAACCGATTGCTGTTCCACTGCAAGCGCAATATCCGAGATTTGTCCGGACGCGACCTCAACTTCCGACATGATCCCTTCGAGCGCCTCTCGGGACAGAGCAACCTGCTCCACACCCGCCTCGACACTCTGATTGTTCTGGTCGATCACCTGGCTGATTTCCTGAACGGCTTCCTGCGAGCGTTGCGCGAGGGCGCGCACTTCCGATGCAACCACCGAAAAGCCGCGGCCAGCCTCGCCAGCGCGAGCAGCTTCGACCCCGGCGTTAAGCGCCAGAAGATTGATCTGGAACGCGATGTCCTCGATGACCTTGACGACGCGGTTAATCTAGGCGGAGGCTTCCGTCATCGCATTGATCGACTCTTCGGTCTTGTTGGACACCTCGCGTGTTCTGTCAGCGCTTTCGCGAACCCGGCGGGTCGCTTCATCAGCACTCTTGGCATTGGCAACGACCTGGCGGATGCTGGCGGTAATCTGCTCGACGGCTGCCGACGTCTCTTCCACCGCCGCGGCGCTGTCTTCGCCCCGTTTGGCCATGCCGAGGGAGGAGGTCTCCAGTTCAGCGGAAGTCGAGGAGACACTGATACCGCTTTGCATGATCTGAGCCATGGTCTTGGACAATGTGGTCAGCGCGCCGTTGAAATCCTCCTGCATACGCTGGAACGCCCCCTGTCTCTCCCCCTCGATCCGAACACCGAGATTGCCATGCGCCAACTCTCCTATGCTGGACACGATGTCCGCAATGTTAGACTCGGTGGCTTCCTGAAGTTTGTTGATCACACGCGCCAGCGCGGCAAGGTTCTCGTCCTCCATATCTTCCGACATCCGGGTGGAGAAGTTCCCAGAGGCAGCTTCACCCAGGACGCGCTCCATGTCCTTCTGGAAGTCCTGGAGCGTTTGCAGGCGTGCCCGTTCGACTTCACGCTCTCGTGCTTCGGCCGCGCGCTGCTCTTTCTCTTTCTCTGCGTCGCGGGCCTGATCGGCTGCCTCGCGCGCGCGTTCCTTCTGCTCTTTCTCCTTGACCTCACGGTCGAGGTCCCGGGCCTTGCGGGCGCTGTCAAGAAAGACCACCATCGCATTGGTCATTTTGCCTATCTCGTGCCGGTCCTTGCTGGGTTCAATCTCGACATCAAGATTACCGTCGGCGAGTTCGCCCATGTCTTCGGTGATCCTGGTCAGGCGCAATGCGATGATCCGCGCGGTGAAAAAGGCCAGAAGACCCCCGATGATCGCCCCGATGATGACAAAGACGGAGACGATCACGATCGAGCGTTGCGCCATAGCAGCGCCTGCGGGCCCCAGTGTGTTCTGCCGGTCAACCACCGCATTGAGAGCCGTCTCCATGCGCGACAGTGTCTCGGGACCGATCTCATCCATGCGCGCGTAGATTGCGTTGCGCTCCGTGATGACGCGGACAACCGCGTCCTTGGCCGTGGCGAAACCCTCCAGTTCCTCAATCGTCCCCTGCGCCAGCTCCCGCCTGCGCGGGTCTTGCAGCTCGCTCAGCAGACTGGTCATGCTGTCGCGGGCCAGTTGAATTTCCTCGGTGGCGCGGGCGGCATCGCTCTCCTTGTTGTCGACCAGAAACCGTTCCGTATATAGGCGGCCCAGCAACAGGTGGGACGTAACGGTGCCAGCGACAGCAGCGGCCTGTGCATCACCGTCGCGCAGCGCCGTCGTCATGATTTCCGTCAGCTGTTCCCGGGCCTTGCGGCCTGCTGCAGCTGTTTCTTCGACATGCACATCGCGCATTGTCTGCTTTTCATAGGCCGCTTCCATGGAATCTCTGTACTCGCTGAGCAGATCCGCGATTTCTGTCAGCTCTGCTTGCTCGGGATAGCCTTCCATCATCTCGATGAGTTCCGGCGACAGGGTGACAATCTCAGCGATATTGCCAAGCACGCCATCCCGGCCCTCATAGCCATCAATGTACTTACGATCTTTGGTGATCCGGTACTTTGAGCTGTCAAGGCGCGCCTCGAACAGATCTTCGGTCAGTTCATTGGCGATCAGGCTTGTCTTTGCCGTGCCCCGATACTCCACAAATGTATCCGCAAAGTTCTTCGTTTGAAAGGAGGCAAAGCCCCCGACCAAGACGATAAGTGCAATCATCGCACCCATCCCCAAATAGATCCGCATAACAATCGACATACGCAGGCCTCCGACCACCAATGAATTTTTCAAAAAGTAACTGCGCTGTCTTATGGGCAAATCCTTACTTAAAAGTTACAATGAGCAAGGCGGTCGTTAACGTGAAGCGGTCCAACGCCTCGGCTCGGTTACACAGATCCGGTGAGCGATTTATCTTTTAGATCCAGAGCTGTAGCTGAGATGCATAGGCAGACCGCTACCTCTGGCCTACGATACCTCCAGCACCGGCGAAGACCTCATGCCCTAAGTTGATGGACAGCAAGTGACGTTTGGTGTGAGCGCGATGTCAGATGGGAAGGCCTCTGGGCACCTGTAGTGTCGGGTTGCCACGGGTCGCCAGGCCTTGAGCCTGCCGAGTATGATCTCGATCCGGTTGTGGCGCTGGTCGTATTTCACACGCGCCGTGCGCTCCTTTCAACCTTGGATACAGGTCCGCATCCCTTTGTCTTTCAGCGCCTCTCTGAAACAGTCGGCGTCGCCGCCCCGTGCCGCTTAGAAGCCCGACGAGGCACTACCGAGCAAGCGCTTCGTCCCGCACCGCTGGACCTGCCCAACGGGTCGCTGTCCTGTGTTCCGTTAAAGTTGGCTGGGGCCTTAGGCCCTTTGACGTCGCGGGCTTACCGCACCTTCAGCGTCGCCAACCCGATCATCGCGAGGATCAGCGAGATGATCCAGAAACGGATGACAATTGTGCTCTCGGCCCAACCTTTCTTCTCATAGTGGTGGTGGATCGGGGCCATCAGGAACACACGCTTACCGGTACGTTTGAAATAAAGCACCTGGATGATCACGGAGAGCGCTTCGACCACGAAGAGACCGCCCACCACGGCCAGCACGATCTCGTGCTTGGTGGAGACGGCGATGGCGCCCAGTGCGCCGCCCAAGGCGAGCGACCCGGTATCACCCATGAAGACCGCGGCGGGCGGCGCGTTGTACCACAAAAACCCCAGGCCACCACCGAAGAGACCCGCGCAGAAGATCAGGATCTCGCCCGTGCCGGGGACATAATGGACGTCGAGGTATTCGGTGAAATCGACGCGGCCCACGGCGTAGGCGATCACACCCAGCGTGCCTGCGGCGATCATCACGGGCATGATGGCAAGCCCGTCGAGCCCGTCGGTGAGGTTAACCGCATTGGCCGCGCCCACGATGACGATCATGCCGAAGGGGACGAAGAAAAGCCCCAGATTGATCAGGACATCCTTGAAGACGGGCAGCGCCAGACGGCCCGACAGGGCGTCATAGTCAGTGATGCGCTGCGTCAGATCCGCGTCGTTGAGGCCGTGCACGTACATGGCAGCCAAGGTGGCGATGCCCGCGATCGCAAAGCCCAAAGCCAGCCGCACCCGGCCCGGGACGCCCTTGTGGTTGCCCTTGGAGACCTTGGCATAATCATCCGCGAAGCCGATGGCAGCAAAGCTGAGCGTCACGCCGAGCACGATCCAGACAAAGGGGTTGTCGAGCCGCGCCCAGAGCAGGGTGGACGTGACCAGTGCGCCGACGATCAGCAGCCCGCCCATGGTGGGGGTGCCCGCCTTCGCAAAGTGACCTTCGGGACCGTCATCGCGAATAGGCTGGCCCTTGCCCTGACGCTTGCGCAGCACGGCGATGAGCGGGCGACCAAAAAGGAAGCCGAAGATAAGAGCAGTCAGAAACGCGCCGCCCGCGCGAAAGGTGATGTAGCGAAAGAGGTTGAAGGCGTCACCGCCGTCCGACAAGAGCGTGAGCCAGTAGAGCATTCGTTATCCTTCTTCCTCGCTCAGCGGGGCGTGCCCCATTTTGCGGATGGCGTCAACGATGAGGCCGAGTTTCATGCTGAGCGAGCCCTTGGCCAGCACCACGTCGCCGCTGTCGAGGCGGCGTTTGAGCAGGGGCAGCGCCTCTGCCGAGGTCTCGAACCAGTCGCCGCGCTGGTAGTCGGGCAGCCGGTCATGGAGGGCGCGCATCAGGGGTCCGATACAGTGGACGCGGTCGAGCGATTGCAGGCTAGGCAGATCGGCGAGGGCCGCGTGCAGGGCTGTCTCGTCGGGGCCGAGTTCCTTCATGTCACCCAGATAGGCGATGCGCCGACCGCGGGAGACCCGCCCGATGTCGTTGGTCACAGGCACGCTGGCCAGCACATCGAGCGCCGCTGCCATGGAGGTGGGATTGGCATTGTAGCTGTCGTCGATCAGATCGAGCGTGAGCGCCGTGTCCACCAGGTCGAAGTGAATGCGCTCGCGCTGGCCCCGGCCCTTATAGGGGCGCCAGCGACCCAGAGCGGCAGTTGCGAGCGCCACATCCGCGCGCAAAGCCGCCACAACCGCCAGCGCGCCAAGGGCATTCATGGCGAAATGCCGCCCCGGCGATGCGATTTTATAGAGCAGCGGGTCCGCCCCCATCTGCGCCTGCACCACGGTGGTATCGCCGCGCAGATCGGCACGGATCAGTTTGAAATCAGTGCCGTACGCGCCAAAGCTGATGTCCCGCAGCTTGCAGTCGAGCGCCTTGGCCATGAGGATGGCGGAGGTCTCCACGTCCGCGTTCAGCACCGCGATGCCGCCGGGCTCGACCCCTTCGAAGATGGAGGCTTTCTCCACCGCGATGCCGGTGATGTCGTCGAATGCCTCCAGATGGGCGGGCGCGACAGTGGTCACCAGCGCCACATGAGGCCGGGCGAGGCGCGACAGGGGCGCGATCTCGCCGGGGTGGTTCATACCGATCTCGATGATGCCGAAGTCGGTATCGGCGGGCATCCGCGCCAGGGTCAGCGGGACGCCCCAGTGGTTGTTGTAGCTCGCCACGGAGGCATGGGATGCCCCCTGCGCGCGCAGCATCTCCAGCAGCATTTCCTTGGTGGAGGTCTTGCCGACGCTGCCGGTGACGGCGACCACCTGCCCGGTCATGCGGGCGCGGGCGGCGCTGCCCAAAGCTTCGAGCGCGGCGAGCACATCCGCGACGATCAGCAGGGGTGCGTCCTCGGGCACATCCGCGGGGCGGTGATCGACCAAAGCCGCGGCGGCACCTTTTTCAAGCGCTTGGGCGGTGAACGCATGACCATCGCGCTGGTCCTTGAGCGCCACGAAGAGATCACCAGGCTGCAATGTTCGGGTGTCGATGGAGACACCGGTGGCAGACCAGTCGGCGGTGGTCTGACCGCCGGTTGCGGCAGCGGCGTCAGAGGCTGTCCAGACGGTCATGGCGCGACCCCTATCGCCAAGCGGACCCGAGCACCGGCACCTATCGCGTCCGATGTCAGCACAAAGCCCGACGGCGCGACCCCGAGCTCCCGGAAAGCCAGTGCGGGCAGCCCTTTCGAACGCCGAGCCACCACGCCGCGCTTATGAAAAAGCGTTTGGAATGAGCCTGTTACCCACGGCTTGACCGCCTTGAATATGGATTTCACCGCCATCACGCGATTTTTCCATCGAGAGCTGCGACCGACAGGCTTGCCTGCTCCGCATCGTCAAAGGGCAGCACGTCATCGCCCACGACCTGACCCGTTTCGTGCCCCTTGCCCGCGATCAGCAAGGCGTCGCCTGGACCAAGCGCATCCACCCCGCGCAGGATCGCCTCTGCCCGGTCGCCCACTTCCTGAGCGTCCGGCGCTCCGAGCAAGACCGATGCCCGGATCGCGGCGGGATCTTCGCTGCGGGGGTTGTCATCGGTCACGATGACCAGATCCGCGTGATCCGCGGCCGCCTGCCCCATCAGCGGGCGCTTGGTCGCGTCCCGGTCGCCACCTGCCCCCACGATCGCGATCAACCGGCCCACCACATGCGGACGCAGCGCCTTGAGCGCAGTGGCTACCGCATCAGGCGTATGCGCATAATCCACGAAGACCGTCGCACCATTGTCCCGCGTGGCCACCAACTGCATCCGCCCGCGCACCGTCTCCAGCCGGGGGAAGGTCTCGAAAACGCGGTGCGGCTCCTCCCCACAGGCGATCACGAGGCCCGCGGCCATCATCACATTCTCCGCCTGAAAGTCACCGATGAGGTTGAGCCGCCGCACGTAGCTTTCCCGCACATGGTGAAACTGCACCTGCTGGCCCGTGGCATCCACCTGCATCCGACCGAGCCGGAAATCACCGATGTCGCGGCCCACCGACACCACCGGGCAGCCGCGCGCGGTGGCGATGGCGGCCATGTCCACGCCGCGCTCTGCCTCGATGTTGATGACAGCCTTGGCGTCTTCGGGCAGCACGCGGGCGAAAAGCCCCGCCTTTGCATCGAAATACTCTTCGAAACTGGCGTGATAATCCAGATGATCCTGGGTCAGGTTGGTAAAGCCCGCAGCGGTCAGGGTCACGCCATCCAACCTGCGCTGGTCGAGCCCGTGGCTGCTGGCCTCCATCGCTGCGTGGGTCACGCCCACATCCGCCGCCTGCGCCAGCGCGCGGTGCAACGTGATGGGCTCGGGCGTGGTGTGCATCAGATTGGCGCTCCACGCGCCTTCGACACCGGTGGTGCCCAGATTGACCGCCGAATGACCCAGCAGCGTCCAGATCTGGCGGACAAAGGTCGCCACGGAGGTTTTGCCATTGGTTCCGGTGATCGCAACCATCACCGGAGGCTGTCGCTCGAACCACAGGGAGGCGGCACGCGCCAGCGTCTCACGCGGGGCCGTCGTCACAACCACGGCCGCATCGCTGGCTGCCAGCGCCTCTGCCGCGATCCCGGCCCCTTCCGCATCGGTGAGAATGGCCGCAGCCCCCTTGCGCAGCGCCGCATCGATAAAGCGGCCACCGTGAACCTTGACGCCCGGCAGCGCCGCAAAGAGCACCCCCTGGCCCACGTCGCGGCTGTCCACGCTCAGCCCGCTGATGTCGGGGTTGCGGCCCGCCTGCGCAGTCAGCCCCAGGGAGGAAAGTGGTTTCAAAATGCGCCGGGCCTCCCCGTTCTAGCGGCTCTCGTTCTGAGTAAGCTTTATATCCGTCACAACCACAGGTTCAACGGTCGGTCTGAGGCCCAGCAGGGGTGCGACCCGCTTGATCATCTCTGCCGCCACCGGGACAGCTGTCCAGCCCGCGGTGCGGCGGGGTTTGTCACCGATGGTGTCCACCGGTTCGTCCAGCGTCACGATCAGCACGTACTTCGGATCATGGGCGGGAAAGATCGCCGCGAAGGTAGCGATGACCTTTTCATCGTAGTAACCACCCTGCGGTCGCGGCTTGTCGGCGGTGCCGGTCTTGCCGCCCACGGCGTAGCCCTTGACCTCGCCAAAGCTCGCGGTGCCGTCGGTGACCACCCGCCGCAGCATCTGGCGCGAGGCACGGGCGGAGGCGTCCGATATCAGGCGCGGGCCTAGCTGCGGGCCGTCCTGTTTGAGGATGGTGGGTTTGACCTTGAAGCCACCATTGGCAATCGCGGCGTAGCCTGCGGCCAGATGCATGGGCGAGGTAGAGAGCCCGTGCCCGTAGGAAATGGTCATGGTGCTGATCTCGGACCAGTTCCTGGGCAGGAGCGGTTTGCCACCCGCGGCCTCGATCAGCTCGAACCCGGTGGCGTCGAGCATCCCCATCTCCTTGAGGAACGCGCGCTGGCGCACCGCGCCGATCTGCTGCGCGATGCGCGCGGTGCCGATATTGGAGCTTTTCTCGATCACTTTCGACACGGTCAGCGTATCGCCATAGTTGCGGAAATCGCGGATCCGGTGTTTGCCCCAGCGAAGCGGGCCCTTGGTGTCGATGATCGTCCCGGGGTTGACCAGCCCCAGATCCAGTGCCTGGGCGGTGGTGAAGATCTTGAAGGTGGAGCCGAGCTCATACACGCCCTGCACCGAGCGGTTGAAAAGCGGGCTGTCGGATGGATCGCCCGAGACCGCGGGTCGGGGCCGGTTGTTTGGGTCGAAATTGGGCAGCGACACGACGCTGACCACCTCGCCTGTGTCCACGTCCATCAGGATCGAGGTCGCTCCCTTGGCGTTCATCAGCGCCATGCCGCCTGCAAGTACCCGCTCGGCGGCGGCCTGCACTGTCAGATCGAGCGAGAGCGCCAGAGGTCTTGCGCCATTGCCCGGATCGCGCAGATAGCCATCGAAGTACTTCTCGACCCCTGCGACGCCGATGATCTCTGCCGCCTGCACGCCCTCGCGCCCATAGCCGGCACCGCCCAGCACATGGGCCGCCAGCCGTCCGTTGGGGTAAAGCCGCATGTCACGGGCACCGAAGAGCAACCCCGGCTCGCCGATCTCATGCACGGCCTGCAGTTGTTCCGGGCTGATCTTGCGCTTGATCCAGACAAATTTGCGCTCGCCGGTAAAGTCCGCCAGCAGCCGCGCGCCGTCCAGATCGGGGAAGATCCGCGTCAGCTCCGCCACGGCATGCTCAGGGTCGATCATCTGGGGCGGCTGAGCATAGAGCGCGTGGGTCTCGAAGTTGGTGGCCAGAAGGCGACCATGGCGGTCGACGATTTCGGCACGCGCCGCGTGGATCGCCGCACCGGGCGCCTCCACCCGTGGTTCCATGGGTTCGGCGGTGGCCATCATCCCCATGCGCAGACCGATGATGCCAAAGGCCGCGACAAAGAACATGCCGAGCACCAGCAGACGCCCCTCAGCCCGTTGACGCGATTGGTCACGCATCTGCTCGTGACGGATGCGGATGTTCTCGCGTTCGATGGCATCGGGGTTCTCGCCGCGGGCGCGGGCATCGAGGATCCGGGCGAGCGGGCGGAGCGGGGTACGGATCATGGGCGGACCTCCTGAGGCGCCGGGCTGGAGACCTTCAGCGGCACCGGTGCACCAGCGGGAAGCTGCGCGCCCGGATCAGGCAAGGAGGGGTCCGTCAATACAGGGGCTGGCGGATACGCCACCTGCCGCACCAGCCCGAACTGATCGGGGTGCAGCTCCAGCAAGCCGAGCCGATCGAAGTTGATCTCCACCAGATCGCGCAGCCGGTCGGGCCGGTTGAGATACGCCCACTCCGCCCGGAGCACTGCGAGCCTGTCGTGGGTCGCGCGGATCTGCTGGCGCAGCTTGGCGGTCTCTGCCAGCGCTGCCTGGGTGGCGTAGTTTTCGCGGTAGGCCCAGAAGGCCAGACCAATGACGGCGAGGGCTGTCAGGATATAGAGCACTGTTTTCAAGGGGAAACCTCCACCATGGGCATGCCGATCGCCTTTGCATCAACGGCGCCGGCAGGCGCGTCGGTGCGCGTTGCCACCCGCAAACGGGCAGAGCGCGCGCGGGGGTTGGCGGCCACCTCCTCCGCATCCGCAGCGATCGCCTTGCGCGGGGTCAGGCGGAACGCGGGCGGTGCGCTCTCGCTCGGGGGCGCGTAGCGGTTGGCATTGCCGCCCGCACCCGCGCGCGCCGTGAGGAACCGTTTGACCATGCGGTCCTCGACCGAATGAAACGTCACCACGGCCAGCTTGCCACCCGGCGCCAGCGCCCGCTCTGCCGCCATGAGACCCTGAAAAAGCTCACCGTATTCATCATTTACTGCGATCCGCAGCGCCTGAAAGCTGCGCGTGGCGGGGTGGGACTGGCCGGGTTTCGCGCGCGGCAGGCATCCCTCGACGATCTGCGACAGCCGCAGGGTGGTGGTGATGGGCGCTACGTCCCTCTCACGCAGGATCGCGCGGGCGATGCGGCGGCTGGCGCGTTCCTCACCGTAGTGAAAAAGAATGTCGGCGAGCGTTTCTTCCGCGGCACCATTGACGATATCCGCGGCAGACGACCCGGACTGGCTCATCCGCATGTCGAGCGGTCCGTCGCGCATGAAGGAAAAACCACGCTCGGCCCGGTCCAGCTGCATGGAGGAGACGCCGAGATCCAGCACGATGCCGTCCAAGTCCTGCGCATAGGTGTCGAGGTCGGAAAAGACGCCCTGCTGCGGGGTGATACGCGGCTCCGCGGCCAGCCAGTCCGCGGCCATCTCGAACGCCAAAGGGTCCCGGTCCACGGCGATGACGCGGGCGGCACCGGCCTTCAGCAACCCGCGGGTGTAGCCGCCCGCGCCAAACGTCCCATCAAGCCAGACGCCCGTGACCGGATCCACGGCGCGCAGGATCGCGGGGAGCAGAACGGGGATATGCGGAATGTCGGAGGCTGTGGCAGCGGCCATGTCTCACCCCTCCTTCGGGCCGTCCAGAAAGACCAGCGGATCCACATCGTCGGGCAAATCATCGAGCCAGGCCTCGGTGCGCGCGGCCTCTTCGGCCTCGTAGGTCTCGGGCATCCAGATCTGGAACGTGTCCCCGGCGGCGATAAAGAAGGCCTCATGCGTCAGGCCGATCTTCTGGCGCAGCTTGGCGGGCAGGACGATGCGGCCAGTTTCATCCACGGATGTTGGGAAGGACTGGCCATGAAAGAGCCGCTGCAGCATCTTTCGTTCCATCGCGCCGCGCGGCAGCGCGTCGATCTTGGCGTCGACCTCTTCGATGGCTTGCATGGTGTAGCATTCGAGATAGTTGCGGCGGTGATCGCCGTAGACGATGACCAGTTCGGGGGCATCGCCCGGGGTCCAGTTGGGATCGGCGGCCTCGATCACACGGCGGAAAGTGGCGGGAATGGAGACCCGCCCCTTACTATCGACCTTGTGATGGCTTTCGCCTCTGAACCTGCGGCTCACTGCCTTATCCCAACTTCATGCACCACATAAGAAATGATGCGTATCCCCCTTGTATTAAATGGAAACGGCGGGTTGATCTGCTGCCACTGATCAACCCGCCGCCCTCGTCCCGCATCTGCGGGGTTGGTCCAGCTGCGCGCGCCACCTTGGGGGGATGTCTGCTCGCTCGCGCGCCGGATCTCTTTGGTCGGATGAAAGCGAGGTGCCTGTATGAACCTGCTTGAGTTTTATTGAGCTTGGGGTCGTTTGCTGCCCCGGTCTCGATCTCATCTGATGCAATAGGGATACAGTGGGAAACCATGGGCTGACAAGGGATTTTTAGTTATGGATTTCCTAACAAAGCCGGATATGGCTTAACGAAAGACGCTCTGATCCCAAGCAATGGTAGAATTCTGACACAAATTGTATATGATCTCTTGTCTTATACTATATATGGACAACAGTACTGGGCACGTATTCGCCCATGATTTCCCAGAAAACTTTATCGCAGTAACAGGCTGGATCACGTGTTCTTTTTCTGTTCTTGTCGGATCTATCAATAAAGCAAGGCGCGAAGCCGAATCAAGAAGCCTGACAGCGGCTCAGAAGCGGGAGCTACGAACGCTATCCCACGTATTCCCATCCCCGGAAATTAACCATAGACGTCGGTCGTCCTGTCAACTGGCAGCACTTGCGACTAGCGACATAACGACAGTTTTTCAAAGACGACTGATATGAACCTACCCATCGCCATTCTAAGCCGCGCCTTCCGTCTGATTTTTGCGCAGCCCCGCCAGACGCTGCGGGTCATTCTTCCCGGCGTCGTGACCTACATCGTCGGCGGCCTTCTCGTGGGTGGCGCAATCTTCCTTGGTGCGAGTATGCCGGTGGAGGCAAGTCGGTCGAACTTGTTGCTGCTGGCCTTAACCCTACCGGGGTTCGCCATCTTGCTCAGAGGCTTTTCTCTGTTTGCAGTGATGTGGCACCGACATGCTCTCGTTCCTGATCATGCGCGCGATGACGTGATGAAACCGGTGAAGGGCACATTAAATCGCTATCTCTGGCGGTGTGCGCTTCTCGTTCTACTACTCCTAATCATCAGCCTTCCTATCGGCTTCGTGGGCGGCGTCGGTACCGGCATAGCGGAGTCCAGCACTGGGCGAGGATCCTGGGTCGCGAGCGGGATCAATACGCTCATCTCCATTGTTATCTCGTGGATCGGCTTGCGCCTGAGCCTGATGCTGCCCGCTGTGTCGGTCGGAGACCATATGGGGATTACGCAGAGCTGGGCTGCCACGCGCGCTGCCTCGAAGGACCTTTTCTGGACCGCAGCGCTTCTGGGCATTCTCAACGCAAGTGTATGGGCGATCTCCGTTGGCGTCCTCGCGGCGATGCCTTTCCTGGGTCTCGCGCTTGCGCCGTGCATTTTTGTCTTTCAGTCTCTGCTCTATTTAAGTGTGCTCAGCACACTTTACGGGCACCTGATAGAGGGACGCCCGCTGACCTAAGCCATCCCGCCTCTGATCAAACCATCCGCAATCCGCGCGTAGGCGTCGGCCATAGGCCCCTCGCCCGCAGCCACGGGCGTGCCGCCGTCGCCCGCCAGCCGGGTCTCCAGATCGATGGGCAGCGCGCCCAGAAGCGGCACGCCCAGCTTTTCCGCCTCCGCCGCGACACCACCCTGACCAAAGATCTGGTGCTCGGCCCCGCAGTCCGGGCAGACGAACATCGACATATTCTCGATCAGCCCCAGCACCGGCGTTTTCAGCGTATCAAACATATCGAGTGCCTTGCGCGCGTCGATCAGCGCCACGTCCTGCGGGGTGGAGACGACGATGGCGCCGGTGAGTTCGGATTTGGTACATAAAGTCAGCTGCACATCGCCCGTCCCGGGTGGCAGATCGACCAGCAACACGTCCAACGCGCCCCATTCCACCTGCCCTAGCATCTGCTGCAGCGCGCCCATCAGCATCGGGCCGCGCCAGACCACGGCCTTGCCTTCTTCCATCATGAAGCCGATGGACATCAGCGTGACACCATGGGCATGCAGGGGAATGATGGTCTTGCCGTCGGGGCTGGCGGGGCGCTTGTTCACGCCCATCATGCGCGGCTGGCTTGGCCCGTAGATATCCGCATCGAGCAGCCCGACCTTGCGCCCGGCGCGCGCCAGCGCCACGGCAAGGTTCGAGGACACGGTGGATTTACCCACGCCGCCCTTGCCGGAGCCGATGGCCAGGATCCGCTGCACGCCCGTGGGCTTGGTGGGGCCCGCCTGTGGCTTGGGGTGGCCGCCGATCTTGAGGCTGGGTGCAGGCGGTTTCGCGACCGGACCGTGCGCCGTCAACAGGGCCGATACGCTGGACACCCCTGCCAGTTCCGCCACAACCTTTTCAGCGGCCGCGCGCAGTGGTTCCATCTGACGCGCGACCTCGGGGCTGGGCGCTTCAATCACGAAACGCACGGTGCCCGCCTCCACCGTCAACGCCCGAATCAAATCATGGGCCAGGAGGTCACGACCATCGGGCAGGTTCACCCGGGCCAGTGCGGCCTCCACGTCGGCCTTTGTTATCGACATGCTCGCTTTCTCCTCATCTCTGCCACTTTGCGAGGCAGCTTATTACGCGCCTGCAGCAAAACCGCTTTTTCTGCCTAACCCTATAGCAAAACGAAAAAATATATCGTGTTTCGCCTATGCATTTTCTGCATAGCAGCATTGTAAAGCCGTCTATTGTGCAATTGCAGCATAAAGCTAAATTACTACTCAACACGACGCAGACACTGGCACACGGCAAGACTTTCACGCCTCTCATGCCAGACAATGCTGCCCCTCGCCAGCCCGTTCGGGCATCCGGTGACCGGGGCAGGTTCTGCAACAGGATCGGGCGCCCACCTCCTCCCTAGGGCGTTCGTTACAATGCGGCGGCATCCACCTCCTCCCGGGTGTCGTCGCTGTGAATGACAGCGCGGTCCGTTGGTCGCGCGCCCCCCTCTCCGGCCAGAAGGTCGCCGCGGGTGGGTCACCAGGATCAGACGTGCCTCTCCTCCTCCCTGGGGCGTCTGACACAAGGCAGCAACATCCACCTCCTCCCGGGTGCTGCTGCCGTGAAGACCCGGGCCTTTCAGGGTCGGGACGATATATGTCACAGGGGTCCACCTCCTCCCTGACCGCTGTGACAGATCAAGAAGACGGCACCTACCTCCTCCCAGGTGCCGTCTTTTTTTGTCCCATGTCTAAACCGGCTCCCCCCACGACACGGCTGCGATGCAAGACGCGCGTGCGCGCTCCACCACGACCCATCTGCCAGATATGCAACGGTTTTCAGCCGACGTTAACGTTTTGTTAGGGTTTCGAGTGACGCGGACCATCCCTTCGCTTACCGTCGCATGACAAGATGCGCTGACCCCATGACGTGAGCTCTACGTGCCGGTTTTCCTGCGGATAACAGATGCGGACATCCAGAATCCGTCCTTTTGGGCCGCATTGACCATCGACCGCGACAGCACCCTCGACACGACCCAGGTCGATGACCGCTTTCAAATCGTTCTGACGGGGACGGGCATCCGATTTACCGACACCACCACCGGGGCCATCACCCGCTACGATGACGGTGACCTCACTGGCGGGTCCTTCAGCCAGTTTGTGCAGTTCCTGGGCAATGATGCAGACAACGCGGTGAGCGGCTCCGTGGGGTTGAACGCGCGCGGATACATCGGCGGTGCGGGCAATGATACCTTCACCGACGATGGCGCCTTGGGCGGCACGATCGAGGGTGGCGCGGGCAACGATGTGCTCACCGGTGGCAGCGGCAGCAATAACATCCGCGGCCAAGATGGCGACGACATCCTGCGGGGCGGTGCCAGTAACAACAACCTCTACGGTGGCAATGGTAACGACACGCTCTTTGCAGAGGAAGGCAGCGGCACGCTGCAGGGTGGGCGTGGAGACGACACGATCATCGCGGGGCTTAATACCGGTTTCGTGAACGGTGGTCCCGGGAATGACAGCCTGACCCTGCCCGAAGGCTCCGTGGTGAACCCTTTCTCACCCACGGGTGGCAACGTAACCCTGCCCAACGGGCGCAGCTTCACCTATCTCAATATCAACAGCGTCACCGTGCCCTGTTTTGCCGCAGGTACGCCCCTGTGCACCCCAGGCGGCGAGGTCGCGGTGGAGGAACTGGCCGTCGGCGATCTGGTGGAGACAGCCGATCACGGCGCGCAACCGATCCGCTGGATCGGCAGTCGGCGGGTACCAGGTCTGGGCAAACTGGCACCGGTACGTTTTGCGCCCGGCAGCATCGGCAACACCCGCGCCATCCGCCTGTCACCGCAACACCGTGTGCTGCTCAGCGGCTGGCGCTGCGAGATGCTGCTGCAAGCGCCCGAAGTGCTCTGCGCCGCCGCGCATCTCATCGACGGGGCTGCGATCCGCCCCGACCCGTGCGAAGCGGTCACCTATTATCACGTGATGTTCGACCGGCACGAAGTGGTTTTCTCCGGCGGCGCGCAACTCGAAAGCTTCTACGCTGGCGACTATATTCTGGAAGCTGATCACGAGACATACAGCGAGTTGCTGCAGATCCTTCCGGAGTTACAGCGCGGCAAAACCGACATTCCCGCAGCCCGCCCGATCCTGCGCCGCTTCGAGGCCGCTGCCCTGCGCGGCACCGCACGCATCTGACGCGTGGAGGCGACGCAGCGCCCCCGGCCCCATAGGCCGGGCAGCGTCCGAGCCGCCTCGATGGCGGCGAGGACGCTCCCCCCTTGTGATCACCTGGAGCTGCTGGTCAAAACGGCACTTCATCCGAGCCGCTGACGAATTTCGCCACCACCTTCTTGGTACCCGCCTTCTCAAAGGCGATCTCCAGCTTGTCGCCTTCAATGGCCAGAATAGCGCCGTAGCCGAATTTCTGGTGAAAGACCCGCTCGCCCACCGTAAAGCTCGACACCGCGTTCATGTCGATCACGGTATTCTTGCTCTCGCGTGGCTGGCTGACGGGACGCTGCTGGCTACGCTCCTGCAACCGCCGCCAGCCCGGTGAGTTATAGACATTCGCCTCCGCTGCCCGCTCTGCCAGATCCGACCGCAGCGGTTGCATGCCCGCGGCTCCATATCCGCCGCCGTAGAGCCCGGGGGGCGTCAGCACCTCCACATGCGCGTCGGGCAATTCGTCGATGAACCGCGACGGCATCGAGGATTGCCATTGCCCGAACACTCGCCGGTTGGCCGCGAAACTGATGGTGCAGATCTCTTCGGCGCGTGTAATCCCCACATAGGCCAGCCGCCGCTCCTCCTCCAGACCCTTCACGCCGCTCTCGTCCATGGACCGCTGCGAGGGAAAGAGCCCGTCCTCCCAGCCAGGCAGAAACACCATGGGGAACTCCAGTCCCTTTGCCGCGTGCAGCGTCATGATGGAGACCTTTTCGCCCCCATCATCGCTGCCATTGTCCATGATCAGGCTGACGTGTTCGAGAAACCCTTGCAGGTTCTCAAAGGCTTCCAGCGCCTTGATCAGCTCCTTGAGGTTTTCCAGCCGCCCAGGCGCCTCGGGCGTCTTGTCATTCTGCCAGTGGGCGGTGTAGCCGCTTTCGTCCAGAATGACCTCGGCCAGTTCCATATGGCTCAAATCCGCCGACCCAAGCATCCGCCGCCAGCGGTCCAGCCCCTCGACCAGCTGTGCCAACGCCGCCCCGCCCTTGCCACCGATGGACTTGGTCTCGACACAGAGCCGCGCGCCCTCCACAAGGCTGATGCCATTGCTGCGCGCCATGCGCTGGATGGTCTGCTGCGCCTTGTCGCCGAGGCCGCGTTTGGGGGTGTTCACGATCCGCTCGAATGCAAGATCATCCTCCGGGCTGACCACGACGCGGAAATAGGCCATGGCGTCGCGGATCTCCATCCGCTCGTAGAAGCGTGGCCCGCCGATAACGCGGTAGGGCAGGCCGATGGTCAGAAACCGGTCCTCGAACGCGCGCATCTGGTGGCTGGCGCGCACCAGAATGGCCATCCGGTCGAGACCGCAGGGCGCCATGCCGCGGGTGCCGCGTTGAGCCGCCTCGATCTCCTCGCCGATCCAGCGGGCCTCCTCCTCCCCGTCCCAATGACCGATCAGCCGGACCTTCTCGCCCTCGGTCAGATCGGTAAAGAGCGTCTTGCCCAACCGCCCCTGATTGCCCGCGATCACACCGGAGGCGGCGGCAAGGATATGCGGGGTGGAGCGGTAATTCTGCTCCAGCCGCACCACGTGGGCGCCGGGGAAATCTGTCTCGAACCGCAGAATATTGCCCACTTCCGCGCCGCGCCACCCATAGATCGACTGGTCGTCATCTCCCACGCAGCAAATATTGCGGTGACCGCCCGCCAGCAGCCGCAGCCACAGATACTGCGCCACATTGGTGTCCTGATACTCGTCCACGAGGATGTAGGCGAACCAGCGCCGGTATTGCTCCAGCACATCCGGGTGGGTCTGAAAGATCGTGACCATATGCAGCAGCAAATCGCCGAAATCCACGGCGTTCAGCTCGATCAGCCGCCGCTGGTACTGCGCATAAAGCGCCACGCCGCGGTGATTATACGCCCCCGCATCCGCCGCGGGCACCTTGTCCGGCGTCAGCGCGCGGTTCTTCCAACCATCAATGATGCTGGCCAGCTGCCGCGCGGGCCAGCGCTTGTCATCGATCCCGTCCGCCGCCACCAGCTGCTTGAGAAGCCGCAACTGGTCATCGGTATCCAATATGGTGAAATTGGATTTGAGATGCGGTCCGGACGGCGCGCTGCCCTCGGGCCCGGGCGAATGGCTTTGCAAAGCCATTCCCGCCCCGCCGCGCGCTGGCAGGGAAATCAATTCCGCGTGTCGGCGCAGCAGCTTGACGCAGATCGCGTGGAAGGTCCCAAGCCAGGGCATCCCCTCGGCTGGCTGGCCCAGCATCTTGCCGACCCGCGTCTTCATCTCGCGCGCCGCCTTATTGGTGAAGGTCACGGCCAGGATCTCGTTGGGGCGCGCCCGGCGCTGCATCAGCAGATGCACGATCCGCGCAGTCAGCGCCCGCGTCTTGCCCGTCCCTGCCCCCGCCAGCATCAGGACCGGCCCATCGAGCTGCTCTACGGCGGCGCGCTGTGCCGGGTTCAGCCCCTCGAGATAGGGCGCAGGCCGCGCTGCCATGGCGCGGGCCGACAGGGATGCGCCTTCGAAAGCATCCATTTCGTCAAAATCGCTCATGCTGTCACCCTACATCGCCCGCCGCCCGAGATAAAGAAGATGTTCGCAGTATGTTCCACCCCACGCACCGTGCAAACACCTGCGACACTGCGGCGCATGCCCGGCGCACGACCTGCCCTATCTCAGGTATCATGAGCGAAACAGAAGTTCTCTACAACGCGGATTGCCCGGTCTGTCGGCGAGAAATAGATCACTACGCCCGGCTGACCAAGGCGCAGGCCTTGCCGCTGCGCTATACCGACCTCAGTGCAGCACATCTGCAGGAGTGGGGGGTCACGGCTGATGCCGCCGCGCGCCGTCTGCATGTGCGCAAGCAGGGAGAGATCCTTGCCGGTCTGCCAGCCTTCGTTGCTCTCTGGCGGGCGCTGCCCCGCTACCGCTGGCTGGCCCGGCTCGTCAGCCTGCCTGGGATATACGGGCTCGCCAACCTGATTTACGAAAGGGTTTTGGCGCCCCTGCTCTACCGCGCGCACCGCCGCCGCATCGCCCGCAGCGGCTGTTCGACATCCGCGGAGAAGTGAGCCCCGTCGTCAGAGCTGCGAGGCCGTGCGGCGCACAATGTCGATCCGCTGCCGGTTGGGCGGATGAGTGCCAAGGAAACGGTCGCCCGGGTCCGGAATACGCGTAAAGAACTCCGCCCCGCGCACAGGGTTGAAACCCGCCCGATGGGTAATGACGGTGCCCAGGGCATCCGCCTCAAGCTCAAAATCTTTGGAGTAGGTGCGCGCGCCCACCCGGGCACCGGTCCGCTGCGCTGATTGAACGGCCTCGCCAGTCCCTCCCAGCAATACCGCGAGGCTGCCAGCGATCACCGCACCCGCCACGGCATTCTGCTGCTGGCGCGAGATATGTCCCGCGATATGGTGCGCGGCCTCGTGCCCCATCACAAAGGCCAGCTCGTCGACATTACGCGCGTCCTTGATCAGCGCTTGCGTGAAGCCGATGATAGGTCGACCGTTCTTGTCCAGCGTCTGAAAGGCATTGGGGGGTGCGTTGGCATCGCCGACGATCACAATCCGAAAATCGCAGTTCTGCCCCGATGTGCGTGCCCGGCATTCGCGCTCCGCCACCGGTTCGACCGTGCGCACGACCTGCGCGAAATTCGTGGCCGTCGCGCGGGGCACCGGCCCGCTACCCGGGCCTGCCGTGATCTGGGTCGTACTGACTGGCTCGCACGCCGCCAGTGCCACCAAGGCGATACCTGCGACAAAGGGCTTCCACGGCATGAGGTGCCTCCTTCAAAGACGTCTTTGCGTCGCAGTTTAGCACCCTGATCCGCAGCGACCACCCCGATCACGGCGCTTTGTCCTCTTGCATCACCACGATCAGCGGATACTCTCGCGCCATGTTTACCATTGAGCATGAGTTTGATGCGACCGTGATTACCCTCGTGGATGACGGCGCCACCCCGCTGCAGGAGGACGTCACCGTCCACGCCACGGAAAGCGCGATCATCCTCAACCAGTATGACGCACGGCTGGATCGGACACTGTCGATCACCCTGTCCCCCGAGCAATGGCGCGACCTAACCGCGGCACTCGATCTGCCCGAAGGCGTCTACAAGGCGCGCTAACAGAAAGACCCCCGCCATGAGCATCGGCACCAGGATTTCCACCTATTTTGACGGGCGATGGCACGACGGCGATGTGCCGGTGATGCGTGCGGCGGACCATGGCAGTTGGTTGGGGACGAGCGTTTTCGACGGGGCCCGGTTCATGAACGGGCGCGCGCCGGATTTGGCCGCCCATTGCGACCGGGTCAACCGCTCGGCTCGCGCCCTGATGATCACACCGACGGTCACGACTAAGCAGATGGTGCAAATCATCCGCGACGGGCTGGGCCGGTACGGTCCCGAGGAGGCCGTCTATATCCGACCCATGTACTGGGCGATTGATGGTGACGCCACGGCTATTGTCCCCCAACCGGATGCCACAGGCTTTGCCATCAGCCTGGAGGTGATCCCCCTCGCCCCACCGGAGGCCACGCTCACCCTGGGCCGCACCCGGTTCCGCCGACCCGTGCAGGAGAATGCGGTGGTCGATGCCAAGGCGGGCTGTCTTTACCCCAACAACGCGCGCATGTTGGCCGAGGTCCGTGGCCGTGGTTTCGCCAATGCTCTGGTGGCGGACATGCTGGGCAATGTGGCCGAAACCGCCACCTCCAACATCTTCATGGCGCGCGACGGCGCGGTCTTTACGCCTGCCCCCAATGGTACGTTTTTGTCCGGGATCACCCGCGCCCGGCACATCACGCATTTGCGCGCCGAGGGGATCGGGGTGCATGAAGCGACCCTGAGCTTTGCCGATTTCGAGGCGGCAGAAGAGGTCTTTGCCACCGGCAATATGAATAAGATCACGCCTGTGACGGCTTTCGAGGACACCCGGTACCAACCCGGCCCCGTCGCCCGCCGACTGCGCGAGATGTACTGGGACTGGGCCGCATCAGAGCCCTTCTGAGCACAGCAACACCCGCGCAGATTGCGATTGCGCGCGGGAGGAACAGCCGTCATGATCAGCCCAAGCAAGGAAGGGCAGTCTGGGATGCGCAAGTTTCTGGTGGTGCTGGATGACAGCCGCGAGTGTCTCAACGCGATGCGGTTTGCCGCCATGCGGGCGGCCAATACCGGTGGGGGGGTCGAGATCCTGTCCGTCATCCCCCCCGATGATTTCAACCACTGGATCGGTGTCGGCAATGTGATGCGCGAAGAGGCGCGTGAGCGCATCGAGGTGCATTTCGAGGTCTTTGCCAAATGGATGCGCGACCGGCAGGGGATCGATCCGGAACTGGTGATCCGCGAGGGCGAGCCGGTGAGCGAGATCCTCGCCCAGATCCACGATGATACCGAAATTGGCGTGCTGGTCCTGGGCGCTGGCATAGACAAAAAGGGGCCCGGACCCCTGGTCACACAGCTGACAAAGAGCGCAGGCACCTTGCCGGTGCCCATGACCATCGTGCCAGGCGATCTCAGCAAGGAACGACTCGAAGCGATCACCTGAGGCGGACAACCGGCTTTGCAAAGCCGGTTCAATGACTTTGCAAAGTCATTCCACCGCGAGCTCAACCGCCGCACTGGCCATCAATGGACGGCATGTTGCTGGCCGTGGATTGACCTCCTCAGCGATTTGTCCGCCTGTCGGCATCGCCACTTCGGGCTTGCAGCGCAGGTTACGAACGCGCACGCCAAAATAATACCAACGGTGGGTTTTGCCGCAAAAACCGTCTGTTAACCCTGCTCCTAACCGTCCTCCCCTTCGCCATGCTTCAAATCGCGCCGCAGGCACTCCCTGCGCAGCTTACTTTAGAATCGTTCCAATCCTTGACTTCGCGCGCCGTGATCCGCATATCTGATCCAAGCTCAGGAGAGAGATCATGTTCATCCAGACCGAATCGACCCCCAATCCAGCGACCCTGAAATTCCTGCCCGGTCAGACCGTGCTGGAGATGGGAACCGCAGATTTTCCGACAGCCGACACCGCGGACAAGTCGCCGCTGGCACAGCGGATCTTTGCGGTCGAGGGGGTGACGGGTGTCTTTTTCGGGACCGATTTCGTGACCGTCACCAAGGCCGATGCGGTGGAATGGGATCACATCAAACCCGCCCTTCTTGGCGCGATCATGGAGCATTTCCAGTCTGATCAGCCGGTCATGGCAGGGGATCACACACCAGCGTCGGGCCACGCCGAGCACACGGGCGAGGACGGCGCCATTGTGGGCCAAATCAAAGAGCTTCTGGATAGCCGCGTGCGCCCTGCGGTAGCTCAGGATGGCGGCGACATCACCTTTCACGGGTTTGATCGTGGCGTTGTGTACCTGCACATGCAGGGTGCCTGCGCGGGCTGCCCCTCCTCGACCCTGACGTTGAAAATGGGCATCGAAAACCTGCTGCGCCACTACATCCCCGAAGTGACGGAAGTGCGTCCTGTCGCAACCTGACCACGTCCCGACCAAGGTCGTCCGGATCACCGGACGCTGCTATTGCGGCGCCGTCAGGCTAAACGCCGGTGTGCCTCAAACCGTCTCCTATTGTCATTGCTCGGATTGCCGCCGCCTCTCTGGCGCACCTGTCGCAGCCTTTGCCGCTTTTGATCCATCAGTCGTCACCTTCGCCCCAGCGCTCGGCCCACCGGTGTCTCACGTCGAAGGGGTGGAGCGCTGGTTTTGCACCGCTTGCGGCACCCAGCTGGCTGCGTGCTATGCCTATCTGCCGGGTCAGCTCTACGTGCCGCTGGGCCTTCTGGACCAGGCGGCCGAACTGCCCCCGTGCTTGCATTCGCACCACGCGTCAAGGCTGCCATGGCTCCACCTCACGGATGATCTTCCCCGACAGGGCGCCAGCGCACGCGCCAGTCTCAATCTGGAAAATCATTTGAAATGAGCCGCTTGCCAGACACCCCCATTCTTGCCTTCGACACGGCCACTGCCCATTGCGCAGTGGCAGTCTACGCGGATGGACGTACTCTCGCTCAGGCCCAGGAGGTCATGACCAAAGGCCAGGCAGAGCGTCTGATGGGCCTGTGCACGGAGCTCATGTCGCAGGCAGGCCTCCCCTTCGAGGCGCTCGCGGCCATCGGTGTCGGCGTCGGCCCCGGCAACTTTACCGGCATCCGCATCTCCGTCGGCGCCGCCCGAGGTCTGGCGCTCGGGCTCGGTGTGCCTGCGGTCGGTATATCAGGATTCGACGCCCTACGTCTTGGCCAGAACGGCCCCTGCACCTGCGTCCTGCCCGCCCGCCGCGGCTTTCATTATGTTCAACGCTTTGATCGCAACACAACTGCCCCGCCGGACCTCGTCCCGGAGGACGCTGTCGCGCCGCACGAGGGTCCCCGCATCGGCGCGGGCGGTGTTCCGCCGCGCTATCCAACGGCTGAGGCCATCGCCCGGCTGACCGCACAGAGATACCAAGATCCGCAGCCGCGCCCTGCCCCTCTCTACCTGCGCCCTGCCGATGCAGCCCCCGCCCGCGACGCGGCACCTCTGATCCTGCCGTGACACCGGACGCGCTCGCCGCCCTGCACCGCGCTGCCTTCACAACAGATCGCGCCTGGCAGGCCGCTGAATTCTCTGACCTTTTGTCCTCCGCTCATACGACACTGCTACACCGCCCCCACGGCTTTGCGCTGGTGCGCACCATCGCGGATGAGGCGGAACTGCTCACCCTCGCCGTGCAACCTGACCATCACAGGCAGGGTATCGCCAGCGCGTTGATGCACGACTGGCTGAGCGGCACGGAGGCCACACAAGTCTTCCTCGAAGTGGCCGCAGACAACGTCCCGGCCCGACGGCTCTATGAAAGGCATGGGCTCACGGAGCACGCCCGGCGCAGCGGTTACTACGCCCGCCCCGGTGCCGCAGCCGTGGACGCTGTGCTGATGCGCGCAGCACTCCCCCCACGTCACATGCGGCAATCCCCCGGGAAAGCAGGAAAAACCGGTTGACCCGCCCCGCCCGCTAGGCCCTAAACTACCGACCATTAACTTTTCTGCCCAGATCGGGCAGCGGTCGCCGCCACCGGACAGGCCGCAGACAAAAAGACGACAACCTGGGAGACTTCATCCATGACCTCACTGCAAAAATTCCTCGGCGCGACAGCGGCACTCGCACTTTCGGCGGGCGCGGCCTTGGCAGAGCCCGCGCTGATCTTTGATCTCGGTGGAAAATTCGACAAATCCTTCAATGAGGCCGCCTATAATGGTGCCACCCGCTGGGCCGAAGAGACGGGCAACACTTTCCGCGACATCGAACTGCAATCCGAAGCCCAGCGAGAGCAGGCGTTGCGCCGCTTTGCCGAGGCAGGTGCAAACCCCATCGTCATGACCGGCTTTGCCTTCGGTGACGCGCTTGGCCAGGTCGCGGGCGACTACCCTGAGACAGATTTCGTGATCATCGACATGGTGGTGGATGCCCCCAACGTCCGCTCGGTGGTGTTCAACGAGCACGAAGGCTCCTACCTGGTGGGCATGCTGGCGGCCAAAGCGTCCGCCTCCGGCACTGTGGGCTTTATCGGCGGCATGGACATCCCGCTCATCCGCAAATTCGCCTGCGGCTATGCCCAGGGCGTCAAGGCGGTGAACCCCGATGCAACGGTGATCGCCAACATGACCGGCACGACACCCGCCGCCTGGAATGACCCCGTCAAGGGATCCGAGCTGACCAAGGCGCAGATCAGCCAGGGTGCCGATGTGGTTTATGCTGCGGCCGGCGGCACCGGTGTGGGCGTGCTGCAAACGGCTGCGGACGAGGATATCCTCTCCATCGGCGTGGACAGCAACCAGAACCATCTGCATCCGGGCAAGGTCCTGACCTCCATGCTCAAGCGTGTGGACAATGCCGTCTATCAGGCGATGACCGACGGACCCGGCATGGAAAAAGGGTTTAACGTCATGGGCCTGGCCAACGGTGGCGTGGGCTACGCACTGGACGAAAACAACGCCGAGCTGGTCGACGATAGCATGCAGGCCGCCGTTGATGCCGCCGCCGAACAGATCGCTTCGGGCGAGCTTGCGGTGCATGATTACACCTCGGACGACAGCTGCCCTGCCCTGAGCTTCTAAAGGATGGGCACGGACGACACGGGCGGGCGGCAGGCAACTGCCGCCCCCGGCACTGCACCCGCAATTGAACTGAAGGGCATCTCCAAGGCCTTCGGTCCGGTGCAGGCCAACAAGGACATCTCGATCCGCGTGATGCCCGGCACGATCCACGGTATCATCGGCGAGAATGGGGCGGGCAAATCGACGCTGATGTCGATCCTTTACGGGTTTTACAAGGCAGATGCGGGCGAGGTGTTTATCGCAGGCAAACGCACTGACATTCCTGACAGCCAGGCCGCCATCGCCGCCGGCATCGGCATGGTGTTCCAGCACTTCAAGCTGGTCGAGAACTTCACCGTGCTGGAAAACATCATTCTGGGGGCCGAAGACGGCGGGCTGCTCAGGCCCTCTCTCGCCAAAGCCCGCAAATCGCTGCTGGAACTGGAGCATGAATACGGTCTGAACGTCGATCCCGATGCGGTGATCCAGGATCTGGGTGTCGGCATGCAGCAGCGGGTAGAGATCCTCAAGGCACTCTACCGTCAGGCGGATATCCTGATCCTCGATGAACCCACTGGCGTGCTGACCCCGGCAGAGGCCGATCAGCTTTTCCGCATCCTCGACCGCCTGCGGACCGAGGGCAAGACCATCATCCTCATTACCCATAAACTGCGCGAGGTGATGGAAGCGACGGACACGGTCAGCGTGATGCGCCGGGGTGAGATGACGGCGACGGTCAAGACGTCAGAGACCTCGCCCGCCGAGCTCGCCGAACTCATGGTGGGGCGTAAGGTCTTGCTGCGCGTTGACAAAACACCCGCCACACCGGGACCGGTCGTGCTCGACATAAAGGGCCTGCGGGTCCGCGACGAAAGCGGCGTGGAGCGTCTCAAGGGCATTGATCTGCAGGTCCGCGCGGGCGAGATCCTCGGCCTCGCGGGGGTTGCGGGCAATGGCCAATCTGAACTGCTCGAAGTGCTGGGCGGCTACGCCGAAGCCACGGGCGAGATCCACATCAACGGCCAACCCCTTGATCTGGCGGGCAAAGACGCGCACGGCCGCGCCCGCCGCGCCCGCGGCATCGCCCATGTGCCAGAAGACCGGCAGCGTGAAGGCCTCATCATGGACTTCTCCGCCTGGGAAAACACCGCCTTCGGCTACCACCGCGACCCGGGCTATCAATCGGGTCTCCTGCTCAACAACGCCCGTATCCGCACCGAGACCGAAGAAAAAATGGCGCGCTTCGACGTGCGCCCCCCCAATCCCGCGCTGGCGGCCAAGAACTTCTCCGGCGGTAACCAGCAAAAGATCGTGCTGGCGCGCGAAATCGAACGCGACCCCGATCTGCTGCTCGTGGGCCAGCCCACCCGCGGCGTGGACATCGGCGCCATCGAATTCATCCACCAGCAAATCGTGGCCCTGCGCGACAAGGGCAAGGCCGTGCTGCTGGTCTCGGTGGAACTCGAAGAAATTCTCGCCCTGGCCGACCGGGTCGCGGTCATGTTCGACGGCACCATCATGGGCGAGCGCCTCTCGGCCCAGACAGACGAAAAAGAACTCGGCCTGCTGATGGCAGGGGTCGCCGCATGACCGCTCCCTCACTTTGCCAGATAAACTCTGGGGGAGGCGCGCCAGCGCCGGGGGTGAAACCCCCTCAGGGCCAACCGCTGCGCCACCCGTCAACCAATGGAGCGCCCCGATGGACGTGATGCCGAAATGGGCCGAGGTGGCGCTGGTGCCGCTGATCTCGCTGATCCTCGCCGCCGTGCTCTCCGCCCTCGTGATCCTGGCCATCGGAGAAGATCCCTTGGAGGCCGTCAATCTGATGGTCACCGGTGCTCTGGGCAGCACCTACGGCTGGGGCTACACGCTCTACTACGCCACCAATTTCCTTTTTACCGGTCTCGCCGTCTCCGTGGCCTTCCACGCGGGGCTCTTCAACATCGGGGGCGAAGGCCAGGCCATGCTGGGGGGCCTCGGCGTCGCGCTTGCCTGCCTGCTCATCCCGTGGCCGCATTGGAGCCTCGCGCTCCTCGGCGCCTCGCTTGCGGGCGCGCTCTTCGGTGCTGCCTGGGCCGCGATCCCCGCCTTTCTGCAGGCCAAACGGGGCAGCCATATCGTCATCACCACCATCATGTTCAATTTCATCGGCGCTGCCGTGCTCAACTACGTTCTGGTGAACCTGATGCGCCCGGCGGGCCAGATGGACCCCGCAACCGCGCGCTTTCCCGACACCACCAACCTGCCGACGCTGCACGACATCCTCGCGCCCCTCGGCATCGCCTTTTCCAAATCAGCCCCCGCCAACGTCACCTTTCTGATCGCACTGCTGGCCTGTGTGCTGGTGTGGTTCCTGCTCTGGCGCACGTGGCTGGGCTACGAGATCCGCAGCTACGGCAAATCCGAACCCGCCGCCCGCTACGGGGGCATCTCACCTGTCGCTATCACCATGATCGCCATGCTGATCTCCGGCGGTCTTGCCGGGCTGATGGCCATCAACAATGTCATGGGCGAGGCCGAACGGCTGGTCCTGAACGCCGTCGAAGGCGCAGGCTTCATCGGCATCGCCGTGGCGCTGATGGGCCGCAGCCACCCCTTCGGCGTGCTGCTGGCGGCCATCCTCTTCGGCTTTCTTTACCAGGGCGGTGCGGAACTGGCGCTCTGGACGTCGATCCCGCGAGAGCTGATCGTCGTGATTCAGGCGCTGGTCATTCTCTTCACCGGTGCGCTCGACAACATGGTTCGCATGCCGCTGGAGCGGCTCTTCCTGATGCTCCGCCGGAGCCGCGCCTGATGGATTTCCTGACGCTTATCCAGTTGCTCGACAGCACCGTTCGTCTGGCCACACCGCTGCTGCTGGCCTGTCTCGCGGGGCTCTTCTCCGAGCGTGCGGGCATCTTTGACATCGGCCTTGAAGGCAAGATGCTGGCCGCGGCCTTCTTCTCCGCCGCCATCGCGGCGCTCACCGGGTCGGTATGGGTCGGCCTTGCCGCGGGTATCGCTGCCTCCATGGTCTTCAGCCTGCTGCACGGGCTGGCCTCCATCACCTTCCGCGGTAATCAGCTGATCTCCGGCGTGGCGATCAACTTTCTGGCCGCGGGGCTCACCGTGCTCATCGCGCAGGACTGGTTCAGCCAAGGGGGCCGCACGCCATCGCTGATGGGCGGCGCGCGCTTCGGGCCGATCACCCTGCCCTTCGCCGACGCGCTGAGCGGGGTGCCCGTGCTCGGTCCCATCTACGCGGAGCTGATCTCGGGCCATTCGATCCTCGTTTATCTGGCCTTTGCCTGTGTGCCGCTGACGTGGTGGGTGCTCTTTCGCACGCGCTTCGGGCTGCGCCTCAGGGCGGTGGGTGAAAACCCCGCCGCCGTCGATACCGCCGGTGTCTCAGTTGTCGGGCTGCGCTACGCTGCCGTGCTGATCTGCGGTGTGCTCTGCGGGATCGCGGGCGCGTATCTCTCCACCGCCCTGCAGGCCGGGTTCGTCAAGGACATGTCCGCAGGCCGCGGCTTCATCGCCTTGGCGGCGCTGATCTTTGCGAAATGGCGGCCCTGGTACGCACTTTACGCCACCCTGCTCTTTGGTCTCTTCGGTGCCCTGGAAACCCGTCCTGACGTGATCGAGGCGCTCTTGGGTCTCAAGATCCAGGGCGCGTTGCTGGGGGCACTTCCCTACGTCATGACGGTCATCATACTCGCAGGGTTCGTCGGCAAGGCCATCCCACCCCGCGCTGGCGGTCAACCCTACGTCAAGGAACGATGAGCCGGTAAGGCCAGTTTCGCAGGAAGTGTCGGTCCTGAGTGCTGCGCGGCAGCGCGGGGCATTGATTTTAACCCTGCCTGTGCTCTAACAGTACCCATGCAAATCTACCTGCCCATTGCCGAGGTTTCGGTCAACGCCTTTTTGTTGCTGGGCCTGGGTGGGATTGTGGGCATCCTGTCGGGCATGTTCGGGGTCGGCGGCGGGTTTCTGATGACGCCGCTGCTCTTCTTCATCGGCATCCCGCCGGCCGTCGCCGTTGCGACCGAAGCCAACCAGATCGTGGCCTCGTCCTTCTCCGGTGTGCTGGCGCATCTCAAGCGAAAGACCGTCGATCTCAGGATGGGCACGGTGCTGCTCATCGGCGGTCTGATCGGTGCTGCCCTGGGCGTTGTCATCTTCAACTACCTCAAGGCGCAGGGTCAGGTCGATCTGCTGGTCAAGCTGTGTTACGTGGTCTTTCTGGGCGTGATCGGCGGTCTGATGTTCTTCGAGAGCCTCAATGCCATCCGCAAGACAAAATCCGGCAAGCCGCCCGCCCGCAAGAAACACAACTGGATCCACGGTCTGCCGTTCAAGATGCGGTTCCGGGTCTCCGGCCTCTATATCTCCGTGATCCCGCCGCTGATCGTTGGCGTGGCTGTGGGCATCCTCGCGGCGATCATGGGCGTGGGTGGCGGCTTTATCATGGTGCCCGCGATGATCTATCTGCTGGGCATGCCCACCAAGGTTGTCGTCGGCACCTCGCTCTTCCAGATCATCTTTGTCACGGCCTTCACCACGCTGCTGCACGCCACGACCAACTTTACCGTGGACATCGTGCTGGCGGTGCTGCTGCTGGTCGGCGGCGTCATCGGCGCACAAATCGGCACCCGCATCGGCGTCAAGATGAAGGCCGAGCAGCTCCGCATCCTGCTCGCGCTGATGGTGCTGGCGGTCTGCGGCAAGCTGGCGCTTGATCTGCTGCTGATGCCATCTGAGCTCTACTCTATCGGGGCGGCGGGACATTGAGGGCGCTTCTCAGCCTGATCGCGATGCTGCTGTGTCTTACGCCCTCCGTGGAGGCCGAAGAGGTCGTGCTGGGCCTCAGCCAGGACAGCATCTCCATCACCACCAGCTTTGACGGCACCGAGATCCTGATCTTTGGCGCGGTCAAGCGCGAGGAGACGATCCCCGATGGCCCGCCCATCGAGGTGATCGTGACCGTCGCGGGTCCGTCCATGCCGCTGACCGTGCGCCGCAAGGAAAAGCGTCTGGGGATCTGGGTCAACACCGACGCGGTCGAGGTGGACCGCGCGCCCAGTTTTTACGCCGTGCAGACCAGCGGCCCGCTGCGCGAGGTGCTGAGCAATACCGAAGATCTGCGGCACACGATTTCCGTCCCGCGGGCGATCCGCTCCGTCGGGGCGCCCGCGCATATCGAAAACGCCGAGAGCTTTACCGACGCGCTGATCCGCATTCGCAGCCGCGCCGACGTCTACCAGCTGCGCGAAGGGGCGGTCTCTGTCAGCGAGCAGACGCTCTTTCGCACCGCTGTCAGATTGCCCGCGGCGCTCACCGAAGGCGCCTACCCCACGCGGATCTTCCTGACACGCGGCGGCAATGTGGTCTCCAGCTACGATACCACGATCGACGTCCAGAAGGTCGGGCTGGAACGGTGGCTCTTCGGGCTATCGCGCAATCAGCCGCTGCTCTACGGGTTGATGTCACTGGCCATCGCCATCGCGGCGGGCTGGGCAGCTTCCGCCGTGTTCCGCCTGTTCCGGGCCTGACGCACCCCACTCAGAGGTGTGGCACGCAGCACAGGGCCCGATGGCTCAAAGGCCAGACTAGAATTCGCCTTCGGGTTCCGGCTCAGACAGCGACAGCGGGGCTGCGGGAAGGCTGCGCAGATCATCCACGCTCAGCGGTCCCTTGGGCATCGCCAGACGGTTGCGCACCACCCAGATCAACCGGTCCTGCGCGCGGGTGATCGCCACATAGGCCAAACGCTTCCACAGCGGCTGTCCGGCCTCTGACCGCCCCATGCGGGCCGCGGCGTAGAGGTCCGGCGCAAAGACCTGGACCGTCTCCCACTGGCTGCCTTGGGCCTTGTGGATGGTCACCGCCGCCCCGTGCAGAAAGGTGGCGCCCATGCGCGCGGCAAAGGGGATAAACGGCTCCTCCTCTCCCGGCTTTTCGATCTTGACGATGGACGCGGCCGAGACGCGCGGATCCTCCGCCCCCATGACGTGCAACCGGCTGAACCCCGGCTTGCGCCCCTCGCCCAGATAGATCACCTGCGCGCCCTTGATGAGGCCCCGCGCCTCCAGATCGAGGCGCTTCTTGCGGTGTTTGAGCGGCAGCTCCAGCCCGTCGCAAATCAGCGGCTCGCCCTCCAGCAGGGCATCCTCGGGCGCGCCATGCACCTGCCGAAAGGCGTTGATCAGCCGAATGCGCGTGGCATTGCGCCAGACCAGCACCGGGCTGCGCGCCATCAGATCAACCTCGACACGCTGCCCCCAGACCACCCGCTCGTCTCGGGCGGCGGCCTGCTCGACCATGCGCTCGAACTGCTCGAACCCGAGGTCGGGATCGCCGAGCGCATGGGCCAGATCGAGTATCGGGTTATCCGCCTCTTGCCGGTGGATCCGTTCCAGCGCCAGCACGCGGGGCGCGGGCAGCTTGTCAAAGACCATCGCGCCCGACTGGTTCACCGGTGCCAGCTGTGCGGGATCGCCGAAGAGCACCAGCGTCGGGAAAATCTCGCAAAGGTCCTCGTATTGCCGGTCATCCAGCATCGACGATTCGTCGATGAAGCCGATGTCCAGCGGCTCCTCCCGCCGTTTCCATCCGGTGATGAAATCAGATCCGCGCAAGCCCGCCGCCGCCAGCGCCCCCGGGATGGATTTGTTGCTGGCATAAAAGGCCTCTGCCCGGTCCAACGCCAGATCGGTCAGCCCCTCGATCTCGGGCCGCTCCCCGTTGCCCGCGAGCCAATCGGCGATCCGTTCGTATTCCGGGTCATAAACAGGGGTATAGAGAATGCGGTGGATCGTGGTGGCGGGCACGCCGCGCAGGCGCAACACGCTGGCCGCCTTGTTGGTGGGCGCGAGGATGGCGAGGGTACGCTTGTCACGTCGCTTGCGGGATTCGTAGTCGCCCGAGACCACTTCGACGCCCGCATCCTGCAGCGCCTCGTAGAGTTGGGCCAGCAGCAGCGTCTTGCCCGATCCGGCCTTGCCAGTGACGGCGAGAACTGCCGCCGCCTTGCCTTGGGGCGGTGTCAAAAGCTGGTCGTCCAGATCAACACCGGCACTGCGCAACACCTCCGTCACACGGTCATAGGCGGCGGCCTGATCGTCAGAGAATGTCACGGCGGGCAAAGTCATGGCGCGACCCTACAGGGGCCGCGCAACAGGGACCAGCGCGTCCTGCGCGCTGGTGCGGATTTGTCAGATCACCGCAGTCAGGCGCATTGCTTGAATTCGATTTCCGCGGTCATGGGCGGCAGATTGCGGTTGAAGGACGCGTGGAACCAGGCCTTGGAGGTCTCACGGCTGACGCCGATCCGCCGGAGGTTGCGCGCCATACAGGCGGGTGTGATCTCCCAGGTACCAACGGCGATCCGGTCCCCCGCGGCATCGGTTTCTTCCGACACGCCCAGAACGTCCGGCACGATTGCGCTGAGCGCAAAGACACGCTCCATCTTGTCAAAGAACACGCCGACGAAATGCTCCAATGCGAATTCATCCATCAACTCGCCCGCAGCAACCACGAGGGCAGCTGTCGCGCGTCGGTCAGCGCGGGGTGAGATGCAAAAGCGGGTGCATTCCCAGATCAGCGGGCTTTGGATATGCACACCATCCGTGAGGTTCCGGAAATGATCGTTCAGCATGGTCTTGCCAACTGTCGGCATCATCCGCATGGAGCCGCCGTGCGTGCCATCAGGCAACTCCCAGATGATGTAGATCGGGTTCATCGCATCGTATTCATCTGTCTCATAGCCGCGCGCATCGACCGAGACGCTATCCCAGGCCAGACGTTGGGAAAACTGCGCTGCGCGGTCCCGGAACATGGTGTCACGAAGCTTTGGGAAGTTTTCCAGATCGGACCCGTAGATGTAATGCAGCATGACAGTCTCCTAGCGTTGTGATGCGAGGAAACTGCGCCATGGCCGTTAAGACCGGCTCACCAAACCGCTCGGTTGGCTTTCCCAATTCTTGGGCCAACGCGCGGCGCGGAACATCTTTTGTTAAGGTTCAGGCGACGATCAGCCCGCTGTGAATGGCGCGGGCGACCGCGTGGGTGGTGTTGAGCGCGCCCAGCTTGTGCCGGGCGCTTTCGATGTAGACCCGCAGTGTGTGCTCGGAGATCTTCATCTGATGGGCCGCCTGTGTGCGGCTGAGACCGCGGGCCAGATAGGTCAGGGCGCTCAACTCGCGGGGAGAGAGTTTGCCGAGCATCTTGTCATGGCCCTGTTCTTCGAACTCCAGACCCTTCTTGTTGAACTCATAAGCGATGATCATGAAGTCCCGCTTGTGCTCGCGCACAAAAGCATCCCACTCGTCGTCGGCCCGGTTGTCATTGATGCTGAGGACGGCGTATTGGCCGCTGGGACCGCGGAGGGGGATCGCGATGCCCTGCGCGCCAACACCGTGATCCAGTGCATCCTTCAGGAACTCCTTGACCGGTTTGGATGACCAGTCCAGATCCTTCCAGTTGACGGGATCAAACCTCTGGAAACATCCCATGACGACGGGATCGATCTTGTTGTACCCTTTTTCTACGTAGCGCTCTGTCCACTCGGGACTGTAGGTGCCCGCACCGTAATTCTCGCCGACGCTGTTGACCCAGTAGTAGACAACATGCTTGACGTCATAGCCGTCACGCATGCTGTAGGTGACTTGGTAGAGCTTCTCAAGCGTGTCCGCTTGTTCCAACCCCTCCAAAATCTGCTCTGCCAAGGTGGTCGTCACCATCGGTTGTGCCCTGCGTCCTCTCGTGCAGCGCTGCGATCTCCGCAAGCGCCACGATCGCCGTATCATCTAATTGTTCCGCGAGCACCGGCAAGTCATTTGCAGTTGCAAAGGTCTTCAAGTCTGTAAGAACATCCAAAATCCAGTCACTACGCATGTTAGTTCGCCTTCTAAAGGTTAATGAACGATTAAAACAACCCTAACATGAGTGAAGACCCCTTGAAAATTCGCGTATCTGTACTCCCCAGAAATAGCGAGGCCCGAGTTTGCAACCCACTGATACGCCTAGATAACACAACTATAACGAGAAACACTCGCGTAATACTTACCTGATTCGCGAGTGCTCGTCTTTGTTAAATCTGCGCAGAAGCTTTAACGCGCGGCTTCCAGCGTATCCTCGAAAGTGCGCAACCCGGTGCGCGGCGCCTGCACCAGAACGGACATATTGCCGGGCTTGTGTTGGTTGTGCTGCATCTTCAGATGCGCTTGCGGCAGTTCTGCCCAGGCGAAGACCTCCGACATGCAAGGATCAAGCCGCCGTTCCAGCATCAGCTTGTTGGCAGCCGACGCCTGCTTGAGATGGGCGAAGTGGCTACCTTGCAGGCGCTTCTGGTGCATCCACATGTATCGGACGTCAAAGGTCAGGTTGAACCCGGTGGTGCCCGCGCAGATCACGACCATGCCGCCCTTCTTCACCACGAAGGTGGAAACTGGAAAGGTCGCCTCGCCCGGATGCTCGAAGACCATGTCCACATTCACGCCCTTGCCGGTGATGTCCCAGATCGCTTTGCCGAATTTACGCGCTTCCTTGAACCAGGTGCCATATTCCGGTGTGCCCACCGTCGGCAGCTGGCCCCAACAATCGAAATCCTTGCGGTTCAGCACCCCCTTGGCGCCCAGATCCAGCACGAACTGGCGCTTGCTCTCGTCCGAGATCACACCGATGGCATTGGCCCCCGCGGTGTTGATCAACTGGATCGCGTAGGAGCCCAAGCCGCCTGAGGCACCCCAGACCAGCACGTTCTGTCCGGGCTTAAGATCATGGGGTTCGTGGCCAAAGAGCATCCGGTAGGCGGTAGCAAGCGTCAGCGTGTAGCAGGCCGCCTCTTCCCATGTGAGGTGCTTGGGCCGCGGCATCAGCTGCTGGCTCTGTACCCGCGTGAACTGTGCAAAGGAGCCATCGGGCGTCTCGTAGCCCCAGATCCGCTGGGTGGGGGAGTACATCGGATCGCCGCCGTTGCATTCCTCGTCATCGCCATCGTCCTGGTTGCAGTGGATCACGACCTCGTCGCCCACCTTCCAGCGCGTCACCCGGTCGCCCACCGCCCAGACGATGCCCGACGCATCCGATCCCGCGATGTGATAGGGTTGCTTGTGCCCATCAAAGGGGCTGATCGGGACGCCGAGCGCAGCCCAGACACCGTTGTAGTTCACGCCTGCCGCCATCACCAGCACCAGCACGTCCTGGCTGTCGAGTTCAGGCACCTCGACTACTTCCTGGATCATCGCCTTGTCGGGGTCGCCGTGCCGCTCCCGCCGGATTGCCCAGGCGTACATTTGCTTTGGAACATACCCCAGAGGCGGCATTTCGCCCATCTCATATAGGTCCTTCTCCGGCGCCTCATACTGTGTGATCGTAGTGTCCAGTGCCATGCCAGCCTCCTGTCGTCAGACAAACTCGGATCAGCGATGCCGCAATGCAGAATCGCCGTGATACCGTCTGGATAGGGCGTGTTGCGCAATATTGCAACACAGTAAGACCTGTATTTGAAACTTTATGACCGAGCGACCGCAGCATTTATGCTGCAGGCGCGTCCTCCGCAAACCTGTGCACGATGGAGTTGGCATAGTATTGTGCGACGCCGCGCTGATCCTCGACGATCTGCCAGGCCTCATTCTTCTGGAAGATGACACCATGCTTACGCATCTGCGACAGCGCATGGCTGACTGCCGCGCCCACGTCGTCCCGCACCTGATGCGGGACCTGCTCGGGCGCCCGTGCGATCATCGCCTCGACCTCTGCTCGCAACGCCGCCTCGGACAACGGGCGCCCGTGCGATACCAGCGCCTGCATCACCATGGGCACCGCGAGCACCGGCATGGCAGCCTCGATGCGCTGCATCAGATCGGTGGCAAGGTCTTCGACAGGCCGCTCGGGGCCGAACGCGCGCAGGGACAGCGGCGTGCCGAACACCACCGCTGCCTGCCCGAAACGTGTGATACGTCCCCGCAGACCCTGCCAGAACTTGCTGAGGATAAAGCGCACCACGACAGAAATGCGCGCGCCAAACCGCCGGTCGCCCCGCGCGCCCGCAGCGATCAGCACACGGTCCTCCAGCACCCGGTCGTAGTTGATCGCCACCGGCACGAAGACCACATCGCGCCCCTCGGGATCGTGGCCTTCCAGCACATAGGATAAAAGCCCCATCCGCGGTGCTGCCAGCCGACCCGTCAGGCTCAGCCCGCCCTCGGGGAAAATCGCCTGCGCCACCCCACCCGCCGTGGCCATCTGAACATAGCGCGCCAGCACCTGCCGATAGAGCCCGCCGCGCGACTTCCTCCGGATGAAATACGCCCCCATCATCTTGATCAACCGGCTGAGCGGCCAGACCCGCGCCCATTCGCCCACCGCATAGGACAGCGCAGAGGTCTGTGCCGCCAGATAGGTCACCAGCACGTAGTCCATGTTGGAGCGGTGGTTCATGATAAACACCACCGTTGCGTCCTTGGGGATCGACCGGATCACCGCGTCATTGCCCGGCCCCGTCCAGACCGAATAGACCGACCGCACCAAAAGACGCGCCATCTGAATGCCAAAGCCGAAATAGGTAAAGGCGCTGAAGCTGGGCACGATTTCCCGCGCATAGGCCCGCGCCCGTTCGAAGCCCACGTTTTCGGGCACGTTATTGGCCTTGGCATAGGCGACGATCTCGCGGGTCACGTCCGGATCATAGATCAGCCGCTGGATCATGTCGTAGCGACGCGCCAGCTTGAAGGGCTCGATCGGCCGGGTCAGCCGCTGGTTCAGCCGCGTGACCGCGCGCTCCAGCCGGCGACGGAAAAACCAGCGAACCGACGGAAACAGAAAATGCGACGCAAAGGTCACAGCCGCGAAAAGAAGGATCAGCACAAAGAGCCAAAGGGGTATCTCCACGACTTGCGTCATGGGCAGACACTTGCAGGCCCGGCCCGCGAGGACAATATCAAAAGCATGGATATGCAGATCTCCACCGAGTTCGAGGCGCAGGATCGCGCGGGTGTCGCGGACCTTTACTGGCAGGCCTTCGGGCACAAGCTGGGCCGAGTCATGGGCCCGGATCCGCGGGCCTTGCGCTTTCTGTGCGACGTGATCGACCCGCGCTATGCTCTGACAGCGCGCGATGCGACTGGCCGGCTGCTGGGTGTGGCAGGTTTCAAGACGGCCCAGGGCCAGCTGGTCGGCGGCACCCTTCGGCAGATGCAGGAACACTATGGATGGGGCGGCGGGCTCTGGCGGGGTCTGGTGTTGTCAGCGCTGGAGCGGCCTGTCGCGGCAGATGTGCTGCTGATGGACGGGATCTGCGTGGCACCAGCCGCGCGGGGCCACGGTGTCGGCACGGCGCTCTTGCAGGCGATCAAGGATACTGCCCGCGCGCAAGGAAAGACCGGCGTCCGGCTCGACGTGATCGACAGCAACGACCGGGCACGGGCGCTTTACGAACGGCAGGGTTTCACCGTGCGAGGCGTTGAGCATACCGGGCCACTGCGGCATCTCTTTCGGTTCGAAAGCGCCACTCAAATGGTCTGGCGCGCCGACATGGCCTGACCTTTTTGCCGCGATGCAGCGAATTGACAGAGGCATAAAATTCCAAGTATGACCTGTTCAGGGAAATAAAGTTACTTCCGCTGATTCACGAGGTTCCGATGTCCGACGCGCCCAAAGACCGCCCCTGGCTGATCCGCACCTATGCCGGGCACTCGACCGCTGCCGCCTCCAATGCGCTTTATCGGTCCAACCTCGCCAAAGGTCAGACCGGGCTGTCGGTGGCCTTCGATCTGCCCACCCAGACAGGCTATGACAGCGATCACGTGCTGAGCCGCGGCGAGGTCGGTAAAGTCGGGGTCCCGATCAGCCATCTCGGCGACATGCGGACGCTTTTCGATCAGATCCCGCTGGAGAAGATGAATACCTCCATGACAATCAACGCCACAGCCCCTTGGCTGCTCAGCCTCTATATCGCGGTGGCCGAGGAACAGGGTGCGGATGTATCCGGGCTGCAAGGCACGGTGCAAAACGATCTGATCAAGGAATATCTCAGCCGCGGCACCTATATCTGCCCGCCCGCGCCCAGCCTGCGAATGATCGCGGATGTGGCCGAATACTGTTATACCAACGTGCCCAAATGGAACCCCATGAACGTGTGTTCCTACCACCTGCAAGAGGCTGGTGCCACGCCAGAGCAGGAGCTGGCCTTTGCACTCGCCACCGCCACCGCCGTGCTGGACGCGCTGCGCCCGCGTGTCCCGGCGGAGGATTTTCCAGCTTTGGTGGGGCGGATCTCTTTCTTTGTGAACGCGGGCATCCGCTTTGTCACAGAGATGTGCAAGATGCGCGCCTTTGTCGATCTCTGGGACGAGATCTGCAGCACCCGCTACGGCGTCGAGGATCCTAAGTACCGCCGTTTCCGCTACGGGGTTCAGGTGAATTCGCTGGGGCTCACGGAACAGCAACCGGAAAATAACGTCTACCGCATCCTGATCGAAATGCTGGCCGTGACGCTGAGCAAGAAGGCCCGGGCGCGTGCTGTGCAGCTGCCCGCCTGGAACGAGGCGCTTGGCCTGCCGCGCCCGTGGGATCAGCAATGGTCCATGCGCATGCAGCAGATCATGGCCTATGAGACCGATCTGCTGGAGTTCGATGACCTCTTCGACGGCAACCCGGCGGTCGATGCCAAAGTGGAGACGCTCAAGGAAGGTGCCCGGCACGAGTTGGCCAATCTCGACGGGATGGGCGGCGCGATTGAGGCGATCGACTACATGAAAGCGCGCCTCGTGGACAGCAACGCCGACCGGTTGGGCCGGATCGAGGCAGGCGAGACCATTGTCGTGGGCGTCAACAAATGGCAGCAGGGCGAGCCTTCGCCGCTGATGACGGGCGATGGCGGCATCATGGTCGTGGACCCGGCGGTCGAAGCGGAACAGATCACACGGCTGGAAGCCTGGCGCAAAGAGCGCGACGCAGAGGCGGTGCGCACCGCGCTTGCCGACCTGTGCGCGGCCGCTGCAGAGGGGCGCAACATCATGCCGCCCTCCATCGCGGCGGCCAAGGCGGGGGTGACCACCGGCGAATGGGCAGCGCAGATGCGTGCGGTGCACGGCGAATACCGCGGGCCGACCGGCGTGGCCGCGGGCCGCTCCAACCGCACCGAAGGGCTGGAAGATCTGCGCGAGGCCGTCGATGCAGTCAGCAACCGGCTGGGCCGACGTCTCAGCTTTCTGGTGGGCAAGCCGGGGCTCGATGGCCATTCGAACGGAGCCGAGCAGATCGCGGTTCGCGCCCGGGACTGCGGCATGGACATCGCCTACGAGGGGATCCGCCTCACCCCGGCAGAGATCGTGGCCGCGGCGCTCACCGACGCGCCGCATGTGGTCGGACTGTCGATCCTGTCAGGCAGCCATATCCCACTGGTCGAGACCCTGATGATCGAGATGCGCGAGGCGGGGCTTGGCCATACGCCGGTCATCGTCGGCGGCATCATCCCCGATGACGACGCCGAACGGCTGCGCGCCATGGGCGTCGCACGGGTCTATACCCCCAAGGACTTCGAATTGAACACCATCATGATGGATATTGTGACCCTCGCTGATCCTCAGGCTGTAGCGGCTCAGTAACGGTTTTTGCCGGTTAGCTGTTGATTTTCCGGGCACTCTTGTGTCTGGCGGGTTCCTGACTGTATCTAAGCGGCAGTTTTATTCGGAGGGACCCCTTGGCCGATCTATCAAAAATGTCACGCAAACAACTGGAACGTCTGATCACTGACGCCCAGCGTGCACTGAAATCCATCGAAACAAAAGAAAAGCGCGAAGCGAAAAAAGCAGCTGAAAAAGCCGCCGCGAAATTCGGCTTCAAACTGTCAGAACTGACCAATGCGCCCGCCGCGGCACCAAAGCCAAAAAGCGCCGCGAAAAAAGCGACTCCGGCGAAAAAGCCCGCAGCAGCGGCGAAATATGCCAATCCGGCAAATCCCGCTCAGACCTGGAGCGGCATGGGCCGTCAGCCACGGTGGTTCAAGGACGCGGTGGCCTCTGGCGTGGACCCCAAGACACTGGAAATCTGACCCGGTGACCGTCCACATCGGCGCCGCCTCTGGCGAGATTGCACAAACCGTTCTGATGCCCGGCGATCCCTATCGTGCCCGCTGGGCGTCAGAGACGTTTCTTGACGGCGCCAGGCTGGTGAATGAGGTGCGCGGGATGCTGGGATATACCGGCACCTACAAAGGTCACCCCGTGACCATCCAGGGCTCTGGCATGGGCATGCCATCGCTGTCGATCTACGCCAATGAGCTGATGACGGAGTACGATGCGCAGACGCTCATCCGCATCGGATCCTGTGGCGGGATGCAGCCGCATGTGGGTATCCGTGATGTCATCATCGCCATGTCCGCGAGCACCATCACCTCGCCGTCCTCGGGCATTTTCCGAGAGGTGAACTTTGCGCCGACAGCGGATTACGGGCTGCTCGCGGCAGCGGTAAATGCGGCGGAGCGCAAAGGTACGACAACCCATGTGGGCGGCATCTACTCCTCGGATGTTTTCTACGCCGAACGGCCCGATCTGGATGAGCAGATGGTGCGCCACGGCATCCTCGGGGTGGAGATGGAGGCAGCCGAGCTCTACACGCTGGCAGCGCGGCACAAACGGCGCGCGCTCGCCATTCTGACGGTCAGCGATCATCTGCAGACCGGCGAAGCCTTGCCTGCCGCCGACCGGGAGCAGAGTTTCGGCGACATGGTGGAGATTGCGCTGGAGGCTGCGTTCGCCGGTTAGCTCGGTGCGGGCCGCCCTCGTCAGGGGCCGTGCGATCCGTCATAGGCGTTCACTGCGGGCGGCTGCCAGCTATCCAGGCTCCCCGGCGCAGGCGCGAAGAACTCCACCAGCAAAGGATGGCACTGGGCCACATCGCTGGAATGGATCGCGCCGCAGTCCCCACCGGGGCAGGCGGAGAGATTGCCGATCACATCCACTTCGGCAAAGAACTCCAGATAATCCCCCTGCCGCGCCGGGCTGGCTTTCATGAAATATTGCCCGGTGTCGCGGGTAAAACCGGTGCACATGAACACATTGAGCACGTCATGCACCAGCGGTTCTGCCGCCGCGCGCGACAGGCCCAATCGTTCCGCCAGCGACCGCGTCAGGTTGGAATGGCAGCAGTGGTGATATTGGTCCCCGCCCGACAGCAGCGCATGGGTGTAGGGGTCGCAGCGCGTGCCGATCACGTCGTGGACGCCACCTCCGAAGGCATCGATACCGTACCAATCCAGCGTATCTGCGACGATCGTGGCCAGAGGTCGCAGCGCGGGAAGACGCGACCACAGCCGGTCACCCGTGGACAGATGTGCGCCGTGAAGGGCGCGGGATTTGCCGGAGAAGAAATGCTCTGCCGGGTCGTGGGCACTGTGCAGGTTGAAGTCGCCTACCTGCGACCCCTCGGGACAGCTGATCCGAAAGAACTGGCCTGCGGAGACGTCAAAGCACTGCGCCTGCCGGGGTGGCACGACGGTCTCCCCAACCTTGGTCGCTGTCGCCCGAGCGCCCTTGTAAAGCACCAGATCCGGCTGCGGCAATGTCTGCGTCGGGTAGCAGATGACGGGTTGGACGGCGCGGCGCGCTGCGGCATCGGCGGGGGGCTGTGTGTCTGTCTCGGTCATCTGGTCTTTCGTGGAAAGGCGGTGCTTGCGCGCCTTTTGCTGCTTCATCACACCGCGTTGGTGCCGTCAACAATGACCGCACTGACGTGCAAGGCTCATGTCTTTGGCAGTTCTGCCAGACACTTTCGCGGCGTGCCCTTTTCTGCCGTAAACGCCTCTGCCCCGCATGCCGCACAGCGGTATTTCCGCAGACTGCCCCGGTTCCCGGCCCGATCCTCGCGCCAGCGACAGCGACGGACGCCCCGGTTGCGCCGGGCGAAGATCGCCACCAGCACGAAGGCAACAAGCAGTCCGATGACAATGTGCATGGCGTCCTCTCAAATCATCAGATGGCCGGCGAACCCGAGACCGAATCCCAGGACCGCCCCCAACGGCGGCAGTATCGTCTTTTCCAGCGGGATTTGCGGCGCGATGTCCTGAAACATCAGATAAACGATCCCGCCAGAGGCAACCACCATGATCGCACCGACAACCGGCTCGTAAGATGGAGGGATCGACAGCCCCAGATATGCCGCCAGCGGACCCAGCGGGACCATCAGCACAAAGAGCCACAGGGACGCGGCCCGGCCGCTTTCGCGCATTTCCCTCATGGCGTTGAAGCTTTCCGGCAGGTTTTGCAGAGCGATGAGTGCTGCGACCAGGACAGCGGCAGACAGATTGCCCGTGACCAGCGCGCCGAGTGCCAGCGCCTCTGGCAGGTAGTCCATCATCATGGCGAGAAACTGCGCTGAATTGCTGCCGCGTCTCGCCAGCGCCCCGTCGATCACCGCAAAGCCAAGGCCGCCCAGCACGAACCACCCGACGGACGCAAACGGCGACAAACGCGCCGCCCCCTCCGGCAGCAGCACCAGTGCGACGGCTGCCAGCAGCGCACCCGCGCCAAATGCGATGATGCCGTGGCGCAGCTCTGTCGCGCGCCAGTCCGGCAGGATGTTGATCGACCAGGTCGCCATCCATGCGCCCAGCGGGATCGATGATCCCGCCAGTGTTGCGAGCGCCAGCGCAGTCAGATGCGGTGTTGCGTCCAATCTTCAGACGCGGCGCTCGACCATCATCTTTTTGATATTGGCGATCGCCTCTGCGGGGTTCAGCCCCTTGGGGCAGGTCTTTGCGCAGTTCATGATCGTGTGGCAGCGGTAGAGCTTGAAGGGATCCTCCAGTTCATCAAGCCGCTCACCCGTCGCCTCATCCCGGCTGTCGATGATCCAGCGGTAGGCGTGCAGCAGTGCTGCTGGTCCCAGATAACGATCGCCGTTCCACCAGTAGGACGGGCAGGAGGTCGAGCAGGACGCGCACATCACGCATTCATAAAGGCCGTCGAGCTTCTTGCGGTCCTCGATGGATTGCTTCCACTCCTTCGCGGGGCGGTTCGTCTTGGTCTCCAGCCAGGGCATGATACTGGCGTGCTGGGCGTAGAAATGCGTCAGATCCGGGATCAGGTCCTTGATCACCGGCATATGCGGCAGAGGATAGATCGCCACCGCGCCATCCACCTCATCGATGCCGTGCAGGCAGGCCAGGGTGTTGATCCCGTCGCCGGTGAACTTGTCCGCGCTGCCGATATTCATCGCACAGGAGCCGCAGATCCCCTCGCGGCAGGAACGGCGGAAGGTCAGCGTCGGGTCGATCTCTGATTTGATCTTGATCAGCGCATCCAGGATCATCGGGCCGCAGGTATCCAGATCGACGAAATAGGTATCCACGCGCGGGTTCTCGCCGTCATCGGGATTCCAGCGGTAGATCTTGAAGGTCTTGAGGTTGTTGGCCCCCTCCGGCTTGGGCCAGGTCTTGCCCTTGGTCATGCGGGAGTTCTTGGGGAGCGTCAGTTGAACCATGGCTATTGGTCTCCTGTCATATCAAAGGGCGCCGAGCGCGGATGGCGCAGCAGCCGTCAGGCATTGTTGGGTGGCAGGGCGCGCGAGCACCGTGCGGATCGTGTCCGCCGTGGTCTCGTCCACACCGGTGATGGCATCTGCGGCCAGCGTCTGCACTTCGGAGGCATTTGCATTGTCCACGACGCAGTTGGTGAAGGGCGTGAAAAGCGCCTTGGGCACCTGCGGGAAGTGGATGGCCAGCGCCTCGGGCAGCACGGTCTTGGCCGCATCCCGCCCGGCGCGGTCGGTGGCCTGCTGCACCTCCACACAGGCGGACAGCATCACGGCCCCGCCGAGGATCATTGCCGAACGCAGCATCAGAAAGTCCGCTGCTTGGGGGCGATCTTTTTGGGATCGATCCCGCCGTCGTTGTGGCTGGTAAGCGGTTGTTCATGCACACCGCGGTAGCCCAGCGACGCCTTGTTGCCCTTGAACCAGATGAGCGAGTGCTTGCGCCAGTTCTCGTCGTCCCGCTCGGGGAAATCCTCATGCGCGTGCGCGCCGCGGCTTTCCTTGCGCGCCTCGGCACCGGTGATGGTGGCCACCGCGTTGGGGATCAGGTTGGCAAGCTCCAGCGTCTCCATCAGGTCGGAGTTCCAGATCAGGCTGCGGTCGGTGACCGCCACGTCGGACCATTTGTCCGCCACTTCCTCCATGGAGGTCTTGCCCTCGGCCAGCGTGTCATTGGCGCGGAAGACCGCGGCATCTTTCTGCATGCATTGCTGCATCTCCAACCGCAGCTCCGCCGTGGGCATGTGGCCCTTGGCATAGCGCGTGTTGTCAAACCGGTCGAGTGCTGCCTCCACCGAGGCCATATTGGGGCTGGGGACCGGTGCGTCCGGGTCCACGATCTTGCCCGCTCGGATGGCCGCGGCCCGGCCAAAGACCACCAGGTCAATCAGAGAGTTGGAGCCCAGGCGGTTCGCCCCGTGAACGGAGGCACAGCCCGCCTCGCCCACCGCCATCAGGCCGGGAGATACGCGGTCCGGGTCATCGGCGGTGGGTGCCAGCACTTCACCCCAGTAGTTCGTCGGAATACCGCCCATATTATAGTGTACCGTCGGCAGCACCGGAATGGGTTCCTTGTTGAGGTTCACACCCGCAAAGATGCGCGCGCTTTCCGATATACCCGGCAGGCGCAGTTTCAGCGTCTCGGGCGGCAGGTGGTTGAGGTTTAGGTGGATGTGATCACCGTTCTTGCCGACACCACGGCCCTCGCGGATCTCCATCGTCATGCAGCGGGATACGTAGTCGCGCGGGGCGAGATCCTTGTACTGCGGTGCGTAGCGCTCCATGAAACGCTCGCCCTCCGCATTGGTCAGATACCCGCCCTCGCCGCGCGCCCCTTCGGTGATCAGGCAACCCGCGCCGTAGATGCCTGTGGGATGGAACTGCACGAACTCCATGTCCTGCAGCGGCAGCCCAGCCCGCGCCGTCATCCCGCCGCCGTCGCCGGTGCAGGTATGCGCGGAGGTGGCAGAGAAATAGGCGCGCCCGTAGCCGCCTGTCGCCAGCACCACCATCTTGGACGAAAACAGATGCAGCGTGCCGTCGTCGAGCTTCCAGCAGAGCACGCCCTGACAGACGCCATCCTCGGACATGATGAGATCGATGGCGAAATACTCGATGTAGAATTCCGCGTTGTTCTTGAGGCTCTGACCATAGAGCGTGTGCAGGATCGCGTGACCCGTCCGGTCAGCGGCAGCACAGGTCCGCTGCACCGCGGGACCTTCGCCGAATTCGGTGGTGTGACCGCCAAAGGGACGCTGGTAGATCTTGCCCTCTTCGGTGCGCGAAAACGGCACGCCGTAATGCTCCAGCTCATAGACCGCCTTGGGTGCTTCGCGGGCGAGGTATTCCATCGCGTCCGTATCGCCCAGCCAGTCAGATCCCTTTACGGTGTCATACATATGCCACTGCCAGTGATCGGGGCCCATGTTCGACAGCGACGCGGCGATCCCGCCCTGTGCGGCCACAGTGTGCGAGCGCGTCGGGAACACCTTGGTCACGCAAGCCGTCCGCAGCCCCTGCTCTGCCATACCGAGGGTCGCGCGCAGCCCCGCGCCGCCCGCACCCACAACGACCACGTCATATTCATGTGTCTCGTATTCATACTCAGCCATGGAACTCTCTCCTGGTCTTGTTTTGAAACGCGCAGCTTGCCCCGCGCGGAATGTGTCGTCAGAGGGCCAGCCGCACCACCGCATAGAGGCCCGTGGCCATCGCCGCGTAGGACAGGCAGGTCATCGCCACGATGGAGACTTTTTGCGCCATGCCGTGCACATAGTCTTCCAGCAGGGCCTGCACGCCGCCTGCGAAGTGTTTGAAGGTAACGATGATCGTCAGCCCTGCCACCACACTTGGGAAAGGACGGCTGAAGTAGGCTGTCACTTCCTCATAGGACGCGCCCAGCATGGGCCCGAAGGTAAAGACGAACAGCGGGATCAGGACCAGCAGGGCGCCGGAGCTTACGGTCATGGACCAGTGATGCTCGGTCCCCGATTTGGCGGAGCCCATGCCCACGGCGCGTTTACGGTCTGTCAGATAGCGCATGTCAGCTCCCTCACACGATCAGAATGGTGAGCAGGGTCAGCACGAAGGAGCCGCCGATCACCGCATAGCCAAGCTTGTAGGCGGTTTCCAGATCAAGGCCGATGCCCTGATCCCAGATCAGATGCCGCACGCCGGCGAGCGTGTGATACCACAACCCCCAGAGCGACAGGGTCATCACCAGATCGCCGAACCAGCTGGTCAGTACACCATTGGCAACCGCAAAGTACTCGGGCGAGGTCGCCGCAGCCAGAAACCACCACACCACCAAGAGTGACGAGATCAACAGCGCATTACCGGTGATCCGCGTCAGAATAGAGGTCATGGAAGTGAGTTGCGGTCGATAGATATTCAGATGCGGCGACAGGGGGCGCGCACCCCGGTTGACATCAGCCATACAGCTTTCCTTTTGGTTCCCGTCTTTTGTTTTACTCTATATAACGCCATTGTCACGTGCCGCAGGCGCTCTCAGCCGCGGTTAATTGGCACGGGTTAGCGAAAAAACGTAAATTTTCAGTGCTTCGTGATCACTGCTTTGACTGCTGTGATCACATTAACGAAGCAGGCTCAGCGGTTGCACGGTCTCGCGCCGGAGTTTTCGTTTGATCTGGGTGGGGTAGTCCTCGAAACCCCGCGCCGTCATAACGAAAGCCCCCGCACCGCGGATCAGATTCTCAAAGAACCAGCCCGTCAGATCCGCGTCATCCGTCTCGATCGCCAGCGCATTGACCGTGATGTCGCGCGCGGCAAGCGCGGGATGCCGGTCGCTGGGCAGGACCCCTTCGTTGGAGATGCCATCGCCCGAGACGTCAATCACCTTGCGTGTGCAGAACGCCACCTCCTCCAACGCGCGCTCCGCCGCGATCAGCGCCTCCCCGATGGCGGTCGCGTAGTTGCGCCAGACCCTGCCGCCGCTGGCCACGTCATCGGCCAGGGCCGCCACATCCGCCGGACTGTGCATCGCGCGCCACGGGATCGTTTGCCGCTGCCGCGAGGCGCCGGTCCACTGGATGAGGGTCACCTGCGCCTGCTGTGCCACAAGCGCATCCACGACGGCGCCGTCCCGCAAAGCCTCTGCCAGACCCTGCATCTGGATGTCGTACTCTCGCCGATCCACCGAACCCGAAACATCCACCGCCAGCACCAGCGCGAGCTGGCAGGCCAGCGCGGGTGTGGCCCCGGCGAGGGTGAGAAAAGGCAAAAAGAGGCGCAACATGAGCCGCAGCCTAGCAAGGCAACACCGGTTGTCACCTCGAAAAGAGCGACCCGATGGCGATACGGACCGGGCCGTAAAATGAGCGGCAAGACAGGAGCCACGACCGACTGCGCGAAAGGCCCGGGTTTACCCCCAATTAAAGTCTCGGATCTATCCCTCGGTGCGGCGTTGTCCTGCCCCACGTGGGGATTTTAAGTAGTAACACTGCAGAGGATCATCTCGGTGGCCGAAAGGCGATCCTCGGGCTAGTTCATAGGAACGCGATGTTTGTAAACGAAGGAGTACGTAGAATGACGGTTTCAAAACGAGCTGCAACGACGCTGGGCTGTGCGATCACGCTCTGTGCCGGTTTGGCGCAGGCGGACGGGCACAGTGTCGGCGATGATGTCATTGCATCCCAGCGTGCGGCCTTGGCGGAGAGCACCGCGGGGGCCGGCTTTGGCCCGCAGTCTCCGCGGGATCTGGACACCGCAACCGGCAATAACACTGTCTTCTTCAACACGGCTCCCCCTCATAACCAGATGAACCTGTGCAACATCCACTTTCACGAAAGTGCCGAGCATCGCGGGGGCGAGTTCACCACCTACGCTGGTAATGGCGATGGCAAGGGGGCCGGTACCGGGTTTCTCTACGACGGCGCGTTGACCGAGGCAGAGCTTGCGCCACTGGGCCGCAGCATTGGCGAGGGGACGTATGGCAGCCTCGAGCCCGGCGATACGATTGAGCTGCACTACGTCCATAGCACCGCCAAGATCACGCCCGGGCCAACCCTTGGTTCCTGTCTGTCGGACAACCTGATGAACCCGCAGCTGCGCGTCGAAACCCAGGTGTTTGTGCTGGTCAATGACGACACCGCCGCCGACTTCGTGACGCTGACCGCTGTGGAGGAGGTCGAAGGATTTCACCAGGCGGTCAACATCCCGACCGATACAGGCACCCCCATTGAATACGATGGATCAACCACCGGACCCAGCTTCAACGAGGCCGGATCGCCGCTGCAGGTCTCCTGGAGCGTGCGACCCGAGGTGATGAAAGTGTCCATCACCAGTGTCGAGGCCTGGCTGGCCGACAACATCTTTGATGAAACCAGCGCCCACGGTGTGCGCAATCTGGTGACGAACCCCGACCTGATCTCGAGCATCGGCCAGTAGGCGTAGCGCTCCTACGGTCTCCCGGATCGGCGCCTGCGTGGGTCTGTCCGGGCGGCCCGGTAAACTGTCATATCTGGGTGATAGCTGCGGTCCGGCTAGCACCCCGGCGGACCACCTATATCTGATGCGAGAGCCCTGGCAGGCCGCGCGAGGCATGCAGCACGACCGCGCGCGTTCCGCTCAGAGCGGCACCAGCGCCCAGTAGTCCAGATCCAGCAACACCTCTGGCAGGTATTTGCCATTCGCGTCCCGCAGCGCAAAAGGCTCGCCTCCCTTGGTGGCCACCAGACGCAGGCGCAGCGCGCCTATCCCCGGTGCCGCAGTCTCCGCCTTGTCGAGCACTTCGGACCATGCGCGCACCGTGTCGCCCGCGAGGCACGGATTGGCATGGGCACCACCGTTGAGCCCGACGACCATCTGCGCATTGGCCAGCCCGTTGAACGACAGGGCCCGCGCTATGGAAATCACATGCCCGCCGTAGATCAACCGGGATCCATCCGGTCGCGCCGAGGTATCGAAATGCACCTTGGCCGTGTTCTGCCACAGCCGCGTGGCCATCATGTGTTCGGCCTCCTCGATGGTCACCCCGTCCACATGGTCGATCCGCTCACCCACCGCGTAATCGCCCCAGCGGTGCGGCTCGCCCGCCAGCGTGAAATCATACTGCGTGAAATCGAGCCCTCTGGGGATCACCAGATCCTCTGCCGCGACTGCCTCGCGCAGCTCAGGCACATGGGTCTCGAGGGCAGGCGCGCCCGGATCGCGCTTGCGCACCATCACCCAGCGGACATACTCCAGCACCGTCTCGTCATGTTGGTTGAGCCCGGTCGTGCGTACCCAGACCACCCCTGTCTTGCCGTTGGAGTTCTGCTTGACCCCGATCACCTCCGAGACAGAGCGCAGCGTATCGCCCGGCCAAACCGGCGTGATCCAGCGCCCCTCCGCATAGCCGAGGTTGGCGACGGCGTTCAGCGACACATCCGGCACCGTTTTGCCAAAGACCACGTGAAAGGCGATCATGTCATCCAAGGGGCTGAACGGCAGGCCACACCCTTGCGCGAACTGATCCGACGAATAGAGCGCGTGCCGTGCGGGATAGAGCATATGGTAGAGCGCGCGCTCACCCATCTTGATCGTGCGCGGCACCGCATGCGCGATCGTCTGGCCGACCGTATAGTCCTCGAAGAACCGGCCCGGGTTGGTCTTGGCCATTACTGTTCTCCCAGTTTTGTATCGGGTTTGTAGGTGCCGGGCGCCTCCTTGGTCACCGCCTGACCGCAGCGCATCACGCCCGCCGCGTGGTCCCATGTCTGCGTGGGGCTGCCGTGCAGCTCCCATCCCTTGTTCAGGGCCTCCGTGACCTTGTGGCAAAAGGCGGATGTGTCCTCTTCGGACAGAAAACGATAGAGTTTCATGGGGTTTCCTCGGCTCAAACGGGGAATGGCCAGACACCGAGCCAGTTGTGCACGGCCGTGATAATACCAAAGAGCACCAGCGTGATCACGCCGAGGCGGACATGAACGGCGACACCCCCCGCGGGCGGCGGGGTCCAGTCCGGCTCGGCCCGGTTGATCAGGATGACTTCCGCCACGGCCCAGGCAAGCAGCCCGCCAAAGAGCAGCACTGACGCCAGATCCCCGTTGACGAGCAAATGCGCCACGGCCCAGATCTTGAAGCCGGTGAGCTGCGGGTGGCGGATCTTGGCAGCGGGCCAGGCCTTGGCGGTCTTGGCCGCACTCGATCCGTACACCCAGAGCGCCAGCAGCATCAGCGTGTTGTTGACATGCACCATGAACCCCGGCGGTTGCCAAAGCGGGATGAACTCCGCCGCCCGGTAGCCGATGATCATCAGCACCAGCCCGGCAGCGATGCCCGCCGCGGCCAGACCCTTGCCCGGATCTCCGAGAACTGCGCGCCGCTCCGGTGCCAGCCGTTTGAAGAAATGCGCCGCCATCCACAGCGCCAGCCCCGCAATGATCCAGATCATTTCCCTACTCCCCGCTCATCGCCGCGATGGCCGCCTGCTTGGCCAAAGTCTCGCGCGCCATCTCCACGTGCAGGTTCTCCACGATCCGCCCGTCCACGACGGCCACCGCCTGCCCCCCGGCCACGGCTTCATCATAAGCCGCGATCTGCCGCTCGGCGAGGTCGATCTCACCGGCGTCGGGGGAAAAGGCCGCATGCGCCGCTCCGATCTGCGCGGGGTGGATCAGGGTCTTGCCATCAAAGCCCATGTCCCGGCCCTGTTCCGCCTCGACGGCCAGCCCCTCGGTATCCTGAAACGCATTATAGACACCGTCTATAATCGCAATGCCGGCCGCCTTGGCCGCCAGCAGGCAGGCGCCCAGACCCGCCATCAGGGGCAGCCGGTCCGCCCGGAACCGCGTGCCCATCTCCTTGGCCAGATCATTGGTGCCCATGACCATGCCCTGACACAGCGGATGCGCGGCGATGGCGGGTGCGTTCAGCATCCCCTGCGCCGTCTCCATCATCGCCCAGAGAGGCAGCGCACCGGTGTGTTGCGCAAGTGCGTCGAGATCCTCCGGGCTGCCCACCTTGGGCAAAAGCACCGCATCCGCACCCATCTGCGTCGCTGCAGCTGCATCCGCCGCGCCCCAGGGCGTGTCCAGCCCGTTGATACGCACAATTTTGAGGCGTTGACCGTAGCCACCAGCTGCCAACGCAGCCTTGAGTGTCTCGCGGCCCGCGTCCTTCTCGTCCGGAGCCACAGCATCTTCGAGATCAAAAATGATTGCATCCACAAGGAGTTGTCGCGCCTTGTCGAGCGCACGGGGCCTTGACGCGGGGATGTAGAGGACAGATCGCAAAGGGCGTTGCGTGGGGGACATGAACGGGTCTCCGGCGGCTCACAAAGGTTACAAAATTGCGTGGTAAAGGGCATTTTTTGAAAGAAACTGCAAGCCCAATCGTGCCGCAATGCAGCGTATTTCAAATTCGATCTATCGTCGCGCGCGGTGTTAACCAATATTTCAGCCGTAACGCACAGGGTGGTGGCGTCGAATATCGTGAGGGAAACTTGATCCAGCCGGGCCGCTGGGGACGCAGAACGCAAGGATATCGTCGGCAGACAACTTGAACCGGGGCCGCCCGGTCATCACCGGCAAAGCCGGTTGGGCCAGATGACAGCGGGTGCCGCCTTTAACATGAAGGCAGACACGAGCATGACACGCACTACCAAGATGCTGCATTTGGGCGCGCTGAGCGCTGCAGCTGCTCTCTATATTGCATCAACCACTGACGCTGCCGCGCAGAACGCGCGCAATTGTGCGCCACGGGATGCTGTGATCGACCGGCTGGCAGAAGGCTACGGCGAATCGCGGCAATCCATGGGCCTGGGTGCAAACAATGCGGTTATCGAGGTGTTTGCCTCCGATGAGACAGGCACCTGGACCATCACCGTCACCACGCCCAACGGTCTGACCTGTCTGGTGGCCTCCGGCCAGTCCTATGAGACATTGGCCGAAGCTCTGCCCGCCAAGGGCAACGACGCCTGATTTTCCAAGGTGGGCCGCTGGCCCACCGACAATTCCTGTGTGGCCGGTTTGCGTTCCCGCATCCGGATCGACCCAATCCTTGTGCCGTGGGGCGGCGCGTCGAACGCGCCTTGATCAGGTGAGGCCGTCCCAGATCAGCTTCGCTCCGGTCACCGTCAAGAGCACGTAGGTCAGTCCAAAGAACAACGCCTCCGGCATCAGCCGGTGCGCGCGCACACCCAGCCACGTGCCGAACACCGCGAAAGGCGCCAGCGCCAGATTGGCGAGCCCTGTCTGCACGGTGAACATGCCCAGAAAGGCGTAAGGCACGAATTTCGCGATGTTCACCAGCCAAAAGACAAGGACGGTCGTCGCCTGATACTGGGTTTTGGTGATGTCGCGCGACAAGAGGTAAACCGCAGCCGGCGGCCCGCCCGCGTGGCTCACAAAGCTGGTAAAACCGGCAACCAACCCGGCCAGCGCACCGACCCACCGCGGCATCGCCCGACCGCGCAGGGCCGCGGCCCGCGCGGCAAAACCCACCTGCCAGAGCACGAAAGCCAGCGAGACCGCGCCGATCAGCACCCGAAAGACATCCGGCTCCGCCACCCGGTAGAGCGCCGCGCCCAACGCCACCCCCGGCAGCGCGCCCAGCACCAGAAGCCAGGCCGCCTGCCTGTCCCATTTGCCCCAGTAGCTGGGCAGGGCGGAGACATCGATCAGCATCAGCAACGGCAACATGACCCCCAGGGCAACACCCGGTTCCACCACCAGCGCCAGGATGCCCGCCGCGGCAAAGGCGGCCCCGGAGCCGAACCCGCCCTTGGAGACGCCCGCAAAGATCACCGCCGGGCCCGCAATGGCAAAGAACATCCAGTCCAGTGTCAGCACGCCGCCCTGCCCTTCATTGCGAAATCAGTCGCGCCAGATCCCGCACGAGGCTGCCGCAAGCGCCACAGTGCCGCGCCGCGCGGGGGCACGCAACCACGCTTGCACCGATGGGCTTTAATGGGTAGCACGAGCCAACGTTCAACCCAACGCGGAGCATACCCTTATGGCAAGACCCAAAATCGCGCTGATCGGCGCCGGTCAAATCGGCGGCACCCTGGCCCATCTGGCCGCGCTCAAGGAATTGGGCGATGTCGTTCTTTTCGACATTGCGGAGGGCATCCCCGAAGGCAAGGCGCTCGACATCGCGGAAAGCGGCCCGGCGGGCAAGTTTGACGCGGCCCTGTCGGGCACCCAGACCTATGAGGATATTGCGGGCGCGGATGTGTGCATCGTCACCGCCGGGGTCGCGCGCAAACCGGGGATGAGCCGCGATGACCTGCTGGGCATCAACCTCAAGGTCATGAAATCCGTGGGCGAAGGTATCCGTGATCACGCGCCCGACGCTTTCGTCATCTGCATCACCAACCCGCTGGATGCGATGGTCTGGGCCCTGCGCGAATTCTCCGGTCTGCCGCACGAAAAGGTCTGCGGCATGGCGGGCGTGCTCGACAGCGCGCGCTTCCGCCACTTCCTCGCGGATGAATTCAACGTCTCGATGAAGGACGTCACCGCCTTCGTGCTGGGCGGGCATGGCGACACGATGGTGCCGCTGGTGCGCTATTCGACCGTGGCCGGAATCCCGCTGCCGGATCTGGTCAAGATGGGCTGGACCACCCAGGAAAAGCTCGACGCGATCGTGCAGCGCACCCGCGACGGCGGGGCAGAGATCGTCGGCCTGCTCAAGACAGGGTCTGCGTTTTACGCGCCCGCCACCTCCGCCATCGAGATGGCCGAAAGCTACCTCAAGGACCAGAAGCGCGTGCTGCCCTGTGCGGCCTATGTGGACGGCGCCTACGGGCTCAAGGGCTTCTATGTCGGTGTGCCCACGGTGATCGGCGCGGGCGGGGTGGAGCGCGTGGTGGAGATTTCCATGAACAAGGATGAGCAGTCCATGTTCGACAGCTCGGTCAAAGCGGTCAAAGGCCTCGTGGAGGCCTGCAAGGGCATTGACGGCAGCCTCGCCTGAGGCGGACCGCCCCACCGTGAACCCAGAGAGCCCGCACCGCCGGGCTCTTTTTTTGCACGCTGGCCAATGCACGCAGCCCCGGCGAATCCCTTGCATTATATGAAAATTGTGCAGGCGGCACCCTTTGTGATCACAGCAAAAAACCTGTGATCACAAAATGGCGATTTCCCGCCCGGAACACTCGCGGGCGCGCGAAAACGGTTCCCTCGACGTAAATCCCCGTCCTATACCGAGGCAACGCACCGATCCAACAAAACGGGACCTTGACCATGAACATCCACGAATATCAGGCGAAAGCATTGTTGCGCAGCTACGGCGCGCCGGTCTCGGACGGTCGCGTGGTCCTGCGCGCCGAAGAAGCCAAGACCGCCGCAGGTGCGCTCGATGGTCCGCTCTGGGTGGTCAAGGCCCAGATCCACGCGGGCGGTCGCGGCAAGGGCAGCTTCAAGGAGGCCGACGCCGGCGACAAGGGCGGCGTCCGGCTGACCAAATCCGTTGAGGAAGCCGCGGAAGAGGCCAAGAAGATGCTGGGCCGCACGCTGGTCACCCACCAGACCGGCCCGGTGGGAAAGCAGGTCAACCGGATCTACATCGAAGACGGCTCCGGCATCGAGACGGAGCTTTACCTGGCCCTGCTGGTGGACCGGCAGACCAGCCGCGTCAGCTTTGTCTGCTCCACCGAAGGCGGCATGGACATCGAGGAAGTGGCCGCCTCGACACCTGAGAAAATCCTCAACTTCTCCGTCGATCCTGCCACCGGCTACCAGCCTTTCCATGGCCGCCGCATCGCCTTTTCACTGGGGCTGACCGGCAAGCAGGTCAAGCAATGCGTGGGGCTGATGGGGTTGCTCTACACCGCCTTCATGGAAAAGGACATGGAGATGCTGGAGATCAACCCCCTGATCGTGACCGACGGCGGTGATCTGAAAGTCCTGGACGCCAAGGTCAGCTTTGACGGCAACGCAATCTACCGCCACGCGGACATCGCGGAGCTGCGCGACACCACCGAAGAGGACGCCAAGGAGCTTGAAGCCTCCAAATACGATCTCAACTACATCGCGCTCGACGGCGAGATTGGCTGCATGGTCAATGGTGCGGGCCTCGCGATGGCGACCATGGACATCATCAAGCTCTACGGTGCGGAGCCTGCGAACTTCCTTGACGTGGGTGGTGGCGCGACCAAGGAAAAGGTCACCGAGGCCTTCAAGATCATCACCTCCGATCCCCAGGTCAAAGGCATCCTGGTCAACATCTTCGGCGGGATCATGCGCTGCGATGTGATCGCCGAAGGCGTCGTGGCTGCGGTGAAAGAGGTTGGCCTCAAGGTGCCGCTGGTCGTCCGGCTCGAAGGCACCAACGTGCAGCAGGGCAAGGACATCATCAACAACTCCGACGTTGACGTGATCGCCGCGGATGACCTCAAGGATGGCGCGCAAAAGATCGTGAAGGCTGTGAAGGGGTGAGGATCAAACCTCAGGTCATGTTTGCGGTCGCCGCGCTGGTCCTTGCGGCCTGCGGGACGACGACCAGCGCGCCGACCGAACAGCGGATCTACGCAACCGAGGCGCTGGCGCAGGCGCCCGTGGTCAGATCTCAAAGCACGATCAACAGGTATGCCGGCGTGTTCGGCACCGCCTGCCTTGATCAGTCTCCGGCGTACGAACAAACCACGGCGCTTTTGGAACAGCGGGGGTTCACTCTGTTGCAGGGCCCCGTCGGCGGCAACGAACGGCGCGGCGCGGCCTACTCAGACGGCACGGCCTACGCGTATCTTTTCGTCAGAAAAGACGGCTTTGTGATCTGCGAGGTGGCGTTCAAGACCCCCGATGATGACCCGCTGTTGCGTGCGCTCGCAACCCAAGTGAGACAATCGCAGTTTTCGAAGGCCGAACAGATGGGCGCAGGTCTGGTAGGCTCTGGCTTTATGATCAAAGACGGCAGGTCGGTGGCCAAGATGATCACCGTATCGCGCCAGAAACGCAGCAGTCAGTCGCCATCGAGTTTCACGCTGCTGGACATCAAGTAGCGAAGGTTCGGAATGATGCACGAACGAAGCTTCCGCCAAAGGGCCAACCGACACGCGGCCGGGTCCGCGGGCACGTCGGTGGCGCGCTCACGGCGCGTGGGGCCGCTTGCATGAGCGTCACACCGCTCTCCCTGCGCAATCGCCCCTCGGCACCGGCCTTCTACCCGCTGCTGGTTATTGTGCTCGTGGCCCTGCTCTACACCGCCGCCGCATCCGTGGATGACGCCAGACAGGGCGCGCTCATGCAGGAAAGCGGCCTGCTGGAGATCGCATCCGGCCTTATCTACCTCCCCGTCATCGCCCTGCTTCTGCGCCACAGACGTCTTTTGTGGCCGTTCATCGTGCTGCTTGTGATGTTTTGCCTGCGGGAATTCGACATGGACAAGAGGCTCTTTACCGAAGGGCTGTTCAAGAGCCGCCAGTACATCGGCGGCGGCGCCGGCCTGCCGGAAAAGCTGATCTCCGCGGTGATCCTCGGGGGGTTCGTGGTCAGCTTGTGGCTGGTGATCTGGCGGGGACGTCGGGGGCTTTTGCGCAGGCTCGTTCAAGGCGACGGCGTGGCGCTCTGTGTGGTGCTCGGCGGCATTCTCGCGGTCACCTCCAAGACCACCGACGGGCTGGGGCGCAAGCTGGCCGAGTTTGACATCATCATTTCCCGTGATCTTCATCTGGCGGCCCTCACCTACGAGGAAGTGGCCGAGTTCGGCATGGGGCTCAGCCTGTTGCTGGCGGCCTTGATCTTTACCCGGCAGATGGCCGCGACCGGAACGCAGCGCGAGCTTGGCGAGGTGACAGGATGAGCCGTGCCGCGGCAGCTCTCGCCGGGCTCGGCTTGCTGGCTGGATGCGCGGGCCAAAATGTCTCCGCCGACCGCGCGGAGCTGGAGAACATGTGGCGTGGCTTTCTGGCGCCCAAAAGCACGCCGAAACAGATGGTCACCGCCTTTGACGACTTCTGCATCTCGGGTCCTCGGGACGAGGCCGGCCTGCGCGCGGCGGGCTACGTGCCGTTGCCGCAGCGCGTGGCAGGGGCCCGTGCCTGGGTGGTGGATGATCGGCGGCCCGCCGTGGCGCTGTCCGACAGGATGTGCGTGGTCCATGCCAAGGCACGCACCGGGCAGACAGCAGCCTTTGCGGGCTATGTGGCCGAGACCTTTCCCACTGCGGTCGCCACGGACCCTGCGCCCTTTGGCAAGGACATCGAGGCCGTGTGGCAGGTGCCCGGCCCCGCCATCATCGCCACCGAACGCCGCCGCGACGTCGATTTCTTTGTCTATACGTTGATCCACTACCGTGCGGGGGCCGCATGAGCCGTTTTGCAGCAAAGGCACCCTCATGAAGATCCGGGCTTTCGTCATAAATCTCGAACGCGCTACGGTCCGCCGCGCTGCCATCGGGCAGGAACTGGCCGCGGCGGGGATCGAACCCGAGTTCGTGCCCGCCGTGGATCTGCGCGAGGTGGGCGAGGATTTTCTGCGCCAGCGGTTCAACGATTTCGGTCCCTGGGGCGTGGTACCACCCCACAACATGGCCATTTGCTCCAGCCATTTGCGCGTGTTCGAGCGGTTCTTGCAGACCGACGCGGATCTGGCGCTGGTGTTCGAGGATGATGTCTATATCGCGCCGGAGCTGGGCCTCTGGCTTGAGGATCTCTCCTGGTGGCCCGCCGATGCCGACATCGTGCGGTTCGAACGCTGGAAGAGCCGCACGATGAAACACGTGATTGCAAAGCATGCCACCCGGTTTGCGGGCCGCCGCATCAGCCGCATCTTCACCCGCCATCCCGGGGCCGCGGGCTATGTCATCTCGCGCGCGCATGCGCAGCGTCTGGTGGCGGTGGAGCGGATCTCGCTGACCACGGACGGGTTCCTTTTTAACCCTTATGTCTCCGCGCCCGCACGGGCGGCGCGGATCTATCAGGTGAACCCCGCGCTGGTAACCCAAGGCAACGATCCCGCAGACGAAAAGACCCGGCGCAAGGGCAAGCCCAAGGGGGCCCGGCGCTGGCGGCAGAAACTGCTGCGCAGCTGGGCCGAGATCAGCAACGCGCCGCGCCATCTGCTGCGCATCCTGTCGGGCAAGGCTGAGCTTGTGCGCCTGTCCTACGCCAAGGAAACCCGCCACCCCAAGGAGGGCGAGGCATGAGCCAGCCCGCTCTCTTGCGCCCTCCGGCTCCACCGGGCCTTACCACGCCGCCGCAGACACCTGCGGTTCAGATCACTGCGGAGGCCAGTGGCCGTCGCTCTCTCACGTCAAGTCAAAGGAAACACCATGGCCGTACTCATTGATGAAAACACCCGCGTGATCTGTCAGGGCCTCACCGGCTCTCAGGGCACGTTCCACACCGAACAGGCGATCGCGTATGGCACCAAAATGGTGGGGGGGGTGACGCCCGGCAAGGGCGGTCAGACGCATCTGGATCTGCCGGTCTTCGACTCCGTGCATGAGGCCATGGCCAAGACGCAGGCAAACGCCTCCGTGATCTACGTGCCGCCCCCCTTTGCCGCGGACTCCATTCTGGAGGCGATCGACGCGGAGATGGAGCTGATCGTCTGCATCACCGAAGGCATCCCCGTGCTCGACATGATGCGGGTGCAGCGCGCCCTCGAAGGGTCCAAATCCCGACTGATCGGCCCGAATTGTCCCGGGGTGATCACCCCGGATGCGTGTAAAATCGGTATTATGCCGGGTCATATCCACAAGCGCGGCTCCTGCGGGGTGGTCTCTCGTTCCGGCACGCTGACCTACGAGGCGGTCAAGCAGACCACCGATCTGGGCTATGGCCAATCGACCGCCGTGGGCATCGGAGGAGACCCCATCAAGGGAACCGAGCACATTGACGTTTTGGAGATGTTTCTGGCCGATGATGAGACGCAAAGCATTATCATGATTGGCGAAATCGGCGGCTCCGCCGAGGAAGAGGCAGCCCAGTTCTTGGCAGATGAGAAGAAAAAGGGCCGCTGGAAACCCACCGCGGGGTTCATCGCGGGTCGCACCGCCCCTCCCGGCCGCCGCATGGGCCACGCGGGCGCCATCGTCGCGGGCGGCAAAGGCGGTGCCGAAGACAAGATCGACGCCATGCGCGCCGCCGGTATCGTCGTGGCCGACAGCCCCGCAACGCTGGGCGAGGCCGTAAAAGAGGCGATTGAACAGGGGTGAGGATCGATCCGAGCATACGCGAGGCAAACGCTCCGGGGGAGCGTTTGAGGTCTGAACGGGCGGAGCCCCGGCGCAGGACCGATCCGAGCATACGCGAGGCAAACGCGCCAGCGGCGCGTGTGAGGTCCGAACGCGCGGCGCCTCGAGGTGCCACTGACCTCAGCAGACGTTCGGCGTCAGCGCGGCGGTGGGGGAGGAACCGGACCGTCTCTTCGAGCGACACCGGTCGCGCCCCCTTGGCCGGACGACCCGCGGCCCGATGCGCCGTGGTTTTGTTGGCCAGCCTTCTCACCATTGGCACGCAAGAGGCGCGGGCAGACGCGCCATCGCTGATCTCGAAAACCGCCGAGATCTGCAAAGCGTCCGAAGGGATCGACCTGAGCGTGGCACAGGCCCTTGTGGACGCAGGCTGGTCGCGCCCGGCGTCCAATGACGTCGCGGTGCTCGCTGTGGAGCGGCTGGCGGATGGGCTTCTGCTCGTGGATCGCAATGCAGAAGACGCAATCGACTGGACCAACGGTCCGGATCAAGCGCTCGAGCGGGCGCTCAAGTTGCTTGTTGCCGATGCCGAGGATCTTGCGGACATCGTCTTCCTGACAGCCAGCGACGAGGCATCGCTCGCGCTCCTGAACCGATCGACCGAAACGCTGGCAGAGCTGCGCTGCTATTACGCCGGACCGGGCGATGAAGACACCGTGGAGATCTTGAACACGATGGAAGCGCTCGACGCGCGCTCTGGCTCGGGCCGGGTCGATCCCCATGTGCAGATGTTCACGGTGCAGACCCAGAGCGATGGCGCGGCGACCTTTTATCAGGCCGCCCGGTTCGACAGCAGCGCAACGGAGGCGCTCGGCCGTGAACCCCGGGTCGCGTTCGCCTTTTCACAGGTGTCGCTCCTGCAGAAACCGGACGCGCCATGATGATCGCCCGCCCTCTCCCGACCTCGCCTCAGCGACCCGCGCCAATGACATTGCGCGAGCCGTGCGCAGAACAAGCGGCAAGCCCTCACGCATTACGCTGGCGGTCCGATTGGGCGCAGTCCCGGCGCGCAACCAAGCCGAGCGTCACCTACACGCTCTTGTCATGCGCTCCCTCAAAATACGATCAGACGCAGCGCCGATCTGTAATCAACCAATGCACCGACGCACTGAGGGCAGCGTCCGACCCGAGGGTGCGCGAGAAGCGCCCTCCCCGGGTGGAGGGTCGGGCACTGCCCGGCGGTACCCGCCGGGCGGGAGATTGCACAAGATGACCCTTACCGAGTCCGTCAGAACCTGTTTGAGAAAGTACTTCACCTTTTCTGGTCGCGCATCACGGTCAGAATACTGGAAGTTTTGGCTTTTCTGGCTGATCGTAATGATCTGCTTGCTTGCTTTGAACACCGCCATCTTCGGCCCCACATTCGAAGTCGAAAAACAAGTTGTTGTTGCAGAAGACGGCACGCGCTCGCTCAATGAAATACATCACACCAGCTATCACAGCGGCATCTTTGGCAATGTCTTCGCGCTCGCTGTTCTTGTTCCAGGTGTCGCAGTTGCTTGTCGGCGGCTGCACGATGTCGGCCGCAGCGGATGGTGGCAGCTGGCACCGATTGTCCTGCTCATTTTAGGCGTTGTCGTTTCTATCCTCGCCACGCTTGGCTGGACGGCCCTGCTCGAAGCGCTCCGAGAAACCGGAAGCGTGAAGGTCCAGCTCGGCCTTTTCGGCTTGCCCATTTTTCTGGCAATTTTCGGCTCCTTTCTCTTGCTACTTATCTGGCTTATCCGCCCCTCCCAACCCGGCCCCAACAAATACGGTCCCAACCCCAATGAGGTAACCCCATGACCGATCATCCCGCCAACGACCAATTCCACGCCTCCTCCTTCATGCAAGGCCACAACGCGGAGTACCTCGAACAGATGTACGCGCGCTATGCCTCTGACCCCCAAGCGGTCGATGACGCATGGCAGGCGTTTTTCAAGGCGATGGGCGATGACGCGGGGGCGGTGCGGCAAGAGGCGCAGGGCCCCTCCTGGGCGCGCAACGACTGGCCGCCGCAGCCGGGCGATGAGATGACGCAGGCGCTCACCGGCGAATGGGCACCCGAGGCCGAACTCAAGGGCGCAGGCAACAAGCTCCGCGCCAAGGCCGCCGAGAAGGGTGTCGAGGTCACCGATGACCAGATCAAACGCGCGGTCCTCGACAGCATTCGCGCGCTGATGATCATCCGCGCCTACCGCATCCGCGGCCATCTCGTGGCCGACCTCGACCCGCTTGGTATGCGCGAGAACACACCGCACCCGGAGCTTGACCCCAAATCCTACGGCTTTGCCGAGGCCGACATGGACCGGCCCATTTTCATCGACAATGTGCTGGGGCTGGAAACCGCCACCATGCGCGAGATCCTGGCCATCGTGAAACGCACCTACTGCGGCACCTTCGCGCTGCAATACATGCATATCTCCAACCCCGAAGAGGCGGGCTGGCTGAAAGAGCGGATCGAGGGCTTTGGCAAGGAGGTCACCTTCACCAAACAGGGCCGCCGCGCGATCCTCAGCAAGCTGGTGGAGGCCGAAGGCTTCGAGAAATTCCTGCACGTCAAATACATGGGCACCAAACGCTTCGGCCTCGACGGCGGCGAAAGCCTGGTCCCGGCGATGGAGCAGATCATCAAACGCGGTGGCGCGCTCGGCGTGCGCGACATCGTCATCGGGATGCCCCACCGCGGGCGGCTATCCGTGCTGGCCAATGTGATGGCCAAACCCTACCGGGCGATCTTCAACGAGTTTCAGGGCGGCAGCTTCAAACCCGAAGACGTGGACGGCTCGGGCGACGTGAAATACCACCTTGGCGCCTCAAGCGACCGCGAGTTTGATGGCAATTCCGTCCACCTCAGCCTGACCGCCAACCCAAGCCACCTCGAAGCGGTCAACCCCGTGGTGCTGGGCAAGGCGCGCGCCAAGCAGGACCAGAACAACGACCCGGACCGCACCTCCTGCATGCCGATCCTGCTGCACGGGGATGCGGCCTTTGCGGGGCAAGGCGTGGTGGCGGAATGCTTCGCACTGTCCGGCCTGCGCGGGCACAAGACCGGCGGCACCATGCATCTGGTCGTCAACAACCAGATCGGTTTCACCACCGCCCCGCATTTCAGCCGCTCCTCGCCCTACCCCACGGACAATGCGCTGGTGGTGGAAGCGCCGATCTTCCACGTGAACGGCGACGATCCGGAGGCGGTGGTGCATGCGGCCAAGGTCGCTACGGAATTCCGCCAGAAGTTCCGCAAGGACGTGGTGATCGACATCATCTGCTACCGCCGCTTCGGGCATAACGAAGGCGACGAGCCGATGTTCACCAACCCGATCATGTACAAAAAGATCAAGGGCCACAAAACCACGCTCAGCCTCTACACCGAACGGCTGGTGCGCGACGGTCTGATCCCCGAGGGTGAGATCGAGGATATGAAGGCCGCGTTCCAGGCCTATCTGAGCGAGGAGTTCGAGGCGGGCAAGGAGTACCGCCCCAACAAGGCCGACTGGCTCGATGGCAAGTGGTCCCATCTCGATAAGATGGGCGAAAAGAAGTACCAGCGCGGCAAGACGGCGATCTCCAAGGGCACCTTTGCCGAGGTGGGCAAGGCGCTCAGCACCGTGCCGGACGGCTTCCCGCTGCACAAGACCGTGGGACGTCTGCTGGAGGCCAAGCGCGAGATGTTCGAGGGCAGCACCGGCATCGACTGGGCCACGGCAGAGGCGCTGGCCTTCGGCTCGCTGCTGACCGAAGGCTACCCGGTGCGGCTCGCAGGTCAGGACAGCACCCGCGGCACCTTCTCCCAGCGGCATTCGGGTCTGATCAATCAGGAAACGGAGGAGCGCTACTATCCGCTCAACCACATCAAGGAAGGTCAGGCGCATTACGAGGTCATCGATTCGATGTTGTCGGAATACGCGGTGCTCGGGTTTGAGTACGGCTATTCCATGGCCGAGCCCAACGCGCTGACGCTCTGGGAGGCGCAGTTCGGTGATTTTGCCAATGGTGCGCAGATCATGTTCGATCAGTTCATCTCGTCCGGCGAAAGCAAATGGCTGCGGATGAGCGGCCTGGTCTGCCTACTGCCCCACGGGTTCGAAGGACAGGGACCGGAGCACTCCTCCGCCCGGCTCGAACGGTTTTTGCAGATGTGCGGTCAGGACAACTGGATCGTGGCCAATTGCACGACGCCCGCGAACTACTTCCACCTGCTGCGGCGGCAGATCCACCGCAGTTTCCGCAAACCGCTGATCCTGATGACCCCGAAATCGCTGCTGCGGCACAAGATGGCCGTCAGCACGGCAAAGGAATTCACCACCGGCTCCAGCTTTCACCGGTTGGTCTGGGATGACGCGCAGCAGGGCAATTCCGACACCAAGCTGCTCGAGGACAAGAAGATCAAGCGCGTGGTGATGTGCTCGGGCAAGGTCTATTATGACCTGCTGGAGGAACGCGACGCCCGCGGCATCGACGACATCTACCTGCTGCGGGTGGAGCAGTTCTATCCTTTCCCCGCGCAATCCGCGGTCAAGGAACTGGAACGCTTCAAGCAGGCAGAGGTCGTCTGGTGCCAGGAAGAGCCCAAGAACCAGGGCGCCTGGACCTTTATCGAGCCCAACATCGAATGGGTGCTGGGCCGCATCAAAGCCAAGCACCCGCGGCCACGGTATATCGGTCGCGCCACCTCCGCCTCGCCCGCAACCGGGCTCGCCAGCATGCATAAATCCCAACAAGCCGCACTCGTCGACGATGCGCTGACACTGCAGACATAAGCCCGAAGGGAAAGAAGAAATGACCACCGAAGTACGCGTCCCCACGCTGGGCGAATCCGTTACCGAAGCCACCGTCGCCACCTGGTTCAAGAAACCCGGGGAGACCGTGGCGGTCGACGAAATGCTCTGCGAGCTGGAAACCGACAAGGTCACCGTCGAGGTGCCAAGCCCGGTCGCAGGAACGCTGGATGAAATCGTGGCAGCCGAAGGCGACACCGTGGGTGTCGATGCGCTGCTGGCCAATATCGCCGAGGGCGATGCAGGCTCCAAGGCGGCTCCCAAAGGGAAGGAAAGCGCTGAGGACAGCGCCCCCGCCGCCTCCGACCGGTCCGCCAGTGGCGGCGCGAGCGGGGCCAGCGTGGACGTCATGGTGCCGACCTTGGGCGAAAGCGTGACAGAGGCCACCGTCAGCACCTGGTTCAAGAAGGTGGGCGACAGTGTGACCGCGGATGAGATGCTCTGCGAGCTGGAGACCGACAAGGTCAGCGTCGAGGTCCCCGCACCGGCCTCCGGCACCCTCACGGAAATCCTTGCCGAGGAAGGCAGCACCGTCGCCGCCGGTGGCAAGCTCGCCGTGATGTCCGAAGGCGCGGGCGGCACCTCGGCGGCACCGACCCCGGACGGTGACACCCAATACAGCACCCCCGCCGCAGGCAAGGACACGAGCATGGGCAAGGACGTCGAGGACGCGCCCTCGGCCAAGAAAGCCATGGCAGAAGCGGGCATCAGCCGCGATCAGGTCACCGGCACGGGCCGCGACGGCCGCGCCATGAAAGAAGACGTCTCCGCCGCCATCGCCGCCGCGGGCTCCGCCGCCAAGGGCGGTGACGCGCCAGCGCCCGCCCCGCGCGCGCCGGTCTCCGCCGATGACGCGGGCCGCGAAGAGCGGGTGAAGATGACGCGCCTGCGCCAGACCATCGCCAAGCGGCTCAAGGACAGCCAGAATACCGCCGCGATGCTGACCACCTACAACGAGGTCGACATGACCGAGGTCATGGCATTGCGCAATGAATACAAGGACCTGTTCCTGAAGAAACACGGGGTGAAACTGGGCTTCATGTCCTTCTTCACCAAGGCCTGCTGCCATGCGCTGAACGAAGTGCCCGAGGTCAACGCCGAGATCGACGGCACCGACATCGTCTACAAGAACTTCGTGCACATGGGCATCGCCGCCGGAACCCCCACGGGTCTTGTGGTGCCGGTGATCCGCGATGCGGACGCGATGAGCTTTGCCGCCATCGAAAAGGCCATCGCCGAAAAAGGTGCCCGCGCCCGCGACGGCAAGCTCTCCATGGCAGAAATGCAGGGCGGTACGTTTACGATCTCCAACGGCGGCGTCTACGGCTCGCTGATGTCCTCGCCCATCCTCAACCCGCCACAGTCAGGCATCCTCGGCATGCACAAAATCCAGGACCGCCCCATGGCTATCGGCGGTGAAGTCGTCATCCGCCCGATGATGTATCTCGCCCTGAGCTACGACCACCGGATCGTGGACGGCAAAGGCGCGGTGACCTTCCTCGTGCGCGTGAAAGAAGCGCTGGAGGATCCAAGGCGGTTGTTGATGGATTTGTGATCTTTGTACCGCCGGTTGCATTGGGCCGCGCCCGACCTCGGGCCGGAGGCCGTCTTGCAAAGGCTCCAGTGGAGCCTTTGAGGCCGCAGGGGGCGTCAGCCCGGGGTGCACGCATGTGCGCCCTCCCCGCCGGGGAGGTCGGGCGCGGCCCGAGGCGGGGCCTCGGACTCAGGAAAACAGAATGCAAGGCGAGAAATGAAGCTGACATGACCGAACCCACCGCCCTCATCCTCTACGGCCTGCTGGTCATCCTCACCCTCATGCTGCAGGCCACCGGGGCCATCACCCAACTGGGGCTTGGCTACCTCATGGGTGCCCGCGACGAAGGGCGCACCGTTTCGGGGATCGCCGGACGCCTCGAACGCGCGCTCGGCAATTCCATCACAGCACTGGCGCTCTTTGCCCCTGCCGTCCTGCTGATCGTGGTCACCGACAGCAGCACCAGCGAGACGCGGCTCGCCGCCACCGCCTTTCTCATCGCCCGGGTGATCTACCTGCCCAGCTACGCCTTTGGCATCACCGGCCTGCGCAGCCTCGTCTGGAACGTGGGCATCGTCTCGACCATCGCGCTCTACCTGCTGGCGCTCTGAGCCGCGATGCTGAGCGCCGAGACCACGACCCGCCTGATCACCGTGCGCCGCGCCTTCGCACGGCCCGGTCTGACCACCTACGCGGAGGTGGGTCTCGATGGCCACTACATCACCCCCTATCACCTCACCTGCGGCAACCCCGCGGGTCCTGTGCTGATCAGCTACAACTACCTCGACGCGCCCACCGCCCGTGCCCACTGCACGATCCTGCGCCGTCATGGCTACCTTGCGGATATGCTCTTCAACCGCGTGCTCGACGCCGCACTCGGCGAGGCGCAGCTCACCCGCGCGGACATCTACCTCACCCATGCGGTCCATCTGCTGCCCGAAACCCGCTCTGCCGCCATTCCGCAGGCAGACATCGACGCCAGTTTCGACGCCATTACGCAGGCTGAGATCGCGGGCCGTCCGGTCATCGCACTGGGCACAGCGGCCGCACGCGCCTGCATCCGCTTCGGCGTCCCGCATCTGGCCACAGCCCACCCCAGCGCCCGCGGCCAGACCGCCGACGCCAAGGCCGGCGCCATCGCCCGCGCCCTCACAGAGGTCACCAGCCATGCCCACTGAGCTGACCGTCCTCGCGCTCGCCGCACTCCTGCAGGCGGCGCAGTTCGCCCTGATGGCGGTGCCCGCCAATCTCGAACTGGGCACCGCCAAGACACTCTCCCCCCGCGATACAAACGATCTGGGCGGCGACATGAAAACCCTCGTCTCGCCCCGTACCGGGCGGCTCATCCGCGCACTCGACAATCACTTCGAAGCACTCATCCTCTTCACCATCGCCGTGCTGGTGGTCACGCTGGGCGATCAGTCCTCCCCGCTCACCCGCACCTGCGCCTGGGTCTACCTCGCCGCCCGGGTGGCATATGTGCCCGCCTACGCCTTCGGCTGGGTGCCTTGGCGGTCGGTCATCTGGGGCATCGGCTTTCTGGCCACGGTGACAATGCTGTGCGCGGCCCTGCTGTGAGCCGGGATCGCCGCGAAACTGTGCCCTCGGGGTGTCGCCAAACGCGCGCAACCGATGAAAAAACCGCTACACCATCGCGCGCCCCGCACCGACGTGATACCGACGCGATACCGACATGATACCGATAGAGTACCGACGGGCCATTGACGCCCACGAACGAGAGGATCAGACCCATGGCAACTTATGACGCAATCATCATCGGCTCCGGCCCCGGCGGCTATGTTTGCGCCATCCGCTGTGCGCAACTGGGGCTGAAAGTGGCCTGCGTCGAAGGGCGCGAGACGCTGGGCGGGACCTGTCTGAACGTGGGCTGCATCCCCTCCAAGGCGCTGCTCCACGCGACCCACATGCTGCACGAGGCAGAGCATAATTTCGCCGCCATGGGCCTCAAGGGCAAGAGCCCCTCGGTCGACTGGGACCAGATGCTCAGCTACAAGACCAGCACCATTGAGCAAAACACCAAGGGCATCGAATTTCTGTTCAAAAAGAACAAGGTAGACTGGATCAAGGGCTGGGCCTCCATCCCCGAGGCAGGCCAGGTCAAGGTCGGTGACGAGGTGCACGAGGCCAGGAACATCATCATCGCCAGCGGATCCGAGGCCGCCTCCCTGCCGGGCGTGGAGGTCGACGAGAAACGCGTCGTCACCTCCACCGGTGCGCTCGAACTGGGCAAGGTGCCGAAAAAGATGGTGGTGATCGGCGCGGGCGTCATCGGGCTGGAACTCGGGTCGGTTTACGCACGTCTCGGGGCCGACGTCACGGTGGTGGAGTTTTTGGATGTGGTCACCCCCGGCATGGACGCGGAGATCCAGAAGAACTTCCAGAAAACCATGAAAAAGCAAGGGCTTGAGTTCATCATGGGCGCGGCGGTCCAAAAGACCGAAACCACCAAGACCAAGGCCAAGGTGCACTATAAACTGCGCAAGGATGACAGCGAGCACGTGCTGGATGCCGATGTGGTGCTCGTCGCCACGGGGCGCAAACCCTATACAGACGGGCTGGGCCTAGACGCGCTCGGTGTCAAGATGACCGACCGCGGACAGATCGCTGTCAACGAGACCTGGGAGACGAACGTCAAGGGTGTTTACGCCATCGGCGACGTGATCGAAGGACCCATGCTGGCCCATAAGGCTGAGGACGAAGGCATGGCCGCGGCAGAGCAGGTGGCGGGCAAGCACGGGCACGTCAACTACGGCGTGATCCCCGGCGTGATCTACACGCACCCGGAGGTTGCCAATGTGGGTGCGACCGAAGAATCCCTGAAAGATCAAGGACGTGCCTATAAGGTCGGCAAGTTCAGCTTCATGGGCAACGGGCGCGCCAAGGCCAATTTCGCGGGCGACGGTTTCGTCAAGATCCTCGCCGACAAGGACACCGACCGCATCCTCGGCGCGCATATCATCGGGCCGATGGCCGGTGATCTGATCCACGAGATTTGCGTGGCGATGGAGTTCGGCGCGAGTGCGGAGGATCTGGCGATGACATGCCACGCCCACCCGACCTATTCCGAAGCGGTGCGCGAAGCCGCCCTCGCCTGTGGCGACGGCCCGATCCACATGTAGAGGCGGACCGGGCTCCGCCCCCTCGATCTCTGTTCCAAGGGCGGTCCCCGCACCCTTGGAACAAAGGGCTGCCTACTGCTTTGCCCTCAGGGCATACCCGCTTGAAAAACTTGATCTATTCCTCAGGCTACGCGCCCATTCCCACCGGAAGAACCGAAGGCATCAAGCCCTGCCTTGGACCTGCGGCGTGTAAGAGCGCTTTCCCTGCACCGACCAGTAGATCGACGGTCACGCCACTCCGAACCGCGCCCCGATCAAAACGCGCGGGCCGCTATCACCACATTGTGCGCGCCGCCCGTGCGTCCCATGCGGCGTCGTAAGCCTCCCCGCCCTCGTCTCCTTCGGATACCTCGGCGAGGATCTGACCGACTGTCGGCAGGTCTGCGGGCGCAGGCTCGCCGGACCAGGTGCGCGCCCGCATCAGCGCGCGGGCGCATTGCGTGTAGATCTCCGCAATGTCGATCACGATTACCGTCGCAGGCAACCTGTCTCCGCGCGCGAACCGCTGCCGCATGGCATTGTCCGCCGTCAGCCAGCCACGCCCGTTCACCCGCACCACATTGTTCGAACCCGGCACGACGAACATCAGCGAAACGCGCCCGTCCTCAACGATATTCCGCAGCGAATCCAACCGGTTATTCCCGCGCCAGTCAGGCATCGCCAGGGTGCCGGGGTCAAGCTCCTGCACCACGGGGCCATCGTCGCCGCGCGGGCTGCCATCGGTCCCCTCCGGCCCAACCGTGCTCAGCACGCAAAATCGCGAAGCCATGATCCACGCCCGGTAAAGCGGTGTCATGCGCCGCGCCATCTTGCGCAGAGAAGCGGCCCCCGGCTGTCCATAGAGCGCTTCAAGCGCTGCGACTGTCTCGATTCGTTCAACCACGTCCGGCCTCCGCTTCTGCCCTCAGCGCATCGGAGTTTTCCTCCACCGCGCGCTCCAGCTCCGCCAGAAACGCCTCTCGTGGCAGCCCCGGTGCGATCGCTGGCAGGAATTCCACCACGGCGACCCCCGGCTTGCGCAGCAAACCGCGCTTGGGCCAGAGCACGCCCACATTCGTCGCCACCGGCACGCAGGGTTGCCCCATCTGCTCATAAAGCACAGCCGTCCCGATCTTGTAGGGCACCTTCACGCCCGGTGCCACACGGGTGCCCTGAGGATAGATGATCAGCTGGCCAGGCTCGCTGCGCCCTGCTTGCACATCCGCCAGCATCTTGGTGATCGCCGCCCCCCGCTTGCCACGATCCACCGCAACGCAGTTCAGCCGCCGGGCGTATTGCCCGATGATCGGCGTCATCAGGATCTCTTTTTTCATGATGAACTTGGCGGCAGGCAGTGCCGTGAAAATCATCATAATATCCAGAAACGACTGGTGCTTGGCGGCAATCAGCACCTCTCCCTCGGGCGGGGTGCCGCGCACCTCACAACGCATGCCCACCATCCAGCGCGCCGTCCAGAATACGTAGCGCGAATACCCCTTGCAGGCCGCATACGCGCCCATGCGGCTGAACATAGCCCAGGGCGCAAAGGCCAGACCGAAGAGCGGCATGGCCACATACATCTGCACGATAAAGAGAACGGAACGAAGGTATTGCAGCATCAGGCCAGCCTTTTCAATGCGCGGTGCGCGGCGGTTTTGGTCGCGGCAAAGGCCACAACCGCACAGAGCAGTGGGATACACAGCGTCAGCAGCCAGTCCGCACCCGCAAACCCCAACCCCTCGAGGAACCCGACGCTCTCCGGCGGCGCAGGCAGCGAGGCCACAGCCACACCTCCCGCAAGGGTACCGAGGACGCCACCCCCAAGGGCGCGCAGGGTAAAGCGGCGCACGAAGGCCTGCGCGATATATCGATCCGTGGCTCCGACCAGCCTCAGCACCGCGATCACCTGCGCGTTGGCGGCCAGGGACGCCTGCGCGGCGAGGCTGACCATGGCAGCCACGCTCGCCGCCAGCAAAACCGTCGACAGCCACCCCAGCCCGCGCAGCCGGTTGGCCGAGGCCAGCAGCGGGCCGCGCCAGCGCCCGTGATCATCCAGCACCGCGCCGGGCACTTCGGCTGCCAGCCGCAGCCGCAGGCCCGCCGGGTCAAAGCCTTCCTCCTCGATCACCTCGATCAGCTGCGGCACCGGCAGCGCTTGCAGATCAACATCGCGCCCGAACCACGGCGCCAACAAGCTGCGCTGCTCGTCGGGCGTGAGTGCGCGGGCAAAGGCCACGCCGGGCGTTGTCTCCAGAATGCCCAGAGCCGCTTCGGTCTGCTGGCCCAGTTGCGTCTCCGGCGCGACGATGCGGATGGTAGAGCTGCCCGCCAGTTCCGCTCCCCAGCGATGCGCGAGCCTATTGGAGGCCAGCGCCAGCGCCAGAGCAAAGACCGCCAGGAAAGCCATCGCCGCTGCCGCAAAAACGGTCAGTCGCGCGGTAAAGCCCGACGGGGGAACGATGCGGTCTGCCTGACCGTCCCCCAGCACCAGATAGCGCAGATCCTCGCGCCAGGTCACAGGTCGGCCCCTGCCTGCTGTACCTGCCCACCCACGATGCGCAGCACCCGCGCCTGCACCTGCGTCTTGGCCGCCCGGATCAGGCTGAGGTCATGGGTGGCAATGAGCACGGTCTTGCCCATCCGGTTGAGTTCCACCAGCAGGCGCAACAGCCGCTGGGACATCTCCCAGTCCACGTTGCCCGTCGGCTCATCGGCCAGCAGCACATCCGGCGACAGGATCACCGCGCGGGCCAGCGCGGCGCGTTGCCGCTCACCCCCCGACAGCTCCGGCGGCAGCGCCTGCGCCCGCTCGGTGAGCCCGACCCAGGCCATCAGCTCCGCCAGATCCTCGCGTGCCTCTTCCGCCTGCCTGCCCGCGACCGACAGCGGCAGACGGATGTTATCGGCAACACTCAGATGGTCGAGAAAGCTGCAGTCCTGATGCACCACGCCGACGCGGCGGCGCAGATTTGCCACCGCGTCCCGCGACATGCGCGAGACATCCTCGCCAAAGAACAGCGTATTGCCCGTGGTGGGATGCAGCGCGCCGTAACACAGCTTCAGCAAGGTGGTCTTGCCTGCCCCCGACGGCCCTGTCAGGAAATGGAAGGATCCGGGCGCCAGCGTCAGCGACACCTGCGTCAACAAGGCGCCGTCACCGTAGCTATAGGCGACATTTTCCAGCTCGATCACACAGGCCCCCGGCGTTACTGCGCCCTTGTGCCCCAAGGCCCGTCCGGTTTCAATGCACAGGCGGGGATAGGCCAGCGCAGTTAACGCTTTTAGCACGATCGGGATGCCAATATGGTGCAGCGAAACCAAACCGTTGAGAGGAAACGATGAAGTTGGAGCCTCCATGCGCCTGATCTGCCCGAACTGTGACGCGCAGTACGAAGTGCCCGACAACGTCATGCCGCCGAACGGGCGCGATGTTCAGTGCTCGAACTGCGGACACACGTGGTTCCAGAACCATCCTGATGCGGAGGAGGCCGACCTTGTCGCGGAAACGGCTGCACCCGAGGGTGACGCCGAACAGGACCCGGGGCCAACGGCAAGCACGGATGACGCGCCGCCGGATCCGGTACCCGATGAGGCACCGTCTGATGAGGACACGCCGCCGGAGGAGGATACCGAGGCGCCGTCCATGCCGACACGGCGACCGCTCGATCCGGCGGTGGCGGATGTGCTCCGCGAAGAGGCCGCGCGCGAGGCCGATGCCCGCAAACGCGACGCGGCGGCCCTTGAAAGCCAGCCCGATCTTGGCCTTGATGCCGCATCCTCTCCGGCGCAGCCCGCAGCAACCGATGAGCCCCGCCCCATCACCCCGGCCGTGGCGACCGCGACGGCCACTGCTGCGGGCGACCGGCGCGCGCGGCTGCCTGACATCGAGCAGATCAATTCCACCCTGCGCTCCAACAGCGCGCGCAGCCCGGCGGAGGACCCCGGCCAGACCGGTCAGGTAGAGGCCAGGGAGAAACGCCGCTTCGGTGCTGGTTTTCTCACCGTATTGGGGCTCGCAGCAGTGTTGACGCTGGCATACGTCTTTGCACCGGAACTGGCCGAGGTGCTGCCGCAGTCCGACCCGTGGTTGAGCAGTTATGTGAGCCTGGTGGACACGGGCCGCATGTGGCTCGACCGTCAGGTGGCGGCGACGCTGACCCAACTGGATACAATCACCGGCAACCGGACACCTTAGCATCTGACACCCGGATACAATGGGTCAGCCTTCGAGTCTCCAACCGGCACAAAGGCGGCATGACGAGGCTCTTGAGGCGTGGGGCACCGAGCCACGACGCGCCGGGCCGAGGGCTTACTATGTATTTTAGATAGCTTTAGCTAAACGAGCCATCGCCTTGCGAAAGCGTCGTCCCCTGTCCCAGAGCACCTGCCGCCCAGGCATGTCGCACGCGCATCATTGCCGTCAGACCCGTTCCAGAAAGCTGGCGCGAGCCTGAGCCATGGCTCTACGTCGCCGCGGCACCCGTTGACATACGGCAGAGCGACCCGGCCTCCAACCTACCTCAGAACCGATCCAGCAACCGGTTGAGATAGTCGCGTTCCTCTTCGGAGCGATCGGCCTCCCCTGCGCGGCGCCGGATGTCATCGAGCAGGTCCCGCGCCCGGCCGTAAGGATCCGTGCCCGCGCCATCGGCCAGACGGCTGCCGTTGTCAGGGTTTTGGCCATCCCCGTCGCGCTCACGGCCCAAGGGGTCGGTGTCGTTCGGCGGGCCGTCGGCGCGCTGGTTGCCCTGCCCCGGCTGCTGGTTTTGCTGTTGCTGCGCCATCATCTCGCCCAGCGAGCGCATCCCCTCGCGCAGTGCCTCCATGGCTTCGCTCTGGTCGTCGATCGCTTCGGCCAGATCATCGTTGCGCAAGGATTCCTCGGCGTCTTCCATAGCACGGCCTGCGTGGTCCAGCGCGTCACGGGCCGCATCGCCCTCCGGCGTGCCCCCGCCGGGCATCGCATCCTGCTGCCGTCTGAGTTCATCCCGGAGCGCCTGTTGGCGCTGCGCCAGATCCTCGGCGTTCGGTCCCTCTCCGGGCTGCGGTGCACCCTGCTGGCCGTCCGCCTGTCCCTGACCTTGACCGCTCTGGCCCTCGTGGCTCTGACCGCGGCCTTCACCGCCGTTGCGGCCTTCGTTCTCTTGGCTTTCACCGGCGCGCGCGCCCGGGTTGAACTGCTCCTGCAGATCCCGGAACGCCTGATCGCTCAGCCCCTGCTGCTCGCGCAGGGTTTCCGACAGACCTTCCATCGCCTGCTCGCCGGGGCTCTGACCGCCCTGCCCGGGCTGGCTTTGCGCCGCGCGCATGTTCTCCATCATTTCCTGAAGCTCTTGCAACGCCTGCTGAGCCTCGGCCATGCGGCCCTGCTCCATCAGCTCCTGGATACGGTCCATCATGCGCTGGATGTCATCCTGCGTCAGGGTCATGGTATTTTCGTTCTGACCCGAGCGGTTCTCGTCGTTTTGCTGCTGCTGCCGTTCCGCCTGGCGCATCATCTGCTGCAGATAATCCTCCGTGGCGCGGCGCAGCTCGCGCATCAGCTCCGCGATCTCCTCGTCCGAGGCGCCGTTGCGGATGGCCTCATCCAGACGCTCCTGCGCGCGGCGCATCCGCTCTTCCGCATCGGCCAGATCACCCTCTTCGAGCGTCAGCGCAAGGTCCCACATCTCATCTGCGAGATCCTGCTGCATCTCGTCGCTGAGGCCATAATTCGCGAATGTCTCCAGCTGCCGGATCACCTTGCGCAGCCGCAACGCATCGGTCTCCTTGCGGAAAATCTGGTCCGGCAGATGGGCGGCCGCGCGCAGGATCTGCGCAATGCGCCCGGTGTTTTCACGCGACCACAGCAGATCGCGGCGCTGTTCGATCACCGCTGCCGCCACCGGGTCAAAGAAACGCCGCCCCGGCAGCACCATCGCATGCGGCTCTGTCTCGAACCGTTGTTCAGCCCCGTCCAGCACCGAGAGATGCGCCAGAACCGGCAGATTCGCCCAAGGGTGGGTCGAGAAATCCTCTATCAGATTTTCCTCGAAGGCGCGCCTGTTGCCGGAGATCGGCGTGGGCAGTGGCACGATCAGATCAGGCCGGGGTTCGGGGTCAATGGTCAGCCCGTGGGCCCGGGTGACCGCCGCAAGATCGACGGTAAACCGCGCCTCGCCCGCCTCGACACCGTAATCGTCACTGGCCTCGAACGGCAGCGTCATCTCTCCCAGAGCGGCGGCAGAAGGGTCCCCCAGGACAGCGATCCGAGGCGGTGCATCGGCAATGACCGCGATGTCCCAGCTGCGCCCGCCGGGTCCGTTGATGCTCAGGGTGCCGTCCTGCACGACGGTGAAATCCTGCACAGGATCGGATGCGGGCGGCACCTCCGTCCGGCCCGAAACGGTTTCCGACAGTGTCAGCGCACCCAGCTCGCCGTAAAGACGCAAGGTGATCAGACTGCCCACGGGCACCTGTAGCGCGCCCTCGGGGATGTCGTTGAGGTAGATCGTCGGACGACCCGTGTAGCGCGGGCTTTCCGCCCAGCCCTCCCAGACAGGTCCGGCCGCGAGATCCGCACCACCCGGTGCCATGGTCGCGACAGAGCCTACCCGCCAGACGGAGCCGAAGACGAGGGCGACGGCAAAGACCAGCACGGCCATGTAGCGCAGCGCGTAAGGATCACGCGATGCCACGTTCAGGTTGGCCGGGACCGCCTCGGCCTCGGCGGCGCGGGCGGCCATGCGTTTCTGGTGGGCGCGCCACACCGCAGCAGAAGCGGCATCCTGTGCCCCGATGGTCTGAGTATCGGTGAGCGCCTGTAACGGTCGGTCCGGCAGGCTGGCATCCAGGCGCGCAATGGCAGCGTCCCGGCTGGGCAGCGCAAAGCGCCGCAGACCGTAGATCAGCGCCGCAATCGCCGCCACGACGCTCAGCACCGCCGCTGTCCAGACCGCTTCCACCGCCACGGTGTCCTGCAGCCCCAGCATCAGAAGACCGAGCACGAAAAGGCACACTGCGATCAAGGGCCAGAAGCTTTGTACGGTTGCCTCCGCCAGCATACCCGCGCGGGTCCAGCGAAGGGGCCAGCGCACCTCTCTCAGGCTGCTGTCTGTATCGCTTTGGGGTCTCGAAGCCATCGCCGCGTCTCCACCGGTCCTTGGACGCGGGAATGCGCGCTCAAAGCCATTGAGGTATGGTATCTCGTTTTATCATTTCGTCAAAGGTCGGACGTCGGCGAATAACCGCAAATTGATCCTCTTTCACCAGAACTTCGGGGATCAGGGGGCGGGAGTTGTACTCGCTGCTCATGACCGCGCCGTAAGCACCCGCCGAGCGGAAGGCCACCAGATCGCCGGGTGCCACCGGTGGCATCTCGCGGCCCTTGGCAAAGGTATCGCCGCTTTCGCAGACCGGGCCCACCACATCGTAGGTGGCGGGCGGGGTGCCCGGTGCCGGTTCGATCACCGGGACGATATCATGATAGGCCTCATACATGGCCGGGCGGATGAGGTCGTTCATCGCCGCATCGAGGATCAGGAAGTCGCGGTCTTCGCCTGATTTGACGTAGATCACCTCTGACACCAGAAGCCCCGCGTTGCCTGCGATCAGCCTGCCCGGCTCGATCTCGATCTCGCAGCCCAGATGGCCCAGCGTGCGCTTGACCAGCGCGCCGTAGTCGGACGGCAGCGGCGGCGCCTGATTGTCGCGCGCGTAGGGGATGCCCAGACCGCCACCCAGATCAAGCCGCCGGATCTCGTGCCCGTCGCCACGCAGCACTTCCGTCAGCTCGGCCACCTTGCTGTAGGCCACCTCAAACGGGGTGAGGTCCGTCAGCTGGCTGCCGATATGCACGTCGATGCCGATGACCTCGAGCCCCTCCATCGACGCGGCCAGCGCGTAAACCTCGCGGGCGCGGCTGATCGGGATGCCGAATTTATTCTCTGATTTGCCAGTGGCGATTTTCGCGTGGGTCTTGGCGTCCACATCCGGGTTGAGCCGGATCGTCACCGGCGCGCGGACCCCCATGGCCAGCGCCGTCGCATTCAGCACCTCCATCTCGGGCTCGGATTCCACGTTGAACTGGCGGATGCCCCCTTCGAGCGCCATGCGGATCTCGGCGGCGGTCTTGCCAACACCGGAAAACACGATGCGCTCGCCCGGCACACCGGCGGCGCGCGCGCGCTGGTATTCGCCGCCCGACACCACATCCATGCCCGCGCCCGCCTGCGCCAGCGTCGCCAGAATCGCCTGATTGCTGGCCGCCTTCATCGCGTAGCACACCAGATGATCGAGCCCCTCCAGCGCCTCATCAAAGAGCTGATAGTGCCGGAGCAGCGTGGCGGTCGAATAGACATAGAACGGTGTGCCCACCTGCCGCGCGATCTCGGCGATCGGGACGTCTTCGGCAAAGAGAGCGCCGTCGCGATAGAGAAAATGATCCAAGAGCACCCCCATGCGTAAACCCGTGCCTCATACCAGACCGGCACGCACAGGCAATCGCGCAATTGTCGCAACGAAAAAGGGGCGGCCGCAGCCACCCCCTTCCCGCGAGGTTATGAAAAATGCTCAGCCTTGCCGAGCCGCGCGCCGGCGCGAGACAAGGGCAAGCCCGCCCAGACCGGCCAGCAGCAGCGGCAGACCCGCAGGCAGTGGCACGGGCGTCGGGTTGAAATCGTCCTCTTCGGCAAAGACAAAGCTGTCCACCGCACCCGATCCCTTGAAGAAGATCGAAAAGGAATCGCCCTCTTCGATCAGTGGGGAGGGGTTGTCGAAGGTCAGCGCCGCGGTCTCGCTGTCGTCCAGACCCGCGATGGACCCCAGCCAGGTGTTGATACCCCCGGTCGTCGTGAAGAAGCCGAACTTGCCGTCATCCACCGCAGAGGCCCCGAGCCATGTGAGCGCCTTGCCTGCCAACAGGGTGAAGGTGATCCCGCCATTGTTGGCCTGGTCATTCGCCAGATCGCCGTTGCGGTCAGAGGTCCGCTGCCGGATCAGCACGTTGCCGCCGACACCGTCGGAGCTTGTGCCCGCAACACCGCCGGGAATGATGTCCCGGTCGCCCGCGCAATCGCTTGTTGCCTGCGGCGAGGTGGAACAGGTCGTGTCAAAGAGGTTCGCCCCTTCGCTACTGTGCCCCCACGAAGAGATGCCAAAGGTCCGGCCTGCGAATTGATAAGACGTCCAGGCACCGTTGTTGCCAAGGTTTGGCTGTGCTTCGTCAAAGGTCATGACGATCGAGCTTGCGCTCGCTGCCTGTGCCCCGGCTGCCAGAGACAATGCGACGGCGGCAATCTTTGTAATCTGCTTCATATCTACCTCGATACTCGTTACGTGCCCAAAAACGGGCGTAGGCACTCGGACTGAGTGCGTATTCACATACCCAACGCACGCAAACCAGCGTTTAGTTCAATTTTACCGGGAACATACAGTTTCCACTGGCGAAACGACGCAGCGTTACGGCCGCCGGGGTGCCCCGCTGCGCAGGAAAAGATAGAGCGGCAAGCCGCAGCTCACACCGATGCAAAAGGTCGCCGGAATGGCCAGCAACCCGAGCCAGCGCCGCGTCCGGACGCTCTCCGCGATCACCCAGACTGTCAGGGTCACCGCCGCGACCGTCAGATCCCAGACCAGCCCGCTGGTTGCCGCATTGACGTGCCAGGCGTCCACCATGGCCATGAGATCCCAGGTGTTTTCGTTGAACCACTGGATAAAGTAGCTCATGGGGTGGATGGTCCCCCAGACGGCGAGCGCCAGCCAGACATATCGCAGGCCCGCCATCTCAGCCGCCCTTTACGATGCCAAAGGAGGCATGACCGGAGATTGTCACCCCGGTCTTCGGTGTCTCTGGCGCAGGATCGGTGGTCGGGCTGCCGCCGGTGCAGGCCGACAGCAGACAGGCCGCCAAAAGGATCCCGCCGCGCGTCACAGCCCCAGCCAGACCGACAGCGGCCCTCTGTTCACACCCACGGACGCACTGGGGTAAATCCCGTTCTTGTTGATGGTCAGCCCGCCGTTGATCTGGGGGGCCACCGGCTCCCCATCCACACCGCATCCTGCCAGAAAGGCCGCCGCCGCAAGCGCCATGAAGCATCTCATGCCAGTCACTCCTTCCACCGGGCAATCTGCGCGCGCACCTGTTCGGGTGCCGTGCCCCCGTAGGATGTGCGACTGGCAACCGAGTTGTCCACCCCCAGCACATCGAACACGTCAGATGTGATGCCAGCGTGACCGACCTGCATGTCCTCCAGCGTGAGGTCCGGCAGATCGCAGCCGCGCTCCTCCGCCAGCGCCACAAGACTGCCGGTGATGTGATGCGCCTCCCGGAACGGCAGGCCCAGCACCCGCACCAGCCAGTCCGCCAGATCCGTCGCGGTGGAAAAGCCCGCCCCGGCGGCAGCCGCCAAAGCCGCGCGGTTCGCGGTCATATCGCTGACCATCCCGGTCATCGCCGCCAGGGCCAGCATCAGGTTGTCGGCGGCGTCAAAGACCTGTTCCTTGTCTTCCTGCATGTCCTTGGAATAGGCCAGCGGCAGACCTTTCATGACCATCATCAGCGCCGTCTGCGCCCCGAAAATCCGCCCCACCTTGGCGCGGATCAGCTCTGCGGCATCGGGGTTCTTCTTCTGCGGCATGATCGATGAGCCGGTCGAGAAGCGGTCACTGAGCGTGACAAAACGGAACTGCGCCGAGGACCAGATCACCAGCTCTTCGGCAAAGCGGCTGAGGTGCACCGCGCAGATGCTCGCCGTGCTCAGAAACTCCAGCGCGAAATCCCGGTCGCTGACAGCATCAAGCGAATTGGCCGCCGGTGCGTCGAACCCGAGCGCCTTTGCCGTCATCTCCCGGTCAATGGGAAAGGACGTGCCCGCCAGCGCCGCCGCCCCCAGTGGCGAGGTATTCATCCGCGCCCGCGCGTCGCGCACCCGGGACAAATCGCGCCCGAACATCTCCACATAGGCCATCATGTGATGGCCCCAGGTCACCGGCTGCGCGGTCTGCAGATGGGTAAAGCCGGGCATCACCCAGTCGGCCCCCGCCTCCGCCTGATCCAGCAGCGCCGCAATCAGCGCCTGCAGCGCCTGCTCTGTCGCGTCCAGCTGGTCCCTGACCCACAGCTTGAAATCCGTCGCCACCTGATCGTTCCGGCTGCGGCCCGTATGCAGACGCCCGGCAGGTTCACCCACGATCTCCTTCAGCCGCGCCTCTACATTCATGTGAATGTCTTCGAGCGCTGCGGAGAACTGAAACGTGCCCGCTTCGATTTCTGACAACACCGTGAGCAAGCCTTCCCGGATCGCTGCCACATCGCTACTCTCCAGAATGCCGGTTGCGCCCAGCATCTCGGCATGCGCGCGCGATCCCGCGATATCCTGTGCCGCCAATCGTTTGTCGAATGAGATGGACGCATTAATTGCTTCCATGATGGCATCCGGTCCGTCGGCGAAACGCCCGCCCCACATCTGGTTGGCGGCGGCTTTGGCAGCGGGATCGGGTGTGTCGGTCATTGGTCTGAACCCTTCGGAGGGGATATGAAAAGAACTGTTGCGGCACTCCTCTATACGGCCCTCGTTGCGGGCGCAATCGCGGCCCCCACCGGCGCCTCCGCCGATCTGGAAGCAGCCGCGGCCCTGCGCGAAGGAGACATGAAGAAACTGGTCTTTCACGAGGCCCCCGAAGTTGTCCCCAATGTCCCCTTCGATCTGGCCGACGGCGCCGGGCAAGCCACGCTGGAGGATTACCGGGGTAAATACGTGCTGCTGAATTTCTGGGCCACCTGGTGTGGCCCCTGCCGCATCGAGATGCCGCATCTCTCCGAGCTTCAGACCGAACTGGGCGGCGATGATTTCGAGGTGCTGACCATCGCCACGGGCCGCAACTCCCCCACGGGCATCAAGAGCTTTCTGGCCGAGATCGGCGTGGACAACCTGCCCCGTCATCAGGATCCCCAGCAGAAACTCGCCAGCCAGATGGCCATCTTCGGCCTGCCGATCACCGTGCTGATCGACCCCGACGGCCGCGAGGTCGCCCGGCTGCGCGGTGACGCTGACTGGGCCAGTGACAGCGCCAAGGCGCTCCTGCGCGCGGCGATCGGGGGCGGCGGCACCTAGGCTCGCCAGCATCCTTCGAAATACCCGCTAAGAGGGAGACCGCACATGGTCTCCCTCTTTTTCGACGTCACTCCGCCCACTGGCTCGGCGAGAACTAAGCCTATGGCAGCGCTTTGTAGATCGCGTCAGAGATCATTTTTACCGAATACTTGGTCTTGCTGTTGGTCTTGTCCTTGGCGATGACCTTCAGCAACTCGGTAACCTCCTTGTCGCAGGCCGTCCTGTTGGCCATGGCTGCCGCGCGGATCGCCTTGTCGAGCTGCTTTTTGACCTTGGGCTTCTGGACGATCTGGCGGTCGGGACCGATGAAGACCGCATCGACCGGCGCACGTTTCAACTTCATGATCCTATTCGTGGCGATATCCATCATGAACAGCTCGTAGTGATCGTTCGCAGGCTTGTTGAACACCTTGAAGCCCAGCTCGACCTTGGTGGTCGCCCAGTCCGTCAGTGCGGCAATCAAGGCGTTGAGCTGCTGTGCATTCAGATCGCGGCCACGGGCAATCGCCCCCTCGACGGGCTTCTTGAGGTTGCGGGGCGTCACCGGCTTGTAGCGGTCGTAGTATTTCTTGATATGCACCACGGTGGTCGGCGGGAACTTGCAGATATACCACGCGCCCAACGCCTCGTTGTCGCGCAGCATGTTCTCAAAATGGCCTGCCATGAGGGCGTTGTTCTGCATGAGCGGCAGGATCTTGTTCAGCTTCAGTCCCATGCCGGGGGGTACAGGGATTTTCGTTGTCATCGTTACGGTCCTTTTTCCAATCCGCCCGGACACATCTGTCAGGCGTATGGACCGTAGGTGCCCCGAGGCCGCGGGAAGGTTCGCGCCGCGCCGCGCGAAAAAGTGATCCCGCGGCCACCGGACAGACCTGCGCGGCCTGTCCTTTAGCCAGAGACCGCACAGATCGCGCTAGTAGGAATATTCCGCGTAGATCTTGCTCAGATCCCCGCCCCAGTCGCCTTCGTACCGCTCCAGCAGCTCATCGGCGGGCACTTTGCCGCTCTCGACACTTTCCTGCAGCGCGTTGAGGAAATGGGTTTCGTCCGGCACCATACCGCCCGCGCCGGCGCGCGCGCGCGCCGCGAGCCCTGCGTGGCTGATGGCCACCGCCTCGCGCGCCACGTCGTGCAGCCTGATCCCATGGACCTCCGCCTGCAGCCCGTCGACCGAGGCCGCGACCCGCATCAGATCGCGCGTGCCCATGTCCCAGCCCTTCGCCAGATCCCATGCGGCATCGAGCGCCGTCTGATCATACATCAGCCCGACCCAGAACGCGGGCAGCGCGCAAAGCCTGCGCCACGGCCCACCGTCCGCGCCGCGCATCTCGATGAACCGCTTTGCCCGCGCTTCCGGGAAGATGGTGGTCAAATGATCCGCCCAGTCACTGAGCGTCGGGATTTCACCTGGCAGCGCGGGCAGCTTGCCCTCCAGAAAATCGCGGAACGACATGCCAAGCGCATCCAGATACTGCCCGTCGCGGTAGACAAAATACATCGGCACATCGAGCGCATACTCCGCCCAGCGTTCAAACCCAAACCCCTCTTCGAACGCAAAGGGCAGCATGCCCGTCCGCGACGCATCCAGATTGCGCCAGGCCACGCTGCGCCAGGATTTATGCCCGTTGGGCTGCCCCTCGAAGAAGGGCGAATTGGCAAAGAGCGCGGTCGCCACCGGCTGCAGCGCCAGCGCCACGCGCATCTTTTGCACCATGTCGGCCTCGGACCCGAAATCGAGGTTCACTTGCACGGTGCAAGTGCGCCGCATCATCACCCGCCCCATGGTGCCCACGCGCGCCATATAGTCGTTCATCAGCTTGTAGCGGCCCTTGGGCATCAGATCCATCTGATCGTGGGTCCACTCCGGTGCCGCCCCCAGCCCGATGAAGCCCGCGCCGATGCGGTCCGCCACATCCTGCACTTCGCGCAGGTGCGTGTTCACCTCGTCGCAGGTCTCATGGATGGTCTCCAGCGGCGCGCCACTGAGTTCCAACTGACCGCCGGGCTCCAGCGAGATATTGGCCCCCGCCTTCTCCAGCCCGATGAGCTTGCCCGCCTCTTCCACCGGCGCCCAGCCGTGGGTGTCGCGCAACCCCTCCAGCATGACGCGGATCGACCGCTCGCCCTCATAGGGCAGCGGCTTCAGCGTATCGCGGCAATAGCCGAACTTCTCGTGCTCGGTGCCGATGCGCCACGCCTCGCGCGGTTTGCAGCCGTCTGCGAGATACTGCGCCAGCTGCGCGCGGTCGGTGATTGGGCCGCCGCCGGATTGAGGGATGGACATGGGGGGCTCCGTTCGTTCTTTCCGCTGCCAGTCAGACCGTCAGGGATGAGCCGAAAATCCAGAGGTGTCAATGCACCGGCAGCCGCGTCACCCCCGCCGACCCGCGCCGCCAGATCACAACCGCGTGGCCGCCCTCGCGCTGCAACTCCTGCAGCATCCGCGCCGTCTGCAGCCCCGGCAGCGTGGCAAAGGCGTCGAAAAGCGCCTCCGCCCCATCCGCATTGGTCGGGATCATCAGGTCGGGCTGGCCCGGCTGGCTCAGCCGCCAGTGCGCGGGAAACTGCGCCCGGTCAAGGCTGAGCGCGGTCAGATCCTGCAGTGCAACGGCACCACCGGTCAGCGGGCCGAAATAGCGAATCTGCCCTTCGTCCACCTCCACCGTGCCGGGCCCCTGCCCGTCATTGCGAAACTGCGCACGCTGACCGCCGAGCCAGACCAGCGCCGCGCCTACCACCACCAAAGCGGCCCCCGGCAGCACCAAAAGTCGCCCCGGCCCCAGCAGCCACCACGCCCCCGTAATCACCAGGGCAACGCCCACCAATGCCTCGCGCCAGCGCCAGAGCGTCCGGCGGGCCTCAGGCCTCAGAAAGCTCACGCCCAGTCCCCCAACGCGCGCTGCCACAGCGCCATCGCCGCCACTGCCGCCGTATCCGCTCTCAGGATCCGCGGGCCGAGCGATACCGGATACGCCGCATCCATCCCCTGCAGCCGGCTGCGTTCCGGCGCGGAAAACCCGCCCTCCGGTCCGATCAGGATCGCCCAGGGACCGCGCTTGTCGGGCAGGCCAGTGCTGTCGCCCACCCGCGCCTCGTCGCAGAACAGGATCCGGCGCGCGGGCTCCCAGGCGCCCAGCAATTGGTCGAGCCGCACCATCTCCGCCACCTCGGGCACGTAGGTGCCGCCGCATTGCTCCGCCGCCTCCACCGCATGGGCCTGCAACCGGTCGCGCTGAATACGGCCCGCATTGGTGAAGGCCGTCTGCACCGGCAGAATGCGCCGAGCGCCCATCTCCGCGGCCTTTTCCACGATGAAATCGGTGCGCGCCTTCTTGATCGGCGCGAACATCAGCCACAGATCCGGCGGCATCTGCAGCGGGCGCGTCCGGCTGAGGACCGACAGCACGCCGCCGCGCTTGCCCGTCTCCGCGACCTCCGCCAGCCACTCGCCGCTCTGACCGTCAAAGAGCAGCACCTGCGCCCCCGCGCCCAGCCGCATCACCCCGAAAAGATAGTGCGCCTGCGCCCGCGACACAGGAACCGATTGCCCCTCGGCAAGCGCATGTTCTACAAAAAGCCGAACCTTGGCCGTGACCTGATTTTCCATGAGAGGGACCATATGCAAAGCCCGAAGCTGGCACCAGATGGTGCGGTCGCCGACGCGGTCCGGGGGAACTGGGTCGACACGCTGGCGCCTGCACCCGCGCGCCCCTACCTGCGGCTGAGCCGGGCGGATAGGCCCATCGGCACCTGGCTTTTGCTGCTGCCGTGCTGGTGGGGGCTGGCGCTGGCGATGCTGAACAGCGGTCGCGCGGGCTGGCACGATCTGTGGATCGCGGTGGGCTGTGCTGCCGGGGCCTGGCTGATGCGCGGTGCTGGCTGCACGTGGAACGACATCACCGACCGCAACATCGACGACCAGGTGGCCCGCACCCGCTCGCGCCCGATCCCCGCGGGTCAGGTCACCGTCAGCGGCGCGGCTGTCTGGATGTGCGCGCAATCGCTCATCGCCTTTTGCATCCTGCTCACCTTCCACCCCGCGGCCATCGCACTTGGCGTGCTGGCTCTGCTACCGGTGGCCGTCTACCCCTTTGCCAAACGTTTCACCTGGTGGCCGCAGGTCTTCCTCGGCCTCGCCTTCAACTGGGGCGCGCTGCTGGCCTGGGCCGCGCATAGCGGGACGCTGCAGGCCGCCCCCGTGCTGCTCTATGCGGCGGGCATCGCCTGGACGCTGTTCTACGATACCATCTACGCCCATCAGGACACGGAGGATGACGCGCTCATCGGCGTGAAATCCACCGCCCGGCTTTTCGGCGACCGCAGCGCCATATGGTTGCGCCGCTTTGCCGTGATCAGCGTCGGGCTGATGGCCGCGGCCGTACTGCTGAGTATGGGCTCCCCGCTCGCCACCGGCATCGCACTGGCAGCACCGCTGGGCCTTGGGCTGCACATGGCCTGGCAGCTCAGCCGTCTGGACACATCCGATACCGGCACCCTCCTGCGCCTCTTTCGCAGCAACCGGGACGCGGGCCTCATTGCCGCGGCGTTTTTCGCCGCTGCCCTGCTGGTATGATTGAAACCGCGCGCCCGGGGGCGTATCACCTGCCTAATCCTTTCGCAGATACGCAGGTCCCATGCCCCGATCCGCCACCCTCCTGAGCGCCGCCGCCTTTACCGGCGCAGCAGCGCTTGCGCTTTTCACTGCCAATGCCTCCGTTGAACTGGTCGAAGACAGCGCCGAGACACAGGTCCGCCGCGCGCTGGATGACAGCAACCTGACCTGGGCCGAGGTCGAGGCCGATGGCCTGCGGGTCCTCATTGCAGGCACCGCCCCCACCGAGGCGCTGCGCTTTGCCGCCCTCACCACCGCCGGAACGAGGGTCGACGCAGAGCGCATCATTGACGAGATGGAGGTTACCGCAGCCCGCGCCATCGCCCCGCCGCAGTTTTCGGCGGAGGTCTTGCGCACGGGCTCCGGTCTGTCGATCATCGGGCTGATCCCTGAGAGCACCGACCGAAACGCCCTCGTCGAAGGGTTCACCGCTGCCAGCGACCTGCCGCTCACCGACCTGCTGGAGACCGCCGACCACCCCGCGCCCGCAGGCTGGAACGAGGCGCTGGCCTTCGCCATCCGGGCGACCCGCGATCTGCCACGCGCCAAGATCTCAGTCGCCGCCGGTCGCGTCGCCGTCACCGCCACCGCCGAAAGCTCCGACGCCCGGCGCGAGCTGGAAGCCGCCCTCACCCGCACCGCGCCGCCGTCGCTGCGCCTCACCCTCAACATCACCGCACCGCGCCCGGTCATCACCCCCTTCACCCTGCGCTTTGTCATGGACGGCGAGGGCGCGCGTTTCGATGCCTGCTCCGCTGATACGGACGCGGCCCGCGATAGGCTCATGGCTGCAGCGACCGCCGCCGGCGCAGAGGATCCCGGCCCCTGCACCGTCGGTCTCGGCGTGCCGTCGATCACCTGGGGTGCGGCGGGCGAGACCGCGATCAACGCCCTCGCAGAACTGGGCGCAGGCAGCGTCACCTTCTCCGATGCGGATGTCACGCTGGTAGCCCCAAAGGGCACCGATCCGCGCCTTTTTGACCGGGTGGCAGGCGCGCTGCAGGCCGATCTGCCGGAGGTCTTCGTGCTGCACGCGGTGCTGCCCGCCAGCGCCACGCCAGAGGCCGAACCACCGGAATTCACCGCGACCCTCAGCCCCGAAGGACAGGTGCAGCTGCGCGGCCGGTTGCCCGGCGAAGAGATGCGCAGCGTCGCCGATAGCTTTGCCCGCGCGAAATTCGGCTCCGAGAATGTCTATACCGCGGCGCGCATCGGTCAGGACATGCCGGCTGACTGGTCCAAACGCGTCCTTACCGGACTGCAGGCTCTCTCCTATCTGGACAACGGCGCTGTCACCGTGACCGGCGAGGCCATCACCCTCTCGGGGGCCACGGGCAACACCGCAGCCCGGGCCGATATCGCCCGCTTCATGGCCGACAAACTGGGACAGGACAGCACATACGCCATCGATGTGGTCTATCTCGAAGCGCTCGACCCGCTCGCCGGTCTGCCCACACCGCAGGAATGCGAGGCCGAGATCGGGACCATCGCCGCCGCGTCCAAGATCACGTTCGAACCCGGCAGCGCCACCATCGACGACAGCGCGCTGGCCACCATGGACAGCATCGCCGATGTGTTGAAAGACTGTGGCGACATCCGGCTCGAAGTGCAGGGCCACACGGACAGCCAGGGCCGGGAGGAGATGAACCTCGCGCTCAGTCAGGCGCGCGCCGAATCAGTCCTCAATGAGCTGCGCGCCCGGCGGGTGCTGACCACCGGTTTTCTGGCCAAGGGCTATGGCGAGGCGACCCCCGTCGCCGACAACGGCACGGAGGCGGGCCGCGAGGCCAACCGCCGCATCGAATTTCGCCTGATCGAGACCGCAGGCCCCCCTGCTCCTGGCGATCTTCCGCTGGAAAATGCCGCTGAAACCGGCGATGCTGCAACGGCAGACGGGTCTGAGGAAGCTGGTGATGAGTAGAACGGAATTCGTGGTGGCAACGGCGGTCATTCTTTTTGTGGCCTTTGCCCTGGGGTGGTTCGCCAACTGGCTGGTTCACCGCTTCACCCGGGTTGCCGCCGATGATGTGGCCCAGCTCGACCGCATGAGCCAGGAGCTGCACGCAGCCGAAGAAACCCGCGATCAGGCCATCACTTATGTGGAGCAGCGCGAAGCGGAGCTGACCACCAGGCTGGCCCAGACCGAAGCGGAGCTGCGCGCCGCCATGGACGGGCTGCGCGATGCCCGGTTCGAGGCAGAAGACCTGCGCGCCCGGCTGAACCGCGAAAACGTCGGCTGACCCAGTCAGTCGCGCGATCTGGTTGTACAGATTATTGGCTTGAGGCGACAGAAGCAGGGCGCGCTCCGCCGCCCGCCTGTCCTCCTTTGGGGGCGTACCGAACGTAAGTTACCCCCGACGCTCAAAGCCTTTGATCGAAAAACACAGCCCCCGATTTAGATCGGGGGCTGTGCGGGTCCGGTGAACCGAATGCCGGTCTCAAACCTACGCCGTGACACGCCTCGCAATACCTGCCCTGGTCTGCGTCCGGTCCGGTGACGCCTTCAGGCCACGGTCAGATGGGCGCATTTGGCCAGATGCCCCACCTGCTGAGAGGTACTGCCCAGCACCAGCGCGGTGAGGTTTCCCAAACCCCGCCGCCCCGTGACGATGAGATCCGAGCCTATCTGCTCCGCATGATCCAGAAGCGCCTGTGCCGGATCGCCCTCACCCACATGGGTGATAGGTGCCGCGCAGCCCATATCGGCGGCAATTCCGCAGGCCTGTTCCATCAGCTTGGCCTCGGCCTTGGCGATCTGGTCGGGGTGCGGCATCGTTGTGGCCACGTGGTAGCCCGACACTGCCCCTAGGGCAAAGGCAACGGTCTCGGGCTTGGGCGTATGACAGATATGGACCTCCGCGTCATACTTCTGGGCCATATCGCAGGCCAGTCGCAGCGCGTTCTCCGACGGGGGCGATCCATCGAAACCTACCGTTATTCTGCTAAACATATCTGCTCTCTCCTCTCCAGTTTGGGGTTCGGTCAGAACCATAAAGAGAGTGCGGCAGCGCCGCCTTGACCCACATCAAGAAGGTCCTCGAAAGGCTGATCTACCACAGGAAATCTGAGCTTTTTCAAAGGTCAGAAGGGCTTCGAGGATACGCACCCGGATCTGAAAAACGCAGCCCTTCAATGCCGGAAACGGCCCCTACCAGCGGGTCAGCGCCGCCTCGTCCTCATCGCGCGCCGCCACCCAGGCCGCCCCGTCCTCGGTCACTTCGCGTTTCCAGAAGGGAGCGCGAGATTTGAGGTAATCCATCAGGAACTCTGCCGCCTCGAACGCATCCTTGCGATGCCGCGACGCGGTGGCCACCATCATGATCTGCGCCCCGGGGGCCAGCCTGCCGTAGCGGTGGATGACCAGCACATCGCCCAGAGACCAGCGCGCGCAGGCCTGCTCCGAGATGTCGCGAAGGGCACTTTCGGTCATGCCGGGGTAATGCTCGATCTCCATATGCCTGAGGGTCCCGCCGCCCCCGCGCACCACGCCGGTAAAGCTCACCACAGCGCCCATATCGGCCTGCGCCGCGGTAAAGCGGTTGACCTCGGCACCCAGATCGAACGGCGCCTCCTGCACGCGGATGCGCATCAGCCGCCGGTCATCGGTGGAAAGAACGCCACCTCGCGCACGCCCGCAAGCGGCGCATCGAAATCGCTCAGCTCCTGATCCAGCGCCACCCGCAGGGCCGAGCGGTCGGCAAAGGCCGCAGCGTAGCGTTCCTCGCGCGCGACCAGCTCATCCACCAGCTCTGCCACGGTTGCGGCCTCGCTGGCCACCTCCTCGCGCGGCAATCCGATCCGCTCGCGCACCCAGGCGAAATACAGCACGTTCATCCGCAGTCATCCTTTCAAATAGGGGGCCGATTTCCGGAAGTAATCGAAACCCGAAATCATCGTCAAACCCGCAGCGATCCACAGCATCCAAAGTCCGATACGCCCCGCCCAGGTCATCGCATGGAAGAACCAGCGCAGACCGTGCACGTCCTCGACCTCACCGGACATCACCTGGGCAATCAGCGCGGCATCCATACCGTAGCTGTTCATCACCAGATGATGTTCGAAGATCCCGCGCGAAAACAAGACCGCGATGGCCACCATCTGCGCGGTTGTCTTCCATTTGGCCAGCGAAGTCACCTTGAGCGTTCCGGCCGTGTCGCCCAGAAACTCCCGCAGACCCGACACGAAAACCTCCCGAAAAAGGATCATTGTCGCAGGCAGCACCAGCCAGGGCGTCCAGTAGACATCGGAAAATCCGACGATCACCATAAGCGCGATCACCACCATCGCCTTGTCCGCGATCGGATCCAGCATGGCGCCCAGCTTGGTCTCCTGCTTCCAGGCCCGCGCGAGATACCCGTCAAACCAGTCGGTCACGGCAGCAAAGACAAACAGGATAAGCGCGAACCAATCCGCATAAGGCCGGGTGAAATAGAGAAACATGACCGCCACCATGGGCGCCGCAACGAGCCGCACGATCGTCAGAATGTTGGGGAGGGTCAGCGTCATGGCGTCACCCTACACCGGCACCTCACGGGGTAAAAGCGCCTCCGCTCCCGCGACCGGCTGAAACTGACCGAGCGGGCCCCGCGGCGCGGCGGCAAGGCTTTTGCAAAAGCCTTTCCCGCGCACCACTCCAGCGCCAGCGCTAGCCCCGCTCGTGAAAAAAATCATAGATTTTTTCCGCCAGCGCCCCGGACACGCCCTCCACCGCCTTCAGATCGGCAAGGTTCGCGCGCGCCACCGCCTTGGCGGAGCCGAAATGCGCCAGCAGCGCGCGTTTGCGCGCCGCCCCCACGCCCGGCACGTCATCCAGCGGCGTCGCCCCCACCGATTTCGCGCGTTTCGCCCGGTGCGTGCCAATCGCGAAACGGTGCGCCTCATCGCGCAGGCGCTGGACAAAATAGAGCACCGGATCATTGTGCCGGAGCGCGAAAGGCTGCTTGCCGGTGCGGTGGAACTCCTCCTTGCCCGCGTCGCGATCCAGCCCCTTGGCCACACCGACCATCGGGATATCCTCGACACCGAATTCGGTCATGATCTCGCGTACCGCACTCACCTGCCCCGCGCCACCGTCGATCAACAGCAGGTCCGGCCAGTGCCCCTCCTTGCGCTCGGGATCCTCCTTGATCAACCGCTTGAACCGGCGTGTCAGCACTTCCTTCATCATCCCGAAGTCATCCCCGGGGGTCAGCGCATCGCCGCGGATATTGAATTTGCGGTACTGGTTCTTCAGGAACCCCTCGGGCCCCGCCACGATCATGGCCCCCACGGCAAAGGCGCCCTGGATGTGGCTGTTGTCATAGACCTCGACGCGGGCGGGCGGTGCCTCCAGCCCGAAGGCCTCCGCCAGCCCCTTCAGCAGCTTCGTCTGCGTGGCACTCTCGGCCATCTTGCGTGCCAGGCTCTCGCGCGCATTGCGCAGCGCGCCACCCACCAGCTCCGCCTTCTCCCCGCGCTGCGGCACCAGCAACTCCACCTTGCGTCCCAGCTTGCCACTCAGCGCCTCGGCCATCAGATCGGGGTTCTCGATCCCGTGGCTCAGGATCAGCTGTCGCGGCGGCTCTCGCGTGTCGTAGAACTGACCGACGAAAGCCTCCAGCACCTCCGCCTCGGCCACGTGATCGCCCACCCGCGGGTAGTAATCCCGGTTGCCCCAGTTCTGTCCCGCGCGGATAAAGAAGACCTGCACGCAGGCCTGCCCACCGTCCAGATGCAACGCGATCACGTCGGCCTCCTGCACCGTCTGCGGGTTGATCCCCTGCACCGTCTGCACCTGGGTCAGCGCCTTGATCCGGTCGCGCAGTGCCGCCGCCCGCTCGAACTCCATCGCCTCGGAGGCCGCCTGCATCTCGCCCGCCAGCCGCGCCTGAATATCGGTGGTCTTGCCGGTCAGGAACTTCTCGGCGTCCTTCACCGTCTGGCCATAGTCCGCCGGGTCTATCTTGCCCACGCAAGGGGCAGAGCACCGCTTGATCTGGTACTGCAGACAGGGGCGCGTGCGGCTCTCGAACATCGCGTTGGAACAATCGCGCAGCAGGAACACCCGCTGCAACTGGTTCAGCGTCCGGTTCACCGCCCCCGCGCTCGCGAAAGGCCCGTAATAGGCGCCCTTCTCCTTCTTCGCCCCGCGATGCTTCTTGATCTGCGGATAGTCATGCTCCGCCGTGACCAGAATGTTGGGAAAGCTCTTGTCGTCGCGCAGCAGCACGTTGAACTTGGGCTTGAGCTGCTTGATCAGGTTCTGCTCCAGCAGCAGCGCCTCGGTCTCGGTCCGGGTCGTCAGGAACATCATCGACGCCGTCATGGAGATCATCCGCGCGATCCGCGGGCTGTGCCCGGTCATCCGCGCGTAATTGCTCACACGCGCGCGTAGGTTGCGCGCCTTGCCCACGTAGAGCACGCGGCTCTCGGCATCCAGCATCCGGTACACGCCGGGGGAGCTGTCGAGGGTGCGCAGATACCCCTGGATCACGTCCGGGCCGGTGAGCACCGGGGCCTGCTCTGCTTCAGGGTCTGACGTCATGCTGCCTCATCGTGATTCTGCCGCTTCGCTGCAATGTAGCGTACGTAACTGCAAGCCTTAAGCTGTCCACGATTGCTGTGGATAACTCTGACCATAACTTCTGGGCACCGGGAAATTTTCGTTGCAGTTTCGGCATTTCAGCGATTTGCCTAAAATTTGAGCAAGTTTTCAGGCCATTGATTTCAAACAATATTTTCTTTTTATCCGTGCAAGGGACTGAAAACAAAGGCCTTTTGGTAACGGATTTGTAACACTCATTAAGCCCGTGCAAAACTTTGGTCGGCCTCTGGTCTACTCCACGCCCAGCACGTCCGGCGTCTGCCAGGCCAGGTGCTGGCCGCCATCGACACACAGCAGCTGTCCGGTGATGGCCGGCGCATCCAGAAAGTACCCCAAGGCCGCCGTGATATCGCCCGGATTGGCCCCGCGACCCAAGGTTGTGCTGGCCCGCTGCGTGGCGAAATGTTCCGCCGACTGGCGCGCGCCCTGCAGCGTCGGGCCGGGTCCGATGGCGTTGACCCGGATCGCGGGCGCCAGCGCCTGCGCGGTCGTCTGCGTCATTGCCCAGAGGCCCATCTTGGCCAGCGTGTAGGTCATGAACTCAGGCGTCAGCTTGCGCACGCGCTGGTCGATCATGTTGACGATCAGCCCCGCCGCCTGAGGCTCACCCGCGTCATCGGTCAGCGGTGCTATCCCTTGCGCGGCCACCTTTTGTGTCAGAATGAAAGGCGCGCGCAGATTGCTCTGCATGTGGCGGTCCCAGCTCTCCCGGGTGGCGCTGGTCACGCTATCGTATTCAAAGATCGACGCGTTGTTGATCAGGCAGGTGACCGGCCCGCCAAACGCAGCTGCCGCCTGGGCAAACAGCGCCTCCGTCTGGGCATCGTCGAGCAGATCCGCCTGCAACGCCACCGCCCGACCGCCCGCTGCCGTGATCTCTGCCACCCCGGCTTCCGCCCCCTCGCGCGAGGCAGCATAGTGCAACACTACGTCAAGACCGCGTTTCGCCAGAAATACTGCCATGGCGCGACCCAACCTGTGCCCCGCGCCCGTTACCAATGCTGTGCCCATCCCGGCCCCTTCCGCTCGTTCAGCCCAGGACGATGACCATATAGGCGAGGTAGAGCCCGGTCAGGATCACGCCCCAGACCCGCGTGATGTTCCAACTGAAGTAGACGAAGGGCACCAAAAGGACAGAGGCGCCCAGCATCACCCATAAATCAAATGTCAAAAAGCTGCGATCCACCGGGATCGGACCGACCAGACTGGCGATGCCGATGATGGCCAGCAGGTTGAACAGGTTCGACCCGATCACATTGCCCAGGGCAACATCGGCCTGCCGCCGCAGCGCCGCCATAACCGTGGTCGCAAGCTCCGGCAGCGAGGTACCGATCGCCACCAGCGTCAAGCCGATCACCGTGTCGGAGACACCATAGGTCTTGGCGATGATCGTGGCATTCTCCACCAGCAGGCTGGCGCCCAGTGGCAGACCCGCCAGCCCCAGCAGCAAAAAAACCGCGATGCGCCAGCCGGGCATGTCGGGATCTGCCCCTTCGGGTTCTTCCTCGTCATCGTCCTTGCAGGCCTGCCGGTGCCGGTGCGCATCGCGAAAGGCGTCCCCCAGCATCAAGGCCAGCCCCGCCAGCAGGATCAGCCCGGCGATCCAGTCAAAGACCCCGCGAAACGCCAGCGCAATAAAGAGCAGGCTGCCCGCGATCATCACCGCAAAGGTCTTGCGCGTGTTGCATTCGGCCGTGTGCATGGTCGCCAGCAGGGCAGGCACCCCCAGCACCAGCAGCACATTGGCCGTGTTCGAGCCCACCACATTGCCAAGTGCCAGCCCCGGCGCCCCATCCAGAATTGCCTGAACGGAAATCAAAAGCTCCGGCGCCGAGGTGCCGAAGGCCACGATCGTGAGGCTGACAATCAGCGCAGGCACCCCCAGCCGCAGGCTGAGATTGACGGCGCCCTTTACCAGCGCATCGCCCGCAAGCAGCAGCAGGATCAGACCAAAGCCGCACAACACCCACGGCATGATCATGACCGCTCCCCCTTCCCGCAGGGACAGGGTCCGCGCCCGATCCGGTAGCGCCCGCAGGCCCGGCATTTCGCGCGGCTCAGCCGGCCGCCCCCCAGCCAGTGCATCTTGCCGAAAAACCCCAGCACGACGATCACGACGAGGAACAGCGAAACGATCTTGAATATCATGCGGGGCTAAAGTCCGAATTGCGCAAAGGCGCTGCGTTCTTCGAGCCCATGCAGCGCATCGCCCGCCATCTGCGCGCCAAACCGTGCCAACCACGGCTTGCGGATTTCATAGCGCCGAAACCTTACCTTTTCGCCAAATCGCTCCTGCATCATCGGCTTGAGATGCCCGATGCCGTCGATCAGCCCCAGCTCGGTCGCCTTTCGCGCGAGCCAGACCTCGCCCGTGAAGAGATCACGATCCTCCGGCAGCTTGCCGCCCCGCCGCGCGCTCACATGCGCCTTGAAGGTGCCGTGGATGTCCTCCAGCAGGTCTTTCAGCCGCGCCACATCCTCTTCGTTCTCGGGGCGGAACGGATCCAGCATGCTCTTGGATTTGCCAGCGGTATAGACCCGCCGCTCGATCCCGTAACGCCCGATCAGCTCATGCGCCCCGAAGGAGGCCGAGATCACACCAATGGACCCCACGACCGAACAGGCATCGCCGTAGATCTCATCCGCCGCCGCCGCGAGCCAGTACCCGCCCGAGGCCGCCACATCCTCCACAAAGGCAATGACGGGGATCTCCTTTTCCTCCGCCAGCCGCCGGATCCGCGCTCCGATCAGCGAGGATTGCACGGGGCTGCCACCGGGGGAATTGATCTGCAGCGCCACCGCCGCGGGCTTGCCCCGGCTGAAGGCTTTTTCGATCACCGGTGCCAGGCTCGCATCGTTCAGCGTGCCGCGACCGGAGGCGCTGATCATGCCTGACAGCCGAAGAACGGCAACTGTTGGGTCTGATTTGACGAAAGGGATCCAGCGTTTCATGAGGACCCATGTAGATTGGCGCCCCCCCGCAAACAAGGCGGCGCGACCAGAGAGTTTCGCTCTGCGGCTTTATTGCCGAAGCCGCCAGCCGGTCTTGAAAATCCACCACACGACCGCCATGCAGAGCGCCGTGAACCCCGCAATGGCCAGCAGCGAGACGGCAATCGGCACATCCGCCGTACCGAAGAAGGACCACCGGAAGCCTGAAATCAGGTAAACCACCGGGTTGAAATAGGAAATCTTCTGCCAGACAGGCGGCAGCATGGAGATCGAATAGAACGCTCCGCCCAGAAACACCAGGGGCGTGACCACCAGCAGCGGCACCAGCTGCAACTGCTCGAAATTGGTGGCCCAGATCCCGATGATGAACCCCAACAGCGCAAAGCTCAGCGCGGTCAGGAGCAGAAATCCGACCATCGCAAAGGGATGCGCGATGGAAATATCGACAAAGAAGAACGCCGTGATCAGGATGATCACCCCGATGAACAGCGCCTTGGTCGCCGCAGCGCCCACGTAGCCCGCCACGATCTCCAGAAAGTTCACCGGCGCGGATAAAAGCTCGTAGATGGTGCCCACGAATTTCGGAAAATAGATGCCGAAGGACGCGTTGGAGATCCCTTGGGTGATCACCGACAGCATGATCAGCCCCGGCACGATGAACGCGCCGTAGCTCACACCCTCGATCTGGTCGATGCGGCTGCCGATGGCCGCGCCGAAGACCACGAAATAGAGCGACGTGGACAACACCGGCGAGATGAAGCTCTGCGCAAGCGTTCGGAAAAATCGCGCCATTTCAAAAAGATAAATGGCCTTGATCGCCGTGAAATTCATGCCGCATCTCCCGGTTCTTCGTGCACCAGCCCGACAAAGATGTCCTCCAGACTGCTCTGCCGTGTGGCCACGTCGCGCAGCACCAGCCCGGCCTCGGACACGTCCCGCAAGAGCTTGGTGATGCCCGTACGCTCGCCCCGCGTGTCGTAGGAATAGCGCAGGGTGCAGCCATCCTCGCACAGCACCAGATCATAGCCCGACAGCGCCTGCGGCACCGCTTCCAGTCGTTCCGTCAGCTGCACGTCGAGCTGTTTTTGCCCCATGCGCGCCATCAGCCGCTCCTTCTCCTCGACCAACAGCAACTCGCCCTTGGCGATCACGCCGATGCGGTCGGCGATGGCCTCGGCCTCCTCGATGTAATGGGTTGTCAGCACGATGGTCACGCCATCGGCCTTCAGCCCCTCGACGATCTCCCACATGTCGCGGCGCAGCTCCACATCCACGCCCGCCGTTGGCTCATCCAGAAACAGCAGCCGCGGATCGTGGCTCAGCGCCTTGGCGATCAGGACCCGCCGCTTCATCCCGCCCGACAGCTCGCGGATCTGGTTGTCGCGCTTGTCCCACAGCGACAGCTGCCGCAGGATCCGCTCGATCACCGCATCGTCCTGCGGTTTGCCAAACAGCCCGCGGGAGAATTTGACCGTGTTCTTGACCCGCTCAAAGGGTTCCAGGTTGATCTCCTGCGGGACGAGGCCGATCATGCTGCGCGCCGCGCGGAAATCGCTGATGATGTCGTGCCCGCCCACCGTGACACTGCCCGAGGTCGCCATGGTAATCCCGCACACGGTCGAGATCAGCGTGGTCTTGCCCGCGCCATTGGGCCCCAGTAACGCGATGATCTCGCCTTGCGCGATCTCCAGATCCACGCCCTTGAGCGCCTCGAACCCGTCCGCATAGGCCTTGCGCAGACCCTTGATCTGAAGAATTGGCTGCATTGATGGTATCCGCTCCGGTTCTCTTCTCAGCTGCACACTAAGGCGCAGAGACATCCAATAACAGCGCAGCCGCGCACAGACAACGGCGCAGTCTGTGCGGCGGTGCCCGCGGGGCGCAACCCGGCGCGCGCCGGGTTCACCGCCCCGTAACAGAGCGCGGCGCGCGGTCTGTTAAACGCCCCGATACCGTCAGGCGCACCGACAGAATACCGACGTGATACCGACACGATACCGACGTGGCCAATGCCCTGAAATCACGGCATCAACGTGGGTTTTGAGCGGATGCGCACGCCGCGCGGCGTGCGTGTTGCGCGCGCGGCGCGTTAAGCGATCCGGATCACCACCTTGCCCGTCGCCTGCCGCGTCCTGAGCAAGTCGAGCCCCTCGTTCGCCTCTTCCAAGGGCAGCACGTGGCTCACATGCGGCTTGATCCGCCCGTCCACATACCACTCCGTCAGAACCCGAAAACTGTCCGTCAGAACGCTCGGCTTCACCCGGGTGTATCCGCCCCAGTAAAACCCGATGACGGTCAGGTTCTTGACCAGCAGATGATTGGCCGGGATCTGCGGCACCTCCCCACTGGCAAAGCCCAGGGGGATCAGCCGCGCCTCGGGGTTGCAGGCCCGCATCGCCGCCTTGAAGAGATCGCCGCCAATCGGGTCATAGACCACATCGGCACCGCCCAAGCCTTTGACAACGCTGCGCAAATCATCCGCATCAGAATCGATGACATGATCCGCCCCGGCCTGCTTTGCCACCGCGAGCTTTTCTGCGCCCCGGGCCACCGCGATCACCTCGGCCCCCATCAGCTTGCCCAGTTCCACCGCCGTGAGCCCGATGCCCCCCGACGCCCCCAACACCAAGAGCCGCTCGCCCGGTTTCAGATGCGCCTTGTAGTCCAGCGCCACATGGCTGGTGCCATAGGCAATCAGGAAGGCCGCGGCATCCTCATCACTCATGGCGTCGGGGATCGGCACGCAGATATTGGCGTCAATCGCTGCGTGCTCCGCCAGCGCGTTGAACCCGCAATAAGCTGCCACCCGCTGGCCTGCCTGCAGTGTCTCGACCCCCGCGCCCACCGCCGTCACCGTCCCACAAAGCTCCATCCCGAGCGTGAAGGGCACCTCGGGCCGCTCCTGGTAAGTCCCTTTGATTGCAAGCAAATCCCCGAAGTTCAGACCGCAGGTATGCACCTTGACCTGCACCTGCCCTGCCCCTGGATCCGGTGTCGGGATGTCGCTCATTTGCAGGGGCTGGCCCAGCTCTGTGACTTGCATGGCACGCATGGAAAACCTCGCTGATAGATGCGCTGACAAGGCCAGAACTGCCGCCCCTTGGCAAGGCCCCCGGCGCAAGGATTGGCGCGGCCCCGCAAAGATGGCATGACAGGGTCGCGCATCTTGGCAGAAGGATCCGGCCCATGGTCTACACCCGCTATGGCATCTATTTCACACCACGCCCCGGCCCCTTCGCGGATGCGGGCGCGGCCTGGCTGGGGTGGGATATCGCCCACGGCAGAGCTGTCGGGACCCCCGACGACCGCATCACGAAACGTCCTAGAAAATACGGTTTTCACGGGACCATCAAACCACCCTTTCGCCTGTCCGAGGGTCAAAATCTCGAAGCATTGCAAGAGGCTACCGCAAAGCTCGCCGCCACGCTGGCACCTGTCGCCCTCGACGGTGTGACACTCGATCGCATCGGCCGTTTTCTGGCCCTCACACCTGTCGGCGACACCCGCCCGCTGGGCGATCTGGCAGCCGAAGTCGTCCGCACCCTCGACGTCTTCCGTGCACCGCCCGATGCAGCCGAACTGGCCCGCCGGCGGCAGTCAGGCCTGACCCCGCTGCAGGAACGCAACCTGCAGGAGTGGGGCTACCCTCACGTGATGGAGGCGTTCCGCTTCCATATGACCCTGACCGGACCCTTGCCGGCCGAATTGCAGGGCAAGGTCACCAGCGATGCCGTCGCCCATTTCGGAGACCTGCCACCCCGGCCCTTTCTCATCGACAGCCTGACCCTGGCGGGAGAGGCGGAGGGCGGGTTTTTCCATGAAATTCAGCGGCATAGCCTAGGCCGGGGCTAGAAAGCCCCGTTGAGCCCAAGCGCAGGCCTTTCTGCCGACAGGGGAACCCGGTCGCTGCGATGTGCTGTCAGGCGAACTCGCCCATCTCGAACCCGAGCGCCTTGGCCACGGTGAATATGTCCTTGTCGCCCCGTCCACACATGTTCATGCACAGGATGTGATCGCGTGGCAGATCGGGCGCAATCTTGAGCACATGGGCCAGTGCATGGCTCGGCTCCAGCGCGGGGATGATCCCCTCCAGCTCGCAGCATAGCTGGAACGCCGCCAGCGCCTCCTTGTCGGTGATCGAGACATACTGCGCGCGACCGATGTCATGCAGCCAGGCGTGCTCCGGTCCGATCCCCGGATAGTCCAACCCTGCCGAGATCGAGAAGCCTTCGAGGATCTGCCCGTCGTCGTCCTGCAAGAGATAGGTGCGGTTGCCGTGCAGCACGCCGGGTCGCCCGCCGGTGAGGGAGGCGCAATGCTCCATCTTCTCGTTGACACCTTTCCCACCGGCCTCAACGCCAATGATCTGCACATCCGGATCGTCGAGGAAAGGATAGAACAGACCCATGGCGTTCGATCCGCCCCCGATGGCCGCAATGACCGTATCGGGAAACCGTCCTTCGGCGGCCGTCATCTGCTCGCGCACTTCCTTGCCGATGATGGCCTGAAAATCGCGCACCATGGCAGGATAGGGGTGCGGGCCTGCGACCGTCCCGATGCAGTAAAAGGTATCGCGCACATTGGTCACCCAGTCCCGCAGCGCATCGTTCATCGCATCCTTCAGCGTACCGCGACCGGAGGTGACGGGGACTACCTCTGCACCCAGCAGCCGCATCCGGAACACGTTGGGCGCTTGCCGCTCCACGTCATGCGCGCCCATGTAAACAACGCATTTCAGTCCGAATTTCGCGCAGACCGTGGCAGTGGCAACCCCGTGCTGGCCCGCCCCCGTTTCGGCGATGATGCGGGTTTTGCCCATGCGGCGCGCGAGGATGATCTGACCCAGGACGTTGTTGATCTTATGCGCGCCCGTATGGTTGAGCTCGTCCCGCTTCATATAGACCTTGGCGCCACCAAGGTGGTCGGTCAGGCGCTCCGCCAGATACAAGGGTGAAGGCCGACCCACGTAATGGGTCCAGAGGTGGTTCATCTCCGCCCAGAAAGCATCATCCGTCTTGGCGCGCTCATATTGCTCTTGCAGTTCCAGAATGAGCGGCATCAGCGTCTCGGACACAAAACGACCGCCGAAATCACCAAAGCGCCCGTTTTCATCGGGGCCGTTCATGAAGGAATTGAAAAGATCGTCTGGCATGGCGCACCTCCGCTGGCTACCCGCCGGTGGTAATCCAGTGCGCCCATGGAAACAAGGGACCCAAGGCGGATCGATCCGCCTTGGACCGCGCCCGGACGACCTGTCGCAGGTACCGGACATCGCGCACCTTCAAGGGCCTTCGAAGGCCCTTACCCGCGTGATCGGCAAGCGATTACAGAAGATCACGAAATATCGGTTATTCTCGACCGCCTGATATCCGCGCCGTGTGAGTTCCGCCTCAAATGCGCGTCGTCCGACGAGCCGTTCCACATCGCGCACCTGGCGTTTGACAACACCGCCCTGTGCCGCCTCGCGCGACGTGAAAATCTGGTTCAACCAGATTTGCGGAGTGAGATGATCGGGAAGTGCCGCCATCCGATCAGGCTGGCCGATTCTGGTAAAGACCGGATTAACCAGCGGCCGAGACAAACGCCCGCATCAGTTCTGCATCCTTCTGGCCCGGGGCGCTTTCCACACCGGAGGAGACGTCGACCTGACGCGCAGCTGTCATCGCAATAGCCTCGCCCACATTGTCCGGCGTCAGCCCTCCGGCCAGCATCCACGGTACCGGCCAGCGCCGCCCGGCGATCAGTCGCCAGTCAAAGCTGAGCCCGTTGCCGCCTGGCAAGGGCGCCTCCCGCGGCGGCTTGGCATCCACCAGGATCTGATCCGCCGCGCCAAAGTAGCGCTCCAACAGGGCCAGATCCGCTGTATCCGCGACCCCAACGGCCTTCATGACCGGCAGACCATAGCGCGCCTTGACCTCCTCCACACGCCCGGGCGTCTCTGCTCCGTGCAACTGGAGCATGTCGAGCGGCACCTGATCCGTCAGCGCATCGAGAAACCCATTGTCCGCATCGACCGTCAGGGCGACCTTGGCAAGTCCGGGTGGTGCGGCCACTGCGAGTTCGCGCGCCGCCTCAAGCGACAGGTGACGCGGTGATTTCTCGAAGAAGACAAAACCGGCGTAGGCCGCCCCGGCCGCGGCCGCGGCATCGAGGTCGGCGCGTGTTCTCAGCCCGCAAATCTTGACGGTGGTCTTCTGGTCCATGCGCATCTTTGATCACGCATCATCGGCCACCACAAGCGCCGCTGGTTCAGCTTGCTTCTTCCAGAAGCGCGAGGACCTCGTCCTTGCCGGCGTGTTTCTCGCCCTTGAGCCGCGCAACCTCACGCTCCAGCCTGCGCATCTCGCGCGCCTGACGGGCGGCTTCGGCGCGTTGCCCGTGTTCGCGGATCCATTCCCACACAAAACCGATGAGCAAACCGGCCACGATGCCACCGAAAATCACGATGAAAAGGGGCAGCTGTATCTCCGGCGTGACAGAGAACCATCCCGCCACTTCCGCCGGGATCAATTGCAACGCGACCATCTCGCGGTTCGCGAGGGCCACAGTAATCAGGGCGATGCCGAAAATAGCGATGCAGGCGTAGCGAATGTAGCGCATCAGGCTTTCCCGTTCAGACGATCACGCAGCAGCTTGCCTGTCTTGAAAAACGGCACATGCTTTTCCTCCACATGAACCGATTCACCGGTCCGCGGATTGCGACCGACCCGGGCATCGCGCTTCTTCACCGAGAACGCGCCGAAGCCCCGCAACTCAACCCGGTCACCGCGCGCCATGGCACCGGTGACTTCCTCGAAAATGGTGTTGACGATACGTTCCACATCCCGCTGGTACAGATGCGGATTTTCATCGGCGATCTTCTGGATCAGTTCGGAACGGATCATGGCAGCACCCCCTTTTCAGCAATCAGCGCTTTTGCCGCGCCGCTGGGGCCGACTATAGGAACATTCGCCCCTTTCCGAAAGCCACGCCATTCCGCCGAACACAGGTTTTTTGACCCGAAGGTTCTGTTTTGGCGCGATTTTTCGCGCATATATTCGCCGCCGGGTCTTCGGCTGCCGGTGCTGCGGCGCGGCGTCACGGCTTGATTCGGCTCTGCCTGCGCCGATCAACTGGCGACCGTGCGGTGCCCTGTGCAAAGACAGCAACAGCTTGTTTCTTTATGGTACAGCGGTAGGGTATGATGACCGCTGTCAAAGAGGACCGTCCCATGTCCACAACCCCGACCCGATCACATGTGGTCGCTATCGGCGCCTCGGCCGGTGGGCTCGACGCGATCCGAACTCTGATCGCCGAGCTTCCCGAAGGGCTGGCCGCGCCCATCGTGATCGCGGTCCACAGCGCGCCGGATTCGCGACTGACGGAGATCCTGAAAACCAGGAGTGCGCTGAACATCAAGCGCGCCGAGGATGACGAGCGACTGAACAACGGCTGGATCTACATCGTCCCGGGCGCCACCCACGCCTTTTTCCGCGGCGGCGATCTTCGGCTGTCCAAGACAGTGAAGAATTCCGGCTTCCGCCCCTCCATCGACGCGCTCTTCATGACGCTGGCGGCCGAGCACGGCGACCGTGCCATCGCGGTTGTCCTGTCGGGCAACATGAACGACGGCATGCGTGGCGCCCAGGTGATCTACGACATGGGCGGCATGACGGTCGTGCAAAGCCCCGATGAAGCGGGATTTTCCAATATGCCCAGCAACGTGATCGCCGCGGACCACCCCAAGGAGATCATGACCGCACGTGATCTCGGCCGCTGGCTGCGCGACAAGATCGGTCCGGAACCCAAGCAAAAGGCAGAGGCCACCGCGGACAGCGACTGAACCCCGATTGCCAAGCGCGCCGTGTTCCGGCAAGAAAAAAGCCCCGCAGCAGACTGCGGGGCATTCCTCATTTCAGTGAAGCGTCAAGCGCTCAGTCGTCGCCTTTGTTGAGCGCGGCACCCAGGATGTCGCCCAGCGATGCACCGGAGTCCGAGGAGCCGTACTGTTCCACGGCCTCTTTCTCTTCGGCGATCTCGCGTGCCTTGATGGACACGCCCAACCGGCGGGATTTATTGTCCACATTGGTGATGCGCACGTCGACCTTGTCCCCGACAGAGAACCGCTCGGGGCGCTGCTCGGCACGGTCGCGGCTGAGGTCGGAGCGACGGATGAACGACTTCATGCCTTCGTACTCGACCTCGACGCCGCCATCCTCGATGGCCGTCACGGTCACGGTCACGATGGAGCCGCGCTTCACGCCGCCCACCGCTTCGGCGAACTTGTCGCCACCCACGGCCTTGATCGAGAGCGAGATGCGCTCTTTCTCAACATCCACTTCGGAGACCACCGCCTGAACGACATCGCCCTTGCGGTACTCCTGAATGGCTTCCTCGCCGCGCTGGTCCCAGCTGAGATCGGAGAGGTGGACCATACCGTCGATGTCGCCGTCGAGACCTACGAACAGACCGAACTCGGTGATGTTTTTGACCTCGCCTTCGACCTCTGTGCCCTCTGGGTGCGTTTCTGCAAAGACTTCCCATGGGTTGCGCATGGTCTGCTTGAGACCAAGAGAAACACGGCGCTTGGCGCTATCGATTTCCAGCACCATGACTTCCACTTCCTGAGAGGTGGACACGATCTTGCCGGGATGCACGTTCTTCTTGGTCCAGGACATCTCGGAGACGTGGACGAGACCTTCGACACCGGCTTCCAGCTCAACAAACGCACCGTAATCGGTGATGTTGGTCACGCGGCCCGTGTGCGTGCTGTCGAGCGGATACTTCGCGCCGACCAGATCCCATGGATCTTCCTGCAGCTGCTTCATGCCGAGGCTGATACGGTGGGTTTCCTTGTTGATCTTGATGACCTGCACCTTGATTGTCTCGCCAATCGACAGGATCTCGGACGGGTGGTTGACCCGGCGCCAAGCCATGTCGGTGACGTGCAGCAGGCCGTCGACACCGCCGAGGTCCACAAACGCACCGTATTCGGTGATGTTCTTGACCACACCGTCCACGGTCTGACCTTCGGTCAGGTTGCCGATCACTTCTGCGCGCTGCTCGGCGCGGCTCTCTTCGAGGATCGCGCGACGCGACACAACGATGTTGCCACGGCGGCGGTCCATCTTGAGGATCTGGAACGGCTGTTTCAGACCCATCAGAGGGCCCGCGTCGCGTACGGGACGCACATCGACCTGCGAGCCGGGCAGGAAGGCCACGGCACCGCCGAGATCAACGGTAAAGCCACCTTTGACACGACCGAAGATCGCGCCTTCAACGCGCTGCTCGTCCGCATAGGCTTTTTCCAGACGATCCCAGGCTTCCTCGCGGCGGGCCATCTCACGGCTGATGACGGCTTCGCCGCGGGTGTTCTCCACCTGGCGCAAAAAGACCTCGACCTCATCGCCCACATCGATCTTGGGCGCCTCACCGGGGTCTGCAAATTCCTTGAGTTCGACGCGGCCTTCCATCTTGTAGCCGACATCGATGATGGCCTGGCCCGCTTCGATCGCGATCACCTTGCCTTTGACAACGGACCCTTCGGTGGGCGTGTCCATTTCGAAGCTTTCGTTCAGGAGGGCTTCGAATTCCTCCATCATTTTGTCTTGAGCCATGAAGCTGTGCGTTTCCTTTTACGTTTTGATCTGGCCGTGCGGTTGTCTCCGCCGGTCTTTTGCGAATTGTGGTCGGGACAGGGGTATTTCCAAATGGCAACAGGGCCGACATTGCCGACCCTGCCCGTATTCCGTGTCGCGCGGCTGTCCCGCCGCTCTGACAGCCGCGTCTATAGACTGCGCTGCCCCCTGCTGCAAGCCTTCATATCAAGGCGCTCGGAGGTCTGTCAGAGCGATTGACCCTTGCGCAGCTCTTCCAGCAGTTCGCGGTAGATACCGCCTGAATCGCCCCCACCAAAGACCTGCGCGCCACCCGAATAGCTTTGACCATAGGTGCGCGCCACATTGACCGTCTGCACCATAGCCGACAGGAACTGGTCCTGCTCGAGCGGGCTCAGCGGATGAATAAACACGCCCCAGAGCCGCCCCTGCGCCACCGCATAGCGCGCGTCGAGCGCACTGTCGAAATTGGCCTGCATCATGCGCATCAGCTCTTCGGGCTCCAGCCCTTCTGCAGAGCGGATCGGCACCATGGCGCGCATCCGGTCTGCCACCGGATCGGTGACAACGAGAACAGGAATGTCATCGACGGTGAATTCGATGGCATTGCCGCGCGGGCTGGCGTCTTCGTCAATGGCGAGGATTATCTCGGTCAGTCGCGCCAGCGTCATTGGCGGTTCTGCGTCAGGGCCCGCGTCCTCTTGTGCGCTCGCCATGCTTGCAAAGCCGATCAGCGTCAGCGTCAGAAATAGATGTTTCATTGAAAATGCCCTTTCGCCTTGTCTCGGCACAAAGACTAGGCGCAGCCCCGCACAAACGCCAAGCACCCTTTGGTGAGCGTGTTGCAACAATCGCGCGGATGGCTCAGCGGCGGGCCTCCACGACCGCGATGGCTGCTGCGATCGCTGCATCGACGCTGAGGCTGGAGGTGTCGATCTCGATGGCATCGCTGGCGGGCACAAGCGGTGCCGTCGACCGCTCCCTGTCGCGCGCATCCCGTTCGCGCACATCGGCCAGCACGCCCGCGCGCGTCACATCGGCCCCGGCCTCGCGCAGCTCCGCAAAGCGCCGTTCGGCGCGGACCTCGGCGCTGGCTGTCACGAAAAGCTTCACCTCGGCGTCGGGGCAGATCACCGTGCCTATGTCGCGCCCGTCAAGCACCGCACCACCCGCCCGGCGGGCAAAACTGCGCTGAAAGGCGGTGAGCGCCGCGCGCACCTCCGGGATGGCGGCCACACGGCTCGCCGCCTGTGCAACCTCGGCACTGCGCAGGCCGGAGGCTGCGAGATCTGCGGCCGTCAGCGCTCGCGCCGCGGCTACCGCATCCGATCCCGCCAAGACCTGCGCGCCTACCGCGCGGTACAAAAGCCCGGTGTCCAGATGCGCAAAGCCGAAATGCGCTGCGACCGCCCGCGAAATCGTGCCCTTGCCCGCAGCGGCAGGACCGTCGATCGCAATCGTGAAAGGGCCGGTGCTCATCGCGGCCTGTCAGCCCGCCGCGCGGCGCAAATCAGCGCCGAGACGCGTCATCAGCGGCTCGAAGATCGGGAAGGAGGTCGCAATCGGTCCGGCATCATCGACCGTCACGGGCTGCCGGGTCGCCATACCGAGGATGAGAAAGGACATGGCGATCCGGTGGTCCAGATGGCTCGCACAGGTGGCGCCGCCCGGCACGTTGCCATGCCCCAGCCCCGTGACCGTCCACCAATCGGGGCCGTCCTCGACCGTGACGCCATTGGCGCGCAGGCCCGACGCCATGGCGTCGATCCGGTCGCTTTCCTTGACACGCAGCTCTTTGACGCCGTGCATCACCGTCTGGCCTGCCGCAAAACTCGCCACGACCGACAGCACCGGGTATTCGTCAATCATGCTCGCCGCGCGCGCGGGCGGCACCTCGATGCCTGTCAGATCGGGGGAGAACCGCGCGCGCAGGTCTGCTACCGGCTCGCCCCCCTCTTCGCGCTCGTTCTCGTAGGTCAGATCCGCGCCCATTTCGCGCAGCGTGGTGTAGAGCCCCGCCCGCGTCGGGTTCAGACCGATGCCCGGTACCAGCACGTCCGAGCCGGGCACGATCAGCGCCGCACAGACCGGAAAGGCCGCCGAGGAGGGATCGCGCGGCACGTCGATCCGCTGCGGGGTCAGTTCCGGCTGACCAGTGAGCGTAATGACACGGCCGTCCTCCGTCTCTTCGGTGGTGATCTCGGCGCCGAAACCGCTGAGCATCCGCTCCGTGTGATCGCGGGTCGCCTCCGCCTCGATCACCACAGTCTTGCCGGGCGCGTTAAGCCCCGCAAGCAGCACGGCGGATTTGACCTGCGCAGACGGCACGGGCACCTCATAGCGCACGGGCAGAGGGTCTTTCGCCCCCACAATCGTCATGGGCAGACGTCCACCCGCGCGCCCAACGGCCTGGCAACCGAAGAGCGCGAGTGGATCGGTGACCCGTGCCATGGGCCTGCCGTTGAGCGAGGCATCGCCGGTAAAGGTCGCACTGATCGGGGAGGTCGCCATCGCCCCCATGATCAGCCGCACGCCGGTGCCGGAATTGCCGCAGTCGATCACCTGATCGGGCTCGGCAAAACCACCGACACCGACCCCGTGCACCGACCAGTTGCCGCCGCCCTCGTCTGTCACCTCCGCACCGAAGGCCCGCATCGCTTTCGCGGTGTCCAGCACGTCCTGCCCTTCCAGAAGCCCGGAAATGCGCGTCTCGCCCACGCAGAGCGCACCGAGGATCAGGGAGCGGTGGGAAATTGATTTGTCGCCCGGCACCTCGGCGCGGCCCGCGAGCGGCCCTGCGGCATGGGAGGTCATGGGAACGGGCGCGCCGTGGCTGGACATGGGCTTACTCTGATTAGGTCTTTGGCGCGGGACTTACCCGCTCGGCCTGCGAGGGTCCAGCCCCGACGGGCGCGCGGCTCAGGTCCTGCGAAAGGTCAGATAGTGCGGCGTGCGCCCCTCGCGCAGGGCCTTTTGCTCATAGCGGGTGGGGATCCAGTCTTCCCAGGGGACGCGCCAGTCGCCCGGACGCTCGGCCAGCCACTCGAACCCGTGGCGCGGCACCTCCTCCAGGGTCTGGCGGACGTAGTCCTCAATGTCTGTGGCCACACGAAAGATCGCACCGGGTCGCAGCACGCGTGCGAGCGGCTCCAGATGCTCTGCCGTGACAAAGCGGCGACGGTGGTGCCGCGTCTTGGGCCAGGGGTCGGGGTAGAGCAAAAACGCCCGGTCGATGCTTGCGCCGGGTAGCACATCGAAGAGATCGCGCGCGTCTCCGGGATGTACCGCGAGGTTGCTCACCGCCGCGCGCCGGATCTTGCCCAGCAGCATGGCGACACCGTTGATGTAAGGCTCCGCCCCGATGATGGCGGTGTCAGGATTGCCCGCGGCCTGATGCACCAGATGCTCACCACCGCCGAAGCCGATCTCAAGCCAGACGGGCTTGCCACCAAATCGCACGGCCAGATCCAGCGGCACCCGCTCCGGGTTCTCCTCCCAGCTCACAGGGCCGGGGGAAAGATGCGCGAGGTCCTCGGCCAGATAGGTCCGTTGCGACGCCTTGAGGGTTTTGCCCTTCAGGCGGCCATAGAAGTTGCGGCGGGGGCGGTCTTTTTGGCTCATGGGCGGGCTTTACCGCCCTGTGACCGCCGCCGCAATCCCGCTCAGACGGCGCTCTTGAGCGCGTCCACCAGATCCGTCTTTTCCCAGCTGAACCCACCGTCCGCATCCGGTGCGCGGCCAAAGTGGCCGTAGGCTGCCGTGCGCTCGTAGATCGGCTTGTTGAGCTGCAGATGCTCGCGGATGCCACGGGGCGTGAGGTCGATGACACGGGGGATCGCCCGCTCGATGGCGCCATCGTCAACGTCGCCAGTGCCGAAGGTGTCGCAGTAGATCGACAACGGCTTGCTGACCCCGATGGCATAACTCAACTGGATGGTGCATTTGCGCGCCATGCCGGAGGCCACCACGTTCTTGGCCAGATACCGCGCCACATAGGCCGCAGAGCGGTCCACCTTGGTCGGATCCTTGCCGGAGAATGCGCCGCCGCCGTGCGGGGCTGCCCCGCCGTAGGTGTCCACGATGATCTTGCGGCCCGTCAGCCCGGCGTCACCGTCGGGTCCGCCGATCACGAAGGTGCCGGTGGGGTTCACCCACCATTCGGTATCCTCCGTGATCCAGCCCTGAGGCAGGACCTCGCGGATGTAAGGTTCCACGATGGCGCGGATGTCAGATGACGTCTGGCTTTCGTCCGCGTGCTGCGTTGACAGCACGATGGAGCTGACGCCCACGGGCTTGCCCTCTTCGTAGCGTACCGACAGCTGGCTTTTCGCATCGGGACGCAGCGTGGGCTCCGTGCCATCCTTGCGCACCTCCGCCAAGCGACGCAGCACCGCGTGGGCATAGTGGATGGGGGCCGGCATCAGTTCGGGCGTCTCATCGGTGGCGAAACCGAACATGATCCCCTGATCGCCTGCGCCTTCGTCCTTGTTGCCGCTGGCGTTTACGCCTTGCGCGATATGGGCTGACTGCTCATGCAGCAGGTTGGTGATCTCACAGGTGGCGTGGTGGAACTCCTCCTGCTCATAACCGATGTCCTTGATGCAGGCGCGGGCGATCTCCTCGATCCGGCCAATGTATTCGCGCAACGCCGACTTATCCGCGAGCCCCACCTCGCCGCCGATCACAACGCGGTTGGTGGTGGCAAAGGTCTCTGCCGCGACACGCGCCTGCGGCTCTACGCTGAGAAACGCATCGAGCACGGCATCCGAGATCCGGTCGCAGACCTTATCGGGGTGGCCCTCGGAAACGGATTCCGAGGTGAAGATATAGTTTTTTCGGGACATGGGTCGCTCCGTTAGGGTCTCGCCCGCCACGTCAGGAAGCCGTTGTGGCAGGTGTCGGGCGTCAATATTGTCGGTCTCGCCCCGGGTCAATCGTTAATTAGATCGAATACGGCGCAACCATGACGTGCTGAGACCTATGAGCAACAAGAGAGCCAAAGGTAAATCGCCCGTACGGCTGTAGAGGGTTTTTGGCAACGGGGCGGGCAGTGGCGCGTCGATGAAGCCCTGCTCCCCCAGTGGCAGCGCGCGCAGGATTCGGCCGTAGGGATCAATCATGGCAGACACACCTGTATTGGCCGCCCGCATCAGCGGCAGCCCCTGTTCGATGGCGCGCATCCGCGCCTGGGCCAGATGCTGCTGGGGCCCTGCGTATTGGCCGAACCAGGCGTCATTGGTGATCTGGATCAGGAAATCGGGACGCGCTGGCGCGCCGTTCACATCATGGGCAAAGACCGCCTCATAGCAGATCAGCGGCAGGCCACGGCCCAATGCGCCAAAATCCAGCGTCCGCGGACCGGGCCCGCGCTGAAACCCGGTGGCCGATACCTGCGCCAGCCCGGTCAACCCCAACCGCTCGGCAATCGGGGACAGGGGAATGTATTCCCCGAAGGGCACCAGATGGTGTTTATCGTAGATCTGGTCCGGCGCGCCCCCCCCGGGCAGCAATACCAGACTGTTAAAGAGCCGCTCACCCGGACGTCGCAACACACCGACAGCCACCGCGCGCCCGCCAGCCGCGGTGCGGATCTGCGTCAGTGCCTCATCGGCCCCCTCATAGGTCCAGGGTATCGCCGTCTCTGGCCAAACCGTCAGCGCTGGCAGCGGGGTGCCCGGCTCCGGTGCTGCAGCGGTCAGCGCAAGCTGCGTCTCGAAGAACCCAAATGCATGCTCCGGCTGCCATTTCAGGTGTTGTGCCGCGTTGGGTTGGATCAGCCGCACGGTGTGCTCGGTCAGCGGCGCAGGCGGCTTTCCCGGCGGCAGGTGCAGCCCGAGCGCGACAAGCCCCAGCAACACCGCCTGTCCCGCGCGCATCACCCTGGCGCGCAGCCGTGGCACCGGCAGAGAGACACACCAGGCACACGACAAGAGCCACAGGGTCATCCCATGCGGCCCGGCCATCGACAGGCCCTGCCCCGCGGCACCGTCCACGAGCACCTGTGCAGGATTGGCCCAGGGAAAGCCGGTGAAGACGTAGGCCCGCGCGAGTTCCGCCGCTGTCCACGTCAGGATCAGCGGCCAGCTGCGCCGCGACAGCCGCCGCGCAAGGTAAAACGCCAGCCCCCAGAAAAGCGCCAGACCCCCGCTGAGCAGGACCAGCGCAAAGGGCGCCATCCATCCATGCCGATCCGGGTCAACCTGAAAGGGCTGCAGGATCCAGACCAACGCGACGGCAAAGTAACCCAGACCCATGCACCAGCCGATCCGCCCTGCCGCACGCGCGCTCGGCTGGCGGCGCAGCATCACAAAGCCCAGCACCAGCGCAAGGAACAGCAGTATCGGCAGATCGTAGGGCGCCTGCCCCAAGGCGCCGACGCCCCCCACCGCGGCTGCCAGCACCGACCGCGCGAGCGCGCCGCGTTCCGCATACCATCCCCGCGGAGCGTAGCCCCCCGGGCGGGCCTGCGGCATCAGCTGCTGCGCGGGGTAGCGCGGACCCGCAAACGTTTGATCCGACGAGGATCCGCGTCGATCACCTCGAATTCCGGGCCATCGGGGTGAACGACGACCTCGCCGCGGGCAGGCACGTGACCCGAGAGCATGAAGACCAGGCCGCCCAGCGTGTCGATCTCTTCTTCATCCACCTCGTCATGATCCGTGAGCGACCGGCCGATCTCCGCCTCGAAATCCCGCAGCGGTGTCTTGGCCAGCGCCAGATAGTTGCCCGGTTTCTCCTCGGTCCAATACTGACCTTCGTCCACGTCGTGTTCATCTTCGATCTCGCCGATCACCTGCTCGATCAGATCCTCGATGGTGACCAGCCCGTCCACGCCGCCGTATTCGTCGATCACCAGCGCCATATGCCGTCGCTCCGCCTGCATCTTGGTGAGGAGGACGCCGATGGTCATCGAAGGCGGCACAAAGACCAACGGCCGCAGCATCGCACGCAGATCGAAATCATGCGCGCTGCCGTTGAAGCCGTGGTGCAGCGCCAGATCCTTGAGATGCAAAAGACCCACGGGCGTGTCGAGCGTGCCTTCGAACACGGGCAGCCGCGTCAATCCGCTTTCCTTGAAAACCGCCACGACTTCCTGCAATGGCGCGCCGACCGATACGGCCGTGATGTCGGCCTTGGGCAGCATCACATCCTCGACCCGCATGCGGCGCAGGTTGATCATGCCGTGAGTTGGCGGCGGGGCGTCCGTCTGCTCCTGCCGGGGGGGCTGTTCGGCGTCCTCTCCGGGGCTCAACGCCTCGATCACGCGGCTGAAAAAGCCGCCCGGCCTTGACGCTTCGGGGTCTGAGGGGGGTGCTGTCTCGGCATGCGCGCGCTGCGCTGCGTCGGGGTGTCCGTCGGTGTCGCCCATTGGGTCCTGTGTCAGATTGGCAGGGTGCTGTGCCGTTCAAATCCTATATGGGTCATTCAGACCCATTTTGCCAAGTATTTCAATCTCAAGCTGTTCCATCACCGCAGCATCGGCGTCGTCGATATGGTCATAGCCCAAAAGATGCAATATTCCGTGAACGACCAGATGGGTCACGTGGTCCGCCAGCGGCTTGCCCATCTCGGCGGCTTCGCGCGCGCAGGTCTCGTAGGCAATGGCGATATCACCAAGAGCCAGAACGCCCTCCGGGTCCGGTCCGGGTGGCAGCGGACGGCCGCCGGGGGCCTCGGGGGCAAGGTCTTCCGCAGGCCAGCTGAGCACATTCGTGGGCGTGGGCTTGTCACGGAAATCGCCGTTCAGTGCGGCGATCCGAGTATCATCGCAGGCAAGTACCGATATGCTGGCAGGCGCGCCATTCAGACCCAGCCAATCAAGCGTGGCGGCCGCCGCCCTTACACAGAGATCCTCCAGCGGCAGGGTCTCCCACTGGGGCGCGTCGATCGCGATCTCCAGCAAAGGCTCAGTCGACACCGGCTGCGCCCCTCCGGAGCGTTCGGACACGCCAACGCGCACGGATGCCGATCATGCAGGCGGTGTCTCCGCCTCGTAGGCCTCAATGATGGCAGCCACCAGCGGGTGGCGCACGACATCCTTGGACGTGAAGTAGTTAAAGCTGATCTTGGGAATGGTCTTCAGCAGCCGCTCCGCATCCGCCAACCCCGAGGAAACACCCCGCGGCAGATCGATCTGCGTACGGTCGCCGGTGATCACCATGCGGGAGCCTTCGCCAAGACGGGTGAGAAACATCTTCATCTGCATGGACGTGGCGTTTTGCGCCTCGTCGAGCACCACGAAGGCGTTGCTGAGCGTGCGGCCGCGCATAAAGGCCAGCGGGGCAATCTCGATCTGCTTTTCCTCGATCAGCTTGGCCAGCTGCTTGCCCGGCAGAAAATCGCCCAGAGCGTCGTAGAGCGGCTGCATGTAGGGATCGACCTTGTCCTTCATGTCGCCGGGCAGAAAGCCCAGACGCTCGCCAGCCTCCACCGCGGGGCGGCTGAGGATGATCTTGTCCACCTGGCCGGAGAGAAACATGGACACGCCCACCGCAACCGCTAGATAGGTCTTACCGGTCCCCGCGGGGCCGATGCCGAAAGCCAGTTCATGGTCGAACAGCGATTGCACATAGGCCTTCTGCGCATCCGTCCGCGGTTCCACGCGTTTCTTGCGGGTCTGGATCTCGATGCGGTTGCCGATGGGCATCTCCATCTGATCCCCGTCGAGCACGCCGGTCGCCTCCTCAAAGGGTCCCATGCGCAACTCGCGGTCCACATCCGCAGCCTCCACCACACGGCCTGTCTCCAGCCGGGCATAGAGCGCGTGCAGCACCCGCATCGCGTCGGTCTGCGCCGCAGTCTCGCCCATCACCGCCAGTTGATTGCCGCGCCGCACGATCTGCACGCCGAGCGCCTTTTCAATCTGCGCGAGATTGGCGTCATAGGCGCCGCACAGATCAATCAAAAGCCGGTTGTCAGGGAATTCGACCGTGCCACCGGGGGCTGCGGTCACTGTGTCTGTCAAACTTGGGTCGCTGGCGGCCAATCGCTGCTCCTCGGACATGCGTTCGGCCCAACGGTGCCAATTCCCCCAGCCTGGCGCAAGCGCCACAGGCCGAAATTCGCCCCGCTTCTTGAAAAAAGACGCCCGCAGTCAGGCGTCAGAAGGGATCGCCGATGATCTCGGTGCCGCCCGCCTTGAAATCGCCGACCGTCTGGGTCGGCGGCGCCACGCCGGAGCACACCGGCTTGCCGGTCGTCCGATCGAGCCGGGCCGACAGGTAGCCTTCAAGCCCATCGTCGATAATCCAGTGGTCGCAGCCGTTGGGGTCGACCCAGATGCCCGCCTGCAGATCGAGCAGATCCTTGGCGTCGGGGCCGCGGTCAAAGGCCTTGTCGGAGCCAAGCTCGGCGCAGCCCGTGAGGGCTAGTGTCCCGCATAGGAGCACGGTGGAGGAAAGATGTCTCATGGGTGTGGCCCTTCCATCACTCAATGCAGGTGATTTCAACGCGGCGGTTCTGAGCCCGCCCGGCGCTAGTGTCATTGGTGGCCACGGGCTGGCGTTCGCCAAAACCGCGTACATCCGACACGATTGCCCCCTGCCCGCGCGCGATCTGCGCCACAGCCCGCGCCCGCGCCACCGAAAGCTGCATGTTGTAGGCATCCGAGGCTGTGCTGTCCGTATGTCCGGTGATCACAAAGGCACTTGCCCGCGATCCGGCAAAAAACTCGCTGAGCCGCGCGCGTCCACCGGAACCAAGCCGTGCGCTGTCCACGGCAAAGAACTGATCCGAGGTCATCACCGCACAAAGGTTGGCCTCGCGGCAGACCGGAATGCCGTCGCGGGTGACATGCGGGGTCATGAACCCTTCGACACCATCATCCATCACCCAATGCTCGCAGCCGTCGGGATCGACCCAGATGCTCGGCACGTATTGTCCCTTATCGAGCCCCTCCTGTGAGGCCGTCTGCGCCCCGGCACCGCCGCCTGCCACCATCGCGGATGCGGCAAGGACCACGCCCATTGCACGGCACCACGCGCCGCAAATGCTTTTCTTCACAGTCACTTCCCCCCTCACGTGCGGCGCTTTTCTGCCGCGGTCGACGACCAAGGCCATCGCACTGATTAGGAAGTAGTAAGAGTTTTAAGCATATTCGCGCAAGCGATACGGTGGTTTGTCGCCGACTGCGCATCACTACGCCGGTAAACGTGCCATTTCGGCCTCTGTGTGCACAGCGCGCGTTACCGTATCGTCACCGCCGCGAGGGAGTTGCGCTTGCTCTGAGTGATTCGCACCGGAACAAGATCGCCAACCTGTGCCGAGGATTGCTCGATATGCACCGCGTGCAGGTGATCGGACTTGCCCAGCATCTGGCCGGGCGCCCGGCCCGGCTTCTCCACCAGCACATTGACCTCGCGGCCCACCATCGCCTCCTGAACGGCGGTCTGGTGGCGGGTGATCAACGCCTGAATGCGCTGCAACCGCTCATCCGCGACCGCTGGATCGACCAGCGCCCGCTCCGCCGCCGGGGTGCCCGGGCGTGTGGAGTACTTGAACGAATAGGCATAGCCGTAGCCCACAGCGTCGATCAGATCGAGCGTGGCCTGAAAATCCGCCTCGGTTTCTTCGGGAAAGCCCACGATGAAATCCCCCGACAGGACGATGTCGGGCCGCGCCGCGCGGATCCGCTCGATCAGGCGCAGGTAGCTCTCGGCAGTGTGGCTTCGGTTCATCCGCTTGAGAATCCGGTCCGAGCCCGACTGCACCGGCAGATGCAGATAGGGCATCAGCTTTTTGCAGCTCCCATGCGCCTCGATCAGATCATCGCTCATGTCATTGGGGTGCGAGGTGGTAAAGCGGATGCGCGCCAGACCGTCGATCTCGTTCAGCGCCCAGATCAGCTGTGCGAGGCTCCACTCCCGGCCATCTGGCCCTGTGCCGTGATAGGCGTTGACGTTCTGGCCCAACAGCGTGATCTCGCGCACACCGCGGTCGACCAGATCGCGCGCTTCCTCAAGGATGCGGCTGACCGGCCGGCTGGTCTCGGCACCCCGTGTGTAGGGCACCACGCAGAAGGCGCAGAATTTGTCACAGCCTTCCTGCACCGTCAGAAAGGCCGCGGGCGCGCGCCTTCCCTTGGGGCGCGTGCGCAGCGTGTCGAACTTGTCCTCCGCCGGGAAATCGGTGTCCAGCGCCTTGCGCCCGTCGCGCAGCTTCGCCTCCATCTGCGGCAGCCGGTGGTAGGATTGCGGCCCCACCACCAGATCGACCGCAGGCTGACGGCGCATGATCTCCTCGCCCTCGGCCTGGGCCACACAGCCTGCCACCCCGATCTTGAGATCCGGCTTGTCGACCTTCAACGCCTTGAGCCGCCCCAGCTCCGAATAGACCTTTTCGGCCGCCTTTTCGCGAATGTGACAGGTGTTCAGCAGTATCATGTCGGCCTCTGCCGCGACCTCGGTCTGCTCATAGCCCTGCGGCGCCAGCGCTTCGGCCATGCGCTCGCTGTCATAGACGTTCATCTGGCAGCCGTAGGTTTTCACAAAGAGCTTTTTCGGCGCGGTCATGGCAAGGGATCCGGTGACTAGGGGGTGCCCAGCCAGTAACAGCCGCCGCCGCCGCTTGCAATCGCGCGCCGCCTGGCCAATTCTGCGGCCTCGATCCCGGCGGAGCCTGCCATGCGATACCACGACATTGAGCATTTTCTCTCCGCCGCGCTCCCGGCGCTGCAGACCGGACCGGTCGCCGTGATCTGCGTCGAGGATGAGATCGAGGTCACCTCGACCTTGCGCCATCACCTGCGTCTGGGGTTTCGCTGTGTGATCGCGCTGATGCCCAAAGGCTTCGACCTGCCCGAAAAGGACGCCCTGCAGATCCACCGCATCGACCATGACACGACCGCCGATGGCAGCTTGCAGACCGGCGTCAACCGGCTGGCCGCCGCTGCACCGGGCGTATGGATGTTCTACTGCTACAACGCCGAATACCTCTTCTTTCCGTTCTGCGAGACCCGCAGCATCGGCGAGATGCTGGACTTTCACGCGGGCGAACAGCGCCAGGCGATGCTGACCTATGTGATTGACCTATACGCCGACGATCTGGAGGCAGCGCCGCATGCAGTCTGCCGCACACGGGCGCATCTGGACAGCGTGGGATACTACGCGCTCGCACGCACGGAGCAGGACGCGCGCAACCACACGCCCAAAGACCGGCAGTATGATTTCTACGGCGGGCTGAACTGGCGCTTTGAGGAACACGTGCCCGCCTGGCAGCGCCGGATCGACCGGATCAGTCTTTTTCGGGCGCAGCCCGGGGTTATCCTTCGGTGGGACCATGTTTTCTCAGAGGAGGAATACAACACCTACGCCTGCCCCTGGCACCACAATCTGACTGCCGCGGTCTGTTCCTTTCGCACCGCCAAGGCACTGCGCCGAAATCCGCAAAGCGCGGCTGCGATCCCGACGTTCAAATGGCAAAACTCGGTCCCTTTCACCTGGGGTGCCCGGCAACTGCTTGATCTGGGGTTGATCGAGCCCGGTCAGTGGTTTTGAGCAATCCCGGCGAGGGGCGCTGCTTGCCGCGGCCTGAACCTGGGTGGCGGGCCCGGCGCCGAACGGGCTGACACGCAGGCCAACAAGCCCTTAAGGAAACTGCCGTCAGACCCCCTTTTTCAAGCACATCCGACACATCGCGCCCCACCAAGAAACCCGGGCATCCGGGGTAGCACGGATGCCACTTGCAAACAGTATTGTGTTGTTTGAATCCACTCCGAATGTGCTAAGTGCTGGGCTAAGATGACAGATCCGGCGGAGACGGCACAATCATGAGATGTTTTTCTATGCCGCGGCCGGTGCGCACCCTGATGCTGGCGGGGTGCCTGTCGCTGCCGGTCGCACCGCTATTGGCACAGGGTGGACCGGCAGCCGTCGGCACCGAAACCGTCGAGGTTCAGGCCATCGCAGAGACCGTTCCGCTTTTCGCCGAGGTTGTGACCTCACGCGAGGGCATTATCGCCAGCCGGATTGCGGGCACAGTCGACACCGTTGCCGTGCTCGAAGGGGTCACCGTCTCCGAAGGTGAGATCCTCGCGGAGCTTGACACCGAGCTGCTGAACATCCTCGCCCAACAGGCCGAAGCGGGTCTGGCAGAGGCGCGCGCGGGCATCGCCACGGCCCGGGCACGGGTGGACCGCAGCACCAACGCGCTCGCCCGGATCGAGGGGCTGCGCGACACCACATCCTTCTCGACCAGCCGCTTTGACGAGGCGCAAAGCGACTTTCTGGAGGCGCAAGGTCAGCTCGCCGAAGCTGAAGCGCGGGTCAAAACCGCCGAAGCCACAGCCGCGGAGGCACGTTATCAGCTCGACCGCGCGCGGATTACCGCGCCCTACGCGGGCATCGTGCTGGACGTGAACGTCAACCCCGGTGAGTTCATCAGCTCCGGCGCGCCGGTAGTCACCTTGCTCGACACCCAGTCCTTCGAGGTGGAGGCAAGCGTCCCCTCCCGCTACATCCGCGTGCTGGAACCCGGGCTTGAAGTGAGCGGTGTCACCGAAGCGGGCGAAGAGCTCGATCTGGCCGTGCGCGTCATCCTGCCCGTGGAGAGCACCGCCACCCGGACCCGGCCCGTGCGCTTCACCTCGGCGGGCCTCGCCGGGCTCAACACCATCGCCATCGGCCAGTCCCTGACCGTCTCGATCCCGATCAGCGCCCCGCGCGAAGTATTGTCCGTTCCCAAGGACGCGCTGGTGCAGGCGCGCGGCGGCTGGACCGTTTTCGTGGCCGAAGAAGGGGCCGCACAGCCCCGCACGGTCGACATCGGCGTGGCCCTCGGCGACCGGTTCGAGGTGCTGAACGGGCTGGCCGAGGGCGATGTGGTCGTGACCCGCGGCAACGAACGGCTGCGCCCCGGCCAACCCATCGCCCCGATGGGAGCGAGCAACTAGGAGAGCCCGGCCATGGACATCATCCGCTTTGCAATCGACCGGCCCGTGGCGGTGATCGCTATCGTCGTGATGGCGGTGCTCTTCGGGATCATCGCCGTCACCCGCATCCCCATCCAGCTGGCGCCCGATGTGCGCAAACCCATCGTGGTGATCACCACCAACTGGCCCGGTGCCGCCCCGTCGGAGATCGAGCGCGAGATCATCAACCCCCAGGAGGAGGCGTTGCGCGGGCTCGACGGGCTCGACGTGATGACCTCGCGTGCGCAATCGGGCGAGGCCGAGGTGACGCTGGAGTTTGGCATCGGCACGGATATGAGCCAGTCGCTGCTCCTGGTCTCCAACCGGCTGGACCGGGTGGGCGACTACCCCGATGAGGCGGGCGAGCCCTCGCTTGACACCTCGGGCGGTGATGACAGCCCGATCGCCTGGGTGTTGCTGACGGCACAGGAAGGCAACACCCGCGACATGCCTACCTACGGTGATTTCGTCGAAGACATCATTCAGGACCGGATCGAGCGGATCGAAGGGGTCTCGGCTGTCAATGTCTTTGGCGGCGTCACCCGCGAATTGCAGGTGGTCGTGGATCCGCGACAGCTGGCCCGGTTCAACCTCACGGTCCCCGAAGTGGTGCAGATCCTGAGGACGGAGAACATCTCGCTGTCCGCAGGCGATGTGGATGAGGGCAAGCGCCGCTATGTCGTGCGCGCCGAAGGCAACCTCAACACCGTCGCCGCCATCGAGGAGGTCGTCCTGCGATCCGATCTCGGCAACGGACGCTCGGGGCGCGTGCGTGTGAGCGACGTGGCCAACGTCGGCTTCGCCTATCAGGAACCGGGCGCGCGGCTGCGCTTTCGGGGTGAGCCGGGGCTGGCCTTCAACATCGTGCGCGAACCGGGCGCCAACGTGATTGAGACCATGGACGAGGTGCGGGCGGTGCTGAGTGAGCTCAACGACGGCCCGGTCTCGGACGCAGGCCTCAACATGCGGCAGGTCTATGACGAGACGGTCTATATCGACGGTGCCATCAATCTGGTGACGCAGAACATCTGGATCGGTGGCGCGCTGGCCGCCGCCGTGCTGCTGGCGTTTCTGCGCAGCCCGCGCGCGACACTGGTGGTCAGCCTCGCCATCCCCGTCAGCATCGTGGCCACCTTCGTGGCGATGGCCGCCACGGGCCGAACGCTCAACGTGATCTCGCTGGCGGGCATCGCCTTTGCGGTGGGCATGATCGTAGACGCCGCCATCGTCGTGCTGGAGAACATCTACCGGCTCCGCGAACAGGGCAAATCGAGGCGCGAGGCCGCCTATCTCGGGGCTAAGCAGGTCTGGGGCGCGATCCTCGTCTCCGCCCTGACGACCGTGCTGGTCTTTGTGCCGATCCTGATCATGCAGCTGGAGGCGGGCCAGCTTTTCCGCGACATCGCCGTGGCGATCTCCGTCTCCGTGCTGCTGTCTCTGGTGGTGGCCGTCACCGTCATCCCTGCATTGGCCAGCCGGCTGCTGAAACAGGGCCAGCAGGTCACCATGCGTATCTGGGGTCTCGACCATCTGGCGCGCGGGTTTCACGGCATGGTCATGCGCTACGTGCGCCTGACCGTGCGCGCGCGCGCCATCGGCGTGATCATGGTCGCGGCCATCGCGGGCAGTGCCATGGCCGCCAGCATCCTGTTCCTGCCGCGGCTGGAATATCTGCCCGAAGGGAACCGCAACCTTGTCTTTGGCCTGATCATCCCGCCGCCGGGCTACAACCTCGACACCACCGAGACTATCGCCCAGCGGATCGAGGCGACGGCCCGCCCGCTCTGGGAAGCCGCGCCCGAGCCGCAGATGGAGGATGGCACCCCCACAATCGAGAACTTCTTTTTCGTGGCGACCCCAGGCACCAGCTTCGTCGGTGCCGCCGCGGTCGACGGCAGCCGCGCGGGCGAACTCATTCCGGTGCTGTCTGGACCGATCTTTGCCGAACCCGGCACCTTTGGCTTCATGACGCAGCCCTCGCTCTTTGGCCGCGGCGTGGGCGGTGGCCGCACGATCGAGCTGAACATCTCCGGTCAGGATCTGGAGGAGATCCTCGGCGTGGCAGGTCAGGCGGCAGGCATGATCGCCGGGCTGCTGCCGCGGTCCGAAGGTCACCAGTTCCGCCCCATCCCGGGGCTGGAGCTGGGCGCACCCGAAGTGCGGCTGGTGCCCGACAGGCTGCGGCTCGCGGATGCCGGGCTGACGGGCTCTGATCTGGCCGTCACAGTGGATGCGTTCAACGACGGGCTGCGCGTGGCCGAAATCACCGTGGGCGCAGAGCGGCTCAACCTCATGCTCAAGGGTGATCCGGGCCTGCAACTGGCGCAGCGCACGCAGGACATCGGCAACTATCCGGTCGTCACACCGACCGGGCAGATCGTGCCCGTCAATGCGCTCGCGGATGTGATCGTGACCGCTGGCCCGACGGAGATCCGCCACCGCGACCGGCTGCGCACCGTCACGCTGGAAGTGCGCCCTTCGGACGCGCTGCCGCTGGAGGCGGCGGTGGAGATGCTGGAGGCACAGGTCGTGGCACCACTGGAGCAACAGGGCCTGCCCTCGGGGATCCGCGTCAGCGTCTCAGGCACCGCCGATCAGCTCAGCCAGACCTGGAGCGCCATTCAGATCAACCTGGCCGTGGCGCTCATCATCGTGTTTCTGGTGATGGCGATCCTGTTCGAAAGCTTCGTGCTGCCGCTGGTGATCCTTGTCTCCGTCCCCGTGGCGGCCGCGGGCGGGGTCGGCGGGCTGGCGCTCCTCAACCTCTACAAGACCCAGCCGCTCGACATGCTGACCCTGCTGGGCTTCATCATTCTGGTGGGGATCGTGGTCAACAACGCCATCCTGATCGTACACCAGACGCTCTATCACCTGCGCACCGAGGGGATGAGCCCCATCGACGCCATCGAAGAGGCCACCAGCAACCGCATCCGGCCCATCTTCATGTCCACGCTGACGTCCGTCTTCGGGATGCTGCCGCTGGTCCTGCTGAGCGGTGAGGGCTCAGAACTCTATCAGGGTCTGGGCGCCGTGGTCGTCGGCGGGCTGTCGATGTCCGCCTTCCTGACGCTGCTCACGGTGCCGCCGCTTCTGCGGCTCTGCGTGCGCGCGCCGCGCAGCGATGACGCGCCGCTCACCACCGCCAAACCCGCCGAATAACGCTATTTGCGCCAGTGGGTCGGCACGATCAGCAGCGCACCGATGGACGAGACGATGGCATCGAGCCCGGCGCTGCCAAAGCCGATCCCGAACATGATGCGTATGAAGTAAAAGACAAACGCGCCGCCCACGCAGATGATGATGCTGGGCAGGATGCCGTTGTGGGTAAAGCCCGTCTTTTCCGACAGATAGCCCACGATGCCCGCGATCACCACCGTGCCGATCAGGGTTGGAAACATCGCGCACCTCTCATGTCAGCACCGTACCCGCGGCCCAGCCTGCGCCGCGCAGGAACTCCTGCGCATCCTGCGCGCCCTTGCCCGCCCTTTGCAAGCGGGTGAGCACCACGGCGCCATCGCCGCAGACCACCCGCAACGGATGCAGAAGCACCGTGCCCGGCGCCCCCTCGCCCGCCGCCAGATGGCTTTCGAGCAGTTTCACCCGCATCTCGCCCACCATGCTCCAGGCCCCGGGAAAGGGCGAGAGGCCCCGGATCTGCCGGTCGACCTGGCTCGCTGGCTGCTGCCAATCCACCCGCGCTTCGGATTTGTCGATCTTGGCGGCGTAGGTGACGCCCGTCTCGGGTTGAGGCTCAGGCGTCAGCTGATCAAGACGCGCCAGCGCTTCCACGATCAGACCTGCGCCCATCCCGCTCAACCGGTCGTGCAGCGTGGCTGTCGTCTCCTCTGCTCCAATGGGCGTGGTGGCGCGCAACAGGACCGGGCCGGTGTCGAGCCCTGCTTCCATCTGCATAATGCAGACCCCCGTTTCCGCATCCCCCGCCATGATCGCCCGGTGGATAGGTGCCGCCCCGCGCCAGCGCGGCAGAAGGCTCGCGTGGATGTTCAGACAGCCGCGCGCGGGCGCATCCAGCACCGCCTGCGGCAAGAGCAGCCCGTAGGCAACGACGACGGCCACATCGGCCTCGAGCGCCGCCAAGACTGCCTGAGCATCCGGGTCCTTCAGCGACACCGGCGTGCGCACCTCCAACCCAAGATCCAGCGCCCGCTGATGCACCGGGCTCGGGCGCGGCTGCTTGCCCCGACCGGCAGGCCGCGGCGGTTGCGAATAGACGCACGCCACCTCATGCCCGGCCTTCACCAGCGCCTCCAGCACCGGCACCGAAAACACCGGCGTACCCATGAAGATCACCCGCATCGCGTCCTAGCCTCTCACCTTGCGCGCGCGGCGCAGCAGCATATCCCGTTTCACCTTGCTCAGCCGATCAAAATACATCCGCCCCTGCAGATGGTCGATCTGGTGCTGCACGCTCGTCGCCTCCAACCCGGTAAAATCCCGTTCGACCACAGTGCCGCTTTCATCGAGATAGCGCACCGTCACCTCCCGGGGCCGCGTGACCTTGGCCCAGACACCCGGCAGGTTCGGGCTCGCCTCTTCATGGCCGTTCATCTGGGCGGAAGCCTGCACGACCTGCGGATTGGCCAGCCGGATCCGTGCATCGCGGCTGTCGGAGGCATCCACAACCGCCACCTGCAGCATCACCCCGATCTGCGGTGCGGCCAAGCCCACGCCCGGCATCGCGTCCATCGTCTCGATCATGTCGTCGCAGAGCGTGCGGATCTCGTCGGTCACCTCCGCCACCGGCTCTGCCGCGGTGCGCAGCCGCGCATCGGGCCAAGGCACAAAGGCGCGCCGGGTCATGCGCTCACGTCCACGAACTGCGCCTCGGCCAGCGCGCGCGCCTCGGCCGTGAGCCGGTCAAAGGTCACCCGCCCATCCAGATGGTCGATCTCATGCTGCGCGCAGGCCGCGGCGAACCCGGTCAGACGATCCTGTTGCACGCGACCTTCCAGATCTGTCCAGCGCAGGGTGATCTCCGCCGGGCGGGTCACATCGACGGACACACCGGGGATCGACAGACACCCTTCGGCCCGCGTCACCGTGTCGTCGCTGCGCGCAAGGATCTCGGGGTTCACAAAGACGCGCGGCTGCGGCACGCCCTCCTTCCAACCGGTATCCATGACGAAGACCCGGCACACCTCGCCCACCTGCGGGGCGGCGAGCCCCCGACCGGGAGCCGCGTACATCGTCTCCAGCAAATCACCGGCCAGGGCGTGTATCTCGGGCGTCACCTCCGGTACCGGCGCACAGACCATGCGCAACCGCGCATCCGGCCAGCGCAAAATCACGCGCAGGCTCATTCGCGCGCCAGCTCGCGCTTCATCTTGACCATCTTGCGGGTGATCATCTGACGCCGCAGCGGCTTGAGATAGTCGATAAACAGCTTGCCATCCAGATGGTCGATCTCGTGCTGGACACAGGTGGCCCAGAGCCCATCGAACCCCTCCTGTTGCTCCGCCCCCTGGGGATCAATCCAGCGCACCTGAACCTCCGCCGGGCGGGTGACATCAGCAAACTGCTCGGGGATCGACAGACATCCCTCTTCGTAGACGCTGGTTTCCTCGGAGGCCGCGACGATCTCCGGGTTGAACATGACCAAAGGCCGCGCGCGTTCGTTCTCCCCCTTCACACAGTCGAGCACGATCAGCCGCTCCAGCACGCCTATTTGCGGCGCCGCGAGGCCAATGCCCGGGGCCGCATACATCGTCTCCAGCATGTCATCGGCCAGCGCGCGCCGCGCATCGCTCAGATCCTCAACGGGAACAGACGGCTTTTTCAGCCGGGGATCAGGGTGCAACAGGATGGTCCGCTTCATAACTGGGATGTATGACAGCCGCAGCCCGTCTGCAACATACTCTGCGCCCCGCCGACCCTTGCAGCCGCGCAGAAACCCGCTAGCCTCAGGGCCGACAGACAGGAGACCGCAATGAGCCTTGATACCCCCTGGGACGACCGTTTTGACCCGCTGATCGACCGCTGCGGCACGGATTGCGCGAAATGGGACAGCATGCAGGGGATCTACGGCGTGGATCCGCAGGATGGCATCGCCATGTGGGTCGCGGACATGGACTTTCGCCCGCCGGAGGTTGTGCAGGATGCGCTGCGGGACATGCTGGCACACGGCGTCTACGGGTATTACGGCAATCAGGACAGCTACCATGCCGCGATCACTTGGTGGATGCAGGAACGGCACGGCTGGCAGGTAGAGCCGGACTGGATCTTCAGCACCCACGGTCTGGTCAACGGCACCGGCATGTGCATCGACGCCTTTACCGAGCCGGGCGACGGGATCGTGCTCTTCACACCCGTCTATCATGCGTTCGCCCGGGTGATCGACGCGGCCGAGCGCAAGGTGGTCGAGTGCCCGCTGGTGCAGGTGGACGGTCGTTACGAAATGGATTTCGACGCCTATGACGCGCAGATGACCGGATCCGAGCGGATGGTCATCCTCTGCTCGCCCCACAACCCCGGTGGGCGCGTCTGGAGCAGGTCGGAGCTGGAAGCGGTTGCCGCCTTCTGCCAGCGCCACGATCTTGTTCTGGTCTCGGACGAGATCCACCACGATCTCGTCATGCCCGGTCATACCCACACGCCCATGGCCAAGATCGACGGTGTCGCGGACCGGCTGGTGATGATGACAGCCACCAGCAAGACCTTTAACCTCGCGGGCCACCACACCGGCAATGTGATCATCGCGGACCCGCAGTTGCGGACGCGGTTTGCCCAACGCATGGCCGGGCTGGGCATGTCCGCAAACTCCTTCGGTCTGGTGATGGCACGGGCCGCCTACTCGCCCGCTGGAGCCGAATGGCTGGAAGGGCTGATCGGCTATCTCGACGGCAACCGGCGGCTCTTCGACGAGGCCGTCAACGCCATCCCCGGGCTCCAGTCCATGGAGCTGGAGAGTACCTATCTCGCCTGGGTTGATTTCGCTGGTACAGGCATGACGCGCGAGGAGGTGACCCGCCGCATTCAGCAGGACGCCGGTATCGCCGCCAACCTCGGCACGACCTTCGGCAGCGGCGGAGAGAGCTTCATGCGGTTCAACCTCGGCACGCCGCGCGCCCGCGTGCAGGAAGCCTGCGAGCGCCTCGCCCGTGCCTTCGGTGACCTGCAATAGGGACCGCGACCACAGCCGTCAGTGTGGTGTCGGAACAGGCAGTATGGCGAAGGATCCCCGGCGGTAAAGCGCCCCTGATCGCACGCGCCCGCAGAGCACGGCTCATGCTGGCATGGCGCGCACCGAGGTTCCAAAGCCCTCGGTAGGAACCACGGGCGCAGAATACAAAGAGAACCCTGCGGCTGCTTGGATGCCGAAGGAGCTGTCCTCGCCCGGCATCCCACCCTGGCGCAAAAAGTGCCTTCGTGACGCCGGGACCGACCTAACCCCCTCGACGGCAAGCAACACGCGCGACGTCACACGCACCAGCCAGCCTTGCCCGCTTGGCCCCCCAGCCCTCGGGCTGGGCAGCCACCGACCCTCCTCGATGGAGGGGAGGTGGCTTCCCCCGCCTACCGGATCATCTCCACCGCATGACACGAAGGCATGCCCGTACCTGCTACCGACGCACCGCTATCTGTCCGCCTCACCGGGTCAGCTCCGGTCGTTCTTCCAAAGACAGGGACCGTCGGAGGGGGTCGCATCTGCATTCCGATACCCAAGGTGATAGCAAAGAACCGGCGTTTTTCGAGGACCACAACCGGAGAAGCTCCGTGCCGCTAAACACACATCGGCACGCCAGCACCGCCACCCGCCGCCGAGATGAGGCTAAAGGTCTTACCTCGGCCAGCAGCATCGCCGCTCGCCGAACAAGGCGACGCCGACGCAGGAGCCGCTTTGCCGCATCGCCCCACTGTCCAGAAATACATCTCAATAGCGCCTGCCGACAGCGGCCCCGACCTGCTCTTCATCGCCGCACTATCACGGCCGTTATCGAAACATCATATCGGCATCCGAACGGACATCCTGGCCCGATCTGGCCCAGCCCCGCTCCCGGCCGCTCTCAGCGGGCGTCTTCGATCAGCCCCACCGGCGCATCGCCAGCCACCACGAAATCCCGCGCGGGACGATCCGCCACGGGTGTCGCGCGTTTGAAGTCGTAGAGCCGCTCGCCCGCATCTTCGGCGGAGGTCACGATCAGGCACTGAAACAAATGCGTCGACCCATCGTAAAGATCGACCGCGCCGCGCAGGGCGGGCGCCTCGTCGTCCAGCGCAAATCCCGTCTTCCAAAACCGCAGCACCGGATGCGTCTGCCCGTTCGCGCGCACCCTCAAGCGGATCGCGCGCTTCAATGCCGTCCGCCGCGCCGCGTCCAGCCCCGCCTGCACTTCCTTTGGAAAAACCGATTCCATTCTGTGACCCCCCGGGCAACCGTTACGCCCTACAGGATGGCCCAATCGGCTGAAAATCAAGTTAAGGTTTTGTGGCACTGCAAAACCCCGCCCATGCCACCTGTGCATTCCTGCGAAGTTCCCTGCGCGGGGATGGACCTTTGCCGCATCGCGCCAGGCCTCTACCTCTCACGCAATCGCAAAGACAAAGGAGCGCGCATATGGGTCTCTTGGTAGACGGCGTCTGGCATGACAAGTGGTACGACACCAAATCGACGGGCGGGAAATTCGAACGCTCAGAGGCGCAGTTTCGCAACTGGCTCACCGCTGACGGCAGCGCGGGCCCATCTGGGGACGGCGGTTTCCCGGCTGAGAGCGGTCGCTATCATCTCTATGTCAGCCACGCCTGCCCCTGGGCCCACCGCACATTGATCTTTCGCACGCTGAAGGATCTAACGTCGCACATCTCTGTCTCCGTCGTGCACCCGGACATGCTGGGAGAAGGATGGACTTTCGAGACCGACGATAAGGGTGCCACCGGCGACACGCTCTACGGTCACGCCTTCGCGCGTGAGATCTACCTGCGCGCCGATCCGATGTTCTCCGGGCGCGTCACCGTGCCCATCCTCTGGGACAAGGAGCGCGAGACCATCGTCTCAAACGAGAGCGCCGAGATCATCCGCATGCTGGGCAGCGCCTTTGATGGTTTGACCGGAAATACCCTCGATCTGTGGCCCGAAGATCTGCGTGACGCGATCGAACCGGTGAATGCGCGCATTTACGACACGGTCAACAACGGGGTCTACAAGGCAGGCTTTGCCACCAGTCAGGAGGCCTACGATGCTGCCGTCGTGCCGCTTTTCGAGACACTGGACTGGCTGGAAAACCGCCTGTCAGAGAACCGCTATCTGATGGGCGACCGGCAGACGGAGGCGGACTGGCGGCTCTTCACCACTCTGGTCCGCTTCGATCCAGTCTACCATCTGCATTTCAAATGTAACCGCAAGCGGATCATCGACTATCCCAACCTGTGGTCTTACACCCGCGCGCTCTACCAGACGCCCGGGGTGGCGGAGACGGTAAACTTCGCTCACATCGTGCGGCACTACCACTACAGCCACGAAAGCATCAACCCACACCGCATCCTGCCCATTAACCCGGATCTGGATTTCAACGCACCGCACGACCGCGGCTAGGCTGCGTCAGGCCACGCCCGGTTGCTCGGGCGTGCCGCCATAGTGTTCCACCATCGCCGCCAGATCCTCGGGCGGCGTGGCGCTCTGCACAAAGGCGCAGGCATTTGTCGCATGGGAAAAGATCGACCCGTCGGAAAAGAACGACGTATTGGTCACGAAAATCACCTTCGCCTCTGGCAGCCGGTAGCTGGCATAATCCGCCACAGCCAGCGCCGAGCCATCATTCAGCACCAGATCCATGATGATGATGTCGGTGGGATAGGTGCTCAGGTGATTGATGGCATCGACCTGTCCAAAGGCGCGGGACACAGTCATGCCCATGCGCTCCAGATGTCGCTGCCACAGTGTCGCCAGATCTTTTTGGCTCTCTACAATCAGAACCTTCATCTGTCCTCCATTCCGGGATGCTCCCGAAATTGTTGCACTCTGTAACATCTGTGGTGCGCCCGAAAAGGTTAACAAACGATTAAGCAAATCCCTAACGGCCCGTCAAAGCCGTTCACACTTGAATAACCGGCTGGTTTCCGCTTTGTCCCAGCGGCAAAGGCGTGAAATAATGCCACTATCCATGGAATGAGAGTGGATTGTTGACCAAAGAGCAACGTGACCACGGCGGTGGCATCGACGCCGCCATTGCCCGATTCAAGGGCACGCGAATCGGTTGGATCGACCTGTCGACGGGGATCAATCCGCATCCCTATCCCATCCGAACCCTGCCATCCGATGCCTGGACAGCCCTGCCCGACAGCGCCGCCGCTAGCCGCCTGCTGGATGCGGCCCGCACTCTCTGGAACGTCCCGCCCGAAGCGGATCTGCTCGCCGCGCCCGGTGCCTCGTCGCTGATTGCGCGGATCCCCGGGCTGGCCCCTGCAGGATCCGTCGCCATTCCGGGGCCGACCTACAACGAACACGCCGCCGCCTTTGCCGCGCATGGCTGGACGGTCACCGATCGCACCGACGCGACAGCCCAGGTGATCGTGCATCCCAACAACCCCGACGGCCGTATCTGGACCCAGCAGACCCTGCCCGCCCCGCAGGCCGCACTCACGATAATCGACGAAAGCTTTTGCGACGTGTCCCCGACACAATCGCTGATGGCGCGCGCCGCCGCGCCGGGGTCGCTGGTGCTCAAAAGCTTCGGCAAGTTCTGGGGGCTTGCGGGCCTGCGACTGGGCTTTGTGGCGGGCGATCCGGGCCTGGTCGCACAGCTGCGCGCCGCCCTGGGCCCTTGGCCGGTCGCCGGGCCTGCACTGGCCGTGGGCGCCGAGGCGCTGGCTGACGCCGGTTGGGCGCGCACCACCCGGGCCCGGTTGGCCGAAGATGCGGCGAGGCTTGATGCGTTGATGCAGATCGCGGGCGCGCGGGTGCTGGGAGGGACCACGCTCTTCCGGCTCTACGAGGTCGAGGATGCCGCCGCCTGGCAAACCAAATTGGCACAGCACCGGATCTGGAGCCGCATTTTCCCCTACAACCCGCGCTGGCTGCGTCTGGGGCTGCCACATGCGCTGCACTGGCCCCGGATCAACGCCGCTCTGGCATGAGTACGGCTGTGATCCTGCTCGGTGCGCTGGCCCTCGATGCGCTGCTGGGGGAGCCCTACTGGCTCTGGAGCAGACTGCCCCACCCCGCGGTGCTGATGGGGCGGCTGATCGGCGCGCTGGACGCGCGGTTCAATCGCGGCACCGGGCGCAAGCTCAAGGGGATCGCCTGCGTCCTGCTGCTCATCACCATCGGCGGTGCCATCGGCTGGGGCCTCAGCCTGCTCGGCCCGCTCGTTCAACTGCTCTGTGCCGCGATCCTGCTGGCCCACGGTGCGTTGGTTCAGCATGTGGCAGATGTGGCCGCGGGCCTGCGCCGCGCCTTGCCCGACGGTCGCACGATGGTCGCCCGTATCGTCAGCCGGGACACCCGGAGCATGGACGAGGCCGCCGTTGCCCGCGCCGCCATCGAGAGCGGGGCAGAGAACCTCTCGGACGGGGTGATCGCCCCTGCCTTCTGGTTCGCGCTGGCCGGGCTGCCGGGGCTGGTGATCTACAAGATGGTCAACACCGCAGACAGCATGATCGGCTACCGCACCCCGCGCCATGCGGATTTCGGCTGGGCCGCCGCCCGGCTCGATGATCTGCTGAACCTCGCGCCTGCGCGGCTCACAGCCCTGCTGATCGCGCTGCCCGCCGGTGTTTTAGACATAGGCGGTATTCGCCGGGACGCCCGCCTGCACCGCTCGCCCAACGCAGGCTGGCCGGAGGCGGCCATGTCCCGCGCCATCGGCGTGGCCCTCGCCGGGCCACGCGCCTACGACGGGGCGATGCGCGATTTTCCCTTTGTTAACACGAACGGGCGTAGAGAGTTGGGGCCGCTGGACATCGACGCCAGTATCGCGATGCTGTGGCGTGCCTGGGCCGGGTTTGCCGCACTCTGCGCGCTGGCGGCCGTGTTGTGACAGACCCTGCAGGAGAATCCTGATGCGCCTACCCCTTCTCGCAAGCTGCTTTCTCGCCCTGCCTGCCATGGTGCAGGCCTGCGGCGGCGGCTTTTCCGGTTTCGTCAACGATCTCGCATCCGAGGCGATCAGCCGCGGCCACGACCGCGCAACCGTTTCCCAGTTTTTCAACGGTGTCGCACAGGATGCAGCCGTCTTGCGCGCCGACCGCGCCCAGGGCGTCTTTCAGCGCCCCTTTCTGGATTTTTCGCAGCGGCTGATCTCGCGCGACAGGCTGAACAAGGGCCGCCAGAATGCCCAACGCTACGATACCGTATTCGACCGGATCGAACAGCGCTACGGCGTCAGCCGCGGCGTGCTCCTCGCCTTCTGGGCGTTTGAGACGGACTACGGCGGATTTCAGGGGGATTTCAACACGGTAAACGCGCTGGTGACCCTGGCGCACGATTGTCGGCGGCCCGAGCTTTTTCGCCCGCAGGTCTTTGCCGCGCTTGAGCTTTTCGAACAGGGCGGCCTCGATCCCCGCCGCACCACCGGCGCCTGGGCGGGCGAGATCGGCATGGTGCAGATGCTGCCCCGCGACATCCTTGAGAACGGGGTGGATGGCGACGGCGACGGCACCGTCTCGCTCAAGACCTCTGCCACCGACGCGCTGATGTCGGGCGGCAAAATGCTGCAAAGCCTCGGCTGGCGCGCAGGCGAGCCGTGGCTGCAGGAGGTGATTGTGCCTGCGCAGTTCGACTGGTCGCAAAGCGGGCTGCGCACGGTCAAATCCACCGCCGACTGGCAGTCCCTGGGTGTGCGTCTGCGCGAAGGATCCCTCGCCCGCCTGCCCGCCAGCCTGATCCTGCCGCAAGGCCATCGCGGCCCGGCGTTCCTCGCCTACCCCAACTTCAGCGTCTATTTCGAATGGAACCAGAGCTTTACCTACGTGCTCACCGCCGCCTATTTCGCCAACCGGCTGGAAGGCGCGCAGGTCTATGCCGCAGGCAACCCCGAACCAGGCCTATCCGGTGACCAGATGAAGGACCTGCAGCGCAAGCTTCAGGCCCGCGGGCATAACGTGGGCAGCGTGGATGGCATCCTCGGCGCCCGCACGCGCACAGCCGTGCAGGCAGAACAACAACGCCTTGGCCTGCCCGCCGACGCCTGGCCCACACCTGCGCTGCTGGCGCGCCTCTGACGCGCTCGCCGTTAACCATTCTTTACGCGCCCAAAGCTAGGGTGCTCCGCGAAACAGTCATTCAGGTCTGTTCTCACCTCACGACCCTGCGTGCCCCCGTGCCGCAGGGTCTTTTCTGTCTGCAAGCACTCCGCCCATACCCCCGCATGACGGCAACATCCACCGCCCCATGGCCTGTAAAACAGCGTCGTGCCCCGCGCAGTCACATGGCAAAACCGCTCGCTCATCTTGCAGGATAAACTCCCGCCGGAGGCGCAGCTCTCCTCCTGCCAAGCCGGTCGCCCAAGTATAAAGACATGATAGAGCACCGCACCCCGACCACAGAACACCCCCCCCGCAGCAAAACACACCGGCAGCCACTGAGCTAGTCCACCCTAGGCGGCCGCACCGGGAACCGTTCACCGCGCTCGGTCAGCAGAACGATGCGCCCGCGGCTCTCCACGTAGCGATCGCAGCGCCCGAACCCGTTCCGGTAGGCGATGCACACCGTGCCATCCGCCCCGACCTCATAGGCACCGAAGGCCGCCGCACCACTGGCGTAAGTATAGGAATAGGCACCCTCCGGGCCATAGGCGGATTGTCCGTCATCGTAGAAAACCAGCGTGCTCCCCTCCGTCAGCGTCAACACTTCCTGGCGCGTCAGCACCCTGTCATCCGCGCGCAACGCCCAGTCCTGGGCTAACCCCGCCCCGGGCAGGACAATCAGCGCGAACAGAAGCACAAAGGGTTTCATGCGACGACCTTACGCGCCCCGACCCCGGATCATCAACACAGGATTGACCGGTCGCGCGGCTCAGGCCACCAGCGTCTCGGCCTTCTTCAGATCCACGGACACCAGCTGGCTCACGCCCTGCTCTCCCATGGTCACGCCAAAGAGCCTGTCCATCCGTGCCATCGTCACCGCGTGGTGCGTGATGATCAAAAACCGCGTATCGGTCTGACTGCACATCTCGTCGAGCATATCGCAAAAGCGCGTCACATTGGCATCATCCAGCGGCGCGTCCACCTCATCGAGCACACAGATCGGCGCGGGGTTCGCGAGGAATACCGCAAAGATCAGCGCCATGGCGGTCAGCGTCTGCTCGCCGCCCGACAGCAGGCTCAGGGTCGAGAGCTTCTTGCCCGGAGGCTGGCACATGATCTCCAGCCCGGCCTCCAGCGGATCGTCGCTCTCGACCATCACCAGATTGGCTTCCCCGCCACCGAAAAGATGGCGGAACAGCATGGAGAAATTACCATTGACCTGCTCAAAGGCGGTCAGCAGCCGCGCGCGGCCTTCCTTGTTCAGGCTCGCGATCCCGCTGCGCAGGGTGCGGATGGCTTCCTCCAGTTCCGCCTTTTCACCGGTCAGCGTGTCGTATTCGGTCTGGACCTCCGCTGCATCTTCCTCGGCGCGCAGGTTCACCGCTCCCAGAGCATCGCGCTGCCGTTTCAACCGGCTCACATCCGCCTCCAGCGCCTCAGCCGCGGGCATCTCATCGGGCACCGCGTCAAGCTGGGCGAGCAACTGGCTCGGCGTCGCCTGCGCCTCATCGGCAATCCGACCCGCCGCCTGAGCGACCGTCTCGCGCGCCGCTTCGCTGCGTGCCTGCGCACCGGCACGGCTCTCACGAGCGTCCGATGCGCTGCGTTCCGCCTCGCGTTCCGCCTCGCCCGCCCGGCGCAACGCGCCCTCCCCTTCGGATAACGCATTGGCCGCCTTGGCCTTGCGCGCCTCGGCGAGTGTGATCGCGTCGCGCATCTCCGCTCGCTTGGCGGCAATGGCTTCCGGCGAGGCCTGCGCCGCGGTCAACTCGGCCTGCGCCGTTTCCTTGCGCGTCACCAGCTCTGCCGCACGCGCCTCCGCCGTCTCCAGCCGGTGCCGCCAGCCGCTGATCTCCTTGCTGATCTCCTGCGCGCGACGCGTGCGGGCCTCGCCCTCGCGGCGCAGCTCGTCGTGGGCAGACCGGCGTGACATCATGGTGATCCTTGCGGCCTCGACAGCGGTGCGGATGTCCTCGACCAGCGCGCGGGCGGCCCCCAGATCGCCCAGATCGGCCAGCGCGCGCTCCGCCTCGCGGGCCCGGGTGCGCGCGGCCATGGCCTCTTCCTCGTGACGGCTGACCGCCAGTCCGAGCGCTTCCAGCCGTCCTTCCGCCAGATTGCGGTCCGCCTCCGCGCGGCTCAGTCGTCGCCCGGCATCGGCCACAGCCTTGTCAGCGGCGCGGCGCGCGTCGCGCGCGGCAGCATCGGTGCGGGCGCGGTCGGCCAGTTCCGCCCCGAGATGCGCATGGGCCGCCTGTGCGCCTTCGGCGCGCTGGCTCGCCAGCTCCAGCGATTGTTTCAGCTCTTCCATGCGGTTCAGTTGCTGCAACCGCAGCGCGGCGGCCGAGGGCGCATCTTCGGCCCAGGCGCGCAGCCCGTCCCACCGCCACAGGTCCCCTTCGGCGGAGACAAGCCGCTGACCGGGCCGCAGGTCGGCCTGCAGCGCGGGCCCCTGATCTCCCTCGACGAGGCCAATCTGGCTCAGCCTGCGCGCCAGAACCTCCGGCCCCGTCACAAACAGCGACAGCGGCGTGACCCCGGCGGGCAAGGGCTGATGCGCACTATACTGCGGCAACCCCGCCCAGCCCGATGGTCCATCCGCGGCAACAACCGGCGCCCGCAGATCATCGGCCAGTGCCGCGCCAAGCGCCTTTTCGTACCCCTGCGTGACCGTCACCTCATCGAGGATCTGCCCGCCTTCGGCCGTGTCGCGGTCCACCAGTTTCGCCAGGGCCCCGGCTTCGGCCCGCAGCGCATTCATCTCGCCTTCCGCCTCGGAACGTTGCGCCCGGGCGTCCGCCTCGCGCGCCTGCGTCTCGGCCCGCGCCTGCTCCGCGGCCAGCAACGCGGCCTCTGCCGCCTCCGCCTCGGCGACCGCAGCCCGTTCGGCAGCCTCCGCCTCGACAAAGTCGGTCCCCGCCCGGGCCAGTTTTTCCTGACTGTCGGCAACGGCGGCCCGCGCCCGCGCCGCTTCCCCTTCGGAACGCTCCAGCGTCTTGCGGCTGTCCTCAAGCAACCGCTGCGCGGAGCCATAGCGCGCCGACAACCGCGCCACATCCTCGGTCTGCGTGGACATATCCGCCTCGCGGGTCTGCAGCACCGCCGCCGCCTCGCGCGCGGCCTCCGCTGCTTCGGCCAGCCGCTCGTCCTGCCCATCGGCTGCCTTGGCCAACTCCTGCGCTTCCCAATCCAGCCGCGCGATAGTTTCGCCGGCATCGCGGTTCAGCGCGCCCTCGCGGGCGATATCGTGCTCCAGCTGCACAATCCGGGCCGTGAGCGTCTCGATCAGATCCAGCGCGCGGGCTTCCTGATCCGCAAGCGTGTCCCGCTCGACCATCAACCGCTGCAAGAGCGCCGCCGCAATCGCATCTTCCTCACGCAACGCAGGCAGCGCCGCCTCCGCCGTGCCGCGCTGCTTTGCCGTCTCGCGCACCGCTGCCTCGGCCTGCGCCGCCTCGCGCACCCGGGTCCGCAGCGCCTCATCCGCAGTGGCCCGCGCCGTCTCCGCCTCTCGCCAGCGGCGGTAGAGCAAGAGCCCCTCCGCCCGGCGCAGATCTTCTCCGATGGCCCGGTACCGCGCTGCCTGTTTCGCCTGCCGCGCCAGTTGCCCCAGCTGCGAGGCCAGCTGTTCGATCACATCATCGAGCCGTTCGAGGTTCGTCTCCGCCCCCTTCAGCTTCAACTCCGCCTCGTGCCGCCGCTGGTACAGCCCACTGATGCCCGCCGCCTCTTCCAGAATGCGGCGGCGGTTCTTGGGCTTGGCGTTGATCAGCTCCGCAATCTGACCTTGCCGCACCAGCGCCGGGCTGTGCGCGCCGGTCGAGGCGTCCGCGAACAGCATCTGCACATCCCGCGCCCGCACGTCCTTGGCCCCCACCTTGTAGGCGCTGCCCACATCGCGGGTGATCCGCCGCACGATGTCCAGCTGGTCGCTGTCGTTGAACCCCGCGGGCGCCAACCGGTCGGAATTGTCGATGTGCAGCACCACTTCGGCAAAATTGCGCGCGGGCCGGGTGGCCGCACCGGCAAAGATCACATCCTCCATCCCGCCACCGCGCATGGCCGAGGGCCGGTTCTCCCCCATCACCCACCGCAACGCTTCCAGCAGGTTCGACTTGCCGCAGCCGTTGGGTCCCACCACGCCCGTCAAACCATCCGAGATGATCAGATCGGTGGGATCCACGAAGCTCTTGAAGCCGGTCAGTCTGAGTTTGGAGAAGCGCACCGGGCCCTCGCTGTGATTCCGGGAATTGCCGTCGAGCCTGCGGCCCCACAGCGCGCGTGTCAACAGCGCCACCCCCAAGGAATGGGGCGATCGGCGACTTATCCCCAAGATATTGAGGTGCGACCCAGATAATGATGCCTCACCGTGGTGCACCCGAAAACCATTGTCGCACTGGTCAACTGGTCATATGATTTGACCAAAACCGGAGCATCCATGCCCTTTCGCCCTGTCCAGCCCGAGAAACTCTCCACCGCCGTGGTGCGCCAGATCGAGGATCTGATCCTGCGCGGCATCCTGCGACCGGGCGAACGGCTCCCGGCGGAACGAGAACTGGCAGAAAGGCTGGGCGTCTCCCGCCCCAGCCTGCGGGATGCCTTGGGTGTTCTGCAGGATCAGGGGCTTCTCAGCACCCGGGCAGGCGCGGGGGTCTACGTGGCCGAGGTGCTGGGCTCCGCCTTCGCGCCCGCCCTCGTGCATCTCTTCTCGCGCCACGAAACGGCTGTCTTTGACGCCCTGTCCTTTCGCCGCGATATGGAAGGGTTGGCTGCCGAACGCGCCGCCCGCCTTGCCTCCGACACCGATCTGCGGGTTGTCCAGACGGTCTTTGACCGTATGGCCGCCCCCGACCCGGCACGCCGCCCCGAGGATGAGGCGCGGCTGGACGCGCAATTCCACATGGCCATCATCGAGGCGAGCCACAACGTGGTGATGCTGCACATGATGCGCTCCATGTACGATCTGCTGCGCGAGGGCGTCTTCTACAACCGGCAGATCATGTTCAAACAACGCGCCACCCAGGCGAGCCTGCTGGACCAGCACCGCCAGATCAACGACCACCTTCAGGCGCGCGACCCGGCAGGCACCCGTGCTGCGATAGAGGACCACCTGGATTTCGTGCTGGGATGCCTGCAGGACCAGATCCGCGCCGACCGTAACGAGGCGGTCGCGCGGCAGCGGCTCGATCACGAAAGAGCGCAAGGATAACAAAAACCCCGCCGTCAAGGCAGGGTCCTGTCGCTCAATGCTTTGAAAGATCACCAGTCACTGGGCGCCCCCGGCGTCAGTCCGGGCAGCCCCCGATCCGCCTCGATGGCGGTGAGGGGGCTTTCCCGTCAGTGCAGCTTTGTGTCCACCTGTTCGATGGATGCGTCGATCAGAGCATCGGCCTGCGACGCCGTCATCTGCTTGGCAATTGCCTCGCGGGCCACAGCCATGGCCACGCTGATCGACTGATCCCGCACTTCCTTGATCGCCGCGGCTTGCGCGTTCTCGATCTGCTCTTCGGCGGCGGCCATGCGCCGCTCCAGCGATTTGGCCAGATCCGCACGTGCCTGTTCGGCGGCCACGCCCGCCTCTTCCTTGGCGGAGGCGACGATCCGGTCCGCCTGCTCCTGCACTTCGCGCTGCTTACGCTCATAGCTCGCCAGCAGTGTCTGGGCTTCGTCCCGCAGCGCACGCGCCTCGTCGAGCTCCGACTTGATGCCCTCCGCCCGCTTGTCGAGCATGCCCATCACCAGCGACGGCACCTTGAAGTAAACGAGGATCGCAATGAAGACGAGCAAGCCCAGCAGCACCACGAAATCCGTGTTGAGCAGGGAAAAGAACGGCTTGTCCCCGGCTGCAAACGCTGGCCCGGCAGACACCAAACCCGCGGTCGCCACAGTCAAAATCCGCATCCCACTCATCCTTTCAGCCGCGCGCTGACCGCAGCATCAATCTCGGCAGCGTCCGGGTTGGCCCCCATCGCCGAGACGATGGCCTGCGCTGTCTCGCCCGCCACCTCTTTCACCGCTGCCATCGCACCGGCGCGGATCTCGCCAATCGCCTTCTCGGACTCCGCGGATTTCTCCGCGATCTCCGCGTCCGCGGCGGCAATGGCCTTGTCCAGATCCTTTTGGATATCGGCCTTGGCCTCGGCCACGATCCGCTGCGCTTCCGCGCGCGCGTCGATCAGCGCCTTGTCATAGGCAGCTTCCGCATCCTTGGCCTTGGACTTGAGGTCTTCCGCCGCGGCAAGATCGCTCGTGATCGTCCCCTGCCGTTCCGCCAGAATTGCCGCAATCCGCGGCAAGGCAACCCGGGACAGCACCATGTAAATGACCACCAGCGTGATCACCAACCAGAAGATCTGGTTTCCCCAGGTCGAAAAGTCGAGCTGTGGCATACCGGGTGCAGAGGCCGCCGCGTCCGCGCTAGTCGTTTCTGTTGCCATGTCAGTCTCCTTAGAGCCGGTCCGGATCACCGGGCCTTACGCGGATGCGCAGTGCCCGGCTACAGGAAAATCGTCTCTGAAGTTTCAGACGGCGAACATCAGCAGCAGGGCGACGAGGAAGGCAAAGATGCCCAGAGCTTCGGCAAAGGCGATGCCGATGAAGAGTGTCGCCGTCTGGCTGGCCGCAGCCGATGGGTTGCGCAGCGCGCCTGCCAGGTAGTTGCCTGCCACGTTGCCAACCCCGATGGCCGCAGCGCCGGAACCGATTGCTGCCAGACCTGCGCCGATGTGTGCGAGTTCGCCTTCCATGAGAATTCTCCTGTAAATTGGAAGTTGAGTAGAATTACGGACCAAACCGCCCGAATTAGTGATGCGGATGCAGCGCGTCCTTGAGGTACACGCATGTGAGAATGGTAAAGACGTAGGCCTGGATGAAGGACACCAGCACCTCGAGCCCGTACATCGCTGTGATGCCCAGCACCGCGACGGGGCTGACGGCAGCGATGGCCGCAAAGCCTGCGAAGACCTTGATCACCGCGTGACCGGCCATGACATTGCCTGCCAGACGGATGGAGTGGCTGACCGGCCGCACGAAATAGGAAATCACCTCGATGATCGCCAATACCGGCCGCAGCGCCAGCGGGGCCGAGGAGACCCAGAAAAGGCTGAGAAACGCAGCGCCGTTCTTGACGAAACCCAACACGGTCACGGTGATGAAAACCGCCAGCGCCAGCACCACGGTAACAGCGAAATGCGAGGTCGGCGTAAAGGACGTCGGGATCAGGCCGAGGAAGTTCGCGCAGACGATAAACATGAACAGCGTCATGATATAGGGGAAATACTTCACCCCTTCCTTGCCGCAGATGTCCTCGACCATCTTATAGATAAAGCCGTAGGCAAGCTCCGCGATAGACTGCCCGCGCCCCGGCACGACGGACCGTTTGGCACTGCCCAGCACCAGCAACACGATGACCGCGACGATGGAGAACCCCATCCACAGGGCCGTGTTGGTGGGCGTGTACCAGGCAACCTCGGTGCCGCCAAAAAGCGGGCTGACGATGAACTGATCCATCGGATGGAATACCAGACCGCCTTCTTCCGCCTTGTCTGCCATTTCAGGCCCCTTCGTCTTTCTCGGCCAGCTCGGCCAGTTTCTTCTCTTGGACCTCCTGAGCGGATCTCAGCATCGTCTTGATACCCGCCGCGAGGCCCAGCAATGTAAAGAGCACCAGAAAAATCGGGAGCGTCCCGAAAAGGCTATCCAGCCCGTATCCGATGCCGAAACCGATCCCCAGACCGGCCACCAATTCTATCACCATCCGCCAGGCAAGCTGCGCCTGGGAATAATGCTCATCCTGCCGGGGCTTGGGCGCTTGCGCTTTTTTGGCAGCCTCGATCCGTGCTTCCAGCTCGCTCATGCGCTGCTGTTGATCGGGATCGGTCATGCCAAACGGCCTCCGGTATGGACAGGGGTGTGCTAAGACGTGGGGGGGTGGGAGTCAAGTTGCGCTACACCGGTGGGTAGGTCAGCGCAAAGTACTGAAATCATTATGGTATTTATTTTACATTTGCACGCTGCTTCGTACCGTTTCCGGCGCCCGCCGGTCTCAACCCGGCATTTCGCTTATTCAACCTGCTGGTTGATCTTTCGTCCAACGCTCCAGCGCTTTATAGCCATGCCATGGCACAAACGCTCGATCAGACCTTTGCCGCCTTGGCAGATCCGACCCGTCGGGAAATTCTGACGATGTTGCTGGAAGACGATATGGCTGTCACCGATGTGGCGGCGCCGTTCGAGATGTCTTTGGCAGCAATCTCAAAGCATCTGCGTGTTCTTGTCGCGGCGGGCCTGATTGCTCAGGAGCGCCGCGGCCGCGTGATATGGTGCAAGCTTCAGCCCGATGCGCTGCGCGCTGTCTCGGTCTGGATGCAGGGGTTTGGCCAGTTCGAGCCGGTGAACCTCGATGCGTTCGAGCGGTTCCTGGCAGCCGAGCTGACCGGTGATGTCAGGTCGCCAGATTGATGACAGCCATCACAACGACCACGAGACCGACGATATAAATAATACTGCGCATTTTTTCGCTCCTTGCTTCACTTCATTGTGACGTTAACGCCGCGCGGGCGCAGATGGTTCCATGCCATCGCTTCCGACCTCATCGCGCAGCAACAAGATCAGCGCCAGTATGGTCAGCCCCACACCGCCCAGCACCGGCGCCCCGGGAATGTCCTGCCCGCGGGCGACCTCCCAGGCAATGACCCAGCTGGGGGTGAGATAGGTATAGGCCATGACCTTCGCGCTCGGCAGGCGAAGCGTTGCGAATTGCAACAGCACAAAGGTCGCGGCCGAGGCGCAGACCGCGATGTAGGCCAGCGTCACCCACACCACGGGCGGCAGCGCTGTCCATTCGGTGGCCATCAGATCACGCCCGCTCCAGACCCCCAGCAGCACCGTTCCCGCCGCCAGCGTGCCAAAGGTAAAGATGACCGCCGGCTCGCCCCGGTTCAGCTTGCGCACCATCGGCGTATAGACCGCATGGGCGATACAACCGACGAAATAGATCGCTTCGCCGCGACCGATCTCAAAGGCGATGAGCGCGCCCAGATCCGCACGGAAAATCACCCAGAGCGCACCGCCCCCGCCCAGCAGCAGCGCCAGCATCATCCGTGGCGTGCTGCGCTGCCCCAGCATCAGCCAGCCCGCAACTCCCGCCATCACCGGGGTCAGCGTGAACACCGCCGCCGCACTCACCGGCGCTGCCGTTTTCAGCCCCTCGAACATCAGCACAAAGTAAGTGGCCAGCATCCCGCCCAGCAGCAGATACCGCCAGCTGGCCCGAAACGCCGCCCGTGGCAGGCCCGTGGTGACCGCTGCAGCCACCCCGATGATCAGCGACGCAATGGCAAAGCGCGCCGCGTTCATCACGCCCGGATCAATGAACGCCGCCGCATCCGCGCCGAGCGAAAACGACCCCGCGACCAGTGCAGAAAAGGCCAGCATCGCGATGTGACCCTGCGCGCCCGCGCTCAGCTGTCCCACCGCGCCGCCCGCTTCTTGAGGTAGTCCAGAAAGGTCTGGACCTTCGTGGTGCGGTGCAGATCCACGTGGCTGACCAGCCAAAGCGGCACCGACCAGTCGTCCTGCCGGGCGATCACCTCCACCAGATCCGGATTGGCCTGCGCTTCCATCGCGGGCAGGAACCCGATGCCCGCCCCGGCGATCACCGCCGCCTCCAGCGCGCGGGTGTCCGTGGCGCGAAAGGTGATGGCGCTGCCGGGCACATTGGCCCGCAGCCAGCGATTGAACGGTGCCCGATTGTGATCCGTGTCATGACCGACAAAGCGATGAGCGGGAAAATCGTCAATCCCGCCAGGTGTGCCGTAGACATCAAGATAGCCGCGCGTGGCATAGAGCCCCACGTGCTGATGGTGAAAGTTCTGCACCACGTTGTCGGGCTGGTCCGGCGCGTTGCCCGCGCGGATCGCAACATGCGCTTCACCGTATTCCAGCCGGAACAGCCTATCGCCGGTCAGGTACCGCACCACCACCTCCGGATAGTCGCGCTGAAAATCGGTCAGCACCGGCGCCATGCGCGGCACAAGATTGGTCAGTGAGGTCACCACCAGCTCGCCCGAGACCGCATCCCCCTGCCCGCGGATCCGCCCGGCGAGCTGGCTGAACTGGTCGTCGGTTGCCTGTGCCACGCGCAGCAGATCCTGCCCCGCCTCGGTCGCCGTGTATCCGCGCGCGTGTCGCTGAAAGAGCTTCACCCCCAGCCGCGCCTCCAGCGCATCGACATGGCGGATCACGGTGGCGTGGTGAACGCCCAGCACTTCGGCCGCACCGCTGACAGTGCCCCGGCGCGCCACATGATAGGCGGTCTTGATTTCGTCCCAGTTGGTCATCGCCACAGATCTCCAATGGTGCGGATATGCACAGCACCTGTTGGGTATCCGAAATTGAGTTCGAAAATGCAATGTGCATCTTGGGGTGCAGACCTCTCATGTCTCCAACCAGCAGGAAACAGCGCCATGACCCAGACCATCCTTCACCTCGACGCCTCCGCCCGCACCACGGGCTCGACCACCCGCGCCCTGACGCGCGACATTGTCGAAAAGCTCGGCGGCGCGGTGATCCGCCGTGACCTCACACACCCGATCCCCCAGATCGACGAGGCGTGGATCGATGCCAATCTCACTCCGGAGGATCGCCGCGACGCAGCGCAGCGCGAGACCCTCGCACTCTCCGACAGTCTCGTGGCAGAGATCCGGTCGGCGGATGTGGTGGTGATCGGTGCGCCCATCTACAATTTTGCCGTACCTGCCGCACTGAAGGCGTGGATTGACCAGATCGCCCGCGCCGGGCTGACCTTTAGCTACACAGAGGATGGCCCCGTCGGTCTGCTCAAAGGCAAGCGCGCTGTGATCGCGCTGGCCTCCGGCGGCACGCCCGTAGGGTCCGAGATCGACTTCGCCTCCGGCTACCTGCGCCACATCATGGGGTTCATCGGCATCACGGATGTGGAGATCATCGCCGCTGATCTGGTCAAACTCGATGCGGACAAGGCTCTGGCAAAGGCCCGCGCCCAGATAGCGGCCATCGCCGCCTGACAGGGTCCGCTCGCGGCGGGCCTGTCTGCGGACGGGCCCTGCACCAACCGCGATCCCCGGACCAGTCACTTCGCGCTTAGATGGACCGGAAGCCCCGCGCATGGTAGGCTCGGCTGACCCCAGAAACCAACCGCGTGGAGTGCTGCCATGTATCTTCGAGCAATCGCCTGCCTCCTGTGCCTCGCGCTGCCGCAGATGGCAGCGGCAACCACTTTCACATTCGACATTACAGCCCGCATCGACAGCGCCTTTCTGCGCGATCCCGCACAGGATGCGCTGGTAGAGGATGGCGCGCTGCTGCAAGGGCGGTTGACCTACAGCGATCCGCCATCCCAGCAGTTCGGCAGCGACTACTTCTATAACATCGGGCTGGAGCGCTTTGAGATTTCCACGCCGACCGGTTTTGGATTGTCGCTGAGCAACCGGATCGTCTCCATCGCCGCCATCGGCAACACCGACTTCTTCTCCGCCCAGAGCTTCGTATCCGAAGACCCCAATGGCTGGAACATGATGTTGGATCTGATCGCGGATGACTGGCGCGGCGGCGCCACGACCCTGCCAGCGGCCTTTCCCGGCAGCTTTAGGAGCGGTTGGATCTCTGCCTACTTCCTGGATGAGTTCGACATCATTCAATCCGTGGACGCGACGGTACTCTCCATCACCCCGGCCCCGATCCCGCTGCCAGCCTCGGGTCTTTTGCTGGCGGGCGGGTTGCTGCTGGCACTGCGCCTCGCCCGCCGCCGACAGCCGCTCCGCAGCGCTTGACATGGCCCGGCCCGCGATCTAAACGGCGCCAACATCCGGAAGCATCAGCCTTCCGGTCCCGGGCACCCCGGGATCGCCCTCCGTCAGCGCGTTGCGCCCACGGGGGCAAATCCATTTGGATTTGACCCCTTTGGTAATGACCCCGGGCATTTGTGAATTGATCGCGGGCCGCCTACATCAAGGGCATCCCGCAACCGAACCGAAAGGGGCTCTGGCCCATGTTTGAAAATCTGTCTGAACGGCTCTCTGGCGTCTTTGACCGGCTGACCAAACAGGGTAGCTTGAGCGAAGAGGACGTGACCACCGCCCTGCGCGAGGTACGCGTCGCCCTGCTGGAGGCGGATGTCTCGCTGGCCGTCGCACGTGATTTCGTCAAGGCAGTGCAGGAAAAGGCCACCGGTCAGGCCGTCACCAAATCCGTCACCCCCGGCCAGCAGGTCGTCAAGATCGTGCATGACGCGCTGATTGATGTGCTGCGCGGCGAGGGCGAACCGGGCGCGCTTAAGATCGACAACCCGCCCGCCCCGATCCTGATGGTGGGCCTGCAGGGCTCCGGTAAAACCACCACCACCGCCAAACTGGCCAAGCGGCTCAAGGACCGTGACGGCAAGCGCGTGCTCATGGCCTCGCTCGACGTCAACCGCCCCGCGGCGATGGAACAGCTGGCCATCCTCGGCGCGCAGATCGGCGTCGACACCCTGCCCATCGTCAAAGGTGAGGACCCCGTCCAGATCGCCCGCCGCGCCAAGACGCAAGCGGGCCTTGCGGGCTACGACGTCTACATGCTGGACACCGCAGGCCGCCTCTCCATCGACGAAGAGCTGATGACCCAGGTCGAAGCCGTCCGCAACGTGGCCGACCCGCGCGAGACCCTGCTGGTCGTCGATGGCCTCACCGGTCAGGACGCCGTCAACACCGCCGAGAACTTCGACGCCCGCATCGGTGTCTCCGGCGTCGTGCTCACCCGGATGGATGGCGATGGCCGCGGCGGTGCTGCACTCTCGATGCGCGCGGTCACCGGCAAGCCCATCAAATACGTCGGCTTGGGCGAAAAGATGGACGCGCTGGAAACCTTCGAGCCGGAACGCATCGCGGGCCGCATCCTCGGCATGGGCGACATCGTCTCCCTCGTGGAAAAGGCGCAGGAAACCATCGAGGCCGAGCAGGCCGAACGGATGATGCGCCGCATGGCCAAAGGTCAGTTCAGCATGAACGACCTCAAGATGCAGCTGGAACAGATGCTCAAGATGGGCGGCATGGAAGGCATGATGGGTATGATGCCCGGCATGGGCAAAATGGCCAAACAGGCCGAGGCCGCGGGCTTCGATGACGCCATCCTGCGCCGCCAGATCGCACTGATCCAGTCCATGACCAAGAAGGAACGCGCCAACCCGCAGATCCTTCAGGCCAGCCGCAAGAAACGCATCGCGCGCGGCGCGGGGCTCGAAGTGTCAGAGCTCAACAAGCTGATGAAGATGCACCGGCAAATGTCTGACATGATGAAGAAAATGGGCAAGATGGGCAAAGGCGGCATGCTGAAACAGGCCATGAAAGGCATGTTCGGCAAAGGCGGCATGCCCCCCGGCATGGATCCCGCGCAAATGGACCCCAAACAGCTTGAAGCCGCCGCGAAAGCCATGGGCGGCAAGCTGCCCGGCGGCCTCGGTGGGATGGGCGGCGGCATGCCCCTGCCCCCGGGCCTCTCCGGTTTCGGGAAAAAGAAATGATCACCTGCACCGTCAGATACGAACTGGATCCGGCCAAGCTCGATGTTTTCGAGCGGTATGCGCGGTTCTGGATGTGGAAGATCCCGCAGATGGGTGGCCTTCACCACGGCTATCACATGCCGTATGAGGGACCTAACGACATCGCCTACTGCCACTTCTCCTTTCCGTCGCTCGCAGATTACGAAGACTACCGCACCGCGATGCATGCCGACACGGAATGTCAGCGCGCCTACGCCCTGGCAGCCGAGAGCAAGTGCATCCGCCGTTATGACCGGTCTTTCACCCGTCCGGTCCTGACCGGTGCCTCCCCGGCAGAGCTGGGCCTCCCCTGACATGACGACCGCGCCCCGCCTCACCACGGACCGCCTGACCCTGCGCATGCCCCACCCGGGCGACGCGGACGCCTTCATGGCGTTCTACGGCAGCGACCGGGCACAATACGTGGGCGGCCCCCTCAGCCCCCGGCAGGCCTGGCATTTCTTCGGCTCGGAAATCGGCCACTGGAGCATGCGCGGCTTCGGCATGTTCACAGTCACCTTCCACAACGAAGACGCCCCGCTGGGCCTCGTCGGGCATTGGTACCCGCACGGCTGGCCCGAACGGGAAGTCGGCTGGATCCTCTTCGACGCAGAACACGAAGGCAAAGGCATCGCAGCCGAAGCAGCGCACGCCTGCCTTGATCACGCCTGGACCGTGCTGGGCTGGGACACCATCGTCAGCTACATCGACGCGGGCAACAGCGCCTCCGCCCGCCTCGCCGAGCGGCTGGGCGCCACCCGCGACGAGGCGGCCGCAGCCCCCACTCCCAGCACTCCGGACCGCGCCACGGATGTCATGGTCTACCGCCACCCGCATCCCGGGGCTTCAGCATGACCGTCACTATCCCGATCCTGGAAACCGGGCGCCTGATCCTCCGCGCGCCCTGCGCTGACGACCTGCCCGGCTTCACCGCCTTCTACGCCAGCGACGCCGCGCGCCACGTTGGCGGGCCGCAAAAGGACTATGAGGTCTGGCGCTATCTGGCACAGGTCATCGGCCACTGGCAGCTGCGCGGGTTCGGCCGCTGGATGATCGAACGCAAGGACACCCCCGGCGCCATCGGTCTCGTCGGCCTGCACGCGCCGCTCGACTGGCCGGAGCCCGAAGTGGGCTGGATGGTCTGGGACGCTCTGGGCCAGGGCTACGCGACCGAGGCCGGGCGCGCCGCGCGCCAGCACGCCTATGGCACCCTGGGCTGGACCACGGTGGTCAGCATGATCGCACCGGATAACGCCGCCTCCCGCCGCGTCGCCGAACACCTTGGCGCGACCCGGACCACCGATTTCACCCACCCCAAATACGGGGTCATGCAGGTCTGGCGCCACCCCGGACCGGAGCAGATCGCATGACCGCTCCCCTGTCATCTTGCCAAAAAAACTCCCGCCGGAGGCATCCGACGCCGGCCACCCGAACCGCAGGGGGGACAGCGTGATGCAGATCCCCCGGATCGAAACCAACCGCCTCGTGCTGCGCGGCCCCGAACCTCAGGACTACCCTGATTTCAAGGCGACTTTCACCAGTTACCGCGCGCGGTTCATGGGCGGGCCGCTCAACGCCTATGAGGCCTGGATGCTCTACGCCGCTGAAATCGGCCACTGGCAGATCCGCGGCTTCGGCATGTGGATGATCCACGACAAGGGCAGTGATACGACCCACGGCATGGCGGGTGGCTGGCAGCCCGCGAAATGGCCCGAGGCAGAGATCGCCTGGGTCATCTGGCCCGAGCACGCAGGCAAAGGCTACGCACTCGAAGCCACCCATGCGGTGCGCGACTATCTCTACGGCACCCTCGGCTGGAGCTCCGCCGTCAGCTACATCGACCCCAAGAACCTCGACAGCATTCGCCTGGCCGAGCGCCTTGGCGCGGTCAAGGATCCGGACGCCCCCACCATTGACGGCAACGATGCGGTCTACCGCCACCCATCGCCGCAGGCGCTGGCAGGCTCGCAACTGGCCCACGGCATCGAAATGGAGATCAGCCACTACGCCGATCCGCTCTTCACACCGAAAGGCTGGGCCATTGACTGATCCTTACCGCAGCGCGCGCCGCGCACCGACACAATACCGACGTCGTACCGACGCAATACCGACGTACCACCGACGTCCCCGGAGGCCCCTGCCATGACCGACGCCATCACCCGCGCCGCGACACTCCTGAGCGAACACCGCAGCTCCATCGACCGTCTCGATGCCATCCTCGTCTACACCCTGGGCGAGCGGTTCAAACACACGCAGGCCGTGGGGAAACTCAAGGCCAGCCACGACCTTCCGCCCTCTGATCCCGCCCGCGAAGCGGCCCAGATCGAGCGGCTCGAAGATTTGGCAAAGCAAGCGGATCTCGATCCGGACTTCGCCAAGAAGTTTCTCAACTTCATCATCGCTGAGGTTATTCAGCATCACCAACGTCACCAAAGCTAGGGCGGGCGCAGGCCCCCCGACAATCAACCCAAAAGGACCTAACTGACATGTCTATGAAAATTCGTCTCGCCCGCGGCGGCTCCAAGAAACGCCCCTTCTACCGCATCGTTGCCGCTGACAGCCGCATGCCCCGCGATGGCCGCTACATCGAAAAGCTGGGCACCTACAACCCGCTCCTGCCCAAGGACAGCGAAGAGCGCGTCAAGATGGATGTGGAGCGCGTGCAGCACTGGCTCGGTCAGGGCGCACAGCCGACCGACCGTGTCTCCCGGATGCTCGAAGCCGCTGGCCTCAAAGAGAAAACCGAGCGCAACAACCCCAACAAGGGCACGCCCGGCAAGAAGGCGCAGGAGCGCGCAGAGGAGAAAGCCGCCAAGGCAGCCGCCCCTGCGGAAGAAGCCTCCGAGTAACACTCAGCGACCGGGCCGCGCACGACCCCTGCGGCCCGGCTCCGGCCTGCCCCTGCGGCGGACCCCCCTCAATCTGGTGAGACATGCTGCGTCCCCTCCGAACCCTCTTTCTGATCCTGCTGGCCTTCGTGGCGGGCATCCTGACCGAGCGATCCAACCAGAAATCCGCCTGCGCTGACGCGGGTGGCGAGGTCACGGGCGGTGTATGTCTGGGGGCAGCCCGATGAGCGAGGACCGGGTCTGCGTTGGTGCGATCGGCGGTGCCTACGGGGTGCGCGGCGAGTTGCGCATCAAGAGCTTTTGCGCCGTGGCCGAAGACATCGAGAGCTACAGCCCGCTCACCGGTGAAGACGGCGACAGCACCTTTCACCTCGCGCTGATTCGCCCCATCAAGAACGGGTTTGCCGCCCGCATCGCGGAGGTCGCCACCAAGGAGGAGGCAGACGCGCTGAAAGGCACCCAGCTGTTCGCGGACCGGTCGCAACTGCCTGACCTGCCCGACGATGAGTTCTACCACGCCGATCTTATCGGACTGGAGGTCTACGACACCGGCGGCACCCGGCTGGGCACCATCAAGACCGTCGTGGATCACGGCGCGGGTGATCTGCTCGACGTGCAGCGCCCCGGCACCTCGGAGACAGTGCTGCTACCCTTTACCCGCGTCGCAGTCCCGACGGTTGATCTGGCGTCCGGACGGGTGATCGCCGACCCGCCGGACGGGCTCTTCTGACGTGGCAGATCCACCCCGGAGCCATGGCCGCAAGCAAGCCCGGCAGGTGCTGCACCCTCGGGCGCTGATGTCAGATGACGAGGTGCTGGCAGGCGTCTGGCAGGCGCGCATCATCACTCTGTTTCCGCAGGCTTTTCCGGGAATTCTCGGCCTGTCACTCACCGGCAAGGCATTGGCTGACGGGCTATGGCAATTGCACGCCCACGACCTGCGCGACTTCGGCATCGGCAAGCACCGCAACGTGGATGACACGCCTGCGGGCGGGGGTGCTGGCATGGTGCTCCGCGCCGATGTGGTTGGCCCCGCGATCGAGGCGGCTCAGGCGCACGCTCGCGGTCGTTGGCCGCTGATCTACCTGTCACCGCGGGGGCGGCCCTTTGACCAGACGATGGCGCGTGACCTGGCGCGGGGCAACGGTATGACCCTGCTCTGCGGTCGGTTCGAAGGGGTCGATGAACGGGTGCTTGAGCACTACGACGTGCAGGAAGTCTCATTGGGGGATTTCGTCATGACGGGTGGGGAAATAGCCGCCGCGGCGATGATTGATGCGGCTGTACGTCTGCTGCCCGGTGTGCTTGGCAACGCCCAGAGTACGGTCGAGGAAAGTCATACGAGCGGCCTGCTGGAGCATCCGCAGTATACCCGGCCCGCCGTCTGGCAAGATGCGCCGATCCCGGATGTGCTGATGTCCGGCAACCACGCCGAGATTGCAAAATGGCGGCGCGCGCAATCCGAGGCACTCACGCAGGAGCGCCGGCCAGATCTGTGGCGGCGGCGTCCGAGCGACGAAGCGTAAAAGCATCCGGGTCCGCCCTAGGCGCGCGAGCAAAGCGGCGCGCGCCGGAGGAGCATGAGGGTGTTGGAGGCGGCCCCTGGCCGCAAAGAGGCCCTGCGGCATTACCTGCGGAGCTGCCGGTCATCACCTTGCCGACAAAAGAATTTCTCGGCGCGCCAGTAGCGTTAGGTCGCACCTGACCAATGCCTCGCGTTGGCCGGCCGTTCGCCCTTGATCCATCGTTCTATCCGTCTTATACGGCCTCTGTCTGGAATCGCGCACGCGCTTCTGGACCTGTTCGCTGTGCTGCATTCCTGTTCAAAGGAATGCCATGCGGCAGCAGAGACAAGCAAAGATGTCTGAACTCTTTCAGCGGGCGTATGATGCGGACCCGGTCATAGACTGAAAGCTCTGGGACGCGACAACCTTCGTGGGCAAACCGCGAGCTATATAGGAGACGATCCGATGGATCTGATTGCAGAGATCGAAGCGGAGCAGATCGCCGCGCTCGGGAGTGACATTCCCGATTTTCGCGCTGGTGACACTGTTCGTGTTGGCTTCAAAGTGACAGAGGGCACCCGCACACGGGTCCAGAACTACGAAGGCGTGTGCATCGCGCGCAATAACGGATCGGGTATCGCCGGGTCTTTCACCGTGCGCAAGATTTCGTTTGGCGAAGGTGTTGAGCGGGTGTTCCCGCTGCATTCGACAAACATTGACAGCATCACCGTTGTGCGCCGCGGCCGTGTCCGTCGCGCCAAGCTCTACTACCTGCGCAGCCGTCGCGGTAAATCGGCGCGGATCACGGAGAACACCAACTACAAGCCCAAAGCGGGCGCAGAAGCGTAAGGAGCGGATCGATGAAAGCGGACACACATCCCGACTACCATATCATCGACGTCAAGATGACAGACGGTACGGTCGTGCAAATGAAATCGACCTGGGGCGCGGAAGGCGACCAGCTCGCGTTGGATATCGATCCATCGGTACACCCCGCGTGGACGGGCGGGTCCTCCCGTTTGATGGACACCGGCGGTCGCGTATCGAAATTCAAAAACAAATACGCGGGCTTGGGTTTCTAAGCACGGGTATCATCCCAAAAGTCAAAAGCCGCGCCGTTCATCAGGCGCGGCTTTTTGTTTTGAATACCTGTCGGGTGGCCAGAGCGCTGTCATGTCTGGTTTGTCCCGCTCAATGAAAGAGATCTTGATCGGTCCCGCCGGGCTGATCTGGCCGACTGAGCTGAGGCGGGATCCAAAGGCATGCAAGACCAGGTGGGTTTCTGACCTGTGACGCATGTGTCAGTCCAGCGGTGTCACGGCCGCTGAAACCAGATCTATCTCAGCACACGGCTCTTTTCACAATTATGATGAGAGGTGCGCCCGCCCTTTCCGCGGACTGATCGATCTCAAGGCTGTCAGGACGGGCGTGCCGAGCGCGGTGTGGCCGTTCAGGGCAGCGCTGCAGACCTGGTTTTCCGCCAGCGGGCGACCGAAGCTCCGTTACCCTCGCGACCCCCGCAGATTACATCCGGCCGCCATGCTGAGAAAAGACGAAGCATTCCGGCCTGCACCGGCAAAAGGTTGGGTAGCTGCGCAATCCAGACCGTTTCGGAGAAGCGACACTGGAAAGGGGACCGCGGGTCTGCTTTCAGGCCAGCTTTAACCCGTGTCTCCCTTCAAGTGACCTACCTGCTTGCAAACCCGCACTTGCCCCACAAGTCCCTTGATCTGACCAACCATAGCCGATGCGGTGGTCCGGATTGAGAAGCGTGGCTCAAACTACTCAATCGCCTGCTGCCTGTGTCGCTCCAAGGCAAACACCTCGCTTTGTCGGAGAGATACCCGCTCGATACCCGTTACCGATTACGATGCCTTAACCGCTTCAGAGGTATGTCTGATCACCAACAGCATTGCGCGGGCAGATCAGACGCGGGGGTCCAGCGGCGGAACACATATGGATGGACAATCGATCCAGTTGAACGAGGCCGCTCAGAATGTGGCCATGACGCTGCGGCGCGGCGCATTGGAACCGCTCTGGTTGCTATGTGTGGTTGTGGCTGTTGATTTTCCGGTCTTCGTTCTTGCTTTTTGGTTCGTGCTCTACGGCGCCAGCCCCGCAGACGCCTTCAACCCGATTATGGCTGCGGGATGGGCCGCTTTGGCGAGCGTCGTATTCGTATCGACCATGGCAGCCATCGGCGCCTATCGTGGCAAGATCATTGCCAGCCTCTCTTCTTTCATCTTCCGCACAGTCTTGTCCGTGTTTCCGCCGCTATTGGGGCTCGCCTTTTTTGGGCCGGTTGAAAGTCTGGGGGCGGCAACTGTGGCGGCTGTGCTCAGTTTGACAATTGCGATCCTTCCGACGCGGTTCGGCTATCGGATCGTCGTCAAATGGGTGATGGAAACCGGATTGATTGCGCGTCGAACCGTGATTGCCGGCGGCGGAGAAGAGGCGGCCCGTCTGATCCGGGGGGTACGTGACCGGGTGGGCAACGACATCCGCCTCTACGGCATCTTCGATGATCGCGACGACATACGCTCCCCAACCCAGGTCCTCGGCATTCCCAAAATTGGCGATTATGACGACCTGATCGCCTTCGTTCGGGCGTCGGCGGTTGATCTTGTCATCATAGCGCTTCCCTTCGCTGCGGAAGGACGGATCAAATGGCTGCTGGATGAGTTCCGTGTACTCCCCGTCGAGGTTGGATTGTCGACGCACAGCAAGGACTATGCGTTTGAGCAGAGCGGCGCGCCGTACCTGAAGAAACTGAGGCGCAGCTTTGCGCCGGAATGTCGCTTGACCAAGCGTCTCTTCGATGTCTTTTTCGCGGTCATCGCCCTGCTGATCCTCTGGCCGGTCATGCTGGTGGCAGCCGCCGCAATTCGCCTTGAAAGCTCCGGTCCGGTCCTGTTCCGTCAGCTCCGCCACGGATACAATGACCGCACGATTGAAGTCCTGAAATTTCGCTCGATGTATGTCGAGCATGCGGACCCGAGTGCCAGCAAGGTCGTCACCAAAGGCGACCCCCGCGTCACCCGGGTCGGCCGGTTTTTGCGACGCAGCTCGATTGATGAACTGCCTCAGCTTTTCAATGTGCTCAGAGGTGATCTGTCGTTGGTCGGGCCACGCCCTCATGCGATCCAGGCACAGTCCAGCCAACAGGATCTGTTCACGCAGATCGTCGACGGATACTCTGCAAGACATCGGCTGCCCCCCGGGATCACCGGATGGGCTCAGATCAACGGATGGCGGGGTGAAATCGACAGCGCGGAAAAACTCGAAGCCCGTTACGCCCATGATCTCTACTACATCGAGAACTGGTCGATCTGGCTGGATCTGCAAATCCTCTTCCGCACACCTCTGAGCCTGTTCAGCGGCAAAGGCGCTTACTAGACGCGCCTGTCAGTGGCGACCGACGTCACCGATGGCCAGAGGTTTTTCGAGGCTCGCACCTTCGGGAGAACTCTGCGCCGCGATCACCCGTGGCCTTCCAATACCGTATTCAAGGTCCCTGCCCGCTTCGCGGCAACCTGCATCTTTGCGTGGCACCGCACCCGAAGGAAGAACCGGACATCTGTCCTCCAACACCACTGCGCCTGATCTAACACGACCTCCGGCATAGAGGATCCTCACAGGCGCTCACCCCCTAGTTCGGACCCTGAAGTATGATCCAAGACCATAGGAGACGGGCGCAAAAAACGAGACTGACCCCAGCAATGCCCGCGAAAACGCGGCCATTGGCCTTCGGCACAGATCATGCCGTTGACCGCTGCATCGCGCGAGTAAAGATTACCCCCACGACGACCACGAGTGATTGGTATTTCCGGTTGCCATGCTATCTTGCAATCGTACTAGGGAAATAGTGGTGGCACAAAAGCCGCCGCACGGGAGGAAAATACATGAATATCAAGACGTTTTCGGGCATCGTGGCCAGTGTGGTAATAGCGACGTCAGCGGGTGCAGAAGACGCTTTTCCTGAGCGCCCCATCAATCTGATCGCGCCCTTTAACGCCGGTGGCGGCACAGATCTGTTGTTGCGCGGACTGGCTCCTCATTTCGCCGAAGCCATTGGCGGGGATGCGTTTGTGTCAAACATGGCGGGCGGATCAGGGACCGTTGCCGCCTCCGCCTTGCAGGGCCAGCGCGCCGACGGCTATCAGTTGGGATACTTCTCGATTACGGTCTCGACCATCCAGCCGCAGATCAAGAATGTCCCTTATGACGTCGACAGCTGGACGCCCATTTGTTCCGTTGCTGCCTCTCCGACGCTTCTTTTCACCAACGCCGACACACCCTACATGACGGCCGCCGATGTCGTCGAGGCGGCGACTGCCAACCCCGGTGAGCTTGTCTACGGCTCCTCCGGTCCCGGCGCCATGACACATCTGACGACCGTGGCGGCCTTTGCCGGGCTGGGTATTCTGGACAAGCTCAAGCACCTGCCATTTCAGGGATCCGGCCCCGCGGTGAAAGAACTGACATCGGGCACGATACAGTTCTTCGGCGACACCGAAATCCTGATGAGCCGTGGCGATTTTCGTCCCCTGATGGTGTTCAATTCGGAACGGCTCGAGAGCTATCCAGACGTGCCAACCGCAACAGAGGTCGGTATCGAGGCACCGCTGAACGAGCTTTACCTATGGGGCGGGTTGTTCGCACCGGCGGGTTTGGACCCTGCGGTCACGTCCAAGCTTGAAGCGGCCTGCGAGACCGCCGTGTCGTCGGCAGGATTTCAGGAGTTTGCGGCAAACTCCGGCACCGTCATCAACTTCCGGGGCGCCGAGGCGTTCGATACGTTCTTCCGACAGCAATATGAGGCCAACGGCGCGTTGATCGAAGCCGCTGGTCTGTGACGGAACAGGCATGGGGCGCGGGGCCTGACGGGTCACCACCCCATGCCAAGACCTTGCTATGACACATATCGTGAATGAGCGGGTGATGGTTCTGCTGGCCCTCTTTCTTGTGGGAGGGGGCCTTTATGCCGCGACCTTCGGTCAGATCTATTCCAGCACTGAAACCGCGCAATCGCCGGTATTTTTCCCGCGCATTATCCTCGCACTTTGGATGCTGCTCGCACTGGCCGCCTTGGTTCAGGCGGTCCGTGCACCCTCTGACACCGCGCCCGTCACAAGCTGGCCGCGGTTGATCGTTTTGTTGCTGGCCGCGGTGACCTACACCAACGTGATCGGGCGCGAGGGGTTCTTTTTGCCCTCGGTCGTTTTTGCGGCGATCAGCCTGCCGATTTTCGGGATCCGCAATCCCTTGGTCGTCGGTCTTTACGCTGTCGCGGTGCCGGGCGCGCTTGTGCTGTTCTTCAATCACCTGTTGGGCATGCCACTGCCGGTGTCCCGCTTCACATATCTATTTTAGGGCCTCGTCCATGCTGTCTTCCTTGCCCGATGCCCTCGCGATTCTGCTGACAGTCGAGGGGTTGCTCGTCCTCGTGATGGGCACTGTCCTCGGCATCGTTTTGGGGGCGATGCCGGGCATCGGGTCGACGGTAGCCGTTGCGATGGTCCTGCCATTCACGCTGACCATGGGGCAGGCGCCGGCCATTCTGTTGCTCCTAGCCGTCTATGCTGGATCTGTCTACGGCGGTTCAATCGCGGCGATCCTGATCAACACCCCCGGGACGCCACAGTCGGCCGCCACCTGCCTGGATGGCTATCCAATGGCACAGAGAGGCGAGGCTGGCCTCGCCCTGGGGTGGGCGACCGTTGCCTCCGTCATCGGGGGGCTGGTATCCGCGATCGTCCTGATCTTTGCGGCCCCGCAACTCGCGGCCTTCGCGCTCGAATTCGGTCCGATCGAGACCTTCGCCCTGATCCTTTTGGGAATGACCTGTATCGTTTCCGTGTCCACCGGATCGGTGATCAAGGGGTTGCTGGCGGGGATGATCGGCATCTTTCTGTCCACGGTCGGCGGAGATCCCATCATCGGAGAGATGCGGTTCACCTTCGGTCAATGGCAGCTCTTTGCCGGGTTCAATCTGCTGGCTGTTGTCATCGGGGTGTTCGCGTTGTCCGAAGTGCTGATGCGGGCCAGCACGGCCCTGTCTCAAACGTCCGAGCTGGTTGATTTCAAAGGGATCGTCCTGCCCAAACTGGCGATGTGGAAAGGTCGGCTCAAGAACCTCGGAAAATCCGTCTTGATCGGCAATCTCGTCGGCGTTCTTCCGGGGACCGGCGCCGCGACAGCCGCCTTTATCTCCTACGCGGAGGGACGGCGGTCCTCCTCAAACGGGGCGAACTACGGCACCGGGGAGCCGGATGGCATCGTCTCATCCGAGGCTGCGAATAACGCGGTCACGGGGGGCGCGCTCGTGCCGACGATGGCGTTGGGCATTCCCGGGGACGCCATCACCGCGGTGATGCTCGCCACGCTGACCCTGCACGGGATCACTCCGGGACCGAAACTCGTCGAAGACAACCCCACGCTCATCGCCGCAATTTTCACCGGTTTCTTCATCATCAACCTGCTGTTGTTGCCGCTGGGTCTGATACTGTCGCGCGTCGCCGCCCCGATCTTGCGCGTTCGCGAAGCCTACATGATGACGGCCATTGTCCTGTTGTGCGCGGTCGGGGTCTACTTCGTCCGCGGCAACCCGTTCGATCTATTGGTGATGGGCGCCGCTGGCGTGGTTGGATTCGTCCTGCGCCGTCAGGGCTTCCCAATGGCACCTTTGGTGATCGGCATGGTGTTGGGGCCAACACTGGAGATCACCCTGCGACAGGGCCTGATCCTGACCGACGGCAGCTTTGCGGCGTTTTTCGTGGGCCATCCCATTGCGCTGGTGCTTGGCCTGACAGCTCTCGTCGCGCTCTTGCTGCCGCTGCTTCGCCATCAGCTGGCCCGTCGTCCGTCGCGTCAGAACCAAGAGTAGCAGGCATTCATCACGCAAAGGCGGGCGGGGATGTCATCTGCGGTACCCATCGGGTCACTCAAGAGGCGGTCAGACTTCCGGGTTGCGCAGGTCTTGCTGTCCTGACCAAGGAGCAATCATTGCGTAGCTTTAAGCTGTCCATCGCACCGGATCGACCTGCGGCTTGGCCGCACTGCACTGGCCGTTGAACCAAAACATCAAAGCACTGCGCTCACCGGATTTCCTGTTGTCTCGGCACGACACTTTCCCCGCCGGTATGGCACGGATCTGACGGCATAGATCGCCGGCTTCTTGAGAACGTACTCGGGCCCTGACAGTCAGCACACCTTCAGCGGCACCGGTATGGTATGTGGTTCAAGGTCATTGGAAAACTCAGCGCGTTGCCGAACCGTCCCGCAGGTTTTCATGTCTACCCTCGGCGTCTGACACTTGCCCCTCAAAAATGCGTCGAGAGCCACCGACACCGCCCCGTTTCGGGTCTGCGACAACTGAGACCGCTCCCCCCCAGGTGCTGAGGCGCATTGACCCCGTGGAACCGGAGCACATCTATACGCAGGTCTGCTGCGTGGAAACGACCGTATTGAGCGCCCATACAGCAAATCTGGCCCGGATCCTCTTCCCTTTGGTCAGCACAAATGCCGGGAAAGACACGGTGACCACGACCGACCAAACCTCGCCCACAGGCCTCGTCAACTTCGCGCTGCTGCTGGCTGCGAATGCGATCCTTGGATCCGCCATGCCGATGATGATCATCCTCGGCGCGCTGGCGGGTCTGTTGCTCGCGCCAACGCCCGGTCTGGCCACCTTGCCCGCCTCCGTCTCGACGCTCGCCGGGCTCGTGGCAGCGGCACCGTTCTCGCTCTTCATGGGTCGCTTCGGGAGACAGGCGGGCTTCGTGGCGGGGGCGGCGGTGGCCGCAGCGGGCGGCGCCGCAGCGGTCGCGGGCGTCCTGCAGGCCAGCTTTCCCCTCCTCCTCGTCGGGCACTTTGCCCTTGGGGCAGCACTTGCCTGCTTTCAGTTCTTTCGCTTTGCCGCGGCCGAAGTGGTGCCGGATCGGTGGAAACCGGTCGCCATTTCGCTGATGCTGACATCCGGACTGCTGGCCGCCTTCGCGGGGCCAGAGGTCTTTACCCGCACCAAGGATATGCTTGCCCCGATCCCCTTTGCGGGTGCCTATGGTGCGATCAGTGTCTTGTGCGGGATGGGCATTCTGCCGCTGCTGTTCCTGCGCGGCCTAGGACGGGCGCCCAGAATGGAAGAAACCGCTTCGGCCCCGGCTGTCAATGTGATCGCTGTCTTGCGGCGCCCGATGGTCGCTGTCGCGGTTGCGACCGCAGCGGTCTCGCAAGGGGTGATGGTCCTGCTGATGGTGCCGACGCCCATCGCTATGGTAGGCTGCGGCTTTACCGAAGCCGATGCGGGTGATGTGGTTCGCTGGCACGTCGTGGCCATGTTCGCCCCAAGCTTCGTCACAGGGTTCCTGATCAAGCGGTTTGGCGCGACCGCCATCGTCATGACAGGTCTCGCCCTGCTCGCTGGCTCTGCGGTGATCGCCGCCAGCGGCATAACCCTGCCTCACTTCTACAGCGCGATGATCGTGTTGGGCGTCGGGTGGAACTTTGGCTTCGTCGGCGCCACAAGCTTGCTGGCCGACGCGCTTGCCCCGCACGAACGCGCGGCTGTTCAGGGCTTGAACGACACCGCCATCGCACTTTGCGCCTCTGTCTGCGCTTTCGCCTCGGGGGCGTTGGTGGTGGGCGCGGGCTGGACCATACTTGCCCTTGGCGCCCTGCCGATCGTCGGCGCAATGGCACTGACGGTCCTGTGGATCAAGCGTATGCCAACAGGTGCTGCATGACGTCTGGAGTGACTGTTTTTTGGTTATCGCAGACTGAAACAGTCATGCTGAATGGATCAATCCCGACCGGACCTCTCACTCGGACATCACGTACCGAAGAAAGGTAGCACGTCCGGCTGCCATGGCTGGGTGGAAATTTATCCATGTTGTTGGCGTCCATCCCCAAGGATATTTGACGGCGGCAATCGGGACGTCACCCGGATCTTTTCTCTCATTGCCGTTTTGGTTCCCTGCCTCCGCGGTCAAGATGCTCTGGTGACAGCACTCTGATCGCGCTTCCGGCAACGTCGTCCGATTTTCCGGGGGGCATAGAATAGCACAGAGAACATAGCGGCAGATCAACCGCGCGCAACGCTAGTGCAACTGGGCATTACGCCTCCAAAACCCGTGTAATGAAGACCCAAAGCCCAGCAATTTAGGTCTAGATCGGTCCTAATAATTCTACTAATAGACTAATAAGGGATATTACCTAAAGAATAATGATTTAAGGAGAGTTCTTGTTATGCGCGTACTCCTGCTTGAAGATGACGACGCCGCGAGAGACGTATTCCGGGAGTGTCTTTCAGATGCGGGCCACCAGGTTGTCGCATGCGACACCATCGCCAGCGCCCTGACCGTGTTGAGAACAAGCAAAGTAGATCTCTTGATCATCGACCTGATGATCGGTGACACCAACAGCCTTGGTCTGGCGCAATACGCCGGGTACGCGGCTCCCGATGCCGAGGTGATCCTCGTGACGGGCACCAGCAAGTTTGCCCACGGGGAAGTGTTGGCTGAATTTCCCGGCGTGACCTGGATTCTGCGCAAGCCGGTATACCTGCGTGATCTGGAAGCGCTGGTCAGCTACGCCGAGCAGCGTGCAGCGTGATCATTGATCGCGCGCGGTGCGAGCCGCTGGTTGGAAGGCGTTTGGGAAAGGGCTGATCGCAGCAAACCGACAGTGAGGGGTCGAGTTGAAAGGGGAGGACGCCATGACCACAGATGCCCCGGGCGCTCCGGCGCCGGACACCCCGCACAGTATTCCGCCAGAAACCGTAGCACACGAACGACGGGCGATCGAACGGCTCGGTCGGCTGCGTCTCGTTCACTGGTTGACCCTGCTCTTGTCCGTAGGTCTGACCCTGGTCGTGTGGCAGTACGTCAAGTACCAGCTGGCGCTTCGCACCGAAACGCGGTTCAATATTGCCGCAGACCAGGTCGCCGAATTGATCGAAGAACGGCTGCAGAAGTACCAAGTGGCCCTTTGGGCCGGGGTTGCGGCCATCAAGACCCATGATAACGGGGTCGATCTCGACCAATGGCGCAGCTTTGCGCAGAACCTCGATATTGAGCACCGTTATCCGGGCATCAACGGGATCGGTGTCATCCACGAAATTACCGCAGCTGACATGCCCGATTATCTGGCGCGGCAGCGAAAAGACCGGCCGGACTTCAAGGTCCACCCGCCCCGGCAGGCAGATATCTATCAACCCATTACCTTCATCGAGCCCGAAGACATAAACATTGAAGCCGTGGGTCTCGACATGATGCATGAGACCAACCGCTACACTGCCTTGACACAGGCACGTGACAGCGCCTCGACACAAATCACCGGTCCGATCATTCTGGTTCAGGACGAAGGGCGCACACCCGGATTTCTCTTCTTTGCGCCTTTCTACCGAACCTCGGATAACGGGGCCGACGCAACGCATGCCGACAGGTTTCTGGGCGCGGTCTACGCTCCTTTTGTCGTCAAACGGCTGATGGAAGGCGTTCTGGACAAAGACCGGCGCGCCACCGCCGTGCGGATCAGCGATGGTGACGAGATCATCTACGATGAGATCAGTTCGGAAGATACCGACTACGATCATGATGCCATCAAGGAAAAGCGGATCTTGATGTCGCTTTACGGTCGTGAATGGGCACTCGATATCCGTTCGGGGTTGAGCTTCAGGCAGGAGAACTCAGGCATCGAGGCAATTGTCATTCTCGTCGTCGGTATCGTGCTGGACGTTGCCCTGCTCGCCATCTTCATTTTGCTGTCGCGCGCCAACAGACGGGGCCTGCGCTTTGCGGATATGGCGACGGGGGCTCTGGAAGCTGCCAACCGCAATCTGGAGATTGCGCGCAAGGAAGCCGAAAGCGCCAGTGCGATGAAGTCCACGTTTCTGTCAACAATGAGCCACGAAGTCCGCACACCGCTGACCGCGATAAGCGGGATACTGGAGCTTCTGGAACGCGCTGATCTACCTGCGAAGCAGCGGATGCTCGTCGATACCGGACGAAAAGCGTCGGACAGGCTGATCAAACTGCTCACCGATGTCTTGGATGTGTCCCGGCTTGAGGCCAATGCCGTCGCGTTATGGGAACGGGACGTTCCGGTATCGCCCCTGCTGAATGAATGGCAGCGATTGGCGGAAGGGCTGGTAGAGAAGATGAAGAAAGCTGTGTCGGTCACGGCGACGGTAGATGACGACGTGCCAGAGACCATCACCGTTGACGACATCAGGTTGTCGCAGGTCATGAACAACCTCCTGGACAACGCCGCCCGCTTTACGAAAGAAGGCGTTATCGCGATTCGGGCATTTCGCCCTGACCCGACCGCCGATGGCGTCGAAAGGATCGGCTTTTCGATCACTGACAGCGGCAAGGGTATTGCAGGCGGCAATATGGAGGAGATTTTCGAAAGGTTCCGCCAGGTTGATAACTCAATGACACGCGACACCAGCGGCGCGGGGCTGGGCTTGTCCATCTGTCACGAATTGATCAATCTGATGGGCGGCACAATTACCGTCGACAGTGTCGTGGGAACCGGGACCGCGTTCGAAGTCTACTTGCCCGTCCGCGGCGCTGCGTCAAAAGGTGAAAAGGGTGCATAAAGCGGTGCTGGTCGCAGATGACGATGCGTTGTTACGACTGGTTCTGTCGGAAATGTGCCGTGAAATCGGGTATGATTTCCTGACCGCCTGCGATGGTCAGGATTGTCTGCACATGTTGTCGACGCACAGGACCGGGATCGGTGCCGTGCTGCTGGATCTGCACATGCCGAAGATGTCGGGGGTGGAGGCCGCTGGGGTCATCCGCAACGATCCATCCCTTGACTGCCGGCACTTGCCGGTGATCGCTCTGACGGCGGACGTGCGCTGGCATGATCCACGTAAGGTCGAGGATCATGGTTTTGATGGCGTACTGGAGAAGCCGCTGAAACTGGACACCCTTCGGACCACCTTGTCGGCTCTGGAGATCTGAGATCAGGAGCGAGTCGGCAAGGCGATCTGTCGAACAGGCACCTCTGCACCGCGGCTACCGCATGACGGACCGTACACGGCGATCCAACGCCACGCGCTGAGAGCGCCCGGGGTCACATAGCAAAGAGGGATCACTGCCTTGTCGTCGGATCTGGATGTGGCTGCGCTCACCTCCCCGCAGTGCACGCGAGCCTATCGCCGCAGCGGTCAGCCACCACGACAGATGTAAAACTGTGTTGTGGTAACCGCATACGTCTACATCATTGGTAGGAAGACAGGTTCATCAAGAGCGCCGCGCGATCATTCACGCAGACCAGCGTCGATCAACTGCTCGCGGTCGGGCAGATCCTGAAGCGATTGCAGATCGAAGGCGACCAGAAACTGAGGGGTCGTGACGTAGCTGTAGGGCGCGCCCCGGCGCGGGCTGCGGGGGCCGGTACCGATCAGTCGGAGCGCATGCAGGCGTGCGATCAGATCACGGCTGATGTCCTTGCCAAAGATGTCTTTCAGGCCATCGCGCGTCACCGGCTGATTGTAGGCAATGGCAGCCAGCACCGCGATGTCGAACTCTCTGAGATCCAGCTCCTGCACGCTCACATCCGCCGCAGCCCGGATCACCGGCGCATAGGCCGACCGTGTGCGCAACATCCACCCGCCAGCGACCTCGATGACCTCAAAAGAGCGGGTTTCCAACTCAGCGGCGAGGTCTTCTATCAACAGATCCACCGACGCATTCTGACCAACGACACGCGCCAGATCTTCCCGCGGGACAGGGGAGGCACTGGCAAAGAGCACGGCCTCCACCCGACGCATCCACTCGCGCCAGCGCAGATCGGGCGGCAAGTCTTCGAGCGACCGGTCAAACGCGGTATCGCGGTGATCCTTGACCATCGTCAGACACCGTAAAGGCGAAACGTATCGCGCCCGGTCAGTTCACGGGCGGCGCCCAATGTGACCAACCGGTCGCAAAACCGGCGTGCGGCGCGATCCGACCTCAGCGAGGTCAAAGCAGTCGGGGCGACGGCATCGCAGGCCAGGAACTGCGCTACCGCTGCTTCCGCACCCCGTGCGCGCAGTTTCGGGGCGACAGCGCGCAGCCGCGCGGCGCGCCGTGTCAGGTCTGCGGCCTCCTGCGTCACTCTGACAGCGGCACGCGCGATCGCCAGATGACATGCCAGCCGCAAGGCATCTGCGGTTGCCTGCAGATCCGCGCGCGGCACTTCTGTCGCAAGCAACGGAACCAAATGCGACCAACCCAACGCTCTGGCCAGCGCGGCATCCGCCAGCACCAGCGCTGTTGTCCGCGCCTGCGGATCCTCGGCCAGCGCCGCCTGCAACACCCGCGCAGCGCAGGTGAGCGGCGACCCGGTCGTGGTTCCCTGCCAAAGCACGATCTGATCTTGCCGCAGGTCCGGCAAGGCACGCTGCAGCGCCTTAACCGATACAGGGCGCTCCACGGCTTTGCGCCAAGACACGTAGACCTCACCGGCCGGTCCGGGCTGATCCCCGGGTTCAAGAAACGCTGTCGCGTCGCGCAGCGCGGGCGCCCGTTCAGATCGGCCTGTGTGGGTCACACAGACCTCCGCTGCCCGCAACGCCAGCCGCGCGCGGAGCAAGGCGCCAGGAAGCTCGGCTCGGGTCAGGACACGGTGCAGATGGGACAATGCCGCACCGGAGGCAAATGCGGCATCCTCCGCCGTGCGAGCCTTCCCGGTCGCAATCCAGGACGGGACCGGCGGAATCATTTCGGATGGCTCATGCAATGTCGACTGCGCATAGGGCATGCGACACCAGTATGCCACGGTGACGTCTCACGCCACTATATACTGTAGAAATGACCGGTTCCCGCAGATCCGCGCTGGATGATGGCCCCTCCCCGAGGCGGAGCGCCCTTCAAGGCCGCGATCCGGTGCTGGCGTTGTTCAAAAAGGTCCGACGCCTCAACGCTGATCCGTTCCCGAGGCCAGAACGACCCACCCATTGCACGCCGTTTCTCATGATTTGGAAAGCTCAGGTCCGCGCCTTCTCGAACGCTGCCCATGCGGTCTCGAAAGCATCGAAATCAAAGCCCTCGCGCCGGGCGGGGTCCAACACCAGCTTTTCGGTTTCCAGCAGCTTGTGAATGGCGGCCTCCAGAACCGGGACAACCTCTGACGGGATCACCAGCGCGCCATGCCTGTCCGCGTGGATCAGATCACCGTCGCTGACCGCCATGCCAAAGACGGTGACGGGGGTCGCAATCTCGCGCACGTGCACGAACCCATGGCTCGGCCCGATTGAGCCTGCGACGACCGGGAACGCCTCGGGCAGATCGCCCAGGTCACGCATGACCCCGTTGGTCAGCGCCCCTGACAGGCCGAAGCCCTTGTGGATCGTGGTGTTGATCTCGCCCCAATAGGCGCCAATTGCATTGGGCACATCCATGTCCTCGACCACGGCGACGCCCGGGCGCGGACCGCTCGCCATATGGCGGTAGTAATCCATCCGCCGGGCCTTGATCACATCCGCGGGTTCTTCGGGCGGGTGCACGGCAGCGATCCGCGCCGTGCGCGCATAGCCCACCATCGCAGGCGCGCCCGGGTCAGACGCCAGAACGGTCCCGCGTGTGAAGGCATCAAACCCACGCTTGCCCTGGGCCACTTCGATGGCGTTGCAAACGGTCGGGGTATCGACCTGCCTCAGCAGGCTCAGCAGCGTGTCGTCCATTCAATCCTCCAGCCAGCGGGCAAGGGCCTCATTGGTCCTCGCCGGTTGTTCGAGCGTGGGCAGATGCCCGGCGCCGTCGATGATCTCCAGCTGCGCGCCGGGGATCAGCCCGGCCATCAACTCGTGCCGTGCTATGGGGCAAAGCGTATCGTCACGCCCGCAGAGCACCAGCGCCGGCAGCGTTGCGGCGCGCAACGTCCCGGTCTGGTCAGGCCGGTCCATCAGCGCCTGTGATTGGGTGACAAAAACCTCCGGTCCGAGGTCCAGCGCCATCTCCATGCAAAGCGACAGCACCTCGGCGCGCTGAGCGCCGTGGCTCAGGTAGTTCGGCTTCATCTCGTCGCGCATCACCTCCGCCAGCCGTCCCTCGCGGACCGCGACCATTTGGGGAGCGCGGCGGGCTTTGACGGTCTCCGTCTCCGCCAGCGGATTAGTATCCATCAGCGCAATGCGCGCCACGCGCTCCGGCGCGCGCCGCAGGATCTCCATCGCGACGATCCCGCCCATCGACAGCCCTGCGAGCGCAAAACGCGCAGGCGCATCCGCCAGCACGGCCTCCGCCAGCGCACCAATGCTGTCGTGGCGCCAGATCTCAGCGCTGATCACCGTTCGGATCGCCGAGAACGCCGCGATCTGCGGCAAAAACAGCCGTGCATCGCACATCATGCCGGGCAGCAGGACAAGCGGTGTCACGAGGCCAGAGCCGCCCCGTCGGCGAGCGCTGCAAGTTTGGCGTAGGCGATGTCAGGATCCACCGCGCCGAAACCGGCGAAGGTGCCAAAGCCGCAATCAGATCCGGCGATCACCCGCTCCGACCCGACGATCCCCGCAAAACGCGTGATCCGCTCCGCGACCAGCTCCGGGTGCTCGACGAAGTTGGTCGTCGTATCGACTACCCCTGGCACCAACACCTTGTCATCGGGAATGTCATCCTTGCGGTCGCGGAACACGGTCCATTCGTGGCCGTGCCGCGGGTTCGAAGTCTCAAAGAGCACATAGCGCGATTTTGTCGACATCAGCGTGTCGAACATCTTGGCCATGGGAATGTCGCAACAATGCGGCCCCTCGTAATTGCCCCAGCAAATGTGCACGCGCACCCGCTCGGCGGGGATATCCGCCAGCGCATGGTTCAGCGCCTCCACATGCGAATTCGCGACCGCGATGAATTCATCGTCCGTGAGATCCGTGAAAAGCATGTGCCGCGACAGCGCCAGATCCGGGCAGTCCAGCTGCAGGTCCAGCCCGGCCGCCACGATCGTCTCGTACTCAGCCTTCATCGCATCGGCGAGCGCAGCCAGATACGCCTCCCGCGTCGGATAGAAGTCGTTCTGCAGGAACAGGGAAATCACCCCGGGGCTCGCCGCATTCATAAAACCGCGTGTCGCTCCGTGTTGCGCCATCGCCGCCTTGAGATTTGCGATGTCGCGCTGCAGTTCTTCCTGCCCGTTGGAGCGCACCTCGCCGACGCACATGGGCCGCGCGTATTGCGGGGTCCCACCATCATCGGCGAGCCGCTTGAGATAGCCGGGAAACATCTTGAGATCCGCGGGCGCGTTGCGCGGGCTGTCCCCGTCAAAACCGGTGTAGCGGTCCTTGACGTACGTGGCATAGGAGATCTTCGAGGTCTCCCCGTCCGAGACGATATCGACACCCGCCGCCACCTGTTTGCGCACCGTCTCCGATACCGCCTCGGTGATACAGGTATCAAAGGCTTCGGTGTCATAGGGTTTGCCATGTTCACGCGCAAAGATGAAATCGACCACCTCCTGGCTGCGTGGCAGAGACCCTGTGTGGGTTGTCTTGACGATACTCATTTCAGGATCCTTTTTATGTCAGCTACCGGTCCAGGTGGGGCCAGCGGGATCATCCGTCGCCCGCACGCGGTAGAGGCTCGCCTCACCTGTCATCGACGGCGCCACAGCATGTGCCTCGCCAGGGTGGATCAGCGCGGTGTCACCGGGGTTCAGCACCGTTTCACCGTCTTCGTAGCGCAGCAGCCAGTGACCGCGCAGGGGCATCAGCACGGTGGGCTTGTCGTGGCTCTCCATCTCGTCGGGGACAGAGCCGCGGGTCAGGAAATCCACCTCGAACCCCGGTTTGTCGCGCAACACCGCATCCGCGCCGATGACCTTGGCAGGCTTGCGCGCGGCCAGCGCCATCAGATCCCAGTAGCGCGCCACATATGTGCCGATCACATCCTCGACCGGGACTTCCGGATAGGTCTTGAGCGCCTCTTCGGTGAGGAGCGGCATGGGCTTGAGACCCTCGGGCAGCGCCTCCCCCTTTTTGCTGTCGTACAGCTTGCCATTCTCGCCCAGCACCAGCCCGTGCTCGCGCGCGTCCTCGATCACCTGCGGCGCCCAGATGACCCCGCCGCCCGCGTCATCCCCGCCGAGGATCGCCATGATCATCCCGTAGTCCGTACCAACGTTCTCGAACCCGCGGAAAATGCCCGTGGGGATGTTGAAGATATCGCCCTCTTCCGCGATGAACGCGCCCGCCGTCCCGTAGCGACCCCAGAAAAAGCGCCAGCGCCCCTTCAAGACGAAAAAGACCTCCGCGGTGCGGTGACAATGCAGACTGTTGCGGCATTTGGGTGGCTGGCCCGCCGCCCCGATGTTGAACCCGATACGGTCGGTCAGATGCACGTGCTGATCGGGGCTTTCGCTGACGCCGCCGCCGATGATGGTGAAGTTTTCCTTGCGGTCGGACCCGGGTGTGTGGGCGTCGATAAAGGCGGTCTTACAGGGTTTCAGATCGCCGTAGCGGACGATGAGGTCTTGGATGGTGCTCATGATGTCTCTCCTTTGGGATTGGGTGTCGAAGGCTCAGACCCACACCCCCGGAGGACGGTTGTTGAGACGCCGCGCCCGCAACGAGGCACGATGCGCATGGTAGCGCCGCGCCGCCTGACTGGCATCCAGTGTTGCGGGTGTCCGCATTAGAGATCACCGGTCTGCATCAGGATCTGTTTCCAGATCGAGACAGGCTCGAACAATGTCCACTCTCGGCGCAGACCGTAGGGGCCGAACTCCGCATGGGTGAAACCCATCACATAGACCTCTGCCCCGGTGGGCTGGCCAAACATGCCCCAGCCATCGTGGGTGCCGTGCAAGTGCCAGCGGACAGCCGCCCGCGGCGGCAGCATCGGATCCTCGCGACCGATCTGGTGGTCGATGGCAAAACGGGCATTGGGGAAGGAGGATCGCAACCCCATCCAGAGCCGTTCCGTGTCGGCCCAGGAATGCACCGTGACAGCGCCGGGGTGCTCTGTCTGCACCGCACGGTCGTATTCCGCACGGATCACGGCGAAATCGGTGTTCATCATCCGGGTCAGGATATCGCCGAGCCGTTGTCCCCATTCATTGTCATTGCCGCGGCCCTGATACGGGCCTTCCACGTCCGTCGCGGGGTTGAGCGGTTTGGTACAGGTCTCCGGCCCCCCTTCCCGGGCGATGAGATCCCGGGCAAATTGCTTGGGTTCCATTCCCAGCTGCCTGACGATGCCGGTCGTGTCGCGGATCAGCCACTCGTCATAGATCTGATCGTTGATTGCGGCACAGTCCGCGATAGCGCGAACGGTAAACCTTTTGCCCGTGGGTGGGCCGAAATACCCACCACCGGTGTGCGTCCCGGTGGTCAGCAGCCGGTGCGAGGACAGATAGCCCGCCGTATCGTCACCGGACCAGATCACGTCCTCCCCCATCAACTCGCGGTCGGGGAATTCGGCCAGCGTGGCCAGCGTGCCGGCTTTGGTACGCTGATTTCCGATGGAGACGCCTTCGGCGAAACGGACGGGAATGTCCGGCGCGTAGTAGTGGTCCAGCGTGGCGATGCCGCGCTCTTCCCAGATTTCATGAGTGATTTTCAGGATGTAATCCGGGAAATCGGTGAATTTCGGGTTGAACCCCTTCATGTGTTCCATCCTTTGGGAATGCGGGCGGAGGTGCGCAGGATCATCGGCCCGTCGATGGCGATCCGCCGCGTGCGGGCAGTGGCGTTCTCGATCTGATCCAGAAGGATCTCGACCGTCTTGGCGACCATCCGGTTGGCAGGCTGCCGTACCGTGGTCAAGCGGTAGGAGGGCCAGCTGGCGGCGGGCACATCGTCGTATCCGACCACCGAAACATCACCCGGCACATCAAGCCCCAGCTCGAACCGCAGCGTGTCCATCACCGCCAGCGCCATGTGATCATTGGTGACGAAAATCGCGTCGGGCGGATCGGCAGCACAGATGGCGCGCGCAGCCTCCGCAGCTTTCTCCATCGTGAAGTCCCCGCTGCCACGGGCGTGCAACGGCACCCCCGCCGCTGTCAGCGCCGCGACGAACCCTGCCTCGCGGTCCCGCTGGGTCGAAGTCTCATCCCAGCCCGCGATATGCGCGATCTTGCGGTGCCCCCCGGCCAGCAGGAACTCCGCCACCTTGCGCCCGCCTGCATGGTTGTCCGAGGTCACCGCGGACATGGTGGGATCGTCCTGCGACCGGTTGAAGAGCACCATCGGCACGCCCGCCGCCCGGCAACGCTTGGCCAGGTTCGAGGACATATCAACCGAAGCCGCGATGATCCCGTCCACCTGATAATCGAGGATCTCCTCCACCACCTGGTCCACATTGCCCATCGCCTGGTCGGCGGTGAAAATCAAAAGATGATACCCCCGCTGCTGCAACTGGGTGGAGAGTTTTTCCAACGCCTGCGGATAGAACTGATTTTCCAGATAGGCCACCACCAGACCGATGATGCGGCTCTTGCCCGAGACCATGGCGCGCGCCAGCACATTGGGGCGGTAGCCGAGTTCCGTCGCCGCCCGGCGCACCTTTTCCGCTGTCTTGGGAGACGCGGAGGCACCGGGCGTGAAGGTCCGCGACACCGCCGACTGGCTGACGCCCGCGCGTTTCGCGACTTCGGCGGAGGTGACGCGGTTCCGGCTCATTCCGCGGTCCAGCCGCCGTCGATCAGCAGCGATGTGCCGGTCACCAGTGCCGATGCTTCGCTGGCCAGATAGACCACGGCGCCCATGATGTCTTCGACCTCGCCGACCCGGCCCAGCTTGATCTTCTCCTCGATCCAGGCGCGTTTGTCAGGTTGCTCAAAGGTGCCGCGGGTCAGGTCGGTGAGGATGAACGTCGGGCAAACGGTGTTGACGCGGATGCCCGCCCTGCCCCATTCGATCGCCATGGATTTGGTGAAGCCCTCAACGGCGTGTTTGGTGGCGCAATAGACCGCCCGCTCTGGCCCGCCCACATGCGCCATTTGAGAGGAGATGTTGATCAGGCTGCCGGGCTTGCCTGCTTCCAGCAGCCCCTTGGCCACCGCCTGCGTCAGGAAATACGCGCCCTTGATGTTAAGTCCGGCAACCGCATCAAAATCTTCGGTCGTGGTGTCGGCGGAACGGCTATGCCGCGCGAGCCCGGCGGAATTGACCAGCACATCGAAAGGTCCGGCCTCTGCCACCGCGGCTTGTGTGGCAGCAACATCGCCCACGTCGAGCGGCAAAGCCTCTGCGTGCATGCCTGCGGCCTGCATCTCCTCGGCCAGCGCATCCAGCGCATCCAATCGCCGCGCGGCCAGCACAACCTCCGCCCCGGCCTCACCGAGGGCCGCGGCACAGGCCAGTCCGATTCCGGAGCTGGCACCCGCGACCAGCGCGCGCTTGCCGTCGAGGCGAAAGGATGGGGTCCGGGGCAGTGCCATCAGGCAGCCCCGCTGAGCACTGGCACCCGCCCGGGCACCCGTGCCTGATTGAACTCCCGCAACCGGGCCAAGACATCGACCCCCAGCTGAGCATAGGCATCGAGCAGATCGACAAGCACCCAGTTTTCCCGGATACGCCCCGCCTCCATCCGCCAGAAATCGAGGCTGCGCAGGGTGATCTCCTGCCCCGCGGGTGCAATCCCCAACCAGCCGTCGCCAGTCACCGTCATCTGCATGTTGGGCCAGCCGGTGACGGCGACATAGGCCCCTTCGGCAAAGAAATGCGACTGCAGCGTGCCGTTGGTGCCGCCCTTGCGGTCGGGCATGGCGTTCAGAAACGGGATCTGGTGCCAGGCGCGGAACCCCGCGATGCCTCGGGCGGTGCCGATCCCCGCGGGCCCGTACCAGTTCATCCGCGGATGCCAGAAGCGTTCCGCCTGCATCACCTCCGCACCGCCCTCGGCGGGGTGCCGAACAAGATGGGTCAACATGTCGATGACATGATCGCGGCTCGCCGCACTGGCGTGCGGATCATGCGGGCCCAGCCCGTCCTGGCTCATCGGCGCCGGCACGCAAAGCTCCCGCCCGAGGCTCGGCGCCATGGGCCAGACACCGGCCTGCATCATCAGTTCCGGCAGGTCCCAGATGGCCTGCACTTCGACAACCTGCGCGCCCTCAAACCGGTAGAATTCGTGAAAGCGCAGATGCGCCAGATGGCCCGTGGGCGGGATGTCCAGGAAGGGGCCGAGAAAGCTGCCCATGTACTGGCCCATGCAGCCGACCCACCGCGCGCCGTCGTCGTCCGCCCCCTCCATCACGATCAGATCGCGGCGTTCCGCGTCCGGCATGGCAGCAAGCAGCGGCGCATAGGCCGCATCATAGAACGCAGCACCCGTGACCTCCCCCACCGGGTGAAACAGCCGCACCACCACATCCTCCGCCAGCAAAGAGGCCAAGGCCCCGCGCACCCCCGCTTCGGACATATCCGCCATCGCCCGGCGCAGCGGGATCAGCAGATCCTTTGTCCCGGCGGGGTCGGTCATCACTCGGCCGCCTCTCCATACGGCACGTTCTGCCCGCCGTAGCGGCGGACCCGCAGGTTGCACTGCTCCGCGTGGCCCACGAACCCTTCGAGCATGCAGAGCCGCGAGCCGTAGGCGCCGATCCTCGCGGCGGCCTCGTCGGTGGTGATCTTCTGGTAGCTGTGGGTCTTGAGGTACTTGCCCACCCAGAGGCCACCGGTATAGCGCCCGGCCTTCTTCGTCGGCAGCGTGTGGTTGGTGCCGATCACCTTGTCGCCATTGGCAACATTGGTCCGGGGCCCGAGAAAGAGCGCGCCGTAGCAGGTCATCTTCTCCAGAAACCAGTCGTCGCGGTCGGTCATCACCTGCACATGCTCGGAGGCGATGTCATCGGCGACCTCCAGCATCTCATCGTAGGTGTCACACAAGATCACCTCGCCGTAGTCCTGCCAGCTGACCCGCGCTGTCCCTTCGGTCGGCAAAATCTGCAGAATGCGCTCGATCTCGGTCAGTGTCTCCTTGGCAAGCTTCTCGGAGTTGGTCACCAGCACCGCGGGAGAGTTATACCCATGCTCCGCCTGCCCCAGCAGATCCGTGGCGCACATCTCGGCGTCCACGGTGTCGTCCGCGATCACCATCGTCTCCGTTGGGCCTGCGAAGAGGTCAATGCCCACACGGCCGAAGAGCTGGCGCTTGGCCTCCGCAACGAAGGCGTTGCCGGGTCCCACCAGCAGATGCACCGGGTCAATCGTTTCCGTACCGAGCGCCATGGCGCCCACCGCCTGAATGCCCCCCAGCACGTAAATCTCATGCGCGCCGCCGAGGTGCATCGCGGCAATCACCGCCGGGTTCGGCTCGCCCTTGAAGGGCGGGGTGCAGGCGATGATGCGCGGCACGCCCGCGACCTTGGCTGTGGCCACAGACATATGGGCGGAGGCAACCATGGGGAACTTGCCCCCGGGAACGTAGCAGCCCACCGACTGCACAGGTATGTTCTTGTGGCCCAGAATGACGCCGGGCATGGTTTCCACTTCGATATCCAACATGCTGTCGCGTTGGGCTTGCGCAAAGTTCACCACCTGAGCCTGCGCGAACTTGATGTCCTCCAGATCGCGCGGGGCGACCTTGGCAATCAGCGCGTCGATCTCCGCCGGGCTCAGCCGGTAGCTGTCGCGGTGATAGCCATCGAACTTCACGGCCAATTCGCGCACGGCAACGTCACCGCGCGTCTCGATGTCCCTGAGCGTCGCCGACACGGCAGCAGCGGTCTTGGTGTCGTCATCGGCGCGATCAGCCTCGGGCTTGCCGCGTTTGAGGTAGGTGATCGTCATGTCTGTGTCCTCACTTAGTCCGGTCTGGGTGCGGTGCGCTCGCCTCGGTCAAATGCTTCCCAGCCTTCCCCGTTGAACAAATCAACGCCCAGCTGCGCCGCCACATGGGCGAAATCCACGTTCACCCAGTTGTCCACGATCTTGCCATCCACGACCTTCCAGAAATCCATGTAGCGGATCTCGACCCGTTTACCGGTGGGGGCGATGCCAAGGAACGGACCGGAATGCGTGGCCTCCTGCCGCCCGAAGGCCGCCGCCCATTCGCCCATGTAGAGCCGCGCCTCGTCGATGCAGGTCTTGTCGGAGAAGGCCGCCTGAAAAGGCCGCTGCCAGTTGTCCTGAAATTCCTTCAAACCGGTCTTGGTCCCGCAACCCTGATTGCCCATCCAACGGAACCCATCCGCGAAAAAAGCGCCAATGTCGTCGATCCGGTGATCATTGAGACCATCCACCATGCCCTCGATCACCGCGCGGGTTTCATCGGTCTTGGACATGTCGGTGTCGCGCGTCAGCACGGCCTGCTCGGGTCGGGAGCCTTTCATATCGCAGCCTCTTTGCGCACCGTTCAGCCCTTCACCGCACCCGCGGTCAGACCGCCGACGATCTGGCGCTGGAAGAACATGATCATCAGGAAGAGCGGCGCCGTGACCGATACCACCGAAGAGACGGCGAACATCACGTTGCCCTTGGTCTGGGTTGTGCCGAGAAAACTCGCCACCTTGGGGATCATGGTCTGGTTTTCCTTGGACAGCAGCATCGCCGTTACCGCGAAATCATTGTAGGCCAGCAGGAAAGAAAACAGCCCCGTGGTGATCACCCCCGGCCACATCACCGGAATGATGACGTTGCGAAAAGCCTGAAACCTTGTGCAGCCATCGACCATGGCGCTTTCGTCCAGCTCGGCTGGGATGTTCTTGAAGAAGGAGTGCAGCATCCAGAGCGTAAAGGGCTGGTTGATCGCCACCAGCACGATGATGGTGGTCGCCGTGTGCCCCCAGAGGTTCCACTGAAAGAACACCGGCAGATAGCCCGAGACCAATGTGATCGGCGGCATCGCGCGAAAGATCAGGGCGGCCAGCAGGAACCAGAACGCATAACGGTAGGTGGAGCGGGCCAGCGCATACCCCCCCAGCGTGCCCAGTGTCAGCGAGATGGTCACCACAAAGAAACACACGATGAGCGAATTCATCGCCGCGCGCCAGAACTCCTCCTGCACCCAAGCACCGTGATAGCCTGCACCGGTAAAGGGACCGCCTGTCTCGATTGTGGTCAAAGGGCCGGTCAGCGCGTTGGTCCAGTCTGCTTTGGAGAAAAAGTCGCCCTCGACCTTGAAGGAGCCCCAGAGCGTCCAGATGAACGGAAACGCGGCAAGCAACATCCAGATCGCCAAAACGGTGACGACCAGGGTCGTGATGATGATGGGTTGGCGCCCGGCTTTGTCAGGCTGGGTCGTGATGATGACCGGTTGGCTTTGTGCTGTATCAGACATATCTCACCTACTTCCGGTCAAAATCGCGCCACGTGCGCACGAGAACGGGCGACAACAGGATCGCAATCCCCAGGATGGTCAGCACCGATGTGGCCGCCGCCGACGACAGCTGCCGCGTCTCGCCGCCCAGATCGTTGAAGATCGCCCAACTGAGCGAGGTCGCATGGGCGTTGGCGGAAAAGCTGACGATGGGCTCAAACACGCGGAAATTGTCCATCAGCTGCATCAGCGCAATGAAGGTGGTCAGCGGCAGCAGATGGGGGATCACCACATGGCGGATCTGCAGCCACCTGTTGGCACCGTCAACGCGCGCCGCCTCCAGCGTATCCTTGTTCACGGTCTGCAGCCCGGCATAGTAGACGATGAAGGCAAAGGGCGCCGAATGCCAGACACCGTAGACCATCAGCATGATCCACATCAGCGGCGTGGAGGCCTTGACCGACAGATCCGGATCGCCCGCCAGCTGCTGCAAGGTCGTACCGATGATCCCGCGCGCATCGACCATCCAGAACAGGATAAGCGCGCCCACCAGCGGGGTGATCATCATTGGCAAGAGCGAGAAAAAGATCAGCGGCCCACGGATCATCTTGGTGGCACTGTTAACCGCAATGGCGATGATGAAGCCTAGGATGATCACCAGAGGGGTGACGACAAAGGTAAAGGTCAGGGTAAAGCCCATGGCCTTATAGAACGGCAGGTTCAGCATCTGGGTGCCGAAATCACGCAGGCTCTCCGCGGATCCCCAGGTCATGGCAACCTCGTCCACGGCCAGGTGGTTGCGGTCGAGATAGGTCGTCAGACCGGCAAACTGGCCCAGCGGTTTTTCAGCACGCAGGGCGGCGGTCGCTTCCTGATCAATGGTCGTGGTTTCCTTGCAACCGAACAGATCGCAGCTTTCGACGGTGCGGATGACCTGCTCATGCTCCGTATGCAACGACTGCACGATGACCGAGATGATCGGGAAAAAGATAAACAGCAGCATCGCCACGGCGGACGGCAGAACAAACCAGAAAAATGACCTATGCTTCATCGTCTCTGTCCTCTGGTGGAGCGTGGCTCACGTGCAGACCCCTCCGGCGCGGTGCCGCGCCGGAGGGCGTGCAGCTTCCTATTGCAGGAAACCCTTTTCCTTGGCCGCTGTTGTATATGCGGCCTCTACGTCGGCCAGCGCCTGCTCGGCACTTTCCTTGCCCAGCAGGAAGTCTGCCAGGTTGTCACCCAGTGACGTGTGCAACAGCCCCATGTAGGGCAGCATCGGGTAGGAGGGCGTGCCCTTGGCGATGGCATCAAAGACACCATCGTTGACGGGCGCCGGCTCATACCCTTCGATCATCCAGACAGCCTGACCCATGGTTTCCTCGTTCAGGATGGCGGGGCTGATACCATGTGACATCGCCTTGAAGGTGGCGACCGCATCCTCGTCAGAGATGTTCTTGGCCACGGTCCAACCATCCCACCAGAGGGTCGACGCAGGGGTCCCGCTGTCGCCGACCATCAGCGGACCGCTGACGGCAATATTGGTATAGACCTCTTCGGCGGCACCCTCGCTGTCCATCAATGGCCCCACGCGCGACCCCCACATATTCATGAGCATGACGTTACCTGCTTCCATCTCCGCACCCGTCGCGTTGGAATCGTGGGTGAGAAAATCGGGGTTCATGTATTCGGTCAGCGCCTTCATCATCTCAAGCGCTGCCACACCCTGTTCGTTGTTGATCGCCACCTCAGCCGACCCGGGCGCAAAGAATTCGCCACCGTGACCGATGTACATGTTGATGAATTCCTGCGCGAGGTTCCAGCCCGCCGCATAGGCGCCGCCCACGGGATACTGGCTGATACCCGCATCGCGGATCTTTTCCGCCGCGACCAGCACCTCTTCGTAGGATGTGGGCACACCGACGCCGACCTCTTCCAGCACATCCTTGCGATACGCGAGTGTCTGGGCGTTCGCCATGAAGGCAACCGCGATGATCTTGCCGTCGATGGTGATCAACTGCCGCTTGGGAATGTCCTGACCGTATTCGGCCACCAGATCGTCCAGCGGGCGCAGCACGTCTTCGTTGATCAGCGCCACCACGGAGGAATTCGCAATGATCGCGGTGCTGTATTCCGCCGGATTGCCTTGCATGCCCGCAAGGTTGATTTTCTGATGATCCGCGGTCAGGTTCGCCTTTACCTCACCGCCAGCGCATTTGGCAGCGGTCTTGGCGACCGTCTGGATGGCCGGAAATTCATTGCCGACAATACTGACGTTGCCAGGTATTTCGCAGGCTGCAACCGCGCCGGCGGCTGCGAATGTCATTGCGCCCGTCAGCGCGATTTTTCTCAGAAACATGGTGTCTCTTCTCCCTGTAAAGATGGATGCACCTTCGAAGACTGCATCCGTTGCTCCCGCCGCAGCGGGAAATCCCTGGCCATCATGCGTCGATGCGCGCGCCTGACGTGGTGTCGAAAAGATGGCAAAACTGCTTGTCTACCGAGATCGACACCGGATCGGCGATATCGGCGCGGAAGGTTTTGTCAGCCTTGACGCTGACCAATGCGCCACTGATCCGGACGCTGACCATGGTCGCATCCCCCAGCAGTTCCATCGTGTAGATCGGTGCCGTGATCTGCCCACCTTGGGTGGCGACCTGCGCATCCTCGGCGCGAAAGCCCAGCGTCACTTTTCCATCCGGTGCGTCCAGCCCGGCAATCTCCACATTGGGCGCGCGGAAGGTGCCGCCCGTCATATCGCCTTCGATCAGGTTCATGGCAGGATTGCCGATAAAGCTCGCAACGAATGCGTTGGCCGGACGGTCGTAGATCTCCGTCGGGCTGCCCACCTGCTGGACGACGCCGCCCTTCATCACCACGACCCTGTCGGCAAGCGTCATTGCCTCGATCTGGTCATGGGTCACGTAGATCGTCGTGACCGCCAGCTCGTGGCTGAGGTTCTTGATCTGCGCCCGGGTGGACACGCGCAGCTTGGCATCGAGGTTCGACAGCGGCTCGTCCATCAGAAAGACATTGGGCTCGCGCACGATGGCCCGGGCCAGCGCCACGCGCTGCCGCTGCCCGCCCGACAGCTCCGCCGGTTTGCGGTGCAGGAACTCGTCCAATTCCACCATGGCGCTGGCGCGGCGCACCTTTTCATCGTGTGTGCTGGGATCGATCTTGCGCACTTTCAGCGGGAACCGAATGTTCTCGTAGACATTCATGTTGGGATAGAGCGCGTAGCTCTGGAAAACCATCGCGACATCACGGTCCTTTGGCTCCAGATCGTTGACCCGGTCCCCATCCACCAGAATGTCGCCACCGCTGGCATCCTCCAGCCCCGCGATCATCCGCATTGTCGTGGTCTTGCCGCAGCCCGACGGCCCCAACAGGACCAAGAATTCCTTGTCAGCGATGGTCAGATCGAAGTTATCGACGCCGACGAAAGAGCCCCACCGCTTGGACAAGTTGCGCAATTGTATCTCAGCCATGGTGCCCCCCGACACATGATGCGGCGCTTTATTTTACCGCAGCCCATCACAACCATAGACATCAGCGGTCCGCTTTGGCAACGTATTTTGCAATCGAATGCAAAACCGCCCCAGCGAGCAATGAGCGCCCCATGAATCCTGATTTTAGTGAAGAAAAACAAATTGTTCTTAGGTTCTACGCCCAACTGGACGGTGCGGCGGAAGAGGACATCCCGACGGTGATGGAGCAGTTCGCGCGTGACGGGTATCGGTGGCGCGGCTATCATCCTTTCAACGAAATCAGCAGCGCGCGGGAGGTGGGCGAATCGTTTTGGATCCCCCTGCGTCAGGCACTCACGTCGCTCCAGCGGCGCATGGATGTCTTCATAGCAGGACAGAACAGCGTCGCCGAGCAAGGCGGTGTCTGGGTGGTCTCCATGGGCCATCTGATGGGTCTCTTCGACCGGCCGTGGCTGGGCATTCCACCCACCGGCAAAATCGCCATGCTGCGGTATTGTGCCTTTCACCGCGTCACGGACGGTCAGATCGCCGAGACGGCGATGTACTTCGACATCCCGCACCTGATGCGGCAGGCGGGTCTGACCGTGTTTGCCCCCCAGACCGCAGCACATCTGATCCAGCCCGGTCCCATGACCCACGATGGCGTGATGATGACCCCCCGGTGTCCCGCCGCCGGAGCAGAGACGCTTGCGCTGATCGAACGGATGATCAGCGATCTGGGCCAATGGAACAGCGGGCTCACGCTGGAGGAGGAGCTGCGACGGACATGGGCAGAGGATATGCTGTGGTGGGGTCCCGAAGGCATTGGCGCGACCTACACGATCGAACGCTACGCCAAACAGCACGCAGGCCCCTTCCGCGCGACCTTCACCAACCGCTCGAAAACCCGACATGTCGCCCGGCTGGCCGAAGGCCATTTCGGCGGATTTTTCGGCTGGCCCAATTTCACCGCGGTCCCCGCGGATGGCTTCATGGGGATGCCCTCAACCGATACCGCGGGCGAGTTCCGCGTGATGGACATCTACCGGCGTGATGGTGACAGGCTGGCCGAGAACTGGATCTTTATCGATCTTCTGCACTTCTGGAAAATGCAGGGCACCGACATTCTCGCCCGTACCGCCGATATCACCGCGGGCCCCGGATCTGTCACCACCGGCGCCCTGGTCTGAAGGGTGCCGCCCCTGGCCCGTGGGCCAGGCAGCCGCCGATCCTCCTCGATGGAGGTGAGGCGGCTTGTCCCCCGTGCGCTCGGCACTGATCCGAAACCCCTAGTCAGCCGCCCGACCCTGCGCATAGAGCGTCAGCCGCGCGGCGAGCCTGCCTACCAGCAGATGCAACATCACCGTCAGGCAGGCCAGAACGATCAGGCTGGCGAACATCAGATCTATCTTGGCCCGCCCGTTGGCCAGCAGCATCAGATAGCCCAGCCCGCGCGACGCGCCCACCCATTCGCCGATGACAGCACCGATCGGCGCGTAGACTGCCGCCAGCTTCAGACCGCTGCCAAGGCTCGGCAAGGCTGACGGGATCTGAACATGCCGCATGAACCGCCATGTCCCCGCGTCCATGGTCCGCGCCAGATCCCGGACGCCACGATCCACCCGCGTCAACCCGTCGTGAAAGGCCGAGGTTACCGGGAAGTAGATGATCAGCACCGCCATCACGATCTTGGAGGCCATCCCGTAGCCGAACCACAGCGTCAGCAGCGGCGCCAGCGCAAAGACGGGCACGGCTTGCGTAAAGACCAGGATCGGCAGCATCAGCCTCTCGGCGGTTCTGGACAGCGCCAACTGGATCGCCGTCGCCACACCCAGAGCTGTCCCGATCACCAGCCCCAGAAAGACCTCCACCGCCGTGACCCAGGCGTTCTGTGCGATGAGCACTCGGCTCTGGTAGGCGGCCTCCGCCACGCGCGCCGGTGAGGGCAGGATGAAATGCGGCGCATCTGTCAGAACGACGATCGCCTGCCACAGGCCGAGCCCGACCAGCAGGGCCAGCAGACTGTCGCGCAGCTTCATGCGGCGGCCCGGGGATGACGCAGATGGTCCAACAGTCGCGTCTGGCAGTCGAGCGCCTCGGCATCACTGACCGGCCTGGGCGTCGCACTTCGCGGGGCAGGCCAAGCTGTCATCCCCTGAGCTGACATGACCACGATCCCATGCCCCAGACGCGCCGCCTCCGCCGGATCATGGGTGACCAGCAAGACCGTCCGGCCCTGCAGAAGCGCCGCGGCCAACTCCTGCATATCCGCCCGCGTCCCCGCATCCAGCGCGGAGAAAGGCTCATCCAGCAGCACGACAGGCCGGTCCTCGAACAAAGTCCGCGCGAGCGCCGCGCGCTGACGCATCCCCCCCGATAACGCAGGGGGGCGCTTGCCCGCATGCGGCCCCAATCCTACGCGGTCCAGCAGCGCGGATGCCCTTGCCACATCCACTCTCTCGCCGCGCAACCGCGCGCCGATGCAGACGTTCTCGCGCACCGTCAGCCAGGGCAACAGCAGATCCGATTGCGCCATGTAGGTGATCCGACCGGTCAACGCCGCACCGTCCGTGGCCGCAATCCGCCCGGTGAAGACACCGCCTGTCTCCAACCCGAGGATCAGCCGCAGGATTGTGGATTTACCCACACCGGACCGCCCCAGCAGACAGGTCCACCGGGCCGCCGGGATCATCAGCTCCGCATCGAAAAGCGGCAGGCCGCCGATCGAGTGCTGCCCTTCCAGACTGATGCCCGGCGCGCTCACCCATCCAACCCCATCTGCCAGAAGCCGACCTCAAGCTCCGTGGCCCTGGTGAACCGCGCCTGCAAGGCATCCGCGCGGGGCGACCCTTGCAAACTACCCCCCCGTCGCGCCACGGCCCTGTCGATCATCGCACCCACATCTCGGCACAGCCCCTGATACTCTGCACCCGCGTAGGTCTCGATCCAGAGGGCGTAGGGGGTATCCGCCGTATCACCGTTGGCCAGCCGTGCGCCGATCTCGCCGTAGCCCATGACGCAGGGCGCCAGAGCGGCCATCATGTCCAGAAAGTCACCTTGCAGCCCCGCGTCCAGCACAAATCGCGTATAGGCTAGGTTCGCGGTGGCCTCCGTGGCACCAAAAAGCGTTGCCTCATCAATGCCCTCTGCCGCACAGGTCTTTACGTGCAATGCCATCTCGTGGTTCACCAGCGCATCGACCGTCCCGGCACAGACGCGCATCTCATCGAGCGTTTCTGATTTCACCACTGCCAGCGACCACGCCCGGGCGAAATGCACCAGAAAGACGTAGTCCTGTACCAGATAGGTCAGGAACGCCGCACGCGGCAGCGTCCCGTCGCCCAGCCCTTGCACAAAGGCGTGGTGAGTGTAGTGCCGCCACGGCTCTGCCGCGCCCCCGCGCCAGACCGCGAAACTCGCGCCATAGTCGGGCGCCGTCATTGGGCCGTCACGTCAATCGTGATCATGTCCACAGGGTTTTGCGACGGGATCAGCCCGGCCTCGTTCAGGAACGCCTCGAACGCGGCATAGCGGCCTGCATCCATGGCCGTTGGACGCAGCGCAAAGCGCGGCAGCGTATCGACCCAAGCCTTTGCGTTCAGCTCATCCTGCAGCTCCACCGACGTCCCCGCAAAGATCTCCCAGCTGTCCTCCGGATGATTCACGATGTACTGCGTCGCCTTCTCCGTCGCGGCGAGGAACCGCGCGATCATCTCCTTGTCCATGCTATCCGTGTTGGCCACATAGATCAGCTCATCATAGGGCGGCAGCCCTTCTTCCTCGACGAAGAAACAGCGCCCCTCGACACCCTCGATCTCCATCTGGTTGAGCTCGAAATTCCGGAAGGCCCCGATCACCGCATCGACCTGTCCCGACATCAGCGACGGCGACAGCGACCAGTTCACATTGATCAGCTCGATGTCCTCCAGCGACAGCCCGTGATGCCGCAGGATGGAGCCCAGAACCGCCTCTTCGACCCCGCCTACGGAGAAACCGACCTTCTTGCCCGCGAGATCCGCCGGGCTGGTGACCGGCCCGTCGGCGAGGACCAGCAGACAGTTGAGCGGCGTCGCCACAAGCGTGCCGACCCGTTGCAAGGGCAAACCCTCGTGGATCTGCAAATGCAGTTGCGGCTGGTAGGAAATCGCCAGATCCGCCTTTCCTGCCGCAACCAGCTTGGGCGGATCGGACGGATCAGCCGGAGCGATGATGTCCACCTCCAGATCGACATCCGCGAAATACCCTTTCTCCTGCGCGATGATCAGCGGCCCGTGGTCGGGATTGATGAACCAATCGAGCAGGACCGTCATCTCGTCAGCGGCCAGAGCCGGCGGTGCCAGCAGCGCAAGTGCGGCTGTGAGGGGGATATGTTTCATGCAAACTACCTTTGTTGTGCGGGCATCATGCCCATGGCAATGAGGGTGATGTCGCCGTCCCAGTAGGACCGCAGATGAGAGGCCGCCTGCCATGCGCGCAGGCCGGACGCACAGGCAAAGACGGCCCTTTGGCCGGGAGCGGGGCGCGGGATTTCGGCGCGAAAGGCTGCAACGTCGAGGCGGCACGCGCTTGAGACGACCGGCTGGGGAGCTTCTTCGGTGCCGCGCAGCTCAACCACGTAATCGCCCGCTGTGATCTGGCCGGGCGCGATGAAAGACAGGTCATTCTCCGGCTCGGGCGCGCCGTCAAATCGAAAGCCGCCCGTGCGCCACCCCTGCATGTCAAAGTGCAAAAGCTGCCCCAAGGGCGAAGGTGTCTGTCCCACCAGCACAGCCAGCGCCATCTGCACCTGCGCAGCCCCGATCATGCCCACCACCGGACCCATGACACCTGCGGTGGCACAGGTTGCCGCGCGCTCCGGCAGATCCTCGAACACCGCCCGTAGCGAGGGCGCTGTCCCGCAAAACCCGCCCACATACCCGCCAAACCCCAGAGCGGAGGCGCTGATCAGCGGCACACCTGCCGCACGGCACGCATCGGAGAGTACGTAGCTGACGGCAAAACTGTCCGCACAATCCAGCGCGACCGTGCTGCCATCCACCAGCCCCGGCGCTGTAAGAGGATCCAGCGGGTGAGTGTGCGCGGTGATCTCGCACGTACTGTTCAACTGGCGCAGTGTCGCGGCGGCGACTTCGGCCTTGGGCAGGCCAACATCCGCCTCGCGAAAGAGGGTCTGGCGGTGCAGGTTGGACAGCGCGACGCGGTCTCCATCAACGATCGTAAGATGCCCAACACCCGCCCCCGCCAGATACTGCAGCACCGGTGCGCCCAGGCCACCGGCGCCGACGACCAGAACGCGCGCCGCGGCGATGGCCCGCTGGCCCGCGGCGCCCACCTCGGGCAGGCAGGTCTGGCGCGCGTAACGGCTCACCGTGTCGCCACCAGCCACTGGCGCACCCGGGCTTCCGGATCATCGGACAGGGTGATGTCCGTCACCGCAGACACGACATCGGCGCCTGCCTCAAACGCGCCTGCAGCGCGCGCAACCGTCATCCCCCCGATCGCGATCAGCGGTGTCTCACCGACAAGACCGCGCCATGTGCTCAACCGGTCGAGACCCTGCTCATGCCACTTCATCTTTTTCAGGATCGTCGGGTAGATCGGACCGAGTGCGATGTAATCGGGTTCCAGCGCCAGTGCGCGCGCAAGCTCCGCCCTGTCATGGGTGCTGATGCCCAGTTGCATCCCCGCGGCCCGGATCGCGGGCACATCCGCCGTGTCGAGATCTTCCTGACCCAAATGGACGTAGCCGCAACCTGCGTCGATCGCCGCCTGCCAGTGGTCGTTGATCACCAGCGTACATCCATGCGCCCCACACACCGCCCGCGAGCGGCGGATGTGATCGCGCAGCTCTGGCGCGGGCACGTCTTTCACGCGCAGCTGGACGAGCTTGATGCCCAGCGGGATCAGACGTTCCATCCACGCCGCGCTGTCGAAAATCGGGTAGAAGCGGTCCAGTTTCATGACAGAAACGCCGTGCCGATCACGGGGGTGGAGGGCGCTGCCATATCGCGCGGTTCCATCGGGTCGGCGACAGCCGCAAGCTGGCCTGCCCGGATCGCAGTGGCAAAGGCTTCGGCCATGATCGCCGGATCCCCCGCCTTGGCCACGGCGGTATTGAGCAGGATCGCATCATAGCCAAGCTCCATCGCTGCTGCCGCCTGCGAGGGCAGCCCGAGCCCTGCGTCGATCACCAGCGGCACATCCGGGAAATGCGCCCGCATCGCGCGCAGACCAAAGACATTGTTGAGCCCCAGCCCCGATCCGATGGGCGCGCCCCAGGGCATCAGAACCTCGCAACCCGCGCCCAACAGCCTGTCGGCCACCACCAGATCCTCGGTCGTGTAGGGGAAGACCTGAAACCCGTCCTCCGTCAGGATGCGCGCCGCCTCGACGAGGCCAAAGACATCCGGCTGCAGCGTGTCCTCCTCGCCAATGACCTCCAGCTTGATCCATTTGGTATCAAAGACTTCGCGCGCCATATGCGCCGTGGTCACCGCCTCCTTGACGCTGTGACACCCGGCGGTGTTGGGCAGCACGTGCACGCCCAACCCGCGGATCAGCGTCCAGAAATCCTGCCCCGCCCGGTCGCCGCCGCTTTCGCGCCGCAGGGACACCGTCGCGACACTCGCACCGCTGCGCCGGAATGCCTCTGCCAGCACCGCCGGAGAGGGATATTGCGCCGTGCCGAGCATCAAGCCGTTGGCCAGTGTCACGCCGTAGAAATCCCGCATCTCAGCCCCCCTGCATGGGCGCGAGGACTTCGATGCTATCACCATCCGCCAGCGTATGAATGGCGCGCGCGGATCCGGGCACAAATGTGCCGTTCACGGCCGTGGCCACCTTGGCCCCGCCGTAGCCCTCCGCCACCAAAAGGTCAGCCAGCGTACCGGCCTCCGAGGTGATCCGCGCCCCGTTAAGCTGCAACTTCATCCTGTACCTCCGGTGTTTTGCCGTCAAAAATCATCTCTGCCACCATGCGCGCCAGCGCGGGTGCCAGCAAAAACCCGTGCCGAAACAGGCCGTTGACCCGGATCAACGAACCCTCGCGGCGGATCCGCGGCAGGTTGTCGGCAAAGGCCGGGCGGCTGTCCACGCCGATCTCCAGCACGTCGGCCTCGCCAAAGGCCGGATGCAGCGCGTAGGCAGCAGTCAGCAGCTCCAGCAACGCCCGCGCCGTCACATGCCGCCCCGCGCTGCCCTCCACCATCGTGGCGCCCAGCATGAAGACACCGTCCCCGCGCGGCACGATGTAAAGCGGCAGACGCGGATGCAGCAGGCGAATGGGGCGGCGCAAGTCCACCTCCGGGCAGGACAGCACAACCATCTCGCCTTTGACGCCGCGCAGATCTGACAACGTGTCGCGCGCCGCAAACCCGCGGCAGTCGATGGTCAGACCGCGTACGGCGTGATCCTCGGGCCGCGCCTCCTCCTGACGCAGGGTGACCCCCTCTGCGATCAGACCGTCGCGCAGCTGCGCCAAGGCCGCCCGGGGATCCAGATGCGCTTCACTTTCGAAGAAGAGACCCCTGGAAAAGCGCGCGTCCAGATCCGGTTCAAGCGCCGCGATCTCGGCCTGGGTCACGTCGCGATGCGTGGTCGTGCGCCGGGCAAAGCGGGCAAGATCGGCCCTGTCGCGCGCAGACGCCACCACCAGCGAACCGCAGCGCTGGAGAACATCAGTGTGCCTGGCCCACCAGCTGGCCGCCTCCCCGCCCAGCCGCACCACCGGTTCCTCGGCGCTTTCGCCTTCACAGAAGGGCGCGAGCATGCCGCCCGCCCACCACGAACAGGCGTGGGGCCCGGGGGTCGTGCGGCGGTCAATCAGCACCACATCAGCACCGCGGTCACGCAACGCCCGCGCGACACACAGCCCAGCAACACCCGCACCGATGACGGTGATAGTGCTCATCCCCACAGCCCGTGGAAATGATGCACTGGCCCGTGGCCCGCGCCGATCCGCAGATCATCCGCAGCTTGGATCGCCGCCTGCAGATAGCCGTGGGCGCTTGCTACTGCGGCCTCGACCCCCTGCCCGCGCGCCATCAGCGCCGCGATGGTCGCCGAGTAGGTGCAGCCCGTGCCGTGGGTGTTTTTGGTCGCCTGACGCGGTGCGCTATGTGTCGCCAGAATGCCCGTGCCATCGACCAGCAAGTCCGTGCAGGTTTGACCGTCAGCGTGCCCCCCCTTCATCAGTACCGCCTCGGGACCAAGCGCCAGAAGTGCTGCGGCCTGCGCTGACATGGCCTCAGGGGTCTCCGCTTGCGGAGTGCCGGTGAGCTGTGCGGCTTCGGGGAGATTGGGGGTCAGGAGCGTCGCCAACGGCAGAATGTCACGGACCATGGCGGCAACGGCGTCCTCTTTCAGCAGCGCGTCGCCGGATTTCGCGATCATGACCGGATCCACCACGATCGGGCCGTCGAATGTATGCAATGCTGTCGCCACGGCTGAAATGATCGGAACGGAGAACAGCATGCCGAGCTTGATGGCCCGCACGTCGAGATCCGACAGCACCGCGGCAAGCTGCTCCGCCACGAGGTGGGCCGGCACCTCATGGACTGCCGTTACCGCTATGGTGTTCTGCGCCGTCACGGCGGTGATCACGCTGGCACCATAGACGCCGTTGGCAGACATGGCTTTCAGATCCGCCTGGATCCCGGCACCACCGCCACTGTCCGACCCGGCAACGGTCAAGGCAATCGGGGGATAGGTCACGTCACACGGGCCTCCGGTTGGGGGACTTGACGACGCGAAAGCGGGAAACGGTGCGATCAAAGCACGTGTACCCGTTCCCTACGCCGGCATTGTCCGGATCAGGTTCGACGGGTCGGTGCGAACACCTCTCAGCCCTTACGGGCCCCCCGACGGATAAATTTGCCGATTCGGCCCACAGGGCCTCCTCTGCGTATTAGGGGTAGTCCATCGACCGGGGATGAGCAACGGTCCTTGAGCCCCGTGCGTTCAAGCGTCTGCCTAGTCACGCTTGGAGGCTGGTTGCCTTGGCCGCGAATTGGCAGCGTGGCGACAGGTCTGCTGCGCCAATCGCGGCACGGTTGGTGGCCGGTGTCGGCGCGGGGAAGCATGCCCGTCCCGGACGTTTGGTGGAAAGTAGATTGCGCCGCATTGGCCGAGCGCCGATGATCCTTTGGGCCCAAGCCTCCTCGACATCGCCGAGCATCCGAGAGGGAATACATACCGGGTGCCTCGCGTGTCGCGTTTAGATCCTGGAAGCAGCGCGCTGACAATCAGTTCGGGTCGTTTCGGGCCGCTCAGGTATCAGTCATCGGAGGGCATAATCGGGTGTCAGCGGCTGCCGCACTGCTGCGCCTGGTCCCTTGTTTCGATACCTGCTGAAGCGCCTGACTTGCTGGCGATGGAATATCGAGAGGCTGCGATCTGCTTTGAAGTGGTTGTGGCCTTTCAGGACTAAACGATTGGCAAAAAACTATCTAACATACTGATTTAATTACTTTATACTTGCGAACCACATCGCGAGCCGACCGGTGGTGAACCCACCGAACTGACCCGCGGAACAGCGGCGTTAGCGCCGTGGTCATGGTTTGCGTACCGAGGCCACACGATTGGTCGGGGCGGCCCGGCCTCTCGGACAGGCGGAGGCGATCAGCGGGATGAGCCGTGCCTCTAAAGCTACGTTGCCTCGATGGACGGAAGACACCCGACCGGTTGCCTCTCAGCACGCCTGATCCAGACGCACATCGCCAACCAGATCAGAAGTTCCCAGTTCCAGGCCATCGGCGAGCAGGATCTGAGGGGTGTCGCAGAAGACCCGGTGGATGGTGACGGCGTGCTGGCCGAGATGGCGCACAAATTCGCCATCAATCAAGCGTCTTGCCTCCACCAAGGCGGCGGGCGCACCACAAAAGGCCGCCGCGCGCCAGTCCTGGAGATAGATCGTCTGATCAGCGATCAGCAATGCGTCCCGGTCCGTGCGGTTATGGCTGAGCGATCCGGCAATCACATAGACCACAGGTGCCACGAGGCTGAGCGCCTCCACCCGCGTGATCGGCGCGGCACCACTGCGTGTCAGCACGACATCCCCGGGCGACAATGCCTCCACCGAGCGCTCGCCGGTGTTGGTTGTCACACGCGCACCTGTGACGAGCCCGGCGAGGCCGACCCATGGCTGGGCATCGACCGGTCCGGCATCCATCAAGCGCGCCTGTCGCGTGGCACGCCCGGGTTTCATGACGACAATCCCATCTTCATGCCCGCATTAAACAGCGGTTTTGATAACGTCTGATTAAGATCAGGCGCTTTCCGGGCGACGGGTACCGGCTATGGTACCCGATGCCGCGGGATCCACAGCAAAGCCTTGCGCGTGGGCGATCTGCTCGCTATGCCGGGGACATTGCGGGCGTGGCGGAATGGTAGACGCGCTGGTTTTAGGTACCAGTTCCTTACGGAGTGTGGGTTCAAGTCCCTCCGCCCGCACCATATCTGATTTCCCGGCACAATTTTCCGCTAAAGCATTGAACGGAAATGCTATTTCCGGTGTTCGAGGTCCCTTATCTCGGTGGTAGCGAAGGGGGGCTGTGAGCACCAGTTTAAGGATAGCACGGCGCAGTTCAAAGTTGCCTTTTTCCCATACTTTCCAGGGGCTTGAGAGGAATTTGAGGGTGTGTTCGAGTGCCTCCTCGAACGACCGGCGTGGTTGCCCCTGATTTTGCAGCTTTTCTTCGAGCGCGGCCTTGTTCAACTCAAGCTC
>NZ_CANMDB010000007.1 GCF_947496515.1 uncultured Roseobacter sp. | reverse complement strand
ACCATCGTCCAGATGGACCAAACGCCAATCATGCACTAACAATCAAATTGGACCACTCAGGTGGGGCTGATCACTGTGATCCCTTCAAATATCGCAGTGGGTCCAGCGATGCCTGCATTGGCAATCACTGTTCCAACATCTAGTGGACGCGAAACGGCACAATTCACAAAGCGGCCCATTACCGCAGCGTCCGTAACATCGCAGACCGTGGCGAGATCACATTCGGCAGCGAAATGGCGGGCGATGGAAAGGCCGATCCCACTCGCGCCTGCCGATACAATCAACTGCTGCCCCAAGACCTTCATAACCGCAAAAGGCTGCCTGTTTCTTCCGGCGACATAACCGTGCCGCCGGGCGTCTCCATGATGTCCGCAACCTTCATGACCAGTTGATCGTTTCGCGCTGGGACACCGCATTCGAGATAGAGATTGGCTTGGAGGCCGACCTGGACAGGCGAGCAGGCAGCATGAAGAAACCAACACCACTTTGATGGGTCAAGCTGATTGACGACGCGCCTTTCGATCAAAAGCTCTACAAGCGCATCATTTGGCGCTCGGGTCTGGCGGATGACATCATTTTTCACCAAGGCAGCGGATGCGGCTACTTATCTCGCGGACAACGCACATCCTCTGAATGATCTTATTCTACTGGACATTCGCATGCTCCAGATAGATGGGCTGGAGTTTCTGGACGCCGCTCAAAGCTATCCGGGCAAGAACAACGACGTTCCGGTTGTGATGATGCTAATGAGGTCCCTGAGCCCGTCGGATCTCGCCTGTGCCGCGGCGCCAAGGGACATTTCGTGCTTCATGAACCTACCTCTCGCAAAAGAGCATCTGGATGAACCTGTTCAGCTGCTTGATTAGACTAAGGCTCAAACCGACGGCGCCAATGGCACAACATCTGGCGGCGCTACCTCAGGCTGAGCTACCTAAACTTTTTGCCACTTTGACGACTGGAAAATACCCTTCTGACATCACGATCAAGAACGCGCCGCGATAGTCTCCCATGACATGCCACATGACGGTCTGAATTTTCCCTAGAGAACCGCCAGTTAGGTCTCTCCCATGGCGTATTTCGGGAGCATTTGGCTGAGCAAACCGTGGTCAGTTGGTGCCTCCTCTTCGGTCCACTCCGACATGAATTCTTTGATGAAAGATGAGATCGCCGCTGCCTCTCGCCTATCGGGCTTGGAGGTCACATCAATGCGAAATGCACATTCATGGACAGTTTTCTCGAGAGCAGGCTATGAGTATCCAGTAAAATCGGGGGGGGGGGAAGTGCAACACCAAGAGCGTTAGTTTTGCGCAAATGGGATCAACGAGACATAAACTGGTCGTTCAAACGAGCGGTGGAACGAGGCCACACTTTTGTTGCCCGAACAAAAAGAACCGGCCAAGGAGTTTTTTCAAGTGTAATTTGAGCAACTTTCCGTGCAAGTCTCAGCTCATTACTCTGCCGCTAGAGGTCGGGCGACAGCCACAGTTGGGATCAAAAGAGTGAAAATGCTGCCTCGCTCGGCCGGACAGTGGACTTGAACGCTCCCTCCCCACTCAAGCGCCGTCCTATGGATAAAGGATAACCCCAATCCGGTGCCTTCCACTTTCGAAGATAAGCGTTTGAACGGTTCGAAAATCGATCTTTGGTACTGTTCCGGGATACCCGGCCCGTCATCTTCAAATTCGAATACGGCTACCCCGTCTGCCTCTTTTCCTCGGATCATGATAACGCCTTCGTCGCGATCGTGATGTTTGACTGCGTTGGAGACTAGGTTTCTTACCACCGTGTCAAAGGCCACAGGATCAACGCGTACAATGGGGGTCTGGGTTTCAAGTTCGACCCGGAACCCACCCGGCAAACCGACCATATCAAGGATGTCCGGCAGTCGTGCGTTCAGGTCGACGTCCTCGAATTGCTCTGGAGGTACCGCACTACGAGAATGGTCCAGAAGGTCCTGGATCAGGCGCTTCATCTTGCCAGACAGGTTTGTCAGCATGTTGAAATGCTCACGAATTTCCTCAGGAAGCTCGTATCCGAGACCCGCGATGTCCTCTTCGATGAAGTCCATCAATAATGCTTGCTGAACCAGAGGGGCTTTCAGGTCATGTGCGGCGATCGTGGCGAACAGGGCCAACCGTTCATTGGCGGCCTCCAGTTCACTTTTCTGAGTTTGGATGATTTCTGCCTGTTTATACAGTTTGGTCACGTCAACCCGGACGGATGCAAAATGGTCTTCGCCAATGGCGAAATCTGTGGCGTCAAAAATCCGCCCATCACCGGCGTATACAATACGGTTCTGAGCTTCGCCATCTGCGAGCCGCTGGACGATGCTGTCGGCGAAGTCCTCGGCTTCGGCAGCACTCATCCCCTGATCAATCGTCCCATTGGTGTAAGAGGCAGCGATCAGGGACCTCAGATGCGCTCCCTTGGAAAGGGCATCCACCATCTTTGGCATGGCGCGCACGAACCCTTTGTTCCAATGCACCGCATGCATCTCCTTGTCGAAAATAGCGATGGCAGAGTCTACGCCATCCAGGGCATCGACAAGCAATCGGTTTTCGGCATTTTCGGTAAGCAGGCTGGTGGCTCGGCGACGATTTCGCCTGGAACTGAAGAGGGCACCTATCGCGATGGTCAGGACGATCAAACCAGCAATTGATCCCCATAAAATATAGTCATGCTCGGGCAATCGCGTTGGTTGTCCGAACCACGAGGTCCTGATCTGATCCAGAACCTCCGGTGTCAGTTGCGCTTCGATTTGTGCATTCAGAGAATCAAGCAGATCGCCCGAAGCAGATGAGACAAAAAAGCCATAAGGTGTTTGACCCAGTGGCGGTTCTATGGGCTCGACAAAGATGTCGGAGCCAATTTGCCGCAAACGTTTGGCAAAACTGTCTGCAGTCGCAATCGTCGCGTCGATGTCACCGGTCAACAGCGCCATGACGCGAGCATCGGCACTCGGATATTCCACAACCTCTGCGGAGGGTATTCCAGCCGCAAATCTCACGGTCAGAGAGCCTGTGACGACACCGATCCGGCTTCCGTGAAAATCCTCCAGCGTTCGCCGTGTGCCGTCCTTCCGAGCAAAAAGAACCGTTCGGAATGATCCGAAAGGCCGGGTCGCGCGGGCTATCGCCAGCCGATCTTGGGTCAACCCGAGCGTTGCGGTCATGTCAGCCTCACCGGAGACTATCATGTCCATCATCACACCGGGATCTGCAGTAGGCAGGAACTCCAGCTCGCGGCCCGTCGCCCCAACCAGCCGCCGGGCAACATCAATTGCCAGGCCCTGAGGCTGACCATTCACATCGGTGAATGCGTGTGGATAGAACTCCGTATACGCCATCCGGATGGGCGGGAGCGCTGGTTCCTGCGCGGCAAGCGGCGACCCCGTAAGCCAACAAGCCACGCCAACACCAAACAACAGAAATTTTCGCAATGTGGTGGAACCCGACACCATAGATCTGCCCCGTGCTTGCCATGCTCGGCAAGACTAGATCAGAAGATCCTTAATTTTTGGCGAGTTAGTGGGGAGGATCGTTCGAACTCTAGGAAAACAGGATGGGTTAAATGCAGAAAAAGGCGGTTTTTGAGTGGTTGCAGAGCTTCGCGTCACGCGGAGCACGTGTTGAAGTGAGCTGCGGACCACCTTCGGCTTCAAATCAGCGTGGGCCTGATCGACGATATCCTGGGTCATGTTCCACAGAACATTCCCCTCACGGACCGGTCGATGTTGCGATCGCAGTCGGCATAACGAGTGTGGTGGATTGCTCCTGCTCCGCCGGCATTGAACGTGCCAAAAGCAGTTGGCATCCCCTGCGAGGAAAGGCGGCCCTCGGCTCTGTTGCACAAATCCCATGAGGGATTCATCTCGCGAATTCAGCGTGGTAGCTTATTCACCTGAGCAGACACCCACAGCCAGCATATGGTAGGGCGCTCGATCGCCGCGGCTCGGGGTCTACCGGGCCAAGTGTCTCGACAACGTCGTCCAGCAGGATCACCGGTTTGAAACGCGACGGGCGCAACCGATGACGCGTTTAAAATCACTCAGACCGGCGATTGTAACCATAGGCTGGATCGAAACACCGCAAATGATCTGAAAATGGCTGTTGGGCAACGGGGTCCGGTTTAGATGTACGACAGCCTTGGGGCGTGAACGGCGGCCGAGATGACCTCCCCTGACGATAAAAACGCGACGAAGCAGCCTTTCCAATCAACATCGAAGTTCAGCGTCTCATCTTGCTATGTCATAGTTTATTGACAGGCGTCAGGGTTTGCAGGACTGAAGGCGGCTGGAACTCTCGGTAGCGCGAACCGCCTTACCTGAAGTAAAGATAAACCGGATGAAGGGCGGCCATCTATGTGTGCAGATTTTCGACAGGTTTTGAAGATTGAGACACGGGCGGAACATGAGCGAGTGGATATGCTGATGTCGTCCATCGATCTTGCGACAGTCGACGGGTTTGGGCGGTTCCTCTCGATCCACCAAAGCTGTTTTCGGTATATCCGTGACCGTGTGACGGTGGAAAGCGACGCATGGCACGGTCTGGATGAGATGGTGCGCCGGATCGGCGCCGACCTGGCGATATTGGGTGGTGCAGAAACCATATGTGTCGGGTCCATTGTTCGAAAGCCAGACAGGCTGGCGGTCGACTACGTGGTTGAAGGCTCTCGTCTTGGGAGCAAAGTGCTCAGGAACAGATGGCTGGCAGCGAGCGACCCCACGGTCCGACGGGCGTGTGCATATTTCTCGTTTGCGCCGGTGCCCGGTCGCTGGCGCAGAATCTGCGACCAGCTTTCCAACGTCCCGGTGCATAGCGAACGTGCGAAAGCAATTATCCACGATACAAAAATGCTGTTTGCGTTGTTCCACGCCACAGCTTGTGCGCCAGCAGCACAATGGCCTCGGAGCGCGGAGTTAGCCTAGTGAAAAAGCGCGACATCGAAAACAGGGCAACGCCTGCTGTCGATCTCACGAACTGTGACCGCGAGCCTATCCATTTGCTTGGAAACGTGCAGGGCTACGGGTGTCTCATCTCGACATCAGCGGATTTCATGGTCAACCATCTGTCAGCGAATTGCGCGCTTCTCCTGGGCATTGACCCGGAAGCTGCCGTTGGACAGCGGCTGATTGATCTGCTGCCGTCGCAGACCATTCACGATCTTCGGACGAAGCTGCAAATCAGCAGCAGCGGTGGTGCAGCGATCAGCCGTCTCTTTGGGTATGATGTTCAGGACAACGGAAGGTTATTCGACATTTCCATCCATGCGTCCGGTCAATCCTACATCTTCGAGTTCGAGGAAAAAGTCGATGGACAGGACCGCAATGATCTGGCGCTGGTCCAGCCCCTTATTGCGCGTGTCGGCAAGAGAGAGACTGTCCTTTCTGCCGCGCAAGAAGCGGCTACCGCACTGCAGATAATGTCGGGTTTCGACCGAGTGATGGTGTACCGCTTTGCACCAGATGGGTCGGGCGAGGTTATAGCGGAGCGCCATGCGACCGGAATGGAGCCGTTTCTGGGACTTAGATATCCGGCAAGTGACATCCCCAAGCAGGCACGCGAGTTATACAAGCGCAGCACGCTTCGCCTGATTGCCGATGTGAACGGGGACGTATCGCCCATCATCCCGGAGAAGAACCCCCACGGTGACCCCTTGGATCTTTCCTTGTCGGTCACCCGCGCCGTATCGCCGATCCACCTCGAATACCTGCGCAATATGGGTGTCGCTGCATCAATGTCGGTCTCAATTCTGAAAGACGGAGAGCTCTGGGGGCTATTTGCCTGTCACCACCGATCTCCTCGTTATGCCGATTACGAGCGTCGGACGGCCATTGAGCTGTTTGCACAATTGTTCTCCTATGAGCTTGAGCGCAAGGTGGAGGCCGCGATACGCGACGAAGAGCGTGCCTCGCGCGATTTGCATGACCGCCTTATGGTGCGCCTGTCCGCCGGCGGTGATCTTGTCGACAGCTTTGAAGTCATCGCAGACGAATTGTCCCGGATCGTCGCAAGCGATGGTGTCGCCGTCTTTTCCGAAGGTCGCTACACCGCGCGTGGCTCAGCCCCGACCGCCGAGGAATTCAAACGTCTGGCGCGCTTTCTGAACACTGCGCCAACCGGAACGATCTTTGCCACAGACAGTCTGATCGAAAACTATCCAGATGCAGAGATCATAGGGGATCGTGTCGCCGGGCTTATTGCCGTGCCGATTTCGCGGACGCCGCGGGACTATATTGTGTTCTTTCGCCACGAGATTGCACGTTCGGTCCGGTGGGCCGGAAACCCGGAGAAACCCGTTGAAATGGGTCCGAATGGCGTTCGCCTGACACCCCGTAAAAGCTTTGAGGCGTGGACGGAAATGGTGCGCCATACCTCGGAGCCGTGGTCTGAGAGCGAGTTGCGCGCGGCAGAAGCGCTGCGGATATCCCTGATTGAAATAGTGCTGAAGCTGACGGATGAAGCCAACGCCGATCGCAAAGCTGCTGCCGAAAAGCAAGAACTGCTGATTGCCGAACTCAATCACCGGGTGCGGAACATTTTGAACCTGATCCAAGGCCTCGTGTCGCAAAGCAAAGCCGGAACGACCACCATTGAGGCATATACCAAGGTTCTTGATGGCAGGATTCAGTCGCTGGCACGTGCACATGATCAACTGACACGACAGGAATGGGCACCAACGGCGTTGCGGGAGATGATCGAGGTGGAGGTCAATGCCTACCTGACCGGTCAGAATGACCGTTTGAATATCTCTGGTGACGCCCCGATGCTGGAGCCGGAAGCTTTTTCGACCATGGCTCTCGTCATTCATGAATTGGTGACGAACTCCGCAAAATACGGGGCGCTCACCGATCGCGCGGGCCGTGTCAGCATCAATCTGGATATCACTGACGATGGGGCTCTCTTTATCAAGTGGCGCGAACAGGGCGGGCCACCGGTTCAGGCTCCGACCCGTCGGGGTTTCGGCTCAACCATCATCGAGCGCACAGTCCCGTTTGAGCTGAAAGGCAAGGTCGAGACGCGTTTCAAACTGGCAGGGTTCGAAGCCGATATCATGATCCCGTCAAGATTTGTTTCCAAAGGGACGCTTGAAGCAATCGAAAGCCCTGCCAAGGAGGAGCCTGCAGAGCCCACAACCCGCAAAGAGCTTTCGGGTACAGTCCTCATCCTTGAAGACAATATGGTGATCGCGCTTGACGCCTCCGACATCATGACCGCGCATGGCGCCAAAGCAGTTAGGCTCGCCAGTTCAGTCGATGATGCGCTAGAGATCATGGCTGATGAAGAGATCACCTTGGCCGTGTTGGATATAAACCTGGGAAGTCAAACGTCTCTTCCAGTGGCTCAAAAGCTGGATGCTATGGGCATTCCGTTTGTGCTGGCTACGGGGTATGGCGATGTCGAAAACATGCTAACCGAATACCCAAAGGCGCCGGTCGTACAAAAGCCGTTCACCTCCGAGAGTTTGCTTAGGCAAATAGATACCGCACTGGCTAGGGTAAACTGAGCTGTCACCACTCGCCGACGCAGACAGTCTAAAGACGCATGGCTTACACTCTCTTCTCGGTCTGAGTCTGTCTCCGAGGTCGCTTAAACGTTCGGCTGGCAGTTAAAACCTCTATTGTATCAAGAGGCTGCGCGAGTTGCAGGAGACAAACCGGTGACAACACCGAGACCCCATCGGAACAATGCAAGCATTCTGTATCTTTTTGTTCGAATCTCTCATAATATACTGAAATAATTATATATTCTGAGATATTGCTCCTTGTCAGAGCCAACATCGTTCATAGTTGCAGCCTGTCTTTTGATACCTCATACCATCGCTCAGCAGCAAAATTCCACTAGTCAGAAGTGTCATTTTTGACTTGCATTACGCGTCAGCTAAAGATGACAGCATGGATTGCCTATACTCTGAGTTTTCCAGCTCGGCAACGCATTCTGGATCGGCTAGAGCTTCGGAAACAGCCGCGAAGGCAACTCTATCCAAAGGGGACGGGGGAGACGCGTTCCAAGATGACAGATCCGCCAAGCCCGGCGCTGCGGACGTCTGTTTTTGTCAGGGTACGCTTCTGGAAGCCCCGGATGGCGCAATCCCATTAGAGGATATACGTCTCGGCTCGATACAGCGGACATTGGACTGTGCCGTTGATCAGGTCAGGTGGATCTCGTCGACGCGTGTCAAAGCCGAACAGTTGAGGCACCATCCCGGTCAGCGGCCCATCTTGGTTCGAAAAGGAGCTGTGGGCCAAAATACTCCGCGACGGGATGTGCGGATCTGTCAACATCACCGGATCCTTATCGCGGGAAAGATCACGCAACGCACGTTCGGTACATTCGAGGTACTGATCGCCGCCAGGAGCCTTATCGGCATGCCGGGGGGCGATATTTCGAAAGGGAACGCGCCGGTCACCTAATATGACGTAGTATTGAGACGCCACGCTGTTCTCGTGGCGGAAGGATCCGCGATGGAGAGTTTTTGTGATGGCAAACAGGCACTCAAAACACTGGACAGGTCCGCGCTTGCAGCGCTGTTTAACGCCCTATCGAACCTGATACTTTCCCAGCCCGCGCTCGCACGACCGCTGGTGCCCTGCCGCCTAGGCAAACAACTGGTGATGCGTCACCTTCACAACCGACGGCCACTCCCGCTCCAACGGGAATTCTTGCAGCTTACGGCTTGACCTCGCGAACCGACGCTCGGGATTGAGATTTCCGGACAGCAGAGACCCGCCGCGATCAGCAAACCGGTCATCAGCTGAGGGCAGCCATCTTCCACGGTTCCGCGCGTTGATGTGAGGAATTCGCTTACAGAGCTTATGTGACGGTATCGAGCTTGACGTTTTCTCCGAGGTTTGGCCCATGATCCGTGAAGTACGCGCGGGTTAGCTCGGCTGCCATGGCGATCTTGCCCCCGCGGTTGTCCCAGAATTCGGCCTGTGTCGGCTCGATCTTGACGATTGCGACGTCCGCCTCCTCGGGGTTGCCGCCAAAGAAGACGTCCGCGTAGGATCCCCAGAGCTCTTTGATCAGCGCGCGGTCACGACTGACGACACCGCGACCAGAAACCGATGCGAACAACATCTTGCCTGGATTTGAGAAGCTCAGGGCAATGTCCTGATTGGCGTCGAGCTCGAACACTTTGGCGCTGTCGCCATCGGTCATGAACTGAATGGTCCGCGCGCCTTTGTCGATATAGGGCGCCATCGGACGCGAGCGCATAACACCGCCATCTCGTGTGGTTACCATGCAGACCGACAGCTCGGCGATAATGTCCCAGAATTGCTCTTTATCAGTCGTCATCTTGCGTTCACCTCTCTGAATGCGGTTACCCGTCCCAACATCAAGATCAGCGCTTGGTTCCGCAGCGGACCATCAAAAGGTTTGATCAATGGTACCCAGTCGCCGGGTCAGCGCCATGTTTTCCCGGTAGTCGACGGGGATCACCACCATCGCAGGCCCGTCGTGATCCAGGGCGCCTCGCAGACAATCCTGCAGATCGCTGGCTTCCTCGCAGAATTGATGGTGCCACCCCATGGACGCGCAGAGCTTTGCCCAATCCGGATTGTCGAAGGACAGATCGGTGTGCGAGCCAAAGTCCTGTTCTTGCTTCCACGCGATCAGACCATATTCGCGGTCTTCCCAGACCAGCACCGCGATGTCGGAGCCGAGCCGCGAGGCCGTTTCCATCTCCTGAACGTTCATCATGACGTCGCCATCGCCGACAATCGCCAGAACGCGCGCCTCCGGCACGGCGTGTCTCGCCGCGATCGCGCCGGGGAGCGGCATGCCCATCGAACAAAACCCGTTTGAGATCAAACAGGTGTTGGGTTCGTGCGATTGATAATGGCGCGCCACCCACATCTTGTGGGCACCGACACCGGACAACAGGATATCGGCGGCACCCAAGACCGCGCGGGCGTCGGCCACGGCCTTTTGTGGGCGAATGAGTCCTGTGGCGGCGTCCGCAGCATGTTCGGCAAACTCGGCCTGCATCTTGTCGCGCAGCGTGCGTTGTGCGCTCAGATCATAAGTCGGTGCACCTTCGCGCGAAATCCGCGCGTTCAGTGCCGCAAGACCGTGCGCCAGATCGCCAATGACTTCGATATCAGGCTGATAGTATTGATCGCTTTCCGCTGGCTCAAAATCCATATGAATGATCGCCTTGGTACATTCCGCGTTCCATTTCGACGGTCCATACTCCACCGGGTCGTAGCCCACCGTCAGAATGAGGTCCGCCGCGTTGATGGCAAGCTGGGGATAATCCCGCTGTCCCATCCCGACAGTGTAAAGGCACTGTGGGTCATCCAGATCCAGCGCGCCCTTGGCCATAAACGTCATGAGCGCACCAATCCCCGTTGTCGCGCAGAGCTGTCGCAATTGCTGACTGGCGCGGGTCCGTATCGCCCCGTTGCCCGCGATAATGAGCGGTGACTTGGCCGATTTCAGGCGCTCCCAGACCTGGTCTATGATCTTGTCATCAGGCACCGGTCTTCGCACCCGGGACGAGCGCAGAGGTACCGCCTCCGTTTCAATTGCCGCCACGTCTTCGGCCAGTTCGATATGGCAGGCGCCCGGCTTCTCGGCGATCGCAAGCTTGACCGCCTTGTGCACGATCTCAGGAATATTATCGGGATGATTGATAGCGCAGCTCCACTTTGTGACGGGCCTGTACATCTCGACCACGTTCATCACCTGGTGGCTTTCCTTGTGCTGACGTGTCAGCGCACCTTGTCCCGTGATCACCAGAACGGGTGCGCGATCCATATTGCTGTCGGCTACACCGGTGATCAGATTTGTCGCGCCGGGACCGAGCGTGCCCAGGCAAACGCCAACCTTTCCTGTCAGGCGCCCGTAGACCCCCGCCATGAATGCAGCGCCCTGTTCGTGGCGTGTCAGGATGAAGTCGATAGACGAGCCTTCAAGTGACTTCATGAAATCAGCGTTCTCTTCACCAGGGACGCCGTAGATGCGCTCAATACCTTCTGCTTCGAGGCATTTGATGAAAAGGTCAGACGCCTTCATTTTCTGATACTCCAAGTCGGTTGAACTCTCGGGTGTGCTGCCAGCCGATCTTGCACGCAGACGACACGGCAGCGGCCGGCATGTGTTAGGTGACATAGCGGGAAGGCAGCGATGGTCTACAATTCTGAGGCATCCATCCGTCACAGCATCGCCCATCCATCACGCGACGAACACCCGCAGCTCTCCACCGATATGGATCAGAGCAAGTGATGGGAGAAACTTGATTTCAGGCCGCCACCCGTGCCTGCGAAGAGCCACCGCCGTGGGGCTCGCCCTCAAGGGCGAAGTGCCATCTCATGCAAAGCGAGCGATTTGCCCGATCATTGCCCACAATTGGTTTCCGCCACTCTCTAGGCTGTCGCCGGCCCACCTGTTGCGCGGGGCCACGTGCACTCCTTTGTTGAGCGGCGAGCTGAACCTTTGCCCGACCACGGCATCCCCGCACCTGTTTTGTTGCTGGGGCGATGGTTTTTGTTAGGCTGTTCATGCTGTCAGTCGGACTGGATGGCGCGCGGCAGATGCCACGGCTCCCCGACACAAAGACGCGGCACGGCCAGGGGTCGAAAGGAAACTTGCCCGTCCAACTCATACGGAACGAAATGAATTTTCGGACGTTAATGCCGGGGAGCGACCAAAAACGTCAGCCCGTCATCAAATATCTACTGACCTACGGAGAAATCAGAGATGACCACTCAAACGGATGCCAAACGATCCATTCTGCCAGCCTGCGACCGCCCGGGTCGGCAGGTGCCCAGCGTCGATCAACCTTGGGAAGCCATCTCCGAAAGGCAGTCTCGGGCGGCGATCACCAAGCGCGATCTGGCCCAGCATCGCGCTTACCACAGCCTCTTTGAGGATCTGATGAATTGAGCGGGCCTATCCTGATCCTCGGCGCCACCTCTGGCATTGGCGCCGCTGCGTTGAAAGAAGCGCAATCGCGTGGTGTGCCAGCGCGAGCCTTCGCGCGCGGGGCGGACAAGCTGGACGCGACCGAGCTTGTCGAGCCATTTCCCGGCGACGCGCTATCGTCGGACGATGTCAAAAAGGCCCTCGCTGGTACACGGGCAGTTATCTACGCGTTAGGCATCAAAGAACGCCTTTCGATGCTGTGGGAAGAGGAGACGCTGTTTTCTGAAACGACCCGAGTTCTGCTACCGGCGATGTCTGAAGCGAGTGTAACGCGGCTTGTGGTCGTGACCGGCTTCGGCGCTGGTCGCTCAAAATCCGCCATGAGCAGTATCGAGCGCCTTGGCCATCGCGCCGTTCTTGGCCGCCCCTATGCCGACAAGGACCGGCAAGAAGCATTGATCATGGACAGCGCCCTTGACTGGACGATCGTTCGGCCAGTGATCCTGACGAACGGGTCAGCTACACCCCCAACGGTTCTGAGAGATCCCAAGACCTGGCGGAACGGGCTGGTATCCCGCTCGGCCGTGGCGACCTATTTGCTGGATGCCATCGAAGACGATCTCGACATTAGGGCCGACGTTGTTTTGGCACGCTGACGCTGCAGCGGTATGGCCACATGGGGTGGTGGATATTTGGTGTTCGTGCATCGTCGGCTTCTGGTATGTCTATACGACGCCCTCCACGCGGGAGGCTGATGATCCAACGCGCTGTGTATCTTTGCGACGTTGTAGCGGAAGCGCCACTGTCTGATGAGGACACGGGCTTCTTGCGGGCTATCCAAGAGTTCACCGTTTAGCAGTTCATCCCTGGATTGCGCAGTAAAGCTCTCGCAGTATCTGCTCTCCCGAGGTGGTCCTGGCTCAAGGTAAGCTGTCTGGGCGCCGACAGCTGTAAACCAATCCCCCGCTTTTTGCGCCATGAATTGGGGGCTGTTAAGCGAACGCATTTACTCCGGCGGGCCACACAAGATGACCAGCTTCGTCAGCGCCTCCGACACGTTGTGTGAGTTGAGCTTGTGCTGCACACGGATCATGAGCGCATCCACGCGCCCCCCATCGACGATCAGACGGGAGGTTCGCAGAAACGGCGGGCGCATTTCGTATCGCGCAGCTCAATCCGATCAACGCGCATGCAACTCCGCAAAGCGACCCAAGGCCTGTACGCTCTCTTTCAACGAGGTTTTTGTGCCCGTTCATTGCTCGAAAGCTGCGATTGAAGTGGTCGCCTCAGCAGATTTCCGAATGGCTGATGCGCAGGCCTCCGGAGGAGGAGCAAGAGCCTGTGAGCCACGAAACAATCTATCGCAGCCTCTACGCGCAGACGCGCGGTATTCCAAAAACCAAACTTCAGCGATGCCTGCGCAGCCCACGCGCCATCCAAGGGTCCCGGCATGCAACGCAGAAGGGGTCGAAACCACGGAAGATCAATGATGCAGCGCCGAACAGTGAGCGCCCGCCCGACATTGGGAAACGCGCCGTGCCTGGCCACTGGAAAGGTGATCTGATCATTGGCGCCAATACCAGATATATCGGCACGCTGGTCGAGCGGCATTCACGCTTCGTGATGCTGGAAAAGATCGCAAACAATGACACGCAGAGCGTCATCACCGCCCTGATCAAACAAGCCCGGAGGATGCGGAGGTCGCAATCGTCAATCTGCGTACCGTCCGAGCGAATGCCTGGCTTCTGGGATGGCTGTCATCCGCTAAGTTTGCGACAGAACCAACCAATCCTGTTGCCGCAACCTAATGCGAAATCATCCAAGGTCGTTTAGTGGGAAATGATTTCGCGCCGTCCGCGTGATGCAGTGTCTTTGACGGTCGGGATTTTCCGGAAGAACAACAGGCACAACCGGGACCGTGGCTGGATCTTTTCGGGCTGTCGGCACTGCGTTCATTCGTCGCGTGGGCTACGCGTGTGCTGCCATTCATGATCGCAAGCCGCGGCGCATTCATCATGACCCGAGGGGCGGTGGCCGTGCAATCCGGGCACGCGATGGGGTCGGCGTACTGATCAAGCTTGGCAAACGCTGTGAACGGTCCGCAGGTTTCGCAAAGATAGTCGTAAAGGGGCATTTGCCGCTCCTGTTATCATGATGAATGGGCCTCCGCGGACGGAGGCCCATGAGACTAGAGATCATGCGCGATCGGCATGTCGACAGAGCCGTCAAGGTACGTGGTCGGCCCCTCGGCGTTCGGCATCATGTCCCATTCGAAAATCTCGTTGGGCAGCCAGAGCGTGGCACAGGCATTGGGAATATCCACCACGCCGGAGATATGCCCCTGAACCGGCGCCGTGCCGAGGATCGAGTAGGCCTGTGCACCAGTGTAGCCGAATTTCTTGAGGTATTCGATGGCGTTGAGACAGGCCTGACGATAGGCAATATGCACATCGAGGTAGTGTTGTTCGCCGCTTTCATCGACAGAGATACCCTCAAAGATCAGATAGTCATCGTAGACCGGTTTGATCGGCGACGGTTTGAAGATCGGGTTCCTGATCCCGTATTTCTTCATGCCGTCTTTGATCAGATCAACCTTCAGATGCAGCCAGCCAGCCATCTCAATCGCGCCGCAAAAGGTAATCTCGCCATCGCCCTGGCTGAAGTGCAGATCGCCCATCGAGAGACCCGCGCCATCAACGTAGACGGGGAAGTAGATCTTGCAGCCGCGGCTGAGATCCTTGATGTCGCAATTGCCGCCATGCTCGCGCGGGGGCACAGTACGCGCAGCCTCGGTTGCAGCCTTGTCGCGCAGATCGCCCTGCATTGCGCCCATGTGCGCGCTTTGCGTGTTGGGCAGCGCGGCCAACGGCGGCACCCTGTCGGGATCGGTGTTGAAGAGCTTTGTCTCGCGGCTGTTCCACATATCGAGCATCTTGCGATCCGGCAAACAGCCAATCAGGCCGGGGTGGATCAATCCGGCATATTTCACCCCGGGCACATGACGGGATTTGGTGAACATACCGTCGAAATCCCAGATCGATTTCTGCGCGGCAGGAAAATGATCGGTCAGGAAACCGCCACCGTTGTTTTTGGAAAAGAAACCGTTGAAGCCCCAGTTCATCTCTTCGACAGCACCGATGTCGAGAATGTCGACCACCAGCAGATCGCCGGGCTCCGCGCCTTTCACCCCGATAGGACCGGAGAGATAGTGCACCTGTTCAAGCTCCACATCGCGCACGTCGACGGCATCGTCGTCGTTCTTGATCTGGCCGCCCGTCCAATCGTAGGTCTCGATCTTGAAATCATCTCCCGGCTTCACCCAGACGTTGATCGGGATGTCGGGATGCCAACGGTTGTGCACATTCTCGTTGGTGTGAGGGCTCTCGCTCAGATCCACGGAGATCAGTGTTTCAGCCATGATGTATCCTCTCTGCTTGGTTATCTTGCTCAGACCGATAGGAATTTCGACACACGTGCCTCGTCGATGCCAGCGCGCGGGCTGTCATGCACGAAGGTGCCGTTTTCGATAACGATGACCCGGTCGGCCACATCCAGCGCAAAGCTCAGCACCTGTTCGGACACCACAATGGTCAGACCCTTGCGGTCGCGGATTTGACGCAGAGTGCGGGCCATTTCCCGGATAATCGACGGCTGGATGCCTTCGGTCGGCTCATCAAGCAGCAATACCTTGGGATCCGAGGCCAATGCCCGTGCGATGGCAAGCTGCTGCTGCTGGCCGCCCGACAGGTTTCCGCCGCGTCGCGATTTCATTTCGAGCAACACAGGGAACAGCTCGTAGATCTCGCCTGGCACCGTGCTGGCGCTCGTAGTCGTAAGCCCGGTTTCGATGTTTTCCCGGACGGTCATCGCGGAAAAGATCATGCGGCCCTGCGGCACATAGGCGACACCGGCGGCAACGCGCTGATGCGGTTTCATGCCACCAATCGACGTCTCGCCCACCCGCGTTTCGCCACCGGCCTCCGGCACGATGCCCATGAGGGTTTTCATCAGCGTCGTCTTGCCCATGCCGTTGCGGCCCATGACGGCGACGATCTGACCAGCCTGAACTTCAAGATCGATGCCATGCAGCACTTCGGAGGCGCCATAGGCCGCGCGGAGGTTCTGGATGGACAGCATGGCGGTCTCCTTCAATGGCCGAGGTAGACTTCGATGACGCGAGGGTCGCTCTGAACCCGCTCCATTGAGCCTTCTGACAGCACTTTGCCCTGATGCATGACGGTCACGCGGGTGGCGATGTCCGCGACAAAGCCCATGTCGTGTTCGATCACGATCACCGACCGGTCGGCAACGATGGTCCGGAGCAGGGTCGCGGTGCTCTTGCGCTCTGCCACGGACATGCCCGCCACCGGTTCGTCCAGCATCAACAGCTCAGGGTCCTGGATCAGCAGCATGCCGATCTCCAGCCACTGTTTTTGCCCGTGGCTGAGAAAGGCGGCTTTTTCCTCCAGCAGCGTGTCGAGAAAGATCATCTCGGCAATTTCCTTGATCCGGGACCGGACCGCGGCACTGCGCCGGAAGGCCAGCGCACCAAAGACGCTGTAGCCATGCGGATAGGACAGTTCGAGATTTTCAAAAACGGTGAGATCCTCGTAGACCGATGGCGTCTGAAATTTTCGACCCACCCCGGCATGGACGATCTGGTCCTCGCGCATGCTCAGAAGCTCGTGACCTTTGAAATTCGCTGAACCCGCCGTCGCCTTGGTGCGCCCGCAAAGAAGGTCGAGCACAGTCGTCTTGCCCGCACCGTTCGGCCCGATGATCACGCGGCACTCGTTGGGCTCGACGTAAAAGCTCAGATCGTCCACCGCCTTGAAGCCGTCGAATGAGACGGTGAGGCCTTCGACAGCCAGAACAAAATTGGGATTGGTGTCCAGCACGACTTTGTCTCCTATTCCGCAAGGGTGCGGGCACGGTCTTCGGTCATCGGTGCACCCGGTGGCGATCTTGAGAAGAGACGCGCGATGCGGGGTGCCACATACTCGGCGTAGACGCCCGCCAGCCCGTTCGGAAAGGCCATCACCACCGCGATGAAAAGAGCACCCAGCCCCAGCAACCAAAGCTCGGGAAAGCTTTCGGACAGAGAGGTCTTGGCCCAGTTGACCAGCAGCGCACCGTAGACCGCCCCGATGATCGACAACCGCCCGCCGACCGCGCAGAAGATCACCATTTCGATGGACGGCACGATGCCCACGAGCGTTGGCGACATAAAGCCCACCTGCAGCGTGAACATCGCCCCGCCGATGCCAGCAAAGGCAGCCCCCAGGCAGAAAATGAAGATCTTGAAACTGGCCACGTCATATCCAGAAAACCGCACCCGGTCTTCCTGATCGCGCATGGCGATCAGAAGACGCCCCAGTTTCGATTTCCGCACGAATTGCGCAATGAAGAGACAGGCGAAAAGCAACACGCCGTTGACATAGTAGAGCGTCTCCTTGGCACTGTCGGTGCGGATGTCCCAGCCCTGGAGGGTTCGCAGATCGGTGATCCCGTTAACACCGCCGGTGAAGCCCTGCTGCCCGATGATCAGGATCGTCAGGATTGCGGCGAAGGCCTGCGTGATGATCGCGAAATAGACCCCGCCCACCCGGCGCCGGAACATGGCCACACCAATGATGAAGGCAAAGGTCACCGGCACCGCGACGACTGCGAAAAGCGCGAAGGCCAGGCTGTTGAAAGGTTCCCACCACCACGGCAAGGCGGTGAGCTGGTTCCAGTCCATGAAATCGGGGATGCCGGGTGTCGACTGGATTGCGGTGTTCTCTGGGGTGGAGGCTTCGAGTTTGAGAAACATCGCCATGCAGTAACCACCGAGGCCAAAGAAGACGCCTTGCCCGAGGCTGAGGATCCCCCCCGCACCCCAGCAAAGCACCAGCCCTACTGCGACGAAGGCGTAGGTGAGGTATTTGCCGAAGAGGTTCAGCCGAAAGTCATCCAGCGCGAGCGGCAGCAGGACAAAGATCACCGCCGCGAGGATAGCAAAGCCGATGATGTCCTGCACAGAGAAAAGGCGGTTCGAACGGAGGCTCATTTGCCTGCTCCTTACTTGCGCAACTTGAGGGAGAAGAGCCCCTGGGGCCGGATCATCAGGATACCGACCACCACCAGAAGCGTGAGCACCTTGGCCATGGAACCGGAAAGGAAGAACTCCATGATCGATTGCGCCTGGCTGATCGAAAAGGCGCTGGCGATCGTCCCCAAAAGGCTGCCGGTGCCCCCGAAGACAACGACCAGAAAGGTATCGACGATATAAAGCTGGCCCGCCGTCGGTCCGGTTGAGCCGATCATTGTGAAAGCCGACCCCGCCACGCCAGCCACCCCGCAGCCGATGCCAAAGGTCAGCCGATCGGTCCAGGCGGTATTGATCCCCACCGCATCGGCCATCACGCGGTTCTGGCTGATCGCCCGCACCTGTAGACCCCAGGACGAGCGGAACATCAGAAAGTAGACGCCAAGCGAAATGGTCACGGCGAGGACCATGACGAAGATGCCGTTGATGGGCACTTCGACCAGATCGGTGAGCGGCAGCGATCCCATCATCCAGTCAGGTATGCTGACGCCGACCTCTCGCGCGCCGAATACGCTGCGATAGATCTGCTGCAGGATCAGGCTCAGCCCCCAGGTCGCCAGAAGCGTATCGAGGGGGCGCTTGTAGAGATGCCGGATGATCGACCATTCCACCAGCAGCCCGAGCAGGCCCGACGCCAGAAAGGCGATCACCATCGCGAAAAAGAAATACCCGCCGAAGAGTGCGGGCATGTAATCCGCAAAGGCGTTCGACGTCAGATAGGTCATGTAGGCGCCGAGGATCATGAACTCCCCATGCGCCATGTTGATGACGCCCATCTGGCCAAAGATGATGGCAAGCCCGAGCGCCATCAGCACAAAGACAGAAAACAGGATCAGACCGGCAAACCCTTGCATGGCAAAGATCGCGCCAAGCTCGCTCATGGAATAATCGGAAAACATCGGCTGCCTTTGTCGGTTGGGGAAACGGGAAAACGGCGGCGCCCGATCCCGGGCGCCACCCGCAGCGGTGGTTACTGGTAGCCTTCGGGGAAGGGATCCGGCTCGACCAGTTCCGCCGTCTCAAACACGACCTCATACTGCCCGTCCGCCTGGGCTCTGCCGACGCGGGTCTTGGACCACAGGTGATGGTTCTCGTGGATTTTGACGTAGCCTTCTGGCGCACCCTCGAACTCGATGCCCGGGCTCGCCTCGCGGACCTTGTCGACATCGAACGAGCCTGCTTTTTCCACCGCAGCCTTCCACAGCCACGGCCCGAGATAGGCCGCCTGGGTGACGTCGCCGATGACCATGTCATCGCCCCACATATCTTGGAAAGCCTCGACGAAAGCGATGTTGTTCTCGTTCTCCAAGCTCTGGAAATACTTCATGCAGGCATAGGTGCCCTCGATGTTCTCGCCACCGATCCCGCGGATCTCGTCCTCGGTTACCGAAATGGTCAGGACGAGCGGGCTTTCCCCGGCAGGATCGATGCCAGCGGCCTTGAGCTGCTTGTAGAATGCGACGTTGGAACCGCCGACGACGATGGCATAGATGACGTCGGGCTTGCGCAGGCGGATCTTGTTGATGACCGAATTGAACTGCGTGTGACCGAGAGGGTAGTATTCTTCGCCCAGAACGCGGGACCCTTCGAGGAAATTCTCGATGTGCTTTCGAGCGATCTTGTTCGATGTCCGGGGCCAGATGTAGTCAGAGCCCAGCAGATAGAATGTCTTCGCGCCTTTGGTTTCGCTGACCCAATCGAGCCCCGCGATGATCTGCTGGGTCGCTTCCTGACCGGTGTAGATCACGTTCGGAGACTGCTCGAGCCCTTCATAGAATGTCGGATAGTAGAGAAACCCGTTATGCTGCTCGAAGACCGGCAGCACCGCCTTGCGCGAGGCAGACGTCCAGCATCCCATGACGGAGGCGACCTTGTCATTGACCAGCAGCTTGCGGGCCTTTTCCGCAAAGGTCGGCCAATCGGACGCGCCGTCCTCCTGAATGTATTCGATCTTGCGACCAAGAATACCGCCCTGGGCATTGATCTGTGAGATCGCCAGCTTTTCGGCCTGCACCGAGCCTGTTTCGGAGATCGCCATCGTACCCGTGACGGAGTGCAGGATACCGATCGTCACCGTATCATCCGTGACCGCAAGCCCCGTGGTATTGATGTCAGCGGTCGCGTAATCCTGCGCCCGCAATCCCTTTGGCACAAAAAGCGATGCGGTCATCGCGGCCGTACCGGCCATGAAGGCACGACGGCTCGTGCCGCCCTTGATGTTTGGTAACTTCCCGTCAGACATGAATAATCCTCTCGATATAGTTGTATGCATGTGCAGAATCTGTGCGGCTCGCTTTCAACATCCGTTAACCAACGGCGGGTGCGTATACGTCGATTGACGTATGCCGCTGCGCATAAATACGCTGTACCAATTCCCTGACGTGAGAGCGGATCGGGTTTGGAGGACCCGGCAGCGCACGGTTTTCGGCGATGTTCCCGGCGGTGGGCGCGGGAGAAAGGATCGGGGTACTTCATGGCGATGATGTATCGTGCGACCAAGGAAAAGAGGCAGTACAACCGCTGGGTCGCCAATGAGACCATGGAAGATTTTGCGCTGCGTTTCACGGCGCACCGGGCGCGCCGGTGGTCCTACGGACGCGTTGCCAACACCGCCATCGGCTCGATCTCGTTTCTTGCGCTGGAAGCCATCGGCGGTGCGCTGACCCTGTCCTACGGCTTTGACATTGCGGTCACCGCGATCATGCTTGTCGGTGCCTTTCTGTTCCTGACGGCCTTCCCGATCAGCTATTATGCTGCGCGCTACGGTGTCGACATCGACCTGCTGACCCGCGGTGCGGGTTTCGGCTACATCGGATCGACCATCACCTCACTGATCTACGCCACCTTCACCTTTATCTTTTTCGCACTCGAGGCCGCCATTCTGGCACTCGCGCTGGAGTACTGCCTCGGCATACCGCTGGTGCTCGGCTATCTGATCAGCGCCGTCGTCGTCATTCCGCTCGTCATCAACGGATTTTCGAAGATTTCGACCTTTCAGACCTGGACGCAGCCCTTCTGGGCAGTCCTGCACATCACGCCGTTTCTCATTCTCGCGTTCGTGGGCTACGACTTTGAGGCATGGTCCAGCTTCGAGGGCAAATCGGGCACCGAAACGCATGAGGCCGGAAAGCTCATTTTGCTGGGCGCCGCATCCGGTGTGATCTTTTCCCTGATCGCGCAGGTCGGAGAGCAGGTAGACTACCTGCGGTTCCTGCCGAAACCCCATACGCCGTCGGACAAGCGACGCTGGTGGGCCGCCGTACTGGTTGCGGGCCCCGGCTGGTCGGTCCTGGGCATGTTCAAGATGCTCGCGGGCTCCTATCTGGTGGTTCTGGCGCTCGCAAGCGGCGTCCCGGATGCGCTTGCCAGCGATCCGACCCGCATGTACGAAAACGTCTTTGACATGGCACTCGGCTCACCGTTGCTGGTCATCGTGCTCACCAGCAGCTTTGTCATCCTCAGCCAACTCAAGATCAACGTAACCAACGCCTACGCTGGCTCAATCGCGTGGTCGAACTTCTTCTCGCGCCTGACCCATGCCCATCCCGGTCGCGTGGTCTGGCTGGTGTTCAACGTCGGTATCGCGCTGATGCTGATGGAGCTTGGTGTCTTCGGCGCGCTGGAGGCGACCCTCGCGCTGTACTCGCATGTGGCGCTGGCCTGGATCGGGGCCCTGGTCGCGGATCTGGTGGTCAATAAACCATTGGGACTTAGCCCGCCGGGCATCGAGTTTCGCCGTGCCCATCTTTACGACTTCAACCCAGTCGGTATCGGGGCCACGGCAACGGCCTGCGTGCTGTCATTGCTGTCATTTGGCGGGGTCTTTGGTCCGCTCGCCGACGCCCTATCAAGTTTCATAGCGCTTGGCAGTTCCTTCGCGCTGGCACCGCTGATCGCATGGGGCACGCGCGGTCAGTACTATCTTGCGCGCCCTGTCCCGACGGCGGTCCCCAACACCTGCATCGTTTGCGATTTCAGTTTTGATCCACCTGATATGACCCACTGCCCTTTCCACAGCGGGGCTATTTGCTCACTTTGCTGCACGCTGGACAGCGCGTGCCGCGACGCGTGCAAACCGCACGGTCGGCTCGACATGCAGATGCGCAAGTTCCTGAACCGACGCCTGCCTGCACCAGTGGCTCAGGCCCTGATGTCACGCATGTCGCAGTTCATCCTTAGCACATCTGTCATCAGTTCGCTGGTCGGTGGGCTCTTGCTGTTGATGCGCGATCTACGTCACGCCGAGAACCTCGACGCGATACTCTGGGTGATATTCGCGATGGCGCTGATTATCATCGGCGTCTCGGTCTGGATGTTCCTGCTGATCTCGGAAAGCAAGGCGCAGGCCCGAAGCGAAGCGGAAAAGCAAACCGAACGGCTTCTTTTCGAGGTCCGCGCCCACGAACGTACCGACCGTGAACTGCAGCAGGCAAAGGAAAAAGCCGAAGCGGCCAACCTTGCAAAGACCCGCTACATGACCGGGCTCAGCCACGAGCTGCGCACGCCGCTCAACTCCATCTACGGGTTCGCCCAGATCCTGGAACGAGCCGAGGACATTCCCACCAAGCGGCGCAACTCGATCACCACGATCCGGCGCAGCAGTGAGCATCTTGCCGGTCTCATCGAGGGCCTGTTGGACATCTCGCGCATCGAGGCCGGGCACCTCAAGCTCAGTCGCGACCGGATCAACCTGCGCGCCTTTCTCAAGCAGGTCGGGTCGATATTCGAGGAAGCCGCGCGGGAGAAGAACCTCTCCTTTACCATGCAGATCAGTGACGTGCTGCCGGTCTGGGTTGTCTTTGACGAAAAGCGCCTGCGGCAGATCATCATCAACCTGCTCTCCAACGCCATCCGCTATACCGAGCACGGCAGTGTCACAATGCGCATCACCTATCGCAACGAGGTCGCCGTGATCGAGGTGCAGGACACCGGATGCGGGATCCTTGAGGCAGACCGTGCCCGCATCTGGGAGCCTTTCGAGCGGGGCAAGGGGATGAAAGTCCGCGGCTCCGGCCTGGGTCTGACGATCACGAAACTGCTCGTCGAAATCCTGGGAGGGGACATCGAGATGGAGAGCACGGTCGGCGTCGGCAGTCTTTTTCGGGTACGCGTGATGCTGCCCGCCGTGCTGCTTGGCGCCTTGGAAGGCGGGTCTGACGCGCCGGTAGAGACAGCAAAGATCGCCGTCTCAAGTGTCACCGGATCGCGCAAGACGCTGCTTGTTGTCGACGACGATCTCAACCACCTGAGCCTTGTCGAAGGGTTCCTGGCTCCCTTGGGTTTTGCCGTACTGACCGCCTCCAGCGCAGAGCAGGCCGTGGAGATGTTGGAGGACATCACCCCCGATCTCTTTGTGCTCGATATCGATCTGCCGGGTCTCGATGGTTACTCGCTGGCCGAAAAGCTGCGACACGGTGCGCATCGGACGTCTCCCATCATCATCATCTCGGGTCACGCTGCTGACACGCGCCAACCCATCGCGCAGATAAAGCTCTGCGATGCTTTTATCGCCAAGCCTTACAATCTGGATGACCTGTTGCTCCGCATCGGGGAGATCCTCAGGCTGGAGTTGGTCTACACGAAAGAACATGCGACGGACGCAATCCCCGGCGCGGCCTTTTCCGAGGATGACCGGGCTGAGTTGATCGAGTTGGCCCGCAACGGAATGGCCCGGGCGCTTACCGACCGCATCGCCCAACTGGCCGAGCGCGGCAGCCTGCGAGGTCCGATGCTGGTGCGCCTCAACAAGATGGCGTCCGTGTTCGACCTGCCGGGCATTGCCGACATTCTCGACGAGGATGACGATGTTGCTTGATGAGCTGCCGGAGAGACGGATCGCGCTGGTGGTCGATGACAGCCCCGAGACGCTGAGCATGGTCAGTAGCGCGCTGGAGGAACACGGGATCAGCGCAGTCGTCGCCGCCAATGGTCGCGCCGCGCTGGATCTGGCACGCCGGATCCGCCCGGATGTCGTTCTGCTTGATGCCGTGATGCCCGGCATCGACGGCTTCGAGACCTGTGCGTTGCTCAAGGCGGATGCTAGTCTGGCCTATGCGCCGGTGATCTTCATGACCGGCCTCACTGACTCCGAACATATTGTGCGGGGCCTGCAGGTCGGCGGAGTGGATTACATCATGAAGCCGGCGGTCATCGATGAGCTTATCGCCCGCATCACAACGCATATCCTGAACGCCAAGGCCGTCCAAAGTGCCCGTCAGGCGCTTGATACCTCGGGGCGGTCGGTCATCGCGGTAACGCCCTCCGGCACCTTGCTCTGGGGCAGCCCAAAGGCACTGCGATTGATCGAGCCCCATGAGGTCGGCGACACTAACTGCGTTCTGAGCAGCCCAGCCTGCCTGGATTGGCTCGCGCAATGCGCTCGCCTCCCGGCATCACAAACGAAACGGTACTCCCAAAACGACCTGGAACTTGAATACATCGGCACGTCGGCTCTGGGTGAGGTCCTCCTGAAAACCGGGCTCAGGGATGCGTCGGCGCCCTACAGTCGGCTCGAAACCGGCTTCGGCCTGACCCCGCGCGAGGCGGAGGTGCTCTATTGGTTGTCGATGGGCAAGACCAACCGTGACATTGCCCAGATCCTCGGCCTAAGCAGCCGGACCATCAACAAGCATCTGGAGCAGGTGTTCCAGAAGATGGGCGTGGACAATCGAACCTCTGCCGCCGTTGTGGCGGACCGAACACTGAATCAGCTTTAGTCTTGTGCGGCGCAGTGCTCCGGGCAGAGACTTGATCCCGCAGCCATTTGACGGGAGGTTGGGCGTTCAAGCGGTATCGACGTACCATCTGGACCACGGAACACCCGCTGCGCGAGTTTTCTCGCAGACCAATATGGCTCGTCATCGCTCCAAATCCCCTCCATCCGATTGTTGTTCCAACTGCAGCTTCATCGCGTCCACTTTTCCTAGCGGACACCAACCTGCGCTATCGAACGGCTTGAGAGCGGCACCGCTGGTGGCGTGCCCAAGACACACAGAAGATACACAAAATGACCAGCCTGGTCGCAGTTGTATCGGTCGCGGACAAATCGTTCTTTCAGGTGACGCCGCGAACCATCATCGCAGGGCCGGGGCAGCACTCCAAGGTCGTTCGCGCTAAACTCCGCGGTATTGGCCACCCTCACCTGATATGAGGTTCGTACTGGACAAAATGCTACGGTAAGCAAATTCACGTTCCCGAGACGACAAGCCTCGGACGACGTGTACTTGTACGGTTGTCAGACCGTTGCCCGATCCGCGCGCATGGCAGCTTGAAGGCGGTTTGTCTCCATCTCCGACAGTTGAAGACAGGATCCCAATTCGTTCAGGAATGCCCGCTCCTGCGAGTTGTCGGCATCTCCAACCAAAAGTGCCGCCGCATAAACTTCCTTGCGAGCATGGTGCGGTGTCTGCTGGGCAATTTGCGCCGGCCCGACGGGGTTGTCTAAAGCTTCTCGCAGTAAGCGTTGCTCTGCTTCCGTGGCATCATCCAAGAAGTCCAGCAGAGCACGCTGTTCCGCATCGTCGATACTGCCGTCGGCCCGGGCCATCTGCACCATGGCCATTATGACCGGGCGCGCCTCGTCTGCATCCTCCCGATCGGGAATATCAAGCTCATCATTCAGTTGTCTGGCGCCGCTGTTGGGGTTGCCGCCGAATGCAGCTGCCAAGTTACCGAAAATCTGCCCCAGACTTTGGTTCTGCGGCACTGCCTGTCCGGTCATACCCGCTTGATGACCACCCGCAGGCCCAGCGACGCCGAGAGATGCAAGGATATTGCCAAGACCACCGATGCCGGAACCTCCGGTGTCGCCGACGCGACCCATCGCAGCATTATCGGTGGTGTTTGTTGCACCGCGGGTCGAAAGCGAACGGGTCAGACCCTGAATGCCACCAGCTGACCTGAAAACGTCCATACCCTTTTTGGCAGCGAACGCGAGTGCGAGTTTTGTAATCATTCTCTTAACAGACATCACTTCATCCTCCGTATTGTGTTTTTCATCTGAGCTTTCACGTCGATTGCCTTCAGACATCCCTTGGTGCCGTCGCAGTGGCCACCACCGAACTTTCGGATTGTCCAGTTGATACCTTATTCAACCTTCGCGACGATGATCAGTTCCCGGCTTACTTGCCGATAAACCTCCATTCACCGCAACAAGACGGGGTTGGAGTAAGGCTCTCCGGGTCGTTTGGCGCGGTCGCAAAGTTCTTCTTGCGCCAAAATGAAGCCACCTCAGCCGCCGTTCACGCCGCAAAGCTGGCGTAGATCTCGAACGGACAGCCTTTGCTCTGGAGCCCTTTTCAGGACGATAGGCGCTGTCTGAATCCCGTCCAACGTTGTCGTTTCTATTCTGAGTGATTTGAAGCCCAGCGTACCCCGTGTCCGTCGTTTCACATCGCGGCGTTTCTGACCCACGACGTTGTTGAGACACTTGGACCGATAGACCCTGATCCTGTGCGGTGAATCCATGTCACGCAGAGCCGCATCCATGCCCCTCAGGCCTGCCGAATTCGCCCCCACTTTTGTTGATCACACAGGCGAATGGCGGGCCAATCGTCGAAATCACCTTTGCAGGAAGCCGGAGCGCGGCGGCCTCGTCTCGATATTAAAACAGCATGAAATCAGGAATTTGGCCGCCACTATCCACGGTCCGGCACAGGTAGCACCGCCGCCGCAGACTTTTACGCAGTCGCGTTGAGAGATGGCTTACAGGACATGGAAGAAGGTGGCGTGCGGGATAGCGTCTGTCCAAGACTACGCACCTTTGAGCGATACCATGGACCGGATCCGACCGACATCCTACGCCCCCCTGTACGAAACCTCGGCGACGTTCGCGACAGGTCACCGAGACAACGGCGCTCATTGTTGCGAGGGTCACCCGTGGCAAGGCTGTCAAAGCACGAAGTCGTCCGCGGCATAGTCAGAGGCCAAGGTGCCAGCACCATCGTTGATGCGAACTTCGAAGTCGATCAGCCCATCGTCATTGACGGTGCCGTAAAGCCGCGTCTGGCCCCCGAACTCCTGCACCCAAAGCGCACCAGCACCAAATCCAAGGCCGACGGCGTTGGTGACAGCACCCAGGAAGGTGAAGGCCTGGTCGCCGCCCAAGAGACCATTGGCGTCGATTTCCGAGACATCAATAGCGTCTCCGCCCGGCGCCCCTGCGCCCTCGAAGCCCGCGACCGTATCGGCCGCGCCAAAGGCGGAATCCGATACCGAATTGAAGTCGAATGTGTCAAAACCACCTCCGCCGTCCAGCATATCAACCCCGGCACCGCCCGCCAGAACGTCGCCCTGAGCTCCGCCGAAGAGCATGTCGTTGCCCGCACCGCCGTCGAGCCTGTCAAAGCCATCGCCGCCGAACAGCGTGTCATCGCCTGACTGGCCAAAGAGATCGTCATCCTGTTGCTGACCATCCAGCAGGTCGTCGCCCGATCCGCCAAAAATCCGGTCGTCGTTCGAGCCGCCAAAGAGCGTGTCATTTCCGGCTTGTCCGTCCAGAAAATCGTCTCCGCCGCCGCCGCCCATGTAGTCGTCACCCGCGCCCCCGAACAATTCGTCGGCGCCGGTCTCGCCGAAGAGGGTGTCATTGCCATCGTCACCGAAGATATCGTCGGCGCCCCCGCTGCCTACGAGCCTGTCATCCCCCACGCCGCCACGTATGATGTCTTTGCCCTCACCTCCGAAGGCAGTGTCATTGCCTGCGCCGCCATCGATATCATCGTCTCCATTGGCGCCGCGGATCCAATCGTCGCCGCTGCCGCCGTTGATGATGTCATCGCCGCCTTCACCGGAGAGGGTGTCATTCCCGTCGCCTCCGTCGATGTCATCATCGCCGCCCTGACCGAAGACCGTATCCGCACCGTCACCGCCCGAGATCGTGTCATTGCCCGCGCCTCCGTTCAGCCTGTCGTCACCGGTACCACCGGAAAGGACGTCATCGTCTTTGAAACCGAATATCCGGTCGTTGCCACCAAAGCCGAAGAGCTGATCGGGGCCGAAATGCCCGATCAGCGTATCGTCGGTTCCAAGTCCGCCCAGAGCAATCGGTTGGCCCTCATCGTCGAAGAAGACATCCGTCTGTGCGGCGTCAAAGACGATGGCGCGTTGCGTCTCGGGGTTCACGATACGCACGACCTGTATAACTTCCGGTGATTGGAGCAGATCGCCGTCGGGACCACCGATATCCTGCGTGGCACGCACGCTGAAGCGATCCTCGACAAAATCCGCGCCCTGGAAATCCACTACCGTGTCCTGGCGGTACACAAATGTGCCGTCAGGGTTCAGCACCAGAGAGCCCAACGTCGGCGCCTGTTCGATGCGCAGTGAAAAAGGATCGTTCTCCGCGTCGCTTGCAGTGATCTTCGCTTCCAGTACGCCATTCGGTGACAAGGGATAAAGCAGTCGCGAGACCTCGGGCGCATCATCCACGGGGGTAATCTCTATTGCGATTACCTGCTCCGCGCGCCCGTCGCGGTCTGAAGGCACATCATCGTCTTCGCGGGTCCCGGACAGTTGTCGCAGACCAAGCCCGGTATCCGCCACGTAAGCCAAGGAGCCCACCGGCCCGCTCACATTCTCGGCGGGACGATAGGCCAGTTCTGCCAGCTCATCCGCGGTAAGAGTGTCGCCTACGGCCACTTCGACGGGCGTGAGGAGGGTCACGCCAAACGCCAGGAATCCGGGATCAGGCCGCATGATGAAGAGCGTGCCACTGTCCGGTGCCTGTGTGATTGTGACGGTGACCGGATCCCCATCCGGGCTGACCGGCGCGGTAATGTTCAATGACACTCCGTCCACCGGCGCCTGGCTCGGCAAGGTCGCGACGCGGGGCGCTTCGGGTTGCGGCGGATCAACGCGGGCGTATTCCACGCGGTCAATGGTCTGACCGAACAGCTGGCCTGGCACAACCTGCAACGCCGCCACCTGATCGCTGGTCAGCACGTCACCGACTGACACTGGACCAGTACCCCCAACGGTCGCAGGAAGCACAATCTGGGCTGTGTCCGGCAGCCTCTCGATGCGGAAGGTGGCACCGACATCCTGCTCTGCTGTAGAGACACTGATCCCAAGGTCGAAAGGATCGCGCGCATCCTCCTGGATGGTCAGCGTGGTGTCGGCATCGACCAACGGGTCGGTCGCATTCAGGCGGATGCGTTCGCCCGCGATCTCGATAAACTCGACATTTGTCAGATCATAGATGGCGGGCGCAGCAGCTGATTGAGCCAAGGCAGCGGCATAGACACCTTCCTGCGTCAGATCTACCGGGCCATCAAACTCGGACGTACGCTGAATACTGCCTGCCGGTGACGCCTGGGAGATGGTGCGTGGCGCAATGACAGCCGTCGTTTCGACATCGCTTGGGGTTGCGTCAACGGTGACCACAGCACGACCCGCACCATCGGATTGCAGGCTGACAAAGGCATCTGCCGCAAAACTGACCGTGTCTATACCGTCGCCACCGTCGATGAGCGTGGTCCGTTCGGCGACGGAACGCCCCGTGAGGGCCCCACCCGGCAGCGCAGCAACGGTCACAGTGTCGTCACCGAAGCCGAGGGTGATGTCATGGCTGACCCCTGTGAGGTGCACGGTATCGTCACCATCTCCCAGATCGGCAATCACCGGAGCGCCGGCGTCGGCGGTCAGAACGTCGTCACCGGCGCCAAGCGCGAGGGTGACGAGGGGAGCGGTGGGGACAAGCAGCCTGTCAAAGATCCTCACGGTTTCCACGAAGCCCTGTGTCTCTTCCGCCAGAACAATGTCAGGCGACGGAGCAGGCTGTTCTACGGTAATCTCGGGAAAGACGTGCGGCACAACAAATGAAATAGTGACCGGCGCCGCGGCCAAAGAGCCGGTCACCGTTACCGTATCCCCGAAGTCGGACCCCTCGTAACGCTCGAAACCGAACGCGACATCGCCCGCTGAATCACCTGATCCCGCGTTTGCATTGTCCAAACGAACACCGTTACCGGTACGGAGCAGGTTCAGCGATACACCTTCCGATGCCAGCGCGTAGCTGACGGTATCCGTGCCGCCACGCCCCTCCATCGCATCCGCGCCGCCGCCGCCTTCGATCCGGTTGTCCCGCGCGTCGCCGCTGATGATGTCGTCATTCGCCGTGCCCAGCACGTTTTCGATGCCGTAGAGCGTTGCATTGACATAAGAACCCCGCGCACTCGTATCTTCACCGGGGTTGGTGAAGACCGCGGTGCCATACACCACCCGTTCGCCGGTAAAGGTGTTGATGGTCGTGTTGGTCGGCGCGGCGTCAAGGTCAACAATGGCGCGTGCGGCTGGCCCGTCACTGGGCAGGAAGCTGAGGCCCCTGTCAAAACGCAGATCCAGTGTGTCGATGCCCGCCCCGCCCCAAAGGAATGACCCCCAATCGACACGGGTATTTCCCACGCCGTCCACATCGCCTGTCAGGGTCACGGGCGCTGCACTTGCGACGCGGTCATCTGGGTCTAGCGTCCGCAAGCGCTCTAGGATTGTCGGGTTGTTTTGCGGCGCGTTCGTCCCGCCCTGGCGACCAAAGACAGGAACCGCCGTCCCCCCGGGCGGGTCGGTCAGGTCCCGCAGCGCCTGACCCTCGCCAAAGCCCAGAATGTCGTCCCCTGCTGCCGCTTCAATATAGTCGTCGCCACCGTTGCCGTAGAACGCCTCGTCCGCCCCGGCACCGAACAGCTCATCATCGCGCGTTGTGCCCACAATACCTTCGACATTGGTGAACGTATCGGTCGAGAGGATGCGTTCGCTGGAGGACAAACTGCCGATGGACCGGATGTCCGAGGAGTAAAAACTCTGAACGATATCGCTGGAGGATAGGCCGCTGACTGCGTCAGCGATGAAGGTGCTGAGTGAGTCTCTGCCGGTGCCATCCACGAAATCGTTGCTGGAGGCCAGCAGAGACGCGCGTGTGAACCCAAACTGCTCAAAGGTCTGGATATTCACATTGCGCCAATCCGTTGGGATATTAAACAGGCCAAATTCAGTGTAGTTATAGCGACCCAGAACACTGACGCTGGTGAAAATGGCGTTGCTGTCAATGTCTTCCTCGATCATCTGGGCCACACCATCGGCCATACGCACGCGCAGGAACTGCTCAACCGGGGCGCTGTAGGTGAACGTGCCTGTCCTGTCGATGTTCCTGTCGACCGAAGGCAGAATGCCGTTCGGGTCGCGCTCGATAAAGCGTACGGTGCCGTTGACCGAACCACTCGCGATCCGCACACCGCCCTCGAAACCGCCCAGCAGGTCAAACCCGTCGCCGCCGTCAAAGGTGTTGGAGCCTGACACCTGGCCCTCTTCGGCGCGCAACAGCAGATCATCGCCATTCTGGCCGAAGATCGTATCGTTTCCGGCACCGGCGACAATACGGTCATCACCGTCGCCGCCTTCGGTTGTCATGCTGCGGGCACCGCCACGGAAAAGATCGTTGAAGGCAGAGCCTTCGATGCGTTCGATATCCACCAGCACGTCGCCCTGCGCCTCACCTCGAAAGCCCAGCATCTGGCCATCGGACAGCTCCCGGACGAAAATGGAGGTGGTGCTGTCAGCGTAACTCGCCGTGTCAAATCCGCCGCCACCGTCCAGAACATCCGCGCCCAGCCCGCCTACCAGCGTGTCGTCGCCGAGCCCTCCCAGCAAGATGTCGGCGCCACCGCGTCCGATCAGCGTGCCGTCTCCGGCGCTATCCTGAAGCCTGTTGGCGCCGTCGTCTCCTGCGAGCGTGCCTGGCCCGCCGTCCAGCCGGGTGATGTTCTCGAACCCCGAGAACGTCGCGCCCAGTGGCCCTGTGTTTGCCTGCAGGTCCACGTCGCCGCTGGCCGCGATGGTGTCCTCGCCCGCTCCGCCCAAAACGGTCATGCCGGGCGCAAGGTCGTTCAGGTTGCCGCCGTTGGTAATGGTGAAACGGTCGTCGCCCTCACCCAGATCAACCGTGAACGACGGAGCGTTCGGACTGCGCAGGCCAAGCCCCGTCGCCTCGACAACGTCGTCGCCGTCCAACAAGGCGACATCGCGCAGGGTATCCAATTCTGGCCCTACCGCGATTTGCAGCCGCAAAACATCGGCGGAATCGGTCAGGCGCCAGCGCTCGACGTTGCGGACGTCTGTGACAGCACCGGTCACGCCCCCGCTTTCAATCTCCGCTGCGGTCTCGACGCCGCCATCGAGTGTCACGTCAACGCCCGCGCGCGCACCCGCGGGCAACTGGCCTGCATAACCGGTCGTCAGCACAGCACCGTTCAGATCGCTGAAATCGACCAGATCAATGCCATCGCCCCCATCGACGCTATCCGCACCCTCACCCGGAAACAGTGTATCGTCACCCGCCAGGCCCAGAAGCCTGTCGTCACCGGCCAGACCGACGATGACGTCGGCCTGCGTCGTACCCAAGAGCTCGGGCGCGTCGACGTCTGCAAGGATCTGCTCAGCCTCCACCAGATCGCCATTCGCGTCGTCGAGGGTCTGATTAAGTGCTGCAAGCTCGCTGTTGCTGTTGGCCAAGGTCGCGTTGGCCTGAGTCACATTTGACTGTGCCTGTTGGAAGGCCTCGCGGCTTGCGTCCAACTCGGCGCGTGTGATGGCACCTATTGCGAACAGGGCTTGGTCTCGTTGAAACACCGCTTGCGCCAGCAAAAGCAGCGTCGTCGCTTCTTGCGCCGCCAGACTGGCGGCCAGCACCGCCGCCTCCGCTGGTGGGATAAGGGGTTCGTTATCTGCGATCACAGCGCGCGCCTGCGCGGCCTGCTGCTGAGCTGCCGCGATGACAGAATCAAGGTTCGCGGCTTCCTCCGGTGTCAGGCGGTCATCACCTTCCGTTCCGACAATCGCACCCGGCGCCAGTTCACCCTCGATGTCACCGCCCAGCAAAAACGATGTTGTCTGACTGTCGGTGATCGAAAACGTCTCTTCAAACAGGGTGATGAGATCGGCGTTGAAAAGCGGGATGGTCTCATCGAAAAGCGGTCCGACCCCCAGATCAAGACCCACACCGACGGAGAACGGCCCCAAATCGACGGTTGCGTTGAACCCGGCCTCGAACTCCAGCCCCGAGAGCAAGAGAGACAGATCAATCTCCAGCCCCGTCTTGCTCCGCACAATGGGCCGCGCCTCGGTCTCGACCTCGACAAAAACCTGCTCCCCACCGTAGACAACATTCAGAGCCGACAGATCCGTCAGAAAGTCCGTCTCCGTCAGACCGGCGGGTGTTTCCACATCGACAAACCGGAAAACACTCGCGGTTGGATCGAAATCCAGCGGGATGACTTCGGTTGTTTCCGTTCTGTCAATCTGACTGCTGATGATGTAGCCGAACGCCAGACCGGAAAGATCAAGCGCCACATTCTGGTTTTCGCCGAGTTGCGGTTCGGATTCGACAATCGGTGCGTCACCCAAGGCATCCAGCGGTTCGAAGGCTCCGCCATCGCGGCTGATGCCCAACACGCCCGATACGCCACCGACGTCGCCGGTAAAGGCGCCGGGGATCGCCCGCTCAAGGTCAACGAACAGTTCGATGTCGCGCGCCACTTGCGTGGACTGCGACGCTAGTTCGGACAGACGCTGCGCCACCGCGTCGCTGGTAAAAGAACCGGACGCATCAAACAACAATTGCTTCTTTGTCTGTGCGACCTGCACCGCCAGCGCATCGCCTTTCCCGCCGTCTTCTGTGACTTCGAAGAATGAGACCTTGGTCGCGATGTCGGGTGTGAGTTCAAACTCTTGCGCCAGCGGGAATGCGGTACGCAGTTCGACATCGAGCAGGTTGTAGTAGAAATCGATGGCCAGCTCAAAGGGGCTGGCATCCTCGCTCGACTCCCCGTTGTTGCTGTTGAAGAGCTCCCATTCCAATTCAAGCGGGGGGAAAGCGCCTCCGGTCGCGATCGTGGTAAGGCCATCCAGATCCAGAACCAGCGCAGCAAGATCGTCCTTGGTTCCGCGACCGGTCGGGTCGTCCTGCACCACGCCGTTGACAACGCGCTTGTCCGGGTCGGCGACATAGATGCCGTCCACTTCTTTTGACGCGACGTTGATGTTGGGGACGAAGAGTTCGACCCGGCCCACATCAATCTCGGGACGCTCGGGAACCCGGCCCGACGGCTGGTCCCCTGCAACATCCGTGCTCGGGTTCTCGCGGTCAGACGGTAATGTGGTGTCGAAAAACGCATTCAGCGGCACCGAGATCCCGGCAAACTCCCCATTCTCGTTTTCAATGGGATCGAGGCCCAGCAGGCTGATGATCGTCTGAGTTCCGATGCCCAGTATGTTGACCGGGTCCGCACCGCCCTCCGCGTCGGTACGCGCGGTGTCCAGCGATATAAGCGGGATTGACGAGGAGGCGTTGAAATCAACCGGCGTGAACGTGGTGTTCGTGCCCAGCACGCCGACTTCGGCACCTAGGACCACGTCCAGCTCATTGATGATGTTCATCTCGAAAATCAGGCTGGGAAACCGGGTCTGAAAACCGGTGTCAGCGCTTGCACCGGGATTAAACGTGGCATCGAAAAAGAGATCAAGAAGATCACCCGAGGCCGCGGTCGGTGCGAGCGTCGGATAGGCAACGACCAGATCGTAGGGCAGGACGGCGGCGATCTGGCCCGGAGTTATGAGGTCTGGATCATCGGGATCGTCGGCGCCTTTCTCAAGCCCAGCGAGGATCTCGATGCCCATCCGCGCGCCCAGCTCACCGAACAATCGCGCCCGCAACAGCTCAACCTCACCAAGAAAAGGCAGGTCCGTCACCACCGGCCCGCCGATGTCGAATGGCGTCGTGCGCAGACTGTCGCCACCGATGCCAAAAAACACAGGCTCGATAGGGTCTCCGCCTGCGCCGGGTCCGAACTGGCTGTCTTTCGGTGTAAAGGTTACTGTGTTCGCGAGAACATTATAATTGTTTCCGAAATACGAAACGGCCATGTCATTCCCCCAAATTCAGGCCCGAGCTTACGTGTGGAACACGCGTGCATCGTCAGCTCGGTTCAAATTGACTTTTAAAAGCATCTTTCAAACGTACGTCTCGGTGCTTCTTAAATATCTGAGAAAAGGCTATTGAGCGATTGATGCAGCGTCAACGAATGACAACGCATTTGCGCGCTTATCGCAGAATTAGATCCATATTTCTCGTTTTGAGGGAATGGCTTGGAAGATATCACTCGAATAGAGTCGAGGCGGTGCAGAATTACGGCCCTGCTGCAAAGTCTTGCCGCAGTCCGGGACAGGCGATGTCCAGTGTCTTTCACTCAGCAAGACTGGCTTAAACCACGAGCGTGCAGCCAGCGCCTTTTTGCGCTTCTTCGATCAAAAGCACTGTTTCGATCCCGTTTAGGGTCGCCCTTGCTGATCCGAGTGAATTGAAATTCAAAAAAGACCGCAGCCATCTTTTCGACGCTCCGATAATCCTGCTGGAAGGGTTGTGTCGAGCGCAGTCCAAATGATTTGAAACGGAACCGGTACATTGAGGCAGTTGGTGCGATGTCGTGCGCTGCCCTTCACCGTTTTTACGCAGCCAGTTCGCCCCTCGCCCGGCAGGGCATGTTTCACATGCCCGAGCGCTCGCACATTAAGATACGACAGGAGGAAGCGATAATACCATCGCACGGCATGGCAGGTCCTACTCGACGTCAGCTTGCCATTCGGAGGACCGACAATGAGACGGGCCCGTCTTTCAAAACTAACTCGCCAGCACCTGGGAGAGAAACTGTCGCGTCCGGTCGGATTTCGGATGCTCGAAAAACAGCTCGGGTGCGCTCTGCTCGACGATCTGTCCGGCATCCATGAAAATCACACGATCCGCCACGCGCCGGGCAAAGCCCATTTCGTGAGTGACGCAGACCATCGTGGTATTGTCGCGGGCAAGATCGACCATCACATCAAGGACTTCCTTGATCATTTCGGGGTCCAGGGCCGACGTCGGCTCGTCAAACAGGATCACCTTTGGCGCCATGCAAAGCGTTCGGGCGATCGCCACGCGCTGCTGCTGCCCGCCTGAAAGCTGGCGCGGATACTTCTCCGCCTGCTCTTCGATCTGCACCCGTGCGAGGAAATGGCGGGCACGTTCCTCTGCCAGCTTGCGCGGCGTCTTGAGAACCCAGATCGGCGCAAGCGTGCAATTCTCCAGGATCGTAAGATGCGGGTAAAGATTGAAAGACTGAAACACCATGCCGACATCCTGGCGGATCCGAGTGAGATGAGCCGGCGTGTCGGATAGCGCACTACCCGCGATCTCAATCTCGCCACTTTCGTGACGCTCCAGCTGGTTGATGCAGCGAATGAGAGTGGATTTTCCAGACCCGGAAGGACCGCAAATTACGACACGCTCGGCCTCGCCTACATCGAGCGTAATGTCGCGAAGGGCATGGTAGCCACCGTACCACTTGTTCACACCGCGCATGCGGACCATCGGGTGCTGCGCCGGATCTGGTTGGGCTGTCATATCTCGGTCCTTTGCCAAAGATGGTGTTGCGCGAACGGGGATGAGGGAAAACCGGGCGCGAGGATCCCGCGCCCGGGCCCGCTTCAGCGGATCGGGTCGGGGTACATCAGACCGCCGTCGGTACTAAGAGCGTTCGCTGTCTGGGAGCGCTCCAGCCCGAAGGTGGTATCGACACCCAAGTGCCGCTCGTAGACCTCGGCGTAGTTGCCGACCTGTTTGATGATGTTGTAGCTCCACTCCGCCGGAAGGCCGATCTGGGCGGCCATCTCGCCTGCAGCCGAGTCGGTGCCCAAAAGGCGCTGCACTGCCTTGGGTTGGCTGGGCAGATCGGCCATGATCGCGTCGATATTCTCCGACGTGATGCCGAGGTTTTCGGCGTTCAGCATCACCTGAAACCCCCAGTAAAGCGCCTTCTCCAGCGCAGGATCGGGCTGGGCCAACAGGGTCAGCGGCTCGTTTGAGATCACTTCCGGCAGCACCTTGTAGGCGGTTGGCGTCTCGGCCAGCAGCCGGTCGGAGTTCAGCGCCGTTCGGTCGCTGGCGAGGACATCGCATTTGCCAGTGAAGAAAGCCTGCAACCGCGCGCTTTTGTCAGCGATGTTTTCCACCCGGTAGGCAATGTCACGGTCGGAAAACCAATCCGCAATGTTCAGAAGTGTGGTCGAGCCTTCCTCGGCGCAGACCGTGGCCCCTGCCAGTTCTGCCGCGGAGGAGACGCCGAGTTCCTTGGCGACCAGAAACCCCTGACCATCGTAGAAGGTTGTGGCGACAAAATTCATGCCCGGATTGGCATCGCGCGTTCCCGTGCGCGTGATGCTCCTTGAGGCCATGTGCGCGTTCTGTGCCACGATGGTTTTCATGCTGTCGGAGAACCCGATGCCGCGGATATCTGCCTTCGACGCATCGCCCAGGATCGCGGCGGCGGCCATGCGGCAGAAATCGGTATTGAAGCCCTGATAGACCCCCTGGCTGTCCGGCACCGAGAAGCCGGGCGAATTGGTGTTCACAAGGCAGATTATGCTATCGCTGCTCTTGATCTGGTCAAAGACCGGCCCGGCCATGACAGCAGTCGGCAATGCCAGCAGGGCACCGGCGGCGAGTAGATGTCGAAGGGATTTCATAAGTGACTTCCTTATTGGTTTGTTGGGATCATTGGGGTGTTCTTCGTTCCAGCCAGCGGCTGTAGGAGGACAGGCACCAGCAGGTGGCGAGGTACCACAGGCCAACGAGGAGATAAGCCTCCAGCCCGTAGCGTTGCCAATTCGGATCGCTGAAAGCCATCTTGGCCGTTGCCATGATGTCGTGAATGCCGATGATGACCACAAGCGATGTGTCTTTGTAAGCACCCAGCACCGTGTTCATGATGCCGGGCATGGAGCGGGAGAGCGCCTGCGGCAGGATCACCAGCCGGGTCTTCTGTGCGTAGTTCAATCCTTGGCTGTCGGCCGCCTCGTACTGACCTGCCGGAACCGATTGCAGCCCGCCGCGCACCGATTCCGCGAAATAGGCAGCGTGAAAGAAAACCAGCGCGATCATGGTGGTGAGAAGAGGGTTCAGCGACACACCCTCGGGCATCATCAGCGGCAGCACGAAAAGCCCCAGAAACAGCACCATGATCATCGGCACGCCGCGCACAATCTCGATGTAGAAAACCGCAAACGCCCGGATAACGGGCAGGCTGTCCTGGTGCCGGGCGAGCGCCAGCACGACACCGATCGGAAAGGCAAAGACCAACCCGAAAATGGCCAGCATCAGCAACACCGGCAGACCATTCCAGCGTTCGGGCTGAACGAGGTCCAGCCCTCCGAGCCCGCCGCGCATCAACAGATAGAAGATCGCACCTGCCATGGCCCACAACCACAGGAGGCGCATGTTGTGCATCCGTGGCAGCATGCTGATGCCGACGGCAGCGATCAGGGTCAGGCTCGCCAGCAGGGGGCGCCAATGGGCCTCAAACGGGTAGGTGCCGAAGAGGATCAGCCGGTGTTTCTCCATCAGAAACGGCCAGCATGCCCCGGCGGCTTGTGCGCAGGCGGTAGCCGGGCCCCAGGGCGGCACGGCGTCAAAGAGCAACCAGCGGGCGCCTGCCTGCACCAGGCCCACGATCAGCGCCAGCAACACCAGAGTGATGACCGTGTCGCGCCGGTTGCTGAAAAGACTGCGCCTGATCTGCTGGAGCAGGGACGATTTGGGCGCGCTGAGCACCGGGTCCTGGGTCATGGTGCTCATTTCAGCGGCCTTTCAAGGCGATGTGGCGGTTGTAGAGGTTGACCAGCAACGAGACCGTCAGACAGATGCTCAGGTAGATGCACATGCTCAGGCTCATCAGCTCGATCGGGCGAAAGGTCTGGTTGATCGACGTCGTCATGACAGACACCAGGTCGGAATAGCCAACCGCGAGACCAATGGAGGTGTTTTTGGTGATGTTGAGATACTGATTGCCCATCGGCGGCACGATTACCCGCACCGCCTGGGGCAGGACCACCAGACGCATCCTTTGCACGAAGTTCAGCCCGCTGGCTTTGGCCGCTTCAGACTGGCCGGACGGCACGGCCTCGATGGCACCGCGCACCAGCTCAGCCACCTGACCGCCGTGATAGATGGACAGCGCCGCCGCCAGGACCACGAACTGGATCGACAGCCGACCACCTTCCTGAAAGTCAAAGCCACGGAGTTCAGGATGCGAAATCGGAAACCGTACGAGCCCGAAGGCGGCCGTTCCCACCAGGATGAGCAGCACGGCAAGGCTCATTGGCCAGACCACCGGTATCACTTTTCCCGTGCGGTCCTGCCAGCGTTTTGCGAGACGACGCCCGATCAGAACACCGACCAGCCAGAGCGGCCCAAGAACCAGCAACAGCCGCGTGCCGGAGCTTGCATCGAGCGTCGGAAAGTAAATTGCACGGTTTGACACGTATATGGTGTCGAGGACGCTCCAGCTTTGCCGGACGGGTGGCAATGCGTTGATCACCGCCAGAAACAAGGCAAGCAGGATCAGCAGCTTGGGCAGGTTGCGCATCAGTTCGATGTAGAGATGCGCAACCCGGGTGCCGAGTGCATGAGTGCTCGCACGCAAGACGCCCATGACCACACCAATCAAGGTTGCGCCCGCGATACAGACCGCGGAGAGCATCAGAGTATTCAACACACCGGCCATGAAGACGCGCGCGTAGCTGCTGGAAGAAGACACCTCGATCAGGCTTTCGCTGATGTCAAACCCCGCCTGGCTGTTCATAAAGCTGAACGAGACAGCGATGCCCGCGCGGGCGAGGTTGGCTTCGACGTTCTGCACTGCAACCGCGGCGCCGTAGACCACCGCACAAAAAAACGCGATCTGCCAAATGAGGCTTGTGCTGACGATCTGCTTGCGCATGGTTTGGTCTCCACTACTGCGTAGAGATAAACCTGTATACAAGTTTACAGCAAGAGTTTTCCGCGCAGATCATCCATTTTTTATGGGTTTTTTCATGTCCAGCGCCACACGCAGGCCGACGGGTCGGTCTGTAACAACCCCGCCGTCACCGTCGAGAACCGCAGTGGTACCGATGGATCAAGTAGGAACGGTCGCCCAGAGCCGGTTGATCTCATTCTCCACGGTTTTGCCCGGGACGCCCTCAACGGCTGCCGTGACATCAAAGCGACGATGCGCTGCCATCACATCGACCAGCTTGTCGATATTGGCACCCGAAAGCGACAGGTCGCCATCCGAGATGGTGATCTCCTCAATGCGGTGATCGACGTTGGCGAAATGACCGCGGATGGTCGTGCGCGCGACCTCACCGCCAAACCGCTTTCGCAGCACGATCAGATCTTCGGCTTCCCGTTTCAGCCAGAAGTGAGTCGCCGGGGCTGCGCGGTCAAAGGCAAGCGTATCATTGCCTTCGAGATCGACGATGGTGACGTCATCGACCTGACCGTTGACGGTCGTGATCTGATAGTGATCGTCGCCCGCACCGCCGAACAGCAAGTCGTTCCCGCCGCCCGAAACCAGCGTGTCATCACCGGCGGGGCCACGCGCGCCGCCGTAGGAATAGGTCTCGCGCGCGGCAAGCGTGACATTGTCGACCCAGTAGGGGTTGTCATCCCGGCGGTTCACAATCTCGACCCGCAAGTCCGCGCCATCATGAGCGGCAAAATCCGCCCCCATCACCTGGACAGCCACGGTGCCTTCGGTCTTGAATTTGATGATGTCGGTGCTCTCGTCCGTAACTTCCGCGATCATCTTGTCCCCGGCATAAAGACGCAGCGCGAACTTGAGCGACCATTGTTTGGTCCGGCCAAGGTCGGCACTGAGGCGGTAGGTCTTGCTGCTATCGAATGCCTCGCCAACCTCGTTGAGGATCCCGCCACTATGCAACACCGCAACCTTGTCGCTGCTGGATGTGGGGCTCTGCAGAAGGTCGCTGCCGATATTTCCCCAGCCCAGAACGCTACTGGGCAATGCCGTCCAACCCGCGGGCGCCTGCCCTGACGGATAGGTGCTCAGCTGGTTTTCGGGCAAAAGTGCCTCGGCGTCAAAGCCGCCGTCCGGCAGCGCGATCTCCGACCAGTAAGGGGTCAGAGCGGCGGCCACGTAAGCCCATGTCTCACTGGTGGAGAAAGGCGACAGCTCGTCTGCCAATCTGCGCGCTTCGGCACCCAGGGCCATGGCAGACTGCACGATAGTGCCTTGGGTCATCAGCGGCGTCCGGTTCGGATCTGCTGACAACAGCGCCTGCTCGTAAGCGGCCAGAGCTTCTGACGTGACGAGCCATTGTGCATCGCCAATCAACAGATCTGCGCGGGTGCTGCCGATCAGCGTGTCATGACCCGCGCCGCCGGTCAGCGTTTGCATGCGGGTGAAGCTGCCGCTTCCAACCGACAGATGATCATCCCCGGCACCGCCCGAGAGCGAGACCATATCGCCTGCGGTATGCAAACGGTCGTCATAAAGAGAGCCGCCAATATGCTCGACCCCGGCGATCTCCGGCAGATCCGCCTGCGTTACGGCCCGGCCGAACATCGCAAAGGACAGCACGTCGTCGCTATCGCCTGCATCAATCCTGTCGGTGCCATCGGAGGCAAAAATCAGATCATCGCCACCGTTGGTACGGATCGTATCGTCTCCCGCGCCGCCATCGACGATATCGCGGCCGTCCGTGCCGATGATGGTATCGTCCCCGCCGTAACCATGGATGTAATCAACATCCTCTTCCCGTGCTTCCAGGGGTTTGCGTATTTCGCCGCCATACAGTGTATCCGCGGCATCGCTGCCTTCGACGATGTCGCTGCCCGCGCCGCCCTGCACAGTGCCACGGCCCCTCACCCGGTCGTCGCCGCTTCCACCGTTGATGAAATTGAGACTGTCGAGCGATCCCGTGATCCAGTCATCGCCCGACCCGCCCGAAAGCCGATCCGTACCGCCTTTGAGATTGCCCATATCCGTGAGCACATCATCGCCGTCGCCGCCGATCAGGAAATCCACCCCGAGGTGAGAATGAATGACGTCATCCCCGTCCCCGCCGTTGAGGCGCTGCTTGGCAAAGCTGGTCGTATCGCCGGTGATGTCCCGCACGATCACGGTATCGTCGCCGTCACCTGCCGACACGTTATTGGCAACCACGGCGTCAAGTTCGATAAAGTCGTCCTCCGATGAAACGAAGGGCGCCTGAAGGGCCAGCCTGTAGAGATCCAGTGCGCTGTAGGTCCTGGTAGATACCTCGTCTGGCTGGTCGAGCAGATCGATACGCGTTTCCAACTCGATATCAACGCTGCGCCAGTTCTCCTCCAGGAAGTAACCGGCAAGGACCAGCCGCGCGCGACCTTGTTCACCGAACGCGTCGTTCGCAAACTCAACGATCAGGTCGCTGGCGTTTGTCCGACGTATGTTCAGCTGCGAATTGCGATCAAGATCTCCACCAGCGGCAGGCGCGTCGCTCACCGCGTGGACGATCGCGATACGGGTCGCGCCAATAGCTGCGCCTTCTATCAGGATCGTTTTGGTTCCCTCGGCCTGTGGGCCGACCATCACCTGATCCTGGCCTGCGCCCAACATGACGGTATCGTTGCCTTTGCCCGTCAGCTGGATGATATCATCGCCCGCATCGCCGAACAGGCTGTCATCGCCATCGCTGTCGGTCAGCGTGTCATCACCATCCCCACCCAAGAGGAAATCGCCACCGACGGCCCCGTCTGACTGTGCGGTCAGCTCATCATTGCCTGCGCCACCGACAATAAGATTGGCGGCAATGGCGGCGGTATGCACATTGCCGCTATCATCCAGGCTAAGCACACCGACGTCCGACAGAACGGGGACCCCGTCTTTTAGGCTTAGCTCATAGGCTGCACCGGTTTTATCCACGACCATGATGTGGCGGTGTTCCTCCGACACCATGAAATCGTGCAGGACAACCTTGCCAATCGCATCGTTTGCCAAATCCTCCAGCACAACACTGTTGGAACCCGAGCCCAGGCCACGGCGAACGCGCAGATCGTGGCGATCCACACCGACGATCAGCGCATCGGTCACCAACTGGCTCTCGCCAGCCAGCGCGACGCGGTCGGTACTGAAATTTTCAATCACCGTGGTCCGGCGTGCCAGCATCTTGGCGTGCTGTGCATCGAACACGTCACGGGCGGTAAGCAACGTTTCCCGGCGATTTGTAAGCATCTTGCGTTCGTTGTGCTCCAGCGCGTCGATCTCCGCGATCTCGCGCGTGATGTCGCGCCGCATGTCGTCGAGATCGGCAATCGCCTCCGGCGTGGCAGGCGGCGCGATCACGTAATAGTCCACGCCATCCCCACCCCTCAGCGTCGCAAATGTCGCCGCGGCGGTGAAGACATCGGTGCCATCGGTACCGACCAACACATCCTGACGTCCGGTGGCCTGCAGAAGGATGCCAAAGCCTGGCTGAAGGGTTGTCTGCGTCACCGTATCGGGGTGGTCCTTCCAGTGCAGGGTCTTCTCGATGAGCGTACCGTCTGCTGTCCGCAAGACCTTGAGCGAATGGTCGATGGGCTTGATCTCGGTTTCGAGATCGACTTCCGATTCACGATCGGCGATGTAATCCGAGACGACCTTGCCGCGTGCATAGCGCGAATTTCCCAAATTCGTTTCCGCCGTTGCGATCTTGTTGCGCAGGTTCCGCTTCTTGTTACCGCTGCGCCTGCCGTTGCCTATCCTGGCGAGCTGGCTCTTATACAGGCGGATATCGCTTTCATAGCGCTTGGCGGCAGCATCGTGTCGTTTGTATTCGTCGGAGCCGCGTGCATCAGCACTGAGGTCCGCGTAGGTCTTGCCAAGGGGTAACAGCGTGTATCGATTGTTTTTGGTTTTGACATTGGAATCACTGGCGAAATTGTAGCTCACAACGAAACCCAAAGCGGACTTTGCAGTGTCGAAACCCGGGTTTGGCGCATGCACGGCGACGGTTGGCGCAACTGTAAATCCGTCGTTGGTCATGAGACTGAACCCCATGTCTCGCCGGGTCCAGTCCTCGTTCCAAAAGCCAGCAACGCGGACCGTAGTCCTCGCCGCGTCATCGCCCTTCAGCTTCAACAAGAGAGACCGGTCCGCTTGGGCCGAGATTTCCTGGATCTCTTCCAATGCGTAGTCCATCGAAATGGACAGCGTTCCGCCGGCCTCTGTCGTGTCATGAATTGTGATGTTTTCGGTACCAGCGTGCCCCCGCGCGATCACCACCCTATCATTGCCAGCTCCGGCATGAATGACGGTATTGACGATTTTTGATTTTGCGACATTCAGTTCCAGTTGCCGTCTGGTCCGCTGGATCGCAATTTTTGCAGCCTGAACAGCCCGCTTTACGATACCAGCAGCCGTGTTGGGATAGGTTTTGACCGTATCCACCCGCCTGATGTCCGCATAGGAACCGCCAGCGGTAATCATGTCATCCCCGCCGTGCCCGTAAAAAGTGCCGCCACCGCCTTGGCCATTCAGGGCGTTGTTGCCATCAGTGCCGTGAACTGTCTCGGCCACGTCTCGGATGCCGACGTAATTCTCGAAATTCAGCGCATTGAAGCTGTAATCGAGCACTTTGGATGCTGTACCACCGCTATGTCGAACTTTCTCGATAGCGACCCGAGACGCAGTCAGATCGACAGTGACGTTTGCAGTATGGTCGCGAGCAAGCGCACCTTTCAGAACGAGAACATCTTCGCCGAAACCGCCCGAAATGGTGCCCGTCACTGCGTGGTCCAGGACCTCGTCCAGCACGACGGTATCATCGTTCTCGCCGAGCAAGATACTCTTCTGACCGTCTTTTGCAAAAACCACAACGCGGCGATCGTGAACCAAGGTTCGGACCTTGTCGGTGCCTGCGTTGAGCTGGATGATGTGTGGATTCTGCAGCCGCGCGAGTGATGGCGTGATGTCCGTCGCGATGTTTCTGAAGGCCTGGACGTGTCGGCCGCCGGTATCGATGACCACCTTGCCATCAACAACGACAAAGCTGTCGTTCACGGTGAACATCTTGTCGTTGGCCTTTACCTCATATGTTTTATGGGCGCTTTCGACCACGCGATATTTGCGGCCCTTATCGCGATCTGGGTGATCGCGCCATGCTTCGGCTTCGCGGCGTGTGGCAAACTTATCCTTGCCGCCCTCATCGTAATACCTGCCTCGGTCATGCGGCCACCAACCGTTTATTTGTACCTTCCACAGCTTGTTTTCCTGAATGTCCGGGCTTCGGTGCAACCCCATGATGAACGACTTGCCCAGCGTGCCTCCGTATTGACGCACCTGCCACAGCTCGTTTTCTGCCCAATCGCGGCCTTTGGAGTTATTGTAGTAATCGAAGACTGCCTTGCGGTGTTCAGCGTTGGAGACCTGCGCGAGACGCCGCCGTGTTTCATTCGACGGACCCATACCCCAGAAGGCGTTCCAGCCCTCGTTGAGCGTCTGCAGAGGATTGAGGTGAATGACCTCCTTGATCTGCTCGACCGCCTTGACGGCGTTATAGATCCCCGTGCCCAGACCGGCGAGCACGCCGACCCCAAGCGCAATCCAACCAACGACCGGAACCGCCGCAGCCACCGCGATCATACCGGCGAGGCCTGCAACGGCGCCGACCCCGCTTAGGGCCGCGTTGACGGTAAAGATCTCTTTCAGCCGAGGATCATCGGTCCTCGCTGCATCTTCCGCCGCGCGGATGGTGAAATAGAGGCCAAAAGCCGCACCAGCGATTCCAAGGAGGCCGCCAAAGGCCTTCGAGGCCTGTGCCGCCACATATTGCGTCATGCGTCTGGCCGGAGATGTCGCCCCCGACAGCCTGCTTGCCACCCAACCGCTAGTCATCTGGGTAAGGGGACCACCTAGTTCTGCCCCAAGGCTTGCCGCGGCCACCTTCTGATCGATCATGATCTGGTCAATCTCGCGGTCGCTAAGCCCCGCGAGCTGCGAACGGCTGGTCATATTCGTAAGCCCGACAAGCCCCTGAAGGATCCCGATCCCGCTGGCGAACCCATCCGCCCGCCCCGCAAAACGAGCCATTGCGGAGGGCTGCGGATTGCTGACGCCGCGCTGCTTGACAGCGCTAACAAGCGCCTGTTCGGCTCGCAAGGAATCCATTTGGTAGGTCGAGACGATCCGTAGCCCGTCCTCTGCAGCCTGCCTTGCGGACGTGGCACCGGCATCGCCTGCAATCAGCCCGTCAACGTTCACGTTTGGCGGCGCGAGGCTGAGCACGCTGCCGATCATCCGGGCAAAGGACCTTGCCGTTCCGATCTGCACCGTGTCGATCATGAACGACGAGAACCGGCCCGGGTCGAATATCTGGGCGCCGTTCTGCATCTGGTCGCGCAGGGTGACCGTCACATCCGTGACACCATCCGGCACCGTGAGGCCTGCGCGCCGCAGATCCGCAAGGGTATAGCTGCCGTCACCCACTTTCACCTTGGTCTCGGTCGCCCGGCGCACTTCGCCGTTGAGAGCCTCGGCGGATGCCTGAACATCGTTGATCGCGGCGGTTGCTGCCGGTGTAAGGTCCGCTGTCGCCTTGCGGGTCAGAGTTTCAACGCGCAAATCACCGATGTCAGCGCTTTCTTTCTGAACCGGAACGCCGTAATGGGCACCGAGGGTTTTGACAGGACCTGCGTTTTTGATCTTCTTGTTCAGATGCGCCGTGATCGTCGCCTTTAGCGCCGAGATGACCCGGTTCGTCTGTGCTGCATCCGGATTTGCGGGGCCAGCAATCTCGAAACGGCCAAAGTTTGGATCAAAAAAGGCGTAGACTACCTTGCCGCCCTTGGCCTCTTTGCTGAGAACAAACTCATGGGTTCCGAGTTGGAACTGTTGTGCGCTATCAGTGCCGACTGGCGTGCCCGATACATCCGCACGCACGACCGCACCGATCAGCTCCTTCAGAGTTCGGCTAGAACGCTCAAAGGGCGCGTTGTCGCCGCTGGACAACTGTTCGAGTGCCACCAGTTGGCTTCCGAAATCCTCTCCAAAGGTCAAACCGGCTGCATCGTCTTGCCGATTGATGGCTTCGAGGTAGCTTGCCGCTTCACTTCGGTCGTCGCTCAGCAATGCCAGCATGTAGCCTGCCGACAGCGCCCTCAGACGTCCTGTTTCCGTGCCTGCACCACTCACGGCATGTGACTGGAACGCGTTCACGGTCTTCAGGGAATAATCCGGGTTACGAACACCGTACACGTTGGACAGCGCATTCAGGATCGTCATTCTTCCGCTGAGGCTCGGCAATGTCCCCGTTCGGGCGAGCCGGAGATGTGCTACCGCTTCGCTGACCCGTACCCGCCCCTCGATCACCGCCTGATCGCCTAAAGCCGTCCGATAGAGGTTGTACTCGCTTTCGCTCCGACGCCAGAAGATCTTGGGGATACGGCTGCTTGGCGAAAGTGTTTTCTTAAGAAAAGCCCTGTCTGAATAGAAGGCACCGTCAACAGCCACACCGTCTCCACCAGCACCTCCTTGCGCAAAGATCGTTCCCAGCACATAGCGCTGCCGCACCGTCAATCGCTCAAAGCTGCCGGGATCGCTCTTCAGCATGTCCAGAAGTGTCGCCGGGTCGTCCGGCAGATTGTTCCCCGGCGAGGCAGAGATCCGGCCCGGATTAACAGCGGCGCGGGTCTTGAGCGTGTCGTAATCGGCAATCGGTTCGGGCAGCAGAAGTCGCAGGCTTTCACCCTGCGCCATGGTGTCATTGATCACCGTGCCGTTGTTGTCTGTGTCTTGCGCGATGAGCGCCTCCACCGCCGCCAGCGGCAGGATCACGACCTTGGCGCCAACCTTGATTGTCGGCACCCCGTTGATGAAATAGATGGTGCGATTGTCAGGCGTCTGAGCCGCAGTTGCGGTCGTGCCGTCCGGCCCGATCCCGTAGGGTGCAATCACGCGGAGATTGTTGAGCCCATGGGCCACCTGTCGGACGATCCGGTTCCTCTGGGCGTTGTCCGTCACATCGTAGCTGCGCCCGGTATCAAAGATATCGCCGGTGCTGTCCGAGGATTTGTAACGGCTGCGCCCCTCTCCATCGACCGGGAAAGTCATCAGAGCGCCGAGCCGTTTGAGCTTCATGCCTCGCGTGCTCGTCAGATAGAAGAAAAGACCACTGGCGCCGCGATAGCCGCGCGCCGAGCGGCTATTGTCGATCGTTATCTTGCTGATCCGCGGCGCATCAACAGACAGTCCTTCTTTGAGTGCCTTTGTTCGAAATTCCGACCGGCCTCCCTCGGCGTTTTGATTGCCGATCAGCGCAACCACCTCTTTGGAAAAGCTCATCTCGATGTTCATCTTGTCCAGATCGAGATTGGTCGGCTTGCGCCATTGCCGGTTGCCCAGTCTCTTGAGCAAGCCTTTCGCGATGCGCTTTTCTTCGGCCGAGCGGGACCGGAACGGGCTCCAGCCCGAGATGTCCTTGAGCGCGCTGACAATATTCTGATTATCGTACCGGTCGAGAAACGCGGAGCGGCCAATCATCCTGTCGATCTTGGCCAGTTCAGTGTCAGAAGCACCGTTGCTCACGGCAGCTGCACGGAGCGCCTGCAAACCGTCGGCGATGGCTTTCTGGTTTTCCGGGTTGGTGAAAGCCAGTGCTTTTTGCAGATCAGTATCGAACGCACGTCGCTCGTCCGCGCTCATTGTTGCGACCAGATCGCGGTATGCGCGCGTATCCAGGAACGCGGCGGTACGGTCGATTTCAACGTCATAGGTCGCGCCGATCAGATTTCCGTCGCGGTCAAACTCCAGGCTGATCTTTTCAGGATCGGGGACAAACGCGCGCTCGACCTTGGACAGCTTTTTCGCCCACTCCTGGAATTCCTTGTAAATCTCGCCGCCGAATGCCGGAATAGAATCGGGCGTTCCGGCAAAGTCGGCCCCGTCCCCATCGCGGCCCGGTGTCTGACGCAGCTCCGCCTCGGTAAAGCCGCGGGTCGCAAGCGCGAGATAGTAGGACTCCACCGATGTCTTGTCGTGAATCTTCGATACCGTTTCGCTGGAGACGGCTATCTGGCTGACCCCATTGGCATTGGTGCTCACTTCCTGCTTGCGCACGAAGTCGGTTGCGATGACGTTGAAGTCGGCAAAGAAACCCAGATATTTCGCGCGCAGGTAAGCCGTGTCGGGGGTGGGGCTTCCATCACCGACGTATCCATCCGTGACCGAGATCTTGCCCAGCAGAGCGGCCGTAAAGCTGAGGCCGACGCGGTAAGAGCTCTTTTCCTTGACGCTGGCAGAATTTTCCTTGGCCTCACGCATCAACGTTTCAACGGCGTCGACATCCCCCGTCATCAAGCCGTTCATGACGCGCTGCAGCTGTTCGCCATTGGTACCGTCGATGCTGAATTTGACGGCGCGCTCTGTCTTGTGCTTCCGCCGGGCTCGTAGCCCCCCTTCGATGTCCAGAAAGTAGGCGGGGTTGAAGCTCAGACCCAGGACCGCTTCAATGTCCTGGCCGCTCTGGTAATAGCGATCCAGCGTGATGTCCCAACCCGTAGCCGTCCGCTTTACGCTGAAACCGACGCCGCGATCATCCTTGATACCGGCGTGAAGGCGTCCTTCGCCCACCCCGGCACCACCAAGGGCAATATTGCCGCCCTTGACGATCCGGTAGAGCGTTGCCTCCCGGTCGGCGGTACTCTCAAAACTGACGGATTCGCCCGACCGCATGGAGCGGATGAGGTCGAGCATCGTATCCTTTGCTGTCCCCGTCGTGACCCCTTCTGACGTCACGACACCAGCGCTGAACTGATCCCGTTCAAAGATCGAGCGCAGCTTTTTCAACCCGACGACAGCCCGACCGACCTGATAGACGCTGCTATAGCCGATGCGGCGCGCCTGTACCCACCGGGACTCCGCGTGCTGCGCCGCCGTCTGCCGAAGCTCTTCGGCGGTATCGGCGGTACTCATCTGCTCCAGCGTCACCTGATCCTCGATCATCGCGCCGATCAGCAAATCGACGCGGTTGCGCCCCTGGGAGATCTTGTTCGTGTCCTTGATGTCAAAGAGCGCGAGGGCCAGGGGATCGTTCTCGCCGAAAAGCGCTACCCGCCTGTTGTAAAGGTCACTCAGGACAGGGTTCCGGAAAATCGGGGTACCGTCCCCGACGTAGGAAGACTTATAGGAGGGGATTATCGTCTTGATGAGCTGAAGCGCATCGAGGCTTGAGGCAGTCAGTCGTTCTTTCGTCTCGGCAAAGAGAGCTTTGGTATCGGCATCACGCAGATCGGCGTCGGCGTCATAAAGGCCGACCAGCGGCAACCGACGCAATTGCCGGTTATGGTTGCTCACTTCGGCCCGGCTCATGAAATCCACGCGCCAGGGTGCGCCGTAGCTAAGGTAGTCTTTGATCGCCTCATAGGCCCAGGCGACGTAGTTCTTCAGCCCGCTGAAATAGCTGACCGATCGCGTGGTTCTGAGGTCGGCACGGTTTCGCGTGCCCTGCATCTTCTCCCAGGCGCCCATGTACCAGCGGGCCCATTCGGTTCGTCCGATGAATGACTGCAGTTTGATAGAGTTGTTCTTGCGCTGAACGTTGTCGAAGAACTTGTCGAATGTGGTTGGAACGCTGCGCTGATCGACAAGGCTCCAGCTGCCATCGCTATTGGCGCGGAACTGCTTTTGATCATCGGTGGCCAATACCGCACCCGTGACCAAAAGACCGCCGTTTGCATCCAGACCGATGGCGGTTGCTGTGCGACCGTCCTGCAGATCGTTCAGATTGGCAATTGTCGTCGAGCCCGTCGCCTTGGACCATCGCCGCAGTTCAGGTTCGGCATTATTCCCCGTCAACAGCACCCAGGTGACGCCATCTCGGTCCACGGTGATCTGCATCCGACGATCGGTGGGCAGATTCCGAAGGAAGTCCGGGATCGTTTGCAACGGCTCTGCGGGTGCGCTCCACAGATGATCGTTGAAAATCTGCTGTGTGCCATCGGCTGCACGCACCCCCAATCGACCGTCGGGGGTCGCAAAAAGGGTCTCCGGCGTCAGTTCCGGAGCAACGATATGTTCCGGCGCATAGGCCCCGTCCTGCCAAGACCAGACGCCATATGTATCGGACAGATAATAGGTCTTGTCCCCAACCCGAAGCTGTTGGCGCACGTCGAGAACGTGTGTTTTGAGCGCGCCGTCGATACTCCAGGTGATCTGTGTCTCATCGTTTGCAACGGCGGGACCCGACAGGGCAAAGAGCTGCTCGTTCCACTTGTTCTGCGTTGACGGAACAAAGATCACTTCCTTGGTGGCCTCGCCGCCCGCATCCCGCCGCAGTTGGCCCACCGCCTGAATGTTGCCGTCCCGATCCACGGCAAAACTCTCGATGTTCATGTCCAATGTGGTGCTGACCATCCGCTGGCGGTGATCCTCGCCGTCCGGCGTCGTCGCGGTGACGGTATCGGTCAGGTACTGCTGTGGCTGGCCGTAGCGGTCGAGCTTCCAGATGCGGCTAGGTCCCACCTGAGCGTAAAGGCCGCCGTCCGCCCCCAGTACCAGCGACCGGACATCGTCGGCGCCGGTGGGAAACCACGCTCCTTCCTGATGGTCAAAGTAATGGACCGAGCCGCCGATCAGCGAATATCGCCGCCCGTCCGGGTCGACGATCATGGTGCCTTCATGTGCGGCATCAAGAACGATCTGTGCCGGTTGATCGACGCCGATTAGCGGGCGCAGTGCATCGCCCTCGACCACGTCGAAACGGGTCGGCGCCTGAACACCGTCGCCCCGGTGCCGCAGGATGATCCGCCCTTGGGCGTCAATGTTGGCCTGGTTGTAGCCTTCTCCGTCGCCCAACTGGGTGGCTGTGGTCTCTCCCGTGACCTCCCACGCACGGCCCGACGCATCGACGGCAATGACACGGTTCGCGGCAACGGCAAAATCCACGATCCGCACCGGCGCCGGGCCCGGCGCATCAGGGATCGAGAGAACAGCCCCGTCGGCGGTGGTGATGCGGCCATCCAGACCCAGGCTCCAGCTGCCACCTGCTCCGTTCGTCAGATATTTGACCGTCTCCGCCGTTGGGACGGCATCTGTGTCAATCGCCGCGAACGCCTGACCGTCAAAGCGCATGATCGCGCCGGACCCGGCCAGTTTGACGAAGACCGAGCCAGCCTGCGTGCCCGTCGCATCGGCGTTGCGCCAAATGTCGATTACCGGCTCCAGTCCGGCGACACGCAGCCATTGCTCCGAACCGGCGGCCTTGCGGTAGATCTGAGTGCCAGAGAGAAAGTACCGCTCGCTACCGTCGGGCGCAGCGATGAGATCCGCCGTAAGTGCCAGAGCCTGCGCGTCAAAGGTGTCGATAGTCGTGACGGTACCGCTTTTGTCGGTAAGAACCAGTTTGCCAGCCGTGTTTACGGTCGCCTCGGCGATCCGTGCAGGATCGGGGATCACGGGTTCTCCCGATTTGAAGAAGCCTTCGGGATCGGTGCCGTGGATGAAGCCGTACATATAGCCTGCGTCGTCCACGGCGTAGGCGCCCGAGGCTCCGACCGCAATGTGGCTGTAGCGTCGACCCGTCGCATTGAACATGCCTGACAGGATCTTCGAACGCGTGTAGTCTAACTCACCCGCGTCATCGAGTGCGACCACCTCGATCTGACCGTTGCGCTGCAGCGCCCAGACAAAGTGATCCCCACCGGGCATCTCAACCACCTGGAGATTGCGCACCTTGAAAGGGGTTTCAACCTCGCGCTTGGTCTGATCCGGCGCGGTAATGGTGATCTTGCCGGACGTGCCGCCAACGTAGTTGTCGAAGTCGTAGATGTAGCCAGTCTTGGTACGAATTTTGCGATCAGACATGGCTTTTCTCCGCTATCAGAGCATCCGGAACAGACCCCGGATCCGTTTTGCTCCGGCCATCTTATCTTCAGGCGGAGCATTCCTGCTGTATACAGCTATACCGAGTCTGAGATCATTGCAAATGACAGTGTGGTAACAGCGCGAGAAATACCTGAGGCCGCGCTGAGCAAGCTGAGAAAAGGGGCATTCGGCTGCGAGAGACTAGGACGGGATGAGCGTCGCGTGAACGTAGTCATACTGGGCAGGCGTTTCGATGGCATCAGACCGACCCTGGCGCACGGCCGCAATCGCTCGCTGGGGCGTCAAGCCCAGTTGCACCAATAGACAGGCGGCCATCATGCAACTGCGTCCGGCCCCGGCCAGACAATGGATTGCCACTGCATCACCAGCCGCGATGATCTCGCGCGCCTCTCGTGAAAGATCCGTCCAATGCGCTTCCTGCGCCGGAGCGGGAATGCCGAAATCCGGGACCGGGAAGCGTCGCGACCCAATGCCGAACGCCTCCGACATCTCTGCGATGTCCTCATAGGCGACGCATTCAAGCTCCGCATCCTCGGTCAGACCGATCAGTGTCTTGACACCATGCGCACGCAGCCGTCGCATTTCGTTCTCAAGTGTGACCATGCAAAGATCCAGATCGCCGTTGGGCAGGATCACCAGCCCCGGCGTACCGCAGACGAAAATCCGGCCTGCGGCTTTCAAACGGGCCGGTATCATCGTCAAGGCTTGCATCATCGCGGCGATAGTAGGTTTATGTGAAACCTCTGTGAAGCAGGGATCGTCACATGGGCGCGGCAGAAATCCGACACCCGACCCGCGAAGACTGTTTATTTCGTTTTGCTTGGCATATGAAAAGATCGAACCCGGCTGGCTCATGCCCCGTATGGAAAGACAAGTGCGATGGCGCAAAAAACCCGTGTCGATTTGATCTACGAAACCTTGCGCGACCGGATTTGTCTTGGAGTCTATCAACCGGGCGATACCTTTCACGAAAGCGAACTGGGCCGTGAATTCGAGGTCAGCCGCACGCCAATCCGGCAAGCACTGCAACGGCTTGAATACGAAAAGCTCGCCTCTGTACGCACCGGCGTCGGCACCATTGTCGAGCCGTTTTCGGTTGAGCTCGCCGATGGATATCTGGAGCTTCGGGCGCGGATGATCTCGGCCGTTTCAGAGCTTGGTATGATCAGCTCAGACGCCGACACTGACGATCTGACGATGGTCCTGCAGGGACGGGCCTCTCGGCTGTCGCAGAGCACCGATCCCGATCATTTCTGGCAGGTGCTCAAAGCGGTTCAGGACATTTGTCTGCCACTCCTGGCCGATGATGTGCTCCGCCATATGGAGTCGCTGCTGTTCTTCCGGTCGGCCCCTGCCTTGATGACGGCCTTACTGGCTGACCCCGGTGCTGCGGCCGGGCGGTTGCAGGGGACAGCGAATGATCTTTCGGCGGCACTCAACGCCGGAGATCCCGAGGCCTTCTTCGATGTCCACAGCCGCAGTATTCGCGCTTACAGGGACATGCTGAACGACGGCACGCGCCAAGCTACCGCTGCCCCGTAACAACGACACGAGACTTGCGCTGGTCCTGCTTTCTATATACCTGTATACATCTATATCCAGCGGTGTATCGGAAAGCATATGTCAGACCCAACATCCCCGACACGGTTCAGCACGGTGCGGCTCCCGGACACGGACCTTGATCTGCGGTTGATGTCTTGCCCAGGGGTGCGGCAGCAAGCAGGTCAACGGGTGAGCACGAAGGCGCTGCTGCAGGCGGATGCAGAGCGGCTGCGCGATCACAACGTCGGGCTTGTTCTGTCCTGCATCTGTGCTCAGGAACTGCCACTCGGCGTGCCAGCGTATAGCGGAAGCTTTGGCCAGTTCGGCATCTCATGGGTTTTGCTACCGATCCGCGATATGTCCGTACCGGATGCGGTGACGGAGCCCTTGGTCGCCGACGCCATGGTGGCGGCGCGGGCCGTCTGCAAGACGGGTAGCTGTGTCGCGATCCACTGCAAGGCAGGGCTGGGCCGGACCGGCATGATCGCCGCGCGTCTGGCCACCACCTACGGTCTGACCGGTGCCGAAGCGATTGCCTTCATCCGCCGCCAGCACAGCGCCGAAGCAGTGGAAACGGCAGAGCAGGAAGCTTACGTCATCGGTCTTGAACGCGTTCCGGCGCACACACCGGAGTAGCTGGCGCATCACATGCTGGTCTGCGCTGTCCACATGGAACGGTACAGGCCGTCTTGCTGCGCAATCAGCGTTGCGTGTGCGTCCAGCTCGACGACGGAACCATGGCGCAACACCGCGACACGATCGGTTAGAGGCATCGAGGAAAGTCGGTGCGCAATCATCAGGACAGTACGACCCGCAAAGATCTCCGGCATCCGCGCGGCGATGGCGGCTTCCGTTTCGTAATCCACGGCCGAGGTTGCCTCATCCAGGATCAGGATGCGCGGGTCGCCCAGCAATGCGCGCGCCAGTGCCACGCGCTGACGTTGCCCCCCTGACAGCAACCCGCCTCTCTCGCCTACCTGAGTATCGAGCCCGTGGGACAACCCGTCCAGAAAAAGATCAACGCCGGACAGTTCAATGACCCGCGCAATCTCTCGCTCCGAGGCCGCCGCGTTTCCCAAGGAGATGTTGTCGCGCAGCGATCCGTTGAACAGAAAACTCTCCTGCGGGACAACGCCAATCTGGCGACGCAACGAGACCACATCCGCCATCGCAAGATCAACACCATCGACCAGGACCTGCCCCGTCTCGGCGGCGTAAAATCCTTGGATCATTTTGGTTATCGTGCTTTTGCCCGAGCCAGAGGGGCCGGTGATGCCGACGACCTCGCCGGGTGCAATTGTCAATTTCAGGCGTCGCAGCGCCTGCGGCGCGTCAGGCTTGTAGCGGAAACTGACGGACCGAAACTCAACATGACCTTCGATCCTCGGAAAGGACGCACGCCCTTGGTGCGACACCCGCTCGGTCGGCGCCTGTGCGATGTCGGCCAAGCGTCGTACCGCCACCTGTGTGTTCTGGAAGTCCTGCCAGACCTGTGACAGGCGCAGGATGGGCATAGTCGCCTGCGAGGCGATCATGTTGAACGCGACAAGCTGACCGACGGAGATCGTGCCGCTCATCGCCAGATCGACCCCGAACCACAGGATCAGCCCAACGGAGATCTTCTGCACAACCTGCAGGCTGAGCCCCGCACAAAGCCCGAGCACATTGGCGCGCATGCCCGCCGTGATGGACCGGCCCAGCACCCGCTCCCACCCTTTCGAAAAACGCTCAGTCAGTGCCAGTGATTTTATCGTGGCGACACCGCTGACACTCTCGGTGATATAGGCCGTATTGTCGGCCTGACGCTCGTAGTCGTCGGTAACCCGTCGCCGCAAAATGGGCGCGACGACCAGCCAGATCGTTGCAAAGATCACCAGAACGCCCAGCACAATCAGGGTAAGCCGCGGGCTGTAGGCCAAAAGCACACCAATGTAGACGAAGATGAACAGAAAATCGACGATGAACAGCACCGCAGAGCCGGTCATGAAGGATCGGATCTGCTCCATTTCGCGGATTCTGGCGATGGTGTCGCCTGCCTTTCTGTCCTGAAAATAGCTGAGCGGCAACCGCAACAGATGCGACATCAACCCGGAAGAAAGCTCGGCGCTGACCGCACCTGATGCATAGGATAGCGTCGCACCACGGCTGTAGTTGATCACGGGATCAAAGAGCGCCAGCGCGGCCAGCGCAATGGCCAGCGTCGTGAGACTGTTGGCGCCACGGCTGACCAATACCTGATCAATCACCACCTGAAAGATCATGGGCGTCACGATGGCGACGAGATTCACCAGAACGGAGGCGAGAATAACCCTTTGAAACTGGCCTGACTGTTTGAGCACTTTGGCGATAAACCAACCGTACCCGCCAAACTGGCTGGGCCCGTCAGCCGCCCTGGCACGTGACAGGCGGATCACCCTGTTGCCGAAACGCGACAGCATTTCAGCGGCGCCGAGCGCCTCATCCGGGCCATCCAGTCCTGCAATCCGGTAGCGGCCGGCCTCCGCGCCGAGCACCGTGAACCAGCGTTGCTGTACGTCATCGAAGACAAGCAGCGGAAAGGAGGCGCGCGCGTACCCTATCGCCGTGATACGCCCGGTCCGCGCCTTGATCCCGTTTTGCCGCGCCGACCGCAGCAACTCGCCCACCGAAAAGAAGCGGTCCGATACGCCGTTGAGATGCCAAAGCTGCCCCGCGTCCAGCGCGATATCGAGCGCTGCCGCCGCACGGACCAGCGCGGTCAACCCGCTATCGTCCGCGTGCGAGACCGCGGCACCCGCGTTCTCGATCCAACCGCTCTCCTCCAGCGTCTCGCCCAGCCCCTGCCTCATCGCTCGCGCAGCGCCTCGGATTGATACTGTCTCAGCGGGCTCAGGATGTAGTCGATGATGCGCCTTTCGCCGGTGCGGATCTCACCGACGATACTCATCCCGGCGTTCAGCGGGATTGTCTGGTCCTGATAGACGATCTGCTGCGCAGCCAGCGCGACACGGGCGGGAAAGACCAAACCCAACTGCTCGTCGGCGACACTGTCGCGCGAGATGGTCGTGACCTTGCCGTCGATGGTGCCGTAGCGCGTGTAGGGGAAGCTGTCGATCTTGACCTGAACGCTTTGCCCGGCACTGACAAATCCGACGTCACGATTCAGCACCATAATCTCGGCCTCGATTTGCGTGTCTTCGGGCACGATTTTCATCAATTCCTGCCCCGGTGAGACAACGGCACCCAACGTGTTGACCGCCACTTCCTGTATGATGCCAGCACTCGGTGCGATCACCTCAAGACGGCGCAGTGTTTCGCGGGCGGGGATCAGCCGTTGCAACGTGTCCTCCGCGGCCTGTGTCTGCTCCGCGATCTTGTCGAGAAGAGACTTCTCCCAACTGGCATCGGTCTGTTCCAACTCGCCACGCAACCGCGCCTTGTCGGCTTCGAGCCCGACGATGGTCGCTTCCACATCCGCGATCTGGCGCAGCTGGTCGATCTTTTCTTTCTCCAGCTCGATAAAGCGCAGGCGTGACAGGTTTCCACCCTGCAGCAATTGCGCACTGCTTTGCAGGCGGACCTCCACATTGTCGGCGAGCGCCGTCGTGCGGTCGAGCACGGCGCGGGCAGCGGTGATCCTCCGGTCGGTCTGGGCAATCGCCTCGATCCGGGTCTGCCGGTTCACCCGGCGTTCCACCATATCGGCGCGAAACCTGTCCTGCGCGCGCTGAAAGTCCACCTGCCGCACACCATCCGGCGGGATGAACGTCTCCAGCGTCTGGCCTGCCAGCATCGCCCTCAGCCGCGCGACCTCCAGATCAGCCGTGGCGATCAGCGTCTCCAGCCGCGCGACCTCGGCCTCCGCCGATGTGGATACCAGATCGACCAGCGGATCGCCGCGGCGCACTTTTTGGCCATCCCGGACATGGATCGCCCGGATCTCGCCGGCCTCACCGGCCTGCACCACCTTTGTGCGCCCGTCGACGATCAGCCGCCCCTGCGACGAAGCGATGATGTCGATCTGGCCAAGGAAGATCCAGACCACCGCTGCCGCACAGAGCGTCAGGATCGCCGCGATCAGAAACCGTGCACCAAAGGCTGGCGGGCGCTCTGTGATCTCCAGATACTCGGGCAGGAAATCAAGCTCCAACCGGGTCTTGCGGCCCGGTTGAAAGGGGTCAGCTGGCGGCGGTTTCGCAGCCGCGACACCTACCTGCCCGAGAGGTTCGCTAGCCATTCTCAATCTCCTTGTCGGGCGTGGCGCCCCAGAGCGCGCGTACCTGAAGATCCCACAGGCGCCGGTAACGCCCCTCGGGGTCAGCGAGCAGAGCGTCGTGCGATCCCAGTTCCACCACCTCACCCTGATCCATGACCGCGATCCTGTCACAGTCGCGAACGGTGGAGAGCCGGTGCGCCACCACGATCACGGTGCGGCCCTGTCGTATCTCCGCCATGTTCGCCTGGATTGCGGCCTGGGAGTGTTCGTCCAGGGCCGAGGTCGCCTCATCCAGGATCAGCACAGCCGGATCGCTCATCAGCGCCCGGGCGATCGAAATGCGTTGTCGCTGACCGCCGGACAGCGACACCCCGCCTTCGGCAACCTCGGTGTCGTAACCGTCAGAAAGTGCCACGATGAATTCATGCGCACCGGCCAGCGTTGCCGCACGCTGGACTTGCTCGAACGTGGCCGCGGGGTGACCCACGGCGATATTGTCGCGGACCGAGCGAGCAAAGAGAAAGCTTTCCTGTGGCACCACCGAGATCTGCTGGCGCAGCGCCGTCGGGTCCAGTTCTGCCAAATCGCGCCCGCCAAACCGCACTTGGCCTTTGTGGGGCACATAGAGCTTCTGGATGAGTTTGGTGACCGTGCTCTTACCCGATCCGGACGCGCCGACAAAGGCGATCATCTCGCCTTCCGGGATGTGCAATGACAGGTTCTTCAGCGCCAGAGGACCCTCCACCTGATAGCTGAAATCGACACCCCGCAGCTCGATGTCGCCGCCTTTCCGGGCGGGTGCGGCTTTGTGCTCGCTCACCTCTGGCAGGGTGTTGAGCACATCGGCGATCCGCTCGATCCCCAGCCGTGCCTGCAGAAACTCGCGCCACAACTCCGTCAACCGCACCAACGGCTGGCTGACATGCGACGCCATCATGTTGAAGGCAATGAGCTCGCCGATGGTCAGCTCAAGATCCAGCACCAGCCCGACCCCGACCCACAGCACGACCACCGTGACACCTTTCTGCACGAAGGAAACCAGATTGCTCGACAGGTGGGTCAATTCCTGCACCGCATGGTTGGACCGGGTCAGATCACGGGTCTGCATCTCCCAGCGTCGCTGCAACTTGGGCTCCACCGCGATGGATTTCACCGTCTCCGTTCCGGTCAGGATTTCGGTCAGAAAGGACGTATTGAGCGCGGCATCGCGGTGCAATTGTTCAACCCTCCGAAGGAAGGGCCGCGCGATGACCACGGCAATCAGAATGTAGAGCGGGATCGATGCCATCACGAACAGCGTCAGTTGCGGAGAATAGGCCCACATGACCGCGAAAAACAGCATGGAGAAGGTCAGATCGATTAACAGCGTATTGGCAGCCCCGGTCAGGAAGGCGCGGATCTGGTCCAACTCCATCACGCGCGAGACGGTTACACCGACGGGTCGTGACTGAAAATATGACAGCGGAAGATGTACCAGATGGCCAAACAACCGCGCTCCAAGCCGCGCATCCACCCGCGTGGCAGTATGGAGCGCGAGGTAGTCGCGGGCGCCCTTCAACAGTGCCTCAAAAATTGCCACAACGACAATCACAATGACCAGCACATCAAGCGTCGAGAAACTCTGATGTACCAGCACCTTGTCGAAGATCGCCTGAAACAGCAGCGGCGTCACCAGCGCCAGCAATTGCAGCGCAGCCGAGGCAGCCAGCAATTCAGCGCCCAGCAGCTTATACTGCTTCAGCTCTCGCCAGAACCATAGCAGACTGAATTGCTCCGAGTAGCCGATCAGGCGCTTCTTGGGCGCAAGCAAGAGCACGTGACCCGACCACAAAGGTGCCAGCGCTTCGGGGCTGAGGAGTTCCGGCTCAGCCGCGTGTGGTCTCTGGATCACCAGCCCGGTGTCATTCTGGGCAACAAGAATGAACCATCCGCCGGCGACATCTTTTGCGACGATCGGCAACGGCTGCTTGGAAAGGTGCTTGAACCGCAGACGTTTAAATCGCCCTCGCAGGTTCGTCGCGTGCGCGAATGCCCTGAACCGCGCGCGCTCCGCCAGGTCAATCCCGTCCCGCGCAGCCTGCTCTGCCTGCGCCGGGTCGGTGAATACGCGCAGCAATCGTCCCCAGATCAAAACACAACCGATCAGATCGGAGACCGTTTCCGGCGTGTCATTGACCTTCAGCATGAAGGATCCGCTGCGACCGACCCACAGGACCGAGCCGCGGCAGCTGGAAAAGGCTCGGCTTGCCCGATCTCGGGTAGCGCTCTGCGGATGTGGCAAAGCATTTGCTTCACACTGTCATTCCTTTTCCGTTGCCACAGGACCTACCAGATCCCCGTTGGATTTCAGCCACCCGCTTCGCGACACAGGGGCATGAAGCATCGCGCTGAGATCGCACCCCACCCTGTATACAAGTGTTTTAGGCTGAGGCAACTCACACCGGCGCGCTATCTTTCTAAGGTCGTCTATACCGAAACGGTCCACCCATATCGCCTTTCCGCGCGAAAGGGTGTTTTGATGACATCGGCAACGTCCACATGGGAAAGGGCGTTGTATGAGGTGGTCTCCAGACTGCGTACCTAAGGTCGCGTTTACACGAGCAGCAGTCGTGGATGATGCCGATCCAATCCACATGAACAACGCGAATGATACTGTTTGCGGCGGCTAACCACGGGCGAAACCCGATCAGCGCACCGTTACGTGGCGCGTTTCCCCCTCACGCGACGATCAAGGCGCTTTGCCTTTTCAAGGCATCGATCTGTTCTTGCGAATAACCATGTTCTGACAAGACCTCGGGCCCGTGTTGACCAAGGTTGGGAGCCGGACGAGCAACGCCGCCAGGGGTTTCACTGAACTTAATCGGCAGACCGATGGCCTTGACCGGCCCGGCCGTCGGGTGGTCGGTTTCAACAATCATGTCCCGCGCAATGGCCTGCGGGTCGCGGTGCATTTCGCAGACATCCATCACCGGACCGGCTGGCAGGCCCGCCGCTTCCATGCGGGCGATCCAGTCATTGGTATCGCGGAGTTTCATATAGCCTTCCAGCAACGGGACAAGCGCGGCCAGGTTCTGGATCCGGTCGCGGTTGGTGACAAAGCGCGGGTCAGTCCCCAATTCGGGTGCGTCAATGACGTCAAGCAACCGATGCCAGTTTCGTTGGTTGGCAGCACCGATGTTGATCCAGCCATCACGGGTGCGGAACGACTGGTAAGGCGCATTCAGGGGATGGGCCGAGCCGAGCGCGCCCGGTGCCTGACCGGTGGCAAAAGCGATGGCCGACTGCCAGTAGGTCAGGGAAATCCCGGCTTCGAAAAGCGATGTATCGACCATCTGCCCCTCGCCAGTCTTCTGCGCGTGGGTATAGGCCGATACACAGCCCAAAGCAGCCAGAAAGCCAGCGGTAATATCCGCAATCGGCGCGCCGGGTTTGACAGGTGGTCGCCCCGGACCTTCGCCCGTGATGGACATCAGCCCAGACATGCCTTGCGCGATCAGATCGAACCCGCCGCGTTCGGCATAAGGTCCGGTGCGGCCGAAGCCGGATATGGCGCAGTAGACGAGCTTTGGGTTGGTGCTCCGGAGGGTTTCGTAGTCGAGACCCAGCTTGGCCATCGTGTCGTGGCGGTAGTTTTCAATGACGACGTCGGCGCTATCCAGAAGGGTGCGAAGTGCAGCGATCGCGTCGGGGTCTTTGAGATTCAAGGCGATGCCGCGCTTGTTGCGGTTCATCATCATGTAAGCGGCGCTTTCACCGTTGATATCGGGGGGTAGAAAGCGGCGGCTGTCGTCGCCATCGGGCTTTTCAACCTTGATCACGTCGGCGCCCATATCGGCCAGCATCAATCCGCAGGCCGGGCCGGCCATGATATGCGCCAGCTCTATCACTTTCATTCCTGTGAGGGGTCCGACGTTGCTCATGTGCCGCTCCATTCCGGCTTTTGCTTCGCAAGGAACGCTTCGAGCCCGTGTTTAAAGTCCTTGCTCATGTAGCACATTGTGATGAGATCGCTGTCCTCGACAGCCAGTGCGTTGCGGTTGCGACGCATGGCCTCCTTGGTGGCGCGCAAGGTCAACGGGGCCATGCCAACCAGATGAGTGGCGAGGTCGCTGGCGCGTGCCATAAGGGCGTCTTCGTCGGGCAGGATTTCGGAGACCAGGCCTGCTGACAGCGCTTCCTCCGCGCCCATGAGACGCGCGGTGAAGATCATCTCACGCACCCGTCCTGCCCCCATCAATTCACTTAGACGGGCCAGGTTTCCGGCGTTCAGGCAGTTGCCAAGGGTGCGCGAGATAGGGAAGCCGAACTTGAGCTGTGCGCTGGTGATGCGAATGTCACAGGCTGCCGCGATGGAGGCACCGCCACCGGTGCACGCGCCATGGATGGCGGCGACCGTCGGCACGGGACATTGGTCAACGGCGGTCAGAACACCGGTGATTTCATCTTCGTAGTCGAGAGCGTCTTGCTCGACCTCGAACGCCCGGAACTGAGTCATGTCTGTACCTGCGGCAAAGGCTTTGCCGCCTGCACCCGAGATCACCATTGTGCGCACGGATCCGTCGGTCGGCACCGTACTGCATATCTCGGCCAACGATTCGTACATTGAAAAGGTCAAAGCATTGCGTGCTTCGGGGCGGTTGAACGTGACCCAGAGCGTCTGGTCCCGTAGCTGCGAGGTGAGTTCGCTGGTCATATCTCAAGATCCTCCGAAGCAAGGCCGGTTGTTAAGAACGAAGCGCCCTTTTGGCGTACCGACAATGACCGCGACACGACTTTGCGCGGGCGGCTCCGATGAGTGTCAGGTCGCGGCGGTGTCGCCGGATTGCGCGTCCAGTGCCTGAATATGCGCGGCGAACTTGTTCATCATGTGAAGCTTCATGAGCTGGCCGAGACCACCGGAATCGCGGGCGCGCAGGCGGTTCATCATGTTCTCGTGTTCGTCGATGGCTTGCGCCCAGCGTTCGTCCGACAAGTTCGCCATGAATCGCACCCGGCGCACCCGTGCCGCCAGGAGCTTGTGATGGCCTTCGAGGATGTCGTTCTTGGCGCCGCGGATCAGAGCCTGATGAACATCCTGATTGGCCTGAAAGTAAGATGTCCGATCTCGCGCTTGGTAGGCTCTGAGCATTGCGCTGTGGCGCTTCTCAATCCAAGCCAACTCATCGGCATCGAGATTTTGGCAGGCAAGCTCTCCGGCCAGTTGTTCGAGCACGGCGATCACGGGGAACGTATTTTCCAGCTCCTGTCGGGTCACCTCTGCCACCCGCGCACCGCGATTGGCCTGAAGCACGACAAACCCTTCGGACGCCAGAACCTTCAATGCTTCGCGCAGGGGGGTGCGAGAGACGCCAAAGCTCTCGCACAGCTCTTTTTCGGGAACCTTTTCACCCGGTTTCAACCCATCTTCGACCACAAGGTTGCGCAATCGTTCGACCAGTTCTTCATGCAGGGTCGGGCGTTTGATGGTTTGCGTCAGGTTCATGTCAACATCCTATCCGGCGAGCGCCTGATCCAGCAAGCGCGCAACATGCAGTGCGCGGCGGGGTGTGCCATCTGCGATCTGGTGTCGGCAGGAAGTGCCATCGGCAACGACGAGCGCATCTTTCGGGGCTGCCTCCAGCGCTGGAAAAAGGTCGAGCTTGGCCATCCTGAGTGAGACGTCAATGGTGTCGGGCGCGTAGCCGAACGCGCCTGCCATTCCGCAGCACGATGTTTCAATCATGTTGACCTCAACCCCGGGAATGCATTTCAGCAGATCGAGCATGGGCGTCACCGCGTCCTGTGCCTTTTGGTGGCAATGGCCGTGGACATAGATCGGTTTTCCCAGTGTTTTGAGCGGCAGGCTTGGCCGCTTGGCAAGGAACTCTTCGAACGTATGGGTCGCTGATGCAAGCGCCTCAGCGTCCGGTCCGGGACAAAGCGCGAGGAATTCATCGCGGAAGGTGAGGATGGACGAGGGTTCCAGGCCAACGACAGGAATGCCGCTGGCCACAGCGTCTTTCGTTGCGGTTATGGCGCGTTGCGCCTCTGCGCGCGCCTCGTCAACGCAACCGACCGCCAAGAAGGTGCGCCCACACTCCAGCGACCTGCCGCTTCCATCCCGTGCAACGGCAACGCGCAGCCCGGCTTTGCGCAGAACACGCACAGCAGCGCGGAGATTTTCCGGCTCGAAGTAGCGGTTGAAGACATCCGCGAAGAGCAGCAGTTCCGGATCAGCATCCTGCGCCTCGTCATCGCGGAATGGGTTTGAGGACCAGATCGGCAGGTCCCGGCGGTGCGATACGCCGGTCAACTTTTCCGTCAGTTTGCGTACAGGGCCGATCTTGTTGCGCAGGTTCATCAACCAAGCGACCTTCGCGGCCTTGGGGGCATAGCGCGGCAGGTAGCCAACCAGCCTGTCGGCAAATGACATGCCGTTTTCGCGGCGGCGCGCGGCCAGTACTTCGATCTTCATCTTCGCCATGTCGACGCCCGTGGGGCATTCGCGTCGACAGCCTTTGCAGGAGACGCAGTACTTCATCGTGTCGGCCATCGCATCAGACGTCAGACCGCCCGGCATCTGGCCGCTGATGGCAAAGCGCAGCGTGTTCGCCCTGCCCCGCGTCGCGTCGCGTTCTTTGCGGGTGGCGCGGAATGACGGGCACATGACACCGCCCTTGAGCTTGCGACACGCGCCGTTGTTGTTGCACATCTCGACCGCGCCTTGAAAACCGCCTGCCGCACCCGGCCATGCGGACCAGTCGAGTTCGGTTTTGAAATTCGGCACTTCGTAATCCGGCCCGTAGCGGAACACGCGGCGGTCATCCATGGCGGGGGCGTGCACAATCTTGCCTGGATTCATCAAGCCATCGGGGTCAAACCGCGCTTTGACCTCTTCAAAGGCCGACACGATACGCTGACCAAACATCTTTTCGTGGAACTCGGACCGTACGATCCCGTCCCCATGTTCGCCGGAATGCGACCCTTTGTAATGTTTAACCAGGTCGAAGATTTCCTCGGCCATTGCGCGCATGGTTTTGATGTCTTTGTCCTGCCTCATGTTCAGAACGGGCCGCACGTGCAGGCACCCGACCGAGGCATGCGCATACCATGTGCCTTTGGTGCCATGCCGTACGAAGATATCGGTCACACCTTGGGTGTAGTCGGCCAGATCGGGCAGCGCGACAGCGCAGTCTTCGACAAAGGAGATCGGTTTGCCCGCCTCCTTCATCGACATCATCACGTTGAGGCCAGCCTTACGGTATTCCGTAATCGCACCTTGCAGCGTGTCGTCCGTGACCGGCACGACGCCGCCCCATCTGTTGCCTGCGCCCTGTAAGGTGAACCCCAGATCGCCCATCAATTGCGACAGCTCGGCCAGCTTTGCAGCGTTCGCCTCCGCACTCCCTTCGGCAAATTCGACCAGCAAAAGCGCGGCGGGGTCGCCTTCGACGAAGGCTTCGATGGTCTTGCGGAACAGCGGGATGTCGCGGCCCAGCGAGATCATGGTGTCGTCGATCAACTCAACGCCCTGGGGGGCGAGTTTGACTAGGTGCTGGGCCGCGTCCATCGCCGCGTAGAAGGTTGGAAAGTGACAGACCCCCGTCACCTTCTCGCCCGGCAAATGCGCAAGGCTGAGCTCAAGTTCGGTGAAATAGGCCAGTGTACCTTCGGAGCCAACCAGCAGATGCGCCATATTGACGTCGTTGCCGGTGAGCGCGTCGATATTGTAACCGCCAACGCGACGCTGGACCTTCGGAAATTTTGCGGCGATCTCATCCGCCTCGCGCTGGCCCAAGGCGCGCATGTCATTGACGAGGTCGGCGTAGGGGCCGGGCTGCGGATCAGAGCCGTTGAAGCGTGCCTTTGTCCCGTCCGGCAGAATAGCCGAGATCGCGCGGACGTTGTCGCGCATGATGCCGAAACGCAGGGATTTACCACCCGACGAGTTGTTCGCGGCCATGCCTCCCAAGGTGCAGCGGGACGCGGTGGAGGGATCGACTGGGAACCACAGACCATACGGTTTCAAGGCGCGGTTCAACTCGTCCAGCACCAGACCCGGCTGGACCTTGGCCGTCAGATTTTCGGTGTCGATGTCGATTATCTTGTTGAGGTGTCGCGAGTTGTCCAGCACCACTGCGCGGTTCACCGTCTGTCCGCATTGCGACGTGCCGCCCCCGCGTGGCAAGACCGGCACCTCTTCTTCGCGGGCCACGTGCATGGCCGCCTGAATATCCTCTTCGGACTGCGGCAGCACCACCGCTTCGGGAACCATTTGATAGATCGACGCATCGGTTGCGTAGCGCCCGCGCGATGCCGCATCGCTCATGACGTCGCCTTTGACTGCAGCGCTTAAACGACCGGAAAGACGTGTATTCTCACGCATGAGGCCTTTGGCTTCCTCCCTTGACAGCCCTCGCTTCCTGGGCCGCAATTTTTTGGTTGACTGAATTATGAATTCATAATTACGTTTTGACAACTACTAATCGCGCCCACGAAACGGCGTCCCTGGGAGATATAGATTCGATGCGTCAGGCTGGCAGACATTTCTTGCAAATTCCGGGGCCGAGCGCCGTTCCAGACCGCATTCTCAAGGCAATCGGGCAGCAGACCATCGATCATCGCGGGCCCGATTTTGCCGAGGTCGGCCTGAAAGCGTTGAACGGTATGAAGGCGATCTTCAAGACGGAGCAGCATGTCTTCATCTTCCCCTCCTCGGGCACGGGAGCGTGGGAAGCGGCCCTGGTGAACACCGTATCGCCGGGCGACAAGGTGCTGATGTTCGAAACGGGGCATTTTGCGACGCTGTGGAACAAGATGGCGCGCAAGATCGGGGTTGAGCCCGAGTTTCTTGAGGGTGACTGGCGCGGCGGGGCTGAGCCGGATCGCATCGAGGCGCGTCTGCGAGAAGACACCAACCATGAGATCAGGGCCGTTTGCGTCGTGCACAACGAAACCTCGACCGGTTCGGTGTCGCCTATTGCGGATGTGCGCAAGGCGATCGATGCCGCCGGGCACCCTGCCCTGCTCATGGTCGATTCGATCTCAGGCCTGGCGTCTATTGACTTCCAAGTCGACGATTGGGGCGTAGATGTCTGCGTGTCCGGGTCGCAAAAGGGTCTGATGCTGCCACCCGGTCTGAGCTTCAACGCGGTCAGCGATAAGGCTTTAGAACACGCGAAATCCGTTACCATGGCGCGCAGCTACTGGGATTGGCACGACATGGTTGGCCCAAACAAGACGGGTTACTTTCCGTATACGCCGGGAACCAACCTGCTGTACGGGCTGAATGAAGCCATCGACATGCTGCATGAGGAAGGTCTTGATAATGTCTTTGCCCGCCACGCCCGTCATGGTGCGGCCACGCGGGCAGCCGTTCGAGCCTGGGGGCTGGAGGTGCTCTGTGCACGCCAAGGGCAGGAGTCGGGCGTTCTGACAGCGGTTCTGATGCCAGAGGGGCATTCGGCGGACGGGTTCCGCGCCACGACGCTCAAACACTACGACATCTCGCTGGGTAACGGTCTGTCCAAGGTCGCAGACAAGGTGTTCCGCATCGGACACCTGGGCGATTTCAACGATTTGATGCTGATGGCAACACTGTCGGGCGTGGAAATGGGCTTGGCCCGGGCGGGCGTTCCGCATCAATCTGGCGGCGCGCAGGCAGCAATGGAGTATCTCAAACACACAACGGATGAGCGGGTAGCCGCTGAATAACGCCTCACAACGGGGGCACAAACGGGAGGAAAATCAATGACACTGAAAGCAACCATACTGGCAAGTGTGGCGGCAGTCGCGATGCCGCTGGCAGCAACCGCGGCGGATCTGACGCTGCGCTTCGGCCATGTCGGCAATCCGGGATCGCTGTTCGAAGCCTCAGCCAACGCCTTTGCAGAATGTGCAAATGGGAAGCTGGGCGATCGCGCAGAGGTGCAGACCTTTGGCGCGAGCCAACTGGGCAAGGACCGTGAACTGCTTCAAAAACTGAAGCTGGGGCAGGTCCATTTCTCGCTGCCATCTTCCGTCATGTCGTCGGTCGCGCCGGAGTTCGGTGTCTTCGAGATGCCTTACATCGTGCAAGACCGCGACCACATGCGCCGCATTCAGGCGGAACTGGGTGATGTTTTCCAGGAGGCGGCCCTAGGCGAAGGCTACCGGATCATCGGTTACTTCGAGAACGGCTTCCGCCATATCACCAACAACACCCGCCCGATCAACACGCCGGATGACCTTCAAGGCATAAAGCTGCGCACACCCAACGGCGAATGGCGGGTGAAGATGTTCCAGAAATACGGCGCGAACCCGACACCCATGGCGTTCTCCGAAGTTTTCACGGCGCTGCAGACCAACGTGATTGACGGGCAGGAAAACCCTTATGCGCAGATCGCCTCCGCGAAATTCCAGGAGGTGCAGAAATATCTGTCGATCACCGGCCATGTCTATACGCCGGGGTATGTCCTGGTCGCTGAAAGTCAGTGGCAGAAGTGGCCGGAAGATGTGCGCGCCGATCTCGAAGCCTGCGGTGCCGAAACGCAGGATTTCGTCTATGAGCACGCCGCCAAGCTGGAGACAGACCTGCTCGACGTGATCCGGGAGGCAGGTGTAGAGGTCAATGAAGCCGACAATCAGGCCTTTATCGATGCCTCTGCCTCGATCTATGACGAATTCGCCACGTCCATCGACGGTGGGGCGGAGTTGATCGAGCGCATTCAGACCCTCGCATCGGGGTCGTGATCTGACCTGGGCAGAGGGCCTGAGTGCCCCCTGCCCTGCCGGTCCCGACACCTTCCTCAGACAGCACCGGCGCACTGCGACCGGCAGAGGCTTGTTATGATCCAATGGCTCCGCACATTCTTTGAGGTCGTCCTCGAATACCTGGTGATCTTCCTGATGGTGATCCTGACCGCGGTAGTGGTCGTCGCCGTCATCTATCGCTTGGTTGGATCAAGCCTCGCCTGGTACGATGAGGTGGCGGCGATCCTGCTGGCGTGGATCACGTACTACGGGTCCGCGCTGGCCGCGCTGCGGCGGCGGCACATCGGGTTTGACTCGGTGCTCTTGTCGATCCGCATGCCAGCCCGGATGTGGGCAGTCGCCCTGGCCGAGGCGATCACAGCCGGGTTTTTCATCCTGCTGGCCTGGGCGGGATACACCGTCATGACCATTCTGGGTGGCATGTCCCTTGTCTCCCTGACATGGGTGCCGATCAGCTTCACACAATCTGTCATTCCCATCGGCGCGGTGCTCTTCCTGATCTGCCAGATGCTGAGCCTGCCGGAGTACTGGCGGAAAACGGCAGCGGGTGTGTCGCTCGAGCATGCGGAGATCGAAGACGAGGTCGAAACCGAGATGAAGAAAGCGGGGAACGCCTGATGCTGATGCTGGGGATCTTCATCGCCATGGTCGCGATGATCTGTCTGAATATACCAATCGGTGTGGCGCTGGCGGTCTCTGCCATCGTCGGTCTTCTGGTTCTGGAGGGCACCAGCTCTTTGGTGAATGTCGCCCTGGACATGTACGGCGGTGCGACCAAGTTTTCGCTGATTGCCATCCCGATGTTTGTTCTGGCGGGCGCGATCATGAACGCAGGCGGCATTACCGACCGATTGATCAACTTCGTGGCCGCCCTGATCGGCTTCATCCGGGGCGGGCTGGCGCATGTGAACATCGGCGTGTCACTGTTTTTCGCGGAAATATCTGGCTCGGCCGTCGCGGATGTGGCCGCGATGGGGTCCGTGATGATCCCGCAGATGAAAAAACGCGGCTATTCCGCGGCCCTGTCGGCGGCGGTGACGTCCTCGTCGGCCTCGCTGGCCATCATCATTCCGCCCTCCATCCCCATGATCCTCTATGCCACCTCGGCCAACGTGTCGGTGGAGCAGTTGTTCGTGGCAGGCATCGTGCCTGGCCTGATGGGCGCGGCAGGCCTCATGGGTGTGGCTTACTACTTCGCACGGCGCTATGACCTACCCCGCGAAGACGCCTTTTCGGGCCGCAAGCTGTGGGAAACCTTCGTCGATGCCCTGCCGACCTTCGCCCTGCCCGTGATCATCCTCGGCGGGATCTTCGGCGGCTATGTGACCGCGACGGAGGCCGCCGGGCTGGCCGTCCTCGCAGCCATCGCCATCAGCCTCTGGTACCGGCAGGTCGATCTGCGGCATTTGCAGCGCTCCATGCTGGATGGTGGCATGCAGACCGCCGTTGTCATGCTGCTTGTAGCGGCTTCCGTGGTCATGGGCGGTTTTCTGACCCGCGCACAGTACCCGCAGGAGTTGGCTGCCGGCATCCTCAGCATCACCGAAAACAAATGGCTGATCCTGCTGATCCTGAACTTCTTCTTCCTCGTCATCGGGTTTTTCCTGCATTCAGCGGCAGCGATCATTCTGGTTGTGCCGATTGTCATTCCATTGATCGACGCAGTGGGGATCAACCCTATCCACTTTGGGCTCGTGGTGACCCTGAACCTTGCCATCGGGCAGCAAACCCCTCCGGTGGCTAGCGTTCTGATCACAGCCTGCGCCGTTGCAAGGGCGAACATCTGGGACGTGACCAAGGTCAACATCTACTTCATCGCGGTGCTGCTCACCGTGCTGCTGATGTGCACCTACATCCCATCAATTCCGCTCTTCCTCGTGGATTACTTCTATAACTAGAGACTATCCGCCAACCTAACAGATGTTTCGGAGAAGACTGCACCGAACCTTGAACATGCGGACAGGCAGTATCGGGTTTTCGAGGTTTTCTCGCCGGTGTGGCGCGATGCGATGATGAGTGTGGCTGATCTCTCTCGTCTCAATAGGGTCTGTATCACTTGCTGGATCATCAGCTAGGCGGTGTAGCCGTTGGCCGCTTAGCCCGTGCGGAACATCGCCCGGTAGCCGCCAGCTGTACGATCATTGCCGCGGCCGCCAGATCACGATCACCGCCCATTGGTCGCCCTGCAGAATGATTGCCGAGGCTGTCACGGCACCGACACCTGGGATTGTGCTTAGCAGACGCACTCGTTGGTCTTCTTCAGCGACCTAATTCAACCGTTCCTCGTGTCAGCGGATACGCTTATGTAGAGCTACGGGTTGCCCGGACAGATTGCGGATCACCTTACTGGCAATGTCAGGTAGGTCGCGATCTTGCCCGAACGTTGTATCTTCAGCAAAAGCAACCGGGCTAAGCCACGTGCAATGGAGATGCTAGACTCAGCGACCGAGCCACGCAGACCGTGGATGGGCTGTGTTCTCTGACGCACAAGCAGATCACGTGCCCGATGCACGGACAGCATTGCGGGCTGCGGATGCAATATCTTGGCTCAACATCTTGACCAGACAGTGAAAGACAGCATCAAATTGGACGCTGGGCGAAAGTAAGAATAACCATATGCCAGCGGCTCCCGTCCTTCCGCTTAAGCGCCGGGTAAATATCAAGACAGATCTTCTATCGCAGTTTCTAAACAAGCCATTTTCCGCAAACAAACGGCGGGTTTTCGCCGGTGCCGTGGATTTTGAGCGCCGGATGCGGTATCGTAGTTTCCAACTATAAGACCAATGCCTTTGTATTTTTTACTGATTTGGATGGTTGATATGAGACTTATTTATTATGTGCGCCTTGCTCTTTTATTATTGTTTGTTCTGCTGCCAAACCTCGCCCTTTCACAGAATTGGCGCTCTGTTGATCGGGATGTCTTTGAGCGATCCATCGACAGACAGATTGCCGGGCAGGTCATGGGCTATGCCTTTGCAATCGCGGATGCAGACGGGATTGTGGCGGATGCTTCCGGGGGTTGGGCACAGGCGCCTGGCGATGGCGACTTGGCGATGGCGACAAATGTCGTCATCAACTTTGGCTCGAACCAAAAGGTTCTCTCTGGCGTGGCGCTCCTGGATTTGCTGGAAAGTCGGAGCGCACCGGTGGCGCAAGAATTGCAGACACCATTTCCGTTTTTCATGCCCGACAAATGGAAGGATTTCTATTTTGGCGGAAACAGGACCACAAACTTTGACCGGGTAACGCTGGAAGACTTGCTGGACCATACATCGGGCCTTGCGGATGAACCCGGAAGCACCGTGAGGCACAATGAAGGAACAAAGATCGGCTGGGCACTTTCGCAGCCCGTCCAGATGAATGAACTGACCAACGACACGCAGGACTACAACAACAACAATTACACGCTACTGCTATATGCGATCCCCAACCTAGCTTACCCGGACGAAACAAACGCGCTCGAAACGGCGGCCTCGGACCTGGGTAGGAGCGACTACAATGGTTTTGCCGCGCAAGAATATGGCAATTTGTATACGCGATATATGAATGAGGAATTTCTGCCACGGTTTCCCGTGCGTTTCGATGGGGCTACCTGTGTTGCCGGGGCATTGGATCATGGTCGCGTGGCGAAGCAATATACAAATCGCAACTCTAGCCAAGGCGGATTGAGCGATGCTTCGGGCTTCTGTCGATCACAGGGCTCGTGGAGCTATTCCGTGCGGGACATGGCGCATATTTTGCGGACAATTGAGTTTGGCAATACGATTCTGAAACGCAGTACCCGGCGGCTATTCCCGTCAAGTGAAACGCCGCGAATGATCTATTGGAGGAGCATCGGCCATCCTTGGCTGACAAAAAACACCAGCATCAATCGCTACCGGGCGCATGGAGGACGCACGCCACCTTCGGCGGTAGGGGGTGGTCGGGCGAATACGTTGACGATCCGCTTGCCTTTTGGGCATGTAGGCGTCGCAGCAGTCAACAGCAATGAGATGGGTGCTGTGCAATTGGGTGCTGTGCTGCTGAACGCTTTTTACGAAGCGACACGCAAGACGTTTGAGAAAGACGTTTCGAGGGATGGATCGGACATTGCCAATTTCGATCTGAGTGATCCTGATCCTGAGATCTGCCGTGATCGTTGCAATGAAACGGATGGGTGTCGCAGTTGGACGTATGTTGCGCCTGGTCTTCAGGACCCTGCGAATGCGCGGTGTTGGCTGAAAGACGATATTCCAGTGCAGTCAGCGTTCACTGGCGGGATCTCAGGCGTACAGGGGCTGGAATATGGTTGGGATCGGGCGGGAAGTGATCTGAGAAGCGTCCTGATCCAAAACCGTGATCCTGCCGCCTGCCGACTACGCTGCGCGTTTGACCGTAATTGCAAGGCCTTCACCTTTGTCAGACAGACCGGTCGGTGTTGGCTCAAGCATCGCGTGCCAACCCGCAAGCGGTCGACCTGTTGTGTGAGTGGAAGGTAACATTAACCCCCTGCACTGCTTTTTTGCGCCAAGCCGGGCTTTCCGATACGTATCGGTGTCATTGGCATTTTACAACGTTGTATTCGAGGTTTTTTCATCTGGGTTCTGGCCGGATTTCTTTGTGGATGCTGCGCATGTCTAACTCAAGCAGAGCGGTACGACAGGTGGTCTCATTGGATGACTGGTTGCGGCCTTTGACACCGAGGAAACGGCAACTGTGCATGCCGGCGTGGTCTTTCGCGAAGGCCGCTTCGGGGCCGAGTAGGACGATGCAGTGCGCTTCTGCCTCTCGCTCAAACGGGCCGAAATCGTATTGATCGCACCTGAAAGCGAACCCCTTCGTGTGATCTGCGCGTCGGTCGAACGCACACCAGCCCGAGAAGCGGAAACCCGGTTGGTCACCCGTCAGATCTCTGCTGAGGCCCACGGCAAGGCAGGGTTTTCGCTCTCCGAAACCATCGCGCCCGGCGCCGATCTCTCCCTCGGGGCACAGGCCCATCGCTTCTTCACGACGTGGCAGGAATTCACCGATACGGTGACAGGACAGGTCGAACAGGCCATCAAGGAAGAACTGCTCTCGGCGGGTTTTCTGCAGCTTGCCGACCTCGGCGAAAAACACGCAGATCTCGTCATTGCGGAGGTCATCTTCTCTGAGGATTGGTAGTGCCGGCTGGCAGGAAAAGGTCGTCCGCGTCATGCTCGCCAAGACATCGGATTTGCGCGAACTGGCGCGCATGGTCGGATACGATCCGGCCACCTTCTGGCGCGATGCGAATTTTCGTCGGGCTGATTTATCGGGCCAGGATTTAACTGGAATGGATATGTTGGCGGCAACCCTGCCACATGCGCGCGATACCTTTGCCGCGCGCGGCGCCACAGAGCATCACGACAATCCTGCAATCTCGGCCGGAACCTACCTTGACCAGGGTCTCTCGGCGCTTGCTCGCGCCCGTGAGGAGTGGCCACAGGCAGCGAATCATCTGACAACCGCCTTGGATGCCTTCAGACAGGCCGTCGATACCTACCTGACGATCCCGGACCCGGCCGGTGAGGCGGAGGCGCGGCGCGCCTTGGCCGAAACCCTGCTTCTGCACGCATATGCCAAGCCCAAGGGTGCCAAAGATGCACTCCGCACCGCTGAATACGAGTTGCGAAAGGCGACCGAATTGCTGGAGGCGTTGGAGGATGCCGAAGGGGTGGCGCGGTGCTGGGACGCGCGTGGCATGGCCTTGCGCGTTAAGTCGCGCATGCAAGACGAGGTCCCGGCCCTGGAAACACTCCGGCAGGCGCAATCCTGTTTTGAAACCTCGGCAAAACATGGCGCCTCAGCCCTTCTCCAGGTCCGCAAGATGAGCGTCTCTCGGGAGATTGCCATGCTGGCCGAACGAAGCAAAAGCGCCGAACGCAATATCCTCGTGTCTCAATTCGAACAGCTTGAGAGGATCCGGTCGCCGATCACGGGCCGCATCCTTGCCCATGTCGCCGCAGCGGCACAGATCGAACACAGTGCCCATCGTCTGACCCTAGCGCAGATTGCGGATCAGCTACTGGTTTCCAGAGCGCGCGAGGGCATTCGCGACCATCTCGTCAGCGGCACGCGCACGGCGCGGATTCTCCGCTGGATCGAGGCGCAGCGTTGCCTGACTGACCTTGATACCCTGATCCCGACGATGGGTAAGGTGCCGGACGAATACCCAGCCGTTGAAAAACTGGAGGCTGGACGCTCAGAGGCAATGCGGCGTGCGCAAGGGCTTGCTGGCGGAGGGAGATACGCATCTGCGCGCGCTGATCTCGGCGCCTTACTCCTCATTTCGCGCAGCTTGACCGGGCGCTCACGTGCTACGCTGAGGCCGAAGACCTTTTTGGCACTCTGGAAGATCTCGCACCGGTGAACGGGGCGCCGGGCCGGGCCCATACCATCCTGCGTCGCGGGATGGCGAATCTTTTGATGACGGCCCATTGACCGGACAGGCCGAGGCCATCACGGCTGCCCGCTTTGCGCTAGACCTCGCTGCTGCAAGCTTTGCCGGGCGCGAAGATGTGCCGCTTGCGCTGGCTGAAGCGCTGGAGGCGCGGGCGTTTGGCCTGCGTGTCGAAGCGCAAGTCTCGACCTCTGCAGCCGCCGTCGAGATCCTTGCGAATGCTGCCGCGCTACACCGGCGGGCAAGCCGCGTGACCGGATTGCCCCGCGCGGTCAGCGATCGCTATCGCGCCCATTTTTTTGGAGCGGAACGCGAGTTGGAAGAGCGACGATCAGCCGATCCCGCGAAGCTTGATGCCAGCCGCCTGCGGGTGGAGAAGGCCCTGCATAAAAGCGAAAGCAGAGCAGCCGACCGAACCAGCCCTGCCGAGCAAGCCGCGCATATGGCGATGCTTGCGGAGTTCGCTATGTGCTTTACGGTTGAGCTTAAACTGGGGTCACTTGCGGATAACCAAGGCAAACTCGCGCAGAGTAAACGGACAGTCGAGCACGTGACCCAAAAGACGATGGACCTTGCGTCCAAGCTGTTCATGCCGCTGGATTGGATGCTGCTACAGCGGACATACGCCCAGCTGCAGCGGCTCGACACAGAATGCCCAGATCATCCCTGATGCCGTCTTCAAAGTGGCAACCTTGCGCTACCGAGCCGAGCGACGAATGATTGCATGGTTGATAGGTTTTTTGTCGGGCTTTGACATCGCACTTGGCTCCAAAGGCCGATAAGACCATCACTCCCTTGCCGGCAAAAGGTGCTGAGACTGTTCAACGGTCGGCGATTTGGCCCGGGACGTCTGAAAGGAACAACGCGTCGCCGCCCTGGATCGGGATCAGCACCGCAAGCCCGGCCACCGCAAACTCAATATGCGAAGGTAGTGCGGGCAGGAAAGCCGGAAAAACGGCAGAGAACACGCCGCCGGATGTCCGGCTGTCACACGCCCCGTTGTATAGATCGCCGCCGCGCATGTTGCCGCCAGCGATGGGCGTAGTGTTGAAAAGAGGTCGAAAGGTCTGCGGAGACGGGGACAAGGCTATCACGCATTGACAGGGCATCGGTCGTTCCCGGCACGAGCAACGCCGCCCCTGCACTGGTCCCGGTCATCCCCGATGAAAGATGCACGTCCGATCCCGTTGCAACACTCAGCATCTCAAGAAAGAGGCGGTTACCCGCGAACGGGCCTTCGACGATGAGTGATCCTTTGTGGCAAATGTTGAGCAGGCACTCTGATGTCACGAGCGCAAGATAAAGTGCGACCGCGGCGCCACGCTTGCCGGTTCCCACGTCTGGCTCGGGACCCAACCACGCCGACTGGCATCCCTTGAAAGGTCCGGTTTCCGCGGCGACGGCAGGCATGAGCATAATCTCATGTGTCAGGATGAAATCCAGATCCTGCGCCGTTGGGTCCGGATAGGAGCCGCCTGTTGCAAGATCATGTTCCCGCCCCCCCATAAAACGCGCCGATGGTGCGGGCTGATCGAGGGCAGTCACGTTAATCAGGGTATCAAGATCAGGGTCAAGCTCAACGGGGCTGCCGCCAATGGACATCGCAATCGCCCAGGTGCCGGTGGAGATCACGCTAAAGGGCGGCGTTTTCGCAAGGATATAGGGAAGTAGCGATGCGTTGGAATCGTGGATGCCGCAATGAACGGGGGTACTAGTCGGCAGGCTTGCCCGCTCCGCGATCTCCGGCAGGATCATCCCCAGAACATCCGAGGGTCTCCGAACGGCGGGCAGCTTATCGGCAATGCCTAGAGATCCAACCAGCGAGGAAAACTCACCCCGATGAGGGTTCCACAGATCGCTGTGACAGCCCAGAGAGGTGACATCCATCGCGGCAACGCCGGACAACCGCGCGCCCCAATACTGGGGATAGGTGACAATCCGGTGCGTCCTGTCCTTCAGACCGGGATCGACCTGAAACTGCCAGAACAGCTGCGCCCCGATGTTCAGGCCAGCGGCGAGCCGTGGTGATCCTGTTTCCGAAAACGGCGGGCGGATGGCATCGTAGTCCTCGGCCAGTTCGTCCGGCCCGGTGTGCTCATAGTCCAGTATCGGCGCGGCAAGGTTACCGGTCCTGTCAAGCAATGCGATGCAAGCGCCGTGGGTTGTCACTGAGATGGCGTCAATGCCGTAAGCCGCATGAAACGCGCGCAAACCCTCCAGCAAGAACGCCCAGTGGCCCTCCACATCTACATGCGGCCAGGGCGGGGCCGCGAGAACCCTATTGGGGCGCGTCTTGACGGCGATCTCGGTCAGGGTGTCTCTATCGACCAGCGCGAGTTTTGCGTTGGTTTTGCCGATGTCTATGACGGCGACATGGCATGTCATGGCATATGAAACACACATTCAAGCGGCGTGGCCACGGGTTCGTTGTCAGGACCTGTCTGCATGATGTCGGCCATATGCGACCACCACCTGCGCATCACGGGGTGGTTGGGCAGGTCGTCCATCACATGGCCCTCCACCCGCCACAGCACACCAAAAAGCGTGTCGGTCTCCGCATCCAGATGAATTGAATAGTCGGAAACACCCGCCTTTGTCAGAAGTGCCAAGAGCTCTGGCCAGATCTCATCATGGCGCTTGATGTATTCCGTGCGGCACCCGGGGTTCAGGTGCATCTTGAAGGCATATTTCTCCATCACCTGGCGCGCCACATGGACCACAGGCGCGGCAGGGCGATGACACCGATCAACAGCGCTCCGATCACGATGGACATCACGATGCCGGGTACGTTTAAGAGACCCAGCCCGAAGGTCACCAGCCCCATGACGAAGGCCGCGATGACGACGCCGACGATCGTGCCTGAGCCACCCAGAATGCTGACACCTCCAAGGACGACCATAGTCACGATCTCAAGCTCCCACCCCGTCGCGATGGACGGCCGGGTTGAGCCGAGCCGCGCCGTCAGGCAAATCGCGGCGATACCGGACATCAGGCCGGTCAGCAGGAACAGCGTGAACTTTACCCGTTGCACGCGGATGCCGGAGAACATAGCCCCCGTCGCGTTGTTGCCGATGGCATAGACGGCGCGACCAAAGTTGGTTTTGTGCAACAGAACGGCGTAGATCACCGCGATGATCGCAAAGAGCACAAACTCAAACGAGATCACCCACCAGACGTAGCCCTGACCGAACCACGAAAAGCTGGCGGGATAGCCCCGGAAGGCCTGATCGCCCAGAACGATATAGCTGATGCCGCGAAACAGGCTCATGGTCCCGATGGTGACGACAATGGACGGCAGCCCGAAACGGGTGACCAGCACGCCGTTGAACGCACCGCACAAAAGACCGACCCCCAGACCGATCAGGACGAGGCCCGGTGTGCCCACGCCCATTTGAACCGCCGCCCCCATCGCGGTGGACGCCAGCGCTATGATGGACGCCACGGAGAGGTCGATTTCGCCCGAGATGATGAGCAACGCCATCGCGAAGGCGATCATCGCCTTTTCGGTGAAGTTGAATGTCGCATCGCTCAGGTTCCAGGCATTCAGGAAGTAGGGCGATGCGAGACTGTTGGCGACAAAGATCCCGATCGCAACCAGCAGCAGCAGCGTCTCCCAGCTCTTGAGGCGCTGTTCCAGCGGAGACCGCAGCCGGTCGGGGATGGTGCGCGAGGATGTGTTCATGAGGCCCGCTCCGCGCGTTTAAGGATGATACGGCCTTTGACGCGATTGGCTTTCGCATTCAGTGCAACCGCGATGATGATGGCGCCGCCGGAAATGGCCAACTGCCAAAAGGGAGAGACGTCAACCACGGGCAGGGCGTTCTTGATGATGCCAAGAAACAACGCCCCCAGCAGCGCGCCCACAACGGTGCCCATGCCCCCCATGATCGACACACCGCCGATCACGCAGGCTGCGACAACGTCAAGCTCAAAGCCCCCGGCGATATCGACGTATGAGACGGCAAAGCGGGAGACCCAGAGATATCCGGTCAATCCGGCCAGGGCGCCCGAAATCGTAAAGGCCCAGAATTGCGTCTTGCCAACGTTGATCCCTGCATATGTCGCGGCACGGGGATTGCCGCCAGCGGCATAGATGGCCCGACCCAGCGAGGTACGGGTCATCACGACAGAGAAAACGATAACAGCAATGACCGCAGTCCAGCCAAGAACCGGCAGGCCTAGGATTTCGGTCCGCGGAAACGCTTTGAAGGCGGGGCTCATTTCATGGCTGTTGACCCATTTGCCGTCGGAGATGACAAAAATCAGACCGCGGAAAATGGTCATCGTTCCGAGCGTCACGACAATCGGTGGAATGGCCAGCTTCCAGACCAGAAGACCGTTGACCATGCCCAGCAGCGTGCCCAGACCTACCGCGATGACCACGATCAGGGCAATGGGCAGGCCGGGTGCCGCGACGTTGATCATAGACACCACCATGCCCGTCAGCGCCAGGTTTGCCGCGACACTCAGGTCAATGCACCGGGTCAGGATGACGATCATCTGGCCAATCGCCAGCAGGATCAGCGGCGCCGTATCGTTGAACACATTGGCGAGGTTTGCGGGCGTCACAAATCCGGGAAAGCGCGAGAAGATCAGCGCCAGCAACAGCATAATTGCGCCGGTCAGCAAGGCTTCGCGCGACTGGATCAGGCGTTTGAGCATGGCGTTTTCCTTCAGATCCCGGCCGCGTGCCGAACGAGTGTCTCGGGCCGCATGTCGCCCTGGGCCAGTTCGGTGACGATCCGCCCCTCGCGCATAACAATAACGCGGTCGGACATGCCCAAAATCTCCGGGATCTCGGAACTGACCATGATCACGGCGAGGCCTTGGGCTGCCAGCTCCGCCATGAATTCATGCACCGCCGCCTTGGATCCGATGTCGACGCCCTTGGTGGGTTCATCGAGAATGATGACCTTTGGCCGTGTCGCGAGCCATTTGGCGATGACGACCTTTTGCTGATTGCCGCCTGAAAGGGTGCCGACATGCGTGTCCAAGGATGCCGCCCGCAGATCCAGGCGTTCGGTGTACTCACGGGCCAGTGCGAATTCCTGCGCCAGCTTCAGAAATCCGTTGCCGGATATCCGCCCGAGCGAAGGTAGTGTCACGTTTTGAAAAATCGGCAGGTCTAGAATGGCGCCTTGTTGGCCGCGATCCTCGGGCACGTAGACAATGCCATTCTCAATGGCGTCCGCAGGAGAGGTGATCTGTGCGGTGATACCGTCAATCTCTATTCTGCCGCGTGAGGGTCGCGTGATCCCGAACAAGGCCTGCATGAATTCAGAGCGACCCGCGCCAACGAGGCCGTAAAACCCCAGGATCTGACCTTTGCGTAAGGTAAAGCTGATATCCTCGAACTCCGTCGGGTGCGCGTACCCTTCGACCTTCAGGACAGTCTCCCCGGGATTGGACGCGCGTTGCGGGAAAATCTGGCTGACATCGCGCCCCACCATCATCGTCACCAAATCAACTTCGGACACGTCGGCCATCGCACCCTTGCCTATCATCTGACCGTCCCGGAAAACCGTATAGTTGTCGGCAATTCGAAAAATCTCGTCGAACTTGTGACTGATAAACAGGATTGCCTTGCCTTGCGACTTGAGGCTTTCAACAAGCTCGTACAGCTCTTCGATTTCCTTGTGTGACAGCGCCGCCGTCGGCTCATCCATGATGACAACGCGGGCATCAATGGACAGCGCTCGGGCGATGGCCACCAGATGTTTTTTCGCAATACCGAGGTCTTTCAGCTTTTGTTCGGGATCGATGCCCGCACCGATACTCTCAAGGATATCGCGCGATCTGGCGATCATGGCTTTGAGATCTATCAACCCGAAACGCCCCCGCGGTGCGTGTCCGAGAAAGATGTTTTCGGCCACCGATAGCTCGTCGAATAAAACCGTTTCCTGGTGAATGGCCGTCACGCCGTGTTCGGCAGCGACCTGGGGCGCCGGAAAGACAGTCGGAAGCTCATCGACGAGCATCGCGCCACCATCGGGTTGGTAAATCCCGGTCAGGATTTTCACAACTGTCGATTTGCCCGCACCGTTCTCACCAATAAGAGCCGTGACCTTGCCCGGTATCAGACGGAGTGACACACCCGACAGGGCGATCACCCCCGGAAACCTCTTTGTAATGCCATCGAGCGCCAGGACCGCGGTTTCCCCGGTCCCGTCGTCAGTCGGCAAGAAGGTGTCCGGTTTTTTCAGCATCGGGGATCTCAATCCGCTGGAAAAGAGGTATCCGGCGCGGCCCATTCGACCGCACCGGAAAGACGCGTCGATCCCCTAGAAGATCGACTTGAACTGGTCGATGTTGGAGGCGTCATAGACGAAAGGATCCGCCATGGCGGCAGAGCTCGTCTCGTCCAGCGTGATCGTGCCGACCCGACCAATCGAGATCTCGGATCCGGGTGCGGCAGTTGCGGCACCGGACGCCAGAGCGTGCGCGATCATGGCGGCGGAGTAGCCAAGATCAATCGGGTTCCAGATCGCGAAGGACTGTGAGGCACCGTTTTCAATCGCACCGGCCATTTCCGATGGAAGGCCGAGGCCGGTCACGTTGACTTCCCCCACCTTTCCGGCATCCACGACCGCCTGAGCTGCGGCGACGATGCCAACGGAGGTCGGCGCGATGATCGCATCGAGATCGGGGTGAGACTGCATCAGGCCGGTGGCCTCGCGGTAGGATTTGTCGGCAAGATCATCACCATAAACCGTCGCCACGACGTTTATGCCGGGATAATCGCCCATGACCTTGTTCATTTCCTCGATCCAGATGTTCTGGTTCGTCGAGGTTGTGGTTGCGGACAATACAGCCACATCACCGCCCTCCGGCAGGTGATCGGCGGCCAGTTTGATGATCATATTGCCAATCAGCGCATTGGACGACGGGTTCAGGTGCATCTGGCGACCGTCCTCGGCAACGCCCGAATCCCAGGAAATGACCGTGATGCCCCGTTGCATGGCCTTCTTGAGCGTTGGCACAAGCGCATCGGTGTCATTGGCCGACACGGCGATCGCATCGACGCCCTGGGCGATCAGCGAATTGATCACTTCGATCTGACCTTCAGCGGTCGTGTCGGTTGGCCCGGTATAGATGATCTCCACCCCGCCCAATTCCTGGGCCGCTTCTTCGGCGCCTTCCGCGGCAGCCTCGAAAAAGCCGATGCCAAGTGCTTTGACCACAAGTGCGATGCGCATGTTGTCCTCGGCCAGCGCGGTGGTGCCAAAGAGGCCTGCTGCGAGGCTGAGGCTTGCGGTGAGTTTGGTAAAAGTGCGACGTTTCATTGGTTTCCTCCCTAAAGTACGTTCGCGTATCGGGCCCCTTATGAGGCCACGTTTTTTTGAGCGCTCCCCGATTGGGTGACGATCAAGGTCACGTCGGCGGCCTCCAGCATGGCGGCTGCCTTGTCTGAAATCTGGTCGTCGGTGATGACCGTGCTGATACGGCTCAGCGGGCAAAGCACGAGGCTGGAGCGCTGGTCGAACTTGCTGCTGTCGACCAGAACGACCAACTCATCCGCCTGGCCGATCAGCTTTTGCTCTGCCTGGATCAGCAGCGGGTCGGCTTCCATCAAGCCCAGCGGACCGAGCCCTTGAGCGCCCATGAACATGCGGCGGGCACAGAAGTTGCGGGTCACATCATTATCGAAAGGCGACAGGATGATGTTCTGTTCACGGTAGATCGTCCCACCCGACAGCATGACCGTGTTTTTTGAATGCTTGAGCAGATGCTCGGCAATGGGGAACGAATTAGTGAAGACCTGCATCCGCCGGCTCGCCAATGGGTGAACCATCTGAAATGTCGTCGTGCCGCCGTTGATAATGACAGCATCGCCGTCGTCGCACAGATCGACAGCTGCTGCCGCAATTGCCTGCTTTTCAGCAATCCGCATGGCTTCGTTGACCGAAAACGGCCGCCCTGCGAGGCCGACAAACTGCGGCGGGCTAAGCGCTTCGGCGCCCCCCCGCACCCGGCGAAGCTGCTTTTGGTGATCCAGGGTCACGATATCCCGTCGGATCGTGGCCTCCGACGCGCCGGTCAGATTGCACAACTCGGCCACAGTCACGACGGGGCGTTCTTCAACCGCAGACAAGATGATCGTATGGCGTTCTTTCTCGTGCATATCGACCTCCCCTTGGTGACCAAGGCTGTGCAGATTCGCGCTCTCTGTCAATCAAAAACAATCACGATCAGTCACTGGGGCATAATGGCGATTGATAATGATCGAAGTTGATTGACAAACCATGCTAACCCGCCCAGCCTTGCCGCCATGAAGATGATGGGCGCAAAGCGCTGACCGGGAGGGAACATGTTGGAAACGCTGGACTCTAAGCTCCTCGATCGCCGTTGGGTGGATCAAGACGCCGAAGGCATGAGCGAATCGGAGCTTTTGCTCTACCGGTCGAACATTCTGGGATCCGACAAGCGCGTGACCAATTACGGAGGAGGCAATACCTCCGCCAAGATCATCGAAACCGACCCTCTGACCGGCGAACAGGTCGAGGTGCTCTGGGTCAAGGGCTCCGGCGGCGATATCGGATCGATGAAGATGGACGGGTTTGCCACGCTCTACATGGACAAGCTGCACGCCCTGAAGGCACTTTATCGCGGCGTCGAGTTCGAAGATGAGATGGTTGGCTATTTGCCGCACTGCACGTTCAAACTGAACCCCCGCGCTGCCTCCATAGATACGCCACTACACGCATATGTCCCCCGCAAGCACGTTGATCACGTCCACGCCGACGCGATTATTGCCATTGCTGCGTCCAAGAACTCCGAGGCATTAACCCGGCAGATTTTTGGCAATCGCATTGGCTGGTTGCCCTGGAAGCGGCCCGGCTACGAATTGGGTCTCTGGCTTGAGAAATTCTGCCTCGACAATCCCGACGCCGATGGGGTCGTTCTGGAAAGTCACGGTCTTTTCACATGGGGTGATACGGCCCGCGCATGCTATGACCAGTCCATTGATGTCATCAACGTCGCAACGAAATGGCTATCAGGGCAAAGCCGTGGCATCGCTCCTTTCGGCGGGCCGATCCACGACAGTCTTTCACCCGAACGCCGTCGCGCGATGGCGGCCCGCCTCATGCCGGCGATTCGCGGCTTCGTGTCGGGAAACCAGCACATGGTTGGTCATTTCAACGACAGCGATGCGGTCCTTGAGTTCGTCAATTCAAGGGATATGGCGCAACTGGCCGCATTGGGCACGTCATGCCCGGATCATTTTCTGCGCACAAAGATCCGCCCACTGGTCGTCCCATTTGATCCCGCTGTGGGCAATATCGAGGATGTTCTGGCCGGTCTGCCCAAGCAGGTTGAAACCTATCGAAAGGACTACGCGGCCTACTACGAGCGATGTAAGCACGACGACAGCCCGGCGCTGCGCGACCCCAATGCGGTGGTCTATCTCGTGCCCGGAGTTGGGATGATCACATTTGCAAAGGACAAGTCGACCGCACGCATCTCCGGCGAATTCTATGTCAACGCAATCAACGTGATGCGCGGCGCGTCTACGGTGAGCGAGTATCAGGGGCTGCCTGAGCAGGAAGCCTTTGACATTGAGTACTGGCTTTTGGAAGAAGCGAAGCTGCAGCGCATGCCGAAGCCGAAATCGCTCGCGGGCCGGGTGGCCCTCGTGACCGGCGGCGCGGGAGGCATCGGCAGCGCCACGGCCCAGCGGTATCTGAGCGAAGGTGCCTGCGTCGTGCTGGCCGACGTAAACGAGGACGCGCTTGCCGCCACCAAAGAGACCCTGGCCGCCCGCCATGGCAAGGATGCGGTGCGCAGCGTCGTTATGAATGTCACGAACGAAGAGGCCGTCGCAGCCGCGTTCGCCGATGCCCGTGTCGAGTTTGGCGGCGTCGACATCCTCGTGTCCAATGCGGGCATCGCATCGTCCGCACCGATTGAGGAAACCTCGCTCGCGCTCTGGAACAAAAACATGGACATCTTGTCCACGGGCTATTTCCTGGTCAGTCGCGAAGCGTTCAAGGTCATGCGGCTGCAGGATCTAGGTGGCTCTGTCGTTTTCGTCGCATCCAAGAATGGCCTGGCCGCATCGCCCAATGCCGCCGCCTATTGCACCGCAAAAGCGTCCGAAATCCATCTCGCACGGTGCCTTGCCCTGGAAGGCGGGGAGACCGGCATTCGCGTCAATGTGGTCAACCCCGATGCGGTTCTGCGCGGATCCAGGATCTGGGAAGGGGATTGGCTTGAACAACGCGCGGGCACCTATGGCACCGACAAGGAAGGGCTGGAAGAAATGTATCGCCAGCGCTCTTTGCTAAAGCGTTCCGTTTATCCGGAGGATATCGCCGAGGCCTGCTACTTCTTCGCCGCCGACATATCCGCCAAATCCACGGGCAACATCCTCAATGTCGATGCCGGTAACGTCCAGGCCTTTACACGGTAGGGGATCACCATGAGCTATCAATCAGCAAAGGCCGCCTTCGCCGACTGGGGCGTGGATACCGAGGCCGCATTGCAGCGGTTGAGATCCATTCCCATCTCCATGCATTGCTGGCAGGGCGACGACGTTCGGGGCTTTGAACAAAAGACCGGTACCTCGGGTGGCGGCATCCAGGCGACAGGCAATCATCCCGGCCGCGCGCGGACACCGGATGAACTACGCGCGGATCTGGAGTTTGCCTATTCGATGATCCCGGGAACCCATAGGCTGAACCTGCACGCCATGTATCTGGACACAGATGCGACCCCTGATCGCGATGAAATCGAGTTCGGTCATTTCACCCCCTGGGTCGATTGGGCCAAAGATCAGGGGATCGGTCTGGACTTCAATCCGACTTTCTTTGCCCACCCCAAGGCAGACGACAATCTGACGCTCAGCCATCCGGACAGGGAGATCCGTGATTTCTGGCTAGAACACGGGCGGCGGTCCCGGGATATCGCGGCCAAAATCGGGGCTGCTCTGGGATCGGCCTGTGTGAACAATATATGGGTGCCTGACGGCTACAAGGACACCCCTACTGACCGGATGTCCGCGCGGGTGCGACTTGAGGCGTCCCTCGACACCATGCTTGCGACTAGCCTCGACAAATCCCAGATGCTCGACGCTGTCGAAAGCAAGCTATTCGGGATTGGTGTCGAAGCCTGCACCGTCGGAAGCCATGAATTCTACCTGGGCTACGCGATCCGAAAAGGCACGCTGTTGTGCCTCGACATGGGCCACTTCCATCCGACCGAGAACATTGCTGACAAACTCAGTTCCGTGGCGCTGTCGGTTGATGACATACTGCTTCATGTCTCTCGCCCGATGCGGTGGGACAGCGACCACGTCATATTGCTCGACGACGCCATCCTGCAGATGGCGCAGGAACTGGTCAGCGCGGATTTGCTGGGCAGAACCCGTATCGGGCTGGACTTCTTTGATGCGACGATCAGCCGGACGGCAGCCTGGGTGATTGGCACCCGCAACATGCAAAAGGCCTTGCTTCGTGCACTGCTGATGCCATTGGACACATTGAAATCCGCCGAGAACGCCTTGGATTTCACCAGCCGACTGACCGTCACCGAAGAGTTCAAGGACATGCCGTTCTCTCTCGTCTGGGACGAGTTTTCCGCCCGTGAGAACCTACCCACAGGTCGCGCCCTGATCACCGAACTCGATCGCTATCAAAGCAGTGTGTCAGGTCGCGGTTGAGCACAGGCTCCGGATCACCGCGCGGGCGGGAGACCCGGGAAGATGAGCCCTTTCAAGTCCTTTCTGTAGTGGCATCGCAGCACGCCCACGCAGGTTTTGGGCGTGAGACGAAAGGGGCGTCATGGTTCGGCGAGACAACCGGTCCCCGGGGCTAATCACAAGTTCCAATTGCCACTTTTCTGCCAAAAGCGACGGTGGTGCGGATCAGAAGAGAGAACTGGAACAAAATGCTCTCATCGCTTCTTCGAAACGACTGCCGCATGACGCCATTCCGCCGAGCTTCGTCGCTTCAGTCCGAAGCGACTGTGGTGCGGATGAGAAGAGAGAACTAGAAACAAGCGCTCTCATCGTTTCTTCGAAACGACTGCCGCGTGACACCATTGTGAAGAGCTTCGTCGCTTTTGCCCAAAGCGACTGTGGTGCGGACGGCGGGACTCGAACCCGCATGATCATACGATCGAGAGATTTTAAGTCTCTTGTGTCTACCGATTCCACCACGTCCGCGTGCGCCGAAAGATGTCACAGCCAATCGAGGATGAACATCGCAAATCCGCCCGATCAACACGGACCCGGTCCGACATCTCAGATGTCTTCGCCCGGCAAAGCCAACGGGCCGCCGTCCGCGAGCAGAAAGCGTTCTGACAGCCATGGGTTGTTCGCCAAGGCCGCGCGCAATTGAGCGCGTGCAGCGTCCGTCCGCCCGAGGTTCATCAGCGTCAGCGCGCGCCCTGACTGCGCCCCAACGTGACGGGGCTGTAGCTGCAAAGCGATATCCAGATCACGCAGCGCTGCGTCGAAATCACCGCTGAGGAAATAGACAAAGGCGCGCTGGTTGAACCCTTCTGCATAGGCCGGGCAGTAGTCAATCAGCCGGGTGAAATCATCGATCGCACCGGTGTAGTCCGCCACCTGGCGCTTGCGCATCCCTGCGTCCAGAACATCCTGTGCTGCAGCATCCGGCGCGCTGAGCCATAGCTCCCACATCGCTGCCGAGAGGGCACCGCCCGCCTGATCGTTTTCGGCCTCCCTCGCTTTGGTGAAAAGATCCTCAAGGGCGTCGGTCACATCTTCTGGCGCCGGACAGTCGGCCAGAACGGGGGCCGCCATCACGGCCAGAACAAAGGTCAGCATTCTCACCAGCAGTATAGTGCGCCGCTGCGCGCCAAATTCAAGTCCCGTCGGCGAGCATCGTCTCCTTGACCGCTTCCATCGCCACATATGTCGAGGTGCCAGCGACATGGGGCAGCGCAGAGACGGTCTCACCCAGAAACTGCCTGTAGCGCGACATATCACGGGTGCGGACTTTCAGCAGGTAGTCAAAGTTGCCCGCTATCATATGCGCCTGCTCGATCTCGGGCACTTTGGCCACGGCGGCGTTGAAAGCGCGCAGCGCCCGTTCGCGCGTATCGCTCAGCCGCACCTCCACAAAAGCCACGTGATCAAGCCCCAGCTTGATCGGATCCAGCAACGCGCGGTAGCCAAGGATCACCTCTGACTGTTCCAATCGTCGTAGCCTTGCCTGGGTCGGTGATTTCGACAAGCCGATGCGCTTGGCCAGGTCCGTGATGCTGATGCGCCCATCCTCCGCCAGCACCGAGAGAATCGCGCGATCAAACCGATCCATCGCCAGCTGGTCATTTTTCAATTCATCGCCAGTTTTATCGACCATTTGGCCCTCCGAAATTCGCACTTTTGGTGAATATGACTAAACGAACCGGGCTATACTATACCAAATGTTCATTTAGGAGACTGCCAATGGCCCGCGACAGCCTGCCTTCCCTGCGCCACCGCATCGATTCTGTCACCTACGCCGACCCCCGGGCGGTGCTGGCCGAGCTGATCTCGGGCGCCGATCTCGATGCCTCAGCACGTGCGCAGATCTGTGATCGCGCGGCCGGGCTTGTCCGCGACATCCGCGGCACCAGCGCGCCGGGGTTGATGGAGGTCTTTCTGGCGGAATACGGTCTCTCTACCGACGAAGGCGTGGCCCTGATGTGTCTGGCCGAGGCACTCCTGCGGGTCCCGGATGCAGAAACCATTGACGCGCTGATCGAGGACAAGATTGCACCGTCTGACTGGGGCAAGCACATGGGGCATTCCACCTCCAGCCTGGTGAACGCCTCGACCTGGGCCCTCATGCTGACGGGCCGTGTGCTCGACGATGAGCAGCCGGGTCCCGTCCGCCATCTGCGCGCAGCCATCAAGCGGCTGGGCGAGCCGGTGATCCGCACCGCTGTCAGCCGCGCCATGAAAGAGATGGGTCGCCAGTTCGTGTTGGGCGAAGATATCGCCGCCGCCATGACCCGGGCCGCCAATATGGAGAAGGAGGGATTTACCTACTCCTACGATATGCTGGGCGAGGCGGCCCGCACTGAAGCCGACGCCAAACGCTATCACCTGAGCTACAGCCGCGCGATCTCCGCCATCGCGACGGCCTGTGCATCGGATGACATCCGCAAGAACCCCGGTATTTCGGTCAAGCTCTCCGCTCTTCATCCGCGCTACGAAATAGCGCAGGAGGCGGCGGTGATGTCAGAACTCGTGCCGCGCATCCGGGCGCTGGCGCTGCTGGCGAAATCAGCGGGCATGGGGCTGAACATCGACGCGGAAGAAGCAGACCGCTTGGCGCTGTCGATGGAGGTGATCGACTGTGTCATGGCGGAGCCTGCGCTGGCGGGCTGGGACGGGCTGGGTGTCGTGGTGCAGGCCTACGGGCCACGGGCGGGCACCGTGATCCGCACACTCTATGACATGGCCGAACATCATGATCGCAAGATCATGGTGCGGCTGGTCAAAGGGGCCTATTGGGATACGGAGATCAAACGCGCCCAGGTCGAAGGGCTCGACGGGTTTCCTGTCTTCACCCGGAAGGCGGAAACGGACGTCTCCTATATCTGCAATGCGCAAACGCTCTTGGGCATGACCGACCGGATCTACCCTCAGTTCGCAACCCACAACGCGCATACGGTCGCGGCCATCCTGCATATGGCCAAGGACAGCGAGGCCTATGAATTCCAGCGTCTGCATGGCATGGGCGAAACCCTGCACCGCAGCGTCATGCGCCAGAACGGCACCCGCTGCCGGATCTACGCGCCGGTGGGTGCGCACAAGGACCTGCTGGCCTATCTGGTGCGCCGACTGCTGGAGAACGGTGCCAATTCCAGCTTTGTCAATCAGATCGTTGACGAGGATGTACCGCCGGAGGTTGTCGCCGCGGATCCATTCGAGGCTTTGGCGGAGGTCCCGGCGCACCGGATCCCCCGCGGCACGGAGATCTTCAAGCCGCTGCGCGACAACGCTCGCGGATTTGACCTGACCCACACCCAGACGCTTGACGCGATAGAGGACGCGCGCGCAGCTTTCGCCGCGCATCAGTGGCACGCCGAACCGCTGCTGGCCGGTCCCGGTGCCTCGGACGAGGCCCGCACCGTCGAAAACCCCTTCGATCCCGCCGACAGCCCCGGGACCGTGCGCAACGCCAGCGCGCAAGACGTGGCGACCGCCTTTGAACACGCGGCCCCCTGGTCGGAGCCGCTCGCCACCCGTCGCGCGGCCCTGCTGCGCGCCGCGGACCTCATGGAAGCGCGCTACGGTGAGATCTTTGCGTTGCTGGCGCGTGAGGCTGGCAAGGGACTGCCGGATTGCGTAGCGGAACTGCGCGAGGGGGTGGATTTCCTGCGTTACTACGCGACCCAGGCGACCGATAAGCCCCCTGCGGGCATCTTTACCTGCATCTCGCCTTGGAACTTCCCTTTTGCGATCTTCTGCGGTCAGGTCACCGCGGCACTCGCTGCGGGCAATGCGGTCCTGGCCAAACCGGCAGAGCAGACACCGCTGGCCGCACATCTCGCCGTGTCGATCCTGCATGAGGCGGGCGTACCGCGCACAGCGCTGCAACTCTTGCCCGGCGGGGGAGACATCGGCGCGCTGCTGACCTCGGACGCACGGCTGGGCGGTGTGGCCTTCACCGGCTCCACCGCAACCGCGCTGCGGATCCGAGCGGCCATGGCCGAGCATTGCACGCCCGGCACCCCCCTGATCGCCGAAACAGGCGGGCTCAACGCGATGATCGTGGACAGCACCGCATTGCCGGAGCAAGCCGTCCAATCCATTATCGAAAGTGCCTTCCAGTCCGCGGGTCAGCGGTGTTCCGCGCTGCGCTGTCTCTACGTGCAGGAGGATATCGCGGAGAGCTTCACCAAGATGCTGACCGGCGCGATGCAGGCGCTGCAGCTGGGGCGCCCGTGGGACCTGTCCACCGACGTTGGCCCCGTGATCGACGAGGCCGCACGCAAGAACATCGCTGATCACATCGACACTGCCCGGCGCGAAGGCCGTGTAATGGCCGAGCTGGCCACCCCCGCCACAGGCACCTTCATCGCGCCTACGCTGATCCGCGTCAGCGGCATCGGCGATCTGGAGCGCGAGATCTTTGGCCCGGTGTTGCATCTGGCGACCTTCGCCGCGTCCGAGCTGGACGCAGTGATCGACGCCATCAACGGCACTGACTACGGGCTTACCTTTGGCTTGCATACCCGCATCGACGACCGGGTGCAGCACGTCTCCGAGCGGATCGAGGCAGGCAACATCTACATCAACCGCAACCAGATCGGTGCCATCGTGGGCAGCCAGCCCTTCGGGGGCGAGGGGCTCTCGGGCACCGGACCCAAGGCGGGCGGGCCGAATTACCTCACGCGCTTTGCCGCCCCCGACCGGGAAGAGACGCAAAGCCGCTGGACGCAGGAGATGTCGGCGCTGCCCGCCCTGCCCCGGCCCTCTGGTCAACCCTCCTCAGCCCACAGCCTGCCCGGACCCACCGGCGAATCCAACCGGCTGAGCAGCTGCGCGCGCGCAGCCCTTTTGTGTGCCGGACCGGGCAAAGAGATCGCTGCAGCCCAGGCCCGCGCGGTCGAGGCACTGGGCGGTTTGGCAGTCCAGGCAACCGGCAGCATCGATCCCGGCATGCTCACTGCGGGACCTGCCTACGGCGGCGTGATCTGGTGGGGAGACGCAGAAACGGGCCGCGCGATGGATCAGGCGCTCGCCGCCCGGACCGGACCGATTATCCCTCTGCTCTGCGGCAGACCGGACCTGACGCGCGTGCGCGCAGAACAACACGTTTGCGTGGACACCACCGCCTCGGGTGGGAACGCAGCCCTGCTGGGCGCGTCAGCCTGACGCAAGCGATGCCCTAGATCCGCGCTCTGCGTCTCTTGACGCTCGGGCGCGGATCGCCCAGCGTGCCGCCATGTTTCCGATCCGAGATCACAACCCGTCCGGCCGCACACCTTACGTTACCTATCTGCTGATGGCCGCGAACATCGGCATCTTTCTCAGCTACGTTGGGGTCATGCAGGATGCGCGCGCCCTGAACGCGCTGTGGTTTGACTGGGCGCTCATTCCCGCCAGACTGAACGCGGGCGAGGCGAGCTATACGCTCATCACCTCGATGTTCCTGCATGGCGGCTGGATGCACCTGGCAGGCAATATGCTCTTTCTGTTCATCTTTGGCGACAACGTCGAGGATGAAATGGGGCATCTGGGCTACGCGCTCTTCTACATTCTATCGGGGCTGGCCGCGGGTTGGGCACAGTATATCACGGCGCCTTTATCCGCGGTGCCGATGGTGGGGGCTTCGGGCGCGATCGCGGGGGTGATGGGCGCCTATCTGCTCCTCTTTCCCAAGGCGAAAGTCGACATTCTGATCATCTTCGTCGTCTTTTTCAGGATCTTTCCGATCCCCGCATGGATCATGCTGGCGCTGTGGTTCGGGATGCAATTCGCCGGTGGCATCGGCACCAATCCTGACACGGGCGGCGTCGCCTATTGGGCGCATGCGGGCGGCTTTATCGCGGGCGTGATCTTGACGGCACCCTTGTGGTTGCGCCGCGGCGGCCCCGCGTTCTGGAACCGCAACGATGGCCAGCCACCTCATCCGCAAGCACAGTACAAGCTGGTCCGCAGCAGCATCCCCAGGGCGGGTCGCCGTCGGCGCCCGCGCGGGCCCTGGTCTTGATCAGCCGCGCACGAGCTTGGCCAGCGGAGAAAACAGCGCCTCATTTGCGCCAATCACCGTGCCGTCTTCGATGATGTTGCCGCCGGGAGTGATCGGCTCCACCAGCCCGCCCGCTTCGCGCAGAATAATGAGCCCCGCCGCGATGTCCCAGGCATTGAGCCGCCGTTCCCAGTATCCGTCGTAGCGGCCCGCCGCCACATAGGCGAGATCGAGCGCCGCCGCCCCCCATCGACGGATGCCGGAGCACGCAGGCGCCACCCGTGCAATCTCTTTCAACGTTTCGGGCAAATCCGCACGGCCGCCAAAGGGGATACCCGTCGAGAAAAGCGCCTCGATCATCTTGGAACGCCCCGAAACCCGCAAGCGGCTTTCGTTCATCCAGGCACCCGCGCCTTTCTCGGCGAAAAACATCTCGTCCTTGGCAGGGTCGAAGACCACACCGGCCACGATCTGCCCCTTGTGCTCCAACGCGATGGAGACCGCCCAATGCGGCAGCCCGTGCAGGAAATTCGTGGTCCCATCGAGCGGGTCGACGATCCAGCGCCGGGTCGGGTCCTGCCCGTCTTCGCCGCCGCCTTCCTCGCCGAGCCAGCCATAGGTCGGCCGGGCGCCCATCAGGTCTTCTTTGATGATCTTCTCTGCGTTGATGTCGGCGCGGCTGACGAAGTCACCTGCCCCCTTCATCGAGACCTGCAGGTTTTCCACCTCGCGAAAGTCCTTGGCCAGCGCCCGGCCAGCGCGGCGCGCGGCCTTGATCATGATGTTGAGATTTGCGCTGCCAACCATTGGGGGTGTCTCCGGCTCCGGGGGATCAGGCTGCGCGTATAAGTGCTGCCCGAGGCCTTGCCAAGGGGGGTGAATGCAAAGCGGGCATGCAGGCTCAGGGCGCGGTCAGCCAGTCCGGCAAACCACCGGGCAGTTCGGGACGGAAATACGCGATCATGCGGCCTTCGGGCGCCGCCATGGCCCCCGGCGTCCAGGGCGCCACACCATGCAACAGGTGGCGATGCAGCAACAGCACGGATCCGGGTGTGCCATGTAGGACAACACGTCTGCACTGCTCAAAGACGACGCGCCGTGCTGCCTGATACGCCTGCGTGACATCGATCCGTTCTATTTCATCACCGGGCGCTGCCGCGACAGCATCGCGTAACGCAGTACGCATCAGGTGATGACTGCCTTCCCATACCACCAGCGGGGCGGCATCCGCATCTGCTTCGGTGAGTGGTAGCCCCAGCACAAAAGCGTGCGGCTCTTTGAGAAAACGCCGTTTCGGCGTTCCCAGACCGATGATCCCATCCACATGCGCCGCGTCTCGGGTCAGGCGGTAGCGAAAGCCCGCCTCCGTCTCGCCCGCGCGGGGACGCGGATAGCCGGGATAGGTCACCGATAACTGGCCTGCGTGCAATACCGGCCAGCCGCCGCAGTGCGCCGTCGCAAAGTCCACCGCCGTCCCCGCCAATGCAGGCCCTCTCGGCATGCGACCGCTGCCATCATTGGGCAAGACGTCGAGACCGACGAACCAGGTCCCGTCACACTGCAACTGATCTGGATGCGCAATCAGGGCCTGACGGGCGTGCGGCAGCGCCGCCTCGACCCAGTCAGTCACCGCAGGCTCGGGCACGAAGACGGTCCAGCCCTTGTCAGCGAATGACGGCGGCTGTGTCACGTGACATGAGCCCGGGCGTGCGTGCGCCGGGTCATCCGGTGTCCCGCAAACCATCCACGGCGGGAACCGCACGCAAGGCCTGCTCGACAAGTTCCGGCCCCGCACCGGGCAAATGCGCCCCCTCCGACAGGGTCCGCCGCCAGAGCCGCGCACCGGGCCGCCCGTTGAAAAGCCCCAGCATATGGCGCGTGACCTGCCCCAGCTTGCCGCCCTCGGCGAGATGGGCCTCGATGTAGGGCAGCATCGCCTCCGCCGCCTGCTCCGCTGTGCTCGCCTCACCCCGACCAAAGATCACCGGATCGGCCCGGCAAAGTACGGCCGCGGGATCATGGTAGGCCGCGCGCCCGATCATCACACCGTCGAGCCCCGCCTCAAGGAACGCTGCGGCCTGCTCCAGCGTGGTAATGCCGCCGTTGATACTGATATGCAGGTTCGGAAAGAGGCCCTTCATCTGCATCACCAGATCATAGTCAAGCGGCGGGATGTCCCGGTTTTCCTTGGGGCTGAGGCCCTGCAACCATGCCTTGCGTGCGTGAATGATAAGCCGCTCGCATCCTGCGGCGACGATCCGCGCCAGAAATTCGGGCAGCACCTCCTCGGGGGTTTGATCATCAACACCGATGCGGCATTTCACGGTCACGGGTACCGCGACAGCGTCCTGCATGGCAGCGACGCAATCGGCCACGAGACCCGGCTGCTGCATCAGGACGGCGCCAAAGGCACCGGATTGCACACGGTCCGACGGGCAACCGACGTTCAGGTTGATCTCATCATACCCCGCCTGCGCACCCAACTTCGCTGCACGCGCCAGCTCCGCCGGATCAGAGCCGCCCAACTGCAAAGCAACCGGATGCTCCTGCGGTGAGAAGGCCAACAAGTGCAACGCGCCTCCCCGCACCAGAGCTGCCGCCGTCACCATCTCAGTGTAGAGCAGTGTATGGGCGCTCAGCAGCCGGTGCAGATAGCGGCAGTGCCGGTCCGTCCAGTCCATCATGGGCGCAACAGACAATATAGCATTTTTATCTATGTGCATTTTTATGTATCTTCAAACTGTTGGCGGCGGATGCTGCTACGATGGACTACGCCCCGATATCCCCGAATTTGCCCCTCTACGACGACTCGTTGCACACACAGCGCACACAAAATGGCCACCATCACCAAGCTTCCTTCCCATGCCTGATCCGCGTCCAGATCAAACGAAAGGGCCGCTACGCGAGCGAGACGTTCCTTCGCCGCAACGATGCCCATCGCCGGGCTCGCCAGGCAGAAACCCGAGTCGATCGAGGAATCGCGCCGAACAAGTCGTCCGTTTCCCGCCTACAGACCTTTGGCGACCTCATCGACCTTCATATAGCCGATGTGTGCGAAGTAGGGGAAGCCAAGAACAGCGTGAACTTGCAGCTACTCTCTTCTGGCGGCACGCATCAGTGGCAGAGTGCGACCAGACCAGAAGTCAAACCCTCAAGACGTTGCTGCGCCTAGCCGCCCAGCGTGGACGGCCCCCAAATCCAAGGGATCGAAGTGAGACTGGTTTGGCGTCACGACCGAAGAAGATAAAGGGATGGATTCGTCCGAAGTTGAACCCGTATGGGCGCTGTTCCAGGCCGGTGACCTTTTTCGGTTGGCGTACGAAACGTTGCTTTTTGCGGGTCTACGCATTCTGACCAATGCCCCGCCCAACAGCATGTCCCTCAACGGCGTGATTGAGGGCGTGACGGATATGGCAGACCTCCCACGCAACCAATCTTTGCAGGAATGGATCCATGAGCAAATCGATTACTCCGATTTTGAAAATCACGCGAAGACCGCAGCACATGCGTTGCAGGAATCGCTGACCTCGGTCCAGATCAGACGAAGGAGTGGCTCACGCGAGCGAGACGCTCTGCCGCCGCGACGACGCCGCAACCCCAGGCGAGCCGGGCGGAGACCCCGATTGGCACAGAACAGCTCGTATGTAACCCGACTCCCGGTCTTTGCTGACCTCATCGATCAATGGGTTTGCGGTTAAAGTGACTTTGCGAAAGCAGGCCGCATAAGGCCAAAAAACGAATACACGTATTCTCCAAAAGACTGGAAGAGAGCTGGGCCTCAGGTCACACGGTTTGGAAACACAAGTCACTATGAGGAAATCATAGGCGAAAGTGTACATTAGTTGGACCGGTATCCGCATAAAGTGACTGACAAATGCTTTGCCCGACTGACTGACTTTAACCCAAGATTGCGTTAAGCTTTGCGTTCCGGACAAACATATCGATGCCATCAACCGGTGAGCTCAGTCGATATCTAACGAACTTGAGACAACAAGCTGCAGAAACATCTACATCCCTCCCGAAAACAGGCCATAAAAGTGGACTTTTTCGAAGCCGGCAGGTCTTCTAAATCCAAGCTCGACGCGAAAATTATCCCGCCTCTTTACGGATTGAAGTTGAGCGATATGAGTGAGCCATCCTGGCAGCTTCGGACGCAGAGGACGGGACAGGAAAGCATTGTCACGACTACCCGCGCGGTGAAACAATGTGGCTGCGAATACGGTCAATGGAGGTTCTACCGCTGATATCGGACCACCGCCGCGGCTCACGTTGCAGCAAGAACTGGAACATACATTCGGTACCTATCTAGAAGTATGCTGACCCGCGTTTTGCCAACGAAGCCGTCCAGGGACTCTCCGGCCTCGCCCAGCCCTCGCCCCGGCGGTTCATCGACCGCGTACGCTCGGCGCGCGAGAGGACCGTCGCACCGTCACACGAGCACCGCCAAGACGTGCTGCGTAAGCGCGGATTCTGAAAGACGTAGAAAAGCACTCGCCGCCCAGTCGCAAAAAAACGGGCCGGCAAAATAACCGGCCCGTCAGGGGAGAGGAAAAGGCGCAGGGGGAGAAACTGCGCTTCCTGGGGTCAGTCAGAGAGCAGCCCAGTCTGTGAAACGCCACGTATCGGGGCACTTCGGGCCGGGACGACGGCTGACTGGGCTGCACCCCGTTTTGCGCGAGGAAGAGGTGCGCAGAACCGGGATGACATCCGGGGAAATATCCCGGCGATCGTCAGTAAAATCAGGTACTCTGGTCACAATCGTTACTCCACTTCCGAGGAGGTCTATATCCCCCCGGTTCACCCTTCCACTTAAGCCTGTACCAGGGCCGTCGTATGTGACCGGCTTCACACTCGCGACGTTTTTTCTAAAATTTGAATCTTTGTTAAGGCATTTCTGAAATGAGATGGTCTGGCAAGAAGGACCTTCCCCTCTCCCAAGAAAGAGCACTGGCCGTCAACGCCAGCGGTGTCGTGACACGGAAACGGCGTCCGCAGGACGTCGCAAGCTGTCCGCGTCCAACCGCTCAGAGCCAACCAACTGCTTAAAACTTCTCTTAAACCTGCCGTTCCCGGCCAAGCCGTGCATCATCGGCCTGTTCAAAAACAACAGCATGCAGACGTTGCAAACTGCGAGACACAAGATGTAGTCGGCCCGGCGACTTACCTCTGATCCATGCGCTTCGTCTGCCCCAAGCATGTTACCCCCGCTTTGCCTCAGAATACGCGCCTCGGCGCCACATTCCCGCCACATTGTTAACCTTTGGGTAATTTGCGTTTGTTAGCGATGAAGATGGAGGAGTTCTTATGGCGATCATCTCGACTATGATCGGAGGCGTCTGCGGCTTTCTGACGTTCTTGTCGGCTCTGTTTTTCTTCGATTTCGGGGTCTGGTCAGCGCTCGCACTATATATAGGTGTCGGTATCGGTCTAACGGCAACGCTCATCGTGACGTGCCTGTTCTGGCAAGCGCTCGTATCGTTCTTCACATCCCAAACCGCGCGTGCAACCTGCCCGGTTCAAAATACAGCCCACTCTGGCTTCCACCGGCGGAATTGACCGCAGACTGTGAAACAAGAGCCAATGAGGCGAGCGCAGGGAAGCGCAGACGAAAAGCAAGCGCGGCGGCATGATCATTAACACCTGTGTGCCGCCACTACAAGTTAGGGTTGAGAGCTAAGATAAGCGGAAGGGTACTTCCACGTCGGCTAGTGGGTACATGCATCTGTGCTCGCTGCCAGGCCCGAAGCATTGCATCCCTGACGACCCCAAACGACATTTTCAAACGGTTTCCGGCAGACTTATTGACGCTACCAGTAACGCAAGACGGTCCGGGAGGATGCTTTGCTCGAAACGACAACGACCCAATGCCCCGCCGTTCCACGAAACGAAGTCAATAGCCCGCCAGTCGATCACAACCGCTTCCAACATCTAGCACCGGGCACCTATCGGCAGCCTCAGCGTGTCTCGGCTGGCGAAACTCCGTCAAAAGCGCCATGTCCGCGCATTACAGCAGAACATACCACACCAGGAGGCTCGGCGCCAAAAACGCAAACCCAATGCAGAAGAGCTTGGCAAGATGACTGATCTTTCCAAAGACCCCTGTCCCCAGCGCGCCCTCACCGTAGCCAAGAGCCGCCGACATCATCGCATACCCGCGCGCCTCGCGCCGCCGTCCCGTGGCCAACACCGATGCCAGCGCGTCACCGTTGATCTTCGATTGCCGCTCCTGCTCGGTCAACTGGCTTTCCAGATTTTCCATGTTACTCATACTTTCAGGTCTCCCTTGGCTTCACCTAAGATGGTTTGGCGCGTCAAAAAATCCAGTCTGACGGGGGAAAAACCGCCGCTGCGCCACCATCGGCGCCAAAAACAGCACACCCAGCTGACAGTTCATTGCTCAACGTCTGTCAGGGCTCGCACCTGAAAGTCCTGCCCGTGCCGCCAATCTGCCGCGAAACCACCGTGCACGCATCAGGCGCTCTCTCACTTTGCCAAAAAACTCCCCCCGGAGGGCCGGTATCAGCGGGCCATCGCTCTGTCATAACACGACCGGCCTCCACCAAATGCCGTCGCCAAGTCCTGCAGTCGCAGCAGGATGACGATAACCAGTCGCTACCAACGAAACATCATCATCCAACCGGACCACGGCGCAGCGCGGTATCATCCCGAGTAAGACCGGATATATCCCGGTTAAAACACCGTCACCAAGGGCCTGCCGATGTCGAACAGCAGTCTGCGCAAGCCTTTGCGACAGACCACGACAAACTGCTGGGAAGCTTCCGGCAAAAACCCGACCGTCTCAAATCCCCGCGGGGATATTCAGCGGGTCTCTTTCGATCATTTTGGGCGCGGTCAAGGCCTTCCACGTGCTCAGCGCCTTGCTCGCCGATGAAAATGCAGGGCGCGGAATAAACCGACCGCGTCCCGGGTTCGGTTGCGAATTCTGCCCCCAGGACCAGATCACCTCGCCTCTGTTCAACGTATACCGCGCCTGAGCGGTCACCTCGAACCCTTCGAATACGTTATAGTCCAAAACGGAATGATGATTGCCGGCTGAAATCGTCCGTGAGATCTTGGGATCCCACACCACGATATCTGCATCCGCACCCTCCACCAGCGCCCCCTTGCGTGGATAGATGTTGAGGATCTTGGCCACATTGCTGGACGTGGCGGCCACAAACTCATTGGGCGTCAGCCGCCCCGTCTCCACCCCCCGGGTCCAGAGCACGGCAAGCCGTTCCTCCAGACCATTGGATCCATTCGGAATAATCCTGAAATCATCGCGTCCGCGGCGTTTCTGCTCTGTGGTAAAGGCACAGTGATCCGTCGCCACCACCTGAAGTGATCCGGCCTGTAGCCCGGCCCATAATCCATCCTGATGCGCCTTGGACCGGAACGGTGGCGACATGACCCGGCGGGCCGCATGATCCCAATCCTTGTCGAAATACTCGGACTCGTTCAATGTCAGAAACTGAACGAGCGGCTCCCCGTAAACCCGCATCCCCTTCTGCCGCGCCCGCCGGATCGCCTCATGCGCCTGCTCACAAGACACATGCACAATGTAGAGAGGCACCCCCGCCGCATCCGCAATGGTGATCGCCCGGTTCGCCGCCTCACCCTCGACCTCGGGCGGTCGCGAATACGCATGTCCTTCCGGGCCGGTGATGCCTTCATTGAAATACTTCTCCTGCAGCGCCGCCACCAGATCGCCGTTTTCCGCATGCACCATCGGCAGCGCGCCCAACTCGGCACAGCGCTGGAAAGAGGCGAACATCTCGTCATCCTCCACCATCAACGCGCCCTTGTAGGCCATAAAGTGCTTGAAGGAATTCACGCCCATCTCCACGGCGTCCTTCATTTCATTGAAAATGCTCTCGTTCCATCCGGTGATCGCCATGTGGTAGCCCACATCGGAACAGATCTGCGGCGCGGATTTCCGGTGCCACTCGTTAATGGCGTTCTTGATCGACCCATCGGCGCCGGGCAGACAGAAATCCACGATCATCGTCGTGCCGCCAGCGGCGGCCGCCCAGGTCCCGCTCTCAAAGGTCTCGGCGGCGGTGGTGCCCATAAAAGGCATCTCCATATGCGTGTGCGGATCAATCCCGCCCGGAATCACATAAGCACCTTCCGCATCAATGTACGTGTCACCCGACAGATCTTCCCCAATCCGGGCAATGGTCTCGCCCTCGATCAGCACATCCGCTTCCCAGGTGCGGTCTGCCGTGCAAACCAACCCACCCTTGATCACCTTGCTCATCGCATGTCCCTACTCTTCGCGGCCCAAAGCTCTTTCACTTTGCCCGATAAACTCCGGGGGTATGGGGGCTGGCCCCCATACGGGCAATTGCACCTATCCGACGATTTCCGCCGTCTCGACCACCGCATGCAACAGCACATCCGTGCCCGCTGCGGCCCACTCCTTGGAGATCTCTTCCGCCTCGTTGTGGCTCAGGCCATCCACGCAGGGGCACATGACCATCGCCGTCGGCGCCACCCGGTTGATCCAACAGGCGTCATGCCCGGCGCCGGAGATCAGATCCATGTGCGAATACCCAAGCCGCTCAGCGGCGGACCGGACCGCCCGCACACACCCGTCATCAAAGGCCACCGGATCGAACCCGCCAACGGTCGCAAAGGAGATCTCCAATCCCATATCCTCCGCGATCTGCCGGGCGACCCGATAAAGCTCCTCTTCCATCTGCTCGATGACGCTCAGATCCGGCGAGCGGAAATCAACCGTAAAGACAACCTTGCCCGGGATCACGTTGCGTGAATTGGGACTGACGTCGATCTGACCAGCTGCCCCCACCGCATGGGGCGCGTGGCTCAGCGCGATCTCGTCAACCCTCTCCAAAATCCGCGCCATGCCGAGCCCCGCATTGCGCCGCATCGGCATCGGGGTCGAGCCCGTATGACTATCCTTGCCCAGAAGCGTCACCTCGATCCAGCGCAGACCCTGACCGTGGGTCACCACACCAATGTCCTTGCTTTCAGCCTCTAGGATGGGGCCTTGCTCAATATGCAGTTCGAAAAACGCGTGCATCTCGCGCTTGCCCACCTCTTCGTCCCCGCGCCAGCCGATCCGCTTCAGCTCATCGCCAAAGGTCTTGCCCTCCGCATCGACACGCGCGTAAGCCCAATCTTGCGTGTGCAGGCCTGCAAACACCCCCGACGCCAGCATCGCGGGCGCATAGCGGGTCCCTTCCTCATTGGTAAAATTCGTCACGACAATCGGGTGTTTCGTCTGCACGCCCAGATCATTGAGCGTCCGGATGATCTCCAATCCGCCCAACACGCCCAGCACCCCGTCGTATTTGCCACCTGTCGGCTGCGTGTCCAGATGGCTGCCCACGTAGACCGGCAGCGCCGCCGGGTCCGCCCCCTCGCGGCGGGCGAACATGTTACCCATCTGATCCAGCCCCATCTCGCAGCCAGCCGTTTGGCACCACTGCTGGAACAACGCACGGCCCGCCGCGTCTTCATCGGTCAGCGTCTGACGGTTGTTGCCGCCCGCCACCCCCGGTCCGATCTTTGCCATCTCCATCAGGCTGTCCCACAGCCGGTCCGGGTTGATCTTCAGATTTTGACCTGGAGCAGGCATGACTGCGATCCTTTTTCCATCTGATCCGCATCGGTTTTGACCGATTGGTAAGCTCTAACGATTGCGACTGGCGTATGCTTAGTCAAGGCTTCCATTTGCAGCGCATCGGACGATGTGTACACTAGTAGACAAGGCTGACGCAATTTGCAGCATTGGTGGCGGAGACGAAGGTGCCAGACGGCGACGTCAAAAAACCAAGCCGAATCCAGCGCCGCAATCGCGGCCTGATCCTGGATGCGGCCTTGGATGTTTTTTCAACACACGGCTACCGCGGCGCGACACTGGACCAGATTGCGGAGGCAGCGGGGCTGAGCAAACCTAACATTCTTTACTATTTCGACGGTAAAGAGGACATTCATGTCACGCTTCTGAACCAGTTGCTGGGGACGTGGCAGGACCCTTTGGTCACACTTAACCCCGACGGTGAAGCCTTGGCCGAGATCCTCTGCTATGTGCGGCGCAAGCTGGATATGGCGCGGGATCTGCCGCGCGAAAGCCGGTTGTTCGCAGGCGAGATCCTGCGAGGCGCACCGCGGGTCACCCCCTATCTCGCCTCGGATCTGCAACCCCTTTTCGATGAAAAATGTGCTGTCATAAAGACTTGGGTGGATAAAGGTCAACTGGCCCCGGTCGATCCGCGCCATCTGATCTTCTCCATCTGGGCCACGACGCAACACTACGCCGATTTCGCGGTGCAGGTGAAAGTTCTGCTGAAAGATGACCCCGACAGCCATAAGGACGCCGCCAGACACCTCGACGCGATGTTTACCCGGCTGCTCACGCCTTGAGCCCCTGTTAACCACAGGCGAAAAAACTGGGCGGCGTTAACGCGTCGTTAGCATTCATTTTGCCTTAATAGATGCGGGTGGCGGCTTCTGATGTGATTGGAGCTTGTGATGAGTGCTATATCTTTCAATGCCCCCTATGCGCCGCAGCCCGCGACGCTGGCACCGGCCGACGCATCCGCGGCCAATCCGCTGGCCGCCGTGCCGACCGCAAAATCGGCTAACAGCAACGGAACCAACATGGGGTCCGACCATTCCGGTCAGGGGGCGGGAAGCGGGACCGGCACCGGCGGCGCACAACTGGCCACGTTGCTGAAGCGCGCGCAGGTACGCATGCCAGTGCCGACCGTGCCTGCGGATGCCACCTCGAAATCCGTCATCGAGGCGCGGGCCGAAGAAAATCGAGCGGAAGAGGCGCGCAGCAAGGCCGCGGCAGAAAGCGACTTCCGGGCAGAGCAAGCTCAGAAGCGCGCGGAGTCCCGCGCATTCCGAGAGGCCATGGAGACCAAGCGCGCTGAAGAACGTGCCGCTGCCGCCGCAGCTGAGGCCAAAGCCGCCGAACCGGAGTTCGAGTTGCCCAACCCCTTGCCGACCGCGCCCATTCTGGAGCGGGAGGAGAAGTGATCCCTATTCTGCGGCCTTGGCCGCAGGATTATTTGGATGGGTTGTCCAATTGGCGTACTCCGCTTCGACCCTTTGGCCAGTGCGCGGATCCACTTCGTCCGGTGTCATGGCCTCCATGGTGATGCAGTTCTCCACCGGACAGACGTTAACACATAGGTTGCACGCGACGCATTCCGCGTCGATCACCTCGAACACCCGATCAGACGACATGGAGATCGCCTGATGCGAGGTATCCTCGCAAGCTGCAAAGCACCGCCCGCAGGAAATGCACAGATCCTGATTGATCTTGGCCTTGGCCACGTAATTCAGGTTCAGGTACTGCCAGTCGGTCACATTGGGTACCGCGCGCCCGACAATCTCATCGACCGACGCGATGCCCTTGCTGTCCATATAATCGCTGAGGCCCGAGATCATCTCCTGCACGATCTTGAACCCGTAGGTCATGGCCGCGGTACACACCTGCACATTCCCGGCCCCCAGAGCCATGAACTCCGCCGTATCGCGCCAGGTCGTGATGCCACCGATGCCCGAAATCGGGATCTGCCCCAGGGTCGGGTCCCGCGCGATCTCGGCCACCATGTTGAGCGCGATGGGTTTGACCGCGGGTCCGCAGTACCCGCCGTGTGCGCCCTTGCCATCAATGGTGGGCTCCGGCGCGAAAAGGTCCAGATCGACGCTCGTGATGGAGTTGATCGTATTGATCAGGCTGACCGCATCGGCACCGCCTTTCATGGCGGCCTCCGCAGGCTTGCGGATGTCCGTGATGTTAGGCGTCAGCTTCACGATCACCGGCATTCGGGTGTTGGCCTTCACCCACCGGGTCACCATCTCGATGTATTCGGGCACCTGCCCGACCGCCGACCCCATGCCCCGCTCGCTCATCCCGTGCGGGCAGCCAAAGTTCAGCTCCACCCCGTCCGCGCCAGTGTCTTCGACCAACGGCAGGATGAACTTCCAAGGCTCCTCCTCACAGGGCACCATCAATGACACGATCATTGCCCGGTCGGGGTAGTCCCGCTTGACCACCTTGATCTCGTCCAGATTGGTCTGCAGCGGCCTGTCAGTGATCAACTCGATGTTGTTGAGGCCCAAAAGCCGACGATCCGCGCCGTAGACCGCACCGTAGCGCGCGCCGTTCACATTGACGACATGCGGATCCAGCCCCAGCGTCTTCCACACCACACCGCCCCAACCGGCATCAAACGCACGGCGAACGTTGTATTCCTTGTCTGTGGGCGGCGCAGAGGCCAGCCAGAACGGGTTTGGGCTCTTGATGCCGATAAATTCGCTTCTCAGATCAGCCATATGCGGACCTTTCTTCGGGTTATGCCTTAGCTTTGCGCCTGGGCCGGGTTTGAGACACCGACCTGATGGTCGGGACAATGATAAGACGTTCGACCGCCGACGGTCTTCTTGGTGATGGTCCCATCGCACCGCGTGCAGGCCGCGCCGTCTTCTCTGCGATGGATCAACCAGTCCTCGGGCAGTTTCGAATAGGTCGCATCGGTATCGACGACAGCCTGCAGGGTCGAGGTGACCGCGCTGTGCAGGGACTGGATCCGGTCAGATCCCAGATCGCAGGCTCTGGCTTCGGGGTGGATACCTGACCGAAATAGCGCCTCATCCGCCCAGAGATTACCAACGCCCGCCAGTTTCTGCTGGCTCAGCAGCGCTGATTTCACCGCTCCGCGCGTGGCGCCGATGGTGGCGGCAAAGGCATTGTCGCCGATCGTCAGCGCATCCGGCCCCAGCCCCTTGTCGGCGATGAAAGCATCCACATCCTCGACCACCTCGATATGTCCGAACTTGCGGGGATCCCGAAAGTGAAGCCGGGTGTTCCCTTCGAAAACAATGGTCAAGCGGACGTACTTCGGAAGGTCGGCTCCCGCCTCGCAGATACGAATGGATCCGGCCATGCCGAGATGGATATGCAACCACGGGCCTGTGACGGAGCCCACAAAGATGTACTTACCGTGCCTGTGGGTCCGCGTGAGCTGTGTGCCGATCAACCGCTTGCGCGCAGCGTCGTCTGGCAGCTCCATATGGCTGACTTCGCCCAGATCGATCCTCTCAATCGTGCGGTTCAGCGCGCCCCGCGCAATTCGGGCGCGCGCGGCCTCGGCTTCGGGCAGCTCAGGCATTGCGCATCAGCTGAGCGTGGATGTCCAGGGCCGCATCGCGCCCTTCAGCAACTGCCGTCACGGTCAGATCGTCCCCACCGGCGGCGCAGTCGCCACCTGCCCAGACACCCGTGACAGAGGTTCGCCCAGTCCCGGTCACCTTGATCTTGCGTCCATCAAGGTCGGGCAGGGTCGCCCCCTCCAGCGTCTGACCGATCGCGCAAAAGACCTGATCGGCGGCCAGTCGCAGCGACTGGCCCGTGGGCTGCATGGTGTCATCCACATAGTCGAAGACGATCTCGCGCACCGCACCATTCCCGATGATCTCGGTCGGAACGGCGTGGGTGATGATCCGGACGCCCTTGCTGGCGGCGAGGTCCTGCTCATAGACGCTGGCATTCATCCGGTCACGCCCGCGCCGGTAGACCAGCGCGACATTGAGCGCGCCCAGTAGCTTCGCCTGCACAGCGGCGTCAACGGCCGTCATACCGCCACCGATCACCACGACATCGCGGCCCACGGGGATCTGTGAGAGGTCCTCTGCCTGCCGCAGATCAGCGATGAACCCGACGGCGTCGCGCACGCCCTCCTTGTCCGCCCCGGGGGCCGCCAGCGCGTTCACCCCACCAAGCCCGAGGCCCAGAAACACCGCATCATGGTCTTTGCGAAGCGCATCAAGCGTCAGATCGCGGCCGAGGGCCTTGCCATATTCGATCCTTATGCCGCCAATCTTCAACAGCCAGTCCACTTCGGCTTGTGCAAAACCGTCCACCGTCTTGTAAGTGGCAATTCCATACTCATTGAGCCCACCCGCCTTGGCGCGGGCGTCGAATACCACCACCTCATGGCCCAACATCGCAAGCCGGTGCGCGCAGGATAGTCCCGCTGGCCCCGCGCCCACGACCGCAATGCTCCGTCCTGTGGCAGCGGCGCGCTCAAATGGATGCAGCCCCTGCTCCTGCAAATGATCGGTCGCGTAGCGCTGCAACTGGCCGATCAGCACCGGCTTGCCTTCGGCGATCTCCCGCACGCAGGCCTGCTCGCAGAGCTCTTCGGTCGGGCATACACGGGCGCACATGCCTCCCATGATGTTCTGGCTCAGGATCGTCTTGGCGGCCGCATCAGGTGTGCCTGTCGCGATCTGCCGGATGAACAGCGGGATGTCGATTTCCGTGGGGCAGGCGGTGATACACGGCGCGTCATGGCAGAAGTAACACCGGTCTGCGGCGACCAGAGCCTCGTGGGGCTCCAATGCCGGGTGCAAGTCGGCAAAATGCGCCTCGTAGCTTTCCGGCGTCAGGCGACCCGGCGCAATTCCGGGCGTGAATGTATCGCTGGACATGGTTTCTCCCAAGTTCTGGCTTAAACTGCGAAGGAGAAAAGCTGTCACGGCAATGATCTTTTATCAACTGGTAAAAATCACCGCCCCCTGACAAAGCGATCTGCCGGTCAAATTATGAGCAGTACAACAATGGCGGGAAATCGCCGACACGACCAATAGGCCGCTTGTCATGAGAATTTGACTTGCATTTGAGAGGCTCACACCCAATATCAGCTCTGCGACGTGACAAACTATCGACCACTGCTCCTTTCGGCCAGTCTTTCGATCTGCTTTCGACCGAGCCAAGCTGCCGCATACTGCGGGCAGCATCACATAGGAGACACGGACATGGCCACAGGCACCGTGAAATGGTTCAACACCACAAAAGGCTACGGCTTTATCGCCCCCGATGGCGGCGGCAAAGACATCTTTGTCCATATTTCTGCCGTTGAACGCGCAGGCCTCACAGGTCTGGCCGACAACCAGAAAGTGACATTCGACGTCGAAGCAGGCCGCGACGGTCGCGAGAGCGCAGGCAATCTGGCCCTCGCCTGATTACCCACGAGACAGTATTCGAACGGGCGCCGCGGTGCCCGTTTTTTTATGGCTGATGACTGCCGCATTTCGGGCGGTCACGGCGCATCCCAATCGACATCCGTCGCGGCTGCGACCCTCAGTCTGCCCGCGGGCCAGACCCGCAGCAACCCGGCGGCCTCGCTCTCTGGTGCACTCAGCCAGCGCGGCACATCCGCAGGGGTCAGGATGACACCCATCCGGTGGTGGATCTCTGCCACATCTGCTGACGGGGCGCAGGTCAGGGTGGCCACCTGATCCACCTCAATCCCACCCGGTCCCTGCCAGCGGTCCGTGATCGCCGCGAAGAACAACAGCCCGCCCGATCTGGGCGTTATGGCCCACGCCGTCTTGCGCCGCCGTTCGCCTGTCCACTCGTACCAGCCCGTCATCGGCACCACGGCACGTCCGGTGCCTGCAAAGGCAGACTTGTCGAACACCGTCTCGCTGCGGGCGTTGACAATCGTCTCCATCACCGGGCGGCCCCGTGCATTCACCCGGCCTACGGGGATGATCCCCCACCGCATCCGCGTCAGCCCCGTCCGGGTCAGCACAACGATGGTCTCGCCCGGCGCGATGTTGCGACGCGGCGGCTCATCCGCCACAGGGGCAGGGTCGACGCCCAAAGCCGCCGCAACCTCCGCCATAGGAGCCGTCAGGAAGAAGCGCCCAGGCATGTGACGCTTACTCCTCCACGCGCTCGATCAGGTCGAGCACATGGGGTCCGAGGCCCTGCACGATGCGCGCTACCCCGTCGGCATTGGGATGGATGCCATCGGGCTGCATGAACGGCTGGACTGACCCAGGATCCACCGTTGCACCGCCAAGCCCCTCGAAAAAGCTCTCGGCGTAAAGGGCATCGTAATCTGCGGCCAACTCAGGATAAATCGCATCAAAGGACTGCTTGTAGGCGGGGCCGTAGTTGCCCGGCGCCTGCATGCCCACCAACAGCACCTCAACATCCGCTGCCGCCGCCGCGCTCAGGATGCCGTCGAGATTGGCGCGGCTCACGGCAGGATCGATCCCGCGCAGAAGATCATTGCCCCCCAGCGTCACGATCACCGCATCCACGTCCGGTGTCAGCGTCCAGGCCACGCGCGACAGCCCACCGGCGGTGGTATCCCCCGACACGCCCGCGTTGATCAGCCGGACGTCCGCGCCGTGCTCGGTCAACCAGCTTTGCAATTGCGGCACAAATCCTGCCTCCGCCGGCAGCCCGTAGCCTTGGGTCAGGCTGTCGCCCAAGGCCGCGATCACGACATCTTGTGCTGCAAGCCCCGCAGGCCAGAGCAAGGCAAGCACCATCACGCATGTCTTCATCTTGATCCAGCCTCCTTGCGGCCCAGTTATAGCGCTGAAAGGGATGCGCATGACCGATCCGATTTTCTCTCTTGAAGATGCCACGCTTTCGCTGGATGGCAATGCCGGGCGCGTCGATATTCTGCACGGGATTTCGCTGCAGGTTCACAAGGGCGAGAGCCTGGCGCTGGTGGGGCCATCGGGTTCGGGCAAGTCCTCGCTGCTGATGCTCATGGGCGGGCTGGAGCGGGCGTCATCCGGCACCATCACTGCCCTTGGCCAGGATCTCACCGGGATGTCGGAGGATCAGCTCGCCCGCTTTCGTCGCGATCATATGGGCGTGGTCTTTCAGTCGTTTCATCTCATCCCCACCATGACCGCGCTGGAGAATGTCGCCACACCGCTGGAGCTTGCGGGCGCGCCGGACGCCTTTGCCCGCGCGCAGGCCGAATTGGCCGACGTGGGTCTTGCACACCGCGCGGGCCACTATCCCGCACAGATGTCAGGCGGCGAGCAGCAGCGCGTGGCGCTGGCCCGCGCCTCGGCACCACGGCCCGACATCCTGCTGGCGGACGAGCCGACGGGCAATCTGGACGGTGCCAACGGCAACGCCATTATCGACCTGCTCTTTGGCCTGCGCGACCGGCACGGGGCGACGCTGGTCCTGGTGACCCACAGCGCCGATCTCGCCGCGCGCTGTGACCGGGTGATCGAGCTTGGCGACGGGCGCATCGCTCCGCTGAAACGGGCCGCGGAATGAGCCTCGCGCTCGCCACCCGCCTGGCCCGGCGCGAATTGCGCGGCGGTCTGCGCGGTTTTCGCATCTTTCTCGCCTGCCTCGCCTTGGGCGTCGCGGCGATCGCTGCTGTCGGCTCCGTGCGCAGCGGGATCGAGGCCGGGCTGGCCCGCGAAGGGGCTGCGCTGCTCGGCGGTGATGCGGAAATGGATTTCACCTACCGCTATGCCAATGAGGCCGAACGCGCCTGGATGGAGGCCACCGCCACCGCCGTCTCGGAGATCGTGGATTTCCGTTCCATGGCAGTTGTAGGCGAAGGGGACGCCGCGCGCCGTGCACTGACCCAGATAAAAGCCGTGGACGACGCCTATCCCCTGATCGGCACTGTCGTGCTGGAGCCCAACATCACCCTCGACGCCGCCCTCACCCCGCAGGACGGCATCCCGGGCGCAGTGATGGAGCGGGTGCTGATCGACCGGCTCGGCTTGACCCTTGGGGATCGCTTTCGCCTTGGTACGCAGGTGTTTTATCTCTCCGCCGTGCTCGTCCGCGAACCCGACAGCGCGGCGGGCGGCTTCGCGCTCGGTCCGCGTACCATCGTCACCACCCCGAGCCTGGCTGAATCGCAACTGCTCGCCCCCGGCACGCTCTTTTCCACGAAATACCGGCTCGCGCTGCCGCCTGAGACGGATCTGGCCAGCCTCGCGGTAGAGGCCCGCAGCCGGTTTGAGCCCACGGGCATGCGCTGGACCGACGCGCGCAACGGTGCGCCCGGCGTGTCGGAGTTCGTGGACCGTTTGGGGGCTTTTTTGGTCCTCGTCGGTCTGTCAGGCTTGGCGGTCGGCGGCGTCGGCGTCTCCTCGGCGGTGCGCGCGTATCTCGCGGGTAAAACCGGTGTCATCGCCACGCTGCGAACACTGGGGGCCACGCGGCGGCTGATCTTTCAAACCTATTTCTTACAGATCGGCGCGTTGTCGCTGCTCGGCATCGCGATCGGGCTGCTGCTGGGGGCGCTTGTGCCCGTCGCCTTCGCCCCGCTGATCGAGGCGCGGCTGCCCATCCCTGCTGCCATTGCGATCTACCCGGCACCGCTGGCGGAGGCTGCGATATATGGCCTGCTCACGGCCTTTCTCTTCACCCTCTGGCCGCTCGCCCGCGCCGAGGAGATCAAGCCCGCCACCCTCTTTCGTGATGCGCTCAGCAGTCACCGTCGCTTGCCCGCGCTGCCCTATCTGCTGACGACCGGCCTAGTACTCGCGGCACTGCTTAGCCTTGCGGGGCTGTTTTCCGGCACCTGGTGGCTGACGCTCTGGACCGCTGGCGGTATCTGCGGCGCGCTCGTGCTTCTGAGCGCCGCCGCGCTGGCGATCCGGGCACTGTCCCGCCGCATGGCCGCGCGCAGCTACGGGCGCGCACCGCTCCGCTGGGCGCTCGCCGCCATCTCCGGCCCGCGAGAAGGCGCAGGTTCTGTCGTGCTGTCACTTGGCCTGGGCCTGTCGGTCCTTGCGGCCGTCGGCCAGATTGACGGCAACCTGCGCGGTGCGATCACCGGAAACCTGCCCGAAGTGGCACCCTCCTATTTCTTTGTCGATATCCAGCAAGACCAGATGGCAGGATTTACGACCCGCCTGACAGAAGATCCAGCCGTGCGCGACGTACAATCCGCCCCGATGCTGCGCGGCATCATCACGCGCATCAACGACCGGCCCGCGCGCGAGGTCGCGGGCGATCATTGGGTGCTGCAGGGCGACCGTGGCGTGACCTACTCCGCCGCGATGCCCGACAATACCCGACTGATCGCGGGCGACTGGTGGGCCGAGGATTATACCGGCCCGCCGCTCATCAGCTTTGCCGCCGAAGAAGCTGCCGAGATGGGCCTTGCCATCGGTGACACCATGACGATCAACATCCTGGGCCGCGACATCACCGGCACGCTGGCGAGCTTTCGCGAGGTTGATTTCTCCACCGCGGGCATCGGCTTCATCCTGTCGATGAACCCCGCAGCCCTGGCCGGGGCGCCGCACAGCTTCATCTCGACCGTCTACGCCGAACCGCAGGCCGAAGCGCAGATCCTGCGCGATCTGGCCGACAGCTACCCCAATATCACCGCGATCCGCGTGCGCGACGCCATCGACCGCGTGGCCGATGTGCTGAGCGGGCTGGCAGCGGCCACCTCATACGGGGCTGCCGCGACGCTGCTGACAGGCTTTCTGGTGCTGATCGGGGCCGCCGCAGCGGGCACCGGCGCGCGCGTCTTCGAGGCCGCGGTGTTGAAAACCCTCGGTGCCAGCCGCCGCAGCATCCTGATCAGCTTCGCCCTGCGCGCAGGATTGCTCGGGCTCGCCGCCGGTCTGGTGGCTCTCGCCGCCGGGATCGCGGGCGGCTGGGCCGTAAGCCACTTCATCATGGACATCAGCTACCGGGTGATCTGGCCGTCGGCGCTGGCCATCATCGTGGGCGGGGTGCTGGCCACACTTGCCGCCGGGCTGGCCTTTGCCTGGGCGCCGCTCAACGCGCGACCGGCCCAGGTGTTGCGCGCCCGGGAGTGACCATTGCGGCAGCGCCTCGGCGCGCCCTCGCCCGCGGTCCGAAGCACTAAGCACCCTTGCGACCCGGGGATCACGATGGTTGACTGCGCCGATCATCCCACCGAAAGCCCTGCATGACAGACCCCTACTTCTTTGGCTACGGCAGCCTCGTAAACACCCGCTCCCACGACTACCCCGATCCGCGCCCTGCCCTGCTCAGCGGCTGGCGGCGCGCCTGGGTGGCGACACCGCACGCGGGTCAGGCGCTGCTGACCGGCGTGCCCGCGCCGGGCCACCGGATCGACGGGCTGATCGCAAAGGTACCAGGCGGCGACTGGGCAGCGCTCGACGCGCGCGAGGCCGGCTACGCGCGCCACAGCGCCGAACACGAGACCCAGCATGATCTGCCGCACCGCCCGCGGATCGCGGTCTATGCTGTCCCCGGGGCGGCGCACCAACCGCGCCAGGATCACGTGATCCTGCTCAGCTATCTCGATGTTGTGGTGCAAGGGTTTGAGACCGTCTTCGGCTCAGCCGGTGTCGCCCGTTTTTTCGAGACGACAGACAATTGGGACACACCCGTCCTCAACGATCGTGCGGCGCCCCGGTATCCCCGCGCACAATCGTTGACCGCTGCCCAGACCGAACTGGTCGATGATCACCTCGCGCAGGTCGGAGCCCGTATCACCTAGACCCTCTGGCCGCACAGGGTGGCCGCCCGCCGCCACCCGGCCCAAAGGCCGGGCAGCGCCCGACCCTCCTCGATGGAGGGGAGGGCGCTTTCACCCCCCTCCGACGCACGGCGGGTCACCCCCGCGCGCGCACCACTTGCAAAAGCGGCATCAGGGCTGCCATATCCGGCCCCTGCGCCTGCCCGGTCAGCGCCTTGCGCAGCGGCATGAACAGCCCCCGCCCCTTGCGCCCCGTGGCCTGTTTGACGTCGGCGGTCCAGGCTCCCCAGGTGCTGTCATCGAACGGCCCCTCAGGCAGCAGCGCCATGGCCTCCGCCACGAAATCCGCATCGTCAGGGTCGATCTGGGGCTCCGCCCCCTCGGACATCAGCCGCCACCACCCCGCCAGATCGCCCAGCGTGGTGATATTCTCCCGCGTGACCGACCAGAAAGCCGCGGCCTGAGCGTCTGGCACACCTGCGTCGGCGATGCTGTCCGCAACCGCCTGCAGCGGCAATCCGGCCAGATAGCGCGCCGTCAGCGGAAACAGATCCTCCGCATCGAACTTCGTGGGCGCACTGCCGAAGCGCTCCAGATCGAACCCCTCGATCAACGCGCCCATGTCGGTCCGCAACTCCACCGGATCGCTGGAGCCCAGCCGCGCCATGAGGCTCAGCAGCGCCATGGGGACAACGCCCTGCGCACGCAGATCCTTGAGCGACAACGTCCCCAACCGCTTGCTCAAGGCCTCGCCCTGCGGCCCCGTCAACAGCGAATGATGCGCAAAGGCAGGCACCGTGCCGCCCAACGCCTCGATGATCTGGATCTGTGTCGCGGTATTGGTCACGTGATCCGACCCGCGCACCACATGGGTGATGCCCATCTCCGTGTCATCGACCACCGATGCCAGCGTATAGAGGACCTGACCATCGCCGCGGATCAACACCGGATCGGACACGCTGGCCGCATCAATGGAGATCTCGCCAAGGATCCCGTCGCTCCAGTCAATCCGCTGCTGGTCCAGCTTGAACCGCCATACCCCGGCACCCCGCTCGGCCCGCAGACTGTCCCGCTCGGCCTCGCTTAGCGCTAGCGCGGCCCGGTCATAGACCGGCGGCCTGCCCATGTTGAGCTGTTTCTTGCGCTTGAGATCCAGCTCTGTCGGTGTCTCGAAGGCCTCGTAGAACCGCCCCATCTCGCGCAACCGGTCCGCAGCCGCGTGGTAGCGGTCCAGCCGCTCGGACTGCCGCTCGACCCGGTCCCAGTGCAGGCCCAGCCACTCCAGATCCCGCTTGATCCCGTCCACGTATTCTTCCTTGGAGCGCTCGGGATCTGTGTCATCAATCCGCAGGATGAACTGCCCGCCTGCCTTGCGCGCGATCAGGTAGTTCATCAGCGCCGTGCGCAGGTTGCCGATATGGATATGCCCGGTGGGCGAAGGCGCGAAACGGGTGGTTGTCATGGGTGTCTCCTGTTGGGCGGGGGCATGTCACAGGGCCGGGTCTTTGTCCAGCAATCGCTCAGCAAGGATGGACCGGCCACTGCGCCGCCAGATCGCTCAACCCCGCGCGGATAAGCCGTCGCAACACGTCCAGATCGACATCTTCCAGCTTGTTGATGTAGACGCAGGATTTGCCCGTCTTGTGCTTGCCAAGATCCTTCAGAATAGCGGAGAAATCCGTATATCCCGGCAGGATGTAGACCGATAGCCGCGCCTTGCGCGGAGCAAAGCCGGTGGCGAGAAAGCTGCCCGAGCGACCTGACGCATACGTGTAATCGTACCGGCCGTACCCCAGCATCCCGCCGGACCAGAGCCGCGGCGCCCAGCCTGTCACCTCGCGAAACAGCGCATCGAGCGTCATGGCCTCCCGCTGTCGGCGCTCCGGGGTCACAGTCGCCAGAAAATCACAGGCCGCTCTTGCGCCCTCCATAGTGGCACCTCTCGAAAACATGATCCGCCTGCCGCGTTTTTTCGTGGGCGGCGCGCAACACAACCCTACCTTTGAGGATAGGTAACAGGAAAGGAATTCCCATGCTCTCCGACGTCAAACTCTCTCGCCGCACAGCGCTTGCCGGTGCTGCCGCCTTGCCGCTGGCGGCTGCCACGGCACACAGCACGCGCGCCGCGGCGCCCATTTCCGGGCCCGCCATGTCTCCCTTTCACCGGGTCAAGGTGGGCGGTTTTGACGTCACCACGCTGCTGGCAGGCACCCGCGCCGTGGAAGGGCCGCACAATATCTTTGGTCTGAACGTGGACGCAGACGCCTTCGCCGAAGCCTCCGCCGCGGCTAACATTCCCACGGATGTCTCGCAGTTCTTCTTCACCCCCACCGTGGTCAACACCGGATCGGAGCTGGTGCTGTTTGACACCGGGCTGTCGGCGCAGGGCACAGGTGCAGCGCTGGTGGCCGCGGGCTACCTGCCCGATCAGATCGACGTTGTGGTCATCACCCATATGCACGGCGATCACATCGGCGGCATGACCGATGAGGATGGCAACCTGGCCTATCCCAACGCCCGCTATGTCACGGGCCGGGTGGAGTTCGATGCCTGGGCCGCCCAGGACAACGAAAATTTCAAGGCCAAGATCGAACCTTTCGCCGAGCAGTTTTCATTCATTGAGGATGGCGGCGCGGTGGCTTCTGGTCTCACGGCCATGGCCGCCCATGGCCATACGCCGGGGCATACGGTCTACATGGTCGAGGATGATGGGACGCAGCTCGTTCTGGGTGCTGATTTCGCCAACCACTACGTCTGGTCCCTCGCTCATCCCGACTGGGAGGTGAAGTTCGACATGGACAAGCCCGCGGCGGCTGCGACCCGGCGGCGTCTGCTGGATATGCTGGCCGCCGACAAGATAGCCTTTGTCGGCTATCACATGCCCTGGCCCGGCATCGGTTATGTGGAAAAAGCCGGCGACGGTTTTGCCTACGTACCGCACAGCTATCAGCTGATGCTCTGAGCGTTTGGGGGCGGTCTGCCGATCAGAGCCGCCCCATCGCCTCGAACTGCTCCCAGCCAAAGCGCAGGAACTCCGTCCGGAAGGAGTGCCCGCCCTCAAAGAGACACAGGGCGAGGCGGTTGCCCTGGGCACCCGCTTCTTCCGTGCAGGAAAGTTCGCCGTGGCGTGTCTGTGCCTCGGGCTCGAATGCGCCGTACTCACGATAGAGCGCCATCGCCTCGCTGACCTTGCCCTGATGGGTTGGTCCGATGGGCCGCCCGTCCAGCGGCACCACCCCGTCGGTCGTTCCATGGATGTGAATGATGCTTGTGACCGGACCGGTGCAATTGTCCGGTGGCGTCAACCAGAAGGTGCCCGAGATGGGGATAAACCCCGCAAAACGGTCGCTCATGGAACAGGCCAGATTCCACACCATCATGCCGCCCGCGCTGAAACCAGTGGCCACGATACGGTCCGGGTCGATGGCAAACCGGCTTGTCGCGTCTTCTAGCACCGCGGCGAAGTAGTCGAACTCCACTGATCCATCCGTGTCGGGGTGGCGGGGCGCATTGGGAATGATCCAGTCCTCGTCGCCTGATTTGGCCGCGATCAGCGCGATCCCCATGTCTGAGGCCATGCGCCTGAGCGAGCCGTTCCGCATCACCGCCGCCGCAGAGCCCCGGTAGCCGTGGGCAAAGACCAGCGCGGGTACGGGCGTGGCGCCGTCAAGACCTTCGGGCAGCGCGATGCGGTAGTGACGATCCCCGAGGACGCAATCGGTATCGGGTCCGCAGGCCAGGGCGGATCCCGCCGCGCAGATCATCAAAAAGAACAGCAGGAAAAAGGCGCGCACGAAGGGTCTCCCGTTAGGGCTGCAGAATGCGCCCGAAAAACGGCTCCGGTCCAGTCACAAAAAGATCAGCAGTCCGGCGTCGGTCCTTAGGAGGCCCCCGCTGAAAGGTACAGTGCCCAGCGTCGGCGACGGTGCGCCTGACGCAGGGCTTCAGCAGAGCGCTAGAGTCCCGGCGCACAGGAGCCACATAAAAACTGGGCAGGTCTCAGCGACCGCTGAAACGCCATTGCAGTATCGAATAGGCGTCGCGTGACCGTCTTGCCCTCATGCTGCCGGGGGTGGCCATCCTATACGACGCGGCCTCGGTAGCGTCCCAGCCCCATCCGGTACCTGCCACGGCATTTCCTTAAGCGCGACATCCCGGCAGATCAGCAGGTATTCTGAGGTGTCGAAAATGTCGCAGCCCGCAGGCTCCATTTCACCTTGATGTACTAACAGTCTTTTGAGATATTTCTGTCATGACAGAAATTACTGATATAAACGCATCCTCCGCGAAATCGCAATTCGTCCTCTACTGGGGCGACATGGGCGGGCAATGGGGCGTGAACCGATCTGTCGCCCAGATCCAGGCGCTGTTGTTTCTCAGCGCGCAGCCGCTCAACGCGGAACAGATCTCCGAGCAGCTCGGCATAGCCCGATCCAACGTCTCGACCTCCCTCAAGGAACTGGTCAGTTGGAAGCTGATCCGCCGCGTGCCAAAGCCCGGCGACCGTCGCGAGTATTTTGAAGCCGAAAGCGATGTGTGGGAAATCGCCATGCGCGTCGCCAAAGGCCGCAAGGAGCGTGAGATTGACCCCGCAATGCAGGTCTTGCACGATTGTATCACCGCAGCCGAGGGTGAAAACGATCTCGACCCCGTCGCTCTCAAGCGCATGAAAGAAATGCAGGACTTCCTGCAAACCGTCGATACCTGGTACGGGCAGATGCTGTCTGTGCCCAAAAGCAAGCTGCATACGCTGATGAAAATGGGCACCAAGGTGATCTCCCTGCTGTCGGTAACGGGTAAGAAGTCGGAATAGAGCGCCGGATCGCCCCACGTTGCAGTCAGCTCAAAGGCGCCGTCATCATGCCCGCCCGTCCCGTCCCCTCTCCCCGCGTCAGCGCGTTCAACGGGCTGAATCACCGAAACACACTGCGCTCGCACCCCCCTGACGCGAGGCTGCGTGGCGCAGACACCGAGGGCTGGGGGCAGCCAAAGTGCTGCCCACACTGCCCGCAGACCATCTGAGACGTCTGCACACGGCAGACCACCGCATCCGCAGATACAGAGGATATCCACCATGACATCGGATCCCATCTGGCTCTTTGACGGCCAGTGTGTGCTATGCAGTAGCGGCGTCCGCTACACCCTGCGGCACGAGAAGACATCACAGATACGGTTTGTCGCGATCCAGTCAAACGAGGGGCGGACGCTGGCGGACCGCCACGGGATCGATCCCGACGATCCGGCCACGTTCCTCTTCATCGAAAACGGGCGCGCGCTGGAGAAATCCGATGCCGTGATCGCCATCGCTCGGCACCTCAACGGCCCTGCCCGGTTCGGCAGGCTGTTGCGTTTCATTCCCAGACCGCTGCGCGATGCGGCCTATACCGTGATCGCGCGCAATCGCTACCGGATCTTTGGCAAAACGGAGACCTGTATGGTCCCGCACCCGGATCAGCGCGACCGGTTTGTCCTGTGAGACGCCACACCATCATGATCATCGGTGGCACCGGTGTTTTCGGAAAACGCCTGGTGCGCCACCTGTCGGCCCGGCGGGATGTGGCGCTTGTCGTCTCCTCCCGCGATCCGGCCAAGGCGGAGCTCCTTGTTCAGGGTTTGCAGGACAGCGCGGCACCACTGCATCCGATTGCGCTGGACTGCGCCGTCAATCTGGACGAGCGGCTCGACGAGTTGAAGCCCCACGTCGTCGTTGACTGCTCGGGCCCGTTCCAGCGTGCCACCTATGACACGGCCCGTGCCGTTTTGCGCAAGGGGGCGCATTTTGTCGATCTGGCGGATGCGCGCGACTATCTTGCAGGCTTTGCACAGGCGCTCGACACGCTCGCCCGCACCCACGGCGTCGCAGCACTCACAGGCGCAAGTTCGACGCCAGCCCTGTCGACGGGCGTGGCACGGCAGCTGACCCGGGGCTGGGCGCGCGTCGATACCATCGATATCAGCATCACCCCCGGCGGCAAAAGCGAGGTCGGCCGATCGGTGATCGACGCTGTCATGAGCTATGCAGGCAAGGACATCCCCGTCTGGCGATCCGGGCGGTTGGCCCGCACCACCGGTTGGCGCGGCGGCCACGTCATCGACATCCCCACCTTGGGACGCCGCCGCGTTGCCGCGGTCGAGACCTTCGATGCAGAGCATCTGGGCTCGCTCCTCACCGTTCAGTCGCGCGTGGCCTTTTTCGCGGGTCTTGAGTTCCGGATCGAACAATACGGGATCGAGGCGATTGCCGCGTTGCGCAAGCGGGGTCTGATCAACAACGTTCGCCCTCTGGTTCCATGGTTGCTCAAGGCGCGACGCATCACGCGCATTCTCGCGTCTGATGTGGGCGGCATGCGCGTCGAGATCAGCGGTCTTGATGCGCAGCGCGTTCCGTGCCGGGCAAGATGGTCCCTGATCGCCAGGCGTGATCATGGACCTTTCGTTCCGATCTTGCCTGCCGCGGCGGCGGTGGACGCCCTGATCGCCGGTCGCGTACCGGCAGGCGCGCAGCTCGCCCATCACGCCGTCAGCCTGCGCGATATTCTGGATCAAGCGCGCGGCTATCCGGTCACGACAGCCACATCACAAACGCAGATCGAAGCAGGCGCATTCGAGCGCGCGCTCGGCGCCACCGTGTTCAAAGCGCTCCCCAAAGAGGTGAGCCGTTTCCATGACCCCTCGGGCCCACCCGTCTGGGAAGGACGGGCCGATGTCACCGGCGGTCGCTGGATCGTACCACGGGTCCTGGCGAGGGTATTTGGCTTTCCCAAAGCAGGCAGGCAGGTCCCGGTCACCGTCACAATTGACCGCGACACATCGACGGACGGTGTGCCTGTCGAACGCTGGACCCGGTGCTTTGCCGGCAGACAGATGACCTCCTTGCTTCGGGCCGAAACCACGGGGCTTCTGAGCGAACGCTTCGGGCCACTCACCTTCGACATCCCGGTCCGGCCACGCCCGGGTGGTCTCGAAATGCCGGTAAGCGGCTGGCGCATCGGGCGATGGAAGCTGCCAAGGCTGCTCGCACCCCAAGCCGCCGCCCGGGAGAGCACGGACGATCAGGGTCGTTTCCACTTCGATGTCCACCTGCGGGCGCCGATGATCGGAACCATCGTCCGGTATCGAGGGTGGCTCGTGCCGCTCCAGCGCTCGCCGCATCCTGCCTGAACCCTGCGCCATGAGTCGTGCGCGAAGCCACCTGCGGGCCGCAAGCACCGCCGCCGAACACGCATCCGGCGGCCACCACGCACCGGGATCACGGCACGTAAGATACTGGTCTACCGGCAGCGTGGTGAGAAATGACGCAATTCGTCACCGTGGAGATTCACCTTCCATAAAGACTCCAATCGTAAGACGGACCGGAACAATGCACCCGGGCTTGATTGGTTAAGCGAGAACATCCATGACGTCAGACGCACCTGTCTCCGCTCAGATTTTTTCGATCAGCAAAAGGCTTATCTTGGGTCTGTTGATCCTGTCGGCCTTTGCGATCGGCACCACGGTGTTGATCAGATCAACCTTCGTGGAATATCGCGGCACCGCTCTCATCACTCTGACCGGCGGTGCAATCCTGGAGGACTTGCTCGAAGCACGTCTGGCAGTCGTTCAGTGGGAGTTGTCGCAGGACGACGCCTACGCTGAGGAATTTCGCGGCAATATCGAGGAGCTTGTCGCGGCCGAAGCCGACGTCATGGCCGATATGGATCAGCCGGCATATGTGACCGAGGCCTTTGAGAACCTCAAAGCGGACCTCGCTGAATACGACGCACAGTTTTACACGATGCTCGCTGCCAGAGCGGACTACGACGCACTGCAAGAAGAGGTCATGGAAGCCGGATTGACAGCGCAGGCGTCGCTCACTGAAATCATGACGATGGCGCACGAAGACGGCGACACCACAGCTGTCTTTTACGCCGGGCGCGTTCAGCAGGCCGCTATGTCGGGTCGATACTATCTGGGAAGGTACCAGCGCACCGAAAACCCCGCTGATCTTGAGCAATCCGTGGCAGAGATGCGCCGGGCCTCGTCGGAGGTAAAGACCCTGCGGATCGGCGTCGACGATCCTCTGATGATCGAACTTGTAGATGGGACCTTCGGAAACATCATGAGGTTCGTCAATCGCGCGGATGCCCTGTCAGAAGCAGTGCAGATACAGGTAAATGCCCGCGGCGTCATGGACACTCTCGGCCAAGGCATTGCGTCGGATGTAGAGACAGTCATTGATCTGGCGGCCGATCGTCAAAACATGCTGGGCCCACGAGGTTATGCCATTTCCTTCTGGGCAGTTGTGGCAATCTGTGGCGCTGCCCTTCTGATTGTCGCTCTTGGCTGGCGCGTGTCAAAAAAGCTGTCCACGCGGATCTCCGGTGACATCGAAGACGCTGTCGCCACAATGTCGCATATTGCCGAAGGTGATCTCGACATTGCGGTGCAGAACTCCGATCTCGACAATGAAATCGGGCGGATGGCAAAGGCGCTGGAGGTCTTCAAGGCCAATGGCAAGGCATCCATCGAGGCGTCAGAGCGCGAAAAAGCAGCCGAAGCAGAGCGGCGACGCGCCGCCGAAGCACAAAAGCAGCGTCAGGCGGAGCAGGAAGCAGCCGCCCAGGAGCAAGCCGAAGCTGCACGTAAAAAGATGATCGCGGACCTCAGCTCGTCTCTGGGCAATGTCGTCAGCGCGGCCTCTGACGGCGATTTCTCCCGCCGGGTCGATGCTGATTTCAATGACGATGAGCTCGCCGCCCTTGCCGGAAATGTGAACACATTGGTAGAGAGCGTCGAGCATGGTCTTTCGGCGACGGGAGAGACGTTGTCTCGGGTTGCCGGCGGCGACTTTACCCAGCAGATGCAGGGTGAATTCAAGGGCGCTTTCAAAGATCTTCAAAGCAGCACAAACCACATGATCGACGCGTTGAGCACGCTCATCGGCGACATCGGCGGGAGCGTGGTGAACCTGTCTTCCTCCTCGGACGAGCTGCGCGACACCTCGGACGCCTTGTCCAAACAGGCGGAGCAAAACGCCGCCTCCCTTGAGGAGACATCGGCAGCTCTGGAAGAGCTGACCGCGAGCATCAAGCAGGTCAGCGGAAACATGGAAACCGCGAACAGGAGTGCCGGCGTCGCACGCGAAACGGCTGAGACCAGCAGCGTGGTTGCAGCGGATGCCGCAGAGGCCATCAACCGGATTTCGCAAGCGTCTCAGGATATTGCGAAAGTTGTCACGGTCATCAATGACATCTCTTTCCAGATCAATCTCCTGGCTCTCAATGCCGGCGTTGAGGCAGCGCGTGCGGGTGAAGCGGGCCGCGGTTTCTCCGTTGTCGCGTCCGAAGTACGCCAGCTTGCCCAACGTGCCGGAGAGGCCGCAAAGGAAATTGATGATGTGATCGCCAGCAGCGACCGCGCGGTCGTGGAAGGCGTCGAAAAGGTCAATAACGCACGGACATCACTGGACAAGATTTCACAGAGCGTCGTCGGTGTCTCCGAAGGGATCGATCAGATCACATCCGCGATCGCGGAACAGGTGAACGGCATCGCCGAGATCAACAGCGCCGTTGCTCAGATCGACAGCAATACCCAAAAGCAGGCGGCGTCTTTTGAAGAGGTGACGGCCACAAGCGCTTTGCTGTCAAACGAGGCTGACGGGCTGAAACAATCCACCGCAATGTTCAAAACCGCAAGCAATGTCGTTTCGCTGGCAAAGGAACGCAATGCGGGCACCCAAAAGGCCGAAACCGCGCCCGGCCCGAGTGGGTCACCCGCCGCCGCCGCCGCGCACAACCTTGCCATAGATCACGACAGCTGGGATGACTTTTGAGGAGTAAAACGACCATGGACACTGACAAAACAATCAACGCTGGCGTCGAACATCTCGCATTCGATCTGGGCGGGCAGAGCTATGCCATCGACATCAGCACCGTTCGCGAAATACGCGGGTGGACGGAACCTTCCGGCATGCCCAACACCGAACCGCATGTGATGGGCGTCATAAACCTGCGCGGCGACGTGCTGCCGCTTCTGGACCTGGCGTCAAAGCTTGGTCTCAAGACACCCGAAATCAACGAGCGCAGCGTGATCATCGTTGTACAGGCAAAGGAGGTGACCGTCGGTCTTTTGGTTGATTCCGTCTCCGACATCATCACACCCGCCGATGAAGACATGCAGCAACCGCCGGAGGCAGCGACGAAAAGCGGCGATTGCTACGTTTCTGCCCTCACTTTGATTGAGGACGACGTTATTCGCATTCTTGACCTCAATGCTCTGCTGCACTCCGCCGAACAGCCCCCGCTGGCAGAAGCCAGCTGATCACGCCCGAACGTCACTGACACAGCAGGAAGGATCGCCGCGGCCCTGATATCAGGGCCGTGTTCTCCGAACCATCCGCGCGCGAGAGGGGTTGCGACAAGAAGCGCTCGGAGAGGTCGGTCAGAACCTTTCCACCTCCCCCGGCGCTGGCCTCTCGATCGTCCGCCCCTGATCTCTGGAAGATGGCGATGGACTCAGCCACGCCACGGGCATCGCCACGCCCGGCACACACTTCCCAACCGAAGGTCGGCCACCACGGTGTGTTATGTTTCGGCGCTAAGCGTCCTCTAAATCCGGCGCTGCACTCACGTAGCGTCGGGTCCCGCAAAACAGGCTGGGTGATTCACCTCCGCCAAGGATCTCGAAGGTGGGAGCGGAAGCGATCGAGTGATCCCGGGCGCTCTCTCCGGATAGGGACCCGTTGCATCTTACGCAGAATCCGGCCTCTCCAAGCTGAGCGACTGTCTTGTTGCGCCTACTTTAAACGCTGGATCAGCCGCGGGACGACCGGACCAATTGACAGGGGGTCCGGGAAACCCGACATCGCAGCGCTGAGCCAACGGATGTAGCGCCAAAGGCAAGATCTGTCCTACTCTGAGCACCCGGCGCGTCCGCGAGATCGGCCCACCCTATGCTTCAAGCCAAAAGAGTTCCTGCAGAAGAACGCTTGTTCAAAGGCAACGATCCATAACCTGCCTTTCGACCACACGCAGGTCCGACAAAAGACGCGCCGCCCTCCGAACATGAACCGATCGCCGCCACAGTACGCTCCGGCGCGCCAAATCCTGACCTTGCGGCAGACTGTATCGGTGGCGATACTGCAGGCCAAACCGGGGAGTATGGCGATGCGACTGGCACAACCACTTTTGCTGATAGCCCTGCTGCCAGGCACGCTGGCCGCGGACACGGCCGCGGCACAGGATCGCGCCAGATCAGGCAGCTTCGATGCAACCGCCGAGGTCCGCTGCGCTCAGGAGGTCGGCCAATCGCTGGACGCCTGCGGCGCTGAAGTCGCGCGCGCGGGCCAATCCGCGGCGGTCGTGGTAACTTTTGCAAATGGCTTCGCTCGGACCCTGACGTTCTCCGATCACGCGTTCCTGCGTGGCAATGCGACCATGTCCGGTGTGGGCACCGATGTAGACTGGCGGCTGTCCGAGGGCATCTATTACGTCAGGGTGGATGACCAGCGCTTTGAGATCCCCCAGGCGCTGGTCGCCGCAGATTAGGCCGCGCGACAGGCATCGCGCGGCCCGGTAACCCGTCAGCCGCCGGGCGTCAGCTTGTAGATCGTGCCCTCGTCAATCGACGTATACAGGCTGCCATCAGGACCCATCACAACCGAGCGGAAGCGTCCGGTGTCCATCGGAAGCGTCATCTCGGTCACGTCTTCCACATCCGTATTGTCGTCGTTGAACTGGATCACGTCGATCCGCTGACCGATGGGCGTTCCGCCAAAGCCGATGCCCATGATCCCGACGACCATCGCACCATTCCAGTCACCCCAGGCGTCACCGTCCAGAAAGGCGGCGGATGAGGTGCCCTGCGACCAGCCGTTGTTGTTCCAGATCGGCGGCATCGCATCGGGATAGGTGTCGAAATCCGTCATTGGCATGAAGGCCGCCCGTTCGTAGCGGTTCATGCCCCCTTCCTGATTGGGGCTGTAGCCGCAGTAGTTATCCGGACAGTCCCCCCGCCCCGCCATATTCGGCCTTGGATCCCAGCCCGCATTGCCTCCGTTTTGCAGGATCGTGATCTCATCGGAATGCCAGGGGCCGTGCTCTGCCGTGATCGCAGCGCCCGTTTCAGGGTGGAACGCGATCCCCTGAATGTTCCGGTGGCCGTAGGTGTAGGTCCGCGGGTCGAACCCGTCGGGCGGGCTGTTGTCCGCTATGGCAGTGCCGTCCGTATCGATGCGCAGGACCTTCGATCCCATCATCGTGGGGCTTTGCGGCACCTCGCCGTTGTGGGTGTCGCCGGTGGTCAGAAAGAGATGCCCGTTGGCATCAAACCGTACGCGCCCGCCGTTGTGGGCACCGGGACCGCCAAAGGGATGGTCCGATGCGGCCATCTTGTAGGGCACATCATCGACAATATCGGTCCGGTCGGAAACCGAAGTGAAATCCTCGCTCAGCGTGAACCGCATCAGCCGGTTGGTATGGGGATCCGACATATTGGACGTCGAATAGACGTAGATGCGGCGGTTCTCCCCGAAATCGGGATCAAACGCGACACCCATCATGCCCGCCTGACCTTCGCAGAAGAGATCCGCGCCGTTCGACGCATAGCCTTCGGTCTCTCCGACACCATAGAGCGCGTTCACACTCCCGTCCGGCATGCGCACGGACAGGCCGAGGCATTTTTCGGTGAACAGCATGGTGCCGTCTTCCAGAAACGCCATATCCCAGGGGTTGTCCAAACCGTCGAGCACAATTTCATGTTGCAGGCTGGTGGTGTTCAGTCCGTTCTGTGCAAAGGCCGGTACGGACAAAAAAGCCGTCCCCGCAAGCAGCGCCGCGCTGAGTGACAGCGCAGAAAAAGACGTGGCATGAAGCATGATTTCCTCCCAAAAAGTCGCTTCGAAAGTCGGCGGCACAGGCCTTGCGGCGCGTCGTTTCAGTCCCCCGACCGGAGGTTGACCATAGTTCCCGGTTCATCGACCGGTCAACGAATTTCTCGTTTGACTAGAAATCCTTGGCAACGCTGCCCTTGACGCCACCGGTCAATCGAAGGCCGTCGCCACGTATACGGAGATGTTGGCAATGTCCTCGTCAGAGAGCTTTTTGGCGTGGCTGATCATCAGGATGGAATTCGGGCCGATCTTCTCTCCGGAGCGGTAGATTTCGAGCTTTTCGGCAATGTACTCCGGCGTCTTGTCGGCAAGCTCGGGATAGCTCGCGGCCCCTTGTGCCTTGTTGCCGTGGCACGCCCGGCATGACTTGCGAAAGATGCGCTCCGCCGCCTCCAAATCCACCGTTTCCGCCGGTGCGGAAGCGTCCGTATCAGCGGCCGCTGTGGTGTCTGTCGCGTGGCTTCCTGCCCATGATGCCCCCCCGAACACAAGCATCACCGCGGCTAGAACGTGGGTTTTCAGCATCGACACAGACTCCATGGCTAATTTGGCTCCCAGCTTTCTAAACGGTCTGCGGGACAAATCCAATGGCACTCCCCGCGCGGGCTCAAACGCGCTACTCCCCGGCGAGAGCGCTCCCCTATCAGCGACCCGCATGGCGCGCCTCCCCAATACCCAACCCGCTCAAGACGAAATCGACCCGGTCGGCCACGGACGTCTTCGGCAGGACAGATGCCACGTACCCCAGCTCGGAAAATGCGGCCACCAGACGCGCGTACTCCGCTTTTGCGTCCTCCAGACTGCCCCTCCGCTCGGCATCCGTCACAAAGATCTCAGGCCAGGGCGGCGCCAGAAAAACCCGCCTGTCGTAGTGGCGGCTGCCCGCAAGCAGCGACAGATACGCCCTCCCTCCGGCATGCTCACAGGCCACCGCCGCATCGACCATCCCCCTGTCAAAGAAAACAACACCCTTGGTGCTTTCGGCTGCGTCAAGATCGGACCGCGCCACGTGCAGCGCGCGGAGCGAAAAAGCGTGCGGATTGATCCAGGGCAATGCAGCGCCATCCGCCCGCAACTCTTCGGCAACAATGCGGCGGCCGGGCTCGGGAACAGTCGCATAGCCCCGCCGCGCGAGAGCCGTCAGCAACGTCGATTTGCCACCACCCGAGCACCCGGAAATCAGGATCTTCCTCGTCTCGATCATCGCGGCAGTGGAGCCGGAAGCGCCCCGATTTTGCAACCTGCGCCGGCTCACCGTACCCCGCCGGTCTTCACCCTGTCACCCCACCACCGGGCACCCAGCGCAACCGACCCCTCCACCCCTTCTACGAAAGGGACCGCTCTCGTTACGCGTGTGCTTTCAGGGCGGGCCTCTCAGCACAACGCGCGATCCAGGACCGGATCACCGGATCCTCCGGTACCGCTTCGGGAAGCCAGTGGAACGGGCTCGACAGCAGCAGATCAACCGCCGAATAGGCGTCCCCCAGCAGATAGGGCTGACCGCTCAGCGCCTCCGACAGCCCGTCAAACATGGCCTTCGTATCGCCAAAGGTCGCGCGCGCGGCAGGATGCGTGATCTGCGCCCAACTGTGGACCAGAACGGGCTCCATCACCCCCTGATAGTAGAACAGCCAGCTGAGAAACGCACCACGCTGCCGGTGCCCAACGGGCCGACCCAACCCGGCCTCGGGGAACATATCGGTCAGATAGGCGATGATCGCCCCGCGTTCGCGCAGATGATCATCCCCGTGGATCAGGTAGGGCACCTTTTTCTCCGGGTGGGGGTTGCGCGGATCCGGCCCCCCGCTGCCGTCCTGTCGCGAAATGCTGACCTCAACGACGTCGATCTGCTCGGCGATGCCCATCTCCTCGATCAGAACGAGGATGGACGTCGAACGGGACTTTGGCGCGTGATAAAGCGTCAGCATGCGGGGGGGCCTTCGCGATTGGTTCCATCCCCGCTTGTCGGCCATTGCTCTGTCAGTTTCCGGCAGCAGGGACCCTGCGATCCCGTACTGTTTTACAAAACTATCGCGCAATTGTCGCCTGACTGTTGCAATCGGGGTGTTTGGCGGCGGGGTCAACACAGGGGAAAAGCTCACATGATCCGCAATCTCGTTGCCACGGCATCTGCCCTGGCGCTCTCGGCTGGGATGGCCAGCTCGGATGCGTTCAACCGTATCTCAAGTTTTCCGACCTTTCTGAACAACGGGGATGCCAGTGCGGAAAGCTCCGCTGAAATCATCAGCGTCAGCGCTGACGGCATGACCCTGGTCTATTCCGACAGCCCGCTGGAGGGTATCGGCCTGATCGACATCACCGATCCGGCAAACCCCAAACCCAAAGGCAACATCGCCGTCGGGGGCGAGCCCACGGCCGTCTCGATCATCGGCAACACGGCCTTTGTCGGCGTGAACACCTCGCAAAGCTTCACCGCCCCCTCCGGCATGGTGAAGGCGTTTGACCTCACCAACATGGAAGAAACCGCGGCCTGCGATCTCGGCGGCCAACCGGATTCCACCGCCACCGCCCCAGACGGCACATTCATCGCAATCGCGATCGAGAACGAGCGCGACGAAGACCTCGGCGACGGGCGCGTGGGCCAGATGCCCGGCGGCTTTCTGGTGACCGTGGATGTGGCGGACGGCACGCTCGATTGCGGGACCCTCGCCGTGATCGACGTCAGCGGGCTGGCGGCGGTCGCCCCCGACGATCCCGAACCGGAGTTCGTCGACATCAACGCCGAGGGCGAGATCGTCGTGACCCTTCAGGAAAACAACCACATCGTGGTGGCCACCAAGGACGGCGTGATCCACGACTTCTCCGCAGGATCCGTAGATCTTGACGGGATCGACGCCACCGACGAACGCGGCGCGCTGGTCTTCACCGAAAGCCAGCCGGGCCGTCTGCGCGAACCCGACGCCGTCCAGTGGATCGACGACACGCATTTCGCCATCGCCAACGAAGGTGACATGGATGGCGGCTCCCGCGGCTGGTCGATCTTCAGCCAGGACGGGGAGTTGGTCTACGAGAGCGGCACCGCCTTTGAGCACGCGATCATCGAGGCCGGGCACTATCCGGACAAGCGCTCCGACAGCAAGGGGGTCGAACCCGAGGGCATGGAATTCGGCGTCTTTGACGGCACGCCCATGGCCTTTATTCTGGCCGAGCGGTCTTCGATTGTCGGTGTCTACGATCTGACTGACCCGGCAGCCCCCGTGCTCACGCAGCTTTTGCCCAGCGGCATCGGGCCCGAGGGCGCCGTGGCCATCCCATCGCGGAACCTCTTTGTCACCGCAAACGAAACCGACCTGATCGAGGACGGCGGGGCGCGCAGCCACGTGATGATCTACGCGCTGCAGGACGCCGCCCCCGCCTACCCGCAGCTGACCTCCGCCGGTGCGGAGAGGCTGATCGGCTGGGGTGCGCTCTCGGGCATGGTCGCGGATGAGGATGGCATCATCTGGGCCGTGAACGACAGCTTTTACGGGTTTCAGCCGACGATCTTCAAGATCGACACCAGGACCACCCCCGCAACCATCGTGGACAGCATCCCCGTGACGCGCCGGAACGGCGATGCGGCCCAGCAGCTGGATATGGAGGGCATCACGCTCGACGGCGAGGGCGGGTTCTTCATCGCCTCCGAAGGCCGCACCGAAAGGCTCATTCCCCACGCCATCTACCATGTGGACGGCTCGGGAGAGATCCGGTTCCGCGCGGGCGAGATCGGTCTGCCGCCCGAACTGATGGCGGTCGAGCGTCGCTTCGGCTTTGAGGGCATCACCCGGATCGGCAACGTGCTGTGGATGGCCGTCCAGCGCGAGTGGCAGGATGATCCCGCAGACCACGTCAAGCTGGTGGCCTATAACTTCGAGACCGAAGAATGGGGCGCCGTCCACTATCCCAAGGCCGCGCCCGCGACCGGCTGGGTGGGTCTGTCCGAGATCGTGGCGCATGGGGATCATGTCTACGTCATCGAACGCGACAACCAGATCGGCGGCGCCGCGGTCACCAAAAAGATCTACCGCATCCCCGCTGCCGAGATGGTTCCGGCCCCCCTGGGTGGCGCGCTGCCCGTGGTCAGCAAGGAAGAGGTCCGCGATCTGATCCCCGATCTGCTCTCCCTGAACGGCTATGTGGTCGACAAGATCGAAGGTCTGGCGATCTTCGAGGATGGCACCGCCTGGATCAGCACCGACAACGACGGTGTAGATGACAGCTCGGGCGAGACATACTTCTGGTCACCCGGCAGATTTTGACCCGCAACTGGCGCCGGGGAGGACCACCGGCGCCACGTTCCGTTACAACGGTCAAAGGTTCGCAGCACCGAACCATGTGGCCCCGCCATCGCGCAGTCTGTCTACCCGCTCTAGCTGCGCATCCGCTCAAACGCCGGATCATAGGGGGACGGCGCAATGACCTCCGCGGGGCAAAGCGTGCCGCAGATGTCGATGTGCAGCGCACAGCCGGGCTCGCTCACCTCGGGCGCAACAAAGGCATAGGCGAGGTTCGCACGGACGCGGTGGCCATAGGCACCGGACGTGACCGTGCCAACCACCCTGCCCTCCTGCATCAGCGACGCGCCGGGATGCGCCGGTGCGTGGGGCGCGTCCACCTTCAGCGTCACCAGCAGCTTCTGCGAGCCCTTGGCCCGCCGGGCGCGCAAGGCCTCCCTGCCGATGAAATCCCCCTTGTCCATCTTCACAAACCGCGACAGCCCCGTCTCGAAGGGATCAAACTCCGTGATCAGATCCGCCTTCCAGTGCAGAAAGCCCTTTTCCATCCGCATGGACTCGACGGCCCGCGCCCCGAAAAGACCGAGCCCATGTGCCGCACCCGCCTCCCGCAGCGCCAGATAGGCCGCATAGAGCGATGCGTTGGGCACGTGGATCTCGTAGGCCAGCTCTCCGGAAAAGCTGACGCCCATGACGATGGCCGGGGCAAAGCCGATAAAGCACGCGCGCACCGACAACCACGGGAAGGCCGCCGCGGACCAGTCCCCCCGCGCACAGGCCGACAGAACCGCCCGCGCCTTGGGTCCGGCCAGCACGAGGATCGTGTGATCGTTGGTCAGGCTGCGCAGCTGCACATCCTCCTCCGGTCGCACATGCGCGCTCAGCCAATCCATGTCGTGGCTCTCGGAGGCTGCGGCAGACCCGTACCAGACCCGCGCCGGACCACGGTCCGAGGCAGGCAGGTTGGCGATTGTCGCCTCGCATTTGATGCAGCCCTGATGGTTCAGAAGATAGCCGAGGCCCACACGGCCCTCGCGCCGTGTGACCGTCCCGCAGATCATCCGGTCCAGAAAGGCGTGGCGGTCCGCGCCGGTGATCTCGATCCGGTTGAATCCGTTGACCTCCGCCAGACCCACACGCTCGGCCACCATGCGCACTTCGCCCGCGACCACATCGAAGGTCTCATCAAACTCGAAACTCAGGCGGGGGTGAAAATCGGGCGCCGGTTTGATGTAATCCACCCGCTCCCAGCCATTGACGGTGGTAAACTCTGCCCCCGCGGCCGCCAGCACCGGGGTCAGCGGCGTCGTCTTGGCCGGGCGCCCAGCCGGGCGATGTTCATGCGGGAAATGAAAGCGAAACTCGTTCTGGTAATCCTCGATGGCCTTCAGCGCGGTCAGCTCCACATTGGCGTGTCCCGTGAACCGGCGCGGATCGATGCACCAGGTGTCATAGCACGCCTCGCCCTGCACGATCTGCTGGGCGAGCAACAAGCCGTGGCCGCCGCCTTCGCCCAGCCCTGCGCGCAACCCGATGATGCAATAGGCGTTGCGCTTGCCCGGTACAGGCCCCACCAACGGCGCACCGTCAATCGTGTAGGTGATCGGCCCGTTCACGACGCGCTTGATGCCCACGTCCATCAGGGCGGGCATGCGCGCGAACGCGCCTTCCAGCACATCCATCACCCGGTCCAGATCATCGGGGCACAGATCGTTGGAAAAACCCGGGCTGATCCCGTCCATGCCCCAGGTCCTGCAGTCCTGTTCGTAAAACCCGACCAGCAGCCCGCCCTTCTCCTGGCGCGCGTAATAGTCAGAGATCGGGCACCGCAGCAACGGCATCCGGTGCCCGGCCCGGGCAATCGCCGGAATATCCTCGGTGATGAAGTACTGATGCTCCATCGACGCCACGGGATGATGCACCCCCATCATCGCACCCACCTCGTTCACGCGGTAGCCACCGGCGTTGACGACCACATCGCAATCAATATCACCCTGTGCTGTGTGAACGGTCCAGGTGTCGTCACGCCGCTGGGTCAGCCCCGTCACCGGCGTATTGCGATAGACCTCCGCCCCCGCCTTGCGCGCATGAAACGCCAGTGCCTGACACAGCTGCGCGGGGTCTATGTCACCGTCCTCCCCGTCCCACAGCCCCCCGAGCAGGTTCTCGGTCGCGATCAGCGGGTGGCGCCGGGCGCATTCCGCCGCATCAATGACCTCGTAGTTCACACCCATGCACCGCGCCATGGAGGCGAAATGACGGTACCCCTGCATCTGCTCGGGCGTATTGGCCAGCCGGATGCCCCCATCCCCGTGGTGATAGCCCACGGGATAGTCGGGATCGTCGCGCAGCTTCTTGTAGAGCGCGATAGAATGCGACTTGAGGCCCACCATGGTCTGCGTCATGCCGAAATTCGTGACCTGCGCCGCGGAATGCCAGGTGGTGCCCGATGTCAGCTCATCCCGTTCGACCAGCACCACATCGCTCCAGCCCTCCTGCGTCAGGTGATAGAGGGTCGAGCAGCCCGCGATCCCGCCGCCGATCACGACGGCCCTGGCTCTGGATTTCATGTCATACCCCCTCGCTTGCGACAGGGCGCAGACTGGCAGATGGACTATTCTTTGGAAAACAGATTTATACGATATACAAAGCTCAAATACCCGAGGAATGAGCCGTGACCCTCTCCATCCGCGCGTTGCGCTACGTTCAGGAGGCCTTGCGCCAGGGCAGCATCGCCGCGGCGGCTGACACCATGAATGTAGCGCCCTCCGCCATTGCAACGGCGCTGGATCAGGCCGAGACCGCCTTTGGCATGGCGCTGGTGACCCGGGCGCGGTCCAAGGGCATCTTTCTCACGGCCGCCGGACGCGACGTGCAGCGCCGCATCGACGACCTGCTGGAGCGGTACAACGCCATGCTCAGCGATGTGGCAAACCTGCAGTCAGGTCTCTCAGGGCTGTTGACCATCGGCTACAACGCGCCCGTCGCGCCCGCCTTTCTGCCGGAGCTCTCAGCGGCGCTGCTGGCCGCCCACCCGGAGGTCTCTTTGTCCTTCACCGAAGGCGACAACACCTCCGTTCAAAAAGGGCTGCTGGACGGTCAGTTCGATGCGATCCTCTTCGTGGAGGAACTGCCCAACCCTCAGATAGAGACGCAGGCCCTCATCTTCGCCCCCACCTATTGTCTGTGCCCCGCCGATCATGCCATCGCATCTCAGAGCAGCGTATCGGTCGAACGGATCGTGCAGGAGCCGCTGATCCTGCTCGACCGGCCTGCCGCCCGCAGCTACTACCTCGATCTGCTGGCGCAAAGCGGGGAGGAGCCGCGCATCGTTGCGACCGCCAACGGAACCGAAATGGTGCGGTCGCTGGTGGCCTCGGGGCTCGGGCTGTCGCTGCTCAACATGCGCCCGCGCCATGTCCCGAGCTACGCAGGATCCCCGGTACACTGCGTCCCGCTCGCAGAGTGTGAGAGCGGCATCACCCTGTCCCTGGGCTTTGCCCCCGGCCCGAAACGCCGGCTGCTGCAGATGTTCATCGACAGGTGCAGCGCCTACTTCAGCGGGCCCCGGGGGGCAGAGCTGATTGCACGCGGCCCCCGCTAAAGCCACCTCTCCGCTGGGCTTCAGGCCCTCTGTCCACTCTCGCCAACGCCTGACACCGCTCAATGACAGGTCAGGGGCCCTGCGCAGGTTTGTCAGACAAGGATACGGGCAGTTTTCCTGTGCCCGACCAAAAACCCGTCGCCAAGCGACCCCCGTAAGACAACCGCACCCCCGGCGGGCAGCTCTCGGACAACCAGGCATTCCAGCGACCAATCGACCTGCGGCACGCGACAGACGCCTCATAGTCGAAGCAGATGATGCCCGATATTAGACAAGGCGCACGCCGCGACCTCCGCGGGTAAAGACGATGATCCGGCGCGGCGCGCAGCCCATTTCCGGTCGCGCCACAAGCAAGGTCTGGCGTACTTTCAAGGCGCGGCAAGGTCCACACACTGACCTCCCGTTCGGTTCAACGGGTCGCCCCGGCTGTCAGATCACCCACACCACACCTGATACCTCGGGCGACGGCTGTGGTCAGACACCGAACCTCCGGGCGGCGGCGTCCGGCCTCGGGCCGGACAGCTCTCGACCCGCCTCGATGGCGGCGAGAGAGCTTCCCCCGGTCCCATCCCACCGGCTGGGGTTTCAGCGGCGCGTCACATGCCGAAAAGCCGCACGCGCCACCAGCCTGCCACTGCCGGTCATCCGCCGTGCGGCCAACCACCTTCCCTAGCCTGCTTTCCCGTCCCGCCAGCGGTTCACAATCGGGTAGCGCCGGTCGAGCCAGAAGGCCCCCGTCGTCAGCCGCGCGCCGGGTGCTGACTGGAAGCGCTTGTACTCGGAGATATAGATCAGATGCTCCACCCGGCTGGCCACCTCGCGGTCAAAGCCCGCCGCCACGCAATCCTCGATAGAGCCCGCCCGGTCAACGAGGATCTCCAGCATTGCGTCCAGATCCGGATAGTCGGGCAGGCTGTCGCTGTCTTTCTGATCCGCGCGCAACTCGGCGGAGGGTGGCTTGTCGATCACCCGCACGGGCATCACCTCGCCCTCGGGCCCCTGCATCCAGTCGCGGTGATTGGCGTTGCGCCAGCGACAGGTCTCGAACACCCGGGTTTTATACAGATCCTTGATCGGATTGTAGCCGCCCGCCATGTCGCCATATATGGTCGCATAGCCCACGGCCACTTCGGATTTATTACCCGTGGTCAGCAGCATCTCCCCGAATTTATTGCTCATCGCCATCAGCAGAAGACCGCGCAGCCGCGACTGGATGTTCTCCTCCGCCAGCCCCGCCTCCAGCCCTTCGAAATGCGGCGCCAGCGTCTCGGTCACCGCAGCCCGCGGCCCCGAAATGGGCACATAGTCATACCGGCAACCCAGCGCCGTCGCCACCGCTTCGGCATCCTCCAGCGAATGCTCCGACGTGTACTCCGACGGCAGCATCACACAGCGCACGTTCTCCGCACCCAGAGCATCCACGGCAATCGCCGCCACGATCGCACTGTCCACCCCGCCCGACAGGCCCAGCAACACCTTGCCGAAACCCGTCTTGCGGCAATAGTCGCGCAGTCCCGTGACCATCACGCGGTAATCCTGCTCCCAGGCACTGGGGCGGGTCGCTTTCTCGCCCTCAACCACACGCCAGCCCTCCGGCCCGCGCTCCAGATCCACCTGCGCCAGCTGAGCGTCGAACACCGGCAATTGCACCGCCAGCGCGCCCCCGGGGTTCAGCGCAAAGCTACCACCGTCAAACACCTGATCATCCTGCCCCCCCACCATGTTGAGATAAACCAGCGGCAGCCCCGTCTCCACCACCCGCGACACCATATGGCTCATCCGCACGTCGAACTTGCCCCGGTCGTAAGGAGAGCCATTGGGCACCAGCAGAAACTCCGCGCCCGTCTCGGCCAGCGTCTCGGTCACATCCTCGTGCCAGGCATCCTCGCAGATGGGGCTGCCCACCCGGGAGTTACCGACCGAATAGGGCCCGCCCAGAGGCCCCGCATCGAAAATCCGCACTTCGTCGAAAACGGTCTCATTGGGCAGGTGATGCTTGAGAACCTGGGACGCAATGCGCCCGCCCTTGAGAATGAGATAGGCGTTGTAAAGCTGCGCCCCCTCAACCCAGGGCGACCCGATGGCAAGGGCGGGTCCCTCCGCACAGGCCAGGGCCAGTTCCTCCACATGCCGCGCCACATCCAGCTGAAAGGCCTTGCGCAGCCACAGATCCTGCGCGTTGTAGCCGGTGATGAACATCTCCGGCAGCGCCACCAGATCCGCGCCCGCATCGCGCCCGGCCTCCCAGGCAGCGCGCGCCTGCTGCGCATTGCCCGCCAGATCCCCCACCGTCGGGTTCAACTGTCCCAGCATCATCCTAAACCGATCCGACATGCGCTTGGCCCTTTTGCCTTCAGGTGAGAGGTGATGTAGCAGATTGCGCCCGGCAGAAAAGCCCAAGACCCGCCCACCCCGGTAAAAGACGATTGCCCCCGGGCCGGGCTTTGCATAAGTTTTGGCCAAAGATCGCGCCCCTCACACGATACCCCAAGGAGCCCCATGCCCCTGCGTCCCCTGATCCTCTGCCTCGCCTTGCTGCCCGCTCCGCTGATGGCCCAGCAAGGCCAGGTGCTGACCAAGCAATACGATGACGGCGGCGTCTACGAGGGCACCTTTCGCGGCGGGGTCCAGCACGGCACGGGCACCTACAAGCTGCCCAACGGCTATGAATACGCCGGCCAGTGGGTCGATGGCGAGATCAAGGGCGAGGGCATCGCGCGCTTCCCCAACGGATCGGTCTATGAGGGTCTCTTTGCCAAGGGCAAACCCGACGGGTTCGGCAAGATCACCTTCGCCGACGGCGGCACCTACGAGGGCGAATGGGACAGCGGCGCCATCATGGGCAGCGGCATCGCCCTTTATGCCAACGGGGTCCGCTACGAGGGCCAGTTCCGCAACGCCAAACACCACGGCACCGGCACCATGCAAAGCCCGGGCGGCTATGAATACAAGGGCGACTGGGTCGACGGCGTCAAGGAAGGCACGGGCACCATCACCTACCCCGATGGCGCGGTCTACGAAGGCGGCATCTCGGGCGGCATGCGCGCAGGCGAAGGCACGCTGACCACACCGGACGGGCTCATTTACGTGGGGCTCTGGCGTGACGGGCAGATCGATGGCACCGGGACGCTCACCCAGGCCAACGGTGACGTCTACGAAGGCGAGCTTGTCGCGGGCCGCCGCGAAGGTCAGGGCAAGGTCACCTACGCCAACGGCGATGTCTACGAAGGCAGCTTTGCCAATGACCTGCGCGACGGCCGGGGCACGTTCACGGCGCAGGACGGCTATACCTACTCGGGCGACTGGGTCGCGGGCGAGATCGCGGGCGAAGGCCGGGTCACCTACCCCGACGGCTCGATCTACGAAGGCAGCTTCGCCGCAGGTCAGGCCGACGGCCGCGGGCTGATCACCTACCCCGATGGCGCCACCTACGAGGGCGAGTGGAAGGCAGGCGTGATCGAAGGCCAGGGCAAGGCCACCTATCCCAACGGCGTCACCTACGAAGGCCAGTTCAAGAACGCCCGCAACCATGGCACGGGGATCATGACCTACGCCAACGGCTACCGCTACGAAGGCGAGTGGATTGACGGCCAGCGTCAGGGTCAGGGCGTCGCGACCTACCCCGATGGCACGATCTACACCGGCAGCTTCGACGCGGGCAAACGCGACGGTCAGGGCAAGATCACCCTGCCCAACGGGTTTGTCTACGACGGCGCCTGGTCCGAAGGCGAGATCGACGGCAAGGGCATCGCCACCTATGCCAACGGCGACGTCTACGAGGGCACGTTCGAGGCGGGCAAACGGCAGGGCACCGGCACCATGCGCTACGCGACGGGTGAAGAAGCCACGGGCACCTGGGAGAACGGCGCGCTCACCAACGGCGGCTAGCCAGACGTCTCGCCGGAACGCCGCAACCGGCGCCCGATTGTTTTGCAAAACAATTGACCGTTGCACCAGGACCCGTCGTCGCATTGGAACAAACCAACGCCCCCCTATCGCACAAGCTGAAGGGCCTCGTGCGGGGGTGAGTTAGATTTGTGCTGTGACCCGTTGCCGCCGACGCACCGCGCCCAGTCCCGCCAGACCCGACAAAATCAGCAGCGCCCCCGCGGGCAGCGGCACAGCAGATACCTGCGGATCGGGGATCTTCTTGATAAAAGCGGTGCCGTTCAGGCGAGGGCTGAAACCGTCGACGGATGCGAGAGTATCAACAACAGTGACATTGTCTGGATCGGAATTGGGAAATCCATAAATCACAAACTGGAAATCTGTTGATCCGGCATCCGCAGAAAAAAGGCCCCCGAAAATCCACAACGAGTCGGTGAAATATGCATATTGCAACGGCCCCGCTTCGGGTCCGGTCAACTGAAACGGATCGCCGGGGACCTCTGAGGATGTCATGGCATTGATGGTCAGGCCATCACTGGTGACCAGACCGATGGTGTCCGGATCCGCAAAGTCAGCGGTGATGTTGATATCGAACGCCACCGTGCCCAGCTGACCGCCCGAAAAGCCGCCAAGGATGTTATACGTCGCAGCCATGCTCGACGTCGCAGACGCCACAACCAGCGCCGTCGCGCCAAAAAGATATTTGAGTTTCATGTATCCCGCTCTCCGGAAGCAGCAGCAGGTGTCGGGTAGCCGAGGTCGCGCCCGATACCTGCTGCTGTGGTTTTGAAATGTTCGCTCACCCGCAAGCGGTCCAGACTTACCCCAAGCGCATACCATTTAAAGTACGAGATTAGGTGTACGACAGCGCCCCGTTGTGGCGCAGTTCCCAAATGGGAAGGGTCGGGTCTTTTTTTTGCCTCGACCGGGCCGCGTAAAACCCCCGAACACTCAGCACCTTGCCCATCATGTCATGCCGCTGCTACACCTTCGGCTTTTGGAAAAAGCGACAGTAAGGTTTTGGCGCGCGCTGGCGTTGAAACATCGCCCACCCGTCACGATGCACCGGACAGAGGGCACCGTGCGCGACCAAAAGCATCCGTTAGCATGAACACACCGCTCGCCGCGCAAACCACGCTCACCCGCCGAAAAACCGACGCGCGCACCGACGCAATACCGACAGAATACCGACGTGATACCGACATGGGTTTTCTCGTGATTTCAGAAGGTTAGCTCCAGATGCAAAAACGGCCCCACCGAGGGGGCCGTTTCGCTGTCGGTACACCGAGGATCGGGGTGTCAGACCGCCGCCTTCAGACTTTCTTCAAGGTAGATTTCCCGCAGCCGCGTGGCCACCGGCCCGGGCGTCCCATCGCCCAGCGCCACGCCGTCGATCTCCACCACCGGCATCACAAAAGTACTCGCGGAGGTGATAAAAGCCTCCTCAGCCGCCTGTGCTTCCTCGATGGTGAAGTTGCGCTCCTCCACCTGCATCTGCGCCTCTTCGGCAAAGCGCAAGACGGCCGCCCGGGTGATGCCATGCAGGATGTCATTGCTCAGCTCGCGGGTGATGATCTTGCCGTCCTTGACGATATAGGCGTTGTTGGACGTGCCTTCGGTGACATAGCCGTCCTCGATCATCCAGGCATCGTCAGCACCCGCCTTCTTGGCCATCATCTTGCCCATGGACGGATACAGCAACTGCACCGTCTTGATATCGCGGCGACCCCAGCGGATGTCCTCTATGCTGATGACTTTCATGCCTTTTTTCGCCGCGGGGCTATGGGCCAGCCCGGGCTTTGCCTGGGTAAACAGCACCACTGTGGGCGCTGTTGTCTCCGGGTCGGGAAAGACGAAATCCCGGTCCCCGGCAGAGCCGCGGGTGACCTGCAGATAGATCATCCCCTCGTCGATCCCGTTGCGCCGCACCAATTCGCGGTGCACCTCCAAAAGGTCTTCGCGGTCGATGGGGCTGCGCATGTCCAGCGCATCCAGAGACCGCTGCAGCCGCACTGCGTGCCCCTCGAAATCAATCAGCTTGCCGCCCAGCACGGAGGTCACCTCATAGACCCCGTCCGCCATCAGAAAGCCCCGGTCAAAGATCGACACAGAGGCCTCATTCTCCGGCATGTACTCGCCATTCACGTAGACAGTGCGCATGTTCTTACCCCCATAGCTCGGCCGAAGGCGGATGCACCCCGGCCGCATCGTAGATCAACGGCTCACCCCGGTCTTCGGCCAGAAGCAGCGGCCCGTCAAGGTCCGTGATCAGCGCACCCTGTGCCACCAGCGTCGCAGGCGCCATCGCCAGGCTCGACCCCACCATGCAGCCCACCATGATCTGGTACCCGTCCGCCAGCGCCGCCTCCCGCAAGGCCAGCGCCTCGGTCAAGCCGCCCGTCTTGTCGAGCTTGATGTTGACCACATCGTATTTCCCCCGCAATTCCGGCAGGCTCGCACGATCATGACAGCTCTCATCCGCACAAACAGGCACGGGCCTCTCCATCCCGATCAGCGCCTCATCCGCCCCCGCGGGCAAGGGCTGCTCCACCATCCGAACGCCCAAGCGGAGCAAGTGCGGCACCAAATCCGCGTAGACCTCCGCACTCCACCCTTCATTCGCATCGACAATGATCGCGGCCTCTGGCGCACCCGCGCGCACCGCCTCCAGCCGCGGCATGTCATCGGGTGTTCCCAGCTTGATCTTGAGCAAGGGCCGCGCCGCATGCGCCGCCGCCTGAGCGCGCATCTTCTCCGGCGTATCGAGCGACAGCGTATAAGCAGTCACCTCAGGCCCCGGCGCAGGAAGTCCCGCCAACGCCCAGGCCCGACACCCCGCCCGCTTCGCTTCGAGATCCCACAGCGCGCAATCCACCGCGTTCCGCGCAGCCCCGGCAGGCAACAAGGCCTGAAGGCGTGACCGCGTCAGATCATCGGGCAACCCCTCAATCTGCGCCGTCACACTCTCCAACGTCTCGCCGTAGCGCGCATAGGGCACACATTCCCCCCAGCCGCGCGCGGAGCCATCCCGCACCTGAACCGTCACGACCTCGGCCTGCGTCCGCGACCCACGCGAAATCGTGAAGACCTGCGCCAGCTGGAAAACATCGCGGGTGACCTCTATGCGCATCGTCTGCTCTTCATCATCTTGCCAAATAAACTCAATCCACAGCCCTGAACCGGCACAGCGGCAGCCATCACAGTGCCAACAACGGATCCACCAGCTTGCCCGCCCCAAAGCGGAACGGATCCGATGCAGGCAAATTCATCCTGTCCTCGATCTCCTGAAGGCAGGCCCGCGCCGCCGCCTCATCCAGCGCCTTGGTGTTCACGGAAACGCCCGTAATCTGACAAGCCGGATTGGCCACCCGCGCAATCGGCAACGCCGTATCGCGCAACTGCTCCAGGCTGGGCAGCGTATAATCCGGCAGACCGCGCATATGCGTTCGCGTTGGCTCATGACACAGGATCAGCGCATCGGGCTGACCACCATGAATGAGCGCCATGGTGACGCCGGAATAGGACACGTGAAACAAGCTCCCCTGTCCTTCAATGTGATCCCAGTGGTCGGCATCGTTGTCGGGCGTCAGATACTCCACCGCCCCGGCCATGAAATCCGCAATCACCGCATCCAGCGGCACGCCTTTCCCGGTGATCAGGATGCCGGTCTGACCGGTCGCGCGAAAGTCCGACTTCAACCCACGCTTGACCATCTCTGCGTCCATCGACATGGCCGTATACATCTTTCCGCAGGAACAATCGGTCCCGATGGCCAGCGCGCGTTTACCCGTCCGCTTCACGCCATTGGCAATCGGATAGGCAACGGATGGTACCCGCACATCGTGCAGCGTGCGGCCGTTGACCTTTGCGGCGGCCTGCAGCGCATCCTCGTTGCGCAGCAGATTATGCAAGCCCGCCGCCACATCATAGCCCAGCTGCAACGCCTTGACCAAAACCGCCTGCCACGCCTCTGAAATCACCCCCCCACGGTTCGCAACCCCGATGACAAGCGTCTTCGCCCCCGCAGCCAGCCCGTCTTCCAGGCTCATGTCTGTCAAACCCATATCCGCACCGCAGCCCGGCAACCGGATCTGACCCACGGCATTCTCGGGCCGCCAGTCCTTGATGCCCTGTGCGACCTTGGCCGCCAACTGATCCGGTGCATCACCGAGAAACAAGAGATAGGGTGTCTGGATCATGGTCAGGGACTCCTTAAGATTTGCCGCAATCTGCCGCGATCCGAGCGCAAACACATCTTAAAATACGCCATACTGCGGCACAAACTGCACTATTCTTCGAAGAAGCCCGCATAACCGCGAATATCTGAGCGTTCAGACATCACTCAAGCGAGTCTCTTGCTGCAACTGCAAAATGCACTTGCAGCATCATGCGCAATTTCATACCAACCAAACCAATATCTTCGCAACTTTATTACTCAAGGATACGCCGATGAGCTTCCGCCTCCAGCCCGCACCGCTCGCGCGACCCAACCGCTGCCAACTCTTCGGCCCCGGCTCCCGGCCCGCGATCTTCGAAAAAATGGCCGCCTCTGCTGCGGACGTGATCAATCTCGATCTGGAGGACAGCGTGGCCCCGACCGACAAGGACAGCGCCCGCGCCAATATCATCGCGGCAATCACGGATATTGACTGGGGCAACAAGACGCTCTCGGTACGGATCAACGGCCTCGACACACCCTACTGGTACCGCGATGTGGTCGATTTGATGGAGCAGGCCGACCCCCGCCTTGACCAGATCATGATCCCCAAGGTGGGCTGCGCGGCGGACATCTACGCGGTTGACGCGCTGGTCACCGCGATCGAGGCCGCCAAGGGCCGCGACAAGCCCATTACCTTCGAGGTCATCATCGAATCCGCTGCAGGCATCGCCCATGTCGAAGAGATCGCCGCGAGTTCCCCACGCCTCGCTGCGATGAGCCTCGGAGCCGCCGATTTCGCCGCCTCCATGGGCATGGCCACCACGGGGATCGGCGGCACGCAGGAAAACTACTATATGATCCGCGAGGGGCAAAAACACTGGTCCGACCCCTGGCACTGGGCACAGGCCGCCATCGTCGCCGCCTGCCGTACCCATGGCGTGCTGCCGGTCGATGGTCCTTTCGGCGATTTCACGGATGACGAGGGTTTCCGCGCCCAGGCCCGCCGCTCCGCCACGCTCGGGATGGTGGGCAAATGGGCCATCCATCCCAAACAGGTGGCCATTGCCAACGAGGTCTTCACCCCATCCGAAGAAGCGGTCGCCGAAGCACGCGAGATCCTCACCGCCATGGAAACCGCCAAGGCCAATGGCGAAGGGGCCACTGTCTACAAGGGCCGCCTCGTCGATATCGCCTCGATCAAACAGGCTGAGGTCATCGTGCGGCAATCGGAGATGATCGCCGGCTAGCGCAAGCGTGACTTGGCAAAGCGGGGCCTGGCTGACCTTATGGGCTGGTCCAAGCAAGGAGCCCGCCATGAGATCCTTTCTCGCCATTTGCCTGTGCCTTCTGACGGCAACCGTGGCCCATGCCCAATCCATCGCCCCGCGCGAGGGCTGGGTCGTGATCACGACCCAGAAACCTCATGCCACGCTGCTGGACGATCTGAAAGCCGCCGTCAAAGCGCACGGCATGGGTGTCGTCACCCAGGCCGGACCCACGGGTGCTGCCAAGGCCCGTGGCATCACCATCCCGCAAAACCGCGTCGTCGGTGTCTTCAACAATGATTTCGCCGTCAGAATCCTGGCGCTCTCGACCGCGGCGATGATCGAAGCACCCATCCGCTTCTATGTCACCGAGGAATCGAACGGCACCGCCACCCTGTCCTACAAGACACCTGGCTTCGTCTTCGCTCCCTACACCCCGGAAGGCGGTCCCGATCTCGCGAACCTCGCACGGCAACTGGACGACCGCTTTGCCGAGATTGCCGATCAAGCCGCGCACTAAGGCGCCCTGCCAAAAACTTAGATCGCGCACGGCCGCCTGACATCAGCGATGTAAAAGCGTCAGGTTTCAGGCATTGCGTCAGACGCCATAGCTCGCTCATCTTGCCAGATAAACTCCCGCCGGAGGCAAGAAAACTCTGTCACGCCCGCTCGTCCTTGGGCGAGCCCATGACCACATAGGAGGTGATCGCATTGACCTGCGGCAACGCGCCGAGCTTGTCCGTATGAAACCGCTTGTAGCTGGGTAGATCCGCACATTCTACACGCAGCAAGTATTCGATTGTACCGGTGATATTGTGGCATTCAACCACCTCCGGCGTGAGAGAGATCGCCCGCTCGAACGCCTCCTGGGATGTCTTGGAGTGATCGTTGAGGCCCACCCCGATATAGGCGACGAACCCGATACCAACCGCCTGCGCATCCAACACCACCCGGTAGCCGCGGATGACACCGGCGCGCTCCATCTCCTGCACCCGGCGCAAGCAGGCAGAGGGCGACAATCCGACCCGCTCCGCCAAGGCAAGGTTGCTGATGCGCCCGTCTCGTTTGAGGATATGCAATATCTCTTCGGATTTCTGATCAATCATGGTCATATATTGCACAAATAGGCAATTCCCTCACAAGAACGCAATTTCAAATCGGTCCAGCACGGTGATGATTGCGCCATGACAACCGAACTCCTCACCGCCCTCGTGCTCTTTGCCTTCGTCACCTCCGCAACGCCCGGGCCCAACAACCTGATGCTCATGGCCTCGGGCGCGAATTACGGCTTCATGAGATCCATCCCGCATATGCTGGGCATTTCCATCGGCTTCGGCGTGATGATCGTGCTCGTCGGCGCGGGTCTCGCGGAGGTCTTCGCGCGTCACCCCGCCAGCTACACGCTCCTCCAGGTCCTCTCCGTGCTCTACCTTGGGTATCTGGCCTGGCGGATCGCGACCGCGGCACCGCTGGACCGGGATGCCAATACGGGGCGGCCCATGACCTTCCTGCAGGCCGCCGCCTTCCAGTGGGTCAATCCCAAGGCCTGGGCCATGGCGCTGACGGCACTGTCCGTCTACGCGCAGAGCCAGACACTCGGCGCCTTTGTGGCCGTGGCGCTCACGTTTGCGACCGTCAACCTGCCCGCCATCACGCTCTGGACGGTGCTCGGCCAGCAAATGGCACGGCTGCTGACCGACCCACGCCGCCTGACACTGTTCAACCGGGGCATGGCACTTTTGCTGATTGCGTCGCTCTACCCGGTGCTCTTTCCCAGCTGACGCCCGCGTTGCATTGCGCGGCAATGCCCGCCATATAACGACAAGAGCAAAAGAAGGCCGACCCGTGACCCAATACATGGATTTCGAAAAACCCCTCGCCGAAATCGAAGGCAAGGCAGAAGAGCTGCGCGCCCTCGCGCGCGCCAACGACGAAATGGATGTGACCGAAGAGGCCGCAGCGCTCGACGCCAAGGGACGGGCGATGCTGGCCGATCTCTACAAATCGCTCTCTCCGTGGCGCAAGTGTCAGGTCGCCCGCCATGCAGAACGCCCCCATTGCCGTGACTATATCGACGCGCTTTTCACCGACTACACGGCGCTTGCGGGTGACAGGAATTTCGCCGACGATCAGGCCGTCATGGGCGGGCTGGCGCGGCTGGGCGACCGCCCGGTCATGGTGATTGGCCACGAAAAGGGCCACGATACGAAATCCAGGATCGAACGGAATTTCGGCATGGCCCGCCCCGAGGGGTACCGCAAGGCGATCCGGCTGATGGATCTGGCGCACCGGTTCAAACTCCCTGTGATCACGCTGGTGGACACCCCGGGCGCCTACCCGGGCAAGGGTGCCGAAGAACGCGGCCAGTCCGAAGCCATAGCACGCGCCACGGAAAAGTGCCTGCAGATCGGGGTACCGGTAATCTCTGTCATCATCGGCGAAGGGGGCTCCGGCGGGGCAGTGGCCTTTGCCACGGCGAACCGTGTCGCGATGTTGGAGCATTCGGTCTATTCGGTGATCAGCCCGGAAGGCTGCGCCTCGATCCTGTGGAAAGACGCGGAAAAAATGCGCGAGGCGGCGGAGGCGCTCCGGCTCACGGCGGAGGATCTCAAACAGCTTGGCGTGATCGAGCGCATCATCGCAGAGCCGCTGGGGGGTGCTCACAGAGACCCCACTGCGGCCATCGCGGCCGTCGGCCGCGCGATCGAGGCAATGTTGGGCGATCTGGACGGTAAGGACGCAGCCACGCTCGTGACCGAGCGACGGACCAAGTTCCTGGATCTGGGCAGCAACGGGCTCGCTGCCTGAGCTGCGGGCTTCAGCCCTGCCGTGTGAGCGCAATGTGAAAGCGCGGCCACGGATCGGCCTGCGGTGCAAATCCCATACGTAAGTAGATGCCGCGCGCCACCTCATTCTCCGGATGCGCGCCAACAGACAGATAGGTGCAGCCTTCGTCGAGCGCCAGATCCTGACCGGCACGGATCAGCGCCGTCGCGACGCCGGTCCGGCGTGCCTTGGTCACCACGAAAAGGTGCTGGACCTCAAGACCTCGCTTGCCAAACTGCAGTTCCGCCACGGGGCAAAGCGCGGCATACCCAACCACTTTTTTGTCCGTCTCCGCGATCAGTACCCGCATCCATGGCCATGGCCCCAGAATATCACGTGCGAGCTCGTCACGGCTGACTGTCGCCACTTCACCATCCGAGGCCGCGAGCTCAGAGATGAGCCCGACCAACAGGTCCAGATCATAGGTCCAGGCGGGCCTGATCCGTCCTTTAAATCGTTTCTTTTTCCGTGCCATTGTAACAAATTACTCATTTAGCGCCCCCCCCGTGGTGCGTACAATTCTATTAAAACGTGAAAATGTGGCATCTTCGCGGCAGGATCTTGTTCAAATTTGACGCGTCTCGCCCGTGACGGATCGGACCAGTCGGGCGGGTATGCCAGCCGCAGCAACGCCTCGGAATACCTCTGACCCATGAAGCAGTCGACGCCACGCGGGTTCTGCTAGCTTGCAAGCATCCGTAACCCTTGGGTGACGTCGGAGCGAACAGCCAGCCGTAGCCCCGGTTCATCGCCCGCGCGCAGCGCCGCGAGGATCAGGCGATGAAACTGCGGCGGTTCTGTCTTGCGCAATCGACCATAGAGTGCCCGCATGGTCGGCCCCATCTGTAGCCAGACAGTTTCAGCCATGGCCAGCATCGCGGGGGCCTGGGCCCGCAGGTAGAGCGTGCGGTGAAACTCCAGATTGGTCCGGATGTAGCTGGCAGCATCGCGGTGCGCGACCGCCTCCGCGATGGTGGTATTGATCATCTGCATGCGCTCGATCAGGGCCATATGTGCCCGGGGCAAGGCGCGGCTGGCCAATTCAACCTCGAGCAGAGCACGCAGTGCCGCCAGCTCTTCGATGCGCTCGTTGCTGAGCTCCGGTGTGGAGACGCGACCGGAAGACGACATGGTGAGCGCGCCCTCCGCCACCAGCCGCCGCACCGCCTCGCGCGCGGGCGTCATGGATACGTTGAACTCCCGGCCGATCCCGCGCAGGGTCAAGCCAGCACCGGGGGGCAGATCCCCCTGCATGATACGACTGCGCAGCGCGCGGTAGACACGATCGTGGGCCGCTGTCGCGGCATCGACGGGACGGGGGTTCAGGATCATGGGGCGAGTGTGATCACAAGGCGCCGGATGGTCAAGCGGGCGGCGCAAAACGGTAGCGGTGCAAATCCCCACCGTTCGTTCTCAGCCATTTCCGCGGTTCTGCGTATGCGCCGTATAACCGGGTCACCTGATCCCAGAACGCCGGCGAATGGTTCATCTCCCTAAGATGCGCGACCTCATGGGCGGCAACGTAGTCAAGTACCTCCGGCGGGGCAAGGATCAGCCGCCAGGAATACATCAGCCGCCCCGTCCCGGTGCATGACCCCCAGCGAGAGCGCGTATCCCGCAGGGTGATGGCCGTATAGGGCTTTCCCAGCTTTGCAGAATAGCGATCCGACGCCGCCGCGAGGCGCGTTCGCGCCAGCCCCCGCAAATGTGCCGCCAGCCTGGGTCCTACAGTGTTTGCAGGACCCGGCACCTCCACTATGCCATCGGTTATCCGAATGCGCCTCTGTGTGCCCGTCACGACGTCGTGCAATCGTCCGCTGATCGGCACCTGCGCGCCGATCCCCATCACCACATCGGCGCCGCGTTCGGCAAGGTGCTTGCGGATCCAGCTTTCTTTTTCGCGCGCGAAACTCAGCGCCTCGCGCTCGGGCACCCGTGGTGGCAAGGTCAGCGTCACGCGCCCGTCCAGTTGCGAAATCCGCAGGGAGATCCGGCGTGCCCGGGCCGAGCGGCGCAGCACCAGCGGGATCGGTGGATCACCCGCGAGGATATTCTGGGACATATTGGTTCTCCACGGCGGGGGCGGGGCCTTTACAGCCCTCGTCTCATATGGCACTTGGCCTGGATCATCACCATCAAAACCGTAATTGCAAAGGGGGTTTTCATGCCCAACGAAGAATGGGGAACGAAGCGCCTCTGCCCCACATCCGGCAAACGTTTCTATGACCTCAACAAGAACCCGATCGTCAGCCCCTACACGGGTGAAGTGGTCGAGGTTGATCTGAGCAAGTCGCGTATGATCGCGGCCGATGCAGAAGACGCGGCTTCCGCCAAAGCAAAAGCCAAGAAAGACGACGAAGACGCGGTGCTCGAAGATGACGCCGATGATGTGGATGTCGATCTGGGCGATGATCTGCTGGACGACGATGAGGACGACGACGACAACGTACCGCTCGAAGAAATCGCGGATGTGGCAGCCGAGGACGACGACAGCTGACCGGAAAAAACGCGCGGATCAGGGTGCTTTTGCGCTTGATCCTGACCTGCGTAGCGCCTATTCAGCGGCGCATGATGGGGCCTTAGCTCAGCTGGGAGAGCGCCTGCATGGCATGCAGGAGGTCAGCGGTTCGATCCCGCTAGGCTCCACCATTCCCGAAATCCTGGCATGTAATGCACTCGGACGCGGGGGTGTTGTCTGCGACGCAAAACCATTTATCTCGTCATATGTGGATGGCGATGGAAAGGCGCATTGATTGGCTGTCTTTCGGGCCCGGAAGTACACCTTCGCTTTTCCATGGTGAAGATGACCAAGGTCAAAATGAAATATAAATTTCGCTGAGCCGAAGGCCGCCCGCCGATCTGGCCGCAACAGTATCGTAGAGGTCATAGACCGTATCGACGCAACGTAGCACCGAAACCCAAGCCCTGCGGCCAACCAGCTAACTTCACCGGGATCAATGCGGTTTTGGATGCACGCCGGTTGGTTTGGCCTTCAAAGGTTGCCTTGGCATCGGCGCTGGAACGTTTATCGGATCGCGGCTCGTCTCACTCGTCATCGAACCGATACCGGCCCGCGTCTCTTCAACAGACCTTCCTGAAACGCTCCACGATCAGGTCCAGCACCTCTTCAGGCTCCGTACTCCACCATTTCTCGCTGAATATCTCGACTTCGCAAAATCCCTCGTATCCGGCCCCCTCGACCAGGCCGCGCAGGGTCTTCAGATCAGCCACGCCATGGCCCATCATCCCGCGATCCAGCAGCATGTCAGTTGTGTCTTCCAGCCAGTCACACAGATGAAAGCCTAAAATCCGCCCCTCGGCGCGACGCAGACTTTCGCTCAGCAAACGGTCCCACCAGACATGATACACATCGACGGCAACGCCCAGATGGTCCAGACCGACCATGTCGCACACCGCCAAGGCGTCAGCCACGGTAAAAATGCACGTCCGGTTGCCGCCAAACATGGGGTTCAGGGGTTCCAGTGCCAGCTTGACCCCCCGCTGCCCGGCGTAAGGTGCCAAGATCGACAGACGCTCGGCCAGTCGCTTCTGGCTTTCGAGCACGCCCGTGGTGCCCGGCTCTGTCCCGCCGGTCACGATGGTCAGGACAGGGGCCCCCAGAGCAGCAGCCATGTCGATGCTGGCCTTGACCTCATCGTCTGATCCCGCGTCCCGCCCCGTGAGATATGGCGTCCTGCACAGACCGACAACCTGCATATCCGACGCCCGTACACGGTCGCCGATCTGCTGGGCGCGACCCCCAATTTCGCGTCGCCAAAACACGACGCCGCCAAAACCACGCGCAGCGCAGGCATCAATCACCTGTTCCGGCGACCACCCCGCGCCGCAGCCCTTCATATTGTGACCCAAAGTGGCAGTGTTCAACGCCAACGCGCTGTGGTCATTTGAGAAATCACGCAATGCCGTAAAGCCCCAGCAGGCGTTTCATCCGGGCGATGGCCAAATCGGGATCACGGAGCAGCCCGCAGGACTCCGCCTGTTTGAAGATCGTCACAAAATCCGGCAACGGTCGCGCCGCTTGCGCCCCGTTGAGCATGATAAAATGCTCCTGAAAGCCGTTCAACCACGCCAGAAACACCACACCGGTCTTGTAGTGCTGGGTCGGTGCGCGGAAAATCTGGCGCGCCATGGGCACGGTCGGATCAAGTGTGGCGCGAAAGGTGTCTCTGTCCCCCTCCGACAGTTTCGACACAGCATACGCGGCCGCCACCGCCAAGGGATCAAAAATTCCCAACAGCGCATGCGAAAAACCTTCGTCGTCGCCCTCGATCAGTTCCGGGTAGTTGAAGTCATCACCGGTATACATCTTTACCCCTGCTGGCAGACCCCGCCGCATGGTGATTTCCTTGTCCTTGTCGAGCAATGAGATTTTGATCCCGTCCACCTTGGCAACATTCGCCTCGATCATTGCAAGACAGGTTTCCATACAGTCCTCGAACGCCTCTCCGCCCCAATACCCCTCCAGCGCGGGGTCAAACATCGGCCCAAGCCAATGCAGCACAACCGGGGCATCGCAGGCGTCCAGCACCTTGGCATAGACCTCGAGGTAGTCGTCGGGCGACCGTGCAACCCGCGCCAGCGCCCGCGAGGCCATCAGGATGATCCGACCGCCAACTGTCTGAATGGCCTCGACTTGTTCGAGATAGGCCGCTGTCACGTGATCCAGCGAGCCCGCATCATCGGGGTGTAGCTGATCGGTACCGCAGCCATTGAACACCAGCGCATCGGGCAGTTCCGCCTTGGTACGGGTTATCAGCTCCAGCGCGCCCTTCCAATCCAGCCCCATGCCGCGCTGTGCGGTATCCATCGCTTCGGCGATACCCAGCCCCAACCCGTCGAGATGGCGGCGGAACGCCATTGTGCTTTCCCAGTCCACCGATGCAGCGCCGTAAGGGTCGGCAGCTGCAAACGGATCAGCAACCACGTGAGCCGCCGAAAAAACCACCCGCGCCGATGCAGGTGTCAGCGTGGCCTCGGCAATCGGGGTACCGGTCAACCGGTATTCGGTCAAAGCACCGTTGGTGTCGGGCAAAGATATCTTCATGGGGTCACCTTCAGAAACGCGGGACAAGCATTCCGGCATCCGCCGAAATCGTCTGACCGGTCGTATAGGGGAGTTTGCCCGTGGCCAGCGCGGCGATGATATTGCCCATGTCCTCGGGTTGGCCGATCCGCGGGAATAGGGTCAACCCATCCCGGGCGCGCTGCTCATACTGCGCGATCACGGGCGCTGTCATGTCGGTGGCGATCAAACCAGGCTGCACATCGTAAACGGCAATATTTTCGGGACCCAAACGGACGGCGAGAGTTTTCGAAATCATCGCTGCAGCAGCTTTGGACACACAGTATTCAGATCGGGGTGCGGCGACCGCGACCGCGTTGGACGAGGTGACGTTGACGATAGAACAGAAGCCTGACCTGTCGCGCGACAAAAGCCGCCTGGCAAAGGCCTGGCTGAGGAAAAACATTCCCTTGCTGTTCACCGCCATGCAGCGGTCATAGCTCTCTTCACTCACGTTCAGCATATCGCCGCGCTGCATCACCCCGACCCCTGCATTGTTGACCAGTGTGGTCAGCGGGCCGATGGCATCCTCTACCGTTGCGAGAGCGGCGTCATGGGCTGCGAGATCAGTCACATCAAACGGCGCCGCGACGCAAGGCACGCCAATCGCCTCGATCCTGTCCACAGCCGCGCGCAGCTCCGCGTCATCCTCAGGAGCGTTCAGGGCAATGGCCACGCCTTCGCGGGCCAATGCCTCTGCTGTCGCCAATCCGATCCCCCGCGATGAACCGGTCACAAGCGCAGCAAGGGTCATGGGGCGGCTCCTTTGGACATCAATTCGCGGGCGATGATCATCCGCTGGATCTGGTTTGTGCCTTCGTAAATCTGCGTGATCTTGGCATCGCGGTAAAGTCGCTCAACCTCGAACCCGCGGATATAGCCGGAGCCGCCAAAGACCTGCACCGCATCGGCAGAGCGCGTCACCGCCATGTCCCCAGCAAAACACTTCGCCATCGAACAGGCCTTGGTGGCGTCTGCCCCCATATCGAGTTTATGAGCCGCCGAATGGACCAGCAGTCGCGCGGCCTCGACATCTTTGGCGATGTCGGCCAACAACCACTGAACCCCCTGAAAATCAGCGATGGGCTTTTGGAACTGCCTGCGTTGTGCCGCGTACTCCACCGCGGCCTCCAGCCCCGCCTGGCCGATCCCGACCGCGAGCGCACCGATCCCGACGCGGCCCTTGTCCAACACAGACATCATCATGTGAAAACCGCGTCCCTCGACGCCGAGCAATGCTTCTGGCGGAAGTTTCACATCGTCAAAGTTCAAGGGTCCCACCTGTGACGCGCGCTGACCCATTTTATGCTCCTTGGGTCCACGGGTCACGCCGTCTGCGTGAAAATCCACGATAAAGATCGACATGCCGCGATGCCCCGCGTCCACGTCCGTGCGGGCCAGAACAAAACCGACATCTGCCACGGGCGCGTTGTGAATCCAGATCTTGCCCCCGTTCAGCACCCACCCGTCCCCGTCCCGCGACGCGGTGGTGCGAATGCCCGATACATCCGTCCCGGCCTCGGGCTCTGTGATGCAATAGGCGACCTTCTTTTTCGCGGCCAGAATCTGCGGCAGCCAGTGATCGCATTGCGCTGGCGTGCCATGGGCCACCAGCAACGTGGAAATCAACTCTACCAGCCCGCATTGATCGGCAATCGACGCATAGCCGCGCGATAACTCTTCCATCACCACGGCATAGGCCACCGTGTCAAAACCCGGGCCGCCCATGTCTTCGGGCACGCAGATACCAAACAGGCCAAGCTCGGCCATCTGATCGTAAATCTCGGCCGGAAACCGTTCCTCATGATCCAGTGCCTCTGCAACCGGGCGGATCACATCATCGGCAAAACCACGCGCCATGTCGCGGACCTGCTCGTGTAGTGCGCTGAAATACATGAGGCTCCCTTTGGCATTTGTAACCATTCAGTTACTTTTAGGAAGGCCACAGAACCGCGTCAAGCGATTCAATACTTGATCTTGATCCAAAGCTGCGACACAGTTAACCAATTGGTTACTTACGGGAGGGTGCGATATGGATCCATCGCATAAGAACAGATTTGGCCACGTGGACCTTGAGGTCACCGCTTTTGGCTTTGGCACCGCCCCGGTTGGCAACTTCCTGCGCGAAATCGATAACGAAACCTCTACTGCGATGTTCGATACCGCGTGGACCGCTGGCGTGCGGATCTATGACACCGCCCCGATGTATGGTCACGGCCTGTCGGAGCTGCGCACGGGCGAGGCGCTGCGCTGGAAAAACCGCGATGATTTCGTGCTTGCCTCCAAGGTCGGGCGCCGCCTCGTGCCGGCCCCGCGCAACCAGATCGACTTTACCCCTTGGGTCAATGCTGCCCCCAATGTGATGGAGTTTGACTACACCTATGACGGCACCATGCGCGCATTCGAGGACAGCCTGCAAAGGCTGGCGCTGGAGCGTATGGACATCGTCTTCATCCACGACATCGATGTCTTCACCCGTGGCGACGAGCAGCCCGAGGTTTTCAAACAGGCGATGGACGGAGCCTACAAGGCGCTGGAAAAGCTGCGTGACGAAGGCGTGGTCAAGGCAATCGGTGTCGGCGTGAACGAATGGCAGGTGTGCCAGACCGCACTGGAACAGCGCGACTTCGATGCGTTTCTGCTGGCGGGCCGTTACACGCTTTTGGAACAGGACGCGCAAGATACCTTCCTGCCCCTGTGCGAGGAACGTGGCGCAGCCGTGCTTGTGGGCGGCGGTTTCAATTCGGGCATTCTCGCGACCGGCGCCAGGGAGGGTGCAAAGTACAACTATACCTCCGCGCCGCCCGAGATCATGGAAAAGGTCACCAGGATCGAAGAGGTCTGCGCCGATCACCACGTGCCGCTGCCCGCTGCCGCGCTGCAATTTGTCGTAGCGCACCCTGCTATTCCATCCTTCATCGCTGGCACCCGAAACGTCGATCAGCTGCGGCAGAACCTCAAATGGTTCAGCCATGAGATCCCGGCTGATTTCTGGGGCGAGCTGAAGCATAAGGGCCTGCTGCGCGACGATGCGCCCGTGCCCGCGTGACCCTGAAACCGGGCCTATACGGGTTCGCCCATCTCTCTCCCGGTGACCGGATCAGGACCACCGGCAGACCGATTACCGCCGCGATGATCGACGACTTTGCCGAGCTCAGCGGCGACCGCTACGCCATCCATATGGACGATGCCGCAGCACAGGCGCGGGGCTTTGCTGCGCGCGTTGCCCACGGGTTGCTGATCCTGTCCTTGATTGACGGGTTGAAGAATACCGCCCCTGCCCGCATTGACGCGCTGGCCTCCCTGGGCTGGACGTGGGATTTCACTGCGCCGGTCCATGTCGGCGACATGATTACTGCCACATTTCAGGTTGCCGAAAAACGCACCACCTCCTCAGGCAAGCGAGGCATTGTGATCCTGGATGTCTCTGTCACCAACCAATCGGGAGACGTGGTTCAATCAGGCCAGAATCGCCTCATCTTTGATCTCTAGGCGACTGGCTCAAACCTCTACGTCACAGACAAACACACCACCCGCGCCACCCTCGAGGTGCTCAACAATGCGCCCGCCAATGGCCTGATGCGTGGCATCCACCAGATAGGCATCGCGGACGGCCACATCCCTAAAATCAAACCAGAACATGTCGAGGAAGCCGCGGACCAGTGGCGTCTCAACCGACACATTCTCGCGATGTTGAAAATCGAGTATGCCGTCGATATGCCCTGACAGGCCCGCAAGAGCATCATAAAGCGCCTGTTTCTGCGGATTGCTCACATCGCTGCGAAACCGCAGATGAACAAAGTGACGGATCATCGAAATCTCCCTAAAATTTTGGCGGGCGCTTGGCGAGGAACGCGGCCAATCCCTCTTGCAACTCTTCCGTCCCCGCCGCGATGCGCCCGGCCAGCGCCTCGAGCACGCGTTCGGGATCTTCGCCATCGGCGGCATTTACCAGCATCTTGGTCAGCTTGGTGGCCTGCGGTCCGCGGGTGCAGACCTTTTTCGCGATCGCATCCGCCTCTGCCGCGCCCTGCCCTCTGGGGACGACCCTGTCCACGATGCCAAGCGCCTGTGCTTCCATTGCCGTGAATACCTCGCCCATCACCGCCATACGGCGCACCGCCTGTGCGCCGAACCGACGGACCGCGCGCTGCGTGCCGGACCAGCCCGGGATGATCCCGAGCCCAGTCTCGGGTTGACCGATCTTGATGTGATCCTCTGCAATGCGGATGTCCGCGCAGGCGGCAAGCTCCAGTCCACCGCCAAGCGCATGGCCATCCAGCACCGCGATCACCGGCACCGTCAATCGCGCGAGCGCGTCAAAGGCCAGATGTCCATCGCGCACCCAATGATCCCCGAAGGCTTCGGCAGATTCACCGGACCACGCCTCAATGTCGCCCCCGGCGCAAAACGCTTTGCCGCCGCCGGAAAGGATAACCACGCGCGCATCGCTGCGTTCAATCTGGCGGCAGCGGGCAATCAGGTCGTCGCACATCGGGGCCGTCAACGCATTCAGCTTTTCGGGCCGGTCCAGCACCAGCCGCGCCACATGCCCGGCAACTCTCAGATCAATCATGCGGACAGGCGCCCGGCCAACCCGATCGGGGGCTCGCGAAACAATGCCGCATCCATTTTCTTGAGATCATTGGCCGCATGCAGACCGGTGCCTGCCTGATCCAGAATATCACGCTCCAGTTCGATCCCGGGCGCAATCTCTGTCACAACCAACCCGCGGTCTTCAAGCTTCATCACACAGCGTTCCGTTACATAGGTGATATCCTGACCTTGTTCGACCGCCCGCTTGCCGGAAAAGGAAACCTGATCAACGGTCTCCACGAATTTCGCGATCTTGCCCTCGCGGTCGATGACAAGCGCGCCGTCCTCAAGCCGCATCTTGGCACCGGCGTTGAACATGCCTGAGAAGACAATCTTTTTGGCGCGTGATGTGATGTCGACAAATCCACCCGCCCCGGCGGTGCGGTGGGGTGTTGCCGACAGGCGGGACACGTTGACAGAGCCGTCCGCTCCGACCTCCAGGAACGACAGTAGCGAACAATCGAAACCACCCGCCTGAAAATAGCAGAACTGGTGCGGCGAGGCGACAAAGGCTTCGGCATTGGCGGAGCATCCGAACTTGAAATCCAAAAGAGGTACGCCACCGACCGCACCCTGTTCGATCATCCAGGTGACATCGCCATGGCATCCCTCTTCGACAAAGATGCGCGGCACATTGGCGGAAATACCGAAACCGATATTCACGGCCCAGCCAGGTTGCATCTCGGTGGCGACACGGCGGGCGATCACCTTGCCGATATTGAACTCTGCGTTCTGAAAGCTGTCGACGGGCCGGATCAACTCGCCCGAAATCGCAGGATCATATTGGGTAGCAGTGGTTTGAAGCTGGTCGGGTGCCTCGACGATCACATCCACCAGAATACCCGGAACGGTCACATCATGCGCCCGGATCGACCCGGCCTTCGCCACACGTTTGACCTGCGCAATCACCGTACCGCCCGTGTTCCGCGCCGCCAGCGCCATTTCCATTGCGCCTAGATAGGCTCCTTCATGTTCGAAGCTCAGATTGCCCCGCTCATCCGCCGTGGTCGCCCGGATGATGGAGATCTCTGGTTTCAGCGCCTTGAAGTATAGCCATTCCTCTCCGTCAAATTCCCGCACCTCCACGATAGACGTCTCGCGGGCCAGGTCATTCATGGCACAGCCCTCCAGGCGCGGGTCTACGAACGTGTCCATGCCCACTTTGGTCAGCACACCAGGTCGTTTCGCAGCGCCCTCGCGCAGCATGTCGAACACGATACCCGAAGGCACATTGTAGGCCGCAACCTCGTTGGCGACAATCATCTGCCAGATCAGCGGTGGCTCTGCCTTTGTTGGTCCACTTGGATAGGATCCGCCAATCACCCGCGCCAGACACCCCTTTTTAGCGATATGGTCGATCCCCTTCGTCCCAAAGAAGTCCCCGGCGGCAATCGGATGGATCGTGGTCAAGTTACGCGGCGCGCCCGTTTCGTCAAACCGGGCACCAATTCCGGCCATCACCGCGTCGGGGCAACACAACCCGCTGGACGAGTTCACGGCCACAACAGCCCCATCCGGGATGAGGTCAGCGGCTTCCCGTGCAGACATGATTTTCGGCATTGTTCCTCCCTACCTCATAGCAGGCGCGCGTAAGTAACCATACAGTTAATTGAATATGGCGCGAAATTACGGCTCAGGCAAGAGCGATTACCACTGGCGTTTAAGTAACCATTAAGTTACTTAAGGAATACCGAAGAGGAGGCTTCCATGAATATCTATTTTCAAAAAACCCACCAGCGGTCCTTTGGTACCTATCCGCTCACGGGGGACGAGTGCCGTGACGCAATTCTCACCGCCGCCGAGGTCGGGTATCGCAGCTTTGACACCGCGCAGATGTACCGCAATCAGGCCGAAACCGGTGCCGCCCTGAAGGAAACCGGGATCTCGCGCGACGCGCTATGCATCACAACCAAAGTTGAAAACGACAATTTCGAGGAAAGCAAATTCCTCGCTTCGGTCGAGGCAAGCCTCAAAGATCTTCAGGTTGACTACGTTGACGTGCTGCTGCTGCACTGGCCTCCGGCGGATTTCCAGATCGAAAGCCCGCTGAAACTGTTGGAGCAAGCGCACGCCCACGGTCTGACCCGCAATATCGGTGTGTCAAACTACACCGCTCAGATGATGCGCGACGCCGTAAAGATAGTAGAGGCACCGATCGTCACAAACCAGGTGGAGTTTCATCCGCTGCTCAATCAGGACATCCTGCTGGCCGCAGCATCCGAAACCGGCATTCCGCTGTCGTCCTACTCATCCGTCGCCCGGGGCGAAGTCTTCAAACATCCGGAGTTTGCGGAGATCGGTGCTGGATATGGCAAGACGGCCGCGCAGGTGGTGTTGCGCTGGATCCTGCAAAAGGGTGTCAGCATCAACACCATGTCCACCAAACGCGAAAACCTGACCGCCAATTTCGACATCATGGACTTTACGCTGTCCTCGATCGATATGGACAAAATCGACGCGCTGACCCACACGAACTACCGGATCGTGAGCAAGGACCTCGTGCCATGGGCGCCTGATTTCGACTAGGCCGACCTGGCACCCTTTCGAAAAGGGGTGCGGGCGCCGGTAACGTCACCGGCGCGCGTCGTCAAAGCGCCTGTCCTTCCGGCAGCGTCATCGACCGGTTTCCGCGAATGAGGTCAGACGCCTTTTCGCCAATCATGATTGTGGGCGCGTTGGTATTCGACCCGATCAGCGACGGCATCACCGAACTGTCGCAAATCCGCAACCCATCCACACCGCGCACCCGCAATTGGGGGTCCACGACCGCCATCGGGTCACTGTCAGCGCCCATCTTGCAGGTGCAGGTCGGATGATAGGATGTGCGCCCGTACTGACGCGCATAGGCCTCAAAATCCCCTTGGGTCTTCACGCTGTCATCCGGGAACCGGATCTTGCGAATGTGCTTTTGCAACGATGGTTGACTGAATATCTCCTTGCTGATTTTCACCCCTTCGACGGAGGTCCCGAGATCACCTGGGTGCCCCAGGAAATTGGGGTCCACCAGCGGTAAATCTTTTGGATCAGACGAACGCAACCGAACCGTACCGCGCGACTTGGGCCGCAGAGTATAGCTGTTGAGCGTGACACCGGATGAGCCCGGAGAGACGCTTGGCACGCCTGCTTCGGCCCCGGCACCGGCCAGAAAGTGAAACTGCAAATCGGGCGTCGGTGCCTCGTGGTCCGCATACCAGAACGCACCACCCTCAACCACGTTGGACGCAACGGGCCCGGTTCGATTCAACAGATATTGCAGCCCGGCCCACATCGCCCAATGCGGTTTGTTGTATTTGTCCAGGCTTTGGTGTCCGGTCAGCTCAGCCACAATATCGATCCCGAAATGATCGGTCAGGTTTTCGCCGACACCCGGCAGGTCCTGCACAACATCAATGTGATGTTCGGCGAGATGCGCAGCCGGTCCTATCCCTGACAGTAGCATCAGCTTGGGCGTCCCGATGGCCCCCGTTGTGAGCAGCACTTCACTTTCGGCGCGCAAGGTCTCGGTTCCTGTCCTGTCGGACCAGGCTTCGACCCCGATGGCGCGGTTGTTTTCTATCAGTACCCGGCGAACAAAGGCGTCGGTCCGGACGGTCAGATTGGCGCGTTTCTTGACCGGGTTCAGATAGCCTACCGCCGCCGAACATCGCCGTCCGTTTCTGGTGGTCGTCTGATAGGCCCCCGCACCGGCCTGCACCGCGCCGTTGAAATCGGGGTTATAGGGGATGCCCAGTTCCTGACAGCTTTGAACGAAGGCGCTTGTCATGGGTTGCGGCGCCAGGCTGGACACCCCAAGCGGGCCGTCCGTGCCGTGCCAGTCACCCGACAGAAAGGTGTTCCCCTCGGACCGCAAGAAATACTTTTGCACATCCTCGAATGCCCAGCCGTCACAACCTTCCTCCTGCGCCCACCGATCGTAGTCAGCCGGTATGCCCCGGGTGAACACCTCGGCGTTGATCGACGATCCACCACCAATCACCCGCGCCTGCGCGTAGGGAATCTCGCGATTGTTGGCGTGTTTTTGTGGCACAGTGGTGAAGCCCCACGTATGCGGCCCGGTCGTCATCTTGGCAAAGCCCACCGGCATGTGGATCAGCGGATGGCGATCCGTGCCGCCCGCTTCCAGCAGCAACACCGAGCAATCGGGGTTCTCGGTCAGCCGGTTTGCCAGAACACAGCCCGCCGATCCGCCGCCGACAATGATGTAATCGAACCCGCTTGCCATCAGCCGTCGACCCACGGGCTGCGCTTGCCGATCTCGATATGGGTGGATTTAACCTGTGTGTATTCTTCTACGCCCATCATGCCTGCCTCGCGACCCCAGCCGGATTGCTTGAACCCCCCTAGCGGCAATTCGGGTCCGCCCGAGAGCGTTGTATTGACCCAGAACCGACCCGCCTTGACACGCCGGGTGACGGTCAGCGCCTTGTCGATGTTCTTGGTCCAGACACTCGCGGCGAGGCCGTAGACCGTATCATTCGCGATCGCGATCGCGTCGTCCACCGTGTCGAACTCCTGTACCGTCAGGACGGGGCCAAAGATCTCGTCCCTGGCAATCGCCATGTCGCCGGTGACACCCGTGAACAGGGCCGGGCTCACGTATTGGCCCATCCCCAGGTCCAATTGCTCGCCACCGTAAGCAAGGGTCGCGCCTTCTTCCTGTCCTTTCGCGATATAGGACATGATCACCCGGTTCTGGGCATCGGTTGTGATTGCCCCGGCCTGCGTGTTCTCGTCCAGTGGATCGCCAATGCGGATTTTCGACATCTTGTCGGCAACAAGCCTGGCAAACTCATCCGCCACGGACCGCTCAACGATCAGGCGCGATCCCGATACACAGCATTGACCGGTGTTGAAGGCAATGCCAAAGGCAACCCCATCCGCTGCATCCTCAAGGTCCGCATCGGCAAAGACGATCTGCGGGTTCTTGCCCCCCAGCTCCAGCCCCAGCTTCTTGAAATTCGACCGTGCGGAAGCCTCGACACACAAGCGACCCACCGCAGTTGATCCGGTAAAGGACAACATGTCGATGTCCATATGCTCCGTCATCGCAGTGCCCACAGTGCTGCCCGGTCCGGTCACCACATTCATCACGCCATCGGGCAGTCCGGCTTCGGTCAGGATCTCGGCCAGCATGAGCGTGGTCGCGGATGTCATCTCGGATGGTTTGGTCACCATCGTGCAGCCCGACGCCAGAATATAGGGCACCCGTTCGCACAGGATCAGGAACGGGAAATTCCACGGCGTGATCAGCCCCACAACCCCCACGGGTTCCCGTGTCACCAGCCCAAACATGCTGTCGCCCAGATTGTTGAAGCTGTCTCCGTGCAGCGCGCGCGCCAGACCGGCGGCGTATTCGAACATCCCGATGCAACCCGTCGCTTCGCCCCGCGCCTGCGCGATGGGCTTGCCGTTCTCAAGGCTCTCCCAATAGGCGATCTCGTCCAGACGGGCGCGCATGATATCCGCAGTTTTCAGCAGCACAGCCGCACGGTCCGCACCCGAAAGGCCCGACCAACGGCGGTCTTCAAACGCTTCACGCGCGACGGCCACGGCCATGTCCACATCCTGGGCAGAACACGTCGGGATGCGCGTCACCGGCACACCATGGCCCGGCGACGCGCGCTCAAACACCTCCCGCTCTCCGGCGGCCACGGGTTGCCCGCCGACGTAAAAACCGAATGTGCGGGGTTCGGGCGGGGGCGTGCGGGTCGAAGTCTGCGTATCCATAGGCCTGTCCTCCAGAGCAGAGGAGCCTTGAGGCACCCCATAAGTAACTATTTGGTTATACCGTACTGCGAACGCACTCCGCGTTCAATAGGGCTCACTGCCGGGTATCAAGTGCATGCCGCCAGTCATTCCAGCCACCATCCACCGACGAAGGCGCCGAGTGCCATTCAGACATCGCCTTGCCGGTGGCCGGATCGGCGCCCGGGATCGGTAACATCATGATCCGCTTGCAGGCGCGCTTGTAGTCCTCATCTGTCAGAAACTGTTCCTGAATGTCGTCCCAATCACGCCCGTCGGGATAGCCGCCACACATATGAATATCGTTAGATTGTCCGATCATCTCGTGGCTCACACCGGCGGGCATGACAATGACATCGCCTGCTTCAATGCGCACCTTGGTCCAGCCGCCTTCGCCCACGGACAGGTTGAATTCCATCCAGCCCTGCGCACAGCCAAGGCATTCGTGGGTCGTGGAATGGAAGTGGGCGTATTCGTAGACACCGGGATAGTCCCAGTTGTTGGACCATCCGTTAGAGCGGAACCGCTCCTTGATGGCCTTTGCCCCGCCACCCGGCACGGCAGCCCGGTGTACCAGCAGAGGAAAGCGGCTGTTGGGGATCATGCCGCTTGGGACAGAGGCATAGCTTTCGGTGGTGATCGACATATCGGTTCCTCCCTAAGACTGCGTCATAACGATTTGAGTTTTGAGATCGCCGGGACGATCCGCGAAGGTGTCAAAGGCCACCTGAATATCTGCCAAAGGATACTGCGCGCCCAGAAACGGCTGTGGGTTAATCCGGCCATGCGTCAGCAGCGTCAGCGCGTCGTGCATGTCCTGCCCCGTCCCCGCAACCGAGCCCTTGATCGAGTTTTCCTGCAAGATCATGCTCAGGATATTCAGCGGCAGTGACGCATCGGGTGCTGTCAGCCCAAAAGCTGCAACGTGCCCGCCCTTGCGGATGAGCCTCAATGCCTGCTCGTAAAGCTGCGGTAGACCGACGCTTTCAATCACCAGATCCGCGCCACGTCCTTGGGTTGCCTCCAGAACAGCGGCGCGCGTATCACCCGCGCAAACACCCACATCCGCGCCATGATCCAGTGCGAGCTGTACGCGCTCGGGCGACAGATCCGACACGATGATTGGCGCAGCCCCGATGGCGCGCAAAAGCTGAACATGCAAATGGCCAATGGGCCCCGCCCCCAGCACAACCGCCGACTGCCCGAAAGTCACATCTGCCTTGCGCGCGGCGCGCACCACGCAGGCCAAAGGCTCCGTCAAGGCCAGGACCTCAAACGGCACGTGGTCAGGCGCCTGGATCACGAGCCGCGCGGGCACCACGATGTAGTCTGCAAACGCCCCATCCATCGAGATGCCCATCTGCTGCATGTCGGGGCAGTTGAGGATCTCGTTGCGGCGGCACCAATAGCACGAACCGCACCCGATGTTCATGTCGACCACGACCCTGGCGCCCAAGGGCAGCGATACCTCCGCGCCCACCGCATCAATCGTTCCGGTGAATTCGTGGCCCGGGATCATCGGCAGATTGTCCGCTGCGTAATGCCCATTGAAAATGTGCATATCTGTGCCGCAAATGCCGACCCGCTCCACGCGGATCAGCGCCTCGCCACGTCCCGGTATCGGGATCGGTCGGTGCTCGATCTCGAACCTGCCGGGAGCCGCGAGAACCGCCGCCTGCATCACTTGACGGTGCCCATCTTGCTGCGGTCGATCGTCAGCGCGATGGCCACGATCAGGATCACGCCAAATACCATCTGCTGCATGGTGGCATCGACCTGCAGATACACCATCGCGGTCCGGATCACGACCACGATCAGCGTGCCGACCAGCGTGTTCATCACACCGCCGACGCCACCGGTCAGCGGCGTGCCCCCGACCAGGACCGCGACAATGGCGAGGATCAGAAACCCGTTTGCAAGGTTTGCATCGCCCCCTGACAGCTTGACCGAAAACATCAGCCCGGCAATGGCGGCAAAAAGCCCCGACAGGGCAAAGGCCAGGATCTTGATGCGGTCCACATTCAGGCCGGACGACACCGCTGCAAGCTCTCCTGCCCCAACCGCCTTGAGCGCGCGGCCAAAGGTCGTCCGGGTCTGCAAAAACCAGGCAATCGCCAATAGCACGCCGGCAATCACCAGCTCATGCGGCACACCCGCAGTGTTGCCAAACATCCACCCAAAAGACGCATCCCGCGCCTCGGCACTCATCGACAAGGCCCGCTCGCCCGACAGGTAGCGCGCGCCGGACAGGGCGATGAACCCCGTCGCCAATGTGGACACAAAAGAGGGCACAAACTGCTTGGTGGTAATCCAGCCCGACACGGCCCCGACCACGAAACCACATAGAACACAGATGACCGCGACGAAAATGCCGAACTGCGCCAGATACACCGTCGCCACCACGGTCACGAGGTTCGCCACCTGCTGCACACTGAGGTCGATCCCGCCGATGTAGATGGCAAAGGTCATGCCAAGCGCCATGATGAACAGCGGCACAATGTCAGCCACCAGTGTGACCATCGAGCCGAGATTGAAAAAGGCCGGATTGATCGCGCCAACAATCAGAACGAGGGCAACCAGCGTGATCCAGGGGAAATACGGTTTGAACGTTTCAACTGACATGCTCACCCCCTCAAATCATGTGATGGACAAGATCAAACAGCGACGGTTTTCCGCCCGCTGATCCGTCAAAGCGTTTCTGAAACTCACCGTCTTTCAGAACGATAATCGTGTGGCTGAGGCCAATCGCCTCCTCAAGCGTGTCGGCCACAAGAATAATCCCCGCGCCGTCGTCACACATCTCGCGGACCATGTCGTAGACGTCTTCCTTGGCCCCGATATCGAGGCCGCGCGTCGGGTGATCAAGCAGGATGACATCCGAGCCGGCGGAGCGCCATTTGGCCAGAACCACCTTTTGCTGGTTGCCGCCCGACAGACCACCGCAATCCTTGTAGACATCTGGTGTCTTGATGGCGAGGCGGTCGATCCATGTCCGGGCAAGCGCCTTCTCTTCGGCAATGCGCAGCACGCCGTTCGACGCGTAGTTGCCCATCTGGCTGAGCGTCATGTTCTCATAGACGTTCATGCCATTGACGATGCCTTCGATCTTACGCTCGCGCGGGACATATCCGACACCGCGTGCCACCGCCTCCTGGGCGTTGCGCCTCGCGTAGGGCGCCCCCTTGACAGCGACGGTGCCATGGCTGGGCTTTTCCAAGCCGAAGACTGTGCGCAGTATCGCCTCGCGGCCCGATCCTTCCGTTCCAACGAGGCACAACACCTCGCCCGCGTGCAGGTCAAAGGAGATGTCCGCATAGGCGCCCGGGAGAGACACGGAGGCAAAGCTGACGAGCGTCTTGGCCGGATCATACGGTTTTTGTTTCTGCTCGCGGTAGTATTCCTTGTCGACGTCACGGCCCACCATCTTGCGCTGGATCGCATCCACCTGAGCATCCGCCTTGGTGACAACGTCAACAACCTCGCCATCCTTCATCACATAGACGCGGTCGCTGAGGTCCAGAACCTCGTCCATGCGATGACTGACAAAGATAAAGGACGCCCGGCTGGTCAATTCACGCACCAGGCCGAACAACAGCTCAACCTCTTCCTTAGCCAGAACGGATGTCGGTTCGTCGAGCAGGATCACCAGATCGCCGTCGATCCGCTCTTCCAGGGTTAGCACCTTGGCCAGCTCAACCAGCTGCCGCTGCGCAAAAGACAGCTTGGCCGTGATGGTGGACGGATCGATGTCCAGCCTGACCTTCTTCAACTGGTGGCGCGCCGCAGCCGCCATTTCTTTCCAGTTGATGATCCCAAAGCGGACAAACTGCTGCTCAAACCCTAGAAAGATGTTTTCCATCACCGTCAGGTTGGTGATCAGGGATTGTTCCTGAAACACCATCCCGATCCCATGGTCCATCGCCTGACGGGGATTCTGGAACCGCACCGCCGTACCATCAATCGTGACCGTGCCACCATCGGGCTGGTAGGCGCCGTAGATCACTTTCATCAACGTGGATTTGCCCGCGCCGTTCTCACCGACCAGCCCGACGATCTCGCCGCGGCCTATGGTGAAATCAACGGCCTTGAGGGCGTGCACTCCCGGAAATCTCTTATCCACTTTGTTCAACTGGTACATTGCCCGCCCCTACTTCACAAAGCTGATGGATTTGCGGTCGGTCGACAGGATCACGGCAAGGATGACCAAAAGGCCCAAGACCCCGTCCTGGATGTAGCCGGGCAGCCCGATCACGACCATCCCGTTGCCGATGACAAAGACGATCAGCACGCCGACAAGCGTGTTCCAAACCCCTCCAATACCTCCCCACAGCGCGGTGCCGCCCACCACCACTGCTGTGATGGAGAGGAACATGAAGTTGTTGCCGGTCGCGGTTTCCGCAATCCCGATGCGACCCACCGCCAGCAGCGCACCCACAGCAAAGAACACGCCGGCCAGCGTAAAACCCATGATGCGCACGCGATCCACATTGAGCCCCGAACCATGCGCCAGCGCCTCACCACCGCCCACAGCATAGAAATTGCGTCCCAGCGTCGTGCGGGTCTGAATGAACCACGCGATCAAGAGAAACAGGCCCGCCACATAAACCATGATCGGAAAGTTGAACCATCGCACGGTCAGCAGGGCCCGAAACGCCTCGTCTTCGATGCGGATGCGGTCACCGCCGGTCATGACCATCGCCAGACCCGTGCCCACAAATCCCATGGCGAGTGACGCCATGAAGGACGGGATTTTCAGTTTGACGTGGATCAGCCCGTTCACAAACCCCAGCACCGCCCCGACCAACAGGGCAAAGGGCAGGGCCAACCACGCCCAGGACGCCAGCGTGCCGCCAAGCCAGATGAAACAGAAGGCAAAAATAACGGCGCAGACAGACACCGTCCCCTCCATGCTCAGGTCAATCGACCCCATGATGATGATAAACGTCACGCCCACGGCGATCATCAACGCCGGTGTGGCCGCAATCAGAATGCGGGCGAAATTGCGGATGGAAAGAAAACGCGGCTCCATCACAGCAAAGAACGCGATCAGAACCAGCAGGACGAGCAACGGCGCCCATTTGACCAATGTATCGCGGCTGAGAAACCCCAAACTCCGCCTCGCATCAGATGTCCCGGCTATTGCCATGACGTCCCCTCCCCCTCTCGGTCGGTGCAGACGCCGTCGCACCCACCGCGGTGTTTCTGTCTTTGAAAAAGACCGCGGCGGTCCGGCCTGCCGGATCGCCGCCGTTCAGCCCTTACTTGTAGACAATCGGACCGTTCGACGGACCCCAGAAATCTGTCCAGTCGTAGGTTGGCACGTCGTCCAGATAACTGGCCTTGAATGCGACCGCGTCCTCGGGCGTGACGAAAATCGTCGGGCCATTGAACTCGCGGTGCTCCTTGGGCTCTTCGGACGGTTTGAAATGCCCGGTCGCGGCGTGATACGCCAGCGATGCCGTGATGCCACCGCCCCAATGCGGGTTGGTGAACACGGTGGCGAGGATCTTGCGCTCTGCCACAAGCTGAACAGCCTGCGGGTTGCCGTCGTAGGATACCATCGGCATGTCGTCGATCCCTTCGGCGCGCAGCGCTTCGAGCACGCCGTAGGCGATGGTATCGTTGGCACAGTGAACCCCTTTGATCTCATCCCCGAAGCGGGTCAGGAAGGCGGACATGACCTGGTTGGCTTTCTGGGTATCCCAATCGGCGGGCTCTGCTGCCAACAGTTCCACATCGGGATAGTCCTTGAGCGCATTTTTGAGACCGTTCAGGCGCTCAATCGCCGGGTTGTTGGATGCGATACCACCCAGATGCACGATACCACCCGTACCGCCGATTGCGTCCAGAAGGATGCGTGCGGTTTGCTCGGCGGGACCTTCGTCGGACCAGCTCATATGGCTGACATAGTTGTCGCCAAAGTCCCAAGGGTGCAGATCATCTGTCTTGTTCCAAAGGGTCGACACAAAGGCGCCCGCGTCGACGCAGGCTTCGACGACAGGGCGCGCGTTTGGCGCATCGTTGGTGTCAATCGCCAGTGCAAGTTCGCCATTGGTGCGCGCCAGCGTCGCCTTAACATCCGCCAAAGACTTTTCCGACGACCCTTCGTTGATCAGGTGCACGAGTTCGCCCTTGGATTTGCCGATACCCTCCATGAACGCCTCGCCACCGCTGACAATCTCATTCCAGTAGGGGTTAGTGCGGTTGCGATACGACCAGGCTACTGTGGGGTCCGCAATTGCGGCGCGCGCCATGCCAGTGCCCAAAAGGCCGGTGGCCGCAACGCCACCCAGACCATAGGCGCTGGCGATCAACAGGTTGCGGCGGTTGATGGTTTCCTTTTCGATGTATTCCTTGATGAATGACATGGTGTCCTCCCTATTTTCATCCTGCGCCGCAGCGGGCGCAAAAGCCCTGACGCAGCATCCACGTCTGCTGACCTGTCAGCCCCCCTCTATGACGCGTGATCAATCTCACCAACGCCAATAATGCACTAACTAGTTACTTCTTTCAGAATTGTAGAGTCAAGTGCTATGCTACGGCAGCGCCGCTGTTTTCATGCGGTGCTTTGACCGCTGGTTGCGTTTGCGGTAACACACGGCGCATAGGCATTTGTTCAGGATCCGACCCGATGGCGACCTCCGACAAGACCAAGACGCGCGACGCCGGAAAAACCAAGGCGCGCATTCTGGCTGCCGCCAAAAAGGAATTCGCTAAACATGGTCTTGCCGGGGCGCGGGTTGATGAAATCGCCGAGCGCGCCAAGGCCAACAAGCGGATGATTTATCACTACTTCGGCTCGAAAGAGGACCTGTTCCAAGTGGTTTTGGAAGAAGCCTATCTGGACATCCGCACCGCCGAACAAAAGCTCGACCTCGACAACATGCCAGCCATGGACGCACTGGAAAAATTGGTGCGATTTACCTGGGCTTACTATCTCAAGAACCCCGAGTTCATTACCCTCGTGAATAGCGAAAACCTGCACCGGGCCCGGCATCTCAAGAAATCCAAACTGATCCCCGAGATCAGCGCAAAATTCGTTGGCATGATGGACGAATTGCTTGACCGCGGCGTGCGCGAGGGCACCTTTCGCCTCGGTCTTGATCCGACACAGGTCAACATCACGATTGCCGCTATCGGCTATTATTATCTGACCAACCGCTTTACCGGATCCATTGTTTTTGACCGGGACCTGACCGCTCCTGAAGCCCTTGCGGCCCGCATCGAGTTCAACGTCGAGACGATCAAGAGACTGGTGGCCGCTTAGCGGGCTATGAAACGCGGCTTGTAATCGTGGCTTTGGCAGAGGCGTTCGCGGCCCCTCTGACATGGCGCGGCTCGCGGTACCATCGCCGTGGAGAATCACGACAATGCCACCTCCCCGGATCTAATTCGGGCAGGTTCGCCCGAGGGCTAGCGGCAAACTGACGGGCGCGTCGCACCGGCAATCGTCACCCCGCCTTTGACCATACAAAGGACAGCGACGGATCCAGGTCATCTGCGCCACGGATCGCACAGGCCCTTGCCGCGACCTCAACTGCACGCGATACACACGTGGTCACCGGATGCCCAACCGTCGCAAGGCCCACAACGCGGAAGTATCCGCCTGCTTTATCGGCAAAGAGACCCGAGGACGCGGAGACTCATTGCCGTCCCAACACGGCGACACGGGCCTAGCGAATGCGGTCTCCGCTTGTGGGGTCGAACAGCACGGCCTTATCCATGTTGATGGCCATCTGCGCCACCTGCCCGGGTACCGCAACCGCATCAGCGCGCATCCGGCCAATCGTATCTTTACCTGCGAGCGTGGTGGTAAAAAACGTATCGGATCCGGCAGGTTCGGTGACGTCCACAACATTACTCAAGGTAACGATCCGCCGCGCGTTCTTGTCGGCACCATCCGGGTCTGTCAATGCCTCGGGCCGAATGCCCAACAGCACGGTCTGTCCGTCCAGCCTTTGCGCGGCGACGTTGACCGGCAAGAGCACAGGCACACCTGAACTGCCTGCAATCTCGACCGCAGCCTCCGCGCCCTGCATCCGCACGACCCCTTCCATGAGGTTCATGGACGGCGACCCCATAAAGGAGGCGACAAAGACATTGGCGGGGTTGTCGTAGATTTCCTTGGGCGTCCCGAGCTGCTGAACGTAGCCGCCGTTCATCACGGCAATCCGGGTCGACAGCGTCATCGCCTCGATCTGGTCATGGGTGACATAGACAATCGTGGTTCCCAAGCGCTGGTGCAGTTTCTTGATCTCCGTGCGCATGTCGACGCGCAGCTTGGCATCCAGGTTCGACAACGGTTCATCAAACAGGAATACGTCAGGGTTGCGCACCAGCGCGCGCCCCATCGCCACCCTCTGACGCTGCCCACCAGACAATTGCCCCGGCTTGCGCCCCAGAAGCGGCGTGATCTGCAACAGCTCCGCCACCTCGCCCATCGCCTTGTCGCGATCGGCCTTGGGCGTGCCGTGCATCTCCAACCCAAAGGTGATGTTCTGGCCCACTGTCATGTTGGGGTACAAAGCGTAGGACTGGAACACCATCGCGATATTGCGTTTGGACGGGTGTACGCCGTTCATGCGTTGGCCCTTGATGGCGATCTCGCCGGTGGTGATGTCCTCAAGACCGGCGATCATGTTCAAAAGAGTGGACTTTCCGCAACCCGAAGGACCGACCAGCACCAGAAACTCACCCTCTTCCACGGCAATATCCACGCCGTGCAACACCTCGACAGATCCGTAGGACTTGGTCGCCTGCTTGATGTCCAGAAATCCCATGTCTTATCCCTTCACGCTGCCAGCCATCAGCCCGCGCACAAAATATCGCCCCGCCACAATGTAGACGAGCAAGGTCGGCAAGGCCGCCATAATGGCCCCCGCAAAGTGCACGTTGTATTCCCGCACACCCGTTGACGAGTTGACCAGATTGTTCAGCGCCACTGTCATGGGTGCCGCGCCACCGCTGGCGAAAGAGGCCCCGAACAGGAAATCATTCCAGATGTTCGTGAACAGCCAGATCACACAGACCACGGTAATCGGCCCCGACGATGGCATCAGGATACGGTAGAAAATCTGGAAAAACCCCGCGCCGTCGATCTGTGCCGCGCGGACCAACTCGGTCGGGAAGGCGGCATAGTAATTGCGGAAATAGAGCGTCGAAAATCCGATCCCATAGACCACATGCACCAGCACCAGGCCCGTCGTCGTGCCCGAGATCTCCAAAATGCCCAAGATCCGCGCCATGGGGATCAGCACAATCTGAAACGGGATGAAACACGAAAACAGCATCAGCCCAAAGATCAGCGTATCCCCCCGGAACCGCCACTTGGTCAGGATATAGCCATTGAGCGCGCCAATCGCCGTGCAGATGACCACGGCAGGCACCACCATCTTGATCGAGTTCCAGAAGTAAGGTCGCAAGCCCGTCGGTTCGACCCCGATCTGGGCCGTGCTCCAAGCCCCAAGCCACGGCTCAAGTGTCCAGACCTGCGGCAGGGCGATCATGTTGCCGCCCGTGATCTCGCTCAGCGGTTTGACCGAATTGACCAGCATGATGAAGAACGGCAGCAGGTAAAAAAGCGCGAACACCAGCAGGAAGACATAGATAAACACCCGTGCCGCGCGGCCGGTTTTCATCGCGTTGTCCTGGCTTGCAACGCTCATCCCTTCTTCTCCCTTAACTCGGCATAGAGGTAGGGCACCATGATGGCGGCGATGGTCATCAGCATGATCACCGCTGAGGACGCGCCGATGCCCATCTGGTTGCGCGTGAACGTATAGGAATACATGAATGTTGCGGGCACCGCTGTGGCATTGCCCGGCCCGCCACCGGTGAGTGCGATCACAAGATCGTATGACTTGATCGCCAGGTGGCAAAGGATCACGAAGGCGCTGAGAAACGCAGGGCGCAGCTGAGGAATGATGATCCGGCGATACATCTGCCAGTTGCTGGCCCCATCCATCTGGGCTGCCTTGAGGATTTCGGTGTCGATGCCGCGCAATCCGGCCAGAAACATGGCCATGACAAACCCGCTGGTCTGCCAGACGGCCGCAATGACAATCGTATAGATCGCCATATTGCGGTCCTTGATCCAGCCGAACTCGAAACTCTCCCAGCCCCACAAATGCATGGTGTTCTCGATCCCGATCCCGGGATCCAAGAACCATTTCCACGCGGTACCGGTGACGATGAATGACAGCGCCATGGGATAGAGAAAGATGGGGCGCAAGACGCCTTCTCCGCGGATTTTCTGGTCCAGAAAAATTGCCAAAAACAGCCCGATCAACGTGCAGATCACAATGTAGAGTGACGCAAAGATCGCGAGGTTTTTGATCGCGACATCCCATTCGCGGATGCGGAAGAGCTTTGAATAGTTTTCCCAGCCCACCAGACCATAGCTGGGCAGCATGCGGCTGTCAGTGAAGCTGAGGTAGACTGTAAAAAGAATGAAGCCGTAGACAAAGATCAAGACCAACGCAAAGGATGGCGCAAGCACGATCTTGGGCAGCCAGTTTTGCAATCTGGTGCGCAAGTCGACCGAAGTATCAACCGCCATGGAAAACCCTTACGATTTTGACGTACCCGCGATGGGCTGGCCCGGGAACCCGGACCAGCCCAGGGTCGCTTACTGCGCCAATTCGACGGCGGTCACCATTTCGGAGGCGGCAGTTTCGGCGTCGTACTCGCCGTTGAAATGAGCCGTGATCACGTCATACATCGCGTTCTGAACCGACGGATTATTGGCGTGGCCATGCGCCATGGAGCCGAACAAACCGCCGTTTGCCGCCGCTTCGGCCAGTTGCGCCATGCCAAGCTGACCGCAGGCATCAAATTCCGCGTCGGAGATATCCGTCCGCGCGGGAACCGACCCTTTGACCGTGTTGAAGGCCACCTGGAACTCCGGGCTCATCACGGAAGATGCCATGGTCATTTGCGCGTCTTGCGCGGTCGTATCCGTCACGCTGAACATGGCGAACTGATCCGAATTGAACGTCACGGTGCCCTCAGATCCGGGAACCCGGAAACACTGGAACTCTTCACCCGCGGTCTGACCGGCATTGATGAACTCGCCCTTGGCCCAGTCGCCCATGATCTGAAACAGCGCTTCCTCGTTGGCAACCATGGCCGAGGCCAGGTTCCAATCGCGGCCGGAGAAGTTGTCATCGACAAATCCGCGCAGGGTTTCCATTCTCTTGAACGCTTCGATCATCTGGTCACCACCCAGGGCGTCGGGATCAAGATCAATGAAGGCTGCCTGATAGAACTTAGGCCCACCCACACCCATCGCAATCGAGTCGAAAATCGTCGCGTCCTGCCAGGCTTGCCCGCCGTGGGCCAGGCCGACATAGCCTGCATCCTGCGCCGTCTGCATCGCCGCCACAAAGCCATCCCAATCAGCGGGTTGCTCAAGACCCAGCTCGGCCATGATGGCGGTGTTCGCCCAGACCCAATTGGTGGAGTGGACATTTACGGGCGCCGCGACCCAGTTGCCGTCATGCTTGGAGAACCCTTGCAAAGCGGCCGGCACAACTTCGTCCCAGTTCTGGTCTTCGGCCAGCTTGTTCAGATCGGCCAGAGCCCCCTCGCCCGCCCAATCCTGGATGGCGAAGCCCAGCATTTGAACGGCGGTCGGCGGATCTCCCGCAGTGACCCGTGCGCGCAGGACCGTCATCGCGTCAGAGCCGCCGCCGCCCGCAACCGGCATGTCGGTCCAGCCAACACCTTGCCCACTCAGGTCTTCCTTGAGAACATTCAGCGCGGCCGCTTCACCGCCCGACGTCCACCAGTGCAGCACTTCCACTTCGCTTTCGGCCACGGCGGACCCCGCGATAAATACGCATGTCGACGCCATCAGCGTTCTTTTGACGATCTTGTTCATTATTTCCTCCCTAATGAACCACTTGGTTACCCGCGCCATTAGAGACGTCCCTGTCAAAGTTAGTCAAGCGGCTCGTCAAACTCGGTGAGGCTTTTGCTGATGGTCAAGCGCCAGCGCTGATACCTCTTGAATCAGACCGAAGCCCAACATGGCCGCCATACGCGATCCCGTACACTTTTGGGCCTTGTCTTGACAAAACAGCGGTCGTGGGCGCACCGTGAATGTAACCATATAGTTACTATCAGGCGCCATGACCGAATTTGACTACATCATCGCAGGCGGCGGTTCCGCCGGATGCGTCTTGGCAGCCCGGCTCAGCGAAGACCCGGACGTCTCCGTGTTGCTTGTTGAGGCAGGCGGGCGCGACAAAAGTTTTTTGTACCACTGGCCGGCGGGTTTCGCCAAGATGACCAAGGGGATCGGCAGTTGGGGCTGGTCCACCGTTCCGCAAAAGCACATGAAGGACCGGCGGATCTGGTTCACCCAAGCCAAGGTAATCGGAGGCGGCTCCTCCATCAACGCGCAGATTTACACACGCGGCCATGCGCAGGACTACGATCAGTGGGCGGATGGGTATGGCTGTACCGGATGGGGCTACCGCGACCTGTTGCCTTACTTCAGACGGGCGGAGGCCAATGACCGCTTCAACGATGAATTCCACGGCATTGATGGCCCGCTCGGCGTATCCGTGCCGAGGGCAACGCTGCCGATCTGCGACGCCTTCATTCGGGCAGGACAGCAGTTCGGGATGCCCTACAACCCCGATTTCAACGGGCACGAACAGGCGGGCGTGGGCTACTACCAACTCACCCAACGTCACGCGCGACGGTCTTCGGCGGCGGTGGCCTATCTGAAACCAGCCGAAGGACGGCCCAATCTGACCGTCATGACCGGCACCCACGTTCTTCGCCTGGTGGTGGAAAAAGGATGCGCCGTTGGTCTGGATATTCTACGCGGCGGTCGCCAGGAAAGAGTACATGCGGCCCGCGAGGTGATCGTGTCGTCGGGGTCCATCGGCTCACCCCGGCTGCTGATGCTGTCGGGAATTGGACCGCCGGACCACCTGCACGATCTTGGCATACCCGTCGAGCTGGAATTGCCAGGGGTCGGAATGAACCTGCAGGATCATCTGGATATCTGCACCATCGCTGAACTGACCGGGCCTCACAGCTACGATGGGTGGGACAAACCGCACAAAACCGTCTGGGCCGGTTTGCAATACCTGCTGTTTCAGTCAGGCCCGGCAGCGGCGTCGCTGTTTGAAACAGGCGGCTTTTGGTATGCGGATCTTTCCGCGACGCACCCGGACATCCAGTTTCATCTGGGGCAAGGGTCAGGCATCGAAAAAGGGATCGCAAAGATCAACGGCGCGGGGATCACCCTGAACAGCGCGTATCTCAGACCACGTTCGCGCGGGACGGTACGGCTGGCCGACAGCGATCCGATGAGCCCCCCGCTGATTGACCCGAACTACTGGTCAGATCCGCACGACATGACCATGGCGCTACGCGGACTTGAGATGGCGCGCGACATCCTCTCACAACCCGCCTTGTCGGGATATGTGCGCAAGGAAGTGCTACCGGGCCCGGACGTGACCTCCCGCGCAGCGCTCCTTGATTATGCCTGCAAAATGGCGAAGACCGATCACCACCCCGTGGGCACCTGCAAAATGGGAGCAGGAGATATGGCTGTCGTCGATCGGGACCTGCGGGTGCATGGCATCGACCGGCTGCGGGTGTGCGACGCGTCGATCATGCCACAGATCACCTCGTCCAACACCAACGCACCCACCATTATGATTGCCGAGAAAGGGGCGGACCTGATCCTGGACCGCACACCCCTCGCGTCCGTGGACCCGATAGCGGCACCAACGGGCCGCTGAAGAACTCTGGTACGGGAAAAACCAACCCGTTTTCGACTAGCAATGCTCGGAAGAAACGCGCGCCGCATGATGGAGATCGGATGCTGTTACCAGACCAAAAGTGGTCCTACCGAAGAGTTCACGACCCCGGTTGGATCGTTGCCTGTGGTATAGGAGCGTTACAACGACCGCTTGGACAGGATAACTTCCGCCGGTCTTGCACCCCCTCAAGGCAGCCGTTGCAGATCATCAAAGACCAGACCATTCGCACGCGCGACGAAGACGGGGCAGATGTTATCGGCATTGGTCACGTAGAGACCGCGCCGCGCGCTTTTGTATGAGATAGGGCGGGACGACTTCATCCTTCGGGCGCGCCAGTCCTGTTCCGGTTGTTTGATGAGACTGGCCAGGAACTGCAGCCCCTCGTAGGTCGACTGACCCAAGGCATTCAACATAGGCGCGCGCGCCTGATGCAGACTGTGGTATTTCTCACGAAACTCCGCATTGCCGGGGGTATCCAGACCGGCAAAGTAGGAGGCGGAAGAGAAGAGCCGCTGCAGATTCTGTTCACCACTGGCCAAAAGGCCGTTTTCCTCAATGGCACAAGACAGACGAAAAATACCCGCGTGCAATTTCATGCCGCCAAAGATGCGGTTGAACGCAACCGCATCCTGCCCCACCAGAGAGATAAGCACCGCGTCCGCGCCCGATTTTCCGAGCGCTTCGACCGTATTTTCTATCCTGTTGGAGTTGAAAGGCAGATAGGTTTCAAAAACCAAGGCCCGATGATGGCGACGCAGCTCGATCTTGGCATAGGCATGCGAGACACGCGGCCAGATATAGTCATTGCCGATCAGCGCCCATTTCTTCAACCGAAAGCGACGGCTGAGATATCCGATGGCCGGGCCAAGCTGACGCGCCGGCATGTCACCAATCGTGAAAACGCCCGGCGACGCCTCGCCGCCTTCGTAAAGCGGGGTGTAGACAAAGGGCACCCTCCCCCGGACGGTCGCAACGATCCGCTGTCTGACGGCGCTGATATGCATGCCCACAATGGCATCTATTCGCCCTTGGACAATCAGCTCGTCGACCACAGCTTCGACGGGCTCTTCCGCCTCCAGCGCCGCATCAATGACCACGACCTCTACCGGGCGGCCACCGATCCCGGAACTTGCGTTGAGCTCCTTCAACGCCACCTCAGCACTGGCGATGCACGACGGGGCCCACATCCCCGCTGGCCCACACATCGCGATCAACAAGGCCACACGGTAGGGCTGATCGGCCATTGAACCCGACCGCGCCTTCGCGCCAGAGTACGAAAGCGATGTCGTATCCTCATGCCGCCAAAGATGTAGGTGCGTCGAGACCATCGGTGCGTTTTCTCTGCTAGTTTTAGCCGACCGACGGTGGTACTTGGTTCCCAGAGCGTCAACTTTTTTTACCCTGAACTGTCGGTCGTCGGATGTCAGAGCCTCAAAAAACAGTAGATTCGTATATTTCCTATGCACTTGCGGCGGCTCATCGAAAGCTCCACATCGAATTGAACCAGCACCTCAAAGCGCTGAATGTGCAGGTCGAAACCTGGCGGGTGCTGCAGTCATTGCGTGCGTCTGAGGGTATCACAATGCGCGAGTTGGCCGAAATTGTTTTGATGAATCCGCCGACCCTGACCAAGCTGGTGGATCGCATGGTTGCAGACGGGCTGGTCCAGCGGCAACTCTCTGCAGAGGACCAGAGGCGCGTTCAACTGGCGCTGACCGACCTGGGTGTCACGGTTGCCGACAAGATCGCGCTCCACGTCGAAGCGCAGAATGACTGGATCATCGAAAAAATCGGCTCCGAAAAAGCGCAGATCTTGCGAGAGGCGCTGGACACGCTCGCTTAGGGTTTGCAGCGCCATCGGCGGAGGGCGCCCCGACGCTACCACAAAGACCACGTCAGCCGGGTCCTTGTGCCGCCCGCCCGGAGGCTCAATGCCCCGCGCCAGCCGCACCCTTCACCAGAACCGGTGCCTCGCCAAAGCCGCGGTGCTCGTCTGCCGCGCGCCAATCTTCTTTTGCCGCCAACAGCGCTTGCGTATCGGTGACTTTCTTTGCCGTGACAAGTTTTTCCAGCGCGTTCAGCCAGTGCTTGTAATAAGTGTCGCCCAGATCGGGATCGCCCCCGGACTGCGCCAGCTTGATCTCTTCCGCCAGGGTTTCGCACCAGTCTGACCACGCAAAGATGCCGCGCTTGTGCAGATCAACCGTCATGGCAAAGGCCTTCGCCTCCCACGGCGCATTGAACACCGGCCCGCCCTCATCATGGGGCAGATGAGGGGTGCGTTTGAGGTCGGAACCCTTGATCTGATCGTTCATGGCGCGGGCCTCATGTAGTCATCGAACATGTCGATATAGAGATACATGTTCTCCGCGTGATCCTCGCCCCAAAGCTCCTGGAACGAAAATTTCACCGAATAGACATGCTGCGCCTTGTGCCCCTGACCGTGCGCCCCGGTGTCAGGAAAGGCAAAGACGCCGTGATCCCGTTCTATGATCCCCGTCTTACCACGGACATAGCGAGGCAGGCGGGTGTGCGTGACCGGGTTGATATTCTTCATCTCCACCGCGTCGCCAACGCTGAACTTTGGCGCCACATCCTCATCCAGCCGCGCGGAGGCGCCAGTGGCGATCAGGCCGGGCACGATGTCAGGGGTCAAGGTGGGCATCAGACGTCCTCCATCGCGATGTGTTTTTTGCGCTGGTCAAGCTCTTCCTGCGTCACCACGCCTTTTTCCGTCAGCAGCGTTTCCAGCGATTGAAGCCAATGCTCATAGTAGCTGGTCTCCAGGTAGTGAGCGGGATCCATGCGTTCGATGGCGTGGCGAAACTCGTCCACATTGTAATGCCCGCCCGCGAAACAAGAGACGAAAAGCCCAAACATGCGCCTTTCCCACTCTTCCTTGAAACAGGGTTCGTGCTTGGCCGGGTTGACCGGGCCAAGACCGTCCATGCCACCCAGATCATGTATGCCATTCATAGGATTGTCCCTTCTAACAGTTTCAGGCGGTCAGTGCGCCGCCAGCACGTCGGTGCCGATCATCGCATCGCGGGTGACGATCTCGGCCAGCTCCGCCTCAGACATGCCGTCGGTGCCTTGGGGGCGTTTCGGCAGCACGAGATAGCGCAGTTCTGCATTGCTGTCCCACACGCGGATCTCTGTCTCTTCAGGCAGGTTGACCCCGAACTCCTCGAGAACCCCGCGCGGATCCTTCACGACCTTGGCGCGGTAAGGGGCGGCTTTGTACCACACCGGCGGCAGGCCCAGCGTGGGCCAAGGATAGCAGGAGCATAACGTGCAGACGACGATATTGTGGACGTCATCCGTGTTCTCGACCACCACCATGTCCTCGCCCTGCACGCCGGAGAAGCCCAGCTCGCCGATCGCTGCGGTTGCATCGCTCAGCAGACGGTCCTTGTAGGATGGATCGCTCCACGCCTTTGCGACGACGCGCGCGCCGTTGCGGGGCCCTATCTTGGTTTCATAGGTGTCGACGATCAGGTCGATGGCGTCGGGGTCAATCAGCTTCTTTTCGGTCAGGATCGATTCCAGCGCCTTCACACGCAGTTCCACATCCGACAGCGGCTTGTTGTGGGGGTGAGGGTGGTCATGGGGCATTGTCTACTCCTCCTGTGCTGCAGGCGACCCACTGCGGATCTGGCGCTGCCGTGTCGCTCACTCAGCCTGATCATTGGGCCTATCGGGGCGCCCGCGATCCAGTCACGTCCGAACCTCTGGGCAACTGATTAAATCTCGGGCACTTTTCCACTGCGCAATTGAAAATCGCAAAATTCCCGCCCGGGATACGTTGCGATCGCGCAGTTCAAAGGTTAACCAAAATTAAGTTTCCAATTCAACTAACTTTGGATAATAGTTGTGGTTGGATGCCGGGAGTGGATGAGACCAAGCCGCACGCCAAGATGCAGTGGTCTTGTTTTAATTAGTTAAGTCAGATCGTTACGCGTCACATGCTCGTTATTTGGACGCGGTCAAAAACGGATCGAGCCGTCGAGGACGCACGTCTGGACGGCGCTGAAATGGTGGGGGCCATCAACATGATTAACCGTCCGGACGCGTCAGAAGTGCGTACAGCAGCCGCCGAATTGGGATTGACGCTGGATGCAGAGGCCAGTGCCTCTTTTCTAGGCCTGATGGGCGGTCTGTTCGAGGCCTACGACCTCGTGGATCAGATGGACAACCACCTGCCGGTGGTGAAATACGCGCGATCCCCGGGGGTGAGACCAAGCCCGGAGGGCAACCCGTTCAACGCCTGGGTGGTCAAAACCCAGATCAAGGGCGCAGCGACCGGCAAGCTCGCTGGCAAGACCGTCGCGATCAAGGACAACGTGAACGTCGCCGGTGTGACGATGGAAAACGGCGCTTCCATCCTGCAGGGCTATGTTCCTGAAACAGACGCGACCATTGTCACACGGCTCTTGGACGCGGGCGCGGAGATCCACGGCAAAGCGGTCTGCGAATACTACTGCGCCTCGGGCGGCAGCCATACCTCGGTGAGCGGCCCAGTAGAAAACCCCATTGTCCCGGGCCATAATGCTGGCGGCTCTTCCTCTGGCTCTGCTGTTCTGGTCGCAGCCGGCATCGTCGACATGGCCACCGGTGGCGATCAGGGCGGCTCGATCCGGATCCCGGCTGCCTTTTGCGGCGTCGTCGGGATGAAACCAACCCACGGCCTGGTGCCCTACACCGGCATCTTTCCCGTCGAGCTGACCGTGGATCACGCAGGACCGATCACGCGCACCGTGGCCGACAACGCCCTGATGCTGGAAGTGATGGCAGGTCCCGACGGGCTTGACCCGCGGCAGAGCGGCGCCCCGAGCCAAGCCTATTCCGAAGGGGTGCAGATGTCGCCGCGCGGCCTGCGCATCGGTGTGGTCTCCGAAGGTTTTGGGCAACCGGGTGCGGAGGCCGCAGTCGATAATCGTATTCGTGAAGTGGCGGACCGCCTGGGTACGTTCGGCGCCACGGTCGAGGAGGTGTCGATGCGGCTGCATGCGGCAGGGGCGGCCATCTGGACCCCGATTTTCCTCGAGGGCGCCACGGAACTGATGATGCGGCAGAACGCCTACGGCACCAATATGAAAGGCGTGTTTCTGGAAAGCCTGCTCGACAAGCAGTCGCACTGGAAAGAGCAAGCCAATGACATGTCGGAGACGCTGAAACTCGGCCTTTTGATGGGGCATTACATGTCCTCGCGCCACAAGGGGCGATATTACGGCAAGGCGCAGAACCTCAATCGCCTGCTGACCGCCGCCTATGACGATTTGTTCCGCAAATTCGACGTGCTGCTGATGCCGACGACGCCCATGGCGGCCCACCCCCTGCCTGGGCCAGACGCCAACCGTGAGACGGTTGTGGAGCGCGCCTTTGCGATGATCCCGAATACCGCGCCCTCTTGCGCCACGGGACACCCGAGCATTTCCGTCCCCGCGGGGACCACCGATGACGGACGCCCCATCGGCGCGATGTTCATCGGGCGCAAGCTGGAGGAAACAACACTTTACCGGGCCGCGGCGGCGGTCGAACAGCTCTCTTTCGCACCCATGACGGCGGACTGACACCGCCGATGACACGTCCCAGCACTCCGGGGGTCTGCTCTCCGACGCCGGGTCGATGACCGATCATAGAACAGTGTCAGCAGAACAAGAGACACGGACCAACAGAAGGGAATTACAGATGACACTTTCACGCCGCAAATTTATCCGGACTTCCGCGATCGGAGGGGCAGCACTTGCCGCACCATCGCTGATCGGCAGCGTGGCGCGCGCTCAGGACGGCCCGATCAAGCTGGGCAGCCTGCACGATCTTGCCGGTCCGCTGGCGGCAACGGGCGAACCGATGGTCTATGCCATCATGCTGGCGGTCGAAGAGATCAACGCCGCAGGCGGGCTGCTGGGGCGTGAGGTCGAGTTGATCAACTACGACACCCAATCCAACATCCAGCTTTATTCCCAATACGCCCAACAACTTGCGGTCCGCGACAAGGTGGACGTGATCCATGGCGGTATCACCTCCGCCTCGCGCGAGGCGATCCGCCCGATCTTCAGCCGGTTCCGCACGCTCTATTTCTACAACACGCTCTACGAGGGCGGTGTGTGCGACCGCAACACTTTCAACACCGGCACGACACCGGCACAAACGGTCGAAAAGCTCGTGCCCTATGCCATGAACCTCTGGGGCAAGAAGGCCTATATCATCGCGGCGGATTACAATTACGGCCAGATCACTGCGAAGTGGATGCGCAAATACGTGGAGGACAACGGCGGCGAGGTGCTGTCGACCGATTTCTTCCCGCTTGATGTGACGAACTTCGGGCCGTCCATCTCCCGGATTCAGGCGGCGGGGCCGGATCTGCTGTTGTCGGCGATGGTCGGCGGAAACCACACCGCGTTCTATCGCCAATGGGCGGCGGCGGGGCTGAAGGACGAAATCCCGATTGCCTCGACAACCTTCGGGTTGGTCAATGAGCCCGCGACGCTGGAGGATACAGAAAGCACCGGCGTGCTGGGCAGCTACGGCTATTTCGAAGAGCTGCAGACACCCGCAAGCCAGGCGTTCGTGAAAGCGATCAAGGACCGCCACGGCGCACAAACGCCCTACGTCAGCGAGCTGGCAGCCGCCAGCTACGAAGGCGTCCACCTCTGGGCCGAAGGCGTCAAAAAGGCGGGGTCGGTCGACCGGATGGAAGTCATCGAAGCGCTGGAGACGGGGCTGTCCTTCGACGGGCCCAGCGGGCAGGTTGTTGTGGATCCGAAAACCCACCACGTGACCCGCAACACCTTCCTCGCCGAGGTCGAGAACCGCGCATGGAACGTGCTGGAGACCTTTGAGCAGCAACAACCGCTGGACACGGCGGCGGTCTGCGATCTCGAAGCCAACCCCAACGACACCACCCACTACATCATCGACATCTGAGGGCTGGCACATGGATCTAGCAATCATCGTAGGGCTCGACGTGATAAGCGGCATCGCCTCGCTGGTACTGATCAGCGCCGGTCTCGCGGTGATTTTCGGCATGATGAAAATCATCAACCTCGCGCATGGGGAATTCCTCATGCTCGGGGCCTATGCCACTGTCCTCTCAGTCTCCGCAGGGGTAAACATCTGGTTTGCGATGCTGGTCATCGCCCCTGTGTTCGTGGGTCTCGTCGGGGTGATCGTTGAACGCTGTCTGATCCAGTTTCTCTACGGACGTCTGGTGGACACGATGCTTGCGACTTGGGGCCTGAGCCTGGTAATTGTCGGCGCCACCACGATGATCTTCGGCAATACAATCGTCGGTGTCTCGTCACCTTTGGGCGGATTTCAGGTCGGCGCCTACCAATCGAGCCTTTACACCCCGTTTCTGGCGCTGATGGCGGTCTTTCTAATGACGGCGGTCTTTGGCGTCATGCGCTATACGCGGGCCGGGCTGATTGCGCGCGCGGTGATGCAGAACCCCGAGATGGCCGCGACGCTGGGCGTCAATCCCGCACGCGTCTACATGGCCACCTTCGGCGCGGGCGCGGCGATGTCCGGGCTCGCGGGCGGTCTGCTGGCGCCGGTCGCGGGCGTCGTCCCAACCATGGGAGCGGCCTATATCGCCAAGGCCTTCATCACGGTGGTGGGTGGCGGCACATCGCTGCTCTGGGGGCTGATCTCGGCCTCGGGCCTTTTCGGGTTCATCAACCAGATCGCGGCCTTCCTCACAACACCGGTTTTCGGAGAGGTGATCCTTTTCATCGCCGCGGTGGTCCTGATCCGCTTGCTGCCCACCGGCATCGCGGGCCGCTTTTTCAAAGGACGTTTGTAAATGCAGATACTCACCGGCATGAAAGGGGCATTGATCGGCTCGGTCATTGCGGCGGCCGCGATCATCGCCGCTCCGTTCTACGTCGATCTGTTCCAGATCATGCAACTTACGGTCTTTGCGGCCATGGCCGTGTTGGCGCTCAGCCTCGGTTTCATCTGGGGCTATGGCGGTATACTGTGCTTTGGCCAGACGTCGTTTTTCGGGCTGGGTGCCTATGCCTATGCCGTCTCGGCGATCAATTTCGGGGACAGCACGCCCGCGATCCTGCTGGCCATTCTGGTGCCCGTCGTTTTTGCCGCGCTGCTGGGGTATTTCATGATCTACGGCGGGATCAGCGACGTCTATCTTGGCGTCATCACGCTCACCGTTTCGCTGATCCTGTTCAATCTGGTCAACTCCACCGCGGGAGACTTCTACAAGATCGGGGAGGCGCGCCTCGGCGGCTTCAACGGAATACCTGGGGTGCCGACCTTCAATCTGCCAGGCAACCCGGGCTACATCCTCACGCCGGAACAGGCCTGGATGGTCACGGGGATCGCGCTGATCCTTGTCTATCTTGGTCTGAGGGTGCTCATCGCCAGCTCATTTGGCCGCATCATCATCGCCATCCGCGAGAACGAGACGCGCGCCGCCCTGCTGGGCTATGACCCGCGTATCTACAAGCTGATCACCTTCATGATCGGCGGGGCCATCGCAGGCTTTGCCGGGGCGCTTTATGTGAACTGGGGTGCCTTCGTCAGCCCGACGATCTTTGCCCTCGGGCTCTCTGCACAAATCATCATCTGGGTCATTATCGGCGGGCGCGGCACGCTCATCGGTCCCGTCATCGGATGCCTGCTACTGCAATGGATGGTCACAGAGATCGGCGCGCAGCAAGCGCTGGACGCCAATTTCATCCTCGGCGCGATCCTGATCATCTTTGTGCTGCTCGTGCCCAAGGGCATCGCGCCCACCCTGCGCGATCTGGCTCTGTCACGGCTGGGGCGAGGCGAAACAGCGCCACCCGAGGCCCGCGTCAAGGTGAAAACATGAGCGCGCCCTTGCTGCAGACCAGCGGGCTCACGATCCGCTTTGGTGGCGTCACCGCCGTTGATCAGGTGGATTTCACGCTGAGGGAAGCGGAACTGCGCTGCCTGATCGGGCCGAACGGGGCAGGCAAATCCACGTTCTTCAAGCTTCTGACAGGGCAGTTGCCGCCGACCGAAGGGCACGTGCATCTGCGTGGTCAGGACATCTCTGGCGCGCGCCCGCATGAAATCGCGCGGCAGGGGGTGGGCATCAAGACGCAGGTGCCCAATGTTTTCAACGCGCTGAGCGTGCAGGAAAACCTCTGGATCGCGGCGCGGCACAAGCATACCCCCACCTTCGCCACCGAACTGACCGACAAGATCCTGACCCAGCTGCGTCTGACCGGGATTGCCAACAAGGAGGTCGGTCAGCTCGCACACGGACAGCGGCAGTGGGTTGAGATCGGCACGGTTCTGGCCGGCGAGCCGGAGCTCATTCTGCTGGACGAACCGGCGGCGGGCATGACCCATGAGGAGGTCGAACGCACGGCCGAGCTGATCCTGGAGATCAACAAATCCCGCGCGCTGATCGTAGTCGAGCACGACATGCAGTTTATCAAGATGATCGCCCGAACCGTCACCGTGCTGCATCAGGGCGCCGTCCTGATCGAAGACGATGTGGCCCGCGTTCTCGAAGACGCCCGGGTGCGCGATGTTTATCTGGGCAAGGGGTTGGCGGCATGATTTTGGAAGTCGACGCGCTCCGCTCCGGCTATGGCCGTATCCCGATCCTCGCAGGTGTCACGCTCGGCGTGGCTGAGGGCGAGTTTCTGGGGATCCTGGGCCATAACGGCATGGGCAAGACCACTCTGATGAAGACCTTGATGGGTCACCTGCCCGCAACGGGCGGGACCGTCCGCTTTGGCGGTCAGGACATCACGCATCTGCCGCCGCATAAACGCGCGCTGGCCGGTCTGGGGCTGGTACCTCAGGGGCGGCAGATCTTTCCCGATCTCAGCGTGCAGGAAAACCTGCGCATGGGGATGGCGGGCAGTGCCAAGGAAGATGCCGCCTTGCTGGATGACATCCTGAGCCTGTTTCCGCGCCTGCAAAGGCTGCTGGACCGGCGTGGCGGCGCGCTCTCGGGCGGTGAGCAGCAGTTGCTGGCGCTCGCCCGGTGCCTCTGCGCCCGGCCCAGGCTGATGCTGCTGGATGAGCCTACCGAAGGCATTCAGCCCTCGATCCTCGAAGAGATCGTGGACACGCTCAAGGCCCTGCGCGCGCGCGGCCTGTCGCTGGTGCTGGTGGAGCAGAACCTCGACTTTATCGCGGCTTTGTCAAGCCGGGTGCTGATTATCCAAAAAGGCGCCATCACCGGCGAGCTGTCGCCGCAAGACCTCAAGAACCCGGAAACCGTGGCCGAATTCGTTGGCATGACAACGGCCTGAACACACTCCCGCGGCGCGAGATGCGCTGCACCACACCGAAACCGATCCAGAGGAGACGATCCATGTCCATCACAAGACCAAGCGTTGAAAAACTTCTCGAGATAGCGTCAGGGCTGGGGATGACCCTGACGCGGGCGGAGGCCGAAGAATACCACACGCTGATGCAGCCCAACCTAGATGCCTACGATGTCGTCGATGCGGAGCCTGATTACACCCCGCCGGTCGCCTACCCGCGCACCTCGGGTTATGCGCCCGGAGCGGACGAAAACCCCTATGGCGCCTGGGCGCGCAAGGTCGAGGTCAAAGGCGCTTCCGACGGCAAGCTCAAGGGCAAGACCGTCGCGCTCAAGGACAATGTGGCCCTGGCAGGCGTGCCGATGACCAACGGCGCCTCGACGCTCGAAGGTTTTGTGCCGGTGGCAGATGCGACCATCGTGACCCGAATGCTGGACGAAGGTGCCACGATCACGGGCAAGGCGGTCTGCGAATACTTCTGCCTCTCGGGCGGCAGCCATACCTCGAAGCCCTCGATGGTGCATAACCCCCGGCGGATGGGCTATTCGGCGGGGGGGTCGTCTTCGGGCAGTGCCGCGCTGGTGGCCGCGGGCGAGGTCGATATGGCCATCGGCGGCGATCAGGGCGGTTCGATCCGGATGCCAGCCTCTTACTGTGGCATCGCCGGGATGAAGGCCACCCACGGGCTGGTTCCCTATACCGGCGTCATGCCGATCGAGAGCACCATTGATCACACAGGCCCCATGACCATGTCCGTTGCCGATAACGCGCTGATGCTGGAGGTGCTGGCCGGCGCCGACGGGCTGGACCCGCGCCAGTACGCGCCCAAGGTCGACAGCTATACCGATGCGCTGGACCGCGGCGTCTCGGGGATGAAGATCGGCGTGCTGAAGGAAGGGTTTGTCGCGGGCAACATGATGCCGGGCGTGGCGGACGCTGTGAAGGAAGCCGCGGAAACCTACCGCGGACTCGGTGCGACGGTCGAGGAAATCTCGATCCCCGAACACCTGCTCGCCGCCGCGGTCTGGGGGCCCATCGCCATCGAGGGCCTGCAATGGCAGATGATGCAGGGCAACGGCATGGGCATGAACTGGAAGGGCGCCTATGACGTGGGCCTGATAGATTTCCATGCGAACTGGCGCGGCAAGGCGGATGACCTTTCCGAAAGCCTCAAGATCTGCATGCTGATCGGCCAATACGGCATCGACCACTACAACGGACGCTACTATGCCAAGGCGCAGAACCTGTCTCGCAAGATCAAGGCGGCCTATGATGCGGTCTTTGCCGACTATGATTTGCTGTTGATGCCGACCCTGCCGATCACCGCGTCGAAACTGCCCGAACCGGGCGCGCCGATCTCGGAGGTGATTGCCCGGGCGTTCGAGATGATCGCCAATACCTCGCAGTTCGACGTCACGGGCCATCCGTCCATGTCGATCCCCTGCGGCGAGGTCGACGGGCTGCCCGTGGGCCTCATGCTGACGGGTGCGGACTACACCGAAAGCACGATCTATGCCGCGGCAGCCGCCTTTGAAGCGACGGTTGACTGGACCGGCACGGCGGCAAAACCCGCCGCAGCGGAACCGGAGCTGACCCCCGCGGAATGAGAGATGGACCCTGCGCCAGCCACAGCGATGGGTGGCGCAGGGTCCGCCTTGGCAGAGAACACATATGATCACCATCACGGCCATCATCCGCGCGAAGGCGGGGCAAGAGACCGCGTTACGCGCCGCGCTGTTTGACGTCGCGGACCATGTTGCCGCGCATGAGCCGGAGACGATTGGATTTCACGTCTCACAAAGCCTGGACGACCCGGCGATCTTCACGACCTACGAGCGCTTCACCGACGAGGCCGCCAAGGATCTCCACAACGGGTCGGAGGCCGTCGCAAAATTCTTTGCCCTGGCCGAAACGCTGATCACCGGAGATGTGGTGTTGCATACCTGCCGTGAGGTGACGGCCCATGGATGATCTCGCTAGACGCTGCGTGCAGGAGGCCGACCGGCTTCATGTCTTCTTGCAGGACTGGTTGCGGGGGACATTGCCGCGCACATCGGAGGGGTTTGCCCCGTTCGCCACGGCCCTCGCAGACCCCTGCCGCGTCATCAGCCCGCTCGGGACCGTCGCGGAACGCGCTGCCCTGCTCAGCGAGTTCGAAAGCACTCATGGCGCATTGGCAGAGCAGGGCGATACCTTTGTGATCCGCATGGAAAATACGGTCATTCTGCAGCAGTGGGAGGACCATGCGCTGGTCAGCTACGAGGAATGGCACGATCTGGGCGATCAGAGTTCGGCAAGGCTTTCGACCGTGCTCTATACCGCCGACAGAGGCGCCCCGCTTGGTGTTGCATGGTCCTACATTCACGAGACCTGGCTGCCGGGCCGGGCACCGGTAGCGGGCGAGCGTTTTCCCATGGAAACAGAGTGAGTTGGCACAAGCGACCGCCCGCCGAGCGGAGGCTGGTCGGCAGGATGCAGTGCACAGACCTGTGATACATCAAAGACCGGATAGGGGAGCGAACATATGGATTGGCTGAAACACTCAATCATGGGCACAAATGGTGTCGCGGCAGGCGTTGTGGGCGCCGAACACAGCCTGACAATCGAGGATCAGAAGACCTTTCACTATGTCTACGGCCCCTACGCTGATCCGGTGCTTGAGGTCGATCCCGGTGCCGTCGTTACGGTGGAAACCCATGACGCCTTTGAAGGCAAGGTCCGCACCGAGGCCGACAAGCCATCGCAGGTTCTGCAATTCCCCTTCCTCAATCCGCAATCGGGTCCCATTCATGTGCGCGGCGCGGAAAAGGGCGATGCGCTGGCGGTGCGGATCATCTCCGTCAGCCCGCGCGGCCCGCAGCCTGTGGGCACCACTTGCCTGATCCCCGAATTCGGCGGGCTGGTATCAACCGGTCAGACGGCGATGCTGAACGCGCCTTTGCCCGAAATCGTCAAGAAGGTGGTGGTCGATGAGGCAGGCGTGCATTGGTCCGAGACGCTGACGCTGCCCTATGAGCCCTTTATCGGGACCATCGGCACTGCGCCCGAAATCGAGGCGATCTCCTCGCTGCAGCCGGACTACTACGGCGGGAACATGGACCTGCCGGATGTGGCCCCCGGCTCGATTATCTACCTGCCGGTGAACACCCCCGGCGGCTATCTCTACGTCGGCGATTGCCACGCCATCCAGGGCGACGGAGAGCTCTGCGGGGTGGCGTTGGAGATCCCGGCCACGGTCGTTTTGCACATCGACCTGATCAAGGGGCACGGCAACGCCTGGCCCCAACTTGAGACGGAAGAGGAGATGATGTTCATCGGCAGCGCCCGTCCGCTGGAGGATGCCTCTCGCATCGCGTACCGGGAACTGGTGCGGTGGGTGGCCGCTGAAACCGGCCAATCCGAGGAAGAGGCCTACATGCTTCTGACCATGTGCGGCAAGGTGCGGTTGGGCAATATGGTCGATCCGAAATACTCGGTCGGGGCGTCGATACTGAAACGCTATCTGGTTTGAAAAGGGGACTAACATGGATCTGGGACTGAAGGGGCTGAATGTCCTCATCACCGGTGGCAGCAAGGGGATCGGGCAGCGCTGCGCCGATCTGATGGCGCGGGAGGGCGCAAACGTGTCCATCTGCGCGCGCAACACAGCGGAGGTTGACGCTGCGGTCGAAGGGCTCAAAGCCCATGGTCAAACCTGCTTTGGTGCACCGGTGGATGTGGCCGACAAAGGCGCGCTGGCGCAATGGGTATCGGATAGTGCCGACGCACTGGGCGGCATCGACATCGTGGTCGCAAATGTCTCTGCGCTGGCCGTGGCCGATGATGAGGCAGCCTGGCAGGCAGGCTTTGAGACTGACATGATGCATTCGGTGCGGCTGGTAAACGCCGCCATGCCGTGGCTGGAGAAATCAGAGCATGCCGCGATCACGCTGATTTCCTCGGTATCAGGGCGCGAGGTTGACTTTACCGGCCCGGCCTATGGTGCCTTCAAGGCGGCGCTGGTGCATTACGCGCAAGGACTGGCTTACAAACTGGCGGCAAAAGGCATTCGGGCCAATACGGTTTCGCCCGGGAACACCTATTTTCCGGGTGGAATCTGGGAGCAGATCGAGGAAGGCAACCCGGAGCTTTTCGCCGAAGCCATGGCGCTGAATCCCACGGGTCGCATGGGGACACCGGAGGAGATTGCAGCAGGCGTGGCCTTTCTGTCAGCCCCATGTTCCGGGTTCACGACAGGGACCAATTTGGTGATCGATGGCGCGCTGACCAAAGGTATTCAGTTGTGACAGGCAGTGTCACGGACATCGTGACTGTCGGGCAAAACCGTCTCGATGGTGTGTTTCTGTCAGTTGGCACCGTTGCTCGTGAAGTTTCCTGCTGGACTGTTGAGGCGTGCTTTCAGACCCGCCTACCCCTGCACGCCCACATCCGCTTAGGCATCGGGCAGTGACAACAAAAACTCAGAGGGCTTCAAAGTCCTCCCGATCCAAACATCGTGCCGTGCAAGACACCCATAAAACGGGCCACCCACGAAAAACCGCAGTCATCTCGGCACGCGCTTTATGGTCTTATGGACATCGCTGCCATGACACTGCCCGACACCAAAAACATGGGTCAGCTTTATGAATGACCTGTACTTGTATTGCTGATCTTTCCCCAAGACGATCTGCCCCCCCCCGGGCGGCAAGAAGCAACCATTGGGGGGAGCAAATCAGCGCTGACCCGTCAGGGCTGGTCGCTGATGGATCGGGCTATTTGCGGGGGTTGATACGGCCTCGACACCGGCAAGACCGTATCGGTTGCGTTTAGCGTTCAGGCAAGCGGATCCAGTCGGCCATTGCCACATCTGCATGCTGGAACTGGGGCATCTTCTCGCCAAGGTCTTCCATGTTGCGGATGTCGTTTTCGTTAAGGAACGACTGTGTGATCAGCGTTGGCGGAACGATCACCGAGGCACCGGGATCTTCACCCGCGAGCATCAGCGCGAGGGCCCGCACCGACACCTCGCCGACGACCGCCGGGTTCGTTGCAACGGTGGCTTTCCACGCGCTGCCCGCTTCGCGCATGAGCGCAATGTCAGCGGTCGAGATATCCGCGGAATAGATGCTCATGTCACCACTGATCCCCAACTCGTCGGCGGCGATCTTCACCCCTTTGGCAAACTCGTTATAGGGCGCGAAGAAGACCGAAATATTCGGATTGGCCTGAAGTGCCGCGCGCGCCTGGTTCGCGTTGGCGTTGGCAATCGGGTTATCAAGAGTGCCGATCCGCGCTTCTTCCGAGATGCCGGAGTTCGCCTCCTTGATCTCTTCCCAAGCCACGTGACGACGATCCAGCGGCGCAATTCCGGGCACGTAGACATAGCCTGCCGCAAAGCTGTCGCCATTGTCCGAAATCGCCTGGTCAAGCGCCATCTTACCCAGCAGGTAATCCGACTGCTCGATCTGGGGGATGGCCTCATTTTCGACGTTCACATCGAAGGCCACGACCTTGATACCGGCGTCCACCGCGCGCTGCGCTGCGTCGCGCATGGATTCGGTCAACCCGTGCTGAATGATGATCCCGTCCACCCCAAGGGCGATGGCCTGATCGACCATATCGGCCTGCAGTGCCGCGTCCTGACGGCTGTCGAGAACCCGTAGGTTCACCCCAAGCGCTGCGGCCTGTGTCTCGACGCCCGACAGATAGGCCTGAAAGAAATCTCCCGTCGACAGATAGCGCACCAGCGCGATGGTCACGTCGCCGGGGTTATCCAGGGGTGCAGGGGCGTCCTGCGCTGCCGCAGTCCCGGCGCCAAGCGCGAAGCCTGCCACGCCCGCAAGGGCCATGAAGTGACGTCTCAGCATAATGAGTCCTCCCTATTGCTGATACTCAATGCCCCGTGCCCGTGCGGCGCGAGGACAGGTAGAATGTGAAAACGAGCGCGGCGACCAGAACGGCGCCCTTTACGAAATCCTGGGTGTAGTAGGGCGCGTTCATCATCGTCATGCCCTGCAGCAGGATCCCCACGAAAAGCGCGCCCATCGCGGTCCCGAAGGCGTTGGGCCGTGCCGCGCCCAGCACGGCAAAGCCGATGAGCGCTGCGGCGACGCTGTCGAGCAGCAGGTTGTTGCCGCTGGCAATATCGCCCCGGCCCAGTCGTGCGGCAAGCAGAATGCCTCCGATAGAGGCGGTCACACCGGAAATCATATAAGCCGCGATCTTGTAGCGGTTGACAGGCGTGCCCACGAGGCCTGCGGCCCGCGCATTCGATCCGATGGCGTACATCAACCGACCGTGGCGCGTGAAGCCGAGGAACAACCAGATCAGCACGGCGATGGCCACAAAGATCACCACAGGCATGGGCAGCAGCCGCTCGATCATCACGTCAAACCGGTGCCTGCCGAGCCAGAGGAAGGCCGCAGAAAAGGTCCCCTCCGCGACTGTGCCACCGGGCAGCGTCATCCCTGTTGCGATGGAGTTTCCCTGCGTCGGGATGCGCTGCAATCCGATCAGCAGAAACATCATGCCGAGCGTCGCCAGCAGATCCGGCACGCGGAACTTGACGATCAGCAGACCGTTGATCAGACCCACAAGCGCCCCCATGCCAAGGCACAGGCCCACGGCAACCACTGTTGGGTGCTCAAGGATCACCATCGAATACGCAGCGAGCATCAACGCCGATGTCGCAACCGCGCCGATGGAAAGATCAAACCCGCCAACCACAAGCGTGCAGGTCACGCCGAGCGCGAGAATGCCGGTGATCGCAACCGATTGCAGCACAAAGGCGGCGGACAAGGGCCCGAAGAAGCCCGGTGCCGCGAGGCTGAAGTACACGATCAGCCCCACAAGAAGGATGAGAAAGCCGTAGCGAATGGCAAAATCGAGCAGCCGATTGCTCATGGAGATACGCCTGTTGCAGGTGCCGTTCCGGTGAAATCCGCGACCAGCGCGGTCAGGTCGACCTGACCGTTGATGTGTTCGCCGACGATGGCGCCTTCACTCATCACCACGATGCGGTCTGCGATCTCCAGCGCCTCGTCGATCTCCGCGAGGAAAACGAGGGTCGCACGTCCCGCCGCGCTGGCGCGGATCTGATGGCCGATGTCGCGTCGGGCACCAATGTCGACCCCCTGAAAGGGTTCATCGAGCAACAGCACCGTTGCAGGCTCCAGCAGCCACCGGGCGATCATCACCTTTTGCTGGTTGCCGCCCGACAAGGTACCGATATCGTCGCCCGTCGATTGGCAGACGATACCCAGACCATCCACCATCTCGCGCGCGCACGCACGTTGCCGTCCGGTCTTCAGCATCGACCCGGTGCTGAAGCTCCCAAGGAAGGGGATCGTCATGTTGTTGGCGATGTCGAAACTCGGCACCACCGCGTTGCTGCCGCGGTCCTTGGGCGACATGAAGACGCCCCGGGCAATGGCGTCCCGGACCGAACGTGGGGCGTAGAGTTGCCCCTTGAGCCGAATATCTCCACAGCGGGGCTGCGACAGGCCAAAGAGGATCTCGGCCAGCCGGCTCTTGCCGCTGCCGAGAAGGCCGACAAGCGCCACCACTTCCCCATCGCGCACCGTCAGATCAATGGGCTGCGACCGGTTGAAAAGGCTCAGATTGGACACCTCCAGGATCGGCTCTGTCCCGCTTTGCACGGTGACGTCCACATCCGTCATGCGGTGACCGAGCATGGCCGTCACGGCAGCCTCGTAGTCCAGCGTCGCGCCCTCGAAGACACCGGAAATAGCGCCATCGCGCATCACGACGATGCGGTCGGCGATGCGGCGGATGTCTGACATCCGGTGCGAGATATAGAGCACCGCAACGCCCTGCCCGCGCAGCCGGTCGATCAGCGCAAAAAGCCTGTCGGCCTCAGCGGCGGAAAGGGATGATGTCGGCTCATCGAGTATCAGCACACGGGGCGCGCGCGCCATGGCGCGGGCGATGGCGATCATCTGGCGGTCAGCGACCGACATGTCCGACACCCGCGCGCGCAGATCCACATGGATGCCCATCGCAGCGGCCACTTTCGCCGCCTCCGCGCGCAGGTGACGTTCGCGCACAAAGAGACCGTGGCCTGGTTCAACCAGCCGGTCGAGCATCAGGTTGTTGGCCACGTCCAGATCGGGGATGACACCATCATCGATCGACTGGTGCACTGTCACCACGCCCTTGTCGATCGCATCGGCGGCATCCACCGGCGTGAATGCCTCCCCCGCCAGTGTAACCGATCCACCATCCGCGCGGTGATGTCCGCAGATCACCTTGACCAGCGTGGATTTTCCGGCGCCGTTCGCGCCCATCAAAACAGTCACGCTGCCCTCGGAAAGAGTCAGATCAATCTCCCGCAGTACATGATTTTTGCCGAACGATTTTTTCAAACCGCTCACCTTGAGTGCGTCACCAGCCACTCTGATCCTCCCTCTTGTGTCGCGACGATAGGCGCGATAAAATACTTTTGTCAAATGGCATGACATGAGTCTAACCATGGGGCGCATTCGGCGGGGGTGGCAGCACGATGAAGCAAGAGCGCGGCGGGACAATGGGTGCGGCCAACACCTATGAGGCCCTGACAGTAGAAACTTTGCCGGAGCGATTAAAAGGCGTGGCAGCGCTCGCCGCTCAGGTCGGAGAGGACGCATCGACCTGGCGCGTCGAGGAGATTGGCGATGGCAATCTCAACCTCGTCTTCATCGTGAGCGGCCCGGGCGGCAAGGCAATCATCAAACAGGCCCTGCCCTATGTGCGCCTTGTCGGAGACAGCTGGCCACTGCCGCTATATCGCGCGTTCTTTGAGTATCACGCACTGACCCGGCAGGCCGCCCGCGACCCGGGCGCGGTCCCTGTTGTGCACTATTTCGATGAAACCCAGGCATTGATCGTCATGGAGTTTCTTGCTCCACACGTGATCCTGCGCCGCAAGCTCATCGCTGGCGAACGGGTGGAGGGGCTCGCAGCGTTTCTGGGTTGCTATTGCGCGCGGACGGCGTTCCGTGGCTCGGAGCTCTCGATGCAGAGTGGTGACAAGAAAACGGATGTGGCCCTTTTTGCCGGTAACATCGAGATCCCCGCCATCACGGAGGCTCTGGTCTTTACAGACCCCTATTTCGATGCGGAGATGAACAACCAGACCGAAGGGCTGGAACCGGTGGTCGCACGGCTGCGCGCCGATGTGGGTCTGAAGGTACGCGCGCAGAAGGCGCTGCAGCGGTTTGTGTCAAACACCGAGACGATGGTGCATGGCGATCTGCATTCAGGGTCCATCATGTCGACGGACAGCGACAGCAAAGTGATCGACCCGGAGTTCGTCCAATACGGACCCATGGGGTTCGACATCGGCATGCTGTGCGCGAATTTCCTGATGGCCTACTTCAGTCAACCCGCGCATCGCGCGTCCGGCCTCGATGACTATCAGGCCTGGATACTCGCTGTGATCGCCGACACCTGCAGCACCTTCGAGACGGAGTTTCGCCATCTGTGGAAAACCGAGCGGACCGGTATCCTGTACCCCGCATCGCTCTTCGAGGATCAGGGTCACGACAGCACCCCGGCCTGCGACGCCGTGCTCGCGGGGATCTGGCGCGACGCCTGGGCGGTCTGCGGCATCGAGATGCACCGACGCTGTCTGTCGCTGGCCCACAATGCGGATTTCGAGGAAATCGCCGATGTGTCCCTGCGGGCGCGGCTGGAGGCGCGCAACCTCATGATGGGCGCGGAATTGATCCACACGGCGGAGGAGATCTCCGGCGTGGAAGCGGTGTGCGCTCTGGCGCGGAGCTTTAACGGAAAGGACGTCTCATGAAGATCGACGGCACACATTACCGATCCCTCTGGTGGAACAGCGAAAAGGGCGTTCTGGAGATCATTGACCAACGTTGGTTGCCGCACGACTTTCGTGTCATCCCGGTTGTAACGATGCAGGACTTTGCCGATGCCATCTATCAGATGCGCGTCCGGGGCGCGCCGCTGATCGGGGCCACGGCAGCTTACGGAATGGCGCTCGCCATGGCCGAAGATCCCTCCGACGGAAACATGGATGCGGCCTGGGACTTCCTTGAGAAGACACGCCCGACGGCCATCAACCTCCGCTGGGCTCTGGACCGCTGCCGCGCCGCGTTGCGCCCGCTGTCGCTCGCCGACCGCGCCGCCGCTGCTTTGACCCTCGCGCATGAGATCGCCGATGAAGACGTCGAAATTAACCGCCGGATTGGCGAGAACGGTCTGGCCCTGATCCGCGAGATCGCTGCTGGAAAGCCCGCGGGCGAGCCTGTGCGCGTGCTGACCCATTGCAATGCCGGATGGCTCGCCACCGTCGATTGGGGCACGGCCACCAGCCCGATGTACCATGCCCATGACGCCGGTCTGCCGCTACACGTCTGGGTGGACGAAACCCGGCCCCGAAATCAGGGGGCGCTGACATCCTGGGAGTTGGGCCAGCACGGCCTGCCCCATACCTACATCACCGACAACGCGGGCGGCCATCTGATGCAGCACGGGATGGTCGATATGGTGATAACGGGCACCGACCGTACGACGCGGCGCGGGGACGTGTGCAACAAGATCGGCACCTATCTCAAGGCGCTTGCTGCCCATGACAACGGCGTGCCTTTCTATGTGGCCCTGCCCTCCCCCACGATCGACTGGAGCGTCAGCGACGGCGTGGCCGAGATCCCGATTGAAGAGCGGGAGGCCCAAGAGGTCACGCACGTGCAGGGCCTCACCGACACGGGGGACATCGGTACAGTCAGGGTCACGCCGGACGGCACCGGTGGCGGTAATCCCGCCTTTGACGTCACACCGAACCGGCTGGTCACCGGCCTGATCACCGAAAGAGGTGTGTGCGACGCGTCCGAGAGCGGATTGGCAGCGCTGTTTCCCGATTATGCGCAGGCCGCTGAATAGGGCGCGCGCATGTCCGTCGGGTCCCTCAACGCCCCCAAAAACGGTGGCACCCATCTTGCACGTCTTACGCCGCGCGACGAGTCGCTCTTTGTCGAGGCCGCGTGGCTCTACTATCACGACGGGTTGAACCAGAACCAGATTGCGGCGCGTATGCGGATCAGCCGGGCCTCGGTGGTGAATTACCTCAACGAGGCACGCGCGCGGGACTGGGTCAGGGTGCATCTGGACAGCGACGTCTTCCGGGGGCACCGGCTCGCGGCGGATCTCTGTCGCGCCTACGGGCTATTGGACGCACTCGTCGTACCGGATGACACGACCGGACCCGAAACAGCGGCTGCCAGCGTTTCACGGGTGACCCGGGCCGCCGCCGACTGGCTGCCCCGCCTGCTGGAGCCCGGCGACCGGCTGGGCGTTTCCTGGGGCGCGACGGTCTACCAGATGGCACAGCAGGTGCCCTATACGCCGGTGCCGGATCTGACGGTGATCCAGCTGTTGGGGTCGCGTCCTGCCGCACCCGGGTTCGAAGCGGAGGCCTGCACGTCAATGCTGGCACACCGGCTGGGAGGGCAGTGTGTGAACCTGCATGTACCGCTGGTTCTGTCAAACAGGGATCTTCGGGACGCCCTGTGCGATGAACCGGTCGTGCGGGGCCAGCTTGAGGCATTATCCGACTGCAACAAGACCGTTCTGGCCTGTGGCACCTGCGACGCCGATGCCCATGTGGTGCGCAGCGGTATTCTAGGCGCGGACAGCATGGCGGATTACCGCGCGAAAGGGGCCGTGGGCGTGGTCTGCGGCCGTCTGATTGACGGCAACGGGCAGCCGGTGTTCGCACCTGTCGAAGAGCGCATGATCGGCGTATCGCTGGAGCACATGCGCGGCAAGGAGATGGGGCTGCTCGTCGCTGGAGGACCTGACCGCGCGCGACCGGCCTGTGCCGCGATCAAGGGCGGTTTTGTCACACACCTCGCCACAAGCACGCAGATCGCGCAAGATCTTTTGGAGATGGCGATATGAGAGCGGCACCCCCGCTGCCCGACACGGCCCAAACACGTCAGGCACTGATTGATGCCTGTCTGTGGATGAACGAACGGCACCTCAATCAGGGAACCTCCGGCAATATCTCGGCCCGGATCGACGGTGGTATTCTGATCACACCCTCGGGCGTGCCCTACGAGGACCTGACGCCGGACGCACTGGTCACCATTCCGCTGAGCGGGTCGCCTGTTGACGGTGGCGCGAAACCATCCTCGGAGTGGCCTTTCCATCAGGGGATGCACCAGGCGCGCCCTGACATGCCTGTGGTATTGCATGCCCACCCGCCCTACTGCTCTGTGCTGGCCGTGCAGCGCCGCAAGATCCCGGCCTGTCACTATATGATCGCCGCGTTTGGCGGCAACGACGTGCCATTGGCTGACTATGCGCTCTTCGGCAGCCCGGAGCTTTGTGCAAACATGGCCGAGATCATGTCCGACCGGCACGGATGTCTGATGGCCAATCATGGGGCCACCGTTCTGGGCGAGACGATCGACAAGGCCAGATGGCGGCTGGAGGAGCTCGAGGCCCTCGCGCGCACCTACCTGTTCGGTAGCATCGGAGGTGCTGCACATATCCTAAGAGATGACGAGATCGCCGAGGTCATGGTCGCCTTCAAGACCTACGGGCCGCGCGGCAGAGACAAAACGGAAAGCTAGGAACATCATGAAATATCGCACGCTGGGGCGCACGGGGCTGCACATTTCGGTCATTACCATGGGAACCTTCACCTTTGGCGGGCGGGGAGACTTCGGGCGCACGGCCAGCCAGGACGTGGGCGATGCCCGCCGGTTGGTGGACACCTGCATTGATCACGGTTTGAATATGTTCGACACGGCGAACATGTATTCCACCGGACTGTCCGAAGAGATCCTCGGCGAGGTGCTCGAAGGGCGATATGACGATATCCTCGTCACCTCGAAAGCGCGGATGCCCATCGGCGACGGGCCGAACGATCAAGGCGTGTCCCGGTGGCACCTGATCCGCGAATGCGAACGGTCGCTCAAGCGGCTGCGCACCGATCATATCGATCTTTACTACATGCATGAGTGGGACGGGCTGACGCCGGTCGAGGAAAAGATGGCAGCACTCGACACGCTGATCCAGCAGGGCAAGGTGCGCTATGCGGGGTGTTCGAACTACTCGGGCTGGCAGGTGATGAAATCCCTTGCCGCGGCACCCGGGCATGCGAGCCGCTTCGTGGCGCAGCAAATCCACTACACACTGGAGGCGCGAGAGGCGGAGTACGAGTTGCTACCGCTGTCGGTGGATCAGGGTCTGGGTGTTCAGGTCTGGTCGCCGCTGGCGGCAGGTCTGTTGTCGGGCAAGCACCGCCGCGGCTCGGAGCCTGCCGAAGGGTCGCGTCAGGCAGCGGGTTGGAATGAGCCTCCAATCCGCGACATGGAGCGGCTCTGGACCATTGTCGATGCTCTGGTCGAGATCGGAGAGGCGCGGGGTGTCGAGGCGGCGCAGGTTGCCCTTGCCTGGTTGCTCACCCGTCCGGCGGTGGCATCCGTCGTCCTCGGTGGGCGCACCGCAGAGCAGTTTGAGCGCAACTTCCGCGCGGTGGATCTGGTTCTGACAGAGGATGAATTGACCCGTTTGAATGATGTGAGCCGCTTGCCGTTGATCTATCCCTACTGGCATCAGCACAACTTTGCCCGCCCGCGCTTCGGCCCGGCGGATCAGGCGCTGCACGCGGACTACCCGGACCGGCACTACGGCGGTGAAGATCCGCTGGTATGATAGGACATCCTCCGCTGGAAGCGGATTGTATCCAGAACCCGCGCCTGAACGACGTCCATCTGGCTATGTTGGAAGAAGCAGGTCCGATCATGGGGCACGCCGCAAGAACACTTGCGGCGTTCAGTCTACGGGTTGTCGCCGGGCGATCATACCCGCTCAAACCATCTGCCCGCGTCAGGGGTGAAGTTTATCTGAACCGTTCCCATACGCTCCGAAGATAGGTTTGAGATGAGCGGGATTTGGCAGTGGCAAGCCGCTTAGGCCGGGCGTCCTCGCCGCCCCGCCGAGACATTCGCGCGGCACGGGCGACGGACGATGCGTGAGCGGCAGTCTCGCGTGCTCGTGCCACCGCGCCCGACGCCTAGCTGCTAAAGATCGACGGCGGCCTTCACCACCGATTGCATCGCCAACATCCCGGGATCATCCATGCCGATGCTTTTTTCGCCAAAGATGCGGGCGCGACCGACCGTCGCCGGTTTGTCGCGAAAATCATCCAGCGCCGTGTCGACCGCCTGTGCCGCCGCGGCTGCCATGTCGTCGGCCCCCGCCATCGCACTGGCCAAGTAGTCCAGGCTGTCGAGCACCGTTTTGCCCCCCAACTCCGCCTTGCCGCGTTCCTGCATCTTGTCGCGGGCCGCGGCGATCAGCTCGGGAATGGCGCTTGCCTCGATGGCTTTCTGGCCCCGAAGGGTCTTTGCTGCACTCATCAGGCCCGTCGCCATCAGGGTGCCGTACGACGATCCGGAGGTCTTCGTGAAGGCCTGCGCACACTGAAAGAGCGCCGTGCCGATATCGTCCGGCAAATCCTCCTTCATGTCGGAGATCGCCCGCATGCCCCGGGACATGGTTACGCCCAGATCGCCGTCCCCGAGCGCCCCGTCAGCGGCGTTGAGCCTGTCGAAATCCCGCTGCATCGCAGCAGTGATGCGGTCAATCGCGGCAAGCAGGACGTCGTGCGTGATGGTCATCCGACGCTCCAGAACGCGCAGTCGCAGGGAGCCTTGAGCAGCGTTTCCAATTCAGCATCAAGCTTGCACAACGTGAACGAAACACCCGCCATCTCCATCGAGGTGGCGTACCGCCCGATCAGCGGCATGACAATCGTTGCTCCGGCATCCTCCAGACGGGTCTTGACGATGCGGTAAAGGATGTAAAGCTCTTCGGGCGGTGTCGCCCCGAGCGAGTTCACCAGAACAGAGACACGGTCACCGCCGGTCAGCGGGACCTCCGCCAGAAGCCGGTCCATCATCTCGCCCGCAATCTGATCTGCCGTTTGCAGCTTGCCGCGCCAGACCCCGGGTTCGCCGTGGATGCCCATGCCCATTTCCATCTCATCCTCGGCGATCTCGAACGTCGGCTTGCCTGCCTGCGGTACCGTACAGGGCGACAGCGCCGCACCGATCGATCTGCAGGCATCCGCCGCCTTTTGCGCCAAGGCTGTTACAGCGTCGAGATCGCGTCCCTCTTCGGCGGCGGCACCGGCCATCTTGAACGCATAGATCATGCCCGCGACGCCACGGCGTTTTTGGGCTTCGTCCGGCGGGGCGGAGGCGACGTCATCGGCCAACAGAACGGTGGAGCAGGTGATATCCTCGAACTCGACCAATTCACCGGCCATGTCGAAATTCATCACGTCACCGCCGTAGTTCCCGTAAAGCCGCAGGACCCCTGCCCCGCTGTCAGCGGCCCGGATCGCATCGGCCATCTGCTCGGCGGAGGGGGAGGAGAAAACATCGCCAATGGCACAGCCATCCAGCAGCCCCTCACCCACGTAGCCGGTAAAGACGGGCAGATGGCCCGAGCCGCCACCGGTGACGATGCCGACCTTGCCGCCCTTTCCCGCCTTGGCGCGCACGACGACTTTGCCGCTGTCGCCGTAAAGCTTGTAGTGCTCGGGATGTGCGGCCGTCATCCCCGCGAGCATCTCATCCACGTAGTCTTCGGGTTTGTTGAGTATCTTTTTCATCGTCTTCTCCCCTCATTCAGGACAGCGGTGTTATCTCGGTGATCTAGTCATGCTCGCGCGCAGGGTCGCCAGAGCGTTGGTGTTGATGACCATCACGAGGATCAGCAGCACGCCCCAGATCAGCTCTCGTGCGAAATTGGAGACCTGCAGCATGTTCAGCCCGCTCGACAGGAACTGCATGGACAGCACCGCGAGGACCACGCCGATCACCCGCCCGTAACCGCCGTAGGGGTTCACACCGCCCAGCACAGCGATCAGCACGGCCAGCAGCAGGTAGGAGGATCCGTAATCCGCCTTTGCCGAATTCGCGCGGCTCATGATGATCAGGCCCGCGATGGACGAGAACATGCCCGCGATGACATAGACCTTGAGCAACATGCGGTTGATGTCGATCGCAGCATAGAGTGCAGCCAAGGGGTTGGCACCATACATGCTGACCCGGAGCCCGAAGGCCGTCCGCGTGAGGATGAGATGAAGCAGCACGGCGAGTGCCGCAAAGAGGATCAGTGGCACCGGAATGCCCCAAACCTGACCGTTGCCGATGACGGCGACCGCGTCGGGAAAGCCCATCACCGCACTGCCGCCCGTCATGGCAATGGCAAAGCCGGTAAACACCAGCCCGGATCCAAGGGTGGCCAGAATGGGCGGCAGACCAAAGAACGCCACAAGCGCACCGTTCAGCACACCGGCCACGGCCCCGATGCACATCGCCGCCGTAATCGCGAGACTCAGCCAGAACGCGGATTGCGCCGCGGGCATCGACGGATCGGAGAACTGGGTCAGGATCAGGGCGGCCACCACCGCGGAGAGGTTCGCCACGCCAACAACCGACAGATCAATGCCGCCCGTCATCATGGTGATGGTCATCGCCAGCGCGAGGATGGCGAACTCCGGAAACTGGAACGCCATGGAGGTGAGGTTCTGCGCGGACAGGAACCTGTCCGGCGATAGCACCGACATCAGGCCAAAGACGAGAACCGCGATGATCAACAGGCGGAATTCCGGGGTCTTCGTGAAATCGGCCTTGCTTGCACGTGGTGTCATGATGTCTTTATCCTGCGCGGCTGGCGGCCCGCTTGGCGCGGTAGGCGGGAACGCCCGTGCCCAAGAGGATCAGCAGCCCGATTGTGACCGATTGCCATGTGGTGGGAATGCCGATTACGATCAGGCTGTTCTGCACGATGACGATGAGAGCAACGCCCAGCAGCGTGCCCGTGAGCGTGCCATATCCCCCGATCAGCCGCGCGCCACCCAGCACCACGGCGGCAATCACCGACAGCTCCAGCCCCACAAGTGAAAACGGATCCGCCATACGCCCGACCGAGCCGTGGATGATCCCGGCAAGACCGGCCAGCGCGCCCACATAGACATAGACGAAAAACTGCGTCCACCTGACGTTGATGCCGATGCGCCGCGCGCTCTCGACCGACCCGCCGATGGCATAGATCGACCGCCCCAGCATGGTTTTGCGCAGGATAAACCACGTCATCACGATCACGAACAGCAGGGCAAGAGCGGCCCAGGGAATGGAGTAGAAATTCCCCGCCTCCGTCGTGCCCCGCGCCAGAACGCCACGCGAAAAATCCCGCATGGCAGGGGGCAGATCGGAGATCCGCTGCGAGCCGATAAAGGTGAGCAGAAAGCCTCTGAAGACCGACAGTGTGCCAAGGGTGACAATCAGCGTGGGCAGACCCATAAACGCGATGAAAAAACCGTTGATCGCCCCCAGCAGGGCTCCGAAGACGATGGACGCAGCAAAGATCAGGGGCCATGGCGCCCCCGGCCACACGGCCAGAAACAGGACCGAGGACGCATACATCGCAAAGACCGCGATTGCGGTGAAACTGACATCGATCCCGCCGGAGACCAGCACCAGCATGGCGCCGACCGCGAGGATCCCGATGACGATGGCCGCGCGTAGCAGATCCGACACGGTCGTGATCGTGAGAAACCGCGGATCCGACAGCATCGCGATGATGCAGAACAAGACAACGACACCGGCGACAAGCGTTTCATTGCGCGTCCAGAAGTCCTTTGGCAGCCATGCGGTCATGACGCCAGCCTCCGGGCGAGCTGATCTTCGGTCACCGATTTGCCATCCAGCGTGTCAATGATCCGCCCGTCCCGCATCACCAGAATACGGTGGCAGGTGGCCAGCAACTCGGGCAGATCGTCCGAGATCACGATGATCCCGATCCCCTGCCCCGCAAGATCGCGGATGATGTCGTGGATGTCGGCCTTGGAGCCCACATCAACACCAACGCTTGGCCCATTCAGGATCAGCACCCGCGGCGCGCGTGACAACCAGCGGGCAAGCGCCACGCGCTGCTGATTGCCGCCCGATAGCGACTGCACGGGGGCCGTGACATCCGGCGCCTTGACCTTGAGCCGTTTGAGCCAGTCACTGGCCTCCGCCACCAGACCGGCCATGTCAAGAAACCCGCCGCGGGAATGCGCATCCAGCCGCCCGATGGTGACGTTGTGAAGGATGGACTGGCTGAGGAACAGGCCCTCTGTCAGCCGGTCTTCGGGCACGTAGCCGATCCGCGCCATGGAAGCGGCTTGCGGATCACCCGTCGGGGTCACCTGACCGTCCACCGTGATCGTGCCCTCGTCAGGTGCAACCAGACCGAACAGCGCCTTGGCGACCGAGGTGCGGCCGCTGCCCAAAAGCCCGGTAATCCCCAGAACTTCGTACGCCTTGAGCTCAAAGCTGATGTCGGAGAACGACCCCGCCTTGGTCAGCCCCGCTACCTGCATCAGGGTCTCTGCACCCGCCTCAACGTCGCTTGGCGGTACTTCGGGCACATCGCGGCCTGTCATATGGTGCGCGAGCGATTGCGTGTCGAACTCCGACGCCGGCCCCTCGGCAACCTTCTTGCCATTGCGCAATACGACGACCTTTTCGGAAACCTCAAGCACCTCCGCCAGCTTGTGACTGACGAAAATCACCGCCACGCCCTCCTCCTTGAGCATCCGGATAATGCCCTGCAACCGGCGCACCTCTTTTTCCGTGAGCGCGGTGGTCGGCTCATCCATGATGATCAGCTGCGCCTTGGCGGCCAGTGCGCGACAGATGGCCACGATCTGCTTTTGCGCGACCGGCAGGGTTTCAACCCTGACGTCGAGGTCGATCTCCACCCCGATCCGGTCGAGCGCACTGCGCGCAATGTCGCGTGTCACGGCTGATTTGTAGAAACGCTTGTGTTTCGACAGCTGCGTGGCAAATGCGATGTTTTCTGCAACGCTCAGATTTGGAAACAGGGAAAAATCCTGAAAGATCACCATGACACCGGCTGCGGCTGAAATGCGAGGGTTCAGCACCGGCCGTTCCTGCCCCGCGATGCTGACAGTGCCCGCAGTCGCGGGCTCCACACCCGAGATGATCTTGATCAGTGTGGATTTGCCGGACCCGTTTTCTCCGGCAAGGCAGACCGCTTCGCCGGGTTGAACGGTAAAATCAACTGAATCGAGCGCGGTGACGCCTGAGTAGCGTTTCGTGATCGCGCGCAGATCAATAAACGCGGTGTCATGATCTGAGGACATGAACAACCAACTTGGATTAGGAGTGCGTGAGGAACTCAGGGCGGCCAACGTGTGACCGCCCCGGCTAGCGACAGGTCAGAACGGATAGTCTGCCATATTGTCCGCGTTCACGTTCACCCATGCCTGACCATAGATGACCTTGCCATCGAGCGAGATGCTTTCGTAACCCGGCAGGCCGAGGTCCATGCCATCGGTGACTTCCTCGCCGTTGATCACCATGACGGCGAGTTTGTTCATGGCCTCCCCGGCAACGGCAGGATCCCAGAAACCGATACCATCGACCGCCCCGGTTTCGATGTACTGACCGGCGATGGAGGGCAGCGACGTGCCAAAGACGCAGGTGCCGTCTTCCATACCGCGCTCTTCGATTGCGCGTCCGATCCCGGCCACATCCGTCGAGGCAGATCCCTGCATACCTTTGATATCAGGGAAGGCGCGCAGGACTTCCTGCGCCTTGGTGTAGGCTTGTTCCGCATCGTCGAAGGTTTCGTTCTTGTCACCGACCAGTGTCATATTGGGATAGTTGGCTTCCTGATGCGCAATCGCACCATCGACCCACTGGTTATGGGTTTGGGAGGTGAGCGAGCCGACAAAGACGGCATATTCGCCTTCACCGCCCATGCAACTCGCCAGTTGCTCCATCAGGTTGGCGCCAAAATCCTCGTTGACGAAGGCCTCAAGATCGTAGGCGGTGTTCTGCTGCGCTGCCGCCTCGTGGGTGATCACGGCGATGCCGGCCTCCATGGCGCGGCCCAGCACCGGCTCAAGCGCTTCGGGCGACATCGGCACCACAGCGAGCGCGTCCACGCCCTGCGCAATCATGTCTTCGATCAGCGCGACCTGCTGTTGCGGGTCGGCCTGTGCGGGACCCACCTGAAAGGCGTTCATGCCGGAGTCCTCGGCGAATTTATTGACGCCTTCTTCCATCCGGTTGAACCACTGGATACCGGCGATCTTGACGACGGTCGCGATGTCCTTGGAATGTCCGTCGGCGGCGACCTGCGTGCCGAAAAGCGCCGTCGACGCCAGCGCCACACTGGCCAAAAGTCTGTACTTGGTTTGCATCTGAATTTCCTCCCTGAGCCCGCGTTTGCGGATCTTTCCCCGAAGCCGGGCATCGCCCGGCCTCCCTCCTGTGCGCCACCTCGATCCTCACAAAGCGTGCCCGAAGCCCCCTGGCATCTGCCGCTGTGCAACACTTGTGCATCGAGTGCACCTATGTGAATATAAAAGGCGCCAACGCCTGGTCAAGCCATTTTGTCGCAGGCCATGTGGAGGAACCAAAGCGGTCATGTTGTCCAACAAACACCCGGCTGATGATGGTATCGCGCAGGCGGCCTGGCTCTACTACGTGGGCAATCTCAGCCAGCAGGAAGTCAGCAAGCGGCTTGGTATCTCGCGTTTCAAGGTGCTTCGTATGCTGGCCGACGCGCGCAATCAGGGCCTTGTTCGCATCACGGTGGAGCATCGAACAGCCCGGACATTGGCGCTGGCGGACCGCCTCGCGGATGCTTTCGGTCTTCAGGAGGCTCAGGTCGCGCCGGTCAGGGGCGCGGCGAATGACGATGCCTTTGCGCGCAATGCGGTTGCGATCCTGGCGAGCGGGTACCTGTCCCGGATCGCAAGCTCCGATACGCCGGTGACAGTTGGCGTTGGCTGGGGCCGAACCCTGTCGGCCATGGCCGACAACCTCACCGGTGTGCGCAACAGTGGTCTGACATTCGTCTCCCTGATGGGCTCGGTCACATACGCCTCACATACGGCACCCGGCGATGTCTGTGTCAGGCTGGCCGCGCAGACGGGGGGGCGGGCGATCTTGCTCCCCGCGCCCTTCGTGGCGGACAGCGCCTCGGCCTGTGAGGGGATCATCGCGCAGCGGCTGGTGCGCGACGCGATGGTCGCGGCCCGCGGCGCGCACCACGCCTTGATGAGCGTGGGCGAGTGCCGTGAAGGCTCAATCCTCTTTGACAGTGACATTTTCAGCGCCGAGCAGATCCAGCAGTTGCGCGACGCGGATGTGGTGGGAGACTGCTGCGGCGTGTTCTACAAAGCGGACGGCACCGTCGCGGATATCGAGCTGAACCGCTGCACCCCCTGCGTTCAACCCTCTGACATGGCGGGGATGGATACGGTTCTGCTTGCCGGAGGCACGGGTAAACGTGCAGCCACGCTGGCGGTGCTGAGGGCCGGTTTCGCAAAGAGACTGCTGGTGGACGAAGGGCTGGCCGAAGCCCTCCTCTACACCGCAGAGGGCGAGGGCTGCACACCAAAGTGAGCACACAACACGGCCGCCGGGGGCGTCTGCGCGACAACAAGGAGATGGAAGCTCCCTACTGAGACCAGGCCGTATAAGGACCCGTCCAATAGAACCGCCGGACGTGTCACCTCAGAGATCGCGCTGTGGAAGTGACTTCTGCGCCGGGTCCGTCCCTGAGGTTATTCAACGACGAACGATGCGCTCGAAAGACGCCAAGGGCACGCCGGATGCCAATGCCGTAGAAAACTCCAGTTCAAACCGGTCGGTAGTCGGGCAGCAGGTCAGGCGCGCGAGTACACTCGAAACGTCCAGTCATCGACTGGTGGCGGTGTCAGACACCTTTTGCAGAGCGACGATACGTATAGAGGCCACGCACGATCGCGTGGCCTCTCCCGGCGTGCTCAGAGCTTCTCTCAGCGTGTTGTCACGCCAGCCCCGTGTTCCGCATCAGCGTCTCCGCCTCAGAAGGTCATCCTCATTGACCTAGGCCAATCCGCTCGATGAAGTCGCGGTGGCTCTGCACGATGGTGGCGGTCTCTGAGGTTTTATCGGCCCAGTCCGCCCATGCCTCCTGTGCTGCGGCGCGGAACGTGGCGCGATCCTCGGGCGACCAGTCATAAAGCGTCACGCCTTGCGCCGGTAATGCCGCCACCGCTTCGCCGTTCTCCACAAGCGTGAGCATCATCAGATCCATCGCCATGGCCTTATGTGCGGTGGAGATGATCGCGCGATGCGCCTCCGGCATGGCTTCCCAGACGTCGGTGCGACAGGCCAGATGGTCCGACGACATCGAGTGGAAGCCGGGGAAAGTCGTGTGTTTCGCAATGTCGTAAATCCCCAGCCCCACATTCACCGCCAGGGAAGACGCATCCGCACCGTCGATGATACCGGTTTCAAGTGATGTGAAGATTTCGGTGAAGTCCATGACCACGGGCGATGCACCGAGGGCCGAAAAGATCTCCGTCTGCATGCCGGGAGGCGACCGGAACTTGAAGTTTTCAAGATCGGCCGGGCCTCTGAGGGGGCGCGTCGAACTGAGCGATTCCTGCCCGCCGATGGCCGCGCCGATAAAGGTCATGTCCCGCGGGTTGTAGAGCGAATTAATGATTTCGCGCCCACCACCAACATTTACCCAGGCCTGATACTGCAGCGGCGTATCATAGCCACCCATGGTGTCGGCGACGAACTGAAACGCGGGGTTCTTGCCCGTCTGATAGCTGCCGTTGGTCATGTCGCAATCGAGGATCCCGCTAACAGCGGCATCGAAGGTCTCAACCGATTTTACAACGGATGCCGAATAGAACATCTCGATCTGGATATCGCCGCCGGACATGGTCGTTACGTTCTCGACAAAGTCGATGATGACGCGACCTGAGGTGGACTCGGGCGATTGGTGGTTCTGGATGCGCAGCGTCGTCGTCTGCGCACTGGCCATGCTGGCCATGAGGGCTGCCGCGGAAACGGCTGCGAGGGTTGTTCTGATCATCTGTCTTTCCTCCCTTGGATATTATTCCATGTTTTGCGGGCCGCAGGATGCGGTCCCGGTGATCAGGACGGCAAGGCACCGTCCAGTTCGTCTTCTATGTAGACGTGAATGATCTCTCGGAATGAGGCTTCAGCCTGGAAACCGAGATCCAGAGCGCGCCGTGTGTCGAAGTCGCGGGCCCAGCCCGAGACGATGCCATGAACCGTCTCATCGGGCTCGCGGCGGATCAGGGCGACCGCGTTCTCCCCCGCCACATCGCGCAAGGCTGCAATCTGGTCGGCGACGGTGGCGGACACCCCCGGCATCGTCAGGTTACGGCGATGCCCCATCAGGCCGGTATCGAGCCCTGCGGCGTGATCGACGAAACCGACGGCAGCGCGCGGACTGGCGTGCCAGTGGCGCAAGGTGTCGGGCACGGGCAGAACAGCGGGCAAACCGTTCAGCGGCTCGCGCAGGATGCCCGAAAAGAAGCCCGACGCCGCGGCGTTCGGTTTGCCGGGACGGATGCAGATGGTCGGAAAGCGGATGCCGATCCCGTCGAGAAAGCCGCGCCGCGAATAATCGTCCAGCAGCAGTTCACCCACTGCTTTTTGCGTGCCGTAGCTGGTCAGAGGCGTCAGATGAAACTCATCCCCGATCCGGTCGGGGAAAGGCGCGCCGAAAACGGCAAGTGACGACGCATAGATCAGGCGCGGCACATAGCCTTCGATAAGGCGAACCGCTTCAAAGAGGGCGCGGGTGCCATCGAGATTGATGGCGTACCCCTTGTCGAAATCTGCCTCCGCCTCGCCGGAAACGATGGCCGCAAGATGCACGATGACATCCGGCCTGTCCGCAATCAGCTGCTCGGCCGTGCCAGGAACCGTCAGATCCGCGACCGCGGCGGCGCGCGTGCCGCTGAAGTCTGCGGCGACATCAGGTTCGATAACATCCGCAAGTGTCAGCCGGTCGACCGGCTCCCCCCCGATCAACCCGGTTGCCGCAACGCGTTCGGCCAGCTTGCGGCCGATCATACCGGCGGCGCCGATGATAAGAAGGTGCATGTCAGGCCTCCAACAGGATACGGGAAATGGCAAAACCGTCGAGTGTCGCGCGAGAACCATCGACGGGGCTGAGGTGGTCCATGTAATCCGGCGCCTCAGCGGCGGCGGCAAAGTGCTCTGCGTCGAGAAGCGCGTGCCGCCCAGCCCCCGGAACGGCAATACGGACGGGATCAGGTCCGGCATTGCCAACCCAGATCTCAACGCCCATCTCCCCGTCCGCCGCAAAGCCCACGACCGGCGCAGAGGCGGCGAAATCAAGCGCGCGCATGGTGGCCCCCCGAAGCCGGGAAAGACCGCGCAGCACATGAAAAACGGGATAGACGCCGCCATGATCCTCGAACCACGGCCGGGGGAAATCCGCGGGTGCCGAGACCACGCCGAAGGGTCCTGTTCCCGCCCCGAGTGTCACGGCTGCCGCGCCACCGCTGGCAAAATGCGCGAAGTAGCCAAGCGCCCAGACCGCTCCCAGCAGGCCACGCTGCCGCGGGTCGTTCCAGTTCATCGCCTGCCGGATGTTGTCCGGATTGGACTTTGCTGCGGCCCCGTAAGGATTGTCGCGCACGCCGATGGCCGAGGGGCCGACGGCCCACGGCGTGTGACCCGCGATGGCGGAGACCGACTTGACGATGGCGGGGTGAGCCTCGCGCGTTTCCATAACGGATCGGTCGTCGCCCGCGTGGACCATCGGTGATGTGGTGAAACTGACAAGGTCGAGATGGTCAACAGGCGGTCGCTTCCGGTTGAGCTCGGTAAAGTAGCTGAACATGCCGCCGCCAATCCGGGTGCCGGGAAAGGCCGCGCGCGCCGCGTCATAAAGCGCAGACGCATCCGGTGCCTCGGGCCAGACCGAGCCTGGCAAGGTGCACTTCAGATCCGGGGCCGGTGAGACCAGAACCGTAGTGAAGGGCGCATCAATATCTGCAGCCAGGGCGCCCAGGGCCTGCACCTCGGCCCGTGCACCCAGATCATCTGTCCGCGCAACAACCGCCTCCAGCCAAGGCTCGGCTCCGATATCGCCCGCCACGTCAAGCATGGCGGCAAGCGTTTCCTTTCCGTGATCTGCACGCGGATCATGGTGCAGGACCGCATGCGCCGGGCCCAAGGCGCGCAGCGCCGTCGCGTCCGCGCTGGTTGCGACATCTTCGGGGCGCAATCCGATACCCAATGGCGGCACAGGGCCAGTCGCGGCACCGGGATTTAGGTCCACCGGGCCGTCATCCACCTTAACCGATCCCTCGCCCGACAGGGTGATCGTCACCCTCTGGTCGACCCCGTGGCCCGGCGCGATCCGGTAGGGCCACGGCTTGGCAAGCGGTCGCACGTAGGTCTTATAGGAGGCATCGGTCCAGTTCCGCTGGTCCTCCATCTCGTAGGTGTCGCCTTCCATGAGCGTATGGACCTCGACCCTGCCGGGGGTCCGGTGGGTCAGCGCGCGCAGGTCCATCATCGGCTGCAGCGGGTCGATGATCTCTGGAAAGTGGCCGTCGATGAGGCGGCCATCCGTATGCTCGATTGTCACCGCAGCGCCGGCCACACCCTCGATCGGATGCAGGATCACGAAGCCGGTGCGGTTGGTCAGAAACCCGGCCTGCGTCGCGCCCTTGCCTGCGAAGGTCAGCCGCCCGTCCGCATGACCTTCGATCACGGCATCATAAGCAAATGACTGCTCCGCATCCGCGGCCACCGCGTGCAATGTCACCCGGAAGCTGTCGCGAGCCTCCGTGATCTCGAGATCCGAAATCACCGGATTGTATGTTCCCCAATCCTTGTCGCGTACGATGAAGGACACCGCACGCAGCACTTCCTCACCATTCCAGCGAATATAGCGCAGATTTCCGGCCTCCAGTTCGGCCGAGAGCTTGCCCGCCCGCAGCATACGAGGTGGCGGGACCGGTTCTTCGGTGCCGTAGAACGCAATCGCGCGAGACGGGTTTTGCATGGGGCCTCCGTCAGGTTCGGGCCGAGCGCCAGGTAATCAGGCGTTCGGCGAGCAGTGCCAGGATGATGATCGAGCCGATGGCCGTGCCCTGCCAGAACGGCGACACCCCCATCAGGTTCAACCCGTTGCGGATCATGACCATGATCAGCACGCCGAACAGCGTCCCGATCAGCGTGCCGCGTCCGCCGTAAAGGCTGGCGCCACCGATCACGACAGCGGCGATGGCATCGAGTTCGAGCCCGCTGCCCGCCATAGGATCCGCCGACATGACCTGCGCGAGGCTGAAGGTGACCGCCACGGCGGCAAGCGCACCGGACACAACGTAAGGCAGGACGGAATAGAAGGTGACCGATAGCCCGGCCGCGCGCGCCGCTTCCTTGTTGGAGCCAATGGCGTAGATCGTGCGCCCCCCCTTGGCGTAGCTCAGATACCCCCAAGCACAAAGGTAGAGACCGATGAGAAACAGGACATTTGCGGGAATGCCCAGAAAGCTGGAATAGACGATGCTGTCGAGTCCCTCCGGCAGCCCAGAGATGCTGCGCTGACCGGAAAAGATGAATGACAAGCTGCGCCCGATGGCCATGACGCCGAGCGTTACGACGAACGGGGCGAGCCCGAACACCGCGACCAATACCCCCGAGAACAACCCGATGCCCGCCCCGGCCAGCACCGCAAGTGGGATGGCAAGCGGAACGGGCATGGTCTGGAGCAGTTGCGCGAGCACGATCCCGGCCAACCCGAAGACCGCACCCACTGAGAGATCGATGCCGCCCGTCAGGATCACGAAGGTCATGCCCACCGCGACAATGCCGATCACGACCGATTGGTCGAGGATGTTAAAAATGTTCCGCTCCGTCAGAAAGAACGGCGACGACAGCGACAGGATGATTGCCAGCGTCAGCGCGAGGCAGAACATCCGAAACTCCAGACTGCGCACTATGGTGGACAAGGTGCCTGGCCCTCGTGGCTCGTTGGCGACGTCGGTCATGCGCTTTCCTCCTCGGCATGCAGCAACGCCTGCACCCGCGCCCTTATCTCGTCGGACGGCGGCACGGTCGCATCCCCTGCTACCGTGACCCCGATCCAGCCCAGATCATGCCCGCGCTTGTCCGTCATCTGGACCAGCAGGGTTTGGCGGTCGCCATCCGCTTCGGTCACGAAATCATCGTGGCGGGCAGCAAGGGCTACGGAGACATTTGTCTCCTCTGCCCGCAGTGCCTCGCCAGGCGGCAAGCCGGCCAGAGACCTGCCCGCCTGCGCGAGACAGATCAGCTCTTCACCGTCGATCAGGGTCCAGAACGCGTCTGCATCGTAGTCCTGCGCCAGGGCCCTGAGCAGCGCCTGATTACGCGCCGTCGAGGTGCGGGGCGCTGCCAGCAGGGTAAGCTTTTCCTCCGTGAGACGCGCGGCGGGCAGATCCGCGATGGTGTAGCCGTCGCTCACGACCACGATGCGCTCTGCCAGACCCAGCAACTCCTCGAAATCCGACGATATGACGATCACGGCGAGGCCCGCATCCGCTGCCGACTGCAGGATGCTGTAGATGGACGACCGCGTGCCGATGTCCACGCCCTTGGTGGGCTCATCGAGGATCAGGATCTCCGGATCGGTCAGCAGCCAGCGCGCGATGATGATTTTCTGCTGCATCCCGCCGGAATAGTTCAACAGGCTGGTATCGAGCCGGTCCGCGGGCAACCCCAGATCTGCGATCAACTGCGTCATCTGCGCCGACCGTTTGCCGTAGCCGCGCCCAAAGCCCCGGTGTTGACCCATCTGCGCCAGCATCAGATTTTCGCGCACCGACATATCGGGGACTATGTTCTGCGCGCGCCTGTCTTCGGCGACAAAGCCCAGACCCGCACGGACCGCGTCCGCCGGCTTGCGAAAGGTGACGGGTTTGCCGTGCACGAGGATCTCGCCACCCTGACGCGCGCGCAGTCCCCAAATGGCCTCTACTGCTTCGGACCGCCCTGCACCGACTAGCCCGCCAAGGCCCAGGATCTCGCCCTTGCGGACAGCGAAGCTCATGTCCCGAACGTAGGGTGCGGATGACAGGCCCCGCACCTCGAAGGCGATGTCTTGCACCACTGTGTCGGCGGCGGTGCGCTTCGTGTAGATTGCACCGATGTCGCGACCTACCATATGCTGAATGATGTCGCCCTGCGTCAGCGTGGATGTCGCGACATCCTCGGCGACCGCGAGCCCCTCCCGCAGGATTGTCACGCGGTCGGTAATGGCAAAAACCTCCTCAAGCCGGTGCGACACGAAAGCCAGCGCCCGGCCTCCGTCGCGCAAGCGCGCCATGATGTCAAAGAGCCGGTTGACCTCGGTCATGGACAGGGAGGCTGTGGGTTCGTCGAAGATCACCAGTCGCGCATCAAGCGCCAGCGCCTTGGCAATTTCCACCAGTTGCTTTTGCGCCGCGGATAGCAGCCGCACTTCGGCGTCCAGCGGCAGGACGTGTTCATGACCCAGACCGGACAGCAATTCACCGGCCCTGTCGCGCATAGCCCGAAAGGAGAGCCGTCCTGGGGTTGCGAGATCCGGTAGGAAGATATTTTCCAGCACGGTCATGTCGGGCGCCAGCGATGTTTCCTGCGCGACAAGTGCTATCCCGCGCCGCAAAGCGTCGCGCGTCGAGGTCAAGGCAAGCGGCGTACCGCCAAAAGCGATATCACCGCCCGACGGTCGGAGATGCCCGGAAATGATGCGCGACAGGGTTGATTTTCCCGCCCCGTTCGCCCCGAGCAGCCCCACGATCTCCCCTGGCCGCAAGGCGAGAGAGGCATCGGTCAGAGCCTGGGTCTTGCCGAAGGACTTGGACACACCGCGGGCGGTCAGAAGCGGCTCGGCGCGGGTTTGGGACTGGTGCATGGTCATCCGTGGATCAGGGGCACCGGGGCAATCACAGCCGCCCCGGCACTGTCGCTGCTTCAGTCGATCTCATTTGCGAAAACGGTTTCCTTGATCGTCGGCAGCAGCTCCTCGATGTTGCTGGACGTGACGATCAGGATCGGAACCGTGATCTCCTTCTGGGGTGTGCCGCCGTCCAGATGTTCTATCATCGCCTCGGCGGAGCGGACGCCCATCAGATAGGGTTGCTGCATGCCGGACACCACAAGTTCACCCGATTGCAAAAGCGGAACGAATTCCGGAATACCGTCGAAGGCGCCGACCAGAACCTCACCATCCATCCGCGCGGCCTTGATCGCGCGCAACGCCCCCAGCGTCGGACCATCTGTCTGCACGAACATGCCGGTCATGTCAGGGTTGGCCGTGATCATATCCTGCGTGAACTTGAAGGTTTCATCCGCCGTATAGGCCTGCATCTGTTGCAGCCCGGCCTTGCCGTCGATCCCCGCTGCTTCGACTGCATCCTCGAAACCTTTGGTACGGGCCTGGCCGTTCAGGCGTGCCTGGCTGATGCCGACGATGCCAATGCTGCCATCGTCCTTGCCAGCGGCTTTCATCGCCTCGGCCAGTGCCGCTCCGACACCGTTCGCACCTTCATAATTGTTCGACCCGATGACCGAGACGAACTCTCCTGAATCCGTGCCGATGTCGGCAATGACGACCGGAATTCCGGCATCCTTCGCCAGTGACAGAACCGCCGGGGCCGTGCTGCTATCGGTAGGCGACAGGACGATGCCCGCCACGCCGCGCGCGATGGCATCCTGTGCATTTTGCAACTGGGTCTGTGGATCATTGGTGCTGTCGAGGGCGGCGAAACCGTATCCTTGGGTCTCGGCGACCGATTTCACGCCTTCGGAAACGTAGCGCCAGAAGGCGAGATCGAGACCGGGGGTCATATAGACCAATTCGCCTTTGCTTTGGGCCAGCGCGGGCGCACCCAGCGTCAGGGTCGCAGCTGTCAGGGCCGACATGGCCAGAGCGGTTAGCTTTCTGCGGGTCATCATGGTGTTTTTCCTCCTCCGTTGGTGGGTCTTGCCGCCGTGCCTGCCTTTGGCATGATCTGGCGGGTCGTCTCGTAAATACGGCGCTCATGAACGGCGAAGGCCGCGGCGACCGCATCTGCGTCGCGCCGTGCCAGCGCATCGTGGATGGCGCGGTGGTCTGAAATGCTGGTCTGGATCGCCCCGGGCCGCGCAATGACGCGGCGACGGTGATCGAGAAGGTAGGCGTAAAGCGTGGTGGCCACATCTGAGAGGACGCCATTTCCACAGGCGCGATACACAACCGTGTGGAACTCTCGGTCCGAGATCAGGAAGCGCACAGGATCGGCCCCAGCCGCCTCCTGCGCGGCAATAAGATCACTCAGCCTGTCGAGGGCCGAGGTCTCGATCTGCGCCGCCGCCAACCGTGCGATGCGGGCTTCGATCAGTAACCGGGCCTCATGCACCTCATCAAGGCCATAGGTCATCACATCGCGGTACAGCATGCCTGACAGCGCCATCTCACCCACGTCAATTGAGGCAACCGTGGTTCTCGCCCCCTGCACCACGGTTAGGATGCCGCGGGTGGACAGGATCAAGAGCGCGCCGCGGATCGTCTCCCGACTGACCCCCATGACCGAGGCAAGGTCACGCTCCGCCGGAAGCTCATCACCAACGGACAGCACCCCAGATGCGATCAGCGTCGCCAGTTTGTCAGCGATTGTTTCCTTCATCGACCGGCGCGGAACATGCGCGCGACCGGTTCCGTCCTCCGCCAAGAGGGTCTGTGCATCCATCTCGACCCTCCTCCCCAGGCTGGCGCGGAGCTCTCCGCTTTGGACTACTGGTCCGAACACTGTACCAGTAAACAGAACGAGTCAACGTTATCTTTACGGTGTGACCTGCCGCGCTACCGTCGCAGCGCCAAACCTGCTATCACCCGCAACGAAAAGATGAGACGGCACGGATTTGCGGAATATGGGCACAGTACGAAAACTCGCCTTCGAGGATACGAAGGAGATCATGGGCAACGTCTCGCGTCGCTCCGTACGCGATGTGATCGCGGAGAAACTGGCGACGCTGATCGCATCTGGCGTCCTGTCGGTAGGGGATGAGCTGCCAAGCGAGCGTGAACTCGCCTCGGCACTGTCGGTCAGCCGCGATTCCGTTCGGGGTGCAGTTGCCATACTCGCGGCACACGGCATCCTGCGCGTCGCCCACGGTGCGCGGACGACCGTTGCAAAATCCGACGTCTCGGCGCTGGTTCGGGGAGCGGCGGATCTGGGCCTGACCGGAGACTATGATCTGGAAGAGGTGCACGACGCCCGCCTGCTTGTCGAAAGCCGGTTGGCTGGCGCTGCTGCGGAGCGGGTCACGGCGGAATTGCTCGCAGATCTTGATACGTCGCTCGCTGCGCAGCGCGCCTGCGAGGGTGATCCCGTGCGCTTTCTGCTGTGCGACCGCGAGTTTCATATGCTGGTCTACCGCGCGGCAGGCAACGACGCGCTGTTCGACATGGCAATGTCGCTCTACAATTTTCTGTTGGATCACCGCCGTCGCATCGTGGCCCAGCCAGGATCGGTACAGGTGAGCCTTTCAGATCATCTTGCGATCCGGGATGCGATTGCGGCAGGAGACGCTGCTGCTGCCAGCGACGCCTTCATCGCGCATTCGACCCGCATTTACACGACCACGCGTCTGTTCCTGGACGCCGCAGTGCGCACCTGAGCGGGCGTGCCGGGCCGCTCCGAAGAAGAGAGCGGCCCGGCATGTATCACTCCGGTGCGTTGGGCAGATTGGCCATCCAGACCGCCAGCGTGTCGGCAAAGGCGGCTGCATTATAAGTCGTCCCGTGGCCTCTGGTATCCGGGCCCTCGGGCACCACGACAACCTGCCCATCGGCGATCTTGGCCATACCTTCCGTCAGCATCGGCAATTCCAACGGATTGCGTTCGTCGTCCTCGGACAGGATCACCATCACCTTGGCGGTGATCTGATCCAGCTTGGGCGACGGGTCAAAGTTGCGAGAGGCGTTCCACATGTACATGACATCGTTTGCGTCACCCACCTTCTGACTGGCCTTGCGCTCGTCGACATAGGCGCTGGCCATCTCGTTGGTCGCACCCAGCTCCTGCAGGCGCAGATTGCCACCTGATGTGGCAATGCCGAACCAGGCGCTCTGGTAGCGCAGCATCGGCGGCTGCTCGACATAGTCGCCGCCCATCCACGCGGGATCGTCCCGCACCGCATCGATCACCATGCGCCGCATCATCCAGTTGCGCCCCGCCATCGGCCCCGGCAGCGACGCGACCGGTACGACGCCATCCATGAAATCAGGATACTCCGTCGCCCATGTCCACGACAGCATTCCGCCCATTGAAAAGCCGATCTTGAGATGTAGCCGGTCAATGCCGAGACCCTCCTCCAGCAGCATTTTTTGGGCTTTCACCATATCAAGCAGGGTATGTTCGGGAAAACTGGCGCGCAGGCCATCAGAGGGCTTACTGCTCTCACCGGCACCGATAGCGTCGACCAAAATCAGAAAATACTTCTCCGCGTCGAGCGGCTGACCGGGACCATACAGATTGTCGGCCCAAGCCGCCCCAAGCATCGAGGTTGCCTGCCCGGTGGTGCCATGGGTGATCAGGACCGGCGGGTTGGCCGGATCGCCGATTGTCAGATAGCTGACGTTCATGTCCGGCAGTGTTCCGCCATCCTCAAAGGCGAAGTCCTTGATGACGAAAGTGCTGCGCACCGGCTCCGGGTAATCGGCGGCGTGCACAACGCCGGCCACCAAGGCGATTGCGGCCGCAGCAGCTATTTGTTGAAAGTATTTCATCGATGTCCTCCCTAGGATTGTGCCCGGCTGATATACTGGTCCGGCCAACAGACCAGTTAGCATGTTCGAATTCGCTTAGTTGTCAACAGTTTTGCCGGAAAGGTCCCGGGACGATGCCTTTGAGCAGGGAAATCAGCCGACATCTGCAGGCCGTTCCGGCCTAATTTCAACCGTGACCGAAGCGGCTGAGCCACGACAGGTTGAACTATGAGTTGGAGCTGAGGCAGAAATGGCTCTCTCACTACTTGATGCAGTTTCTCTTCCGAAGCAGTCAGTGGCACCGAAGCCCGCGCCACGATGGGTCGGCGTGCGGCGGTCGGTCAGAGTTTCAGGTCGCAACGCGCAGCATGCCCTCTTTGAGGGTTGAACGCGGATCACAAAGGCGCCGGTTTGGATATCATCAGAGTTCGACCAAGCGATCCTGCCTGAAGCAGATTTTTCGACCACACCGGAAAAAGCTGCGTCAGCCTTAGAGGCCGGGAGCGGATGGCCCAGAAATGTCGATGCGCAGCCGGTCCTTGAACCGATAAGGCCGCTCGGCATACCGGTGATCGACAGTTATTGACGGCAGATAAACCTGATTTGAACGACGCCGAAATGGCCGTGGGATGCGTTTCAAACCTACGTAAAAAAAACTAACTGTTTTGATCGGGCGGTGCCGTACTGTCCGGCGACTGTGCAGGTGAGGCAGTGGTGACTGGCTCGACATTCTCTTTGGGTTTGTTGCCGAGTTGCTGTGGCACCATATCCAGTTCGATCTGCAACACGCTCAAGACCCAGCTGAGAAGCGTCAAAAGGGCGGTTGCGGCAACCAACAGCCAAGCATCTGTCAGGATCTGGTCCAGAAATGACAACCGAAGTTCGTTGTAGGAAAGTTCTGTCGCTATTTCGAACGTATCAATGCCCTCGGCTGCGCTTTCGCTCGATGGGTCAGGAGACCGTTCAATGGTCTGAATTGGAAATGTCAGCGCGATCCAGTTGGCATTTGACCAGACGTTCACAACATAGAACGCACCATCGAAGTGAACCTGACCGAAAAGAGGGGTCGGCTCTTCAAGCTCGTCGGCGAGCACCCCCTGCACCGACGCGCCTGTCGGCAGCGGAACCGAATCCGCATCGAGGCGAAATAATCCATTGCAGTCACGCCCCCGGATCTGATCCCAGCAGAGCTTTTCGCGGGCCAGGATGTCGATGTCTCCGGTGATGTAGGTACGGCCCGGCTCCATGATGCGCCGAGACACTGCCTCCTCGCAGTCGCTGGCATTGCCCGAGCATTCTTTGGACTGAATGACGTCCGTCTGTTGACCGATCTGCCCGGGGCCGTCGATGAAGATCGGCTCGTTGCGCGGGGCAAAGGCAACCTCCTCGTCATCGCTGCGGAGCGAAGACGGGCAATCCGCGTCATCACGGATCTGCACCGTGCCTTGCATGCTCAGCGCCTCAATGACCACCGGTGTCGCGCCATCAGGCGTGTTCGACGGAGCGGCCATCAGCGCGTTTGCTGGCGTCGTACTCTCTGCATCGTCTGTGTCATTCAGAGCAAAACGGCGGCTTCCATTGCTCAGAACGGTGGTACCTTCGGTGATCCGTGCCGCCTGTCGTCCCTCGATCACCATGAGGTCGACTGTACTTCCCGGCAGTGCCTCGATCCATCCGGACAGACAAAAGCGTTCCTGAGAGTCTGCTGGCGCATCCGCGTCGACGACAGAAGTATTCTCAAAGGCGATGGTAGCGCCGTCTATGAAAAACTTGGTCTTCTGCGGGCTTTCGCTGATTTCGAACGAGAGGCGGTCGGTTTCCGCGGCAATGACAAAAACGGCGTTTCCACGTGTCTGATCGGGATTGAAGAAAGCAAAAATGCTGAAAGCCAGCGTGCCGAGGGCAATGACCGCGCCCAGGCTCAGGGGGATAAGCAGCACCTTGAAGATCGTGATCAGAAACCAGCGAAATTTACGCTCTCTCGGGCCCAGCTGTCGCGCGGCCCAGCCATACAGCCAATCGATCATGGACGCGGAACAGAGATACGCGTGGCAAAGTAAGACGTATCTTGTTTGTCGGTGATGGTGAGGCCCAGCTCGACGAGGCCAGAGTAGTCCTCGACATCGACTGTGTCAAAGAGACCAGCGAGGTTGACCTCACAGTCAAAGCCCTTGGTGAGCCGACGCGTGGCCCGGCAAGTCATCTCAGCGCCTTCTCGCGCTGTCACACCGTCCTCGCCGATGGCATAGAGAACGGCCTCCACGGTGCCGTTTGTCACCTCGAACGTGATGTTCAACGTATCAGGATCGTCCGCAAAGCTGACCGGCATGTAGTAGGAGGTCTGACTGGATGCGCAGGCCGTAGCGATGAAAGAGCGGCCGATAAACGAACTGTCCCCGTACCGGTTGCCGATGGTTTGCGCGTGCTCGCTTTCAAACGACAAGGCCACCAGATCTGTCGCTGAACCCGTCTTCTCAACTTTCGCCATTTCGGCGTATCCGATGAGTTTATAGTGACCATTGATCGTATTGAGGTTCATGCAAAGGCGCAGGTTCTCTTCCATCTCTTCTACGACCGCTGGCACCACAATCGGCGCGATCTTGAATTGCCCAGGTTGCGCGGTGGTCTCCGTTTCTGACTTCGACAGAAAGAGGCTGGCGATCAAGGCATTTGCCCTGATGCGCGCGCTATGCGCCCCCGACATCGTGCCCGCGCTCTCACTCACTGTCTCGCGCACCTCGATTTTTTCTGGCGCGCTCAGAATGATGAACTCGGACGCGATTGCTGCTGTGGACCACGTCATCATGGTCAGAGCGCACAGCGCGCCTTTTTTCGTGCAGTTTTCAATATTCATGAATGACAAAACTCGACCCTCCACCGGTTTCCGGGGCCCCGACACGGGTAAAATACATGGTGGTGCCGGGGCGCCGCACGTTTTCGTAAAGGACCTCCTGAAACTGGTTCAGGTCCCGGAGCGTGACACGATCCGGTGCTCCATCCACCCGAACAATCGAAATGCTGTTGACAAGGTCCGCTTTTTTGAAGGCGCTGTCAGCGGAGACGCTGGAAAAGACCACGCCACCACGGGCACCGTCGAAGGTGATTTTATCGACACCAAGATCCTGCAAGCCCGCTTGCAGAATACACGCCCGCAGCGCATCGAGATCCTCTTTGCTGGGGTTCGGGCTGGCGTCACGCAAGGCCAGTGCTTCGTTCAGGCTGTTCTCGTTCACCCGGCAAGAGGACGGGGCCAGCCGCCAGTCCGCGGATTGCGAGGCTTCGATCAGGGTGGCCGATGGGTCAAAAAGATTGAAGCGTCCGTTGATCGTATCGTGCACAATATGCGGGATCTGGCGGTGCGAACGCGGCGGCAGGCCGCGAAAAGCCGCGGCCTTGAGGCTGAGGCGTTCTGTCTCGATCCGCGCATTCGTAAATGCCGCGAGCAGCGGTTGATCTTCTTCAATTTGCTTCAGAAAGGACCTTGTGAACAGAGAGTTGAGGTTCTCTTCCTGGTCGCGGGTCGCGCGCTCCTGACTATCGATGAAGTCGTAAGCAACGCCGCGCGGCGACGAGCTATAGAGGATCAGAACCTCCGCGCCGACATTCGGATAGCTGACCCGCGCCGGGGCCGTTCCAACGGAATCCAGCAAGGGCTGATCACCACAGGCATTGATGATCAGGATGATCCGGCTTGGATCCCGGCTGTCGAGGCGCTCGACGATGTAATCGATGGGTATGGACCCGCTGACCATTTCCTCGACCGACGCGTAGCTTTCGCCCGACGCAGGTATCCCCACGATGAAATTCGTATCGTTGATCGAGAAGCCATGCCCGCTGAAGACAAACACGACTTCGGATCCGGGGGTGATCTGGTTCAGCGCTGCTTCGAGCTCGCGCCGGATCGCCTCGGTCGCGCGTTCCACGCGAGCCTCGTTGAGAACAGTCCATCCCAAGCGCGCCAACGCATCAGCGTATTGGCGGGCGTCATTGGCTGGCGTAACGAGGTTGAAGGGCGATCCCTCGATCTTGTCACCACCGAATGTCTCGTAGGCGGAATTGCCGATCACATAGGCGAAACGGTCGGGGCTCTCGAGCACATCTGCCGCAACCGCCGACGCGCTGCCGATGACAATCCCGGCCAGACAGAGCCTTATGCATCGCAGCAGACGCATCCCTAGTTGCCCTGCAAAACCGGCGCCGAACACCGGTAGAGGTCTGCGCGCTGACTGCCCTCTAGCGGGTTGACCTCGGCCCATGCGGGGTTGGCATCTGTGGCCGGGTCTTTCAGCGCGGGCAGCCGTTCAAGAATGGTGCGCGTCATACGCTCGATCTGCTGGCAGAAGGGGTTGCGTTCGTCATAGTCGAACGTGACCAGCAACGCCTGAACCCCCATCGTCTCGATGTCGCGGGTCAACCAGGAGTAGTGATCCTGGGTGATTTTCGTCCGAACATAGGGCGAATCCGGCAACTCATACAGCTCCGGCACGTCAATCGGCACCAAGGTGATGTCCCGTTCTTTTGCGATACTCCGCCCGCGGTCATTTGGTGCCCCCGAGACATCGAACAACACGTCATAAGAGCCACCCATCGCAGGCAGACCCGGGCCGACATTCACATTCACCAACTGAATGTCACGATTATCGGGCAAAACCTGCTCGATAAGCCAGCGCGTGGTCAGGTTCGTCCCGCTCTTTTCCTGCCCCGCATTGATGAACAGGTTTTCCCGCGACAGGATATCCTCAAAGCTCAGCAGCTGCGTGGTGGCGAATGTGTAGGCGTGGATTTCCTCCACATAAAGCGGCATGACGACCTTGATGCGGCTGACGATGGATTGCAGCACATCGCTGCCTTCGGCGCGGTCCCGCAATTGCGCCAGCACGTCCGCCTGTACCAAAGCGAGTTGAAAATATTCCTGCTCTTCGGACCCTTCAAAGGCCAGCAGGCGTCGCAGATTGTGAACAGAGCCATCGCTCTGCACCACTTCAAACGGGATTGAATCCGGCAGGATGTTCTGAATGTCCCGGGCGATGGCGTAATAGGTACCGCTGGGTCCGCCTGTGGTGATCCGTAGCGTGGGTGTTTCAGATTGCGCCACTGACATCGTGCCGAACGCCGCGGCGCAGACCACAGATAGCACCGCGCTTTTGACGCGCCCTATGGTTCTGCTCCTTTGAAAACCCGTGCGAAACTCAGACATATCGTGCCCTTCTGTTATTGTTCGAGATCGGTGCGTGCCACGTAGCCAAAGCCTGACAGGCCGTGCACCACCGGAATAAACTCTGATTGCGGATCGTCTGTCTCTATCACGACAAGGCGTTCGCCCGACCGGATCGAGGCCACAACGCTTGCGGATGCGGATGCGTCCTCGCGCAGATCGGTGCCTGCCGATGCTTGCATCAGCCGCAAGGCAACAACCGGTTCCGCCAATGAGACCGACGCCAGTTCCGCCTTGTTCATCATTCCCATCAACTGGGTCTGCGCGTCGAGTTCCCGCAACCGGGCCAGCAGCGGTTCGAGCTCGGCTGCAAGAGGTTCGTCAAAGCGGCTGGTCAGCGCACCTTGCCGTTGCTTGATCGCCTCGAGGCGAGTCTGCAAATCGGACAACTGGCCCGCAAGCTGTTCGCGCAATGTCCGCAACTCTGACAAGCCATTCTCATGACGCGCCAAAAGGGTCAGCCCTGCCGCGTCATTGGTTGCCGCGCAGAACGGAAACTTCGCAATCTCGATCTCGGGGACGGCATCGCAATCTTCAACCGGCGTGGCGTTCAGCCAATCCCAGACCGCGTTACGCTCCTGTTCGATGCGGTCCGCCCGAAGCCGCTCGATCTCGTCTTTGACCGCGTCCAGTTCGATGGCGATCCAGCGCACGCGGCACTTGCGAAATTTGCCGCGTTCCAATGGCGCGATGTCGGCACAGACGACGTCCTGGTCAAGACGGGGTTCTCCCAAAGCATCGAGAAGCGTTGGTACGGTATTCGCGGCCGCCGGACCGCAAAGCAAAGTTACAAATAGCACCCTCAGCACTGACACTTGAATATTCATTTAATGTAAATTTCACAAGAATGTTGCCGGTCAACCGTCAGATCACTATCGTAAGTAAAAGCACTTCTTTCAACTATTGATTTTTTCGGAACATAATGGCGTCTTTTATCCGTACAGCTCTGCTTGGTTGCGCCATCTGCTTTGGGGTGTTGAACGCCGCATCAGTCAAAGCGGATGCGCTCGTCGAACGGCTGATAGACGAGATCAGTTTGGACGCGCTGGATCAGATCATCGAGGATGCGGGATATCAGATCAACCTTTTGAAATCTTTACAGAATAACCCCGAAGGCGGGGGTGCGGCCCAGCCAGAAGACGAGGTTGCAGTCGTGTCCGGCGGCGGGCAGGCTCTGACGCGGACACGGGCGGATCTGCTGTGTTTTGCCGACAATTTCGGCAACCAGAAATCACCGGCAGAGCTGGATGGCTATTTCGATGGAATCGAAAACGGGCTGAGGCTCAGCCAGACCCTTTTGACGTCTTTCGACGCGCTCAAGCCGAGCTTTGCGGAAGACAGTTGCAACCCCATCATGGTTAACATGGTCGATACGGCCGGAGCGGAGTTGGCCGGTGTCTCGCGCGCCGAAATGGCCGAGTTGGCGCTTCATCTCGAAACCTGTTGGCCCGACCAGGGCATTGCCGAGGCCGATGGATCCCAGATTGACATGGACGCCAGATACTTTCGGGCGCGCGATCTGCTCAGGCAAGTCCGGCGGGTTACCGTCCGGGTTGACGCGGCAAAGGCCTACTGCGGATGACCCCGCTGTCGCATACCCGGGCTTTGCTGCTTGCGGCTGGGCTGATCGTGGCCCCACTTGCTGGGGCGGCTCAGCAGGTTGACGCCATTGGAAACATAGGTGCTCTGGTCAATCAGGGCTTTGGCGCAGTATCGGCATTGCGTGCCGACATATTTGACGCTGAACGGCGGCTGAACGAACTGGAGAGCGCGTTGACGGTGGCGTCACCGGGCGTCGGCAGAGGGGAGCCGTCTCAGCTGGCCACGGAGATCGCGCGCCACCCTCTCGTGCTGACGGCCAAGCCACTGTGCAAGGACGCGTTTCAGGAACTGGTGGTTGAAAACGTGCCGGCCCGCGTCGATGTGATCGACCGGTGCATCGACGACATCAGCCCGCGCATCCGGTACCGCACGGCTCTGGAATGTGCGACGCTGCATTGGGTCTTGAGCGGTGACGGTCAACTGCGGCTGAACGGATACGTTCAGGGCGAAGAGGACCGCGCGCAGCTTGCGTCAACCTACGGCGCTCAGACGGTGGCTTCGGTCACGGCAAAGCCCTTCCCGGCCTGCGCAGCACTTGAGGCGCTTGAGCTGCCCCTGACCTCCAATGCGAAACCCGGGGTGCGGCTTTTGTCCGACAAAACGCGGGTGGCCTTCAAGGAAAGCCTTGCGTTCGAAGTCACGACGCCGGATTTCTTCGCCTTTGTTTATGTCGTCTATCTTCAGGCTGATGGCAGCGTGGTCAATCTGACGCCCCGCACCCGCCTGCTGCGCGAGCAATACAGGCCTCGGTCCACCATCCTCTTTGGTGACGGGGTTGCAGGACGACAGCTCTACACTGCGTCCGCTCCGGCGGGCTCTGAGGCGATTATCGTTGTCACATCCCGCAGCCCGATCGACAGCCTGGACACCCTGGAAATCGGGCCGCGGGGGCAGTTTGCCCTGGCCGCGAACGGCGCACCTCTGGATCAGAACGGGTTTCTCGGTCTGTTGAGCAAAGGGATGCAGGAAGAGCATCAAGGTATTGGAAGCCGCGAAATCTCGGCCGAGGTTTTGCACATTACGGTTGTGCCCTGACGGCGCACAACCGCATTTACATTTAACGGTGGAGGCATCATTGAAGAAAATCGGATTAATTGCAGCGTTCGGCGTCGCACTTGCCATACCGACAACCGCGCCTGCACAGCAAAATCTCGACAGCCAGTCGATCATTCAACAACTGCTGCCGCAGAATACCGGGCCGGTCGTGCGCTCGATGAACAGCATTGCCAAGCGCGGGATCAATATTCAGGGGCAGCTTCCGATGGAGGTTGACCTGCCCAAGATCAGCATGACGATCAATTTCGAACTGGATTCCATCAAACTGACCGCCGATGGGATGCTGGCCTTGCGCTCACTGGCCAAGGCCTTGCTGGACACCCGTCTGTCCCGGATGTCGTTTCAGGTCGCCGGTCACACCGATGGCCGGGGCGATCTGGCCTACAATCAGCGCCTGTCCGAGATGCGCTCGCAAGTCGTCGTGGATCATCTTGTGAATTTTTACGAGGTTCCCCGCACCATGCTTGTGCCGACGGGGTATGGGACGTCCCGTCCGATGGACCCCACGAACCTGATGAACCCTTTGAACCGCCGCGTTGAGATCATCAACGTCCAACCCCTTTCCTGACATACGAGGTACCAAAATGCGTATTTTTATCTATTTGATGGGCTTTGTGGTCATGGCAGCAACCGTGCTGACCGCGTCGGTCGCAGCAGCTGAACGCCGACTGGCGCTGGTGGTCGGCAATGGTGCCTACCAGCACTCCACACCGCTGGCCAATCCGGTGAATGACGCCGAGGCCATGGCCAACAAGCTCGAAAGCCTTGGCTTTGAGACCTATGTGGGATTTGATCTCGACAAGATCGGAATGGAACGCCTGCTGCGTGATTTTGCCCGTGCCTCGCGCGATTCCGATGTGAATATGTTTTTTTACGCAGGTCATGGCATGTCGGTGAACGGTACCAACTACCTCGTCCCGGTAGACGCCGTATTCGAGGATGAAACGGCGCTGGACTTTGAAGCCGTGTCGGTGGATTTCGTCACCCGCCAGATGTCTTTGTCAAACGCGGTGAACCTGGTGTTTCTGGACGCCTGCCGTGACAACCCGCTGTCGCAAACGCTATCGCGCTCCATGGGCGCCACACGGTCTGCCGCCGTGTCGAGCGGTCTGGCAGAGATGAAGGTTCAGGATAATGGCAAGGGCATGGCTATTGCATTCGCAACCAGTCCCGGCCAGGTCGCGTTGGATGGGGATGGCCTGAATTCGCCCTTCACCACGGCGCTGCTCAAGCATATTGACGCGGAAAACACCGATATCGCCGAAGTCTTCAGCCGGGTGACAGGTGATGTCTACCAGAGCACGGATCAGGCACAGCGTCCCTGGATCAACGTGTCCCTGACAGGTCCGGTGGTCCTTAACCGTGTGAACAGAGTGGAGCCTGCACCCGTCGCACAGGCAGCGGTTGACACAAACGTGGCAGCGGCGCCCTCACGATCCATGCTGGAAGAACAAAAACTACTGTTCGATCTGGCGCGCGAAACTGGTGATGTTGAGGATTACAAAGCCTATCTTGAGAGCTTTCCCACAGGGCTTTACGCCAACAATGCCCGCCGGATGATCCGCCGCCTGCAAGAAGCGCAGGGCGGAGGATCGACACAGATTGCATCCGCGCGCCTGCCCCAGCCCCAGCCGGCAGCAAACACCCGCAGTGCCGCCATCAACGAGGTTGGCCCCCTGCAACTGCCCGTGACCGCGGCACTGCGGGGTCAGATCACCGGTGAGGCTACGGAAGCGTCCATCAATCTTGACCGCACCGGGCGTGGCAACGTTCAGGCGCGGCTGAACGCCACGGGTAACAATGTGGGCACCGTGGATGGTTTGTGGGGCAATAACACCCGGCGCGGGATTTCCAACTGGCAGGCCAGCAACGGGCTGCAACCGACCGGATTTCTGAGCATCCCGCAGTTGGAACTGCTGGTGGCGCAAACCGAAGGCCGGTACACGCCTTACACGCATACTGCGACTGCTCCACGGGCAACAACCAAGCGCCGGAACAGCTCGTCAAACAATAACAATGGCGTAATTGGTGGCGCGCTCCTTGGCATTGCGATCGGTACGATTTTGTCAAAGTAGCGTCCGTCTGGGTGAATGTGACAGATAAGGCTGACATCTTTCGCAATGTTGTCGCGAGGCCTTGCCAGTCATAGCTGCCGTTGCCGCCAACGCCGTCCTTCATGACCGCACAGGGTCAAGCCAGCTGTGCGGACCAACTCGCCTTCGGCGCGTGCAGCGGTGCTTGCATCGCCCCCGGTCGCAGACGCAACGCGTTGTTTCGGATGCCTGGCGCATGACGTGGAAGCGGTTGCTCACCGGATCCATCTTTGGCTTCTTGAACCCGCAGCACTTTTTGATCCGACCCCACTGGCCGAGTGCGTTACAGTTTGAACCCGGTTTGACGCTTTAGCTCCATGACTTGGGGGGCGATGATGGAGGCAGGTATCGCGGAACAGTTCTTCTGCCGAATGATGCGTCGGCTGTGCGATGATTGGACTTTTTGAGGATAAGATCGGGCTTAAGCAAACTACATCAGAACGATCGGTTGCTGCACTTTACCGCCTTGCCCAGGGCGTATCGTATCCACTCTTTGATCCCGTTGGTCCATCGCGATGCTGCGTCCGCCATAGGATTTGCTGCGTCGGCGCGACTGCAGGATGCGGACGGACATGACATGTCCGGCGTTGGCAGCTTCGAGCCATGCCACGGACACAACGCGCAGCGACGCCAAGGTCATAGACGCGGTCTGCACCCACATTCAAAAACCGCCCGACGGCGCGGCGTCACACCAGATAGATGAAGGTTGCTGTAGCGGCGGTGGCGGACCGGAAGACTTCGAGACACCTGCCCTATTGGGTGCCGTAAGCCGCTCGCCAAATATTGCCCCGATCCGGTTTTGGCGTTCGTGCTGGCGCTCGTCGTATGTCGGGTTTCTTTCATTTTTTCGGCCCGGGATTGAGGCGCGTATCCTTCTGTTTGTCGATGCGTATCTGAACCAATCGGCATTCTGGCGTCAGTCCTCGGACCTGCAGGCGTTTGCACGGCAAATGGCGAGAGAGGCCGAGTAACTCGTCAACATTTGGTAAGTTGCTGAACAGAGGTCTTGGCCGATATAGCCGCTGATCCATTGCCCGGCAGGTGAAACCCCGCTTCAATGGCGGCGATCATAGCGGTCTTCTCCTCGCCGTGCTCGTCGGCCCGTCCTGCGACGATCCGACTAAAAGCGCCCGTGTTGCTCAATAGCTTCATGCAATCGAGAAAATCTGTTGTAGAGCATGGTCACTGGGCGCATCGCGTTTTGCGGAGGCCTTCGTAATGATCAAAACCTGTTCCCAAACCGTCTTTGCGACGCTGACTTCTCCAGCGTTCAGGTCAGCATGGAAACCGAGACGGGATACGACCGAAAACCAATGAAGACGCAATGCAGTTTGGGAAAGCCACCCCGCCAACCAGACACCGTCCTCCGGTGGCCTCGCCCGCGCCATTCCCATGCGTTTCGCGGAAGGTCTTGCCCCGCGTGTGGTGCTCGATTTGACCTACGCCGATGGTGTGACGCAATCCGGCTCGTTCCATGGAAATACCGTCTCTGACCAGACTTCATCCAATCACGTAACCAGACAAAGCCTTTTACAGCAGACAGACCTGATGACTTCCGACACCCAATGATCCGTTGCTGCTCTGCCCTGCACTGGTCTGGGCGAACCAACGAATAAATGAAGAGGCAGTGATGCTCGACAACAAGATACCACCCGTGACCGGCGGCTTAAGCGGCACGGATGTCGCAAAGTCTGGCCTCCACGTGGATCACATCGTCCCGAAACACAGTGCTTTGGCCGGTGATTTCAGCCTACCGGTGCAACTCGACATGCACCGTAGGCCAAGATCCATTGATCTCTCCTTTGAGCCTGTGCGAACACCAAGATAACGTACCGACGCGGGTCGTCTTCTTTGGGCGCCTGCGCTGCGACGATCCGGGCCATCAGACCGTTCTCTTCGGCCATCGCCGGAACATCGTTGATTCCGGGGTAGTTTGCCTTGGCCATGAGGATGTGCCCGTTAGGGGACAAGTATTTCCTCACTTTCGCAAAGAAAGCTCTGTTGGTTGCAAAGCCCGTGTCCCATTGAGCAGCTTCCACGTGATCGCTGGCTGGTGCTGCCCAACCCGGGAGGTTCGCAAGGACAAGATCAAAACGCTCGCCGGGTGCCAGGGCCGCAAGCCCATCAGACAGGCGTATGTCCAGACGCCCGTTTAGTTGATGGCGCTCTGTGTTGCTTTTGGCGTTTCGAACAGATTGCGGATTGATGTCGAGCGCAACACAGCGCTCGGCCCCGGCCTTGCACGCCACGACAGCCAGAACACCCATGCCAGTCCCCACATCCAAAACCGATACACCGGGCGGCACGTGCATGTTTTGCAGCAACAGCCGCGTGTCTGAACGCGGCGGGAAGGCATCTGGCAAGACCAGAAACCCCAGCTTTTCAAAGACAGCCTTCGTTCGGAACCTTGCGCCAGTCCGACTGCTGCGCGCGTTGACGCTCTGCGACCTGGGCCAAATCATCGGGGGACAGCACATTTTCAATCCTGATCGCTGGCCCCTTGTTGGAAGTCGGAGTGATCTGGCGTCCCCGGAGTCTCTGCGATCAACATAGAAAGCGCGTCGTGCTGTGGGGTCCATTTCCAGACATCCTGCGCCTTCGCGCTGTCATGAACCCGATCCATGCGCCGGGGCACTTCCCACCTTCGTGATGCAAATGCATTCAGAATGGCCGGGCAGCGGCTGGCCAGCACCGCGCGCAGATCACATCCGAGCATTCCTGCATCGTCGCGTCGGAAGGGGGTTGCAGCACTCGCAATGAGAGGGGTGCAGGTCACGTCACATGCTGCGGCTGTATGGAGATGGGCAGAGGCGGCATCCCGCGCTGACACCCCGTGATAGGCGGTGGATCACCATCTCTGCCGGGTTTTCTGAAAGCAGCGGCTGATCCGAACGATGGCAGCATTCAGATGAGGCCCGGCTTCTTGGCGCACCATCGCCTCAGCCTCCAGCTTCGTCTCATGGTAGATCGTGCGCGGTGCAGGAGGTGTTTCGTCATCAATCCACCGAGTGGCTTCTAACAAAGCCAAACCATCCGTGGAGTGCTGAGGGCCAGAAAACAGTCCGGGGGACTGTTTTCCCGAGGCACGGCCAGGTCGAACGGATGAACCGCACGATCAAGGACGCGACCGTCAAACGGTATCACTACGATACTCGTGATCAGCTGAGCACGCATCTCGCAGACTTCATCGCAGCCTACAACTTTGCCCGCAGGTTAAAGACGCTCAACGGCCTGACGCCTTACGAATACATCTGCAAGATCTGGACTTCAGAGCCAGACAGATCCATTGCTTATCCGATCCACCAGATGCCGGGACTGAACACCTAGGACCAAGAAAAAAACCAGCTTGCAAGACCTGCGGGATGATCGCTCAAAAGTCAAAAGATTTGGATATGCGCCTTTCAGTGGACAACAAAGAGCCGCGCATGACCGTCGGCTTTGTCACGTCTTGGCTGCTCTCTGCGATTGCTGGCCTCAGACCGAACCGTGTTTACCAGGTTAATAAACCAGCTTCGGCTAAGATGGCTCGCTTTCTTTGCGATTTTGGTCCGAGCGCAAGAAATGAACCTGTTGGTGCCTAAGTCAGGGCAAGTATCAGCCTGGACTTTTTGCATTGTATTTTCGAGAGAACCCAAATCACATATACCGTTCAGGGTAGCCGGAACCTTGAGAATTATTTTAAGAAGATATCGATTAACGCCTTGGCTCTCGGCTATCAGAAGGGCCGGAAAAGCATCAGCCAAGCTTTCTGCAGATTTGGTTTCTCAAACAGAAGACCAAATACATACTTCGGAAGCTCACCGAGGTGCAGCGATTATCTATCAATGCTATTTTCGCCTAGGCTACAATTGAAATCCGAATTTCTGCGCAATACCCTAAGTCTGTGCTGCTGAGGGTAGGTACCGATCGTTCAGCGCGCGTATAGGCCTTGTGGTTGTTTTGCTCACTCTCAGCCTGAGCCTGTTTCATCGCAGCAATCACCTCGTCTGGCTCACCCTTCAAACAAGCTCGTACTTGTTTGATTGAAACGAATTACAGGCCGCGAAAAAGCGTGGATTGTGTTTCCCACAAACCCGAGAAGGCAGAACCAATCCTGAGACATTCGTGGGCGGCATGATGAAGGGTTGAGATCGCTAATTGTGAGCACTTAAGAGCGCACCGTAAATCGTGCCACCGTTGCCGCGCCTCTTGTTGGACCTTGGTCGCATCCGACGGCGATGACCTAAACGACCACTTGGACCGGCGCGAAAGCGTGACAGGCCTCACCTGGCACCATGCTACTCGGGTGTCGACGCCTCATGCGCGTGCCGCAACCGTTCGCGTTTTGCAAATGAATTGTGAAGATCGCCGACACCGGTTCGTTAACACTTTACAAGCTTCGCCACAAACGAGTTTACTGGTCCGACCTGTATTTGAACGACTATAAACAACTTAAGGATATTGAAATGCTGACGATTACCGGTGGAGAAATCATCGAAGGCTCCAGCAATAATGACGACTTTATCGTCTATACCGCGACCCTTTCCGAGGCATTGCTGCAGCCGGTCACCTTCATATACGCCGCGCGGTCCGGTACGGCGGACGAAGAAGCTGATTTCGACACCGTTGGTACCATTATTGCCATCCCGGCAGGCCAGACGTCGGTGCAATTCTTCGTGCGCACGGTGGCCGATAACGTTTCTGAAGCGGACGAAAGTGTCAAAGTCGACATCTTCAATGTGCAAGGGACAACTCTTGCCAATGGCGAGCTTCGCACGACCATTCAGGGCGTGATCCTCGATGACGACGGCACAGGGCTGAAACGGACTGCGCTGGTCAATGACGCCTTCGTGCGGGAAAACGATGCTGGCACCAAACAAGCAGTTTTCGAGATCCGCCTGTCACAACCGTCGACCGAAGCGATAACGCTTGACTACCAAACCCGCGACGGCACCGCGCTGGCGGGTTCGGATTACACCGCAGCGATCGGATCGGTGACTTTCGCGGCGGGAGAAACGGTGAAAACCGTTACCGTAGACATCACTGGCGACATCTTGGTGGAGGGCAGCGAGCAATTCTCTCTCGTGGTTGCCCCCACCGCAGCAGACGCCGACCAACTCGCGGTGGATTTTGCGGGCGGCGTGGCCACAATCCTGGATGATGACGCATCGGGCAGTGTCCCAACTCTGTCGGTAACGGGCGCGGATGTGTTGGAAGGGTCTAGCAACAACGATAATTTCGTCACTTTTACGGCGACCCTTTCGGAACCGGCGCTATCGTCTATCTCTTTCGCGTATCGTGCCAATTCGGGCACGTCAGACGAGGACGCAGACTTCGATAGCGTCGGAACAGTTGTGACGATCGCCGCTGGACAGACCACGGTACAGTTTTCTGTCCGCACGGTCGCGGACAATGCGATCGAAACAGACGAGAGCCTTCAGCTCGACATCTTCAACGTACAAGGTGCGGTCCTGTCGAATGGTGAGCCTATAACGACCGTTCAAGGTGTGATCCTCGATGATGACGGATCGGGGCAGAAGCGGGTAGCTTTCGTCAATAATGTGACTTTGCTGGAAGGGGACAGTGGTGCGAAACAGGCTGTTTTCGAGATCCGCTTGTCGGATCCCGCAAGCGAAGCGATCACGCTGACGTATCAGACACGTGATGGCACGGCTTTGGCCGGTTCGGACTATACGGCGACCACAGGCACTGTGACCTTTGCCGCCGGCCAGACGGTAGCTTCTGTGGCCGTTGACGTTTCAGGCGATACGGCCATCGAAGGCAGCGAGAAGTTCTCTCTCGTGGTTGCACCCATCGCCGCACACGCGGATCAACTCGCGGTCGATTTCGCCGGCGGGGTAGCCACGATTATGGATGATGATGCGTCTGCTACCGCACCTTCGCTGACTGTGACAGGTGGAGAAACCGTCGAAGGTACCAGTGGCAACGACAACTTCATTCCCTATACCGCGACCTTGTCGGAGCCCTCGCTATCGCCGGTCACCTTCATCTATCGCGCGCTTTCGGGCCTCGCAGATGAAGGGGCGGACTACGATATCAACGGCACCACCGTAACGATTCCGGCGGGTCAGACCTCGGCGCAGTTTTTTATCCGTACAGCGGCCGAAAACACTGTCGAAGCAGATGAGAATATTCAGGTCGAAGTCTTTAACGTGCTGGGTGCCGAACTCGCCAATGGCGAAGAGCGCATGACAGTCCAATCCGTTCTACTGGACGATGATGGTTCGGGCCTGAAACGCTCTGTGACGATTCAGGACACCACGATCCTGGAAGGCGACAGCGGCATCAAACAGGCAGTCTTTGAAATACGCCTGTCGGAGCCTTCGGGCGAAACGATCATCTTCGACTACACCACCGTCGAAGGAACCGCCACGAGCAACGGGGACTTTCGGGGCGCCAGTGGTCAGGTGACCTTTGCGGCCGGTCAGACGATCGCATCTGTCGCGGTGGACGTGTTCGGTGACACGGCATCCGAACAGATGGAGAGCTTTCAGCTTGTGCTGACAACCAACTCGCCTGAAATCGAGGGCGGCCAAACCGGTGTCGTTGCGAAGGCGACGTTGTTCGACGACGACACCGCATTGGGGTTGGCCCCAGAAATCTCGCTGACAGTCGGAGAAATTGTCGAAGGCTCAAGCGGCAATGACAATTTCATGACCTTTCTGGTTACCCTGTCCGAACCCTCAACGAGCCCGGTTTCCTTCAGCTACGAGGCGCTTTCGGGCACCGCAATCGTTTCTGAAGACTTCGATGTGAATGCCAGCACGCTCACTATTCCGGCCGGCACCACAACCGGCCAGATCTTTGTGCGTACTGTGGCGGACAACACGCCGGAAGAAAACGAAACCGTTGTGGTTGAGCTGTCGAACCCAACAGGGGCGGTTTTTGCGGGCGGTGGGTCCACTCTGAGCGCCACGGGCATTATTTTCGACGATGACACGCCCGCGGCAGTGCTGGGCACACCGCGTGTATTGGTGAGCGATACCAGTGCACCGGAAGGTGGTGTGATGACGTTTACGCTCAGTCGGATCGGCTCGACCGCTGAGCCGACGACCGGCTCTTTCAGTCTTCTCGACGGCACAGCCGACTCAGGGTCAGACTTTGCTGGCGCCAGCGGACAGTTTAGCTTTGCCGCGGGTGCAATCACCACATCGATCACTGTACCGATCAACAATGACACCCAAGTTGAAGGATCTGAGACGCTGGTCCTTCGCCTGTCGGATCTGGAAAATGGTGTCTTGCCTGGCAATGCGCGCGAGGCTTTCGCGATCGGTACCATCGAACCCACACCGCAACCGAGCCCGACCGTCATTTTGGGTACAGAGGCCGGGGAGACCATCACAGGCACCAGCGATGACGAGCACATTTTTGGCTTTGGAGGCGATGACCGTCTTCTCGGTGCGCGGGGCGACGATAGACTCTTTGGTGGTGACGGCGTCGATGTGCTCAACGGTGGCGACGGCAACGACACGATGTCGGGCGGTAACGGCGCAGACACGGTCTATGGCCAGGGCGGGAATGACTATATCGACGGAAATGACGATAACGACCAGCTCTTTGGCGAAGCGGGCAACGACTCCATCTTCGGAGGCCTCGGCAATGATACGATTGGCGGCGGCGACGGTGTCGATACCATCGATGCGGGCGGCGGAGACGATACCGCATTCGGTGGCGAAGGTAATGATACGATCCGCGGCGGCGACGGCAGCGACACGCTCTTTGGCAGCGGCGGCAACGACTTCATCAATGGAGAAGACGGCAACGACACGATTTTCGGCGAGACCGGGGTCGACACGTTGCTGGGTGGCGCTGGCGACGACTTCATGGGCGGCGGCGGCGGCGGTGACGTCATGGACGGCCAGACCGGCAATGACACGATGTTCGGCGGTGCAAACGACGACACGATGTTGGGCGGCGCTGGCAACGACGTCATCGATGGCCAGACCCAAGATGACGACCTCTTTGGGCAGGCTGGTGACGACACTCTGTTCGGCGGCGATGGCTTCGACTTTCTTGACGGCGGCGACGGCAACGACGTACTGAACGGTGGCAACGAGGGCGATACTCTGGTCGGCGGTCTCGGTGTGGACACCCTGAATGGCGGCGCTGGATTCGACACCTTCGACTTCAACGCAGTTGCGGAATCGAGCTTTGAGGCTGCGGATACGATCATCGGCTTTGAGGGCACCGGGACCTTTGGCGGCGATGTTATCGACGTATCGACCATCGATGCCAATACGACGCTTGGGGGCAATCAGGCGTTCACCTTCCTTGGCGCAGTTACCAATGCGACTGGCCTTGGCTTCGGCGCAGGGGCCCTCTGGGTCCAGGAATTCGGCGGCCAAACGCGGCTATATGGCAATGTGAACAACGACGGCGCTATCGATCTGGAGGTCCGCATAAACGATGGCCCGGGCGTCCTGGCAACCGATTACACCGCGGGCGACTTCATTCTGTGAGGTTTGTCGTTCTGGCTCACATAAATTCATGAGGATAAAACGATGATCAGGTAAACTGATGAAGCGCCATTTCCTTTTTGGGTGCGATTCATTCCAAGGTCGTCGTTTTCCATGAGCCATGCTTTTTTTGTGGCCGTTGGTCTTTAAGCTGTCTTCCTTAGTATGCAGCTAGGTGGGATCTTCTGGCGGTTTGGATCATGACGGTCGATGCCGCCAGAAGCTGTTGTTGGCTCGAGAAAACGAGGCCAGAAATCCGTAAACACGCAAACGAACAAAGCCATCTTGAAAAATGGTATAGCGGCATATCTTCTCTCGACCGATTGCGTAGTAGTCTGTCGAGAGAGCAAACGGGCCGTTTATCCCATGAACGGTTACGGTATTCCTCAAGTGTAACGCGAGGTGCTCAACCGCCCGTTATGGATATGTCGTGACCCAGCCCCCTGATCCGGGGTGTTCAGGTGTAGAATCCGTTCCTGTTTCTTGCTGTTGATATGGTTGCGGTCAAGGCCTGCTGAGCGGAGCCTTTGCGGAGCTCAAGCGAGGCAGGCCGGGTGCGGCGGTTGAGATTGACGTAGACGGCAGGTGCCAACCCGCCAAGTGATGTGTGTGGTCTCTGTGTGTTGTAGTCGATCCTCCAGTTTTCGATGATCTTTCTGGCTTCGGCGAGGTTGCCGAAGATGTGCTCATTTAGACATTCGTCGCGCAGCCTGCCGTTGAAGCTTTCCACGAAGGCGTTCTGCATCGGTTTGCCTGGTGCGATGTAATGCCAGCCAACGCCAGTATCCTGGCACCATCGCAGCACAGCATGAGATGTCATTTCTGTTCCGTCGCCATTGTCGCTCGGACCAATGGCGCATCCAATGGCAACTCGCTGACAATCATATCGGGCTGGTCACGCCGTCGGATCAGATCTCCAACTCGCGGGTGATGCGGGCACCAGACAAGGAGCGATCGACTACAGTTGCCAAGGCTTCGCGCGTACAATCATCCACGATGCACAACACGCGGAACCGCTGGCCATCCTCAAAGGCGTCAGACACGAAGTCCAACGACCA
>NZ_CANMDB010000006.1 GCF_947496515.1 uncultured Roseobacter sp. | reverse complement strand
TCTGGCTCTGGCTCTGGCTCTGGCTCTGGCTCTGGCTCTGGCTCTGGCTCTGGCTCTGGCTCTGGCTCTGGCTCTGGCTCTGGAATGTCTTCCTGCGGCGCTATGTCAAGCGGTTCGGATGATGTTGCAGGCTCAACGGGCAGAGGTGCCGGTTCGGGATCCACCGTTTCGGGCAAGATCTCGGGTGCCGCGGCGGGTGCGGCCATGGCCTCATCGACGGGGAGATCGGCGGGCGGCGCCACCTCTGCAACCGCTTCCTCGGTGCCGCCGTCCTCGACGATGGCCTCCAGCCCTTCGTCGATCCTGGAAGAAGACTTGAAAAGCCGGTCCTTGAGTTTTTTGAAAAACGCCATTTCCCGGCCCTTTCGTCAAAGCTGTCGCGTGGCGGAGACTGTGAGTGGCACGCCGGATGGCGTCTTGCGACGGCCTGCCGCAACCCGCGTTTCTCACATCGACTGTTTTCCCCGAAATGTGAAGACCGCGAGGCGCAAAAACCGCGTGCATCAACAACGCCGTAATGTGCAGAGCGACCTGCCAGCAAGTGCCGCTCAGAGGAAGCACCGCATATCAGACGGACCGTTTGGCTGCCAGCGGTCACCACAGCGGATCAGGCACAGTGGCAGCTCCGGGGTCAGACGACCCGCGGGAGGGTCGGAATGGCGGTCAGATCTCGTCGGCGAAGTGTTTCATCACATGGCGGATGGAGTTGGGCGCCGCCTGACCCAGCCCGCAGATAGACGCGTCGACCATCGCGGTGGAAAGCTCTTGCAAGAGCTTTGTGTCCCAGCGGTCCTGTTGCATCAGCTTCACGGCTTTTTCACAGCCGACCCGGCAGGGCGTGCACTGACCGCAGCTTTCATCCTCGAAGAACCGCAGCATGTTGAGCGCCGCACCCCGCGCGCTGTCCTGATCCGACAGCACCACCACGGCCGCCGAACCGATGAAACTGTCGTAAGGCTGCAGCGTGTCGAAATCGAGAGGCACGTCTGAGATTGCCGCGGGCAGGATCCCCGCCGAAGGCCCGCCGGGTTGGTAGGCCTTGAAGATGTGCCCGGGCAACATGCCGCCCGCCGCCTCAATGATATCCGTGATAGTCGAGCCCGCGGGCAAAAGATAGACGCCGGGGGCCGATACGCGGCCCGAGACGGAATAGCTGCGCAGTCCCTTGCGGCCGTTCTTTTCCACCGACGACAGGATCTCCGGCCCTTCCCGGCAGATCCGCGCCACCCAATGCAACGTCTCCACGTTGTGCACCAGCGTCGGCCGGCCAAAGAGCCCCACCTGCGCCACATAGGGCGGACGGTGCCGCGGCATACCGCGCTTGCCCTCGATGCTTTCGATCATGGCGCTTTCTTCACCGCAAATGTAGGCCCCCGCGCCGCGGCGCAGATCGACGTAGCCCGGCTCCACAATTCCGGCGGCCTCGAGGGCTGCGATCTCGCGCCTCAGGATCTCCAGAACCGCCGGATACTCGTCGCGCATGTAGATGTAGACGCGCTCCGCCTCGACCGCCCAGGCGGCGATCAGCATGCCTTCGAGAAAGAGATGCGGCATACGCTCCAGATAGTAGCGGTCCTTGAAGGTACCGGGCTCGCCCTCATCCCCGTTGACCGCCAGATAGCACGGCCCCGCATTGGCCCGCACAAATCCCCATTTCTTGCCGGAGGGGAAACCGGCCCCACCGAGGCCCCGCAGACCGGAGGCAAGGACCTTGTCCTGGACCGCTTCCCAATCACCACCCTCACGCAGGGTGCTCAGTGTCTCATAGCCACCGGACGCCGCATAGGCCGCATATGTCTCGTAGTCAGGAACAACCGCGTGAGTGTCACCCGCCGCGATGGCCGCCGCGACCTTGGCGGACGTAGCGTGGTCGATGTGGGCGTGCCCGAGTTCCAGCACCGGCGCTGTGTCGCAACGCCCCATGCAAGGCGCGCGCAACACGCGCACCTCGCTCGGGTCCAGCCCGTCTTCCAGCGCGGATTTCAGCGCCTGCGCCCCCGCAAGCTCGCACGACAGGCTGTCACAGACGCGGATTGTCAGCGCGGGCGGCGGCGTCTCGCCTTCCTTGACCACATCGAAATGCGCATAGAAGGTCGCGACCTCGTAGATCTCTGCCATCGACAGGCGCATTTCTTCGGCCAGAGCGCGCAGATGCGCCGCAGACAGATGGCCAAAGCGGTCCTGAATGAGATGCAGGAATTCGATCAGCAGATCCCGGTCGCGCGGCGTCTCGCCCAGCAATGCCCGCACCTCTTCCCAGGCTGCATCATTCAGCTGGCGGCCTTTGGTGTGACGGCGCCCCTTGCCCTTGCCCGATTTCCACACCCCTTTTTGCGGTGCTTGCCCTGTGCGGTCCAGTGCCATCTGTGGTCGTCTCCCTGCTGCCGCGCGCGCTGCGGCCCGATTAGCTCGCGCGACCATATCAGCCCGCTCCCGCCCAGCATATGGCCAATCGGGCGCACCCGAAGGACCAGAACCGACGCTCTGTATCCCATCAGAAACTTCTGACCTTAACTGCGACGGTGACGATTGCTTGGCCAGCGGCCCCGCTCAGGGTAAACAAATCCCTATGATCGGTATCCGACCCTCCACGCTGGCCTTTGCCAGCGCCAGCCTGGCGCCGGCCCTGTTGCTGGCTGTCGGAGCCTTTGCGGGCGGGGTGTGGGCCTATGCGGGGCCGGCCGCGATGACGGCGCTGGTGATGCTGATGGACGGCTCTCGGATCGCCTGTGATCCGGATCCAACCGCGCGCCACTGGTTGCCTCGGCTGCTCGGCTGGGGGCACTTCGTGCTGCTGGGCACCGGGGTCTGGGCCATCGGTGCGGGAGATCACCTTGATCCGGGGCAGAAACTCGCGCTCGGCATCGGGTTGGGGCTTTATGTCGGTCAGGTCTCGAATGCCTGCGCGCATGAGCTTATTCACCGCCCCGACAGACCCTCGCGCAGGCTGGGCGCCGCCATCTATTGCTCGCTGATGAACGGTCAGCATGTCTCCGCCCACCTGCTGGTCCACCATGTGCACGCGGGCACCGCACGCGATCCGAATTCCGCGCCACTGGGCCGCGGGTTCTGGCGGTTCTTTGCGACCGTGTTGCGCGATGAGTTCGTGGCCGGGTGGCGGGTGGAGCGGGCGCGGCGCGCGGATCAGCCCCTCTGGCAGCACCCCTATGTGGCGTATCTTGCCGGATCGGCGCTCACGCTGATCTGTGCTGGCGTTCTGGGGGGGATCATCGGGATTGTCACGCTGCTGCTTTTGGCGCTGCACGCCCATCTGCAACTGATGCTGTCGGACTATGTGCAGCACTACGGGTTGCGCCGCCGCGTTGATGCCGCGGGCAAGCCAGAGCCCATCGGTCCGCAGCACAGCTGGAACGCACCGCAAAGGTTCTCCGCCGCCGTGATGCTGAACGCGCCGCTGCATTCGGATCATCATATGAACCCAGGCCGGTCCTTTGACACGCTGCGGCATGATCCCGGCTTGATGCCCACCTTGCCCGGATCGGTGCCGCTGATGGCTGCGCTGGCGCTGGCCCCGCCGCTGTGGCGGCATGTCATGGACCCCCGGGTGCGCAAAATTCAGGCACAAACCCCCGCGGCCGACGGCAAACAGCCGCCCGCCCCGGTGCCTCCATCTGGCCGCACGGCCGTCCTTCTGTCAGAGTAACGAGATGTTCAAGCGTATGAAAATAACCCCTATCCTCCTTCCCGCCCTTTGCCTTCTGGCCACGCCAATCCTGGCCAAAGACACCATGACCGCGCAGGAATTCGACGACTATACCCGAGGCAAGACCCTGTTTTATGGCGACAATGGCGTCACCTACGGTGCCGAGGAGTATCTCGACAACCGACGGGTCGTCTGGTCGTTTCTGGATGGCGAGTGCAAATCCGGTGAATGGTACGAGGAAGCGGGCCAGATCTGCTTTGTCTACGAGGACGGCACCGGCCCGCAATGCTGGACCTTTCACAAGGAGGGGGGCGGACTGGTGGCCCGGTTCCAGAACAGGCCGGGGACGACCGAGCTCTACGAGGCCGATGCCGTCAATGAAGAAATGCTGTGCCTGGGGCCCAAGATCGGGGTGTGAGCCTCTCGGGGATCGGGCCGCCAGCGCGAGGTTTCTGCGTCGCCATGGGAGGACCTGTGGCGAAGCCACTCAATCCTAGAAGAGGGACCCTTGATCCTCCGGTGGTGTTTTGGCCCGGCGCGGTGCGGCGGGCCGCGCGGCACCTTGCGCGCCAAGTTCCACGCGACCGTCGGCAAATTGTATTTCCAGCGCAGACGCCTTTTTGGCGGCCTTGCTATCGGTGATGACCCGCCCTTCGCTGCGCACCACCGCAAAGCCCCGCTCCAGCGTGGCCTCGTAACCAAGGGTGCGGCGCAGGCGTTCGGCGGCGTCAATGCGTGCGCGCCAGCTAGAGATGCTGCGCGCACCCGCTGCCGAGAGCTGTGCCAGCACGCGGCTCAGATGATCGGACTTTTGGCTGAGATCCCGGCTGAGCGTGGCCGGGCGGAACCGGCGGGACTGCGCGGTCATCGCATCGCGCCTCAAGGCCACCGACCGCGCCAGCGCCGGGGCCAGCCGGTCCGACAGCGCGGTAAGCCGCCGCCGCTCTGCCGCAAGGCCGCGCCCCAGCGTGGCAGGCCGCAGGCTGCCGCTGATATCCGCGAGCCGCAGTTTGCGCCGCTGCACACCTGCCATCAGCGCGGGCCCCAGCCTGCCCGCCTGCAAATCAAGCCGCTGGCGCGGACTTTCCAGCAGGCTTTCGGCGCGCGGTAGTGCCCGGGCCATGTCCCGCAACCGCTGGCCGCGGGTGCTGAGGCCTTGGCTGAGCGCCTGGCGCATCCGCGCATCCTGACCGTCAAGCCAGGCGATAAGCTCGTGGCGCACCGGTACCGCCAATTCTGCGGCTGCCGTGGGCGTGGGCGCGCGCTTGTCCGACACGTAGTCAATCAGGGTCGTATCGGTCTCGTGCCCCACGGCGGAGATCAGCGGGATCTCCGAAGCCGCGGCGGCCCGGGCCACGATTTCCTCGTTAAAGCCCCACAGATCCTCGACCGAGCCGCCGCCCCGTGCGACGATCAGCAGGTCGGGCCGCGGCAGCGCGCCCCCGGGGCTGAGCGCGTTGAACCCAGTGATGGCGCGCGCCACCTCCGGCGCGCATTTCGCCCCCTGCACCGCGACGGGCCAGATCAGCACCTTGCGCGGAAACCGGTCACGCAGCCGGTGCAGGATATCGCGGATCACGGCGCCGGAGGGCGAGGTCACCACCCCGATCACCTCCGGCAGATAGGGCACGGGACGTTTGCGTGTAGGATCGAAGAGCCCTTCGGCCTCCAGCGCTTTTTTGCGCTTTTCAAGAAGCGCCATCAATGCGCCGATTCCCGCGGGTTTGATGTCCTCGATCACGATCTGGTACTTGGATTGCCCGGCAAAGGTGGTGACGCGGCCCGTGGCCACGACCTCCATCCCCTCTTCGGGCTGGGTCTGCAGCCGAGCCGCGACCCCCTTCCAGACCACACCGGAGATCACCGCCCGGTCGTCCTTGAGATCCAGATACACATGGCCCGACCGGGGCCGCGACACCCGCCCCACCTCACCGCGGATACGTACATGGGCGAACTCCCCTTCCACCACGCGCTTGATCGCGCCGGAAAGCTCGGTGACGGTGAATTCGGGGCTGTTGAGCCCTTCGTCGGGCGTGTCGATCAGATCCATGCCGCACCGTAACGCAACTCCCGGGGTGGTGAAAGATCACCTGACCGCAGGATCGCGCCACCACCCTTTGACCGATGGCAAAGGGCATCGCATCGCGGATCGCTTGCGCCCGCGCGCTGCTGACCCTATCACCTGCGCCAACCATCACGAGGGGTCGGGGCATGAACATTCTGATTTTGGGCGGCGGCGGGCGCGAGCACAGTCTGGCCTGGGCAGTGTTGCAGAACCCCAAGTGCGACCGGCTGATCGTGGCGCCCGGCAATGCAGGCATCGCGGAGATCGCCGACTGCGCGACGCTCAACATCGAAGACGGCGGTGCGGTGGCCACATTTGCCGAAGAAAACGCGATTGATCTGGTCATCATCGGACCCGAGGCCCCACTGGCAGCCGGTGTCTCCGACAGGCTGCGCGCGACGGGGATTGCCGTCTTTGGGCCAAGCTGGGCGGCCGCCCAGCTCGAAGCGTCAAAGGCTTTCACCAAGCGCATCTGTGACGCAGCACAGGTGCCAACCGCCCGCTACGGGCATTTCACCGACGCTGCTGCGGCCCGCGCCTATGTCGAGGCACAGGGCGCACCGATCGTGATCAAGGCCGACGGACTTGCGGCGGGCAAGGGCGTGATCATCGCTCAGACCAAGGCGGAGGCCCTGTCCGCGGTGGACGATATGTTCGGCGGCAGCTTTGGTACAGCGGGCGCCGAAGTGGTGATCGAGGAATTCATGACCGGCGAGGAGGCGTCGTTCTTTGTGCTGTGTGACGGGGAGACGGCAGTGCCTCTTGGGACGGCACAGGACCACAAGCGCGTGGGTGAAGGTGACACCGGCCCCAACACCGGCGGCATGGGCGCCTACTCTCCCGCGCCGGTGATGACCGATGCGGTGATTACGGCGACGCTTGACCGCATCGTGAAGCCGACACTGGCGGAGATGGTCCGGCAGGGCACACCCTATCAGGGCGTGCTCTTCGTCGGGCTGATGATCGAAGACGGCAACCCGCGGCTGGTGGAGTACAACGTCCGCTTTGGCGATCCGGAATGTCAGGCCCTGATGCTGCGGCTGGGCGCACAGGTGCTCGACCTCATCCAGGCCTGTGCGGAGGGGCGTCTGGCGGAGGCGCAGGTGAACTGGGCCGAGGACCACGCGATGACAGTCGTTCTGGCCGCACGAGGCTACCCGGGCAGCTACGAGAAAGGATCGGTGATCGGCGGGCTCGACGCCCTGCCCGCCGACAGCCGCAACATGGTGTTTCATGCAGGCACCGCGCGGTCAGGCGGCGATGTGGTCGCCAGCGGCGGGCGCGTTCTCGCGGTGACCGCGCGGGCCGAGAGCCTGCAAGCCGCCCGGGATGCGGCCTACGAGATGGTGAACCGGATCGACTGGGCGGAAGGTTTTTATCGCCGCGATATCGGCTGGCGCGCGCTGACGGCAGGCTGAGGCGGCGGGTCCTTCGACCGCGAGACGGGATCGGTAGGACCGGAAACGCCGCCCAGCCTGACGCGCGATCCTACGGTCAAAAAAGCCCACGAAAAGGGGTTAACACCCTGCCCGCACGACGCTAACGTCGCGAGATGAGTACCCAAGGCGACCTGCTGCATACCGTCACAGCGGACACGATCTCGACCAGACGGCGGCGTATGGGGCGGGCGATGGTCTGGGGCACGGTCGCGCTGACCGCTACGCTGGCCACCTTACAATTTGCCCACGACGCCGGCACGCTCGGCTGGGGCTTTGACAACTGGCGGCCCGTCCTCTACGCCTACCTGCTCTGGGCCACGGCGCTCTGTGCGGCACAGGTGATCGTGCACGGCGAGCGGGGCAAGCGCGCGCTCTTTGTCCTGCCCGCAGCGCTCTTCGTGATCAGCCTCGTGGTCTTTCCGCTGCTCTTTGCGCTCTACATCTCGTTCACCGACTGGAACCTTGCCTCGCTGAGCGGACCGCAGCCCAATGGTTGGGATAACATGCGCCAGATGTGGGGCGATGCCTTCTACTGGAACGCCTTGAAAAACATGGTCTATTACGTCGCTGCCGTCAGCGTCGAATACGTCATCGCCTTCGGTCTCGCGCTGCTGCTCAACGCACAGATCCGGGCGCGCAAGTTCTTTCGCATCGTCTTTCTACTGCCTTTGATGCTGAGCCCGGTGGCCGTGTCGTGGATGGTGGGCAAGTCAATGCTGGAGGTGCGTTTTGGCCCGATCTCACGTGTCGTGCGGGAGATGGGGTTCGAACCCAGCTTTTTCGGCAGCCCGGAAATGGCACGCTTCATGATCATGGCGATGGATGCCTGGACCTTCATCCCCTTCATGATGATCATGCTACTGGCCGGCCTGCAGGCGCTGCCCCGCGAGGTCATCGAGGCCAGCAAAGTCGATGGTGCCAGCGGCTGGCAAAGCTTCAAGGAGGTGATCTTTCCGCTGATGCTGCCTGTCTCCGTCACCGCCATCGTGATCCGCATCATCTTCAAGCTGAAGCTGGCGGATATCATCATCAACGTGACCTCCGGCGGGCCGGGGGGTGCCACTGATTCCGTCACAAGCTTTATCTTCCGGGAATACCGGGACAGGTCCAACGTGGGCTACGGCACACTGCTGGCGATGATCTACCTGATCCTGATCATCCTCTTTATCACCGCGCTGCTTAAAGTCGTCAGCCGCTGGATGGAGCGCCCTGCATGACAGCGGTTTTCAAGGATCACGCGAGCGACCGGCAGGTGAAGGTCAAATGGTGGAGCAGCCGCGTCGCCATATATGCGGCACTCATCCTCTGGGCCGTGATCTGCCTCTTTCCGATCTACTGGACGCTGACCACCTCGTTCAAGCTGGCACCTGATGTCATGCGCGGCAATATGATCCCCTTCGTGGATTTCACGCCAAAGTGGAAAGGCTGGGAGTCCTTGGGCTTCTCGCCCCGGCTGATCGGAGAAGTCTCCACCGTCCGCGAGGAATTCCTCAAGCGTTTCTGGAATTCCGCCATCGTCGCGGTCTCTGCCTCGACCCTCGCGGTGGTCCTTGGTTCGCTCGCGGCCTACGGGTTGTCGCGCTTCGGCTACCGCTTCGGTTTCATGCGCAATTCCGACATTTCGTTTTTCTTTCTCAGCCAGATGATCCTGCCGCCAGTGGTGCTGGCGCTGCCCTTTCTGGTGCTCTACCGCTCGCTCGACCTGCTGGACAGCCGCGTGGGGCTGATCCTGCTCTATACGCTCATGGTCCTGCCCATCGTCATCTGGATCATGCGCGACCAGTTTCAGGGCATTCCGGTGGAGTTGGAAGAGGCCGCGTTGGTTGATGGCCTCGGGATCTGGGGTGCGTTCTGCCAGATCGTCCTGCCCATCGCCCTGCCCGGCATGGTCGCAGCCTTCATTCTCAGCCTCGTGCTCTGCTGGAACGAGTATTTCTTTGCCGCGCTGCTGACCTCCACTGATGCCAAGACCCTGCCGGTGATGGTCGCCAGCCAGACGGGCAGCCAGGGCATCAACTGGTGGTCCATGGCGGCGCTGTCGTCAGCGGCGATCCTGCCGCTGGTGATCGTGGCGATTTTTCTGGAGAAATATATCATCAAGGGCATGGCTGCGGGGGCGGTGAAATAGCGCCCCTCCCATGCTATGCTGCACCCAGCACAGGAGGGTGAATCATGTCCTACGTAGACGGTTTTGTGGCCGCTGTTCCGAACGACAAAAAGCAGGCGTTCATCGAACACGCGCGGATCGCGGGCGAAATATTCAAGCGCCACGGCGCATTGAAGACAGTGGAGAACTGGGGCGACGAAGTCCCGCCCGGAGAGGTCACGTCCTTTCCCATGGCCGTCCAGTGCGGCGAGGATGAGACGGTCGCCTTTTCCTGGGTGATCTGGCCCTCCAAAGAGGCGCGTGAAACGGGCTGGGCCAAGATCATGGAAGATCCGGAGATGGCGCCTGACGTCAACCCGATGCCGTTCGACGGCAAGCGCATGATCTTTGGCGGTTTCGAGACCATTCTGGAAACCTGACGCCCCAAGCTATCGCGCGATTGCCGTTCCATCCGCCAAGCGAAGCTTCTAGACTGCGGCCAAGTCAGGGAGGACGGCCGCATGGCATTGAAAACACGACATTGGGATCGGCTGGGCAACGGCGGGTTGAGCTTTACCGAGCTGGGCTTTGGCACGGCCCCTTTGGGCAATCTATATCGCGCGATCAGTGATGCGGACGCGCGCGCCACGCTCGATGCGGCATGGGACGGCGGTGTGCGCTACTTTGATACCGCACCTCTTTACGGGCTAGGGCTGTCGGAGACGCGGCTCAACGCCTTCCTGCGCGACAAGCCGCGGGATGACTATGTGCTGTCGTCAAAGGTGGGCCGCCTCATCCAGCCCTGCGCGCCGGAGCACCGCTCGGGCGTTGGCAAATGGTTCGACGTGCCCCAGCGGCGCGAGCACTATGACTACACCTATGACGGGGTCATGCGGTCGGTCGAGCACTCCTTTGCGCGGCTCGGGGTCGACCGGATCGACATCCTCTACGTGCATGATCTCTGCATCTTCAGCCACGGCTCCAAGGACGTCTCGGACATGCGGATCGAGGAGTTTTTTGCGGGACGCGGCTATGACGCGATGGTCAGCTTGCGCGATCAGGGCGCAATCCGCGCCATCGGTGGCGGCGTGAACGAATGGGAGGTGTGTCAGACGCTGGCAGAGCGTGGCGATTTCGACCTCTTCCTGCTGGCGGGACGCTACACGCTGCTGGAGCAGGAGGCGCTGAACAGCTTTTTGCCGCTCTGCGAGGCGCGGGGCATCGGGATCGTGACGGGAGGTCCCTATAACTCGGGCATTCTGGCCACCGGCGCCAAGCCCGGCGCCTACTACAATTATGAGCCAGCCCAGCAGGACATCCTCGACCGCGTGAGCGCCATCGAGGCTGTCTGCGCCGATCACGGTGTGCGCATGGTGGACGCCGCGTTCCAGTTCCCGTTGTTGCATCCTGCCCATGTGGCGGTCATCCCCGGCGGTCAAGGTGCGTCGGAGATGGCGGGCAATCTGCAAGCCGCGCAGGCGGAGATCCCTGCCGCTCTCTGGGAGGATCTGAAGGCAACGGGCCTGATGCGGCAGGACGCCCCTACGTGAGCCTGCGGATCGACGCGCACCAGCACTACTGGCGCCCTTCGCGCGGGGATTATGACTGGATGCCGCAGGACAACGCGATCCTGAACCGCCCTTATGTGCCGGGCGATCTGGCGCCGCTGCTGGAGGACTGCGGGATCAGCGGCACCGTTGTGGTGCAGGCCGCCGCCAGCGTGGCAGAGACGGAATACCTCTTGGGCGTCGCGGATGGGGCAGACAGCATCCTTGGCATGGTTGGCTGGATCGATTTCGAGGATGCCGGTCAGTTGCCGGTGCTGGAAAGGCTCGCCGCGCACCCGAAGTTTGTCGGTGTTCGCCCGATGATACAGGACATCCCCGATGTGGACTGGATGCTGCGGGACGACGTGCAATGGGCTTACCAAGCGCTCATCGATCTGAACCTGACCTTCGACGCGCTTGGGTTTCCCCGGCATCTGCCGAATTTCCACCGCCTGCTGACGCGCTATCCAACACTGCGCACGGTGATCGACCACGGCATGAAACCGCAGATCGCCCGAGCGATGGCCGGTGAAGAGGTCTTTGCCGATTGGGCCGAGGGTATGGGAAAGATCGCGGAAGACACGGGCGCTCTCTGCAAGCTGTCGGGATTGGTGACGGAGGCCGCTGACGGCTGGCAGGTCGACGATCTGCGCCCCTTCTCAGACCACATTCTGGAGGTATTAGGCCCCGCTCGGGTCATGTGGGGATCTGACTGGCCGGTTTGCCGGTTGCAGTCGGAATACGCGGGCTGGCACAACACCGCACAAAGCCTCACCGCAGATCTGAGCGAGGCCGCGCGCGCCGATGTCTTTGGCGGGACCGCAACGCGATTCTACGGTCTGGGCTAGAAGGTCAGTGCCTCATGGGCATGAGGAGCCGATGCTTTGAATAGCGCGGCAAACCACGGGTCCTCTGCACTCTTGCGGTCAGGCGCGGGCCAAACCTCTGCGCGAAGACCGGCAGAAAGGCTCCCGATTTCCGGGGATACACACCCCGAAGCCGGCAAAAAAAAGGCGCGGCCGGAGCCGCGCCTTGGGTTCTTTTTAGCCAATAGGGCTTACTTCCAGCCGACTTCGTTGAAGATCTTCTGAGCCACCGGTACGTTCTTGGCCACTGCAGACAGATCCACATCGTCGCCCTCATACTCGCCCAGTTTCTCGACGCTCTCACTGACCGGCACACCGGGTACAGCGGGGTATTCGTCGTTCCCAGCAGAGAAATACTGCTGTGCCTGATCGGAGGCGAGGTATTCCATGAAGGCAATCGCGTTCTCCAGGTTAGGCGCATTCGCCGCCACACCGCCGCCCGAGAGGTTCATATGCGCACCCTCGGCGTCCTGCGCAGGGAAGACCCAGCCGATTTTATCAAGATCAGACGACAGCCCGTCCACATCTTTGCGGATCGCGCGGGCGAAATAATAGGTGTTCGAGATCGAGATGTCGCATTGACCCGACACCAGACCGCGCAGCTGATCGGTATCCCCACCTTCGGGCTCGCGTGCGAAGTTATCCACAACACCCTGCGCCCACGCCTTGGCGGCCTCTTCTCCGTGGTTTTCGATCACCGCAGCCAGCAGCGTCTGGCTATACACGTTGGAGGACGAGCGGTGGCAGACCATGCCCTTGTAGGCCGGATCGGCCAGCGCCACGTAGTTCGCGGGCGGCTCGGTCACATCGGCCTTGTCGTAAAAGATGATCCGCGCCCGCTGTGAAAACCCGAACCACTGGTTGTCGCTGTCCTGCAGGTTGGCGGGGATGCGCTCTTCCAGCACGGCGCTGTCGATGGATTGCAACACGCCTGCATCCTTGGCCCGCTCCAGCCGCGACGTGTCCACGGTCAGCAGGATGTCCGCGGGCGAGTTGGCGCCTTCGGCTTCCATGCGGGCGATCAACTCGTCCGCGTTGCCCTCGATCCGGTTGATGGTGATGCCAGTGGCCTCGGTGAAGTCGGAATAGAGCCGCTCATCCGTGTCGTAGTGGCGTGAGGAATAGAGGTTCAACTCGCCTTCGGCGTAAGCGCTTGTCGCGGTGATCGCGGCGACGGCGAGCGTGACGAATGAAGTCCTGGCAGTCATGGGTGTCTCCCTATGATGAAATCCTTATGGTTTTACTCAATTACCAATTTCGCCCGGGAAGGCAATATAGTTGATGAAATTAATCGGAAATTATCGGGTGCCGGGCTGGCAACCTGACATCTGCGTCGTGCGACGGATATTTTTTTCTACCGAGGCGTGAGGAACTTCACAGACCCGGGCCGCGCAACACGTTTACCGTCGTCCTGCAACTCCCGAAGATTCGTTGCTTTTTCGGGACGTACGGTAGTACAAAACGTCATTAATGAGCGAGGGGTAGTTTCTAGGCGGACGTGTCCGTATGCGGTCCTGCGGCCCGTGGCGCGGCATTTTTGTTCCGGCTATGAGGATAGATCACATGACCAAAGAGACTGCCGACCTGCTGACCTGGCGCCCCATGGAACTCGCTGATATCTCGCGGATCGCCGACTGGTTCTGGCATATGGAAGACGCCGCGCTCTTCGACCGCAGCCTGCCCGTTCCGGTCAGCGCAGATGCCCTGCGCGAGACATGGCGGGATGCGCTGGCGCAAAAGGGCAATCCGCGTGCCTTCTGGTTTATCGCGGATCAGCCGGATGGCGCGCCTGGGGGCATCGGCGGGCTTGACGCGGTCAACTATATTCAGGGCGATGCGGTCCTGCCGTTTTTTGTGGCCGCTCCATTTCGCAAACGCGGGCTGGCCAAGGCCATGACCGTGGCCCTCCTCGATCTGGCGTTTCTGCGGTTGCGGCTGCACCGGGTCACGACCTTTTACCGACAGGACAACACGCCAAGCGCGCGGGTGCTGGAGTCATTCGGTTTTTCGGAGGAAGGCCGGATCCGCGAAGGCTGGTTTGTGAACGGTCAACGCCGAGATACGGTCATCGCGGGTATTTTAAGTACGGAATGGATTGCAACTCGCGAGCAGGTCATTGAAACTGCGCGCGCGCGCTCCGCGATTTCCTTTTCGCCGAACCCTTGGGACGACAACATTGGCTGACACGGCACATCATTCCGGTGGGCAACCGGCATTGAAGCGTCGCCTGATGGCGGTGGTCTTTGCCGATGTGGCCAACTTCAGCACAATGATGAGCCGTGACGAGGTGGGCACGACCCTGTCCGTGGCGGGCCGGATGGAGACATTTCGCGCCGTGATCACCTCTTTCGGCGGCGAATTCCGCAGCTCTGCCGGTGATAGCGCCTTTATGGTGTTTGAAAGCGCCGTCGATGCGGTCAACTTCGCCATCGAGATGCAGAACAGGCTGGAGCAGGAGAACAACGGCCTGCTTCCCGGTGAACAGATATGGTTCCGCTTTGGGATCAATCTGGGCGAGGTGCTGTTCAGTGGTACCGAGATCACCGGCGAAAGCATCAACATCGCCGCCCGGATCGAGAGTTTTGCCGCCCCCGGCCAGGTCTGCATTTCGGGGGCGACCTATGATCATGTGTGCAACAAGCTGAACTACGGCTACGAATACCTGGGCGGTCAGGATTTCAAGAATATCGGCCGCACCATTGACGTCTTTCAGGTGCATCAGAACCCCACGACAGCGGCGATGACACCGGGGCTGCGGCGCAATCTGGAAAACTCGGCCGAATTCAAGGAACGCCCCGTTGCCAGCCAGTCCATTGTGGTATTGCCCTTTGGATTTCAGGGCAGCGACATTGCCGATGGCTGGTTTGCGGACGGGCTGACGGAAGACGTCACCACCAACCTGTCGCGCTTTCATGAGTTTTTTGTGATCGCGCGGGGCTCCGCCAATCTCTACGCCGATCGCAGCAAATCGCCCGCGCAGGCCGCCCGTGAGCTTGGGGTGCGCTATGCGGTAGATGGCACGGTGCGCAAATCGGGCAACCGGATGCGGATCACCCTGCAACTGCTCGACGCGCTGCAGGACCGCACCATCTGGGGCGAGCAATACAATCGCAACATCGAGGATATCTTTGATCTGCAGGACGAGATCACCCAGATCATCGTCTCGGCCACCGCGGCGCGGATCGAGGCGACGGAACGGGACCGGATGCGGCTGCTGCCACCGGCAAACCTGATGGCCTACGGTTACGTGTTACAGGGAAACCGGCATGTCCTGAAATACACCCAGCCCGAGGTCCGGCAGGGGCGGCACCTCTACGAGAATGCGATCGGCAGCGATGCGCGCTACGCCCGCGCCTACGCAGCAAAGTCGCGGACCTTCAACCTCGACTGGCGGTATGACTGGACCGATGAGCCCGACATGGCGCTGGATGACGCGTTGAATTTCGCGCGGGAAGCGATTGATCTGGATGACGCGGATGCGCGCGGGTACGGCGAGCTGGGCTTTGCGCATCTGTATCGCAAGGAACATGACCCCGCCATCAATGCCTATGAGCGCGCATTGAAGCTGAACCCGAACGATGCTGATCTGATGTCTGATATGGCGGATGCACTGGCGCATATGGGGCGCTCTGAAGAAGCGATCGACCTGTTGCTGAACGCGATGCGCCTGAACCCGTTCTATCCAGATCAATACGTCTGGCATCTCGGTGGAGCCTATTTCAATCTCAAGCAATACGATCAGGCGATTGCGACCATCCAGAAGATGCAAAACCCCACGGAAGGCCGACGGATCCTGGCGGCGAGCTATGCACATCTGGGCCGTCTTGAGGATGCGCGGCGCCAGGCGGATATGGTGCGCGAGGCACATCCCAACTTCTCCATCGAACGCTGGGCCGCGGTGCAGCCTGACAAGTTCGAGGAAGACGTGCAGCATTTTTTCGACGGGATGAAACGCGCGGGGCTTTAGCGCCCGGATCCAGTGATCTGGCAGCGTGACGGTGTCCGGTGTCCTTCAGATACGGCGGGGCGGAAGGCAGCAACCAACAAAGTGCCCGGGATTTGACGTGATCTGAGCGACGTGCGCGGATCGACCAAGCCAAAGCTCTTGCTACCGGAAAACGCAGATCAGCGATAAACGATAAGACTGGTGTCGTTATCCCAGGCTGGATGCTCAACGATCACCGGCACTCAGTGGTCGGTGCTGCGTCCCCGCTGTGTCCGATCTCCCGGCAGCGAGGCGCGCCCCAAGGCGGATACCCAAGAGGTCCCAATGCGATCCGACACCGCGTCGGCAAAGTACAAAGAATACAGATCTGTAAGGAAAACCGTATCGTTGAGACCCAAGCGCGCCGATGACGAACAGACAGACAAAACCTGACGGCTTGATCCGATGCGACGACGCCCGACGCGGGGCAGGAAAGGCCTTCGAAGGCCTTTCGCCGACTGCACCCGTATTTCAGTGCGGCCATGGACTTACGCACTGTTGCGTTGCTCTCAGCAGGTCGTGCAAACAGCTGCGTGCGTGTATGGCCAATCCGCGACCATACCGCTGCAGGACTTCGGCGTCTGAGATCAGCACGCCGTGACGGCCAAACCACCGGTTTGGCCCAACGCCCTTCGAAAGGGCGTTGTGAAGAGCGCGTTCACGGCAAGCAAGACTCTTGACCGCATCGGCTGCTGCCTTTTTCGGCAAACCGCGGCGCTAGTCGCTCGCATCACCGCGCGCGCCGCTGATCCGTGCACCCGACACCCGTGCACCCGAGATCCGGGCACCCGAGACCCGCGCGCCGGACACACGCGCGCCCGAGACCCGCGCGCCAGACACACCGACGACACCGTCCATACCAACGCTGAGCAGCACGTCCTCGAACTTGCCCTGTTCCACATCGAGACGCACGGTTTCGTCGTCGCGTTTCACGATCCAGGCCTTAAGCTCAGCGTAGAATTTCTTGTCCCGCGGGTTTGGCCCCGGTACTGGGACCGTATCGCATTTGACCCCCGCCCCTTTCACCATCATCAAAACAGGTGCCGGTATCTCAAAATAGATACCGTCATAGGTAAAGCCGTAGATGCGGGCGAACTGACCATCGGGCTTCTTGGCGGCAGTATCGGATCCGCTACCAACTGACAGGTCATCTACATGACGTCCGAAAAGCACGATGGATGTCGACGAAAAAAGCGTTTCTTTCATAATAACCATTCCTTTAAAGGGGCAAACAAGCCCGGGCACCGCATATTCGTTAACCAATACATCAAGACGCCTTTTCAGTCCATTGGAAGCATGGTGCGCACCGAATTTGCGTGGCTGTCCTCTCCCAGGGGCGCCAGCTGCGGGCCGACAACCGCCTCGCCAATGTCGCGCAGGCGGAAATTACCCGCGATGATCGTGGCAAACCGACCATCCGTATGGGCCTGATCGACCGCCAGCATGGCGTCGGCCACATCCGCAAAACTCAGATCCTGACGGCTGAGCCTCTGCCAGGTATCGGCCAGATAGGTGCCCAGAATGTCCCGCGCATCCAGCAGCGCCAGCTTGAACAGATCGGGATGATCGGCATAGGCCTCGTCAAAAAGCTCCTGCATGACCGGCGCGTAGGAATGCGTGGCCAAAAGCTCGTCCGACAGCGCCTCCATCTCGGGGGAAATGGCACCGTAGTCCAGCAACATCTCGTGGAAGATATCGACCAGAATGTCAAAAAACGCGCCCGTAAGCGGCTGGCCAAGATGGTGTTCCTTCACCCAGCCTTTTGCAAATTCGCTGAGCCGGACGTCATTGGCGGCAATACGGATCTGCTTGTTCTCCGACAGCTCGGCGATGCGCATGGCCGCATTGAGCATGTAAAGATTGCCGTGGGTATTCTCCAACAGCAAATCCACCAGAGAGTTGAAATGCAGCGAGGAGATCAGCGCCACCAGATCAGCCGCACTTTCGTGAAAGCCGAAATACTCGCCGGTAAAGCGGCGCGGATCCGGCACGCCCACCTCCGAGTAGATGATCGCGTGACCGACTTCATGGGCGATCACATCGAAGTTCAGCGCAAAGGGCCGGGTCTCGCCATCGCTGCGGTCCACCCCCATCTCGATAAAGCCGAACCCGGAATAGGCGTTCTCCAGCGAATGCAGGATCGTGAGTTCCTGTTTTTCGTAACGTGTATCGCCCTGCCAGGGGATTTCGCGGTCGAAGTAATCCTCCCAGATGTCCATGACAAACCGCACGGTTCCAAAGAGATGCGCGGTCTCGAACTGCGGCGTGCCGGGTTCGAGATAATCGAAATGCCCATCGGCATCGGGCTCTGCGGGTGGCTCGACCGGACCGGTCCAGGGCGGAGCCGCAGGATCCTGCCCATCCGGTGAGATGCCGTAGGGCTGGGTCTTGCCGATGGGAAAGATGGTGTACATGCGGTGATCTTCCGGGCCGGGCCCCACGCTGCCCACGGGCGAGGAGACCTCGACGATCTCCGGCTCGCCGAAGCTTTCCAGAAACTGTGGCTGCGGAAAGAGTTTGAAGCGGGTCCCGGTCATGACAAACCCCTTTTTTGGGTGCTGTGGTATCCCATGGCTAGCGTAACCGGGCGGCTTCGTCCAATCCTCTGCAGTTTTTGGAGGGCACCGAAGCCCGACCCCCTGCAGGTTGCCGCATCAGTCATCCAGAAAAGAAAGACCGCGCGATGGACCGGCTGTATCGTTAAGGGGCGCGCGCGCTTGCCAGCGCTGCGTCGCCTCCTGCCAGAGGCCGGTTTCCTCGAAATGAAAATCTACCGCTGGCGGCAGCACGGAGCCAGCCTGCATCAGCGCAAGAAGCGCATCGGCGTCGCGTGCCTTCTGGTCGACCTCATGCGCCGCGATCCAGTCTGCAAGCGACGCGCGGCGCACGGATGGTGCTTTGGCCAACACGCTGTCCCAGGTGCGGTGGTGGTAAAAGATCACCTTTCCTTCCGCAATCAGGGCCTTGGTCTCCGGACCGCTGAGCATCCCCTCGGCCTCCGCCGCCGCAAGCGTCGCGCGCAGGTTGACCATGGCCAGCGTCAGGTTTGGATAGCCCACTTCCGCCGGGCCATGCAGCAGCGCGACCTCGTCATCATCCTCCAGCACATTGTCGCGATAGGCCGCATAAACCTCCCCCACCCCGATCATCCCGAACACATCAAGCTCTGCCGCGCGCAGCGCGCCCATGCTGGCAGCCCCCAGCACCGGAATGCCCAGGCTGAGCGCCCAGAGGATCTCCTTGTGCCAGACCGCGGGCACACTGTCGAAATACCCGTCGATGATACCGATGGCGCGGGGGCGCTCCAGACTGGCCAGATAGACATCGCCTTGTCGCACGGGCGGGCGCAGATCGAATCCATCGAGCCTGTCCGGGGCGCAGCCCGCGATGGAGGGACCTGCAAAGACAATCATGCCGCCTGCCACTGCGACCGCACCCGCGACCCCGGCACATAGGCCGCATCATCGTGCGGTGCTTCGAGCCCCGGGATGATCACCCGCACCACAGGAATGTCAAAGCGCGGATCGGTCAGATCCACGACAGCGATCTGGCGCACGCCTGCGCCCTGCAGTCGCGCCATCAGCCAGTGCAGATCTTCGTTCAGTGTGGCGTGGGACGCGCCGCCCGCGGCACCAAAAGGCCGGGCCCCGCCTGTGTGGTCCAGCAGTTCGGCAAGGCCCGCGTGTTTGGCGGCGCGCCCGGCGACGGTGTATTCCGCCTCGAAAAGGTCGTCCCGCGCGCCGGAGATATAGTTCAGGCGGGTCTGCGCGGCCTCGTTCAACGTCCGGTGCAGGGCCACCACGGGATCCGGGTGGCTGCCCGAGCCGAGGCCGAGATGCGCAGCGGGTCCGTCCTCATGGATCACCGCCATGAAGCTGGGCACCTGTGTATCACAGCTCACATCCCAGACGGTGCAGCCCAGCCCCGCCGTCTCAATGCGGCCCAGCGTTCGGCGCAGGCTCGGATCAGTCACCGTTGCCAGATCGACCTGGCTGGCCCGCTGCCCGTCCACGGGGCGCGCGTGCCAGAGGGCCAGCGCATCCCGTTCCACGACCTCGCAAATACCGTGGCAGATCGCCTCCACCGGGTGGTTCCCGGAGGCCAGACCATTGGTGCTGGCGGGGTAGTGGCCCGCCTCGGCACTGCGCGGTTCGGTATAGTCTGCATGCACCATTTCCCACGGGACCAGACAGATCCGGTCGCCGAGGATATCCTGCGCCGTAACCCAATGCTGCCGCATCGTTCCGGGCAAAGCGCCCGCAGGGGTATGTGGCAGCGCCTCCAGATCAATCAGGTCGTGACGCGCCGCCAGATCGACCCGGCTGGCGTAATAGAGCGGCGGCGCAAAATGCTCGGCGTGCCAGATCTCGACTGCTTCCATCAACGCAGAGACCTTGGCATGCGCGAGCGTCGCCCCCTTGCCTTGCGACACCGCGATGGAGCGGGCGTTGGGGCGCATGGCGATCACCACAGGTATCCCCAACCGATCGAGCCCGGTGACAGTGGCCAGCCGGGTAACGCCAAAGGCGGCCCGCAGCGGCAGGACCCGCGCCAGCGTTTCATCCGGCAGACACAGCCGCTGCGCGCCGGGCTGTGTTGCCTTCGGCAGCGGTGCGGAGAGGTTGAACATGTCAGCGACTTTCTGCATCCGCTTCTTCAAACCACATTGCGCACCTCTTCGAAATGCCGATTGTGCTGCGGCGATCTCCAACCATCTTGACCGGCAGCAACCGAATTTTCTATGGTCAAACCTGGATTTGGCGCGCGCTAAGTCTTTCAGCCCTTAACGAGGCCCACCGCAGCGCCCCAATCGAAGGCGGAAGATGAGTAAGCGCAAGATCAGGAACATGGCCGAGTTCGCGACTGTCAGCGGGATCTCGCGGCCGACGGTGTCAAAGTATTTCAACGACCCCGGCAGCGTGCGCGAAACCATCCGCGCGCGTATAGAGGCCGCGTTGGAGCAGCACGACTACCGCCCCAACATCTACGCCATGAACCAGAACCGGCGGCTGACCAAAAACATCGGCATCGTCGTGCCCTATCTGGCTGATCCCTTCTTTGCCGAGATCGCGCGCAGGATCGAACGTCGCTGCATCGACGCGGGCTTTTCGCCGACACTGTTCAGCGCCCATGGCTCGCCCGACCTTGAGACCGGGATCCTTGACAGCCTGCGCTCGCTCAAACCCGCGGGGGTGTTTCTGGCGCCGCTGGGGCGCGCTTCGGACAGGGCGCAGGTGGAGAGTTTCTGCCGCGATGTGCCCACGGTCCTTTTTGATAGCAATCTGGACGGCATCGGGGACGTCTTTGTGGGGCATGACAACCTGCAGGCGGTGGGGTTGATTATCGATTACCTCTGCCGGACCGGCGCGCCGCCTTGTTTTTTCGAGATGCCGCCCCTGAACCCCAATGCCAACAAGCGCCGCGAGGCATACCACCGCGCGATGGAAAGGCTCGGTCACACACCGCAGGTCATCCGCGTACCGGGCGACAGCTGGGAGTTCGAGAGCATCGGCTACCGCGGCGGACTGGAGGTCATCGACAGCGGCCAGCTGGCCACGAACACGGTCCTGTGCAGCAACGACCGGCTGGCCGTGGGCTTTCTGGCTGCCGCCTATGAACGCAGGCTGAGGGTCGGTCACGGACCCGATTGCGCGCTGCGTGTGGCCGGGCATGACGATCATCCGTTTTCGCGTTTTACCTGCCCGCCTCTGACCACGGTGGCGCAGGACTATGATTCGATTGCGGATCAAAGCGCCGAAATCCTGTTTCGACAGATCGAAGACGGCAGCCGGGCCGAAACCCGCCAAGATGTTCTGTTTGAAGGGAAACTCATCATGCGGTCTTCTGCATGATCCCTTGATTTTTGACGCGCGTAAAATTTTGATTGACAAAAATCACCGTGGCACGTGTAGTTGTGGTAGAACATCCAAATACCAGGGAGGATAACGGATGCATCTGAGAACCGCATTTTGTGCGGCGAGCGCGCTCGCTCTTTTTGCCGGGGCCGCTTTTGCCCAGACAACCGTCACCATCGCGACCGTCAACAATGGCGACATGATCCGAATGCAGGGTCTGACCAGCGATTTCACCGACGCCAACCCCGACATCACGCTTGAATGGGTCACCCTTGAGGAAAACGTGCTGCGCCAGCGCGTGACCCAGGACATCGCCGCCAACGGCGGTCAGTTCGACGTGATGACCATCGGCATGTATGAAACACCGATCTGGGCCGCACAGGACTGGCTGGTGCCGCTGGACGATCTGGGGGCGGAGTACGACGTGGACGATATCCTGCCCGCTATGCGCGCCGGTCTGTCCTATGAGGACACCCTGTACGCAGCCCCCTTCTACGGCGAAAGTTCGATGGTTATGTACCGGACCGACCTGATGGAAGCCGCCGGGCTGGAGATGCCCGAGGCGCCCACATGGGAGTTCATCGGTGAGGCCGCACGTGCCATGACCGACAAGGAAGGTGAAATCTACGGCATCTGTCTGCGCGGCAAGGCTGGCTGGGGCGAGAACATGGCCTTCATCACCACGGTGGCCAACTCCTTTGGCGCGCGCTGGTTCGATGAGGACTGGACACCGCAGCTCGACACCCCTGAATGGGGCGCGGCGATCAACTTCTACAATGATCTGATGACCGACGCGGGCCCTCCGGGCGCGGCGACCAACGGGTTCAACGAGAACCTCGCGCTCTTCCAACAGGGCAAGTGCGGCATGTGGATCGACGCCACAGTTGCGGCGTCCTTCGTGACCAACCCGACCGATTCCACCGTTGCCGATAGCGTCGGTTTTGCGCTGGCACCTGATACGGGTGTGGGCAAACGGGCGAACTGGCTCTGGGCCTGGGCGCTGGCTGTGCCATCGGGGTCCGATGCTACGGATGCCGCCAAGAAGTTCGTCTCTTGGGCGACGTCCAAGGAATACCTCGCGCTCGTGGCTGAGAACGAGGGCTGGGCGAACGTCCCTCCCGGTAGCCGGACATCTCTCTATGAGAACCCCGAGTACCAGAAGGTGCCCTTCGCGGAGATGACGTTGAATTCGATCAACGCGGCTGATCCGAACAACCCAACCGTGGATCCGGTGCCTTATGTCGGCATCCAGTACGTGGCGATCCCCGAATGGGCCGGTATCGGAACCTCGGCAGGGCAGGAATTCTCCGCCATGCTGGCCGGTCAGCAGACGCCCGAAGAGGCCCTGGCCAATGCTCAGGCGCTCGTCGCCGATGAAATGGAAGCAGCGGGCTACTAAGCCACGCCGTCTTTCCGGGGCGCGGCCCGGTCGCGCCCCCATCCTTTAAGAGTTGACCCGACCGCCCCACCCCGGGGCGCCCGTTTCGGACACACCTGCGAGGAGAGCCGTCATGGCGACTACCCATTCCCGTTCCGCTGCCCGCTTCATGCTGGCGCCTGCCGTTGTCCTCCTGCTGGGCTGGATGCTGGTGCCGCTGACCATGACGCTTTATTTTTCCTTCAAGCGTTACCTGCCTCTGCGCGGTGGCGATCAGGGCTGGGTGGGTTTTGAGAACTACGTCCGCTTCGTCAGCTCGAGCGCCTTCTGGCCCTCGGTTCAGGCGACGCTGATCATCGTCGGTGGCGTGCTGCTGATCACCATCGTCTTTGGCGTCTTGCTGGCGATCCTGCTGGATCAGCCGATGTGGGGCCAGGGGGTCGTGCGGATCCTCGTGATCGCGCCCTTCTTCGTGATGCCTACCGTCTCGGCGCTGGTCTGGAAGAACATGTTCATGGATCCTGTGAACGGGCTCTTGTCGCATCTTTTCGAATTCGTGGGTCTCGCACCCGTGGAATGGCTGAGCCAGGCGCCTCTGACCTCCATCGTCATGATCGTGTCCTGGCAGTGGTTGCCCTTTGCGACGCTCATCCTGCTGACCGCGATCCAGTCGCTGGACAGCGAACAGCTGGAAGCGGCAGAGATGGACGGCGCGCCGCCACTGTCGCGCTTTCGCTTCATCACCTTGCCCCACCTCAGCCGCGCGATCACCATCGTGGTGTTGATCCAGACGATCTTTCTGTTGTCGATCTTTGCGGAGATCTTTGTGACCACCCAGGGCAGCTTTGGCAGCCGGACACTCACCTACCTGATCTACCAGCGTGTCCTTGAAAGCCAGAACGTCGGTCTGGGATCGGCGGGCGGCATCTACGCCATCATCCTTGCCAACATCGTTGCCATCTTCCTGATGCGCATCGTCGGCAAGAACCTGGACGCGTAAGGAGGACTATTCATGGCCCGTGCTGTCAGCCCCCGCCGCAAGATGCTCAACACCGCCATTGCCTGGGCAATCGGTTTGCTGATCTTCTTTCCGATCCTCTGGACGATCCTGACCAGCTTCAAGACCGAGGCCACCGCGATCGCCGATCCACCCGTATTCCTGGCCTTCGACTGGACGCTGGAGAACTATAGCGTGGTGATGGAACGCTCGAACTACGCCCGCTTTTTGTGGAATTCGATCTTTATCGCCGGTGGTTCTACCATTCTGGGCCTGATCATCGCCATTCCCGCGGCGTGGAGCATGGCCTTCGTGCCCTCGCGGCGGACCAAGGACATCCTGCTGTGGATGCTGTCCACCAAGATGCTGCCCGCGGTAGGCGTTCTCTACCCCATCTACATCCTGTTCATTCAGATGGGCCTGCTCGACAGCCGCATCGGCCTGACCATCGTGCTGATGCTGATCAACCTGCCGATCATCGTGTGGATGCTCTATACATACTTCCGCGAAATCCCCGGCGAGATCCTGGAGGCCGCGCGGATGGATGGGGCGACCCTGAAATCCGAAATCCTCTACGTGCTGACGCCCATGGCCATACCGGGCATTGCCTCCACCCTGCTGCTGAACTTCATCCTCGCGTGGAATGAGGCATTCTGGACGCTGAACCTGACGGCGGCAAAGGCCGCTCCGCTCACGGCCTTTATCGCAAGCTATTCAAGTCCGGAGGGGCTGTTCTACGCCAAGCTCTCCGCGGCATCGACGATGGCCATCGCGCCGATCCTCATTCTGGGCTGGTTCAGCCAGAAACAACTGGTGCGCGGCCTCACCTTCGGCGCGGTCAAATAAGGAGCCCCCCATGGGACAGATAACGCTCAAAAGTGTGACCAAGAGTTTCGGCGAGACGCAAGTGATCCCGCCGCTGGATCTGGACATTCAGGACGGGGAGTTCACGGTTTTCGTCGGCCCCTCGGGCTGTGGTAAATCCACCTTGCTGCGGCTGATTGCGGGGCTGGAGGACATCACCAGCGGTCAAATCACCATTGACGGCAAGGACGCCACCGACATCCCCCCCGCCAAACGCGGGCTTGCGATGGTGTTCCAGTCCTACGCACTTTATCCGCATATGTCGGTGCGCAAGAACATCGCCTTTCCCATGCGCATGGCGGGGATCGATCCCGCCGAGCAGGACCGCCGGATCACGCAGGCGGCGGCCGCCCTGAACCTGACGGACTACCTTGATCGCCGTCCCGGGCAATTGTCAGGCGGGCAGCGTCAGCGGGTGGCCATCGGGCGTGCCATCGTGCGCGAGCCTGCGGCGTTTCTCTTTGACGAGCCCTTGTCGAACCTTGATGCGGCGCTGCGCGTCGGCATGCGGATGGAGATCAGCGAGCTGCACAAGAAGCTCGCCACCACGATGATCTACGTAACCCACGATCAGGTCGAGGCGATGACCATGGCCGACAAGATCGTCGTGCTGCGCGCGGGCTATGTGGAACAGGTCGGCAGCCCGCTGGAGCTTTACCGCAGCCCGCGCAACACCTTTGTCGCGGGCTTTATCGGATCGCCCAAGATGAACCTGATCGACGGTGCCGAGGCAGGCCAGCACAATGCTCATACCTTGGGTGTGCGCCCCGAGCATATCGCTGTGTCCGAGACCAGCGGCACGTGGCAGGGCACTGTGGGTGTGGCAGAGCATCTGGGCTCTGACACGTTCTTTCACGTGCATGAGACCGGGCTGGCGGAGACGATCACGGTGCGCGCACCGGGTGAGGTGAGCTTTACCACCGGTGACCGGATCCATATGACCCCACGGCCCGATCAGCTGCACCGGTTTGATGACAAGGGACTGCGCATCGCATGACAGGCGCGGAGCTATCACGCCGATCTGAGCTGACCCGCGCGCCTCTATATGATCACCCCACACTGGCGCCGCGCCATGGCTGAGGCGATCCCGCTCGCAGATGGCACGCTGGCGGCGCTGCCGGGTCACATCGGAACACCGACCTATGACCGCAGCGCCCTGCGCCCCGGCATCGTGCACATCGGTCTGGGAAACTTCCACCGGGCGCATCAGGCGTGGTACTTGCACCGTCTGTTTCAGAAGGGGCTGGATCACGACTGGGCCATCATCGGTGCGGGCGTGCGGCCCGCCGATGCGGTCCAACGCGCGCGGCTGGAGGCGCAGGACTGGCTGACCACCCTACTGGAGCTCGACCCCGCCGGTGGCGGCGCCGAGGTCACGGGCGCGATGATCGGCTACGTCCCCATCGAGGAGGGCAACGCCCCCCTGATTGCACAGATGTCTGATCCAGCGATCCGCATTGTGTCACTGACCGTGACAGAAGGCGGCTACTATATAGACCCCGCAACGGGCGGCTTTGACGCGGTCCACCCTGACATGCAGCACGACGCAGCACACCCGGATACGCCGCGCAGCGCCTTTGGCGCCATGGTCGCGGCGCTCGCGGTGCGGCGGGCGGCGGGGCATGGCCCTTTCACCGGGCAAAGCTGCGACAACCTGCAGGGCAACGGGGATATCCTGCGTCAGACGGTCGTCTCCCTCGCTCGGCTGAGCGATCCGGGCCTTGCGGACTGGATCGACAGCAACGGCGCCTTTCCCAACTCCATGGTTGATTGCATCGTGCCCGCGACCGGACCAAATGAGCTGGCGCTGGTGCACGCGTTAGGGGTCGAGGATGCCGCCCCGGTCACCCATGAGAACTTTCGCCAATGGGTCATCGAGGACAGCTTTTGTGCAGGGCGGCCCCAATGGGAAAACGTCGGCGCGACACTGACGGATGACGTGCACAGCTACGAGGCGATGAAGATCCGCATCCTGAATGCGGGGCATCAGCTGCTTGCCAATGCGGGCGAGATCCTGGGGATCGAGACCATCGCGGGCTGCATGGCGCATCCGCGGATCGCCGCGTTCTTTCGCAAGGTGCAACTGGAGGAAACCGCGCCCCATGTGACGGCCGTTCCGGGCACCACACCGCAAGACTACGTGGCCCTGATCGAGCGACGCTTTGCCAATCCGAGGATCGTGGATACGACCCGGCGCGTTGCCTTTGATGGGTCGTCCCGGCACACCGGATTTCTGCTGCCCACCCTGCGCGACGCGCTGGCGGCGGGCACACCCGTCGCCGGTCTGGCACTGGCAGAGGCGCTGTGGGCCCGGATGTGCGAAGGCACCCGCGAGGATGGATCCGGGATCGCGGCAAATGATCCCCACTGGAACCGGCTGACCGAGGCAGCGCAGGCCGCCCGCGCCCGGCCTACAGCCTGGCTTGACCAAAGGCAGGTCTACGGCGATCTGGCCGACGACCCGGTCTTTGCGCCTGCGTTTGCTGCCTGGCTCACAGCACTTTGGTCACAGGGATGCGAGGCCACAATCGCCCAGTATCTGGAAACGGGGGCTGCTCCGACGGCAGGATAAGGGGGCTCAGGCTGCCCCCTCGGTCGCTTTCGTTTCTTTCGGCTGTCCGCCGGGGAAAACCTTGCGCAGCGCGACAAAGAACACCGGTGTCAGGAAGAGCCCCAGGAACGTCACACCCGACATCCCGAAGAAGACCGCCGTGCCAAGCGCCTGACGCATCTCTGCTCCGGGTCCCGTAGCAATCATCAGCGGCACGACCCCGAGGATGAACGCAAAGGCGGTCATCAGGATCGGTCTGAATCTCAGCCGACTCGCTTCGATGGCAGCGTCGACCGGGCCCAGCCCGCGTTCCTCCTGCGCCTGTTTGGCGAATTCCACGATCATGATCGCGTTCTTGGCCGCCAGCCCCACCAGCACGATCAACCCCACCTGCGTCAGGATGTTGTTGTCCATGCCGCGGAACATGACACCCAAAAGTGCCGCCAGAACCGCCAGCGGGACGATGAGGATGATGGCCACCGGCAGTACCCAGCTTTCGTAGAGAGCGGCAAGGAACAGGAACGCAAAGAGCACCGAGAAGGCAAAGATATAAGCCGCCGTGTTACCCTGGTTGCGTTCCTGCAAGGCGATCTCGGTCCACTCGTAGTCGATGCCCGGCGGCATCACGCTCTCTGCCAGCTGCTCCATCGCAATGAGCGCGTCGCCCGTTGCCACACCGGGCGCGGCGGATCCCTGCACGGGAACGGAGACCTGCTGGTTGTACCTCTGCACCAGCGCAGGTCCTGCCGTATCGCGGATGGAGACCAGCGTGCCCAGAGGCACCAGATCACCGGTCGCCGAGCGCACCCGCAAGGCGGCGATATCGGCCTCTTCCAGACGGAAGCGCTGATCGGCCTGTGCGCGCACCTGAAAGAGGCGACCCAGCGAATTGTAGTCGTTCACATAGGCCGACCCGAGGTTGATCGCGAGCGTCTCAAAGATCTCGCCGATGGGCACGTTCAGCATCTGCGCGCGGACCCTGTCGATCTCCAGAAAGACTTGGGGCGAGCCATTGGAGAAGGTGGTAAAGAGCCCCTGCACCTCATCCGACTGCTGGGAGGCCCCCATCAGCGCGTAGGCCGTATTCAGGACCCTGCCCATGTCGGCGCTCTCGTTTTCGCGCAGTTGCAGCTTGAACCCGCCGCCTGTGCCAACCCCCTGCACCGGAGGGGGGGCGATGGCGATGATGAACGCCTCGCGCAGCGCCTGCATCCGCCCGAACAGCTGCCCGACGATGGCGCCGCCGGTCAAGCCGCTCTCAAGCCGGTCCTCGAAGCTCTCGAAGGTGGTGAAGATCACGCCCTGGTTGGTCGCATTGGTAAAGGTGGCACCCGAGAACCCCGCAAAGGCCACGGCATTGGTCACGCCGGGCGTGTCCAATGCAATCTCGGTGGCCTGCTGGATCACCTCGTCCGTGCGGTCCAGCGAGGCGCCGTCGGGCAATTGTACCACCACGATGGCATAGCCCTGATCCGCCTCGGGGATAAAGCCGGTGGGCACTTTGCCATTGACCCAGTAGGTCGCCCCCAGCAGTCCGGCAAAGACCACGAAACACAGCACAAGCATGCCGGTGGTGCCCACCAGCATGCAGATCACCCGGGTATAGCCGCGCGTCACTGCATCAAACCCGCGGTTAAAACCGCGCCCCAGAGGCCCGAAGATGCGCGCCAGCAGGCTGGGCCGCGCATCATCGTCCTTGGATTTGAGCAGGATCGCCGCAATGGCGGGCGACAGGCTGAGCGAGTTGATGGACGAGATCACCGTCGCCACGGAAATGGTCACCGCGAACTGCATGTAGAACTGACCCGTGATGCCCGGCACAAAGGCAGACGGTACAAAGACGGCGATCAGCACCAGGGTGGTGCCGATGATGGCGCCCTGCACCTCGTCCATGGTGCGCGCGGAAGCATCGCGTGGGCTTAACCCGTTGGCGATGTTTCGTTCCACGTTCTCCACCACCACAATCGCGTCATCCACCACGATCCCGATGGCGAGGATCAATCCAAAGAGCGTCAGCAGGTTGAGCGTAAACCCGAGCGCCAGCATCACCGCGAAGGTCCCGATCAGCGATACCGGGATCGCCAGCAGGGGTATGATCGCCGTGCGCCAGTTCTGCAGGAAGACCACGATCACGATCACCACCAGCAGCACCGCCTCCAGAATGGTCTCGTAGACCGCGTTGACCGAAGAGGCGATGAACTCTGTCGGGTTGTAGACGATCTGGTATTCGAGCCCGGGCGGGAAATCCTCCGACACATCCTCCATGACGGCGACGATCTCATCGGCGGTGGCCAGCGCGTTGGAACCCGGACGCTGGAAGATGCCGAGCGCGACCGCGGGGCTGTTGTTGAGATAGGAGTTCGTGACGTAAGAGCGCGCCCCGATCTCGACCCGCGCCACATCGCGTACCCGCACCACACGACCATCTTCGCTGGCACGGACGATGACATTCTCGAATTGTCGCGGCGTCTCCAGACGTCCCTGCGTCGTGACGGCCACCTCAAACGCGCTGCCGGTGCTGTTGGGAGGCGCGCCCAACGACCCGCCGGAGACCTGCACGTTCTGTTCGCGCAGCGCATCCACCACATCGCCGGATGTCAGCCCCAGAGAGGCCAGGCGGTCAGGATCCAGCCAGACCCGGGCGGAGAACTCCCGCTCGCCAAAGATCTGCAGATCGCCGACACCGTCGAGCCGCACGAGCCTGTCGCGCACGCGCGAGCGGGCATAGTTGGAGACATAGAGCTGGTCAAAGCTGTCGTCCGGTGACAGCATATGCACGACCATCATGATGTTGGGCGAGGATTTGGTGGTGGTCACACCGAGCGAGCGCACTTCCTGCGGCAGACGCGGCTCCGCTATGGCCACGCGGTTCTGGACCAGCACCTGCGCGGCATCGAGATCGGTGCCAAGCTCGAAGGTGATCGTCAGGCTCATCGACCCGTCGGAGGTGGAGTAGGACGACAGGTAGAGCATATTCTCCACCCCGTTGATCTCCTGCTCCAGCGGTGTGGCCACCGTGGCAGCAACAGTTGCCGCATCAGCACCCGGGTAGCTCGCCCGCACCACGATGGAGGGCGGTGCAATCTCGGGATATTGTTCGATGGGCAGCTGGAAGTAGGAGACCATGCCGACGATCGACAGAATGATCGACAGGACAGCGGCAAAGATCGGGCGTGTGACGAAAAAGCGGCCCATCCTCAGTTTTCCGAGACAGGCGGCAGTTCCGTCATCTCGGGCGCGACGACGGCGCCTTCGCGGGCGCGGACGATCCCCTCGACCACGATCACCTCGGAGCCGTCGAGCCCTTCGCGGATCACCCTGTAGCCGTCGATGCGGGGCCCTGGCCGGACCGGCAGCGAACTGACATTCCCCTCATCATCCACGGTGCGTACCAGCCGGCGGTTCTGATCGGCAACGATCGCGCTGTCGGGCACCAGAATGCCCTCATAGGGCAGCGAGCCCGGCACATTCACCCGACCAAAGAGCCCCGGCGTCAGCAGTTCGTCGGGATTGTCCAACACCGCCCGGATGCGCATTGTGCCGGTCTGCTCATCCAGACGGTTTTCAGAGAAATCGAGCACCCCGGTCTGCGGCGGGATCTGCCTGTCCGAGAGCGTTACCTTGACCTCAAGCCCCCCGCCTCCTTCCTGCAAAGACACACCGCGCGCGCGGGCATCCCGGGCGTAGGCGAGAAAGTACCGCTCGTCGATGTCGAAATAAAAGTAGATCGGATCAGAGGACACAATCGTCGTCAGCACGGTATCGTTCGCCGTGACCAGATTGCCCGGGTCGACAAGGCTCTGGTCGATGCGGCCCGCCATGGGCGCGCGAATCTGGGAGTATTCCACGTCCAGTTCCGCAAGTTCCAGCGCGGCGCGCGTCTGTTCGAGCTCGCCCTGGGCGGAGAGAAACGCCTCGCGCCGCTCATCGACAACGCTTTGCGGGATGTTGCCGTTCTGGATCAGCTGCTCGGCCCGTTCCAGCTGCTCTTCGGCAAAGTCAAAGGTGGCCCGGGCCACGTCGATCTGCGATTGGGCCTGCCGGAGGGCCGTATCGAACTGCCGCCGGTCGATAGAAAAGAGCAGCTGGCCCTGTTCCACCAGGCTGCCATCGGTGAAATGCACCTCTTGCAGGTAGCCGGACACGCGGGCGCGCATCTGCACCTCGGCACGGGCCCCGAACCGACCAACGAACTCGTCGTCCTCCACGATGGTTTTGACCACCGGGTTGGCCACCGTGACGGGCGGCGGGCCTTGCTGTGCGGTGGCCGAAAAGGCGAAGAGCGCGAGACCAAGGGCGCAGAGCAGTCGGGAAAAATGTGTCATGGGAGGACCAGTCAGATGGTGTCGGACGAGGTGAATGTACGCCGAGCAGAGACAATTGACAGCAAATAATTCAACAATCATGTGTCCTTGGACTGCTCAGGCCGGGCGCCACCGTGACAGGGGCAGTCCTCTGCCAGCATGAAGGCGTGAGTGAGCCAAAGACAGCGCGCCATACCCGTTGCACTCTCAACGGGTTTTCCCGGCGTGGTCATACAGGGCCGCTCGGCCGGCAGCGGCGGCATCGACGGCCGCCGATCTGTGCGTTTTTTCGCTGACCGATGGGGACTGTGCTTAAAATGTGGGCGCTAGTGTTGGGTGCAGTGTCCCAGAACCTTTGCGAGGCGAGCCTCTGCGGCGTTCTCGGATGTCGGCGCAGTCGGTCCGGACGACAAACCTCGGGAAATTGGCCAGCCTGTGATGCGCCCCGTATTTTACCTGTCGAGTTGTCGCCATTGGTGGGCACGTACAGAGATTTGAGCCAATGCCCATCTGCTTTGGCGCTCGGCCATCGTGGATCTGCGGCGAGGCGGCGCAGTCCGCGGACATGAAATGACCCTGTCCCCGCGTTCCGCATCTGATCGAGTTGGCGACACCCTGTCGGCCACGATCCGCCTTTTCGGGAAAAAAATCGGAACCGGATAGGGGAAGAACGAGGGCAACCTGAACCTAGTGGAAATCGCGCGATTTGGGGATGATCCGCACGTCGCGGGGGTGCCGCTGGGTGTAGCTGGGCACGGGGCGCACCACCTCATCAGCGCGCGCCAGCGGGATCTGGAGCGGGTCGCCCGACAGCCGCGCCAGCGCGTCGCTGCGGTCGGTGAGCTGATGCACCACGATATGGATCACATCCGCATCCCGCTGCACCACGCCACGCACATCCATCAGCCGGGACTGCATGATCACCTTGCGAAAGGCCACCATCACCTTGGGCCAGATCACCAGATTGGCCACGCCGGTTTCATCCTCCAGCGTGATGAAGCACACCCCCTTGGCACTCCCGGGCCTCTGACGAATGAGCACGATCCCCGCCATCGAGACCCGCTGCCCGTGGCGCATGCGGCCAAGATCCCCCGCAGGCGTATACCCCTGCCGCGCCATGCTGCTGCGCAGAAAGGACAGTGGATGCGCCTTCAGGGACAAGCGCAGGGTCTGGTAGTCCGCCACCACCTGTTCGCACCGGGGCATCTGTGGCAGCTGGTGCAAGACCTCCGGGCCTTCGTCGCGGTGGGTCTCGAACAGTGGCAGATCCGGCGCATCCCTGAGCGCTCGCGTCTCCCACAGCGCCTGCCGCCGGTCGAGCCCCATGGAACGGAACGCGTCCCCTGCCGCCAGCTTGCGCAGGCTGCCCGCATCAACGCGGGCGCGCTTTTTCAGATCCCCCAGATCCGTGTAGGGGTCGGCGCGCTGCGCCATGATCCGCTCGGCCACGGCGCGGCCTATCCCGTCCACCTGCCGCAGCCCCAGCCGTACCGCAAAGCGCCGATGTCCCAATGGCTCCAACGTGCTGTCCCAGTCGCTGTAGTTGATGTCGGGGGGGCGCACCTCGACCCCGTGCTCGCGTGCGTCACGCACGATCTGGGCTGGCGCGTAGAACCCCATGGGCTGGGAGTTGAGCAAGGCAGCGCAGAAGACATCCGGGTAATAATGCTTGATCCAGCTGGAGACATAGACCAGATGCGCAAAGCTCGCCGCATGGCTTTCTGGAAAGCCGTAATCGCCGAACCCCTTGATCTGATTGAAACAGCGCGTGGCAAATTCCGCCTCATAGCCGCGGTTGATCATCCGGCCCACCATCTTGTCTTCGAGCTCCCCGATGGTGCCGCGGGAGCGGAAGGTGGCCATGGCCTTGCGCAGCTGGTTGGCCTCGTCTGGTGAGAATTCGGCGGCGACCATGGCGATCTTCATCGCCTGCTCCTGAAAGATCGGCACGCCCTTGGTGCGCTCAAGGATATTCTTCAGCTCATCCGGGTCATGCTCCGGCCCCGGTGAGGGGTAGTCCTCTTTCTCCTTTCCGCTTCGGCGCGCCAGATAGGGATGCACCATGTCCCCCTGAATGGGGCCGGGCCGGACAATGGCGACCTGGATCACAAGGTCATAGAAAGTCTCAGGCTTCAGGCGCGGCAGCATGTTCATCTGCGCCCTGCTTTCCACCTGAAAAACCCCGATGCTGTCGCCCTTGCACAGCATGCCATAGACCGCCGCATCCTTCTGTTCGATGCTTGCAAGGCTGTGGGTCTCACCGTAATGCGCCGCAATCATGTCAAAGCACTTGCGGATACAGGTCAGCATGCCAAGCGCCAGCACATCCACCTTGAGGATGCGCAGCTCGTCGATATCGTCCTTGTCCCATTCGATGAAACTTCGGTCGGCCATGGCCCCGTTGCCGATGGGCACGGTGCGGGTCAGCGGAGTTTCCGTCAGGATAAACCCGCCCACATGCTGGCTGAGATGCCGCGGCATCCCGATCATCTGATCGGCCAGCTTGATTGTGCGCGCCATCAGCGGGTCGCTGAGGTCGATCCCCGCCTCCGCCGCCTCGCGCGCGCCCACCTCTTTGCCCCAACTGCCCCAGATGGTCTTGGCCAGCGCCGAGGTGATGTCCTCGGAGAGCCCCATGACCTTGCCCACCTCGCGCACCGCCATGCGCGGACGGTAATGGATCACCGTCGCGCAGAGCCCGGCGCGGTCGCGGCCGTATTCGCGGTAGATGTGCTGGATCACCTCCTCGCGGCGTTCGTGTTCAAAATCCACGTCGATGTCGGGCGGCTCCACACGTTCCTCGCTGATGAAACGCTCAAAGAGCAGATCATTGGTGGCCGGATCCACGGCGGTGATGCCCAGCACGTAGCAGACGGCGGAGTTCGCCGCAGACCCCCTACCCTGACAGAGGATCGGTTTGCCCGCACCGTGTTTGGCATATTGCATCACGTCGTAGATGGTCAGGAAATACTGTGCGATCTCACGCTTGGCGATCAGCGCCAGTTCCTTTTCCAGCGTCTCGCGCACCTGCTCCGGCACGCCCTGCGGATAGCGGATCGCAGCGCCCTTCCACGTCAGCTCTATGAGGTATTCCTGCGGGCTGCGCCCTTCGGGAATGTTCTTGACCGGGTATTCATAGGACAGCTCCGTCAGATCGAAGGTGCAGGCATCGGCGACGGCGCGCGTGGCCGTGATAGCATGGGGCCAGTAGGCAAAAAGCTGTACCATCTGGGCAGGCGATTTCAGGTGCCGTTCAGCATTGGCGTCGAGCAGGAAACCGGCTTGCGTAATCGTCGTCTTGTGCAGGATGCAGGTCATCACGTCCTGCAGCGGGCGGCGGTCGGGCGCGTGATAATGCACGTCGTTGGTGGCCAGAATGCACAGGCCATGGTCGCGCGCCAGCCTGTCCAGCCGGTTGATCCGCGCGCGGTCGTCGCCACGGTAAAGATAGCTCGCCGCGATATGGCGGAGGCTCGGCAAGCGGCGGGTGAGACGGCGCAGACCCACGGCAAAACGGTCCAGATCCGGGCCCGGCAGGGCGATGAGCTCTACGTCTCTTGCGTGATCCGCCAGATCGTCGAGGGTGATATCACAGACCCCCTTGGCCTGCCAGTTGCCCTCCTGGTCTTGCCGCTTGCCCTTGGAGAGCAGTTCGCACAGATCCCCGTAGGCAGCCCGGTGGCGCGGATAGGCGAGGAACGCCTCGCCGGTGACGAGTTGAAGACGGCAGCCAATGACAGGGCGCAGCTTTGCTTTCCGCGCTTCGGCGTGGATGCGCACGACCCCTGCCATGGTGTTCAGATCGGCGCATCCCAGAGCGTCATAGCCCAGCTCATTGGCCGTGCGCGCCAGATCCACCGCGTCGGAGGCGCCGCGCAGGAAGGAAAAGCAGGTGGTGACCCCAAGTTCCACGAACGCGGCGGGCGGGTTTGGGGTGAATGCCTCCTCCAGCGTGCGCCGGGGGCGCTGGTTGTCCATCTCAGGCATGGTGGGACGTCAGGGTCGCGCCTGCCTTTGGTCTATCGAGTGGTTGGGTCCGTGCGATATACCCATTGCATGCCTTTGCGTCGAAAGAGGCTCCCCGATAACAGGTTAGACGCAGCACTTGCCTAAAGGCGATGCCCGGCGGCACCGCCGGGCATCGCCCGACCTCCCCCCGGAGGGCGATTTCAACAGTTGCAAGTGGCCAACCGTTCCCTTTTTGGAGAGATCGCATGCAGCACAACTTTTGCTCAACGCCCTCCAGGTCGGGCGATGCCCTCAGCGCTCTTGCCATGCGGCAGCTTTTGTGGGGCCATAGGGCATTTCGCAGTACGCCCTCTGAACTGATCGCACAACGTCCCCTCAGCGCCTCAACCCACCTCCTCACGCGAAGCCTCCGTGCACGAACCAGCGCGGATCGCCGCCGCGCCCGTCCTCGTGCAGGCCTTCGCGGTAGAGCCAGTAGCGCCCGCCCGTCTGATCCTCGACACGGAAATAGTCGCGCAGCCGGGTGCCGGGCCGGTCGTGCCACCATTCCGGCGCGATGCGTTCCGGCCCTGCATAGCGCACCACGCGGTGGGTCTGCCGCCGCCAGACAAACTGCGCGGGCGGGCCTTCGGGCACCGCATAGAGCACACGGATCTCCTCGGGCGGCTCGAAAAGCCTTAACGGGCGTGGTTGCACGGCCTGCTCCGCCGAGGCCGCGACGGGCACGGGTGCGAGAAACTGCGCACGCTCCGGCAGGTGGCTTTCGCGCAGCGCGGGATGTTTGACGGCCCGGGCGCCCAGCCGGGCCACCAATCGGTCCATCAGTTGCGGCAACGGCACGCCTGCATCCGCGCGCCCGTCGAGGCCCGGCTGCCGGGGCGCGATCTCTTCCACGCGGTCCGCCTCCAGCGTGATCAGATCGAACCCGAACCCGGGGTTGAGCCGCGCCAGCCGTCCCTCAAAAAGCTTGCACAGATGGGCTGCATCGCGGCTGGCCGCAGCGGTCGCCACGTCGAGCCGGCTGACCTCGCCATCGGTGCGGTAGACGGTGAGATGCAGGCGGCGGCAGCCCACGCCCGCGCGGTCCATGCGCGCGCAGAGATCCTGACAGAGCTGCGGCAGATAGGCGGTGGGATCCTGAATGGGCTCGGGCAGACCCGCGCGCGCCAGGATCGGCGGGTCTGCGGCGACGCTGGCCACAGGCTCGGCCAGGCGGCCCATGGCCTGATCCAGCCGCATCAGCGGGTTTGCCTCCAACGGACTGCGGACAAAGCGTCGGGCCAGTGACAGCCGCGGTACCTGCGCCAGTTGCCCGATGGTCTTGAGCCCGAGCCGTTGCAACAGCAGCAGGGTATCCGCCTCCAGCCGCAGGGCGGCGACCGGCAGCGGGGCCAATTGCATGACAAGATCCGCCTCATGGCAGATCGCGCGGACAGGGCCAAAGCGTGCGAGCGCCCAGGCCGCACCCCAGGTTGGCGCCACCGCCAGCCGCGTCGTCAGGCCCAGCAGCGACAGCCGGGATTCCATCTCGGTCAGCATCGCAGCCTCGCCCCCCATGAGGTGATCGCTGCCCGTGGTCTCCAGCACCAGTCCGTCCACGCCATCGCGCACGCTCCACGGGCACCAGCGCCGCGCCCATAGCGCCAGCCGCTCAAGCCCCTGCGCATCGCCTGCGGGATCGGCGTATTCCACCCGCAGCGCCGGGCAAACCGCCCGCATATCGACCACCCGCGCCTCCGCTGTGACGCCTGACAGACGGGCGGCGCGGTTAGTGGCGTGGATTACCTGGCCGTGCGGGCCCTCGCGCACCAACGCGAGCGGCACATCATCGCTGGGCGCGTCGCCGTTCCGCGTCGCGTGTCTCTGCCAGCGTTCCATCGCGAAATGGGGCAGCGACAGGGAGAGGATCCGCCGATCCGTCATCGCCGATCACCCAGATCCCGGGCTTGCGGCTGCGGGATTTGAACAGCTCCGCCTGCCAGCGCGGGGTGCCCGGCGCCTGCGCGTCGTCGGGGTGCGCGGCCGCGGGCAGCGACCCCACGCGCCAACGCTCCCGCGCGGCACTCAGCCCCGGCTCCGCCGCGCGCCGGATGAGCCAGCAGGCCACGCCTGCCGTCTCCGCCCTCAGCGCCAGACGTTTGGTGGCGGTAAAGCTCAACGCCGGTGGCGTGCCCCAGATCTCGCCGATCACGGCGCAGAGCGTCTTGCAGCCCAGACCCTCTTCCATCGCCCAGAGCACATCCGCCGCCCCGCTCAAATTCACCTGGATCACGGGCTGTTGTTTCGGCAGGCCTTGCAGCCCCGGCGGATCTGGCAGACCACGCAGGTCTCGCAGACCCGGCAGATAGGGCACCCCTGCCTCCTTGCGCGACAGCCTGTCCTGCACCCACAGCACCGGCCCCCCACCCCGCAGTCGGGACAATACGAACCCCGTGGCGCTCGCGTCGGTGACGGTTGTGGGAAAGACCTCCGACAGTGCGACCTGCGCGCGCCGGTCCAGGGGTGTCGCACCCGAAAGCCGCTTGCTGGAAAGATATGCTGACATAAAACACGAGGACGTATCTAAAGTTTGTTCCTGTTATGTTCTATCTCGAGCGAAGCGATTCTGCCAGAGCTGATCCCAAACCTACGGATGATCCTGGCGGAAGACAACGTGGAACGGGCGCGATATGCCGTCACTCACAGGCACAACGCCAATGCAGCCTGTCCCAGCCCGGCTGCCTGGTCCCCTAACCCACAGAGGTCTCACCGGCGTAGCGGGTTCTCTTGCTACCTGAGGCCCCGCGTCTGACACCGGTCCGCATCACAGATCTTGGCTGTAATCCCTGCGGCGGCTTCATATTGGGCGCCGTACAGAATGATCCCATCACCGCGCTTTTATGTCGTTGCAGACTGTCCGTCACACACGCAGGTCACGCCATCGCAGCGACAGCAAACAGCCCTCGAAGCCCAATGCAGGACAGTGACCAAAGGCCGCTTCCCATCCGCCAACACCCTCCTGTCAACAGGTACAACGCACGTAGCCAAAGACATCTCGACCGCTGCGGACCGTATCACAAAAGGGCCGCGCGACCTGTTACAATAAATTTTCGCTAATCCACCTGCCTGTATCAGGTTTTCCTTTACCAGCGCCGTCTATGTCACCGCCACGCATAAAGGTGCCAAGTTCATGGGTCAGAAAAGAAAACACAATTCGGATACCATAGAGATCGCGACGTCGCTCCCGTCCCCCGCAACCGCGTCCAATGTTCTTCAAGGTCTTCTTGACATCAATGTCGGCCTGATCGCCGTCGAGGCAGACCACTCCATCATCTTCATCAACACCCAATTCCTCAGCTTGACGGGCCTCGCGACCGCTCAGCCCGGCAGCTTTTGCGGTCAGACATTTTCAGATCTTTTCCCCGATGCGCCGATCATCGCTGACGCGGATACAGCGCAGTCCGCCTCATTCACAGATGCCGCTGGCCGACCCTGGGCCATCACCTGGACGAGAAATCCGACCGGTGGCTGGATCGGGACGCTATCACCTGCGTCGGCGCAACCTTCGGCCCTGTCTGATCCCGGGATGACGGACGATCTGACCGGCCTCGGCAACCGCGTCTATCTGCGCCACTGCTTTGAAAGGCTCAGCCGCCAGCCGCGCGCAGGATGTCCCGACGTGGTCGCGCTCTACCTAGATCTGGACCGGTTCAAACCGATCAACGATACCTTCAGCCACGCTACAGGCGACGGTCTGTTGCGTAAGACGGCAGACCGGTTGCGCAGTTCGCTGCGGCAGGAGGACATCATTGCCCGTGTGGGTGGCGACGAATTCGTGATCCTGCTGACAGGGCGCGATGATGCCGCCTCCGAGGATGTGGCCCGACGGATCGCAAAGCTGATTGCGCGCCCGTTTCTGGTGGATGGCAAACAGCTGACCATCGGCATCAGCATTGGACTTGCACGGTTATCCCCGGAGGCGCCGTGCCTGGACACGGTGTTGCAGCAAGCCGACATTGCACTTTACGAAAGCAAGAATGCAGGTCGTGGCGGGTTTCAATGGTTCCAAAGCCATATGCAGGAGAGGTTGCTTGATCAGCAGCAGATCGAAAATGACCTGAAAAAGGCAGTTTTGCTGGAACAGTTTGAGTTGCTCTTTCAACCGCAGATGCTGCTCGACAGCACCAAGATTACAGGGTTCGAAGCGCTAATCCGCTGGCATCACCCCGAGCGAGGCCTGATCACGCCAGACAAGTTCATTCATATTGCAGAACAAACGGGCAGCATCGTGCCCTTGGGCGCCTGGGTGCTGCGCAAGGCATGCGAAACTGCCTGTGACTGGCCCGCCAACCTGTCGGTTGCCGTGAATGTCTCGCCTGTTCAGTTCGAGCACGAAAGCTTCATCAACACGGTGCAGTTGGTCCTGCAGAGCACCAACCTCGACCCCAGTCGTCTGGAACTGGAAATCACCGAAACCGCATTGCTCAACAACGTCGACCTCGTGCGCGCCCGCATAGAGGAGTTGCGTGCACAAGGGGTCAAGATTTCGCTGGACGACTTTGGTATCGGCTACTCTTCATTGAATTACCTGCGCCAGTATCCCTTCGACAAGGTCAAGATCGACCAGTCCTTTGTGCGCGAACCCTTGGCCGACCAGCAGGCCAGCCATATCATCGGTGCGGTGGCACAACTGGGCGTCGCCTTTGGCATGAACGTGCTGGCCGAAGGTGTCGAAACCAGAGAACAACTTTCCAAGATCCGGGATCAGGGCTGCTCTTCTGTACAGGGATATTTCCTGAGCAAGCCGATCAGTGCTGATGCCGTTGATGACTTTCTGAAAACCACGGGCGGTGATGCTGCCTTCACCACACCTCCACAAGAAGGAGAGAAAGAAGATGACAGACAGTGATCAGGAGCTGTTGCGGGTCGTGTATTTCAGCCGCTTTGACGGTGACCACAGCGATGCTGAGATGGCTTGGGAAATCGACGCGATCCTTGAAGCATCCCAACGGAACAATGCCAAGGTCGGCGTCACCGGCGCGTTGATCTTCAACGCCGGTGTGTTCGGTCAGGTACTGGAAGGTCCGATCGATGCGGTGGAAGAGACATTTGACCGGATCCAGATGGACGACCGACACGACGATGTGACCATTCTGGAGCTTGGCCGCGTTCAGGAGCGGGCCTTTACCAACTGGTCCATGGGCTTTGTCGGCGCAGACCAGATGCACGCGCAGCTATTTGACCGGATCGGGTCGGCGACCCATTTCGACATCAGCAATCTGACCGGGGTGGAGATCTTCGAGGCACTGTACGCCCTCACACTCAAGAACGAAATCGCCATGCGGGCGGCCTGACCCGCCGGGGCTTATGCCGCTCGTGTTACTGGCGTAAAATCCGATCCCCTTAAGGTGTCCGGTCACGTCTTGCCGCCCGGTCTTGCGAGGTCGATGCACGAAGGACAACGCAGCTGGCTGGTCGCACCGACGCCGCGTTTGGAAGGATGATCAGGTCGGGCCGGATCTGCCCTGTATCGCCCGGGACCCGCCTCCTTGCTTTGACGCAACTTCAGCGATGCCAGACGTCTCATTGAGCCGCGGTCGGCGTTCACACCGACTTTCAGGTGCGATGTCTCGCTTTCTTTGAACTTGCTCAGGTCTTGGCCCGACAGCCGCTCAACATGTCGGGCAAGTGTCGCATACCGCTGGACGCCGTTGAAGGGTTTCGGGGCATGGATACTGAACTTGGTTGGGCTGTCGCCCGACAAATTTCGGATTGACGGTTGGGGGCCCTGCTGTGGGGGCCCGCAGGTGGTGAGGGAGCGTCTTGAGTTTATTTGGCAAGATGAAAGGAGCTGGTGGGCGGTAGGTACAGATGACCTCTGCGATGATACCGCCGAGATGCGGTCAGACGACCTCGACCGAAGCTGCGAACATGGCAGCGGCGCGGACCCCGTCGATCAGGTGCACCCGGGTGCCTCCCGGAGCCTGTCCCGCGATATCGACCATCCCGGCACAGCCGAGCACCACTGATTGCACATCGTCTTGCGCCGCCGCGGCCTGTACCTCCGACAGCACCCGGTCTGTTGCCGCTGTTGCATCCCGCTCCAGATCCAGCACGGGCACATCGCTCGCACGGACCCGTGACAGGGCGTGTCCCAGACCATAGGCTTGAATGTTCCGTTCCAGGATCGGGACGGAGACCTGCAGCGTCGTCACAACCGAGAACCGCGGCCCCAGCGTGGCCGCAAGATGGTAGGCGGCCTGACCGATGCCAATCACGGGACAGGAAACGGCCGCCCGCGCCTGCGACAGGGCCGTATCATCGAAACAGCCGATGATAATCGCCGAGGCACCCGCTGCCGCGGCTTGCTCCACCAGAGCCAGCAGAGGGGCCTCGGCCAGCGCGCCATCCACCTCGCCCTGGATCGCGGGCGGGCCAGCATGTGATGTCCAGCCTTCGATGACCGCACCCGGCGCCACTGCACGTGCGGTGCGCAGCATCGCATCGGTCATGGAGCCCGTGCTGTTGGGGTTGATCAGGACAATCATCGCAGCCCGTCACCCGCATCCGAGCCCGCGCGTGCCTTGCGCCGGGCGCTGACCCAGGCCAGGAGAAGAAAGAGCGCGATGATCATCAGCGAGAATACGGTCGTCAGGGTTCCCAGGGCATAGAGCACCGGGGTGGTGACATTCGTGGTCATCCCGAAGATTTCCAGCGGCAGGGTGTTGTAGCTGCCTGCGGTCAGCAGGGTTCGGGCGAATTCATCGTAGCTGAGCGTAAAGCCAAAGAGCGCGACCCCGATGAGAGATGGCCCGATGATGGGCAGCACCACGTGGCGCAGCGTTTGCCAGTTGCTGGCGCCCAGATCGCGGGCAGCTTCCTCGTAGCTTTTGTCAAAGCGGTTGAACACCGCGAACATGATCAACAGACCAAAGGGCAGCGTCCACGTCAGCTGCGCGCCAAAGCCGGAGGTGGCCCAGTGCACCTGCCATCCGGCCTGCGAGAAGATCAGCCCGACCCCGAGGGAAACGAGGATGGACGGGATGACCAATGCGGTGATGATCAGGTAGAACAGCAGCCCCGAGCCGTGAAAACGTCGCCGGAAGGCGAGCCCGCCCATGACCGATACAACCACCGTAGTGACCATCACCATCAAGCCCAGAGCCAGGCTACGGCGGAAGCTGCCCCAGATGTCGCCGACCGCCTGCTGTTCAAAAAGATCACGGAACCAATGGAGCGACACGCCGCGCATGGGAAAGGTCAGCCCGCCACCCGGCCCCTGAAAGGAAAGGATGGCGATGGTGATTGTCGGTCCGTAAAGGAACAGCAGAAACAGACCGAAGAACGCTGCGAGGATGTAGAAGGAGCGCGGACGCGGCGACATCTCAGAGCTCTTTCCGGATATCGACAAAGCGCAGCAGGATACCGATGACGATCAGCACCGTCAGCAACAGCACCACCGCTGTCGCGGCCGCCGACGGGTAGGCCAGCAATGCGATGTCGTTGGAGATCAGCCTGCCCACGTTCGCCGACTGGCTTCCGGACATGAACCGGACGGTGATGAAGTCCCCCATCACCAGCGTGACCACAAAGATCGTACCAATCATGATCCCGGGTTTTGTAAGCGGGATGATCACATTCCACAGGATCTGCACCCCCGAGGCACCGGCATCGCGGGCGGCCTCGATCAGCGACGGATCGATCCGCATCATCGTGTTGAAAATCGGCACCACCATGAACAGCGTGTAGAGATGCACAAAGGCGAGGATCACTGCGAAATCACTGAAGAGCAGCCACTCCACCGGCTCATCGATTACCCCCCAGGAGATCAGCGTCGAATTGGCGATGCCGTTGCGCCCCAGAAAAGGGATCCAGCTGATCATGCGGATGATATTGGACGTCCAGAAGGGGATCGTGCAAACAAGAAATAGCGCCACCTGCCAGGTCAGCGTGCGCACGTGGAACGCCAGAAAATAGGCGACGGTAAAGCCGATCACCAGCGTCAGCGCCCAGGTGATCACCGCATATTTGGACGTATTGAGAAAAACCCGGTAGGTCACCGACGAGCCAAAGAGAAACTCGTAATTCTCCCAAACGAAGGCCGGGATGATCGAAAACTCCGTCGCCCGCCAGAAACTGACCGTGACGATCATCACGATCGGCAGCACCAGAAAAACCACCAATACCAGCGCCAGCGGCGCTACCTGCAACCAGCCCAGAACATGCCTGCTACCCAAAAGACGATGCAACGCCGTCTCCTTGCTCTTTCATCTTGCCCGTAAACTCTCGGGGGGTCTGGGGGGCAGACAGCCCCCCAGCCGGCAGCCTGCGCGCCTTAGGCCGCAATGAACTCATTCCATTTGCGCACCATGTACTGGTTCTCGTCCATCACCGAATTCCAGCAGGCGACAGCGCCCATGCGGTCGTTGAACGACCCGCCATCACGTACGTCGCCCGCTTGGGCCAGCGGATCACCAAAGGGCGAGGTGATCGTATCGGTGGCTTCCTTGCCCTCGAACCAGTAGCCCCACTCATTCTCGGACATGAAGTTCTTGGAGGTCTCCGGCACGGCGGAGTAATACCCCTGCCGCATTAGGAACCCACCGACCCAGCCATCGAGATACCAGTTGATGTACTCATAGGCTGCGTCCCGCTCCAACCCAGTGAGTGCCGCGGACAGGCCGATACCCCCGCCCCAGGAGCGGTAACCCTCCTCCAGCGGCTGGTAGACACACGGGATGCCGCGCGATTTGACGGCGGTGATCGCTGGCGACCACATCGACTGGATTACCACCTCGCCGGAAGCCATGAGGTTCACACTCTCGTCAAAGCTCTTCCAGAAGGCACGGAACTGGCCGTTGCGCTTGGCTTCGGTAAAGATCGCCATGGTCAGGTCGATCTCTTCGCGGGTCATGTTGCCCTTGTCGGGATAGGTGTATTCCCCCATGGATTCCACAACCATCGCCATGTCCATGATCCCGATGGAGGAGATGTCGAGGATCGACGCCTTGCCCTTGAACTCAGGATTGAGAAGCTCCGACCAGTTGCTGATGGGCCGGTTGATCAGGTCCGGACGGATGCCCAGTGTGTCGGCGTTGTAGATGGTGGGGATCAGCGTCATCCAACCGCTTTCGTTGTCCACGAAATCAGTGCCGTCGGGGCCGGAGGTAAAGCCCACGGAATGAGGTGCGGTCCCTTGGGCAATCGTGCTCTCGGGTGTCAGCTTGCCGTCCCGGAAAATGCCCACGATCTTGTCGTAGTTCTTGATCTTGCTGGTATCCATCGCCTGCAGGTTGCCCGTGGGCCAGACCTTTTTGCAGATCCAGTACTCGATGTCGGCGATATCAAAGCTGTTGGGCTGAGTGGCCGCACGCTGTGTCACGCTGTCGGAATCCAGCGCTGTCATCTCAAGCGTGAAGCCCAGATCTTCCTTCACCTTCTGCGCCACCTCATTGAGGTTGGACACACCGGTGCCGAACTGGCGCAGGGTCACATCCTTGATGTTCTGGGCCCAGATCATGGGCGCGCCCAATGTGCTGCCAGCGGCAAAGGCGGCACCACCCTTCAATACGTTTCTTCTGGATAGCTTGGTCATTTGGTCTCTCTCCTTGTCGGGTCGTTTTCTTGGTTTGTTTTTTGTTATGCGGTGAGTTCGTGCAGGTCCGCGGCATCCCAGACCAACCCCACCCGGTCGCCGGGGCTGAACGGTTGGGCGAAAAACGCGGCCTCCGGCACCAGTGCACTCAACTCCTGATCACCCGTGATACGGGTGGCGACGGCAACATGGGTGCCCTGGTATTCGACGCCCGTGATCTGACCTTCGCAGTCGCCAACCATCTCTGCGGTCACCTGCACCGCATCTGCGCGGATCGCAAAGCGCCCTTGCGGCAGGGCGATGACGTTATGTCCGCCGATGAACTGCGCCACAAAGGCCGTACGCGGCGCGTTGAAAACATCGCGCGCGGTGCCCGCCTGTTCGATCACCGCATCGTTCATCACGACGATCTCATCGGCGAGCGCCAAGGCTTCGTCCTGACCGTGCGTGACATGAATAAAGGTAATGCCCAGCTCGCGCTGCAGCCGCTTGAGCTCACCGCGCATGCGGATCCTCAGAAAGGGGTCGAGCGCCGACAAGGGCTCGTCCAGCAGCAGAACCTGAGGCCGGGTGATCAGCGCGCGCGCCAGCGCGACACGCTGCTGTTGCCCGCCGGAGAGTTGATCGGGCAGCCGGTCGCTGAGCGCTGACAGATCCACCAGCTCCAACATCTCGCCCGCCTTGGCCATCCGTTCGGCGCGCTCCACACCCTTCATCTTCAGGCTGAACGCGACATTCTCCGCCACGCTGAGGTGCGGGAAAAGCGCGTAATTCTGGAACATCATCGCCGTGCCGCGTTTGGCGGGCGGCAAATGCGAGATATCCGCCCCACCCAGCAGGACTGCACCCTCGGTCACGCTCTCATGCCCCGCGATCATCCGCAGCGTCGAGGATTTACCACACCCCGACGGCCCCAATAGACAAGCGTAGCTGCCCGGCGCAAACCGGTGCGTGATCGCATCGACAGCAACCGCGTCACCGTAGCACTTGCTGAGCGCGACAAGCTCCAGATCTTTCCGGATTTGATCCATTCGTTCCCCATCAGTCTGAGTGGCAGCAAAGCGGTGCGGCAGCGGCAGCACAAACCCCCGGGGACCCGTGCGGCACAGGCTTTGTCCAGATGCCTCTTTTTTTTGCATTCTTGCCACCTATCGCCCACAATTGCACACATTATTGTATACGATCCTGAAAGCGGGACGCGCTCCCCGCCACGACTTGAGCGCACCGGGCGTCTCTGTCACACCAGTGCCCACCACAAGGATCGTTGATGAAGCTCCCAACCGCGCCACCCTCCGGACAGACCAGCAGCTCGCCCATCGCGGAGGCGTTGTCACTGGCGATCCACGAACATCGCATCGCTCCGGGGACAAAACTGGGCGAGGATGAGCTGGGCGAGATCTACGGCGTCTCGCGCACCGTCGTCCGCGCGGCGCTGCAGTCACTCTCCTACATCGGGCTCGTGGACATCCACCGCAACAAGGGCGCTTTCGTGGCTGAGCCCTCCCGCACCGAGGCCCGCGAGGTGTTTGAAGCGCGTGAACTGCTGGAGCCGCGCACGGCACATTCCGCGGCTCTGCGCGCCAAGGCGCCCGATATTGCCGTTCTTCACCGTCATATCGAGGATGAGCACAGCGCGCTGGCCGCATCGGACCCGGGGCGCGCGCTGCATCTGTCCGGGCTCTTTCATCTGGAAATCGCGCGCATTGCCGGGCAAGCCACCATCGCCCGCTTTATCGAGACATTGATCGCAAGATCCTCGCTGATCATTGCACTCTACTGGCGGCGGGAAAGTGCGCTCTGTGACAAGCACGCCCATGGCGCGCTGCTCGCTGCCTTGGCCAAGGGCGAAGCGGACGCCGCGTCGGCACTGATGCGCAGCCATCTGGTCGATCTGCATTCTGCACTGGATCTGCGCCCCCGCCCCGACCGGAAGACCTCGCTCAAGGAAGTGCTCAGCCGATGACCATCCGCACCATGACGCCCGCTGATCTGCAGCTCGTGCTGGATTGGGCAGCCGCCGAAGGCTGGAACCCCGGCCATGAAGACGCCGCCGCGTTTCTGCCCGCTGATCCGCCCGGGTTTCTGATTAAGACGGTGGAGGGGGCACCCGTCGCGGCGATCTCGGTGGTCAATCATACCGCAGATCATGCCTTTCTGGGCCTCTATCTCTGCCATCCGGAGTACCGCGGCCAGGGCCATGGCATGGCCGTCTGGCGCGCGGGACTGGCCCATGCAGGCACCCGCAACGTGGAGTTGGACGGGGTGCCCGCGCAACAGCAAAACTACGCCAAATCGGGTTTCGCGCTCTGCGGGAAAACCGTGCGGTACGAAGGGGCGCTGACGACCGGTGCCTCCGCCCATACCACCGAGGCGGCGCAGGCAGACCTGCCGGCCCTTCTGGCGGCGGACGCGGCGGCCACCGGCATGACGCGCGCCGGTTTCGCCAGCGCGTGGTTCACGCGGGCCCAGACCCGCGTGACTCTGCTGGTGCGGTCGGGCGAGGAGATCACAGGGTTCGCCACCGCGCGCCGCTGCGGTATCGGCGCCAAGATCGGCCCGTTGCACGCGCGCAACGCCCAAGATGCCATGGCGCTGCTGCACGCAGCACAGGAGCGGCTTGATGTCTCGACGCTCTTTGTTGATGTGCCGGACACCTCCCCTGCCCTGAGCGATCTGCTGATCAGACAGGGATTCACGCCGGTTTTCGACACGGCGCGCATGGTACTGGGCACCCCGCCAACGGCCGACGTGCCGCCGTTTTACGCCATCGCCACCATGGAACTGGGCTAGCCGCTCTTACCGAAGCGAGCCGATGAAGGCGTCCACCTCGTCGAGCGGGAGATAGCTGACCTCTTGGGTGCCCGTCTCCGTAAAGGACCAGACGACCGCGGGGGCAGAGACGTCACCGTTGACATCGAACTGCACGTTCCCCGTCGCGCCCTGATAGGCCACGGTGCCGCCACCGCCCAACACGTCGCGCGCCTGCGCAAAACCTGCCGCATCAGCGGTCACCGGCGTGCCTGCAGGGTCGGTCACACGCGCCACGGCTTCCGCGATCTGGGCGCCGGTGGCGTCCGGCCCCGCTGCCTCCATCGCCAGCAGGGCGATCATTGTCGCGTCATAGCTGTTGGCCAGACCGGGCCCGTTGGGCTCACTGTCAAACCGCGCCATGTAAGCGGCACGGAATGCATCCGCACTGTCCGACCGTGGCGAGGACGTGTCGGTGCCAAGGGCCGAGCCCAGATACTGCATCCCCACATTCTCGCGGAACTCATCGGATTTCAGGGAATTGGCCAGGATCATGTTCTGCGTCCCGCCTAGCGAAATCCACTCCCGCACGGCCGCGGTACCCTCGGCGGGGTAGAGCGCCAGATAGATCGCATCCGGTTGGGTGCGCAGCGCCTCCGTGACCTCCGCCCGGTAGGAAGGCTGGGCATCGTTGATCGCGATGGATGTGGTTACCGCGACGCCGACGGCCTCAAAGTCCGCGGCGATCATGCGGCCCATGTCCTGACCCCAGTCGTCGTTCTTGTAAAGGATCGCGACCGACCCATAGCCCTGATCCTGCGCGACTTTTGCACCAATCGCCGATTGCACCGCGGTGGTGGCAAAGGTGCGGAACCACAACCCTTCGGTCTTGCCTTCCTCAGCCAGCCCCGTGAAGGCGGTAGAGGAGGAGCAACACGACATCTGCATCACGCCGCCCGGCACCGTCACAGAGGTCAGGATCGGCATGGAGACACCCGAGGAAACGGCCCCCAACATGACCTTGACCCCTTCGAGATCCACGAGCGCCTTGGCCGCATCAACCCCCACCTTGGGATCAACCTGGGTGTCGCGCAGCACCATTTCGATCTGGCAACCGGCAGCACCGCCTGCCTCATTGACCTGATCGACAGCGAATTGCGCGGTCTCGGCAATGGGACGGCCCCAGTCAACGGAGGTAGGCAGCACTGCGCCGATCTTGGTCGTGCACTCCTGGGCGCTGGCCGTGGTGCCAAGCACCGCGAGGCCGAAGGCGAGGCCCGCGCTCGCAGCGCGGTGAGTGTGGTTGAACATCCTGGTCTCCCTATTGAACCGACGGGGGTTTTCCCCTCTGTGATACGACGAGCCGCTCCGGCAAAAGCCCCTGCGGTCGCCACATGAGCATGCCGACGATGACGCAGCCGATCAACACAAACTGCAAAGATCCGGTGTAGAGTTGCGCCTCGACCGGGGCAAAGCGCGACAGTGCCCAACCCGACGCCGTCCAGGCGCCCCAGATGAGAAATGCACCAAAGATTGCCCCGCGGTTGTTACCTGCCCCGCCGACGATCAGCATTGCCCAGATCTGAAAGGTCAGTGTGGGCAGAATGTCCTGCGGGCTGACAAAGGCGTAAAACGTGCCGTAGAGCCCGCCCGCCAGACCGAGGATCACGGAGCCGGTGACAAAGGCCGTCAGGCGCAGCCGTGCGGGCGATTTGCCGAGCGAGGCGGCGGCCTCTTCATCCTCGCGCACCGCTCGGAGCAGCCGTCCGAAGGGCGAGGCGACGAGCCGTTCCAGAAACAGGTAGACAGCGATCAGGATCAGCAGGACTGCGAGGAAAAACAGCAGGTTGTAGATAAATCCGTCGCCCAATGCGCTGCGCAAAGGCCGCTCGAACCCGCGCACGCCTTTGGCACCACCGGCCAGCCATTCCGCATTGCGCATCAGGTTCTCAAAGGCGACGGCCACTCCGAAGGTCGCGATGGCCAGATAGTCATGCCGCAGCCGCAGCGTCAGCAGCCCGACGATCCAGGCCATCAGCCCGGCCGCGATCATCCCGCCCAGAAGCGCCAGCGGATAGGCCAAGCCGTAGCCGCCCAGATGGCCCGCCTGCGCCGCCCCGCCGAGGATCAGCGTCCCGTAGGCGCCCGCCCCGAAGAACGCCACGACGCCGCCGTTAAAGAGCCCGGTGTTGCCCCACTGCAGGTTCAGCCCCAGCACCGCGATGGCGAGGATCGACGCAGTTGTGGCGAAAAACACCAGGTATGAGATCACCCCGATCACGCCCGCGCCTCGCCGAAAAGCCCGTGCGGTCGCAGGATCAGCACCGCGAGGATCAGCAGGAACGGCACCGACGGCGTGTAGCCCGCGGGCAGCACCAGCAGGGCAAGGTTGCCCGCAAGTCCCACGATAAAGCCGCCCAGAACCGCGCCATAGACGCTGCCAATGCCGCCCACGATAGTGGCGGCGAAAATCGGCAACACCAGATCGCGCCCCATGACGGGGATGATCTGGTGGCTCATCCCGTAGAAAATGCCCGCAACCGCTGCCAGACCGCCGCCGATCAGCCAGACCGCCACGATGGTGCGGGCGAGGTTCACCCCGTTGATCTGCGCCAGCGCGGGGTTTTCCGCGACGGCGCGTAGACTGTACCCAAAGGTCGTGCGCGACAGCACCAGATGCAGCGCGAACATCAACACAAGGGCGGCAAGCAGCACAAAGACCTGATCCGGCTTCACAAGGATCAGCGGATCGAAGCTCAGCACCGTGGCAAAGGCGATCTCCTGCGAGTAGAGCTTTGGCGACAGGCCAAAGATCAGCCCGATGATGTTGCGGATGACCAGCGCCATGCCGAAACTGGCAAAGACCATCGACAGCTCCGCGCCGCGTTCGCGCACCCGGCGAAAGACCAGCCGGTCAATCACCACGGCGGAAAGCCCCGTCAGCACCATCGACAGCACGATAGCCAGTCCGAGCGCCCAGGTCAGCGACAGGGGGGCGAGCTTGATCGCCAGAACAGGTGCCAGCGCGGTGACCAGCGCGTCACAGACAAGCGCCGCATAGGCCCCGAGCGACAAAAGCTCCGCGTGAGAGAAGTTGGCGAACCGCAGGATGTGCATCACCAGCGTCAGCCCGATGGCCCCCAGCGACAGGTAGGACCCCGTCAACACGCCGTCGATCACGTTCTGGATCATGCGGCACCGCTTTCCGGGGCCAGCCTGCGCTTGCCGAGATAGATCTCGCCCAGCACCGTGTCGCCCAGCAGATCACGCGCTGGCGCGTCAAGCTGGTTGCGCCCTTCGGCGAGCACATAGCAATGATCGGCCAGCCGCAGCGCCTGCTTCACATTCTGCTCCACCAGCAACACGGCGCGCCCTTCGTCCGCAAGGCCGCGCGCGTGGATCAGCACCTCTTCGGCGGCTTTGGGTGACAGCCCGGCGGACGGCTCGTCCATCATGATCAGCCGCGGCGCTGTCGCCAGTGCCATGGCCACGGCGAGGAACTGCCGCTGCCCACCGGAGAGGGTCCCGGCCCGGTCGCGCTGTTTCTCGGCCAGCGCGGGGAACTGCGCGAGCAGCGCTTCCAGCCGTGACGTGCCCTCCGCCCCTGCGCCACGCAGCGCCAGATCGAGGTTCTGGCGAATCGTCAGGCCGCGAAAGATGTTGTCGGTCTGGGGAACGTAGGCGATACCGCGTGCCGTCAGTTGATCTGGCCGGATGCCGGTGATCTCGCGGCTGTCGAGCGTTATGCGTCCCTCGCTGACCGGCAGCAAACCCGCAATGGCCTTGATCAGCGTGGATTTGCCCGCCCCGTTGGGTCCGACGATCAGCGTCACCTGACCTGCAGCGACCTTTAGCGAGACCGACCGTAGGATCGGCAGATCCGGCACGTAGCCCGCGGTGATACCCCTGGCCTCCAGCACCGTCTCAGCCATCGAGCGGCGCCCCCAGATAGGCGTCGAGCAACAGCGGATCGGCGAGCGCCTGCGCCGGGCTGCCCTCAAAGACCACGCGACCCTCGGCCAGCGCGATCACGGGTGCGCAGTGCTGCATCACAAATTCCATGTTGTGCTCGATGATGACAAAGGTTTTGCCCTGCCCGTTCAGCTCCTTGATCTTATGGATCAGTGTTTCCGTCAGCACCGGGTTCACACCGGCGGCAGGCTCATCCAGCAGGATCAGATCCGGATCCCCCATCAGCACCCGGGCCAGTTCCAGCAGTTTCATCTGCCCGCCCGACAGCTGCCCCGCCGGGTGATCCGCGAGCGATTGTAGCGTGACAAAATCCAGCACCGCCATGGCCTTGTCGCGGATCAGCGTCTCTTGCGCGCGCACCGCTTTGCCCCTGAGAAACGGGCCTGCCACGGTTTCGCCCGCTTGGTGCGTCGGGGCCAGCATCAGGTTCTCCAACACGCTCATCCGCGCGAAGGGCCGCGGGATCTGAAAGGTCCGCGCCATCCCGCGGGCAAAAAGCGCCGCCGGACCCGCGCGCGACACATCCTGTCCCTTGAGCATCACGGTACCCGCATCCGCGCGCAGCGTTCCCGTCAGCAGGTTGAAAAGCGTGGATTTCCCCGCCCCGTTCGGCCCGATCAAGCCGGTGATACTGCCCCGCGCAATATCGACCGACACCGCATCCACCGCGCGCAGCGTGCCAAAGGATTTGCTGAGCCCCCTGACGGACAGAATGGGCTCAGCCATCCGTGGCCCCCAGAACCGCATCTTCAGGCCTGGTGTTGAGGTTGTATTTCATGATCCGGCCATGGCGCCCGTTGCGGTCCCGCTCCAATCCGAAAACTGGTCCTTGCGGGCCCGGTGCTGTATCGAGCAGTGCTGTCAGTGCGGCGTGGTCCTCTGTGTCGAGTGTGAAGGCAAATACCTCAAGCGTCTTGGGCAAATGTCGCGCCGTCCGCGCACCGACGATGGCGGCGGCGACCTGTGGCTGGTCCAGCACCCAGCGGGTGGCGACCGATGCCAGCGACACGCCGTGCTTGTTCCCGATCCGCTGCAACAGCGACAGCAGTTCCTGAAACCGCGCCCAGGGGCCAAACTCATCAATGATCAGGCGGTATTTCACCAGACTGCGGTTCTCAAAGGCAAAGCCCGGGTCGGGCTGTCCCACCCAGCGGTCGGTGAGGAACCCGCCTGCCAGCGTGCCGTAGCACAAAAGCTGCAGCCCGTGATCGCGCACCCAGGGCACCAGCGCCCCTGCGGCCCGCCGGTCGAGCAACGAATATTGCACCTGGGTCGACACCAGATCAAAGCCTGCCGCCACGAATGGCGCCGTCTCGGCCACGTCCCAGTTCGTTACGCCGAGGTGGGCGATCTTGCCTTTTTGCTGGCAGCGTTTGAGCACCTCCAGCCCGACGCGCGCATCGCCCAGCGACAGATCCCACCAGTAGAACTGAACCAGATGCAGCTGGTCTACCCTCAACCGCTTCAGGGATCGGTCAATGATCGCCTCCACCTCGTCGGCCCGGATGTCCGCGAGCCGCCCCAGATCGGGCACCAGCTTGGTGTGGATCTGGGCGCGAGCCGCCACACTGGCACCACGGCGCTGGCGCACATCAGCGATGAAATCCCCGATCATCTCCTCCACGCCCGTGTAGATATCCGCACAGTCGAAAGTGGTGATGCCCGCGTCCAGAAAGGCCTCCATGTCGCGCACCGATTGCGCCCGGTCCACGGCACCGTGATCGCCCGCCAACTGCCAGCCGCCCTTGATCACGCGAGAGGTCTCGTAGCCGCCCCGCAGCGCGCGTGTCTCAACGCTCATGTTGCGTGTCCTTCTGCCAATACGGCACCGCACGGTCCTCGGGCAGACCGGTGGTGGCCGCATGCGAGAACCAGCGCTTCTCGGGCAGCCGGGTGATCCGGAACCGCCCGCCGCAATGCGGATCGGGACAGGCCACCTCCGCGTCCGTACTGATCCAGTCGTCGGGGTCCGTCTGGCGCTGCTTGACCGGCAAAAGCGGCAACAGAGCAGCCAGCGCATACATCGATACGCGCGTGCCCGGCGCGAATACCAGCGCTTCGCCCTCGACCAGAAAACTCTCCCCCTCGATGTGGCGGCAGACGGGCGTGCGACCGTCGAGCACGGTCTCTATCTTGAGGTCATAGAGCCAGAACCCCCGCTCCTCTTGCTGCGATGTCATGCGCGCCCTTCCGCTGGACGGGGGTGCCGCCCCGGTGTACCCGGATCATGTTAACCAAAGTTGCGCGGCTCTCAAGGAGCAATCGCGCCGATAGGGAAAGGTGCCCTGGCATGACGGAAAACGCAGCTCCGGAGCGGTTTCAACTCTCTTACAGGTTGAATATCTCGCGTGTTCTCACAGGCTTGTGGCAAGTGGCGGACATTGAAAAGGATGGCACGGTCATTGATCCGGACACCGGCGCGGACTGGTTGGCGGCCTACAGCGCGCAGGGCTTCGACACCTTTGACATGGCCGATCACTACGGCAGTGCCGAGATTATCGCAGGCCGTCATCTGGCCAGGCACCCCGGCCCGCTAGCCTTTACGAAATGGTGCCCTTCGCCCGGGCCGATGGATGCGGCGACCGTGCGCGCGGGTGTTCAGGACCGGCTGGACCGGCTGGGCGTGTCCTGCGTGGACCTTTTGCAGTTTCACTGGTGGGGGTTTCAGCATCCCGGCTGGCTCGACGCGCTGCATGAGCTTTCCCGCCTGCGCGACGAAGGGCTCATCGCGGAAATCGGCGTGACCAATTTCGATGCAGCGCATCTGGCGTTGGCCCTTGCGGACGGGGTGCCGCTAGTCAGCAATCAGGTGTCCTTCTCGCTGGTGGACCGTCGCGCCGCGGGCGCCTTGTCCACGCTCTGCGCCACCCAAGACGTCAAGCTGCTGGCCTACGGGACGCTCTGCGGCGGGTTTCTGTCGGAACGCTGGCTGAACACGCCCGAACCGCGGCAGATCACCGATTGGTCCAAGATGAAGTACAAGCGCTTTATCGACGTGGCAGGCGGCTGGGAGGTATTTCAGGGCCTCCTGTCCGCTGCCGATACCATCGCGCGCAAGCACGGCGTTTCCATCGCGAATGTCGCCACCCGCTGGGTGCTGGAACATGCGAGCGTCGCGGGCGTCATCGTGGGCGCGCGGCTGGGTGAGCGGGTGCATGTGGCGGACAACCTCGCGCTGTTTGGTTTTGCGCTGGATGCAGAGGACAAAGCGCGGCTGGAGACAGCCTTTGCCACCAGCACGCCCATCCCCGGTGATTGTGGCGACGAATACCGCAAGCCGCCGTTTCTGACCGCCTCCGGTGATCTGAGCCATCATCTGGATGCGATGCCCCTGCCCTTTGAGGCGACGCCCGGTGCGGCCGGTCGTACGCAGGTCAGCAGCGGCTCGGAATGGGAGGAGATCGCGGGCTACGCGCGGGCGCAGCGGCTGGGCGACCGTATCCTCGTCTCCGGCACCACGGCGACCGCAGGGGTAGATCGCCGGGTCGCGCCCGGCGATGCGGGGGCGCAGACGACCTATGTTCTGGACAAGATCATCGCCGCGGTCGAAGCGCTCGGCGGGCGGGTAGAGGACATCATCCGCACCCGTATCTACATCACCGACGAGGCGGATGTGGAGGCCATCAGCCGTGCGCACGGGCGCGTCTTTTGTCAGATCAAACCCGCCAATACGCTGGTGGTCGTGGCCGGGTTGATCGGCGGCTACCTGGTGGAGATCGAGGCAGAGGCGCTCTGCCCCGGGTAGCCCCGCCGCAGTGGACCGCGGTGGTGCGTTGCAAAACCGTTACCCTAGCGCCAAACCCCTGTTACCCGGCCTCTCTATTCCTGCGCGTAGTCTGAATGTCCGGAGAATCCCATGACCCGCCTGCCCGTCTATATCCTCGCCGCCACCCTGTTACCCCTGACCGTCTCGGCACAGGAGATGGTGCCCGCAACGCTCGCCGGTCATGCGGTGCTGCCAGCGATGTCCTTTTCCGCCCCACCCGGCGATGCCCCGCGGGAGACATGGGTTTCAGGCCGCTTCACCGATGGGGCAGCCCCCGTCAACACACCGCAGTCAGTGGCGCGGAACGGGGTAATGCGCCCCTTCTTCGGTCAGCCGCTGCAAGGGTTTTCGGGCTACGCGCTGAACCGCGCGGAGGACGACAGCCTCTATGCGCTGATCGACAACGGCTTTGGCAGCAAGGCAAACAGCTCCGACGCCCTGCTGGGGTTCACGCGGATCACCCCCGATTTCGAGACCGGCCAGATCGATGTGCGCGCGCGCGTCTGGCTGCACGACCCCGACCGTCTGGTGCCGTTCCGTATCACCCATGAAGCGACCGAGACGCGCTATCTGACCGGTGCCGATTTCGATCTGGAAGGGCTGCAGATCGTCGGTGAGACAGCCTGGATCGGCGAAGAATTCGGCCCCTACCTCATCTCCGCCAGCCTGGACGGGCGCGTCACCGGCGTGTTCCCCACGCTGGTGGAGGGGGAAGAACTCCGCTCCCCCGATCACCCAGCGCTGCAGGTTCCGGCGGTGGCCGGGACGGATTGGCGGCTGCCCCGGTCGGGCGGCTATGAGGGGCTCGCTCTGACACCGGATCAAGCCTTGCTCTGGGCGATGCTGGAAAAGCCGCTGCTGGCGGAGGATGGCGAGAGCGAGGGCAATTTCCTGCGCGTCCTCGCGTTTGATCCCGATGCCCGGGAGTGGACCGGCGACAGCTTCAAGTTTGCGCTGACCGAAGGGGCGGTGGCCATTGGTGATTTCAACTTCATCGACGAGACCCGCGCCTTGGTGATTGAGCGCGACGGTGGTCAGGGCCATCCCTCCGCCGCCTGCGCCGAGGGCCAGACCGAGGAATGTTTCGACCGGCCCGCCGAGGTAAAACGCGTGACGCTGATCGACACTGCACAGATCGACGAGGATGGGTTCGTGGCCCGGATCGCGCAGATCGACCTGATGGAGATCCGCGATCCGGATGGCATCAGCCGTATGACCGACACCTCGGGCGATCTGGCTGAGGGGATCTTTGCTTTTCCCTTTGTCACAATCGAGAGCGTGCTGCGCGACGGCCCGGAGCATATTTTGGTCTCGAACGACAACAACCTGCCCTTTTCCGCGGGTCGGACCCTCGGCGTGGCGGATAGCAACGAAGTGATCCGCCTTCACGTGCCGGACTTGCTGAACGCCCGGTAGATGGTCCTCCGCACACGGCGCGCCGGTGTCTCACCCGCGTGCCGTTACGCGTCAAGTGCGTGAGGTCAGCAGCCGGAGGCTCGCGAAGCAGAAAAACACACCCAGACCCGCCTGGATCCACCGACGTGCCCGCAGGTAGGCCGCCACCATCGGCTGCGTCGAAAAGGCCACGGCATAGGCCAGATGCCCGGCAAAGGAGATGATGGTCGTTCCCCCTACGATGATGCCCCCGATCCACCACGGCGCACCGGGCGCCAGACCCAGCGAGATGGTCGCAGTCCAGGTGAGCGCCGCCTTTGGGTTGGTCATCTGGATGGTCAGACCCCGCCAGAAGTAGGCGCGCGGTCCGCCGGGCAGCGCCAGCGCCTGCGCCGCCAGATCCTGCCGGGTAGCCGCCGCACGAAAGGACTTCACAGCCAGCCACAACAGGTAGAGCGCACCGGCGATCTTGATCACGGTCATCAGCCCGGCGTAGGCCATCAAGAGGGTTGTCAGACCACCCCAGGCCAAGAGCCCCCATAGAAGCGAACCGGTGCCGACACCCATCGCCAGCGCCCGCTCTGCGTCCCGGTTGACGCTCATGGACGTCCCAATGATCGACAGGATATTCGGCCCGGGGCTGAACATCCCCATCACGAAGACGCCGTAGGCGATCAGGATGCCCGGCAAGGCGGTGGTGATGGTATCCATGATAGCGGCTCCCTTTGGCGGGTCAGCGTAGCTCGGAAACGAGCGCCACACCAGCGTGTGGCGATGCCGATCAGCCGCCGTCGTGCCCCCGGCCCCCGGCGACGTTTTCCGCGGCCATGGCGATCATCTCGAACATCACGGCCATTGCGGTCAGGGCGGTGATCTGATTGGGACTGTCCTTGGTGGGCATCATGCAGACGACGTCTCCGCCGATGATGTTGAGCCCGCGCACCGCATGCAGCAGCGCCACGGCTTCGTCTATGTCAAAGCCACGCTCGCCCGGCTCGATATTGGACACGCCCGGTGCGATCGTTGGATCGAGGCAGTCGAGATCAAAGGTGATGTAGACAGGCCGGTCGCCGATGGTCTCCCGCGCCTGCGCCACCACGTCTGCAACCCCGCGGCGGCGGAAATCCTTCATCGTGACCACGTTGTAGCCGTAGTCATAAGAAGGCTGCAGCCAGTCCAGCGTCCGCGGATGTCCCCTCAAACCGATCTGCATCGAGTGTACCGGATCGACATCACCCTGATCCGCGAGATAGGCGCCCCAATGGGCCGCCGACTTCCGGGCGCCCAGAAAGTGATCCACCTTGGTGAAGACATCCGTGTGGGCATCAAGATGGAGCAGGCAGACAGGCGCACCACCCGCAAGACTTCCGTGCCCGAGGGCCTGCAGGATCCCGCCGGTGATCGAATGATCGCCCCCCACCGAAAAGGGGCGCGCACCGGCGGCGTCTATTTGCTCAAAGAAGCTGGTGATCTGCGCGATGCAGGCCTCGTTGTCATTGGCCCGCGGAAAGGGCACGTCGCCGATATCCGCGATCTTTGCCGCGCTCCAGGGATCCAGCCCGAACTCGCCGTGCACCCGCCGCCCCACCGCAGACACATTGCGCAGCGCACGCGGGCCCAGGTGCTGGTCGCGCTCGGTGGTGCCGTTGCCCGTCGAATGGGGGACGCCGACAAGGGCGATGTCCTGCCCCTCCGGCCCGCTGTGCGGGCACCGGAAGAGCGTGGGGATCCCCCACCAATAGAGGTTGTCCATCATGGATTGCTGGTAGGGATCGCTCATACCCACGCCTCCGAACGTCAAAGGCCCGGCGCAGTGCCGGGCCTTTGGCGGTCTTATCAGTCCTGCTGGTCCTTCCGGCGGAAAGCACCCTGCACGATACGGTCCATGACCATGGCGAGGAAGAGGATGGCGAACCCACCCAACAGCCCAGGTCCCTTGGCCGCGAACTGAAGCGCCTCGAGGATTTCCTGGCCCAGCCCGCCGCCACCGATGAGCGAGATGATCACCACCATCGACAGACACATCAGGATGGTCTGGTTCACACCTGTCATGATCGAAGGCAGCGCCAGCGGCACCTCCACGTCCTTGAGCAATTGCCAGCGCGAGGCACCAAAGGCGACAGCTGCCTCCTTGATGCTTTCGGGCACACCGCGCATGCCAAGCGCGGTCAGACGGATCACCGGCGGCATCCCGAAGATGATCGTTGCAAGGATACCGGGCGGGTTGCCCGTGCCGAAAAAGGCGATAATCGGGATCAGGTAGACGAAGGCAGGCAAGGTCTGCATGAGGTCCAGCACGGGTTCAGCCATGCGGTAGGCGCGTTTGGACTTGCCGAACCAGATACCCAGCGGAATGCCGATCACCACACAGAGCAGCACCGCCGCCCCCACCAGCGCCACGGTCTCCATCGCCAGCGCCCAGTAGCCCAAGAGCGCGGTATAGGCCATCGCCGCCACCGTGAAGATCGCGACCCGCGGTCCCGCTGCGCGCCATGCCGTCACGGCAATCACCACCATCACCACCGGCCAGGGCGAGCCATTCAGCGCAACCGTCAGACCATCCAGAACCGTGCGCACGCCCGAGACGATGCCGTCAAAGACGTCATCACCCGCGAGGGCGGCACCGTCGATCCGTGCCTCCATCCAGGAGGCCACGGCGCCAAACAGCGTCCCGTTCCCCTCGCCCAGAATGAGGGTCGAGATCTGCTGTTCCGGGAAGGTTTCGAGCACCGCCATCGAGGCATTGACGGTAAAGCGGTAGATGACCAGCGGTGCGATGGCCAGTGTCAGCACGGCCCCCAAGACGATGTTGCGGGTCGAGCGCCCGCTCTCCGTGCTGTCAGGGTCGATCCGCCAGCGCGAATACTGCTTTTCGTAGACTGTATTGGCGTAGAAGCCCTGGATCAGCTTGAAGACCACCAGCATCGCAAGGCCCGTCAGCATGATCCCCGACGCCTCGGCCTGGGCCAGCTCAACCCGTTCCATATTCGTGTCGATGGCGCGCTGCATGTTGTCGGCCAGCTGCGTGAAGCGCTCGCGCGTTGCATCATCTGTGGCCGCTGCCGCCTGATCCAGTCGCCGCTGCATCGTCTCAGCCTGCGAGGCGGCACGTTCCAGAAACTCCGCCCCCGGGGTCCCCCAAAGACCGCGCCCGATCTGCACCCAGGCAATGATCTCCAGGATCAGGAACCCCCAGAACATCCCCCAGACGGCCCGGCTTGCGGCCCACATGGGTCCAACCACCGCAGCCCAGAGGTTGAACGTGGCGGGCAGAAAGCCCGTGTTGTCGTGGATCTTGTGGAAGGCCTTTACATAGTAGTCGCCATTGACCTCGGCGAACTCGCGAATGGAGCCGTCCAGCGCCTCGTTGTCCACCTCGATGTCAGAGGCGGCGGTGACCTTCAATTCTGTTGTAGCGTCAGTCATCCTTGCCCCCCTGAATGCCGCGCAGCAGGCGCGGTTTCGTGACGATACCCACGTCGGTGCCGTCTTCGGTTATGACCACCGGTAGATCCGTGGTGACCGCCAGATCGATCAACTGATCAAGATCGGCACTGTGATCTGCCCGCGGCGCACCATCAAGCGATCCCTGATGCTCACCGAGCGACTGCATGATGGAATGCGCCTTGACCAGCTTGAGCTTGGAGATGCCCTGCACGAACTCACGTACGTAGTCATCCGCCGGCTCCATCACGATCTGTTCGGGCGTGCCGATCTGCACGATCACACCGTCCTTCATGATGGCGATGCGGTGCCCGATGCGGATGGCCTCATCCAGATCGTGGGTGATAAAGAGCGTCGTCTTCTTGAGCTGTGCGACGAGCGCCTTGAACTGGTCCTGCAACTGCAGCCTGATCAGCGGATCAAGCGCCGAGAACGGCTCGTCCATCAGCAGGATCTCCGGGTCGGAGGCCAGCGCGCGCGCAATGCCCACGCGCTGTTGCATGCCGCCCGACAGCTCGCGTGGCAGACGGTCCTCGTAGCCCGTCAGGTTCACAAGGCCGAGCGCGTGATCGGACACCGCCCAGCGTTTCGACTTCGGAATTTTGCGGATCTCCAGCGGGTAAGCCACATTCTCGCGCACCGAGCGGTGCGGCATCAACGCCATATGCTGGAAAACCATGCCAATCTGTTGCGCCCGAACGCGGCGCAAATCGCCCTTGCTCATGGTGGAGACGTCCTGCCCAAGAATCTCGATTGTCCCGGCGGTGGGCTCGATCAGGCGGTTGACGTGTCGGACCAGGGTCGATTTGCCGGATCCCGACAGGCCCATAATGCAAAAGATCTCGCCCCGGGCGACCTCGAAGGTCGCGCCCTGGACGCCGACCACACACTGAAATTCCGAGAGAACTTCGGGCTTGCCGATGTCCCTGCTCTTCACGGCTGACATGGCCTCTTCGGCGCGGTCGCCAAAGATCTTCCAGACATCCGTTAGTTTTACGACGGTTTCGCTCACCCCATCCCCCTTTGTGTTGGTTATGACTGTCGCCGCCCCCCGCGAGGGGCAGCGACAGCCGGGTATGGTGGGCGCTTAGTTGGTCAGCCAGCCGAGAACTGTTTCCTCGTTGGCCGCGACCCATTCCTTGGCAAAGGCAGCCGCTTCCTGACCGTCAACGGCCAGAGCCTTGCCCATCGCGCTGAGCGACTCGCCGTCCATCTGGAAGTTCGCGAACAGCGACGCGACCTCCGGATAGGTTTCTTCCAACTCTTTGGCGTAGTGCAGGTGCAAGGTCGCACCGTTCCATGCCGTGGACGCTTCGGATTTTGCCAGCCAGTCAGGATCGTCCGTGGGCTGCACGATGGTCCAGGTGGCCGGATCATGCGCTGGCTCTTCGAGCACGGTCAGATCCTGGGTCACAAAGATGTAGTGCGGGCTGTAGCAGAAGCCAACCCATGGCTCACCGGCCTGTGCGGCGTTGGCAAGGTTCGCATAGGCGATGGTTTCTTCGTATTCGGTCAGCTCAAAGATCTGGTCGTAGCCGTAGGACTTGGCACGGATCTTCTCCACCACGGTAGAGGCCCAACCGGGTGCGCCGATCCAGACCTCTGGCGTCCCGTTGCCGTCGGTGTCAAAGATCGCCATCTTGTCAGGATCGCTCAGATCATCGATGGATTTGATGTCGTACTTCTCAGCCGTGGCCGTTGGCACGCACATGCCCTGCTCCGCCTGAACCGGGTTCTGGTTCATCACGACGGTGCCGCTGTCCTTGACATAGGTGTCATGCAGGTTCTGCTGGTTCGGCATCCAGACCTCGGGGTGCGCGTGCATGGAGCCTTTGTCCATGGCCTCGAACACGATGGGGTTGGTGCCGTTCTGCAGCTCAACGTCGAGGCCCAGGTTTTCCTCGATCACGACTTCCAGGACGTGGGCCGTTGCGTTGACAGAGGCCCAGTTAGGCACACCGATAACGACATCCGCTGCCATCGCGGGGGCAGCGAACAGAAACGCCGATCCGGCGGCGATGATTGTTGTATTCTTCATGGTCTTTCTCTCCTTGTCAGTGCTCCGGCGACCGCTTTGGCGATCTTGTCAGGAGCGGCGTGGCGAATGCTTCGCCTTAGCACCGGTTGTCCCGTCCGGCGTTTGTTTAGGTTTTGGTGCGCAGTTGCCTGCGTTCTTGCTTTTTCGAAACGCTACCATCCACACGGAGCGCTGATGTACAAGCAAAATTGTCTCAAAGAACCGGGCCCGGTGTCTCAAAAAAGCGAACCGATGCGCGCCATTGCCGCCGTCGCGACCGTCTGCGCCCTGAATAAGAGCCCAAAGCCGATGTTTTAAGCGTACCTTGTGCGCAAAGGGGTCTACGGCAGCCGGATTTCACCTGCTTTGACGCCAGAACACAGGAACGGCCACAGCGCCCATCGCGCGGATGTATCCAGTTTTCGGATGTGATAATGCCAGATAGGACGTAGCGTGCGGATCAGGCAGTTCTGGCGTCCGCGATCTCCGACGGTCTCTCCCGCAGGAGGCATTCAATTCTCCCCGAGCGCCTCGGCCAGAGCGGGCAGAAAGCGCTGCTCATAGTCGCTGCCCAGGAGCGGCCCGGCAAAGCGGAACAGCACCGTGCCATCGGCATCAAGGATAAAGGTCTCGGGCGGGGCGGTCACGCCCCAGTCAATCGCCGTGCGCCCCTGCGGATCGAAGGCCACGCCCACAAAAGGGTTGCCATCCTCTTCCAGATAGCCGCTGGCGGTGCGCTCCTGATCCTTGAAGTTCACGCCGATGATCGGCATGCCCTCGGCGGCCATTTCCAGCAACTTGGGATGTTCGGCATGACACGGCGGGCACCAGCTAGCCCAGAAGTTCACAAGCGTGACCTGCCCTCCCGCCAGCATCTCGGGCGTCACCCCGTCAAAGGCTCCCAGAGTGCGCTCCGTAATCTGTGGCGCGGATTGTCCGACCAGCGTCGATGGCAGACCCGTGGGATCATCGCGGAACATACCGACGCCTGCCATCAGCACGAAACCGGCAAAGATCAACGGCGGCGCCAGCATCAGCGGTGAGATCCTAGCCATCGTTGCGGCTCCTCTTCTCAATGGCGATGAGCGCGCGGCGCGCGCGGCGTCCTTGCACAATGGTCAGCAGCACCAATGCGACCAGCAGCAGGATCGACACGCCGTAAGCCGACAGCACCGCATCGGCGTATTTCCCCAGATCCGGCATCATGCGCGCGCCTCGCGGGCCAGCAGCGCGCGGGCGCGACGGAGGCGAATTTCGGTCCCCGTGCGGTAGAGTACCAGCGCGAAGAAGAGCAGCACAAAGCCTGCGATACAGACCAGCAGCGGGAAATAGAACACGTCCGCCACGTTCTCCTCCTTGTCGAGGCTCAGCGAGGCGCCCTGATGCAGCCCCTGGTTCCAGAAGTTGACCGCATAGCGGCTGAGTACCGCGAAAACCGACCCCACCAGGCACAGGACGGAGGTGAGATCCGCCGCCGTATCGGGATCCTCAATCGCGGCCCAGAGCGCCATATAGCCAAGGTAGAACAGAAACAGGATCAGAAAGGACGTGAGCCTCGGATCCCAGGCCCACCAGGTCCCCCACATGGGCTGACCCCAGACCGCCCCGGTAAAGAGCGCGATCAGCGTCATGGCCACGCCCACGGGCGCTGCGGCCTTGGCGGCAAGCACGCTGACATGGTGCCGCCGGATCAGCCAGATGAGCGAAGCCACCAGCATCATGAACCACGCGTTGATCGCCATCAGAGCGGACGGCACATGCAGGTAGATGATCTTGACCGTGGAGCCCTGGCGGAAGTCATCGGGGGTGAAAAAGAACCCCCAGATCAGCCCGACCACCAGCGACAAGCCCGACAGAAGCCACAGGGCGGGCAGCACCCGTTCCGTCAGCCCGAGGAATTTCACCGGATTGGCATAGCTCCAAAAGCCGGAGGGACGCTTGGGCGCGGCGGTCTCGTTGCTCATCGACATGAAGCAGATTTAGTCTGTTGGGGAGGGCGGCTCAATGGGCAAATGGTCCCGTTCACCGCAAGTTCACCCGCAGCGCCGCAGCAGAGGCGAGGGGCATCAGCGCCACAACCCCCGCCGTGATCCCCGCGAGCATCAGCAGCGGGGTTGTGGGATCCATGCCCTGCGCCCCGCGGCGCGCGACCTCGGCACCGAAAATCAGCGTGGGCACGTAAAGCGGCAGCACCAGCAGCGACATCAGCAGCCCGCCCCGTTTGACCCCGACAGTGAGAGCCGCACCAAAGGTGCCGATCACCGACAGCGCGGGCGTGCCGAGCGCAAGCGAGACCACCAGCCAGACAAACCCCGGTCCGGGCAGGTTCATCAAGACACCCAGCACGGGCGAGATCAGCACCAGCGGCAGGCCGGTGGTGATCCAGTGGGCCAGCGCCTTGATGCTGAGGGCTGCCTCCAGCGGCAGCGGCGAGGTCGCCAGCAGATCGAGCGTGCCGTCCTCCCAATCCAGCGCCAGCAGCCGGTCGAGCGACAACAGACACGCCAGCAGTGCGCCCAGCCACAGAACACCCGGGGCGATCCGCGCCAGCAGCTCGGGCACCGGCCCCACCGCAAAGGGGACCATCACCGTGACGATCAGAAAGAAAGCAAGGCCGAGACCGAAGCCCCCACCTGCCCGAATGGCCAGCGCCAGATCCCGGGTCAGCAGCGCCGTCACAAGAACGCCTCGTCCGTGGCGCCGGCACGGGTTTGCGACGTCGCGCGGTGCCGGGCCACATCCAGCGTAGCGGCCTCCAGTCCCAGATCGATGTGGGTTGCGATCAGCGCAGACCCGCCGCTTGCCAGATGCGCTCTGACAGCCTGCGCAAACATCGCCACAGCCTCCCGGTCCAGCGACACGGTCGGCTCATCCAGAACCCAAATCGGCCGCCCCGTCACCAAAAGCCGGGCCAGCCCCAGCCGCCGCTTTTGCCCCGCCGACAGCGTGCCCGCCAACCTGTCCTGCAAGGGTGCGAGCGCAAAAGACTCCACCGCAGGTGTGATGTCGCGCTGACCAAAGACCGCCGCCCAGAAGCGCAGGTTTTCCGTCACGCTCAACATCGCCTTCAACCCGTCGGAATGCGCGGCATAGGCGATGCGGTCCTGCGCGCCTGTAATCGCGCCCGACAGCGGCGGCTGCAGCCCGGCCAGGGTGCGCAGGAGCGTGGTCTTGCCCGATCCATTCGGCCCCCGCAGGATCAGCGCCTGCCCGTGTTCGAGCGAGAAGGACACGCCTTCCAGCACCGGCAAACCGCCACGCGCCACGCAAAGATCACGGATTGTCAGCGTCATACGCTCAGCGTTAACCGATTGGCGGGGCGACCAAAAGCCCGATAAAAGGGTACCTAGACCGGGATCAGCGCCAGCGCGATGCGGCGACCCTCGCTCAGCAGCACGTTGTAGGTGCGGCAGGCGGCAGGGCTCGCCATAACCTCCACGCCAATACCGGCTTCCTCCAGCGCGTCGCGCAATGCATCGGGCAGATGCGCAATCTCTGCTCCCGTCCCCACAAACAGGACATCAATCTCTCCGGCCAGGGTCAGCAGCGTCTCTGCGTCATCATAGCCACCCCAGCCACGGGCGCCGGTCGGTCCGGTCAGAAGCGGCCCGTGCAAAACCTCGCCGCCAATGCGGAAAAAGCCCGGGCCATAGCCCTCGACAGGTTTGGCGTCCGTAAAGGTGATCTCGTTGAGGCGCATCGCGTTCTCCTAGCTCCAGACGGGCAAGCCGATCACGACCGCCGCTGCCACGACCATATAGGCGCTGCGACGGTAAAGCGCCTCGCGCTCCGGGTCAAACAACGCCCGGCCCAGAAGCGTTCCGCCCGCGTAGGGCAACAGCAGCAGCAGGCCGAGCCAGAATGCTTCCATCCCGATGATGCCCTGCAGCATCATCAGCGGCAGCAGCGATAGCGATGTGATCGTCAGGAACAGCACCGTGTTGGCTCGGCTGCGCGCGATGCTGTCCTGACCGCCCAGCTGAAACAGGATCACCAGCGGACCGTTGAGCCCCACTGACCCCATCATGACCCCGGCGGCGGCGCCGATGCCTGCGCGCAGGGATTTGGTCGGCACCGTGTGGTAGCGCCAGCCAGCCATGAGCATCACCAGCGTCCCCGCGGTAATCCCCGACAGCACCCAGCGGATCACGGTCACATCCGTCGTCCGCAGGATCCAGATCCCCAGTGGGGCACAAAGAATGGCCGCACCGATCATCAGCAGCGTGTTGGGCCGGTCGGCCTGTTGCCAGGCTTGCGGTACCAGTGTCACGAAAGAAGCGAGCGCCGACAGTCCGAAAGCGCCCATCGCCAGCGGCGGCGCCACAAAGGCGGTCGCGACAGGCATGTAGATCAGCGCAGCACCAAAGCCTGTGAAGCCGTAGACCAGCCCTGCCGCAAAAGTCGCCGCCAGAACCCAGACGAGCCCCGGCAGCGCGATGACGTCAAGCATCTATATTGGCGTATTGGTTCCCCGAATTGGCATCGGGCTTGGACCAGTCGCGCTTGACCCCGAGGTACAGCAGCGCAGCAGATGCCACGAAGATCGAAGAGTATGTCCCCACGATCACGCCCCAGATCATGGCAAAGACAAAGCCGCGGATCACGTCGCCGCCCAGCACGAAGAGCGCTATCAGCGCCAGCAGCGTGGTCACCGAGGTCATGAAAGTCCGGCTGAGCGTTTCGTTGATGGAGATGTTCAGCACCTCGTTGAGCGGGCGTTTTTTGTACTTGCGCAGGTTCTCCCGCACCCGGTCAAAGACCACCACCGTGTCGTTCAGCGAATAGCCCACGATGGTCAGAAGTGCGGCGATGATCGCAAGGTCAAAGCGGATCTGAAGTTCGGAAAACACCCCGATGGTCAGGATCACATCATGCACGAGCGCCAGCACCGCGCCGAGAGCGAACTGCCACTCAAAACGCAGCCAGATGTATATCAGCACCGCACCGATGGCGAGCAGCACCGCGATGGCCGCCGTCTGGATAAGCTCGCCCGATACCTTGGGCCCCACCGATTCCACCGACGCGAAAGGCAGTTTCAGCCCCGGATCCGCCCCCTGCAAGGCGGTGCCGATCTGCGCGATCAGCTGGCTTTGCACCGCCTCGTCACCCTCCTGCGCCTCGATGCGGATCATGGCGACGTTCTGATCGGCGGCGAACTGCGGATCGAACACCTCGGTGATCGAGATATCGCCCAACTCCAGCGGCGCCAGCGCGTCACGGTAGACACCGATGTCGACGGGCTGGGTGCTCTCCGTGCGAATGGTCGTGCCGCCGCGAAAGTCGATGCCGTAATTCAGCCCCTGGATCATGAAGGACGCAAAGGCCACGATCATCATCAGCCCCGAGATGCCCAGCCACAGTTTCCACCGTTTGAAGAAGTCGAAATTCGTGCCTTGCTTGACCAGTCTCAGGCGCATGTCAGACCTCGATTGTCTTGGGGCGGCGGCGTTCGAACCACATCACGATCAGCAGACGCGTGACAAAGATCGCCGTGAACACGGAGGTGAGGATCCCGAGGCCCAGCGTGATGGCAAAGCCGCGCACCGGGCCGGAGCCCATGGCAAAGAGGATCACTGCCGTGATGAAGGTGGTAATATTGGCGTCCAGAATGGCGCTGAGCGCTTTCTCGTAGCCGAGCTCAATCGCGCGGGCGGGCCCTTTGGAAGTCTTTAGCTCCTCTCGGATCCGCTCGAAGATCAGCACATTGGCATCAACCGCCATGCCGACCGTCAGCACAATACCCGCGATCCCCGGCAGGGTCAGCGTGGCACCAATGAGGCTCAGAAGGCCGAAGATCAGCCCGATATTGATGATCAGCGCCACATTGGCAAACAATCCAAACAGCCCGTAGCTCAGCAGCATGAAGGCCAGCACGGCGACAAAGGCGACAATTGTCGCGACCTTGCCCGCGTCGATGCTGTCCTGTCCCAGCTCCGGCCCGATGGTGCGTTCTTCGAGGAAATCGAGCCCCGCAGGCAGCGCCCCTGCCCTCAGCAGCACGGCAAGGTTGGTGGATTCCTCCACCGTGAAGCGCCCGGTGATAATGCCCGAGCCGCCGGGAATGTGGCTCTGGATTGTGGGCGCGCTGACGACCTCATCATCCAGCACGATGGCGAAGGGGGAGCCGATATTCTCCGCCGTGTAGTCGCCGAATTTGCGCGCGCCGGAGCTGTTGAAGCGGAAATTCACTGCAGGCCGGCCGTTCTGGTCAAAGGCGGGTTGTGCGTCCACGAGTTCCTCGCCTGTAACAACCGGCGCGCTCTCGATGGTGTAGAAAACGCCCGGCTCATCCAGCGACGGCACGATGCTGTTGCCGATCCCGGGGGCGGCATCTGGGTTGGTGCCGCGGGTAACAACCGGATTGAAGGTCAGTTGCGCCGTGGTGCCGATGATCTCCTTCAGCTCCCCGGCAGACCCGATGCCCGGCACCTGAATAAGGATCCGCTGTGCGCCCTGGCGTTGAATGGTGGGTTCGCGGGTGCCGACCTCATCTATACGGCGGCGGATGATCTCAAGGCTCTGCTGCACGGTGCGTTCGTCAGTGGCGAGCTTTTCTTCCTCAGACAGGGTCACAACGATCACGTCGCCTTCGGCCCGGACGTCGATATCCGTAGCGCCCACGCCCGTGATCGTCTGCACAGGCCGCGCCAGACCGCGGACGATCTCCAGCGCGCGGGGCATGCCCGCAGGCTCACTGATGCGCACGCGCACCTCGTCTTCGGCGGAGGGCTGCAGACGGATAGTGCCGACCGTACTGCGCTCTGGCCGCAGCGCATCGCGGATCTCGGGCCAGGCGGCCTGCATGCGCGCCGCATAGACATCCTCCACCCGAACCTCGGCCAGCAAATGTGCCCCGCCGCGCAGATCGAGCCCGAGGTTCACCAGCCCCGAGGGCATCCAGTCTGGCCAAACACCGCGGTCGGCGCGGTTCTCTGCCGTGTCGGCGCCAAGCTCAATGGCCTGTACCGCATCATTGTGCCGCTCGACCGTCGTGTAAAATCCATTCGGCATGGCCAGCCACAGGCCGGTGGCACAGGTCAGCCAGATGAGGATCCGCTTCCAAAGGTCGATCTGCAGCATGGGAGGCGCCTTTTCAGCAGGACAGCAGCGCTGTTACTTCGCCGGTTCGGTCTTGGAGATAACACTGGCGATGGTGGACTGGATCACCCGGATCTTGACGCCCTCGGCAATCTCGACTTCCAGCTCGCCATCGTCCTTGACCTTGGCAACCTTACCGACAACACCGCCCTGCGTGATCACCTGATCACCCCGCCGCAGCGCTGACACCATCGCCTGATGTTCCTTGACCTTCTTTTGCTGGGGCCGGATCAGCAGGAAATACATGATCGCGAAAATCAGGATGAGGGGTACGAACTGCGCGAACGCTTCCATGTGAACTGTCCTTCCGGGTAGGGCGCGCCTGCACAAAAGCGGCGCGTCAAAGTTTGGCGGAACCTATGGCCAGTGATGGCGCTTTGCAAGGGAGGCTGGGCAGGATTCGCATTTGTGACCGGGGCTGCCGAGCCACCCTCTTGGCTGCACCGGACAAACAGGTCATTCTGCCCCGATGATCCCACGCCGCCCAACACCATCGAAGCCCGACGTGACCTGCCGCCGCAACCGTGTGAAAGCCCTCGCTCTGGTCTTGGTGGCCGCGGTTTTCACAGCCCCATTGCTGGCGGAGCCCTTTCCGGTTCTGCCGCCCGAGGAACGCGCTAAATGGACTGCTGTCGGCACCGTCAACCGCGCGGGCTTCCGGTCGATCTCTTCCTGCACGGGCACGCTGATCGCACCCGATCTGGTGCTGACAGCCGCCCATTGCGTGGACGGCCAGCGCCATTTTGTGGCCGGATGGGAGCGCGGAAAGTTCGTGGCCCACCGGATCAGTGCCGAGGCGCTCTCTCACCCCGCCTATGCGGTTGCGCCCGAAGGACGGCGCCCGCGCTTTGACGTGGCCCTGCTGAGGCTGTCAGAGCCGATCCCGGCGGAGGTGATCACGCCACTGCCGCTCAGCGATGATCCTGCGTTGCGGGACACCTCCATGACCCTGCTGGGCTATCACCGCAAAAGACCGCATCTGCTCAGCGGGCGCAGCGACTGCCAGCGCTGGAGCGGTGACATCGACATCATCACCATCGACTGCGAGGTGATCAGCGGCAACTCGGGCGGCCCGGTGCTGGCGCAGACAGACGCGGGCTGGGTCATCATCGGGGTCGTCGCCCAGCGCATCGGGGGCTATGAACCCCGCGCGCTCGCCGTGCCGGTGGGCGATTGGCTGCTGGAGGAATGGCGTCAGGGGTTGGCGCGGGCACGCAACGCGGCACCCGACGGGTAAATCTGCCTGTCCTGAGCGCAACTTATGCGTCATAAGCAACCACACTGGACGACTCAGATCAGGGACCGCCTCCATGCACGACATCCGCGCCATCCGTGACAACCCCGATGCCTTTGACGCAGCCCTCGCCCGGCGGGGCGACGCGCCAGCTACCGCTGCCTTGTTGGAACTGGATACCGCCCGACGTGCCAAGATCGCCGCCGCCGGAGCCGCACAGGCCGACCAGAACAAGGCCGCCAAAGAGGTGGGCGCCGCCAAGGCCGCCGGGAACGAGGCGGAGTTCGAGCGGTTGCGCGCCCTGGTCGGGGAGAAAAAAGCCGAAATCGCCGCGATGCAGACCGAGGCCAAGGATCTGGACACGCAATTGACCGACCAGCTTGCCCGGATCCCCAACCTGCCCGCCGAGGACGTCCCCACGGGCGCAGATGAAAACGACAACGTTGAAATCACCCGCTGGGGCGAGATGCCCGACTTCGATTTCACCCCCAAGGAGCACTATGACATCCCCGGCGTGGCCGCCGGGATGGATTTCGAGACGGCGGCCAAGATCTCCGGCGCGCGCTTTGTGCTGATGTCCGGCGCAGTGGCGCGCATCCACCGCGCGCTGGCGCAGTTCATGCTCGACACGCATGTGGAGGAAAACGGGCTGATCGAGACAAACCCGCCCGTGCTGGTGCGCGACGAGGCGATGTACGGCACCGACAAGCTGCCGAAGTTCGGCGAGGACAGCTACCGCACCGAAGACGGCATGTGGCTGGTGCCAACCTCGGAGGTGCCGCTGACCTATATTGCGGCGGAGCATGTGATCGACGAAAGCTACCTGCCCCGCCGCTACACGGCCCATACCTTGTGTTTCCGGTCGGAGGCGGGCAGCGCAGGGCGCGATACGGCAGGGATGCTGCGGCAGCACCAGTTCGAAAAGGTCGAGATGGTCTCCATCACCCTACCCGATCACTCCGACGCCGAGCAAAAGCGCATGCTGCGCTGCGCCGAGGATCTGCTGGAACGGCTGGGCATCCCTTACCGGACGGTGATCCTGTGCACGGGCGACATGGGCTTTGGCGCGCGGCGCACCTATGACATCGAGGCGTGGCTGCCCGGTCAGAACAGCTACCGTGAGATCTCCTCGGTCTCTACCACGGGCGATTTTCAGGCCCGCCGCATGAACGCGCGGTTCAAGCCCGCGGACGGCGGCAAGCCGCAGTTCGTCCATACCCTCAACGGCTCGGGCCTTGCGGTGGGCCGCTGCCTGATCGCGGTACTGGAGAATGGCCAGCGCGCAGATGGATCGGTGATGTTGCCGGAGGTGCTGGCGCCTTATCTGAGCGGTCGGACAACGCTGTCGTCTGCGGGCGCTCTGGTCTGAGCGCGGGTGCCTCGTGCGGACCCTCCTCTTGCGGCACCCGCTGTCTTGGGGCAAAGATGATGTCAGTTTGCCCGGGACCTGCTCCATGCGCCTTGCTGCTTTTGTGATCCTTTGCCTCGCGGGATGCACCCGATTTCCGGAGATCGACGCCGCGACCGATGATGTGGCACGCGATGCGCCCTACGTCGAATTGGTGCCGCTGAACCGGATCACCGATCAGGCGGCACCGCAGTCTCAGGAGAGCGCCGAGACGCAAGAGACCCTGGAAGCCCGCGCCGCGCGCCTCAGGGCGCGCGCCGCCCGCCTTAAGCAGGCAGGTCTGAGCGATGCGGAGCGAAATCGCCTGCAAGAGACAATCCAGTAGCCCCAAGCGCGTTGCATGGCCTGGGCGAACGGGCTACACGGCCCGCGACCCTTCTGCCGATCTCGTTCAAAGGATTGCCTATGTCTGCGCCGCTGCGTCTTGGAATTGCCGGTCTGGGAACCGTCGGGATCGGCGTTGTCCGCATCATTCGCCAGCAAGCCGCGCTGCTGCGCCAGCGCACCGGGCGCGACATTGTGATCACCGCCGTTTCCGCCCGGGACCGCGCCAAGGATCGCGGACTATCGCTGACCGGCTATGACTGGGAAGATGATGCCGTGGCCCTGGCCACACGCTCCGACGTGGACGTGTTCGTGGAACTTGTGGGCGGTCACGAAGGCACTGCCAAGGACGCCGTCGAGGCTGCTATTACTGCTGGAAAACAGGTGGTTACCGCCAACAAGGCACTGCTCGCCATGCACGGCCACGTCCTGGCCGAAGCGGCCGAGGCAGCCGGGAGCACTCTGCGCTATGAGGCGGCCGTGGCTGGCGGCATCCCCGTCATCAAGACGCTGAGCGAGGGGTTGGCTGCGAATGAGGTCACCCGTGTCATGGGCGTCATGAACGGCTCGTGCAATTACATCCTGACCCGGATGGAAAGCGCGGGCCTCACCTACGAAGAGGTCTTTGCCGAAGCGGACGGCCTGGGTTATCTGGAGGCGGATCCGCAGCTCGATGTGGGCGGTATTGATGCAGCCCACAAGCTGGCGATCCTGTCGTCGCTGGCCTTTGGTACGGTCGTCGATTTCGATGGCATCACGCTGGAAGGGATCGAGCGGGTCAGCATCGAGGACATCCGCGCCGCCGCTGATATGGGCTACAAGATCAAGCTGCTGGGGGTGGCGCAAAAGACCGGTCGCGGGCTGGAGCAGCGCATGCAGCCCTGTCTTGTACCCGACACGTCTCCTCTGGGGCAGCTCGATGGCGGCACCAATATGGTCGTGCTCGACGGTGATGCTGTGGGCCAGATTGTGCTGCGCGGCCCCGGCGCGGGCGAAGGCCCCACCGCCAGTGCGGTCATGGCTGACGTCTGTGACATCGCGCGGGGTGTGACAGGCCCGGTCTTCGGCATGCCCGTGAACGCGCTGACCCGGATGCCTGCGGCCCATGCGGAACTGCCCGCGCCTTATTATCTGCGCATGTCGCTGGAAGACAAACCCGGCGCACTCGCCAAGATCGCCACCGTGCTCGGCGAGGCCGGGGTGTCGATCGACCGGATGCGCCAGTACGGTCACGAGGATACCGCCGCGCCTGTGCTGATCGTCACACATAAAACGACACCCGACGCGCTCTCCACCGCGATGGATGCCATGGCGGGCACCGGTGTGCTTTCCGCCGACCCTGTCGCGCTGCGGATCGAAGCGGTCTGACCGCCATGCCCGCCGCGCGGTTGTGCGCCGCCGCAGCCCCCGGTACACCTGACGCCAATCAAAACCGACCACACAAGGATCACCGATATGCCAGCCAACGCCCAGTTCCAGGATCGTATGCTCTCTCTCGGGCTTGCCCGCGTGTCCGAAGCAGCAGCGCTCGCCTCCGCCCGGCTGGTTGGCAACGGCGACGAAAAGGCGGCTGACCAAGCCGCCGTCAACGCCATGCGCGAGCAGCTTAACATGCTCGATATCGCGGGGGTGGTTGTGATCGGTGAGGGCGAGCGGGACGAAGCCCCCATGCTCTACATCGGGGAAGAGGTCGGCACCGGGAACGGGCCCGGCGTGGATATCGCACTCGACCCGCTCGAAGGGACGACGCTCACCGCCAAGGACATGCCCAACGCGCTGACCGTCATTGCGATGGGCCCGCGCGGCTCCATGCTGCACGCGCCGGACGTCTACATGGACAAGCTCGCCATCGGGCCGGGCTACGCGCCCGACGTGGTCACCCTTGACATGAGCCCCGCCGAACGAGTCGAGGCGCTGGCCAAGGCCAAGGGCTGCCAGACCTCGGACATCACCCTCTGCATCCTCGAACGCCCCCGGCACGAAGAGATGATCGCCGATGTGCGCGGCACCGGCGCATCAATCCGGCTGATCACCGATGGCGATGTGGCAGGTGTCATGCACTGCGCCGAGCCCATGACCGGCATCGACATGTATATGGGATCAGGTGGCGCCCCCGAAGGTGTGTTGGCCGCGGCCGCGCTGAAATGCATGGGCGGGCAAATGTACGGTCGCCTGCTCTTTCGCAACGACGATGAACGCGGCCGCGCCACCAAAGCGGGTATCACCGATCTCGACAAGATCTACAGCCGTGACGAGATGGTGACAGAGGACGTGATCTTTGCCGCGACCGGTGTCACCGAAGGCAACATCCTGCCCGCGGTGAAACGCGAACCCGGCTGGATGACGACGGAGACGCTGATCATGCGCTCCAAAACCGGCTCTGTCCGCCGGATCAACTACCGCACCCCCGTCGACACCCACTAACCGGTGTGAGCTTTCTCGGCGTCGAGCAGAGCTTAACGGGGCGCCGCTGGGTTGGACCGCCGCTCGACGTGGCGCGCGCGGCAGAAGCCATCACCCAGCAAACCGGCCTGCCCACACCCGTCGCCAGCATCCTCGCGCGGCGGCAGGTCCCGCCGGGTGAGGCGGCTGCGTTCCTCGCCCCTTCCCTGCGTGAGCTGCTGCCTGACCCTCATGCGATCAAGGACATGGAAAAGGCGGCGCTGCGCGTGTTGGCCGCTGTGACCGGGCGCGAGCGGATTGCGATTTTTGCCGATTACGATGTGGATGGCGGCGCCTCCGCCGCACTGCTGATCGTCTGGCTGCGGCAGATGGGGCGCCGCGCGACGCTCTATATCCCCGACCGCATCGACGAAGGCTACGGGCCCAACGATGCGGCAATGGCGGAGCTGGCCCGAGACCATGATCTGATCGTCTGCGTGGATTGCGGAACACTGTCACATGGCCCGGTGGAAGCGGCACGCGGCGCGGATGTGGTGATCCTCGATCACCACCTTGGGGCAGAGACACTGCCCGCCGCGCTCGCCGTGGTGAACCCGAACCGGCAGGATGAGAGCGGTGATCTTGCCCATCTCTGCGCCGCAGGTGTGGTGTTCTTGTTGCTGGTGGAATTGGGCCGTCAATTGCGCACCGCGGGCAAAAGCGGCCCGGATTTGATGGCGATGCTGGATCTGGTGGCGCTGGCGACCGTCGCCGATGTGGCGCCGCTGATCGGGGTGAACCGCGCCTTTGTCCGGCAAGGCCTGCGGGTCATGGCACGGCGCGAACGGGTGGGGCTCGCCGCACTTGCGGATGCCGCACGCATGGATACCGCGCCCACGTCCTACCACCTGGGCTTTCTGCTCGGCCCCCGCGTCAATGCAGGCGGGCGTATCGGGGCGGCGGATCTGGGCGCACGCCTGCTGGCCACCGAGGACCCGCACGAGGCGGACGCACTTGCCGACCGGCTGGAGAACCTCAACACCGAACGGCGCGAGATCGAGGCCAGCGTGCGCGCCGCAGCCCTTGCCCAAGCCGAAGCGCGCGGAATGGACAGCGCGCTGGTGTGGGCCGCAGGACCCGGCTGGCATCCGGGCGTCGTGGGTATCGTCGCCTCACGTCTCAAGGACGCCTGCAACCGCCCCAGCATCGTCATCGGCGTGGAGGACGGCATCGGCAAAGGCTCGGGTCGCTCCATCGCGGGCATTGATCTGGGCGGTGCCATCCAGCGGTTGGCGCGCGAGGGCCTGCTGATCAAGGGCGGTGGTCACAAGATGGCCGCCGGGCTCACCGTAGCGGAGGATAAGCTGGAGGCGGCGATGGCACGGCTGGCTGAACTGCTGGACCGCCAGGGTGCGCATCTCGCGGGCCCGCGGGATCTGCGGCTCGATGGGATGCTGATGCCCGGGGCTGCGACGGTGGATCTGATCAGCCAGATCGAACAAGCGGGACCTTACGGCGCCGGTGCGGCTGCCCCGCGCTATGTCTTTGCGGATATGGCCATCCGCTTTGCCAAGCGGGTGGGGGAAAGTCATCTGAAACTCAGCTTTGGTGCGACGGGCGAACAGACCCTCGATGCCATTTGTTTCAGCGCCTTTGACGGCCCGCTGGGTGCGGCACTCAGCGGCCATGGCGGCGGGCATTTTCATCTCGCCGGGCGTCTGGAGCTCAACAGCTGGCGCGGTCGCCAATCCGTGCAATTGCGCCTTGAAGACGCCGCCCCGGCGGAGGGTTGAACCGATCAAGTTTCTTGGGAAGCCGTGAAATTTCCGCTTGCGCGCCGGGCGCGGATTGCCTAATCAACCGCTCACGTCAGTGGCCCGTTCGTCTATCGGTTAGGACGCCAGGTTTTCAACCTGGAAAGAGGGGTTCGATTCCCCTACGGGCTGCCACTTCTCCCCTTAAGTAATTCTCCGTGACGAGGTAGCTGTAGCGGCTGACCATCGGCGCGTTGTACGGTCGGCGGAAACGTCCCTGACTGCTGTCGAGGCATCTCCTACTCCTTTCCGCCAAAGCTCTCCGGTCACCGCTGGCGCAACTCATATCTTGGCAATCGGGATTGTCCGAACGCGTCTCAAGCGAACGACCCCGCGGCTTTCAGGTGCTCGATAGCAAATGCGGGCAATCCGCTCAGCATTGATATCCGCCACCAGAATACTCTGCGACACACGCCACCCCCCACCTGTGTCATGTCGACAAAGCTCAACGCGATCTTTGCGCGGCATCGTACCGCACGAAATTCGCAAGCGCAGATGCTGGCAACACCGCCAGACCGGTACCTTCGGACCTACGCCGGACCGTGGTTGTCTGGAGGCGACCCCTTACGCCACTGCTTTACAAACGGAAGCTGGCTGACAAGCATCAAGATCAGCGCTCCGGTCAAGACGCATGAAATCGGGTGGCTCACAAGATCGTAGAGGAATGTACCTACGTTCTCCTGTGCCCCGATCATCGCGCGCCGGTAATTCGCATCAATCATCGGCCCCAGGATCACCCCGAGAATGATCGGCCCCACCTGAAACCCGTAGCGCTTTAGAATGTACCCGAGGATACCAAATGCCAGTGCCCAAGAAATATGGACCGGATTGTTCTGGATTGCGTAGGCACCGACAGCGGACAGGATGATAATCAACGGGATCAGAACCGCACGCGGGCATTCTACGACCTTGGTAAAGATGCGAATGCCCGTCAGACCGAACACCAGCAAAAAGAGGTTTGCCAGCGTCAGGTTCCCGACGATGAACCAGAACAGATGCGGCGTATCGGTCAACAGCAGCGGCCCCGGTTTCAATCCGTGAATGTAGAGCGCGCCGATGATGATGGCCGTCACCGCATCCCCGGGGATGCCCAGCGTCAGCATCGGAACAAAGGCACCACCAACCGCCGCGTTGTTTGCCGTCTCGGGCGCGATCAGCCCCTCTTTGGCACCTTCGCCGAAAGGGACTTCGGGATCCTTGGTGCTGCGTTTTGCCTGATCATAGGCCAGAAGTGCGGCGATGTCGCCACCGGTGCCCGGCAGCGCGCCGATCACCGTGCCCAGCCCGGATGATCGCAGGCCAAGCCCGAGGTAGCGGCGCAGGTCCGACCAGGCGGGGACAATCCGGGCGACCTTCTGTTTGATCGGAGCGACCGAGACATGGTCGAGCTGAACCAGCGCTTCTGCCACACCAAAGAACCCGATCATCGCCACAACGAAGGGGACACCGCCCATCAGATTGATCGAGCCGTAAGTAAATCGCGTCTCGGCAGTCATTGGATCAAGACCGATCATGCCGATCATGACCCCAAGCGCTCCGGCGAACGCTCCTTTGGCAAAGCTCTCGCCCGACAACGTTCCGACCAGCAGAATACCGATAATACCCAGGAGCATGTATTCGCGGGACGTGAACTTGATCGCGAACTCGGCAATCAGCGGCGCCGCGACTGCGAGCGCCAGAACACCGATCAGACCGCCCATCACCGACATCACGGTCGACAGGCCGATCGCCTCTCCCGCCAGGCCCTTTTGCGCGAGCGGATAGCCGTCGATCGCGGTGGCGATGGCGCTCGGCGCGCCGGGAATGTTCAGCAGGATGGCGGTTCGCGCGCCGCCGTAGACACCGCCGACATAAACGCCTGCGATCAGCGCCAGTGCGTCATTGACATCCCATTTGAAAGTGAAAGAGATCAGGATCGACGCGGCCATGGTCACCGAAAGGCCGGGGATCGCGCCGATGTAGATGCCCGCAAAGGTGCCGAGCGCCGTGAGAGCCAGCAGGTAGGGATCCGTCCACGACGTCGCGAAAAAGCCCAAGGTCTCGATCATTGCCACAGGCTTCCGGTGGGCAGGACAACGCTGAAGACCACACGGAACAGCAGATAGATCACTCCGATCGAAAGAAGGGAAATCGCCAGTGACCAGACCGGGCCCCGTCGCCAGAGTGCCCAGATGGACACAAAGAGCAGCCCGCCGGAGGTGGGCAGGAAACCGACGCTGGGAATTGCCGCCACATACACGGCCACGAGGACGGTGAACAACACCACGCGAAGCGGAAACAGATAGCTGATCAGCCCTTGCGGGTGGGGCTCGGCAGTCCTGGTCTTGCGGATCGTTTCGGTCAGGATCACGAGCGCTGTCAACACCATGACGCCCGACGCCAGCATTGGCATGACACCACCTGTTGTCAGACCAGAGAAACCGGAAATCGCGTGAGATTCCCAGAACATGTAGCCCGCGAACACGACCAGAAGAAGCGCAAACAGGCGCTCTCCGGGCCGCTGGGGTTCAGATCTTTTCATAAGAAGCTTTTGACCCGACCCACCCACAGATCAGCGGGTCGGTTAGAACGGTCACGGTCGGGCAATGCCCAGATCCTCCGGGCTCACTTTGGCAGCACCGGTATCCTGAAGTGCCCAGACGGTGACCTGCTGCCACTTGGCAAGGAAATCAACAGCCTCCTGCCCGCTCATGTTCATGACGACGTTGCCGCGATTGGCCATGAGTTCAAGGAAGGTCGGGGCCGTCGCGGCGGTTGAAAACGCCTCGGTCAGCGTGGACTTGACCTCCTCCGGCACATCGGCTCGAACGAAAACGCCGTAGAACGGCCCCCATGGCAGAAAGCGTTCCATGTCGGGGAGCGTGTCGGTAATGGATGGCACATCCGGCAAGGTCTCTACCGGCTCGGGGTTCACGACCGCCAAGGCACGCATATTGCCCGCCTTGACCTGTTCGGCCGCTGCCGAGATGCCGGTCGGCATGAAGTCAACCTCGCCGCCCAACATCGCGGTCAGACCGGGGCCTTCACCATCGAAGGGGATGGCGGTGACGTCAAAATCGGTCGCGTTCGAGATCAATGCCGCGATTGTGGAGGGCAGACCGCCCGGGCCGGTGGAGCCCATCTTGACCGAACCGGGGTTCGCCGCGATGTCATCCAGCAGATCGCCGAGTGTCTGGTATTCCGAGGCGGCCGGCACCGCGATGACGGCCACTCCGCGCCCGAGGATATTGATCGGATACATGTCTCCGTAGTCGATGTCCGACACACCCATGACCCCGTGAAGCTGCGGGTTTTCCGCCCCGTAAAGGAAGGTATATCCGTCCGCAGGTGCGGCGCGCACAAAGGCGGTCGAAATCGCACCCGCGCCGCCGGACTTGTTCAGCACCACAATGGGCTTGCCAAGCGCTTCTTCGGCGGCCGGGTTTATGGCGCGGGCGACGGTATCCGTCGCGCCGCCTGCCCCCCACATCACAACGCCAAGAACCTCGCGTTCGGGGTATTCGGCAGCCGCAGAACCGGCCGCAACAACAAGCGCCACGATGGCGACCTTAAAGATATTCATCTATTCCTCCCTTGGCCTATGCGGCCATTCCCTTTTATTCCTCGATACTTGCCAAAAAACCTGTTCCGGTCAATTACAGCCGGTAAAAAGAACCTGGCGGGGCAAACCGATGGCTGAGGCACAGAAACCGGTGCCCGGTTCACCGCTGCGGGTTGGTGACGTAAAAAGGACCATCGCTGCAGTCGAGCGAAAGTTCTGCGCGCTGCGGCTGGGCGCCACGGTGCCAACGTCAGCCCGGGTCGCGACATCCGGTGATCGGTGAACTCATACTGAAGCCCGCGGGGGCGGTTTGTGCGCATAAGGCATAGCCAGCGCAGGATTGATGCGTGGTCGCGGCACCTGTGTCATGGGCGACCGTGCACTTTCATCTTATTTTGGCAAGTCCAACGGATCGCTTCGCGGCACCCTGTTGGCAGCATCGCGACGCCGGGTTTTGCGGCGGCTCCGGGAGAGCGAAAACCGGCCTGCCGGACGACAGGCCGGCTTTAGCTGAGTGACTAGCCAAGCGACTTCCAGAAGACGACCTTATCATCACCCGTCGCCCAGAAATCCCTGATACGCGCTTCTTCGGCATAGCCGTTCTTGAGGTAGAAGGATCGGGTCCGTGCAAAGGCGTCTGTACCCGATGTATCAGCGATCAGAATGCGCTGCCCCCGTTCCTTCAGCTTTGCCTCAAGATGCCGCAAGAGTACGCCCCCGCAACCGCCGCCCTGCTTGCTTGGCAAAACTGCAATGGCCAGCATGTTCCACGCGCCTTCTGCCATTTCTTCCGGGACCGCGTAGCAAAAGCCGATGGCCCTGCCCTCCGCTTCACATGTCAACCAGAGGTCGGGGCTTTCCTCGTCAGCGAGAAAATCAGCCGCCATGCCGGGCAACACGTCGCCCGGGAAAAGCCCCGTGCGGTCCAGCACGTCCTGTAACGCGGGAATGTCTTCGTTCTTTGTTGTTCGTATGATCATTGATCTTTTGTCTTTCATCCTGCCGCCACAGGAGCGGGATCGCTCCATGGGACGGGCGCACGACCTGTGTCTCGATCATGAATTTTCATGGTGGTTCGGGTGTTCACAGGTCGCATAAAATCAGAGCCTGACACATGGTGCTCAGACCCTATTCAGCTTCATGGTCCTGCGGTTCAGGACCTAGCGGTTTCCCGCAATCGTGAACATAAAATCTCCATCGCCTGGCATCTTGGCCATGCGTACGCCGACGCTAGCAGTGTGCTTCTAGCACCGCAAGACATGGTTGGCGTGAGGCTTGCTTCCGCAGACCGAGGCAGACTTTCCGGCCCGTTCCGCGAACAATATCTACGGAGCGCGTGATGGCATCCCTCCGTCGTGATGCAATGCATTGCAGCGAACGGCTTTGACCCAAGACGACGGCGGCTCAAATGCTCTGTGCATAGCTGGCCGAGCGACACGTCTCCCCAACCCAAGGTCCGTGCCGTCCGGATCGACACTCTGCGCGAGAGATCGTCGCTTACCGCCAAAGGCATCCGGACGCCAATGGCACAGCAATAGCGAAACCGGACGTATCTTTTGCTCGGCCCCTCTTTGCCCATCACACTGTATAGATCACCAGACCCGCGCTTTCAGGAACGACAATCACGTCAGGTCTTTCGACGATCCCTGCCTGAAAACACGCAGCCTGTCCGGAGCCCTATTTCACCTGCCCTCATCATAGGCCTCGAAGCCTTTTAGATCGATTTGATTGATCCCCCGTCGATCCGGATCTTTGATCCTGTCACATAAGCTGCGCGCGTGGATGCCAGAAAGGTGACGACATCGGCGAACTCTTCCGGTCTGCCGTATCGGCCTGTCGGGATCGTCATGCGCGATTTTGCAGCCACCTCTGCAACATCCGTATGGGTGCGCTTTGCCGCTGCGGCATCCAGCTCATCGACGCGCTCTGTGTGGATCCGCCCCGGCATAACGACGTTCACCGTGATGCCGTCGCCTGCGACCTCATTGGCAAGCGTCTTGGACCACGCGACCACAGCCGAGCGGATCCCGTTTGACAGCGCCAGATTGGGAATGGGTTGCTCGACACCCGATGACGTGACCGAGATGATGCGCCCCCAACCTTTGTCCTTCATCGCCGGAAGCAAGCGTGTATTGAGATGAAAGAGGTTCGCTGCCATCGCCTCGAAATGCGACAGCCACGCCTCACGCGTTGCTGCCTGCGCCGTACCGGGAGGCGGGCCGCCGCCGTTGTTCACGACAATATCGACACCGCCACTGCGCAGAAGATCGCCTGCAATCTGCTCGACCTGTTCACTCTCGGCCAGATCCAGTGCGACCGGTTGCAACCCCTGAACCCCGTCTGCATAGGCGGCGATCTTGTCCACACTCCGTGCGGCAGCGTAGACACTCACCCCCTCTGCCGAGAGCCCTTGGGCGATGGCTTTGCCCAGTCCACGGCTCGCGCCGAGCACCAGCGCGCGCTTTCCCGCAATCCCCAGATCCATTACTGCAACTCCTTCAATCTGCGTTCCTGCCGTTCGATCAACGCATCCACCTCGGCCCTGCTTTGTGCGGACAGGACCGCCCCTGGCTTGCGCAGCGCGTCGTGCGCGATGATCCCGCGTTTGGCGAGGGTGTATTTCCGTATTGCCAGCCCAAGCCCCGGTTGTTGCTCAAAGCGGGCAAGCGGCAGGTAGGCATCGAAAATGTCACGCCCGCGCGCGTCATACCCCCGGGCGTGATGCGCCACCACGCTGACCATCATCTCGGGGTAGGCAAAACCAGTCATCGCGCCGTCCGCGCCGCGCCTCATCTCTTCGGGCAAGAACAGCCCGCCATTGCCGCAAAGGATCGAGAGAGGCCGCTCCAGCACGCCTTGCTGGCGAAGGTAGCTGATCTTTTCGAGCCCGGGCCAATCCTCATGCTTGAGGCACACGCAGCGCGGCAGTTCGTTGACGATACGGGCGATGACCGACGGCGCGATCTGCACACCTGTCACCAGCGGAAAGTCCTGCAAGACGAAGGGCACATCGCCGATCAACTCCGCGATCTGCCGGTAGTAGCTGATGATCTGCTCATCCGTCCGGAGGGAGCCGGGCGGTGCAACCATGACGCCGGCGGCCCCCAGATCCATCACCATCCGCGTCAACGCCCCGATCTGCGCGAAACCGGGTGCAGATACGCCGACAACCACCGGCACGCGGCCTTGAACGCGCGCCAGAATACGCGCAACGACCTCGCGTGACTCCTCGACCGTCAGCTTGGGCGCTTCACCCATCATCCCCAGCACGGTCAATCCTGTTGCGCCTGCCTGAAGGTAGAAATCCACCATCCGGTCACAGCTTTCCAGGTCGATGCGCCCATCCGGGTAAAATGGCGTCACCGCAATCACGAAGACACCGGCAGCTTTGGACGTTAACTCAGTCATCTTGGCTCCTGTCGCGTTGTTCCACTGCCGCTGTGTGACCAGGTTCGGCCACAAGCGCGCGATTGGCATGCGCCCGCCTCTCTGCGCGCAGCGACCGTTTGGTCGGCCCGCACCCTTTGACCGGCGCGGTGCCTGAGGCGCATATCCCCCGGGACCCTGCTGACAGTGTTGTCAACTGTCTGCTGGCTGCTACCGGGAGTGACAGCACAGTCAGTCATCTGCCCAACGCCCCGCCGCCCCAGAAATCCGGCGGCAGGGCCAGATCTGCCGCACCATCAATCCGCTCGATCATCCGCGCCGCCTGCGCCGCGGCGTCGTCCAGTATCGCCGCCTCGTCGACGCGAGTGGCGCGGCGATCCTCAAGCAGCATCTCACCCCCGATCCATACGTTGGTGACATCGTTGCCATTGGCAAAACACACCAGCCGGTGCAGCGCCATCTGGGGCGGATGAAGATGCGGGCGGCGCAGGGACATGGTCACGATATCCGCCCGCTTGCCGATTTCGAGGGATCCGATCTCCTCTGCCAGGCCCAAGGCATGGGCAGCGCCGATGGTGCACATCTCAAGCACCTTGCCGATGGGCAGAACACTGGCATCGCTGAAATGGGTCCGGTGATAGTGCATCGCCTGCTGCATGTGTCGGAACATGTCGGCGGACCGGTCCGGGGCAGTCGCGTCCGAGCCCAATGCGACGGTTGCGCCCGCTGCCATCATCTCTATCGCGGGGCAGCGCCCGAGGATCGACGCATTGGCGGAAGGGTTATGCGCGATCTTGGTATCCGTCTGCGCCACAAGGTCGATCTCATCCCCATGCAGGTCTATGCAATGCGACAAGAGGCTGTCGGGCCCCAGAAGACCCAGCTTGCTTGCGCGCCGGATTGACCCGCGCCAATGACCATCCTGCGTGAAAATCAGCCCCCGGTCGCGGGCCACCTGCCGCACCGCTTTTGCCTGAGCACAGGCAGTGGCGTAGTCCTCTGGCGTCATGTCACGCTCGTGCTCATCGCGCAGCACAGGGTAGAGCATCGCGATCCGGATGGACCCGTCGTGCTTGTCATGCCAGTCATCCACGATCTGAAGGCACGTCTCCATCTGGCGTTCAAACGTGACGGAATAGGTGTGGCGCTGCCGGCCTTGCCAATGCGCGTAGATCACCGGATGGGGTGCGCGGGTGGGTCCGACCGCGACCACGCTGCGGGTGCCGACGTCCCTCACGCCCGTGCAATGCGCGGCAGCGTAGGCCGCATCGTCGGTGCGCATGATCGTGTCGCCGCCGCCCAGCAGCGACACACCCGTTGTCACACCGAAGCGCAGGCGCTCCAGCGCGGCAAGCCGCGCTTCTGCGTACCAAAACGCGGGGGGAGAGGCTTGTGTGTAGACCTCGCCGCAGATCTCTTCCCAGCGGTCACCACCGTGCATGCCAATGGATTTCACCAACCCGTGGCCCGCATGCGCGTGCACATCGATCAGACCCGGGAACACCACATGACCGGCGCATTCAACCGTCGCCCGCGCCTCGACCTGCTCTTGCAGCGCAGCCGCGGTATCGATAGCGACGATACGCCCTGCTTCTATCGCGATGGCCCCGTTTTCGATCACGCGGCGGGTAGCATCCATTGTCACGACCGTCCCGCCGTGGATCAGCGTGTCAGCCTTCATGACGTTCCCCCGAAACACGGCAGGCGCGGCACGTCGATGACCCCGTCCACCGGCATCGCAAAATCCGGGTGACGACCGGCCAGCCCGATCACACGCACCGGGTTGTAAAGCGTGAGCCAGGCCGGATCTTCCTGCAGCAGGGCGTAAGCCTCGCGCCAGATCTCGGCGCGCGCGGCGCGGTCCATCGTCACGCGGCCCCGGTCGATCAGCGCCTCGATTTCCGGATTGGCGTAGCCTTGCCACCACGAACCGGCCACGCGAGAGTCGATCTTTTCGTACAGCACGCGGTAGGTGCTCATCGGGCTGGAATCGAAAACGCACATGTCGCGGATTTCCTTGCGCCGCACCATATGCGCGTAGTCTTCACGCTCGGGGTGCACATGGACATTCAGCGTGATCCCCACACTGGCAAGCTGATCCGCCAGCGCCGCGGTCAGACGCTCGGCCTCATCGGGCAGGCGCGTCGGGCAATCCACCTCCAATGTCAGGCCTTCGCCGTACCCGGCCCGTGCCAGCAAGTCGCGCGCCAGATCGCGATCGGTATCTGTCCCCGCACCTTTCCCCGCGCCAAAATGGTTGGGGCTCACGAAACCGCGCAAGGGCTGGGCCGCCCCCTGCATCACCGTCTCGACCAGGCCCTCGCGGTCGACCGCCAGACTGAGCGCGCGCCGGACGCGAGCATCAGACAGCGGACCGCGTGCCGCATTCAGCAGATAGATGATCGCCACGGGTGAGAGAAACGTTTGCCTGCTGTCGCCCAGAGCGCGCGACGCCTCATAGTCCAGCGCGTTCGCGATCTGCACCTCGCCGTTTTGCAACTGCGCCAGCCGCTCGGCGGCGCTGGCGACCAGCCGCCACGTGATATCGGGATTTGCGGGGCGTCCGGCAAAGTGATCCTTGGTGTGCGTCGCTCTGATCTCGTCAGGCGCAATAGAGGTGATGCGGTAAGGTCCGGTGCCGCATTGCGCCCTGTGGTCACCTGCATCCAAGGCCTCGAAAACAGAGGGGGCGACGATGAACCCCTGTTCCAGCACATCCAGAAGATCGGCCATAGGCGCCTTCAGCGTCACGCGCAGCGACAAGGGGGCCATGATCTCAAGCAAAGCCCCGCCCAGAAACTGTCGCCACACAGCGGGCGCTCCGAGAGTATAGCCCTTGTCCTCGCGCGCCATCCGCTCAAGGCTTTGCGCAACAGCGGCTGCGTCACAGGGGGAGCCGTCATGAAACCTGACGTCCGGCCGCAAGTGAAAGATCCACACCGTTGCCTGCTCTGACACCTCCCAGCTGTCGGCAAGATGCGGCACGAAATCCTGACCGACCCGACGCACGAGCGTGTCGTACACCGCATGCAGGATCGGCAGCTCATCGCTTGCGTCGGTGCAATCATGCGGATCGTGGATGCCCAGGCGGGCCTGCGCAATGACCGTCACAATATGTCCCTTTCGGGCTCGTCGATCAGATGGCAGGCGACGGTCTGTCCATCACCCACATCCTGCAGCGCCGGCTGCTCGCTGGCGCAGCGGTCCCATGCAAAGGGGCAGCGGGTCCGGAAACAGCATCCCGACGGCAAATCCAGCGCCGAGGGCACCTCACCCGTCAGCAGAATTTCCTCTTTGTCGCGCTTCGGCTTGATGCTGGGGGCCGCCGACAACAACGCGCGTGTATAGGGGTGACGCGGACGCGCGAAAAGCACGTCGCGCGCGGCGTTTTCGACCATGAACCCCAGATACATCACGCCGACCTTATCGGCGATGTGATGGACGACAGACAAATCGTGGCTGATGAAGAGATAGGCCAGACCAAATTCGTCGCGCAGATCTTTCATGAGGTTGAGAATTTGCGCCTGAATAGACACATCCAGCGCCGACACCGGCTCATCGGCGATGATCAGGCCGGGCGTGACCGACAGTGCGCGCGCGATCCCGATGCGCTGGCGCTGACCGCCCGAAAACTGGTGCGGGTAGCGGCCCGCATGCTCCGCGTTCAGACCGACCCGCGCCAGAAGCTGCGCGATGCGGTCCGGCACCGCCGCGCGCATTTGCGCCGTCTTGCTCTGCTCCAGCAAGGGCTCGGCCACGATGTCGCGCACCCGTTGACGCGGGTTCAGCGACGCATAGGGATCCTGAAAGATCATCTGCATCCGCGCCCGCACGGGGAGCATCTGAGCATAACCAAAATCCGCCACGTCCGTGCCGTCGATCCGCACCTCGCCGCGCGTCGGTTTGTAAATGCGCGCGATCGTCTTGGCGACGGTTGACTTGCCACAACCACTTTCGCCCACCAGCGCCATGATCTCCCCCCGCTCGATCCGCAGGCTTACGCCATTGACCGCTTTGACGATCGGGTTTTCCAGCCGGATGCCGCGTCGGTCCAGCCTGAGACGGTCGAGGATGCCACCGCCGATGGGAAACTGCATGTGCAGGTCGCGCACCTCCAGAACGGCGGCGTCGGTCATGGCCGTTCTCCCGGTTGCAGGGGGAAATGACAGGCCGCCATCAGCCCGTTGTGCTGCGGGGCCAGCACCGGTTCCTCCGTCGCGCAAAGCGCTTGTGCCCTGGGGCAACGATCGCGAAAATTGCATCCCGCAGGCAGCGTGCGGATATCGGGCACAGATCCCGGGATCTGATTCAGCCGGTCCAGCCTTTCGCTGGTGTCGGGGATGCTGTCGATCAGGCCCCGCGTGTAGGGATGGGCGGGGTTTTCGATCAGGTCCCGCGTGCGTCCGCGTTCGACGACATTGCCGCAGTAAAGGACGGTAATATGGTCCGCCATCTCAGAGACCACGGCCAGATCATGGGTGATCAAAATCATCGACGCGCCCTTGTCTGCGATCTGCGCGCGCATGAGCTTCAGGATCTGGCTTTGGATGGTCACATCCAGCGCGGTAGTCGGCTCGTCGGCAATGATCAGCTTGGGATTGGCCAGCATTGCGATGGCGATCACGACCCGCTGTCGCATCCCGCCAGAAAACTGATGCGGATAGGCCTTGAGCCGTTCGGCTGCACGGCTGATGCCGACACTCTCCAGCATCTCAACGCAGGCCCGATGCCGGGTATCTGCGCGCAGATCACTGTGCAGGCGCAGAACCTCGTCCATCTGCCGGCCTACGGTGTGCAGCGGGTTGAGCGAGGTCATCGGATCCTGAAACACCATTGAAATCTCGCGCCCGCGTACATCACGCAGATGATCCTCTCCGGCTGTGACAAGGTCGCGGCCTTCCAGCAGGATCTCGCCCCCCTCGATCCTGCCGGGGCTGTCGATCAAGCCCAGTATCGAAAAGCCAACGACCGATTTGCCCCCGCCGCTTTCGCCCACAAGACCCATCACCTCGCCCTGCCCGATCTCGAAGCTGACACCGTTCACGGCCCGGACAGTCCCCGAAAACGTGTGAAAGTAGGTGCGCAGATCGCGGACCTCAAGAAGCACAGGCGTGGCTGCGTCTTTCATCACTTCAACCTCGGGTTCAGTTCGTCGCGCAGGAAATCACCAAAGAGGTTGATCCCGAAGACCAGCATCATGATCGCCACGCCCGGAAAGACCGACGTCCACCACAATCCGCTGAAAAGGACGTCAAAACCGTTCTTGATCAGCAGTCCCAGCGATGGTTGCGTGATCGGCACGCCCACACCCAGAAAGCTCAGCGACGCCTCGATCAGGACAAAGGTACCCACCTGGATTGTGGCGATCACGATCAGCGGGGTCAGCACGTTGGGCAGAACATGTTTGCGGATGATCTTGTGATTGGGCAGCCCCGCCACCCGCGCGGCCTGCACATATTCCTTTTCGATCTCAGACAGGGTCGATCCGCGCACCGTACGCGCATAGACGACCCACCCCACCGCCGTCAGCGCGATCAGCACCTTGTCGACGCCGGTGCCCACCGCCGACATGAGGAAAAGCGCAATCAGGATGGACGGAAACGACAGTTGCACATCGGCGATGCGCATGATGACGCTGTCCACGATGCCACCGTAAAAACCCGCGAGCAGCCCCAGCAGCGTCCCGATCACGCAGGACGCCATCATCGCCACCAGCCCGATGAAGACCGAGATTCGCGCGCCGTAGAGAATAGACGCCCAGACGTCGCGCCCCTGCCCGTCCGTGCCCAGCCAGTAGCGCGGATCGCCCCCATCCAGCCACACCGGCGGCTTATAGCTGTCCATAAGATCGAGCGAGGCGATATCGTATGGGTTCTGCGCCACCAGAAACGGCCCCGCGAGCACGGCCACCGCAAAGAACGCCATCAGGGCGCTGCCGATGATGGCCGAGGAACTGCGCGTATAATTGTGAAAGAACTCTGTTCTCAGGAAAGCCGTCATGCCAGCGCCCTCATTTCAGCGTGATGCGCGGGTCGATCAGCGTATAGACGATGTCGACGAGGAAATTAATGACCACGAAAATCAGCGCAACGAGCATCAGGTAGACCACGATCACCGGGCGGTCGGCGCGGTAAATGCTGTCGATCAACAGCTTGCCCATGCCGGGCCAGGAAAAAATCGTCTCGGTGATCGTGGCAAAGGCAATCAGATCGCCGAGTTGCAGCCCGAATATGGTGACCACCGGGATGAGCGCGTTTTTCAGCCCGTGTTTGTACAGTACATCGCGGCGCGTCGCCCCCTTGGCGCGGGCGAACTTCATGTAATCCTGTCGGCTGACCTCCATCATCCCGGCCCGCGTCATCCGCAGCAGGATCGCCATCGTCCCCAGTGACAGCGTGATCGCGGGCAGCGCGATGTGGTGCCATCCGTCCCAGGTCAGCAGGCTGACACGCAGGCCGAAGACCTCGGCCGTGTCACCACGGCCGGAGGACGGAAAAACACCCCAATTCACCGCGAAAAGATAGATCAACACCATACCCACCCAGAACCCCGGCAGCGAAATGCCCAAAAGTGAACTGGACATGATGATGCGGCTCAACCGTCCGTTGGGATTGGCCCCCGCATAGACGCCCAGCGGGATCGCCACGACCACAGCCAGCACCATCGCCACCAGCACCATCTCGACCGTGGCGGGCATCCGTTCGAGGATCAGGGTCATTGCCGGTTGGCGAAACACGTAGGATCGCCCGAAATCGCCCTGAACCAGGCTGGTGATGAACTTCCAGTATTGCACCAACAGAGAGTCGTACAAGCCCAGCAGCCGCCGCGCCTGCGCGATCTCGGCATCGGTTGCATCGATGGGCACCACCATGAACACGGGATCGCCGGTGAAACTCATCATCAGGAACACGATGACCGAGACGACCCAGAGCACCAGCAGCATCTGGATCAGGCGTTTGATCAGGTAACCGAACATGCGGGGGTTTTCTGTCTCTCAGGATAAAGAAAAGCCCCGGCAGATTGCTCCGCCGGGGCCGATGGTCTTACTCGACGTCCATGTCGTAGGCCCAGATGAACTTGTCCACCCGCGGCTCCAGCGTCACACCCTTCCGCGCGGCGTAGATGTCCTGCTCATAATGCACCGGGATCATCGGCACCTCCTGCAGCAGGATCTTGGTCGCCTCCTGCAAATGCTGGTCCCGCTCCTCGATGCTGGGCGTGGCATCCGCCTTGTCAACGAGAGCGTCAACCTCAGGGTTGGAATAGGAGCCGCGGTTCACCTGACCGTAGCCCTCTTTCTTGTCTCTCGTGTAAAAGAGCGCGCCATACATCGACCCTGCGTCACCCGCAGGCACATCCCATCCGCTCATGATGAAGCTGGAGTTTTCCGTGGGCACCCGGATGTATCCCCAGAAATTCGACTTAGGCATGATGTTGAGTTCAAGGGTCACACCGATCTTGGCCAGCATGGAGGCAAGCGCCTGCGCGATCTGCGCATCGTTGACATAGCGGTTGTTGGTGGCATCCAGCGTCATGGTGAAACCGTCAGGATGTCCCGCTTCCGCCAAGAGAGATTTGGCCTTTTCGATGTCCAGCGGATACATCTCGCGGAAATTCGCACCTTCGACATATCCGATGTGGGAGGACGGTACGTATTGGTCGCTGGGCGTCGCCAGCCCGTTCATCACGATCTTGTTGATGGCATCCACGTCAATGGCGTGGGCGATCGCCTGACGCACGCGCACGTCAGTCATCGGGTTCTCGCCCTCAATCGTCGGCGACTGCGCCCTTGTGTCCATCGCCAGCACCACGTTCAGCAGGCTGGGCCGGGTCAGCACCTCGAAATCCGCCTCGCTCTTGACCCGGTCCACATCCCGCACGGCAAGATCCTGAATCACATCCACCTCGCCGGTCAGCAGTGCGGCAGTGCGCGTCGCCGGGTTCGTGATCGGGCGAAAGGTGACGCTCTTGATCTCGGGTGCACCCGCCCAATAGTCGTCAAAAGCCTCCAGCGTCAGCTTTTCTTCCTTGATCCACTCCACCAGCTTGTAGGGGCCGGTGCCCATGGGCTTGAGGTCCATCTGCTCATCGCCCGTCTCGGTGGTGTACTCCTCATCGAGGATCAGCAATTCCGCCAGATCATTCGGCAGCACCGCATAGGGCTGTGGTGTCTTGATCTCGACCGTCAGATCATCCACCGCCACGATCTCGGCGATGTTGGCGACCAGATCGGGGCGGATGGAGTCGCGTGCCTTGGCGACCGTGAAAACGACGTCATCAGCGGTGAAGGTGTTGCCATTGTGGAACGTCACGCCCTCGCGCAACTTGAAACGCCAGGTCGTCTCATCCACGTTTTCCCAGCTTTCAGCGAGACCGGGACCGAACGACAGATCGGCGCTGCGCTTCACCAGCGGATCGTACAGATGGTAGTACATGATGTTCGAGGACAGCTCCTCGCCCGCCAGCGGATACAGATGGCTGGGATCGGACGTCAAGCCGATGATCACCGACTTCTCCTGCGCGGTGGCCCCTGTTGCGACCATGAGGGCCACACCGACGGCCCCGGCGCGCAGCGCGGACTGAGACAGGTATTTCATAGCAAACTCCCTTACTGTTTTCTTTTTTCGGCGCGTTTGTCGCCTTTTTCGTGTCAGTGCCCCGGCTTCGCAGTCTGCACCTCAATCTGGTAACCTTCAGGATCGTCCATGACGAAGGCACGTATGCCAAGCTCCGCACTGTCGAACATCTCGCTCAGGTTCGCGACGGCACTGGCCTTGGCCCAGGCATACCAGGCGTCGACATCCGGCACCCGCAAGCACAGCTGGACCGTCTTTTCCGCGCGCCATTTCTTCATGCCGCGTGTCTCGTCCACGAGGCCCACATGCGCCTGACCGTCAATGCGGTAGATTTTGGACCAGCCCTGATCAATGGCGAGCGTCAGGCCGAGAATGTCCTCGTAGAACCTCATCGCGGCGGCCAGATCACGGTAGTACTGAAAGGTAATCGCCAGAACGATCCCGCCGTCCGGTCGCCGTACGTCCGTCGCTGCCGTGACCATTATCACCCCCGGTACTCACTGGTATGCAGATGGTATACACGCCGGATGCCAAGTCAACTGGCACGTTTCATTGCGCTGCATCACAGACTGCAAAAATGGTCAAAACGGGTGATGTATATGCGAAATGATCGCTTTGCGGACATTCAGCAGATGCTCTTTCATCGCGGCGGCTGCCGCGTCCGGCGACCCCGCCACAATGGCGTCGATCAGCGTCAAGTGCTCATGGCAGCCGGGCTCAAAGCGGTCCGGGATATAGCCCTGATCGAACATGCTCGTTTTCACCTTAAGCCCTTCTATCAACGCAATAAGAAGCTTTGAGCCTGCAAGCCGCGCGATCTCCAGGTGCAGGTGCGAATCAACGGCCGAGTGCGCGCGCGAATCCGGTCGCTCCCCCTCCAGAAACTCGACGATCTGCGCCCGCAGGGACAAAAGCTCTTCCATGGTTTTGCCCGATGTCGCCGCTTTTTTAGCCGTTTCGCATTCCAGCAGGCTGCGGGCATGCAAGATCTCCATGATATCACTCAGGGATACGCTGCTGACGACCGGTGCGCCGCCCTCGGACCGGGTGGCGAGGCCCTGGCTGATGAGCTGACCAATCGCCTCTCGGACCGGGGTTCGGGAGACACCGAGCCGGTCGGCGAATTTCTTTTCCCGTAGCAACGTGCCCGGTTCAAGCGTGCCGTCGAGGATCATGGCCTTCATGCGTTCGAATGCCGAATTCCCGAGTGTTTGGGCCGCGTCGACCATCTTGTACCTCTTGGATTGTGCAGTATCGCTACAAATGACTGCAAACGGTATACACGCGGTATTTCAATTCGCAAAATGCCGCTTGGGACCGGTACAACAATTTTGAAAAACAATAGGCTCGTTCGCGGGGCGCGTGCCCGCTACAACGGGGCCCCCCAAGCTCAAAATCAATCGGTTAAACCCAAAGGTGCCGACAGCCAAGATAATACCGATCGGATCTCTGGTGCGGATTATTGAACGGGGATACGTCAGCAGCCGCGACGGGGTCGGTAGGATTGTCGCAGGCTCCCAGGCCGCCAGTCAGGGTGGGCAAGACGCCTCGGCAATCGGGTTTGAGGTGAAAAGCTTACTGTATGACACCGTTCTCCCGGTTGGGTCCGACGTCTTGCCATTCATCGGCATTGCACGGACGCGCATTCCGGCGATGGTGGTCGAGGAGGCCGAACAGTCCTTCCGACGTCTCCATGTTTCGGATCGAGGCGAAGCCGGGGCGAGAAATCCTACGCTTGTCGAATGCTTCACGCGGCGCCTAGCCCAGCAACCAGACCCGCAAGCGCTCCGCCATCTCCGGGGAACGGATCGACGCGGTGGACATTGAGCGCGCGCCGTGTGTTCGTCAGACACCAGGCCATGAGCTGACGGGCATTCTGCATCACTGTCGCGGTCACAACTCGCGTCGTGGGATCAGCCACAACCGAGAACACACCAGCGAAAGGTATCTGGCGTTTTTTTCCAAAAACGCCTGTGGCGAGGCGAACGGCACATAGTTCGAACCTTGGACGCTCTCGTTGCATCTGCGATGCAACTGCCGCTCAGGTCTTCTATCTGAAGGGAACTGGCGTTTCTGTTCCAGAAAAGCCTGTGGCGGACCCGTCGGGAGAGAGTTCGAACCTCGGAAGCTCTCATCTTTTCTGCGAAACGACTGCCGCCAGTCTCTTTGTGTCAGATGGTTTTGGCGTTTCGCTTTGCGAAAAGCCAGTGGCGGAGCGACAGGGATTCGAACCCTGGAGACGGTCTCCCGCCTACACACTTTCCAGGCGTGCGCCTTCGACCACTCGGCCACCGCTCCGTTCGCGCGACATAGCCCGGCAGCAGGCCCGATTGCAAGAGACAATCGCGCCCTGCCCTCTCACCGGCCGATGCGTCTTTGGCCGCGGTGTCAGCTGTGCTGATCGCCCTCGGCCACGCCCTCTTCCGGCAGGTCGCCATCCCGGTCGGCGGTGGGTTCCGCCTCTTCGTCGCGGTGCGCCGGTGCCTCGTCTCCCGCCGTCTGCTGAGCGGCCACGGGCGCGACCGCACCGACCTGCAGCGCCTCTGGATTGCGCAGCCAGATGTCACGCTGCGCGAAGGGCACCTCGATTCCTTCGGCGGCGAAACGCTCCGCAATCGCGTGGTTGATGTCGTTCTTGACCGGCATGATCCAGTTCACATCACGCAGGATCACCCGGATCTCGAACTCCAGCGAGTCCGCGCCGAAGTTGTTGAAAAGGATCAGCGGCGGCGGCTTCTGCAACACCATGGGCTGGTCCTCGGCGATCTCGCGCAGGATCTTTTCCACCCGACGCGTGTCGGTGCCGTAAGCCACGCCCACAGCCACGATCAGCCGACCGACCTTGTTGCCGCGGGTGTAGTTGGTGACTGTTCCGGACACCAGATCGGCATTGGGCACGATCACATCCGTGCGGTCAAAGGTCTCGATCCGGGTGGCGCGTACCGAAATATCGCGGACATACCCCATCTGACCGCCGACCTCGATCCAGTCACCTTCGGAGATCGGTCGCTCGATCAGCAGGATGATGCCCGAGACGAAGTTCGACACGATGGTCTGCAACCCAAAGCCGATGCCAACAGACAGCGCCCCTGCCACAATGGCGAGCGAAGACAGATCAATGCCCGCACCGGTGATCGCCAGCACCGCCGCGAGGAAAATCCCCACATATCCAAGACCCGACACGATGGCATTCTGACCGCCGATGTCCATGCGGGTCTTGGGCAGCACGTTGGTGCGCATCGTGCTTTGCACCAGCCGGGTCAGGAAATACCCAAGCGCAAAGATCACTGCAAAGGTCAGGAAATCACCGGGCGAGATGCGCGTTTCGCCAATGGCGAAACCGCGGGTGAACATCGCCCAGACCTCTGTGAGATCCGCAACCCGCGCCCCCCAGGCCAGCGCCAGCAGCGGCAAGGATGCGAGGACCAATGCAAAGCCCACCAGCACCGGTACTAGCGCGTCGCGCGCGCGTTCCTCGTCCTTGGTGATCAGCGCGTAGACATCGACGGAAAAGCGCTGCAGCGTGAGCATGAAACCGAGGATCAGCAGGCTGACGAGGGTGGGATAGAGCAGCGCGTTGCCCGCCTCCGCATAGCCCACGGCCGCCATGAGCGGAGCCACGACCGAGACCACCACCAGCACGCTGCCCGCCAGACGGGCGACCCGGGCCAGACCGGCCCCGCGGGGGGTTTCCTCACTGCCCGGCTCGCTTTCCACCTGACACTTGCGCAGGATGATCCCGATGGGCATCAGCGTCAGCGCGATCAGCACCACGATGGGAAAGGCCAGCACCGCCACGGTTGCCGGTTCTACCTCTTCGAATTCGATCAGCAGCTCCACCACACCGCGCGACACAAAGAAGATCGACAACAGCAGCATGTAGAACCGCGCGGCCGAGCGTTTGGCGCTCGGCAAAGGCAGCAGCGCATCCTCGTCCAGCCGCGCAAAAAGCCGCTCGGAGAGCCAGCGGAACCACAAAAGCACGAAACCGAAGACCGGCAGCGCTTCGAGGATCTGGTCTGTCCTGTTGCCCACCAGCCCGGTCAGCCGCACCGCATGGGTCAACAGCAAAAGACCTGCCAGCGGCAGGAAGATCCGCAAAAGCGAAACGAGAAATCGCCATACGCCAGAGCCGCGCCCGCCCCAGCGGCGCAGATACGTCAGGCCAAAGCCCGCCCAGGCCCGGCCTCGGATGATCAGCGCCAGCGATACCCCCAGCAACAACAACACCAGCGGCAGGTTGTCGGACAGGCGCTCGCGGCGCTCGCGGTCGCTCAGTGTCTCGACCTCCTGCGCGATACCACCCAGCACGGAGCGCAGATCGGCAAGCGCTGTGGGCCAGTGCGTCGGGTTCAGCGGAGAGGGCCCGAGCGCCAGCAGACGCCGGGCCTGCCGGTCGCGGATGATCGTGTCGATCTCGCGGATCAAACCATCGGCGCGGCGAAACGCCTCTTCGGCCACGCGGACGGGTGCCAGCAGCGCGTCCAGTTGCGCCTGCAGCTGCGCCCGGCGCGCTGCGATGTCCTCGGGCTCCTCGCCGCTCTCGGGCACCGGCCCGAGAGCCTCGATCTGGCTGCGCAGGGTGGCGATCCGTTCGGCGTTCGCCTGGCTGCCGGTGGTAAAGGTGGTGCGGAACTCGGCGATCTCGGCGCGCAGCTGTTCCAGTTGCTCGTTGTTGGCATCGCTCTCGTCGATGACCGCTTCGGCCTGCTCGGCCAGCGCCTCCCATTCCTCGCCAACCACGCCGGTGCCTGCCTGTTGCGCGAACGCCAGCACACCCCACAGCACAAAGACCGTAACGGCAAGCGTGCGCAGCACCACCGCCAGGAGTGTCATACGTCCTCGAACACCGCCGGAAGATCGGCAGGCGTGCGGGTCATCCAGGCCGCAACTGGCAGCCCCTTTTCCCGCAGGAAGTCAGGATTGAAAAGCTTGGACTGGTAGCGCGTACCGTAGTCGCACAGGATGGTCACGATGGTATGCCCCGGCCCCAGATCGCGCGCCAACCGCATGGCCCCTGCGATATTGATGCCCGATGAGCCGCCCAGACAGAGCCCCTCATGCTCCAGCAGATCAAAGACGATGGGCAGCGCCTCGGCGTCGTGGATGTTGTAGCTGAAATCAGGCGTGAACCCTTCGAGGTTCTTGGTGATCCGCACCTGCCCGATGCCTTCGTTGATCGAGGAGCCCTCGGTCGTCTTCAGCTCGCCGTGGACATAGTGGTTGTAAAGCGCCGCGCCATCGGGATCCGCCAACCCGATCTTGACGCCGCGGGGCTGCAGCACCTCTGCCACCCCCGCCAGCGTCCCGCCGGAGCCCACGGCACAGATGAAGCCATCCACCTTGCCGCCGGTCTGCTCCCAGATCTCCGGGCCCGTGGTCTCGATATGCGCTTGCCGGTTGGCCACATTGTCGAACTGGTTGGCCCAGATCACGCCCTCGTTGGTGTTGCGCGCCAGCTCCGCGGCCAGCCGTTCGGAATAGCGCACGAAGTTGTTGGGGTTGCGGTAGGGGGCGGCGGGCACCTCGACCAGTTCCGCCCCCGCCAGCCGCAGCATGTCTTTCTTTTCCTGGCTCTGAGTCTCGGGGATCACGATCACCGTCTTGAAGCCCATGGAGGCCCCGACCAGCGCCAGCCCGATGCCGGTGTTGCCCGCCGTGCCCTCCACGATGGTGCCGCCCGGTTTCAGCAGGCCCTTCTCGACCGCATCGCGGATGATGAAGAGCGCCGCCCGGTCCTTGACCGACTGGCCCGGGTTCATGAACTCCGCCTTGCCGAGGATCTCGCAGCCGGTGGCCTCGCTGGCCTGTTTGAGACGGATGAGCGGCGTGTTTCCAATGGCCGCGGCCAGATCTGCTGCAACATGCATGCCAGCGTTCCTTCGATTGCGTTCTCAACACCTAGCGGCGGGTTTGAACGACCTCAAGAGGAACCGCGCAATCGTGCCCGGTGCCGCGCCAGCCAATAGGCCATCATGACCAGAGGCGCGTTGGCCGCCTGGCCGGTGTCACACAGGCTCATGAGCGCGTCAAAGCTCATCAGGTGGGTGCGGATATCCTCGTGTTCGGCCTCCAGACCGCCGGTGCCGGTCACACTGCCCGGCAGATCCGCGATGCCCACATAGCTGTAGCAGAATTCCGACGAATTACCCGGGCTCGCATAGCTTTGCGAGACGACGTGCAGACGCCCCAGGTTCAGTCCCGCCTCTTCCACTGCCTCCCGACGCGCGGCCACCTCGGGGCTTTCGCCGCCGTCGATGCGGCCCGCGATGGGCTCCAGCTGCCAACAGTGGCGATCCCCCCTCGCCAGCGGTCCCATCCGCATCTGCTCCACCAGCAGCACCCGGTCGCGGATGGGATCATAGGGCAGCACGAGCGCCGCATCGACGGCGACAAACACGGCCCTGTCCAGCGGCCCTGTCATCGTCCCGTCAAATCGTTCGTGGCGCAAGGTGATGTCATCGAGCGCGAAGAACTTCGAATAGGGGCGCGTGCGGTCGATGACCTCGATGCGGCCTTTCAGGGTGCCCGCCCCGTGCTGGCTGTCCGCTGCGTTCAATCGTGACGCCGCCCGCGCGCGGATTGCCGGAAACATCTTTGCGATCTCCGCTTCGGGCCTGGTGCCGAAATAGCCCATGACCTCTTCGGCGGCGAAGGTGCTGAGCGCTCCCCAATGATCCGCCCAGGCTGCCAGCGACCACGCGCCCGCCGGCGTCCAGCGACCGGGCGGCGGCAGGTAGGCCAAGGCCGCCTGACCTTCCGACAGCGTCACGGGGCGGGGCCGGTAGTCGAAAGCTGCCTCATAGTAGTCGAGCTGCGCCCAGTCCGCCTCCGTCAGCCCCGTGACCAGAACACCGGGGGTGTGCTCGTCCGGCGCGGTGGCGATCGTCGGAAAAGGGCCGTCCTTGGCCATGGCCACCGCGTAACCGGGCAGTGTCGCGGACGTCGTCGTAACGTGAGCAGCATCGCCCAGCACCGCGTGCAGCAGCGGCGGGTGGCACAGGGTGCCAAATAGAAAAAGCGCTGTCATCGCTGCCTGCCTCGTCTGCCGGTTCTGGCCTTGCCCGCACTCAAGATCAGCAGCGTCGAGACGTCAAGCAGACATGAGACCCCGCGCCCGCCCGCGGCACGATCCGGTTACCCGTCTTTTCACGATCAGGGGAGAAGCGTCCTCCCCTCCATCGAGGAGGGTCGGACGCTGCCCGGCACTTTCGTCCGGGCGGCGCAGCACCCAATGACGCGCCCCAGGATCGGGGCGGCGCCACCCGGCCAGCGGCCGGGCAGGCCCCGATCCCCCTCGATGGGGGTGAGGGGGCTTGCCTGCCCTCTCTTGCATCGCCACGCACAGCCTAGCCGGGCCGTTTCACCGTGATCTGGGTCACATCACAGTTGGCGGTGGCAAAGGTCGCCGCGCAGGAGGTGAGATAGAAATTCCACAGCCGCCGGAACCGGTCGTCAAACCCAAGGCTGCTCACCTGCTCCCACTTGTCATTGAACGTCTCGTGCCAGCGTTTGAGCGTTTCCGCGTAGCTCTCGCCGAATTCAATGGACCGTTCCACCGCCAGCCCCGCCCGCCCGATCTGATCGCGCAGCGCCGTGGGGCTGGGCAGCATACCGCCTGGGAAGATGTATTTCTGGATGAAATCCACCCCGCGCTTGTAGACCTTCCAGCGCCGGTCCGCGACGGTGATGATCTGCAGCGTGGCCGTCTTGCCGGGCTTCAGCCGGTCGCGCACCACGCCGAAGTAGGCCGGCCAGTAGCGCTCGCCCACGGCCTCGAACATCTCGATGCTGGCGATGCCGTCGTAGGTGCCGGTCTCATCGCGGTAATCCTGCAGCTTGAGCTCCACCAAATGGCCCAGCCCCGCCCGCTCGATCCGCGCGCGCGCGTAATCGAACTGTTCCTGCGAAATGGTCAGTGCCGTGACCCGAAGCCCGCGCTCACCGGCGGCATATTCCGCAAACCCGCCCCAGCCGCAGCCGATCTCCAGCACATGATCACCGGGCTGCACGCCCATCTCATCGACCATGGATTTGTACTTGGCGATCTGCGCCGTCTCCGTGCTCTCCTGGCTGTCGACGAACAACGCCGAGGAATAGGTCATCGTGTCGTCCAGCCACAGACCGTAGAACTCATTGCCCAGATCATAGTGGTAGCTGATGTTGCGCTTGGCCTGGGTCCGGTGATTGCGTTGCAGCCAAAAGCGGAACTTCTCGTAATTCTGCAAGAGCGCCATGCCCGGGAAACCATCGTAGAGATGCTCATTCTGGTCCTGGTGCACCAGATCCATAAACGCCGGCAGATCGGGCGTGGACCACCAGGCATCCAGATAGGCATCGCAGAACCCCAGATCCCCCTCGCGTATGAGGCGCGCAAAAAGATCATCGTTGTGGATCTGCAGCTCCGCCTGCGGACCGGGGGCAGCCCCTTCGGCGCGAAAGCGCCGCCCGTCCGGCAGCACGAACTCCACCCGCCCGCTTTTCATCCCCTGCGCCATGCCGAAGACACGGGCGAAATATCGCGGCAGACCCGTCTGCCCGTCTGTTGTTGTCAAGATCATCGTTCTTCCCCGTCGTTGCGCCCGTCCGATCGTCCGCCGGTTTCAGGCAAGCGGCCCATACCGCTCAAAAATCTCTGTTCTCATAGGCATCCAGTGCCCGTTTGCGCCCTTGATCCGCCGCCACCACCGGATCCGGATAGTTGTCGTCCGGCGCCATTCCCCAGCTTTGCGGTATCGCGTCGAAATACGCCAGCGCCGTATCACTGGGCGTCTTGCGCCCCTCGGCGATCCAGCGGCGCACATAGTCGCGGTCCTTGTCAAACTTGTCGAGCTGCGTGACCGGGTTGAAGACCCGGAAATAGGGCGTCGCATCGGGGCCGGAGCCCGCCGACCACTGCCAGCCCATCGCATTGCTCGCCGGGTCCCAGTCAATCAGGCAGTCCTCGAACCACGCCATTCCGATCTTCCAGTGGCACAGCAGGTGTTTGGTCAGGTAACTCGCCACGATCATCCGACCGCGGTTGTGCATCCGGCCCGTCACATACATCTCGCGCAATGATGCATCGACGAACTGGATGCCGGTACGCCCGTGCTTCCAGCGCTGCACTTCGGCCTTTCGCTCATCCTCGTTCCAGGGGAAGGCGTCCCAATCCTCTTTCCAGTTGTCACTCAGCAGCCGCGGCGTGTGATGCATCAGGTGATAAGCGAACTCGCGCCAAACGAGCTCCTTGAGGAAAGTCTCAGCGCCCGCCTTGCCATCCTCGCGCGCGCGCATCCCTGCGTGCCAGCACTGATGCGGGCTGATCTCCCCGAGGCTCAGGTTTTCCGAAAGCGCGGAGGTGCCATCCACCCCCGGCAGATCGCGCGTCTCATCATAGTCCGCCACGCCATTGGCCATGAAAGCGCCCAACCGCGACTGCGCCGCCTGCTCGCCCAAGCGAACGTAAGGACGCACGATCTCCGCGCCGCGGTCCATCGCGGCCCCCATCTGCCAGTCCGCCAGCTCGTCGCTCTCGGGCCAGCTTTCCGGCGCCGGGATCTTGCCTGGCGTACCCCTCGGGGCGTCCACATCGCGGCCTTTCACCATCTTCCAGAACGGCGTGTAGACCTTGTAGAACCCACCTGTCTTGGTCTCCACCGTCCAGGGTTCGAACATCAGATGCCCGCCAAAGGATTTGGCCTCGATCCCGGCCTCCTTCAGCGTGGATTTCACCTTTTTATCGCGCGCCACCGCATCAGGATCGTAAAGCCGCGACCAGTAGACCGCACCGGCCCCTGTCTCGCGGATCAGCGTCTGCAGCGTCTCCAGCGCCGCCCCCCGCCGCAGGATCAACCGGCTGCGTTTTTCATCAAGCGCATTCGCCAGAGCCTCCAGTCCCAGACCCAGCCGCCACTTGGGCGCAGCCCCCAGTCGCTCGGACAGATCATCGTGAATGAACACCGGGATGACCGGGCGCCCGCTCTCACAGGCGGCGGACAGGGCGGCGTGGTCGCTCAGACGCAGATCGCGGCGGAACCAGACAAGAACGGGCGAAGACGTCAAACGGGCAACCTTTTGGTGTTTGTCATAAATGCTACGCACTTAGACATAGGCTGGATCACCGGCATGTCTCACAAAACGGCCTCTAGCGCGGTCAAAAGGTGATCAACCTCACCCTGGGTTGTATAATGCGTGAAGCTCAGCCGCAGCACGCCCTTGTCCTCATCAACGCCCATCGCCTTGAGCGCGCGCCCCGCGTAGAAATCGCCGCCCCCCGCCATGATGCCGTGCCCGGCCAGCTCTGCCGCCACGTCCTCGCCGGGGCGTTCCAGCGCCAGCGCCACGGTGGGCGCGCGTCCGCCGGGCTGGTCCGGCCCAATCAGCCGCACCGCATTGCGGCTGCGCAGGGCGTTCAGCACCGGTCCCAGTAGCTCCTGCTCCCGGTGCTGCATCAGATCATGCACCGCGCAGCCCCGCTGCACCGGCGTGGCGGGCGCGTCGAAATGATGATCGTAAAGCGCGTCGACGTAGTCCGCCATCCCCGCACAGGCCGCCACCTGCGCGTGATCCGGCCCCGCGGGGGTAAAGCGTTTCTCCAGCGCATCCCCGTTGAAAACATGACCCTGATTGGGCAAGAGCTGCCCCAGCGCGCGCCGCACGACCATCAACCCCTGATGCGGCCCGTAGGTCTTGTAGGCGGAAAAGAGGTAGATATCCGGCCCCAGCGCCCCCACATCGGGAAACCCGTGCGGGGCGTAGGATACCCCGTCAACGCAGGTAAAGGCGCCCGCCGCATGCGCCAGCGCCGTGATCTCCGTCACCGGGTTGATCTGCCCCACCACGTTGGAGCAATGGGGAAAGCACACCAGCCGCACCCCGTCATCCAGCAGATCCTCCAGATCCGCAGGATCCAGATGCCCGGTCTCGGGGTTCATGCGCCACTCGCGGATGTCGATCCCGCGCGCCGTCAGCCGTCGCCACGGGCCGGAATTGGCCTCGTGATCCTGATCGGTCACGACAATGGCCTCACCCGGCTCCATCAGCTCCGCAAAGGCCTGCGCCAGCACATAGGCGTTCTGAGTGGTCGAGGGGCCAAAACTCAGCTCGTCGCTCTCCACTCCCAGAATGGCCGCCATCCGCGCCCGCGCCTCATCCATCTCCGCCCCGGCGAGGCGGCTGGCGGGATAAGGCGCATAGGGCTGGACCTTGCGGGCCGTATAAAACCGTGTCAGCCGGTCGATCACCGCGCCACAGGTATAGGAGCCGCCCGCATTCTCGAAAAACGCCTGACCCTGCAAGGACGGCTCGGCGAAGGCCGGAAACTGGCGGCGGACGAAATCGGTATCTATCGGCATGAAGGACCCTTGCCTGTGCATGGCGTCAGTCAACGGGAAAAGCGCCCGAACCGCAAGCGCCCAAAGGGGCCGAACCACGCCCTCGCAATCGGATCAAACGCGGCGACAAGAGATACCCCCGTGACGGCGCAGCGTCCCTCCCGTAGAACAGACTACGAAACACCCGAGGCACCCCATGGATCTCCCCCTGCTCATCGCCTTTCTGGGCACAACGCTGCTCTTTGTGGCCACCCCGGGCCCGTCGGTGGCCTTCGCCACGGCACAGGCGCTGAAACACGGACCCCGCGCCGCCGTCATCGCGGTGGCGGGCGACGCGCTGGGCTCTGCGGTGCATATCATCGTGGCCGTCAGCAGCCTCACGGCCCTGGTCGCCCTCTCGGCGCAGGTACTGCCACTGCTGCAGATCCTCGGCGGGCTCTTCCTGCTCTACCTCGCCTGGCAAGCGCTCAGAGCCGCCCCCCGCACCGACGCGCCCGCGACGCCGCCCGCAAACCGGCTCACCTTCTGGGCGGGGTTTTTCGCCTGCGTCACCAACCCAAAGGCCATCGTCTTTTTCATGGCGCTCTTTCCGGCCTTTATCTCACCCGATCACAGCATGCTGGTGCAAAGCCTGGTCCTCGGCGCGATCTTCATCGCGCTCGATGCAGCCTCGATCCTCGCCTACGCGCTCCTGACCCTGCACGCCGTGCGCCGCAGTACGGGTCGCTGGCTGCGTCCCGACCGGCTGAGCGCCTTCGGCCTCGGCGGCGTCGGGCTCGCGATGATCGTCAAAGGCGTCCGCGCCCTGCCCTGAGGGTGTCCCCCCCTCAGGCGTTCACATCCACCACGACCCGGCCCTTGACCTGACCTTTGAGGATATCCGCCCCCAGCTGCGGCAGATCCGCCAGTGCCGCCATCTGCACCATCGCGTCGAGCTTCTCCATGGGCAGATCGCCCGCGATCCGCTCCCAGGCGCGCAGGCGGTTGTCATAAGGCTGCATCACCGAATCGATGCCCAACAGGTTCACCCCGCGCAGCAAAAACGGAATGACCGTCGCAGGCAAACCCGCCCCACCGGCCAATCCCACGGCGGCAACGGACGCACCGTACTTCATCTGTCCCAACACCCGCGCCAGCATCGCGCCGCCCACCGCATCGACACAACCGCTCCAGGTCTCCGCCTCCAAAGGCCGCTTGACGGTCTCCGCCAACTCCTCGCGCGCCACGATCCGCGCAGCACCCAGACCCGTCAGATAGTCGGATGTCTCGGGCCGCCCGGTCACCGCCGCCACCTCATGACCCAAAGCCGCCAGCAGCGCCACCGCAACCGAACCCACGCCCCCCGCAGCGCCCGTGACCAACACCGGCCCGTCCTTGATGCCATGATCCTCCAGCGCCATCACCGCAAGCATGGCCGTGAACCCCGCCGTGCCCACCGCCATCGCGGCCCGCGTATCCAGACCCTCGGGCAGCGGCACCAGCCAGTCGGCCTTCACCCGCGCCCGCTGAGCGTAGCCGCCCCAATGCGCCTCGCCCACACGCCAGCCGGTCAGAACCACCTTATCCCCCGGCGCATAGCGCGCATCCTCCGAGGCCTCGACGGTCCCCGCAAAATCAATCCCCGGCACATGCGGATAGTTGCGCACCAGCCCGCCCCCCGGTCCGATGCACAACCCGTCCTTGTAGTTCACGGTGGAATACTCCACCGCCACCGTCACCTCTCCCTCGGGCAAGCGGTCCACGTCCATCTCCTCCACCGCAGCGGAGGTCTTGCCGCTTTCCTCATCCTTGCTCACCACAAGTGCCTTGAACATATCGCTCTCCATTCCGGGGATCCGCTCCCCTGTCATCTTGCCGAAAAAACTCCCCCCGGAGGGCCGGGTGGCCTGCCGTACCCTACGCCCAGAACCCCGGCTGCACGACCCCCCGCCGCATCCCGTCGGGCGCGTCCACGTCCAGTACCGTACCGCTGTCCCAATGGGTCATCCGCACCATACCGATGGCCACATTGGTCTGAAAGTCCGGGCTCCAGGCAGCAGAGGTCACCTGCCCCACGCGCCGCCCGCCACCATAAAGCGGCCAGGCCCGGTCGCACGGCGGCACCGGATCGCCCTCGATGGCGATGGCCTGCACCTGCTGCACCGGCCCCTCCTTGGCCACCCGCAAAAGCGCGTCCCGCCCGATACAGCCGATCGCCGTCTGCGTATCACAAAACCGCCCCAGACCACATTCATGGGGCGTGTTGTCATCGGTCATGTCATTGCCGTAGCTCAGAAGACCCCCCTCGATCCGCTCGATCCCGTTGGGACAGCCCGCGCGCACCTCCAGATCGGCCCCCGCGGCAAAGAGCGCGTGCCACAGCGGCATCGCGATATCGCTGCCCGCCACGTAGATCTCGAACCCGCCCTGCTTGGAATAGCCCGACCGCGCCACCGCCAACTCACGCCCTTCGAACTCGAACATGCCAAAGCGGAAAAACCGCACATCGCGCACGCTCTCGCCAAAGACACGCGCCACCAGATCCTCAGCTTTCGGCCCCTGCACCGCTAGCGGGCTCACATCGGGCTCGTCGATCAGCACATCCAGCCGCCAGCCATTGGCAATCCCCTTGACCCAGAGCAGCAGATCCGAATCCGCGATGGAGATCCACCAGCGGTCCTCCGCCAGCTTCACGGCCACGGGATCGTTCAGCATGCCGCCGGTCTCATCCACGATGGGAATGTAGAAACACCGCCCCGGCAACATGCCGCGCAAATCCCGCGGGGTCAGCATCTGCATGAGCTTTGCCGCATCCGGCCCGCGCAGCTCCACCTGTCGCTCGGCGGCCACATCCCAGACCTGAACATGGCGCTTGAGATGATGGTAATCGGCCTCCACGCTCTCAAAGACCGTGGGCAGCAGCATCCGGTTGTAGACCGTATAGGCCTTGACGCCCGCGGCCTCGACCCCCTCGGAGAACGGCGTGCGACGCAGCCGACGCGACGGTGAAATCAGCGCCATCTCAGGCAGCCTCCGGCATAAAGGGGATATCGGTATCGTCGGTCGTCACACCCAGCGCCGTCAGCGCAGCGTGCACCTGACCGCGGTGGTGGGTCTGATGGTTGAAAAAATGCACCACGCAGAGCGTATAGGGCTTCGACATCTCGCGCCCCGCGGCCCCCGACCACCAGCTCAGCTCGCCTTCCAAGGTGTCCTGCGCCAGCGTCGCCGCCCAGGCGGTGATCCGGGCATCCAGCACCGGGCGCTGGGCACAGAGCGCCGCCCAGTCATAGGCGCTGCCGGTCTCGGTCAGCGGCGACGACGGTCCAGCGCCTCCGTCAAACCGCGACATCCACATCGCATCGCCCCACATCAGATGGCTGAGCGTGCCCCGCACCGACCCCCAGAACAAGCCGCGGTCCACCTCGCGCGCCGCGGGCTCCAGCCCTGCCACCGCCGCGAACAGCCAGTCGTTCTGCCAGGCGTTGTAGCGCGCCATCATCCGCACGTAATCCGGCGCGATCACGGCTTGGGGCCTTTCCAGTCGATGGGGCAGATCTCGGCTGACTTGCCGCTGAAATCCCACACCCGACCGTAATCGCGTACCCGGCTCTTCAGCCCCGTGGCCGCGATGATGTCCGGCCCCATCCAGTATTTGGAATTGCTCACCATCACGGGATGCTCGGGATCCTTGCCCGCCACCATCTCGATCTCGCCCTGGATCTTGCGCCCGATCATGATGGAGCGGCGGTTGCCCTCGCGCACGATCTCCACCGGCGCGCGTTCCGCTCCGATGATCTCGGACACCAGCATGGTGAACAGCCCCGTTGTCCCGCCAGCCGCGCCCGAGAAGATCTGCAGGATCCCGTTATAGGCCTTGCCGGTCGCACGCTCGTCCACGTAGGCCGCGACCTTCCAGTTGCCCTCTCCCATGCGCCCGGGAATATCGACCAGCAGCCCGATGTTGAGACCGCCCAGATCCTCGCCTTCGTAGTGCCCTTCGTCGATGGCGATCGCCATCCAGGCATGGCAATGCCCTTCGGTGGGCGGATGCGCCCCCAGGCTCACCACGCACGGACAGAACACCGTGCAGGAGCAGTTGAGAAACAGCTCCCCCTTGATGGCCCATTCCGTCGGGCTCGCCTCGCGCCGCTTGGGGTTGGGCATCCTCTGGTCGATCCGCTGCGAAATCGGCAAACGGTCCGCGTCCGGTTTTCTGTTCTTGGCCATATCCTATCCTCCCACCATCACGACAAGCCCCGCCGCCACCAGCAGCACGCCCATCGGTTTTGTCACATAATGCCCCAGCTGAGGCAGCTTTTCGATCACCATGAAGAGCGTCGCCAGACCCATCCAGGCGAGGTTCATGACACCGCCCACGAACCCCAGCGACATGAACCCCCAGCAACAGCCGACGCAAAACGCCCCCAGCCCCAGCCCCATGCGCAGCCCGCCGGCAAAACCCCTCCGCCAGTGGCCCAGAAAATAGAGGCCCGGCGCATGACAGACCCCGTGACAGATCTCCTTGGCGCGGGTGAACTGAAACGCACCCACCACCAGCAAGAGCCCGCCCGCGACCCAAGGTGAGCGCGCGATCCCCAGCATATCCACCACACCGCCGAAAAGCAGCGCCAGCTGCGCGCCGGTGATCACCGCGGCAAAGAGCACCCAGACCATGAAATAGCCCAACAGCACGCCAAGCCATCCCGCCCGCGTGCCATCGGCGCTGACCATCAGATCCTCGTAGGTGCGCAGCGTCGGCACCAGCGTCGGCAACATCATCGCCGCCATCATGATGGCCCACATCCAGAAGAGTGGCCCGAAATGCGCCATGGGCATATACATCGGCATGCGGGGATCCATCGCCGCCATCCGTGCGCCCATCTCGCCGGGACGGCCCAGCAGATCCAGATCCATCTGCACGCTCATGGCGTACATCACCCACCACGCCCCCAGAATGGCGGCGAAAAAACCCAGCCAGAGAGTGGTGCGCAGGGTGGCGTGCACGGAATCGTCCCTTGTCCTCTCCCGTCAAATGCCAGACAATTGAGACCCGGGCAAACATTAAATGTAAGACATATGAAAATCGACCCTTCGAACCCCGCCGACCTCTCCGCCCAGATCGCCGGTGCGATCCGCGACGCCATTATCGCAGGCACGCTCATCGTGGATGAACGCCTGCCTTCGGAGGCGGAACTGGCCGAGCAATTCGACGTCTCCCGCCCCACGGTGCGCGAAGCGCTCAAGCGGCTGGCGGCGCAATCGCTGATCCGCACCCAACGCGGCGCGACGGGCGGCGCCTTTGTCAACCGGCTGAGCTTTGAGGCGGCCCAGCCCCAGCAGATCACCACTTCGACGCTGCTGCTGAGCATGAACGCGGTCAGCTTCAGCACCGCCTGCGAGGCGCGTTACGCGCTGGAACGGGCCTGCGCGCCGCTCGCCGCCGCGCGGCGCAGCGCCGATCACCTGGCCACCATGCGCGCCGAGATCCACAGGCAAGGCCAGCCGGGCCTCACCGATGAGGCCTTCTGCGCCTCGGACGTGGCCTTTCACCGCGCGCTGGTCGATGGGGCGGGCAACCCGGTGCTGTCCTACCAGCTCGCAGGGGCGGTGGAGGCCATGCAGCCGCTGATGAACATGATCACCTTCACCGCCCGGGACCGCGCCCGGATCATCGACCTGCACACAAGGATCGCCGATGCGGTGGAGGCCCAGGATGACGCGGCCACCGCCCAGGGCCTGACGGCGCTGGAGCGCGAAACACAGGCCCTGGCCGAGCGCGTCTTCGAGGCGCGCAAGCCCAGATCCTGAACCGGGACCCGTCGGCAGAAGGGGGCAAGCCCCCTCCCCTCCATCGAGGAGGGTCGGCGGCTGCCCGGCCCCGTCGGGGACCGGGCGGCGCTGCACCGACGGTCCGCCCTCACGCGCGCCACGCGGCAAATCGCACGTAGTCCGGTGGAAGCGGTCCGCTCAGAGATCGGCGGCAAGCTGCGCAGATCCCGGCCCAGGTGGCCTCGCCATGAGGGCCGCAGCAGGCTAGTTTTGCCCAAGGGAACGGAAAACAGGACAGCACCGATGATCAAACCCACGCTTACCGCCAGCTTCCTCGCGGCACTCCTTGCAGGCTGCACCGCCGTGCCCACCTCCGGCCCTGCCCCGGGCGCACCGACGCCCCGCCCCGTCTACACGCCGCCGGAGCAATCGGGCTTGATCGCCGTGCGCCCCTTTCCCGGCCCCCGGGATGTCTGCGTGGTGATCGGTGAAAACGATCTGACACGCCCCTATCTGGACGACAGCGCGACCCTCATTGCCTGCCCGGCCCATGAAAACGGCGCGATCGCCGACCGCAGCGAGCAGGGCGCGCAGGTCCTCGACCGCGCCGGTCGCTGGGTGCTCCTGTCCGTGCCGGAGCGCCCGGCTTCATGATCACGCTCGACTATACCGCACCGCTGTCCGAGGTCCGTCGGGGTGCCTTTGACCGCGCCGCCGCCCGCTGGGACAGGCTCATCGACACCAGCTTTGCCGCCGTCGCCTTTGACGGCCGGCAGCTGACCGGCGTGCTGATCGAGGTGGCGATTGAACCCATCGACGGCGCTGCCGGCGTCCTGGGCCAGGCCGGTCCCACCGCCCTGCGCCCGGGTGCCGAGCTTCCCGCCGCGGGCATCATGCAGTTCGATACCGCCGACGTCGAACGGTTGGAAGCCGAAGGCAGCTTTGAGGATGTGGTCCTGCACGAGATGGCCCATGTGCTGGGTTTTGGCACCCTCTGGGCCCGCGCGGGGCTGATCTCGGGCAGCGGCACCAACGATCCGCGCTTTACCGGCACTGGCGCCCAGCGTGAGTACAGCGCCCTCGGAGGTACCGGCAGCGCTGTGCCCATCGCCAATACCGGCGGACCGGGCACCCGTGAAGGCCACTGGCGCGAGCTCATCTTCGGTGACGAACTGCTCACCGGCTTCCTGTCGGGTCTCAACCGACCCATCAGCCGGATGTCGCTCGCGGCCTTCGGCGATATGGGCTACACGGTCGATCTTGCCGCCGCCGACCCCTACACCCTGCCCAGTTTCCGCGCTTTGGCAGAGATGGGCATCACCGAGGCCGTGCGCATCTGCGATCTCTGCCGCATGGGGCGGCCGGAGCCTGTCGTGCTGGACTAAAGCGCCATTGCCGGGCGCAGGCTGCAGCCTATCTTTCCGGATATGACAGATATCCTCAATATAATCGCTTGCCTGCTCACCATCGGCTTCGGCCTCTTCGGGTTTCTGCGGCCGCGCTACACTGCTGCTGCACTGGATCTCGCACCGACCGATACCACCATGGGGCTGAGCGAAATGCGCGCTTCCGTGGGCGGGCTGTTCGTGGCCGCCGGTCTCGCGGCACTCTGGCTCGATGCACCGCTGGCCTACGCGATGATCGGCTTTGCCTTCGCGGGGGCTGCCACGGGCCGGGTGCTGTCGCTGATCTTTGACAGGCCGCCGGTGGGTAAACTCGCCGTCTTCGGCGGGATCGAAGCCGCGCTCGCCGCCTGGCTGATCTTTGGCAACATCGGCTGAGAGCGGCGTACGCACCGTTAACCGATGCGCCACACCGACCCCGCACCGACGCAATACCGTTAAAATACCGACGTTATACCGACGTTGGTTTTACATGAAGAAAATCGCGTTAACACTTGATCTGCATAACGATTAGATGATCACCGTTGCGCAAGGGCCAATTTCACCGCACGCTGCTTGCCCCTTGAGATCTCCGGCCATTGCGCCTATGTCTGGGATGTCTTTCGGGACTATGGACATAAACGCGCTCGCAATAAGCGGATCGGACCCGGGGGCGGTACCCGGCGGCTCCACCAACATCCTTCATTTGGGGATCATGGGGCCGAAACAGGATCGACGAACGTCTAAAGGGGTTAGCTTTGTCCCGGTGAGATACCACCGTTATCGGTTCAAAACGTACAATTGCAAATGACAATCGTGCACCAGTAGCGATGGCCGCGTAAGCGACCGGAGATACTGAAATCTTAAGTCCTAGCGCTTTGCAGCACTAGGCGGGGTTCGCAGGTACCTGGCAACAGAAACCTGCACTTACCCCCCCCGATATAGCTGAAATATATCAGTAATTTCCCTGCCCGGGTTATGGCACGACTTTGCCGACCAGATCATGATTGACGTGACAGCCCCAGTCGTGCCACCTCCGGGAGACGCCGTCTCCGGTCAAAGGATGTCGATCATGGCAAGGCCCGTCTCCAGATCCGCTGATAACATTGATACCTCGTCACAAGACACTGTTTTAAAATTACTTCCCACTGGCATAGCTGAAAGCCCCAATAGGTGACCCGACCCGGCCTCGCCGACATCACCCGCGTCTTCGGGCGCATCGGCCTTTTGTCTTTCGGCGGGCCAGCCGCCCAGATCGCCTTGATGCACCGCGAGCTGGTGGAGACACGTGACTGGCTCAGCAATGACAGCTTCCTGCGCGCCCTGTCGCTGTGCATGCTGCTGCCCGGGCCCGAAGCGATGCAGTTGGCGACCTACGCTGGCTGGCGGCTGCAGGGTACGGTGGGCGGGCTCATCGCAGGGGCGCTCTTTGTGCTGCCAGGCGCGCTGGTGATCGGGCTGCTGGCACTGGGCTACGCACTCTATGGACAGCTCCCCCTGGTGCAAGCGGGGTTTGCCGGGATCAAGGCAACCGTGGTGGTTATCCTCCTGCAAGCATTGGTAAAACTCTCGCGCAAGACCTTGACGACCCCCACCAGCCTCGCCCTCGCCACGGCTGCTTTTGCGGCTCTCTTCGTCTTTGGGCTGCCCTTTCCGCTGGTCATCGCAGGTGCAGCGCTCTGCGGCGCGATCGGCACCTCGACCCCGGCGACCGCCCCCGCAACACCCCCGCCCACGCGCGCCCGCAGCCTGCGCACCACCGTCCTCTGGGGCACGCTCTGGGCGCTGCCCGTGCTCGCGGTTTGGCTGGCAGATCAGACGTTTCTGACCCAGATTGCGCTCTTCTTCTCCAAACTCGCTGTGGTGACCTTTGGCGGCGCATACGCAGTGCTCGCCTATATGACCCAGACGGTAGTGCAGGACTTCGGCTGGATCAGCACCGGCCAGATGATTGACGCGCTCGGGTTGGCAGAGACGACGCCCGGCCCTCTGATCCTGGTGACCCAGTTCGTGGCCCTGCTCGCAGGCTTTGCCGACGGCGGGATCACCATGGCGCTCGCGGCCGGGGGGCTGGCGCTCTGGGTCACCTTTACCCCCTGTTTTCTATGGATCTTTCTCGCAGGGCCTTACCTGGATCAGATCGCGGCACGCCCGCGCCTCTCTGCTGCGTTGCAGGCGATCACCGCAGCTGTGGTGGGCGTCATCCTCAATCTGGGCCTGTGGTTCGCGCTGCATGTGCTGTTCCGCGAGGTCCGCACCGGCGTCTGGGCCGCCCTGCCCTGGCCCACGCCCGCATCGCTGGATCCGGCGGCCCTCGGGCTCACCGCCCTTGCGGCGCTGCTCCTGCTGGGCCTGAAACGCGGGCTGGCCGAGACCCTGGCGCTCATGGCGCTCGCCGGGCTGGGCCTGAGCGTGCTGACCTAAGACACCCTCTTTCCTCGCGGCGGGAATCGGGTATGCTCAAAGAGGTACTCACCTCAGTTCATAGGATCGCGATGAGCCGCACCATCGACTACGGCAACCTGATGCACGAAGCCATGCGCGGCCTCATCCGCGAGGTTCTGGAGGATGTATCGGCCAATGGCCTGCCCGGCGCGCATCATTTCTTCATCACCTTCGATACCAGTCACCCCGATGCGGAGCTGGCCGACTGGCTGTCGGACCGCTACCCCGGCGAGATGACCGTGGTCATGCAGCACTGGTACGACAATCTGGATGTGGGGGCCGAGGGGTTTTCCGTGACGCTCAATTTCGGCGACGCGCCCGAGCCTCTCTACATTCCCTATGACGCGATCAAGACCTTTGTGGATCCGTCGGTGGAGTTCGGGCTGAGGTTCGAAACCCAGGGAGATCAGGATGAAGAAGGCGACGCAGGGGGCGAAAAAGAAAAGATAAAACCGGCGACAACCCTGCCCGCGATCAAACCGGAGCCGAGCCTGCCCGCCACCTCGGACACAGAAGACGATGCTGAGCCACCGGCCAAGGACGCCGAGATTGTCTCGCTCGACAGCTTCCGGAAATAGCGCAAGGCACCGCCACGCACGGATGATTTCAACAGGTACCAGCCTGCGCGTCCAAGACCGGCAATCAGCATCAGATCGCTGCGCCACTCACAATGAGGTTTGGTGTAAGCCCCGCAGACCTCCGACCTCGCGATCACCGGTGAGAGACCACAGCCAGGCCTGTCCGTGGCGAACAGACGCCTGAGCAGCTGTCACGCGGCCTATCGCCGCCGAAGAAAAGTTGACACCGTCCGCCCGATCTCGCCATTGCGCACGCTCTGATACTCCAGATCGAGACCACCGTCAGCAAGCGTTCTGTCAAACTGCTGGATCTCGTAACCGCCGTCCTCCGCCACAAAGAGCGAGTAGACACTGAGCGTGTCCCCCTCGATCCGCGCCCAGACGTAGGGTTCCCCCTGCATCGGGTCCAACTGCACCCCATGCCCGAAAACATTGCGCTTCATGGCAGCGGCGAAGACATCGCCGCGGTCCGAGGGCACGAACTCCACGAGGTAGGACTTGTCAGACCCTGTCCCGTCCGCCCGCAGCGTTGTCGTGGTCCAGGCGACGCTAAAGCCCGCCTTTGTCTCGGTGATCTTGACGTTCATGACCCGGTCCTGGGTGCGACCATCGGCCAGCGTGACGGGGGCCGCGCCCTCAAAGCTGCCCACAAAGCGGCTGATGTCGGCCCGGGCGACCCCCGCCAGCACGATCAGTGCCATCAGGCTTGTCCAGGCGGTCCGGCGCCATGCCATCATGTGTCTTCTCCTCCAACTGCTCGATCTCAAGATAAGCCCTTGCAGCCTGCATGCAATGTCGACCTGCCCCGCCCCCCCTTCCGCAAAGCCGCCGTTGCATGGCCCGGCCTGCGGCGCTACACCGTTGCCACCGCAATTTCAGGGAAGACATCATGGCGCAGACCCGCACGGAAACCGATAGTTTCGGCCCCCTTGAGGTGCCATCGGACAAGTATTGGGGCGCGCAGACGCAGCGCTCCATCCAGAACTTTCCCATCGGATGGGAACAGCAACCCGTCGCCATTGTCCGCGCGCTTGGTGTGATCAAACAGGCCTGTGCGCAGGCAAACCAGCATCTGGGCAAGCTCGACGACGCCCGTGGCGCCGCTATCCAGCAGGCGGCCAGCGAGGTCGTCTCGGGCAAGTTCGACGATAACTTTCCGCTGGTGGTCTGGCAGACCGGGTCGGGCACACAGTCCAACATGAACGCCAATGAGGTCATCGCCAACCGCGCGATCGAGATCATGGGCGGGCAGATCGGCTCCAAGGACCCGGTGCACCCCAATGACCACTGCAACATGGGGCAATCCTCCAACGACACCTTCCCCACCGCCATGCATATCGCGACCGCCATGACCGCCCGCGACGTGCTGCTGCCCGGGCTGGAAAAACTGCACGGCGCGCTCCAGGCCAAGGTCGCGGCATTCGACGGGATCATCAAGATCGGCCGCACCCACACTCAGGATGCAACACCGCTGACACTGTCCCAGGAATTTTCCGGCTACACCCATCAGGTCGCCATGGGGATCCAGCGGGTCAAGGACGCACTGGGGCGCATCTACGAGCTGGCGCAGGGCGGCACCGCCGTGGGCACCGGGCTCAACACGCCCAAAGGCTGGGATGTGATGGTGGCCGCCAACATGGCGGAGATCACGGGCCTCCCCTTCGTGACCGCTCCCAACAAGTTCGAAGCACTTGCCGCCCATGACGCGATGGTCGAGATCTCCGGCGCGCTCAAGGTCGTGGCCGCAAGCCTGTTCAAGATCGCCAATGACATCCGCCTGTTGGGCTCCGGCCCGCGCTGCGGTCTGGGCGAGCTGGTACTGCCGGAGAACGAACCCGGCTCCTCCATCATGCCCGGCAAGGTCAACCCGACCCAATGCGAAGCACTCACCCAGGTCTGCGCCCATGTCTTCGGCAATGACGCCGCCGTGGGGTTCGCAGGCTCGCAGGGCCATTTCGAGCTCAACGTCTACAAGCCCATGATGGCCTATAACGTGTTGCAGAGCATGCAGCTTCTGGGCGATGCGGCCTCGGCGTTTACGGATAATCTGGTCGACGGGCTACAAGCGGATGCAGACCGTATCGACCGGCTGATGCGCGAAAGCCTGATGCTGGTCACAGCACTCGCCCCCGAGATCGGCTATGACAACGCCACCAAGGTCGCCAAGACCGCGCATAAGAACGGCACCACGCTGATCGAGGAAGCGGTGGCTCTGGGCTTTGTCACCGAAGACCGGTTCAACGAGGTGGTGCGGCCAGAAAACATGGTGGGGCCAAAAGAGACATGAGCGACACGTCGGTCGACCCTGTGCGCGGGCTTCTGGAAGATGCCAAAACGGACAGAAGCTGGGGGCCGCGTCTGAAAGCATTGGCGGAGGCGCTCTCGGATGGTGACAGATCTGCCCTGATCGCACTGCTGCAGAATGACGCTCAGAAGGATGCCGCGGTCATGACAAGCCGCGGCTCAGCCAATGACAGGTTTTGGGCGCATCTGTCCAATGTCGGCTTGACGGCGCTGCAGGATGGCTCCGTGCCCGAACCGCTGAGAGAAACCGCGGTTGCCTACAAACTGACGCCGGAGGGTCGCAGACTTCTGCCGCCCCTTGTGGGAAGCCTGTTTCGGTCGTGATGGTTTCGCAAGAGTGCGCCGCGGGCGCGTCGCATCTGTAAAAAAGGAGTAGTCAGTGGTCTCGCCCATCAACCTCAACAAGGCCCGCAAGGAACGCGCCCGAACCCGGAAAAAGGCGCAGTCCGAGGAAAATGCGCTGCGCTTCGGCCGGACCAAGGCCGAGAAGGAGGCCAGCCGGTCAGAGGCGGAAAAGACCGCCCGCGCGCTCGACGCCCATAAACGCGAGACATGAACGACAGGCCTGTCAAACACTCGGTCACGCTCAAAGGGCACCGGACGTCGGTGTCGTTAGAGCCCGAATTCTGGCAAGCCTTCCGTCGGATCGCGGCAGAGAAGTCGGTGCCGATCAACGCGCTGGTGGCCCAGATCGACGTGGAACGCGGTACACGCGCGGGCCTCGCGTCTGCTATTCGCCTCCACGTGCTGCGTGATCTGCAGGCCCGGCTCGCCGCTGACGAAGATCGCAGCGCACCCGAATAACGCGCACCACCGGCAACGCGCGGTGGAAGGGGTTTCGAAACCCCTTTCTCCCAGCTCAGCCCACTACGCTCAGACGTCGAAGGCAAGACACAGCGGATCCCGCAGCGCGCCAACTTGAACTCAAACCGCTCTGGGGCATGTTGCGTCGCGTGGGCTTCGGGTTTCGCTGTCCCTCGGCCTTGGTACAACCGCAAAATCTGACGATCGGCGCCGGGATGCCCTGACGCGACCAGCCTAGATCGACGCGCGGTAGATCTTGTCGATGTTGCTGCCCAGAGCCGTGTTGAACTCCGCGTCCGACATCTTCACGTTCAGCCCTTCGGTCAGGGCACGGCTGAAGCTTGCAATCATGCTGGGGCATTGCGTCAGCCGCTGGCAGGCCTCATCGGTGGAATAGCCGCCCGACAGCGCCACAACGCGCAGCACCCGGGGGTGCGCCGCCAGCTTTTCGTAGCGCCAGGGCTCGTTGGGCGGCGTCAGTTTGAGCATCACATCCGTGCCACCTTCCAGCCTGTCCAGATGTTTGGCGATCTCCGCTTCCAGCAGCACCTCCGCCTCGTTCTTGGTCTGGGAATGAATATTCACCTCCGGCTCCAGAATGGGAACGAGGCCCGCGGCACGCACCGTCCGCGCGACCTCAAACTGCTGCGCCACGATCTCGGCAATGCCTTTTTCATCAGCTTCGTGGATGACCGAGCGTTCCTTGGTGCCAAAGATCCCCTTGCCCTTCGCCACCTGCAAGGTCTCCTCCAGCCCGGGCATGGGTTTGAGCAATTGCACCCCGTCGGCCTGCTCCTCCAGCCCCTTGTCGATCTTCAGAAACGGCACCACACCGCGCGCAGACCACAGCAATTCCGCAACGGGGGTGTCGTTGATGGTATCATGCATCGTGCGTTCAAAGAGAATCGCACCGATGATTTTCGACTTGGTGAAATCATCCGCCAGAATGATTCGGGCGCGCATGTCATGCATGGCGCGGAACATCTCTTCGTCACCGGTGTAGTCAGACGGCTCGACACCGTAGAGGCTCAGCGCTTTGGGGGTAGAGCCACCCGACTGGTCCAGCGCCGCGATGAAGCCCGCGCCTGATTTCATCTGTTCGCGCATCGCGCCCGTGTCTGACATGATCGGTTTTTCCTTCTGATTCCGCCGCTTGCCTTTGCTTAAATCACAGGCGCGCGCGATGGTATATGTTAGCGCCGGACAAGCCGAAGACGGATCCCGCTCTGCGAGCGCACGGTCAGATGCGCCACCGGCACCGGCGGTGGACCGTCCGGCAGCACCACCCTCAGACGCCGCAGGATATGCGCCAGCATCAGGACCCCTTCCGTCATGGCAAAGCCCGCGCCCGGGCAAACCCGCGGGCCAGCGCTGAACGGCAGGTAGGCCCCGCGCGCGCAGGCACGGCCAGTCTCCGTCTGCCACCTGCCGGGGTCGAAGTCATCGGGTCGCTCCCACACCCGGTTCTGACGGTGCAGATGCCACTGGCTGATCACGACCTGTGCCCCCGGTTTGACAGCGCGGTTGCGAAACGTCTCAGGCACCGTCGTCTCACGGACCATCATCGGCACAGGCGGGTAAAGCCGCAGCGTCTCGCGGAACACATCGCGCGTCAGGCGCAGCTGCGAAAGCTGAGAAAAGTCCTTGAGATCAATGCACTGCGCTTCCTCGGCAAGCCTGTCCTGCCAGTCGGGAAAAAGCGCCAGCAGATAGAGCGCCCAGGCCAGTGCCGAGGCGCTGGTCTCATGCCCGGCAAGAAAGAAGATCGCCACTTGATCCACCATCTCCGCCACATCAAAGGTGTCCCCCGTCAGAGGATCGGGCGTGGTCATGATCGCGGTGGCCAGATCCTGCGGCGCATCGCCTGCGTCAATCTCCGCCTGCCGGGCCATGGTCAGACCGGTGATCAGCGCCCGGATCTCCGCGGCACTGCGTTTGGTCTCGGCCCGGTAGCCGCGCGGCATCCAACCCGGGACAGGCAGGAAAGCCGCCAGGTTCAGGATCGGCTGACTGCGCTGGTAGCGCTGAAAGGCGGCAAAGACGGCGCGCGCGGTCTCATGCTCGATGGGGATGGAAAAGAGCGTGCGAAAGATGGCGTCCGCGGCGGCGTGGCTTGCCTCCGGCTCGATGTCGATTTCGGCACCGCATTGCGCCAGCAGCCGGTCCGTGACCGCCTCTGCCGCCGCAACGATGGCGGGGTGCGTGGAGCGCGCGCCCCCGCCTTCGAAGGCGGGGTTGATGATCCGTCGCTGCCGCTCCCACGTCGCCCCGTTGGTCAGAAAGACCGAATTTCCCAGGAGCGGTCTGAGACCTGACCCGACGCGATCCGACTTCGGGAAATCTCCGGGCCGTGTCTTTAGGACGGTCTGGATGATCTCACCGTCATTGACCATGTAACTGCGGAAAAACGGCGTGCGAAATTCCGCCATCCACGCGCCATAGAGCCGCACGGGCTGCGAGGACAGGATATCGCGACGGAAAAGGCGCAGGTGCTGCCACAGGCTCACACGATCCGCGCGCGCGCGCGGTTTTGGCGGTCGGGTCACGGGGCACGGTCCGTGTAGGGGCTGAGCGACCGGGTGATCCGCGAGGCAGACGGCGTGCGGTTTGCGTAGCGATCCGCGAGGCTGACGGGACCCGCGGTGATCGCGAAATAGTCATAGTCGCCGGGCCGATCAAAGGCGCAGAGATATTGGAAATGCAGGCGAAAGAAGCGCCTTCGAAGGCGCTTCCACCGCTCGGCTGACAGGGTCTTCGTGAAGGCAGCGGAGAAAACCAGCGGCCAGCGCGCCTCTGGCGATCCTTGTCCACAGACGGCCACGGGATCGCACAGTGCAAAGCAACATCCGTCGCCCGGCGCGCTCACATCGATCCAAGCCAGCCGATCCGAGACAGCGAGCGTCGACAGATCCCGCCGTAGCGCGCCCGCCTGGGGGAGAAAGCCCACCATCGGCACCACATGCCCGAGGGACAGGAGCCCAAGTGCGGGCCCGTCCTGCGGCGCCTGTCTCTCGCGCAGGATCTCCGCCAGCAGGCTGATCGCCAGATGCGCACCAGAGGAGTGCCCCACCACCAGCACTTCGTCCACGTCACTGGCGAGCGCCTCGGCCACCCGCTCCCGGAACACCTCCAACCGCTCTGCAAGTGCCGCCGGATAAGCGCCGCGGGCCTCGGCGCTATGGGCAAAATCATGCATCAGATAGTAGGCAAAGATCCGGCCGTCCCGGTCGCGAAACCAGCGCAGCAACAGAACCGCACAGAGCCCCCCCGCGCCTGCCGCAAGCAGCGCCACCCCGGGCGCCAGCGAGGTGCCCAGCTGCCAGATCAGCCAACCGGCCAGCGTCGCCAGCGCAAGTTGACCCAGGAGCATGACAACCGGATAGAGCGCCGCAATCACCGGCCCTTTGCGCAACCGCATCAGCCGCCAGAGCGCCCCGGTCGAGAGATAGATCCATGCCGTGCGGAACAGCGCCAGATAGGTCCCCGGGATCGAGCCGGTACGGCTGTCCTGAACAATATCGGACCAGACCAGCACCTCGATCTCCGATCGCGTCACGCGATCCTGCATCTGGGCGCTCACACGCCAGCCGAAGCGTCCCGGTGCCTCCAGCCCACCCTCCATCTCGAGCACGTAGCCCGAGATCTCCGCCTGCGCCGCGCCCTCGCGGCGGTAAAGCTCGCGGTACCGGCGGGGCGGAAAGGGATCGTATCCGGGAATGTAGAAAACCTTGCGGCGTCTGACAGGGCGGGCAGCCGTCTGGCTCATCTGCGGGCTCTCTGTAGGTCACCGCGGCATCGCGGGCATCTGCGCAGTCTAAGGCGCAGTCCGCTCATTCTGCAACATGGCGCTTGGGAAATTGCGCGCGAGGGGCAAGCCGTACCGACCTCACGCTCGCGTCACGGACACCCGGTGATGCAGAAGCGCTTGCGGAGGTCAGCCCAGGGTCGCCAGAAAAGGGAACTGTTCCAGAAGCCACCACGAAAAGGTCGTAAAGGCGCCTGTCACCAGCGCCAGCCCCACCAGCACGAGCAGGCCACCCATGACCCGCTCAATCATCTTCATGTGCCGCTTGAGCCGGTTCATCACGCCCACGGCGCGGGTCATGAACATGGCAGCGAGCAGGAACGGAATGCCCAAGCCCGCGGCGTAGATGCCGAGCAGTAACGTGCCCCGGCTGACGGAGGCCTCGGAGGCCGCCAGCGACAGGATGGCACCCAATTGCGGGCCGATGCAGGGGGTCCAGCCGAAGGCGAAGGCCAGACCGAGGATGTAGGCGCCAAAACTGGAGCCACCCCGGTCGCCTGCATCCATGCGCGCGTCCTGATCGAGAAAGGGAATGCGGAAAAGCCCCAGGAAGTGCAGACCGAAAACGATTACGACGACGCCTGACACTTGTGCGAAAAGCACCTGATTTTGCAGGAAAAAGGCACCGAAAGCGGAGGCCGTGAAGCCGAGGATCAGAAAGACCGTACTCAACCCCAGAACGAAAAACAGCGCAGAGATCACCGCGCGGCGGCGGGCGGCGCTCTCGCTGGTCATCTCGCCGACGGAAACGCCACTCATGTAGGCGAGGTACGGGGGAACGATCGGCAACACACAGGGGCTGAGAAAGCTGATAACACCCGCCAGCAAGGCCACGAACATGGCAGGCAAAAGGCCAGCGTCGATGATCTCGATTCCAAACATCGCCTAGCCCTAGCGGATTGATGCGAGCAGGTCACGGGGCCAAAGGTCACAACCTTGTGGACAGAGTGAAACATCGCGCCTATGTGCGGGACATGACGGATGGACCTCACGACCTCGACGCCACCGGGCTGCTCTGCCCCCTGCCCGTGCTGAAGGCCCGCAAACGCCTGAAGGCACTGGCGTCCGGAGAGGCGTTGCGCATGCGCGCCGATGACCCCGCCGCAATTGTCGATGTGCCGCATTTCTGCGCCGAGGCAGGCCACGAGCTCCTCTCGACCGAAGACGATGGCACCGTCCAGACCTACCTTATTCGCAAAGGCTAGCCTCCCCGCGCCAAGGGCCTTCGAAGGCCCTTGCACCCAGCGGAGGACGAGCGCACCGGTCTGACGTGGGTGCAGAGCGGACCCGCATTGAAAAAGCGCAACCCGCGGGCTGCGCTTTTTGATTTCAACACAGTTTCGGCGCGCTCAACCGCCCAATGACCACCAACCGCGGCGCTTGGGCTTGGCCGGTGCTTCTTTTGCAGTCTCGGGTTCCGGTGCTGCGGCAATGGGTTCAGGCTCGGGCGCCGTTTCCGGCTGAGGCGCCGGAGTTGCCTCTGGCTGAGCATCTGCTGCAACCGGCGTCTCAGGCGTGGCCTCTGCAGAAACCTCCGCGTCCTTCTGCGCCGGTGCTGCCTCTTCCTTGGGCTTTTTCGCACGGCTCGCGCGTTTGCGCTTTGGCTTCTCGGGCGGGGTCTCCTCGACCGTCGGAGCAGCTTCTGCCGTGTCGCTTTCGGCGACCGGCGCACTGGTGTCCCCCGCATCCTCCGCCGCGGCTTCGGCGCGGGCCTTGGTGGTGCGCGAGCGGCGCTTGGGCTTGGGTTTCTCGGCGGGGTCAGCCTCCGTTGCCTCGGCAGAATGATCCGCGCCGTTCACCTGCTGAGGACGGTCTTCGGCGTCCTTGGGTGCAGCATCCTGGCTTGCCTCTGCTGCCTGCGCGTCGGCGTCGGGCTGCGCGTCCTGCCCGTTCTCGCCGTTTGACTTGTTCCTGCTGCGACGACGACGGCGGCGGCGGCGTTTGGGCCGACCCTCACCATCACCCTCTTCCTGCCGGGCTGGCTCACTGCCCGGCGCAGCCGGTGCCTCTTCTTCAGCCGCAACTGGTGCGTCATCGGCGGCGTCTACTTCATCCATGATCGATGTATCAACCGACACCACATGCGCTGCACCGGCTTTTACCACGCGCGTCGCTGTCTTGAACTTTTCCAGCTCGAAATCGGGGCTGACCAGCGCCGGGTCCCCCTCGATCCGCACGGAGAGGCCGTAGCGTGCCTCGATCTGCGCGATGTGCTCGCGCTTTTGGTTCATCAGGAAGTTCGCGATGCCCACCGGCGCCTTGATCAGCACCTCGCGGGAGCGTTTGCGCGTCCCCTCTTCCTCGATCTGCCGCAGGATCGACAGCGCCAGATTGTCATCCGAGCGGATGAGCCCGGTGCCGTGGCAGGCCTGACAAGGCTGGGTCGTGGCCTCGATCATACCGGGGCGCAGGCGCTGACGCGACATTTCCATCAGCCCGAAGCCGGAGATGCGGCCCACCTGGATGCGCGCACGATCCGTCTTCAGCTTTTCCTTCATCCGCTTTTCGACGGCGGCGTTGTTCTTGCGCTCGTCCATGTCGATGAAGTCGATGACGATCAACCCCGCCAGATCCCGCAGCCGCAGCTGGCGCGCCACCTCGTCGGCGGCCTCCAGGTTGGTCTTGGTCGCCGTCTGCTCTATGGAGCCTTCCTTAGTCGCCCGGCCGGAGTTCACGTCGATCGCCACCAGCGCCTCGGTCACCCCGATCACGATGTAGCCGCCCGAAGGCAGCTGCACCGTGGGGTTGAACATCCCCGCCAGATAGCTTTCCACCTGGTAGCGCGCAAAGAGCGGCAGGCTCTCGGTATAGAGCTTCACGTTCTTGGCATGGGACGGCATGATCATCTTCATGAAGTCCTTGGCGGTGCGGTAGCCGCGCTCGCCTTCCACGAAGACCTCGTCGATCTCGCGGTTGTAAAGATCGCGGATCGAGCGTTTGATCAGGTTGCCTTCCTCGTAGATCTTCGCGGGTGCGATGGATTTCAACGTCAGCTCGCGGATCTGCTCCCAAAGCCGTTGCAGGTATTCATAGTCGCGCTTGATCTCGGCCTTGGTGCGTTTGGCGCCCGCCGTGCGCACAATGAGACCAGCACCCTGCGGCACCTCGATCTCATGGGCGATTTCCTTGAGCTTCTTGCGGTCGGCGGCATTGGTGATCTTGCGGGAAATGCCACCGCCACGGGCCGTATTGGGCATCAGCACACAGTAGCGCCCGGCAAGGCTCAGGTAGGTGGTGAGTGCCGCACCTTTGTTGCCTCGCTCTTCCTTGACGACCTGTACCAGCAGGATCTGGCGCACCTTGATGACTTCCTGGATCTTGTAGCGCCGGGGCCGCGGTTTGCGTGCCGGGCGGATATCCTCGTGGTCATCGTCGTCCGCGACGGATTCGATGCTGTCGTCCTTGGAGGCCGCATCAGACGCGCGCTGAGGCGCATCCTCGTCATCATCGCTCTCATCGCCGGTGGCCTGCGCCTCACCCGCACTGTCGTCGGGCTCTTCGACGGGTGTTTCACCCACCCGCTCCATGGGCGAGGAACCTTCCTCATCCGCCAGATCGATGGTCTCCATCCCGTTGATCGGCTCGTCGTCCACGTCCTTCGTGGCGACGGCATCATCACTCGCGGTCTCTTCCGCCTTTGCCTTGGACCGGCTGCGGCTGCGCGTGCGGCGCTTGGGCTTTTCGTCCTCGTCTTCCTTGGCCTTCTGGGCCTCGGCGTAGGCACGTTCCTCTTCCATCAGGGCCTGACGATCGGCGACCGGGATCTGATAGTAATCGGGATGGATCTCGGAGAACGCGAGGAACCCGTGGCGGTTGCCACCGTAATCCACGAAAGCCGCCTGAAGCGACGGCTCGACCCGTGTTACTTTTGCGAGATAGATGTTGCCAGCGAGCTGGCGTTTGTTCTCGGATTCAAAATCGAACTCCTCGACCTTGTTTCCGTCCACCACCACAACGCGGGTCTCTTCCGCGTGGGTGGCATCGATAAGCATTTTCTTGGCCATATTTCCAAATTGCACAGTCGCGACCGCACATCCCCCGGGGGGGCTGCATGATGCGAACGATGTCTTGTCAGGGCGATCTGAGACGCGCGCGGCGCATGACCCTCAGGGGTCATGGCAATCCTGCTCAGTGCATTGGCGCGCGTCATCGCGGTTCTTCTCCGACACGAGGGCCACCACGCCGTTGCGGCGCACCTCCCGTATCCATTATAAACTGCGGTTCCAAGGTCATATCACCTGTGAGCCGTCAGCGGTTCGTTGGCCGTTTCCGGCCCAATCGGTCTGCCCTGGCGGCACGATCTCTATCGCGTCGGGCCCAGGTCAGCGAAACTGAATCGAAAGGGGGCATCTACGAAGGCCCGCTTCCAACCCCCAATAAATGCCACACAGGGGCAAAACACAATGGCAAAAAACGATTTACGGCGCGGGACTCCGCCTATCCAACGGATTCTAGGGGTTTTTCAAGCCCACACGCCAAAGTAGAAGGCGGTCAGAGATAGTCCGACCGCTGCAATCCGTACTTCGCCATCTTCTCGTTGAGGGTCCGCCGCGGCAGGCATAGCTCGTCCATCACAGAAGCGATGGAGCCGCGGTGCCGCCGCATGGTGTTGTCGATCAACATCCGCTCAAAGGCTTCAACGTATTCCTTCAGCGGCTTGCCCTCGGTGGTCATCACCGGCTGCATATCCTCGTGATCGTTCATCAGCAGGGAGGCGATGGTGCCTGACCCACGGCGCGACTGCAGCACGGCGCGTTCGGCGACGTTGATCAGTTGGCGCACGTTGCCGGGCCAGGGTGCCTGCAACAGCTGCGCTGCTTCCTGAGCGGAGACCTGCGGCGCGTCACAGCCGTATTCATCGGCAAACTGCTCGGAGAGCCGGGTAAAGAGCGTCAGGATATCCTCGCCGCGCTGGCGCAGGGGCGGCACGATGATCCGCAGCGCCGCCAGACGGTAGAAGAGATCCGGGCGCAGCGCATCCTCGGAGGTGCGACCCGCTTCCTGCAGGTTGGAGATGCCCACGATACGGGTTTCGGCCGGTGCCCCCTGCTCGTTGATCACGCTGAGCAGTCGCGCCTGCAACGTCTCCGTCAGCGCCTCGATGTCTTCCAGCACCAGCGTGCCGCCGCGCGCCTCCTCAATGGCGGGGAGTTGCGCGTCCTCCGGGTTCATCGGACCAAAGAGCCGCTTGCTCAGCGCTTCTTCCTCATAGGCACCGCAGCTGATCAGCACGAATTTCTTACCCGCGCGGGAGCCCACCGCATGCAGAGCGTGCGCCACCAGTGTCTTGCCGGTGCCGGTCTCGCCGTCGATCAGCACATGGCCGTCGGCCTGCCCCAGATCGAGGATGTCTTCACGCAGCCGCTCCATCACCGGGCTTTGACCGATGAGCTTCTTCATCAGCTGACCGCCGTCGCTGAGCTCACGCCGCAGCGCGCGGTTGTCCATCACCAGACGACGGGCGCCTGTGGCTTTCTTGGCCAGTTCGTTCATCCGGTCGGGGTTGAACGGCTTTTCAAGGAAATCGAACGCACCTACGCGCATGGCCTCCACCGCCATGGGCACATCGCCGTGACCGGTGATCATGATCACCGGCAGCGCGCTGTCATTGCCCATCAGCTTTTTGAGAAACTGCATCCCGTCCATGCCCGGCATCTTGATGTCGGAGATCACGATACCGGGATAGTCCGGCCCCAGGATCTTGAGCGCATCCTCGGCGCTGCCAAAGGTCTCGGTGTCATAGCCAGACAGCGCCAGCCACTGGCTGATCGACTGCCGCATGTCCTGTTCGTCGTCCACAATTGCGATTTTCATGGCTTGTGTCATGGATTACTCCGCCGCTTGCTTGCTGTGTTCGCCGTCCATGATGGGCAGCTGCATTTCAAAAACCGCACCGCCGGCCTGACCGTTGCGAGCCGTGAGCCGTCCCCCAAGATCGTTAACGATACCTGAAGATATGGCAAGACCGAGGCCCACGCCATCGCCGGGCTGCTTGGTGGTGTAGAAAGGTTCAAATAGTTGGTCGAGATCTTCTATCCCGGGACCGTTGTCGCGCACGGTCAGAGTTGCCGTCTCGCCCGCCGACAGCAGGATGTCAACCTTGGGGGCCGCCTCGGACTTGGTCGCGTCGATGGCGTTGCGCAGAAGGTTGACCATGACCTGTTCGATCCGCAACCGGTCGCCCATTACCTCGACCGGTTGATCGGGCACGATCCGGCTGATCTGCACATGGCGCTGACGCAGCTGCGGCTCCATCATCGACAGGCTGGAGGCAAGCGCATCGCCCATATCTACAGGGGAAAACGCCTCCTGTCCCTTCCGCGCGTAGGACTTCAGCTGCCGCGTGATCCCCCCCATCCGTTCGATCAGATCGTCGATACGGCCAAAGGAGGACAGTGCCTCTTCCTGCCGGTTGCGCCGCAGCAAAAGCCGGGCCCCGGCGAGGTAGGTTTTCATGGCCGCCAGAGGCTGGTTGAGCTCGTGGCTGACCGCCGCCGACATCTCACCCAGAGCGGCCAGTTTGCTCGACTGCTCGAGCGTCTGTTCGGCCACAGCGAGGGTCTCCTGCACCCGTTTCCGCTCGGCGATTTCCCGCTGGAGCGCCGCGTTCAGGGTCCGCAATTCGGCAGATTCCCGCTGAAAGAGCGCCATCCGCAGCGCCGTCCGGCGGTTCAGGGCGTAGAAACTGAGCGCGAGCAGGATCGCAAACCCCATGATTTCCAATGCCAAAACACCGTTCACCCGCTCGCGCACACTGGCGTAGGTGGTAAAGCTCGCCATCTTCCACCCGCGAAAGGGAATGCGGGTCTCCATCCGCATCACCGCCTTGCCCGCGAGGTAAGCGTCCGGCGGCAGCGAGGTCCAATCGGCGGTCGCCTGAATGGCGCGCTGAATGGCGCCGGTGGGCGTCTGGCGGGTCAGCGCCTCTTCCTCGGTGCGCCCGCGCCAGCGTGGCTCGGTGGTCAGGATGATATTGCCGGTGCTGTCGGTGACCATCACCGCGTCCGAAATCCCCGCCCAGGCGCGGCCAAACTTCTGCAGATCGACCTCGACCGCGATCACCCCCAGCACTTCGGACCCCGACTGCACGCGGCGCGAGTAGAAAAACCCGTAGCCGCCCGTCTCACGCTCGGCCACGGTGAAAATCGTGGCATTGGCCCGCACTGCATCGACGAAATACGCCTCCGCGCGGTGGCTGGAGCCGAGCCGGTTGCGATCCGTCGCCGCCACCGTGCGCCCGTCCATGTCAAAGAGCATGAGCGAGGCCGCCCCGATCTCCTCCACAAAGGAGATGAGCCGCCGGGTCGAGGCCGTATAATCCGCCGAATTCAGCGCGCCGATCAGCTCGGCGTCGCGCGCCAGCAATTGCGGGACGATGGCGTTCTGGCGCAACTCTGAGACCAGATTGCCGCTGTAGAGCGCGAGCCGCAGCTCCGCCCGGTTGCGGGTGCTTTCGGTGAAACGATCTGTCAGCAGCTTGTTGGTGACAAAGACAACGCCCACCGCGATGGCCAGCAGAATGGCCAACGCCCCCCTGATCCGCCAGTTGACGGACCGGGCACTGGTCTCGACTGCGGTGCGCGTGTTCATGCGCAATGATAGGCGCAAGGACGCAGGCGGCTCAAGTCACGCTTTGATCAGCGCGCCGGCCAATGCGCGGAAGAGCGCTTGCCCATCGGTGCCGCCGTGGGCGGTATCGGCGGCGCGTTCAGGGTGCGGCATCATCCCCAGCACGCGGCGGTTCGGCGACAGGATGCCTGCGATATCGGCCTGGGCGCCGTTTGGATTATCCGTGTAGGAGAAGGCCACCAGATCCTCGCCCTGCAGCCGTGCAAGGGTATCGGGCTCGGCGAAATAGTTGCCGTCGTGATGGGCGATGGGAATGTCGATGACATCGCCCGCGTTGTAGCCTTCCGTGTAGGCCGATTGCGAGGTCTCGACCTTTAAGCCGACCGTCTTGCAGATATATTTCAGCCCGGCGTTGCGCAGCAGCACACCCGGCAGCAGACCCGTTTCCGTCAGCACCTGGAAGCCGTTACAGATGCCCAACACATACCCACCCGCCTGCGCGAGGTCGGCCACGGCGCGACAAATGGGCGAGTTGGCCGCGATCGCCCCGCAGCGCAGGTAGTCACCAAAGGAAAAGCCACCCGGGATCCCCACCACATCGACACCCGCAGGCAAGTCCGTATCCTTATGCCAGACCATACTGACCTGAGCGCCCGCGGCCTCGAACGCCACGGCAAGGTCACGGTCACAGTTGGATCCCGGAAAGACGACGACGGCTGCGTGCATCAGCCCATCTCCACCGAATAGGATTCGATGACCGTGTTGGCCAGCAGCTTCTCGCACATGGCTTCCACATCCGATTGGGATGCTCCGTCGTCCAGATCAAGCTCGATCACCTTGCCCTGACGCACGCCCTTGACCCCCGAAAACCCGAGCGCACCCAACGCGTGCCGCACGGCCTCACCCTGCGGGTCCAGCACCCCGGTCTTGAGCATGATATGCACCGTTGCCTTCATGTCCTGCTTTTCCTCTTTTGGTCGCTTCGCACTGCGGCGGGATCAGTTGATCAAGGTGGGTTTCGTCACCGGCGCTGTCTTGGGCATGACGCCGAGACGGCGCGCGACTTCGGTGTAGGCGTCCTTGAGATCGCCCAGATCACGGCGGAACACGTCTTTGTCGAGCTTCTGACCGGTTTCCATGTCCCATAGACGGCAGCTGTCCGGGCTGATCTCGTCGGCCACGATCAATCGCTGGAAATCGCCGTCAAAGACACGGCCCACCTCGATCTTGAAATCCACCAGCCGGATGCCCACCGCCAGCATCACCCCGGACAGAAAGTCATTGACCCGCAGCGCGAGGCTGAGGATATCGTCCATGTCCTGCTGGCTGGCCCAACCGAAGGCCGCGATATGTTCCTCCGTCACCAGCGGATCGCCAAGCGCATCATCCTTGTAGCAATATTCCACGATCGGCCGCGGCAACTGTGTGCCCTCGTCGATGCCCAACCGTTTGGACATGGTGCCGGCCGCATAGTTGCGCACGATGATCTCCAGCGGCACGATCTCGACTGTGCGCACCAGTTGCTCGCGCATGTTCAGCCGCTTGATGAAATGATTGGGCACGCCGATCTGGCCAAGCCCTGTCATGAAAAATTCACTCAGTCGGTTGTTCAGCACGCCCTTGCCTTCGATCACCGCCTTTTTCTCGGCGTTGAAGGCGGTGGCATCATCCTTGAAATACTGCACGATGGTGCCCGGCTCTGGCCCTTCATAGAGGATCTTTGCTTTGCCTTCGTAGATTTTCTTGCGCCGGGCCATGGGCGTCCTTTCCCCGTTGCACCATGGGGATCACGGCGCCGATGGGCTTCTCTTAGTGCAAGCCCTGCGTTGCTGCAAGCCAGCGCCCTTGTGCTCGGAGACCAGAGCCCGCATATCAAACTCGGGATTTACGAAGCCGCAGGAGACCAGACCATGACCACCTTTGACGATCGCGAAAACGCCTTTGAAAACAAATATGCCCATGACGCGGAGATGCAATTCAAGGCCGAAGCGCGCCGCAACAAGTTGCTGGGCCTCTGGGCCGCGGAGCTGCTGGGCAAATCGGGTGAGGACGCCGCCAACTACGCCAAGGAAGTGATCAAGGCAGATTTCGAGGAAGCAGGCGACGAGGATGTCTACCGCAAGCTTGCTGGCGATCTGGGGTCCAAGGCGGACGAGAGCACGATCCGCACCAAGATGCTGGAGAAGATGGCCGAGGCCAAGGCCCAGCTGATGCAGGAGACCTGAGCGTCGCCAGGCATCGGCGCTGTAAACACTCTCATAACCAAGTTGAGGATAATGCATTTGCGTTGACCCCGGCTTCATGAGATGCGCGGGCCATCGCAGCGATGAGAGGCCCGCCATGACCAATCCGATGATCCGTCTTCTGGACGCGCGTGGCGTGCTGTTGGCCGATGGTGCGACGGGCACCAACCTTTTCAACATGGGGCTGATGTCAGGCGACGCGCCCGAGCTGTGGAACACGCAAGAGCCCGGCAAGATCAAGGCGCTTTACACCGGGGCGGTCGAGGCGGGCAGCGATCTCTTCCTGACCAATTCCTTCGGCGCCAATGCCTCCCGGTTGAAGCTGCACGATGCCGAAAAGCGGGTGCACGAGCTGGCGCGGGTCTCGGCCGAGATCGCGCGTGAGGTCGCCGATACCGTCGGGCGGGAGGTGATCGTGGCAGGCTCCGTCGGCCCGACGGGCGAGATCATGGAGCCGGTGGGCACCCTCAGCCACAGCCTCGCGGTGGAAATGTTTCACGAGGCAGCCGACGGGTTGAAATCCGGCGGTGCTGACATCGGCTGGCTGGAGACGATCAGCGCGCACGAAGAATACCGCGCCGCGGCAGAAGGCTTTACGCTCGCGGGGCTCGACTGGGCAGGCACCATGAGTTTCGATACCGCCGGGCGCACCATGATGGGGCTGACAAGCGCCGATATGGTCAAGATGGTCGTGGATCTGGGCGATCAGGCGCCCCTGGCCTTCGGCGCCAATTGCGGCACCGGCGCGTCGGACCTGCTGCGCACGATCCTGGGTTTTGCGGCCCAGGGGCCCGAGCGTCCGGTGATTGCCAAGGGCAACGCAGGTATCCCCAAATATGTGGACGGGCATATTCACTACGACGGCACGCCGGAGTTGATGGCCGATTACGCGGTCATGGCCCGGGCCTGCGGTGCGCGGATCATCGGTGGCTGCTGCGGCACCATGCCCGAGCATCTGCGCCATATGCGCGAGGCGCTGGACACCCGGACGCTGGATCACCCGCCCGCGCTGGAGGAGATCGCGGCCAAGCTGGGCGGCTTTTCATCGCAAAGCGATGGCACCGGGGATGAGACGACCCCGGCTCGCCGCACATCGCGCCGCCGCCGGACCGCGGGCTGACATCAGGCTGACGAGACTTACGCGCCGCGGACCGGAGCGTCAGCACAGGCCCCGGTTTCAGCCGCGCCCGGCCTCCAGCACGCCGCGGGTGACGGTCATCAGAAAATCCCAGTCATCCAGCGCCTCGATCTCTTCCTTGTTCTTGCGGTCGATGCTCAGGAAGGCGTGCCCGTGCACGCTGGTCCAGAGGATGTAGGCCGTGAGGTTCACGACCTGATCGGGCACCTGTCGGCCGAGATAGTCGGCGCAGGCGGTCTCGACGATGCTGCGGCACAGGCGGCCCTTGGCGTGTAGCAGATCCTCATCCTCGTGGCCTTCCGTCAGCCCGAACATCAGCCGAAAGATGCCGGGTTCGGTCTTGGCGAAGGTGATGTAGGCCTGACCGATTCCCGCCACAGCCTCGACACTGCCCTCCGGATGGGCTGCACATTCCTGCGCCATCCGCTGCGCCAGACGGTCCATCGCGGCGGATACCAGCGCATTCAGCAAATCGGTCCGATCCTTGAAATGCTTGTACGGAGCAGCGGTGCTCACGCCTGCGCGACGGGCGGCTTCGGCCACGGAAAACCCTTCGGGGCCATGGACTTCCACCAGATCACGGACCACTTCCAGCAAACGCTCACGCAGGTCGCCATGGTGATAGGTTTTCCGCTGATCCGCTGAAATTTCGATGGTGCCTGACAAATCACTGACCTTTTTTCTTGATAAAGTTACAGGCTCTTACATATGTAAGTATCACTTACTTCACAAGCGAGCCTCACATGACCGCATCGTCCCATACCGCAAGATCGCGCCTGAGATCCATCATAGGACAGCTTGGCCGCCTCGTCCTCACCCTTTTGGTGATTGCCCTTGCGATCGGTCTGCTGGTGCTGGGGCGCGGCATTCTGGGAGAGCGGGCCGCCGCGGTCGAGGCGCCACCCGCCACGGCGCCGCTGGAGGTTGCGATCGCTCGCCTGCAGTTGCAGGACCATCGCAGCGTGACCCGGCGCTTCCCCGGTCAGATCGAAGCCGCACAGCGCACCACCATGGCCTTTGAAGCAGGCGGCACGGTCGCCGAGATGGCGGTGGACGAAGGCAGCAGCGTTGCCACAGGGGCTCTGATCGCCCGGCTCGACACCCGCCTGCTGGAAGCGGAGAAGACCCGGCTGACGGCCAATCGCCGGGCGCTGGAGGCGCAGGCGGAGCTTGCGCGGCGCACCACGGCCCGCCAGACCGAACTGCAGGAGCGTGGCTTCGCGTCCAATCAGGCCGTGGACAACGTGGCGCTGCAATTGACCGAGCTTGAGGCGCGCATCGCCGAAATCGACGCCAGCCGCGTCGCGGTCGATCTGCAGCTTGAGAAATCAGAGTTGCGCGCGCCCTTTGCGGCGACCATCGCCAGCCGCGCCGTCGATACCGGCAGCGCCGTCAGCCCCAGCCAGGCCATCGTATCGCTGGTCGAGGCCGGGCCGCCCCAGTTCCGCGTTGGCCTTAGCCAAGACATCATCGCCTCTCTCGATGCGGACACCGTCTATACCGCGCAGTTCGGCGACCGCAGCTTTGATGTGCGCCTTGCCGCCATCCTGCCCGAGCTTGATCCAACCACCCGCACCCGCACGCTGCTGCTCGATTTCCAGACGGGCGAACTGCCGCCGCTGCGCGAGACCGGCATGCTGGTGCTGGAACAGCGGATTGCGGAGCGCGGCGCCTGGGTCCCCCTTTCTGCGTTGCAGGACGCGCCCCGCGGGCTGTGGCGATTGCTGACCGTGCCCGATGGCGAGGCAGAGGCAGAGGCAGTCGAGGTTGGATCGGAGGCGGTCGAAGTGCTCTTTTCTGACGGTGCGCGCGCTTTCGTGCGCGGCACGTTTGAGGATAGCGCGCTCTACATCACCGACGGTCCGCACCGGGTCGTGATCGGCCAGACCGTGCGCCCGGTGGAGGCCCGCTGATGGAAACCCTGACGTTCCGCCAGCCGCGCATCGTCGCACTTGCCCTGCTCGTCATCATCGCGGCGGGGCTCTCCGCGCTTCTGGCCATCGGGCGACAGGAAGACCCGACGATCACCAACCTTTTTGCCACCATCACAACCCCCTATCCCGGCGCCGACCCGGCCCGGGTAGAGACGCTGGTCACCGCCGAGATCGAAGAGGCGATCCGCGAGATCCCGGAGGTGGACGAGATCAACTCCACCTCCGCCACCGGCATGTCCATCGTGCAGGTCGATCTGGCCGAAACCCTCGCCGATGACCGGATCGAGCAGATCTGGTCGGAGATCCGCGACGCCCTAGTGGATGCGGAGGCCGAGTTCCCCGCGGGGGTGGCCACGCCGGAGTTCTCCTCGGATGGCGCAGGCACCTACGGGGCAATCATCGCCCTGTCGGCGGATCACGAGGGCGTGCCGCTCAGCATTATGGGCCGCTACGCGGAAGAGCTGGCCGATGCCCTACGCAGCACCGCAGGCACGAAAGAGGTTGAGACCTTTGGTGTGCCGGAGGAGGAAGTACTCGTCACCCTTGACCCCGTGAGAACCGCGGCGCTTGGGCTGACCGCCGATGATATCTCCACCGCCATCGCGCGCGCCGACAGCAAGGGCCAGGCCGGGCGGCTACGCAGCGCGCAGAACGAGCTGATCCTGGATGTGAGCGGTGACATCACGGCGCTGGACCGGGTGCGCGAGGTGATCCTGCGAGAGGGCGCAGGCGGTCAGATCACCCGGCTGGCCGACATCGCGGAGGTGACCCGCGGCCCCCGGCTGCCCTTGGCCGAGCAGGCGCTGCACAACGGTCTGCCCGCGGTGCTGGTCGCGGCAAAGCTGGAAGACGGGCTGCAAGTGGATGTCTGGATGGACAGGATCGTCACTGCATTGGACCGCTTTCAACGCGACGTGCCCGCCAGCATCAGCGCAGAGCTGATCTTTGACCAGAGCCGCTATACCGCCGACCGGCTAGCGGAAGTGGGCGGCAATATGGCCATCGGTGTGGGCCTTGTGGTGGGGGTGCTGCTGATCACCATGGGGCTGCGCGCGGCACTCATTGTGGCGCTTATTTTGCCGGTGGTATCGCTGGCAACACTGGCCACCATGAACGTGATCGGGCTGGCCATCCACCAGATGTCGGTCACCGGGCTGATCGTCGCACTTGGGCTGTTGGTCGATGCGGGCATCGTGATGACCGATGAGGTGGGCCAGCGCGTGGCCCGGGGGCAGGCACGCATCAAGGCGGTGCGCGGTGCCGTGCGGCGGCTGGCAGCGCCGCTCTTTGCCTCCACCGTCACCACCGCGCTCTCCTTCACGCCGATGATCCTGCTGCCGGGACCTGCGGGCGATTTCGTGGGCTCCATCGCCATCGCCGTGGTGACCATGCTGCTGTGGTCCTTCGTCGTCGCCGTGACGCTGACCCCGGCGATCGCGGGCTGGGCCATGCCTGCGGCGAGCAAGACAGGGATGCTGGCGACGGGGCTCAAGGTCCCCGGTCTCTCGCGCGCCTTTGCGGCCAGCCTGCGGTGGGCCGTGCGCAACCCCGTCCGCTCCATCGCCCTGTCACTGGTGCTGCCGCTGCTTGGTTTCATGTCCATGCCGCTGCTCACAGCACAGTTCTTTCCCGGCGTGGACCGTGATCAGTTCCATATCGAGGTGGATCTGCGCCCCGGTGCCGCCTCGGGTCAGACCGAAGCGGTCGTTGACAGGCTCGATGCGCTGCTGCGCGCCGCCCCCGAGACGCGGCAGGTCTCCTGGGTGCTCGGTCGTTCGGCACCGGCGTTCTACTACAACATGGCGGGCGGACGCGACAACGCCGCCCGCTTTGCCGAAGGGTTGGTGACGACAACATCCCCGGAAGCGACAGAGACGCTCATCGCCCGGCTTGAACGCGAGATCGCGCGTGCCGCCCCTGAAGCACAGGTCCTCGTGCGGGGTCTGGTGCAGGGCCCGCCCGTCGATGCGCCGGTGGAGCTGCGCGTTGTCGGAGCCAACCTCGACCAGCTGCGTGAGATCGGGGCAGAGATGCGCCGGATCATGGCGGATGTGGGCATGGTGACGCTGGCGCGCGGCACCGTCACCACGGGCGCGCCCGAAGCGCGTATCGACGTGGACGAGGCCAAGGCCCAACAGCTGGGCCTGAGCCTTGCGGATGTCTCTCGCCAGCTGGAGGCCGGGCTTGAAGGGGTCACTGGCGGCTCGCTGCTCGAAGGCTCCGAAGATCTGCCCGTGCGGGTGCGCTTCGGCGCGGCCACGCGCAGCGACCTGACCGCCATCTCCGACATGATCCTGCTGCCGCCAACCGCTGCCGCGACCGCCGCGGCAGGCAATTTCCCCGGTGTGCCGCTCTCGGCTATCGCAGAGATTTCCCTTGAACCGAGCGAGCCTATCATCACGCGCCGCAACGCCGAACGGGTCAATACGATCCAGGCGTTCATCCTGCGCGACGTGCTGCCCGAAGAGGCGCTGAGCCAGGTGCAGGCAGCCCTCGACGCGCAGGGCTTTGCCCTGCCGCCCGGTTACAGGCTGGAGATCGGCGGCGACAGCGATGCGCGTGCCGATACGCTGGGCAACCTGCTGGCGTCGCTTGGGCTGATCGTGACCCTGTCGATCGCCGCCATCGTCATGACCTTCAATTCCTTCCGGCTGTCTGCCATCGCTCTTGTGGTCTGCGTGCTGTCGGCGGGCCTCAGCATCCTTGCGCTGGCCGTCTTCCAATACCCCTTCGGGATCAATGCCATCATTGGCGTCATCGGCTCCATCGGTGTGTCGATCAATGCAGCCATCATCATCATGACCGGGCTGCGCGACGATCCGGGCGCCCGTCAGGGCGATGCAGATGCGATGGTCGGCGTGCTCATGGGTTCCAGCCGCCATATCCTCAGCACGACCGTCACGACCTTTGGTGGCTTCCTGCCGCTCATCCTTGCGGGCGGCGGGTTCTGGCCGCCTTTTGCCATGTCCGTCGCGGGGGGCGTCCTGCTGTCGACGGTCGTCTCCTTCTATTTCACCCCGCCGATGTTCGCGCTGCTCTACGCTGGGAAAAGCAAGCGCAAAGCGGCGCCGAAGCAACCCGAACGGACGCTCAACCTGGTACAGGCGGCAGAATAACCACCGCCTGACCGAATGATCTTTATGAGAAGTTTTCGCGATTTGATCGCATTCGCGCCCTTGTGTGCGGCCCCTCCCCGACCCTATTTTTTACCCTAGCGGGTCGCACAGCGTTGTCTTGATGTCGCAATCCGGACAGTCGGCTCGTTGCGTTCTGTCACAAGAAAAGAACGAAGACCCCGGCGCCAAGCGTGCGCCGCGCCGCAAAGGAAAGCCCATGTCGGACGAAGAAGAACTCATCCTGGCGGAACTGGACGATGAGGAACTCGTCCAGCAGATGTTCGACGATCTTTACGATGGCCTCAAGGAAGAGATCGAGGAGGCCGTCAACATCCTGCTGGAGCGCGGCTGGCAGCCCTATGACATTCTGACCAAGGCGCTGGTCGGCGGTATGACCATCGTGGGCCATGATTTCCGCGACGGAATCCTTTTTGTCCCCGAGGTGCTGCTGGCAGCCAACGCGATGAAGGGCGGCATGGCGATCCTAAAGCCGTTGCTGATCGAAACCGGTGCACCGCGCATGGGCAAGATGGTGATCGGCACCGTCAAGGGCGACATCCATGACATCGGCAAGAACCTCGTCGGCATGATGATGGAAGGTGCGGGTTTCGAGGTGATCGATCTTGGCATCAACAACGCGGTCGAGAAATACATGGCCGCACTGGAAACGGAAGCGCCCGACATCCTCGGCATGTCAGCGCTGCTGACGACCACGATGCCTTACATGAAGGTGGTGATCGACACGATGGTCGAGCAGGGCGTGCGCGACGACTACATCGTGCTGGTGGGCGGCGCACCGCTGAACGAGGAGTTCGGTCGCGCCATCGGTGCCGATGCCTATTGCCGCGATGCCGCCGTTGCAGTGGAGACGGCCAAGGAATTCATCGCGCGCAAGCACAACCAGATGAGCGCCTGAGCGGGCAAGTCCGGCACGAACCTCTGGCACGCCGCACCGGGCGTCCTTATGTTCTTTGTGAAAGGAAAGCCGATGCCACTTGAAAAACTCGTTCTCATTCTGGTCTGCGTGCTGGTAGCGGCGGGCGTCACCCTCTGGCTCGCGGCAATCCTGCTGGCAACGCTGCAGGTGCCTTTTGCAGGGCTCGCGTTCATACCCGCGGGATTGGTTGGCTACATCGCCTACCGGGTCATCGCAGAAAGGCTGCGCAGCGCCGAGGATGACCACTACGACCGGATAGAACATTGAACATGCGCGTGGCCACCACCTCCCGGATCGCCGGCGCGGAGATCACCGAAACCCTCGGTCTGGTACGCGGCTCCACCGTTCGGGCCAAACATATCGGCACCGATATCGTTGCTGGTCTCAAGAACCTCGTGGGCGGTGAGGTAAGGGGCTATTCCTCCCTGATGGCAGGCGCGCGCGAGCAGGCGCTCGACCGGATGATCGCGCAGGCCGAGGCGCTCGGCGCAGATGCGGTGGTGGCGGTGCGCTTCGAGACGTCGCAGATCATGGGCGGCGCGTCGGAGATCGTGGCCTATGGCACGGCGGTGCGGCTCGATGCTGCCCAGTGACGCCCGGCTGACCGATGAGGGCCTTGCACCGCGCGCGACGGGCAGGATTCTGCTGGTGGCCTGCGGTGCATTGGCCCGCGAGATCCTGGATCTCAAGAGACTCAATGGCTGGGATCATCTGGATCTGACCTGCCTGCCCGCCAAGTACCATCTGACACCCGACAAGATCACCGTAGGGGTCCGAGAGGCCGTGGCAAAGCACCGGACCGCCTATGACGACATCTTTGTGGTCTATGCCGATTGCGGCACCGGCGGTCTGCTGGCCGCCGCCTGCGAGGAGCTGGGGGTCGATATGATCCCCGGCCCGCATTGCTATGCCTTTTTCGAAGGCAACGATCGCTTTGCCGAACTGGCCGAAGAGGAAATGACCGCATTTTACCTCACGGATTTTCTGGTGCGCCAGTTCGATGCTTTCGTGACCCGTCCCATGGGGCTCGACCGGCATCCGGAACTGCGGGACATGTACTTCGGCAACTACGACAAGCTGATCTATCAGGCTCAGACCGATGATCCGGCCCTGACGGAAAAGGCACGCGACTGCGCCGAGCGGCTGGGCCTGACATTCGAGCGCCGCCTGACCGGCTACGGCGATCTTGCCCGCCATCTGAGCGCGCTCTGACCGCTGGGGAGAATGGCTTTGCAAAGCCATTCGCGCGCCCAGCTCACCCTTGGGAAACAGACCGGATCCGGTCGATCATCGCCCGAAGCCCGTTGGAGCGTTGTGCCGACAAATGATCGTTGAGGCCCAGACGCCCCATCTCCGCCGCGGCATCCACCGCGCGGACTTCTGCAAGGGGCAAACCGTTATAGAGCTTGCGCAGCACGGCGATCAGACCGTTGACTATCATCGCATCGCTCTCCCCGTCGAAGGTCAGCTGCCCGTCCTCTGTAACCGCATGCAACCAGACCTGGCTGGCACAGCCGTCGACCTTGGTTGCAGGCACCTTGAGCGCGGGATCAAGCGGGTCCATCGCCTTGCCCTCTTCGATGACCATCCGGTAGCGGTCTTCCCAGTCATCGAGAAACTCGAAATCCTCCACCAGTTCTTCGAATGCTGCCTGCGCCATCGCGTCCTCCGCCTGTTGCCGCAGAGGTAAGGCGCACACCGCCAAAGGTCCAGACCGCCTTGACGCTTTTCAAGCCCGGCCAGATGCGCTAACCCAAAGCAACAAGAACAAATGGCAGGCCCCATGCGCAGGACAGTTTCCGCCCTTCTGGTTGCGACCACGGTCATCTCGGCATGCAGCAGCGTGCGCGACAGCCGCGTAAATCCCTTCAACTGGTTCGGCCGCAGCGAACCTGCGCCAGTGCCTGTGACGACGGTCGAGCAGACCAACCCGCTGATCCCGGCCCGCACGGGTATCTTCAGTGCCAGACGAACGGTGGACACCTACACGGGCAGCCCCGTGGGCAGCATCAGCAATCTGGTGATCGACAGGGTGCCCGGCGGCGCCATCATCCGCGCAACCGGCATTGCCGATCGGCAGGGGGTCTATGATGTGCGCCTGACGCCCGTGAACGATGACGAAACCGCCGTCGACGGTGTGTTGAGCTACCGGCTCGAAGCGCGGCGCAGCCAAACGCGTACACAAGGACCGGAGCCGACACGGCAGGTTGTCGTGGCCCGCAAGGTCACGGATCAGACCCTCGCCGGTGCCCGCACGATCCGGGTCGAAGCGGAGCGCAACGCGCTGCAGGCGCGGCGCTAACCGACCGCACCCTCCCAAGGGCGCGTCATCGCGGGTACATTGCTGTAGATATGGCTGCCGCTGGCACGGTTGGCCGTCTGGAACGCCACAGCAGCTCTAGGTGCGATCCGGTTGTCGCAACCCGGCATACCACCTCTGGCAAGGCCTGCCACACGGCTTTTTCCGCCAGATGCCCGTCCAACGCTCAGTCGAGCGCCACGACCCGCACATCCGAACCGTCCGCTGCAAGTGCAATCTTGCCGTCGCACAGCCTCAGCGCGTCACTGCCAAACACCTCCAGCCGCCAGCCACGCAGCGCCGCGACATCCCGCAAACCGGCAGCGATCGCGTCGAGATCCGCTGCAGGGGCGATCAGCTTGGCGGCGACCCCGGCGCTCTCGGTCTTGGCCTTGAGCAGCACCCGCAGCAGATCCGCCAGTGCCGGGTTGACCTGCAGTTTGTCGCGCCCCTTGTCCGGACGCGGCAGATCGTCGTTGGGACACGCGACCCCCTCAGCCACCGCTTTGAGGATCCCGTCGGCGATATCCCCGCGCCGCGCCTCGCGCAGCAGAAGCCGGGAGCGGCCCAGCTCTTCGTGGCTCTTGGGCTTGTTGGAGGCCAGTTCCACCAGCGCGTCGTCCTTGAAGACCCGGTTCCGGGGGATATTGCGCACCTGGGCAAACTCTTCGCGAAATGCGGCCAGCGTGCGCACCACGGCCAGAAAACGGGGCGAATTGCTCCGGGTCTTGATGCGGCGCCAGGCGTCTTCGGGCTTGGTCACATAGGTCTCGGGCGTGGTCAGCACGGACAGCTCTTCGCGCACCCAGCGGCTGCGGCCGGTCTCTTCCAGCTTGGCCGCGAGAAACTCGTAGATCCGGCGCAGATGCGTGACATCGGCGAGCGCATAGGTCTTTTGCGCATCTGTCAGCGGGCGGCGGGACCAGTCAGTGAAACGCGAGGTCTTGTCGAGCGTGGTCTTGGCGATCCGCCGCACCAGCGTCTCATAGCCAACCTGTTCGCCGAATCCGCAAACCATGGCGGCAACTTGCGTGTCAAACAGCGGCTCGGGAAAGACCTGTGCGTCGATGTAGAATATCTCAAGGTCCTGGCGCGCGGCGTGAAATACCTTGACCACCGACGTGTCGCGAAACAGAGCGTAGAGCGGCTCCAGCGACAGCCCGTCCGCCAATGGGTCGACCAACACCGCGGTGCTGTCATCCTCACCCGGCATCGCCAGTTGAATGAGGCAGAGCTTGGAATAATATGTGCGCTCGCGCAGGAACTCGGTATCGACGGTCACATACTCATGACGCGCGGCTGCCTCGCAGAATGCCGCCAGTTCTTCGGTCGTCGTGAGTGTTTTCATGCGGGCTTTCGTTATCTTGGCGTTTATTCGGTTTCACCCTATCCGCCGTTGTTACACGAGCCGCGACACTTTGACCAGAACCGCCCTCAGGCAGGGAGATAGAGCAAGTCCATGTTACCCGCCGCAAATCGAGCCAGCACCGCGGGGTACAACTGGTGCTCACGCGCCAGCACGCGGGTGGCCAATGTATCGGCGGTATCATCGTCCTGCACCCTGACCTCCGCCTGACCCAGCACAGGGCCGTCATCGAGCGCGGGTGTGACCTCGTGCACCGTGCAGCCGTGCAACCGGTCACCGGCCTCCAGCGCCCGCGCGTGGGTGCGCAAGCCGCGGTATTTGGGCAGAAGCGACGGGTGAATGTTCAGCATCCTGCCGCGCCACGGGTCGACGAAACCCGCCGTCAGCTTGCGCATGAAACCGGCAAGGCAGATGATATCGGGTGCGTAAGGGCTGATGGCGGCCTCGATCGCGTGCTCAAAGGCAGTGCGGTCGCCGTCAAAGGGCTGATGACGGACCACCTCGGTGGGGATGCCGCGTGCCTCGGCCTTCTCCAGCCCGCCCGCCGTGGGCGTGTTCGACAGCACCACGCAGGCACGGGCCGGGTGATCGCCTGTCATGCTGTCGATCAGCCGGAGCATGTTCGACCCGCCGCCCGAGATGAAGATCGCCACCCGTTTGGTCAACGCAGGCTGCCCTGATAGGCAACGCCCGGCTGACTGGTGACGGTCCCGATGGTCATCACCTTTTCGCCTGCGGCACGCAGCAGCTGGCAAAGCGCATCGGCGCGCGCAGGGGCCACCACGAGGATCATACCGATGCCGCAATTGAAGGTCTTGAGCAGCTCCGCCTCTGCCATATCGCCCGTCTCGGCCATCCAGTCAAAGACAGGCGGCAGCGTCCAGCTCGACAGGTTGATCTGCGCGCCCAGCTCCTCCGGCAAAACCCGCGGCAGATTTTCCGTCAGACCACCGCCGGTGATATGGGCCAGCGCATGCACACCGCCTGCCCGGATCGCCTGCAGCGCGGGTTTCACGTAGAGCCGCGTGGGTGTCAGCAGCTCGGCCCCGAGCGTGGTGTCAGACCACGGGCAAGCTGCATCCCAGTCGAGGCCTGCGATCTCCACTAATTTACGCACCAGGCTGTAGCCGTTGGAGTGCACGCCATCGGACGCGAGTCCCAGCAGCACATCGCCTTGTGCCACGCCAGCAGGCAAGGCAGCTCCGCGCTCCATCGCGCCAACGGCAAAACCCGCCAGATCGAAATCCCCCGGCGGGTACATGCCGGGCATCTCCGCGGTCTCACCACCGATCAGCGCGGTGCCCGCCGACGAGCACCCGCGCGCAATGCCTTCGATAATGCGCGCGGCCGTATCGGTCTCCAGCGCGCCCGTTGCAAAGTAATCGAGGAAAAACAAGGGCTCCGCGCCCTGACACACCAGATCGTTGACGCACATGGCCACCAGATCGACGCCCACGTGATCCACATGACCGGTGTCGATCGCGATGCGCAGCTTGGTGCCCACACCGTCGGTCGCCGCCACCAGAACAGGGTCGGTATAGCCTGCGGCCCTGAGATCAAAGAGCGCGCCGAACCCACCGAGACCTGCCATGACACCGGGTCTGTCCGTGGCCTTCGCAGCCGGTCTGATGCGGTCCACCAGCGCGTTTCCGGCGTCGATATCAACACCCGCATCCGCGTAGGTGATCCCGTTTTTCTGCGATGTCATTCTGGCGTCCTTGCGCGGCGGCGAGATTGCTTTGGGGGTTAGAGCATTCACTTGCCGCATGCAACGTCCGCAACCGGCAACGGCGGCTCTTGACGCGGCGCACGGGCACGCTTACCCACAAGCCCATGGCGGGCCTGTAGCTCAATTGGTTAGAGCAGAGCGCTCATAACGCTTTGGTTGCGGGTTCAAGTCCTGCCGGGCCTACCATGCCGCTTCATCTTTGCTCCCTTTCAATGACATCGCGGAAGGTGCGTCACATTTCTGGCGCGGCATCGTTCTGCTTGGTGGGATACTGAGAGCGTCGTCGGAAAGCTGCTCGCGGTCGTCGGCGCCTTTGTATCGCTGCGCGTTGGGGAGCCTTGCATCCTCGGGGACAGACGCGACTTTCGCGCTCCCGGCAGCTGCAAAATGTCTGCAAGCAATGGCTATGCGCCATCCCTGTGACGAACAGTCACCGCCGCACCAGATGTCGAGGTTCTTGCAAAAATCGAGCGCCCTCGGCCCGTGTTGACGGAAACGTCTCGGTACCACCGAGCGCGTCCCTCAACACAAGCCACGGCTCAACGCAGCAATCGAAAACCAGCCGTTTTCGCCACCCGGGCACAGCCTTCTTGTGGAGTAGCCAGGCCTCTGCAATGCTGAGCGCAACTGCACGCAACCAACGGGCAAAGATGGCCGACGCGGGATCGCCCTCACAAACCGGCTTCAATGTCGTGGTCGTCGCCCAGCACGGTCGCCTGACCTACGAGGCGCTGCTCTTTGCGGCGTCGTTGCGCCATTGCAGCCCGGGCTTTACCGGTCAGCTTTACGTGGCAGAGCCGCAACCCGGTCCCCACTGGCCGCGCGATCCGCGCATCCGAGATGCAGAGGCGCGCGAGATGCTGGAGAGCCTTGGCGCGAGGATACTGCCCTTTGAGAGCCGTCATTTCGGCAAAGACTATCCGCAGGGCAACAAGATCGAGCTGCTGCGCGAGATGCCCGAAGGCGTGCCGTTTCTCTTTTTCGACACCGATACGCTGATCACCGGAGAGCTCGGCGCGGTGCCTTTTGACTTCAACCGCCCCTCTGCCTCCCTGCGGCGCGAGGGGACCTGGCCCAAGCCTGCGCTTTACGGGCCCGGCTACGCGGGCATCTGGCAGTCGCTCTATGACAAGTTCGGACTGGATTTCCCCAGCTCTCTGGACCCCGGGCAACCGGAGGAGCACTGGCGCAGATACCTCTATTTCAATGCTGGGTTCTTTTACGGTGCCTGCCCGCGGCGGTTCGGCGCGCTCTTTGAAGACTACGCGCTGGCGATCCGCGACGACCCGCCTGACGCGCTCAGCGCACAGACGCTGTTTCCGTGGCTCGACCAGATCGCGCTGCCGCTGGTGATCCATGCTCTGGGAGGCGCGCGCGATGCGCTGCCGCCGGGGTTGCTGGATGGAACGGTTAGCTGTCACTACCGGCTCTTTCCGCTGCTCTACGCCCGCGAGAGCGATCACACGATCCGCGTATTGGAAGACGTTGCCGCCCCCAACCGGCTCAAGAAACTGCTCAAACAGCACGAGCCCATCAAGCGCATGGTCTACCAGCGCCGCGGCGCCAAGGTGCGCGCGCTCTTTGATCAAAACGCCCTGCCCCGGCGCGAACAGGCAATCCGCAACCGGATCAAGTCCAATGGCTTCTGGATGCGCTGAGGCCCCGGCCTTGTCCCCCGGCACCCCATCGCCTATCGATAGCGCCAACAAGATCCACCAGGAGGACATCCCATGACAGACGGCCCAGACTATGGCTTTGATACGCTGCAGATTCACGCAGGCGCCCGGCCCGATCCCGCCACCGGCGCCCGGCAGACGCCGATCTACCAGACGACGGCTTACGTCTTTCGCGATGCCGATCACGCCGCCGCCCTCTTTAACCTGCAAGAGGTGGGGTATATCTACTCACGCCTGACCAACCCGACGGTTGCTGTGCTGCAGGAACGCATCGCCACGCTGGAAGGGGGCGTGGGCGCTGCCTGCTGCTCTTCGGGTCACGCGGCCCAGATCATGGCGCTGTTCCCACTGATGATGCCGGGCAAGAACATCGTCGTCTCCACCCGGCTTTACGGCGGCACGGTCACGCAGTTCAGCCACACCATCAAACGCTTTGGCTGGGAGGCGACCTTCGTCGATTTTGACGATCTGGACGCGGTGAAAGCGGCAATCAATGAAGACACGCGCGCGGTCTTCTGCGAGGCCATTGCGAACCCGGGCGGCTATATCACCGATCTGGATGCGATCTCGGCCATTTCCGATGCGGCGGGTATCCCGATGATCGTCGATAACACCTCCGCCACGCCCTACCTCTGCCGCCCCATCGAACACGGCGCCACGCTGGTGGTGCACTCCACCACGAAATACCTCACCGGCAACGGCACGGTAACGGGCGGCTGCGTGGTGGATTCGGGCAAGTTCGACTGGTCCGCGAATGACAAATTCCCCTCGCTCAGCCAGCCGGAGCCTGCCTATCATGGGCTGAAGTTCCATGAGACCTTCGGGCCGCTGGCCTTCACCTTTCATTCCATCGCCATCGGGCTGCGCGATCTGGGTATGACCATGAACCCGCAGGCGGCGCATTACACGCTGATGGGCACAGAGACGCTGAGCCTGCGGATGGAACGCCACGTGGAGAACGCCGAGACGGTCGCCAGCTGGCTGGAGAAGGACGACCGCGTCGACTACGTCACCTACGCGGGCCTGAAATCCTCCCCCTACCACGAACGGGTGGCCAAAATCTGTCCCAAGGGCGCGGGCGGTCTTTTCACCTTCGCGATCAAGGGCGGGTATGAGGCCTGTGTGAAATTCGTGAACGCGCTGGAGATCTTTTCCCATGTGGCGAACCTGGGCGACACCCGCAGCCTCGTGATCCATTCCGCCTCTACCACGCACCGGCAGCTGACAGCCGAACAGCAGGAGGCGGCCGGTGCGGGCCCGGGGGTCGTGCGCATCTCCATCGGGACGGAGAATGCGGACGATCTGATTGCCGATCTCGATCAGGCGCTGAGCAAGGCGGTCAGCTGACCGGAAGAGCGCGAAAAGCGCCGCTCGCGGGGAGCAGGATCCGGCCATCCGTTGGGTTCGGTCTTTGCTCAGGCATGTCGCGCGCTCCGGTAGCCACCCACGAAGGGCCTTCGAAGGCCCTTCGCCCGGTGTCACGGACAGCGCGGGTCCGGCACCGGCACCGCAGGCCAAGACCTAGTCAGCGATGGCGAAAACCACACTGACCTGCGCCGTCACCGTCAGCTCGCCCGGAGCGACCGGCACATCCGCGGAGCGGGCGGCAGCCATCTCCATCATCATGGGCCGGGCAACGCCCGCCTGTTCGCTGATGGTCTGTACCGGCCCCAGTGTGACGCCGGCGGCGTCCGCCAGTTGCGCTGCCCGGTCCAATGCGTCACGCACCGCCGCAGCCCGGGCGGCATCTTGCGCGGGCTTGTGCTCTTGCAGACCAAAGGACAGCCCGTTGAACGTATTGGCGCCGTCCTGCATCACCAGATCCAGCAGCGTGCCAAGCTGGTCCAGATCACGCACCCGCACCGTCAGCACGTTGCTGGCCACAAAGCCGGTGATGCGGCGCGTCTCGGCGCTGTAGTCGGACCACAGCGGCTGCACCGACAGCTGATCGGTCTGGACATCACGCGGCGCGACCCCCGCAGCTTCCAAGCGGTCGAGCACGGCGCTCGCCGCCTCAGAGGTCGCGGCCATGGCCGCGCTGGCTTCGCTGGCCTGGTTTGTGACGCCCAGGCGGATCGTCGCCATATCGGGTGGCGCCTCCACCGTGCCCGTGCCCATGGTGGTGATAATCCGCGCCTCCTGCGCCGTTGCCATCCCTGCGCCGGCCACCGCGACCGCGCCCGCAGTCAGGATCACCATCAGCGCGGCTTTCATCACATTTGTCACAGTCTCTCTCCTCATTAAGGCGCTCGAACGGCGTCAAGCGCGTATTTTCATACCGGTTAACCGCGGCTTTACCATTCACCGCCACAGAAGGTCTTTGTACCCGGACGGCAAAGGAACATCTGTGCAAGGCCCATCATGACTGGTAAACATGAGACATGAAACCTAACTTCGCTCTGACCCTCTCGTTTGATCGCATTGGCCTGTTGCACCGGGCGACGGGCGGCTGGCGGCAGGTGGGTGCCGTATCGCCCCAAGCCTCGGACCTGGCGGCAGAGCTCGGTGTGCTGCTGAAGACGGCCACCGCACTGGCACCCGGCGGCATTCGCAGCAAGCTGGTCATACCGGACGAACAGATCCGCTACCTGTGGCTCGACACGCCCGGCCTCCACATGCCGGAGCGGCGCGATATGGCGCGGACGGCGCTCGACGGGGCGACACCCTATGCCATCAACGATCTGGTCTACGATGTCAGCGCCAACGGCAATCATACTCATGTGGCGGCTGTCGCGCTGGAAACGCTGCTGGAGGCGGAGGATTTCGCCACTCAACATGGCTTCAACCCGATCAGCTTTGTCGCGGCACCGGAGGATGCCGTCACCCCGTGGGAGCCCTATTTCGGACCGACACGTGCGGCCCGTGAGCTGCTGGGTCCGGGACAGACGGTCGAGCCTGACGGGATCTCGGTGCTGGCGCCACCGGGCAGCGTCCCGGTCGAGGGCCCGCCCCCACCCACCTTCCGCTCCGCACGGCAATCATCGCCCAAGGTCCGCGCGGCAGACGCGGAGGATGACACCGAGGCGCAGGTACCCAGCGTCACCAACCCCTCGCTGCCACCACGCGAGACTGCCTCACAGCGCACGACATTTGCCAGCCGCCGCAGCCCCGGTCATCGCAAGGGACCTGCCGTTTATGCACAGCGCGCGACAGGCTCCGCCCATGCTGCAGGCTTTGCGGAAGAACCCGAACCCTTCGTCCCGAAACCCCGCGCCCGCGATACACATCCCCGGCCCGACGCAAAGCCACCCAGCGAAGCGGCGCGCATGACCGTCTTTGGTGCCCGCGCACCGGCAACGGATGCTCCGGGACGTCGGCTGCTGCCGTTGACGCTCGGCGCGATCGTTGTGATTGGCCTGGTGGGGGTCGGCACGTGGAGTTTTGGCGGGTTGAAGACGACGGTGGCAGGTTGGCTTGCCGGGGACCAGGCGGAAACGCTTCAGACAACCGTCATTGACGTGGCCCCGCCCGTTGATCAGAACGCGGAAGGTCCCGTCACGCCGGAGCGCGAGGCGCGATTGTCGGATGAGGACGCCGCCGTGCTGGATGCCTTGCGCGCTCCCGCACCCGATGCGCTGCGCACCAGCTATGCCGCGACAGGCATCTGGCCGCAGGCGCCCGATGTCCCGTCGCCGCCGCCGCTGGTGGATCTCGAAGATCTCTACATTGTCAGCATCGACCCTATCGAACCTACCGTTGATACGATCGCCCTGCCAAGTGTGGCACTCTTCTCGGGAGATGAGGCCTTTGAGCCTCCCATCTCACCCGCGGCGGCAGGTACCACGTTTACGCTGGATGCACGCGGCCTCGTGATTGCCTCGTCCGATGGCACGCTCAACCCCGATGGCGTACCGATATTTGCGGGCGGCCCGCCCGTGCGCCCTGCGGCCTTTCCCACCCGCAGTGCGGAGACGACAGAAACCGATGCGCAACTCGCCGCCTTTCGGCCCCAGACGCGACCTGCAGACCCTGTGGAGACGACCGAGCGCGCCCCGCCCGACGGGTCGAGCCAATCAGAGCTGGCGAAGCTACGACCGCCAGCGCGGCCCGATCTTGCCGTCCGTGTCGCCAGTGCCGCTGCCGCGAGCCTCGTGCCGTTGGACAACGCGGCTTCCGTCAACCTTCGCGCCAGTAACGATTTGTTGGCACGCACCGCTTCTCAACGCCCCGGCTTGAGACCGGGTAACTTCGGCCAGATTGTCGCCCGCGCACAGCGCAACACAGCAGTCGCCGTCGCACCGGTCGCAGCCTCGGTAGCACCCGCTGTGGCACCCAAGATCCCCACCAGCGCCTCCGTCGCGCGCGAAGCCACCTTGCGCAATGCGATCAATCTGCGCCGGGTCAACCTGATCGGCGTCTATGGCACGCCCTCGGCACGCCGCGCGTTGGTGCGCCTGTCCAATGGCCGCTATAAGAAGGTACAGGTCGGGGACCGGATCGACGGTGGCCGGGTGTCGGCCATTGGCGAAGGGGAGCTTCGCTACAAGAAAGGCAACCGCAATCTCGTGCTGAAAATGCCTCAGAGCTGATACGACTTGCTCGGCGCAGGAACACCCGACTTTCACCCAAACCGACGGGTGTGACGGTAACTTGATCGATCGGTCGCGCCGAGGGGCTTTTCCGGCATCATCGACGCAGCGTAGGTTCCCTTTGCGCAATCCGCGCTGAAATACATTCCGACCGGGCCGCTGATACGGCACACCCGCGGAAGATTTCTCAAGCTCTCTCACGACACAGGAAAGAACGCCGGAAGACCCGGCGCTCTCTACATCGCGGACAGCGTAGCGGTCGTTTAAGCGACCGCAGCTGCCGCGAAGGGCCCCGCCAAGTCGCGTATGGCATCTCACGCACGATGACCGTGCTGTCGCCTCACCTCACACAGATGAGCGCAGGCCCAAAATCCCTGCGACAGGAGCGATCCTGCCCCTTACTCCGCCGCCAGCTCTCCGTTGGCGATCTGCTCCTGCTCGATGCTCTCAAAAAGTGCCTTGAAGTTCCCCTCGCCGAACCCGTCATCCCCCTTGCGCTGGATGAACTCGAAAAAGATCGGACCGATCACGGTCTTGGAGAAGATCTGCAGTAGGATCTTGGTCTCGCACCCATCCACGACCCCTTCACCGTCGATCAGGATCCCGTGTTTCTTCATCCGGTCCAGCGGTTCCGCGTGGCCCGCGACACGGTCGCGGCTCAGGTCATAGTACGTGTCGGGTGGACCCGGCATGAACTTGAGCCCGCGCGCGGCGATCTCATCGGTGCTGTCGTAGATATCAGAAGAGCCCACCGCGATGTGCTGAATGCCTTCGCCCTTGTACTTCTTCAGATAGGAGACGATCTGCCCCGTCTCGCCCCGATCCTCGTTGATGGGGATCCGGATGCGTCCGCAGGGGGAGGTCAGCGCCCGGCTCAGCAGGCCGCTGAACTTGCCCTCGATGTCAAAGAACCGGATTTCGCGGAAGTTGAACAGATCGCCGTAAAAGGCGAACCACTTGTCCATGTTGCCCTTGTGGACATTGTGGGTCAGGTGATCGAGGTAGTAAAATCCCACGCCTTTGGGTTTGGACTGCGCGATCCAATCGTATTCCGTGTTGTAGGGGCTGGTGTCGTGATACTGATCGACGAAATAGATGAGTGAGCCGCCGATCCCGACGATCGCAGGCACGTCCAGAACCTTATCCGTGCCCTCGTAAGCCTCGGCACCCTTGGCGACCGCATGATCAAATGCCCTCTGCGCATCGGCCACACGCCAGCCCATTGACGGCGCGCAGGGCCCATGCAGATCCACAAACCGCGCGCCGAAGCTATCGGCTTGCGCGTTGAGCACGTAGGTGATGTCGCCCTGCTGCCACAACTCGATGGATTTCGTCCGGTGGTTGGCCACATGCGCATAGCCCATCCGGGCAAAGAGATCCCGCAGCTCTTGCGGGTCGGGATGGGCGAACTCGACAAATTCGAAGCCATCGGTTCCAGCGGGGTTGGCCTGGGTGATTTCGGACTTCGGGGCGGTGTGCGGGAAGGGACCCATAGGATTCTCCTTTCGGGAAGACATGGCAACTGCGTGACATTTGCACAAAGATACCCGAAAACACCGGAAAATTTGCGCAAACTACTTGCGGATCAGGATATTATTTGCGTAATTCACGCACGCTTTACACAATTGGCGTTAAGATCTCGCATGAGATTGGATGAGACCGATACCCGCCTGCTGCAGGCCCTGCAACGCGACGCGCATCTGACCGCGCAGGAGCTGAGCACCCTGCTGAACCTGTCGCCAAGCCAGGCAGGGCGGCGGCGGCAGCGGCTGGAGCAGGAAGGCTACATCCAGGGCTACACCGCGCAGCTGGACCCCGCGCGGTTGGGGCTGCAGGTCCAGGGGTTTATTCAGGTCCACCTTGGCACCCACGGCGCCGATCACGCACAAAGCTTCGCGCGGCTCGTCCGAACCCGGACGGAGATTACGAGCGCATGGACAATGACCGGCGATGCGGACTATCTTTTGCGGGTCTACTGCGCTGATCTGCCCGCGCTCAACCGGTTGATCCACGAAGTTCTTCTTGCCCATCCGGCCGTGGCCCGTGTCCACAGCCAAATCGTCATGGATCAACTGAAATCTGACGGGCCTCTGCCCACTTGATCGCCACGAGGAGAGATCACCGACATGGATAGTTTCCTGTTCCAGGCATCCATCTACCTCGCGGCAGCGGTGATTGCGGTGCCGATTGCCGCGCGGCTGGGGCTGGGGTCGGTGCTGGGGTATCTGGCCGCCGGCATCCTCATCGGCCCGGTTCTGGGCCTCGTCGGCTCCGAGACCGAGGACCTGCAGCATTTTGCGGAATTCGGCGTGGTCATGATGCTCTTTCTCATCGGGTTGGAGCTTGAACCCCGCGCGCTCTGGGACATGCGCCACAGGCTGATCGGGCTGGGCGGGTTGCAGATCACGCTCAGCACGCTGGCGCTGATGGGCATCGCCATGGCCTATGACCAACCCTGGGGCGTGGCGCTGGCGATCGGGCTAGCCCTGTCGCTCAGCTCAACCGCCATCGTGCTGCAGACCCTGTCGGAAAAGGGGCTGATGCAAACGGGCGGCGGCCGGTCGGTGTTTTCCGTGCTGCTGACACAGGATATCGCGGTGATCCCGATCCTGGCGTTTCTGCCGCTGCTGGCGGCGACTGTTCCGGCAAAGCTGTCGGAGAACGGTGCGATCCTGCGGGCGGGCGAAGAGGCGCATAAGGACGGACATCACAGCATGTCACTGGTCGAGGGGCTGCCCGGATGGGGGGTGACACTGGTCACCATCGCGGCCATCGCCGCCGTGATCCTTGCGGGCGTGTTCCTGACCCGACCTCTCTTCCGCTACATCCACGCGGCCCGCCTGCGCGAGATGTATACCGCCCTCGCCCTGCTGATCGTCGTGGGCATCTCCTTTCTGATGACGCTGGTGGGGCTGTCCCCTGCCCTCGGGGCGTTTCTCGCCGGGGTCGTGCTGGCCAGTTCCGAATTCCGCCACGAGCTGGAGACCGATCTGGAGCCCTTCAAGGGTCTGCTGCTGGGACTTTTCTTTATCACCGTCGGCGCGGGCATCAACTTTACCCTGCTCTTTGACAATACGCTCAACATCGTCGGCATGGCGCTGCTGGTGATCATTGTCAAAGGCGCGATCCTCTATGTGCTGGGCCGCGCTTTCAAGCTCAAGGGCAAGGATCACTGGCTCTTTACCCTCGCGCTGGCGCAGGCGGGTGAGTTCGGGTTCGTGCTGGTATCCTTTTCGGTGGTTCAGGGCGTGATCCCGCGCGATGTGGCCGAAACCCTGCTGCTGGTGATCTCTATCTCCATGCTGATCACGCCGCTGCTGTTCATCCTTTATGACCAGCTGTCCAAACGCGCGCCGGAACGTCCCGAGACGCAGCAACCCGACGAGATTGATGAAGAAGGCCCCGTGATCATCGCGGGCATCGGACGCTTCGGCCAGATCGTCAACCGTCTGGTGCAGGCCAACGGGTTCAACACGGTGGTGCTGGACCATGACATGGAAACCATCGCAGTCATGCGGCGGTTTGGCTTCAAGGGGTTTCTGGGGGATCCAACGCGCCCCGACATCCTGCGTGCCGCCGGGCTGCAGACAGCACGTGTGCTGGTGGTGGCGCTGGACGATCCGGAGGCTGCAATCACCCTGGTTCGTTACGCCCGCAAACTGCGGCCAGAGCTGCACATCGTCGCCCGCGCGCGAGATCGCAGCCATGTCTACCGGCTGTATCAGGCGGGGGCCGATGACATCGTACGGGAGCTTTTCGACAGCTCACTGCGTGCGGGCCGCTACGTTCTGGAGAACATGGGGCTGAGCGAATATGAAGCCGCCGAGGCCGAGCGGATCTTTTACCACCACGACCGGCACTCGGTGCAGGAACTGGCGGAGTTGTGGGATCCGGACATCCCGCCCAGCAAGAACGACGCCTATCTTGCACGCGCCAAAGAGCTGCAAAAGGAGTTGGAAACAGCGTTTCTCACCCGCGATGCGGATGGTGCGGAAAAGAGGGCCTGAAGCAGTCAACCTTGAACCTGAGACGCCCAACGTTTGTGCACAAGCGCCGCCCGTTTTGCCGAAGGCAAACCTCCGGTTTGACGGGGGCGGAAGGGTGCTGTGCAACTGTGCCTGTTACGCGAGTGCTCTGGCGAAGCGGGGTGTCTCACGTTCAAGGTGGGATGCTCTACCAGGTCTTCCGCTTGAGCCGCGTCAGGTTAGCTTCAAAATAGAAACCGTGTTCCGTCGCAGAGACCGTGTCATCTACAAAATCTGGCAACCGAAAAATGCGGCATGTGGGGGCGTCACCCGTCGGCCACGCCCGTTTCCGAGAATGTCGCCATCCCGCTGAGACAGGCGACCGCACCTTTGAGCACACCAAGCGACAGCGCAGCCCCCGACCCTTCGCCAAGGCGCAACCCCAGAGCCAGCAGCGGCTCCTTTTTCAGGCGTTCCAGCATTCGCTGATGCGCGCCCTCGGCGCTGAGATGTCCTGCGACGCAGTGATCAAGCGCGCCCGGGACTGCCTTTTCCAGACAGGCGGCCGCGGCAGTACAGATGAAGCCGTCCAGCAGGACCGGGATACGCAGCGCCCGCGCCCGGGCAATGGCACCGGCCATGGCCGCGAGTTCCCGCCCGCCCAGCCTGCGCAACATCTCCAAACCGTCACCCTGCCCGCCGTGCCGTGCTAGGCCATCGGCCACGGCTTGCGTCTTGGCGGCAAATGCAGTGCCTTCGACACCGGTCCCGCGGCCCGTCCACTCCTCTGCCGTGCCACCAAAGAGCGCGGCACCCAGAGCCGCCGCCGACGTGGTGTTGCCGATGCCCATCTCGCCGGTAACGAGCACATCCGCCTCCGGATCAACCGCCTGCCAGCCTGTGTGCAGCGCGTCCACGACCTCTGCTTCACTCATGGCGGGACCTGTTGTGAAATCCACCGTCGGCCTGTCCAGCGCCAGCGCATGCACGTCGAGCCGCGCCCCGAAAGCCTCCGCCAGCTGGTTGATGGCCGCGCCGCCGTGTTGAAAGTTCAACACCATCTGTTCGGTGACCTCTGGCGGAAAGGCCGAGACGCCGCGCGCCGCCACACCGTGGTTACCAGCAAAGACGATCACCTGTGGCGCGGAAATCCGGGGCCGGTCCGTGCCGCGCCAGCCTGCGTACCAGATGCCAAGATCCTCCAGCCGCCCCAGAGCACCGGGGGGTTTCGTCAACTGAACATTGCGCGCCTCAGCGGCTCTGACGGCCTCTGCGTGGGGGCTTGGCTGGCGCGCAAGCGTCGCGCGAAAGGCGGCGAGATCCTCAAAACTGGCAGTCATGGGGCGTCCTTCGGTTGAAACCTCTGGCGTCCCTGATTACGCATTGAAAGCCCTCCCACAAGTCGTGAATGACGCTCACCATGAAAAACGCCCTCCCGCGAAACTGGCTGACGGACCTGCTGCTGGCGGGTGTGCTGCTGACGCGCCTGCCGCTGCCACAGTTACCACCGGATGCCTTTGCCCGTGGCGCGCGGGCGGTCTGGGCCTATCCCGTTGCGGGCACGTTGCTGGGACTGGTGGCGGGCGCTGTGGGTCAGACCCTGCTGGCTCTGGGCCTGCCTGCGGTCTTTGCCGCGGGCGGGGTCCTGGCCGTGTTGATGCTGCTATCGGGGGCCATGCATGAGGATGGCCTGGGCGATACCGCAGACGGGTTCTGGGGCGGGCAGACCGCCGCGCGGCGGCTGGAGATCATGAAAGACAGCCACATCGGCACCTACGGGCTGCTGGCCTTGGGTGTCACGACCGGCCTGCGGTGGAGCGCCTATGCCGCGTTGATCCCGCTTGGCATCTGGCCGGTGGTCGCAGCGGCAGCCTTGTCCCGCGCCGCAATGCCCTGCGTCATGGCAGGCCTGCCGCACGCACGGGACACCGGGCTGTCCCTAAGCGTCGGTCAGCCGGACGGGCGCGCCGCGGTAACTGCGCTGGTACTGGCAGTGGTAATCGGGCTGGCGTCCGTCGGGCCCGCTGCGGTTGGCGGTCTGCTGTCAGCGCTCACTGCAACCCTCGGAGTAGGGCTGATAGCCCACCGTAAGATCGCGGGACAGACGGGCGATGTGCTGGGCGCGGTCCAGCAAGTGAGCGAGCTTGCCGTGCTGACCAGCTTTGTCCTGATCCTCACATGAAAAATGCGCCCCTCGAGGGAGCGCATTTTCTGTCATCCTGTCAGAGATTTCAGGCCGCGACGCGGCTGTCGAGAACGTCGCTGACTTGCTTGGCCGCTGCCAGATCGTCGCCACCGCTCACGGCGGCAACTTCGCGCGTCAGCCGTTCCAGCGCCGCCTCATAGAGCTGGCGTTCGGAATAGCTCTGCTCGCGCTGATCATCGGTGCGGTGCAGGTCGCGTACAACTTCTGCGATCGCGATCAGATCACCCGAGTTGATCTTTTGCTCGTATTCCTGCGCCCGGCGTGACCACATGGCCCGCTTGACCTTGGCCTTGCCTTTCAGCGTCTTCATCGCGTGCCCGATCACATCCGGCGAGCTGAGCGCCCGCATCCCGATTTCCGTCGCCTTATGCGTCGGCACCCGCAGCGTCATCTTGTCCTTCTCAAAGGAGATCACGAAAAGCTCCAGCGAGATACCGGCCACTTCCTGCTCCTCGATGGAGAGGATCTGCCCGACGCCATGCGCAGGGTAGACGACGAATTCATTCGGGCGGAAATCAAGTTTCTTCGATTTGGTCATTCAGCATTCCTTGGTCAACGGCTGCACATCGCAGATTTTCGACACTCAAAACCACACCGAGCGGAGACTTTTCAGCCGCGCATGCGAGTGTGACTATCCAGATTGGCCGATGCCTGACAGCGATACGCTCCCGGGCCGTGATGAGCAATTCCGTGTTACTTTGCCCACGTATAATAACACAAAAACGCGCCGCAAAAAAGTGCACGCTGCGTCACGTCGTTAAAAATCCATTTTTATGAAGCGCTTACCGCTGCCAAATCGCCCAAAAACCGCCTCGAATCGCGGATTTAGGGGCCTAACCACCCTCGCCCGGTGCTTCAGAGAAGTATTTTTCGAGCTTCCCAGTCTCACCATCGCGTTCTTCAGCATCTGGCAGCGGGTCTTTCTTGGTGATGATGACAGGCCACATCTCGGAGTATTTGCGGTTGAACTCCACCCATTTTTCCATGTCGGGTTCTGTATCGGGCCGGATGGCATCCGCCGGGCACTCGGGCTCACAGACGCCACAGTCGATGCATTCGTCGGGATGAATGACCAGCATGTTCTCGCCTTCATAGAAGCAGTCCACGGGACATACCTCCACGCAGTCGGTGTATTTGCACCCGATACAGCTGTCATTCACGATATAGGTCATCGGACCGTCATTCCCCTTATGTTCATGTGGTAGCTAAATGACACACAGGGATCATTCAAGAGAACGGTCGCGAGAAAGATCAAGGATCCGGCGGTCGCGTTTGGTAGGGCGACCTTTTCCCTCAAAAGCCGGATTTCGGTCCGTCGTGTCCTGTTTCTTGGACTGCGGTGGGGACAGATCCTCGTAAAGGGTCTGTGCCTCTGTCGCAGGGCCACGTCTGGTGCCGATGGCATCCACGCGGATCACCCGAATGTGATCGCCCTGGGCAAAGGTGAGCACGTCATCCGCGCCGACCATCTGGCTGCGCTTTTCGGTACGGATGCCGTTCACCCGGACATCGCCCGCCGCGACCCGGCTGGCGGCCAGCGAGCGCGTCTTGAAGAACCGCGCATGCCAGAGCCATTTGTCGAGACGCAGCTTATCGGCCACCTATTTGGTGTCCTTGAGCCCCATAAGAGCGGCGGCAAAAGGATTGTCGGGATCAATCTTCTTTTCCTGTTTTGGCGGCCGAGCAGAGAACTTCTGCGCAATGTTGTCGCCGCCTTTCGGACCGCGGCCCTTGCCTTTGGCGCCGGGCTTGCCCCTGCCTTTTGGCCGATCGCCGGATCTGCCTTTGCCCGGTCTATTCCCCTGACGGGCGGGACGACCCCAGGTGAAGGTGTAGAACACCTCCATCTCCGCGCCAGCCTCCGCTTCATCCGGGGCAGTGCCGATGGGCGTTTCCTCCGCTGGTGTTTCCGGCACCGGCGCGTCCGCAACGGCTTCCTCCGCGACGGGCTGCTCCGTCAGCGGCGCGTCAGCCTGCGCCTCCGCGGATGCGGCCCCGGCATCGGCCTGATCCATGACGGGCGTGTCCGCCTGCGGCGGTTCCGGCACGGGATCGGTGGTAACAACCATGTCGGCGGGTTTGACCTTGGCCCGTTCGCCCTTTTCGGCCTTGTAACCGAGGCCCTGCATCAGATCCGCGAATTGCTCCAGCGTCATGCCGGTGATGGACAGCATATCGGCACTGGCCTCGAAACCCGCGCGGGTGTTCTCTGCGCGCAGCATATCGGCCAACCGCTCCAGCATGTCGATGCGGATGGCACGCTCCCCGGCAATCCTGTAGCCCGACATCGTGTCGGCACCCGCAGGCGCACTAGCGTCCGTGGGGATCGTGACCAGCCCGGGCGGCGGCGCCTCGGGAAAATCGTTGAGCCCTTGTGACAGCGACCACAGCACCAGCCGCAACCGGGTCGGCGCGGGTTTGAGCAGGAGCGGCATGAAGATCGTGAACTGACCAAACCGCACCCCATGCTTGCGCAGCGCACCCCGGGCGTCCTGATCGAGCGCTTTGACCTCATCCACCACCGACGCACGGGGCAGGATGCCGAGCGCTTCGACCATGCGAAACGCAAAGCCGCGCGCCAGACCGCTGAGCGTTTCGTCGCGGCTGAGGTTCATGAGCGGTTCAAACAGATTGGCAATCTTGCGGTCGATGAAATGTTGCAGACGGCGCTGCACTTTCTGCGCAACCTCCGGTCCCGCCACATCATCGACGAAAACCTCCACCTGCGGTTTCATCGGATCCGCACCCGGCGTCAGCTTGCCGACCGCATCCTTGCCCCAGATCAGCCCGCCCTGTTCGGTGAAATCAATCTCCGTGTCGGGCGCGTTGTAGAAACGATCCGCGCGCAGATGAAACTGCGGCGCCAGCGCTTGCAGCGCCGCGGTCTTGAGTGTCTTGGCCTCCGCGCTGCTGGCGCTTTTGTCCTGGCTAAAGCGGAACCCCTCCAGCCGTCCTACAAATTCGCCTTCGACAGTCACTTCGCCGGTATTCGATACGTCTGCCACCATGGCTTCCTTCTGGCCGAGCCGGCGCAAGAGCACGGATGTGCGCCGGTCTACAAATCTCTGGGTCAGACGCTCGTGCAGCGCGTCCGACAATCGGTCTTCTACAGAACGGGTCTCGCCGCGCCAATGGCTTTCGTCCGAAACCCACCCCTTTCGCTGAGCGACATAGGTCCATGTGCGGACAAACGCCAATCTCTTGGACAACGCATCAATGTCGCCATCGGTTCGGTCGACCCGCTTGATATGTGTTGCAAGCCAATGATCGGGGATGCTGCCACGCTCGTGCAGGTGGGTGAAAATCGCCTCCAGCAGGCCTGCGTGTTCAGCGTGGCTGATGCCGCGGAAATCGGGGATCCGGCACACGTCCCAGAGCAGACGCACCGAAGGACCGTCCGTGCAGCGTGCGGCCACCTCCGCATCCTCGCCGATGGTTTTCAGCGCGCGCAGATCGTCAGCTTCGCGGGCGCGCACGAGAATGTCGTCGTCGGGCGGCGCCTCCAGCGTGGCCACCAGCCGGTCGATAGACCCGAACTGCAGCGCGTGATTGCGCCAGTTGAGCTTTTTCAGCGGGGCAAACCGGTGGCCGGTGATCGCCTCCACCACCCCGTCATCCAGCGGCGAGGCGTCGCCCGTCACACCGAAGGTGCCGTTTCGCATGCCCCGCCCGGCGCGCCCGGCGATCTGGGCCAGCTCATTGGGGGCCAGTGGGCGCATGCGGCGCCCGTCGAACTTGGTGGTGGCGGAAAAGGCAACATGGTCCACATCAAGGTTCAGCCCCATGCCGATGGCGTCCGTTGCCACCAGATAATCGACCTCGCCGTTCTGATACATGTCCACCTGCGCGTTGCGGGTGCGCGGGCTGAGCGCGCCCATGACCACCGCCGCACCGCCCTTCTGGCGGCGAATGAGCTCTGCAATGGCGTAGACGTTTTCCACCGAGAACCCGACAATCGCGCTGCGCGGTTTCATGCGGCTGATCTTTTTAGGGCCCAGATAGGTAAGCTGTGACATGCGTTCGCGCTGGATGAACTGGGCCTGTGGCGCCAATGCCCGGATCGGTCCGCGCATGGTGTCAGCGCCCAGAAACACCGTCTCGTGCAACCCGCGGGCACGCAGCAGCCGGTCGGTGAACACATGCCCGCGCTCCGGGTCCGCGCACAGCTGGATTTCATCCACGGCGAGGAAATCACAGCCCATCCCCTCGGGCATCGCCTCCACCGTGCAGACCCAATACTGCGTCCGCGGCGGCACGATGCGTTCCTCACCGGTGACCAGCGCCACGACCGACGGGCCGCGCACGGCGACGATGCGGTCGTAAACCTCGCGCGCCAGCAAGCGCAGCGGCAGGCCGATAACACCCGTCCGATGCCCCAGCATCCGCTCGATTGCATAGGTCGTCTTGCCTGTGTTGGTCGGGCCCAGAACGGCCACGACCCGCGCATCACCTGACACGGCGCATTCCTCTATCTCAGCGGCTCAGAGCGTGCGGCCAATGCCGCGTTGCTGAAGCTGTTCCCGCGCGGTTTTCGCGTTCTCGTGGTGGGGATGCAAGGCCAGGACCTGCTCAAACGCCTCGGCTGCGCGCGGCAGATCGCCGAACTCACGCAGCATCACGCCGAGGCCAAAAATAGCATTGTAATTCTGCGGGTTCAGCGCGAGCGCGCGCTGCAGGTCATCCAGCGCAGGACCATAAAGCCCGGCCCGATAAAAGGCGGTCGCCCGCATGTGCCAGCCTTCGGCGAACCCGGGGGCATGGTCCGTCAGCGCCGTCAGATGCTCGATCGCCTGCCCAGTCTCTTCGGCCTCCAGCGCATCACGGCCCCGTTTGAGCAGAAGGTTCATCGCGGCAGAGCCGGAGTTGTCCCAGATCAGCGACAGCTCCCGGTCGAGCCGGGCGGCGTCAACCTCGGACGCCGCCGCCAGCTGATCCAGCAGTGTTGCGGCGTCCTGCTGGGCCTGCAGCGGCAGGCTGAGCACACAGGTTGTAAAAAATGCCGCAACGACATGTTTGAGGATTTGCGTTTTCATCTTCATAACACAAATCAATGTAACAGGACTGCAGGGCAATTCCAGTGCGCCGCAGACCGCAGACCTCAAAGGATCCAAAATGAGCGATATTGTGAACCAGGCCGTCGTCGCGCTGAACGAAAAACTGGCAGGCGCCGATTTTGGCGGGACGGCGAAATTCGACATCGCGGACGAAGGCTGCGTGATGATGGACAACACCGGCGCGCGGGCGGGCGATGAGCCTGCGGATGTGACACTATCGGCAGACGCCGATACCTTCCGCTCGATCCTGGAAGGTGAGACCAACCCGACCAGCGCCTTTATGACCGGCAAGCTGAGCGTTGATGGCGATATGGGCATGGCAATGCAACTGGCCTCCGTTCTCGCCTGATGGATTATGACGCCGCCCCGTTTTTGAGCGATATTGCCTTTGGCGAGGCGACAGGGGCGGCGCATTGGGTTCAAAGTTCCGACGGTCACCGGATCCGCATCGGTCACTGGCCGCACGAGAACGCACGCGGCACGGTCCTGATCTTTCCCGGTCGCACGGAATTCATCGAGAAATATGACCTCTGTGCAACGGCCCTTGCGCGCCGTGGTTTTGCCGCCATGGCCATCGACTGGCGCGGCCAGGGATTGTCGGACAGGCTGCTCGACAATCCGCTGATGGGGCATGTGGATCATTTCCCAGACTACCAGAAAGACATCGACGCAATGCTGCGCCTGGCGCGGCGGCTGGAAATGCCGCGGCCGTTCTTTTTGCTGGCCCATTCCATGGGCGGGGCCATCGGGCTCCGGGCCACGATGGAGGGCTTGCCCGTGCAGGCCGCCGCGTTCTCCGCACCCATGTGGGGGATCAAGCTTGCGTCCCACATACGCCCGCTTGCCTGGACGCTCAGCCACATCATGCCACGGATCGGGCAAGGCCATCGACTGCCGCCCGGCACCCGGATCGAACACCATGTCCTGACCGACGGGTTTGAGGGCAACCTGCTGACCCGTGATCCCGAGCAGTTTGAGATGATGCGCAAGCAGTTGGAGGCGCACCCTGATCTGGCGCTCGGCGGTCCCAGCTTTGTCTGGCTGCGCGAGGCGCTGCGCGAAACCCGGCATCTCATGGGCCGTCCCTCGCCGGATTTGCCCTGCGTTGCCTTTCTCGGCACCGGAGAGCGGATCGTCGAGGCGACTGCGGTCCAGCAGCGCATGGCCCGCTGGCCCCGCGGCACTCTGGAACTGGTCGAGGACGGCGAACATGAGGTGCTGATGGAGAGCGATGCGGTCGCAGGCCCGCTCTTTGATCAGATGGCCGCGCTGTTTCTGCGCGGCGGGCACGGCTGACGGCTGGGCAAAGCCTTCCCGCTCGCTAGGTTAGAAGGCATGAGCAAGATCTCCGCCCTGACCTTTACCGACCGCGGCATCTACTGTCCTGCGGGCGATTTTTACATCGACCCCTGGCGGCCCGTGGACCGGGCGTTGATCACACATGGTCACGCAGATCATGCGCGGTGGGGGCACGGGCACTATCTGGCGACCCACGCGGCTCTCCCGGTGATGCGCCACCGTCTGGGCGAGATCGACGCGCAAGGCATCGGCTACGGTGAAACTGTGCAAATCGGCGGCGCGAACGTGTCCTTTCACCCCGCGGGCCATGTGCCCGGCTCCGCTCAGATCCGGGTGGAGGTTGCGGGCGAGATCTGGGTCGCCTCCGGTGACTACAAGGTAGAGAACGACGGGCTGTCAGAACCGTTCGAGCCGCAGCGGTGTCACCATTTCATCACCGAATCCACCTTTGGCCTGCCGGTTTTCCGGTGGCAGCCGCAGGCGCGGATCACAACCGAGCTCAACGCGTGGTGGGCGCGATGCGCCGACGCGGGCAAGACCGCCTTTCTGGGGGCCTACGCGCTTGGCAAGGCGCAGCGGTTGATGCGGATGCTGGACCCGGAGATCGGGCCGATCCTCACTCACGGCGCGGTGGAGGGCACCAATGCGGTGCTGCGCGCGCAGGGCATCGACCTGCCGGAGACGCAACAGGTGACTGGCGAGATGGATGTCAAATCCATCAAACGCGCGCTGGTGCTGGCTCCGCCCTCGGCGCTCGGCAGCACCTGGGCCCGAAAGTTCGGCCCGCGCGAGAGCGCCTTTGCCAGCGGCTGGATGCAGCTGAGAGGTGTCCGGCGGCGGCGTGCGGGCGATCGCGGCTTTGTCGTTTCCGATCACGCGGACTGGCGTGGATTGCTGGACGCCATTGGTCAAACAGGGGCTGAAAACATATATGTGACGCATGGTTATACGGATATCTTCGCGCGTTACCTGAATGAGAATGGCTGGCAGGCGCAGGTCGTGCCAACCGAATTCGAGGGCGAGACGCTGGATATGGATGCGGCCTCATGAACCGCTTCGCCGCCCTTTTCAACGCCATTGACCAGAGCACCAAGACAACCGTGAAGGTCGCCGCACTGGCAGCGTATTTCCGCGCGGCTCCCCCGGAGGACCGGATGTGGACCATTGCGCTCTTTTCGGGCCGCAGACCCAAGCGCGTGGTCACAACCACCCGCCTGCGCGAATGGGCCGCAGATGAAGCGGGCATCCCGCTGTGGCTGTTCGAGGAGAGCTACCCCATCGTGGGCGATCTGGCGGAGACCATTGCGCTCGTGCTGCCGCCTGCCGACGGATCCTCCGACAAGAGCCTGTCGGCGTGGATCGCCACCCTGCGCGCCCTGGCCACGGTCGAGGAGGACGCCCGCAAAGCCGCCGTGCTGGCCGCCTGGCACAGCCTTGAGGACACGGAACGTTTCGTGTTCAACAAGCTGATCACCGGCGGGTTTCGCATGGGGGTCAGCCAAAAGCTGATGACCCGCGCGCTGGCGCAGGCCACCGAGAAGCCCGAGGCGGAACTGGCGCACAGGCTTATGGGCAACTGGCACCCGGATGATACCACCTGGGAAGGGTTGATCGAGGCGGAGGATGCCTCCGCCGATGCCTCACGCCCCTACCCGTTCTACCTCGCCTACGCGCTGGAGGATGGGCCTGAGGCGCTCGGTGCCCCGAGTGCGTGGCGCGCGGAGTGGAAATGGGACGGCATCCGCGGTCAGGTCATCCTGCGGGACGGGCAGCATTTCGTCTGGTCACGCGGCGAAGAGTTGATGACGGACCGGTTTCCGGAGCTTGCCCGAGCGGCGGATTTCCTGCCTCCCGGCACTGTCATGGACGGGGAGTTGCTGGTCTGGCAGCCGCAAGCGGACCGCCCCGACAGTTTCAACGCGCTCCAAAAAAGGATCGGGCGCAAGACCGTGCCGAAAAAGCTGCTGACCGACGCGCCCGTCGTGCTGCACGCCTACGACTTGCTCGAATGGCAAGGGTCAGACATCCGCGAAACCTCCTTTGCCGAACGCCGCGCGCTGCTGGAGGCGGCTTGCGCCGATCTGCCTGGCGATGCTCCCGTACGCCTTTCGCCGCAGCTTGAGTTCGAGGGGTGGGACGATCTGGGCGAGCTGCGCAGCATCGCCCGGGATGAAAACGCCGAAGGGGTCATGCTCAAGCGCGCCGACAGCCCCTATCGCATCGGGCGCAAAAAGGGCGACTGGTGGAAATGGAAGCTGGACCCACTGACCATCGACGCCGTGATGATCTACGCCCAGGCAGGTCACGGGCGGCGCGCCAATCTCTTCACCGATTTCACCTTTGCGGTGCGCCATGGCAACGATCTGGTGCCCTTTACCAAGGCCTATTCCGGGCTGACAGATGCGGAGTTTCGCGAGATCACGAAATGGGTCCGCAAGAACACGCTTCAGCGGTTCGGACCGGTGCGGCAGGTCACCCCGCACCACGTATTCGAAATTGCCTTCGAAGGGATCCAGGCAAGCCCCCGGCACAAGTCTGGCGTCGCCCTGCGGTTTCCGCGTATGTCCCGCTGGCGGCAGGATAAGCCGCTGGACGAGGCCAATACGCTGGAGGATCTGAACGACATGCTGAGGATTTATGGATAAGCCGGATGCACAGATGCCCCCTGCGCCCCGCGCCCCTGTCCGCCGCGCGCCCGAGGGCGCCTGTGATACGCATGTGCATCTGGTGGCGGGCCGCGGGGAGTTCGCGCTTTGGGACGGCCGGGTCGAGAACCCCGCGCCGGGCCCTGATCTGGACGGCTGGCTCGATCTCTTTCGCGCGCAATGCGAAACCTTGGGCGTCTCGCGCGGCGTCATCGTCCATTCGATTCTCTATGGCACCGACAATACCGTCACGGTCGAGGCCGTGCGGCGCATGGGAGCAGGGTTTCGCGGCGTGGGCCTGTTGCCGGACGGCGCGAGTGAAGCACGGATGGACCAGTTCGTGGACTGGAACATGGCGGCGGTACGGCTGAACTACGTGCACGGTGGCGTGCTGGGCTGGGACGGCGCAAAGGCGATGGCACCTGCCCTGGCGGAGCGAGGGCTGCACATCCAGATGCTTTGCCACGCGGACCAGCACATGATCGATCTGGCCGAGGACGTGCGCCGCTTGCCCATCGACGTGGTGTTCGACCATATCGGCTGGCCAAGCGGTGGGCTGAGCCCGAAAAGCGACGGGTTTCAGGCGCTGTGCGCACTGCTGAGCGACGGCAAGGCCTGGGTCAAACTCTCCGCCCTATACCGCATGTGCGCCGCACCCTACAGGGAGGCCGATCCGCTGGTCGCCGCCCTGATTGCGGCAAACCCCGAGCGTTGCCTGTGGGGCTCGGACTGGCCGCACCTGATGCTGGCGGGTGCGCAGATACCGCAGGCCGCCGATCTGCTCGACGCGCTGGACCGTGTGATCCCTGACGATACCGCGCGGCACCGGATCCTTGTGCAGAACCCCGCCGCCCTCTTCGGCTTTGAGTGAACGCTTGTTCCGCGGCCTGACGCGGCCTAAGTGTAGCCAAACACATGATGAGGTCTTTGATGTTCGAGCTTCCCTTCCCCGTTCGCGATGCAGATGCCAGCGCTGGCGGCTCCTCTCTGGGTGATCTGCCCGAATGGAACCTTGATGATCTCTACACCGGGCAGGACGCGGCAGAGCTGAAACGCGATCTCGACTGGCTGGAGCAGGCCTGCGCCAGTTTCGCCACCGACTACGAAGGCAACCTGGCGGGTCTGGATGCCGCCGGCTTTCTCGACTGCGTGCTGCGCAACGAAAAGATCAACCAGGTCGCGGGCCGTCTGATGTCCTTTGCGGGGCTACGCTACTACCAGCAGACCACGGATGCGGAGCGGGCGAAGTTCATGTCCGATCTGCAGGAGAAGATCACGAATTTCACCACCCCGCTGGTGTTTTTCACGCTGGAGATCAACCGCCTTCCCGACGATCATCTGGAGGGGCTCTACGCCCAGAACGCGGATCTGGCGCGCTACAAGCCCATCTTCGACCGGATCCGCGCGATGAAGCCCTACCAGCTCAGCGACGAGCTGGAGAAGTTCCTGCACGATCTGGGGGTTGTTGGCGACGCCTGGGAACGGCTCTTTGACGAGACCATTGCGGGGCTGGAGTTTGAGGTGGACGGCGAGACGCTGGGCATCGAAGGCACGCTCAACCTGTTGACCGATCCAGACCGGAGCAGACGCGAGGCAGGTGCGCGAGAGCTGTCGCGGGTCTTTCAGGCCAACATCAAGACTTTCGCCCGGGTGCACAATACGCAGGCCAAGGAAAAGGAAATCCTCGACCGCTGGCGCGGTATGGAGAGCGCGCAGCTGGGCCGTCACCTAAGCAATCAGGTAGAGCCCGAAGTGGTTGACGCGCTGCGCAATGCAGTGGTCGAGGCCTACCCAAAGCTCAGCCACCGCTACTACGAGCTCAAGCGCAAGTGGATGGGGCTGAACAAGATGCAGGTCTGGGACCGCAACGCGCCCCTGCCCATGGAAGACAACCGGATTGTGGATTGGGCGGAGGCAGAACGCACGGTGATGGAAGCCTATGAGGCGTTCGATCCGCGCATGGGGCAGCTGGCCGAGCCGTTTTTTAACAAGGGCTGGATCGATGCGGGTGTAAAACCCGGCAAGGCGCCCGGTGCCTTTGCGCATCCGACGGTGACGAACGTGCATCCTTATGTGATGCTGAACTACCTCGGCAAACCGCGCGATGTCATGACGCTGGCGCATGAGCTTGGGCACGGAGTCCATCAGGTCCTGGCAGCCGAACAGGGGGAAATGTTGTCCTCCACCCCGTTAACGCTGGCCGAGACGGCAAGTGTATTCGGCGAGATGCTGACCTTTCGCAAGATGCTCGACGGTGCCGAAACGCCAGCGCAGCGCAAGGTGCTGCTGGCGGGCAAGGTCGAGGATATGATCAACACGGTGGTCCGCCAGATCGCGTTCTACGATTTCGAATGCAAGCTGCACGCCGCCCGGCGCGGCGGAGAGCTGACACCTGATGACATCAACGCGCTGTGGATGAGCGTTCAGGGCGAGAGCCTCGGCCCGGCGTTCGAATTCATGGACGGCTATGAGACCTTTTGGGCCTATATTCCGCATTTCGTGCATTCGCCGTTCTACGTCTACGCCTATGCGTTCGGCGACGGGCTGGTGAACGCGCTTTACGCGGTCTACGCAGAGGGCGGCGCGGGGTTCGAGGACAAGTATTTCGACATGCTCAAGGCTGGTGGGTCGAAACACCACAAGGAACTTTTGGCCCCCTTCGGGCTGGATGCGTCGGATCCGGCGTTCTGGGACAAGGGCCTCAGCATGATCTCGGGCTTCATCGACGAGCTGGAAGCGATGGAGGGATAGGCTTCCGGGTCCGGAGGGCATCCGCCCTTGGGGGGAGTCCGGCCATGACGGGCCTGTCGACAGCGCGAGACATCTGACAGATCATGGCTCAGATCGACGTTCACCGTGCGAATGGTGTCAGCCCCCCTTTTAACCGGTCCCGCGCGGCGCCACAGCATCGCACATCCGGTCAATGGCGCGGCGGACTTCGGGGCGGTGACGGTCGTCCTGGTGGGTGACAAGCCATTGATGCCGCGACAGATTCTCGATGATGTCGCTGCGCCGTTGAAGCGACGGGTAGAGGGCGGCAAGGAAGGTCGGCAGCACTGCGATCCCCTTGCCCGCCAGCGCCAGATCCAGCGCGTTGCGGGGGGCGGTGACCTCGCAGACCGCATCCTCCACCCCGGCGAGCCTGCCCAGCCAGCGGGCGGAGGCTGTCTCCGCGATGACCCGTATCCAACGGCCCGGCGCGTCACGCGTGGCGTAGGCCGCAAAGGTCACCCGGGACAGCCGCCGCCCGGCCAGCGAGGGGCTTTCGGGTCGCTGGTTGCGGAAGCCGATGGCCGCGGTGCGATGGGCCAGATCCAATACCGCTTCGGTGGAGATAAACTGCAGCCGCAGATCCGGCGGCGTCCCCACCAGATGATCCAGCTGATGCAACAGCGCCAGCGTCGTCCAGGTACCCGCTGACACTTTGATCAGCGGGCGCGCATCCTGAGACAGATCCGTGGTGAGCCGCCGTACACGCGCCTCGACCTCGCCCGCGCCTTCCAGCAGCCGCGCACCCGCATCCGTGAGCGCATAGCCCCGGTCGTGCCGGACAAAAAGCGTCTGACCCATGCGCTGTTCCAGCGCGAGCATCCGGCGCCCCAGTGTCGCCGCACTGCGCCCGCTCAACCGTGCGGCGGGAGACAACCCGCCTTCTCGCGCCACCAGCACGAAGAGCCGCAAGTCGTCCCAGTCATCCGGCTGAGCATCAATCTTCTTTTCACTCATGAAATGACCTGTGCAAACCAGTGCATTCTGCAAGACATCAAGCGCAGGTAAAACAGGAGCGGTCAAGGGCCGCCGCAGGTCCGCCGTCGTCACCGCAGGAGCCCATCATGCCCAGCCCTCACCCGCAGTTGCACCGCCACCGCCCCTTTCCCGCAGCGCGCCCGTCAGCGCAGGCCCGCGAAGCCGACGCCTTTTACACACGGCACGGCGGCGCGGGACCTCGCACGTTGCTGTGGTGTGTCACGTTGATCGGGGGGATCTTCCGACTGTGGCCAAAACGCCAGAGCCGCAGCAAAAAGGCCCTCCCCGGTCGCCGGGGAAGACCTGCAATCCTGACAGCGTTCAGGATCCGCTGAGGTGTCGCGCGCTCAGGCGCTCGCCATCATGCCTTTTTCCTTGGCCAGATCGCGCATCTTCTTTTGCAGCTTTTCGAAGGCCCTCACCTCGATCTGGCGGATCCGTTCGCGGCTGACGTTGTATTCGCCGCTCAGATCCTCCAGCGTCACTGTCTTGTCGGACAGGCGGCGTTGGGTGAGGATGTCACGTTCGCGCTCGTTGAGCACATCCATCGCCTCCACCAGCAATTCGCGGCGGGTTTCCAGCTCGTTGCGGGCCTCGTAGTCGCCCGCCTGATCGGCACCCTCATCCTCCAGCCAGTCCTGCCATTGCATCGTGCCCTCACCTTCGGAGCCAACGGTGGCATTGAGCGACGCATCGCCCCCTGACATCCGCCGGTTCATGGAGATCACCTCGTCCTCGGTCACCCCAAGGTCGGTCGCGATGCGCGCGACATTTTCGGGCCGGAGATCCCCGTCTTCGAGCGCGCCGATGCGGTTCTTGGCCTTGCGCAGGTTGAAAAACAGCTTCTTTTGACCGGAGGTCGTGCCCAGCTTGACCAGCGACCAGCTGCGCAGGATGTACTCTTGAATGGAGGCACGGATCCACCACATGGCGTAGGTCGCAAGGCGAAACCCTTTTTCCGGATCAAACCGTTTGACCGCCTGCATCAGGCCCACGTTCGCCTCCGAGATCACCTCGGCCTGCGGCAGCCCGTAGCCACGGTACCCCATGGCGATCTTGGCCGCGAGCCGCAGGTGGCTGGTGACCATCTTGTGCGCGGCTTCGGTGTCTTGCTCTTCGACCCACCGTTTGGCGAGCATGTATTCTTCCTCCGGCTCCAGAAGCGGAAACTTGCGGATTTCCTGCATGTAGCGGTTGAGACCGCCTTCCGGTGTCGGAGCGGGTAGATTTGCGTAATTAGCCATAAGCGCCTCCCAATGTATAAGGGCTTAACATAGATATGGTAGCTGAACGGACCGGTTCAAGTCCGCGCCCGAAAAACGTTAACCGAAATCCTAGAGCGCAGAGATTAACGAAAAGCTGACAGCGAGGGCCAGTGTTAACACTTCACAAATCGGTGCGCACCAGAGCCTGAGCGACATCACGTTTGCCTGCGCAAAATCGCCAGCAGATCGGCGAGATCACCCGGCAATGGCGCCTCGAAATCGAGCGTCTCACCGGTCACCGGATGCACAAAGCCGAGCCGTGCGGCATGCAGGGCCTGACGCGGGAAAGCGGCAACGGCCATGGCCGCAGCCTCCGGCAGCGCCCGCGCGGCGAGCTTGCGCTTGCCACCGTAGACGGGATCCCCCACCAGCCCGTGCCCGGCGTGCGCCATATGCACCCGGATCTGATGGGTGCGCCCGGTCTCCAGCCAGCATTCCAGCAGTGACAGGACGGGCGGCTGACCAAAGGTCTCCATCCGTCGGGCGCGGGTGATCGCGTGGCGTCCGCCCTGAAACAGCACCGCCTGACGCTGCCGGTCGGTCCGGTGACGCGCCAGTTGCGTGGTCAGCTTGAGGATATTGCCCGGCTCAAAGCTCACACCCCGGATCCCGCGCAGCCGCGGGTCTGCACCATCGGGCACCCCGTGCACCAGGGCCCGGTAGGCACGTTGGGCGGTATGTGCCTCGAACTGCGCGGCAAGCCCGTGGTGTGCCGCATCGGATTTTGCCACCACCAGCAAACCAGAGGTATCCTTGTCGATCCGGTGCACGATCCCGGGGCGCTTCAACCCGCCCACCCCCGACAGATCATCCCCGCAATGCGCGAGCAAAGCATTGACCAGCGTCCCCGACGGCGTGCCGGGGGCCGGATGCACCACCATGCCCGCAGGTTTGTTGACAACGATCAGCGAGGCGTCCTCGTAGACCACATCGAGCGGGATCGCCTCTGGCAGGATATGGCTTTCCTGCGCTTCCTCGACCGTGATCACCACCTCTGCCCCCGCCGCAACCTTCGCCTTGGGATCGGCGACGATGGAGCCGCCGACACTCACCAATCCGTCAGCGATCAACCTGGCGAGACGGGTGCGCGACAGCGCCTCGGCCTCTGGCACATCCCGCGCCAGCGCCTTATCAAGGCGGGAGGGCGGTGCGTCGCCGATGGAAAAGCAAATCTGGCGGAGTGGCATGGATCACCCTGATGGCGGCGAAGAGAACGGTTGGACGGAGCCTGCGAACCTGCGGTTCCTCAGGCGGCTGGTGACGGTGCTGACCGCCGTGATGATTGGCGGCGTCATACTGATCATCGCCCTGATTGTCATGCGGTTTAACGCGCCCGCGCCGGATTTGCCGGACCAGCTGACCCTGCCGGGCGGTGCCAGCGCCGTCAGCTTTACCCAAGGGCCCGACTGGTACGCCGTGGTCACGGACGCTGACGAGATCCTGATTTTCGACCGGGTGACCGGCCAGCTCAAGCAGACGGTGACGATTGACTAGCAACGGGCAAAGGAATGGTACCACCTCCTGGGCTCGAACCAGGGGCCTCCTGATCCACAATCAGGCGCTCTAACCAACTGAGCTAAGGCGGCACGCCCTTGGATTTATCCGCCCGATTTGAGGATTGCAAGAGGCTGGGGCGGTTTGGCCGGCTTGTGGATCACAATTCTCCGGGTCCTTCCACCGGCCTGCACCCCTGCCCGCCCAAGAAGCGATAGACCCAGCTTTGCTCGACCAGATCCTGCCCGAAGGAGTGGACCGGTTTGCTGCTGATCCGCTGCCATCCCCTGGCCTGGTAGAGCGCGCAAGCGGCCGCGTGGCTCTCGTGGGTCCAAAGCTGCATACCGCCATATCCCGCATCCCGTGCAAACCCCATGCAGGTGGTCAAAAGGCGCCCGCCCAGCCCCTGCTCGCGCGCCTGCGGCACCAGCAAAAACAGCCGCAGCTTGGCGGTGTCTCGATCCAGCCGCACGCAAAAGATGGACCCCAGCCGCATCTCGCCGCGCTGCGCGATCCAGCCCCGCTCAGCCACGGGATCGTGACCTGATACAAACCCGTCCACAATCTGGCCCACCAGCGCGCCGAACGTCGCGTCAAACCCCTCTGCCGCGGCATAGTGCTCAGCATGCTGTGCCACGACCCAGTCACGGTCTTGTGGTGTAAATTCTCTGATCGTGATCTCAGTCATGGGGGGAGCAAACCGCAACCCGGCTTGCGTTTCAACCCGCTGCGGGCTAGCGAAGCGGTCAGTTGAGCGAAGGAGATCACCATGGGCATCGACACCGAACGCGACATCGAAGCAAACCTCCAGATCGGACCCACCGACACGGGCATGGTGCGCATCTACGTCGAGGCGGATGGCGTAGAGATCCCGATGGACTTCACCCCCGACGATGCAACCGAGATCGCCGAAGAGATCACCGCTGCCGCGAACCGTGCCCGCGGCATGGCCCCAAAGCGCCGATAGCATCCTTTTTCATGGCCCGCGGGGATTGGCCCCATGCCGCCACCAAATCACCCCGCGTCGACCAGCATCTCAGGATCACGGGTCAGTTGCAGACGGCGCGCGGCGGTCGTGGCGAACTTTTGCACCATGACCTTGCGCCGTGCTGCAGGCAGGCGATCTTCCGGCGCCATCCGAACCACCTCGCCCCCGTAGGCATCCGCGATGATCAGCCCCGTGTCATCGGGCAGAAGCTCAGTTGGGAAATCCACATCCACGGCCCAGAAAAACCGGTCACACCAGTCCAGATAGCCGTGCCATTTATGATCCGAGCGGTAGTCAGCGCGGCCTGACTTGCATTCGATCACCCAGATCTCGCCTTTCGGACCAAGCCCCATCACATCGACCCGCAGCCCGCGTGCGGGCACCAGCTCTTCGACAGAGGCGAACCCGTGGCTCGACAGAACACGCGCCACGCCGCGCGCCAAAAGCTGGCCGGGCTGAAAACTCTGCAGATCATCGTAGGACATGGGGCAAGTATGAACAGACAGAGAACACTCTGCAAGAATATTCAACTGCGAAGGCGGTCAAGCCCTTGCCGGTGCGGGGGGTGAGGATTAGGTGCTGTCAGGTGACGGGTGCTGCTCTTCGCGTGACTGGTTACATTCCAGTGGCCTTAAGCAAATCCGAGGGAGCTGGCTCTGTTCTGGCCCTGGTCAGGTTATCTGGCGCCCACCTGTATATACAGGTCCTCGGGAATAAAAACCAAACGGTTGCTGCGGGCCCGTCACACCAGCCCGCCAGAAATTTGGATCTTTGAGACCGCTCAGCGGCGTTTGTAAAGGGAGCGTTTTTCGTCGACGCGAACCCGGATCAACAGCTCATCCTGCTGTGGCTGCGCAAAAAAACTGCGGATACGGTCCAAGAATTGTTCGATCATCTTTGATCTCCTTTGAGATAAAAATGGCATCTCGTCCGAGAATGTCCAGAGGCAGGCCATCACAAAAGTGAGGAGCGACGTTCTTTCGCACCCTGTGCGAGTGCAGGCACCGGCACCGCGATGCCCGGCGCGTGTCCGCCGCTGCCGCCATCGCCGGTCGGTTCGGCCATGGCTGTAATGGCCCAGGCGAACTGCACGCCGGAGAACACGATGCCGTTCAGAACCCAGAAGACCCCGACCGCCATGACCGCAATATCGGATCCCGCAACGAGATGGCCGAGATTGGCGATGTTCAGCCATAGGACAAGGGCCACGAAGCCGCCTGCGGCGACGAACCCCGTGATCGCACTGCGCACATATAGTTTAACGACGCGGGGTGTTGTTTTCTTGGACATGACGATCTCCTTTCAGGTCAACCTAACGCGACCTGCGCAGAATTCAAAATGCGCCGGGTTGTGCCTCACGTGCCATATGATCGAGGACCGCGTTGACAAATCGCGGCTCCTTGCCGTCCTCGAAGAACGCGCGCGCCACATCCACATATTCGGTGATCACCACCCGCGGCGGCGTCTGCCCTTGCGTCAGCTCCGCCCCCGCCGCGCGAAAGAGCGCCCGCAGGGTCGGATCAATCCGCCCGATGGGCCATTTCGCAACAAGCGCACGGTCGGTCATCTGATCGATTGTTGCCTGATGGTTAACAGCCTGTTCCAGAACGCTCTCGAAGAGGTCGATGTCTCCCTCCAGCATTTCCGTGCCCTCATAGACCGCCCCGAACCGGTGATCGAGGAACTCGGCCCGCACGACTTCGACCGTCTGCGAGGAATGCTCCATCTGAAAGAGTGCCTGCACTGCATACAGCCGGGCCGCCGACTTCATTTTGCGGCGCTGGTTGCCGGAAAGATTGCCGTGATGGGTGCTCATGCAGTGGTGGATCCGTCTTCTGTGCTGGCGATTTGAATCTCCGGGCCCTTTGGCTTGAAACCGATGCCCTTGGATTGGGTCGCCCACTTACGGGCGAGTGCGACCAGATGCAAGGCCGCTGCCGCTGCCCCGCCGCCCTTGTTCTGACCGTCCGGATCCGCGCGCACCTCGGCCTGCTGCCGGGTCTCCACCGTCAGGATACCGTTGCCGATGCACAGCCCCTGCAGACCCAGAAGCTGCAGCGCGCGGCTGCTGTCATTGCAGACCGTTTCATAATGGGTGGTCTCGCCGCGGATCACGCAGCCGAGAGCCACATATCCGTCGAAGTTACTGCGCCGGTCCGAGATGCCGATGGCTGTCGGCACTTCCAGCGCTCCGGGCATCTCCACCAGATCCCAGGTCGCACCCGCCGCCTCGATCTCGGCCTTGGCGCCGGTCACCAGATTGTCGGCGATGTCCTTGTAATAGGGCGCCACCACGACCAGGATCTTGACCGGTTTGTCGAATTCTGGACGGGGCAGACTGTAATGCTGCTCATTAGCGGCCATGGTTTATCCTTCCGTGATGGGGCGGGTGCCCACGATGGACAGGTTGTAAGCCTCCAGCCCCAGATACTTCGTCTGGGGGCTGTCGGTCAGCAGGATCAGATCGCGCAGCCCCATGCTGGACATGATCTGTGCACCGACGCCGGTGCGCTTGATCGTGCGCGGGCCATCGTCGTCGTCCTCTTCCAGTCGCAGACGCGGGTGCGGCTCCCGGAACAAAAGCACCGCACCGCGGCCTTCCCGGGCGATGATTTCCATGGCGCGCGGCAGCTCATCGGACGGGCTGGGACCCAGGCCCAGCACATCCTCCAGCGCATTGAGCGCATGGGTCCTGACCAGTACCGGTGTGCCGTCGGTGATGTCGCCCTTGCTGAGCACCACGTGATCGGTGCCGGTGATCTCATCTGCGAAGACCCGCATCAGCCACTCGCCACCGTAGGCAGAGGTGACGGTGCGTTCGGTGCGTTGCCGCAGCAGGTTGTCGTGCTTGAGCCGGTACGCGATCAGATCGCTGATCGTGCCGATCTTCAGATCGTGTTCCGCCGCAAATTCCACCAGATCAGGCAACCGCGCCATCTCGCCATCGGGTTTCATGATCTCGCAGATCACACCCGACGGGTGCAGCCCGGCCAGACGGCTGATGTCCACCGCCGCCTCCGTATGACCCGCACGCACTAGCACGCCGCCGTCACGGGCGCGCAGCGGAAAGACGTGACCCGGCGTGGCGATATCCGCAGGCCCGCTCTGGCTCGAAATCGCGACACCGATGGTCAGCGCGCGATCCGCCGCAGAGATCCCGGTGCTCACCCCCTCCCGCGCCTCGATCGAGACGGTAAAGGCCGTCTCATGGCGCGAGGAGTTGTTCACCGCCATCATCGGCAGACCCAGTTCATCGATGCGGGCAGCCGTCAGCGGCATGCAGATCAACCCCCGCCCGTGCATCGCCATGAAGTTGATCACCTCCGCGGTGGCAAACTCAGCCGGGATCACCAGATCGCCCTCGTTCTCGCGGTCCTCGTGATCGACCAGGATGAACATCTTGCCCGCACGCGCGGCCTCGATGATCTCTTCGATGGGCGCAATACGGGCACGCAGATCAGTCTCAATCGGTCCGGGGGTCTCAAAGCTCATGGCGCGCGTGCCTTTTCCTTGCATCTGGGCTGGCTCATACCGCAGCGGCAGGGCCTTGGCCAGCGGCGGGGCAGCCTACTCCCGCGGCATTTCGGCCAGTCGCGCCACGTAACGGGCCAGCGTGTCGATCTCCAGGTTCACCCGGTCACCCACCGCCACATCGCCCCAGGTGGTTGCGACCTTGGTGTGGGGGATGAAGTTGATGCCGAAATCAGTGCCATCGACCTCATTGACCGTGAGCGAGGTGCCGTTGAGCGCCACGGACCCCTTGGGCGCGATGAACCGCGCGAGATCTTGCGGCGCCCGCAGCACGACGCGGGTACTATCGCCCTCCTCGGTCACCGAAACGACCTCCGCCACACCGTCCACATGACCCGAAACGATGTGGCCGCCAAGCTCGTCCCCCACCCGCAGCGCGCGTTCCAGATTGATGCGGGCGCCGGTCTGCCAACCCGCGATATTGGTCTTGCTCACGGTCTCGGCGCTGATCTGAACCTCGTACCAGTCAGGACCAAGATCAACGACCGTCAGGCAGACACCATCCGACGCAATCGAGGCACCGAGGTCGATGCCGCCGGTGTCATAGCCTGTCCGGATGCGCGCCCGCAGATCACCCTCGGGCGTCAGCTCGGTTATGGTGCCGATGTCTGTGATGATGCCGGTGAACATGCGCGCGCTCCTTGCTGTCTTGGAAGCTGAGGTAACCCCGGGTCCTGCCGCTGACAAGCCCCGCCCTTGCTGCATCCCTGCGCCGATGACATAACGCAGGTGGCTGACAGGAAAAAGCGACATGACAGAAGTGACGCACCTCCCCACCCGCTTGCCTACCGAGACCGGCAAGGGCCGCGTCTTTCTGTTTCTGCAAGGACCACACGGGCCGTTCTTTGCGCAGCTGGCCAAAAGGCTTCGCCACGCCGGAGCCACCGCCTGGCGCATCGGCTTCAACGCCGGAGACAGGGCGTTCTGGCCGGATGGATCGCACTATATGGCCTTTCGGGCGACACGGGCGCAGTGGCCGGATTTTCTCGAAGAGGCTCTGAGCAAGCACAGCGTGACCGATCTGGTAGTCTATGGTGATACCCGGTGGATGCACGCACAGGCAATCACCACGGCCCGCGCACGCGGGCTGACGGTGCATGTGTTCGAAGAAGGGTACTTGCGACCTTACTGGGTCACCTATGAACGCGGCGGCTCCAACGGGCATTCGCCTCTGATGCGGATGTCGTTGGAAGAGATGCGCGCGGCCCACCCGAAAGGGACGCCGACCGTGCCCCCCGGACACTGGGGCAATATGCGCAGCCATGTGTTTTACGGCGCACTCTACCATGCCTGTGTAATCGGCTTGAACCGCGGCTACCCGGCATTTCGCCCCCACCGCAGCCTGAACGCCCGGCAGGAATTCTGGCTCTACCTGCGACGCTTGCTGCTGATGCCGCTGCAAGGTCTGGAACGGCGACTGGCCACCTTTCGGATCAAGCACGGCGGTTTTCCCTATCATATCGCCCTTTTGCAGCTTGAGCATGATGCCTCCTTCAGGGCGCATAGTTCCTTTGAGACACAAGAGCAGGTGCTGACGCAGATCATCGCAGGATTTGCGGCGGGCGCGCCCGCGCATCATCACCTCGTCTTCAAGGCTCATCCGCTGGAGGATGGGCGTGTCCCGCTGCGTCGCGACATCCGGCGGCTGGCGCGCGCGCAGGGTGTGGGTGCGCGTGTCCGCTACCTGCGCGGCGGCAAGCTTGCGGGCGTGCTGCAGGATGCGCGCAGTGCTGTCACCGTGAACTCGACCGCCGGTCAACAGGCGCTGTGGCGCGGTATCCCGCTCAAGGCCCTCGGCCGCGCGGTCTACAACCAGCCGGGGCTTGTCTCAGACCAGCCGCTGCCAGAATTCTTTGCCGATCCAGTGCCCCCTGATCCCGCCACCTACCGCACCTTCAGCCGTTTTCTGCTGCAAACCAGCCAGGTTCCCGGCAGCTATTATTCCGGGCGCGGGCGCGCCAAACTGCTGCGCCAGATGGTCGATCTGATGGTATCCGACCAAGATCGTTACCTGGCCCATACGGCCGCAAGCGCGGCGCAGCGGCAACAGTTGCGTGTTGTCGAGTGATGACGCCCGCGCGAAACAGTGGATTTTCAGGGCATAAGACGCTATTCTTCATGATAATAGCCGGAAAATAACGGCACCCGAGGCAGAATTCGAAGTGGTCGAGGAGACCCAGCAGTGATAACTTACGGTTTTCGGTGGGCCCGTCCCGTGGCGCTGATCACAGCGCTTTCGGTGCTTGCCGCCTGCGGTTTGCCCCATGTGGGTCCGAACAAGCGCCAGATTTTCAAAGGCTCCGTTCAGAAACAAGGCGACGCCTTCGTTGTTGCAGCCGACGACCGCGTGACACGCGCCATCGCGGTCACCCCCGCACTGGGCTTCTCCGACAGCTTCAAGAATGCGCCCCGGATCGGATCAGACACCATCCGCCCCGGCGACATCCTCGGCCTGACCATCTGGGAGAATGTGGACGACGGGCTACTGGCCAATGAGGTCAGCAACGCCACCCTGCTGGAAAGCGTGCAGGTGGACGGCGACGGCTTTATCTTTGTGCCCTACGCCGGGCGCATCCGGGCCGCGGGCAACTCGCCAGAGGCGATCCGGCGCATCATCACCCGCAGGCTGGAGGATCAAACGCCCGATCCGCAGGTTGAGGTCCGCCGTCAGGCAGGTGATGGCTCCACCGTGTCCCTGACCGGCGCAGTCACGGGCCAGGGTGTCTACGCCATCGAACGCCCGACGCGCACACTCTCCACCATGCTGGCGCGCGCGGGCGGCGTCACGATCGAGCCTGAGATCGCTCAGGTGACCGTGATCCGCGGCGCACAGCGCAGCCAGGTCTGGTTTCAGGATCTCTACAGTCACCCGGATCTCGACATCGCGCTGCGCGGTGGCGACAGGATCCTCGTAGAGGAAGACACCCGCTCCTTCACGGCTCTGGGTGCGACCGGTGCGCAGGCGCGCGTGCCGTTCCAGTCCCAGAACCTCTCTGCGCTGGAGGCCATTGCCCAGGTGGGCGGGCTGGTCTCGGCCACCTCGGACCCCACCGGTGTCTTTGTCTTTCGCAACGAGCCGCCCGAGATTGCCGCGCAAGTGCTGGGGCGCAATGATCTGATCGGCGCGCAGCGGATGATTTACCTTTTGGACCTGACAGAGCCCAACGGCATGTTCGTCGCCCGCGACTTCGTGATCCGCGACGGCGACACGATCTACGTCACCGAAGCGCCGCTCGCCCAATGGAACAAGGCCGTCGCGGCTGTCTTCGGGTCGCTGATCCAGCCCGTGGCGTCCATCGACCAACTGGCCGCGAACTGAGCCAGGCGGGGGAGCAGCCAGCTGGCCCCGGAACGGGGCGGCAAAGGCTCTACACCTACAGCGGCGGGTTTCTCACCCAGCGGCGCATCCGGCGCATCCTAGATCTGAGCGGGTATGACCTGCGCCTCGGCCTGCCGTCACCGCAGGACATGGTCGGCGTCTGGGGCATGCGCCCCACGGCGCAGCGGGGCATGCGCATGGCCGCGCGGCGCGGGGCGGGCGTGCTGTGGATCGAGGACGCGTGGTTGCGCTCGCTGCACCCGGGCCGGGCGGGCGAGCCACCCGTGGGGCTGCTGATCGACCGCCGCGGCGTGCACTATGATCCCGCCCGGCCCAGCGAACTGGAGCATCTGCTGGCTACGCATCCGCTGGATGATGCAGATCTGCTCGAGGCCGCCGACACCGCACGTCTGAGGATGCGCGAAGCCCATGTGAGCAAATACAGCGCCACGGATCCCGGGATGCCCTGCCCTACCCCCGGCTATGTGCTGGTGGTCGATCAGACCCGCGGCGATGCCTCTGTTACCGCCAGCGGGGCGGATGCGACCACCTTTGCGGAAATGTTGGCAGCGGCACGGTCCGCACACCCCGACCGGCCCATCGTGATCAAGACCCATCCCGAAACCGCCGCAGGATTTCGCACCGGCCACTTTGGCGCAGGGGACGCGGGCGCAAAGGTGACACTGGCCGACGACCCGCTCAGCCCCTGGGACCTGCTGGAGGGAGCCGCGGCTGTCTACACGGTATCCTCTCAGCTGGGGTTCGAGGCCATCCTCGCGGGGCACCGGCCCTGTGTCTTCGGCCAGCCCTTCTACGCCGGATGGGGGCTGAGCGACGATGCGGCCCCCGTCGCACGGCGGCAACGGCGCCTGAGCGCGCAACAGCTCTGCGCTGCGGCCCTGATCCTCTACCCGGTCTGGTACGACCCTTTCCGCGACCGGTTGTGCGATCTTGAGACGGTGATCGAAGCGCTGGCCGCCAGCGCCCGGTGCTGGCGCGAAGATCGCCACGGCTGGGTCGCCTCGGGCATGCGCCGTTGGAAACGCAAACCGCTACAGCGCATTTTTGGGCTGCACAAACCCGTCCGTTTCGGCAAGGCAGAGCAGCCCGGAACCCGCCGCCCCATGGTCTGGGCCGCGCAAGCGACCGCGCAGGACAGCACCGCTGTGAAAATCGAGGAAGGGTTCCTGCGCTCCCGCGGGCTCGGCGCCGATCTGGTACCGCCCCTGTCGCTCGTCGCGGATGATATGGGCATATACTACGATCCCGCGCAGCCCAGCCGATTGGAGCAGTGGATCGCGGCGCGGGCAGAACTGCGCCAGGACCAGCGACAGCGTGCCCAGGCGCTGATCACGCAGCTGACCGACACAGGCGTGACGAAATACACACTCGGCGGCACCACCGCCCCCTTGCCCGACGGCCCGCGCATTCTGGTTGCGGGTCAGGTGGAAGACGACGCCTCCGTCCTGACGGGTGCCGGAGAGCTGCGGCGCAACGTAGATCTGCTGCGCGCCGCGCGCGCGGCGCATCCTGACGCCCGGATCATCTACAAACCCCATCCGGATGTGGAAGCGGGCCTGCGTCCGGGCGCTTGTGACACCACCGGTCTGGCTGACTATGTGGCGCGCGAGGCGTCGGTACCGGCGTTGCTGGCGGCGGTGGACCGCGTTTGGACAATGACGTCGCTTTTGGGGTTCGAAGCACTGCTGCGCGGCGTCCCGGTAACCACCACGGGGGCACCTTTCTATGCAGGCTGGGGTCTGACCGACGACCGCGGCACACCGCCCGCAAGGCGCACGGCGCGGCCCGATCTGCCCGGTCTTGTCCATGCAACGTTGATCGACTACCCCCGCTATGTGGATCCCGTGAGTGGCCTGCCCTGCCCCGTAGAGGTCGTCGTGGCGCGGCTTGCGGAAGGCCATGCGCCGCAGCGGGGGCTCACGCTCCTGATGCTGTCGGTGTTGCAGAGGCGATTTGCCGGGCAGGCATGGCTCTGGCGGCGGTAGCTGTGGATTGCCTCGGAGCCCGCGATTGGCGCAGGCTTACACAGCTGCTTCGTTTCGGCGTCGCCAGACATGCATCACATCCGGTCCGATGCCCCGCGTCTCGATCAGATCGAAACGCCGAGCGGCGGCCAACCGCCCCAACCCGAGCGCACCGACGGACGGCAGCCCCTCTGCTCCGATGGCAAGACCGGCGGTAAACCCGACCAGCTGATCCACCAGATCACCCTCAATCAGGCTGGCGGCCAACGCACTGCCGCCTTCACAAAAGATCCGGGTCAACCCGTGGCCAGCCAGTTGCCGCAGGATGTCCTGTGGGTCCAGCTGACCGCCGGAGGCCGCACAGGGCAGCAGCGTCGCCCCCAGATCCACCCAGGTCTGTCGCAGCGTTGGATCGGCGTCCTGACCGTAGCACAGGATCACCGGCACCTCGCGGGCGGTGCGGGCCAGCGTGCTCATCAGCGGCAGATCAAGCCGTCGGCTGATCACGACCCGAACGGGCTGCCAGCCCGTACCAAGATCGCGCATGGTCAACCCCGGATCATCCTTGCGCGCCGTGCCGCCGCCGACCATCACGGCATCATGCCGGGCGCGCAGCCCATGCACATACCGCCGCGCCAGAGGGCCCGTGATCCATTTACTCTCGGAGGTGGCGGTGGCGATGCGCCCGTCGAAACTGCTGGCCAGTTTCAGCGTGACGAAAGGCCGGTCTGAAGCGACCCGGCCCAGAAAGCCTGCGTTGTCCTGCGCGGCCTCGGTTGCCAAGAGCCCCGTCTCCACGGTGATCCCGGCGGCGCGCAACATCTCCAAACCTTGACCCGCGACCCGCGGATCGGGATCGCCCGTCGCCACCCAGACGCGCGCGACACCCGCGTCAATCAGCGCCTGTGCGCAGGGCGGTGTCTCGCCATGATGGGCGCAGGGTTCCAGTGAGACATATACATCCGCGCCCCGCGCATGGGTTCCGGCCTGCGCCAGAGCCACGGCCTCGGCGTGAGGCCTGCCGCCCGGCTGCGTCCAACCGCGCCCGACGATACGGCCGTCCTTGACGATGACACACCCGACAGCGGGGTTCGGCCAGGTCCGCCCCTGCCCGCGCCGTCCCAGCGACAGCGCAAGCACCATAAACCGGTCCGGCGTGCTCACCCCTCTGAGGGCGTTTCGGGCCGCAGCTCGCTGACAAACTTGTCGAAATCATCCGCTGCCTGAAAGTTTTTGTAGACGCTGGCAAACCGCACGTAAGCCACAGTGTCGATCCGGGCCAGCGCCTCCATCACGATCTCACCGATCTGCTTGGAGTTGATGTCGGTCTCGCCCATGCTTTCCAGCCGCCGGACGATGCCGCTGATCATCTGGTCGATCCGGTCGGGATCAATAGGGCGTTTCTGCATGGAAATCCGGATGGAGCGTTCCAGCTTGTCCCGGTCGAAATCCTCGCGCTTGCCGTTCGATTTGATCACCACCAGATCGCGCAGCTGCACCCGTTCGTAAGTGGTAAAGCGCCCGCCGCAGGCCGGACAGAAGCGCCGCCGCCGGATCGAGACGTGATCCTCTGCGGGTCGGCTGTCTTTCACCTGCGTGTCAATATTTCCGCAAAACGGGCAGCGCATCGGCCATTCCCCTTCTATTGTCGCCTCTGATTGTAGGGTCCGCGCCCCACTTACCCACAGGTATATGGGAGCATCAAGGTTTTGGGTAGGGGAGAAATGACACCGCCTGATATGGTACCTTTTGCAGACCTAATCGGTCGTCATAAGCGACAGTATGACATGCCGTTGATGCGGTTGGTTGCGGTGCTCAAAGAGGTAGATACCCTGCCAGGTGCCCAGAGCCATACGGCCATCGATCACCGGGATCGACAGATGTGTGGGCAGGAGGGCCGCCTTGATATGGGCGGGCATGTCGTCGGGCCCCTCGTAGATATGCGTCAGATAGGCCATCGACGGATCGGTTGACGGCGGCACCAGCCGGGTAAAGAAATTGGCAAGGTCGGTCTGCACCTCCGGGTCCGCGTTTTCCTGGATCAGCAGACTGGCTGAGGTATGGCGGATAAAAAGCGTCAGAAGGCCTGCACCGGTCACATGCCGCGCGACCTGATGCGTGATCTCATAGAGGCCGGGACCATTGGTCTGAACCGTGATCTCCACCATACCGACGGAGCTCACTCAAAAAGCCTGTCGCCCTGCTCGTCGATCACTTGCTTGGCCTTGCGGATGCAGGCGGCCTCCGCCTCGTCACGGTCCTGCAGCGTATCGGCCCGCACGAGCTTGTGCTGCTTCGTCTCGCCGTCCACGTCCTTTTCGATCATGGCGCAGACACGGTAGGTGCTGCCTTCGGCGATTGGGGTGGGGGTGATCCGGCAGCCCTTGTAGTCCTCGGCTTCAGCCGTTGGCTCGCTGGTTCCACCCCCGCTGCCGCCTCCGCCAAAAAGTTTTTTGAGAAATGACATCGGTCGTCCTTTAAATGGAAAAGATCCGGTTCAGCAAACGGTCTGGCAAATTATCTGTCAAGACAGGCAAGACAATCGGGCGTCAGGTACACGATGACGGTCGACAGCACTCGAAAATTCCGGATTATCGAGACGCCGTCAAAGCGTCCCGTATAAGCGTGTTCGCGACCCCCAGACCTTCAAAAGAGATCGCGCAGAACATCGCGCCGAGCCCAAACAATATCACCGCCAGGACACGTCCGAAGATGCGATCAAATCGGCTTTTTCGCACACTTTTATTGGTTTGAGTATCATGGGCGATGACGGCACCGCATACCAACAGGATGGCACCGATACCGAAACCAAGCACAACGCCAGACAAGCGAAAAAAAAGTCAGCTTCAACGCGGCCATCCCCAACCTCGAAAGCCGCCGCGAAATACTGCAGCGCAAAGCCATAGGCAACAAAAGGGGAGAGCAGCAAGGCAGCCAACCCTCCCGACACTTCAGGAAGTCGCGACGATCCGTGGTCAGGCTGCCGCAACCGGCGGCCTGATACCTTCAAATTCAGCCCTTTTCGGCCTTTCACTGATCCAGGAAGCTCCGCAGCTTGCGTGACCGGCTTGGATGTTTGAGCTTCCGCAGCGCTTTCGCCTCGATCTGGCGGATGCGTTCGCGTGTCACGCTGAATTGCTGGCCGACCTCTTCGAGCGTGTGGTCGGTGTTCATGCCGATGCCAAAGCGCATGCGCAGCACGCGCTCTTCGCGCGGCGTGAGCGAGGCGAGCACGCGGGTCGTGGTTTCCTTGAGGTTTTCCTGAATGGCGCTGTCCAAAGGCAGCACCGCGTTCTTGTCCTCGATGAAATCACCAAGCTGGCTGTCTTCCTCGTCGCCGATGGGCGTTTCCAGAGAAATCGGCTCCTTGGCGATCTTCATCACCTTGCGGACCTTCTCCAGCGGCATCTGCAGCTTTTCGGCCAGTTCCTCGGGCGTCGGTTCGCGGCCGATCTCGTGCAGCATCTGGCGACCGGTACGCACCAGCTTGTTGATCGTCTCGATCATATGCACGGGGATGCGGATGGTGCGCGCCTGATCCGCGATGCTGCGCGTGATCGCCTGCCGGATCCACCAGGTCGCATAGGTGGAGAACTTATACCCGCGGCGGTACTCGAATTTATCCACGGCCTTCATCAGGCCGATGTTACCTTCCTGAATGAGATCAAGGAATTGCAGCCCGCGATTGGTGTATTTCTTGGCAATCGAGATCACCAGCCGCAGGTTCGCCTCGACCATTTCCTTCTTGGCCTGACGTGCCTCTTTCTCACCCTTCTGGACCTGCTGTACGATGCGGCGGAATTCGGAGATGTCCAGACCCACGTACTGCCCGACCTGCGCCATATCCGTCCGCAGCGCCTCAACCTTGTCAGAGGACCGCTCGATGAACATCTGCCAGCCGCGGCCCGGCTTTCCGGCCATCCGCTCCATCCAGTTGGGATCGAGTTCGTAGCCACGGTAGGCCTCGATGAACTCGCGCCGGTTGATGCGCGCCTGATCCGCCAGCTTTACCATGGAGCTGTCGATCTGCATTATGCGCCGGTTGATCCCGTAAAGCTGGTCGATCAGCGCCTCGATCCGGTTGTTATGGAGGTGCAACTCATTGACCAGCAAAACGATTTCCGCACGGAGCTTTTGGTAGAGCTCCTCATCCGCCGTGCTGAAGGTACCGTCTTCGTTCAGCGTGGCGGAGATCCGGCTGTCCTGCATCTCGCTGAGTTTGACGTAGTCATCGGCAATGATGTCCAGCGCTTCGAGCACCTGCGGCTTGAGCGCCGCTTCCATCGCGGCCAGCGACATGTTGGCCTGATCGTCGTCATCGTCATCATCGTCCTGCGCGATTGGGTTGCCATCGGCGTCCAGCTCCGGGCTGTCCTCTTTCTTCTCTGCCGCGGTGCCATCGGCAGCGACCACGGGTTCGTCAACCGCACCGTCTTCGTCCATCTGGTTGCCGAATGTGGCCTCCAGATCGATCACGTCGCGCAGCAGGATGTCCTCGGACAAAAGTTCGTCACGCCAGATGGTGATCGCCTGAAAGGTCAGCGGGCTCTCACACAGCCCCGCGATCATCGTGTTGCGGCCCGCCTCGATCCGCTTGGCGATGGCGATCTCGCCCTCGCGGCTCAGCAGTTCGACAGAGCCCATCTCGCGCAGATACATCCGCACCGGATCATCCGTGCGATCGAGCTTCTCGGACGTGCCGGAGCCCAGCGTGACCTCACGCGTGCCTTCGGTCGTCGTCAGCTCGGTGGAGCCCTTGTTTTCTTCTTCCTCGGCGTCCTCATCCTCGATGATGTTAATACCCATCTCGGACAGCATCGACATCACATCTTCGATCTGCTCGGAGCTGACCTGATCGGGCGGCAGCACCGTGTTGAGCTGGTCGTAGGTGATGTAGCCCTTCTCGCGCGCCTCGCCGATCATCTTCTTGACGGCGGCCTGGCTCATGTCGAGCGAGTGACCGGCGTCCTGATCGTCGGGCTTTGCTTCGGTGTTGCTGTCTTTGGCGGCCATACGGTGCTCCTAACGGGTCTCAACGAATCGGGGACGCGAATCGTTGAGGAATCATCTAACGGTTTTGGGTGATTCGGCCACCCGTTTGCCTTCTTTTTCTGCGCCTTTGCGGTTCAGATATGGTTAATCGACCGGTTCGTGGCGCCGAACTACTCCACGCAACACATCGTGTTGAGTCTCTTTGACCACCTGATTCGCGCTGTTCCGGGCGCCCCTATTGCTTTCGTTTCGGCACAAAGGAAATGGCGCCCAGTATCTTGTCGAGCGCCGCGCGCTCTCCCTTGTCGATCAGGGCGCCGTTGGTGCCCATATCGTATTCCGCGTCGTTCTCCTGACCGCTCTTGCGGGCTCTTTCCGCCGCATTCGCCGCCTCGGACAGCCGCCATGTCAGGCGCTCGTCCACCGTGTCGCTCATGTTGTCCTCGGCCGCTTCCGAGATCTCGGCGTCCAGACCCAGCGTGCTCTGGAGCTTGGCCAGCTCCTCGGTCACTGTCTTGCGCGCGGTTTCGGAATTGCGCGTCAACCGCATGAACGGATTCGTTGTGAGGTGGCCCTTGCCTGTGAGTTTTTCAAGGAAGTCATCGCCAAAGCTTTCAGAAATCTGCTGTCTGAGCATCTCGCTGCTTTGATCCACGCTCGACAACAGCAGTTGCTGCAACCTGCGGGTTTCCGGCTGGGCGCATGGCATCGCCTCGATGGCCGCCTCGAAATCGCCGATCACCTCCGGGCACTGGACCAGTGCTGCCAAGATGATCCGCTCGCGCAGCTCGATCTCGACCCGCGTATTGGTCGCGTACTCCGAGGTCTTGGTGGTGAGCCGGGCCGGTTGCCGCGCCGTCTGCCACCTTGGAAGCGCCGCGCCTTGCCGCTGCGGACGTGCGGGCTTGAAGAGCTGCCAGCGCCAGTCCTTGATCTGCTGCCCGTAGTGGCTGCGGATTGACGGATCCTTGATCTTGAAGATCTGTTCGCGCAACTCCTTGTCCAGCGCCGCTTTGCGTTCGGGGCTGTCAAAGCTGTCTTCCCTGCCCTTGACCGCCCGATCCCACATCAGCCGCACCATGGGCTGGGCGGCATCGAGCAGCGTTTGTAGCGCCGCAGCGCCCCCCTCGCGCAGCAGATCATCCGGATCCTTTCCGGGCGGCATCATGGCAAAGCGCAATGAGCGCCCGGCCTCCAGCAGCGGCAGCGCCAGATCGATCAGCCGCATGGCGGCGCGCTGACCCGCAGTATCGCCATCCAATGCGACAATCGGTTCCGGGGCGATCCGCCAGAGCATCTGCAGCTGGTTTTCCGTGACCGCCGTGCCCAAAGGAGCCACCGCCGCCTCGAACCCGTAGGAGGAAAGCGCGATCACATCCATATATCCTTCGGCGACCAGCAGCGGCTGTCCCTTGCCTGCCGCCGTCCGCGCAGGCCCGTGGTTGTAAAGGCTGCGGCCCTTGTCGAACAGCGCCGTCTCGGGCGAGTTCAGATATTTGGCGTTGTCATTGGGATCCATCGCGCGCCCGCCAAAGGCAATGGCCCGGCCCCGCGCGTCCCGAATGGGAAAGATGATCCGCCCGCGGAAGGTGTCATAGGGTTTGCCGCCCTTGCTGGACGGTTTGGCGAGCCCCGCGTCCAGGATCAGCTGATCGTCGACGTTCTTGGCCTTGAGGTGATCCCACAGGCCTTGCCAGGCATCGGGCGCAAAGCCGATCTCCCACCGCTCCAACGCCTCGGCGTCCAGCCCCCGGCTCTCCAAATAACGACGCGCCTCTGTCGCGGCGCCCGTGTTCAGCTGCAGGCGGAAATAGCGCACGGCCTGCTCCATCACCTCGGCGAGCTGGCTGCGCACATCCGCCTTTTGCTGGGCCTGCGGGTCGCGGGCGGGCATCGGCATGCCGGTTTCGCGGGCGAGGATCTCGACCGCCTCCATGAAGCCCACGTTCTCCGTCTCGCGCACGAAGGAAATTGCGTCGCCCTTCGCATGACAACCGAAGCAGTAGTAAAACCCCTTGCGGTCATCCACGTGGAAGCTGGCGGACTTTTCCTGATGAAACGGGCACGGCGCCCACATGTCGCCCTTAGCCTGGTTGGACTTGCGCATGTCCCACGTGACCTTTCGCCCGACCACGGAGGTCAGGCTCAGGCGGGTGCGCAGTTCGTCCAAGAATCCCGGTGGCAGGCTCATCGTCGTTATGATGCCACAGCGCGCCCCGGCGTGAAAGCGCGCAACGCGGCCTTACTGTGCCAGACAGGCCTCACGCCAGACGGCGGCCAGATCATTGTCGCGGACCTCCTTGCGGGGCATCTCGTAGATCCAGGGGGTGACCAGCGGGATCGCGTTGTTGAACTGCTCGGGCCAGGCAGGATTGCCCGCCAGCACCGTTTCCTCCACCTTGCGCTCACGCACCCGGTCGAGCCGCGCCTGTCGGACCGCGGCCACCACATCGGCCTGATAGCCGCAGCTGACTTCCTTTTCGCTCTGCGCCACCGCGGGCAATGCCCCCAGGGCCAGAACACCCGCCAGAACCACTCTTATCATCATCTCTCTCCGCCTCTGCCTTTTGTCCCTACCTTACCCGCGCGCCGCGACAGCTTCCATAGCCTCCGTGAGGTCATGAACCAGCGTCTGCGCCATGGACCGGAAAACCATGAGCAAAAAGACATCGGGGCCGGTACGGGTGACGGATCCGGTCATCTGCTTGATCAACGTGCGCGCGGTGTGGCCTTCCTCAAAGCGTGCCGGTCGCAGATCGACGGGCACCAGCCGGGCCAGAACCGCCTCCGCACCCGCACCGCTGACGCGCATTGTAGCCCAAGCATCCGATTGATCCGTAAGGGCAGCGCTCTGCGCGAGTGAGGGATCCGCCGCCGGTCCCGCGAGCAGCACGGTGTCGTGTCCGAACCAGATCGCGCGCGCGGCATCCGTTCCGGTGGTGCGATTCGGTTCAGGCCAGGGGATGCCATGGGCCGCCTCCATCCTCTGAGCCGACAGCCGCCGCTGGCCCAAAAACGGCGATACGGTAGTGAGCCGACCCAGCTCCACTTCCGTCACGGTCAATGTGCCGATCCTCAGCGGCAGCGATCCGGCACAGGGGGATCGGTCGGTCAGATCAACCACGCAGCCTGCTCCCGTCCGGATCCACAAAGACCGGCGCGCAGATCTCTACCATCACATCGACGCCGCGCATGTGATCCACCAGCCGCATGGTATCGCCGATCCGCCCGCGGCCCCCGGCAACAAGGCCAAGCGCGATGTGATGACCCAGCGTCGGCGAGAAGGCAACCGAGGTGACATGCCCGCGGCTCGTCTCGCGCCCAACCGCCGCGCCCCGGTCGAAAAGATGCGCGCCGGCACTCAGGCTCACGTCACCCCCCGCAGGTCTGATCCCCACAAGCTGCCCCCTGTCCTCCGCCACCAGCCCCGGGCGTGCCGCCATTGTCTTGCCGATGCAGTCTTTCTGCCCGCTGATCATGCGCTCAAGCCCCAGATCAGATGCCGTGGTGCGCCCATCCATCTCCGCATGGGTGATGTGTCCCTTTTCGATCCGCAGCACGTTGAGCGCCTCCACACCGTAGGCCCCGCCGCCCATCGCCTCCGCGCGGCGGACGAGCGTGGTGAAAAGGCTCTCGCCGTAGCGGGCGGGCACTGCTATCTCATAGGCATGCTCGCCCGAAAACGAGATGCGAAAGAGCCGGGCCGCGACACCGCCGATGGTCACCGGGCCACAGGCCATGAAGGCCCAGGCCTCAGCATCCACCGGGTCGTCCAGAAGGTCATTCAGCAAGGCGCGCGCGCCTGGCCCGGCCACCGCGAACTGGGCCCAATGTTCGGTGACGGACATCAGTCGCAGATCAAGCCGGGGGCAATGAGCCTGATGCACGAACTCCAGATGCCGCATCACCAGACCCGCCGCAGCGGTCGTCGCGGTCAGCAAGAAGTGCTCCGGCCCAAGCCGCGCGGCGGTGCCGTCATCCATGACGAAACCGTCTTCGCGCAGCATCAGACCGTAACGCACCCGCCCCGGCGCCAGCGTCGACATGCGGTTGCTGTAGACGACATCGAGAAACGCCGCCGCATCGGGCCCCTGCACGTCAATCTTGCCCAAGGTCGAGACATCGCACACGCCCACGGCCTGCCGCACATATGCCACCTCCCGGTCGCAGGACTGGCGCCAGTGGTTCTCCTGCGTCTGCGGGAAATAGCTGTGGCGTCGCCACAGCCCCGCCTCGATCATCGGCGCACCGCGCGCCACGGCAGCACCATGCGAGGTGATCCGCCTTTCGGGCGCAAAGCCCGCGCCCTGCCCGCCTGCACCAAAGGCCGCCACACTGACGGTCGTGTAGGGCGGTCGGAACGTGGTGGTGCCAGTCTCGGGGATTTCCCGTCCGGTTACCTCAGCCAGCACCGCCAGGGCGGCCACGTTGGAGGTCTTGCCCTGATCGGTCGCCATGCCTTGCGTGGTGTAGCGCTTCATATGCTCGACGGAGCGAAAGTTCTCTGCCGCTGCCTGTGCCACATCCTTGACGCTTACGTCATTTTGGAAATCCAGCCAGGCGCGCCCCTTTCCCGGCACCGACCACAGCGGTTTGATCCGGTAGGGGGTGTCTTCCGTCTTGGGCAGCGGGGCAGCAGGGGGCACGTGCTGGCCCAAATCGCCAAGCGCCTCCCGTGCCGCCTCCTGCCCCGCGCGCAAGCAGGCGGCTGTGCTGAAATCCCCGGCACAGGCACCTGCGGCGACCATCCCCGGCACGCTGCCCGCGGTCGGCACGAAAGCGGCAATATCCGCGCGCCAACCCGGGCGTGCATTCATGTGACAACTCAGATGTACCGTCGGGTTCCAGCCGCCCGAGACCGCGAGGCAATCGGCGTCGATCTCGCGTATCCCGCGATCTGTCTTGACGGTGATCTGCCGCAGCCCAAGGCGACCGCGGGTGCCCGTCACCACGGCACCTGCATGAAACGGCACATCCGCGAGATCGCAGGTCGCATCGGCGCGGCTGTCGATGACCGCGGCCACTTCGACCCCCGCCTCCGAGAGATCGCGTGCCGTCCGGTGGGCATCGTCGTTGTTGCCGAACACCGCGATCCGCTGACCCGATGCCACCCCCCAGCGGTTGAGATAGGCGCGCACCGCGGAGGCTGTCATAATGCCGGGTCTGTCGTTGTCGGCAAAGGCCACCATCCGCTCCTGTGCCCCGGCAGCAAGGATCACCCGTTCGGCGACGATCCGCCAGAACGTCTCGGCGGGTCGGTCAGGGCCACCACGCTCCAGCGCACCGTAGGTGCCGTGATCATAGGCCCCCACGACGGTGGTCCGCGTCATCAGGCGCGCATTGGGCAGATCGGCCAGTTCCGCCGCAGCCGCCGCGGCCCACCCCGCCCCGGGCACGCCGCTGACAAGGTGCGTTTCCGCATTGAGCCGCCCACCCGGCAGGCTGTCCTCATCCACCAGCAGCACATCAGCGCCCGCACGGGCCGCCGTCAGCGCAGCCATCAGCCCGGTCGGACCAGCGCCGATCACCAGCAGATCGCAAAAGGCATAGGCCTTCTCAAACCTGCCGTCTGCAGGATCACCGTTGAGCGCACCCAGCCCCGCCGCCCGCCGGATTATCGGCTCGTAGAGCCGCTCCCAGAACCCGCGCGGCCACATGAACGTCTTGTAGTAAAACCCAGCCCGCAGAAACGGCCACATCAGATCGTTGAGCGCCATGGCATCGAACCGCAGCGACGGCCAGGCATTCTGCGCGCGTGCCTCCAGCCCGGGGGCGATCTCTTGGAGGGTCGCGCGCACGTTCGGCTCCTGTCGCCCGCCGCGACCCACGGTGATCAGCGCATTGGGCTCGGCACTGTCAGCCGTCAGCACGCCGCGCGGGCGGTGATACTTGAAAGACCGGCCCATCAGCCGCACACCCTTGGCCAAAAGCGCCGAGGCCACGGTATCGCCCTCAAAACCGGTATGGCCGATACCGTCGAACTGAAAGCGCACGGGTCGCGACCGATCAACCAGCCCCTTGCCGTCGATCCTCACGCGCCCGTCTCCTCCGCCCGATCATGAACCAGCGACACCGAGGTCACAGCATGGCTGCCGCTGTGCCGCTCCACCACCAACCAGGCGCCACAGCCGGCCTCATGCTGCCACAGCTCCCGCCTACTGCCTGCCGGGTTATCGCGCACATGAAGATAAGCGTCCCAGACCGCCTGCCCGGCTTCGGGCGCGGGCCGCTCCAAAGCAACCGCGTCGCCCTGATAGTAAAACTCCCGCCGATCCCGCACCCCGCATATCGGACAGCTCAGCCGCATCCTGCCCGCCTCCCTGTCACTTTGCCAACTAAACTCCCGCCGGAGGCTCCCATCATCTGCCTCCCTCAGTGCAGGTTGTGCTGAGAGCCGCTGCCCTCTTCATCCAGGATCCCCACGCCATCGCGGAACCGGTCCAGCCGAAAAGCCGCAGCCTCGGCCTTCGGCTCTCCGGTCGCCATCAGATGGGCAAAGCAATCCCCCGAGGCTGGCACCGCCTTGAACCCGCCGTAACACCAGCCGCAGTTGAGAAAGAGCCCCTCGACCGCCGTCCGGTCAATGATGGGCGAGCCATCCGGGCTCATGTCCATGATCCCGCCCCAGCTGCGCAACAGCTTTGCCCGCCCGATCATCGGCATCAGCGCCATCCCCGCTTCCATCACATGCTCCGCCGCGGGCAGATTGCCGCGGCTGGCGTAGGAGGCATAGAAGTCGAGATCGCCCCCGAACACCAGACCGCCCTTGTCGGACTGGCTGATGTAGAAATGTCCCATCCCGAAGGTGATCACATGATCGATGCAAGGCTTCAGCCCTTCGGTCACGAAGGCCTGAAGCACATGGCTCTCGATGGGCAGACGAATCCCCGCGAGCGCCGCCACCTGGCTCGAGCGGCCTGCAACCACCATGCCCACCTTCGGCGCACGAATAGGCCCGCGGGTCGTCTCCACCCCTTTGACGGCACCGTCCTTGATCGTGATGCCGGTGATCTCGCAGTTCTGCAGCAGATCGACACCCAGCCTGTCCGCGCCGCGCGCGTAGCCCCAGGCCACAGCGTCATGGCGCGCCGTGCCGCCACGGGCGTGATAGAGCCCACCGTAGATCGGAAAGCGCGCATTGTCATAATCGAGATAGGGCAGCATGGCGCGTAGCTGCGCGCGGTCCAGCAGTACCGCATCATCGCCCTGGTTGATCATCGCATTGCCCCGCCGCACTGCCGCATCACGCTGTCCGTCGGAATGAAACAGGTTGATGATGCCGCGCTGCGAATGCATCACGTTGTAGTTCAGCTCCGCCTCGAGCCCTTCCCACAGCTTGAGCGAATGGCTGTAAAACGCGGAGTTGCCCGGCAGAAAATAGTTGGCACGCACGATGGTCGTGTTGCGCCCGATATTGCCGCTGCCGATGTGGCCCTTTTCCAGCACAGCGATGTTGGTCAGACCGTGCTTTTTCGCCAGATAGTAGGCTGTCGCCAGCCCATGCCCGCCGCCGCCGATGATCAGCGCATCATAGGCGGGCTTCGGCTCGGGATCACGCCAGTGGGGCCCCCAACCCCTGTTGCCGGTCAAGCCCTCCCTGATCACGCGCCAGCCCGAGAACCTCACGTCATCCTCCCTTTGACAGGGCAGTGTCCGGCAGTCTCCACCCGGGCGACCGTGACCGGCCGGCCCCGCAGGGGAAGAACACGCCAGAACACCGCTCAGTCACGGTAGGCAGCCGCGCGATCCTCGGCGCTGATCAGCACTGGCTGGACCACCGGCGCACCGGCCGCATCGAAGAACGGGTTCTGCCGCACCGAGCCATTGAGGTAGGCGGAAAGCGACCGCCGTACCAGCCCACCGAGCATCCTGACCAACCCCTTGTCACGGCGTGGCCCCCCCGGCAGCGCCGCCTTGGTAAACCCGTTCGTGACCACCGGACCAAAGGCATCGTGTCTCGCGAACTGGGGCCGCCACATTCCGGCGAGCGGCACCTTGGGGGAGCCAACCGTATTGGCGAGCGGTGTGTTGCAGCACGCGGCGTACCACCGATGCAGCCCCTTCGGCGACAGGCGCAGACAGGCAATCTGATCGGCACCTTGGGTGATCTCGATTTTCGCGGGCAGCACCTGCACCAAAGGGCTGCCGCCTCCCGGCTCCAGCTTGTCCACCTGACCCAGATGTCGCGCAAAGGCGCGGCAATCACGACAATAGCAAACCAGATGACAGCTGCTGCGCGGTGATGCATCCTGCACGATGCCTTTCAGTGTGCCACACCCGCAGGAAAAGCCTACATCCGTCATGCCCACCGCTCCTTGCTGTGGGCCGCTGTTGCGACCCACGGCAAAGGTTAGAGGCTGCCGAGCAGGCTCACAAGCCCTTGGCGCGGTAACTTGCGGCGACCTTGCCGATGGCCACCAGATAGGCCGCCGTTCGCAGATCCGTCACATCATCGCGTCCGTGCCAGACATCCGCCATGGACTGGTAGGCGATGCGCATCGTGTCATCGAGACCGGAGCGCACAAGCTCCAGCTCACCTGCCCCGCGCAGGTATTTATCCTTGAAGTCGGGGCTCAAGGACCAGCCCAGATCCTTGTCCTTGCTCAACCGCTCCAGCTCCGTGATCAGCAACTGGTGACGCGATTCCTCCTGCCGCCGACCCATCCGGCCAAAGCGGATATGGCTGAGGTTCTTGACCCATTCAAAGTAACTCACCGTCACACCGCCCGCGTTGGCATACATATCGGGGATGATGACCACGTTCTTGTCGCGCAGGATCTCATCCGCCCCGGCCGTGACAGGACCGTTTGCAGCCTCGATGATCAGCGCGGCCTTGATGCGATCCGCGTTCTGCAGATTGATCACACCCTCCAGTGCCGCAGGGATCAGAATGTCACACTCTTCTTCGAGAATCTTCGCGCCATTCTCAAGATAGTGCCGGTCCGCATACCCCGCGATCCCACCATGTTTGGCGATCCACTCGCGCACTTTCTCCACATCGATACCGTCGGGATTGAAAAGCGCACCGTCCCGTTCGATCACCCCGGTGATCACCGAGCCATCCTCCTCGCTGAGGAACTTGGCCGCGTGGTAGCCCACATTGCCGAGCCCCTGCACGATGATCCGCTTGCCGTCGAGATCTCCGCTCATGCCCGATTTCTTGACGCCTTCTTCATCCCGGAAGAACGCCCGCAAAGCGTATTGCACGCCGCGGCCCGTGGCCTCGACCCGACCCGCGATGCCGCCTGCATTCAGCGGTTTGCCCGTCACACAGGCGTTACCGTTGATATCCGTCGTGTGCATGCGCTTGTACTGATCGGCAATCCACGCCATCTCCCGCTCGCCCGTGCCCATATCCGGGGCCGGCACGTTCTGGCTGGGATTGATCAGGTCGCGCTTGATCAGCTCATAGGCAAAGCGGCGGGTGATCAGTTCCAGCTCATGCTCGTCCCATTCCCGCGGATCGATACAGAGCCCCCCCTTGGAGCCACCAAAGGGCGCCTCCACCAGCGCGCATTTGTAGGTCATGAGCGCGGCCAGCGCCTCGACCTCCTGCTGATCAACGCCCATGGAATAGCGGATGCCGCCCTTCACAGGCTCCATATGTTCGGAATGCACCGAGCGGTAGCCGGTGAACGTCTGGATCTTACCCCGCAGCCGCACCCCAAAGCGCACGGTGTAAGTCGCGTTACAAACGCGGATCTTTTCTTCCAGCCCCGGAGAGAGGTCCATAAGGCCCACGGCCCGGTTGAACATCTGGTCCACGCTGTCGCGAAAGCCGGGTTCCATTGTCTGGGTGTTCACTGTCTCTCTCCTTGCTGGATCTGCGGGATTTCTATCCGGGACGATTCAACCCTAGGCCGCACATCTGATTTTTGCCAGTTTTTTGAGCACCTTGTGGAAAACAGATATGGGCCACGTGGCGAGATGGCAAAAGTCGCACGGCTTGCCACGTTGGCGACCGCCACTTTGTGCCCGGAGATACGCCTCGCCTCAGCCCGCGTCGCGTTCGGCCAGCAGGACCGCGATGATCTCGGCCATGTATTTGGTCTGACGCCCCGGCGTCATCCCACCAACGCCGACCCTGCGGCCCAGACGCCACCAAAGACCCGGCCGCCAACTGCGCGCGGTGCTGTCGCTGAGGCGCAGAAGAAACCCGTTGGACGGTTTGAACGCAAAGGCCCCGCGGTCGATGCTGGTGATCTGCGACAGCGGCACGATCACGGTGCCTCCGCTGTCGCGCAACTCCGTCCGCGTCAGTTCCAGATGATGCGCAGTGGCGCGACGCATCGCATCCGCGATCATCAGCGCGCCAGCCCCCAGAGCGATCAGAAAGAGCTGCCAGCCCAGGCTGGGGGGCGCCACGATCGCCACGTAGATCACGAGAACCGCGAGCACCGCCAGCATACCGATGCCCAGCACGCGCCGCCCGACGGAGGCCTTGACGGTGGCCAGCACCTCAGTGTCGTCATGGGATCGCATAGGGGGCCTCGTCACCTGTGATGGCGCGTCCTACCCTGCGGCACGCGCGGCGTCCAGCCAGCGCGCTTGCCCTGACGGCCTGCGGTGCTACACCTCCGCACAGCAAAATCGCACGAGATTGCGAGACGAAAGGAACACTGCGATGACACCGAAGATACTGGCGCTGCTGACCTTCGTGCTGAGCCTGAGCTTTGCGGCGGCGGCCTTTCTGGTCCGCGATTTCGGAGGGTTCAGACCCGATCAGTTCCCGGTGCCGCAAAACGATCCGCCGGTGCAGCCCGCGGGCTATGCCTTCGCCATCTGGGGCGTGATCTATTTGTGGCTGGTGCTGGGCATGGGGTTTGGCCTCCTGCGACGCGCGGACAGCCCCGCGTGGCAGGCCATGCGGCCGCCCTTATGTATGTCGCTCGCCATTGGCACCCTCTGGCTGCCCGTCGCCATGCGCAGCCCCATCTGGGCAGGGATCCTTATCTGGGCAATGCTGCTGAGCGCCCTGGTGGCCCTCTTCCGCGCGCCGCGCGAGGACCGTCTGTGGGCCGCCTACCCGGTCGGTCTCTACGCCGGTTGGTTGAGTGCGGCGAGCTGTGTCCTGCTCGGCCTGCTAACGGCAGGCTACGGCTGGGTGAGCGCACCGACCGCCGCCCTTGTCTTTGTGTTTCTGGCGCTGGTACTGGCAGCCGCGGTACAATCGAACCTGGGCGGCATACCGACCTATGCACTGGCCGTCATATGGGCGTTGGTGGCCATCATCCTGCCCAACATGACAGGTGACGTCTATGTGGCGGCTCTCGCGGCAGGCGGTGCCGCGGCCCTGATCCCCCCCGCGTTCAAGGCCTGGCGGGCAGACCGCCAACGCACCGCATCCTGACACGCCGCCGCTGCCCGCACCGCACGCCCGCTCTTTCATCTTGCCGGATAAACTCCCGCCGGAGGCATAAAACCTCTTTGCCCGGCTTCAGTCCCGCCGCCGACCGTCAGTGTGTTTGCGCAGTTTTGACGGTGCCGCCTTCTTGCGCCCTTTGTACGGGTTTGCCTCGTTCTGGCCGCGCATCCACAGCCGGATCGGCGTGCCCGGCATGTCAAAGTCCAGCCGCAGCCCGTTGACCAGATAGCGATTGTAGCTTTCCGGCACCTTGTCGGGATGGCTGCACATCACCACGAAACCAGGGGGCCGCGTCTTGGCCTGGGTCATGTAGCGCAGCTTGATGCGCTTGCCTTGCGGTGCGGGAGGCGGATGCGCCTCCAGCATGCCCGACAGCCACCGGTTGAGCTGCGCGGTGGTCACCCGCCTGTTCCAGACCTCATAGGCGCGCAGGATCGCCGCATGCAGCCGGTCAAGACCCCGTCCCGTCTGGGCCGAGACCGTCACCAGCGGCGCCCCCCGCAACTGCGGCAAAAGCCGCTCAAAGCTCTCCTTGAGGTCGCGCAGCTTGCCCTGCCGGTCCTCTTCTATGTCCCATTTATTCACCGCGACCACGACCGCACGCCCCTCCCGTTCGGCCAGATCGGCGATACGCAGATCCTGCTGCTCGAAGGGGATCGCCGCATCCAGCAGCACCACGACGACTTCGGCAAACTTCACCGCCCGCAAACCGTCACCAACCGACAGCTTTTCGAGCTTTTCCTGCACCTTGGCTTTCTTGCGCATACCCGCGGTGTCAAAGATCCGCATGGGAATCACATCACCCTCAGGGTTGTCCCGGCTTTCCGGCCCCGCCCAGTCAATCCGAAGCGAGATCGCATCCCGGGTGATCCCCGCCTCTGGCCCGGTGAGCAGACGATCTTCGCCCAGGATCCGGTTGATCAGCGTCGATTTGCCCGCGTTGGGCCGCCCGACGACGGCCACCTGCAGCGGCTTGGCGGCCGTGGGCATCGGCGTCTCGGCCTCCATATCGCCCTCGTCCTCGTCGAGGGTCACATCCACCTCGGGCGCGTCCTCGGCGGCGCGCGCGGCGAAACCGTCCGCCAGCGGCATCAGATGGGTATAAAGATCGTTGAGCCCCTCACCATGTTCCGCTGACAGCCGGATGGGCTCGCCCAGACCCAGCGAATAGGCCTCCAGCACACCGGCATCCGCGGCTGCGCCCTCTGCCTTGTTCGCCGCCAGGATCACGTGGCCCGCGCGTTTGCGCAGGATGTCGGCAAAGACCAGATCGGAGGGGGTGATGCCGACCCGCGCATCCACGATAAAAAGGCACACATCGGCCATGTCCACTGCACGCTCGGTCAGACGCCGCATGCGGCCCTGCAGGCTGTCGTCGGTGACATCCTCCAGCCCGGCGGTGTCGATGGCGGTAAAACGCAGATCCGCCAGCCGTGCCGCCCCCTCGCGCAGATCGCGGGTCACCCCGGGCTGGTCATCAACCAAGGCCAGACGCTTGCCGACAAGTCGGTTAAAGAGCGTGGATTTCCCCACATTGGGCCTGCCCACAATAGCAAGGGTAAAGGACATCTCAAAGGCTCCGAGCGCTGCAACAAGCCCGCGCTTTACCCCAGATGAGCGTCAACGAAAAGCGTGCAAATCACCGTCGGTGGATACCACGTACAGCACGTTGCCCGCCACGACCGGCGCGGTCGTCGCACCGCCAGGGATCTGGGTGGAACGCACGAGCGCGCCGCTTTCGGGGTCGAACGCGCGCAACAGCCCGTCGTTGGAGGCCACGTAGATGCGCCCGCCCGCCAGAACGGGACCGTGATGCGCAAAGACTTCGGACCGCCTGCGCGGCTTGTCATTCACGAAATTGGGCATCTGCGTGCCCCAGATCCGTGTGCCATCGGAGGCATCCAGCCGCAAAAGCTCTCCGAGTTCAGAAATCACGAAAACACTGTCGCCCACGGGCAGGACCGGCCCGACGGCCCCTTCGCGCGCGGTCCACAGCCTTGCACCGGAATCGAGGTTCAGCGCCACGATCCGCCCCGCCTGATTACCCACATAGACCGTGTTGCCCGCGATCACCGGAGCGCCGGTGACGTCCTCGACCGCCCCCAGAGCCCGCGCAAACCGCTGACCCACAGCGGAGGCATCCCAGCGACGCAACCCGCCGCGACGGAACACGGCCTGCACTTCGCCGGAGCCAAAGGCAAAGATCGCCAGATCCTCCGAGACCGCAGGCGCCGGCGCGCCCAGGACGTTGTTGATATCGGGCGATGCCGACAGCTGCCACACAATGCGCCCGGTATCGGCATTGAGGGCAATGCCCGTATCATCCCCGGCGGTCACATAGACCAGACCACCCGAAATCGTGGGCCTGCCGGAGCCGGTGCCCTCGAGGTTCTGCCGCCAGATGACATTCCCGCTGGCCGCATCCAGCGCCACGAGCGCGCCATGCCCCACAGCCGCGTAGACCCGGCCCCCGTCGTAGGAAAGCCCACCACCCGTTGCCGCCGCCGCATCATCGCGTGCGGGTGCCACGTCGGTCCGCCAAACCGTCTGACCGGCCAGCGATGTGGCCGTGACCTGTGCCTGGGCGTCCAGCGTGTAGACCAGCCCCCCGGCCACGACCGGATCTGCTGTGATCCGCTGGCGGCGTCCGTCGCCTGCACCGATGTCCGCACTCCAGATCCGCTGTGGTGCACCGGACAGGGCAGCATGGCTGACCCGGAAGGCGGGTGAGCCGATGCCTTGGGGCCACTCCGTATTGCTTTGCGCGGCGGGCAGTCGGATCGCGCGCGGGGCGTCCCGGGTCACGGCGGCAAGCGTGCTCGTATCCCCGTCAGCAATCGCAGAGCGGATGTCTTCGCGCTTGCCGGGCAAAATGGTATCGGGCTCGTTGCAGGCGCTCAGCAGGCTCGCCACCGCCAGCACGGCGAGGCCATATCGCCCCCGATTTGAGGTTGTCGGAAACTGCATCATCGCCTGCTCGCCTTCGCTATTCATCGTCCGCCGCAAGAGCGGCTTTTTGTGCAGTGAGCGGCGTCAGTTGCCGCTGCCCGCCGCCCCGCTCGTATCAGGGGTTCCCCCCAGGGCCACAATCACCTGTAAGGCGCGTTGTTGCAAGTCCGCGGTCACACCCGCATCGTCCAGGATGTCCTGATACCGCGCAATCGCAGCGTCGGTTTCGCCTTCGGCAACGTCGATCAGCGCCAGCTGTTCCAGCGCAAGAAGCCGCAGCGGTGCGCCGGGTTGGGCCAGTGCCTCGAACTGCTGGCGACGGGTGGCTGCGTCCAGCGTCTCGGCCTGCAGTGTCAGCGCCTTGAAGGCCGCGACCTGCCGGTAGATCTCGCCAACCTCGGGCAAGGTCGCAGCCGCGTTGAGCTCCGCCACGGCGGCCTCCACATCGCCTGCCTCTTCCGCCGCAGCGGCGGTCAGCATTGCCAGAAGCACCCGGGCCGTGGGGGCCTGCGCTGTGACGTCTTCCAGTGCGAATTGCCGCGCCTCGGGCGTGTCCTCGCTCAGCGCCCCCAGCATCGCATCGCCGAGCGCCTCCGCCTCGGCGCGCGCCGCGGCCTTGCGATATTCCGACCAGGCCGCCCCGCCGACGATCAGAACGACGACCAGCCCCCCGATCCAGCCGTATCGTTTGAGCAGGCCGAAAAGCCGGTCGCGACGGACCTCTTCGTTGACCTCTTCGATGAAACTGTCGGTATCGCTCATACTCACCTGCCCACGCTCGTGTTGCGCTCCTCTTAGCCTGACCGGGATGGCAAGCCAAGACCCCCGGCTGTGCAGGTTTTCGCCCAGTTCACAAACCTTGCCAAAATAACAGATCTGAACTGGTCAGTTCACCGTATTTATCGTAAGAGAAAGTGCTGCTCCGGCCAGGCGCGCGGACACCTGACACCGGTGGCATCCAAGATGAGGCGATCGCGATGCGTATCTTTTCCATTCTGGCAGCCCTGCTGGTCGCGGCCCTGCTGGCTGTTTTGATCCTCGACCGTCCGGCAGTCATGGCGTTTTTCGGTAGCGACACACCAGAAGAGAGCATCGAGGCAGACGAGACACCGAGCACAAGCGCGGAGGCGGCAGAAGACCTCGTTCAGGTGCTTGTCACCCGCTCGGTCGCGCGCCAGATCGACACGGCGGTGGTTCTGCGCGGTCAGACAGAAGCCGCACGCACCGTTGACGTGCGTGCAGAAACCTCTGCAATCGTCGCCTCAGAGCCGCTGCGCAAAGGCCGTGCGGTCACCGCGGGCGAACCGATGTGTATGTTGGAGGAAGGCACGCGCGGCACGGCACTTGCCCAGTCCGAGGCCCAGCTTGACGAGGCCCGGGCGCGGGTCCCAGAGGCCGAGGCGCGGCTGACCCAGGCACAATCCCAGTTGCAAGAGGCGCGCATCAACCTCAATGCGTCCTCCAAGCTGAGCGAAGGCGGTTTTGCCTCGACCACCCGTCTGGCCAACACGGAAGCTGCCGTCGCCACCGCCGAGGCAGGTGTGGAGAGCGCGCGTGCCGGGCTACAGGCTGCGCAATCGGGCATCCGCGGCGCGCAGGCGAGCGTCGCCACGGCCCAGAAGGAACTTGAACGGCTGGTGATCCGCGCGCCCTTTGACGGGCTGTTGGAGAGTGATACGGCAGAGCTCGGCGCGTTGTTGCAGCCCGGATCGCTCTGCGCCACGGTCATCCAGCTCGACCCGATCAAGCTGGTGGCCTTCGTGCCCGAAACAGAAGTTGCGCGGGTCAGCGTCGGCGCACCGGCGGTCGCACGGCTGGTCAGCGGTACCGGTGCGCTGACCGGCGGAGCAGACGCCGCGAGCGGACAAGAGGTGCGCGGCGAAGTGTCGTTTCTGTCAAGCTCGGCAGACGAGATGACGCGGACCTTCCGGGTCGAGATGCAGGTGCCCAATCCCCAAGGCCGTATCCGGGACGGGCAGACCGCAGAAATCCTCATCTCGGCGGAGGGCGCCGAAGCGCATCTGCTGCCGCAGTCCGCCCTGACGCTCAATGACGACGGCATGCTGGGTGTGCGGACGGTCGATACCGAGGCCATCGTGGACTTTCATCCCGTCACACTCATGCGCGATACTCCCGAAGGCGTCTGGCTCACCGGTCTGCCGCCCGAGGCCGATGTCATCGTGCGGGGGCAGGAATTCGTGATCGCCGGCGTCAAGGTGGATCCGACCTACCGGGAGCTTGGCCAATGACGGGGCTTGTCGACTGGGCCGCAGGCCGGGCGCGTATGGTCATCGCTTTCATCATGCTCAGCATCGTGGTCGGCGGCTATGCCTATACCACCCTGCCGAAAGAGGGCGAACCGGACATCGAGATCCCCGCGCTTTTCGTCTCGGTCCCGTTCCCGGGCATCTCTGCCGCGGACAGCGAGACGCTGCTCGTCCAACCGATGGAGACGGAACTGGCCGATCTCGACGGGCTGGACGAGATGTCCGCTACGGCCGCCGAAAACTACGCCGGTGTCGCATTACTGTTCGAGTTTGGCTGGGACAAGACCAAGATCCTCGCGGATGTGCGCGATGCCATGGGCCGGGCTGAGGCGGATTTCCCCGATGGGGCCGAGCAGTATTCCATCACAGAGATCAACTTCTCCGAATTTCCCATCGTCGTGGTGAACCTCACCGGCCCGGTGCCGGAGCGGACGATGATCCGCGTTGCAAAGGACCTGCAGGACGAGCTTGAAAGCCTTGATGCGGTGCTGGAAGCAGGCATCGCGGGCAGCCGCGATGAGATGATCGAGGTGCTGATCGATCCCTTGCGGCTGGAGGCCTACAACGTGACCGCGGGCGAGCTGCTGGATGCCGTGCGAAACAACAATCAGCTGATCGCCGCGGGGGAGATCGACACGGCGCAGGGGGCTTTTTCGGTCAAGATCCCGTCTTCCTTCGATGAACCTCAGGACATCTACGATTTGCCCATCAAGACCAACGGCGACCGGGTGGTGACCCTGGGCGATCTGGCCGAGATCAATCCGACCTTCGAAGACCGCACCGGCACCGCACGGTTCAACGGCGGTAACACGGTTGCTTTGCAGATCGTCAAGCGCAAGGGGTACAACCTGATCGACACCACCGGGTTGGTCAAACAGGTGATCGCCGAGCAAAGCGCGCTCTGGCCCGAGGGGTTGCGCGCGGCGGTGGAGGTCGGCACTTCCAACGATCAGTCACGCATCGTTGACGGCATGGTCCAGCAGCTGCTGGGCTCGGTCTTTACGGCCATCGCGCTGGTGATGATCGTGTCGCTCGCCGCCCTGGGCATCCGTGCCGCACTGCTGGTGGGCTTTGCGATCCCCACATCCTTCCTGCTCTGTTTCGCCTTTCTGGCGCTCATGGGCATCTCCGTCTCGAACATCGTAATGTTCGGGCTGATCCTCGCCGTCGGCATGCTGGTGGATGGGGCCATCGTGGTGGTGGAATACGCCGACAAGCGCCAGCAGGAAGGCATGGGGCCGATGCAGGCCTATGTGGACTCGGCCAAGCGCATGTTCTGGCCTATCATCTCCTCCACCGCGACGACGCTTTGCGCCTTTTTGCCCATGCTTTTCTGGCCCGGCGTCCCGGGGGAGTTCATGGGGATGCTGCCCGTTACGCTGATCTTCGTGCTGTCTGCCAGCCTCGTGGTGGCGCTCATCTACCTGCCCGTCATGGGCGGCGTCACCGGACGTCTGGAGCGCTGGATGTCGGACTATATGGAAGTCGTGGCGAAGTTGCCGCTGTATTTCCATCTGCCACTGGCTATTCCCGGCGTTCTTATCCTGTATGTATTCGCGGTTATTATCTTCGGCCTGTTCCTTGGTATGCTTGGCATTGAAACTGCGGGACCGCCGCCCGCTAGCGATCCGGACGCCCCGCCGCCGTTTCCCTTTTCGTTCATTCAAGATCAATTCGCGGCAATGGACTCGCTCGATATCCTCGGGTCGGTTTTGCCAACTCTGGCCATTGTTTTTGCAGTCATAGCAGCGACCACTGCTGGGGTTGGGGTCGCTCTCATTCTGGCGCTGGTCTTTGTCGTTTCCGCACTGGGGCTTCTTCTTCGCATGGGGCGCTTTGGCAGATGGCTGGCCAGCAAGTTCTTTGCAAAAGAACCGCCAGAGATACGTTCAGGCTATCGCCGTTCCCCCTTCGGACACGTCATCGCGGGCATTGCGGGCAACCCGGTGATGCCGCTGGTGATGGCAGGTGCGGTCTTTGTCTTTGTCGGCTCCGTGCTGATGTATTTCGTCAACAACAACAACGGCACCGAGTTCTTCGTGGAATCCGAGCCGGAGCAGGGCATCGTCTACGTGCTGGCCCGCGGCAACCTCAGCCTGGAGGAGAAAGATGATATCGTGCGCGAGGCCGAGGAGATCGTCTTGGCACACCCCGGCATCATCAATGCGTTCTCCTTTGCGGGCGCGGGCGGGCTCAATACCGATACCAGCGGTGGCTCGACACCGCAGGACACCATCGGCCAGGTCCAGTTCGAAACGATCCCTTGGGTCGACCGCGCAGATCGGCCCGATCTGGACGGTGACGTGGTAATCGCCGAGCTGACCGAAGCGCTCCAGCAGATCCCCGGCGTCCGGGCGGAGATCCTCGACATTGCGCAGGGTCCGGCCAGCGGCAAACCGGTGCATCTGAGGTTCCTCGGCGATGACTTCGGCGCCTTGGCGGAGGCAGCGACACTGGCCCGCGCGCAGTTCGAACGCACGCCCGGGCTCGCGCTGATCGAAGACACCCGCCCCCTGCCCGGGATCGACTGGCAGATCGACGTGGATGTGGAGAAAGCGGGCCGCTACGGAGCCGATGTGGCGACCGTGGGCGCCATGGTTCAACTGGTCACCCGCGGCCTGATGCTCGACACTATGCGGGTGGATACCTCAGACGAGGAGATCGACATCCGCGTGCGCCTGCCAGAGAAAGACCGCGTGCTCTCCACCCTCGATACGCTGAAAGTCCGCACGCCGGACGGGCTGATCCCGCTGTCGAATTTCATCACCCGCAAGCCCGTTCCCAAACTGGCCGAGATCAACCGCATCGACCAGGAACGCTATTACGATGTGAAGGCCGATGTGGCCGTGGGGCTGATGAAGGTGGTCGAGACACGGCGCGAGAACGGCATTGATACCGACATCACCCTCGCCACCCTGCGCCCGGCTGGGGCAGATGCGGATCTGACCACCGCAGAGGGCATCGGCTACAAGATCACCGACAGGCAGGCCGAGCCCGGCCGGAACCTGCAGGCGGGCCTTGATGCGGGCACCCTGCGGCTTGTGCCGATCAACGCCAACGAACGCATCGCGGTGCTGACAGAGTGGCTGGACAGCACCGCCCTGCCCGACGGTATCAGCTATGAATGGACCGGTGATCAGGAGGAGCAGGCCGAAAGCCAGGCCTTCCTGCAGACCGCCTTCTCCGCGGCGCTTGGTCTGATGTTCATCATCCTGCTGGCGCAGTTCAACAGCTTTTACAACGCCGTCCTGGTGCTGCTGGCGGTGGTGCTGTCGACCACAGGCGTGTTGATCGGCATGCTGGTGATGGATCAGACCTTCTCCATCATCATGACCGGAACGGGCATCGTGGCGCTGGCGGGCATTGTGGTGAACAACAACATCATCCTGATCGATACCTATCAGGAATACGCGCAATACATGCCACGGATCGAGGCGATTATCCGCACCGCACAGGCGCGCATCCGGCCCGTGCTGCTGACCACGATCACCACCATGGCCGGACTGGCACCGATGATGCTGGGCCTCAGCCTGAACTTCGCCGAGGGTGGCTATACGGTGAACAGCCCGACGGCGCTCTGGTGGAAGCAACTGGCCACGGCGGTCGTCTTCGGTCTGGGGATTGCGACGGTGCTGACGCTGGTGGTGACGCCCTCGATGCTGGCCATCCGGGTCTGGGCCACCACCTACGTGCAGTGGATCGCAACCGCACTGGCCAAGCTTTCCATGGGCCGGGCCAGCCGCGCCGCACGCGACTGGGCGCTGCAGAAAGACGCCCGCCGCGTCGTTTCGGGCGAGATCCTGTGGGAGGACCCGACACCCCCGGCCCCCGCCGACCGGCCTGCGCAGGTCCGCGCAGCTGAATAACGCCTGTCACGCAGCTGTGAGGCGACACCCTCAAACAGCGTGGTAGAAGGCCCTCGCACTTGCCAAGAAGGAAAGCACATGACCCGACCCATTCTCGCCGCCAGCCTCGCCCTGATGGGCACCACCGCGGCTGCCGATCTCATCGAAAAAACCAGCCCCCATTCCGTGGCCGACACCATCGACCGGCTGGAAGCCGCGGTCGAGGCCGCCGGCGCCACCGTTTTTGCCCGCGTTGATCATGCCGCAGGTGCGGCATCGGTCGATATGGATCTGCGCCCCACCCAGATGCTGATGTTCGGCAACCCCAAGCTCGGCACACCGGCCATGCTGGATGGTCAGACCGCCGGGCTCGACCTGCCGCTGCGGGTTGTTGCCTACGCGGATGCGGAGGGTGTGGTGCATGTGGCCTATCACGATCCCGCCGATCTGGCAGCGACGCACGGTCTGGCAGCGGATGCGAAATACATCACCATGATGACCGGCGCGCTCGACAAGCTGACCTCCAAGGCGGTGGCCGCGGAATAAGCCGGACGATCGTTGCACAGAACCGTGGCTCTGTCCGCCGCCGGCAGGTGATAGGCAGAGCCACGGTTTTCAGTGTCACACCCCCGCAGCGATGACCTGCACAAATCTGACCGAATGCCGAGCGGTCCCGCGCCCGTTGACCCGACCGAAGGAAAGACCAGCGCCGACACCAAGAGTCAAAACCCGATTTCAGAAAGTGCGCCCCATATACAGAATGAGACCCGGCATAAAGAAAGACCCCGACCGGAGATGGGCATTACCTGACCGCATCTTTTTCGGGCATGGTGCATGTGCCATATTGGCAGGCACATATCTGGCGACACCGCCACTGCCCGGCTTTTACGCCGAGAGAATCATCCCGGGTGACGGGTTTGCGGGCAACCATATCTTTGTCACCGACGGCTGTCTGGCGTTTGATTATCATGGGTATTCCATCCGAAAACGACTGTTGGACTATCACGCGGCCAAGTGGTCAGGTGAAACCTCAGCGCATTGGACCTGCAGGTTGGAACGGGTCCGGTTCGATCTCCTCGACACCCGTGCGCTGAATGACAGGAAAATGCTCGGGCCTGAGCACTATAAAAAGGACGTCATTGCGCGGGCTCAAAGATACCTGGCACGGATAGATCACGAAAAGGCCTATGCAAAAGCGATGTGCCGTTCCCAAGAGCTGCGAGCGTAAGGGGCGCGGAAGGCGGGCTCGCCACCGTGAGAGCCGCGGCTGAGCTTTCATCTCGTGGACGCGTCGCGACGCAAAGGTCCAAGGTCTTTGACATCGATGGCTGTCGTAAACGCAAACGGATGCGGCGGTACCCATTGGCCCGGTGGTGTTCAGCACACTCGCTATCGACCCCGCTGCCTGACCCGCAGGGGCAGGCAGCCCCCGACCCTCCTCGATGGAGGTGAGGGGGGTCCCCTCACCGCCAGATGGTGCCCGTCTCCACCCAAAACCCCGACCGTGTCTCAAACGCGGATCAGCCAACATCCTCCGACTGTTGCCGCGCCCACAGCTGTGCGTAGCGGCCGCCCTTTTGCAACAACGCCTCGTGCCGGCCGCGTTCCACCACCTCCCCCTGCTCCAGCACGATGATCTGATCTGCTTCGGCGATCGTCGACAAGCGGTGTGCGATGGTCAGAACCGTGCGCCCGCGCCCCGCCTGCATCAACGCTTCCTTGATCTCTTGTTCTGTTTCGGAATCCAGCGCCGATGTCGCCTCGTCCAGCAGCAGGATCGCCGGATCCTTCAGCAGCGTCCGCGCGATGCCCACGCGCTGTTTTTCTCCGCCAGACAGCTTCAGCCCCCGCTCCCCCACGGTGGTCTCATAGCCATCCGGAAGCGCCATGATGAAATCATGGATCTGGGCGGCACGCGCCACCGCCTCGATCTCCGCATCGCCCGCGTCCTCGCGGCCGTAACCGATGTTGTAGCGGATCGTATCGTTGAAGAGCACCGTGTCCTGAGGGACGACGCCGATGGCCGCATGCAGGCTGTCCTGCGTCACCTCTCGCACATCCTGACCGTCGATACGCAGGGCCCCGCCGCCCACATCGTAGAACCGAAAGAGCAGCCGCCCGATGGTCGATTTTCCCGACCCGGTGGAGCCGACGATCGCCACCATCTGACCGGGCTCGGCAACCAGGCTCACCCCTTTGAGAATGGGGCGCGCCGCATCGTAGCCGAACCGTACGTCATCCAGTTCAACCCGCCCGCCCTGCACGTCCAACGGCTTGGCACCGGGCGGGTCGGTGACCTCCGCAGGCTGCTCCAGCAAATCGAACATCTCGCCCATATCCACGAGCGCCTGCCGGATCTCGCGATAGACGGTGCCAAGGAAATTCAGCGGCACCGTGATCTGAACCATATAGGCGTTGACCATGACGAAATCGCCCACCGTCAGATCTCCGCGCTGTACGCCAACGGCCGCCATCACCATCACACCGACCAGCCCCATCGTGATCAACAGCGACTGGCCGAAGTTCAGAAAGGCGAGGCTATAGCTCGTCTTGATCGCCGCGCGCTCGTATTTCTCCATCGCCGCATCATAGCGTCGGGCTTCGCGTGCCTCGGCGCCGAAATATTTCACCGTCTCGAAGTTCAGCAGGCTGTCGATGGCTTTCTGATTGGCGTCGGTGTCCTGATCGTTCATCTCCCGCCGCAGCCGCACACGCCACTCGGTCACTGCAAAGGTAAACCAGACATAAAGCGCGATGGTCCCCGCCACGACCACCAGATACCAGATGTCGAACACCACGGCGAGAATGACCCCCACCAGCAACAACTCCAGCAGCAACGGCCCGATGGAAAAGAGCAAAAACCGCAACAGGAAATCGACACCCTTCACACCCCGCTCGATGATGCGGCTCAGCCCGCCGGTCTTGCGCCCGATGTGATAGCGCAACGACAGCCGGTGAATGTGACCGAAGGTCTCCAACGCAAGCATCCGCAAGGCCCGCTGTCCCACGCGCGCAAAAACCGCATCCCGCAGTTGCTGAAACCCTACCGTCATCAGCCGCGCCATCCCGTAGGCAACCGTCAGCCCCACCGCTCCGAGGGCCAGCATCGGCACGCCTTCCTCGGCCAGCGCATCCACCGCACCCTTGTAGAAAAACGGCGTTGTCACGGAAATCAGCTTGGCGAAAATCAACAACCCCATCGCCACGATCACCCTGTGACGCACCCAGGCAGGATCCTTGGGCCACAGGTACGGTGCGACCTTGCGAATGGTGCGCAGCCCGGACTGACGCTCCTCCTCATCGGTCTTGACCTCAGAGGCGGCCGTACCCTGGTTCGCTGTGCTGGTGGTGTCGGCTGGCATCACATGTCCTGCGTGGCTCTCGGACCGGTTACCTAAGTCACGACCCACTGCATGACCAGACAATTGCGGGAGAATTCCCACATGCCACCAGTTAAATGCGCGCCACACCAACCGCAGACGGCACGGGAGCGAACCTCACGCCCGGCGCCTAGATCTCCCTACGGATCAACACCGCACCCCATTTGCCCTTCAAAGGTCCACTGTCGTGAAAGAGCTCTCCCCGAGCATCAAAGAGCACCAAAGCTCTCTCATCTTGCCCGATAAACTCCCGCCGGAGGCGCATCTCTCCATCCGCGAAACCCGTCCGATCATATGCGCATCAAACCAATAGACCCGTCTGCACCGCGCGTACCGGGATCTAGTCCACAGGCAAATCAAATACCTGCCCGGGGTAGATCAAATCCGGATCGCGAATGTCGCGCTGGTTCGCTTCAAACACTCTGACGTAGAGAACCCCCTCACCGTAGCGTTCCCGCGCGATCGCCCAGAGCGTATCGCCGGTCTGCACCGTCACCGCGCTGACAGCGCCGCCGCGGTCCGCGGTCGCCTCGGCCAGCACTTCGGGTGCCTCACGCTGGAACGGTGTCTCGATCCGGCTGGTCACATCTCCTGCCTCGTTCACTTCGTCGACACGCAATCGGTAGCGCCCGGGAGCCACCTGCGGCACGGCTCCGCGCCAGACACCGTTCTCATCCAGCGACAGCGCCGTGGCAAACCGGTTGTCGAGGTAGACCCGCACCTCGGAGGTGCCAGGAGCCGCGCGCCCGGCCAGCTGCACCGCACCTGCGTCGCTATACCCGATCGTGTCGATGCTGATACCATCCGCGGGCTCAGGATCCGATTGCAGCAGTTCCACGCCCTCTTCGGTGGAGCGCAGCACCGCAACCGACTGCGCAGGCTCCGCCGCCGCAGCCGGGGCCGCCGGGGTCTCGCCTGCCGTTTGTTCTGATCCATCTGAGGGCGCCTGCGCGGCGCTCTGGACCTCGACGTTCGTTGAGGCACCACCTTCGGTCGTCCCGGCCTCCGCCACTGCCGCTCGGTCCGGCGGTGCCTGCTGCGCCGTGGCCTTGGGATCAGCATCCGACGCTCCCCTCTCGCGCGCCTCGGTCTCAACTGGCGGCTCCGGCGCGCGCGGCGTCTCCGGCGCCAGGGCCGTGACGACATCGCGCTGTGGATCAGGGGCGGCCGGCAGCGGTGCGAGGATCACATCCTCGACCGACCGCTGTGTATGCTCCCCATTGGTCGCCTCCAGCGTGAAGACCCGCGCGCCCGCATCTGGTGCGACATCGCCAACCGCGGCAAAAGCACCCGTTTGGTCCGCCGTTGCGCGCGCGATCTCCTCTCCGTCAACCTGAACTGAGACCTCCGCCCCCGGCTCAGCCTGACCGGCAATGACGGCCAGCCCATCCGGCTCGACCCGAACCGCATCGATGCTGGGCTGGGCCGTCTGTTCGCCGGGCGTCTCTTCCTCTTCGGCGGTGGTGCGCGCTTCCTCGACCGGGGCACCTTCCTCAACGGGCGTCTGCGCAAGGGGCTGTGTCGCATCCGCCACGGGGGTATCGCGGTCGAGCCCCATGTAAACCCCGGTCGCCACCAGCGTGGCAATCACGATACCTGCCCCCCAGAGCCAGCCGCTTCCCGATCCCGTGTCAGAGCCCTGCTCCGCCATACCCTATTCTTCTTTCCACATTTTCACCCGCAGGCAGGCCGCCGCGAGAATTGAGACTACATAGCAACTGCAGTATCACCGGTCAAAACACCGACAATCACTTTTGTCATAGATTTCAACGATGAGGATCGCGTTATGCACCACACATCCGTCTGCGTCTACTGCGGGTCCCGCCCCGGTGCCCACCCGGCCTACCTCGCGGATGCCGAAGCCCTGGGGCATGCCATCGCCGAGGAAGGCTGGCGGCTGGTCTACGGCGCCGGTGACGTCGGCCTGATGGGGGCGGTCGCGCGCGCAACCCAGATGGCGGGTGGCGAGACCTTCGGCGTCATCCCTCAGCATCTGGTCGCCTGGGAGGTCGGCAAGACAGATCTGACCACCTATGTGATCACCGAAACCATGCATGAACGCAAGAAAGTGATGTTCATGAACTGTGATGCGGTGGTCGTGCTGCCGGGCGGTGCGGGCTCGCTCGACGAGCTCTTTGAGGTGCTCACATGGCGCCAGCTGGGCCTGCATGAAAAGCCCGTTTTTCTCGTAAATACAGAAGGCTACTGGGATCCGCTGCTGACGCTGCTGCGCCATGTGACGGAACAGGGTTTTGCCGATGACTGCCTGCACGGCTACTACAAGGTCGTGCCCGATGCTGCCGCTGCACGCGCGGCCTTGCGTCTGGCGTTGTCGAGCACCAGGGCCGTCGCGGAATAGAGCGCGAGCGCCGTCCAGATCAGCGCAAAGGCCGCCACATGCCAGGGTCCGAAGGGCTCGGCAAAGATGAAAACGGCACAGCCGAACTGCAAGGTGGGGTTGATGTACTGCAGCAATCCGGTGGAGGTCATGGTCAGCCGTCGCGCCGCATAGCTGAACAGAATGAGCGGCAGCGCCGTGATCGGTCCCGCAAAGATCAGCAGCGCCGCGGTGCGCAGATCGCCCCCCAGCACGGCCCCACCATTGTGATGTGTTTGCAACAGAACCGCGGCGGCAAGGGGGATGAGCAGTAATATCTCCGCCGTGACAGAGACCACGGGGCCCAGATCCAGCTGCTTTTTGATCAGGCCGTAGATCCCGAAGGTCACGGCCAGCGCCAGTGCGATCCACGGCGCGGTGCCCAGACCGAAGGTCAGCAACGCGACCGCCGTTGCCGCCAATGCGACCGCCAGCCATTGCAGCGGGGTCAGCCGCTCACCAAAGACGAGCCGTCCGATCACCACCGCCACCAGCGGATAGATGTAGTAGCCAAGCGAGGTCTGCGTCGTATGACCGGTCTGCACCGACCAGATAAAGAGCGACCAGTTCACCGCAATCATCAGCGAGGCGACCGCTATGAGTGCAAAGGCACGTCTGCCTCGTAACGCCGTGATGATGGCGCCCAGCCGCCCCTGCACCGCCAGCAGCAGACCGAAGATCACCAGCGACCAGATCATCCGGTGCGACAGCACCTCCAGCGCCGGAACATGCGCCAGTTCCTTGTAGTAGATCGGAGACAGCCCCCAGATACTACAGGCCGCGACCATGGCCGCGACACCCTTGACTGCTTGACTGGCCATGCGCGTTCCCTTCCGCATGGTTTTGCGCGCAAAACCGACCACCAACAAGCGAAAAGGCCCCGCAAGAGACGGGGCCTTCTGGGTAACTGTGATTGCAGTCCGTTGCGCCGGTTCATGTGGCGCGCCCGCCTTAGCCACTCTTTTCGGGATACAGTCCCCGAGGACAGTGGCCGTTCACGGGCAATATCTGCCGTTCGATGCGCGCGCGGGCCCAGCCGGCTGGCTTACATTCGGGAGGCAACGTTCTCCCAGTTCACGAGATTGTCGAGGAAGTTCGACAGGTAGTCGGGCCGCTTGTTGCGGAAGTCGATGTAGTAGGAATGCTCCCACACATCACACCCCAGCAGGGCCGTCTGCCCGAAACATACCGGATTGACGCCGTTTTCGGTCTTGGTGACCTTGAGGCTGCCGTCACTGTCCTTGACCAGCCACGCCCAGCCGGAACCGAACTGACCGGCGCCCGCCGCCTTGAAGTCGTCCTTGAATTTATCAACGGAGCCAAAGCTCTCGGTGATGGCTGTCTCCAGCTCGCCCGGCATGCCTGCATCGCCCGGACCCATCATCTCCCAGAACTGGTTATGGTTCCACAGCTGGCTGATGTTGTTGAAGATGCCGTTCTGCGCCACGGCACTGGCGTCATAGGTGCCCTTGATGATCTCTTCGAGCGATTTGCCTTCCCACTCCGTGCCTTCGATCGCCTTGTTGCCGTTGGTGACATAGGCGTTGTGGTGCAGATCGTGGTGGTATTCCAGCGTTTCCGCGGACATGCCTTTGGATGCCAGCGCATCATGCGCGTAGGGAAGATCGGGAAGTGAAAAAGCCATGTCGGGCCCCCTTGGTTATTGAAGTTGGGTACAGTGCACAAAAAGCGCAGCCGCTCAGGACTTCAAGTGTTAACCAGTCCTAAAAGTTCCGAAAGGCGGAGAATTCCGCAGGTGGCACCGCGACTGCTCTGCCGCTTACTTGACCCGGGGTGTGCAGGTGCCGGAGCCGCTGAACCGCTTGCGGAACTCCGGCAACCAGCCCCGCACATGGATCCGGTTGGACGGTTTTTCAATCACCGCGCTATATTCCGCATCCGGCAGGAGAAACTCCCTGTCCTTCGATTTCCCGATCCCACCGGCGAGGCGCCAGTCCAAACGCATCTCGCGATCCGTATTGCGCTGCAGCGCGGCCCTGGCGGTACCACCCGGGTAGTTGAGCGAAACGCCGTCCGACACAACGACAGATCCGTCGTTCAACACCACGATGCCAATCTTGGTCGAGATCCAGAAATCATTCGTCTTGGATGGCTGCATGTCGCAGTCATAAAGAACGCCCTTCGCATCCCGCGCAACGGCTGATGATGCCGCCGTCACTGTCGCGCCAGCGATCAGGCAGACAGCCACGAGACGGGTCACTGACGTCAGCCGCATGGTCATAGCGTCAACGCGAGACCGTGCAGCTGCCTTCGCCTTTCGGCCGCCAGCGATGGTTAAAGCCAACGGCGCGCATCTGGTAGGTCCCGGACTTGCGGTTCAGCGTTGCCTTGTACCGGATGTTGTAGACGCCTTGTGTCGTCCGCACGTCCGTCACCCGCCACGCGAGCCGGTCGGTCGTGCCCGAACTGGAGCTGATCTCGCCCCGGATCGGGCCGCCCTTCACTGACTGGATCATGTTATCAAGTATCCGTACGGTGCCAAGACCCTCGTCAATGAAGAACACGACCCGGGGGCCGATGAACCCGTTCGGCGACCGGTAGGATGCCGTACAGTCATAGACCGTTTCCGCCGCGCTGGCAGATGTCCCCAGAGAGCTGAGCGCCAGCAGCGCCGCACCGATTACTGCACGATACGTCATGATACTCGTCACCTTTTCCAACTGTTTTCTAGGGCCCGGCATCTCACAACCCAGACCAGTTTGCAGGCGAGTATCCGCCGACCGCAGCGGGTGTCAACCGCCTCCCGTCGGATCCGGCCAGATCCCTACATCGGACCCTTTTTGCGCGGCAACAGTCAGCACATCAAAAACATATTGTGTCTGAGATCGAAAACAGACGACCCGAAATGTCTCTTCTGTGGGCATCCAGAACGCGGCCCCCACCTGCGCCATCCGGGTGCGTCGGAACATGCCGGGGGTGAACGCACCGGGGCTCAAATCGACCGGGCAGAGCTTGGCCAGAACGTCTCGCGCCTTTGGCCCGACAACGCTCAGCAGCGCGCGGGCGTCCGAGACGTTTACCGCCAGCGCGTGGGCATCCCCCAGACCCTCCTGCAAACGTGCCAGCCGCTCGGGCACCTCCCCGTGCGGGCAAAGCAGCATCAGTTCATCCGGGCTCATCCAGGCGAGGCTTGCATCCTCGCTGGTGGTGATGGTCCCGCGGTCCGGCATCTCCGCACCGCTGGCGCCGATGGCGGCGGCGCGGACCGCGCTGTCCTCCAGATCTCCACGCAGGGTGATCATGCCCTGCACCGGTTCCTCACGCACCGTCGCAATGCCAGTCTCGAACACCGCACCGCCGAGGGCTGTCACCGGCTCAGACATCCGCCTTCTCCCCCGCCTTGTCGTAGAAGACCGGATCCACGATGCGCGCGCGGTAGGTTGCGCCGTCGGTCCCGGGGAACTCCAGCACCTCGCCCATCCGCTCCGGTCCGTTCAGCACCAGCCCCATGGCGATCCCCTTGCCCAGGTTCGGCGAGCGGTAGCTGGACGTCACCCGGCCGATGGTCACCCGCTGACCGTTGGCGTTCATCCCCTCGCCTACCGCATAGGCTCCGTCGGGCAGCGTAGCACCCGACAGGGTTTCCAGGCCCACCAGTTTCCACCGCGCGGGATCGGTCATATGGCTGCGCGCCTGCGCGCGTTTGCCAATGTAGTCGTCCTTTTTCTTGGAGATCGCCCAGTCGAGCCCCAGATCCTGCGGTATGACCGTGCCATCGGTCTCATCGCCGATCATGATGAACCCCTTTTCGGCCCGCAGAATATGGAGCGCTTCGGTCCCGTAGGGCATGACACCCAGATCATAGCCCACCACCATCAGCGCATCCCAAAGCGCCCGGCCCTGGCCTGCCTCCACTGCGATCTCATAGCTGAGCTCACCAGAAAAGGAGATCCGAAAGACCCGCACCCGGAAGCCGCCCAGTGTCCCGTCGGCCCAGCCCATGAAGGGCAGCGCCTCGCGGGACAGATCCATGCCGCCCAGCTTTTCCAGCGCCTTTCGGGCGTTCGGACCTACGACGGCGATCTGCGCGTATGCTTCCGTCACATTGACAACCCAGACCCGCCAGTCCCACCATTCGGTCTGCAGCCATTCCTCCATATGCTGGTGAATATGCTCGGCGCCGCCGGTGGTGGTGTGGCAGAGAAACGTATCCTGATCCAGCCGCGCCACGACACCGTCGTCGATCAGAAACCCGTTCTCCGAGCACATCAGCCCGTAGCGGCAGCGCCCCGGCTTCAGCGTGCTCATCATGTTGGTGTAAAGCATGTCGAGGAACTTGCCCGCGTCGGGTCCCTTGACGAGGATCTTGCCCAGGGTCGAGGCATCGAGCAGCCCGAGGTTTTCACGGGTGTTGCGGGTCTCGCGCATCACCGCGTCATGGGTGCTCTCACCCGCGCGGCGGTAGGTGTAGGGCCTGCGCCACTGGCCCACCGGCTCCCAGACCGCGCCGTTGGCCTCATGCCAGTCGTGCAGCGGCGTGCGCCGGATGGGCTGAAACACCTCGCCCCGCGCCTCACCCGCGATGGATCCCATGGAGATCGGCGTGTAGGGCGGGCGGAAGGTTGTCGTGCCCACCTCCGGAATGGTGGACCCGCGGGCCGCAGCCAGCGTGGCTAGCCCGTTGATGTTGCTCAGCTTACCCTGATCCGTGGCCATCCCCAGCGTGGTATAGCGCTTGGCGTGCTCGACGCTCTCGAACCCTTCGCGGGCGGCCAGTTCCACATCCGACACCTTCACATCGTTCTGATAGTCGAGCCAGGCCTTGGACCGCAGGTCGTACCCGGCATGCGCTGGCATCAGCCAGACGGGCGCGATCGGTGCTTCCTCTGGGCTCTCGGCCAGCGGCGTCTCGACGGACCCCGGGTCAAAGCCAGCGGCCTCCGCCGCCCGCACCCCTGCCGCCGTGGCGCTGCTCAGCACATCGGCCAACCGCATGGCACCGCTGGCCGCCCCCGCGGCACTGACGAAGGCGGCACCGTCCGCACCTGTTGGCGATTTGTCCACATCCGGCCGGAAATGCGCCTGTGTCTCATCCCAGAGCAGTTTGCCGCCACAGTGCGACCACAGATGCACCACCGGCGACCAGCCGCCGGACATGGCCACCGCCTCGCAGCCGATCTGCTCCAGCACGGTGCCATCGCCCGCCTGACTGCAGATCTGCACGGCGGTGACGCGCTTGCCGCCCAGCACGCGCGCGATGCCGTGCCCCATCAGCACCCGGATCCCCAGCGATTTGGCGCGGGCCATGGCGGCGCTGTCCTCTGCCAGCACCCGTGCATCGAGGATCACCGGTACCTCCAGACCCGCATCCTGCAGCGCAAAGGCCGTCAGATAAGCGTCATCGTTGTTGGTCACCACCACCGTGCGGCGCCCCACCGCAACGCCATGGTTCACGGCAAAATCGCGGATGGCCGAGGCCAGCATCACCCCAGGAATGTCATTTCCGGCAAAGGACAGGGGCCGCTCCACCGCACCTGTGGCAGTGATGATATGGCCCGCCCGGATTCGCCAGAGGCGCTGGCGCGGGCCGTCCGCGTCCGGCGCGTGATCGCGCAGCTGCTCATAGCCCAGCACATAGCCGTGGTCATAGATGCCCGCCGCCATCAACCGTCTGCGCAGCGTCACGTTTGGCAAAGCGCGTAGCGCGGCCAGCATCTCCTCCACAGTGTTGTCCACAGGGGAGCCCGCAACCGTGCCACCATCCAACGGCGCGCGCCCGCCCCAATGGGCCGTCTGTTCCACCAGCAGCACCTTGGCACCGGACTGCGCCGCAGTCAGCGCCGCCTGCAACCCGGCGATCCCGCCGCCGATCACCATGACATCGCAGAAGAAATGGAAGTGTTCGTAGGTGTCGGGATCACCCGCAACCGGTGCGCGCCCCAGCCCGGCGGAGCGGCGGATGATGGGTTCAAACACGTGTTTCCAGAACGGTCGCGGGTGAATGAACATCTTGTAGTAAAAGCCGGCAGGCAAAAACCGCGCCAGTCGCGCGTTGATGGCACCTATGTCGAACTCGAGACTGGGCCAGTGGTTCTGGCTCTGCGCGCTCAGGCCCTCGAAAAGCTCTGTGGTGGTGGCGCGCTGGTTGGGCTCCATCGCGGTGCCCTCTCCCAGATGAACCAGCGCATTGGGCTCTTCGGCACCGCTGGCCACCAGCCCGCGCGGACGGTGATACTTGAATGACCGGCCCAGCAGCATCCGGTCGTTGGCCAAAAGCGCCGAGGCCAGCGTATCGCCCCCATACCCCCGCAGCTTGCTGCCGTTGAACGTGAACTCCAGCGGGTGTTGCCGGTCGATCAGCCGGCCGCCGGTGGCAAGTCTTTTACTCATGGTCGGTCGGTCCGCTTGGTTGAGCCAGGGGGATTTGAGTTTTTTTGGCAAGGTGAAACATCATGCGAAATCTCTCCAGATCCAGCCCGGTCGCTTTTGGGAGATGCGGTCGCGGATCGCCTGAGGTGGCTCGGTGGTCTGCGCGGAATAGGTGCCGAAGACCTCCAGCGTGGTGGTGCAACGCGCCGCGTGAAACCACTTGCCGCAGCCGTAGACGTGGCGCCAGCGCTCGAAATGCACGCCGCGCGGGTTCTCCCGTGTGAAGAGATAGTCACCGAACGCCTCTTCATCGCCAGCGGGACCCACGCGGGTCAGATGCGCCTCACCACCGGCGTGGAATTCGGTTTCCTCGGAGGTCACGCCACACACGGGACAGGTCAGAATGAGCATATGCAGGCTCCCTTTGCGGGCAGGCAACGCAAAAAGGCGGGCGCCAGAGGACGCCCGCCTGATGCGGTGAGGGGGTGGTGGTCGGTGTTATTCGATGACAGCGGGTGCTGCGGGCTCCGCAGGTGCGCTCTCGATGGCGGCGGGCGCTGTCGCGTCGCCTTCCCCGGGGGGCACACTGCTGGTGCCGACGATGGCAAGCAGGAAGATGAACGCGCCGATAACCACGAGCGCGATGAAGATGCCTTTGCCACTGACACCGTCGTTTGTCTGTGTCGTATAGTCAGCCATTTATCAGTCTCCTTGTTACGGGAGGCCAGTGTGGCGGCTGGGAAACGGGTCGCAATATCGGCGAAAATCCCCGGTTTGTTTCGGCGGCAGGGGGCCGGAATTGCCTTGATCCATTGGCTAAATGGCGCCGATGGGCTTGCAGTGTCCGCCGCGCGTCCCCAAGGAGCTGTCGCGGCGGACACTGCCTGATCGTCAGCCGTCGGAGATGGCCTCTGCGGCACCTTCCAGCGCGCTGTCCGGACCCTCGACCGCGAGACCGGCGCCATCTGCCAGCATGAAGTAGGCGAGGACCCCGACCACCACGACAAGCATACCGACGACAAAGGCAAGACCGGTGTTACCGCCCGAAGATGTGTTGGATTGATCAGCCATGTTCTTTCTCCTTTTCGCATTGCGATCGGAGAGTGAACGCGAGGTCCTGCACACATGTTCCCAAAAAACACCGCACGCGCCCGGTCGCCAAGCCGTGAGGATCGCGCTAGAATAGGAGCCAAACAGCACAGAGGGTGTATTTTATGAGCGAAGCAACGATTGCGATGGTGGTTTTCGGTGTGATTGCCGCAGGGGCGGTGGTGATGCTGGTCTTGGAACGACGCGGGATCGCGGCCCGCAAGGCCGCCCGCGGCGGACGCGAGATCGACGTCAGCAACCTGATCGCCTTTGGCAGCGCTGCGGGCGAAGGGCGCAAGACGCAGGACAGCTGAGCCGCGCAGGGTATCAGCCGACAACGCACCGCAAGGAACTACCTGTGAGCCTGGCCTGTCGTTCGCGCGCAAGCGACCTTCATTTCCGCGCTTTGAGGCGCTGACCGATGCAGTAGCGGATAAACCGGCCTGGATTTCGTGCACCGCACCACCCGGGCGTAAAAATACACGCCGGCCTGATCTCGCAGCTGCGCTGCAGGCCACACCGACCCGCATCAATGCGCCACCCCTGCGGCCACGCTTTCGTCGATAAAGCGCCCCTCGCGAAAACGCTCCAGCCCGAACGCATCGGTCAGCGGCCCGTGCCCCTTGTGGATCAGCTCCGCCATGGCCCAGCCGGAACCGGGCGTCGCCTTGAACCCGCCCGTGCCCCAGCCACAGTTGATGAAAACCCCCTCGACGGGCGTTTTCGACAGGATGGGCGAGCGGTCACCGGTCACATCCACGATCCCGCCCCACTGCCGCAGCATCTTGAGGCGGCTGATCATGGGAAAGGTCTCCACCAGCGCGCGCACGGTCTCCTCGATATGGTGAAATGACCCGCGTTGCGTGTAGTTGTTATAGCCGTCGGTGCCGCCACCGATCACCATCTCGCCCTTGTCTGACTGGCTCATGTAGCCGTGCACCGTATTGGCCATCACGACCACGTCCATGCAGGGCTTCACCGGCTCGCTGACCAGCGCCTGCAGCGCCACGCTCTCGATGGGCAGCCGGAACCCGGCCAGCCCCGCGACATGCCCCGAGTTCCCCGCCACGACGATGCCCAGCTTGTCGCACCCGATGGCGCCCTTGGTGGTGTCCACGCCCACCACACGGCCCCCTTCGCGGCGCACGTCCGTGACCTCGCACTGCTGAATGACGTCCATGCCCATGTCCGAACACGCCCGCGCGTAGCCCCAGGCCACCGCATCGTGCCGCGCCGTACCACCGCGCGCCTGCCAGAGCCCGCCCAGCACCGGGTAGCGTGGCCCGTCGATGTTGATGATCGGCACCAGCTCCTTGACACGGCGGGGGCTGATAAACTCCGTCTTGACCCCCTGCAGCGCATTGGCGTGCGCTGTCCGCTGGTAACCGCGCACCTCATGGTGCGTCTGCGCCAGCATGATCACCCCGCGGGGGCTGAACATGACGTTATAGTTCAGATCCTGAGACATGGTCTCGTACAGGCTGCGGGATTTTTCGTAGAGCGCCGCAGAGGGATCCTGTAGATAGTTGCTGCGAATGATCGTGGTATTGCGTCCGGTGTTACCGCCCCCCAGCCAGCCCTTCTCCAGAATGGCGACCTTGCGCACGCCGTAGCGCTTGCCAAGATAATAGGCCGTGGCCAGACCGTGCCCGCCAGCGCCAATGATGATCACATCGTAGCGCTCTTTGGGCTGCGCCGCGCGCCACGCCCGTTCCCATCCCATATGATGGCGCATCGCTTCGCGCGCGACGGCAAAGACGGAATAGCGTTTCATGGCCCAGTCACCCCATTTCGGTCGGCCGGACGCGCGTCCGCCCCCGGTGCTATCGTTCTGCTTGAGCCTGCAAAATCCGCCAGACCCCGCGCGGCGTTTTTTAACGGGTTTGCGACATGGCTGGCAATTGCGATGCTTCGCCGCGGAAAACCTGCGCCTTGCCCCTTTTGCACCCCCGCCGGGATCGCTAAGTGAGAGGCAGAGGGAGCGGGCAGGCATGACGATATTCTGGATTCTAGCGGGCAGTCTCGCGGTGGGGGTGGCCATCCTGCTGGCACTCGGCCTGCGCGCCCCGGCCCGCGGCACGGCGCTGCCCCCTGCTGCCTATGACCTGCGCGTCTACCGCGACCAGCTGCGCGAAGTGGAGCGTGATCTCGCCCGCGGCATCGTCAGCGCGGCGGATGCCGAACGGGTGCGCGCAGAGGTGTCGCGCCGCATCCTGGCCGCCGACGCGGCATTGCAACAAAGCGGCGCGCAGGGGGATGCAACCCGCGGTGCGCCAGCGCTGACCGGCGCGGTTCTCGTGGTGATCCTGGCTGCGGGCAGCGTGGCGCTGTATCTTCAGATCGGCGCGCCGGGCTACGGCGATCTGGCACTGGCCGACCGCATCGCCCTTGCCGAGACGGCGCGCGCCGACAGGCCCACCCAGGCACAGGCCGAAGCGGGCATGCCGGAGGCGACCGACCCCGCCGAGGTCAGCCCGGATTATCTCGCACTCGTCAACCGCCTGCGCGCCACCGTCGAAAACCGCCCCGATGATCTGCAAGGCCAGATGCTGCTGGCCCAGAACGAGGCCAATCTGGGCAATTTCCGTGCCGCTCACCGTGCGCAGGCCCGGGTCATCGCGCTCAAGGGGGACGAGGCCACCGCCGGGGATTTTGCCAACTACGCCGATATGCTGGTGCTGGCCGCGGGTGGCTATGTCTCGCCTGAGGCCGAGAGCGCTGTCACCCGGTCGCTCGCACTGGACCCGACCCAGGGCACCGCGCGCTACTATGTGGGGCTCATGATGGCTCAGACCGGGCGGCCCGATACCGCCTTTCGCATGTGGGACAGGCTGCTGCGCGAAGGACCTGAGAGCGCACCCTGGATCCCGCCGATCCTGAACCAGATCGAGGACATGGCCTTTCGCGCGGGCGTCACCTACCAGCTGCCCGAGATCGGCGCCGGGCGCGGGCCCGATGCGGCCGATATCGAGGCCGCCGAAGACCTTAGCCCCGCCGCCCGCATGGAGATGATCCAGAGCATGGTGAGCGGTCTGTCCGACCGGCTGGCCACCGAAGGCGGCCCGGTGGAGGACTGGGCCCAGCTGATCACCGCCCTGGGCGTTCTGGGCCAATACGGTCAGGCCCGCGCCGTCTATGACAACGCCGTCGTGGTCTTTGCCGAGGACACCCGCGCGCTGGATCTCTTGCTGCGGGCCGGGCGCCGGGCGCAGGTGGTCGAATGATATTCGAGGATTTCGCCGACTTCAGCGCCGCGCTCCCTGCGGGCCGGGGCCTCGCCGGGCTCGATCTGGGCACGGTCACCATCGGCGTCGCCGTCTCCGACACGCTGCTGTCCATCGCCACCCCGCTGGAGACGATCAAGCGTCGCAAGTTCGGGCAGGACGCAGCCAGGCTCGCAGAGATCCTGACAGCCCGCACCATCGGCGGGCTGGTGCTGGGTCTGCCACGCAACATGGACGGCTCCGAGGGGCCGCGATGCCAGTCCACCCGCGCCTTTGCCCGCAACCTTGCGGGTCAGGCGGGATTGGACCTGCCGATCACCTTCTGGGACGAACGCCTGTCCACCGTCGCCGCCGAGCGCGCGCTGCTGGAGGCCGACACCTCGCGCCGCCGCCGCGCCGAAGTCATCGATCACGTGGCCGCGGGCTACATTCTGCAAGGCGCGCTCGACCGGCTGAGCGCACTGAGACGACAGCAAGGGATACAAGCATGACCGACGACGTCTGGCGCCGCAACGAGGTCGAGAGCCCCTGCATCAAGGTCTGCGTGATCCACCCTCAGGCGCGGCTCTGCACCGGCTGTCTGCGCTCGATCGAAGAGATCACCGACTGGTCCAGCATGACACCCGAAACGCGCCGCGCCGTGATGGCAGAGCTGCCCACGCGGCAAGGCCAGATCACCCAGCGGCGCGGTGGTCGCGCAGCACGGCTCAAGCGCTGACGCCGCCTGTCCCGGTCGAGGTTCAATACCCATGCAGATGCGCCAGAGCCACCGCACAGCACTGCAAGACCTGCTGATCTGGCGGCGGGATGTACGCCATTTCCGGCCCGACCCGGTGGATCCTGCCTGTCTGACCCGCCTGCAACGCAGCATGGAGCATGCGCCCTCGGTGGGAAACGCCCGCCCCTGGCGCGTGCTGCAGGTGGAAAACGCCCAAAGGCGCGCAGAAGTCATCGCCAGCTTTGACGCTTGCAACGCCGCGGCAGCACAGGCGTATGAGGACGCAGCACAACGCGACTATCTCGCACTGAAACTCGCGGGCCTGCGCGAGGCACCGGTGCATCTGGCTGTTTTCACCGATCTGGCAGTGGCCGAGGGCCGCGGCCTGGGTCGTCAGACCATGCCCGAAACCCTGAGCTATTCCACGGTCATGGCCATCCACACGCTCTGGCTCGCGGCGCGGGCGGAAAACCTCGGGTTGGGATGGGTGTCGATCCTCGATCCGGTCGAGGTCCACCGCATCCTCGACGCGCCTGCCACATGGGCACTGACGGGCTATCTGTGCCTTGGCCACCCGCAAACCACGTCGGACACGCCGTTGTTGCACCAGGCAGGCTGGCAGGCAGACACCCGCTGCACATGGCAGGTCCGGTAACGCTCAGGCGTCCTGCAGCTTGCGCGCCTCTGTGCCTGCAAGATCCAGCAGATCTTTCATGTAGCGTTTGTCCAGATCCCCCTCCCGCACGGCGGCATAGAGCCTGCGCGTGATGCCGTTGGCCGTCAGCGGTCGGGTGATGTAATCCGAGGAATATTTGACCTCCCGCACCACCCAGTCCGGCAGCACCGACACGCCGCGGTTGCTGGCCACCAACAGCAGGATCACCGCCGTCAACTCCACCTGCCGGATCGCGACAGGCTCTACCTTTGCGGGGATCAAAAGCTGGCTGAACACATCCAGACGGCTGCGTTCCACCGGGTAAGTAATCAGGGTCTCACCGCGAAAATCCCCTGCGTCCACGAAAGGTTTGCGCGCCAGCGGATGGGTGCTCGCAGCGACAAAAACCGGCGCGTAATCAAAGAGTTCGACGAATGTGACCCCCGGCAGATCCTCGGGGTCGGACGAGATGACCAGATCCACCTCCTCCTTCAGCAAAGCCGGCAGCGCGTCAAAGGCCAGCCCCGGCCGTATGTCCACATCCACCTCGCCCCAGGTCTTGCGGAACCGCTCCAACACCGGAAACAGCCACTCGAAACAGGCGTGACACTCGATGGCGATGTGCATCCGCCCGGCACTGCCGTCTCGCAGGCCCGCGAATTCCTCCTGCAGTGCCTGCAATTGCGGCAACACCTGCCGCGCGAGTTTCAGCAAGCGCATGCCCGCGGGCGACAGCCGCAGCGGTTTGGACCGCCGCACGAAGAGCTCGACCCCCGCCTGATCCTCAAGCCCTTTGATCTGGTGGCTCAGCGCCGACTGGGTGATATGCAGCTGCTCCGCCGCCCGCGCGAGACCTCCCGCCTCGTGAATGGCCTGCACGGTGCGCAGATGTCGAAACTCAATATGCATAGAGCGCTCATGTTAAAGATGAGAGTTATGAGTTTGTCTCACGAAGCACCCCGTGGCACAAGGGCGCAAACCATGAGGATCGTTGCCTGTGCCCACCCCCGCCGTCTCGTTCGAAGTCTTCCCGCCCCGTTCCATCGATGCCTCCTTCAAGCTCTGGGACACGGCCCAGGCGCTGGCACCGCTGGCGCCGCGCTTCTTCTCGGTAACCTACGGTGCGGGCGGCAGCACCCGGGATCTGACCCATGACGCGGCTTATACGCTGCACAAGACGTCCCGCTTGCCGGTGGCAGCGCATCTCACCTGCGTCGGCGCCACCCGCGAAGAGACGCTGGCCACCGCCCGCCGCTTTGCCGCAGCCGGCGTCACCGACATCGTGGCGCTGCGCGGCGACGCGCCCGAAGGCGAAGACCGTTTCACCCCGCATCCCGACGGCTTTGCCGACGCGGTGGAACTGGTGGAGGCGCTGGCCGAGACGCAGCTTTTCACCCTGCGCGTGGGCGCCTACCCCGAGAGCCACCCCGACGCGGTAAGCCCGCAGGCCAATATCGACTGGCTCAAGGCCAAGATCGACGCAGGCGCCGCCGAAGCAATCACCCAGTTCTTTTTCGAGGCAGAGACCTTTTTGCGCTTCCGCGACGCCTGCGCTGCCGCCGGGATCACGGCGCCCGTCACACCGGGCATCCTGCCCATCGTCAACTGGGGCAACGCCCGCCGCTTTGCCACCCGGTGCGGCACGCAGGTGCCTGCCTGGCTCGATCAGGCGTTCGAGGCTGCGATCCGTGACGACCGGCACGACCTCCTGGCCACGGCGCTCTGCACCGAGATGTGCTCGACCCTCCTCGATGAGGGCGTGGAGTCCCTGCATTTCTACACGCTGAACCGGCCCGAGATGACACGCCAGATCTGTCATGCCCTGGGCGTGACCCAAGCGCTGACCGGCGTGCGCGACGTAGCCTGACGCCCGCGCTGCGGGCGCGCGCAGGATGCCACCAATAAACGATCCCAGAAAACCAGGGCCATCCGCGCGCCATGCCGGTCCGCGTCTTGGTCCCTTATCACCGCGACAGCCCACAACCGGTATCGCCTGTCCCGAGTCCCCACTTGAAACAGCCCCGCCCTTCCGGCACCAATGGTCATAGCCGATCCCGCACCCATCGCCGGAGCACACCATGACCATCGCCACCTCTCCTGCCGATCTGATGAGCCGCGAGACGCTCCTGTCCATGTCAGGGCTGGAATTCATGCAAGGCATTCTGGCCGGGCACCACCCCGGCCCCCCCATCGGGGAAACGCTCGGGTACGCGCTCCACGAGGTCAGCGATGGGCGCGTCGTCTTTCGCGGCACGCCGGAATTCAAGGTGACCAACCCCATGGGCACGGTTCACGGCGGCTGGTACGGCACGCTGCTCGATTCCGCCATGGCCTGCGCCGTCATGACCAAAGTGCCGCGCGGATCGGTCTATACAACGCTGGAATTCAAGATCAACATCATCCGCGCCATCCCCCTCGGCACCCAGATCACCTGCCTGGGCGAGGTCGATCACGCAGGCCGGTCCACCGGCGTGGCCAATGGCGAGATCCGCGGCGTGACGGACGACAAGCTCTACGCGACCGGCTCCACCACCTGCATCATTCTGAAAATGACCTGAGAGCAGCGCCCCCGGGCATCCGCCCGGGCAGCGCACGCGGGCCCCTCTATGGGGCGCGCGGGCGCTTCTGCCGCCCCACTGAAACATCCGCGTGGGCATCATCAAACGGCGCCATGCTTTGGCCCGCCAAGGCCCTTTTCGTGCTCCCACCACGGCGCAATGCCCCCTTCACCGGCAAGACACTTGCGCGACCTGTCCCGCTCACGCTCCACTCGGGCAATATGGCAAGACTTGATTGGATGGATCATGGCAGTGATTTTCGCGGCACCCAGCCTGCGCCGATACCAAACCGCGGATCAGTCCTCTGACTGGGCCTTTGATCTGCAGACAGCCCTGGGCAAGGCCACGCCCGGTGACGTGATCGAGCTGTTGCCGGGCCGCTATCCCAACCCGGTGGTCATCGCCATTTCAGGCACGCCGCAGGCTCCCATCACCATCCGGGGACCACAGCGCGCCCGCGCCATTCTGGACGGCGGCCGCACCCGCGAGGACGGGCGGCACGGCGGCATGGAACCGCTCGACGGCGATTTCGCCTTTTTCAGACTGTTTCGCGCCGATCATATCGTCCTTGAAAACCTGCACTTCGAGCATTGCTGGCCCAATGCCATCTACCTGCGATCCTGCCAGCACATCACGGTCCGGGACTGCTCGGGCACCGGCGGGCGCTACTTTCTCTACGCGCGGCAAACGGATCTGCACCCGACAAAAGGCCTGATCCTCGACGGGGTGAGATGGGTGCAGGATCCGGATCATGACATGTGGGATGGCCGCGTCACATGGCGCGAGGTGAAAGCAAAGCCCAAGGAATTTGACGCCAGCTTCTTCAACGGCGCGATGCTGGGCAGTTTCGATATCGAAGGCGATGTGATAGTGCGCAATTGTGCCATCAGCCATGCTTTCAACGCCATCCGAATGGACATCCGCGAGAACCGTGTCTCGGTCACGGACGAGGGCCCGAGCATCCGCCGCAACCGCCACGTCCGCATCCATGACAACAGTTTCGCCTTCATCCGCGACAACGCGATTGAACCCGAAACCGGCGCCCAGGACTGGTGTCTCTACAACAACCGGTTCTACAACTGTCACGCGACCTTTTCGCTCGATGCGGTTGCCCTGCGTGACTACATCATCCTCGCCAACTGGATCCTGAACGACAGACGCCCGGGTCTGGTCGGCCAACGCAATCAGGGCGGCAAGGTGCTCAAGTTCATCGCACCCCCCGCAAACCCCGGCGATCTGAAACCGCAACCGCGTCACGGCCTGTGGTCGCTCTTTAACTCCGCGCAGACACGCACAACCTACGCGAAAAAGGGTCTGACCGAGCACTGGGCGGACCGCTTCACGTTGCTGGGCCTCTATGACGCCGAATACCCCGAGCGCAACGGTCCGCCCCGTGAGGCGTTCAATGACTTCGGATGGGACGCGCGGGTGCACATCCAGGACATGGTCTGCAACGATCCCGCCTTCCCTGATCGCTACATCGACGAAGGCGCCCGGATGACCGACCCCGTCAAAACCACCGATATCTTCGATCTGCCGTCTTTCTCCCGGTGCGATGATCACCCGCTCGGCGGATGGGACGGCGCGCTTGTGCCAGTGGCCGAGGTGTCGAAATTGCGGACCACAGCATTCTGCATCAACCGTGCAGACGGGTCGGTTCTGACCTTCGAGGCAGGGCTGCCTTACGGCGCCAGCCCCGTCAGCCAGTATCACCTGGGCACCCTGTAGCAACCACGACCAGCCGTATCAGCGCCTGCCGAGGAACCGCGCAAGACGCCGCGGCGCGGCACCGGGGCATCGGCCAGCGATTCAAGGACGGCGTGGTTAAAGCCATGGCAAGACAAGCGTGATCGTCAGCACCGCTGTAGGGTCCGGATGCCACCGTGATGGCCATTCAACCGCTACTGTTTTGACACCGGTGCCGGACAATGCCACCCGACCGAAAGATGCGCTGACAGGACGACGGGGCAAACTGCATGCCGCGCGGGCGCGCCTCGGGCGTCGAAGCGTTCAAACCTTATCGCAACGCAGACCCCTCGACGCCCGCAGAATGTACCGCAGGATCGCCTGATTGCCGAAGCGGAGATGGCGCCTGCATCCCGCGACACTTTTTACGTTGGAGATACTGAAAGGCTCAACGCGCCGCCACCGCCGACAAAAGCGCGCCAACCGGCTCGGCTGCCGCTAGGGCACGACGCATGTCCTGCGATCACAAATCACCCCGCCTCTCCCCTGCACGTCGTAGTCATCGACAGGCAACTGGCCGCCACCCCCAAAAGGGTATCCGGGCGGCACCCAGACGCCCATGCTTCTGGCAACGGCGCTGTTGAAATCGGGGCCCACAGTCGCTTACACCGCGGCGACAACAGCGTCAGCGCATCAAAGATCTGCCGATCCAGCAGCGCCGGGTCCGAGAGCAATCCTCTCACTTTCAGGGCATAATTCATCACCATGTCGCTGACGTAGGAAAGCTCCTGCGCCCCGCAATTTGGCGCGACCTGCTGGAACCGCGTCACGTATTCGGGATGCTGCCGGTGTCCGGCCGGATCGCTGGCCCAGTCGCAGCCCTGCGCAAAAGCCGGATGTGCCGTGGCGAGGCAGATCAGGACGATCAGTCTCAGGAATGCCATGTGGTCCTCAAAATACGTGAAAGGAATGCAACACCCATACCATATTTGGCGGTCCTTGGCTCCGACGACAGGCATTGGCCGAAAACCGTCAAACCCGTCCGAGCCCAGCGTCCCGTCTCTACATCCCATCTGATCACCGGTTTGTGCTGCTGGCGAGGCCACTCGGCGCAAGGCGTCATTGGATCGTCCCAACCTATCACGCGCAGGCCCTGCCCTCCCATGAAAGGATCGGTTACGGCAGCCCCTTGTCGACCACGTCTCAGGCAGCCAAACAGCGCCAAAGCGACGGGGATCGAGGGTCTCCCCATCCCCATCATCGCCTCTCGGCCCTCGGTCGGGGCGCGGCGCCCCGCTCTCTTGAGACATGCTGCACTGCCGTTTCCCGGCCCCAAGCCACGCCCGTCACCACCCCATTTTGCGAGGTTCAGCATCCCGCACGCCTGCTCTGCAAAGGGGAGGCCTGCGCGGGCTGAGGACCTTTTGCGGCATCCAGTGGGTCGCCTGTCTTCACCTCTGGTTGCCCCACGCGGTTCGTGCGACACCAAAAACGCGGACCGGTTCCGCACCCTTCATCCGGTCACGACTTATTGGCTCACGGGAACTGCATGCCGCCGGATCGCTGCGTCCGCTCACCGCCAGAGACGGCGCAATCGGCAATTTTCGACCACTGCATTGCGCATGAGTTGAAAAGACGCACCATAGTTGCTACGAGATCAAGCAGGAAACCTTCTGACCAGGAAAGAGACATCATGTTCCGTTTGCCGTCCGATATGCTGAAAGCGCAAGGCGTACACGCCCGGTAAGCGGTCCGACAGGTTTCCCCCCTCAAAGGCCGCCACGTGATGCGGCCTTTTATCTATCCCCCTTCATGTGGCGGCTTTCCCCCCTTCAAAGGAGAGCACTATGCCCGGTATTTCAATCTACCTCCCCCTGAACCGCTCGCGCGGGCTCTTGCTGCGGCTTGTCGCCCGGATCGCGAGACCCCCAACCCGGCGTGCCGGTGCCCCGCCGCGCGGCCACGCGGTCCTGCCGGCTCATCTGCGTCAGGATGTGGGGTTACCGCCCATTGAGGAGCCGCCACCGGTGCCACTGCCGCAGTGGCGGCTCTGATGCGGGCACTGGCGCGGGGTTTTCGCCGCGCCAGTGCATGCCTACGGCTGCTGCAGAATCCAACCGGTGATCTGATCCAGCACACCGGGCGCATATGCCCGCTGCCCGGCAAGCAGGAACCTGAGCTGCGCGCTTAGCGGCCAGTCTTGCGGTGTTTGATGATTGTAGTGCCGCGCACGCAACAGGCTGTGGGTCGCCGCCGGGATGATCCGCACATCGTGGCGCGGGTTGCGTCCGAGGACCTCTGCCGTCTCACCGGGATCCACGTTGAGATCCTCAGCGCCCACCATCACCAGCACCGGCATGGTCATCGCCAGGCTGGCAGCACCTGCATCGGCGCCGTAGTTGCGCCTGACGAAACCGCAGCGCGCGGCGCTTAGATCAGGACGGTCTGTGCAAGAGGTACCTTGCGCGCCGAACAAGGCGTCGTTCTCGGCCAGGTTCCGCGCCACAGCCTCCGCAACGTCTTCCGGCCCGAGGCCCGCGCGCTCCAACTGCCGACGGGTGAAATAAGCACCCTGCCTGCGCCAGTTGACCGCCGGGCCCACCAGCACCACAAAAGCTGCATCCGCGGTCATGGCCGCCTGTGGCACCACCCATCCGGCCTGCGAAAACCCCAGAAATCCCAGCCTTCCCGCTGCGATACCCTCGCGATCACGCAGAAATCTCAGCGCCGCCGCCGCCTCATCCGCGCGGGTCTGCATGGATTGCGCCAGCCAATCACCGCCGCTCTGCCCGACACCGGGCTTGTCCCAGGAAAAAACACCGATGCCCGCCGCCAGCAGCGCCTGGACCAGCGGGAAATACCCCCCGTCTGACCAACGATCCTGCGGCCCGTCGCCGTGCACAAGCAGCACCACCGCCGATGCCGCCTCCGGAGGCAAGACGAGCGTGCCCGCAACCGGCTGCCCTGCAACTTCGAACACCAGCTCCGACACACGCGCTGGTCCCGGCAGGGAAAAGCGGTCAAGCACCACCAGCCCTGTCCCCGCCAGCGCGACACACAGGGCCCCGAGCCACAGCATCAGACGTTTCATGTGCGGCCTTTCCTGCGGTCGGACGACGCTCCCGGCGTGACTGCCCTCTTACACCGTCTTGCCAAAGCCCATCCAGCCCCGCGGTGCGGGCTGAACAGACCGGCGCAACATCACGCTGTCATGCAGCTGTTCAGAGGGGGTCTGCAGCGGCTTGCGCGCGCGCCGGGTGATGAACCAGCGGCCATGGCCCCGAAATGTGCCCAGCATGGGGGCTGTGGCGTCCTGCGCGATCTCGCCGCTCCACCCTTCGGGCAACGGCAGCCCGTGCATCTGCGCCCGCTCCAGCAGCCAGACCAACGGAATATTCGCCAGGGGGCGCGCTGCCTCATATCCACCGAGCTGCCCCCCCACATCGCCGTGGGTGCCGGAAAACCAGACCTGCTCCACCCGGCCCTGATACCCATCGGGCGAAGACCACAGAACCGGCTTATAGGCCACCCGCGTCTCGTCCAGCGCCAGCGCCTGATACCCCGCCTTGACGTTGTGACTGAGGTGGTCGTTGTGAAACGCGTGGTGCTTTTCGCTCAACCGCCACAGGACAGGCGCATTGAACCCCAGCGATTTCACCGTGTCCCAGACCCCGATCATCTCGATCTCGATGCTGTCCATGCAATGGGCCGCCGCGAACCGGCGCGCACTTTCGCTGCGGGGGTCGCCCTCGTAATGGCGGTAGACGTCGCGGATATTGCGTTCCGTGGCGTGATCCGCGCTCAGCAGGCCCATCTGGTCAATCACCCCCGCCAGGCTCCGCACCGCATAGGCGCCGCGCGAATAGCCCAGCAGAAAGATCTTGTCACCGGGCCGGTAGCGCGACGCCAGATACCCGTAGGCGCGGCGGATCTGCCGGTTGATGCCACGCCCGGTCATCACCGCCATGGCCGAGCGCCAGTCGCGCCACTGCAACCCCGGTTCATAATAGATCGACAGCGCGCTGCCCATGCGGCGGCACAGATGATAGGCACGGCCCGCGTTGGTCCGGCAGACGGGTTCCAGCGACGACATGGTGCCGTCCAGGATCACCACATGGATCACCGGACCCCGGCGCGGCCCGAAATCACTGTCGGGCCTCCGCCAGAACCGCGGGGTGAAGAACCGCAGGATCTTGCGCCGTACCGGGCTCATGGCGCGGAGTTTTTGGCGCTGCGCCCGGCTCATGGGGTGACCCTCGCGCCAGCGCCGATGCGCCGCACCGTCCGACCGTCGACGGCATGGGCCGATGCGGGGCCGCGGGCCCGGTCAGCGGATAATATGGGGCGGTGCCGAGCCCCTGCGGACGGGGCGGCATCCCTGCCAGACGCTGCGTTCGCACAGAGGAAAGGACACCGCCGCCGGGTGTCCGAGGGCGTGCGCCACCCGTCTGTCTCGCACGCCAAACTTGCGGCGCGATATACCGTGAAAAGCCCTTCGCGTCTCTGCGCCGATGACCGCCCAGCGATCTGGCGGAGCGTCCTACCGTCACGCTTTGTGCACGCAGGCGCCGTCTTTCGGACTTGCACCCCGCCAAAACGCTTTGAACGGCCCCGTGCCGCGCGCCCGGTATCGTCGACAGGGACCGGGGCAAAGCTGTCTCGCCCCCCCTCGCCGCGATCACGAGGTCTTGGCCTCAGCGCAGCAGCATTTGCCGGGCCCCGCGCATCGCCGCGAGCACGCGCCGCCCGCCTGCCATTGTGCCCATGATCGAGGCAAGCAGGCGCAGCTGCCCAAGGCCGCCCGACAAAACCACCGCAGATGCGGGCAACCCGGCCGGGTTCGTCGTCGCCGGAACCGCGAGGATCGCTCCGCGTCGCGCGCATGGCGACACGGGGCACGGCCATACCGAGCAGCCCGCCGCCGTCGCGCGGCAGTCGGCACGCGTGTTGCTCGTTATTCCGCTGCCAGCGCCTCACCGTTCAAAAGCTCCCAAACCTTGTGCGGGGTAAAGGGCATGTCCGCCTGACGGACCCCGCTGTCCCACAATGCGTCCTGTACCGCGTTCGCAATGGCCGCCAGCGCGCCCACGGTCCCCGCCTCGCCACAGCCCTTCATGCCCATGATATTGGCAGTGGACGGCACTGGCTCTGACGAAAAGGAAAACATCGGCATATCATCAGCCCTTGGCATGGCATAATCCATGAACGATGCCGTGAGCAGCTGCCCGTCTTCGTCAAAGACCACATGCTCCGTCAGGGCCTGCCCGATCCCCTGCGCCACGCCGCCGTGCACCTGACCTTCGGCCAGCATGGGATTGATCAGATTGCCGAAATCATCCACGACCGTGTAACGATCGACGGTGGTCACGCCGGTCTGCGGGTCGATCACGACCTCCGCGATATGACAGCCATTGGGGAAACTGCGGCCCGGCAGGGTGGCGCGCTCTTCCTGCACCAGCAGATCATCGCGGCCCTTAGCGCGCGCCATCTCGGCCACTTCCAGCATCGTCGGGGTCAGGTTCGACCCTTCGGCGCGGAACCGTTCATCGTCAAAGCTGATCCGGGCCGCCGGAACCCCCATCTCATCCGCCAGGAAATCGGTAAAATCGGCCCTGATTTTGTCCACGGTCGCCAGCGTCGCCGTGTTCTGCACCGTGACAGAGCGGGACCCGCCCGTGCCGCCACCGCTGGCGATCCGGTCGCTGTCGCCTTGCACCACGGTGATTTTCTCTGCGGGAATGCCGGTCTGATCAGCCAGAAAGGCGGCATAAACCGTCTCATGCCCCTGGCCTGTGGATTGCGTGCCCACGTAGATCGTCACCGTACCATCCTCGTTAAACGCGACCTTCGCCGTCTCCGAAGGATCGCCCAAAATACTTTCGATATAGTAACACAGGCCAACGCCTCGCATAAGCCCTTGGTCTGCATCGGTTTTGCGACGCCCGGCAAAACCCTGCCAATCCGCCTGCGCCAATGCGCGGTCCAGAACGCGGTTGAAATCACCCACGTCATAGGTCTCGCCCATGGTGGTGGCATAGGGAAACTGCGCGGGCTTGATGAAGTTTTGCTGGCGCAGGGCCACAGGATCCACCCGCAGCTCCCGCGCCGCGCGGTCGATCAGACGCTCCAGCACATAAATCGCCTCGGGCCGCCCCGCCCCGCGGTAGGCATCCACGTAAGTGGTGTTGGTATAGAACCCTTCCACCTGCAGCCAACTGGCGGGGATGTCGTAGACGCCGGTCAACACCCGGCTGAAAAGCTGGCTCTGGATGAACTGGCCGAAGTGGCTGTTGTAGGCGCCGAGGTTGCAGCGCGTATGCACCCGGTAACCGGTGATCCGGTTGTCTGCGCCCAACGCCAGTTCCGCAGTGGAGGTCAGATCCCGGCCCGCATTGTCGCTCAGCATCGCCTCCGTGCGCTCCGACATCCAGCGCACCGGGCGCCCCGTCACCCGTGCCGCCTGCGCCGCCAGCGCATACTCAGGGTAGGGAAACCCCTTCATCCCGAAGCCGCCGCCCACATCCGGCGTCGTCACCCGCACGGCCTCCTCCGCTAGGCCCAAGGACTTTGCGATAAAGTCCTTCTGCCCCCAGACCCCCTGTCCCCCCAGGGAGACATGCACGCGCCCCGCGTCCCACTCGGCATAGCAGCCGCGCGGCTCCAACGAGTTCACGATGATCCGGTTGTCACCGACCTCCAGACGCACCACGCGGGCCGCGGCGTCAAAGGCGGCCTGCGTCGCGTCCTGATCGCCAATGCCCCAGTCAAAGGCACGGTTGTCCGGCACATCCTCGTGTACCGCGGCACCACCCGCCGCCAGATCGAGCTTGGCGGGCAAATCGTCATATTCAAGCTCGATCAGCTCCGCCGCATCGCGCGCCTGCTCCAGCGTCTCCGCCACGATGAAGGCCACCGGCTCACCCACGAACCGCAGCTTGCCCTTGGCCAGCAACGGGCGCTCCGGTGCCGCACCATCGGTGCCATCGCGGTTCTTGATCGTGGCCCCGTACATGGCGATGTCCATGCCGGCCGCCTCCAGATCCCCGACCGTCAGCACCGCCGCCACACCCGCCGCCGCCCGCGTCTCCGACACGTCGAGCCCAGTGATAACCGCATGCGCCACCGGCGCGCGAAACACGAACGCCCGCAAGGCATCCGCAGGCGCGATATCATCCACATACCGCCCGTGCCCCGTCAGAAAGCGCACATCCTCGACCCGTTTGATCGATTGCGACTTGCCGAATTTTTCCATGACGCGCGCTCCTTCACCTCGCTGGCCCGAGGCGGAGGGTAGCGGCAGCCGCCCGCTTGTCCAGTGGCCAGCAGCCGGATGCGCGCAAACACCTCCCCTTCCCCTCGCCCATGACTTTGGATAGAGCACACCCAGACCCGAAATCACGACGGACACGACCCCATGGCCATGGACAAATCATTCGACGCCCAAGAGGCCGAAGCCCGGCTCTATGCCGCCTGGACCGACGCGGGATGCTTTGCCGCGGGTGCAGGCGCCAAGGAAGGCGCCGACACCTTCTGCGTCATGATCCCGCCGCCCAACGTGACGGGATCGCTGCACATGGGCCACGCCTTCAACAACACCCTGCAGGATATTCTGGTCCGCTGGCACCGCATGCGCGGGCACGACACGCTCTGGCAGCCGGGCACCGACCACGCAGGCATCGCCACGCAGATGGTGACCGAACGCGAAATGATGCTCAATCAGGAACCCAACCGCCGCGACATGGGCCGCGAGAAATTCGTCGAACGGGTCTGGCAGCAAAAGGTCAAATCGCGCGGGACCATCATCGGGCAGCTCAAACGCCTTGGCGCCTCTTGCGACTGGTCGCGCGAGGCCTTCACCATGGGCGGTGCACCGGGCGACCCGGACGCAGGCCAGGGCCCCAACTTCCACGATGCGGTCATCAAGGTCTTTGTGCAGATGTACAACGATGGCCTCATCTACCGCGGCAAGCGCCTGGTCAACTGGGACCCCCATTTCGAGACGGCCATCTCCGATCTCGAAGTCGAGAACATCGAAGTCGACGGCCATATGTGGCACTTCAAATATCCGCTGGCGGGCGGGGCGACCTATGAATACGTCGAAAAGGACGAAGACGGCAAAGAGACCCTGCGCGAGACCCGCGACTATATCTCCATCGCCACCACCCGGCCCGAAACGATGCTGGGCGATGGCGCGGTCGCCGTCCACCCGTCGGACGCGCGCTACGCCCCCATCGTGGGCCAGCTCTGCGAAATCCCCGTGGGACCCAAGGAACACCGCCGCCTGATCCCGATCATCACCGATGAGTATCCGGACCCCGACTTCGGCTCCGGTGCGGTCAAGATCACCGGCGCACATGACTTCAACGACTACGCTGTCGCCAAACGCGCGGGCATCCCCATGTACCGCCTGCTGGACACCAGCGGACACATGCGCAGTGACGGCGCGCCCTACGCCGAAGCCGCCGCCATCGCCATGGACGTGGCCAAGGGCAACCGGACCCTCTCGGAGGCCGAAGCCGACGCAATCAACCTCGTCCCGGACGACTTGCGGGGCCTCAACCGCTTTTTCGTCAAAGGCGAGGACAGCGGCCCGCAGGCGCGCGAACAGGTCGTGGCCCAGATCACCGAGGAAGGCCTCGCCGTGATGATCCCCGCCGAGCCGGACACGCCTGAGGCGACAACGCCCTCCTCACCCGCCTCCGCGCCCTCCGCGCCTACCTCCGCGCCCTCCACGTCTGCCTCTGCGCCCTCCACGCCCGCCTCTGCGCCCTCCTCGTCTGCCTCTGCGTCATACTCGGGCTCGACCCGAGGATCTCCCGACACCCCCCCACCGTCATCCTCGGGCTCGACCCGAGGATCTCACACCCCCGACGCGCCCACACCAACCGACGAGATCCCCGGTCAAGCCGGGGATGCCATGGTGCCCTTGGTCGAGGCCAAAAAGATCATGCAGCCCTTCGGCGACCGCTCAAAGGTGGTTATCGAGCCGATGCTGACCGACCAATGGTTCGTCGAAACCGCCAAGATCGTCCAGCCCGCGATTGATGCGGTTCGTTCGGGCGATGTCACCATCCACCCCGAGCAGGATAAAAAGGTCTACTTCAACTGGCTGGAAAACATCGAGCCCTGGTGCATCTCCCGCCAGCTCTGGTGGGGGCATCAGATCCCGGTTTGGTTCGGTCCGAAAATCCTACCAGACGGAACTATTCGTGCCGGAGAAGACGAGATGTTCTGCGCCGCAACCAAGGATGATGCCTACAGGCTGGCAACTGAAACTTACCCGAAAGGCACGCTCATTTTAATAGATGAAGAGTTTTCTGACGTTGATCGGCACTCGGACTCCGTAAATCGAGCTTTGTTGGCGGCGGGCATGGACGTTCCAAAAGGCCTTTCTGTGATGAGCAAGCCCGTTGCTCAGTCCGAGAAAATCAAAGACTTTAGAGAACTAGGGGTCCCTGTCGCCCTTCTTCGCCGAGACCCCGACGTCCTCGATACCTGGTTCTCCTCCGGCCTCTGGCCCATTGGCACGCTGGGCTGGACCGGCGACGCTGAACAGGACGCGGCCAACGCAGCCCTCCAAAAATACTTCCCGACCTCCACGCTGATCACCGGCTTTGACATCATCTTCTTCTGGGTCGCGCGGATGATGATGATGCAATATGCCGTCGTGGGCCAGAAGCCCTTTGACACCGTCTATGTTCACGCGCTCGTCCGCGACGAGCGGGGCAAGAAGATGTCGAAGTCGCTCGGCAATGTGCTCGACCCGCTCGACATGATCGACGCATACGGCGCCGATGCAGTGCGCTTCACACTCACGGCAATGGCCGCCATGGGGCGCGACTTGAAACTCTCCACACAGCGGATCGCCGGGTACCGCAACTTCGGCACCAAATTGTGGAACGCCTGCCGCTTTGCGGAGATGAACGACGTCTTTACCCACCGCGCGCCACGCACCGACGTGATACCGACGCAATACCGACCCGATACCGACGTCACACAGACAGTGAATAAATGGATCATCGGAGAGACCGCCAAGGTCCGCGAAGAGATCGACGCGGCGCTCTCCACCTACCGCTTCAACGACGCCGCAAACGCTGCCTACGCCTTTGTCTGGGGCAAGGTCTGCGACTGGTACGTGGAGCTGTCCAAGCCGCTGCTGCAGGATGAGGCCAACGCCCATCTTGCGGCGGAGACGCGGGCCACCATGGCCTGGGTGCTCGATCAGTGCATGGTGCTGCTGCACCCGGTCATGCCCTTCATCACCGAGGAGCTCTGGTCAGAAACAGGCAACAGATCCAAGATGTTAGCCCTCACAGAATGGCCCAGCTACACCGTCGCCGATCTGGTGGACGCCGCCGCAGATCAGGAGATGAACTGGGTGATTTCGCTGATCGAGGCGATCCGCTCCGCCCGCGCGCAGATGCACGTGCCCGCGGGCGCCTACGTGCCGCTGACGGTGACCGATCTCGACGCCGCAGGCCAATCCGCCTGGGAACGGAACGAGACCATGATCAAGCGTCTCGCACGCGTCGAAGATCTCAGCCATGTGGAAGACTTCCCCAAAGGCACCGTCACCCTCGCCGTCACCGGCGGCACCTTCGGGCTCCCACTCGCTGATGTCATTGATATCGCAGAGGAAAAAGCACGTCTTGAAAAGACACTTGGCAAGCTCGAAAAAGAGCTCGGCGGCTTGCGTGGCCGGCTGAAAAACCCCAAATTCGCCGCGTCAGCCCCCGCAGAAGTGGTCGAGGAAACCCGCGCCAACCTCGCCCTGCGCGAAGAAGAAGAAGCCAAACTCAGGGATGCGCTCGCCCGCCTTGCCGAACTGGGGTAGGATGCGGGCATGCGCCGCTTTCGCACCCTCGCCGAACGTCAGATCGCCAAGGCCCGCGCCAGCGGACAGCTGACCGGTCTGAAGGGCGAAGGGCAGCCCCTGCCCGACCGCCCCGGCGGCACCGACGCGGTTGCCACCGGCATGCGGATCATGGCCGAGGCAGGCGTGCTGCCCGAGGAGTTTGCCCTGAAAACGCAACTGGATACCGCACGCGCGCGCCTTCGCACCGCCACAACGGAAGAGGCCCGCAAAGCCGCGTCACAAAGCTGCGCCGATCTTGAGCTGCGCTACGAGATTGCCCGCGAGGCCCGACGCAGATTCATGCGCTAGGCGCTGGCAAGGCGCTTACGTAAGCGCCTTGGTCACAGGCTGTCGCCTGTGCCCTGCCAGTCCGACGCGGTGCGCTTCCCGGCGATGTATAGAGCGTCTGACGAAAGACCCGAAACATCACGCAACGCTGCCTGTAATCGGGATTTCAACGCGTTGCGTGATTTGGGTTTTTCGCATGACGCTTCAGTCAAACCGTGCCGGTCGTCTGGCCATCTGCGCGGCGATCACTTCCATCTGCTCCGGCTGACCGATCAACCCCGCCTGAGCGCGCGATTCCGCCATCAGAACGGTCGCCTCATCCTCTTGTTCCGCAACGGAAACAAGCGCCTTGGCCGCCCGGATCGCGCGCGGCCCCTTGCCCGCGATCTCACCCGCCAGAGACAGGGCCGCCGCCAGCGGATCCTCCGCCACCTCCGTCACCAGCCCCCAGCGTTCTGCCTGCGCCGCGTCAACCGGTGTGGCAGTGTAGACCAGCCTGCGCAGGACATCCGAGCGCACCAGGCGCGGCAGCAGGACCATCCCGCCCATATCCGGCACGATGCCCCATTTCATCTCCATCACCGCCAGCTGCGTGTCGGGCGCCGCGATGCGAATGTCCGCGCCCAGAGCAATTTGCAACCCCGCGCCAAAGCAGACCCCGTGCAGTGCAGCGATGACGGGTATCTCCAGCCGGTGCCAGACCATCGCTGCCTCCTGCCAGTGGTTCGTGGTGCCCTGCCCGTGGGTGCGCGGCATCATCAGCGCCTCAATGTCCTGACCGATCATGCCGCCCAGGCCGCTGATGTCGATACCGGCGCAAAACCCCGCGCCTGCGCCCGACAGCACGACCGCCCGCGCGTCAGACGCGGACAGCTGCGCGCCTGCGTCGATCAGCGCCTCCAGCATCTCGTCGTCCACGGCGTTTCGCTTTTCGGGGCGGGTCAGCGTAACGCTGGCAATGTGATCTTTCACGGTGACGGTAACACGCGGCATTTGGGCAACTCCTTGGCTGACCCCATCCAATCGCAGTGGCGGATCTGTGACCATAAGGACGTTGCGGAAATCTCGGTCTTGCCGAAACCCCGGCAGCCGTTTTAAGAGACCGCATGACACGTTTTCGACTGACGCCGCTTGTAGACTCGCTTCCCGATACTGTGCCCTTCGTGGGGCCCGAAACGCAGGAGCGCGCGCGCGGTCAGCTCTTTGATGCGCGGTTGGGCGCGAATGAAAATGTCTTTGGCCCTTCGCCCATGGCCACCCGCGTGATGGCGGAAACGCCGCAGTGGATGTACGGCGACCCGGAGAGCTTTGAGCTGCGGGAAGCACTGGCCGATCACCACGGTATCGAGATGGCCTCGATCGTCGTGGGCGAAGGCATCGACGGGCTTTTGGGCTACCTGCTGCGATTGATGGTGGGACCGGGGGATACTGTGGTCACGACCGAAGGCGGCTATCCGACCTTCAACTACCACGCCACGGGCTACGGCGGTGTGATCCACACTGTGCCCTACAAGAATGATCATGAGGACCCCAAGGCTCTCTTTGCCAAGGCAGCCGAGGTCGATGCAAAGCTGGTCTATATGGCCAATCCCGACAACCCCATGGGCACGGCTCTGGACAATGAGGCGCTGCTCGCCGCAATGGAAACGCTGCCCAAGGATGCCCTGCTGGTGTTGGACGAGGCCTATCTCGAGTTTGCGCACACTGACGTCGGGCTGGACCTGCCATTGGACGATCCGCGTGTCATTCGCCTGCGCACCTTCTCAAAGGCATACGGGCTGGCCGGGGCGCGGATCGGCTATGCGATGGGTGCGCCGGAATTGATCGCCGCGTTTGACAAGGTACGCAATCATTTCGGGATCAACCGCGCGGCACAGGCGGGCGCGCTGGCCGCCCTGACCGATCAGACCTGGCTGCGGTCGGTGCAGGCGCGGGTCGTGACATCGCGCAACAGGATCGGGCAGATCGCGCGGGCAAACGGGCTCAAACCTCTGAAGTCTCAGGCAAATTTTGTGACAGTGGATTGTTGTGGCACGGCAGAATACGCCCGCGCGGTCCTGAACGAGGTTGTCGCGCGGGGCGTCTTTATCAGGATGCCCTTTTCCGCGCCGCAGAACCGCTGCATCCGGATCAGCTGTGGCACGCCTGCGCAGTTGGAAATCCTCGAAGACGTGCTATCCTCTGCGCTGAGGGCGGTTGGAACGGGATTGACCGAAGCAGCGCAATAAGGCTGCACAGGTCTTCTGAGAAGAGGCAAGACAGCCTATGCGGTCTGATGCGCCGGGCCGAGCGCCGAATTACACCACTGCCTGCATTGCAATGTTCGGCGTGAACCTTGCGTGGATCCTTCTGCTGATTTTCGCCCTCTGGGGACTGATCGCCGCGCTTTTGGCAGGTTTTGCGGTCCATCGCTGGATTGGCTGGCTGGAGGTGAAACGCTCCACTTCCAACGTTGCTTCCCCGGATGAGCCTCGCGCCTGAGCGACAGGAACCGCTCTCTGCAGACGACTCGCTAAAGCATCGGACCTTAAACCTAAGACAGCGAACCTATATGCTGAAGCGCCGGCCCAAAGGGTGGCACGGTCGCGCCGCCCGTTTTGCCAAAGGCAAGCCTCCTGTTTTACGGAGGCGGAAGGTGCTGTGCAACAGTGCCTGTTGCGCTGGCGCTCTGAGCGAAGCGGAGTGTCTCAGGATTAAGGTAGGATGCTTTAGATCCCCGCGATCACGCCCGCCGCAGCTGATAATGCACCATCGCCCTGCGGGATTTTCAGCGCTTTCATGCCAGCCTCCATCCCACCCAAGAGCCCCATGATCATATGGCCATTGACGTGGCCCATATGTCCCAGGCGGAAATGGCCGTGCCAGTCCGGATCCTTGCTGTCAGCCATGCCAAGCCCGATGCCCAGGGTCAGCCCCAGATTGCTCTCCGTCCAGTCGCGCAGCTGGGTTGCCTGTGGCGGATCAAGGTGGAGAGACGTCACCGCGCGACTGCGATGCACCGGGTCGGCAATGTTGAGCCGGAGTGGCCCGCCCGCGCCCCAGGCATCGCAGGCGGCCCAGATCGCGCGAGCCAGCAGATGATGACGGGCCCAGACTGCCTCCATCCCCTCCGCGTGGATCAGATCGAGTGCGGCGCGCAGCCCATAAAGGTGGTGCGTGGGCGCGGTGCCGTTCCAGTATTGCCAGAAATCCGTCGCATTGGCTCGCGGCGTCCAATCCCAGTAGGTGCTGACCCGCGGCATCGCGGCCCTGACTTGGGCGGCCTTGTCATTGAAAAATACGAAGCCCATGCCGGGCGGCACCATCAGCCCCTTCTGACAACCGGTCACCATCACATCGACGCCCCAGGCGTCCATCTCGAAGACATCACACCCCAGCGATGCGATACAATCCGCCATCAGAAGCGCCGGGTGGCCAGTGCTGTCAATGGCCTGCCTGAGTGCCGCAATGTCGTTGAGCACCGAGCTTGAGGTATCCACATGGACGGCCAGAACGGCCTTGATCCGCCCCGCCGTGTCGTTGCGCAACACCTCGGCAACCCGCTCGGGATCCATGGGCGCGGATTTGCCGAAATCAATGACCTGCGCCTCCGCCCCGAGACCGCGCGCCATGCCCGCCCAACCGTGGGCGAAATGCCCCGTCGCGGGGACCAGGACCTGGTCACCCGGCGCAATGACATTGGCCAGAGCCGCTTCCCACACACCGTGACCGTTTGAGATATAGATCGCCACATGGCCATCCGTCCGCGCCACCCGTTTGAGGTCCGCGGTGATCCCCGGCATCATCTCGGGCAGTTCACCTGCGTAGATGTTGGGCGCTGGCCGGTGCATGGCGTTCAGCACGGCCTCCGGCATGACCGATGGACCGGGGATGGCGAGATAGCCGCGACCGGAAGGCGGCAGGGTGGGATCAGACATGCAGTGGCGTCCTCTTGGTTTGACCGCACCGTAGCCGGGATCATCCGCGCGTCAATGCGCGATCCGCCGCGAAGGGCGCGGGGTCTACCGCCGGTAGCTGTCGGCCAGCCGCTGGGGGCTGACGCCGCTGAAATACCGTGCCAGTGTCCAGAGGTTGCGCAGGCCGCGGCGCACCCAGCCCTGCGCCTGGTAGCGGGCAGCCGAGGTCTCGGCCACAGCATCGATGCCGACCAGGCGGCCCTTGAGCGCGCGCGCCAGTGCGACGTCTTCCATCAGCGGTTGATCCTTGTATCCACCCACCGTGTCATACAGGGGCCGCGGCAGCAGCATGCCCTGATCGCCATAGGGCAGGCCCAGACGGCTGCGCAGATTGGCCCAGCCCGCCACCACGCGCCCGGCCAAGCCACCGCCGGCAAAGGCCAGCCTGAACCACCCTGCGTTGCCAGTCTCCAGATGCGCGATCGCAGGGCCCGCCCACCCCGGGCGCAAGACGGTGTCTGCGTGGAGGATCAACAGCCAATCGCCCGAGGCTGCGGCACAGCCGCGCACCAACTGCCCGCCGCGCGACGCAGGCCCGGTGACGATCTCTGCCCCCCAGGCCCGGGCAGCGGCAACGGTCGCATCCTCCGACCCGCCATCGCTGATGATAAGTTCGCGGATCAACCCGGCCTCCAGCCCCGGCATCAGCGCAGCGAGGCACTTGCCCAGATGTGCCTCGGCATTCAGGGTCGGAATAACCACTGAAATCGGTGCCCGCATGATACTCCCTCTTTCCTCGGCCCTTATTCTTGGCGCCGCGGCCTCTATATGACATTCAACACCGCAAGAGGAGGCCCCATGAGCACACGTCGCATTCTGCAGATCACCGGCACCGACGCGCGCGATTTCCTGCAAGGGCTGATCACCAATGACATAGGCAAGATCACCGACGGTCTCGTCTACGCGGCGCTGTTAACGCCTCAGGGTAAATATATCGCTGACTTCTTTCTGAGCGAACGCGGCGAGGCTGTGTTGCTGGATGTGGCCGACGCTTTAGCCGACACGCTGATGCAGCGGCTAATGATGTACAAGCTGCGCTCGGACGTGGCGATCACACCGGTGCCCTTGCATCTGCACCGCGGGCTCGGCCCCTGCCCTGAGGACGGGTTTCCCGATCCGCGGCACCCCGAGCTCGGCTGGCGCGCCTACCGTGACAGTCCTCAGACCGATGATGAAACGGATTGGACCGCCCTGCGCGTGGCGCACCTGATCCCGGAAAGCGGGGTCGAGCTGACCCCCGACACCTTCATTCTGGAGGCAGGGTTCGAACGGCTCTCCGGCGTTGATTTCAAAAAGGGCTGCTATGTGGGCCAGGAAGTCACCGCGCGGATGAAGCACAAGACAGAGCTGCGCAAGGGTCTCGCCCGGGTCGATATCATGGGGGTCGCCGAAGAAGGGTCGGCGATCACCGCCGATGGCAAGCCGGTAGGTACCTTGCTGAGCCACAGCGACACGGCTGGCATCGCCTATCTACGCTATGATCGCGCCAAGGGAGAGATGACCGCCGGCAACGCCCGGGTCCGGCGCAGCGACGGGTGATCCGGTCTTTCAGCGGCATGGGGTGGCGCCAGTCTTTCGGCGAGGTGGGACGCAGGCTTCGGCCAAACAAGCGTCGCCGTACCTTATAGGCCGAACAGAGCGCGCGGTGCCTTGCACCGCGGAACGCGAAGCCTTTCTAGATCATTTTACTGAAAAACTCTCGCCCTGCGGCAAAAGCCAGCAATAAAGGGCTAACAGCGGCGCAGCACCCATCTGCAGCTGCGGTGCCCGTTAGTCTGTTCTTAACGGCTCTGTGTGTCTAACGAATGATGGCGATTGCATGGCAACCATGGAAAAACAACGCCACCGGTTGCGAGGAAGACATGAATTTACTTGGTAGAACGAAGCGCAAAGACAGTACCCTATCCCAGGCAAATGACGCGATTGCCGTCACCCGCGCGCTGGATAAGGTACAGGCCGTCATCTGGTTTGATCTGGAGGGTAACATCCTCGATGCAAACGAGAATTTTCTGTCGACAATGGGCTATGATCTGGAAGAGATCCGAGGGCGGCACCACCGGATTTTCGTCACGGACGACTACGCCAAAAGCGCCGATTACGGATCTTTCTGGGAAAAGCTGAGCAGCGGCTCCTCGCATAGCGGCGATTTTGCGCGGGTCGCCAAGGATGGCAGCACCGTCTGGATCGAAGCCTCCTACAACCCGGTCTTCGATGAGACCGGCAAACCCGTCAAAGTGGTCAAATTCGCCATTGATGTCACGGACGAGAAGGCGAAAGCCGCTGATGCCGCAGGCCAGCTGGAGGCGATCTCCCGCTCGCAGGCGGTCATTGAATTTGACATGTCAGGCAATATCGTGACCGCGAACGATAATTTCTGCAAAACGCTAGGCTATGATCTGGATGAAATCCAAGGCCAGCATCACAAAATCTTCGTGCCCGAAGAACAGATCGCCAGTGCGGAATACCGTGATTTCTGGCAAACCCTTGGGCAAGGCAAGTTCCACGCGGGTGAATTCTTGCGAATTACCAAGGACGGTCGCGAAATCTGGATACAAGCCACCTACAATCCCATCCTGGATCCTTCGGGAAAACCGGTGAAGATCGTCAAATTCGCAAGCGATATCACTGACACGAAAACAGTGACCAATGACGCGGCAGGACAGCTGGAAGCCATTTCCAAGTCCCAGGCGGTGATCGAGTTCGATCTGGACGGGCGGATCCTGCATGCCAACGACAATTTTCTCACTACCCTTGGTTACACTCTTGATGAAGTAGTGGGCGAGCATCACCGCATGTTCGTAGACCCGAAGGATGCCGAAAGCGCCGAGTATGCCGCCTTCTGGAAAACCCTGCGGTCGGGGCAGTTCTTCTCTGCCGAGTACCGGCGGATCGCTAAGGGCGGCCGGGAGATCTGGATCCAGGCCACGTACAATCCCATCCTCGATCTGAACGGCAGGCCCTACAAAGTCGTCAAGTATGCGACCGAGTTAACCGACCGAAAGGTCGCGATGGACGCTTTCACAACCGGCCTGAACGCCCTGGCGCAGGGTGATCTGACGGCACGTCTGCCCGATACGCTCACCGGTGACTTTGTCGCTTTGCGAACCGCGTTCAACACGACGATGATCCGTCTCGAAGAACTGGTCATCGGGATCCTTGAGACATCCGAAGCGATTGCCGACGAAACAAAAGCCATTGCGACGAGTTCGACCGATCTGTCCTCGCGGGGAGAACGGCAAGCGGCAACGCTGGAGCAGACCTCGGCAGCGATGGAAGAGCTCTCTGCCACGGTCAAAAGTACTGCGACCAACGCGCAGACCGCGAACAGCTCGGCTGAAAGCGCCGAACAGAACGCGGAGCGCGGCGGCGAGGTCGTTAACGATGCGATTTCGGCCATGACCCGGATCCGCGAAAGTACAGCAGAGATCGGCAAGATCGTGGAAGTGATCGACGGCATCGCCTTTCAGACAAACCTGCTGGCGCTGAATGCCGGCGTGGAGGCCGCACGGGCCGGTGATGCGGGACGCGGCTTTGCCGTCGTCGCATCGGAGGTTCGCGCCCTGGCGCAGCGCTCTTCTGACTCAGCACGGGAGATCAACCAGCTCATATCCTCCAGCAACCAACAGGTCACCGAAGGTTCCGAACTGGTGGATCGCAGTGGCGAGGCACTCTCCGAGATCGTGGCAGGCGTTCAGGAGGTTGTCAGAAGCATCGGTGATATCCGTCAGGCGTCAGAGGAACAGGCGGTCGGCATTACCGAGGTCACACAGGCCGTGTCCGAGATTGATCGTAATACTCAACAGACCGCAGCACTGGCAGAAGAAAGCGCGGCCTCCGCCACCCAACTCGCCGAGCGCGCGGCAAGGTTGCGTGAGCTGGTGAGCTTTTTCCGGCACAATGCTGGCGGCCAACCGACAGCACTTGATGACGACAGCGATATGGAAGCAGCTTGAGCGCCGGGCGTTCCGACAAGGATGAGCGTGCCATTGCGGGGGCTCTTGGACAGAAAACCCCAGTGATGGCGAGGCACCATTCGTGAAATGCTGGATTGGCTGGTATCATAATTCTACTGTTCAGCTAAAGCGAAGCACATCACTTTGGTACCCATAGGACGTGCGGAGCCAAGGCTTGGGCAAACCAGACCAAAGAAATTACTCCATCCGTTGTTGGCGGTGGCAAAAAGTACGGTGGGCCTGACCTTGATGCCCGGTAATCTGAAGTGGATCCGTGGGCTCAGCAAGGTGCTGGCTTACCTCTTCCAGAGCCGCATTTGAACGATCGCTCATTTCCCTGCAGTGGCGATAGAACCGTGCGGCCATGGCTGTGAGGCTCTGACGCCGTGTCGTTTGGGTAAGCAGCTGCGTCCCAAGCGACGTCTCAAGTTATTTCAGCGCATCGCTGACACACGACTTTCCATATCAAGCGCATCTACAGCTTTGATGATCGATCCGGCGTCCACAACGGCCAATAAGAGACAAACCTGACTGGAGACGAGGCTTATCATGTAAGAAAACTGACGGCTCATTGCGAATGAATGCAATCGAAATCGGACAGTGATTTGTCTCAGTGTGTGGGCGCTGTATTTCGGCTCGGGCGAAGACCTAACTGAAAAGCTCTGGCGCGCGGCAACGCTATTCGTATCTCCCAACCGCATCCGAAGACCGCAAAGAGCCCAATTTCCGGATGCTGGGACGCGAGCTAACGGCAGCTTCATAGCCATCAATGAACCGTCTCTGATGTCGGTCCTGCCCTGACTGCCCCCGCATTTTGAGGTTCCGTCGCCAAGATAGACCCAGCCAGAGCCTCAACATCTTTCATGGGGGGCAGGCCGAATTGCCGACGGTACTCTCGGCTGAACTGTGATGGACTTTCATACCCCACGGAGAATGCAGCCTGGGCGGCAGTCTGATCTTCGAAAAGCATCAGCCTGCGCGCTTCCTGAAGGCGAAGACGCTTGTGATATTGAAGGGGCGACATGAGCGTCACAGCCTTGAAGTGCTGATGCAGGGCTGAGGGTTGCAGATGGGCTTCTTCGGCCAACCGGGCCATGTCGAACGGGTCGCGGTAGTTCTTCTTGATCGACGCGATGACACGCGCGATCTGCTTTCCTTGCCCCGGCCCATAGACGCTCCGCAGCACGGCCTGCCCCCCGGGCGCGCGGATGATCCGGTAGAGCAACTCGCGCTCGTAGATTTTTGCAAGAGCGGGAATATCATCGGGTGCTTCAATCAGCTGAAACAATCGCGTGACCACATTCAGGATATCCAGTGTGGTTTCACCCAGAAACAACCCCGGCCCTTTTGCCGGTGGTGCGTCGTCCCACGGGATATCAATGGCCAGATCGGACAGGACTCCGGCGTCAATGCCAACGCGGATGCAAAGATAGGGCTCTGCCATGCTGGCGGACGTGATCTGGCCGATAATGGGCAAGTCGAAAGACACCACCAAGTATTTTGCCGGGTCATAATCATAGATGTGATCGGCAAGCATGACCCGTTTTGCGCCTTGAATGACAAGGCACAGCGCAGGTTCGTGAACGGTATGCAGGTCTTGAGTTTTCCGGGTGCTGCGGATGAGATCCAACCGAGGGACAGGCGTTGAGTGAATGCCATCAGATCGCACAAATCGGGCAACCCTAGTCGCCAGGTCATCAACCGCTTCTGTCATGCGTCTTCCATTATGCTTCAGCCAAGCTGCACTGCTTGATCGCATGTCACTTAGGCCCCGATAAGCACTTTTCACACCGTCGCGGAGAATTAGGCAATGATCCCGTGGGATCGTGCTACCGCCGTTGGCATGAGCATCCGCATATCTGCTGCACAACGGACGGCCTCAATCATGGGGCCGTCAATAGACAGGAGGTCGACATGACGGATGACAAAAAAGTATGGTTCATAACCGGGGCTTCACGGGGCCTCGGTCTTCAGATCACAAAGGCCGCGTTAGACGCGGGTGACCGCGTTGTGGCAACTGGGCGGAATGCTGATGCGGTTACCAAAGCACTGCCGGAGACAGACGACGCATTGGCTTTGCAGCTGGATGTCACTAACGCCACGCAAGCCGATGCCGCTGTGGCCAAAACTGTTGATCATTTCGGACGCATCGACTTTCTGGTGAACAACGCAGGCTATGGACAGCTTGGCGTCTTCGAGGAGATTGAGCACGAAAAGATCGTCCGCCAGTTCGACACCAACGTTCATGGCACAATGCACGTCACCCGCGCTGTGTTGCCGACCATGCGATTGCAAAAATCGGGTCACATCTTCAACATATCGTCCATTGGTGGTGCGCTCGGCTTCGACATTGCGTCGATTTATTGCGCCACAAAATTTGCAGTCGAAGGGTTCTCGGAATGTCTGGCCCTTGAGGTCAAACCATTCAACATCGGTGTCACTATCGTTGAGCCAGGCTTCTTCCGCACGGATTTCCTTGATGAAAGCTCAATCCGATATGCAGATCAGCCGATCAGTGACTATGCCGAGTACGCCAAGGCGGCCCAGGGCTTCTATCAATCGCAGAACCATGTGCAGGCCGGCGACCCCGCAAAGTTGGGTGCGGCGCTCGTGCGGCTTTAGCGCGATGAAGATGCGCCTCTGCGCTATGCCGCTGGCTCGGATGCCTTCGAGTATCTGAGCGGCGCCTATGAGGCCCGACAGGGCGAGCTGGCCAAGTGGCAGGACCTGTCCAAATCGACGGACGGCGCAACTGCGTCAGCCGCCTGACCGCAAAGCTCACTCTGCGCTGAAAACGTTCGACTTTGAATGTCTTCGGTATTCGACATCAAGCAAAAGGATACTGCCAATGCACAAGATTACCCTTTCAGCCATCGCTGTTGCGACCAGCCTGTCGATGACTCCCGTGAACGCGCAATCGAATGAAGGAAGCACCATGCCAGACACGACAGAAGAGCGGCTTCAGCTTGGTGCTGATGTCATTCTCAAGCTGAACAACGGCGTTCCTCAAACCACGCTGGAGAACATGCGTGAAGAATTTCCGTTCTTGGCTGACGCAACCCAAGCCTATGCCCTCGGCGACGTCTGGACACGTCCTGGTCTTGACGACCGCACGCGCCAGCTTGCGGCTGTGGCAGCCTTTGCGGCCATGGGGGAACGCGGATTGATGAAGATCCACGCAGGCTATGCGCTCAATGTCGGTGTGACCGAAGATGAATTGAAGGAGATCGTCTACATGATCACCGTTCCGGCAGGCTTTCCGAAGGCCATCCTCGCCTCCCAAACCATGTCAGAATTGTTTGAAGAGCGGCGCAGTGCGATCGGCGGAAGCGGTCAGTGAGTAGTGGCAGACATGGATTATCCGCAAGGATCTTCAGCGCCGCATTGGGCATCGTCATGACTGGATCCGCGGTACAAGGACAGCTCGTGACCACGGACTTTCCGCCATCCCCACGCCCCGCGGCTCCGACTGAGCCGCAATCGCATGAATTCGTCGGCATGTGGGTGACAGAAGACGGTCATATCCGCCACGATCTACTCCCGAACGGGCGTTACGATGAAGCACGCGGTGACCGGGAAAGTGCCTATCAGGGGCGCTATCACGTCACTGACGATATCATCCAGTATTGGGACGACACTGGTTTCTATGCCGATGGCCAGTTCCGAGACAGTGTCTTCTATCACGGCGGTTACGTTTTCTACCGCGAGGAATAGCGCCCCTCCCCAATTCACCGTGAAGCCGACGGCATATGATACCGGAGATCAAGATGACCAAAACCTACCGACTTACCGTTCTGCGTGGCTTGAGCCTCGTCGCTTGTTTGATGCTAGCACTTTGGTTTTCTCCCAGTGCTGCTGAAGACTCTTCGATGGAAGAAGAAAACCGAAAGATCGTTGGTGAAGCGTTCAAAGGCTGGGAGGCGGGCACAGTCAATGTATTCGATCTCCTGGCCGATGACGTCATTTGGACCATCACCGGTTTCGATCCAATGGTATCTGGAACATACCATGGAAAAGTAGACTTGCTCTCCCGCACGGTCGAACCCTTTAGCGAACGCATGAGCGAAGGTCTCAGCCCCACCGTACACAGTGTTTGGGCGGATGGTGACGAGGTCATCATTCATTTCGATGGCGAGGGGAGAACGGCAGCCGGTGATGTCTATAGAAACAGCTACCTCTGGATCTTCAAGATGGATGGTGGTGTTGTCACAGAGGTCATTGCATTTCTCGACACGGCAGCTTTCGCAGCCCTACTCGCACGCGATCCGGCATAGCCGCGCGATCAGGCTTTGCGGTGCATCATTTGATCGAGGTTCGCGATGATGTGCACCAAAAGGCCTGTGAAAACGGCTTTCTGTTCGTCCGTCAATCCGGACAGAGCTTCTCGGTTGCCCTCCATGAGAGCGTCAATCGCAATGGGCATTCGCTCCAAAGCCATTGGTGTGAGCGATATCATCTGACTACGGCCATCCTTGGGATCAGGCTTGCGGTCGATCAAACCGTCGCGCTCCATCCGGTTGAGCATCTGTGCCATGGGCGGCTGCTCAATCTTCGCAAAGCGTGCAAGGTCACGTTGCGTGTCCGCATGATCGTCTCGCAAGGCCACCAGAACCGGCAGATGACCCGGCGCAAAGCCTAGCGGTTTGAGGCGCGCCTCGCTGAGCCGCGCGAAGTTGCGTGCAGCCAGGCTGACCAGATGCCCTGGTGTCGAAAGCACATTATCCTTGTCGTCAGCCATTCTTGCGAGCCTCGTCAAAATATTACATATGTACATATGTAGATTCGTTTTCAACCTGCGCAACCTCATCACAGGCCACCGTTAATGACCGAAGAACAGCTTACAGTCAGAACCAAAGACGGTGATTGCCCACTCTTCATCTATACCCCGACAAGTGGCCATGGCGGTCCTGCGGTCATTTTCTACTTCGATGCCGGGGGTATTCGCCCTGCTGTCGCGGACATGGCGCAGAAGCTTGCAGACGCCGGATATGTGGTTCTGTTGCCAGACCTCTTCTACCGTCATGGCCCATACGGTCCTTTCGATCCAGTTGAAGTGCTAGCGGGCGATATGATGGCCATTCTCGGCCCTCTGCTCATGACCACGAACAATGCGAAGGCCGCCGAAGATACCGGAGCGATCCTCGACTACCTCAGCCGGCGAAGCGACATCCGTGGAGACAAGGTTGGAACAGTCGGCTTCTGTTTTGGTGGTGGTATGGCCATCACCGCCGCCGGAACCTATCCGGATCAGATTGGAGCCGCTGCCAGTTTCCACGGGAGCAGTCTGGCCAGTGATGCGCCTGATAGCCCTCACCTCTATACGTCAAAGCTGAAAGCTGAACTCTACATCGCTGCCGCCACGAATGACGAACACTACCCTGCTGAAATGGCGAAGAACTTTGAGGCCGCGCTAGAACAAGCAGGCGTGACCTACACGGCCGAAACCTATCCTGCCGCGCATGGATGGATGAAACCGGATTTCCCGGTCTATGACGCGACATCGGCTGAGCGCGGATGGAAAGAAATGATCGGCTTTTTTGATCGCACTTTGAAGCCTGCAGGCTGATGCAGATAGGCGCGATGCTCGCGTAGGTATTGTTGAGCGCGGCTAAACCTGTTCAGCACACTCGCGGTTTGCGGTTGGGCCGTTCCAGCCTTCCGCCAATTGTGCGACCGTGATCCTGTTCAGCGATGCTTGAAATTGCAATCGTGCGGCGTTCAAGGCGTCATCGGTCGCCGCATAGGCGGCCTTGGCCAACAAACAGCTTGGGTCGTCGTCGTCATTGCCGATGGCAAAGAGCTTCGGGGATCCAAGCGCCTCATAAATTGCAAGCAGGGTAACATCCTTCAATGGCTTGGCCAGCGACCACCCGCCGCCATGGCCCTTTACAGATGTCACGATCCCGGCCTCGCGCAGTCCAGACATCGTGCGGCGCACCACGGCAGAATTTGTTTGCAGCATTTGTGCGATCTGTTCGGAGGTCGCAGGTCCCTCCATGCCGTCCAAATGCAGAAGGGCATGCAGCACGCGGGAAAGGCGGTTGTCCTGTCTCATCTGGCGGATTATCCCAGTCACGTAACATTTGAACACACAAGAGATTGACTCTTACAATCTCTTGATACATTTAATGATACATGAGTATTGCATCAGACGCCAGCTTGCATTCGGGCACTGTCCATTCAAAGCGATGGGTGGCTTTCGGCGTGCTGATACTCGCCAGCTTCATGAACCTGATCGATGTCAGCATCGTGAATGTCGCTCTGCCGCAGATACAAGCCGACACCGGCGCCACCCCAACGCAACTTGAATGGGTCGCGGCAATCTATGTCCTGGCCCTTGCCGCTGGCATACTCCCCTTCGGACGCTTTGGTGATGTCTTCGGGCGGCGAAAATTGTTCATCGGAGGGTTGATCGGGTTCACCGTGTCTTCCGCTGTCTGTGGCCTTGCACCGGATGTGGTGACACTGATCGCAGCACGGGCCGCAAAGGGCATTGCAGCGGCGATGATGGTGCCGCAGGTTCTCGCCATCGCCAATGTGATCTTCCCGCCCGAGGAAAAAGCCCGTGTCTTCGGCCTCTTTGGTACAGTGTCGAGCCTCGCCGTCGTCGCGGGCCCGATCATAGGTGGCGCACTGATTACTGCCGACACTACCGGTCTTGGATGGCGCTTGGCGTTTCTGATCAACCTCCCATTTGGTATCGCGGCCTTGATCGGGGCACGCATCTTTATTCCCCTCCTCGAAACCGACAGCGAAGCACGAACAGACTGGATCGGCACGACGCTGTTCACTGTGGCTGCGGTGCTGCTGGTGTTGCCCTTGATCGAAGGCCGCGCGCTTGGCTGGCCGTGGTGGAGCTTCGCCGCCTTGTTCGCAGCGATCCCCGCAACACTCGCCTTTGTCGCCTTTGAGCGTCGCCGCAGCGCGAAGGGCTTATCAGCCCTGATGCCACCCGGCCTCCTGTCGAATGGTCCCTATCTGCGACGGCTTGGACTAGTGACACTATTCTGCAGCGGCGTCCCGGGTCTATTCCTCGTGCTTGCGATCTTCCTGCAGTCCGGGTTTGGGCTGACCGCCTTGCAAAGCGGCCTTGTCACAACCCCGTTCCCGGTCGGTGTGATGCTCGCCTCGATGACAACGGAGCGGCTTGGCAACCGTTACCTCTCGGCCCGTATCGCAACAGGCGCCGCGTTGCTTATGTTCGGAATGATTGCGCTGCAATGGGTGATTAGGTCCATTGGGGCCGACCTGAACCCTTATGCCTTCACCATACCACTTCTCGTTTGTGGCTTCGGTATGGGCACCGCGATCATGTCATTGTTTCAAGTCACCATGTCGAGCGTGGCGCCAAAGGACGCCGGTGCAGGGTCCGGAGCCATGCAAGCGTTTCAACAGATCGGCGCGGCCCTTGGCATCGCGATCGCGGGTCAGATCTTCTTTGGGCTGCTTGGTGAAAACGGAATGGCGGCAGGCGCTGCCACAACACCTCGCTTTGTCGAGGCCGCAGCGACGGCCACAACCTATTCCATCGCCGTTTTCGCGACACTGACAGGTCTGGTCGGCGTGTCGGCATGGCGCACAAGAAAGGACACGACATGACGATGCCACAAGCCCATGAGGATGCCTCCACGTTTTGGGAAGGCCACTATGCAAAGCTGACACAACCGTCAGGTGGTCGTCCCTCGGCCATTCTGGTTCGCTTTGCTGGGGGTCTTGTTCCCGGGCGGGCCCTCGATCTGGGTTGCGCACGCGGGGATGACACGATCTGGCTCGCAAAGCAGGGATGGGTGGCCACGGGCGTCGATGTGGCGCAGTCAGCAATCGATGCGGCACAACGGGTAGCGGAAAATGCTGGCGTTGCAAAACTTGCACGCTTCGCGCGTCACGATCTGAATGTCTCCATCCCCGATGGCGCGTTCGATCTCGTCTCAGCGATGTTCCTGCATTCACCGGGCAAGTTTGACCGGGCCGCAGCGTTGCGGCGCGCAGCAAGTGTAGTCGGACCCGGCGGTTTGCTCTTGATCGCGGCCCATGGGTCACGCGCACCCTGGTCGTGGGCTGACCCAGATACGGTCTATCCTACAGCAGACGAAGAACTGGCCGATCTCAGCCTCAGCCCATCCGGTTGGCACGATGTCTTCGTCGGGCCCATCGAACGGATTGCGACGGGTCCGAGCCGCCAAACCGCAACTGTTATCGACACGGTCATCGCACTCCAACGCCAGACTTAAATGTCAAAAACCACCAAGGCTTCCGCCATTGATCGGGTTTCCCGCTATCTGAAACATACGAAAATGATCATTGGTAACTCAATCACCAACGGCAGGTTTGGTCCAACGAACCGGTCATCAAGTGTTGGTGTATCTCGTCCTTGCGGTGAATACCTGAAATGTGGGCTGCTGCCGCAGCGTTCCATTTGGGTGTGCAATGTCGGGTATGAGCGGATACCAACTTGGTAGGACGAGAAGCGACTCAAAAATGCTATCCCGGGCGGAACCTTCTCGAAGTCATCTTTAGAGAAATCCGCCTATCCACCCAATTTTAAGTCATTTTATTGGTGCGGGGCGGAATCGAACCACCGACACGAGGATTTTCAATTGGTCTTTTGATCCAAACATGCTGTTTCAGTATCGCTCAGACCATCGCATAGTTAGTTGAAAATATTGATCTTTGCGCTTGGCAGGTCGCCACAGCACGTCTCACGCTGAAGCATTTAAGCTCACTGTTCCTGCTACCCAGCTGATACCCACAGGCGGAAAAAACCACACGTGTATCTCGATCCCACACTGGGCGACCCAAAACCATGCAAACCCTCTAGGGTTATCCCTGACGTGGATGACTATCCCATCTTATCATGGGCTTATGAAACGCAAGCTCACCACCAAATTCATTGAAGGCAAGAAGCCCGATCCGAAAAAACGCCTCGAATATCGAGACGAACTGATGCCGGGTTTGGTGCTGCGCATCAGCAAGGCTGGCGCCAAAGCCTTCTGCCTCCACAAGCGCATCAACGGGAAGATGCGACGCCTGCCAATCGGTCGATTTCCAATCATTTCTCTGGCCGAGGCTCGCGAAAGGGTGCGGAAAGTGCTCTATCAAGTCGAGACGGGCCGTTTCGAAGACAGTACTGGCATTGAGGTTGAAGCGAAGCCGACGCTAGGCGAGGTGATCCCCGACTACATCGAGAAACACGCCAAGGTTCACAACAAGGACTGGAAGCGCAAGAAAGCGCTGCTTGCAAAGTTCACCACCCTGTACGGCAAGCGGATCGACCAGATCAAACGTGCCGATGTCGTCAAGGCCTGCGATCCGATCCACCAGTCCGCACCCATCAGCGCGAACCGTGCTCTCGCACACCTCAAGCACCTGATGAGCTGGTGCGTCGAACGCGGCATGATTGACGCCTTCCCCATCGCCGGGATGAAACCAATGTCCAAGGAGCGACCACGCGAGCGTGTACTTTCGAACGATGAGTTGGGGGCTCTGTGGACGGCCTGTGACGCCGAAGGCTATCCTTTCGGGGATTGCATGAAGCTGTTGATCCTCAGCGGCCAGAGACGCGCCGAGGTTGCTGAAATGCGCTGGTCAGAACTCGACCTCGAAAAGCAGCTTTGGACGCTGCCTTCCTCGCGCGCCAAGAACGGCAGGCAGCACACTGTGCCGATCACCGGTGCAATGATGGATGTGCTGCGTAGAGTACCGAGGTTCCTCGGGTCGGATTTCGTGTTCACGACAACCGGCAAATCGCCCTTGTCCGGGTTCGGTCGCCTGAAAAACCGTCTCGATAGGGCGCTGCCGGAGGGTGCTGACCCATGGATCATCCATGACCTGCGCCGCACTATGTCCACAAACATGACGATGCTGCGCGTCCCGCAGCCGGTGACTGAGGCACTGCTGAACCACAAGACGGGTGTGGTTTCAGGTGTGGCGGCCATCTACAATGTCTATTCATATGCGGACGAAAAGCGCGAGGCGCTTGCGCTTTGGAATAGTCATGTCGAGAAAATCACCAAATCAAGCATACTATCTGAAATATCGCGACTTGGAGTGGTTGGATCGACCGCTTCCTGAAATGCCGTTTTTCTTTTCGGACGACGCAATGAAGCGGCTTCGCAGTGAGGTTCAAGTTGTCGCCAAAGTCGACCAAGTAAAACTGGCGACAGAACTTCGAGCACTCGCCTAAGCGTTTTGGGTAGCAGCAGCGTCTTCCCCACTGGGCATCGGCGCGGGTCCAAAGCTAGCGAGCGCGGACGAACGGGTCAGAAAAATTGGTAGTTCCGTACTGAACCCCGCCGAAAAACTCATCGAAGCGCTTGCAGTTGAAAATCTCTCCACCTTGTCTGAATGGCCGGACGAACTGCCATCGCCGCCGCCAGAGCGCGAGACTCTGCTTGCCCAATTGGAGTTGTTGGTATCCAGGGCACGAGATTTGTCTGAGGTTCTGGATGACAGGAAACATAAAGGCGTCTCAATAGCGCACGAGTTCAAGATCGATCTCGCCAATGCGCTGTCAGACGTGTTCGAGTGCTATTTCACCGACGTCACTGCAGCGCGAGGCGGCTACGACAGAACCAAAGATCCAAGCAGCGAATATAGACGCTTCATGACCGCGTGTGTTACCGAAATCTTTGGTCCAAGTTTCTCTCTTTCAGGAAACATTCTTGATGAAACCTCTATATCGCGAGGGAACAGATAGAACTTGCACACCTTCCGCGTAAGTTTGGCTACACCTTTGATTTAGCTTCGTTTCAATCCGCCATATGTTGTCCACACATGGAGCCGGCTCCTTAGTCAGACCGACGAAAGGGAAAATCCATGATGGATGAATTGAATACGCCAAGGCTGGTATCGCGCGACGACCTAGAGCGCTTGGGTATCCGCGTCAGCAATACAACCTTGTTGCGCTGGGAGCTCCGTGGGCGCTTTCCACGGCGCGTAAGGCCTGGCGGCACTACGGTTGCGTGGATCCTGTCAGAAATCGAGGATTGGCTCGCTGAACGCGCTGCTGAGCGCGCCCGCACGTACTACGCCGACTACTGATCACCCAGAAAAGGAGAACCGGGATGCGCAAAGCGTTTCGTTTCGAGGGTGATATGCTGTCATCTTCGATTATCAAAGCCGCGCTCGCTTGGGCGTGCAATGGCGGTAAAATCATCGCTTTGCATGGCATCGGCGATGACGGCCAATGCACTTGCGGCAAGCCTAATTGCAAGAGTCCGGGCAAGCACCCCATCGCGGAATTGTTTCCGAAGGGACAGCACAGCGCCACGAGCAACGCGGTCAAAATCCGTCGCTCGTTCAAGAAGTACCCCAAGGCCAACTTTGGCGTCATCCTTCCGCCGGGCGTGGTTGTGCTCGATGTTGACGGCCCGGAGGCGGCCGAAACCTTCAAGAGGCTGAACCTCCCACCGACTCTGTCGGTTCGAACGGGCCGCGGGACACACTACTATTTCCGCGCCTCGGAGGCCCTACCCAAGAGGAAAGCGCCGCTTGCTGGCATAGACATCAAGGACAACGCCAGTGGATATCTCGTTGGCCCGCCCAGCATGCACAAATGCGGTAGCCGGTATCGCGTGCAACGCGGAGAGAACCGCTTGGCAGCGCTGCCTGCCGAGTTCTTGCGCACGCTTGCGCGCGACAAAAGCCGCACAGCGAACTTCGACACGGTTGGTTCCTTCAAAGCTGGAAGCCGTAACAATGAACTGACCAAAATTGCCGGATCGCTAAGATTTCGCGGGTTGACCGAAACGGCAATCGAAGGCGCTTTGCAGGCGATCAATGCTGCGGCGTGTAGTTCACCCCTCGACGCCGATGAGGTCGAGCGTATTGCCTCCAGTGTCGGCAAATACGAAGCCGGGCATGAAGAGGCTTTCGGCTGGCTCGGGGACGTCGAGGAATCCACTCCGCAATTCTCGATGTATCCTTATATCGTGAAAGGTGCACTGACTGTTCTCGACGGGAACATGGGGCAAGGGAAATCCACCTTTACCTGCGCCATTGCTGCCGCTGTGACGACCGGGAAGCCCCCACCTTTCGTGAACGATATCGAAAAAGGCTCGGTCCTGTTCATGTCTGCTGAGGACGACCCGTCGCGGGTGCTCAAACCTCGCCTCATGCAGGCCGGGGCCGATGTCTCGAAGGTGCGTTTCCAACAGGAGCCGTTTTCCTTGGACGAGCGCGGCTTAGCATTGCTCCGGCAAGAACTTTCGGCAAACACGCCCGCCCTTGTCGTGATCGATCCGATTATCGCCTTCATGAAGGAGGGTGCGGACGGGAACAAGGCAACCGAGACCATGCACTTCATGGTGCAGATAGACCAGTTGGCGCGCGAGTTCGACACGGCCATTCTGATCGTGCGGCACCTTCGGAAGGCGCGGGCTGACCATGCCATGCACCAAGGTATCGGCTCGATTTCGATATCGGCTCGGGTGCGGTCTGGCCTGATCCTCGCGCCGCATCCCGACGACCCGCGCTTGCGCGCGGTGGCCCACGCTAAGTCAAACTATGCCGAGCCGGATCCGACAATTGTGTTTGAGATGCAGAGCACCGGGCCACGCTCACACCCCCGCGTGAAATGGCATGCCTGCGAGCCTGAATTGACGGTGGGCGAACTACTCGCGCCTCCCGAGGCCGAACGGGGCCGACCGCCACGAGAACGCGACACTGCGACCGCGTGGCTGGAAAGCGTACTCCGCAAGGGGCCGGTCAAGAAGAAGGCGCTCGACGGCTGGGCCAAGGAAAAAGGGATCTCACTCCCTACGCTCCGACGCGCAGGCGAAGCCCTTGGCGTGGTGAAGTCGAAAGACGGGAAAGCCTCCGTCTGGTCGCTGCCCTGATCCGCGCGTCACGATCACTTTCTCAGAAGTCGCGCACGTGTGGGATTTTTGAGCAAGTGTTCATCCGCACCAAAAGTCGCGCTTACGGCCTTGACGGCTCAGGCGTGATGGAAACGAAAAAGAAGATCAAAATGACGAACCATCAAGAAATGCAGAACCGCCTGAAAACCGCAATCCAGCAGGCGATATTGGCCGAAGGCAAGGCCGAGGGTGCCGAAACGGTCAGCCTGACCAATACCGATGTCGTCCAGGCGCTATTGGAGATTACCGGTTTCTACGCCTCTATTCACGGTTTCGAGACCTACTCGCGGAAAGAACTTTCGTTCAAACACGCCCTGACGATCTTGGGTCACATCGAGCAATTTGAAAAATTGCGCAGAAAGGGGAAACTGCCCATGACCGTGATCCCGCGTTCGAAGACCAACTGACCCCACAAAGTGCAGGGGAGGCGTAGAGCAGCGGCTAGGGACTGAAAACCTCGGCAGTTTATATGACCCCCTGTCTGCCCGCGAGGCGGGCGCCGATAAAAAAATACCTCCCCCATCCCCCGTGGTCGCCCTGTGAAAGCGTTGCCGTTGGCGATGGGCGAGACGCCTTAGGCCGACCCGATGATAATGTATCAGTCTGTCGGACACGAGCCGGGGTCGATTTATCGAGTGTTTTCATACATTCAGCATTCGAGGCAGGTCGCAGTACCGCCCGCTGGGTATCACTCGGGTGGCAAACCACTTGGCGGACGTTCTGAAGGAATCCTTTGCAGGGGTCGCTGCTAGACGGTGCAGATAAGCGATAAGAATGCTAGCCTGTCCTGACCCGACCATTATCTGGTCTTTTGCCGACGATTGATGTCTCGCCGGACCCGTCGCCACTTGCCTTGATCAGTGAGTTCGGACCGATACCACGCTTCGTATTCGCGGTTAGCAGCAACCTCCGCTGCCCGGTCACCGTATTCTTGGATCGAGGCATCTGCCCGCGCGATGATTTCGGATTTCGGGATCAGCTGCGGCAGCACCCAGCCCTCCCACATGACCCAGACCAAAGCGATCACCGCAGGGCCGAGCAGAATTGTCCAAAATATGATTGATCCGACCGTCTCCAGCGTGCTGCCTCCAAACCTGATGCGCAGACGCTAAGAAACTGACCGCCATCCGTCAGGGTAAATCCTGATGGGCATATGCGGACACGGGATGAACCAGCGAAGGCGTCACAAAGCGCCTCAGGGCGCGCGTGAACGCGCCAGCAGTGCATTCGACGGCATCGCCATGCTCGTGGTCCGTCTCAGCGCTCCTGGCTCATTGTAACGCCGCCGCGCGCGCGTCTCGCTGTCGATCTTTGGCGCTATTTGCAGCTTCGGTCAGTTTCGCGCGAGTACACACGGCAGATCGGCAACCCTTCGATTTTGGTGGTCGAATACATACGCAAAGAGCTTCGGGCCGAACTTCTGGGCAATCTTCAAGCCGAGTGAGGGTTATCCCTGACACGCCTTTGTCTTGCGTCTTATTGATCTTCATCAGCAATCTAGGAGATCGACATGCCCGACATCATCACACTGAAAGCCCTATGCGAAGAACTCAAGATCGACCCGCGCGAAGCCCGCGAACGCCTGCGCAGCGCTGCCAGTGATGCCAAGGCAAATCCCGAACTGGCCAAGGCCCGAAAGCCGCGCACTCCGTGGCAGTGGGTGAAGGGGTCGAAGGCTCTGGGTGAGGCACGAAGGACAATATCCAACTGAACCTCCAATAAGAAGCTAGCAACGGGGCCGCCACAGGCGGCCTCATTGGTGGGGGCGTACCGGAAGTTCGCTGCGGTTGCAAATCGATCGAGCTGAGACAGCCGAAGCGAACCTTTGACTGCATTGCTCTTTGTTCTCTCGAAAATGACAAGCTTCGACAATGCAGAAAATCGTTTTCTGCTGTACGAAGCCTCTTTGTCTGTAGTCTGTATGCCCGTCTACTGTTCGAACAAGACCTCTAGAACATCAGTATTCCGTTTAACTAGTACGCGACGAACATGGTTACTGAGGTCAGGTACAGTGATCAGCCCCACCTGAGTGGTCCAATTTGATTGTTAGTGCATGATTGGCGTTTGGTCCATCTGGACGATGGTTTCT
>NZ_CANMDB010000005.1:92500-310636 GCF_947496515.1 uncultured Roseobacter sp. | reverse complement strand
TTTGGTCGCTTGTTTGCCATGGTATTCCTCCGTTTTCCTAAACATAGCGGAGGACCACTCCAGTGGGGGAGGATCACCGGCACGCATCTTCAGGAAGAAATTGCCGTCATCAAAGAGAGTCTCGGCGCGCGCGAAAAGCGGTAAAGACTGAAGCCCCAAAATTGTTGGAATCCAACCGCGGTCGTTTAGACTGTAGCTTGCGTTCGTTATGTCCCCACGTTCTGAGAACAAATCGATGGATAAAGCGACAGTCAAGTTGTCAGGAAGCGATAATCTGGTGTCATGGATAGACTGCAGTACTTTTTGTTTTCAACAGGTTGTATAAAACTGAAGCGTCAAACTTTCTGTCATCTGACATACCCTTTGTCGTGAGTAGTCACGCGAGTCTTCCACAATTGCCAGGTTTTCCGCCACAAACGTCAAGGAAACCTTCCACAACAACCTTTTCGGGCTTTCCGGAGCAGTTGGTTGTGATGAAGCCGAAGCAACACTTTTCAGGAACTGATCGGCATATGGTCTAGTTTCGACAGTTTGCGCGCCCAATGGTGGCCCAATGCGCAAGCCTCGACACAAATTAGACAAGGCGCGAGGCGTTCGAAAAACTGAATGATCTGAGATCGGCAGAAGAGCCTTTGAACATAACCTACTCAGCCTCCGCGTTGAGGAAAGTCTTCTTGAAGATTGAGGGGACATTAGTGAATCTCTAATTAGCTAAAGTCATTTGGAAGCAGTGGGTTACATCATTTCTTGTGGAGAATGCGCATGACTCCTCAAATTTGTCATTTGCTCATAAGAGTGCGGATTCACGCATACCCCATGATCACATGGAATCATGCACGACGCAGCGCTATTCAAGTGTTCGGTCACGTCCACAACAACTGGCTTGGTACAAGAAATTCCGTGACCCTCGGGGTCGATGTTTGGGATTTTGTGCCTGTGCAATTCGATGATGTTGCTGCTAGAGCCTTGGAGTTGCCTGAGAAATTGCATTGGAACGACGTTGCTCGCCGTCTCGGTCTGAAACGGGCGCGTATCGCTCGCGATGGTATGCTCCGCGGCGCCCACAATGTTCTTCAAATCGATCCTGAAGCTCTTTAACTGGGACGAGATCGAAGCGACGTGTTCCTGTCTGATCTCGTCGAGCTCCGCGTTCAGCTTCTCGATCACCCGGGTAGGCTCGCCAGTCTCAGGATCGCGGGCGGTGATGTAGGCCTGGCCGGTGCGCGGCAGGTCGAAGCCAGCATCGGTGAGTGCGTCGATCATGGTTGCGCGGTTTGTGATCAGGCCGAGGTCGATCTAATCCTGAATCTACCCATGTAGCTCGTCGCGGCCTTGTCGGCGAGGAACATGATGATCTGCTTGCGCGTCGCACTCCCGAACTTCCGCTCCGCACAAGCATTCGTAACCCGCCAGCTCATCGGATAGCCCCAAAAGCCGCACAAACGTGCGAGTTTTGTACAGGTTTTGTACGAGATTTCGGTCGTTTTCGGGGAATTCGGTGGAAAACGAAGCGGGCGTTTCTGCAGGATCGGACATAACCCCTTGAAAATAAACCATATTTATCAGGTGTTTTTGGCGACCCCGGCAGGATTCGAACCTGCAACCTGCCCCTTAGGAGGGGGCTGCTCTATCCAGTTGAGCCACAGGGCCGCTGTTTTATGTGCTAGTCCATTGCATCATGTTTGTCATCGGTGACCCGATCACGTCAGTCTGCGCGCGGTCTATTGTCCATCCGCCTGGCTTTTGCAAATGGGCGCCCGCCGAACTTCGTCACGGCGTAATGTCTGAGAGAGCGCGTATCTGCTCTGTACCAAGATATGTTCGAGCCTCCGTTTCAATCAAAGCTCAGCTCCGCCGGAATCGCGGATAGCGTGCGGTTCTGACAAGCGTGTCACTGTCATCAAAGTGGATGTCTACCGTTGCGCGCGGCGGCGTCAGAGCATTGTACTCCACCTCAATGCGCCATGCTTTACGTCTCCCAAGCTTTTCGAATATCGCTGCGCACCGACCAGTGGGGCGCCGACAGAATCTCGGGCGTTCTGGGCGTGCATCAAAGCCCGATGGTATACACGACCAGCCATGCTTGATAGGACGGGCGCGCTCGGTTACCAAGAGGGACACGGCACGGGAGTATCGAGTGACCAGACCCAAACAGCGCCCTTTGACCCTCCGCGATGTGTCCGAAGCCTGCGGCGTTTCAGAGATGACGGTCAGCCGGGTTTTGCGCAACCGCGGTGATGTCTCGATCAAGACGCGCAACAAGGTGCTGGAGGCGGCCAAAACGCTTGGCTACGTACCCAATCAGATCGCCGGGTCGCTCGCCTCGCAACGGGTCAATCTGATCGCTGTCATCATCCCGTCGTTGTCGAATATGGTCTTTCCCGAGGTGCTGACGGGCATCAATAAGACGTTTGAGGGAACGCCGCTGCAGCCTGTCGTCGGGGTCACCGACTACCTGCCCGAAAAGGAAGAACAGGTTCTTTACGAGATGCTGTCCTGGCGACCCTCGGGTGTGATCATCGCCGGGCTGGAGCATTCGGATGCGGCCCGTGCGATGCTGCAAGGCGCGGGCATCCCGGTGGTCGAAATCATGGATGCGGACGGCAACCCGGTTGACGCCATGGCGGGTATCTCGCACCGGCGCGCGGGCCGGATGATGGCCTCGGCGATCCTCAAGGAAGGGTACAGCCGTATCGGTTTCATGGGGACCAAGATGCCGCTCGACCACCGCGCGCGCAAACGGTTCGAGGGGTTCACCGAAGGATTGACTAAGGCGGGGATCGAGATCGAAGCGCGCGATTTCTACTCCGGCGGTTCGGCGCTGGCCAAAGGGCGCGAGATGACACATGAGATGTTGCAGCGCTCGCCGGATCTCGATTTTCTCTATTACTCGAATGACATGATCGCGGCAGGCGGTCTTTTGTATCTGCTGGACAAGGGCGTTGATATTCCGGGTCAGATCGGGCTTGCGGGCTTCAATGGCGTCGAACTGCTCCAGGGGTTGCCGCGGCAGCTTGCGACCATGGATGCCTGCCGGACAGAGATCGGGGCGGCGGCGGCGCAGATCATCCTGGATCGCAATGCGTTGCCGGAGGATGCGGACCCGGGCCCGCCCGTGCGTATGACGCTGACGCCCAAGATCACATTCGGAGATACGCTGCGTCGCAGCCGGCGCGGATGAACCGCGCGGTTCTGGACAACCGCCAGGCGCGGCGGCTGTTTCTGGATCGGCACGGGCTCAGCGAAAACCCCGCCGGCCCGGCATCGGGTACAGCACTGTTGTCGCTGATCGAGCACCTGGGCTTTGTGCAGCTCGACAGCATCGACACGCTGGCGCGGGCCCACGATCTCATTCTGTTTTCCCGTCGCCCGCGCTACCGACCCAAGGCGCTCAAACGGCTGTACGAACGGGATCGCGCGCTTTTTGAACATTGGACCCATGATGCGGCAGTGATCCCCATGGCATTCTACCGGCAATGGCAGCTGCGGCGGGAGCGTGATGCGGCGCGGTTGCGCGAGAAGTGGAGCCAATGGCGACGAGAGGGCTTCGAGGCGCAGTTTCAGCCGGTTCTCGACCAGATCAGGGCGTGCGGGCCTCTGTGTTCGGCGGATGTGGGGCAGGGTGAAAAGCGCGGGTCAGGCGGTTGGTGGGACTGGCATCCTTCGAAAACCGCGCTGGAGTATCTCTGGCGCAGCGGCGCGCTTTGCGTCGTGGGCCGGGATGGATTTCGCAAGAAATACGATTTGACGGAGCGGGTGATCGAGCGCGGGCTCTGCACGCCGCTGGAACCGGAGGAAACGACCCAGATCATTCACTGGTGCTGTGAAGAGGCGCTGGCGCGGCTGGGCTTTGCGACACCCGCTGAAATTGCGGCCTTTTGGGATCATGTCACCCTGCCTGAAGCAAAGGCATGGTGCGCGTCAGAGTTGGCGCGCGGGGCGCTGGCGCCGGTGGAAATCACCTGCGCCGATGGTGGGCGGCGCGAGGTATTTGCGCGCCCGGACATCATGGCGGATCCGGCGTTGGACGTGCCACCCACGCGCAGGTTACGCGTGCTCAGCCCCTTCGATCCGGCGCTGCGGGACCGCAAACGCGCGGGGCGGCTCTTTGGGTTTGACTACCGGATCGAGATCTTCGTGCCGGAAGCAAAACGGCAATATGGTTATTACGTTTTCCCGATCCTCGAAGGTGACCGGCTTGTGGGCCGGGTGGACATGAAAGCGCGGCGGGACCGCGACATGTTATGGGTTCGCGCGCTCTGGCCCGAGCCGGGGGTGCGGTGGGGCAAGGGGCGCATCGCTGCTTTTGAGGCGGAACTTGCGCGTTTGGTGCGGCTGGCGCGTGTTACGCGCTACGGGTTCGAGGATCACTGGCTCCGGGATGCCTGAGCACCGGGTTCCGCTGTTCCGCCCGGCGTCAGCCCGGGCAGCCGCCGATCCCCCTCGATGGGGGTGAGGGGGCTTTCACCCCTCCTGCTGCCGGTGTTTGGCCTAGTAAGTCGTCGCCGCCCGGGCGGCCTGATCGTACTGCCCCGACATCAGACGCAAGAGCGATGCTGCGTGGCTGACCTGTTCCGGCTCCAGCCCCAGATCGCCCACCGCCCGCAGCAACAACCCTTCGCGGATCTCACGGTAGCGCACGCAGGCCTCCGCTCCCTTGTCCGTCACCGCAACGGTCTTTTCCTTGCCCTGGCGACCATCCTTGACCAGTCCGGCCTTGATGAGCTTCTTGACCGCGTAATTGACCGTATGCGTGTCCTCCACATTCAGGACCATACAGATATCCGCCAGCTTTTTGGGCCTGTCGCGGTGGTAGACCGAATGCAGCACCAAGACGTCGAGCGCGCCCAACTCGGGAAAGCCCGTCATGGCAATCGCGCGCACCATCCAACGCTGAAACGCATTGTTGGCAAGCGTCAGCCCGTATTCCAGCTCCGATATCTCCGCGAATGACCCGTCTGCGAGATGTGCCGAAGACACAACCGGGCCCAAAAATCCATCCGACATAGTCCCAGTCTGGCTAACGCTGATATTTTGTCAACATTTTGTTGACGTGTTGTAAAAGTTCGTCAGTATTGCCTTGGGTGAATCAGTCAGTGCCATCCGGCTGCGTGCACACGCGACGGTAGGGCACACGGCAGATCCGCAATGCGACGGGGGACGAACTTCCGCGCTGAACGATACGCAACACGGGAGATAAAGATGAATACGATCAACAAATTGATGGCAGGCACCGCAGCCTTGGCGCTCAGCACAGGATCCCTCGCCGCGGCGGAGAAATGGGACATGCCGATGGCCTATTCCGCCTCCAACTTTCATTCCGAAAACGGTGTGGCCTTCGCAGACTGCGTAGGCACCGGCACCAATGGCGAGATCACCATCGAGGTCCACCCTGGCGGCGCGCTCTTTGCCGGGGCGGACATCAAACGTGCGATCCAGACAGGCCAAGTGCAGATCGGAGAGCGGCTGCTCTCCGGCCACCAGAACGAGAGCGCGCTCTTCGGGTTCGACAGCGTGCCCTTCCTGGCGCCCTCCTTTGAGGACAGCGAAAAGCTCTATGCAGCTGCCAAGCCGAAGATCGAAGCGTTGCTCGATGAGCAGAACCTCGCGCTGCTCTATGCCGTGCCGTGGCCACCACAAGGGCTCTACTTCAAGAAGGAAGTGAACAGCGTTGCCGATATGGAGGGCATCAAGTTCCGCTCCTATAACAACACCACCAGCCGTCTGGCGGAACTGACAGGCATGTTGCCGGTGACGGTCGAGGCGGCGGAGATCAGCCAGGCCTTTGCCACGGGCGTCGCGGAATCGATGGTATCCTCCGGTGCCACGGGCTACGACCGCAAGGTCTGGGAGAGCCTGACGCATTTCTATGAAGTCGATGCCTGGCTGCCGCGCAACTACGTGATGGTCAATCAGGACGTCTGGGCGGATGTGTCTGACGCCAATAAGGCAGCAATTACGGCCTGTGCCGCCGAGGCGGAAGCCCGCGGCCTGCAAGCCTCACAGGACTACACCCAGTTCACCATGGACGGGCTGGCCGAGGGTGGCATGACCGTACAACCCGCCGGTGATGCGCTGATGGGAGAGCTGCGCGAGATCGGTGAGACCATGACAGCCGAGTGGCTGGAAGCGGCAGGCGATGAGGGCGCGGCCCTTGTGGATGCGTTCAAGTCCGCGCAGTAAGCCGCTAACATGGGGCGGCCCCTTGCCGGACCGCCCCTCATTCAGCAACGCCCCGGGGAGGTGCCGCATATGCAGGTGATCCGCAGGACACTCGACTTTCTCTACCTGTGCTCGGGCATCGTTGCGGCGCTCTGCCTGATATCCATCCTCGTGCTGATCGTCGCCCAGATGGTGGCCCGCTGGACGGGCGAGATCTTTCCCGGCGCGCCAGACTACGCGGGCTATGCCATGGCGGCGGCGAGCTTTCTGGCCTTTGCCAACGCGCTCAGCCGTGGCGCGCATATCCGGGTGTCGATCCTGCTGAATGCGGTTCCGGCCGGGATAAAGCGGCTGCTGGAGATCTGGTGTTTCGCCATCGGTGCGGCGGTCGCATGGTATTTCACCTATTACGCCTATTGGTTCGTCTACTGGTCGTGGAAATTCAACGAGGTCAGCCAGGGCCAGGACGCCACGGCGCTGTGGATCCCTCAATCCGTCATGGTGGTGGGTGGCGGGCTGATGGCCATCGCACTTACCGACAACCTCTTTCACGTGATCTTTCGCGGTGAGCACCGGCTGACCAGTGACACGGTCGAGCAGAGCCACGGAGAATGAAGCCATGACCGAGCTGTACGCGATCGTTCTCTTCCTTGTGGTGCTCTTCCTGCTGCTTGGTACCGGCGTCTGGGTCGGGCTCGCGCTGATGGGCGTGGCCTGGGTGGGGATGGAGCTTTTTACCACGCGACCCGTGGGCGATGCCATGATCACCACGATCTGGGCCTCCTCCAGCAGCTGGACGCTGACGGCACTACCGCTCTTTATCTGGATGGGCGAGATCCTCTACCGCACGCGGCTGTCCGAAGATATGTTCAAGGGCCTGTCACCGTGGCTCGCGCGTTTGCCCGGCGGATTGGTGCACACAAATATCGTGGCCTGCACCGTTTTCGCGGCTGTCTCGGGCTCTTCCGCCGCGACGCTGACCACGGTGGGCAAGATGTCCATCCCCGAGCTGCGCGCCCGCGACTATCCCGAAAAGATGGTCATCGGCACGCTGGCAGGGGCAGCGACACTGGGCCTGATGATCCCGCCGAGCCTCGCGCTGATCGTCTACGGCGTCTCGGTCAATGAAAGTATCACCAAGCTCTTCTTTGCGGGTGTCTTTCCCGGGCTGATCCTCGCGGGGATGTTCATGGCCTATGTGGCGATCGTCTCTCTCAGCTCGAAAGAGTGGAACCCGCGGGTCGAAACGGGCATGTCACTAGGTGACAAGCTGCGCAACTCCCGGTTTCTGGCGCCCGTCTTCGCGCTGATCGCGGTCGTGATCGGGTCCATGTATCTGGGTTACGCCACGGCGACCGAAGCCGCAGCCATAGGTGTTCTGGGATCGCTGACGCTCGCCGCTGCACAGGGATCGCTGAGCATTGCGTCCTTCCGTGCAAGCCTGATGGGTGCCATGCGCACTTCCGCCATGATCGCGCTGATCCTCGCGGGGGCCGCCTTCCTCAAGCTGTCGATGGGTTTTACCGGCCTGCCGCGCGCATTGGCCGACGGCATCGCAGCACTTGAATTGGGACGGTTTGAGCTCTTGATGGCGCTCTTGGTCTTCTACATCGTGTTGGGTATGTTCCTCGACGGCATCTCGGCGGTGGTACTGACCATGGCGATTGTGGAGCCGATGGTGCGCGACGCAGGGATCGACCTGATCTGGTTCGGTATCTTCGTGGTGGTCGTGGTCGAGATGGCGCAGATCACCCCGCCCATCGGGTTCAACCTCTTTGTGCTGCAGGGCATGACCCGGCACGAGATGGGCTATATCACCCGCGCAGCCCTGCCGATGTTCCTGATCATGGTGTTGATGGTCTTCGTGCTGATCTGGTTCCCGGGCATCGCGACGTGGTTGCCGGAAAACATCCGAAACACGCCTTAGATGCTGGGGGCGCTGAGCCTATGTGCAACCCATTCCCGATTTCTGCTGATAGGTGGTCTGGTGATCGGTGCGGGTTTGCCGGGACTTGCCGCTGCCATGGCGCCATGGTTGCCGCAGATGGTCGCGGTGCTGCTGGTGATCACGGCGTTCCGCATCGGGCATCGCGCTGCTTTGGGGGCGCTCGGCGATTTGCGATGGAGCCTGCCCGCGGTGCTGGTGTTGCAATTGGTACTGCCGCTCGGCGTCGTGTCGGCCTTTGCCTTGATGGGCCTGCGCGACACGCCGCTGGCTCTGGCGCTGACCCTGGCCTGTGCCGCGCCGACGATCGCCGGGGGCGCGTCGCTTGCGATCATTCTGCGGCAGGATCCCGCGCGCATGATGCAATTTCTGGTGCTGGGCACGGCCCTCTTTCCACTGACCATTCTGCCGGTGTTGATGAGCCTGCCTGTCGTGGCCGAACCCGCCGCGCTCCTGGTCGTCGCACTTCGGGCGCTTGCGATTATCCTCGGCGCCTGCTGTGCAGGGTTTGCCCTGCGCGCTATCCTGCTGCCCAGACCGGATCCACGCCAGATTGCCGCGATGGACGGCGCTGCAGTACTATTCTTTGCCATCATCGTGATCGGACTGATGGCCGCGTTGGGCCCGATGCTGCGCGACGACCCCGGACAGGCGTTCCTTTGGGCGCTGTCGGCCTTCGCGCTGTCCTTCGGGCTGCAGGCGGCAGCTCTGATACTGTTGCGCCGCTCCGCTCTCGCACCGGTCGCCGGGCCGTTGGCATTGGCGGCGGGCAACCGCAACATCGCGCTTTTCCTCATTTCGCTACCGCCAGAGATGCTGGGCCCTGTGATGATCTTTGTCGCCTGCTGGCAGCTGCCCATGTATCTCACACCGGTCCTGCTGCCGCGGCTCTACGGTCTGACGGCTTGAGATGACTGCCAAGCCGCATATCCGTCTGGTAGGGCTGACCGGGCTGCTGGTCAGCTTTGGCAGCGAGATGAGCGAGCCCGCCAACCGGGCCGCACTGGCGTTTCGAGCGGCGGTCGAGGATGAGGACTGGCCAGAGGTCAGCGAGACAATGATGTCGCTCGTCTCCGTCTATGTGGCGGTGGACCTCGTCACCGTCCCGGCAGAGACGATCCGCACGCGGCTGGAGGATCTGCTGGCCCGTGAAGACTGGACCGCGGCAGCGCTGCCCGAAGGCCGCACGCTGTGGCATGTGCCGACGGTCTATGGCACCGATCTCGCCCCGCAACTGGAAGAAGCCGCGGAGCTGGCGGGGCTGGACCCCGACGCGGCGATCCGCACGCTGTCCACCACCCGGGTGCGCGTCTTCACCCTGGGGTTCGCGCCGGGGCAACCCTACCTCGGTCTGTTGGGGGAGGCGTGGGACATCCCCCGGCAACAGGGGCTGACCAAACAGGTGCCATCGGGCGCACTGGTCGCCGCGATCCGCCAGCTGATCGTCTTTACCGCACCCACGCCGACCGGCTGGCGGCATGTGGGCCAGACGGCCTTTCGTACGTTTGACCAAAAAGCTGACCCACCCATCGCACTGTCGCCGGGGGATGAACTGGTGTTCCCGGCCATCGACCGCGCGGCTTTTGACGCACTGGCCACCGACGCGCCCTTTGGTGCGGTGGATCGCGAGGCGATCCCGTGAGCGCAGTGCTGCGCATCGTTGCAGCGGGGCCTGCAATGAGCGTTCAGGATCTGGGGCGCGATGGCTATCTGAGCGTGGGTCTGACCCGCGGCGGAGCTGCGGACCCTCTGGCGCTTTACGAGGGGGCGGCCTTGCTGGGCCAGGATCCCGACTTGGCCGCGATAGAGATGATGGGCGCGGGTGGCAGTTTCGAGGCAAGTATCGATACGGTCATCGCGCTGACCGGTGCGCCAATGCGCGCCACACTTGACGGCAGACCCCTCACCTGGTCGGCAAGCCACATGTTGCCCGCAGGGGGCAGGCTGGTGATCGGCGGTGCGCAGAGGGGTGTCTACGGCTACCTTCATGTGGCCGGTGGGATTGACAGGCCACTGGAGATGGCCGCCCGATCAGCTCATCTGACTGCGGGCATAGGCGGTCTGCTCAGCCAGGGCGATGCCCTGCCGATTTGCCCGTCACCTGAGGCCAGTGGTGGCAGGGCGCTGACACCGCAAAGCCGTTTCGAAGGAGGCGTCGTGCGTGTCATCGCGTCCTTCCAGTCCGGTCTGTTTCTGCCCGAGACCCGTGCACGCCTGACCCGGACGGCCTTTCGCCGGGATGCGCGCGCGAACCGGCAGGGCGTGCGTCTGCAGTCTGACGGTGAAGGGTTTCACGCAGAGGGTGGTCTGAGCATCGTGTCCGAGGTCATCACCACCGGTGACATTCAGATCGCGGGCGACGGTGCGCCCTACGTTCTGATGTGCGAAAGCCAGACCACCGGAGGGTATCCGCGGATAGCGACAGTGATCCACGCGGATCTGCCGCGCGTGGCGCAGGCGCCCGCGGGCGCGCCGCTGCGGTTCGAAGAGGTCACCCGCGACGCAGCCATCGAGATCGAGAGGCGCGCCCGGGCTGAGCGGGATGCGCTGAGGCACCGCGTATTCCCGCTGATCCGAGATCCTCATGACATCCCCGACCTGCTTGGCTACCAACTGGTCAGTGGCGCGATATCCGCGCTGGACCCGCATGTGCCTGACTAAAGGAGATACCCCATGACATCTGTCGATCTGAACGCTGATATGGGCGAGAGCTTTGGGCCCTGGGTGATGGGCGATGACGCATCGCTGCTGCAAACCGTGACTTCCGCAAATATCGCCTGCGGGGCGCATGCGGGCGACCCGCACGTGATGGCCAGGACGATGCGCATCGCCATGGAGAACGGCGTCGGCATCGGCGCGCATCCGGGCTTTGCGGATCTGCAGGGTTTTGGGCGCCGCCGTCTCAGCTTGCCGCGGGCGGAACTGCAGGACCTGATCCGCTATCAGGTCGCGGCATCCGTTGGGATGGCAAAGGCGCTCGGGGCGCGGGTCCGGCATCTCAAACTGCACGGGGCGCTTGCCAACATGGCTTCTGAGGATGAGGCATTGGCCCGTGATTGCTACGAGGCCGCACTGTCTGTCGACCCCGATTTGATCGTCATGGTGCTATGTGCAACGGCACAGGAGGCGGCGGTGAAGGCTCTGGGCTGCGGTTACGCCGGGGAGATATTTGCCGACAGAGCCTATAACGAGGATGCCACACTGGTGGATCGCAGCATCGAAGGCGCGGTGATCCATGATCCTCTGGTCGCGGGTCGCCGGATGGTCGAGATGGTGCAGGCGGGCGCGATCCTGACTGCCACGGGCAAGCGGATCGAGACAAACATCGATACCATCTGCCTGCATGGCGACACTGTCACAGCGGTGCAGATCGCAGCCGAAGTGCGTCGCGCGCTGGAGGCGGCCGGTATCGTCGTGGCCCGGTTCTCGGGTCGCTCCTGACGCTCGCTCCCAGGCGAAACGACCGCGCCGCACGGAGGGCACCCACTCGTCATGGTAGAATCATGCCAGTGTCATCTGCGTGTCACACGAGGCTGTTCACTCTCGCTCACGGCTATGTGTACGGCGCGAGTGCCTAATTTTTAAGCGCTACTCAGGAGGGAATTCGCTTATTCGGTTTGACTCGCTCGTTTTCACTTCCCCTTGCTCTACTTCGGCACCAGAGATGGTTAATGACCGGTAAACTTCTCAAACCAAAGACGTTTCAGGAGATAACGATAGCTATGATTTCTGATTATGCTGACACCAAAAAAGTTAAGCTTTTTCAGGGGCGTAAGGTCGTTCCTGCGGTCTACAGGCGTGCCGGAAAACGCCTCTTTGATATCTCTTTGGCGTTAATCTTATTGCCAGTGATATTGCCCGTTATCGCCGGTCTTTGGTGCGTAACTGTCCGCGATGGTGGTAGGGGCTTCTTTGCACACAAGCGCATCGGGCGGCACGGAAAAGTCTTCAGGTGCTGGAAATTGCGCACAATGGTCGTGGACGCAGAAGCACGACTTCGTGAGCATCTTGCGGCCAATCCTGCGGCAGCCGAGGAATGGAAGCGCGACCATAAGTTGACTGATGATCCACGGATCACCCGTCTGGGTCGCTTCCTGCGCCGGACGAGCCTGGATGAACTGCCGCAGATCTGGAATGTACTGCGGGGCGAGATGAGCTTTGTTGGTCCGCGGCCCATTGTTCGGGTTGAATTGCACAAATACGGTCCGCACCGGCCTGTCTATCTGTCAATGACGCCGGGCATCACCGGTCTCTGGCAGGTGTCAGGACGCAATGACGTGACCTACTCCGAGCGCGTTCAACTGGATCTGGACTACTCCAGCAAGCTGTCTCTCGTGACGGACGTCCGTCTGATCATGATGACGGGCTTGTCGGTGGTCGGCGCGACCGGGCGCTGACGCCTGACCTCACTTTCACAAATGCTGTTAGTTCCGCGCCGCGGGGCTAGCATTTTGACGATGGTATTGCCGGGGACGCCGTCCTAAACAGGCGTCCGAAAGGTGATCACAGTCATGGCGCGTACCGCATTTTCCCTTCCCGACCGCTTAACACGATCCATGGCGCTGTGGCGCAAGGTGCTGGAGTTGCTGAAGTACAGCAGCAGACGGCTCGGGATCTGCGTATTTGCCGCGACGCTGCTGGAGATCGGCCTGACCCTCGGCGCATTGCTCGCCGTCAAGCTGGCCATCGACGATATTGCACAGTCCACTGCCAGCACTGACACGTTGGAACTCGCGCCGATCCTCTGGGCGATTGGCGGGGTCCTGCTGCTGTTTCTGGCGGGGCGCATCATGAACTCCGTTGCAAACTACTTTCGCGCAGCACAGGGCTTTGTTGTCAGCGACTACGTCAACCGGGCCATTCAGGAACGGGCCGTGTCTGCGGATCTGAGCTTTTACGACAGCTCGCTCTATTACGACAACTTGGAGCGCGCGCGGCAGGCGGGGGCCCAGCGGCCCGCACAGGTGATCGCCAATGCGCTGAATGTCTTTCGGGGCGGGATGATGCTGGCCGGTATCGCGGCGGTTTTGTTCTTTGTGGAATGGCGACTGTTGCCGATCAGCCTTGCTGCCGTGGGGCTGATGCTTGTCGTGCAGATCCGCTTTACCCGCCAAAGGTTCAGACTACAGCGCGCGCTGGTTCAAAAGGAACGGCACGCCGCCTATGCCGATTACATGATGACGTCGCAGCCTTTTGCCAAAGAGGTGCGCCTGTGGGATCTGGGTGCCTATCTGCGCGGCCAGTACATGGACATCCGCAAGATGGTGCGAAAGGACTATCTCGCCATCGAGCGGCGCAAGTCCATTGCGGAAAGCCTCGTGTCCGTGGTGGGGACGCTGGTCGTACTGGCGTCGGCTGCCTTCATTCTCTACCGCTTCAGCACCGGGCAGGCGACACTGTCCGATCTGATCATGGTGGTACTGCTGCTGGTGCGCGCGGAGACCGCCGGGCGTGATTTTGTCACGAGCCTGTCCAAACTCTATGACGATCAGCTTTTTCTGAATCAGCTGTTCGCCTTTCTGGATCTCAAGCCACTGATGAAGCCGGATGTGATGCCGATCCCGCTGCCCGAGCGGGCGGAGGACGGGGTGGTGCTGGACGAGGTGACCTTTGCCTATCCGGCGTCGGAAAAGCCCGCGCTGAACGGGGTGTCACTGCGCATCCGCCCCGGTCAATTCACGGCCCTTGTGGGCGGCAACGGGTCGGGCAAGACGACACTGATCAAGCTTCTTTGCCGGCTCTATGATCCCCAGGAAGGCACCGTGCGCTTTGAGAACACGGATGTGCGCCGCTTTGACCCCGTGGCCTACCGCCGCAAGTTCAGCGTGATCTTTCAGGATTTTGCGCAGTTCGCCTATTCGGGTCGGGACAACATGCGGTTGGCCGAACTGGGGCAGACCAGTGATGACACACGACTGCGCGCCGTGGCCGAGCTGACCGGCGCGCATCAGGTGCTTGAAGAGCTGCCGCGCGGCTATGATACGGTTCTGTCCCGGATGTTCGATGGTGGGGTCGAACTGAGCGGTGGGCAATGGCAAAAGATCGCGCTCTCGCGGGCGATTTTTCCTGATTCGCAATTCATCATTCTCGATGAGCCGACCAGTGCGATCGACCCCAACGCAGAGGCGGAGCTCTTTGATGGCTTCCGGGACAAGCTCGATGGTCGGGGCGCGTTGGTCATAAGCCACCGGCTGTCCACGATCCGGCAGGCGGACTATACGTACGTTCTTGATAACGGTAACATCGTCGAAGAGGGCACCCACGCGCAATTGATGGGGCAAAGCGGGCGGTACGCTGAAATGTTCGAACGTCAGGGCCGCGGATATCGCAGTTAAGGTGTGAGCCTAAAAAAAGGGCAGCGCCACAAAACTCGGCAAAAATGCGCCGGAAATCATCAAAAGCCCTTGAGAAACTCCGCTGACGGTCAATATGGTTAATACGTTTTAACTATTACGGTTAAACGAAAGGAGAAGTCATGACTAAAGTAGCTTATGAGGCGCCCGTTCTGCGTGCGCACGGCAAGGTCGAGGCAGTCACCAAAGGTGGGACAACAGGTACATCGCTCGACGCAGCGTTCCCCGTTGGCACACCTTTTTCCGACGTGACCCTGTCCTAATAGGGAACAGAGGACGTCTTTTTGGACGTCCCTGTCACCGTAGAGATCGCCGGGGTCCGGATATTCCGGGCTCCGGTTTTTTTCACGAAAGAGGAGTGAAGCCGCGCCTCATTTGTGAATCCTCCTGCCGCGGCTTTTGAGTAATATTAGGGATGCGGCATCCGCGATGCTTCCCCTGAAGTGAATAACAACTGGATCCATCCTATGTCCTTTGAAAGAAGTTATGTCGCCCAGCCGGATGTCGTCGACTGCGACATTGGTGGCGATCGTGCACTTCTGCATCTCCAGACAAACACCTACTTTACCATGAATGCGACTGCCTCGGCGTTGTGGCTGGCACTGGCTGAGCCCAAGACAGTCGATGATCTGGTGGGCGTCGTCGTCGAAACCTTTGATGTCACGGCCGAGCAATGTCGCCCCGATATCGAGGCGTTGCTTGGCCAGATGATCGAGGCCAATGTGGTGGATGTGGCCTCCGCTGAGGTCGCCTGATACATGCGCCGTGTCCGCTGGACAGGCATTTATGCGTTGGCTCTGGCGGTTGTCGTTTTCGTGCGCGCTGCCCTCTGGATCACACGCTATCAGCGGATCCGCAGCGCGTTGGTGCGCCCCTGCCCCGAAGATCCCCAGACATCACGGCGAGCGACCGTCGCGCGTATTACCCGGGCCGTGGCACGCATCGCCCGGTTCATCCCGGATGCCAGCTGTCTAACGCAGACGATCTCCTGTCAGGCCATGCTCTCCTGGAAGGGCATCCCCTCCACCATCACCATGGGTCTGAAAAAAGATAGCAACGGCGTGTTCAAGGCGCATGCCTGGCTGAGCTGGGACGGGCAGGTGGTGCTGGAAGGGGACGAGGGAACGCTGCTCGACTTCAACAAGATCCTCGATCTGCCCACACCGGTGCGTGCGCCAGCATCACCATGACCCATGCATATGCCGTGCGCCTGCCGCTGAGCGGCGCCGCGCCCGTTTCTTCTCCAACCGATGCCGCACGTCTGAGCCGTATGACAGCCGCCGGTTGGGAGGTGGATCAGCCGGGCGCAGACATGGATGTTGCGATCCACGGCTCTGCGGGATGCCACAGGTCGGGCAATTGGCTGGTGTGCGGGATCGCGTTCCTGACCGACCGCCCAGCGGTGCTGGCGCAATTGGGATCGACCAGCGATACGGCGGCACGGGACGATCTCGCTTTGCTGCTCGATCTGCGCATGGCCGTGGGAGAGCGTTTTGCCGCGGACGTTGCCGGGGCTTTCTCGGTCGTTTTTGTCGATCTCGAACGTGGTGCCGCCGAGGGGTACCGCGACCGTCTGGGTCTCTATCCGTTCTACCATGTGATCAAAGGGGGCGCGCTCACCTGCGGCTCCGACATGCGCGCCTGTCTGCATCTGTCAGCGGTGCCGCTGGCGCCTGACCCGGTGCGGATCGCTGATTTCGTTCAGGGCGAAGAAGTCGATGTGCTCAGCACGGCCTTTGACGCGCTCCGCCGTCTGCCGCCTTGTCACCGTCTCGTCAGCGCACAGGAAGGTCCGGACGTTGAACCTTACTGGTCGCTTACCCAGCCCGAACCGCAGCCCGAGGCGGGCGCGGCGGCCGAGCTGCGGCATCGCTTGCAGCAGTCCACGGCGGCCTGCCTGAGGGCCGATGGCAGGGTTGGCGCGATGCTCAGCGGCGGGCTAGATTCCTCCGCGCTGGCCGGTCTGGCCGCTGCGGAAGCGTCCGAGCCGCTGCCAACGCTGTCGTTCGTCTATGGCGACGACAAAGCCTATGACGAGACGCCGTTCATCGATGCTGCGAATGATGCCTTCGGGTCAGAGCCGCATAAGATCCCGCTTGGCGCCGCCCCGCCGCTTTCTGCCTTAGGACCCGTGATCGAAGAGCAGATGGATCTCTTTCTCGCCCCGGGTCTGCCAAAAAGCCGTCAGATATATGCAGAAGCGCGCAAACTCGGGTTGGCCGCCTTGATTGACGGTCATGGTGGGGATGAGGTGATCTCGCATGGCTATGGCCGTCTGGTGGAGCTTGCCGCCGCCCGGCGGTTCGTGACGCTCTGGCGCGAGGCGCGGGGAGCGTCGCAGATCCATGGAGTACCGCTAATAGGCGTCTATCTGAGCCACATCGCCCGGTACAGCGGGATGCGCCCTGGCCATCCGGTCCGGCGGGTGCTGATGAAGCTGGCGCGGATCTCACAAAACCGTGCGTCTCTGGCGGGCTGGCGGGATGGTGCCGCCAGCCTGGTGGCGCCGGCGTTGCGCGAGGGGCTGGATGCACGCCGGTACAAGACAGACCCGCCATTGAACACGCGCGCGGATTTTCAGCGTGCCGAGCAGATCATGCACATGGCTGCGGTGACCGATCCGCTTATGACCCAGTCCTTTGAGGTGCTGCACCGCTCTGCCACGGCGCAGGGCATCCTGCCGCGCTATCCGTTCTTTGACTGGGGGGTGCTGTCCTTTTCGCTCGCCCTGCCGTCCCACCTGAAGCTGAAAGACGGACGCAGCCGCTGGATCCTGCGGGATGCCATGGCTGGGGTGCTGCCGGACCGTATTCGTCTGCGTCGCGACAAGGCCGAGTTCGGCAATGAGTTGAAAGACGTGGTCCTGAGCTACTACCGCGACAAGGATGCGCGCGCTTTCGCGCCCTTGGCAGATTTGGTCGACGCTCAGGCAGCCGAACGCCTGAGGGCGCGCGTCATCTCCGGCAAGGTCACCGACGTGGCGGCGATACGCGCGCTTTGGCGGCTCGCCGTGCTTATCCACTGGACACAGGCCCACGCGCGCTGGCAAGACGCGCAAGACAAGGGAACGCTGATCTGATGGCACACCACATCTATTCCGTCTTCGGCCTGACCGTGATTTCGGACTTTGCCTTTGACGTGCTGGAGCCGCTTGAAGCCGCAACGGATGAGGCGCCGGTGCGGGTCATCCGCAGCGAGGGGCTGCACCCCGCCACGCCCCCACAACTGGACCCCTACTTCGAGATCGAGCCGGAACGACAGTACATGCACTGGCGCGCGGTGGGCACGTTCTGCATCGATGATCCCGGCACGGTGCGGGTCGAGCCGCAGGAGGGCGTGTCGGACCATCTGCTCTCTCAGGCGTTCCTCGGGCTGGTCATGTCGCTGGTGCTGGAGCGGCGCGGGATCCTGTGTCTCCACGCCAGCGCGGTGTCGGTGAACGGGCGCGCGGCGATCTTTCTGGGCGACAAAGGGGCGGGCAAGTCCACCACCAGCGCGGCGCTGTTGTCGCGCGGGCATGTGCCGGTGACGGACGATCTGGTGGCGGTGGACGGTGCGCTGCTTGATCCGCCTGCGCCGATCATCTGGCCGGGGTTCTCCAGCATGAAGCTGTGGCCGGATTCCGTGGATGCGTTGGCGCTGACGGAAGATGACGGGGACCGGCTGATCCACCCTTCGGTGACCAAGGTCCAAAAGCGCATGCCCAGCCCGATGGCGGCAGATCCAGTACCGCTGGGGGCGCTGTTTGTCCTGCGGCGCAGCGAGGAGGTGACGGAACCTTCAGTCGTGCCGCGCCCGGCGCATGAAGCGCTGCAGATGGTGCTGCGCTACACCTTCATGGCGCGCTACGGCGAGACCCGGCTGGGCAAGGCACATCTGGCGAACCATCTCAAACGCTGCGGTGCAGTTGTGGCCGGTGCGCCCGTTTTTGATCTGATGATTCCGGCGGACCTGTCACGCCTGGATGATCTCTGCGCGACGATCGAGGATCAGTTGACTGCCGCGGATTAGCGCAGGTCAGCCCTATCCATTTGAACTGACACGCCTATCCTAGACTGAGCCTGCACTCCCCGTCCGGTCGGGTTCTGCGGTTAATGGTCCGTGCGTTGGTTTTGCCGCTTGGCAAGACCTCTTGGCGCATAGCTAGGGGCTGTAACGTCACTGATACCGGGAACTCTTTGACCATGTCTGATTCATTCGAAAGTCACAGCCCTGGGCTGAATGCACCTGCCTTTGGCGCCTTCCAGATCACGCCTCAGGATGACACCGCCCTGAACCATGTTACGCGGGCCATCTATATCGGGGGCGAGGGCAACCTGACCCTGACCACGGCCCACGGCCAGACCGTTACCTTCATCGCCGTCCAGCCGGGTATGATCTACCCGATCCGCTGCACGGAGGTGAAACAATCCGGCACAACCGCCTCCGGGATCGTGGGGCTCTACTGATGATGGGCGCGCTTTCGATCGGCGCGGTCGCTGGTGGATCCACGAGCCGTGGACGCTCTGTCGGGTCCCGGACCGAGATGCTGCCGGGCAAGCTGCGGGTGCTGATCGACCGGGTCCCTGCGGCGGCACGCGATGAGCTCGCCCTGAACCGTTTCGATGTGGACGGGCAGTCGTATCTGGAGACGGTTGCGGCACCGGCCAGCCCGCAGCTGGCCGCCAATCCCACGCCCGGGCGCGTACGAGGCGATGGGACCGTCGTCACAGCCCTGACCGAACCTCTGGAGGTTGGCGCGGTCTATGTGGTCTCCTATGAAGTTCTGGCTGACGGCGGCACAAAAGGGCTCTTTTTTGCGGACAACGGCGGCTCTCCCTTCCCGTTTTCGGCAAAGGCGAGTTTTGCGCTTGGTCGTCACAAGATCATCGTTGTGGCACAAAGCACCGAGGTGCGCGCGATGATGCGGGTCAACGGCGATCTGACCTTTGGCTTCGTGTCCTGTCGCAAGGCCGAATGGCAGTTGCCTTTGCCGGACGGTGTCGCACATCCCGAACTTGCGACCCTGCAGGAGCCCGGCGCCCTGCGCGGCGATGGCACGATTGTGTCTTCGCTGAAAGAGCCGTTGGAAATCGGCACATCCTACACGCTGCGGTATCACATCAGGTCCGCGACCTGGGACTCGCGGTTGTTCACAGCACCGAACGCCGGATCCCCCTTTGCCTTTGTGCGGCTGCCTTCCGGGGCAGGGCACCATGCGGTTACGCTGGTCGCGCAAAACAGCGATGCATCGGCCGTTCTGCGGTTGACCGGAGAGATAGACTTTGCCGCGTTTTCCTGTCGCAAGGAGGGTGGCGTCGCCGGACGACAAATCGAGATGGACGTGACTGTCGGCAGCGCCCGGTCGCGCAAGACAATCTATACGCCTGATCCGGGCGAGCTGTTTGTCTCGCCCATGGGGGATGACAAGCGGGGCACCGGTGCCTTCGGTTCCCCGTTCCGGACACCGGGAGCAGCCTGCGCTGCCGCGCGCCCGGGGGACACGGTATATCTGCGCCCCGGCGTCTACGCGCCTTTCGAGATCCCCGTCAGTGGCACTGAGGAGAACCCGATCACGGTGCGGACCCTGCCGGGCGAAGAGCATCAGGCGGTCATCGAGGGCGACCTGCTGCTGCACCGCACTTACGGTGGACCGGGGATCCCGGAGGATGAGGCGACCCGGGACGGCATTTACATCCGGTCGCAGGACTATCTTCACATCCGGGATCTGGCGATCCGGAACATCTGGCGCTGCGGCATCTTCGTGCGTGGCGATGAAGGCGAGCAGCACGGCCATCATGTGCTGGCCAACAACCTCATCACGATGACTGGCAGCTCTGCGATCTATGTCGGCGGCAACAACTCCTCCACGATCATCCCGCGAGACGAACCGCGCCTGGCGCGTGTTACGGATGTGGTCATGGAGTACAACGATCTGTCCAAGACCAACGTGATCACGGACTACAACGACAACCCCAACAACCCGCAGGGTGAGCCGGGCGGCGTGGCTGAGGCGATCTCGGTCGCGGCAAATGCCGCCAACATCATCACGCGCTACAACGATGTGCATGACACGCGGCAGTACGGGATCGACTACAAAGCCGGTGTGCGCGGTGGCGAGATCTACGGAAATCGCGTCTGGAACGTGGAGCGGTATGGCATCTACCTCGATACCGGGCGCCGGTTTGTCGAGGACGTGGCCATCTACAACAACCACGTCTGGAACTGTGATCTTGGCATCGTATTGGCGCGCGAGGCGGGCAACAAGGATATAGACTACGATGTCTTTACAGCGCAGGAGGGTCCGGAGGACTTCCTTCAGACGCTCTCCAATATCGACGTCTATAACAACCTTGTCTGGGACACCAATCTTGCGGGCATCTATTGCCAGAGACACCCCAAAAAGGACGGTCCGGACGGGGTGATCCGCGACATCCGCATACGGTTCAATACGGTCTACAATGCGAACCGGGCTGGCACCGGGCGAGACCTGAACCTTTCGGGTTGGTCGGATGCCGACTTTGAAGCCGCGGGCGTGGTCAGCAATGTGGACTTCATCGGCAATATTGTCTGGAATGACACCGCAGAGATGCGGATCCTGAACACCTTTGTGGACAAGCCGGGCTTTCTGGTGGCGGACAATCTTATCGGGGTCGATCCTTCCTTCGCGGCGCCGGATGCGACACCGCCCGATCTGTCGTTGGCGGTGGGCAGTGCTGCAGAGGGTCTGGCCGGGGCGACGGTCACGGAGACGCCGTTTACCCGCGACATTGATGCGGTCGCCCGCGACGCGGCACCGGCGGCTGGTGCATATGCGGCACGCGCCGATGTCAGCGTCTGAGGAAATGCCTCAAACACCACGAATCACGCAACGCGTTGAAATCTTTGATTTCTGGCAGCGTTGCGTGAGTCAGGTTTTTCGCATGGCACCTTGAGGCGCCGCGCCAGAAAACCACTGCTCCTGCCTTTTGCTATGCTCCTGCATATCAAGCGGCCTCGTGGGGCGGGACGGAGCGGGCGGGCCTCGGACAGGTCCGTCCGCGCTGCGCTGTGGTATCTTTGCGACCGTCAATCGACATCCTCATGCCGCGGCGCGTGCGGTCTTCGGTCTGACCAGCCGCGCGCTGATGGATCCGGGTCGTCGTCTCTCAGCGCGCCGCAGCGTAGACGGCCAGTGTTTCCGTGACCATTGTCTCGACCGTCCGGCGCTGCGCCAAGTCGCGCGCGCGGGCGCCAAAGGCCCGGCGCGTTTCGGCATCACTGGTCAGGCTGACAAGAGGCGCTGTCAGCGCGTCGGCACCACAATCGGTCGGCAGGACATAGCCGTTTTCGCCATCGCGCACCGTCTCCTGTACGCCGCCCACAGCTGTTGTGACGATGGGAACACCGGCGTGTAGTGCCTCCAGCAGCGTGTAGGGCATCGCCTCATAGTGGCTGGTCATGCAGAACACATCGAGCCCGGGAAAGAGCGCAGGCCCGTCCTGCCACCCCAAAAACCGCAGCGCGCCGCGGGTATCCAGCGCTTCGGCCTCTGCCCTCAGCGGGCCGTCGCCGATCACGATGCCGCGCAGCGCTGGCGCCTGCTGTGCCGCTTTCGTAACCGCCTCGACGAAGCGCAGCGGAGCCTTTTGATCGTCGAGCCTGCCGATGAACCCCACGGCTACGGCGTCCTCGTCCAAACCCATCTGAGCCCGCGCTGCGGCGCGGCTGGCATGGGTTGGCAATCGCGCGCCGTTGACGACGGTCGTCAGTCTATTCTCGGCAATGCCGATCTCCATTGCGTGCTGACGCTCTGCCTCGCTGACAGTGATGATGCGGTCCGTGCGCCTGGCCAGCAATCGCTCAATCGTGCCGTAGATCAGCCTGCCGCGTCCACCCATGGTTGGATCCATGGTGCGAAAGGCATGCGGTGTGTAGATGCGCGCGCCGGGGATGCTGCGCGGCAGCAGCCGTACCAGCGCCCCGGCCTTTGAGCTGTGGCCATGCACGACGTCGAAAGGCCCCTCCGCCCGCAACAGGGTGCTGAGCGCGCGCAGGCGCGCGGCATCATGAGGTCCCACGGCACGGTGCATTTCCAGCGGCAGGTTGCGCACGCCCTCCATCGCGGTCAGGCGCGCCTCGAAATCCGCTTGCGCGCGCACCGGGGACCAGATCACCGTAACCCGGTGCTGCTCTGCGGCCAGCCCTTCGGCCAGATCCAGCGCGTGCCGCCCCGAGCCACCGCCCGAGGTCTCCAGCACAAGCGCAATGGTGAGAGCATCCTGCATCTGATCAGCCTTTCCTGTCTGTCGGATTGTCGGTCATCGACCTGCAGCGCCTATTCCGCCTCTTTGCCGGTGCGGTCGCGGGTTCGTTCCATCAGATGGACGAAGCGCGGAAAAACATAGAGCCAGCGCAGCCCCCGCGGCAGCGGAAATCTGGTGTACTGCCGGATGGTGGGCTGCAGCATCCGTCGCCACTGCCGCCAGCGCGCGCGGCGGATCAGGGCAGGGTCGGCCTGCCAGTCGAACATGAACTCACCGCCCTTCATGGTGAAACCGATGCGCTTTTCCAGTTCCAGATCACCGGCGAGGTTGCGCAGGCTCAACTCCAGGAACTTTTGCCCGCGCCAGCTCTCCGGTGCGTCTGCCCAATTGGCGGTCGGCGACATCAGGCGCTGCATCTCCAGACTGGCCTCCACCGTGCCGCGCTGGTTCAGCCTGTCCGCCAACGCTAGGGTCGCGGCTTCATCGAAGACCGGTGCGCTGACCATCGCGTCCAGATCGCTCAGCCAGTGCAGACGGGACCACACATGGCGCGCGTGATGGTGGCAGATGTAGTTGAAGAGAAACGCGGGCGGCATGGTCAGAAACTCGGTTCCCCCCAGCGAGATCGGTGTGGCCTGACCGAAGACATCCGTTTCCGCGAAGATGCCGGAGAACTTGTCGAGCTTGACCTGCATGTCGATGGCCATCCCTTCGGGAGAGAGGAGCGTCGCATCGTTGCGGTAGTGCAGCGCCGCCTCGATCTCCGACGGCTCGGTCAGCGGATGATCCGCCTGACCCGCGACCACAAAACGGTAGCCTGCCTTGATCGCGTGCAGCACGATCGGGCGGAGCGAGCCGGGTCGCACGAGCACGTCGATGTCGCGGCAGGGGCGCAGGCCCAGGTCAGGATAGTACTGACCCACCAGCGTGATCCCCTTGAAGAAGATCGCCGTCTCGCCCAGCGGATCAATGCACCGCTCCTTGAAGGCGCGCTGCGCCGAGATCAGCAGCATGTTGCGCATGGCAAAGGCGTTGGCCGCGGTTTTCAGCTGGGCGTGCACCTCGGCAGGCACGCAACCCGGATCCATGTTGGCCAGATGCATACGCATGTTCGGCAAGCTGAAGTTTCGCACGGCAGTCTCAATGAACCCATCCCAGTCCTGCACCTGCCGGGCAAGATCTTCGGCAGCGGCGCGTTCATTGTCCGTCAGACGTATCTTGGCAAACGCGATGTGCAGGCGCATGTCCGCGGTATTGAAACTGGGGTTCATCGTCTGCCTAAAATTCCTGCGCCTAAGGGGGCGGTGCCGAACTGGCAGGCACGCCCACCGTCTTGATACGACCCTGATGCTGCATCTGCCAGAGCCAAGATGCGGATTGGCGCTGATTCATCCGGGCCGATGTGGACATCTGCGCGCCGATTGTGCGTACTCTGCGTCAGTGTGTTTTGACCGGGATGGGAGTTCGTTCGATGAAGATCATACGTGCAGGTGCCTTCACCTTGATGTCGCTGACCCTGTCGATCCTGTTGCTCGCCGCTCCGGATGCGCGGGCCATGGAAGGCCCCGGTCCATGGTGCGTCGGTACCATGGAACTGCTGGGTCAGGAAAACCTCAGCCACGCCGACGCAGCAGCCCGCTTGCTGGCGCAGCAAACCCTGCCGGAGCGGACCGAGACCGTGCCGCTGCGCTCTGTCTATGTGGATGCGCAAGCCGCAGGGCCCGGTGACGGGAGCGAGGCGCGGCCCTTCGGCGAGATACAGACAGCCGTCGATGATGCACGACCCGGTGACAGGATCATCGTGGCGCCCGGCGACTACCAGCCTGTCCTTGTGAGGACGTCCGGCACCGCAGAACACCCGATCGTCATTGCGGGGCAGGCGGATGGGGCAGCCCGCCCGGTGATTGATGGAGCCTCCCACACCTTCAAGCTGCGTGGGCTTATTGCCGTGCGCGGTGCGAGCCACATCACGGTTTCGGGTTTTCGGCTTCAGAACGCGCCACGCGACGGCATATTTGTCGAGGGGACTATCGACGGGGAGCGGGGCATCCGGATTCTCGACAATGACATTGATACCACCGGCAATTCTGCCATTTTCGTGGCCGGGATCGTCATGCGCTACATCACCAAGGTCGATGAATACCGCCTCTTTGACGTGCTGGTGGAGGGCAACCGGGTCACCAATACCAACGTCCCCGATGGGGTGAACGAGGCGATCAGCCTTGGTGCAGGGGTCGACGGGTTCGTGATCCGGAACAACTACATCTTTGACACGCGCCAGTACGGGATAGACGCCAAGGCCGGTGCGATCAACGGCGTGATCACGGACAATGTCATCCACGGCATCGCGGACCACGGGATCTATATCGACGCAGGCAGCCGGACGCTGGCGCATATCGACATCCGGCGCAACGCCGTCCTGGGCGCGCGCAACGGCATCGTGCTGGCGCGCGAATCGCTTCGCGATCCGGAGCATCCGAACCTCTATGACGTTGAGGTCACGGATAATTTCGTGATGGATGTGGAGGAGTACGGCATCATGGTCTACCGCCACAAGTTCGACAGCGCCAAGGGGCTGTTCGAAGACATCACCCTGCGCGGCAACTGCCTGTGCCAGATCGAACGTGACGCCGTGCGGCTGGGCGGGATCGGCGATTTCGCCCGCAACGTACGGGTGGAAAGCAACCTGATCATGTCGTCGGGCGGTGGCGTCTGGAACAAGATCGGCGCGGCCGAGGCCGAGAACCAGCTCGCCGCTCCGACGTCTGTCTGCGCGCCCTGAGACAATTGTCTGTCCTGCTTCGCCGTGCCTCTGCGAAGGCGCGTCATGCGGAAAAAAGTGGTGGTTCTCCCACGCGCCATGAGTCGGCATGCAAAGAACAAGCGCGTCGAGGGTGCAGGACCTTTAGCCAGGCCTTACAACCCGACTCCGAGGCATCTCTCCCCACGGTGAGGCGGCTTGGCAGGCCGCCGTGCTGCATCTGCTAGCAGGGCGATGCCCGGGAGTGTCTTTCCGGACGGGCGCGTCGATCCGCGTCCTCACTCCAGCATGAGCACTACCTCAACCACGTCCCCGGGCTCCAACAGCTCGCTTGGGCGGACCTCGGTCGTGATCTCGCCTGCGCTGTTCTGGCGGTGCAACAGGATCTGGATCTGGGTCTGTTCGTCTTCCTGCTCGCTCAGTGCGCCGAGCGCCAGTTCCCGGTTCAGGGTGGCGATCCGCGCGCGCACTTCGTCATACTCGCGCTCCGCCCGGCCCCGTTCATCCAGCAGCGTTTGCACGAAATCCGCATCGAGCCCCTGCTTTTCGATCTCCAGCGTCTGCAAATCGCGCTCTGCCGCTGCCAGATCCGCCTGCGTGGTCAGCAGCCGGGATGAAGCGTTGAGCGCGCCCTCGCGGGCATTGTCCAGTGCATTCACTGTCGTCAGCCCACGGTCGGACAGCTGAAGCACGTCCTGCAAGCGGGATTCCTCGATCTCCGACGCGGTGATGAATTGCTCGAGCGCCGTTTCCAGAAAATCGATGCGCTTCTCCGTGAGAGCGATGCGGGCGCTGTTGTCATCCCGCGCGCGTTGCACACCATCCCGCGCGCCATCCACAAGGCGGCGCAGATCGACGATGTCATCGTCATCGAGCCTTTGTGTAATGACCTTGAAATCGCCGTCAATCGGCGCGCCGCTGTCCTTGCCGGTGAGCAGCGTGTCAATGCGCCACAGCTCTGCGGCCATCCAGGCTTCGGTCTCGCGCAGCTCCGCCATCCGCAGCCGGAAGTTTGCCTGCTGCACGCCGTCGCGCTGACCGGAGGTGGAGGTTCCGCCAGCCGATCCGATCGCCGCGCGCACGTTCATTCCGGGCTCGAACGGCAGGCGCCCGGGCGCGGCCACCGCACCCACCACGGTCACGGGGCGGTAGGTTTCGATATCCAGGAAGATGTCCTGCTCATCGAGCACGATCACAGTGCTCACCCCATCCTGCGAGGTGCGGATCTGTTGACCTGCGACAGCAAGAGAGATCTCCTGTGCCAGCTCGTCCAGCGTCTTGCCCGCTGCCTGATGCGTCCCGAGATACGGCAGGCGGATGTTGCCGGCGGTGCCAACGGTGCCAACGTAGCTCAGGTTACCCAGCTGCACGATCTGTACGAGCACCCGGTCGCCCGGTGCCAAGCGGTAGCTTTGAGCCAGGGCCGACGTACCAGAGGCGAGGATCGCGAACAGGCACATGGCGCAGAACAGGGCCGTCATGGTTCCCGCTCTGGTGTATCTCATGATGGCTGTGACGGCTGTGCTCATTGGTCCCGTATCCCTTACTCATATACCTGGCGTGCGCGTCCAGACACTGACCCTGTTTGAGCGGTTTTGTCCAGACACCGCCATGGCCATTTCCCGCCTGATCCGCTTTGCACGGATCAGAGCCTGTTTTGATGGCAACGCTCACGGTATCGTCGGATGGTAAAGTATATCCCGCGTGGGGTTCCTGCGCAAAAGGTCCGGGTGCAGGTGCCCCCGGGCCTTTGGACCGGGCAGCCACCGATCCTCCTCGATGGAGGGAAGGTGGCTTCCTCCCTTACCGCTCTGGCGCGACACCGACCTGATACGCCCCGCTCAGCGCGGGACCGAGACGCCCGGCAGCAGCGACAACACGGAGGTATCCACTCCCAGTCGGGCGCGGCACCACAGCACCGTCATCACCGTGAACAGCACCCGGGCCACACAGGCGGCAAGGGCAGCCCCCATGATCCCGAAGGCTGGCACCAGCACCGGGATCAGCGCCAGTCCGATGCCTTCGGCAATCAGCGTCAGACGCACGACCTGCCGCTCGCCGTTGCTCATCAGCATGAGCTGGCGGGTCGGACCGCCGAGCCCGATCAGCAGATAGCTGCCCGCCAGCAATGTCAGCGCGCCCGCAGCCGCAGCAAAGGCCGGATCGAACAGCGACAGCAGTTGCGGCGCGAAACTGAAGATCACCGCGGCACCGATGGCCAGTGGCACCGCGATCAGCATTGCGAGCTTGCGACCGACGTTGCGCAGACCATCGAAGTCGTTTTGGGCGTGCATCCGGGCAAAGACCGGGGTGGCCGCGATGTCGATCGCGATAATCGGCAACTGCAAGAGCTGAGAGGTTTTCTGTGCCGCAAAATAGGCCCCCACCTGATCAGGCGGCAGGAACAAGGCGGCCCCCGACAGATTGAGACTGCCGCCCATGGTGCCGAGGGACGCCAGCCACATCCAACCCGACATGCGCCAGTCCATCCGGTGTGTGCTCTGCGCGCCGGGCCGGGCCGCGAAACGCGCGCTGTGCTGCCTTATCATGGCCAGCAGTTGCACAGCCACAATGGCTGCCAGACCGACGGACAGCGCGATCATCGCGGTCAGTGCATTCGTAAAGATAAAGGGCAAACCGGCCGCACCCAGACAGGCCAGCACGACCGCGCCGCGCCAGATCACATCACGTGGCGCCAGCGCCCACAGGATCGAGCCAAAGGCGCGGTACTGGTGCGAGACAAGCTCCGAGAGGGTAAAGGGCAAGACGAGGGCCGCGGCGCCGATCAGATACCGCATGTCCACATCGACACCGGCCTGCCGGGCCGCCAGCCCCGCAATCATGATCACCGCGATAAAGCAGACACCGCCCGCCAGTGTCACGAGATAGCTTTGCCGCATGGCCTTGCGCCGGTCTGCTGCAGCCTCCTGTGCTTCGCCCAGCGACGACAGCGTCTTGATGATCAACGTATGCTGACCAAAGAGCGACGCAACCGATCCCACTGTCGCCAGTGCGAACATCGATGCGAACAGGCCGTACTCCACGGGGCCCAGCACACGGGCCAGGAACATGAACATCAGGAACGTCAGCCCCGCGCTGGCGATCTTGAGAGCGGCAGAAAGCACGCTGCCGAGCATGAGCCGTTTCATGTGCGTTTAATCCTGATGCTCGGAAAGGTCATTCTGCGGCAAGCCACCGTCGCCGCGGGGCCTTGCGCCAGGGCCACAAAGGCATGCCATTGACCAGTAATCTGTCAGTTGTGTAGGTCCCGAAGGCCAAGCCGCAGACCAGATAAAGGTGGCGCCAGTGGATTGCACCCACCACCTGCATCAGCACGCTCAGCCCCAGCAGCACCCCAAAGATCAGCGCGTATTTCGTCCAGCCGGGGCGCTGCCCCACAATCTTGAGAAAACAACGTGCCATGGACCCCGCGTAGATCAGGAAGAGCCCTAGGCTGGCAAGGATCCCGTTGTGCATGGCGAAGGCGACAAATGTGTTATGCGGCAGGTATCCGTAGACGAATGTGGCCTGATAGGGTCCGATCCCAAAGGGATGTTCCCATATGTTCTTTGCAGCATCGGCGACGTAGTTGAAACGCGAGGTGTCATAGCTCTGCAGTGACAGCCGTTCCCCCAGAAAGGAATCCGCAATGCGCGCGGTGATCTGGTCAAGAAAGAGCAGGATCGTGGCACAGATCAAGACGGCGACCCAGATGAAGGACGCAAAGGTCGAGCGTGCCGTCGGCCGGTAGATCATCAGTGCGAGGCCAAATACCGACAGCGAGATGAAGGTGTGGATCCACGCGCCGCGCGAATAGGTCGAGAGCAGCGAGATCAGCAAAAGCCCCATGACCCCCACGGCCAGCAGACGGAATCGCGCAGATTCGACAATGACCCAGAAGGTGAAAAGAATGCACGGCACGAGGTATGGACCAAAGACGTTGGGGTCCTTGAAGGTGGCCTTGACGCGGTAGCGCACACCCTCGCCGCGGAACAGAATGTCGCTGTTGGGGATGAGATCGAGCAGCCCGACAATTGCGATCAGCGAGGCCAGCGTCCCCCCGATGGTCAGCGCGGTGAGAACCGTGGCAAAGCCTGCATCGCCGCGCACCTTCATATAGTAGGCCGTCAGCACGAAGAGACCGATCATGTAGAACTCGATGATGACAGCGCGTACCGCGCGCACCATCACATACTCCACAAAAATCAGCGACAGGACCGAAAACGCCAGATACAGGAACACGCCCAGCCAGATTGCGCCGCCCAGAAAGCGCACCTTGACCGGGCGTGAGAAGCAAAAGATGGCGACGCCGATCATGAACACCATATCGGTCGGCGCGGGTTCGATCACCACGAAGAAGCTCAGCAGGATGGCGGCGATATAGACCCGCCAGCTCAGCTCTTCCATGGCGTCCGAGACGCGCAGAGACTGCGCAGCGGCTGTCACGGATGGGCTCGCCAGTCAGACAGATCGCGCGACAACAGCGTCTCCAGCCGGTCGATTTCCGCGGCGTGCCGCTTGGCCAGGAATGCCTGCGCTTCCGGTCTGTCGCGCAGCTTTGGCACCCGGTCTGCACTAAAGAGCACCTTGTCGATCATGGCGCTGTTCTTGAGCTTGCCCAGCACCTTGCTGAGACCCGCGGCACGCAGGGCGATGGCGCCCTGCTTCAACACACCGTTGAGCCGGGTGTTCCGCGCAGCGCGGGCGACGTTCTTGGCACCGCTGTCTTCCTGCCGGATGGGGCGCTTTTCGACGCCGAGGAATTCATAGAGGGAATCAGCGGCCACCTGTGGCTCGGACCTGATGTCATCAAACCACAGGATGTGGGTGTTCTCGCGACCAAAGAGCCGCCAGGCGCGCTCGATGGCATCGGAATAGGCGCTGCAGGAAGAGAGCAGCCGATGCGCACTGTCTGCTTCTGTCTCCAGCGGGCCGTGGGCCTGACCGGTGCGCAGCAGGTGTTGATAGGCTGACCAGTCACGCTCTGCCGGATTGCGCAGGGAAAAAAAGATGCGTGCGTCAGGGATATGCTTGGCCAACCGCTCTGCAGCTTCGGGTACGAAAAGGTAATCGGTCGTGAGGTCGCAGCGCGCTATATGCTCGGGACCTGCGTCCTCGTAACATCCTGCATACCACTCCAACCCGCGGTCGTAGAAATCGGTGAAGAACTGAACGTATTTCCCGTCGGGCACAAAGACCTGCGGATGCGTCGCCAGAAGGCTGTAGATCCAGGAGGACCCGGCCTTGGGCGGGCCGCCGTAAAAGTAGTTCGGTAGTGTCATCTGCACATCACCTGTGTCTCGGAAGTCAGAAGCGTTATTAAAACCGGGATTACATCCTTAATCATATCACGCGCAAGCGCTGGCCAGACGATCCTGCGGCATGTTCGGCTGCGGTGCCACTATACTGTGCGCTTGGGCGGCTTTCTTCCATGCATGTCCCGCCGGGCACAAGGTTTGAGCATTAACCCTTTCATGCCGTGTCGAACAGTCTTATTAAGCAGCTGTCGGATGGGTGCCGACCCGCAGCGGTGCTGTCGGGTGCGGCCATTGTCCAGTGAAGAATGAGCCGTCCCCATGAATTACACGCCTCCCCGAGAACCTTTTGCCGCTGGCCCGGAACAGGATGACGCCCCCGTTGGCATCGTCGCGCTGTGGCAGCTTTTGTGGCGGAACAAGCGTCCGATCCTGATATCGACCTTCGGCCTCGCCTTTCTCACCGGTCTGCTGGTGCTGCGGTCGGACGATACCTACACCGCCGAAGCCCAGATGTTGCTGGCGCGGGGCAATCTGGAGATCGTCGAATTCGACAGCGCGGGCGGGATTGAGGTCAGCCAGGGGGCGCTGGCCAATGCGTTGACGATCCTCGATTCGCGCAGTGTCGCGCTCGACGTGATGGACCGCCTTGATTTGCTGAATGATCCGGAGGTGAACCCGAACCTCTCCCTGCCGGAGGACACGCCGGAGGATGAAATCTATTCCGAAGCTGCCGTGCGGCAGTATGCGCTTGACTGGTTGGCCGAGATGACGCTGACCACGGTGCAGCCGGGCAGCAACGCCATTGTGATCCGGGCCACGACAACCGAACCGGGCAGGTCCGCCGCCATCGCCAACGCTTATCTGGATGCCTATCTGGATTACCGTGTGCAAAGTGGCCAGAACGAGACCGAGCGGGCGGCGGAGGCCCTTGCGACCCGCGTGAACGAATTGCGTTTGCAGCTGGAGCAGGACCAGGAAAGTCTGCAGGAGTATCGCGGCAGCGCTCAGAATGCGACCTTGGAATCCGCTGATGCGCTTGCCTCGGAGGCCGCCAATGTGCGCGCGCGGCTGGCCACGACCGAAGAGGCGCTGGCCGAGATTGCCGCGGCCCGCACCGTGCTTGATGAGGTACCCGAGGGGGATACTGCGGCGCTGGTTCAGGCCATTGAGGGTGACGCCGCACTCGCGCGCATCGCGTCCCGCGTACTGACGGGAGGGAACGCCGAGCAAGCGACGCCACAAGACATCGACGCGCTCACGGTCGCGCTCAACGCCGAAGACACGCGGCTGACACGGCTGCGCAATGCGCTCCAGGACGGTCGTGAGCAGATCGAGAGCCGGGTGGCGGAGATGAATGCGTTCACTGTCGGGCTGCGCCAGCTCGAAGTGGAGGTCGAGACCACGTCGCAGGTCTATGAGGCCTCATTGGCCCGGCTCAAGGAACTGGTGATCCAGACCGGTCTTCGCGATGCGGGGGCGCAGGTATTGGCCCGGGCCGAAGCACCGCTGCGCACCGACGCGCAGGGTCGGCGCCGGATGGTGGCGATTGCCGCGGTGCTGGGGCTGTTTCTGGGCATTGCCTATGTTCTGGTGCGAGAGGCCGCCAACGACCGGGTGCGCCGCGTGTCCGATCTGATCGAGATCACGGGCTGCGATACGGTCGTGCAGCTGCCCGCCGCGCAACGGGGTTTTCTCAGCCGGGGCAAACCAATGGATTTCACGCAGTCCAAGCGCAAGGTCGCACCGTTTCTGGAAGGTGTGCGCGCCTTGCGGCACCGGTTGACCTGCTCTGCTACTGCACCCAATGAGACGATGGTCGCCGGGATTTTTTCGTCGCTTCCGTCCGAGGGGAAATCGACGTTGACCCAGGCGCTCGGTCACAGTTTCGCCATGATCGACAAGCGGGTGATCGTTGTGGATGGAGACATGCGGGCCGGGACGCTGTCCAACTATCTGGGCGTTGCGAACGATCAGCCGGGGCTGCAGGAGGTCCTGGCAAACCGGCTGGATCCGTCAGAGGCCATCGTGTCGCCGGGCAGTGTTGATTTCGACTTTCTGGCCAGCGGGAACTCGTCGGCCAACCCCGCGGACCTGCTTGAATCGCCTCGCTTTGAGGAACTGATCAACGCCCTGCGCCAGCATTACGACGTGGTGCTTTTTGACACGCCACCAATTCTCGTGTTGCCGGACGCGCCGAAGATCGCGGCGCTGATGGGCGCGCATGTGTTGGTGACCGATCACGACCGCAGCCCCCGCGCCGCGGTGCGCGATGCGGTCGCGGCGTTGCAGGCGGTCAAGGTGAGCCGACCCATCGTCGCATTTTGCAACGCGCCAAAGGCCTTTGGCCAGAACTACGGATCGTCAAACCAGGCGTATGGGAAGTACTGGGCGTAGAGCAGCGCGGCGAATGGCTTTGCAAAGCCATTCCACCGCCCAGCGGCATCCACGGTGACAGCGACTTAGAGGCGGAGCCCAGCGTATAACTCCCGACATGGGTTGACGGGTCGTCCGGGAAAGCACGGAGGCCCGCACCGGGTAGTCAACGCCCATGGGGCACCGATGCCAGCATGCGGACCTGAGCCCGCCGCAACGGCCGCAAGGCGCCGCGACGTCTGATCTGACGGCAAGCCATTCGCGGGGGCGCTTTTTGGCTTGCCATGTGGTGTGGGCGGTTGGCCATAGGTTTGATCCAAAGCGTATGGATTGAGTTTAATCTCATCGGTACCTTTGGCGTCCAATTGTCGGTCTGGAACTGAAACGATGCGGTCCCCGCCGCTCGGGATCAACGCGCCGCGGGTGCCCGGTAACCGCCGCTCGATGTCAAGCGAACGTGATTTTCGGTAATGGGTCACTTTGAAATTGATTTCTTGCGAGGTTTGTAAGGGCCGCGTTTTTTAGGTGCTGGCTCGTTTGCATCCACGATAGCCACCAGATCGGAAATATCCCAGAGGCGATCCGTCAAACCAGCTTCCATTGCTGGCGTCACTTTCAGGGTCTGATGCACCTTCACGAAGTTGTAGCACATGAAGTGCAGCGCAACCGCGTGCATGTGGTTTTCCACCTTCTTTGAGAACCCATTGGTCAGGCGTGTAAAGCGGCGCATGTGCATCCGCATGGTGAGGTTCTGACGCTCAACGTGGCTGGTGCTGATCAGAGATTTGTCTGGATTGCCTTCGACGGTGCGCCTCTTGATCCCGGTACATTCTGCGGGGCTGTACTTTTTCTCGTGGCCTTTGGTGCCAGTTTCGCCGCCGTACATCTTGATAAGCTGTGCATAGTCCACATCGCCGCCAAACGCGCCCTCTACGGCTTCAAGATAGGCTTTGTGACCGTCAGTGGTTAGTTGCACCCAGTTCGCCAGACGGTCGCGCAGATCATCCATGAACGCGATTGCATATTCGCTGTCCCGTCCACCGACCATGTAAGACACGATTAGCTTGCTATCGCTGTCGATTGCGGTGCACGTCCAAGTGTCGCCCGCGTGATCTAGTGCAGCCTTCGCGCCTGCAACGTTCTTCTGCTTGGCGTAGGTGAAGCTCCAGATTTCGTCACACTGGATCACAGACGCCCGAACGCTGCGCACATGCTCGTCGTGATACTTGGCGCACGCCGCGCCCGCGTCGATCAGCAGCTTGTTGACGGTGTTCTTGGACACGTCTGCGATGCGGCTGATGGCACGGATGCTATTGCCCTCTACCAAAAGGCGGATGATTAGGGCGCGGGTTTTGGTGTCGAGCTTTCTCATAAGCTGAACCTAATTTCAAACTGACCGATAGTCAAGATAAATTGACCAGATTGACAGCGGTGAAGCCCTTATTTAGCAATTGTGGAGCGATGTAGGGGCGAATCGTGGAATTTCCAATAGGCACGGCGAGCGGCTTTCTTAATCCCAACACTATGTCAGATGAGGACTGGGAAAACTTGAGGTTTGAGTGTGAACAGGTCTTCACTCCTGGCACTCCAATCAAGCAGAGCGAACTCTTTGCCGGCCGCCTTCCTCAGATTCAAAAACTCACGCAGCGAATTAGGTCACCCGGAAGTCATGCCATTGTGTATGGCGAGCGAGGGGTTGGAAAATCCTCACTTGTGAATGTATTTAAATTCATAGCCGACCAAAACGCTGCACGAATTCAGTACGTCCGTGTCGCCGGGGTTGCAGAAGACACATTCACCAGTCTTTTCTTAAAGGTCTTTAAGCGGATATCCTCCGAAAGCCCGGATGGGAAACGCCGCAAGGTAGCCGACTACTATCTGGAAAAGGAAATCACTGCCGATGATGTGCTGTTGGAGTTTGAAGAGTTCTCCGCCTCCGTCACCCCAATTATTGTAATTGATGAGTTCGACAAAATAAGCAGCCGAAGAGTAAAAGAGGAAGTCGCTGAAACAGTGAAGTTGATCAGTGATGAAGGCGCAAATGTAACCTTTTTCATTGTCGGGATTGCAGACAGCGTAGCCGATCTTATCGAGGGCCATGAGTCAATTGATAGAGCTGTTGCGCAGGTTGAGATGCCACGAATGAACGATCAAGAGATTATCGAAGTCATTCACACTCGCATCCGGGGATTGGGGCTAAAAGTCACTGAAGATGCACTTTGGGACTGCGTGTTTCTATCTAAGGGGCTGCCGTTTTATGCGCATTTGCTCGGCCTGCACGCCTGTCAGACAGCCTGTGATAGAAAGATTACATTAGTTGATTCTTCCGTGATCGAAGAAGCGAGATCGCGAGCAATCGGCGAAAGTAACAGCACGATACGAACAAATTTTGATGATGCGATACATTCAGAAAGAAAAGAGAATATCTTCTTTCCGGTATTATTGGCCTGTGCGCTTGCCCCTAAAGATGTCAGCGGAAGGTTTTTGGCAAAGGATGTTGCAACGGTCTTGTCTGACCTGATGAAGCAAAGCTACGGGGTTCCAGCTTTTTCATATCACCTTGATCAGTTTGCTACCCATGAGCGTGGAAGGATGTTGGAAAAACTGGGCACTACTCGCCAATTCCGGTTCCGCTTCCGGGAAGCACTGACGGAGCCATACATCATCTTGAAAGGAAAAGAGAGCGGGCTGGTGACGCCAGAGATCGAGAAAAAATATGGACCTACTCGTCAGCGTGATCTTTTTTCCGCCTAGCGTTTGAAGCTTTGGTCGCAATTTCTTCTCGCTGAGCGCGAGTTAGCTTTTCAGCGCGAGCCTTGCCACCCTTCAAACCACCCTTGCGCTGCCCCGAAGTATCAAGCTCATACTCAGGCTCCTCGCCTGTAGCCACGTCCACAATGAACTTGGCCAACTGGTTCGCGTCTCTTGGTCTCTTGGGTTTGTCGGTCATGCCCTCAATATGGGGCCAGATGCGATCCGGTGCAAATCAAAGGTTCGCGCCCGCGCGAGGGGCTAGATTTCAAAGTGACCCACTACCTGATTTTCCGCTGCCAACAATGACAGATAGCGTCTTAGAAAAGACAGTTATTATTCCAGGAGTGCCCGACATGAGCCAGAAACTGACGCCCGACGGGGGTACCCCGGATCTAGCCCTGCCGCTTGTCGGGGGTGGTACGTTCGATCTCGCAGACGAGCGTCCTGAGAGCTTTACGATGGTGGTCTTCTACCGGGGTCACCACTGCCCGCTGTGCAAGACCTATCTGGGTGAGCTTGCAGGGCTGCTGGACGGGTACACCGCAGCGGGTTTCGGTGTTGTCGCTGTTTCCATGAATAATGCGGAAACGGCGCAGAAGTCCGTCGACGATTGGGATATCGACGGTTTGCGGGTGGCCCACTCGCTGAGTCTCGAGCAGGCACAGAATTGGGGGCTGTGGATCTCACGGTCCATCAGGGAAGGGGAGCCGGATGTCTTCAATGAGCCTGGGCTCTTTTGGATCCGGCCCGATGGCAGGCTCTATCTCGCGGATATCTCGAACATGCCGATGGCGCGGCCCGATCTAGTGGGCATGCTGGCCAAGGTCGACTTTTTAAGAGAGAACGACTACCCTGCACGCAGTACCGTCACTGCCTAGGGTCTTTAGGCCTGGCAGGTACGCTTTCCTTACTATGCCAGTGGCTAGAACCCGCGTGTTGCGTCGTCAAAGCGGTCACGCTCCGACACTGACGGTCTTTGGCTCGCAATCGCGGATGACGAGCGCCAGTTCTGGCTGAACCGTAAACCTGCCCATCAGATGAGGCCCTGTCCGGGGCTGTCCACAACCCGAGATGAAGGCGCACCCCGTCCGCCTCAGGGGGATCCCGAGACGTCATCGGACCCGTAGGTCGGGGCGCGATCAGGATGCGCGTGCCGCACGGCGGGGATTGCTTGCAGGGTCGCTTCCACCCGCTGGATCTTTGGGCATCCAGCCAGGTCGACGCCCCAGAGCCGTGCGTTATAGAGCTGCGGTATCAGGCAGAGGTCTGCCAGCGTGACACCGGCCCCGAAGGAATATGCGCTGCCGTCCAGCATCTCTTCGTAGGCGGCCAGCCCCGTCGCGATGAAGTGCTGCATCCAAGTATCCAGCGCGATGGTGCCGCCGGAGCGATCCACCGCCCAGGTGGCCGTGGCGCGATTGCAGATAGGGTGGATTTCCATGGCGATGGCATGAGCGAGTGCCTGCACCCGCGCTCGCGCGGCGGGGGTGTCCGGCAGGAGGCCCAGTCTGCGCGTACCGTTGAGATATTCAATGATGGCCAGCGATTGCGTCAGCTGCAGGCCGTCCACATCCAGCACCGGAACGCGTCCCTGAGGGTTTCTTGCCAGGTGGGCAGGCTTGCGCTGCCCGCCACCCTGCAAATCCACTGTCTTGGTCTGCCACCGTTCCTCGGCAAGGCCGAGCGCGATGCGCACCCGGTAGCTCGCCGAGGAGCCGGGGCTGTCGTAGAGCGTGATCACGGCGTTCGCTCTGACAGCCGGTCGAGCGCTTTGTGGAGCGCGCCGCAGCTCTCCCCCAGTCGCGTATCCAGGTCGGTCTGAAAGGCTTGCGCAATCGGGATCAGCTGGTGGAGCAGATGCACGCCCGCCGCCGTCAGGCTCAACTTGAGCAGGCGCTTGTCGCGGGCATCCACAGTTTTGACCAGATAGCCCTTTGCTTCAAGCCGCGAGGCAGCCCGGCTCACCTTGGATTTCTCCAGGCTCACGCGTTTTTCGATGTCACGTACCGAGGGCGTGGTGCTGTAGCCCACGTTCAGCAGGACCCGCCATTCCGGCATGGAGATGCCAAAGCGGCTTTTGTATTGGGCGGCCAGATCAGCGCTGAGCTGGGCCGCGATGACGGTCATCCGGTAGGGCAGATACTGCTCCAGATCGAAATCGGGCAAGGTGTCCGCCATGCTATGTCCTTTCTGCGGGTCTGATTTGTTGCACTTACAATGAACATTCTTGACATCATTGCAAGTGCAATGAATAGTGCAGAAAGGACAATGCACCCTTTGTTGATCCGGAGCGCGACATGAACAAACACGCCCAGCCCAGCGAGATGACCATGGCCCCGAGCACCGGCGGGACGACCGCGGGCTACATGCCGGGCTTTGGCAACGATTTCGAGACGGAAGCTCTGCCCGGGGCCTTGCCGCAGGGCATGAATAGCCCGCAGAAATGCAACTATGGGCTTTATGGCGAGCAGCTCTCAGGCACGGCCTTTACCGCGCCGAGCCACCGGAATGAGCGGACGTGGTGCTACCGCATCCGCCCGTCGGTCAAGCACAGCGGGCGCTACGCAAAGATCGACATGCCTTATTGGAAATCAGCGCCCGACGTGGACCCGGACGTGATCAGCCTGGGCCAGTACCGCTGGGACCCGGTGCCGCACGGCACCGATGATCTGACCTTCGTCACCGGTATGCGGACGATGACGACGGCAGGGGATGTAAACACGCAGGTGGGCATGGCGGCGCATGTCTATCTGGCGACCGCCTCCATGGTGGATGAGTATTTCTACTCCGCCGACAGCGAATTGCTGGTTGTCCCGCAGGAAGGCCTGCTGCGCATCTGCACGGAACTGGGGATCATCGAGCTTGCGCCCCGGGAAATCTCCATCATACCGCGCGGGTTGGTCTACCGCGTTGAGGTGCTGGAGGGCCCCGCGCGCGGCTTCGTCTGTGAGAACTACGGCCAGAAGTTCGAACTGCCGGGCCGCGGCCCCATTGGTGCCAACTGCATGGCCAATCCGCGGGACTTCAAGACACCCGTCGCCGCCTTTGAGGATCGCGACGTCCCCTCCACCCTCATCATCAAGTGGTGCGGTCAGTTTCACCAAACCGAGATCGGGCACTCACCGCTCGATGTGGTGGCCTGGCACGGGAACTACTGCCCGGTGAAATACGATCTCAGCACCTATTGCCCGGTCGGCGCGGTGCTCTTTGACCACCCTGATCCGTCGATCTTTACCGTGCTGACCGCGCCATCGGGTCAGGAGGGAACCGCCAACATCGATTTCGTGCTGTTTCGCGAACGCTGGATGGTGGCGGAGGATACGTTTCGCCCGCCATGGTATCACAAGAACATCATGTCGGAGTTGATGGGCAACATCTACGGCCAGTATGATGCCAAGCCCAAAGGCTTCGTGCCGGGCGGGATCAGCCTGCATAACATGATGCTGCCGCACGGACCGGACAACACGGCGTTCGAGCGGGCGTCGAACGCCAACCTCGGGCCGGATAAGCTCGACAACACGATGTCGTTTATGTTCGAGACGCGCTTTCCCCAGCATTTGACCCGATTTGCCGCCAGCGAGGCGCCTTTGCAGGACGATTACATCGACTGCTGGGACGACATCGAAAAGAAGTTCGACGGCACACCGGGCAAGAAATAACCCTAAAAAGGAGCCCCAGATGGCAAAGGCATTCGCGTCTCAGGGCGATATGACGGAAAAGACGATCACCTTTGATGAGGTGGGGCGCGGCCTTTATGCCTTCACGGCAGAGGGGGATCCCAATTCCGGCGTGATCATCGGCGATGACAGCGTAATGATCGTTGAAGCGCAAGCCACCCCGCGGCTGGCGCACAAGGTGATCGAGCGGGTGCGCAGTGTCACCGACAAACCGATCAGCCATGTGGTGCTGACCCACTACCATGCGGTGCGCGTGCTGGGCTCGTCCGCATATGGGGCGGATCAGATCATCATGTCTGACACCGCGCGCGCCATGGTCGCGGAGCGGGGGCAGGAGGACTGGGACAGCGAGTTTCAGCGCTTCCCCCGGCTCTTCGAAGGCTATGAGAGCATCCCTGGTCTGACGTGGCCGACGACTACCTTCAGCGAAAGCATGACCGTTTATCTGGGGCAGCGGCGCGTCGATATTCGGCATCTGGGGCGCGCGCATACGGCAGGCGACGCGGTGATCCATGTGCCCGATGAGAACGTGATGTTCACCGGTGACATCGTCGAGGATCACTCGGCCTGCTATTGCGGTGACGGGCACTTCGCTGATTGGGGCAAGACGCTGGACCGGATCGCCTCCTATGATGTGGACGCCATCGCACCGGGGCGTGGCGGCGCGCTGGTGGGCCGCGAGGCGGTGGCCCGCGCCATCCACAGCACCCGCGACTTTGTGGACAGCACCTACCGGCCAGCCGCCCGCGTTGCCGCACGCGGGGGGGCTTTGAAAGACGCCTGGGACGCGGTGCGCGCCGCCTGCGATCCGAAATTCGCCGATTACGCAATTTATGAGCATTGCCTGCCCTTCAACGTCAGCCGCGCCTATGACGAGGCGCGTGGCATGGACACCCCCCGCATCTGGACAGACACCCGCGATCTGGAGATGTGGGAAGCACTGCAGGGCTGAGCCGTGCTGGACGACCGATATTCGCTGGCATTCGAGCTTTACCCCTACCGGCAGAGCCCGGACCAGAGCGCAGCCCGCCCGGTGCGGCACCCTGTCGTCGTGGTGGGCGGCGGTCCGGTGGGCCTTGCCACCGCGCTCGATCTGGGTCGACAGCGGGTGCCCGTTCTGCTGCTGGACGATCACGAAGGCGTCGGCACCGGCAGCCGCGCCATTTGCTTTGCCAAGCGCACACTGGAGATCGCCAGCAGGCTCGGCTGTAGCGGTCCGATGCTGGACAAGGGCGTGGTCTGGAACGTCGGCCGGGTCTTTCAGGACGACCGTCAGGTATTCGACTTCGACCTGTTGCCCGAGGATGGTCATGCGCATCCCGCCTTCATCAACCTGCAGCAGCCCTACTTTGAGAAGTTCCTGTTTGAGCAGATTTCTGCAGAGCAGGCGCGCGGCGCGCCCATTGAGATCCGCGGCAGGAACCGGGTGGAGGCGATCGAGCAACACGATGATCATGCGCGGCTCGACATCGCAACACCAGATGGCGACTATCAGATCGAAGCTGGATGGGTCGTGGCCTGCGATGGCGCGCGCTCGCCGCTGAGGGGCATGCTGGGGCTGGATTTCGAAGGTCGTGTCTTCGAGGATAATTTCCTGATCGCGGATATCGAGATGACGCAGAGCAGCTTTCCGACCGAGCGCTGGTTCTGGTTCGATCCTTGGTTCAAGTCCGGTGCCTCCACCTTGCTGCACAAGCAGCCCGATAACATCTGGCGCGTCGATTTTCAGATCGGCTGGGACATCGACCGCGCGGAAGAATTGAAAGAGGAAAACATACGGTCCCGTCTGGACGCGATGCTGGGGAAAGGGGTGGAGTACCGTCTTGTTTGGTCTTCCATCTATACGTTCCAGTGCCGCAGGATGCAGCGGTTTTGCCATAACCGGGTGATCTTTGCGGGCGACGCAGCGCATCAGGTGTCACCCTTCGGCGCGCGCGGCGCGAACTCCGGCATTCAGGACGCTGATAATCTCGGCTGGAAGTTGGGGTTGGTGGTCAAGGGGCTGGCCCCTCCGCAACTGCTCGAAAGCTATGACACCGAGCGCATCGCCGCAGCGGAGGAGAACATCCTGAACTCCACGCGCGCGACCGATTTCATTACGCCCAAATCAAAGGTCAGCCAGACCTTCCGCAACGCGGTGCTCAAGCTGGCCGAAACTTACCCTTTTGCGCGACCGCTGGTGAATTCGGGTCGGTTGTCGGTGCCATGCGTCTACGACGGCGCGGCGCTCAACGGCCCTGATGCGCTGCCCGGCGGGCCTGCGCGCACGCGCGTGGGCAGCGCCTGCGTCGACGCGCCTGTGGGGAATGGCCATCTGCTGGAGCATCTTGGTGACAGTTTTGTGCTGCTGGGCATCAATGTGGATCTCCCGGATCTTCCGGAGACCGCCCCTATTCCGCTGAGGCGGGTCGTGTTCCGCACCTCCGATGATCTTTCGGGTGCGCTCGCGGCGCGGTATCTGGGCACGGGCGCGCAGGCCGTGTACCTCATCCGGCCGGACCAGCACATTACCGCGCGGTGGTCGGCCTATGATCCTACCGCTGTCCAAGCTGCGCTGATGCGCGCCTGTGCAAGGGAGTAGCGCGTGGCCAAGCTGAACACAGAGCCGAATATCCCGACCCCCGATGAGTTCTACGCCGCACTGATTGCCGCGCATGAGGGCAAGACAGATACGGAAAGCGCGGCGCTGAACGCCCGGCTCATTCTGCTGCTGGCCAATCATATCGGAGATGCAGATGTGCTGGAGCAGGCACTTGCTGCCGCGCAATAACCGCGCCCTGGGTGCAGCCAGCGTCTTGGGAGTGGACCAACTGAAATCATCACCACACCCGCAGCAACTGCCGATAGGCATCAACCTGGCCCGCGGTCGGTAGGGACTTGGATGGCTGGATTGCGGCGATCGGGTCACTGCTGGCGGTCAGAATCTGCCTTCGGGTGGATTTGATGCACGCAAAACGTGTTTGGGCAGATAAGCTCGCGCGCAATGGATCACAGGAGACCATCATGAGGATTATCCCTGCAGTCTGCGCGGCTCTCGCGCTTGCCTTGCCGGTTCTTGCACAGGAAAACCCGCGGAAACTGCCCGCCTACGTGCCCCAGCCCAACGCCGAGATGGTGACGTTCGAACATCTCGACGCGCTCAACGCCTGTGACTGGGACCGGCTGATGGCGCAATACCCCGAAGAGGTGCTCTTCGTTGTGCCGGGCGGCATCTGGCTGGAGGGGCGGGGCGCTATCGGCGAGGTCTTTACCAATTTCTGCCGGTCCCGCAGCCAAGGGGGATTTCGGGGCGCGACGTTTATTCCCGAGAAGGTCAAGACTGTGGGCGATACGGTCAGCGTTTCCTGGCGGGTGGAAGCGGAGTGGCTGGCCGAACCCTACAAGGGCGCGGATGCTTATGTCACCCGGGACGGTCTGCTCTACGTGCAGGTGACGACCTTTGATCCGGCCGAGATGCAGTTCAAGGAGTGACGCAGGCACCGCAGCTTCCGCCCCTCGGTTCTAAAACATCCAACCTCAAACCTGAGATCCCCACCGTCTATACCGAAGCGCCGTTCCGAAGGGTGGCGCAACAGTGCCTGTTGCGCAGGTGCTTTGAACGAAGCGGGAGGTCTCAGGTGTAAGGTTGGGTGTTTTAACACTTCCCTACCTTTGCTGAGCAATCGTGGAGCTGTGTGCGTGATCAAACTTATCCCCACAGGGTGGTGTGGTCTGAGGTCCGCAAGGGGTCGGGTTTCAGGAGAGACCACAACGGCATAACCGTTCCAAAGGCCTTCAACTGCTGCGTCTGAAGGCGCCGCGCAATTCGTTGAGGCGGATGGCACCGATGAGATGGGCCATCCCGAAATAGCTCACGACGCCGATCCCGATGAGCACGGCCAGTGCGAGCGCGCGCCACCACGGCAGGCCCAGAAAAGGGCTGAGCCCGGCCTTTGACCACCACAGCACCAAGCCCATGAAGAGCGCGGCGGCGACCATGCGCCAGATACGACCCCGGAACCGGCTGTCAAACTTTGCCACATCGCCGTAGCTGCGGGCGCCAATGCGCAGCAGCGCCACCATCATCCAGGCGGCCACGGTCGTGGCGATGGCAGGTGCGATCCAGCCGACAACAGGCGCAAGGCCGATGGCGAGGCAAGCGTTGATCACCATGGAGACGACGGCGTAGTGAAACGGGCGCCGGGTGTCTTCGCGGGCGAAGAAAACCGGCTGAAGGATCTTTTGCAGAACGAAGGCAGGCAGCCCCAGACCGTAGATTGCAACGGCAACGGCGATGGCCGCGGTGTCATCGACGGTCGCCGCCCCGCGCTCGAACAGCACCGAGACCAGCGGGAAGGGGATGATCACCAGTGCCACCGCTGAGGGGATGGTGAGTGCCAGCGCGATCTCTGCCGCACGGCTCAGCGCGTCACGGGCACCGTCGTCGTCGCGCGCCTGCAGGCGGCGCGACAGATCCGGCAGGAGCACGATGCCCACCGCGATACCCACCACGCCGAGCGGAAGCTGATAGAGCCTGTCAGCCGCAAACAGCCACCCCACGGCCTTGTCGAAATAGCTGGCCACCTGCTGCCCGACGAGCAGGTTGACCTGCACCACCCCACCGGCAAGGGCGGCGGGGATTGCCACTCGGATAAGCCGCCGCATCTCCGGTGTCAGACGTGGTCTGCGCGGCCGGATGGTGAAGCCCGCGCGTTTTGTAGCCACCCACAACAGCCCGAATTGCGCCACTCCTGCGACCGGGATCGCCCAGATCAGCGCGCGCGCTACATCGCCGCCCAGCCAGGCGGCCCCACCCAGGGCAGCGATCAGCAGCACGTTGAGCAGCACCGGCGCTGCGGCAGCGGCGGCAAACCTGCCGGAGGCGTTCAGCATGCCCGACAACAGTGCCGCAAGCGAGATAAAGAGAATGTAGGGGAATGCGATGCGCCCGAACTCTACCGAGAGCGCAAATTCCTCCTGCCCGGCAAAGCCTGACGCCAGCCCAAAGATCAGCCAGGGCATCGTCGCCATGGCCAGTACCGTCAGCCCGATCAGGACCGTCGCCAGCCCCGCAAAGGCATCCGACGCAAATCCATCGGAATCGTCTCCCGCCTCCAGCCGCTTGGAGAACATCGGCACGAAGGCCATGTTGAACGCGCCTTCTGCGAAGAAGCGCCGGAACATGTTGGGCAGGCGGAACGCCACCACATAGGCCTGATAGAGCGGGCCCGTGCCCAGAAAGGCGAGGATCATCGCATCGCGCACGAACCCCAGAACGCGGCTCATCAAGGTCCAGCCGCCCACCGTGAAAAAGCCCTGGAGCAGGCGGATGGGCTTCACTCCCGCGCCCTTTCGACGCCCTCGTCGATGGCCGCGCGCAGCTTGCGTTCCAGCGCGCGCTGCTTGGCGGCAGAGTGATATTTGAGCCCGAACATATCCTTGACGTAGAACGTATCTACCACCTGCTCGCCGTAGGTGGCGATGACCGCATTGGCGATATAGACGTTTGCGCTGGCCAGCGTCCGTGCCAGATCATGCAGCAGTCCGGGGCGGTCGCGGGTATCGACTTCGATGATCGTGTAGATCTCCGAGCCATCGTTGTCGAAGGTGATATGAGTGGGCACCCGGAACGCGCGCTCGCGTTTCTTGACCTTGTCGCGGTCCTTGAGCGCGTCGCGGGCGACGACCTCGCCGCGCAGGGTCCGTTCGATGGTCTTGCGCAGGCGCGGCAGGCGGCTCGCGTCATAGGGGTTTCCATCCGCATCCTGGATCCAGTAGGCGTCCGTCACCATGCCGTCCTTGGTGGTGTAGCTGCGGGCATCGACCACATTCGCGCCCACCATGGCCAGCGCGCCCGCGAGCCGCGCAAAAATGCCCGGGTGATCCGCCATGACAAAGCAGGCCCGCGTGGCGTCGCGATCTTCGTCCGGGTGCAGGTCGATCAGGATCTCGTCGTCCTTCACGTCGCGCAGCATCCGGGCAAAGGTGACGTGAGCGGTCACATGCAGCGCCTGCCAATAGGGATCGTAATGGCGACCGGTCTCCTTTTGCAGATCCTTGCGCGGCCAGTCGGCAAGTGCCTCGCGCAGCGCGCGCTTGGCCTCGGCACCGCGGTTCTCGCGGTTGAGATCCTCCAACCCGGTCTCCAGCGCCCGGCGCGTCTGACGATAAAGCGCGCGGATCAGCACGGCCTTCCAGTTGTTCCAGGTATTGGGGCCAACTCCCCGGATATCGCAGACCGTCAACACGCAGAGCAGATCCAGCCGCTTGACCGTCTGCACCGCCTTGGCGAAATCCCGCACCGTGCGGGGATCGGCGATGTCCCGTTTCTGCGCCATATCCGACATCAGCAGATGGTAACGCACCAGCCATTCCACCGTTTCCGTATCGGATTTGTTGAGCCCGAGCCGCGGCGCGATCTTGCGGGCCATATGCGCCCCAAGGATCGAATGATCCTCTGGCCGCCCCTTGCCGATGTCATGCAGCAGAAGCGCGGTATAGAGCACCTTGCGGTCAACCCCTTCGGTGAGGATGGAGGACGCCACGGGCAGATCCTCGGCCAACTCACCCCGTTCGATCTGCGCGAGGTTCTTGATGCACTGGATCGTATGCTCATCGACCGTATAGCTGTGATACATATTGAACTGCATCATGGCCACGATGGGCTCAAACTCCGGCAGAAAGGCCGACAGCATCCCCAACTCGTTCATGCGCCGAAGCGCGCGTTCGGGGTTACCGTGCTTGAGCAGCAGATCGAAAAAGATGCGTCGCGCCTCAGGCGTGTTGCGAACCTCGTCGTCGATCAGATGCAGGTTGGATTTGATCAGCCGCATCGCATCGGGGTGGATCAGCATGCCCGTCCTCAGCGCTTCCTCGAAGAGCCGCAACAGGTTGAGTGCATCGGACAGAAACGCCGCGTCGTCCTCTATGGCGATGCGGTTGTTGACGACCTGGTAGCCAGCGCGCACCCGCGGCTTGCGCCGAAAAATCCGCTCCAGAATGGGTTCCGCCTTGACGTGATCGGCCTCCAGCTTGGTGAGAAAGATCCGCGTAAGATCGCCGACCTCGGTCGCATGCAGGAAATACTCCTGCATGAAGACTTCAACCGCCCGGCGGCCTGCCTTGTCCTCATAGCCCATGGCCTCGGCGACCTGAACCTGCATGTCAAAGGTCAGCTGCTCGGAGGCGCGGCGGTTCTGCAAATGCAGGTGCGCCCGCACCGCCCAGAGGAAATCCTCCGCCGCGGCGAAGCCTTCGTATTCCTCGCGCGTGAACACGCCGATGCCCACCAGTTCCGCGGCCCGCTGTACGTTATGGACGTATTTCGCGATCCAGTAGAGCGATTGCAGATCGCGCAGCCCGCCCTTGCCTTCCTTGACATTGGGTTCGACCACATAGCGCTGGCCCTGACGGATGTGGCGGCTCTCACGCTCGGCGAGTTTCGCCTCCACGAACTCACGCCCCGAGCCCGCAAAAAGATCTCGCCGCAGCCGCTGGGCCAGCGTATGGGCAAGCTCGCGGTCCCCGGCGAGGTAGCGCTGTTCCAGCATTGCGGTGCGGATCGTGAAATCCTCGGAACCAAGGCGCAGGCATTCCTTGATCGTGCGGCTTGCGTGGCCGACCTTCAGCTTGATGTCCCACAGGACGTAAAGCATCGACTCGATCACGCTCTCCGCCCAGGCGGTCATCTTGTAGGGCGTCAGGAAAAGCAGATCGACGTCCGAGTAAGGCGCCATCTCGCCCCTCCCGTATCCTCCCACCGCGATGACCGAGAGGCGCTCGCTCGAGGTCGGGTTGGCTTTGGGGTGCAGGACCTCGCGCGCCACATAGAGCGCCGACATCACCAGTTGGTCGGTCAGATAGGTGTAGGCGCGGGTCATCGGGCGCGCCGCAAAGGGCGCATCAGCAAAGGCCTGGGCGATCTGGGTGCGCCCGTTTTGCTGCATCTCCCGCAGAAGAGCCACCGCTTTGGCCCGGATCTTTGCGTGATCGCTCAACCCCTGACGTGCATCCGCGAACTGCAGTCGGAAAGCGTCGAAGTCAAAGATCAGCTCCGCCGGGCAGATCATGTCCTCCGCCGGGGGGGGCGCTGCCTCTTGGGCGGTCATGGACATCCGGGGGTGCCCTAGAAACCAGAGCCGCCAAAGGATTGAGGCGCAGGGCTGAGGATGACGACCTGCGAGTTGACGATGCTCGCGACCGCCAGACCCCGCTCGCTGGTGCCGTCGCTGCGCAGGCGGAAGATCCCGCTCGCACCCCGAAAGCCCGCGCCCTGCGTCAGCGCCGCCCGGTTGAGCGCATTGCCACTGCCACGGCTGGCCAGTGCACCGATGGCGGCGATGCCATCAAACGCCAGCCCGGCGATGGGGTGCGGTGCGGATCCGTAGGCCGCCTGATACTGCGCGCTGAAGGCACCGGAGGCCCCGCGGTCAGGGACCGCAAACCAACCGCCCTGAACCCCGGGCAGCCCGAGCGTCTGAGCAGGAATGTCCCAGCGGGTCAGACCCATGAATTGGGCGGTCTGCGAGTTGATGCCTGCTTCGGGCAGGAGTTGAGACAAAAGGGGCAGGGCGCTGGCGGTATCCGTCGTCATGAACACCGCATCTGCTGCGTTGCCTTCCACTGCGGCCTTGATCTGCGGCACGGCGGCAATGACGTCCTGTTGTGACAGAGCGTAGCCGACCGTTCCGACGACTGTGCCTCCTTGCGCACTGGCCGCGCTGGCAATTGCCTGACGGCCCTGATTGCCAGCGGGATCCTGCCCGTGAACGATAACAAAGCGCTGTTTACCCTGGCCGACTGCGTAGCGCACCATCCGGTTTGCGGTGTTCTGAAAGGTCTGGCCCAGCACAAAGACATTGCCGCCCGCGATGGCACTGGTGTTGGAGAAGGACAGCACCGCGATGTTGTCACCCGCGACCGCATTGCCCACCGCGTTGGCGGAGGCTGCGTAAACAGGCCCCAGAATGATCTTGGCGCCTTCCTCCACTGCCTGTTGTGCCCGTGCCGCCGCAGTGCCTGCGTTTCCGGCTGTCTGATAGACCCGCAGATCGATTTGCGCGCCATTGAGGTCCCGCATTGCCAGACGCGCCGCGTTTTCAAGGCTTTGCGCTAAAATCTCATCTGTGCTCTGGCCTGATCCGCCGGGCAGCAGAAGGGCCACGGGCACGGCCTCACCGGTATCGAGACGCGGAGCGCCGGAGATGGCGTTCGTCGGCAGGGTGTCGCAGGCTGCAAGCATGAGCGCGACCACCGGCAGCAGGATCATATGCACCATCTTGCGGGCCTTGGGGAAAACGGCAAACATATGTAACGACTCCAGCAATCAGTGTTCAGGCGCGATCAGCGCGGGTGCGGTGATCATAAACGTCACGAAAGGCGGGTCCAGCGTTGAATTTCCAAAAGGTCTCTCTGGCGCCGGGGCTTACCTTTGTCGGCGTGCCCATCGGCACGGCGCGGGATATCACGCTGCGTGCGCTCGATGTGCTGGCCTCCGCGGATGTGCTGGCGGCGGAGGATACCCGCAGCTTGCGGCGGCTGCTCGACATCCACGGCGTGCCGCTGGCGGGACGGCCGCTGGTCGCTTTGCATGACCACAGCAAGGACACGGTCGTGGCTCGGTTGCTGGCGGATGTGGCGGCGGGCAAGTCGGTCGCCTATGCCTCTGAGGCGGGCATGCCACTGATCGCGGATCCTGGGTTCGAGTTGAGCCGTGCAGCCGCGGTGGCGGGGCATCCGCAGACCTGTGCACCCGGGCCTTCGGCTGTCCTCACCGCGTTGGTGCTGGCGGGGTTGCCTACGGACAGCTTTCATTTTGCGGGCTTTCTGCCCAATGCGGCGGCGGCGCGGCGGCGGGTACTGGAGACACTGCGCGAGGTGCCGGGCACGCTGGTCTTCTACGAATCGCCAAAGCGGCTGGCGGCCATGCTGGCGGATGCACGCGACGGTTTGGGCGGAGCCCGGGCGGCCGTGGTCTGCCGCGAACTGACAAAGAAGTTCGAAGAGATCCGGCGTGGCACCCTTGAGACGCTGGCCTCCGACTATGCAGGCGCGACCGTAAAGGGCGAGATTGTTGTGCTGATTGACCGGGCGCGTTCAGTGGCTGTTAGGGAAGAAGACATAGAAGCTGATCTGAGGACAGCGCTGGAAACACTGTCGATGCGCGATGCGGTCGATGTGGTGGCCAAGGCGCATGACCTGCCCCGGCGCCACGTGTATCAGATGGCCCTCGCGCGCACCAAGGAGTAGCGGATGACAGTTTCCCTTCAGCGTCAATCACGGGGTCAACAGGCTCATGCCGCAGGCGTCGCCGCCGAAGAGATCGTGGCGCGCCAGTACCAGGCAAAGGGCTGCGGGGTTTTGGAGACGCGGTGGCGGGGTCCGGGTGGTGAGATCGACCTGATCGTTCAGGACGGGCCATATGTGGTCTTTGTCGAAGTCAAGAAGAGCAGATCTTTCGATGCAGCTGCCGTGCGATTGGGTCCGCGCCAGATAGAGCGGCTGTGTGCGTCGGCGGCGGCCTATCTGGGGACATTGCCTGCAGGCTCGCTGACGGAGGCGCGGTTTGATGTGGCGCTGGTCAACGGATCGGGCATGGTCCGGATCCTGCCGAATGCCTTCGGGGTCGATGGCTGAGGGCGCCTCTCGCGCATTGCACCTCGCGCAAGGCTGGGCCATGTAAGGTTCTGTCGGAAAATCCGATCCCGCCATCGTGCGGGGCGTGGCCGGTCCCTGATGCGCAGGCACGGTCGTTTTTCGCCGATATCTCGGGCGCAACAGATGCGGGGAGTTGCCATGAAGATCGCCTTTCAGATGGATCCAATCGGTACGGTGGATATCGAGGCAGACAGCTCCTTTCGTCTGGCCGAAGAGGCGCAGGCGCGCGGGCATGATCTGTTTTTCTACACGCCCGATCAGCTGGCCTTTCAGGAAGGCAGGGTCACCGCGCGGGGACAGGATCTGCGGGTTCAACGGGTCCAGGGCGACCATGCGCACCTTGGTCCTATGCGCGAAGTGGATCTTGCGGAGATGGACGTCGTCTGGCTCCGTCAGGATCCTCCCTTTGACATGCATTACATCACCTCGACCCACCTGCTGGACAGGTTGGCACCGGGGACGCTCGTGGTGAATGATCCTTTCTGGGTGCGGAACTACCCCGAAAAGCTCCTGGTGCTTGATTTCCCGGATCTGACGCCGCCGACAACCATCGCCCGTGATCTGAATACCATCAAGGCTTTCAAGGAAAAACACCGCGACGTGATCCTCAAACCGCTTTACGGCAATGGGGGTGCGGGTGTGTTTCGGCTCGATGAGAACGACCGCAACCTGACGTCGCTGCATGAGCTGTTCACGGGCTTTTCGCGCGAGCCGCTGATTGTGCAGAAGTTCCTGCCGGATGTCTCGGCGGGTGATAAACGGGTGATCCTGGTGGATGGGGAGCCTGTCGGCGCGATCAACAGGGTGCCAGCAGCGGGGGAGACACGCTCTAACTTGCACGTCGGCGGGCGGCCCGAGAAAATCGGGCTAAGCGCGCGCGACCGTGAGATCTGCTCGGCCATCGGGCCATTGCTGAAAGAGAAGGGGCAGGTTTTCGTCGGGATCGACGTCATCGGGGACTATCTGACCGAGATCAACGTGACCTCTCCCACCGGTATTCAGGAACTGGAGCGCTTTGACGGTGTGAATGTAGCGGGCCTGATCTGGGATGCGATTGACGCGCGACTTGGGACCTGAAGCGTAGTTGGGGGCGAGCGGGCTACGAGGGATTGAAGGCGTCTAAAAATGGACAGGCGTGTATCGACAGCGGCTGATCGATGGGGGGATGCCATCCGCCAGCACCACTGCAGTCTCGTGCTTTCTGGAATACCAAGAAAACCGCAAGATCCGTTCCACGCTGGAGAGGTTGCCGGGTCCCTCAGCGTGATTGGGATCAGGTATCGGTGGCGCTGGCGAGGCGGAAACTGACGGCCTCGGCGATGTGGGGGCGGCGCACGCCCTCCGACCCGTCGAGATCGGCGATGGTCCGGGCCACGCGCATCACCCGGTGATACCCGCGGGCCGTGAGCGCAAAGCGTTCTGCGGCCCGCATCAGGAGCGTGCGACCCTCTGCGTCCGGTGTGGCGACTTCTTCGAGGGCCTCGCCTGCGGCATCGGCATTCGACCGCATGTCTGGCCTGTTCTCGAAACGGCGGTGTTGTACCGCCTGGGCCGTTGCAACACGGGCTGCGACCGTCGCAGAGGTCTCGCCATTCGCGGGCAGGTCGAGATCGCGGTAGCCAACGGGCGGCACATCGACCCTCAGATCGAAGCGGTCCATCAAGGGACCGGAGATCTTGCCGAGGTAATCCTCGCCGCATTTGGGCACTCGTGCGCAGGCGCGGGCCGGGTCCGACAGGTAGCCGCACCGACAGGGGTTGGCCGCGGCCATCAGCATGAACCGGCAGGGGTAGCGCACATGGGCATTGGCGCGGGAAATCATCACCTCGCCTGTCTCGATGGGCTGGCGGAGCGTTTCCAGCACGTTGCGCTGAAATTCCGGCAGCTCGTCCATGAACAGGACGCCGTTGTGCGCAAGCGACGCCTGGCCCGGTTTGGCCTGTCGCCCACCGCCGATGATCGCGGCCATGGAAGAGGTATGATGCGGGTCGCAGAAGGGTCTGTCGCGGCTGATGCCACCGTCTTTCAGCAGACCCGCGACCGAATGGATCATCGAGGTCTCGAGCGCTTCGGTCGCGGTCATGGGCGGCAGGATACCGGGTAGCCTCTGGGCCAGCATCGACTTGCCGGAGCCGGGCGCACCGATGAGGATCATATGGTGGCGTCCGGCCGCTGCGATCTCCATCGCGCGTTTGGCGCGCTCCTGGCCCTTGACCTCGCGCAGGTCCTGAACAGAGCGCGCAGGCGGTGCCTCGCCGGGCCGCGCGGGCGGGATCGGCACCTGCCCGGTCATATGGCGGATCACATCGCCCAGCGTTCTTGCGGCGGTCACGTCCGCGTCACTGACCCAGGCAGCCTCCTTTCCGCAGGCTTCGGGGCAGATGAGGCCCAACCCTTCGGCGGCGGCTGTCATCGCCGCGGGGAGAGCGCCGGTAACCGGGATCAGGTGTCCGTCCAACGATAGCTCGCCGAGGGCGATGACCGGCTGTGCGGCGTCTTTTGGGATGATTTCCAGCGCGGCGAGCAACGCAATCGCGATGGGCAAGTCCAGATGGCTGCCTTCCTTTGGCAAGTCAGCCGGGCTGAGGTTGATCGTGACCTTCTTGGACGGAAAGGCGATCGACATGCAGGACAATGCCGCGCGCACCCGTTCCTTGGCCTCGGACACGGCCTTGTCGGGCAAGCCCACGATACTGAAACCGGGCAGTCCGGGCGAGAGCGAGCACTGCACGGCGACGAGGCAGGCTTCGACCCCGCGAAAGGCAACGGATTGTGCGACTGCAACCACGTGATCTCTCCCCGATGATGGTAAACGGGTACGTCACCTTGGTTGACGAAGGGTTAATGGCGCAGCGGCGTCGGTACCGCTGTCATGCTGGCCAGTCGGTACAGGGCGCGTAAACGGGATAGGGAAAGGGTTCGTAGGTCTGGGTCAGACCTTCGCTGCGCCAGCGCCGGAATGCGGGGTCCTGAATGGTCCGCTCGCAATAGGAGCGTGCGCTGTCCGACACGGGCAAGGCGTAGCCGATGATCCGTGCCGCGACCGGTGCGAAAAAGACATCCGCCAGGGAATATCGGCCCAGGAGCCAGCCATCCTGCGTGCCGGCGAGATCGCGCGCTGATGTCCAGATCTGCTCCAGCCGGTCGAGATCCGAGCGGACGGCATCCGAAGGTACGAAGCCTGCGTTGACGTGTTGCAGTTGCATCGGGCAGGCGTCGCGCAGGGCAGCAAAACCACTGGTCATCTCGGCACAGAGCCACCGGGCCCGGGCGCGCAGTGCGGGATCAGAAGGCCAGAGGCCGGCGTCTGGGTGCCGCTCGGCCAGGGTTTCGGCCATCGCGATGCTCTCCCCGATCACATCGCCCTCGGCGGTGCGCAGTGCAGGCACCAGACGGGCGGGCGCCAGCGGTGCCAGATCCTGTGCCATTGTCCCACTGTAGAGGCCCACCATCCGTGTCCGGTACGGCAGGCCGAATTTCTCCAGCATCAGCCAGCCCCGCAAGGACCAGCTTGAGAATGTGCGGTCGCCGATGAAAAGATCATATGTCATGGCGCGCATGCTATCCGCTGTCGTCCTGCGCGATCAAATGAAGCCTTGTGTGGTGGCGGATCACGGACAGTGATTGACCTGCTCCAGCCGTGGGACCCCGTCCGTCCAGACGATCCGAGTGCAGGACAGGTTGTCGATGCTTTGGGCGAGGGCATCGTAGGCAGTGATCGCCCGGGCGCGTTGCACCTGGGTAAGAATGACGCCGATGTGCGCTACTGCGATGACCTCTGCCGTGGGATAATCGGCGTTGATCCGGTCCACTTGTGCATTGATGCGGGCCGCGGCGGCGTTCCAGCTTTCCCCGCCGGGGGGGGCTGTATCACCGGGCTGCTCCCAGTAGGCGCGGCTCAGCTCCGGGTCTGTTGCTGCGACATCAGAGAAATGCCGACCGTCCCAATCGCCGAAATCGAACTCCCGCAGCTGCTCTGTGTCTGGCAGCCTGTCGTGATCCGGACCCTGCACCGCGTCAGCTGTTGCAGAGGCCCGGATCAGGTCGGACGCGATCAGCAGGCTGCGGTCCGGCAGATGAGCGCGCAGTCGGGCAATCTGCGCAGTGTCGGACAGATCGGCAGGCAGGTCTTTCCAGCCCAGCAGCGTCTTGGCGTGCGTGGGCCCGTGCCGAACCCAGTGCCAGACTGTCATGGCAATGTTCCCTTCAGCACCTGCGGCAGCCCGGCGACCACCTGCACCGCCAAATCGGCTTTCGCGGCCAGCGCGATGTTGAGGCGGCCTTGCCGTTCGCGGAAATCGCGGGCCAGCGCGTTGTCGGGCACGATCCCCTGACCCACCTCATTCGAGACGATGACAAGGGGGGCCGGGCAGACATCGATGGCGGACATCAGCGCGCCCTGCGCTGCGTCGATGTCGTGTCCTTCGAGCAGGTGATTGGTCAGCCACATGGTTGCACAGTCAATGAGGACAGCTTGGGTAGATTCTCGCTCCGCGAGTGTTGTATGCAGGTCAAAAGCTGCCTCAAAATTGATCCATCGGTCACTTCTGCGCGATTTATGAACCTCGATACGCATTTTTATTTCGTCATCGAAGGAGCGGGATGTGGCAACGTAGACGGGCGCTAAGCCGCTGGCCAGTATGAGATTTTCCGCCCAAAGTGACTTTCCCGAAGCCGCTCCGCCTAGAACGAAAGTCAACTCTGGCAACATTTTATAAACCTTTGCGGTGAACCAATCGCGTATATGGTGCGTATCTATATCAATTGTGCACGGCAAGGTGTGCTTCATCTGACTGGGAGATGTCGCTATGGCACTGGATTCGGCAAGAGATATGTCACTTTCGCGCACCGCAATGAAAGCGGAGTTGCTGGACGCGGAAACGGAGTTGAGACTGGCCTACGCCTGGCGCGACGAACGATGTGAAAAATCCCTGCATCGGTTGATCACTGCGTACATGCGCCTGGCCATTTCGATGGCTTCAAAGTTCAAGCGGTACGGCGCGCCGATGAACGACCTTATCCAAGAGGCCGGGCTGGGCCTCATGAAAGCGGCGGACAAGTTTGACCCCGACCGCGGCGTTCGTTTCTCAACCTATGCGGTCTGGTGGATCAAAGCGTCCATTCAGGATTATGTCATGCGGAATTGGTCGATGGTGCGCACCGGTTCGACCTCGTCGCAAAAGTCTCTGTTTTTCAACATGCGCCGGGTGCAAGCCCGGTTGGAAAGGGAAAGCGCTGCCGCGGGCGGCGTATTGGACCGGCACCAGCTGCGGCAGATGATTTCAACGGAGATCGGCGTGCCACTGCATGATGTGGAAATGATGGAGGGCAGGCTGTCGGGGTCTGACTATTCTCTCAACGCCACCCAATCGACCGAAGATGAAGGGCGCGAGTGGATCGACGTTCTGGAAGACGACAGCGCTCAGGCTGCGGAAAACGTTGAGCATCAACATGACACCGAGCAGTTGCGTGCCTGGTTGCTGCAGGCGATGTGCGATCTGAACGAGCGGGAGCGTTTCATCGTCCGTGAACGAAAGCTGCGCGAACAACCCCGCACGCTGGAAAGCCTGGGCCAGGAGTTGAGCCTCAGCAAAGAGCGGGTGCGCCAACTGGAGGCAGCAGCCTTTGGTAAGATGCGTAAATCTCTCGAAAACCAGTCGCGTGAAGTGCATCACTTCCTCCTGTAGGTGATGCGCACCACCGCCGTCATGATGAGTTTCGGAGCCGCGGCAATCGCGGCTTCGTCCGTCTTTGCGGATAGCGCCGTCCCCCCTCCAGCATTCTCTGCTGATGTTGTTTTTCTCGGCGAGCAGCACGACAACCCGGCTCACCACAGGGTTCAGGCAGAGTGGACGGCTGAGATATCGCCCGCCGCCCTCGTCTTTGAGATGCTGACGCCAGAGCAAGCAGCCCGGATCACACCTGAAAACCGACGTTCACAGTCTGATCTCGCGGTCGTTTTGGAATGGGAAGCGGCAGGTTGGCCCGATTTCGCGATGTATTTTCCCATCTTTGCCGCAGCAGAGACAGCGGCGATCTACGGCGCGGGTGTCCCGCGTGATCAGGTACGCGGCCTGATGGGGCAACATCTGACGGCAGTCTTCGGCGCGGAGGATGCAGCACGTTTCGGGTTGGATCAGCCTTTGCCGGAGGATGAGCAACAAGCCCGTGAAGCATTGCAAGCGGACGCTCATTGTGACGCATTGCCCGAAGAGATGTTGCCACTGATGGTGTCGGTTCAGCGGTTGCGCGATGCGGCGCTGGCGCGCGCCGCGCTGGAGGCCCGGTCCGAGACGGGCGGAACGGTGGTGGTGATTACCGGCAATGGTCACGCGCGCAGCGACTGGGGGGCGCCCGCGCTCTTGCAGGCTGCGGCACCCGATCTGGTGGTCTTTGCGCTTGGTCAGGGCGAAGCGGGACAGGCGCCTGCAGGCGGGTTCGACACGGTCGTTGACGGTGAAAGCGTCGATCGGGGCAATCCCTGCGATGCATTCAACTGAGGGTCCGGGGCTGGTGGTCCCCAAACTCCCACCCTATGGTCGCGCGCGGACGGTGGGATCAAAGGATGCCTCATGCTGACGGGAAAACACGTTCTGCTCATCATCGGTGGTGGCATCGCCGCGTTCAAATCGCTCGACCTGATCCGGCGGTTGCGCGAACGGGGCGCGGTCGTCACACCGGTGCTGACAAAGGCGGGCGAGGCCTTTGTCACGCCGCTGTCGGTCTCCGCCCTGGCGGGAACCAAGGTCTACGGCGATCTCTTCGATCTCACGGATGAAGCGGAGATGGGTCACATTCAGCTCAGCCGTGTCGCCGATCTGATCGTCGTCGCACCTGCGACCGCCGATCTGATGGCCAAGATGGCACAGGGGCACGCCAATGATCTGGCGAGCACGCTGTTGCTGGCCACGGATACGCCGGTCCTGATCGCGCCCGCGATGAACGTCCGCATGTGGCAGCATCCCGCGACCCAGCGAAATCGGGCGACGCTTGCGCAGGATGGCGTGACCAGCGTCGGGCCGGGCGAGGGTGACATGGCATGTGGCGAGTACGGTCCGGGGCGCATGGCCGAACCGCTGGAGATTGTCGCGGCGATCGAGCGCCACCTGAGCACAGGCCCGTTGAACGGCAAACGGGTGCTTGTGACCTCTGGCCCGACCCATGAACCGATTGATCCTGTCCGCTACATTGCCAACCGATCCTCCGGCGCGCAGGGAACGGCGATCGGCACGGCACTGGCGGCTCTGGGGGCGGATGTTGTGTTCATCACCGGGCCCGCCGACGTCCCCCCGCCTGCACAGGCCAAGGTCGTCCGCGTGACAACCGCCGAGGAAATGCGGTGCGCTGTCATGGCCGCGCTTCCCGTGGATGCGGCGATCTTTGCGGCTGCGGTGGCCGACTGGCGGCTGAAAGAAGCATCCGGTCGGAAGCTGAAGAAATCGAAAGAGGGTCTGCCGAAGCTGGATCTTGCGGAGAACCCGGACATCCTCAGAGACGTCGCGAATCTGTCGGAGAACAGGCCCGATCTGGTCGTCGGCTTCGCGGCGGAAACGGATGATGTGGTGGCGCACGCGACCGCCAAGCGGGTGCGCAAGGGCTGCGATTGGATTGTGGCCAATGATGTCTCGGAAGCCAGCGGTGTCATGGGCGGTACGGATAATACCGTCACGCTGATCGATGATGCGGGCGCGGAGGATTGGCCGACGCTGTCCAAGACTGACGTGGCCACGCGGCTGGCGGCACGTATCGCGGCTGCGTTGAGCAAGGCATGACGGCGGTATGACTGGGGCCATTGAAATTCGTATCGTCTGGGCGGAAGGCGCCGATACCAGCCTCGGTCTGCCGGTGTATCAGACCGCGGGCGCCGCTGGTGCTGATCTGCGCGCCAACCTGCCGGACGGGCCGCTGACACTGGCGCCCGGTGCCCGCGCGCTGATCCCCACCGGATTGCGCATGGAAGTACCTGATAGCTTTGAGGTGCAGATCCGTCCCAGGTCGGGTCTGGCACTGCGCCACGGGCTGATGCTGGTCAACAGCCCCGGCACGATCGACAGTGACTACCGCGGTGACGTTGGGGTGATCGTCTTGAACGCCGGAGAGGCCTCTTTTGAAATCACTCACGGCATGCGCATCGCACAAATGGTGCTGGCCCCGGTGATACGGGCGCGCTTTACCGGCGTTTCTGATCTCGGCACCACGGCGCGCGCCACGGGTGGTTTCGGCTCAACAGGAGGGACCTGATGCTGTTGGTTTTGATCATGGCGGGGGCGTTTTGGGGCCTGGGGTCTGTTGTCGGCGCACCGCGTCAGACCCGCGCCAAGATGATCGGAATGCTGTATCTCGGCGTGCTGATCATCCAGCTGATCTTGCCTGCGGGCAACCCTTTGCGGATCGCCACCGGCGAGAGTGCAGCGCCATGGCTGATCCTGGGCGGTCTTGTGGGGCTTTTTCTGGCCTACCGCTACGGGCTGCGCCGTTTGCGCGGCAGGGCGGAGGAAGTTCAGGAGGCGGCCCGCGCCCGCGAACCGCGTCCGGGCTTTAGCGAGACTGAGCTTAACCGTTACGCGCGCCACATCGTCTTGCGCGAGGTCGGCGGTGCCGGGCAGAAGCGACTGAAGGACGCCAAGGTGCTGGTGATCGGCGCGGGTGGTCTCGGCGCGCCCGCGTTGCAGTATCTGGCTGCCGCCGGGGTGGGCACCATTGGGGTGATCGATGACGATAAGGTCGAGAACGCCAATCTGCAACGGCAGGTGATCCACAAGGATCGGACCATCGGCGTGCCCAAGGTCTTTTCCGCGCAGGAAGAGATGCTGGCGCAAAACCCCCATATCACCGTCCGCCCCTACCAGCGCCGCCTGACCGAAGAGATCGCCGCCGAGCTTTTTGCCGATTACGACGTGGTGCTGGACGGCACCGATAATTTCGACACCCGCTATCTGGTCAACCGGATTGCGGTGGCGCAAGGGATCCCGCTGATCTCAGGCGCGCTGAGCCAATGGGAAGGGCAGTTGAGCGTGTTCGATCCCGCGTGGTCCGGCCCCTGTTATCAATGCGTCTTTCCCGAGGCACCCGCCGCAGATCTGGCCCCCTCATGCGCCGAGGCGGGTGTTTTCGCGCCTTTGCCGGGTGTGATCGGCGCGATGATGGCCACCGAAGCGCTCAAGATCATCACTGGCGCGGGCACGACCTTGCGTGGCCAGATGGTGATCTACGATGCGCTCCACGGCGAAAGCCGGACAATCGCAGCCGCGTCCCGGGCCGATTGCCCGGTTTGTGGCAAACTTCCGCGCTGATACCGCGTGCGCTTGCGGGGCGGCGCGCGCGCCCCTAGCCTGACAACCAAAGGAGACCGCCATGACAAACCCCTTGTTGCAGGACTGGGCAACCCCCTTCGGGATCGCCCCTTTTGACCGGCTTTCCGACGAAGACTTTGCCCCTGCGCTGGAGCAGGCACTGACCGCGCACCGAGCAGAGATCGACGCTATCGCAGGCAGTGATGCCGAGCCTACCTTTGCCAATACGGTCGAGGCTCTGGAGGCGGCAGGCCGCGCGCTGGACAAGGTGCTCAGCGTCTTTTTCACCATCGCCGGAGCTGACAGCACGCCCGCGCGCGAGGCGTTGCAGCGAGATTTTTCGCCCCGCCTGGCCGCCCATTCGGCAGAAATTTCCGGCAACAAGGCGCTCTTTTCACGGATCGCGGCAGTTTGGGAGAGGCGCGATGCTCTCGATCTGAGCCCGGAGCAGGCGCGCGTCCTGATGCTTACCCATCGCAATTTCGTCCGGGCTGGCGCTGCGTTGGAAGGTGCGGATGATGCTCGGATGAAGGAGATCAAGGGTCGGCTCGCGACGCTTGGCACCCAGTTCACGCAAAATCTGCTCGCCGATGAGCGCAGCTGGTTCATGCCATTGGTGGAAGAAGATCTCGAAGGACTGCCTGACTTCGTTGTCACCGCCGCGCGGTCCGCCGGAGCAGAGCGCGAAGCAGGTCAGCCTGTTGTCACACTGTCACGATCCCTGATCGTGCCATTCCTGCAGTTTTCACCCCGGCGCGACCTGCGCAAGACGGCGTTCGAGGCCTGGGCTGCGCGGGGGGCAGGGGGTGGGGAGACTGACAATCGCGCCATCGCGGCAGAGATCCTGCAACTGCGCCAAGAGCGCGCGCGGCTGCTGGGATACGACAGCTTTGCCGATTACAAGCTGGAGACCGAGATGGCCAAGACGCCCGCCGCCGTGCGGGACCTGTTGATGGCCGTCTGGTCACCCGCCCGCGCGCAGGCCGAAGCGGACGCGGCGGTGCTGACCCGGATGATGCAGGCCGATGGGGTGAACGGCCCGCTCGAACCCTGGGACTGGCGTTACTACGCCGAGAAACGGCGCGTCGCCGAGCACGATCTGGATGAGGCGACGCTGAAGCCGTACTTCCAGTTGGAGCAGATGATCGCGGCGGCGTTTTCCTGTGCGACCCGGCTCTTCGGGCTGGCGTTCAAACCGCTTGACGTGCCGCTCTATCATCCCGACTGCCGCGCGTGGGAGGTCACGCGCGATGGCCAGCATCTGGCCGTGTTCATCGGGGATTACTTTGCGCGTGGTGGCAAGCGTTCGGGGGCGTGGTGCTCGGCCATGCGTGGGCAGGCGCGGTTCCCGCAAACTCAGACGCCGGTGGTGATCAACGTGTGCAACTTTGCCAAGGGGGATCCCGCGCTGCTGTCCTATGACGATGCGCGGACGCTGTTTCACGAATTCGGCCACGCGCTGCACCAGATCCTGTCGGATGTCACCTATGAGAGTGTTTCGGGAACCTCAGTTGCACGCGATTTCGTGGAACTGCCCAGCCAGCTTTATGAACACTGGCTGGAGGTGCCGGAGGTACTGGCTGAGTTTGCGACCCATGCCGAGACGGGCCAGCCAATGCCGCCGGAGTTGCTTGATAAGCTCTTGGCTGCGGCGACCTATGACATGGGATTTCAGACGGTGGAGTACGTGGCTTCTGCGCTGGTGGATCTGGCCTTTCACGATGGTCCGGCGCCCGCCGATCCGATGCTGCGTCAGCGCGAGGTGCTGGAGGAGATCGGCATGCCCGATGCCATCACCATGCGGCACGCCACACCGCAGTTCGCCCATGTCTTTGCCGGTGACGGGTATTCCAGCGGGTATTACAGCTATATGTGGTCGGAGGTTATGGATGCGGATGCTTTCGCAGCTTTTGAAGAAGCGGGCGATGCCTTCGATCCCGCTCAGGCCGCAGCGCTGGAAAAGCATATCCTGTCCACCGGCGGCAGCCGTGATGCCGCGGCGCTCTACACCGCCTTTCGCGGGCGTCTGCCCGGCGTCGAGGCGTTGCTCAAAGGACGTGGGTTGGCGGCCTAGCAAAGGGGGGACGCTTCGACCCGCGGGTAAGCACTGGCAGAGCCCGACGTTGAAAACTGTGCTGCTGCCATGAGCGGCGTTCAGGTCTGCGGCATCCTTGACCGGCGATTGATCCGTTTCTGACGCGGATTCGTTCAATCATGAAAGCACGGGCTCCGTGGCTTGCGGCTACAGTGTCCGGCCTCAAACCTGAGACGCCCGATGTCGGTATGGAAGCGCCGCCCGTTTTGCCAAAGGCAAACCTCCGGCTTGACAGGGCGGGACGGCGCGACAATGCCTGTTGCGCGGGCGTTCTGATCGAATCTGTGTGTCTCTGGTTGAAGGTGGGATGCTCTAATATCCGCTATCCCGGTCCACCAGGTTCAGAAGCGGCGCACCGGTCTCGCCGCGCTGAATGTTCTCCGCGATGACGCGCGCGGCAGTACTGGGTCGGGTTTCTGCAGCGATGTGGGGCGTGACGGTCACCTTGGGATGGGCCCAGAACGGGTGCGCCTCGGGGAGCGGTTCCACCCGAAAGACATCGAGTGTTGCACCCGCCAGTTTGCCGTTGTCGAGCGCCGCCATCAGGGCCGTATCGTCAATGAGAGGGCCCCGGCCGGGATTGATGACAAAAGCGCCCTGCGGCAGATGACCGATGGTGCGCGCGTTCAGGATATCTTCGGTTGCGGGCGTATCGGGCAGCAGCAGCACGAGGATCTGTGCCACGCGCAACGCTTGTTCCAGACCTGCCTCGCCGTGGTGGGTGGTCACACCGGCGATATCTTTCTTGCGGCGGCTCCAGCCATGGACCTCGAACCCGATCGTGATCAGTTTCTCTGCCACAGCGCTGCCAAGAGCGCCCATCCCGAGGATACAGACGCGGCGCTCAGATGCCAGTGGCGGCGTGTGCGCTTGCCAGACGTGGCCCGGGTTTACGATGTGGCGGTCCATGCCGAGGTGATAACGCATGACGTGGCCGGTTACCCATTCGGTCATCGATTGCGTCATGCCGGGATCGACCATCCGCGCGAGCGGGATTTTGAGCGTGGGGTTACCGACGATTTGCTCGACCCCCGCCCAGAGGTTCAGCACCGCCTTGGCGCGCGCATAGGGCGTGAAATCCTGCAGCGGCGAATTGGGTGCGTAGATGATGTAGTCCACCGTCTCGGGCGGCATCTCCTGAGACAGGGTCACCGGCAGATCCCGCTCGGCGAAAGCTGCGCGCAAGGAAGGCTCGTAACTGCTCCACCGATCCGGGCGAGCGGCGAAAAGGACATTGATGGACATTGCTTTTATCTCAGACGGTGGACATGGGCGCTTTGCATCAGGCCGAAGGCCAGCAGCAGGACCAGCATGGCCGAACCGCCGTAGCTGACCAGTGGCAGCGGCACCCCGACGACCGGCGCGAGCCCCATCACCATCGACATGTTGACCGCGAAGAACAAGAAGAAGTTAAGCGCAATCCCCAGGGTCAGCAGCGAGGAGAAGCGGTCCTTGTTGGTCAGTGCTGACCAGATGCAGAAGACGATGATGAGCGCATAGAGCCCCAGCAGGGAAATGCCGCCCAGAAAGCCGAACTCCTCCGCCAAGGTGGTGAAGATGAAATCGGTGTGCTTTTCGGGCAGGAAGTTCAGCCGGCTCTGTGTGCCTTGCATGAAACCGCGCCCCGTCCATCCGCCGGACCCCAGAGCGATCTTGGACTGGGTAATATGGTATCCCGCGCCCAGCGGGTCCGTACTGGGGTCCAGAAAGGTATCGATCCGGCGGAACTGATAATCCTGGATCAGCTGCCAGGAGGTGCCGCGCGATCTGAAAACGGCCGTTACCAGACCGATTGCACTGGTCAGAACCACAGCAAAATAGGCCCAATGCACCCCTGCGAGAAACATCAACCCGCCCCCCGCTGCGAGCAGCAGGATGGACGTGCCGAGATCGGGTTGGCGCAGGACCAGCGCTGTGGGGATCAGGATGGCGATCACCGGCAGCAGCACCCAGAAGGGGTGTGACGTGCGTTTTGCGGGGAGCCAATCGTAATAGGCCGCCAGAAACATGACGAGCGTGATCTTCATCAATTCAGAAGGTTGCAGGCGCATGAACCCGAGATCAATCCAGCGTTGCGCGCCCATTCCGACGGTCCCGAAGAGCTCGACCCCCACCAGCAGCGCGACCGTCATCAGATATCCCAGCCCGGCGAGCGACCGCCAGAACCAGATGGGTACCATTGCGACGCCCAGCATCAGCACAAAGCCGAGCGCGAACCGTTTCATCTGTGGTTCCGCCCAGGGGGAAAACGATCCGCCCGCCACCGAATAGAGCATCAGAAATCCCGCGCCCGAGACCGAGGCCAGCAAGAGTGCGACCGGCCAGTTCAGATAGAGGATCTTGCGCAGCCCAGTGGGCGCGGATTTAACGTTGTACTCAAGATAGCTCATGCCTGATCGCGCCCGACAAAGGAGGCCTGCGGTTGCATGCGCTGAAGCTCCTGCTGCTGAGCCTCGATACGCTCGCGGTCCTTGGTTGGGTAGGCTTCGAGGGGGGGCGGGCCGCCGTAGAGCGCCTGCAGCGTGATGTCCCGTGCGATGGGGGCGGCTGCCTTGGAGCCTCCGCCGCCGTGTTCCACGACCACCGCGACCGCGTATTTGGGCCGGTCAATCGGAGCGAAATTGACGAACAGCGCGTGATCGCGGCGTTCCCACGGCAGATCTTCGTTTCGGATGACCCCCGCCCGACGCTCCGCTGCGGTGATGTTGCGGACCTGACTGGTGCCCGTCTTGCCAGCCATGCGCATCGCATCCTCGATGATGCGGGATCCATAGGCTGTTCCGCGCCGGTCGTTGACCACTGCATTCATCGCACGGCGCATCTTGCGCAGGTTGTTTTCGTTCATCCCGAGGCTCTCTCCACCGCGGGGGGGCTGCTCCACCCCATCGACGGATTTGATCAACCGCGGCTCTACTGCCCGTCCGGTGGCGAGACGCGCGGTCATCACCGCCAGCTGCATGGGCGAGCTGAGCATGAATCCCTGCCCGATGGACACGTTGACCGTATCGCCGACGCGCCAGCTTTGCCCGTAGGTCTGCTGTTTCCATTCCATATTGGGCGCGAGCCCCTGGGCCACAGCGGACATCGGCACATCGTGTTTCACGCCAAGACCGAAACGGCGCGCCATGTCCGAGATCTTCTCGATCCCGACCTTGATCGCCAGATCGTAGTAGTACACATCGCAGGACCGTTTCAGCGAAGTCTGCAGGTCGACCCAGCCGTGCCCCGCGCGTTTCCAGCAATGGAACCGGCGGCCCGAGACCTCCAGATGACCGGGGCAATAGACAGTATCGTCGGGTCCGATCAGCCCGGCCTCGAGCGCGGCCATGGCCGTGATCATTTTGAAGGTGGAGCCGGGGGGGTAGAGCCCCTGCACCGTCTTGCTGGCCAGCGGACGGTACTTGTTTTCCGTCAGGCTGCTGTAATCCCTGACAGAAATTCCCCGCACGAAAAGGTTGGGATCAAACGTCGGCGCCGAGGCGCACGCCAGAACATCACCGTTGTCGCAGTCCATGATCACGGCGCTGGCGCTCTCGGACGCCAAGCGGGCCTGAACGTAGCCTTGCAGTTTCGCATCCACGGTCAGTTGGACATCGGCGCCGGGCGTGCCCTCCTTGCGGCTGAGCTCGCGCATCACACGACCGGCGGCGTTGACCTCCACCCGCTTGGCGCCTGCCTTGCCGCGCAACAGGGGTTCCAGCTTGGTCTCCACCCCCACTTTGCCGATCTGGAACCGCGGTATCCGCAACACGGGTTCAGGGTCGGTTATCTTGCTGAGGTCGTAATCCGACACAGGACCTACATAGCCCAGCACATGCGCAAAATCGGATCCCTGTGGGTAAATGCGGCTCAGGCCCACTTCCGGCGTCACGCCGGGCAGGGCTGGCGCGTTGACTGACACGCGGCTGATGTCTTTCCAACTGACATCTTCAGCGATGGTCACCGGTAGGAAAGACGGTGAACGGCGCAGCTCTTCCCGCGTCCGGTCGAGCTCTTCGGGGGCAAGTTCGATGATGGTGGCCAGCCGGTCCAGCACGGCATCCACATCACCTGCATCTTCGCGCACGATGACGATCCGGTAGGAGGGAGCGTTCTGTGCCAGTCGCATGCCATTGCGGTCGAAAACCTCGCCGCGGGCGGGCGGGATGAGCCGGACATTGATCCGGTTTTCCTCGGCGAGCAGGCGGAACTGGTCCGCCTGATCCACCTGAAGATACCGCATGCGCGCGGCAAGCCCGCCGATGAACAACAGCTGTGCGCCACCCAGAAGCGCCGCCCGGCGGGAAATACGCCGGTGGCTGAAATCCGTCTCTGCGCGGGTTTTTTTCATGCGGCCCCTCGTGTGCAGAAGGTCAGGCGGTTCATAGTCGGGCCCCGCTTCCGTCCAGATCACCGGGGACGGGTTTGCGAACGCGCATCAGCCCGTGGGTAACGGCAACGACCAGCGGGTAGAACAGAATTGTCATGACCAGTTCGATGGCCGTCAAGCCGAAAGAGGGCAGATCCACCAGTGTCACCATCAAACCGGCCCGGTAGCCGATCGTCACGGCGGCCAGCACGATGCAAACGCTCAGCCATTCACCGGTAAACCCTGTGTCACGCAGCCCGCGCGCCCGGGCCTTGAGGCTTTCGCAGCCCAGCAGCGCAAGAGCTGCCCAGAGTCCGGGCGGTCGCTGCAGCAGCAAGTCGGCCAGCAAAAAGAGCCCCGCCAAGGCCAGGATCGGTACGTACTCAGGCCGACGCAGGCTCCATGCGCAGGCAAAACCGAGCAGCAGATCCGGTCCGACCCAGCGTTGCGGTGTGGTCTCAAGCGGCAGAAGGTGGAAGAAAAGGATCGCGCAGACCAGCAGCGCAAAGGCCAGTCGCATGCTCCACAGTCGGGCCAGAGGCAGCTCGCTCATGAGTCTGTGTCCTCTGGCGCGGGACCCTGTGGTTCGGGCAGTTGCGGGCCGATGATCTGCGCGGTCTCCGAGACCGGCTCGATCCCGTGGTGGCGCAACACGCGCAGGAACTCCAACCGCTCGTAATCCGCCGCAAGCCGGACGCGCAGGCGCCCAGCGGGATCGAGTGCGACCTGACCGATCAGCAGCCCGGCGGGGAAGACGCCGCCGTCACCGGTGCTGATGACCCGCTGGCCGGGATTGACCAGATCGCTGTCTTCGAGAAACTCGATAGGCGGTGCTGCGGAGTTGTCACCCGAGACGATCACGCGCTGGCCCGAGGGTTGGATGACCGCCGGGATCCGGCTCGACGCGTCGGTGAGCAGTATCACACGAGAGGTATTCTCCCCCACACCGGAGATGCGGCCCACGACACCGATCCCGTCCATGGTGGCCCAGCCGTCAACGACACCGTCCCGACCGCCCACATTCAGCAGTACCGACTGCCGGAAGGGTGAGCCGCTGTCGGCCAGCACCACGCCAGTGATGTAGGTCAGCCGCGGATCGAGCCGCACGTTGTTGAGATCCAGCAGCCGGGCGTTTTCCTGCTCCAGTTGCAGTGCGGCCTCTTTCCAGGCCTGCATCCGGCGCAGTTCCGAGCGCAACTCGCTGTTCTGCTCCGCCAGCCGCTGGTAGCTCTGGAAATCCTGCAGCAGGTTGATCAGGCCCGTCACCGGGGCCATCGCCCAGTCGAGGTTGGGCACGAACTGATCGGTCACTTGCGCGCGGAACCGTTCCACGCGCGGGCTGTCGATGCGCCAGACCAGAAACACGGCCAGCAGGCAGAGCGCCATGACGCTCAGCAACAACCGGCTCAGCGGGCCGGTGTAGTCACTGCTGTTGGGCCGTTCCTTGGCCATGGTCCGCGTCTCCTACCCCGGGTGCGGGCAGGGCGCTCCTGCCGCTGTCGGGTGATTGTGTCCCGCCATGGATCAACTGTCGTAGTCGATGGCGTGACGCAATTGCTTTTCGAACTCCAGCGCCTTGCCGGTGCCGAGCGCCACGCAATTGAGCGACTCATCCGCGATCGACACGGCGAGGCCCGTCTGCTCCCGCAGCGCAAGATCCAGATCGCCCAGCAGCGCGCCGCCGCCCGTCAGCATCACGCCGCGGTCCACGATGTCGGCGGCCAGATCCGGTGGCGTGGTCTCAAGCGCCGTCATCACCGCTTCGCAGATCTGCTGCACCGGTTCGGCCAGCGCCTCTGCGATCTGGGCCTGGGTCACTTCGATTTCCTTGGGCACGCCATTGAGCAGATCGCGTCCGCGGATCTGCATGGACGTGCCGCGCCCGTCATCGGGCATCCGCGCCGTGCCGATGGAGGTCTTGACCCGCTCCGCCGTCGTCTCGCCCACGAGCAGGTTTTGCTGACGCCGCAGGTAGCTGATGATCGCCTCGTCCATTCGGTCGCCACCGACCCGCACCGAGCGCGCGTAGACGATGTCGCCCAATGACAGCACCGCGACCTCGGTCGTGCCGCCGCCGATGTCCACGACCATGTTGCCGGTTGGGTCGGTGATGGGCATGCCGGCGCCGATGGCGGCCGCAATGGGTTCCGCGATCAGGCCTGCCCGCCGGGCCCCCGCGCTCAACACCGACTGGCGGATCGCGCGTTTCTCCACCGGCGTCGCCCCGTGGGGAACGCAGACGATGATCTTGGGCTTGGAAAAGGTGGAACGTTTGTGCACCTTGCGGATGAAATGTTTGATCATCTCTTCGGCAGTGTCGAAATCCGCGATCACCCCCTCGCGCATGGGGCGGATGGCCTCGATGCTGCCGGGCGTGCGGCCTAGCATCAGCTTGGCATCCTCGCCCACGGCCAGCACTTTTTTGACCCCATCCTTGACATGGTAGGCGACCACCGAAGGTTCTGACAGGATCACGCCGCGCCCCTTCACGTAGACCAGCGTGTTTGCGGTGCCGAGATCAATGGCCATGTCCGATGAAAACAGACCGCGGAATTTGTCAAACATTGGGTTTCAACCTTGCTCGAATGTGTTTTGGGCCGCCTCCTTCTGAAGGTCGACCGTTATGCACTTATAGGCTTAGCCCCGTTAAGGTGAAAGAGACGTTAACAAAGATGTAGGCAGCATGTTGCTTTTAACGAAATTGTCGATAAGCCAGCGCGCGCAGGGCGTCACCGTGCCTGTCACGATCCCCTGAACGCTTAAAATGCATCGCGAAAAAGGGCCGGAAAATACGATCATCACCCGCAAAGCAACGATGGCTCTGGCGTTTTGTGCCGTTGCTGCCTGCGCCCCGGGAGGAGGGTGCTGCCCTTGCGCGCGCACCCGTCTCGGCGATCCCGGATCTGCCGACCTTTATGTGGAAGACGCGATCCTGTGAAAGAAAAGGAGAAGCCGTGTCCGAGCGCAGCGTCGTTCCGGCCATCACCGACTGTACCATTGTCGCGGACGCCCCAATTCCGGCCGCGCCAAGGGTGCCTTGCCTGCCCGCTGGGAATGCGCGGATGACATCGGCAGGGTGGCTGCCGACGTCGAAGGGATCGCTGATCTAGCTGACATCCTTGTAGCTGATCTCGGGCCGGTCCTTGCCACCCTTTTCGCGCCGCACGAGCAGGCGATTGAGCGCGTGGATATAGGCCAGCGCCGAGGCGACGACCGTATCGGTGTTGGCCGATTGCCCCGTTACGATGCGGCCCTCTTCCTCCATCCGGACGGAGACGGTCGCCTGCGCATCGGTGCCTTCCGTGACAGCGTGCACCTGGTAGAGCTGCAGCCGGGCTGCGTGGGGCACCAGCGCCTTGATCGCGTTGAAGGAGGCGTCCACCGGCCCGTCGCCGGTTTGGGTGGTGGATTTCTCCTGACCGTCGACCTCCATCACCAGATCGGCCTGTTGTGGACCGTCGGTGCCGCAGACGACCTTGAGCGAGGTCAGTTTCAGCCGATCGTTCTCGGGATCTGAGGAGGTGCGCATGAGCGCGATCAGATCATCGTCGTAGATTTCCTTTTTGCGATCAGCGAGTTCCTTGAACCGGACGAAGACATCCTTGAGCTGATTGTCACCCAGCTCGAACCCCAGATCCTCAAGCTTGGAGCGTAACGCGGCGCGGCCCGAATGCTTGCCCATCACGAGGTTCGTCTCGCTCAGGCCCACGTCCTCAGGGCGCATGATCTCGAAGGTCTCGGCGTTCTTGAGCATGCCGTCCTGGTGGATTCCGCTTTCGTGGGCAAAGGCGTTCTTGCCGACGATGGCCTTGTTGAACTGCACCGGAAAGCCCGAGACCGTCGCGACCCGGCGGGAGATGTTCATCAGCTTGGTGGCGTCGATGCGGGTCTGATAGGGCATGATGTCGTTGCGCACCTTCATGGCCATCACGACCTCTTCCAGTGCGGTATTCCCCGCCCGCTCGCCCAGACCATTGATGGTGCATTCGATCTGCCGCGCGCCTGCCTCGACTGCCGCCAGAGAATTGGCCGTCGCCATGCCGAGATCGTTATGGCAGTGGGTGGCAAATGTGATCTCGTCGGCGCCGGGCACACGGTCGAGCAGCATGGCGATGAGCGCTGCGGATTCGCGCGGGGCGGTATAGCCGACGGTGTCGGGGATGTTGATCGTCGTCGCCCCGCATTTGATCGCGATTTCCACCACGCGGCAGAGGTAGTCCTCCTCTGTTCGGGTCGCATCCATGGGCGACCACTGCACGTTGTCGCAGAGGTTGCGGGCATGGGTCACAGTCTGCTCAATTCGCTCCGCCATCTGGTCCATGTCCAGGTTGGGGATGGCGCGGTGCAGAGGCGAAGTGCCGATAAAGGTATGAATACGCGGGGATTTCGCGTGTTTCACGGCCTCCCAACAGCGGTCGATATCGCCGATCTGGGCGCGGGCCAGACCGCAGATCACGGCGTTCTTGCTCTGCCTGGCGATTTCGGAGACGGCGGCGAAGTCACCGTCCGAGGCGATGGGAAAACCCGCCTCGATAATGTCCACACCCATCTCGTCGAGCAGGGCCGCGATCTCCAGCTTTTCGGCATAGGTCATGGTGGCGCCCGGGCTCTGTTCGCCGTCGCGCAAAGTGGTGTCGAAAATCAGGACCCGGTCCTGTTGGCTCTTGTCTGTCATGGGATTGGTCTTTCGTTGTCTGCTGATGTCGGTGGCGCGCGGCACGGGTCCCTCTGAGCGGGCGCGCCGGAGGGCACGCTCAGAGGCGTGTTAGCAGCAGTCGGGCGGCGGCGGGCGCGGGGAAGAGCTGCGCGCAAGGGTATGTCTGAGCCTGAACCATGGACGGCGTTATACCTGCACGAGCGAAAATGGGAAGGTGGTTTTCGACGAAAATCGTCGCAGTTTGCCGGGTGCCGCAGGTCACGGGCTTGAAGCGGAAGGCGGTGCCGCTAGGTGGCGGGTCTGCAACAGGATAGACGGCTGGCGATGAAAAGAGCTTTGATCATAGGGGCTTCCGGCGGGATCGGTGCTGCACTCGTTGCGGCCTGCCGGGCGCGCGGCGATGAGGTGACGGGGCTGTCTCGCTCGGTCGACGGGTTGGAGATCACCGAGGAGGAAAGCGTTGCCGAGCACGTCGGCAATCAGGCCGACCCTTTCGACCTGGTGGTTGTCGCAACCGGTGCCCTTGAAATCGACGGTGCGGCACCCGAGAAGACGGTCAAGGGCGTTACGAAACACGCGCTCATGGATCAGTTCGCGGTGAACGCCCTTGGTCCCGCCCTTGTCCTGCGTCATGCCCATGATCTGCTGCCGCGCGACCGGCGGGCCGTGTTTGCGGTGCTGTCGGCTCGCGTTGGCTCCATCGGGGACAATTGGATCGGCGGCTGGATCAGCTACCGCAGCGCCAAGGCCGCGGTGAACCAGATCGTGCACACCTCGGCGATCGAGCTGGCGCGGAGCCACAAGGAAGCGATCTGTGTCAGCCTGCATCCCGGCACAGTCGCGACGCCTTTTACGCAGAAATATCTGGGCCGCCATCCGTCGGTCGCGCCCGAGCAAGCCGCAGAGAATTTGTTGAATGTTATTGATAGCTTGACGCCTGAGCAGACGGGGCAGTTTTTTGACTGGGCAGGCAAGGCGGTGCCGTGGTGAGCCGCCTGATCCTGGTTCTGGGAGACCAGCTGAGCCCGGGGTTGAGCGCCTTGCGTGAGGCTGATCGCGATCATGACGTGGTGGTGATGGCCGAGGTCGCGGATGAGACGGATTACGTCCGGCATCATCCCAAGAAGATCGCGCTGATCTTTGCCGCCATGCGCAAGTTTGCAGCCAGGCTGCGCGCGGAGGGCTGGGATGTCCGCTACAGCCAGCTGGATGACACGGAAAACGCAGGCTCCATCGTCGGTGAGCTGCTGCGCCGGGCGGAGGAGACGGGCGCGTCGGAGGTGCTGGCCACCGAGCCCGGAGAATGGCGGCTGATCGAGGCTTTGCGGGAGGCACCTGTCAAGGTTCAAATCCTGTCCGATGAGAGGTTTATCGCGTCACATCAGGAGTTTGAGGCATGGGCCGAGGGGCGTAAAGCCTTGCGGATGGAGTATTTCTACCGCGAGATGCGGCGCAAGACAGGGCTGTTGATGGAGGGAGATAAACCCAGCGGGGGCAAGTGGAATTTCGACCATGAAAACCGCAAGCCCGCGCCCGGGGAAGTCGATTTCAATGGGCCGATGCAATTCACGCCGGATGATACGGTGGAAGAGGTGCTGGCGCTGGTCGAGGCGCGCTTTGGCAACCACTTCGGCGCGCTTCGTCCTTTCTGGTTTGCGACCACCGAAGGAGAGGCGCGGCGGGCGCTACGTCATTTTATTTCAAAGGCTTTGCCGAAATTCGGCGATTACCAGGACGCGATGCTGACCGAGAACCGGTTTCTCTATCACGCGGTGATCTCTGCCTATATCAACATCGGGCTGCTCGACCCGCTGGAGGTCTGCGAGAAGGTCGCAGAGGCCCATGCCGCGGGGGATGTCCCGATCAATGCGGCCGAAGGGTTCATCCGGCAGATCATCGGCTGGCGAGAGTACATGCGGGGCATCTACTTTCTGGAAGGGCCGGACTATACCGGGCGCAACGGGTTGGGGCACAAGAGGGATCTGCCGGAGCTGTTCTGGGGCGGCAAGACAGATATGCTGTGCCTGGAGAAAGCGGTAGGCCAGACCCGGGATGAGGCCTACGCTCACCACATCCAACGTCTTATGATCACGGGGAATTTTGCGCTGCTTGCGGGACTCGACCCGCATCAGGTGCATGAGTGGTATCTGGCGGTTTACATGGATGCGTTCGAATGGGTTGAGGCGCCCAATGTCATCGGGATGAGCCAGTTTGCCGACGGCGGGATCATCGCCTCAAAGCCCTATGTATCGAGCGGCGCCTACATCAACCGAATGTCGGATTACTGCAAGGGGTGCACATATTCGGTCAGCAGGAAGACGGGGGAAGGGGCATGTCCGTTCAACCTTCTTTATTGGCATTTTCTCGACCGGCACCGGACGCGTTTTTCGAAAAACGCGCGCATGGGGAATATGTACCGTACCTGGGACAGGATGGACGACGACCGGCGCGAGACGGTGCTGCGGGAAGCGGAGGGGTTCCTCAAGCGGCTCGATGCGGGCGAGGCGGTGTGAACCCGCCGCGCGGCGGGTTACCTGCCCGCACTGCCATTCGCTCGTTAACGGTTGATTTTGGGGCAAGATTCCACATCGGTATTGTGTCGGTATCACGTCGGTATTCTGTCGGTGCACGCATCGGTATTGGTGCCGGTTAACGCGGCGGTCTTAACGATTCAGACGGCGACGGCGCTGGGCTGCGCCCTCGCCCCGCCCACCGTCCCGCATCCCGGGATCGCCCCGAGGGTCAGATGACCTTGATCACATCCTTGTCGATGGACAGCATGTAGCCGCGCCGGGCGATGTTCTTGACCAGCAGCTCTGCCACGATCTGGTTGCCCAGCGTATCGCGCAGCCGCTTGATCCGGGTGGCACCGGCGGCCTCGTCGCAGTCCGAGGCGCTGCGGCCCGAGATCACCCCTTCGATCTGCGCGCCCGACAGGATGTCATCGTCCATGCGGGCTTCTGCCAGCACCGACATCGTCTCCATCGCCGCATCCGTCAGCCGGAAACCCAGATTGTTGAGATAGACGGTGTTCTCCTCGCGGCTGATCAGCAGCGAATTGACCTGGATGCCCGCGCGTTCGATCTGGGCGACCCGGCGGTTGACGCTGACCAGCATGACCAGAAACACCAGTGCGGCGACCAGCATCGCCGTGGCAAAGACCAAAAGCACGAAGATCACCATCCGGTAGCTCATCAGCGTATCGGAAAAGGCCGTGCCGGACTGGGCCAGGATCTCCAGCAACTTGATCTCAGCCTGTTCGGTCAGATCGTTGTTCTCGACAAAGAGCCGTTCGACCCGCGCGTTGAAGGCGTTTGCATCCGGCAGGGCCCAGAACAGCACCCCCGCCGCCAGCAGCAGAATGGCCACGATGCTGGCGATGCCCACGGTCACGAGGCGCCCCCCGGCGCGGCGCATCTCAGAAGCGGAGGAAGTAGGCGCCTGCACTGTCTTTCCTTTCTGCAAGGCCTGCTTCGTCGAAGACCGAGACGACGTTGAGAAGCGTCCAGCCCTGCGCGGCCAGTCGGGCGGTGAGTTCTGCCTCGGCGGCCTGTTGAGAGCAACCGGACACCTCGGCAACACCGTAGTGCAGGCGCAGCGGGTCGTCCTGCTTGGCCTTGTAATCAGCGTAGCAGCCCGCCGCATGAGCGGGGATGGATAGGCTGAGGGCGGTGGCAAGGCCCAGGCACGTGAGGCGGAGTCTCATGCCGCAAGACTGCGCGCGGACGAGAAGATATTCAATGACAAAAGGCACTTGGGGCAGCTGTTATCTGATAACGCGGCGCTGATATTGCCTTGCCGCACCGCCATGACCCAGATGACAGCAACCGCGGCGGGATCGGCTTTCCATCGATCCCTCGGCGCGGCGCAAACCATATGAGAGGGCCGTCATGCACCGGAAATTCATCGCAATGATCGTCGCGACCGCCATGGCCGTAACCGCCTTGGGGTCGGCCCCGGCACGGGCCGATGAGGATGTACTGCGCGCGCTGGCGGCAATTGCCGGGATCGCGATCGTCGGCAAGATCATCTATGACCAGCAGACGCGCGCGGACAAAAAGGTCGTGACACCGCGACGCGCAGACAAAAAGGTCGTGACACCGAGGCGCGCGGACAAGAAGGTCGTGACGCCCAAGCGAGCGGAGAAGCGGGTCGTGACACCCGGGCGCTACAACGCGTCAACCCGCACCTACGATCTGAAGCCCCGTCCGTTGCCGGAGCGCGCGCAGCGGCGCCTTCTGCCCGGCGACTGCCTGCGCTCGGCGGAGACACGGGACGGGCGGGTGAGGTATTTCGGCCGCGGGTGCCTTCAACAGAATTACGCCCGGTTTGACCATCTGCCGGAAGCCTGTGCGGTCCGGTTTCGGGCGGATCGTGGCACGCGGCGCGGGTACGAGGCGCGCTGTCTGGCCGACCGGGGATACCAATTGGCCCGCCGCTGAGGACGGGTCGATGCAGGGCGGTGATGTATGAGCCGACCCTGACCTGGGGAAGGAGCATTCGGGTGTTTCTTCCCCTTTTTAACCAGTAACGCGCGCCCTCCGGCCCCCGGGGGCGCGCTTTTCCTTTGCCCGGACGTGGGGGCTTGTGCCGGGGCCCGGATCGGGGGATCACAGGCGGATGATGCCGGATTTTGAATTCGAGGCCGCGGCCTATGCGGCGGGGGCCCTGCGGGTGGCGGGGCTGGACGAGGTCGGGCGCGGGCCTTTGGCCGGGCCTGTGACCGCCGCTGCCGTGGTTCTTGACCCCGCGCGGATCCCCGAGGGATTGAACGATTCCAAACAGATCCCGGCGAAAAAGCGGGTCGCGCTGGCGGAAGCGCTGGCGGAAATGGCGCAAGTGTCGGTGGCGCATGCCTCCGTGGCGGAGATCGAAACGCTGAACATCCTGCAAGCCAGCCACCGTGCGATGCGGCGCGCGGTGGCAGGGCTGGCCATGGCGCCCGATCACCTGCTGATTGACGGAAGCATGCTCCCCAAAGGGATGGGCGCGCCGGCCCAAGGCATCGTCAAGGGAGATACGCGGTGTTTGTCGATTGCGGCGGCCTCCATCATTGCCAAGGTGACGCGCGACCGGCTGATGGTGGATTTGGCGCAACAGCACCCCGGCTACGGCTGGGAGACCAACATGGGATATGGATCGAAAAGCCACATATCGGCGCTTCAAGATCTCGGGGTCACCCCACACCATAGACGAACGTTTCGCCCCGTCCACAACATCTTGTATCAAGAAAAAAGCTAAGACCTTGATTCAATAAAGAAATTGACCGCGAATCGCCTTTGACTCATGGTTGTCTGCAACAAGGTGTGATCACGCACCGGGGCAGAGGCAAAAACGATGACACAGACGAAAGGCGCGGCTGCGCTTCCACTCAATACGATTCTGGCGGGCGATTGCATTGCCGAGATGAACCGTTTGCCCGCGGAGTCGGTGGACCTGATCTTTGCGGATCCTCCCTATAATCTGCAGCTGAAAGGCACGTTGCACCGGCCCGACAACAGCGAGGTGGACGCGGTTGACGACGACTGGGACCAGTTTGCGAGCTTCAACGCCTATGATGAGTTCACCCGGGCCTGGTTGAAGGCGGCCCGTCGATTGCTCAAGCCGCACGGGGCGATCTGGGTCATTGGCAGCTATCACAACATCTTTCGCGTGGGATCCGCGCTGCAGGACGCGGGGTTCTGGATCCTGAACGACGTGGTCTGGCGCAAGTCGAACCCGATGCCGAATTTTCGCGGCAAGCGGTTCACCAACGCCCATGAGACGATGATCTGGGCGGGAAAATCCGAGGACAGCAAGTATACGTTCAACTACGAGGCGCTGAAGGCGCTGAACGAAGGGATCCAGATGCGCTCTGACTGGGTGCTGCCGATTTGTACCGGGCACGAGCGGCTGAAGGATGCGGCTGGCGACAAGGCGCATCCCACCCAGAAACCCGAAAGCCTGCTGCACCGGATCCTGGTGGGCTCAAGCAACCCGGGCGATGTGGTGCTGGATCCGTTTTTCGGGACGGGCACGACGGGGGCTGTGGCGAAGATGCTGGGGCGGGAGTTCATCGGGATCGAGCGTGAGGCGGCCTATCGCGCGGTGGCCGAGACGCGGATCGCCAAGGTGCGGCGGTTCGAGCGCGAGGCGCTGCAGGTCTCGACCTCTAAACGTGCGGAGCCGCGGGTGCCGTTCGGGCAGTTGGTGGAGCGTGGCATGCTGCGCCCCGGCGAGGCGCTCTATTCGCCGCGGGGACATGTGGCGAAGGTGCGGGCCGATGGCACGCTGATCGGGGGCGAGGTGAAGGGGTCCATCCATCAGGTGGGCGCGCATCTGGAAGGGGCACCAAGCTGCAATGGCTGGACCTACTGGACCTTTCGCCGCGACGGCGAGCAGGTGCCCATCGACGTTTTGCGACAGCAGATCCGGGCGGAGATGCGCAACTGATTTAATGAAAGACAACCGACCCGAGACGGCGTCGGATACGCTGGCCCGCCTGATGGCACAGCGATAATCCCGCCGATGCTGCAAGCTCAGCCGGGTCTCACACACCCGGACAATTGGAACACCGCCGGTGCCTGCGGCCTGATCAAGGGCTGCGCCTGAGGGCACTCACCTGAGCCCCGCCCGTTTGTGGCGGGGCCTTTTTGTCGCGAGGCCGGGTCAGGCCAGCGGTCTGGGCGATGGCCTGTGGTGCATGGCTGCGTGGATGTAGCGCGCGCCGAAGTCGGATTTGCTGACGACATGGATGACGCCGGCCGCCTGCGCCTTGTCGAACATGAAAGGGGTGGGCCAGTCGCTGACGATCACGATCGGGATATGCGCAAAATGCGGTTGGGCCGCGAGTTCGGTCGCGAAATTGGCCCCTGTCCCGTCGGGCAGATTGTTGTCGAGCAGGATGAACCCGGTCGGATAGCGCAGCACATGAGCCCATGCCTCGCCAATGGTGGCGGCCACCGCGACCTCAAGCGTCTTGAAACTGCGATCGATGATGCGCTTGATACGCTCCTGATCAAAGGTGCTGTCTTCCACGATCAGGCAGGTCTGGGTCTTGGGCCTTCGTGATAGGGCAAGTTGGCGCTGCATCGTTACATCCCGCAAAAATCACACACGGGCCATAATTACGCCAGAAAGTTTAAGATCTGATGAGTCGGTGTGAGCCGGGCAGGGGGTTCGTGGCCGCGTTATAGGCCGACCAGTCGGTGATCCGGGGATAGTGACGTTGGCGCCAGCGGCGCACGCGCGGGTTCATCACCCGACGCCAGAGCGGGGGGATCATCGCCAGTGTCGTCATGACCGGGTAGCCATAGGGCAGCTGTGGCGCGTCGTCCTCGGAATAGGTCTGCAGCACCGGAAAGCTGCGGTCGGGCTTGGCGTGATGATCGGAGTGGCGCTGCAGGTTGATGAGCAGCCAGTTGGACATGCGCTGCTCTGCGTTCCAGGAATGATGCGGGCCGACGGGTTCGTATTTGCCGCCGCCCAGATGCGCGCGGGTCAGCCCGTAGTGTTCGATGTAGTTCACCAGCTCCAGCTGCCAGATTGCGGTGCCCGCCTGCACGGCAAAGAGCGCAAGCCCGGTCCAGCCGCCCAGGCCAAAGGCCAGCGCCAGCATCCCCGCCTGCAAGGCCCAGTAGCGAAAGAACGGGTTCGACAGGTGATACCACGGCTGGCCGCGGCGCGCGCGCATGGCCGCCTCGGCCCGGAAGGCAGAGCGTAGGGATTGCCACAGTACCCGCGGGTAGTAGCGGTGAAACCCTTCGTTGTAGCGCGCGGTCACAGCATCGGCGGGGGTGCCCACGTGGCGGTGGTGGACCAGCATATGCTCGGACCGGAAGTGGGAATAGAGCACCATGGAGAGCAGGATATCGGCGAGCCAGCGTTCGGTGCGGCTGCGCCGGTGCATGAGCTCGTGGCTGTAATTGATGCCCACGGTACCGGTGACGACGCCCACCCCGAAAAACAGCGCTGTCAGTTCGCCGCCGCCGAGGTGGTCGGCCCGCGGTGCGTACCACAGCAGGCCGAAGAGAAGGCAGAATTGCACCGGTGTCCAGATGAGCGTGATGGCGCGGTACCAGAACAGGTCTGCGGGGTCGGTGTCCGGGTCTGCGTTGGCGCTCTCTCGTCCCAGTGCCGCGTCGAGCGCGGCGGAAAGATACCAGGTGAGCAGCGGCAGCAGCGCCAGGGTCCAGCCGCCTTGCGTCGCCGTCCAGCAGGCCAGCGGCACCAGCAGCAGCGACACCCAGAAGGGAGCGGCACGGGCCGGGCGCGTGAGGTCGGCGAGCGGGATGTAGCGGCTTTGGGATGTCATGGCATTGCCTCTTGAGCGCGGCTAGTTTAGCCGCCCGCGCCAGTTTGGCCAACCGCGACGTGGTGTTCAAAGTGACGCGGGGCGGCGCATTTCGCTGGATCCGCCGTTTTGGCCAAACATGTCCGTTGCTGCGCCGCTAGGGTTTCAGGCGCGGATCGCCCTGCGCCAGATCGAAGACCTTGCGCATGACCGTGGGCAGGTCTGAGGGCCGAAACTCCGATGCCGCGCGAAAGCTGCCGCGGGTGGGTGTCGCCGCCTGCGGGGCCCGTGCGATCTGTACATCCAGGATCAGGTGGAAATGGGTGAAGGTGTGGCGCACCTCACCGGCGAGCGCGGTCCAGTCAGCAGGCAGGGGCGGCGGTGCCTCTGGCGGCGTTTCGGCCCAGTCGGAACCGGGCCAGCCGAGCATGCCGCCCAGCAGGCCCTTGTCGGGCCGCGTCTCCAGCAGCCAGGCACCATCCGCGCGCCGCGCGACGAAAACGGTGCCGCGGCGGGTCGGTTTAGGTTTCTTGGGCGTCTTGCGCGGCAGATCCGGGGCGGTGCCCTGGATGCGCGCGACACAGGGGTCGCGCCAGGGGCAGATGCCGCAGGCAGGCGAGGTGGGCGTGCAGATGGTGGCACCCAGATCCATGACCGCCTGAGCATAGTCGCCGGGGCGCTGCTGCGGGGTGAGGGCTTCGGCACGGGCCATCAGCTCTGGCTTGGCGGCGGGCAACGGCGTGTGAATGTCATGGAGCCGCGCCATCACCCGCTCCACATTGCCGTCAAGCACGGCGTGCGGCAGATCAAAGGCGATGGAGGCGATGGCCGACGCGGTATAGGGCCCGATCCCCGGCAGTTTGAGCAGGGCGGCGTGATCGGCGGGGAACCGGCCACCGTGTTCGGCCACCACCTGCCGCGCGCATTTCAGCAGGTTGCGCGCGCGGGCGTAGTAGCCCAGGCCCGCCCAGGCGCCCATGACATCCGCATCCTGCGCCGCGGCGAGATCTTCGACCCTCGGCCACCGCTCCGTGAAGGCGCGGAAGTAGTCGCGCACGGTGGCCACGGTGGTCTGCTGCAGCATCACCTCGGAGAGCCACACCCGGTAGGGATCGGGGCGCTGGCCCGCCTTGCGGTCGGCGGGTGCCACACGCCAGGGCATCACCCGGGCGTGCATATCGTACCACGCCAGCAGGCTGTCGCTCAGCGCATAAGGGTCGGGGGTCATGTCACGCAATCTTTATGGCGCTCCGCTGGCTTTGACTGGTTGCCGCGCGCGGGACAGGGTATGCTGCGCGCGAAGAGTTTCGTCCGGGACCATAGCAATGCCGCCGCGCCGCGCCACAACAAAAGGCTTTACCCGCACCGCCAGCCTGCTGACGGGCCGGATCCGCGCTGCTTCCGAGACGCGGGGCTTTGCGCAGAGCCGCGTGCTGACCCATTGGTCGGAGATCGCGGGGCCGGATGTGGCCGCCATCGCCCGGCCGGTGGAGGTAAGCTATGGCCGCGGGGGCATGGGCGCGACGCTCACGCTGCTGACCACCGGGGCGCAGGCGCCCATGCTGGAGATGCAGAAGGAAAAGCTGCGCGCGCGTGTCAATGCGGTCTACGGCTACAACGCCATTGCCCGGGTGCGGGTGACACAGACGGCGCCCACCGGATTTGCCGAAGGGCAGGTGGCCTTTGCGCCCGCAGCACCTGCGGCACGGTCCGGCCCCGATGCGGCACAGCAGCAGCGCGCGGCAGAGACCGTGCGCCCCGTGCAGGACGATGATCTGCGCGCCGCGCTGGCCCGTCTGGGCGCGAATATCCTGAAAAAGACAGACAGCTGAAAAAAGGAAGTACCGATGTCGCGAATGATGATGATTTCTGCCGCCGTGGCTGCCGTTGGTGTGGGGGCGTGGTTTCTGACATCGCCCGGCGGGCAGACGCCGGTTGCCGATCCCTTTGGTGCGGCCAATGCGCAGGAGGCCGAAGATCTCGATACCTCCAGCATCGTGGAGATGAGCCTGGGCAATCCCGATGCGCCGGTGACGGTGATCGAATACGCCAGCTACACCTGCCCGCATTGCGCGACCTTTCATCAGGGGCCGTTCAAGCAGCTGAAGGCGGATTACATCGACAGCGGCAAGATCAACTTTGTCTACCGCGAGGTGTTCTTTGATCGCTACGGGCTGTGGGGGTCGATGATCGCGCGCTGTGCCGGGACCCCGCAGAGCTTCTTTGGCATCTCCGGCATCCTTTACGAAAAGCAGTCCGAATGGGCACGCGCCGGGGATCCGGCGGCCATCGTGGACGAGCTGCGCAAGATCGGGCTGTTGGCGGGACTGGATGCGGAGACCATGGAGGCCTGCCTGCAAGACGGTGAAAAGGCCCGCACGCTGGTCGCCTGGTATCAGGAAAACGCCGAAGCCGACGGGATCGACAGCACCCCGAGCTTTGTGATCGACGGCCGGAAATACTCCAACATGAGCTACGGCGAAATGGCAGAGCTGATCGACGCGGCGGCGGAGTGATGTCTGCCCCGCTGGCCGGGCTGAAGGTCGTGGAACTGGCCCGGGTGCTTGCCGGGCCCTGGGCCGGGCAGACGCTGGCTGATCTGGGCTGCACGGTGACCAAGGTCGAAAGCCCTGCGGGCGATGACACGCGGCAGTGGGGCCCGCCTTTCGTCGAGCGCGAGGGGGACAATTCGGCGGCGTATTTCCACTCCACCAACCGGGGCAAATCCTCCGTAACGGCGGATTTCCGGACGCAAGAAGGGCGCGCCAAGGTACGCGCGCTGCTGGGTGATGCCGATATCCTGATCGAGAACTTCAAGACCGGGGGGCTGGCGAAATACGGTCTGGACTACGATAGCCTCGCGGCGGAATTCCCGCGGCTGATCTATTGCTCGATCACCGGTTTTGGGCACAGCGGTCCTTATGCGGCCCGCGCGGGGTATGATTTCATCATTCAGGGCATGTCGGGGCTGATGTCGGTCACCGGCGATCCGGACGGTCAGCCGCAGAAATACGGCATCGCGATCACGGATATCCTGACGGGCGTGTATGCCACGACGGCGATTCTCGCGGCAGTGCATCAGCGCGAGAGCACGGGGCGCGGGCAGCATATCGACATGGCCCTTATGGATGTGGCGGTGGCGATCACCTCCAATCAGGCGATGAACTACCTCACAACCGGCGTGCCGCCGCGCCGGATGGGCAACGCGCATCTCAACCTCGCGCCCTATCAGGTATTCGATTGTCTCGACGGGCATATCATCATCGCGACGGGCAATGACGGCCAGTACCGGCGATTGTGCCAGCTCTTGGGCCTGACGGAGATGGCCGAAGCGCCCGCGTTTTTGAAGAACGTGGACCGCATTGCCAATCGCGCGGAGATGGATGCGCGGCTGACGGCGGTCACCAAAACCCGCACGCGGGCGGATCTGCTGGCGGCCTGTGAGGCCCAAGGCGTGCCCGCGGGGCCGATCAATAACATGGCCGAAGTGATGGCCGACCCTCAGGTACAGGCGCGGGGGATGCAGCTGGAGCTGGGCGGTGTGCCGGGGGTCCGCTCGCCCTTCACCTTCTCGGATGCGGAGCTGGCGCTGGACCGGCCTGCACCGAAGCTGGGCGAGGATGACGGGTCGAGGTAGGTTCTCTTGGTGTAACCGCTCCATCCGGCCGAAAGGCCGGGCAGCCCCCGACCGCCTGCCCCAGATTTTATGATCACAAGCAGCATTTTGCGATACGGCTCACGGCACCGGCAACGCATCCACTGCCGCGAAAAGCGCATTCTCCGCCTCCGCAAAGGCCAGCCGCACGGGCAGGGTGATTACCTTTGTCCGGAAGCCATCCGGCAGGCGCACGGCGTCTTTCTCGGTGGTGACCAGCTGCGCACCGCGGGCCGCGGCATCCGCCTCCAGCCGCGCCATCAGGGCAGGTGTCAGGGGCTGGTGATCATCGAGCGGTTCGGCATGGGCCACGTCAGCCCCGAGATCGCGCAGCGTGGCAAAGAATTTCTCCGGCGTGCCGATGCCCGCAAAGGCCACCACGCGGGCGTCAGACCAGTCCATGCCGGTGGGCAGGGGGCGCAGCATCGCCTCTACCCGTGGCGGGGCGCCGGGGGGCGGGACAAACGGCCCCTGTGCCGCACCGTCACCGAGGCTGAGCAGCACGTCCGCCCGGGCCAATCCGGTCGCCACGGGTTCGCGTAAAGGTCCCGCGGGCAGGCAGCGTTCATTGCCAAAGCCACGGGCGGCATCCACCACCACGATGCTGAGATCCTTGGCCAGAGCCGGGTTTTGCAACCCGTCGTCCAGCACGACGACGCTGGCGCCTGCGGCCTCCGCGGCACGGCCCCCGGCGGCACGGTCCTGTGCCACCCAGACCTCGGCGAAGGCCGCGAGCAACAAGGGCTCGTCGCCCACATCCGCCGCGCTGTGCCGGGCAGGATCAACCTGCACCGGACCTTGCAGCCGGCCGCCGTAACCGCGGGTGACCACATGAGGCCGCTGCAGCCGGGCGGTCAGCCGCTCCAGCAACGCAATCACCGTCGGCGTCTTGCCCGTGCCTCCTACGTTGATGTTGCCGACGCAGATCACCGGGATGCCCAGCCGCTGCGGGTTGCCCGAGGCGAGCCGCCGCGCGGTCCCGCGGGCGTAGAGCGCGCCCAGCGGGCCGAGCAGGCGCGCGCGCAGGCCCGGTGCCTCCGGCGGGCGGTACCAGAAGTCAGGCGGGCGCATGTCGGTGTGCTGTCCGGGTGTCCAGCGTCTCTTCGACCAGTTCTGTGACTGTGTCGGCCAGTTCTGCCCCGCGGCTGATCACGTCCCAGCCTGCATGCGCCATGGCCGCCGCCTGATCGGGGGCGATGAGCCGGGTCACAGCAGCACCGAGGGTGTCACTGTCCTTGACGATGCGCGCGGCCCCGGCGTTGGCCAGACGCGAGTAGAAGGGCAGGTAGCGCCGCACGTTCGGGCCATAAAGCACGGCAGAGCCGAGTGCCGCGGCCTCAAAGGGGTTGCGACCGCCATAGCCGGAGACCAGCGAGCTGCCCAGAAAGGACACCGGCGCCAATCGAAAGAACAGGCCCAGATCCTCGCCATCCTCCGCGATCATGACCTGGCTGTTCTCGCCCGGCTCGCCCGGCCCGCCCCAGGTGCTGACACGAAAGCCTGCCTCTTGCGCCTGCCCTGCCATGATGTCGCTTGCTTCGGTCCGGGCGGGGTGCAGGATCAGCAGCAGCCGGTGGGAATAGCGCAGCGCGTGGCGGTGTGCGGCGAGGATCAGCTGCACCTCCTCCTCCTGCACGCCGGTGGCCAGCCAGACGGGCCGCGCGGCGAGCAGGGCCGAGGTCTCCGCCAGATCTGTGTCATCGCAGGGCAGTGCCTGACCGCCCGCCTGCAACGGTGGCGTGATCCTGATGTCGCGGCGCCGCACCCCGAGGTTTGCCAGCCGGTCCGCAGCGGAGGAGGAGCGCGCCATCACCGCCACGCAATCCGACAGCAGCTCTCGGGTGAGGTCGGGCAGCCAGCGGTCGCGCCGCCCGTCGAACCCGCCCGCGTCCGCGTCGACTAGCGCTGTCGGGCAGCCGCGCGCGTGGGCTTCGGCCATCAGCGTCGGATGCAGATTGCCCCAGGCCCAGATGCACATATCGGGTGACCAATGATCGAGAAAGCGCGCAACGGCCGCGGGATGCTCGGACGGCAGCACGTCCAGACAGACCGGCCCGGGGCGCGGCGTGTCCGCCCGTGCGGTCTCGAGGCTGTCGCCGTCGGACAGGGTGATCAGCGTGTTGAGCCCGTCGCGCGCCACCGCCAGACGCTGGGCGAGATCCTGCAGCGCCAGAAGGTTGCTCTTCTCGGCGGCATGAAGCCAGACAAGCTCTCCCTTTGGGCGGGGCCCGGCGGGCACGAACCCCCGCGCTGCCGTGCGCCCCGACAATGCCCGGTAGGCCGCCATGGCGAGCGAGCGGCCCATGGGCGGCTAGCCCAGTTCTTCGGTGGGAGAGGCGGCGGTTTCCTCGTCGCGCAGACGGTGCAGATGCGCGATGAAATACCGCATATGGGCGTTGTCCACGGTGCGCTGCGCTTCGGATTTCCAGGCGTTGAAGGCCTTTTCATAGCTGGGAAAGATGCCCACGATGTGGATGTCGTCCACGTTCTTGAAGGTGTTCTGGCTTGGGTTGACGAGTTCGCCCCCAAAGACGAGATGCAGCCGTTGCGTCATGTGATCTATCCTTTTGCGGTGGCGGAGGGTGCGCGGAAAATTGCGTATCTGAAGGGCGGGGTCAAGCGGGCGGGGTCAGCGCATCGCCGAGTGCTGTGTGCAGGGCCTGCCCTGCGGCGATCACACCGTCGAGGCTGGGGTGCGCGTTGTTGAAGAGCAAAGGCGCGCCGCGCCGGTCGGTGCAGAGCCCGCCTGCCTCCGTGACGATGAGCGCGCCAGCGGCGATGTCCCATTCCCAGCTGGGGCGCAGGGTGAGCATCGCGTCGAACCGTGCTTCGGCCACCAGCCCCAGCCGGTAGGCGAGCGAGGGGCGGTGCGCGCGCTGAAAGGCGGGCGGAGCGTGCCAGTGTTTGGGATCCATCACCGGTTTCGTGGCCAGGATTTCCGCCAGCGCCAGATCTCCCTGGGCCGAGACCCGCAGAGGGTCGCCATTGCAAAAGGCGCCTTGCCCCAGGGCTGCGGTATAGAGCTTGTCGCGCAGGGGCAGGTAGATCGCACCCGCTGTGACGCGGCCGCGGTCCACGACGGCAACGGAGTGCGCCCAGGTGCGCGAGCCTTCGATGAAGCTGCGGGTGCCGTCGATGGGGTCGATAACAAAGACGCTCTCACAGCTCAGCCGTGCGGGGTCATCCTCGCTTTCCTCCGACAGCCATCCGTAGCCCGGGCGCGCGCCGCGCAGGCTCTCTTCGAGTGCTGCGTTCACGGCCAGATCGGCCTCGGTCACCGGACCGGCGCCATCTGCCTTGTCCCAGGTGCGGGTGTCCTTGCCGGAGAAGCCGGTGGCGATCTCTCCCGCGCGGCGGACGGCATCGGTGATAAGGTCGAGATCAGCTGCCGGCAAGGGTCATTCCGGGCACCAGCAGCGAGGGCACCACGCGGCTGAGATGCGCGCGCGCGTCATTGGCGGGCACGATGCTGCGGAGCATGTCGCGCAGGTTGCCCGCGATGGTGCATTCGTTGACGGCGTGGGTAATCTCGCCGTTCTCCACCCAATGGCCTGCGGCGCCGCGGGAATAATCGCCGGTGTTGGGGTTGATCGTCGCTCCGATCATGGAGGTGACCAGAAGCCCGGTGCCCATGTCGCGGATCAGATCCGCGCGGCTGGCGCTGCCCGGCGACAGCGTGACGTTCCAGGTGGAAGGCGTCGGCGCCGAGGAGGTGCCGCGCCCTGCGTTGCCGGTAGACGGCAGCCCCAGTTTGCGCCCGGTTGCCAGATCCAGCGTCCAGCCCGTCAGCACACCGTCCTCGACAATCGCCCGGCGCGCGGTGGGCAGACCTTCGGCATCAAAGGGCCGGGAGGAGGTCGCACGGGGGCGGTGCGGATCCTCTATGAGCGACATGCCCTCGGGCAGCACCGCTGACCCGAGGGCCTCGCGCAACCAGGAGGCGCCGCGCGCGACGGAGCTGCCGTTCGCCGCGACCAGCAGATGGCCGATCAGCGAGCTGGCGACGCGCTCGTCAAAAAGCACAGGATAGCTGCCGGTGGGCGGTTTGCGTGCGCCCACGCGGGCCACGGCCCGTTCGGCAGCGCGTTTGCCGATCTCTTCGGCGCTGCGCAGATCCGCCTGAAAGATGCGGCTGTCGCCGTCGTAGTCCCGTTCCATCCCCGTACCGGTGCCAGCGATGGCAGCACAGGACAGACCCCGGCTGCTACGCCGGTAGCCGCCTGAAAAGCCGTTGCTGGCGGCCAGATGAATGTGGCGTGCGGAATAGCCTGCGGAGGTGGATTGTACCTGACTGATGCCGGGATTGGTGCGCGCCGCGGCCTCGGCGGCTTCGGCGTCGGCCTGCAGATCGGCGGGCGCGGGTTCCGGCGTGGGGTCAAAGAGTTCCAGCGCCTCCGCGTCCCAGTCCTGCACCAGCTGATCCGCGGTGGCGATGCCCGCATGCGGGTCCTCGGGTGCCTCGCGGGCCATGGTGACCGCGCGCGCCGCCATCTCCGACAGGGTTTCCGGCCGCGCGTCGGAGGCAGAGACGATGGCGCTGCGGGTGCCCAGAAAGACCCGCAGGCCCAGATCAATGGCCTCGGCCCGTTCGGCATGCTCCAGCGTGCCTTCGCGCACGTCGATGCTCAGCGAGGTGCCGCGCATCACGATGGCATCTGCCGCATCGGCACCGGCATCGCGGGCGGTGTCGAGAAGCTGCGCGGCGAGACGCTCGGGCGAGTGGGTCATGAACGGACTTTCTGCAGGATGGGCGTGAGGTAGTCCCAAGGGCGGGGTCCCGCAAGGGACGGCACCAAAAAAGGGCGCCACCCGTGGCGCCCTTGCCATGATCTGCCGAAGGGGCGGGGATCAGCGGATGCGCTGACCGTTGGCGATGATGTGCCCTTCTTCGGTCACTTCGATGCGGGAGTTGAGTGTGTCCGGTGCATCGCCGGGCACTGCCAGCATGCCCATCATCATGCGCGCACCGATGGCGTTATCCTCCGGCAGCAGCCCGATGGCCACCAGGCCGTCCAGCAGCGCGTTGCCGCCCTTGAGCATCAGATCCGCCGCGCCCGACGGTCGCGCCGGGGCGGTCGGGTCGCTGTTGTCGAAAGTAAAAGCGCCGGTACCGGTAAGCGCTGCACCGGCAAGCGCTATTTCCAAAGTGTTGATGTCGAGCGTCTCGATTTCCGCCACGGTCGCGCCGGGAACCGCCATCGCCTCGGCAGCGGTCGGATCGAGGATATCCAGAAGCAGCCGGGCCGTCCCGGTCAGATCGAGCGCGATGGTTCCGGGATCACGCGGCAGCGTGCCTTGCGGATCAAAGAGCGCCCAGAGCGCGTCCGACAGGGTGAATGCGTCCAGGGTCAGCCCGAGGGCCACCTCTTCGGCTGTCTCGCTTTGCCGAACGGGCATGGTCAGGTTGAAGCGCGCCTCTTCCATATCGAGGGTGATGGGCACGGGAAAATCCGGCAGGCTGAGCACCGCGGCGAGCCCCTGACCCGCGATGTCGTAGGTAAGCCCATCCTCCGCCATGCTGACGCCCAATGTGCCGCCCTCGGTTGAGGTCTGGGCCGACATCTGCTGCGTCCCGTCATTGCCATCCACCAGCGAAAAGGCGGTGCTGCCATCCTGATAGGTGAAGCTGCCGTCCACATTCATGCCAGCGTCCAGAAGGTCGGCCATGCCCTCTGCCCCGACCACGGCGAGCGGGACGGTGCTGCGGCTGTCGGAGGCGAGGGTATTGAGCGTGCCCGCGATGCTCATGCGACCGTCACTGTCGGGATCGTCGATCTCCAAATTGTAAAGCATGGCACCGGCATCGAGATCCTGAACGTAGGAGCGGGTACCGCCCACCGTCGTCTCCGTTGTGCCCGACAGGTCCGTCAGGGTGAAAAGCCCGTCGATATCCATCGGTTCCGCGTCACCTTCGATGGTCGGATCCGCCAGCTCTGCGGTGATTTCGCGGGCGCTGTAGGTGGTGACCATCTCGGTGGGGACACCCGTGACGTTGGCTGCCATATCCTGCAGGCGCAGATCGAACCGCATGACAACGGGTTCGGCCTCGGGCAGCAGCGTCTCGATGGTCGCGGACATGACTTCGGGCACCAGGATGTCGACACTGCCGTCATCGGTTTCCTGAAAGGTGATCTGCCCCAGCCGAATGACCGTCTCGCCGTCGTTACCGGGGTTCGTGCTGCTGAAGGTCAGATCCGTCAGCACCAGTGCGTCGCCTTCATCGACCTCCGTCGCCTCAAGTGTCTGGCCCAGACCAACGAAATAGGCCTGCCAGTCGCGCCAGACGTCCTGGGCGGTGATGTCGGCCTGCGCCGCGGGCGCCATCGCCAGCGCGACGCCGAGCGTCGCCGGTGTGAGACGGGAGAAGATCATACCTGAAGTCCTTGTTAAATCTGTCAGCGCGCATGGTCTGCGAAGGTCTGCCGATGGTCAAGAGGACCTGTGGGCGCGGGGGGCTGGACCGCGGAGAGGTGCACGCTTACCCTGCGCGCTGAACCATGGGAGCGGTGCAGATGGACATGACGGGAAAGACAGTGCTGATCACAGGTGCGAGCCGCGGGATCGGCGCGGAAACGGCGCGGATCTTTGCAAAGGCGGGGGCCAATGTGGCGCTGGTGGCCCGCGGGCAGACCGAGATTGCGGATCTGGCGGGCGAGATCGGCCAGCGGGCGATTGCGATCCCCTGCAATGTGGCCAACAGCCGGGAAGTATCCTCGGCGGTGGAGACGACGGTCGACGCTTTTGGCGGGCTGGACGTGCTGATCAATAACGCAGGTGTGATCGAGCCGATCTCGCATCTGACCCGCGCGGATGTGACGGCCTGGGGGGATGTGATCGACATCAACCTCAAGGGCGTCTTTTACGGGATGCGCGCCGCCGTCCCGGTGATGAAGGCCGCGGGCGGCGGCTCGGTGCTGACCATCAGCTCGGGTGCGGCCCATGGACCCGTCGAGGCGTGGAGCCACTATTGCGCCTCCAAGGCGGCGGTGAACATGCTGACGCGCTGTCTCGACAAGGAAGAGGCGGCCCATGGTATCCGCGCCATGGGTCTGTCACCGGGCACGGTCGCCACGCAGATGCAGCGCGAGATCAAGGCCAGCGGTGTGAACCCGGTCAGCCAGCTCGACTGGGAGGATCATATTCCGGCGGATTGGCCGGCGCGGGCGCTCTTGTGGATGTGCAGTGAGGCGGCGGATGACTGGTGCGGTCAGGAAATTTCCCTGCGCGATGAGGACATCCGCCGCAAGGCCGGGCTCATATGATCGACGTCGCCCAGGCGGATGGCATCTGGACCGTCACGCTGAACCGACCCGACAAGGCAAATGCGCTGACCGCTCATATGTTGCGGGATCTGGCGCAGACCATGCGCGAGGCACAGGCCGCCCGGGCGGTGATCCTGACCGGCGCGGGCAAGGTTTTCAGCGCCGGTGCGGATCTCGACGCCGTGCGCGGCGGGCTGGCGGTGTCGCCCCAGTGGGAGGAGCTGTCGGCCGCCGTCTCTGCCCTGCCGGGGCTGAGCATTGCCGCGCTCAATGGCACGCTGGCGGGGGGCGCCATGGGCATGGCGCTGGCCTGCGATCTGCGCATCGCGGTGCCACGGGCGACGTTCTTCTACCCGGTGATGAAACTGGGATTTCTGCCGCAACCCAGCGATCCCCATCGGCTGGCCGCATTGATCGGTCCGGCCCGTGCCAAGCTGATGCTGATGGCAGGGCAGCGACTGGGGGCAGAGGAGGCGTTGCAAGCGGGGCTGATCGAGCGGATCGTCGAGGCGGACGCGCTGCTGAGCGAGGCCCGCGCCCTGGCCGCCGACGCGGTCGCGGCCAGCCCCGAGCACGCGCGCCAGATCAAGGAAATGTGCTCACGGTCCTTACCGCTTGCGCCGCCCGCCGGGCACTTTTGACAAGAACCCGGGCGGACGTTTGCGCACCCAGACGATGAATTTTTCCAGCCTCGGATGAGCCCGCAGCGCCTCGACGCTGGCATAGTCGCGGGCCAGTTCCGCCTCTGTCAGGGTGGCGTGGATCTCGCGGTGGCAAATGTGATGCAGCAGCACGGTCGGCCCGCTCTTGCCGCCCTTCAGCTTGGGGACAAGATGATGCACGCTCTGTTTGACGTCCCCCGGGATCGGGCGCATGCAGAGGGGGCAAATGGGGTCGGACATGGGGCGTGCTCTGTCAGCGGCGGGCAGGGTGCGACGTAGCCGCAGCCCGGCGTTTGGAAAGAGGCTGCGGCCGGATCGGAGCGGGAACACATGCAAGAGGCAGCGGTGATCGGGTCGGGTCCGGCGGGGCTGATGGCCGCAGAGGCAATGGCCGAGGCAGGTCTGCGGGTGACGGTCTATGAGGCCAAGCCCTCCGCCGGGCGCAAGTTCCTCATGGCCGGGAAATCGGGTCTCAATCTTGCGATGGACACGCCCTTGACCGAGCAGCTGCCGCAGTATTTCGAGGCCGCCGCCCCCTTGCGCCCCATGCTGACAGACTTCGATGCACAGGCGGTTCAGAGCTGGGCCCGCGGTCTGGGACAGGAGGTCTTTACCGGCTCCTCGGGCCGCGTCTTCCCAACCGCGATGAAGGCCTCACCGCTGCTGAGGGCGTGGTTGGCTCGGCTGGGAGCGGCGGGTGTCACGCTGCGGAAGGGGCTGCGCTGGCAGGGCTGGCAGGGCGCCGCCCTTGCCTTTGACGGTCCCGGTGGCGCGGAATTGGTCCGTGCGGACGTCACCGTGATGGCGCTTGGCGGGGCGAGCTGGTCGCGACTGGGCTCTGACGGTGCGTGGACGGTGCAGCTGGCCGCCAAGGGCGTGCCGGTCACGCCCTTTCTCGCGGCAAATGTCGGTCTGAGGGTGGATTGGTCGCAGCATATGGCACGGCATTACGGCACCGCGCTGAAAGGGGTCCACTGGCGCGCCGGGGATCTCGAGACCCGCGGCGAGGCGGTGATCAGCCAGACGGGGCTGGAGGGTGGCGGTATCTACAGCATCAGCCGGGCGGTCCGACAGGGTGCACCGCTGATCGTCGATCTGTTGCCGGATCTGGATTTGGAGGCGGTCACGGCTAGACTGTCGCGTCCGCGCGGCAAGGCGAGCCTTGCCACCCATCTGCGCAAGACCCTGCGGCTACCACCGATAAAGATTGCCCTGGCGCAGGAGATGGCGCGCCCGCTGCCAGCCCATCCGGCACAGCTGGCCAACCTGCTCAAGACGCTGCCCATCCGCCACGCGGGGCTGGGGGCGCTGGACGGTGCGATCTCCGTTGCGGGTGGGGTCGCGTGGGACGCGCTGACCCCGGGTCTGATGTTGCGCGCCCTGCCGGGGGTCTTCTGCGCGGGCGAGATGCTGGACTGGGAGGCGCCCACGGGCGGCTATCTCATCACCGCGTGCCTGGCCACCGGGCGGTGGGCGGGCCGGGCCGCCGCCGCTTACGCGGCAGAAACCGCCTGAAACGCCGGTCACGCCCGCAACGCTTTGCCATAGGCGAAGAGCTTTGCATCGACCCGCGGGAACTTCGCCCCAATCGCCCAGTTCAGGCAATGACAGGCGAGGATGTCCGGCAGGCTCAGCGCATCGTCCATAAGAAACGGCCCCTGCAACCGCGCGGACAGCTGCGCCGCCGCCCGTTCGAACTCCCATTTGAGCGTTTCTTTGACCGCAGGCACCCGCCGTTCTTCTGGCAAGACAAAGCTGTGTTTGGCCGCCGACCACAGGATTGCATCAAACTCATCGATCAGCCACAGCGTCAGCGCATCCTGCTCCGCGCGGGCGATCGTGCCCGCAGGGGCGGTCAACTGGCCGTGCTTATCCGCCAGATAGGTCATGATCGCCACTGAATCGGTCAAGACAGCGTCACCGTCGACCAATGCGGGTACCTTGCCGGAGGCATTGTACCGCAGCGCCTCTTCCGAGCGCGGCGCGACCGCGATCTGCTCAAAAGGCGCGCCAATCTCCGCCAGTGTCCAGAGCACGCGAAAGGTGCGGGATTTCGTCGTACCGATAACTTTGTACATATGCGTCGCAAGCTCCTGCGGGGCGATCACCCGAGACGGTTTCACAGACAGCCGCTCCTGACAATGATGACAGAAACTGACAAGGGGTGCCGATAGCGTCTCACCACATAGGGACCGGGAACAAAGGAGTGAACCCATGTCGAAAACCGGAAGCTGCCTCTGTGGCGCTGTGAGCTATGAACTGAGCGAACCACCGGCGGAATTGGGCGCCTGTCATTGCACCATGTGCCGCAAATGGAGCGGCGGCATCTATCTCGGCCTCGAGGTCAAGCCCGATGCCATCACCCTGAAAGGCGGCGAAAACCTGACGACCTATACCTCGTCCCCCTGGGCCGAACGGGCCTTTTGCTCGACCTGCGGCAGCAGCCTCTACTACCGGGTGACCGCCCCCGGCCCGCATCAGGGAACCTTCCACATGGGCGTCGGTACCCTCGACGATACCGGGGACGCCCAACTGACCGGTGAGCTTTTTATCGACAACAAGCCCCGGGGCTACAGCTTCGCCGAGGATACCCACCAGATGACCACCGACGAAGTGATGGCGATGTTCGCACCGTCCGACTAGCCACCATGTGCCGCGAAAGGATCCGGCGCGCCACGCGCCAGCTCTTTCATCTTGCCAAATAAACTCAAGACGCGACGCGTGCCGCCGGTGCGGCGACGGGGCAATGCCCCGACCCATCAACCTTTCCCGAAAAGCCCCGCGCGGCGAAGAGGCCCTAGCGCGCGCCCAGCATCGCCAGCCGGATAAATGTCCGCTCTACCAGAGCCATGCCAGGCGCATTCTGCCCGGCAGAGCGCAAGGTCAGATCCGTATCGGTCAGCAACTGAATGGCGGTCTCCAGTCGCGCGGCCCCCCAACGACGCGATTGCGCCAGCATCCGCTCACGGTTGGGGCCGAATATCTGGGGCCGACCGCTGGTATCGCTGGCGGCCCTGTGCAACGCCCGAAAGTGCCGCATCGCGCCGATGCACAGACCCACCGGCGTCGCGCCCTGGGCCACCACCCGCTGCATCACCGGTCCGATCTCTGCCGCGCGGGCATCGGCCACGACCATCAGAACATCGTCCACATCCGCTTCCGTGGAGGTCGGCGCGCAGGCAGCGATATCCGCGGGATCAAGCGCGGTCTCGTCCCCCAGCTTGTAAAGCGCCAGCTTCTCCACCATCTGCCGGAAATCTCCGGGGTCCAGCGCCTGCGCCAGATCGGTGAGAGCGGCCATCGCATCGCCCGGCACCGATGCCAGACCCGCTGCGCGCAGCTGGGCCTCGATCTCATCGCGGGTGGGCGGGTTGTCGTAGATGCCCACTGCATATGTTTCGCGATGCGCCTCGAAAGCCTTGCGCAGCTTGGAGGTAGGCTTGAGCGCGCCCGCGCTGACGATGATCTGCGCATCCCCGGGCTGCCAGTCCTCGAGCGCTGCGAGGATCGCCGGTGCCGCTAACTCATTGGCGTCTTCGACAAAGACCGCGCGGGCGCCGGGAAAGAACCCCACGGCCTTTACCGCATCGAGCAGCCGGGCGGGGTCCTTGCGGATATCCGCGCCGGTCATCCGGGCGAGCCGCATCTCCTCCTCGGCGCCCGCGCCCAGCAGATTGGCCAGCACTTCCTGCCGTTTGAGAGCGACCCGCATGGCATCGCTGCCGTAGATCAGCAGGCCAAGCCTGTCGCGGTCCGGTTTGGCGAAATACGCGTTCGCGTCCCGCGTGGACAGCTTCATGACAGATCTGAGGCCAGCAGACGGGTGGTGATCTGATCGGCCAGCAACACCATGACCCGCTGTTCCGCATCGCGCCGCGCGGCCAGGGTCGCCACGTTGGTGCCGGTGGCCGAGTAGCCGGTGAAATTCTCGACATCGCCGGACATCATCACCTGACCAGTGGCGACCTCTACCAATGCGTAATCAGCGGTTCCGATCAGATTGTACCGGGTGATGCTCCCCGCACGGCTGAAGGCCAGCCCTTCGGTGCGCGAACTCACGGAGACATTCAGCCGGTAGGCCGGCTGGACGGACCTGCCCAGCGTTTCCTCCAGCCGTCTGGTCAGCAAAAAGGCGCTCCGGCTGCCGGGCTCGTTCACCGTCACGTTGCCGCGCAGCGTCGAGCCAGTACCGCCCGGCGCGTAGACAGCGGTAAAGCCGCAGGCCCCCAGGGCCAGTGGCAACATCACGAGGACGCCGCGACGGCTGATGCGCCGCAAAAGCGGGTTTGTTTCAGACGACGACATTCACGATCCGTCCCGGCACCACGATCACCTTTTTCGGCACTGCCCCATCAAGCGTTCTGAGCACAGCCTGATCGGCAAGCGCGGCTTTTTCAACCTCTTCCTTGGGCAGATCCGCTGGCACGGTGATCTCGGCTCGGCGCTTGCCGTTGACCTGAATGGGCAGCGTCACCGTGTCGGAGACCAGCATCGCCGCGTCGGCCACGGGCCAGGGAGCGGTGGTAATCAATCCCTCGCCGCCCTGATGCGCCCAGATGTCTTCGGCCAGATGCGGGGTCATGGGCGACATCAGCTGCGCCAGTGTCATCACCGCCTCGCGTTGGGCAGCGTGGCTGGCTTTGGACTTTTGCAGCGTGGCGGTGAACGCATAGAGCTTGGCAATCGCCGCGTTGAAGCCAAAGCTCTCAATCCCCATGGTCACATCGTGGATGCACAGATGCATGGCGCGAAGCAGCTCTGCGTCGCCCTGACCGCCCGACCCCTTGTCCATCGCACCGATGCGGTCACAGAGGTTCCAGACGCGGGAAAGATGCTTGAAGGCCGCCTCCGCGCCGCTCGCCGTCCACTCCACATCCCGTTCGGGCGGGCTGTCGGACAGCACGAACCAGCGCGCGGTATCGGCGCCATAGGCGGAGATGATGTTGATCGGGTCCACCACATTTTTCTTGGACTTGGACATCTTGGCGGAGGGGATGATCTCGACGTCCGAGCCATCCGCCAGCTTGCCGTCGGTGACGTCCTCGGGCAGGTGATAGACCGGTCGGCCCTTGTCATCGCGGGTCTGGTAGATCTCATGGGTCACCATCCCCTGGGTAAAGAGCGCATCGAAGGGCTCGATGGCGCTCTGGGGCAGATGTCCGGTGATCTGCATGGCCCGCGCGAAGAACCGCGAATAGAGCAGGTGGAGAATCGCGTGCTCGACGCCGCCGATGTATTGATCGACGTTCATCCAGTAGGCCGCGTCTTCCATGACAGTCGGTGTGTCGGCACCCGGCGCGGTGAACCGCGCGAAATACCACGAGCTGTCCACGAAGGTGTCCATCGTGTCGGTCTCGCGCTTTGCTGGTCTGCCGCAGGACGGGCAGTCGCAGTCGCGCCAGGTCGGGTGCCGGTCGAGCGGATTGCCGGGCTGGTCAAAGCTGACGTCATAAGGCAGCTCGATCGGCAGGTTCTCTTTCTTTTCGGGCACCACGCCACAGACCGTGCAATGCACCACCGGAATAGGGCAGCCCCAGTAGCGCTGCCGCGACAACCCCCAGTCCCGCAGGCGGTACTTGGTCACCCCCTGCCCGATCCCGTTCTGCTCGCAGAACTCAATGGCTGCGTCGATGGCCTCCAGCCCGGTCTGATGCGCCTCGCCCGCAAAGCCGCGATTGTAAAAGACCGGCTCCGTTTTGGCAGGGACGTAGGCTTCGCTCAACGTCTCGTCACTGTCTTCGGAGGGCAGGTAGGTCGAGATGATCGGCAGATCGTATTTGGTCGCAAACTCGAAATCCCGTTGGTCGTGCGCCGGACAGCCAAAGATCGCGCCCGTGCCGTAGTCCATCAGGATGAAGTTGGCGATATAGACGGGCAGTTCATGTGCAGTATCAAAGGGATGGCGCACCCGGATGCCGGTATCGAGCCCCCGCTTTTCGGCGGTCTCGATGGCCTCTTCCGTGGTGCCGATCTGGCGGCATTCCGCGCAGAAGGCCGCGACCTCCGGATTGTCGCGCTCCAGCACTTTGGCGAGCGGGTGATCCGGCGAGATCCCGACGAAGGACGCTCCCAGCAACGTATCGGGACGGGTGGTATAGACGTCGATCCTGTCGTGGCCGTCGGGCGCGTCGATGGTGGAGAAGGCGAATTGCAGTCCGCGCGAGCGCCCGATCCAGTTCTCCTGCATCAGCCGCACCTTGGCGGGCCAGTTCTCAAGGCGATCCAGCGCCTCCAGCAGGTCTTCCGAGTAATCGGAAATCTTGAAGAACCACTGCGTCAGTTCCCGCCGTTCCACCAAGGCGCCGGAGCGCCAGCCGCGCCCCTGCTCCACCTGCTCGTTGGCCAGCACGGTCATATCCACCGGATCCCAGTTCACCACAGCGTTCTTGCGATAAACGAGGCCTGCCTCGAGGAAATCCAGAAACAGCGATTGTTGCTGGCCGTAATAGTCGACATCGCAGGTGGCGAATTCGCGTGACCAGTCGATTGAGAGGCCTAGAGGCTTCATCTGATCGCGCATGTCGGCGATGTTGCCGTAGGTCCAGTCCTTGGGGTGGCCGCCGATGGCCATCGCGGCGTTCTCAGCGGGCATTCCAAAGGCGTCCCATCCCATGGGGTGCAAGACGCTGTGACCGGTCGCGATCTTGTAGCGCGCGATCACGTCGCCCATGGTGTAGTTTCGCACGTGCCCCATATGGATGCGGCCCGAGGGGTAGGGAAACATCTCCAGCACATAGTATTTCGGCTTATCCGCGCTGCGCACGGCCTCAAAGACCGCGTCGCGGGACCAGACCTCTTGCCAGCGGGCCTCGATCTCGGCGGGAGTGTAGCGGGTCATGTCTGCATCCTCTTTAACATGACCGCGCCGGGAGCCGTTTGTCGTCACGGTGCCCGGCGCGAAAAAAGGGGGTCGGTTGTGGGGCGGTTGCGCGTCAGAGCCTGCCGTCCGCGATGCGCAGTTGCCGTGCCCGGCTGAGAATCGCGTCTTCGACCGCGCGCACGGTGGCTGCACTGGCCGGGCCACCCTGGGTCTGCAGCGCCAGATTGAGCGAGCGGGCGTCAAGCGCGGGATCGTTGATCAGCACCGTCGCGCGGTAGGAGCGCCCGCCGCCCGGCGGGGTGCCGAACCCGGTGATGATCACGCCGGTGAACGGATCGACGGACTGTACAGGGAGGAAGTCCAGCACCTCCAGCGAGGCGGACCAGATGTATTTGTTGACGGCGACACTGGTTTCCGCGTCGCGACGGCTGAAGGCTTCCCAAATGGTCGTCGTATCGCGCTCGTCGCCTTCGCGTCCCCGAAACCGCGGGTCAAACCGCTCATCGAGCTGTTGTTGTTCGGCCTCTGTCAGGGGTTCCTGGCTGCAGGCCCCCATGGTGATGGCGAGCAGCAAGACCCCCGCAAACCGCGTCACCTTATACTTGCTCATGCCTGCCATTTCCCTTTTCGTTTCGGCGCGACGATACTTAAAAAGAATAGGCCCGGCAAGCGGTCGAAAACCGACCTTGCCCGGGGTGTGATGCAGGCCCGCATGCAGGGTGTGGCAATCAAGCATCAGCTAGTCCGAAAGCGTTTACACTCCTTGCCGCGCTCTTGAGATCTCGGAGCGGAAGCGACTATAGCTCTGATCATTCCGAGGCTGGAAACGCCGGTCTTGGCAATCTTTTAACCTGAGGGTCAGAATATGAAAAAACTCCTTATCGCATCGACGGCGCTGATCGCGACCGCGAGCGTAGTAGGCGCTGACGTTGTGAACGGCAACGACTCTGCCGAAGTGACATTCGACGGGTACGGCCGCTTTGGTCTGGTGTATCAAGATACAGACAGCACAGATAGCAGCAGCACACGGATCGAGCAGCGATTCCGTCTGAACGTAAGCGTTCTCAACACAACCGATGGCGGCGTTCAGTTCGGTGCGCGGATCCGTTTCCAGTCTGACGACAGCGGCGACGACGATGAAGTTGGTAATGGCGGCGTTGCTGAAAACAGCGCGGCAGAATTCAACGTTGAGTCCGGAGGCTTCCGTCTGGACGTCGGTAACACATCCGATGTTCTCGACTCCGGTGACGTGATCGACTATTTCGGTAACACCGGCGTTGGCTTGACCGACTTTGGTGAGATTTCGAGCGGCTTCGGCTTGCCAGTTTCCGGCTTCGGCACAGGTGACGAGAGCGTTGCTCCGACAATCAAAGCGCGTTACGCGGTTGATGCTTTCACATTTGCGGCCTCTTACACAACAAACGCAGAAGACGATGCGGATGAAGAGTGGCAGATCGGTGTCGGTTACCAGATCAACAGCAACCTGAAAATCGGTGCTGCTTATGGTGAGCTGGAGATTGACGGTGCTGAAGACGAAGAGTTTGCCGCAATTGGTTTGCACGGTTCGGCCGGCGCAATCACATACGATCTGTTGATCGCAGACACTGATCGCGACAACTTTGACACAGCGTTTGGTATTGGTCTCGGCTACGACCTTAGCGCAGCGACAGATTTGCGTTTTGTTGTCAGCGATAACGGCGAAGACGACAACGACACGGCTTACTCGGTTGGTTTCCGTCACAACCTCGGCGGTGGTGTGACCCTGCGCGGTGGTGTTGGTGAAGACAGCGCGGGCGACGCTCGCGGCGACCTGGGTGTGCGTTTCGACTTCTAAGTCGAACGACATACGACAAGATTGGGGCGGACCTTCGGGTCTGCCCCTTTTCTTTTTCAACGAGCATTTATCTTGTGGAAGGTACAGAAGCGGGGGCGACATGGCACTTGGTGAGATAGCGGACCGGATCGCGGCGGCAGAGACCTCGGCTGGGCGCGCGCCGGGATCGGTCAATCTGATCGCGGTCTCCAAAGTGCAGCCGAATGAACGGGTCGAGGCGGTCTTGGCCGAAGGGCACCGCACCTTTGGTGAGAACCGCGTGCAGGAGGCCGCGGGGAAATGGCCCGCGTTCCGCGAAACCTACCCAAACGTTGATCTGCATCTGATCGGCCCGCTGCAAAGCAACAAGGCGCGGCAGTCGTTTGAGCTCTTTCAGGCAATCCATTCGCTCGACCGGCCCAAGCTGGCCAAGAGCTTCGCGCGGCTGGCGCAGGAGCTGGGCCATTGTCCGGCGCTGTTTGTCCAGGTGAACACCGGCGAGGAGCCGCAGAAGGCAGGGGTGCTCCCCACGGACGCAGACGATTTCGTCAAGGACTGCCGGTCCATGGATCTGCCGGTCGCCGGTCTGATGTGCATTCCGCCGGTGGAGGAAGAAGCCTCGCTGCATTTCGCGCTGCTCGCCAAGATCGCCGCGCGCAACGGTCTGGAAGGGCTCAGCATGGGGATGAGCGGTGACTTCGAAAAGGCGATCGCGCTTGGTGCAACCCATGTGCGCGTCGGCTCCGCTATTTTCGGGGCGCGGACAACGGGATAGAGGCGGATCAGCCCGTCTCGGGAACGACGAGCCGGGTGGAAAAGCGGATCCGGGCTGCGACTTGCCTCAGATGATCCCGGGCCAGCCCGATGCACCCCTCCGTGGGATAACCGGGACGGCGGTATTGGTGGATGAAGATCGCGGAGCCGCGCCCCTTGACCGCATAGGGCCAGTTCCAGTCGGTCAGCAAGATCAGATCATAGAGCGGATCGGCCCGCCGCAGCCTCTCGTGGCTGGCGGTATAGGGCGCGCGCACCATCATATTGTAATCCGGATCATCCGGATCATCCGACCACAGATCGCCGGGCCGGAGCGGCAGCGCCCAATCCGCGGGCCGCGCCATGCGGTCTGGCCGGTAGAGCATGCCAACGATCCTGTGGATGCCGACCGGTGTCGCCCCGTCGCCTTCGACCTTACGGGCGCTGACCCCACCCTTGCCGATGGTGCAGGGGTAGATCCGACCCTGAAACCGCAGCCCGCGCGGCGTCAGCACCATATCATCGTGGTTCACAGCAGATGCCCCGATTTGGCCGCCTTCGTTGCCAGATATGCTGCGTTGTGGCGGTTCTCACCGACAGCAAGCGGCACACGCTCCGCCACCTCGATGCCGCAGCTCTGCATCATCTCGACCTTGCGCGGGTTGTTCGTCAGCAGCCGCACCTTGGAAAACCCCAGAGAGGTCAGGATGTCTGCGCCCAGCCGAAAGTCACGCTCGTCATCCTCGAACCCTAGCCGGTGATTGGCCTCGACCGTGTCAAAGCCCTGATCCTGCAGGGAGTAGGCGCGCATCTTGTTGGCGAGGCCAATGCCGCGCCCTTCCTGATTGAGGTAAAGCAGCACGCCAGATCCCTCCGCGCCCATTTGTGCCAGAGCGGCACGCAGCTGAGGACCGCAATCGCATTTGAGCGAACCGAGCAGATCGCCGGTGAAGCAGGCTGAATGCAGCCGGGCCAGCACGGGCTGTGCCCGGTCCGGGCGGCCTACCTCGACCGCGTAATGCTCTTCGCCGCCATCCTTTGGGCGAAATACATGCAGGCGCCCGGCCTCGGATACGGTCATGGGCAGGCGCCCGCTGACCACGGAATGCAAGGGGCTGCGCTGATCCAGATGGGTACGCGCCTCTGCCAGTGGCAGGCAGGTCAACTGGTTGCGCGCCGCCGTGTCTGCGCCATCGTCCAAGCTGGCGACCAGGGCTGCGGGAAGCAATCGCGCCGATTTCACGAGGGTCAGAGCCGCGCGGTGGGCGCCGGCGTCTCCATCGCGGGCACAGGCGAGCGGTCCTTTCATGGGCTGCATCAGATCATCCGCAGGATCGGCAATGCTCTGGAGCCAGGCCAGATCCGCGCCATCCGGCAGGATGATCCGGGCAAGATCACCGTCGTAGGCGCGGGCTTTCAGGGTCTCCGCCCGGCGGGCCGTGATAGCCATGACCATGCCACCGGGCAACCTGGCCAGGGCGTCGAACTGCGCCTGTCCCAAGGTCTCCGCAGCAGCCACCAACACCGGTGCGGGCCCGTCAAGGACCACGGGCACGCCCATCCGCAGATCTGCACGCGCGCGGGCCAAAAGCTCTGTGATATCGGGGCCGATGCACATCTTGTTACAAATCCTGTCTGTTCCCAGCCTGATCTAGGCTAATTCAGCGGGATTTGAAACAATTGACCGTCCCTCGCACACGAGCGCGTGAAAGATATCGCGCAGCGCTTGCACGACAGGGGTGCACATCACATTTCTGTTGGAACGAAGCGGAGAAAGCCGATGGCACAGTTAAAGAAAATACTCTTAGTCGACGACGACGACGACCTGCGCGAAGCGTTGAGCGAACAGTTGATCATGACCGAGGATTTCGACGTTTTCGAGGCCGCAAACGGGTCCGAGGCGATGACCCGCGCGAAAGAGGCGCTGTATGATCTGGTCATACTCGATGTCGGGTTGCCGGATACCGACGGGCGCGAGCTGTGTCGTCTGATGCGCAAGCAGGGGGTGAAGAGCCCGATCCTGATGCTCACCGGACATGACAGCGACGCCGATACGATCCTGGGGCTGGATGCGGGCGCCAATGACTACGTCAGCAAGCCCTTCAAGTTTCCGGTCCTGCTGGCGCGGATCCGCGCACAGCTGCGTCAGCATGAACAATCGGAGGACGCGGTCTTCCAGCTGGGCCACTACACCTTCAAGCCCTCGATGAAGATGCTGGTGACCGAAGACGACAAGAAGGTCCGGCTGACCGAAAAAGAGACCAACATCCTGAAATTTCTCTACCGCTCCAATGATGGTGTGGTGCCGCGCGACGTGCTGCTGCACGAGGTATGGGGCTACAATGCCGGGGTGACGACCCACACGCTGGAGACACATATTTACCGTTTGCGGCAAAAAATCGAGCCTGATCCCTCGAATGCGCGGCTTTTGGTGACCGAATCTGGCGGATATCGTCTTATGTCGTAAAACGTTGGGTTTTTGTTAACCATTTGGGCGCTAATATGGCGGTAGGGTCGTTGGTAGCCCTTCTAGATCAAAGATCCCGCGTATGCCCGGGTTATGGCATGCACCTCCCTGTTGGACTTGGCCGGGCCTTGTGCCCGGTCTTTTTTTGCGGGGCGGATGACAGCTCAGCACCAGCTACCGCTTCTGATCTTTCACGTGAGGCACACCGCCCCGCTCAAAGCACCTGCGCAACAGGCACTGTTGCACAGCATCCTTCCTCCCCGGTCAAACCAACGGTTTGCTTGTCGCAAAAACGGGCGGCGCTCTAGCAATACTGTTGGACGCTCACCTTCAAGATCGGAGGTGGTGGCTTTCCCGACTGGATACTTCCGCTTTCATCGGTTTGCGCATGGCGGCCCGCATCCGCTCGCGCTAGGGTGCGCCCGAGTGGATCGGGAGCACGCATATGGCCTTTACTCTGGCAACCTGGAACATCAACTCAGTACGGCTCCGCGCGGAGCTTGTGCTGAAGCTACTGGCCGAGGAAACCCCGGACGTGCTCTGCCTTCAGGAGTGCAAGAGCCCGGTGGACAAGATCCCTGCGGAGGCTTTTGCCGCGGCAGGCTACAGCCACATGATCGCCCGCGGCCAAAAGGGGTATAACGGTGTCGCGATCCTGTCGAAACTGCCGATGACCGAAGTCGGCGCGCACGACTTTGCCAGCCTCGGCCACGCACGCCATATCGCAGGGCAAATGGAGAATGGCGTGACGGTGCATAATTTCTACGTGCCCGCGGGGGGCGATGTGGCAGACCGTACGGTCAACGAGAAATTCGGCCAGAAGCTCGATTACCTGACCGAAATGCGGGACTGGTTCGGCGGGAACCAGCCCGAAAAATCCATCCTCGTGGGCGATCTCAACATCGCGCCGCGCGAGGATGACGTGTGGGATCACAAGAAGCTGCTCAAGGTGGTCAGCCACACGCCTATCGAAGTCGAGCATCTGGGTCAGGTGCAGGAGGCGGGCGGATGGCAGGATGTCACGCGGCGCGATATCCCCGAAGGGCAGCTTTACAGTTGGTGGTCCTACCGCGCGCGCGACTGGGATGCCGCAGACAAGGGGCGACGGCTGGATCATATCTGGGCCAGTGCCGACATCGGCGCCGCTGCCCATTCCAGCCGGATCCTGCGCGCCGCGCGCGGTTGGGAAAAGCCCAGCGATCATGCACCGGTCTTTGCGTGTTTTGACCTTTGAATCAGCCCCCGCTCTCCCATATAAGAGCGGACGCAACCTGAAGGGACGATGACATGATGGATCTTAACCTGAGCACTGCCCCTGCGGATGATCTGATCAAGGACACGACCGAGGCGAGTTTCATGGCCGACGTCGTGGAGGTGTCGCAGACCACACCGGTCATCGTTGATTTCTGGGCGCCGTGGTGCGGCCCCTGCAAGACACTCGGGCCCCAGCTTGAGGACGCCGTGCGCGGCGCCAAGGGGGCGGTGAAGATGGTCAAGATCAACGTGGACGAGGCACAGATGATCGCGGGTCAGTTGCAGATCCAGTCGATCCCGACCGTCTACGCCTTTCACAAGGGGCAACCGATCGACGGATTTCAGGGCGCGGTACCGCAGTCCGAAATCAAGGCGTTCATCGACCGGGTGGTCAAGGCTGCCGGCGGTGAAGCCCCCGGTGACGGGCTGGCCGATGCCGTCGCTGCCGCCGAAGAGATGCTGGCCGAAGGGGCCGTCACGGACGCGGCGCAGACCTTTGCTGCTGTGCTGGGAGAGGATCCCAATCATGCGGCCGCCTACGGTGGCATGGTGCGCGCCCATATTGCCCTGGGCGATCTCGATCAGGCCGAAGCGATCCTGAACGGTGCCCCCGCGGAGATTTCTGCCGCACCCGAGCTTGAAGCCGCGCACGCACAGCTGGAACTGGCGCGGCAGGCTCAGGATGCGGGCCCGGTGGGAGAGCTGAAGGCCGCGGTGACGGCCAACCCTGACGATCACCAGTCCCGATTTGACCTGGCACTGGCGCTGCATGCCAACGGCGATGTGGAAGGGGCGGTGGACGAGCTGCTCATCCTTTTCGGTCGTGACCGGGACTGGAACGACGGGGCCGCCAAAACCCAGCTTTTCACGATCTTCGATGCGCTGAAGCCAAATGATCCGGTGATGCTGAACGGACGCCGTAAACTAAGCTCGATGATATTTGCCTGACGGGGCCGCCGGGCTACGTCGCAAGGCATGATAAAAGCCGCCGAGCTCCCCGATACGATTGCGATCTTTCCTTTGGCCGGAGCACTGCTTTTGCCGCGCTCGCGATTGCCGCTGCACATCTTTGAACCCCGCTATCTGCAGATGCTCGAAGACGCTCTCAAGACGCCGGCGCGGCTCATCGGGATGATCCAGCCCAATGAGGTGCCCGGTCGCAATGGCAACGGGCTGCACACCATCGGATGCGCGGGCCGGGTCACGCAATTTTCCGAAACAGAGGATGGGCGATACCTGATCACGCTGGGCGGCGTGTCGCGATTTCGCGTGGTAAAGGAGGTCGAGGGTTTCACCCCCTACCGCCGGTGCGAGGTGAAATGGGACGGGTTCGACCGTGATCTGGGGCCGGATGAGACGGACAAGACCTTTGATCGTCATGTCTTCATGGACCTGCTCGGGCGCTATTTCGACGCGCGTCAGCTGTCGGCTGATTGGGATACCCTGAAAGAGGCGGATGACGAATTGCTGATCAACTCGTTGTCGATGATGCTGGAGTTCGATCCCGAGGATAAGCAGGCTCTACTGGAAGCGCCGTCGCTGCCCACGCGGCGCGAGACGCTCGTGACTCTGATCGAATATCAGCTGAGGGGCGGCAGCGAGAGCGAGATGATACAATGAGCGATGATCCCTCTGCCCCCGAAGAACTTGCGGCTTTTGATCGCCGGATGCTGGAGGCGCTGATCTGCCCGCGTAGCCACAATACTTTACGCTATGACGCCGAGCGGCAGGAGTTGGTGTCCGATAGCGCCGGTCTGGCTTATGCGATCCGAAACGGGATCCCGATCATGCTGGTGGACGAGGCCCGCGTTCTGGACTGACGCCGCTCAGACTGGCAGCCCCCGCAGCAGCCGCGGCAGATCACCGTTCAGCCCCGCGGCCTCCCGGATAAAGCTGCGGCGCGCGCCGGGCCAGTGATTGATCAGCCCCATCCCGACATCGCGGAGCCCACGCAGAACGGAATTGTCGTTTGAAAAGAGCCTGTTGAAGCTGTCAGTGGCGAGCGCCAGTGCCGTGTTGTCAAAACGGCGCCAGGTCTGGTAGCGGCTCAGCACAGGGGCAGCACCAATCGCCTCGCCACGCCGCGCGGCATCGGCCACGACCTCGGCCAAGGCGGCCACATCCCGCAGCCCGGCGTTCAGACCCTGCCCCGCGATGGGGTGGATCCCGTGGGCTGCATCGCCCACCAACGCCACGCGCGGCGCGACCAGCGCGCTCGCCAGCGACAGCGACAGCGGGTAGGTGTAGCGCGCGCCGAGCAATTCGATCTCACCCAGAAAGCTGCCAAAGCGGGGCCGGAGAACATCGATGTACTCAGCGTCCGGCAAGGCGTTGATTGCGCGGGCGTTTTCCGTTGTCTCGCTCCATACGATGGAGGCGCGGTTGCCCGTCAGCGGCAGGATGGCCAGCGGCCCCGGCGGCATGAAGAACTGATGCGCAACGCCGTTGTGGTGGTGTTCGTGACCGACGGCGCAAACCAGCGCCGTTTGCGCATAGGTCCAGCCGATACGGTGGATCCCGGCACGTTCGGCTGTGCCCGATCCGCGTCCGTCGCACCCGACGAGCAGCTGCCCCTGAAGCGTCTTGCCCGACGCCAGCGTGACCTCGACGCCACCGGCATCTACCTGTTGTGCGACAACCGCATCACCGTGGATCTGGTGGATCTCGGGGGTGTCGTTCAGGGCAGCCAGCAGGGTGGGGCGGATGTGGCGATCCTCGACCATGTAGCCCATCGGGCCTTCTTCGATCTCCGCGTGGTCAAAATGCATGAAGAAGGGTGCGGGACCCTCGCCCGCGCGACCATCGCTTACCTTGATGTCGAGCATGGGCTGGGCCGTCTCCGACAGCGTCTCCCATAGCCCGAGCGCCTCCATCAGCCGGGCCGAGGTCAGCGCGAGGGCGTAGGATCGTCCGTCAAACCCTGCGTCGGTGCGGGTACCGAGCGGCAGCGCGTCGATCAGCGTCACCCGCTGTCCGGCGCTCGCCAGTGCAAGCGCCAGCGTGGGCCCGTTCAACCCGCCGCCCACAATGATGATATCGCATGCCTCTGACATGAGGCTGACATAGGGCGCGGGGCAGGGGATTGTCCATGCGCGTTTGCGTCGCTACCGTCGCGCGACGCAGAAGGGGGCGCATATGCAGGAGTGGTTGAGCTGGACGGCGGCGGATCTGGGGCGCGGCATCGGATCGGGCGAGATTGACCCCGTCGCGCTGACAGAGACCTATCTGGATGCGATCGGCGGGCACGCGCTGCGCGACCGGATCTATGCGCGCAGCACGGCGGCACGGGCGCGGGCCGAGGCGCTGGCCGCCGCACAGCGGGCGCGAAACGGGCAACGGCGCGGGCCGCTCGATGGGGTGCCCGTCAGCTGGAAGGATCTGTTCGATACCGCTTGGGTCGGGACCGAGGCGGGTTCAAAGCTGCTCGCAGGGCGGGTGCCGGAGCGCGATGCCCGTGTGCTGGCCAATGCGACGGCCATGGGCCTGATATGCCTTGGGAAAACACATATGTCGGAATTGGCGTTCTCCGGTCTGGGCCATAATCCCAGTACCAGCACCCCTCCCTGCGTGAACGACGCTGGCGCGGTGCCGGGGGGGTCGTCCTCGGGGGCTGCGGCGTCGGTGGCCTTTGGTCTGGCACCAGCGGGGATCGGGTCTGACACGGGCGGTTCGGTTCGCATTCCCTCTGCGTGGAATGATCTGGTAGGGCTCAAGACAACCTCCGGCAGGCTCAGTCTGGATGGTGTGGTGCCGCTGGCGCTGCGGTTTGACACGGTCGGGCCGCTCTGCCGGTCGGTGGAGGACGCAGGGCTGCTGCTCGCCGCCCTCGAAGGCGGGAAAGCCGCGGATCTGACGGGGGCCAGTCTTGCGTATCAGCGTTTTGCGGTGCTGGAGACGGTCGCGCTGAGCGATGTGCGGGAGGACCCCATGACAGCCTTTGAAGGCGCGCGGCGCAAGTTGCAGGACGCAGGTGCGCGGATTGACCGGATTTCCGTGCCCGAGGTCGAGGAGGCGATGGCGCAGACCACGTGTTTGTATACCTCCGAGGCCTACGGGCTATGGCGTGATGTGATAGAGGCGAACCCCGATGCGATGTACCATGAAATCTGCGAGCGGTTTCGCCTTGGGCGAAACCACAGCGGGCCCGATTACGTTGCGGCCTGGCAGGTGATCGACCGCGCACGGGCGGCCTATGCTGCGGCCGCGTCTGCTTATGACGCGGTGCTGCTGCCGACTGCGCCGATTCTGCCGCCGAACCTCGCGCGGCTCACCACCGACCACGACTATTACGTGACAGAAAATCTGCTGGCGCTGCGCAACACGCGCATCGGCAACCTGATGGGCCTTTGCGCCCTGAGCCTGCCGACAGGGGTGCCCAGCTGCGGAATGATGCTGATGGCGGGGCCGGGGCGTGAGGAGGCGTTGCTGCGCACCGGTGCGGCGGTCGAGCGCGCGCTGAGTTAGACGCTTTGTTCGGATCAGACTGAAACGCCCTAAAAGCCACAACTGCCGACAAAGCGGGGCGTTTTTCTGGACGCAGCGGCTCGGCCCGGGTATCCTGACCGAAACGGGACGTGAATGATCCCGATCTGAGGCAGTGTTGATGATGTATCCCGAGCGGTTTTCGAACCTTCAGGCGCATGTATGGCCGCGTTTGCGCGGGCTTCTGGACGTGCACGAGGGTGGCGGTGCACCCATCCACATGACCATCGGTGAGCCGAAACACGCCTTTCCGCCCTGGGTGACGGAGGTGATTTCGAAGAACGCCGCCGGATTTAACAGCTACCCGCCGAATGACGCCTCGCCCGAGCTGCGGGCGGCGATTTGCGGTTTCATGCAGCGGCGGTATGGAGTTGCGCTGGACGAGGCGACCGAGGTGATGGCGCTCAATGGCACGCGCGAGGGGCTCTATAACGCCGCCATGGCGCTGTGCCCTGAGCGTAAGAACGGCGCGTGGCCCGCGATACTCATGCCGAACCCCTTCTATCAGGTCTATGCCATCGCGGCGCTGTCGGTCGCGGCGGAGCCCGTCTTTGTCCCCGCTACTGTCGAAACGGGTCACCTGCCGGATGTCGCGGCCCTGCCGGAAGATACGCTGAGACGCACGACGGCCGTCTATATCTGTTCGCCGGCGAACCCTCAGGGCGCGGTGGCAGATGCCGCGTACTGGCGGACGCTGATCGGGCTGGCGGAACAACATGATTTCAAGATCTTTGCGGACGAATGCTATGCCGAGATCTACCGCGACACACCGCCTGTCGGCGCGTTGCAGGTCGCAGATGAGCTGAGCGCCGATCGTAACCGCATCGTGGTCTTTCATTCGCTGTCCAAACGCTCGAACCTGCCCGGGCTGAGGTCGGGCTTTGTGGCGACGGGCGCGCGCAGCATGGCCGAGATCAAGCAATTGCGGAACTACGCAGGCGCACCACTGCCGTTGCCCTTGCAGGCCGCTGCCGCTGCCCTGTGGGACGATGATGCGCATGTGATCGAGAACCGGGCGCTCTACCGGCAGAAATATGACGTGGCCGACCGGATTTTTGGCAATGTGCCGGGCTATGCGCCGCCAGAGGCGGGCTTCTTTCTGTGGCTGCCGGTCGAAGACGATGAGGCTGCGGCCATCAAGCTGTGGCGCGAGACAGGTGTGCGGGTGCTGCCCGGCAGTTATCTGGCGCAGGACGGCGCGGGAGAGAACCCGGGCAAGGGATACATCAGGGTCGCCATGGTGGCCCCACTGCAAAAGACAACGCGCGGGCTGAGGCTGATCCGCGACTGTCTTTATGTGTGAATAGGTACGAGGGATCAGAGCATGGCATATCAGACACGAGGACGCGATCCGCTGCTGGACAGCTCCATGGCGCAAGCCGTTGAGAAACGGGGCAAGGAGCTGCTGGGTCTGGCGCTGATCGTGCTTGGCTGCATGGCTTGCGCGATGATCGCATCCTACACGCCCGATGATCCCAACTGGATGGTCTCAACTGAGGCACCGGTGCAGAATTGGCTGGGCCGCCCTGGGGCTGCGCTGGCGGCACCGCTATTCATGATCGTGGGCTGGGGTTCGTGGGGGTTGGGCCTCGTGCTGGTGGCCTGGGGGCTGCGGTTCACCTTGCATCAAGGCGCGGACCGGGCCGTGGGGCGGTTGATCTTTGCGCCCATCGCCGTGGCGCTCGGGTCTATTTATGCGGCGACGCTGACGCCCGATGGCAACTGGCTCGATACCCATAGCTTTGGCCTGGGCGGGCTTTTCGGGGATACGGTGATGGCCATCCTGCTGGAGCTTTTGCCCATCGGGTCGGTGTTTACGGTCAAGCTGATGTCGGTGCTCATGGCGTTCGGGATCCTCGCGCTCGGGGCCTTTGTGACGGGGTTCACACGGGGTGAGTTGCTGCGCGTTGGCCGGTTCCTGCTGGTGGGGCTGGTGATGCTCTACGCGGGGCTGATGACGCTGTTGGGCCGGGGCGCGAGCGGCGCGTTGACCACTGCGCAGCAGATCTCCTCCCGCCATGCGGAGCGCCGGGCTGAGGCTCGCGCGGCGCGTGCTGCGGCGGTGGAGGCCGAAGCTGTGCTGACAGAGGTGGCGCCGGCAAAAGGGGCGCCTGCCTTTCAGACTGCCGGTGGTGTGCCCAAGGTCGGGTTGTTTGCAAAGAGACCCGGGCTGGTGAACCGTCCCGATGAGATGCCGGAACCGGAGCTGATCGAGACCGACATCGCGCTGGACATCAACGAAGGCCCAGCCCCCGACCGGATCAAGGCCCGTATCGCCGACGTGATCAAATCGCGGGTGCGCAGCAGCAAACCGCTGAACACGCCCGTCACGGCCCCGTTGACAAAGGGCCTTGGGCGCGGGCCCGACCCGTTGGTCCTTGAGCCCGGTGTCGCACGGGCCGAACCGCCGCTGACCGGTACGCAGCGTCTGACGTCCCCGGTGCCGGAGGCCCCGGAGGTCATAGAATCTGTGGCGCTCGCATCTGAGATCCGGGCAGTGGCGGAGCCGCGCCGCGTCATCCAGCAGCCCAGCCGCAAGCCTGCGCAACCTTCCAGCCGCGCTCAGGCCGAAGCGCAGCCGAAGCTGTCCTTTGACGACACGCATCCCGGTTTCGAACTGCCACCGCTCAGCCTGCTGGAGAACCCGGTCAATGTACCGCGTCTGCAGCTCAGCGATGCGGCGCTTGAGGAAAACGCGCGGATGCTGGAATCCGTGCTGGATGACTACGGCGTGAAAGGCGAGATCGTTGCCGTCCGCCCCGGCCCGGTGGTGACCATGTATGAGCTGGAACCGGCACCGGGCCTCAAAGCCTCGCGCGTGATCGGGCTGGCGGATGACATCGCGCGGTCCATGGCGGCGCTCTCGGCGCGGGTTTCCACCGTGCCGGGGCGGTCGGTGATCGGCATCGAACTGCCCAACGACAGCCGCGAAAAGGTGGTCCTGCGCGAGATCCTCTCGGCGCGTGATTTCGGCGACAGCAACCAGCGCCTGCCGCTGGCGCTTGGCAAGGACATCGGCGGGGATCCTGTGGTGGCTAACCTGGCCAAAATGCCCCACCTGCTGATCGCGGGGACGACGGGCTCGGGTAAATCGGTGGCGATCAACACGATGATCCTCAGCCTGCTCTACAAGCTGACGCCCGAAGAATGCCGGATGATCATGATCGACCCCAAGATGCTGGAACTGAGCGTCTATGACGGCATTCCGCATTTGCTCAGCCCCGTTGTGACCGATCCCAAGAAGGCCGTGGTGGCGCTCAAATGGGTCGTGGGCGAGATGGAGGAACGCTACCGCAAGATGTCCAAGATGGGCGTACGCAACATCGAAGGCTTCAACGGTCGGGTCCGCGAAGCGCTATCCAAGGGAGAGATGTTTACCCGCACGGTGCAGACAGGCTTTGACGATGAGACGGGCGAGCCGGTGTTCGAGACCGAAGAAAACACGCCCGAGGCACTTCCCTACATCGTGGTGATCGTTGATGAGATGGCCGATCTGATGATGGTTGCGGGCAAGGAGATCGAGGCCTGCATCCAGCGGCTGGCGCAGATGGCGCGTGCGTCGGGCATTCACCTGATCATGGCGACACAGCGCCCCTCGGTCGATGTGATTACCGGGACGATCAAGGCCAACTTTCCGACGCGGATCAGCTTTCAGGTCACCTCCAAGATCGACAGCCGCACCATTCTGGGCGAGATGGGGGCGGAGCAACTGCTCGGCATGGGCGACATGCTCTACATGGCGGGCGGCGCCAAGATCACCCGCTGCCACGGGCCGTTTGTGTCGGATGAAGAGGTCGAGGAGATCGTCAACCACCTCAAAGCCTACGGTGAGCCCGACTATGTCGGCGGGGTGGTCGATGGGCCGTCCGATGACAAGGAGAGCGACATCGACCTGGTGCTGGGTCTCGGCGGCAATACCGACGGCGAGGACGCGCTGTACGATCAGGCTGTGCAGGTGGTGATCAATGACAGGAAGTGCTCCACCAGCTACATCCAGCGCAAACTCGCCATCGGATACAACAAGGCCGCGCGCTTGGTGGAGCAGATGGAAGATCAGGGGTTGGTGTCGGCTGCGAACCACGTGGGCAAACGGGAGATCCTTGCGCCAGAGCAGTCTTAGATGTCCGGCGCGTTCGGGGGACGCGTCTGGGACCTCTGAAGGCGAAAAGCTCCCTGATCACTCTGTGTCTGCTTTCACAGATGCGGTCTTGGCGGCGATGATGTGGTGGCAAGTGAGTACGGATCACCCATCCGCCGATGGCTGCTGTGGCAAGGAAGACTGCCGCTGCAAGATCAACACTTGGGGTAGGAATTCGACCGTCTCAACGGCGATGTCTGGGGCAATTACCGCAATACCGGACAAGCGGATTTCGACGGCACGCAAATCTGTTGGGGATCATCTGTCACCAGCAAAGACCCAAAAACCTTTCGCCGGGCAGAAACGGGCCCCGTGATCCATGATCGGCAGAGCTGCTCTGCTCAGGCGGCCTGTTCGGACTGACCAGACGTGAGGATTGTGTGCAGCGTCGCGGCATCCTGGTTGGCCCGCAATTTGGCACAGATGGTTTGATCGCGCAGCGTCCGGGATACCAATGCCAGAGCCTTGAGATGCTCGACGCCCGCATCCTCAGGCGCGAAAAGGGCAAAGGCAATGTCCACAGGCTGTCGGTCCACCGCGGTAAAATCAATGGGCTTGTCCAGCAGAACAAAGGCCCCGACCACCGTATCGAGGCCATCAAGCCGGGCGTGGGGCAGGGCGACACCGTGGCCGACACCCGTCGGGCCAAGCGCCTCACGCGCGATCAGCGCATCCAGAACGTCGCCGGACCGCAGCCCGTAGGCCTGCTCCGCCAGATCTCCCAGATCCTGCATCAGACGCTTTTTGCTGGAAGCCGATGTCAATACTTTCACGGCCTCAGGTTTGAGGAGTTTGTTGAGATCCATGTTGCTCGCACTTTAGGGAGGCTGTGTCGCCTCAACGGTATCCTACTGCGGGTCTATCCAGCCGATGTTGCCGTCATCCCGGCGATACACCACATTCAGACCCTCTTTGCTTTCGTTCCTGAACACCAGAACCGGTGCGCCAGCAAGCTCCATCTGCATCACTGCTTCCCCTACGGACAGAGAGGGAATTTTCGTTTCCATCTCCGCGACGATAATGGGCTGCAGCGTTTCCGGCTCCTGCAAATCAGAATCAGCTTCTGAAGCGAGGATATAGGCAGAGGCGCCGTAGATTTCAACCGGTTCCGCCCGATCTTTGTGGTGATCTTTCAACCTGCGCTTGTAGCGACGCAGCTGCTTTTCCATCTTGTCGCAACAGCTGTCAAAGGCTGCATAGATCTCGGTCTGATGCGCTTTGGCCTGTGCGGTCAGGCCGGTCGACAGGTGCACGGTCGCCTCGCAGACAAACTCATGCGCCGACTTGGAGAAGACCACGACGGCCTCTGTCGGGCGTTCAGCGTATTTCTTGACAGCCTCGCCCAGCTCCTCTTTGACGTGTGTTTGCAACGCGTCGCCGATGTCGATCTGTTTGCCGCTGATTTGATACCGCATAGTCTCTCCTTGGTATGTCGGACCTGGCATGGCAAAGCCGCGCGCCGGAGCGCTGGCAGGTTACGGATGCGGGTCACGGTAAAAGGCGTTCCGCTGCATTATCGGGTGTGCTGCCCAACCGAAAGGGGCGAGGCGCAGACCGGCGATGACGCATGGATTCCATCCGGCTATTGAGCCTGAAAACCGGCTAAGGGTCAAATAAAAGCGGCGGAGGTTCGCGTAAAAAGTGTTTTCGCGCCGGTAGCTTCCCGGAACAAGCGCTCAGGAAATCCGGAAGTTGTCGCCCAGGTAGACCCGGCGTACGTTCTCGTTTTCAACGACCTCTTCGGGGGTGCCGGACATCAGCACGCGGCCCTCGTGCAGGATATAGGCACGGTCCACGATTTCGAGCGTTTCGCGTACATTATGATCGGTGATCAGCACCCCGATGCCCCGTTTTTTGAGATCCGCCACCAGATGCCGGATATCTCCGACAGAGATCGGATCGACGCCCGCAAAGGGCTCATCGAGCAGCAGGTATTTGGGACTTGCCGCCAGACAGCGGGCAATCTCCACCCGGCGCCGCTCTCCACCGGACAGCGCCATGGCGGAGGCACGGCGCAGATGCTCGATGGAAAATTCGCTCAGCAATTCCTCCAGCCGTTCGCGGCGTTTGTGGTGATCCGGCTCGGCGATATCCAGAATGGCACTGATGTTGTCCTGTACCGAAAGGCCTCGGAAAATGCTCATCTCCTGCGGCAGATATCCGATGCCCAGCCGCGCGCGGCGGTACATCGGCAGGTTGGTCACATCCTGCCCGTCGATCAGCACGGTGCCGCCTTCGGGGGTGACCAGCCCGGCCACCGCGTAAAAGGTCGTCGTCTTGCCCGAGCCGTTGGGCCCCAGCAGCGCCACGACCTCGCCCCGCTCCAGATACATGGAAAAATCGCGGATCACGGTTTTCTTGCGGTAGGCTTTGCGCAGGTGGCTGATGCGCAGCCCGGCAGAGCCCTCGGAGACGGTCAGCTGAGGCATGGGCGTTCAGCGATCCTGGGTCTGCAACAGGGTGCGGACGGAGCCGGACATCTGCGCGGTGCCTGTTTCCAGCTGCACCGTCATCTTATCGGCACTCAGTGCGGACGATCCCTGCGTCAGCAGCACGTCACCGGTCATGACGATCACGCCGGTGTCGATGCTGTAGTCGGCGCGTTGCGATTCCGCGGCATCGGGGCCGGATACCAGCGTGACACCACCCGTGGCCTCCATCCGTTCGATTGCACCGCGGTCCTCGCTGTAGATTACCAGAACCTTGGGAGCGGCCAGCTGCATCTCACCTTGGGTGACGACGACATCGCCGGTAAAGACGGCCTCGCCCGTGGCCTGATCGACGGCGAGGTTCTCTGATGTTACCTCTACCGGCAGCCCGGTATCCTGTTGCAGGGCGCCGAAGGCCACTTGGGTGCCTTGGGCGGTGAGGATGGGCGCGCTGAGGAACAGTGCCATGAGCGCGGCAAGCATTCTGAACAATGTCACGGGTTAGTCATCCACTTTTTTCGGCTGATATATCAGCTTTACACCATTTGTGAAAAGCATTTGGGCCGGTGCGTCGGGTTCGGGTGACATCAGCCGCATGCTGCCTGCTTCCAGATCGCCACCGCCGGGTGTCGTGGCCCGCACCGTATCGGGCGAGGTGACGTCCAGAACGCTGACGCGGGCGGCCATCGCGTCGCTGGTCACCACGTACCCATGTGATGTCGTAATCACCACATCGTCGGTCAGATCCACCAGATCCTCGGCAATATCCACTGTCGCCCAGTCGGAGGTCACGTCGATCACCGTACCGCTGACCAGCTTGATTTCCACATGCACATCCTCGCTGAGGCTGCGTTTGCCCAGACCCTGCGGCGAGGTCACCTTATCCGCGGTAAAGGCGATCTGATCGCCGTTGGAGGAGGTGCCTGCGTAATAAGGGCCCGACACCTGTTGATTGAGCAAGCGCTCCTGCACGTCGCTTTCCGCAAAGGGGATCGCATCCGTCGGGTCGATCACCCGCGACAGCAGAAAGAGGGTTGAAAGCAGCGCAAGGGCGGTGAGCGGAAAGAGAACCTTGAGCAGGCCGACGAGGCGCGAATACCGATCCGTTTTCATCACCGCTTAACCCAGACCGACGCGCAGGCAGTCGTGGATGTGGATCAGCCCGGCAAGCTGGTCGGGGGCGCCGGGGTCAACCACGAAAAGGCAGGTGATCTTGTTGGCATTCATCTCGCCCAGGGCTTTCTCAGCGAGCGCGTCCGGGGCGATGGTCCGTGGCTTCGGTGTCATTACGTCGCTTGCCCGTGCGCCCTCGAGCCGCGCCATATGTCGTCCGATATCACCGTTGGTGATGATACCGCAGAGCCGCCGATCCTCATCCACCACGGCGACCACGCCAAAGCCCTTGCTGCCGATTTCCTTCAGCGCCTGGGCCATGGGGACATCCCCTTGCACCACGGGCAGTGCGTCGCCCACGTGCATCAGGTCCGAAACCCGGCTCAGCTCTGCCCCCAGTTTGCCGCCCGGGTGAAAGTCGCGGAAGTTCTCGGGCGTAAAGGCGCGATGCTCCATCAGGGCGATGGCCAGCGCATCGCCGAGCGCCAGCGTCATGGTGGTCGAGATGGATGGCACAACACCGGTGCCACAGGCCTCGCCCAGCCGGGGCAGCAGCAGGACCACGTCGCATTGCCGCCCGAGCGCCGAGCCCTCCACGCTGGTGATGCCCAGCAGCGGAATGGCAAATCGGCGTGTGTAGGCCACGAGGTTTGCCAGTTCCGGTGCTTCGCCGGAATTGGAGATGGCCAGAACCACATCCGCTTGCGTGATCATGCCCAGATCGCCGTGGCTGGCCTCCGCCGGGTGGACGAATTGCGCGGGCGTCCCGGTGCTGGCCAGCGTGGCCGCGATCTTGCGGGCGATATGGCCTGATTTGCCGATGCCGGTCACGATCACCCGCCCACGGGTGTCGCGCAGGACTGTCAGCGCCGCGTCAAACCGCGCATCCAGATGACCGGCCAGCGTCGTGAGCGCCGCGGCCTCCGCTGTGATGACCCGCCGCGCTGTATCAAGGAACGGGTGGCTCATGAATGTGCGAAGATGTCCGTATCTGGCCAGCCATCCAGATCGAGCTGCGCCCGGGTCGGCAGGAAGTCGAAACAGCGCTGCGCCAGATCCATCCGGCCCTCACGCTCCAACATCTCGTTCAGCGCATCGCGCAGCTGGTGCAGATAGAGCACATCGGAGGCCGCGTATTCGACCTGTGCCTGCGTCAGCTCTGCCGCGCCCCAGTCGCTGGACTGCTGCTGTTTGGAAATATCGATGTTCAGCAGCTCCTGCAGCAGTTTGGCCAGCCCGTGGCGGTCCGTATAGGTGCGCACCAGACGGCTGGCGATCTTGGTGCAGTAGACGGGCGCTGCAAGCGTGCCGAAGGCGTGGTGCATCGCGGCGATATCGAACCGACCGAAGTGAAACAGCTTGAGCACGTTTTCATCGGCAAGCAGGCGGCACAGGTTGGGCGCCTCGGTCTGTCCTTTGGCGATCTGCACCAGATGCGCCGTGCCGTCCCCGCCGGACAGTTGCACGACGCAAAGGCGGTCGCGGTGCGGGTGCAGGCCCATGGTCTCGCAATCGATGGCGACGGCCGGACCAAGGTCCAGATCGGAGGGCAGATCGTTTTGGTATACGTGATGTGTCATGGGCTCGATATAGCCTGCCTTGGTGTCCGGTAAAAGGATCCGTTACGTTGAAAGCTCTGTGAGATCCGGACGGGGGAACCGGTCCAGCAGCCGGGTGACAAGATCCCGGCACCGCGGCCCCTGCCAATCCGCGGTAAAGAGCCCATCCGGCAGGTCGGGCTGCTTCAGCACGAGGCGCCGCCAGTTGTGGACCATGAGGCACCGCAGGACAGCACGGTCGAACGGATCAAGCTGCGTTCCCTCAGGCAGCACGTCATCAATCCGCTGTAGAATTGCACAAAGGGCGGCGTAGTCTGCAAGCGTGCCAGCGAGGGTGACCTGACGGCGTAACCACTCCGGCACGGCTTTGGCACTGAGCACCAGTGCGTCCTTGGGGGCGGTCGCGTCTCCGCTTGCCAGAAAGATGCGGTTCGCGATGGGCGTGAAATCCGCGGTGGAGAGTGCATCCCGGCTTTCGGCGGTGGCGGCCTCGGTGATGATGACACGCCAGCTTTGCGGTCGATCCGCCGTGCTGGCATAGATGCGACGGCTGGCAGCGAGGGTTTCGGTACGCCCGTGGCGTGTCAGGCTGTGCCGGCTGGTGCGGCCCGCGCGCTCGGATGTGATCCAGCCATCCTTGCGCAGCCGGTGCAGGGCGACACGCGTCGCCTCGGACCGGATGCCCATGCGGCCCATGATCGCCGAGAGCACCGGCCCGCCCAAGGCGGACCCGTCCTCTGCCGCCAGATCGCCAAAGACACTGACCAGCAGCGACCAGACCCGCTGGCCACCCTGCGCCATCAGCGCGCGGGTCAGATCTTCGGGCAGCTCAGTGGGCATTCATGGTCAGCAGGTCGTATTCCGCCACCGCCGCTCCGTCCTGATTGCTCAGACGCACGTGCCAGCGGACCTCGCCGTACTGCGCGTTCCGTGGGGTCTTGGCCTTGACCGTCAGCTGCACTGACAGGCTGTCGCCCGGCGAGACCGGTGTCAGAAAGCGCAGATTGTCGAGCCCGGTATTTGCCAGCACCGGGCCGGGTGCGGGTTCGACAAAAAGCCCGGCGGCAAAGCTCAAGAGCAGATAGCCGTGCGCGACGCGGCCCGGAAAGAAGGGGTTCGCCGCTGCCGCCGTATCATCCATATGGGCGTAGAAGGTATCGCCGGTGAAATGCGCAAAGGTCTCGATATCTTCCAGCGTGACCGTGCGCGGCCCGGCGGCGAGCGTCTCTCCCGGATGCAAGCTGCAAAAGGGTCGCGTGAAAGGATGCGTGGATGTCTCTGTCGTGGTGGCACCCGGCACCCACTGACCAGTGATGGCGCTCAGCATGTCGGGGCTGCCTTGAATCGCCGTGCGCTGCATATGGTGCAGCACCCCTCGGATGCCGCCCAGCTCCTCGCCGCCTCCCGCTCGGCCCGGCCCACCGTGGACCATATGTGGCAGCGGCGCGCCGTGGCCCGTTGCCTCTCCCATGGAGCGGCGATCGTTGATGTAGAGCCGCCCGTGGAATGCCGCGGTCCCCAGCGTGACCTGCCGGGCGACCGCTGGATCATGGGTGATCAGCGAGGCCACCAATGAGCCCTTGCCGCGGTTCAGCAGGCGCACCGCATGGTCAAGATCGCGGTAGCCCATCACGGTGGAGACAGGGCCGAAGGCTTCGGTGTCGTGGACATGTTGCGCCGCATCTGGGTTGCCACAGTGAAAGAGCATGGGCGGCAGGAAGGCACCTTCGGCCGTTTCCGCACCTGCTGGGGTGAAGCCGTTGGAATCGCCGCAGACCCGCTCGGCTTCGGTGCTCAATTGCGCGGCTTTCTCCAGCACATCGGCTTTTTGCGCCGCAGAGACGAGCGCGCCCATCTCGGTCGTCTTCTCCCTCGGATCGCCGACACGCACCTGCGACAGACGCTGGGACAGCGTCGCCAGAACCGCGTCCACCGCGCCATCCGGGACCATGATGCGCCGGATCGCCGTACACTTCTGACCGGCCTTGGTGGTGATCTCGCGCTGGACTTCATCAAGGAAAAGATCGAACTCAAGCGTGCCGGGGCCAGCATCGGGACCCAGCAGCGAGGCGTTCAGGCTGTCCTGCTCGGCGGTGAAGCGGACGCTTTCGGCGATCAATTGCGGGGTCTGGCGCAGGTGCCGCGCCGTGGTGGCGGAGCCGGTAAAGGCGACGGTGTCCTGACAGTCCAGATGATCCAGCATGTCGCCCAACCCGCCCGAGACCAGCTGCAGCGCCCCGGGCGGCAGAAGGCCGCTGTCCAGCAGCAGCCGGACGCAGGCCTCTGTCACGTAGCAGGTGGCGGTCGCGGGTTTCACGATTACCGGCATCCCCGCCAGCAAGGCGGGCGCCAGTTTCTCCAGCATGCCCCAGACCGGAAAGTTGTAGGCATTGATCTGCAGCGCGACCCCCTGCAGTGGGACGGCGATGTGCTGTCCCAGAAAGCTACCTTCCCGGCTGAGCTGCTCCACGGGGCCGTCGAGATAGACATGCGCGTCGGGCATCTCACGGCGGCCCTTGGAGGCGAAGACCAACATGGTCCCGATGCCACCGTCCACGTCGATCAAGTGATCCGATGCCGTGGCACCGGTGTCATAGCTCAGATCATAGAGCGTCTGACGATGCTGGCGCAGGTGCAGCGCCAGCGCCTTGATCAGCCGCGCACGGTCGTGAAAGGTGAGCTTGCGCAGCGCCGGGCCACCCCGCTCGCGGGCGTAGGCCAGCATGCTCTGGACGTCGAGCGCATCATTGCCCGCCCGCGCAATGTGCTGCCCGGTGATGGCGCTCGCGATCAGCCGCGCGCCGCTGTCGGGCAGGATCCACTGACCTGCGGCAAAGCTCTCGACATCACGGAGTGTGGGCATATGGGGTCCTCAATGGGTGTCGTATTCCACGACGATCCGGTCACTCAGCGGGTAGCACTGACAGGTCAGCACCATGCCGCGCGCGACCTCGTCATCCTCCAGCGCGTGGTTGCTCAGCATTTCGCAGTCCCCCTCCAGCACTCGCGCCTTGCAGGTGGAACAGACCCCCGCCTTGCAGGCAAAGGGCGCATCGAGCCCGTTGTTAAGCGCGGCCTCCAGCACTGACTGATCCTTGGGCATGGCGAAATGCCGGGTGACTCCCTCGACCGTGATCTCGACCTGTGTGGCCGCCTGATCTGTCGCACGTTCGGCGATGGCCGCGCGCGCCAGACGGCCCTTCTGGCTTTCGGTGAAAAGCTCAAAGAGGATCCGGTCGTCGCTGAGCCCATGCGTCCTCAGGCTATCCGCTATGGCCAGCATCATCGGTTCGGGCCCGCAAATCAGTGCGGTGTCAATCGCGGAGATATCGATCCAGTGCCGGAAGAGCGCTACGCATTTCGCCGCGTCGATCCGTCCGGTGAACAGCTCCATGTCCTGACCGGATTCCAGCATGTGGACGACGCGCAGGCGGCCCATATAGCGGTTCTTGAGGTCTTCGAGCTCTTCGCGGAACATGATCGTGTTCACCGCGCGGTTGGCATAGACCAGCGTGAACGTGGCGCCGGGCGCGCGGGTCAGTACCGTTTTCAGGATCGACAGGATCGGCGTGATGCCCGACCCGCCGGCAAAGCCGAGGAAATTCCGGGTGCTGTCTGGATCGATCTGCGGTGTAAATCTGCCCTGCGGCGGCATCGCCTCCAGCCGGTCGCCCACCTTCAGATCCGTATTGGCAAAGCTGGAAAACGCACCGCCCTCCACCCGTTTGATCCCGACCTGCAAAAGACCCTCATCCGATCCTGCGCAGATGGAGTAGTTGCGGCGCAGTTCCGTCCCTGCCAACGTCTTGCGGAAGGTCAGATACTGCCCGGGCACGAAGGCGAAGGCCGCAGGATCTTCCGCTTCGAGGGTCAGGACGACCGCGTCCCGGATCGTGCGGTGAATGCCCGTGACGGTGAGAGAGTGAAATCGGCTCATCGGGTTTGGTTCGGTCCGTCGTGACGCCGCCGAAAGAAGGACCGGGTCAGATACATTTGAAATAGTCGAATGGCTCAAGGCAATCGGTGCACCGCCATTGCGCCTTGCAGGGGGTGGAGCCGAACTGACTGATCCGCTCGACATTGGACGACTTGCAGAGCGGGCATGCGCTCGGCCCGCCCGCAGGTTGCGGGGGCGCGATCCCGTAGTCTGCCAGCCGCGCGCGGCCTCGCTCGGTCAGCCAGTCGGTCGTCCAGGCCGGAGAAAGCTGCGTCTTGATCTCAAGTGTCTCGATGCCGCGATCGTTCAGGGCGGTCTCGATGTCCATCGCGATGACCTGTGTCGCCGGGCAGCCGGAGTAGGTGGGTGTGACGGTGACTTCGAGCGTGTCGCCCGACCAGCGCAGATCGCGGATGATGCCCAGATCGGTCAGGCTGATCGCCGGGATCTCCGGGTCAGGCAGCGCGTCGAGCCACTGCCAGACCGTGTCCAGCGATGGTTTGTCGGTCACCATGTGGCATCGGGGTAGGCGCGCTGCAGCCATTGCATCTGCGTCAGCATGTGACCCAGATGCTCCGAATGCCGCGCGCCTGACTTGCCGCCTTTGTGACTGAAGTCTCCGCTGGGCTGGATTAGTTTGGCCTCGGCCAGTACCTCTGCCAGATAGCTGTCGAACCCCGCTCTGAGGCTGCGGGGGTCCGGCGCGATGCAGGCGGTGATCATCGCGGCGTCAACCTCATCCGTGACGAACATCTCGCCGACGAAGGGAAAGAGCCGGTCCAGTGCTGTTTGCATGCGCCGATGGCTTTCTTCGGTCCCGTCGCCAAGGCCGATCACCGTCTCCGCGCTGCGGTCGAGATGGTAGGTCACCTCCTTGAGGGATTTTTCGGCAATCGCGGCGATCCGGGTATCCGAGCTGTCGGTGAGCGCTGCCAGATACGCCCGGTGCCAGGCGTCGAAGAGGAACTGCCGCATCATCGTCTGGCCGAAATCACCGTTGGGCTGTTCGACCAGCAGCAGGTTGCGGAAGTCCCAGACATCGCGGCGAAAGGCGAGCGCGTCGGCGTCGCGGCCCGCCCCCTCGACCTCGGCCGCAAGGTCCAGCCAGAGCGTCGCCTGGCCGACTAGATCCAGCGCCGTGTTGGCCAGCGCGATGTCCTCTTCCAGCGCGGGTGCCACGCCGCACCATTCCGAGACGCGGTGACCCAGCACCAGCGCGTTGTCGCCCATCCGGCAGAGGAATTCAAAGAGCGGATCGCTCACATCGCCCCCACATCATCGGGGATGTCGTAGAAAGTCGGGTGGCGGTAGACCTTGTCATTGGCAGGCTCGTAGAGCGGGCCTTTCTCCTCCGGGCTGGAGGCGGCGATGGCGCTGGCCTCTACCACCCAGATGCTGACGCCCTCGTTGCGGCGGGTGTAGACATCGCGGGCATTGCGGATGGCCGCCTCCGCATCTGCGGCGTGGAGCGAGCCCACATGCCGGTGGCTCAACCCGTGCTGTCCGCGGACAAAGACTTCCCAAAGTGGCCATTCACTACTCATTGCTCCAGCTCCCGCCGCCATGCGCGCTTAAAAGGCATAGGCTTCGACCCTGTTGCCGTCCGGGTCGAAGACTTGCACGCGGGTTGGCCCATGGGCCTGAAATTCCGCCTCCTCCACCCCGTCTTTGGCAAAGCGCGCACGTAGGTTCTGCACCTCTTGCACATCGCAAGCCTGAAAGCCGAAATGATTGGTGCGTGGCAGATCGGACGGCACCTTACCTTCGCTGAGCGCAAGCAGTGAGCCGCCGTCACCTGCGAGGATCAGCAGATGGTCATCCTCATGAACCCGCTGGTTGAGCTTGAAGTACCGCGCGTAGAACGCCGCGGAGTCCTCACGATCCGAGACGGTCAAGGCCACGTGGTCCAGCCGCATCTTGCCTTTCACTCCGCTGCCAACTTGCGCGCGCGCTTCTTCTCCGCGTGCGCCAGTAGCCCCTCGCGCACCCACGCGCCATCATCCCAGGCCTTGTTCCGCGCTGCCATACGCTCGGCAGAGCAGGGGCCGTTGCCCTTCAACACCTCGTAAAACTCCGACCAGTCGGGCTCGGAAAAGTCGTAATGCCCGCGCTCGTCGTTCCAACGCAGCGCCTCATCCGGGATCGCCAGCCCCAGATGCTCGGCCTGCGGCACGGTCTGATCCACGAATTTCTGGCGCAGCTCGTCATTGGTGTTCATCTTGATCTTCCAGGCCATGGACTGCGCGGAATGAACCGAATCCTTGTCCGATGGCCCGAACATCATCAGCGACGGGTACCAGAAACGGTTCAGCGCATCCTGCGCCATATGCCTCTGCGCCTTCGTGCCCTGGGCCATCTTCATCATGATGTCGAAGCCTTGGCGCTGGTGGAAACTCTCCTCCTTGCAGATCCGCACCATGGCGCGGGCATAAGGACCGTAGGAGGTTCGCTGCAGCGGCACCTGGTTCATGATCGCGGCCCCATCGACCAGCCAGCCGACAGCCCCCATATCCGCCCAGGTCAGTGTCGGATAATTGAAGATCGAGGAGTACTTCATCTTGCCCGACAGCAGATCCCGCGTCAGCTGATCCCGGCTGACCCCCAACGTCTCCGCCGCGCAATAGAGGTAGAGCCCGTGCCCCGCCTCGTCCTGTACCTTTGCCAGCAGGATCGCCTTACGCTGCAACGTGGGCGCCCGGGTGATCCAGTTGCCCTCGGGCAACTGACCCACGATTTCGGAGTGCGCATGCTGACCGATTTGCCGGATCAGCGTCTTTCGGTAGCCTTCCGGCATCCAGTCCTTCGGCTCGATCTTGCCGCCTGCGTCAATGCGCTCCTGAAAGGCCCGCTCCTGAGGATCCATGTCCTCAAGGGCTTTCACACCTTTGCCGGTGGATTTGATCATCTGAGCGTACATCGCTGCAGTCCTTTTGATACCGGATGGTCAAGACACACCCCGCAATTGGAGGTGCGTTGCCATCTTCTTTTCTACGGCAAAGAACCAAACGCTTCAATAGAAACGTTACGATATGTAATCAGGCTACCTAATATTGTAACGCTTTCAGCGGGCAGCCACATCGCAGATTGCGCGTACCACACCGCTCTTGACATGCTGTTCTCGTCCATGACCCGTCATCTGCTTTGGTGATTGCTCGGATTGATCTCGATCCAGGACGTTGCGAATGTCTTCAACCGATCGCAGGGCAGACCGGCAGGCGCCGCTTAACCGCTGTGTGCGGTCTTCGTTGTCACGACGAAAGATCTCCTGATCTTTTGCAGCGTCGAAAAGTGCCACCAGATTGTGGAGTTGCATGTCCGCCAGCGCCGAATAAAAGCGCACATCTTCAAGCGTCGCAGTGCTGCCCAGCCGGTCAGGTGCGGATATCTGCAGGCCGGTGCCGACAACGCGGTCCGCCCCGGTGTCCAGCAAGACGTGCTGAAGCACCGTGTCCCAGACCTGCGGACCCTTTGGCCAGCTGAGCGTTTCACGAAAGCGCACTTCACGCCTTGTTTCAGCGCAACTGCGGATGTGACGGCCGACGACATTAGCCTCACCCCGCGGGAGCAGATCATGACACGCCTTGTTTCCAAGACCACCCGGGTTGAGACCCGTTGCCTCGGCGTGGGCGCGGTTGATGCAGACAAGCCTGAACGCGGCCTCCGCACTCGGTCTTTCAACCGCGAACATGGGGACGGAAAACTGATCAAACAGGTCCGAAAGCTGGTTCGCAGGGATGACTTGTAACATTTTACCTCTCAAAAACCGTTGCCGGCAAAATGCAGGCAAAAGCTTTCGCGAACCTTTCCAGATCATCCTCGGTTTGTCTCACATTGTTCCGAGATCAGTTCCCGCCCTTGGATCACCGCATGTGAAAAGTGCCTAGCCATCTGATACTGTTGAAAAATAAGGGAGACGTTCCCGGCGCGGCTACCGCTTGTGACAGTCCATCAACACTCTGTTGCGCTGCAGCGAAAAGCGCTGCACCCGCACCACGGTACGCCAGCCACGCGCTCCAGCACGAACCGCGCGCCAGAGCGTTGGCACAGAGGCAAGCTGTCATTTAATCTCAAAGGCCCGCTGGCCGCGCGTCAGTCGGGCAGCGTGACCCATGCGGCGTTGCGCGCCGAGGACCGGACACAGGCATTAACAAACTCCATACCGCGCAAGCCGTCCTCGATCCCCGGGCAGGTGACCTCTGGCGCAGCATCCACCCCGTCGCGATGCGCGATGATCTTCTCCGCCGCTTCGGTATAGAGGTTGGCGAAGCCTTCCAGATAGCCCTCGGGATGCCCGGGCGGTACCCTGCTGACCCGTGCCGCAGCCTCGCCTGCGCCTGCACCATTGCGCGTGATCAACCGCTTTGGCGCGCCGTAAGGCTTATGCCACAGATGGTTGGGTTGCTCCTGCGCCCATTCCAGACCGCCTGCCTCGCCGTAGATGCGCAGACGCAGCGCGTTCTCGTTGCCGGGTGCGACCTGACTGCACCAGAGCATCCCGCGCGCACCCCCCTCAAACCGCAACATCACATGGGCATTGTCATCCAGTGCCCGCCCCGGAACAAAGGACTGCAGATCCGCCGCAAGGCTCTCGACCCGCAACCCGCTTACGAAGCAGGCCAGATGATGCGCATGGGTGCCAATGTCCCCTGTGGAGCCGCCTGCGCCCGATCGCGCAGGATCGGTCCGCCACTCGGCCTGCTTGAAGTCCTCGTGCCGCGTCAGCCAGTCCTGCGGATACTCCACCTGCACCACGCGGATCTCGCCCAGCTCGCCCTGTGCCACCATTTCGCGCGCCTGCCGGACCATCGGGTAGCCGGTATAGTTGTGCGTCAAAAAGAATTTTGCAGCACTCGCCTCGACCGCTTTGGCCATTTTGCGGGCCTCCGCCATGGTCGAGGTCAGCGGCTTGTCGCAGATCACGTGAATACCGCGCTTGAGGAACTCCCGCGCTGCGGCAAAATGCATGTGATTGGGCGTGACGATGGCCACGGCTTCGATGCCCTCTTTCAGCCGCGCCTCGCGGACAGCCATCGATTTGAAATCATCGTAGACGCGCGGCAAGCCAAGCGCTTCTCCCGACGCCCGCGCCCGCTCCGGCGTGGAGGATAACGCCCCTGCCACCAGCTCATAGCGGTCATCGAGCCGCGCCGCAATCCGGTGTACTGCCCCGATAAAGGCGTCATTGCCGCCGCCCACCATCCCCAGCCTGATCCTCTGTGCCATCTCATTCCTCCTGCGCCACCGCGCTCTTTCATCTTGCCAAAAAAACTCCCGCCGGAGGCGCAGATCAGCCATCCCGCGCTGCCTTGCGGACAGATCAGTCGATCCCGAGCATCCGCCGGTTGGCCGCGTCATCCGTGCCGCCATCTGCGAAATCATCAAAGGCCCGTTCGGTCACCCGAATGATGTGATCGCGCACAAAGGCGGCTCCCTCGCGCGCCCCATCTTCGGGGTGTTTCAGACAGCACTCCCACTCCACCACGGCCCAGCCGTCAAAATCCAGCGCCGCCAGCTTGGAGAAGACCGCGCCGAAGTCTACTTGCCCGTCCCCCAGACTGCGAAAGCGCCCGGCCCGGTCAACCCACGGCTGATACCCACCGTAGACCCCCTGCCGACCGGTCGGATTGAACTCCGCATCCTTGACGTGAAACATCTTGATCCACTCGCCGTAGATGTCGATGTGATCGAGATAATCAAGGCACTGCAGCACGAAATGCGACGGGTCATAGAGCATGTTGCAGCGCGGATGGTTGTCCACGCGCTCCAGAAACATCTCGAAGGTCACCCCGTCGTGTAGGTCCTCTCCGGGGTGGATCTCGTAGCAGATGTTCACACCTTTCTCGTCCGCATGATCCAGGATCGGCCGCCAGCGCTTGGCCAGCTCATCAAAGGCTGTCTCCACCAATCCCGCGGGCCGCTGCGGCCAGGGGTAAAGATAAGGCCAGGCCAGCGCGCCGGAAAAGGAGGCGTGATCGCTCAATCCCAGATTGGCAGAGGCGCTGATGGCCATCTTGACCTGCTCCACGGCCCAGGCCTGCCGCGCTTTGGGATCCCCATGCACCTCAGGCGCGGCAAAGCCGTCAAAGGCGGTGTCATAGGCCGGATGCACTGCGACCAGCTGGCCCTGCAGATGGGTCGAAAGCTCGGTCACCTCCACGCCATTGGCCGCCGCCTGCCCTTTGAAGTCGTCACAATAGGTCTTGCTCTGGGCAGCGGTCGCCAGATCGAACAGGCGCGCGTCCCAGCTTGGGACCTGAACACCCTTGTAGCCACAGGCGGCGGCCCATTTGGTGATGCCGTCCCAGCTGTCGAACGGCGCATCGTCGCCCGCGAACTGGGCCAGAAACAGCGCCGGTCCCTTCATCGTTTTCATCTCATGCTCCTTTCAAAAGCCCTGTTTCGGGCGGCAGGTTTTCTTTCAGATAGATGTCCGTGCGAATGCGTTCCTGAGCGAGGTTGATCGGGCTTTGGTCACAGTCCGCGCGCATGATGCGCACGGCGCTGCGCACCAGATGGCCCGCATCCTGACTGATCACCGCGTCGAACACCCCGGCGGTGAGCGCCGCGCGTGACAGCGGCGTCAACTCATGGGCGATGATGACGGGCGCGCGCAGGGGCGGATTGCGCTCCAGATGCTGCAGCAGCCCGGCGTTTCCGGCAGCAGAGGCGTAGATGCCGCAGATCTCGCCTTCGGCCCCCATGGCATGTGGCAGCAGCCGTGCAATCAGATCAGGGTCATCGCGCCCCTCCACAGAGGCGCGCACCTTCAGATGCGGAAAATCCCGGGCCATCACCTCGTCAAATCCCAGCCGCCGCTCCAGATGATCGCGTGCCAGCATGGAACCGGTGATCACCAGAACGGCCCCTTCTGCCGGACCGAGAAACCGGCCCATCAGCTGAGCAGCTGTGCGCCCTGCCGCGATATTGTCGATGCCCACATAGGCCGTGCGCCCGGAACTGGGGATGTCTGAGATCAGTGAAATCACGGCAACGCCCTGCGCATTCAGCCGCGCGATGCTGTCACGCACCGATGGCGTCTCGGGGCCAAAGATCGCCACCCCCTCCAGCGCGGTTGCATCCAGCGCGCCCACCGCGTCAGCCAGTGCCATGGGGTCAAAGGCGGGCACCCGCTGACAGGTGATCTGGGTCCGGTCGCGTTTGAGCCCGGCAGCCAGATCGGAGACCTCTCGCTCGATCAGATCAATGAACTCATTGCGCGCGGCAGGCAGCAGAAACAAGAACCGGTAGGTCCGTCCGCGGGCCAGATTGGCCGCGGCAGTATCGCGCACGTACCCCAGCTCCGCGATGGCCTGATGCACCCGCTCCACCGTGATCTGGCGCACACCGGGCCGCGCGTTCAGAACCCTGTCCACCGTGGCGAGGCTGACGCGGGCAACCCGGGCGATGTCATTCACCGTGGGGTTCGCAGGAGGGTCATCGGGTGTGCCCATACCGCCCTAGGCCGTGCCCGGCGCGAAACCCTCAAAGAGCCGCGCGACCGCTTCGGCACCGGGATCATTATGCCCGATGAGGTTTTCCTCCGGCACGTAGGAGGCGCGGCCCGCCTTGGCCCTGCCCATCTGAGCCGTGGCGTCGGCGCCGGCGCGGGCGGCCTGTGCCGCAGCAGCCAGACCGTCGGGCAATGCCTCAAGGGCGGGTTCCAGAGCGTCAATCATGGTGCGGTCGCCACGGGCCGCCCCGCCCACTTCGCTGATCCGGGCGAGGCCTGCGCGCAGCGCCTGATCCGTTGGATGGCCGCTGGCACAGGCGTCCCCGGCGGCCCCGAAAAAGATCGCGAGGATGACGCCGGAGGATCCCCCCATGGTCTGGCTCAATTCGTTGCTGACCGCGCGGAAGAGCTGGGTCAGATCCGCCAGCGGAAGCCGGTCGAGCGCCCCCTTCAACGCGCGCGCGGCCGTGGCCAGCGTGCTGCCGGTATCGCCATCACCCGACTTGGCATCGAGCGTGTTGAGGTCTTTTTCCGCCGCGATGAGCAGATCGCAGCAGGCCTCAATCACCTCGCGGGTTTCGGGGTTGGGCGAGGGGATAGGTTGAATGGGGCTGAGCCCATCGGGCAGGGGTTTGACCTCAGGCGTCTGCACCTTGACCAGCCCCGGCCACGCAGGCAGCGGCACCGGGCGCGCCAATGCCGCCTCTGTCTCATCAGTCAGCGGCAGGACAGAAACCGAAAACCCGTGCATATCCAGCGAGGTCATCATCGGTGCAGGCCCGATCACCGCGCGTAGTTTCCCGGCCTTGGGCGAGTTGGTCAGCGCCTGCGCCAGCACTGCCATTTCCAGCGGCGTCGTGCTGCCAAGATTGTTCAGCAGGGCCACATAGCCGGGCGCGCCCATGTGCGGCAGCAGCTTGTCGAGCACCATATCCATGGCCCGCGCGGCACCTTCGAAGGACACCTGCTCGACGCCCGCCTCGCCGTGGATGCCCAGGCCCAGTTCGGCTTTGCCAAAGGCGATGCGGTCTTCCTTGGCGGATCCCGGGACCGTGCAGGTATCGAGCGATTTGCCGATGGAGGCCATGTCGCCCACCAGCGTCTCTGCGGTAGCGGCGATGGCGGCGAGGTCCGCGCCGTCCTCGGCCATTGCACCTGCGACCTTGTGCACAAAGAGCGTGCCCGCCACCCCGCGCGCCTGCGGCAGATCGGGCAGCGCGATGTCGTCATCCACGATCACCATGGCGACCTTGAGACCGAAGGCGCGCGCGCGTTCCGCTGCGAGGCCGAAGTTCAGCCGGTCCCCGGTGTAGTTCTTGACGATGAGCAGACATCCCGCCTCGCCGGTGACGGCGAGGATGCCCGCCAGCACCGCATCGACGGACGGGGAGGCGAAGACCTCGCCGCAAACCGCGGCCGTCAGCATGCCCTCACCCACGAACCCGGCGTGCGCGGGCTCGTGCCCCGAGCCGCCACCGGAGATCAACGCCACCTTTGACTTGTCCCAGTCACCGCGGCAGACGACCTTGATATGCGGGTAGCCATCGAGCCGGGTCAGCGGCACGGGGGCGGTCGCCAGAAGCCCGTCGATCGCATCGGTGACCAGTGTCTCCTTGTCGTTGATAAACTGCGCCATTGCGGTCTCCTCTTTAGTAGATGCGGTCGCCTCGGGCGTCGAAGCACAGGGGGTCGCGCGGGGCAATTTGTAGTTCATTACCAGCGGTATAGCCCGCGTGTGGATCGGCGAGCGTGATGATGTCGTGCCCGTCCAGATGCAGGTGCAGCCGCGTGTGATCGCCCAGCCGTTCGACCCGGTCGATGCGGGCGGCGCGCCCCTCGCCCTGCTGGACATGCTCGGGGCGCAAACCGATGTGATGCGCGTTCTTTGGTGCCGTGCCGAAGATGTCAGCGGGCAGGATGTTGATACGCGGCTGACCGAGGCGGCTGGCCACATAGACGGAGTTGGGGTTCTCGTAGATCTCGCGCGGGGTGCCGAATTGGACCAGTTTGCCGTCGTTGAGCACGCCCACATGGGTGGCCATGGTCATCGCCTCGATCTGGTCGTGGGTGACATAGAGGATCGTGGCGCCAAGGGTCATCTGGATGCGTTTGAGCTCCACCCGCAGATCGGTGCGCAGCTTGGCGTCGAGCGAGCTTAGTGGTTCGTCCATCAGATAGACCTGCGGTTCGCGGACCAGCGCCCGCCCGATAGAGACCCGCTGCATCTCCCCGCCTGAGAGTTCGGTGGCTTTGTTGTCCAGCTTTCGGGTGATCTGGAGCACCTCTGCGACTTCCTCCACCTTGCGGGCGATCTCGTCTTTCGGTGTGTTGAGGATCGGAGATTTCAAAGGAAATTCAAGGTTCTGCCGGACCGTCAGATGCGGATAAAGAGAGTACTGCTGGAACACCATGGCGATGTCGCGTTGGGCTGGGGTTTCCGTGTTGACGACGCGCCCGCCGATGCTGATCTCGCCCTGATCCAGCGTCTCCAGCCCCGCGATCAGGCGCAGCGTGGTGGTCTTGCCAGCCCCCGTCGGCCCCAGCAGCACTACAAAGGCACCATCGGGTATGGTCATGTCCATGGCGTGGACGGCTGCGGTGTCGCCGAAGGATTTCGACACGTTCGTGAGCTTGACATCAGCCATGGGCAACGATCCCTTCGTTAAGTTCCGAGCGCAGCGCGCGGCCGGTGGCTGCGTCGAAAAGGGTAACGACATCGCCCTGAAAAGAAAGGCCCACAGTCTCGCCCACGGTGGCTGTCTGGGATGCGGGAACACGGGCCTTGAGCTCGCCATTGGCTGTGTCGAGCGTTATGATCTGGGTGGTGCCCAGGTACTCGCTGGCCAGCACCTCGCCGCGGTAATTGCCGCTGTCGCTGAGGCTGACGTGTTCGGGGCGGACGCCGAAGACAAGCTTGCCGGACGCCCCTTGTTTCTGGCGCGGGACGCTGAGGGAATTGCCGGTCAGATCAACAGTTTGCGCGCCCTCCGCGACGGCGCCCTCGAAGGGCAGGAAGTTCATCGACGGCGAGCCGATGAAATCCGCCACGAACATGGTTGCAGGCTTGTCGTAGATTTCCTGCGGGGTGCCGAACTGCTCGACCACGGCGTTGTTCATCACCACGATCTTGTCGCCCATCTGCATGGCTTCCAGCTGGTCGTGGGTGACATAGACGGTCGTCGCACCCATGCGGTCATGCAGCGCGCGCAGCTCTTCGGCCATGCGTTCGCGAAACTCCGCATCGAGCGCGCCCAAGGGTTCGTCCATCATGAAGGCCTTGGGGTCGCGCACGATGGCGCGGCCCAGTGCGACGCGCTGGCGGTCGCCGCCCGAGAGGCCGCCCACCGGCTTTTTCAGAATGTTTTCAATGCCGAGGATCTGCGCGACCTCATCGACCTTGGCGCGGACGGCGGCGCGGGCCATGCCCTGGCTCACCAGCGGGTAGCTGAGGTTCTTGTAGACATTCATGTGCGGGTAGAGCGCGAACATCTGGAAGACAAAGGCGATGTCCCGCTGGCTGGGCGGGCGCTGGCTGATCTCTTCGCCGTCCAGGTAGATCTCGCCAGAGGTGGGGAGTTCGAGCCCCGCGATCATCCGCAGGGTCGTCGTCTTGCCGCAGCCCGAAGGCCCCAGCAGCATGAAGAATTCGCCGTCCTCGATGGTGAAGCTCGATTCCTTCACGGCGGTGAAATCACCGAACTCCTTGCGGACGTTCTTGATGATGATCTGCGCCATGCGCCTACTCCCGGAAATGGCTGACGATGATGAACATCACCGTGCCGATGAGGGTGGTGATGAAGGAGTAGGTGAAGCCCCACATCACGAAAGGCTGCATCAGCATGAAGACGCCGAGCGCGATGAGGAGGGTCGCGACCATCTCCCACGGGCCGCGTTTGAGGCGGAGAAGACCCTGGATGAACTGGCTCATATCGGGGCCTCCGATGGGCGTCGGCGAGACGTCGGTGCCGTGTCGGTATGCCGTCGGTATAACGTCGGTGCGCGCCGCGCGGTCGGGCAGGGGATGGTTAAGGTCATGTGCGGACCGCTCCGAAGAGTGAACGCCGTCCTGAAAAGGCGCCGGGGGCGCGTTTCAGGCGCGAACGGGCGGAGCCCCGGTGATCTTGTTGGTGGCTTCATTTGCGGACGGCTCCGAAAGTAATCCCCCTCAACAGATGTTTGCGCAGGGCGACGGTGAAGATCATCACCGGCAGCAGGAAGATTGTCGCCCCGGCCGCGACCGCGGGCCAGTCCAGCCCGCCGACACCGATGATCGTGGGGATGAAGGGTGGGGCGGTTTGCGCGGTGCCCGAGGTCAGCAGCACGGCGAAGGCGTATTCGTTCCAGGCGAAGATCAGGCAGAAGATGGCCGTGGACGCGATACCCGTGGCGGCCTGGGGCAGCACGACCTTGTAGAACGCCTGGAAGCGGGTGTAGCCGTCGATGAGGGCGGCCTCCTCGTATTCGCGGGGGATCTCGTCGATGAAGCCTTTCAGGAGCCAGACCGCGAGGGAGATATTCACCGCCGTGTAGAGCAGGATCATGCCGAGGTGCGTGTCGCTGAGGCCCAGTTGTCGGTACATCAGGAAGATGGGGATCGCCACGGCGATGGGCGGCATCATGCGGGTGCTGAGGATGAAAAAGAGCAGATCGTCGGCGAGCGGTATCTTAAAGCGGGAAAAGGCGTAGGCGGCGAGGGTGCCCAGAAAGATGCTGAGGAAGGTGGAGCCAAAGCCGATGATGACCGAGTTGAGGAACCTTTCGCCGAATTTCGACGGACCTGCGATGACCATGTCGTACTGGCGCACGATCTCCTCGTACCAGGTTTGGGGCGGGTTGGCGGCGAGGAAGTCGTCGGTTTGCCGCGTGCGGGTGGTGAAGAGGTTTACGTAGCCTTCGAGCGTGGGCTCGAAGAAGACCTTGGGCGGGTAGCTGATCGCGTCGGCGGGGGATTTGAAGCCGGTGAGCATGATCCAGGCCAGCGGGATCATGGTGATCAGCGCGTAGAGGATGACGAGTGTGCCGGCAAACCATTTGGAGCGGGCGCTTGGGGCGGTGGCGGAGAAACTGCTCATATCGGTGCGCCTGTGGTTGGGCGGGGTTGGGGGCTGTCTGCCCCCCGCGGGCGATGCCCGCTCCCCCCGAGAGTTTTTCTGGCAAGATGAGAGAGCCGGGTCATCGTTCTTTCACCTTGTTGAGCGCCTTGACGTAGATGGAGGCGAGGCCGAAGACGGTGACGAAGAGGATGATGGCGTAGGCGCTGGCGTAGCCGGTGCGCCATTTTTCGAAGGCTTCGCGTTTGAGGTTGATGGAGGTGAGTTCTGTGGTGGAGCCGGGGCCGCCGCCGGTGAGCTGGACCACCAGATCGAACATCTTGAAGTTTTCGATGCCGCGGAAGAGGACGGCCAGCATCAGGAAGGGGAGCACCATGGGGATGGTGATGGTGAAGAACTGGCGCAGTTTGGAGGCGCGGTCGATTTCGGCTGCCTCGTAGATGTAGTCGGGGATGGAGCGCAGGCCCGCGAGGCAGATCAGCATGACGAAGGGCGTCCACATCCAGGTATCGACGATGACGATGGACCACGGGGCGAGCTGTACCGAGCCCAGCATCTCGAAGCTGGAGGGGTCTTTGCCGGTGAAGAAAGCGACGATGTAGTTGAAGAGGCCGATTTGTGGTTGGTAGAGGAACTTCCAGAAGTTGCCGACCACGGCCGGGCTGAGCATCATCGGCAACACGATGATCGTGGTCCAGAGGTCGTTGCCTTTGAACTTCTTATTGATCAGGTAGGCCAGCGTGAAGCCGATGAGCACCTGCAGCAGGATCGTCCAGAAGAGGAAATGCGCGGTGGCCTGCATGTTCAGCCAGATGTCGCTGTCGTTCAGGATGCGTTCGTAGTTGCGCAGGCCCACGTAGTCGACCTCGCGGCCCGGGCGGTTGGCGCGGAAGTTGGTGAAGCTGAGGTTGATCGTCCAGATCAGCGGGAAGATGTTGATCGCCAGCAGCAGGAAGATCGTTGGGCCCACGAAGATCCAGGCGATGGCGCGGTCGCTGAGGCCCTTGATCTTGCGCGCGACGCTGGGCGGTGTCGCCCGGGCGGCGTGAGTGAGGGGCGTTTCGGTCATCTGGCACAGCTTTCCCGGCGTGAGGCGAGGGGATCCACCTTACGGGTTGAGGGGACGAGAGGGGCGATGGTACGCCGCTCTCGGTGTTGGGAGATCCCGGGTCAGGCCCGGGATACCGGAGCGATCAGAGCTTGCCTTCGTCCTCGAAGGTTTCGGTCCAGTCCTCGATCAGCTTGTCGAGCGCTTCCTGAGCCGTGCCCTGATCGGCCACCACATAGTCGTGGATGCGTTTTTGCATGGCCAGCAGAAGCTCGGCGTAGGCCGGTTCCTGCCAGAAATCCTGCACCGCGCCCATGGCCTCGAGAAAGTCGCCGGCGAAGGGCGCGCTGTCCACGAAGTCGGGGCTTTCGAGTACGGCCTTATGGGCCGAGTAGCCGCCCAGATCCCACCATTTCTGCTGAACCTCCGGATCGGCGAACCACTTGATGTAGTCTAGCGCGGCATCCTGTTTGTCGGAGTAGGAGACAACGGAGATGCCCTGGCCACCGAGGGTGGAACCCGCCTGATTTTGCGGTGGGTTGACGAAGAAGTCGATCTTGTCGCCGCCGGTGTTCGGGTCGGCGTAGAGACCGGGGAAGAAGGCGAACCAGTTCATGGCCATGGCGACCTGGCCTGATTTGAAGGCGTCGAGGCTCTCGCCCATGTAGGAGTTGGTATAGCCCGGCGGGGTCGCGGTTTCGTAGAATTCCTTGTAGAATTCCAGTGCCTCGACGGCTTCGGGCGAGTTCACGGCGCCTTCCATGTCGTAGGAGCCGGGGGTGTTTTCGTATTTGAACCCCCAGGGGTAGAGCGCGCCGGTGACACCCATGGTGATCCCTTCCGAGCCACGCTCGGTGAAGATCGCCGCGCCATAGACTGTCTGTCCGTCGATCTCGCGGCCCTGGAAGAATTGCGCGATTTCGAGCAGTTCTTTCTGACTGGCGGGTTCGGCCAGCTCGCGGCCCGTGGCCTCGAGGAAGGCGGCACGGATGTCGTCGCGGGCGAACCAGTCCTTGCGGTAGAACCAGCCGTTGGCGTCGCCCATGGCGGGCAGGGCGTAGTAGTTTTCGGTGCCTTTGGGCCAGGTGGAATAGGCGTAGACGGTGGCATCGGCGAAATCGCCCATGGAGATACCTTCAGCGTCGAAGAAGTCGTTCAGCTTGACGTAGTGGCCGTTCTCGGCGCCGCCGCCGATCCACTGGCTGTCGCCGATGAGCAGGTCGCAGAGATCGCCGCGGGAGTTCAGTTCGTTGAGCATCCGGTCGGCGAAGTTGGGCCAGGGGATAAACTCGAAATTCATGGTGTGGCCGGACTGTTCCTCGAATTCCTTGGAGAGCTCGACGAGCGCGTTCGCGGGGTCCCAGGCGGCCCAGCAGAGGGTGAGTTCGTCGGCTTGTGCGGATGCGCCCATGCCTGCGACGAGCAGGCCGAGTGCGCTGGCGGATGCCAGGTGTGCGTGTTTCATGTGATTCCTCCCTAGTGATCCTCTCCGACCGGTACGTGCCGATTCGGTATTTGGATAGGCTTACGCTAGGGGAAGGGTGTCGCGCCTGTCACGTCATTTTTTGAGGTGCGTACCTCATTTCTGATAAGCATCTGGAAATAAGTATATTTATTTCAAGCGTGGGGAGTTATATCGGACGGAATGCGGGGGGAAGCGCCCTTCCCTCCATCGAGGAGGGGCGGGCGCTGCCCGGCCCTTCGGGTCCGGGGCGCCGGGACGACAGAGCGGGGTTTTGACTGGTTTCGGCGCCGCCGGATCTGGTGCTCGTGCGGGCGTTTCAGCTCTCCGGGTCGACCTTGCCGCGCAGCGCCTTGACCTCGCCGCGGGTTTTCTTGGCCTTCAACCGGCGTTTCTTGGAGCCGGGTGTGGGCCGTGTCGGGATCCGTTTTTTGGGGCGAACGAGCGCTTTGCGGATCAGTTCTGCCAGACGGTCGCGGGCGATGTCGCGGTTGCGGGCCTGGCTGCGGGTCTCGTCACACTGGATGATCAGCGCGCCCTCGGTGGTCCAGCGGCGTCCGGCGAGCCGCTTCAGACGGGTCTTGACGGGCGGCGCGAGGGCGGGGGAGCGGGCGGCCTCGAACCGCAACTCGACCGCCGTGGCGACCTTGTTGACGTTCTGGCCGCCGGGGCCCGAAGCGCGCACGAAGCTTTCTGTCAGTTCCCAGTCCTGCAGGACAATGTCTTTGGTGATCTGAAGCATTTCGCCCCCATCAAATCGTGTGGACGCGGAACAACCGGCCCGTGACGCGCGTCTTCCCATGACAGGATAGAGAAAGGAACCGGGAATGTTGACCACATCTTCGATCACGCAGATCGCGACCAGCCGCGATGATCTTTTCGCCTTTCGCATCGCGGGCAAGGTCTCGCGCGAGGATATGACCGCGATGGCGCGCTATATGAACGATGTCTTCGATGCGCGCGAAAAGGTCGATATGCTGTTGATCTTCGATCACTATGACGGCGCCGAGACGGGTGCGAGCCTGAGTTGGGATTCGATCAAATCCCGCATCCGGTCGATCAGTGAGGTCGACCGCTACGTGGTCGTGGGCGCGCCGGAGAATGCTGCGGAGATGATCGAAACCTTTGGCAAACTGATGCCGGTAGAGACGGAGACCTACGATACCGAAGAGCCGGCGTGGCGCTCGCTGGGCGCCGAAGCGGTGCCTGCAGCCTGACGCGCATTTTGCGGTGGGCGCTGTTGCCGCTGGCTGATGCGCGGATTTCACGTAAAAGGGCCGCACGGTGGTCGTGCGGCCCAATCGAATGGTTTCAGGAGGGGGATCGGTTAGACCGATGTCCACTCAGGAGTTCTGCCCGTCAAGGGCTGCCTCAGCAGGCGACCTCCAAAGCTGTTCCGACACCTCGCTCCAATACCTTTCTTGACACTGGATCACCTCCTTTACCTATCTGTTTCTGCTGTCCCGACGGTGGCACAGGTTTTAAAAAACGCCAAGTGTTTTTTCGTTAACATTGGCGGGATGGCACGGAGGGGCCGGAGGGCTGCCAAGGGGGGCATCAGATTGGGCGTTCCGGCGCGGCGATTGCGGATCTTTTCGCGATGGATGCAGCTGCGGTGCCCGCCGGGCGCGAGGTCGCCCGGCGCGCTGCCCCAGGGCCCGGCGGGTGCGGGACCTCAGCTCACAGGCACCAGCCGCGCCGTGATCATGCGGAAGGGGACCAGCGCCAGAAGCGCCAGCGACAGCTTGACCATCCAGTCAGCCACGGCAAGAGAGACCCACAGCGGAGCGACAGGCCCCAACCCCAGCAAAGGCAGCATCTCACCTGCCCAGCTGACGTCATTGCCGAGCTCCAGAAACGCGAGGCTCGCGGAGAAGGCGATGGTGAAGAACAGCGCGGTGTCCACGGTGCTGCCGATCAGGGTGGAGGCGAGCGGAGCGCGCCACCAGCGGCCCTGTCGCAGGGCCGAGAATATCGCCACGTCCAGCAGTTGCGCGGTCAGGAACGCGAGGCCGGAACCCACGGCGATGCGCAGCGTCACCAGCGGGCCATACTCCCCGATGATCTGGGTGCCGAACAGCGAACAGCCCACACCCACCAGAAAGCCCACAAAGACCACGCGGCGCGCCGGGCCAGCACCGTAGACCCGGTTCATCACATCGGTGACCAGAAAGGCCAGCGGATAGGTAAAGGCCCCCCAGGTCAGCCACTGGCCGAAGAGGAATTGCACGAGGATGTTGGAGGCAACCACGATGGCGGCCATGGCAAGAATGCCGGGAAGGTGAGCGCGTGTCATTTGATGTATCCGTTTTGGCAAGGGTGCGGCACTTGGTCGGGCCGTGTGACCGACGTGGCGTCTTTAGGCCCAAGGCCACGCGGGCGCAAGTCACTCCTGCAGGATGTATTCGACGATCTCGGTCTTGAGCACGGGCAGGAAGTTGTCATCGCCGATCATGGTCAGGCGGATGCGCCCGTCGTCATCGCGCCAGACGGAGAGCCCTTCGAGGTTGCCGTATTGAAAGAGCGGCGTTTCCAGCAGCGTCTCGATCTGCTCGACACCCCGGGGTGTCACGGTCATCGCGCGGATCCGGGTGCGAAAGCCGAACCAGCGGAAGTCCCTTTCCAGCAGATAAAGGCGCCCGTCCGGGCCGAAGTCTGCGCCCACCGGCACAAAGACGTCATCGAGCGGCAGGGTAAAAGGCTGGGTCCAGTCTCCGCCCGGGCTGCGGCGGTAGACCAGCGACACGGACGCGCCAAAGGGGGCGGTCTCCGGCAGGGTGTAGAGCGTGCCGTCGGGCGCGATGGCCAGCGCCTCCAGCCCCTGCTTAATGTGGATCGCGCGCCAGGCGCGGGTGTAGCCTGGCTCCTGCGGCAGGGCGTTGAAATCGGGGTAGTAGAGCACACGGATCTGGCGTTCGAAGGAGATGAACAGGCCGCCATCCTCGGTGATGGCAAGGCCTTCGGCGTCTGTGAAAGGCCAGATCATCACGGCGCCGTCTGCATCCACCAGCTGTTTCTGCCGCGTCACCCGGGCGCCGGTGATCCCGTTTCCGCTGCGTTCAAGCTGGCCCTCGATCATCCGGCCGCGGTCGCCTACCGCGAAAAAGCCAGTGCCATCGGCGGAAAGCTCAAGGGCCGACAGGCCGCCAAACCAATCCTCATCCAGACGCCAGATATAGGTGGAAAGATGCTGCGCTGGTTGCCGTGCTGCGGGCACGCGCGGCTGCGGCGGGATCGGGTAATATGAGAGTAGGGTCTTGGCGCCGAAAAACAGAAGAAGAAGCGCAACCGACCCTATTGCAAGACGTCGGCGCATTGCTGGGGCAGATCCGCGAGCCGGATCTCGCGCCGGGGCCAGGGTGCGGGCGCGTTAGGGTCGGGCGGCGGTGGGTTCAGGATGGTATTGACCCAGGCCTGCGCATCGGCACAGCCGTCGCCGGGCGGTGGCGGGTTCTGATCAACGCAGCCACGCGCCCCCGCGGGACAGGCAAGGCGCACGTGGAAATGGTAGTGATGCCCGTACCAGGGGCGGATCTTGCGGAGCCAGCTGCGGTCGCCGGTGGCGTCCTGGCACATGCGCACCTTGGCGCCGGGGAAGATGAAGATCCGTGCGACCCGCGGATCCGAGGCGGCGGCCTTGAGGATCTCATGGTGCTGGCGGGTCCAGTTATCGTTGACGAAAGCCCCGCGATTGCGGCGCAGGGAGATCGACGAGATATTCTCCCGCTGCGCCACTGACAGCGACAGGTTGTCCGCGGGGCGCAGCCAGATGTCCGCATCGAGCCCGATCTGGTGGCTGGCGTGACCCGACAGCATCGGCCCGCCGCGCGGCTGGCTGAGATCGCCCACATAAAGCCCGTTCCATCCCGGTTGGCGCGCGGCCTGACGGCTGAGATCCTGCACGTAGTCGACGGTGGCGGGATGCGCCCAATTGCGGTTGCGCGACAGGCGCATGGCCTGCCATGTGGGCCCTGTCTCGGCCAGTTGCGCACCGCCCGCCATGCAGCCCTTGGAGTAGCTGCCGAAAGGAGCTGGGGTGGCGCGCGAGGCCGCCTGCTTCGCTCCGAAAAGCTGCTTGGCAGGTTTGTCGCTTTGCGCATGGCCGGAGGTGCCGATGGTGGGCAGCACGCGCGTCTCGGGCTGCGGCGCGGGGGCCTCCGAACAGGACGCGAGACCAAGCACGAGCGCCGCGGCGGCGGCAAGCGTAGGGCGGATCATGGGCGGCGGTCTCCGTTTGGCTTGACGAAGGCTAACAGTATCAGCCCGATGATGAACAGTCCGATAATCGGGGTGACGCCGATTTGCTGAGATCCGCTGATCGCCGTTGCCACGCCGACAAGCACCGGCGCCAGAAAGCTGGTCGCTTTGCCCGACAGCGCATAGAGGCCGAAGCCTTCGGTCATGCGTGCGGGGTCCGCCTGGCGGACCATCATCGACCGGCTTGCCGATTGCAGCGTGCCGCCTGCCGCGCCGATACAGGCGCCAATGGTGTAGAAGGCAACGTCGGGGGCCGTGCTGTCCGGCGTTAGCGCGATGCCGAAGAGGCTGTCGCGGCTGACAAAGGCGATGGCGGTGGTCACCGCCAGCAAAACCCAGATCGACAGTCTGATCACGATCGCCGGGCCGAAACGCGCATCCGCGTGCCCGCCCGCCCAGGCAAAGATCGCGCCGGTGATTATGGCGATGATGCCAAAGATGCCGGTGTCCACCACCGACCAGCCGAGCACGCCCTGCGCATAGATGCCGCCGAAAGCGTAGATCCCGTTGAGCGCGTCTCGGTAGAACATCGATGCTCCGAGGTAGGAAAACAGCGACGGGCGACGCGGCAGGCGGCGCAGCGTCTGGCCCAGATCGCGCAGGGCCTGCCCGACGCTGCCGGGCTCCGCGGGTGGTGGTGCTGGACGCACCCAGACAAAGAAGGGGATCATGAAAAGCGCGTACCAGAGCGCCGTGAGCGGGCCGACAAAACGCGTACCTTCGCGGGCTTCGGCATTGAGCCCCAGTGCCGGTTCCAGGCCAATGAACGTCCGCCCGGTCGCCGCACTCTCCGCGAAGAAGAGCAGCATGATCACGAGTGCCACGAAGCCACCAAGATAGCCGATGGCCCAGCCGGTGCCGGAAATGCGCCCGATGTCGCGCGCCGGGCCGAGACCCGGCAGCATGGCGTTGGTGAAGATCGTCGCGAACTCCATCCCGATGAGGCCGAGTGCGAAGAACCCCAGGATCAGCGGCAGGTGAAAGCCCGCAGGATCGGCAAACCACAGACCCGCACTGCCCAGCACGTAGAGCGCCGAGAAGGCCCAGATGAAGGGCATCGGTCGGCCCTTGGTATCGGCGATGGCCCCCAGAACCGGGGCGAGCACGGCGATGACGACGCCCGCCGCCCCGATGCCAAAGCCCCAGGCGGCCTGCGCGCGCGCGCCGTCGCCCAAAAGCTCGCCGATGTAGGGCGCAAAGATAAAGGTGATCAGGAGCGTGTTGTAGGGCTGGCTCGCCCAGTCAAAGGCGTACCACCCCCAGATGCGTTTTCGCGCGCTGTCCATGCTGCTGCCCCTTTTGCTGCGCCCTCTGCCGGTAGATCAGCCACACGCGGTGCTGGCAAGCGCGGCCTGCGGGCGGTCAACCAAGAGCGCGCTGCGGGCTTGCGCAGGGCGCGCGTGCGGCTTAATTCAGGCAGACGCAAGGAAAGGTCGGCCCATGCAATCGCTGTTTGAAATCCTGATGCTGCTGCTCAACGTGCTGTGGTTCTTTATCATCGCGCATGTGATCATGAGCTGGCTGATCAATTTCCAGGTGCTGAACACGAGCCAGCAGCTGGTCGCGCAGATCTGGTACATGCTCAACCGCATCCTGGAGCCGATCTACGGGCCTGTCCGCCGGGTGCTGCCCCAGATGGGCGGGATCGATCTGGCCCCCCTCGCCGTGCTGCTGGGGGTGGCGGTCCTGCGCATCGTGCTGGTGAACAACTACGCGCTGTTCGTCTAACGATCGGCTGACCCGACCGACCCCCCATATTTTCGGGACAATGACGGGCTGCGCTCTTGTGCCGTTTGGCGCCATGTGGGATTCTGCCTGAAACGAGCAGGATCATCACATGAGGGTGGCCATGACGGGCGCGGTCGGGCTGTTGCAGCAGGTTTTCGGGTTTGAGGCGTTTCGCCCCGGGCAGGGCGAGATTGTGGAGGCTGTGGCCGCTGGCGAAAACGTGCTGGCGATCATGCCCACGGGCGGCGGCAAATCCCTGTGTTTCCAGCTGCCTGCGCTGATGCGGGACGGGGTGACGGTGGTGATTTCACCGCTGATTGCGCTGATGCGCGATCAGGTGCGCGGCCTGCAGGAGGCGGGCGTGGCCGCCGGTGCGCTGACATCGGGCAACACCCCCGAAGAAACCGACGCTGTGATGGACGCGCTGCGCGAGGGCTCGCTCAAACTGCTCTACATGGCGCCGGAACGGCTGGCCTCCGCCGGGGCGGCGGGGCTGTTGCGCCGCGCGGGCGTGTCGCTGATCGCCGTGGATGAGGCGCATTGCGTCAGCCAGTGGGGTCATGACTTTCGGCCTGACTATTTGCGGATCGGGGCGCTGCGCCGGGATCTGGGGGTGCCGCTGGCCGCCTTTACCGCCACGGCAGATGCGGAAACGCGCGCGGAGATCGAGCAGAAGCTCTTTGACGGCGAGGCGCCGCGGCGGTTTCTGGGCGGGTTCGACCGGCCCAACATCCACCTTGCCTTTGCCGCTAAGAACAGCCCGCGCCAGCAGATCCTGAGCTTTGCCGCCGCGCGCAAGGGGCAGTCGGGCATCGTCTACTGCGGCACGCGGGCCAAGACCGAAGGGCTGGCGCGTGCGCTGCGCGAGGCCGGGCATACGGCGTTGCACTACCACGGCGGGATGGAGGCCGATGCGCGCCGCGACGCCGAGGCGCGGTTCCAGCGCGAAGACGGGTTGATCGTGGTGGCGACGGTGGCGTTTGGCATGGGCATCGACAAGCCCGACATCCGCTGGGTCGCCCATGCGGATCTGCCCAAATCCATCGAAGCCTATTATCAGGAGATCGGGCGCGCGGGCCGCGACGGGGCGCCCGCTGAGACGCTCACCCTGTTTGGACCCGATGACATCCGCCTGCGCCGCACGCAGATCGACGAAGGGCTGGCGCCGCCCGAACGGCGCGGGGCCGATCACGCCCGGCTCAACGCGCTGCTGGGGCTGGCGGAGGCCCTGACGTGCCGGCGCGCGACGTTGCTGGGGTATTTCGGCGAGACAAAGGAAGCGTGCGGATCGTGTGATCTGTGCGACAGCCCGCCGGAGGTATTCGACGGGACGACATCGGTGCGCAAGGCGCTGTCGGCGATGCTGCGCACCGATGAGTGGTTCGGGGCGGGGCATCTGATCGACATTCTGACCGGCACCGAAACCGACAAGATCCGCGCCCGCGGCCATCAATCCCTGCCGACCTACGGCGTGGGCAAGGAGCACGACAAGCGGGTCTGGCAGGCGATTTTCCGGCAGATGATGGGGCACGATCTGGTGCGCCCGGATCCCGAGCGGCACGGGGCGTTGCGCATGACCGATGCCGCCCTGCCGATCCTGCGGGCAGAGGCCACGATTGATCTGCGCCGCGATACGCTGCGACAGGCGGCGGCCACGCGCCGCCCCGCTGTGCGCGAGATGGTGTCGGAGGAAGACGCGCCGCTGCTGTCCGCGCTCAAGGCCCGGCGGCGCGGATTTGCGGAGGCCGCGCGCGTGCCCGCCTACGTGATTTTCAACGACCGGACGCTGATCGAGATGGCGCAGACCCGGCCTGGGAACCTCGACCAGATGGCACAGATCAGCGGTGTGGGCGCCAAAAAGCTCGAACGCTATGGCGCGGCCTTTCTGGAGGTGATCGTTGGCGAGGCCGAGCAGATGCACCCGACGCGGCGCAAGCTGGCGGGGCGCGTGTCGGGATCGGTCTATGACAGGCTGCTGGAAGTGCAGGCGGATCTGTCGCGGGGGGGTGACGGGACCTGCAAACCGCTGAGCTGTTCTGCCTCGCTTCTGGCGAAGGTAGCGCAGCTGCGAAGCGCCGATGCGTCCAGCCTGGAGCGGATTCTGGGTGCGCGCCGAGCAGAACGATTCGGGCCTGCGTTTCTGGACGTGCTGCGCGAGGCGGGCTAGATCGCCTGGTACGGGATTGCGGCGGAGCAGCGTGCTGCTGCGCGTGCGATGCTTGAGAAATCGACGATGGGAATCGGCCGCGCGATGCTCTACATCGAGTGGTGTAGAGCGTACAGGCCACAAGGGGTAGATATATGTTGGTGGTGGTATCCCCAGCCAAGCGGCTGGACTGGGCAGAGCGGGCGGTCACCACGACCGAGCCTGACTTTCAGGAAGACGCGGTGCGGTTGGTCAAGACCGCGCGCAACCTCACGCTGGGTGCGCTCAAGGATCTGATGGGGCTGTCGGACGATCTGGCGCGGCTGAACCGCCACCGGTTTGCGGCCTTTGAGGCCACGCCTGATGGTGAGGCGACACGCCCGGCGGCGCTGGCCTTTGCGGGCGACACATATCAGGGGCTGGAGGCCGAAAGCCTCAGCGATGACGAGATGCGGTGGGCGCAGGATCATCTGCGCATCCTCTCGGGCCTCTACGGTGTGCTGCGCCCGCTCGACGCGATCCAGCCCTACCGGTTGGAGATGGGCAGCAAGCTCAAGACGCGGCGGGGCAAGACGCTCTACCAATACTGGCGCGATGACCTGTCCAAAGCGCTGAACGCGCAGGCGGAGGCCACGGGCAGCGACGTTCTGGTGAACTGTGCGAGCCAGGAATACTTTGGCGCGGTGGACCTCAAGGCGCTCAGCCTGCGGGTGATCACCCCGGCCTTCATGGAAGACAAGGGGGACGGCAAGGGCCCCAGGATCGTGAGCTTCTTTGCCAAGAAGGCGCGCGGCGCCATGGCGCGGTTCATCATCCAGAAGCGGCTGTCGGATCCGGCGGATCTGCAGGGGTTCGAGACAGGCGGCTACCAGTATCAGCCCGATCTGTCGGAGCCTGATGCGCCCGTTTTCGTGCGGGACTACCCGGCCTCCTGATCATCTTCGACGGGAAAGGGGGCTGTCACCCCCGCCGGGCAATGCTCGGTGATGCGGGCGTGCAGATCCCCTTTGCGCACCGGTTTGGTCATGTAGAGGTCAAGCCCATCTGCCAGAATCTCTGCATCATCACCCTCCATCGCGTGGGCCGTCAGGGCGATGATGGGAACATGGGTGCCGCTGTCCGCCTCCAGCGCGCGGATCGTGCGGGTGGCTTCGCGACCGTCCATGCGCGGCATGGAGATGTCCATAAAGATCAGATCGGGCGCAAAGCTTTCGTAGGCGGCGACGGCCTCGACCCCGTCAGCGGCGAATTGAAGGTCGATCTGCGCCGTTTTGAGCATCTTGCGAAAAACCAGCTGGTTGGTCTTGTTGTCCTCCGCCGCCAGAACCCGCATGAGCCGCTGATCGGTTGCGGCCTCCGGCACCGATGCGTCCGGCGCATCGGGCGCAGCGGTGTTTCCGGCGTGCTGGGGAGCGTGCCAGCGACAGAGCCAGGACAGAAGCTCCTGCCGGGCAAAGGGTTTCGGACTGCCGCTGCCTGTTCCGGGGGTGCCCGCGCCCATGTGGCTGATTTGCCCGGCCTTGGCGATCTGCTCGCCCGCATCGGCCAGTGAAGGCGCGAGCAGGACCAGATCCACCGTCTCGACAAGTGCCGTTTTTGCGGCGCCCACGTCTGCGCAGCCGGTGACTTTCAGACCCAGCCGTTCAAGATGGCGTGCCAGCACTGCGCGGACGGCGGGAACCGGTTCAACCACCATCACGTGGCGCAGACCTTCCGGCAGTTCGGCCGGGTCAGGACCGCCTGCCGTGGCCGTGGGCAGCTTGATCTCGAACCCGAAGCACGACCCCTCCCCCTCCTGCGAGGTCAGCCAGATGCGCCCGTCCATCATCTGAACGAGCTGCCGGGTGATCGCGAGGCCAAGGCCCGTGCCATCAAACTGGCGGTTGCGTTCGTTTTCCACCTGCGTGAATTCGCCAAAGACATGGTCGATCATATCCTCGGCGATGCCGATCCCGGTGTCCTCCACCGTGATCTGCAGGGTGACCGGGCCGCCTTCGACCTCGACGCTGCTGCGCACCCGGACCATCACATGGCCCTGGGACGTGAATTTGACCGCATTGCCCAGCAGATTGGTGAGGATCTGGCGGATCCGCCCGGGATCGCCCATGTAGCTTGGGGCTGTGAAGAAGTCATAGTCCAGCACGAGGCTGAGCCTCTTGTCCTGCGCCGAGGACTGCAGCAGCATCATCACTTCCAGAATGGATTGTTCCAGATCGAAGGGTTGCGCCTGCAACCGCAGGCGCTTTGCCTCGATCTTGGAGTAGTCGAGCACGTCGTTGATGATAACGAGCAATGCCTCGCCGGAGTTCTTGATGGTCTCCACATACAGTCGCTGATCATCGCTGAGCTCGGTATCGGCCAGCACATCGGCCATGCCGACGACCCCGTTCATGGGTGTGCGGATCTCGTGGCTCATATTGGCAAGGAAGGCGGATTTGGCGTGGTTGGCGGCCTCGGCCCGGCGCCGCGCCTCTTTGAGCTTTTGCTCGTAGACGACGCTTTCGGTGATGTTGAGCCCGAGCGAGAGGATGTCGCCATCGGGCCCCCGGCGGTCGATCATGCGCACGTATTCACCGTTCCAGAGCCGGACCACGACCGGCTCAGGCTGCGGGCTTTGCATGCGTTGGATCATCCGCTCGCGCCAGTGGGCGGGGGTATCCTCGCCGATGTCGACGATGCCTTCGTCCGTCAGCAACTGCAGGATGGTGACGTAGTTGATCCCGGGGCGCACCTCTTCCAGCCCGTCGAAGGCGGCCAGATAGGCGTTGTTGGCCATGATCATCTCCAGCTCCGGGCTGAAGAGGGCAAAGCCGTCCTTGATCGCCTCCACCGCATAGAGCAGGCGGCGTTCGACCAGATCGATCTTTTCGTGCGCGGCGGACAGGTCTGATTTGACACGCTGGTTTTCGTCCCGGACGGTGGCAACCTCGGCCCGGGTTTCCACGATCTGGTGGGAGAGCGCCTTGGCGTGTTCACCCAATTTGCGGTTTGCGGCAAAAAGCTCCGCCTGCTTGAGCTCAAGCAGGCGTTCGGCGGCCAAGCGGCCACGGCGTTCCTCCGCCAGTCTGCTGGCAAGTGTCATCGGATCACCGGAATCCTTCGTACCCGTCCCGATCACTCTGGCCGTTCAAGGTGAAGATCTGTTTAATCCGCCCGCGGTCAGCGGCGGCCTTCCCGCAGCCAGGCGGCGGTGATCAGACCGGCCGAGAGCAGCAGCACCAGCCAGCCCGGCAAGAGGTTGGTCTGGCGCACGTCCCGGGTTTCAAACGCATCCCGCGGTGTCAGCCCGACCCAGCCACGACCAGCGGCGGGACGTCCCGCGCGCACGTCGCGCAGACGGGGGATGCCATCCTCCAGCCGCAGGATGCCGCCGCGCAGCGGGCTGATGACAGGTCCGAGCACATCACCGGTGGCGATGGTCTGCTCGAACTCGCGCGGGGCGGCGGGGCCCAGCCCGATCACGGCGGATTGGTCGCCGTTCTCCAGCCGGTAGAGCCCGATCTCAGGCCCTTCAAAGGTGGTCGAGAACACGCCCGGCGAGGTCTCCGTCAGATCGAGCGTGGTGACGACGCCCGCGGGATCGGTGATGGTCACGGGCGGCACGGTTTCGCCAAGGGTGCGGCGTTCGATGCGCATGCTCTGGCCGGTGGCCTCGGCGGTCAGCGCCTCTTCCTCCAGCTCAGGCTCTTTCATCATCCAGTGGGCGAGACGGCGCAGAAGTTCAAGTTGCGGGCCGCCTCCCTCGTAGCCGCGGTTCCAGAGCCAGGCATGGTCGGAGGCCAGCAGCGCCACGCGCCCTTCGCCCACGCGGTTCAGCACCAGAAGCGGGCGGTCATCGACGCCGGACATCACGGTGTCGCCTTCGGTCCCGGTGATATCCACGTGCCGCAGCCAGCGCCCCCAGTCACCGCTGTCGGGCAGATCCGTGGTCACGGGATGGCGTGCCCCGAGATCGGTCACCTTGGGGCGGTAGGCCTCATCGAGCACACGGGCGGTGGGGGCGGCGGGCAGAACGCTGCCCAGTGGCGAGCGATAGATGCTTTCGGCGCCGGCGAAATCAGCCCCGGCCGCCACCAGCACCGCGCCACCCTGGCGGATGTAATTCGCCACATTCTCCAGATAGAGCGAGGGCAGCAGGCCGCGTTTCTTGTAGCGATCAAAGATGATCAGATCGAAGTCGTTGATCTTTTCCAGAAAGAGCTCGCGGGTGGGAAAGGCGATCAGGCTGAGCTCGCCCACCGGGACGCCGTCCTGTTTCTCGGGGGGTCTGAGGATCGTGAAATGCACCAGATCGACGGAGCTGTCGGATTTCAGCAGGTTGCGCCAGGTGCGCCCGCCGGGATGCGGCTCACCCGATATCAACAGCACGCGCAGCCGGTCGCGCACGCCGTTCATCTGTATCAGCACGGTGTTGTTGCGTTCCGTCAGCTCCCCCGGTGCGCCGGGCACGGTGAACTGGATCACGTTGCGCCCACCGTGGGGCAGGGTCACGGGCAGCTCGATATCCTCGCCCAAGGGCACCTGGAACTGCTGGGGCGGCGCGCCATCGACGGAGATCTCCAGCGGTGCGAGACCGGTCCCGGCAGGCGCGGCCCCCATATCCTCAACCCGCAGGGTCAGCGTCACCGGCTCGCCGATGATGGCGAAGGCGGGCGCGTTTCGGATCTGCAACCGGCGGTCCCAGTCGGTTTCTTTGCCGGTCATCAACAGATGCATGGGCGCGGGCAGATCCAGCGGCAGTGTGCTGTCGTGGACGCGGCCGTCACTCAGCGCGAGGATCCCCGCGATGCGCGCGCGGGGCTCTTCCGCGAGGGTGGTGGAGAGTGCTGTCATCAGCTGCGTGCCTGCGTCGCCTTCGCCGTCGGTCACGGTGATGCGGCGCACCTCGGTGTTGGGGCGTGCGGCGATCTGTTGTGCCAGCGCTTCTGCCGCGGTGGCAGTCTGATCGGGCCTGTCGGAGAGGCGCTGGCTGGCGCTGTCATCTTCCGCCAGGATCACGATATCGGTGAGCGGCGCGCGGTCCTCCTGCTGGTAGGAGGGGCCGGTGAGCGCCGCGAGCACGACGGCAGCCGCCAGCCCCCGCAGCGGCCAGCCCTTGAGCCCGCGCCAGACCGCGAGCACCAGAGCGGCGAGGGCGATGCCCGCGACACCGGCCAGCAAGGGCCACGGGATCAGCGGGTCGAAGATCACCGTGCCGGTCATTGGCCGAGCCTGTCGAGCAGAGCGGGGACATGGACCTGGTCGGATTTATAGTTGCCGGTGAGCACGTGCATGATCAGGTTGACGCCGAAACGGAAAGCCAGCTCGCGCTGGCGTTCACCGGCGAAACCGCGGCCCACGGGCACCATAGGGGCGCCGGTGTTGCTGACTGCCCAGGCGGATGCCCAGTCATTGCCGCCGATGACCACCGGGGTGACGCCGTCGTTGAGGTTGCGGAAAGGCATGCCATCAATCTGTTCGGCGTCGGGTGGGGCTGCCTCGACCCAGACGTCGCGCCCGGTGTGCCTGCCGGGGAAGTCCTGCAGCAGGTAAAAGGTGCGGGTGAGCACGTGATCGGCTGGCAGCGGTTCCAGCGGTGGCACATCCAGCGGGGCGGCCAGATCCTGCAGCTTGCGCCCGTTGGGGCTGCCCTGTCCGAAGCGGGCCACATCCGCGTCGCGGGTGTCAAACAGGATCAGCCCGCCGGAGCGCAGGTAGGCGTTGAGCTTGGCGTAGGCCTCCGATGACGGGCGCGGCTGATCCGGCGTGATGGGCCAGTAGATAATCGGGAAGAAGGCCAGTTCATCGATTTCAAGGTCGACGCCCATAGGCTCGGCAGGTTCGACAGAGGTGCGAAAGATAAGTGTGTTGGACAGGCCCCGCAGCCCGGCGCGGGACATCTCGTCGATGTCGCGGTTGCCGGTCATCACATAGGCAAGGGTCAGCTCCGCCGTGGCTTCCAGCGCGAAAAGATCCGCATCATCGGCCTGAGCCTGAGCGGGCGATGGGACATTCAAAGGCACCATCAGAGCTAGGACCAAGGCGGCGCGCGCCGCCTTGCCACCGCCCAGCCTGCCCGACAGCGCCAGAGAGGCGATCACATCGACCAGCAGAAGCGCGATGGAGAGGCTCAGAAGCCACCCCGCGATGGGTTGTTCGGGCGGCACGGCAAAGCCGCGCACCGGGATGCGCTCCGGCCAGCTGACCGGGGTCAGCGCGTCCTCGGCGGTAATGACGTTGCGCGCCAGTTGCCGGTCGCCGGAGACATAGATGCCGGGCTGCATGTCAGGGCCGGGCGGAGCGCTCAGCAGATCGGCTCCCGGAACCCCCGGTAGATTGCCCGCATCGCGGAGCCGCCCGAACCCATCCATGACCTGCTGCGGTGTCCAGGTGGTACCCTCCAGCGCGGTCACATCGGGCCGGGTGGTGGCGCTGGAAATGGCGAGCCGTTCCAGCATCTGTACGAAAAGCCCCGAGAGCGGTAGCGTCGACCACTCCGCCGTGGCTGTCACGTGAAAGAGAATGATCTGACCCTGTTCCTGCGCCTTGCGGGTGACAAGCGGTGTGCCGTCGGTCAGCTCCGCGATGACCCGGTCGGCCAGCGTGGGATCGGGCTGTGCCATCACCTGGCTTGTCACTTGCACGTCCTCCGGGATGCTGAGCCCGAAGAAAGGAGAGCCGTCGCGGAACGGAGCCAGCGCTTTCGGCTCGCCCCAGCTCATCGCCCCGCCGACGGTGCGTCCGCCTGCGCGCAGGCGCACGGGCATCAGCGGGTCTTCGTCGGTGCGGCTGACGTCACTGGCGGCGACCCGGGGCCCGGCAAAGCGTACCAGCAGGCCACCTGCGTCGATCCACGTACTGAGCCCCTCCGCCTCCGCGTCCGACAGCGTCGCCACATCGGCCAGGATGATCACATCCGGATTGGCGGGCAGCACATCCCCGAGATCGCCGCGGATGAGATCGGCGGTCGGCACCAGCGCCTTTTCGACGTAGTGCATCGGCGAGAGCAGCGGCAAGCCCTCACGGTTGGCACTGCCCGCGATCAGCGCAACCTCGCGCCGCCGCAGTGCATCGTCGGCAAGCGTTGTCGCGCCGGCGGAACGCTGGCCCTGAAGCTCAAACCGGGTGACACGCGCGCGCAATTCGGCGGGTAGGTCGAGCGATGTCTCCGCGGTCGTCTCTCCCGGTTCGAAAATGGTCGTGGTGCTGCCAAGGACACCGGCGTTGCCCGCGGGGTCCAGACCGAGCGCCTGCACGGTCACCTCCCGTTCGGGACCACCGGTGGCGCGCACGGCCGTGAGCGTGACCTCGCCATCCTCGAAACCGGCGGGGCGCATGGCCAGGACGTTGGCGGCGGTCTGGTACACCTCCACCGTGCCGCGCGCCTCAAAACCGGCGAGGAGCGCTTCGCGACCGGGATAGTCTAGCCCGTCGCTGAACCACAGGGTGTCAAAGCCGTCTATCTCGGCAATGAAGGAGCGCATCTGCGCGATGCGTGCCGCATCGGGTTGCCAGGGGGCGGGTTGCAGGCCGGGCAGGCGGGAGCGCCAGCTGTCGGCGGTCTGAAACACGGGCGCCTGTGGCCGGGTGAGCGACAGGAAGGCCACGGTACGGCCCGCGCGGCTGGCACGGCTCAGTTGGGCGTCGATGGCATCGGTCTGCTCGGGCCAGCGGGTGGCACCCGCCCAGCTGCCATCGAGCACGATCAGCAGCGGGCCATCGCCACGCGCCTGATCCGCATCGGGGTTCAGCACGGGACCGGCCAGGCCTAGGATGATCAGCCCCACCGCCAGCACCCGCAGCAACAGCAGCCACCACGGCGTGCGGTCCGAGACCGCCTCATCATCGCGCAGGCCAAGCAGAAGCGCCACGCCGGGGAAGCGCCGCCGGATGGGTGCGGGCGGCACGGCGCGCAGGATCAGCCACAGGATCGGCAGTGCCAGCAGGGCCAGCAACAGCCAGGGCGCGGTGAAGCCGATGCCGCCCAGCACGGTCATTTCAACGATCCCGTATCAAGCGCCCGGTAGAGCCAGAGCAGGGCAGACTGAGCAGAGGCATCGGTGCGGTGCATCCCGTATTGCCAGCCCGTCAGGGCACACAGCGCGGAAAGCTCCGCCTTGCGGTCGGCGAGGCGCGACAGGTAGCGACCCTTCAACTCGCCGGCCTTGAGCGTCTCGTGGGTCAGGCTGCCGCCCATGCTCTGGAAAATCGTGCGGCCACGGAAGGGAAAGGATTCCTCGGACGGGTCGAGCAGGTGCAGGAGCACGCCGCGCACCCCGCGGTCGGCCGCCTTGGTGAGGGCCAGCTTGACCTCCTCCACATCGCCCATGAAATCAGAGATGAAGACCGCGCGGGCCGAGGGGATCATCGCGCGGTGTTCGGGCGGGGCGTAGTCGGTATGCGTATCGGTGGTGAACATCTCCGCCAGCCGCAGGATCTGTGCCGTGCCGCGCCGGGGCGGCAGGCTGGTGCCGGTGAGGCCCACACGCTCGCCGCCCCGCACCAGAAGAATGGCGCAGGCCAGCCCCAGCAGGCGCGCGCGGTCTGCCTTCGTGGGCAGGTCCGGCGTGCTGGCAAACCGCATGGAGGCCCCCTGATCGACCCAGAGCATCACCGATTGCGCGATCTGCCACTCGCGTTCGCGCACGAATTCCTGATCGCCCCGGGCGGAGCGGCGGTGATCAATCAACCGGCGGCTATCGCCCATCTGGGCGGGGCGGTACTGCCAGAAGTCATCGCCCAGACCCGCTCGCCTGCGACCGTGATCCCCGAGCAATACGGCACCGGCCAGATGGTCGGCACGCGCCAGCAGGGCAGGAAGCCGTGCCGCCTCCGTCTCGGCCTCGGCGCGCAGGGCGTCGGGCCGGTCGGAAAGCTGGGAGGCTGCGGGTGCGTTCACGCGGCGGCCTTCGTCCCGGCCAGATCGGCGGCGGTGGTGTCAATGAGATCAGCCAGGCTGTCGCCGCGGGCGCGTGCCGCGAAGTTGAGCGCCATGCGGTGGCTGAGCACGGGGCGGGCCATGTCGATCACGTCCTCCGCCGAAGGGGCAAGCCGCCCGTGCAGCAGGGCCCGCGCCCGCACGGTCAGCATCAGCGCCTGTGCCGCCCGAGGACCGGGGCCCCAGGCCACTGTTTCGCGCACCCGTTCGGACACGTCGGGCTCTTCGGGGCGGAAGGCGCGCACCAGATCGAGGATCATCTCGACCACGCTGTCACCCACGGGCATCCGGCGCAAAAGTTGCTGGGCAGCCAGAAGATCCGCGGCGGTGAAGACTTCGGTCGCTTCTGCTTCTTCATCGCCGGTGGTGGCCAGCAGGATGTCGCGTTCGGTGTCGCGGTCGGGGTAATTCACATCGATCTGAACGAGGAAACGGTCCAGCTGCGCTTCGGGCAGGGGGTAGGTGCCTTCCTGCTCGATGGGGTTTTGTGTCGCCAGCACGTGGAAGGGCACGCCGAGGCTGCGGTCCTCGCCCGCAACGGTCACGGTCTTTTCCTGCATCGCCTGCAGCAGCGCGGATTGGGTGCGCGGGGAGGCGCGGTTGATCTCATCGGCCATCATCAGCTGGCAGAAGATCGGCCCCTGAATGAACCGAAAGGCGCGCGAGCCATCGGCGGCGGTATCGAGCACCTCGGAGCCGAGGATGTCGGCGGGCATCAGGTCGGGCGTGAACTGCACGCGGTTGCCGTGCAATCCCATCACGGTCGACAGCGTTTCCACCAGCCGCGTCTTGCCGAGACCCGGCAGACCTATGAGCAGGCCATGTCCCCCACAGAGCAGTGCGGTCAGCGTCAGCTCCACCACCCGGGGCTGGCCGATAAAGCGCCGCGTGATCGAGCCGCGCGCCTGATCGAGCCTGGCGCCGAGGGCTTCGATTTCGGCGACCATGTCTTCTGCATCACTCATGACAACCTGCTCCGTTGGATTATATGTTGAATGTAAGTGTATCGCGCTCGGGGGAAATGGCAAAAGCAATGAGTGGACAAAAAACCGTGACACCGTCGGCGGAAAACCTTGCGGCCTCGATCACTGCCGCAAAAACGCGCGGTTTGCCGCCCGTTCATCTGTGGAACCCACCGTTCTGCGGCGATCTCGACATGCGGATCGGGCGGGATGGCACCTGGTTCTACGAAGGCACGCCCATCGGGCGGCCCGGACTAGTGAAGCTGTTCTCGTCGATCCTGAAGAAGGAGGAGGGCAGGTATTTCCTTGTCACGCCAGTGGAGAAAGTGGGAATCACCGTGGACGACGCGCCTTTTGTTGCGGTGGATTTCGAGGTGTCGGGCAGGGGGGAGGATCAGGTTTTGACCTTTGAGACGCAGGTGGGCGACCGCGCCGTGGCCAGCGCCGATCTGCCTCTGCGGGTGGCGCGCGACGCGGGCACGGGCGAGCCGTCGCCCTACGTGCGGGTGCGCGCCAATCTCGAGGCGCTGATCGACCGCAAGAGTTTTTACCGGCTGGTGGATCTTGGGGCGCATCACGATGGCTGGTTCGGTGTGTGGTCAGCGGGGGTGTTCTTTCGCATCATTGCCAGCGACGAGTTGCCGTGACGTTTCAGGGCGCTGAAAGGGGTGGGGACGGTGCGTGTGATAGAGTTGAGGGAGCCTCCGGCGGGAGTTTTCTTGGCAAAGTGAAAGAGCTTTCGCGGTGAGATGGCGCCTTTTGGGGTCGTTTGGGAGAATGACCGGATGAGACGATGCGATTTGCGGCCAATCTGAGCGTGCTGTGGCCGGACCTTCCCTATCTTGACCGCTTCGATGCTGCTGCGGAGGCGGGGTTCGAGGGCGTCGAGGTGCTGTTTCCCTACGAGATACCGGCGAAGGACACGCAGCGGGCGCTTCTGAGCACCGGGCTCGGTATGGTGCGGATGGCGGCGCCGCCCCCCAACTACGCCGGTGGCGCGCGGGGGTTTGCGGCGGTGCCGGGGGCGGAAGACCGCTTTCGCTATGATCTGCGCCGGTCGTTGCGGTATTGTGAGGCGTTGCGGACGCCGGTGCTTCATTTGCTGACCGGCGCGGCAAACGGGCCGGAGGCGCGCGCGACGCTGGTGGCGAACCTGCGGGTAGCGGTGGCCACGACGCCCGCCCGTACGTTGCTGACGCTCTGCCCGGGCGATGGGGTGCGGCGGCCCGATGCGTTTCTGGACAGCTACGATATGGCTGCGGAGATCTTGCAGGAGATCGGGGCGCCGAACCTGGGGCTGCTGGTGGAGACGGGTGGGATGACAGGCGCCGCGGACGCGGTTCTGAGCCGCCATGGGTCGCTTGTCCGGCATGTACATCTCGGTCGCCCTTCCGGGTCAGGGGAGATCATCGCCGTGCTGCGGGGCTTGGGGTATGACGGTTGGGTCGGGATCGGGGCAGATCCGGCAGAAACGCCGGATCACCACCGCGCTTTGCTGGACCGTCTGCGCGGCTGAGCAGGCTGTCATTGAGCCGGCATTCCGGTATATCTGCACCGGTCTCGCAAGGAGAACCGTGGTGATTCCCGCCCGCTACCAACAGATTGTCTTTGGCCTGGTGCTGTCGGGGCTGATGTCACTGCTCGTATCGGGGATCACGACCCTGCGTACCGTTGGCTGGATCGATGGGTTTGCGGCCCTCTGGCTGAGCAACTGGCTGTCGAGCTGGGCCGTGGCCTTTCCGGCGGTGCTGGTCGTGGCGCCTGTCACACGGCGGATCGTTGGGCGTCTGGTGCGGCCGGAACGCCGTGCGAGCGACCGCAGCTGATCCGCCTGGCCACCTGCAGCGGCCCTTTGCGTCTTTCGGGGCTTTTCCGCTGATATTGACGGTATCCCGGTGCAGCGGACGAGCTCAACGGGCTTTTAGCGCAGAGGTTTGCCACGCATCTCCGACAGGGCGAGCGGAGCGAAACCGCGCCGCAAAGGCCTTCGAAGGCCTTTCGCCCGTGGCACCCGCCGCGCGAGGGGATCCTTGGGTGCTCTGTCGTCCTGGCAGACTTCTTGAGCCCGGGCGACGTGCACTCGGAAAACCGCCCGTCCGCAGATTGTGCGAGACCGGCCATGTGTCGCCTAATGCGCCACCGCCCAGTTTGCACCCTGACCGGCGTCGACGCTGAGCTGCACGTCGAGGTGCACGACCGGATCGCAGGCCGCTTCCATCACCTGGCGTGCGGCGTCGATGAGATCCTGCTCCGCGTCGGTCTCCACCTCGAAAAGCAGCTCGTCATGAACTTGCAGCAGCATCCTGGCGGGCAGAGCCTCGATCGCCGCGGGCATGCGCACCATGGCCCGCCGGATCACATCCGCCGCCGTGCCCTGAATGGGGGCGTTGATCGCCGCGCGCGCGGCGAAGCCCGCCTGTGGGCCCTTGGCGCCGATGTTTGGTGTGTGGATCCGTCTGCCAAAGAGCGTCTGCACATAGCCGTTTTCCTTGGCGAAGGCCTTGGTCTCGGTCATGTAGTCCTTGATGCCGGGAAAGCGCTCGAAGTAGCGGTCGATGAAGCCCTGCGCCTCGGACCGCGGGATGCGCAGGTTGCGCGCGAGACCGAAGCCCGAGATGCCGTAGATCACGCCGAAGTTGATCGCCTTGGCCCGGCGGCGGATTTCGGGTGTCATCTCCTCCATCGGTACGTCGAACATCTCGGATGCGGTCATGGCGTGGATGTCATCGCCGCGCTTGAAGGCTTCTTTCAGCGCCGGGATATCAGCGATATGCGCAAGGATCCGCAGTTCGATCTGGCTGTAGTCGAGGGCGACCAGCGTCTTGCCTTCCTCGGCCACGAAAGCCTCGCGGATGCGGCGGCCTTCCTCGGTGCGGATGGGGATGTTCTGCAGGTTGGGGTCGGTCGAGGCGAGCCGCCCCGTGGACGCCCCCGCGATGGAGTAGGAGGTATGCACACGACCTGTGTCGGCGTTGATATGGTCTTGCAGCGCGTCAGTGTAGGTGGATTTCAGCTTGCTGAGTTGTCGCCAGTCGAGCACGCGGGCAGGCAGTTCGTGTTCCGTCGCGAGGTCTTCGAGCACGTCGGCACCGGTGGCATAGGCCCCGGTCTTGCCCTTCTTGCCGCCGGGCAGGGACATCTCGTCAAAGAGGATTTCGCCAAGCTGCTTGGGGCTACCGACGTTGAAGCTGCGCCCGGCAAGCTCGTGGATCTCCGCCTCCAGCCCCGCCATGCTTTGGCTGAAGGCGTTGGACATGCGGCTGAGCGTGTCGCGGTCCACTTTGATCCCCGTGCGTTCCATCTGCGCCAGAACGGGGACCAGCGGGCGTTCGAGCGTCTCGTAGACGCGCGTGACCTGGGTGCGGTGCAGCGACGGTTTGAACCGCTGCCATAGCCGCAGCGTGATGTCCGCATCCTCGGCGGCGTAAGGCACCGCGTCTTCCAGCGGTACCTTGTCGAAGGTGATCGCGGATTTGCCGGTGCCCAGCAGCGGTTTGATGGGGATCGGGGTGTGAGTGAGGTAGCGCTCGGAAAGCTGATCCATCCCGTGACCGTGCAGCCCGCCGTGCATTGCGTAGGACATCAGCATGGTGTCATCTAGCGGCGCGACGGCAATCCCGATCTGGGCAAAGATCTTCAGGTCGTATTTCATGTTCTGCCCGATCTTGAGGATTGAGGCATCCTCAAGCACCGGTTTCAGCATCTCAAGCGCCTCATCCAGCGCCATCTGCCCTTCGGCCAGATCGTCGGAGCCGAAGAGATCGTCGCTGCCGCTTTTCTTGTGAATGAGCGGGATGTAGCAGGCCTGTCCGGGTTCCACACAGAGGGAGATGCCCACGAGATCCGCGGTCATCTCATTGAGGCCAGTGGTCTCCGTATCGACGGCCACATAGCCGCGCTCATAGATCCGGTCGATCCAGATTTGCAGATCCTCTGCCGTGCCCACCGCGGTATAGCCTGCGCGGTCAAAGGGGATGTCCTCGATATCCGGTGCCTCAGGCGCATCGGCGGGGGTGTCGTCGATCTCGGGGGCCTCGACGTCGAGCTTGTCGGCAATGCGTTTGGTCAGCGTGCGGAATTCCATTTCCGCCAGGAAGGGCATGAGCGCATCGGGGTCGGGCGTGCGCACCTCCAGATCGTCGAGAGTAAAGTCGAGCGGTGTGTTCTCATCGAGCAGCACGAGGCGGCGGCTGAGGCGGATCTGCTCGGCGTGTGTGACCAGCGTTTCGCGGCGTTTGGGTTGCTTGATCTCTTCGGCGCGTTCCAGCAGCGCGTCGAGATCGCCGTATTCGTTGATGAGCAGCGCCGCCGTCTTGATCCCGATGCCGGGCGCGCCGGGGACGTTATCGACGGAATCCCCCGCCAGCGCCTGCACATCGACAACGCGGTCCGGGTAGACGCCGAATTTCTCGAAGACGCCGTCGCGGTCGATGCGCTTATTCTTCATGGCGTCCAGCATCTCGACACCGTCCCCCACAAGCTGCATCAGGTCCTTGTCCGATGAGATAATCGTGCAGCGGCCTCCGGCGGCGCGCGCCTGAACGGCCAGGGTTGCGATGATGTCGTCGGCCTCGAAGCCTTCCTTTTCCTTGCACGCGATGTTGAAGGCTTCCGTCGCGCGGCGTGTGAGCGGGATCTGCGGGCGCAGATCCTCGGGCATCGCGTCGCGGTTGGCCTTGTACTGATCATAGATGTCATTGCGAAAGGTGTGGCTGCCCTTGTCGAAGATCACTGCCACATGGGTAGGCGCATCGTCGCCGGTGTTGGTTTCCACATAGCGTTGCAGCATGTTGCAAAAGCCCGAGACCGCCCCGATCGGCAGACCGTCTGATTTGCGCGTGAGCGGTGGCAGCGCGTGGTAGGCTCGGAAAATAAACGCCGATCCGTCGATCAGATGCAGGTGGTGGCCTTTGCCGAAAGATGTGCTCATGGTAGGCTGCCCCTCGATGTCGCTGGAACGGAGTTCGCCGATGTTATCCCGTATCGTGAGCGTGGCTGCAATCGCCCTTTGCGCAGGTCCTGGATGGGCGACGCCGAAGGTGGACATGGACTGCGCAGCAGAGCCCGGGTCGCCCAGCAGCTGTGTGCCGATGGTGGGGTGCATCGGGAACGATGGCGATTACTTCACCGGGCGCGCGCTCGGCTGGAACGAGGGCACGCTCGACGGTCAGACCCGGGCGGGGGTAATCTGCGTGGGCGGCTGGGAGATCAGCGCGCTGACCGGTGAGGGGCACGCGGCCTTCGAATGCGATGACGGGACCGCCGGCGTGGCGACGATGCAGTATCAGGACATGCAGACAGGGACGGCCACGGGCCGGGGCTATACCGCGGATGGCAAGCTGCTGGAGATCTGGTCAGGCCATAACATCCGGCAGTTCCTGATGGACCGCGAAGGATCGGTGGACGGCAAGCTGACCTGCGGCGATCAGGTCATACCGGTCAGCTAGTTAGCCGGCGGCCTTGTCAGCGTAGTCCTGATGAATGTATTTGCAGTCGCAATAGCCGCATTCGACCCAGCCTGTGTCTTTGGGGATCTGCAGCCAGACACGCGGATGCCCCAGGGCGCCCTCTCCCCCGTCGCAGGCAATCCGAAAGCTTGTGACGATCTTGGTCTCGGGGGGCTGTTGCATGGCGGCGGTCCTTTGGCTGTGACATCACCTTATGGCCAAAGCAACCCCGGGGAGCAAGAGATTGCGCGCGCCTTTGCGGCCCGCCTGTTGCCGCGCTGCAAAGGCGTCGCAGAGGATGCTTCAATTCGGCAGCACATCGCGCTAGACCAGCCCGGAACCCCAACCAAGGAGCCCAAGTGATGAGCGCCAAGAAACCGGTCGTACTATGTATTCTGGACGGCTGGGGGCTGAGCGACCTGCGCGAGGGCAATGCACCGCTGCTGGCCCGCACCCCTGTGATGGACCAGCTGATGGCCGAGTGCCCCAACGCGACGCTGACCACCTTTGGCCCCGACGTGGGACTGCCCCAAGGCCAGATGGGCAATTCCGAAGTGGGTCACACCAATATCGGAGCAGGCCGGGTGGTCGCGATGGATTTGGGTCAGATCGATCTGGCCATCGAGGAGGGCAGCTTTGCCCGGAATGACCAATTGCAGGACTTCATCGCCAAGCTGAAGGAAAGCGGCGGGCGGGCGCATGTGATGGGTGTGGTGTCCGATGGCGGGGTGCATGGACATATCTCGCATATGATCGCCGCGGTACGGGCGCTTGTGGACGCAGGGCTGGAGGTGCTGATCCACGCGCTGACAGACGGTCGCGACGTGGCGCCGACCTCGGCCGAAGGGTTTATGGAGACATTGGAGGCCGCGCTGCCCGATAGCGCGCGGGTGGCGACCGTCACGGGGCGCTACTTTGCCATGGACCGCGACAATCGCTGGAACCGCGTGGAGAAAGCCTTTGCGACCATCATCCTCGCGAAGGGCGTTGCCGCTAACACGGCGGCAGAGGCCATCGAGAAGGGCCGGGCGCAGGACAAGACCGACGAGTTTATCGAGCCGACAGTCATCGGTGACTACGCGGGTGCGGCGGATGGCGACGGGCTCTTTTGCCTCAACTTCCGGGCCGACCGCGCGCGCGAGATCATGGCGGCGATTGGGGCGCCGGACTTCGATGCCTTCGATGCCAGTGGCAGGCCCGACTGGGCGGCGCTGATGGGTATGGCGCCCTATTCGGAGGCGCATAACGCCTACCTTTCGGTCATGTATCCCAAACCGCAGATCGACAACACGCTGGGGGCCTGGGTGGCGCAGCACGGGTTGCGGCAGTTCCGGCTGTCGGAGACGGAGAAGTACCCGCATGTGACGTTTTTTCTCAATGGTGGCGAAGAGGTGTCCTTTGCTGGGGAAGACCGCAAGATGCCGAAGTCTCCGGACGTGGCCACCTATGATCTGCAGCCCGAGATGTCCGCCGCTGAGGTGACGGACGCGCTGGTGGGTGCCATCGAGGACGGCTACGACCTGATCGTGGTCAACTATGCCAACCCCGATATGGTTGGTCACACGGGCGACCTGGAGGCGGCCATTGCCGCCTGCGAGGCGGTGGATGCGGGGCTTGGCCGGGCGGTCGGTGCGCTCAAGGCGGCGGGTGGTGCGATGATCGTCACGGCGGATCACGGCAACTGCGACATGATGATCGACCCCGAGACAGGGGGCGCCCATACCGCCCATACGCTCAACCTCGTGCCGGTGATCGTCGTGGGCGCCGAGGCGGGCGCGTCTGTTCGGAACGGACGGCTGGCCGATCTGGCACCCACGGTATTGCAGCTGATCGCGCTCGACCCACCGCCCGAGATGACCGGCAGGTCGCTGCTGACATGAGAGTTCACTGACATGAGGGCGCTGCTGCTGAGTTTGCTGCTGGCGCTGCCGCTGCCCGCGACCGCCCAGCATCCCGCCGCCGCGCAGGCCCGTGCTGCGATCGGGATGCTGGATGAGGCGAGAATGCAGCTGGACGCAGCGCAGAGCGCCCGGGACCGGGTGCGCGCGCTGACCCGCACGATCCAGGCCTTTGAAGAGGGATTGGCCGCCATGCGCGGTGGACTGCGGCAGGCGGCCATCCGCGAAGCGCAGTTGAGCGCCGCGCTGCAGGCGCGCGATGCGGAGGTTGCCGCCCTGCTGGCGGTGTTGCAGCGGACCGGCGCGGGGGATGCGCCTCTGCCGCTCTTGCATCCCGGCGGGCTGCTGGGGGCGGCGCGGGCGAATATGTTGCTGGCGGAGATCACGCCGGCGCTGAGTGCCCGCGCGGTCGGGTTGAGGCGCGATATGGAGGATCTGGTCGCATTGCGCGCGGTGCAGGATGACGCGAGCGGGCAACTGCAGGGTGCGCTCACCGATCTGCGGGCCGCGCGCTCGGCCCTCAACACCGCCATTGCGGAGCGGGCGCCCCTGCCCATGCGCTTTACCCAGGATCCGGTACGCGAGGCGATCCTGCTGGCCTCCGCTGACACGCTGGAAAGCTTTGCCCGCGGGCTCGACCGGGTTCCTACCGACATCACGGATGCCGCGCTGCCTGATGTGACCGTCCGGAAAGGGACGCTGCCGCTGCCTGCCCAAGGCGTGGTGCTGCGCCGCGCGGGCCAGCCCGATGCCGCCGGAATCACCCGGCCCGGGCTGTTGCTCGCGACCCGCCCGCAGGCCATCGTCACCAGCCCCGTGGCGGCCACGATCCGCTATACCGGACCCCTGCTTGACCTTGGTCAGGTGGTGATCATGGAGCCGCAGGCGGATGTTCTCTTCATTCTGGCAGGTTTGGACGTTGTTTACGGCTCCGCAGGCGAGATCATTGACGCAGGGGCTCCATTGGGTCTTATGGGGGAGAGAGGAGCGCAGGAGGCGGTCCAATTGTCACGTGCTGGTGATGGCACTGGCAGCGGGCGGTCGGAAACGCTTTATATAGAGGTCAGACATAAGAATGCGCCCGAGGATCCGAGCCTCTGGTTCCGAACCGACAAGAATGGATAGAACAATGAAAAAATTTGCCATGGCGGCTCTGGGCGGCACCCTCGCCGGTATCATCGCCACGACGCAAGTGGTCGGGCCTCTTCTGGCCCAGGACAGTGAACGCTCCGCCGACGTCTACGAACAGTTGGATCTGTTCGGGGACATCTTCGAGCGCATCCGCGCCCAGTATGTCGAGGATGTGGAAAGCAAGGAGCTGATCGAGGCGGCGATCAACGGCATGCTGACCTCGCTGGATCCCCATTCGAGCTACCTTTCGCCCGATGATGCGGCGGCCATGCGCGTGCAGACGCGGGGCGAGTTCGGCGGATTGGGCATTGAGGTCACGCAGGAAGAGGGCTTCGTCAAGGTCGTCTCGCCCATCGACGGGACCCCTGCGGATGAGGCCGGCGTCGAGGCGGGTGATTTCATTACCCATGTGGACGGCGAATCGGTGCTGGGGCTGACGCTGGACGAGGCGGTGGACATGATGCGCGGCCCGGTCGGGTCGGAGATCCTGATCACGGTGGTGCGCGAGGGAGAGGTGGAACCATTCGATGTGTCGATCATCCGGGACACCATCAAGCTCACAGCGGTCCGGACGCGCACCGAGGGCGACACGGTGGTTCTGCGGGTCACGACCTTCAACGATCAAACCTATACCAACCTCGAATCCGGCCTCGCCGAGCAGATAGAGGAAGCGGGCGGGATGGATAATATCAACGGTCTGGTGATTGATCTGCGCAACAACCCCGGCGGGCTGCTCAACCAGGCGATCCGGGTGTCGGATGCGTTTCTGGACGGCGGAGAGATCGTCAGCACGCGCGGCCGTCAGGTGCAGGATGGTGAGCGGTTCAACGCCACCGAAGGCGATCTGGTCGAGGGCAAGCCCATCGTCGTGCTGATCAACGGCGGCTCTGCCTCGGCGTCCGAGATTGTCGCGGGCGCGCTGCAGGATCACCGCCGGGCGATTGTCGTGGGCACCAAGAGCTTTGGCAAGGGATCGGTTCAGACGGTGATGCCATTGCGCGGCGAGGGGGCCATGCGGCTGACCACGGCGCGGTACTACACGCCATCGGGCCGGTCTATCCAGTCGCTGGGCGTGTCGCCCGATATCGTGGTCGAACAGCCGCGGCGCGATCCGAATGCCGAGGAAGAGGACGAGACACCCTCCCGAACCTCTCGTTCGGAAGCCGACCTGCGCGGCAGCCTGAACAATGACAGCCTCAGCGACGATGAAATCGAGCAGATCGAGGCGGACCGCGCAAAGGCCGAAGCGGCCGCTGCGCTGCGTGAAGAGGACTATCAGCTGGCCTATGCCATCGACATCCTCAAAGGTCTCAGCGCGCTGGTGCCAGCGGAGTAATCGCTCCCACACCGTTGTCAAACCCCGCTCCGGATAGCCGGTAGCGGGGTTTTTCTTGGCGGTGATGACACATCATCGAAAATCCAGCGATCACGGACGTATCAAGATCGGGTAGCGGGGAGCCCCGTCACCTCCATCGAGGAGGATCCGGGGCTGTCCAGCCCCAAGGGGCCGGACGGGATCGCTGCTACCGACTGGCTTGTCATCTCACGGCTGTCGCGGCGGCATCCGATGCGGAGTGGCCCGACCCTGCCGAAGCCGGATAATGCCGCCTTCGGGCACTCGTGGCCCTGCGCCCACTGTCAAACAGTCAGCGCTCCGGTGGTGCGTCGCTGGAAAGGGGTTTCGAAACCCCTTTCACCGCTCAGCGGGTGGGTTTTGACCGGATCAGACTGTGCCGCCGAGCATACCGTTCACAAAGCGCATGTGTCGCGAGGTCATAGGGCCATGTATTCGTGGCCTTCGTCCTTCGCACCGGGGTGCGTTACGGCGCCGAGATAGGTTGGTCCGACCAGCTTGGCGTATTTCCAAAGCGCACCTGCACCGTAGATCGTCTGGCGTGGTCCGGTCCAACTGGCCCTGCGTTCGGCCATCTCCTCGTCCGTGATGGCAACCGAGATCGTGCCTTCGATGGCGTTCAGCGTGATCATGTCACCGTCTTTCAGCAGGGCGATGGGGCCGCCGTGTGCCGCCTCCGGCCCCACATGGCCCACGCAGAAACCGCGGGTCGCGCCGGAGAACCGACCGTCGGTGATCAGCGCCACCTTCTTGCCCATGCCCTGACCGGAAAGCGCCGCCGTCGTGGCTAGCATCTCGCGCATACCCGGCCCACCCGACGGGCCTTCGTTGCGGATCACGAAGACGTCGCCTTCATTGTAGGCGCGGGTCTGCACGGCCTCAAAGGCGTCCTGCTCACACTCAAAGACGCGCGCGGGCCCGGTGAAGAGCAGGTGCTGAGGCTCCATCCCGGCGATCTTGACGATGGCCCCTTCTGGGGCGAGGTTTCCCTTGAGCCCGACGACACCGCCGGTCTTGCTCAGCGGTGTCTCCACCGGATAGATCACGCGACCGTCCGCGTTGAGGCTGACCTTGTCGAGCTCCTCTCCGATGGAATAACCCGTCACGGTCATGCAGTCTTCGTGGATCAGCCCGGCCTTGCGCAGCTCTTTCATCACCACGGGCACGCCGCCGACCTCGTAGAGATCCTTGGCCACATATTGCCCACCCGGTTTCAGATCGACGAAATAGGGCGTATCGCGGAAGATCTCACAGACATCTTCGAGGAAGAAATCGATCCCGGCCTCATGCGCCATGGCAGGCAGGTGCAGACCTGCGTTGGTGGAGCCACCTGTACAGGCGACGATGCGCGCTGCATTCTCAAAGGCCTGCCGGGTGCAGATGTCGCGGGCGCGGATGTTCTTCTCAATCAGGGTCATGACCGCGGCACCGGAGGCTTCCGCGTAGGCATCGCGGCTCTCGTAAGGTGCTGGCGCCCCGGCGGAGTTGGGCAGGGCCAGACCAATCGCCTCGGAGACACAGGCCATGGTATTGGCCGTGAACTGACCCCCGCACGCCCCGGCAGAGGGGCAGGCCACGCGTTCCAGAACCTCAAGCTCTGCCTCCGTCAAGGTACCGCTTTGCTGGCGGCCCACGGCTTCGAACATATCCTGTACGGTCAGATCGCGGTTTGCAAAGTCCTCCGGCACCTGCGCCCCGGCGGTCGCGCGGCCCGGCAGGATCGACCCGCCATAGAGGAACACCGACGGCACGTTCAGCCGGATCATCGCCATCATCATGCCCGGCAGGCTCTTGTCGCAGCCCGCAAGCCCCACCAGCGCATCATAGCAGTGCCCGCGCATGGTCAGCTCGACGGTGTCGGCGATGGCCTCGCGCGAGGCCAGCGAGGAGCGCATGCCCTCATGCCCCATGGCGATGCCGTCGGTGACGGTGATGGTGGTGAATTCGCGCGGTGTGCCGTCCTCGCGCTTGACCCCCATCTTGACCGCCTGCGCCTGCCTGTTCAGCGCGATGTTACAGGGGGCGGCCTCGTTCCAGCAGGTGGCCACACCCACGAGCGGCTGGTGAATCTCCTCCTCCGTCATGCCCATGGCGTAGTAGTAGGACCGGTGTGGCGCGCGCGCGGGCCCTTCGGTCACGTGACGGCTGGGCAGTCTGGATTTGTCGAAGCGCTGGCTGGTCATGGGCTGTCTCCCCTTCAAAAACGTCGCCAACGCATAGCGGGCAGCTTCTGCCCCTGCAAGGCAGATGGGTTTGTCTGCGCACAGCTTTTGCGCTTTATCGGTCCTTGCATTGAGGCTGGATGGTCTTATTTTGCTAAGACTGACATGCGTGTATACCTGCGGTTGCACGCCGCGGCTGCTTCCACAGCCCATGATCGAAAGCCACTGCATGGATCGCTCACTCTTCGCCTTCATTTGGAAGCATTCCAAACGGGATCAGCTGTTCTTGCTGTTCTTTACGGTGTTCACCTTCCCGTTCCTCTACGCCACGCTGGAACTGCCCAAGCGCATCATCAACGATGCGATCGGCGCGGCCTCCAGCACGGTGACCGTGTTCGGCCAAACCATGACGCAAACACAGTTCCTGATGGTGCTGTGTTTCGGCTATCTCGGTGCGGTCCTGGTCCACGGGCTGATGAAAATGCGGCTCAACACCATGAAAGGTGTGTTGGCCGAACGCATGCTGCGGCGCTTTCGCTACACGCTGATCAACCGGATGACCCGGTTTCCCAGTGCCTACTTCCGCAAGACCAGCCAGGGCGAGCTTGTCTCCATGGTGACCTCGGAGGCCGAGCCCATGGGTGGTCTGATGGGCGATGCCGTGGCACAACCGGTATTTCAGGCAGGGCAGATGCTGATCATCGTGATCTTTCTGTTCATGCAGAGCGTCTGGTTCGGGCTGGCCGGCGTCGCGCTCATTCCGCTACAAGCGTGGCTCATCCCGATGTTGCAGCGCCAGATCAACCAGCTGAACAAAAAACGCATCGTGGAGGTGCGCGGTTTCGCTTCCGAGATTGGCGAGACCGCGGCAGGCATCGGCGATCTGCGCACCAACGGCGGGCTGCGGTACCGGCTGGCTGTGTTCACGGACCGGCTGGGGCGGCTCTTCGACATCCGCTTCCAGATCTACCAGAAGAAATTCTTCATGAAGTTTCTCAACAACTTCATCACCCAGCTGACGCCGTTTTTCTTTTACGCGGTCGGGGGCTATCTGGCGATCAAGGGGGAGATCACGGTCGGCGCGCTGGTGGCTGCACTGGCGGCCTACAAGGATCTCAGCTCGCCGTGGAAGGAACTGCTGACCTACTACAATCAGGTTCAGGACATGTCTTTGCGGTGGGAGATCGTGACAGAGCGTTTTGCGCCCAAGGGCATGATCGATGAGAGCCTTTTTGAAGGCGAGCCTGAGACGGTGCCACGTCTGGACGGCGTGATCTCCATCAAGGATGTCACAGTGCGCAACGCCGATGGCAACGCGCTTCTGGAGAATATCAATCTTGAGATCCCTGCAGGTGCCCGGGTGGCCGTCCAGTCCACCAGCCAGACAGAGCGCACTGCCTTGGCCGAATTACTGACCCGCGAGGTGCTGGCCGCCCGCGGCAGCGTGACAATCGCGGGTCATGATCTGTCAGAGTTGCATCAGGCGGTGATTGCCGCGCGGATCGGGTATGCCCATTCTCGGCCCCATCTCTTTGAAGGGACCTTGCGGGACAATCTGCTGATGCCGCTGCGGACCAGCCCCAAGACGGTCCTGTGGGATCCGTCGCGCAAGGACCGCAAGAACTGGGAGGCACGCCGGGCGGGCAACAGCCCCGACAGTATCGCCGCGGACTGGATGGATCCCGAACTTGCCGGGCTGAATTCGGTCGAAGAGATCAATGGCTGGTGGTTCCAGCTGGTCGAAGCCATGGGTCTGGACGAGTTGATGTTCCGCGGGATGTTGCGCTCTGGCACCTATATGGAAGGCAACATGCAGCTTGCCGATGCCATCGTGTCCCTGCGCGACGAGGTCTACGAGGCGCTGAAGGAGGCGGAGCTGGAAGACTACGTCAATCGCTTTGACCCTGAGGCCTTCAATCCATCAATCCCGCTGGGTGGTAACCTGATGTTCGCCGCGCCCAAGCGCCAGATCTCGCAGCGCGGGCTGGCGGCGGGCAGCGGGCTGGTGGCCCTGATCAACGAGCTTGGCGTCACCGAACAGGCGATTGCCATCTCGCAGACGCTGATAGAGACACTCAACCAGACCTTTGGCCGCGACGGGACAAACCATCCTCTTTTTACTGCCTTGGAGATTGAGGAGGAGCTTTACGAGCGGCTCGTGGATATTGCCCTGCGCCGCAGCGAAAAAGGCGATCAGGCCCTGACGCAGGAGGAGTTCACGTTGCTGCTGACGGTGCCCTTCGCCTTTACGGCAGAGCAGATCGGGCCCGGGTTCCCCGAGAGCTTCAAGACCGAGATCGTCAAGATCCGTGCCGAAAAGGGCAAGGAGATGCGCGAACGGATGAGCGATCTTTTCGTGCCGATCGCGCCCGAGAACTATCTACCGCGGCTGACCTTGCTGGAGAATGCGCTTTATGGCCGGATCTCCGCTTTTGCGGGCGCGCGCAAGGAGGTGATCGAGGATCTGGTCGCGGATATCGTCACCAAACACGGGCTCAAACGCGCCGTGGCCGAGACCATCATGGACAACAAGCTGGGACTGGGCGGGGCGAATATCGCCGATATCTATCAGGAACGCGTCGCCTTCAGCCGCGCGGGCATCAAGCGGCCCGACGTGCTGATCCTGGATACGGTGCTGGAAAGTCACGATGCCGAACGCCGCAAGCGCGCCCGGGCCAAGCTGCAGGATCTCTTGCCCAAGGCGACGATGATTTTTCTGGAAGACAAGTTCGAGAACCCGCAGGCCTACGATATGTTCGTGGAGATCGAGAACGGGCGAATCAAAGGCGACGAGCAGCCGGAGACCATTGATACCGGCGACAGCGGTTCCGATGATCTGCGCCGCAAGATCCGGGCCATCTCGCGCACCGATCTTTTCGAGAAGCTGGACCAGCGTTCCCAGCGGCTGCTGGCATTCTCGGCGCAGTGGTACACTGCGAAGAAGGGCACGCGCATCTTTGCCCAGCATGACCGGCCCGATGCGGCGTATCTCTGTCTCAAGGGCCGCGCTATGATGGGCTATTTCGACGATGACAATCACTGGCACAACATCACCGCGGTGGAGCCCGGGCGCCTGATCGGGGATCTGGCGGTCATTCTCGACGAGCCGCGGCAGCTTGATCTGGTGGCCGAAGAGGACACCAAGTTCCTGCGGATCGGTGCGGAGGAATTCCGCTCCGTGATCGAGACCGATCTCAATGCGCTTCAGATCCTGCTGCGTACGGTGGCGGGCCATTTGACTGGCGCCGCCGAATTGCTGCGCGAGGCGCGGGTGGATGTGCCCGAGGAAGCGGTTGAAAACGGGCCGCCCGAGCCCTCCGACAGCGCGCGCGCGTCCTGACCATGTGGCCACCACCTGCCTACCGGGCGCACCGCGCCCTGAGTGACCCGGCCCGGGAGAAGGCGGAGATATGGCGCCTGCTCATCGGGCTTGTTCTGGTCGCGGGTGTGGCGTTGCTGTGCAACCAGGTGTTTTACGAGACGCTGCTGAGCTGGCAGGGCGATGGCGCGGCGGATCTGGCCGGTGCTCTGCTGCGCGGTGACACGCCGGTGGCGATGTATCTTTTGCTGTTCAGCTTCGGGTTCATGGTGGTCGGCGTTGCGGTGGCCTTGCGGGTGGCGCATCACCGGGGGCTGGGCGGCGTGTTCGGTGACCTGTCGCTCTGCGTGTCGCAGTTCCGCGATGTGCTGATCGTCCTCGTGGTCGTCAATCTGGTGATTTTCGCGCTGCCGCCCTGGGGCATGGGCGCGCCGTTGGAGCCGAACCTCGCGCCGGGTCTGTGGGCCTTGCTGCTGCCGCTCTCGTTGCTGGCGGTTCTGGTGCAGGTCTCGACCGAGGAAGTGCTCTTTCGCGGCTACATCCAGCAGCAACTGGCCGCGCGGTTCCGCTCGCCCCTGATCTGGATGATCGTGCCTGCCGCGCTTTTTGGCGCGGGGCACTACATGCCCGCCGAGGTCGGCAGCAACGCAGGCCTCATTGCGCTCTGGGCCACGGTTTTCGGGTTGCTGATGGCCGATCTGACGGCGCGGTCTGGCACGATCGGACCGGCCATCGCGGTGCATTTTGCCAACAATGTCACCGCCATCGTCCTGATCTCTGTGCCGGACCAGCTCTCTGGGCTGGCGCTCTACCACAGCCCCTTTGCGCTCGGCGATGAAGCGGCGGTGCGCGCATGGCTGCCGGTGGATTTCGGCTTCATGCTGGTCAGCTGGCTTGCCGCACGGCTTGCGATCCGCCGCTGATTGCACTTTCGGCACGGTCCCATTACCTAGTTGAGCAGCCATGCCAAAGGATGCACGATGAACTGGATCACCAACTATGTCCGCCCCCGGATCAACTCGATCTTCTCGCGCCGCGAGACGCCGGACAATCTGTGGACCAAGTGCCCCGAATGCGGGACCATGCTGTTTCATCGCGAGGTGTCGGACAACCTGAATGTCTGCACCAACTGCAACCACCATATGTACATCAGCCCGCGCGACCGGTTTACAGCCCTCTTTGATGGCGGCGTATTTACCCGCGTGGAGGTCGATGCGCCCAAACCCGACCCGCTGCACTTCCGGGACCAGAAACGGTACCCGGACCGGCTGCGCGCTGCCCAGCGTCAGACCGCTGAGCCGGAGGCGATGCTGGTCGCCCATGGTGAGATCGGGCGGACCCCCATCGTTGCAGCGGCACAGGATTTTTCCTTTATGGCCGGGTCCATGGGCATGTATGTGGGCAACGCCATCATTGCTGCAGCACAGGAAGCGGTGAAGCTCAAGCGTCCGCTGATCCTCTTTTCCGCCGCCGGTGGCGCGCGCATGCAGGAAGGGATCCTGAGCCTGATGCAAATGCCGCGCACCACCGTGGCCGTGCAGATGCTGAAGGAGGCCGGGCTGCCCTATATCGTCGTGCTGACCCATCCGACGACGGGTGGTGTGACGGCGAGCTACGCGATGCTGGGCGATGTGCATATTGCCGAGCCCAACGCGCTTATCTGCTTTGCCGGACCGCGCGTGATTGAGCAGACCATTCGGGAAAAGTTGCCCGAAGGGTTCCAGCGGGCGGAGTATCTGCTCGATCACGGGATGCTTGACCGGGTGACGCCGCGCGGTCAGATGCGGGATGAGTTGATCACCATCACGCGGATGCTGTTGGGATTGCCGCCCGCCGTTCGGGGCGATCTGCCCCCGCCGGAACCGCCCGCCGATCTGCCCCATGCGCTGTCCGGTGACGCGCCCGAGCCGCCGGCCAAGACCAAGACGACATGAGCCAGCCCACATCGGACGCCATCCTGGCGCGGATGATGGCGTTGCACCCCAAGATCATTGATCTGACCTTGGACCGCATGTGGCGGCTGCTGGGCGCCCTGGGCAACCCGCAGGAGACGCTGCCGCCGGTGATCCATGTGGCAGGCACCAACGGAAAGGGCTCGACCCTAGCCATGATCCGCGCGGGGCTGGAGGCAGAGGGCAAATCGGTTCATGTCTATACCAGCCCGCATCTGGCACGGTTTCACGAGCGCATCCGGGTTGCGGGCACGCTCATCTCGGAGGCGGATCTGACCTCGGTGCTGGATGAATGTGCGCAGGCCAACGGCGACATACCCATCACATATTTCGAGATCACCACGTGTGCGGCATTGCTGGCCTTTGCGCGGATGCCTGCGGACTACACGCTGCTGGAGGTGGGCCTTGGCGGTCGGTTGGATGCCACCAATGTCATCGCCAAGCCGGTGCTGACCGCAATCACGCCGGTCTCGCTCGACCACCAGCAGTTTCTGGGCGAGACGCTGGCGGAGATTGCTGGTGAAAAGGCGGGTATCCTCAAGCGGGGTGTACCCTGTGTGGTGGCGCGTCAGGAGCCTGCGGGGCAAGAGGTGATTGAGGCGCGGGCCGAGCGACTGGGCGCGCCTTTGTTGGCCAACGGTCAGCACTGGCACGTGGCGCGGGAGCGTGATGGCATGATTTATCAGGATGAGGCGGGTCTGCTCGACCTGCCACGCCCGAACCTGCCGGGCGATCACCAGGTGATGAATGCAGGCACGGCCTTGGCCGCGCTGCGCCATCTGCGCGTCGGCGAAGCGGGTTGCGAGGCAGCGGTGACCCGCGCCGACTGGCCTGCCCGGATGCAGAGGCTGCGCAGCGGACCGCTGGTTGAGGCCGCACCGCTGGCCGAGCTGTGGCTCGACGGCGGGCACAATCCGGCTGCAGGCGAGGCGCTGGCCGCGCATCTGGGTTCTTTGCCGGTACGGCCCACCTATCTGATCTGCGGGATGCTCAACACCAAGGATATCGCGGGCTACCTGCGTCCGCTGTCGCAGGCTGTGCAGGGTCTCACAGCCGTGTCGATCCCCGGGGAGGCCAACACGCTGCCCGCGGCTGATACCGCGGAGGCGGCGCGTGCGGTCGGCATGGCGGACGGACAAGCGGAGAGCGTGGCGGAGGCCGTGCGCGACGTCATCGCGGAGGCGCCGCAGGCCCGGATCCTGATTTGCGGATCGCTCTATCTGGCAGGGACGGTTTTGCGGGAGAACGGCTAGCGGCCAACGCCGCGGGTTACCCGGCCTGTGGTCTTTGGCCGACCTGCCACCTCTCGCGATGTCATCCTCGGGCTTGACCCGAGGATCTCCCGGCCACGAGATCCCGGATCAAGTCCGGGATGCCAGCGTAACAGACTGCGAGGCGCGGTTCTGCATGATCTACGGCCTCCTCACTGCCCCCAACCGTCCGACTGCATTTCGCGCAGGCGCGAGGCGGTGCGCTCGAACTCGAAACTGCCTTCGCCTTCGAGATAAAGCATCTCGGGCTTGGCAGCCGCCGAGCAGATCAGCCGCACGCGCGCTTCGTAAAGCGCGTCGATGAGCGTCACGAAGCGTTTCGCCTGATTGAAATTATCGCGTGACAGGCTGGGGATGTCGTCCAGCAGCAGCACCTTGACCGCTTCGGCCAGCGCCAGATAGTCACCGGCGCCCAAGGGTTTGCCGCAAAGGTCGTGAAAGCTCGTCCGCGCCACGCCGTTGCGGAAGGCGGGCAATTCCACATCGCGGCCCTTGACACGCAGCACCAGCGGCGCGCCGGGACCGCCAGCGAGATCCTCCCAGACGGCGTTCATCTCGCGGCGGGCCTGGGCATTGGCCGGGGTGAAATAGACTTGCTGTCCGCCCAGCCGGTCCTGCCGGTAGTCGGTGGGGCTGGCCAGTTCGATGACCTTCATCCGGTCCTCGATCAGCGCGATGAACGGCAGAAAAAGATCGCGGTTGAGCCCGTCCTTGTAAAGATCCTGCGGCACCCTGTTCGAGGTCGCCACCACGCTCACGCCATCCTCGAAGAGCCCTTGAAAGAGCCGACCCACGATCATGGCGTCGGTGATGTCGGTGATCTGCATCTCGTCAAAGGCGAGCAGCCGGACGGAAGCTGCGACCTCTGCCGCGACCGGTGCGATGGCATCCTCCGCCCCCGTCTTGCGGACGGCGTGCATCTTTGCGTGGATCTCCTGCATGAAGGCATGGAAATGGACGCGTCGCGCCGGGATGTCGCCCAGATGCTCCACGAGCAAATCCATCAGCATGGATTTCCCGCGCCCGACCCCGCCCCAGAGATAGAGACCCTTGGGCGGCTCAGGGGTCTTGCGAAAGAGCTTTTTGCGCACGGGCTCTGCCAGCGCCTCGCGCAGGCGTTCAAACTCCGGCAACAGCGCTTGCTGGGCCGGATCCGGGCGCAGGCCGCCCTCTTCGATCAGCCCGCGGTATATGGCGTCAAAGCTCCGCATCCCGTTCGCAATAGCGCGCGGGGCGGTTCAACGGAAGTGGGCGGTCACATCAGAATATGTGAAGCGTTGGCAAAAAATGCTGAATTGACCGCCATGGTGCGTGGGGTAGGGTGATCTGACCGGAGAAGCTCAGATGCCAGCACGCGCGCCCCTATTTACCCCTGTTCTGATCGTTGGCTGCGTGATCATTGTGGTCAGCTTTGCCATCCGCTCCACCTTCGGGATCTTCCAGATCCCCATTGCGGAGGAGTTCGGCTGGCTGAGGGCGGAGTTCTCGCTGGCCATTGCAATCCAGAACCTGGCCTGGGGGATTGGTCAGCCCTTTTTTGGCGCGCTGGCCGAAAAGATCGGGGACCGGAAATCCATCATCCTTGGCGCGATCATCTATGCCCTCGGGCTCGTGCTGTCGGCGCAGGCCACGACGCCGCTGGGGCACCAGCTTTATGCCTGGCTGGTGGGTTTCGGCATTGCCGGTACCGGCTTTGGTGTCATCCTGGCCGTGGTGGGCCGTGCCGCGTCGGATGAAAACCGCTCCATGGCCCTGGCCGTCGTCTCGGCGGCGGGCAGCGGGGGGCAGATTTTCGGCCCGCCCGTGGCCGAATGGCTGCTGGGTTTCATGCCATGGCAGAGCATCTTTCTGCTCTTCGCGCTCACCATCATGTTGGTGCTATTGCTTTTGCCCATGATGCGCGCGCCACAGATGGCGACCCGGTCAGAGCTGGATGAAAGCATGGGCGAGATCCTGGTGAAGGCGTTCCGCGATCCCTCCTACACTTTCATCTTTCTGGGCTTTTTCTCCTGCGGCTATCAGCTTGCATTCATCACCGCGCATTTCCCTGCCTTTATCGTAGAGCTGTGCGGCCCCATTGCGCCGGGCGGCATGCTGGACAGCGTGGGTGTCAGCACGACCTCTGCCCTTGGAGCACTGGCGCTGTCCCTGATCGGCGTGGCCAACATCGGCGGTACCCTCTTGGCGGGCTGGCTCGGCAAGCGCTATACCAAGAAATACCTGCTGGCGGCGATCTATGTCGGGCGCACGGTGGCCTCTGCCGCCTTTATCCTGGTGCCGATCACCCCGACCAGCGTCATCGTGTTTTCCATCGTCATGGGCAGCCTGTGGCTCGCGACGATCCCGCTGACGTCGGGGCTCATCGCGCATATCTACGGGTTGCGCTACATGGGCACGCTCTACGGTATCGTGTTTTTCAGCCACCAGCTCGGCAGCTTCATGGGTGCGTGGCTCGGCGGGCGGATGTACGATGTCTACGGTGATTACACGCTGGTGTGGTGGATCGGCGTTGCCGTGGGTGCGTTCAGCGCGATCATCCACCTGCCGATCCGGGAGCGGCGGCTGGAGGGGCTGCGGATCGCCTGACCGTCAGTCGCCGCGCAAAAACCGCAGGATGTGGGCGAGCACCGCGTCGCTGTGCGTGTAGGGCAGGCCGTGCCCCGCGCCGGGCACCACGACCGACTGCGAGGCCGGGTTCCAGCGCTGCAGCGTGTCGGCGGCCCGTAGCGGGATCACCGCATCTTCCTGCCCCCAGAGCGCCAGCACCGGCAGCTCTGATTGCGCAAGGATCCCATGCGTGTTTCTCAGAACCTCCGACAAAAGCCCCAGCAGGCTCGCGCGGACGGCGGGGACAAAGCCGCGCCAGCGCAGCTCCCGCCGTTGCTGCCGGTTGATCTCCGGCACGCTGTCAGGTTGCCCTCGCTCGGCTGCAAGGCCTCGGCGCAGGATGGCGGGGTAAAGCGCCAGCATGAGCCAGCCGCCGAAAAGCGGCAGCCGCGCCAGACGCTCGAGCGCGCCGCCCGTAACCGGCAGCATCCCCGCGGGGGCAAGCAGCAAGAGGCGGCGCACGCGCGCCGGGTGCCGGGCCGCGAAGGCGGCGGCGATGGCGCCGCCCATGGAGTAGCCGATGAGCGTGACGGGCGCCGTGATGTCCTGATCCACCAGCAAATCGTCCACTTGGCGCAGGAAGAAAGCGGCGTCCTGCGGCCCGGCCGGACGGTCGGAGAAGCCGCGCCCGTAGAGGTCATATGTCAGCACGCGAAACCCCGCCTGCGACAGGCCCGCGGCCAGCGCGCCCCAGACAAAAGACGGCGTTGTCAGCCCGTGGATGCACAGGATCACTGGACCCTGCGGCGGCCCGACCCACCGAAAATGCGTGGTACCCTGCGATAGCGCGACGCATTGCCCCGGGGCGCTGGCGCGCGCCGTGCAGCCCATGGGTTTGCGCATGGCCTCCACCAGCAGCGGCGCGGTGATCAGCGCCGCCAGCAGTGCCAGCCAGATCACGCCGTCCAACGGTCGAGGATGTAGCGGCCCGTCATCAGGTCGAGATGCGCACCACCGCCATTCTTGAAAAGCGTTATCTCCTCGGCGCTCTGCCGGGTGAAGGCGTCCGGTGCATAGTAGTCCGCCACGATGTCATCGGCGCGGAAGGCGCCCGCCGCGATGGGGATCTTCAGCTCGCCGATATGCGCGACGGTGGTTTCCAGACTGTCCACGAAGACCCGGGCGCGGGAGAGTGCCGCGTCATCCGCCTCGCGCATGTCGGGGCGGTAGGCGCCTACCAGATCCACGTGCTGGCCCGGTTGCAACCACGCGCCCCGGATCAGCGGTGCTGTCGCCATGGTGGCACAGGTGATGATCTCTGCGGCGCGCACGGCGGCCTCCAGATCGGTCGCCACATGCGTGCCGGGATGGCTGGCGGCAAAGGTCTCCGCCGCCGCGGGGCTGCGGTTCCAGACGGTGAACTGAGCGCCCGGAAAGGCAGCGCTGTAGGCGGCGTGCAGCCCCCGCGCCTGGGTGCCTGCGCCGACGATGAGGATTCGGCGGCTGTCGGGCCGGGCGAGGCGCCGCGCGGCAAGCAGGCTATCCCCGGCGGTCTTCCATTTGGTCACAAGGTGGAAATCGACAATCGCCTCCAGCGTGCCGCCACGGTCGGAAAAGAGCATGACGCCGCCGTTGACTGTCGGCGCGCCTGCCGCCGCATTACCGGGAAAGATCGTGGCGGATTTGACCGCGAGGCCCAGACCGTCGATCCAGGCGGCGCGGTTCAGCAGCGTATCGGGATCACGGTAGAGAAACGTATCGGCGATCTCGGCACGGGGCAGCAGGTGCCCGGCGGCCAGCGCATCGGTCAGCGCGATCCAGTCAAGCAGCGCGTCACACTCGGCAAAGGGAATGACGCGGGGGCTCATCGCGCCTGCTCCGCGCTCAGCAGACCCTCGGAGACCAGCCTTTCCGCCCAGCCGCTGGGCCCGTCGAAAAGATGCGTCCGCCAGCCAAGGGCCGCGGCCGCCGCGACATTGTCGGTCCGGTCATCGGTAAAGATCAACTCGGCGCCCGACAGACCGCTTGCCTCCTCCAGCGTCTCATAGATCCTCGGATCGGGTTTCATCATCCGCAGATGGCCGGAGATAAAATCGCGGTCGAACTGACGCAGAAAGGGGTAGTGGGTCGCGGCGTGATCGTAGCTGCCCACCCCGAAATTGGTCAGCGAGAACACCGGCACGCCCACCGCCCGCAACGCTTGCATGAGCCGGACCGAATGAGCGATCGCCGGTTGCGTCATCTCGATCCAGCGGTCGTGCCACAGGCGGATCTCATCGCGCCAGCCCGGATGCCTCTCGGCCTCGGCGTAGATGGTATCGCGGAAATCCGCGCCCAGGTCGATCCGCTCGTTCATCGCGTGCAGATCCACGTCGGCAAAGAGCCTGCGCCGCCGAGCGGCCCCTATCTCGGCATCGTAGAACCGCTCCGGGTTCCATTCGATCAACACATTGCCGATGTCGAAAATCACCGCTTTGGGCTGCACGTCTTGCTCTCCTTACGGGCGCTGTGCCGTGCGCATCGCCCGTTCCAGCGCGTCGAGAAACCGGGATCTATCCGCCTTGGTGAACCCCGGGCCGCCGCCTTGCCGAAAGGGGTCTGCCGCGCGCAGATCGGTCATCAGGTCGCGGGTTGCCAGGACGTTGCCGATGTTCGCCGCGGTGAGCGCTTCGCCATTGTGCTTGAGCACCTGCGCCCCTGCCGCGACGCATTTTGCGGCCAGCGGGATGTCCCCGGTCACCACCACATCGCCCATGCCGCATCGCTCCGCGATCCACATATCGGCCACGTCCGGGCCGTCGGGGACGATGATCGTCTCCACCAGTGGATTTTGCGAGGGCCGCAGCCCGCCGTTGGACACCACGAACATCCGCGCGCCGTGCCGGGTGGCGACGCGCTCCGCTTCTGCCTTTACCGGACAGGCATCTGCATCGACGTAGAGCGCTGTCATCCGTAGAGCGCGTCGGCGTGAAAGGCCACGTGTTCTTCCATGAAGCTGGAAACGAAGAAATAGCTGTGATCATAGCCCGGTTGCAGCCGGATGGTGGCGGGCTGGCGACGCCTGGCCACGGCTTCGGCCAGTGCTTCGGGGCGCAGAAGGTCGATGAACTGATCCGCCGTGCCGGTGTCCACCAGCAGCGGGCCGTCAAATCCGCGTTCCGCCATCAGCAGGCTGGCGTCATGGGCGGCCCAGCTGTCTTCGGCCTCGCCCAGATAGGCCGAGAACTGCTTGCGCCCCCAGTCGCCTCCCGTCGGATTGCAGATGGGCGAGAAGGCAGAGACCGAGCGAAACCGCCCCGGCAGGGACATCGCCAGTGTCAGCGCACCGTGCCCGCCCATGGAATGGCCGGTGATGGCCTGCCGGTCCATGTCGAGCGCGAAATTCTCCGCGACCAGCGCGGGCAGTTCCGCGCTGACGTAGTCCCACATTCGAAAGTGTTTGGCCCAGGGGTCCTGAGTGGCGTTGATGTAGAAACCCGCCCCTTTGCCCAGATCATAGGCGTCGTCGTCTGCCACATCGTCCCCGCGGGGAGAGGTGTCGGGAAAGATCAGTGCGATGCCGTGCTCGGCGGCCCAGGCCTGCGCACCGGCCTTGGTCATGGCGTTCTCATGGGTGCAGGTCAGCCCCGACAGATACCAGAGTACGGGCACCGGGCCGTCACGCGCCTCGTGCGGGAGGAAGACGGCAAAGGTCATGTCGCAGGCGCACACCTCGGATGTATGGCTGTAGACGCCTTGGGTGCCGCCGAAACAGGCGTTCTCTGAAATGGTCTGCATGGCGTCTCTCCCTGACGTTTGGTTGACCATGGCTACCGTGCCGTGGGCCGCCGGGCAAGGGTGCGCTCAGCCCGGGGCCAGCACGGCGATGATGCCGCTGACGGTGACGATGCTGATGGCCGTGGAGACGAGGATGGCCGCCGAGACGCGATGCGGTGCAACGCCGTAGTGCTGTGCGAGGATATAGACGTTGCCCGCCACCGGCAGGGCGGAGGCGGCGATGATCACGGCCGCCATATAGGGATCGGCGGGGAAGAGGTAGAGCACCCCGATGGCAACAAAGAGCGGATGCAGCCCCAGCTTGCAAAAGCTCAGCCAGCCCGCGATGCGCAGCTTTTCGGCGGATTTCGTGGCCAGCGACGCGCCGATGGCAAAAAGCGCGCCGGGCGTCGCGGCACCACCGAGGATGGCGAGGAATTCATTGGCGGGCGCGGGAATGGGCAGATCGAAGAACGACCAGGCCAGACCCACCACAATCGCCACGATCATCGGGTTGCGCACCAGCCCCAGCCCCACGGTGCGAAAGACCCCCCAGCTGACGCGCCCGTCACGGGAGCCGGTGATCAGGATGACGATCAGGCTCGAAAACACGATCAGATCAACGGCCAGTGCCATCATGATGGGGCCGATGGCCGCCTCTCCCAGCAGGAGGGTAAGCATGGGCACGCCCAGAAACCCCACGTTGCCGATGGCGGCGCATTGCGCCTCGACGGCCGTTGTGGCGACGTCCAGTTTGCGCAGATAGCCCACCAGGGTCGCGATCAGATAAACCGCCATGGTGCCTGCCAGATAACCTGCGACGAGGTTGGTGTCCCAGACATCCTGCAGCGACAGGTTCGCGGAGAAGCGAAACAGCATGGCCGTCAACGCGAAGTAGAAGACGAATTTGGTCAGGTAGGCCGTGGCCTCTTCACTGAAAAACCGCGTGTAACCTGCCCAGTACCCCAGACCGATCAGCGCGAAAAAGGGCAGGGTCTTGAGGAAAATCTCAATCATATGGCAGGGTCATAGCCGCTGTCTTGCACTGCTGCAACCGCCGCGCCGGGTGGGTGGAATCACTTTCACGCTGAGGCTGCCGGGTGATGTCGCGATGAATCCTCAGCCGGCTTGGTCTATGCGTCACAACAGGTCTGGATGGTCGGGGTGTCCCGATAGATCGTTGATATGAAGTGTAAAAAATCCTGCCTGCTCGTGAGATTGCGCATGTTTCTGCCGAAGGTTACGTAAAGTCTGCGGGGATTTCGCTTGGAAGTGAACCGCCCGGTTTATAGGGTTGTGCCGGTCAACCCCGGGGGACTTTGATGACCAGCACAGCCGAGATGATCCGCAAAGGGCGCAAATATGACCAAGTGCTCGATGGTGCGCGGCGCGTCTTTATGGCTGACGGGTTCGAAGGTGCCAGTGTGGATGAGATCGCGCGGGTGGCGGCTGTCTCCAAGGCGACGCTCTACAGCTATTTCCCGGACAAGCGGCTGCTCTTTATGGAAGTGGCCAGCACCGAGTGTCAGCGGCAGGCGCGCGATGCGCTTGACAGCATCGACATGCAGGCCGCGCCCGAAGAGGTTCTGATGCAGACAGGGCGGCATTTTCTGGGCTTTATCACCTCGCAGTTCGGGCAGCAGATCTTTCGCATCTGCGTGGCCGAAAAGGAGCGCTTTCCCGAGCTTGGGCGGCAGTTCTACAACTCCGGCCCGGCGGTGATGCGGGCGGAAATGGTGGCCTATTTCGAGCAGGCCGTGGCCCGGGGCGAGCTGGTCATGGATGACTATCCGCTGGCCGCCGATCAGTTCGGTGAGCTGTGCAAAGCAGACATCTGGCCCCGGCTCATTTTTGGCATGATCCAGAGTGTGGAACCGGCGGAGATCGAGCGGGTGGTGACCGGTGCGGTGACCACTTTCATAGCGCGCTACGGGGTGCGGCGGGCCCCCTGATCCACCCCTTAAACACCGTCGGTGCGACGTCGTTATCCTGTCGGTATCACGTCGGTATAACGTCGGTGCGTCGCGCGCGGTGGATTGACGGAACGGTTACGCCCGGGTCCGCAGCGCTGTCACATAATCTTCATAAATTGTTTACAAAGGTGTCTCCGAGCATTTCTATGCGGACAGGGAGCGGTGGCGCAGCCTTTGGAGGCAGGCGCCACGCGACACAAACACCAAGGGGATACACATGAAATTCACACGACGTTCCGCATTGCAAGTCACCGGGGCAGCGGTTGCCGCACCCGCGCTTTTGAAAGCCAACGACGCGCTGGCGTCCTCGGGCACGGTCAAGGTCTTTGCCTGGCAGGACTACATCCAGCCCAATATCGCCGAGGCCTTCGAGGCAGAAACCGGCATCACGCTAGACCTGACCACCTTCGGCTCCAACGACGAGGCGGAATCCACCGTGAGCGCTGCGGGCGGCAAGGGATTTGACGTGGTGTTCCCGTCGATCACCAACACACCCGGCTATATCGACGACAATGGCGAGAGCTTTTTTGCACCGATCCCGGCGGGCGTGAACGTCGATGCGATCATCCCCTCCTTCGTGCGCGACAGCGCGGCTTTGGGCGGTGTGTTCAAGGGCGAGCAGATCGTGCTGCCATTCGACTGGGGCACAGAAGGTGTAACCTATAACGCCGCGGCGATGCCCATCGACGGGCAGGTTTCCTATGGCGACCTCTGGGCCGATGCAGCGGATGGCAAGGCCGCGTTCCGGCAAAAGTCGGTGCTGATGGGCACGGGCCTCTACCTCGACGCCATCGGCGACGTGCCATCGAACCGTATGCTGGATGTCTACAAATCCGAGCAGGACGCCCGCCGGGTGTTCGGCGAGATCACCAAGTGGATCCTGGAGCGCAAGGACAACTTTGGCGCCTTCTGGAACAACGCGACAGAGGCGACATCGGCGTTCAAGGACGCAGGTGCCATCATCGGCCAGACCTGGGACACGACCGGGCTGCTGCTGAACCGGGAGAACGGTGATTTCCTCTACCGGGCGCCCTCCGAAGGCATCATCACCTGGCTCGACAGCTTCGGCATCCTGAAAGGGGCGGAGAATGTGGATCAGGCCGTGGCCTTCATGAACTTCATGCTCAAGCCTGAAACGGGCGGGATGTTCTCCAACAACACCGGCTACAACTCCGCTGTTCTGGGTGCTGCCGATTACGCCTCCGACGAGTTCAAGGCGCAGTTCAATGAGGTCTACACCGCGGAGGTGCTGGGCAACATGTGGTGGTGGCAGGCCGATACGCCATTCTTTGGACCGTTGCAGAACGAGTTCTCGGAAATCATCACCAACGCCTGATCCTTCGGGACTGGTATGAGATACGGCGGTCCCCCCGGCGGGGGGCTGCCCTTTTGACGCGAGGCGGGGAACATCATCATGCGTGGCAAGGACGTTGTCCTCGACGGGGTGGAGATCACCTATCCCAATGGGTTTACCGCCGTTCACCAGACCGATCTGACCGTCGAGGCGGGGGAGTTCTTCTCCATCCTGGGGCCGTCGGGCTGTGGCAAGACGACGATCCTGCGGGCGGTGTCGGGCTTTGTGGCGCCATCGCGCGGGGCGGTGCGCATCGGTGGAGAGGATCAGACGGGGCTTGGCCCCAACGCGCGGCCCACGGCGCTGATCTTTCAGAACCTCGCGCTCTTTCCGCTGATGCCGGTGTGGGAGAATGTGGCCTTCGGGCTGGAGGCGCGGGGCGTGGCAAAGCGCGCGCGCCGGGCGCGGGCCGAGGAGCTGCTCGCACTCGTGGCGCTGGCCGATCAGGCCGATAAACTGCCCGGTGAGCTGTCGGGCGGGCAACGTCAGCGGGTCGCTATTGCGCGCGCGCTGGCGGTGGATCCGGCGGTGCTGCTGCTGGACGAGCCGCTGTCGGCGCTGGATCTGAAGCTGCGCCAGCACATGCGGGCGGAATTGCGGGCGATCCAGCGCAAGACCGGCGTCACCTTCATCTACATCACCCACGATCAGGGCGAGGCGCTGACCATGTCGGACCGCATCGCGGTGATGAACGCCGGGCGGATCGAGCAGATCGGCAGCGCGGATGATGTCTACTCCAACCCGGTGTCGGCCTTTGCCGCGTCCTTTGTGGGCGAGGCCAACCAGTTTGCGGGTCGCGTCACGGCGCAGGACGGTGCGCTTGCCCAGATCGAGACGGCGCATGGATCGTTTCTGGGCCGTAACCCCACGGGGCTGGAGGTGGGCAGCGAGGCGATCCTTTTCGTGCGCCCGGAACACACAGGCGCGGGTGCCGGGCGCAACAGCCTGACGGCACGCCTGCAGCGGCGCGACCTGGAGGGGCCGTTCGTGAACCTCTATCTGGCCACCCGGAGCGGTGCGCAGATCGCGCTGCATGTGCCCAACACCGGCGCGGTGGATATCGGGGCGGAGGGCGATGTGTCCGTTGGGTTCGAGCCCGAGCAGGCGGTGGTTCTGCCCGCAGGACCGGTGGCGCGCACCGGTGCGGACATCGCGGCGCAATGACGGATCTTATCCGGGGATACGGTCGCGGGCTCGTGGCGCTTTTCGCGGCGGCGGTGCTGGCATGGGGGCTGGTGCTGATCATCCTGCCGCAGCTGGCGATGCTGGAGCGGGCGCTGACCACGCCGAAACGGCAGCTGGACAGTTCCATAACCGCCCAGCTTGAGCGCGACGCCTTTACCTGCATCAACATCCTCGAAGGGCATCTGAGCCGCGCCGAGGCGCCCGCGCCGCAGAGCGGTGGGATGGCGGTCCCGTCCATCTCGGGCATGTCGGTGCCGTCCGCTTCGGGCATGGCGGTCCCGTCGATTTCGGGGGGCGGGGGGACGCAGGCGCGCCCCTATATCCTGCAGTGTGACCGGGCCACGACCCGCCTGCGCATGGTGCGCGGCGCGGGCGAGGAGGTCTGGCTCAACGATCTCTATGACCTGCCGCTATTGTCGGTCAGCGAAGACGACCCCATCGAGGCCCAGATCGAAACTGCGCGGGCGATTGCAACCATGGCAGGCGTTCTGACGCAGGAGCTGCTCGCCACCGAGGCGCGGGCCTCACAATTGAGTCTGGGGAACTTCGCGGCGCTGACACAGCCTGTGCTGATCCCGCTGTCGGAGGCCGGGAAGGCGGCGGAGAACGCCCAGCTGTCCAACCAGATCCTGGGGCTGATAGGTCTTCGGTTCGAGACCGAAGACGGGGTCTTCGAGCGGATCGGGATGATCACGCTGATGCGCACGCTGGTCTTTGCGGTGGCGGCAACGGCGCTGGCCCTGGTCGTGTGCTATCCCATTGCCTACAAGGTGGCACTGGCCACCCCGCCCGAACGGGCCGTGTGGCTGTTTCTGGGGCTGATCATCCCCTACGCCATCGTGGAGTTGATGCGCATCTACGCCTGGACGTCGATCATCGACAACCGGGGGCTGCTCAATCAGCTGATGCTCTGGGCGGGCGTGATCGATGCGCCGGTGCAGTTCAAACGCTCCGCCCTGACAGTCTTTGTGGTGATCGTCTATACCTACGTGCTGTTCATGGTTTTCCCGATTTTCAACGTGATGAGCACGCTCGACCGCAACCAGATCGAGGCGGCGCGGGATCTGGGGGCGAGCACGCCGCGGCTGCACTGGCGGGTGATCATTCCGCATTCCAAACCGGGCATCGCGGTGGGCTGCATCGCCACCTTCATGCTGGCGGCGGGCGCGTTTTCGGTGCCGCGGATCATCAGCCGGGGTCTGCAGGCGGAATGGTTCAGCCAGACGATCTACAACAAGTTCTTTGAATCGGAGAATTCCAACATCGGGGCGGCCTATTCCTTTGCCTACACGCTGGTGTGCTTCCTGATCGTTGCGGTGTTCATGTGGATCATGCGCACCCGGCTCAAAGACTTTGCGAGGGTCAGGTAGATGCGGCGTGTGACGGCCAACGGTGTGCTGAGCGCTTATACCTGGGGTTTTTTGATCTTCATGTTCGCGCCGCTGGTGCTGATGATCATCTCCAGCGTCAATGACACCTCGCCGCCCTCAGTGACCGAATGGGGCGGGTTCACCACCAAGTGGTACAGTTTCTTCTGGATGCCGGAGGCGCAGATCCGGGCCGATGCGGTGCTGCGCACGCTGGACCGGGACCGGTTCATCAATTGTTTCGGCAACTCGCTTCAGGTCTCGGTGGTGGTGGTGCCGCTGTCGCTGCTGCTGGGGCTCGCGGGGGCGGTGTTTCTGACCCGCTGGCGCAGCCGGGCCAACGGCATCCTATGGTGGGTGCTGCTCAGCCCGATGCTGGCACCCGGGGTCATTCTGGGGCTGTCGGCGCTGGTCTTCTGGGGGCGTCTGGGCATCGGTGCTGGGATGTTCACCATCATGATGGCGCAGGTGACCTTCATTGCGGGCTATCCGCTGCTGATCCTCATGGCGCGGTTGCAGCGCCAGCCAGTGGAGCTGGAAGAGGCAGCGCTCGACCTCGGGGCGTCGCCGTTCCGGGTGTTCCGGCGGATCACCTTGCCGTACCTCTTGCCCGCGCTGGCCTCGGCTGCGGTGATCGCCTTTCTGGCGTCGATGGAGAATTACAATACCACGATGTTTGCCAAAGGCGGGGCCTGCACCTTCGCCACCGAGATCGGCGCCATGAGCCGCAACCCCAATGGCCACCCGCCGGTGATCAACGCGGTGGGGACAGTGATCATTCTGCTGACGGTGGCGGCAGCGGTCACACATTCGCTGCTCACCCGGCGCGAGATGCGCTAGGCTGCGCGGATGAAGATCACCGCCCGTTGCCATCCCGCCCTGCGGCCCTTGCTGCCGGATCCCGTGCCCGCGGCGCGGGGGTTGCCCGGCTGGCTGCGCGAGATGCCGGAGGCGGCGGTGTCGGAGGTTCTGGGGGGTGAGCAGATCCGCACGTTGAAGCATTGCGCGCCGATGATCGACGCGCTGCGGCTCGGGGTGCTGATCCTCAATCCAGTGGATCTGGTGGTCTCGGATGGCGAGGTGCATTGGGAGTGGGACCCACCCCCGGCGCCGGAGACATTGATCAGCCGCGCGCCGGTGGGCGTGCATGTGCCAGAGCAGGCAGAGGGCAGCCCCTTTGCCGCCGAGACGCTGATCGTCAAGTTCATCAACTACTGGACGTTGCGGACCGAGCCGGGGTGGTCCCTGCTGGTGATGCACCCTGTCGGCCATCCGGACTTGCCCTTCCGGACGCTGCCGGGCGTGGTGGATACGGATCTTTTCGGCGATGGCTACATCCACTTTCCCAGCCAGTTGGACGCGGCTTTCGAGGGTGTCATTGAGCGCGGTACGCCGGTGGCGCAGGTGATCCCGGTCCAAAAGGACGTGGCGCTGGAGGTGGGAGAGATGTCGGCGGCGGAAGTCTCCGCCAGCACCGATCTGCAGGAGACGCTGGCCGCGGCACCGGGCACCTACCGCAAGGAGTATCGCCGCTGAGCGTGTGCCGCCGGTGGATGAGGCCGCGGAGGCCAGTCACGCGGTGCTGGGATCGGCGCAGGGTCTGCGGTGCCGTTCGTTCTATCCACCATTTCCCCCGTGATCGTTGAGCTTGTTTCTTGCATCCTCTTCCTGCGCCAAAGCGTTAGGGATTTCGTAAGCGGTGCGTGATAATGGTTAACGATGGCGCTAACCATGAAATTCCTCGTGCTGGCAATGCTGCTCTGGCCTGTGTCGGCGCTGGCTGACGCGGAGGACACGCGCCGCAATATCTGTCTGGGCTGGATGTTGGGGGGCTACCCTTCCGGGCTGGAGGAGACCGCCTGCACCGCGCAGTTCGCGCTGCCCTCGCCATTCCTGTTCAAATGCATCCGCGCCCAACGCACTGGGTATGACAGCGACCTGCAGCGCCGGGCCTGCACGCTCTATCTCGCGGATGTCTCGCGCCAAGCCGCCAACAGCCGGGTGCGCCGCCAGTAATGGCTCGGTCGGGTTGGCCCGGGTGCCCAACCGCGTTGCAACGCGGTTGCACCGCGCCGCCCTAACCGTTGGAATTGGGGCTGGCGCGCGCGCAGCCTGCCCTATGGCAGGGGTTCCGACGCGGTGCCATCCAAAGCCCTGAGCCGCAACGGCAGGGTGCCTCTGGCAACGCGGGTCAGGGTGCGCAGGGTCAGCGCCCGCGCGGAGCCGTCTGACCACAGGGCGGCACGGTCGGCGGCCTGCGCCTGACCCGTTTCCGCCGCGATGCGGTAGCGGGCGTGCCGCGCCTCGGTGTCTTCGCCTCCTTCAAAGCACTGCGCCGCCAGATCCCAGTCACAAAGCCGCAGTGCCACGCGACCCAGGCTGCGCCGGGCGTCGGCATCCGCCGGATCCAGCCTCGCCGCCCGCGCGAAGGCATCCCGCGCCGCGGGCAGATCACGGCTGGCCAGCGCCGCGCGCCCAAGCTCGAACCAGGCAGAGGCGTAGCCGGGCCGCTGTGTTACCGCGCGTTTGAGCCAGCGGCGCGATTGCTCAGGCTTGTCCAGCGCCTCCAGCACCTTGGCGAGATTGTAGAAAACCTCCGCCGGGGCATCGCGCTTTTGCGCCGCGCGCCGCAACAGCTTCTCCGCCCGGGGCCAGTCCTGCGCGGCCAGCAGCGCGGGCAATGTCGCGAGATCCACCATGCGCCCCTCCTTTCATCTTGCCGTTACACGGCGGGTGCATGACAAGGATCACCGCAAGGAGAGCGCCATGACAACAGATATCTTTGCGGCACCGGGCAGGTTCTACCGCGGCAACCTGCACACCCATTCTACCCGGTCGGACGGGGTGCTTGACCCTGCCGAGGTGTGCCGCCGCTACCGGGCGGAGGGGTATGATTTCATCGCGCTGACAGACCATATGATCGGGCGCTATGACTATCCCATCAACGATACGACGCCGTTTCGGGTGCCGGGGTTCACCACGCTGCTGGGGGCGGAGCTGCATTCGGGCGCGATGGAGAATGGCGAGCTGTGGCATATCCTGGCCGTGGGGTTGCCCTCAGATTTCGCGCCTGCCCACGCGCCGGATTTCCGGCCCGTGGACGGACAGGAGAGCGGGCCCGCCCTCGCGCGCCGGGCGCGAGAAGCGGGTGCTTTCGTGGCCATTGCGCATCCCGAATGGTCCGGGCTGACAACGGCGGATGCGCGCAGCATCGACGCGGCACACGCGGTGGAGGTGTACAACCACGGCTGTGCCACGGGCTGCGACCGACCGCACGGGTTTTACACGCTGGATCAGTTGCTCAGCGCGGGGCAGCGGCTGATGCTTTGCGCGACCGATGATGCGCATTTTTCTGAGCCGGATCACTTTGGCGGCTGGGTGATGGTGAAGGCGGCAGCGAATGAGCCCGAATTGCTGTTGGAGGCGCTCAAGGCGGGTCGGTATTACGCCTCCACCGGCCCCGAGTTTCGCGCGGTGCACTGGTCGTCCGACGCCGTCGTGGTGGAGAGCAGCGCCGTGGTTTCGGTGATCGTACAGGGCGCGGGTTCGGCGGCGGTGGCGGTCCATGGCAGCTCCCTGACCCGGGCGGAGGTGCCGCTGGCGCGGTTCGGCACGCCGGAGTGGCTGCGGGTGACGCTGATCGACCGGGCGGGCGGGCGTGCTTGGCTGAACCCCTTCTATCCGGGCGATGGCTGAGGCACCGCACCTGCCCCCGCGGCGCCGCTGCCGCGAAGGCTGACAGCAGCAGGCCGCCATGCAAAGCGCCGCTGATCCTGGGGGCCACCCTCGGCAACATGTCGTTGACCCGGCAAAATGGTGATGAAAGCGTTGACGGCGCGCGCAAAACCCACATTGTGGAGGGAGAGACGGCGAGGAAGCCGCGCTTGTCTATGGCAAGACAAGGTCTGGGAGGACAATACGTGACACGCTCTATCGAGGGCACAGACGGGCTGCGGTCCGTCCCGGCGCTGTTGCATCGCAACGCGACCCGCTTCGCTGACGCGCCCGCGTTCCGCGAAAAGGAATACGGTATCTGGCAGAGCTGGACCTGGGCCGAGACCCGCGAGGAGATCGAGGCACTGGCGATCGGGCTCCTGGATCTGGGCGTGGCCGAGGGTGATTTCGTGGCCATTATCGGCCGCAACCGGCCGCGGCTCTACTGGTCGATGGTGGCAGCGCAGATGTGCGGTGCGGTCCCTGTGCCGCTCTATCAGGACGCGGTGGCCGAAGAGATGGCCTATGTGATGGGGCATTGTGGTGCGCGTTTCGCCATCGTCGGCGATCAGGAGCAGGTGGATAAGGTCATCGAGATCCGGGGCGAGCTGCCCCAGTTCGAGCAGATGATCTATCTCGATCCGCGGGGCTTGCGGAAATACGATCACAGCAAATTGCATGAATACGCCCACGTGCAGGACGTGGGCCGGGCCAAGCGGGACGAGATGCTGGGCGAGCTGGAAGCGCGGCAGGCCAAGCTCGATTACGACAGCACCTGCGTGATGCTCTATACCTCTGGCACGACGGGTAAGCCGAAAGGCGTGGTCCTGAGCAACCGCAATGTGATCGAGACGTCGAAGTCCTCGTCGGAGTTCGATGATCTGCGGCAGACCGATGACATTCTGGCCTATCTGCCGATGGCCTGGGTGGGGGATTTCATCTTCTCCGTGGGGCAGGCCATGTGGACCGGGTTCTGCACCAACTGCCCCGAGAGCGCGGACACGATGCACGTGGATCTGCGCGAGATCGGGCCCACCTATTACTTTGCCCCGCCCCGGGTGTTCGAGATGCAGCTGACCTCCGTCATGATCCGGATGGAGGATGCCGGACGGTTCAAGAAATGGCTGTTTGACCGCTGCATGGCCCATGCGCGCAAGGTTGGCCCGGCCATTCTGGACGGTCAGCCGGTGAGCCAGTTGGATCGCTTCAAGTATAACCTGGGCGAATTGCTGATTTATGGCCCGTTGAAGAACACCCTGGGGTTCAGCCGCGTGCGGGTGGGCTACACGGCCGGTGAGGCAATCGGGCCGGAAATCTTTGATTTCTACCGGTCTCTGGGGATCAACCTCAAACAGCTCTACGGCCAGACCGAGGCCACGGTTTTCATCACGGCACAGCCCGATGGCGAGGTGCGCAGCGATACCGTGGGGGTTTGCTGCCCCGGGGTCGAGTTGCGGATCGCCGAAAATGGCGAGGTCTTCTATCGCTCGCCGGGTGTGTTCGTGGAGTATTACAAGAACGCCGAGAGCACGGCGGACACCAAGGACGCGGAAGGCTGGGTGGCCACCGGGGATGCCGGGTTCGTTGAAGAGGAGAGCGGGCATCTGCGGATCATCGACCGGGCCAAGGATGTGGGTCAGATGGCGGACGGTGCGCTTTTTGCGCCGAAATATGTGGAGAACAAGCTGAAGTTTTTCCCGAACATTCTGGAGGCGGTGGTCTTTGGCAACGGGCGCGAGGAATGCACGGCCTTTATCAACATTGACCTCACCGCGGTGGGTAATTGGGCAGAGCGCAACAACATCGGCTATGCCTCTTATCAGGAGCTGGCGCGGCATCCGCAGGTCATGGACACCATTCAGAGCCATGTGGAGGAGGTGAACCGGTCGGTGGCCGAGGACGAGATGCTGTCGGGCTGTCAGGTGCACCGCTTCGTGGTGCTGCACAAGGAGCTCGATGCCGATGACGGGGAGCTGACGCGCACACGCAAGGTGCGCCGCCGGATCATCGAGGAGAAATACGCCGATATCATTGCGGCGCTTTACGATGGGTCGACGTCGGTGAGCACGGTGACGGAAGTGACCTATGAAGACGGGCGCAAAGGGTCGATTTCAGCGACGCTGGAGGTGCGCGCGGCGGCGGTTCGGGCGGTTGGTGCGAAGATGGCGGCGGAGTGAGCGTGGTGAGTGCGGGAGCCTCCGGCGGGAGTTTATCGGGCAAAGTGAGAGAGCTTTGCCGGGGTGGTGCCGGGGGCTTCGGGGGGGCGGTGTTGTCGGTCGGCCCGGAGCGCCGGATCCGGGATGGCGGTGTGATGATGTGGTTGGTCTCTTACGTCGTTTGGCGTTTTTTATGTTTATGTACAGCGGCTTATGACTTTTTCACCGGGGGTGTCAGCCGCTTTGGCGTGACAGCTTGCCTGCGTGTGGGTCTTGGGTTGGGTGCGGTTCTGGCGTGGTTTCAGGCTGCCCCGTGGCTGCCATTTTCATTCATTCTGGTGTTTGGCGTGCTGGACCTGGCGCAATCTGCGATCCGTAGACCGGAACGCCTTAATCCATTCGACGTGCCAAGCGGTGAAGACAAGGACGGCACGCGGCAGCTTGGGCTTGTCAGTATCGCGGCGGCGCCCTTCGTTGGCTATGTGTGTCTGGCACTGCTGCGCACTTACGGTTTTGCGGGCGGGGGCATGCCATTGTGATGGTGCGGACCGATCCATACCTGGCCCTTGACGGGCGTGCGATTGGCGAGGGGCGCTGATGATCGGCATTTCAGCGACGCCTGTGGTCGGTAGGGCAACGGATGGCAGAGCCCTAGAGGGTCGTGGTTTTCTTTGTATAGGCGGCGTTTACCGCGCGGCTGATGTGGAATTTCGTGGAGAAGCCGTGCAGGGCCGCGTCGATGTCGCGGATGGCTTCGGCCCGGGTGAGACCGCGGGACTTGCGTTTGGCGGCCATGGAGATCAGGCAGGTGCGTTCCCAGTCGCTGCGCATGAGGAGGATCCTTTTTGCTGCTCGCTCCAGCTTAAGCACACAATGGTTAACATATCGCGGAGACCGCGAACGGGGGAGGTCGCGCATGCTTGATCAGGCGGAAGGATACACCACCGAGGACGGTCGCAAGATCGGCGGTGTGGTCATGGAGATGCGCAATATTACCCTGCGATTTGGCGGGGTTGAGGCGATTAAGGACATCTCCTTTGACATTCGCGAGGGGGAGATCCGGGCGATCATCGGGCCCAATGGGGCGGGCAAATCCTCGATGCTCAATGTGATCTCGGGGTTTTATGTGCCGCAGGAGGGGGAGGTCTGGTACAAGGGCAGCCCGCGCCCGCCCATGAAGCCCTATCAGGTGGCGCGGCAGGGGATTGCGCGGACCTTTCAGAACATTGCGCTTTTTGAGGGGATGAGCGTCCTGGACAATGTGATGACGGGGCGGCTGACGCATATGAAGACTGGGCTTTTCGCGCAGTCCATCTGGGCTGGAAAGGCACAGGCGGAGGAGACGGAAAACCGTGAAGTCGCTGAGAAGATTATCGATTTCCTAGAGATCCAGGCCATTCGCAAGACGCCGGTGTCGCGGCTGCCCTACGGGCTCAAGAAACGTGTGGAGCTGGCGCGGGCGTTGGCGGCGGAGCCGTCGCTGTTGCTGCTGGACGAGCCCATGGCGGGGATGAACGTGGAGGAAAAGGAGGACATGAGCCGCTTTATCCTCGATGTGAACGACGAGTTCGGCACGACCATTGCGCTCATTGAGCATGACATGGGGGTGGTGATGGATCTGTCGGACCGGGTCGTGGTGATGGATTACGGCAAGAAGATCGGCGACGGCACTCCCGGTGACGTGCGCGGCAATCAGGCGGTGATCGACGCTTATCTGGGGGTGGCGCATGACTGATTTTGCCCCGTCGGTGCGCTGTCGGTATCACGTCGGTATCGCGTCGGTATTACGTCGGTGCGTGGCGGTCGGTACTTTCAGGGATGATTTACGAACAAAATTGACGAAACAGAGACTGGCGACCCGCTTTACTGTGCGAACGTCGGTTGGACTGCAGCGATTACTCTCGGCTGTCTTTATGGCACTGATGGCCTCATCCTTATCTGCAGATGCCTGGGACGAATTCCAAACGAGATGTTTGGCGCCGTTGGAGGCTTTCGAGGCACCGATTGTTGACAACTTGCAAACGGTAGAGGTCGCAAACCCGCAGTTGCTAGAGGTGAGCGGGCTGTCGAAATACGTTCCCGCGGATGCCACATGGTACATGTATCTTTCCGAGGGCAACTGCGCGATTTTCGACACCGAGCCGACCCAAGTGTCAGTCAGCAAGGCAAAGGGCTGGATGCGCGATGTGTATGCATTGGATCTTTATGCGCCAGATCATGCTGACGGTAGTACATGGTATAGTACGACATGGAGACATCAGGCGCTGGAAGTCACCTTGATGCTGGACGGTGTTGCCTGGAGCGATAGCGAAGTCGGCTTTGGTGCCTACGATACAAGGCCATACGAGTGATGTGGCGGCGTTTGGTTCTCTTCAGAACACGGTGCTCAGAGGTCTGCGCAAGTCTATGTGCAGCCCGACCATACGGTCACGAATACGCCACTCCTGTTACAAAACTTGAACAATCGGTTAACCAACTTCCGGTTGTTTCCATGCTAGGGACAATGCCGGAGGCTGGCGCATGCTAGGTCTGCCGGTGGCCCTGTCTCCTGTTACAGCACCGACCCGTCGAGGTCGGATTAAGAGTGCAGACGGATTTGTTACCGTTTGGAGGGTACATATGAATAGTTGGATGAAGGCGGGCGCCGCGGCGTTTGCCAGTCTTGGGTTTTTTCAGCATGGCGCCGTGGCGGAGCCGCGTTTCTGCGCGGAACCGACCGCGGCGCTGGCCGACACCTGCGAGGTCTATCAATCCTATTGTGCGGCATATCTGGACGATCCGGCCTCGCTGGATCGCTCGACCTTGCACGAAATTCCCAGCGGGGCGCGGGCGCGGTTTGCGGCCAGTGAGCTGACGCAGGTCACGCTGGGTTACCGCACGACGGCCAATCCGAAGGTGGCGGTGGTCTACGGGGACGAGTACCCGTCCTGCGAACTGCTGCTGACGGGCATGCAGTATTCGGATCTGCTGATCGCCTACCGCGACTGGCGCGAGGGTGAGGGCGCGCAGTTCGCGGCCACGGCACCGTTCGAGCCTGTGTCGCACGCGGATATGTCGCGCGCTTATGCCGCCGTTTTCCTGGCTGCCCCGCGCGAGGATGGCCGGGTGACGGAGATCACGTTGAACTGGAACCTGAGCGAGGCGGGTCTGACCCGGCTCAAGGTTTCCTACCAGCCCGAGCGCGAGCATACCCGCGCCATGTTCCAAAGGGAGATGCCCTGAGATGCCTGAACAGCTTGCCTTTACGATCGAGGTCTTTCTCAACGGGCTGATGGCCGGGGTGCTGTATGCGCTGGTGGCGCTGGGCTTCGTGCTGATCTACAAGGCGAGCGGCATTTTCAACTTTGCCCAAGGGGTCATGGCGCTGTTTGCGGCCATGACCCTTTACGGGATCATGAACGGTCAGGTGCCATTTGCGCATCTGATCAACGCGATTTTCGGCACGGAGATCCATTACTTCGGCTGGGAGGTGCCGGCGCTGGCGGCCATTCTGCTGACGGTGGTGGTGATGGTGCTGCTGGCGTGGATGGTGCAGCGGTTCATCTTTCGACATCTGGTGGGGCAGGAGCCCATCATCCTTTTCATGGCCACCATCGGGCTTGCCTATTTCCTCGAAGGGGTCGGCGATCTGATGTGGGGGTCGGACATCAAGACGCTGGAGGTGGGGCTGCCGCAGGGGATCAACGAGACCATCGACGAGGTCACCTTCGGCTGGTTCGGCTACGGGTTCTTTATCGACAATCTGGACATCGTGGCGAGCATCGTGGCCATCGTGCTGGTGGCGGCACTGGTGGCGTTCTCGCAGTACACCAAGCAGGGCCGCGCCATGCGGGCGGTGGCCGATGACCATCAGGCGGCGCTGTCTGTGGGCGTCTCGCTGAATTTCATCTGGATCCTCGTGTGGTCGCTCGCCGGCTTCGTGGCCCTGGTCGCGGGGATCATGTGGGGCGCGAAATCGGGGGTGCAGTTCTCGCTCTCGCTGATCGCGCTCAAGGCGCTGCCGGTGCTGATGCTGGGGGGGTTCACTTCCATTCCCGGGGCGATCATCGGCGGGCTGATCATCGGCGTGGGGGAGAAGCTTTTCGAGTTCCTGATCGGGCAGCCCTATCTGGGCGGGGCGACGGAGAACTGGTTTGCCTATATGCTGGCGCTGATTTTTCTGGTGTTCCGGCCACAGGGGCTCTTTGGGGAGAAGATCATTGAGCGCGTGTGACAGGCCTCTGAGGTTAGGCGCTTCGGTGCCGCCGGGCGCGGGGAAGGCTGTTGAACAGCCTTTGCCCCGCGGCGAGGTCGTGCGGGGATGGCAGTGGGCGTGTGCCGCGCGGCCCTATTCCTCCAGATTGCGGAAGAGCGCGACAGAGAGCGCGGCGAGGACGGTGACGCCAAGGGTCAGAGCCAGGTTCACATCGCCGATGACCAGCACGGCAAGGCACAGGCAGATGCCCAGCACACCGAGGCACAGCACGATGCCAAAGCCCCAGGTCATGGCGCCCGGCAACTCTTCTGGCGGTTCGGGCTGTTCCCGCGGTGCCGCGTCCGCCACCACCTCAGGCTCGACCACATCGACGCTGTCGATGAGCCGGGCCTTGCGGGCCATGTACTCCACGTCGGTGATGTCACCACGTGCGAGCTTTTCGTCGAGACTGCGCAACTCATGCAGGATCGCGGTCATATTATCCACTCCTGCCCCCGGGAAAGAGGAATGCCCGGCAAATGGGGCAAAAATTAGGAATTCGGTAAAACAATCAGGCGTGGTTAACGGGTGCCTGTGGTCCGGACCGGTCGGTCGGGGGGATGGGGGGCTGCGCCATGGATGCGTCTGACGCTGTGCGGTTTGGGGCCGCCGGGATATTCGGTCTCGCCCTGTGGAGCGGTGCTGTGGCCGCGGCGTGCTCAGGCTTTGATGATCCGCCCGCCAGCGTCGGGCTGGAGGCGGTAAAAGAGCACATTCGCACGGGCGATTTCGCCACCGCGTTCGAGGGGTTCGAGATTTCGGATGCCAGCAAGCAGCAACTGGCCGAAGGGTTGGAAGCGGTGCTGCCGGGCGATGACATGACGTGCATCACGATCCGGCGGATCCGTCAAAATGCCGGTTTCATCTCGGAGCTGTTCACGACCGACGATGGTCAGCGGATCCTCTACTGGACTGTCTCGCGCGAAGTGCGTGGCGACAGCTTTCGCATGATCAACTTCAACTACACTGACGATTTCAATGACATCAAGGAGCTGCTCTACTGATGTTCTACCGCGAAGCAGGCGATTTCAGCACCACTTACCCTCAGGACAGTCAGACCTTTCCGATCCGGTTTGACCGTTGGCGGTACTATGCGGTGCTGTTCGTGGCGATCTTTGTCATTCCCTTTATGATCAATGACTACTGGGTCAACTCCATCTTTATGCCGTTTCTGATCTATGCGATCGCGGCGATCGGGCTGAATATCCTAGTGGGATATTGCGGTCAGGTGAGCCTTGGCACAGGCGGTTTCATGGCGGTGGGGGCCTATGCCTGCTACAAGCTGATGACGGCCTTTCCGGAGGTGAGCATGTTCATCCATGTGTTGCTGGCGGGGGGGATCACGGCCATGGTCGGCGTGCTCTTTGGGCTGCCCAGCTTGCGGATCAAGGGGTTCTATCTGGCGGTGGCGACGCTGGCCGCGCAGTTCTTTCTGGTGTGGATGTTCAACAAGGTGAGCTGGTTCTATAACTACTCCGCCTCCGGTCAGATCAACGCACCCGAGCGCGATACCTTTGGCATTCTGATCACCGGGCCCAATACCGAAGCCTGGGCGACTTACCTCTTTTGCCTCATTTTCACCATATTCTCTGCCGTGGTGGCGCGGAACCTGACGCGGGGGTCCGTGGGGCGGCAGTGGATGGCCATTCGCGATATGGACATTGCCGCCGAGATCATCGGGGTGAACCCGCTGCGCGCCAAGCTGACGGCCTTTGCGGTGAGTTCGTTTTTCGTGGGCATCTCCGGCGCGCTCTTCTTTGCGGTCTATCTGGGGGCGGTGGAGGTGGGCGAGGCCTTTGGCATCACCAAATCCTTTCTCGTGCTCTTCATGATCATCATCGGCGGGCTCGGCTCGATCTTTGGCAGCTTTGCGGGGGCGGCGTTTCTCGTCCTGCTGCCGGTCCTGCTCAAGATCATCGGGGTGGACTGGCTGGGCTGGCCCACGGATATTGTGGCGCATCTCAATCTGGTGATCGTGGGCGGTCTGATCGTCGTCTTTCTGATCGCGGAGCCGCACGGGCTGGCGCAGCTGTGGCGTGTGGCCAAGGAAAAGCTGCGGCTCTGGCCTTTTCCACACTGACGTTGAAGATGTCTCCAAGGGGCTTGCAAGCCCCTTGGGCGCGAGAAACCAAAACGCCGGAAAATCGGCATATCGGGAAAAAACCAAGGGAGGTATCACCGATGACATTGAAACTGGGAACATGGGCCATAGCGGGCCTGATGGCGGCAAGCCCCGTTGCGGCGGATCTTGTCTTTCCAAGCTTGAGCTACCGCACGGGACCTTATGCGGCGGGGGGCATCCCCTTTGCCGACGGCTATGCGGATTACTTCACGCTGTTGAATGAGCGTGACGGGGGTATCGGCGGTGTGATGGCGCGGGTGCTGGAGTGCGAGACGGGCTACAACACCGAGAAAGGGGTCGAGTGCTACGAGAGCACCAAGGGCGAGGGTGCGCTGGTCTACCAGCCGCTTTCCACCGGCATCACCTATCAGCTGATCCCCAAGGCCACGGCGGATGACATCCCGATCCACTCCATGGGCTACGGTCGCACCTCTGCGGCCAATGGCGATGTGTTCAGCCATGTGTTCAACTATCCCGCCAATTACTGGAATGGCGCCTCGGGTGCCATCAACCACATCCTGGAGGTGAACGGCGGCGATATCTCGGGCAAGAAGATCGCGCTGGTCTATCACAACTCCGCCTATGGCAAGGAGCCGATCCGCACGCTGGAGAAGCTCGCCGAGAAGCACGGGTTCGAGCTGGTGTTGCTGGCGGTCGATCATCCGGGCCAGGAGCAGAAGAGCCAATGGCTGCAGATCCGGCGCGAGCGGCCCGATAATGTGATCATGTACGGCTGGGGCGTGATGAACCAGGTGGCCATCCAGGAGGCGGCCAACATCCGCTTCCCGATGGAGAATTTCATCGGCATCTGGTGGTCCGGTGCGGAGATCGACGTGGAACCAGCGGGTGACAAGGCGGATGGCTACAAGGCGCTGTCCATGTCCGCGGTGGGCGACGACTTCCCGCTTTACGATGATCTGCGGCAATATGTGGTCGAGGCGGGCAAGGCCGCGGGGGCTGGCGATCAGCTGGGCACGGTGCCCTACAACCGCGGGATCTATGCGGCGATGCTGGCGGCAGAGGCGGTGAAAGTCGCGCAAAAGATGCACGGGGTGGATGACATCACCTCCGGTCAGATGCGCGACGGGATGGAGAACCTGGTGATCACCGATGAGTTGATGACCGAGCTGGGGCTGCCTGGCTTCGGCCCGACCTTCAGCGTCTCCTGCGAGAACCACGGCGGTGAAGGGCTTGTGGCCGTCACCCAGTGGGACGCGAGTGCGGGCGAGTTCGTTACGATCTCCGACTTTGCGCCCACGGATATGGAGGTGATCCAGCCTCTCATTGACGAGGACAGCGCGGCATACGCGGCGGAGAACAACATCGAGAGCAACTGCAACTGATGTGAGACCCCCGGTGGCGGCACGGTCTGCCGCCGGGTTTTCGTGCTACGGTGGCGGCATTTGATCCACGGGAGAACAGTCCGATGAAATACATTGCCATGATTGCGATCGCGGCCAGCTTTGTCGTCTCCGAAGCTCGGGCGGCCCCGATCACCATTTTCTGGTCCGGCACGGTGGCGGGCGGCCCGTCCCGGCAGGGCGGATCGCTGGATTTTGGCATCGGAAACTTTGACCGAATTTCCGGAACCCTGATCTACGAAGACGGTTTCGACGATCTTGACCCGCTGCCCGAAAGCATTTTTGCCCGCGGCGTGGAAAGCTCTGTCACGGTGGATCTGAACGGGACCATTGCTGGATGGTCCAGCATTGACAGCGACCAGGGAACCACGGGCAGCACCTTTGACATCAGCAACAACGGCGCGCTTTTCGCCTCCGAACTGACCATCGCGGTGGCGGACAACGATCTGTCGGACGCTCTCAAGGCGGATGATTTGGCGCCCGCTCCCGTGGCGATCACCATCGGCGGGGTGGAGCGGGACTTTACCAGCGCGACGGCCAAATTCGAGATCGGCGGGGTGAGCACCGGGCTCTTTGGCCGTCCTATCCGGTTTGATACCCTGGACCCGGGGCAGTTCCGCAAGTTATTCGTGGCCATTTCGCTGGGCGAACGGATGGATGGGGCGTCGGGGACGGGCGCGAATGAGTTCGTCGCCTCGGTCGGCGTTGATTACTGGTCGAGCAGCGGGCCGCGTCCTCTGGACCCCGCTCCGGTAACGCCGGTGCCGCTGCCTGCGGCGGGATGGATGCTGCTGTGTTCACTGGCAGCCTTGGGCGGTGTCGCCAGCAAACGGAAAGAACCCGCTTAGATGTCTTTAACTCAAGCCGTGCAACCACAGGCCGAGACGGTCCTGGAGGTCAACAATATCGAGGTGATCTACAACCACGTGATTCTCGTGCTCAAGGGTGTCAGCCTGAACGTGCCAAAGGGCGGGATCACCGCGCTGCTGGGCGGGAATGGCGCGGGCAAGACCACGACGCTCAAGGCGATCTCGGGTCTTCTGGCCTCGGAGCGGGGCGAGGTGACCAAGGGATCGGTGAAATACCACGGCGATCCGATCCACCACGCTGACCCGGCTGAGACAGTCAAGCGTGGTGTGGTGCAGGTGATGGAAGGGCGGCATTGCTTTGAGCATCTGACGGTGGAGGAAAACCTGCTGACCGGCGCCTATACCCGGCGCGATGGGGCGGCGGCGGTGCAGGCGGATCTGGAGATGGTCTACGGCTATTTTCCGCGGCTGAAGGAGCGGCGGAAAAGCCAGGCGGGCTATACCAGCGGTGGCGAGCAGCAGATGACGGCCATTGGCCGCGCCCTGATGAGCCAGCCCGAGACGATCCTGCTGGATGAGCCTTCCATGGGGCTGGCGCCGCAGCTGGTGGAGCAGATCTTTGAGATCGTGAAGTCGATCAACGAAGAGCAGGGGGTGACGATCCTGCTGGCCGAGCAGAACACCAATGTGGCGCTGCGGTTCGCGCATTACGGCTATATTCTGGAGTCGGGTCGCGTGGTGATGGACGGCCCGGCTGCCGAGCTGCGCGAGAACCCGGACGTCAAGGAATTCTATCTGGGCATGTCGGAGGAGGGGCGGAAATCCTTTCGCGACGTGCGCAGTTATCGCCGGCGCAAGCGCTGGCTGTCTTGAGGGGGACGTGAGATGAGATGGATTGTGGGTGCTGTGGCGCTGATGCTGTGCGGGCCGGTCTGGGCCGAGGATCTGGTGCAGCGCAAGGTGCTGAACGAGGCTCCGCTGAGCGGGGTGGAGGGTATGGTGGTGCGTGTGTCCACTCTGACGGTGATGCCGGGCGGGCGGATCCCGCTGCACACCCACCCGGGTGATGAGCACGCGGTGATCGTCAAGGGTGGGCTGGCGCTGATGCCCAACGGCAAGGAGGTGCCCTTTGCCGATGGCACGCCGATTTTCTTTCCCGCCGGTCAGGTGCACGGTGGGGTGACGAACCTTGGCGAGACACCCATCGAGATCGTGACCACCCATGTGGTGCGCGCGGATGAACCCTTCTCCGTCGCGGCGGAATGACATGAGCCGGTATTTCGACGATCTGGAGACCCGCAGTGCGGATGCCCGGGCGGCGGGCCAGCTGGAGGCGCTTCAGGCCAATATCGCGCGGGTCGCCGGTGCCGAGGGGGCGTGCCGGATCGCCGACGGATCGGTGCAGGATCTGGGCGATCTGGCGCGGCTGCCGGTTTTGCGCAAATCCGATCTGGTCACGTGGCAGGCGGAGATCCCGCCCTTCGGCGGGATACCGGTGCAAAATGTGGCGCATGTCTTTCAATCGCCAGGGCCCATTTATGAGCCCGGCGGCATCACCCATGACTGGTGGCGGTTGGGGCGGTTTCTGCATGCCGCGGGGATCGGCCCGGACGATACGGTGCAGAATTGCTTTGGCTATCATCTGACGCCTGCTGGAATGATCTTTGAGAACGGTGCGCGGGCCGTGGGGGCCACGGTGCTGCCAGCGGGCACCGGTCAGACGGAACTGCAGGTGCAGGCCGCCGTCGCCGCGGGCAGCACGGCCTATGCTGGCACGCCGGATTATCTGCAGGTGATCCTCGACAAGGCCGATGAGCTGGGCCTGCGCCTCGGCATCACCAAGGCGGTGGTCAGCGGTGGCGCGCTCTTTCCCGCGATGCGTCAGGGGTATGCGGCGCGCGGCATCGCTTGCCTGCAATGCTACGCCACGGCGGATGTGGGTCACATCGCCTATGAGAGCCCCGCGGCCGGTGGTACGGACACCCCGCCCGAGGGGATGATCGTCGATGAAGGCGTGATCGTGGAGATCGTGACCCCCGGTACCGGTGATCCGGTGCCGGACGGTGAGGTGGGCGAGGTCGTCGTAACCGCGCTGACGCCCGATTACCCGCTGATCCGCTTCGCAACCGGCGATCTGAGCGCGGTGCTGCCGGGGCAAAGCGCGTGTGGCCGCACGAACATGCGGATCAAGGGCTGGATGGGGCGTGCGGATCAGACCACCAAGATCAAGGGGATGTTCGTGCGCCCCGAGCAGGTGGCAGCGCTGGTCGCGCGCCACCCGGAGGTCAGCCGCGCGCGGGTCATCGCCACGCGCGACGGCGCGCAGGACGTCATGACCGTGCAGGTGGAGGCGGAAGGCGGCGCGTCCGAGGCGCTGTCGGAGACGGTGCGCGATGTGCTGAAGCTGTCGGGTGCTGTGGAGATCCACGCGCCGGGCAGCCTGCCGCGCGACGGCCTGGTGATCGAGGATCGGCGCAGCTACGACTGATGCTTCGGGCGCTCCGGCGGAGATCTGAGGGATCACCCACCGCTTTTTCCGGCGGGGCCGCGATCAAGGATGTGCTGAGGCACCAAGGGATCGGAGGGGGCGATGGCAGCGGATGGTTCGGGCGCCGTGGACGGTCTGATCTACGATCCGGCGGAGGTTGAGCGGGCCGCGAAACTGGTGATCCTCATTCCCGGTGCGCTGGCGCGGCTGGAGATCTTTGCCCCTGTTCAGCACTGGCGGGCGCGGGGTTACGCGCTGGTGTCCTGCCCGTTTCCCGGGCTTGACGGGCGGCCTGTGACACCCGGATTGCGGATTGACGCCGCCGCAGCGTGTATTGCGGAATTCGCGGAGCGGCATCCGGGCAAACCCTACCGGCTGCTAGGCTATTCCACCGGCGGGCCCATCGCGATCTCCGCCGCCGAGCGGATGGGCGATGCGGATGTGCGCGTGGCAGCCATGTCCAGCGCTGTCGAACGGGCGGGCGGGATTGCGACGGCGCGGCGCACCACGGCGGATCTGCTTGCGGCGGCGGCGCGGGTGCGCTCCGTGCGTCGGCGGACCGTCTGGCTGGAATACTACAAGACATTGCTGTTTGGCAGGCGGGTGCGCCGTGACAGCGCGCTGGACGCGCGGGCGACAGCGCTGGTGGCGGCCCGGATGGAGGAGATGGTCTATCCTGATCGTGATCTGCTGGCCGCACATACGGAGGATCTGCGCCGCTGGCGGTTGCCGTCTGGCCCGCGGCTGGCGGAGGACCGGTTGCAGTTCTTTGTCGGTGCGGAGGATCCGGTGTTCAGCAGCCCACAGACGGCAGCTTTAGCCGCCCGGTTCGGCGCGCCCCGCCGCCACAGCTACGCGGGGCAGGGGCATTTGCTCTTCCTGACGGCGCCACGTGTCTTTGAGGACATCCTGGCCTATTTCGAGGCGGTGCCCGGCTGAAGGGGCAGATCACGGAACGGGCAGACGTCATCCTCGAAAGGCACGTGGCGGCGGCGGAAGGATGTCTCAGGGATCACGTCAGGCGCGCTGATCCGGTCCATGCGGAAATGGCGAAACCCCTCCCGCGCGGGATCGTAGGCCACCAGATACCACAGGGGCGGCAGGATCAGCATGGCCTGTGGTTCGACCTGACGCTGTGTGACGACACCTTTGGCATCCCGGTAGCCGAAGCGCAGCTGGTGCTGGTGCAGGAAACCGGCCTCCACCGCGGGCAGAAGGTCCGCGTCCATCTGCCCGATGTCGGAGATGTCCTGGTGCGGGGACAGCTGCCCGATATGCAGACAATCGAGCAACCGGCGCAGATCGCGGATCTTGTCGCGGGGCAGGGCGCGTTCGATGCGGGCGAGGCCTGCGTCGGCGAGATCCGCGAATGGCAGGCTGCGCGCGGCGCGCATGGCCGAGACGCTGATCACCAGCGCAAAGACCTCTGCCACCGACAGCCGCGCGGTGGTCTGCACGGACTGCGGATCAAGCTGCAGCCCGCCCCCGCGCCCGCATTCCGAATGGATCACGAACCCCGCGTCCCGCAGGGCGCTGAGATCGCGCAGGATTGTCCGGCGCGAGGCGCCCACGTCCTGTGCCAGCTCCTCGACACGCAGGGTTCCGTTGCGGCGCAGGCTGCGCACGATGGCGTCATGGCGGAGGCGTTGTTTCATCTTTTCCCAGTGGCATCTTTTGGTGACAAAATTTGGCACCGTTTGTGTCTAGAACGGAATCATCAACGCAAACAAGGAGAATTCATCATGCAACGCACGGCAATCAATCCCTGGGACTGGTCCGTTAAGCTGGGCTACAATCAGGCGGAAGTCATCGAGACGCCCGCGCGGCAGGTCATCTGTGCCGGTCAGACATCGGTGGATGGCAATGGCGCCCCGCAGCATGTGGGAGACATGCGCGGCCAGATCGGCTTGGCGCTCGACAATCTGGAGGCGGTGTTGAAGGCCGCGGAGGCAGGCCTCGGTGATGTGATCCGGTTGGTCATCTATGCGACGGATGTGGACGACGCCCTCAAGAGCTTCGATGTGCTCGGCCAGCGGTTCGGTGCAGCCGGGGTCGCGCCGCCCATGACATTGGTCGGTGTCACCCGTCTGGCGATCCCGGGTCTGATGTTCGAGATCGAGGCGACGGCGGCAGCCTGATGTGCTGCACCGGCCCGCGTCATCTGGCCTCTGGTCTTTCTGAGTGAATTTGTCGAAAAAGGCGGGCATGACGGATGTGCCCGCCCTTGATCCCAGTGCCCGCCCTCGCCGCCGCGGCGGGGAGCGTGCGCGCGTGCTGGCGGGTGTGGCGCTGGTGTGCGCGGCGGTCTGTGCTCTGCCGATGCTGGCCGTTGCGCTGGCGGCGGTGACCGGCGGGACCGGGACGGTGGCCCATCTGCTGGAGACGGTGCTGCCGCGCTACGCTGCCACGACGCTCTGGCTGGTGGTGCTGGTATCGGCGGGGACCTTTGCGCTTGGGGTGGGGGCGGCCTGGCTGGTGAGTATGACCCGCTTTCCGGGCGTGCGGTTTTTCGAGATCGCGCTTGTGCTGCCGCTGGCCTTTCCGGCCTATGTGCTGGCCTACGCCTATACCCATCTGCTGGACCATCCCGGCATCGTGCAGACAAGCCTGCGCGCGGCGACGGGCTGGGGGCCGCGGGATTACTGGTTTCCCGATGTGCGTTCCATCGGCGGGGCGGCGGTGATGCTGATCCTCGTGCTTTATCCGTATGTCTACCTGCTCGCCCGGGCGGCGTTTCTGCAACAAAGTGCGACGACCTTTCTGGCGGCCCGCGCGCTCGGGTCGAGCGCCTGGGGCGCCTTCTTTCGGGTCAGCCTGCCGCTGGCGCGCCCTGCCATTGCGGGCGGTGTGTTGCTGGCGGTGATGGAGACGATCGCCGATTTCGGCACGGTTGCCTATTTTGGCGTGCAGACCTTCGCCACGGGTATCTATACCAGCTGGTTTTCCATGGCGGACCGGGCCGGGGCGGCGCAGTTGGCTTTGTGTCTGCTGAGCTTTGCGCTGCTTCTGGCGATGCTGGAGCGGGCGCAGCGGGGGCGTGCGACTTATCAGGATGCCTCGCGCAGGCACCAGCGCATGGAGCCTGCGCAGCTCGTCGGCATGCGCGCGCTGGCGGCGGTGGTGCTTTGTGCGGTGCCGGTGCTGCTGGGGGCTGTGGTGCCGGTGGTGGCGCTCTTTGAGATGGGGCTGGGGTCCGAGCAGGATCTGCTGAGCCCACGGTATCTGGGCTTTGTGCAGAACTCCCTGACGCTGGCCAGTGTGGCGGCGGTGGTGACGGTGGGGGCTGCGATCTGTCTGGGGTTTTTCCAGCGGTTGCGGCCAGGGCAGCTGTCGGCGGCCACGGGCTATGTGGCGCGGCTGGGCTACGCGGTGCCGGGCGGGGTGATCGCCGTGGGGTTGCTGGTGCCTTTTGCGGCCTTCGACAATGCGCTCGATGCCTTCATGCGGGCGCGGTTCGATGTGTCGACGGGGCTGCTGATCACCGGGTCGATCTGGCTGCTGGTGACGGCCTACATGGTGCGATTTCTGGCGGCGGCTCTGGGCGCGTATGAGGGCGGGCAGGCGATGGTGCCCGCGAATATGGATGCTGCCGCGCGCTCGCTGGGGCAGAGCCCGGGGGGGACGCTGCGGCGGGTGCATCTGCCCATTCTGGCGCCCAGTTTGCTGACGGCGCTGCTGATCGTCTTTGTGGATGTGATGAAGGAGCTGCCCGCGACGCTGATCATGCGACCCTTCAACTTCGACACGCTGGCGGTTCAGGCCTACCGGCTGGCTTCGGACGAGCGGCTGGAGGGGGCGGCTGTGCCGAGCCTCGTGATCGTGGCCATCGGGTTGCTGCCGGTGATCCTGATTTGCCGTCAGGTGGGGCGGCGGTAGGACATCTGCAGCATAGAATGGAGCGTGCCGCCGCTTATGTAGGGCAGTCCACGACCGCGGGTGGGGGTGAAGCCCCCGCCCGGGGGGGCGGTCGGGGGCTGCCCGGCGTTGCCGCCGGGCCAGACGGTGCCTTTCGCCAGCTGGCTGTTGATCTTCCCGGGTGACAAGCTGACTAACCAGCTTACTTTGCAATGGCTGCTTTAGCCCACCTTATCCTGGGTCTTCGTCTCAAAATCGCTCGCGTCGTGGCGCTCGTGTAGCTGCTGATTGGGCGGGCCGTTCGTCTTATTGACCATCACGCCGCGCTGCACCGCCGGGCGGGACGAGATCTGTTTCTCCCAGCGGATCACGTTCTCATATTCATGCACGCTGAGGAATTTTCCCGCGTCATAGCTCTCGCCGCGCACCGTGCGCCCGTACCACGGCCAGGTGACCATATCGGCGATCGTATAGTCATCGCCTGCCAGATATCCATGGTCCGCCAGATGCCGGTCGAGCACGTCGAGCTGACGCTTGGTTTCCATCGCAAAGCGGTTGATGGGGTATTCCATCTTTTCCGGCGCATAGGCGTAGAAATGCCCGAAACCGCCGCCCAGATAAGGCGCCGAGCCCTGCAGCCAGAAAAGCCAGTTAAAGCACTCCGTGCGTGCGGTGCCGGAGGTGGGCAGGAAGGCACTGTCGAACTTCTCGGCCAGATAGAGGCAGATCGCGCCGGATTCGAACACGCGGGTGTCGTTGGTGGTATCAAAGAGCGCGGGGATCTTGGAGTTGGGGTTCACCTCCACGAAACCGCTGGAGAACTGATCGCCATCGCCGATCTTGATCAGCCACGCGTCGTACTCCGCCTCGGTATGACCGGCGGCCAGCAGCTCTTCGAGCATGATGGTGACCTTTTGGCCGTTGGGTGTGGCGAGCGAGTAGAGCTGCAGGGGATGCTTGCCCCGGGGCAGATCCTTGTCGTGGGTGGGTCCGGCGATGGGGCGGTTGATGCTGGCAAAGGTGCCGCCGCTTTCCGCTTCCCAGGTCCAGACCTCGGGGGGGGTATACTCGCTCATGGGATCTCTCGCTTGTTGTGACTGCCCGCAAGACCTAGGCCCGTCACCCGCGGGGAGCAAGGGGCGCACAGGGGCTGTGCGATCACGCGGGGCAAGGGGGCCCGCCCAGAGCAATGCGCAAAATGAATTGTTTTGCCGCGAGCCTTCTGTTTTATGAATGGGTATGAGTGAGTTCAACTACCGGCATCTGCGGTATTTCTGGGCCGTGGCCCATGACGGCAATCTCACCCGCACAGCGGAGCGGTTGAACCTGTCGCAATCGGCGGTCTCGATCCAGATCAAGCAGCTGGAAGCGCAGCTGGGACACGCGCTTTTTGAGCGGCGCGGTCGGCAGCTGATCCTGACGGAAGCCGGGCGCATTGCGCTCGATCATGCGGATGCGATCTTTGCCGCAGGACGCGAGCTGGTGGGGACGTTGCAACAGGCCGGTGGTAACCGTCAGCGGGTCCGCGTGGGGGCGCTGGCCACGCTGTCGAGGAACTTTCATCTGGCGTTTCTGGCGCCCGTGCTGGGCCAGCCGGATCTGGAGATTGTCCTGCGCTCCGGCACGACGGAGGATCTGTTGCAGGCGCTGGAGACGCTGAACCTCGACGTGGTGCTGATCAACCGGGCGCCCGCGCGGGACGGGGTGACGGCCTTCGTGTCGCACCGGTTGTCGGATCAGCCGGTCAGCCTGGTGGGGGTGCCTGATCTTGTCTCGAGAGACCTGACGCTGGAGGCGCGTTTGGCCACGCAGCCCTTTATCTTGCCCATCGCGGAGACCGGCGTGCGCATCGGTTTCGACGCCTGGGCCGAGCGGCTGGGCCAGCGCCCGCGGATCGCGGCAGAGGTGGAGGACATGGCGATGATGCGGTTGCTGGCGCGTGCGGGCGTCGGACTGGCGGTGCTGCCGCCCATCGTGGTGCGCGATGAACTGGAGGCCGGGGTGCTGGCGGAGGTAGCGCAGCTGGACAGCATCGCCGAGACTTTTTACGCGGTCACGGTCAAACGGCGGTTCCCCAATCCGATCATCGCGCAGCTGATCGAGGATCGCGCGCTATGATCCGGGCAGCGCACAAAAAAACGCCCCCCGAAGGTCGGAGGGCGGTTTTGAAACGCTTCAGACGTCTGATCAGCCCTGGCGGGCTTTGAACCGACGCTGGGTTTTGTTGATCACGTAGACGCGGCCTTTGCGACGCACAACACGGCAGTCGCGGTGCCGGTTCTTGAGCGAGCGGAGCGAATTGCGAACCTTCATGGTCCTCTCCTTTGTCTTCTCGTCGGCGCTGGCCAGCGCCGGGGGTTACGGGTCATCCGGTGCCCCGGGGAGGCGGGCCGGACGGGCGAATATCATGGTGGGCGATACTGGGATCGAACCAGTGACCCCTTCGATGTCAACGAAGTGCTCTACCGCTGAGCTAATCACCCTTGCTACCAGCCCAAAACCCCGGCCCCAAAATAAAATGGGGCGCGAGTTGCCGCGCCGGTGTTGGGGTCCATAAATGGAGTCGCATCCAAGATCAAGGGCTTTTGGCCCGGGGCTTTTCTGCGCTATGCTCTGCTCAAAGCATGGTGCCTGCGGGCGGCTTTGGGGCGCTGCGGTCTTGCACGATGCTCCGGAGCCGGTGCGCACAGCGTAGAGGCGGCGGGGGCCGGAAGGAAGAGGTATGACAAAGTCACCGTTCGAAGTCGTAGCCCCGGAGCAGGGTCGGTCCTGTGTGGTCTTTGCCTCGCCGCACAGTGCGCGGGAGTATCCTTGGGCGCTGTTGCAGGCGAGCGTTCTGGATGAGCACACGATCCGGTCGTCGGAGGATGCCTTTGTCGATACACTTTTCGGGGCGGCGCCTGACTATGGTGCCGCGTTTCTCAAGGCGGGCGCGCCTCGGGCTTTTGTTGATCTCAACCGCAGCCCCGATGAGCTGGATCCGGCGCTGATCGAAGGGGTCAAACGACCCGGGCACAATCCGCGCGTGGCCTCGGGGCTTGGGGTGATCCCGCGGGTGGTGGCCAACGGGCGGGCGATCTACAATGGCAAGATCAGCCGGCTGGAGGCGCAGCGCAGGCTTGATACCTACTGGTACCCCTATCACGCGCGGCTGCAGGCGCTGCTGGATGAGGCGATGCGTCAGACCGGGCAGGCGGTGTTGATCGACTGCCATTCCATGCCCCATGAGGCGGTGCAGAACGTGACGCGCACGGGCGGGGCACGCCCTGATGTGGTGTTGGGGGACCGGTTCGGTGCGGCAGCGTCCGCGCAGATCGTGGACCGGGTGGAGGCGGCATTTCTGTCGGCGGGCTTTGCGGTGGCGCGGAATGCGCCTTTTGCGGGCGCCTATGTGACGCAGGCCTACGGGCGACCCGCCCGCGGTCAGCACGCGGTGCAGGTGGAGATTGATCGCGCGCTTTACATGGACGAGGTGCGGATCCGCCCGTCAGATCAGTTTGAAGAAGTCCGCCGGGCCCTGACAGGCGTGATCGCGGAGATCTGTCAGATTGGCCAGGCGCGGATGCCCTTGGCGGCGGAGTAAAGCGCTTTTCGAAAAGCGCTTTGGCGGGTTGGGTGGGCTCAGGTCGCGTGATGTCCCATCGTGCTCCTCGATCTCTTATTCGGCATCGGATCGCCGGTGCTCACCGTCGCAGCGGGTGTACCGGCGAGAAGCGCTTTTCGAAAAGCGCTTAGCCCAGCGGTAGCGGTGCAAAGGGTCCCTGGCTCAGCGCAGTGCACGCCCCTTGAAGATGGCATCGGGCCCGAACCGCGCGCGGATCTTGTCGGTCGCGCGTTCGGCCTGGCCGCGCCGGGCGGCCTGCGGGTCGAGCAGATCGCCCGAGCGGTCGGCATCCTCGGCGCTGTGGATATCCGAAAGGCCACAGCCCAGCAGCCGGTAAGGGCCCTTGCCCGGCACCTGGTCAAAGAGCCCGCGGGCGGTGCGGTAGATCGTGTCGGCCATCTGCGTGGCGTCCCGCAGGCTGACGCGGCGGCTGATCAGGCTGTGATCGGCGCGCTTGAGCTTGAGCGTCACCACGCGGCCCGCGACCCCCTTGGCCTTCGCGCGGTCGGCGACTTTCTCGGCCATGCGCCAGAGATGGCCGTCGAGCAGGTCGGGGTCGCTGGTATCGTCATGAAAGGTGGTCTCGTTCGAGATGGATTTCATCGGACGGTGCGCGGAGACGCGGCGCCTGTCCTCGCCGCGCGCCAGATGCCAGAGCCGATCGCCCATGGAGCCGAAGCGCGCGTGCAGATCGCGCCGGTCCCACCGCAAGAGATCGGCGAAAGTGCGGATCCCTGCCTTGTCGAGCGCTGCCTGACCGGCGGCGCCGACGCCCCAAATGAGCCGTACCGGCTTGTCGCGCAGGAAGCTGTGAGTTTCCGCCTTGCCGATGACCGAGAAGCCATGCGGTTTGTCGATATCGGAGGCGACCTTGGCCAGAAACTTGTTGTGGCTGAGCCCGATGGAGCCGGTCAGCCCAAGCTCCTCGCGCATGCGCTTGATCAGGCGGGCCAGCATCACCGCGGGCGGCGCGCCGTGCAGCCGGGCGGTGCCCGACAGATCCATGAACGCCTCATCCAGCGACAGCGGTTCGATGTCGGGGGTCATCTCTTCCATCATGGCGCGGATCGCGCGGGAGGCCTCCACATAAGCGGCCATGCGCGGTTTGATGATTACCGCCTCGGGGCAGATCTTGAGCGCCTTGAACATCGGCATCGCAGAGCGCACACCGCGGATGCGCGCCACGTAGCAGGCGGTGGAGACGACACCGCGCCGCCCGCCGCCGATGATCACGGGTTTGCCGTCGAGGCCGGGGTTATCGCGCTTTTCAACCGAGGCGTAGAAGGCATCGCAATCCATATGCGCAATGGACAGATCGAAAAGCTCCGCGTGGGATTTGACGCGGGGGCTGGCGCAGGCCGGGCAGCGGGATCCGGCGTCGAATTGAGTGAGGCAATCGCGGCAAAGGGCGGGCATTGGTGCGGGCATCTGCTATGAGGGACGCATGACCAGATCTTACGCCAGAAGCCCGGAAATGAACATGCCCTTCCACGGGGCCAAGCTGGCCCTGCTGACCCCGCATCATTTGGTGACGCTGTTGCGGGATGAGCACCCGGGGCTGGCGCATCCCGGGTGCTGGGACCTGCCCGGAGGCGGGCGCGAGGGGCCGGAGAGCCCGGTGGCCTGTGCCTTGCGCGAAACCCGCGAGGAGTTGGGGCTGGAACTGGATCCTGCGGTGGTGATCTGGGGGCGACGGTTCGTCTGGCACGGTCTGGGGTTCTGGTTTTTCGCCGCCCGGATCGAGGCGCGCGTATTGCGCGAGATTGTTTTTGGCGACGAAGGTCAGGGGTGGGCCGCAATGACACCGCGGCTCTTTTACGCCCACCCAAAGGTGATCGCGCATTTCAAGGACAGGCTTCGGATCTGTCTGACGGACCTTGAGGGAGAAGAAAAACCCCCCGCCGACGTGAGCGGGGGGAGGTAACGAACCTCAGGAAGACACGGTTCGTCGGGGAGTATCACCTAAGGTCAACTTACCACCTAAAGGCGAACTGAGCTACGCGCCAAAGGTCTTATGTGCCCGGAGAACGCCATATTGTTGTGTCAATGTCACACTCGGGCAGGCGGGGTTAACCATATGGCCCTGTGGATAGGTCCTGAAAATAGTGTGAAACAAGAGGGTTAGATCAGCCTTCAGGCGCTGCTCAGCTCCTGCAGGATGGCTTCTGCGGCTGCCTGCGGATTAGGCGCTTGCCAGATCGGACGCCCGATCACCACGTGATTGGCCCCGTTGGCGATGGCGGCTGCCGGTGTTGTCACCCGTTTCTGATCGCCCAGATCGCTGCCAGCGGGGCGCACGCCCGGTGTCACGATCAGTCGGTCCGTGGCTTGCGACAGGGCCCGGATCATCGCGGCCTCCTGTGGGGAGGCGATGACGCCATCGGCCCCGGCGTCGAAGGCAGCCGATGCCCGCGCACCGACCAGGTCGGGCAGATCGCCGGGCCGGATCTGGCAGGCATCGAGGTCGGCACGGTCCAGCGAGGTCAGGATCGTGACCGCGAGGATCTTGAGCCCGCTGTCGCCCGCCCCCTCCTTGGCGGCTGCAACCACCTGCGGATCGCCGTGCACGGTCAGGAAATCGAGATCAAACTGCGCGAGGCCCCGCACGGCGGCTTCGATCGTGGCGCTGATGTCAAAGAGCTTCATGTCCAGAAAGATGCGTTTGCCGTGCTCCTGCTTGAGCTCATTGGCCAGCGCCAGCCCGCCCCCCGTGAGCATGCCGAGGCCGATCTTGTAGAATCCGACGCTATCGCCCAGCCGCTGGGCGAGCTCCGCGCCCGCCACCGCATGCGGCACATCCAGCGCCACGATCAGTCTGTCATCGGTCATGATGGCCCCTTTTTCCTGCGAGGTTGTCTTAGGCGGCGGGCGGGTGGCTGTCTAGCGTGCAGCGCTCTTGAAGGGCACATGCCGGGCACCCACATACAGGTCGAGGTCTCAACCGCTGACGTGCCGCCGAGCCGGGCGCAGCATTCAACGGGACGCTTGTCAAAAAGGAGAATCCCCATGGACTTGAGCAAGTTCACGGAACGGTCGCGCGGTTTCATTCAGGCGGCGCAGACCATCGCTACCCGGGAAAGCCACCAGAGGCTGGCACCCGAACACATCCTCAAGGCATTGCTGGACGATGATCAGGGGCTTGCGAGCAACCTGATCGCGCGCGCGGGCGGGCAGGCCGCACCGGTGGTGCAGGCGCTGGATCTGGCGATGTCCAAGATGCCGAAGGTCAGCGGTGATGCGGCGCAGACCTATCTGGATGGTGCCACGCAAAAGGTACTGGCCGAGGCGGAGGCGCTGGCCAAGAAGGCGGGCGACAGTTTTGTGCCTGTCGAACGGATACTCATGGCGCTGTGCATGGTGAAGTCCGGCGCGAAGGCGGCGCTGGACGCGGGCAAGGTGACGGCACAGGGCCTGAACACAGCCATCAACGATATGCGCAAAGGGCGCACGGCAGATAGTGCCAGTGCCGAAGACGGGTACGACGCGCTCAAGAAATACAGCCTCGACCTGACGGAGCGTGCCGAAGCGGGCAAGATCGACCCCATCATCGGCCGCGACGAGGAAATCCGCCGCGCCATGCAGGTGCTGAGCCGTCGGACCAAGAACAACCCCGTCATGATCGGCGAGCCCGGCGTGGGCAAGACCGCGATTGCCGAAGGATTGGCGCTGCGCATTGTCAACGGGGACGTGCCCGAGAGCCTCAAGAACAAGAAGTTGCTGGCCCTGGACATGGGCGCGCTCATCGCGGGCGCGAAGTATCGCGGCGAGTTCGAGGAACGGCTGAAGGCCGTACTGACCGAGGTGACCGAGGCCGCGGGCGAGATCATCCTCTTCATCGACGAGATGCACACGCTGGTCGGCGCGGGCAAGGCCGATGGTGCGATGGATGCTGCCAACCTGATCAAACCGGCCTTGGCGCGCGGTGAGCTGCACTGTGTGGGCGCGACGACGCTCGATGAATACCGCAAGTATGTAGAAAAGGACGCGGCACTCGCCCGGCGGTTCCAGCCGGTGATGGTACAGGAGCCAACGGTGGAGGACACCATTTCCATCTTGCGCGGGATCAAGGAGAAATACGAGCTGCACCACGGGGTGCGGATCTCGGACAGTGCGCTCGTGGCGGCCTCGACGCTGAGCCACCGTTATATCACCGACCGTTTCCTGCCCGACAAGGCGATCGACCTTGTGGATGAGGCCGCGAGCCGCTTGCGCATGGAAGTGGACAGCAAACCCGAAGAGCTGGACGCGCTGGACCGGCAGATCCTGCAATTGCAGATCGAGGCCGAGGCGCTGCGCGTCGAGGATGACGCGGCCAGCAAGGACCGGCTGGAGACGCTGGAAAAGGATCTGGCCGAGTTGCAGGAGAGCAGCGACGCGCTGACGGCGCAATGGCAGGCGGAGCGCGACAGGCTGTCGAGCGCGCGGGACATCAAGGAACTGCTCGACCGGGCGCGGGCCGATCTGGAGATCGCCAAGCGGGAGGGCAATCTGGCCAAGGCCGGTGAGCTGTCCTACGGGGTGATCCCGCAGCTGGAAAAACAGCTGGGCGAGGCCGAGGGCCGCGACGAAGGCGATGTGCTGGTCGAGGAAGCCGTGCGGCCCGAGCAGATCGCGAGCGTCGTCGAGCGTTGGACGGGCATCCCCGCGGGCCGCATGCTGGAGGGGGAGCGCGACAAGCTGCTGAGGATGGAAGATCAGCTGCACAAGCGCGTCATCGGGCAGGCACCCGCGGTGCGAGCGGTGGCCAATGCGGTGCGCCGTGCGCGCGCGGGGCTGAACGATGAGAACCGGCCCCTTGGCTCGTTCCTCTTTCTCGGGCCGACCGGTGTGGGTAAGACCGAGCTGACCAAGGCGGTGGCGGAGTTCCTCTTTGACGATGACAGCGCGATGGTGCGCATTGATATGTCGGAGTTCATGGAAAAACATGCTGTCGCGCGTCTGATCGGGGCGCCTCCCGGCTATGTGGGCTATGATGAAGGCGGTGTGCTGACCGAAGCCGTGCGGCGCAGGCCCTATCAGGTCGTGCTTTTCGATGAGGTGGAGAAAGCGCATCCGGATGTGTTCAACGTGCTCTTGCAGGTGCTCGATGACGGGATGCTGACCGACGGTCAGGGCCGCACCGTGGACTTCAAGCAGACGCTGATCATCCTGACGTCGAACCTCGGGGCGCAGGCGCTCAGCCAGCTGCCCGATGGCGCCGATGCCTCTGATGCCAAACGCGATGTCATGGACGCGGTGCGCGCGCATTTCCGCCCCGAGTTCCTGAACCGTCTGGATGAGACCATCATATTCGACCGGCTGGCGCGCGAGGATATGGACGGGATCGTGGATATCCAGATGGCGCGGCTGCTCAAGCGGCTGGCGGGGCGGAAAATCACGCTCGATCTGGACGCGGATGCGCGGACATGGCTCGCCGACGAGGGCTATGACCCTGTGTTCGGCGCGCGCCCTCTCAAGCGGGTGATCCAGCGGGCGTTGCAGGATCCTCTGGCCGAAATGCTGTTGGCTGGCGATGTGAAAGATGGCGAAACACTTTCTGTCTCTGCGGGGAGCGAGGGGCTGATCATCGGTGACAGGGTGGCGGCAACGAACCGGCCGAAGCCCGATGATGCGGTTGTGCACTGATCCTGCTGAGCACTGCCCCGTCGTTTCACGGGACGATAATGCTCCGCGCGGGAAAGGGGTTTCGAAACCCCTTTTCGCAGCTGTCACGGTCAGGAAAGGTAGGCTGCCCGCGCGCAGGTTCGCGCAGACAGGGCAAGGCCCGGTCATCACCATGACCGGGCCTTTTTTCTATCGCTATCAGCTCTCCGGCGGGAGAATCACCTGATCGATAACGTGGATCACACCGTTGGATGCTTCGATATCGGCGGATGTCACCGACGCCTCGTTGATCTTGACACCGTCACCGAGGTCCACGGTCAGATCCCCGCCCTGCACTGTCGTGGCTGTCATGCCATCGCTGAGGTCCGTGGACATCACTTTGCCCGGTACGACGTGGTAGGTCAGGATCGCGGCGAGCTGCTCCTTGTTTTCGGGCTCCAGCAGGCTTTCCACCGTGCCTTCTGGCAGAGCGGCAAATGCCTCATCCGTCGGGGCAAAGACGGTGAAGGGGCCATCGCTCTTGAGGGTGTCCACCAGACCGGCTGCTTCGGCAGCGGTCAGGAGCGTTGCGAAGCTGCCCGCTTCAGACGCGGTGTCCACGATGTCCTTGGCGCTGTCCCCGGCAAAGGCGGTTGTTCCCAGAAGGGCGGCGCCAGCGGTCAGGCTGATAAAAGTACGACGAAACATAAAGTCTCTCCTTGTTTATCTGCGAATGTCGTTGGTGACATTGGAAATTGAACGCGGCGGGGCCCTGTTTGGATCAGGCCGGAATCCTGTTTTATCCGTTTGACGTGCGGGGAAGCTGCCCTAAGCGGCGCGTGTGCAAATTTTCCACTCACAATAATGTCAGAGAAATCGGGGCGGATGGCAAAGGTTTCAGCCAGGTCGCTGCAACGTGAGGGAAATTGGTTTGGTCTTTGGAAAGCTCTTTCCTACATCATGCAGTGACATTGACCTGAGGAGCACGCGATGGCCCATCGCTGGACAAACGATCTGACCCGCAACGATGCAACGCCTGAGGCGGCCTTTTTCAACAGGCGTCAGGTGATGATGGGCGCTGCGGCAGGGGTCGCGCTGACCGGTACATCCGCGCGGGCGGAGGAAGCGCTGGAGCCCAATAGCTGGGAAGACATCACACAGTACAACAACTTCTACGAGTTTGGCACCGGCAAGGAGGATCCTGCCACCTATGCCTCCGCGCTGACCACGGAGCCCTGGAGCGTGACCATCGACGGGCTCGTGGACCGGCCCGGCGACTATGACTTCAAGGACATTATGGCGGAGATGACGGTGGAGGAGCGGATCTACCGCTTCCGCTGTGTCGAGGCCTGGTCGATGGTGATCCCCTGGAACGGGTTCGAGCTGGCCGACCTGCTGGCCATGGCAGGTGTGCAGAACCAGGCACGGTATGTCCGGTTCGAGACGCTCTACCGTCCCGAGGAGATGCGCGGCCAGAACTCCAGCTTTATCGACTGGCCTTACGTGGAGGGCTTGCGGCTGGACGAGGCTCTGCATCCACTGACGATCATGGCGACGGGCATTTACGACCGACCCATTCCCAACCAGAACGGCGCGCCTTTGCGGTTGGTGGTGCCGTGGAAATACGGCTTCAAGTCGATCAAGTCGATCGTGAAGATCACCCTGACCGACGAGCAGCCCGTCAACACTTGGAAACAGCTGCAGGCCAGCGAATACGGGTTTTTTGCCAACGTGAACCCGGAGGTAGACCATCCTCGGTGGTCCCAGGCCACGGAGCGCAAGATCGGCGGCGGGCTGTTCTCACCACGCCAGCCGACGCTGATGTTCAACGGATATGAAGAAGAGGTTGCCAGCCTCTATGAAGGGATGGATCTCACACGCTTTTACTGACCGAAGATCACCTGGTGCATCACACGTCCGGGCAGCAGGGTGAAGGCTCCGGCACCGATGAGAGCAATCCAGAAGATTTCACGCATTGTTTTGCGGTGTGCGATAATGTCACCGCGCCGGGCGGCAAGGACACCCGAGACCACACCGGCCAGCGTATAGACCGATAGCAGATGGATGGCACTGAAGGGACCGAGATGGCGGATGTCGTTGATCCAGAAGCTGGACAGTGCGACCAGTGCCATCAGGCTGACCCAGATATAGCCGCAGACCCGGTGCGTCGGGCTGCCCTTGGGCAGCAACAGTTGGAGGACCCCGAGCGCCAGCGCCACGAAGGCGCCCAAGGCGTGTGCGATGATGACGATGCCCGACTGAAAGAGGGGGGCGAGTGACATGAGCAGTTTCCGGCAAATCGGGCGGCAGACGCGCACAGCTGCCGAAGCGAAACCCGCCTGGGCCGACCGTGTCAACGGCTTTGTCCGGAAGGTGCCGACCTGGCCTCTCTATATACTGTATCTGTTGCCGGTACCCTGGCTGCTGTATCTGGCGCAAACCGGAGGGCTGGGGCGCGAGCCGATCAAGGCGCTGGAGCATGAGTTGGGGGAGATCGCGCTGCAGCTTCTGATCTTTGGCCTATGCATCACGCCGCTGCGCCGGTTTGCCGGGGTCAACCTGATCAAGTTTCGCCGCATGTTCGGGCTGCTCGCCTTTATATACGTCACGCTGCACCTACTGGTGTGGCTGGTGCTGGACGTGGGCATCCTCAGCCAGATCTGGAGCGATATTCTCAAGCGGCCCTACATCACCATAGGCATGGCATCGTTCGTGTTGCTTCTGCCGCTGGCGCTGACCTCAAACAACTGGTCGGTGCGACGGCTGGGGCCGCTCGCATGGCGGCGGCTCCACCAACTTACGTATGTGGCGGCGGTACTGGCGGGCGTGCATTATGTCATGCTCACCAAGACATGGGCTGTGGAACCTGCGGCCTATCTCGCCGTGATCCTGGGCTTGCTGGGGCTTCGGTTTGTCGGGGCGCGCAAGAAAGCAGCGGTCTGACGGGGAACGCACGCAAAACGGGCAGTCCGTGAACGCGACTCAGGGCCCGCGATTGGTCTGATCAGCTGTTTTGCAGCGGTGTTCCCGGGCGCTGGCGACTCGTTGGCATGAATCACGGGTGATTCACTGCTTCTGTGAGGGGTGATTTGCACCAGCGACAGAGGAAGACTCGCGCTCACTTGGGGATAGCTCTGGGGATAACGCAATATATAGAGATTTCACCTGCGATTCCGTGGCGAGCGCAGCGCCGAAAACCCCTGTGGACGTACATCGCAAGAAGATATCTGGTCCCTAGTGCATTGTTTTTTATGACTTAATCGGAAATATATAAAAAAAGTGACGGAAAGCGAAAAAAGGGGTTGCGGGTCCCCCCCACTA
>NZ_CANMDB010000005.1:0-90000 GCF_947496515.1 uncultured Roseobacter sp. | reverse complement strand
TAGAGAGATACAATAACAACACTGTTTGATCCCACCAAGTAGGGTGACGATCTCAGTTTGGTTCCACCTCGGTGGAAGGCATATAGACGGGTGCTTCCTCGCTTTTCTATGTGTATCCCTGCTGAAACGAACAGAGTTGTCCAAGTCAAGTACACTAACCCGAGCAGTTGAAAGACTGCTCATTGTCTGGTTCCGCACGGAGCCAGGCGGGAAAAGTATGCTTTTGGTTCAGAATAAAGGGCGTCTTTTAGTTACCAGCTGAGAGGCCCGCGATTGACGCAAGTCTTTCTTTTTCTGGATCAAATCAAGCGCGAAAAGGGCGTTTGGTGAATGCCTTGGCAGTAAGAGGCGATGAAAGACGTGATACTCTGCGATAAGCTGTGAGGAGCCGAGAATAGGCTTTGATCCACAGATTTCTGAATGGGGCAACCCACCTGATACTGTGTTATTATTGATCCTTCGGGATCGGTTAATAATGCGGTAAAACAGGTATTTATGACCTGAATACATAGGGTTATAAAAGCAAACCCGGGGAACTGAAACATCTAAGTACCCGGAGGAAAGGAAATCAATTGATACTCCCCTAGTAGCGGCGAGCGAACGGGGACCAGCCGAGCTTGATGTGTGGTTAGAATGCGTTGGAATGCGCAACCAGAGTGGGTGATAGTCCCGTATAAGAAGCACTGAGAGACGTATTAAGTAGGGCGGAACACGTGAAATTCTGTCTGAAGATCGGAGGACCACCTTCGAAGGCTAAGTACTCCTTACTGACCGATAGTGAACCAGTACCGTGAGGGAAAGGTGAAAAGCACCCCGACGAGGGGAGTGAAACAGTACCTGAAACCGAACGCCTACAATCAGTCGGAGCTTGACTAGAGTCTAATTTGGACGGAACAGTGTCGGCATGAAATTGCCTATACTTACCGTACCGCTCCTTTTCCTTACATCAACACTAGCGCTTAGCGCCGATTATGTGATCGGCGTCGGGCAAGATGGTGTGGGAGATAGTGGATCGGATGCAGCTGCTCTCCAGCTCGAAATTCACTCTGACCCGATACGCGAGTATCGGTGGGGTGAGATTTCTGGGATGGTTGCTGCCCAAGCCAACGATGACGGCGATACCTATGTTGGGATCGGTTTGTCAGCGTTATGGAATACATCAGAAAACTGGTTCATCGAAGGAAGCCTGGCGACGGGTTACTACGGTGAAGGCAGCGATGGCACAGACCTCGGCGGTGAACTGCAATTTAGGACCCTTATCGGTTTTGGGTACATGTTGTCCGATCGGGCGAGCCTGTCGCTGGCGATAGATCACCTGTCCAACGCAGGGATCGAGGATGAGAACCCAGGCCGCGAGGCGGTTTGGATCCGTTACCGCCGGTCATTCTGATGCGTCCAAATTAGTCTCTAGTCTTGTGACGGCGTACCTTTTGTATAATGGGTCATCGACTTGGTCTCACGAGCAAGCTTAAGCCGTTAGGTGTAGGCGCAGCGAAAGCGAGTCTTAATAGGGCGTCGAGTTCGTGGGATCAGACCCGAAACCGAGTGATCTAGGCATGGCCAGGTTGAAGGTACGGTAACACGTACTGGAGGACCGAACCCACATCCGTTGAAAAGGATCGGGATGAGCTGTGCCTAGGGGTGAAAGGCCAATCAAACTCGGAGATAGCTGGTTCTCTGCGAAATCTATTTAGGTAGAGCGTCATCCGAATACCCTCGGGGGTAGAGCACTGGATGGGTAATGGGGCCCCACAGGCTTACTGATCCTAACCAAACTCCGAATACCGAGGAGTACTAGATGGCAGACACACGGCGAATGCTAACGTCCGTCGTGGAGAGGGAAACAACCCTGACCTACAGCTAAGGCCCCTAATTCATGGCTAAGTGGGAAAGCAGGTGGGACGACCAAAACAACCAGGAGGTTGGCTTAGAAGCAGCCATCCTTTAAAGATAGCGTAACAGCTCACTGGTCTAAATAAGTTGTCCTGCGGCGAAGATGTAACGGGGCTCAAGCCATGAGCCGAAGCTTAGGATGCGTTTATCGCATGGTAGCAGAGCGTAGTGTGACATAATTCCATGTGTCCTTATTCCCTTCGGGGATATTGGACACGCGGAGTTTTCTGTGAAGCCGGCGCGTGAGCGATCCGGTGGAGAGATCACTAGTGAGAATGATGACATGAGTAGCGACAAACAGTGTGAGAGACACTGTCGCCGAAAGTCCAAGGGTTCCTGCTTAAAGCTAATCTGAGCAGGGTAAGCCGACCCCTAAGGCGAGGCCGAAAGGCGTAGTCGATGGGAACCAGGTTAATATTCCTGGGCCAGATGGAAGTGACGGATCTTGAAGGTCGTTCATCCTTATTGGATTGAATGGGCGGCTAATAGGTTCCTGGAAATAGCTCCATCGCTAGATCGTACCCTAAACCGACACAGGTGGACTGGTAGAGAATACCAAGGCGCTTGAGAGAACTATGTTGAAGGAACTCGGCAAAATACCTCCGTAAGTTCGCGAGAAGGAGGCCCAGTTTCTACGCAAGTATTGGCTGGGGGCACAAACCAGGGGGTGGCGACTGTTTATTAAAAACACAGGGCTCTGCGAAGTCGCAAGACGACGTATAGGGTCTGACGCCTGCCCGGTGCCTGAAGGTTAAAAGGAGAGGTGAGAGCCTTGAATTGAAGCCCAGGTAAACGGCGGCCGTAACTATAACGGTCCTAAGGTAGCGAAATTCCTTGTCGGGTAAGTTCCGACCTGCACGAATGGCGTAACGACTTCCCCGCTGTCTCCAACATAGACTCAGCGAAATTGAATTACCTGTCAAGATGCAGGTTTCCCGCGGTTAGACGGAAAGACCCCGTGCACCTTTACTACAACTTCACACTGGCATTAGGCCGAACATGTGCAGGATAGGTGGTGGGCTTTGAAGCGTGAACGCCAGTTTGCGTGGAGCCACCCTTGAGATACCACCCTTGTTCTGCTTGATGTCTAACCGCGGTCCGTTATCCGGATCCGGGACCCTGTGTGGTGGGTAGTTTGACTGGGGCGGTCGCCTCCTAAAGCGTAACGGAGGCGCGCGAAGGTTGGCTCAGAGCGGTCGGAAATCGCTCGTTGAGTGCAATGGCAGAAGCCAGCCTGACTGCGAGACTGACAAGTCGAGCAGAGTCGAAAGACGGCCATAGTGATCCGGTGGTCCCGAGTGGAAGGGCCATCGCTCAACGGATAAAAGGTACGCCGGGGATAACAGGCTGATACTGCCCAAGAGTCCATATCGACGGCAGTGTTTGGCACCTCGATGTCGGCTCATCTCATCCTGGGGCTGGAGCAGGTCCCAAGGGTACGGCTGTTCGCCGTTTAAAGAGGTACGTGAGCTGGGTTTAGAACGTCGTGAGACAGTTCGGTCCCTATCTTCCGTGGGTGTAGGATACTTGAGAGGAGTTGCCCCTAGTACGAGAGGACCGGGGTGAACGATCCACTGGTGGACCTGTTGTTGCGCCAGCAGCAGTGCAGGGTAGCTATGATCGGAAAGGATAACCGCTGAAGGCATCTAAGCGGGAAGCCCCCCTCAAAACAAGGTATCCCTGAGGGCCGAGGTAGACCACCTCGTCGATAGGCCAGAGATGTAAGCACAGCAATGTGTTCAGTTGACTGGTACTAATTGCCCGATAGGCTTGATTTGATCCAGTAGAAGAGAGATTTTCTGCTTGGTATCAAAAGCATACACAGCACATTAGAGTGCTGACTTGGACAACAGAGGTTTTTCATGGTTTGGTGGTCATAGCATGAGCAAAACACCTGGTCCCATCCCGAACCCAGCCGTTAAGTGCCGTAGCGCTGATGGTACTGCGTCTTAAGGCGTGGGAGAGTAAGTCACCGCCAAACCTAGTAAAACCTCTGTTTTGTATCTCTCTTTCGATGCGCCTCATATCTGTTTGTCATGAGGCTGCGCAATTGGCGCGGGATGGAGCAGCCCGGTAGCTCGTCAGGCTCATAACCTGAAGGTCGTAGGTTCAAATCCTACTCCCGCAACCAAAACTTTGCAGACATCGTTGTCCTGCGAGAAACGTTTAGAGCGTACTTCGGCAAGCATCCTTATCTACCATAGTGATTTGTTTCGCAGCTGCGTTTCCGAAAAAGTCGTGGTTTGCCGGTAAAAACCTAACGCCACTGATTGAGCGGCGAGAGGCAGCACTGAAGGCAGTGCGAGATCATGACATTTCGCAGCGGCGATCCTTCACACTTGCCGGTTTCGAGCTGAAGACGGTCCAATGTGACAGCCCCGCCGAATACAGTATCAGAACACAGATGTCGACGATCGCAGCCCAAGAGGCGTCGGTTCGACTACCGTGGGCTTGGCTGGATGCTAGAGCGCAAACCATTCAGAAAACAGTTTCCAGTACCGTGTCCGCAAGTCACCACCTGAGCTTGGCATTCCCGTCTTCCAAAGCTCCTATATCACAAATATCGGAGAGCTCTACGCCAGCATAGTTTGCTTGATAGTTATAGAGCGTATCCCGGCTGAAACCGTGCTTGGGCACACTTCCATCGCATGGAAAGTGGCTTCCTGTGCCTTGATCATCCCGATAGTCTACGCATCTTTAAAGGTTTTTTCTCATTCATTTACCATTTCTGGAGATTGAGCAAGCTCTAAACCGAGCCGAAATGGCTTTTGAGCAGTAGGTCAGCGTTTGACATGCATTCCACGATCTTCTGCGGCTGCAAACGTAATTTCTTGATGAGCGGCCAAGGAAAATCGAAGCAGGGGCGGGAGAAGTTAGTTTCAACTAGTCGAAGCAGTGCACGGTCTGACTGCGCCGGATCGACTGCCGGGGCATCACTGGATACCAAGTCTGTTGGTTGTGACATTTGGTGACCCAAGGTCGGCTTCCATACAAATCAGATTTCGCGATTTTTCCAAACGTGGTTACCGAAAATAAACTTCGAACTGTCAGGTTACCGAAGTTGCAGAATGCAAATTGAAACAGGTGGACCATGCTTGGCAGCGGGTGCTTTTTGAGCAAATTGATAGGTGGCGTGCTCCTATTGACACTTGCGATCGTGAATGATGCCTTGGCGCGCGCGGAGTTTTTATGCGATCAGGCGGCGCGGGATGCGTCTGTAGAGTACGATGTCCCCCTCGAAATTTTACGCGCGATCACGAGAACCGAGACTGGTCGCACGTTAGAAGGCGTTCTCAAGCCCTGGCCATGGGCCGTTAACGTCGCAGGCGAGGGCCACTGGTTTGAAACCAGAGAAATAGCGATTGATCACGTGAAGCGGCATGTCGCTTCGGGTCGGCGCAACATTGATATCGGGTGTTTTCAACTCAACCATAGATGGCACGCGGCTGGTTTTGCTTCCATCGGCGATATGTTCGATCCGGTTGCCAATGCCCGTTATGCAGCTCAGTTTTTGACAGATTTGTATGACGAAAAAGGCGATTGGATGCGAGCTGTTGGCGCCTACCACTCGCGGACCGCTGTGCACGCCAAACGCTATAAGCGCCGGTTTTCAGACATCTACGCGGATTTAAAAGACGATAGCGATGGCCGTAGTACGGCCTCTTTGCAGCATCGCACAACGGGTAGATTCCCTCTCTTAAGACCGACTGCAACACGACCATTGAGAGGATCATTGGTTCCACTGGACAACACGGTATCTCGCGGAGCGCTGCTCTCCCGAGAAGGGGGATTGTGACTATGGGCAAACTGACGGCCAAGACACTATTTAATCCGACCATCATGCTTGCTGTCGCGTTGATGGCGGTGATCGTGATGATGATCCTGCCGATGCCTTCTTGGGTTTTAGATGTGGGTCTGGCTGCGTCCTTTGCGCTCGCAATCCTCATTTTTACCGTCACGTTGTTCATCGAAAAGCCTTTGGACTTTTCCGCTTTTCCGACCATTCTGCTCGCATCGCTGATGTTGCGACTGTCGCTGAACGTGTCCTCCACCAAACTGATTATCGGCGAGGGCCATACCGGCACAAATGCTGCCGGTGATGTCATCGAAGGGTTTGCGCAGTTCGTGATGGGGGGGAGTGTATTTCTCGGGCTCGTCGTGTTCTGCGTCCTGTTGATCGTGAACTTCATGGTGATCACAAAGGGTGCCACCCGCATGGCCGAAGTCGGGGCGCGGTTTGCACTGGATGGCATGCCGGGCAAGCAGCTGGCGATCGACAGCGACATGTCAGCCGGCGCTATCACGCATATAGAGGCCCGTGATCGCCGTGAGCGTGAGCAGCAGGAAACCACCTTCTTCGGGTCGCTGGACGGTGCGTCAAAATTTGTCAAAGGTGACGCCGTTGCCGGATTGCTGATTACCCTTCTGAACTTGGTGGCGGGGTTGATCATGGGCATTGCGGTACACGGTATGCCGCTTGGCCAGGCGTTTGAAACCTATGCGATCCTGACGGTAGGCGACGGGCTCGTCTCGCAGATCCCCGCAGTTGTCATCTCAATTGCATCGGCTCTGTTGCTTGCCCGCGGCGGTGCGCAGGGGGCTACAGATCTCGCAGTTTTCAATCAACTTGGAAAGCATCCGGCCGCTCTGGGGACCGTTGCGGGGCTGATGGTTCTTTTTGCGCTTTTCCCGGGGCTGCCCTTTGCACCGTTCATCTTTGGCGGAACAGTGCTGGGGCTGATCACCTTTCTGCTCTATCGCAAGAGGAAGACCAGCGCTGACAAGGGCGATACTGAAGAGGAAAGCGTCGATCTCCCGCGAGAGAAACCCTTGGGCGATATCCTTGAATTGGACGATGTTCACATCGAATTCGCCGCGGATTTGGTCAATATGGTGCTGGATCCCGGTACAGGACTGGATGCGCGCATCTCGAATATGCGCACCCATGTGGCGTCGGTGTTCGGGCTGATCCTCCCGGAAATCCGCTTGACCGACAATGCCGCTTTGCCATCAGGGACCTATGTCCTGCGCATTCAGGGTGTGGAGCAGGCTCGAGCACATCTCAGCTCCGAGCATATTCTCGCGCTGATCCCCGAGGGCGCGACAGAGCTTCCCGATGGCGACGACACGACGGAGCCTGTCTATGGCGCCCCGGCCAGGTGGATAAACGCGCGCGATCAGGAGCAGGCCGCGCTCGACGGGCTCACCCTCGTCACGCCGGCGGAAATCCTTGCAACCCACCTCTTGGAGACGGTCAAAAGAAACTTCAGCCGACTGCTGACCCTGAAATCCCTGCGCCGGCTGCTGCATGAGATGACCAATATCTCGGACCCCGTTCGCGCCGAGGCTAACCGGAAGCTGCTGGATGAGATGGTTCCCGACAAGGTGCCAATCGACGTCCTGCATGCGGTCTTGCGGCTTTTGCTGGATGAACAAGTCTCCATTCGAAACCTACCGCTCATACTCGAAGCAACGGCGGAGGCACGCGCGCACAACGCTCAGCCTGAGGCGATCTGCGAGCACGTACGGCAACGGCTGGGCTTCCAGCTTGTCGCCGATATGAAGCGCGAGGACGGGACACTGCCGCTGGTGCAGTTGGCGCCGGAATGGGAAGATACGTTCAACACTTATCAGGTCGATGCGGACCGGGGCCTCGACATCGCGTTGCCGCCGGATGTGTTCAATCAACTGGCTGAAAACATGTCGGAAAAGCTACACTCCGTCAATCAGAACGGGATCAACGCGGCCATTGTCACCAACACCCGTCGCCGCCGTTTCCTGCGCACCGTCATGCGGGCGAAAGGGATCAACAATCCGGTGCTGTCGTTCGAGGAAATCGGCCTTGAGGCGCGGCCATCCCTGGTAGGGGTCGTCGCCGCGTGAACAACATGGCCGAGCTTCTGACGCTTTTGGAGCTCCCGATCTGGCATGGCTTTGCGGTTTTTGTCCGTGTTGCTGCGATCACATCGATGCTGCCGGGCTTCGGGGAACAAACCGTATCCTCTCGTGTGAAGCTGGGGCTCGCCTTTGCCTTCACGTTGATCGTCTCGCCCGCGATTCAGTCCGTCGCAATCCCGGCGTCGTTCGGGGATCTCTCTCTTTTTATCTTGACGGAGATCCTGGCCGGGCTGGCGCTCGGCATCGGGATCCGCCTTTTCATACTTGCCTTGCAAACCGCTGGCACGATTGCAGCCCATGCGACGTCGCTGTCGCAGGTCTTCGGTGGCGCCGGCGTAGATCCCATGCCGGCGATGGGATACGTGTTGATCATCGGTGGGATCGCTCTTGCCGTGATGACGGGGCTGCATGTCAAAGCGGCCGAGCTGATCATCCTGTCGTATGATGTCATGCCGATGGGTCGGATAACCGATGGATCTGTCCTCTCGGAATGGGGTGTCGCTCAGGTCGCGCGTGCGTTCACTTTGGCCTTTACGCTCGCAGCCCCCTTCGTGATCCTGTCGGTGCTCTATAACTTTGCGCTCGGTGCGATCAACAAGGCGATGCCACAGCTGATGGTCGCCTTTGTCGGCGCGCCTGTGATCACGGCAGGTGGCCTGTTTGTCCTGCTGGTCTCCGCGCCGCTGATCCTGTCGGTTTGGGTGAATGCAATGGATGTCTTCCTCGCCAATCCGTTCGGGCCCGTTCCATGAGCGATCAGACGGATCGCAGCGACAAGACGTATGAGGCAACGCCGCAAAAGCTGTTGGAGGCCCGCAAGAAGGGTGAGATTGCCCGGTCGACGGAGATATTGACCGCGGCTGCCTACGCAGGCCTTTGGGTCGCGCTGCTGGCTGTCGGTAGTGGCAGCATGATCCACCTGGGTACCTCCATGATGGTGATGATTGATCAAGCAGCACAGATTGCGCCGCTGTTCTTCGGGGGCGCAGGCGCTGCTCCTACCGAAGGTATCTTGCGCAGCGTCGGCTGGTCGATGTCACCGATATTCGGGCTGCCAGCGGTGGCGGTGCTGCTGGCTCTTTTTGCCACAAAGGGCATTGTCTTCGCGCCCACGAAGATCGCGCCCAAAATCAAGAACATATCGCTGATCTCAAATGCCAAAAACAAGTTTGGCCGCCGTGGGTTTTTCCAGTTTGGGCTCAGCTTTGCGAAACTTCTTATCTATTCCGCTTGTCTGGCGATCTTTCTGACCATCCGCCTGGACGAAATGGTTGCGGTTTTGCAGACCGAACCCGGGCTGGTGGTTTCCCTGATGATCGAGATCTGCCTGTCGTTTCTTTTCGTCGTGGTGATCGTCTCCGGCGTGATCGGCGTCATTGATGCTGTCTGGCAGCACTTTGAGCATTTGCGTCAGAACATGATGTCGCGCAAGGAGGTTACGGACGAGACCAAGAACAACGAAGGCGATCCGCACATGAAGCAGGAACGTCGCCAGCGTGCGCAGGCTGCGTCCAATACACAAATGATGGCGGATGTGCCAACGGCCGATGTCATCATCGTGAACCCGACACACTACGCGGTCGCACTCAAATGGGAGCGGAAGCCGGGGCAGGCGCCAATCTGCGTGGCCAAAGGTGTGGATGAAACGGCCCACCGTATCCGTGAGCTGGCTGCGGAGAATGCGGTGCCCATTCATAGCGATCCTCCTACGGCCCGCGCGCTTCATGCGACAACGAACATCGGTGAGCAAATTCCGCCGGAACACTACCGCGCCGTTGCCGCAGCCATTCGTTTTGCCGAAGCGATGCGGCAGCGTGCGAAAGGACGGGTTTGATGAAGCTGGCTGACATGAAAACGCTCAACCAGCTGACCCAGGCCAAGTATTTGGCAAGGCAACAGATTTTCAAGAAACTTCTGCAGAGAGAGCATGCCATTCGCCGGGAGCTTCAACGTCTTGATGAGCAAGGAAGGCTCTCTGACAAAAAGGCGAGCCGTGGGATGAAGACGATCGGGGCGGATGTGATCTGGAAAGCATGGCTCGGCAAAACCAAAACACAGCTCAACATGCAGCTTGCCCTCATACTTGCGGAGAAAGAGCAACATATCCGACAGGTCCGTCAGGCCTATGGCAAGGTGCTGGCGACAGAGGATCTGGTAGAGATGCTCACGGAAATACAGGATAAAAAACGCCAGAAGAAGATGCTGGAACAAGCCGTCGAAATGTCACTCTTCCCTCATACTAACAGTCGCTAAAAGAACATTTGCGATCTCGCGGCCCATGTCCCGTTTCGAAAGTCGGCGTTCCCACAGCGGAGGTATGTTGCGAGCGTGGTCTCGGTCAGAGCAGGTCTTGCAGAATTCTGTCCAAGGCCAGTGGCATGGACGCGCCTGATGCGGCCAAGCTGGGGGCAGTCGAAGACGAGAATGCCAAGCTTAAGTATCGATCTTGGATACGGGGGGATGGCCAAGGTCTTCAAAAAGACTTTCGGGGAAAGGACTGACGGCGAATTATTGAGCGCCACTCGCTCAAGCGACGAGAGGCCATGCCGCCCACAATGTGTACGGATCACTACCAATCGGCTTGGTGCGTTTGATACATAAGGCCGGCGGCATTCGTCTCGCATGGGGCCATTGAAGCTCTCGACGAAGCCATTCTGGATCGGCTCGCCCGGCGCGATGTCGTGCTAATCGACCTTGCGGTGTTCGTGCCATTTCAAAAGGGCGTTTGATGTCAGTCCGGTTCGATTGTCGCTGATCAGCATGCAAGGGTCGCCCCGCATCTCGGCACTTAGGTCCCGTTCAGAACGCGGAACCTGCGCGCACAGGACAGGCTGTCAGATCCGACGTCCAGCGACCACCGCCGGCGCAGCCCCTGCACGATCGCTATGGGCGTTCCGCTGCCCAGTGCGCGCCTGCGTCCGCTGCGTTTACGAGGGGTTCACCCGTCTTCGCGGCAGATCCGATACAGCTTCGTCCGAGCAATGCGCCCGCCCTTCCTTCTGGGTTTATCGCTTCTCAGCCATGGCCCAGTCCACAGCGCGTCGTCTTCGCGACTGAAGTCATCAACGATGGCGAGCACGCGGAACCTAAGCACATCGGTAAAGGCGTCCGACACGAAATCGAGGCACGAGCGTTCATTCGTGCGTTCCGGCACCAGCAGTTGCCGTTGTGTTCCCAGAGCATGCTTCTGGCCTCCACGCTTGCCCACTTGCAACTTCTCTTCACGATACAACCGCGCCAGGTCCCGCTTGATACTCTCTCAAAATCCCAATGATCTGTTCTTGGCTGAAACGACTTCCCTTCATCGTCCTCCTTGTTAGAGATCAGCCTAACGACGCGCGCCGGATATTTCAGAGCAGCAGGTTGGAACCAATGGAATTACAACACCATCAGACCGCAGTCATCTCTTGCTGATCAACATCAATACGGGTGCGAGATTCGAGAGAGCGGCTTGCTCGCCGAAAACGCAGCGGCGAAACTTAGAACCCAAGCCCGCACACTCTTTTTTGAAAGTGGCCTTTTGAATGAGAAAGCGCCAAGCGGCTGGTCGCGCTGATTGAGATCAGGTGTCATGGCAGTTTTCAGGATGATAACGGCGGAGGTAGGGCATGCGTTGGTGGGGTCGGCAGAAGCGAAGTGATGCCATTCTGTCTGGTACCAGATCTGTCAAACTGCTCCGTTCAATCAGTCGAATATGGTCTGCACGGATAGCACCAGAGCGCTTCGACACATGGAAAGGAAGCCCGCCGGACATACTCTCTAGAGTATCGGCAGCGTGAATCATCCGAAGGCATTGACATGAAGGCAACTGGCTCAACGGCAGATCAGCATCGGAAAGACGTTCAGCGGTACCAGCATCTGACGGGCGACGTCATGCCACGGATCGCACGGGACGAACGGCGTGACTGGCCGATTGTCAATGATCACTGCTTCCAGCGAGTTGTGCTGGATACGATTTGCGGTGGAATTTGGTACGACTATCTCTCTCGCCCAGCCTACAAGAACCTCACAGCCCGACAAGCGCGGGACGCGGTGGTGCTTTGCGAAGCTATCGTTTCAGGGCGCGCCGATCTTGGGACGCTCAATGAGCAGTCGCTTCGTTGGCGGGCCGAAGCCCGCCGTCAACAAGTTCAGGTGCCTCGACTTCTGTGAGCGGGGAGTTCTTCGCCAAACGCTGCGGATCGCGTCGTTTTGCCGCGATTTTCTCCTTGTTTTGACGGGCTTGGCGCTAATTTACGGCACGGGCGGTAGCGCCCACGAGCGGACGTGCCGGAACCGAAGAACGCCTAGATCACTCCCAACGCGGATACATTGGGACAAAACGAGAAAGTCATGCCTGACAACAAATGCCGGCCCATCCTTGCGAAAAAACGATCCGTCGGATACCGGAACCATCCAGACGGTGGCTTTTCGTCCAAGCGACGGGGCATGTATTTTGTCGCATGATCCTCATATTGAGCGGATCGAGAGGCTGGTGCGGGGCGTGTTCAGCCCTGAACCGGGTCGTGGTCGGATTGCGTTGGCGCTGTGCTTCGGTGTGCTTGTGCACGCGGTCTTTGCCGCTGCCGTGCTGGCCATGGTCCTTGCGATGTACGCCGGTATGAGCGCGAGCTTTGGCGCCGTGCCCTGGCCCTACGCTTGGCTGAGCAATGCGGCACTGATCCTGCAGTTCCCGCTGGTGCACTCACTCCTTCTCACGGGGCCGGGCGGTCGCTGGCTGGCCCGGATCATCCCGGGACCACATGGCGCAACACTGGGCACGACAACCTATGCCATCATCGCCTCTGCTCAGCTTCTGGCACTTTTTACGCTGTGGACCCCCAGTGGGATCATCTGGTGGCGCGCCGAAGGTCTTGCGCTTTACGCGATCAGCGGTGCCTACGCGCTGTCCTGGCTGCTGCTGCTCAAGGCGAGTTGGGACGCGGGAGCAGAGGTGCAGGCGGGGGCTCTGGGATGTATGTCCTTGATAAAGAACGCCAAACCGCGTTTTCCCGATATGCCCACGACCGGCCTGTTCCGGCTCATCCGGCAGCCCATCTACGTCGCCTTCGCGCTAACATTGTGGACCGTACCGGTGTGGACACCCGACCAGCTGGCTCTTGCCGTGACGCTGACCGCCTACTGCCTGTTGGCGCCTCGGCTCAAGGAGCGACGGTTTGAAAAGCGCTACGGTGACAGGTTCCGAAGCTACCGGCGCCAAGTCCCTTACGCCATTCCAACGTTGAGGAGCGTGCGCGATGCCGACCAACGCCCGCAATGATTTGACCATCTACGACACCGCCGCTGCAGACTGGTGGTCCGATGACATCCGCTGGGTTCGGACACTGAAAAATATGGTGCCGGGTCGGCTTACCTGGTTCGACCGCCACATCGACTGGACCGGGAAAACCGTCCTGGATCTGGGCTGTGCCGGTGGTTTCATGGCCGAAGCGCTGGCCAAAAAGGGGGCCGAGGTGACGGGGATTGACCCGGCCGAACAGGCGATCGACGCTGCGCGGGTACACGCCCGCGACCAAGGCCTGGACATCCGCTACGACGTGGGCGTGGGCGAAGCGCTGCCCTATGATCCCACGCAATTTGACGCGGTCGTATGCGTTGACGTGCTGGAACATGTGACGGATCTGCACAAGGTTCTGGAGGAGGTTGCGCGGGTTCTCAAACCCGGTGGGACGTTTCTCTACGACACCATCAACCGCAATCTGCTTGCTCGGCTGGCAACGATCACCATGGCCGAGGATGTTTTGCGGTTACTCCCGAAGGGCACGCATGATCCCGACATGTTCATCCGCCCGGCAGAGCTGGAGGATGGTTTGCAGCGGGCGGGTCTCAGGGCTGGCCCGAGCACGGGCTTGGGCCCGCGCGGCATTAACAGACGGCGTGATTTTACCTTTGGCCCCATCCCGCTGCGCACTGTGATTTACATGGGTATTGCTCACAAGGACAAAGAAAGCTGATGCTGGTATTCGCTCTGCTCACCACCGCGTTGCTGTTCGGCGGCACGGTTCTTTACAGTTTTGGCTTTGCGGCCTTTGTGTTTACTGCACTACCGGCAGAAACCGCCGGACCGCTCATCAGGCGGGCGTTTCCGCATTTCTATACGTTCGTTCTGGCAACCTCGGTCCTCGCTGCGCTCGCCACGGTCAGCCGAGATCCTCTCTCCAGCGCGCTATTGGGAGCGGTTGCAGTGACCACGATCTTCGCCCGTCAGATCCTGATGCCGGCGATCAACCGAGCCACGGATAGAGGCGACAAAAGCCGCTTCAAGGTGCTTCATACCGCATCCGTGTTGATCACACTTGCCCATATCGCTGCAGTTGCCGTCGTGCTGGTCCGGCTGGCCGGGGTGTCGTGAGCCTCCGGTGCTATCGTTTGGGAGTAGGCGACGCTGAGCGTCCAGACGTGTCCGATACTGATGTCAGCCCGCCGCCTGTTCTTGACTGGCAATTGAGCATCGTAGTTGCGCTGCCAGGCAGGAAACCAGGTCTCACCCAATGCGGGATCCGTTCTTTTTCATCGTGGATTGCTCGCTCAGGGCACCCGCCTTTGCCAAGACTTGCATCACCCCGGGTCCCTCGCAGAGTTGACTTGCCTGACACAGACATGACATGACCGGTCGATGCCCAAGATCGAAAAGAAACACGAGCGCCCCGAGAGTAGCCGAACGCATGTAATCGTTGGTGATGGAATTACCGCCCTGGCCTTTCTGCAGGAATTTCAAGGTGATGCAGGTGATCATGTTATTGTCATCGGCACACGGGCATCGCAGTTGGGCAGGGGCGACGCTTACGCGAGAGGGCAGGAGGATACGCCCTGGCGGTTCGCCTATCTTCTGAACTCGCCTGCTGATGACATCGACCCACGCTTTGCGGCATGGCTTGCAGATCGATGGTCGCAGGTCGCCGAGACGATGGCGGGCAGGGCGCCGGACTGGCTCTCTGCCGCGGAACCGCTCGTCGCTGCCGGAGACATCTACGGTGTCAATGCGCCACGCGAATTCTACGGCGATTTCATGGAGGAACAGGCCACAGCGGCCATCACGGCGTTGGAGGCCCGCGGCATCACCATCACGCGGGTCGATGATACGGTCCTGTCTCTGGAGTTGCATCAAGACGGTGTCACTGTGTGCACCGCGTCCGGTGACCGGATCTCGGCGCGAGGCGTTGACGTCGCCACGGGCGGCCCGTCAACGATGCGGATCGAAGGAGATAACGGTGCCTTCAGCGCGCCTTCGGTTTTCGGCCACGAGCATCGGATCGCAGAACACATAAAATCCGGTGCAGAGATCTTCTGTATCGGGGGCAATGCCGCGATGCTTGATGTGCTGCGTCTGTGTCAAAGCCTCGTGCCCGAAAGCGCGCTGCGGTTCAAAGCCTGCGCGCCCGATGGTGAGGTGCCCGCGCCGCTCATCCCCCGGCTGCCCCGCAAGCTGACCCAACCGCGTCTGACACAAGGACACCGGACCGCGGCCTCCCTGCTGGCGGAGATCCAGGGCGAGATTGACCGTGCCCAAGCCAACGGAGATGAGATGCGTGAAATCCGCGCAGGGTTTCGCGCCTTCTTTCTGGAAAACCCTCTCAGCCTTTTCCTGTCGGATGTGGAGCAAGCACGCAAGGTGCCGGGTCAGTTACGGTTCTGGCTGCGCGGTGGCACCAGAGACACGATCCTCGACATGCACCGGCTGATCAAAGAGAACCGTGTTCAGATCGTAAAGGGCCTCGTTCTTGAGGTGATCAGTCACGACACAGGTGCAGAGGTTGTCGTCAAGGACGACGGTGGCAGCACACGCAGGCTCAGCACAGGGTTTGTGATCAACTGCGCGGGTGCCGGACCAAATTCGACCTACGATCCTATGACAACGGATCTGCTAACCAAGGGTTTGCTCGAACACAGCGCAGGACCATCAGGTCTGAAGGTTGGGCAGGGATGCCAACTTGGTACGACAGCGGTGCGGTATCTCTCACCGGCCGTCAGTGAAATCGGCGATGAAGTTGTCGCCATGCCGCTTTATGATGCGCATATGCTGCGATCCTACGTGGCGCGTGCGAGGCAAAGCGTCTAAGGCTCGAGCGCCCCCGGTATTTCAGGCAATCCCGCTCAGTTGTATGAGCGTGCCGCCAATGACTGATGCCTAGGGTATGACATCAAAGGTAACCGCCGTGGGCAGGAAGACACGCCCGTTCAGCTTGGACGACCATGTCGAACTCCCGAAGAATTCTGTCTTCATCTGATCAACTTCGCAAGAAACGGCAGAGTTATCGTTCGCAGCGACCGCCTGCTGTCCTGGCCGAGCGGCCTGATGTCGTTCCTCTTGCTGTCGGCACAGCTCTGACAGTGGTGCCGTGAGCGGCTTTCCGCACGGCGTTTTGTCGCACGGGTGATGGTCAGTAGGGGTTTCCAAGGATCATTTCTTGCAGACCTACACCGCTTAGGATGCCTCATCACCCGGCCAAAGATCAATTCTGTCCCGTCGGCTGGCAACGTCAGAACAGGGAAAGCACTGCCCCCCTGTCCCGAGCGTTCAGATCACACGCTCATGCAGATGTATTTCATCTCCAGATAGTCCTCGATCCCGTGGTGCGACCCCTCACGGCCCAGACCGGATTGCTTGACCCCGCCAAAGGGGCCCAGCTCAGTCGAGATGATGCCGGTATTCACACCGACGATCCCATATTCGAGCGCTTCGGCCACCTTGTAGACGCGGGAAAGATCCTTGGCGTAGAAATAGCTCGCAAGACCAAAGATCGTGTCATTGGCCATGGCGATCACCTCGTCCTCGTCCTCGAACTTGAAGAGCGGCGCCAGCGGGCCAAAGGTCTCTTCCTGCGCGACCTTCATGTCCTGCGTGACACCGGTGACGATGGTGGGCTGGAAGAAGGTGCCGCCCTTTTCGTGTGGTTTGCCGCCTGTCAGGATTGCGCCGCCGTTATCCACGACGTCCTGCATGTGCTCCTGAACCTTTTCAACGGCGTCTTCGTTGATCAGCGGCCCGGTGGTCACGCCGTCTTCCAGCCCGTCACCCACGTTTAGCTTTTCAACGGCCGCCTTCAGCTTTTCGGCAAAGGCATCGTAGACGCCCGCCTGCACGTAGATCCGGTTGGCGCAGACGCAGGTCTGGCCGTTATTGCGGAACTTGCACAGCATGGCACCATCGACAGCTGCATCAAGGTCGGCATCGTCAAAGACGATGAAGGGTGCGTTGCCACCGAGTTCCATGGAGCATTTCATGACCTGATCGGCGGCCTGTTTCATCAGGATGCGCCCGACTTCTGTGGAGCCGGTGAAGGTCAGCTTGCGCACCGCGGGGTTCTCGCAGAACTCCTTGCCCACCTCGGATGAAGAGGAGGACGTCACCACGTTGAAGACCCCGGCAGGAATGCCCGCACGCTCGGCCAGCACGCCCATGACGATGGCGCTGAGCGGTGTTTCCTTTGCTGGGCGCGCAACGAAAGAGCAGCCCACGGCCAGTGCGGGCGCTGCCTTGCGGGTGATCATCGCGTTGGGGAAGTTCCAGGGCGTGATGGAGGCCGCGACGCCGATGGGCTGTTTCAGCACCATGATCCGCTTGTCCCGCTGGTGACCCGGGATCGTCTCGCCGTAGACCCGTTTAGCTTCCTCGCCCATGAACTCGATGAAGCTGGCACCATAGCCGATCTCGCCCTTGGCTTCGGCGTGGGGTTTGCCCTGTTCCGCTGTCAGGATGGTGGCCAGATCATCGGCGTTTTCCATCATCAGATCGTACCATTTGCGCAGCACCGCCGCGCGTTCCTTGCCGGTTTGCGCCGCCCAGTCCTTTTGCGCGGCCTCGGCCTGCGCGATGGCACCCGCCACCTGTGCGCGGCTCAGGTTGGCGACGGAGGCGATCACATCGCCTCGGGCGGGGTTGATCACATCAAAGGTTCCGTCGTCGCCCTCGACCCACGCGCCGCCGATGTAGGCTCGGGTCTCCAGCAGGCTCGGATCGTTCAGCAAGGCTTTGAGGTCGGTGTTGGCAAGGTCTTTCATGGCGGATCCTCCAGGGGATAAATTGGTTGTGGTTGTCAAACCAACTCTGGGTATGATTGTCCAGTTCCGAAAGGGGATCCATGACCACCCTCGATGATGCCTACGCAAATGCGGCCCATATCCCGGCTGCCGAAGACTACCCGCCCCGGTGGGAGGCCGCGGCCGCGGCTTTTCGTGAGGGTCTGGGCACGCGGGCGCAGGTCGGGCTGTCCTACGGGGCCAGCCCGCGGCAGAAGGTCGATCTGTTTCACCCGGAAGGCGTGCCGCAAGGCACCATGGTCTTTGTCCACGGTGGCTACTGGAAGGCGTTTGACCGCAGCACGTGGTCTCATCTCGCCGCGGGAGCGCTTGCGGCGAATTGGGCCGTGGCGCTGCCCGGGTATGATCTTTGCCCTGACGTGCGGATACCCCAGATCACCCGGCAAATCGCCGCCGCGGTGACCGACATCGCGGACCGGACGGACGGGGCGATCGTCCTCGCCGGGCACTCTGCGGGTGGGCATCTGGTGGCCCGGATGCTGGATGACCGCCTGCTGCGCGACGCCGTGTTGCGCCGTATCGAGCGGGTTGCCCCCATTTCGCCCGTGGCGGATCTGAGCCCGCTTTTGCAGACGTCGATGAACGAGATCCTCCAGCTGACACCAGAGGACGCCCACGCGGAGAGCCCGGTCAACATGGCTGCGTCAGGGGGTGCGGCGGTGCATGTCTGGGTGGGCGCTGAGGAACGCCCCGTCTTTCTGGAGCAGGCCGCAGCGCTTGCCGCGGCATGGGATGTGCCGCACACCGTCGTGCCCGAAACCCACCATTTCGACGTGATCGACGCCCTTGAGGACCCGGAGAGTGATCTCCTGCGCTTCCTGACCGGCAGATAGGGCTTGATCGGTGGCCCAAAATGGGGCCACCTGCGCCCATGGGCGATGGCGTCGCCCCGGCATACCTCATATCTGTCCTGAACGCCGGGACCTTTCTGTTCAAAGGAGGGTCTGACATGACCGCCGCTTCTCTCTCCGACCGTCCAACCACCTACCGTCTGCAAAACGGCGACAAGGCGCCCCTGGCCTTTGAAGTTGCCGAATATGAGGCGCGACTGACGGAATTGCGCGAACGGATGGAGGCCACCGGTGTGCAAGCGGCCCTGTTCACGTCGATGCACAGTGTCGCCTACTACTCGGGCTTTCTTTACTGCGCCTTCGGACGGCCCTACGGGCTCGTGGTGACGGAAACCGAGGCGGTGACGATCAGTGCGGGAATCGATGCGGGTCAGCCGTGGCGGCGATCTTTCTGCGATAACATCATCTACACCGATTGGCAGCGGGACAACTTCTGGCGCGCTGTCCTGCAGGTCACGGGAGAGAGCCGCGTGATCGGCTATGAGGCCGACCACCTGACGCTGGCGCAACGCGACCGGCTGGAGGACTTCCTGCGCCCGGTCACGACCGTCGATCTGCACGAAACGGTGATGCGCCAGCGGATGCACAAGTCCGAAGCGGAAATCGCCCTCATTCGTGCGGGGGCAGCAGTGGCGGACGTGGGCGGCCATGCGATCCGTGACGCGATTAGACCCGGGCTGCGCGAGATCGACATCGCCATGGCAGGCCGCGACGCGATGGAGCGTGAGATCGCCGCCCGCTTTACCGATGCCGAGTACCGCGATACCTGGGTCTGGTTCCAGTCCGGGCTCAACACCGACGGGGCGCATAACCCGGTGACGGCGCGCCAATTGGAGGTGGGCGACATCCTGTCGCTCAACACCTTCCCGATGATTTCGGGTTACTACACGGCGCTGGAACGCACGCTGTTTGTCCGCGAAGTGGATGCGGCAAGCCTGAAGATCTGGGAGGCCAATGTGGCCACCCATGAGTTCGGCATGGAGCTGCTAAAGCCCGGTGCCTCCTGCTCGGAGATCGCCCATGCCATCAACGGTTTTCTGGCGGAGCGGGATCTGCTGCAGTATCGCACCTTTGGCTACGGGCACTCCTTTGGCGTCCTCAGCCATTACTACGGGCGTGAGGCGGGGCTGGAGCTGCGCGAGGATATTGATACCGTTCTGGAGCCGGGCATGGTGATTTCCATGGAGCCGATGCTGACGTTGCCACAGGGTACACCGGGTGCGGGCGGCTACCGGGAACATGACATCCTGATCATCACCGACACCGGTGCAGAGAACATCACCGGCTATCCCTACGGACCTGATTTCAACGTCGTGGGTTAGCGCCTCGCGCCGCTTTCGCATTCCAAATCGCGACCGGTCGCCTATATAGGAGTGGAGGTTTCACCCAGGGGGAAGACGCCCATGGCCGCGCTCGCACGGATGCTTTTCATCGGTTTCATCGTTCTGACGATCATCTACGTCTGTCTGTCATTCTATTCACGCGCGGTGCGCCGCAGAAAGCTGGAGGCCGAATGGGATGCGGCACGTGGTCCGGGCAACAGGGAACTTTTCGTGCGCGAGGGGCTTGAAGCTTATGACGGGTCTTTGCGCCGCAAGTTGATCCTTGGTGTCTACGTGGTCCCCTCGGTTGCGGTCGCGCTCTTGATCTATCTTACGAATTTCGCCTGAGAAGGGGCCAGAAGTGTTCTACGTCAAATGGGGTTTCATCATCGCGGTCTGGCTGCTGATCGGATCTTTCCTGCATTATACGCTGCCACAGGTCGATATCGTGCGGATCACCGACACCTACGAACGGCGGATTGATCCCGGCGAGAACCGGTGGTTCTGGGCGCAGGCGGATGCGGGTTCCAACCCGGATGCGATGTCCCGGGATGTGTTCTTCATCCAGACCCGGCGGGTCGATGACGATGTCATGGTGTACCGCAATGAGGATACTGGCTGGGGCTGGCCGCCCTATTTCAAGTTCGACACCTCCAATCTGCAGGCGGAGGCCGCAGATATGCGCTCTACCGCGGCGGCGCCCCAATATGTGGCGATCCGGCATTATGGCTGGCGAAACGAGTTTTTCTCGATCTTCCCGAATGCGATTTCGGTCTGGCCCGTGGACGGGCCCGATGCCAGCAAGCCTTTTCCGTGGATCAAGGGGCTGCTGCTCCTCGGAATAGGCGCCATCTTTTACGCGATCTGGGTGCGATGGCGGCGGTTTCGTCAGGCGCGGATTGATCCCAAGCTCGAAGAGATGCAGGACAGCTGGGAAGCTACCGAAGATCGTGTTGCCGAAAAGCGCGCCCGGTTTCGGCGCTGGTGGGCTGCCAAACGGCGCGGTTACTGAGTAGGACAGGGCGCTCGCTTTGCTTGATGATAGGCGGGGTCCTCAACGCGCGGAGGGCGGCGGTAGATCAAGGGGGCAAAGCGCCCTCCCTCCCATCGAGGGAGGTCGGGCGCTGCCCGGCGGGCAGCGCCGGGCGTCCCGGCTGCACCTTGGGCGCACCGTGGCATGGACCGCGTCAGCGGATATGGCGCTCGGCCCGTGACACGCTCTCAGGCTTTGGCGAGCATCCGGCCCAGCGGTCTGCCGCCCAGTATGTGCACGTGCAGATGCGGCACCTCCTGCACACCGTGAGAACCAGCGTTGGATATCATGCGAAAACCTTGACCCGCGTTCAGTGCAACCCCTTCGGCTTTGCAAACCTCGCCGATGGTGCGGATGTAGTCGGCAATCTCCGCATCTGACGCCGCGCTGGCGAAATGATCGAAGCTCACATAGGCGCCTTTCGGGATAACCAGCACATGGGTGGGGGCCTGCGGATAGAGGTCCCGAAAGGCCAGGCTGTGCTCGGTTTCCAGCACGGTCGTGTTGGGAATCTCACCGCGCAGGATTTTGGCAAAGATGTTCTGGTCGTCGTAGTTGTAGCTCATATCGGGTCCTCAATCGGTGAATAATGTCGGCGTGGGCGTGATGTCGCGCGCTGTTTCCAACGGCACGGTCAAGAACCCCGCTAGTGCCTGCGCCGCATCATCCGGATGCGTGTTCTCGTGGATGCGGCTGTAGTTCGGCAGCGCCGCATCACGGATGCGCTCTGTTTCAAAGGTGATGTCATTGCGTAGCGTGGTCAGCAGCGGGCCCAGTGTCTCGGTGTCATTGTCCTCACGTGCCAGCCCGATCCTCGTTGCGTGGCCTGCAAGGTCCTCATCGGAGAAGGTGCAATCGATCTCCAGAAAACGGGTCACGCAGCGATCGGCGGCAAAGTCGCGCAGGAGTTCGAACTCCACCGGGTCTGAGCAGATGATCATCCTGTCGGTCTCAAAGTGATCAAAAAGCAACCGCATGACGGCGCGCCGGTGCCGGTTGCGTTTGTTCAGATCCGTCTCCAACCCGCCCAGATCCGGCAGCGGTGCGTCCGCCTCGTTGAACAGATAATCGAGCGCGGGGACATTGGTGTGCTGCCGAATCCGGTCGAGCAGCCGTTTGGCCACGTGCCATTTCTTGCAGATGACGATCATCAATTCCCGCTCGCGGCCCAGCGTGGCGCCAGCCTGCCACATCCGCGGGGCAAAGCGCCGTCCGACGCGTCCGCGCCCTGCCAGAAAGTGAAAGAGCGCCCGCCCGTCACCGGAGGACGGCAAGGGAACATCTTTCTGGACAAAAAGCGACGCCAGCCGGTCTTTCAACTCCCGCGCTTCGGGGCTGATCTTGCGTGCAAAGAGCTGCTCCTGGCCCAGCAGCATGTCGTGGTGATCGTTGTAAAAGCACACAGGCATGCCGTAGTCGCTGAAGAGCAAAAAGGTCAGCGGGCGGCTCCGGACCTCTGGCTCGGGCACCAGATGTGGCACGATGGTCTGAAAGAACGTCTCGTCCGGGATCCAGGTCGTCGCGAAGAACCGGGTGACATCGCGCCGCTTATGGGCGAAGTTCAGCACCGCTGTCAGCGTCTTTCGGCGCAGACACCACCATTGGCTGCCGATCCGCATGCGCAGGTCGCCGGGTGGCTTGCGGCGCAGCTTCAACCGCTCCTGTGCCTTCATGGAGGTGTAGAAGAGACGCGCCTGGCTGCGTTCGTTGAAGAAATGCCGGTAGATCAGGCGCTCTTCCTTCATGCCGGTCTTGATCCAGTTGCCATCGAAGTAGTCGACGCATTCAATGAAATCCGCGTCGTTTTCGTCGAGATAGGTCTGAATTTGGGCGGCTGTTTTGATGGGCATGCAGTCGCCCGAGATCATGTAGAAATGCGTCGCATTCGGAAAACGGTGCATCGCCAGTGTCGCGGCACGCAGCGTCGCGCGCACCAGCGACCACTCTCCCCAGCCGCAGCGGACCCGGCGCCTGACCAAAGCGATGTTTGGATCTTGACCGAGAGCTGCGTGCAGCTTTGCATACTCCGACGCCTTCGCGCGCCCGTCGAAATGCACGGTCAGGCAATCGCCCGCAGCGGTCAGTTGCCGCGCCTGCCGGATGATGGCGTCCGCGTCGCGGTGACATAGGAGGATGAAGGCTATTCTGGCCACGTCTGCCTGCTGGTAAGCTGGTTTGGATTGTCACCTACGGTGATACGCATCAAGCTGCATTGAATAAACTGAATTTATTTGCTCTTCTTTAAGTCAAATCCGGTTAAACCTCGTGTGGTTAGAGCCGACAAGGAGGAGACGGCATGGGTTTCCCGGGCGTCTGGATGACGCAAAGTGAGAGCATGGTCTACCGTGTGGTGCCCAAATGCGCCTGCTCCACCATCGGTCAGATCATGTTCTATTCAGATCATGGTCGGTTCTTCGATGGAGATATTCACGACGCGGACGATGGGCTGCACAAATGGGCGGCAGAACATAGTCAGACGCCGATCACCCGCAATGTGAGCGATCACATGTCCTATGCCTTTACCTGCGTGCGCAACCCATATGCGCGTATCCTGAGTTCGTTTTTCGACAAGATCTGCGGTATTCAGCGCAATGGCAAACGGTACCGGGGCAATCTGGTGCCTCTGCTGACCCAGACCTATGGTGTCGATGTGGGCGGACCCGAAGGGCGCGATGACTTTGACCAGATTGCTGCGTTCCGGCGATTTTTGCTCTTTGCGCGGGACACGATCAGGTTTCGCAAACCCATGGATCCCGATATTCACTGGTCGGCTGTCTCGAGCCACGTGAGCACCTTTATCGTGAACGGCGGCACCTACGACAAGATCATCTGGACGGAAAGCTTCAACGACGGCATGCGTGAGGTGCTGGAGGAGATTGAGACGCCTCACCGGATCGATCTTGATGCGGTGCCGCGGTTCAACGAAAGTCATGGGCACGGCCCGAAACGCGCGCATCCGGTCGAGGATTACTTCGACGACTTGTCCGCCCATCTGGTCTATGAAATCTATAAACGGGATTTCGACCTGTTCCAATACGATCCCGACACGCCTGCCGACCGCCGACCCAAGGGCGAGATCGATCTGGATGCCGTGCACGCCAAGCTGGGTGACTGACCGGGGCATGTGCTTGCGCGGCGGGGTGCGAGGGACTAGATCACGCCCATGGCACAGGTAAAATCCGCGACGAAATCCGATCCCAACTACAAGGTGGTGGCTGAGAACCGGCGCGCCCGGTTTGATTATGCCATCGAGGAAGATCTGGAATGCGGGATCATCCTGGAGGGTTCCGAGGTCAAATCCCTGCGGGAGGGCGGTGCCAATATCGCGGAGAGTTACGCGGGTGTGGAGGACGGCGAGCTGTGGTTGGTCAACAGCTACATCGCGCCCTACAAGCAGGCGAAAACGTTTCAGCATAACGAACGCAGACGCCGTAAGCTGCTGGTCTCGCGCAAACAGTTGGGCGATCTGTGGCAGGCGACACAGCGCAAGGGCATGACCCTCGTGCCGCTGGTGCTGTATTTCAATCACCGCGGCATGGCCAAGATCAAGATCGGCATCGCCAAGGGTAAAAAGCTGCACGACAAGCGCGAAACCGCAGCCAAGCGCGACTGGTCCCGGCAAAAGTCCCGTCTGCTCAAGGATCACGGCTGACATAGCGCTGACGGAGGACCGCTGGCTGCTATGCGCAGCAACGGCGTCGTTCACATCCTTCGGGCCCGGCCCGAGACTTGCGGGCAGCCTCCGCGACCGTTACCCAGAGACGTCACTTTACCGTCCTGAGGGGGCCTTCCATGTCCGATGATCCTAAAACGCTGGTATCGACCACCTGGCTGGCCGATCATTTGAAAGACCCCGATCTGCGGGTGCTCGATGCCTCGTGGTATCTGCCGGACGCTGGTCGCGACCCCCGCGCTGAATACGATGCCACCCACATTCCGGGCGCGCGGTTCTTTGACATCGAAGAGATCTCCGACCACCGCTCCGACCTGCCGCATATGGCGCCGCCGGTGGAGAAATTCATGTCGCGGATGCGGGCCATGGGGGTCGGTGACGGCCACCAAGTGGTGATCTACGACGGGTCAGGGCTGCTTTCAGCCGCGCGGGTCTGGTGGCTGTTCCGCCGCATGGGGCAGGAAAATGTCGCCGTGCTCGATGGCGGGCTGCCCAAGTGGCAGGCCGAAGGGCGCCCGGTCGAGGACATGCCCCCCGTGATCCGCGACCGGCATATGACCGTTCGGCTGCAGAACCATCTGGTGCGCGACGTCACGCAGGTGTCCGCCGCCTCCAAGCTGGGGGATCACGTGATCGTCGATGCCCGCGGGGCCACCCGCTTTCGCGGCGATGCGCCGGAACCGCGGGCGGGCCTGCGCGCCGGTCATATCCCGGGCGCACGGAACCTGCCCTATACGCTGTTGCTCAATGATGACCGGACGATGAAGGATCCGGCCACCTGTCGCGATCTCTTTCAGGCGGCGGGCGTGGATCTCACCAAACCGATCATCACCTCCTGCGGGTCGGGCGTGACAGCGGCCATCCTCGCATTGGCGCTGGAACGGCTGGGCCATCGGCAATGGTCGCTTTACGATGGGTCCTGGGCTGAATGGGGCATGTTCCCAACCGTGCCCGTCGCAACCGGAGACGCCTGCTGATGTTCGAGACGCTGAAACCCCGCCCCGCCGATGGCATCCTGACGCTGATGCAGCTTTTCAAGGACGATCCGCGCCCCACCAAGATCGATCTGGGTGTCGGCGTCTACAAGGACGCCACCGGGCTGACACCCGTTATGCGCGCCGTCAAATCCGCAGAAGAGCAACTTTGGCAGACCCAGGACAGCAAGGTCTACACCAGCCTCGCCGGTGATCCGGCCTTTTCGGATGCCATGATCCAGCTGGTGCTGGGCGGGCATGTGCCGCGGGAGACGATCTCCGCTGTGGCTACACCGGGTGGCACGGGGGCGGTCCGTCAGGCCTTTGAACTCGTGCAGATGGCGAACCCCGACGCGCGGGTTTTCGTCTCTGATCCAACCTGGCCCAATCACCTGTCGATCCTGAGCTATCTTGGGATCGAGGCCGTCCCCTACCGGTACTTTGACGCGGACAGCCGTGGCGTGGACGTCGACGGGATGATGCAGGATCTTGCGGCGGTGCGCAGAGGTGACGTGGTGCTGTTACACGGGTGTTGCCACAATCCGACTGGTGCCAATCTGACCATGACAGACTGGCAGGCCGTGGTGGATCTGCTGCTTAGCTCTGGCGCTGTGCCGATGATCGACATCGCCTATCAGGGCTTTGGCGAAGGGCTGGAGGAGGACGCAGAGGCGACCCGGCTGGTGGCCTCTTCGGTGCCTGAATGCCTGATTGCGGCCAGCTGCTCCAAGAATTTTGGGATCTACCGCGAACGCACAGGCCTGTTGATGGCCATCAGCCAGGAGGCGGAGGCGCGCAAGCTCAATCAGGAGACGCTTGCCTTTCTCAACCGTCAGAATTTCTCCTTTCCGCCCGATCACGGCGCGCGGCTGGTGACCATGATCCTGAACGACGATGCGCTGCGGGCGGACTGGGAGACGGAGCTCAACGACGTGCGTGAGAGCATGCTGGGCCTGCGCCACGAGCTGGCCAGCGAGCTGCAACGGCTGTCAGGCTCGGACCGCTTCGGCTTTCTGGCGCAACACCGGGGCATGTTCTCGCGGCTGGGCACGACACCGGAGAAGGTGGCCGAGATGCGGGAGCAGCACGGGATTTACATGGTCGCGGACAGCCGGATGAACATCGCGGGCCTGAACCGCGAGACCGTGCCACTGCTGGCAAAGGCGATCATCGACGTGGGGATCTGACCCAGCCTCCCCTCCGGGCGAAGAGGCTTACAGGATGCAAAAAACCCGGGCGGTTGCGCCCGGGTTTTGTCGTTTTCCGATCTTTCCGCAGGCTTAGCCTTTGGAGAAATCCGGGTAGGCTTCCATCCCAAGCTCGGACGTGTCGAGCCCGTTGATTTCCGCCTCTTCGCTGACCCGGATGCCCAGGACTGCCTTGAGGATGAGCCACAGGATCAGCGACGCCACAAAGGTGAACACACCGTAGGCGACGATGCCGGTCAGCTGTGCGGTCAAGGTCGCATCGCCGTTGTAGAAGACGACCGCGATGGTGCCCCAGATACCCGCAAAGAGGTGCACCGGGATCGCGCCGACCACATCGTCGATCTTGAGCTTGTCGAGCATCGGCACGGTGAAGACCACGATCACACCACCAATGGCACCGATCCAGAGTGCGCCGAACATTGTTGGCGCCAGAGGCTCGGCCGTGATGGAGACGAGGCCCGCCAGACATCCGTTGAGCACCATCGTCAGATCAACCTTCTTGTAGAGGATCTGGGTCAGGATAAGTGCCGCGATCGCACCGGAGGCTGCTGCCATATTGGTGTTGGCAAAGATACGGCCGACATCTGTGATATCGCCCACGGTGCCCGCCGCAAGCTGCGAGCCGCCGTTAAAGCCGAACCAACCGAGCCACAGGATGAACGTGCCCAGCGTGGCCAGTGCAAGGTTCGATCCGGGCATTGGGTTGACCCGACCGTCCTTGTACTTGCCCAGCCGTGGCCCGAGGATCAGCGCCCCGGCAAGTGCCGCCCATCCCCCGACGGAGTGCACGATGGTGGAGCCGGCGAAATCGTTGAAGCCTGCTGCGGACAACCAGCCGCCGCCCCACTGCCACGCGCCCGAAATCGGGTAGAAGACCCCGGTCAGAACGACAACGAAGATCAGGAAGGGCCACAGCTTGATCCGCTCGGCAAGAACGCCCGAGACAATCGAGGCCGTCGCGGCGACAAACATCAGCTGGAAGAAGAAATCCGACGCGACAGATGCGTAGTCCAGCGAGGCATCTGCTGCCGCCAGGCCCACAGGTTCCAGAACGGTCGGCGTGATGCTGAAGGCCAGATAGCCGTTGAAATCACCGGGATACATGAGGTTGAAGCCGATGAACCAATACATGATCGCCGCGATGGAAAAGAGCGCGATGTTCTTGGTCAGCTGCATGGTGACGTTTTTGGACCGTACCAGGCCCGCTTCGAGCATGGCAAACCCGGCTGCCATCCAGAACACCAGAAAGCCGCCCACGAGGAACAGCAGTGTTGTCATGATATAGGGGCCGATTTCATCGAAACCGGGTGCGGCGTCCTGAGCCAGTGCCAACGACGGCAGCGCGATGAGCGCGGCGGCCGGGGCAAGAGTGTTGAGAAACTTCATGAGTGATATATCCCTGATTGATGCGCCGCGCCTAGAGCGCGTCCTCGTTGGTTTCGCCGGTCCGCACCCGCACGGCCTGATCGACGCTGAGCACGAAGATCTTGCCGTCGCCGATCTTGCCGGTCTGGGCGGTCTTGGTGATCGTATCCACCACCTGATCGACGGCGCTTTCTGCGACAACAATCTCGATTTTGACCTTGGGCACGAAGTTCACAGCGTATTCTGCGCCGCGGTAGATCTCCGTATGCCCGGATTGCGAGCCGAAGCCCTTGATTTCCGTCACCATCATGCCGCGTACACCGGCTTCGGTCAGTGCTTCGCGCACTTCCTCCAGCTTGAACGGCTTGATTGTTGCAATGATGAGTTTCACCTAACATCCCCTTCACTTGGCAGCCGGAGCTGCGATGCTTGCGCGTGAAGAAGACGCCACGGCGCGCGGAACATGGAAGTTTCACCGGCGGTGTTCCTCCCAAAACGCCTCACATTTGCCTGTGAATTGTGCGATATTTAAAAATCGCACAAAAAAAGTGCAAATAATTAACGGGTGCCGGTGTTGTGATCCCTCAACAATCTCTCGCCAAAGAGCTAGGGTGTAAAAAACAACAATGAGCCGGGCAGGTTCTTATGAGTGATTCACGTAAAGGCAGGCGGCCCTTGGTCGCCGACAAACGCGCGGCACCTGCCAAGCGCAAGGCCAAGACCACGCGCAAGTCCCAGCCCGCACGACGGACCGCCCGGCGCAAGCCGGTCGCGCGTCGCCGCGGTTTTCTGTCACGTATTCTTCACTGGTTTCTGCGGCTTATCTGGCGGATCACGTGGCGGCTTGGCGCGGTTGCCTGCCTGATCCTGGGGCTGATGGTCGGCTACTATTATACGACGTTGCCGGATGTGAATGCCTTGCTGGACGGCCGGGCGCGCGGGTCGGTGACACTGCTCGACCGGGAAGGCCAGGTTTTTGCCTGGCGCGGCGATCAGTTCGGCGGGGCCATCACGGCGCAAACGGTGTCGCCGCATCTGCGGCATGCGATCATCGCAACAGAGGACAAGCGGTTCTACAGCCATTTCGGCCTCAGCCCGCGGGGCATCGCCAGTGCCATCCGCATCAACCTGAGCGAAGGGCGCAGCCCGCTGTCCGGTCACGGCGGTTCGACCATCACACAGCAGACGGCCAAGTTGCTCTGTCTTGGTGTGCCTTATGACCCCGAGATCCAGACGGAGGCGGAGTACGAAACGGACTGCCGCCGCGGGACCATCAAACGCAAGGCCAGCGAAGCGATCTATGCGCTGGCGATGGAGGCGAAATATTCCAAGGACGAGATCCTGACCATCTACATGAACCGCGCCTTTCTGGGTGCCGGCGCGCGCGGGTTCGAAGCAGCGAGCCAGCGGTACTTTGGCAAATCAGCCGCGAATGTAACGGCGGCAGAGGCTGCGATGCTGGCGGGCCTGCTGGTGGCCCCCACACGCTTTGCGCCCACCAACGATCTGGCCCGTTCCCAGAACCGGGCGGCGACCATCGTGCGGCTGATGAAGGAACAGGGCTATCTGAGCGATACCGAAGCCCGCACGGCACAGGCCAACCCAGCACAGCTGTCTCGGGCCGCAGAGGCCCGTGCCGGGGGGTATTTCGCCGATTGGGTCATGTCCTCCGGGCCGGAGTTCTTTACGCGCAACACCACCGAGGATGTGATCATCAAGACCACGCTCGACGCCGGTATTCAGCGCGCAGCGGACGAGGCCATGCGGTCCGTCTTTGAAAATCAGGTGCGGGAGGGCAGCAAGGCCCAGGCCGCGATCGTCGTGATGTCCGCGGACGGGGCGGTGCGCGCCATGGTCGGCGGGCGGCAAACCAAAGTGGCGGGCGCGTTCAACCGCGCGGTCCAGGCAAACCGGCAGACGGGCTCGGCCTTCAAGCCCTTCATCTACGCGGCCGCACTGGATCTGGGCTACTCGCCCAATGACACCGTGACCGACGAGCCGCTGACCATCAACATCCCCGGCTCCGGCCCGTGGTCGCCGCGCAACTACTCCAAGCAGTTCTACGGCAAGGTGTCGCTGACCCGCGCGCTGGCGGACAGTCTGAACATCCCTGCCGTGAAGATCTCCGAGTTCGTGGGCCGTGATGTGGTGCGTCAGGTGGCCAGCGACTTTGGTCTGGAAAGTGATCTGGCCGCTGGCCCGGCGCTGGCGCTTGGTGTCTCGGAAAGCACGCTCATCGAGATGACGGGGGCCTACGCGGGCATCCTCAACGGCGGCTCCTCCGTGCAGCCCTACGGGCTGGTCGAACTGCGCCTGCTGGGCGAGGACACGCCCCTGATGGGCACCGGCGGCGGCATCGGCGAGCGCGTAGTGCAGGAGGAAGCGGCGCGGCAGCTGATCTACATGATGGAGAAGGTCGTCTCGCAAGGCACCGGCAAGCGGGCGCAGTTCGGAGGGCGTCAGCTTGCCGGTAAGACCGGCACCACACAAAGCGCCCGGGATGCCTGGTTCGTCGGCTTCTCCGCGGATTATGTGGCAGGCGTGTGGATGGGCTACGACGACAACACACCGTTGACCGGTGTGACAGGTGCGGGGCTGCCCGCGGACATCTGGCGCGAGACCATGTCGCGGATCCACGAGGGGGTCCCGCTGAGCCCGCTGCCGATGATCCAGCCCGCTGGTTCAAGTCAGGTCCGCGCGCCAGCACCCTCCACGCCCAGCCGCAATCCCGTCGGGCTGATTGAAGGGCTCTTGCGCGACATTCTTGGCGGTGGCTCAAGCGGGCAAACCCATCAGCCCGGGCTAAGCGGCAGCGACAGGTAACGCGGTTACACTAGCCTCAAGGACAAACGCGGCCCGACATCGGTGATGTCAGAGCCGCGTTTCCAAATCCGGTGACGTCAGCGAAAGGGATCGCGTGACTTAGCCTGCGCTGCGCAGATCACTGATGACCGCGTCGATATTGCCGCCACGCCGGTCGAGCATGGCGCCGATCTCGTCACGTTCGGTGAGCAGCAGGTTCACCCCTTCAATATAGATATTGAAGAACTTCAGCGAGCCGGACCGGTCGGAGACATGGAAGTTCACCGCAAAAGGACCGTCACCGCGCAGATAGGCCGTCGTCTCGATCTCATAGCCGGAGCGGATCGCCCGCGCGCCGTTGACCTCGACCCGGCCCCCGATGAAATCGCGGAACTGACGTCCGTATTTCCGGGTGATATAGGTGGTGAAGGCGTCGTTGAAGGCGCGTTTCTGTGCGTTGGAGGCACTGCGACCGTCCACGCCAAGGGCGTATTGCGCCATGATGTTCACATCCGCGTAGCGCAGGAACAGCTTTTCGAATTCGCGCAGGATCGCGGCCTCGGATCCGCCGGAGGTGATGACCCGGTCGATATCGGCAACCACCTGGTCGACGAGCTGTCGGGCCTCTCCTTCGGTGAGGGCCGCAGCGGGGCCGGCAGCCAGAACACCAGCAGCTACAGTGGAACTGACAAAGAATTCCCGGCGGGAAAGATTACTCGGCATAAGGATCCTCATAGGGGTCTGGTGCAAAGGGGTCGATTTCCTGCGGGCTTTCGGTGCCCAGCTCGAACCGGCGGTTTTGCAGATAGATGGAACGCGAGCGTGCGTAGCTGTCGGCGCTCTCATAGAGCACGCCGTCGATGGTGTCGCTGAACTTCTCGCGGTCGTTGAGCACGGAGGCGGTGGTGGCAGTGGGCCGGACAGCCGGGTTGCTTTCCACTGCACCGCTGTAGCGCAGCGGGTTGGTAAAGATGTCGACGATCAACCCTGCGGTGTCCCGCTGGGTCGAGGGACCGAAGACGGGCAGCTCCACATAGGCACCTTCACCGGCACCCCAGACGTTCAGCGTTTCGCCAAAGTCGGTGTCGTGATCGGGGATCCGCAGCTCGGACGCTGGGTCAAAGAACCCGCCCAGCCCGATCGTGGTGTTCATCACGAAGCGAACGGTGGCAAGGCCCGTGCCCCGAAGATCGCCCTGCAGCAGGCTGTTAACCGCGACACCCGGCATCGACAGGTTCTTGGAGAAATCATTCACCCTATCACGCAGTTCCACCGGCACGACGCCGTAGGCTTGCGACACGGGCCGCACGAGATTGGTGTCCAGCCCCTTGTTGAACGCATGAACCTGGCGGTTCTGGGTCTCATAAGGGTCGTTGACCCCGTTGGTCCGGGTCGCGGGATCCTGCGATGTTGCACAGGCGCCGAGCGAAAGCACCAGCGCGAGAGCAAGGCCGGATCGCACGCTGACCTTGGAGGAGGGAGATAGGGGCACGAGAATCATCCTGTAAGAGCGACAATCAATAGCTAAGGTATTTGGCGGCAAAGCCTAGATCAGGGGCAGCGGGAATCACGCAGTTGTGGTGATTGAGTGACATGCGACTCATAGTGCGGTGGCTGCCAAGCTGTCTATAGCGGAGCGTGCATGTGCTTGAAGCTGAGCAAAAATCGCTCATGCCGATCCGCCTGCTGCGGCGCTCTCTCGGCGTGCAAATCGGTCTTGGCGCTTGTGCACGGGGCACGCATCCGCATACTTCGCATCAGCGGCTCACCCGGGCCGCGCCATGCACTTAAAGGATCCTGCCATGAGCATTGCTTCCCGTCTCGCTGATCTCGGCGTTACCCTGCCCGACGCGCCCGCACCTGCGGCCAACTACGTGCCTTTCGTGCGCGCAGGCAATATCCTCTACGTATCGGGGCAGATTTCCAACGGGCCGGACGGTCTGGTGACCGGTAAGCTGGGCGAGACCATGCAGGTCGAGGGGGGGGCAGCCGCCGCGCGGCTTTGCGCCATCAGCCTGTTGGCACAGGTCAAGGCGGCCTGCGACGGTGACATCGACCGGTTGCAACGGGTGCTCAAGCTGACGGGCTTTGTGAATTCCACGGCTTATTTCACCGATCAGCCCAAGGTGGTGAACGGTGCGTCGGATTTTCTGGTCGAAGCGCTCGGTGACATGGGGCGGCATGCGCGCTCCGCCGTTTCGGCGGCGTCTCTGCCGCTTGGGGTGGCTGTGGAGATCGAAGGCATCTTTGAGATCTCATGACCCCGTCTTTGCCTGATGTCTTTCTGCGTGTGCCGCTGGCGCACCGGGCGCTGCACGATCTGAGCGCCGGGCGGCCCGAAAACAGCCGCGCGGCCGTGCGGGCGGCAATTGCTGCAGGCTACGGAATAGAGATCGACCTGCAGCAAAGTGCGGATGCGCGTGCGATGGTGTTTCACGATACCACGCTGGATCGGCTGGCCGAAGGGTCGGGCCCCGTGCGCGCCCGCTCTGCGGCAGATCTGGCACAGGTCCCGCTGCGCGGCGGTCACGAAGGGATCCCCGATCTGGCAGAGGTGCTGGACCTTGTGTCGGGGCAGGTGCCGTTGCTGATCGAGATCAAGGATCAGGACGGTGCCATGGGCCCCGCCATCGGCCCGCTGGAGCAGGCCATTGCCTTGGCCCTCGCAGGATACGCAGGCCCCGTGGCGGTGATGTCCTTCAACCCCCACTCGGTGGCCCGCATGGCGGAACTCTGCCCCGAAATCCCGCGCGGCCTTGTCACGGACGCCTTTGAAGCGCGCGATTGGACCCTGCCGGAGGAGACCCGCGCACGGTTGCGCGGCGTTCCCGACTACTGGGATCTTGGGTGCAGCTTCATCAGCCACAATATGCACGATCTGGCGCGCCCCCGCGTTGCTGCTCTCAAGGCCGAGGGTGCGGCTGTGCTGTGCTGGACGGTCCGGTCGCCCGAGGATGAAGCGCAGGCCCGCAGCGTGGCGCAAAATATCACCTTCGAGGGCTACAAGCCACCGCTTGATGCTTGATCCTTTGACCTTCGGACACAGGTAGAGCGAAGATCAAAGGCTGTGTCCATGCACCAACATGAAATCGAGATCCGGGTTCTGCCCTCGCTGAGCGAGATCAGCGCCAGCGACTGGGATGCCTGCGCGTGTCCGGAGACGACGTCGGGCGCGCGCCCGAATGATCCTTTCACCACGCACCGCTTTCTGCTGGCGCTCGAACAAAGCGGGTCGGTCGGGACCGGCACTGGTTGGCAGCCGCAGTACCTGACGGCCCATGCCGCAGGCCAGCTGATCGCCGTGGCGCCCATGTACGCGAAATCCCACAGCCAGGGCGAATACATCTTTGATCACAACTGGGCGCATGCGTATGAGCGGGCCGGTGGCCGCTACTATCCCAAGCTTCAGATTGCGGTGCCACACACGCCCGCAACCGGGCGTCGGTTGCTTGTCCGCCCGGGGTTTGAGCAGACAGGCCGCGCCGCCCTGATCCAGGGGGCCGTGCAACTGGCCGAAAGCAACCGGCTGTCCTCGCTGCATCTGACCTTTTGTACCGAGGACGAAGCGCACGCGGGCGAAGATATGGGGCTGATGTTGCGCAAGACCCAGCAGTTTCACTGGTGCAACGATGGTTACGCGGATTTCGATGGCTTCCTGGCCTCGCTCAGCTCGCGCAAGCGCAAGAATATCCGCAAGGAGCGCAGCAAGGCTGACGCCTTTGGCGGGACCATCCACACGTTTACCGGCGATACGCTGGAACCCGAGCATTGGGATGCCTTTTGGACGTTCTATCAGGACACGGGCGCGCGCAAATGGGGAACACCCTATCTGACCCGCGCCTTTTTCGACCATGCGCAGGAGCGGCTGCGCGATGATATGGCACTGGTGATGGCAGAGCGAAACGGGTGCTGGATCGCCGGGGCACTGAACTTTATCGGGGCTCAGGCGTTATACGGCCGCTACTGGGGCTGTACGGAGCATCACCCTTGCCTGCACTTTGAGCTCTGCTACTACCGCGCCATTGATTTTGCGATAGCGCAGGGTCTTTCGAGGGTAGAGGCGGGCGCGCAGGGTGAGCACAAGCTGGCCCGCGGCTACTTGCCGACACCGACCTGGTCGCTGCACTGGGTGCGTGACGCCGGTTTTGCCGACGCCATCGGGACCTATCTGAAGGCGGAGCGGAGCGCGATCGAGGAAGAGATTGAGGTGCTGACGGAATATGGACCCTTCAAACGGGCAGAAGTCGAGGAACAGGAATGACGGAAAAACTGAGCGAAGAAACCCGCGGCCCCCTTTTGCAGCCCCTTCTTGAGGCGGGTTGGGAAATGGTTGAGGATCGCGATGCGCTGAAAAAGACGTTTGTCTTTGACAATTTTGTCGAAGCATTCGGCTGGATGACCAAAGTGGCCATCTGGGCTGAAAAATGGGATCATCATCCCGAGTGGCACAACGTCTACAAGACCGTGGATGTGGTGCTGAGCACCCATGATGTCGACGGGTTGAGCGCGCTGGATGCCAAGCTGGCACGCAAGATGGACGGTTTGGCGGAATAGACATGGAAGAATTGCTACAAACCGAGATCTGGCAGGACAAGACTGTCGCCGATCTGCTGACACTCGATTTCTTGCTGAGTGCTGTCGGATCCATCTCTGCCGCTGTCGGTATCCTGATCATCGGCTGGATCGTCTCTGCCTGGTTGCAGCGGCGGGTTCAGAACCTCGGGCGGCGTCACCGGCATCTGGACGACACGCTCTTTGACTTTCTGTCCTCGATCATCCGCTACGTGGTGCTGGGCTTTACGGTTCTCTTCGTGCTCAACACCTTCGGCGTGCGGACAACCTCTGTCGTCGCTGTCATCGGTGCGGCTGGTCTTGCCATCGGTCTGGCGTTGCAAGGCACCTTGTCCAACGTGGCGGCAGGGGTGATGCTGATCCTGTTCCGGCCCATCAAACTGGGCGATTTCGTCGAGGTAGGCGGTGAGATGGGCACGATCAAGGCGATCACGCTCAACTTCACCGAGCTTGCGGATCTGAGCAACGTGCAGGTGATCATCCCCAATTCAGAGGTCTGGGGGAATGTGATCACCAATTACTCGGCCAACAACAAGCGCCGTGCGGAATGGACCTTTGGCGTCGGATACGGGGTGAACCTGGGCGAGGCGCAACGGATCATCCTGGACACCATTATGGCGGACCCCCGCTCTGATGCGGAGCCGGAGCCGTTCATACAGGTCAACAATCTGGGCGACAGCTCGGTTGATTTTCTGGTGCGGGTCTGGGTCGATGCAGCGGAGTACTTCGCCTACCAGGCCGACATGAAACGCGCGGTGAAAGAAGCGCTGGATGCAGGCGGGATCGACATTCCCTTCCCGACGCGGACCATCATGCGCACATCCAGCGAGGACGATCCCGAGCATGGCACCAGCAATGGTGCCGCGCGTCAGGGGTTCGACGGCGAAGAGGACAACCGGGATCAGGCCTGATCCCGGCCGCACCGGCTCTACATATTGGCGAGCAACGCCTCGCCTGCAGACACTTCACACATTCCGGGATTTTCCTCCGGTTGGAAGAGCGTGACTTTTCCGTCTTCGACCAGCATGGCATAGCGTTTGGAGCGCCCGATGAGCCCGGCGGGCGGCGCGTCGAAATCCATGCCGATGGACTTGGTAAAGGCGCTTTCGGGATCGCCCAGCATCGTGATCCCGGCGGCTGTCGCCCCGGTCGCCTCGCCCCAGGCATTCATCACGAAAGGATCATTGACGGCGATGCAGATGATCTCATCCACACCCTTGCCGTCGAACTGGTCCTTGGTGCGCATAAAGCTGGGCACATGCGCCGAATGGCAGACGCCGGTGTAGGCGCCGGGTACGGCAAAGATGACGACCTTGCGGCCCTTGGTCTTTTCCGCCAGCGAGACCGGTGCGGGGCCATCGTCGCCCAGTTGAACCAGTGTCGCGTCGGGAAGGTGATCGCCCTGTGAGATCGTCATGTGATACGCCTTTCTTTCAATTGCGCTTTTTACTGTCTTGGATATAGGGTGCGGCCTTGGGCGATACTAGATGATTTCAGTGGGGTAAGGGGCGCTATGCGGCATATCATCGTGATCGGCGCAGGGCAGGCGGGGGCCAGTTGTGTGGCGCGGTTGCGCAGCGCGGGCTGCACGGACCGGATCACCCTGATCGGCGAAGAGCCGCAGCCGCCCTACCAGCGTCCGCCGCTTTCCAAGGCCTATCTGATGGGTGAAATGGCGTTGGAGCGTCTCTACCTGCGGCCCGTCTCCTATTATGCGGATGAGGACATCACCCTGCGCACCGGCGCCTGGGTCAGCGCGATTGATCCCGCCGCGCGGACGGTCATCCTGGAGGATGAGGTCTTGAGCTATGACGCGCTGGTGCTCGCGACAGGCTCGGTGCCGCACCGCCTGCCGACGGCCATGGGCGGTGATCTGCGCGGCGTTTTTGCGGTACGCACTCTGGCTGATGTGGATGCCATGGCACCGCTGATGACGGCGGACAAGCGCGTGATGATCGTGGGGGGCGGATACATCGGGTTGGAGGCGGCGGCGGTCGCGGTGAAACTGGGCCTGCAGGTCACACTGGTGGAGATGGCTGACAGGATCCTCCAGCGGGTGGCCGCGCCCGAGACAAGCGCGTATTTCCGTGCGTTGCATGGCGCCCACGGCGTCGATCTCCGCGAAAGGGTCGGCGTCAAACGATTGACCGGTGATGGTGCTGTGAGCGGTGCGGAGCTGACCGACGGAACCGTGCTTGATGTGGATCTGGTGATCGCAGGGGTGGGCATCGCACCCGCGACAGCCTTGGCGGAACAGGCCGGGCTTGCAATCGACAACGGCATCGCGGTGGATGCACGGGGGCAGACCTCCGATCCCCATATCTGGGCGGCGGGGGATTGCACCTCGTTTCCCTACCGCGACGCCCGTATCCGGTTGGAGAGCGTGCCTAACGCCATTGATCAGGCCGAAGTCGTGGCGGACAATCTGATGGACGCGGGCAAGGACTATGTGGCCAAGCCGTGGTTCTGGTCGGATCAGTACGACGTGAAGCTGCAGATTGCAGGTCTGAACACGGGCTACGCCGATGTTGTCACCCGGCAGGGGCCGGGCCGCACTGCCTCTTTCTGGTACTACCGGGGCGAGGCGTTGCTGGCCGTGGACGCGATGAACGATCCGCGTGCCTATATGATCGGCAAGCGCCTCATCGAGGCAGGCCGCACCGCCGACCGGACCGTGGTTGCGGATTCGGGGGCAGAGCTCAAGGCGTTGCTGACCGCGTGAGGATCATCGCCGGAGAGCATCGCGGGGTGAGCCTCGCGCCATTGGGCAAGGGCGATCACGGCGCCCACCTGCGCCCTACGTCCGACCGGGTCCGCGAGAGCCTCTTCAGCGTGCTGACCCATCTGGGCGTGACGGACGGTGCCCGGGTGCTGGATCTATTTGCGGGCACGGGTGCTTTGGGGCTGGAGGCGTTGTCGCGCGGGGCGGCCCATGCCACATTTGTGGACAACGGCCGGACAGCGCTTGGGCTTCTGCGTCAGAACATCGCCAAGCTGCGCGTCGCGGATCGAAGTACCATTGTCGCGCGGGATGCCCGTCGCCTCCCTGTCCGCGAGGGTCCTCCCGCTGGGCTGATCTTCCTTGATCCGCCCTATGGCAAAGAGATGGGCGAGGCGGCGCTGGCGACAGCAGGCCAAAGCGGCTGGCTGGCGTCGGGTGCACTGATTGTCTGGGAAGAGGCCGCGCCCATGCCAGCGCCCCCCGGTTTCGATCTGGTGGATCAGCGGCGCTACGGCGATACGCAAATCACCTTTCTGTCGAAAGCGGATGCTTGATCTGATAGGGATCAGATATGCTCAGCATCGCGTTGCCTCCGTTCTGCGCTCAGATCTCCAGTGACGCCACCGGGGCGAAACCGCGACCGCGCCCGTCCACACTGGTATTCATCAGTGACACTGTGCAGCCATGGGGCGCGGAGACGCTCTTGCTGGCGGTGCTGCGGCGCGATGCCGCCGAGCAAGATCAGCCGTTCGAGTAGGTCGGGTGGAACAACCCGCCGGGCGACAGGGTAAAAATCTCCGCCCCCGTTTCGGTCACACCGATGGAATGCTCGAACTGGGCCGAGAGTGACTTGTCCCGGGTTACGGCCGTCCAGTCATCCGACAGGGTCTTGGTCTCCGGCCGCCCGAGGTTCACCATCGGCTCGATGGTAAAGAACATCCCCTCTTCCAGCACGGCACCGGTCCCGGGCCGACCGTAGTGCAGTACATTGGGGGGCGCGTGGAACACCCGGCCCAGCCCGTGGCCGCAGAAATCCCGCACCACCGACATGCGTTGGCCCTCGACGAAGGACTGGATCGCATGGCCGATGTCGCCAAAGGTGTTGCCGGGTTTTACCGCATCAATCCCGCGCATCAGCGCGTCGTGTGTCACCTGGATAAGGCGTTCCGCCTTTCGCGGCAGCTTGCCCGCCACATACATCCGACTGCTGTCGCCGAACCAGCCGTCCACGATGGTGGTCACGTCGATGTTCAGGATATCGCCGTCTTTCAGCACCTTGTCGCCCGGGATCCCGTGGCAGACGACGTGATTGACGGAAATGCAACTGGCGTGCTGATAGCCCTTGTAGCCGATGGTGGCCGAGGTCGCCCCGGCGTCCTCGACCATCTCGGTGATGGCCTTGTCGATGGCAGCGGTTGTCTGGCCGACAAAGACCAGCCCGGCGATATCGTCCAGAATACGCGCGGTCAGCGCGCCTGCGGCGTGCATGCCGTCAAAATCGGCCTTTTCGTAAATCCGTATGCCGTCTTTGGTGTGGCGGCCCCGAAGATCCTCGTTCACGCGGATGCTCCATTGCGAGTGTTTCAAGCGGTTTAACGTCAAAAAGACCCAAGAGCCAGTGCGCCCTCAGATCTCGACTTGCAAGGGATCCGCGATGTCGACCCCTTGGGGCGTAATATCGGTCCCGTAGCACAGAGTTTCAACGCCAGCCGCGCGCGCGGCGCGAAATGCCGCAGCGTAGGCGGTGTCGATATCGGCGGCGATGGTAAAGCGGGCGGCATCGGTGCGTTGCACCAGATACAGCATGACCGCGCGTGCGTCCGATTGCGCGACCTCGGCCAGTTCCTGCAGGTGCTTGGTCCCGCGCGCGGTCACGCTGTCGGGAAACTCCGCCAGCCCGGGTTTGCGCGACAGGGTGACGCTTTTGACCTCGACGTAGACATCGGGCAGCCCCGGTGCGCTCAGCAGAAAGTCGATGCGGCTGCCCGTGCCATAGCGCACCTCGGGCCGCACGGTGCTGTAACCGGCAAAGGGGCTCAGCGCGCGGGCCTCAAGTGCTGCCTTCAGCGCCTTGTTGGGCACGCCCGTATCCACGCCGGTGAAATGACCGCTCGCGTGCTCGACCAGCCGCCAGCCGTACTTCAGCTTCTTTTTGGGATCATCATTCGGCTCCAGCCAGATGCGCGTGCCCGGCTCCGCCAGCCCCATCATGGAGCCGGGGTTGGCGCAGTGTGCGGTGACCTCCTGCCCGCCGGCCTCCAGCACGCAGTCTGCCAGAAAGCGTTTGTAGCGGCGGGTCAATCGGGCGGGCACAAGTTCGGTTTGAAAGCGCATGAGGCAGCGTCTATACCCGGCACCATCCCTCAGGCAAGGAGTGCCGTGCCCATGCCCAACCCAACCGCTGCCATGCTCGTCATCGGTGATGAGATCCTGTCGGGCCGCACGCGCGATGCCAATATGTACCATCTGGCGGGCAAGCTGACGGCGGCGGGGATCGACCTGCGCGAGGTCAGGGTGGTGAGCGATGACCGCGAGGCCATCATTGCAGCGGTCAAGGCACTGTCGGAGACGGTTGATCACGTCTTTACCAGCGGTGGCATCGGGCCGACCCACGATGACATCACCGCCGATTGCATTGCTGCGGCTTTCGGTGCCCACATCGACGTGCGCGCCGATGCCCGTGCGATCCTGGCGGCGCATTACGCCAAGACCGGCACCGAGATGAACGCGGCCCGGTTGCGCATGGCGCGGATCCCGGACGGGGCAGAGTTGATCGACAACCCGGTTTCGGCCGCCCCCGGCTTTACGCTTGGCAATGTGCACGTGATGGCGGGGGTGCCCGCGATCTTTCAGGCGATGGTCGAAAGTGTGCTGGCCGGGCTGTCCGGTGGCGCGCCGTTGGTGTCGGAGACGCTGCGCATCGACAGGGGAGAAGGAGACATCGCGGGGCCGCTGGGCGCGCTGGCGGCGGAGTTTCCGACGCTCAGCATGGGATCCTACCCGTTCCAGCAACCCGACGGGCGCTTTGGCGCGAATGTGGTGATCCGCGGCACCGACGGGGCGCTGGTGCGGGAAGTCCGGGCGCGTCTGGCGGATGTGTTTGCCGCGTGAGCGGGGCCGACTATTTTGCCGCCGTTGATGCAACCTGGCCCGCGGCTGAACGGCGCACGGTGGGGCCTTGGGTGCTGCGCGCAGGCCAGGGCGGTGGCAAGCGTGTCTCTGCGGCCACGGCACAGGACGCGACCGCACTGGATCACATCGAGGACGCCGAGGCAGGCATGCGGTCATTCGGTCAGGCGCCGCTTTTCATGTTGCGCCCGGGCGAGGAGGCGCTGGATGCAGAACTGGCCCGGCGGGGTTACGGGATCGTTGACCCGACGGTACTGCTGTGTACGCCCGTTGCCCGTCTGACGGACACGCCCGTGCCGCGGGTCACGGCCTTTTGCATCTGGGAGCCGCTGGCCATCATGGAGGAGATCTGGGCCGCCGGTGGGATCGGACCTGCGCGTCTGGCCGTCATGGAGCGTGCCGCCCAAAAGACGGGAATCCTCGCGCGCTGGAACGAAAAACCCGCAGGTGCTGCCTTTGTCGCCATGTCAGGCGACGTTGGGGTGGTGCACGCAGTCGAGATCCTGCCTCACCAACGCCGTCAGGGTGTTGCAGGATGGGTCATGCGGGCCGCGGCCTTCTGGGCGGCCAAGCAGGGCGCTGCCGAGATGATGGTGCTGTGCACCCGCGCCAATGCAGCGGCGCTTGCGCTCTATTCCTCTCTGGGTTTTGAAGAAGTGGGCCACTACCATTACCGCCTGAACCCCGCGCGAAAGACCGAACCACATGGCTGATCCCACCCTGCCCACAGCGCTCGACCTGCCGATGGTCGACCCTCTGCCTGCACCCACGCAGAAATACTTCGACGTCTGTCAGGACAAGCTGGGGATGATCCCCAACGTTTTGCGGGCCTATGCCTTTGACATCGACAAGCTTGATGCCTTCACCGGCATGTACAACGATCTGATGCTGGCGCCGTCGGGCCTGAGCAAGCTGGAGCGGGAGATGATCGCGGTTGTCGTCTCCTCTATCAACCGGTGCTTTTACTGTCTTGTGGCCCATGGCGCGGCAGTGCGCGCCATGTCGGGGGATCCCGCTCTGGGCGAGGCGCTGGTGATGAACTACCGCGTGGCCAACCTGGACACACGGCAGCGCGCGATGCTCGATTTTGCGGCGCTGATGACGACGGCGAGCGCCACAATCGAGGAGGCGCATCGCGAGACCCTGCGCGCGGCGGGTTTCAGCGACCGAGACATTTGGGACATCGCGAATGTGGCCGGGTTCTTCAACATGACCAACCGTGTGGCCAGTGCGACGTCGATGCAGCCCAATGACGACTATCACGCTCAGGCCCGATGAGGTCCGCGCGCGTCTGGGCGACGATTGCCGCCTGTTGCTTGGGCGCGGCCGTTCAGGCGGTGGACCTGAGCCTGCCCGAGGGGGCCCGGATGACGGTGGGACGGGCCACGTCGCCAGACAGTTTTGCCGCCCCCGTGGCCGGGTTCGATGGCGCGACGGTGCCTTCCCAGACACTGGAAGGGTCCGTTAACCGGCAGGCCTGGCGGATCGAGACGGGTGGCATGACATCCTTGCAGGCAATGGCCCCCTTGCGGGCGCAGCTGGAAGCGCGGGGCTTTGAGATCGCCTTTGAATGTAGCGATACGGCCTGCGGTGGCTTTGATTTCCGCTTTGCGGTCGAGGTGCTGCCGAGCCCGAACATGTACGTCAATATCGGCGCTTTTCGCTATCTGACCGCGTTCAAGGGACCGCGAGACGCGCCGGAGGAGGCCGTGACGATCCTCGCCAGTGTCACCGGTTCTTCGGCCTATGTGCAGGTGATCCACGCCCGGACCGGCCCTGTCGCAGCACCCGTTACCCGCCCTGCGCAGACGCCTGAGCCACCGGCGGCTACGACACCGGATGGTGTCGATATGACACCGTTGCTGAATGAGGGCGCTGTCGTGCTGAGCGATCTGGACTTTGACACCGGATCCTCGTCACTCGGGCCGGGTCCCTTCGCCTCGCTGGAGCGGTTGGCGGCCCTGCTTTCGGAGCGTCCTGAACTGCGCATCGCTCTGGTGGGCCATACGGATACGGTCGGCGGTCTCGCACCCAACATCGCGCTGTCGCGGGACAGGGCGCGGTCGGTACGCGCGCGCCTGATCGAGCAGTATCTGGTCGCCGCAGACCGTCTGGATGCCGAAGGGATGGGCTACCTGGCCCCCATTGCGACCAACAGCACAGCGGAAGGCCGCGACCGCAACAGGCGGGTCGAGGCGGTCCTGCTGGAGGGTGGCTGAGCGTCTCGAAGCTACCAGTCTGATGGGCCCTTGTCGGCGAAGGCGTGCACCAGGAAATCGATGAAGGCGCGCACCTTGGGCTGCGTAAACCGGCCCGGCGGGTAGACCGCGTAGATGCCTTGCGTGTCGAGCGGCAGATCGGGGATCGCGTCCACCACCGACCCCGAGGCCAGCGCATCGGCGTAGAGAAAGCTGGGCAGATAGGCGATGCCCAGACCGGAGATGGCCGCGTTCAACAACGACTGCCCGTCATTCACGCTGAGCCAGCCAGCGGTGCGCACCTGTCGTTTCTCCCCCGACGGCGCAGTCAGTTTCCAGACATTGCCCGAGGCCTCGTTGGTGTAATGCAGCAGCTTGTGCTGGTTCAGGTCGTCGATCTTTTCGGGACGCCCGTATTTTTCAAAGTAGCCGGGGCTCGCGATCATCCGCATGTTCGTCTCGGTCAGCTTGCGGGCGCGCAGGCTGCTGTCTTCCAATTCACCGATGCGCAAGGCCAGATCGAACCCTTCTGAAATCAGCTCCACATAGCGGTTGCTGAGCTCCATGTTGACCGTGATCTCCGGGAAATCCGCGAGGAACTCGCTCAGCACAGGAGAGAGGTGATTGACGCCAAAGTCCGTCGCCGCAGAGATCCGCAGCACGCCGGTGGGTGTGCCCTGCATGGCAGTGACCAGCGCATCCGCCTCGCCCGCGTCATTCAGCACCCGGCGCGCGCGGTCATAATAGGCGAGACCGATCTCCGTAGGGCTGACCCGGCGCGTCGTGCGATTCAGAAGCCGTGCGCCCAGCCGTTGCTCCAACGAGGAGACATGCTTGGACACTGCGGATTTGGAGATCCCCAGCTTGCGCGCCGCGTCGGTAAAGCCGCCCTGATCCACGACCGTGGCGAAGGCTTCCATTTCACTCAGGCGGTCCATTGCCAACCCTTTCTATGCTCTATGTGGACCGGTATACGGGGGAATTGCGGCAAAAACGGGGCAAGTGTGAGACAGTATCGCGGTTTCAACAAAGATCGTTCGACCTCAGGAAACACTGATCCTCTTTCTTTTCGGTTAAAACCCGACCTTGCGCCCTGGCCCACCGCAAGCCGATAATGGTGCATGTGAATGCAAAGGGAGAAGCAAAAATGAAACGTCTTATCGCAGCCATAGCCGCCGGGACACTGGCCGCCAGCGCCGCATTTGCCGGGGGAGAAACGCCGTCCAACCCGGACGCGGAGGTTTATTTCGTCAATCTGAAGGATGGGGATACCGTGTCCTCTCCGGTCACCATCGTCTTTGGCCTGCGGGGTATGGGGATTGCGCCCGCGGGTGCCGAGTGGGACATGACCGGCCACCACCATCTGGTCATGAACCGTGCGCCCTTCGGAGAGGGCGAGGCCGGTGACGCGGAGCTGTCAGAGCCTATTCCCGCCGATGAGAACCACAAACACTTCGGCGGCGGTCAGACCGAGACAACGATGGAGTTGCCCGCAGGCGAGAATACCCTGCAACTGGTGCTGGGAGACTGGTCGCATGTTCCCCACAGCGATCCGATCATGTCCGAGGTGATCACGATTACCGTGGAATAGCCGCGCTCAAAGCGTAGCGGCCAGGCGCGTCCCCTGATCAATGGCGCGCTTGGCGTCCAGCTCTGCAGCCACATCTGCACCGCCGATCACATGGCAGGGGATGCCCTGTGCCTCCAGCGCATCGGCGAGGCTGCGCTCGGGCAGCTGACCGGCGCAGAGCACGATGGTATCGGCTTCGATCAGGCGCGGGTTCTCGCGGGCCTCACCGTCGGACACCAGGATACCACCTGTCTCGATCCGCTCGTAAGTGACGCCACCGATCATCTTGACGTCCTTCATCTTGAGCGCGGCGCGATGGATCCATCCGGTGGTTTTGCCCAGCCGTTTGCCGGGCTTTTCGGCCTTGCGTTGCAGCAGCGTGACCTCGCGGGCTGGCGCATGGGGTTGTGGTCCTTCGGGGGCAAGACCCGCGCGATGCTCTGCCGGGTCTGCAACACCCCATTCGCGCATCCAGTCGGGCAGGCTTTCCGTGGGGCTCGTCCCTTCGTGCACGAGGTATTCGGCCACATCGAACCCGATCCCGCCCGCGCCGACGATGGCCACGCGCTTGCCCACCTGCGCCTTGCCGCGCAGCACGTCGATGTAGCTGAGCACATGGGGCGCGTCCTGGCCGGGGATCTGCGGATCACGTGGCATCACGCCGGTGGCGATGATGACCGCGTCGAAGCCCGCCAGATCCGGCGCCGTGGCGTCCTGCCCCAGCCGCAAGGCGATGTCGAGATCGGCGACCCGGGTGCGGTACCAATCGACAAGGCCCCAGAATTCCTCCTTGCCGGGCACCTGTTTGGCCATGTTGAGCTGGCCGCCGATCTCCTCGGCCCGGTCAAAGAGGGTGACGCGATGCCCGCGCTCTGCCGCCGTCATGGCCGCCGACAGCCCGGCGGGGCCAGCTCCGACCACGGCGATGGATTGTGACGTTTCCGCCGGGGTGATGCGCAACTCCGTCTCGTGGCAGGCGCGCGGGTTGACGAGGCAGCTTGAGATCTTGCCGCTGAAGGTGTGATCGAGGCAGGCCTGATTGCAGGCGATGCAGGGCGCGATATGGGCCGATTTGCCCGTTGCCGCCTTGGCCACGAAATCCGCATCCGCGAGCATCGGCCGCGCCATGGATACCATGTCTGCGCAGCCGTCTGCGAGCAGCTCTTCGGCGACCTCCGGCGTGTTGATCCGGTTGGAGGTGATCAGCGGGATGCCCACCTTGCCCATCAGCTTTTGCGTGACCCAGGCAAAGGCTGCGCGTGGCACAGAGGTGGCGATGGTGGGAATGCGCGCCTCGTGCCAGCCGATGCCGGTGTTGAGGAGCGTGGCGCCTGCAGCCTCCACCGCCTGCGCCAGTTGCACGACCTCGGCGTGGGTGGAGCCGTTCGGCACCAGGTCAATCATGCTGAGCCGGTAGATCAGGATGAAATCCTCGCCCACCGCCGCACGCACCCGGCGCACCACCTCGACCGGTAGCCGCATGCGGTTCTCGTAAGAGCCGCCCCATTCGTCCTCGCGCTTGTTGGTATGGGTGACGAGGAACTGGTTGAGGAAATACCCCTCCGATCCCATGATCTCCACCCCGTCATAGCCCGCCTCGCGCGCCCGCTGAGCGCAGGTCACGATGTCCACGATCTGCTTTTCAATACCATCGGCGTCCAGCACGGTGGGGGCGAAAGGCGAAATGGGGGATTTGATGGCGGAGGGTGCCACGCATTTCGGCCCGTAGGCATAGCGGCCCGCATGCAGGATCTGCATCGCGATTTTGCCGCCGTCTGCGTGCACAGCGCGGGTGATCACACTGTGGTTTGCCACATCTTCACCGCTCACCATCATGGCCGCCCCGGGCAGCACGGACCCCTCAAGGTTCGGCCCGATCCCACCGGTGACCATCAATGCTACGTCGCCGCGGGCGCGCGCGGCGTAGAATTCCGCGACCCGGTTCCAGTCCTTCGTCTCTTCCAGCCCGGTGTGCATCGAACCCATGAGCACGCGGTTCTTCAGCGTGGTGAACCCCAGATCGAGCGGTGCGAGCAGATGTGGATAATCGGTCATGGCAAACCCTCCCCCGGGATGTAACTGGCACGAGATCACATTTTCACATATCCGCTGTCACGTCGAACGCGGCGTCACCTGTGTGGAGAAGATCATGATCAGATGGGCGACACCCGGCGATGCAGACGCTCTGGGCGCGGTTTTCTACGCCGCGGTCCGCCAGGGCCCAAGCCGATACACCGAAGCCCAGCGGGCCGCCTGGCTGGACCATCGGCCCAAGGGCTTGCAGTGGTCCGAGCGTCTGGCGCCGCTGCAGGTCGCTGTGGCCGGGGTCGGTGGCAAGGCGGTGGGGTTCATGACGATCGAGCCGGGGGGCTACATCGACCTTGCGTTTGTCCGTCCCGATCATCAGGGCCGCGGGCTCTTTCGCCAGCTTTTTGAGCGGGTCGAGGACTGGGCGCTGCACAGGCGGGAGCCGCGGCTCCGGACCCACGCGAGCCTCATGGCCGAACCGGCCTTTCGGGCGGCGGGGTTTTTGGGTATCCATCGCGAGAGAGTGGTGCGTAACGGCGAAACCCTCGCCCGCGCGTGGATGGAGAAGACGCTGAGATGAGCCCCGAAGAGATTGCAAAGCTGCCCTATCGCCCCTGTGTGGGTGTCATGCTGGTGAACGGCAGGGGCGAGGTTTTCGTGGGCCAGCGCCGCGACAGCCCCGTATCGACACCCGCCTGGCAGATGCCGCAGGGCGGGATCGACAAGGGAGAGGAGCCACGTGATGCGGCCCTGCGCGAGCTGCGCGAGGAAACCGGGGTCACGCCCGATCTGGTCAGCGTCGTGGCCGAAAGCGCGCAGTGGCTGCCCTATGAGCTACCCCATGATCTGGTGCCCAAGCTGTGGAAGGGCCGCTTTCGCGGACAAAAGCAGAAATGGTTCATGATGCGCTTTGAGGGCCGCGACGATCAGATCGACATCGAGACCGAAGAGCCCGAGTTCGCCGAATGGCGCTGGCTGGCAGCAGATGCGCTGGTGGAGAACATCGTGCCTTTCAAGCGGCACGTCTATGAGGCCGTGCTGGCGGAGTTCGACGCGCAGCTTTAGGGTCGGATCAGCGGCACGCGTGGCCCGGCGGTCTCGGGCAAAATGCCCAGCAGCCGCGGATCGTCCGCGATCTGGATGGCCTGCTTGACCGGTGTGAACCCCATATGCCGGTAGAACCCGAGCGCCTGCGGGCTGTCGATGGTGCAGGTGCTCAGATGAAACCGGGAAATCGGCTTGCTCCAGGCCCGGTCAATGGCCGCGTTGATCAAGTAGCGGCCTGCGCCGGTGCCGATCAGCTCGGGTGCGAGAGCGAAATACTGGAGCTCGCATGCGCTCTTTTCGTTGAAATCCAGCTCCATCAGAGCAAGATCCCTGCCGTCGCGCGACAGGGTATAGACCTCGACACCCGGGTCGGTCAGCACAGTCTGAAGCGCGTCGTCGTCCAGCAACAACCGTCCGTACCAGAGCCACTCAAGCCCGCCCACGCGCGTGAAGATCTCCCGGTACCAGGCCAGATCGGGCGTGACCCGCCGGAATGTCACTCCCTCTGGTAGCGTGCTGTCCTTGGTCGGCACCTTGGACGTCATCTCAAGGTAGGTGACCACGACCGGCACCTTTCCGGGGGGGACGTCGTGAAAGCCGTCTTTGAGCACGGTCAGACGAGGCCCTCTTTCTGGAAGGTCTTCATCATGTCGGACTGCGGGCGCGGGCCCACATGCCCGATCACCTCTGCCGCGCAAAGGTTGCCCATGCGCGCGCAGGTCTCCTTGTCGCGCCCCGTGGCCAGACCGTAGAGGAACCCGGCGGCGAACTGATCGCCGGCACCGGTGGCATCGACGGGCGTGATCCGCGCCACCGGCACGTCATGGCGCGCGCCATCCGCAATGATCGTCACCCCGTCGCCCGAGCGGGTGCACACGACCAGCGGGCAGATCTCGGCGGTCTTGGCCAGCGCGGTTTCCAGATCCGTCTGGTAGAGCGATTCAATCTCGTGGTGGTTGCCAATGACGTAGTCCAGATCGTGCTCGATCAGCGACAGAAAATCCGCGCGATGCCGTTCGACGCAGAAAGGATCCGAGATGGCGATGCCCGCGATGCCGCCGCCCGCCTTGGTCGCGCGCGCTGCTTCACGAAAGGCGGTTTTGCCCGCGTCGTGGTCAAAGAGATACCCCTCCAGGAACATGATCCGCGCGTTGCCTGAGACCGCGGGGGGCACATCGGCAGAGGTGAGCCCGGTAGAGATGCCCAGAAAGGTGTTCATGGACCGTTCGCCGTCCGGGGCCACAAAGATCATCGAGCGTGAGGTGGGCACGTCCGCGCCCGGCACCGGCGGGTTGACGAAATCGATGCCATTGTCGGTCATGGCACTGGCGTAGAACCGCCCCAGGGCATCGTCCCGCACCCGCCCGATAAAGGCCGTCTGCAACCCGAGCGCCCCCACACCCGCGACCGTATTGGCCACGGCCCCGCCGGGGGTCTGCAACCGGTCGTTCATGGCACCGTAGAGTTTCTCGGAGCGGTCCTGATCGACCAGCTGCATGATGCCTTTCTCGATGCCCATGAGGTCGAGAAAGCTGTCATCGGCATGGGTGATCACATCGACAACGGCATTGCCGATGCCGACCAGCTGGTAGTTTTTCATTGGGTCTTTTCCTCGTAGGGACAGAGATCGCGGATGATACAGGTCGGGCAGAGCGGCTTGCGCGCCTTGCAATGATAGCGCCCGTGCAGGATCATCCAGTGGTGCGCATGGAGCTGGAAATCAGCCGGTATGTGGTCTTCGATGGCACGCTCGACCGCCTCGACCGTCTTGCCAGGCGCGATGCCGGTGCGGTTGCCGAGGCGAAAGATATGTGTATCGACCGCCTGTGCGGGGTACTGCCACCACATGTTCAGCACCACATTGGCCGTCTTGCGACCCACCCCGGGCAGCCCTTGGAGCGCGGCGCGGCTGTTGGGCACCTCGCCGCCGTAGTCATCGACCAGGATCTGGCTGAGCTTCATGACGTTCTTGGCCTTTTGCCGAAAGAGCCCGATGGTCTTGATGTGCCCGGTCAGCCCGTCGAGTCCAAGATCGAGCATCTTTTGCGGCGTATCGGCGATCTGGAAGAGCGCCCGCGTGGCCTTGTTGACCCCCGCATCCGTGGCCTGCGCGCTGAGGGCCACGGCGACCACGAGCGTATAGACGTTCACGTGCTCCAGCTCGCCCTTGGGCTCCGGGTCGGCCTCTTGAAAGCGGGAAAAGATCTCGCGGATGGTATGATAGCCAAGCTGCTTTGCCATTGCGCCGGTATGGTGCCTTTCGCGGCGCGCGGCAAGACCGCTGGCACGTGGCCTCTCTCAAATGCGGCTCAATTCCTCAGCCATTTATTTACCCTAATGCAGGATAGTCGCACCAGTTTTGATGTGAGCGGGATCGCGATGGCCACCAGATCTTTTTACGGATATGACGCGGGCGCGTTGATCTACGACGCCGACACCAACAGCTATCAACTCGACCCGGCCTACGATACGGACGTCAATCGGGTCCGCTTCTTTATCGATGACGATGACGACTCGCTGGACGGGGATGAGCACAACGCCGAAGTGGGCGAGGATGCCAACCAGTTGGGGACCGTGACGCGGCCGGATGGCTCCACCATCGCCTCTGGCCGGATCTACGGCGAGGAAACGCTGTTTCTCGAAGCGCCCGACGGCTCGACCATTGCGGTAGACAGTTTTGAGATTGCGGGCGTTCTGGTCGGCTACATCCCTACCGAGCCGCTGCAAAAGGGGGTGAGCTACGACTTCGTCGGCAGTCAGGAGATCGACAACATCCTGATGTCGCAGGGCGGTGCCGACACCCGGCAGACCTACGAGCAGTACCAGCAGCGCAGCGTACCCTGTTTCGGCCCCGGGACGATGATCACCACCCAGAACGGGGACATTCCCGTCGAATGGTTGGAAACAGGGGATCGGGTGCTGACGCGCGACAACGGGTATCAGCCGATCGTCTGGATCGGGCGGACGAAGCTTCAGCCGGGGTACTTCGCGGAACAGCCAGAGGCCCGGCCCGTCTGCCTTCCGGCAGGGGCGCTCGGTCCCGGTATGCCGACGCATGATCTTCAGGTCACCGGTGATCACCGGGTGTTGATCAATTCGGCACAGGCAGAGTTGCTGTTTTGCGCCAATGAGGTGCTCGCCCCTGCCAAGGCCTGGATCGACCGGGGGGTCGCGCGCTCCGTGATCCCCATGGTGCCCTATACGCTCACCGGCATTGCCTGTGCTCAGCACCAGATCATCCTCGCGGAAGGCGCCTGGGTCGAGACGATGTTTGCCGGAGCGGAGGTATTCCGCCGATTGTCGCAACAGGATGCGAATTCGTTGCGGAGCGCCGTGGATGCGGTTGCCGAAAACCAGGTGACGGCACGTCCCTGCCTGAGCCGAACCGAAGCGCGGCTGCTGATTGAGGCAGGCACTGCGATGCTGGAGGATATCGCGCTGAGCGCATAGCTCGGCGAGGCGACCTTTGGCCGGTCCACGCGGCGATCTGGCCGCCTGACTGCGGGGCGCGCGTTCGGCAGCGATCCCGGTGAGGTTTGTGTCTACGGGCAAGTGCAGAGCCTCGGTTTCGACCGTCGTGGTCTGTATCGGGACTATCCCGGCGGTCTAGTCGCGCGGGACTTCCGCGGGTGCGATGGCGCAGGTTTCGGGTCGATTCCTCCAATGCCAGCCTTTAGCTTGAAGGCATGACACAGCATCAGATCCTCCCCGACGAGACCGAGACGGCCTATCACTACGGTGTAGTACGCCGCGCCATCGACCTGATCGACGCCGCAGACGATCCCCTGTCACTGGACCGGATGGCGGCGGAAATGGGGATGAGTGCCGCGCATTTCCAGCGCGTTTTCTCCCGGTGGGTCGGGGTGTCGCCGAAACGCTACCAGCAGTATTTGACGCTGGGCCACGCCAAAACGCTGCTGCGAGAACGGTTCACCACCCTGGAGGCAGCGCAGGCGGTCGGCTTGTCGGGCAGCGGCAGGCTCCACGATCTCTTTGTGCGATGGGAAGCGATGAGCCCCGGTGATTTCGCCCGCAGCGGCGCGGGGCTGACGATCTTCTGGGGGTGGTTCGACAGCCCTTTCGGAGCCGCAATCGTGATGGGCACCGAAAAAGGCATCTGCGGCATCGGGTTTGCGGCGGAAATGGGTGAAGACGCCGCGCTCGAGGATCTGCTGTCGCGCTGGCCGCGCGCTGATTTCGTCGAAGATCCGGTGATGTTGCGGCCTTGGGTCCTGCAGGCATTCGGTGCCGGGGATGGCAGGCTGGGCACCGCACCTCTGTTCCTGATCGGCGCACCGTTCCAGATCAAGGTCTGGGAAGCGTTGCTCAGCATCCCCTCGGGCCACGTCACCACCTATTCCGAAATCGCGCAGGCCATTGGCAAACCACAGGCGGTGCGCGCCGTTGGCACGGCGGTGGGGCGCAATCCGGTCAGTTGGCTGATCCCCTGTCACCGGGCTTTGCGCAAATCCGGTGGTCTGGGTGGCTATCACTGGGGCCTGCCGATGAAGCGCGCCATGCTGGCCTATGAGGCGGCGCGCACGCAGATGTGAGCCGTTGGCGGGTTTCCGCCGTCGCCTTTTCCCCTTGGATTGCCCTGCGGGCTGGCCCATATGTAGGCTGTCTCATCACGACGCCCTGCCCGAACGGGGCCGCAACCATTGAAGGCAGTAGACTATGAGTATTTCAAGAATTCCTATGGCGATTGCGCTTTCGGGCAGCCTGATCCTGGCCGCGTGCACCGACCCTGCCCAGGTGGGCAACGGCACCAACACGTCCAAGACCCAGCAGGGCGCGCTGATCGGCGCGGGCGCCGGTGCGCTTGCCGGCGCACTGTCGCGTGGCGACGGAAACCGGGACAAAGGGGCGCTGCTCGGTGCGGTGGTCGGTGGTGCCATCGGTGCTGGCATCGGCTATAATCTCGACCAGCAGGAGGCTGAACTGCGCCGCGATCTGGACAATGACGTCCTCATCACCAACACCGGTGACCGGCTGATTCTGAGCCTGCCGCAGGACATCCTTTTTGCCACCGATAGTGCTGCGGTCCGGTCGGATCTGCGCAACGATCTGTTTTCGGTGGCCGCCAGTCTGAACAAATATCCGCAATCCACGGTACAGGTCATTGGCCACACCGACAGTGACGGCGATGCGGCCTATAACCAGCGGCTGTCGGAACGCCGGGCGGGTGCTGTCGGCAATGTGCTGATAGATGCCGGTGTTGCCGCGGGTCGCGTGCGCACGGTGGGTCGCGGCGAGAGCCAGCCTGTCGCGAGCAACCTGAATGCCGCTGGCAAGGCACAAAACCGGCGTGTTGAAATCGTGATCCTGCCAACGGGATAGCGGCGTGCGCGGAAGTGGATCTACCGGGGCTTCGGTGTTTTTCACCGGAGCCCTTGCTTTTTGGGCCGCCCGCCTCAGCCTTAGCGTGACAAAAAACTAGAAGGATAGGGATGATGGCCCACTATAATCTGCTTGGCTTGTCCGGCTCACTACGCGATGCCTCGACCAACACGATGCTCCTGCACGAAGCGGCGCGGCTTTTTGGTGAGTGCAGCTTCAAGCTCGCTGATCTGGATCTGCCGCTCTACCACGGTGACCGGGAAGAGGCAGGTGGCGTGCCGGACGCGGTCCAGCGGATCGCGGAGGATATTGCGCAGGCGGATGCGGTGCTGATTTCCACGCCAGAGTACAACAAGGGCCCGCCCGGCGTGCTGAAGAACGCGCTGGATTGGGTGAGCCGGACATCCGGCAAGCCGTGGACGGGCAAGCCCGTTGCCGTCATGTCAGCGGCCGCAGGTCGGGCGGGGGGTGAACGCGCGCAACTCATTCTGCGTAGTTTCATGGTGCCGTTCAGGCCGCGCATCCTGCAGGGGCCGGAGATCCATCTTGCCGACAGCAGCAACCAGTTCGACGATCAGGGTCATCTCACGGGTGATATCTACGTGCGGGAACTGACATTGCTGATGGATGGGTTGCGCGCCGAGATAGAGCGTTAAGTTTCGCCTGTGGGAAACACTCGGCGCGCCGTGATGATCCATGGTGCGCCGCTACACATGCTCGGCGATCTGGATCAGTGTTCCATCGGGATCACGAATGAAGATGGTCGTCAGTGGACCTTTGGCACCGCTTGCGGGCACGGGACCGTCCTCGATGTCGATCTGATGCGTGGTCAGATGAACGATCCAGTCCGCCAGCGGCGCGTCGCTTAGGAAACACAGGCTTGCAGTGCCCGGTGTGAGTGTGGCGGTGGCCAAGCCCGCCGGGCTGGTTGCGCTGTGCAGGTTGATCTTGCTTTGACCAAAGTGCAGCGCCCAGTGTCGGCCTCCGTCCGGCGCGGTGAACTGAACGCCGCGCATGCCAAGCACCTGGGTGTAAAATCGCACCGCATCCGGGATATTGCGGACCATCAGGTCCAGGTGGTCGAGCGCACGGACGCGGCATTGAATGTCGGGGGGCATCTTCGGGTGTCCTGAACAAGGGGCTACACGATCATGCCTGCCGAACGCGCCTGGGTCAAAAAGAGGCTGCGACGTCAAACCCCGGGGGGACCTGGGCTGAGCCTTCCAGGGCCAGATCAGCCATCACCTCGGCTACCTTCGGCGCCATCCCGAAGCCGATCTTGAAGCCGCCGTTCGCGATGAAGTGACCCGGGCGGCCAGGCCAAGCGCCCAGCATCGGCGCGCGGGACCGGGCGCGCGGGCGCACGCCGGCCCATCTGTCGATCACCGCCGCGTCTGCGAGAGCGGGGACAGCGGCGCGTGCCCGTTCGATGACCGCATCGAGTTGCGCGTCTGTGGTGCGGGCGTCGGTGAACTCCCGCTCGGAGGTGGAGCCTACGCCGACCGTCCCATCGCCATGAGGAATGATATGCAAACCGTCAGCGAAGATCTGCGGCTGTCCGCGGGCGTCATGCTGTAGCAGTGCCGCCTGTCCTTTGATCCCGTTGCCGACCTGACGGTGATGCGTTGCATTCAGGGCGCAAAGACCGTCCACCCCGGTAGCCCAGATCACGGCACCTTTTTCCGGGCCATCGGCTGCAATCGTCACGCCCTTGCTGGCGAGGGCTGCGACCAGTGCTGCGCAGGCCTGTTTGGGGTGCAACAGCGCGGAAAGGCTGTCGCGGATCATCCAACCGCTCGCAGAGACGGGTGCCCAGGGGGACGCGCTGGCCTTCTCAACGTTCCAGACCGCCTTGTTTTGCCATAGATCCCGGCTTTGATCGGCGCGCCGTTGCGCAAGCGGCAGCGCGGTGATGTCGGCAACAGGTTGCAGACGGCCGGTTCGGACATAGCCGCTGCTCTGGCCGCCGGTCGCCTCGACTTCTTGCCAGAACGCCGCCGCGGCGAGCAGGCTTTCGAACTGAAACGCCTTCTTGGGGTTCCAGTTTTCGGGCACGTGCGGGGCCAGCGCCCCGACAAGCCCGCCGCTGCTGCCTGCTGCGGGTCCGGCCGGGTCGATCACCTGGATACGCGCGCCGCGGCAGGCGCAGACCCAGGCAATCGAAAGTCCAAAAATGCCCGCGCCGCGCACGGTGATATCGGCCATTGCCAAAGCTCCAGTTCTGCCTCAAGGTCGCGTCATCGTCCCACCCGTTTACAAGGCCCGTCCGTGCAGAACCAGTCGGCAGAGGTATCTTGGGGCGCGAATGACACGCCGGTATCCGCGCGGTTTGATGATCCTTATTACAGTCTCGAAGATGGGCTTGCGGAGACACGGCATGTGTTTCTCGACGGCAACCGGTTGGCGGAACGGCTGCGGGACGGGTTTCATATCGCCGAGCTTGGCTTTGGTACGGGGTTGAACTTTTTATCGGCGCTGCATCTCTGGCAGGAGATGGATGCGCCGGGCACATTGCATTTCACCAGTTTTGAAGCCTACCCGATGGCTCCGGATGATCTGGCCCGGTCGTTGGCGCGCTTTGACGCATTGGGGGAGTTGCGTACGACTTTGGCGGCGAGTTGGGATCCCGCTGGCGGGGTGTTCGCGCCGGTTCCGGGTGTCCGACTGGAGGTGATCGTGGGGGATGCGCGCGAGACGCTGCCGCGGTGGTCGGGACGGGCGGACGCGTGGTTTCTGGACGGGTTTTCACCGGCCAAGAACCCGGAGCTGTGGTCGGCACCGCTCATGGAGGCCGTCGGCGCGCGGACTGGGTCGGGAGGTACATGCGCGACCTATACGGCCGCAGGGTTTGTCCGCCGCGCGCTGGCCGACGCCGGATTTGCGGTACAAAGGGTGCCGGGTTTCGGTCGCAAGCGGCACATGACCGTGGGATCGATGCCGGCGTGACCCAGAGCAACAATGTCCGTCTCGGGATCCTGCTGATGGTGCTGACCAGTATCGTCTTTGCGCTGCAGGACGGGATCTCGCGCCATTTGGCGGAGACCTACAACGTTTATATGGTCGTGATGATCCGCTACTGGTTCTTTGCGGCTTTCGTGATTTGGCTGGCGGGGCGCAAAGGCGGGGGCGTACGTGCCGCTGCGCGCACCCGGCAGCCGCTGCTGCAGGGGTTTCGCGGCGTGTTGCTTGCGCTCGAAGTCTGCGTCATGGTCACCGGTTTTACGGTGCTGGGTCTGGTGGAAAGCCATGCGGTCTTTGCCTGCTACCCGTTGCTGGTGGCAGCGCTGTCGGGCCCGGTGCTTGGCGAGGCGGTCGGCTGGCGGCGATGGGCCGCGATCGCCGTGGGTTTCGTGGGCGTGATGATCATTCTGGAGCCCGGCTGGTCGGTTTTTGACCCGATGGCGGTCATCCCTCTGGTCGCGGCTTTGATGTTCGCGCTCTACGGGTTGTTGACGCGCTACGCGGCGCGGCAGGACACCACTGCCACGAGCTTTTTCTGGACGGGTGTGGCGGGTGCGGTCACGATGACCCTGATTGGCCTGGCCTTTTGGGAGGCGATGACGGCGCCCGATTGGGGCTGGATGGCGACGCTTTGTGTCACCGGCGTGTGCGGCCACTGGCTGCTGATCCGCTGTTACGAGGTGGCCGAGGCAAGCTCGGTGCAGCCATTCGCCTATTTTCAGCTGGTCTTTGCAGCACTCGTCGGGATCACCGTTTTCGGAGAGACTCTGCGGCCCAACGTTGCGGTGGGCGTCGCGGTTATCGTTGCGGCGGGGTTATTCACCCTTTGGCGCGAACGCCAGAAGCGTTGAGCCCGTAAGTTCCGCACTGAAGGGAACAGGTAAGGGATCAAGACCCAGGCGGGCGCGGTAGATCGGCAGGCTCTCGGTCACGCGCATGACGTAGTTGCGGGTTTCGCGAAACGGAATGTGTTCGATCCAGTCGATCATGTCGATTTCCGGACGCCGCGGATCGCCATAGGCCAGCATCCAGCGGTCCGGACGCCCCGGTCCTGCGTTGTATCCCGCCGACATCATCACCACGTTGCCGCGGAACCGGGCGGCAAGGCCGGACAGATACGTAGCGCCGAGCTCTGCGTTGTAGGCAGGATCGCTCATCAGCCGTTGCGTGCTGTGACCGCTGGCCCGCCCCATGCGGGTTGCAACCTCGCGGCCCGTTGCGGGCATCACCTGCATGAGACCGCGCGCGCCCACCCCGCTCTGGACCTGGGGGTCAAACTCGCTCTCGCGCCGTGCGATGGCAAGAACCATCTCGGGCGCCATGGGCAGGTCCTGTTCTGCCACCGGGTGCAGCGGGTAATAGCCACGCGGCACCACGATGGCGCGCCGCGCGGTGCGCTTGCCGACCATCACGCCGAGATGGGGTTGTTCCAGATCCACCGTTGCTTCGGCCAGCAGCGTCGCCTCGTCCGGGTCGAGGCTTTCGGCCAGATGGGTCCAGAACCGTTCGGCCAGATTGAGCTCGCCCGAGGCTTGCAGCAAGAGCCCGGCCTGAAAGAGCGGCCTTTTGGCAAGAGCCGATTCGCGCCAGTCTTGCTGCGGCGGTGTCCCCATCATTTCAGGATCGAAGGGCAGGCCCGCGCGTTCTGCCGCCAGCAGACCGTAGAAGGATGTCTGATATTGAGCGCCAGCCGCATAGGCCTGATCTGCCGCTGCGACATCGCCCATGGCCTCATAGGCGCGCCCGCGCCAGTAGCCCGCCCGCCCTTTGGAAATCGGCGACCGGACCGCGGCATCGTGATTGTTGAAGTGCTCCAGAGCCGTTTGCGGCTCGTTCAGCAGGCGAAGGGCGATGTAGCCCGCAAGCCATTCCAGATCGGCGTAGTTTGACCCTTCGCTCAGGAAATGCCGCGCGGCCAGTTCATATGACCGTTCGGCTTTGCCGTCGCGCATGTCGTCGCGCGCCATGGACCGGCGCCTGTTGGCCCAGGCTTCGGGGTTGCCCAGTGCCGCAGCGCTTGTCGACGTGGCGAGCAGCAGATCCTTTGCGTCGTCCCAGCGGTTCTTGCGCGCCCGCCAGACGAAGCGTTCGTATTGCAGCCCGGGTGCGGCGCGATGGCTGGCCGGTATGCGTGCGATCAGCGTATCAACCCCCGGTTCCATCGCCCGCAAGGCCATCCGGGCCCGCGCAACGGCCACTTCCGCCTCCGGTACCAGGCCAAAAAGCCGTCGCGCATTCTCAAATGCGCCTGCCCACAGCATGGCGTCGAGCCGGGCCGTGTGATGGGCGCGCAGCAATGGGCCATGTTCTGACAAAAACAGCGCCTGCGCGGTTTTTCCCATCCGCATCTGCCGCCATGTCTGGATCACAAGGGCCTCTGCCTCGGCGCTGCGCCCGGTGCGCGAAAGCGCCTCTGCATGGCGCAGCACCCCTTCGGATGTCTGGGCGGGTACGTCCGAAAAGAAGGCGAGCACTGCCCCGTCAGGTTGCGAGATCACCGATGGTTCGGACTGTTTGCGCAAGTAGGGCTCGCCCGGCCAGTCGCTGCGCCGCGACAGAAAATCCGTGACCTCGGCAGCATTGCCTTCACCCGCGCGCAGGCGGTGCCATTCGATGATGTCAGCGGCCAGATCACCATCGCGCGCGGCGATCTTGGCAGCGGCGCCCCAATCGCCCCCGCGCATGGCATCCATTGCCTTGGCCAGCGGGCGCGGGCGTTCCGCCAGCGCAGGCGCCGCTACCAAGAGAATCATCGTCAGGACCGTCAACCAGCGTGTGATCACTTGCAATTCCCGGGCTTTGGAGGCTAGAGCCTCTGACACATACAGCGCATAGAGCCATGATCAAATCACGATCCTGCTTATTTTGCGTTAATCCCAGGGCCATTTGCCGGCCAAAACATCAAAGGAGCGTGTTCATGTTCAAAGGCTCTCTGCCTGCCCTCGTCACGCCGTTTAGAAACGGCGAACTGGATCTGGAGACACTCAAGAAGCTGGTCGAATGGCATATCGGTGAAGGAAGCAGTGGTTTGGTCCCCGTGGGGACAACCGGGGAAAGCCCGACGCTGACGCACCGGGAGCATGAGGTCGTCGTCGAGGAGGTCGTCAAGGCCGCGGCGGGCCGTATCCCGGTGATCGCGGGCGCTGGCTCCAACAATACGATCGAGGCCATGCGGCTGGTGCGCCACGCCGAAGCGGTGGGTGCGGATGCGGCGCTGGTGGTGACGCCTTATTACAACCGGCCCACGCAATCAGGGCTGATCGCGCATTTTACGGCGCTGCACGATTGTGCGGAGCTGCCGATCATCATCTACAATATCCCGGGCCGGTCGGTGGTGGATATGTCGCCGGAGACCATGGGGGAGCTGGCCAAGCTGCCACGGATCATCGGCGTCAAGGATGCCACCGGGGATCTTGCCCGGGTCAGCGATCAGCGCCTGACCTGCGGGCCTGATTTCGTGCAGCTGTCGGGAGAAGACGCCACGGCCCATGGGTTTAATGCGCAGGGCGGTGTCGGCTGTATTTCGGTCACGGCCAATGTGGCACCAAGGCTGCTCGGAGAGATGCAGACCGCGTGTCTTGCCGGTGACTACGCGACGGCGCTGGAGATCCAGGACCGGCTGATGCCACTGCACAAGGCGATCTTTACGGAACCCGGGTTGGTCGGGGTGAAATACGCCATGTCGCAGTTGCGCTTGTGCTCGGATGAAGTGCGCCTGCCGCTGGTGGCGCTGTCGGATCCGACGCGTGCGCTGGTGGACGAAGGGTTGCGCCACGCGGGGCTGATGAACTGAGCTGCGTTCAGCGGACGTAGAAAACCCGCGGGGGATGCCGCGGGTTTTTTCGTTTCCGGGTCGGGCTTTAGCGTTTGCCGTAGTAGAGGCCGACCACATGCTCTGCCTCGGCAAAAAAGAGCCAGCGCGCGGTGAGAACGCCTGCGATATGGCTGGCGATGGCCAGGATCCCGATGATGTGTGAGAACGGCAGCATCAAGAGCAGAACCGGCACGACCGTCATCAGCACCAGCGCGATGAGGCGCAGTTTCTGGCTGTGTCTGCGGCCGACCACATGGACGAATTCCCGCAGCAGATAGTTGGTGCCGGTATGGGGCGGCTCAAAGGCCCGCACTGTACCGCGGTCGCCCAGACCTGTCGCAGTTGCCATGTTCGTGCCTGAGGCGGCGAGCGCCTTGTCGCCTTCTTTCCAGGTGAGCAATTGCACGCCTCCGGCAATGACGAGCAGGACAAGTGCGATGGTGAGTTGCCCCGCCAGCAACCCGCCACCCGCCAGCGACAGCGACAGGAACTTGACGGGTGTGAGGGCCATGTTCCAGCGCGGAATGGTCTTGAGCTGGGTGTAGATCATCGATGTGGTGAAGACCGTCGCCAAGGAGAGGGCCGCACCGAGAACGCCGAGTGCCGTGACCCTGGTGCCGAAGAACACGAGGCCCGCGCCGTAGAGACCCATGAGCACGAGCGCACCTACGGCGCACCAGGCCTCGCGGCTGAGCCAGCTGGAGCGCCACTGGGTAAAGGCCTTGAGCGCCCGTTCCGGGCGGCCCAGGTGGAAGGTGGAGGCCATCAGCCCGCCCACTGCCATGACATAGGCGATGGTGAGAAACGCGAAGGCCGACCAGCCGGTTACCCCCGGGTAACCGAGGCCCAGAAAAACCAGGAGGCCGAAGCCCAAGCCACTGAACGTCGTGAAGAAAATAACGGAAGGAGCGGGGTGCATCAGAGTTTCTCCAGCGTCTTGTCGAGCCAGCCGAGAAAGCCCTTGGGCTCTTCCGCGACGGGCTTAAGGAAGGGGGCCAGCACGTCAAGATCATGGCCCTCGTGGGGCAGGGTGTCCTTGGGGCGGGGCGGCAGATATTTGTTGACCGGCTTGGTGCCCTGTTCGGGCATCAGGTCCATGCCCCCACGCTCTGCGACCAGTTTGCTCACATCGCTGGTCTCGTCGCCGAGATCGCCGAAGTGGCGGGCGTTCGAGGGGCAGGTGCGCACGCAGGCGGGCTCGCGGTCTTCCTCGGGCAGGTTTTCGTTGTAGATGCGGTCGACGCAGAGGGTGCATTTCTTCATCACGCCTTCGGCGGCGTCCAGTTCGCGCGCGCCGTAGGGGCAGGCCCAGGCGCAGAGGCCGCAGCCTATGCAGTTGGATTCGTTGACTAAAACGATACCGTCCTCGACGCGCTTGTAGCTCGCACCCGTGGGGCAGACGGTGACGCAGGGCGCGTCCTCACAATGCAGGCAGGATTTGGGGAAGTGGATGAGCTGGGCTGCGGCATCGCCTTCGGGCTGGACCTCGTAGGAGTGGACCCGGTTGAGGAAAGTGCCTGCGTTATCAGCACCATAGGCGTTCTGATCGGAAAGCGGCGCGCCGTAGTTTTCAGTGTTCCAGCCTTTGCAGGAGATCACGCAGGCGTGGCAGCCGACGCAGGTATCAAGGTCGATCACGAGCCCCAGTTTCCTGGTCGTGCTGGCTGGCAGAGTGGTCATGGCTGGCCCCCGGTTCTGGCTGTCGGTGCGGTGTCGGTATTACGTCGGTAACACGTCGGTATCACGTCGGTGCCCGGCGCACGGTGCGTTTGGGTTTCGGTGATGGTTTTTCGGGGCTCTGCCCCGGACCCCGGAGTTTTCCTGGCAAGATGAAAGAGCGGCCGGGAGGGCAGGGGCACGCTCATTTACCCACCTTCCACGTGAGGTCTTTGGGGCCTGTGCCCACGGGGGATTTTATGGGGGCGAAGCCGGGTTTGGCCTCGGCGGGGGCCGCGGCTTTTTCCACGCGGACCTTGAGGTCGAACCAGGCGGCCTGTCCCGTGACAGGATCGGAGTTGGCCCATCGCAGCCCGTCGCCCTTGGGCGGCAGCAACTCGTGGATAAGATGGTTGAGCAGGAACCCCCGGGTGGCTTCGGGGGCGTTTTCCTCCAGTGCCCAGGCGCCCTTGCGTTTGCCGATGGCGTTCCAGGTCCAGACTGTGTTGTCGTTGAGGGCGGCCATTTCCAGCACGGGCACGGTGATCTCGCCGTGGGGCGAGGTGACCTTCGCCCAGCCGCCGTCTGCAAGGTCGTTTTCGCGCATCAGTTTGGTGGGCAGGTAGAGCGGGTTGTGCCCGTGAAGCTGCCGCAGCCAGGCGTTCTGCGAGCCCCAGGAGTGGTACATGGCCATGGGGCGCTGGGTCAGCGCGGTGATGGGGAACTCGGACCCGTGGTTGTCCGCCTCCGAGGAGTACCAGATGGGCAGGGGAGACATGGTCGCCTTGATCCGTTCGCGCAGGTGATCGGGGGGCTGGATTGGCCCATGGCCCTCGGCGGCGAGCTGGAATTTGCGCAGCGGTTCCACGTAGAGCGAAAAGAGATAGGGCTGGGGCGCGTCGTAGATCCCTATTTTCACCGCCCAGTCCTGGTAGGCGGCGTTCCAGGGTTTGTAGTAGTTGGCGCCTGCGGGGATGTGTTCGACGAAGAAGCCGCCATTGGCGATGTATTTGTCGAGCTGGCCCGGGTTCACCGACCCGCGGCCCGCCTGATCGCCGTTTTCGCCGCGGAAGCCTGCGAGCGGGCCGATGCCCGGTCGGCGTTCGTGGTTGACGATGTAATCGCCGTAATCGGCGTATTTCTGGCTGCCGTCCTCGTTGATGAAGCCGGGCAGCTTCATCTTGGCGCCGAGATCGCAGAGCATGGACTGGAAGCATTTCACGTCGCGGTCAGGTTCGATCACCGGCCAGCGGATGGCGTCCGCGGCGGCATCGGCCTCGCAGATCGGACGGTCCAGCAGCGAGATACAGTCGTGGCGCTCCAGATAGGTCGTATCGGGCAGGATGAGATCGGAATAGGCGACCATCTCGGAGGAGTAGGCATCCGAGTAGATGATCTTGGGGATCACGTAGTCGCCGTTTTCATCCTTGTCCGTGAGCATGTCGATCACGCCGCGGGTGTTCATGGAGGAGTTCCACGACATGTTGGCCATATACATGAACAGCACGTCGATCTTGTAGGGATCGCCCGCGTAGGCGTTGGAGATCACCATATGCATGAGCCCGTGGCTCGACATGGGGTTTTCCCAGGTGAAGGCCTTGTCGATGCGCGCAGGGGTGCCGTCGTCCTTCAGCGCCAGATCTTCCGGGCCGTGGGTGAAGCCCAGATGCGGGCCGTTGAGCGGCGCGCCGGGGGTGATGCCCACATGCGGTTTCGGGTGCGCGGTGGCCGGTTTCGGGTAGGGCGGTTTGAAGCGGAAACCGCCCGGGACCTCGACCGTGCCCAGCAGGATCTGCAGGGTGTGCAGCGCGCGGCAGGTCTGGAAGCCGTTGGCATGCGCGGAGATACCCCGCATGGCGTGGAAGGAGACCGGGCGGCCCGTCATGCTGAGATGCGTTTCGCCGCGGAAGTCGGTCCAGGCGTGATCCAGCGTGAAGCTTTCCTCAAACGCGACCCGGGCCAGTTCGGCGGCAATGGCGCGGATGCGGCCTGCGGGGATGCCGCAGCGCTCGGCCACGGCCTCGGGCGTGTAGGCGTCATCGAGATACATCTCCGCCATCTGGTGAAAGACCGGGCGGTGGGTCTGGCCATCTGCCTCGTAGGTGGCGGCGAGATCGGGTTTGACGCCGGGCTGATCGAAGGGCGTGAGCTGGCCGGTGGCGCGGTCCACGACCAGTTCCTTGCCATTCTCGTCGCGCATCAGCAGGCCGTGGTCGGGCTGGCCGGGGTTGTTGATCACCAGGACCGGCGCGTTGGTATATTGCGCGAGGTAGTGCAGGTCGATCTTGCCCGCCTTCATCAGGCAATAGATCATCGACAGAATGAACAGACCGTCGGTGCCCGGCGTGATGCCGACCCAGTCGTCGGCCACCGCGTTGTAGCCGGTGCGGATGGGGTTCACCCCGATCACGCGCGCACCGCGGGCCTTGATCTTGCCGATGCCCATCTTGATGGGGTTGCTGTCGTGATCCTCGGCCACGCCGAAGAGCATGAAGAGCTTGGTATGGTCCCAGTCGGGTTGGCCGAACTCCCAGAAGGCGCCGCCCATGGTGTAGATGCCCGCCGCGGCCATGTTGACCGAGCAGAACCCGCCGTGGGCTGCGTAGTTGGGGGTGCCGAAGTTCTGCGCCCAGAAGGAGGTGAAGGATTGGCTTTGATCGCGCCCGGTGAAGAAGGCGAGCTTTTCGGGGTTTTCGGCGCGCACGGGCTCCAGCCAGTCGGCAGCGATCTGCAGGGCTTCGTCCCATTCGATTTCCTCGAACTCGCCCGAGCCACGTTCGCCCACACGTTTGAGCGGCTTGCGCAACCGCGAGGGGGCGTTGACCTGCATGATGCCTGCAGACCCTTTTGCGCAGAGCACGCCCTGATTGACCGGGTGATCGCGGTTGCCCTCGATATAGGCCACGTGTTTCTCGCCGTCCTCGCCGGTTTTCATGTGCACGTTGATGCCGCAGCGGCAGGCGCACATGTAGCAGGTGGTCTTGCGCACTTCGTCCGAGACATGCGGCGACGTGTCGAGTTTAGGTTGCTGGAATGTCATCTGGCCTCCCCCTGCGCCCGTGGCGGGGCGCTTGTTGTTGTGTGTCGCATCGGGTGCCCTTTGGCCCGGGCTGTCGGTGCGACCTGCGTGTGATGGCCTGAGATCCGCTGTGCCGGGTCAGGCGAAATATGTGATGCCCGCAAGGATCAGCCCTGCGATGAAGAGTGTTTCGGTCACCAAAAGGGCGATGGCGGGTCCTCCGACCGCCAGCACCCGTTTGAGGTTTGTTTTCATGCCGACCGCGGCGATGGCGATCAGCAGCATCCAGCGGGACGCCTGGCTCATCAAATCCGCGACAAGGGTTGGAATCAAGCCCAGTGAGTTGAGCGTGGCGAGAATGAGAAAGCCGATGACGAAGAAGGGCAGGAGGGGCGGGCGTTTGCCGTCTGCGGGGGCATCGGCGAAAGCGCGGATGAGCAATGCGCCGATCAGCACGACGGGTGCCAGCATCGACACCCGGATGAGCTTGACCAGCGTGGCAGTGTCGCCCGCGTTCTCGGAGAGGGAAAAGCCAGCGCCGACGACCTGTGCGACATCGTGGATGGTCGCCCCCAGAAAGATCCCGCCCGCGGTGTCGCCCAGATCCAGTTTGGTCACGAGGATCGGGTAGGCGATCATTGCCACGGTGGACAGCACGGTGACGCCCAGCACGGTGAAGATCAGCCGCTGTTCGGATTTGTCGTCGCGGGGCAGGATGGCGGCGATGGCCATGGCGGCGGAGGCACCGCAGATCGCGACGGACCCGGCAGTGAGAAACGCAAAGCGCCAGCCGTGCCCGAAGAGCCGCGAGATGGCGAGCCCGAAGGCGATGGTGGCGAGCACACCGCCGATGACCAGCAGCACGATCTCGATCCCCAACCCCGCCATCAGATCGAAGGAGATCCGCACGCCCAGAAAAGCGATGCCCATGCGCAGCACGGTGCGCGCGGCAAAGCCGATGCCCGCAACCGTCTTGCCCTCGTCGCCCAGAAACGCCACGGCGATGCCCAGCAGCAGCGCCATCAGCATCGCGGGCGCTTCGTAGTGATCGGCGAGGAACTGGGCGGTGATGGCGACGATCACCGCCACAATCACCCCCGGAAAGAGGGTCCGGGCCTGCTCGGGTAGGTCGCGGACAAAGTGCGAGGCGGTATCGGCCATGGTCATGGGGCGAGCGTCCCCCGGCGGATGGTGGCGGGGGGGATCATGTCTGCGCCCGCGCTTGCAGGACGGTGACGGCGATCATGTTGGTGACGTCTTCGGCGGTGCAGCCGCGGCTGAGGTCGTTTGCCGGTTTGGCGAGGCCTTGCAGCACCGGGCCGATGGCCTCTGCACCGCCGATCCGCTGGGCGATCTTGTAGCCGATGTTGCCTGCGTCGAGATTGGGGAAGATCATGACATTGGCCTGACCGGCGATGGCGGAGCCCTTGGCCTTTGCGGCTGCGACCTCAGGCACGAAGGCCGCGTCGAACTGCAGCTCACCATCGGCGTCGAGATCCGGGTGATCGCGCGCGAGGATCGCGGCGGCATCCGTGACCTTGCTCACCGCATCATGCCGGGCGGAGCCTTTGGTGGAGAAGGACAAAAGCGCCACCTTGGGCGACGTGCCCAGCAACTGCTGACAGGAGGCGGCGGAGGCAACGGCGATGGCGGCGAGCTCTTCGGCCGCGGGTTCGATGACGAGACCGCAATCCCCGAAAATCATGGCGTCGCGACCCGCGGGGTGACCTTCGGGCAGGGCCATCAGGAAAAAGCTGGAAACGAGCGGGGCTGACCTGGCCTTGCCGATCACCTGGAGCGCGGCGCGCACGGTGTCGGACGTGGTGTAGACGGCGCCGCCGACCGTCCCGTCAGCGTGGCCCAGACGGACCATCATGGCCGCAAACACCAGCGGATCGCGCGCTTGTTCAGCTGAGGCGTCGCGGGTGACGCCCTTGTGCTGGCGCAGCTCAAAGAAGGCATCCGCAAAAGCGGCGGTATGCTGGGACGTGGTGGGATCCGCGATGGCGAGATCGGGTCCTTCGGCGGCGCCTGCAGCCTCAAGCTGCGCGGCCACGGCATCGTGCGCGCCCACCAGCGTGATCCGCGCGATACCCGCCCGTGCGGCAGCGATGGCGCCAGCGACGATCCGGGGATCGCCGCCTTCGCTCATCACAATGTGGGCAGGCCCGGCGGCGGCGCGATCTTTCAGATCTCCCAGCACGCTCATGGCCTGCACCCTTGGCTTGGTTGGACCTGCACCCGGATCAAACCGTCTGCGGACGCATGTCCTCCTTGGAGATCCCCGCGATTTCGACAGGTTTCTTCATGGCGTCGCGGCGGAAGGGATCCCCCAGCTCCTGGTTGATCATGGCTTCGATCAGCGTTGTGACGCCATTCTCCATCTGGTCTTTGATCGCCTGGTTCAGCGCGTCTGTCAGCTCGTCCTGAGTGCGGGCAACCACACCTTTCAGGCCGCAGGCCTTCGCGATCCCGGCGTAGGACACATCCTCGTCCAGCTCGGTACCGACGAAGTTGTCCTCAAACCAGAGTGTGGAGTTCCGCTTTTCCGCGCCCCACTGGTAGTTGCGGAAGACGATCTGGGTAATGGCGGGCCAGTCACCGCGGCCAATCGCCGTCAGCTCGTTCACCGCGATCCCAAAGGCACCGTCGCCCGCGAAACCAACAACCGGCACATCGGGCTGGCCGATCTTGGCGCCGACGATGGCGGGCAGGCCGTAGCCGCAGGGACCAAAAAGACCCGGTGCGAGATACTTGCGGCCTTCCTCGAACGCCGGGTAGGCGTTGCCGATGGCGCAGTTGTTGCCGATGTCAGACGAGATGATCGCCTCGACCGGCAGGGCGGACTGGATCGCGCGCCATGCCATGCGGGGGCTCATCCAGTCGGGCTTGGCCGCGCGGGCGCGCACGTTCCAGTCGGTGCCGGGGTCGTCCTGCTCGTGTGTGAGCGAGGTCAGTTCCTGCGCCCAGGCGGATTTGGTCTGGGCGATCTTGGCCTTACGTTCGGCGCGGCCTGCATCACCGGCGGTATCGGAGAGCTGTGCGGTGATGTTGTTGGCCACTTTGGCCGCATCACCGACGATGCCCACGGTGACTTTCTTGGTCAGACCGATGCGGTCGGGGTTGATGTCCACCTGAATGATGGTCGCATCCGCGGGCCAGTATTCGATGCCGTAGCCGGGCAGGGTGGAGAAGGGGTTGAGGCGCGTGCCGAGGCAAAGCACCACGTCCGCTTCCTTGATCAGCTGCATGCCGGCCTTGGAGCCGTTGTAGCCGAGCGGGCCTGCGAAAAGCGGGTGGTTGCCGGGGAAGGCGTCGTTGTGCTGGTAACCCACACAAACCGGCGCATCAAGGCGTTCGGCCAGCACCTTGGACGCCTCGATCCCGCCTTTGGAGAGCACCACGCCCGCGCCGTTCAGGATGACGGGGTTTTTCGCGTTGGACAGGATTTCTGCGGCCTTGGCCACGGAGTTTTCACCACCGGGGGAGACTTCAAACTCGATGGGCTCGGGGATGTCGATGTCGACGACTTGGGTCCAGAAGTCACGCGGGATGTTGATCTGCGCGGGGCCGGACAGACGCTTGGCCTTGGCGATGACGCGGGCCAGCGTCTCGGCGATGCGGGAGGGATCGCGCACCTCTTCCTGATAGGCCACGCAATCGGCAAAGAGGTTCATCTGCTCCATTTCCTGAAAGCCGCCCTGACCGATGGTCTTGTTGGCGGCCTGCGGGGTGACCAGCAGGCAGGGTGTGTGGTTCCAGTAGGCGGTTTTCACGGCCGTGACGAAGTTGGTGATGCCGGGGCCGTTTTGCGCGATCATCATCGACATCTTGCCGGTGGCGCGGGTGTAGCCGTCGGACATCATGCCAGCGGAGCCTTCGTGTGCGCAATCCCAGAACTTGATGCCTGCGTCGGGGAAGATGTCGGAGATCGGCATCATGGCGGAGCCGATGATCCCGAAGGCATGTTCGATCCCGTGGGATTGCAACGTTTTGACGAAGGCTTCTTCGGTGGTCATTTTCATGGCGAGCACATTCCTTGGAGTTGTGTTTCGATTCTGGGTTGAGCGTTACTTAGAGTGTTGGGTGGTGACAGGTTAGGGCCAATTATTTCATTCATTTAAGGCCAGTTCCTGCATGCTGCGCATTTCCTCCGCCACACGGTCGATGCCCTTGGCGATCCGGTTTGCCGGAAGGGAGGAGTAGGCCAAACGGTAGTAGTTGCGGGGCCGGTCATGGCCGGAAAAAAATGCGTGCCCCGGCTCGATCAGCACGCTGCGCGCCTGCAATCGGCGGGCGAGCTCCTTGGTGTCGATGGCAGGATCGGCGCGCATCCAGAAGGATGACCCACCGTAGGCGCCCTGGCCCGCGATCTGCAATCCTGTCTCGGCGATTGCCTGTGCCATGACCTCGCGCCGTTCGTGTAGGGCGGTGCCCATCCGCCGGATCAGCGCATCGTGATGACCCAGCGACAGGTAGTAGGCGGCGGTGCGCTGCACGTGTCCCGGCGGGTGTCGCAACACATTGGCCCTGAGCGCACGTGCCTCGCGGATGAAGGGCGCAGAGCCGACCAGATACCCCAGCCGCAGGCCCGGAAACAGTGACTTGGAAAAACTGCCCACGTAGATCACGCGGCCGTCTGCATCGAGGCTTTTCAGCGCGGGAGAGGGGTTTTTCAGGAACGACATTTCAAACTCGTAGTCGTCCTCCACGATCAGCGCATCCATCGCGGCGGCCCGTTCCAGCAGGTCGTGGCGGCGGTTCATCGGCATGGTGCCGGTGGTCGGGCACTGGTGGCTCGGCGTGGTAAAGATCACATCCGTATCGGGCGGGATCGCATCGGGCGGCATGCCATCGGCGTCCACGCGCACAGGGGTCATATGGCAGCGGGACTGGTTCAAAATGTCTCGGAGCGCGTGGTAGCAGGGATCCTCGATCGCGGCTCGGCGGCGTTGGGTCAGCAGGACCTGCGTTGTCAGCCACAGCGCGTTCTGCGCGCCGAGCGTGATCAGGATCTGCTCGGGCGCCGCGGTGATCCCGCGCCGGGGCAGGGTGTGCCGCGCGATGAATTCGATCAGCTGCGGGTCGTCCTGATCGTAGTAGTCGGTGGTTAGTGCGGTGAAGTCCTTCTGGCCGAGCGCCTTGAGCGCGCAAAGCCGCCAGTTGGCGTGGTCGAAAAGCTCCGGATCGGCCTGACCGTAGATGAAGGGATAGCGGTAGCCGGCCCAGTCCGGCGGCTTGCGCACCGTGTCGCCGCCCGAAAAGCGCTGACCGATGGCGCGGTTCCAGTCGACTGCGTCGGAGGTGGCCGCACTCGGTGCAAAGGCGGGGGGGACCGGTGCGTTGGCCGAGACGAAATAGCCCGACCGCCCCTTTGAGGTCAGGTAGTCGTTGGCCAGCAGTTCGGTGTAGGCGATGGTCACTGTGATCCTGCTGACGCCCAGGTGGTGGGCGAGCTTGCGCGTTGAGGGCAGCTTTTCGCCCCGTTGAAAGCGTCCCGACAGGATGCCTTGGGCGATCATCTGCTGGATCTGCGATTGCAGAGTACCCTGGGTGTCGGGATGCAGAAAGAATGTCTCAACCGGGAGCGCCATGTCGCGAGCCTATACTGGACTTATATCGGCTGCAAACTGGTATAATTCAGATGTGAAAACACCTGCTATCTCCCCCGAGCGGCCGACTTGTCTTGACCAAATCGCCTAATATTGAAACCTCTGGTATCATTAAGTGAGATTTTTTGCAAGTGTATGACGCTGTGATGTGCGGGCAATATGCTCGCTGCCTGTGGGTTCGCGGCCGCGGGGTGAGCTGCGACCCAATGTGCGCGTTACCGGCACGGGACTGCTGACAGCGTGGCTGGATGCTCTCATAGACGCAGAAACCAGCCAGTGAGGGAAGTCTTGTTTGGGATTTCATCACTCCCTTGCCGTTCAGGTGATGGGGGCCGTCCCGGTGCCCACGGCCGGGGTGGGCGCACCGGTGGCCAAAGGCCTTCGAAGGCCTTTGGAGCCGGGGACCATGGACCGCAACCCCATGGCGCCGCTTGTATTGGAGACAGCCGAGGATGTGCTCACGTCTGACCATGTCGATTTATTTGTATACCGTTGGCCCGCAGATCGCGGTACCCGCCGGTTTCACGTGGCCGGGGGTCGAATTGCGGACCGGTCGGTCAAGACCTTGCCGACCCCATCTGTGTGCAACGTCGCGATGCGACTACAGTGTGTGCGGCAGGTCGCCGCTGGGGTGATGATGGCATTTTTCGAAAAATGCCGCGCGGGTGGTTGAATGGCAAGGAGGTAGCCACCCGCGCGAGCGTTCGGTGGGCCAAGTGACGCGGGGCTGCGACATGGGGCGCGCGACCGAACAGGTGCCAGACGAAGCACTGGGGGGAGGAGTTGTTCGTCTGGCCCATCCGAATTAGGGGCAGGCAGCGGTGTACCGGCTGCCATCGGGGTTCTGATAGACGCAGTCGCCGCCCGCGGTCCGTCCCAGATAATTGCCAGCGAGCGCACCGGCGGCGGCGCCGATAAGGGCACCGCGGGAGCGGTTGTCGTCATCGATGGCAGCGCCAAGTGCGGCGCCACCGACGGTGCCGGCGACGGTGTTCTGATCCCGGGTGGCGCAGGCCGACACGACGGCAACCAGCGAAAGGCAAACAGCTAACTTTTTCATGGCAAACTCCTTGTGGTCTGCCGCCTCAACGCAGCATCTCCGGACCGGTTCCACCGCGCCCATGGGTCCGTGCGGGAACCCGCCGATTTGATTTCGGCTTTGGCGCCGTGCGGGCCTGTGGCAAGGTGCGCGCAGCAATGGAACAGCGGGGGGCCATGTCACGTCATCTTTCGTTCTGGATCGGCGTCTTCGCGGCCTTTTTGGTCAGCGTGCCTGTCGCGGTAGGCGCCTGGGGTGTAACGAAAGGCTTCGTCGAGAACTGGGTCGCGATCATTTTCAGCGTGATCGTGACGCTTGTGGCCGTGCTGGTCATTGTGTTGCTTTTCCGCGGTCAGATCCTGCGGCGGCTGACGGGGCGGGCGGAGGCGAGCGTGGAGGAGATCTCCTCGACCCTGATCTCGGGCGTGTCGGCGGCCATGGCGCAGGACCGGGCCGCTGCCGAGCAGGCGGCGGACAAGCTCGCCCGGGTGACGCTGGGCTGGTACGCCTGGTCGAACCTTTATCGTTGGGTGATCGGGACGGCGTTGGCGTTGCTGCTGGCATTTGCGTCCTTCACGGGAACCGTGCTGCTCTTTGAGCAGATCGCCAAGCTGGAAGAGCAGACGCAGGTGATGCAGAAGCAGCAGGAGCTGATGGCCGCACAGACCGGGTTCATGGAGGCGCAGACCCAGCGGTTGCAGGAGCAGACCGAAGCCGCGGCGATGCAGAATGAGATCATGACGCTGAGCCTGGTGAACCAGCTGCGCGATCAGATGCTGGCGTCGATCGAGACCCAACCCTTGGGGGACTGGCTACGGTCATTCGGGTTGGCAGGCGTGGATGAGCCGATTGTGAGCTATGTGACGGAGCGCGAGGCCTGCGGGCTCGGGTTCAATCAGGATCACTTGCTGCACTCGCAACCTAGCACGGCGACGCTGGGTGCTATCATTGAGCTGACAAAGAGCGATGCCTTAGGCGGGCGGGTCGTCGACGCATTGCGGCTATTGACGCAGGATCGGAACGGGGGTGTGGTCTTGGGCGCGCTACTCATTCTGGATAAGATCGGCCAGCCTTATCTGGAGAGTGAAGTGCATCTGCGCAGCGTGATGATCACCGATCCTGTGTTTTTGAGCAATCAGGCGTATCGACTCGTATTTCAGGCCTCGTATGTGCCAGCTCTGTTCTGCGGGGCGTGCCATGTCCATGTCGGAACGTCGGTCTTTTTCAAACGCAGGCAACATTCGTTGTCGGGTTTCGGGAACGTCTTTACCCGCCCGGACCCGGAAAAACCTCTGAATGGGATAACCGTGCTACACCGCGCCGATGTCATCCCACCAGACTGGACCGGTGTTCGACTAAACAAAGGCCCCCATTTTTCTGATGATTTCAGCGCATGGCTCACACAGCAAGAGCCTGGACCAGTTTGCCAAGAACTCGTGTCCTTAGCTCGGATCAACCCTTTGATAACACCGATGGCGCCAGGGGCGTCCCCCGCGCAGGGCGCGGAGGACAGATAGCTTAGCCGAAGACGCGGGTCAGGGCACTGTCGACCGCAGAACAGATCTGGTCGATGTCGTCCTTTGTGGCGATCAGTGCGGGCGAGAAGCACAGTGTGTTGTTCTTGCCCGGCAGGGAGCGGTTGGTGGCGCCGATGACCACCGCCTGCTTCATGCAGTCGCCGACCACGGCCTGGACCATTTTCTCGGCGGCGGGTTCGCGGGTGGCGCGATCTGCCACCAGTTCCGCCCCGACGAACAGGCCCTTGCCGCGCACGTCACCGATCACGGCGTGCTTGTCCTTGAGCTCATGCAGCTTGTCGAGCATGTAGGCGCCCATGCGGTTGGTGTTGCCCAGCAGATCCTCATCCTCGATGATCCGCATGTTCTCCAGTGCCGCGGCAGGCCCGGCGGTGCAGCCGCCAAAGGTGGAGATGTCGCGGAAGTAGTTCATGTGATCCGACGCATCGTCCTTGAACATGTCAAAGACTTCGTTGGTGGTGGCGAGGCAGGAGATCGCCGCATAGCCCGAGGCCACGCCTTTCGCCATGGTCACCATGTCGGGCTGGACGCCGTAGTGCTGATAGCCGAACCATTCGCCCGTGCGGCCCACGCCGCAGACGACCTCGTCGATGTGCAGCAGGATGTCGTATTTTTTGCAGATCTCCTGCACACGCTGCCAATAACCCTCTGGCGGGACGATCACGCCGCCGCCTGCGGTCACCGGCTCAAGGCAGATCGCCCCCACGGTGTCGGGGCCTTCGCGCAGGATGACCTCTTCGATCTGGTTGGCGGCCCATTCGCCGTAGTTCGCCTCCGGCGCGCCGTCCTGTTCGTGCTTGCGGTACTCCAGACAGTGGGGCACGCGCACGAAACCGGGCGTGTAGGGGCCGTATTGCGCATTGCGCTCGTCCTGACCGCCCGCCGACAGGCACGCGATGGTGGTGCCGTGGTAGTCGCGGTCGCGGTAGAGGATCTTGTGCTTCTTGCCACCGTAGCGCTTGTGCGCGATCTGGCGCACCATCTTGAAGGCTTTCTCATTCGCCTCGGAGCCGGAGTTGGCATAATAGATCCGGTCGAGCCCGGGCATCTTAGTCAGCAGTTTCTCGGCAAAGAGCGCCCCGGGGATCGAGCCCACAGTGCCGCCAAAGAAGTTCATCTTGACGATGGCATCGCGCACCGCGTCGCCCATGGTCTCGCGGCCGTAGCCCACATTGACGGTCCAGACGCCACCCGAGACCGCATCGATGTGTTCGACGCCGTGCTGGTCCCAGACGCGCAGGCCCTTGCCTTCGATGATGATCTTGGGGTCCGCGCCGGTAAAAAACGGCTGGTGCTGGATCAGGTGGTGCCAAACATTCGCGCGGTCTGCCTCGACAACGCGGCTGAGGTCGTTCTCGTTGAAATTGCCGTCCATGGGTCAGACCTTTCTGTTGAGCGTGAAATGAAAGCCGGGCGATACACGCGGTGCGCCCGTATTCGCGCCTTATGACTGTTTTTCCGCACGCGCCAGTAGGGCCAGCGACATCCCAATCATAGCGCCAGAATCAGGGTCGCGACAAGGGCAGGGCCGTCTAGCCCTTGCGCCGGGGCGTTGCATTGGGGCCTTTGCCGCTTCGACGGGCATTGGTCGCCGGTTTGCCGCGCTTGTGCGGGGGCACAAAGCGTTTGGAGGGGTCGGCGGCCCGTTTGCGGCTGGCGTCGGGTGTGCCTGCGGGCTTTGCCCTCGGTTTCTTGCCCTCAGGTTTCTTCTGGCCCGCCTGTTTGTGCCCTGCCGGATCCGCGCCTGCCGAAGCGTCCCGCGTCGCGGCGTCGGCGGCCTGCCGGCGCGGTTCAGTCCAGACCGCCTTGGCCCGTCCCTTTGATTTTGGTGCGCCCGCCGTGGCACCCTCCGGCCCGGTCGCGGATGATTTCGGTTGTGGCCTGGCACCGGGTTTCATGGGCGACCGCTCGGTCTTGTGAGATTTCGGCGGGCGCTTGCCCTTGGGGGCCGCGGCGGGTTTGTAGGGCTTCGGCTGCGGAGGTTTGCCGCGCGGGGCGGTCTCGAAACTGGGCGGGGCATCGAGGCGGGTCAGGGTCAGCCCTTCTTCCAGCGCGATACCGTTCAGGGCATCGGCGCGGTCGGCGCGCACCTCGACGAAGCTTTGCTCGGACTGGATGCGAATCGCGCCGATGTCGTCCTTGGTCAGATCGCTGGGGCGGCAGATCATCGGCAGGATCCGGCGCGGTTCGGCGCCCGCGTTCCGACCCTGGTTGAGCGAGAACCACACCGATGGTCCAAAGGCCTGCCGGGGGGCGGTGTCGCGCGCATCGGGGTCGCCAAGCTCCTCCGGGGCGGCGCGCTGCGACTGTGCGAGGCTGACGAAGGCCGCGGCCAGTTGCTCCGGCGTAAAGCGGTCCGCGAGGCTTGTGACAAGGCTTTGCTGGGCGTCCGGCACCGGGGCGTTCCACGCGGGATCCTCCAGCATGCGGGTCTCGTCCTCGGCGTAGACCTCTGCCGCTGAGGGCGGTGTCCCCCAGTCCGCGGAGAGCTTGGCCCACCCCAGCAGCCGGTTGGCCTTGGCCCGTTGCTTGGGCGGAACGATCAGCGCCGAGACGCCTTTACGCCCGGCGCGGCCGGTGCGGCCCGACCGGTGCAGCAGCGTGTCGGCGTTGGAGGGCAGATCGGCGTGGATCACCAGCGCGAGATCCGGCAGGTCGATGCCGCGGGCGGCCACGTCGGTGGCCACACAGACCCGGGCACGCCCGTCGCGCAGCGCCTGCAGCGCGTTGCTGCGTTCCGATTGTGTCAACTCACCGGAGAGCGCCACAACAGGAAACCGACGGTTTGTCAGTCGGGCGGTCATGCGCGCGACCGCCGCGCGGGTGTTGCAGAAAATGATCGCGTTCTGTGCCTCATAATAGCGCAGCACGTTGATGATTGCGTTGTCGATGTCACGCGGATGGGTCAGCAGCGCGCGGTAGGCGATGTCGGCGTGCTGCCGTGCGGGCCCCGCAACCGAGATCCGCTGGACATCGCGCTGGTACCGCTCCGCCAGCTTGGCGATGGCCGCTGGAACAGTGGCAGAGAACATGAGCGTGCGCCGGTCCTGCGGGGTCTCGGACAGGATCGTTTCCAGCTCTTCGCGGAACCCCATGTCCAGCATTTCATCGGCTTCGTCCAGGACCACCGCACGCACGGCAGAGAGGTCGATGTTGCCGCGATTGATATGGTCACACAGCCGTCCCGGCGTTGCCACCACAACATGCGCCCCCCGTTCCAGCGCGCGACGTTCGGTGCGGCTGTCCATCCCGCCCACGCAGGAGGTGACGGTGGCGCCTGCTTTGGCGAAAAGCCAGCCCAGCTCTCGCTGAACCTGCAGGGCCAGTTCCCGTGTGGGTGCGATGATCAGCGCAAGGGGGGCGGCCGCAGGGCCGAACTGGGCTGCGTCCTCCAGCAGGGTCGGCGCGATGGCGAGGCCGAAGCCCACCGTCTTGCCGGAGCCCGTCTGAGCGGAGACGAGCAGATCGGCCGTATTGAGGCCGGGGTCGGTGACGGCCTCCTGCACGGGTGTCAGGCTGTCATAGCCACGTTCTTGCAGGGCGTCGGTCAGGGTCTGGATCACGGGGGCCGTCCTTTGGCTGGGCGCACGGGGGGCGCGCCGGGGTTGCGCTGGCCTTATGCTGCCCGGCGGGCGGAGTCGATGGGTAGGGCGCTCTTGGTTGACAGCGGTGCGGGTTTCGCGCGCGGTGGCTTTGACGATCGTCCCCGACTTTTGCGACGCCGCACGCCCAAGTGTCGCGCCGTGGATCGCACATACGCGCCACCGGACGGGCCGAGGGATGTACGAGCTCACCTCCGTTAGATCGGAATACGGTGGCTCACCATATGTTTTTGAATCTGTCTCCCGTGCCTGACCGACGTCGGATGTGATATAGGATTGTCGCTTCTGTCCGAAGCGACTGTTGCGCGGATGATGAGAGAAAACTAGAACCAAGCGCTTTCATCGCTTCTTCGAAACGACTGCCGCATGACACCATTGTGCCGAGCTTGGTCGCTACTGTCCGAAGCGACTGTGGTGCGCTTACGGGGAGAAAGCTCGAACACCTTTTTTGAAACACTAGCAGATTGGGAAGAACAACTCAAAGGCTTTGAATTTCACATAAATTTGGAGCCGGGCGGTCAAGAATGCGAGGAGAGTAGTCTTGCATCGGCGGCTTTGGCTTCACCCGAGGTGCAGCCATGAGGAACCTTCCAGCATCGAAAAAGCTGGTGGGTGCTTTTGAGGGCGCTGGCCAGCCATCAGCAAAGCCTAAGAAGAAGCGTCTGGCACCGCTGTCTCTTCGCTTGAACGAGGAAGAACGTGCTGCCTTAGAAGAAGCTGCCGCAGGGGTTTCGCTCAATCGCTACGTGAAGAGCCAGATCTTCAAAGGTGGTCAAAAACCAAAGCCATCAGCCAAGGCCCTGCCAGTCCGTGATCATGCAGCACTTGCGCAGGTCTTGGGCATGCTGGGTGCTATGGAAGCAGCCAGCAGTCTAAGAGAGCTGGCTAAGGCGGCTCAAGCAGGAGCACTGCCTGTAACGCCGGAGACCGAAGAAGAACTCGTGAATGCCTGCGCCGCCGTTCTGGCAATCAAAGCGGAAGTCATGCGCGCGCTCAGGTATGAAGACACGGACGCATCATGATCCTGAATGGCAACCAGCGTGGTGGCGGATTGAAGCTGGCTGCTCACCTATGCAACGTGATGGAGAACGATCACGTTGAGCTACACGAATTGCGAGGCTTCGTGTCTGAGACGATGCGTGGCGCGATGCAAGAAGCAGAGGCCATCGCCAAAGGTACGCAGTGCAAACAGTTCCTGTTTTCACTCAGTCTCAATCCACCCGAGACAGAGAATGTGCCTGTAGCCGCTTTTGAAACCGCCATATCCACTGCGGAAGAACGTCTCGGTCTTACGGGTCAACCTCGCGCGATTGTCTTCCATGAGAAGAACGGTCGGCGTCATGCCCATGTGGTTTGGTCGCGGATTGACGTGAAAGAGATGAAAGCGATCAACCTGCCCTTTTATCACAACCGCCTGACCGAACTCTCAAAGGATCTGTTTCTGGAACATCACTGGCGATTGCCTAAAGGGCTGCGGGACAGGGAGAACCGCAACCCGACTAACTTCACGCTCGCAGAATGGCAGCAGGCAAAACGGGCGAAGAAAGATCCACGCGACATCAAGCGTGTCTTCCGGGAAGCGTGGCAATGCTCAGATGATGCGGCGTCATTCGCAAGTGCGCTGGAAGAGAAAGGCTTCTACCTGGCCAGAGGTGATCGGCGTGGCTACGTCGCGGTTGACGTTCAAGGGGAGGTCTATGCCGTTCCAAAATGGACAGGAGTAAAGACAAAGGATGTAAGAGAAAAGCTGGGCAAGCCCGATGGCTATGCCAGTGTCGAAGAGACTAACGCCAAAATTGCAAGTCAGATGAACACAACCCTCTCTCGTTGGGACGAGGACTTGGCAAGGCAAGCGGAGGCACTCTCTCGTAGCCAAGCCAAAGAGAAAGCGCGCCTTAAGGAACAGCAAAAGCACGAACGGCAGAAGCTCAAGACCCGTTTGAACCAACGCCGCGAGGCAGAAGCGCGTATGCGTCAATCTATGTTCCGGCGGGGCCTAAGTGGCCTCTGGGACCGACTACTTGGTGAGCACGGACGCATTCGGCACGAGAACGAACAGGCTGCCTGGCAGGCGCATCTCCGCGACCAAAACCAAAGTGATGATCTCATTTTCCGGCATCTTGAAGAACGTCGCCACCTTAAACGATCCAACCAGCGAGAGCAGGATCACTTGCAAGCGCAAGCCCAAGCCTTGAGCCAAGATCGAGAACGCTTCGATTGGTCAAGAAGTCATGAGCAACTTGACCGAACGCAACAACCGGCTTTTGATAGGTAATGCTTCCGGTCACGTCGTCGTTGAGATCCAAGTAGATGGATCTAGACGCCTTGTATCTTTTTTCTGTCGTGGGCATTGCGGCAATGCCTGTGTCCGGCAAAAGTGTGATTGAACGACGGAGCAGAAAAAGGACACCCTAAATCTAATGATTGGTGATCTACCGCTTGATAACGAAGAAAGTGACCGACTTGGCTTTGGGGCCATCGCAGACCAACTCGCGAAGGCATTTCTCCAAAATGACCTAACGGATGGATTTGTCATTGGTGTAGAAGGTCCGTGGGGGTCGGGAAAGTCATCTCTTGTAAGTCTCGCGCTGAACCGACTTTCTAATGAGGAAAACGGCCCAGACGTGATCAGATTTGAACCCTGGCTGATCGGAGGGCGAGACGAGCTTCTGCGACAACTATTTATTCAACTCGAACCTGCTGTGGTTAAGCTCGCTCCAAGTGATGCGAATGACGATGTTAGAAAGCTGCTGCGAAGCTATGCTCAGGTATCGTCCGGTCTGGCTACACTCACAGATGCTGCCGGGTTGCTTGGTTTGCCGTGGGCTGAGCGTATAGCGCGTTTTGCTCGGTTAAGTGGCTCGCGCGCATCCGAGCTCGCAAATCAGTCTTTGAGTGAGCTTCGTCAAAAACTTCGATCTCAACTTGAGAAGCTGCGTCGCCCTATTGTCGTATTTATAGATGATTTAGATCGGCTGGAACCGAATGAGGCAGCAGAAGTCCTTAGGCTCGTTCGGGCAGTGGCTGATTTTCCGAATGTTGGCTATATTCTGGCCTATGATCCAACGGTCCTTGCACATGCTCTTGAAAAGTCGGTTAGCATACCGGATGGGAAATCCTACCTAGAAAAGATAGTTCAAGCATCTTTCCGCGTTCCGTTGACGCAGCATTTTGACCTACAGAATTGGCTTTCAAGTGAAGTGGAGGAACTGGTTGCTGGTAGAGTTTTAACTGAAGATCAGAAAAGCAGGCTCAGTACGGTCATGGAAAGCTGGGTAAATGGACATCTCGCGACACCCCGCGATGTCGTGAGGGTCCTCAACTTTCTTAGACTCAACTGGCTGCCAATGATTGATCAGGTGGACCCGGCAGACGCTGTTTTCCTACAGATCGTGCGTACCAAAAAACCAAAGCTCTACGATTGGATTGAACAGTATGTTTTCAGTCTCTCGGCAATCGGAGACTGGGGAATGATCACTCCAAACGCAAACGTTCACATGGGCAAGAAACTTCTTGAGGTGATCGACGCAGAGGGTGAGGAGGTGAAAAGACTGATCCTTGCTCTTCAAGAGCATCTAACGGGAATAGATGCTTACTCGCTGTACCAAAAGGACAAAGAATTTAAAGTCTTCTCAGGCTTTACGCAGGATGAGCGTCAGCGGCTTGCCTCGAACATGCGACTTGCTAGCCCTATGCACTTCCGCCTTTATTTTTCGTTTTCGAGCCCGTCGGGGGCGATAAGCGACGCGGAGGTTCGGGATTTCTTGTCATTGTGCGCCAATGACCGAACAGCGGCAGAATCAGAGTTCAGCGCGCTTATTGCGGAGCGGCGGCCACAAGGTGGTCGAATGGCAGAGGTGATGCTCTACAGACTACAATCTCATAGAGATCAGATTTCATCTGAGCAAGTGATTGGACTGTTTCTGGTACTTGGGCACCATATGGACGAACTTGCAAAGGTTGCAATCGCGCAATTGGGATATCCTGATCTACTACGCGGCGACAAGCGACAAGTTTTTGGACTTCTGGAGCGTGTCGATCCCTCAAAGCGAGTGGAGCTGATCCGCACCATATTCTCAACAGCGCCGTCTCTTGCTTGGTTGACGGGAATAATTCGAAGTTCGACGTTCGCGCATGGCATTTATGGCGAGGAAGCTCAACCCGAAGACAAGCGTTTGTTGACCGCGGAGGAGATGGAGTGCGCGACAACAGTATACCTAAAGCGGCTATCGCTTGCTGATACCGAGACCTTACTCGCGACGCCCCACTTCCTATCCCTGATGTATGCTTGGTTGCAACTCGGTGATAGAAAGGAGGTCTTCGCGTGGTTGGAACGAAACACCGAGACGGACGAAGAGTTTTTGAATGTATTAAGCAAGATGACCAGCTTGATTGACTCTTCCAATGAGGGCATCCGACATAGACTTAAGACTCTCACCTTGGAGCACTTTTTTGGTGAATGGCGTGAAGTAGAAGAGCGGCTCAAGGCTATTTCTGATGATGGATCTGTGGCCTCTGAGAAAAGAGTTCTTGCACGAGAATTGCTCGACGGGATTGACGATACTTAGCGTTTGAACGGTAGGCGTCGGTTGAGCCCGGTCGGATTTGGATCGCGTTGCGCGAGCGTAAAACATAGATGACGGCAAAGCCTCACACATTGTTGCGTCAGACGCGACGTGATTTGATTTCGAATCAATAGCTGTATCGATTTGAAGCGGCGGAGTAGCGCATGATAGTGTCTCGGTTACAGACTAGGTCTCGAACTCCATCGCTAGATGTTTCCAAGACACCCACGCGCGTGCAACCCGTTGAAGTTTCAATCATCCCTTTCGCAGATGCGTGAATCTCACAAACAATCAGTCCCCACCGTTCCCACCAAGAACAGACCATCGTGTCTTGCTCATTGTCGAGATCGACATCAATACCAACCGAAATCGTTTGGGATTTCGAAATGGCATACTTCTCGAAGTCCGTAGCAAACAGCTCGACCAGACTTGGAACGTAAGCTGTAGCTACGCCGTTTTCTATTTGCACCAATTCGCCGTCAGCAATTTCGAAAACATTCATTGTAGAACTGGTTTCTGTACCGCCCATACCGCTTACGACGCTGTCGACCCTAAATCGGGTCTTCGTGCCGCGAGTTGTCAGCTCTGGGTCATTCCAACTCCAAAAATCATCATGTGTTAAATCCTTAAAGACTCCATTACCAAAATACGATAAGACGCCAAAACTAGGAGGACAACAGTTTCCGCCAGATGACCAACTGTACAACAGATCTGTGTGACCATTGTTGTCGAAATCGCCTGTCGCAATCTCAAAAGTCAATCCGGCGTCCGGCTTGAGTGCGACATAGGGAATTCCATCGACTGTCGCAATAACCTGGCTTTCATATCCACCAATACTCTGAATTTCATAGGTGATCTCAGATTTTAGGGGCCGCTTTTGCTCACCATTGAAGCAGGTGATGGTCACCGAACCACTAGAGTTAAGAATATTTGGACTACAGTCGCCTGTGGAGATTTGGCCCTGCGCAAACGCCATTGGCACGACGAGAAAGAACGGAAAAAATACACTAGCAAGATACTTCAACATCACCATGGTTCTCCGAAATATTGGGGCTACAATCCCCCTTCGTGGTTTGGGTAGGCTCTCTGTTTGGGTTTTTGGATAGGTTTTCGTGCCAGAAAGCTGAAGCTATAGCTAGAGTTGCCAAAACGGCGAAGCACGCGATCACATACTGCCATTTTTCTAAGTGTGGTTTTGATCGGCTGGGCGACATTTTGATCAAACTTGACTGCGTGTATGTAAGCTGTTGGTAGGAAGTAAAAGTACTATGTTTGGTGCACTCTAAGGTGGATAGTCTGCTAACGTCTAGTCTTAGAAGGTCTTGTGTGTGTGCTTCTCACATCGACCGCCATGACTTCAGACATTGTACTTGGGGCCACGGCGGTCGCGAAGGGCTCCGACAGCCCTTCGGGCATTTCAGATATCGATTTAGCGATATCTGTCCGATGGTCTAGGCAAGTTTGCCCTTTCTGCCGGTGAAGCCGGGCGTAAAAATATTGTTGATTCACAATATCTTGTGGTAAATTCCTGGATGGAAAAATTATATGAAGAATGTGATCGCGAACTTGCTAGTTTGAAAGCGGAATGGGATGCCCTGATGCCAGACCAGCAGGAATATGAGCGATGGGAGTACGAGTATCATGTTGTCAGCTCGTACTATGATGCTTTCGACCACCAGTTTCATCCGATTTTCGCGGGTTTGTGTGACTGATGCGGCCGACTAACCTTACCTTCCTGCCACAGGCCGCCATCCCGCGGCGAGCGCCTGGGCCTCATCGCAGAACCAGCGCTCTCCGGCGTCGGTATCGATCTTGGTGTTGGTGTAGTTCGGTGACCAGGGTGTGTGGTATATCTTCTGCTTGTCTTTGCTGGAGCTGATATTGCCCTTGATTGGACAACGACCATCTGGGGCCTCGGCTAGTGCTCTGTTCCATTTGTCGTCGCGGAAGTCCCACGGTGTTTGCGTCTCAGCCTGCCAGATACCAATGCCTCTAGCCCGCGCCGTACTTTCTAGCGACACATAGTCATCACTGTATTCTGTGAAGGCCCAAGCGAGACCCTCTTCGATCAGGGTTCGCGCGATGTCCTCACCGCCGACTTCGCAGCGGGAGATGATCCGACCATAGGGATCGCGGCTGAGCGCTGCGCAGGCGATGTCCTGATCTGCGACGAGATCTGTGAGCCGATTGATCGCAGCGGTGCCACAACGCCACGTCTCGCCGTCTTTGGCGTTACAACGCTGTCCCTTTTCGGGCGCGTCAATACCGTGCAGTCGGATGAGGAGTGGTCCGATCTCAAGGGTATCACCATCGAAGATGCTTAGAGCCCCACGAACCGTGATGGATTGCGCGCCTTCAGGGGTTGGCTCTGCATGAGCGGGCGTGTGCGCCATGACCATTGCCATGGCGAACCTACAGAACAGCGATGTCATGACCCTCAATGCGCGCGGGACCAGCACCGCTACTCAATCAGTCCTGCAGCTTTGAAGGAGTACTCCTCCTCTTTGCCGATCACGACATGGTCATGGACCTTTACACCGATGGTGTTGCAGGCGGCACCGACATCTTCCGTCATTAATACATCAGAGGGGCTCGGTGACGGATCACCTGAAGGATGGTTGTGCACCAAGATGATGGCACTGGCATTGAGTTCCAGTGCGCGCTTTGCGACCTCGCGTGGATAGACGGGAACATGATCGACCGTGCCCTTGGCCTGTTCTTCATCTGCAATCAGCACGTTTTTGCGGTCTAAGAACAGAATGCGGAACTGCTCGGTCTCGCGGTGTGCCATTGAGGTTCGGCAATAGGTGATGAGATCGTCCCAATTGGAGACAATGTCACGTTGCAAGACCTTTGCCTGTCCCATGCGTTGCGCAAAGGCCTCGGCCACCCGCAGGTGGTAGTAGACCCAGCGGTTTGCACCTGCGACTTGCAGGATACGGTGCTCTGAGGCGGCGATGACGCCGTTAAGGTCACCGAACGTCGACAATAACCGCTTGGCCAGCGGTTTCACATCAATGCGCGGGATCGCGTTGAAAAGCAGCAGTTCGAGCAGCTCATACTCCGGCATCGGTTCATGCCCACCCGAAAGGAAGCGTTTGCGCAACCGATCTCGATGACCCCAATAGTGCGGAACCTCGTCGCCGTTGTGATCTGTCACCAGACCACCACCTGCAGAAGCCTCTTCTGACAAGCGCTCGGTACGTCTGTAGCCCGGTGTGAAGGCCGGTTTGGTTTCCACACCAGGGGGCGGTGAGCGGGCATCCAGATCTTTGAGACCACGCAAAGCATCCTCCGAAAATCCCGCCTCTTGGGACGGCGCGCGCTTCTTACGCGGCAGAGGGTGTGAGACTAGAGACTTGATCACTCTTGCCGGGCCGGAGGTAAAAAGTTCAGACATGATGAAACTCTTGAACTGATGCGCGGTGCGTGCTCCAGCGCGCAACGTCGCGCAGTCATGGTTAAATTTCAGTTAATGCGCGAATGCCTGGACATCTTACATGCCGATGCCTGTCCTGTTTCATTTCCTGCACAGCTAAGCGCGAAGGCCCGCTCGGGTCCTTCGCGCGATTTTTTCAGATCTGGGAACGCTGCGCCCTACCAGTCTGGCGGGCGCAGCGACACTCCTATGTCTTCTTGTAGATCTTGCTGACGGTGTTCCAAAGCTGCTCCGCCCGTAGACCGCCCTTGTCGGTGTAGCCTTTCATGGGGAAGCCTATATAGCCTGGCTGCCAGTTCTTTACCTTCGCAGGACGCGAACCTTCGAGGCAGGCCTTGATCACGGATTTCTGAACGTTGGCGGTTGAGGTGATGTGCTGGGCAGCGATGTCCTTACCTGCGACCTCGCCGACTATGGCGTTGATGGCCTGCTTGTCGCGCAAGAGGTCAAAGAACGCCTCGTCAGGTGACCAGTCGTTGGCCAAAGAGACACCAAGCGCTTTGCCCAAGACCTCCACCATGGCGCTGTCCGCTGAGAGGCACTCTGCGCTGACGAAGGTCAGGATGGTCATGACCTCGTCGTCACCAAGATCGCAGAGCTTGCGAAAAATGCGGTGCAGATCGCGCCCTGCGCCATAATCCTCACGGCGCGGCACCACGGTCTGGCCAGCTTCCAGTGGCAAGTCCAGAAGCTTGGCAATATCTGAGCGTGCCTCGGTAAAGCGCTGCTGCGCCTTGTTGGTCGCAAGGCTGTCCCGAACGGCCTCCTTACCCGCTTTCTGCGGCTCGGCCTGAACAGACCAGAGGGCGGAGCCTGCAATCATCTGCGCAACTGCCAGACGAAGCGCGATGCCTTGATGGGCGAGAAGGTTTTCCCGCACGGCGGCATGACGGTGCAATGCGAGGTAGTTCTGCATGGCGGCGGTCAGTTCGGGCTTTGCAGGTTTGTCAGCGCTCTTGTTTGACCGCGCAGTGATTTCTTTGCGGGAGAGCTGGCCTTCATAGAAGGTGACCTCGCCCGAATGCGCGACATGCACATAGACCTTGCCGCCGTCTTCCTTTGCCGTGGTCACATAGTCCCATGACGGGAAGTATTCGCCGACGTCGAGAACAACCACTTCTGTCCAGCCTTCGGCGAGATAGGCGTCCTTGGCTTTGGCGATGGCGGTATTCTGCAACATCCAAAAGGCCTCGCTATCACCGAAGTAGCTATCTTCGCCAAACAGATCGGAGAGTATGCTGGCCTTATAGTCGTCCAGATCAAAGAGCGCGGCATCGGTCTTGATCTCCGCACCACCAAAGAGCCAGCACTTGAGGCGGTAGCCCTCGGGGGCGTGGTTATCGTCGCTCTTGAACAGACGCAGCCAGTCTCTTTGCTGAGTCTTGGTCGCCATAGTGAGCAAGCGCAGGGTCTCGGGCGCGATGTCGCCTTTCTGATAGGCGCTCAGGATTTGCGGAATGATCCCCGCAATCGCCAGACGTTGAGTGACCAGCCGCGTGGTGATGCCAAACCGTGCGGCAATGTCCTCGGTGCTCATGCCCTGTTTCGAGAGGGCGGCAAAGGCCTTGTACTGGTCGATTTCATCCATGGGGAGACGGGCGAGGTTCTCGGCGAGGGAAGCCTCGATAGCCTGCGCATCTTCGCCTTCCTCCATGATCATGCAGGGCACGGGCGGCGTGTCGTCCTGCTCTGATGCGAGGGTCTTGAGCGCATAATAGCGGCGCTGACCTGCGACGATTTCAAAGCCATTCTCTGTGGCGCGCACCAATAATGGCTGCAAGAGGCCGTGGGCACGGATGCTGGGCAGAAGATCGCCTGCCTGCTTACCGCCGCGTTTGCGCACGTTCAGTTTGGCGGGGGTGAGGTCATCGAGGGGAATATGGTTGAGTTGCATGATGTGTTTCCTTTCATTGCTTGGGGTGAGTTCGTGCGACAGGCGCACGCCGAAGCCGCATTTGCCGTGCGACTTGGGGCTGCGCCGCCGCGCTCACCCCGCTCGCCAGACGAGCCGCTGCCCCGCAATCATGGCTTCCGTGTACTCGACGCTCAGATCACGGGCGAAGGCGTCATAATCGAAGTACGGCAGGAGATTGTCGGGGATATCGCCGAGGAGGCCGTCATCAACGAATTGATGGGCAAGCTCTCTCAGGCCGTCCGCAGGATAGATGTCGATATCGTAGTCAGCGGGGTCTTTGTCAGGCTCGAAGCTGTAGCCGCTTTCCGCTACTGCGATAATGACAAGGGTTTTTTGCCAGTCTTCCCACGCCGTACAGCATTCCAGATACGCCGCATAGTTCGCTTGGCTGAGACCGATGGCACTGGCAAGAGCACAGTCGATGTCGTCACCGTCGATGAACTGGATTTCAAACTCTTCGATGGGGTCTCCATGATCGTTGCGCAGGGCAGCAACTCTAACGCGGAACTCCTCCGCATCTTCGAAGTAAAATCCGCTGGCTGTGATGTCATAGGGTTGGGCATGAAGTTGAGGCATGATTATCTCGCTTTCTTTTTGAGGTTTCTTTCGCAGCCCTTCCAAAAGGCCGCGCTTGAACCTCTGCCCAGCGGCGAGCGTCCTGCTAAAACAAACAAGGAAAACCGCGCTCGAAGAGCGCGCCAATATCAGGACGTCTCGATCAAAGGCCGGGGACGGGGCAACAGGTTTTGTGGGGGACCGTTTAGGCGTTTCCGAAACGGCCACGTTTCGGCGAAAACGCCTTACGGGTAAAACCTGTTGCGCCGCAGCCGGAGGCGTCGCCGGATTTGATGTAAGCTGAAAGACAGGTTCCAAGCGTGGGTACACCCACGCGAAAAAAGGTGTCAGCGGCCAAGCCGCTGTCCAGTCTCATTCATACGAGCAACTGCCATTACTAATGGCCCTAAGTTATTCGCCTTGAACTCCAAAAGAGACCTGGCTAAAGCACTGAATAAGTAACCCGAGAAAGTATGCAGAAATGGCACTTAATCTGAAGAATAAATCCCGCAAAGATCTCACCAAAATCATTGCGGATGCTGAGAAGCAGTTGAAGAAGTTGGAAGCGCAGGAGAAGAAACAGGCTCTTGCAGCAGCTGTCAAAGCAGCCAAGCAGCACGGCTTTGATCTTACAGAGATCGTGCAAACAGCAAAGCCGGTTAAGCGTTCAGCTCAAAGATCCAAGCCTAAGGCACCGGCAAAGCCAAAGTATGCCCACCCGGAAAATCCGGCACTCACCTGGTCTGGCAGAGGTCGCCAGCCTGCCTGGTTTAAGGAAGCGGTTGCAGCGGGCAAGAAACCGGAAGAGCTAGCCATAAAGAAGGGGTGAGGTTTCTGAGGTATCCAGTTATTTGCTCTACTCAAAGCAATAGTGCGGTAGCTGTCGCGAAGGCATAAATCGCACCTTTTTGTCGTCTTCAGCCCGTAGCGGACATTGGAAATGGACGATGGAGCGGGCAAGGTGCGGGGCTTTGTGTGAATCGCTGCGATTCAGCCAGGCCGAATACGGTCGATTTAGGTGAAAAACTCGACCTACTAGATGTTGTGTTTGACCGACGCGCGGTCTCTCAACTCGCTGTAATCGCGGTCAAAGGCAGTGTTTTTGGCAGTTGCCGATTACTGGTTTAGCGAACCTCAGCACGGGACCATTTTGGCAAGACGTTTTAGGTTCTGGGCGGTGGCGGCGAGGAGGAATTCTTCGTTGGCTCCTTTGAGGCCTCGGAGCCGGAGGCGTTTGAAGCCGAGATGCCGTTTCAGGTGGGCGAACAACATCTCGACTTTCTTTCGTCGTCGTCGGCTCTCGTCATAGGCGGCCGTGTCGCGCAGATCGCGAACGGCCTGCCGCGCTTCTTCATCCATGTGGCGCGTGACCGTTCTGAACGGCGCGTCTGTGCAGGCCTTTTTGATCGGGCATGCGCCGCAGGTGTCCTTCCCTGCAAAGTAGCTCTTGATCCGGTCGGCCTGCTTTATCCGCCGCAGCGGCATCTCATGGCCTTCAAGGCAGGTGTAGCTGTCGCGCTCTGGGTCATATTGGAAATGGCTGATGTCGTATTTGCCCTTGGTCTGATGCTGACGATCCAGCACCGGCACATGCGGCGTGACTTCACGCTTCAGGAGCCAGGCCAGGAACGGGCCGGTGCCGTATGACCCATCTGCCGCCACCCGATCCGGGCGGAAGTCATGGCGGTCACGGCTGCGGTCGAGCATGGCCTTCGCCGCGACGATTTCCTGGCTGAGCCGGGCGGGCGTGGCCTCGACATCGACGATGATGCCATGATCGGTGTCGACCAGGTAGTTGGTCTCGTAGCTGAACCGGCCAGGGCCGTCCTTCAGCGACCATGCCGCTTCTGGATCGATCTCTGAGATATACTTGGGCGGCTTCTTCTTCGGGCCGGATTGTACCGTGCCTTCGGCGTCGGCCAGCTTTTCCAGATATTCAGCCACCGGGCGCTGCACCTGTTCCTGCCGCGACCAGATTCTTTGAATCGCGTCCGGCGCATCCTTACGATCCCGGTTGGCATCCGCCTCGATGGTGCTGCCGTCGATGGCCGCGTCCGTGCCGCCGACAATGCCGAAGCCGATGCACTTCTCGACCACGCTCTCGAAGAGGCGACGCAGCACATCGCCATTGGCAAAGCGACCATGGCGGTTCTTGGAAAAGGTTGAGCGATCCGGCAACTGGCCTTCCAGGCCCAACTTGCAGAACCACCGATACGCCAGATTGAGGTGAACCTCCTCGACAAGCCGTCGCTCGGACCGGATGCCGTACAAATAGCCAATCAGCAGCATGCGCAGCATCAGCTCGGGATCGACAGACGGGCGGCCTGTATGGCTGTAGAGCGCAGCCAGCTCCTGGCGGATCGCGTCGAAGTCCAACAGCCAATCGATCCGGCGCAACAGATGACCTTGGGGAACATGATCCTCGATCCGGAACCGATAAAACAGTTTCTCCTGCGTCTCCAGCCGTCCCATCATCGCTCGATCCTCCTCGCCAATATGACAAGTGAATCAGTCGGTTGGGCCTCGATCAAGGCCGGAGTTGTTCAATCAGCATCGGCCATTGTAGGCACACAGATTGTGGCAGGGGGGTGTCTTCGCAGTGTGGGATAAACTTGCCGT
>NZ_CANMDB010000004.1 GCF_947496515.1 uncultured Roseobacter sp. | reverse complement strand
TTTGGTCGCTTGTTTGCCATGGTATTCCTCCGTTTTCCTAAACATAGCGGAGGACCACTCCAGTGGGGGAGGATCACAAGAACAAGTTCGTAACAGTTGCGATGCATCGGCACGAAGGTGGCTGAAATCCGGAACTGAATTAAGGGCGGCGCGCAGGGCGTCCGCCTGCCGCTTCAGCGAAGTCAATTCACCTGCACCAATTGCTTGAGCCGGAACTCCAAGTGCGCCCATCAGATCACTTAGCCCACTCTTGCGATTAAGCTGTTGCATCTGTTCAACGGCTGCGATCTGTCGATCAAATCTCTGAAGTTCGTTGCGGACGCGATTGCGGTTTTCTGAATCTTCCCGTTGCGCCTCGGAAACCGCTGCCTCCTGTTCTTCAGACAGCATTGCAGTACAACGAGGTGTCACGGTCGTCGCGAAGTGCGCTTCCATTGCCCTGGGGGCGAGTACGCCGTAGCACAAGGCAAAGTGCAGCGTTCCTGCCGCCATCAATCCGATAGCGCCATCCGGCAGGTCTCTCAAAGTTGCCAACATATTAGTGGTCTCCTATCTATCGCTTGTTTTTTCGGGTTCTCTGGATTGAGCGCACCATCCGGTGTTCTATTTTTTCTATCCGCCTGATGCGCTCATCGCAGCGGGATTTGACGTTCGATGCGGCTTGTTCCGCGATTGCTCTTTGCCTGCTAACCGCTTGATTGCTGTCGCGGTTTGGTGGCTTTGGTCCTTCGCGGCGAGATGCAGTCAACTGCTCAGGGTTTTCACGAGACAAACGGCGACTTTCTCTCGCCGTCCAAATTGGCTTCATCTTTTGAAAATGCTCACGAGCCTTTTCGCGAACTTCCGCAGACCGTTTTTCCGCCGCTGCAATTTCGGTTGCGTTCAAGCGAGCACTGAAACTTTGAAAATCGTTCGGGCGGGCGCTGCGCGCAAAACGATCCAGCGTTTTGCGGCTGAGATCGGGGCGAAAGCGATCATCATCGCTCATCCTAAAACTCCACTTTTCTGGCGAAATTTGCTTTTTTGCAGTGAATTCTGAGATGCTCAGTGCATGGCGAATTCGAACGACAATCGAACTTTCACTGATGTGTTTCCACGGAAGCACCGAAGATTTGCTGACCGCTCGCTCTACGCGACGTGCGAGGGCTTGAAGAAAGCTGGAATCTCGCAAGATATGATCGTGCAGGCATTGTTCGACTATGCGATTGCCGAAGCGACTGGAGGGCCGGAAGTCGTGTTTGAAGAGTCGCAGTCCTTCCTGTGGCGCATGCATATGATGAAAGACAAGATTGACGCCCTCGTGCGTGAACTCGAAGAAGCGTGGGGCAATGGCGATGTTCACGACAATTCGTCCGAATGAGGTGGAATCCAAGCAATGCCGGGACAACCTCGGTTGGAGCCAACAATCTCCAAACCTGCTATGCCTAGGTATCCGCACCGCCAGTATCCAGCAGACTGAGGGGACTGCATCCACCCGATATGCGGCGTTCCCTTTAGCAGCGCGAAGGCGACAAACGCTGAAACCAGTGGAACCCAGAGGAATTTCTGCGGCCTCAACCACCGTACTCTGATGGTCGCGTCCTTGCCGCGATTAACCTTTGATGCTCTTGCTAGGCGTTCATTGAAGTCGGGGACAACCGGCGAAGCCAATGCATTTGCATCGCGACTGTAGTTGATGGTGAGCTTGGATGCTTTCGATTTCTGGTGTAGCTCATGTGGGTTTTCGCCAAGGGCGTCTTTGATTGGATTGATCTCGTACCAAGGCACGGTCTGGAGCTTCACTGGACACATGCCTGGGATCATCAGAATTGCCTGATCGCGGCTTAGGGACATAAGTTCTTCAGGCGGAAGCAACCGTCTCCCTGTTTCACTAACGTTTTTGCTGGGCTCAGGTTCGCCTGAAAAGCCGAAGCTTTCAGTCTTTACCGTGTGGTCTCCAACCCGCTCTGAGATTTCTTTCGCGGTTTTTAGGTCGTTGACTGAGAAGTAAAGTTGCGCGCAGTTTGCCTTGAGGCTTTCAGCGCGTGCTTCGCCGTAAACGCGTTTTAGGCTTGCCCAGCTTTGGTAGGCAGCAACCAAGCGAATTCCAAAGGAACGAATAAACTCAATTTCGGTGGCAATAGGGCGGATCGGCAAGGCCGTGAACTCATCAGCAACCATTACCACCTCACGTCCTTTAGAGGCGCGTTTGAGCGAAATTAACCGCGCAGTGTTTGTCAGTTCATAGGCTTTCGCAAACACGTCAAGCTGATCTGCGGGCATAATGTCGAATACGACCATCGGCGGAAGGGATTTATTGCGCGCATCAGCAATATCGTATGAGTGGTTGGCTCCGTATTGACCGAGAGATGAGCTTGGTTTGAAAGGTGAAAGTGCATTCGCCGCGCCAGTACGACCGCCCTCCAAATGTTCAGGGTTGTCGCGATCTTTCTGGAGCAGCGATCGAGCCATTGTTGCAAGATCGCCGTGCAGCGCATCTGAGTCCTTTGCTTCAAACAGCAAATGCTCAAACGCGTCAGGATCAGTCAGATGTTTCCAGAGTTGCGCGGGATAGCAGCGACTTGGACGAAGGACAGCCAACCCCAACAGAACAGTTTGCAAAACTTGCTGATCGATTTGCGTGAAGAACTTGGCTTTGCCATCGCTGGCGTCAGGTACAATTACCTTTGCTAAAGCTTCGGCTATAGGAAACGCTTCATGGGACCGTTGTTGATCTGCGACGGCTTCCACAAGCGTTTGGAATGGATTCGAGTCTTGGTGAGGTATTCCATCTTTGAAGGATGGGTTATTGATTACAACGCGAAACCCCAGATCGCGTAGATAACCCCCAAGCATGTGAACAAGCTCCGGTTTGCTATCGGCAACAAACGCGCTGCGCCCTGTCATAAGTGTTTGGATGATCGTCATGACCAAAATGCGGCTTGTCTTACCGCTACCCTGCATCGCTTCAATCAGGATATTCCCATTTGGCAGCAAAGTAGGAAGACTGTCTGCTAACCCTAAGAAGGCAAGTCCAGAAAGATCGTGTAGACCTGCATTCTGCCGTTCTTGAACAGATGCGAAGTCAGCCTTACCAAATGTTCCAGAAGTCTTTGATGCATTAGAGAGTGTTTGACGGATTTTGTAGTCCAGAAAGAGACCTTTGGCCGCTCGTCCGACGCCACCTAATGCAATAAAGCCTGTCGCAAACGGCAACACAAAATCAAGAAGCGAAGAAGAGGTGGTCGGCCAAAGTGCGTAAGACCAAACAGCGGCGACGCTGGAATGCAGCATCCAACGGTTAACTGATCTCGGGTTTTTCTTGCTCTGTCGCATGTTGGGCCTCAAGGCAAAACTGCTCGGATAGCCGCCTCTTTCGGGCAGCTTTTCCAACGAACTGGCTGATTTTGGATACTGTTTGTCGCAGAAGCCGCCTGAACGGCTTCTGCGATTTTGGAGCGCTACTTTTTGCTACCGGCGTTTGTCCCGTTCGCAATGGCGACACGCTCATCGAAGTTTTGTGAAGTTGGTGCCGGACGACCCTGCTGGGCTGCCTGCTGTGCTTTGTCATAGGCTTGCTGTGTGCTCACATCATTCTCCTTCAAGATGCAGTTTTCAAGAATCAGCTCGCGCTGATGCCATACAACTTAATCTTGAGGTGCCTCATGTCAACTAAATTGAGTTGCCCTAGTCAACTGATGCCACATGACATTAATCGTTCTTCACACCTTGTCGTGCTTGGGCTGCACGGTTTTGAGCTCTAATGCGCTCCAAAGCCTCCACAGGATCATCTCGTGATACTCTTGGCTCAGAAGGTAGCTCTTCGATAGCTTTGTCTGGGTTTCTGGAAACCAGTTTCGAGTAAGCTTGGTATAGCGGCTTGTCCAATTTCCTTATGTGTGCACGTGTTAAGCCAGCCCCAATCCATTCTCCATAGTAGTTTGAAATAAAGTCAGCCGCATTCATTCCTGATTTTCGTCCTTCCCAGACCTTTGGCGGAACAAGCGGGAGACCATCAGAATAAGTCTTCAGAAAGGCTTCGAGTAGATCAGGTTTTTGCATAGCGATTGACTGTGCAATTTCTCTTTTCTTCGCTTCATCAGCATTGGTAAAACAGAATCTTAAAAATTCTAACTCATCAAAATCTTGCGGCACTTGGCGCTTTGGCGAAGGCTTTGATTTAACCCCCCCTATATCTCCTTTGAATACTATACCATTTTGGTTGCCCTCAGGCAAAACTTCGGCACTTCCCGAAAGTCGATTCTGCCACTCTGCATTGTTCGCTTCAACTTCAGCTCGTGTTTTAGCTGGTAGAGAACGGGGGGTGGTATTTTGTTTGGTTTTGCTCTCATTCATACCGCATAGAACCTATCTTGGGTACGCCATGCCTCAGTAGACGCGGAGTAGAGTGTCCCGAAGTGCTGCGCCGATTGATCTGACAAATCCAAAAAATCTTCGTTGAGCAGCTCGTCATAGGCAAAATAGCTGGCCTTGCCTTTTATGAAAAGGTTCTTTGCCGAAGTCCTGATGAGTTCCAGGCATTCCGGGTTCTGCCACATCAGTGATCCCCCTATCACAATCGAGCTGGGGGAGAGCACGCAGGTCACTGTCTGCGCCAGCCGCGCAACGTATTGGGACAGTTGGTACATCTGTTGGCGCGTCATAGTGCCATCGCTCGATACATTGAGAGCGTCGGTCGAGGCCAGACCATGGAGACAGTCGTGCCCGTGATGCTGACAGGTGCTTATCCGGCTATCGTTTCTTGGCATGCCAACTGAGATATGACCCATTTCTGAATGAAGGTGGCCACTCCAAACTTGGCCACCAGCACAAATTCCTCCACCCACACCTCTACCAAACAGGAGTGCCACGACAGTCTTCGTCCGAGGGTCGCCATCCGAAAACGGAACTCGTTTAGCTTGCATCCGGCGCACAAACTCGCCGAGCGCTACGGCGCTTGCGTCATGCACGATGCTTGTCTTCTGGCTAAAAGCATACCCGAAGTATGTCGTTACATAGTCTCCCAGATCGGCTCCTCCGACTGCAAATCTTGTATCTTCGTGCGTCACTTTCTCAATCGACGCGCGTGCGTTTCCTTCTGAGTCAGTCTGAACTGCTTTTCGGTACGGTCCATGTGTACTGATTGAAAGATGGCTTATAGAAGCCTGATAATTCTCAAAAAAACTGAATGCCTTAGAGAAGATGTTATCGAGCATTGTGCTTTGTGAATTGCCGTTACGCGTACGAGCAGGCTCAAATGAAAACTTGATACCGTCAACTACGTGGACACAAGGTATTCGCTCCATTTGCTTGATCTCCTTTCCCACAAGACACCAAACGCTATCGCGCTTGATGGAGAGGCCAGCGATCAAATCCATAGAAGCATTCCTTCGGTGTCTTGGCCGCCATTCGATCCAAAAAGCTCAACCAGCACAAGCCCTTACACAGTCACTGCCGCAAGATGTGTTTTGTAGTACAAAACCATCTTGGCAAGGGGGCCGCTGCGCACCCCCGTTGCATCCCCCAGGCCGTGGCTCTTTCAGGGCGTTGAACCCGTTTCAGAGCCAGTAGACCGTATCGCCGATCAACCACTCGCGGGAGACTTCGCTCTCCCTGTACCCATCGACTTGGCGGGCGTTCCTGCCCCCAAGACCCCAGACCATGCCATGGAGGCCACTTCATGGAGACCAACCCTGCGCAGTTTGGAAGCCGCCATCTTGCCGAAGATGGATCACTCTCAGGGGCCTTTCGCCACCCCCGAACCCAGCTCGTCGGACTTGGAGAACTACCTCTCCACCGACACCGAACCATGCACAATCGACCGACCGATTGATCCGCGATCAGGGGAACGTTCCTGCTACCCCCGATACCCCCATGAGGACTTCATCGAGACCAACCCTGCGCGGTTTGGATGCCGCCATCTTGTCGAGGATAGATCACGACCAGGGGCCTGTCGTTGCCCCCTGAACCCAATCCTCAGACCTGGAGAATTGTCCGCACTACCGATACCGAACTATGTACGTCCCACATGTCAGCCTAAGTGCTCTGAACGACAGAAACTCGGAGAATAATGCAGTAAGAATCCTAAGGCTCCTAGATTAGAATTCATGCGTCAGGCCAAGATGCATCCCAGCCTCAAACACAAGGATTTCATTCTCGCCGCTTTCCCGCATCCGGTCAATCAACTCAGGGCGAAACTCTACAACCCCTTCATCCGGTTGAACATCAACAAACTCTGAATAATTATCGATGAGCTTCCCAGCAAGAATCGAGTTCACTCCGAGATTCATTAGTCTGATCTTGTCCTGATTGGTCGTTCCGTACTTGATCTGCAGGTATAAATCTTCATCAAGCTTCCCGAGATCGTGCAGAAGCTCAACGTATTTGAGCAAGTGATTATCAACGAAATCCTGCTCCTCCTTAATACGCACTATCGCCAGATTCACTTGTTCGGCATGCGTCTTCTCGCTGATGACAACCCAGCTCTGGCGATAAGAGCCTTCCCTGGCGATTTCACCCCACTTCCCGACATACACTTCATCGCTGCCCATCCCCTCCCAATAGCGAAGGAAATTCCTGATCATTTCCGCGTAGGACGCGCCTTTGATCTTCCAGTCAATCAGCATGGCGTAGAAGGTCTGGGCGTTTTCCTCCTTCAAACGGCGAAGAATATCAAAGGCCGAACCGCCCTTGAGAAACGGCATAAATGCACCAGCAATCAACGCCATGACCTCATTTGAGTTTTGAAGCGGCTCAGTAAGACCATCAAGTGCAACCTGGATTTCCACCTCATGCTGTAGAACCTCTATCTCAGAGATGTTGTTCAGAAAGCATGCGCGTCCTACTGGCGTGACGGCGCGGGCGACGTCCAACCCCGTTGTACCCGGAAGGACGTTCTCAAGAAATTCATCGGCCTCACGCTTACGCTCTTCCGTGTCGTCATCTTCGATCAACCGCTCTTCCAGCAATACGTTATCGATCTCATCTTGAAGCTTCAGATCAACTTGTGTGACGGTCTTGATGAATTTTTTAAGATTAGCTTGGCTATCCAGATAGGCATTGTTTCCAACTAGGTATATTTCCGGTTCAAGCATCCTGAGGTTTCCAGTCTCGCCGCTGAATATTTCATTGAATCTGCATACTCGGCCCACGAGATTTCGGAACTCAGATTTCGAAAGGTTTCTCGGTCCCTTCTTGTTTTCCAGGATGAACATCTTTTCCGCCGGGATATTTACGCCTTCAAGCAAAGTTGAGTTGCACACGATATGGCGGATTTCCGGGATTTCGGTGTAGGCGCGTTCAATGTAAAGTTTAACAATATCCGGCACTGAACCATGGTGGTAAAGGATGCCTTTGCGCAAACCCTCAACGAGCAAATATTCACTATGAAGAAAATCTGAAATGCTCTCACAAACTCGCGTGACACTTTCGCTTTCAACAATGTCATTTTGCGGCAGAAAAGCACGCATGAACTGCTCGATCTTTTTGGGCAAGTTGAAGAAGAGAATGTTCTTCTTAGCGGCCCGCTGCAAAATTAACTCAATCTCGTCATCAAAGGCAACGTCGCTGCACTGTGCAAACCTGTCAAAATATTGATCATAAAGTTGGACGGTTTCTCCCTCCCGGCAATCAACAACGTAGAACCGCTCAGTCTTTAGGCCTTCCTTGACCTTGTAGTCTTCTGGCTCAATTTCAGCATATCGAAGCTGCAAGTTCTTTTGGTCAACTAGAAATGGCGTCAGGTACTTGAAACGCGCCGCCGGATTTCGCCTTTTTTGCAGGATGATCACCTTGGCCAATAGCAAAGCACGCGAGTCGTCACCAAGCAGGTTGTGCGCTTCATCGACAAAGACAAAGTCAAAATTGACATCTGGATGCTTGATGAAAAATCTAAGCAACCGCTCTTGGGTCAGGACCGCCAGAAATTTGCGTTCACCACCCTGAAACATCTCGGCGTGAGTAATGATTTGGCGGTTGTCGCCAGCGACTCGCTTTCTCAGCAAGCGTTGCTTGGTCTGGGCCAGCAAAGCTTTGGTTGGCACCAAGATGCAGATATTGCTCTGGAGGTTTTGATTGCAAAACCCGGAAATCAGTTCGGATTTCCCGTAGGACGTAGGGGCCGTGACCGTCACGTCCGTAAGGTGATGCTCGAAAAAAAAGTTCCCCAAATCCAGCTGCTGTTGAGTGAAGACCGCGCCATCGACCTCGAACAACTCCAGAAGTGATGAAAAGTATTCCGGGAAGAAATGGGAAGGCTCGCCCTCCGCAGCCATCCCCGATTGCACACTGTTAACAATCGGCATGAAACCACGGCCAATCGCAACGTCGTATAGCGGAATGTAGTCACCCGTGAGATTTGCATACATCACAACGATCCGGTATCCCAACGCGGCGACATCCGGGTTATCATTGTTCAGGAACAGGACAGCCGCTGCGAGAAGCGTTTCCGCTTGTGCTCGACTCAATTCATTGCGAGTTAACAGCGTCTGATAAAGCTCAAAGAAATCAGTATTTCTGAGCGTTCTGAGCGGCGCTTTAGCCATCGTCAACCTCGCTCCGCAGGAAATCTACGACGCTTTGGATGGTGTCCTTTTGCAGCGCAATTGACATCAAATCCCGGAACTCGCTCATGTCCTTTTGTGTGGTATGTCTTCCTTCAAATTCAGCCCCGGTAGCGAACGCCTGATCTCCGGAAAAACACACGGCCACCAGTACAGCATTATGGTCAGTACTCATTGATTCACCTGCAACGGCCTTTTCGTTGTAACTCTCAAGCAGTGTCTCGATTTGTGACTTAAGCCCTGAGCTTTGAATGACCAAGCTGGCTCCGTTCACTGCATTTTGCCAAAGCGTGTTTCTTTCGCTATTCAGTGCGGTTTTCAGCCCGTTCTTTGCAAGGGACAGAAGACTGCCCAGCTTGTTGATGCACGTTTCCACACCGCACTCCCCAGACTTCACTTCAACAAACCAGATTTCGCTAGTACCTTTGTGATGCAAAACGAGGTCGAAGCCCTTTTTTATCGAGTCCTCTTCCATATTAAAGAACGGCGACGCCGCACGAAACTCGTCCTCGTAATGCAGGAAAAGTACATGAGTTAGCAGTTCACCGATCATCCCCTTTTGTGTATCGGCGGATTTGGTGTCGAATTTCTCAAAGAAAGCCGTTAAGGTTTTCTTGTACGAATAGATAACCGATGCTCTCGAAGCCTTGGCTGCGCCATGGCAAATCTCGGACAGACGCGCCCGGATAACATCTTTCAATTCGTTTGAAATATCTTCAATGGTGAAACATAATGAGCCCGTTTCACTCTTTTCTAATTCAACTCCTTCCAGCATACCCTCCTTGTAATCCCTTCAATTAACGAATTTCAGCCCCGCGAACCAACTGATCCTTCGGCAACGTCCTCACGTTAGAGTCCCCACATGTATCTGTACTTGCAACCAAAAAGATAACTGATGACATCGCACCAGCTCCGTTTGGCCAGTACACGGGCGATGCCCCAGGACTTGCTGCACCACGTGCAGCGTTATTGATCTGTTAGCCACGATGTGAGAACATATGCGGAACAGAAAGCTGTGGAGAACCCATATCTAGTCTCTTCCATGGCTTACCCTACAAGGTTATGATGAACAAAAAAAGGGGCAGTAGATGCAGTCGAATCTCACGTCAGTTGAACTTTGTGCAGGTGCCGGTGGGCAGGCTCTAGGCATGGAGCGCGCAGGTTATAGCCATCAAGCGCTGGTCGAGATCGACAACCATTGCCGCAACACCTTGATGCTCAACCGTCCCTCGTGGAACGTGGTGGATGGCGAGCAGGCTGACCTCTCAAACTTTGATGGGCGTCCCTATAGAGGCGTAGACGTTTTGGCAGGCGGACTGCCTTGCCCGCCGTTCTCTGTTGCTGGTAAACAGCTAGGCCATGCCGACGAGCGCAATCTTTTCCCTGATGCCCTACGACTTGTTGATGAAATCAGACCCCAAGCCGTAATGATCGAGAACGTACGTGGCTTTCTTGATGCGGTGTTTTCAGACTATCGACAAAAGCTCAAGGGCCAACTGCGCAAACTCGGTTATGAGACCGACTGGCATCTCTTCAATGCTTCTGATTTTGGCGTCCCTCAGCTTCGCCCGCGTGTTGTGATCGTCGCCATTAGGAAGGAATTGTCCGAAAACTTTTCCTGGCCAGTTTCATCCAGCTCTTCGCCCGCATCTGTGGGCGAAACCTTGCATGATCTTATGTCTGAAAACGGTTGGCGCGGGGCCACTCGCTGGATGAAGCAAGCCGATGATATTGCCCCAACCATCGTCGGCGGTTCCAAGAAGCACGGCGGCCCCGATCTCGGTCCGACACGAGCAAAGCGGGCGTGGGCGACGCTTGGCGTTGATGGCATGGGTATTGCGAATGAGGCTCCCGCGCGGGATTTTGTCGGCATGCCCCGGTTGACGGTGCGTATGGTCGCACGTCTGCAAGGCTTCACTGACGACTGGCAGTTTTCCGGGAAGAAGACCCCGGCATACCGGCAAGTCGGCAACGCCTTTCCCCCGCCGGTGGCGGAGGCCGTTGCGCTCAAAATACGTGAAGCCATTTCAACGCGCAAATCGATACAGGTTGTGGCCTGATGAGCGAGGCATGGCTCACAAAAGCACGGCGTGAGTTCCATGCGACTCTTTTAAGCGGCATCCTGACCAAGAGCGCCTCCGGCGTTCCCAGCAATGCCGACAAAGCCTCCAAACCCAGCCGCGAAATCGCAGGTTCAATCCTCGATCAACTCGGTCCAGCAACAACTGCAGACAAGCTCCCCGGCCAAACCGCCGGAGCGGACTTTGAAGGTGTCTGCGCCAGTTTTGTGCGTGTATGTTTTGAGAGGATGCATCATCTGCGCCCTGGCACTTTTACGGTGAACAAGGGCGGCGGCATTGCCATGTTTGATCAATACGCCCATCTTGACGATCTGGAAGCTATTGCCAAAGCCAATCGCGAGATTGCTACCGCCATAGGCTCGGACTATCTCATCAAGCCCGATATTGTCGTCACTCGCGCTCCTGAGGCCGATGAGACAATTAATGCTCAAGGCGCTCTGGTCGACACCGACACCGCCCGGCTTTCAAGCTTGCGCGCGATCAACCAGCCCCTTGAAATTCTGCACGCCTCGATCAGCTGCAAATGGACCTTGCGCAGTGACAGGGCGCAGAACGCGCGCTCCGAAGGCCTCAATCTGGTCCGCAACCGTAAAGGACGGCTACCGCATATTGCTGTGATCACCGGCGAGCCGACACCGGGGCGCGTCGCGTCCTTGGCGCTGGGAACCGGTGACATAGATTGCGTCTATCATTTTGCACTCTATGAGTTACGAAATGCGCTTGTCGATCAGGAGCGCGACGAGACGCTCGAACTTCTCGACACGATGGTCGAAGGCAAACGCCTCAGAGATATATCGGACTTGCCACTCGATCTCGTCACCTAGCGATGACTGACAAGCTCACGCCCCAGCACCGCAGCTGGAATATGAGCCGTATCCAGGCAAAAGACACGAAGCCGGAGATGGTTGTACGGCGGCTCGTGCACGCCATGGGCTTATCGGTATCGGCTTCACCGCATGGACCTGCCAGGCAAACCTGATCTTGTCTTCGGGCCCAAAAAGAAAGCCATCTTTGTCCATGGGTGCTTTTGGCATCAGCACTGCGATCCGGCCTGCAAAATTGCGCGGCTGCCAAAGTCCCGGCAAGAGTATTGGAAACCCAAACTCCAGCGCAATGTAGCACGCGACCTGGAACATCAGCGGTCCTTAAAAGGGAGCGGCTGGCATGTCCTGACAATCTGGGAATGCCAGACAAAGGACGTAGAAGCCCTTGCTGGCCGAATTCAGAAATTTCTTAACGGTTAAACGCTTCTACAATACCTTGGCCCGGTGCTTTTTCAGGCGCATTGCCGCAGCAGATACATCTTTGACTAAATCCCTGCCTTGTGTCGCCAGCAAATACGCCTTCTTATCAATCTCGGTCTGAGTCAGTGTGCCTTCTGCCATCGCATGCATGAGATCATTGCGCTCATTGCTCCAGGCTGAGATTCTTGTTTCTGGGAAGTTTTCGGCAAGGAGCCTGTCTGTGCGTGCACGGCTCCTCAACTCCCTGAGTTTTGGACCCAGCATTTTGATTGCTGTTTGCGATCCATTCACGCCAATTCCGCCGCTCTGCCGCAACATCGAAACAAGCCTGTCTTCGAGTATGGCGTAGGCGTACCAGGACGCTTCAAGACAGAAATTCTTCGAAATTGCATCGTTCATTCGGTCGTGAAACCCTTCAAAAAGCGCTCTCTTCGAATTCATGGCTCGTTCCTCTCAACTCTCTTTTTATCAAATTGACACAACATAATTCTCTCAAAACCATGACCGTCCTGCAAGCTCTCGGCGACAAGACCACTTCGGAGGCGAAGGTATCATCATTGCAATTGGCCCCCTTCGGGCCGGGCTATCGTCAACCGAGCCTGTTGTCTCGGCCCTTCGGCTTCCATCCCTTGCGTGTGATCTGATGCCAGCCCGGGTGGGCTGTCTCTTTCTCTCTTCTTGTTGGGGGTCCGCGACCCCGTCCTCCGTCAAGACCAAGCCCTTCGTTTGATCTTCGGGCGCATCCAGCGGTCTCCCCGTCCTTCCGCATCTTCGATTTGTGCAGGGCGGGTGATCCCCCTCCGCTGGTTGCGGTCTTGACGGTCTCCCCCCGCTCATTGGCGCGGGCCTAGTCCGGTTGCATGCGCAACCGACTATCCGAGAAAGGAAAAAATCAATGAAACAAGATATTTATCAAAAAGTGACCGACAAAATTGTTGCCGATCTGGAACAAGGCGAGTTGACTTGGCTCAAGCCTTGGTCAGCCGGAAACCTTGACGGGCGGATTGTCAAACCGCTGCGTCATAACGGCATCGCCTACAGCGGCATTAACATCCTTATGCTCTGGGGCGCAGCGTTAGAAGCGGGGTTTGTTTCGCCCTACTGGATGACCTTCAAACAGGCCAAAGAACTTGGCGCACACGTCAAGAAAGGCGAGCGCGGCAATCCCGTGGTCTATGCCAACACCATCACCAAGACCGAAGAACAAGACGATGGCAGCGAGGAAGAGCGGAAAATCCCGTTCATGAAGGCCTACACGGTGTTCAACGTCGAGCAGATCGAAGGGCTCCCAGAGTACTACTACGCAAAGCCCGAGCCCGTGATCGAGGAAACGCAGCGCATCGCGCATGCGGACGTGTTCTTTGCGGCCAGCGGCGCGGATGTCCGGCACGGCGGAAACCGCGCTTTCTATTCAGGCGGTAGTGATCATGTGCAGATGCCGCCTTTTGAGTGCTTCCACATCCCCGAGAGCTACTACGCGACCCTTGCTCATGAGTTGACGCATTGGACGAAACACCCCAAGCGCTTGGACCGAGAATTCGGGCGCAAGAAATGGGGCGACGAAGGCTATGCCCGTGAAGAGCTTGTTGCCGAGCTGGGCGCGGCGTTCTTGTGCGCTGATCTGGGGCTCACCCCCGCGGCTGGCACCGATCATGCGGCCTATATCCAGAGCTGGCTTAAAGCTTTGAAAGATGACAAGCGCGCGATCTTTTCCGCAGCCGCGCATGCGCAGAAGGCGGCCGATTTCCTGCACAGCTTCCAAGCCACCCCCGAAACCCAAGAACAAAAAGAAGGAGTCGCCGCGTAAAGCGGCGGCTCCCCGCAGAGGGGAGGATAGAAGCATGGAACAGCACACAATCACATGGCGGCACGTCGAAATTGAAATCACCTACACGCCCGAGAAATTCGGGATGGTCGATCACATCGAACTGCGCACCAAGAACAAGGCAGCGCTGCCTGTGACCGAGACGGGCTATCGCTCCCACTTCGTGGATAAGGGCAGTGTTGCCGCACATGGCGGTGCGGTCGCCTTTGTCACCGCATGGCTTGATCATGAAGCTGAGCGTTCGAACTGGAGCAATGACCAGCTGAGTTTGTTTTGAGGGAGGGGAAAATTTTCGGCTGGCCATTCGGCCAGCCGACGAAGTTGTGGATGGATCATGATACTCGCGTTCAGATCGTTGATCCACTGAAAGCAACGAACTACGCTGATGCTATTCCAGAGGCAGCATGTGAATGACGATGAGAATTTCAGGACAGAACCACTATGTTGAGTTGAACGAACGTGGGTTTTTTAGGTTCTCTTTCCCTGACATCACAGATGGCAGGAGCTTGATGGCTCAAATCTCTCGGGAATTCCAATGCGACGTCTTCTCGAAGTGGCACTCATTATCGCCTCTAAAGGAAGACTCGGCCTCTCCCGTTTCCTACAGTGGCATCTACGGTCTTTCAGATTTCCCAATGCATACCGACATGGCGAATTGGAAGTTGCCCCCTCGTTATTTGGCGCTTTGGGCCGAGACTGGGTCACCAGATGTATCAACGCCAATTCTTGACTGTCGCGAAATTTTTGACGTTTCTGAACGCAAGGTTTTGGCGCGCGCGCTAGTCAAGCCACGTCGGCCTGTTAAAGGGCGCTTACCAATAATGAGGCTAATCGAGAATTCTGGCGAGACAGACTACTTCTTTCGATGGGACGCCGTTTTTCTCAAACCTGCTAGTCCTGCAGGGGAGGATGGGGTGAATCTTATATCGTCAAAACTTGAACGCACACGGCCCAATGACCTATGCCTCTCACGGCCTGGTGATGGTGTAATTATTGATAATTGGCGAATGCTTCACGGTAGATCATCCGTCAGGGAGAAAGATATGAAGAGAAGGCTTCGAAGAGCATATTTCGGGAGTGCACAATGACAGAATCTAAAACAGATTCTTGGGACTCCGACGCGCTTCTCGCGAAGGCCCAGCAATATGCCGAAGTAATGAACGGATTTTCGAAAGATGACTGGCAATATGGATTATGGTCAAGCTTATGTCTTGAGCTCCTGGCACGTGCAGCTCTAGCAAAGGTTAGTCCTACGCTCCTGGCTGATCTTGGAAACTGGCACAATATCTACTATTCGCTAGGGAAGATACCAAACGCAAAAAAATTTGTGCCCAAATCAGTGGGAATATCAGAGGTCATCAGACGGCAAAGCGAAATAGACTCACACTTTGATACAGAACTTAAGGATTTCTGTTTACTTCATGTCGAGCGTAGGAATGCAGAATTGCATTCTAGTGAACCTGCTTTTGATGGACTAAAGCCATCAGCATGGCTTCCAACATTCTTTAGAGCATGTAATGTACTGTTGGATTCACTTTCGGTTTTGCCGGAGGAATTCTGGGGAGCAGATGAGGCAAAGCTCGCCCAAGAAATGATAGACGCCGCGAAAGATGAAACAGCAAAGGCGGTCCTCAAACTTGTAGCAGCACACAACACTACTTGGAATGGGAAAGACGAGACTGAGCAAAAGACGTTGCTCGCTCAGGCAGAAGTCTGGGCTACTCGCCAAGCGGGCCATCGAGTGGCTTGCCCCGCATGCGGGACTACGGCACTAGTCAATGGCGACCCTGTATCTGCGCCTCAGCAATCTATGGGTGAAGATTTGATAGTTGAAAAGCAGGACTATCTTCCATCGAAATTTGAGTGCATAGCATGTGGCCTAAAGATTGCGGGGTTGTCGCATCTCAGTGCAGCTGGCGTCGGTGACATATATGTTCAGACTTCTCACTACACGCCGTCAGAGTTTTATGAATTGGAAGATCCCATGGATTATTGGGAAGATGACAATAATGAACCCATATAGTGTTGCTTAAGGGCAAAAAGTGCGGCTGGCCGATTGGCCAGCCGCTAAGCGCCTACGGCGCTAGAGAGCGCTTGGAAAGCTCGTTCTCGACAACTCGCATCGTTGCGAGAGCAGCTCGCAAAGCTCGCTGGTTATGCTTTTGCGAAGCGATAACATCGAAAGCCTCTCGACGCGTGCGGTGCAATTGAGCACTGCTGAGAGCAGCCGCTTCAAAGCGTGAAATGAGTTTCATCTTATCCTCCTAAGTTTTTAGGAGGCCCCGAACCGCTCAGGGCCTTTCGGCCCCGTCCACATCATTATTGGCCATTGATGGCCCTGAGGTGGTTCCGGCGGATTTCTGGAAACTGTGGGTAAGATGACGTGTCACGATGCTTAAGGCGGCTGCTTAGCAGGTCGGCGCAGGCTCAAAGATCGAGATTTCGGCGATGGCGGCGGCTTCTCCGCTTGCGCATTTGTTCGTCGCGGTCACGTTTGTGCTGATCGCGCTCCTGTTCGAATATCTGATAGTTGGCAACATCTTTGCGCAAGTCCATGAGGTCTTGGCTGGCATGGTCTCGCTGTTGTTTGATGTCCTGTTGTAGGGCATGGCGTTCATCGAGTTGAGCCCATGCCAGCGCATCGCGCTCTTCGCGATCACGCTGCCACGCGAGAAGGGTTTCACGTTCGTTAAGCGCTTTGATTTTCTTGAAGTCACCTGTCAAACGATGCCAGATGCCGGATAGGCCACGCGGCAATCGCGCAGCTCTTTCCTTACTTTCAGCGTCCCAACGTGCGTCCTGTCGTGCCTTCAGGGTCTCTCGCTCAGTTCTGTGTTGAGTGACCATCTCGGCCCGCCGCTTTTCGACCATCTCAAGACGGCGGGCAGCGTCCCGCTCTGCATCCTGGATAAAGGCTTCGAGTTTCGGCGTGATCGCATTTGCGATCTGAGTGCGAACTTCAGCTACGAGAGAAAGCGCGTCGCGATTACCCAGCCGTCCTTCAAGCTCCTTGCTCTTCACGCCCCCATAGCGGGAGAGGGAATAAACCTCGCCGCGATAATCGAGTGCGACGACACCGCGCCGATCTCCCTTCGCCAGCCAGAAGCCACGTTCTTTCAACGCCTGTTCAAACGACGCGCGATTATCGGATGCCTGCCAGCATTGCTGAAGTGCTGATTTGATCTCGCGCGGATCAACACCGACACGCTTCGATTGTTGCCACTCTTCGCGGGTGAAGGAGAGCGGATTACGAAAGCGTTTGTCTTGTAGGCCCCGTGGCATCTCCCAATCATGCTCAAGGAAGAGCTCTCGGGATACATCCCGCAGCTTGGTCTTGTAGTGGGGCATATTGATTGCCCGCATGCGTTCGATATCGATGCGCGACCAGACAACATGTGCATGCCGTCTGCCATCTTTTTCGTGAAAGACGATGGCGCGGGGTTGTTGCTCCAAGCCAAGTTTCTTTGCGATCCGCTCAGCGGCTTTCTCGAAATCTTCGATTGAGACCTTGGCCCCGTCAGGCGGGTTGAGGCTCATCGAGAAGAGATGGTTTTTGCAGCGCGTTCCTCGGGCGATGGCATCGGCCTCATGAAACGCTTCGAGCAGGTCATCACTGGCGAAGCCAGAAACCTCGTGCAGAGCCACATGATCGTTGTCGCGCATCGACAAAAGATATCGAGCCAGTTGGGGCGCATCGCCGCGTTCTTTCGCTTTCAAGATCATGGATGCGGCTCCGACATCTTCCCCAAGGCGCGCATCAGATCGGAGCGAAGGGCCTTTACTTCCGCACATGCTTCTTGCAGTTCTTCTTCTGTCTCCGGTGTCACGGGCAGCGTGCCCAGATGCACGGCCTTCGCCAGTTGGTTCAGGTTCGAGGAGAGACGAGAGGCTCCCAAAGCGCCAAGAACGCGCGCCAAAGCTTCCGCATGCACAATGGGGCTGTTTCCTGGCTTCTTGCGCGGTGCAGCATCCTCGCCAAATAAGCGTTCTCTAATGTACGCAGCCAAAGATTGACGACCACGCAGCGCATCAAGGTGGGCGCGTTCTTCAAAAGTGAAGCGGATCGAGAATGGCGGCGGGTATTTTGAGCCTTGATCCTTGCTCTCAACTCGCCTTTCGGCTATCTTATTGAAATTAAGGTCTAAAGTGTTCATCAAAACACCTCAGACTTTCGCTATCGAGTGCAGAAAACTGGCGTTCCCAAGCTTCTAATTCTTCAAAGAGGGAGTTCCAACTTTCTCTCTCCAGCAGCACCATATTGTTTCTCACCCCTGCAAATGCCTAAATAGTTGAATGAGAACGGGGAAACCGAAGTTCCACGAACCGGGGTCGGGCGCACCCAATCAGCGCTCGACATGCGACCATCGCAAGCTTGTCAAAACATCCGTAAATAGTTCTGCAACAGTGCAGAACCGTCGTCCCGTCAGGAGCGGCTTTCGTTGTTGTGGCTCATAACAACATCTTGAGTGGTTCATATTTGGTTCCCACATGATATAGTAGAATATAGCGTAGCTGGGAAAGAAGCATGCAAGGATTTTACGCGGTTTAATACACTGGTCTAGCAAGCTTCGGCCATGCCGTTCTGGCAATCAATGACGGTATAGTAACCGGTGCAGATGCAACTGTTGGCGTCTATGGCGGAAGCTATACGCTCGGAGACAAAGATGAAGTTGAGATTTACGTCACTCTAACAGTTCCGGCTAGCGCGACGCTCGTAACAGGACAATCGCTCTCTGAGGACTTTAGTCAAACAATTCCAGCAAAGCTTTGTTCTGGATTTGCCGACGGTCAACCCATCCCTGTTCAAACTCCAATGGGACCAGTCAATGCCATCTTCAAGAAGCTGCGGGGCATACCATGACTGATGGAGTAACTATCTTAGGTGTCGCGACTGCTGGCGCGGCAGTCATTGGCCCTGCCGTTGCGGTTTGGATCACAAGAATGTCCCATGATCGGAAGGAAGTTCGCGCCCGGCGAATGGATATCTTCCGAACTTTGATGCGAACAAGAAAAATGCCCATTCACTTCGATCATGTTGGTGCATTAAATTTGATTGAAATTGAGTTTGTGAATGATCACGAGGTTATTTCTACCTGGAAGAATTACCTGAGAAACCTTGGCGAAAGGTTGCCGCCCGATGCGGACAAAGATGATGAAATCACATTCTCCAAAACCAGAGAGAATTTGCTCACGAAGTTGACCTACGAAATCTCGAAGGTGTTGAAGTTCAAAGTAGAACAGCTTGATATTCTTGAAGGTAATTACATTCCTCAAGGTTGGAATGATGACGATTGGGAGCAGAAGTTGGTCCGCAAGGCGTTAATTGACGTGTTGAGCGGCCGTCGTCCAATACTTTTCCAGCCATTGAATCCAAGCGTTAACAATGGCCCTTATCCGCCCGCCCCTAGAAGGCCCAGGTCAAATGACTAAGCTTGGGCATCACCATCGGTGCTAATATATCGAAGCAACCGCAAGACATCTGTTTGTAGGTCAGTAGCAGAAGATCAAAGCCCGGTATTTTCTCAATAAAATGAAGGCTAAGTGGCGGGGCGCAAGGGACATAGTTCAAACCTTGGGCGCTCTCGTTGCATCTGCGAAGCAACTGCCGCTCAGGTCTTCGATCTGAAGGGAACTAGCGTTTCTGTTCCAGAAAAGCCTGTGGCGGAGAGACAGGGATTCGAACCCTGGGTGGGCTTGCACCCACAACGGTTTTCGAGACCGCCCCGTTCGACCACTCCGGCACCTCTCCTGCGTGGGCGGTCTAAGGCTTTCGCGTTGGCATCGCAAGCGAATTTCTCGACCTCCGGTACATCTGACGCACCCTGCCTTCGCCGGCACCTCAGGGCGTGATGGCCATCCCGTCGTGGGCGATCTCCCAGCCCGCTGTCTGGACCGCCGCGCGTTCGGGGCTATCCGGCTGGAGAACGGGGTTGGTATTGTTGATATGGACCAGCACCTTGCGTGCGGGCAAATCCGCAAATCCCGCCAGCGACCCGCCAGCGCCATTCAGCGCCACATGCCCCATACGCGCCCCGGTTTTCTGACCCGTCCCGCTGCGGGGCATGTCGTCGTTTTCCCAGACCGTTCCGTCAAAAAGCAACAGATCAATGCCTTCCAGCCGCTTGCGCAGCCAGTCCGGGATGGCGGCACAGCCCGGCACATAGGCAACCCGCTTGCCACCGGCCTCCAGCATCAGGCCCACAGTCTGCTCGCCCACAGCCTCCAGATCCAGCGCGTCGGCATCCTCCAAAAATAGCGCCACCTTGCCCGGTACCGCGAAAGGGGTCACGGTCAATCCGCTCACCGGCTCAAACCCCTGATCCAGATGCACCGTCTGCCGCGCGACCAAAGCGGGGTCGAGCACGTTGAAGACACTGTTGGTCTCGACGATCTCGCCACCTGCCGATGTGGTGTAGAGCGTAAACGCGGTCTTTTCGCGCAGTGTCAGCAGCCCCGCAATATGGTCGATATCCCCGTTGGTCAGAACCACCGCGGCAATCGGCGTATCGCGCAGGCTGCGAGGATGCAGCTGGGGCGTGCGCTGAAGTTGGACGCCGATATCGGGGGAGGCATTCAGGACGACCCAGGACACCCCATCCACGGACACCGCCAACGAAGACTGGGTCATGACCGGCAACCGACCGACCCTCGCATCGGCGCAATTCCGGCATCCGCAATTCCATTGGGGCAGCCCCCCACCGGCGGCTGCCCCAAGAACAATAATCTGCATTGTGTCGTCGCGCTGAGCGCTTAGATGACGTCGCGCTCGGCGCCGCGCTCGTCGTCCTCACCGGGACCGTACATGTTGATTTCCATGCCGCATTCGATCTCGCGGATGATGGGTTTCGTCCAAGCCATGTGTCTTCCTCCTCTTTCGGTACGTCTTGGTAGCACGGACGGCCATGCTCCCAAAGCACGACTTTTGGCGTAGGGCCGCTGACCCCCGACGCGGCGCGACCTAAGTCCCATGGCGAGCAACAATCCGCATCCGTAGACTGCCACCATGATGAGGGTACGATCCGCGTTTCTCGCGGCCATGTTGGCGTCAATCCTGTGGGTTTTCTGTGCCGCGGCCGCGGTCGCGGAACCCTTGCTGCGCGAGGATATCGCACCGCACATCGTACCGCCTATGTCACTGGGCGACCGCATCAGCGATACGGGCGTCTGGCAGCTGTTGAACTCCGGCGGAGCGGAGGCGGGTTTCGTGTTCGAGACGGAGCCAATGGCCCCCCTGCCCGGTTTTTCCGGCGCGCCGATCAACCTGCTGGTGGTGCTGGATCTCGACGGTCGCTTCATCGACGTCAAGCTGCTGTCCCACAATGAGCCCATCTTTGTCTCGGGCCTGGGTCAGGCGGCGTTCCACAAGTTCTTTGAGCAGTACCGCGGCCATTCCATCACCGACAGCCTGGTGGTTGGCACCCCTTATGGCAGCGGCACGGATGGCTCTGCGCTGGTCTACCTGGACGGGGTGACCAAGGCCACGGCGAGCGTACGCATCGCCCACGAGAGCGTGCTGGCAGCAACACTCCAGGTGGCGCGCGAAAAGATGAACGGGATCGCCACCGGCCCACCAGCCTACCCCGATCCCGCACATGACGAAGCACTCGGCTGGCAGGATCTGGTGGATCAGGGCATCGCGCGCCGGCTGACAGTCACCAACGCCGAGGTCGATGCGGCCTTTGCCGGAACGCTCTGGGAAGACGATGACCCCGACGCGCGCGACTACCCCGACGAGACATACCTTGACCTCTGGGTGGTCGATCTGGGCCCGCCCGCGGTCGGCCGGGCGGTCCTCTCGGACGACAGCCTGGCCGAGCTCAGGCAGTTCATGTCGATCTCCGCCATGGACGAGCCGGTGCTGGTGATCGAGACCGCCCGCCACGGGCTGATCACCGAGGATTTCGTGCGCAATACCGCGCCCGACCTGATCAGCGCCGAACAAGGTGGCTTTCCCGTGGCCTTCCGCGATGCGGATCTGAGCATCGAATTGCACGCCGATGTCCCAGAAGAGATCCGCGACGGGACCGCCCTCATCCTGCGCACCGACAGGCGGCTTGGCTTTGATCCCACCGCGGACTGGATCCTTCAGATCAAGGCGTTACGCGAACACGGGATGTTTCAGCCACAGATCGGCGCCGCCACGTTTGAGCTGCCCTACAGCGCGCCGGAGCGATTCTTTGCCCGGGCAGAGGTCGTCAAACCGTCGCCGCCCTGGGTGGACGCCTTGCGGAACCGGGTCACGGATCTGGCGGTGCTCGGCGTCTTTCTGGCGGGGCTGACGGTCCTGCTTGTGCGGGCGCAGACGTCTCTTGCCAGTCACCCGCAGTTCACACCCATCCGGCTGGGGATCCTCGCCTTCATGACTGTCTTCGTGGGGTGGTGGGGACAGGGACAGCTGTCAATCGCCACGGTCTTGGCCGTCCTGCGTACCGGAGTCGATGGCGGCAGTTTCGCCTTCCTGCTCTACGATCCCTTTTCGCTGATGGTCTGGGCGGCAGCCATACTGGGCTTCGTCCTCTGGGGGCGAGGGTTTTTCTGCGGCTGGCTTTGCCCCTTCGGCGCGCTGCAAGAGTTCGCCAACCATCTGGGCCGTTTGCTGCGCGTCCCGCAGATCACCCCGTCGCCCGTCTGGGACGCACGATTGAAGTGGCTGAAATACGCGGTGCTCGCCGGGTTGGTAGTGGTTGCCTTCACCGCCCCCGCGCGGCTCGACAAGGCGATCGAGGTCGAACCCTTCAAGACCGCCATCACCACCTTCTTTATCCGCGAATGGTATTACGTCGCCTATGCCGCAGGGCTTTTGCTGCTCTCCATGGTGCTGTTCAAGGGCTTCTGCCGATACCTCTGCCCCCTCGGTGCGGTGATGGCGATCGGCGGCCAGATCAGGGGCCGCGACTGGATCGCCCGGCGCGCGGCCTGCGGGTCGCCCTGCCAGCTCTGCCGGGTCAAATGCAGCTACGGTGCCATTGCCAAGACCGGAGAGATCCAGTATTCCGAATGCTTCCAATGCCTTGACTGCGTCTCCATTCACGAGGACAAGGCGCGCTGCGTGCCATTGGTCCTGGCAGCCCGCGGTCGCGGCATCCACAAGGTGGCTGCGGAATGAGACTGTCGCGCCGCCGTTTCATCGCCATCTCGGCGGGCTTTGCCTGCGTTCCTGCTACAGCCCAGGCCAGTACGTGGCGCGGACGCGCATTCGGCGCAGACGTCGCCATCACGCTAAATGGGCCCCGTGCGCAGACCGAAGCCGCATTAACCGACGCCCGGCGCGCGCTGCGCGAGATCGAAGCACTCTTCAGCCTCTATGACCCTGGCTCGGCCCTGTCCCAGCTCAACCGGACGGGACAGCTTCACCAGCCCGACCCGCGATTTTTCGCGCTGATGCAGGCGTCAGACACAGCGTATCACCTGACGGACGGCCTCTTTGATCCCACCGTTCAACCCCTCTGGCAGGCATCGGCAACCGGTGGCAATGCAAATGCAGCGCGCGCGCGGGTCGGCTGGGAACGGGTGACCTTCACCCCGGAAGCGGTCACGCTGGAGCGGGGCCAAGCCATCACCTTCAACGGGATCGCACAAGGCTTCGCCACCGATGCGGTGGCCTCGGGACTGCAGCGCCGCGGTTTCCGCGAGGCCCTCATCAACATCGGCGAATTCCGCGCCTTGGCCGGGCCTTGGCGGTTGGGCCTCAGCGATCCCCGATGGGGTCATCTGGGCAACCGCACCCTGCAGGACCATGCCATCGCCACCTCCAGCCCCGGCGCCCTGCACCTGGGCCATGAGGCCCATATCCTGCACCCTGCCGCCCGCCCCCACTGGTCGAGCGTCTCGGTCGAAGCCGCCACCGCCACGCTCGCCGACAGCCTCTCGACAGCGCTGGTGCTGACGCCGCTCGCGCAGATCAGATCAATCAAGGACGCACGCCCGGGTCTGGGCCGCATCACGCTCGTCTCACCGGATGGAGACCTTAGCACAGTCTGAGCGCCGAAAGACGACAAAAAGGCCCGCGTGATGCGGGCCTCCCGATCCTCAGAGCGACCAGAGGCACGGCATCACCCGCGCCCCTCCTGTGTGTCACGCGGCGTTGGCCACTGCGCGTTTGGTCATCACGCCAACCAGATGCGCCCGATAGGCCGCGGAGCCATGAAGATCGGAAATCATCCCGTCCGCAGGTACGCTCAACCCATCCACAGCGTTCTCGGAGAAAGCCTGAGACAACGCAGCCTCAGCCTCAGCCCAGCGGAACACACCGTCCTCGGAGGCGCCCGTCACAGCAACCCGCACACCTTCGCTGAACCGGGCGACAAATACCCCGACGAGCGCAAAGCGCGAAGCCGGCTGCACGAACTTTTCGTAGCGCGACACCTCCGGTACAGGAAAGCGCACCTCCGTGATGATCTCGCCCTCTTCCAGCGCCGTGTCGAACATTCCCTGAAAATAGTCATCCGCCGCGATCTCGCGGGAATTGGTGACAATTGTCGCACCACAGCCCAGGGCCGCCGCGGGATAGCAGGCCGACGGATCATTGTTGGCCAGCGACCCGCCGATCGTGCCGCGCGCCCGGACAGCCGGATCGCCGATGCGCGATGCCAGCCCCGCGAGCCCGGCAAACCCGTCCTTCGCCACAGCCGCATGCACCGTCGCACCGCCAATACAAAGCGCGCCGTCCTCGCCGGTGCAAACACCCTTCATCTCGGAAATCTTGCTCAGGCTCACCAGAACCGACGGGCTCGCCAACCGTTGCTTGAGCGTGGGGATCAACGTCTGCCCCCCGCCAAGCGCCTGCGCTTCCTCCCGCCCCATGGCACTGACCGCATCCGCGACTGAGCCCGGCATCTCAACATCGAAATTATACATATCCTGTCTCCTCTCCCGGCAAGCCGCAGCCCCGCAAGGCTCTCTCATCTTGCCAGATAAACTCCGGGGGGTGAGGCCGGCCCGCGCCAGCGGCAAACTGTCCAAAGGACCGTTTGAGGCCGAACGGGGCAGAGCCCCTGACACCGGCCGGCATCACTCCCCAATCTCTCACCCGTGGATCGCCGACCAGACGCGGCTTGGCGTCGCCGGCATGTCGATGTGATCAACCTTGTGACCACCCGATTGCAGCGCGTCAATGATCGCATTGATCACTGTCGGCGGCGACCCGATTGCCCCGGCCTCCCCACAGCCCTTTACACCCAACGGATTGTGCGTGCAGGGCGTCTGACAAGAGTGATCCACCACATAGTGATCCATCGGCGGCAGGTTGTCCGCCCGCGGCATGGTGTAGTCCATGTAGGATGCAGACAGCAGCTGCCCGTTCTCGTCGTAGGCACAGTTCTCCAGCAGCGCCTGACCGATACCCTGGGCAATCCCGCCATGCACCTGACCTTCGACGATCATCGGGTTGATCACATTGCCAAAGTCATCAGCACTCGCGAACCGCTCGATGGTCACCTCACCCGTGGCCGGGTCGACTTCCACTTCGCAGCTGTACGCCCCCGCCGGATAGGTGAAGTTCGACGGATCATAGAACGCCGTCTCCTCCAGCCCCGGCTCGATGTCCTCCAGCGGATAGTTATGAGGCACATAAGCCGCCAGTGTCACATCACCCCATGCCACGGATTTATCCGTGCCCGCGACGCTGAACGCACCGTCCTTCAGCTCGATGTCACCCTCGGAGGCCTCCAGCAGGTGGCTTGCGATCTTCTTGGCCTTGGCGATGATCTTTTCCGTCGCCCGCACCATGGCCGACCCACCCACGGCGATGGAGCGCGACCCGTAGGTTCCCATGCCCATCGGTGCCGTGGCCGTATCGCCATGGACGACCTCGATCATGCTCTCATCGATGCCGATCATCTCGGCCACCACCTGGGGAAAGGCCGTCTCATGCCCCTGCCCGTGGCTGTGAGAGCCTGTCATGACAACCAGACCGCCCGTTGCGTTCACCCGTACCGTGGCGCTCTCATAAAGCCCCGCACGCGCGCCGAGCTGACCCACAAGGTTCGACGGCGCGATGCCGCAGGCCTCGATGAAGCAGTTGATGCCGAACCCGCGCAGCTTGCCCTTGGCCTCGCTCTCCGCCCGCCGCGCGGCAAACCCCTCGCGGTCGGAAATTTCCAGCACCTTGTCCATGGTGGCGTCATAGTCGCCCGTGTCGTACTCCACCGCCACGGGCGTGGCATAGGGAAACTCCCGGATGAAATTCTGTCGCCGCAACTCCACCGGATCCACATTGAGCTCCCGCGCGGCCTTGTCGATGACCCGCTCCAGCTGGAACGTCGCCTCTGGCCGACCCGCACCGCGGTAGGCATCCACGGGCACCGTGTTGGTAAACACCGCCTTGACGTTCACATAGACCAGCGGTGTCTTGTAATTCCCCGCCATCAGGGTCCCATGCAGCCACGTTGGCACGGAGGGCGCAAAGGTGCTGAGATAGGCGCCCATATTGGCAAAGGTCTCGGTGCGCACCGCGGTGAAGTTATTCTGTGCATCCAGTGCCAGCTCGATCTTGGTGACGTGATCACGACCGTGGGCATCCGACATGAAGGCCTCGGACCGCGATGAAGTCCACTTCACCGGCCGGTTGCACGCTTTCGCCGCGAAGGTCACGAAAGCCTCTTCCTGGTAGTGGAAGATCTTGGTGCCGAAACCGCCGCCCACGTCGGGTGCCACAACCCGCAGTTTATGCTCCGGGATCCCCAGCACAAAGGCACCCATCAAAAGCCGGATCACATGCGGGTTCTGGCTGGTGGTGTAGAGCGTGTGATCATCGGTCCCGCGGGCATAGTCGCCCACGGCCACGCGCGGCTCCATCGGGTTGGCCACCAGCCGGTTGTTCACCAGCTCCAGCGTCGTCACATGCGCCGCCTTCTCGAACGCGGCATCGGTTGCCGCCTTGTTCTCCTCCACGAAGCCCCAGTCATAACAAAGGTTCGAGGTCAGATCATCGTGCACCTTGACGTCGTCACTAGCCACGGCAGCCTTCATATCGACAACCGCGGGCAACTCGTCGATGTCCACGGAAATCGCCTCGGCTGCGTCGCGCGCCTGCTCCAAGGTCTCCGCGACAACCGCGGCGATCGGCTCGCCCACGTGCCGTACCTTTTCGTGCGCCAGGATCGGATGGCGGGGCTCCTGCATGGGTTGTCCATGTTTGTCGGTCACCTGCCAGCCACAGGGCATCCCGCCCACGGCCTCGAAATCCGCCCCCGTAAAGATCCGGATCACCCCGGGCATCCCCGCCGCATCGGATGTATCCACCCCCTTCAGCGCCCCATGCGCCACATCCGAGCGCAGAAAGAACACATGCGCCTGCCCCCGGATATTGATGTCGTCCGTGTAATTTCCCTCGCCGGTCAAAAACCGGACGTCCTCGCGACGCTTTGAACTTGCGCCAATGCCGCCATCTTTTGGCATGTCATTCCTCCCTGTGGAACGGGGGCCCAGGGCCCACTCAATTTATCGGTGCCATGCCTCGGACCCGAAACGCCGGGCCATCCGCATGACAGGATCTCTTTCACTTTGCCCGAAAAACTCCGGGTGAGCGCGGTCCGCAAGGACCGCGCGAGGGCAGAGCCCTGACTGGCTATTCAGCGGCAACCGGAACCACATCCTGACCGGAGGCCGCCATGATCGCCTTGACGATGTTATGATAGCCCGTGCAGCGGCAGATATTGCCTTCGAGGTAATCCCGCACTTCCGCCTCCGACGGCTTGGGATTCTCCTTCAGCAAGGCGGCCGCCGACATCACCATGCCCGGCGTGCAGAACCCGCACTGCAACCCGTGGTGGTCCTGAAACGCCTGCTGGATCACGTTGAGCGATCCGTCCGCATTGGCCATGCCCTCGATCGTGGTGATCTCGGAGCCTGCCGCCTCAGCTGCCAGCATGGTGCAGGACTTGACCGCCTGCCCGTCCACATGGACGACGCAGGCGCCGCACTGTGAGGTATCGCAGCCCACATGACACCCGGTCAGCGCCAGCTGATCCCGCAGAAACGACGACAGGACAGTGCGCCCTTCGACCTCGCCCCCGGCCTCCTTGCCGTTCACAACCATATCTATACGCATAAATCTCTTCCCCTGTTAGACCTTCGGCCCTTCAAGCACCCGCAAGGCGCTTGAACCACCCTTTCTTCTTTTCACCCGGTGCAGCAGCCTCGGCTTCGGCATCACCGGCCTCCGGCACACCGACCGCATCCTGAAAGTTCGTGAAAAACTGATCCGCCATCTTCTTGGCAAACCCGTCGATGATCCGGCTGCCCAGTTGTGCCAGCTTGCCACCCACCTTGGCCTCCACATCATACTCCAGCACCGTCTGCGCGCCCTCGGCACGCAACCGCACATCCGCCCCGCCCTTGGCAAAGCCCGCAGCGCCACCCTTGCCCTCGCCACTGATGGTCAGGCTCTCGTGCTCAACCATATCCGTGAGGCTGACGGCCCCCTTGAACGTCGCCTTCACCGGGCCGACCTTCTGGACGACCGTCGCCTCGAAGCCCTCCTCGGGCGAGCCGCTCATCTCCTGGCAGCCTGGCACGCATTCCTTGAGCACATCCGGGCTGAGCAATGCCGCCCAGACAGTGGCCACATCAGCATTGATCACTCTGCCGTCACTTAGCTGCATGTTCTCTCCTCTCGGGATGTATGACCACCCCAGTCAAACCATGTTACCCGTCCTTGGCAATCACCGGAGTAGGACAAAGGTCGCAATTACCACTCCGGCGGCTGGTAGCTCAGACCGTAGGCGGCGTAGATGGCCGGAATGCGCCCATCCTGGATCCCGTAGCGAATGGCATCATCCACTGCATAGGAAAGCGGCCGGTAGCGAAAGTTCACCGCCACCCCCAGCGTCCAGCGGCCAACGGCAAAACCGGGCAGCGGCGGCTGATGAACCTCCAGCCCCTCCGACAGCCCGTGTTCAAGCTCCGCCAGCGGACCCATCGCCGCTTTTGTCTCGCCCGCACGCAGGGCTGCCATCGCCTCCTGCATGGTAGAAAACCGGCGGATCTGGCCGCTCAGCTGCCCGCCCGCCAGAGCCGACAGATAGAAATCCGAGATCGAATCGTTCTCCACTGCCACTGTATCGAAGCGAAAGTAGGCAGGAAGCGGCTTTTCATCCGGGTAGCTCGCGGCATCATAGGCAATCGCGATGCTCTCCGTGGCGTACTGGCCGGTGAAGACCACCTGCTCGACCCGGCATTTGAACGCCGAATCGTACGGAACACGCATCATCACATTGGCAACACGCCCCCCGACGATGGGACCGCGCCAGATGTTGTTGCGCAGATCTGCGTCAAGGTTCTCGCCGGCCGCCACGAAGTTGAACCGCGCCTCGACCCCCAGATCCTCGGCAATCAGCCGGGCGATCTCCACATCGACGCCGTGCGGCTTGCCACCCTTTTCCCAACTGTAGGGCGGATAGTCCTCATAGACCGCAAAGAGCATGTGCCCCTGCTCCTGCAGAACGTCCATTTCCTGCCCCACAATATCACGGCTGGCGTTCTGGGGCCGGGGCTGCGGCACGTGATCCGCACAGGGATCCGCTGCCCAGCCGGCAGCACCGGGCAAGGACAGGCCAGCGGCCAGTAGCAGCGAAGTCAGTGTGACGCGCATGGCTACTGCGCGGCGGACAAGCCGATGGTGAGGGTTTCGGCGGCAGCGCGGTAGCGCTCCGGCGTGCCGTCGATCAGCTTGGCAGCACGGAAGGCCACGGAATCCGCCACAGGCGCGCCCGACAACGTCTCGATGCTACCCGCAATCTCATTGAGCCGCGCCTTCAGCGCATCCGGATCGGCGCCCGACTGATCGCTGGCATAGCCTGCCAGCGTGTCGCGCAAACCTTTCAGCTCGCCTGCGTATTCCTCCATCGCATCGCCGTCCGGGCGGGTCTCGATATAGGTTCGAATGGCCCAGGCAGCGTCCTGTCCCAGAAGCTCGCCGAAGGCAGGCATCTTGGTGGTACCGTTCTGGGTGTAGCCGGTGCGAAACCGCTCAACGTACCATTCATCGCCGTATTCCTCGGCCTCAAGGAACCGCAGATCGGGCGCCAGCCCACCGGAGACAACCTCCAGCCCGTGGCAGCGGGCACAGTTCTGATTATACCCCGAGGCGCCGATCTCGATTGCCGTCAGCCAGACCTCGTCGCCCACCTTGTCGGCGCGGTAGGGGTTCTCGATCAGCCATTCGTCACCTGTCTTGGGCAGACCGGCCGTATCCACCGCCTGCGGCGAGACATCGCCATGACCAAAGGCAAGTGTCGCAGCCCCCATCAGGCCCAGTGCCGCCGCGCAAAGCGTTCTCGTTTGACGTGCCATATCTCTCCTCCCGGATGGATTGTTGCGTTTGGTGTGCTTCTACGCAGCCTCCGGCGACGGGGATATGGGACTTTGGTTGGGTGCGCCGCGCTCTGCGACGGTTTTATTGTTTTAGTACAATAAGTTACACGCCAGCAAAGCACCTCTCCCCGACTAAAGTCGAATTCAAAGGCCCTGCGCCAACCCGATACTTAGGTATTGGGAGGATACCATCATGTACCGCTTTCTTGCCGTGATCGGCGTACTCTGCTGCGCACAGCCCGCGCTGTCGGATGTCACATTGGAGGCTACCTATCTGCATGTGGAGGTGCCGCTGCCGCCGACGCTGTCGAACCTCGATCCCATCCCCCACGACATCGGCCTGGCTGGTGTGAGGACTGGTCTTGCGGACAACGAGACGACCGGCAAGTTTCTGGGCCAGACCCATATCCTGACCGAGGTCATGGTGTCCGAAGGTGACGATGCGCTCGCCGCGGCGCGCACGGCACTGGCCCGGAGCCCCTATCTGATCCTGCATGCACCGGCTGATGTGCAAACGGCCATTGCCGATCTGCCCGCGGCGCAGGATGCGCTGATCTTCAATGTCTCCGAGGGCGATATCAGCCTGCGCGATGCGGACTGCCGCGCAAACCTCTTTCACACGCTGCCGTCGGACGCGATGCGCACCGACGCACTGGCGCAGTTCTTCGTGACGAAACGCTGGTCCGATCTGGTGATGATTGCCGGGACCCACCCGCAGGATCTGGCCTACGCCCGCGCCATGCGCCGCTCGCTTGAGAAGTTCGGGCTGAGCCTCTCGGCAGAGAAGACCTGGGAATTCGACGCTGACATGCGTCGCAACGCAAGCCAGGAGGTGCCCCTCTTCACCCAGGATTTCGGCGATTACGACGCGATGATCCTCGCCGATGAGCTGCATGATTTCGGCCGCTACGTGCTCTATAACACCTGGGAGGCGCGGCCCGTGACCGGCTCCGAAGGGTTGTCGGCGCTGACCTGGTCGCCGGTGATCGAGCAATGGGGTGCGGCGCAACTGCAGTCGCGCTTCTCGGAGGCACACAGCCGCGCCATGCAGTCGCCGGACTATGCCGCCTGGGCCGCCATTCGCACCTTGGGCGAGGCCGTCACCCGCACTGGCAGCGCGGAGGCCACCGATGTGCGCGCCTATATGCTGTCAACGGATTTCACGCTGGCGGGTTTCAAGGGCCGTCCCCTGACCTTCCGCCCCTGGAACGGACAGCTGCGCCAACCCATCGCGCTGGCACATCCCCGCGCGCTTGTCGCACAGGCGCCGCTGGAGGGGTTCCTGCACCACGTCAATGAACTGGACAGTCTCGGGCTCGACCAGCCCGAAAGCACATGTGAGGCCTTTCAATGATCCGTACCACGCTTGCCACCGCCCTTTTGCTCAGCACCACCGCCCATGCGGGTGAAATCTGGGTCACCAATGAGAAGGACGACACCGTCTCGGTGATCTCAACCGACACGCTGGAGGTGATCGCCACCTACGAGACCGGCGAACGCCCCCGCGGCATCATCTTTTCAAAGGATTTCTCCAAGGTCTACATCTGCGCCTCCGACAGCAATACCGTGCAGGTGATGGACCCGACCACGGGCAAGATCCTGCACGACCTGCCGTCGGGCGAGGATCCCGAGCAATTCGTGCTGCATCCCAATGACAAGCACCTCTATATCGCCAATGAGGACGATGCGATCACCACGGTAGTCGATGTGGAAAGCCGGACGGTCATCGCCCAGATCAGCGTCGGCGTAGAGCCCGAGGGCATGGCCGTCTCGCCCGATGGCAAGATCGCCATCACCACCTCCGAGACGACCAACATGGCCCATTGGATCGACACCGAAACCCAGGAACTTTTCGCCAACACGCTGGTGGACAGTCGCCCGCGTCATGCGGAGTTTGCCAAGGAGGGGACCGAAATGTGGGTCAGCTCCGAGATCGGCGGAACGCTGACGGTATTCGATACCGGCAATCAGGCGGAAAAGGCCAAGATCACCTTTGAGGTGCAGGGCGTACACCCCGACAAGGTGCAGCCCGTCGGGTTCGAATTCACTACGGGCGATACCCATGCCTTTGTCGCCCTCGGTCCCTCGAACCACGTGGCGGTTGTCAACGCGGAGACCTTTGAGGTGGAGGACTATATCCTCGTCGGTCGCCGCGTCTGGCACATGGACTTCAACGAAGATCGCTCAAAGCTCTTTACCACCAATGGTGTGTCAGGGGATGTGACGGTGATCGACGTGGCCAGCCGCGAGGCGGTCAAATCGATCAAGGTGGGCCGCTTTCCCTGGGGGGCTGCCTTCCGGCCCACCCAGTAAGTCGTGCCGGGCGACCCGCGACGAAGGCCTCTCGCGAAAAGGGCTACGCCTGACCTGAGGGGGGCGAGAAGCGACCGCCCTGCAGGCGGGTCGAGCGCTGCCCGGCGGTGCCCGCCGGGCGACCGGTTGATGCCGGCTGACCAAAACTTTCAATCGATCCGCTGCCTGTCCCCGACACCCCTACGACCATTGGCCAATAGCCCCAGCAGCGCATCGGCGGAATACTCCCCATTGACCGATCCCGCGGCCCGGCCGTTCGGATCTGTTGTCGTAAATCCATAGGGAGGAGCCCAATGAAAAGGTTCGCAATCGCTGTCACAGCGGCACTTCTGAGCACCACGGCGCTGCACGCCGAGGTGACCGAAGAGATGCTGCTCAATGACGCCGCATCCACGCAGGATGTTCTGACAAATGGCATGGGGCGGCACCTGCAGCGCTACTCCCCGCTGGACACCCTGAACAAGGAAAACGTGGAAAACCTCGTGCCCGCCTGGGCGTTCTCGCTGGGTGGTGAAAAGCAGCGCGGTCAGGAAACGCAGCCGATCGTGCACGATGGTGTGATGTATATCACCGGCTCCTACAGCCGCATGTACGCCATCGACATCAAGACCGGCAAAGAGATCTGGCAGTACGACGCGCGTTTGCCCGAGGGGATTCTGCCCTGCTGTGACGTGGTCAACCGCGGTGCGGCGATCTACGGCGACAATGTCTATTTCGGCACGCTCGATGCGCGGATCGTCGCATTGAACAAAGACACCGGCGATGTGGTCTGGAACAAGAAGATCGCTGACTACAAGGCGGGCTATAGCTACACGGCAGCACCCCTGATCGTCAAAGGGCTGGTGATCACCGGCAATTCAGGCGGTGAATTCGGGATCGTCGGCGAGATACAGGCGCGGGATGCGGAGTCCGGCGATCTGGTCTGGACCCGCCCCGTGATCGAAGGCCACATGGGCACGCTCAACGGCGAAGAAAGCACCATGACAGGCACGCTCAACGCCACGTGGCCGGGCGATATGTGGAAGACCGGCGGCGGGGCGACCTGGCTCGGCGGTTCCTATGACGCGGACACCGACACGCTGGTCTTCGGGACGGGCAACCCCGCGCCCTGGAACAGCCACCTGCGCAATGCTGGTACCCCCACGGACGGCAATTCGGGCGACAATCTTTACGCCGCCTCGCGTCTGGGCATCGATCCGTCCAACGGTGAGATCAAATGGCACTATCAGACCACACCCCGCGAAGGCTGGGACTATGACGGCGTCAACGAGGTGGTGGCCTATACCGACCGTGACGGCAACGACCGCTTTGCCACGGCGGACAGGAACGGGTTCTTCTACGTGTTGAACCGCGAAGACGGCAAATTCGTCTCTGCCGTGCCCTTCGTCAAGGACATCTCCTGGGCGAGCGGCATCGACGAGAACGGGCGTCCGATCTTCATCGAGGAGAACCGCCCCGGTGATCCGGCCAGTTCTGCCGATGGCAAGAAGGGCGATGTGGTCTTTTCTTCCCCCGGGTTCCTGGGTGGCAAGAACTGGATGCCGATGGCGTTCTCCGCCAATACCGGCAATTTCTATGTGCCCTCCAACGAATGGGGCATGGATATCTGGAACGAGCCCATCACCTACAAGAAGGGTGCGGCCTACCTCGGCTCGGGCTTTACCATCAAGCCCAACTACGAAGACCATATCGGCAGCCTGAAGGCCATCGACCCCGACACCGGTGAGGTGAAATGGGAGTACAAGGACGAGGCGCCGCTCTGGGGTGGTGTCATGGCCACCGCGGGCGGTCTGGTGTTCACCGGCACGCCATCGGGCGAGTTCATCGCCTTTGATGATGAGACAGGGGACAAGTTGTGGTCTTTCCAGACAGGCTCCGGCATCGTCGGTCAGCCCATCACATGGGAGCAGGACGGCGAGCAATACGTCACGGTGATCTCCGGCTGGGGCGGTGCTGTCCCGCTGTGGGGGGGTGAAGTGGCCAAGAAGGTCAGCTACCTCAATCAGGGCGGCATGCTCTGGACCTTCCGCCTGCCGCGGCAGTACGCCAGCAAGTAAGGCGCCGGGCCGAGAGGCCCTGTAACACCGGGCGCACCCTGCAAATGGGGTGCGTCCTTCACTATAAGACTCTTTGCTGCATGGATTTGACCGCTTTGCGACGTTAGGATGACGCCATGATGACGCAAGAAATCGCCTCGAACGACCACAAGACACCCCACGCAGGCTGGGCGCTCGTGGTGGATGATCACCCGCTATTTTGCGATGCGCTGGAACTGACCCTCAGATCGGTTGCGGCATTTTCGCACGTCCATACCGCCGATTGCATGGCACAGGCGCTGGAAAGGATCGAAGGGGCGACCCCGCCCGACCTCATCCTGCTCGATCTCAACCTGCCGGATGTCAGCGGGCTCGATGGGCTGATCCGGCTGAAACGGGCGGCAAGCAGTGCGTCCGTGATCGTCGTTTCCTCCATGACCGACAACGCCATCATCGGCGGCGCCATCGAGGCGGGTGCCTCGGGCTTTGTGCCCAAACACAGCCACCGCTCGGTCTTTCGGGAGGCTTTGGACCATATTGCAGCGGGCGGAACCTTCACACCCGCGGGCTTTGTCGAAGGCAGCGGACAGGAGAGGGGCGCCAAGACACTGTCACGGCTGTCCTCGCTCACCAACCAGCAGGCGCGCATCCTGGAGCTGATCTGCGAGGGCAAGCTGAACAAGCAGATCGCCTTTGATCTTTCCATTGCGGAGACGACCGTCAAGGCGCATGTGACAGCGATCATGCGCAAACTCGGCGTGCAAAGCCGCACCCAGGCGGTGCTGGTGGCGCAGGACGCCAAGTTTTCAAATGTCTTGCCAAGCTCATCCTAGCCATTTTATGCTCCCTGTCAGGGAGAAAATTCGAAATGAACGCCAATACTGGGTTCCGGGACCTCGCCAGTCCGGACAGCTCAGATGCATCTAGTGTTTTGCGTACAGCGCAGGTGTGCGGGTCCGATCCCGCGCCTCTCGATGTGCTGTGCAGTCAGCTGGGGCCGGGTCCGTTCAGCCTTGTCAGTCTGCTTGTCACGCCCCGCGCAGATTTCGCGTCCGTCATGGCCGATGCCGCACGCCGCTTTCCCGGCACGGATGTGGTGGGCTGCACCACGGCGGGCGAGATTACCAGCACGGGCTACGCTGACGGAACGATCGTCGCCATCGGCTTTCCTGAGGATACCTTTACCACCTCTTCCCTGATGATCGACACCATCGACCGGATGGACACCCAAACAGTCGTAGATCGCATCACCCTGGCAAGGATGGGGTTGCAACAGCGCACGCCGAAAATGACCGGCGGGTTCGGGTTCCTCGTGGTCGACGGCCTGTCGCTCAGTGAAGATACGCTCACCGCCACGATTGCCCCGGCCCTCGGCGATATGCCGGTTTTCGGCGGCTCGGCAGGCGATGGCACGGCCTTTCGCCGGACATTTGTCTCACTGGATGGACAGGTCGCCGAAAACGCAGCGGTGCTGACACTGGTGCGCACGAAACTGCGCACGCATGTCTTCAGCCTCGATCATCTGGTACCCACGGCCAACCAGATGGTCGTCACCGAAGCGGATCCCGCCAAGCGCATCGTCAAGGCCATCAACGCTGAACCCGCTGCGCGCGAGTATGCCCGGATCGTCGGCAAGGATCCCGATCAGCTGGACCAGTTCACATTTGCCGCGCACCCGGTCGTGGTACGCATCGGGGACAGCCACCACGTGCGCGCGATCCAGCAGGTCAACGCGGCGGGCGATCTGGTCTTTTTCTCCGCCATCGACGAGGGCATGGTGCTGACGGTTGCCAGACCGCAGAACATGGTGACCCACCTGAGCGACGAGTTGGACGCGCTCGGACAGGACGGCAAACCCAGCGACATCATCGGCTGTGATTGCATCCTGCGGCGGATCGAGGCCGAACAGACCCAGCAGTCCCGCGCGATTTCGGACGTGCTGGCGCAGCACAGGGTCGTGGGCTTTTCGACCTATGGCGAACAGAACGGCCCCCTGCACGTCAATCATACCATGAGCGGTGTGGCCTTTTATCCACCGGATCCGGAGGGGGACGGTGGATGTCGCTGATCAACCCCAACGACAGCCTGGAACGGCAGAACGAAAAGCTGCTGGTGATCACGCAATCGCTCATGCGCCGGGTGGAGCAGAAGAATGCGCAGGCGGGGCTGGCCTACCGTCAGTTCGAACGCGCCGCCCTGCTGGAGAACCAGGTGCGCGAACGTACCCGCGATCTGGAGCGCACGCTGGATCTGTTGCAGGATTCCAACGCACGGCTCGAAGTGGCGCGGGCGGAGACGGAGACCGCGCGTTCCGATCTGGCAGAGGCGATTGAGACCATCGAGGAAGGGTTCGCCCTGTTTGACACCAACGACACGCTGGTGCTCTTTAACAGCCGGTTTTGCAAAGACCTGCCGGATGTGATGCCGCAGCTCGCATCGGGGCTGACATTTGACCGCTACGTCACGCTGATCTCGCAAAGTGACACGCTGTCCCTGCCCAAGGATCAGACGCCCGCCGACTGGGCCAGGCGGCGCATGGCGCGGCACCTTGATCGGCATGTGGTCTTTAACGTCAGCCTGGCCGAGGATCGCTGGCTTCAGGTCAGCGAGCACCGCACCTCCGGCGGCGGTACGGTCATTCTGCAGACCGACATTTCGGACATTATCCAGCTGGAACGACAGGAACGCGCGCGGCTGCGCGACGAACAGGCGCGGATGCTGCAGGCGACGCTGGATCACCTCAATCAGGGGGTGTGCATCTTTGACAGCGACCGCACGCTGGTGGGCTGGAACAGCAAGATGGACGGTCTGCTGGCGCTACCCAAACCGCGCGTGACGCTGGGCATCCGCTTTGCCGATCTGATCGACCGGCTGCGCGACCAGCTGGTCTTCAATGACGGCTACGATGCAGAAAGCCTGCGCAACTGGGCCAACCGCAGCTCCGGCCGCTCCCCCATCGCCTTTGAGATCTGCCGCGAGGATGGCCGCACCTACAGCGTCTTTGCGCAGGAGATGCCGGATCATGGGTTCGTCATCAGCTTTACCGATGTGACCGCCGAGCGTGAAGCCGCCCGCGCGCTCTTTGAAATGAACGAAAAGCTCGAACGCCGCGTGCGCGATCGCACCCATGAGCTGGGCCTCGCGCTTGCCGAAGCGGAGCGGGCCAATGCGTCCAAATCCCGGTTCGTTGCGGCCGCCAGCCACGATCTGCTGCAACCGCTGTCGGCGGCAAAGCTCTTTGTCTCCTCGCTCAGCGACAAGGTGATACCCGGCGAAGCACAGGCGGTCATCGGCAAGACCGAAAAGGCGCTGATGGGCGCGCAGCAGATCATCGAAGCGCTGCTGGACATCTCGCGCCTTGATGCGGGCAAGGCGATCTTCAACGTTCAGGCAGTGCGTCTGTCGGACATCGTCGCCCCCTTGCGCGATGAGTTGGCGGCGAGTGCCGCGGCAAAAGGCGTTGAGCTGCACATCCTCGACAGCACCCTCAGCGTGCGCAGTGACCCGGCCTATCTGCGGCGCATTCTGCAGAACCTGCTGTCAAACGCGCTGCGCTATACCGATGCCGGGCGCGTGCTGCTGGGAGTGCGGCGCAGCGGCGGGACCGCACGTATCGAGGTGTGGGATACGGGCTGCGGCATCGCACAACAGGATCAAAAGCAGATTTTTCAGGAGTTCAGCCGCCTCGCGCCGCAAGCATCGGACGGTGGCCTTGGGCTTGGTCTCGCAATCGTCGAGCGGGCCTGCAAAGGGCTGGGCCACGACCTTGGCCTGTGGTCCGAACCGGGCAAAGGCAGCTGCTTTACCCTTGCGGTGCCCATCGACGCCGCCGCCCTGCCCCGTGATATCAATCAATCCGCCCCGGCCCGCCCGGCGCAGCACGACCTGAGCGGCCTTCTGGTGATGCTGGTGGAGAACGATCCGGCCTTTGCCGCCGCCCTCAGCCTTGTGGTGGAGGACATGGGCGGTGACGTGATCCTCGCGCAATCGGCGGAGGAAGCGCTGGAGTTGATGCACGAGATCCAGTTGATGCCCGATGCCTTCCTGATCGACTACCAACTGGGCGGCGACTGGACCGGGATCGACCTTTATCATCGGTTGACAGAGATCTACGGTCAGGTGCCCGCCGCGATCCTCTCGGCGGACCGGACCCGCGAGCTGCGTCAGCGCTGCAAGGATCTTGGCATCCCGCTCATCTCCAAACCGGTGGACCGGGACCGGCTCTGGGCGCATCTGTCGGGTCGTGGCCAGCACCTGAGTGCAGCGGAATAGCTCCGCCTTGCGCGCACCAACGACTTTCGCGCGCCCTTTCCGTGACCTATGGTGATGCTGCGGCAGGGAGGGCACATCATGACGGATCGCTACACCGCGGGAACCAGGCGGCGCAGAGAAGTTCTGGGCGATGCGCATGTGAACCGGGCGGCAGCGGCGCAAACCGAACTTGATGCCGATTTTCAACAGCTGATCACCGAAGCGGCCTGGGGCACGGTCTGGTCCTCGGATGCCATCAGCCTGCGCGAGCGCTCCATGCTGACGCTGGCACTGCTGGCTGCCTTGGGCAACTTCGACGAAATTCCCATGCACATCCGCGCCACGCTCAACACCGGGGCGAGCCAGCGCGATGTGATCGAAACCTTTCAACATGTGGCCATTTATGCCGGTGTGCCGCGCGCCAACACCGCGCTGAGGCTGGCCAAGGAAACCTTTGCCGAGATGGACCGCGACCCGTGACCGGATCGCCCGGGCCCCTGCTGCCGCGCGACTGGACACGCCAGCCGCCCGCGCTGACGCCCGACTACCGCAGCACCCGTCTGCGGGCGCCGCAGCACGCCCGTATCACCCTGCCATCCACGCCAAGCGAAGAGAGCGGACCGGTCTTTGGTCACGACCTGCTTGGTCCGCTCGACAGCGATCTGACCCGAAACTTCGCCGCCGCGGGACAACGTGCTGTCGGCCCGCAGATCATCGTGCACGGTCAGTTGAGGGATCAGAACGGTCGCGGATTGCCAGGCGCGCTCATCGAGGTATGGCAAGCCAATGCAGGCGGCCGCTACCGTCACCGCGCCGAAGGCTACCTTGCCCCGCTTGATCCGAACTTCGGCGGCTGCGGACGGGTCATCACCGACGCACACGGCCGCTACCGCCTGCGCACGGTCCAGCCGGCACCCTACCCCTGGCCCAACGATGAGAACGCCTGGAGACCCGCGCATATCCACTTTTCCGTCTTCGGAACGAGCTTTGCGCAACGGCTGATCACTCAGATGTATTTCGAAGGCGATCCGCTCATCCAGCGCTGCCCCATCGTGGCGGCGATCCCCGATCCAACGGCGATCGCGGGTCTGATCGCCCCGCTCGACATGGAGGCGAGCTTGCCCGGGGACGCGCTCGCCTACCGCTTTGACATCGTGCTGCGGGGACGGCGGGCCAGCTATTTCGAGAACCGGCCGGAGGGGATGTGAGCAAACCGTTACCCGAGACCGCATCCCAGACCGCAGGACCCTACCTGCATATCGGCTGCATGCCGAATGCTGCCGGGATCGCTGGCGTATTCCCGCAAGACCTCGGCGCGCAGATGCTGACCGACGCCATACCCGGCCCACGGATTGAGATCAGCGGCAAGATCTTCGACGGCGCGGGCGCACCCCTGCGCGACGCGATGATCGAGCTGTGGCAGGCGGATGCGTCGGGCCGCTACGGATCGCCCGGGTTCACCGGGTGGGCACGAAAGGCCACGGATGTGGAAACCGGCATCTGGCGGCTCAAAACCATTCGCCCGGGTACGGTGCGGATCGGCCAGGATACGGTGATGGCGCCCCATATCACGCTCTGGATTGTGGCACGCGGCATCAACACCGGCCTCCATACGCGCATGTATTTTCCGGAGGACGCGCGGGTGCACACGTCCGATCCCGCACTGGCGCAGGTCAGCCCGGCAGATCGGGTCCGCACGCTGATCGCATGGGCTGACGGACTGGGCAGCTATCATTTCGATATTCACTTGCAAGGACCCGATGAGACGGTTTTCTTCGATGTCTGAGCCCTGCATCCTCTGCGTTGCCATCACCGGCAGTGTGCCCACAAAGGCAGACAACCTCGCAGTCCCCATCACGGTGAGCGAGCAGATCGAAAGCACCCAGGAAGCCTTTGAGGCCGGGGCTGCCATCTGCCACGCCCATGTGCGCAACGACGACCAGACCCCCTCCTCGGACCCCGAGCGCTTTGCCGCGTTGAAAGAGGGGGTGGGGAAACACTGCCCCGGGATGATCTTTCAGGTCTCCACTGGCGGACGGTCGGGGGCTGGCCGGGCGCGTGGGGGAATGCTGTCCTTGCGGCCCGATATGGCGTCACTGTCCGTAGGCTCGAACAACTTTCCCACGCGGGTCTACGAAAACCCGCCTGACCTTGTCGAGTGGCTGGCGGGCGAGATGCGGCGCTACGAGATCACGCCGGAAGTCGAGGCGTTTGATCTGTCACATATCCTGCAGGCGATCCGGTTGCAGGAGACCGGCATGATCCCCGGCAGGCTATACGTGCAGTTCGTGATGGGCGTGAAAAACGCCATGCCCGCCGACAGGCGTGTCTTTGATTTCTACGTGGAGACGATGCGGACCCGGGCGCCCAGGGCGCAGTGGTGTGCGGCGGGCATCGGGGCGGCGCAGGTGAAGGTCAACGAATGGGCCATTGCCGCCGGTGGCCACACGCGCGCGGGGCTGGAGGACAACGTGCGGCTGGACCGCCAGACACTGGCGCCCTCCAACGCGGCGCTGATCAAGCGGGCGGTGGATCTATGCGCAAAATACGATCGCCCCGTGGCGACGACTGCGCAGGCGCGCAAAATCCTCGGACTGCGCCCTGTCGCACCGTGATCCGGCGGACGCGGGCAGCGCGCTGCCCGCGACATGATGCTTTGTCTGGCGCACCGCGGCTCCGGCAGGTCAGTCTTCGCCGCAGGTTCCCGAGCGGCGCTTGGCACGCCAAACTTGATTTGGCGTCTACCCGAGCGCGTAGCCCGCGCCGCGCACCGTGCGCAGCGGGTCAGAGCCACCGTGCTGCGTGAGCGCCTTGCGCAGCCGTCCGATATGCACGTCCACCGTTCGGGTATCGACGTAGATGTCGCGCCCCCAGACCCGGTCGAGCAATTGCTCGCGTGAGAACACACGACCCGGTTTTTCCATGAAAGTGGAGAGCAGGCGAAACTCGGTCGGGCCAAGCTTGAGCTCACTCTCGCCGCGGTTGACCCGGTGGCTGGTGGCATCCAGCACGATATCCTCATACTCCAGCCGCTCGCCCGAGGCGGCAGGGCGCACCCGGCGCAACTGGCTGCGCACCCGCGCCATCAGTTCGATCACCGAATAGGGCTTGATCACGTAGTCATCGGCGCCTGTCTCGAGCCCGCGCACGCGGTCGACCTCCTCGGACCGCGCAGAGAGCATGATGATCGGGATCGCGCGCGTCTCGGTCTTGATCTTGAGACGACGGCAGACCTCGATGCCCGACAGGTTTGGCATCATCCAGTCCAGCACGATCACGTCCGGTGCCGTCTCATCCACCAGCATCAGCGCCTCTTCACCGTTCTCGGCGCGGCTGACGGCAAAGCCTTCGGCCTCCAGATTGTAGGCCAGAACCTCGCGCTGTGCGGGCTCATCCTCGACCACCAGAACGCGGGGTTGATCGGCTGACATCACTTTGATCCTTCTGCAACCAACGATGTGCGGTCCGCCTTGGGCCGCGCGTCTTCGGGGTGCTCGCCGGTGACGAGATAGACGACCTGTTCAGCGATGGAGGTCACATGATCGCCCATCCGCTCCACATTCTTGGCGATGAAGTGCAGATGCATGCAGGCGGTGATGTTCCGTGGATCTTCCATCATGAAGGTCAGGAACTCCCGGAAAAGCGCGTTGTACATCTGATCGACCTCACGGTCGCGGTTGATCACCTCCAGCGCCCATTCCGCGTCGCGCTGGATATAGGCATCGAGCGCGTCTTTCAGCATCCGCTCCACCTCGATCGCCATGCGGCGCAGGGCACCGGTGCTGTCATCGACGGGGGCCATCTGAGACAGCACGCCGGTGCGCTTGGCCATGTTCTTGGCGTAATCACCGATCCGTTCGAGGTTGGCGCTGATCTTGATCACGCTGAGAATGAGCCGCAGATCCCGCGCGGTGGGCGCACGCAGAGCGATGACGCGGGCAGCCTCCTCGTTGATCATCTCTTCGAGCCCGTCGATGGTGCGGTCGGCGCGGCGCACCGCCTCTGCCAGCTCCTCGTCCCGGGTGTCGAGCGATCGCGCACTGTCACGGATCGCCGCCTCGACCAGCCCGCCCATCTTCATGATTTGCGCCTGAATCGCTTCGAGATCGCGGTCGAAGGCCGAGGCGATGTGTTGGTCCTGCATCTGCTTATCCAATCCGACCTGTAATGTAGCTTTCGGTGCGGCTGTCTTCGGGGTTGGTGAAAATCGTGCCGGTCTCGCCGTATTCCACGAGGTTGCCGAGGTGGAAGAACGCGGTCTTTTGACTGACCCGCGCGGCCTGCTGCATGGAGTGGGTGACGATCACCACCGAATAATTCTGCCGCAGCTCGTCGATCAGCTCTTCGACCTGCGCCGTCGCGATGGGGTCGAGCGCCGAACAGGGCTCGTCCATCAACAATACTTCTGGCTCCGTGGCGACCGCCCGTGCGATGCACAGGCGCTGCTGTTGCCCGCCAGAGAGCCCCGTGCCCGGCGCGCTCAGCCGGTCCTTGACCTCGTCCCAGATCGCCGCGCGACGCAGCGCGCTTTCCACGATGTCATCCAAGGCTGCCTTGTTCTTGGCCAGCCCGTGGATGCGCGGCCCGTAGGCCACGTTGTCATAGATCGACTTGGGGAAGGGATTGGGTTTCTGAAACACCATGCCTACCTTGGCGCGCAGCTGCACCGGATCGACGCGGCGATCATAGATGTCCTCGCCGTCGATATGGATGTTTCCCTCGACGCGGCAGATGTCGATGGTGTCGTTCATCCGGTTGAGACAGCGCAGGAAAGTGGATTTACCGCATCCCGACGGGCCGATAAAGGCGGTCACGGTCTTGTCCTGAATGTCTACATCCACATCCTTGATGGCGTGGTTGTCCCCGTAGAAAACCTGGACGCCACGCGCGGCGATCTTGATAGCGTCGGTGTCCACGTCTCTCTCCAGTACTCTCATGTCGTTCATGGCGTCTCTCCCTTACCAGCGGCGCTCAAAGCGGCGGCGCAGGATCACGGCGATGGTGTTCATCGTGATCAGAAACATCAAAAGGATGATGATACCACCCCAGGCGCGTTCGTAGAATGCCGGGTCTGACCGGCGGGCCCATTCGTAGATCTGCGCGGGCATGGCAGAGTTGGGATCAAGCAGGCCGCTGGCAATGCTGTCAGGCGCGTTGGAGGCGATGAAGCCGACCATACCGATGAGCAGGAGGGGTGCGGTTTCACCAAGCGCCTGCGCGAGACCGATGATGGTGCCGGTCAGGATGCCCGGCGCGGCCAGCGGCAGCACGTGGTGAAAGACCGACTGCATCTTGGAGGCACCAACCCCAAGGGCGGCATCGCGGATCGAGGGTGGCACCGCCTTGAGCGAGGCGCGGGTGGAGATGATGATCGTCGGCAGCGTCATCAACGTCAGCACCAGCCCGCCCACCAGCGGCGCGGAGGTCGGCAGGTGCATGTAGTTGATAAAGACCGCCAGCCCGAGGATCCCGAAAACGATGGAAGGCACGGCAGCGAGGTTGGAGATATTCACCTCGATGATGTCAGTGATCCAGTTCTTGGGCGCGAATTCCTCCAGATAGATCGAGGCTGCCACCCCGATGGGCAGCGACAACACGAGCACCACCAGCATCATGAAGAGCGAGCCCAGCATCGACACGCCCATCCCGGCGGATTCGGGCCGCGCGTCCGAGCTGTCAGCACCCGTGATAAAGGCCAGATTAAAGCGCTTTTCAACCGTGCCGCCGTCGATCAGCTGGTCCACCAGATCAAGCTGTTCGACGCTGATGTTCTTGTCGTTGGCGATGCTGTCCCGGCTGACCCGGTCCTTGAGATAGCCATCCACGCGGCCCGAGGCGAGGAACTCAAAACTGACCGTGTTGCCGATCTGATCAGGATTGGCGAGCACGAAGTCACGCATCTGGGCACGGGCACCGGCCGACAGGATATCGGCCATGTCCTTGCCATCAAGGTCGGTCTCGACCCCAAGCTCCGCAACCTTCGCCTCGAACGCGTCCCGCAACAGCGGCGCGTAGCCAAAGGTGGAGACCTTGGCCAGATCGGCAGGATCGCGGTTGCCGTTCTTGTCCAGTTTCTCCTCCAGCAGCTCGACCTCCAGCGTCACGAATGTCTGCTGAAAAGCACCCACCCCGCGGGTTATGATGTTGAACACCAGAATGAGCAGCATCAGCATACCGATGCCGATGGCGATCATCCCGTAGGCCTTGAAGCGTGCCTCCGCCGCGTTGCGCTTGCGGGTGCGCGCGTCCTGCGCCATCAGCGAGCCTTTGCCAGACACCGGCGTGATGGCGGGCATGGGGGAGGAAGTGGCGTCGGTCATTCGTATTGCTCCCGGTATTTGCGCACGATGTAGAGCGCCAGCACATTCAGCCCGAGCGTCAGGACAAAGAGTGTCAGCCCGAGCGCGAAGGCCACCAGCGTCTCGGGACTGGCGAAATCGGTATCACCCGTGAGCTGACTGACGATGCGGGTGGTGATGGTCGTCATCGCTTCCAGCGGGTTGAGCGAGAACTTGGCGATGGCCCCTGCCCCCAGAACCACGATCATGGTCTCTCCGATGGCGCGGGAGGCAGCGAGTAGTACCGCGCCCACGATCCCCGGCAGGGCCGCGGGCAGCACCACCTGGCGGATCGTCTCAGAGTGGGTGGCACCAAGGCCAAAGGAGCCGTCGCGCATCGCCTGCGGTACCGCATTGATAATGTCGTCGCTCAGCGACGAGACGAAGGGAATGAGCATGATGCCCATCACCAGCCCAGCGGTCAGCACCGCTGTGGCACCACTCATCCACTCGACGCCCAGCAGACCTTCCTCGCCGCGCCCGAAGACGCTCACCAAGGCCGGGCCAACCGTCAGCAAGGCGAAAAGCCCGTAGACGATGGTGGGGATGCCCGCGAGGATCTCCAGCAGCGGTTTGGCGGCGGAGCGGACCTTGGGCCCGGCGTATTCGCTGAGGTAGATCGCGGCGAAAAGCCCGATGGGCACAGCCACCAGCAGCGCGATGATCGAGATGTAGAGCGTGCCCCAGAGCAGTGGCAGGATCGACAGATCGCTGTTGCCGCGGAAATTCGGCGCCCAGCTGCCGCCGAAAAAGAAATCCGTCCAGGGGTGCATGCGGAAGAAGTTGAAGGTCTCAAACAGCATCGACAGCACGATGCCCACCGTTGTCAGGATGGCCAGTGACGCCGCCAGGATCAGCAGCACCAAGGCGCCCCGCTCCACGGTGTTGCGGGCGCGGAAATCAGCATTTGTCACAAACAGCGACGCCGCCGCGCCGATCAGCGCCAGCCCCAGCACGACGATGGTCATGCCAAAGGTGCCGCTTGCGGACCGGCTGCGATACTCCTGCGCAGCGTAGAGCACTTCGGCTTCCACGTTGGATCCGAGCGCAACCCCCACATCGCCGAGGATCTCGCGCACATCGCGGAATTCCGTCCGAATGCTGTTTGCCTCCTCCGCCGTCAGGGCACCGCGTTCTACCGCGATGTCCAGCCCTTCGGCGACGCGGCGCACATCGCTCATCACCAGCCCGCGGGAAGAGCCTTCGCTCACCATCTGTTCCGGGATCAGCTTGAAAACGCTGTTTTCGATCATCAGCGGTTGCGCCAGCATCCAGATCGCGAACACGCCGAGCGCGGGCACCGCCGTAAACATGGCGGCATTGTAGCCGTAGTAATTCGGCAAGGAATGCAGCAGCCGGATGTCGCCACCAGCGGAGACATTCGCTCGGCCACGGGCCATGAAAAACGCGGTCACTGTCAAAAGCAGCACCGCAACAATCACATATCCGGTCAGTCCAAGCGCCATCTGCGTCATCCTTGCGTCACGACGTCCGCTGTCGTGTCAGCCTGTTCAAAAGAAGCCGGAGGCGGACGGACCGCCTCCGGTTGCGTTAACCCCTGAGGGTTCAGGAATTGCCGCCCAGTACGGTCTCGTCGGAGACAGCCGTTTGGGTCTCTTCCAGCTTAGGGTCGGCCACCAGACCGTATTCGGCCAGCGGACCATCGGGGCCAGCGATCTCATCCGCCACGAAGAATTCGGCGAACTCCTTCAGGCCGGGGATCACGCCGATGTGCGCTTTCTTGACGTAGAAGAAGAGCGGACGCGACACGGGGTATTCACCGGTGGAAATGGTCTCAGTCGATGGCTCGACGCCGCCCATTGTCGCCACTTTCAGCTTGTCGGTGTTGTTCTCGTAGAACGCCAGACCAAAGACGCCGATACCATTGGTGTTGCTGTCGATGCGCGCCAGCGTCTCGGTGTAGTCGCCGTCGATGTCCACGGATTTGCCGTCTGTGCGCACCGCCATGCAGGCGCTTTCCGCGGCGTCCTCATCGAGCCCCATGTCCATCATGGCCTGCATCGCGCCAGTGTCCTCGCAGCCCTGCAGCAGGACCTTCTCTTCGAAGACTTCGCGGGTGCCGTGCTTGGTGCCGGGGATGAAGGCGGCGATGTCGACGTCAGGCAGATCCGCGTTCACGTCGGCCCAGGTGGCGTTGGGGTTGGCCACTATCGCACCGTCTACCGGGATTTCAGCCGCCAGAGCGGTGTACCAGTCGGATGGTTCGAATTCATTGAAGGCAGGACCGTCCTGCTGGCTGGCAAAGACGATGCCGTCATAGCCGATACGGACTTCGATAATGTCGGTGACGCCATTCTCGGCGCACGCGGCAACTTCGCGGTCACGGATCTGGCGCGAGGCATTGGCGATATCGACGGTGTTCTCACCGACGCCTTCGCAGAACCGCTTGAGACCCGCGGAGGAGCCGCCGGATTCCACGACCGGTGTCGGGAACTCGAAGTTTTCACCAAAGGCTTCGGCCACGATCGACGCGTAGGGCAGCACGGTCGACGACCCGGCGACCTGAACCTGATCGCGGGCAACGGCAGTCGTTGCGGACATGGCCGCGACGGCCAATACGGAGGTGGAGAGCTTTACGAACGACATGAAATCTCCTGTCATTGTCTAATTTCGAATCTGATCGACCTCGTGCCGATCTCGCCGCTGTTGCTAAAGACGACCGGCAATGCTTTTGTGACGGTTTGGTAACAGTTTTATGACAGCCGCCGCTAAGCGCTGGCAAAATCATTTAATTCAATGATTTTGAACCGTTCCGGGCGGGAAACACTCCGTTTCCGGGCGCTTACGGCCCGTTTCATACCGCCGATTGCGAGGGCGATGGCACAGCACTCAGCGGGAGTATGACAGTAAAACAGGTGCCTGCGCCAAGTTCGCTGTCCACCCGCAGCCGCCCGCGGTGCCGATTGATGATATGTTTGACGATGGCCAGCCCCAGCCCCGTGCCGCCGAGCGCGCGGCTGCGGTGGCTGTCGGCGCGGTAGAAGCGCTCGGTCAACCGCGGCAGGTGGACGGCATCAACGCCGGGGCCGTAGTCGATCACCCGCACGCGCACGCCCGCCGCCCGCAGCGAGGGCTCGCGCGCGACCGTCTCCGTCTCCAGACGCACCCGCTTACCAGAGGCCGCGTATTTGATGGCGTTCTCCACCAGATTGGTGAAGACCTGCATCAGTTGGTCCGCATCGCCCATCATCTTGATTGGCGCCTCGCCAAAACCCGCCTCCAGCACCACATCGGCGTCCGCCGCCAGTGGTTTGAGCGTCCGCAGCACAGAAGACAGAATCTCCGTCAGATCGACCTCATCGCGCGGACGTACGCGCTCGTCCCCCTCCACCCGGCTGAGCGAGAGCAGATCGCCCACCAGCCGGTTCATGCGGCCTGCCTCCCCTTCCATGATGTCAAGGAACCGGTCCCGGGCGGCGGCATCCTCGCGCGCGGGACCGCGCAGGGTTTCGATAAATCCCATCAGGGCCGTCAGCGGTGTCCGCAACTCGTGGCTGACGTTGGCCACGAAATCGCGGCGCATCTGGCCGGCCTGTTCCAGATGCGTCACATCCAGAAAGCACAACAGGATGACGTTCTCCGCCGCAATCACCCGCGCGCTCACCTGAAACGTGGTATCCTGCACACCGTCGTTGGCCAGATAGGCAGCTGTGCGCGGTCGGCTGTCGCTGAGCACGGCCTCGATGGCGTCGATCAGTCCTGGCTGGCGCAGCATGGTGACGAAGTTGCGCCCGATGATCCCTCGCCCGATGAGTGCGGTCGCCTCATCATTGGCGGCAACGATCCTTTCGCTGCCGTCGATCATCAATGCGGGCAAAGGCAGCGCCGCGAGGTATTCGGAGAAACTGCGGCGCATGCTTCCGCTCTTTCAGCTTTGGGAGGCGGCGGCGACCGCCTCGGCGAAAATCGCGCAAAGCGCCCCGGGGTCTTCGAGCCCGACGGACACCCGGAAGAACCCCTCCGACATGCCCAGGGCTTCGCGCTGCCGGGCGGTCAGCGCCCGGTGCGAGGACGACGCGGGATGCGACAGGGTCGTGCCCACATCGCCCAGCGTCGGCGCAAAGCTGAGACCCGCTGCCGCGCGGGTAAAGGCATTGGCCGCCGCCCGCCCGCCTGCCAGCTCAAAACTGACCATATTGCAGAACTGCCCGCCGAGCAGATGCGCCGCGCGGGTGTGATCGGGGTGATCGTTGCGCCCGGGATAGATCACGCGCCTGACCCCGGGCAGACCGCCCAAATGCGCCGCCAGATGAACGGCGGTCGCCTGTGCGCGGTCAAAGCGCAGATCGAAGGACAGCATGCCCCGTTCGGCCAGCCAGCAGTCAAAGGGGCTTGGGTTCATACCTGCGGTGACGGTGAAGACGCGCAGCCGGTCGTTCAGCGCGCGGTCGCGCGCGGCCACATAGCCCAGCATCACATCGGAATGGCCCGCCAGCAGTTTGGTCAGGGAATGAATGACCACATCCGCTCCCCAGTCAAAGGGCCGGAAGGCGCGCGGTGTGGTAAAGGTATTGTCCACCACCAGCAGGATCCCGGCCTCTTTGCACAGGCTGGCGAGCCCTTCCACATCCGCGACCTGAAGCGTAGGATTGGACACGGCCTCGATCAGCACCATCCGCGTGTCGAGCCGGATCGCGGCGCGCATGGCGGCCACGTCTCCGGGATCCACCATGGAGGTGGCGATGCCGAGCCGCGGCAGATCCTCCTGCATCATCCTCAGCGAGCGGCCATAAAGCTGGTTGCCGCCGATCACGTGATCCCCGCTCTGCGTCAGCCCCAGCAGCACCGCAGCGACCGCCGCCATGCCGGAGGCCGTCATCACACCGGGGTTCGGCGCATTCTCCAGCCGGTCTATCCGCCGCGCCACGACGTCGGCATTCGGGTGCCCCTCGCGGGCGTAGGTATAGCCGTGCAGATGGCCTTCGTATTGCTGGTCGAGCATATCCGGCGTGTCCGAGGCATAAACCACCGAGGGGCTCAGCGGTGTGACAACGGGCCGGCTGGCGCTTTCGGGCAGCGCGTCTGGACGGATGAGAGATCCTTTTTCGTTGCGCATCTCAGTCCTCGACCACACGCAATTCCGCGCGAAAGCGGCGCATGTTATCCTGGTAGTGCTGCGCGCTCGCTCGGAGACCCTCGATTGCTCGCGCATCGAGGGTGCGGACCACCTTGCCCGGCATGCCCATCACCAGGGATCCATCGGGGATCACCTTGTTCTCGGTGATCAGCGCCCCCGCGCCAATCAGGCAATTCTTGCCAATCTTGGCACCATTCAGCACCGTGGCCCCCATGCCGATCAGGGAATTGTCACCGATGGTGCAGCCGTGCAGCATGACCTTGTGCCCGATGGTGCAATCGCGCCCGATCGTCAGCGGGAAACCTGCATCAATGTGAAAGACGCAGTTTTCCTGCACGTTGGAGCCTGCACCCACGCGGATCTCTTCGTGATCGGCGCGGATGGTCGTGCCGAACCACACGGACGCGCCCGCCTCCAGCACGACCTGACCCACCAGGTTGGCATCGGGGGCAACCCAGGTATCTTCGTGGCACTGCGGCGCGTGCTGGCCCAGTGTATATAGTGTCATGACAGCTCCTCGAATTCCGTCTGCAACCCGCGCACATGATCGGTCAGCCCCGGCTGCTGGCTCCGGCGCAGGCGGGTGGCGGAGATGATCGTCTTCAACTGTGCCTCGGTCTCGTCCAGATCATCGTTCACCAGCACGAAGTCATAGGCGCCCCAGTGGCTGATCTCGTCCCAGCTCTTCTCCATCCGCCGCGCGATGGTGGCGGCATCATCCTGACCGCGGCTTTCCAGCCGGTCGCGCAGCGCGCAGATCGACGGCGGCAGCAGGAAAATCGACATGGTATGCGCCCCGAGCGAGGAATTGGTGATCTGCTGCGCCCCCTGCCAGTCGATGTCAAAGAGCACATCGCGCCCCTGATCGATGGCCGCGGCCACGGGTGCCTTGGGCGAGCCGTAGAAATTGCCGAAGACATGGGCGTGCTCCAGCATGCCGTCCTGACTGACCTGCGCCTTGAATGCCGCCTCGCTGAGGAAATGATACTCCCGCCCGTCTTCCTCCCCGGGCCGCGGCGACCGCGTGGTGGCGGAGACGGAAAAGGCGATCTCCGGATCCCAGGCGCGCAGGCGCCGCGCGAGGGTGGATTTGCCCGCCCCCGAGGGCGAGCTGAGGATGATCAAGAGGCCACGTCGCGTCGAGGTCATGGTCTACTCCACATTCTGGACCTGCTCGCGCATCTGGTCCACCAGCGCCTTGAGGTCAAGCCCGCAGGCCGTGAGTTCGGTGCTTTGAGCCTTGGCGCAGAGCGTATTGGCCTCGCGGTTGAATTCCTGGGTCAGGAAATCGAGCTTGCGCCCCACGGGGCCACCCTGCTCCAACAACACGCGCGCGGTGCTCACATGGGCGCCCAGCCTGTCGATCTCTTCGGTGACATCGGATTTGACGGCCAGCAGCGCAAGCTCCTGCGCGACCCGGTCGGGGTCCGCGCCGTCCGCCCCCTCCATCACCCGTGCGAGATTGCGGCGCAACGCCTCGGCCTGTGCCGTTCCGCGCGCAGCAGCCAGTTCCGCCGCCTGCCGGGTCAGCACCGCAATGGCATCCAGCTGACCCGAGATCACCGCCTGCAACGCCGCCCCTTCCTGCAGGCGCATGTCGTTGAAATCGGCGATCAGCGCATCAGCCTCCGCCCGGAGCGCCTCTGCCAGCGAGGCGGTCTCCGCCTCCTCCGTGGTACTCTGCTGCTCCATCACACCGCGCAACGAGATAATCTCGGCGGGGCTGACCGGGCCCAGGGTCACGCCCGCAGCCGCCGCTTTTTCGGTGATCACCGCGATGGCGCGTAGCGTGGCGTCAAGCTGACCGGGGTTGATCTCGACCGTGCCCGCCTCGTCGGACCTGCTCAGCCGCAGCGATAGGGTGACATTGCCCCGCGCGATCCGCTCCGACAGGGTTTTGCGCAGCGCAGCCTCCAGCCCCGATATCCAGTCCGGCGCCCGCACGCGCAGATCAAGCCCCTTGCCGTTGACCGCGCGCAGCTCCCACGCCCAGCTGTACGCCTCCAGCGCGCCTGTGGCAGACGCAAATCCCGTCATGGAGCGGATCATGCCGCGTATCCTCCCAACCGCTTGATTTCAGCAGCATTAGGGCAGTTGCACGCAGCGAGGCAACCCCCGCGCGGGTTCCCGCCGATCCCGGCTATCCCCGGTCCGGAGTTAACCAATCCTTAAGTTCTCGCGTCATTTGTAGAAAATTGATGATATTAAGTATCCAGTAACCAATAGCGAAACGTGCTAGCGTGAGAACGCGATGCGACTGAGACCGACATCAGGTCAGGCCGGGCACACAGGATTTGAAGAGGGTTGGGTGATGGACAACGGCGGTCAAAACACGCACAATGTACTTAGCATGACGCAACATATTTCTCAGAACGGTTTTGCCCCGCTGGCCCAGCTTGAGGCCTACTGGGAAGCCCTGCGCGGAACCCGGCTGATGCCCAACCGGGCCGAGATCGACCCCCGCGGGATCGAGCAGGCGCTGGAGTTTTCCTTTATCGTGGAACGGATCGCGCCCGGCATTGCACGTTTGCGGATCGCTGGCAGCCACCTCAGTGATCTGATGGGGATGGAAGTGCGGGGGATGCCGCTCACATCGTTCATCACCCCCGGGTCGCGTCGGCAGTTGAGCGATATTCTTGAGGAAGTGTTCGAGACGCCCGCGACCTGCACGTTGAAACTGCGGTCGGACCAGGGCGCGGGTCAGCCACCGCTGGAAGCACGGATGGTGCTCATGCCGCTCAAGAGCGATCTGGGCGATGTCAGCCGCATTCTGGGGGCGCTGGTCTCGATCGGCGACAAGGGCCGCAGCCCGCGCCGGTTCGATGTGCTGCACTCGCAACTGCGGCCTATCGTGACAGACGCCAGCCTGCCACCTGCTGTGACTTCCAAAAAACAACCCGTCGCGGACAAGACACCGGCACCAAAGCCGGTCTCCCGCCCGGTGGACAGCCACTTCCGGACGGAAACGCCGCGTCGCGACGCACCCTATTTGCGGCTGGTAAAGTCGGACGACTGATCGTCCGCGCAACAGCCCCACGAGCCATCAGACCGTCAGACAAGCGTTGTTTTACCGCGCCGGTCCGACGTCTGGCTGGATTTTCAATACCAAATTCCTTTGATCAGGATGGCCGCTCCTACAGAATGTAGGGGCGGTTTTTTATGCGCCGAGACGCAACAAAAAGCCCCGCAACCATCTGGTGCGGGGCTTTTTTCGGTGGATCTGGCAGCCATTGCGAAACCGATATCGCGCTACAGGAGCAGCGCGAGCAGATCCTGTGTCAGGGCTGGCTCAGACAGCCGCCTGGGCGCGGTGGGCCGCGCGCCGGTCCGACAGCTCATCGGCAATCAGAAACGCCAGTTCCAGCGACTGGCTGGCGTTCAGACGCGGATCACAAGCGGTGTGGTAGCGATCCGAAAGATCCTCGTCGCTGACCGCCCGCACGCCGCCGGTGCACTCGGTCACATCCTGACCCGTCATCTCGAAATGCACCCCACCCGGCACCGTGCCCTCGGCAGCATGCACCGCAAAGAACTCGCGCACCTCGCGCAGCACCGCATCAAAGGGCCGTGTCTTGTAGCCGGAGGAGGACTTGATCGTGTTGCCGTGCATTGCATCGCAGACCCAAGTGACCTTGGCCCCTTCCTCGCGCACGGTCTTGATCAGCCGCGGCAGATGCTCGCCCACGGAGCCTGCGCCAAAACGGGCGATCAGCGTCAGACGGCCCTCTTCGTTCTCGGGGTTGAGCGTCGCCATCAGTTGCTTGAGATCATCCGATGTCATGCTGGGCCCTGCCTTGAGACCGATGGGGTTCTGGACACCGCGGGCAAACTCCACATGGGCGCCATCGGGCTGACGTGTGCGGTCGCCGATCCAGATCATGTGACCGGAACCGGCGAGCCATTTGCCCGTGGTGCTGTCCACACGGGTCAGCGCCTCTTCGTACTCCAGCAACAGCGACTCGTGGCTGGTGTAGAACTCGACCGACTGCAACGTGTGGGCCGTGTCCGGCGTCACACCGGCGGCGGTCATGAAATCCAGCGTGTCGGAAATGCGGTTGGCAATCTCGCGGTAGCGCTCGACCTTCTCGCCTTCGGTAAAGCCCAGCGTCCAGGCGTGAACCTGATTGATGTCCGCATAGCCACCGGTCGAGAAGGCGCGAATGAGGTTCAGCGTCGCCGCTGCCTGCGTGTAGGCGCGCAGCATCTTTTCGGGATCCGGAATGCGAGACTTGGCGGTGAAGTCCAGCTCGTTGATGATGTCACCGCGGTAGCTGGGCAGCTCCACACCATCGACGGTTTCCGTGGGGGCGGAGCGTGGCTTGGCGAACTGCCCGGCCATGCGGCCCACCTTGATCACCGGGACCTTGGCGCCGTGTGTCAGCACCGTCGCCATCTGCAGCATCACCTTGAAGGTATCGCGGATCGCGTCAGAGCTGAACTGGTCAAAGCTCTCGGCGCAATCGCCCCCCTGCAGCAGGAAGGCCTCACCCCGACCCGCAGCAGCCAGGTGCTTTTTCAGACGCCGCGCTTCACCGGCGAATACCAGCAGCGGAAACCGGGCCAGTTGCGCCTCAACGGCCTCCAGCGCTGCCGCATCGGGATAGTCGGGCATCTGGATCCGGGGCTTGGCTCTCCAGCTCGACTTTGTCCATTCACTCATCATTTCAACTCCGGGTTATGCCCACGGCGGGGCAGGCGCACATATCTGGAACGCATCTATACAAAAGCCTGTGCAGGGAGGCCATATCACAAATACATGCTCTTGACGCCGCAATCGCGTCATGACCTTCTGAAATCAGTCAAGGCGGACGCAGCACGCAGCGCTTTGCGACACCACAAGATCACGAGGCTGCCATGGCACAGATGCACCCGGCCACACGGAGGGACCCGCCTGCGGAGAAGCCGAGGCGGTTCGTTTTCGTCCTCCTGCCGGATTTCACCCTGCTGTGTTTTGCCGCCGCGGTCGAGGCATTGCGGATCGCGAACCGGATGGGCGGCAGGGAGCTTTACCGCTGGCGGATTGTCGGCGAAGGCGGGGACATCGTGCAAAGCTCGGCGGGCAGCGGGTTCAAGCTTGACGGTGATCTGGAAGAGCTCGACCGCGACGACACGGTCATGATCTGCGGCGGGATCAACGTGCAGGCAGGTACCTCCAAGCGGATGCTGGGCTGGCTGCGACGCGAGGCGCGCAAGGGGTTGCTGATGGGCGGGCTCTGTACCGCGGCACATACGCTGGCGCGCGCGGGGCTGCTGGATGGCAAACGCGCGACCATCCACTGGGAAAACCAGGACAGCTTTCTGGAGGATTTCCCGGAAGTCGATCTGACCAAATCGGTGTTCGTCGTCGACGGCAACCGCATGACCACCGCCGGAGGGACCTCCTCCATTGACCTGATGCTCAAGCTGATCGCGGATCACCAGGGAGAGGAACTGGCCAATCTGGTGGCGGATCAGCTGATCTATGCCTCGATCCGCACCGATCAGGACACCCAGCGGCTGTCGGTCCCCACCCGGATCGGCGTGCGTCACCCGAAACTGAGCCAGGTCATCCAGATGATGGAAAGCAATATCGAAGAGCCCATCAGCCCGTCGATGCTGGCCAAGATCGTGGGCATGAGCACCCGCCAGCTGGAACGGCTATTTCGGCGCTACCTCAACCGCTCACCCAAGCGCTATTACATGGAGCTGCGGCTACAGAAGGCGCGCAACCTGCTGATGCAGACGGACATGAGCGTGATCAACGTCGCACTGGCCTGCGGATTTGCCTCGCCGTCGCATTTCTCCAAATGCTACCGGGCGCATTATGACACGACCCCCTACCGCGAACGCGGCACCCACGCGACCCGGGTTCCGGTCTGAGCTGGGGTGTGGCGCAAGATTAGGCTCTCCGCACGTCGTCTGAGACATCCGACAGCGCCGCTGAAGCGCCGTTCCGAGGGGTGGCGCAATCGCCCCGCCCGTTTTGCCAGAGGCAAACCTTCGGTTTGACGGGGGCGGAACGGCGCGGCGCAACAGTGCCTGTTGCGCGCGCGCTTTGAACGAGGCGGCGTGTCCCGCGATCACGCACCCGGTCGGGCGATGCGGTACACCGCCCCTTCGCCGACGGAGATGAACCAGATACTGCCATCGGGGGCCTCGATGATGTCGCGCACGCGCGTGGTCTGATCGGTCTCGATCCGCCCGTCTTCACTCACCGAGCCCCCTGAGACATCAATCCGCGCGATGTAGTCGAACTTGAGCGAGCCCACAAAGACGTCGCCGCGCCACTCGGGGAACATATCCCCCTGATAGACCATCAGGCCCGAGGGCGCGATGGACGGGTCCCAGTAGAGCACGGGCTGCTCCATCCCCGGTTTGGATGTTCCCTCGCCGATGCGCCCGCCCGCGTAATGCCGCCCGTGGGAGATCACGGGCCAGCCGAAGTTGGCACCCTTGCGGACGCGATTGAGTTCGTCCCCGCCGCGCGCGCCGTGCTCCGCCGTCCAGAGCTGGCCATTGGCGTCAAAGCCTGCACCCTGCGGATTGCGGTGCCCGTAGGACCAGATCTCGGGCTGCACGCCCTCCTGTCCGACAAAGGGGTTGTCGCCGGGCACCGACCCGTCGCGGTTGATGCGCACGATGGATCCATTGTGCAGACTGCGGTCCTGGGCGGAGGGACGGTCGCCGCGGTCCCCGATGGTGACCAGCAGCGTGCCATCCGCGGCCTCCACCACCCGGCTGCCGAAGTGCCGCCCGCCGGACCCGCCCGGCGCAGACTCGAAGATCACCGCCACATTCTCAAGCCGCGTGCCATCCTCCGACAACCGTCCCCGTGCCAGAGCGGTGCCGGATCCGCGCCCCTGCTGTTTGGAGAAGGTCAGAAAAATCTCGCGCGTGGCGGCGAAATCGCGGGCGATGGTCACATCCAGCAGGCCCCCCTGCCCGCGCGCCACCACGTCCGGGACATTCGCCACCTCGGTGCGACCGGCGGCTGTGACATGCAGCAGCCTGCCATCGCGTTCCGTCACCAGGACAGCACCACCCGGCAGCACCGCGACGGCCCAGGGGGTGTCGAGCCCATCGACCACGGGCGTGATGGCCATGTCGGACTGTGCCTGCGCGCCGGATACGCCAAGGGTCAAAGCCGCCGCGATAACGACCAGTGCGGTGCGGTAAGTGAGCGCGAACATGGGCAAGTCCTCCAGAGCGTCAACGGTGTTGAGATAGGGTTGAAAAGCGCCCGCTCAAGGCGCCCTGAGCGCTTTGTGACACCATGCAAAAGCGCTTTTCTTTCCACAGCCGCCCGCTTAGGCTTCGCGGCAATCAGGATAGACACGGAGGGAGACACAATGAAAAAGATGCTTCTGGCCAGCACGGCCGCAGCACTCGTGGCGGGCGGCGCGCTTGCAGATGGTCATGCCAATGAGGTCAAGCTGGGCGTCCTGCTGGGCTATACCGGCCCGATTGAATCGCTCGCCGGACCCATGGCGTTGGGCGCAGAACTCGCCATGCAGGAGGTGACCGACAGCGGCAAACTGCTGGGTGGTACCACCGTGACACCGCTGCGCGCCGATACCGGCTGTATTGATAACGGTCTGAGCACCTCGAACGGTGAACGGCTGATCGCCGATGGCATCAGCGGCTTGATCGGCGGCGACTGCTCCGGCGTGACGGGGGCAATCCTGCAAAACGTGGCGATCCCCAACGGGATGGTGATGATCTCACCCTCTGCGACCTCGCCGGGTCTGAGCACGGTCGAGGACAATGACCTCTTTTTCCGCACGGCACCATCGGATGCGCGCGAAGGTCAGGTGATGGCCGAGATCCTGCAGGAACGCGGCGTTCAGTCCATTGCCCTGACCTATACCAACAACGACTACGGAAAAGGTCTCGCCGACGCCATTCAGAGCAATTTTGAAGCGGTCGGGGGCGAAGTCACCATCGTGGCCGCGCACGAGGACGGCAAGGCAGATTACTCCGCCGAGATGGGCGCATTGGCGTCGGCGGGAGGCGATCTGCTGGTGGTCGCGGGCTATCTGGATCAGGGCGGATTGGGCATCATCAACGCAGCCCTTGATACCGGCGCCTTTGACACCTTTGGCCTGCCCGGGGGCATGATCGGCGACAGCCTGCCCGCCAACGTGGGCTCGGCGCTCGATGGCTCCTACGGTCAGATCGCAGGCTCCGGCGGGGACGGCATCGAGGCGCTGAAGACGCTTGCGGGCGACGCGTTTGACGCCACCTCGCCCTACACGCCCGAGAGCTACGATGCCGCGGCGTTGTTCCTGCTGGCGATGCAGGCGGCGGGCAGTACGGATCCTGCGGAATACGGTCAGCGGATTCTGGATGTGGCCAACGCACCGGGTGAGAAGATCCTGCCGGGCGAGTTGGACAAGGCGCTGCAGATCCTCAGCGAGGGCGGTGATGTGGACTACGTGGGGGCCTCGGCGGTTGAGCTGATCGGACCCGGTGAATCTGCGGGCACCTACCGGCTGATCGAGGTGCAGGACGGCCAGAACGTCACCATCGGCTTCAAGTAAGCCCGGCGGAGACGTGACAAAGAACGGCCCGGCCGGACCCCGGGCTGTTCCAATAACAAGGCCCGAGGGCCGCGGGGACAGCGCATGATCGTCGTTGAGGATCTTCACAAGCATTTCGGCGGGTTTCATGCGGTGGACGGCGCCTCGCTGGAGATCGAGGGCGGCAAGATCACCGGGTTGATCGGGCCGAATGGTGCGGGAAAAACAACTCTTTTCAATGTGATCGCGGGCGTTCTTGAACCTACCTCGGGTCGGGTGACGCTGGAGGGTCAGGACGTCACCGGGCTGCCGCCGCATGTGCTTTTTCACAAAGGGTTGCTGCGCACGTTTCAGATCGCCCATGAGTTTGCCTCGATGAGCTGCCGCGAGAACCTGATGATGGTGCCCGCCGGTCAATCGGGCGAGAGCCTGTGGAACACATGGGTCGGGCGGCGGCGGATCGCGGATGAAGAGCGGGCCTTGCGGGCCAAGGCCGATGAGGTGCTGGAGTTCCTGACCATCGCGCATCTGGCTGATCAGCGGGCGGGCCAGATCTCGGGCGGGCAGAAGAAGCTGCTGGAGCTGGGGCGCACCATGATGGTGGACGCGCGGATCGTCTTTCTCGATGAGGTGGGCGCGGGGGTGAACCGGACACTGCTGAACACGATCGGCGATGCGATCGGGCGGCTTAACACCGAGCGTGGCTATACATTTGTGGTGATCGAGCATGACATGGATTTCATCGGTCGCCTGTGTGATCCGGTGATCTGCATGGCCGAAGGGAAGGTGCTGGCCCAGGGCACGCTGGCGGAGATCAAGGCCGATGAGCGGGTGATCGAGGCTTACCTGGGCACCGGGCTGAAGAACCGCGACAAGGTGGGCGCATGAGCGTCGGCGGGCTGTCGGTAACGTGTCGGTATCACGTCGGTATCACGTCGGTGTTTAACGTATACGCTGATGGGCCAGGTGGTGGGGGGCGCTGCCCCCGGCGCGATGCGCCTCCCCCGGAGTTTTTCGGGCAAGATGAGGAGAGCCTGCGGGTTTTGGTTGCAGCGTTTCGTTGCGGTTCTGGCCGGGCGTCCGGGCGCGAGGTGGCCGTCGGTGCCGGGAAGGGGTCGGCGTGAGCAGCGCGCCCTATTCGGACCGGGGCAACAAGGATCTGTCGCTGGGCGATGCGGCGGGGATGGGCCGCGCCGAGCCCGTGCGCCCGGGCGAACGCGCCGTTCCTGCCGAAGGTGGACCTTTTTTGATTGGCGAGGCGATGACTGGCGGCTACGGGGCCGGGCCGGATATTCTGCATGACTGCACCATTGCGGTGGATCGCGGTGAGATCGCCGTCATCGTCGGGCCCAATGGTGCGGGCAAATCGACCGGGATGAAGGCGGTTTTCGGCATGCTGAACCTGCGCGCGGGCCACGTCAGGCTGGACGGTGAGGAGATCACCGCGCTCTCGCCCCAGGACAGGGTCGTGAAAGGCATGGGGTTTGTGCCGCAGACCTCGAACATCTTTACCTCGATGACCGTGGAGGAGAACCTGGAGATGGGGGCGTTCATTCGCACCGATGATATCTCGGGCACGATGGCGCAGATCTATGACCTTTTCCCGATCCTGAAGGAAAAGCGGCGGCAGGCGGCGGGCGAGCTGTCAGGCGGGCAGCGCCAGCAGGTGGCGGTCGGGCGCGCGCTGATGACGCAGCCGAAGGTGTTGATGCTGGATGAGCCCACTGCGGGGGTGAGCCCGATTGTCATGGATGAGCTTTTTGACCGGATCATAGAAGTAGCGCGTACGGGCATTCCCATCCTGATGGTGGAGCAGAATGCGCGCCAGGCGCTGGAGATCGCCGACCGCGGCTATGTTCTGGTGCAGGGGCGGAACGCTTATACGGGGACGGGCAAGGAGTTGCTGGCCGATCCTGAAGTGCGCAAGTCGTTTTTGGGGGGGTGAGGATGCGCAAGAGAGCCTTTGGGATATGCCTCTTTGGTGTCGGTCTGGTGCTGGCTGCTTGTGCGCCACCCAGCCAGCAAAGCAACAACGTCACAACGCAGGAGGTTCACCGCTGCACCCTTGCGAACAGGATCGTCGCGACCGGAGGCCAGCCGCAAACGGCTGTGGATTTTGATCGTATCTCACCCTTTGTCTTGTTGAGAATGTCAGCCCCCGGGGAGCCAAACCGCTTTGGGTACGCCGTCGGAGGCGGCAACGCGATCGGTATCGGTAAGCGGCAATCTGACACCAGATGGGTGATCACCTCATGGGCGCCTGACCCAAAGCGAGGGGGACCGGATGTGAGCCTGATGACACTTTTTCCCGACAAACGAACACTCGTGTCCTTCTGGACGGGCGGTGGTTCTCATGTGACCTACGAAGGCCGATGTGAGTTGGCCGGTTGATGGATCTGCTCAACGCCATCATCGCCCTTGCCAACTTCGTCATCATCCCGGCGACGGCTTATGGCGCGCAGCTGGCGCTTGGGGCGCTTGGGGTGACGCTGGTTTACGGGATCCTGCGGTTTTCCAATTTTGCCCACGGCGACACCATGGCCTTCGGTGCGATGGTGACTGTACTCGTGACATGGTTGTTTCAGGGGTGGGGTCTGTCGCTGGGGGTTTTGCCGACAGCGCTGCTCGCCCTGCCCTTTGGCATTCTGGGCTGCATGGGGCTGCTGCTGCTGACCGACTGCACGGTCTATCGCTTTTACCGCACGCAGAAGGCCAAGCCGGTGATCTTTGTGATCGTCAGCCTTGGGGTGACCTTCATTCTCAACGGGATCGTGCGCTTCATCATCGGTCCGGATGATCAGCGGTTTCTGGATGGCGAGCGCTTTATCGTCTCGGCGCGGAGTTTCCGCGAGATGACGGGCCTGCGCGAGGGGCTGGCGATCAAGACAACCCAGGGCATCACCGTGCTGGTGGCGGTGATCTGCGTGATCGCCCTGTTCTGGTTTCTGAACCGCACGCGCACGGGCAAGTCGATGCGGGCCTATTCGGACAATGAGGATCTGGCGTTGCTGTCGGGGATCGACCCCGAGCGGGTGGTAAGAGTGACATGGCTGATCGTGGCCGCGCTCGCGACCATTGCCGGAGTGCTTTACGGGCTCGACAAGTCCTTCAAGCCGTTCACCTATTTCCAGCTGCTGCTGCCGATCTTTGCCGCCGCCATCGTCGGCGGGCTTGGCAATCCGCTGGGGGCCATTGCGGGCGGGTTCGTCATCGCCTTCTCGGAGGTCACGGTCACCTACGCGTGGAAGAAGGTGCTGGGGTATCTGCTGCCGGACGACCTTGCGCCGAGCAGTCTGGTGCAGCTTTTGTCCACCGATTACAAATTTGCGGTGAGTTTCCTGATTTTGCTGATCGTGCTGCTGTTCAAGCCCACGGGGCTGTTCAAGGGGAAATCCGTATGAGCGTCGCGCTGCGCAATACCGCACTCTTCGCCGTCGTGGCGGGGCTGATCGTGCTGGTGGGGGTCCAGCAAGGCTGGAATTCGGCGCTGGTGATCGTGAACATGGGGCTGATCTCGGCGATCATGGCCTTGGGCGTGAACCTGCAGTGGGGGTTTGCGGGGCTCTTCAACGTGGGCGTCATGGGGTTTGTCGCTCTCGGTGGTCTGGCGGCGGTGATCGTGGGCATGCCCGCCACGCCCGGGGCGTGGTCTGCCGGTGGCTGGAACATCATGGGGGCCTTTGGCTTTGCCGTGGGTCTGATCGCCGGCGTGGTGCTGTTGCGCGCGCGGATGCGACCGGGGCGGCTGCGTGCGCTTGTGGTGGTAGGAGCGCTGGTTGCGGGATTTTTCATCTACCGCGCGATGTTTGATCCGGGGGTGGACGCGGTGGAGGCGATTGATCCGGCGCTGACGGGGTATCTGGGCGGTCTGGGGATCAACCAGGGGCTTTGGGTGGCGCTGGCCTGGCCGGTGGGCGGGCTCTTTGCCGCCGCAGCCGCTTGGGTGATTGGCAAGACGGCTTTGGGATTGCGGTCGGATTATCTGGCGATTGCGACGCTGGGGATTGCGGAGATCATCATCGCGGTGCTGAAGAACGAGGATTGGCTGGCGCGCGGGGTCAAGAACGTGGTGGGGCTGCCGCGGCCCACACCCTTTGAGATCGAGCTGCAGAATGATCCGGCCTTCGTGCAGCGCGCCTCTGAGATGGGATTTACCGCGGTAGAGGCCTCGACGCTCTATGTGAAGCTCGCCTACGCGGGGCTGTTCCTCGTCGTGCTCCTGGTGCTTTTGTGGATGGCGCAGCGGGCGCTTCACAGCCCGTGGGGGCGGATGATGCGGGCCATCAGGGACAATGAGGTGGCGGCCTCGGCCATGGGCAAGGACGTGACCGCGCGGCATTTGCAGATTTTTGTGCTGGGCTCCGCCATCTGCGGCGTGGCGGGCGCGATGATGACGACGCTGGACGGGCAGTTGACCCCCGGGACCTACCAGCCGCTGCGGTTCACGTTTCTGGTCTGGGTCATGGTGATCGTCGGCGGGTCGGGCAACAACTTCGGTGCGGTGCTGGGCGGGTTCCTCATCTGGTTTCTCTGGGTGCAGGTGGAGCCGATGGGGCTGTGGCTGATGGAGCTGATCACCTCCGGTCTGGCCGATGGCTCACCGCTGAAGGCGCATCTGATCGAGAGTGCGGCGCATATGCGGTTGTTCACCATGGGGATCGTGCTGCTTGTGGTGCTGCGGTTCAGCCCGCGGGGATTGATTCCGGAGCGGTAGGACGCGCGCGTTCAGGGCAGCGATCCGAGCCTCTGCGATCGACTTGACCTACACGTGGGTTCGTCGGCATTCTCCCCGCGCCACGCTACGCTGCCGGAGCGGCTTTCTTGCCAACCGCCTCGTCGCGCTCTCGTACAAGGCGATGGGCCGCCGAGCCCGGCTCATGGCCAAGACCGGCGAGGTACCGATAAAAGATCGGTATCAGGAACAGCGTGAACAAAGTGGCAAAGCCCAGACCACCGATGATCACCCAGCCCACGGCGATCCGCGCTTCGGCGCCTGCACCGGAGGTCAGCAAGAGGGGAAGCCCGCCAAAGACGGTGGACACCATCGTCATCATCACGGGGCGGATGCGAAGCCGCAGCGCATCGCGGATGGCGCTATCGATGTCCTGACCATCTGCGCGCAGCTGGTTGGCAAACTCAACGATCAAAATGCCGTTCTTGGACATCACCCCGATCAGCATCACCAACCCGATCTGACTGTAGTAGTTGAGCGACCCGCCGGTCAGCGAAATCGCCAGCACCGCCGCCGCGAGCCCGAATGGCACCGTGAGCAGGATGACAATGGCGCTGACGAAGCTCTCAAACTGCGCGGACAGGACCAGAAACACCACCAGAAGGGCGGCAGCGAGAATAACGTAGATGGCTGACTGACCACCGACCAGCGTCGCGGCCTCGCCGGTGAAAACGACTGAGACGCCGTCGGGCAGTATCTCGGTGGCGATCAGGTCGAGCGCTGTCATCGAACTGCCCAGATCGACGCCGTCCGCCAGGTTGGCCTGAACCGACACGGCCAGCGCCCCCGCCTGGCGTTCAATCTCGGAGGGGCTGACGATGTGGTTCAGCGTGGCAAGTGCCGACAGCGGTACATATTGACCGTCATCCATGCGCATGAAGAGCGATTCAAGATCGGAGGGGTCGTCGATCGGCGGTCCTCCGGGGTAGAGTGTCACATCGGTTTCAATGTCGTTCTGGAAGACGCTGACAGCGACCTCTCCTTGGACGAAGGCGCTGATCGTCTCGGCGATTTCGGAGGTTGTGAGCCCGAAGAGGCCCGCCATCTCGTCATCGACCCGCAGTTCGAGCTGAGCCTGAACCGAGGTGTTGCTGAGTTGCGGATTGATAAAGCTGGCATCCTGTTCCATGGCCGCAATCAACTGGTCCGCGACCGATGTGACGTCATCCAGATTTCTGCCTGTCACGGCGAATGTCAGACCCCGTCCGGCGCCGCGAATGTTCAGGCTGTTGGGCGACCGGGTGGATATCTGAACGCCCGGCACCGCGGCAAGATCTGCGTTGACCTCGGCTGCGATGTCCTGCTGCGTGCGATCGCGGTCCGCCCAGTCGGGAAGGCGGGCCACGATAAAGGCGTTGGTCCCGCCTCCGACGCCCACGATGCTGAGAACACTGGTGATATCGCCCCTTTCGCGCAGAGGGGCCAGAATGGCCTCGATCTGGGTCACCTGTGTCTCCAGGTAGTCCGTCGTCGTATCGCTGGCACCGCGCGCCTGGATCAGGAAAACACCCCGATCCTCATCGGGCGTGATCTCGGAGGTCAATGTGCGGGCCCCGCCGACAGCGATGATGGCAAAGCAAACGGCGGTCGCCAGCACAATGACCGGGTTTCGGAGCGACCAGTCCATCACCGCATCAAAGGCACGCGCCAGCCATCCCGGCCCGGACAGCGGGGTCGTCCTGCCCGCGTCGGGGGTCCTTGGTTTGCCGGGGTCCAGCATCGACGCCAGCACCGGTGTCAGCGTCAATGCCGTGATCGAGGAGAGCGTCACGCAGAAGGCCAGCACGAACCCGAACTCGGAAAATACACCGCCTGCCTGACCCGGCAGGAACGATATCGGGATAAACACCGCTGCCAGCGTTGCGGTGGTCGAAATGACGGCAAAGAAGACCTCGTTGGTGCCCGCGGCGGCGGCCGCCGCCTTGCCCATCCCGGAGGTGCGTTTGCGTGCGATGTTCTCGACCACCACGATGGCGTCATCGACCACCATGCCGGTCGCCAGAACAAAGGCGAGCAGCGTAATCGTGTTGACGGAAAAGCCCACCATCCAGATCGCCGCCACTGACCCGACCAGTGCGACCGGGATCGTGACCGCCGGGATCAGCGTGGCCCGCGGCGAGCGCAGAAAACCCAGGATCACCACAATCACGATCAGCGTGGCCAACAGGATCGATTTGGTCACCTCGGTCATCGACCCCTCGATAAAAACCCCGTCATCGGTGGTTATGAAAAGTGCGACACCCTCCGGCAGGGCTGATTGCAACTCTTGGACAGCAGCGCGCACCTCGCGCGAGATGGTCAGCGTATTGCCTTCGGACTGTCGGGTGATTTCAAGGCCGACGCCGGTTTGTCCGTTCACCCGGACAAAGACCTCGCTGTCCTCGGCGGCCTTTTGCACGTAGGCCACATCCGAAACGCGGGCGGTCTCATTGATCGGGATACTGCCGATTGTCTTAACCGTTACCTCCGGGTGGCCGACCCGAAGTGCCAGGGTCTGGTTCTCCGATTCCAATGATCCCAGCGGCGTGTCATCGCGCAAATTGCCCAGGGCGTCGGCAACATCGAAGATGGTCAGGCCGCGGCTCAGCAAGGAGGGGACATTGAGCGTGATCCGGAATTCATCGGCCCGGTCGCCTCGTGTCGTTACCTCGGCGATGCCATCAATCAAGGAGAGGCGATCGTAGATCGGTCCCTCCGCAAGCTGGGTCAGCTCATCCAGCGTGGCATCACCCTGCAGGGCAAGCCGGATAATGGCGTCCGATCCCGTATCGCTCTTGGATACGACCGGATCCTCGATGTCCTCGGGAAGCTGACGCGCGGTATCGGAGACAATTTCGCGCGCCTCGCTGGCGGCGATGTCGATATTGGTGCCTTCGGACAGATCCAGTGTGATGCGGCTTTCGCCGGTCGACGAGCGCGATTCGATATAGGCCACGCCATCAAGTGCACTCAGCGCGTCTTCGAGCACCTGTGTCACCTCGGTGTCCACGGTCGAGGGCACAGCACCCTCGAATTCGGTGCGGACAGACAGGACAGGCCGGTTCACGTCCGGCATCTCGCGCACATCGACGTTGAGCAGCGCCGCCAGTCCGGCGATCAGGATCAGAAGGTTCAGGACAATCCCCAGAATGGGACGGGAGACAATCAGATCCGCGAGGCCCGAGCGGCCCATGCGGTGGAGCCTGCTGTCGTTCATGCCGGGTCCTCGCTGGCGGGCTGCGGGCTGCCTGTTCCAGTCTGCGGTCCTGCGGCTGCGGCAGGCTGGCGTGACGGATCGGTTGAGGGATTTTCAGATACCACCGCGGGCGCAGGCTCTGGCCTCTCTCCTCGCCCCGGATCCTCGGGACGCGTCCCGAGGCTGCGGACCGTTGCACCTTGGCGCAGTTTCTGTGCGCCCTCGGTCACGATGTCGACCTTTGCGGCAAGGTCGGCGTCAAGCCAGATGCGATCACCCTGCCGGTAAAGTATCGTGACCGGTACGCGTGAGGCCGTTCCCTTGTCCACAATCCACACCCCGGCCCCCTCCCGCGTCCAGGTGACGGCGGTCGCGGGGACGACGGGCCGCGGATCGGTCTGATCCTCTAGCCGCACGGAAAACGTCATGCCTGACCAAAGCCTGCGATCGCTGTTGTCGATCAACGCCTGAACCGTGACGCTGCGCGTGACACTGTCGAGACGGCTGTCATAGGCGACGACGCGGCCCGCAAAGACCTCGCCCACATAAACGGGGGTGCTGGCGCGGATACTGCGGCCCAGGTCGAGCAAACCGATGGCGCGTTCTGGCAGCTCGAATTCGACCAGCAGGTCGTCGAGCGCATCGATGGTGATCAACATGTCGCCTGTGTCGATCCGGTCCCCGATGTCGAGCGTGCTGAGCCCGACCTGCCCGGCGATGGGCGCACGCACTGCACGTTCCTCCAGCGCCACTTGCGCAAGCCCATGATTTGCCTCTGCCAGACGTTGAGCAATCTCCGCGTCCGCAAGGTTCACCGCCGACACGGCCGAGCTGCTCGCCAGGCTGCGATACCGTTGCAGCGCCTGGGACGCCTGATCAAGTTCCGCCTGCGCCATTTCGACGTTCAACCGTTCTGTTCTGTCATCGAGCTGGAACAGGATATCACCCACCTTGACCCGGTCGTTGGGGCTGATCCGCATATCGGTGATCATGCCCGACACATCCGCTGTGACATCTACGCTGCGCGCGGCGACCCCACTGCCGATCGCGCGTAAAACACGCTTGTGAGGCGCCAGTTCAAGTGTTTGGGTTACCACGAGGGTGGCCGTGCCGTTCTGCCGTCCCCCCCTGCCGGGCCGCTGGCGGAGGGACGGTTGTGCGTGCTGTCCCGGCGCGTCGGTGTCCGCGGGCTCTGCCGATTGCTCCTGTGGCAGCAAGGACAGGACCGTGCCGGGTGCCCCGAAGGTCACCGCGTAGGTCCCCGCGACGAGGATGACAGCAAGAATGATGGTGACCGGCGTTTTCATAGCGACTTCCCCAGCGTCTGGACCCGTGGTCGTTGCACGATGCGCCGCCTGATTTCCGTCGAAAATTTCTGAACTATTTTCGCGGGGTCAGGTTCGGCGTCGGTTATCCACATCGGCTTTATGCGGTTTGCCTGCTTTCAGAGCTTTGGCCGGTGGCCGTCCACCCAAGGCGTCACGCAAGCCGAAAGCCAGCGACGCCAGTTGCCCCGCATTCTCCGCCCCGATTGCGTTTTCAATGATCCTGTCCACGTTCCGCCAGGCCTTGCGCACGTCAGACAGGAGAGCGCGGCCTTTTTCGGTCAATTCCAGCGTATTGGTTCGACGCTCATCAGGATCCACGGTGCGCAGGACATAGCCGCCCTGCACCAGCCGCTGCGTCATCGTGCTCATGCTGGCTGGCGACACATCGAATGCCCGCGCGAGATCGACCTGGCTGCTTGTGCCTGCGTGATCGAGCGCGTCGAGAAGGCGGGCTTGCCGAGGCCGCAGCCCCAGCGGTTCAAGTTCGATCCGCAGGTGCTGTTCGATCAAATCAGCGGAATGCAACAGGGCGTGGAGTTTAAGAGATTTACGCAACATACTAACAGTTAGTATACTAACTACGAATCGAGATCAACTTGCGGTCTGAGGTGAGGTTTCGTGATAGTGCGCATGGCAAAAAGCATGCAGCGTGGTTGTCTGGTGGTGGAACCGCCAGCGCACGCGCGCAACCGGCTTCAAAAAGTCGAGACGTTTCTGACGGGCGCGCAGATCATGTCGCCTCCGGCGGGGATTGGGCGCGCTGTGACAGACGGCATGAAGACACCCGGTTTCAGCGTGACGGTGAAAGCGGAGCCTCGGATCCGTGTGACCGGTCCCAGGTATCCTCAACCGACGCAAGACACCGCGGAAAGAGGCGGCATTGGGTTTGATGAGGGGATGAGGCCGGTGAATGCCATCCTCAAGGCTTACACCATGGCGCCTTTCGATGAGTGCGGCAGACATGGAAACCCGCATGTCGGGGATCACTGCCGTGCGGTGACCGATCGCCTGTTCAGGACCGCCAGGAAGATCGACACGGGGGAAGGCGCTGAGGTTGGGATCTGGATGGATGAGTATCCGATCCCGGAGCAGCGACTGCCCGATGGCGCCACACCTGTCGGGTTGGATGACTGCTGTGGGCACGCCGATGCCTGCGGGGTGTATCATGGTCACGCAAACGACGCTGGCCCAAACGCGATGTTGCCCGGTCCGGGGGCGCAGTCGGGTTGCGGGGTGACAGACCCGAAAGAGGGGTGTGACGCCAGCGCACCGCCCCGTTGGCGCGCATAGAAGGGATCCTGAAAGTGCCAGAGACAAAAGAGTACAGTTCTGTTTCGCGTTTCAATCACTGGATCGTCGCCATCGCCATGATCGGTATGCTCGGATTCGGTCTATACCTCGAATTCGGGGGGCTTGAGCGCGAAGCCAAGCGACCGCTCGTTGGTATCCATCGATCAATCGGCGTGCTCGTGTTGACCTTTGGTATTTGGCGGGTCGGATGGCGTTTGGGTCAGGGGTTTCCTGCCCCCGTTGCCGCCATGCCTGACTGGCAGCTACGGGGTGCAAAGGCCGTCCATTGGTCGCTGCTCGCCGGGATTGTGATCATGCCAGCGTCCGGCATCGTCTTTACAGTCTTTCGGGGCAATCCGGTTTCGGTTTTCGGCTGGTTCGAGATTCCGGCGCAATCCGAGATTTCGTGGATCGTGTCTGTCGCATCGGCGTTACACACCTATGTCGGGTATCTTCTGGTCGCGGTGGTGGTGCTGCACGTCGGGGCGGCCCTCAAGCACCATTTCATTGATCGTGACACGACGCTGCGCCGGATGATGTCCGGCAATTGACGCACCTATGCAAGCGTCGCCGGGATCGTCTCGCGGACCGGGGGTCACGTTCTTGATCGGGCTCCGAGGGATCTCCGCAACGTAGGGAGAATGAAAGGGATGATCACGCTGGCTGATGCGTCCCGCGTCGGTCTGTCGCGGCGCGGAAGATGACGGCTATCCAGCGTTTTTCGGGGAGATCTGAAGCAACGGCAATGGCGCAGCGGTCGGGGCAGTTCGGGTTCGTTGCCGCCGGTCGCCGGACAACCGCCCGTTCACCGCCCCTTGAACAACCCGCCCAGGATGCCGCGGACGAGGCGGCGGCCGGTGGTGCCGGAAAGCTCCTTGATCACGGCACCGGCCAGCGCGCCGCCCAGGGTTTTGCTCTGACGACGCGAACTGCGGGCCGACGAGCGGGGGACGCGGCTGCCGGAGTAGCGGCGGGCGGCGTTGAACTCGCGGGCCTGGGCGGAGGTTTCCTCGGCCTGCTCTTCGGCTTTTTCGGCCTCCGCCGCGGCCTGCTGGCTGCGCTGTTGCAGGATCTCGTAGGCGGACTGGCGGTCCACTGGCGTGTCGTATTTGCCGCCCATGTCGGAGGCCGCGAGCACCGCCGCGCGTTCGGCCTTGGTGATCGGCCCCAGTTGCGAGGACGGGGGCCGAATGAGTGTGCGTTCGACCACGCCCGGCACGCCCTTGCGCTGCAGCATCGAGGTCACCGCTTCGCCCACACCGACGGCGCGAATGGCCTCTTCGGTGTCGAAGGCGGGGTTCTCTCGGTAGGTTTCGGCGGCCAGACGCAGCTCCTTGCGGTCCTTGGCAGTGAAGGCGCGCAGCGCGTGCTGGATGCGGTTGCCGAGCTGGCCGAGGATGTCTTCGGGCACATCCGCCGGGTTCTGGGTGATGAAGTAGACGCCAACGCCCTTGGAGCGGATCAGGCGCGCGACCTGCTCGACCTTGTCCACCAGCGCCTTGGGGGCGTCGTCAAAGAGCAGGTGTGCTTCGTCGAAGAAGAAGACCAGCTTGGGTTTGTCGGGATCGCCCACCTCGGGCAGCTCCTCGAAAAGCTCCGACAGCAGCCAGAGCAGAAAGGTGGCGTAGAGCCCGGGCGCGCCCATCAGCTTGTCGGCGGCCAGGATGTTGATGCGGCCGCGGCCATCAGCATCCACGCGCATGAGATCGCTGAGCGCCAGCGCGGGCTCACCAAAGAGCCCTGCCCCGCCCTGGTTCTCCAGCACCAGCAACCGGCGCTGGATGGCGCCGATGGAGGCTGAGGAGACATTGCCGTAGCGCAGGGACAGATCGCGCGCATTCTCGCCGATCCAGACCAGCAGGGATTGCAGATCCTTCAGATCGAGCAGCGGCAGCGCATCCTCGTCGGCGACGCGAAAGGCGATGTTGAGGATCCCCTCCTGCGCCTCTGTCAGCTCCAGCAGACGGGCGAGCAGGAGCGGCCCCATCTCGGAGACCGTGGTGCGCACGGGATGGCCCTGATCCCCGAAGAGATCCCAGAAGGTGACCGGAAAGGCGGCGTAGGCGAAGTCGGAAAACCCGATGGTGCCTGCACGCTCGGTAAAGGGGCCGTGGAGCTTGTGCCCGGCACTGCCGGATTTGGCGAGGCCCGAGAGATCCCCTTTGACATCGGAGAGGAACACCGGGACACCTGCGGCGGAAAAACCCTCGGCCAGGATCTGCAGGGTCACGGTCTTGCCGGTGCCGGTGGCTCCCGCGATCAGACCGTGGCGGTTGGCGTAGCCCAGATCGAGAAACTGCTGGGTGCCGTAACCCGCGCCCCCGCCGCCGATGAAGATGCCCGATGTCATGCGCCTGCTCCCTTTTTGGTCCAATCTCCTGCGCCGACCATAGGATGTTAACCTTTAAGCGCCATAGTGAAGTTGTTCGGACCAGATTTCATGTCCTTTCCGGTTCGGACATCCTCCCTGTTTGACTGGCCGTGCCGTTCGTCGGTACGGCCTTTTTTCCTTGCCCACTCAACCCTTGCGGGATGTGTTTACCGTAGTACGCGAAGGACGAGTTTGCTGTTGACGCGGCGCATGCCGTTTCGTAGCGTACGTCGCAATAAGTCGGCCAGTCCGACGGGGAGAAAAAAATACCGGAAGGGGATGCCTTGTGCATCCCTTTCTTATGTCAGGGCCTTGGATGCGGTCGACGGGTGGGCAGCCTTTGTCTGACGCGCGCATTGCCCGAAGAGCTTGCGGGGCCGGAAATGCCCGCTCCTTGCAGAATCCCCGCTCTCCCAAAAATGATGGCATGCCATGTGGGTTTCCCGCCGACTGGGCCTGACAGTCGCGCAGACCCATGCTAGAGCGGGGAAAGTCCAGCGAACGGAGCGATCATGCCGACACCCACGCCTTTCTCCCTTGCCCTGAGTTTTGCCGCGCTGATGGCGCTGAGCGCCGCACCGGTGCTGGCCCAGAGCGACAGCACCGAGACGCCGCCCGCGGCAACAGATGCCCCCGCGGACGACGACGCGCCCGCACCCGGTGTCCCCGATGGGCTGAGCCTGGGCGAAGAGGTCACCGACGAGCCACAGGTGGGTCAGACGTACATTGGCCAGAAATTCGGTGACTGGAGCATGCGCTGCATCCGCACGGAGAGCGGTGATGATCCGTGCCAGATGTACCAGTTCCTGGTGGATGACGAAGAGACACCGCTGGCGGAGGTATCGCTCTTTCGCTTGCCCGAGGGCGGGCAGGCGGTGGCCGGAGCGACGGTGATCGTCCCTCTGGAGACATCGCTCGCGGCACAGTTGTCGATCAGGATCGATGAAAATCCGGTGCGCCGCTATCCCTTTGCCTTTTGCAACCAGATCGGCTGTTACGCGCGGCTGGGTCTGACGGAGGCGGATGTGACCGCCTTCAAACGCGGGGGTCGTGCGGTGCTGACAATCGTGCCGGTCATGGCGCCCGATCAGCAGGTGAACATCCCCATGTCGCTGAGCGGCTTCACCGCCAGCTATGACGTGGTGTCCGTGATCGACCAGTAAGGCAGCGCGCCTTCTTGGGATGCCCGCGCTGTCGGTGATCGTGCCGGTTCTGGCGGATCCTCCGGCACCGGACAGGCGGTGATCGCGTTTTGCGCGCCCTTGGGCGGGGAGAAGCCCCCTCCCCTCCATCGAGGAGGGTCGGGGGCTGCCCGGCCTTGGGGCCGGGTGGCGGCAGAGGTCATAGGCAGGGTGCCCTGTGCCCGACGGTCAGACCGCGCGCAGAGCCACCACGGCGTTCATGCCGCCAAAGGCAAAGGCATTGGACAGCGCGACGGTGACGGCCGCCTCGCGCGCCTCATTCGGCACCACGTCGAGCGCGCATTCCGGGTCCGGTTCCTCATAGCCGATGGTGGGCGCGATCACACCGTCGCGCAGGGCCATGATGCAGGCCAGAAGCTCGACCGCGCCTGTGCCGCCGATGAGATGGCCGTGCATGGATTTGGTGGAGGAGATCATCAGCTTGTCCGCGTGCGGTCCGAAGACATCCGCAACAGCGGCGCATTCGGTCTTGTCATTGGCCGCCGTCCCGGTGCCGTGGGCATTGATGTATCCCACCTCTGACCGGTCGATGCGCGCATCGGCCAGCGCGCCCGCCATCGCCCGCGCGGCCCCGTTCTTGGAGGGCATGACGATGTCGCTGGCATCCGAGGACATGGCAAAGCCCGCCACCTCGCAGAGGATCTGCGCGCCACGGGCACGGGCGTGGTCGTAATCCTCGAAGACGAAGACCCCTGCCCCCTCGCCCTGCACCATCCCGTTGCGGTTGGCGGAGAACGGGCGGCAGGCATCGCGGCTCATCACGCGCAGACCTTCCCAGGCCTTGACGCCCCCGAAGCACAGCATCGATTCCGAGCCGCCGGTGATCATCACCGGGGCCATACCCGCGCGGACCATCGCAAAGGCCTGCGCCATGGCGTGGTTGGAGGACGCGCAGGCAGTCGAGACGGTGAAGGACGGGCCCTTGAGGTTGTGCTCCATGCTGACATGGCAGGCAGCGGCATTGTTCATCAGCTTGGGCACCACGAAGGGGTGCACACGGTTCTTGCCGTCCTCATAGACGGAGCGGTAGTTGTCGTCCCAGGTGCTGACGCCGCCGCCAGCGGTGCCCAGCACGACGCCGGATTTCGCCGCAAGCTCGCCGGAAAAGCTCAGGCCCGACTGGTCGATCGCCTCCTTTGCCGCGGCCAGGGTGAACTGGGTGAAGCGGTCATAGAGCGACATCTGCTGGCGGTTGTAGCGACCTTCGGCCTCGAACCCCCGTACCTGACCGCCGATCTGGATGGAGAGCCGGTCCACATCGCGCAGCTCCAGCGCGCCGATGCCGCAGACCCCTTCGCGCATGGCCGCCAGCGTGCCGGGCACGTCATGGCCCAGAGCGTTGATCGTCCCGGCCCCGGTGATGACGACGCGGTTCACCGGCGTCAGCTCTGCTCGGCGCGCAGCCGTTCGATGCCTGCGATGATGGAGGACACGGTGGAGATGTCGAAATCCGAGGCCTGCGGGTCGTTGGCATTGAAAGGCACCGAGATGTCGAAGGCCTCTTCGATGGCGAAGATGCTTTCAACCAGACCCAGGCTGTCGATCCCGAGGCTTTCCGGCGTGCTGTCCATGGTCACATCCGAGGGGTCCAGCACGGCCTGTTCGGCAATGATGGCGATGACTTGATCCTTGGTGCTCATGGCGCGGTCCTCCGGGGCGTCACTTGATCTGGGATTTAGTCACTTGCGCCCGATTTGAAAACCGCTTTCTGGAGGGCCGCGATGTCGCGCATGAGGCGCGGCAGGCGGCGGCTGGCCTTGTAGGTCTCGATATGGGTGTCCATCTTGACCGCCGGGTATCCCAGCACGGAGCGCCCCGCGGGCACGTTGGACATCAGCTTGCTGCCGCCGCCCGCGATCACGCCGTCACCGATGAAGATATTGTCGCTGACGCCCACCTGACCGCCGAGCACCACGAAGTTGCCGATGTCCACGGAACCCGCGATGCCCACGCAGCCGCAGATCAGGCAATCGGTGCCGATGGTGCAGTTGTGGCCGATGTGCACGAGGTTGTCGATCTTGGTGCGGTCGCCCACCACCGTGTCGCGGATGGTGCCGCAGTCGATCACCGCGTTCATGCCGATCTCGATGTCGTCGCCGAGGGTGACCGCGCCCAGCGAGTGGATGCGGGTCCACGATTGGCCTGCCGCGTCCTGCCGGTCGCCCAGCGTGCTGCGCGTGGCCTCCACCGCGGAGCGTTCGGGCGTGACGAAGGAAAAGCCGTCACCGCCGATGCGCGCACCGGGTTGTGCGATAAAGCGCGCGCCGATGCTCACCCGCGCGCCGATGCTGACGCCCTCGCGCAGAAAGGCGCCCGGCCCCAGCGTGGCGTTCCAGCCGATGAAGCATTGCGGCCCGATGATGGATCCCGCACCGATGCGCGCGCCGGGGCCGATGACCGTGAAGGGGCCGATATGGACCCCCTCGCCCAGCTCTGCCGAGGGGTCGATGATGGCCGCGGGATGGATCCCGGTGCCGAACCCCTGCCCCGGATCGAGCAACCGCGTCACACCGGACATGGCATAGCGGGGCCGGTTCGGGATGATGGCAGCCTTGAGCCCGAGCGCCTGCCAATCGGCACCGTCCCACAGCAAGCCCACCTGCGCCTGCCCTGCGCTCAGCGCGTCAGCGTAGCGTTGGCTGGTGGCGATGGCCAGATCGCCCGCGCGGGCGGTCTGTGGTTCCGCCGCGCGGGCGATGCGCAGGGTGGTGTCGCCGTGGGCGGTCGCCCCCAAGGCGGTCGCGATCTCGGCGACGCTGTGGCTTTTGCTCGTCATGGCAGCGGCTCTCTTCCCGGGGGTTGGTCCCGGGCAGATTTAGCCCTGAACCGCGCGCAATGCCACCCCGCTCTTGGCCAGCGCATCCCAGATCTTGCCGTCACGACCGTAGATGTCGCGGCGGAACTGGGGGCGGCCTTTGCCGTCCACAAAGGCGGTGCGGTAGATGATGTGGACCGGCACGGGCGTCTCCAGGTTCACCTGCTGTTCGCGCCCGGTGGCCAGTTTGGACTGAAAGAAGCCCTCGGGGTCGGACGTCTGTTTGGCCAGCAGCGCGTAGGCAAAGTCAAACGGATCGGCCAGCCGGATGCAGCCGTGGCTATAGGCGCGGACCTCGCGGCCAAAGAGACTCTTGGCCGGGGTGTCGTGCAGGTAGATGTTGTATTTGTTGGGGAACATGAATTTCACCAGCCCCAGAGCGTTGCCCTGATTGGGTGGCTCACGCATGGAAAACGGGAAGGTGCGTGCGGTGAACTGGGTGAAATCCACCGCCGAGCGGTCGATGCGGCGGCCATTGCGGTCGGTGATCTCCAGATGGCTGACCGCGTTGGGGTTGGCCTTCAGCTCGGGCAGATACTCCTTGGTCGCGATGGAGCGGGGCACGTACCAGCTGGGGTTGATCACCATGAACTCCATCACATCGGAGAATTCGGGCGACTGCCGGTCGCTGGCGCGATGCCCGATCACGGAGCGGGTCTCGAAGGTGGTCTTGCCGCCATCGATGATCTTGGCGCTGAAATCAGTGAGGTTGACCTCCACGTGCCTGTCGCCCCGGTCGCGGTTGACCCAGCGTTCGCGTTCCATGGCAACGATCACCGACTGCAGGCGGGTCGCGACGGGGGTGTTGATCTCGGTCAGGGTCCCGGGGCCGGCCACGCCGTCCTGCGCCAGACCGTGGGCCGCCTGAAAGGCCTGCACGGCGCTCTGGAGGGCCGCATCATAGGTGGGCGCGGCGCTGCGCCCCATATAGCCCATCCGCACCAGCCGGTCGCGCAGTGCAACGACCTGCGGCCCCGAGGCGCCCGGCTTCAGCGTCTCCGACGGGCCCGCAGGCCCCCAGCCACCGGCCGCCAGCAGACGCTCGAGCCGCAACTTTTCCTTCATCAGTGCGGTGTATTCGCGGGTCTGCGGCGGCAAGGCGCGGAAAAACCCTTTGACCGAGGATTTGGTCAGATTGGTGAGGTAGGATGTCCGGTCGCGATAGGGGATGCTCCGCACGATGGCGCTGTCGATGCGGCTGGGCACGAGCAGCCCGGTCTGCACATCGCGGGCGTATTGCAGGAAAATGCGGCTCATTTCAACGTCGAGCAGGCCCAGTTCGCGCGGTGTACGTGCTGTCTGCATCCGGGCCTGCAAGCCGGGCAGGTCGTAGCGCGCGGCGGGCAGACCATGCGCGTCAACCCCGGCGAGCGCCTTGAGCAGTGCCGCACGACGCTGCCGGTCCTCTCCCCGCGCGGTCCAGATGCCACGGTAGCCGTTGGCCTTGTAAAAGGCGGCAATGTCCGCGTCATCGCTGGCTGCTTCGGCCACGGCCTGCCGGAACGCGGTATCCTGCGCGGCGGCGGGCCCCGGCACGGTGGCCCACAGGAGCATGGCAAACACCAGCAGGGCACGGGCGACAACAAGCCGGTGGCGGGACAACGCAAATACCATTTCAAACCTCATGAACAAATAGTTAACACGGGTTTTGGCCAGCCTGCCGCACCGCTGTCCAATAACATTTCACGGCACGGTCAAGGAAAACTGAACGTGATGCACGGTTGCATCGTGTTCAGACCGAAATTCAACCACGCCACGAACTGGCAATATTTTGCCTAAAATTGTGTGCAAACAACCACATCCGCTTTCAGCACTTGGTTAACAATCGGCGCTATGCCATACCTCATGTTGCATCTGGGGATGAGATGACACCCTCGTGTAACATCACGGGTAAAGGCAGTATACGGGGCGAAAACCATATGACGACAGGCAGCTCATTGAGTATGTCTCGCCGCACCTTGCTGGGTGCATTTGCGGCGACGGCGATCACGGCAGCACCGACTTTTGGCAATGCGGCGGGGTTTCTTCGCGGCGCCGGTGATATCAGACGGATCAAGATGTACTCGGGCCGGACGGGCGAGCGCATCGATATGATCTACTGGATCGAGGGCGAATATGTCCGCGAATCCGTGAAGGAAATCAATCATTTCATGCGCGACTGGCGGACCGATGGTGTGAAATCCATGGATCTGCGCACCATCGACATCATGTCGGCGGCACATAATCTGCTTGATGCGTCCGAGCCTTACATGCTGCTGTCTGGGTATCGCAGTCCGCAGACCAACGCGATGCTGCGGTCGCGCAGCCGCGGTGTGGCCAAGAACTCGTTGCACATGAAAGGCCAGGCGGCGGACCTGCGGCTATCGAGCCGCTCCGTCGGTCAGCTGGCCCGTGCCGCGCGCGCCTGCAAAGGCGGTGGAGTTGGTAAATACTCGCGGTCCAATTTTGTCCATATGGACTGCGGTGTGGTCCGCAGCTGGGGGCGATAACGCCCTCAGGTCGGCCCGGAAATCGGACGGGTTTTCGATGCCTTTATAGAGCATTTTACCTGTATCACGGCTTTTTGCGCAGAGCTGATTGAGCATCGTCAGCTGACAAATTTGGCGGTTACAGCAGACGTTGCGCCTTTTCGACCACGGTACCACACGGCAAATCCCTGGGGAGAGAGACCGGCAGCGTTGCAATCCGATCGTGTGCATCGAACTGCAACGCATATCCGGGTAGGCCAAGTCATACGCACTCGAAACAAACCGGCTGTAAAATCTCACGTCAAAATAGGTCATTCGTCAAAAGCGAAATGAACACTCGGTACCGGGTCGCCGTAACCAAAACCGACACTCCCTTACACCCACACTGTGCCGGCAAAATGCAGCAAAAGCCGGTTGGTCACAATTGGCGTCTTTGCCTAGGCAAGACTGCCTAGCGCAATTCGCCCGTGGCGTGTATGAGAAATGCCTCGAGGCCTAGGCGATCTGGGCAAAAGAGCGGCTTCCCACGCACCCGACTTACCGGCGCATGACATGGGTTTGGCGCATGTGGTTAGGTCCACAAGGCCCGGTTCGAGTATCAACCACAATACACGCTCAAGGCTTGTTCCGCGCAACAGCGTCGAGGCAGGTCGCATCTCCCCGCAAGATATGCTGCAACAGCGAATGCAGACACCGGTGCGATGATGTTGAAACCGTGCCAGTAATCACGATGGCTCCTACTTTCTGTAAAGGAACAGGCGGATGCTGCGGATTGCACATCTCTTCTGTTGCGCCCTTAAGCGGCTGGGGAGCAGGAGCCCGCACGATCGACCGCAGATCGTCCGTTTTCAGGTCAGAGCAGCATAGGATGGGTTCGGCGAGAGGCTCGGCGACCGGCGATTAGACCTTTCCGCCACCGTGGACGGCCTAAGCAAAACGGCTTGATTGTCGGACTGCGCGCATCTGCTTTCCTCGCTGTCGCTGGGCCGGGTGCTCCAAGAAAGCTGCGCGGCCCAGGGCGATAGGTCCGCTGTAGCCCCCCTTCGACCCAGATTTCCCCGGTTGGTGATCCACCGGCGGCAGGGCATCGGGTGCGGGTACCGAAGCAGGACGGGATGACAGGCGCGGTGGCCGACGGGCTCTCCTGTCGATATCAAATCGGTGAAGGGCGGCCCATGTCGCGCTGCGCCGTCGCCTGAGACTGCCTAGAGTTCTAACCGTTCAGCGCTCCCCGCCGATACCAACCGGGCGTTCCGTGCAAGGCCACGGAAATCCCTTTGCACGAAAAACTCGGGATACCGCGCGCCGATTGATGACGCTGAGCGCAGCGTAGATTCGACGCATGGGCTTTCACATGATGTTGGCGGCTATCTCACATGGTCCGACCCCTTGAGGAAAGCATTGAAGGATCGGTGATCGTCATCCTGTCGGCACGATCGAACGCGGTGCCTGACAGCAGTTTTGCGCACATCTCAAAGATCGCGCACATCCTTGAGCGTGCTGCAAAAAAAGCGGCGGCGCGCGTGACCGAGGATGGTTGCCTTACATGAACACCGAAATGCGAGAGCTCCAAACGCACCGAGACTGGACCCGCGCGGCTACACCCGGTTGATCAGTCGCTTTGGTCGAACCGACGTGTTGGCATTCTGTCGCGCGCCTGCGCCTCACCGGGTCGCAAGGCCCAAACCGGGTCCAGATCCAGTCCACCGCCCGGCCCCGCTCAGCGCTTTTCGACCAGCCGGGTTGTGATGGCGAGGTCAATCAGCTCCGCCACGGAGTTCACCCGCATCTTCTCCAAGATGCGGGCCCGGTGATGATCGACGGTGCGCGGGCTGATGTCGAGCTGTCGCGCCACGTCCTTGCTGGTGGCGCTGGACGGATTGGAGACGAAGATACCCGCAATCTCGCGCTCACGCTCGGTGAGCCGATCAAAGCGGGCCTTGGCCGTCCGCGCCTTGTCCTGCCCTCGACGGCGGCGGGCATCAAGCTCAAGTGCTGCATCAACTTGTGCCAGTAACACTTCCTGTTTGAATGGTTTTTCCAGAAAATCAAGTGCGCCCAGCTTCATCGCCCGCACGGATTCCGGCACCCCACCGTGGCCGGTGATAAAGATCACCGGGAGCGCGTACCCCTTCGTGATCAGAAGCTCCTGCAACTCCAGCCCCGTCATTTCGGGCAAACCGTAGTCCAGGATCAGACAGCCCGGTTGCTCCGGATCGTAGCCCTCCAGAAAAGCCTGGGCAGAGGCGAAAACCGATGTCTCGTACCCCCTCAGCCGCAGCGCGCGTGACAGGGACGTGCGGATGTCCTCATCATCATCGACGATGAAAACACACGGTTCAGGCGCTGACGGCATCGTGCACCCCCTTGGGCATCCTGGGCATCAACCGCGGCAGGGTAAAACAGAACTCGGACAGCCCGTCGGGATCCAGCCGGAACCAGAGCCGGCCGCCGTGCGCCTCCACGATGGACCGGCAGATCGACAGGCCGAGGCCCATGCCGTCCTCCTTGGTGGTCTCGAACTGCTCGAAGGGGCGCGCGCCGGGGGCAAAGCCGGGGCCGGTATCGGTGATGGACACTGTGAGCCCGGCCTGTGTCTCCTCGCCGCTGATCCAGATGATCCGCCTTTGCCCACCGCCTTCCGCGATGGCCTCGATGGCGTTGCGCAAGAGGTTCAGCAGGACCTGCGCGATCTGCACCCGGCTGCCGTAGACCGGCTCGATCTCGGGGAGCCGGATGCGGATGCTGACCCCCTGATCGCGCGCCTCTGAGCGGATGAGATGCAGTGTTTGCTCGGTCAGCTCCGCGAAATCGAAATTCATCTTGCCGACACCGTCCTTTTTCACGAAGCCCCGCAGGGCGCGGATGATGTCACCCGCCCGGTGGGCATGACGGTCGGTCTCTTCGAGGATGGTCTTGAGCTCACCGATGTCGGATCCAGCCTTGTTCAGCGCGAAAAGCGCGCTGTCCATGTTCTGGGTGATGGCCAGCAGCGGTTGGTTGAGCTCATGGGCGAGGCTGGTCGCCATCTGCCCCATCATGTTGACCCGCGCGGAATGCGACAGATCTCGGTTGAGCCGTTCAATCTGACGGTCGGCTGCCTTGCGCTCGGTGATGTCATCGACGGTCAGCACCGCGTGCTGGATCACCCCCGCCTCATCGCGGATCGCGATCACGTTCTCGTTCACCCAGATCACACTGCCATCTTTGCGCCGCAAGCGCTTTTCGTGCAGGTATTCCGACCGGGCGGTATCGTCCTCCTTCTCGAAAATCGCGGCGACCGGATCATCTGGGTGCGAGATATCCTGCACCCGCATGCCGCGCAGCTCCGCAGCGGTGTAGCCCAGCATGTCGGCCAGCTTGGCATTGGTGCGCATCAGCTGTCCCGTCCCGGCGGCAACCTGCGCCATTCCACTGGACGCCAGATCAAAGGTGCGCCCGAACTCGGTCTCGGATTTGCGCCGCTCGGCGATGGCCTGAACGAGGGTCTCGTTGGCGCGTTCCAACTCCCGGTAGGTGCGGGGCAGCGGATCGCTGGCGGAAACCTCACCCTGGCTGACCAGTGAGGCACGCACCGCAAAAGCGCGCACCGGCTTGTGAATGAGATGCGCCAGCGCCAGCCCACACACAGCGGTGATCAGGGCGATGGCCGCCGCAATCCAGATGTTCTGGGTTCGGTTGGCCTTGATTTCACCGGTAAAATCGGATTCGGGCGCATAGACGGCGATGGTCCAGGGCAGTTGCGGGCTGATCGCCGGCATCACCTTGGAGACATAGCTTTTCCCGTCGTTCACAAACTGCAGCGACACCTCTTCCGAGATCGAGATATCGCCGTCTCGGCCCAGCCAGCCGAAGGCGGCGCGCGCCACCGGGTCGCCGATTTCATCTATGCTGGTGAAGCGAAAGCTGCCGTCAGGGTTGGCCGTCCGGATCAGATGGCTGTCCGGGTGCGCGATCACGTCGCCATTGCGGTTGAGGATCAGCGCAGCACCGTTGTCGCCCACGTTCAGCTGCGACAGAAATCCGGAGATGGCTTCAATGCCGATATCGACACCCACGACCCCCTTCAACTCACCGGTATTGCCGAAAACCGGCGAGGCCGCCGTGATCCCGGGGGTCTGGGACGTGAAGAAGATATAGGGATCTGTCCAGATGCTGGTCTGCTGCGCCTTAGCGGTTTGATACCACAGGCGGCGGCGCGGATCGAAGGTATCGGTGGGATCCTGTCGGGCGAGCATGATGTTGTAGTCATCGTCACGCCAGATCAGCTGCGTGCTGCGGGCGTCGTCGTTGCGGCGCACGATCTTTGTACGGAACGGCCCCGGCCCCTTGCTGCGCATCACATAGACGAAGTTTCCCGCCTCATCCCCGTAAAAAAGCCCGGCGAACTGCGGCGAGATCTGCAGCTGCTGGAACAGCAGCTTTTCCAGCTGCGCGGTGTTCTCGCTGACGATCACATCCGTCTCAGCCAGTCGGGTGGCAAGCTCTGCGGCACCCTTGGCGGGTTGCAGGAATTCGCGCGCGTGGGTGATCGTGTTGACCCCTACATCGCTGAGCAGATCGCCCGCGTGTTCAAGCAGCACCTTTTGCGACGTCAGAAAAGAAGAGAACACGACCGTGGTCACAGCCACGAACTGCAGCCCCGCCAGACAGAGCGCGAGGATCATGCCGAGCGATAGCTTCATACCCCCGCTATCCACCGCAGTGACGGGCATCTCGCCATCCAAGGCTCGTCGGTGCGGAAGAGGTCGGTGCCCATCCCGTCAGTCGTCGCCGCATGTCATGTCGGTTTTCGTACCCGTACCGTTTCTCTTATTGAACGATATTGTTACATAATTTCAGAAAAACGACAGCCGACGAAGGTCTAACTGAGCAACTATTTGCGCAATCATGGCGCAGTCCTGCGCCGTCCAGCGACGTACAACCGTGTCAATGGCGCACATGACGCCCAAGAGCGCGCCATCCGCGTCGCGGATCGGTGCCCCGAGGAACGCTCGCAGGCGATGCCCGGACAGCACCTCGGCCCGGCGGATCAGCGGATGGGCGTAGATGTCATCAACGGCCAGCGGTGCGTAGAGGGACGCAACCTGTGCTGAAAGCAGCAAGGCCTGACCGTGCATGACGTCATCGTGCAGCAGCGGGCGACCACCGGCGGGTTGGCCAATGGTCAGGTCAAGTTCACGGGCAGAGAACAGATAGGCCGCCTTGGCATCGACCCCGATGGTCAACAAATGCAGGGCGATGCGCGCGTTCTCACCGGCACCGCCGCCGACTGTGTCCTTCGGGGGGCGCCCCGAGGGCGCGTCACGGGACCCCGGGGGGCCCGGCTTGGCATGGCTGATCACGCACATCCTCCGGCGATATCCGACACGGGAGAATGTGCCCGAAAGCGAAACGCGCGAGAATAAGCAGTATTGCCTAGGTACAATTACCCAGACGCACGGAGACAGACCCGCTCAGCGGCGGATCAGTGTCGGGATGCGCAACAGCCCGGAGAAGGAGAAGCCCTTGTTCTTTCTGGGCGAAGCACCGTGGGGGATCACCAGTGGCAGAAAGACATCCGCCATGCGGGCGTGGCGCTGGAACAGCGACCCCGTAAAGGGTTTGCGACGGCTGATCAGCGGCAGGATCAGCTTTGCCATCCGCGCATGGCGGGGGAAGGCGAACTTATCCGTGGGCTTCCGGTCGCTGAGCAAGGGGATGGGAAAGTTTGCCATGCGGGGCCCGCCGGGGATCAGCGCGTTGGTACCGGTCTTGCCATTGATGAGCAGTGGAAAAGGCCAGTTGGCCATGCGCGTGTGCCGCCCGATCAGCGTACCGTCGTAGGGTTTGCGGCGGCTGATCAGCGGCAGGATCAGGTTTGCCATCCGGGCATGGCGCGGAAAGGCGAAGCGGTCGTAGGGCTTGCGCTTGCTTAGCAGCGGGATGGGAAACTTGGCCATCCGGGCGTGGCGCGGAAAGGCAAAGTTGTCCTTGGGCTTGCGGCGGCTGATCAGTGGCAGGATGAAGTTGGCCATCCGCGCGTGACGCGGAAAGGCAAAAAGATCAAAAGGTTTGCGGCGACTGATCAGCGGGATTGGCCAGTCGGCCATGTGATAGGTATCACTCTCCGGATCGCGCGGCGCAGGGGTCAGAAAGCGCGGGTGGTTGGTCAGGACCGACCCGCCACCGCTGCCGGGGCGATCCTTGACAAAGACCTCCTCGGTCAGGTCGCCCATGTCGGCGGCCCCTTCTTGCGCTGTCAGCTCGCGCGTCATGCGGGCGGCGCCCAGGGGTTTGTAGGTCGCCCGGGCCAACAGGACGGCCCCGCCTTTCTTCAACCGGTCTGCGTAGGCTGTGGCGGTCTTTTTCTCCACTTGCTCTTTGGTCAGCGCGTCGACCACTTTGCCTGCGTCCGACAGCACATAGAGATCGGCGCGGGGAAAGCCTTCGATCTCCAACGAGCGTTTGACCCGGGATGCCACTGTGGCGTCCTCGAAATATCGGGTGATGACGTTTGTCATGATGCCTCCGCCGGATGAGGGGGCGGCCCGGCTGCGGGCCGCGGGGACGTGTGCTGCTGCGATGTCTGTCTCGCTTGGGACAGAAGCATAGCGCAGGCGAGCACAAGGAAAACAATTTCAACCAGAAAAACCGCCCTGTAGGGGGCATGAGCGGTCGTCTCAAGCCCGTTCGGCAGGGCGAGGATCGCGTCGCGCAGGATGCCGGCGAGCGCAACGCCCAACCCGGCGAAGCTTGCCTGCACAGCACCCCAGGTGCCAAGTGCAAGGCCGATGCGGTCCCGCGGCGCGGCACGGATCGTGGCTGTCAGCGTAGCGTGACCGAAGAGCCCTGCCCCCAGGCCGGTCAGAAGCGTGCCCGCCAGAAACATGAGCGCACCACCGCCCAGCGATGACAGGATGATGGCGCCAAATCCCGGCACGCCGGTCAGCGCGCCGATGAGCGCCAGCCGCAGCGGCGCGCCTCCGCGGCCCAGCACCTTTGAGGCGATGCCAAAGCCGATGAGCGTACCGCCCGCGAGCAACGCGGTCAGCCGCGTCGTCTCCGCCACCGAAAACCCGAGCACCTGTCCGCCGTAGGGTTCCAGCAGCACATCTGCCGCCCCGAACCCTAACGTGCCAAGCGCGATGATGATCAGCAAAGGCCGCAGCGGCGCCATCTGTGGCCAGACCGTGCGGAAGGGGGCGGGAACAGTGCCTTGAACCCGCTGGGCGCGCACACGATCACGCGCTTCCTGCTTCCACATGGCAAAGAGATTGAGCGCGACGGTCAGCACCGCGGCCCCCTGAATGACCTGAATGAGCCGTCCCGGCGAGTAGGTCTGCAGAAGGGCGCCGAAAACCAGCGCGCTCAGCACCATACCGACGAGCAGCATCACATACATCAGCCCCACAACCTTGGGCTGGTCTTCCTCGCGCACCAGATCGGTGGCGAGCGCCAGACCGACGGTCTGCACCATATGCACGCCCGCACCCACCAGCAGAAACGCCAGTGCCGCAGACGACAGCCCCCACCAGCGCGGCGCGTCAAAGGACTCGCCGTAGCCCGAGAGCACAAGCAACGCGAAAGGCATGATGGCAAAGCCGCCGAACTGGTAGAGCGTGCCTTTCCAGATATAGGGGACCCGTCGCAGCCCGAGGGCCGAGACATGCACGTCAGAGCGGTAGCCGATCACCATGCGCAAGGGCGCAAACAGCAACGGCAGCGCCAGCATGACCGCCACAAGCGAGGCAGGCACCGACAGCTCCACGATCATCACGCGGTTGAGCGTACCGGCGAGCAACACGACCGCCATGCCGACGGTGACCTGAAAGAGCGACAGCCGCAGCAGCCGCGACAGGGGCACATCCTCGGTTGCGACATCGGCAAAGGGCAGATACCGCGGGGCAATGGACGCCAGCTTGCGCAGGGCGAATGCACGATATTGGATCATCGGCTCCTCGCGGTGGATGGGCAGAAAGGCGGCGCCAGAGGTCCGCCGTCGCAGTGCGGGCCCCTCACCGCAGTGGCAAGGGGCCGCGGGTCACTGTTCTATGACAGCCGGTTGCGAGACCTTCATCGGGGCCGCCGCATCCAGTGTCGCCGTTCGGACAGAGCCGTCCGGCATCATCACCAGCAGTCGCTGGCCACCATCCGGGGATGGCATGGCATAGGACGCCTTGGCCACCGATGCTGCACCTTCGTCGATGAGCATCGCTTCCTGCTGATCCCCGGAGCCGAGCTCCTGACCAGAGAGGAAATCAGACACCCAGGAGGTGTTGCTGAGAACGGCCACATGTACTGCGAAAGAGCCCACAGCCACTGCGCCGAGAAACACCGGGACGCCCACGGCGGGCGGGACGACAAGCCACATTTTTGCGTTGTTCATGGTGTTTCCTTTTTAGCCCAGCCAAGGGGTGGCTGCTGCGACGAGCATATGTGCAACCAGTGCGATGGCACCAAAAACACGTGTGCCATCAATGAGATAGCTGTGCACTTCTTCGGCTTCGGGTAAGGTAAGACCGGTGGGCCAAACCTTGTCGGGATCGTCGGACATCTTATTCCTCCAAGTCTGCTTCAAATGAATTGCGCCGCACCCCTCCAGAGAGAAAAAGGGGCCCTGCTGCCACGCAGCTCCTGATCGCGGCGCGCACAGCCGGATCCGAGTCCAGTGTGTCATACTTTATTGACAAAGCAAGTGTAATTTTTACTAGACACTCGTGATCTAGGTGTCGCGACCTCCTGTTGACCAATGTGTGACCATGCGCCCTACCCGGACAAACGGAGGCGCGATCGCGTGGTATCGGTGGCTCACGGCAGACTGAAAGAGCGTTGCCCGGCAGCGCAGATCAAGCGCCCGTCCGGCACCCTACAGACCATTTGTATCTTAGGGATCTACGGTATTTTGGAAAGACACCTCCGCGCCGCCAGATCTTCTTGGCAAACAGGCGGACGCATTTGGATCGCCCGGCGCTGCTCCATCACGCTGACGAGACTGGCGTCGCCCCTGCCCTTCGATGCGGCGGATCTGTCCAGGGTCCAGACCTTAGAGCTTGCTGGAAATCACCCCGGTGGCAAAGCCACCCATCCGCAGCTCTCCGAAAAGCCGTTGGTATTCGATCTTGGGACAGCGGTTCTGGATGACCGTGACCCCGCGGGCCTCCGCCTGGGCTGCCGCGTCGGCATGCTCCACACCGATTTGCATCCAGATCGTCTGCAGGTCGGGAAAGAGGTCGAGTGCTTCGGCCACGATGGGGGGTACGGCGTCAGACCGCCGGAAGATGTCGACCATATCGACCCCGCCGGGGATCTCCGCCAGACCGGCGCGCACCTGCTGTCCAAAGAGCGTGGCCCCCGCATGTCCGGGGTTTACCGGGATCACCTCGAACCCTTTCAGCGACAGATAGCGGGCCACATAGTAGCTGGGCCTCACAGGGTTCATCGACACGCCCACCACGGCGATGCGCCGGGTCCGGGTCAGGATATCTTTCAACATCGAGTCCGAATAGGTCATGCTGCACCCTACACATCTGCCGCGTGAAAAAAAGCGCCCGATGCTGAAAAGCAAAGGGCGCTGCAAGGTACGGAACGAGGGACAGTCATGAAATCGAAAAGCGTTCCGGGCTCTCCAACTGACGTTTAGATATGCGTGCAAACCGCATATGCAATTAGTCTCGCAAACCTGTGAACGATTGGTTAAAAAAATGCCGAAAATGCGCCGATTTGATCAATCAAGGATGTCTTCGATCACGTCAAAGGCCTCTTTCATGAGATACACCATGAGCCCCTTGCGCCGTTTGCCGGGCTTGCTGCGCGATTTGTGGTATTTGTGCTTCTTGGATTTTTTCGGACGGGTCGGTGCGGGTCGCACAGCGGACGGTTTGACGAGGTCGCGTTGCCCGGGATGGTCCTGCGGCAGGCGTTTGAGATCGTGCAACGGCGCGCCGCAACTGGCGCAGGTCAGCTCATGCCGTGCGTGATCCAGCACCAGGGCCGCGCGCGTCCCGCAATAGCAACATGTGGCGATTTTCGTGGACCTGCTCATCAAGGCTTCCTCTCACCGCGCCATCATGCGCGCGCTCTACTCGCATATAAGGCGATCGCGGCCGCGTTTGAAACATTCAGCGATCCGAAACCGCCCGCAGCATCGATCCGCACCAGCCCGTCCACCACGTCCTTTGTCTTTGCACGCAGGCCGGGGCCTTCCGCCCCGAAAACGAGAGCGACGGGCCGGTCCAGATGGTCCGCCACGGCCTTCTCGATGGTCTGCTCTGCCTCTCCGTCGAGCCCCAGAACCAGATAGCCCATCCGCTGGAGCGCCGCGATGCTGTCGGCCAGGTTGCGCACCCGCAGATAGGGCTGACGCTCCAGCGCGCCGCTGGCGGTCTTGGCCAGGGCACCGGTCTCGGGCGCGGAATGATGCCGCGTGCCGATGACGGCAGAAGCGCCCAGAACCTCCGCCGACCGCAGGATGGCACCGACGTTATGCGGATCGGTGACCCGGTCCAGCATCACCACGCGCGGTGCCGCAGGACCGATGCACACATCCTCCAGCGTGCCCCAATCGAGCGGCTTCACTTCCATGGCTGCCCCCTGATGGACCGAGCCGGGATCAATGGGCACGCTGAACTTGCGCGGATCAACGATCTCGGGCGCGATACCGGCTTGGGCAATCGCCGCTTCCAGCTTGTTCTGGGCGTTGAGCGTCACCACAAGGCGCAGTTTCTGACGCGCCGGGTTCATCAGCGCATCTCGCACGGCGTGTAATCCGAAAAGCCACAGGGTTTCACGGCCCTGCGCTTTTTTCTCCTGCTCTTTTTGCACAACCCATTTGGGTTTTTTCATCGTCCTTGCCCCGTATTTGCGGCCTGCCAAAAAGCTGCGCATTGCATCTTGACGCCTTCAGGTACCGCTTGTAATCACGCCTCCACCGCAGGTGCAATGCACGCGCGGCGTGGGCGACAGGCCGCAAGGTGTGGCAGGGGACTGTAACTCCCTCGCGGAGACGCACGCCTGGTTCGATTCCAGGGTCGCCCACCACTTCTCCTTCTTCAGTTAAGTTACTGCGCAAAAAGGCAATCTAGCGGTCAGACGCCCGGTTTCTTGGCTGTCCGCAGGGCTTTCGGCAAGATCCATCACGACATCGGCGCGTCTCTCACTCGGCGGGCCCGCGAGAGACTGCGCAAAAGCTTGACGCTCGGTGTGATACCATCAGTCAGATGGCGTTTTGGCGCGAAGGGGCTCGGGGACGAGTGATTGGAGCCCGGTTTCTCCCATGCAAGAGGCATCCAAGATCACCCGCTTAAGTACTGCGCGGGTGAAAGGCCTTCGAAGGCCTTTCCGGCGGCTTTGCGCCCCATCGGCCCGGGATTTCGGGCGAGGTCACGTGACAGCCTGCCCATCCGGTCAAAGATCCGGCGCGGTGTGCCAGCCGTTCGACCCTCTAAAGCTCGATGCGCACGAGGCGCTCAAGCGAGCGGCGTGGATCAGCGGGCGGCTTTTTCGGCGAGCCCGGACTGGCCCTGCCGACGGTCAAGCTCCGCCAATACATCGCTTAGGGAAATGTCGCTGGCCGCCAGCATCACCAACAGATGGTAGAGCACATCGGCCGCCTCCGCGGTCAGCGCTGCGGTGTCGCCCCGGGCCGCTTCGATGATGGCCTCGACGGCTTCCTCGCCAAATTTCTCGGCGCATTTGGCGGGCCCTTTTGCCAGCAGCTGCGCGGTCCAGCTACTCTCGGGGTCGGCGGTCTTGCGCGCCTCGATGGTGGCAAAGAGATCCTCGAGCGTCATGACAGCCTCATGGGGATGCCGGCGCGGGCCATATGCGCCTTGGCCTCGGCGATGGTGAAATCGCCGAAATGAAAGATCGACGCGGCGAGCACGGCGGAGGCGCCGCCCTCGGTCACCCCTTCGACCAGATGATCGAGCGTGCCCACCCCGCCAGAGGCGATCACCGGCACCTCGACCGCGTCCGAAATGGCCCGTGTGAGCGGCAGGTTGAACCCCGCCCGCGTACCGTCCCGGTCCATGGAGGTGAGCAGGATCTCCCCTGCCCCTTTGTCCGCCACGGTTCGGGCGAAATCCACCGCGTCGATGCCTGTTGGTTTACGCCCGCCATGGGTAAAGATCTCCCATTTGCCGGGTGCGACGGTCTTGGCATCAATGGCCACGACGATGCACTGGCTGCCGAAGTGGTCCGCAGCCTCGGCCACCACATCCGGATTAGCCACGGCGGCGGAGTTGAAAGACACCTTGTCCGCCCCCGCCCGCAGCAGCGCACGCACATCATCGCGGGTTCGCACACCGCCGCCCACGGTAAGGGGAATGTAGCAATGCTCCGCCGTGCGGGTCACCACATCGAACATGGTGGCGCGGTTTTCGTGGGTGGCGGTGATGTCGAGAAAACACAGCTCATCCGCGCCCGCCGCATCATAGGCCACCGCCGCATCGACCGGATCACCCGCGTCGCGCAGATCGACAAAGTTCACGCCCTTGACCACCCTCCCTTCGGCCACGTCGAGACAGGGGATGATACGGGTCTTCAGCATCGCTTGGCACCCTTGCTGCAGGGTCCGGGTTCACGCGTCATTGCTTGAGGACCTGCAGTGCTTCCGCCAGATCCAGCGCCCCGTCATAGAGCGCGCGACCGGAGATGGCGCCCGCCAGTCCCGCCCCGCAGTCGCGCAGCGCGATGAGATCTTCGATGGAGGATACGCCGCCCGACGCGATCACCGGAATATCAACAGCCCGGGCCAGCGCCGCAGTCGCCTCTACGTTCGGGCCGCCCATCGCTCCGTCCCGCAGGATGTCGGTGTAGACGATGGCGGCGACCCCCGCATCCTCAAAGGATTTTGCCAGATCGGTGACCTCTACATCTGTTTCTTCGGCCCATCCCTTGGTGGCCACGCGGCCGTTGCGCGCGTCGATGCCCACCGCGATGTGACCGGGGTAGATCGCGGCTGCCTCGCGCACGAGACCCGGGTTTTCAACGGCCACGGTCCCCAGGATGACGCGCGTCACCCCCTTTTCCAGCCAGGTATCGATGGTCGCCATGTCGCGGATGCCACCGCCCAACTGCACCGGAACCGTGCAGCTTTTCAGGATAGCCTCCACAGCATCGGCGTTGACGGGCGTCCCGGCAAACGCGCCATTAAGGTCCACCAGATGCAGCCATTCGCATCCCGCCTTGACGAAACTTGCGGCCTGCGCCGTGGGATCCTCGTTGAAAACGGTCGAGCGTTCCATATCGCCGTGGATCAGACGCACAGCCTGCCCGTCTTTGAGGTCGATGGCGGGAAAGAGGATCATACGCGCTGTCCAATCGTGCGAGTTTGGGGAATATCCGCGGTCTCTTGCACCCTTTGGGCGTTTTTTGCAACGCCGCATCGGCCGTGGTGACGGGCGGCCTCGCACGGGCGGACGGCATTTGTGGCGCGGCGCTCAACAGTTCTTTAACGGTCAATTGCTTAAATATAGCGATTCATGGTGTGGCGAGAGGCGATACCGGCATTGTTTTGGTTCTGACTGGGGTTCAATATGGGGTATCGGCGCAAACCACCCTCTGAAATCACACCGGAGTATGAGGACGCCGGGCTTTTCAAGAACAAGGTCGGCCAGATTTCGGTCGAGCTGGTTCCGCAGATGACGCGCAACAGCCGCAACGATCTGGTGGTGCGCGGTTTCGTCAATCGCACCATCGAGATCGAGGTTGCCTTTGCCGGGCGGCGGGTCAAGGAAGTGGGCCCGCTTGAAACATATCTGAAAGCGGTGCGCAGCAAAGCGGTGAAAGCGGCCAAGGCCAAAGGGTTGCCAGAGCCTGACATCGACAGGATGCGCCTGCCCGTCCTTATCGAAGGTGCCTGGCGACCGCGGTTCCAGCGCGATCAGGCCGGATGGGAAACGCGCAGCTATTACCTCTTTGCGGCACGCTGGTCGGTTCTGGACGGGGAAGGTAATACCGTGTCCTTTGGCTCGCGCCCTCTGGTAGTCGCCGAGCAACCGAGCGCCTGACTTTTCAGCCGCGGCATCGGTGGACCGGGCCGAGAGGAGTCTGCTTTGCTTCTGATGTCCGATTTTCCCGGATGCCTCCCGCGCGCGGGAAACCATTCCGGATCCTCAAGCGTCGGTGAAAACCGGACTTTCCAGAGGGTTGGCAGGGTCGGGGCAAAGAGGACCATGGCTGTTGTCGTGGAACTGTTTCACCTCAGCGCCGCTCATCCACTCGACCCAGTCTCCTCCACGGGTGATCTTGCCTGGTGAGGCGATGCCCAAGTGTTTGCAATACCGATGATGTAGGATCGCCTTGGCGGTGAACAGCCCGTGTTCCAAAGGCTCGTTTGGTTGCAGGATGGGATGTCACTCTGCGCCAGGATCGGACGGGCCGTCCACGGCAGCGCGTGAGAGACGGTTTCTAGAGACCCTTTTGCAGTTTCACGAGTTGCTTTGTTGACCACGTAGGTGCCGACAGTGCTGCCAGTCCGGTCCGCAGCGCCGAGGAAAATAGGGTCCCGGTCTTGCAGGAGGTCTGGCGATCTCCCTATCGACGTAACCCGCAGGCTATCGTTTGAACTTCTGACATTTGGGCCTGTCAGCGTCCGTATCGGGCAAACGGAATATGCCCTGAAACGACAACCAGCGATGCCGGGCGCGCCAGAGTTGGGATCGCCGACGCCGAAACTTAGAGGCAGTTATTCAACGTCCAGCGTGGGGCGATGAACGTCACGAAGCATTTCTTCCTCCGCGTTCAGACCTGTGGAACGGTTTCAGTATCGGGCTCACACCATTTGGCGACCATCTCGATAGTAATCTCAGCACCCCCGATCAGCTGGGCGCTGGCAGCTAATGATCGGGTCGCTTTTGCTTTGACGACCTGCGTCCCCCCTGATCAGTTGTTGCGCAAAGGACCGGGGATCGCTCGCGCATCCAGGACGCAGCTGCCCCTTGGTACGTCGGTCCATTTCAACGGCCAGATCAATCATCGGCCTGAGAGAGCCTATACACAGATCTGCTGCCTGAAATGCCATGCCCGGGGGAAGGATCCTTAAAGGGTCGCCAGCTAACCTCTCGGTCGCACTGGCACGCAGTTCTGTGGCTGGCGGTCAATGGCCCCTGCCCGACAGAAGCACGGATCTTGATGCAGGTGGCACCAGCCGGTCCCCCGATCAGGAGTTGGACTGTAGAAGCGCCGCTGCCAAGCCCCGGTCCACGCAGAGGTGCGTTGCAAACCCTCCGGCAATGGCCGCGCGCGTTGCGTCGGCCCGGTCCTCACCGCAAACCACCAGCATGATCTTGCGGGCTGCGCGGAGATTTTTGAGGCTTGTCGTGACCACACGGTCCGACGGCGGCAGCGCACATTCCTGCCCCTGCGCATCAATGTAGCGACAACAGATGACACCTTTGGCACCGGCCTTTTCGGCGGCCTTGGCCTCGCCGGGGGTGGCCATGCCCGCCGCAACGAGATGCGTGTCTTTGGAGACGTTTCCAATCGAGGAGACGACCATATCCAGAGCCCGCAGCCGGTTCATCTGGGCCGCGATCGTCGGCTCAAGGCGCAGCGCGCGCGCAAGATCGACGGTAGAGACAATCGCCGGGGCGTGCAGCGTGAAACACCGCGCACCGATCTGGTTGGCAATCTGAATGGCGCAGGTTTCGGAGGCGGGAACCCGGTCAGAAATCATGGATCCGATCAGCTGGCTGACCTCCACCCCCTCGACCCGCGCACGTGGCAGCGCATTGCACAGCGCCAGAACCGTCTCGCCCCAGGCAACGCCAATCTTGTCCCCCGGTTCGACCACATTCAAAAAGGCCGTCGCCGCGACACGGCCCAACTGGCGCAACACGGCAGCGCGGTCCGTCTCCGCGCTGTTGAACGTGTCGGAGATATAGACGTCTTCCAACCCGAACTTGTCGCGCAGATCACGCGACAGGCTGCTTTCGGTCAGATGCCGGCCGCTCACATGGATCTCGACGATCCCCTCGTCGCGGGCATCGCGCAGCAGATTGACGACCGTTACACGTGACACCTGCAGACGCTTGGCGATTTCCGACTGGGTCAGCCCCTCACCGTAGTAGAGCAGCGCCACATTGGACAACTGCGTGGCGCGATCGCCGTCCTTGGAGAATGTGCCGCCCGATCTGTTCATGGATCAGCTGTTGACCTTCTTTTCACCGGCCTGTCCATAGTTTTTGCGGAACCAGTTGTAGCAGCGGTCGATCTCCTGGTCGGACAGTTCTTCGACAGGGCCGCGGGTCATGGCCAGATGCGTGGTCATGGCGGCCTCTTCCAGATACATCGCAAAGCTTGTCGCCTCGGACGCGGATGCGCCCATGGTAAAGACGCCGTGGGCCTTCACCAGCACCGCCCAGCCGCCGTCCGCAGCATCAATGATGGCCTGCCCTGTGTCGACCTCACCGGGTGTCGCGTAGCGCGAACAGGGAATGTCCCGGCCCAGCATATGCGTGATCGGGGTCAACACGGCAGGGATGCGTTCACCGCGCGCCGCAAAGCTGCTGGCGTAAGGCGAATGTGTATGCGTGATGCCAAACACGTCCGCGCGCTGCTTGTAGATATAAAGGTGGATGCCCGTATCGACAGAAGGCCGCATCTCGCCTTCGATCACGGCGCCGTCCGGATCAACGACGACCATGGTCTCCGGCGTCAGTTTCGCGAATTTCACGCCGGACGGTTTGATCACCACCAGCCCTGTTTCCGGGTCGCGCCCCGACACGTTGCCGCCGGAACCGACAACCAAGCCATTGTTGGGCAATTCATGGTTTTGCGCGCAAACTTCTTCTTTGAGGGCTTCAAGCATCTGGCACTCCATGGGGGTAGACGACGATTTTCAGGGACTTTTCGGCCTTGACCAACAGGCGGAATGCGTCGGCGCTGTCGGCGATATCAAAGCGGTGTGAGATCGCGTCGCGGGCGTTGATCCGGCCCGCTTCCAGCAGGCGGATATAGCTGTAGGTGTCGGTATGATCGGACGAATAGCGCGAAGTGATGGTGATCTGGTCGAAATAGGCCTTGTGGCCGTCCTGAACCCAATCGGTTTCGGGTGGCAGCGGGGCGCCCAGATGCAGGCATCCGCCAACCTCGACCAATGCAAGGGCCTGCGCCCATGCCGAAGCGAACGGCGCGATGACGATGACGGTGTCCGCCAGACGACCGTTATTGAGCGCACGCATGGCCTCAACCGCGTCTTCGGTCTTGGGGTTGATCGTATGGGTCGCGCCAAAGTGACGGGACTTTTCCAGCCGCCAGTCGGAAAAGTCGAGCGCCACGACCTTACCCGCCCCGAACAGCGGCGCCATATGCACAAATCCCTGCCCCATGAAACCTGCGCCCACCACGGCCACGGTATCGCCCGGTTGAATATTGCAGACCTTCAGACCGGACAAAACGCACGACCACGGCTCGATCGTGACAGCCTCTTCGTCGGTGATGCTGTCCGGCAGCTTGTGGGTATCCATGGCCAGATGCTGGGCCGTTACGCGGAAGTAATCGCAGACCCCGCCGGGATCGAGCCGGTTTTTCCTGTAGAACGGATCGCGGGTGAAATGGCCGCGGCGCGACAGGTGACTGTCCACCCGACCGACGTGGTGATTGACGAACACCCGGTCGCCGATGCTGTAGTCGGTGACGCCCGCGCCAACCTCGACCACCTCGCCCGCAGGCTCGTGGCCCAGCACTTTGGCCTCGGACTTGTACCAGGCCATGGTTTCGCCACCGCAAAGCCCGCAGGCCCGGGTTTTCAGCAGCAGCTCCCCGGGTCCGATCTGAGGAACGGGGACATCCTCCAGCCGGATATCGTCGATGGCGTATTGAACGGCCGCGCGCATCATATTGGACAAGGTCAGTCCCCTTTCGGTTGGTTGAGGGCATGTTGCACGCCCCGCATCGCGTCCGACAACATCGTGTAGCGCGCATAGGGGCCTTCATAGGCCGCATGCGCTGTGGCATCGCAGCGGTAGCGGGTGACCTGCCCCTGTCTGCGGGTCAGACCGATGGCGTTTTCGCCGGTGACTGCCGCCCGCCCGATACAGGACGCGCCCCAAAGCCCCAGATCGTCGGCGGGCTTGACCAGCACATCCTGACCCATCACATCCGCGATGATCTGACACCAGACCGGATTGCGCGCGCCACCGCCGGTCAGATGCACAGGCACGTCGGGCAAACCACCTTCGGTTTCGAAACAGTGGCGCAGGCTATAGGCCGTCCCTTCCATCACGGCGCGGCCCAGTTCGCCCTTGGTGCTCGTTGATGACATGCCAATAAAGGATGCGCGGATCGCCGGGCTTACAAAGGGTGCGCGCTCGCCATTCAGATAGGGCAGGAATGTAACACCGTTCGCCCCGATGGGGATCTCTCTGACCAGGGCGTTGAGTTTGTCGGCAATCGCGCCCGCGCTTTCCCCGCCGAGGCTTTGGGGATGCAGGGTCGCGAACCAGTCAAAGGCGGCAGCGCCTGTAGAGGGGGCCAGGATGCGAATGATGACATCTTCCGTCGCGTGCAGGGCCGCAGCGGCCACCGGTGGCTCATGCCCTGCAGCGGTGTCGCGTAGGATCGTGACCACGGCGGTGGTGCCGAGGATCATCATGGCATCGCCGGGTTTTGACAGCCCCAACCCCGCGATCATCGCCGCAATATCCAGCGTTGCCACCGACACTGGCGTGCCTTGGGGCAACCCAGTCTGCTGTGCTGCCGTCGTCGTCAACTCACCCAGAATGTCAGTCGCCTTGCGGGGCGCGGGCAAGGCCGCGCGCATGTCTTCGCAGTCCAGTGCCATGATCGCGTCACCGTACCTGCGCCGCTCGATGTCCATGAACGGGATGGACGCGTTGGCGAAGTCAGTCGCCACAGCACCGGTCAGCTGCGCCCCGATCCAGTCGCCACAGGTCACCACATGCGCGACCTTTGCCGCCGACGTCGGTTCATGGGTGCGCAACCACCTCCATCCCAGCGCCGACGTACCCGGCCACAGCGCGGTGTCGCATCCACGCCCCACGATATCCAACGCCCCGGCCCTGCGCAGCTGTGCCAGATCGGCCGCGGTATCGGGGCGCGTATCGGACCACAGGATTGCGTGTCGAACGGGCTGCGCCCGCTCATCAAGGGGCCAAAACCCGTCGCCCTGGGCACAGATCCCCAGCGAGCCGACATCCGCGCCCTCAATCTGTCGGGCCAGCGCTTTGAGGCAGGCGGCCGTCTCGGTCCAGACCGCCATGGGATCCTGCTCGTTCGACCCATCGGCGGATCGAAGAACCAGCGTGGCCCTCTCCGCCCGGGCCATAGCCCTGCCCGCCGCATCATAGGCGGCAGCTTTGATGGTTGTGGTCCCCACATCCAGACCGATTGATAGCGTCATCGCAACACCCCTTCACACCAAACATCTGAAATAAAAATTGACATTTGTAAACATCTTTGATTTTCATCTGGTTGATTGACGGACCACGCGTCAGGATTTCTAGGGAGGATCACATGAGTTCAATTCAAAAGGCCATTGTCGCCGGTGTCATCGCGACATTTGCGGCACCCGCTCTGGCGGACGGGCATCTGAGCCTCGAAGGCAAGACGATCGGCGTCGCTGTCGTCGGCACCCAGCATTTCTGGGACCGCGAGGCGTTTAACGGTGCAACCAGCACGGTCGAGGAACTGGGCGGTACAGTTGTTCCGGTTGACGGCGGCCGGGACAATCAGGTTCACGCCGACAACCACGACATCTTGCTGAACAACGGCGTTGATGCGGTGATTTCGATCCTGGGTGACGGCGCGGTCGAGCCGAAGTTCGAGGCCCTGCAAGAGGCAGGCATTCCGGTCTTCACCGTTGATCATCCCAGCCCCTTTGCAATCAACAATACCACATCCGACAACTACTACATGGGCACGACCATTGGTCGCTACATGGCCGATGCCATCGGGGGCGAAGGCAAGGTCGCCGTATTCAACGCCTTTGAAGGCGCGCTGCGGATCTGCGGCATTCGGACGGGATTGTGGAAATACGTCCTGCAGGATTATCCCAACATTGAAATCATCCAGCCCGAACTGGCCGAAGAATTTGCGAACGCGCCGGAAAATGCGCGGATCCAGACCCTGGACCTGCTGAGCCAATATCCCGAGGGCGAGCTTGACGCGATCCATGTGGGGTGCTGGGACCAGCCGGCCATCGGTGTCGTGCAGGCTCTGGAGGAGACGGGCCGTACCGATGTGCTCGTCACCGCGCTCGATGGTGGGCCGGATACGCTAGAGATCATGGCCGAGGACGGCTCCCCCTTCGTGGCCAATGTGGCCCAGCAGCCCAATGTCATCGGCTCGACATCGGCGATGAACGTCGCGCGTCATTTTGCCGGTGAAGAGCTGTTGCCGCAAACCTACGTGGACGTGGTGCCGGTGAACGGCCAGGCCGAAGCCATCGCGGCCTATGAACAGCTTGGCTACGGCTCGCTGGAGTAAGACTTGCACACAGACAGACGGGTGGCGGGACGCCCGCCGCCCCTTGACCAGCGAGGGAGCCGTTTCATGGGGCATGCCGCCTTTCGTCTGTCCGGTATTGTCAAGGATTTTCCCGGTGTCCGTGCGCTCGATCACGCCTCCCTTGAAGTGATGCCCGGCGAAGTTCACGGGCTGGTGGGTGAAAACGGTGCGGGCAAATCCACGGTGATCAAGGTGCTTGCGGGTGTCTACCAGCCCGAGGCGGGACAGATCGAAGTGGACGGGCAACGCCTGTCGCCCGCGACCCCTCTATCGGTGCACGCAGTAGGCGTGCGGTTCATCCATCAGGAATTGCACCTCGTCCCGCATTTCACGGTAACGGAATCCGTCTTCATGGGGCAGGAACGCACCGCCCGTCTCGGTCTGGCAAAACGCGAGATGCGCCGCGCGGCTGAAGCATTTCTGCGCGATGCCCTTGGCCTTGATCTGCCGGGCAACCGGTTGATCCGCGATCTGGGGACAGCAGAAAGAAAACTCGTGCAGGTGGCGCGTGCGCTCATCGATGGCGAGGCGAAGGTGGTGGTTTTCGACGAACCGACAGCGCCGCTTGCCTCCAATGAAGTCGATATCGTGATGGAGGCGATTGCCCGCCTCAAGGCACAGGGCATCGCGATCCTCTATGTCTCCCACTACCTGTCCGAGATCACCGAGATCTGCGACCGGGTGACTGTGTTTCGCCAGGGCGAGACGGTCGGCGTCTTTGACACCATCACCGACGCCAGCGCGGGCGATCTGGTCTTTGCCATGGTGGGGCGCAACATCACCGATATGTTCCCGCCAAAGGGGTCGCGCGCCACGGGGCGCGGGCTGGAGATCTCCGGGCTGACTGATGGCGCGAAATTCGCCCCGCTGTCGCTCTCAGTCGGTGAAGGTGAGATCGTGGGCATCGCGGGTCTGATCGGCTCAGGGCGAGAGGAATTCGTCGATACGCTGTACGGATTGCGCCGAAAGACATCGGGGCATGTGACCTTCGACGGCAGCCCGCTGCACATCGCAACAGCGGCGCAGGCAGTCAAGGCCGGGCTGGTGCTCGTCCCGCGGGACCGGCGGCACGACGGGCTGGTCCTGCCGATGACCGTGACCGAGAACGCAACGCTCGCCACGCTGGAAGATAACGCGACCGCGGGCATCGAGAACCGCAAGGCCGCGCGCACTGCCACTGAAGCTCAGATCCAGGCCCTCGATATTCGCCCCCCCAACCCGGACGCCGTCACGCGGCTGCTCAGCGGCGGGAACCAGCAAAAGGTCGTGCTGGCCCGGTGGCTGGCAACATCGGCGCGAATTTTCATTTTTGACGAACCTACCGTTGGCGTGGACGTAGGCGCCAAGGCGGAAATCTATCAATTGATCGAAGACCTCGCAGCCAAGGGCGCCTGCATCATCCTGTCCTCCTCCGACCCGGTCGAGTTACAAGGTGTCTGCGACCGGATCGCCGTCATGACGCGCGGCGCGCTGGTGGGCGAACTGAACGCGGGCGAGATCACCGTGGACGACCTTGTGGCGGCCACGACAGGTGCTGCCTCATTGGCGGAGATCCGCGATGCAGGCTGATGCGCAGGGTCGCCGGTTTCTGCTGGAGCTTTTCGGTTTTCTGCCCGTGATCATCTTTGCGGGCGTGCTGGTCTACATCAGCTTCAACGCGCCAAACTTTGTCACCTTGCGCAATCTGGAACTGATTGTGATGCAAAGCCTTCCGGTCGTGCTGGTATGTGCCGGGCTCGCGGCGGTGGTGATGGCGGGAGGGGACGACGTCGTGTCGGGGGGAATTGATCTGTCGATCCCCGCGACCGCCGTGCTGTCGGCGGGCATCACGGCGCAGATGCTCAGCCTTGGCTATCCCCTCCTCTTTTGTGCAGCGGCAGCGCTGGCGGCATCGACGGTGGTTGGCGTGCTGAATGCCCTGCTGGTCACCCGGATCCAGATGACGCCGCTCTTGACGACGCTGGCCATGTTCGTAGCGGTCGTGGGGGCGAACAATGTCGTGACTGCAAGCCGCCGGATCAACGTCGATCATCCGTGGATCATCGCCCTGCGGGCACAGGATGTCGGGGGTGTACCGCTGGGCATCGTGGTGGTCGCCCTGGTTGTCGCAGCAGCCTTCTTTCTGCTGCACCAGACCCGTTGGGGCCTGAACCTGCAGGCCGCGGGCGGCAGCCGCGATGCCGCTGAAATCTCCGGACTGAATGTGAACCGTTTCATCGACCAGAGCTTTCTGCTCGCCGCCTTCACGGGTTTCATCTGCGGGTTTTTCATCCTCGCCCGCGGGTCGGGCAGTTCACCCGGCGTCCAGGACAACCTGATGCTGGAGATGGTTCTGGCGACTTTTCTGGGGGCTGCCTTTTCGCCGCGCCGCGTGGTGACGATGTGGGGGGCCGTTCTGGGCGCGCTTTTGGTCGCCGCCATTTCCATCGGGTTCAAATCCATGGGCGTGAACTTGTTCTGGACAGGTCTGATCAAGGGATCGCTGATCGTTCTCGTGGTCGCCTTTTCCGCCATTTCGCAACGGGCGCGCTGAGCGATGTCCAGCACCTCCGCACCCTCAGGCCCCTTTGCAAACATCTTCCTGCGGTTCGGCTTTTTGATCGTCTTTGCGGCATTCTTTGCCCTTTTTGCCGTATGGAACCCGGTCTTTGTTCAGGGCGGCAACCTGATGAACATCGTCGAAGGGTCTGCCGTGCTGATGATCGTCGCCCTGGGCATGACGCTGATCGTCGCCACGGGTGGCATTGATCTGAGCATCGGCATCGCCCTCGACTTTGGCGCGGCCTTTGCTGTGGTGGCGATGAAGACCTACGGGCTGGACTGGTTCGGGGCCGCCTGTGCGGGCATCATCGGCGGCTCTCTTGTCGGGCTCTTTAACGCAGCACTGGTCGTGGGCCTGAGGATCAGCCCGTTTCTGGCGACCCTGAGCACGTTCTTCATCGGCTCCTCCGTTCAGCGCATCTTCACCAACGGCGGTGGACCGATCTCGCATCGGCGCATGCCGGAGGAGTTTCGCAACCTCGCCCTGGGCCAGATAGCGGGCATCCCGACCGAAGCGGTCATCGCCTTTGTGCTCGCGGTTCTCTATTTTCTGGTTCTGGAGCGGTCGATCTGGGGCCGCCGCATTCACGCGATGGGCATGCAGCGGTCAGCCGCTGTTGTGGCGGGCATCCGCGTGAACCGCATCCTCCTGCTGTGCTTTGTCCTGGCGTCGGCGACCTGTGCGGTGGGCGGGCTGATTGCGGCGGCAAACATCCGCATGTTCACCCCGCTGTCAGGCTTTTCCTACCTCTTGGACGCGATTGCCGCGGTGTTCATCGGGGCGGCCCTGCACCCGCGCGGACGGCCCAACATTCCGGGCACCGTCATCGGCGTGTTGTTCCTCGGCATGGTGGCCAACGGACTGAACTTGATGGGCCTCAATTTCAACACCAAGGATGCTCTACAGGGCATTATCCTGCTGTCCGCTCTTGCGCTGGCCGTTGCGCAGCGCAAGGCCCGCAACGGCTAGGAGGCGATCACCGGCGGTCGGGTGACGCGCAGGGCGGGCAGCGGACCGGTCCACCGCTCTGCCCGCACCACAGAGGTATGCGCGATATTGCCCTGGCTGAGCCCGGAGCATCCCTTGTCGATGGTCAGCACGTTGGGATTGCCATGCACATCCATCAGCGTGCCGTCCACGTCCTGCACATCGAGCCACGCGCCGGTCGGCAGCGAAATGCAATCGGCGCGCATGTCCGGACTGGTCCGAAAGGCGCACAGACAGGCGCCGCGCGCATTGCTGAGCTTGATCAGGTCGCCCTCCGTCAGCTTCAGCATCGCGGCGGCGTCGGGATGAAGGGTGCACACCTCACGCCCCTGCCGCTTGGTCGCCTGCGCTTCGGACCCCATATCGTTCTGCGCATGCAGGCGCGTGTCCGGCTGGCCGGTGATCAGATGGAATGTTCCGCTGTCCAGCGCCCCGCCCTCAATGGGGGCAAGCCAGACGGGATGCCCCGGACAATCCGCCAGATCCATGTGGGCAATAGTCCGGTTGAACAATGTCAGCTTCCCGCTTTCCGTGCTCAACCCGTGGGCATCGGGGGCGGCAATGAACTGGCTGAATGCAACGCGCCGCTCTGTCGCGTGGGGCACGTCAAAGCGCCCTTCCGTACGGAACGTGTCAAACTCGGGCAACGCAAAGCCGTGCGCTTTCGCGACACTTTCGGCACGCGCCCAGATATGGCGCAGCCAGCCATCGGTGCTGCGGCCTTCGGTAAAGGCATCGCGCAGGCCAAGCCGTTCCGCGACATCGGCAAAGATGGTGTGATCGTCGCGTGCGTCACCCATCGGATCGAACATCCGGCTCATAAAAAGCAGGATCGGATCACGCCGGTTCATCATGATGTCGTCGCGTTCAAGCGGGGTTGTGGCAGGCAGTACCAGATCCGCGCGGCGGGCGGTCGCGGTCCAGCTGTGTTCATTCACGATGACGGTCTCGGGCCGGCACCATGCCTGTTGCAAGCGAAAGAGATCCTGATGGTGATGAAAGGGATTGCCACCGGTCCACCAGATCAGTCGCAAATCCGGGTAGTGACGCGTCTGCCCGTCGTATCGGTAGGGTTGACCCGGCTGCAGCAGGCAATCCGCGATGCGTGCCACGGGGATGAAATCCGTGACCTGGTTGGGCGCCTTCGGCAGCGACGGCCAGGGGATCAGCCTGGCCGCGCGACCAACGGGCGTGGTTGAGCCGTAACCGAAGGCGTAGCCCGTGCCGGGTTGCCCGATCTGACCCAACACACAGGCCAGCGCGAGACCGGCCCAGATTGGTTGCTCCCCATGATCTGCGCGCTGCAGGCCCCAGGCCAGCGAGACCATCACCCGTTTGCGCGTCAGCTCCTCGGCCAGATCGGCGATATCGCCCGCATCGAGATCACAAATCTGCGCCGCCCAGGCAACGGTCTTGGGAATGCCGTCGCTGTCCCCCCGCACGTAGCGCTCCAGGGTGGGCCAACCGCTGGTATAGCGCTCCAGAAAACCCCTGTCCTCACGTCCCAGACGCAAGATCTCGTGGATCAGCGCAAGGATCAGCGCGGTGTCCGTTCCCGGCTTGATTGCCAGCCAATCCTCCTGTGCCTCCCCCCGCTCGGGCGAGATGGTCACGACCCGCACACCCGCGCTCTTCAATGCGTGGATCCATGGTGCGACCTCATGCGTCGACGTGCCTGCTGCGGTGATCTGCGCGGTGCGTGCTGACAGACCGCCAAAAGCCAGCATGACGTCGCAATGCTCCGTCACCAGCGGCATGGCCGTCACCTGATCCTGAAACGCGCGATGTGTCAGGCCCAGTACATGCGGAAACAGCACCTCGGCGGCCGCGTGAGAGTATGTCTCGCGCGATGAGGTAAAGCCGCCCGCCACCGACAGCATCCGGCGCATCTGGCTTTGCGCGTGGTGAAAACGCCCCGCGCTCGACCACCCGTAGGAGCCACCAAAGATCGCACTGTTCCCGTGGGTTTGCCGCACCCGGTCCAGTTCGGAGGCTGCCAGATCAAGCGCGCGGTCCCAGCCGATCTCCACGAATGTATCGTCGCATCGGGCGGCACCCCTGTCGCCCGCCAGCCAGCCCCTGCGTGCGACGGGGGCCATCACGCGGGCATCGCGGTTGCGGACCGCTGACACCCAGCCGCGCCCGATGCGTGAGGGTGCGGGATCGCCGTCCAGCGGCGTCAGTTCCGTGTCGCCGGGATCGAACTGATAGCTGCCCCAATGTGCGGCGGTGTACTTCATCACGTATCCTCAGAGGGTCGGGTCCAGCATGATCTTGATCTGAAGCTCGTCGGGGTCCGGTCTGCGGGTCAGCGCGGTCTCGAACGCCTCCAGAGCATAGACATGGGTCACACAGGCGTCCCCGTCGATCTTGCCCCGCGCCATCAGATCCAGCGCGGTGGCGTAGGTAAAAGGCGCAAGGTGACCGCCGCGCACGTCCAGTTCCTTGAACTCTCCAAAGATATTCAGGTCCACGCGGGCCGGTGATTTGTAAACACCAAAGACCACGATCCGCGCACCCTTGCGCACGATTTGCAGGCCCTGTTCAAAGGCCGATGTCTGGCCTGATGCCTCCAGAAAAACATCCGCGCCGCGCCCGTCTGTCAGATCGCCAAGCGCCTCATGCAGCCGCGGATCATCCGGAGCAAAGGCCATGTCCGCCCCGAGAGACAGCGCTGCTGTGCGCTTGGCAGCACCTGGGTTGATCACGATCACCTTGCGCGGGGTTTTCAACGCGGCCGCCTGCACCATGCCCATCCCGATGGGCCCTGCCCCGGCAATCACGACCACATCGTCAAACTGGATATCCGCCCGCTGTACACCGTGGATCGCATTGGCCAGCGGTTCCGTGTAGCACGCCGCTTTGGTGCTCAGCCCGTCGGGCACCCGGTGGATAACGGCATTGGCCGGATAGATCATGTACTCCGCCCAGCCACCGTCGCACGTGGCGCCCAGCACCTCCATGCAATCGGTCAGATGATAGGCGCCGCGCTGGCGGAAAAAGTCATTTCCGCTTGTCACATTCAATTCGGCAATGGCGCGGTCACCGACGGACAGACCGTGCATCTCGGCCGCATCCGCACCCAGTTCAACGACCGTTCCTGTAAATTCATGCCCCGGCGTAAACGGAAAAGACAGATCCCACGGCCCGGTCGCATCCCACATGGCGCGGTCTGCTGCACAGATGCCGGAACCGTCGACGCGCACCAGAACCTCGCCCGCACCGGGTCGGGGCACCGGGTGATCTCTCACCAACCGGTGCTTGCCGCCAAACCCCTCACAGCGCACGGCTTTCATCATTTGCGTCATGGTCTCGACCTTTCGTTGACCGGCAGTATCGGGCATCCCACCCCAAATGTCTTGCTCTATACATTTGATCAGTATATTGACTAATGTAAAGAAAAAGGAGCCGTGCAATGCGCAATGAAAGACAAACCGACGATGTCGCCCTGGGCATCCGCCGCAGAGTCTTTGAGCACGCGATCCGTAACAACGGCGGCTATCTCAGTCAGGCGTGTTCCGCGGCAGAACAGCTGGCCTGGCTCTACAATGAGGAGCTGAAGCTCGGCGCACCAACACTGCCGATGATCCCCAAACCGTTTGAGGGCGTGCCGTCGCAGGACAATCCCGACTACCACACCGGCGCGGGCTACAATGGCCCCGCAACGCCCCATCATGACCGCCTGTTCATCGCCCCTGCGCATTATGCGCTCGTGGCCTATGCCACGTTGATAGAGGTCGGACGCATGGCGCCCGAGGGGCTGGAAATGTTCAATCAGGACGGATCGTCGGTGGAGATGATCGGCGCGGAACACAGCCCCGGCATGGAAGTGCACAACGGCACCCTGGGCATTGGCCTCTCGACGGCATCAGGGCTTGCCTACGGGCGGCGGTTGCGCGGGGAGACGGGGCGGACATGGGTCTTTATGTCGGACGGCGAGGTGCAGGAAGGTCAGACATGGGAGGCCGTACAGGCCTGCGCGCACCACGGGATCGATACGGTGCTGGCCATCATGGACGTGAATGACCAGCAATGCGACGGCGCCATGTCGTCGGTCATGGACGTGGGGGATATCCGCACCAAATTTCTCAATTTCGGGGCCTCCTGCGTGGAAATCGACGGTCATGACCTGTCGGCCATGCGCGATGCGGTGCAGGAACCGCACGCTGGCAAGCCGTTGATCATCCTGGCGCGCACCAATCCGTTCCACAGCATGTCGATCCTCGAAGAACGCTTTCCGCGCCTGCATTACGTGCGGTTCAAGTCAGAGGACGAGCGCGCACGCTTCAACACCTCCATCGCGGCCGACCTTGGCGTCGATCCCGTCGACTACGGCCACTAAGGAGACCGCGATATGGTAGAAATGGTCAACCGCCCCTATGCCAAGGCTTTCGAGACCTTCGCCGCTGGCAACCCGGATATCCTGTGCCTGAGCGCTGATCTGACCTCCTCGTGCGAGATCGACGGATTTAGGGACCGCCACCCGGATCAGTTTCTGTCCCTCGGCATGGCGGAACAGAACATGATGAGCTTTGCGGGCGGTCTCGGTCTGGCGGGCTTCCGCCCGTTCATTCACACTTTTGGCGTCTTCATGTACCGCCGACCCTACGATCAGCTGATGGCCTCCATCGCGTACCCCCGGCGCAAGGTCAGGCTGATGGGGTTTCTGCCCGGGGTGACAACACCCGGCGGCATGACCCACCAATCGATCGAGGATATCTCGGTCATGCGGTCCATTCCGAACATGACCATTCTGGAGACGGGCGATGCCACGGAGGTGGAAAGCATCTGCGAGGCCGCCGACAGCATAGATGGCCCCGTCTGGTGCCGCGTGCTGCGCGGGTCCGTGCCGCGATTGTTCGATACACCGATCAAGGTGGGCGACATGCGTGAGCTGTCCACGGGCGACGATATTCTCGTGGTGACCTCCGGCATCTGCACCGAAGAAGCGATGCGCGCACGCGCGGCCTTCACTAAAGCGGGTCTGGCCATCCGTCACCTGCACTTGCACACCATCAAGCCTTTCGACGCGCAGCAGCTGCTGGATCATATCGGCAGCGTCAGACACGGTGTGGTAACCCTTGAAAACCACGTGACCGAAGGAGGCATCGGGTCGTTGGTCGCAGAGACCATGGCCGACGCAGGCGTCGGCAAGAAACTGGTACGGCTGGGGTTGAAAGATACCTATGCCCATGGTGGATCGCGGCCTTACCTGATGCGGTATTATGGCCTGGATGCCCTGGCGCTCGTACGGGGAATTGAAAAGCTGATGGGTCAAGAGTTCGACATCAGCGAAGACGACCTGGCTGTCGCGCGGGTGGATGACGTGCACTCTCTCGTCAAGGCCGAAGCGCTATAACGACGTCATCCGGCTGACTGTCTGATCCGGCAAATGGTGGTCAGTCGCGCCCTCTTCTGACCCACCGCTGGCGCTAGGGTCGCCAGTTGAGAAAGTTGGCGATCATCCTAAGCCCGGCGGCCTGGCTTTTCTCCGGGTGAAACTGCAGGCCGATCATCGTGCCCGCCCCCACCACCGCGGTCACATCGCCACCGTAGTCCACATGGGCCAGACGGTCGGCCAGATCAGACACGACCATGTGGTAGCTGTGCACGAAATAGGCGTGGTCTCCCGTGGCAATGCCATCAAAGACCGGGTGCGCTGCGTCCAGCACCAGATCGTTCCACCCCATGTGCGGCACCTTGAGCGCCTCTGCCGCCGGCGTGATCCGGACGACCTCGCCCGACACCCAGTCCAGCCCCGCCGTATCGCCGTATTCCCGACCCCAGCTGGCCATCAGCTGCATGCCAACGCAGATCCCCATGAAGGGACGACCCTTTTCCTCCACTGCGTGGACCATCGCGTCATAAAGACCGGAGTGGCCCTTGAGCGCGCTCATGCAGGCTGCGAACGCGCCATCCCCGGGCAGCACGATCCGGTCTGCCCCGGCGACGACCTCCGCCTCACCGGTCACCACCACCTCACCGCCGCCCGTCTCGCGCGCCATGCGCTCAAAGGCCTTTTGCGCGGAGTGCAGGTTGCCGCTCTCGTAGTCGATAATCGCTGTCAGCACGTCAGAGCGCACCTTTGGTCGAGGGGATCGCATCCGCCTTGCGGGCGTCCTGTTCGACCGCTTCGCGCAAGGCCCGGGCCACGGATTTGAAGACAGCCTCCGCGATGTGGTGGCTGTTGATCCCGTGCAGCATGTCCACGTGCAGGGTGATGCCCCCATGCGTGCTGAGTGCCTGGAAGAACTCCCGCACCAACTCGCTGTCGAAAATGCCGATCTTGGGGGTGGGCAGATCCACGTTCCAGATCAGATAGGGCCGTGCGGACAGATCCAGCGCCACGCGCACCAGCGCATCGTCCATCGGCAAAAGGCACGCACCGTACCGCCGGATGCCCCGCTTGTCGCCGAGCGCTGCCGCCAGTGCCTGACCGATCGCGATGCCCGTATCCTCGACCGTGTGGTGATCATCGATGTGCAGATCCCCGTGCGCGCGCACGGTCATGTCGATGAGCGAATGGCGCGCCAGCTGATCCAGCATGTGATCAAAAAAGCCCACACCCGTCTGATTGTCGTAAGCGCCGGTGCCATCCAGGTTCACCTCGACGGTGATATCGGTCTCTGCCGTCGCGCGGGTCAAACTGTGGGTACGCATCGGAGCCTCCGGGCCAGCTGTCATCGCCGCCCTTATAACAGCGCCGAACGGCGCGCCAAGTGGCACATTCGGGATTGCAGCGCCTGTGCCGGTTATGCCAGCCTGCGACAGAGGCAACATTGCCCGGACAAAGGAGCGCCGATGGCCACCTGCGTATTCATTCAGATCCGGTGCACCCCGGGCACGACCTACCGGGTCGCCGAAGAAATCGCCCTGCGCGAAATCCACTCCGAACTCTATTCCACTAGCGGCGACTATGATCTGCTGATGAAGCTCTACATTCCGGCAGAGGCGGATGTGGGCAAATACATCAACGATCATCTGCTGGACATTGGCGGGCTTGAACGGTCGCTCACGACCATGACGTTCAAAGTCTTTTGAGCGCGCGCCGCGTCCTTTTTGCCGGACTCACCCTGCTGTGGTGCGGTGCCGCCGCAGCGGGTCAAAAGACCTATAGTGGCGACGAAGCGGCCGCCCTGCGCTGTGCAAATACGGTTGCCTTCACAGCGATCGTGCTGGCCTCCACCGACCGGATCGGGCGGTTTGAGCGCAACGTGATGCTGGGCATCAGCGCAAATATCCTGACCGAATACGTGAGCGGCACACGCGGCCAGAAAAAACGCGCGCTCGCTCAGATCCGGGACAGACGAAGCGTGCTGGAAACCCTCAGCGATTTCCAGCGCCTCGCCGAGAGATGCCTGCGGAGATTTCCCCTGAATTGAGGCCGGAGGAGGTGTCCTATCGCTGCATGGTCGGTGCCTATCCTGTCGAAAACCACTACAAACGCCGGGACGGATGATCTGTTAGCCAATAATCTGGCTGGGGATAACCGAACACGGCAAGGTGACTGCTGCGAGCGACGGAACCTGAACGGACAGCGGCAGTGATGACCGCACGACGAACTTCACCTATTGCCGTGCTGGATCACGCGAAAGTGCAGAAGTCTGTTGGGACAAGTTCGCGAACCAACATCTAGGCTCCGCCTTTTTCGAGAGGATTAGAGAAGCTCATGTTGCCGTGACGATTCTTGCTGAGCCGCCTAGCAAGCAGGTTGTGGTGAATGAAAGGCTAGACTGGAAACCGGGTGTTGTTCCAAACAATATCCAACATCTTTTTGTGGCGATCCGTCGGGTTCGAGATAATCTCCTTCATGGTGGCAAAGCTGGCGACATTGACCACCACCGGAACGCAAATCTCGTGTCCGAGTCCATTGCCGTGTTACTCGAGGTGCTGAAGTTTGATGAAGAGCTGCGAATGATGGTTGAAGATCGTCACTAGCTGAAGCATAGCGCCTGTTGGTCGATTTCCGATGACTTTTCCCGAAAAATTTGCTGTATAGTTGCGATATGAAAGCTTGGGTCGTTAAATAGGAGTGGATCGGAGATCACACTGCAGTGGCTGATCCGATTATCGCGGCCCTGAGCGCTCGCTTGTCTCCCAAAGACGTGCGCAAGTTCGTAGAAAAGTATTACTCAATTCAAAAATTGTCTCTCCGAGAACAAATAGGTCAAGCCCGCTATAACAAGCCCTCGAAACCGGCGTATCCAGCAAGGTTTAACGTGCTTGATGGTCACGCATACGCGGGACAAATCATTTGTGGAAACAATCCATTCATTGAGGCTTTTAGAGCTGACGGAGTATGCGTGGATGAAGAGACAGATCAGTTGGTATGGGACCAAGAGAGCATCAACGAAGGTCGTTTGAAATTCTCAGCTGCGGTAAAAAATTTCGTTGAAGGTTCGGTACCCAAGAGCGAGATAGGTAGCGAACTCTCATAACGCTGCTTGGTAAGTTGCCAGACGGCAGCTCGGACGATCTATATCCCGAGACTTCAAGTGCTAACAAGCCTGAGCATGCCACGGTGCCGAGGACAGACCTTGGGATCGGCAGCTATCGAAACCATTGTCGTCGAAAATGAGCCTAGAACGAGCCTAGAAATCAGGCAGATGCTTGAGCTTGTTTTCTAAGTCTTTGAATTTTATTGGCTCCGGCGGTAGGGATCGAACCTACGACCAATTGATTAACAGTCAACTGCTCTACCGCTGAGCTACGCCGGAACGGTTCTGGCGATATAGCAGCGAGGATTTTTATCGTCCAGTGGATTTTCAGCGCAAGAGCGCAAAAAACCTGAGCGCTACTGTGAGGCTCGTTCAAACCGGCTGTCTGCGTGCAGCGCGCCTTGCACCCAAACCTCATTTCTTTGTTCCAGATCAATCAGATGCGCCAGTACATTGCGGGTTGCCGCGGGGATCAGCGCGGCAGGCGTGTCGTGGTACACCAGCCGCGCGATCTCCGCCGCGCGCGCCGGTCCGGCAACAAGTGCGGCCAGCACCGCGGCCTCTCTGTCCAGCCGGTGCGAAATGAGCCAGTCGAGCCGCTCCGCGGGGTCTTCGATCACCGCGCCGTGGCCCGGGTAGAACCGGTGCCACGACCGGCGCCGCAGCCGCTGACAGGACACCATGAAATCCGTGAGATCGCCGTCGGGCGGCGAGACCAGCGAGCTGGCCCAGCCCATCACATGATCGGCCGTGAAGCAGGATCCCTCCCACCCAAGACAGATGTGATTGCCCATATGGCCCGGCGTATGGATCACCTCCAGCGCCCAGCCCGACCCGTGGAGGACCTTACCATCGGCGACCGGCTGATCGGGGCTGAAACCCGTATCCACGCCCTCACCGCCCGTCAGCCCCGCGCGGGCCAGCGACTGCATGACCTCGGAACGCCCCGCCTGAGCCGGACCAAACCCATAGACGGGCGCGCCGCAGACCGCCTTCAGGTCCCGGGCCAGTGGCGCGTGATCGAGATGCGCGTGGCTCACGATGATGTGGCTGATCCGCTGCCCCGGCCGAAGCGCAGCAAGGATGGCCTCCAGATGCGCCTTGCTCCGCGGCCCCGGGTCGATGACCGCCAGATCGCTCTCGCCCAGCAGATAGGTATTGGTGCCGCGCCAGGTCATGGGCGACGGGTTCGGCGCGAGGATCCGGCGCAAGCCCGGGCCGAGCGTCTGAGCTTGCCCTGGCGGTGGATCAAAGGGTTCCGGCACTGGGATGGTCTTTGCCTCTTTCTTCGGGGCGGGGGCACCGATAGGCTTTAGCCATGTCCTTTGTCTGGCTCAAACACTATATGCCGCGCGGCCTTTATGCGCGCGCCGTCCTGATCCTGCTGTTGCCTGTCGTTTTCCTGCAACTGGTGGTCACCGTGCTGTTTCTGACCCGCCATTTCGAGGACGTCACCCAGCAGATGACCACAGCGGTCGCACGCGAGCTGAACCTGGTTCTGGATGTGATCGACACGGCCCCGACCCGCGATGCCATCGCCCAAACGGTTGAAACGCAGGTGCCGCAGCTCGCGATGACCGCTGAACACGTGCCGCCCGAGACGATACCGACGGAACCGCAGCGAGCCTGGTACGACTTCTCGGGCCGTGTCATCGTGTCGAGCCTGCCGGAGCGGGTCCCCCGGATCCGCCAGATTGATCTGCTGGATGACCGCACCGTCATGGTCTACGCAGAGACATCCGCAGGCCCGGTGCGCATCGGCTTTGACAGGCGGCGCGTCTCGGCTGCTAACCCGCACCAACTCTTTGTAAACATGATTTTTTTCGGCGGGCTGGTGACGGTGATCGCGATCCTTTACCTGCGCGGCCAGCTCCGCCCCATTCAGCGTCTCGCAAAGGCGGCGGAAGCCTTTGGCCGGGGGCGGCACGAAAGGTTCTCGCCATCGGGCGCGTTGGAGGTTCGCGCCGCGGGCAACGCTTTTCTGGACATGCGCAACAGGATCGAGCGGCAGATCGAACAGCGCACGCTGATGCTGTCCGGTGTCAGCCATGACCTGCGCACACCGCTCACACGCATGCGGCTGAGCCTGTCGATGCTGGATGACGATGATCGAACAGTGCTGGAACAAGACGTGGACGACATGCAGCAGATGCTGGATGCCTTCCTCAACTTCGTCAAAGGCGCGGGCGAAGGCGAGCCGGAACCGGTTGATCCCCATGCACTGGTGGCCAGCGTGGTGGAAGACGCCTGCCGCGCGGGGCGTGATGTGCGGCTGGTGCCTGCCGAAGGCGATGGTCTCGGCACTGTCCAGCTCAACCCGCTGGCCATGCGGCGCGCGCTCGATAATCTGATTTCCAACGCCGTGCGCTACGGCGCCATGGCCGAGGTGTCGGTCACTCTGACCGAACGCACCTTGCGGATCCGGGTGGAGGATGACGGCCCCGGTATCCCGGAGGCCCGCCGCGCCGAGGCGACGCGGCCCTTCACCCGCCTCGACGCGGCCCGCAATCAGGACAAAGGGGGCGGCGTGGGCCTCGGTCTTGCCATCGCCACGGACATCGCACGCGCGCACGGCGGGATCTTGCGGCTGAGCAGCTCGACCCGGCTTGGCGGGCTTTGCGCGGATATCGTCATCGCGCGCTGAGCCCTGCGTGTCAGGCCAGGCGCGGGTTCCGGCGTCTTAAGAGCGCAAGACATCCCAGAGCAGCGACCATCAGGCTTGCGGCAAACGGCAGTGGCACAGGTGCTGGTGCTTCCGTGTCATCTTCATTGGCCGCGGTGTTGTCGCCGCCGGGCGTGACGCCACCGCTATCACCGGTTCCATCGGGAAAAAGACGCAGACCATCGTTCTCGCCCGTATCCCCTTCGTCGTCGTCAGATCCGGTGTCGCCCGTGTCATCCGAGGCAAGGCTGGTGCGGGCACTGCCGCCAAATCCGGCGATCCGCGGTTGACCTGCAGATGACCGAGCCGCACGCAAGATATCCGACTGGGGCAGCGCCACGGGCGCGGGCGTCCGGGCTGCGACCTCTTCAGCACCCAGGATCGGGGTCCAGAAGGACGCAATTGTGCCGTCGTCCTGAATGGGCTCGACGTCCTCAAAACTCACGATCTCCTTGCGGCAAACGTCAGCATAGCGGGCGAAGTACGTGTCCCACTCGGCAGGATCAGCCGGTCGTCCCATCAGCTGGGACAGTCGAAACGGCGTCAGCGCCTGTTCGCAGGGTTCGGGCAGGCAGGTTCGGGGCAGTCTCAACCCTTTGCCCGACGCATAGAAGGCCAGATCAATGTCGCCTTCCTCGATGCACTCACCGCCCAGCGCGTCTGTGCTGATCAATTCCCCCAGCGTGAACTCGTCCAAGGGCTCGCTGTCCAGCGCCGGCAGTTCGTTGATCGTTCGTCCCTGTGCCGTAACAGCCGCCAGGCCGACACTCGCGGCACAGCAGAGACGCAAGAAATACGTGTTTGTCACAGAAAAGGGATACATCCCGACCTCACTTAGGTTACTCATTACTTTACAATTCGATCGCGTTAGAGCGCTTCGAGAGAAAAAACTAGCATAAATTTGCGCAAAATTGCGATCTGACTTCCCAGTTGGTAAATACGCCACGTCACCGTTAACCTTTACCCCTGCGGTAGAGGGCATTGCAGGGCGATCAACCCCCTCGTGTGCACGTTCAGAGCCTCTTGCAGCGCACCGTTCCTGATGAAAACTCATCCTGCTGGCGTTCGACCCACCGCGCAGCGGCAAGCCCGGGCCGATACGCTCCCCGGTGCCACACCGCCACCCCCTATCCGACGTGGACAGCATTGGGACCAGCTGTGACCCGTAAAGAAGTTTGTCGCGATTTCAGCTTGTATCTGTCCGCACGCGACGGCTATACCCGGCAGCGGAGACGTGGCCGAGTGGTCGAAGGCGCTCCCCTGCTAAGGGAGTAGGCCCGGAAGGGTCTCGAGGGTTCGAATCCCTTCGTCTCCGCCACAGGCTTTTCTGGAACAGAAACGCCAAAACCATCTGACACAAAGAGCAGGGCGGCAGTCGTTTCGCAGAAACGATGAGAGCTTCCTAGGTTCGAACTCTCTCCCGTCAGGTCCGCCACAGGCTTTTCTGGAGCAGAAACGCCGGTTGCCTTCAGATCGAAAACCTGAGCGGCAGTTGCATCGTAGATGCAATGAGAGCATCGAAGGTTCGAACGCTTTGCCGTTCACCCCGCCACAGGCTCATTCAAGGAATGATGCCGCAGCACCTTCGATAGATATAGGCGGTCGTTTTCTGGAGGAAAACGATCAGAACCCCGGTCCGAACACGCTCTATTCTGACCCGCTACTGCACATTGATTTCATTGGATAAATACGATGTGAGGCAGGTCCATCCATGGATGGCTGCGCAGCTGGCGGCAATTGGTGCATCTATGTTTGCCATGTCATTTCCAGTCTTGAGTTTGATCTCAGGATCCTCTCACCCACATAGCCAATGTGTCGAACGTTGCGCGTCATTGGCACGTCAAGTTCGGCTGTAGCAGGGTCAGGTCTCAGATACACACCAACGGCGCCCTTGATTGTAAACCTGCACGGACGCGAACATCTTGTTCCGCCGGAACGCCATGTCGTGCTTTTGGGGATACGGCGACAATCATCGCTCATCGGATCTCGTTTAACCGCAAGCCTATCGCAACGTCCGCCGACGTCGTTCGGCACAGCATCAATCTTGTCGCTTATCGGGACCATGGGCTTCTCCAACGCCGGGGGCAGTCAGACCGGGCGCGTGAACCGCTGAGAAAACTCCACGGACCGCACGCAAGAGCGAGACATACGCCGTTGATCTCATTGTAGAAAGGTGGCGCACCCGAGAGGATTCGAACCTCTGGCCTCTGCCTTCGGAGGGCAGCGCTCTATCCAGCTGAGCTACGGGTGCCTGACCATGGGCCAAAGCGCGGATATGTCTCTTGCCGTCTAACCACAATCCGCCGTGCGGCCAGTCGGCAGAGGGTCGCCCCTCAGACCGCGGTATAGCCGGAGGTCCGCCGCCTCGCAACGGCAAAAACCATAGGCGGCCCACGCCGTTGGCAGAGATTGTCCCTGAGGGATGAACCGGCACGGCGGCCAAGCGTCATCCTCTCAGGATCACGGCGCTTTCAGCACATCCGTGTCAGCGCATAGCGTCGGTGCGCGCCGGGCAGCGGGCCCAGACACAACTCTCCCAACAGACGACCTCTCTCAGGCGAAAAGGTCGTGGGCCAGCTCCAACGCCTCCACCAGCACGTCCACCTCATCCGTTGTGTTGTAAAGGCCAAAGGACGCGCGGCAGCTGGCCGTAATGCCCATATGGGTCATCAATGGCCCGACGCAGTGTTGGCCTGCCCGGACGGCCACCCCCTTTTTGTCGAGGATGGTGGAGATGTCATGCGGATGCGCCGCACCTTCCATGGTAAAGCTGAAGATCGCCGCCTTGTCGGGGGTCGTGCCCTGGGTCTGCAACCAGTTCAGCCCGGACAGCTGCGCCACCGTATAGTCGCGCAAGGCGTCCTCATGGGCGGCGATGTTCGCCATGCCCAGATCCATCATATACTCCAGCGCAACGCCCAGACCGATGGTCTGGACAATACCGGGCGTGCCCGCCTCGAACTTCATGGGCGGATCATTGTAGATCACGGTCTCCTTGGTGACCTCACGGATCATGTCGCCGCCGCCCATGAAAGGTTGCATCTCGGCCATCCGGTCGGACGTCACATAGATCGCGCCGGACCCCGACGGACCATAAAGCTTGTGGCCGGTGACCGCGTAGAAGTCGCAGCCGATCTCCTGCAGATCCACCGGCTGGTGCACCGCGGCCTGGCTGCCGTCGATCAGCACGGCCACACCGCGGGCACGCGCCTCGCGGCAGATCGTCCTGACGTCCACCCGCGTGCCCAGCACATTTGACAGATGCGTCACCGCGATCAGCTTGGTGCGCGGACCAATGGCATCAATCACCGCCTGCGGATCCAGCGCACCGGTGCTGTCCACATCGACCCATTTCAGCACCACCCCCTGCCGTTCGCGCAGAAAATGCCAGGGCACGATGTTGGCGTGATGCTCCATCACGCTGAGGATGATCTCATCCCCCGCCTCCAGCCGCGGCATCGCCCAGCCGTAGGCCACCATGTTGATGCCCTCGGTGGTGCCGGAGTTGAGGATGATCTCCTCCTCCCTGCCCGCGTTCAGGAACCGCGCGACGATGCCGCGCACCGCCTCGTATTTCTCTGTCGCGATGTTGGAAAGGGTGTGCAAACCGCGGTGCACATTGGCGTATTCCTCGGCGTAGGCGCGATGGATCGCGTCAATCACCACCCGCGGTTTCTGCGCCGATGCCCCGTTGTCGAGATAGACCAGCGGCTTGCCGTTCACCTCGCGCGACAGGATCGGGAAATCCCCGCGGATTTTGGCAACATCATACATTGGGGGGTACTCCAAAAGCGCTCACACCCAGCATCTGCAACAGCATGGCGAGCCCGAAAGAAATGGCAAAGCCGGTGATCAGCAAGACCAGCAGCGCGCTCATCAGCGAGTTCAGCTGCAAGCCGACGCTGACGAAATTGAGAAGGATCCAGATGGTGGCGATCCCCACCGCAAAGATCAAGAGCCCCGCCAGCGGCGGCAGGAGCACGACCGACAGCAACGCCACCAGCCCCGCCAGCGCGCGCAACAGCTGCAGCCAGACGAGCAAGGCGAGCATCTCGTCGACCTCGCCGCCACCGCCTAGTGCGCGGCCCGCCCAGACCAGCACGTAAAGCCCCAGCACAAAGACCACCATCGTCAGCGCGCACAGGATCAGGGGCTGGGCCAGCACGACGGCCATGACCTCCGGCACCGGCATCAGCGCATTCGACAGGATCGACATGAAGGTGCTGAGGATCGTGATCAGCACAGCAGCCATCCACAGCACGCTTTGGGGCAGCTGCCAGCCGATGATCACGGCGGCGGCATCCTTGGGCGCCCGCAGGGTCAGGATGGCAAGATCGGTCCACCGCACAGCCGTGCTCATGGCGCGCCCCTTTCCGCGGCCCGCAGACCCGCGAGCCAGAACCACATGAAAATCGCAAACCACAGCAGACCCACGAGCTGCAGTCCGGTGCCCGGCCCGATGAACCCTGCCACCAGCCCGTTGAGCAGCATCAGCGGCGAAGAGGCCAGCAAGGCCCAGAACAGCGCGATGCGCGCCCCGTAAAAGCTGCCCTTGCCGCCCAGCAGCTTGGCCACCAGATGGCTGATCGCCGCCACACCGTAGAGCAGCAGGGGCGCGATAAAGATCCACGCCATCAGCGCCGCCCCCAGCAGCATGTCAAGCTCGGTGCCCTCCAGATGGGCCTGCCGGGCCAGCCGCGGCAGCTGCGCGATGAACACCACCAGACAGCCCGCCATCAGATAGCCCAACGCGCGATCCTCCCGCGGCCCGAGCGCCAACAACCCGCGCAGTGTTCTGCCCGGGTTGCGGTAAGTGGCCGTGATGTTGCGCGTCACCGCCATCAGGTTCGGTGCCGTTCCAGCCAGGCGGCCATGCGCCCCGTGATCTCTTCGCGCAGGGCCTCATCGGCGATCTCCTCGACCGCCTCGGCCAGGAATGCCAGGGTCAGCAGATCCGTCGCCTCCGCATGCGGCACCCCGCGCGAGCGCAGATAGAACAGCGCCTCCTCGTCAATCGCCCCCGAGGTGGAGCCATGCGAACAGGCCACGTCATCGGCGTAGATCTCCAGCTCCGGCTTGGCCAGAAACTGGCTGTCGCCGTCCAAGAGCAGCGACTGGCTGATCTGGTAGCCGTCGGTCTTCTGCGCGTCCTTCTTGACGAGGATCTTGCCCTGAAAGACGCCCGTGGCGCCGTTGCGGAGCACCTTTTTGAAGACCTGACGGCTCTCGCAGCCGACCGCATCATGGGTGATGAACACGGTATCGTCATGGTGGAAATCACCGTCTCCGACGCAGGCGCCCGCCACATGCGCAATGGCGTTGTCACCCGTCAACTCGATCACACATTCGTTGCGCGTCAGAACGCCATTGGCCGTCAGCGTAAAGGACTTGAAGACGCTCTCCTCCCCCAGCCGGGTAAAGATATGGGTGGCCGCCCGGCGCTCGTGGTCGCGGCCTTGCGCGCGCACGTGATGGAAACAGGCACCATCCGCGATCTCCACTTCCATGCATTTGTTGAACCGTGCCGCTGCCGGACCATTCTCCAGCACCGTCAGCTCCGCCCCGGGATCGAGCCGGATCACATGGTGCAGGATCGCGTCCGAGGTCTCATCCGCGTGATGGTAGATCAGGCTGATGGGCCGGGAAGGTTTGCCGGTCACATGGATCAGCACGCCATCGGTGGCAAAAGCGGTGTTGAGGGCAGCCAGCGGGCGCGACACCGGGTCCTGCCCTGCCGCCTCCAGCGTGCCGTAGAGATCGCGCGCCCAGTGAATATCCGCATCCGTCTCCGCCAGCCGGTCGATCTTGACCCCTTCGAGGCTCAGATCATCCGAGGCGTCCGGATCGAACACACCGTCCACAAAGACGATTGTCAGCCGCTCCATGCCGTCGAAAATAGGCACCTCGCCCGCATCAAACAGCGCCGCCGGCACCGCCCCGGGTTGTGTCAGCGTATCGGGGCGGGTGTATTTCCAGTACTCATCGCGCCGCTCGGGCAGACCCATCTGCCTCACCCGGGCAAGCGCCTCCGAGCGCGCCGCCTCCGACCAGCCGCCGCGTGGCATGTCCAGCGCCGCGAGACGCGCCTCGGTCGGGGAAAGTTGTGTCGCCGCCTCGCCCATTACGCCACCTCGGCCAGAATGTCGGTATAGCCGTTGTTCTCGACCTCCAGCGCCAGTTCCGGCCCGCCGGATTTCACAATCTTGCCGTCCGCCATGATGTGCACCACGTCGGGTTTGATGTGATCGAGCAGCCGCTGGTAGTGGGTGATTACCAGAAAGCCGCGCCCCTCGGAGCGCAACGCGTTGACGCCTTCGGCCACCAGCTTCATCGCATCCACGTCGAGGCCGCTGTCGGTCTCATCCAGAATGCACATCTTCGGCTCCAGCATGGCCATCTGCAGGATCTCGTTGCGCTTTTTCTCGCCACCCGAGAAGCCAACGTTGACAGGCCGCTTAAGCATCTCGGCGTCGATCTTCAGCTCCTTGGCACGCGCCCGGATGAGTTTGAGGAAATCGGCTGCCGACACTTCTTCTTCGCCGCGCGCCTTGCGCTGCGCGTTCACCGCGGTGCGCAAGAAGGTCATATTGCCAACGCCGGGGATTTCCACCGGGTACTGGAACGCCAGAAAGAGGCCTGCCGCCGCGCGCTCCTCGGGTTCCATCTCCAGCACGTCCGCGCCTTCAAGCTCCGCCGAGCCGCCCGTCACCTCATAGCCGTCCTTGCCCGAGAGCACGTAAGATAGCGTCGATTTGCCGGATCCGTTTGGTCCCATAATCGCATGCACCTTCCCGGCCTCGATCTCCAGATCCACGCCCTTGAGGATTTGCTTGTCCTCTTCTTCCAGTTTCACGTGCAGGTTCTTGATGCTCAGCATATCTTTATCCTTCTGACCGCGCCGCATTTACGGCATTCTATCAACGCCTTGCGGCGCATTATTCATGTATCAGCTTAATCTCACCGCAGTGCCGGAGACCGAGACCATCAGCATGGAATCGCCAATCACCTCATAGTCCAGATCGATCCCCACGACCGCGTTGGCGCCCAGTGCAGCGGCGCGCTCCTCCAACTCCGCCATCGCCTCCTCCCGCGCATCGCGCAGCTTGCTTTCATAGGCGCCAGAGCGTCCGCCGACGATGTCGGTGACCCGCGCAAAGAAGTCGCGCACCACGTTGGCCCCCATGATCGCCTCGCCCACGACGATGCCGTGGTAGCTGCGGATGGGGCGGCCCTCGACGGTGTTGGTGGTGGTGAGGATCATTGATTGTGTGCGCCACTTTTTTGGAGGAGTATGAAGAATTGGATTGCCATACCTGTGACCAGCGCTCCAGCAGCCGCGCAAGAGATTACCAATCTCTTACGGCCCTCCTGGTAGTCGACTACCTTTCGATAGTCGAAATTAGAGAAAGACCTTACCCAGACGCCGCATAGATAAAACCCAGCTGCGAAGACAACGGTATTGTGCAGTATCGACGAAGTAGACCAGACCGGACCGTCCGAAAAAAACCAAGGAATGGAGGCGACCAGGCAGACCGCAGCTCCTGCAAAGACTGATCCAACTGCTAGCGCCAGACTCGCGCCATATACATTCTTCGTCATCAACTCACCCAACCGACCCTTCGAGCGAGATCGCCACCAACTGCTGCGCCTCCATGGCGAACTCCATCGGCAGCGCCTGCAGCACGTCCTTGCAGAAGCCATTCACGACCAGCGCCACGGCCTCTTCCTCATCCATCCCGCGCGAGCGGCAGTAGAAGAGTTGGTCGTCGTCCACCTTGGAGGTAGTCGCCTCATGCTCGACACGGCTGGAGTTGTTCTTCACCTCGATATACGGCACCGTGTGCGCCCCGCAATCGCCGCCGATCAGCAGGCTGTCGCATTGCGTATAGTTGCGCGACTCCTTGGCCTTTGGGTGCATCGACACCAGCCCGCGATAGGTGTTCTGCGCGCGCCCCGCCGAAATGCCCTTGGAGACGATCCGGCTCTTGGTACGCTTGCCCAGATGCACCATCTTGGTGCCCGTATCGGCCTGCTGCATGTTGTTGGTGATGGCAATCGAGTAGAACTCGCCCTGACTGTCGTCGCCCCGCAAAATGCACGACGGGTACTTCCAGGTCACAGAAGATCCGGTCTCCACCTGAGTCCACATCACCTTGGCGCGATCACCGCGGCAATCGGCGCGCTTGGTGACGAAGTTATAGATCCCACCCTTGCCATTCTCATCGCCCGGGTACCAGTTCTGCACGGTAGAGTATTTCACTTCCGCGTCTTCCTCGACGACGATCTCCACCACCGCGGCATGAAGCTGCGCGATATCGCGCTGCGGTGCGGTACAGCCTTCGAGGTAGCTCACATACGACCCCTTGTCGGCAATGATCAACGTCCGCTCGAACTGTCCGGTATTCTCCGCATTGATCCGAAAATACGTGCTCAGCTCCATGGGGCAGCGCACGCCCGGCGGCACATAGACAAAGGACCCGTCCGAGAACACTGCCGAATTCAGCGTCGCGTAATAGTTGTCGCTGACCGGTACGACGGAGCCCAGGTACTTCTTCACCAGCTCCGGATGATCCTTGATCGCCTCGGAGATGGAGCAGAAGATCACGCCGGCCTTCTTAAGCTCCTCCTGAAAGGTCGTGCCTACGGAGACGCTGTCAAACACCGCATCCACCGCCACCTTGCGCCCCTCAGCGGGGATATCCTCTGCCCCCTCGACACCGGCGAGGATCATCTGCTCCTTCAGCGGAATGCCGAGCTTGTTGTAGGTGGCGAGGATTTTTGGGTCCACCTCGTCCAGCGATTTCGGCTTCACCTCCATCGACTTGGGCCGCGCGTAGTAGTACTGGTCCTGAAAGTCGATCTCGGGGTAGTCCACCATCGCCCAGTCGGGCTCTTCCTTCTGCAACCAGCGCTCGTAGGCCGCCAGCCGCCACTCGGTCATCCAGGCAGGCTCCTCGTTCTTCTCGGAGATGAGCTTCACGATGTCAGGGCTCAGACCCTTCGGCGCATATTCCATCTCGATGTCGGTGGACCAGCCATGCTTGTAGGTACCGCCAACCTCGCGGACCGCATCGACCGTCTCCTGATCAACACCATCCTTGACCTGTACGTCCTGCGCTATCGTGTTATCCAGTGCCGCCATCTTTCCCTCCAGACCTCACGCCCTTGGGGCGCGGTTACTCTTCTCAGCGCCTCAAGGGCGCTCCGATCTCTCTCACGCCACCCGGGCGCTTCTTTCATCCTCACGCCGCTCGGGCGCCTCTTGTATCCTCACGCCGCTCTGGCGCGAAACCTCGCTTCCGCCGCCAGCCACGCAGCGGCGAACCGCTCCACATCCTGACGCGTCGTCTCCAACCCCAGGGACACGCGAACCGCGCTCCCGGCGATGTCCTCTTCGAACCCCATCGACCGCAGGACAGCACTCGCCCGCACCTTGCCGCTGGAACATGCAGACCCGGCGCTGATCGCGAACCCCGCAAGGTCCATCTGGATCACCTGGGCCTCTCCCTTCCAGCCAGGCGTGGCAAAAAGAGACGTATTGGGCAGCCGCGCCACCCCTTGTCCGACAAAAATAGTTGTCTTTGCCTCCGCCGCAAGGGTGTTTTCTAGAATCTTTCTAAGTTCTCCGACCGCGTCCCACCGACCGGCCCGAATATCACCCGCAGCCCCCTCCGCCGCAGCCCCGAAGCCAGCGATCCCGATGATGTTCTCCGTGCCCGAGCGCCGCCCCATCTCCTGCCCGCCCCCGCGCAGGATCGCCTCCGGATCCGACCCGGTAAAGTTGATCAACGCGCCCACGCCCTTGGGCCCGCCCAGCTTATGGGCCGACAGGATCATGTAATCGGCCCGCAGCGCAGCCCGCTCTGGCACGGCGACACGCCCCGCAGCCTGGGTGATGTCACAAACAACAGGCACCTCCAGCGTGTCAAAGAGCGACTTGGGCGCGCAAATACCCGTCTCACTGTTGGCCAGGGCAACCGCAAGCAGACCCGCCGCGGGCAGACCCGCCAAAGCTTCGGGACGCGCGGCGCCTGTGCTATCAAAAACGCCCGGCACCTCCCGCGTGCCCCAAACCGCCAGACAGTCGTGCTCCGTTGGCAACGCCGCAAAATCCGACCGTTGCGCAACCGCCAGTGCCGCCGCTTCGGTGGCCCCGCTGGTAAAAATCACCTGGGACGGCTCACACCCCACCAGCCCTGCCACCTGCGCCCGCGCCCGCTCCACCACCGCTTTCGCGGCGCGCCCCTCGCCATGCACCGACGACGGGTTGCCCACCAGATCCATCGCCGCCAGCATCGCGGTGCGTGCCTCCGCCCGCAAAGGCGTGGTCGCATTGTGATCGAGATAGACGCGCTCTTTCATCTTGCCAAAAAAACTCCCGCCGGAGGCTCCCGCCCTCAGACCTCATCCACAACGTCAAACAGGTTCGGCACCGCCGGACAGGGCACCAGATCATTGGCAATCACATCCGACAGCCGGGTCTGGTGCAAAAACACGTAGACATGCGCGCTCAACCCCTCCCACAACCGGTTGGTGAGCGACTGCGCCCGACTGCCCGACGCACCACCCGAGGCACCCGCCCCCTTGTGCATCGCATCCACCGTCTCATCGACCGCGGACAGAATATCGACCACCCGGATCGCGGACGGCGCCCGCGCCAAGCGGTACCCGCCCCCCGGGCCGCGCACCGATGCCACCAGTTCCGCCCGCCGCAGCTTCACGAAAAGCTGCTCCAGATAGGGCAGCGAAATTGACTGCCGCCGCGCGATCTCGCTCAGGGTCACCAGATCCCCCTCCGGCTGCATCGCCAGATCGGCCAGCGCCACCATCGCATACCGCCCCTTGGTCGAAAGCTTCATCCCATCCCCTCCCCGCGCCCATGCGATTGACGCGGGCGCATGAATTGCATAAGTCGGAATTTCGCAGGCTGGACTTGGCCCGCGCCCAACGCGGGACGGCACCCGGCTCGCACCCGAATTAGAACCGTTCTAAAGTGACCGGGGCCATCCGTCAAGATGACCCGGCCACCTCAGGACACTGTTACAGGGACGCCCATGCCCGAGGTCATCTTTCCCGGACCCGAAGGCCGCCTCGAAGGCCGCTACCACCCCCAAAAAGAACGCGACGCCCCCATCGCCATTGTGTTGCACCCGCACCCGCAGTTCGGCGGCACCATGAACCATGTCATCGTGCACCGCCTGCACTACGCCTTCTACAACATGGGCTTCACGGTGCTGCGCTTCAATTTCCGCGGGGTGGGCCGAAGCCAGGGCGAATACGACCAGGGCATCGGCGAGCTTTCCGACGCCGCCTCCGCGCTCGACTACCTGCAGTCGATGAACAACAATTCCAAACACTGCTGGGTCGCGGGGTTCTCCTTCGGCGCCTGGATCGGCATGCAGCTGCTGATGCGCCGGCCGGAGATCACCGGCTTCATCTCCGTCGCCCCGCCCGCCAACATGTACGACTTTTCCTTCCTCGCCCCCTGCCCCGCCTCGGGCCTGATCATCAACGGCACCGCCGACCGTGTGGCGCCGCCCGCCGATACGGATGCGCTGGTCTCCAAGCTGCATGAGCAAAAGGGCATCACCATCACCCATGAACAGGTCGATGGCGCGGGGCATTTCTTCGAGGAGCCGCACCTCGACTCGCTCATCGACACCTCCACTTCCTACGTCAAACGCCGCCTGACGGAGACCTCGCGCTAACCGTGCCCGGCACGCCGCGCCTCGATGCCCAGATGGCGTTTCTGGCAGAGGCCGACCGGCTGAAATCCGTGCTGCGTGCGGCGCGCCTGCACGATGCCAGCCGGTTCGAGAACGCGGCGGAGCATTCCTGGCATGTCACCCTCTACGCGCTGACACTGGCCGAGCACGCCCCCACCGGCGTGACCATCGACCGGGTGCTGCGCATGTTGCTGATCCACGATCTGGTCGAGATCGATGCGGGCGACAACCCGATCCACGGCGCCGTCGATGCCGCGGCACAACAGGCTGCGGAGCAGACCGCCGCCGACCGTCTCTTTGGCCTGCTGCCCGACGACCAAAGCACCCGGTTCCGCGCGCTCTGGGATGAGTTCGAAGCGGCCCGGACACCGGACGCACAATTCGCCAAGGCCATCGACCGGCTGACCACGCCCATGGCCAATCTCGACAACGGCGGCGGCTCCTGGCACGACTACGATGTGACGCTGGCGCAGCTGGACACCCGCGTCGGCACCCCGATGGCGCGCGGGGCGCCGCTGCTCTGGGCGTGGCTCAGGCCCCGGCTTGCGGGTTTTTTCGGACACACACCGCCCTAACGCCCCCTTACCCGACCGGTCGCCCAGCACCGACACGATACCGACGCGATACCGACGTCATACCGACGCGATACCGACAGGATGCCGAAAAAATGAAATCCCACGGATCGCGGGATCAGTGGGAAATCCTCCCAACGCCCGTGATGCTAGTCCACAGCGCGGTATACATCTGTATACCGCCTTTCCTACCGACCACATCTGCGCTACAGGGGGGCGCAGACCACGACTCGCATCAGCCACAGGAGACGCCCGTGACCAAGATCAAGGTAGAAAACCCCGTTGTCGAACTCGACGGCGATGAAATGACCCGGATCATCTGGGATTTCATCAAGAAGAAACTCATTCTGCCTTATCTGGACGTGGACCTGAAATACTACGATCTGGGGATCGAGGCGCGGGACGAGACCGACGACCAGATCACCATCGACGCGGCCAACGCCATCAAGGAAATCGGGGTGGGCGTCAAATGCGCCACCATCACCCCCGATGAGGCGCGGGTGGAGGAATTCAACCTCAAGAAGATGTGGCGCAGCCCCAATGGCACGATCCGCAACATCCTGGGCGGCGTGGTCTTCCGCGAGCCGATCATCTGCTCCAACGTACCGCGCCTGGTGCCCGGCTGGACCCAGCCCATCGTGATCGGGCGCCACGCCTTCGGCGATCAGTACCGCGCCACCGACATGAAATTCCCCGGACCCGGCAAGCTGTCCATGAAGTTCGTGGGCGAGGACGGCACCGTCGAAGAGCATGAGGTGTTCGACGCCCCCTCTTCGGGCGTGTTCATGTCGATGTACAACCTCGACAAATCCATCGAGGATTTCGCCCGCGCGTCCTTCAACTACGGCCTCAAGCGCGGCTACCCGGTCTATCTCTCCACCAAGAATACCATTATGAAACAGTATGATGGCCAGTTCATGCTGATCTTCCAGCGGGTCTTTGACGCCGAGTTCGCGGATGCCTTCAAAGAGGCGGGCATCACCTACGAGCACCGTCTGATCGACGACATGGTGGCTTCGGCCATGAAGTGGTCCGGCGGCTACGTCTGGGCGTGCAAGAACTACGACGGCGACGTGCAGTCCGACACCGTCGCACAGGGCTTTGGCAGCCTTGGTCTGATGACCTCGCAGCTGATGACGCCCGATGGCAAGATCGTGGAGGCCGAGGCGGCCCACGGTACGGTCACCCGCCACTACCGCCAGCACCAGAAGGGGGAGGAGACCTCGACCAACTCCATCGCCTCGATCTTTGCCTGGACGGGCGGGCTCAAGCACCGCGCCAAGCTGGACGAGAACGCCCCGCTGATGAATTTCGCCGAGACGCTGGAAAAGGTCATCGTGGACACCGTGGAAAGCGGCTCCATGACCAAGGATCTGGCGCTGCTGGTCGGCCCCGATCAGAAGTGGCTGACCACCATGGGCTTTCTGGAAAAAGTGGACGAGAACCTCAACAAGGCGCTCGCCGGCTGAGGCAACGCCCCGCGCAGTCGGCCTCCGAGCCGACTGCCTGCCGCCTCCCCCTTCAAAGCCCTCCCGTGCTGAAAGATGTGGCACCCGCCCGGTGCCACCTCCTCCAAAGCCTGCCGCCTGCGCGACCGGACTGGACAGCGAACAGCCACGCGGGATAAGCGCATCCCCATGCAGCTGTCCTCGAAAAACCCGCAAAAACATACACTTTGGGAAGATGTGCAGGGTCTGGGCCTCGGCGTCTTTCTGTGCAGCCTCGGTGTGCATCTGCTCACCTCCGTGGGGCTGATCACCGGGCAGACCGCAGGGCTCGCCGTCATCGCCTCCTACCTCACGGGCTATTCCTTTGGCGTGGCGTTCTTTGTGATCAACCTGCCGTTCTACGCGCTGGCCTACCGGCGGCTGGGGCTGGAGTTCACCGTCAAATCGCTGATCTCCGTCACGCTGATGTCCCTGATCACCGAAGCACTGCCCCTGGGCATGCAGTTCGACACGCTGGATCCCGCCCTCGGTGCGGTCAGTTTCGGCGCGCTGGTGGGCATCGGCCTGCTGGCCATGTTCCGGCACAATGGCTCCATGGGCGGTTTGGGCGTCGTGGCCCTGCTGGTGCAGGACACCACCGGGTTCAAGGCAGGCTGGGTGCAGCTCATCGCCGATGCGATGATTTTCGGCGTGGCCTGCTTCCTGTTCCCGCTGCCAGTTGTGCTCTTTTCACTGCTGGGGGCCGTGGTGCTGAACCTGGTGATCACCTTCAACCACCGGCGCGACCGCTACATCGCCACGTGAGCTAGTGCCGGTTCTCGATCCGGTGGTAGAGCTGACGGATAATGTTACCGGCCGTCTTCTCGAAAAGACAGGGGATCAGCGCATGCACCAGCGCGGCACCCCCCGCCGCGAGCAGCAACCCCGCAAAGCTGAGCGCAAAGCGCATGTGCTGGAAAAAGCTCTCATTCACCGTGGCGGGATGATCAAGGAATATACGTTGCAGCATGGGGCGGGTCTCCTCTTTTGCGATGTTTCTACCGCTGATAGGGTGAGACCCTATCCCAAAAATCACACTATTATCGTTGACGATGAGATATTTTCCCACAAACATGCGATATATGGAGACATTAGATGCCATAGACCGCCGACTCCTCGTCCAATTGCAACGGGACGCCGCCACCCCGCTCGACGCTCTGGGAGAGGCCGTCAACCTCAGCCGCAACGCCTGCTGGCGGCGGATCAAGGCACTGGAGGCGGCGGGGGTGATCAAGGGCCGCGTGGCGGTGCTCGATGCGGATAAGCTGGGCCTGGGGTTAATGGTCTTTATCATGATCCGCACCAACGCCCATGCCCCGGACTGGCTGACACAGTTCCGGCAGGCAACCCGCGCCATGCCCGAAATCCTCGGCGTTTACCGCATGACCGGGGATCTGGATTATCTCATCCGGGCGCGCGTGGCGGATATGGCGGGGTACGACCGGCTCTACCAGGCGCTGATCCACAGGGTTCCGCTGTCCGATGTCTCCGCCAGCTTCGTGATGGAGGAAATCAAGGACACCGCAGAACTGCCGCTTTGAAAGGGTTGTCATGCCGCTACACTATCTGACGCTGATCGCCGCCGTGATATTCGAGACCATCGGCACCACCGCACTGCAGGCCTCGGCGCAGTTCACCCGGCTCGGACCGTCGGTGCTGGTGGTGCTGGCCTACGGGATCGCCTTTTACCTGCTGGGGCTGACGCTGAAAGTCATGCCGGTGGGCGTTGTCTATGCCATCTGGTCGGGGCTGGGGATCGTCAGCATCGCGGTCATCGGGTTCGTGGTCTTTGGTCAACGGCTCGATCTGCCTGCGGTGATCGGGCTGGCGCTGATCCTCTGCGGGATCCTGGTGATCCACCTTCTGTCGGATACGACCACCCATTAAGGCTGTTGCTGCAGGGCAGCAATTTTCCCTAGCAATCCGGCCCCCCGCGCGGTATGCGCGCTGCAACACGCGCGGCAGCGCGCCCCCTTCCCGTATCAAAGGCTCACCTCATGGACCTGCGCAACATCGCAATCATCGCTCACGTTGACCACGGCAAAACCACGCTGGTGGATGAATTGCTCAAACAATCCGGGACCTTCCGCGAAAACCAGGCCACCGCCGAGCGGGCCATGGACAGCAACGATCTGGAACGTGAGCGTGGCATCACCATTCTGGCCAAGGCCACCAGTGTCGAGTGGAAAGACACCCGTATCAATATCGTGGACACCCCGGGCCACGCCGATTTCGGCGGCGAGGTAGAGCGGATCCTGAGCATGGTGGATGGGGTGGTGCTGCTGGTGGATGCCGCCGAAGGGCCCATGCCGCAGACGAAATTCGTCACCTCCAAGGCGCTGGCGCTCGGGTTGCGACCCATCGTGGTGCTCAACAAAGTGGACAAGCCCGATGCAGAGCCGGACCGCGCGCTGGACGAGTGTTTCGATCTTTTCGCCAATCTCGGCGCCGATGACGATCAGCTGGATTTCCCGGCCATGTATGCCTCCGGCCGCAATGGCTGGGCGGATATGGAGCTGGATGGGCCGCGCCAAGACCTCTCTGCCCTCTTCGATCTGATCGTGGAACACGTGCCCGCCCCTGCTCAGGTGGCCGAGCGCGACGCACCTTTCCGGATGCTGGCAACCACGCTGGGGGCGGATGCGTTCATCGGCCGGATCCTGACAGGGCGCGTCGAAGCGGGCACCTTGAAAGCCGGTGAAACGGTCAAGGCGCTGAGCCGCGACGGGGAGCTGATCGAGAACTTCCGCGTGACCAAGATCCTCGCCTTTCGCGGGCTGAACCAACAGCCCATCGATCTGGCCGAAGCAGGTGACATCGTGAGCCTGGCGGGCATGTCCAAGGCGACCGTGGCCGACAGCATCGTCGCACCGCAGGTCACCGAGGCCCTGCCCGCCCAGCCCATCGACCCGCCCACGATCACCGTGACCTTTGGGATCAACGACAGCCCGCTGGCGGGTCGCGACGGCAAAAAGGTGCAGTCCCGTGTGATCCGCGAGCGGTTGATGAAAGAGGCCGAGAGCAACGTGGCCATCAAGATCTCGGACACACCCGGCGGCGAGGCCTTTGAGGTCGCGGGCCGGGGCGAGTTGCAGATGGGCGTGCTGATCGAGAACATGCGCCGCGAGGGGTTCGAGTTGAGCATTTCGCGCCCGCAGGTGCTCTTTCGCGAGATTGACGGCGTGCGGCACGAGCCCATCGAAGAGGCCACCATCGACGTGGATGACGAGTATTCAGGTGCCGTGATCGAGAAGATCACCGGTGTGCGCCGCGGTGAGTTGGTAGAGATGAAACCCGCCGGTGCGGGCAAGACCCGGATCGTGGCGCATGTGCCGTCGCGCGGGTTGATCGGCTATCACGGCGAGTTTCTGACCGACACGCGCGGGACGGGCGTGCTGAACCGGGTCTTTCATAGCTGGGCACCGCATAAGGGGGCCATTCCGGGGCGGCGTGCGGGGGTGTTGATCTCCATGGAGAACGGCAGTTCCGTGGCCTATGCGCTGTGGAATCTGGAGGAACGTGGCCGGATGATGATCGGCGCGCAGGCCGACGTCTACACCGGCATGATCATCGGTGAGCACAGCCGCGAAAACGATCTGGAAGTGAACCCGCTCAAGGGCAAGAAGCTGACCAACGTACGCGCCTCTGGGACCGATGAGGCGGTGCGGCTGACCACACCGATCACCCTCTCGCTGGAAGAGGCGATTGCCTATATCGACGACGACGAACTGGTCGAGGTAACGCCGAACGCGATCCGGCTGCGCAAGCGGTATCTGGATCCGCACGAGCGCAAGCGGATGGCGAAGGCGGGGTAGCGCCGGGGTTCTTCATCGGAGGGACTTTTTCCTGGGGCTCTGCTCCAGACCCAGCGTTACCTGGGGCTCTGCCCCAGACCCCGGAGTTTATCTGGCAAGATGAAAGAGCAGTGCTGCGCCTGTTTTTAAGCGCGCTTTATTCGCTGGTCTCAATGATCATCAACTCGCGTTCGGAGACGTCGCGGGCGTGGTTGAGGGCGCGTTGATACAGGTCGGAATGATAGCATTTTTCCGCCGTGGCCACGTCTGGGAAGCGGGCGACCACGTTGCGGGGCCGGGCACGGCCTTCGAGCTGGACGAAATGGCCACCGCGGGCGATGAAATGGCCGCCGTGCGCTGCGATCGCTTCCGTGGCAAGGGCGGCGTATTTGGCGTAGGCCTCCTCATCGGTAACGGTCACATGGGCGATCCAGAGGGCGGGCATCGCTTTATCCTTTCAAGACGGTTTCTGCGGCGGCGATGGCGGCGTCGGCGTTGGCGGTATCGCGGGCGCCACCCTGTGCCATGTCGGGCCTGCCACCGCCCCCCTTGCCGCCCAAGGCTGCAACGGCGGATCTGACCAGATCGACGGCGGAGTGTTTGTCGGTGAGATCCTCCGTGACGCCCGCCGCGACGGCGGCCTTGCCATCTGCCTCGGCGATGAGCAGGACGGCGCCGCTGCCCAGACGATCCTTGAACTGATCCACGAGGGCGGGCAGATCCTTGCCGGTGACGCCCGAGAGGACCTGAGCCAGAAACGGGGTGCCGGCGATGTCGCGCGCCTCGGGCGCGGCGGCGGTGCCACCGCCCGCCATGGCGAGTTCGCGGCGCAGTTGGGCGATCTCGTTGCTGAGACTGCGGCGCTCGTCCATCAGGGTGCGCACGCGGGCGGGCACATCGGCTGGCTGGGCCTTGAGATCGCCCGCAACCTCGGCGAGCCGTGTGTCCTGATCGCGCAGGTGCTCGAGCGCTGCAGCCCCCGTGAGCGCCTCGATCCGGCGCACGCCTGCACTGCTGGCGCTGTCCCCCAGCGTGACGAAGGCACCGATATCGCCGGTGCGCGCGACATGGGTGCCGCCGCAGAGTTCCAGCGAGTAGGTAGCGCCGTCGCTGCCTTTGCCCGACCCGGGCTGGTGCCCCATGGAGACAACGCGCACCTCATCGCCGTATTTCTCGCCGAAAAGCGCCTGCGCGCCCATGGCGCGGGCGTCATCGGGTGTCATAACCCGGGTGGTCACGGGGGCGTTCTGGCGGATGTAGCTGTTCACCTCTGCATTCACGCGCGCGAGATCGTCGGCGGTGAGCGCGTGGTTATGGCTGAAATCGAAGCGCAGCCGATCGGCGGCGTTCAGCGAGCCGCGCTGTGCCACGTGATCGCCCAGAGCCTCCCGCAGCGCTTCGTGCAGCAGATGGGTGGCGGAGTGGTTAGCGCGGATCTGGCTGCGGCGGGCGTGGTCAACCTCCAGCACGGCTGCCTCGCCGGGGGCGATCTGGCCTTCGGTGACCTCGGCCATATGAACGAAAACACCCGCGGTCTTGCGTGTGTCAGTGATCCGGGCCGCGCCTGTTGATGTTTTCAGGACGCCCGTGTCGCCCACCTGACCGCCGCTTTCGGCGTAAAATGGCGTCTGGTTCAGCGCGATCTGCAGGTTCTGGCCTTTAGTGGCGGTCTCAACCGGTTTGCCGTCCTGCACGAGCGCGACGATCTGACCTTCGGCCTGTTCGGTATCGTAGCCGAGGAAATCCGTGGTGCCATGTTGATCGGCCACGTCGAACCAGACGGTCGCATCGGCTGCCTCGCCGGAGCCTGCCCAAGCGGCCCGCGCCTTGGCCTTCTGCTCGGCCATGGCGGCATCGAACCCATCGGTATCCACGCCGCGGCCCTGTTCGCGCAGCGCATCCTGGGTCAGATCCAGCGGGAACCCGTAGGTGTCATAGAGCTTGAAGGCCGCCGCCCCGGGCAGATCGGCGTCGGGCGAAAGCGTTGCGATCTCTTCGTCGAGCAGTTTCAGACCGCGGTCGAGGGTCTGGCGGAAGCGTGTCTCTTCCTGCAGAAAGCTCTCCTCAATCATGCTTTGAGCCTGCACCAGTTCGGGGTAGGCCGCGCCCATCTGACGGACCAGCGCGGGCACCAGCCGGTGCATCAGCGGATCCGCAGCGCCCAGCAGATGCGCATGACGCATGGCGCGCCGCATGATCCGCCGCAGCACGTAGCCACGCCCGTCGTTGCTGGGCAGCACTCCGTCGGCCATCAGGAAGGAGGTGGAGCGCAGATGATCCGCGATCACCCGGTGGTTGGTCTTGCCGGGCCCGTCCGGATCGGAGCTGGTGGCATCGGCGGAAGCCTCGATCAGGCTGCGCATCAGGTCCGTGGCGTAGTTGTCGTTGGTCCCCTGCAGCAGGGCCGCGACCCGCTCCACACCCATGCCGGTGTCGATGGATTGCGCGGCGAGATCCCGCCGGGTGCCATCCTCGAACTGCTCGTACTGCATGAAGACCAGGTTCCAGATCTCCACGAAGCGGTCGCCGTCTTCTTCGGGGCTGCCGGGGGGGCCACCCCAGATGTGATCGCCGTGATCGTAGAAGATCTCCGTGCACGGCCCGCAGGGACCGGTGGGGCCCATCATCCAGAAGTTGTCATTGGTGGCGATGCGGATGATGCGGCCATCGGGCACGCCGATCTTTTTCCAGATCTCCGCCGCCTCATCGTCAGTGTGATAGACGGTGACGTAGAGGCGCGATTTTTCGATGCCGAGATCGCGGGTGATCAGCTCCCACGCAAAGCGGATGGCGTCTTCCTTGAAATAGTCGCCAAAACTGAAATTTCCCAGCATTTCAAAGAAGGTATGATGGCGCGCGGTATAGCCCACATTGTCCAGATCATTGTGCTTGCCGCCCGCGCGCACGCATTTCTGCGCCGTCGTGGCACGTTTGTAGTCGCGCGTCTCGACCCCGGTGAAGAGGTTCTTGAACTGCACCATGCCCGAGTTGGCGAACATCAAGGTGGGATCATTGCGCGGCACCAGCGGACTGGAGGGCACGACCGCATGTCCCTGCCGTTCGAAATAGGACAGGAAGGTCGATCGGATATCGTTCAGCGTTTGCATCGCGGGGGCCTTTGCGCAGTCATTCAGCCTGCGAGAGATAACCCGGTGGTTTGCCCCTGTCCACGGGGATTGCAACGGAAAACGGGGCCGCCTCTGAGGCCGCCCCGTCCGTCAGAATTCATCCTGTTGGCGCGCGTCGGGTGCTCAGGCCTCCAGAACGCCGTCGTCTTCGGTGCGCTCGCCCGGGGGCATGTCGAAATCCAGACCGTGCGCGGCGCGGATCTTGTCCTCGATTTCCAGCGCCATGGCGACATTCTCGCGCAGGAAGCCCTTGGCGTTCTCGCGGCCCTGCCCGATGCGTTCGTCGCCGTAGCTGAACCAGGAGCCGGACTTGTCCACCACACCGGCGGCCACGCCCAGATCCAGCAGCTCGCCCATCTTGGAGATGCCCTCGCCGTACATGATGTCGAATTCCACCTGCTTGAAGGGGGCGGCGACCTTGTTTTTCACGACCTTGACGCGGGTGTGGTTGCCCACGACCTCATCGCGGTCCTTGAGCGCGCCGATACGGCGGATGTCGAGCCGGACGGAGGAGTAGAACTTCAGCGCGTTGCCGCCGGTTGTCGTTTCAGGCGAGCCGAACATGACGCCGATCTTCATGCGGATCTGGTTGATGAAGATCACCATGCAGTTGGAGCGGCTGATCGAGCCCGTCAGTTTGCGCATCGCCTGGCTCATCAGCCGCGCCTGCACGCCGACGGAGCTGTCGCCCATGTCGCCTTCAAGCTCGGATTTGGGCGTTAGAGCGGCGACCGAATCCACGATGACCATGTTGACCGCACCGGAGCGCACCAGCGTATCGGTGATCTCCAAGGCCTGCTCGCCGGTGTCAGGCTGGCTGATCAGCAGCTCATCCAGATCAACGCCGAGCTTTTTGGCATAGGTCGGGTCCAGCGCGTGTTCCGCATCCACGAAAGCGCAGACGCCGCCCGCCTTTTGCTGCTCTGCCACGCAGTGCAGCGTCAGCGTGGTTTTACCCGAGCTTTCGGGCCCGTAGATCTCCACGATCCGGCCCATGGGCAGACCGCCGATGCCAAGCGCGATGTCGAGACCCAGAGAGCCTGTCGAGCTTGCCTTGATGTCCTGAACGGCGCCCTCCTGGCCCAGCTTCATGATCGAGCCCTTGCCGAACTGCCGCTCAATCTGGGCCAGCGCGGAATCGAGCGCCTTTTGCTTGTCTGCCGATTTTTTACTGCTCATGCTCAATAAATCTGCCATTACCATCCTCGATTGCTCTTAGTGTCACAGTTCGCCGAGCACGGCAATCACTGCACATGCTCCCGACCGATTTGTTCTCATTACGTTCCTTATGGGACCAAAAAGAGAACATTTCAATCAAAATGTCGATAAATGATCTTTTGCCGAATCTGGTTAAGGAGAGGTTTAGCGGGCCGAGGTTTTTGCCCGAGCCGGGCTTTGCCGCTGCGGGATCACGCCGAAACGGCGGCTCGGCCAGCGGCAAATCGCCAGCAGCGAACCGCCCCGGGGGACGGCCTCACGGCACGGAAAATCAGCCCCGGTGAGAGCCATCGTCGGCATAACAGACCACGTGCCTCCATCGGACGTGGCAACCGGAACGATCCGCATCCCAACCATCCGTCGGTCGCCATCAGATCGAGCAGGCCCCGGCCTTGCGTGACCCCCCTGTCGCGGCCCGACGCTTAATGAAGCTGGCTGTGAACAGTGTCCGTCAAGTCATTGAGGGAGAATGGTTTTGGCAGAAAGACCGAATTGGGGATCTTGATCTGTTCTTCGCCGAAACTGTCCTCAGCGTAGCCCGACACAAAGACCACGCGCACGCCGGGCCGGTCCTCCAGCGCCTTGCGCACCCAGCTTGGCCCGTCCATGCCGGGCATGACCACATCCGTCACAAAGACATCCACGGTCAGCGAGGTATCCTCCAGCGTTTTGAGCGCAGTCTCGGCGGAATCCGCCTCCAGCACGGTATAACCACGCAGCCGCAGCGCGCGGCTGGCAAAGGCCCGCACCGGGGCTTCGTCCTCCACCAGCAGGATGACCCCGTCGCCGTGTTTGGCGGTCACCTTGGGCTTTTCCAGCTGCTTGGCGGGCTGAACCGCTTCGGGGTTCTCCAACACCGGGAAATAGAGCGAGAAGCAGGTGCCGGTGCCGACCGTGCTATCCACGAAAATATATCCACCCGTCTGCTTGACGATGCCGTAGGCGGTAGACAGGCCGAGGCCCGTGCCCTCGCCCGTGCGCTTGGTGGTAAAGAAGGGCTCAAACACCTTTTGCAGCTTGTCGGAGGGGATCCCGACCCCGTCGTCCGAAACCTGCACCGTGACATAGCGGCCGGGCGGCACCTTCACGCGGTCGCGTTCCAGCGTCTCGGCCAGATCGGAGCATTCGGTGACGATGCGGATCTGACCACCCTGGGGCATCGCATCGCGCGCGTTCACTACGAGGTTCATCAGCACCTGTTCCAGCTGCCGTTTATCGGCGCGGATGGGCTCCAGCACCGGATCGTGGCTGAGCGTCAGGGTGATCTTTTCGCCCACCAGCCGGTTCAGCAGATGCGTCAGATCCGCCAGCGTGTCGCGCATGTCCAGCGTCTCGGGCCGCAGGGTCTGCTTGCGCGAGAAGGCAAGCAACTGCCCCACCAGTGCGGCGGCGCGGTTGGCGTTCTGGTTGATCTGCACCAGATCGCTGAAATCCGGATCGCCCTGATCATGGCGCAGCAGCAGCAGATCGCAATGGCCCGAAATCGCCGTCAGCAGGTTGTTGAAGTCATGCGCCACCCCGCCCGCCAGCTGCCCGATGGCCTGCATCTTCTGGCTCTGGACAAACTGCGCTTCGAGCGATTTGAGCTCGGTGGCATCGTTCAGAACAGCGATCAGCGCGGGCACGCCCTCTTCGGTCACCCGGTTGAGGGTGACCTGAACAAACACTTCCTTGTCGGTGCGTTTGAGCCGCAGAAACTCCGATTGCTGCGCCACCCGTCCCGCCAGCGTTTCGGCCAGCCAGTCGTTGATGGACCGGCCCAACCCTTCCATCAGTTCGAAAAGATGCACGTTGTCCTTGAGCCCGACGCCGATCAGGCCCGCCGCCAGCCGGTTGTAGGCCTGCACTTCACCTTCCTGGCTGATCTTGAGCAGCGGCACCGGCAGGTCCTGAAAGACGTTCCAGCCGTCGGCGACCATCGTCTCCACCCCCGGCGGCAGCAGATAAAGCGCCCGCCTGCCGAGCCCGGCGTCGGCTTCGGCCACCAGCATCCGAATGGGGCCTTCCGCGGCATCGATGTCGCAAATTGCCCCCGGCATCACCGGCAATTGCACAAAAAGCTCCTCAAGCCGCCGGACCCGCCCGCCCACGACCCGGTTTGCCGCTTCATTCATATGCTGGACAGCACCGTCGCGCCCCACGAGGATCATGGGCAGCACCGGCACATCGGTGGCTTGAGCTGCAGCCGCAATATCCTCAAGCCGCCACAAATATGTCTCGGGACCCGCAAGATGCACGCTCAACCGGAGGTGGCCACGTCGGGTGGCGATATCCTCGCGCGCGGCACCGTCTTCATCGGCCCGGCCCCGCAGCCGGAAGAGAAGACCGCTGGGGTTCGCCAGCGTCGTGCTCAAGGTCGCGGCCAGCGTCTCGCTCATACCGTCGCCAAAGCGGGTTCGCGCCGCGGTATTGGCCGCCAGCACCGTGCCCTCCAGATCGGTCAGCACACCGGTGGCGCTGTCCTTTTCGATCACCGCAAAGATGTTGGCGACCCGGGCGGCCTTGCCACGCTCGAACCGCCGCGCCAGGACGACCAGCGTGAGACTGATCGCCACGAGGGCCACAGCCGCGGCCAAGAGCGCCCGTTGCGCCGTCAGATCAGGCGCCACCAGCGCAAGGCCGCCAAGCACCAACGCCACCACCAAAAGGCTTTTCCATCGGGTCTCGGCAGTCAGCGCAAACCGGGTAAGTTTGGAAGGCGTTACAGCACTGCTCGGCAAGTTCAAGCTCCCAGGATTTCGAATCGCCAAAGCATTTACGCGTCCGATGAGTTAAGCAGCGATTAACCAACGCATGCATTGCTCGCAGAAGTTGAGTACGCCAAGGATTAAACGCGCGTCAAGTGTGCAGTGAAAAAACCGTCATTGTGTTGCCCGACATCAAAACGGTGTTGCACGGTGCATGACCAGCCCGGGGTCCGATCCAGAAACGCGGTGACGCGCGCTTCATTTTCCGCCGAAAGCACCGAGCAGGTCGCATACGCCAGCACCCCGTCCGGCGCGACCAGCGCCGCCGCCGCATCCAGAATGCTGTCCTGCAGGTCGGTGAGGTCGGCCAGCCTCTCTGGCGTCAAGGCCCACTTGCCGCCGGGCGCACGCCGCCAGGCGCCACTGCCTGAGCATGGCGCGTCGCAAAGCACCAGATCAAAGGGCGCGTTTTCGGCCAACTGCCGGGCGTCAAGAAGGGTCAGAGGGGTGCCCGCGCGCGCGGCGCGCAGGGGCAAGTCCTGCATCCGGGACGGATCGGCGTCATGGGCAAAGACAGCAGCCCCCCGCGCCGCGAACGCCAACGCCTTGCCACCACCGCCTGCACAATAATCCAGCACCCGCCCGCTGTCGGGCGCCAGATCGACCACCGCCTGAGAGGCCGCATCCTGCAATTCGATCTCTCCCGCCCGGAACACCTCGGTCTGCCGTACCCGGCGCGCACCCTCCTGCACGCTCAGCGCGGTGGGGCTGACGGGATTGGGGGCGGTGATCACGCCGTCTGCGGCCAGCGCGGCAGCGGCAGTCTCCAGGGTGGTCTTGGCAATGTTGACCCGCAAGGTCACCGGTGCACGCGCCTTCAGCGTCTCTGCGGTGGCAGCAGCGCCGTCTCCCAGGCTCTCTTCAAACGCAGGGAGGATCCAGTCTGGCAGGTCCCAGTCCTCCCCCTTGTCGAGCGCGGGCACCGCATGGGCTGCCTCCGCCGGTTGCAAGGGTGCGGGAGCATGGCCCTGCCCGTCAAAGAGCGTCTCGGGCGCCGTGCCCTGCATCCGCAATAGACCGATCATCAGCGCCCGGCCCGTCTCGCCCCCGCCGTGAGCGGCAGCGCTGCGCTTGCATCGGATGACGTCAAAGACATGGTCCCGGACCGCCGCACGATCCTTGGAACCGGCAAATCGGCTCCGCCGCGCCCAGCGGGTCAGCGCCTGTTCCACCGCTGCCCCCGCCTGCACCGCATCAAGCACCTCAATCGCGGCAGCGACCCGCGCACCTGGGGTCATTGCCTGGGTCCCCGCACCTGCTCGCTGTCATCCGTGTATAGGCCCTGCGGGGTAGCGGGCCCGAAAGTGCATCTTTGCTGGTCTGCCATCACTGATCCCTTTTGACTGCCCGGCTCCGGGTGTCACGCGGCGACGCGGCGGCGTCAAGGTGCTTTGCGGATGATCCGGGATCCGGCTGTGCCCCTGTGCGGGTCAGTGCCACTGTCGTCAGGTCCTCATGCGCCACGCCGCTGCGTCAACCCGCCCGCCCTTCGCAACTGCAAAGCCCAGTAGCACGCACATGCCGGCACTAACATTGATGGCATCGCCACCGGTTGGGCAAAGATCAAATCATTCATGGCAACCTTAGAGACACCCCCCGCCACCCGTGGTGTCGGTCGGCACGAACCCTATTGCCGCTTTGGAAAGACTATCGTCGATCGGCTTTGCGGGCGTTTGAAATTCGATCCCGCAAGCGCTTGGTCGGACAGTGGCGTTGAAGAGATGGCCCGGAACCGAATTGGCATCCGAGAGCACGTCCCGGGGGCAAGATCCCAATTAGCCTGGCATCTGCCACCGTCGAAATTCTCCGGTACTTTGGCACTGAGATCGCCCGGACCTTTGCGGAGGTGGTACAGCGTCGACTGGAACTGGGCAACGTCAGCGCCAAAAGATGTCACCACCACCGGGGCCGCCGCCGCGACCACCGGCAAGTCGAGAAACGCGCCTGCGATGGCCATTGATCCAAGATACGACTTTGAAAACCCTCTTGTGTCGGAACCGTGATCGTCAAAAGGCGCGACGCCCGCCTCGCCAAATGCGCTCGAGCAACTGGCGCACTGGGTGTGACCGTAAAGCCCCGAAAAATTAGTGATATAACGCAATTTCTACAAACCGATGTCATGGCGTTGGCGCTTTGCTGCCCGGGGTTTCTTTTATGGGAATGCCTCCTTCCGACGAAATGCTGTCCCGGGATGCTGACACTGCATTTACGTTTGAACCGTATTTTAGAGCCTCACACATCCCGGCGCATTACTGGTGAAATCACCGAAGCCTTATCCGGCGTGTCGTGTCGCGCTGCCGTGGTCTCTTTTCTGGATGGGACGCGCGGATCACAAAAGACATCACCCGGTCACCCTTTTCAGCGCCGGATCTTGGCGATGCGCTTCAGGCAAGCCATCCAACTTCCTGACATGGAAGTGGTCGACGACACCGATCTGGTCCACCCTCTCGCAGAACTTTGCAAATAGGTGGAGGAAAGTTTGCAAATTGCCCACAGGACTTTGCAAATAGGTTGATATAACTTTGCAAAGCCCTCGTCGGCCGCAGGAAAAATAGATGTAAAAACAAATCACTACGGCCAACTAGCATCGACATCACGACCGCGACACAGCCGGGAGTTGAAATTTTTCAAAAATTCGGTTATCGTCAAACATTATTTAATTTCGTGGAATGGGGGTTTCATGCATTTTTTGACAACTATGACTCTCGCTGCCGTCATTACCGGCACAGCTATTTTTACCTCTTTTGCCCTGCACGGCTCGGATCAGACCGGTTTACAACTGGTTGCTTGCGATCCTCAGGTCAGACGCTGCGACTGATTTTTTAACGTATCTGGGCCAGGTGCTATCCGCATCCCGGTCCTTATTGGATTTGGTTTATGATTATGAGCGATACCGTCGCCTATTTCGTGATGTGCACGATTGGTGCTTTCATCCTGTTGATTGAAGCACACCGTCAGTTCTCCTCCCCGATCAGGCTCAACAACAAAAGCGCCTTTCGGATCCTCGACAATATCGAGCTTGAAGACCTCGCCGCCCGGCGGGTGCTGCTGCGCGGCTACCTGTTCTACATGGTGCTCTACCTGCTCGTTTACGCCTTGCTGCTGACCTGCGTCCAGCTGGGCGATATGGTCGTACTCGGTGGCGAAAAGAACGGCGCCCAGGGGGATCTGCCTTTCGAAGCCGTCGACACCATCTTTCTGGACCGCGAAGGTGTCGCGCGCCCGATCTACATTACGCTCGCGCTGATCACGCTGCTCTCCACCGGGTGGGCCTCCAAGATCGAGCGGGTGCTGCGCGCTATCGCCCACAGGCTGGCGGGGATCCCCAGTGGCATCTTCAGGACAGTCACGCGCCTGAACCGTCTTGACCTGTCCGATCCGTCCTTCCGCCCGCATCTGGCACGCACGCGCGCCTTTCTGGCCCATCATCCGCAGGCTGGCGCCGAGGATGCCGCACAGGAGGACCGCTACATCGTGAAGGGTCTGCGCGACATCGACGCCATCGCAGAGCCTGTCGTCACACCGCTGCGCAACAGCGTGTTCGCGCAGGAGGACATCAACGCGCTCTCGCCGCTTCTCGACAAGCAGGCCGAGAACATCCGCGCGCTCGACGCCGAGATCGCAAGCGGCACCATGGAGAAATCCGCCTTGCTCAACCGGATCGAGGAGGAAAAGCGCAACCTGCAGGTGCTCTTTGCGGTGCTCTACTTCAAGGATCCACACGTACGGCCGCCGATCAGCCACCCGCCGACGGCTTTCCTCATTGATGCGCTCAACAAGAAACCGCGCGACTTTGTGTTCAACGGCCTGATCGCAGGGGCGGTGGCGCTCTTTTTCTCGGCGCTGCTCGCGGGTTTTGCCATCGAGATCTGGTTCAAGAGCGCGCTCGACAACACGTCGCTCTTTGGGCTGCCACAGGACGAATATGCCTACCGTGCGCGCAAGGCGATCATCCTCGCCGCGCAATCGGTGATCATCTTTATCGCGGTCTCCATGACGATCCACGCCATCCGCGGCGCGCGGCTGTGCGAGGGTCGCTACCGCAGTTACACATTCCAGAACCTGCCCTATAGCCGGCTTGTCCAGCTGTCGCTGGCCGGGGCGCTAATGGGCGTGCTCGCCGCCTCCTTCGTGCTGTCGGTACCGGATTTTGTGGTGGCACTGGTCCAGAACGGCTACATACAGTTGTGGAGCACAGCGATCAGCAGCCTGAGCAACGCGCTGGCAGAGGCTTTCATGTACGGCGGCGCGATGATCTTTGTCGCAGCCACGGTCCTGCTGGTGGCCGATCAGCATGACAACCTGCCCGCGGCACAGACCTGTCTGATCGCTGTGGTGGGTACCTGCGTGGCAAGCATCGTGCTGCTGATGTGCCTGATCGCCGATCCCGGTCACAGCTTTCGCGAAGCGCTGCGCGACGGGGCGATCTTTGGCGTCATCAGCCTGACGTTCCTGCTGTGTTTTGCGGCGATCGTGGAAACTGCGGAAGGACAAATGACCGATGCCACCTGAGCCAACCGACAGCCCGAGCACCGCTGAAAAGGCCCCGCCTACAGGCGCCAGCCACTCAAAGCGGTACCGCAAACCGGTGCGAACGTGGATCAATAAGGCCCTGTTCACCTGCGCCGCTGCGATGATGCTCCCCCTGACCAGCGCCGCGCAGGAGCGTACTGTGCTGACGGTCGGCGTGCGCGCGGACGCGGCCCCCTTCTCCTACCGCGCGCCCGCCAATGACCGCACCAATGCCGATCGCGCCGTGCGCGGCCCGCTCTACAAGGCTGGCTATCGCGGTTATGTGGTCCAGATCTGCGATGCGGCTTTCAACGAAGTCCTGCGGGATACAGATGTGCAGATCGAGCTGATCGAGGTCAACACCGCCAACCGCTTCGGCGATCAGCAGGCCGATTGGCATGTGCTTTGCGATCCTGCCTCCATCACCGCCGGGCGGCTTCGGCATCAAATGCCCACCGTGCCGGTGTACCTTTCCGGCATCGGATTTGCGACTGCCGCCGAGGTGCCGAAAGGAGTGTTGTGTCAGTCGGTGGCAGGCATTGCCGACAACACCACCGCCAGCCATGACGGGATCCGGGCCGTGGCAGAATCAGGTGAGGTGCCGCGTTGGCGGGACTTGCTGCTCAGCGCCATCGAGCCCGGCACCAGCGATCAACGCGCCACCGTCGACTGTGAGGAAACGACCGCTGACGTGGTCCTGACCAAAGACAGCCACGTGGATCTTGCGCGCGCGCTGTGCGAGGGGGAGATCATCTACTACATCGGTGATCTGGAAATCGTGCGCAAAAATCTCGAAGCGCGGCCCGACTGCCGGTACGACCTGTCAGACACCACCTATCGCGACGAACGCTACACGATTTTCACCCGTCAGGATGGGCTGGATGCCCCCGCCCGCGCCGCGCTGACCCGTTTTCGGGAAGAAATTTCGGCACAGGTTCTGCAGCCAGACAGCATCCTGCTGGACGCTTATGAAACCTATCTGACGCCGGTCAGACCGTCCCGCAAACTGGCGGCCTTTTACTGGTCCCTGATCGGCAGGTTCGAATAGCGCCCGGGGGCGCGTTTCCGTGGGCTTTTGAGCAGTGCCTTGTCAAAGAAACCGCCTGCGCCGGCAAACGGGCGGCGTCATCTGAGGGGGCTTTCCTCTCGACCTGACACATATCCGCCGGACCTTCGCATCGCGTGATTGCGAACACCGCAGAGGTGCCTGGAGAAGACCCAGCGTCTCTCACCGTCTTTCAGCCTAGAGGCGACCCTATGGTCGAAGACGCAATGTATTTCAAAAGGTTAGAGCATGGCAGAGAGCACCCGTGCAGATTCTGTCATCGAATCCGTCTGATTTGCGCCGCTTTCCTGCAGGATGTCCTGAGACAGAGGGGAGTGAGCTTGAGCCACGTCGCACTGGCAACCCGGGTCTGTTGACCGCGGGAGTTACATGATGGTGGAGGCGGTTCATCGAACAGCCTGAGGCGGAGCTCTCAGACCGGACGGCAGCTTTCGTCACTGACACACCGGACAGCATCCGCGCCATACCGCGTTTGCGGTATCAGATCGCATCATCCCAGATCTGGCGGGAATGAGCAGATGCCTCTGCCCGCATGGGCCGCATCGCGCAGGATCTTCGACGCCTCCTTCTCGGGTCGGGACCCGCTGATTTCCATATCTAGGGTGCTACAGGTTTTGCCGTTAGAGAAGGCAGCACCGTCGGCCTAGCGCCAATATTTCAAGGTTCTGCAACGGTTCTTACAGCACGGATCGTTCAACCCGCGGCGTGTTCTCACCTCGGCTCAGCGGTGGGTGCCGCCCGCTCCCGGAATCCGGCTGGCTGCTGCGACGCACGCAAAAGGGACCTTCTAAGACCGCCGTCAGTTTAGGAAAACAGCAGATCCTGCGTCTCAGGCCACATCGCCCTGAACCTCAGGCGCGGAGGAAGCGGCACCGTCGTTGCCCGCCCCGGCACCCCGACGCTCCACCATCCGGGCGCGCAGGTCTTCGGTGTAGAAGGTATGTCGCGCCCGGCCCGCGTTCTTGGAGGCATAAAGCGCCAGATCAGCGTCGGTAATCATCCGTTCGGCGTCGGCCACCTCGTAGTAGCTCGTCAAGGTCGTGCCTGCGCTGGCCGATATCTGGCAATCCTCGCCCTCAAAAGGGATCGGCTGTGTCAGCCGCTCGATCATGCGCAGTGCAATCTGATCGAGGATCGGCGGCTCCGCCACCTGGCGGAGCAATAACACGAATTCATCGCCACCGGTCCGCGCAACGGTGTCATGACTGCGCACTTCGCTGCGCAGGATCTCAGCCACCCGTTGAAGAACGAAGTCTCCGGCCGCGTGGCCCAGCGTGTCGTTCACCGCCTTGAAGTAGTCGAGGTCGACGTGCATCAGCGCGAACTCCTCGCCTTCCGCCAGCATTTCGGCCAACATGGCATCGAGGCCGCGGCGATTGCTCAGCCCGGTCAGAGTGTCGGTCAGGGCCTGCTGCTCGGCCTGCGCCCGCGCGCTCTGCAAGCGGCGGCTCAACCCGCGGGAGGCCTCCATCGCCGCGGATTTCGCCTCCATCAGATAGAGCATTTCAATGGCAAGATCCGTGGGCGCAAAATCAGCGGCGGTCAACGCATGGGCACGCACGGCATCAATGACCGAAATCCCAAAAGAGAGGTTCACCGTGATCTCATCCGGTCCCGGCCCGGGCACGGCGACAGCTTTCAGCGCGCGTTTTTGCGACGCGTGCAGATGCAGGTGAAGCTTGCGCCCCGCCGCCGCACGCAGGCTTTGGGTGCAGGTGATGTCCCGCGGACGCGCGACCTCAAAGACATCAAAAAAGCTTTTCTTAACAGGAGAGTACCCGCCGAAGATCCGCAGTGCCGTCGGCCCCACATTGCAGATGGCACCGTCCGCGTCCACGATGACGTTCATCGGGCAGAGCACATCCAGCATGTCCCGCAAGGGGGTCTGAGCATCCATCAGGCCCGTACCCCAAGCTCGAACTCACGGCCTTCTGCAAAGGCAGCCTCCAACAGGGTGATGGATACCTGCTCGACCCCGTTCTGCACCCCCTGATGGTCGAGCGTCACCAGCGCGCCGTAATCATCGGCCATGGCCCGCAGCAGACCGAGAAACAGATGACCGCTGCCATCGATCTTGCCCTCACAGCTCAGCACATAGCGCCCCTCCCCCAGCTCGCGCAGATCGAGCCGCGGCAGTTCCAGATCGGCAACCGCGAGCCGCGCCCGATCCGGCAGATCATCAAGTGAGTAGAGGAAATCTTCGAAATCCATCCCGCCAAAGCGCATCAACCGCCTGAGCGGCTCAAGGTTGGGGTGCGACACGAGATAAGCGCCAATATCCTCCATCAACTCGGGATAGGGTCGGTCCAGCACGTCGCTGGATGCCTCCAGCAGCCGCGGCGTGATGGCGTCCTCGTAGGTCCACATCGCCTCGAACTCCGTACAACCGGGATGCGCCACGCGCACCACGGCGGACCACTGGGTGGCCCCGTAGTTATCGATCACAAACGACTGAATTGCCTTGTTTACAAGACCATGCATGGCTGCCTCGCCTAAACCGGTCTCTAGTTTTGCAAAGATCGGTTAAGAAAGAACCAACGGCCACCCGCTCATCAAAGCGTTTGTCTCCGGTAAGGACCGAGAACGCCGCTCGGCGCCGTCAGATCCGGGCCGATGCGGGCCAGATGCCACTCCGCGCCTAAGCTGCGCGCGCGGCAAGCCAGCCCGGCAACGCGCCGATGTCCCTCAGCACCACATCCGCCAGCGGCGCCAGATCCGACTGCGCCGCCAGTCCTGTCAGCACACCGACACTTGGCATGCCAGCTGCCTGTGCCGCCATCAGATCGTGCGTGCTGTCCCCAACCATCAAGACCGCCTCGGGCGGCACGCCCATCGCGCGCGCAAACGCCAGAAGCTGCCCCGGCCCGGGCTTTGCCCCGTGACCGCTGTCAAATCCGGCAATGAAATCGAACAGCCCGTCCGCACCGGCGGAGGCCAGATGCACCCGGGCGGGCGCTTCGGCATCGTTGGTCGCCACGCCCAGACGCAGCCCTCTGGCGCGCAACGCTTCAAGATAAGGCACCAACGGCACCACCTCGACCTGCGGCGCGGTTTCGGCTTCGGTATTGATCAGCCCGATGAGCCCGGGCCGCGACCATCCGTCCAGATGCGGCAAGAGCGCGTCGGCGACCTCTCCCGGTGTGCCCGCGATGGCAATGCTGTCGGGGGCGAACCGCCGGGCGGCCAGATCAAAGCCGATGCGCGCGCCAAGTTCCGCTGCCTCTTGCGGATCGCGCGCCAGCCGCATCAGAAATCCCTGCGCCCAGCTTTCCCACGTCGCGCCAAAGTCGAACAGCGTGCCGTCCTTGTCAAAGAGCACCGCGCGGATGGCGGTCATGTCCAGTTGACCTCTGCCCCGCCAGGCAGTGCCTGACGCGCCTGCATGGGCGCCGCGTAGTCGAGCCCGAGCGAATCGCAGCTCTCCACGATCCAGTCGTCATTCATCATCATGAAATCCAGCACGGATCCCAAAAACACCGGGTCTGCCGCACCGGCGCGCAGGTCCGCCTCCGATGCGCCCGTCGCCCCGAGAAACACGGGCAAAAGCGTGTCGTTAGCGGCCAGCCATCCCAGCAGTCTCAGCGCCACCAGCTCAGCGGATTCTTGCGTATACACGAGCCCCCTCCGGCATTTTGCACGCTGCACGAAACCCTTTGTTAACCAAATTGGGGTCAATGTCGATCTACTCAAATCAACCCTTGGAAGGACCCGGTCCGCGTGCAGGGAAAAATACTCATCGTTGATGCGATCTCGACCAATCGCATCGTTTTGAAAGTCAAACTCGCCTCCGCCTTTTACGAGGTTGTGCAGGCGGCAACGGCAGATGAGGCCTGCGTCGCGGCACTGCGACATGATCCTGATCTCATCATCTCCGCGATGGCGCTGCCCGATTGTGACGCGGCAGAGCTGTGCAGGCGGCTGAACCGCAGCCCGCAAACCCGGGCAATCCCGATGATGGTGGTCGGCTGCAGGCCACATTCCGACACCCGGCTCAAGGCACTGGAGGCGGGCGTGCAGGATGTGATGCTCAAACCTCTCGACGATACTCTTCTTCTGGCGCGCGTTCGCAGTCTCATCCGCGCCCACAATCAGGCGGCGGAATGGCAAATGCGCGATGATACCTCGAGAGCTTTGGGATTTGCGGAAGATCGGATTGATTTCGGCCCTCCCGGCCGCGCGGTGCTGGTCGGTGCCGATCCCAACGTGGCGCATAACTGGATCTCGCAGCTGCGCGGCCATCTGCGCACCAGCCTGAGCTTTACCGCGCCGGAGACGGCCCTGAGGGATCTGTCGCCCGGCAAGGTGCCGGATGTCTTTATCCTCACCTTGGCGGAGAACGACACGAATACCTCTGACGTGCTGCGCCTGCTGGCCGCCATCCGCGCCACGGCCATCACTCGGCACGCGGGCATTCTGGTGCTGCAGTCGCGCCCTGATCCGGGTCTCGGGGCCTATGCGCTCGATCTTGGGGCCGATGATCTGATGACCGACGGGTTCGAAGTGGCCGAGCTGACGCTGAGGATCAAGGCGATGCTGCGGCGCAAGCACATCGCGGATCAGCTGCGCGCCACCGTGCGCACCGGGCTCAAGGCGGCGGTCTCTGACCCGCTCACCGGCCTGCACAACCGGCGCTATGCGATGCCCCATCTGGCCCGTGTGGCAGAGCATTCCGCCGCCACGGGCCGCAGCTTTGCGGTCATGGTTGCCGATCTCGATCATTTCAAGCGGATCAACGACGTCTACGGCCACGCCTCCGGTGACGCGGTGCTCGTGGAAACCGCGCGCCGGTTGCGCGACAACCTGCGCGGCGTGGATCTGCTCGCGCGGATCGGGGGGGAGGAATTCCTGATCGTGATGCCCGCAACCCCGCTGTCCGAGGCGCGTGTGGCCGCAAGCCGGCTGTGCCGCAAGATTGGCGGCCGCGGCTTTGCCGTGCCGGGAGCGGACGCGCCGATTGACGTGACCGTCTCCATCGGGGTGACCATCGGCGGCATCCGCGCCAGCCACCAGCCCGCCGTGGCACCGGATGCCAACCTGTTGCTCGACGCCGCGGACAAGGCGCTCTACGCCGCCAAAATGCAGGGCCGCAACCAGATCAACCTGAGCCGACCCGCCGCCTGACGGCGCGGTCCACAGGCTCCGCGCGGCTTCGGAAGCAACGCGGTACTGCGCAGCACCGGCACATGGCTTTCGGGCGCAGTATCGCCCAGCTGTCCTAAAGGCAGAACCTACCGGACGGAGGTCTTGTCCATGGGATGGGAAAGAGGCGCGCCTTTGCGGTCAGCTTGTAAACCGGCGCTGCCTGACACCGTCATGGGGCCGCACTGGCGATCAAGTTACCACCTGACGGGTGCTCCACAACGGTCTACCAACACAGCCCCGACGAGAAGGGCAAGGCCAGCACCGCGACGGATCGCGGGCTCCTCAGTGATGATCAACGGCCCCTGCTCGGCTGGAGCATAGGCCTAAAGGCAGTGGTCTCAGCGGCGACAACCTGATCTGCGACATCCGCCCGCGTCCCAGCCGGCTCCCAAGGCACTCTTTTCCAAAAGTTGTTTTGGCAGCGGCCTGCGTTTTTGCGAGGCCGGTTGTCTTGAAGAGGATGGAAGGTCTGCTTGCAGATCTGACGCCAGGCTCCGATCCATCGAAAAAGCCTGCTCCATTTTATGCGGACGGGAACCGACACCGGTCACAGAGCCAATCGCGCACCAAAGTCTCCAGGTGGCGCTGTCCCCTTCCCTTCTTCTCCCGTTTTGGCCGAGACCAGCCCCATTCCCGCACCATCGGTCACAGCCCAAAGCTGATCCGCCACTGAGCGAGGTGCGCCCCCGCGCGGAGGCGCTCACCGCCGTCTAGTGCGCGCCACGGCACCGTTTGCGCAGCCATACCGGTCAGGACATGTCACACGGAATGTGGTGGGCACGATGTCTGCCGAGCCGACGATACCCCGGTCGACAGGCAAGCGCTTGCGGTGGCCGGGGCAGCTTTGCAAAATACCCGAGCCGCCAAAGTCCGAAGCAGGCTCTACGACAGAAAAACGAGCCATGCTCCGAGACTGGCCGCGCCCTATAGGATACCTGTGCCACGCACTCAGACCGTAGCAGCGCAACCGACAGGGCACGCCTGCCCGTAGCTGACCTTTCCCCTGCGATATGCTCAAACCGCAGAACAATGCCGCCCCTGATGGCACCAGATCCGGACGGCTCCGACCCTAATAAGCTGCCCAGACCGCCTCCGAAGGAGGAGACGACGGCTTCGAACCAGATGGCAGCTGAAACCGGTCGAGGCTCACGTCAAAACGGCCTTACCTGTGCCGCTTCGCCCCCCGCGCCAATACTTCTTCCACCGCCAGTGCGTACTCCGCGCGGTCCGCATCGTTCATATCCGTCACAACCTCCAGCCAGGCCGCCTGCCCGACCTGCTGAACTGCCACCGCGCCCCGCGCCTGTCGCGCCAATGCGGCGGTCAGAGCCGCCCTGTCAAAGGGCTGCGCCTCCAGTGCTGTGATCACATCGGCATAGAACGCCCGCCGGGCCGTGCGATCCGGCATCGCACCGTCGCCAGCAGCCCCGCGACCCCGCATGGTCTGCAGCACGGCACGGCGCGTCTCGGGCGGCAGCGCCATGATATAGGGTGCTGCATAGCCACCGAAAGCGCCGAGCCGCGGCCCGCCGCGCCGGTCCCCGCCGTCGCGCAGCATGGCGCCCGCGACAATCCCCGCCACCGCGAGGTTCAGTGCCAGCGATACCCCCAACAGCAGTTTCACCCACCGCGGCATGCCACCCCGGCCGTCAGACGATCTCGCCATCGCTCAGCCCTCCTCCATATCCCAGCCAAAGCTGCTGAACGCAGCAACGGAGCCCGCCATCGCGTCCCCCCCCATCAGCACCACAGGGTCGGGCAGCCCTTCGGGCGCGCTCCACCCGATCCAGAGCCCCGCGCATGTGGCCGCCACCAGACCACCGAGCCCCTGCCACCCGCCGATGAGGGCCGACAGCCGCCACCGTCTCGGCTGCTGGGCCGCGGCATCGCCAAGCACCCGCGCCATCAAAGCGGCTGGCACGACCGGGGGCGCGTCCCGCGCGGCGGTCATGGCGGCCTGAAACAGGGCCTCGTCTTCGTCCTCAGTCGGATCGGTCATCATCGTACCCCAATTCTGCGCGCCGCCCGGCAAGGAGATCCGTCAGAGCCCGTTTCCCCCGGGCCGTCAGGCTCTCGGCTGCGCGCGCGCCGATCTGCATGATCTCGGCAATCTCACCGGTGCCGAGCCCTTCGATGTGCCGCAGCACCACCGCCTGCCGCTGCCGGACGGGCAAGCGGTCCAGCGCATCCTGCAACGCCGCCTGCCGCGCAGCACCCTGGAGCCGCGCGGCAGCCGAGGGCGCAGGATCCACCGGCTCCGCAACCTCGCCCAGCCCGACGGTGCGGCGTTTGCGCAGCCGGTCCACACAGAGGTTCGCCGTCACCCGGTAGAGCCACGTGCTGACCGCCGCCTCGCCCGGCCGCCACTTGGGTGCTATCCGCCACAACCGCATCATTGCCTCCTGGGCCACATCCTCTGCCTCCGCCGGGTCGGACAGCAGGCGCAGGGCCTGTGCATAAACCCGCGGCAACAACCGGCCCGAAAGCGCGCGCGCCGCCGCGGGATCGCCCGCCGCGTAGAGCCGCAAGAGCGCATCATCAGAGCGGCTGTGATCTGCGTCGCGCGCCATGGCCATCCCGTAAAGCGATAAAAGACCGCGGCCCGCCGATCAAGACGGGCCGCGCCGGTACCGGTGTTCTCAATCCCGGTCACGCTGCCGGCGCTTGCCGCGCGTGTCCAGCGCCTCGAACTCATCGCGGCTGAGGCTACCATCGCCGTCGCTGTCCACCCGTTCAAACCTGCGCATGGCGCGGTCGGGTCCGCTCAGTTCCGCCGCGGTCAGGCGACCGTCTCCGTCCGCGTCCAGACGCTCCATCATGCGGGCGGCCCGCTCCGGCGCGCGCTCCCGGGCGGCGGCGGCCAGCTCGGCTTCGGTGAGAAACCCGTCGCCATCCGTGTCGAGTGAAGCCAATTGCGCGGCGTGGCGGTTTTGCATCTCGGCCGCCGAAATCTCCCCGTTGCCATCCGTGTCCAATGTATCGAATGAGGCCGCGCCACCGCGCGCCTCGGCCAATGCGGCCACAGCAGTCAGCGCGAGGGCCGCGGCGATGATGGCGCGTTTAAAAGTAAGGGATGTCATATGCTCGTCTCCTTGTTAATCGGTCGTTCTGCCCGCCCTGTTTTCGGTGCGGACAAGGCTTGAACGGCGGAGCGCCATATTTCCGTCGAAAAAATGCGCAAGACTTCGCGACATCCCGACGCAGCGACACGCAGGATGCTTTCATCTTGCCCCGGAAAGGCGCAGTAGGGAGACAGATCTATGAGGACGCCATGACACATTCGGCCGATCAACTGGAGGCGCGCGACCGCCCGGCGGACGCCTCCTGCCAAGACCGCGATCTGAAGCGCGCGATGCTGCGCGGCTGGCGGCGCAAATGCCCCAATTGCGGCAGCGGGCCGTTGCTGCGCAGTTATCTGAAGGTGAACGATCGCTGCTCCGTCTGCCGGGAGGATCTGCATCACCACCGTGCCGACGATGGACCCGCCTATCTGACGATCCTTTTTGTCGGGCATCTGATGGCGCCCCTGCTGCATTTTGCCTTTGTCACCTGGCGGCCCGAGCCGCTCACACTCTTCACAATCTTCGCGGTGGGCTGCGTGGGCCTGTCGCTCTACCTGCTGCCACGGCTGAAGGGGGCGATTGTGGGCTATCAATGGGCGCGCGGCATGGGCGGCTTTGACCCCGATCATTGAGACACGGCGCTCTTTCCCGCGTGGCCCGGCTGCGTTATGGCTAGGGGGATGATCCCCTCGCACCCTCCTGACAAATCCCGCATTCGCGACGCCGCCACCGTGATCGTACTGCGCGACCGCGACGGCGATCCGCACATCCTCATGGGGCAGCGGGGCGCGCGAGCGGCTTTCATGCCCAACAAGTTCGTCTTTCCCGGCGGCGCGGTCGACGCGGGCGACGCTGACGTGACACTGGCAAGCCCCCTGCCGTCTTTGTGCGCCGGGCGTCTGGCGGAGGATGCCGCGAGTGACATCTCTCATGCGCTGGCCGTCGCCGCGATCCGCGAACTGTGGGAGGAGACGGGCCAGATCCTGGGCCAGCCTGCACCCTGGCCAGCCGCGCCTCCCGCTGATTGGGCCGATTTTGCCGCCACCGGTCACGCCCCCGCGGCGGCCGGCATGCAGTTCGTCTTTCGGGCTCTCACCCCGCCCGGCCGGCCCCGCCGCTTTGACGCGCGCTTCTTTCTCGTCGATGCGGAGGCGCTGGCCAGCGACCCCGATGACTTCTCCGCCGCCAGCGATGAGCTGTCGCATCTGCAATGGGTTCCGCTGGCCCAAGCCCGGCAGTTCGACATGCCCTTTATCACCGAAGTCGTCCTCAGCGAGATCGACGCGCGTGTCACCCGCAGATCTCCGCCCGACAGCGTGCCCTTCTTCAAGAACAACGACGAGGAAAGCCTCTTTCTGCGCCTGCGCGGCCAGCCATTGGTGGACTGAGCCGCTCAGATCAGCAGCAGCAGCAACACGATGGACAGGCACAGCACCGCCATCCCGCCAATCTCGCGGGCATCGGGACGCTCGCGAAAAAACAGCACCGAGGCCATGAGCCCCATCACCAGCTCCACCTGCCCCACAGCCTTTACATAGGCCGCCGTCTGCAGCGTGAAGGCCAGAAACCAGCTGAACGATCCCGCCATGGACAAAAGCCCCAGCCAAAACGCCACGCGCCGCGCCCGCCACACCGCCGCAATCTGGCCTGGATCGCGCCGCCACAACCACAGCGCCATGCCGGTCATCTGGGCGCTGGTCACCACCGCCAGCGTGACACCTGCGCGCAGCACCGGATCATCCGAGCCGATCTGCAGCGACGCACCCCGGTAGCAAACCGCCGACACCGCGAACAACACGCCGGACGCCAGCCCCAGACCGGTCGCGCGGTTCCACGGCAGATGCCAGCCGACCACGCCCGGTGGCACCGACAAAAGCTGCACCCCCAGCACGCCCAGACCAATGGCGCCAAAGGCAGGCCAGCTGACCCCCTCCCCCAACAGGATCAGCCCCACCACGACCGACAGCACCACTTCGGTCTTCATCAGCGCCACACCCACCACGAAATTGCGCAGGGTAAAGACGGTGACCACGCAGACCGTCGCCACCACCTGCGCCACCGCCCCGGTCAACGCCTGCGCCCAGAACGCGTGGCTGACCGTCGGAAACGGCGCGTCCAGATGCACCAGAAACCCCGCCAGCAGCACGACAATCAGCGGTGCAGAATAGAAAAACCGCGCGAATGTCGCCCCCGTCGGTGACAGCGTCTGCCCGGCCAGCAGCTTTTGCAGCATGAACCGCACGGTCTGGAACCCGGCAGCCGCAAAAGCCATGATGACCCACAAGGCCGGAAGCGTGTCACTCACCGCGGCGCGCCGATGCCGCGCCCGGCCCCCTCGGGCCGCGGCAGGTCTGCCTGCGCCCGGGCAAAGCGGCGCAGTGCTGCGTCAATCTCGGGGCTGGCCTCACAGGCGCGCCGGGTCTCAAGGCTCACGTGCAGCAGGAAATGCTCCCCCGTTGCCAGCAGCCGCGCGCCCGCGCGCATCTCGTGCCACAGATGCATTTTCTTGCCGCCGCCCTGCAGCACCCGCGTGCGCACCTCGATCAGCGTGCCGGTATGTACCTCGTCGAGATGCCGGATATGGGTTTCGGCGGTAAAGAAACTGCCACCCGCCGCGATATAGGCCGCATCGCAGCCGATCATCTCCATGAAGCGGTCGGTCGCATCGCCAAAGGCCTGCAGGTATTTCGCCTCCGTCATGTGGCCGTTGTAATCCGCCCAGTCGAGCGGCACGACCCGGCGCAGGGTCAGCACCGGCTGGGCCGGATCGGCCACCTCCCCCGCGCTCTGACCCAGGTCCGTGCCCGCGCGCAGGGTGTCTTCATGTGCCGCCAGCAACTGCCCCGCCCCCCAGCCCTGCCCTTTGAGCGCGCGCAGCATGGCCACGAGATTGCTGTCCCGGATCCGCTCCAGCGCGGCCACATCCTGCGCGCCGGACTGCGCGTCCGATTGCTCGGCGATCCTGGCCACCAGATCCGGCGTCAGTTCCGGCACGTCGGTCAACCGCGACCACGGCCACTGCAGCGCCGGGCCGAACTGGGCGATGAAATGCGCCATGCCCGCCTCCCCGCCCGCGATGCGGTAGGTCTCGAACAGGCCCATCTGCGCCCATCGCAGGCCAAAGCCATAGCGGATCGCGTCGTCGATCTCACCGGTGGTGGCGATACCGTCCCGGACCAGCCACAGCGCCTCACGCCAGACCGCCTCCAGCAGCCGGTCGGCCAGATGCGCGTCGATCTCCTGGCGCAGATGCAGAGGGTGCATCCCCAGACCAGTCAGGCATTGCTGTGCCCGCGCCAGAAAGTCGCCGGCGTTGGCATCCGTGCCGACAACCTCGACCAGCGGCAGCAGGTAGACCGGGTTGAAAGGATGACAGACGAGGATCTGTCCCGGTCGCGGCACCTCCTGTTGCAGCTGCGATGGCCGGAACCCCGATGTCGACGAGCCGATGATCGCACCGGGATCACAGCTTGCCTGGATCTCCGCCAGCGTGGCTTGTTTCAGCGCCAGATCCTCCGGCACGCTCTCCTGTATCCAGCCGGCACCGGCGACCGCCGCTGCCAGCGTGTCGCAGAAATGCAGCGTCCCTTCCTCGGGCAGCGCCACGTCGAGCAAGCCTGGCAGCGCGCGCCGGGCGTTGGAGATCACCGCCTCGATCCGGCTCGCGGCCTCCGGTCCGGGATCATGGACCCGTACGTCCCAGCCGTTCAGCAGGAACCGCGCCGCCCAGCCGCCCCCGATGACGCCGCCGCCGATGATGGCAACCGTGCCGCTCACGATCCGGGTTCCGCGCCCGGCAGGCGGGCAATGTCATACCCGTTGAACGCCATGATCGCGCGGGCTGCGGTCGCCCGGTCGGGCGCAAGGCGGGGCGCGCGGTTGACGATCCACCCCATCTCGCCGCCCGGGGTGCCGATGACCGCAGTCCGCCGGTCTTCGGCCAGCCACATCACCCACAGCGCCCGCGCGGGCCGGTCGAGCGCGCCTGACCGCACCTGCATCACGCCGCGCGCATCCACCTCCAGCGGTGCGTCCAGCCGGACCCGCCCGCCGCAGCGCACCATCAGCCGCGCCTCCGTCGCTGCGCTGTCAATCTGCCAAAGCTGATCCGCACAGCCGGGCCAGAGCGGGCTGGCGTAGGCGGCGATCACGTGCCAGTCGCCCGCAATGGCTTCGGGCGTAAACCGCGTGCTCGCCGTGATCGGCACGGCGCCGTCGCGAAAGCTCTGCGGTGGCGGTGCACAGGCGAGCAGCAGCGCGAGACCCGCGTAAAGAAAACCCCAACGCAGCGCGCGCGGCGCACCGACGTCATACCGACGTAAGACCGACGCGATACCGACGGCAAAACCGACGTTTGAACGGCCCTGATCGCTCATCCCGCGGGCGCCCGTTTTGTCAGGCCCAGCAGCGCACGTACCCGGTCGGGCCCCATGATCCGCGCGCCCATGCCCTCGATGATCCCGCGGGCCCGGTCGACCAGCTGCCAGTTCTGTGCCAGCACGCCTTTCTCCAGCCACAAGTTATCCTCCAGCCCCACCCGCACATGACCGCCCGCCAGCACCGCGGCCGCCACATAGGGCATCTGGGCACGTCCCAGTGAAAAGGCGGAAAACGTCCAGTCGGGCGGGATATTGTTCACCATGGCCATAAAGGTACTCAGGTCATTGGGGGCGCCCCAGGGCACGCCCATACAAAGCTGCACCAGCGCTGGCGCCTCCAGCACGCCCTCTTCCACCAGCCTTTTCGCGTGCCACAAGTGCCCGGTGTCAAAGGCCTCTATCTCCGGCTTCACGCCCAGAGCCGTCATCTGCCGCCCCATCGCCGCCAGCATCCCGGGCGTGTTCGTCATCACGTAGTCCGCCTCCGCGAAATTCATCGTGCCACAATCCAGAGTGCAGATCTCGGGCAGGCAGGCGGCGATATGGGCGACCCGCGCGCTGGCCCCGATCATGTCGGTGCCCTGCGGCACCACGGGCAGCGGACTCTCCACATCGCCAAAGGTGATGTCGCCGCCCATGCCCGCTGTCAGGTTCAGCACCACGTCCACATCCGCCGCGCGGATGCGGTCCGTCACCTCCCGGTAGAGATCCAGATCGCGGGCGGGCGCACCCGTTTCCGGATCGCGCACGTGGCAATGAACGATGGCGGCCCCGGCCTTGGCCGCGTCTACGGCGCTTTGGGCGATCTGCTCAGGACTGCGCGGCACGTGCGGGCTGCGGTCCTCGGTCGCGCCTGACCCCGTGATGGCGCAGGTGATGAATACCTCGCCCGACATGGCCAGTGGCATGGGTACGCTCCCTTGGTTGGCGCGCGGACATCTGTTTGCCCGCCCGCCAAAGGATGCAGGCCAAGCGTCTCAAGATGCAAGGAAAATCCACGCAAAGACCGGTGGGGTACCCGCCTAGTAAGGCATTGGATGCGCGCGATGCGCCGCTGCAATCTCCTCCATCACGGCATCGCTCAGCGTGAGTTCCGCCGCGCCAAGGCAGTTTTCCAGCTGATCCATGGTCGTCGCCCCGAAGATTACCGACCCCATGAAAGGCCGGGTCCGGCACCATGCCAGTGCCATCTGCGCAGGGTCGAGATCATGACGCTGCGCTATGTCGAGGTAGGCCGCCACCGCCTCGAACGCCCGGGGCGTTTTGCGCCCGCCCATTTCCGGGTTCAGCGACATGCGCGACCGCTTTGGTACCGCGCCATCCTGATACTTGCCCGTCAACAGCCCCGCGGCCAGAGGCGAAAACGCGAGCAGCGGCACATCCTCCTGCAGACTCACTTCAGCCATGTCCGTATCAAACAACCGGCAGAGCAGAGAATATTCGTTCTGAACCGAGGCCACCTGGGGTCCGCCGGTGCGCCTGGCCACTTCCTGCCACTTCGTCGTGCCCCAGGCGCTTTCGTTGCTGAGACCGAAGGTACGGATCGTACCGCGTTTGACCTCCTTCTGCAGCGCGCCCAAGGCCTCTTCCATGTGATCAATCGTGTCGAGCATCAACTGCCCGGAGGGGTCGAAATCCCAGTTTTGCCGAAACATGTAGCTGCCACGATTGGGCCAGTGGAACTGATAAAGATCAATGTAATCGGTCTTCAGCCTGCGCAGCGAGCCTTCTACCGCCTCCGCGATCGTTTCGGCAGAGATGGGCGCGCCCTCGCGCACCGCGGCGAGCCCCTCGCCGGAGTGTTTCGTGGCGAGGATCACGTCGTCCCGGCGCATATCACGCTCAAACCACATCCCGATGATCCGTTCCGTCCGCCCGATCGTCTCGGCGCTGACGGGGTTCACGGGGTACATTTCGGCGGTGTCGACAAAATTGATCCCGGCATCCAGCGCGCGGTCGATCTGGTCGTGCGCCTCATCGGCATCGTTCTGGGTACCCCATGTCATCGACCCAAGACACAGATCCGACACCTCTATCGAACTATGTCCCAGCGTTTTCATCTTCATCGTTGCCGTCCTTTGCGTCAGTCGCCGATACCCTAGCCGCAGCGCGCCCGACTGCAAGTCATTTGCCTGTCCGGGAACAACCTGCGCCACCGCGAAGCGCGCTGTAACATTGGCAATCTAAGTCGTTGAGCTATATCGAGGATTAACCTTTGCGTGCAGGAGTGAAATCCGTGATGCTGAACCGCCGCATGATGATCGCCGCAGGGCTTGCAAGTCTCGCAACCCGCAGCCACGCCGCCGCAGAACGCTACCAGTTGGTGCCTGACCGGGCGCAGATTTCATTTGCCTTTTCGCTGAGCGGTACGGTCCAGACCGGCACCGTCCCGCTGGAAACTGCCGATATCCGTGTCGACACCCGTCGGCTGTCGCGCTCCAGCGCAGACGTGACGGCGGACATCCGGCAGGCCCGCACCGGCATGTTGTTCGTGACCCGTGCCTTGCTTGGCAAATCGGTCCTGAATGCCGCCGAACATCCCATCGCCCGTTACCGATCCCGGCAGATCAGCTTGGGCGCCGGTGGACGTCTCTCTGACGGCGCCGAAATCAATGGGGATCTGACCCTTCGTGGCGTGACGCTGCCCATGACGCTGGCCGCGCAATTGACCCGTCCCCCCGGAACGGCGCCCGACGATCTGTCGGTGTTGACCATCGCGCTCAATGGCGCGCTGAGCCGCAGTGCCTTCGGCGCGACCGGGTATCCCAACCTGGTCGAGGATGAGGTTCGATTGGACATCATCGCCGAGATCCAGCGCGCGGCCTGAGCAGCGATATGGGCCACCGGTGGGGCGGGTGCGCGGGCCGCGCCACGCGGCAGTATCCATCCGGGCCGAAGTGCGAAGCAAGGTGTCATGGCACTTTCGCCTTGGCTGCGGGGCCGAAGCTGCGCTAGACGGGGCCGATCAATCCGACCGGACGAGGCTTTCCGCATGGCGCGCCATCTCATCACCTCTGCGATCCCCTATATCAACGGGATCAAGCATTTGGGCAATCTCATCGGCAGCCAACTGCCCGCCGATCTTTTTGCCCGCTACCAGCGCGCCCGGGGCAATGACGTGCTGTTTCTCTGCGCCACCGACGAACATGGAACGCCCGCGGAACTGGCCGCAGCCAAGGCAGGCAAGCCGGTGGCGGACTACTGTGCCGAAATGCACAAGGTTCAAGCCGATATCGCGCGGCGCTTCCGGCTTTCGTTTGATCACTTCGGCCGCTCTTCCAGCCCGCAAAACCACGCACTGACGCAGCATTTCGCGGGGCGCCTGGCAGAGAATGACCTGATCAGCGAAGTCTCCGAAAGGCAGGTGTACTCCATCGCCGATGGCCGGTTCCTGCCTGATCGATACATCGAAGGGACGTGCCCCAACTGCGGCTATGACAAGGCGCGCGGCGATCAATGCGAAAACTGCACCAAACAGCTGGAGCCGACCGACCTGATAGATCCGCGCTCGGCGGTGTCGGGTGCCACGGATCTGGAGGTCCGCGAGACGCGGCATCTTTATCTGCGGCAATCCGCCTTGAAAGACGCGCTGAACGACTGGATCGACAGCAAGACAGACTGGCCGGTGCTCACCACCTCCATCGCCAAAAAATGGCTGCATGACGGGGATGGGCTGCGCGACCGCGGGATTACGCGCGATCTCGACTGGGGCATCCCCGTGCGCAAGGGCACCGAGGATTGGCCCGGCATGGAAGGCAAGGTTTTCTACGTCTGGTTCGACGCACCCATCGAATACATCGCCTGCGCTGCCGAATGGGCAGAAGCCAACGGCCTGACCGAGGCCGACTGGCAGAGCTGGTGGCGCACCGACAAGGGCGCGGAGGATGTGCGCTATACCCAGTTCATGGGCAAAGATAACGTGCCCTTCCACACCTTGAGTTTTCCGGCGACGATCATCGGATCGGGCGAGCCATGGAAGCTGGTCGATCACCTGAAATCATTCAACTATCTCACCTATGACGGCGGTCAATTCTCGACCTCTCAAGGGCGCGGCATCTTCATGGATCAGGCCCTGGAGCTGTTGCCGGCAGACTACTGGCGGTGGTGGCTGCTGAGCCACGCACCCGAGAACAGCGACGCCGAGTTCACCTGGGACAATTTCCAAGCGTCCGTGAACAAGGACCTTGCAGACGTCCTGGGGAACTTCGTCAGCCGGATCACCAAGTTCTGCCGGTCAAAATTTGGCGAGGCCGTGCCCTCTGGCGGGCAGACGGGCGCTGAAGAGGCTGCGGTTGTGGCGGACCTTTCCGAACGGCTCGACCGGTATGCCCGCTTTATGGAGGCAATGGAGGTGCGCAAGGCAGCACAGGAATTGCGGGCAATCTGGGTGACCGGGAATGAATATCTGCAATCGGTCGCGCCGTGGACAGGCATCAAATCCGATCCGGATCAGGCCGCGATGCAAACCCGCTTTGCTCTCAATCTTGCACATCTCTTCGCCGTGATCTCGGCCCCGTTCGTACCGGATGCAAGCGCGAAAATCCTGACCAGCCTGAACGTATTGGAGCCGATTTGGCCTGCCGATCTTCAGGAATTCTTGTACACGCTTGGCCCGGATCATCCTTTTACGGTGCCGGATGTGTTGTTTGCAAAGATCACGGATACGCAGGTCGAGGAATGGCAAGCGCGTTTTTCCGGCGGCCAGAGCCGCAAGGGCGCGGAGGGTGAAGCAGAGGCCCTGTCGTAACCAGCGACCGACCGGATCCGCAAAGCATGGCAAAGTCGTTAGCGTCGCTGACAGACGACGGGCATGCGAGCGCTATGTCTTTTATCAAAAGATTTTGGAATAGCGCCCGCTGGAAATCAACGCGTAAAGCATACTGTCAGAGCCAATGCTCCGCCGCAGTCACTGCTCAACGGGTGCGCTGATCGTGCTTCTGCCTTGCGTTGCTGAAGTGCGTTGCCCACCTTTTCATTCGCCTTTCCCTTGCGAACCGCTCACAGGCAATCAATCTTGCAGGTTCGCTGCCGACGCTTGACGGGCTTAGTCACATCAACACCCGCGATCCGCTTCTGTCTCTGAGTTGTCAGCACCCCTTTTTACGGGCTGCCTTTGATTGCCCGATCGGGCCGTCTGCCATTCAAGCCAACTTTTTGAATGACCACAAAGGAACCGCTTTGCTAATCGCCAGACGCTCAGTCAGGCAGATGGGCAACGGTTTTAGCGGAACGGCAGACTGCCCTTCGGTTCGCAATATTCCCGCTCGGCTGTTCTAGATTAATCCACCACCTTCACAGTAGGCCTCTTGGGAGGAGGGTGCTGGCACCTAGAACTCGTCCCATCCGTCGTCGAGATCTGGAGCGTCGTCGGCCTCGACCTTCAGAGCCGCATTGCCCTGCGTAGCTGCCCGCGGTGCTGGCGCTGCAGGCGACTGGTCAACTTTCGGGTCCTCAGTGACCGACGCTTCAGAGGCGGGTTTGGCGGTTGCTGTGGTCTGGCTGGCCCCCGATGTGTCCAGCTTGAAACGGGCGACGGCTGCAGCAAGCGCATCGGCTTCCGCTGTCAGCGCATGGCTCGCAGCTGTCGTCTCTTCGAACATGGCGGCATTTTGCTGTGTCACATGGTCGAGCTCATTGACCGCTGTATTGATCTCGTTCAACCCCGTGGATTGCTCGCGAGAGGAAGCGGCTATGGTCGATACTCTCTTCGAGATCTCGGACACAGAATTGACGATCGATGCAAGCGCCTGACCTGTCTTGTCGACCAGCTCCACCCCTGTTCCCACCTGCTCGCCCGAGCTCGAAATCAGCGCATTGATCTCTCGTGCAGCGTCCGACGACCGTTGAGCCAGCGCGCGCACCTCGGTTGCGACCACGGCAAACCCGCGTCCCGCTTCTCCAGCACGCGCGGCTTCGACACCTGCGTTGAGAGCCAGCAGATTGGTTTGGAAGGCGATATCGTCAATGACGGTGGTGATCTTGGAAATCTCCTGTGAGGAGGTTTTGATACCGTCCATCGCCTCGACGGCCTTGCGTGCGATGTCGCCGCCTTCCTCCGCGTTGGCTTGCGCCTCGGCAGACATGGCAGAGGCCTCGTCCGCACCCTCAGCGGCGGATTTGACCGAGCTCGTCAACTCATCCAGAGCGGCCGCGGTCTCCTCGAGCGTTGCAGCCTGTTTTTCGGTGCGGCGCGAAAGGTCATCAGCAGCACTTGTAATCTCGCCTGTTTCATTGCGGATCTGATCCGCATTTTGCGTGACCGCGCCGACCGCCTCCTGCAGCGATTGCACCGCGGCATTGAAGTCAGCGCGCAGTTTTTCGTAGTCGGTCGGAAAGGCAGTATCAATCTCGCAGGTCAGGTCTCCATCCGCGAGATCCTGCAGTGCCACACCCAAAGCACTCACAACGCTCTTTTGTTGCTCGGCAACACGGCGACGTTCTTCTTCGGCATCTTTCAGCGCGGCAGCATTGTCCGTCACATCGGTCCCTAGAAAGATAACGCGCTCAAGAGTACCATCCAGGCCGGGCACGGATGCAAAGTTCCCTTCCAACACCAAACCGCTGCCGCCCGAGGTCCGTTGCACATTGAAGCGGCCTGCGATTGCTTCTGCGCCTATCTCAGAGGTGAACACCCGCTTGTACAAGTCTGCTTCGCTCATCTCGCCATCGACATCGCTGGTGAAGATGTCGCCAAAGGAGCGACCTTCGATCACCTCTTCAGCGGTTCGAAGGATACCGGACATATTGCCATTTGTCGCGACGACGCGACCATCCGCATCGAACTCGACGCGCATTTGGGTATTGTCGATGGTGTTGAGCAATGCAGCGTTGCGCGCCGCGTCGGTTTCGTCGGACCATTCGATAACCGCGCCAATCATCTCGCCCGCCTCGTTGAGGGCAGCATTCATGTTGATCGAGATCAGCGCGTCACCGATCTTGCACTGGTGTGAGATCGGCAGCGCCCGCATGCCCTCCGCCAAAACCCGACCAGCTTCATCCGTCAGCTCGGCAAATTTCGACAGGTCCGCGCCCTCAACGGTGCCGTCGGCCAGGTCTGGCCAGCTTTTTTGCAAGTCGGCATTGATCTTCTGCAGCAACGCTTCGCAGGTCGGATTGACAAAGATGACCCGGAGCTTTTCGTCCACCATCATCATCGGCGCTGTCGACCCCACAAAGGCCGCACTTTTAAAAGCACTCTCGCGTTCCGCCTCTTTGGCAACACCAAGCGCTTCGCGGAAGGTATCAAGCCGCCGTGCCATCTGTCCGACCTCATCGCCGCGCCCCGTGTAGGGCACGTCAATGCTGTAATTCGCGTTCTCGATCTCACTCATCGTCGAGGTCAGCCGTATCAATGGCCGGGACATCTGTGTCCGAAGGAAAATCCCCGACAGCAGCACGGCAACGGCCATCACAACCATTCCCATGATAAGCGCCTGCGTCTGACGCGCCTCCAAAGCGGCAAGCAGGCTTGCATCGCTCCAAGAGGTTACAACGATGCCGGCGATCTCGGCCGCGTCTCCGAAAGTTGCAGGCTCAGCCGCCGATAACCCATCATCGGACAACAGCCGCTGACCACTCTCAAGGGCCCGCTCCGCAAGCGCAGTGGCCGCCTCTGAATCGAATGCTTCATCGCCCTCATTGTACATGACCGTCCCGGTGGCGCTGAGAACGAGCGCACCGATCGCGTCCGGTTTTGCAGACGCGATTACCCCATCAACTATCTGCGCCACACCGGCGGTGTTCCCAAACTTGATGGAGCCACCCATCTGCATGGCCAGAAGGTTGGTGGTTTCGCTGGCCCGCTGGCTCATGTTTTCGGCCATCAACTCCGCGTTGATGTTCCGGTTCAGGATCGCGATGACAGAGACCACCGTCACAACGCAAACGATCACAATCACGGATGTCTTGACGAGAAGGTTGTTCAAAAAGTTGGTCTTTGACTTTCGCGGTTTGTTCAAATTTGCCACCGTCACGTTCCTCTTCGCACACCTTACCGACCGCCCGGAAATCGGGTCGGATTTGCAGTCATCTTTCCGCGTAGGGGTAGGCAAAAGAGTTTACGGACACCTTAACACCGCCGAGATCACACAGGGGTCAAGCGCTTTCTTGTTGTGTCAAATCTTATCGAAATCGGTGCTTTGCAGACCAAACGGCAGTCCCTCAGCGTCGTCTGACGCCAAGCACGGCGGCGAGCGTCGCAGTTGCGACCAACACGCTCAGCCCGTATTTTGACACCTGCTCCATAGTGCCTTCGATCAAGACGGCATGCAGAATTGTGGTCGTCACGATCACGGCAGCCGCGCCAAGATGCAGGCGGCGCCAAATCCGCGGGCTCAACCGCAACGGGCGCCGCATGACAGCCAGCGCCGCCACCGCAAAAACGATCCACATCGCAATCACGCCCCAGACCGAAAATGGCGTGGGTGAAACGAACAACAAGGCATCGACCACGTCCGGCGGGCTGGTCAGCCACAGCCCCGCCACGTGGACGATCACCATCAAGACCAGTGCTGCACCAAGAAACCGGTGCACCCGCCGACCGCGGCGCTGATCCAGGCCGGGCAGATACCCCATGGCCAGAAGCGGCTGCATCAGCAGCAGCGCGAGACCGACAATGCCCGCAAAACCTGCGATGATATAGACAGGCTCACGCCAGGCGAGCAGCGGGCTGAGCGCAGCGGCAGCGATGGGAAAAGCCAATCCCGACGCCACGACACCCCAGATCAGAACGCTGCGCCACATGACGTCGAAGCTCGGGTCAGACCGGCTGCAGGACGAAATGCGCCTCTAGCGAGGTATCACGGGCACTGCCCATCACCGGGCGCAGAAAGACCGTCTCAAAGGCGCCGCTATCATAGGCCAGATGGGCGTGCGGCTGACCGAAGGCAGGCACGATCTGCGGCATCTCCAGCCGAAAGACACCGTCTGCATCGGTCAGCGTGGCACCGTGGCTGCGTTCGTCCCGCTCATGCCCTTCGGTGGTGTGCGCCCAGATCTGGATGCGCTGACCGGGCAATGGCGCACCATCGCTTGCGCGGCGGACAGTCCCGCTCATCCAGAAGCCGCCACCGCCAATGCGCTCCACGATGGGCGCGCCGGGCCGGTAGTTGTTGGATCCACCGCGCATGGAGGGCGTCGGCGCGAGTGTCTGCGCACGGGCAGGCGTGGTCACCCCGGCAGCGGCGGTAACAAGGCCCGCGCCAACGGCGGCCAGCAGATGACGACGATGAAGATCTGTCTTGGTCATGGGTCTCTCTCCCTTGGCTTGGCATTTCGTCTGTCTCACCCGAGATATAAGGCCGCAGGTCGGAATGCCCAAACGCCCCCGGACCGATGCGCCCCGGTTCCGGTCAAACCTGCGTGAGATGCGGCAAGATCAACCGCTTTTTCGCGGATCAAGGATCCGGGCCAGCACACCCCGTTGCGTCACCTGACCGACCACTTCACCACCGCGTTCGACGCCCAGAGGCTCGTCGTTTTCCAGCAGCAGACGCATCACCGCCTCCACCTCCGTGCCCGCGCCCACGGTCCGGTCGGGCGAAGACCCGACCGGCTCCATCACGTCAGCCGCCGACAGCACGCCCAATGGATTCATATGCGCCACGAAATCGGCCACATAGTCATTGACCGGGTTGGAGAAGATCTCCTGCGGGGTGCCCCACTGCGCGATGCGCCCGCCTTCCATGATGGCGATGCTGTCGCCCAGCTTGAACGCTTCATCCAGATCGTGGCTGACAAAGACGATGGTCCGTTTCAGTTCCCGCTGCAGATCCAGCAGCTCATCCTGCAACCGCGTGCGAATGAGCGGGTCCAGCGCAGAGAACGGCTCATCCATCAACAGGATGGGTGCCTCCGTCGCAAAGGCCCGGGCGAGCCCGACGCGCTGCTGCATGCCACCCGACAGCTCGCCTACCTTGCGGTCCGCCCAATCGGCCAGACCCACCAGCTCCAGCTGCCGTTCGGCCCGGGCGACGCGGTCTTTCCGGGGGACATCCGCAAGCTCCAGCCCCAGGGCCACGTTGTCGCGGACCGTGCGCCAGGGCAGCAGCCCGAACTGCTGGAACACCATCGACACACACTCGCGCCGGACACGCCGCAGATCCTGCGCGGTACTTCGGGTCACATCGCAGGACCAATCCCCATCGTGTACCCGCACGGCACCGCGCACTACCGGGTTCAGCCCGTTGACCGCGCGCAAGAGCGTCGATTTACCGGAGCCGGACAAGCCCATCAGCACCAGGATCTCACCAGCCTCCACGGACAGCGAGCAGTCATGCACACCCAGCACCTGACCGGTGGCCTCCTGCACCTGCGCGCGCGACTGCCCCTGATCCATCAGCGGCAGCGCCTCCTTGGGTTTGTCTCCGAAGACGATGGAGACTGCATCGAACTCAACCGCCTTTGTCATTTGCGGTCCACCCGCAGCATCCGGTCGAGCATGATCGCCACCACCACGATGATGAACCCGCTCTCGAACCCGAGCGCGGTGTTCACCTGATTGAGCGCGCGCACGACCGGCACACCCAGCCCATCGGCTCCCACAAGGGCCGCGATCACCACCATGGACAGTGACAGCATGATCGTCTGGTTGAGCCCGGCCATGATCTGCGGCAGCGCGTAAGGAAGCTCCACTTTCCACAGTTTTTGCGACGGCGTGGCGCCAAAGGCATCCGCTGCTTCCAAGAGCGGCTTCGGCGTCGAGCTGATCCCCAGATGTGTCAGACGGATGGGCGCAGGCACCACGAAAATGACCGTGGCGATCAACCCAGGCACCATCCCGATGCCGAAAAACACAATGGCAGGAATGAGATAGACGAAGGTCGGCAGTGTCTGCATCAGATCCAGCACCGGGCGCATCGCCTGAAAGAGCCGCGGGCGGTGGGCCGCCGCAATTCCAATGGGCACCCCGATGGCCATGCACACCACGCAGGCCGAGAGCACCAGCGTGATGCTCTCGGTCATCTCCTCCCAGTAGTCCTGATTGAGGATAAAGAGAAAGCCGAGCGCCACGAAAAGGCAGACCTTCCAGCTGCGCTGCAACGCCCATGTGAGTGCTACAAAAGCGGCGATGATCACGAACGGATGCGGCGTCTGCAGCACCCAGAGGATGGCGTCAATCATCGCCTCCATCCCGATGGCCAGACCATCAAAGGCCCAGGCACCGTTAATCTGCAACCAGTCGAAGAATGCCGCTGCCGTCTTGCCGACCGGAATCTTGGTGTCAGTCAGCCAGTCGAGCATCGGCTATCCTTTCCGTTTCACCTGCGCCAGATGTTGCCGGTCACAGACCGAGTGCCGCCTTGACCGCGGCTGTCGCATCGCCCCCGTCCAGTGTCGTCACACCGTCGAGCCAACCGGTGAATACCTCGGGATTGGCCGTCAGCCACGCGGTCGCCGCATCCTCGGGCGCCTCACCATCGTCCAGGATCGCCCCCATGATCTCGTTCTCCATGGCCAGCGTGAACTCCAGATTGTTCAGCAGCGCGCCGACGTTGGGACACTCGGCGACATACCCCGCCCGCGTGTTGGTGTAGACAGTGGCCCCGCCCAGATCAGGGCCGAAGAAGTCATCGCCGCCGGTCAGATAGCCCATGTCGAAGTTGGCGTTCATCGGATGCGGTTCCCAACCGAGGAACACGATGGGCTGGTCGCGCTTGGTTGCCCGGTCCACCTGCGCCAGCATCCCCTGTTCGGAGCTTTCGCGCACTTCAAACTCACCCAGACCAAAGGCGTTACCGTCGATCATCGACTGGATCAGGCGATTGCCGTCGTTCCCGGGCTCGATCCCGTAAATCTCCGCATCCAGCGCATCCGCATGGGTGGCGATGTCGGAAAAATCCTTGATCCCTAGGTCTTGGGCGGCCTTGTTCACGGCAAGCGTATACTTTGCCCCTTCCAGATTGGCGCGGACGGTATCAACCGTGCCCTCCTCCCGGTAAGGCGCGATGTCGCCTTCCATCGTGGGCATCCAGTTGCCCAGGAAGACGTCCACATCGCCCTGCGCCATGGACGTATAGGTCACGGGCACCGACAGCACCTTGATGTCCGTCTCATAGCCGAGCGCGTCGAGGATCACCGTCGTCGCTGCCGTTGTCGCGGTGATGTCCGTCCAGCCCACATCCGAAAAGGTAACTTCCGAACACTCCGCCGCTGCCATGCCCGCGCAGGTCATCAGCGCCAGGGCGCTGGCCGTTGTCTTAACACTCATATCCGTTCTCCCGATTGGTTTTGGCACATTGATGCGCGGCACCTTGGGGAGCGTCAAGGCGAAAGCCCGCACCCTGCCCGACACACGGAACCCTGACGGGTTTCAGTTCTCCGCTGGCAGCTCCCGGAAAACGCCGACGATCCGGTTGACGTTGCCCGTGGCATCCGGCCGGCCCAGCCCGAAGGATTCCACCATCACCTTCTCACCCTGCTTGTTGATCAGGTGATGCTTGAAATGGAAATCCCCACCGTTCTCGATCACCTCGTTGACATGATCTTCGACCATCTCACGGTCCTCGGGCTCGTAGTACTGGATCGCTGCCTTCAGGTCAGGTGGCGCGGTATCGGGATCCACACCGTGGATCCGGTAGACTTCCGAAGACCAATGGATCTCCTTGGTTTCGAGATCCAGCGACCAGAATCCAACCTTGGCCAGATCCTGCAGCAGTTCCAGCTGGGCCAGCGCATCCTTGGCATTGTCGCGGGCCTCGATCACCTCTGAGATGTCCGTCCCGACCGTGTAGATCGAGGATTCGTTCAGCAGCGGGTCGGCAAAGATGAAGTTCTCTGTGTTCATCCAGTAGGTTTCGCCCGTCTCCTTGGACACGACGCTATTGACGAAGCGGACCCGACCGTTGGCACTGCTCATCAACTCATTGTCACGCTGTTTAACGGCGTCTGCGGTTGCTTTGTTGGCCAGCTTGAAGAAATTCTCCCCTTCTGCGTCACGCCGCGTGGTACCGAGCACCGCGGCGGATTTCTGGCTAATCCGCAGGATTTTACCGTCCGGCGTGCGGTTGAGCATGAAAATTTCCGCGTGGTCCAGGATCAGATCAAGCTCCTGCGCCAGTCCCGGGAACTCCGAGATCACCATGGTGGAGCCCTTCATCTGCCCGCGCATGTCAAAGAACGGCGAGCAGGTGAGTTTGTAGCGCGACCCTTTCGAGGTAAACTCGCGCGTGATCGGCTCGCCCAGCTTGAGCGTCTCGTTGCAAATGGGCGCAAGCGACGGGCAATTGTCCGGCAATACGCATTGGCTGATATGCGGATTGGACACGGGCCGTGTCAGCCCGAACATCTCGGCGGCGGCATTTGTCGCTTGGCTGATCTGCAACGCGGTATCCAGCACCATGATCGCCAGTGGCGCTGTCTCCAGTACCGACATCAGCTCGCCCGTCCGCCCGCTCAGCTCAGCGGCGGTAACCTGCAGTTCCTCGTTGACGGTTATCAACTCTTCGTTGGTGGACTGAAGCTCTTCGTTGGATGTTTCCAGCTCTTCGTTGGTGGCCTGAAGCTCCTCGTTGGTCGACTGCAGCTCCTCGTTGAGCGACTGCAGTTCCTCGTTCGAGGTTTCCAGTTCCTCGATGGTCTGCTGCAGCGCCTCGCGGGTGGTCGCCACCTCGTCTTCGAGCAAGCGGATCCGGTCGCTTTCAAAGGGTTCGTCGCCCGTGTGCGCCTTGGCCTCCGCCGCCTTGGCCCGGTCCACTTCATATTCGGTAAACACCACCAGCGCGGCGCGTTCGTTGATGTCGCGGGCGATGATCGGGTAGACATCCAACCTGATTTCCGCGTCATCACCCTCCGCCAACAAGTGACGCACGCCAGAGCGGTGCTCGCCGTTCTTGAGCGACAAGGTCACCAGGCTGCGCGCCTCCTCCCGGAAAGGTCGCCGCAACAGATCAATGTGCATCTTGAGATTGCTGGTCTCATTCATCTCGACGTAGGGGCTGACGTTGCCGTAGATCCGAACGATCGAGTATTCATCGGTGACCAGCATGGAATTCTTGCCCAGCGACAGGGCAAGCGCCTCGAACATCTGTCGGTCGGTCGAATGACCAGGTGACTTCGATTTCGTCGGGATGGCGGAGGGCGTGCGCTGTGGCACGGCGCTGCGCGACGCGGAAAACGGCGCCGGATCAGACCGGCGGATGGACCGGCGGCGATAGATATGCGCCGACTGACTGTCCTGAATGAACAATTCGTCGGAGCCAGCGACGGATTCTGCCGTCCCCAGAAACATCAGCGCCGTCTCGGTCAGGGAATAGTGGAAGCGTGACATCACCTTGTGCTGGAGCGCGTTGCCGAAATAGATCAGCAGGTTGCGGCAGCACAGCAGATCAACCTTCTGAAACGGTGGGTCCTGACAGACGTTGTGGTCGGAAAACAGAATGGCCGAGCGCAGCGAATCGATCACCCGGATACCGTCGTTCTGCTGGATGAAATACTGGTCCGACAGCTCCTTGGGAATGTCGTTCAGCGCCGCAAGCCCGTAGACACCCTTGCGCGCCACCTCCAGTGCATCCTTGTCGATGTCGGTGGCAAAGATCTGCACGTGGTCTTTCAACTGGACCTTTGCGCCACCCAGAGCCTCGCAGAGCAGAATGGCAATGGAGTAGGCTTCCTCCCCCGTCGCACATCCCGCAATCCACACCCGGAACGGCCGACTGCCGTTCTTTTCCAACAGACCGGGCAGAAGCTCCCGGAGGGCTTTGAACTCTCCCTTGTCGCGGAAAAAGCGGGTCACGGAGATCAGCAGATCCTTGAACAGCGCATCGACCGCATTGGGGTTCACGCGGCAGAACTGCGTGTATTCCTCGTGGTTCTCGATGCCGAGCGCGATCATCCGCCGTTCGATCCGCCGGTTGATGGTCGTCTGCTTGTACTCACGGAAATCCACCCGGGTGCGCGCCAGCAGGATCTGCAACAGATCCGACGACGGGCTCTTTTCCGACGCTTCCATCCGGAAATCATCGAAATCACGCGGGCTGGTCAGAATCTTTTGCAAGTGCGTGCCGATCTCGAAGGGGCGCAGCACCAGATCGACGCAGCCGGTCTGCATGGCCGCCATCGGCATGCCGTCGTATTTGGCACTTTCGGTGTCCTGGGCGATGGTGATGCCGCCCGCCTCGCGGATCGCCTGCACACCGTAGGCGCCATCGGTCCCCGTGCCGGACAAGATCACCGCCATGGACTTCTCACCATGCTCATCGGCAAGGCTCAGCAAAAACCGGTCCACGGACGGTTTCGGTGAGGCCACCTCGTGGCTGGGGTTGACCAGCGTCAGCTTACCGTCCGCGTAGACAACGTCCGTTTTGGGCGGTGTCACGTAAATGACGTTGGGTTCCGGCATGGTGCCATCAATCACATCCCGCACCACCAGGCTGGTCTGACGCGCCACCAATTCCGTCATGAGGCTTTTGTGATGCGGTGACATGTGTTGCACCACCACATAGGCCACATTCAGATCAGTCGGCAGCGTAGCCACCAGTTCACGAATCGCTTCCAGACCACCTGCCGACGATCCGATCCCAATGATCGTAAGTTCTTCTACGTCTGCCCCATCCACAACCAACGTCTCCCACCAGACATATTAACGCGCAGGCCTGTTCTCGCCCATCGTGCGCCTCTCCTCGACCTTGCAACTCTTAATTGCAAATTATGAAGTTCTTTACCATATATTCAACCTGAAGGTCATCCGCTCGTTTATATTTATCCGGGCGTGACGCAACAGGCACCGTACGGTAGGTTCATACTTGTGAGCATCTTCTAGGGCACTTTAGCGGAAGCTACTCCGCATATACGGATCACTTTCATGATAAATACAAACATCGTCGCGCCCTTGCCTTCGGATTTGTCCGATCGCGTTTTGACCGTCAACCTGACGCTCAAGGCCGACCGGGTTGTCCATGTGCGTTCGTGCGAAGTGCTGGGGCGTGGATTTCGCAACAGGATCTCCTTTCAGCATGTGGGCGAGCTGGACGAGGTCTTTGTCACGCGGCTTGCCGACGCCATCCGCAATTGCATCCGATCGGTTCCCACAGGTGCCCACGTCCTGTCACTGCCCGAATTCCTGGTCGAGGTGCCGGGTCTGGCGCTGTCGGGTGTGCACCTTCTGGTGATGGAAGCCAACGATGGTGTGCGCAATGCCATTCTGCGCTTCAAGGAGTTCATGGGCTCGATCAACAACGCCTTTCATGCCGATATCGGTTTTCAGGCGCCCTACTCCAACCACGCCGAACGGCTGGCGGCGAATGTGCTGGCCGACATCTGCCTGCCGCTTCTGAACATGTGCCGGGATCTGGAGTATGGCCAGCACGACACGCGCGACAGGCTGCCGACAGGGTTTTCCGAGCGCGCGCGGGAGTTCGAGTTTCACACGGAACTGCTCAAACGGTTCATCTATCACGCAGGCATCGGGCATGCAGCGGGAACCGAGGCGCACCTCAGCGCCGAACATCAGCCGCAGCCGCGGCAATTACCACCCGTCTGAGGTCGCTGCAGGGCTTAGGGGTTCTCCGACAAATCGTCTCAAACTGACGCGAAAAACCATGATGTAGCCACAGTTGTGCCGCGTCATGGCACACTGTGCCGGGGACACTCGGTCTTGCGTCATCGTCGGCGCGGCAGCCGAAAGGATCATCCCCATGGCACAGACCCAAACACCCCGACAACCAGCCAAACCCACACAAACCGCGAGCGGAAACGACAGCCGCAAGCCCCAGCCAGCGCCCGCACCGCGGATCACCGATTACGCGAGTATCTGAGCGCATTTGTGACGTGACACAGTCGGCATGCAGGGCTTAAGGTGCCACGCATGCCCGCGCCCGTTTCCTCTATCCGCAATCTCGGCCCCGCCTTTGAAGCCGCGTGCCTCGCCGCGGGCATCCCCACGGCGGAGGCCCTGCGCGAGCTTGGCGCGGATGCCGCCTACGCGAAACTGCTGCGCACCGGCACCAAACCGCATTTCATCGGCTACTACGTGCTGGTGATGGGTCTGCAGGATCGTCCGTGGAACGATTGCAAAGGTGCCGAGAAAACCGCCCTGCGCAAAAGGTTCGACGCCATCAAGGCCGAGGCCTTTGACGCAGACAGAGCCGGTTTTGAGCGGATGATGGATCAGATCGGGGTGCGGCCCGCCCGCTGACCCCCAACGAAAAAGGGCCTCCCCTACGGAAGGCCCGTTGTCATTCGTCGTCGGCGGCTGCCTAGCCCACCAGCTCCATGCCGGAGAAGAAATAGGCGATCTCGATTGCCGCTGTCTCCGGCGCGTCGGAGCCGTGGACGGAGTTTTCACCAACGCTCTCGGCAAATTCCGCGCGGATCGTGCCGGGCTCTGCATCGGCGGGGTTGGTGGCACCCATCACTTCGCGGTTCTTGGAGATGGCGCCTTCGCCTTCCAGCACCTGTACGACCACGGGCGCGGAGGCCATGAATTCGCACAGCTCATCGTAGAACGGGCGCTCGGCGTGCACAGCGTAGAACACACCGGCCTGCGCCTTGGTCATGTGAATGCGCTTTTGCGCGACGATGCGCAGACCTGCGTCCTCGAACTTGGCATTGATCTTGCCGGTGAGGTTGCGGCGGGTCGCATCGGGTTTGATGATCGAGAAGGTGCGCTCAAGGGCCATGGGTGTCTCCGTGAAGTTATGCGCGGGGCTGTCAACCGCCCCGGGCCTGGAATTTCGCGGGTCCCTAACACGGGCCATCCCCCTTGAAAAGCGGCGATTGACGCCTGGCCTGCGATGCGGCACACCGCGGCCATGCTACGCATTTCAGACATCAGCTATTCGGTCGAGGGCCGCCCGCTTTTTGAGGGCGCGAGCGCCGTCATCCCCGACGGCCACAAGGTCGGTCTGGTGGGACGCAACGGGGCGGGCAAGACCACGCTCTTTCGCATCATCCGCGGTGAGCTGGGCCTTGACGGCGGCCAGTTCTCGCTGCCCAGCCGCGCGCGCATTGGCGGTGTCGCTCAGGAAGTGCCGTCCTCGGCCACCTCGCTCATCGACACAGTGCTGGCCGCTGACACCGAACGGGCCGAGCTGCTGGCAGAGGCCGAAACCGCGCAGGATCCCGGCCGCATCGCCGAGGTGCAGACACGGCTCGCCGACATCGACGCCTGGTCCGCCGAAGGCCGCGCCGCCAGCATTCTCAAGGGTCTCGGTTTTGAGGATGCGGAACAACGCATGCCGTGCTCTGATTTCTCGGGCGGCTGGCGGATGCGCGTCGCCCTTGCCGCCGTGCTCTTTGCGCAACCGGATCTGCTCCTGCTTGACGAGCCCACGAACTACCTCGATCTGGAAGGCGCGCTCTGGCTGGAAGCCTACCTGGCGCGCTACCCCCATACGGTCATCATCATCAGCCACGACCGCGGGCTGCTGAACCGTGCGGTGGGCGCGATCCTGCATCTCGAAGACCGCAAGCTGACGCTCTACCAGGGGCCCTATGATCAATTCGCCCGCCAACGCGCCGAGCAACGCGCGCTGCAGGCCGCCATGGCCAAGAAGCAGCAGGCCCGACGCGATCACATGCAGGCCTTCGTGGACCGCTTCAAGGCCAAGGCCTCCAAGGCCAAACAGGCCCAATCGCGTCTGAAGATGATCGAAAAGATGGACATGATCGCCAGCCCCGAACAGGTGGCGCGGCGCGTCTTTACCTTCCCCGAACCCGAGGAACTCTCGCCGCCCATCATCTCCATCGAGGGGGGGTCTGTGGGCTATACCGACGATCCCGTGCTCAGCCGCCTCAACCTGCGCATTGATCAGGACGACCGGATCGCCCTTCTGGGCAAGAACGGACAGGGCAAATCGACCCTGTCAAAGCTGCTCAGCAACCGTCTGACCCTGATGAGCGGCAAATCGGTCCAGTCCAACAAGCTGCGCATCGGCTTTTTCGCCCAGCATCAGGTGGACGAGCTGCACATCAACGAGACCCCGCTGCAACACATGATCTCGGCCCGCCCCGGGGTGCTCCATTCCAAACTGCGCGCGCAGCTGGCAGGCTTCGGCCTCGGTCCCGATCAAGCGGAAACCAAAGTAGGCAGGCTCTCGGGCGGGCAAAAGGCGCGGCTGTCGCTGCTGCTGGCCACGCTCGACGCGCCGCATCTGCTGATCCTCGACGAGCCCACCAACCACCTCGACATCGAGAGCCGTGAGGCGCTGGTCGAAGCGCTGACCGCCTACTCGGGTGCCGTGATCCTCGTCAGCCACGACATGCACCTGCTGTCGATGGTCGCGGATCGGCTCTGGCTGGTCTCGGACGGCACGGTGAAACCCTACGAGGATGATCTGGAAGCCTACCGCCAGATGCTGCTGAGCCCGGCCAAACCCGCGGGAAAAAACAGCAAGAAACCCGCCACAGTCTCCAAACCCAAACGCGCAAGCCGAGACCAGATCCTCGCGCTGAAATCGGAGGCCCGCAAATCCGAGGCCCGCGTCGAAAAGCTCAACGACATGCGCGACAAACTGGCCAAGAAACTGGCGGACCCGGCCCTCTACGAAGACACGAAAACCGGCGAACTCGAAGTCTGGAACCGCAAATATGCCGAAGTGATGGCGGCGCTGGACCGCGCAGAAGCGCTCTGGATGAGCTCTCTGGAAAAGCTCGAAGAAGCACAGCCGGGATGATCTTTCACTTTGCCAGAAAAACTCTGGGGTTTGGGGCAAAGCCCCAAGAAAAACCATGATGGATACCGCCTTCTTCATCACGGCCTTCGTCACCATGTTCGTGGTGATCGACCCCATCGGGCTTGCCCCGCTCTTCGTGGCGCTCACCCAAGGCATGACCGATGCGGCACGTCGGCGGATCGCGATCCGCGCCACCGGCATAGGCGTGGCGATCCTGCTCGCCTTTGCGGGTTTTGGTGAGGCGCTGCTGGCCTTCATCGGCATCTCCATGCCCGCCTTCCGGGTCGCGGGCGGCATCTTGCTGTTTCTCACGGCACTCGACATGCTCTTTGAGCGGCGCACCCGGCGGCGCGAGGACCAGAGCGAGGAAGAGCATAACGACCCGTCGGTCTTCCCGCTGGCCATCCCGCTGATCGCGGGGCCTGGCGCCATCGCCTCCGTGATCCTGCTGATGGGCCAGCGGCCCGACTGGGAAGGGACGGCGCATGTGCTGGGCGCCACAGGCATTGTCATGCTGATCGTGCTGGGGTTTTTCCTGGCCAGCGGCGTGATCGAACGCGCCCTTGGCAAGACCGGCGTCACCGTGGTCACCCGACTTCTGGGGATGCTGCTGGCCGCGCTGTCGGTGCAATTCGTGCTCGACGGGCTCAGCGCCTTCGGGTTCGGGCCGGGTCCGGGCTGACAATTCACCGCAGCCACCCTATGTATAGAGCATGACCTTCAAGGGATGCATATGAGCAGCGGTGACACCGGCAGTCTGATCTACCTGATCCTTCTCGGCGTGATGGTCGGGGGCTGGTTCTTCATGCAAAACCGGATGTCCACCAACAAGCTGCTGCAGCAGGCCGCGGTCTGGGGGCTGATCTTTGTGGGTGTCGTCGCCGCCTACGGGCTCTGGGGCGACATCAGCCAGTCGGTCCGGCCGCAACAGGCCGTCTTCGCCGACGAAGGCCGCATCGTCGTGCCGCGCAGCCCCGATGGCCACTACCATCTGACGGCAGAGGTCAACGGCACGCCCGTGCGCTTTATCGTGGATACCGGAGCGACGATGCCCGTGCTGACCAAGGCCGATGCCGCACGCGCGGGGCTCGACCCCGACAGCCTCGACTATGTGGGCCGTGCCATGACAGCCAACGGTGCCGTCGCCACTGCGCCGGTGCGGCTCGACAGCATCACCGTCGGTCCGGCCAGCGACACGGATATTCCGGCTGTCGTCAATGGCGGTGACATGGAGCAGAGCCTCTTGGGCATGAGCTACCTCCAGCACTGGGGCAGGATCGAGATCGCGGGCGGGGCCTTGACCCTCACCCGCTGACCGGCAGCGCAGCAATCCTCGCCCAGGTCAACGGCGACTGCGCTGTTGGCAGTGGGGGCCATAGAGCACCAGTGTTACAGTCCAGTCAGATGCAACCGCCCACCCAGACCCCCAATCAGGTCTCCGCCTTCATCTCCCAGCGGCCACTTTCCTCGGACCAGTACTGCGCGCTCACACCTGCGTCTTTGAGCGCCTTCCACTGTCCGCGTGCCCGGCTCAGTGCAGCCTCGTCATTGCCGTCAAACAGCACACAAACGCGGTCCAGCGCCGCGACCTCCGCCGCATCGACCTCTGCCCCGTCCACACTCATGAGGCAGCGCGCACCGTTGGGTATCCCGGCATCCGTGGTCAGCAAGACCGGTTGCGCCGCATCGTATTCGCCCCCGGCCAGACCATGCGGCAGAAACCCCTCCTCCGGTCCCAGCCACAGCCGTTCGTCCAGCCGCCCCAGATTGCCCAGGTCGGCTCCGCGCACCACGACCCGCATGTCCCCCGCCAGCGCCTTGCCCAGCAACATCGCCAGCGTCTCTTCCAGAGGGCGCCGGGTCAGATGGTAGAACATCGCACGGCCCACGGGGCTCAGCCTGTCTCGAACATGTCCGCCACCAGCCGGTTGAGCGCGCGAACGCCCCAACCTGTCGCGCCCTTGGGCGCCAGCTTGCTGGCTGATTTCAGCGAGGCGACGCCCGCAATATCCAGATGGATCCAGGGCGTGCCATCCTTGACGAAACGCTGCAGGAACTGCGCCGCGGTGATCGAGCCACCGGGCCGCCCGCCGATGTTCTTCATATCCGCAATGGGGCTTTTGAGCATATCGTCATAGGCCTTGCCGAGCGGCATCCGCCAGGCGCCCTCACTCTCGGCCTTGGCCGCCTTCAGGAACGCATCACAGAGCGCGTCATCATTGGAAAAGACACCGGCATTCTCATGGCCCAGCCCGATGATGATCGCACCGGTCAGCGTCGCCAGATCAATCATCCCCGCGGGCTCAAACCGCTCTTGCGTGTACCACATGACATCACAGAGCACGAGCCGCCCCTCGGCATCCGTATTCAGGATCTCGACCGTGTCGCCCTTCATGGAGCGGACGACATCCCCGGGGCGGATCGCCGTACCGGAGGGCATGTTCTCCACCAGACCCACCAGACCCACCACATTGGCTTTGGCCTTGCGCAGGGCCAGTGCGCGCATCACGCCCGCAACGGTGCCGGCGCCGCCCATATCCATGGTCATGTCTTCCATGCCAGCGGCCGGTTTCAGACTGATGCCACCGGTGTCAAAGACGACCCCCTTGCCGATCAAGGCCAGCGGGGCTGCGTCCTTTTCACCGCCCTTCCACTGCATGACCACCACCTTGGAGGGGCTGGCCGATCCCTGCCCCACCGCCAGAAGCGTCCGCATGCCCAGCTCTTCCAGCTGCGCCTCTTCCAACACCTCGACCTTGAGGCCGAGTTCTTTCATCTCCGCCAGACGGTCGGCAAACTCGGTCGTGGTCAGAATGTTCGCTGGCTCATTGACCAGATCGCGGGTCATGAAGGTGCCGTCAGCCACCGCCAGCAAGGGTGCCGCCGCCGCTTCCAGCTCGGAGGGGTCCTTGCACATCACCTCGATGGTTCCCGCGGGTGCCGCGCCGGAGGTCTTGTGATCCCGGAACGCATAGTCGCGCAACACAGCACCCTGCACCAGATGCGCGGCCCCGCGCAGGGTGCCCACGGCCACCAGCAGATCCGACTTGCCGCGGGACTTGCCCAGCAGCGCGCCCGCCTCGCGGGCGGCGGTCTCATCGGCACTGCGACCCAGACACAAGACATCGACCGCCTCCGCGTCCATCCCCGCCGGATAGGCCAGCGTCAGGATGTCGCCCGCCTGCCAGCTGTCCTCCATCCGCGCCTCAACCGCCCGTTTCAACGCCCCCTTGCTCAGCCGGTTGACGCGCCGCGCCGCCGTATCCATGCGGCCCTCCGCATCGACGATCAGCGCAATGCGGCCCCGATGGGCGGCAAACCGCTCGATATCGGTTTCGGAAAAGCGAACGGCGGTGGGCGTTGTCATGGGGAAACCTTTCTTTTGCGAGCTCTCCACCGGAACTATCGCGCCCGGCGCGCAAAGACCAGATAGCAGTTTTACCGCCGCGTTCTTTGGTCTATCGTCGCCAAAACGAAACAGGCGCAGACCCGAGGAGACCGACGTGAGCAAGCTCGACAGATATGTGCTGTCGCAACTGCTTATGCTCTTTGGTTTTTTCTCGCTCGTGCTGGTGGCGATCTTCTGGATCAACCGGGCCGTAGTGTTGTTTGACCGGCTGATCAGCGACGGACAATCGGCGCTGGTGTTTCTGGAGTTTACCGCTCTTGGCCTGCCGCGGCTGATCACCACGATCCTGCCCATGGCGGCCTTTGCTGCAGCCGTCTACGTGACCAACCGCCTCAATAACGAAAGCGAGCTGACGGTGATGCAGGCCACGGGGTCGAGCCCGTTCCGCATGGCCCGTCCGGTGCTGGCCTTTGGCGGTGTGGTCTTTGTCATGGCGTCGATCCTGCACCATGTCCTGCTGCCCATGGCCTCGGATCAGCTGAGCGCGCGCGAAGCGGAGATCGCGCAGAACGCCACCTCGCGGCTGCTGACCGAAGGGGCGTTTCTGCACCCGTCAGAAGGCGTCACCTTCTACGCGCGCGAGATCACCGAAGAAGGCGTGCTGGTGGATGTCTTCCTGTCAGACCGTCGAGGCCTCGAAGAAGAGGTGATATATACCGCTGACACTGCCTATCTGCTGCGCAATCAGGATGTCACGACGCTGATCATGCTCGACGGCATTGCCCAGCGGCTGACGCTTGATACCAACCGGCTCGCCACGGCAGAGTTTCGTGACTTCTCCTTTGATATCAGCTCCTTGGTCCGCACCGATGGGGCGAGCAGCCTGCGCGCCCGCAACATGACGACCTTCGCGCTCTGGGCGCCCTACCCGCAGCTGACCGCCCTGACGGGCCAGCGGGCGGGCGATCTGGCAGAGGAAATCCATGCCCGCTTTGCCGAGCCGCTCTTTTGTGCCGTCGTGGCACTCATCGGCTTTGCCACGCTGTTGCTGGGCGGGTATTCGCGCTTTGGCGTCTGGCGCGAGATCGTGATCGCCTTTGGCTTGCTGCTGTTGATGGACGGGGTGGGATCGACATTCCAGAAACCGGTGCGCGCCAACCCTGAGCTCTGGCCGATGCTGTATCTGCCGACACTGACGGGCGCGTTGCTGGCGGTATTGATGCTGTGGTGGATGGCACGACCGAAATCGCGCCGCACCGCCCGGCGCAAAGAGGTCCAGCCCGCATGATCCTGCACGTCTACTTTGCCCGCCGTTTCGTGATCAGCTTTGGTCTGCTGACGCTGGTGCTGTTCTCTTTGGTGGCCCTGGTTGATCTGGTCGATACCACCCGATCTTTTGGCGTCCGCGGTGTCAGCTTTGGTGGGATCATCGAACTCACGCTGCTGAAAGCACCCCAGACGATCAACGAGATTCTGCCGTTGATCATGATCCTGGCGACCATCGCGCTCTTTATCGGGCTGGCGCGCAGCTCAGAACTGGTGGCCACGCGCGCCGCGGGCCGTTCGGCACTCCGGGCGCTGGCGGCCCCGGTCTTCGTGGCCTTTGCCGTGGGGCTGCTGGCGGTCACGACCCTGAACCCTATCGTCGCCGCGACAACCCAACGCTACAATATACTCTCGGATGGCTACCGGGCGGGTGAAGCCTCCGCGCTGTCGATTTCCGACGAAGGCCTGTGGCTGCGGCAGGGGGGCGAACAGGGCCAGACCGTGATTCAGGCCTGGCGATCAAACGCGGATGCCTCGGTGCTCTACGATGTGACGTTTCTGTCCTACGCCCCTGAGGGTGGGCCCAACCGGCGCATCGCGGCGGAAAGTGCTGCATTGGAAGCGGGCGGCTGGCGGTTGCGCGGCGTGAAACTCTGGCCGATTGTCCCGGGCGGCAACGCCGAAGCCAGTTCCGAGCAGCTGGACGAGCTGTTGCTGCCCACCACCCTGACACTGGACCGCATCCGCGAGACCTTTGCTCGCCCCGGTACGATCTCGATCTGGAAGCTGCCGGAGTTCATCGAACAGCTGGATCAGGCAGGGTTTTCGTCGCGTCAGCACCGTGTCTGGTTTCAGGCCGAGCTCGCACGACCCCTGTTCCTGATGGCCATGGTTCTTGTTGCGAGCGCCTTTACCATGCGGCATACCCGTTTCGGGGGCACAGGCATTTCGGTGCTTGCGGCGGTACTTCTGGGGTTCGGCTTGTACTTTATTCGCAGCTTTGCGCAGATCTTGGGAGAGAACGGGCAGATCCCGATCTATCTCGCGGCGTGGGCGCCGCCGGTCGCCTCGGTGCTGCTGGCGCTCGGGCTTCTGTTGCACGCAGAGGATGGCTGACCGTTGAGACTTCTCCATCTTATTGCGCTGCTGCTGATGCTCTGGCCCGTGGCCCTACTGGCCCAGCCAGCTCCAACCGAGGAAGACGCGCCCGCGGTACTGATCGCGGATGAGGTCTTTATCACCGGCGACAGCGAACTGATCGCGCGCGGCAATGTGGAGGCCTTTCAGGGACCCGTGCGGCTGACCGCGCCGGAGATCCGCTACAACCGCGAGACCGGCGCGCTGATCGTGACCGGCCCGATCACGCTTGAGGACGGCGACGGCGTCACGGTCGTGGCGTCCGCGGCAGAGCTTGATGCAAATCTGCGCACCGGACTTCTGCGCAGCGCGCGCATGGTGCTCGATCAACAATTGCAGCTGGCAGCCGTCCAGATGCAGCGTGTGAACGATCGCTACAGCCAGCTTTACAAAACCGCCGTGACCTCCTGCCGGATCTGCGAGGACGGCCGCGCGCCACTGTGGCAAATCCGGGCCAAGCGCGTGGTCCATGACAAACAGGAACGGCAGCTTTACTTCGACAGCGCGCAGCTTCTGATCCTTGATGTTCCCGTTTTTTACCTGCCCCGCCTGCGCCTGCCCGATCCCACGCTTGAGCGTGCGACAGGCTTCCTGCGCCCCGAGATCCGCAGCACTTCGCAACTGGGCACCGGCATCATCGTGCCGTACTTCATCAACATCGCGCCCGACCGTGACCTCACGCTGACACCCTATCTGTCCGGCGCCACCCGCACCCTGCAGTTCCGCTACCGTCAGGCGTTTCGCAAGGGCCGGATCACCGTCACGGGTGCTGTCAGCCGCGATGACATCCGCCCCGGTGAAACCCGCGCCTATCTCTTCGCCAACGGCAGCTTCACCCTGCCCCGCGACTTCCAGCTGACCTTTGACATCGAAGCCTCCAGCGATGACGCCTACCTGCGGAACTACGATTTCTCCGACAAGGACCGGCTCGACAGCGCTATTTTCATCAGCCGCGCGCGGCGCGATCAGTACATTCAGGGCGGGCTGACAGTCTTCTCCTCGCTGCGTGACGAGGATGTGAATGACGAGCTTCCCAGCGTCGTGGCCGACGCCATCTATGACCAGCGCTTTTTTCCGGATCTCATCGGCGGGGAGCTGCGGTTCGAGACCCGGGCCCAGACAGATTTCCGCGAATCGGATCTGGATCAGGTCGGTCGTGACGTGGCCCGCATCGGGCTGGAGGCGGACTGGCTGCGCAGCTGGATCCTGCCTGTGGGGCTGAGAGCGGATGTCCAGCTTGGTGCTGCGGCGGATTTATTCCGCAACGATCAGGATAGCACCCTTGAGCGGACGACCTCCCAGCTGACACCGCGCGGCGCCCTCACCCTGCGCTACCCGCTGGCCCGGACCGGTGCTGGCGGGGTCACACAATCGCTCGAACCGGTCGCACAGCTGGGATGGGTCGGCGGAGACAGGCTCGACGTGCCCAATGAGCAAAGCACAAGGGTGGAATTCGACGGGGGCAACCTGCTCTCACTGTCCCGGTTTCCCGGATTTGACCGGCGCGAACGCGGCCGTGCGCTGGCGTTCGGGGTCAACTGGGCGCGCTTTGATCCCAACGGCTTTGATGCCGCGCTCACGCTGGGTCAGGTCATCCGCGAGGATGCGGACGAGGACTTTACGCTGACCTCCGGGCTTGGCGGGACGCGCTCGGATTTTCTGGTGGCGGGCCAGCTGGCCGCGGAGGACGACTGGATCCTGACCGCGCGCTCCCTGGTTGGTGACGGGTTCGAGGTCAACAAGGCCGAAGTGCGCGGCGACTACACAGGCGACCGCCTGCGTCTTGGCGGCAGCTACGTCTGGCTTGACGATGATCCCGGCGAGGACCGCGACGACAACATCGCCGAGCTGATGCTGGACGGAGGCTACCGGATCAACCGCTACTGGACTGCAACCGCCGACTGGCGCTACGATATTGCGGTCAAACAGGCCTCCGAGGTGGCACTGGGGTTCTCCTACCAGAACGAATGCGTCTCCGTGGGGTTCTCGGTCGAACGGGAGTATGCCACCTCCACCAGCCTTGAACCCGACACGACTTTCGGCTTTACCATCCAGTTAAAAGGGTTCTCGGCCCGCAAGGGCACCGAGACCTACACAAGAACATGCGGGTAGGACGACAGATGATGGCACTGAGCAGCATGAGAACCGCAATCGCCTTCACAACGGCACTGATCCTCGGCGGCCCGGTGGTGGCACAGGGTCTTTTTGATCCGGTGGTGCTGGTCAACGACGATGCGGTCACCCAGTTCGAGGTCGAGCAGCGGATCACCTTTCTGCGGCTTCTCAACTCCGCCGGGGCCGGTCGCGCGGATGTGATCGACACGCTGGTGGACGAGCGGTTGCAATCCCAGGCCATCGAGGCCGTGGGGCTGGAGTTGACCGAAGAGGACATCGACGCCGGCGTGGCTGAGTTTGCTGGCCGCACCGAGCTGTCGCCGGAGGCCTTTGTTCAGGCGCTGGAGCAGGGCGGCGTTGCCGAAGAGAGCTTTCGCGCCTTTGTGGAGATCGGCGTTGGCTGGCGGCAGCTGATCCGCGGACGCTTCGGCGGCCGTGTCCAGATCACCGAGGCAGAGATCGACCGCGCGCTCGGTTCGGCCGGTGGCGCGTCCGGCATCCGCGTTCTGGTGTCGGAGATCATCATTCCCGCGCCGCCCGAGCGCCGCGCCGACGTGGAGGCGCTGGCGCAGGAAATCGCCGAGACCACCTCCTTTGACGTCTTCTCCGACTACGCCCGTGAATTCTCCGCGACCGCGTCGCGGGACGCTGGCGGGCGGCTGCCATGGCAGGAGATCAACCGCTTGCCCGCATCGCTACGGCCGCTGCTGCTGAGCCTCGCACCGGGCGAGGTGACCGATCCGCTGCCCATCCCCAACGCCATCGCACTGTTCCAGCTGCGCGACATCGAGGAAACGGGGGCGACCGCGCAGGAATTCGCCGCCATCGACTACGCCGCCTACTACATCCCCGGTGGCCGGTCCGAGAGCGCATTGTCCCAGGCCGCCAAAGTGCGCGCCGATATCGACGTATGCGATGATCTCTACGGGATCGCACAGGGCCAGCCCGAAGAAGTGCTGGAGCGCAGCACCCTGCCCCCCGCCGAGATCCCGCAGGATTTTGCCATCGAGCTCAGCAAGCTGGACCCGGGCGAGGCCTCCACGGCGCTGACCCGCAACAACGGGCAGACCCTGGTGTTCCTGATGATGTGCGGCCGGACGGCTGCCGTGAACGAAGATGTGGCGCGTGAAGACGTGGCCGCTGCGCTGCGCTCCGCGCGTATCACCGCCTATGCGGACGGCTTTCTCGACCAGCTGCGCGCGGACGCCCGTATCATCACCCCATGACACCGTCGTCGTCGCCCGTGGTGATCAGCTGCGGGGAGCCTGCGGGCATCGGCCCGGAGGTGGCAGCAGGAGCATGGGAAGCGCTGCGGGGCAGTATCCCGATGATCTGGATGGGCGATCCACGCCACCTGCCCGGCAACATCCCGGTCGAGGTGATTGCCAACGCGGGCAAGGCGGCAGCCGTCTGCACGCGCGCGCTGCCGGTGCTGGCCCATGATTTCCCCGGCCCCCGCGTGCCGGGTGTGCCGGATCCGCGCCACGCGCAGGGAGTCATTGACGTGATCGCCGCCGGGGTGGATCTGGTGCGCAGCGGCGCGGCCTCCGCGCTGTGCACCGCGCCCATCCATAAAAAGGCGCTCATCGACGGGGCGGGTTTCGCCTACCCCGGCCATACCGAGTATCTGGAGGCACTGGCGGGCACCGGCGCGCGCGCGGTGATGATGCTGGCCTCCGATCAGCTGCGCGTGGTGCCCGCGACCATCCATATCCCACTGCAGGAGGTCGCCAAGGCACTGACCCCCGATCTGCTACGCACCACGATCGAGATCACCCATGCGGATCTGCGCGACCGTTTCGCCATCGCCGCGCCCCGGCTGGCCATCGCCGGGCTCAACCCCCATGCGGGCGAGGGCGGCGCGATGGGCCAGCAGGAAGGCAGCTGGATCGCCCCTTTGCTGATGGAGATGCGGCAGGAAGGGTATGACCTGACCGGCCCTCTGCCCGCGGATACGATGTTCCACGCAGCCGCCCGCTGCCAGTATGACGCGGCCATCGCCATGTACCACGATCAGGCGCTGATCCCCATCAAGACGCTGGATTTCGACCGCGGCGTGAACGTCACGCTGGGCCTGCCTTTCGTGCGCACCTCGCCCGATCACGGCACCGCCTTTGACATCGCCGGGACGGGGTCCGCCAATCCCACCAGCATGATCGAGGCGATCAAGCTGGCCGCCCGGCTGGCCGCACGCTGATGCCCCGGCCCGCCCCCTGAGATGAGCGCCATCGATACCCTGCCCCCGCTGCGCGAGGTCATCGCCACCCACGGTCTGAGTGCGCGCAAATCGCTCGGCCAGAACTTCCTGCTGGATCTGAACCTGACCGCCAAGATCGCGCGCGCCGCGGGCGATCTGCAGAGCTGCGACGTGCTGGAGGTCGGCCCCGGCCCCGGCGGGCTGACCCGCGGGCTGCTGGCCGAAGGCGCACGCCACGTGCTGGCCATCGAAAAGGACCGCCGCTGCCAACCGGCGCTGGCGGAGATTGCGGCCGCCTATCCGGGCAGGCTCACGGTGCTGGAAGGCGACGCGCTGGAGATCCATCCGCTGGCGCATCTCACCCCGCCCATCAAGGTGGCGGCCAACCTGCCCTATAACGTCGGAACGGAGTTGCTGGTGCGCTGGCTGACGCCGCCCGCGTGGCCGCCTTTCTGGCAGAGCCTGACCCTGATGTTTCAGCGCGAGGTCGCCGCGCGCATCGTGGCCCAGCCGGGCAACAAGGCCTACGGGCGTCTCGCGGTGCTGGCCCAGTGGCGCAGTGATGCCCGCATTGCCCTGCAGCTGCCGCCCGAGGCGTTTACGCCACCGCCCAAGGTTTCCAGCAGCGTCGTTCATCTGGAGGCGCTGCCCGCACCGCGCTACCCCGCGGATGCAGATGTCCTGAGCCGTGTGGTGGCCGCCGCCTTCAACCAGCGGCGCAAGATGCTGCGCGCGGCCCTGAAGGGCGTGACACCTGATCTGGAGGATCGGTTGCGCGCTGCGGGGATCTCGCCCACGGAGCGGGCCGAGCAGATCCCGGTGGAGGGGTTCTGCGCGCTCGCCCGAGAAGTGGCGAAAACCTGAGAACCCCTATTCCGCGGCTTTCGGCGCATCCCCACCCGGCTGATCACCGCCGGACCCGTCAGCGCTCGGCACGTCAGACGTGGCCGCATCGGATTTCGGCTTGTCGGACTTCGGATTGTCGGGCTTTTGACCGTCCGTTTTGGCGCGCGGTTTGCGGCGCGGGCTGCGCTTGGGTTTGGGCTGGCTCTCGGGTGTTTCCACCAGCGTGCTCTCACCATCCTGCGGGGCATCGCCCCCCTGCGGTGGTTGCTGCTGCTGATGCTGGGCGTCGCGTTCCTGCCGTTCGGCGCGCTCGCGGTCGCGCTCGGCCTGCCGTTCGCGGTTCTGACGCTCCTGCTCTTCGCGGCGCGCCTCTATCTCGCGCTGCGCTTCCGACAGCATCCGCGTGTAATGCTCCGCGTGCTGCTGGAAGTTCTCCGCAGCGACCCGGTCGTTGCTCAGCTGCGCATCGCGCGTCAGCTGATTGTACTTCTCGATGATCTGCTGCGGCGTGCCGCGGACTTTGCCTTCCGGGCCCGAACTGTCGAACACGCGGTTGACGACATTGCCGCCCTGATTGCCATGGGACCGGTTGCGGTTGCTCTTGGAGCGGGACCGGGATCTCGATGATTTCATGAAGCTCGCTCAGCCTTCGTGCTGTGGATCGGTGGGCCGGATGCGCAAAGCGCCGTATCTGTTCCGGGGCGTCGATATGTTGGGCTTACCGCCGCGCGGGACCACCCTGGTGGGTCATCCACTGCTGCAACATGTTTGAATAAGCACGCAGCACCTCACGCTGCAAGAGGGAATACGGTTTTTTAGATAGATTTCCGAAGTTTTGCAGCGTTTTCAGCGCGTATCAGCCGGGTTTCGCCGCGGAAACCACCCTGTCGCGCCCACCCAGATCGGGGAGAATCGCCACCTCTCCCCACCCCTGGGCCGCAAAGATCGCGCGGACCGCTGCGCCCTGCTGCCAGCCGATTTCAACCAGCACGCGACCATTGGAATTCAGATACCCCTGTGCGTGTGCAGCAATGGTCCGGTAGACCGACAGCCCGTCGCCCTCGTCGGTCAGCGCAAGGCGCGGCTCATGCTCGCGCAGCTCCGGTTGAACCTCGTTCATCTCGTCGGCTGCCAGGTACGGCGGGTTCGACACGATCAGATCATAGCGCCCCTCCACCGCCTCGAACCAGTCTGATTGCACGACGCGCGCGCGGCCCGCAACCTCATGCCGGGCGGCATTGGCGCTGGCATGCAGGCAGGCGGCCTCGGACAGATCCACCGCCACCCCCCGCGCCTCCGGACGTTCGGCCAGCAGCGTCACGAGAATACAGCCAGAGCCGGTTCCCAGATCCAACACCGTGTCAAACGGCTGCGCCAAAGCTGCTTCGATCAGCGTCTCCGTCTCGGGCCGGGGGTCCAGCACATCGCGGCTGACCTCAAACTTGCGGCCGTAGAATTCCCGCGCGCCAATCAGCTGCGAGACAGGCACCCGCACGGCCCGCAGCGCCACGAGGTTGTCATAGCGTTCGGCGATCTCGGGGGCGATATCCTCGGGTGCGATCAGCGTGACGCGAGCTGCATCCACAGACGCCGCATGCGCCAGCAACACCCGCGCATCGCGCGCCGGATCCGGCACGCCCGCCGCCCGCAGCCGGGCGGTCGCTGCCACCATCGCCTCTGCCGCAGTCATTGGCCCATTTCCGCCATCTGCCGCGCCTGCGCATCAGCCGTCAGCGCATCCACGATTTCATCCAGATCGCCCTGCATCACCGCATCCAACCGATAGAGCGTCAGGTTGATCCGGTGATCGGTCATGCGCCCTTGCGGGAAATTATAGGTGCGGATCCGCTCCGACCGATCGCCTGATCCCACCTGCGCCGCCCGGTCCGCAGAGCGCGCGCTGTCGATCCGGCTGCGCTCCAGATCGTACAGCCGGGCGCGCAGCACCTGCATGGCAATATCGCGGTTGCGGTGCTGGGACTTTTCGGAACTGGTCACCACCAGCCCCGTGGGCAGATGCGTGATGCGCACCGCGGAATCGGTGGTGTTGACGTGCTGACCGCCCGCGCCCGAGGCACGCATGGTGTCGATGCGTATCTCCGCGGGGTCAATGGCGATGTCCACCTCTTCGGCTTCGGGCAGCACCGCTACCGTCGCCGCCGACGTATGGATGCGCCCGCCGCTTTCGGTGCTGGGGACCCGTTGAACCCGGTGCACGCCGCTTTCGAATTTCAACCGGGCAAAGACGCCCTCGCCCCTGATATGCGCCACCATTTCCTTGACACCGCCCAGCTCCGTCTCCTGCAACTCGATGATCTCGAAACCCCAGCCGTGGTCCTCTGCATAGCGCTGGTACATGCGCATCAGGTCACCGGCAAAAAGGGCGGCCTCATCGCCCCCGGTTCCGGGCCGGATCTCCAGCATCGCGGGGCGCGCATCGGCCTTGTCGCGCGGCAGCAGCGCCAGTTGCAACGCCGCCTCCGCCTCCGGCAGCGCGGCCTTCAGCCGCGGCAATTCCTCTTCGGCAAGGGCCGCCATATCAGGATCGCTGAGCATCTCCTGCGCCTCGGCCATATCCGCCACGAGCCGCTGGTAGGCGTTGATCTGCGCCACCACGGGCCGCAGATCGGCGTATTCCTTGGCCAGCGCCGCAATGTCCGCGGAAGGGTCGCCCGCTGACATGGCCGCTTCGAGGTATTCGAAACGGGCCGTAATCTGCTCCAATTGATGCACCGGGATCATGCAGCGTCTCTGAGGGATTGAAAGGCGTTGGTCAAGGCCCCGGCACGTGCTAATCTTGGGCCCATGAAACGCCTGAGCCTGCTTCTGATTTGTGCGGCCCTGCCGGGGGTTGCGGATGTAACCAGCCCCAGCGGCAAGACCGTGGATTGCTACTGCACGGACACCGGCGGCGCCCGGATCGAGCTGGGTCAGACCATCTGCCTGCAGGTGGACGGGCGGATGTTCATGGCGCAGTGCCAGATGTCGCTCAACGTGCCCATGTGGCGCGAGGTGCAGCAGGGGTGCCTGTCCTCCTCGCTGGGCGGCTCACTGCACGGCGGCGATCACCCGCTCCAGTCGTTTGCGGTTGACCCCCAGATCTGACGCCCCGTATTTTAACCGCGCGAAGAGACGGATCTGATCTCCCTGCAGGTCCACCGTGGTGAAATCCGGAAACCCGAAGACAGCCGAGCGGGTCACGTAGGTAACGCGCCCGGCCTCGGGCGATCCTGCCAGAACCTGCGTGCGCGGCAGGGCCCGCATCTCTGCATCAATGGCCTGCATCAGGGCCGCGTCCCCCTCCAGCACGCGCACAGCACTCCCCGCCAGATCCGCGTTCTCCGTCTGGTCAACGGGCTGATGCCAGGCCTGCGGGTCAATCGGCGCCAGCCGTACGTAGGCCATCCCCGCCAACGCCATCAGTAGCAACACTGCCACAATCGTCATGCCCATCCGCCGTCTCCCTGTCACCGCTCTGGTCTCCGTCCGAAAGCGACGTTAACCAATATTAACGCCGCCGGTTGAATGCTTGGCACTACTCCCATAGGCACGCCACCAACGCAGTAAATTCTTGCAAAAAGTGATATAAAACGATGAAAAAATTCTATCTCCTGCCCGCCGCCCTGCTTTGCGCAGCCTGTGCCAAAGGGCCCGATTCCATCGCACCAGTCAGCATGGGCAACGCTTTTGCCGCGACCAGCTGCACCGACGCCCGCAACCAACTGGCCGAGGAACAGGAAATTCTCGCCGCACTGGAGCAAAAGCAACGCAACGCCCAGACCGGCGATGCCATCGGTGTCTTCCTCATCCTCGTACCCGTCAGCTCCATCACCGGCAATGATGTAGAAGGCGAACTGGCCACGTCCAAGGGCAAGGTCATCGCGCTGGAAAACCGCCTGCGCAACTGCTGAAGATAAGATCCGGTCGGCTCTTGCGGGGCGACCGGACCAACACGCCCGCGGGCGTGCCGCAGGCTCAGCGGTACTTGACCCCGGGCAATACGCACAGCAGCTCGAACATCAGGTTCGCGGCCACCAGCGCCGTGTTGCCGGTGGTATCATAGGGCGGCGACACCTCCACCATATCGCAGCCCACGATGTTGAGCCCCTTGAGCGCGCGAATAAGCTCCATCGCCTGCGGCGTGGTCAGCCCGCCAATCTCCGGCGTGCCGGTGCCGGGGGCAAAGGCCGGATCCAGACTGTCGATGTCGAAACTCACATACGTGGGCTGATCGGGTCCGATGTCGCGCCGCACCTCGCCGCCCAACGTCGACAGGCTGCGGTGCCATAGCTCCTGTGCGGGAAACTGCTGAAAGCCCCAGCCCTGCGCCTCGGTGAAATCCTCCGCCGTATACCCCGTGCCGCGCAGCCCGATCTGATAGGTCTTCTCGGGCAGGATCAGCCCTTCCTCATGGGCGCGGCGGAACACCGTGCCGTGGGTCTCGCGCTCACCGAACATCTCTTCGTTCACGTCCGAATGCGCATCCACATGCACCAGCGCCACCGGCCCGTGGCGTTTGTGCATCGCGCGCAGAATGGGCAGCGTGATGGAATGATCACCTCCGATGGCCATGGGCATCGCGTCATAATCAAGGATCGCCTCGTAGCTCTCGTGGATGATCCGCAGGCTGTCTTTCAGCGAGAACGTATTGATCGCCAGATCGCCAATGTCTGCCACCTGCAGGCTGTCGAAGGGCGCCGCCCCCGTGCCGATGTGATAAGGCCGGATCATCGCGCTCTGGCTGCGGACCTCCTTGGGCCCGAACCGCGTGCCCGACCGCCAGGAGGTACCGATATCCATCGGAATGCCCAGCACCGCCACATCGAGCCCTTTGAGGTCGTTGACGAACGGCAGCCGCATAAAGCTGCCGGGCCCCGAGAACCGGGCCAGATCATTGCCGCTGATGGGTTTGTTCTTCTGTCTGCTCATTCTTCACTCTCTTGTCGCATGCGCCAACCGAGAAGGCTCAGCAATTCAGTTGCCACATGGGCGCCCGCGATTGCCGTCGCGCCGGTTGTATCGAAGGGGGGCGAAACCTCAACCACATCGCCGCCCCGGATGTTGATCCCCGCCAGCCCCCGCAGCATCGCCGCCGCCTGGGCAGAGGTCAGCCCGCCCCACACGGGCGTGCCGGTACCGGGGGCAAAGGCCGGATCCAGCGCGTCGATGTCAAAACTCAGATAGCAGGGGCGGTTGCCCAGGATCTCCCTGACGCGCGCAACCACCGCTTGCGGACCGATGCGGTGCACCTCTGCTGCGTCGATGATGTTCACGCCAAGGGTGTCTGCATTGGTCGTGCGGATACCCACCTGCACGGAGGTCGCAGGATCCACCAGCCCTGATTTGACCGCCTTGTAGAACATGGTGCCGTGATCCACCCGGGCCATATCATCATCCGCCCAGGTATCCGTGTGCGCGTCGAACTGCAGCAGGCTGACGGGCCCGTAAACCTCTGCATAGGCCTTGAGGATGGGAAAGCTGATATAGTGATCCCCACCCAGCACGACGCTGGCAGCACCCGCTTGCAATATCCCGCGGATATGCTCGGTCAATGCACCGGGAAAGGCCGGGATATTGGCATAATCGAATGCCAGATCCCCGTAATCCACAATCACCCGCTCGCTCAGCACATCAAAAGGCCAGCCATAGGGCGCATCGGGTGCCTGCAAGCTGCTGGCCTCGCGGATCGCCCGTGGCCCCAGGCGCGTGCCGGGCCGGTTAGTCACCGCCTGATCGAAGGGCACGCCCGTTACGGCAATGTCCACCCCGCTCAGGTCCTTGGTATAGCGCCGCCGCAGAAACGACAGCGCACCGCCAAAGGTCAGCTCGAAACTGGGGCCTTTGGGATCCTCCCGCGTAAAGGCGTGATCCATCTGGCTCTTGGCATCTTCCAGCGCCATGGGCTAGCGCTGCACCGGTTGGGCGCGCTCCACCAGCCGGGCAAAGAAGGAGGCACCGATCGGCGCTATCTCATCGTTGAAGTTATACTTGGGATGGTGCACGCCCGCCGTGTCGCCCTGCCCCAGCATCAGATAGGCCCCGGGCCGCGCCTCCAGCATGTAGGAGAAATCCTCCGCCCCCATCACCGGCGGGATGTCACTGTTGACCCCCGCCTCTCCGGCCACGTCATCCGCCACCTCGACCGCGAAATCAACAGCGCTGGCATGGTTCACCGTGGGTGGATAGCCGTAGTCGATCTCCAGCTCGGCGGTGAGACCAAAGGTCGCCGCCGTCCCCTCCACGATCTCCTGCATCCGCCGCACCGCCATGGCCTGCACCGCCTTGTCAAAGGTGCGCAGGGTACCATTGATATAGGCCATCTCCGGGATCACGTTGTCGGTTGTGCCGGTGTGGATCTGCGTGGTCGAGACCACCAGGCGGTCCATCGGGTTGCGGTTGCGGCTGACGATGGTCTGAAGCGCCTGAACCAGCGCACAGGCCGCCACCACCGGATCCACAGTGTCATGGGGCCGGGCCGCGTGCCCGCCCTTGCCGGTGATGTGGATGTGAAACGTATCAGCCGCGGCCATGATCGGCCCGGGCCGCGTGTTGAAGCTGCCAAAGGGTTTTCCGGGCGCGTTGTGGATCGCGTAGACTTGGGCAATGTCGAACCGGTCCATGATCCCTTCCTGCACCATGACCTCGCCCCCGCCGCCGTCTTCCTCCGCCGGTTGAAAGATCAGCGCCACACGGCCTGCGAAATTCCGGGTCTCGGCCAGATACTTCGCCGCCCCCAGCAGCATCGCGGTATGCCCGTCATGGCCGCAGGCATGCATCCGCCCCTCGTGGGTCGAAGCATAAGCCACCCCCGTTTCCTCCACGATGGGCAACCCGTCCATATCCGCGCGCAACCCGATGGTGGGCCCCTCGCCCTGCCCCTCGATGATGGCCACGATCCCGGTCTCCGCGATCCCCTCGTGCAGCGCATCCACGCCGAATTCGCGCAGCCGCTCCGCCACAAAACCCGCCGTCTTGTGACAGGCCAGCCCCAGCTCCGGGATGGTATGCAGATGCTGGCGCCACGCGGTGATCTCCGCACTCATATCGGCGATCCGGTTTACCACGGCCATGGGCTGGACTCCTGCGATGTTTGTTTGTCAGGTGCATCTGACACGACAGATGGGCGACCTGCAATGGCTGACGACCTGATACATGATCCCGACGCAGGCATCGAGCGTCTGCTGCTCATCATGCGCCGCCTGCGCGATCCCGACACGGGTTGTCCCTGGGACATCGAGCAGACATTCGACACCATCGCCCCCTACACCATCGAGGAAGCCTATGAGGTCGCCGACGCCATTCAGCGCGCCGACTGGCCCGAGCTGGAGGGGGAGCTGGGCGATCTGCTGTTGCAGACGGTCTACCACACGGCCATCGGCGAAGAGGCGGGGCATTTTTCGTTTCAATCGGTTGTGCAGGCCATCTCCGACAAGATGGTCGCGCGCCATCCGCATGTGTTCGGAGATCAGAGCCGGGACAAATCCGCCGAGCAGCAGACCGCGGATTGGGAGGCGATCAAAGCGGCGGAACGGGCGGGAAAAGAACAGCGCGGCACGCTTGACGGGGTGGCCATCGGGCTGCCTGCGCTGCTGCGCGCGGTCAAGCTGCAAAAGCGCGCCGCCCGCGTCGGGTTTGACTGGCCAGAGACGGATCAGGTGCTCGACAAACTCCGCGAAGAAGCCGCCGAACTGGTCGAGGCGCGCGACACGCTCACCGCCGACGCCATCGAGGACGAGATGGGCGATCTGCTCTTTGTCATGGCCAATCTCGCCCGCCATCTGGGCGTCGATCCCGAAGCCGCCCTGCGCCGCACCAATGCCAAGTTCACCGCGCGGTTTGAGGCGGTCGAGGCCCGGCTGGCCGAGCGCGGCAAGACCCCGTCCGAAAGCACGCTGGAGGAAATGGACGCGCTCTGGACCACCGTCAAGACCGCCGAACACGCGCGCAAAAAGACGCCGCCACAGGACTAGACGATCTGGACAATCGCGGCACCGCTTGCGAGTGTCCGCGCTCAGTGCTCAGGAGACCCCATGCCCCCCCGCAAGATCATCATCGACACCGATCCCGGCCAGGATGACGCCGTCGCCATCCTGTTGGCACTGGCCAGCCCCGAAGAGATCGATGTGCTAGGTATCACCTGCGTCGCGGGCAATGTTCCGCTGGAGCTTACCTCGAAAAATGCCCTCAAAATCTGTGAGTTGGCGGGCAAATCTGATGTGAAGGTTTACGCTGGCTGCGACCGCCCGCTGGGCCGCGCACTGGTGACAGCAGAGCATGTGCACGGCAAAACCGGCCTTGACGGCCCGGACCTGCCCGACCCGACCATGCAGCTGCAGGAACAGCACGCAGTCGAGTATATCATCGACACCCTGAGCCGGGCAGAAGACAACTCCGTCACCCTCTGCCCGCTGGGACCCCTGACCAACATTGCCACGGTGCTGCAACGCGCGCCCGAACTGGCCACCAAAGTGACCCAGATCGTCCTGATGGGTGGCGCCTATTTCGAAGTGGGTAACATCACCCCCACGGCTGAGTTTAACATTTACGTCGACCCGGAAGCCGCTGATATCGTTTTTAAATCAGGCATTAACCTCGTGGTCATGCCGCTGGATGTCACCCACAAGGCGCTGGTCACCGCCGCCCGTAACGAGGCCTTCCGCGCCTTGGGCAACCCCGCAGGCATCGCCGTGGCGCAAATGACCGAATTCTTCGAACGCTTCGACCGGGAGAAATACGGCTCCGACGGCGCCCCCCTGCACGATCCTTGCGTGACCGCCTATCTGGTCAGGCCGGATCTTTTCACCGGGCGGCACATCAACGTCGAGATCGAAACCCGGTCCGAGCTTACCATGGGCATGACCGTCGCTGACTGGTGGGGCGTGACCAACCGCACCCCCAACGCGCTCTTCATCGGGGATCTCAACGCCGACGGCTTCTTTACCCTGCTCACCGACCGGCTGGCCCGGCTGTGAGCGCTGCCCTCACCCTGGCCACCACCGACCACATGGACCGTCTCGACCCGCTGGTCGCGGCCTTTCATACCGAACACGGCATCGCCCTGAGCGATGAGGCCCGCCGCGCCGGGATCGCCCCGCTGCTGGAGGGCTCGCCCCACGGTGCTGCCTATCTCATCGGACCACCCCGCGCGCCCATCGGCTATGTGGTGATCACCTTCGGCTGGTCGCTGGAATTCGGCGGTCTGGACGGGTTCGTGGACGAAATCTACATCCGCCCCGGCGTGCGCGGACGGGGCATCGCCTCGGAAACCCTGCAAAGCCTGCCCCGCGCACTGGCGGGCGCCGGGCTCAAGGCGCTCCATCTGGAGGTTCAGCGCAGCGACAGCCCGACACAAGGGCTCTACACCCGCGCCGGGTTCTCCCCCCGCGACGACTACATGCTGATGACGCGCCGGTTCTAAACCACAGCCGCAAGCCCTATATTCATCCCATGCGCTTCACCGCCCCTTTCGACAACAGCTACGCCGCCCTGCCGCCGCAGTTCTACACCCGGCTCGACCCCACGCCGGTCGCAGCACCCGCACTGCTGGCCTACAACTCCGCGCTGGCCAAACGCCTCCGCCTGCCGGAGGCGGACGACGCCACGCTCGCCGCCGTCTTTTCGGGCCAGACCGTGCCCGACGGCGCGGCCCCCCTCGCACAGCTCTACGCCGGGCACCAGTTCGGCAATTTCAACCCGCAGCTCGGCGATGGCCGCGCGATCCTGCTGGGTGAAACCGTGGGCACCGATGGCATCCGCCGCGACATCCAGCTCAAAGGCTCCGGGCCCACCCCCTACAGCCGCATGGGCGACGGGCGCGCCTGGCTGGGCCCGGTCCTGCGCGAATACGTGATCTCGGAGGCGATGCACGCCCTGGGCATCCCCACGACCCGCGCGCTGGCCGCCACGCTGACCGGCGAGGATGTGATCCGCGAAACCGTCCTCCCCGGCGCGGTGCTCACCCGCGTGGCGCGCAGCCACCTGCGCGTGGGCACCTTTCAGGTCTTCGCGCACCGCGGCCAGCGCGCAGAGCTTGCGCAGCTCACCGATTACGCCATCGCCCGCCACTACCCCGACGCCCGCGGCCCCATGGATCTGCTGCGCGCCGTCTGCGCCGCCCAGGCGGAGCTGATCGCCGCCTGGATGTCCGTGGGCTTCATCCACGGGGTCATGAACACCGACAATTGCACCATTTCGGGCGAGACCATCGACTACGGGCCCTGCGCGTTTCTTGACAGTTATTTCGCCAACCAGGTGTTCAGCTCCATCGACCAGATGGGCCGCTACGCCTATTCGAACCAGCCGCGCATCGCCGTCTGGAACATGGCGCAACTGGCCACGTCGCTGCTGCAGCAGCTGGAGGATCCCGCGGCGGGCGTCGAAGAAGCGACGGAGATCGTGCACGCCATGCCAGCCCGGATCGAGACTGCCTGGCGCGCGCGTTTCGGGGCCAAACTGGGGCTGAGCCAGCCCTCGGAGGAGGACGCCGCGCTGATCTCGGACCTGCTGGATCTGATGCAATCCGCCCATGCCGATTTCACCAATACCTTCGACGCCCTCGCCCGAGGCCCGGCCGACGCGCCCGGCAGCACAGCACGCGACCAGTTCACCGACCGCGACGCATTTGACGCCTGGGCCACCCGCTGGCAGGCCCGCCTGGCGCAGGAAACCACCCCCCACGAGATGATGCAGGCCGCCTCCCCGCGCGTGATCCCCCGCAACCACCGGATCGAAGAGATGATCGCCGCCGCCATCGCGGGCGACATGGCCCCGTTCGAGCGGCTGATAACGGCGCTAACCGATCCCTTCGCAACCACGGATCTGGACCTGATGCGCCCGCCGACACCGGCGCAGGCCGTGCCCGCCACCTTCTGCGGCACCTGACCCGCCCCACCGCCGGACATCGCGCACCCGGCCCAAAAGCTCTTTCATCTTGCCAAATAAACTCAAACGGCACTGCCGCCCGAAGCCGCCGCTGCCGCCCGCATCAACGCGGGCCCACACGCCCCGGGCGGCTCTACCCCCTGCGCGCAGGCCGACGGTTGATCAGATAGATCCCCGCCGCCACCAACACCAGCGCCAGCCACACCTGTACCCCCACCGCCTCGCCCAGCAAAAGCCACCCCAGCAGCACCGCAAAGACCGGTGACAGAAAGCTGAAAGACGCCACCGAGGACGCCGGATAAAGCGACATCAGCCAGAACCACGCCAGAAACCCCAGGCTCGCCACGGCAACGATCTGAAACAGCAGCCCGGCGATATGGATGGGCTGCAGATCACGGATCAGATCCCCAAAGAACAGCGACGCCACCAGCAGCAACGGTGCCGAGACCACCACCTGAAACATCAACTGCTGCGCGGGCGGCACGGTGCTCAGCGGCGTGATCTTGACACACAGCGCAATGCCCGCCCAGCAGACCGCAGAGGTCAGCGCCAGCAGATCCCCCAGCAGGAATGCACCCCCATCGCTCCGGTCCAGCAGCGCCAGCGCGACACCGCCCATGGCGAGCCCCAAGCCCACCAGGCGCGCCCCGCTCAGCCGGTCGCCCGGCAGCAGAAAATGGCTCGCAATGGCCAGCCACACGGGCATGGAATAAAAGATCACCGACGCCCGGCTTACCGTCGTCAGATCAAGCGCTACGAAAAGACACATGAACTCCAGCGCAAAGAGGCTGCCGGAAAAGATCCCCGCAGCCAGTGCCGCCCGGGGTACGCGCCAGGGGATCCCCCGCGCCCACATCCAGAGCGCCAGAACCAAAACGGCCCCGGCTGACCGAAGACCTGCGGCGAACACCGGATCAAACCCGCCGTTCGTCACCTTGATCACCACCTGATTGAACCCCAGCTGAAGCGCGAAACCCGTCAGCGCCAGCGCCCCGAAGGCGTCCATGTTGGTTTTGCGTTCCACAGGAGCACAAGGTGCCGCGGGCCGGTGAATGTCAATTCACCGGCCCGCTCTTTTTCCTCGAAATCAGGCCGCGTGCTGGCCGCCTCGGCTTGGCTTGGCACCGCTGCCCCCGGGGCCGCCGGGCTTGCCACCGCGCCGCCGTCTGCGCCGACCCGCACCCGGCTTGGCCGCCTGCGGCTGCCCGCCCGGCCGTCCGCCACCCGCCTGGGCACCGCCCCCCTGACCGCGCCCGCGGCCCCGGTTGCGCCCCTTGGGTTTGGTACCTTCGGGCAGATCCGCAGCTTCCCAGGCCCGGCCCGATGCCACGGGAATGCTGATCCCCATTGTCTTCTGAATGGCCCTGAACTCACCCATCTCGTCGGGCGCACAGAACGCCACCGCGGCGCCGTCCTTGCCCGCGCGCGCCGTCCGCCCGATGCGGTGCACATAGTTGTCCGGCACATTCGGCAGGTCGTAGTTGTAGACATGCTTCACATCCGGGATATCGAGGCCCCGGGCGGCCACATCCGTGGCCACCAGCACCTTGATCTCGCCGGATTTGAAGGCCGCAATCGCCCGGTCCCGCTGACCCTGGCTCTTGTTGCCGTGGATGGAGCCCGCCGCATAGCCCGCCTTCACCAGCGTTTTCATCAGCTTTTCGGAGCCGTGTTTGGTGCGGCCAAACACCAGCGCGCGTTCCTCGCGGTGGCCGTCCAGCAGCTCGATCAGCAGGCCGGCCTTTTCCGCCTTGGCGATAAAGTGCACCTCCTGCGTGACCTTGTCCGCCGCCTTGCCAGGGGGCGAGACCTCCACCCGCATGGGGCTGCGCAGGTAGCTCTGCGCCAGCTCGTTCATCTGTTTGGGCATGGTGGCCGAAAACAGCATGGTCTGGCGCTCCTTGGGGATCACATTCGCGATCTTGCGCAGATCGTGGATAAAGCCCATGTCGAGCATCTGATCCGCCTCATCCAGCACCAGAAACGTCGCCTCCTCCAGCCGCACCGCGCGCCGGTCCATCAGGTCCAGCAAGCGCCCCGGCGTGGCCACCAGAAGATCGACACCCCGCTCCAGCCGCTTGATCTGGTTGTTGATGGACTGACCGCCCACCACCATGGCCACCTTGATCGGCGTGCGTTCGGCAAAGGCCCGCAGGTTGACGCTGATCTGCGTCGCCAGCTCCCGCGTCGGTGCCAGCACCAGACCGCGGACCGAGCGTGGCGCAGGGCGCCCCTCCAGCTCCAGCATCTGTGCGACCAGCGGCACACCAAAGGCCGCCGTCTTGCCGGTGCCGGTCTGCGCCAGACCCATCACGTCGCGCCCGTTCAGCGCATGGGGAATGGCCTGTTTCTGAATGGGCGTCGGGTCCTTCAACCCCATGTCATTCAACCGTGCCACCAGTTGCGGCGGCAGGTCCATCATATCGAAATCACTCATCTTTTTCTTTCCGACGCGCACCCATTCGGGGGCACGCGCACTCGTTTGCTGTGCCCATCCCGGGCACCGCTTGGGGACGCATGTCGGATCGCGGGCACAGGCCATCTGCCTGCCGCCCGTCCGCAGCGTTTGCACCCACGCGTGATTTTGGGAACAGTGGCGGGCCTTTTGGATTGCGCACACAACCGAGATCTTTTCCCGGGGGCGCACAAGACTGCTCACGCGGCAGAAGACGTCACCTTAAGCCCCACATGAGGCCCCGGCAGGCCAAAGTCAAGCGTCCTGCGCAAAAGGCATCTGGAGGCCGCGGCCAAATGCCGCTAAAAGATGGCTCCACGCAAAAGGGCAGGCCGATGGGCAAGAGCATTATTTCCCGCTGCGAGGCCAAAGGGCTGCGCATGACCGATCAGCGGCGCGTCATCGCCCGCGTGCTGGAGCAAAGCGCCGATCACCCCGATGTGGAGGAGCTTTATACCCGCGCCTCCGCCGTCGATGCGGGCATCTCCATCGCCACGGTCTACCGCACCGTGAAGCTGTTCGAGGAAGCGGGCCTGCTCGACAAGCTCGAGTTTGGCGACGGTCGCGCCCGCTACGAGGACGCCGAGCGGGACCACCATGACCACCTGATCGACATCAATTCAGGCGAGGTGATCGAGTTCGTCGACGCGGAGATCGAAGCGCTTCAGGACCGCATCGCGCGCAAACTGGGCTATGAGCTGCGCGGCCACCGGCTGGAGCTATACGGCGTGCCGCTCAAGAAAGACTGAGGCCACCTGAAGGCCAGGACCCGTCGGCACCAACCGGTCTAGCCGCGCGCTTCCCTGAACGCGATCATAGCCCGACGATCGGCCAAACCGAAGGGGCACCCCCCGCGGCCAAGGCAGGTCTTTGCCGGGACGCAAATTCCGGACCACGAAAAGATCACGGGTAAACGGCCCGGGGTAACACCCGTTGCCGCACAATTCCTATGCGGGGCCAGCATCCTCGGCACTGTGGGTGATTTCATAACAGGACAGCGGAACGGTACCTGCCAGATGTGGTAGGGTGTCAGAAACCCGAGTAACTGACCTGTGGTGGTCCGGCCAGAGGGCAAGCACCGTCCGCGCACCTCAAGGCGCATATTGCCATGAAATCAGAACCCAGGAGGCCGCCGCGGTTCAGCAGATCTTCACGGCAAAGAGGCATTGGACAGTCTGGGGCGCGGTTCCGGCTCCGATGCACATAGCTCAAGTCGGTCACATCCGCGCAACTATGTTCGCACGTCAGCATACCGGCATATGCCGCCTTCCTGATAAGAAGTCTCGTTACGCCGCGACCTCCTGATTTTGCGTGACCGCACCGCTGGCAGCGCAACAGTCGTTTGTTGTGCCCTTTCTTAGATCGCGCAATCGCGGCTGACGCGATCCCGACCAGACTAAAATGGGCTCGAATCCAGCGCTCTGCGCTTCCAGAGTGCCGTCACGAGCGATACGCACCAGATCCCGAATGCTGCTATTAGTTTTTTACGGCCAGGTGACGTTTGCGCCACGAAAGCAGCAACCCATTTCGCCCTCTCCGGCGCTTGATGGCGCCGTCCTCCGACATCCGGATCGCTGAAAGCACAGACCGAATTGCCGCGCCAATCTCCGCCACCGGCTTGGACAGGCTTGGGGGTCAAAGCCCGTTCTTCCCACATCTTCAGAGTACATATCCGGCGGATCTCATGGTCGCGCCGTGCCAAACGGATGCTTTTCCTCCGAAAGGGCGTAAGGCGCTGGTATCAAAAAACATCTTTACCCTGCGTGTCTCTTAGCGTTTGCCCATGGATCGCGCTGCATCCGCCTGAGAGAGCACCGCTATTCCGGCTCCAACACGCCATGTCCTCAACGTGGTCTGACACAGCGAAGGTGCAAAATTAACGGATCCTTGCCATAGACGACGCACAGCAATCAGGCCCGCGCGTCCCTCAGGTACTCCAGCCCGATCTCACCGTGCTTTTCCAGAAAACCAAGGCCCATCTCGGTCATGAAATTGGCTTTCTCCTCGTCCAGCACAAGCTCGCCATCAACCACCGTGATCCCCTCGAACATCCGGCCATAGAACTGCTTGTCCCGCTCCGACATGACCCAGCCCTCATCAAAGGCGACCCCGTTCTCCGGCTTCACGACAAGCCCTGCGTCAGCCGTGTCCAGTGTCGCATAGGTTTTTTCGTAGTTGGCCGCGTGGACGCTGGCAAAAACTTCAACCTGAAGCCTCAGCTCACCCCGCTGGAACTCATCCCGGCGTTTCGCCAGAAGATCCGCGCGCATTGCGTCGAAATCGGCATCACTCAGGGGGTCACCAAGCGCGGTCGGTGTTTCGGTGGTGGCCGCATAGCGCTGAAAGGCCTCCTCTCGCGCCATGCCCATGGTATTCCGGATCATGCTGATTTGAGCATCGACCATCTGGTTGATCCGCGCGTCAGCCAGTTCCTCTTCCGACATGCCCACATATTGCTCACCGAACATGAAGGCTCTGACACCGCCAAGTTGCTCAGCGTCCAGCGACGCAAGCCGCGCGGTCAGGCCAAATTTGATCTCCAACCATCCGGCGTCGTGCGTGTCCTCCGACAGCGCACGGCGTTGCGCATCGGTCAGATCCCTGATCGTCGTCTCCTCGGGCAGCGCCTCGTCCGGCTCAAGCTCAAGATCGACAGCCACCATCTCCCGAAAGCTGGCGCCGACGGTCTCCAACTCGTTGCTGATCAGCGATTGGATCCTGTTCAGTATGTCCAGAGTTTTCTGGGACAGGGCCGCAGATACGGTCGGCGCCACCCTTGGATCGGCGTAGACGCCTGCCATGTCGGTGATCACGGCGGAGCTTAAGACACTCGCAGGTCCCGGCGCGGTCGCGAAAGGGTCCGCAGGCATATTCCGTCCGGCCGTCTGAAACAAGGACGTCGTATAGCTGCTGAGAGACTGGTTCACTTGCATAACACACCTCGCATTCGTCTGACAGGCCCTTCACCCGACTAGGTGCCAGCCTGCGTCGCCGACTTTAAAATCCGGTAAATCCCCCTCTCGCGGATCGCCAAAATGACACTTATTTCGTCACGCGCCGCCAGCACAATCGCAGGACCTGTCCTGTAATCCTTTCGTCACGAACCCCATCGCGCGCCCCGTTACCATACCCGTACCGACACGCGCACCGACGGAATACCGACGTCTTACCGACGTGATACCGATAGCCTCCTGCGCCTTCTTTACAACGGGCAAAGGCCGTTCTCACCCCGCGCTGCCGCCCGGCCCCGATCCCGTTGCGCGGTCCGTGCGTTAACCCTTTGTGCCCATCCGCCGATTGACCCGGGCGGGCGTTTCTGCGACCCCGCGATCAACCCCGGTAAAGGACACCCAATGGATAATCTGCGCGGCGCCGCCTTCATGGTGTTGGCCATGCTTGCCTTCGCCCTGGAAGACATGCTGATCAAGCTCATGGCGAGCGCCCTGCCCGTCGGTCAGATCGTCGGCATGCTGGGGCTGGGCAGTGCCCTCATCGTGGGCCCGCTCCTGCTGTGGCAGCGCCAGCCACTTCTGTCGCGTGACATGCTGACCCCCGCCATCGGCCTGCGGGCCTTGGGCGAACTGATCGGCACGCTGGGCTTTGTCACTGCCATCGCGCTTATCCCGCTTTCGACCGCTTCGGCCATTCTGCAGGCCACCCCGCTCTTTGTGACACTGGGGGCTGCACTCTTTCTGGGAGAGACCGTGGGCTGGCGTCGCTGGGCGGCCATTCTGGTCGGGTTTTTCGGCGTCATGCTGATCATCAGACCGGGGATGGAGGGGTTCAGCTGGCTCTCGCTCTTTGCCGTCCAGGGCGTCATCGGCCTTGGCCTGCGCGATCTCGCGACCCGGCGCGTGCCGCCACAAACCTCCTCCATGCAGTTGAGTTTCCTGGCTTTTCTGGTGCTGATCCCGGCGTCTGCCCTGCTGATGTGGGCCAATGACACCGCCTTTGTCGCCCCGTCCCCCACCGACTGGGTCCGGCTCGCCATCACGGTGCTGATCCAGACCGTCGCCTATTACGGCATCGTCACCGCCATGCGTGTGGGAGAGGTCGGGTTCGTCACGCCCTTCCGCTACAGCCGCATCCTCTTTGCTCTGGTCATCGGCATCGTCGTCTTCTCCGAACGGCCCGACAGCCTCACCCTGATCGGCGCTGCAATCATCGTGTCTTCGGGGCTCTATACGCTCTGGCGGGAACGGAATGTTCGCGCTAACGGTCCCTGAGCCTTTCCATGTGCGCCGCGGCCCGATAAGACACCGGTAACACTGACCTGCAGGAGCCTGACATGAGCACGATCATCGACATCCACGCCCGCGAAATCCTCGACAGCCGGGGCAACCCCACGGTGGAGGTCGACGTGATCCTGGAGGACGGTACCATGGGCCGCGCAGCGGTACCTTCTGGTGCATCTACAGGGGCTTACGAGGCGGTAGAGCGGCGCGACGGCGACAAGGCGCGCTACCTGGGCAAGGGCGTGCTGGAGGCCTGCGCCGCCGTCAACGGAGAGATCGCCGAAGCGCTGGTAGGGATCGACGCCACCGAGCAGGTGGAGATTGATCATATGATGATCGAGCTGGACGGGACCGAGAACAAATCCCGCCTTGGTGCCAACGCCATCCTCGGGGTGTCACTGGCCGCCGCCAAGGCCGCCGCGGACTTCTGCACCCAGCCGCTTTACCGGTATGTGGGCGGAACGTCGGCGCGCGTTCTGCCGGTGCCGATGATGAACATCATCAACGGCGGCGAGCATGCGGACAACCCCATCGACATTCAGGAATTCATGATCATGCCGGTTGCCGCGGACAATATCCGCGAGGCAGTGCGCATGGGCGCGGAGGTTTTTCATACGCTGAAGAAAGAGCTTTCCGCAGCGGGGCTCTCTACCGGGATCGGGGATGAGGGCGGCTTTGCCCCCAACATCAGCTCAACCCGGGACGCACTTGATTTCGTTTTGAAATCCATCGAAAAGGCAGGATACAAGCCGGGCGATGACATCTATCTCGCGATGGATTGTGCCGCGACCGAATACTATCGGGACGGAAAGTATGAGCTTAAGGGCGAAGGCAAATCGCTCAGCTCCGACGAGAACGTGGCCTATCTTTCCGCACTCGTCAGCGACTACCCGATCATCTCCATCGAGGACGGCATGTCCGAAGACGACTGGGACGGCTGGAAGGCGCTAACAGAGGCGCTCGGCGACAAGGTGCAACTGGTGGGCGACGATCTCTTCGTGACCAACCCTGCGCGCCTCGCCACCGGGATCGCGCGCGGCTCGGCCAACTCCATGCTGGTAAAAGTAAACCAGATCGGCAGCTTGACGGAAACACTTAAAGCCGTCGATATGGCCCACCGCGCCGGGTTCACCAACGTGATGTCTCACCGCTCCGGCGAGACGGAGGATGCCACCATCGCCGATCTCGCGGTGGCCACCAACTGCGGGCAGATCAAGACAGGCAGCCTGGCGCGCTCGGACCGGTTGGCCAAGTACAACCAGCTCATCCGCATCGAAGAGATGCTAGGCGAGACCGCCGAATACGCAGGCCGCAGCATCCTGAAGTGACGCTAGCGGCGGAGTTCGCCCGCGCAGTGGGGCCGCGGATCGTGCATGTGACAGCGGCCTCAAACATAAACTCCATTCTTCGTCATGGCCTGCTGCCCGCCGCCACCTTGGCGGAGCGTGCTCAACAAGACCCCGAAGATCTAGCACTACGCTCAACCCGGATGCAGGTAGGCCGCGCAACGCTCAATCACCAGCTTCCGATTGTCCACGGCCTGAATGCCGCGCATCGGATGATCGAGGATATGTCGCCCGCGGCATGGGCCAGGCAACTCGACCAGCGCGTCTTTTTCTGGCCTGCCAAGAAAGGCGCGGCCTTTGCTGCAAGCATCGCGCGTGACCGCACAATCGATACGCTGTGGCTCGACGCACAAGCCTTCGCCGACGCATTCGCGCCGCAGATCGACCTATGCGCCCTGAACTCCGGGAACTTCACGCAAGGCGGCGCGCATGCGCTGCGCGGTCTCTGGATCTACCGTCCGTTGACAGAGGGCATCGATGCCTTCCGCCACTTCAGACGCAGACGAGGCCTGAAGAAATCCGCCGATGCCGTCGGTGAAGTCTCCCTTCGCGGCAGCATCCCGGCTGACATGCTCCGCCACCTCCTGAGGACATGACGCCTAAAAAAATAAACCGCTTCTTTCATCCTTCCAAAAATACTCATATACCTGCGGTCTGCGTCAGAACCACCGTTGGCTGTTGAGCGCGCCAGAGGTAGTCTCAGACCATGACAGCAGCCGACATCATCGCCCGCCTCGACCTCCAGCCGCATCCCGAAGGCGGCCACTATCGCCAGACATGGGTCGCCGATGGCGAGGGCCGGCCAAGCGGCACCTGCATCTATTTCCTGCTGGCCGAAGGCGAGCGCAGCCACTGGCACAAAGTAGATGGCACCGAAATCTGGCTCTACCATACCGGGGCGCCGCTGATCCTGTCGCTGAGCGGCAACGAGGAAGGCCCAGCCACCGATCACCTGCTCACTCCCGACCTGGCGCGGGGCGCTCCGCAGATCATCGTGCCCAAAGATCACTGGCAGGCGGCGGCCACGACGGGCAATTACACGCTCGTGAGTTGCACCGTCTCGCCCGGCTTCCAGTTCGAGGGTTTCACTCTGGCGCCACCCGGCTTTGACATACCCCGCGACTAGATCGCCACATCCCGACGATCCGGCCAGCTGAGCCGCCCGCCGCTGACCGGTTGCCGCACCCCCGTCGTCCCTGGGCAACTCGTCGGCAGCCTGCGCGCCACGCGCACGGCCAGATAGGCAAAGGCCTGCGCCTCCAGCATATCCCCGTCGAGCCCCACCTCCTCGACCGCTGCCACCGGGCAGGGCAGCGCCGCGGCCAGCATCTGCATAAGCACCGGGTTCTTGCGACCGCCGCCCGTCACCAGCACACGCGCGGGCGGCTCCGGGCAGTGATCAAGCCCCGCCGCAACCCCGGCGACGCAAATGGCAGTGAGTGTCGCGGCGGCATCCCCATCGCCCAACCCCTCGACCAACGGCAGCAGGCGGGGAAAATCGTCCCGGTCCAGAGACTTGGGCGGCACGCGGGCGAGGTAGGCTTCGGCCTCGAACATCGCCACGACCGACCGGTCCACCCGACCTGCGCGGGCCAAGGCGCCCCCGTCGTCATAGGGCAGCCCGCGTCGTGCCTGCATCAGATCGTTGATCGGCGCGTTGGCGGGCCCGGTGTCAAAGGCCAGTAGCGCGCCGGGCGCCTCCGGCGCATCAAAGCGCGGGTCGAGATATGTCAGGTTACCGACGCCACCGAGGTTCAGAAACGCCAGCGGCGCCTCCGCGCCAATGTGCTGAGCACAGGCAAAATGGAAAAAGGGTGCCAGCGGCGCGCCTTCGCCGCCTTCTGCCACGTCCAGCCCGCGGAAATCCCAGACCACCGGTGTGCCGAGCACCGTTGCCAAGCGCGCCCCGTGCCCCACCTGCAGCGTGCGCCCATCCGCTGGCGCGTGGGCCAGCGTCTGGCCATGAAACCCGATCAGATCCACCGCGTCTTGTGCAGCCAACAGCGACAGATGCGCGCGCTCCACGATCTCCGCCGCAGCCGCGACCGCGGGGCCAGACCAGTGGCCCAGGGCGGCGCGCAAAACCGCCCGTTCTGCGTCGGAATAGGCGCGATAGGCAGAGGCTCCGAACCCCATGATCCGATGGCCATCGGTGCTGATCGCGGCGGCATCCACCCCGTCCAGAGACGTCCCGCTCATGGTGCCCATGGCGGTCAGCGCGCCGGTTTTCAGGGAGGCTTTGGGCAAAGTCTTTTCCTTTGTCTGCGCACCGCCTATAGAGTGTGCAGTTTTCCAGCCAAGAGCAAGTCCGATGACCTATCGCCCCAAGTCCGAATTCCTGCATGAGCTGAGCAGCCGCGGCTTCATCGCCGATTGCACCAATCTGCAGGAGCTGGACGAGCGGCTCTGCAAGGGGGTTGTTACCGGCTACATCGGCTTTGATCTGACCGCGACCAGCCTGCATATCGGCAATCTGGTGCAGATCATGCTGCTGCGCTGGCTACAGAAAACCGGGCACCGGCCCATCACGCTGATGGGTGGCGGCACAACCAAGGTGGGCGATCCGTCCGGCAAGGACGAAATGCGCAAGATCCTGTCGGTTGAGCAGATCAACCACAACGCCGACGGCATCCGGCAGGTGTTCTCGCGCTACATCTCTTACGGCGACGGGCCGCTGGATTCGCCTCTGGTGAACAACGCGGAATGGCTCGACCAGCTGAAATACATCGATTTCCTGCGCGATATCGGCAAGCATTTCACGATCAACCGGCTGATGGCCTTTGAGAGCGTAAAATCACGTCTGGACCGCGAACAGCCGCTGTCTTTCATCGAATTCAACTACATGCTGCTACAGTCCTATGATTTTCTGGAGTTGCACCGCCGCTATGATTGTCGCCTTCAAATGGGCGGGTCGGATCAATGGGGCAACATCGTCTCGGGCGCCGATCTGGTGCGGCGCATGGACGGGGAGGACGCGTTCGGCCTGACCACACCGCTGGTGACCCGAGCCGATGGCAAGAAGATGGGCAAATCCGCCGAAGGGGCCGTCTGGCTGAACGCTGACATGATGTCGCCCTACGCGTTCTGGCAATGGTGGCGCAACGTGGCCGATGCGGATGTGGGCAAGTTCCTGAAACTCTTCACTGAATTACCGGTCGAGGAATGCGACCGGCTGGGCGCGCTGCAAGGCGCGGAGATCAACGACGCAAAGGTCACGCTGGCCGCCGAAGTCACCACCCTGCTTCATGGTGCGGAGGCTGCGACAGCCGCGGAGGCCACGGCCCGCGAAGTTTTCGAAAAGGGCGGCGTGGGGGATGATCTGCCGACCCTGACCCTGAGCCAAGCCGATCTCGGCAGCGGTATCTCCGTGGTGCAGCTGATTGTGAAATCGGGTCTGGCGGGCTCCGGCAAGGAAGCCAAACGTCTGATCGCGGAGAATGGTGCGCGGCTGGACGATGTGCCGCTCACCGATGCGGGTCTGATGATTGACGCGGCAGCGCTGTCGCGCCCGCTCAAACTCAGCGCGGGCAAGAAACGTCACGCGCTGGTGCAGCTTGGCTAGGCAGAGACAGAGGTCCGGCATGGTGGCTTTGATCGTGCGATCCGGCGCTATGTCGGCACCTTTGTCCGCAGGTAGCCGTATCTGAGACGCTCTTGTTTGGGCATCTGAACGGGCCCGCCGAGTATCCCAATCGCCCCCCCCGGGGGGATGGTGGAGCCAAACAGCATGCCCGCCATAAACCGACGCCGGCTCTATCGGTTGGCCATCATCAAAGCGGTGGTGTCGCGTCGACACCAGAATGCTTCCGGGGCTGGCAACGACCCGAGAACGCTCATGCGACAGCCGCAGCCCGCTGGATCAGTGCCGACCCTGCGCTCTTGTTCAGAACCAGAGCCTGTCGATCAGCGTCAGCACGGCAAAGACGGGGATGGACATGCCAACCGCAATAAGGAAAGCGGCGGTGCGTGTCAGACGCGGGGCGGGGGCAGCGATGCCTTGGACAGTCTTTTTCATGGCCACATTAACCCGCACTTAGGTTTCAGATGCGTTAATGCGGCCCATGTTCGATGCTGCTCCCGTCTCCGCCCCTGTCCCTCTTCAGCAGAGCGAGGCGTTTCATCGGGCCCTGGCAGCATTCGGACGCACGCCCGAGCGGCTGGCCTGTGGCACGTTGGTCCTGCACCGCACCTTCGGGCCACTTCCCGTGCGGATGATCGTCAGACCCCGCGCGCAGACGGTCTTTGACATGCACCGCCTGCTGGAACGGCTGCCCGGGCGCGGACCGGTTATCCTCAGCCCTGATGCGCCAATGCCCCTGGGCCAGCTGGGCGCCCTGCCCGTGGTCAGCCCGACCACGGTGGCCTGGCTCGATCTATCGCCCGGGGAGGACGCGCTGATGGCAGGTCTGCACCAGAAGTGGCGTAACCGGCTGCGCCATGCGCAGCGGCAGGAATTGCGGATCTCGCGGCAGAACCTGCCAGATGATCCCTCCCATTGGCTGCTCCAGATGGATGCACAGCAGCAGCGCGCGCGCCGGTACCGTAGCTGGCCGCCTGCGCTGACCCGCGCCTTTGCCCGCGCCAACCCCAGCCAGGCCAAGCTCTTTACGGCGCGACTGGGCGGCAACCCGGTCTCCGCTCTCCTGCTGCTGCGCCACGGTGAGGTGGCAAGCTATCACATCGGCCATACCGGGCCTCTGGGGCGTCTGACCTCGGCACAGACGCTGCTCATGTGGCAGGCCATTCTCTGGGCCCGGCGCAAGGGCATGCGGCGGCTGGAGTTGGGCACGCTCGACACCGAAGAGGGTGCCGGACGCGCGCGGTTCAAGCTGGGCACAGGTGCTGTGACGCAGCGGCTGGGCGGTACGTGGATCTATGCGCCGGCGCTGCGCCCGCTCGCGCGTCCGCTGGCCAGACTGGACCGGGCTCTCATGGCCGGGACCTAGACAGCCCGCGGCCTGCGTGCTTCTGTGCAAGGCACACCCGAGCGGAGAACCCCATGCAGATCACCGAAACTGCCGCGATTGTCACTGGCGCGGCCTCAGGTCTGGGAGAGGCGACCGCGCGCCATCTGGTAGCACAAGGCGCGCAGGTGACGCTGCTGGACCGGGACGCGGCGCGCGGAACCGCCATCGCGGGCGAGATCGGCGCGAGCTTTGCGCAAACCGATGTAACCGATGCCGCCTCGGTGGAGGAAGCCGTGTCGCTGGCCATCAAGCGCATGGGACGGATCACCGCCGCCATCAACTGCGCCGGTATCGCCGATGCGGCAAAGACCGTGGGGCGCGACGGGCCGCATCCGCTGCCGCTCTTCACTCGTACCATCGACATCAATCTCGTGGGCACTTTCAACGTCGCCCGACTGGCGGCGGAGGCGATGCAGGGCAACACCGCTGACGAGACGGGCGCGCGCGGCGTCATCATCAACACAGCCTCCATTGCCGCTTTCGACGGGCAAAAGGGCCAGACAGCCTATGCGGCCTCCAAGGGCGGTGTGGTCGGGCTCTGCCTGCCGATGGCGCGTGATCTCGCCTCCAGCGGTATCCGGGTGATGACCATCGCGCCGGGGATTTTCATGACGCCGATGCTGGCCGGTCTGGGAGAGGAGGTGCAGGCACAGCTGGCCGCTGACGTGCCCTGCCCGCCACGGCTGGGCGATCCGGCGGAGTTCGCAGCGCTGGCCGCCTTCATCATCGGAGCGGGGTATCTGAACGGAGAGGTCATCCGCATCGACGGCGCCCTGCGCATGCGCTAGCCGTTCTCCGCCCGCTCCTCCAGCGTCAGCCACTCCTCCTCTGCCGCGCTCAGTTTCTTTTGACGCGCAACGAGCGCCTCGGTGGCCTTGGTGAACTTGACCGGCGCATCGGTGAAGAGCGCGGGATCGCTCAGCAAGGTTTCGAGTTTGCTGATCTCCGCCTCCAGCTGCGCCATCTCGTCGGGCAATGCTTCCAGCCTGTGCTTCTCGGTAAAGCTCAGCCGGCCCGCGCCGCCGGTTTTCGGCTTCGGCGCGGTGCCACCGGTCTTTTGCCTGGCGGGCTTTTCGGCTTTGGCAACCTCCTTGCGCTGGCTTTGCATGTCGCTCCAGCCACCGGCGTAGGCCGTTGCGCGCCCGCCCGGCTCCAACACGATGGTGACCGCCGCGACCCGGTCAAGAAAGTCGCGGTCGTGGCTGACGATCATCACCGTGCCATCGTATTGGCCCAGGAGATCCTGCAACAGATCGAGTGTCTCCACATCCAGATCGTTGGTCGGCTCGTCCAGCACCAGCAAATTACTGGGCCGCGCCATGATCCGGGCGAGCAGCAGGCGGGCTTTCTCCCCGCCCGACAGCGACCGGACGGGCGCGCGCGCCTGCGCTTCGTCAAAGAGGAACTCCTTGAGATAGCCCACCACATGCTTGGGCTGGCCCCGCACCATGATCTGATCTGCCTTGCCGGACACACGCATGTCCGGATCGCCTGTCAGACTGTCCCACAGGCTCATGTCGGGGTCGAGCTGTGCGCGGGTCTGGTCGAAAACCGCCATCTCAAGGTTGGTGCCCGGGGTCACCGTGCCGCTGTCCGGGGCCAGTTTTCCGATGAGCATGTTCAGCAGCGTGGTCTTGCCTACCCCGTTGGGTCCGACAAAGGCCACCCGGTCGCCGCGCTGCACGGTGATGGAAAAGGGCTGCAGAATGACAGTCTCGCCAAAGGACTTACTGATCTGATCCGCCTCGATCACCTTGCGCCCGGATTTCGGCCCCGCCTCAAAGGCCATGGCCGCGGTGCCCTGGCGTTTGATCTGCGAGGCGCGCTCGGCCCGCAGATCCTGCAGGGCGCGCACCCGCCCCTGATTGCGCTTGCGCCGGGCAGAGATCCCCTCGACCGCCCAGCGGGCCTCCGCCTTGATCTTGCGGTTCAGCTTGTGGGTCTGGGTGTCTTCCGTCTGCCAGACGTCGTCGCGCCAGGCTTCGAAATCGGCGAACCCTTTTTCCTGCCGCCGCACCACGCCCCGGTCAACCCAGAGCGTTGCCCGGGTCAGCGCGCGCAGAAAGGCGCGGTCGTGGCTGATCACAACATAGCCCTTGCGGCTCTGGCGCAGCTCCGCCTCCAGCCAGGAGATCGCCTCGATGTCGAGATGGTTGGTGGGCTCGTCGAGCAGCATCAGATCGGGGTCCTGCGCCATCAGCCGGGCGAGTGCTGCGCGCCGCCGCTCGCCGCCGCTGGCGGTCTCCACGGGTCGGGCAGGGTCGAACTTCAGCCCCTCACCGGCACGCTCCACCAGATACATCTGCGCGGGCTCCAGCCCGTGGGCCGCGAAATCACCCAAAGTGTCAAAGCCCGTGAGATCCGGGTCCTGCTCCATATAGCCGACGGAGACACCCGGCCCGGCCACCACCTCGCCACGATCGGCCTCCACCAGACCGGCCATCACCTTCATCAGCGTGGATTTGCCCGACCCGTTGCGCCCCACCAGCGCCACCCGGTCGCCGGGCTGCACCACGAGGCTGAGATCCTCGAACACAGGATCCCCCCCAAAGGTCAGGGAAATGTCGGTCAGTTGCAGCAAGGGTATACGGGCCATGCGGCGGAGCTATGCCGCGCGGGCCTCGGGGTCAAGCAAGTGCGCGCAGCAGGCGTTTGCGTGCGGCCGGGATCGCGCCGATTTCCACCCCGGTGAACACATGCAACGTGTTCATCTGCCGGTCCACCACCGCGTGATCGCTGACCCAGCCACCCATCATCAGATAGGTGCGCAGCAGGGGCGGCATATGTGTCATGGCCTTTTTCAGATCCGGCTTGCGCCGCAGCCGCGCGGCAAACCGGAAGACCTCGCGCGCCTTGACCCGGGGCAGCCAGCGCGCGGGCGCCAGATGTCGCGCCTTGAGCATGGCGAAAGCGTCCAGATAGGTCGCCGTCTCCGTGCCCGCGAAAGATGAGCACCCAAAGAGCAACCGCACATCCTGCGCGTCCACATAGGCCGTCATCGCGGCCCAGGCGATCCGCAATATGTCCGGGTCGCGGCGGGCGGGATCGACGCAAAAGCGCCCCATCTCGACCATCCCACCCTCATAGCCGCTCAGCGCGGAGAGTTCGTAGTACTGGGCCGCATAGCTGCTTTCCAGCCGGTCAGATGTGAGATCCTGCATCCGAAAGGTGCAGACAAGCGCACCCGTTGCAGCCTCTTCGATCAGGACATGGCTGCAGTGAGCGTCGTAAGCATCCTCATCGCGGCGTCCGGCCAGTCCAAAACAACGCGCCCGCAGGGCCTGTGCCGCGTGCAGATCCGCGCGGCTCTGTGCAAGACGCGCCCTGTAGAGACCTCTTTCAAGCGTGGTCATGGCCAGCTCCACCCCCCTGTCGAGACCGCGCTACCACGGTCGGGGTGACGCAACGATGACACCTACAGACCGAGACCGCCGCCGCCGCTGCCTGTGGGCGTGAACCGACCGATATTGCCAAAGAGCTGCCGCAGGAAGGTGCTGTCACGCACGCTGGAGCTGGTAACGCGGCGGGTCAGCGGCACCACCTGTCCGCGTTCCAGACCGAAGGTTTCCAGATTGGTCACGACATCGTTCTGGTCAAAGCTGATCGCGAGCACTTCGCGCTCGACCACTTCCGGCTCCAGCATCGCGAAGGTGCGGAACCTGCTGCGCACAAAGTACATGCCGCTGTCGCCGGTCACCGACCGTGCTCCCGCACTGCCGAGTGTTTCCTGAACACTAGCGCGAGTGTCGATGCCTACGACGATCTGTTCAAGATCTTCGGGCGGCGGGATATACCCGTGCTCCCGAAACTGGCTGGCGCAGGCCGACACAGCGAGACACAGCAGCGCCACAGCGGCGCGCGGCCCCCAGGCCTGAATAGCTTTCGTGATGCCCATGCGCCCTGCCCTCTTGTTCTTCGCCTGCGCGGCTTTTATTTCGCTTACACCATGGACCGAGGGTGGTTCAAGAAACGAAAGCATATGATGGCCAGGCAACCGACCCCCCATCCCGCCGCTTTGCGGGTCGCGGATCTCAACCCCAACGCGAAGGCAGCATTCTCGCTGCGCCCCGAAGCGGATGCGCTGCGCGCGCTGGCATCGGAACTGGATCTGCTGGGGCTGCGCAAACTGTCCTTCACCGGCCATGTCACGTCGCAGGGCCGGACAGATTGGAGCCTGACGGGCACTTTGGGTGCCACCGTGGTGCAGCCCTGCGGCGTCACGCTGGAGCCGGTGACAACGCGGCTCGACGTGCCTGTGACGCGCACGTATCTGGCAGACTACAACGAGACCACGGCCCCCGAGACCGAAATGCCCGAGGACGACACGATTGAACCCCTTGGCCAGTGGATCGACCCCGAACAGGTGATGATAGAGGCGCTGGTGCTTGCGCTGCCTCTTTATCCCCGCAGTACCGATGAACCGGCGGATCCTCAGGTCTTTGCCGAAAAAGGGGTGGCACCGATGCGCGACGAAGACGCCAAGCCCTTTGCCGGGCTCGCCGCCCTGAAGGCTCAGATGGACGATCCGACCAAGGAGTAGTTTGCGGGGCAACCGCCCGCGAAAAATGACTTGCACCACCGCGCAATCCCGGTATTTTGCGCGGCTCACCCGAACGGGGTTGCATTTGGGTCAGGCTTGGGCCTAAACGCACGCCTAGCCCCATGAGTGGATCCGAATAGAAACCCGGCCCCGCGCAGCACCTGCGCCCCCGGCCCCGAACGACAAAAGGCCCAAGACAATGGCTGTTCAACAGAACAAAGTCTCCAAATCGCGCCGCAACAACCGCCGCGCACATGATTCTCTGGTTGCCGCCAACCCCAACGAATGCACCAACTGTGGCGAGCTGAAACGCCCCCACCACGTCTGTGCGGCCTGCGGTCACTATGACGACAAAGAAATTGTCGCGCTGACAGAAGAGATTGATCTGGAAGACGACGCGGCCTAAACCTCTCCCCTAAACAATAAGGGCAGAGGGCGTGGGGGCAGTCGAACCAGCAACGCATCAGCGCGATCAGGCGCGGGCCAGTTCCAGACGTATTGTCATATCTGTCGATGCGATGGGAGGCGACAAAGGTCCCGCAGCAATCGTTGCGGGCTGTGCGTCCTCGGCTCAGAAAAATCCCGACATCGGTTTCATTCTGCACGGGCCCGAGGCTGAGTTGAAAGAGCTTGTCGCCCGGCGCCGCGCACTGGAAGGTCGCGTCGACATCCGCGATGCGGCTGATGTTGTCAGCATGGACGACAAACCCAGCCAGGTCGTGCGCAACGGCAAGGGAACCTCCATGTGGTCTGCCATCGAGGCCGTGCGCGACGGAACCGCCACCGTCGCGGTTTCCTGCGGCAACACTGGCGCACTCATGGCGATGTCCATGATCCGCCTGCGCAAGCTGCCGGGCGTCAACCGGCCCGCCATCGCCGTGCTCTACCCCTCCTCCAATCCGCAAGGCTTCAACGTGATGCTGGACGTGGGCGCAGATGTGAAGGCCGACGCCGATGATCTGCTGCGCTACGCACTGATGGGCATGTCCTATGCGCGCAACGGGCTCGACCTGCGGCGGCCTCGTGTGGGGTTGCTGAACGTCGGCACCGAGGAGCACAAGGGCAATACCGAGCTGAAAGAAGCCTATGAGCTCATCCGCGACCAGCGTGAAACCGCCGGGTTCGAGTTCGTGGGGTTTGTGGAGGGTGGCGATATTTCGGGTGACCTCTGTGATGTGATCGTGACCGACGGGTTCACGGGCAACGTGGCCATCAAGACCGGCGAGGGCACCGCCAGCCTGATCGGGGACCGGCTGCGCGAAGCGTTCAAATTCTCGCCCCTGTCGCGCCTTGCCTCCCTGCTGGCCTATACGTCACTGCGGCGACTGCAGAAGAAGATCGACCCCCGGCGGGTCAACGGCGGCGTTTTTCTGGGGTTGAACGGCACGGTGGTCAAATCCCACGGTGCCGCAGATGCGACAGGGGTTTCGGCAGCGATCAAACTTGCCGCACAGCTCGCCGACATCAAGTTTACCGATAAGCTGGCCGCCCATGTGGCCGCCTTACCCGCCGAGGAACCTACAGGATGAGTTTGCGCGCCGTGGTCCGAGGAACCGGACACTACCTGCCCGACCGCATCGTGACCAACGCGGAATTCGAGGCGACGCTCGACACCAATGACGAGTGGATCAGATCGCGCTCCGGCATCGAACGGCGTCACTTCGTGGCCGAAGGGGAAACGACCTCGGCCATGGCGACCGCTGCAGCGCGCGCGGCCCTGGAGGATGCAGGCCTTGACGTGGCGGATGTGGATGCGATCGTGTTGGCCACCTCGACCGCCGATCTGACCTTTCCGTCCGCCGCGACCATGGTTCAGGCCGAGCTTGGCATGACGAAAGGCTTTGCCTTTGACGTTCAGGCAGTCTGCGCCGGGTTTATCTACGCGCTCAGCAATGCCAATGCGATGATCCTGTCGGGTCAGGCGCAGCGGGTGCTGGTGATCGGCTCGGAAAGCTTCAGCCGGATCATGGACTGGACCGACCGCAGTACCTGCGTGCTCTTCGGGGATGGTGCAGGCGCGCTGGTGCTGGAAGCGCAAAACGGCACCGGCAGCCCCGAAGATCGCGGGATCCTGGCCACCGACCTCAACTCCGACGGGCGGCATAAGGATCTGCTCTACGTGGACGGCGGCGTTTCCACCGGCACCACGGGCTATCTGCGGATGCAGGGCAATCAGGTCTTCCGCCACGCGGTGGAAAAGCTGGCCGCGACCGCCAACACGGCGATGGCGCGCGCGGGTGTCTCGCCCGGCGACGTGGACTGGATCGTGCCCCATCAGGCCAATATCCGCATCATTCAGGGCACCGCCAAGAAGCTCGGCCTGCCCATGGAAAAGGTCGTCGTCACGGTTCAGGACCACGGCAATACCTCGGCCGCCTCGATCCCGCTTGCCTTGTCGGTTGGTCAGGCGCGCGGGCAGATCAAACCCGGCGATCTGATCGTGACGGAGGCGATTGGCGGAGGCCTTGCGTGGGGGGCTGTCGTGCTCCGCTGGTAGGGCGGAAAACCGGCATAAAGTCTCTCCGCCAAGCCATTGATATTGACTCTGAAATTCCCCCTCCCCTATGGTTGCCGAAACTGGGCGGAGGATGACCATGGCGGAAAAGACGTTGACACGTATGGATTTGAGCGAAGCCGTCTTCCGCGAGGTGGGGCTGTCACGTAATGAGAGCGCGCAATTGGTCGAATCCGTGCTGGAGCATCTGTCCCAGGCACTGGTCCGCGGCGAACAGGTCAAGATTTCGTCCTTCGGCACCTTTTCTGTCCGGGACAAATCGGCCCGCATCGGACGCAACCCAAAGACCGGCGAAGAGGTCCCGATCAATCCGCGCCGGGTACTGACCTTCCGCCCCTCGCACCTGATGAAGGACCGCGTCGCCGACGGCAACAAGTCCTGATCTGATGTCGAAATCCCCCGACGCGTTCCGCACGATCTCGGAGGTCGCCGATTGGCTGGGCGTGCAGGCGCATGTGCTGCGCTTTTGGGAGAGCAAGTTCAACCAGATCAAGCCGATCAAGCGCGCCGGTGGGCGGCGCTACTACCGGCCGTCGGATATGCTGTTGCTCGGGGGCATCAAAAAGCTGCTCCATGACGACGGTCTGACGATCAAGGGCGTGCAAAAGATCCTGCGCGAACGCGGCATGAGCGAGGTCATCGACCAGTCCCAACCGCTGGATGATCTGACAATGGCGGTGATGGAAAGCGGCGTGCCGCGCGCTGCCAAGGCGGACACGGACGAGACACCTGCGGCGGAACAGCAGGCTGAAGAGGCCGTGGCGACTGAAGTCGCGGATGAGACGACACCGGAGGGCGATCTTCCCGCGTCGGATGCGCAACCGACCGAGGAAACAGTCGCCGCTGCACCGGAAGACGACGCTGGATCCGAACAGGCTTTGGCAGAGCCAGACACCGAACAGCGTCAGGACGACGCCCCGGTTACCGCCGCGGAGATGCCGGCAGTGGACACGCAACCCGCCGCGGATGCGACAGAACTCGAGGATAGTCCCGCCGAGGAGACCATCTCCGACACGACGGTGGAGGCAGCGGACGCGGAGACACCGCTACCGGAATCTTCGAGCATGGATTCCGCACCAGCGGCGCCCACCGACGAAGAATCGCACGACACTGCCGCGGTCACGCCAACCGATGATCTTTCGACCGCTGTCCCGGACACGCCCACCTCCGCGATGGAGCCAGACGAGCCAGCACCCTCGGACGGCCCGACCGAAAACCTGTCCTCCGTAGATGAGGATGAAGACAGCACGGAAGCGCCGGGGGCCGAGGTCGCAGCCGATGCCCCCTCCTCGGACAAAGATGCACCCGCGGCGACCTTGGAAACGTCAGATGATGAGACGCTGCCCGGGCTTTCGAACGACGAAAGCACAGAGAGGGCGATCGCCGACGGTCTGGATGAGCCGGACACCGTAGAGACTGCCTCCGAAGAAACCGCAAAGCCCGATGAACCGGACACGCAAGCGTTGCCGGAGGCGGACGCTTCGCCTGACGAGGACGCACCGACCGGCGTGAGTTCAGAGCAGGTTGACGCCCTTGCCGAAGCGGACATTGAGACACCCGATGATGCGAGGCTGACCGCAGCGAGGACAGAAGATACCCCCCAGGCCCAAGACGACACGCTCGATGCTGACGTGACAGATGGCGACGCGCCGAACATTGCCGACACCGTTGAGGATGACGTGCCGTCAGAACCACTCGGGGAGGATGCGACAAGTGACACAGCAAACTCTGAGGCGAAGATCGTAGAAGAAGACACCCAAGACACCGGTTCTTCAGAAGGCGTCGCTGCTGCCGAGACCGATGACGATATACCGGCGGACGACGATACAGAACCAACCACCGAAGCTCAGCACGCGCCGGAAGAAGACACACCCGAGGCAGAGGTGGCCGAGAGTGCCGCGATGGACGCGCAGCCTGAACTGGACCTGACACCGGCCGCAGACACTGTGGCCAAACCGGAGCGGGAAGCTGGGGATGCGATGCCAAGTTTTGTCCGCAGGCCCCGTGCGGCGCCAGTGGCAGAAGCCGCTCAGGACAGCCCGACTGACGACGCTGTGGAGGCAACCCCCGAAGCATCTGATGTCACCCCTGACGCGCCTGAGGAGGCACCCACCACCCTGCCCAAGCCACGGGTGATCGAGGTCGCGCCATTGCCGCGCGAGGAAGAGATGCCCGCCAAGCCCGCTCTCTTGTCGGCCCTGCTCGCGCACTCGGACCTCTCGCCCGCCGCGCGGGACAAGGCCGGGTCTTTGCTGTCGGAACTCACCCGCCTGCGCGACCGGATGGCCGCGGCGGACAAAGACACCCCTGCCGGTTGAACGATGCCAATTCGCTCTTGCCTCGGGCCGCAGATCGGGTATGACACCTCTGATGTCGGGCTATGGCGCAGCCTGGTAGCGCGTCCGTCTGGGGGACGGAAGGTCGCAGGTTCGAGTCCTGCTAGCCCGACCACTTACCGACATCACCGCGCCTTCGGGCGCCCCCCGCCCCGAAGAGGAGCGTTGCGATGACCGGTGTGCTGCCCAATCAAACCATTGCGCAGATGATCGCGGACAGCGAGATCGCGGGCAGCCGCCCCATCGGCACGGATCAGATCCAGCCCGCCAGCCTCGATCTGCGCCTTGGCACCACCGCCTACCGGGTCCGCGCATCCTTTCTGGCAGGCGAAGGGGCGCGGGTCATCGACCGGCTCCGCGAATTCGAGATGCACCGGGTGGACCTGAGCGACGGCGCGGTGCTGGAAAAAGGCTGCGTCTACGTCGTGCCGCTGATGGAATCGCTGGCCCTGCCCGAAGATGTCCACGCGGTCGCCAATGCCAAGAGCTCGACCGGCAGGCTCGATCTGCTGACCCGCACGATCACCGACGGCGGCACGGAGTTTGACCGCATCGCACCGGGCTACTGCGGCGCGCTTTACGCCGAAATCTGCCCTCGGTCCTTCTCCGTTCTGGTGCGGCCCGGCATGCGGCTCAACCAGATCCGCTTTGGCGCGGGAAATGCGGTGCTGAGCGATGCGGAACTGACCGATCTGCACGCTGAGACACCGCTGGTGGATGGCTCTGCGGTGATTGACGACGGTCTGGGGTTTTCGGTCGATCTGCGATTGCCGGATACGACGCTGGTGGGCTACCGGGCCAAGCCGCATACCGGCGTGATTGATCTGGAGCAGATCGGCCACTACGACCCGCGCGCCTATTGGGAAGAGGTCCATAGCGAGAACGGCCAGATCATTCTGGATCCCGGGGCCTTTTACATTCTGGTGAGCCGCGAGGCCGTGACCATCCCGCCGAACTATGCCGCGGAAATGGCGCCCTTCCTGGCCATGGTGGGTGAGTTCCGCGTGCACTACGCGGGGTTTTTCGATCCGGGCTTCGGTCATGATGCGGCAGGGGGCGCCGGCTCTCGCGGGGTCTTGGAGGTGCGGTGCCATGAGGCGCCCTTCGTGCTGGAGCACGGCCAGATCGTGGGACGCCTGATCTACGAGCGAATGGCAGAGCAGCCCACGCAGCTCTACGGGGCTGGCATCGCGTCGAACTACCAGGGTCAGGGCCTGAAACTGTCGAAGCACTTCCGCACGCTCTAGGGTAACCGACCTTCGGAGCACACCAGACGCCACGGCTTGTCGCGGTCAGCCGGGAAGGCCCGCGACCGCGTGGTCGCACTCCGGACGGAGTGCGACAAGGTATCGCTGAGGGATGCCGCGCCGTCACATTTCCATTAGCTATCGGCTCACAGGAGGCTGCGCGTCTCGTGTGGCAGACGTGGTATCAGCCAGAGCGTCAACGTCTGCGGTTTCCACCCGCGCCGGACGGTTCGAGATCGGCGAGATATACAGTTTTGTACCTTTCCTGTGGCGAGCGGCCTGCGTCACTGACCGGTCGCTTGCGGTGCCCAATCCATCCGCAACAGGGTTTTTCGAAAAACCCTGCGCCGCTCACAGCTGTCCGCTTAGCCCAAAGCCACGCGGGCGGGTTCTGAAAGGTCGCTCGCCCTTGAGCTCCCAATGGCAGCTGAACTGTGAAAGCCACCGCCGAACATCACCTCATCACGCGCCGCATTGACTGTGAGCGGGCCGCGAAAAGGTTTTTCGAAAAACCTTTCGCTGCGCCGTGGCTTTCTGCTCCGCGACGCATCGCTAGTCCTCGAATAGCTCGCTCTGACCTTTGGTCTCCTCCGGTTCCGGTGCCTCTTCGGGGCCAGGCAGCCCTGCGCCGGGCGGCGGGCGGTTCTCCAGAAGCCCTGCAGCGCGCAATTCCTTGAGGCCAGGCAGATCGCGCGCGCTCTCCAGCCCGAAGTGATCGAGGAACCCTTCCGTCACCACAAAGGTGACCGGGCGCCCGGGTGTCATCTTGCGGCGGCCAAAGCGGATCCACTCCATCTCCAGCAATTGATCGACGGTGCCGCGGCTGACCGACACACCACGGATCTCCTCGATCTCGGCGCGGGTCACCGGCTGGTGGTAGGCGATGATGGCCAGCGTCTCGATCGCGGCCCGGCTCAGCTTGCGGGTCTCGACGGTCTCGCGCTGCATCAGAAAGCCGAGGTCGGGGGCCGTCCGCATGGTCCAGGCATCCCCGATGCGCTTTAAGGTGACGCCCCGGCCCTCGTAGCGTTTGCGCAGATGCACCAGAGCCTCCGCCGGGTCGGACCCATGCGGCATGCGTGCAGCCAACTCGCGCAGGGAAACCGGCTCGGCGGCCGCAAAGAGAATGGCCTCCACCATTCGCTCCTGCTCGCCCATGGGCGGTGCATCAAAGAGGCTCTCCTCCGCCTCCTGCGGTGTCTCGTCGGTCAACTCGCGGGCCCTTTCTTGCGCAGCTGAATGGGCGCGAATGTCTCTGACTGGCGGATCTCCAGATGGCCTTCCTTGACCAGTTCCAGCGAGGCGGCAAAGGTCGAGGCAGTGGCGGAGCGGCGGCGCACCGGGTCAAGCTCCCACCCCTCGGGGAGATAGCTCGCGATATCGGTCCAGTCGCCCGCAAAGCCCATCAACCCGCGCATGCGGTCGAGCGCCTGTTCCATGGTGAAAACGGCTTCGCGGTCCATTACGAAGGGGCGGAACTCATCCCGGGTCCGGATGCGTGCATAGCCTTGCATGAGATCGAGCAGCGTCGCGGTATAGGCCACCTTGCGGGTGCGCGTGACCTCCTGGGTCTGGCCTCGGGCAAAGAAATCCCTGCCCAGCCGGTCGCGCCCCATCAGCCGGGCCGCGACGTCCCGCATGGCCTGCAACCGCTCCAACTGAAAGGCCAGATGAGCGGCCATCTCCTCGCCCGTGGGTCCGTCCTCTGTCGGGTCGGGGGGCAGCAAGAGGCGGGATTTGAGAAAGGCGAGCCAGGCCGCCATCACCAGATAGTCTGCCGCCAGCTCCAGCCGCAGCGACTTGGCGCGCTCCACGAAGGCCAGATACTGCTTGGCCAAGGCCAGTACGGAAATCTTGCGCAGATCGACCTTTTGCGTGCGCCCCAGCGTAAGCAACAGATCCAGAGGGCCTTCAAACCCGTCCACATCCACGATCAGCGCCTCGGCGGCCAGCCGGTCCGCCACGGAGACGGTATCTTCCTCGAAAGGGGTTTCAGCCATGTCGCACCCGGATTTACGCGCCGCTCAAGAGCGTCTCAAGCTGCGCGCGCGCGGCGTCAATGTCAACATCATCGGGGGTCTGCCGGGCCGCCAGCGCACGCTCGGCGCGGGTTTGCGCCGCGTCCGTCATCTCGCCCGCTGCGTCGGCGACGCGGATCCGGTCGGCAAGCGGCGCGTTGCAGTGCAGGATCACGTCGCACCCAGCGGCGAGCGCGCCCGTGGTGATCTCCTCCGGTGAGCCTTTGAGCGCCTTCATGCTGATGTCGTCGGTCATGATCAGATTGTCGAACCCGATCTCATCCCGAACGAGCTGCATCATCCGCCGCGACAGCGTGGCCGGTTGGCTGTCCAGCGCGTTATAAACCAGATGCGCCGTCATCCCCATGGGCAGATCGGTGAGTGCGGCAAAGGGGGCAAAATCCTCGGCGATCAGCGCGCCTGCGGCAGCATCCACGTGGGGCAGATCGTAGTGGCTGTCGAGCGTCGCACGCCCGTGACCGGGCATGTGCTTAAGCACGGGCAACACGCCTCCCGCCAGCAGCCCGTTGGCGACGGCACGGCCCAGCTGGCTGACCTGCGCAGGGTCACTGCCGTAACAGCGGTTGCGCAGGAAATCGTGGGTCCCGGGCCCGGCCAGATCGACCATGGGCGCGCAGTTGCTGTCAATGCCCACGGCATGAAGCTCTGCTGCAATCAGACGGTAGCGCAGATACATCGCCTCTTCCGCCCGCGCCCCGGCGGCGGTCACGAAATCCAGCGGTGGCAGCCAGTCGGTCCAGATCGGGGCGCGGAGGCGCTGCACACGCCCCCCCTCCTGATCGATGGTGATCGGCGCGTTGCGCCCCACCGCATCGCGCATCTGATCGCACAGAGCGCGGACCTGATCGGGCGTGTCGATGTTGCGGGCAAAAAGGATGAAGCCAAAGGGGTTCGCCTCGCGGAAAAACGCGATCTCTTCACGGCTGAGCGTCAGCCCGTCGGCGTCGAGGATTGTCGCGCCGAACCGGCTCACTTGCTCGCGACGGGGATGCAATCCACCCCTTCGGCCTTGAAGGCAGAGCAGAAACGTCGCGCATCCGCCAGATCGATGAACCCCATGGCGCGCAGCCGGTAGAACGTGCGCCCACCCGATGCCGCCTGTTGGACGACGCGGGACTTATCGGTCAGATATTCGCCGAACCGCGTCTCCAGCCGGGACCACTCCGCACGGGCGATCTCGGCACTGTCGAAAGCGCCCAGCTGCGCGAGCCGCGTACCAGCAGGGATCGCAGCGGCATCCACCTCTGCCGAGGGCGTCTCCACCACGAAGGCCGCAGTCTGCGTGGGCGCAGCGCTGCGCGGGCGCAGACGCGGGCGTTTGACGGCAGCGGCGACCGCGGCAGGCTCGGCGACTGCGACGGCATCCAGGGCGAGTTCGGCGACAACGGCGTCAATGGCAGCACTTGTGGCGGTCGCGGGGTCTATGTCGGGCGCCGCGATCACTTCCGCTGCGGGGGCAAGCGGTGCGGGCGCTGTGATCGGCTCGGCAGAAGGCCGCCCGATGGGCTGATCCTCGGCGGCAAGATCGATATCGCGTGGCGCAAGGGTCACCTGATCGACAGGGCCCGTGGCGGCACCTTCGGCGGCGATGGCGTTGACGGCAAGCCCCTGATGGCGGGCCAGCTGACCGCCGGGGTTCTCTGGGCGCACGCGCATCTCGCCCGCGGCGGCACGCACCACGGGGATGCCGGAAACATCGCGTACCATCAATTTGTAGCCCCAGACGCCAATGCCCGCGATCAGCGCAAGCGATACCACCGCGCCCGCCAAATGGGTCATGGTGGCCAGCGCCGCGAAGGACGTGCCCTCCTCCGCCGCGTGCTCACGACCATAGGCACCCATGCCATGGGAGAATTCAATATCCGCCATCATTGCCTCGCTGCCCGCAGGATACGTTGCCCCACGGATCTCTTCTGATGCTTGCCTGCTCGGGCGGAGGGTGCGATTTGCTACCGCATTTCCTCTGCCGGTGTTACGCCCAAGATACCAAGACCGGCTGCAATTACAACGCTGACGGCCCGCGCGAGGGCGATTTTCGCCGTTGTGACTTTTGGGTCATCCTGCACGAATCGCACACCGGGTACTTCGTTGCCCTTGTTCCAGAGCGCGTGGAAGGTACCCGCAAGCTCGTAAAGGTAAAACGCCACCCGATGCGGCTCGCGGCTTGCTGCCGCCGTTTCCACCAACCGGGGCCATTCGGCCAGCTTGGCGGCGAGCGTCAGCTCAGCGGGGTGATCCAGAAGGCTCAGATCCGCCCCGGCGAGGGCGGTATCGTCCAGTGACACCCCGGCCTCCGCCGCCTTGCGCATGGCGCTGGCGACCCGGGCGTGGGCGTATTGCACGTAGAACACCGGGTTCTCGCGGCTCTGCTCCATCACCTTGTCGAAATCGAAATCGAGCATGGCGTCATTCTTGCGGGTCAGCATCACGAACCGCGTCACATCCGGACCCACCTGATCGACCACGTCGCGCAGCGTCACGAAGGTGCCCGCACGTTTGGACATCTTGAATTCCTGCCCGTCCTTGAAGAGCTTCACCAGCTGGCACAGCTTGATGTCGAGAGGCACGGCACCGTCGCTCAGCGCTGAGACCGCCGCCTTCATCCGTTTGACATAGCCGCCGTGATCCGCGCCAAAGACGTCGATCAGCAGATCAAAGCCGCGCTGCACCTTGTCGTAGTGATACGCGATGTCGGGCGCAAAATAGGCCCAGCTGCCGTCTGATTTCTTGACCGGTCGGTCCTCGTCATCGCCGTGCGCGGTGGAGCGAAAGAGCGTCTGCACCCGTGGCTCCCAATCGTCGGTCTGCTTGCCCTTGGGCGGCGGGAGCGTCCCATCGTATATCAGCCCCTTGCCGCGCAAATCCTCGATGGCCGCTTCGATCCGCCCCGTTCCGTAGAGCGATTTCTCGGAATATAACACGTCCATCTGCACACCGAGCGCGCGCAGATCGTCCCGGATCAGCGCCATCATCGCATCGGTTGAGAACGCCCGCACATCCGCCAGCCACACGTCCTCGGCGGCATCCAGATAGGCATCGCCCACCTTGTCCTTGAGCGCCTCGCCCGTGGCAATCAGATAGTCGCCCGGATAGGTGCCATCGGGAAAGGCGACCTCCTGGCCGTGCGCTTCGAGGTAGCGCAGATAGACCGACCGGGCGAGCGTATCGACCTGCCCGCCGCCGTCGTTGATGTAGTATTCCCGCGTCACATCAAAGCCTGCGTAATCCAGCAAGGACGCCAGCGCATCGCCGAAGACAGCGCCCCGCGTATGACCCACGTGCAGCGGGCCAGTGGGATTGGCCGAGACATACTCCACATTCACCCGGCTTCCCTGCCCCAGCGTTGCGCGCCCGAAATCGGTGCCCGCCTCCAACACCGCGCCCACGATCCCTTGCCAGACCGTCGCGGCCAGCCGCAGGTTGAGAAACCCCGGCCCTGCAACCTCGGCCGAGGTGATCCGGGGATCTGCGGCAAGCTTCTCTGCCAGAGCCTCGGCGATGTCGCGCGGCTTCATGCCTAACGGCTTGGCCAGCACCATGGCCGCATTGGTCGCCATGTCACCATGGGCCGCGTCGCGTGGCGGCTCGACCGTGATCGCGTGAAGCGGTGCGTCCGACTGCCCCGCCATGATCTCCATCTCTTCCAGCGAGGCGATCACCAGCCCACGAATATCGGCGAAGAGGTTCATATCAGCGTCCTTTGACAGAGGTTGGCGCGGTGTATCATGCCGCAAGGCCGGGTCAACCGCTCCTGCATCCGGGTCAGGTGGCGATAAGCCGCTCGTGCTCTTGCAGGGCAAAGCGGTCGGTCATCCCGGCAATGTAGTCCGACACGATGCGCGCCAGAGCTGTCTCGCCCTCCGCCGCTTCCACATCCTTGCGCCACTGTTTGGGCAGCTGATCGGGGTGCGCGAGGAAGTAGGGAAAGAGCTCTTCGACCACGCAGGTGACGCGTGCGCGCATCTCCACCACCGCCGGCGCGCGGTACATGCGGTCAAAGAGAAAGGCGCGGATCACCTTGAGGTCCGCAAAGACCTCATCGGAAAAGCGGATGATCGTGCGCCCCGCCGTCCTCACATCACCCGCCGAGCGCGGGTCCAGATCCCGCAGCCGCCGCTGCGCGAATTCGATCACATCCTCGACCAGAAGACCAAAGAACCGCCGCAACGCCTCGTGCCGCCGCCGGTAATAGTTGAGCCCTGGATAGCGTCGGTCCACCGCCTCAAAACACCCCTGCAGAATGGGCAGCTCCGCCAGCTCATCGGTCGAAAAAAGCTCCGCCCGCAGCCCGTCGTGCAGATCGTGGTGATTGTAGGCGACGTCATCCGAGATCGCGGCCACCTGCGCCTCGGCACTGGCGAATGTGTGCAGCTCCAGATCATGCGCCTCGGTGTAGGTCTGTAGCGCCCAGGGCACCGGGGCCTCCACCGGACCATTGTGCTTGGCCAAGCCTTCCAGCGTCTCCCACGTCAGATTGAGCCCGTCGAAATCCGCATAGTGCCGTTCCAGATGCGTGACGATGCGGATGGCCTGCGCGTTGTGATCAAAGCCGCCGTAGGGCTCCATCAGGGCCGACAGCGCATCCTCACCGGTGTGGCCAAAGGGCGTGTGACCCAGATCATGGGCCAGCGCGATGGCCTCTGTCAGCTCGGGGTTGAGCCCGAGCGCCCCGGCGATGGTGCGCGCCACCTGTGCCACTTCGATGGAATGGGTCAGCCGGGTCCGGTAATAGTCGCCCTCATGCTCGATAAAGACCTGGGTCTTGTGCTTGAGCCGCCGGAAGGCGCTGGCATGGATGATGCGGTCGCGGTCACGCTGGTAGCAGGAGCGAAAGGTGCTTTCTTCCTCGGACACCCGCCGTCCTCGCGTCTGTGCAGGATCCGTTGCATATATCGCGGTCATGGCTGGTCCTTGTGGGCAGTGCTCGGGATCTCTATATTCGGTGCTGAGCCCGGATGAAACCACCCCCAAGGAGCGTCCTCATGCAACTGCCGCCCAAAGTCACGTCCCGCGCCTTTGACAGGCTGGCCGAAATCGGTGCCGCCACCGACGGCAAAGCGCTGCGCATCGCAGTGGATGGGGGCGGCTGTTCCGGATTTCAGTACGACATCGCGCTCGATGAGCCGCGCGAGGACGATCTGGTGCTCGAAGGCGCGGGCCAAAAAGTCGTGGTTGATGCGGTTTCGCTGCCGTTTCTGGGCGGGGCGACAATTGATTTCAGCGAAGAGCTGATCGGCGCGCGGTTCGTGATCGACAACCCCAATGCTTCCAGTTCCTGCGGCTGCGGCACGTCGTTCTCGATGTAGTGTCGCGCAGGCTCAGTCAGCCCGCGCAAATCCCTCAAAGAAGGCGCCGAACTGGTCGGAGGACTGCTCCGCTTCGCTGAGCACGGCCTCACCATCGTGGCCCACGGCATCGGTTACGGCCTGGCGCATCCGGCTCCAATCCGCACTGCGCGCAGCCCCGAGGTGGAACATGTATTCCGACATTGCCCGCAGCGGGCCTTTCTGCCCACCCCGCCGCTGGATGGTCAGCCCTGCGGCCTCTGGCTGACCGGGGAACTGGGGCCGGTCCGCAAAAGCCGCCCACCAGCTGGTCACCAGATACTCGTGATACGCATCCGCGCCGCCGGGATCACGCGGGCTCAGGACGAAACCGCGCATCTGCTGTTCGACCCAATCCTCCCAGATCGGGCTGGGCATCTTGCCGGCAAAGCGCATGGCGACGCAAACCTCGGCGAGCAGATCAACGTCGAGATCGAGATAGGCCAGCAGCCCCGCGAACTCCAGACTGGTGATGGCGGCGGGGTCGAAACCGGGGTCGGTGACCCCGTAGTCCGACAGATAAAAGACGATATGTGTCAGCTCGTAGACTGCCTTTTTGTTGGGCAATGCAAAGGTTTCGGATCGGTTGATAAAGCGGTGCAACCGCTCGGTCAGCTGCGGATCGTCCGTGGTGACGCCCCGCCGGGCCAAAAGCCGCCGCGCCTCGGCGCGTTGCAGATCGGAAAGCTCCGCCTCCGGCAGCCCCATACGGGCGGCCCAGTCGCACAAACCCGTCCCGGTGCCGTCTGTCCGGATCCCCAGATCCTCCAGATCGAGGCAGATAGAGAGCAGGAACCGGTAGTATTGTGGGAAAAACCGCAGCCGTTCGTCCAACCCGTCATAGATCCGCAGGTAGGGCGCCAAGGCCTCGGCAGGCACTATCGCACCACCGCTGGCCAGAATGTTCAAAAGCTCCGCGTTTTCCTTCAGCCAGAAGACATCGTCACGCCGACGCCTGTTGCAGCAAAAGTTGCCCAGAAAGACCGACTGGCGTTCCGCGAGAGGCAGTTTGCGCGGCAGATCCAAAGAGACGACGTTAGACATGGGGGTTCTTCCTTTGTCCCGAGCACCGGCCGCGCGTTGCGTGGAGCCCGGACCCGCAGGGGTCCGGACCTGTTTGTTGCGTTACATGGAGGTCGTGAAGAGACCGGTGACATCACCCGACAGCGTATCGCTGCCCGAGACCATGCTCGTTGTGAATTGGCCGGTTTCGGCGCCGGTGAGAGTCGAGGCTTCCGGGCCCATGGACGTGGTGAAGAGACCCGTTGCCTCACCGCTCATGATGTCGCCGCTTGCAGGGCCCATGCTGGTGGTAAAAAGCTCGGTTCCTGCACCGCAGTGCAGATCCGTTTGCGGTGCATCGTGATCGATTTGTGTTGCAGTGCGGCGTGCCAAGTTGGTGGTCATTGATCGTCCCTTTCCAGTGAAGTGATTACCCCTTCAGCCTTGCCCCCTTAACGAGAGTTGCAAAGGTATTTTCGCGTTAAGAATGTGTTAACCCCCAGTTATCCACACAAAAATCCGAGCGTAGTGAACGGCGGAGTTTGAGAAGTCGATCTGGTAATCTTCGTTAATTTTTTTTTATCCACAGAGGGTAATTCTGTGGATATTAACCAAATCAGGCTCTTTTTGGTTAACCATTAACAAGAATCACCTTAACGAAATGCTGCATTGCCGCGACTTGTTGGCTTGCCCTGCGTCCGGTGCTGGGCGATAGCAAGGCATCAAGGAGAGCCTGCGCATGAAGATCGCCACATTCAACATCAACGGAATCAAGGCACGAATCGCGGCGCTGCCAGAGTGGCTTGATGAGGCAAAGCCCGATGTGGTGCTCCTGCAGGAGATCAAATCCGTTGATGACGCCTTTCCCCGCGCGCTCTTCGAGGACCGGGGCTACAACGTCGAGACGCACGGTCAGAAAAGCTTCAACGGTGTGGCGATCCTGTCGCGGCTGCCCTTGGAAGATGTGACACGCGGGCTGCCCGGGGATGACGGTGACGAACAGGCGCGCTGGATCGAGGCAACTGTTATGGGAGAGCGTACAGCCGTGCGGGTGTGCGGGCTCTACCTGCCCAATGGGAACCCGGCACCGGGACCGAAGTATGACTACAAGCTTGCGTGGATGCAGCGGCTGCAGACCCGGGCAAAAGAACTTCTGGCAGAAGAGACGCCGTTTCTGATGGCCGGTGACTATAACATCATTCCACAGGCCGAAGATGCAGCCGCGCCGGACAGCTGGCGTGAGGATGCGCTCTTTCGACTGGAAAGCCGTACCGCCTTTCGCGCGTTGCTCAACCTAGGGCTGACGGATGCCTTTCGCGCGCGGGTGCAGGGACCCGGGCACTACAGTTTCTGGGATTATCAGGCAGGCGCGTGGAATCGCAACCAAGGCATCCGCATCGACCATATCCTGTTGTGCCCTCAGACCGCGGACGCCTTGCGCGACTGCGTGATCGACAAAGAGGTGCGCGGGCGGGACAAACCGTCCGATCACGTACCAGTCTGGGTTGATTTGGACGGGTGACCTCGTTCTGCACCCGTGCCTGTCGTCCTCCCGAGGCGAGGCTTTTCTGATCGTATGAAAACCGGTTTAAACCGCTGATAAAAAGCGCTTTTCCATGCGGCACGAAACAGCGGCTCGCGGCGATTTTCGATCTTCGGACGATTTCTTCGGTAACTTTCTGGGAACCATGTCAGGGAGCGCACGTTGTGTCGGTGCTCAACAGCGATACACATCTGTGTCCGAGCAAAATGAAGGAGTTATTACGATGAAACGCTTTACAATCACCGCAACCGCCTTGCTGCTTTCCACTGGTGCCTATGCCGCCAGCTCTGTGCAAAGTGTCGAGGTCGAAGCTGATCTTACCGCCGTCCAAAACGCCGAGGCCGCCCAAGTGTGGGGCAACCTGAGCGCCGATCTGGAAGCGGAGATCGCCGAACGCCTGGTGTCGCGGATTGACGATGAAGGCGCCACCGTCGAGGTGGACATCGATGAGATCGAGCTTGCCAACATGTTTACCCAGACCATCGGCACAGCAGACAGCAAACTTGTCGGTGACGTGGAAATCGATGCGCCGGGCCTCTTCAACAAGATGGACTATACGCTGACCGTTTCAGCGGAGCAGGCGATGGCCTACTACCCATCCGGGACAACGCCCGGTGAGGTGCTGGTGGACAGCCAAGTCTACTATGATGCCATGCTCGACGCGTTTGCGGACAACATTGCCTCCAAGTTCGATAGCTAAATCGAGCTTGTCGAGCGGTTGACGCTACGACTGTACAATAAAGGCGCTGCTTCGATCGGGGCAGCGCCTTTTGCGTCGTCTTGTTACTACTCTCTCACGCCTCCAGCTCAGCGTCCCAGTAAAGGAAATCCATCCAGCTTTCGTGCAAATGGTTCGGCGGGAATTTCCGGCCCATGTTGCGCAGCTCTTCGGCACCGGGTTGCCGGGGCGGTTTGCGCAGCGACAAGCCTGTCCGGTGCAGCGGCTTGGCCCCTTTTTTGAGATTGCAGGGGGAGCAGGCCGCGACAACATTCTGCCAGCTGGTCACACCGCCATCCGCCCGCGGCACCACGTGATCAAACGTCAATTCACCCTTCGCACCGCAGTACTGACAGCGGAATTCATCCCTCAAAAATAAATTAAAGCGCGTGAAGGCCACGCGCTTTTGAGGTTTTACATAGTCTTTCAGGACAACGACCGACGGGATCCTGATCTCGGTACTCGGGCTTCGGACGATGTCCTCGTATTCAGCCACAATGTCCACCCGGTCGAGCCAGGCCGCCTTGACCGCATCCTGCCACGGCCAGAGCGAGAGCGGGTAGTAGCTCAGCGGCCGGTAATCCGCATTCAACACCAGCGCAGGCCGGTGTCGCAGCGCCGCAGGGTTGCGCGTGAAATCCGTTCTAAAATCGCCATCCATGTGCAGGCACACTCCTTGCCGATCCGTCTGTTGTCCCACGTCTGCCGCGCCACCAGCCCGTGTCGTCTATCCGGACTATATCTCGTGGCAGGAAGGTGGCAAGTCCTAGTATGGCCACAAGATGTCGCAACACCGTTAGGGCTGTTTCGTAACGCCAAGGTGACAGATCGAGGCGCTGTTTTCAGCGTCGCCGCCCGGCGATGAGGTCAGTCGCACGGGGATGCCATCCACCCCAGACCTCTCTGCGGATGAGACAAGCGTGCAGCACAGAACCGGACAAATGACGGCAGCATGCCCCGACGATGCTGATAACGACGGGGCCCGCTCCGATGACGCGCCGTCGGCCCCTGGCTCATGGATCTGGTTACCTCCTTGCCCGCAATGCCGCGAGCTCAGTGCTGCAGGTGTAGCGAGCCTGTGGAACGACCTGGATCGCATCTTCACATCACAGCGCGTTCGATACTGATGGATCTCCTGCGCAATGCCAGGCGAATGGGCCTGCGGTCATCGACCAAACGAATTCCTGAGCCCTGATCGCGATCACATGATCCGCCCGGGCAACCGAAAGCTCACCACCGCGCCCTGCCCGTCGGGCAGGTTCGTCGCGGTCAAGGTGCCCCCGCGCGTGTAGATCAGCCGTCGCACGCCAAAAAGACCAAATCCGCTGTCAACCCGCAGCGACCCATTGTCCAGAAACAACAAGGCCGGATCGCTGAAACCGGTGCCATTGTCACTGATCGCGACCTCAACACAGCCGTCACCACCGTCCTTCAAGCTCAGCCGCAACTCCAGACCCCAACCAAGCGGCACGTTTTCTGGTGAGCCAGCGGGTGGCTGACCGTGCTTGATGGCATTGTCGACCAAATTGCGCAGGATGATCTGAAACACCGTTCGGTCGCCTTCGATCACCCCGGTGTCCGCATGAAACACGCAATGCTTCATCGGGTCGAGTACCTGAGCCACCTCGTCGACGAGTTCCGAGAACTCGAACTGCACCGTCTCGTGCAAGGGGGTCACCGCCTGCGCCTGCGACAACACATCACCAATCAGCGCGGTCGTCTTTTTCGCGGTTTTTTCCAGCATCCCGATCAGTTCCAGCTTGCCATCGCCTCTGTCCTCAAAGTCGTCCCGCAGCATCTCGGCGATCTGGGAGACATTGCGCATGGGCGCCCGCAGATCATGCGCCGCCAGATTGATGAAATCCTCCATCTCGCCATTGAGCGCGCTCATCTCGGTCTGCACCTCGCGCATGACCTGCCTGCCGGACATATCCGTCGAACTGCCAAAGATGCGCGTCACCCGCCCCTCCGCGTCGGTGACCGGCCGCAGGGCGGTCCGCACAAGGCGCTGGATCCCGCCCAGTGGCAGGAGGATCTCGTAAACCGCAGGTTCGCCAGAGGCCAGCACGCGCAGATGATGATCCAGCGCGATCTCACCCAATCGCCCTCCGTACACCTCGGCCGCCGTCCGCGCGATGATGTCATCCAGAGGGCGCTGAATAACGTTCAAGGCAAAGGTATTGAAGGCGGCGTATCTGGGCATGCCCTCATCATCCGGTTCGAGAACGAACACGGCATGATCAATGAGATCGAGCAGATCGATTTCGAAACGCTGCATGCACAAACTCCACCGGTGGACGATGCCCGACGGCGGTTAAATTGCGATGAATGATCGCCAATGACCTCTGCCTGACAATCGAGATGCCAGTATGCCACATTTTGGTGATCACGGTTGCCTTGCAGCGAGTGCCCGGGTTGGAAATGACGGCTACAGCTCTGTGCGCTAGAGGCTCAGCTTGTCGCGCATGAAGGCCAGCGCAACTGACAGACCATCCGGGGCGATACCGTGACCGGTGCCCTTCATGATATGGGCAAAGACGTCCTTCCAGCCTGCCTGTTGCAGCGCCTCTGCGGCTTCGGGCAAGGATTGCGGCGGCACGACGTCATCGGCATCCCCATGCACCAGCAGCACGGGCGGACGCACCTGCACCTCATCGGCCAGCGTCTCCGGTCCCAACAAACGGCCGGAGAAGCCCACGACACCCGCAACCGCATCCTCGCGCCGGGGTGCAACGTGCAGAGACATCATCGTCCCTTGCGAGAAACCAAAAAGCACGACCTGCTCCGGCAGCAGGTCCTCGTCCACCATCAGCGCGTCGAGAAAGGCGTTCAGATCATCGACCGCCTGCATCATCCCGCGCATGGATTCCTCTTCGGACGAGCCATCAATCCAGGGAATGGGGAACCACTGGAAACCCATGGGCGCCCCGGCACAGGCCTCGGGCGCGTCGGGCGCCACAAAAAGCGTGTCGGGCAGGTGCTCGCCCAACGGATCCGCAAGGCCCAGCAGATCCGCGCCATTGGCGCCGTAGCCGTGCAGGAACACCACGATTGAGCGTGTCTGCCCGGAAACCGGCGCCCGCCTGCCCGCATTCAAAACCCGTGTCATGTGATCCCATCCCTTTGCTTGGCCACCCGGTAGTACGTAAAGAGCAATCGCGCCGCAACCGACCGCCAGGGCGACCAGGCCTGTGCCATCTCGCGCAGTGCGCGCTCCTTGGGTCGCTCGGGCATGTCGTAGATCATCCGCGCCGCTTCCTGCAGTGCCAGATCACCGGGCGCGAAAACATCCGCACGCCCCAGCGAAAACATCGCGTAGACCTCAGCCGTCCAGACACCGATGCCGGTAACGGCGGTTAATGTGCCGATGACCTCGGCATCCGGAACCTCGCGCAGCGCATGAAAATCAATGCCGGCATCCGCCAAAGCATGGGCATAGCGCGCCTTTTGCCTGCTGAGCCCGAGGGCACGCAATTCCTCCGCGCTGAGGCTCAGCACTGCCTGCGGCGTCGTGGCCCCTGCCTGCTCCAGCCGCGACCAGAGTGCCCGCGCCGAGGCGACGCTGACCTGCTGTCCGACGATGGCGCGCAAAAGCTCGGCAAATCCATCCGGCCTGCGGCGCAGCGGCAAAGGGCCGGTCGCCGCCAACGCCCGCTTCAGATGTTGGTCCTGTCGCGCTAGCCAGTCCGCCCCTTCGGCCACGTCGGCCTGCGTGTTGATCAACCGGCCCGGGCTCATCCGTCGGCTTCCCAGGCGAGCGCTTCCGTCACCGTTTCGACCCGTGGCGTGTGGCCGGGCGGATCCGGACGCGCCACCATCGACACACGCAGTCCGAGGCGACGCGCCGCCAGCAGTTTCGAAATGCTGGCGCTGCCCCCCACGTTTCGGCAGATAAGCCGGGTGATCCGTAACTCGCGGAACAACACTTCCTCCTGCAGTTGCGGATAGGGCGGTTGCCCGCTCACAAACCGGGCGAATCCGAAGGGCGGGGCATCGGTCGTCGGATGGTTTTGGCGGATATAGAGCCGTTGTCCCTGAAAATCTTCGAAGGCATCCAGATTGGCGCGCCCGGTGTTGCAAAAGACCCGCTCGCCCCGCGTGACGGCCTCCGCCGCTTTGCGCAGGCTGCGAAACTGGCTCCATCGATCCTGGCGACCGGGCGTCCATTCGGGCCGCAAGACGCGCAGATACCGCAGATCAAGCCGGGTCGCGGCGTGCACCGTCTGACGAACGATCCGGGCATCGAAAGCATGGCTGGCGTCGATGATGCAGGTGACTTTCTCGCTCCGCAGCCAGTCTTCCAACGCGGCCTGGTCCCCGAAGGCGCCAATGCGCGTCGGCACCGGCAAGGCGTCAAACGTTCGTTCCGGCGCGGGGAGCGACGCAATGACCTGCCGCCCGCGGGCCAAAAGCTTGCTGATGAGCCCGTGCGCTTCGCGGGCGCCTGCCATCACCAGAGTTGTCCCGCGCTGCACCATGGTTGGACTTTACGCGCGGCAACCGGCAACACAAGGGCCGCAGTGTGCAGCGCCCGAGCGATGCGACAGCCTGTGGCCCGCCCCACATCACCGCGGTTCCGCGCGATCAGCGAATCAGTCACGGAGCGACACCGCGCTGAGGGCGCTTCGCACCCCGCATGCAACGGCCAACCCGACAGGTGACGAGAGCCCTTGCTCCGCCCGCGCAGGCGCAGTACCCAAGCGCCATGCAAGCCGAAAACGATACCCGCGCGAAACGCAACGTGGCCGTGCTGGTGATGGCGCAGGCGCTTATGGGCAGTCAGATCGTCATGATCTTCGTCGTGGGCGGGCTTGCGGGACAACAGATGGCGGTGAACGCCTGTCTGGCCACGCTGCCCATCTCCATGATCGTTTTCGGGTCGATGACAACGGCGCCGTGGCTGTCGGCGGTGATGCAGCGGTGGGGCCGCCGGGCGGGTTTTCTGCTGGGTGCGCTCGGCGGGCTGGCGGGGGCGGCGATCTGCGCCTACGCGCTGACCGTCTCGCAGTTCTGGCTGTTTCTGGTCGGCAGCTATATGACCGGCATCTACATGTCGTCTCAGGGGTTTTTCCGCTTTGCCGCGGCGGACTCCGCCTCGGACGCTTTCCGGCCCAAGGCCATTTCCTACGTCATGGCGGGCGGGCTCTTGTCCGCCGTCATCGGGCCGCAGCTGGTCGGTCTGCTGACCGGCAACAATCCTGACGCCACCGTCATGCGCTATTTTCCGATCTATCTGGCGGCAATGGGGCTCAACGTGCTGGGCATGCTGCTGTTTCTCTTTCTGGACAGCCCGCGGCCCGTTCCTGTGACCGCACACAGCCCCCGGGGGCGCACGCTGGGGCAGTTGCTCAAAACGCCGCGGATCGCCGTTGCCGTGGTCTGTGCGATGGTTTCCTATGCGCTGATGAACCTTGTGATGACGTCGACACCCCTTGCCGTCGTCGGCTGCGGTTTCACGGAGCCGGATGCCGCCAACGTGGTATCAGGCCATGTATTGGCGATGTTCGCGCCATCGTTTTTCACCGGCCATCTGATCCTGCGCTTCGGAGTGGAGCGCATCATGGGGCTGGGTCTGCTCATCCTCGGGGCAGCGGGTGCCGTGGCGCTCTCGGGCGTCGAGCTGGGGCACTTCTTTGTCGCCCTCATCCTGCTCGGGCTCGGCTGGAACTTCGGCTTCATCGGGGCCACCACGATGCTGGCGGGCGCGCATGAGCCCCATGAACGGGGCCGGATGCAGGGGCTGAATGATCTGCTGGTTTTTGGCGGCGTTACACTGGCCTCGCTGTCGTCGGGTGGCTTGATGAACTGCTCCGGCGGCAGCGCCGAGCAGGGCTGGGCCGCGGTCAATATCGCCATGATCCCCTTTCTGGTCCTCGCCGGGGGTGCACTTATCTGGTTGGTCATGCGCCCCAAACCGCAGCCGGTCTGAGCGGCTCCAGCGGCTCTCGGGCCCCGTCAGATCCGGCGCAAGAGACGCGCCCCGATCAACGTCAGGCTCCGCAGCACGGGAGGTTCCGCCAGCGCGCCGCGCGCGACCAGCGCGGGCGTGCGCCCGGCGCGGCGCAGGATCCCCCGTGCACGCCATCCGGACAACAGCACCAGCCGCGCGGGCGCGTCGAGGTGACGCTGAGCTGACAGGCCCCCAAGCGCCTCCTTGGCCAACCGCGCCAGCGTCTCTGGCCTGCCGTCGTGCATCGGGCGTTTCCCGCGCGCCTCCAGCTCCGGCAGCGCCAGCAGCCAATTGGCAAAGGCCACGGCACGGGCCGTGCGGCGAAAGGCGGCTTCGTGATCGAAGGAGGACCCCAAGGCCAGCGCCGCGATCCACAGCAAGGTGCCGGTGGTCGCGTCCAGATAGCGCCACAGTGCGGCCTCATCCTCGAAAGCTTCGCTGCCGATGTCCCAGCGGCGTGCCTCGATCAGCGGATCGAGCGCCTGCGCCTGCGGCGCGGTGAGCGCGCGGCTGAGCGGGGTGACGACCTCATGGGCGCGCACCGGCTCACCGCCCGCAATCTCCGCCAAGGCGTCCCGCCACCATTGCAGGCGCATCTCTGCGATTATCGGTTCCTGCGTGACCCATGGCGCGCGCGAGACCTCCACATTGAAAGCGTAGAGCGGGAACAAGACCTCTCGCGCAGGCAGCGGGCTGGCCATGGTCGCGGCAAAACGGTCGGGATCCCCGCGTTCGACCAGTGCAGCGCAGGCGTTGAACTCAGCGGCAGCGCTCATCGCGGGGCGACGACGCTCAGCAGATACCCGGCCTCGCGACGATGCGCGCGCCAGCAGGCCGCCTCCTCCTCTGCCTCATCGAGCACTTGCGTCAGGGCTGCATCCGCTCCCGGACGCAGCGCCGCGATGCGCGCATCGAGCGGGCCGTAATAAGCCTCCCATGCGGCGTCGGAGACGCGGCGGGTCCCCAGCGTTCGGTATCCGGCGGCCTCAACCCGCGCGTCAATACCGGCAGCGTCTGTCATCGCGGGATAGTCGGCCCACATGGCGCGCATCCGGTCGCTGGGGGCGTCGGTGAACCAGCAGGGTTCGGAAAAGGCGATGCTGCCGCCGGGCCGCAGGGATTTGCGCCAGGCACTCAGCGCCTCTGTGACCCCGAGGAAATAGACCGCCCCCGCGCACCAGATCAGATCATATGAGTTGGCGATGCTGGCCATGTCAGCCTTCAGCACCGTGACCCGCGGATCGGGCGCCCAGCCTGCGCGGGCCTGATCCACGAAATGCGCCGTCTTGTCGAGCGCCGTGACATGACCCTGAGGCGCAGCCGCCAGCAGTGCGGCGATGTCTGCGCCCGGCCCGCAGGCAACATCCGCGATCTGCGCGGTGGCGGACGTCCCGGCCACCGACGCGGCCCATGCCACATCCGCCGCCTCGCCCGGACCTTCACGCGGAAGGTCCCGGTGCAGAGCAAAGAAGGCCTCAAAATAAGCGCTCATGCGGGTGCGCCTGTATCTCGAAGGATCTTCCAGCGGATCGCATCCAGCAGCGCCTCGAAAGATGCGTCGACTATGTTGGGGGACACGCCGACGGTGGACCAGCGCCGCCCCTGCCCGTCCTCGCTGTCGATGATCACGCGGGTCACGGCCTCGGTCCCGCCCTGGGTGATGCGGACCTTGAAATCCACCAGCCGCATGTCGTCTATCACCGACTGATACGGCCCGAGATCCTTGGCCAGCGCCTTGGCCAGTGCGTTGACGGGCCCGCGGTCGGAGCCTGTCTCATCCATGCTCTCGCTGACGGAGAGCTTTTTCTCGCCCCCCACCTTCACCACGACGACGGCTTCGGAGAGGCTCACCATCTGGTCGTACTTGTTCTTGCGGCGCTCCACCGTGACCCGGTAGCGCTTGACCTCGAAGAATTCCGGCATCCGGCCAAGTGCCGCCCGGGCAAGCAGTTCGAAGCTGGCCTGCGCCGTGTCATAGGAATACCCCTGCGCCTCGCGCGATTTGATCTGATCGAGGATGAGACCGAGGGCGGGATCGTCCTTTGCCACGGTCAGACCAGCCCCGGCGAGCCGTTCGCGCAGGTTCGACCGGCCCGCCTGATTGGACATGGGGATGATCCGCGCGTTGCCCACGGCGGCGGGATCGATATGCTCGTAGGTGCTGGGGTCCTTGAGCATGGCCGAGGCGTGAAGCCCGGCTTTATGCGCAAAGGCCGAAGAGCCCACGAAAGCCGCCTGGCGGAAGGGCACCCGGTTGAGGATCTCGTCCAGCATGCGGCTGGTGCGGGTGAGATCCTTGAGCGATTCCTTTTTGACACCAATGGCATAGCGGCTGGCGAAAGGTTCCTTGAGCAGCAGGATCGGGATCAGGGTCGTGAGGTTCGCGTTGCCGCAGCGCTCGCCCAGACCGTTGAGCGTGCCCTGGATCTGCTGTGCGCCCGCGAGCACCGCGGCGAGCGTGCAGGCGACGGCGGTTTCCGTGTCATTGTGGGTGTGGATGCCGAGGCGCTCGCCGGGAATGCCTGCGGCGATGACCTCGCCCGTGATGCGGCCCACGGTCTCCGGCAGTGTGCCGCCGTTGGTATCGCAGAGCACGACCCAGCGGGCACCGGCCTCATAGGCGGCTCGCAGGGTGGCGAGCGCGTAGTCGGGGTTGGCGAGGTAGCCGTCAAAGAAATGCTCGGCGTCAAAAAGCGCCTCGCGCCCGATACTTACCAGATGCTCGATGGAGCGGCGGATGTTGTCGAGGTTTTCCTGCGCCGTGATCCCGAGCGCCGCGGTCACGTGAAAATCATGCGCCTTTCCGACGAGGCAGACCGCGGAGGTGCCTGCGTTGGCCACGGCGGCAAGCACGTCGTCGTTCTCCGCCGAGATGCCTGCGCGCTTGGTCATGCCGAAGGCGGTGAGGGTCGCACGGGTCTTGGGAGCGGCCTCGAAAAAGGCGTTGTCGGTGGGGTTGGCGCCAGGCCAGCCCCCTTCGATGTAGTCGATCCCGAGCGTGTCGAGCGCTGTGGCGATCGCGCCTTTCTCCTTGGTGGAGAACTGGACGCCCTGGGTCTGCTGACCGTCGCGCAGGGTGGTGTCATAAAGCGTCAGGCGGGTGCGGGTCATGGGGTGACCTCCGGTGCCGAAAGGGCGTCGGTGGGCCGTCGGTACGGCGTCGGTATCACGTCGGTATCACGTCGGTGCGCCGCGCGCGGTGGTGTCAGAAACCATTCATGCCTCGGGCGGGGATATGTGTCGGCAGAAGGGGCCTGCTGCGGTTGGGCAGTGCGGGGGCGAAGCTGCGGCTTTTGCCGCGCCAGATCGCGATCCGCGTAACGCAGGATCTGCGACCTGTGACAGCCCCTTGCTTGTGTTTGCGCCATGCGCTGGAACGTGCCGCGTGTGGCAGGGACAGCGTCCGGCATCTGTCTCGACGAGCAGTTCGCCAGAACACCGCATTCGCACCTTCCGGTTGCGGCGGTATCTTGCGGGACGCGCAGCGGAGCGGATCGCAGCCGACCCTCTGTTACCATCCGTGCAGGCAATCGCGCCGTGCCGCTTGCGGCACGGCCAGCGTCCGGCTTCCACCCACGGCTGGGCACTGTCGCCGGTCGTGCAGGTAAAGTGCCAGACATCCGCGACCGTCCGCGCCAGCGGCGCGGACAGCCCCCGACCGCCCCCCCGGGCGGGGGCTTCCCCCCCACCCGCGGTCGGGGGCTGTCCTCGGTAGGGTGCGTCATCATTTCAATGCGTCCAGTTTCGATAGATCTACGCTCTGCCCCAAGCTCCACTGGGAACCATCTTTTGCATCTTTCACGATGATCCCGGCCTGCGCCAAACCATCTCTGATGCGGTCCGCTTCTTCGAACCTTTTTTGCTTTTTTGCATCATCACGCCGATCCAAGAGCACATCGATGTCTTTTGCTACCTGCTCGTTCATGCCAGTTTGAAGACCACCGCTATCAACATGACGTCTCTCGACCCAGCCACCGTGCTCTGGCCTCAACAATCCAAGGATATTTGCAGAGGCCAGCAGATCAGCCATGTCCCCCTTGGTTGACATCTGGTGCAACGCCGCCATCGCGCCCGGCACATTCAGATCGTCACTAAGTGCAGCAATCACCTGGGGCGCAGGGCTCGTCGCGGGCTCGATGCCCGCGACGAGCCCACGCCATTTGCGCAGCGTCCTCTCCGCCTCTTCCCGCTTCTTCTCGGTCCAGTCCATGGGCTTGCGGTAGTGTGTGCTCAGCATCACGAACCGGATCACTTCGCCCGGTACGCCTTGGTCCAACAGGTCTCGCACGGTGAAGAAGTTGCCCAGAGACTTGGACATCTTCTTGCCTTCGACCTGCAGCATCTCGTTGTGCATCCAGACATTGGCAAAGCCGTGCCCGGCGCAGCGGCTCTGGGCGATCTCATTCTCGTGGTGCGGAAAGGTCAGGTCGATCCCGCCGCCGTGGATGTCGAAGCGCTCGCCCAGCAGATCGCGGGCCATGGCGGAGCACTCAATATGCCAGCCGGGCCGTCCCCTTCCCCACGGGCTATCCCAGCCGGGCAGGTCAGACGAAGACGGCTTCCACAAGACGAAATCCATCGGGTTGCGCTTGTAGGGGGCGACCTCGACCCGGGCGCCTGCGATCATGTCATCGACCGACCGGCCCGAGAGCGCGCCGTACTCCGCGTAGCTTTCCACGGAGAACAGCACATGGCCCTCCGCGGCGTAGGCGTGACCCTTGGCGATCAGCTCTTCGATCATGGTGACCATCTGCGCGATGTACTCGGTCGCGCGCGGCATCTGGTTGGGCTCCAGCGCGCCCACGGCGGCCATATCGCCCAGAAACCACTGGCTGGTCTCGGCGGTGATGTCACCGATGGGGCGCCCGCTCTCGGCGGCGCGCGCGTTGATCTTGTCGTCCACATCCGTGAAATTGCGCACGTAGGTGACGTGATCCGGCCCGTAGACGTGCCGCAACAGCCGGAAGAGCACATCAAAGACGATCACGGGTCGCGCGTTGCCCAAGTGAGCGCGGTCATAGACCGTGGGACCGCAGACATACATGCGCACATTCGCGGGGTCGATCGGCGCGAAATCCTCTTTCTGTCGGGTTGCGGTGTTATAGAGCCTGAGTGTCGTCATGACATGCGTCCTTGCGCGGGTGTGGCGCGGACATAGCGATCTCTTCTCGGGATGAAAACGACCTTAATCTGCCCGCAATATGCGTTCAGCTAATGAGACAACAAATGAGCGGTTGTGTGGTCATGCGACCGACCTACCGCGGCGCGGGGCACCGGGTCAAGGCTGATTGACGAATCGCGGCGGCTCTGTGCCCCTGCGCGTGAAAGGGACAGGGAGCGGATGATGCGACATTCACAGCGGATCGGCGGGCTGACGGGCGGCGGCTCGGACGGGTGGGACGTGTTTCTCAAGGCGCGCGCGATGATCGCGGAGGGCATGCCGGTGACCGAGCTGACCATCGGGGAGCATGACATCCGCACCGCTGCCCCCATCCTGCAGGAGATGCACCGCAGCGCGCTGTCGGGGCACACCGGCTATGCCGCGGTGCCGGGCACGATGGATCTGCGCGAGACCGTTGCGGCGCGGCTCACCGAGCGGACGGGTGTTCCCACCACGGCGGACAATGTGCTGATCACGCCGGGCGGTCAGGCGGGGCTTTTCGCGGCGCATATGGCGGCCTGCGATCCCGGGGATACCGGGCTCTACGTGGATCCCTATTACGCCACCTATCCCGGCACGCTGCGCGCTGCGGGAGCGGTGCCGCGGGCGATCCGGACCCGGGCGGAGGACGCTTTCCTGCCGTCCGAGGCCGCGCTGCGCTCTGCCGCGAAAGGCGCGCGCAGCCTGCTGATCAACACGCCCAACAACCCCACGGGGGTGGTCTATGATACGGGCACCCTGCAGATGATCGCGGATGTCTGCACGGACGAAGACCTCTGGTTGATCTCGGACGAAGTCTATGACACGCAGATCTGGCAGGGTGCGCATCAGTCTCCCCGCGCGCTGCCCGGCATGGCGGAGCGGACGCTGGTTGTGGGCTCGATGTCGAAATCCCACGCCATGACGGGTTCGCGCTGCGGCTGGGTGGTGGGACCGGAGGCGACGATTGCCCGGCTGATCACACTGGCCACCCACACCACCTACGGCGTGCCGGGGTTCATTCAGGATGCCAGCGCCTTTGCCCTGCAGCAGGGCGCGCAGTTCGAGGCCGAAATCGCAGCACCCTTTCGCCGCCGCAATGCCCGCGCGGCGGAGATCCTCGCGGGGCAGAATACCGTCGGGTTGGTGCCCGCGCAGGGGGCGATGTATCTGATGCTGGACGTGCGGGCGACGGGGATGACGGGCGAGGCCTTTGCCTATGATCTGCTGGAGGCAGAGCGGATCGCGGTGATGCCCGGGGAAAGCTTCGGTGCCTCGGCGGCGGGGCATATCCGGGTGGCGATGACAGTGGAGGATGCCGCGTTCGAGGCCGCGCTTGGCCGGTTGGTGGCCCATGCGGAGAGGCTGGCCGCCTGAGACTGGCACGACCGCAGCGGCGCAGGGTCAGAAGGTATCAGACCGTGTCTGACCGGCGCGGGATGCGCGTCGCGGCCCGTCTGACAGCGATGACTCTGGCACGCTGCGGGCGCGGTCTGTGATGCACCGCCAAGAATAAGGCCCGGCCGCACGCGGCGACCGGGCCTGTCCCAAGGGGGATCCTGGTCGGGAGGGTCAGAACTGCCAGGATGCCCGCAGGGTGATGGTGTCAGCGTCGGCATCCACGCCGTCGCTGCCGATGTCGTCAAATTCATGCATCAGGTATTCACCGGAAATGATGAACTGCTCTGTGGCCTTGTAGGAAACGCCAAGACCGTAGAACTCACCGGTGTCATCGCCGACGGAGGTATCAAGCTCCGCAAGGCCCGCCGTGGCATAGACCAGCGTGCGGCCGAAGTCATAGCCGCCGCGCAGCTTTGCACGCCAGACGTTGTCCACTTCGGCACCCACGGGATCAAGGTCAAAGCCCGCATCGTCATAATCGAGCTCACCACCCACAACCCAGCTGCCAAAGTCGTAGTTGTAGCCCGCGTGCAGACCGAATGTGGTGTCATCGCCGTCGGAGCCGTCGATGGCGCCGTCGCCCTCCACGTCGATATCGCCGATCTGGGCACCGGCGTAGAAGCCTGTCCAGTCGCCGCCGGTGTAGACCGGTGCGGGCGGGGGCGCGGCGGGGGCGGGCGTGATCACCGGTTCTTCCAGGGATCCGGCCAGCACTGGCGCCGTCATTATTGTTGTCGCGGCTATTGCGGCTGCTGCACTCAGTACTCTTTTCATGGGTATGTCCTTCGTTGAGGTTGCGAGCGCCTGCCTGTGGCGCTCTATGGTGCATAACTGTGGATCCGCGCAATTGGTTCAATGTGCCGCGATCACGCTGCTGCGAGGCGGCGGAAAAGAGCGCAAATCGCCCGATTCAGCGGTGTTTTATCGGCGGGGATCTGCTGCGTTCGCCTCAGATGATCACAATGTCGAAAAGCGACCGCGTGTCGCAAACGCGCTTGACGCAGCAGGACCGCTGCCGTGACACTGATCCCGGAGGGAGGCGCGGAGCGATGCAAGACGATTTTAGCAAGATCAACCTGATTGTCCGCACCATCGGGGCGGAACGGGGACGCGCGGCCAGGGGGCGCCCAGCGGCAGGCTGAGTGCAATGCCCTTCCCGTTTCCCGTTGAGGACCCCTGATATGACACAGACACTGAAATCCCGCGGCGGTGGTCGCGCGGCGCGTCGTGCGGCCCGTGCCGCCCCGCTGGCCGCGCATCTGCGCCCGGTACGTCCCGGGATGAGCGGCGGCACCTACCGCCCACTCTCGCCCGACGACATGACCCGCATCCACCGCGCCGCCCTTGCCGCGCTGGAGGAGATCGGGCTGGCGGATGCGCCGCGCTCCGGCATAGAGCGGCTGACGGCGGCGGGTGCTGTGCTGTGCGAGGACGGCCGCCTGCGGTTTCCACCGGCGCTGGTGGAGGATGCGCTGGCCATTGCCAACCGCACCGTCACCCTGCACGGGCGCGATCCTTCCCATGATCTGGATCTCTCGGGCAGCCGCGTCCACTACGGCACCGCGGGGGCCGCGGTGCATCTGGTCGAGGTGGACGGCCAGAGCTACCGGGAATGCGGGGTGCAGGATCTGCACGATGCCGCGCGGATCGCCGACCGGCTGGACAACATCCACTTCGTCCAGCGGCCGATGATCTGCCGGGACATTCCCGATAATCTGGAGATGGACCTCAACTGCATCTACGCCTGTTGCGCGGGCACGACCAAGCACATCGGCACCGCCTTCACCGACCCCTCTTATGTGGCCGAAGGCATGGAGATGCTGCACATGATTGCAGGGGGTGAGGCCGCCTGGCGCGCGCGGCCCTTCGTGAGCAACTCCAACTGTTTTGTCGTCCCGCCGATGAAGTTCGCGACGGAAAGCTGTCAGGTGATGGAGGCCTGCGTTGATGCGGGCATGCCGGTGCTCCTGCTCTCCGCAGGCATGTCGGGGGCCACGGCGCCGCCCACCATTGCCGGTGCCATCGTGCAGTCAGTGGCCGAGTGCCTCGCCGGGCTGGTCTACGTGAACACGCTGTCACCGGGGCACCCGGCGGTCTTTGGCACCTGGCCTTTCGGGCTGGATCTGCGCACGGGTGCGATGACCGGCGGGTCCGGCGAGCAGGCGCTGCTGACGGCGGGCTGCGCGCAGATGCATGGGTTCTACGACCTGCCCGGTGGCGCTGCGGCAGGGATTGCGGACGCCAAGCTGCCTGACATGCAGGCAGGGTGGGAGCAGATGTGTTCCAACGTGATGGCGGGGCTCGCGGGGCTCAACATGGTCTATGAGGCGGCGGGGATGCATGCCTCGCTGCTGGGGTTCTGTCACGAATCGCTGATCCTGGGCGATGATCTGGTGGGTCAGGCGCTGCGCTGCGTGCGCGGGATCGAGGTCAGCGACGAGACACTGGCGCTGGATCAGATCCGGGCGGTCTGTCTGGAGGGGCCGGGGCATTATCTGGGCACGGAACAGACGCTCAGCCGGATGCAGCTCGATCACGTCTATCCCACCTTCGGGGATCGCACCTCGCCCAAGGAATGGAACGAGCGCGGCAAGCCCGATCTGGTCGCCAAGGCAACGGCCCGGAAGGAAGAGATCCTGAGCACCCGCGCCCCTGCCCGGTTCGATCCGGCCTGCGACGCCGCCTTGCGGGAGAGGTTCCGCATCCACCTGCCCGCCTGAGCCGATCGCCCGCCCTGGTGAGCGTTGGAGGCTGCTTGAGAGGTCGGACGCGCTGCATGGCGATCTGCCGGGCGCGGACGAAAAATGCCCGGTTCCTTGGGGGAGAGAACCGGGCATCCGATAACCGGCCCCCGCGCGGATTGAGGGTACGCGGGGGCCAGATCTACGAAGCCGTGTTAGGCTGGCATCAGGCCCGCTTCCTGGGCTGATTGCACTTCGGCTTCATCCAGCGCACCATCCGCATTCAGGTCCATGGTGGTGAAATCCTCGGCGGTCACATCGGGGAAGACTGCCTGCACCTCGTCGATTGTCAGAACGCCATCGCCATTCGCGTCACCGCTCATCTGTGCATAGGCAGCTGTCGCGGACAGCAGGGCAATCAGGGCGACTGTGGGTTTGGTGATCAGTTTCATTTGGGTACTCCCATTTTTGAGTTCGAACGTAAGTGTTCAACAAGGCGCTGCTCGCGCCTCATGAAGGTAGATGCAGGAACCGGCCATCCCGTCCCCGGGGGCGCTGAGCGAAGGGCCGACGCGCCGTTCCTCGCCGATTGTGACAACTGCAGGTGGCAATCCGTCGCCGAAAAAGGGGGGAATTCGGGGATAGGCGAAAACTCCCCGTCTGGTGCAGCCCCGATCAATGATCATGTTGGAGGCGGTCCCACGGAAAGGAGCCCGCCCATGCAACCCGTGCCGCCCAGATCCCATGTCACGTCCCCCGATCTCGACGCCCTTTTGCCGCGCCTCAGAGGGCGCGCCCGCAGGCTGAGCGACAGCCAGAGCGATGCGGATGATCTGGTTCAGGAAACCGCGCTGAAGCTCTGGACAGCGCTGGCCAAGGGGGCGGAGGTGGAGGATCTGGATCGCTATGCCATGACGATCCTGCGCAATCTCGCCCGGCAGCGCTGGCGGGCGGAGCGGCCCACGGATCCTCTGGAGGAAGAGAGTGCCGCCGTGGCGCCGGTGGCGCCAGCGCGCATGGCCTGTGTGGATCTTGCGGCGGCGGTGGAGCGGTTGCCCGAAGCGCAGGCGGCCCTCATCCACATGATCGCCGCGGGTGAGACCAGCCCCGCCGTGCTGGCAGAGCGCACCGGGTTGCCGCTGGGGACGGTGATGTCCCGACTGTCCCGCGCCCGCGCCACGCTGCGTGACGAAATGGGGATTGCCCGGAAGGCGCCCGTGTCAGACCTCTACTAGGGGCGGCTCTGCAGTGAGCTGACCCGTCAACGCGGCCTCTGCGGACACGTGGGTTCGCCAGCGGGAAACCTGCACCGCCAGCACCCCGGTTGCAGCGGTGCCGCGCACCCTCAACCCGCGGTGGAAGGTGGTTGCAACCACCTTGGCGGGTGGCAACCGACACGCCCAAAGGAAAACGGGACCAACGTGCCCGGTGGCGTGCCTCCGTTCAGGCCCTCTTTGTTAACCGCTCGGTATCTTGCTGCCTGCGGCCTCCGGCGTTTTCGCCTGCGAAGGCGCCGCGTGCGGACACGTGGGTTTTCATGGAAAACCTGCGGTCCGGCACATGGTCGGACCCAAAAAAGAAGGGCGCCGAAGCGCCCTCTTAGTTTCGCCGTTCAGGCTCTCTTTGTTAACCGCTCGGTATTTTTCTGCCTGCGGCCTGAACGTCGTCGGGGGCGAGCGCACCCGCCCCTTGTCCGTTGAGAAATCCGAGGATTTCTCAACGAGGCGGACAGAGCGGGTTTTCACAAGAAAACCTGCGGAGTCCGTCCCCGCCGGATCTTTGAGTAGGCCAGAGATCCTCTGCCCTCCTCGGTTATTCGTCGGGGTCCCGCCAGCTTGGGTTCTGTACGGGACCCCTACACGCCATCACCGGCGCGTTTTCCTAAGCCACCTTTCTTGCCGATTGTTGCAAGACAACCTTGATCTTCATTTGCGGCATTCCAACCATCGAGCCAGTAAACTGACCAATTCCGTTGGTGATCTGCCCACAAAGGCTGAGTTCGAAGTTTCGCATTGGTCCAAATATCGAGATCATGCCGTCGGCATGTTGCGAGACCGAAACGGCACCAACCAATTCGGAACCAACCTCCTTAAACGCTCCCGCAAACAGGAATCCTGAATCCCCTCCGGATACCTCAAGGTTGGAAAGCGTGACCACTCCAGCTCCAAATAGCCCAAGGCTACTCTGGAATTGAACCGTGTACGTGCCGTCTGTCGAGTGTTTCATCTGAATACTCCTTGGTTGCCCACAGGGCTTTGTGAATTTGCGGGATATCTCATGGGATATCCCTGTATATCTCGGCACGCTATTGATCCCCAATTCAGACCGTGATTTTCCCTTCCCCATCGGCCCGTCTGGGACGAATTGGTTTCTCCGGCAGCGTACCAAGTGTTTGCCGGAAGAGCCGGGGAGTGGTGTTCGCGCACCGCTCCCCAACTCTCAATCTCCTCAGCTACACCCGCTCGTCCCGCCGCAGGTATTGCACTTCATGCAGGTCCCGTTGCGCACCAGCGTGTAGTTGCCGCATTCGCCGCAGGCTTCGCCCTCGTAGCCCTGCATCTTGGCCTTGGTGCGGGCGTCCAGCTCGACGGTGCCGGTGCTGACTGACGTTGTCGTGGCGATGGCGACGGCAGCGCTGCCTTGGGACACACCCGCGCCCAGCCCGTCAAAGCCCACGGCTTCTTCGGCAAAGGCCTGATGCTGACCGCCCTGCAACACCACCAGTTCCTGCGGCATGCGGTTGCGCAGATACCCGGTGGAGCTGATCTGTTTCAGCACTTCGAGGGATTTGGCCGCCGCCGTCTCGGAAATCTCCGAGACATTGCTGACACCGTCCTCCTCGCCCCGGCCCAGATCGTCGAAGGTGTGCCCGGCGGGCGCCACATGTGCCAGATCCGTCCGGTCGAGGTAGCTGACCGCCAGTTCGCGGAACACGTAGTCGAGGATCGAGGTCGCGTTCTTGATGGTCTCGTTGCCCTGCACCATGCCCGCAGGCTCGAACTTGGTGAAGGTGAAGGCGTCCACGAACTCTTCCAGCGGCACGCCATATTGCAGACCGACAGAGACCGCGATGGCGAAGTTGTTCATCATCGCCCGGAAGCCCGCCCCTTCCTTGTGCATGTCGATGAAGATCTCGCCGAGGTTGCCGTCTTCGTACTCACCGGTGCGCAGATAGACCTTGTGACCGCCGACGATGGCCTTTTGCGTATAGCCCTTGCGGCGCTGAGGCATCTTTTCGCGGTGCGATTTGACGATCTCCTTGACCACGACCTTTTCGACGATCTTTTCGGCCAGCACGACCGCTTTCTCCTGCGGGGTGCCGCTCTCCAGCGTCTCGGCGGCCTCTTCGTCGTCCTCCACCAGAGCGGCGGCCAGAGGCTGGCTGAGTTTGGAGCCGTCACGGTAGAGCGCGTTGGCCTTCACCCCCAGCGACCAGCTCAGCTCATAGGCCTTCTGGCAGTCCTCGATGGTGGCATCATTGGGCATGTTGATCGTCTTGGAGATCGCGCCCGAGATGAAACTTTGCGCCGCGGCCATCATGTGGATGTGGCTGTTCACGCTGAGGTAGCGCTTGCCCTTCTTGCCGCAGGGGTTGGCGCAGTCGAAGATCGGCAGATGCTCTTCTTTCAGGTGCGGCGCGCCTTCCAGCGTCATTGTCCCGCAGACGTGATCGTTGGCGGCGTCGATCTCGGCCTTGGAGAAGCCCAGATGCCGGAGCAGATCGAAAGTCGGGTCGTTGAGCTTTTCGGCGGGGATGCCGAGGACCTGCGCGCAGAATTCCTCGCCCAGCGTCCACTGGTTGAAGACAAAGCGGATGTCGAAGGCAGAGGCGAGTGCTGCATCCACCTTGGCCAGTTCCTCAGCCCCGAAGCCGTGACCGGCCAGTGCGGTGTGGTTGATCCCCGGCGCGTTGCCGATGGTGCCGTGACCCACGGCGTAGGAAACGATCTCCTCGATCTGGGCAGAGCCGTAGCCTTGCTTTGCCAGGGCGGCGGGCACCGACTGGTTGATGATCTTGAAGTAGCCACCGCCCGCGAGTTTCTTGAACTTCACCAGCGCAAAGTCAGGCTCGATCCCCGTGGTGTCGCAGTCCATGACCAGACCGATGGTGCCGGTGGGTGCGATGACGGAGACCTGCGCATTGCGGTAGCCGTGTTTCTCGCCCAGTTCCAGCGCCTGGTCCCAGGCACCGCGCGCCACATCGATCAGGCGATCATCCGGGCAGTTGCGATAATCCAACGGCACCGGCGCGACCGAGAGCGCCTCATACCCGCCGACTTTGCCGTTGGCGGCAGTGCGGTGGTTGCGGATGACGCGCAGCATGTGGTCCGCGTTCTTGGCATAGCCCGGGAAAGGACCCAGCTCGCCCGCCATCTCGGCGGACGTGGCGTAGCTGACGCCGGTCAGGATCGCGGTGAGCGCGCCGCACAGGCTGCGGCCCTCGTCGCTGTCATAGGAATACCCCATGTTCATCAGCAGACCGCCGATGTTGGCATAGCCCAGACCCAGCGTGCGGAAGTCATAGGAGCGCTGCGCGATTTCCTTGGACGGGAACTGCGCCATCATGACGGAGATTTCCAGCGTCACGGTCCAGAGCCGCGTGGCGTGCATGTAGTCCTCGACCTGGAACACGCCGTCCTGCAGGAAGGTCAGCAGGTTCATCGACGCCAGATTGCAGGCGGTGTCGTCGAGGAACATGTATTCCGAGCAGGGGTTGGAGCCGCGGATCGCGCCATCCTCGGGGCAGGTGTGCCAGTCGTTGACAGTGTCGTGGTACTGGATGCCCGGATCGGCGCAGGCCCAGGCGGCGTGGCCCACCTGTTCCCATAGCTCGCGGGCCTTGACGGTCTTGGTGACCGAGCCATCGACGCGGTTGATCAGCTCCCAGTCCGCGTCTTTTTCGACGGCCTTGAGGAAGGCATTCGTCACCCGGATCGAGTTGTTGGAATTCTGGCCGGAGACGGAGTTATAGGCCTCGCTGTCCCAGTCGGTGTCGTATGTCGGGAACTCGATGGAAGTGTGGCCCTGCTTGGCGTAATCCAGCACGCGCTTGACATACGTTTCCGGGATGGAGACCTTTTTCGCCTCCCGGATCGCCTTCTTCAGCGCGTCGTTCTTGGCCGGATCATAGGCATCCTCGACCGTGCCGTCCCACTCGCGGATCGCGGTGAAGAGCAGGTTGAGTTTCTGTTCGTGCATCTTGGAGCCGGCGACGATGCTGGCCACTTTCTGCTCTTCGATGACCTTCCAGTTGATGAAATCCTCGATATCGGGGTGATCCGCATCGACGATGACCATCTTGGCCGCGCGGCGGGTGGTTCCGCCCGATTTGATGGCGCCTGCGGCACGGTCCCCGATCTTGAGGAACCCCATCAAACCGGACGATTTGCCGCCGCCCGACAGCTTCTCGCCCTCTCCGCGGAGCGATGAAAAGTTGGTGCCTGTTCCCGAGCCGTATTTGAACAGCCGCGCCTCACGGACCCACAGATCCATGATGCCGCCGTCGTTGACCAGATCGTCGGAGACGGACTGGATAAAGCAGGCGTGGGGCTGCGGGTGCTCGTAGGAGGATTTGGATTTGGTCAGCTTGCCGGTGCGGTAATCCACGTAGTGGTGGCCCTGCGCGGGGCCGTCGATCCCGTAGGCCCAGTGCAGGCCGGTGTTGAACCACTGCGGGGAATTGGGCGCGGCACGCTGGCTGGCGAGCATGTGGCGCATCTCGTCATAATAGCTTTGCGCGTCGGCCTCGGAGGTGAAGTAGCCCCCCTTCCAGCCCCAGTAGGCCCAGGCACCGGCGAGCCGGTCGAAGACCTGCTTGGAGGAGGTCTCGCCGCCCATCTCGGCGCCGTCTGCGGGGACCGAGCGCCAGAGGAATTCGGGCACGCCCTTTTCCTTGACCTTGCGGGTGGCGGACGGAACGCCCGCCTTGCGGAAGTATTTCTGGGCGATCACGTCGCTGGCGACCTGGCTCCAGGCGCCGGGCACTTCGACATCATCGAGGCGGAAGACCACCGTGCCGTCGGGGTTGCGGATCTCGGATGCGGTGGTCACGAAATCGAGCTCTGCGTATGCGTCCTGCCCGGCCTTGGTGAATTTGCGTTCGATTTTCATTTTTGTCGCTGCCTCGTCTTCAGCTTGTTTCTGTCGTGGAGCGCCGGGGCCCTCCGATCCTTCTGGACAGATCACTACGACGGGCCCGTGCCGCACTCATCACGGGCGCCGGTTCGGGTCTGTCCCGATTGTGGTTGTGTCGTATCACTCTGCCTTGCCGCACCGGCCACTATATGTTGTGGCCGTGTCGGCTGTTCACACAAATTGACGTATCTTCCCCTATCAGGTCAACGGATTTTTTTACCCTTCGGCGAAGTTTCGGCGCTTGACGTCGCCGTTCCCGTGGCCCGGCGCCCGCACCGGGTGATTCAATGTATTAACAGTGGGTTAATATCCCCAGAACGCCAGTGGAGGATCCGGCGGGGCGCGCCCACAGATTTGTCAGTGGATAGGCAGGTTTAGCGCCGAGAAAGCGGATCAGGACCGATCTTCTCCACAGGGCGGGTAAACCTTAACGCACCTCCGGCGCACGGATCGCATGATGATGGCAGCCGCATCACAGCCGAGCCACACCGGTCCCGTTTTCCCGCAGAGCGATCCTTTTGCCTCCCCATATATAGCGAGGCTGCCCGGGGCTTTGCCCGGATGATGACTACATCTGGTAGTACGCGGCCGGACCTTGAGGCACCTCCGGTTGGCTCGGACCGACCGTTTGAACCAAGCGATTCTATCTCCGACGGCTGATGCTGCCGTTCTTGACGCGCCGACCATCGACACCACCGCCTGCGCAACAGCGATCATCCGTCGCCCGACAGCTGTGCCTCAATCCGCGTCATCATCCGGTCGCAGGCGGCCAGCTGCGCGAGATCGAGGCCCTCGTCCGGCTTGTGCCCGTCGGAGGCCATGTCACCCGGCCCGATGACGACCGTCTCCAGCCCGATCTGCGCGAAGTATCCGGCTTCGGTCCCGAACGCCACATGCCGCGGTTCGGCTCCCTCCAGCAGGGCGGCGACACATGCGATACTGTCAGGCCCAAGGTGTTGGTTGAGCCCGGGATAGGCGCCGGTTTGCGTGATGTCGATGAGATCGGACCGCCCCTGCTCTGCTTCGATGCGGCGGCCGAGGGATCTGATGGCGTCCAGCACCTTTGTCGCCGGTGTGACGGCCAGATGGCGAAACTCCATCTCCAGCGTCACAAGATCGGGCACGATGTTGAGCGCGCGGCCACCGTGGATTTTCCCGATATGAAGGGTGGTATAGGGAATGTCGAAGGCGGGATCCTGCGCGCCCTGTGCCAGCGTCTCCTGCAAGGACCGGGTGCCGGCGATGAATTCCGACGCGACGTGAATGGCGTTGAGGAAATTCGGTGCGAGCGCGCTGTGCCCCGCCTCTCCCCTGCAGGTCACCTGCAGGGACACCTTGCCCTTGTGGCCGGTGGCCATCTGCATGGCGGTGGGCTCCCCCACGATCACGAGCCGGGGCGCGCCCAGAAGCGGGATCAGCGCGGGGAGCATTTTGTGCAGGCCGACGCAGCCGATCTCCTCATCGTAGGACAGGACCAGCGTCAGCGGCTGTTGCAGCGCGACCTGTCCGATCCGTTCCGCGAGGGCCAGAGCAGAGGCGACGAAGCCTTTCATATCGGTCGTGCCGCGTCCGAATACACGGGCACCCTCCTGCGTCAGGGTGAAGGCGGGCCGGGTCCAGGCCTGCCCCTCGGTCGGCACCACATCCGTATGACCGGAGAGGCAGATGCCACCCGGCACCGCAGGCCCGATCCGGGCGTGCAGCCCGGCCTTGGTGCCGCAGGGCGACGGGAGGCGCGTCACGGTGAAACCGGCCGTTGCCAGAAGATCCTGCGCCCAGTCGATCAGATCGAGGTTGCTGGCCTGGCTGACGGTCGGAAAGGCGATCAGCCGCTCCAGAAGGGCCAATGTCCGGGTCATGAAGGCTGACCCTCCGACAGGGTTCTGAGGACGGCCAAGACGTCCTTTGCCCGGGTTTCGGGGTTCACGATGCAGAGCCGAAAGACCTTTTGCCCGCGCCAGACCGTCGGCAGGCACAAGAGCGCGCCGGAGCGGCGGTGCCTCTCGGCCCAGACGTCCATATCCCGGTCGGTCATCGCGTCGGGCCGAAACAGGATGACGGAAAGCTGCGGGCCGAGGATCCGCTGGACACCGGGCATCGCGTCGATGCCGTCCGCGATCTGCCGTGCGGTGTCGATGGTGGCGGCAATGGCCGCGCCATAGGCCTCTGTGCCGTGGGTCGCCAGCGCGTACCAGAGCGGCAAACCGCGGGCACGGCGGGTCAGGTGCAGCGCGTAGTCGGACGGGTTCCAGTGGGTGTCGTCAAGTGCGTCGAGGTATTCGGCGCGTTGCCCGTGGGCGTTGGCACCGTCGGCGGCGTTGCGGTAGATCAGCGCGCAACTGTCGTAGGGGGCAAAGAGCCATTTGTGCGGATCGACGATGAAGCTGTGCGCGCGCTCAATCCCGGAAAAGATCGGACGCATCGCAGGATCCGCAAGCGCGGCAAGCCCGTAGGCACCGTCGAGATGGAGCCACAGGTCATGGTCCCGGGCGAGATCCGCAAGGCCCGCGATGTCATCCACAGCACCGGAGTTCGTGGCCCCCGCGTTGGCCACGATGGCAAAGACACCCGGCGTCAGGGCAGCGCGGGCCACGGGCGCGGCCAGACCGCCCGACGGGTCGGGGGGTACCGCGATCACATCCACATCCATGACGCGGGCAACGGCCCGGATGGAGCTGTGCGCATCCGTCGAACAGAGGATCGCGCGCCGCCCGGCAGGCGGTGATGCGGTCCGGCGTTCCTTCCAGGTCCGCGCGGCGTGCAAGGCGCTCAGGTTGCCAAGCGTGCCACCGGCCACAAAGACACCGCCCGCCTGCCCGTCCCACCCGGCCAGATCCGACAGCCAGCGCAGGGCCTGGTTTTCCGCATGGATGGCGCCCGCCCCCCCGTCCCAGTTTCCCGCGAAGATCCCCGCCGCCCCGAGGGCTGCATCAAAGCTCAGCGCCGCCTGACTGGGGGCAGAGGCCACGAAGCTCAGCGATGTGGGGTGACCAAAGGGGCGCGTGGCGGGCACGATTCTGTCGGTAAAAAGGGCAAAGGCGCGCTCCGCCCCGATGCCCGACGGGGTGATCGAGCCGCCCAGAAGAGGGTCCAGCGTGGCACGGTCCTGTGCGCCGTGGGTTGGATCGGGTCCGCCCAGAATGCGCCCGCGGGTCCAGTCCAGAACCCTGTCTACCATCGTCGCGGGATAGGGAAAGGGGCGCATCACCCTGCGGCAAGCTCTGTGATTTCGCGGCGAAACGGGAGCGCATCGCCGATGTCTTCACCGTCAAGCTCGCGCGCGTAGCGGTGCCCGGCGTAGACGGCCCAGGCGATGGGCCCGGGGGCGTTCGCATCGCCGATGATCTGCACGGTCTTGATGCCCGCATCCGCCCATTCCGCCTGCCGCGCTGTGAGGTCGCGGTAGACTTCGTTGGTCTCGACGCGCGACGCGACCATCACGACGGCGTCACAGGGGGTCTCGCGGCGCTGATCGGTAAAGGTGCAATTGCTCTGCACGTGACCCACGCCAATCGCGGTTACGCCGCGGTTGAGCTCAATGGCCACGCCCATCCCGGCGAGACGTCTGTGGATTTCGTGCTGCTCCAGCGTGTTGAGCGTCCATTCGCTGACGTATGCGGCGGGGGTGATCAGCGTCACGGTGCAGCCCTTCTGCACCAGAAGCTCGGCCAGAACGCCGCCCATGTAGTAGTGATCATCGTCATAGATCACCACATGACCGGATGGTGCAGCACCGCTCATCAGATCGTCAGGTGTGAAAAGCGGCATGGCGGCGTCGATCTCAAAGGGGACCACGTGCTGGCGGGCGACCCCGTCGCGCCGCCAGGTGGCGCCGGTTGCAAGGCACACATGCTCGAACCCGAATTCCAGCACGCTGTCTGCATCCAGTCTGCTGTCGAAGTAGATCTCGACGTTGCTCTTCTGGCGGATCTGGTAGGCGCGGTAGTCCGCGACGCGGCCCCAGGCGCTCAGACCCGGCAGATGCCGTTCCCGTGCCACGCGCCCGCCAAGCGCTGTGCCAGCCTCGGCCAGCACCACGTCATAGCCCCGCTCGGCCAGGGCGCGCGTGGCTTCGAGCCCTGCTGGGCCCGCGCCCACGACCAGCACGCTTTGACTGCCGCCCTTGGGGTTCATCCGCTCCGGGTGCCAGCCCTTGCGCCACTCTTCCATGAAGGTGGGGTTCTGCGTGCAGCGGCTGATCGACATGGTCATGTCACCGCTGACGCAGATGTTGCAGCCGATACATTCGCGGATGTCGTCGATCCGGCCTTCGTCGATTTTGCGCGGCAGGAACGGATCGGCGATGGATGGACGCGCGCAGCCGATGAAATCAAGCGTGCCGGAGGTGATCATGCGGGCCATGACATCGGGGCTGGTGAACCGCCCGACACCGACAATGGGGCGATCCGTCAGCGCGTGGATGCCCTGCACCAGCGCCTGCTGCGCTGCTTCTTCCTTGAACCGCGACGGGCCGGAGCAGTCTTCCCACGTGCCGTGGGCGAGGTCCCACAGATCCGGCAGGTTGCGGTTCATCTCGACGAATTCGCGCACCTCGGCGTTGGAAAAGCCAAGGTCGCCAATCGTTTCATCCAGCGACACCCGCAGGGTCAGCCCCATGGTATCGCCGACCGCGTCGCGGATGTCGGCCACCACCTCGCGGGCAAAGCGCGCGCGGTTCTCCAGCGGGCCGCCGTATTCATCGCTGCGGTGGTTGGTCACGCGGCTGAGGAAATGCTGAAAGATCCCGAAGCCGTGCGCACCATAAAGGCAGATCAGATCAAATCCGGCGGCTTTGGAGCGTTTGGCGGCATTCACGAACCATCGCCGCAGATCCCGGATGTCAGATTTATCCAGCGCGCGCGCCTGCACGGGATCATTGGTAAAGGTGCGGATGGGTTGGGCGGAGACGGCCAGAGGCACCTCGCGGGTGTAGAGGTTGGGGCCGTTGACGCCGGAATAGGCCAGCTGGATCCCCGCCAGCGCCCCGTGCGATTTCATCGCCTCCGACATCCGGCGCAGCAGCGGGATGTCCTTGTCCTCCCACAACCGCAGCTCGATGAAGGGGGTAATCTCGGAGGTATGGTGCATCTCGCATTGCTCGGTGAAGATCACGCCCCAGCCGCCTTCGGCCTTGGAGCCGCGCATGGCCGCGGCCGCCGACGGATCCCGGTAGCCGCCACCGTTACAATGCGGCACCTGATAAAAGCGGTTCTTGGCGGTCACCGGTCCGATCCGCATGGGCTCGAACAGGACATCGTATCGGGGATCACGCAAGGCAAGGGCTCCTGTGGCAGGCGGTGGTCGCCTGAACGTGACAGAGAATGGGCGCGGGCTAAAGTCACCGATCCGAAACCATGGCTTAGGTTTTGCTAAACCGGTTTTGCGAGCGGCACGCCGGGAAAGCCCCAGTCGGCCACGGTTTTTTCGGTATGATCCACAAAGGCGCTGATCGTCAGCACCTTGCGCGCGCCCGGCGGCAGGATCAGGCCCAGGCGCATGGGCCGCAGATCGCCCCGGAGCGGCACGAACCGCAGCGCGCGGCCATCGGGCGACAGATCCGACTGAGGCCGGATGTTGGCAATGCCAAAGCCGAACCCGTTGGCCACCAGCGAGCGCATCACCGCCATGTCCCGGGTGCGTTCCACGATCCGGGGGCGGGTTTTGGCCGCATCAAAGAAGCTCAGGAAATAGTCGCTGCTCAAGGGCAGATCGAGCAACACCATCGGGTGATCCAGCAGGTCCTCGACACAGAGCCCCGCCCGGTCCGCCAGCGGATGATCCGCGGCCAGCATCGCGTAGGGCGGCAGCGCGCGCAGCGGCAGAAAGTCTAGATCGGGCGGGATCTCCAGATCATAGGAAAGTGCGAGATCAATTTCGGCGCGGCGCAGCTTGTCGATGAGAGCGGGCTGGTCGGCCTCGATCTGCTGGGCCTGAACGTCCGGGTAGATCGCCGCGAACTTGCGGCGAATGGCGGGCAAAAGCACCTGCGCAAAGGTGAGCAGGCACCCGATCCGCAGCGGGCCTTGCACCTTGCCCGAGATGGTGTCGGCCAGCTGGTTGAGCAGCCGCGCCTCGGCCAGAACGCGGGCGGCGTGGTCCAGAAACTGGCGGCCCGTTTCCGTCAGGCTCAGACCATGGGCATGTTTGCGCACGAACAAAGGCAGGCTGAATTCGGCCTCCAGCTGCGAGATGGCCGCGGAAATGGACGGTGACGAGACATTGACCCGCGCGCTGGCCGCCGCGATGGAGCCTTCTTCGCAGACGGCGACGAAATATTCCAACTGGCGCAGGGTAAATCGCATGGGCATGGGCGCAACCTTGCAGCTAGGGGGCGGCGCAGCAAGCCGGATCCGTGCTCATTCGTCGCCCGGCACCCCGTATGAGGGCGCCCGGGTCGGGTCGAGCGCCCGCTGGACATACGCTTCCAGTTGCGGCTTGTAGACGGCCCAGGCCTCGCCCACGGCCTCGATCGGGCAGCCTTCCGTCCAGTCACAGCGCAAATCGGCGACGGGCCAGGGGACGCGATCCACCAGCATCATACCCGCGGAATGGACAGGCCCCGCCTCGCCCCCCGCGGCGAGACCCGCGCGCATCGCGGCCAGCAGCCGGTCGCCCAGATGCCCGGTGCTATCCGTGAACCCATCGACAATGGCCTGCGGGACGGTGTCATTGGCCAGCAGGTTGCCGCCCGAGGCCACATCCCGCCCCTCGGCCTGTGTCCAGATCCCGAGCGAGTTCGGCCCCGAGTGGATCGCCGTGCGGCCGTGCGTGTCGATGGCGAGCACCTGCCGGTAGCTCATGTGGCGGCCAAGATCGCGCAACCCGGCGATGGCCTCGGGCGCGCCCATGCCGCCCTGCATCAGATCCAGCGCGAGTGGGCCGAGTGTCGGATCGGTGATATTCTGCGAGGCGACGGCCCCGACGCCCGCCCGCGCGTAGGAACAGCGGGCCGCGACGGCCGGTGACGAAGAAGAGATGGCGACACCGAACATGCCCGTCTCGGCGCAGCGGGCGACCAGTGAAAACGTCATTCGGGGATGACCGCCGTGCCGTCGATCTCGACCAGCCATTCCGGTCGCGCCAGCGCCTGCACCACCAGACCGGTAGAAACGGGATGCACGTCTTTGATGTATTCGCCCATGGTGCGGTAGATCGCTTCGCGGTGGCGCACATCGGTAATGTAGACAACGACTTTGACCAGATGCTCCATTGTGCCGCCCGCTTCCTCGATCAGCTGGCGGATGTTCTGCATGACCTTGTGGGTCTGCTCGACCGGGTCATGGCTGTCGATGTTGACCGCGTCATCGAGGTTTTGCGGGCATTGGCCGCGCAGCCAGACGATTTTGCCGCCCTGGGTGACCACGGCCTGACAGAGGTCATTGTCCAGATTTTGCTCCGGGTAGGTATCGGCAGTGTTGAATTTTCGGATACGGGTGTGGGCCATGGGCGGCTCCTCAGCGGGAAGGGGATGTCATTCGGCGGCGCTCTGCACGATGGCGGCGCTGCCGTCATAGTCGGCATAGGCGCGCCGGATGGCAATCTGATCGGCGATGAATTTCGCATCATGCCAGACACCCCAGAGAAACGTGGAACCGCGGCGCGACTGCCAGGGCAGCCCCAGAAAATAGACATCCGGTTCGCAGGAAACACCGCGCTGGTGATGCGGCGCGCCATGATCGTCGAAGCCGTCGATCTTCAACCAACTGTAATCGCGGCTGTAGCCGGTGGCCCAGATGATCGTGGTGATGCCGTCCCGCACCAGATCAAGCGACAGCGCGGGCGCACGCAGACAGGCCGGATCGCTGAGCATCACGCGCGCGTCGGGGTCCGCGGGCAGATCGAGCCCCATCCGGGCCACGTAAGCATCGGCAGCATCCAGAAGGGCCAGATAATTCGCATCCCCCGCCGCCACGTTCCGCTGCAGATCCGCGGCGAAATGCACAGCGCCCTGCCCGTACCGCTCGGTCCGGCCCACCAGCGTGACCCCGTCATGGGCCAGCCTGCGAAAATCCATGGTGTGACCGCCGCGCGCGCCGCTCACCGCGATGGTGACATGTTCGGTGCCCGGCGCCTGTGCGGCCATGTCCCACAGGCCCAGCACACCCAGCCACCAGACATTGTCGCGCCCGCGGTACCGGCGCGGAGGGCGGTCGTGAGGGCCAACGGACAGGTAGACGCGGCGCCCTGCCCGGTTCAGCTCCTCCGCGATCTGCGCGCCCGACGAACCGGAGCCCACGACCAGCACGGCACCCTCCGCGAGCTGGTCGGGATTGCGGTAATGATAGGAGTGGATTTGATCAACGGGCGCGTCTTGCGGAACGAGAGGCGGTATCACCGGCTTCTGAAAAGCCCCCGTTGCCGCGATGATGCGTGCGGCCTCGATGGTGCCTTGGGAGGTGTCGATGCGGAATCCGGGCCGACCTTCAAGTCGCCGGGCGCTCAGCACATCCACCCCGGTTCGCACGGGGGCGTCGATCTGTGCGGCGTATTGTTCGAGATAGGCCACCACGCGATCCTTGGGCACAAAGGCATCCGGGGCCTCGCCTTCAAAGCGCAGGTTGGGAAAGCGGTCGTGCCAGACCGGCCCGTTTGTCACCAATGCGTCCCAGCGGCCCGTGCGCCATGCCTCGGCCAGGCGGTGCTTTTCCAGCACAAGATGGGGGACGTTGTGGTCGCGCAAATGCTCGCTCGCCGCAATGCCCGCCTGACCTGCCCCGACCACGAGGGTGTCAATCTGTTCAACCGTCATCTGGGCTGCTCCCTGCGCGCGCTGCCGATGCCTCAGGATGAGGCAGCTCAGGGCCGGGAGAAAAGAACAGTCTGCATTACCGCGGCTTAGGGCAAACCTAAGACTGGACGCGGCGGGAAAGGTTTCCCCTAATCCAGACTTCACCAAAGACGATTCACCGCGCCGCCCGTTTGGTGCTTAGTCTGGGGCGCATCGACGGAGAGCAGGGCGTGCAGGGGATTTCATCACCCAAAGGGGGGACAGGACAGCGCGGCAGGCCGGGTGGTAGCTTGGCGGCAATAACGGGGATGCACTGATGGCGAACGGCACAACAGTTGCGGTGGACATCCGCAATGCGGTCAAGCGCTATGGTGAGTTTACCGCGCTCAAGACGATTTCGCTGGGCATTGCGGACAACGAGTTTTTCACCCTGCTGGGGCCGTCGGGCTGTGGCAAGACCACGCTTTTGCGGATGATCGCCGGGTTCGAAGACGTAACCGCGGGTGAGATTTTTCTCTACGGCGAGGAGATCGAGACCCTTCCGCCGCACAAGCGCCCGGTCAACACTGTCTTTCAGAACTACGCGCTGTTTCCGCATATGACGATCCTGGAGAACGTGGGCTTCGGGCTGGAGATGCTGGGCCAGTCGAAGGCGCAGGCCCGCACGCGCGCGGGCGAGATGCTGGAGCTGGTGCAACTGTCGCAATTCGCTGCCCGCAAGCCCGCGCAGCTCTCTGGCGGCCAGCAGCAGCGGGTGGCACTGGCCCGGGCGCTGGCGCCCTCCCCCAAAGTGCTCTTGCTGGACGAGCCGCTCTCCGCGCTGGATCTCAAGCTGCGCAAGGCGATGCAGATCGAACTGAAGCACATCCAGCGCGAGACCGGGATCACCTTTATCTTTGTCACCCACGACCAGGAAGAGGCGCTGACCATGTCGGACCGGATCGCGGTGATGTCAGCGGGCGAGTTGCAGCAGCTGGGCAGCCCGCGTGATATCTACGAGCGCCCGCGCAACAGGTTCGTGGCTGATTTCATCGGCGAGACGAACCTGCTTGATGTCACGGTGGACCGGATTGACGGCGGCATCGCGGAATGCGTTCTGGACAGCGGGCAGAGGCTGAGCTGCGAGGCAGCCGACAGTGTTGCCCCCGACAGCCGCGCGCATCTGTCCATCCGCCCCGAACGTCTGGTGCTGGGCCACGATCCCGCGGCGCCGGCGCTCAAGGCGCAGGTGCGCGAGACCATCTTTGTGGGCACTGACATCACCACCTTGCTGACACTTGAAAACGGCCCCGAGATCACCGTGCGCAGCTCCAATTCCGCCCGGGGCAACAAACGGGTCTTCGCGCCGGGCGCCCATGCCTTTGTGGCAATGGAGCCGGGTGCCGCCCGTCTGCTGGTGGACTGATGGCGGGCGGTGCTCCTGCTCCGGGCGGTGTTGCATCGCAGACCTTTGCCTCTGCGCGCAACTGGCTGCTGATGCCGTCGTGGGCGGTGCTGCTGGTCTTTGTGGCGGCCCCCGTGGCGATGATGCTGGTCTACTCCTTTCTGACAAAGGAGTTTCGGGGCGGTGTGATCTGGGAATTCTCGACCGGTGCCTATGATCAGTTCTTTTGCAACCGGGGTCTCTTCGGCGACGAGCCCTGCCAGATCGAGTGGACCTATATCAACATCTTCTGGCGGTCGATCTGGCAGGCGGGGCTGGCAACGGTTCTGTCCTTGCTGATCGGCTTTCCGACGGCCTATTTCATCGCGACGCGGTCTGAGAAGACCCGCGCGCTCTGGGTGTTTGCGATCACCATCCCCTATTGGGTCAACCTGCTGATCCGCACTGTCTCCATGAAATTTCTGCTGCGCGATCAGGGTCCGCTGAACGATCTGCTGATCGGTCTGGGGCTGACGGAGGATCCCTTGCGCATCATCAACACCAATCTGGCGGTGCAACTGGGTCTCTATTACAGCTATCTGCCGTTCATGGTGCTGCCGATCTATGCGGCGGTGGAGCGCTATAACTTCACCCTCTCGGAGGCGGCAGCGGATCTTTATGCCACCAAATGGGCGACGCTGCGGCGCATCGTCCTGCCCGCCGTGAAGCCGGGCATCGTCGCGGGCTGCATTCTGGTCTTTGTCCCCAGTCTGGGGGCCTTTCTGGCCCCGGATCTGCTGGGCGGGGCGCGGAACTTCATGATCGGGTCGCTCATCGAAGAGCAGTTCAAGGGCAACGCGGGCAACTGGCCCTTTGGGGCGGCGGCCTCGATGATCCTGCTGACGCTTGTGTTGCTGGTGCTGCTGGTGTCGGCAACCCAGCAGCGCCGCACGAAGGGCGCAGTATGAGTACGGTCACGGACGTCAGAACCTACCGGGGGTTTTTCACCGTCACCGTGCTGTGCCTCGTCATTCTCTATGCGCCGCTGGCGGTGGTCACGGTCTATTCCTTCAACGCATCAGCGTCGATCACCGTCTGGGAGGGGCTGTCGCTGCGCTGGTACTCGGACGTGTTCACCGGACCCGAGAGTGCGAAGTTCAAGCAAGCGGCCATCAACTCATTCTCGATTGCCCTGATCGCCGCCAGCGTCGCCACCGCCATCGCGGTGACAGCGGCCACCGCGATTGTGCGCGGGGGTCGGTTCTGGCTGCGCCTGCCGTCGCTCGGGCTGATCACGCTGCCCATCATGGTGCCGGAGATCGTGCTGGCGGTCGCCACGCTGATCTTTTTCAACGCGATCGGCTTCACGCGCGGCTACCTGACGATCCTCGTGGCGCATATCGCGTTTTGCATCCCCTTTGCCTACCTGCCCATTCAGGCGCGCATGCAGGGAATAGATGATACCTATGAACAGGCCGCGATGGATCTATACGCCAGCCGTGCGCAGGCCTTTCGCCGGGTTCTGCTGCCGCTGATGATGCCGGGAATCATTTCGGGCTTTCTGCTGGCGTTCATCGTGAGCCTCGATGACTTCATCATCACCAATTTCGTCAAGGGTGCTGGCGTGGAAACCCTGCCGACGGCGATCTTCGGCTCGGTCAAACAGGGCATCAAACCGAATATCATGGCGATCTCCACAATGCTCCTGGGCGTCTCGGTGGTGATGGTCACGATTTCCTACGTCGTGTCGAAGTGGGACAACACAAAATAATATCGCAACAAGGAGAAACTGACATGAAATACCTCACATCCACCGCACTGGCGCTGGCCATGAGCGCCGGGGCCGCTGCCGCCGACGGCGATCTGGTGATCTACCACTGGTTTGAATACATGCCGCAGGAGTTGCTGGACAAGTTCACGTCCGAGACCGGCATCAACGTCACCATGGATACCTACGATTCCAACGAGGCGATGCTGGCCTCGCTCAAGGCGGGCGGCATGGGCACCTATGACGTGGCGGTGCCCGGTGACTACATGGTCAAGATCATGGTCGGCGAAGGGCTGCTCGACACCATCGGCGCGGATGAGTTGGCCAACAAGGGCAATATCGCGGCGGAATGGGCGGACCCGAGCTTTGATCCCGGGCGCCAGCATTCGATCCCTTACCAGTGGGGCTCCACCGCCTTTGCGGTCGATACCGATGCCTATTCCGGCGACATCAACACGACCGATATCCTGTTCAACACGCCCGATGCGCTGAAGGGCAAGATCAACGTGCTCGACAGCCAGGGCGAGGTGCTGGCGATGGCCGCGCTGCATATGGGGATCCCGCAATGCTCCACGGATCGCGATCAGCTCAAGGCGCTCAACGACATGCTGCAGGCTGCCAAGGGCGATTGGGCCTCGTTCAATTCGGATACGGCCAAGGAGGTGCTGGTGTCGGGAGACGCTGCCGCGGGCATGATCTATGACGGGTTCAGCGCCAAGGCGCGGGAAGAGAAAGCCTCCATCACCTATGCCTTCCCCAAGGAGGGCTACGTGGTGTGGATGGACAATGTGGTGCTGCTGAAGGACGCGCCCAACCGCGAGAACGCAATCACCTTCATGGATTTCCTGCTGGAGCCGGAGAACATCGCGCAGGTGTCGAACTATGCCCGCTACGGGCTGGGCGTGACCGGTGCAGAAGCCTATCTGGATCCGGAACTGGCGACACTGCCCGAATCCAATCCGCCCGCCGATGCAGGCGAAGGTGCCTTCATCGAGGTCTGTGACGAGGCCACGCAGGCGGTCTATGATCAGATCTGGACCAATCTGAAGAAGTAAAACGGCAAGGGGCCGCCCGCACCGGGGTGGCCCCATTTGCTGACGGAGGCAATTGCATGATCATCGCGCTCTACCAGTGCCCCGAGCCGGTCTCCGTCGATGCAGGGTTGTCCACGGTGGAGACAGCGCTCGCGGAGGCCGCGCAGGCCGGTGCCCAAATGCTGGTACTGCCGGAGACCTTCCTGCCGGGCTACACACAGGTGACCGCCACGCCGCCCTCGGGCTGGTCGGAGGTACACGGCCGCCTCACCGCCGCCTGCCAGCACCACGGTGTCGCCCTGACCATCGGGTTGCCGGAGTATACCGAGACAGGCGTGTTCAACACCGCCCTCGTGCTCGGATCAGACGGACGCGAGAGAGCGCGCTATGTCAAACGGCAACTCTTTGGACCGGAGGAGGCCGCGATCTATACGGCCGGTCGGCGGGATGTGCTTTTCGACTACGAAGAGACGCGCTTTGGGCTGCTGATCTGCTATGATGTGGAATTCCCCGAGCATGTGCGTGCCCTCGCGCGGCAGGGCGCGGAGGTGATCCTGGTGCCGACGGCGAACATGATGCCCTTCACGAATGTCAATGAGATCATGGTGCCCTCCCGCGCGGCAGAGAATGCGCTGACCGTCGTCTATGCCAATTACTGCGGCACATCCGCGGGGCTGACCTATACCGGCCTGTCGCGCATCATCGGGCGCGATGGTCTGGTGCTCGCAGGCATGGAGCAGACACAGGGACTATGTGCTGCAGCGGTCTCCGGGCCGGATTTTGACGGCGCCAGCATCCCACCGGCGACGCAGTTGCGGGACTATCAAGGCGATTGATGGCCGCCTGCGCCGCTGGCATTGTCCGACCATGACACCCGCACCTTCGACAGATGTGATGGCCCTGCTGGGCGCTGCGATCGACGCGATCGGCACGCCTGATTTCCCGCGCCTGATCGGCGCGGTATGCCAGCGGGCTTGCGGGGCGGATAACATCTTTATCACGGCGCTCTTTGATGGGCATTCGCCCGCCGTGCTCTACGGCAATCACCGTCAGCCTGCGCAAAAGGCGCTGCTGTCGGTCTATCTGGAGGCGGCGTATCTGCTGGACCCGTTCGTGCTGCGCTACCAGCATGCGCGCGCCAGTGAAGCGCTGTGCCTCGGCGATGTGGCGCCGGATGACTTCGGGCAATCGGAGTACCATGCCAAGTTCTTCAAACAGATGGGGCTGGTGGATGAATGCGCGATGCTTCTGGCCTTGCCCGGCGGGGCGGGGCTGTTCATCTCCTGCGGGATCGAGCGGGAGGACGCGCGGGCCGATGCCCGGGCGCTTGCCCCCTTGCTCCCCGTGATCGACGCGCTGGCGCGGCGGCACTGGACCACGCTCAGCCCCGACAACATCGACGGCACCGGGCGGCTGTCCGCGCATCTGAACATGGCGCTGGAGCAGTTCGGCACCTCCTGCCTGAGCCCGCGCGAACGCGAAATCTCGCTGATGATCCTGCAGGGCCACAGCTCCAAGGCCATCGCGCAGATGCTGGGCAACAGCCCCGAGACGATCAAGGTCCACCGCAAGCGCGTCTACACCAAGCTGAACGTCTCCGGCCAAGGAGAGCTGTTGTCGCTGTTTCTGGAGGCGCTGCAGCGCATGCCAGCCGGAGCGCAGGGGGATCCCATCCGCTTTCTGCCAGACCGCCCTACCCCCTGATGGGGACTGTGCCGCGCGCGCGGTTTCAGCCTACGGTGGTGGCAGGCCATCCGGGGAGATCCACATATGACCATCGCTGACGCCAATTCCGCCTGGGCCAAGGACCGCGCCCATGTCCTGCATCCCTACACGGATTTCAGCACGTTCAACGCCGAAGGCAGCCATGTCATCACCGAAGCTGACGGCATGTATGTGACAGACAGCGACGGGCGCAGGTTGCTCGACGGGATTGCCGGGCTGTGGTGCGTCAACATCGGCCACGGGCGCCGCGAGATGGCAGAGGCCATCGGTGATCAGGTCCTCAAGATGCAGTATTATAACCCGTTCGGTCATTCGACCAACGAACCTGCCGCGGAACTGGGCGCGTGGCTGGCAAATCATGCGCCGGGTGATCTGAACCACGTCTATTATACCTGCGGCGGCTCCACAGCGAATGACGCCGCTGTCAGGCTGGTGCATTACTATTTCACGATGCGCGGTGAGCATCGCAAGAAAAAGATCATCTCTCGCAACAGCGGCTATCACGGTGCGACCTATGTGGCGGCGGAGCTGACGGGGATACAAGCCACCAAGATGAGCTTTGACAAGGTGGGCGAGAATTTCATCCACCATGTTTCCGCAGCTAATATGTTTGCCAAGCCCGATCACATGGACGAGGCCGCCTATTGCGATCATCTGGTGCGGGAGTTCGAAGACCGCATTCACCAGTTGGGCCCTGATAATTGTGCCGCCTTCATCGCGGAACCGGTAATGGGTGCGGGCGGCGTGCTGGTGGCACCAAAGGGCTATCACAGGCGGATGTGGGAGGTCTGCAAACGCCACGGCATGCTCTATATCGCCGATGAAGTCGTGACCGCCTTCGGACGTCTGGGACATTGGTTTGCGTCACAGGAGGTCTATGACTACACGCCCGATATCCTCGTCTGCGCCAAGGGCATCACCTCGGGGTACATTCCGTTGGGGGCCACGCTGATCTCGGACGAGATCTACGAGGTGATCAGCCAGCCGCAGTGCGAAGGCGGTGTCTTTTCCATGGGGCTGACGTACTTCGGGCATCCGGTGGCCTGCCGGGCGGCACTGGAGAACATCGCGATCATCGACCGTGATGGCATTTTGGCAAACGCCAAGAAGATGAGCCGCTATTTCCAGACGGCGCTGCAAACGCTGTCGAGCGATGCGCATGTGGCCGATGTGCGCGGACAGGGCCTGATGCTGGCGCTTGATCTGATGAAGGACCCCACCACAAAACGCCCGTTTGCGGTCTCCGCAAAGGCCAGTGCGCGCGTCTTCGACGCCTGTGTGAAGGCGGGTCTTATCGTCCGACCGGTCGGAGACCGCATTATCCTGTCGCCCCCGCTTATTCTCGAAACAGCCCATGTGGACCGGATGGTCGAGGTGCTAGGCCATGCGCTGAGCGTTCTGGAGGACTGCGACTGACAGCGCGCGAGTGGGTTTGCGGCAGGGTTCCCATCACCCGATGATGATGCGGGCTTTGATGCGCGTCTGTCTCCGATGGCCCCGGCGGCATGGTGTGAAAATCTGGTCGGATCTCCGGTCGGGACACCGCGCTATCGGGTGAAGGCCAGGACACTGTCGGTCAGCAGCTTTGCGGCAGTCAGGGCGAGAAAACCGTAGACGACTTTCACAAACACCTCCTGTTTTATGTAGGCATGGCACCGGGCGCCGATGAAAACGCCCACAAACAGCACCGGCGCCAGCGTGACGCTTGTCAGCAGGCTGGTCATCGACAGCGTGCCCGTCGCCCCGTAGGCGATGGTCTTGATCACGTTCAGGGTAAAGAAAAAGACCGTGTTCGTTCCCACAAACCAGGTCTTTTCGAGGTTTTGCCGCAGCAGATACCCTTTGACGGGGGGGCCGCCCGCGTGGGCCACGAAACTGGAAAAGCCGGACAAAAGACCCAACGCCCAGACGACGGGGCGCCGCGTGGGCCGGGATCCGTGCGTTGCCCGGCGGGAGGCGAGAAACTGTCCCACGAAGAACGCTGCCAGAAGACCGATGACCAACCGGATCACATCGGCGTTCATCAAACCGAAGGTCAGGCTGCCCAGCACCAGCCCCAGCACCGCTGCAGGCAACAAGCCCAGGATAATCCGCTGATCCCATGTTCGGCGGAACCGCCAGACGATCAGCACATCCATGGCCAGCAGTATCGGCATCATCACAGCCGCCGCGAACTGCGGCGCCACAAAGAGAGACATCAGCGGGACAGCCATCACACCGAGCCCCCCGCCGAACCCGCTTTTGGAGATACCTGTCAGCAAGATGGACAGGGCAGCGACCCCATAGAACGACAGAGCGAGATCGGTAGAGAGCGTCAAATTCATGATTTTTCATGTAGATGACGCCGGTAGATCTTTGAAACGATTTGATATGCGTTTAAGAAACGCAAATGACGATTTCATTTGATCTCAACACGCTCAAGACGTTTTTGCTGGTCGCCCAGCACCTGAACTTCACCATCGTCGCCGGAAAACGACACACGGTTCAATCGGCCGTCAGCGCTCAGATCAGGAAACTGGAGGCATCGCTGGGTCAGCCTTTGGTGTCGCGTGGTCGCGGTCAGACCATGCACCTGACGGCGGAGGGGGAGGCCTTTCTGGTCTATGCGCGCCGGATCGTTGCGCTGTCGGAGGAAGCCGTTGAAACGGTCCGAACGACCAAATCCCGGCAAATCCTCAGGCTGGGCACGACCGTCACGCTGGCGCTCTCCGTCGTCAGCGAGGTGCTCAGAGACTTCGCCGTCAGACAACCCGGCGTTCAGATCCAGATCCAGTGCGACCGCAGCGACAGGCTGCTGGAGCGCTTGGAAGAGGGCGAGATTGACGTTGCCTATATGATGGATCAGGGGCGTCACAGTCTGCGCCGGTTCGTCCATTCGACCAAGCTAGACTGGGTGTGTGCGCGTGATTTCGTGTTGCCGAAAGATGGTCCTATCCCGCTGGCGTTTCTGACCGACGGTCGCGATTTGAGGCAATACGCGCTGAAGGCGCTGGACAATGCGGGCCTGCAAGGCCACGTCACCCATCTCAGCCCCCATCCGATCGGGGTTCGCGCGTTGGTTCAGGCAGGGTTGGCGCTGACGGTGATGCCGCGCCAGACCATCGTAGGGCCGCTGAGCACCGCGCCCGACACCCTCGACCTGCCCCCGCTCTCTCCTGTCGCTCTGGCGGCCTATCACGCGCCGCGAGACGGCTTGTCGAGCGCAAACCTGCTGCTCAGCCAGTTGGAGGCCATGTCCCGGTAGAGCGCGCGCGGCCATTGCCAGAGGCGCGATCACCGTGCCAGCCAGACGCAGAGACTGCCGGGGCCGGTCCCTTTGCGCGGGCCGAAGGCGCTGCCTTTCAGCCAAAAACCTTGGGAGGTCGATCACCTTGGTTCAGACACTGCTGATCCGAAAGAGCCGTGTCATCCCGCACTGGCGTCGGAGTCCCTGCGCGCTCGGCCCCTCGATGAAACCTCAGCCACGCGTCAGATCAGCAGTTTGCGCAGGGCGGTCCGATCCACTTTCGAATTGTGACGCCGGTCCAGCGGGATCGACGGGACGTGCCGCACATCCGCAATTCCAAACGTTGCGGCCCGGGAGCGCCATGCCTCGCCGTGCTCTGCCTTACCGGCAACTACCAGAACCGCCGTCTTGTTCAGCGCCATCAGGGCCACCTGATCAACACCCGGCCACATCCGGGCTGCGGTCTCTATGGCGAACGGGTGCAGCACGCCGGTGTCGATCGTCACCTCGTCGCCAACCCTGCCCAGCAACCAGAGCCGTCCTTGCTCGTCGAGCTGCCCGGCATCGCCTGTCCGGTGCCAGATCGTATCGCCTTCGACGACTTTGGTCTCCTGATCGCGGGCAGGGTCGAGATAGCCGCGGTTCACGTGATCCCCGGCGATCTGAATTTCGCTATCCACGATCCGCAGGCGAACCGCATCCACAGGGTGCCCTGCGAACAGGCCATAGCCCTCTTCCACCGTCTGGGCATGCGCGATGGGCTCGGCCTCGGTCGAGCCATAGACGGTGGTGATCTTGAGCCCGTCGGAAATGTCTTGCAGGCGGCGAATGACATCCGGGAAAACGGGGCCGCCACCGGTGAAGATCTGGCGCAGCTGTCCGGTGTCTTGCGCCTCAATCAGCTTGTCGCAAAGCGCAGGCGGCAACAAGGCGCGGGTACACTTGTTGGCCGATATCCACCCGACAAGCGATGCCGGGTCGAGACCGGCCAGTCTGGACATCTTCCAGTTGGGCAGCACGGAGGTCCGCCCTTCGGCCAGGTTGATCAGAACGAACACGGGAAAGGTCACAAGATCGATCTCTTCCCCGTCGCTATGGAGCAAGGGGGCCACCGCTTTCCACTGCGCCATCAGAAACGCATGTGTGCGCGGGATCGCTTTGGGAATTCCGGTTGTGCCGGATGTGAAGGAGATGAGGGCGACGCTGTCAGGGTCCGCACCATGGCTCGGCGGTGCCGCGTCGCACCCCTTGCCAGGTGTCAGCAGACGCGCGCGCCACAGGCGGGGAAGCAGCAGCCTGATCCACCTGTAGGGACCTGCCGCGCAAAAGAATTTGGGATGTGTCGCGTCAACCGCGGTTCTGACCCCGGCCAGCCCCATCGCGGGTTCCGGCAGAACGGCGGTTGCCCCCAGCGACCAGAGCGCGGCAAGGGACGCGTAAAGATCGGGGCCGATCCCCATAGCGACCAGCACCCGGTCACCGGGGCGCACGCCCCTCGCATACCATCCGGCGGCGTAGGTTTCCGCCAGCGCTTGCAGATGCGAAAACGTATGAGCCGCGCCGGTGCCGTCAATCAGCGCCGTACGCGCGCTGTGCTTCGCCGCTGACCGGGCGAAGGCCGCGACAAGGGTGGTCACAAGACACGCCCCATCAGCGCGTAGCGGCGAAAGATCTCCGCCCCGTTGAGGCCCGACCGAAGCGCCGACAGGTTGTCGTCATGCATCAGCGCATGGATGACCCTGTCAAACTTCATCGCCTTGGCGTTCACGTAGAACTGATGGGACAGCCAATGCCCGGCCCCCTTTTGCAGCGAGGCGTAGGTCTTGAGGATCACGGTGGTCGGCTCCGGCCCTTCGGCATAGTTTGGAATGCCGAACAGAAAGCCCACCAGCGCACCGGTGCGGTCGCGGGCGAAAAGGATCAGGTCCTGTTTCAGGAGCGGCACCACCGGGCGATACATCGCGAGGAAGTCCGACAGGGCAATCGGTTTGTAGAATGGGTTACCTGCAAAGGCCGCGCAGGACAGCTCATGAACCTGGGTAAACAGCGCATCCGCATCGGTGCCGTCCCACGGCTCCACGGTGAATTCATCCGTATCCCTGGGCTTGGGTCCCGGCAAATCGGACAAAGGTGCGGAGGCCGAAAAATAGGACGAGATCACGTCGAAGCCGGCAGCACGAAACGCAGCCTCATCATGGGCGGCACTGCTGGGTTCCATCAGGAAAGGCGGCTGCTCCCCCCGCTCGCAGATCAGACGGTAGGCATGCCAGGTGTCCCCTTCCATGGGGCCGATCAGCGCTTTGGCCCCCCTGGCTCTGGCGCGGGTTGCGGCATCGCTCAACAGGCGCGCGCCCGCCTCCGCCGAGGCGAAGGTGCATTTGCCAACCGTCGCGACCCGGGTATGGCCAGCCCACGCGGGCCCGTCAAACCAGAGCGTCACCTGCCCGTCGTCGGTTTTCAGTGTCTCGACCGTCATGTACCGCTCACCATCATGCCATAGCTGAGCCCCGGCACGACCTGTGCCAGAAGCGTGAGTTTTGCGGCGCGGTGGGTGTCGAATAACGACGGCCTCAACGCCCCTGCAAGCACCGTGGCGCCCACCACCAATGTGCCGATCAGCATCAGGTCACGTGGCCATGGCACAAAGGTCAGATTGTACGGCATCAAGAGGCTGTAGAGCCCGAACAAGACACATCCCATCACCGTCGCCAACGCCACGCGCAACCACAGAGGTTTGCGCCCCAGAGCGAGCGCCACAAAGCCCGTAGCAAGACCGACCGACATCAGCCCGTAGTACATCAGCGCACTCGTATCGGCCAGCAACCCGACTGCCAACCATCCAAAACTCGCCAGAGCGAAAGCTGCCACCATATCGAGCGCCGGATGAGCCGCGCTGCACGGGTTCAGGCGGTGGGCTACCGCGTGCAGGAGAAACACCAGCAAGGGCAGAACGGTGTTCTGAACGGCGACCACCGAGATGAGCAAGAAGGTTGCGATGATATAGACCCGCGCTTCGTGCCGGGTGATCCGCAGGGACGGAGCGACGCGCAGGAACAAAACGATCGCCATCAGGAACTGGACCGTCAGTAGGACGAGGTCTTGCCACGGGCTGTCCAGATGGCTTTGCAGAAAGACCAGCAGACCCGCGGGCAGAAAGAAGTTGTCAAACCCGCGCCAGCTGTCGGCTTCGACCAGTGTTCCGAAGGCGGCGACCATCGTGGCGATCAGGATGACGCCGGGGCGCGAGACATCGGACAACAGCAGCAGGCACACCATCGAGATGACCAGCGTGACCCCGAAAAAGACAACCGATCCCTCGACCGATTTTTGGCCGTCTTCGACCGCGAAAAATTTCCGACCGTAGCGGCTGCCCGCCAGTGCGGCAGCGGCATCCGCCAGGGTCAGTGTCGCAAGGGGCAGAATGTAGAGAATGGCATTGCCGTCCGCCAACAAAAAGACGGTGCCGACGGCGACGGCCAGCAGAAAATCCCCGTAGGATTTGCGCTCTACCCCGTGCAGCGTCTCGCCGATGCCGCCTTGTGAAAAGGCGGGCAAGCGCAGGAGTGTCATCATCACGAGGGTCAGCCCGATCAGCATGAACACCGGCCAGTCGTCGGTGAACAGCCACGGCAGGCTCAGCGCATAAAGCCCTGTGCCAACATGGACGATCTTGCGCTGCACTTCGGCGGGCACGTCGCGCGCATTGGCGAGGGGTTTGACCCCTGCCATCAGCCCGAGCAACAGCGCGACTGAGGCACATGCGATGGCGATCTGCGCAGGTATGCTCATCCGGTGACTTGCTCGACAACGAAGTCAGAGTAGAAAAACGCCTTATCTAGGGCTTTCAGCCGGTCTTCCTCGGCGGTCAATCTGATCACCTCGTCCGCAAACCGCGGCGGGACACGGCGGGGCGCCATCATGTTCCAATAGACCAGACGGGCCTGCGGGCGCGCCGCGCTGAGGATCTGCCCGTAGACCTGGGCAAAGACGTCCCCAGACATGTATTCGAAAGTATCCGACAGGTTGAAGCCATCCGCCTTGTCACCGTCTTGGATAAATGCCTCCAGCGCGCCTTGGCGAATATCCAGCCGGTCAAGCCTGTCGCGGATCGTCGCGTAGTGTTCGGCGCGCCATGGCATCGGAACAATATCACCGTGGGTGCCTTTCAGGATCCAGTGCAGATAGGGGTTTTGCGAGGGATCACAGTCAACAGCCGCATGTTCGATCCGGCGAGCCACGTGCCCGGCGACGGAGCCTTCGACGTGATCAAAGAATGCCTTGTCCCGGCCCATCTGTCCCATCACGAACCGTGAGAAAAAGAAGTTGAGCAGCAGCCGCCACCGCCAGGTATTGAACCGCGTGCTCAGGAAATCCGCGCGGTCCGCCTTGGACCGCGGGACAAAAATCGCGTCGATGGTTTTTCGGGAATGCACCAGCGGCAGCAATCTTGTGCGGAAGATGCGGAAATAACGCTCGAACTTGCCAACACCCCCTGCCCCATGCGCGATCACCTCTGCCCGGCGGGCGTGCCAGAAGTCTCGCGTTTGCGCGTCGAGCGCCGCCGTCGCGCGGTCCAGCAACGTACCGCGCTGCGTGCTTGGCCGTGATCCCATCAGTTCGAGGAATTCGGGGTGCGACAGCGCTCGGTACGCCCCGATCCGCAGGTGCAGACAGGCGATCTGGGCCGCTGAGAGATCAACGACGACAACCCGCGCGGGGTCAAGGGTCAGCATCGCCAGGGCGTTGTCACCCGCCGAACAGATCGACACGAGCGTCTTGCCCGGCGCCTGCGGCAGTGCCGCGCATAAGACATCCGCGTCTTCCCACAGTTGCGCATAACGGATGTGATCAAAGCTTGCCTTTCCGGCGATTTCGGATGTCTGTGTCATGGCTTTTTCACCACCCCGGTTGCCCCGTCCACCTGCAGCAGCTCACCGTCCTTGACCCAGCGGGTGGCGCCTTTCAGGCCAACGACGCAGGGAATGCCCAGTTCCCGCGCGACGATGGCAGAGTGGGACAGCAGCGATCCGCGTTCGACCACGATGGCACTTGCGTTGGAAAACACCGCGATCCAGCCGGGGTCGGTGTGCCGCGCCACGAGGATCTCACCCGGGGCAAGGCTTTCGGTCCGGGGATCGCGGATCACCCTGGCCTTTGCGGTGACCAGCCCTGCCGAGCATCCTGTCGCCGTGCGCGTATCACCTGTTTCGCTCTGCGCGGGCGGGGCGTGGCTGATCGCCGCTGGCAGGATCGCAGGCCCCCGAACCTCGATGCGTTCGGGCGGATCTTCCCGCCGGGAAGAGGCCGCATCCTCGGCCTGCCGCAACGCAATCAGCCCCCGCAAGTCCGGCGACAGACCGAACCCTTCAATCGCGCCCATCACCTCAGCGACGGTCAGGTAAAACACGTCGCGGGGCTGGTCGATCAGATCGCGTGCCGCGAACTCCCGGCCCATTGCCAGAAAGACCTGACGGGCCCTGCCGAACAGCCGCGTGCGTTCAAACCGCAGGTTTTCCCGGTCGCGCACACGCGCTTTGGTCCAGGTGACGATGCCCTTTGCCACCCGGGCCCTGATCGGTTTGCCACGAAAGATCGTCGTCCAGTCCGGCTCCTGCCCGGTCGCATGTGCCGCGGGCGGGCGTGTCGCGCTGGCGGCGATTGCTGAGACAAGCTGCGATGGGTCCTCGGTCAGCGGAATGGATTCCAGCTTCAGCTCTTCGGTACAGCGGTCGCCGAATTTCGCGAGATACGCGGCAAGCTCGTCCCACAGTGCCGGATGGGTCTCGATGCGGTCCGGCGCAATGCTGTGCTCGGCCACGATGCGGCCCATGCGCGCAATGCGCCGTGCAGGTTCCGCTGACACGATATCGCCCTGCCCGATCATGACATTGTTGTGCAGCGTCAGCCCGTCATCCCCCAACCATCGCTTCAGCAGGTTTCGCGATGCGCCAAACGCGATCATGCACAGAAAGTCATTGACCAGCGGCGCATCCCACCGGTCCAGCAAGGTGCTCTCAATGCGGCGGTATTCGCTGGCAAGGTGCGTGAGGGTGGCGGTGTCCAGCCCAAGATCGCTCTCCAGTGCCGCATTCAACCGCGCGTAAAAGCGGCGGCGGGTCCGCGGCAACAGCAAGGCCTCGACCACCAGCCGCGCGCTGACACCGATGAGTTTCGCGTATTCGGCAGCTTTCGCAAATCCCTTGGCGGGCGGTGGGCCGATGCTGTTCGTCACCTCCGCCGGCAAGGGCGTGTCGACCCCCATCATGGTTTCCATATACGCACGGTTCAGGGCAAAACCGGGCAGCAGCGCCAGCGCGCGGTACCAGTTGACCAGATTGTAGTACACCCGCCCATCCACGCGGCCCAGCATGTTGCCGAAAACGGCCGTGTTATCCGCGATTGTGCCCTGCCTGACGCCCAGAAGGGCCACAAAGGAGCGGTAGACGCGGTCGTACACATGCACGGCGAAACTATAGGTCAAGGGCGACACCAGGCCGGGATAGCTTTCAACGATGTTGGAATTGTCAAAGATCGTCAGGGCCGTGTCGGGGCGGGCCGCCGGTTTGAGCGCGGTGGTAATGGGGCGCAACTGCAGGATGTGCAGACCTGCCGCGTCGATTGCCCATTCGATGTCCTGCGGGCTGCCGAATGCGGCCTCGGCCTTGCGCGCCAGATCGGCGATGCTCTGGACCTCCGCATCGGACAGAACGGGCTTTTGCGGAGCCGTGACGGTGTCCGCCACGATCCAGCTTTGACCATCGACTTCACCACTGACCAGAGCATCGCCGAGCCCTTCGACCGCCGAGATGACCACCCTGTCGCGCCGCCCGCTGACCGGGTCCGCGCTGAAGGCGACACCGGACACACGCGCGTCGATCATTTGCTGCACTACGATGGCAGGGGCCCGCGCATCACCGCCGGATTTCACCGCGCGGTAAGTGGTGACGGTTTTGCCAAAACCCGACACCCAGACCCTGGCAGCGGCATCGATGACCCCCGCCGCATCCACATTGAGGAACGTGTCGAACTGGCCTGCGTGACTATGCTCAGCGCCGTCTTCCGCATGGCCGGAGGATCGCACGGCGTAGGGACCGGGGCCAATGGATTTCAACGCCGTGCGGACAGCTGTTTTCAGGCCACGGCGCGGCTTGCCCTCGTGGAACGCCTCTGCGCTGATCACGAAGGATGGGGGCGGGTTGAACCCGTGTTCGGCCAGTCTGGCGAGGGATGCGCCCTTGCCCCCGGCCTGGGCGGGATCCGTGTTGTCGACCCAGATCATGGCAGTCCTCCCAGGGCGAGGGGCAGGAAACCTGCCGTCGCGTAGCAGCCAAAGACCCAAAGCCCTGCCACAGTGTCCATCTGCTTTTCCGCTTTGGGGGTCGGATCGGCGGCGTAGCGGCGCGCCCGGTGGGCACAAAACGCAAAGCCGATAAGGCTGATGGCCGCAAAGACCGCAGCGAACCCCGTCGCAGCGCCAACGCCGGTCAGCAGCAGAGCCGATATGCCGACGAAAACCAGCCAGATCCGCGCGGCCTGCCCCGCTCCCCAGAGACCTGAATAGGTGTCTACGCCTGCCCGCTCATTCTCCGGCGACCGGAGCTTGCGACCAATCTCCAGGACACACCCGTTCGAAAAGGACAACGCAATGAACAACCAGAGCGCCGGTGCCGCCGTCCCGTGGGGCAGCCATTCTATGCCGGTCAGCAGCACATCGATCAGCGGCATGATCGCCATATGAGACAGCAAATACATGACCGGGCGCGCCTTGAGCCACGCAGGGACGCCGAATTCGACCGTCATCGCGGTCAGCCAGGCCCAGGTGAGCAAGAGCAGCCAGACATGGCCCGCCCCATGCAGCAGAGCCAACAGGATCGCCAGGGGTATGGTTGCGATCCCAAGCGAGACGATCAGTCGAAGCGTGACCAACCCGCGGGGGATGGGGCGTTCCGGGCGATAGGCGGCATCGTCCGCGCCGTCCTTTACCTCATCCGCGACACGCATCTGAAAGAACAGAATGAGGGCGAGGCAAAAGCCGATCAGATAGGCCGGTATGCCGGGCAACGGACGGTCTGCCAGCACCGCGGAGAGGGTGATGGATGCTGCGGAAAAACACGCCAGAAGGGGGACGGTTTTGGCCAGCGGGAACCGTTCGGCCTGGTAGATCCACAGACGTTGCAGCAGTGTCATCTCAACCGTGCCAGGCTCTCGTGGGCGCGGGTGAAATCCCCGGCGGCAATCGCGGCCACGATCGAGATCTCGCCACACAGACACACCGCAGCCGTGACCTCGGCAAGTGCGGCCCCTTTGCCCGCCCCTTTCAGACCCAGAATGTTGAGCCCCGCGCTCTGGCTTGCCAGACCGGTGCCGCCCCCGACGGATCCCACGAGGATGTTGGGCATGGTAACGGAACAGAACAGCGCGTCACCGCGGGCCTCCATCCGGGTAAAGCCCAAGGCACTCTCCGCAACACAGGCCGCATCCTGGCCGGTTGCGATATAGAGTGCGGCCAGGGCGTTGGCGTAATGCGCCTGCGCGCCCATCTGGCCCGAGAGCTTTGCACCCAGATCCGCAATGCGCCCGTAATCCAGCATGGCCTGCGCCGTGGTCCCGAGGGTCTTTTCGATGATCGCGGCAGGCAGCATGACAGACGCGGTGACCTTGCGCCCGCGCCCTGTCATCAGCCCGAGCGCCGAGGCTTTCTTGTCGCCCGAAAAATTGCCCTCGATATACCAGCGGTTGATGGGGACAGGACACTCCGCCGCGATCCTGTCGCACAAAGCATGGGTCGCGATCGTGACCATGTTCTGGCCCGACGCATCGCCCGTGGTGTAGCGGCAGATCAAAAAGACAACGTCGGTGTCGACGACGGGCTCGACGGCAATCAGCTTGCCATGCTTCGTGGTACCTTCCGCCGCGTCACGCAGGGCGTCGATCGTGTTGGCGACCCACTCCACAAAGAGCCCCGCGTTCAGGATGTCGTCAAAGACAAAAGCGGGCGTGCGAATGACACCTTCGTAGAGGACCGCCGTGCTGACGCCCCCTGCCTTGGTGGCTGCATAGGCGCCGCGCCCGTAGGATGCCACAAGGGCGGCTTCGGTCGTGGCCAGAGGTATGTGGAAGTCATCTGCGGCGTTGACACCGTTGACGCGCAGCGGCCCGATCACCCCGACGGGCACCTTGACCGTGCCGATGTAGTTTTCGATGTTGCCGGAATAATCCTGCGCTGACGCAAGGCTCGCCGGATCTGCAATCACATCGCGGTCCTGCGTCGAGGCCGGGCCAATCAGGCGCGCCCAGTAGCGCAAAGCGCTCGCTTCGGAGGCAGTGCGGACGGGTCGCAGCGTGCGAAAAGGTGCATTTCGCGACCTCATCTGAGCCCGCAGTTTCTCGGGCGTGAACTTCGCACGCATCCGCGTGAGCATCGCCTGGACATGGGTGGGGACGGTCACGAACCTTCTCCGATCAATCGCGCGCCTGTTGCTCATGTCCGAATGCGCATTGTGGCTCCGCCGGTCAAGGCGTTTTCGGGGCGGCTTGTGGTCAGTCACGCTCCGCGTTCTACGTCATGACTGTTCGGGCTAAGCAGTGTCGGACAGCATTTGTCCCTTTGCACGCCGCGAGGGTATCGCCGCATCCCACGCTATCGTGCTGCGCTCTGCGTCCTCTCACCACCACAGCGCGAGGCGCCAAGGATTCGATTTTCTGCTGAGAGAAAGTGGTCGGAGCGAGAGGATTCGAACCTCCGACCCCCTGTACCCAAAACAGGTGCGCTACCAGGCTGCGCCACGCTCCGACGCGCTCTCTTTAGGCGAGGTGAAAGACTTTGAAAAGCCCCCAAACGCATTTCCCGTCGAGGCTGCCTGGGGCGGTCCGGCTCCAATCAAGGCTGCCAACCCGGCATCGGCGGTTTGCCTTGTTGCGCGACCGCGACCCAACCCTGATCAACCCGTTGACGCGCTGCCAATACACCGCAGCCTCAGCACTGCCACTGCGCTGCATCGGGCGCAAAGCTCGGGTGGCGCAGCTGCGATCCCTCGGTAATGCCCATGGCCGTGGCCAGACCACCGTTGATCTCCAACACATGGGTCAGCCCGCTGCCGCCGGGAATAGGGGTCTCATCGAGCGGTTGCGCCGAATGGTGGATGTGCTGAACCGTGCCTGTCGGATCAATGAAGATGATATCAAGCGGGATAAGCGTGTTGCGCATCCAGAACGACAGGGTTTGCGGTTTGTCGTAGATAAAGAGCATGCCAGCGGAACTCGCCAGATGTTCGCGGTGCATCAATCCTTGCGCCTGCTCTGCCGGATCGTCGGCAATCTCGACGGCAAAGCGTGCCTGCCCCCAGTCGCCCCGCAGATACACCGCCTCTTCATCGCATTGCTGTGCCGCGACCGCCCCGGCGGTCAAACTGAGGAGCAAAGCGAGAGCGGCAGCCCTCATGTGCCGCCGGTGTCCAGTGCTGCCTCCCAGGCAAAAACCTCCGCCGCCATGTGTCCGCGTTTTCCCTCGATCACGCGCAGGGCCAGCGCCTCCCCCGGGCCGAGATCCGACAGTCCAGAGCGGCGCAGCACATCCATATGTAAAAAGATGTCCTCCCGGCGGCCGAAGACATTGGCAAACCCAAAGCCCTTGCCTTTGTCGAACCACTTGACGCGGGCAGGCTCCAGCGGGGCCGCGGCAACAACCGCGGGGTCCATGGCCGCAATGTCCGACAAGCCGACCGGCTCATCCGCCACAGGTGGTACGAGGGCGAGAACCTGGGTTGCCTGCACGCCACGATCCGTGCGCTGAACCTCCAGTTCGACGCGCGCGCCGTCGGCGACCGAACTCTGTCCAAAATTGCGCAGAACATTCACGTGCAGAAGAATATCCGGACCACCGACGTCCGCGACAACGAAGCCGAACCCCTTTACCGGATCAAACCATTTAACAAGCCCGGCCACGGGCGAGGTTATGTCGTCGGTCTTGTTCACTCGACTACTTTCAATCAACGATACATCTATTAACACAGTCTTGCGCGAATTAACTTTCTTCTTTCAAGGCCAAACAATAAAAACTTAGGTCAGGCTTCCTCGCTACAGCCCAATTTTATTTTGCACAAGCGCGCTTTTAGGATGTATTTGCCGCGCTTTCTCGCCGGGGTTGAATCCACCCGCCGCACGGCAAAACCGCGGCAGCGAATGATTTCCATCAGGGGTTGAGGCGGGTGACCGACCAGTCGGCGGATAGGTCTTGGCGCCGCCAGACAAAGCGGTCGTGCAGCCGGAACTCGCCATCTGCCCAGAACTCGATCTCCAGCGGCGTGATGCGAAAACCACCCCAGAAAGGCGGGCGGGGCGGGTTGGTGCCCTTGGTCGCGGTCACCTTGGCGACCTCCGCCATGAGTGCGCCGCGGCTGGAAAGCGGTTGGGACTGACGCGACGCCCAGGCGCCCAGGCGGCTTTTCAGGGAGCGGGTCGCGTAATACGCATCTGCCGTCTCGCCGTCCTCCCGGGTGACCAGACCGCGCACCCGGATTTGACGGCGCAGGCTCTTCCAGTGCATCACAAAGGCGGCTTTTCCCGCGCTGTCGAGCTCTGCTGCCTTGGCGCTTTCGTAGTTGGTGTAAAAGACAAAGGCATCCGCCTCGACCCCTTTCAGCAAAACCATCCGCACATTGGGCAGGCCCGTGTCATCGACCGTGCTCAAGGCAATGGCGTTGGGGTCGTTGGGCTCTGTCTTCTCAGCTTCGGCCAGCCAGCGCTCCGCTATCCGAAAGGGATCGTCGCCCGCGAATTTGCCGTCTCTCTTTTCCATGATGTCCCCGTTCATGTGTCCACGGGCAAAGGAAGCCCACGCGCCTCAAAGGTCAAGAGCGGTGACACGACCTTGATGGCCCCTGCGCAATCGCCTAAAGGACGAGAACCGATACGTAACGAAATGACGGACCGAGGGACTTTCATGGGCAACGATCTTCTGGCCGGTAAACGCGGGCTGATCATGGGGCTGGCCAACGATAAATCCATCGCCTGGGGGATCGCCAAGGCCTGCGCGGATGCGGGTGCCGAGCTTGCGTTTTCCTACCAGGGCGACGCGCTGAAAAAGCGGGTGGACCCGCTGGCAGCACAGCTAGGCAGCGATATCGTCCTGCCTTGCGACGTGGGCGATGAGGCGTCCATCGATGCGCTGTTCGAGGCGCTCAAGGGCCATTGGGACAGTCTCGATTTCGTGGTCCACGCCATCGGGTTCTCCGACAAGTCGGAACTGCGCGGCCGCTACGTGGATACCAGCCGCGCCAATTTCGCCATGTCCATGGACATCTCCGTCTACTCCTTCACCGCGGTGGTGCAGCGGGCGGAGAAGATGATGAAAGACGGCGGCTCCTGCCTGACGCTGACCTATTACGGCGCCGAAAAGGTCATGCCCCATTATAATGTCATGGGTGTGGCCAAGGCCGCATTGGAGGCATCCGTGCAGTATCTGGCCGAAGATCTGGGCAAGGACGGCATCCGCGTCAACGCGATCTCCGCCGGGCCGATCAAGACGCTGGCCGCCAGCGGCATCGGCGATTTCCGCTACATCATGAAGTGGAACGAATATAACTCTCCCCTGCGCCGCAACGTGACCACCGAAGACGTGGGCAAGGCGGCGCTCTTCCTGCTCTCCGATCTTGGTTCCGGGACCACGGGCGAGAACCTGCATGTGGATGCGGGCTATCACGTGGTCGGGATGAAGGCGGTGGATGCGCCCGACATGAGCAAGGACTAGAGCATGAGCATCGAGAGCCTGGTCGCCTTCAACCTCGTGCTGATGGCAGCGATTGCGAGCCCGGGGGCAGCGCTCTTGTACTTCATCAAGACCTGTGTCGCGGCAGGCCAGACGGCGGCGATCGCCACCGGCATCGGACTGGCGCTCGCCGCGGCGATCTGGACACTGGCGGCACTGCTGGGGCTGGAGGCGGTCTTTCGCCTGTTTCCATGGACCTACACAATCCTCAAGGTGGGCGGCGCACTTTATCTGATCTGGCTTGCAGTCCAGATCTGGCGCCATGCGCGCGACCCGGTGGGCGAGGCGGCGGCACCCCGGGGTCGGGCATTCCTGTCCGGTCTGCTGATCAACGCGGGCAATCCCAAATCCATGCTCTTTGCCGCGGCGGTCATTGTGGTGGTGTTTCCCAAAGGGCTGAGCGCCCCCGAGATCGCCCTGATCGTCGCCAATCATTTCCTGCTGGAAGTCTGTTTCTACTCGGGCTTTGCGCTGCTGCTCTCAAGCGGGCCGGCGCGACGCGGGTATATGAGCGCCAAACCTGTTCTGGACCGGATCGCCGCATCCATACTGGGCGCGTTGGGTCTGCGCCTGCTGATCGAGAGGTAACCCATGATCAAGGATCCAAGCCGCCTGCCCCACGAGAAAGGGTTTCACGTCAGCTGGGACCAGATGCACCGCGACAGCCGCGCGCTGGCCTGGCGGCTGGACGGGCAAGGCCCGGACGGCGGCGGATGGCGGGCTGTGGTGGCGATCACCCGCGGCGGCATGGCGCCCGCGATGATCGTGGCGCGAGAGCTCGACATCCGCACGGTCGATACGATCAGCGTCAAATCCTACCATTCCGGTGGCGGCAAGGCGGATGAGCGTCGCGAGGCGGAGGTGCTCAAATCCCCCGATGCGCAGATGATGGGCGACGGCACCGGTATCCTGATCGTGGATGATCTGGTGGACAGCGGCAAGACGCTGGAGCTGGTGCGTAGCCTCTACCCAAATGCGCATTTCGCCACTGTCTATGCCAAACCCTCGGGTGAGCCGCAGGTGGACACCTTCATTACCGGTGTCAGCCAGGATACCTGGATTTTCTTCCCCTGGGACATGGCGCTGCAGTATGTGGAACCCTACCGTGGCACCGACTGACCGCACAGCAAAGGGCATGCGCCGATGAGCGTGGCACGCACCGCCGCCACCTTTGCCCCGCCGGTGATGGAAGCGCGGCGCTGGCTGGAGGGTGTCACCTTCACGCAAGCGCGCCCGCTGATCAACGTCAGTCAGGCCGCACCGGTGGACCCGCCACCGCGGGCACTGCGCGAGGCCATGGCAGAGATCGCGCTCACCCGGGATGACGCGCATCTCTACGGGCCCGTACTCGGTCTGCCCGACCTGCGCGCCGGGCTGGCGGAAGAGACCACACGGATCTACGGCGGAGAGGTCAGCGCGGATCAGATCGCGATTACCTCTGGCTGCAATCAGGCCTTTGCCGCGGCCATCGCGACGCTCTGTGCCGAAGGGGATGAAGTCATCCTGCCGGTGCCGTGGTACTTCAACCACAAGATGTGGCTCGATATGTCCGGTGTGCGCAGCGTTGCCTTACCCACCGGGACGGACCTGCTGCCTGACCCCGATCAGGCAGCCTCCCTGATCACGCCGCGCACCCGGGCGATCGCGCTGGTCTCCCCCAACAATCCCGCAGGGGTGGAATACCCCCCTGCCCTGATCAGTGCCTTTTTCAATCTGGCGCAGCGGCACGGGATCGCGCTGATCCTCGACGAAACCTACCGCGATTTTCATGAGAGGGACGGCGCACCCCATGATCTCTTTCAGCGCCCCGACTGGGCGCAGACGCTGATCCATCTTTACTCCTTTTCCAAAGCGTACCGGCTGACCGGGCACCGGGTGGGCGCCATGGCGACCGGAGCCGCGCGGCTGGCGGAGGTGGAGAAATTCCTTGACACGGTCGCAATCTGCCCCGGTCAGCTTGGCCAGCACGCCGCCCTCTGGGGCATGCAGAACCTGCGCGATTGGCTGGCGGGAGAACGCCGTGAAATTCTGGCACGGCGCGCCGCCATCGCAGCGGGGTTCCCAAAGCTCGGCGCGCTTGGTTGGTCGCTGCTGGGGCTCGGGGCCTATTTCGCCTACCTGCGGCATCCCTTTGCTGCGTCATCGGACGTGCTGGCCCCTGATCTGGTGCGCGACCAAGGCATTCTCTGCCTGCCGGGCACCATGTTCCACCCGGGTGGCAGCGACAGCGGCAAGGCCCAGCTGCGCATCGCCTTTGCCAATCTGGACACACCCGGGGTCGGCACGTTTTTCGACCGGCTCGCAGAGGTCGACAAAGCCCGCTGAGGCTCTTGCTCCCCGCTGCGCGCGCGCATAGACAGAACGCCAATGCGCATGAGCTGCGCAAGAGAAGGGGTGACATGGCCAAGGGCGCGTCCAGTATTTCGAAAACCGCGGTGTGGATCCTGCTGGGTCTGCTGATCCTGGGGCTTGCGGGCTTTGGTGCCACCAACCTGTCGGGCAATATCCGCACCATCGGTACGGTTGGCGATATGCCAGTGTCCGTGGACAATTATGCCCGCCAGCTGCAACAGGAAATCCGCGCCCTGCAGCAGCAGACCGGCCAGGCGATGCCTTTTGCGCAGGCGCAGGCCATCGGGCTCGACCGGGCGGTGTTGCAGCGGATCGTGGCACAGCGCGCCTTGGATCACGAAGCGGCCCAGATCGGGCTGTCCATCGGAGACGGGAACCTGCGCGACCAGATCCTCGACATTCAGGCCTTCCGCGGCATTGACGGCGAGTTCGACCGCGAAGGCTATCGCTTCTCGCTGGAGCAGAACGGGCTATCCGAACAGCAGTTCGAAACGCAGCTGCGGCAGGAAGTGGCGCGCACGCTGCTGCAGGGGGCGATCCTCGGCGGTGTGGTCATGCCGGAGGCCTACACCGAGACGCTGGTCAATTACGTGGGCGAGCGGCGCAGCTTTACCTGGTCGCGGCTGAGCGAGACCGATCTGGCGGAGCCCGTGGCAGCACCCGAGGCCGCGACCCTGCGCGCCTACTATGACGAGAACATCGACGCCTACACGCTGCCCGAGACCAAGAAGATCACCTATGCGCTGCTCAGCCCGGACGCGATGATCGACCAGGTCGAGATTGCCGACGAAGACCTGCGCGACGCCTATGAGCAACGGTCCGCAGAATTTGATCAACCCGAGCGGCGTCTGGTGGAGCGGTTGGTGTATCTCGATAACGCAGCGGCAGAGGCGGCGGCGGCCTCGCTTGAGGCGGGCGGCAGTTTCGAGGATCTGGTTGACGCGCGCGGGCTTGAGCTTGCTGATACGGATATGGGCGATGTGCGCGCCGAGGATCTGGGCGCCGCAGCCGACGCTGTCTTTGGGGCAGAGGTCGGTGCGGTCGTGGGGCCCCTGCCCAGTTCGCTGGGTCCCGCGCTTTTCCGGGTGAATGGTGTGCTGCCCGCTCAGTTTGTGCCCTTTGAAGAAGCAGCACCCCTGTTGCGCCCGGCTGTCGCTGCAGACCGCGCGCGCCGTCTGGTCGATGCACAGGCCGAAAATCTCGATGACCTGCTGGCCGGTGGTGCCACTCTCGAAGAGCTGGCAGCCGATACGGATATGGTGCTGGGTCAGGTTGACTGGACCCCACAGAGCGATGCCGATATCGCCGCCTATGAAGGCTTTCGCGAGGTGGCGCGCGCCGTCACGTTGGATGATTTCCCCGAGATCGCACAACTGGCGGATGGTGCGCTTTTTGCCCTGAGGCTGGATGAGGTGCTGCCCCCCCGCCCCGCGCCCTTTGAGGATGTGCGCGACACGGTTCTGGCCGATTGGCAGGCGGAGGAGGTCGCGCGTCTGCTGACCGCTCAGGTTGAGGCGCAGCTGCCGCAGCTGGAAGAGGGGACGCCTTTCGCCGATCTGGGGTTGAGCGCGGTGCAGGAGGTCGATCTGCTGCGCAGCGATTTCGTGGGCGAGCTGCCGCAGGGGTCAATGGCGGAGATCTTTGAGATGGAAGCGGGCACGGCCCGGATCCTGCCGGATGCAGGGGCCGTCGTCGTTGTGCGCCTGGACGAGGTGAAAGGCCCCGCCGAGGACGCACAGACCGACCAGATCCGCGAACGGCTGGCCGAGCAGGCAGGTCAGGCGCTGGCGCAGGACATCTACCAGATCTTTGGCAATGATGTGACCAGCCGCGCCAACCCGCAGATCAACCCGCAGGCCCTGCAGGCCGTGCATGTGAACTTCCCCTGATCCATGAGCCTGACGCCGGAGTTCAGCGCCTTTGACGCGGCCTACGCCCGGGGTCGCAACCAGATCGTCTATACCCGTCTGGCAGCCGACCTCGATACGCCGGTTTCCCTGATGCTGAAGCTGACCGGGGCCGCCGAGAACGCCTTCGTGCTGGAATCGGTCACGGGCGGCGAGGTGCGCGGGCGCTATTCCATCATCGGGATGAAACCTGATCTGATCTGGCGCTGCCGCGGGGAGACGAGCGAGATCAACCGCGCCGCCCGCTATGACGCCGATGCCTTTGAACCGCTGGAGGGCGGCCCGCTCGATACCCTGCGCGCACTGCTGGCAGAGAGCCGGATCGACCTGCCCGAGGATCTGCCCCAGGCCGCCGCCGGGCTCTTCGGGTATCTGGGCTATGACATGATCCGGCTGGTGGAGCATCTGCAGGACGTCAACCCCGATCCGCTGGGCCTGCCCGATGCGGTGATGCTGCGACCGTCGGTGATCGCCGTGCTGGACGGGGTGAAGGGCGAGGTGACGGTGGTCTCCCCAGCCTGGGTCAACGATGGCCAGTCGGCCCGCGCCACCTATGCACAGGCGGCAGAGCGGGTGATGGACGCGGTCCGCGATCTGGAGCGCGCCATGCCCGCCGCCACCCGCGATCTGGGCGAGGCGCAGACGCCCGATGCGCCGGTGAGCAACTTCACCCACGACGGCTACAAGCGCGCCGTCGAAAAGGCCAAGGACTACATCCGTGCCGGTGACATCTTTCAGGTGGTGCCCGCACAGCGCTGGTCCCAGGAGTTCCGGCAGGATCCTTTCGCGCTCTACCGCTCGCTGCGGCGGACGAACCCTTCGCCTTTCATGTTCTATTTCAACTTCGGCGGCTTTCAGGTGATCGGCGCCAGCCCCGAGATCCTGGTGCGGGTCTTCGGCAACGAGGTCACGATCCGGCCCATCGCAGGTACCCGACCGCGCGGCGCAACCCCAGAGGAGGATCGCGCGCTGGAGGCTGATCTGATGGCGGATCAGAAAGAGCTGGCCGAGCACCTCATGCTGCTCGATCTGGGGCGCAATGACGTGGGCCGTGTGGCCAGGATCGGCTCCGTCCGCCCCACCGAGGAATTCATCGTCGAGCGGTACTCCCACGTGATGCACATCGTGTCCAACGTGGTGGGCGAGCTGGCGGAAGGCAAGGATGCGCTCGATGCGTTCTTTGCGGGCATGCCCGCAGGAACGGTCTCTGGCGCGCCCAAGGTCCGCGCCATGCAGATCATCGACGAGCTGGAGCCCGAAAAGCGCGGTGTCTACGGTGGCGGTGTCGGCTATTTCAGCGCGGGCGGCGATATGGACATGTGCATCGCGCTGCGGACCGCGGTACTGCAGGACCAGAAACTCTATATCCAGGCGGGGGGCGGCGTCGTCTATGACAGCGACGCGGAGGCCGAGTTTCAGGAAACGGTGCACAAGTCCAACGCAATCCGGCGCGCAGCGGCAGATGCGGCACGCTTCTCCGGCAACGGTAACGGATAACCGATGGCGCGCGCGGCCTTTGAGATCGGCGGCCACCGCGTCATCCCGGGCAGCGTCGAGACGGTCAACCTGCCCGTCTCCACCCTGCCCGATCACACCCCTGTCACCCTGTCGGTTCAGGTCCACCATGGCAAACGGGCGGGGCCGTCGCTGTTTGTCTCCGCGGCAGTGCACGGCGATGAGGTGATCGGGGTCGAGATCGTGCGCCGCCTGCTGCGCGCACCTCAGCTGAAATCGCTGCGTGGCACGCTTTTGGTGGTGCCGGTGGTCAACAGCTTCGGCTTTCTCAACCGCTCGCGCTATCTGCCGGACAGGCGCGATCTCAACCGATGTTTCCCCGGACACCCCTCTGGGTCACTGGGCGCGCGGCTTGCGCATATCTTCCTCAACGAGGTCGTCCGCCGCTGCGATGTGGGCATCGATCTGCATTCTGCCGCGATCCACCGGACGAACCTGCCGCAGATCCGGGTGTCGCCGGATGATGTGACGACGCAGGCCATGGCGCAGGCGTTTGGCACCCCTGTGGTTCTGACGTCGCCCCTGCGGGAGGGCTCGCTCCGGGGGGAAGCCGCGGCACGGGGCACGCCCGTCCTGCTCTATGAGGCGGGTGAAGGGTTGCGGTTCGATGAAATGGCCGTGCGCGCGGGCGTTGCTGGCATCCTGCGGGTCATGCGCAGCCTCGATATGTTGCCCGCCAAGGGCATCGCAAAGGCCAAGGCGGCACCCTACATCTGCCCGTCGTCCAAATGGTTGCGCGCACCGGCCGGTGGTCTCTTGCGCACCTTCCGGGCCGAGGGCGAGATCGTCAAGGCAGGCGATGTGCTGGCCAGTGTCGCCGATCCCTTTGGCGAGGTGGAAACTGATCTGGTAGCGCCTGCGGATGGCATCCTGATCGGCCGCGCGATCCTGCCCGTGGTGAACGAAGGCGACGCTGTCTTTCACCTCGCCGCCCTCGCGCCAAGGTCCTCGGACGGGACTGTCGAGGACCTCGCGAGCCAGCTCGAAACCGATCCACTCTTTGACGAAGACGAGATCATCTGAGCGCCGCAGTAGCGCGATTACACCCCGGTTTTCGTCAATTTTTGCGTAAAAACCCCGCCCGCAGTCTCATTTATCGCCACCTTATTGAGGATGGTGAAACGCGCCTTTGGTAGGGATTTCCGCGCGAGTACGAGGTCGTGCGGAGGCCACAGACCCACCTCATCACGCGGAAACGGGGTCCCATTGAAGGACACAGCAAAAAAGATGATCCGACGGGTTTTCCGCCGGGTCCACATCACCAACCCCGAGACCCTGTGGAAACGCTATCTTCTGGGTCTGGTGCTGGTGTTTGCGACCATCTTTTCGGCGCATTACGCGTCCATTTCCGCGATCAGAGAGGCGGAGGATCACCGCGAAACCAGCCTGATCAGCACGCGGCAGGTGATCCTGAGCCAACGCATCCTGTTTCTGATGCGCGAGGCTGAAACCCACCCTTCCGAAGAGATCGAGGCCCGGTTAAGAACGGCGATCGACCTCTTCGCGACCTCTCATGACTGGCTGATGGCCAGAGCCGGGATGACCCCCGAGCTGCAGCACCTTTACTTTGACGACGAGACCTTTCCGCTGGACTATTTCTCTCGGCGCTTCGTGACGACGGCGCGCTATTCCCTGACCGCGACGGGGCAGGTCAAAGCCAACATGCAGAACCAGATGGTCGCACTGGGCCAGCAGGATCTGCTGTCGGCGCTCTACACGGCATCCGAACTCTACGATGCGAGGTCCATGGCGCATAGCCGCTGGTTACAACGGATCGAGGCGACCGCACTGGGGCTGGCGCTGGTCGTTTTGCTGATCGAGGGCGCGTTGATCTTTCTGCCGGCACAGCTGTCGGTCAGTCGCACGATCCGCAGGCTCGATCGGCGGCGCAACCAGCTTCTGGCCTCTTTCGAGGCGCTGCGTGTGCGCAACACCGAACTGACGGCGGCGCGCAACAATCTCGCGCATGCGGCCAATCACGATCCGCTCACAGGGCTGCTCAACCGTCGGGCGCTCTACAGCCATTTGGCAGCATTGCAGAAAACAGGCGGCGGCGATGTGGCGCTGAGCCTCATGAAGATTGATCTCGACAAGTTCAAAGCAGTCAATGACAGCCTCGGACACAAGGCTGGCGATGAGGTGCTGGTAGAGGTCGCGCGCGTGCTCCTGAGCCATGCGCGCACCGATGATCTGGCGGCACGGATCGGCGGCGATGAGTTTGTGATCGTGATCCGCGCGCCTCAGTCCATCGATGCCATCGAGCAGCTGGGCAACCGGTTGATCGACGCGATCAGCCAGCCCATGCAGCTGAGCGCGGGGCAAGGAGAGGTCGGCGCCAGTGTCGGCTTTACCATGGCCACCTCCAAGGGTGTGACGCCGGATCAGCTGCTGATCGAGGCGGATCTGGCGCTCTACAAGGCCAAGCGCAGCGGTCGAGGCCAGACCTGCGCCTATTCCGACGACCTGCGCACCGAGTTGGACAGGCGCAAGACGCTCTTTGCCCAGATTGACCGCGCCCTGGCCTTCGATCAGTTCGAGCCGCACATGCAGCCGCAGCTGTGTCTTGAGACGGGGCGGATTTCGGGATGCGAGGTGTTGGCCCGTTGGCGCCATCCGGAACGCGGGATCATCCCGCCCGCCACCTTCATTGCCGCGGCAGAAGAGGCTGGGCTGATCCGGCAGATCGACCTGATCATGGTTGAAAAGGGACTCAACCTGCTGGAACGCTTTCGCGCCGAAGGGATGGAGATACCGGCCATCTCGGTTAACGCGTCCCCTGCAACCCTGCGGGATCCGCATTTGTCCGACCGGCTGCTGCAAGAGGTCCTGACCCGCGGTATGCGGCCCGCAGACCTGACCGTCGAAGTGCTGGAGAACACGCTGATCGAGGCCGATGACGACGAAGCGATACGGACGGTCGAAAACCTGACGCGCGCCGGGTTTCCGGTGCTTCTGGATGATTTCGGAACGGGCTATGCGTCCATGTCGAACCTGTCGCGGCTCAGGATCAGCGGCATCAAGCTGGACCGCAGCCTGATCGATCCAATCCCAAACACCCGGGCCGAAAGCATCATCTCGGCGCTGGTCGCCCTGTCCCGCAGTCTCAGCATGCGGGTGGTGGCCGAAGGGGTGGAGACACAAAAAGACATCAGCGCGGTCAGCGCGCTTGGGTGCGACATCGCCCAAGGGTTCGCGATTGGTCACCCGATGGAAGAGGCCGCGTTTCGTGCCTGGTACGCCCGTTTCACCGGCGAGACAGGGACCCGCAAAGCCTAAGCTCGGCACGCTGTTCTTCGGGCAAAGGGGCGTTGCATATCCGTCAGCACAGATGGCGCGCAGTGCAGCCTCTGCCCCGGTGCCTTTTTCCAGCAGACACAGCTGACCCTGACCCCGGTCCGGGTTCTACTGCCTTCGCTGACCTCCGTCCGCCTTATCACCGGTCGACAATACGACACCGCCCAAGACCGCCCAAGATCCCGGCAGACAGAACCAAAGGACGTTTCGGTCCCAAGCCACCCGTTGGCGCCGCCGGGCCGTTGGTCGCAAGGAAGTAAGGCGCGCTCCACGACCATGTACCGGTTCGTCGCCCTAACGACTGCGCGGTCGGCTCAACACTGCTCACGCGAGCCGAGGGCGCGGACGTGGGTCGCGAAAATTGCGAGGGTTGTCTGGTTGTAGAGGCACGCGACGACATGTGAGGAAGTCATACTCTGCGAAGCAAAGACCTGTCTCAGACTTGGGGTATCTCAAAGGCCGGATCCGCGACATGGCCGTGACGGCACACGAGCATCAAAATCTGGGGTATCCGGACATGCAGCGCTACGCGTCATCTGGCAAGGCTTGGCCGTTGGCTCGACGGATCGGTTTGCACACTGTCGGGGCGCTCGACAGAGGCCTTCTGTGACCAACCGGGTGCCATGCGATCCAAAGTACCGCCAAGTGATCCCGGCGTTGAAACAGATCTGATGACACATCTCTGCTCCGCGACGCAGGACGGCGTCTGGGCGCCTTGATCGCTTGCACTCTTGCAGATCGCCGCGCGTGGCAATACGGCCTTTTCCCTGAGTGCGCGCATTGACGACCATAGCGGCGGTCCCCTCGATCCCAGTGGAGGGCGCGGGCAAATCAACTTAAAGCCTTAGCCCTTTGAGATCCAAGGGCCGCCACGTTCTCAGATCAAGCCCGGCGAGATCCGCATCTACCCAACGGGTCGCTTGTTGCGCTGACGCGTGCCGGGCCACCGGGCAGGCAGTCCAGTTTTCCCGCTCCAAGATCCCAACGGGCAGGATCATTGCCAACGTGATCTGACAGGTCAGCGCATGCCGGGACCGTTTGACCACCTTCACCGCCACTTTGACACAGACTGAAACGTGAGGACCCCGAATGTCCCACATTGCCCTTAGAAGACGGCCCCGGCTATAACCCCGTTACTCGCGCAGCGCAGCCGAGACAGGCACCAGCGCCACCCGCTGGGCACGTGCGTGCTGTGCCCAGGTCAGCAGCGCCGTCACCGTCTCGGGCCGCAGGCGCCCCAGCACGATGACCCGGTCCTGTCTTGTGGCGCGGAACGCGGCCTGATCCAGAAAGCGCCCCATCACCGTCGGCGACTGGCCCTTTCCATCAAGATCGTGAAAGACAACACCGGCGGGCACGCCCGCGCTCACCGCCAGTTTACGCGCCGTCTCATCTGCGCCCTCCCGGGTGATCAACCCGTGGCCGGTATCTGCGAGGACATTGGCAATCTTGGCGGCAACCCCGGGCGAGCCGTCCACGCCACCGCCCACCCCTTCGAGCACCCCGACGGCCTCCGGGACCGCGGCAAGCGCCTCTGACAGCGCGCGGGCGGCGGCATCCGGCACCGCGCCTGCGGCCAGATCAAGCGTCGTCAACACCTCCAGCCCCGCCTTGCGGTAGGCAGCCATCCGGTCGCTGGCATCCGGCAGGCGGCTGTCCACCGCGACGCTGACAGCATGGGGAAACCGGCTGAGCGCCGCGGGGCTGATGCCCGAGCCGGCGAGGTCCACGCCGGTATCCAGCAAAACGATGGCCATGCGCGGGCGGTCGTCTGCCCCGGGACCCTCGGCGGCAAACCGGACGAGCGGAGGGTCCTGCTCACGGCTGATACGCGCGCCGATGCCCTGCTGCCCGGTGGGCGCAAAACCCGTCACGGGCACATCCGTCAATTCCGGCAGCGCATTGATGGCGACGTCCGGCGCCAGCTCTTCGCCACCACCCGCGGGCGCATCGAGCCCTGCCAGCACATCGCCAGAGGCCAGATCAGGGACCGCTTCGGTTGGTGCCGCACCAAAGGTTTCTCTGGCCTGCGGCACCGCAGACGGCGACCCGCCCGGCAGCGCGACGGTGCCGCGTGCCGGTTGCGGTGCGGCCACATCTTCTTCGAGCGACGGGATATCCGACGGCTCCGGCGGGGCGGCGGCAAACGCGCCGCTTTGGGGTGGCAGCGCCGGTTGTGGGGGCTGCGCCGGATCCAGCGAAATCGCCAGATCCGAGGGTGTGAGCGTGGCGCCACTGGACGCAACAGCCGGTGCGCCCCGGTCCGGAAGATCCGGCACGGGGGCATCGCTAAGCGGCCCGGTTTCGACCGTCGTGGGGGTTTGCGGTTGCGGTGGCGCGGTGCTCTCTGCCAATGGCGGATCGCTCTGTGCCACCGGGTCGGCGACAGGCGGCGGGGCGGGTTGCGTCGAGACCGCGACGTTGCCCGCAACCTCGGGCACGGCCAACGGTGTCACCGGTGATGCGGGGCGTGCCGGGCTGTCCTGCTGCGTCAGCGCCTCGGGTGCGTCAACTGTCGGGCGCGTGGGTTCGGTCAGCGCCGCCACCCCGCCTGTCTGAGGCACCCGAGGCGCCCGGAGATCATCGGGCCGCACGGCTGCCAGCGTATCCGCATCGGGCGAGGTGGCCTTGGGCACCTCAACGGGCGTGACAGGCGCGCTGTCGGCCTGCGATGTGGCGGCGGCGGCGCCTGTCGGGGCCTGCGGTGCGGGCTGGGCCACGGGGGCTGAGGCGGTGACCACGGGCGGCATCGGCGCATCTGCAATGACCGAAGCGACTGCGGCAGCCGCAGCACTGACCACCGTCCCCACGAGAGCGCCCTTCACGAAACCGCCTGCCACCTCTGCTCCCCTCTCGTTACCCGCGACGTTGCCCGCTGCGTGTGGATCTCGCCGGTTTGCACCGCTGCCCGGCTTTCGGGGGCCTTGACGATGCTGCGCAAGCCTGAACAAGTATGCGCCACATATACCCCGCCAAAGCCCGTTTCCTCCAGCCCTGAAATCGAAGTTTTGAACATGCTGCTGCTGATCGACAACTACGACAGTTTTACCTACAACCTGCTGCATTACGTCGGCAGCCTCGGCACCGACGTGGTCGTGCATCGCAACGATGCGCTTGACGTGCAACAAGCCATGGCGCTGCGGCCCAGCGGGATCCTGCTGTCCCCCGGTCCGGGGCGGCCCGAACAGGCGGGGATCTGCCGGGAATTGACGCTGGCGGCAGCGGAAACAGGCATTCCGCTCATGGGTGTGTGCCTCGGTCACCAGACCATCGGCGAGGTGTTCGGCGGCCAGGTCGTGCAGGCGGGTGAGATCGTGCATGGCAAGCTGGGTCAGATCACCCACGCGGGCCGCGGCGTCTTTGCCGGGTTGCCCACCCCCTTTGCGGCCACGCGCTACCATTCGCTGATCGTTGCGCGCGACAGCCTGCCGGATGCGCTGGAGATCACCGCAGAACTGGACGACGGCACGATCATGGGTCTGCAACACCGCGATCTGCCGATCCACGGGGTCCAGTTTCACCCGGAATCGATCCGCTCCGAGCACGGGCACGCACTGCTGAAAACCTTCCTCGACACGCTGCCGGTTGCCGCATGAGCGAGGCGCTGAAGACCCTGATCGGCGCGGCAGCCACGGGTCCGCTCAGCGCCGAGGAGGCAGAAGCCGCCTTTGCCATCCTCTTTGAGGGCGAGGCGACCCCCAGCCAGATCGGCGGGTTCCTGATGGCGTTGCGCACCCGCGGTGAAACGGTTCAGGAATACGCCGCCGCCGCCGCCGTGATGCGCGCCAAATGCAACGCCGTGCGCGCGCCCGAGGGGGCCATGGACATCGTGGGCACCGGTGGCGACGGCATGGGCACGCTCAACATCTCCACGGCGACCGCCTTTGTGGTCGCGGGTGCGGGCGTGACGGTCGCCAAGCATGGCAACCGCAACCTCAGCTCGAAATCAGGGGCGGCGGATGCGCTCACCCAGATGGGCATCAAGGTGATGGTCGGTGCGGAGGTGGTCGAGCGTGCGCTGAAAGAGGCAGGCATCGGTTTCATGATGGCACCCATGCACCATCCGGCGATTGCCCATGTGATGCCCACCCGGGCAGAGCTTGGGACGCGCACGATCTTCAACATCCTCGGCCCTCTCACCAACCCCGCCGGGGTCAAGCGGCAGCTAACGGGGGCGTTCTCGCGTGATCTTATCCGCCCCATGGCAGAGACCCTGCACACGCTCGGCTCCGAGAAAGCCTGGCTGGTCCACGGCTCGGACGGGACCGATGAGCTCACCATTACCGGGCTGTCGTGGATCAGCGCGCTGAACCCCGATGGCACCGTGACGGATCACGAGGTTCACCCCGAAGACGCTGGCCTTGCGCCGCATCCGTTCGAGGCGATTGTCGGCGGAACACCCGAACAGAACGCCCGCGCGTTCAAGGCCTTGTTGGACGGGCAGCCCTCCGCCTACCGCGATGCGGTGTTGCTGAACGCGGCTGCGGCCTTGCTGGTGGCCGATGCGGTGCCGGACCTGAAAGACGGCGTCGCCCGCGCCGCGGAGGCGATTGACAGCGGCGCGGCCCGGGCCAAGATCGAGGCCGTCGCCCGCATCACCCAAAGCGCGTGAGCGCGCCTGCCCCGCCAGCCGCCTGGTCCGACCTGCCGTTCTTTGCGCAGGATTGGCCGCGCATCGCGGCAGAGCTCGACGCCGATCCGCGCGAGGTCCTGCCGCCCGCACCGCAGATCTTTCGCGCGCTGGCGGAGCTTGCCCCAGACGACGTTCAGGTCATCATCCTCGGACAGGACCCCTACCCCACACCCGGTCACGCACACGGGCTTGCCTTCTCCGCCGATGCCTCCGTCCGCCCGCTGCCGCGCTCACTGGGCAATATCTTCAAGGAACTGCGGTCCGATCTGGGGGCCTCTCCGCCCACCGCTGACCTGGGGTTTTGGTCGGATCAGGGCGTGCTCTTGCTCAATACCGTGCTGACCGTGCCCGCAGGCACGCCCAAGGGGCACGCAAAACTCGGCTGGCAGCGGCTGACAGCGCAGGTGCTGACACGGCTCGCCGACAGCCCTCGCGCCTATCTGCTCTGGGGAGCGGACGCGCATAAAGCCGCGCGCGACGTGGACCCCGCCGCCAACCTCAAGATAGAGACAGCTCATCCCTCGCCGCTCTCGGCGCGACGGGGATTTTTCGGCTCAGGTCCGTTCAGCCGTACCAATGTATGGTTGCAGGCCCGGGGCGCGCGCGCCATAAACTGGACCAACCCGGTGGAGTGCGCATGACAGAGACCATTCTCGACAAGATCAAGGCCTACAAGCTCGATGAGATCGCCGCCGACAAGGCCGCCAAACCGCTTGACGATGTGGAGGCGGAAGCGCGGGAGGCAGGGCCCGTGCGCCCCTTTGCCGATGCGCTGCACCACGCGAGCATCCAAGGCTACGGGCTGATCGCCGAGATCAAGAAAGCCAGCCCGTCCAAAGGGTTGATCCGCGCAGACTTCGATCCCGCCGCCCTTGCCCAAGCCTATGCCGAAGGTGGGGCTGCGTGCCTGTCCGTGCTGACGGACACCCCCAGCTTTCAGGGCGCGAAGTCCTATCTGCCCGAGGCCCGGGGCGCGTGTGATCTGCCGGTGCTGCGCAAGGATTTCATGTACGATCCCTATCAGGTGGCGGAGGCGCGCGCGCTTGGTGCCGATTGCATCCTGATCATCATGGCCTCTGTCAGCGACGCCCAGGCCGATGAGCTGGAAGACGCCGCCACCCGCTGGGGCATGGATGCGCTGCTGGAAGTCCACGACGCCGAAGAGCTGGAGCGCGCGAGCCGGTTGAAAAGCCGCCTAATCGGGATCAACAACCGCAATCTCAAGACCTTCGAGACATCGCTCGACACCACGCGCCAGCTGTCGCGCGGGGTGCCCGAAGACCGGCTGATCGTGACGGAATCCGGCCTCTCCACCCCCGAAGACCTGGCCGATCTGGCCCGTTACGGAGCGCGCATGTTCCTGATTGGCGAGAGCCTGATGCGGCAGCACAACGTGGAGGACGCAACGCGCCGTCTGCTCGCCAACCCGATGACCGCTGGCGGCATGTAAGTGACCGGCAAGCTCACGCATTTCGACGCCGACGGTGCCGCGCAGATGGTCGATGTGGGGGCCAAGCCCGTGACAGACCGCATTGCAACCGCCTGCGCGCAGATCACCATGCAGCCCGAGACCTTTGCGATCATCCGTGAGGGCCGCGCCAAAAAGGGCGACGTGCTGGGGGTAGCCCGGCTGGCGGGTATCATGGCGGCCAAGCGCACGGCGGATCTCATCCCGCTATGCCATCCACTGCCCCTTACCAAGGTCGCCGTCGATTTCGCCGAAACCCCCGACCTGCCCGGATACCGGATCGAGGCGACGGTCAAGACCACCGGACAGACGGGCGTGGAGATGGAGGCGCTGACGGCGGCCTCTGTCGCGGCTCTGACCATCTACGACATGACGAAGGCGGTCGATAAATCCATGCGGATCGACGATCTGCGCGTGACCCTGAAGGACGGGGGTAAATCCGGCCGGTACGAGGCACCATGATCCCGGTGAGCGAGGCGCTGGCGCATCTTTTTGCGCTGGTGACACCGCTGGGGGTCCAAACCGTCCCGTTGCGCGCCGCTGCCGGTCGGGTCCTAGCGCGGGATGTCGCGGCGACCCGCACCCAGCCGCCGTTTGATGCGTCCTCCATGGATGGCTACGCGCTGCGGCGGGCGGAGGCGGAGCCCGACGCGATGTTCAAGGTGGTGGGCGAGGCCGCCGCCGGGCACGGGTTTGCAGGAACCGTCGGTCCGGGACAGGCGGTGCGCATCTTTACGGGTGCGCCGGTGCCGGCCCAGACCGACTTCATCGTCATTCAGGAAGATGTCACCCGCCGCGGCGATGTGATCACGCTCAACCGCGATCTGGACACCAAAGACAACATCCGTCCCGCCGGTGGTGATTTCAGCGCAGGCGACCCGATGGCCGCGCCCCGACGGCTCGGCCCGTCGGATGTGGCGCTGCTGGCGGCCATGAATATCGCCGCGGTCCCTGTCTTCCGCCAACCTGTCGTCGCGATCCTGGCCACGGGCGACGAGTTGGTCATGCCCGGCGAGACCCCCGGCCCCGACCAGATCATCGCCTCCAACAGCTTTGGCCTTGCCGCCCAGCTGGAGGCTGCAGGTGCACGGACCCGGCTCTTGCCCATCGCCCGCGATACCTCCGCCTCGCTCACGACGGCCTTTGGCCTCGCGGCCAGCGCGGATCTGATCGTGACCATCGGCGGCGCCTCGGTTGGCGATCACGATCTGGTGGCCCCGGTGGCGGCGCAGCTGGGGATGGCGCAGTCCTTTTACAAGGTGGCGATGCGGCCCGGCAAACCGCTCATGGCCGGGCGGTTGGGCGATGTGCCGATGATCGGCCTGCCGGGCAATCCCGTCTCCGCCATGGTCTGCGGCACCATCTTTGTGCTGCCCATGATCCGCGCAATGCTGGGGCTGGACGCCGCACCCGCCCCGCGCCGGGAAGCACCGCTTGCCGCCGGTATCGCCGCCAACGGACCGCGCGAGCACTACATGCGCGCGCATCTGGGCGAGGCGGGGCTCACGGTCTTTGACCGGCAGGACAGCTCGCTCCTCAGCGTGTTGGCGCAGGCCAATGCGCTGGTGGTACGCCCGCCCCTCGACCCCGCGCGGGCGGCAGGCGCGCTGGTGTCCTACCTGCCGCTCTGAGTGTTATGAAACCGTTGACACAAAAGGGGAACATCCCTAGAACAAAGGGCAATCGAGCGCAAAACAATTCCCTCGGAGGACGAACATGCTCACTAAGAAGCAGTTGGATCTACTCGAATTCATTCACAAACGGTTACAGCGGGATGGGGTGCCCCCCAGTTTCGACGAGATGAAAGAGGCGCTCGACCTGCGGTCAAAATCTGGCATCCACCGGCTGATCACGGCGCTGGAGGAACGGGGGTTCATTCGCAGGCTGGCACACCGTGCCCGCGCGATCGAGATCGTGAAATTGCCCGAAAGCCTGGGCGGCCAGCCTGGCGGAGGCTTCTCGCCCACGGTGATCGACGGCGACAAACCCGATCAGCCGATGCCCGGTGGCGCGCAGTCGGTCAGCAGCGCCTTTGCAACGGAGGTCCCGCTGGTCGGGCGGATCGCCGCCGGTGTGCCCATCGAGGCGATTAACCATGCGGCCAACAGCGTCGCGGTACCGGGGCAGATGCTGTCCGGCTCCGGCGAGCACTATGCGCTGGAGGTCCGGGGCGATTCAATGATCGACGCAGGCATCAACGATGGTGATGTCGTGGTGATCCGCGAGACCAGTGCGGCGGACAATGGCGATATCGTAGTCGCTCTGGTCGAGGATCACGAAGCGACGCTGAAACGCTACATCCGCAAGGGCTCGGCCATCGCGCTGGAGGCAGCAAACCCCGCCTACGAGACCCGTATCTTCAACGAGGATCAGGTCAAGGTTCAGGGCAAGCTGGTCGGACTGATCCGCACCTACTGAACCCTCTGATCCCCGCGCCCGCGCGCTTTTCGAAAAGCGCGTGAACCTGTCGGCTATCGCTCGAATCCAGACATGAACTTCTGAAGCACCGCCCAGGTGCGGGGCGGAACGCTTTTCGAAAAGCGTTCCAGCGCCTAGCGGCTGCGCGAGAGCAAGACGTAGATCTTCGACACAAGCGGATCAGTCACGCCTTTTCGGGCGGTACCAGGGCGTCCACAGCCTGTCACCGGTAAGGTCCCTTGTGGAAATCAGCGCCACCTCTCCGCCTCGATCAACCAGCGATATCGCACCGGTATCGCGCAACCGGTTCGGGTCAAAGAGCAGACAGCCGGACGCGCCTTTTGGCAAAGGCTGGTTGGCCACCACGATCTGACCCGCGTCACATCCCTGAAACCCGGTCACAGCCTTTTTCCCCGCCAGATGGGTAAGTTCCACCCCACCGGGCAAGACCGCCTGACGGCTCTCTGGCCAGCGGTCGGCAGCGGTGGGCTGGTCGCTCGCATCGCCATCGTTCTCCAGCCAGTTGCGGGCAACGAAACCGGCGCCTTTCGGCTTGCTGAGCGCGCGGCCCTCGGGCGTCATGACACCCACCAGCGCACCATTCTCCGCGATCAGGCCAACGGGCCGGTCGCCCGTCGCCCAAAGCCAGAAGGCCACGATCACCGGCAGCACACCCAGACTGCGGCTGCGCCCTTGCCACAGGCACAGCCACAGAAACCCGAGTGCGATCAGCGGCAGCACCGCGACCCCTGGCCCCGGCACGAAGGACCGTGCGCCATCCAGCCCGGCCACAAAGCTGCCCACGGCGAGGATCCACTTCAGGCCCGCGCCCATGATCCACAGGCCCAGCCAGTCCAGCCCAAAGGGCGCCAGCACCAGCGCCAACACCGCCGCCGGGATCACCACCGTGCCCATCATCGGCACCGAGGTCAGGTTTGCGATCAGCCCATAATGCGAGATCGCGTTGAAATGCGCAGCCCCGATGGGCGCCGTTGCCAGCCCTGCCACGCCCGAAGAAATCAGGACGGCAACCACCGGCTTGGCCCATTTCGGTCCCATCGACAGGCGGCGGTCCCGCATGTAGCCGAAGACGGCAACCAGCGCAGTCGTGGCGGCAAAGGACATCTGAAACCCGGGGCCTAGCAGTGCCTCGGGCCGCAGCAGCAGCACGATGGTTGCCGCAATGGCCACCGCCCGCAGCGAGATCGCGCGGCGGTCGAGCATTACGGCGCCCAGGGCGACGGCGACCATGATGAACGCCCGCTCCGTCGCGACATTGCCACCCGAGAGCGCCAGATACCCCGCCGCCACGACCAGCGCGCCACCGGCGGCCAGCTTGCGCCCCGGCGCACGGAGCGCGAGAGGCGGAATGAGCGCGATCACGATCCGCAGGAGCGCAAAGACAAACCCCGTGAGCAGCCCCATGTGCAGCCCCGAAATCGCCAGTAAATGCGCAAGATTGCTGGCCCGCAGGTCCTCCAGCGCCTCCTGGCTGATCGAACTGCGCGCACCCGTGGTCACCGCCACCGCAAAGCCGCCTGTATCGCCCGGCAGCACCTCCATCATCCGCGCGGCCACCGCCATACGGACGCGAAAGACGGCCAGTTCGATCCGGTCGTCGGCGGGGCGCGCGATGGCCAGCAGCGGCACCCGGCTGTAGCCCACGCCGCCCAGCTGGCCGAACCAGGCGTGCCGCTGGAAATCAAAGCCACCGGGCTCCACCGGACCGCCCGGCGGCGACAGATGCGCCGTGGTCATGACCCGCAAGCCCGGCTCTGGGGCCACGCTGAGGCTCTGATCCCCGTGCATCGAGATCCGCACCCGTTCCGGCGTGCGCGCAGGAGACGTGCGCTCCAGCACCACCTGATCCAATGTCAGCCGCAGCGCGTCGGAACTGCTGCGATCCAGATGCACGATGCGCCCCTCGACGGGGCCGTAGTAGCGCCAGCTCATCACCGGGCTCGCCACATCATGAGCCCGATGCGCGGCCAGCAAAAACCCACAGGCCACCAGCACGAGACCCATCGCCAGCGGTGCTACGGCCTCTCCCAACCAGCGCGCGACGATCAGCAGCACCAAGGCCGCCGCGCCGACACTCAGCAGAAAAGGACCGGCAGGCTCGAACCGCAACAGGAAATAGCACCCGATGCCGATGGCCAGGCACACTGGCACCCATTCGAAAAACGCGCCGCGCTGGTGCAACAGAACGGCCCCGATCCGTGTCACGCGTCCCCTCCTTGCCCCTGCCCCCGGCACTGGGTAGACAGACAGCCTAGAGTTATGCCGCTCATGGTTACGGAAAGGTAAATTCCCTCAAATGTCCGCGCCCATTGTGACCCGTTTCGCCCCCTCGCCCACCGGATTTCTGCATATCGGCGGCGCGCGCACGGCGCTGTTCAATTGGCTCTACGCGCGCGGACGCGGCGGGAAGTTTCTCTTGCGCATCGAGGACACAGACCGCTCGCGTTCGACGCCGGAGGCAACGCAGGCGATCCTGCAAGGCATGGCGTGGCTGGGCCTCGACCACGATGGCGAGATCATCAGCCAGTTCGAAAACGCCGCCCGCCATGCCGAGGTGGCGCAGGATCTGCTGGCCCGGAAGAAGGCCTACAAATGTTTTGCCACACCCGAAGAGATCACCGAATTTCGTGAGGCGGCAGGGGCGGCAGGCACCAGTACACTTTACCGCTCCCCCTGGCGCGACGCGGATCCGGTAACCCACCCGAATGCGCCTTTCGTGATCCGGATCAAGGCGCCGCAATCGGGCGAGACGGTGATCCGAGACACGGTGCAGGGCGACGTCACGATCAACAATGCGCAGCTTGACGATATGGTGCTGCTGCGGTCGGACGGCACGCCCGTCTATATGCTCGCCGTGGTGGTGGACGATCACGACATGGGCGTGACCCATGTGATCCGCGGGGACGATCACCTCAACAATGCGGCACGGCAGATGATGATCTACGAGGCCATGGGCTGGGACGTGCCCGTCTGGGCGCATATTCCGCTCATTCACGGGCCCGATGGCAAGAAGCTCAGCAAGCGGCACGGGGCGCTCGGCGCACAGGAATACCAGGCGATGGGCTACCCGGCCGCGGGCATGCGGAATTATCTGGCCCGGCTGGGATGGAGCCACGGCGATAACGAATTCTTCACAGATGAGCAGGCACAAGAGTGGTTCGATCTGGGCGGCATCGGCAAGAGCCCCGCGCGCTTTGATCTCAAAAAGCTGGAAAACCTGTCAGGCCAGCATATCGCTATCATGAAGGATGCCGCATTGCAGAAAGAAATCGCGGAATACCGCGCAGCCGCGGGTCAGCCGCCCTTGACGCCAAAGCAGGAAGCTCGGCTGCTGCTGGCCATGTACAGCGTCAAGGAACGGGCGAAGACATTCCCGGAACTCCTTGAAAAAGCGCAGTTTGCGCTCGCGTCGCGCCCGGTGATTGCGGATGAGAAGGCCGCCAAGGCACTCGATACGGACGCCCGCGAGATGTTGAAGGAATTGACGCCGCAGCTGCAAACTGATAGCTGGACCAGAGAAAGTCTGGAGGCGATCCTGAACGCTTTTGCCGACAGCAAAGGGACGAAATTCGGGAAACTCGCCGGGCCTTTGCGTGCAGCGCTCGCAGGGCGGGCCGTCACGCCCTCGGTTTTCGACATGATGCTGGTTCTGGGGCGTGACGAGACGCAAGCCCGACTGACGGATGCAGCGCAACAAGCGGGGTAAACCTGCGATGAAATGGCCGGTCCGGGGGCATCAGACCTTCGTGCCGCGCGCCTATGGCGGGCCTGCCCGCGCGACAGACAGGAAGGACCTCCCATGACCGAAAGCACCAAATCAGCCACGCTGAGCATCGACGGCCAGAGCTATGATCTGCCGATCTTTTCGCCGACAGCCGGGCCCGATGTGGTCGATATCCGCAAGCTCTATGCGCAGGCGGGCGTCTTTACCTATGATCCGGGCTTTACCTCCACCGCCAGCTGCGACAGCACCATCACCTTTATCGATGGCGACAAGGGCGAGCTCTTGCACCGGGGCTATCCCATCGACCAGCTGGCGGGTAACTCGCATTATCTGGAAGTGTGCTATCTGCTGCTCTACGGGGAACTGCCGTCGGCAGCACAGCTGGAAGAGTTCGAGCTGAACATCACCCATCACACCATGCTGCATGAGCAGATGGTGAATTTCTTCCGCGGATTCCGGCGCGACGCGCACCCGATGGCGATCATGGTGGGCGTTGTGGGCGCGATGTCGGCCTTCTATCACGACAGCACCGACATCTCCGACGAGCGCCAGCGCGAGATCGCCAGCCACCGGCTGATCGCCAAGATGCCGACGATCGCCGCCTGGGCCTACAAGTATTCCATCGGTCAGCCCTTCGTCTATCCGCGCAACGATCTGGACTATGCGTCCAATTTCCTGCGCATGTGCTTTTCCGTCCCGGCGGAGGACTACGAGGTCAACCCGATCCTCAGCCGCGCCATGGACCGGATCTTTACCCTGCACGCGGATCACGAGCAGAACGCCTCCACCTCCACGGTACGGCTCGCGTCGTCGTCAGGGGCGAACCCCTTTGCCTGCATCGCGGCCGGTATCGCCTGCCTCTGGGGTCCGGCCCACGGTGGGGCAAACCAGGCCTGTCTGGAGATGCTCAACGAGATTGGCACGCCTGATCGCATCCCGGAGTTTATCGCGCGCGCCAAGGACAAAGAGGATCCGTTCCGCCTGATGGGCTTTGGCCACCGGGTCTACAAGAACTTCGATCCCCGCGCCAAGGTGATGAAGCAATCCGCCGATGAGGTGCTGGATCTGCTCGGGGTCGAGGATAAACCCATCCTGCAGGTTGCCAAGGAGCTTGAGGCAGCCGCACTTGCGGATCCCTATTTTGCGGACAAGAAGCTCTTCCCGAATGTGGATTTCTACTCCGGCATCATTCTGGAGGCGATGGGTTTCCCGACGTCGATGTTCACGCCGATCTTTGCGCTGAGCCGGACGGTGGGCTGGATCTCCCAGTGGAAAGAGATGATCGCAGATCCGCAGAACAAGATCGGCCGTCCGCGGCAGCTCTACCTCGGTGAGACAGAGCGGAACTACAGCGATATCGAAACACGCTGACCCGGATGCGTCCGCGCAATCAAGCCGCCCCGGCTGAGAAAGCGGGGCGGCTTTTTTCGTGCCGGATCGGTGTCTTGGCGATGCGCGCCGGATCTGCGCCACAGGGCGCCCGGCCCCGGCTTTGCGCCATCGGCGCGGCGCGCGTCCGCTGCCATAAGACGCTCAGGGCAAACGGGGGAAGCCCCCTCCCCTCCATCGAGGAGGGTCGGTGGCTGCCCGGCCTTGGGGCCGGGGGTGACCTCTCGAATGTTGGAACCTGACTGTACACCGGCATCGACAGGTCACAAAAAAGCCGCCCACGTCAGTGACGCGCGCGGCTCTTTTTTCGTTTGTACCGAGACTAGTCGATCATCGGCAGCAGCTTGTCCAGAGACGCTTTGGCGTCACCGTAGAACATCCGCGTATTCTCCTTGAAGAACAGCGGGTTCTCGATGCCCGAATAGCCGGTGCCCTGCCCGCGCTTGGAGACGAACACCTGCTTGGCCTTCCAGCATTCCAGCACCGGCATGCCCGCGATGGGGCTGTTGGGATCATCCTGTGCCGCGGGGTTCACGATATCATTGGAGCCGATCACGATGGCCACATCCGTGTCCGGGAAATCCTCGTTGATCTCGTCCATCTCCAGCACGATGTCATAGGGCACCTTGGCTTCCGCCAGCAGCACGTTCATGTGCCCCGGCAAGCGCCCGGCCACCGGGTGGATGGCAAAACGCACGGTCTTGCCCGCCGCCCGCAGCTTCTTTACAAGCTCGCTGACAGCCGTTTGCGCCTGCGCCACCGCCATGCCGTAGCCTGGAATGATGATCACGCTGTCAGCCTCGTTCAGCGCGCTGGCCACACCATCGGCCTCGATGGCGATCTGTTCGCCCTCGACCGCCTGCTGCTCGCCCGCCGGGCCGCCGAAGCCACCCAGGATCACCGACACGAACGACCGATTCATCGCCTTGCACATGATGTAGCTGAGGATCGCCCCCGAAGAGCCCACCAGCGCGCCAACCACGATCAGCAGATCGTTGCCAAGCGAGAAGCCGATGGCCGCCGCCGCCCAGCCGGAATAGCTGTTGAGCATGGAGACGACCACGGGCATATCGGCGCCGCCGATGCCCATGATCAGGTGATAGCCGATAAAGAGCGCCAGCAACGTCAGCAGCACCAACGTCCAGCTGCCTGATCCACCCAGATACATGATGGCAAAGATCAGCGACAGCGCCGCTGCGCCCGCGTTCAGCAGATGCCCACCCGGCAGCTTCTTGGCGGAGGTGTCCACCTTGCCCGCCAGCTTGCCGTAGGCGATGACCGACCCGGTAAAGGTCACGGCCCCGATCCAGATGCCCAGCACCAGTTCGACCCGCAGGATACCGATCTCGACGCCCGTTTTCTTGGCGATGAGCTGACCAAAGGAGGACAGCTCGTCGTAGACCGCTGCGGGCAGGCCGATGGCAGTGTAGCCGCCAGGGCCCACGGCCCCCAGCACGCCGCCGTTCTCGGCGTAAAGCGCACTGATGGCGTTGATCATAATGTCGGCATTGAAACCGACAAAGACCGCGGCCAAGCCCACCAGGCTGTGCATGATCGCCACCAACTCTGGCATCTGGGTCATCTGCACCTTGGTGGCCAGCTGGTAGCCTACCGCTGCACCCAGAGCGAGCAGGATGATCGAGACCACCCCCAGCCCTTGACCGGGGCCGATCAGCGTCGCCAGCACCGCAATCGCCATGCCGGCGATCCCGTACCATACCGCGCGTTTCGCGCTTTCCTGATTGGACAGCCCGCCAAGGCTCAGGATGAAGAGAACCGCCGCGACCGCATAGGCCGCAATCGTAAATCCGAATTCCATGATCCCCTACCCCTTACGATTTCTGGAACATGGCGAGCATGCGCCGGGTGACGAGGAAGCCACCGAAGATGTTGATGGCCGCCATGAAGACCGACAGCGCCGCCAGCGCCGTGATCAAGAGCGAGCTTGACCCGATCTGAATGAGCGCGCCCAGAATGATGATCGAGGAGATCGCATTCGTGACAGCCATGAGAGGTGTGTGCAGGCTGTGCGCCACGCCCCAGATCACCTGGAAGCCGATAAAGACCGACAGCACAAAGACGATGAAATGCTGCATGAAGCTCGCCGGGGCGATCAGGCCCACGGCCAGGACCAGCGCCCCGCCGACAGCCAGCAGACCCACTTGAGTCTGGGTCTGCTTCTTGAAGGCCGCGACCTCGTTGGCGCGCTTTTCCTCCGCCGTCAGCTCCTTGGCTTTTTCCTTCTTCGGGGCCGCCGCGATGGCCGCCACCTTGGGCGGGGGCGGCGGATAGGTGACCTCCTTGTCGTGGGCGATGGTCGCCCCGCGGATCACGTCATCCTCCATGTTGTGCACGATCTCACCATCCTTTTCGGGCGTCAGATCGGTCATCAGGTGCCGGATGTTGGTGGCATAAAGGCTGGAGGCCTGGGTGCCCATGCGGCTTGGGAAATCTGTGTAGCCGACAATCGTCACCCCGTTCTCCGTCACGATCTTCTCGTCCTTGACCGTCAGCTTGCAGTTACCGCCCTTTTCCGCGGCCAGATCGACGATCACCGATCCGGGCTTCATCGCCTTGACCATATCCTCGGTCCAAAGCTCCGGCGCCTCGCGGTTGGGGATCAGCGCGGTGGTGATCACGATGTCCACCTCCGGCGCCAGCTCGCGGAACTTGGCCAGCTGTGCTTCGCGGAATTCGGGTGAGGAAACAGAGGCATAGCCCCCCGAGCTTGAGCCGTCCTGCTGCTCTTCCTCGAAATCCAGATAGACGAATTCCGCCCCCATGCTCTCCACCTGCTCGGCCACCTCGGGCCGCACGTCAAAGGCGTAGGTGATCGCGCCCAGCGAGGTCGACGTCCCGATGGCGGCGAGCCCGGCCACACCGGCACCGACCACCAGGACCTTGGCGGGTGGCACCTTGCCTGCGGCGGTAATCTGTCCGGTAAAGAAGCGACCGAAATTATTGCCCGCCTCGATCACGGCCCGGTAGCCCGCAATATTGGCCATGGAGCTCAGCGCATCCATCTTCTGCGCGCGGCTGATCCGCGGGATCATCTCCATCGCGATGACGGTCGCGCCTTTTTTGGCCGCAGCCTGCATCTTGGCCTCGTCCGCGACAGGGCTGAAGAAGGAAATCAGCGTCTGACCCGCACGCAGGCGTTTCATCTCCGCCTCGTCGGGCACCCGCACCTTGGCTACCACATCCGCCGCTTTCCAGAGCGCAGCGGGGGTCTTGGCGATCTCGACGCCCGCGGCCTCATAGTCCGCGTCGGTAAAGCCCGCGCGCAAGCCCGCGCCCGCCTCGATCATGCAGCTGTGGCCCAGTTTCTGAAGCTGCCCTGCACTGTCGGGGGTCATCGCGACCCGCGCCTCACCCTCAAAACTCTCTTTTGGTGTTCCGATCTTCAATTGAAGCTCCCCCGTTCGATGCTTTTTTGCCCAAAATGGTGCTGAGACCCACGAAGTCCACTACCGTGCAGAATGCGCAGGCACAAGCACCGGGGTCGGGACACCGCGCAATAAATGAAAAGAAATCAAAGCCACCGGCGCACTTTTTGCTCATATCGCGCAAAATCTGCCCGGAAGGTGCGACGCATCCGTTTCTCTTCGGGCAGGATAAAGCGCCGCTCCAGCACCCAGACGAACACCGGCACCAAGGCCAGCGCCGGCACCGCATCCCACCACAGGCACAGCCCGGTCAGCAGCAAGACATCCGCCAGGTAGATCGGATTGCGCGAGCGTGCAAAGATGCCCGACTGGATCAGCACGGCCGGTGTCTCATGCGGGACGATCGTCGTCTTGTGCTTGCGAAACTCCAATGCGGCCAGAACCGTCAGCACCACACCGCCACCAACGAGCACCCCCGCCAGCAACAATGTCACCGGATGCCGGAGGCTCAGCCCAAGTGGCAGAAACTGCGCCTGCGCCCAGGCGAGTGCGGCAAAGACCACCAGCCACAGCGGCGGCATATCTAACCACTTCATTGCCCTGCCCTTTCCGATCGTCGCTTGCATGGTGCGCACCGCTGCGCCACCCTGCCGAAAACCAAGGGAGGACGCAATGTCACTCACAGGCAGACACGCGCTGGTTACCGGCGGCGGCAGCGGCATTGGCCTGGCCATTGCGCGCATGCTGGCGGAGGACGGCGCCCAGGTCACGATCACCGGGCGGCGCGGCGATGTTCTGGCCGAGGCGGCGACCGAAGGTCTGCACCCTCTGGTCATGGATGTGCGCAACGAGGCCGCCGTGGACGCGGGCGTGGCAGAAGCCACAGCCGCCCGCGGACCGATCACCATCTGCGTGCCCAATGCCGGGATCGCCGAGGGCCGCGCGCTCCACAAGACCGACATGGCGTTCTGGCGCAATATGATGGCCACGAACCTCGACGGTGCCTTTGCCACGATCCGCGCGTGCCTGCCGGGCATGCGGGACGCGGGCTGGGGCCGGGTGATCGCAGTGGCCTCCATCGCCGGTGTGCGCGGGCTGCAGGGGGCCGCCTGCTATACCGCCTCCAAACACGGGATGATCGGGCTCATCCGCGCGCTGTCGGAGGATTACGCAGGCCGCGACATCACCTTCAACGCACTCTGCCCCGCCTATGTGGACACGGACATCGTGACCCGGAACACCGTCTCGATCTCGGAACGCGCGGGCATCAGCGAGGACAAGGCGCGAGCGATGATGATCTCCGCCAACCGCCACAACCGGCTCATCGCGCCCGAGGAAGTCGCCGCTGCCGCCCGCTGGCTGGTGCAACCCGGTGCGGAAAGCGTCAACGGCCAGGCCATCGAAATCGCGGGCGGCCAGATCTGACCGCAGGCCGGGGTGACACCACCCGGTGACGCCTTGAGAGCGCCAGGACGCCCGAGATGATGCACACCAGACCCCAAAAGCGTCGCACCGATGATTGGCACCAGGTCGAGAGCAGGTTCACGACGCGCCTGGCACCAGACCTCCCCACCGCAGGGTCAGACGGCCCCCGCTTTGAAAACGGCGTCTCAACCCGTCCCTCTGCCCAGCGGAAAAGGCTCTCACGGGCCAGCCAACCAAGCGCGCCGCACCCTCGCGCTTGACGCGAGGGTCTCCGATCTCCCACACTCCTGACCCGCCCACCGCATCTGGCTGGCCCCGCGGGAAGCCGAAGCGTAACCCGAAATCGACACACCCAACGCGCCAACAGAAAACCAAGCCCTCCACAACACCGCGAGACAAATACGTCACTTCAAACGTCAATCCTCGGCGCAGTCCGGGCGACCAGCGCCGCGCCGTGCCGGACTGGTACAACCAGATCTGTCGAAAAACGCGCCCGAAGGCGCTGACCGCGCTAAGCGACCTCGGCCGGACGCGGGCGCTGACCCTCGGACCACGCGCGCGTCGCCTCACCGAAGGCGGCAAAAAGCGGCCGCGACACCGGATCCTCCGCGGCGCGGTACTCCGGGTGCCACTGCACCGACAGGCAAAACCCCGGCGCATCCCGTACAAAGATCGCCTCGGGCGTGCCGTCGGGCGCGGTGCCATCCACCACGATGCGCGCCCCGGGCTCCTTGATCCCCTGACCGTGCAGCGTGTTGGTCATCACCTCGCGCGCGCCCATCAACCGGTGGAAAATCCCGCCCTCCGTAAAGGTCACGGGATGACGCAGCTCAAACTTTTCCTCCAGCGTGCCGTCGGGCGGCATCCGGTGGTTCATACGGCCCGGCAGATCGCGGATTTCCGGATAGAGCGAGCCGCCCATCGCCACGTTCACCTCCTGAAAGCCCCGGCAGATCCCGAAAAACGGCTGGCCACGCTCCACACAGGCGCGGATCAGCGGCAGGGCCAGTGCATCGCGGTCCCGGTCAAAGGCACCATGCGCCTCCGTCTCCGCCTCGCCGTATTCCTCCGGGTGCACATTGGGCCGCCCGCCGGTAAAGAGAAACCCGTCGCAATGCGCCAGCAATTCAGGCACCGAGACAAACCGCGGATCGGTGGGGATCATGAAGGGCACGCAGCCTGACACCTCCGCAATCGCCTCGGAATTCATCGTCCCACCTGCGTGAACGGGATATTCATCGTTCAGCAGATAGTGATTGCAAAAAATCCCGACGACCGGCCGCGTCATGAAAAATCCCTCTGTCGCTGTTTGACCCTCTATACCCTTGCACAGAAGGGGTGAACAGTTCGTCACCGCGCAACGCCCTGTGCGCGCCTGCAGAAAAGGCGATTATGCCTCCGCAGTAAGCCCCGCTGCCTCAATCCCCGCCACCGCGGCAAGCACATCGTTGTCAGAGGTATCGCCCGTGACACCCACGGCGCCGATCACAGCCCCCTTGCGGTCGCGCAGCAACACACCGCCCGGCACCGGGATCACCTTGCCGTCGTAGGCTCCGTTGACCGCCGCCATGAAATAGGCCTGGCTTTCGGCACGCGCCATCTGGGCAGAGCCGGGTATCCCCAGCATCACCGACCCAAAGGCCTTGCCAAAGGCGATGTTGAACCGGCCCGGCGACGCACCATCCTCGCGCTCGAATGCCTGCACATGGCCGCCCGCGTCCAGCACCACGACCGACAGGGGTTTCAGGTCCAGCTCCCGCCCCTTTTCCTGGGCCTTGCGGATAATCGTGCGCGCTTTTCTCAATGAGATTGTCATGTCTGTTCCTTTTTTCCTTTTTCCAAAGACCCGGGCAAAGCCCTGTCAGCGCTCAGGCCTGTGCCTTCAACTCAAGACGCCGCGCGTGCAACACAGGTTCCGTGTAGCCAGACGGCTGTTCGCGCCCCTTGAACACCAGATCGCAGGCCGCCTGAAACGCGATCCCGTCAAATCCCGGCGCCATGGGCCGGTAGGACGGATCGTCCGCATTCTGCTCATCCACGACCGCCGCCATCTTGCGCAGCGCGGCCATCACCTGCTGGCCGTCGACCACCCCGTGATGCAGCCAGTTGGCGATGTGCTGGGCGGAAATCCGGCAGGTGGCACGGTCTTCCATCAACCCGACGCCTTTCATATCCGGCACTTTGGAGCAGCCAACCCCCTGATCGATCCAGCGCACCACGTAGCCCAGGATGCCCTGCGCGTTGTTCTCCACTTCGCGCAGCTTCTGATCCTCCGTCCATTTCTGGTAGGTGGCCAGCGGAATGCTCAGCACCGAATCCACATAGGCCCGGCGCCCGCCCGCGCGCAGCCGCTCCTGCACGGCAAAGACATCCACCTTGTGGTAATGCAGCGCGTGCAGCGTGGCCGCCGTGGGGCTGGGCACCCAAGCGCAGTTGGCACCCGCCTTCGGGTGCTCGATCTTCTGCTCGATCATCGCCGCCATCAGATCAGGCATCGCCCACATCCCCTTGCCGATCTGCGCGCGTCCGCTCAGCCCACATTCCAGGCCGATGTCCACGTTCTGATCCTCGTAAGCACCGATCCAGGCCTTGCGCTTGATGAAGTCCTTGCGGCTAAAGGGCCCGGCCTCCATCGAGGTATGGATCTCGTCACCCGTCCGGTCCAGAAATCCGGTATTGATAAAGGCGACCCGGGACTTCGCGGCCCGGATACACTCCTTGAGGTTGACGGAGGTGCGCCGCTCCTCGTCCATGATGCCCAGCTTGACAGTATTCTGCGGCAGCCCCAGCATCGCCTCGACCCGCGTAAACAGCCGGTCGGTAAAGGCCACCTCCTCGGGTCCGTGCATCTTGGGTTTGACCACATAGACGGAGCCGGTTAACGAATTGCCGCCCTCCCGCTGCAGATCATGCATGGCGATCAGCGTGGTCACCACCGCGTCCATCACACCCTCGAAGATCTCGTGGCCCTCGGCATCACGGATCGCCGGATTTGTCATCAGATGACCGACATTCCGCACCAGCATGAGCGCCCGGCCCTTCAGCGTCACCTCGCCTCCGTCCGGCGCGGTCAACATCCGGTCGGGGTTCAGCGCCCGCGTCACCGTCTTGCCACCCTTCTCAAAACTTTCGCGCAAGTCGCCCTTCATCAGCCCAAGCCAGTTGGCATAGGCCGTGACCTTGTCCTCGGCATCCACACAGGCAACGGAATCCTCGCAATCCATGATCGCCGAGACAGCGCTTTCCAGAATGACATCCGCCAGCCCCGCCTGATCGCGGCTGCCGATGGGATGCGCCCGGTCAAACCGCAGGATGACGTGCAACCCGTTGTTGCGCAGCACGATGCTCTCGGGTGCCTTGGGGTTGCCGGTGTAGCCCACGAATTGCTCGGGCCGCATCAGGAACTGATCATCCACCAGCAGCGCGCCCTTGTGCACGTAGTACCGTCTGGCGTCCGCATGGCTCGTGCGGGTGACCGGAAAGGCCTCATCGAGGAAAACGCGTGCGCGGGCCACGACCCGCGCACCTCGGCCCTGATCGTAGCCGCCCGGCGCCGGCGCGCTGCCCATGGCGTCGGTGCCGTAGAACCCATCGTACAAGCTGCCCCAGCGCGCGTTGGCCGCATTCAGCGCATAGCGGGCATTGGTGATCGGCACTACCAGCTGCGGCCCGGGTACGCGCGCGATCTCGTCATCCACATTCGCCGTGTCGATCTCGAAATCGTCGCCATCCTCGACCAGATACCCGATCTCACGCAGAAAATCGCAATAGGCCTCGTGATCGTGCGGTGTGTCACGCTGTTGCAGGTGCCAGATGTCGATCTGATCCTGCAACCGGGCGCGTGTGTCCAGCAAGGCCCTGTTCTCCACCGTCATGTCGCCGACCAGATCCGCAAAACCCTGCCAGAAGCCCGACACGTCAACACCCGTACCCGGCAGCGCCTGTTCCTCCAGAAAGGAGACGAGCGGTTCCGCAATCTGCAACCCGTTCTTGTCCTGATACCCCGTCATCCGCGCCATTCCTCACATCTTCCTTCGCATTTTTCGAAGATGTACGGGGAAACGAGGCCAGAGACAACAAAGGCCGCTGACCTCAGTCAGCGACCGTTTTTCGGGCCCTGCGACACCGCTCAGAACAATAGCGCACCTCGTCCCAGACCTTTTCCCACTTCTTGCGCCACGTGAAAGGCCGGCCGCAGACCGGACAGGTCTTTTCCGGCAAGTCTCCCTTGCGACGCATTGGGCAATCCCCGCCTTACTCGGTCGCCGCCGGGGTCGCGCCTGTCGATGCCTCCGTCATTTGCGGTCCGTTTAAATCAAGCACAGAAGCGACGCTCAGGCCCAATGCAACGCCGACGCAAAGTGCCACGCAGATGCCGATGATGGATGGCCAATGCCGCGTCGCTTGCCGTTCGATATTCGTGTCAGGGGCAGACATATTTTCTCCTCAAAGCCATACGCGGTCATCGCTTGCCGCGCTTCATTCATGAGACTAACGTCGGGCCTGCTCGGTTCGTTCCCTTTTCTCTCAGCAACAGGTGCCCCATGCGCGATGCCGCCCCCCAGACGATCTACCTCAAAGACTACACGCCCTTCGGGTTTGAGGTCACCTCCGTCGCGCTGGAATTTGATCTGAACCCCACGGCGACCCGCGTCAAAAGCCGCATCGCCTTTGTGCCCAAACCGGGAGCACCGGAGCAGATGTTCCTGCACGGCGAGAACCTGACCCTGAAGGCCGCCCGCATCGATGGCACCGCGGTTCACCCTGACATCACGCCCGAGGGGCTGACCTGCCCGGTGCCCGCCGCGCCCTTTGTCTGGGAGGCCGAGGTGGAAATCGACCCCCAGGGCAACACCGCCCTCGAAGGGCTCTACATGTCCAACGGCATGTATTGCACCCAATGCGAGGCCGAAGGGTTCCGCAAGATCACCTACTACCCTGACCGCCCCGATGTGATGAGCGTCTTTACCGTCACCATCAACGGTCCGCACCCGGTGCTTTTGTCCAATGGCAACCCGCGGGCGCAGTCCGAGGGCCGGGCGGAGTGGCAGGACCCCTGGCCCAAACCCGCCTATCTCTTCGCACTGGTGGCGGGCGATCTGGTGGCCCACTTGGACAGCTTTACCACCCGGTCCGGCGCGGATGTCGAGCTCAACCTGTACGTGCGGCCCGGTGACGAAGGCAAATGCGCCTTTGGCATGCAGGCGCTCAAGGACAGCATGAAATGGGACGAAGACGTCTACGGCCGGGAATACGACTTGGAGATTTTCAACATCGTGGCCGTCGATGACTTCAACATGGGCGCGATGGAGAACAAGGGCTTGAACATTTTCAACTCCGCCGCCGTGTTGTCCTCGCCGGAGACCTCGACAGACACCAATTTCGAGCGGATCGAGGCAATCATCGCTCATGAGTATTTCCACAACTGGACCGGGAATCGCATCACCTGTCGCGACTGGTTCCAGCTCTGTCTCAAGGAGGGGCTGACCGTCTTTCGCGACAGCCAGTTCACCTGTGACATGCGCTCTGCGCCGGTCAAGCGGATCTCGGATGTGATCGACCTCCGCGCGCGTCAGTTCGCCGAGGATCAGGGCCCGCTGGCGCATCCCGTCCGGCCAGAGAGCTTTCAGGAGATCAACAATTTCTACACCGCCACCGTCTACGAAAAAGGCGCCGAGGTCATCGGCATGCTGCGCCGCCTCGTGGGCGCCGAGGCCTATGCGCAGGCGCTCACCCTCTATTTTGACCGGCACGACGGGCAGGCCTGCACCATCGAGGATTGGCTGACGGTCTTCGAGGATGTGACGGGCCGCGATCTCAGCCAGTTCAAGCGCTGGTACAGTCAGGCCGGCACACCCAACGTCAAGATGGAAGAGGGTTGGGCATCAGGGGTTTACACCCTGACGTTCACGCAAAATCTGAAACCCACGACCGCAACGCCCGCCCCGAAACCGCAGGTCATCCCCATCGTCACGGGCCTGCTGTCACCCCAGGGCGCCGAGGTCGTGCCCAGCCAGGTGCTCGAACTCACGGAGGCGACACAGTCCTTCACCTTTGAGGGGCTGGCCGAGCGCCCGATCCCGTCGGTCCTGCGCGGCTTTTCCGCGCCTGTGGTTCTGGAGGGTACGCAGCACCACGCGCCCTTCCTGCTGGCCCATGACACCGACCCCTTCAACCGCTGGGAAGCGGCCCGCGCCCTGGCCAAGGACAGCCTCCTTGCCATGATCCGGGGCAGCGCGGCACCGGACGCCGCCTATCTCGACGGGCTCCACGCGGTGATGGGCGACGCGCAGCTTGACCCTGCGTACCGCGCACTGATGCTGGGTCTGCCCAGCCAGTCCGATCTCGCCCGCGCGCTGCATGACGCAGGCGAGGTGCCCGACCCCGATGCGATCTGGTCCGCGAGCGAGAGCATACGCGCCGCTCAGGCGCAGCGTCTCGCCGATCTGTTGCCGGGGCTTTTTGACAGCCATCAGGTGACCGAAAGCTACCGCCCCGACGCCGAGCAGACCGGGCAGCGGGCGCTGGCTAATGCGGCCCTGTCGCTGCTCAGCCGGATCGACGGGCCCGACCGTGCGCAGGCGCAGTATGATGCCGCAGACAACATGACACAGCAGCTCGCCGCCCTCGCCATCCTGCTACGCGAGAACGCTGGCAAGAACGCGCTGGAAGCCTTTGAGGTGCAATGGAAATCCGACCGTCTGGTGATGGACAAGTGGTTTGGCCTGCAGGTGATGCAAGCCGCCCCCGACGCCGTCATTGCCACGGCCGAAGCGCTCACCAAACACCCGGATTTCAACTGGAAGAACCCCAACCGCTTCCGCGCTGTTTTGGGCGCTGCCGCGACGCATCACGCAGGCTTTCACCGGGCCGACGGCTCGGGCTACCGCTTTGTGGCCGACTGGCTGATCCGGCTCGATCCGGTGAACCCGCAGACCACAGCGCGCATGTGCGCCGTCTTCCAGACCTGGAAACGGTATGACGCGGACCGCCAGGCCCTGATCGCCGCGGAGCTCGACCGCATCCTTGTGCTGCCGGATCTGTCCCGCGACACCACCGAAATGCTGACCCGTATCAGAGGGAGCTGACCTATGCGACCCGTTCTGCTCATCACCGGCGGCTCCACCGGCATCGGCGCCGCCTGCGCCCGGGGTGCGGCCCGGCAAGGCTATGATATCGCTCTGAATTATCGCAACAGTGAGGCTGAGGCCAACGCCGTTGCCGACGCCTGTCGCGCCGATGGTGCCCGCGTCCTGCTCTGCCGCGGCGATGTGGCTGACCCGGCAGAGATCAACGGCGTTTTTGCCGCGATCGACGCGGAATTCAGGCGGCTCGACGCGCTCATCAACAACGCGGGCATCGTCGATCAGACCGCCACCCTGACGCAGATGGATCACGCCCGCCTGCGGCGCATGTTCGACATCAACGTCATCGGCGCGATGCTGGTCGCGAAAGAGGCCGTTCTGCGGATGCAGGCCCAGGGCGAGGGCGGCGTGATCGTCAACATCTCTTCTGCAGCAGCGCGTCTCGGCTCGGGCAAGCAATATCTGGACTATGCCGCCTCCAAGGCTGCAATTGACTGCTTTACCAAAGGGTTGTCAGACGAAGTTGCTGCAGACAACATCCGCGTCATGGCCGTCCGCCCCGGCCTGATCGAAACCCCGATCCACGCCAAGGGCGGCGAGCCGGGGCGCGCCGACAAGCTGGCGCATATGGTACCGATGCAGCGCAAGGGCACGGCCGAGGAAATCGCCCGCCCCGTGCTCTGGCTGCTGTCGGAGGAGGCGAGCTACATCACCGGCTCGACGCTTGACGTCACCGGAGGGCGTTAATCCAATCGTCACGCGGACCATCGCCGCTTGACTGCCGGTACAGTGCCTGATCGCCCCCCTTACTGGCCTTGAACGCAGCCCTGTAGCGCGCTGCCATCATCGGCCCCGGCCTTCGCAACCCGAGCCAGACACGGCATCCCTCCGCACAGCGGCGCTCACCGGATCACCCCTGCCTACCGCTCCTCACGCTGCGACTTGCGCAGCTTCGGTCGTTTCACCGGCGCCGCACAATAGGGCTGAGCCCGCAGCCACCCGGCAATGTCGCGCCGTTTCGACGCAACCCGCAAGGGCCCCCAGTCCGCCGCCACCCCGCGCCAGCGACCATCGTTACCGACGATGACCCCATCACGCGGCACGGTCACCGCCATGATACGGATCGCACAGCTCAGGTTCTCGCCGCCCACCCGCAGATCGGCACCGCTGCGCGCGCGGCACCCGTAACCGCGCGCCGTCGCAGGCGAGATCTGCAGCAGCCCGTGCCACCGCCCGCCTCCGCCGACGGCAGCCGGTCGATAGGTGCTCTCGTGTTTGGCCAACGCCGACATGAACCCCACCCAGAACGCCTCGCGCCCGGGCCGGTCTGCCGCAGCATACCCCGGGCACCAGCTGTCCATATCCCCAGGCACCATCGCTGTCAGTGGCTGACCGTGGGCCCGCAAGGCCGCCAGCGCCGCCGCATTCCACAGCTCGCGGCGTTGTTTGTGCCGCCAACGCATCGGAGGCAGGGCCTGCGGCTCCGCCTGCACCCCCGATGGCGCCATCACCACCGGAACAGGCACCCAGATCAACATGGCAAGGAGGCTCAGGACAAATCGCATACCGTTCTATGCGATACGGAACAGGCAATGCGCAAGCGCCGGACTTCGCGCCATCATAGAAGCACGCAAAGCCACTCTCGTCACAGGCGAAAACCCTGAAACATCCGAAACAACTCGTGAACAAACACCGCCTATTCACTCTGCCAGAGCCCTCCCGAAAGCGGTAAGACTACGACGCTGCCATGTTTTAGCCACAATGTATCGGTATCGGAACGGCGAGGGCATGAGCGGGTCGGTGAAAGGGGGGTCTTTCACGCCAGCCGCAGTAACGCATGTGTCCTCTGGGACGCCTGCAGGAATGTCGGCACCCCCAATCATCGAGACCTGAGACCAACGCGTGAGGCAAGAACACGGGAAAGGACGCACCATGAGCAACATCCCCGCAGACGCCGCCCATTGGGACAGCGGCGATTGGATCGACTGGCACCGCCAGGCAACCACGACCGGCAACTGGACGACCGAGGATCCATCCGATGATCCTCTGGCCCGGATGCACGCGCTCAAGGCGCGGATGTTGCAGTGCGCCCAAAGCTATTTTGACCTGACAGGCCAGCATCTGCCAATCTACGACGCCATCGGCCGGATCCACGGTGCCATCGTCCTGGAAACCCCCGGGCTCGTGCAACCCTCACCCGAGGCAGGCGCGCAGATCGTGACCATCGCCCCCAATGCCGGTCACGACACGGTCACGGCGGATATGTCAAAGCCGTTCAGCTGCCTGATCGTGGTGCGGATCGCACCGAACTTCACCAGCGATGCGCGGCTCCTGCCCCGGGTTGCCCTGCCCGATATCGGGCGGACGGAACTGCGCTGGCGCGATCTGCCCAACGGGCGCTGATCCACGCGTCAGCGCCACTCTGACAGAAGGCTTGCAGCACCTGCGTTGCTGGCCTAAACCGAGCCCCGACCCCGTGATAGCTGACAAGGGACCGCGATGCTCGATCTCACCTACGAGACCCCCACCCCGAAAACCATTGCCGGTGCCAAGCACGATTGGGAACTGGTCATCGGGATGGAAGTGCACGCCCAGGTCACAAGTGCGGCCAAGCTCTTCTCCGCTGCCTCCACCAAATTCGGTGCAGAGCCCAACAGCAACGTGTCTTTCGTGGACGCGGCGATGCCCGGCATGTTGCCCACGATCAATGAATACTGCGTCGAACAGGCGGTGCGCACCGGGCTGGGCCTCAAGGCCGAGATCCACCTGACCTCTGCCTTTGACCGGAAAAACTACTTTTACCCGGACCTGCCGCAGGGCTACCAGATCAGCCAGCTCTACCACCCCATCGTCGGCGAAGGCGAAGTGCTGGTGGAAATGGGCGACGGCAAGGCCCGCCTCGTGCGGGTCGAACGCATCCATCTGGAACAGGATGCGGGCAAGAGCATCCACGACATGGACCCCAATATGTCCTTTGTGGATCTCAACCGCACCGGCGTCGCCCTGATGGAGATCGTCTCGCGCCCCGACATCCGCGGCCCGGAAGAGGCCGCCGCCTATCTGGCCAAGCTGCGCCAGATCCTGCGATACTTAGGCACCTGCAACGGCGACATGCAGTCGGGTGCCATGCGCGCGGACGTCAACGTCTCCATCTGCCGCCCCGGTCAATATGAGAAATATCAGGCCACGCAGGATTTCAGCCATCTCGGCACCCGCTGCGAGATCAAGAACATGAACTCCATGCGGTTTATCCAGCAAGCGATCGACGTGGAGGCCCGGCGCCAGATCGCCATCGTCGAAGCGGGCGGCACCGTCGATCAGGAAACCCGGCTCTACGATCCCGACCGGAACGAGACGCGCTCCATGCGCTCCAAGGAAGAGGCGCATGATTACCGCTACTTCCCCGATCCCGATCTTTTGCCGCTGGAGCTGGAGCAGGCCTGGGTCGATGACATCCGGGACAGCCTGCCGGAACTGCCCGACGCCAAGAAGGCGCGCTTTATCGCCGATTTCGGTCTGAGCGACTACGACGCCTCCGTGCTGACGGCCGATCTGGCCTCGGCGGGGTATTTCGAGGCAGTGGCTGCCGGTCGCGATGGCAAGATGGCCGCGAACTGGGTCATCAACGAGCTTTTCGGCCGTCTCAAGAAAGACGAGCGCGAGATGACCGACAGCCCGGTCTCGCCCGCGCAACTGGGGGGGGTGATCGACCTCATCGCCTCGGACGCCATCTCCGGCAAGATCGCCAAGGAGCTGTTCGAGATCGTCTACACCGAAGGCGGGGATCCGGCGCAGATCGTCGAGGCGCGCGGCATGAAGCAAGTCACCGACACCGGCGCGATCGAGGCAGCCGTGGACGAGATCATCGCCGCCAACCCCGATCAGGTGGCCAAGGCCCAAGAGAACCCCAAGCTTGCGGGCTGGTTCGTCGGTCAGGTGATGAAAGCCACCGGCGGCAAGGCAAATCCCAAGGCGGTCAACCAACTGGTCGCGCAAAAGCTCAAAGGTTAACGACGGCTGAGACCGGCGTGCGCTACGCACCGACGTGATACCGACGTTTTACCGACGTGATACCGACACTGCACCGACGCCGCAAAACCGGCCCTCGGCGCCCCTCAAACCGGACCGGAGACGGCCATGACAGACTATCAATACAAGGTGATCGCCGCCCCCGCCAAAGGTCTCAAGGCCCGCGGGATCAAGACACCCGAGGCGCGCTTTGCCCACGCTGTCGAAGAGGTGCTGAACGAGATGGCGCGCGACGGGTGGGAGTATCAGCGGGCCGAGGCGCTCCCCTCGCAGGAGCGTGCAGGGTTTGCCTCCACCACGACCAACTGGCGCAATCTTCTGGTCTTTCGCAAACCGGTCGATCAGGCAGACCGGCCCGCCCTCCGGTTACCGGCTGAACCCGCAGCACCACGCGCTGAACGCGCCGCTGATCCCGGCCCGGAACTGCGCGTCCCGGACGGATCCCTGATCCCGGTAAAAGGCGAAAAATCAGCGGATTAACGGGCGCTCCTAAGCGCTTACATCAATTGCCAGCGCGTGGATCTCCGCCATCAGTTGAGGACCCAATGCTGCGTGGATCGCCCGATGCCGCGCAAGCCGGTTCATCTCCTTGAACTGCGGCGCCCGGATCGCCACGTTAAAGTGGCTTTCACCCCCCTCGGGATACCCTGAATGACCGCGGTGACTTTCGCTGTCGTCCACCACCTCCAGCCGCTCCGGTGCAAACGCATCCCGCAACCGATCTTCAATCTGCTGACGTCTGGACATTTTTTCGCGCTGCCCCCTTCCCTCTATCTGGTGGCAGTCTAAACTAAGCGGCCTCGACTCGTATAGGTGCCAATATGCCCAAACCTGATCCTTTCGGTTTCGACATGTCCGTGTCGTCCTCCAAAAAGAAAAATCCCCGTGGCAGGCGGGGCATGTCGGGGGCGTCCGAGACCTCGACCCGGATCTGCGACAAGGAAGGCTGTAACGAGCCGGGCAAGTACCGCGCGCCCAAGGCGCCCGACGTGCTGGATGACTATTATTGGTTCTGTCAGGCTCACGTGCGGGAGTATAATCTGAAATGGAACTTCTTTGACGGCACCACGGAGGCGGAGCTCAACGCCCAGATGTCAAAGGATAAAGTCTGGGAGCGGAACACCAAACCGCTGGGCGATCCGGAAGCGCGCGCCTGGGCGCGGCTGGGCATCGAGGATCCGCATCAGGTGCTGGGTGCGAATGCCACGCAGAACCCCGGCCGCGGTGCACAGGCGGGCCGCCGCCTGCCGCCCACCGAACGCCGCGCACTGGAAATCCTGGAGGCCAAGGACACCTGGACCAAGCCCGAGGTGCGCAAGGCCTACAAGGCGCTGATCAAGGTGTTGCACCCCGATATGAACGGCGGCGACCGCAGCCAGGAAGAGCAGTTGCAAGAGGTCGTCTGGGCCTGGGATCAGATCAAGGGCAGCCGTAATTTCAAGGACTGATGGCGCTACCATTTCCCCAAACTGGACGGCCCCTTTCCCTTGCACCTCGCTGCTTTATGTTGCACGGATGACCGCGGGCCACATCGGTCCGGTTTCCACATTTCGACAAGGGTGAGACCTCATGGCCGACGGCGCACTGGACATCAACACAAAGCCCACCGAAGAGGTTCACGTCCGCGACGTCTTTGGCATCGACACAGATATGGTGGTCAAGGGTTTCGCGGATCGCAGCGACCGTGTGCCCGACGTTGACAGCACCTACAAGTTCGACCCGGACACGACACTGGCCATCCTCGCAGGCTTCGCCCACAACCGCCGCGTGATGGTGCAGGGCTATCACGGGACGGGCAAATCGACCCACATCGAACAGGTGGCCGCGCGTCTCAACTGGCCCGCCGTCCGCGTCAACCTCGACAGTCACATCAGCCGGATCGACCTGATCGGCAAGGATGCGATCAAGTTGAAGGACGGAAAGCAAGTTACTGATTTTCAAGAGGGAATTCTCCCTTGGGCCTTGCGAAATCCCACCGCGATCGTCTTTGATGAATATGACGCGGGCCGGGCGGATGTGATGTTCGTGATCCAGCGCGTGCTGGAGGTGGACGGCAAGCTGACCCTGCTCGACCAGAACCAGGTGATCACGCCCCACCCCTATTTCCGCATCTTCGCCACGGCAAACACTGTGGGCCTGGGCGATACGACAGGGCTCTATCACGGGACGCAGCAGATCAACCAGGGCCAGATGGACCGCTGGAGCCTCGTTGCCACGCTCAACTACCTCAGCATCGACGCGGAAACGGCCATCGTGCTGAGCAAGAACCCGCACTACAACACCGAAAAGGGCCGCAAGATCGTCAAGCAGATGGTCACTGTGGCGGACCTGACCCGCACGGCCTTTATGAACGGCGATCTGAGCACCGTCATGAGCCCCCGCACGGTGATCGCCTGGGCCCAGAACGCTGAGATCTTCCGCAACATCGGCTACGCTTTCCGGCTCTCATTCCTCAACAAATGTGATGAACTGGAACGTCAGACCGTCGCGGAATTCTACCAGCGTCTGTTTGACGAGGAACTGCCCGAGAGTGCAGCAAGTGTGAGCCTTGGCTAGGCCGATGCGGTCATAATGCGCAGTTTCTTTCCTTCCGCAGCATGCGCTGTTTGCTTATCCGTTGGGCCTGTGGCTGCTTCGGATGAGCCCCTCTACCCCGCGGCACAATGTGCGGCCTTTTGGTTCGGCTATGCGGACTACGCGCAGTGGTCCAAGTTTCTTGATGGTCAACCCGACGATGTAGAGCTTGCGCAGGCTTTTCGCGCAGTGGCTCTGCGTCTGGGCGACCAGACCGAGGTGGACAGGTTCATCGCCCAGCAGCGGCCGTTGATGGCACTGCTGATGGAAGCTACCATCTACGCACAGGACCGCCAGAGCCGCGAAGTCTTTGAAACCCTCAGTGAAACCTGCGAAGACTATGGGGCGGCGCAACCGGAACTCCAGGAGTTGAGATGACCAAACCCTCCGACAACCCGGCCGATGCCTTCAAGAAGGCGCTTGGCGAAGCGACCAAGGTCATGGCGAATGACCCGGAGTTGACGGTTTCCTATTCCGTCGATCCTGCGGGGCTGTCGGGGGATGCGATGCGGCTGCCGCAGGTCTCGCGCCGGATGACGCGGGACGAGGTGCTGCTCGCGCGGGGCACGGCGGATGCGCTGGCGCTGAACCGGCGCTATCACAACGGGCAGACCCATGCGAAATATGCACCGCAGGGCGACATGGCCCGCGATCTCTACGAGGCGATGGAGACGGCGCGCTGCGAGGCAATGGGCGCGCGGGACATGCCCGGGACGGCTGGCAACATCGACGCCAAGATCGGCCATGAGGCAATGCGCAAGGGTTACGATCAGGTGAGCCAGGCCGCGGACGCGCCGCTGGCCACGGCGGCGGGCTACCTCATCCGGCATCTGGCCACGGGGCGCGATCTGCCCTCCGGTGCTCAGAACGTCATGGAGCTGTGGCGCGGCTTTATCGAGGATCAGTGCGGCGGGACGCTCGACAATCTGGACGAGACACTGAGCGATCAGTCCGCCTTTGCCCGCTTTGCCCGTCAGATGATCAGCGATCTCGGCTACGGCGATCAGCTGGGCGATGACCCGGATCAGATCGACGAGGATACAGAGGAAGAGGCCGAAGAGGGCTCGGAGGACGACAGCGAGCCCGACAGCACCGGTCAGGACGATCAGGACGAGGAAGAAGCCGAGGGCAGCCCGGAGCAGTCCCAGGAAGAGCAGCAGGACGCGAGCCAGGCCCAGGTCTCCATGGATGACATGGCCGACCAGGAGATGGGCGAAGAGGCAGAGATGCCCGAGGGCGAGGCCCCGATGGAGCCGCCTGCCCCACCGCCTGCGTCCGACGCCGACCCGAACTATCTCGTGTACCTATCTGATTTTGATGAGGAAATCGGCGCGGAAGAGCTGGCTGAGCCTGCGGAACTGGAGCGGCTGCGCGCCTATCTAGATCAGCAGTTGGAGCCGTTGAAAGGCGCGGTGAGCCGGCTGGCGAATAAGCTGCAGCGGCGGTTGCAGGCGCAGCAGAACAGGTCTTGGGAGTTCGATCTCGAAGAAGGCATGCTCGATGCCGGGCGGCTGGCGCGGGTGGTGGCCAATCCGACGACACCGCTGAGCTTCAAGGTGGAGAAGGATACCGAGTTCCGCGACACGGTGGTGACGCTGCTGCTGGACAACTCCGGCTCCATGCGCGGTCGGCCTATTTCGATCGCGGCGATCTGTGCGGATGTGCTGGCGCGCACGCTGGAGCGCTGCAACGTCAAGGTGGAGATCCTGGGCTTTACCACACGGGCGTGGAAAGGTGGGCAGGCGCGCGAGGCGTGGCTGGCCGCGGGGCGACCGCAGGGTCCGGGGCGGCTGAACGATTTGCGCCATATCGTCTATAAATCAGCGGATGCGCCCTGGCGTCGGACCCGGCCCAATCTGGGGCTGATGATGAAGGAAGGCCTGCTGAAGGAGAACATCGACGGGGAGGCGCTGGAATGGGCGCACCGGCGGATGATGGCGCGGCACGAGGCGCGCAAGATCCTCATGGTGATCTCCGACGGGGCGCCGGTGGATGACAGCACGCTGTCGGTCAACCCCGCGAATTACCTGGAGAAACACCTGCGTGATGTGATCGCCATGGTCGAGAAACGGCGCGCGGTGGAATTGCTCGCCATCGGGATCGGCCATGATGTGACGCGCTATTATGATCGCGCCGTGACGATCACCGATGTGGATCAGTTGGCGGGGGCGATGACCGAGCAGCTGGCGGCGCTCTTTGACAGTGACCCGCGGGCGCGCGCGCGCGTGATGGGCATGCGGCGCGCGGGTTGAGGCTGCGGGACGCTCCGCGGGGAGTTTATTTGGCAAGATGAGGAGAGCGGTATGTTCCAGTCTTTCGAGGTCACCGCGAGACCGGAACAGGGGCCGCCGCGGCTCGCCGCTCTGCGCGAGGTCATGGCGGCGGAGGGGCTGGACGGGTTTCTGGTACCGCGGGCGGATGCGCATCAGGGGGAGTACGTGGCGCCGCGGGACGAGCGGCTGGGGTGGTTGACGGGATTTACCGGGTCGGCAGGGTTTTGCGCGGTACTGCGGGACGTGGCCGGGGTGTTCATCGACGGTCGCTACCGGACGCAGGTCAAACGCCAGGTGGCGGCAGTGTTTTCGCCGGTCCCCTGGCCCGAGGTAGGGCTTGCTGCCTGGTTGACGGATCACCTGGCAGAGGGTGGCGTCGTGGGTTTTGATCCCTGGTTGCACAGTGCAGGGCAGATTGAGGCGCTGCGCAAGGCGCTGGAGGGCAGTGCTGTCACCTTGCGGCAGAGCGCCAATCTGGTGGACCGGATCTGGGAGGATCAGCCCGGACCGCCGCTCGGCGCGGTGTCTGTGCATCCCCTTGAATTTGCCGGGGAAAGCCATGACGCGAAACGCACGCGGCTGGCGGAGGAGCTGCGCGCAGCGGAACATCGATCGGCGCTGATCACCTTGCCGGATTCGATCTGCTGGCTGTTGAACATTCGCGGCTCGGACGTACCGCGCAACCCGGTGGCCCATGGGTTTGCGGTGCTGCATGATGATAGCTCGGTCGATCTTTTCATGGCGGCGGAGAAGCTGTCGGAGGTTCGGGCGCATCTGGGCGAGGCGGTACGCTGTCATCCGCCAGAGGCCCTGACTGCGGCGGTTGCGGCGCTGGAGGGATCCGTGCGCGTCGACCGGGCTACGGTGCCCTTTGCCCTGGCCGAGCTGTTGGGGGATCGTGCGGTCTTTGAGGGCGATCCCTGTGCGCTGCCCAAGGCGCGCAAGAACGCGGCCGAGATCGAGGGCGCGGCGCGTGCGCATCTGAGGGATGGGGCAGCGGTGGTGGAGCTGCTGGCATGGCTTGATGCGCAGCCAGTGGGCAGTGTGACCGAGACGCAGGTGGTGACCGAGTTGGAGGCACTCCGGCGGCGGGACAATGCCCTGCAGGAGATCAGCTTCGAGACCATCGCGGGGACGGGTCCGCATGGGGCGATCATGCATTACCGCGTCACCGAGGAGACGGACCGGACCCTGGAGACAGGGCATCTGCTGGTGCTCGACAGCGGGGGGCAATATCTCGACGGGACCACCGACATCACCCGGACCATTCCCATCGGCACGCCGCCGCCAGAGGCCTGTGCGGCCTTTACCCGAGTGCTGCAGGGGATGATCGCTATGAGCCGGTTGCGCTGGCCCGTGGGTCTGGCCGGGCGCGATATCGAGGCTATCGGGCGTCTCCCATTGTGGATGGCAGGCCAGGATTTCGACCACGGGCTGGGGCATGGGGTCGGCGCGTATCTGAGTGTGCATGAGGGGCCGCAGCGGCTTGCACGCACCAGCCACGTGCCACTGGAACCCGGCATGATCCTGTCCAACGAGCCCGGCTACTACCGCGAAGGAGCGTTTGGTATTCGCATCGAGAACCTGATCGTTGTACGGGAAGCGCCGGATCTGCCCGGTGGCGATGATCACCGCCGGATGCTCGACTGGCGCACGCTGACCTTTGCGCCCATTGACCGGCGGCTGATCGTCATCGCGATGCTGAGCGGTGCAGAGCGTGACTGGCTGAACCGCTATCATGCCGAAGTTGCGGAAAAAATCGGGCCGCGCCTATCACCACAGGCGAAAACATGGTTGGATGAGGCAACTGCGCCTTTGTGAGACCGTCACGTTTTTGTCATGGCGCCGATAGATAACGCGTCAGGGGGAGAGACGTCATGGCCGATCACATCACGATCCGCAAAGCGGAAGGGACCTGGAGCGTGCGCGCGGGCGGGGCTGTGCTGGGCGAGAGCAGTGCGGCGCTTGAACTAACCGAAGGCAGCTATCCGCCCGTCATCTACTTCCCGCGCGATGACATCGCGATGGCGTTTCTGGACAGGACGGATAAATCGACCCGTTGCCCGCACAAGGGCGACGCCAGCTATTTCTCCGTGGTGACGAAGAGCACGACCCTGTCCAATGTGGCGTGGTCGTATGAGGATCCCAAGGCCGCCGTGGCGGAGATCAAGGACCATTTGGCTTTTTCCGGCGCGGATGGGATCACCGTCGAAGAGATCTGAGCAGCGCCTGCAGGATCGGATCCCGCGGCATGCCATCCACAGACACATCGGCGATACGCTGCGACGGCGTCAGGAATGCTCCTCGGCTGCCGTGGCGGCCAAGGCCCGGTTGTAGACCTTCAGCGCGTCCACATGGAAGAGCGCGCCCTGTAGCTCCGGTGGGGCCGCGTCGGCGCTGAGACTGACGACGGGGATGAACCGCACACCGCTTTCGAACATGGGCATGGCTGATTCCAGCGTTGCATTGGTGTCGATGTAGACACCGTCGCCGATCATCTCCCAGCAGGCATCTTCCTGGGCGGCGCGCGGATGGTCTGGCGGGCGCATGACGGTCCCCACCCGGAACATCGCCAGCAGATAGGCTTGCGGCCCGGCGGCAAGATGAATGCCGCGCCGTTCCAGTTGGGTCAAGAAGAAGCTGCGGTGCACCAGTTTCGAGGCGACAGCCGTGGACATGGAGACCGCGACCATCACGGCAAGACCCGTCTGCCAGTCACCGGTCAGCTCAAAAACAATCAACGTCGTGGAGATCGGCGCGCCCAGCACGGCAGCGGCAACCGCCCCCATGCCCGCCAGCGCATAGAGCGTCAGCGAGCTGGAAACATCGGGAAAGACGCTGGTGGCGATCAGCCCAAAGCTCAACCCCGACAGCGCCCCCAGCATCAGGGAGGGGGAAAAGACGCCGCCGCCCATCCGGCCTGCCATGGTGATGGCCACCGCAATGGTCTTGAGCACCGCAAAGACGATGGCATTCCAGAGGGCCAGCTGGCCTGTCAGGGCCAGCGACGTGGTCTCGTAGCCAACGCCGATGATATGCGGGTAGTAGATCGCTATGCCCCCCAGCATGGCACCCGCAAAGGCGGGCCGCAGCCAGCGCGGAATGCCGGTGCGGGTCTGCACACGGGTGCCGAAATCATCCGCCCAGAAGATCGCCTTCATCAGCGCCACGGCAATGAGCCCGCAGACCAGACCCAGCAGCAGGTAGGCGGGCATCTCCTGATAGAATTGCACCTGATTTGTCGTCGCCAGCGTGAATTCGGTCACGCCGCCGAATTCCAGCCGGTTGATCACCGTGCCCGCGGCGCTCGCGATGACAATCGGGGCAAAGGCGTGGACGGCAAAGTGGCGCAGCACCACCTCCAACGCAAAGAGCGCCCCCGCGATGGGCGCGTTGAAGCTGGCGGAGACTGCCGCGGCCACCGCGCAGCCCAGGAGGTCGCGCCCGGTGATGCCGTCGGCGTGGATGCGCCGGTTGACCCAGGTGGAGATGACGGCAGCGAGGTGCACGACCGGTCCTTCGCGACCCGTTGAGCCTCCCGTGCCCAGCGTGATCATCGAGGCCAGCGCGGAGGCGAGCCCGGCCCGTGCTTCCACCCGACCGTCATGCATGGCGGCACCGTGGATCACATCGGCCACGGACCGCGCGCGCGCGTCGTTGGTAAAGTGATGCAGGATCAGCCCCACGACCAACCCGCCGCAAATCGGGATGATCAGCACCAGATACCACGGCAGCGATTGCGCGAAACTATGCAGCAGCCGTACGTCCTCGGTGCCATAGAGGTAGGTCTGCAAGCTGTTGACGCCCTTACGGAAAAACAGCGCCGCAAAACCCGCAGCAACACCCACAACCAGAGCGATGAACCAGAACTGGATCTGGTTGGGTCCGCGGTGGCGCAGCAGCCGCAGCCCGTCCCGGCACGTGGTCAGCGCGATCTCTAGCTGTTGGGAAAGGCGGGATCGATCGGGGCTGGACATGACTTTTCTCTGGCTGGCCTCTGTCTAGAGCGCAGGGTGCGGGGTCCGCAACAAAGAACATCCACCAAGGGCATCACAATGCGGGGTACGATCGATTTCTGATCGCAGGAGGTCGCAGGTACGCAGGACCTCGCGCCAGCGGGTATCGCACATAATCCTTGAGACTTCGCCAATCGCGCATGCATGGCAACGGGCGGCAAATCTGAGACATCCAACAGCGCCGCAGAAGCGCCGACCCAAAGGCAAACCTCCGGTTTGACGGGGGCGGGAGGGTGCTGTGCAACAGTGTCTGGTGCGCGGGTGCTTTGAGCGAAATGGGGCGTGTCTCAGTCTTGAGACCGCATGCTAAAAGGCTCGATGCTTCAGGAACAGCATGGCTCGGCGTCGGTCGGCCAGGATGTGTGACTCAAACTCCGGTATCACCCGGCGAGGAGCGCGCGCGCCGCGCCGCGGGCCTCTTCGGTGATTGTATCGCCCGATAGCATCCGCGCGATTTCATCGACGCGCTGATCCTGAGGCAGGGCCGTCACCGTCGAGGTGGTAACCCCGCCGTTCACGCTTTTCGACACGCGCCAGTGATGTGCACCAAGTGCCGCGACCTGCGGACTGTGGGTGACCACCAGAACCTGGCCCCCATCGGCCAGCGACGCAAGCCTCCGCCCCACGGCATTGGCCGTCGCACCGCCTACCCCGCGGTCGATCTCGTCAAAGATCATGGTCAGCTCGCGCTGATCCTTGGTCAGGCACACCTTGAGGGCCAGCAGAAAGCGGCTGAGTTCCCCGCCCGAGGCGATCTTGCCCAAAGGTCCCGCTGGTGCGCCGGGGTTGGTTGCAACGGTAAAGGCCACCTCGTCAGCACCATCCGGTCCCGGCTGGTCAGGTGCGATGCGTGTCTCAAAGACCGCGCGTTCCATTTTCAGCGGCGCGAGTTCGGTTTCCACGGCACGGTCCAGCCTTTGGGCGGCAGCCTGCCGGGCGGCGGTCAGCGTTGCTGCGGCGTCGGCATAGCGGGCTTCTGCCTCGGTCAGCGTTGTCCTCAACCGGGCGAGATCGGCATCCCCCGCCTCCAGTGCCGCCAGTTTGGCGCGCAGTGTCCCGGCGAACTCCGCCAGATCATCGGGCAGCACCTCATGTTTACGTGCCAGCGCCCGGATGGCGAAAAGCCGCTCCTCGGTCATCTCCAGATCCGTGGCGTCAAAGGTCAGCCCCTCGATCACCGCGGCGATACCGCCCGTCGCCTCATCCAGTTCCACGAGCGCGCGCGACAGCGCCTGCATCGGCGCCTCCAGCGTACCATCCGCTTGCTCTGCTGCCCCTTCCAACCAACGCAGCGCATCGTTGAGGGCCGTCTCGGCCCCCTGCCCGGTCAGCATATCTTGGGCGCGGCGCACGTCCGATACTGTCTTTTCCGCGTTCTGCATGGTGCGGCGGCGGTGGTCGAGGGTCGCTTCCTCGCCCGGCTCTGGCGCCAGGCCGTCCAGCTCCGCCACCGCGTGACGCAGATAGTCTTCCTCCTCGCGGATGGCTGCGACCGCAGCCTCGGCCTCGGCAAGGGCGCGCGCCGCCGTCAGCTTGGCACCCCAGGTGCGCCGGCAGACGGCCCGCACCTCAGCCGTGCCACCGAAACTGTCGAGGATCGCCCGGTGACCGCGCGGGTTCAGCAGGCCCCGGTCATCGTGCTGGCCGTGCAGTTCCACCAGCGTGTCGGAGAGTTGACGCAAGAGCTCGCCCGAACAGCGCCGGTCATTGACCCAGGCCGTCTTGCGCCCGTCCGCGGTATTGACCCGCCGCAGCAGCAGTTCGTCCCCCGCGGGCAGACCTGCCGCCTCGAGGACCCCGCGGGCGGGATGATCGGGGGACACATCAAACCAGGCGGTAACCTCCCCTTGGGCCGCACCCTGACGCACCAGATCGGCGCGACCGCGCCAGCCCAGCACAAACCCGAGCGAATCCAGCAGGATGGATTTGCCTGCACCCGTCTCTCCGGTCAGCACGTTCAACCCCGGCTCGAAGCGCAATTCGAGCCGGTCGATGATCAACATATCCGTGATATCAAGTCCAAGCAGCATCGGCCTCACCCGCTACCGCTGACGGGTCAAAGCCAATCGCCCCGCACCGTCTGACGGTAGATCTGTCGCAGCCAGCTGTCGCCCGCCGCCTCCAGTGTGAGCCCCTGACCTGTGAGCAGCGCGAAGCTGTCCTCATACCAGTCTGTCGAGCGATAGTTGAAGCCCAGGATCGCCCCCGCCGTCCGTGCCTCATCGGTCAGCCCGAGCGACAGATACGCCTCGACCAACCGGTGCAGCGCCTCGGGTGTGTGGGTCGTGGTCTGGAAATCCTCGACCACCACGCGGAAGCGGTTGATGGCCGCAGTGTAGTGTGAGCGTCGCAGGTAATAGCGCCCGATCTCCATTTCCTTGCCTGCCAGGTGATCAAAGGCGAGGTCGAACTTGAGGATCGCCGCGCGGGCGTATTCACTGTCGGGATAGCGTTCGATCACCTCGCGCAGGGATTGCAGCGCCTGAAAGGTGAGCCCCTGATCGCGCCCCACTTCGTCAATCTGGTCGTAATAGCTGAGCGCCAGCAGGTACTGAGCATAGGCGGCATCATCATCCTCGGGGTAGAAGTCGATAAAGCGCTGCGCGGCGGAGCGGCTGTTGGGGTAATCCTGATCGCGGTGGTAGGAAAACGCCTGCATGATCAGCGCACGCCGCGCCCAGTCCGAGTAGGGATATAGCCGCTCGATCTCGGCAAAGAAGAACGCCGCATCATCGGGCTGGTTACGGGTCAGCTCGAACTCGCCCCGTTCAAAGATCTGCTCGGGCGAATAGGTCTCCAACGGGATTTCTTCGGGGTTGAAGAAAGATCCTCCGGAACGGCCCGCATCGCGACCGCCACTGCACGCGGCCAATGATGCAATGATCGCCACAACCGCGATCAACCGCTTTCGCGACCCAAGCCTAACCATGCCCCGCCACCCTTCTCACGTCCTCGCGCCACTCATCCGCGCGTCTTCCGGCTGGTGGTAGCATAGAAGTTCGGGATGCAAAACGTTCTTTGCGGGGTTTGTGATGGGTTGTGGGGCGGCGCAACGCGCATGGTCGCTGGGCGGCAGTCTGTGCGTCACGACACGCTCTCAGGCGACGGCGGGGATTTCATCCCAAACGAGGCCGAAACCGGGCAACCGCCGCGCCTGCAGAGGGTCACAAACCACCATCCGCACCGCATCCGGCGTGGCAAAAAGCTGACGCAGCAAGGTGTTGGTCAGCGAGTGCCCCGCACGCACACCCCGGTAGTGGCCCAGCAAAGGCACACCGGCCAGTGCAAGATCACCCAGAGCGTCGAGCATCTTGTGCCGTACGGGCTCATCGCGATGGCGCAGGCCACCCGGGCTCAGCACCTTGTCGCCGTCAAAGACCACCGCGTTCTCACCGGATGCCCCACCCAACGCGAGCCCGTTCGCCTGCATTGCCAGCACGTCGGACTGTCGGCAGAAGGTCCGGCTGTCGCAGAGCTCACGGGCGAAGGCCCCGTTGTTCATCACAAGCGTCTTTTCCTGACGGCCAATCGCGGTGTCAGCAAAGTCGATCTCGAAGTCGATGCGCAGGGTCTCGGACGGGCAGAGTGTTGCGGAGGCGTCACCATCCTCGACACGCACCTCTTTCAGAACCTCAAAGGCCCGTACCGGCGCGCGCAGGATCCGCAAGCCACGCTGCATGATGCCACGTACGAAGGGCGCAGCGGAGCCGTCCAGGATCGGCACCTCGGGTCCGTCGATTTCAATCAGTGCGTTGTGCACGCCGCACCCTGCCAGCGCTGCCATCAGATGTTCCACGGTCGAGACCTGCAGTCCTGCGCGGTTCTCGAGTTTGGTGCACAAAGGCGAGCGCAGCACCGCGTCCCAGCGAGCGGCGATCAGCCGGTCGCCGACGGCAACGTCGGTGCGCGCGAACCAGATACCATGCTCGGCTGTCGCCGGGCGGATCGTAACGGTGGCGGTGCGGCCTGTATGCAGGCCACGTCCAGAAAAGCTGATCGGTGATTTAAGCGTCGTTTGCACGGTGGCCCCACAATGTAAGATGGACTCTTCGGTCCGGTTGCTATCGTACCTATGGAGAGGGCACCCCCGCCTCAATTAAATCTTTGCAACCGACTGAAACACTTCTGTTACATTTAGGCGCAAACACGCTGGTGACCCCCTACAACACTGATAATTATATTAAAAAGGGCCGCAGTAATGCGGCCCTGGAACGGTTTTCGTGATGGGTCCGAGTGGCATCTTTGGTTAACGGGCCGGGAATTGGGTGGCCCACCGTTAGGATGACCAACGTGTTCTCCGGCAACCGATGCCCGCTGTCGGCCCGGATGTCCTAGTTTGCCTGACGCCGCAGAAAGGCCGGGATCTCGATCCGGTCCTGGTCGGCGTCGGTTGCATCCTGAACACGCGGCGCGGCAGCCGATGGCCGCTGTTGTACGGGCGGTTGCTGACGTGGCGCGGGTGCCGCTCCCCCCTCACCCTGACCTGTCATGCGGTTGATCAGGGAGTTGATGCCAAAGCGCGGCCGTTCCTCTTGACCCGAGTGAGGATCTGTCGGGCGTTGCACCGATTGAGGCGCTGCCTTTTGCGCGGCGGCCCGCAGGCGCGCCATGGCTTCGGGCGACGGTGTGCCCGCAGCACGGGGTGCGACAAAGGCGTCCGGCGCCACCGGGTCATCAATGCGGTTGGGTTCAAAGGCTGCGACCTGCGGCTGATAAGCGGGAGCAGGCAGATCATCCTCGGCCTCTGCCACGGCAGGCATCGCCGGCTCCGCTGGCATGTCGTCCAATGTCTCGAAAAGCGAGGGCTCTTCGGTCCGCTCCGCGGCGACATCATCAAATGGCACCTCTACCGTCTCGGCGGCGATCTCCGGCGTGGGCTCTTCGGCCACCTCGGTCATCGCGGGCTGCAGGGGCTGGGACAGCGGGCGACGCGGCACCGGCATATCGGTGTTCACATCCGCTGCATCAATACCGGTGGCGACAACGCTGACGCGCATGGTGCCACCCATATCGGTGTCGAGGGTCGAGCCGACGATGATGTTGGCCTCCGGGTCCACCTCCTCGCGGATGCGGTTGGCGGCCTCGTCCAGCTCAAACAACGTCAGGTCGTGTCCGCCGGTGATGTTGATCAGAACACCCTTGGCGCCCCGCAGGCTGATCTCATCCAGCAGCGGGTTGGCGATGGCTTTCTCGGCGGCCTGCACGGCGCGATCTTCACCGTCGGATTCGCCCGTGCCCATCATGGCCTTGCCCATCTCGTCCATCACGGCGCGCACATCGGCAAAGTCGAGGTTGATCAGGCCCGGCCGCACCATCAGGTCGGTGACGCCCTTGACGCCTTGATAGAGCACATCGTCCGCCATGGAGAACGCCTCCGTGAAGGTCGTTTTCTCGTTGGCCAGCCGAAAGAGGTTCTGGTTGGGAATGATGATTAGCGTATCGACGACCTTTTGCAGCGCCTCGACGCCGTCTTCGGCCTGGCGCATCCGTTTGGCGCCCTCGAACTGGAACGGTTTGGTCACAACGCCCACGGTCAGAACCCCAAGCTCCCGCGCGGCCTGCGCGATAATGGGCGCTGCGCCGGTGCCGGTGCCACCGCCCATCCCGGCGGTGATAAAACACATATGCGCGCCGGCCAGGTGATCGACGATCTGCTCAATGCTTTCCTCGGCGGCGGCAGCGCCCACCGCGGCGCGCGCGCCTGCGCCCAGCCCTTCGGTAACCTTGATGCCCAGTTGTACGCGGTTGTCCGATTTCGCCTGCTGCAGCGCCTGAGCGTCCGTGTTGGCGACGACAAACTCGACCCCGTCGAGCGCTTTCTCGATCATGTTGTTGACCGCGTTGCCACCGGCCCCGCCCACACCGAAAACGGTGATACGGGGTCTGAGGTCTGCCTGTCCGGGCATCGTGAGGGTGAGGGTCATGTGATATCCGCCTGTGCTGCTGCCCCGCATTCGCGGGTGTTTTGGGTGCCTACTCCGCCGTGATCCTACGCTCTGAGCGCGAAAGCGTCACGCGAAAAACGCATTTTTACCACAAAATATGGGGAATCTGGCTGTCAAGACCGCTCTGGGCTGTCTGGGTCGGCAAGATGTTGCGTATTCCGCCCAACGACACACCAAAAACCGCGCATGACAGTGGGTCCGGCCAAAGACCGGATCTTCATGTGTTCGTACTTGGGGCACCTGCTCGGTCGCCTGTCGGCCTCTGGGGACCGTTAACATCAATAATAACACACCCCTGCCCCTGCGTCACGGCGATTCCCTGCGATCACCAATTTTCGCGGAACCAACGCACGGCCCGGCGCAGCGAGCGGTTAGGGTAGCTGTCGGCGGGAATGTCGAAATCCCACCATTCGTCCTGCGGGTGTGCTGCAAAGAGCGTCAGCCCGACAACGGAGGCAAAGCTGGGACCCGTCGCCACCTGCGGCAGACCATGAACTCGCAGAGGGCGACCCAGCCGGACCTGCTGGCCCAGGATCTTGCTCGCCAACCCGTCGAGCCCGGGGATCTGGCTGCCGCCCCCGGTGAGCACGATCTGCTGGCTGGGCAGGTGGTCAAACCCGGCGGCATCGAGCCGCGCGCGCACCTCTTCGAGGATCTCCTCGACCCGGGGGCGCATAATGCCGATCACCTCCGCCCGGCTGGCAGTGCGGCGGTCATGCTCGAAATCACCGGTATCGCCACCGATCTCGATCATCTCGCGGTCGTCCATGCCGGTGGCATGCACGCCGCCATGCATCGTCTTGATCCGTTCGGCCATGCCCATGGGCACCTGCAATCCCATTGAGATATCACCCGTCACGTGATCGCCGCCCATGCGCACGGAATCCGCATAGATCATGTGTTTCTTGATGAAAATCGACACGCCCGTGGCGCCACCGCCCAGATCGATGCAGGCAGCGCCCAGCTCCTGTTCATCCTCCACCAGCGCCGAAATCCCGCTGGCATAGGCCGAGGATGCGATGCCCGCGAGCTCCAGATCACAACGCTTGATACAATGGGCCAGATGCTGGATCGCCGCACCATCGACGGTGAGCATATGCATGTCCACCGCCAGCGTATTGCCCACCTGACCGCGCGGGTCCCGCAGGCCAGAGCGGTGATCAAGCGCAAAGTTCACGGGCTGCGCGTGCAGCACCTCGCGCCCCGCGCCATAGTCGGGCACATCGCAAGCAGCCAGCGCGCGGGCGACATCGCGTTCCTCCACCGAGGTGCTTTCCAGCGGGATCTGGGCGTCAAGCCCGTAGGAGCGCGGATCCGCCCCGGAAAAACAGGCGATGACGTGATCGACGCGGATGCCAGCCATCTTCTGCGCCCCTTGAAGAGCGGTGCGGATCGCGCGTTCGGTCTCGGGCATGGCACAGATCTCGCCGAAGCGCACGCCGCGCGAGCGGGTGGTGGCCGCGCCGATCACCCGAAAGCGCGACTGCCCGGCGAGAGAGCCGATCTCGCCCTCGCTCGACGGATCCGCCTGACCATCGAACCGCAGGACGAGGCAGGAAATCTTGGAACTGCCCACGTCCAGGATCGCGACCACCCCGCGCTGCATGGCGGCCTTGCGCATGTTGCGCATCTGGCGCTGGCTTTCGTATAAATCCATCATTCTATCTGTCTGACGCCTTCTTGATTTCCCACCACAGGGTGGCCGCCTGTGCGCTCATCTGCAGGGTTGGACGCGCGCCAAGACGCATGTCCACCCGAGTGACATCGCGGTTCAGCATGTCCTGCGCCGCATCGAGTGCGATGACCCGCTCAAGCGCTTCAATCGGCGCTTCTTCGGGCAGCAGGATCCGCTGATCACGGTCAAGCACCACGTCCCACCGCCGCTCGCCCATGCGCACAAGACCGCGCAACCGCTCTCCCAGCGGGGCAGCGGCGCGTATCAGGCTGAGCGCTTCTGGCACGGCACTGTCGGCGCCCTTGCCAGCGAGCACCGGCAAATCCGCGCGTGCGCGACGTTTGGGCAGCAGCCCCACATGCGTCCCCGTCACGTCCACCAGCACCAGACCATCGCGGCCGCGCCAGATCGCCACCGGCTGGCGCGGCGTCACCTCGATCTGCAGCACGCCGCCGGGACGGATCCGTACGCCCGCGCTCTTGACCGGGGCGAGCTCTGCAACCCGTTCCCGGATCTCGCCGAGGTTGAGATCGAAAGAGCTGACGGGGAAATCGAGCGGCACAATTTCGCGGATGTCGGCGGCCAACGCGTCGTCCCCGCCGTCGATGGCCATCAGATGCACCATGAACTCTGGCCGCGTCTCGAAACTGGCGCGGGCCTCCGCAACCGTATCGCGCAGCCCTTGCAGGTTGCGTGGATCCGACAGCCACCAGCCTGCCCCGCCTGCAATCAGCGCCAGCGGCAGGCCCACGCGCAGTGCCAGCAGAAAGGCTGGCGTGAGCATCAGCCGCTGCATTCGCCAGGCCCAGCGGGAGGGAGCGGGGTCCATGCGGGTGGTCGGGCGGTGCCTCAGCGATCGCATGAGGCATCCTCCACCATCCAGGCGCAAAGCTCAGGAAAGCTCATCCCGCACGCCGCGGCCTGCTCGGGCGTCAGGGAGGTCGACGTCATGCCCGGCTGGGTATTGGTCTCCAGCAGGATCAGCCCCGCCGCCCCGCGCGCCTCGTCCCAGCGAAAATCAGTGCGGCTGACGCCCCGGCATCCGAGAACCGCATGGGCCCGCAGCGCGTAGTCGAGACACAGATCAAAGATGTCCTGCGGCACCTCGGCGGGCACCACATGGCGGGAGCCACCGGGCTTGTATTTGGCATCGTAGTCGTACCAGCCATCGGTCAGGATGTCCGTCACGGTCAGCGCCCGGTTTCCAAGCACGGTGGTGGTCAACTCGCGCCCCGGGGCGAAGGCCTCGACCATCACCTGATCCGGCATATCCGGGGAGAGTTGCGGCGGGCCGTTGCTGTCCTCATGCACCAGATAGATGCCGACGGAGGAGCCTTCGTTATTGGGTTTGACCACATAAGGGGGATCCATCACGTGGCCCGCGCGCACGTCGTCTGCGGCGGCGATGACGCTTTGCATCACCGGCAGGCCCGCGGCGGCGAAAGCAGCCTTGCTGCGCTCCTTGTCCATGGCCAGCGCCGAGGAGAGCACCCCGGAGTGAGAATAGGGGATGGAGAGCCATTCCAGCAGGCCCTGCACGCAGCCATCCTCGCCCCAGCGGCCATGAAGGCAGTTGAGCACGGCGTCGGGCGCTGACTGCTCCAGCACAGCCGCCAGATCGCGGCCTGCATCGACCTCGATCACGTCATACCCTTGCGTGCGCAGCGCCTCGGCACAGGCCGACCCGCTTGACAGGGACACTTCGCGCTCCGCCGAAGGGCCGCCCATCAGAACCGCTACACGCTGGGGTGTCCTGCTCGACTGACCCACTTGGTGCCTCATTATGCGCGCCGGTTTCGGGCGCTTTTTTGCCAGCCCGGTTGAGGGCTCTTTTTGATATATGTCCGGCTTTTGCGCCGGTTCACCGTCTTGTTTCTTATCCGCAGTCTGACAGCAGCTTGGTTAATCGCCGGTTAATTCTCAGGCGCGTCCAAGGCCCGCTCGCCAATCCGCATGATTTCCCATTCTAGCGTGATACCGCTTTGGCCGTAAACCTTTTTTCGCACCTGCTCACCCAGGGCTTCCAGGTCGGCGGCGGTCGCTTGCCCGGTGTTGATCAGGAAGTTGGGGTGTTTCTCGCTCATCTGCGCACCGCCAAGCCGCGCGCCCCGCAGCCCCGCATCCTCGATCACTTTCCACGCTTTGAGATCATGCACATCATCGGCGCGACCGGTTGAGGAAAACCCCGCCGGATTGCGAAAGGTGGAGCCTGCGCTGCGGTCCTTGGTAGGCTGGCTGGCGTCACGGGCGGCGAGTTGATCAGCCATCCGTTGCTCAAGTGCCGCGGGATCCGCCTGTGCGGCCTCAAGGGTTGCCCCGGTCAGGACCCACCCCTCGGGCAGATGGCTTTGCCGATAGGAAAACGCCAGATCCGCTGCCGTGAGCGTCACCACCTCCCCCGCCCGGCTGACGGCCTGTGCAGAGACCAGATGATCGGCCATGTAACTGCCGTAGCAGCCCGCATTCATCCGCACGGCACCGCCGATACTGCCCGGGATGGTCCTCAGAAAAGTCAGATCCAGCCCCGCCTCTGCCGCTCGTCGGGCCACATGGGCATCGAGCGCAGCAGCACCGGCGGTCACCCGCGTGCCGTTGATCTCGATCTCGTTGAAGCCACGACCGAGCCGGATCACTACGGCGCGCAGACCGCCATCGCGCACGATGAGGTTGGAGCCGACGCCCATGGGAAAGACAGGGACATCGTCTGGCAAGGCGCGCAGAAAATCGCTCAGATCCTTCAGGTCAGCCGGTTGGAACAGCCAATCTGCCGGGCCGCCAACCCGCAGCCATGTCAGATCGCTGAGACTGCGGTTCGCGTTCAGCCGCCCCCGCACCGGCGGCATCTGCGCCATCACCGCCCCCGGCCACGCAGCAACGGCCAACGCAGGGTCGATACACCGCCCGCAAAGACCAAAAGCCCCACCCAGGGACCGTGCAGCCACGTGACATAGCCCAGAATGGGGATGCCCACGACCACCAGCACCAGTGTCGCATGCCATCGCTGGTCCACGATGGGCCGGGCGCCCCGCAGGTTGGCCAGCACCACCCAAAGCACGGCGAGGACAAGCGGCGGGCTTACCATCCGGCCCTGCTCCCGCAGGCGCGCATCAGGCGGCTCCTTTCTGCAGGCGCGCGGGCAATCCGTTGGCCCAAGCGCTGATCGTCCCCGCACCAAGGCAGACCACCATATCGCCCGGGCGGGACTGTTCGCGGACCAGCCGTTCCAGATCATCCTCGCCCACAACGGCGCGCGCGTGCCGGTGGCCGTGGCGGATGAGCCCGGCCACCAGATCATCGCGGCTGGCGCCCTCGATGGGGTCTTCTCCGGCGGCGTAGACCTCGGCGATGCCCACCACATCGGCATCGTTGAAACATGCGCAAAAATCATCAAAAAGGCTGGACAGGCGCGAATAGCGATGCGGCTGATGCACGGCGATCACCCGGCCTTCGGTCGCCTGTCGCGCGGCCTTGAGGACCGCGGCGATCTCTACCGGGTGGTGGCCGTAGTCGTCGATGATGGTCACGCCCTCCACCTCGCCCACGCGGGTAAAGCGCCGGTTGACCCCTCCGAAACCCGCGAGAGCACTGCGGATCTGTTCGCCCTTCATGCCCAGATGGCGCGCCACAGCCACCGCCGACAGCGCGTTGGAGACGTTGTGATCCCCCGGCATCGGCAGGCTGCAACCCTCGATCACGATGTCCTCGGCCTGCAGAGCGATGTCGAAATGCGCCACACCGGCCTTGTAGGTCAGGTTCACGGCCCGCACGTCGGCCTGCGCATTGAACCCGTAGGTGACCACGCGGCGGTCGGTGATCTTGCCCACCAGCGCCTGCACTTCCGGATGATCGGTGCAGCAGACGGCGAGCCCGTAGAAGGGAATGTTGGAGACGAAATCCAGAAACCCCTGCCGCAGCGTGTCGAAATCGCCCCAATGCTCCATGTGCTCGGGGTCGATGTTGGTCACAATCGCGATGGTCGCGGGCAGCCGGTTAAAGGTGCCGTCGCTCTCGTCGGCCTCGACCACCATCCACTCGCCCTCGCCCGCCCGCGCGTTGGAGCCGTAGGCGTGGATGATGCCACCGTTGACCACCGTGGGGTCGAACTGACCGGCATCAAGCAGCGTGGCCACCATCGTCGTCGTCGTCGTCTTGCCGTGGGTGCCCGCGACGGCGATGTTGGATTTGAGCCGCATGAGCTCTGCCAGCATCTCGGCCCGTCGCACCACCGGCAGGCCACGCGCGCGCGCTGTATCAAGCTCGGCGTTGCCCGGTTTGATGGCGGAGGAGATCACGACGACCTCGGCATTCGCCACGTTCTCGGCGCTCTGCCCCTCGAAGATATGCGCGCCCAGTTCCGCCAGCCGTTCGGTGATGGGGGTCGCCCTCAGATCCGAGCCCTGAACGGTATAGCCGTGGTTAAGCAGCACCTCCGCGATCCCCGACATGCCGATCCCGCCGATCCCGACGAAATGGATAGGGCCCACGTCTCCGGGCAGTTTGGTTGCCGCACTCATGTGATCTGCCTTTCCTCGGCCAGTTCCGTGACCATCTGCGCCAGCGCCTCCGTGGCATCGGGCTTGCCAAAGCCCGCGGCGGAGCGCGCCATCTGCATCGCTGCATCGGGATTGTCCAGCACCATTGCGATCTGCTCCGCGACGGCCTGCACTTCGAGCCGGCTTTCCGGGATCAGGATGGCGCCTCCCGCCTCCACCAGCCCCCGTGCGTTGGCCGTCTGGTGATCGCCCGTGGCGGCGGCAAAGGGGACCAGGATGGAGGGCCGCCCGATCACCGACAGATCCGCGACCGAGGACGCGCCCGCCCGACTGATCACCAGCTGTGCCTCGGTCATCCGGCGCGGGATGTCGTGAAAGAAAGGGGCGACCTCGGCTGAAATGCCGTTCTGGGCGTAGAACGCCTCCACGCGCTCCAGATCCTCGTCACGCGCCTGGTGACTGACGCGGATGTTGCCCAGCATCTCCATCGGCAGGGCGGCGATGGCAGGCGGGATCACATCGCTGAGCACCCGCGCGCCCTGGCTGCCGCCGATCACCAGAAGAGACATGGGGTAGTCGCCCGGCGAGATATAGCCCGCCTCGGACCGTTCCAGCACCGCGCGGCGCACCGGGTTGCCGGTATGGACAGCGGCGACGCCCTCGGGCAGATCCGTGGGCCAGGTGCCGCAGGCGATGGCATCCACGCAGGTCGCGAAGCCGCGGTTCACCCGACCCAGGATGCCGTTTTGTTCATGGATCATGCGGGGCAGTTTCATCACCGTTGCCGCGGCCAGTGCCGGGATCGTCGGATAGCCGCCAAAGCCCACCACCACCGTCGGGCGGTCGCGAAAAAAGGACCACAGCGCACCTAGCGTCCCAAGCGCGATCCGCGGGGCGACCAGCAGACGCGCCAGCGGCCCGCCGCGTGCGGGTGTGGCGCTGCTGATCTGCTCGATCTCTGTGGAGTGGGGAAAGCCTTTGGTATAGCGCGCGCCGCGCGCGTCGGTCGACAGCTTCACCCGCCAGCCGCGCGCCAGCATCGTCTCCGCCAGTGCCTGTGCAGGGAACATATGCCCACCGGTGCCGCCGGCCGCGATCAGCAGAAAGGGCCTGCTCACGACAGACGCCCGCGGAGAATATCGCTGATCTCGCCCTGCGGCCGCGTCCGGGTGAAGGCCAGCAGCATGCCCACGGCAATGCCGCTCGCGATGATCGAGGAGCCACCGTAGCTGACAAAGGGCAAGGTCATCCCCTTTGCAGGCAGCAGCCGCACCGCCACGCCGATGTTGATCATCGCCTGAACCCCCAGCGTGCAGGCTAGCCCCGTACCGGCCAGCCGGATGAAGGGGTCGCGTTCGCGCATCAGCCGCAGGAGCGAGCGCAGCACGACCGTGGCATAAAGCGCGATCACCGCCAGCACGAGCACCAGCCCGTATTCCTCTGCCGCCACGGCGATGATGAAATCAGTATGAGCATCGGGCAGCGACCATTTCACCTGCCCTTCGCCAACGCCGACACCGAAAAACCCGCCCTCCTGTATGGCATTGGTGGCGTAGCCAAGCTGTGTGCGCGGGTCCACGTCCGGTGTCAGGAACCCGTCGATGCGGCGGGCGAAATGTTCCGAATTGGCGTAGGCCAGCGTGCCGGCAAAGAGCGCGAGCCCCGCCATCCCGACCAGCAGGATCATCGGCGCCCCCGCCACGAAATACATCACGCCCCAGGCAAACAGAACCAGACAGGCCTGCCCGAAATCCGGTTGCAGGATCAGCATCGCCACGATCACCAGACAGAGCAACAAAGACCACAGCCGCCCCGGCGGGCCGTTGGGATCAAAAGACGCCGCCATCATCCAGGCGCCGACCACCGCAAAACCCGGCTTGAGGAATTCGGACGGCTGCACCGCGGCAAACCCCAACCCGTACCAGCGTACCGCTCCCTTGCCGAAATCCGTTCCGAAAAAGGGCAGCAGCGCGAGGGCCACGAAGGCCACCAGGAACCCTACAACCGCCAGCCTGCGCACCAGCACCGGCGACATCATGGAGGTGATGATCATGGCCAGCAGGGCGATCCCGCCAAAGGCCGCCTGCCGCTGGACATAGTGAAACGGGTCAAACCCATTCTTGGCCGCGAGCGGCGGTGAGGCCGCAAGCCCCAGCAGCAACCCGACCGCAAACAGCATGAGAATGCACGACATGCTCCATGTGTCGATGGTCCGCCACCATTTGGGAAGGATCGGCTCGCCGTCACGCGGCGGCACGGCGCCATAGACCATTTCCGTCATGGGATCTGCCTTGAACTGCTACTCTGCCTCGATGCGTCCCTTTTCGGGATCTACGCGATCAGCATAGCGCGATTTCGGCTCCGACGCCAGCCTGAACACTTGCACCCGGTGCGATTTCACGCCAGTTGGCGCGCCATGCAGGTTGATACCGCAATAATTGGCGCAGGTGCCGCGGGCATGATGTGTGCAGCACATGCCGGAGGGCGCGTTCTGCTGATCGATCACGCCCGCGCACCGGGCGAAAAAATTCGCATCTCCGGTGGTGGCCGATGCAATTTCACAAACCTGCATACGGACCCGCAGGCCTTTATCTGTGGCAACCCGCATTTCGCCAAATCGGCGCTGGCGAGCTACACGCAATGGGACTTCATCGACCTGGTGGATCGCCGCGGCATCGCCTGGCACGAAAAGACCCTGGGTCAGCTGTTTTGCGATCACTCCGCCAAAGACATCATCGCCATGCTGCGCGGGATGCTGCAGCAGAACGGGGTGGAGTTGTGTTTGCAAACTTCCGCCAGTGACTTTGCAAAGACGTCGGATGGCTTTGAGTTCAACATGATAGCGGATGGCAGGACCCGGCGAGTGCGCGCAGACCGGCTGGTGATCGCCACTGGTGGCAAATCCATCCCCAAGATGGGTGCCACCGGCTTTGCCTATGATCTGGCAGCGCAGTTCGGACTGCCCGTCACGCCGACCCGCGCGGGTCTGGTCCCCTTTACTTTTCCCGAAGGCCGATTTGCCGACCTCGCGGGATTGGCCACGAATGTCAGGATCACCGCTGGCGAACAAAGCTTTGACGAAGCCTTGCTCTTTACCCACCGGGGACTGTCGGGGCCAGCGGTCCTGCAGGCGTCTTCCTACTGGCAGGAGAGCACGCCCGTCTCCATCAATCTTACGCCCGGTACGGACCTCTACACGCTACTGCGGGAGCAGCGGGGGCAGTCGGGCCGCCGCAAGCTGACCACGGAGCTGGGTATGCATCTGCCCGCGCGGCTGGTGGCCTATCTGACGGAGGATCTGGGGCTGAGCGGCAATATCGCGGATCAGTCTGACAAGCGGCTGCGCGCGCTCTGCGACGGGCTGTCGGGTTGGTCGCTGATCCCCGGCGGGACCGAAGGCTACCGCACGGCCGAGGTGACGCTCGGCGGAGTGGACACGGATGCGCTTCAGGCCAAGACATTGGAAACAAAGACGGTTCCAGGCCTGTTCTTTATCGGCGAGGCCGTGGATGTCACGGGCTGGCTGGGTGGTTACAACTTTCAATGGGCCTGGTCCTCGGCGATGGCCGCGGCGCGGGCGCTTGCCATCTGAACACGCGCGGTTCGGGTCTCACAGATACTTCTGCACCTGGGCCACGAAGTCGTCTCCGCGCCGCTCAAAGTTATCGTATTGATCAAAGCTCGCCGCCGCCGGTGCCAGCAGGATAACATCGCCCGGTTCGGCCTCGGCCACCGCGCGGGCGACGGCTGTCTCCATGGTCCCGCAGACTTCGGACGGCGCGGTCAGTTGCAGCGCAAAGCCCGCCGCCTCGCGCCCAATCACGTAGGCCTTGACCACGGAGGCGACATGGGCGAGCGCAGCCACCCCCCCTTCCTTTTCCAACCCGCCGCAGATCCAGCGGACGCGCGGGAAGGCCGCCAACGCCTTGGCCGCGGCATCGACATTTGTGGCCTTGCTGTCATTGACGAACCGCACCCCGTCACGCTCCCCGACCAACTGGCTGCGATGGGCGAGCCCGTCGAAACTATGCAGCCCCGCCTCGATCAGTTTGGGCGCGATCCCTAAGGATCGGCAGGCGGCATAGGCGGCGCAGGCGTTCTGGTGATTATGCACGCCCGGCAATCCCGCGATCCCGCGCAGGTCGATGGAGGCGATCTGACGGCTCTTGCGGTATTCGGATAAAAACCCTTTACGGGCAGAGACTTGCCAGCCGGGTCCGGTGAGCTTGTGGGTCACGGACAGGCGGATGACACGCGCGTCCCCCGGGCCTTCGGCCAGTTGCCCTGCGAGGAACTGGCCCTCCGGCTCGTCGACACCGATGATGGCGCGGTCGGGGCCGCCTTCGGCAAAAAGCCGGCGCTTGGCGGCGAAATAGCCGCCCATACCGCCGTGCCGGTCGAGATGATCGGGCGAGAGATTGGTGAAGACAGCCACATCCGGCGTCAGGCTGCGGGCAAGCTCGGTCTGGTAGCTGGAGAGCTCCAGCACGACCACCGCGCCCTCCCCCGGCGGGTCGAGATCCAGCACGCCGCGCCCGATGTTGCCCGCCAGCTGACAGGGGCGGTCCGCCTGACTGAGGATGTGGTGGATGAGGGCCGAGGTGGTGGACTTGCCATTGGAGCCGGTCACTGCGACGACCCGGGGGGTAACGTCGAGCCTGTTCCAGGCCCCGGTCGCAAGGGATTGAAAGAAAAGGCCAATATCGTTGTCGATCGGCACGCCGGCAGCCAGCGCTTTTGCCACAACCGGGTTGGGCGCGGGGTAGAGATGCGGGATGCCGGGGCTGACGATCAACCGCGTCACGCCCTCGAAATCGGCAGGGGTTTTGAGGGGCCTGAAGGTGAAGCCGTCGGTCTCGGCACGGGTCCGCGCGTCCGGATTGTCATCCCAGCACAGCGGCGTCGCGCCACCTGCCGCGAGCGCGCGCGCGGCGCTCAGCCCCGAACGCCCGAGACCCAGAACGGCAACCTGCTGCCCTTGCATACCTCTGACCGGAATCACGGACGCTCTCCTTGCTGCGTGCCGCGACACTGCCGCCCCCGCGCGCCGGGGGCAAGGCGGTTAACGTGCCGCGCGCAGACTGCGGGCACCGGTCTTGGCGACTCAGCTGCCCGCGCCGTGGTTAACAGGGTTTTTGCGCCGAAAAGCCACGTCGGTATGACGTCGGTATTTTGTCGGTATCGCGACGGTGCGCAGGTCGGTACGGGGCGGGGTTAAGAGGTCGCGCGGTGGAGGGCATTAACGTTTGCAGACGCGGAGCATGGGAAGGCATGGGTGGTGGCACCGCGCGAAAAGTTGACCTTGGGCATCTGCTGGAATGAGCTTCAAGGGCATTGAGATGGGCGATTGTCGTATCTCGGACATCGCGAGCTGAAGGAGAGAGCCAACAGGCGTTACGGTGGGCCGGATGTCTGGTAGACCAATTGCGCGGTTTGTGTTCTGCAAGGAGATGGCACGAGCCTGCGTGAGTGTGATTGTGTGACGGATCCGGATGAGATCGTCGCCACGATCTCACTTCACGCATCAGGCTGGGCCACTGTCGATATGGCTCTCGCGCGAACTTTGCGGTCGTAACGACCGGCTGCGCCTTCTCGTGTCGGCTGGCGAGCGTCTCGGTCGCATCGCTATGGACAGGAAAGGTCAGGCGCGCGGCATCGTGGAGAAATTTGGTGGCTTGCGTAAGGGGCGGTGCCGCGGCGACTTCCGGGATGTGTGCAGCTTCCACCTCTGCGCGTCCACCACCGTTGATAAGACGCAGACCGGTGATCGCGCAGCGTTCGCCGTAAGCGCGGAGGACAGTCTTGCGGAAATTGCGGTCGCGGACAGCCCTGCTGGTGAGTTGATTGATGCCTTCTCTGGCGGCTGGCAACTGAAAAGGGGTTTGGTCTTCTTTGAACCCGCCAGTGTCGCTGGCCTGACCGACCCGAGGAAGGATGTCATGATCTGTCCCAAGACCTAGCTCGACGATCCTGGCGAAGTCAGTTGGTGCTAGCGGCCGTACAGCAGCCTGAGCCCTTCCGGAAATCTCACCGAAATCATTGAGCAGACCATACTCGACAACCTCGTGCTCATAGCGAAACGGCACTGGATCGCCAAATCCAGATATGTGCCCGGTTCAATGACCGCCAAGTGCATGTCTGCATCCCGGGGATCAGGAATGATATCCTGCACTTTGGCGACAGCGAAATAGCCCTTGGTGTGCCTGACCTTGCTAGGCTCGAGATAGACGATCCAGTCACCCTCACATTGCTGAACGCGCGTCAGATACTGCTTTGGAAACTGATATCGCTCCGACGGCACGTCGTCATAAATAGAGGCAGTTCGGTGGATGAAAACGCCAAATGCCATGACTCGGAGGATGGCGGCAAAGGATCAAGCTGCCAACCCGCCAAACCACCCAATGAACGAATTGGACAGGACCCAACCTAGATGCGCCGATTGGACTCTTGTTTGATGCCAAGAAAGGCCACGGGGTAGGCTCTTCCGGTCTGCGTCGCAGAACGAAAGCAACAATAAAGGAAACCGATCAATGAATCTAAAGACTCTAGCAACATTTATGGGCGCCATAGTTCTTTTGGGCCTTTCTGTATTTCCAGGGCATCCTGCCGTTCCATGGTTCACAATATTTGCCTACGCACTTTGCGCATACATACTGATGCCTGACCTCGCGACAGCGTCTTCACGCGAGATCATCGAATGGCATTTCGTCTACCCCCTCGTTTCTTCGGTGCTGGTGACCGCAGGACTACTTCAGCTAAATCCAGCTGCCGGCCCTGCACTCATCTCGTTGGGCGCCGCACTGTTCGGAGCCTTTCTAATGGGCACTCTTGCGGCATTTACAGCCCATGCTATCCTGGCAGTCGTGTGTAACAAAAAAGCGCAGGACACCTTCAGAGCTCAGCCGTTCGCTTCTCTGGTTTTGCTTTTTGCAGTCACCACGATTGCTTCGCAGTTCGTGAATTTGGCAATGGCAAATAGCTACTGATGACCCGATGACCGAAGCATCACACACGGCTCAAATGAACTGAGCAAACACTTGAATGCTTCAAACGCATGGCATGGGCACAACTGACAACGTGGATCGAGGGATCAGGAACTGTCACTTGATCCATTCATACGATCAAACAACTCAAACTGTGAATTCGCTAGCTTGCCGGTTTTCCAATCGCAACGAACGGTCGGAATGCGGGCTGCTGCTGCTGCACTCCGACGGTACGCTTGAGGGTCGCAAGGAACCGCTCTAAGCATATCCAACTCTCGCACGTACCCAAATGGCATCCTTACAGCAATTCGGCGACCCCAATCTAAGAGAACTGGCAAAATATCCGAACTATGATGCAATGAATGGCAATTCATTGTGCAAGAAAGGAAAAACTGTGGGCTAATCTACACCTGCTTAGATTGGCCCATAGTATTGCCATTTCACTTTTGTAAGCCTTTGAATTCATTCAACCCGGATTTTGAAATTGTATGTGGTTTTGCCATTCATGACCCCATAAAACTGCCATTCAAGGGCAAAATCCGAAATTTTAGTCAATTCCCCGTTCTGAGTGGGTATCCCTGCTCTTGAAGCGCACCAATTACTTTCAGCATGGTTTCAAGTTCCGCTCTGACCACATCCAGGCTGGCAAACACATGCGCCTCGCCGCGTCCCGCCAGAGAGAGCACCGCTAAAAATACGGCGTCAGAGTTTCTCATCAGCTCGACCAGATGCTCTCCTGCCGGCGCATGCGTGCCCGAAATCCGGTTTCTTGCTGTCCGCTCGCTTACGCCTGTCCACCGCATCGCTGTCTTGGTCGCCTGGTGAGTGCCGCCCAACTCACTCGTTAATGCCCTCAAAACTGCGTCACGGTATTCTATCTGCACGTTCTCTTTTGTGCTTCCATTTCGAAAAGTGTTGCCTGTCTTCGGAAACATCTTGCTGCCCTTCCCATGCTAAAAATGTGGAACAAGGAGTCGCAAACGAACCGCGCAGGTTTAAGAATTTGGATGATGGAGGACAACAACATTGAGCTGGCTAGATGCTGATCAATAAGAAGAAAATCGCCGCAAAGCAGCGCAATATGTGCGCATGTCGACCGAGCATCAGCGCTACTCGACAGAAAACCAGGCGGATGCGATCCAACGATATGCCGATGAGCGCGGGTATCAGATCATCAAGACATACTCTGATGCTGGGAAAAGCGGTTTGCGCATTCAAGGCCGCGCTGGCCTTACGCAGTTGATCGACGATATCGAGAGCGGTCACGCCGATTTCAAGACAGTTTTGGTCTAATACGTCAGCCGCTGGGGTCGTTTCCAGGACGCCGACGAAAGCGCCTACTACGAGTATGCCTGCAAGCGCGCAGGCATTTCAGTCGAATACTGCGCCGAGCAATTCGAAAACGATGGCAGTACGATGTTAACTGTCGTCAAAGGCCTGAAGCGCGCGATGGCTGGTGAATACAGCAGAGAGCTGTCGCAAAAGGTTTTCGCAGGTCAGTCCCGCCTGATTGAACTGGTTTACCGTCAAGGTGGTGCGCCGGGATTTGGTCTAAGGCGCATGCTGATTGATGATGCGAGCAACACGAAAGGCATTCTATCCCGAGGTGAGCATAATAGCATTCAAACTGATCGCGTGACGCTCGTACCATGACCTGACGAAGAGATCACCGTTGTGAACCAGATTTTCCAGAGTTTTGTCCACGATGGTCAAGCCGAGGCTGAAATCGTCGCGGACCTCAATGCGCGCGAGATCAAAACCGGTCTGGACAGAAGTTGGACACCAACCGTCGTGCGCCTGTCGGAGAACAATGGCCTGTCACTTGACGCATGTCTGACGTCAGACACATCGATACACATTTCAACACTGCAAAAGCACTCTTTTCCCTACCCCGCAAAGCCAGTCAGGGCTGCGATATCTGAGGTCTCCGCCCTGGCTGGCTTTGCTACCGTCTCATCACCGGCTTGCAACTGGCAAACGATCGTGGCTGCGTGCGGGATGCACTCAGCAATGGCGTCCTTGTCCGTTTCGGTTTCAATGACGCGGGCCAGGACAAGGTTTTTCGATCCAGTAGCCGCACAGTTGCGCCATACCGACCGCAAATTGGCCAGCATAAGTCTCGACGCAAATCTATCGTTGGTTTATCGACCCGGGCAAGCTGGTCCAGAACGCCTTCGTCGAAAGCTTCAACGGTAAATTCCGCGACGAATGCCTCAACCTGCACTGGTTCCGCTCCTTGCGCCATGCCCGCGAGGAGATCCGTCGCTGGCGCCACCACTACAACACCGTGCGCCCGCACTGGGCGCTCGGATATCTATCCCCAACGGAGTTCTTGACGAAAACCACCTCGCCAGCGCTTGAGACTGTTGCGGTCTCCACGCTGCCGCTCAACATTCAAAACCAACCGGAAGATTCCAGATCAAACCGGCCTAATGCTGGGGGAAGGTCAAAGGTCAAGTCGTCCATTCAAAGGTGGAAAATTCCAGTTTGCAATGGCCTGGATCATTGGGCGAAGGTCAACGGCTATCACCACAGAAGCCGTGTCGAAACCAAGATGAACTGCATCAAGCTGCTTGGTCAGTCCTTGATGGCTAGAGACTTTGATCGCCAAGTCGCGGAACTACAGGTCCGCATCGCAGTGTTGAACGGCTACACCGCGCTTGGCATACCCAACACGCTGGCCGAAGAATAAATCCGTCTGGGGAAAGGGGAAGTCCGGCCCTCAGCCAATTTGTGCAACAAGGCCCGTTTTTTGGCACCAAAAGCAAGAAATTGGATCAGCCTGACGTGATCCAAGAAACACCCTCCACGATGGTCCCGCCGTGCGCGCAGCTATCCCCTATCCGGGCGACTGGCTTCCCATCAATGGTGACGAGTGAGGAGCCGCTCGTGACACTGTCCGTGGTTGGTGGTCCCGTGCAGATCAGCTTGTCTGAAACCGTCGCGATAGGAACACCATCGACAGTCACGTAACTTTGGCCGGTCGATACGATCGGACCACCACGGTGGCCGCGCCTGGGACATGTGTGGTCGTGACCGAGAAGTGCGAGGGGCTTGCTCATCAATGTTCTCCTTATTGGACTGAAACCGAGTTGCTTTTGGTGCCCCGTCCAAACGTGGGAAGCGTGGCATCCGGCTGATCGCTGCTTACGAATGTCGGGTACAGAACGTCAGCGAGCGCTTTATCGTTCGACCGAAATGTTTTGAACATCAAGTGGTGGCAGCATTGCGGAATATCGACAGGATGCGCGTCGAGTAGGGTTGCCGCTTGAAGTGGCTCCATCAACCGCGCCGCCCAAAGTATCTTGTCATCCATCGCATCCTCATCCGGGGTGAAAATCTGAGAACGACCTTCTTCATTGTAAACCGAAACCCCGACAACGAAGCACGCATCGCCTACCAAGTGTGTTCTCTCCAGCGAACCGTAGGATCGTTGAGTGGGTTTGGCTCCGCCCCGATCCAGATGCTGCAGGGACTCTGATCTTGGGTAAGTTTAGCACCTGGCGTGATTGGATCGTTGGGTCCTTCGCCCGCTTCAGAAAAACCAAAGAGTTCAAGAGCAAGCCCGTCGAAACGCGCCGATTGGCCAACATAGTAGCCGGGCCTCCCGTTCAGGCGTTCGAGGAATTCTAGGGCTCGGCCTTGCTCCATCGTGAAGATATTCTGACCGTCCAGAGAAACCTGCGAGTGATCTTGGTAAATGGTGATGCCGCACACCGTATCGTCAAAAAGATCGACTTGCAGAGAGTGATTAGAAAGCGTGAGAAGCGTGCGGGGATCGGTTGCGATCTGGGGAATATGATTCTGTTCAATATTGCTTCTGACATCATCCGAGAAGAAGTGCCCAAATTTTGCTAGCGTGTCGTTAGCGATTGCTACGCGATCGACGGTCCCGGAGTCGTACGTAATCGAACCGTAAACGGAACTTAGAGCCTCAATATTGGCTCGGTTCATACCAAATCGCAGATGCCCAAGACCCTGAAGCGGGTAAATGATCCAATCCTCGTCTTTCATATTCAAGCCTCACTGCTTTAGTATCTATCGAATTATTCCATGTGCGTGGAGACACTCGGCATAGCCTAGCATCTGTGATATCGCGGCATCGTATCGAGTTGGATCGCCTGCCTCGCGAGCAACATTGCGAATATCTGCGACATCATAAAAAATAGCCTCCATAGTCCTCCCAGATGCTAGAGCCTGACGTTGAGGCGCGTAACGTGGCCCATGCACCCGCCTTCCGTATGACGATGTATTTCGGTGATCGCTTGCAGCCAACTGGACAGATGGACCGACGGGTGTGGGCAGATGCGAATAATGATCAGCGGGTGTGTGGTGGCTATGTATCGCCCCATCAGGAAGGGCCTTCATGGCTGGGCGTCCGACGCACCCGTGCGCGCCGCCACGATATGTCGAGCCTGGTGCACCGCAAGCAAGATGCGCGCAGGGGCTCTGCGCGCATGTCGCACATGTCACCGCGACCGGCGTATCTTCGTCGAGGTCCTGGGCGGCGCCATCGTCTGCCGAGATCGCCTCAACGGCTTGGTTGACACCCCAGGCCGCCGCTGCGGCAGAACCGATGTAAGCGGCTCCTTTGACGATGGCCCCCCAAGCGATTGGAGCAGCAGGCGCGAGAACCAATGGCATCAGATCGTTCCCGCCGTTGATGTGGCGCTCATGCGCAGGAGGAGCTTGACGCGCTCGTCGGGCGTCATCGACGGATCCTGCGCGGACATCACGGACCGAACCGATGGATCCGTGAGCATGCCGTCACGCGTCGTGATCTGCATGTAAGACCAACGGCCCATACCTGCCTCGGTCTGCACGCCGTAGTCCCGTGCTTCGTCGATGTAGCCACGCGCGCGCTTCACGAGCGCTTGATCATCAATTCCTTTGGTCGGAGTTGCCGCATGCTTGCGAAGATAGCGCGCAATACGCCGTGCGGATCGATCCAGACGCACTTCTGCCATCCGCTCCAGCGTTTCTCGTTCCAGGCGCAACCAACCGCGCTGTGTTTCGGGCAGGCCGCCCGGACGGGGTGCAACATGCGTTCCTGCTTCATCCGACCAATCGTCCGCGGGTGTATATGCCAAGCCATTCGTCCGACCCAAAAATCTCGCCCACCCGGGCAGGTCGAGCGCAGGCAATATCTGCGCGATCACATTCGGATCTGCATGCCGGAACAGGATCAACTCATACTCGCCACGACCGTCAACCTTGGCACCGCTGGCTTGGGCAGTGGGCTTGCTGGGATCGAGCATAGCATAATCGGGCCCAACGGGTGTGTCAGTACCCCTCGGCACCTCGACCATATTCAGTCCACGCAGGTGCTGGAAAAGCGTTGCATGTGCGCATCCCTGCCACACGACCATGGCCGGTGTATCGCCGAGTGCATCGCGAAGCACATTGATTACATCTGCACTAGGCAACGCGTCGACCGAAAGATCCTCTTCTCCAGCGAAGCGACTGAGGCCAATCATGTGCGGGGCAGCAGCGCGTTCTTGAGGATCATCATTGCGGTAGAGAGGCCACGCCTCGAGCCGAGCCGATGCAATCAGCGCGGGCAGGTCCGGAAACTGCGCACCATCTACGACAGCAAAACTCGGTTCCTTCGACGTCATCAGAACGTCCCAGATAACTGGCGGCATCTTCAGCCCTCTCACATTCGCACAAACGGCGCTGCAGATTGAGCCGCTTTCCGCAGGCATGACGCGCCCTCGCCGGGCCCACCCTTCGCGAAGTTGATGGCATTGCCCTCGATGTCGATGCGCTTGGCATGCAAACGAATGCCCGATTTGTTCAACTCGATGTAGCCGCCGGGGGTTGAGAGCAGGATCTTGTCATCGGAGAAGATTTCCCAGGTTTTCGCTCCGCCGTGGAACGTGTCGTGGGTAATGAGCCGGTAGAGCTCGCCAACCTCCACATCTATCTTTCGACCAACAGTGGTTTTCTGCTCCTTGCCGACATTGGTAACCTGCGTCTGCCCGACATTCGTGACCTTGCTGGTGCCGATCTGTTCGGCGCGAGCCACGCCGATGGTGTCCGACCGAAACGCGCCGACGATGGTGTTCTTGATCCCGCCCATGGGAAACAGGCTCGCCGCAGCCTCACCCACGCCGGTGCCCGCATCGCCGAGCCCGCGGCCTGCGTCGGGGCGGTTCGACGCGCCGCCGACCACATCGCCGCGGCTGCCGAGGCCGAGCGCGTCATGGAAGCCGAGCGCAGACGATGCCACGGTACTGGCAAACGTCCCGAGGCCTGGACCGCCACCGCCCGCGAGGCTACCCGCCTGTTTCAAAAGGCCGGCGGTATGGCCAGCGAGCCCCTGAACGCTGGCCATGAGCGCCAGTGCCGAGACAC
>NZ_CANMDB010000003.1 GCF_947496515.1 uncultured Roseobacter sp. | reverse complement strand
CAAAATCGCAGCGCCAAATTCAGTGCGCATAACCCGCCACAAGCGCCAATACCGCGAGAGCGGTTTCGTCCTTGTCCGCGATCCGGACAGCGAAGCGGCGTCGGCTCTGAGAGGGGCGCGGCCCGGGTGCGGATCTTTGCGGATGGGTTCGGTCTCGAACACGCTTTGCCCGCAGTCGCAGTGAGTGTTCCGCGTCATCCAGATGGTGACACGGCAAAAGCCGCCCAGGCTTAGGTCCTGCCGAGGCAATTGATGGACGTTGCGCGGTGTTTCACTGTGGGAGGCGCTTTGGGGAGGCCTCGGTCTCGGGCGCATGAAAGCGGTCAGGCGCGGTAGGCAGGCAGCGGGGCGCGGTCCTGAAGGGCGATGGTGCGGCGCAGCATCGTTTCGGTCAGCGCGGATTGCACGGATGCGGCCTGCGTTCTGTCATAGAGATTGTCGAGCTCCTGCGGGTCGGCGTGCAGATCATAGAGCTCGCCCCAGTCCTCGCCCTGCCGCAGCGACATGCGGTAGCGGTCGGTCACCATGGTGCGCACCCGCTGCGGCCGCTCGAACCCGGTCATGCTGCGCTGGCTGTCCTCTTCGACGAGGATCGCGGGCGGCGGCTCGCTGGCCATGAGATCGCGGCCCTGCAGCCCGTTGAAAGGCTGGATCCCTGCGCGCGCCAGCACCGTGGCGGAGATGTCGATGGAGGAGCCCAGATCGCCGCGCTGCGTGGTCTGCGCCGGGCGCGTCGGGTCCTGCCAGATAAACGGCACCCGGATCAGCCCCTGGTAATGCAGCAGCAGCTTCAGCATCAGCCCGTGATCGCCCATGTAGTCCCCGTGATCAGAGGTGAAGATGACCACCGTATTCTCCGCCAGCCCGAGCGCGTTCAGCTGCTCCAGCACCCGCCCGATGGCATCGTCGATCATGGTGATCATGCCGTAGGTGAGCGCGATGATGGCGCGGGCCTCGTCTTCGGTCACCGCAAAGGGGTTCTGGTTGTCTCGCGGATCGGTCCCCGCGGCAAAAGCGGCCCGCATGGCGCGGATGGGCGGCAGATCGCCTTTGCCAAAGGAGGCGGGCAGGTCGATGGCGGCAGGGTCGTACATATCCCAGTAGCGGCCCGGCGGCGTGAAAGGGTGATGCGGGTCGGGAAAGGACATCTGCAGGAAAAACGGCTGATCCTCCGCCGCGCGGGCACGGAGCCACTCCTGTGACTGTTGCGCGATCCAGCTGGTGGAATAGAGCGCCTCCGGCACGGCGGTGCGCCAGGCCTGCGGCGCGTTGATGCGGTTGTCGGGCAGCGCGTTGTCGGGACCCACAAGGCTGTCGAAATCAGGGTGTTGGTCGCGCGCCCAGAGCAGGTAGTCGCCCGAGGCCTGATCGGCGTGATCGGCGGCGACCTGCACGTGCTCGAACCCGTAGAAATCGCCCTGCAGACGCTCGGCCAGCGGGCGGTCCCATTTGGGCGCGATCTCCAGATCATACTCGGGCGTGTGGCGGTTGTTCTTGTAGGCATCGCGCAGGTGGGGCGCGGGGGCGGTCATGCCGGGCGCAGGCTCGAACCGGTTGGTGGCGGGCAGGCCGGTGAAGCTTTGCAGGTGCGATTTGCCGATGAGCCCGGTGCTGTAGCCCGCATCGCGCAGCAGCTCCACAAAGGTGGTGTGATCGCGTGACAGCGGGATGCCGTTGTGCCGCGCGCCATGCACCGAGCACATGCGCCCCGTCATGATGGAGGCGCGGTTGGGCATGCAGATGGGGTTGGCGACGTAGAACCTGTCCCACCGGGTCCCCCCTGCGGCGAGCCCGTCGATATTGGGGGTGCGGACGGTGGTGTTGCCGTAGCAGCCCAGATGGTCCGCGCGGTGCTGGTCGGTGATGATGAAGAGGAAGTTGGGACGTTTGGTCATGACGCGGGCTCTGGACTGGGGCGGCGCGCGGCGCGCAGATCAAACGCGATCAGGCCGAGGCCCGCGGCGATGGCAGGCAGATGCACGGCGGGGCTGAGCGCCAGGCAGGCAAAGGCGACGGCAAAGCGCAGCGCGATCTCCGCCCAGCTGAGCTTGCGGCGGTCAAAGCCGGACAGCGCCGAGGAAAAGAGCCAGATGCACAGTCCCGTGCGCAGGATGATCCAGAGGAAGGGCAGCAGGCTGAAGGTCTCGATGATCAGGATGGTGGGGTAGAAGGCAAAGATGAAGGGGATGATGAATTTCGCGATCCCCAGCCGGAAGGACATCAGCGCCGTCATAAAGGGGGTTGGCCCCGGCGATGGGAGCCGCGGCATAGGCCGCGATGGCCACGGGCGGGGTCAGCGACGAGGCGACGCCGTAGTAGAAGACGAACATATGCGCCGTGAGCATCGACACGCCGAGCGCCTGAATGGCCGGCCCCATCACCAGGATGATGATCAGGTAGGCGGGCAGGGTGGGCATCCCCATCCCGAGGATGAGCGCGCCGATCATGGCGACCAGCAGCGCGGAGAACAGGCTCTCGCCCCGGATCTCTGAAATGACGCTGGCCAGTTTCAGCCCCAGCCCGGTGGAATCGAGCGAGCCGACCAGAATCCCGATGGCCGCGATGGCGATGAGCAGCGTCGCCCCGGATTCCGCACCCTTGAGAAATGACCGCCAGACCCGCAGGGGATCGCGCCGGACCTCGGGGTTGATACCACAGAGCGCCAGCAGCACGACCACCGCGTAAAACCCCGCAGCGGAGGTCGACAACCCCGCCAGCAGTGAGCCGATGACCACCGCGATGGGCCCCGCGAAAAGCACGGAGTTGATCACGTCGGTGCGGGTGATGCGGTCATCTAGCGTCAGGGGCTGGACCTCGATGCCCTGCCGGCGGGCTTCGATGGTCACGGCGGCAAAAAGGCTGAAGTAGTAAAAGAGCGCAGGCAACAGCGCCGCCACGATGATGTTGAGATAGCCGACACCTGTCAGATCGGCCATGACCAGCGCCGCAGCCCCCATGATGGGCGGCATGATCTGCCCGCCCGAGGAGGCGGTTGCCTCGATCCCCGCCGCGAAGGTCGGGGAGAAGCCGCGTTTCTTGATCATCGGGATGGTGAACGTCCCGGTCCCGACGATATTCGCGACCGTGGATCCCGACATGGTGCCGAACATCGAGGAGGCGAGGATCGCTGCGTGCGCCGGGCCGCCCCGGGTCCTGCGGGTGGCGAGAAAGGCGAACTTCAGCAGCGTATCGCCCGCGCCCGTCCCTTCCAGCAGCACGCCGAAGATGATGAAGATGAAGACCGTGCTGAGCACGATGTTGGTGATGGAGCCAAAGACGCCCTTGTTTGTATTGTACCACAGCGCCTCGGCCACTTCCTTGAGCGAAAACCCGGTGTGGGCCATGATCCCCGGCAGATCCTGACCGTAAAGCAGGTAGAGCACGCCGAAAGCGCCGATGCCAAAGAGCCCCCAGCCCCACAACCTGCGACAAAGCTCCAGAAACACCAACAGCCCGGCCAGCGCGGGCCAGGCATCGCGGGTGCTCACATCGTAGAGCGCCGTTTCCATCTGTGTCTGAACGAAGTGAAACGACCAGATGGACCAGAGGCCCGCGAGCAGCAGCACCGCGTCGATGCCGATCTGCCGCGTGCCCACCGGTTTGCCCGCCGCGGCGCGCCGTTGCTGCGACACCGCGATGCCCACGACCAGTGCCAGCGCAAAGCCGCCCGCGCGGTGCAGCTTGGGGTCGATCAGACCGAGGCCGGAGCTGTAGAGCGTGATCCCCCCGAGCGCGACACAGGCCAGCGAGGCCGCGACTGCGAAAACCCGCGGGGCTTGGGAGGGGGCGACTTCGGTCATGACAGGGCGCTTTGCTTCACGCGAGGATCAGGAGCCGGGGCGCAGGGCATCGGGGATCTCGAACCCCGCTTCCTCGTAATAGCGCAGCGCGCCGGGATGCAGCGGCACGTTGACGGCGGTAAAGGCGGTCTCCGGCGTCACGTCCTTGAGAAAGAAGGCGGTGGCGTGGACATCGTCGAGGTTGTCCCAGAAGGCCTTTGTCGCGGCATAGACCACATCATCGGCCATGTCGGCATGGGTGCCCACGAACTGCGTGAACCCCAAGGCCGTGATCTCGCCCGATGTCAGTTGCCCCTGGTAGACGCCGCCATCGAAGGTCAGCATACCGCGGCCGGGTCTGCCAAAGAGCGCCTGCATCTCGTCGCTTTCCAGCTTGTCCTGCGGGATGGACAGCACCCGGAATTCACCCGACAGCCCGAAGCGTTCGATGTTGGCGGAGCCGATCTCTGCCGGGCGGACCATCATGTCGATCTTGCCATCGGCCAGGGCCGCGTAGCCTTCGCCCCAGCTGAGGCGTACGGCGGTGTAGTCTTCGCCAGGCACGTAGCCGGTGAGAATGCGGATCAGCGCCTCCGACGTGGCGGAGGCTGACCCCGCGGGTGGGCCGGTGAAGACGGTCTTGCCCTTGATGTCCTGCCAGCTTTCGATGCCAGAGCCTGCCAGCGTCACCGGATGATAGGCGCCTGCCTTGAAGCCAAGGATTGCGCGGAGGTTCTTGGCCAGTTCCGGAGCGGCGTCGATGTTTTCATACATCCGCTGTTGCCCGGCCATGAGGTTCACCAGCGAGGGCACGGTGGAGAAGAAGTCGATATCCCCCTTGGCGCCCTTGAGCATGGATTTGGTCAGGGTCTGGCCTGCGTTGACCTGGATCTGCACATCCGCCTTGCCCGCCTGATTGGAGAAGGCCACGAACATGGTGTGCACCGGGTCGCCGACGCCTGCGGTCTCTCCCTTGTAGATCTGCGCCAGCGCCAGCCCCGGCAGGGCAATGGCAAGGCACGCGGAAAGTGCCAACCGTTTCAGGTTGCTGCTGTTCATGACGATGTCCTCCCTCTTGTCATCGTGAGGGTATCAAAGGTGCTTCATCACGTATAATCAAGAAATAGATCTGATACATCGGGAATTGATATGAAACTGGACCCAAGACATCTGGCGCAGCTTTCGGTGATCGTCGAAACCGGGGCGTTTCAGGCCGCAGCCGACCGGCTGTCGCTGAGCCAGCCCGCGCTGAGCCGCAACATCCGCACGCTGGAGGACCGGCTGGGCGCGCCGCTCTTTGACCGGGACGGGCGCAGATCGGTCCCGAACGAGCTGGGCCGCAAGCTGGCGCGCAGCGGTCTGAGCATTCGCATCGCCGAGGAACAGGCAGGGCAGTTCGCATCGCTGGCCCAGACCGGGTCCGCGGGGCAGCTGCGCATCGGCGCGCCGCCGATTGTGTCGGGCCGGTTCCTGACCGATACGCTCAGCGGCTTTGTGGCGACACATCCCGAGTGCCGGGTGGAGATCCGCACCGGGCTGGTCCACGCGCTGCGCAGCATGCTGGAGCGCGGTCAGATCGACATTGTCTTTGGTCCGCAAGGGGCCAATGCCCCCGGCGCCGGGCTCAATTTCTTGCCGCTGATCGACGACAGGGTGGCGATACTCTGCCGACGCGATCATCCTCTGACCCGGGCGCAGGTGATCACAGCCCGGGATCTGGAAACGCAGCAATGGCTGGCGCATTCGCGGGGCAGCCTGCTGCGGCAGCAGACGGAGGCCGCGATGGTCGCCTCGGGCGTGCAGGACACCCAGATCGTCTGCGAGACCGATTCGATTCGCGCCGCACTGGAAATCGTCGCGGCGACGGACCTGATCTCCACCATGCCGGTGGAGACGACGCGGCCCTATCTGGAGGAGCGGCTGGTTTTTCTGGAGTTCGATCATCCCCAGTTTCACCGACCGCTGGGGGCGATCCAGCGCAGCAACACGCCCGCCAATCCGCTGGTGGAGGCGTTTCTGGCCGCACTTCAGGCTCGGCTCGCGGGCGCCGACGGGTAGCTTCAGGCCGCGGCGTCGGGCAACGGTGTGACCCCGGAGAGCGCATGCGCGGGCAGGGCTTCACACAGCTGCCGGGCGGTCAGACCCAACGCAGGATGCACCCAGTCGGCTGCGACGTCCACCAACGGGACCAGCACAAAGGCGCGTTCGTGCAGCCGCGGGTGCGGCAGGATCAACTGCTCCGGCGCGCGCGCCATCTGGTCGGCCAGCGGCAAGGACCGCCAGGCGGCGTGGGTCTGCGGATCGGGCAGCAGCATATCGTCCATCGCCAGCAGATCGAGGTCGAGTGTGCGCGCCGCCCACCGCTCCTGTCGGGTGCGCCCCATGCCTTCCTCAATCTCATGAAGCGCCGCGATCACCGCCCCCGGCGCCAGGGTCGTTTCCAGCGAAACGACCGCATTCACGAAGTCGGTACCGCTGCCCGGCGGGAAGGCCGGCGTCCGGTAGAGAGGGCTCTGCGCGCGAATCACTCCGACCCTCCGACCAAGCGCTGCGATGGCCGCCAGAACCGCCTGCGCCGGTGTTCCCTCCCGCGATGCACGATTTGACCCTAGGGCAACCAGAGCGATTGTCGGGTCCAGTGGCGGGTTTTTGCTGGATTCCGGCCCAGCGGAGACTTGCGGCACGGTGAAAAACCCCTATTTTTGAACTAATCGGTTCGCTGAATAAATAATCTAATTCGTTGGTGAGCACCAGCGACCGCCTCCTTTGGAAGGACCCAAAATGTTTTACAAGGACGAACGGCTCGCGCTGTTCATCGACGGCTCGAATCTGTACGCAGCCGCAAAGTCCCTGGGCTTTGATATCGACTACAAATTATTGCGTCAGGAATTCATGCGCCGGGGCAAGCTGTTGCGGGCGTTCTACTATACCGCGCTGCTGGAGAACGATGAGTATTCGCCGATCCGTCCGCTGGTCGACTGGCTGAACTACAACGGGTTCAGCATGGTGACGAAACCCGCCAAGGAATACACCGACAGCATGGGGCGCCGGAAGGTGAAGGGCAACATGGACATCGAGCTTGCCGTCGATGCGATGGAGCTGGCCCCGCGGGTCGATCATATCGTGCTCTTCTCCGGTGATGGCGATTTCCGGCCTCTTGTGGAAAGCCTGCAGCGCGCGGGTGTGCGCGTGTCGGTCGTCTCGACCATCCGCAGCCAGCCGCCGATGATCTCGGATGATCTGCGGCGACAGGCCGACAACTTCATCGAACTCGATGAGCTCAAAGAAGTGATCGGCCGCCCACCGCGTGAAGTACAGAACGCCGTCAACGCATGACACCGGGCGTGCGCGGTTGCCGCGCTGGACGCTGACGGCGCAAGGCGGTAGCAAAGGATCATCAGTTCCGGAGCACCGCCCATGACCAAACCGCCCCTGACATTGTATCTGGCAGCCCCCCGCGGGTTCTGCGCGGGCGTGGACCGCGCGATCAAGATCGTGGAGCTGGCGCTGGAGAAATGGGGCGCGCCCGTCTACGTGCGCCACGAGATCGTGCACAACAAGTTCGTGGTCGACGGGCTGCGCGACAAGGGCGCCGTTTTCGTGGATGAGCTGGATGACTGCCCCGACGACCGACCTGTGATCTTTTCCGCCCACGGTGTGCCCAAGGCGGTGCCTGCCGCCGCTGCCGCGCGCGAGATGGTCTATGTGGATGCCACCTGTCCGCTGGTCAGCAAGGTGCATATCGAGGCGCAGCGCCACGCGGACAACGGGCTTCAGATGATCATGATCGGTCACGCGGGCCACCCCGAGACCGTGGGCACCATGGGGCAGTTACCGGACGGTGACGTATTGTTGGTGGAGACACCGCAGGACGTCGCCACGATCACCGTGCGCGACCCCGAGCGGCTGGCCTATGTGACGCAGACCACGCTCAGCGTCGATGACACGGCCGAGGTTGTTGCCGCCTTGCAGGCCCGGTTCCCGGCCATCGTCGGCCCGCACAAGGAAGATATCTGTTACGCCACCACCAACCGGCAGGAAGCGGTCAAGGCGATGGCCCCCAAATGCGATGCGATGCTGGTCGTGGGGGCCCCCAACTCCAGCAACTCCAAACGGCTGGTCGAGGTGGGCGCGCGGGCGGGCTGCCAGTATGCCCAGCTGGTGCAGCGCGCGGACGACATCGACTGGCGCAGCCTCGAGGGCATCCGGTCCATCGGCATCACCGCAGGCGCTTCCGCCCCCGAAGTGCTGATCAACGAGGTGATCGGCGCCTTTGAAAACCGTTACGACGTCACCCGCGAGACGGTGGAGACGGCGGTGGAGAATGTCGAGTTCAAGGTGCCGCGCGTGCTGCGGGTACCGGCATGATCTCGCTCCAGTTTCTGGTGACGGCAGTTGTCGTCGTGCTCGCCCCCGGCACCGGGGTGATCTATACGCTGGCGCTTGGTCTGGGGCGCGGGCGGGCCGCGGCGGCCTGGGCTGCGTTGGGCTGTACCTTCGGGATTGTGCCGCATCTGGCGGCGGCAACGCTGGGGCTTGCGGCTGTGCTGCACACCTCGGCGCTGCTCTTCACGGTCGTGAAACTGGCTGGTGTGGCGTACCTGCTGTGGCTGGCGTGGCAGTCGCTCCGCTCTGACGGGGCGCTGGCGATTTCGGCGGAACGCAGTACGGAAAGCGGGTGGCGCATCGCGCGCCGCGGTGCGCTGATCAACATCCTGAACCCCAAGCTGTCGATCTTTTTCGTGGCGCTGTTGCCACCGTTCCTGTCGGGCAATCCGGCCACTGCCACGCTGGAGATGACGCTGCTGGGCGGGATCTTCATGGCGCTGACCTTTGTGGTCTTTGTGCTCTACGGTCTTTTTGCGGCACAGGCGCGCGCGTGGATCCTCGGCTCCGAGGCGGTGATGCGCTGGCTCAACCGCTCCTTCGCGGCGATTTTTGCGGCACTGGCGGGCCGTCTGGCGCTGGAGCGCGCGTGACCCGCGTCCCCACGGCACCGCTGATCCTTGGGCTGGCCGGGCTGATCCCCTTCGTTTGGGGAGCGGCGACCTACATAAATGAGCCGCTCGCGAACTGGGGGGCCACCACCTTTGGTCCGCGGTTTGTGGGACCTTACGTGCAGCTTTTCTACGGCTCGGTCATCCTGTCGTTCATGTCGGGCGTCCTGTGGGGCTTTGCCACGCGCACCTCGGGCGCGCGGGCGGCGACGGGCTACGCGCTGTCGGTGATCCCCGCACTCTGGGCATTCTTCATGACGGGGGGTGGGCCCACGACGGCGGGGATGAACCTGATCTTCGGGTTTCTGGGGCTGCTGGTGTTGGATTTCGCCTTTTGGCAGTGGGGACTGACCCCGCGCTGGTGGATGTCCCTGCGGGTGCTGCTGACAGCGATCGTGGTGATCTGTCTTGGCGTCGGGGTGTTGTTATGAGCGATGAAGAGACGTTGCGGGTCTACGCCCGGCGCGCAAGTGATTATGCGGAACGGTTTGCAGGCGGGAGCGACCAGAACCCTCAGCTGGAAGCTTTCATCGCGGCCTTGCCTGATGGCGGCACAGTGCTGGACATCGGGTGCGGTCCGGGCTTTTCGTCCTCGATCATGGCCGATGCGGGACTGCAAGTCACCGCAATGGATCCCGTTCCGGAGATGGTTGCGCTGGCCAGTCGCCATCCGCGCGTGACCACGCGGGTGGCGGGTTTCGACGATATCGGGGGCACCGACCTTTACGATGGCATCTGGGCCAATTTCTCGCTGCTGCACGCACCGCGACACGCCATGCCCGGACATCTGGCCGCGATTGCCGAGGCCCTGCGCCCCGGCGGCGTCTTCCACATCGGGATGAAGACCGGCGCGGGCGCGCAGCGCGACCCGATCGGGCGGCTTTATACCTATTACACGGATACTGAGCTGACCGGGCTTCTGGCAGACGTCGGGCTGAGCGTGACCGACCGCGCGACAGGGCGGGAAAAGGGGCTGGACGGGGTGGAGGCAGACTGGATCTGTCTGGCGGCGCGTGGCTGAGCTTTTCGCCTATACCGACGGCGCGTGCAGCGGCAATCCGGGCCCCGGTGGTTGGGGGGCGCTGTTGCGCGCGATGGACGGTGGGAACGTCATCAAGGAACGCGAGTTACAGGGGGGCGAGCCGCAAACCACCAATAACCGGATGGAACTGCTCGCCGCGATCAACGCGCTGGAATCGCTGAACCGTAGCAGCACGATCACCATCGTGACCGACAGCAACTACGTCAAAAACGGGATCACCTCGTGGATCCACGGCTGGAAGCGGAACGGCTGGAAGAATGCGGCCAAGAAACCCGTGGCCAACGCAGAGCTATGGCAGCGCCTGGATGCCGCACAGGCCCGGCATGAGGTGAGCTGGAAATGGGTGAAGGGCCACGCGGGCCACGCAGAGAACGAGCGCGCGGACGCTCTGGCACGGGCGGGCATGGCGCCTTACAAAAAGGCCAGGTCAGAGTGAGCACGAGGCGTCACAGCAGGGACCCGACCCATTGAGCATGATTGCCATTCTGGATTTCATGTCGGTCTTTGTCTTTGCCCTGACCGGCGCGCTGGTGGCCAGCCGTCAGCAGCTGGATGCGGTGGGGTTTGCCTTTGTGGCTTGCCTCACGGCGGTTGGTGGCGGCACGGTGCGCGATGTGCTGCTGGACCGCAACCCGGTCTTTTGGATCGCGGAGCCTGCATACATCGGCGTGGCCTGTGCTGCGGCGGCACTCGTCTTTTTCACGGCCCATATGATCGAGAGCCGTTTCAAGGCGCTGCTGTGGCTCGATAGCTTCGCGCTGGCGGTGGCCGTCGCAGCCGGGACCGGCGTGGCGCTGTCGCTGGACCAGCCGGTGCTGGTCACCGTGCTGATGGGCACCATCACGGGCTGCATGGGCGGATTGCTCCGCGATGTGGTGCTGGACGACGTCCCGCTGGTGCTGAAACAGGGCGAGCTATACGTCACCGCCGCCTTTGCCGGGGCGACCGTTGCAGCGCTGACGCAGGGGTATCTGCCGGATCCGTCGGTGGCGCTGATGCTATGCGCTGCCGTGACCTGGGCACTTCGGGCCGGCTCGCTCGCCTTCGGCTGGCAGCTCCCGGTCTATAGATCCCGCCCGCCCCGGCCCTGACCACCTGCGCGCAATTTAAAGCGTTTCGATTTTGACCCCAGACATCAGGTATCACTCTTTGCGTTCGACCAAAGGGAGAGGCCGCGAAGACGTGGCCCAAGCATAAGTCGAACCGCTTTAGGGAACCCCGCGCACGGTTGCACGTTGACCAAAGCGGCCTGATACGGCCTATGTCGGGGACAGTCACCATCAATCGCGATCGCATGCATAGCTTACTCCTCTTTCTCTTCTGGCTGACAGCGGCCGCCGTCGCATTCACTACGCTGGCACCGCTCACCTCACGCGCTGACTGGTGGATCCGGGGATGGGATTTTCCCCGCGTCCACATCGCGGTCGTGGCGCTTTTCGCAGCGGTGCTCGGGCTGTATCTGGCGCAGCTTTCGACACAGGCGGTGGCGGCGCTGATGATTGTTGCGGCGCTTTACCAAGGGTTCCGCATCTTCCCCTACACGCGCCTTGCAGAGCCCGAGATCACGCTGGCCAAATCCACCGCCGAGGGGGATCGCGTGTCCCTGCTGTCGTTCAACGTGCTGATGGAGAACGATCAATACGACCGGACGCTGGAAATGATCGCGCGCGAGGACCCGGATGTGCTGTTTCTGATGGAGACGGACGCCGCCTGGGTCGAGGCGCTGGAGCCTGCGCTGGCGACCTACGAGACGGTCGTGCGCCACCCGCTGCCCAATCACTACGGTATGGTTTTTGCGACCCGCCTGCCGGTTGTCGCGGCGGAAACGGTCTTTCTCAGCGATGACACCACCCCCGCACTGCTGGCGGAGATCGAAAGCCCGGGCGGCGCCTTTTTCTTTGTGGGGCTGCACCCGCGCCCCCCCGTGCCCGGCAGCGACACCGAGGAGCGTGATGCCCAGATACAGCGCGCTGCACAGATCGCGGATCGCAATCGGTTGCCGGTGGTGGCCATGGGGGATTTCAACGATGTCGCCTGGTCATGGACTGCGGAGCGGTTCAAGCACCACGGCAACTTCCTCGACCCCCGGGTGGGGCGTGGCATGCTGGCCAGTTTCGATGCGACCTCTTGGTTGATGCGCTTTCCCATCGACCAATTGTATGTCACCGAAGGTATTGATCTGGTGTCTTTCACCCGCACTGACCCGGTGGGGTCCGATCATTTTCCGATGCGGGCGGTGATAGCCGTTGGCGAAGGCGAGACGCGCTGAGAAAACCTCAACAGCGCCCGAACAACTGCGCAAAACCCTCCGCGCCATCGGCAGAGAAGGTGACGACGCGGCTCTCTGTGCAGACCGTGATCCAGCCGAGCGTTTCAAACCTGTGCAGAAAGGCGCGGCCCAGACTGCCCGCCAGATGAGAACGTCGTTCGCTCCAGTCCAGACACGCCCGGCAGAGCGGCGTGCGAGCGCTGCGCAAACCATCCAGATCAATGCCGAAGCCCTCAACGAAGCCGGTGCCTTTCGGGGTCAGACGTATCTCCTCGTCCTGCTGCAGCAGGTGGCCTTGGGTCAGCAGGCTGTCGAACATCCGTGTGCCCATGCTGCCCGCCAGATGCTTGTAACAGATCCGTGCCTGCCGCAGCCGCGCGTCCTTGGGACCCGGGCGGCGACGCGGTTGGCCACTGCCCGCAGCAAGCCCCATCAGCGCCTCCAACACTTGCGCGACCTCATCGCTCGCCAGGGCGAAATACTTGTGACGCCCGGATTTGCGCGGGCTCAATAACCCGCCCCCCGCGAGCTTTGACAAATGCGCGCTGGCCGTCTGCAAGGTCACGCCCGCCTCTGCCGCCAGTTCGCTGGCGGTCAGCGCCTGCCCGCCCATCAGCGCGGTGAGCATATTTGCGCGCGCAGGATCACCGATCAGGGACGCAACGTGAGAGATGTCGGGGCCTTCCTTCATACTTCGATGCTAGACGAAGCATTTACGCGGCACAATCGGATAGGATGGCGGAAAGCAAACCGCGAAAGGACCCCCGTCATGCTGACCTGCATCATCCGCTACCACATAGATCCTGCGAAGAAGGCCCAGTTCGAGCAGTACGCCCACAATTGGAACACGGCGATCCCGCGCTGCGGGGCGGATCTGATCGGCTATTACGCACCCCACGAAGGCTCCAGCACGCTGGCCTACGGGATTTACAATGTGGCCAGCCTGGCCGATTACGAGGCCTACCGCGCGCGCTTGGCCGCGGACCCGCTGGGGCGTGAGAATTACGCCTTTGCGCAGGAGGAAAAGTTTCTGTTGCGCGAGGATCGGACCTTTCTGACCCGCGTGACACCAGACAAAGGAGCAGGCATCCCGTGATCGCCGTCATATTCGAAGTGGAACCGGCCGAGGGCCGCAAGGAAGAGTATCTCGACATCGCGGCGGCCATGCGCCCGATGGTCGATGAGGTGGAGGGGTTCATCTCGGTCGAGCGGTTCCAGAGCCTGACGAACCCGCACAAGATCCTGTCGCTGTCCTTTTTCGAGGACGAGGCCGCCATCGACCGCTGGCGCAATCTGGCGGCTCACCGCGGTGCACAAAGCAAGGGGCGCAAGGGTGTGTTCGCAGACTACCGGTTGCGGATTGCTCATGTGATCCGGAACTACGGTATGTTCGACCGGGCCGAAGCACCCAAGGACAGCCGCTCGGTACACGATTGAAGGTCTGGAAACCTAAACGGTATCCGGCGCGCCACAGCCACCCGTCCGGATGGACTGCATGCGATTGAGGTGCGGGCCGTTGTCCCGGTGCGGCAGCGGGCATTCGCGATGATGTGGACGTTGCTAAGACGTAGCAATATCGCGGGATTGGGCGTTTGGAAAAGAAATTGGAACGGAGCGCGCATTTCCTGTGCGATCCGTCCCTTTGCCGCGTCGGGCAGTACGCCCGACGCCTTTCTATCCGGCCCGGAAAAGCTCCAACGCCCGGTCGCCCACTTTTTCAACCCGGCGCGTCCAACCCTTCCCAAAGACAGGAAACGTATCTAGCCCGCGGTAGAACTCCATCCGAAGCTCGCCGAAACGCCGGATGATATGTTCCGGATCCACGGCTTGAACGGCGGCCAAGGTAATCGGACCGATAACACCGTCGTCTTTAACACCGACGACCCGTTGCAGCGTTTTGGCAGAGCGCCCAGGCCCCGCGTTCACGCCAAAGTCAAAGACCACCAGATCAACGCCGTTCGGCAATTCATCGCAGCTCAATGCATTCCAATAGTTCGCGCGGTAGATCTGCTTGGCTTCTTCCTCCGTCAGATTTCGAACATCATTCACATCGATATCTGCGGGGCGCCGCCACGATTGAAGTGTATTGAATGTAATCCCCATATTCGTCGCACCACCGGGGTCTTTGGGGTGATCGACAAATCCGCCTTCCGCCTCAAGGATCGGCCCGATGCAGCGGGAGAAGTTTGTTTCATTTGCCAGCTTCCGGGTCTTCTCCACGGGTGCCGGCAAAATGCCCGCAAGCGGCGTCTCGATCGATATGGGTTGACTGGATGTTGCGACCTTCGCCACTTGTTCCAGCAACCGCTCTTCACGACGCTCTTCCGCTGCCACGCGCCGGGTATCGACGGTGAGACTGTTCAGGTCTTTCTGCTTTGAGCCCTGCGATGAGCCCAGCCAAAAGCTGATCACGGTCGCAAAAGCCGCTGTTAGCGCACCGATGACAATGTTGATGATCTGAAAGAGCCGCTCACCCTGCTCCGTGTCCAGATCCAGCGCAGGTATATCCTGAAGCAGCAGAATTCCGAGGATGGAAAAGAAGCCGAGAACGATAATCGTGGAGATGACAGGAGGTGCCCAGGCAAATCTGCTGCCGCTTGCTGCCAACTCCTCAAAGCCTCTGCGGGCATCGCGCACATCGGTCAGGCGCTCTTGAAGTTCGGTAAGATCCTGTTTTCGTTTCGCGCCCGCCGCTTCCATTTCGGCCTTGAAGCGGTCCATCGTTCGTGCGTGTGACGCTTCGATTTGCTTCAGCTCGAAATCCCGCTTCTCCTGCTGAGCGAGCTGCTCTGCTTCGCGCTTTCTCTCTAACGCTTCGCGTTCTTCTTGTTCTTCGGCGGCAGCAATCTCTGCCAGGCGAATCCTCAATTCGGCCTCGACCTTCGGGTCCTGATCAATTGCCGTGGTCGCATCGGACGGATCATCGGAATTGGTTGCCTTCTTGACGGCCCCTTCGATCGCACCGGAAAGTGCCTCGACTTTATCGTGATGCTTCCTGCTGAGAACCAGTTTCAATATCTCGGGAAAAACGCTCCCGGCAACGGCAATAAACGGACTCATAATGCGCGTCCTTCTCAATATATCTTCTTTAAAATATCAGAAGATATATCACAGTTTCACGGTTGGGTCACCTATTGAGGGAATTGCGGACATTCTTACCTTGCCCGAATGACACATCCTTTTTCGGTAAACCTTTGGCTGGCGGCAGATATTCGCAGCCGTATGCACCCCCGGAACAAGGCATTCCCGCACGCACCAAGACGCATTCGATACGAGCAGCTATTCGGCCAGCGAAGACATGATTGGTCTTACGCCTGAGAGAGATTCGATCCCGAAGCTATTTTGTGTTTGTCCCGGCACACCGCACAAAGGACCAAACCGCCCAATGCGTCATAAATGGCGATCCCTCAAGGACTCGAACCCTGAACCTGCTGATTAGAAGTCAGCTGCTCTATCCAGTTGAGCTAAGGGACCGCTGCCTCGCTTCATGCCGCAGCCGCGCGGATCTGGCAAGTCTCAGATGCGACGGGTCATGAAAACGCTTTCCGGGTCGAGCACATATGTCCCGAAAGGCTCGGTATAGCAGAACCCGCATTTTTCATAGAGCGCGCGCGCCGCGGCGGAGCCATCCCGGCTGCCGGTTTCCAACCAGAGGCTTTGCCACCCCCGCTCCCCGGCGACCCGGATCACATGTTCGAGCAGTGCCGCGGCGACGCCCTGACCACGTGCCGCCTGCCCTACATGCATTGATTTGATCTCGCCCGCCGCTTCGCCGAGCGGTTGCAAGCCAATCATGCCCAGACAGTCGGGTCCGTGCCATGCCCCCCAAAGGTCCACGTCGCTGACGGCGTAATCATCCGGGGTCAGGTGGTGGTTGCTCTCTGCCGGGTAATGCGCATCGCCGTGGGCGTTGTGCGCCTCGATCAGACGGATGACGGCGGGAAGCGACGGATCGCTCTGCCGGATCTCGATCAGTGGGTCCATGCTCCGCGGCGCCCTGTCGCGAAGTTCTCGCCGTAACCGCCCGCGCGGATGTTGGGGCGGCGCTTCTTCGGCTCCTGCACGTCGGCGTCCAGCCCATGATCGCGGGCATAGTCCATCGCCGCCTCTTTGGTCACGAACCGCAGGCGCACCTGGCTCTGCATGTCGGAGGACGACGTCCACCCCATCAGTGGATCAACCTCGCGCGCGGAGGCGGGCGCAAACTCCAGCACCCAGGAGTGGGTCTTGGCGGTGCCCGACTGCATGGCAGTCTTGGCGGGCTGATAGATGCGTGCGCGCATGGCGATGGCTCCTCGATAGATGGTGCGATTATCCGGGATTTGACGCGCCGCAGCAAGATACCATTTATTTGCAATGCGCGACATCTCTGCGCAACGATGGACAGAAAGGGGCAGATTTGCGACAGTTTTGCCACCCGAACAGTCAAAGGATCACCAAATGACCCTGCGCCGTACGCTGGGGGCCATCGCGTTGGGCAGCGCAAGCCTGTGCGCCGCGCCGACCATCGCCTCACAACGCTGTACCGAAGATGCGATGATCGTCTTTGACGGATCGGGCTCCATGTCGGAGATGGGGTTCAACCTGCTGGATGAGCCACGCATCTTTGAGGCGCGGCGGGCGGTCCGTGAAGCAATGCCGCAGATCGCCGCCATGCGTCCGCTGGGGTTGCTGATCTACGGCCCGGGCAAAACCTTTGCCTGTGGCAACATAGATCTGCGCTTTGGTCCGCAGCCGGGGGCCGCCGGGCCCATTATCGACGCCGTCGAGACGCTGGAGCCCGCGGGCGAGACACCGCTGACCGAGGCTGTGGAGATGGCGGCGGAGGTGCTCGACTACCGCACGCGACCCGGTGCAATCGTCTTGCTGACCGATGGCAAGGAGACCTGCGGCGGCCGACCCTGCCAGCTGGCCGACCGGCTCGCGGTGGAGGCACTGGACCTGACGGTGCATGTGATCGGGTTCAAGGTGCGTGACGATCATTTCGCCTGGCCGGGGGCCGAGGAAGAAGCGGGGCAGAGCCGCGTGACCGTGGCGCGGTGTCTGGCCGATCAGACGGGTGGCAAATACGTCTCCGCCGAGACGCTGGATGAGCTGACAGAGGCCCTGCGCGAGACACTGGGCTGCCAGCTGATCGGGACAGGCGACGTGATCCACCCTCGGCGCGGCTGACAGTTTCTGTCAGCAGAGGCTCCGGAGCCCTTGAACCTGATCCGAAAGATGACAGGTTGGGAGAGACTGCCAAGGAGTGCGCCCATGCCCTATGCCCAGACCGATCAGTCGGATGCGACCGCCGTGATGGCGAACTCTGCCCCGGACGTGCGCGCCCGCCCGAAGCTGGAGGGCGGCAGGGCCTTTGTCATGGCCACGGACTTTGAGCCGGCGGGAGACCAGCCCACTGCCATCGTCGAGTTGAGCGAGGGGATCACCAGCGGCGAAAGGGATCAGGTCCTGCTGGGGGCCACCGGCACGGGCAAGACCTTTACCATGGCCAAGGTCATCGAGGAAACGCAGCGCCCCGCGATCATCCTCGCGCCCAACAAGACGCTCGCTGCGCAGCTTTATGGTGAATTCAAGGGGTTCTTCCCGGACAACGCGGTGGAATACTTCGTCAGCTACTACGACTACTACCAGCCCGAGGCCTATGTCGCCCGGTCGGATACCTACATCGAGAAAGAAAGCCAGATCAACGAGCAGATCGACCGGATGCGCCATTCGGCCACCCGGGCGCTGCTCGAACGCGACGATGTGATCATCGTGGCGTCGGTCTCCTGCATCTACGGCATCGGGTCGGTCGAGACTTACGGCGCCATGACGCAGGACCTCAAGGTCGGCAGCAGCTACGATCAGCGTCAGGTCATGGCGGATCTGGTGGCGCAGCAGTACCGCCGCAACGATCAGGCGTTTCAGCGCGGCTCTTTCCGGGTGCGCGGCGACAGTCTGGAGATCTTTCCAGCCCACCTTGAGGACCGCGCTTGGAAGCTGTCGTTCTTTGGCGAGGAACTGGAAGCCATTACCGAGTTCGACCCGCTGACCGGTGAAAAGACAGGCAGTTTCGACCAGATCCGTATCTACGCCAACAGCCACTACGTGACCCCCAAGCCAACGATGAACCAGGCCATCATCGGCATCAAGAAAGAGCTCAAGATCCGGCTGGATCAATTGGTGAACGATGGCAAGCTGCTGGAGGCGCAGCGTCTGGAGCAGCGCACGAACTTTGATCTGGAGATGCTGGAGGCCACCGGCGTCTGCAACGGGATCGAGAACTATTCGCGCTACCTGACGGGGCGCGCCCCGGGCGAGCCACCGCCCACGCTCTTTGAGTTCATCCCCGATCACGCCATTGTCTTTGCGGATGAAAGCCACGTCTCCGTCCCGCAGATCGGCGGCATGTACAAGGGCGACTACCGGCGCAAGTTCACGCTGGCCGAGCACGGCTTCCGGCTGCCGTCGTGCATGGACAACCGGCCCCTCAAGTTCGAGGAATGGGACGCCATGCGGCCACAGTCCGTGTTCGTCTCCGCCACCCCCGCCGCATGGGAGATCGAACAAACGGGCGGCGTTTTCACCGAGCAGGTCATTCGCCCGACCGGCCTGCTGGATCCGGAGGTGGAGATCCGTCCCGTCGAGATGCAGGTAGACGATCTGCTGGACGAAGTGCGCAAGGTCGCCGCGGATGGATACCGCACGCTGTGTACGACGCTGACCAAGCGCATGGCCGAGGATCTCACCGAATACATGCATGAACAGGGCATTCGCGTGCGCTACATGCACTCCGACATTGATACCATCGAACGGATCGAGATCCTGCGCGATCTGCGTCTGGGCGCCTTTGATGTGCTGATCGGGATCAACCTGCTGCGCGAGGGGCTCGATATCCCCGAATGTGGGCTGGTGGCAATTCTGGATGCGGACAAGGAAGGCTTTCTGCGGTCCGAGACCTCGCTCGTCCAGACGATCGGGCGCGCGGCGCGGAACGTGGACGGGCGGGTGATCATGTATGCCGACCGTATCACCGGCTCGATGGAGCGCGCGCTGGCCGAAACCAACCGCCGCCGCGCCAAGCAGATCGCCTATAACGAGGAGCACGGGATCACCCCCGCCACGGTCAAGAAGAATGTCGAGGATATCCTCGCAGGGCTCTACAAAGGCGATACGGATCAGAGCCGCGTCACCGCGAAGATCGACAAGCAGATGGCGGGCGGCAATCTGCAGGCCGTGCTCGACGGTCTGCGCGACGACATGCGCAAGGCCGCGGAGAACTTGGAGTTCGAGGAGGCCGCGCGCCTCCGCGACGAGGTCAAACGGCTGGAAGCGGTCGACCTCGCCGTCGCCGACGACCCCATGGCGCGCCAATACGCGGTGGAGAAGGCAGTGGACGACGCCCAGCAGGCATCAGGCCGCAGCACCATGGGCCGCGGCGGGATGCGTGGCGGGACGCGGAGGAAGCGGAAGGGGCGTTAGGACAAGAATACTTACATTTTACCAAACGATACTATATAGCCACGCCAAAGGAGCTCTGTCTTGCCAAGCCATAGCCCAGTAGCAATTGCGAACGAGTTTTTGACGCGTCGCGCCTCAGCGATGTGGCCCCAACAAATGTATCTCCAGAAATTGGTTTATATTTCAAATGGTTGGAATCTGGTGATCAACCGCGAGACATTGATCTCTGAACGTCCTCAAGCTTGGGATAACGGCCCAGTCTACGTCTCCCTTTGGCGTCATGTCAAAGACTGGGGCTATCAAGGTGTTCACTGCGAGTTGGTAAGCCCATTAAACGGCGAAATCATCCGGCCCAATCTGAATAAATCAGAGAAAGATATCATCGATCATGTCTGGGCGCGCTACGGGAACTATACGGCCGCTCAACTGTCCGACATGACACACGAACCGGGAACGCCTTGGACGAAGGCTTATGTTGGGCGAGGACGAAACTCTGAGTTAGACGACAATGAAGTTTTTGAACACTACACGAAATTGGCTCTAGCGGGCCGACAACAGCGCGCTCAAGCCGAAAGTGGCCGATAAGCAACCTGAAATCACTGTCGGCGATATCGACAGCGCACCAACACGACTGCCAGAAGCGGAAGACAAAACCTACTCGTCAGACGATTTTGATAAACTGCTTAATCGCGTCGATGAGTTGGCAACAGATAATCAAGAGCTTCGGGACCTGAATGGCACCCTACGTAACCGGAAAGAGGCGGCAGAAGAACTCAACAAGCTCATTGGACCATATGCATCAAAGGCTTTCTACTTCATGTGCTGCTATAGCACGGTTGTAGGCGCCTTCGTGTTTGCCAGCGGAGCTACTTTCTGGGGCCTAGATGGCTTCAAACTGGATACGTCAGTTCTTGAGTTTCTTGTCGGAAGCACGGCGGTAACGGTAGTGAGTCTCGTCGGGATGGTTTTGACAGGGATATTCGTTGGTGCACGCAAGTAGTGCCCTGAAGTAGCAAGATGCGCCGGGCCGGGTTTTGTGCTACTATTCCGGCATTTCAAACCAAACCCTTTTCAACCTGCGAGTATTTATGACCCAATTTGCCTTCGGTTACACCTTTGCCCTCTTCACCGCGCTCATCGTCATTATCGGCGATTTCGCCATCAAGACCGCTGCCGACGCGGGCCACGCGATCACCTCGACCTATGTGGCCATAGGCGTGGCGCTCTATGCGCTTTCCGCGCTCTTCTGGTTCTATGCCATGCAGCACGTCACCCTCGCGCAGGCAGGTGTGGCCTATTCCATGCTCACGCTCATCGCCCTCGCCCTCATCGGCGCGCTCTGGTTTGGCGAGACGCTCCACGCGCGCGAATATGCGGGCCTCGGCTGTGCGCTGCTCTCCATGCTGCTGATGAGCCGCCTCGCCTAGACATCAAATAGCCTAGGGAAGAAACCGCCACCCTTCTTCTTGCAATGGGCATCCCGGTCGCCGGAGCTGCGTGTTTGCGGCCATAGAGACGGCCGACGGGTCAGAACCCTTTTGAGGATCGTGCGCACGCCTGCTAGGACGGTCTTGCGCGAGCGATCAGTAAAAGGGGCGGCAATGAAAGACGGCGAGACAGCGACGCATGGCGGCAAGCTCCTGATTGACTGCCTGCAGGCGCAGGGCGTCGAGCGGGTCTTTTGCATTCCCGGAGAGAGCTTTCTGGCAGCACTCGACGCTCTTCATGACGCCGCCATCGATGTGGTCGTCGCGCGGCAGGAAGGCGGGGCGGCGATGATGGCCGAGGCGGCAGGCAAGCTGACGGGCAGGCCCGGCGTCGCCTTTGTGACCCGCGGACCCGGGGCGACCAATGCCAGTGCGGGCGTGCATGTGGCGTTTCAGGATTCGACGCCGATGGTGCTCTTCGTCGGTCAGGTCGCTAGCGACCAGCGCGACCGCGAAGCGTTTCAGGAAGTCGATTACCGCGCGATGTTCGGCCCGCTGGCAAAATGGGTGGCCGAAATCGACCGCGCCGACCGCATTCCGGAATACGTCTCCCATGCCTTTCACATCGCCCAGACCGGACGACCCGGCCCGGTGGTCCTGGCCCTGCCCGAAGACATGCTGTCGGGCCCGGCGGATGCCACGCCCGTGCCTGCCGCGACCTTGCCGGCGGGCTATGCCAGCACCCATGACATCGACGCCATCATGGGCGCGCTCTCCGACGCTCAACAGCCGCTGGTGATCGTGGGTGGCGGCGGCTGGGACGCACAGGCCGCGCGGGACCTTGCGCAGTTTGCCGGGCAGATGGGGCTGCCGGTGGGGGCCTCTTTCCGCTGTCAGGACTATCTCGATAACCGCTGTCTCAACTACGTCGGCGACGTGGGCATCGGGATCAACCCGGATCTGGCCGACCGGGTGCGCCGGGCAGATGTGGTCCTGTGCCTCGGCGCGCGACTGGGCGAGATGACGACCTCGGGCTATACGCTGCTGAGCGCACCGGTGCCCGCACAGCGGCTAATCCATGTCTACCCCGACCCCTCGGAGATTGGGCGCGTTTACCGGCCCGAAATCGCCGTTGTGGCCAGTCCTGCACGAGTGGTCCACCAGCTTGCAGCACGTCCCGAACGCCGGGACGGCGGGTCGCGACTGGCGGAGGCACGCCGGTCCTATGAAGCCTGGCAAGTGCCGGAGCACACGCACGGGCCTTTGCGGATGGAGAACGTCATCACCCATCTCAACGCCGCGCTGCCCGACGATGCGATCCTGACCAATGGTGCGGGCAATTACTCCGCGTGGCTGCACCGCTACTACCGATATCGCAGCTGGCGCACGCAGCTGACGCCGACCTCCGGCTCCATGGGCTACGGTCTGCCTGCCGCGATCTCGGCCAAGCTGCACCACCCCGAACGGGACGTCATCTGCCTCGCGGGCGATGGCTGTTTCCAGATGGTCAGCCAGGAATTCGGAACCGCCTGCCAGTACGGGGCCCGTGTAGTAGTGATCCTTGCGGACAATGGCATGTACGGCACGATCCGCATGCATCAGCAACGGCACTACCCGCGGCGCAAATCCGGTACCGACATCCGCAATCCGGATTTCAAGGCACTTGCCGAAGCCTATGGCGGCTTCGGCGCGGTCGTGGAAAGAGACAGTGATTTCCCGGCAGCCCTCTCAGCGGCGCGCACGGCCGGAACCGCCGCCATCATCCATCTGAAACTGGATCCAAGAGCGCTCTCCCCCAGGATAACGCTGGAGGATGGCTGAGCGTCCGAGCGCAGTGAGTCTGCTCAAAAATCAAAGATATCTTCGAGAAAGCTGCCGCGCTTTTTCTTGCGGTACCCACCCCGGTCGTCATAGCCCCGGGATTGCGGTGGTGGCGGGGGCGGCGCCGAGGCACTGCGGTCGATAATCTTGTCGAGCTCTCCGCGGTCCAGCCACACGCCGCGGCACTCGGGGCAATAGTCAATCTCGACCCCGCTGCGATCGGTAATCACAAGCGGCGTTCCGTCTAAGGGGCATTTCATCGGGCGTCTCCGTTGTTGATGCTTGTTAAGGCAAGATATAGGTGCGCAGGCCTGTCTTTTCACCCGCAACAGGCTGCGGTCTCGTCAGGTCGTGATTTCGCTTTAGGTTAGCATAATGCGGTTAATGATCTTTGCTCTTCTCATGACGACATCGACGGCACAGGCGTGGGAATTCACCCCCGGTCTGCCCTGTCGGCTGAACCATGACGCCGGTCAGGTGCAGATCGAATTGACCTATGATCCCACGCAACCGCTTTATTCCATCAGCCTGACGCTGGACCGTGCCTGGCCACAGGCACCGCGCTTTGACATGGCCTTTGGCGGCGGCGCGGCACTGGCCATCGCAACCGACCGTCACCGGCTCAGCCCGGACGGGCGAACGCTGACGGTGACGGACCAGGGGTTTGGAAATGTGCTGGACGGGTTGCAGTTCAACACCCGGGTAACCGCCGGATCCGGTGTGGAGATTGTGGAGTTTCCGCTGATTGATGCTGCCGAGCCCGTGGCCGCCTTCCGCCGATGTGAAGTGCCCGCCGGGGCCTGAGGCTGTCTTTAAAGCATCCCACCTTAAATCCGATACATCCCGCTTTGATCAGAGCACCCGCGCGACAGGCACTGTTGCGCCATCCTTTGGGCCGGCGCTTCAGTCTAAACCTTTGGTATCTCAGGTTTAGGATTGAGTGCTTTCGGGCACCTTCCGCATCGCCTAACGCGGCGTAACCTTTTCTTAACGCCAGTTAACCATGATGCCGGTCGGGAGACTAATATGATGCACGCGGGCGTCCTGGCGCTGATCATGATGGTGACGACCGCCGGGGCTGCGCAGGCGGGTCCCTGGTTGCGTGAGGAAAAAACCGGTTTTCTATCGACCACGGGCGGTGTCACCCAAAACAACGACATGAGCGGATCGCTCTATGCGGAGTACGGTCTGACCGCGGCAACGACGATTGGCGCATCGGTTTTCTATGGCATCGACCGGACGTTGCAACAGGCGGGATCGGCCATCGTCTTTCTGCGCAGAGCGCTGAGCGCGCCCGACGCCACGCAGAAATGGGCCTGGCATCTGGGCTTCGGTGCGCGATCACAAAACTACACTGTCACCCCGGCGGTCGAAGCGGGGCTGTCCTGGGGCCGTGGCATCCAGGTAGGCGAACGATACGGCTGGGCCGTGATTGACGGCAGCGTCAATGTTCCCCGCTCACCGCTGGAGACGCGCATCAAGCTGGATGGCACCATCGGGCTTGGGTTCACCGACAGGTTCAAGGGCATGGCGCAGGTCTTTCTGACCCATGAGGATGGCGAAGTTTTCGGCAAATTCGCCCCCTCGCTGCTCTTCACCCCGCGCGAGAGCAAACAGACCTTTCAGCTGTCCGTTGAATTTCCCTTCATGGGCGGCGGTGATGCGGAGATCAAGATCGGGCTCTGGCGGGAATTCTGACGCTTTGGCCCGAGACCCGGGCACACCAGCGGGACCCGACAGAGTGCATATTTGCGCGCCATGGACTACCACCGGGCTTGCAAAATGATCTGAAGCTCAGGCACTTAACTCGGCGGCATCAAGGATCTGCACCCCGTTGATCCGCCAGCCTTCCGCCGTCTCCAGCATCCGGTAGTCGAGCAGATGGCGGCGTCCCTGCTGATCGGTGATCATCACCCGTTGCCACAGGCTGCCGTCGCGTTCGCTCAGCTCCAGATAGCGGACATCGCCCGGGCGCCAGACCATCGGATAGCCATTGGTGACCATGCGTTCGAAGTTCTCGGGCGTCTGGAACAACCGCTGCAGATTCGGGCTGGCGTATTCAAAGGCGGCGGCAAAGTCATCGGACTGAAACGCCTCCAGCTGCTGCGAGATGGTGGCCTGAATATCCGCCTCCTGCGCCTGTGCGGGAATCATAAGACCCAGCCAGATCACGCACCCCAGAATAATGTCCCGCATGTTGCATCCTCCCTGATCTCCCAGGAAGGATAAGGCCCCCGCGGCCTACGGCAAGGGATCACCCCTCGGACACCAGCCCGCCTGCAAGCGCCTGATCGATCAGCGCCACGGTTTCCGCGACCCCGTAGAGCGCAATGAACCCGCCGAACCGTGGCCCCTGGCTGGCACCCAGCAGCACCTCGTAAAGCGCGGAGAACCAGCTGCGCAGCGGGTCGAACCGCTCGCGCCCGCAGGCATATACGATGGATTGCAATGCCTCGTCATCCAGCGGCCCGTCGTAGGCAGCCAACTGGTCCCGCAAGTCCGCCAGCGCCTCGCGTTCCAGATCGCTGGGCAGCCGGTAGACCCGCGTCGGTTTCACAAAGTCGTTGTAGTAGCGCACCGCGAAACCGGCCGCGGCATCCATATCCGGGTTGTTTTCGGGGTTGGTGTCCGGCGCGTAGCGCTGGATGAAACCCCACAGCTGCGCCTTGTCCTCGGCACTCGACACGGCTGCGAGGTTCAGCAACATGGAAAACGGAACCACCATGTTGGACGCGGGCACGTCGCCCCCGTGAATATGCCAGACCGGATTGTTGAGCCGCTGGGCGGTGTCCTGCGTCTGGTAGGCACGCAATTGCTGGTGGTATTCATCGACCGCCTTCGGGATCACGTCGAAATACATGCGCTTGGCCGTTTTCGGCTTGAGATACATGAAGTAGGACAGGCTCTCGGTGCTGGCATAGGTCAGCCATTCATCAATCGAGATGCCGTTGCCGGAGGATTTGGAGATCTTCTGCCCCTTGTCGTCCAGAAAGAGCTCGTAGCTGAAGATCTCGGGCGCCTTCCCGCCCAGCAAGCGACAGATCTTGGAGTAGATCGCCGTATTCGTCGCGTGCTCCTTGCCGTACATCTCGAAATCCACGCCGAGTGCTGCCCAGCGGGCCCCGAAATCGGGCTTCCACTGCAGTTTCACGTGACCGCCGGTGACCGGCAGGGTCATCTCCTCACCCTCTTCGGTATCGAAGGTGATGGTCCCCGCCTCCGCATCCACCGACTTCATCGGCACATACATCACGCGACCGCTCTCGGGGTGGATGGGCAGGAAGATCGAATAGGTCTGACGCCGCTCCTCCCGCAGGGATTTCAGCATGACGTCCATGATAGCATCATAATTCCGCGCTGCCCGCAGCAGCGTGTCGTCAAACTGGCCTGTCCTGTAGAACTCCGTGGCCGAGATAAAGTCGTACTCGAAGCCGAAGGTGTCCAGAAAACGCCGCAACATGGCGTTGTTATGCGCGCCAAAGCTGTCGTGGGTGCCGAAGGGGTCGGGCACGGATGTCAGCGGGCGTTGCAGATGCTCGGCCAGTTGGTCGGGGTTGGGAACGTTCCCCGGCACCTTGCGCATGCCATCCAGGTCGTCCGAAAAGCAGATCAGCCGCGTCGGGATGTCGGAGAGCGCCTGAAAGGCACGCATCACCATGGTCGTGCGCGCGACCTCGCCAAAGGTGCCGATATGGGGCAAGCCGCTGGGGCCATAGCCCGTCTCGAACAGGACATATCCCTTTTCGGGAGGTGCCTTTTCGTAGCGTTTGAGAATGCGGCGTGCTTCCTCGAAGGGCCAAGCCTTGCTGGTCATCGCGGCGTCACGTATCTGGGACATATCTCACCTGAACACTCTCGCCCGCGCACCCCATGTGGCGGGTCCGACCGTCCCTATTGCCTTGCCGTGCGGGCGTCAATAATCTGGCCCCCTCAGCTCCTCAACGAAAGATCACTCTACCGTGCCAGATGATGCGCCCCACTCCTTTACGCCGCAGGACAGTCTCGTGGCTCTCATGGTAGCGGTTTCCGCCTCGGATGAGGACATTCGCACTGCTGAACTGGTGAAAATCCAGACCTCCGTGCAATTGCTGCCGATTTTCTCGGACTATGACGAAGACCGGCTGACCACCGTCAGTCAGGCGGTCTTCGATCTGTTCGAGCAGGAGGATGGGCTCGATGCGCTCTTTGGCCTCATCCGCGAGGGGCTGCCGGAAAGGCTTTTTGAGACCGGTTATGCGCTGGCCTGCGATGTGGCCGCCGCGGACGGCACGCTGGAAGAGGCTGAATTGCGGCTGCTCGAAGAGATTCGCTATGAGCTCAATCTGGACCGGCTTCATGCCGCGGCGATCGAACGCGGCGCGCGCGCACGGCATCTGACCTGAAGGTCGGTTCGGGTGTAAAGTTGCTCTGGCGTTGATCATTTGGATTGCTGAGCGGGAAATGGGCTCAGTTTATGAGTGCTGCCCGCGGACAGTTAGACCACGAACCGGGCGCAGCATCATTGGCGCACCACGGCCCGAAGATCCGGTCCATCGCCGTCCTCAGCCCACAGGTATAAGCCTCAGCAGTTGACAGAAAACTATCCCTGTCGTGTGCCAAAGCAGTCCGATCGGTTCCGATGCAGACCGCAGAGACTGACGTTTATCAGCGTATGGCAGATCCGATCAGGATCTTGTTTTGACAGAAGATTATCCGACACGAGGCTCAAACCGGACAACCCATACATCAATTCAGCGACCGTCGGTGACGCGATGCCCCATCCAGCCAGTCCCGGGGTATCTCTGGTTGTAGTCATCGTTAAAAGTCGCTGACCCGGGGCATCGTCATTGTGTCAGCATAAGGTCAAATTCCAAACCTCGGTTTGGCGCTCTCGCGCCACTGTGCGGTTGACCACAGGCGGCTTGGTCGGATGTCCGTTGTCCGAAGCACTCGGACGCCGACAAGTGAATTCCACAATCGGGCACACCCTGGACCCAGGTCGGGACATTCACCGGATGTCCTGCTCGCGATCACCGCGGACCACACCAGCCATCGGGTCGTTTAGCGGAGGAACCGATGGGTTGGCGTCGGGCAATGCTGCTGGTGAGGGCTTATCCTGACCTGAGTAGATCAGCGTCCCGCAGCGTCAACGGTGGCGGGTTGCAGGTCGCGTCGATGTGATCCGCCTCCAGCACCGCGTCGGGTCCGGGCAGCGCAACACTGAAGAGCCAACCCTGCACATCGTCGCATCCCAGATCTCGTACCAGCTGCCATTCTTCCTCGGTCTCGACACCCTCGGCGGTAACCTTCAAATCCAGCCCTTTTGCCAGGCTGACCACACCACAGAGCATCTTTTGTTTCTCGGTACTGAGATGGGCGTTGGAGACAAACATGCGGTCGATCTTCAGCTTGTCGAAAGGCAGCCGGTTCAGATATCCAAGCGAAGAATACCCCGTCCCGAAATCATCGAGAGCCAGCTGGACGCCGCGCGCTTTCAGCCTGTTCAGGATCCCCTCAAGCCGGCCGATGTTCTCTGCCGCAAAGACCGTTTCGGTCAGTTCGATGCACAAAAGATGAGGATCGAGGCCGGATGACCGCAGCGCACTATCAATGACTTTTTCCAGATCGCCGTGCCAGACCTGAGCCGCCGAGACGTTGACCGACACCGTGCGTCGCGGCAGGCCCTGGGCGACCCACCTTTGGGCCTCCGCACAGGCGGCATGCAGCACAAAGGAGCCCAGATCCGCAATCAGATGCGAGCTTTCGGCAATGGGGATGAACTCCGACGGAGGGATGAAACCGCCGTCGTTCTTGGGGAGTCTCAAAAGCGCCTCGAACCCGTTGACCGTGCCGGTTTCGGAATCCACGATTGCCTGGTAATGCGCTTCGAACCTTTTCTCGTCGAGCGCCGAACGAATCTCGGCACTCAGATTCATCCGGGTCCCGAGCGCCACACTGAGCGAGGCGTCATAGTAGGAGTGTCTGCCACGGCCCTGCTCTTTGGAAGCGTAAAGCGCGAGATCGGCGAACCTCAACAACTCGTCTGGCTCGCTGGAATCCACCGGAACGACGGCGATACCGATACTGGCATTCGTCTGGACCGATCCAAGAGACAGCGACGCGGGAACGCTCATGCTCTCCACAATGGCATTGCCAAGCTGGTCTAGCTCTTGTCTGGTGACGCCACCCTCCACGACGATCGCGAATTCATCCCCCCCCAGCCGCGCCACGAAAGCTGTGTTCGGCACGACCTTGGACAGACGGTGGCCGACAATGCCGAGCAGCTGGTCACCTGCCTGGTGACCAAGCGTGTCGTTGACTTCCTTGAAATGATCAAGGTCGATCAGCAGCAATGCGGCTTGCGGATCGTCGCCACTGGCAGCTGCGCAAACCCTTTTGAGCTCCCGCGAAAACAGCGTGCGATTGGCAAGCCCCGTGAGGTTGTCATAGTAAGCGAGTTTCTCCAGTTCGCGTGCTGCCCGACGCTCTTTCGTGACATCCTGGAGTGTGCCGAACAGCGCAAATGGCGCGCCGGCCTCGTCGCGTTCCAACTTGGTGCGGATGTGGAGATCAATGACCGATCCGTCCGCGCGGCGCAGCTTCAGCGTGTCGGACTTTTGCGCACCTGTCTCGATAACGCTTTGCTGCAAGGCCTCAAGACGGCGGCGGCTCTCTTCCATGTAGAAACTGCGAATATTCTCTAGTGTGGGCTCGAAGGTGTTGGCATCCAGCTTCATGATCTCATACGCCCGTTCGTCCAGTTCGACCCGCTCGCCATCCAGGCAAAACCGCCAGGTTGCCAGATTGCCCAGGCGCTGCGCTTCCATCAGGTCGGCGGACTTGCGTTCGATCACCCGGTAACTGTCCTTCAGGGCGCGATCTGCCGTCGCTTGGGCCGTGTTATCCTGAATCACACCGACGACACCGGTTATCTGACCGTTGTCGTCTCGCTCGGCCTCCATATGGACCAGCATGTCAATGATCTCGCCGTTGGGACGTCTGAATTGCGACCGTGATACGGCAGGCTCACCGGTCTCCAGGACCCGCTTGAAGGCCAGGTGCTGGGCATTGTTCTCGACGTCTTCGTCCTCTTTCACCACATCACCTGCCTGAACCAGCGAGAGAGGGTGAAACCCTTCTTGCACCTCCATCCCCCAAAGCTCGATAAGCTCCTTGGACAGCCAGATCGGATCTGCTTCGGGGTTGATGGCGCGCCAGTGACCCATTCGGGAAATCTTGAGCGATTGCGACAGCAGGTTAGCGCGCTCATCCAGCTGTGCGCTTATTTTCGCAACGGCCTTTGCGGCATCGCGGGTCAGCGGGCGAAAAATGAAGACGCCCACCAGCACCACAAGCGCCAGCGAGATCGCAACCCAGATACCGTGTATCTTGATGGCGCGCATCATCTCCGCCTCAGCCGCAGCCGCGTGCAAAAAAGCGGCGTGTTCCAAGGCGACCAGCAGAAAATTCTCCGCCTGAACCCGCTCCATCGCGACGATTTGCCGGCTCATGTCCGGGTCTTCCAGAAAACTCTCGTAGAAATCCAGAAAATCGGAAACTTCGCGGTTCAAATGTCGCCGGTCGCGCGCGTAATGATCCATCAGCGCTTCGGTCATCTGCGCGGGCGGTGCCACGTCCGGCCGACCGTTGAGCAAAAAGTCATGTCCTGCGCGCATGTCATCAACGGTCTCGCGGATCGCCACCAATACGCGCCCTTTGCTGTAGCTGTTGGTCTCTGTGGCGACCCGGTCAGGCAGCAGGACGAGACGTTGCGCCAGTAGAGGTTGGTCAGACGCGATGCTGATGACCTCACTCTGCTGGCGATTGAGCTCCAGCACCTTGTTGACTTGGAACGCACCAAGCGCAATCGCCCCTGCGACCAGCATCATCGCGCACATGTAACGCAGGGTGTAGCGCCAGATGAGCGTGCGTTCTATCACGGAAGGCTGATCCAAAGGTGGTCCCGTTTCCATCAGGCGATATAGCAGAGCATCCAATTAGCAAACGAGACCTAAGGAACCTCTAAAAAACCGCATTCCCGCGGGTCTTCGCCTCAAAAAGAGACATCGCAGTTAATGGTTTATGACCCAGTCAGGTCTTCCATCAGGGTGGGGCAGGCGTTCTTTCCACCATAACATGCCGAGATCTGGTGGCATGTGCCGTGCGCATGCTCCTAAGTCATCGAATTGCTCGGGTGGGCTTACCTGCCGGACCGAACCACGTGCCTGATCCGCAAACCTCTCTTTTGGAAAACCCCATATCCGGTGGCCGTTGCGTAGAGAGCAGAGCCCACAGCGTCGCCGCTCAAGGCCTTCGCGTCATCTTCGTGCCCGCAAAAACGGCACTATCCTGGACCGACCGCCGCGTTCTCCATAGCAAGGGCCGGTGATACAAAAACGCGATTGCAGCCCGCTTTGAAAAGGACCAAGGTCGACGCGCAGCAAAAGGCCGCGCCTCCCCCTCGCGCACCCATTGCACCAATGATCCCGGGGCAAAGATCTTGACACACATACTGGTAACTGGAGGGGCGGGCTACATCGGCTCGCACGCCTGCAAAGCACTCAAGACCGCGGGATTCACCCCGGTGACATTCGACAATCTTGTCACGGGCTGGAAAGACTCTGTGAAATTCGGGCCGTTCTTTCAGGGCGATCTTCTGGACCGCGCAGCGCTGGACGAAGCCTTTGCCACGTACCAACCCGCCGCCGTGATGCATTTTGCCGCCCTCAGCCAAGTGGGTGAGAGCATTCATGACCCCGGCCGCTACTGGCGTAACAACTTTCAGGGATCGCTCACCCTGCTGGAAGCTGCGGTGGCCGCCGGGTGTGACCAGTTCGTCTTTTCCTCGACCTGTGCCACCTACGGCGAGCAGGACAACGTGGTACTGGACGAGACCAGCGCACAGCAACCGATCAACGCCTATGGTGCATCAAAACTGGCCACCGAGCATGCCTTGCGCAATTTCGAGACAGCGCACGGGCTCCGGCATGTGATCTTTCGCTATTTCAACGTGGCCGGTGCCGATCCCGATGGCGACATAGGCGAGTTCCACCAGCCCGAGACACATTTGATCCCCCTGATGCTCGACGCGATTTCGGGCAAGCGCGACGCGCTGACGATCTATGGCACCGACTATGAGACGCCCGATGGTACCTGCATCCGCGACTACGTGCATGTCTGTGATCTGGTGGATGCGCATGTTGCTGGACTGCAATGGCTGCTCGACGGCAAGCCGAGCGAGGTTTTCAATCTGGGGACGGGCAGCGGCTTTTCGGTGCGCGAGGTGATCAACCACAGCCGTCGCGTCACCAATGCGGAGGTGCCGGTCACAACCGGTACGCGCCGCGCTGGCGACTGTACCAAACTGGTGTCGGGCTCTACCCGGGCCAACAGTGAGCTTGGCTGGCGTCCTGACCGCTCGACGCTGGATACGATGATCGCTGATGCGTGGCAGTGGCACAAGACAGGCCATTACACCGAATAGACCGGTTCTGCTGTTTCCGGACGGAAATGCCCGGCGTTAGACACGAGACATAAACCAATAGGCCCTATCCTGCCGCCAACGCGGATTGAGGATGGACCAATTTGGCACAGAAAGACGCATTGGGTTTGCCGGAGTTGCAGGCCGCGCGGGCGGCAGGTACGCGGCTTTTGTGGGCCGTTTTCCTTTTCAGCGTCTTTGTGAACCTGCTGATGCTGACGGGTCCGCTCTTCATGCTGCAGGTCTATGACCGCGTACTCGGCTCCAGATCCGAAGAGACACTGGCAGCGTTGTTCTTGCTGGTTGGCGTCCTCTACGCGCTCATGGGGACATTGGACTATGCGCGTGGGCGGGTGCTGGCCCGTTTCGGTGCACGGTTTCAGTCCACCCTCGACGACCGTGTGTTCGACGCCGTGCTGAGGCGCGCCATTCTGCCGCGCGAGCGGGGCGCACCGGCCAGTGGCCTGCGGGATCTCGAAACGGTTCAGGGTCTGTTTACCTCGCCACTGATGCTGGCGCTTTTTGATGTCCCCTGGACCCCCCTTTTCATCGGGGCGATCTTTATCTTTCACCCCTGGCTGGGGTGGATGGCCCTGCTCGGCATGGTGATCCTGATTGCCATTACCCTACTCAATAACTGGCTGACCCAACCCAAGACGATGGAAGCGCAAAGCCGATCCGCCCAGGCCGACGGATTCGCCGAACAGGTTCGCCGCTCGGCCGAGGTGGTGCGCGCCCAGGGCATGGGCACAGCCGTCTCAAGCCGCTGGCACGGCATGCGCGACAGAGCGCTTGAGCAGACCGTGAAATCGAGTGACTGGACAGGGCTTTTTACCGCAACGACGAAATCGTTCCGGCTCTTTCTGCAGTCTGCGATGCTGGCCGTGGGCGCGTATCTGGTCCTACAGGCCGAGATGACAGCCGGGGCGATGATTGCCGGATCGATCCTGTTGGGCCGGGGTCTCGCCCCGATCGAGCAGTCGCTGAGCCATTGGCCCATGGTGCAGCGTGCGCGCGGCGCCTGGTCGGATCTGGCCGCTCTGCTGGCCAAGACGGCGCCCGAGGATGACACCCACGCCCTGCCCAAGCCGGAGGCAACTGTCACCTTCAAAGGAGTCAGTGTAGTCCCGCACGGCGGATCGGCCCCAACCCTGTCCAGCGTCTCCTTTTCACTGGCGGCAGGCGAAGTGCTGGGCGTCATCGGCAAGAGTGGGTCCGGCAAATCCACTCTCGCCAAGAGCATTCTGGGCCTCACTCATACCGCAGCTGGCGAGGTCCGTTTTGGCGGCGCGACCCTGGATCAGTACAGCGCAGATGCCCTGGGCGCCTACATCGGCTATCTGCCCCAGAACGTTGTGCTGTTCTCCGGCACCATCGCGGAGAACATCGCGCGCATGGCAATGCAGCCCGACGAACAGGGCGTAGTTGATGCGGCCAAGCGTGCCAATGCGCATGAGATGATCCTGTCGCTACCAGAGGGCTATAAAACCCTGATCCAGAGCGATGACAGCCAGCTTTCCGGCGGGCAGAAACAACGCATTGCACTGGCGCGCGCGTTCTATGGCGACCCGGTTCTTCTGGTTCTGGACGAGCCGAACTCCGCGCTGGACAATGACGGATCGGTCGCCCTGAACCGCGCAGTGCGGGAATTCAAAACCTCGGGCAAATCGGTCGTCATCCTGACCCACCGACCGACGGCGATCTCGGAATGCGATCGGCTACTCGTTGTCGAAAACGGCCGGATCCTGGCGGATGGCCCCCGGGACGAGGTGCTGAAATCCATGGTGAGCAATGTGCGCGACATCAAACAATCCCTCGCCAAGGCGTCCCAATCATGACGCCCCCGATGTGGAAAGCCTCCGGCCCGCTGATCACCGGCGGTCTCGCACTTTTCGTATTGATCGGTGTGCTCGGTGCCTGGAGCGTGCAGGCGCGGATTGCGGGCGCCATCATCGCATCTGGCATGATCGAGGTCGAATCAAACCGGCAGGTCCTGCAACACCCCCAGGGCGGTGTTGTCGGCGAAATTTTGGTCACGGATGGCGACGTGGTTGCCGCAGGTGATGTGGTGCTGCGGTTTGACGATACGCAACTGCGTTCAGAACTCGCGATCATAGAAGGTCAGCTTTTCGAGCTGCTGGCACGCAAGCTGCGCCTTCAGGCGGAGCGGGACGGGCTCGAGCGCTTGCCAGACCCCGATGCGCTGCTTGAGCAGGTCAAAAACGATCCGGGCGTTCAGGCCCTGATTGACGGGCAAAGGCGGCTCTTTGAAACACGCGCCGTGACGCTCCGGCAACGCGGGGAACAGATCGCGGAGCAGGTCGCCCAGGCCGAGAACCAGATCACCGGATCAAAGGCGCAGCTTGCGGCGCTTGAGACGCAACTGACCCTGATCGAGCGTGAATTGACCGATAATCAGGGGCTCTTTGACAAAGGCCTGGTCCCGGCCTCACGCGTGTCTTCCCTGCAACGGGAACAGGCCCGCCTGTTGGGTGAAATCGGCAGCCTGACCGCCGGTATCGCGCAACTCCGAGGACAGATCGCCGGGCTCAATATCGAACGGATCTCGTTGACCACGCGGCTGCAAGAAGAGGCGATTACGACCCTGCGTGACCTGCAGTTTCAGGAAGTGGAGCTCTATCAACGCCGCCTGAGCACGATGGAAACCCTGTCGCGAACCGTGCTGCGCGCGCCGGTCAGCGGCGTCATCTACGATTCGCGTATCTTCGCGGTACAATCGGTGGTCTCGCCCGCCGAACCCATCATGTTCATCATACCGCAGGATCAGCCCATGATTGTCTCTGCCCGGGTCGACCCGATCCACGTGGACCAGGTGCACGTGGGTCAACAGGCCTCCCTCCGGTTCGCCGCTCTCGATCAACGAATGACGCCGGAGGTCTTCGGGCATGTGACCAATCTGTCGGCGGATGTCTTTGTCGATCAGACCACAGGAGCGTCGTATTATCAGGTCGAGCTGATACCCGACGCAGGTGAAATGGAAAAACTCGGCGGCCAAACCCTTCTCCCTGGCATGCCTGTGGACGCTTTCATCAAAACTGCAGCCAGGTCACCTCTCACATATCTCACCCAACCACTGACCGATTATTTCACGCGCGCTTTTCGTGAAAGCTGACCTATCGCACCAGGTTTTTTGGCGGTTCAGGGCAATCCGTGAGAGGACCCAGGATCTGCGCCAGCCCATCCGGCGCGCGGTGCCAGCAAGCGCCACCCAATCACATTTTGAATGTGCTCACCTGCAGATCCGTCCGTAGGCAGTGGAAACTGGCTATGGTCAGAACAGGCCCTCGCTCAAAAAGCCTGTGACAATAATCAAAGCAGGTGGGGACATTTCGCGTACGTTCGACACGCACAATACAGGTTGGCGAGGGGCGAACCCTTTGCACCCGCATTTCGTTAGACAGCCGCGCTTTCAAATCTGGTTTGGCCACTTTTTTCCACGGCGCTGCGAGATGTCGACCTACATTGCAAGAGAATCAATCCTAACCTTCAGCCAAAAAAATTCCCTGCCCAATTGCCGCCGATGCACCGCCTGCCAATCCGCGTTCTGCGATGCAGACTGCAAAATCCGGTCTGGATGATCTTTTGCGCACTTGTATTGCCATACGACAGTTCCGTGCACAGCGCGGTCGACACCTGCCTTACTTCTCCACATCAGAACACAGATTTGCCCTACCACCAATCAACGTGGAGCGGTCGAACAAGCGGCATGGTTCTTACCGTGAAGGAGGAGCGGGATGGATCAATACAGATCTTCCCCACGTATCTCGCCGAAAACGAAGCTCGGATACCGACTGGAAAACCCGCGTTCCAGCGGGGCTGGGGCTGAGACACGTGCATGCCAGCGGGCTGGTCGCATCACTTGGCTATGATGAAGAAGAGAGTTTCAAAAGCCCATCGCACCACAGCATCACCGTTTGATTCTATCTGTGGTGACCTGATCGGGATCTTGCGCAAGACCTTCCAAATCAGGCGGTGCCGCGGACTGATGACAAAATCTGGAATGCCCGAAAAACGCGGCGCAATGCGTTCGAAACCCGGCCAGACACCGCTCTGCCTACTCAAACCAGAACAATCATGCCTCACGCGGTTGGCGCACCGGAAATTATGACGACAATCGGCGCCATCCCGTTCACGGCCCCTGCCCGATCGGTCTTCGTCACAGAGGAGCATCCCCCCGATCCATCATAAGAACGAGGTTCGTTTGACTATCTGAAAGGAGGACATTGCAATGAGGCTTCGGGCCCCCGCTATGATGAGTGCGCGCGCAGCCGGACGTGATTGACCGTCGACGCGCATCGACGCCGGTCTGACTGCAGGCACGTCATGTTCTTGGACGTGATGGGGCCCAACGGGTGCCGCCGTCCCGCAACACCACACTCAGCTTCGCTGTTCAGGCGACGGACAGCTGTACCCTACAACCGACAGGCTGCGTGGCAAAGATCACCTTGCTGGTACCAGCGGAGCGGACCCTCAGGATCTTTTTGAGCCGCACGGTCCCAGCACCCCGGACCCGTTCTGTCAGGCCGCGCACGGCTGTCAGACGACGACTGAAGGCGGTGAGACCTGATCGGAGCAGCGACGGTATCAGAAGGAGACAGATTTGACCGGGTTAGGAGGCAGATCCCGCGCTGAACTGCCGGTCATAGAGGCTGCGGAAAACGCCGTTCAGCGCCAGTAGCTCCGACTGGGTGCCGCGCTCTGCAACCTTGCCATCCTGAATGACCACAATGGTATCCGCGCTCAGAATGGTCGACAGACGGTGCGCGATAACGATCGTGGTGCGGCCTTTGGACACTTTCTGGAGCGCCTCATTCACCAGATATTCGGATTCGGTATCCAGCGCGCTCGTCGCCTCATCCATGATCAGGATGGGGCTATCGCGCAGGATCGCACGGGCTATGGCGACGCGCTGGCGCTGCCCACCGGAGAGGTTGCCACCGTTCTCACCCACGTCTGTATCGTATTGTCCCGGCATGTTTTCGATGAACTCATGGGCGTTCGCAGCCTTGGCCGCCGCGATGATCGCGGCATCGGTGGCGTTCTCTGCACCCATGGCGATGTTCTGTTTGACCGATCCCGCAAAAAGAAACGTCTCCTGCCCGACAAAGGCGATCTTGTCGCGCAGCGAGGCGAATGTCGCATCGCGCAGGTCAAACCCGTCGATCTCGATCCGGCCCTCGACCGGATCATAGAGCCGCAGAATAAGGTTGATCAGCGTTGATTTCCCGCCCCCGGACGGCCCGACCAGCGCCGTTGTCTTGCCAGCCTCGAACGTCGCGTCGAGGCCGCGCAGCAGCGGCGCTTTGCCCTCATAGTTGAAGCTCACACCCTTGAAATCGACCTGTCCCGGGCCATCAGGCAGAGCACGCGCGGTCTCACGCTCCCGGACGGCGATGGGGGTGTCGAGGATCTGGTACATCAGACCGACACCGACCAGACCCGCCTCGATGTTGACGCGCATGCGCGCCAGCCGCTTGGCCGGGTCGTAGGCCATCAACAGCGCGGTCACAAAGGACATCAGCTCTCCCGGCGAGGTGCTGGTATCGCCAAAGATATTGACCGTGCTCAACGCGACGACCGAGGCAATGGCAAACCCGGACAACGTCTCCATCAGGGGGCTGGTCGCACCCGACAGCCGCGCAACCGCGTTGGAGCGGTTCTCGACCGTGCTGACGGCGGCATTCATGCGCGAGGCCATTCGTTTCTCCAGCGCAAAGGCCTTGACCACGCGGATCCCGGTGGAGGTTTCCTGCACGACTTTGATGATCTCGGCCGATGACGCCATCGTCGCCTCGACAATGCTTTGCACCCGTTTGAGAATTTGCCGTACGCCAAGGATCGCCAGCGGCCCGAAGATCAGCGAGAAAAGCGACAGCGTGGGCTGCTGATAGACCATGACCACGATCAGACCGACCAGCGTTAGCAAATCCCGCACGAAGCCCATGATCAGCGTATCGATGACCTGCCGCGCCGCCTGCGCCGAGGTCGTCACCCGCATCAGGATATTGGAGGACTCGAACGTGTTGAAAAAGGCCACGCCGTGTTCCAGCAGCCGATCGTAGAGCCGCCGCTGCTGGTCCGCGACAATGCGGTTACCAGCCCGGCTGAGAGCCACGACCTGTATGTAGCTGGCGATACCCTTGATGGTGAAAATCGCGGCAACCGCACCGGCCACGGCGAAAACCTGCCAGCGGTCGCCTGTTTGCACCATAGAATCGATGATGTCCTTCATGATCCAGGCGGTCAGCGCGGTCATCACCGCGATCACGATCATGGCAAGCATCGCCACCCCATAGGTGCCGGTCTGCGCCCTGAGGTTCTCTCGCAACAACCGCTTGATCATCGCAGTGTTGAGGTTCGCCTTGGCGCTTTTTTTCATGGCGAGATCATCCGGCACTGCATAAGGCACCACTACCTAGGGAGGATCGCAGCCCCTGTAAAGGTTTGCGCACCTCGTATCATCGCACCGCCGAACACTGGCAACGGCACCCGAATGCTAGCGGATGGCGCACTCCGGCACCATTAAGGTGGTGGAACGTGGTCTTCGCCGCTCTTCTAGGATGGGTTCCACTCAGATCGGCAGTTCTGATGTCGCTTTCTCGGTCGAGACGACGATTGACGTCCTGAATTTCCGAACATTCCTGTCAGCAAAGAAGAACCGGTGGGTGAACTTCTCGTAGCCCGCAATGTCCTTGGCCATGATGACGAGGATGAAGTCGGCTTCACCCGCAATACAGTAGAAATGCGTCACTTGCGGATCCTCACGGGCCTTGCGCTTGAAGGCGTCGATCTGATCAAGCCGATCACGTTCCAGTTCCACCGACACGATTGCCGTTATGTCGAGGCCCAGAGGCTTGGGGTCGAGAATGGCCACGTCCCGCTTGATCACACCAGTCTGTCGCAACGTCCGCATCCGTCTCTGGACCGACGCCGTCGAAATGGCGGCTGCCTCTGCAAGTGTCTGGACCGATGTCTTGGCATTTTTCTGGCAAAGATCGAGTAACTTCCGATCTATCTCATCCATGATCCGACCCTCGCAAATTCCTAGTTTTGGTGATGTATCAGCATCATAAAATACCAAAATTGAGCATGGATCACCTCAGGCCTCATGTCTATCTCATATCCACATGAAACACGGTGCACTCGCGATCCTCCCTCTGGCCCTCGGCGCTGCCATCTATGGTTTTGCGTTCGGTCTTCTTGCCGCCCAAGCTGGATTCCCGTGGTGGGGGGTCGGACTGATGAGCGTCTCCGTCCATGCAGGCTCGTCCCAGATCGTCGCCGTGGAACAGTTTGCGTCAACCCAGACCATGCTGGGCGCTGCGCTGGCCGGGGCGGCGCTCAACCTGCGCTATATCGGGATTGTCGCGTCCCTGTCCGATGTCTTGGCAGACATATCGTTCAGGGGCAGGCTGCTTGCGATCCATATCACCGGCGACGAGAACTGGGCCCTGACCATGGCGGAGCGTGCCAAATCGCCGGAGGTGGGGGCCCCTTTTCTGGTGGGCTCCGGTCTTGTCATGATCACCGTCTGGACGCTGTCAACAACGGCGGGAGCGATCATCGGCGCCACCCTTCCAGATCTCGAACGCTTCGGCTTGGGGTTCGCGTTTACAGCCGCGTTCATAGCGATGGCCCGCGGACTGTGGCGCGGCAAACCGCAGCTGCTCCCTTGGCTGGTCGCGGGGGCTGCGACACTCGTTGCCGTATCGCTCGGCCTGCCGAAAGCATACGCTATCGTTGCGGGAACACTCAGCGGCCTTGCGATATGTGTGATCCTGCGGCGCGCCGGGGGCCGGTCCGCATGACCGGCGCACAATGGGCTCTCCTCGGCATCCTGGCCATCGCCGCGTTCGGCATCCGCGTTCTGGGGCTGGTGGCGGGCAGGCGCATCCGCAGTTCACCCCATGCGTGGGTCCTGGCGGAGCTTCCCGGGCTGATTGTCGTCAGTCTGGTTGCAGCATCCCTTGCCGGTCAGCCGGTAGGGACATGGGTTGCCGCCGGTGCCGCCCTAGGCGCAGCGGTTCTGACCAATCACGTCATTGCCACGATGATCGTCGGCGTTCTGGCGTTTGCCGTGATTGGACCGTAGCCCGCGCAGCCTTGGTTTTGTCAAGAGCTGCACCCGCGCTGACTGCGGGCGCAGCATGCATGCGCTACTTCACCGCTTCGATTTTCGCGAAGTCCAACTCATTCTCATCGGGTGACGACATGATTGACAGAACCTCTTTGCGGCGGGTCAGAAGGATATAGGCCACACAAGCCAGATAGATCCCCACCACCATTGCGCCGATCCACTGGATCTGAAGCCACTGGCTCTTGAACAGAATGGTCAGACTGAACAGCACAGCGACGTTACCCGCGATGTAGGGGATCTTCCCGAACCGTTCCGTCGTGATGGAGAGGTTGTCCGAGTAGAGCCGGATCAGGCTGTCCAGAGAATTGATCACGAAGGTCACGCCCACGATGATCATCGCAAAGTTCAGCAGGCCCGTCGTGCTGATCTCGGTGACGTAGTAATGATAGAGGATCGAGAACCACACCGCCAAGGGGATCGAGGGAATGACCAGCAGCGCCAGCAGGAGGTGCTGGGTCTTGAGGCCTCCGACGAACCGGGAGGTGAACTGGCCGATCATGATCGACCATGCAAACCACCAGAACAGGTAGAATTCATGGTAGGCGTTGATCGGTATCACGAACTTGTGGAGGTTGGTGAAATATCCGCCGATCAGCGACAGATTCGACCCCATTTCTCCCAGGCCGATGCCCCCCGTCACCCACATCAGCAGTATCAAGGCCAGAAACAGAACCGTTGAGCCGACACTGAGCACCTTGACGAATTTGATGTCCGTGCTCGAATAGGCTGCCGCGAGGATCACGCAGAAAACGATCACATAGAAGGTTGCCACGACCGTTTCACCATCTCCGATTTCGGGGATGTAGAACGGCAGGTAGATCAGGAAAAGGCTCGCTGTAAACGCGCAGGTCCCGATGATGACGAGGTTGTTCAGGATGCGAACGACGGGGATCTCAAAGAACTTCACCCGGGGTTCGATCGCACAAAAATAGAAGCTGGTCAGGAAATAGAAGCTCCAGATCAGAAAGCCCCAAAAGCCAAACTCAATGGCGAGCGGGTTGGTGAACCCGTATTCCGGGCCGTCCACCACATTTGCATATGTGGGAAACTCGCCCAGCGGAAACATGATCAGGCCAACATCCAGGCCGGACGTGAAGAGAATGGCGATGAACGTAAAGAGCGGGACGGGCGTCACGCCGATCACAGGCATGTCCCACCACTTGATGACGCAGAATACGACCAGCGCGAGCGCCAAAAGTATTCCAAATGAGATGATGATCGTTAGCGCAGTTGCCATTTTGGCCCTCCCCAATAGCCGACACGAAATCCGACTTCACCTGATGTGCGGTCCTTGTTCGGGCCTTGTTCTGCATCCGGGCAGCCTATCGCTTTGCTGCGCATTTCATCAAGTGCAGGTCCCATTATTATTCGAGCTGTGGAGCCATCACGGCAAAATGCTGCACTCGGCGCCCAGGTTTGCGCCTTTCTATCCCAGACCGGCGGCGGTAGCTGCCGGATCCACCCGCCAGGCATCCAATTGCTGCCCGGTGTCTCGGCCATCCGGTCTGGTGCAGTTGAACCATGCGCAACTTCATACCGTCCGCCTCGCCGTTTCGCGGCGCATTCGTGGCCCGGGTTGGTCCCGCTTTAGGCAGATGGCAGATGTCTGGGCGGTCGGGTTCGACGCATGCCACACCGCTATCTTTCGAGCACGCGACCGGGATCTTCGATGGGCCCGTTCTGTCTCGGTCTTGGCCCGGCTTGGTCGCGCGCCCCTCCCTGCGTCATGTCCGGCCTGTGTGCTTTGGGGTGCCGAAAGGTCGCCAGCAGGATAAGCATCAGCCCCGTCAGTTCCAGCACCCAGTTCATGAGGGCTGAACTGATCTTGAGGTCGATGATCTGGTCCATGTGGTGGAAATCGGCGGCGCGGATCAGGATGAAACCGAAAACGAAGGCCGTTCCCAAAAGGGCCATTCCCGTCCGCCGCAGTGTGTTGCGCATCACGTAGAACAGGATCACACATGCCCCGGCCGCTGACACGGCAAGGGCCAATATGAACCCGCGCTGAACATCCCATCGCATGCTGTACCAGCCCTGCAGTTTCGCCGTGCACCGCCCCGTGGCGGTCAGGGCAGATTGCAGGTCGAGCTGTTTGTTGATGGCCAGGAACAACACCAGGATGAGCAGGCCCAACCAGAGCCATCGCTCCCGGTAGACCGTTTCGGATGGGAAAGCGCCCTGTCTGGCGGTGCGCAGCAGGGCAAGAGCGACCACCACATAGATCCCGACGGTCACCCAACCGATCAGGCTGGGATCGCCGATCTGCGGTTGCCATCTTTCCTGAACGCAGCTGAGCAGCGGCCCCATCGGCACGGGCCGCGAGATCAATTCAATAAAGGAGGGCTCCATACTACGTAACCGTCTCGCAAAAGGTCTTTACAGCGCAAAAAAGTCTTTGGATCCAATACCGCGCACCAAAACAGCCCGGGTACCCCGACCGAACATCAGGCGGTCAATTCACCCGTTGGTATGCGTCGGTCCTCTCACACCATCAGTCTTCGCGACCGACGGAGGTGTAGGCGGTAAAGCCCGCATCCTCCGCGTCGGCCGGGCTGTAGATGTTACGCAGATCAATCATCCGGGCATGCTGCATACCAGCCGCAAGACGCGACAGATCCAGCCCCCGGAACTCGTTCCATTCCGTCAGGATGACCACAGCATCGGCGCCATCTGTCGCAGCATAGGCGCTGTCATGCCAGGTCACGCCCGGCAGCAGTTTTTCACCCTCGCGGCGGCCTTGCGGATCACAGACCTGCACCTTGGCACCGCCCCCGACCAGCGCCGGCACGATGGTGAGCGATGGCGCATCGCGCATATCATCGGTGTTGGGTTTGAAGGTCACCCCCAGCACGGCAACGGTCAGGCCATTCACCGATCCCGCACATAGATCAATGATCTTGTCGATCATGCGCCGCTTGATGGCCTCGTTGACCTTGATGACCGTCTCCGTGATCTGCATCGGCACCGCATGCTCCTGCCCGATCCGGGCCAGCGCTTTGGTATCCTTCGGAAAACAGGAACCGCCATAGCCCGGCCCTGCGTGCAGGAACTTGTTGCCGATCCGGTTGTCGAGCCCCATGCCACGGGACACCTGCTTGATGTCGGCGCCGGTCCGTTCGCACAGATGGGCGATCTCGTTGATAAAGGTCACCTTGGTCGCCAGAAAGGCGTTGGCCGCGTATTTGATCATCTCAGCGCTTTCCAGATCCGTCTGGATGATCGGGAAATCGCGCAGGTAGAGCGGGCGGTAGATGTCGGACATCACATCGCCCGCGCGCTGCGTTTCAACGCCGACGATGACACGGTCGGGGCGCATGAAATCATCGACTGCCGCACCTTCGCGCAGAAACTCGGGGTTGGAGGCCACATCGAATTCGAACCCGGGCCGGGCCGCGGCAATGATCTCGCGCACCTTGCGGTTGGTGCCCAGCGGTACGGTGGATTTGGTGACAACGACGGTGTAGCCGGTCAGCGCATGCGCGATCTCCTCGGCGGCGGCATAGACATATGTGAGGTCCGCGTGCCCGTCCCCGCGACGGGTTGGAGTGCCCACGGCGATAAACACCGCATCCGCCCCGTCCACAGCCGTTTTCAGATCCTGCGTGAAGGTCAGACGCCCCGCCTCGACGTTGCGCGCCATAACCATATCGAGGCCGGGCTCGTAGATTGGGATCTCCCCCTGTTCGAGCCGGGCGATCTTGCTCGCGTCCTTGTCGACACAGACCACATCGTGGCCGAAGTCCGAGAAGCAGACGCCCGACACCAACCCGACATACCCCGTGCCAATCACTACAATACGCATATCATTGCCTTTTCATCAAAACCGGACGACCCGAGAGAGGGCGCCGCCTAGATGCGGTGTGGCTCGCGTCCTGTCAACTGATAGCCGCCTAAGTGATTAAAGGGGCAAGCGTTGGCCAGCGGCGAACCCACCCGAAGATGCAGGGGGCCATAATCCTGGGCGTGATACGATAGAGCGAGCAAGCTGTGTCCCCTCGCGACGCGCCCGCAAAAAGAGCGTCGCTGACTGAAACCGTCGTGCATCGCGAGGCCCAGCAACAAGCTCGGATAGTCGGGAATCTTGAGCCCGGGCCTCAACCCGACAGTGGCAGATCAATCCCGCCGCAGCGCCGCCAGCAGCCGCGCCATGCCACCCGGGACCAGCAGGGCAGAGGCGACAAAGCCAAAGGCGAACCCCGCCAGATCAGCGACCCAACCATTGCCGATATCGAAAAAGATGCCCCAGACAAGCTGGATCCCGAGCAGGATCGCGATGAGGCTAAAGGCGCGGGCTTGCGCCTCGCCACGTGCGCCGAGCGACACCCACATGACAAAGGAATACCCCCCGATCAGACCATAGACCGCCGGAAACCCACCGACGATCCATGTGGGGTCGTTCAGCAGCAGCCCGTAGATCAGCGCGCCAAAGATCGCCCCGCCAAAGAACAGGACCAGCACCGCCACCTGCCCCATCGTCTCGCCTACCAGCTTGCCGAGCGCCAGCAGGAACACCGCGACAAACAGCGCCGAGGTGAAACTGTCGTGCACAAAGGGATAGGTCAGAAACCGCAGCAGGTGCTCTGGCAGCCAGCGCCCGTTGGTCACCATCCAGTCAAAGATATCGCCGGAAAACGCGTAGCTCTGCACCGCGGATAGCCGCCAGCCGATGGCCTCCGGCCCGCCGATGAGCCCCTGCGCCCCCAGACCAAAGATCACCTCCGGGGCGGCGATGGCCAGAAACAGGATGGTGACAACCGGTGGCAATGGATTGACGGGCGAGGCTTCTTTGTGACCGGACATGGGCTCGCTTCCTTGACGCTGCTCTGGCCCATGGGTAAGCCACCGCGGATGTGTTTTCCAGCGAGATCGGACCTGCCATGAGCCCTTCAGATTTTACGCCGCGCGTGTTCTCCGGCATCCAGCCGTCGGGCGATCTGCACCTGGGCAACTACCTAGGGGCCATCAAGCGGTTTGTCAGCATGCAGGAGGACGCCTATGAGACGGTCTATTGCATGGTCGATCTGCACGCCATCACCGTCTGGCAGGATCCGGCTGCGCTGCGGCACAACACGCGCGAGCTGGCAGCAGGCTTCATCGCCAGCGGCATCAGCCCTGAGAAATCCATTCTGATCAATCAGAGCCAGGTGCCCGAGCACGCGCAGCTGGCCTGGATCTTCAACTGTGTGGCGCGCATGGGCTGGATGAAGCGCATGACCCAGTTCAAGGACAAGGCGGGCAAGAACGCCGAGGCAGCCTCGCTGGGCCTGTTCGGCTACCCGGCGCTGATGGCCGCGGATATTCTGGTCTACCACGCGACGCATGTGCCCGTGGGCGACGATCAGAAACAGCATTTGGAGCTGACGCGCGACATCGCCACCAAGTTCAATCACGACTACGGCGTGGATTTCTTTCCGCTGACCGAACCGGTGATCAAAGGTGCTGCGACCCGCGTGATGTCCCTGCGTGACGGGGCCAAGAAGATGTCAAAATCCGACCCGTCAGACGCCTCCCGGATCAATATGACCGATGATGCCGACACCATCGCCAAGAAGATCCGCAAGGCCAAGACCGACCCGCATGCGCTGCCCTCCGAGGCGGCGGGGCTGGAGGACCGGCCCGAGGCGCGCAATCTGGTGAACATCTATGCCGCTCTCAACGATCAGACGGTGGAGGCCGTTCTGGCCGAGGTCGGGGGTCAGCAGTTCGGCACATTCAAGCCGCTTCTGGCAGAGCTTGCGGTCGCCAAACTCTCGCCCATCTCGCAGGAAATGGCACGGCTGATGGCCGACCCGGCAGAGATTGACCGTATCCTCGCCCGGGGGGCTGGTCAGGCGCGCGAGATTACCGTGCCGATCCTTGAAAAAACCTATGAGATCGTGGGTATGGTCCGCTAACCCGCGCACAGGCCCTGCGCGGGGGTGTGGGTTGTTGGGGCCAAACGGCGTGCCTAGCTTCGGGTCACAGCCAAGGAGCACAGCATGCCGCAGCCTCATCCCACCGTTGGTCACGTTCACCTCATGGTCGCTGATCTGGACCGGGCGGTAGCCTTCTACCGCGATCTTCTGGGGTTCGATGAGATGGTCCGCCGTGGTGATAAGGCCGCCTTTCTGGGTGCGGGCGGCTATCACCACCACATCGGGCTGAACACATGGCACAGCAAGGACGGCACGCCGCCGCCTGCCGGGCACACCGGGCTCTATCACAGTGCCTTTCTCTATCCCGACCGGCGGAGCCTCGGCCAGGTGATCGCGCGGGTTCTCGAGGCGGGACACACGCTTGACGGGGCGGCCGACCACGGGGTCAGCGAAGCGGTCTATCTGCGCGATCCCGATGGCAACGGGGTGGAGCTTTACCGCGACCGACCGCGCGCTGAATGGCCCTGTGACGCGGCGGGCAATCTGACGCTGGTCAACGAACCGCTCGACGTGGACGCGCTGATCGCCGCGGGCGCTGGCTGAGCCGTGCGTGGCATGGACAATCCCTGCAACCTCGGCCAGTTTCCGAACAACACACGTGGGAGAGTCGGCCATGGCCACGGGGTTTTTCTGGGATGAGCGGTGTTTCTGGCATGCAGGGGGCAGCTACGCCTTCACGCTGCCCATCGGCGGGCTGGTGCAGCCGCTCGCTGCCGGGGGCCTGCCCGAAAACCCCGAGACCAAGCGGCGGTTGAAGAACCTGATGGATATCACCGGGCTGTCCCGGGCGCTGGACATGAGGGGCGCACCGGAGGCCACGCGCGAGATGTTGGCCCGGGTGCATCCCGAGAGCTATCTCGATGAGTTCAAGCGCCTGTCCGATGCCGGCGGCGGTGAGCTAGGGTTGCGCACGCCCTTCGCTGCGGGCGGCTATGAGATCGCGGCCCGCTCGGCGGGCCTCGCTGTCGCGGCAGTAGAAGCGGTGACCACCGGCGCGCTCACCAATGCCTACGCGCTCAGCCGCCCCCCGGGGCACCATTGCCTGCCCGATTTTCCGAACGGGTTCTGCCTGCTGAACAACATCGCTGTGGCCATCGAACATGCGCAGGCTCAGGGCCGCGCACGGCGGGTCGTCGTTCTCGACTGGGACGTGCACCACGGCAATGGGACCGAGGCGATATACTACGCCCACGACGACGTGCTGACCATCTCGCTGCATCAGGAGGGGAACTATCCGCTGGATACTGGCGCGGTCACCGACCGGGGCGAGGGTCGGGGCAAGGGCTTTAACCTTAACCTGCCACTGCCCGCGGGGGCGGGCCATACCGCTTATCTTCACGCGATGGACACCGTCGTTCTGCCGCAGATCGAAGCCTTCGCACCGGACCTGATCATTGTGGCCTGCGGCTATGATGCCGCAGGGGTCGATCCGCTCGCCCGGATGCTGGCAACGGCGGAGACGTTCCGCCAGATGACCGCACGGATCAAACAGGCGGCAGAGCAGCTTTGTGACGGGCGGCTGGTGCTGGTGCACGAGGGCGGCTATTCTGAGGTCTACGTGCCCTTTTGCGGTCATGCCACGCTGGAAGCGCTCAGCGGCAGTGACATCACCGCGCCCGACCCGCTCGCCCATACGCTCGACGTTCGCCAGCCCAACCCCCGTTTCGATGCCTTTCTGAAGGCGGAAATAGACCATCTCGCCCAGCAACTCTGAGCGCAGGAGACACGCGATGCCCGATCCAAACCCCGCTGCCCTCGACTTTCTCATGACGCGCCGGTCGCGCCCGGCCAAGACGCTAACAACGCCCGTGCCCACCCGCGAGCAGCTGACGCCGCTCCTGCAGGCCGCCGCCCGCTCGCCCGATCATGGCAAGTTGGAGCCCTGGCGGTTCATCATCATCGAAAAACCCGCCATGGCCCGGCTGGCAGAGGCGGCTTCAGCCCGTGGCGCAGCACTCGGCCTCGACGACGATCAGATTACCAAGGGTCGCGGTCAGTTCGACAACGGCAATCTGGCCGTTGCGGTTATCGAGGTGCAAAAGCCCTCTGACAAGATCCCGCCGATCGAGCAAAGCTACTCCGCGGGCTGCGTGTGTCTGGCGCTATTGAACGCGGCACTGGCATCGGGCTGGGGGGCCAACTGGCTTAGCGGCTGGCCCAGTCACGATGCAGGCTTCTGCACGGGGGCTCTGGGCCTTGCACCGCAGGAGCGTGTGGCCGGTTTCATCCACATCGGTACCGAAAGGGCCGCGCCGCCCGAACGGCCCCGCCCGGATGTGGCGGGCATCACCACCTGGCTCAGCGCATGATCCTGCGGGCGTTCTTTGCAGCGCTCGGCCAGATGACCGACCGACGGTTCCGGGGCGTGCTGATGCTGGGCGTTGCACTCACGCTGGCGCTGCTGGTTACCGCCTCTGCCGGGTTCGTCTGGCTCATCGGCGGGCTGGTGGGCGATCAGGTCAGCCTGCCCTTTGTCGGGGAGGTCACGTGGATTGACGATGTGCTTGGCTGGGGCTCGGTTCTGGTGGTAGCGGTGCTCTCCATCTTCCTGATGATCCCCGTCGCCTCCGCCATCACCTCGCTGTTCCTGGAGACGGTTGCACAGGCGGTAGAGGATGAACATTACCCGCATCTGCCTGCTGCCACTCCCGTACCCTTCGCGGACGCGCTGCGGGACACGGTGAGCTTTCTGGGGGTGCTGATCGCCGCCAATATCGCAGCACTGATCCTCTATCTGATCTTCGCACCCGCCGCGCCCTTTATATTCTGGGGGCTCAATGGCTTTCTGCTGGGCCGCGAGTATTTCACCCTCGCCGCCATGCGCCGCGTGGGTCGGCGCGAAGCCAAGGTGTTACGCCGCAGGCATCTCACCACGATCTGGATGGCCGGTGTGTTGATGGCGGTGCCGCTGACCGTGCCGCTGTTGAACCTGATCGTCCCGATCCTGGGTGCTGCGACCTTTACCCATCTGTTCCATGCACTGGCGTCAGATCAGCCCCGCGGTTGAACCAGTCGATGTCGCGCACGGTAATCACCTCGAAAACGATGATGGCGGTGATCACGGCCCAGAGCGCCAGACTGATCCATGTGGTGATCCATGCCTTGCGCCCCAGGTTGTGCACCTCTGGCGCGCCTGCATGGGTTCCGGGCACGATCTCGCCCAGATCGCCCTGGGTCTTCACCCGGATCGGCAGCACGATCAGAAAGGTCATCGACCAGATGACCGCGAACAGAACCAGCGCGGATGTGATCCCCATGTCGTAAGACCTCCTCTCGGCGTCAGACCTGTTCCAGCTCTACCAAACAGCCGTTGAAATCCTTGGGATGCAGGAAGAGCACGGGCTTGCCATGGGCGCCGATTTTCGGCTCTCCGCTTCCCAGCACGCGCGCACCGGTGCCAAGCAGATGATCACGTGCGGCTAGAATATCCTCAACCTCGTAGCAGACATGGTGGATGCCGCCTGCCGGGTTTTTGTCGAGGAACCCTTGGATGGGGCTACCCTCTCCAAGGGGGTGCAGCAGCTCGATCTTGGTGTTCGGCAGCTCGATGAAGATTACCGTCACGCCGTGGTCCGGCTCCGCCTGCGGCGCGCCGACGTTGGCACCGAGCGCTGTGCGGTACTGAGCGGCCGCCGCCTCCAGATCCGGGACGGCGATGGCGACATGGTTGAGGCGGCCGATCATGAAACTGCTCCGTCAGTTGAGGTCTGGAGTGCTTATGAGCCGTCGGCATTGACGATGCAATAGACGCGGCGTCGCAGGGGTTTTCGACGTTGGGCATTAACGTGCTGTTAGCCATCTATGCGCCATGTTGCAGCAGAACCCCGAGTCACCCTGCGGAGACGATCATGGACAAGACAGACCCTTTTGTAGCGACGACCCCGGCACCCACGGCGGCCCGCCCGCTGCTTGGCGTGACGGTCCTCGTGATCGAGGACAGCCGCTTTGCCTGCGAGGCGATGCGTCTTTTATGTCTGCGCAGTGGCGCCCGGATCCGGCGCGCGGATTGTCTGCGGTCTGCCCGGCGACACCTGCAGGTCTACCGCCCATCGGTGGTGATCGTGGATATTGGCCTGCCCGATGGTGACGGCCTCGACCTGATCGCGGAGCTTTCGCACAGTGAAACGCGCGTTGATGTGATCCTCGGCACTTCCGGCGATCTGGACACACATGCCCCTGCAATGGCCGCGGGCGCCGATGGGTTTCTGGAAAAACCGATCAATTCGCTGGCTGTGTTTCAGCAGGCTGTTCTGTCAAATCTGCCACCGGATCGGCAACCGACCGGGCTGCGCGAATTGCCGGACGAGATCATTCATCCCGACCGCATGGCCTTCCAGGATGACATGGCACATATCGCTGGCGTGCTGGATGATCCAAGCGATGATTGCGCGCTCGACTACGTGGCCCAATTCCTGGGCGGCGTTGCACGATCCGCAAAGGATGATGATCTGGAAAAAGCCGCGACCAACCTGGCGCTCAAACGCGCGGCTGGGGAATCCGCCTTGGACGAGCGCGCGCAGATCGCAGGTCTGATCCAGCAGCGACTGACCCAGAAGCTCGCCATCTGAAAACCGTCACAACGCCGGATCATCGGCCACGCGAACCGGCGTGGTGAAGGTACCCAGAGCCTGCTTTTGCCTGCCATCCGCGTCGAAGTTCTGGGGCGCCAGCCACCGCTCGAACGCGGTGCGAAGCGCGGGCCATTCCGCATCAATCATCGCAAACCAGGCCGTGTCGCGGTTCCGGCCCTTGCTGATCACTGCCTGCCGGAACACACCCTCATAGCTGAAACCAAAGCGCTGTGCGGCCCGCCGCGAGGGCAGGTTGAGCGCGTTGCACTTCCACTCAAAGCGCCTGTAGCCAGCTGAAAAAGCCCACTCCATCATCAGAAAGATCGCTTCGGTCGCAGCGCGCGTGCGCTGCAGCTGCGGGCCAAAGTTGATGTGACCCACCTCAATTGTTCCGTTGGCCCTATCGATACGTAAATAGCTGGCGACCCCGCCCAAGAGCCCTGAGTGCAAATCCCGGATCGCGTAGAACAGTGGATCACCTTTGCGCACCGTCTGATCCACCCAGCGATGATAGGCCTGCGCCGTGGCAAAGGGGCCATAGGGCATGTAGTCCCACAGCGCATCGTGCCTGTCGAAAGCCTTGAAAAGCGCCGCCGCATGAGCATCCGCATCAAGCGCCTCGAGCGCCGCATAGCGACCGGTCAGTGGCGCCCCAGTCGGCGCGGGCGGCGCGCACCAGTCTGGCACGACGGCTCCGAGGGTCGTCACATCTTTCTGATCCAAAGTCATTGACCCTTCCGATCTCCGAGTGCTCCCGGTCCATTGTCGCCCACCAGCGTCGGCATGTGGTGAAACGTATCACCGGGCAGACACCGCATTTCAATAGATCGTCTTTACCAGATACACAGCGCGGCGGTCTCGGCTCACCCCGGGTTCGGAGCCTTCAGGTTCAATGCCACCGCCTCAGCACCTCTGTTCGGGAAGAGGACACCGCCGGGACAGAACGAAGCGTCGCAAACCCCGCCAACCATATCCCTGAAAAACCAGCGCCAGCGCAGACATCGCCCAGAAGAGCGACGAACCGCGGCGGCGCGACCGGCTATCAGAAAGCGCTGCCGCCAACCCGATACGCCTGCCGTAAAGGCTCACTCCTGCGGAATCACCCGCAGGCCCAACTCCATCAGCTGATCGCTCATTGGTTCGGAGGGTGCGTCCATCATCAGATCCTCTGCCCGCTGGTTCATGGGGAAGAGGATGACCTCGCGGATGTTCTGCTCTTGCGCCAGAAGCATCACGATCCGGTCGATGCCCGCCGCGCACCCGCCGTGGGGTGGCGCGCCGTACTGAAACGCGTTGACCATCCCGCCGAAACGCTTGCGCACCTCATCCTCACCGTAGCCCGCGATCTCGAAGGCCTTGAACATGATCTCGGGTTTGTGGTTCCGGATCGCGCCCGACACCAACTCATAACCGTTGCAGGCCAGATCGTACTGATATCCCAACACGTCGAGCGGATCCCCCTCCAACGCGGCCATTCCGCCCTGTGGCATGGAAAACGGATTATGCTCGAAATCGATCCGGCCGGTTTCTTCGTCGCGCTCGTAGATCGGGAAATCCACGATCCAGGCAAAGGCGAACCGGTTCTCGTCGGTCAGCCCCAGCTCAGCCCCGATCACATTGCGTGCCTTACCCGCGATGGCCTCGAACGCCTTCGGTTTGCCACCGAGGAAGAAGGCCGCGTCGCCCACATCCAGCCCCAGCTGCTGCCGGATCGCCTCGGTTCTCTCGGGTCCGATGTTCTTGGCCAGGGGGCCTGCGGCCTCCATGCCCTGCCCCTGATCGCGCCAGAAGATGTACCCCATGCCAGGCAGCCCTTCTTTCTGGGCAAAGGCGTTCATGCGGTCGCAGAACTTGCGGCTGCCACCCCCCGGCGCTGGAATAGCGCGGATCTCGGTGCCATCCTGCTCCAGCAGCTTTGCGAAAATCGCAAAGCCGGAATCGCGAAAGTGGTCGGAGACCACTTGCATTTTAATAGGGTTCCGAAGGTCCGGTTTGTCGCTGCCGTACCAAAGCGCCGCGTCTTTGTAGGAAATCTGCGGCCAGTCGGTATCGACGGTGCGGCCGCCGCCATATTCCTCGAACAGGCCGGTCAGCACCGGCTGGATGGTGTCGAAAACATCCTGCTGCTCAACAAATGACATCTCCAGATCGAGCTGATAGAAATCCGTGGGCGAGCGGTCCGCGCGCGGATCTTCGTCGCGAAAGCACGGTGCAATCTGGAAATACCGGTCAAAGCCCGACACCATCAGCAGCTGTTTGAACTGCTGCGGCGCCTGCGGCAGCGCGTAAAACTTACCCGGGTGCAGCCGCGACGGCACCAGAAAGTCGCGCGCGCCCTCGGGGCTGGAGGCAGTGATGATCGGCGTCTGATACTCTCTGAAACCACTGTCCCACATCCGCCGCCGGATCGACGCCACCACGTCCGAGCGCAAGGTCATATTGGCCTGCATCCGCTCCCGCCGTAGATCGAGGTAGCGATACCGCAACCGTGTCTCTTCGGGGTATTCCTGATCACCAAAGACCTGAAGCGGCAGCTCGCCCGCCGGCCCCAGCACCTCCACATCGCGGATGTAGACCTCGATCGCCCCGGTCGGGATCTTCTCGTTGACCAGCGAGGCATCGCGCGCCTTCACCTCCCCGTCGATCCGCACGCACCACTCCGCGCGCAGCTTTTCGACCTGCGAAAAGACCGCGCTGTCCGGATCGCACAGCACCTGGGTGATACCGTAGTGATCGCGCAGATCGACGAAGAGCACACCGCCGTGGTCGCGCACCCGATGAACCCAGCCCGACAGACGCACCGTATCGCCCACGTTTTCAGAGGTCAGAGCGGCGCAGGTATGGCTGCGATAAGCGTGCATCGTGGATTCCTTCGGGTTCGAATTTCGCGCCAGATACACCGGTTGGTACCGGGGAAGTCAAGGCGTGATCCGGCAGGTGAGCGAGCGCTAGAGAGCCCGCAACCGATGACGTTCCAGCAGGTCGACCAGCATCTCGCGGGCCTGTTGGCAATGCGCCCGGTGTGCCGCGCGCGCCATGTCAGCGTCTCCGTGGGCAATCGCCTGATAGACCCGCCGGTGCGCTTCGTTGGATTTCGCCGGTTTCGGCCGGATAAACAGCGTGATGGCCCGCGCGCGGCGCACCTGATCACGCATCATGTTGGAGATCATCTCGATCCGCCTGTTCTGGCCGAGGCGGACAAGCTCCGTATGAAACCGGTCATCGGCCTCGGCCCAGCGATCCAGATCGTCCCGGGACACGGCAGCCTCCATCTCCTCAATGGCACGGTCCAGATCCGCCAAAGCATCCGGGCCGTATCCGCGCTGCGCCGCCTGCTCTGCGGCGAGGCTCTCCAGCTCGGTCAGCACATCGTAGATTTCTCGCATGTCTTCGGGAGAGACCGACAGGATGCGCACGCCCTTGCGCGGCTTCATTTCCAGCAGACCCTGCGCCTCCAGCATCAGCAGCGCCTCGCGCACCGGTGTGCGTGACATACCCAGCATACTGGCCAGTTCCGCCTCCAGATGGTTCGATCCGGCGGCCAGCCGTCCGGAAAAGATCATGGCGCGCAACTCTTCGAGGGCACGTTCCATGCTGGAGGGGCGTTTGCGCGTTTTTTCGGTCAAAGAGCCTTCCAGAAATGATCAGGGCCTCGGCCCATGCACAGATTGTTCAAGCAAGGCCCGAAAACAGATGCATTTGCAACCGATACCATAGACCAACCCGGAGGCGCGCAGATGGCTACCCTTTGGGAAGGTATCCGTCCCGCGTTTGCGGTGTTTTCATATCCAGAACATCACCCGCAATCAGGTTGCGCAGCATCTGGGCGGTACCACCGCCGATGGTGAACATGCGCGCGTCCCGAAGCATGCGTTCAACCGGGTTGTTGCGCGAATAGCCTGCGGCACCGTGCAACTGGAGCGCATCATTGGTGACCTTTACCGCCATCTCGGAGGCGAAGACCTTGGCCTGCGCGGCCTGAACCGGGTCCGGAAAGCCCGACGGCTGATGCTGGGCACTCTGGGCCGCGCGCCAGATCATCAGACGGGCGGCGTCGATCTGCGTGGCCATATCCGCCAGCATCCACTGCAAACCCTGAAATTCCGCGATGGGCCTGCCGAACTGCTGGCGCGTCTTGACGTAGTCCCGGGCGGCCTCGAACGCCCCCTGCGCCAGGCCAAGCGCCACTGCCGCAGCACCCACCCGCTGTGCGTTATAAGCGTTCATCAAGCCTGCGAAACCCTTCGCAACCCCCTCTGGCGGGCAGATCAGACGGTCGGCGGACAAACGCATCTGGCGCAGACATACCACGGTTTCAGGGATCCCGCGCAGGCCCATGGTCGGCTCGCGCGGGCCAATCTCCAGCCCCTGTTCGCCCAGAAAGGCCATAAAACCGCCGATCCCTTTGAACTGACCGTCCTCGATCACCCGAGCAAAGATGAGATGAAGGCGCGACACACCGCCCCCCGTGATCCAGTGTTTTGTCCCCTCCAGAACCCAACCGTCGCCATCGCGGGTCGCCGTTGTGCGCATCTCGGTCGCAGCGCTGCCCGCGTCGGGCTCTGTAATGCAAATGGCAGGTTTGTCGCCGGACAGCACGTGTTGCGCCGCGATTTCCCGTTGACCATCCGTACCATAGGCGAGGATCGCACCGATAGCGCCCATGTTGCCCTCCACCGCGATCCGCCCGGTCACCCCGCAGCAGCGCGCGAACTCCTCCACCACCAGCACGATGTCCTGACAGCTGGCCCCCTGCCCGCCCAGAGCGTGCGGCACCCCCATGCCCATGAACCCAGCATCGGTCATTTCTGCGACGGTTTCATGAGGGTAGGTCTCGGTCGCGTCGGTCTCGGCCGCACGAACCCGGGCCGTGCGCTCCGCCAAAGCACGGGCACGGGCCCGCAGCGCCTGTTGCCGCTCGGACAGCAGGAACGAGGCGTGGTCGGTGGAGTGATCGTCAAACATGGAAACCTCCGCAAGGTCTGAGTGATCAGGAGGTTACTTCAACAGTATACCAAATAATAACGAGAATATCTGGCATATATCTTTTGATTTACTCAATCTAAAGCGCGCCGAGAAACGTCTTGATGAGCGTGGATGCGCGCGCATCTGCCGGGACGAGCGCGCCGACCTCCCGTGTGACCGGCGGATCCCCGAATGGCACAGCCCGCAATCCAGGCCAACGGCCACTGCCCCCACGACACAAGGGGACGATGGACACGCCAAGACCCGCCCGCACCAGCGACTGGATCGCATCAAGCGAATCGATCTCCATGGTTGCGGCGACGGTGATGCCTCGCTCCGCCAGATGGCTCTCTATGGCGCCACCGGCCCAGGTTTGCCGGTTGAACCAGATGAACGGATGGCCCGTCAGCAACGCCCGGACGTCACCACCGGCGTCGACGGGGGCCAGGACCATCAGCGGTTCCTGCGCGATCACATGCCAGTCCAGCCCGGCAATGGGGCTGGGTGGGCGCGTGCAGACGGCGACGTCCAGCGCGCCCTCGCCCAGCTGGGCGGCCAACCGGTCCGAACTGTCGCTGTGCACGTCGATGGACAGATCCGCGTGTTGAGCGCGCAGCTCCGCCAGCGCTTGGGGCAGAAAGCTGCTCAGCACCGTGGGGACAGCCCCCACACGCAGCCGCCCGCGGATCAGATCGCCGTCAATAACCTGCGGCGTCGCATCAAATAGCGTCACCACCTTGCGGGCGTGATCGGCCAGCGCCCGGGCCTTGGCGGTGGGCCGGGGCGGACGCACCAGACGGTCGAACAAGGTCAGACCCAGCTCTTCTTCCAGCGATTTGATCTGCAGGCTGATGGCGGATTGCGACCGGCCGACGGCCTCTCCCGCTGCAGCGAAAGAGCCCGTGTCAATGACGGCGATCAGAATGCGCATGTGCTGGATGTTCATCAAGGGACCTAGGAAATAGGGCTGCAGACTGCGCTTGAGGCTAGCGAACCTTCGGTGCCCGGTCCATCGGAGGATGGGCCGATCCAGCCGGACAACAGCCCGTTTTTTGCGCCCACCAGCGGACGAAGGGCCGTGCCGCAGACATCTTTTGCGTTGATTTTTTACGGTTTTACTTGAGCACAGCGCGTTTGTGACACAAATAGGAAGGCGATCCCGACCCCGTACTGCAGGAGTTTGCGTGTCTCTTTTCTTGATCGTCGCACTGCCCTTCTTTGGCGCGCTGTTGCCGGGGCTGATGAACTCGGCGGGGCGGCAGGCCTGTGCGGGCATCACCTTTACCGTGTCGCTGACGGCCTTCATCGGGCTGCTGACCAACTTGCCTGCCGTCCTCGCCGGGGAGGTGGTCAGCGCGCGGGTCGAGTGGATGCCCAGCCTCGGAATGAACTTCACGCTGATGCTGGACGGTCTGGGCTTTTTCTTTGCGCTGCTCATTCTGGGGATCGGTTTGCTGATCATCGCCTACGGGCGGGCGTATCTGTCACGCAAGGACAATATGGGCGAGTTCTTCACTTACCTTCTGCTCTTTCAGGGTGCGATGGTGGGCATTGTTCTCAGCGATAACATATTGCTTTTGCTAGTTTTCTGGGAGCTGACGTCGCTGTCGTCCTTCCTTCTGATCGGCTACTGGAAGCATCTGCCCGAGGGTCGGCAAGGCGCGCGGATGGCACTCACGGTAACGGGCATGGGCGGGCTGGCGCTGATCGGGGGGATGCTTCTGCTGGGTCAGATTGTCGGCAGCTACGACCTCAGCGTCATTCTGGAGAACCGCGAGCTCATTCAGGCTTCACCGCTTTATCTGCCCGCCCTGCTGCTGATCCTTCTGGGGTGCTTCACGAAATCCGCGCAATTCCCGTTTCACTTCTGGTTGCCACACGCGATGGCAGCCCCCACGCCGGTCTCGGCCTATCTGCACTCCGCCACGATGGTAAAGGCGGGGATCTTCCTGATGGCACGCCTGTGGCCGGTTCTGTCAGGCACGCCGGAATGGTTCTATATCGTCACCACCGCCGGTCTGATCACCATGGTGCTGGGCGCGGTGATCGCGCTCTTCAAACATGATCTCAAGGCGCTCTTGGCCTTCTCCACCGTCAGCCATCTGGGGCTGATCACCATGCTGCTGGGCACCGGCACGACCTTTGGCGCCATGGCAGCGGTGTTTCACATCCTCAACCACGCGACGTTCAAGGCGGCGCTCTTTATGTCGGCCGGGATCGTCGACCATGAGGCGCATACCCGTGACATCCGGCGGCTGGGCGGCTTGCGGCATCTGATGCCAGTGACCTTCACCATTGCCACGCTGGCGGCACTCTCCATGGCGGGGATCCCGCTGCTGAACGGGTTCCTGTCAAAGGAGATGATGCTGGAAGAGGCCACGCACACAGTTCTCTTTGGTGCGCCGTGGCTGGTGCCCGCGCTGGCGACATTCGGCTCGCTTTTCTCGGCGGCCTATTGTTTTCGCCTCATCGGGCACACCTTCCTTGGCCCGGTGCGCGACGACTACCCCACCACACCGCATGATCCCGACGCCGGCATGTGGTTGCCACCCGCGATCCTGGTGGTGCTGGTGGTCGTCATCGGCGTGGCGCCGTTCCTCGTTCAGGATTTCGTTTTCCTCGTCGCCAAATCCGTGATCGGCGGCGTCGCCGAACTTGAGGTCAAATACATCAAGATCTGGCACGGGCTGGTCCCCGCGCTCTTCATGTCCATCGCGGCGGTTGTCGGTGGTCTACTGATGATGGCGGTCTTCAAGCCCGCACTGCGGCTCTGGGATGCAGCACCGCGGCCCGAGGCCAAGACGATCTTTGAGGGGCTGATCGCCCGGCTCGTTTCCCTTGCGGAGGGGCTGATCCACGGTCTGCACAACGGTGCCTTTTCCCGCTACGGGGCGATTGCTGCCGTCACCATCATCGGCGCGGGCACCTATGCCTTTGTCACGGGCACGGTGGGCGCACCGACGCGCGAGATGCAGCCCACCACCCCGGTTGCCCTTGCGGGCTGGGCGATGCTGGTCGCCGCCACCATCGCCATGGTGTTTTTGCACCGCAACCGGCTGATGTCTCTGATCCTGATCGGTATCGCCGGGCTGATGGTCTCTGTCGGCTTCGTATTCTTTAGCGCGCCGGATCTTGCCATGACGCAGATCACGGTCGAGGTGGTCACGATCATCCTGCTGCTGCTGGCGCTGAATTTCCTGCCCAAACACTCCCCGGTGGAGAGCAGCACCATGCGCCGCGCGCGCGATACCGTTTTGGCCATCGCGGGCGGTTTGGTCACGACCGTCATGGCCTATCACTTCCTCATGCGCGACGCGATCAGCGCGCCGATCTCGGAGTTCCATCTGGCCAATTCCTACAAGGGCGGCGGCGGCACCAATGTGGTCAATGTGATCCTCGTGGATTTCCGGGGCTTCGACACCTACGGGGAAATCATCGTGCTGGGCATCGCAGCCCTTCTGATCTACGCGCTGACGGAAACGCTGCTGTCCGGTCCGGTGCGTGCGCGGCTGCTGAACCGTAAGCCGGATCAGCCGCGGGCGGGCGACATGCACCCCACCATGATGGTGGTGCTGACCCGGGTGATCATGCCGGTGGTGCTTCTGGTGGGTTTCTACATCTTCCTGCGGGGCCATAACGAGCCGGGCGGCGGGTTCATCTCGGGCCTTGTGGTGTCGATTGCGGTGGTCATGCAGTACATGGCGAGCGGCTTCAACTGGGCCTCGGCGCGGCTGCGGTATCCCTACCACGGGATCATCGGTGCGGGCGTTCTGATCGCCGGGCTGACGGGGATCGGCTCGTGGTTCGTGACCAAGCCGTTCCTGACCTCGGATTTCACCTATGTGCGCATCCCGCCGTTCCAGGAGTTTGAACTGGCGACCGCGGCGCTCTTTGACCTTGGCGTCTTCCTTGCGGTGGTCGGCGCCGTGATGTTGTCGCTGGAAAGCTTCTCAAGGCTGGCGCGGCGCGCCCATACGCCCGATACAGAGCACGCCATGGACATCGACCCGTCGCGCAACGACCCCGCGACCCCCGCGAAAGGAGGCCTCTGAGATGGAGCTTCTCGTTGCCTCGGCCATTGGTGTGCTGACCGCCTGTGGCCTCTACCTGACCCTGCGGCTGCGAACCTTTCCGGTCATTCTGGGGATTTCGCTGCTGACCTATGCAGTCAACGTGTTTCTGTTCTCCTCCGGGCGCCTAACCATCGGTGCGCCCCCCATCCTGCGCGACAATATCGACAGCTATGCCGACCCGCTGCCGCAGGCTCTGGTGCTGACGGCGATCGTGATCTCCTTCGGGATGACGGCGGTGGTGGTGATGATCGCACTTGGTGCATTTCTGGGCTCTGACGATGACCGCATCAACGACCCCCTCGACGAAGAGAGCACCGGATCCGGAGAGACACAATGATACATTGGATCGTAGCCCCGGTGATCCTGCCCGCCCTGCTGGCGCCGTTTATCGTGTTGGCCGCCCGCTATCACATCGGCATCCAGCGTGTGTTCTCGGTGGCGGGGGTGCTGGCGCTGATCGGTATCGCGCTCGGCCTGGCACTTCAGGCCTCAGACGGGACGATCACGCTCTATCAACTGGGAGATTGGGCCGCACCCTTTGGCATCGTGCTGGTGGCAGACAGGCTGTCGACGCTGATGGTGCTGCTGACGGCGGTGCTGTCGCTTTTCGTGCTGCTCTACGCCATCGGGTCCGAATGGGACAACCGCGGGCGGCATTTCCACGCGCTCTTTCAGTTTCAGATCATGGGGATCATGGGCGCGTTCCTGACGGGCGACTTGTTCAACCTCTTCGTGTTTTTCGAGGTGCTGCTGATCGCCTCTTACGGGCTGATGATCCACGCGGGCGGCAATGCGCGGCTGCGGGCGGGGGTGCAATATGTGCTCTTTAATCTCATCGGCTCGACGCTGTTTCTGTTTGCTCTGGGTGCGATCTATGCCGAGGCGGGCACGCTCAACATGGCCGATCTCGCGCAGCGCGTGACGCTCATCGGCGCAGAGGCGACGGCGGGTATCCGCATCGCTGCCGTGCTACTGCTGCTGGTCTTTGCGATCAAGGCGGCAGTGCTGCCGCTGCACTTCTGGCTTCCGTCCAGCTACGCCGAAGCGCCCGCCCCCGTCGCCGCGCTCTTCGCGATCATGACTAAGGTAGGGGCCTACGCGATCATCCGGGTCTACACGATGGTCTTTGGTCCGGATCTCGCGGTGACAGAGGGATTGCACACCACCTGGCTGCTGCCCGCAGCACTTGCCTCGCTCGCCATCGGCATGCTGGGTATCCTCGCGGCGCGGCATCTGGACCGCCTCGTGGCCTTCGCCGTGATCGGGTCGATGGGGATGGTCATGGTGGCGATCTCGCTCTTCACCCCCACCAGCATCATCGCAGCGCTTTATTACATGGTGCATTCGACGCTGGCAGCCGCGGCGCTGTTCCTGATCACGGATCTGGTGCGCGCGGGCCGGGCCGATCTGAGGCTGACCGCGCAGCCGGTGATCGCGGGCGCGGTGCCGACGTCGGCGTTGTTCTTCGCCGCCGCTATTGCCATGGCGGGCCTGCCGCCCCTGTCGGGGTTTCTGGGCAAGCTGCTGGTGCTCGACGCCGCGTTTGAAAGCACGTCGGCCGCCTGGATCTGGGGCACTGTCCTGATTTCCAGCCTGATCGCGGTTGTCGGCTTTTCGCGCGCTGGCAGCACGCTGTTCTGGAAGGCCAAGGCGACAGAAGGCGCGGAGGATGCAGAGCCTGCGACACCACCCGCGATGCTGTCCTATGTTGCCGTCGGCGGGCTGATCGCGCTGATCGCGGCGCATACTGTCTTTGCCGGACCTGCGACGCGCTACATGACCGCGATATCGGACCAGCTGTTTGACCCGGAACCCTATATCGCGACCGTGCTGGAGACACCGGGCAAGCTGAGCGAACCGACGGAGGGATATTGATATGGCCAAAGCCTACCGATGGCTGCTACCGCACCCGTTGCTGACGATCCTGCTCGCCGTGGTGTGGACACTTCTGCAAAACGAGATCTCCGCTGGAATGGTCGTTTTCGGCATTATTCTCGGCATTATCATCCCTTGGGGCACCGCTGCCTGGTGGCCGGATACACCGCAGGCATTTCACCCCACACGGCTGATCCGCTACATCCTCATCGTCCTTTGGGACATCATGGTCGCCAATGTTGAGGTCGCGTGGATCGTGTTGACCAAACCCAACGCCAAGCTGCGCCCCGCCTGGATCGTGGTGCCGCTGGATCTGCGCCAGCCCGAGGCCATCACCATGCTGGCGGGAACCATCACCCTGACCCCGGGCACGGTATCCGCGGATCTGTCGGATGAAGGCCACAGCCTGCTGGTCCATGTGCTGCATACCGAAGACCCAGAAGCGGTGCGCGATGACATCAAGCACCGTTACGAACGGCGGTTGAAGGAGATCTTCGCATGAGCTTTGCGACGCAATTGATGGATACAGCGCTGATCATCGCCTTTGTGGTAGCCGCATTCGCGCAGGTCATGTGCATGTTCCGGCTGATCAAGGGGCCATCGACCGGCGACAGGGTGCTGGCGCTCGACACCATGGTGGTCAACGCCATCGGCCTCATCGTACTGCTGGGGATCGCGCAGGGCGTACGGATCTACTTCGAGGTGTCGCTGATCATCGCGATGCTCGGCTTCATCTCCACCGTGGCCTATGCCCGGTTCGTTCTGCGGGGGGACATCATCGAATGAACCTTGAGCTTGTCCTGACCTACGCCATTGCGATCAGCCTGCTGGTTGGCGCAATCTTTGCCCTGGTTGGCGCCATCGGCCTGCTGAAATTCAACGATTCCATGACCCGGCTGCACGCGCCGACAAAGGTGGGCACTGTGGGGATCGGGGCGTTCCTGCTGGCCTCGATGATCCATTCCTTTACCTTCAGCGAAGGCTCGTTCCACGAACTGCTCATCATGGCGTTTCTCTTTGTGACAGCTCCGATTTCGGCCAACTTCATCGCCAAGGTGAACATTCACTGCCGCAGCTGCGACACGCCGCCCAGCCCGCCACGGGATGATACTTGGTCAACCTTGAACGTTCCAGAAGCGGACCGAGCGCTCGCCGCTGATGCGAAATCAACCGCGAAAAGCTGATTCTGCGACGCTGGTGACCCATGGAAATCTACCCCGGCATGCCAGTGGAAACCGGTAACTGGTGCTATAGAATTTCTCTGCGCTATGCCAAAAATTGCGGAATTGACCCTCAAGCGGGCAAGAATCCTCCGAATCGCGTGGTGTACAAGTTTCCGCATTGCTCCTAGGGTTGTGGCAGCTCTGCGTAATAAAGGGCACGCCATGAACAGGGAACACGCATATGTCGATAGAACCACCCCTTACTGATTTGCCTATCAAAACCGCCAATAGCGGTTTTTATAGGGGATTCAGCGTCAATGTAACGGTCATCAGCAAGATCATCATCAGCGCGCTGGTGGTCTGGTGCATCGTCTGGCCGACCCAGGCTGGCACCGTGCTGGGTAACTGGAATACGGCCATTCTGGCTCAATTCGCCGCTTGGTACATCTGGGTTGTGACCGCCTTTGTGATCGTCTGCATCGGTCTGGCGATCTGGCCGACAGCCGGACGCCTCAACCTCGGGGTCGAGGGCGAAAAACCCGAATTCACCAATTTCTCCTGGTTCTCGATGATGTTCGGCGCCGGGATCGGCGTTGGCATGTTGACCTGGGCTGTGGCTGAACCGGTCGCGCACTTCCAGAATAACCCATCCGTCATTCAGGGGCTGACAACGGCGCAGGGGGCCGACAATGTGCGCACAGCCTATGTCTGGTCCTACCTGCACTGGGGTCTGGGCGCCTGGGCGTGCTACGCTGTCGCCGGTCTGGCGCTGGCGTTCTTCAGCTACCGTCGCGGGCTGCCACTGACCATCCGGTCGTCGCTGACCCCTCTCTTCGGCAAATCGCTCTCAGGTCCGCTTGGCCACATCATCGACATCGTCGCCGTTGTGGCCACGATCCTGGGTGTTGCGCAAACGCTGGGCTTTGGGGTGGAGCAGTTCGTCGCCGGCCTCACACGGATCGGTATCAGCGGGCTCGCCCTCGAAGACGGATCTGCCACGACCTTGGGCATCGTTATCGCCTTGCTGGTGATCATGGGGGCATCGACCCTCTCCGCGCTCTCCGGCGTGGGCAAGGGGATCAAATGGCTGTCGAACATCAACATGGTGTTGTCGATTTTCCTGTTGAGCTTCTTCATCATCTTCGGGGCCACATGGTTCGGAGCATCGGCCTTCTTCATCGGCATCTGGGACTATCTCGTCGCCCTGCCGTGGCTCAGCTTCAACGTCTATGCCTCTGACGGTGTCGAAGGGTCTGAGGCCTTCCTGCTGACACAGTGGCAGGGCTGGTGGCCGGTCTTCTACTGGGCCTGGTGGATCGCCTTCGCGCCATTCGTGGGTCTCTTCCTTGCGCGCATCTCGCGCGGTCGGACGATCCGCGAATTCGTACTGGGCGCGATGATCGTCCCGTCGCTGATGTGCTTTGTCTGGTTCGCCTGGGCCGGTGGCACCGCCATCGACCTAGAGCTCAACGGCGACGCAAACGGTGTGATCCTCGGTGCGGCCAATGGTGACAAGATCTTTGCCATGACCGAGTTCATGCTGGCACCAATCGCCGAAATCCTCGCGTGGGGTATGGCGGTGATCATCGTGGTCCTGCTGATGACGTTCCTGGTGACCTCCGCGGACTCCGCGGTGCTGATCGTGAACACCATCAACGCCGCCGGTGACGAAGGTCCGAAGGCGCGCCCCCACATCCTGTTCTGGGGTGCGGCCCTGGCGCTCGTGGTTGGCGGCTTGCTGATCTCCGGCGGCACCGGTGCCATCCAGACTGCGATGGTGATCGGGGCGTTGCCCTTCTCCATCGTCATGGCGCTGATGTGCCTGGCGCTGATCAAGGCGATCTTCAACGATGGCCGTCGCGAGGCGGCAGGTGTGCCGACGACCATTGATCAGGATATGGCTGGCAGCCCGGCGGAGTAACGACCGCACCATCTCAACACGAAAGGCCCCCGACTGACGGTTGGGGGCCTTTTTTCTGTCTGGCCACCCAGCGGCCCTGCAATACCCCCCGAATGACCCGACACGCGGATGGCTCCGCCCGCGCACCCGGCCTAAGGCCGGGCAGCGCCCGACCCTCCTCGATGGGGGGGAGGGGGCTTTGCCCTTCCCGAAAGCACGACGCGTCTGATCTCGCCTGGGCGCCGTTGCCCAAACGGTTCAGGTGTTTGCCGACACCCGTGTCCCTGTGTCGGTCCGTTGCCGGGACGCGCGCCGCGTCAGGATCTGCCGCCGCGCAAAAGCCATCAGGAACATGACCGTGAAGACCAGAACGATGGTGGGTGCCGGGGCGCTGTCCAGAAAAAAGCTGGCGTAGGTGCCGATCATCATCGCAGACGCACAGATCAGGACCGACATCCACAACATGGTCGCAAATCGCCGCACCAGCAGAAAGGCAATCGCGCCGGGTGCGATCAACAGACCAATGGCCAGAATAAGCCCCACCGCCGCCAGAGTCGCCACGATGCACAGCGACAAAGCCGCCAGCAAGCCGTAGTGCAGCCAGGTCACCCGCAGGCCCGAGGCGCGCGCCTGCGCCGGATCAAAACTGTGCAGCAGCAGGTCTTTCCACTTCAGGATCAGCGCCCCGCCCACCACCAGCGAGATGGCAAGGGCGGTCCACATCTCGTGCATCTCGACCCCCAGCATATTGCCAAAGAGGATGTGATCGAGATGCGCATTTGTCTCCACCGAGACGTAGAGCACGATGCCCACCGCAAACATGCCGGAGAAGACAACGCCCATCACCGTGTCCTGCTTGACGCGGCTGTTCTCGGCCAGATAGCCGGTCGCGACAGCGCAGGTCATTCCCGCCGCGAAAGCACCGAGGATCAGCGGCGCACCGATGATATAGGCGATGACGATCCCGGGCAGGACAGCATGGCTCACCGCGTCGCCCATGAGCGCCCATCCTTTCATTACCAGAAAACACGACAAAAGCGCCGTGGGCACCGATACGATGAGCGAGATCAGAAAGGCATTCTGCATGAAGGCAAAGGAAAAGGGCACCATCAGGCTGGCAAGATCCACTAGGCGCCCTCCCTCTCGTGGCCCAGACGAAGCGCCGCAGCAGACCGGCGCCGCGCTGCCAGCAGCCCGTAGGTGGGCGCAAAGACAAAGGCGAGCAGAAAGATCAGCGTCATCAATGTGACGATCACGCCGCCGGTGGCCCCATCGAGGAAATAGCTCAGATACGCTCCGGTAAAGCTGCAGCCTGCGCCGATGGCCACAGACGTCGCGATCAGCCGCGGGAACCTGTCGCACAGCAGATAGGCCGTCGCCCCCGGGGTCACGACCATGGCGATCACCAGAAAGGCACCGACCGTCTGCATCGCCGCCACGATGCAGGCCGACAGCAGCACAAAGAACACCGCCTTGAGCAGGCCCGGCCGCAACCCGATGGCGCGCGCGTGGTTTTCGTCAAAGAAGGTCACCATCAGATCCTTCCATTTCGCCATCAGCACCACCAGCGAAACGATCCCGATCAGCGCCAGTTGCAGCGTGTCCTCCGGTGTAATGGCGAGGATATTGCCCATGGTGATCGTCTGGATTGACACCGCCATCGGGTTGATCGACACGATAAAGAGCCCCAGCCCAAAGAAGGACGTAAAGATCAACCCGATCACCACATCGACCTTGAGGCCCGAGCGTTCTGACAGAAACAGCATTGCCGCCGCGGCCAGCCCGCCCGCCAGAAATGCGCCCAAAGCAAAGGGCAAACCCAGAATGTAAGCTCCCGCCACCCCCGGCACGACCGAGTGGGAGAGCGCGTCCCCGATCAGCGACCAGCCCTTGAGCATCAGATAGGCCGACAGAAACGCGCAGACCCCGCCCACCAGCGCCGACACCCACATGGCGTTGGTCATGTAGCTGTAGGAAAACGGCTCCAGCAGGGTAGCGATCACGGTTTGGGATCCCGCCGCTGGGTCTTGTCGCCATATTGCACCAGCGGACGCTCATCGTCAGTAAAGATGGTGACGGAGCGCGCATCCTCGTCGTCGTGCAGCGTGTCGCCGCCCAGCGTGAAGTGCCGCAGCACCCCGCCAAAGGCACGTTCGAGGTTCTCTCTGGTAAAGGTCGTCTCGGTCGGGCCGTGGCACAGAACGGTCCCCTTGACGAGGATCGTCCGGTCGCAGAACTCCGGCACGGAGCCCAGGTTATGGGTGGAGACCAGCATCACCCGCCCCTCGTCCCGCAGCGCGCGCAACAGCGCCACGATCTGAGCCTCGGTCTTGACGTCGACACCGGTGAACGGCTCATCCAGCAGGATCACCTGACCGTCCTGCGCCAGCGCCCGGGCGAGAAAGACCCGCTTGCGCTGGCCGCCGGACAGCTCTCCGATCTGCCGCTGGCGGAAGTCCTGCATGCCAACACGCACCAGCGCCTCTTCGACCGCGGCGTGATCTGCCGACCGCGGGCGGCGCAGAAATCCCATGTGGCCATAGCGGCCCATCATCACCACGTCCTCGACGAGAACGGGAAAGGCCCAATCGACCTCTTCGGCCTGTGGCACATAGGCCACGAGATTGCGGCGCAAGGCCTCGGCCACGCTCAGCCCAAGGATACGGATCCGACCCTGTGCGGCAGGGACGAACCCCATGATCGCCTTGAAGAGCGTCGATTTCCCCGCACCATTCACCCCGACGAGCGCGGTCACCGTCCCGCGCGGGATGTCAAAGCTCGCATCCCACAGCGCCGTATGGCCATTGCGGTAGGTGACGGTGACGTGTTCAGCGCAAAGCCCGCCCCCCGGTTCACGGGCGGCGGGCCTCTCCTGCGTTTCGGGGGAGTTATCGCGCATCTAGGGTGCCCCGCGGCAGTCTCGGAGGGGCATCCTTACCCCCCCGCCCCGCGCAGCCCTTCGGCCACGGTCTCGGATGTCACGCGCAAGAGATCGAGGTAGGTTGGCACCGGGCCATCCGCAGCACTCAGGCTGTCGACGTAGAGCACGCCGCCGTAGGCCGCGCCAGTCTCACGCGCGACCTGCTCTGCCGGGGCTGTGTTGACGGTGCTTTCGCAGAAGACCGCGGGCGCATCATGGGCGCGCACGCCGTCGATGACGGAGCGGACTTGCTGGGGTGTGCCGATCTGGTCTGCGTTCATGGGCCAGAGGTAGAGCTCCTTCATCCCGAAGTCACGGGCAAGGTAGCTGAAAGCCCCTTCGCAGGTCACCAGCCAACGCTGGTCTGCGGGAATATCGGCGATCTTGGCGCGCAAGGGCTCGATCGTGGCGCGCAGCTCATTCTTGTAGGCAGCGGCATTCTCAGCATAGGTGTCGGCGTTTTCTGGGTCATGCTCGGCCAGCGCCTTTTCGATGTTGTCGATGTAGATCAGCGCATTGTCGAGGCCCATCCACGCATGGGGGTTTGGCTTGCCCTCGTAGCTGCCCGAGGCGATGGGGATCGGATTGATGCCCTCGCTCAGCGTGGCGGACGGCACATCTCCCATATTGGACAGGAACTGCTCGAACCACAGCTCCAGATTCATGCCATTCCACAGGATCAGATCCGCCTGAGAGGCCCGCACGATGTCCTGCGGGGTGGGCTCGTACCCGTGGATCTCCGCACCCGGTTTGGTGATGGACACGACGTCCGCCGCGTCACCGGCCACATTCGCCGTCATATCCGCCAGCACGGTAAAGGTCGTCACGACCTTTAGCTTGTCCTCTGCCACGGCCTGCCCTGCAACACCGGCAAGAAGTAAAGCACCTGCAACGGTTCGGATCACGCTCGCCATCATATCACCACCTTTGATTCAAAATCTCTCGACTTGGGGTGATATTGCAAGTCACTCGCAAGAAGTCAAGCTAATTGCGATTCATTCTCAACTAGGGGTGTCGGTCGACAGCAGATAGGTATCCATGATCCAGCCGTGGCGCGCCCGCTCTGCCGCACGCAGCGAGGTAATGCGGTGGGCGACATCGGGCAGCGGTCCGTGGTCTATCACCTGTTCCGGCATGCCCAGGTAGGCGCCCCACCAGATCGTCAGATCGGACCGATCCAGATGCTGAAACTGAGCCTCCCCGTCGAGCATCACAACCACGCGCGTCGACCCCTCGGGCCAACCGTGATCACGCAACTGTCGGCCAGTGGTGATCGTGACGGGACCCCCCAAGGCATTCAGCGGGATCGCATGAGCCGCTGTCAGCGCCTGAATCGCCGTAATCCCCGGTACGACGCGAATGGCAGGCGCGGGGGTCAGCCGCTGCGCGATGCGGATCGTACTGTCATAAAGCGACGGATCCCCCCAGACCAGCAGCGCCACGGGGCCGTTGGGCGAGACGGTCCCCAAGGCCTCCTGCCACCGCACGGCGATCTCGTCGTGCCAGCGGGCAACCCTCTCCAGATAGGGCAGATCCGGATCCCGCACGGGATAGTCAAAGGGCAGGATCCGGGCCTGCGACCCGGAGGCGGCGATGATCCGCATCCGCACCTCGGCCAGATCATCCTTATCCGCCCCTTTGCGCGGCAACAGGATCACGGCCGCTGCGCGCAATGCCTCCAACCCCTCACCCGTCACATGTGCGAGCGATCCGGTACCGATGCCAATCAGCCAGAGCCTGTCGATCATGTACTCCCCCACAAAAAAGCCCGAGCCCCTAGCCGGGACCCGGGCCACCGCATCATGTGTCGGTTCAGTGCGCGTGGTAAAGCCGGTTGGCCGTCAGCCCTTCGACCTTGCGGGACCGCAGCGCCTTGGCGGCGGCCAGCACGGCGAGGTCCGCAAGGGGCTCGATCAGGACCACCAGCATGTAGGCGGCACCAAAGACCAGCACGGACTGGAACGTCTCAGCCCCCACACCCTGACCATAAAACGCCCAGAACGCGACCCAGGCCACAACCCCGCCCTGGTACATGGCCGACAGTTTGAACACATCCCTATAGGCCAGATCCACATAGGCCCGGTCTTGCGGGATAAAACGGTTCGCCACTGCGGTGATCGCAAAGAGCGGCACCAGCAGGGTGGTCACATTGACAAAGAACATCGGCAGATCGCTGGGCGCAAAGAACGCGCCCTGGATCAGCAGCCCAAGCGCCAGACCAAGGGCCGCGGGCGCCGCCCCCATCAGCAGAAAGAGCGTCGTGCCAAGGATGAAATGCACCTCGGAGATACCGACGGCGAAATGCGGCAATACCTCGAAAAAGATAAACGTGCCCACGGCCGCCATCACCGTGCGCGCCGCAAAGGAAACGCCGCTGTGGTCCTTGAGATCGGCAAGCGCGAGCTTGGCCGTATAGCCCGCAGCCCCTGCCGCTGTCACATAGGCAAAGGCCATCTTGGCCCCGTCGACGACACCTGGTTCGATATGCATTCTCAGTCCTTTCTGATCTGCCCCACCGGCAGAATACTGTACCCGCGATTGCGGCGTTTCGATTTCACGGCAGGTCTCCTGACTTGCGAATCAACACGCTCTGGCCCTTCCCGGTGCACGCACCAGTGGGTCATCCATCGCATTCGCCGCTTACAGTTGCGGGGGCAGTCCGGGCCTCTCACCCGGTTCCCTTTTCAGCCGCACGTGCGGCACCGTGTCCCAGTCGTAGCGCTGATGCCCCGTGAGCAACAAGCATAAAAGCGACCTTCACCCCTCCGCGAACGGCCCGTAGAGGATCAATGCCGGTTTATCACCAACTTCCTGCGCCAGCTGCGTGGCCAGAGCGGCCACGGTACTGCGGTCGATCTGCTGGGCCTGCGTGCTGACGCTCTGAGCCAGAATCGCGGGCGTGTCACCGGGCAGACCGCGCGCCACCAGCGCATCGGCCAGCTTCGGGAAGGTGCGTTTGCCCATGAATACCACAGTGGAGGCGGTCGGATCGGCCAGGGCCGCCAGATCCAGATCTTCCGGCAGCGCGCCGCCCGCATCGTGACCGGTGACGAACTGCACCCGCCGCGCCGTCATCCGCCGGGTCAGCGGGATGCCCGCCGCTGCCGCCGCCGCACAGGCCGAAGGCACGCCGGGGATGATCTCATAGGGAATGCCCGCCTCGCGGAGCGCGATCAGCTCTTCCTCCAACCGGCCAAAGATGCCGCTGTCGCCGGATTTCAGCCGTACCACCCGCTGGCCCAACTGGGCATATTCGACAAGAAGGCGGCTCACGTGGTGCTGCTTGGGCGAGGGGCGACCCGCACGCTTGCCCACGCCAACCAGATCGGCACCGGCGCGCACGTGGGTCAGGATCGGGCCGGACGAAAGATCATCAAAGAGCACGGCATCCGCGCGCTTCAAACGGTCAACGGCCTTGAGCGTCAGCAGTTCCGGATCACCGGGGCCGGAGCCGACAAAGCTGACAAACCCGCTCACCCGACCGCTTCCTGTGCCGTGATCAGGTGAAAGAAGGTCCCCGTGACCTGCCCGCGATGCGATCCCGTCTCCGCGACGGGGTTGCCATCCGCGTCCGCAACCTCTGCCAAGGGTCTGTCCGGTTGTTCGAGAATGGTGGAGTAGTGGAACTCGTGCCCCCGCAGGTCCGCCCCCGTGCCATGCCCCGGCATCGGCGCCAGCAGCCGCGCCCGGCGGTAGCCCAGATGGAACTTGCGCTTTTCGTAGCTTGTCACGAGGCCCAGCAGACCGGCCATCCGGTGGCGGGTACCGTCTTTGTCGATCAGCCCATCGCCCAGAGCCATGTAGCCGCCGCATTCACCATGAACCGGCCGCGTCTCCGCATGGGTGCGCAGCGCTGTCCGGAACCGCGCCGCCGCTGCGATCGTACCACCGTGCAATTCGGGATAGCCGCCGGGCAGCCAGACCAGATCTGCGGCGGCATCGGGCGCCTCGTCCGCAAGCGGCGAAAAGGGCAAAACCTCTGCCCCTGCGGCACGCCAGCCAGCCAGAACATGCGGATAGGCAAAGGAGAACGCGGCATCCTGCGCCAGCGCGATCCGCTGCGCTGGCGGCTCCGGCAGGCGGCCTGTTCCGCCCGGCGTCGCACCTCGCGCCGCGGCACGGATCGCGGCGACATCCACATGCGCGCGCAGAAACTCCGCATAGCCCGCAATGGCGGCCTCCAGATCCGGGTGCTCGACCGCCTGAATGAGGCCCAGATGCCGCTCCGGCAAGGTCAGATCCCCGCGCCGCGGCAACACGCCGAGGACCGTGAGCCCCGCCTTGTCCATCCCCAGCCGGGCCAGCCGTTCATGACGGGGCGAGGCGCAGCGGTTGAGGATCACACCCGCAAAGGGCACATCGGAATTATAAGCGCGAAAGCCGAGCGCCGTGGCCGCCGCCGACTGCGCCTGTCCGCTGATGTCCACCACCAGCACCACCGGCCACCCCATGCGCGCAGCGGTCTCGGCACTGCTGCCAAAACCGCTCTGACCGCGGGTCGCGACCCCGTCGTAAAGCCCCATGGACCCTTCAGCCACGCAAATCTCCGCCCCGGCGGACTGCGCCGAGATCGCCGAGAGCAGCGAGGACCCCATGGCCCATGTATCGAGGTTGAACGACGGCCTGCCAGAGGCCGCGCGGTGAAATGCCGGATCAATGTAGTCCGGCCCGGATTTGAAGGGCTGCACGGCCAATCCGTCGTCCGCCAGCGCACGCAAAAGACCGAGCATAACGGTGGTCTTGCCAGTGCCCGAGGCGGGCGCGGAGATCATGATCCCCGGTATCTCAGTCATCGCCGTGGCTCCAGCTGGCCCAGGGGCTGTCTGCGGTTTGCGGGCGGTAGCGGCGGTCGTAATCAGCGGCATAAAGGCAGCTTTCATCAAAGCCTTCGCCCGCCAGCGCTGGCCCCACGAGGATAAGCGCCGTGCGCGAGATCCCTTCGCCCACGCGGTCCGCGATGTCCGACAACGCGCCGCGGATGATCTGCTGATCCGGCCAACTCGCTCGGTAGACCACCGCGACAGGGCAGCCCGGACCATAAGCTGGGGTCAGATCCGCCACGACGCGCGCGAGGTTCTGCATCGACAGATGAATGGCCAGCGTGGCCCCGGTGGCTGCGAAGTTCGCCAGTGTCTCGCCCTCGGGCATGGAGGACGCGCGCCCCGGCGTCCGGGTCAGCACCACCGATTGTGCCAGACCGGGCAGCGTCAGCTCCGCGCCCAGAGCGGCTGCGGCAGCTGCGAAGGACGGCACACCCGGGGTGACCGAGACGGGGATGCCCAGATCGCGCAGGCGTCGCATCTGCTCACCCATGGCGGACCACACGGACAGATCCCCCGAATGCAGCCGCGCCACGTCCTGACCTGCCGCGTGGGCCGCGCTGATCCGTTCCATGATCTCGTCCAGCGACATGGACGCGGTATTGACCTGCGCTGCGCCGGGTGGGCAATGCGCCAGAATGGCCTCCGGCACCAGCGATCCGGCATAAAGACAGACCGGGCAGGCCGCGATCAGATCGCGCGCGCGCAGGGTCAGAAGATCGGGCGCGCCGGGTCCCGCGCCGATGAAGTGGACGGTCATGTCTCTTCCTTGATGGCCAAAGCGCAGGTGGCAAGCTTGTCCGCAGAGGTCTGGCGTACGGTCAGCAGCCGCGCGCCTTTTCCTGCGGCGGCCAATGCGGCAGCTTCGGCCACGGAACCGGTGCCATGGGACTTGCGGCTCGCCGCGGATTGGGTCGTCGTCGTCTGCTCGCGCAGCACATCGGGCGGCACGGCCTTGACTGGCAGCTCCATCGCTTCGGCAAAGAGCCGGAACACTTTGGCCACGGCCTTGTCATCCGCCGTCGCCAGCAAGACCGGTTCCACCGATTTGCAGGCGCGCGCGTAGGCATCCTCCAGACTGGCCTCGGAGGCCTCTTTGCGAAATCCAAACCCGGCAACGATCATAGGCGCACACTCCATTGTACGATGGGGTAGCTGGCGGCCCACCCGCGCCGGGGGCCCAGCGGTTCGGACCTTGCCAGTTGCAAGCGCAGCAGATCGCCCCCCATTTCTGCCTGAGCCTGCACCAAAAGCGCTTCGGTCTCCAGTGTGACGGCGTTCGCGACCAGCCGCGTACCTGTGGCCAGATGGGTACGCAGCCAGCTCAAGAGCGGGTCGGAAAGCCCGCCGCCGATGAAAACCGCCTGCGGGGGCGGGCCGCCCAGCACCTCCGGCGCGCTGCCGGTCACGACCTGCAACCGGTCGACGCCCAGCCGCGCGGCATTGTCGGTGATCCGTGCGACGCGCGCTGGATCGCGTTCAAAACTGGTGGCGGAGAGGCTGGGATGTGCCAGCAACCATTCGATGGCGATGGACCCGGATCCGCCGCCGATGTCCCACAGATGCTCAAAGGGCAGCGGCCCAAGAGCGGCCAGCGTCATGGCGCGCACGGGCGACTTGGTGATCTGGCCATCGTTCTCGAACCAGTCATCAGACCGCCCAGGGACCAGCGGCAGCGCATCTGCGCCTGCACAGGTCACGGCAGCACAGACCGGATGCTCAAAGCGACGGTCGGGCAAGGCCTCGGCACGGGCCTCCGTCACCGTCTGGCGCGGGCCGCCCAAAGCCTCAAAGACCGTGAGTGTCGAGGCGCCAAAGCCGGTATCGGTCAGATAGGTGGCGAGGGTTTGCACTGCCGCCCCGTCGCGCAGCAACACAATACACCGCGCACCCTGTGCCAGATGCGGCCGGAGCCGGGCCAGAGGCGCCGCGTGCAGGCCGAGGCAGGTCGTCTCTTCCAGCGGCCAGCCCATCTGAGCCGCCGCCAGCGAAAAGGTGGACCGTCCCGGCAGACAGCGCCATTCGCCCGGGTCCAGATGCCGCGCCAGAACCGATCCCGCGCCGAACCAGAAAGGATCGCCAGAGGCCAGCACGACCACGCGTTTGCCGCGTTGCTCGAGCAGCAGCTCAACACCGTCGGCAAAGGGCACGGGCCAGGGAATCAGCTCACCCTCCTGCGCCTTCAGTAGCGCCAGATGCCGCGGCGGACCCATGATGATTTCAGCCTGCGCAAGCGCCTTTCGGCTTGCGGAGCCCAGCCCACCCGGACCATCCTCCCCCAAACCGACGATGGTCAACCAAGGGGTCTCAGACATGGCGCCGAACCTGCTCGTGCTGGGGGGCACCACCGAAGCAACGGCGCTCTGCCGGGCGGTGAGCGCGGCAGGTCTGCGCGGCACAATCTCCTTTGCAGGGCGCGTGGCGCGACCCGTACGTCAGCCAATGCCCCAGAGGATTGGGGGCTTCGGCGGTGCTGCGGGGCTCGCGACCTACCTGCGTGATCAGCGCATCACCCATGTGATCGACGCAACCCATCCCTTCGCCGCGCAGATGAGCCGCAATGCGGTCAGCGCCTGTGACGCGGCCCGCGTGCCGCTGATCGCTCTGACCCGAGCGCCGTGGAGGGCTCAGCCGGGCGACAGCTGGACCCATGTGCCCGACATCCCCGGAGCCGTCGCAGCGCTTGACCGACCGCCGGCGCGCGTGATGCTCGCCATCGGGCGCATGCATCTGGCGGCCTTTGCGCCGCACCCGCAACACTTCTACCTGCTGCGATTGGTGGATCCGCCCGAGGCGCCCCTGCCCTTTCCGGACTGTCACACTCTGGTGAACCGCGGGCCTTTCAGCGAAGCAGGCGACCTCGGGCTGATGCGACAGCACCGGATCACCCATGTGGTTTCCAAGAACGCGGGCGGCACAGGCGCCTACGCCAAACTTGCCGCGGCGCGCGCGATCGGTCTGCCAGTGATCATGATCGACCGGCCCGCGCTGCCCGCACGGCGCGAGGCGCACAGCATAGATGAGGTGATGGGCTGGATCGCTCATGCCGGCACCGATCTTGGGGTGTAGAGCAGGGGCGCGCCATCCCGCGCGATGATCCGCGTCGCCGACGAGCCCACGATCACCATGGTACGCATGTCCGCCATCTCTGGCGTGGCCTGCGGCAAAGGAACGACCCGGATCGCCTCCTCCGGCGTTGAGACCGCGCGCGCAAAGATCACCGGGCGCGCATCGCCGCAGGCACCCTGCAGCAGGCCAAGCGCGCGCGCAAAGCCTTCGGGTCGCGAACGGGAGCGTGGGTTGTAAAAGGCCATAGCGAAATCCGCTTCCACCGCCAGCAGCAAACGCTTTTCGATGAGCGGCCAGGGCTTGAGGTTATCGCTGAGGTTGATGGCGCAGAAATCATGCCCCAGCGGCGCACCGACACGGGCGGCAGCGGCCAGCATCGCGGTGATGCCGGGTGCGACACGAATGTCCAGATCGCGCCACGCGGGCGGCCCTGCCTCCACCGCCTCAAACACCGCCGCGGCCATGGCAAAGACACCCGGATCGCCGGATGACACCACCACCACCCGCCGCCCGTCCGCAGCCATCTCCAGCGCATGGCGCGCGCGGTCGATTTCCACCCGGTTGTCACTGGCGTGCAGGGTCAGCCCGGGCCGCTCCGCCACCCGCGCGACATAAGGAATGTACCCCACCACATCCGTTGCATGAGCGAGTGCCGCTGTCACATCGGGCGTCACCAGCCCCTCCGCCCCCGGACCAAGCCCCGCGATAACGAGCGATCCGCTCATGGTCGGCGGCCCTGACCATGGACAATCACGATGGAGAAGTAAGGCGTGATCCCCTCGCCCGCCTCCGCCAGTCGCTGCACGGTCTGGCCGTCCATTGTGGCATATTCGATCAGCCAGGCAGCATCAAACTTTCCGGCGGCTTTCAGCGCGGTTTTGACCTTGTCGATGTGCCGCCCGATCTTCATCACGACCAGCGCGTCGCTGCGGGCCATGGCCTCGGTCAGCCGGTCCTGCGGCAAGGTGCCCATGAGCACGGTCAGAATGTCGTCGCCCCAGGTCACAGGCGCACCCGTTGCGGTCCACGCCCCCGACATGCCGGTGATCGCGGGCACGACCTCAACCGGTACCGCATCGCGCAGGCGGGTGTATAAGTGCATGAAAGAACCGTAGAAAAACGGATCACCCTCGCATAGCACAACCACATCTTCGCCCGCTTTCGCCAGGCTGCGCAGCCGCTCGGTGCAGTCACCGTAGAAAGCCGAAAGGGCCGCGTTATAGGCGGGATCGCTCACCGGGATCTCGGTCGTCACCGGGTATTCCATCGGAATTTCGGTCGCATCCGCAGGCAGCAACCCCTCCACGATCCGGCGCGCCTGACCTGCCCGGCCCGCCTTGCGAAAGAAAGCCACATGGCGCGCGTTGCGCAACAGCCGGTCGGCCCGCACGCTCATCAGCTCTGGATCGCCGGGGCCGAGCCCGACACCGTGGATCGTACCGCAGCGTCCCCCGGTGCTCATTCCGCGCGGCTCGCGATGGCGTTGATGGCCGCGACGGTGATCGCACTGCCGCCCAGACGCCCCTGTACGATGCAGCAGGGCACCGGCTGATCGGCCCAGAGCGCGTCCTTGCTCTCCACCGCGCCGACAAACCCCACGGGGCAGCCGATGATCGCGGCGGGCCGCGGGCATTCCGGGTCTTGCAGCATGTTGAGCAAATGGAACAGCGCCGTCGGCGCGTTGCCGATGGCCACAAGGGCGCCCGCCAGGTGAGGCCGCCAAAGCTCCAGCGCGGCGGCGGAACGGGTATTGCCCATCTGTGCCGCCATCTCCCGCACCGGTGGATCCTGCAGCGTGCAGATCACGGCGTTGTCGCGCGGCAAACGCGGGCGCGTGACCCCTTCGCTGACCATCCGGGCGTCACAGAGTATCGGTGCACCGGCCTCCAGCGCGGCCCGGGCGACCTGCGCGAAACCCGGAGAGAAGCGGATGTGCGCCTCCAACCCAACGAGCCCCGCGGCATGGATCATCCGCACGGCGATTGGCTCTTCATCGGGGCCAAACCGCGCCAGATCCGCCTCCGCCCGGATGGTGGCAAAGGACTGCGCGTAGATCGCGGCGCCGTCAGTTTCGTAGCTGTAGGTCATTGCAGGCGGGTCACTTCGGTCATGAGCGCATCCAAGGTCAGACCGCTCTTTTGCGGGGCATCCCACGCGGTGCCGCCCTGAACAAGCCCAAAACGCCCCGTCTCGCCGACCACGGTCAGATCGGCGGCGGCCCGGCGGGCACAGCCTTTGGCGCACCCCGAGACATGCAGGCTGCCATCAACCAGAGGCGCCAGCCGCCGGGCCAATGCACGTGTCTCGACGCTGGCCTGCGCGCAGCCCGGCGCCCCGGGGCAGGCATCGATCCGCAGCAGGGGATCGTCCGCGCGTGTCACAAAGCGGATGTCATGCACCGGCCTGCCTGCCTCCAGCAGGATCTGGCGCCAGGGGGTGACCCGCAAGGCAGTAGCGCCGGAGGTTTCCATCACATGCAACAGCGCCTCGCTGTCGATCTGGCCAAAGACGACGCCCAGCATCTGGCCGAGCGGATGTACACCGGGGTACGGAGGCTGCACTGCCGCGATCGGCGCGACGTCGCACCAGCCCGCAGGCAGCGCGCGATGGTTGAGCAGATGCCGCATCCGGCGGTGTTCCGCGCTGCGGTGATCCGCAAACCACTGCGCCAGCTCCAACACCGCGGGAACAACCTCTGCTTCGCTCACCGCCCGCCCACGCTCTGCCCCGTCTGCCCGGACAATCAGACCACCCGTCGCCGCTTCGATCCTTATGTCCGCCGAGGCATCCTGCAGCATCGGCGCATCACCCGCGTCCACCGCAAACCCAAATTTCGCGGGTAGATCAGGTAGTTCGGCTAGCGCGTCCTGTATCGCGGCGGCAATCCGGTGCGTCCGGTCCCCGTCAGCCCAGAACGGGGGAAGCAGCACATTGCGGCGCGCCTCTGCGCGCGGGGTCGGATCCAGCAGCCCGAGCTCGTCCAGCCCGACCATCAGGGGAGCATAGCCCGCCTTTGTCACACCGCGGATCTGCAAATTAGCACGGTTCGTCAGGTCGATGATCCCGTTACCGTAGGCACGCGCAAGGTCACAGAGCCCCTGTCCCTGTGCCGCCGTCAGCCGAGCGAAAAAGGGGCGGACGCGGACGATCAACCCGTCGCCCGAGACCATGGGACGGTGCGCGCCGGGGCACCACCCCTTGACCTGCACGCTCATTCCGCCGCCTCCAGTTGTGCGCGGATGGAGTTGCGCCGCGTCGTCCAGAGCCCCGCCTCATGCAGTGCCGCAAACCGCGCCTGCATCGCGGCGTGGGCCTGCGGGTTGGCCTCGCGCAGGAACGCATCCGTCTGTGGGTCGCCAAGCGTTGCGTCGTGGTAGAGATCAAAGAGATACGCGGAGACGGCGCCCGCCAGATGCGCGAACGCCGCCATGTGATCGAGCGTGGCGGCAATCTCTGCCGCGCCCCGAAAGCCGTGCGCCTGCATGCCGGAGATCCACGCGGGATTGGCGGCGCGCGCCTGCACCACGCGGGCCACTTCTTCGGTCAAACCGCGGGCGCAGGGTCGGGAAGGGTCCGTATTATCAAGATGATAGAGCTTTGCCTGACCGCCAGCGACCGATTGAGCGGCGGCGAAACCGGCCTCATGCGCGGCGTAGTCAGCGGCCAGCAACAGGTCCGTTTCGGGCAGATCCTGCGCGTGGACAAAGCTGTCGGCGGCGGCCACGCGGGTGCGGAGCGCCTCTTCCTGCCGCTCGGCGCGGTCACCATCGAAGGTCCAGGCACTTGCGTTCAGCCAAGCCTCTCCGGCGGCGCGGCGACTCTCGGGCGTGTAGGTATCCGCCGTGTCTCCGAGGGCCAGACCGAAGCTGCCGGGTGCGGGGCCAAAGACCCGGTCGAGGCTGTGACACTCTGCATAAGGGTTCCAGTCGGGTGCTTCGTCCCGGGCCGCCAGCGCGCGAATGGCCTGACCGTAAAGCGCGGTAAGCTGCGGGAAGACATCGCGAAAAAGCCCGGAAATTCGCAAGGTTACGTCGATGCGCGGGCGGTCGAGTTCGGTGATGGGGAGCACCTCGATACCCGACACACGCTCCGACCCGGCATCCCAAAGAGGCCGGGTGCCAAGCAGATGGAGCGCCATGGCAAACTCCTCGCCAGCGGTGCGCATGGTGGCCGAGCCCCAGAGATCCACGATCAGCGCACGGGGCCAGTCACCCGCTTCCTGCAGGTGGCGCCGGACGAGTTCATCGGCGAGGCGAACGCCCTGGGCATGGGCCGCGCGCGTCGGCACCGAGCGGGGATCGGTGGTAAAAAGGTTCCGGCCCGTGGGCAGGACATCCGTGCGACCGCGGTAGGGCGAGCCGGAGGGACCCGCCTCGATCCGCCGACCGTCGAGCGCGTGAAGCAGGGACTTGCGCTCGGCACTGGCGGAGGCGTCAGCATCGAAAGCGCCCTGGGCGGGGGGTGTCCGGCCCCAGATATGCAGGCCCTCGCCGAACTGCATCTCCTTGATATCGCATACAAAACGGTCAATCCGGGTGATCGCTTCGGCGGGGCAACTGGCAACGTCCAGACCAAGGTCTGCTTCGACGCCGAGGGCTTGCGCCTCATCCCGGATGTCGTCTTGCAGCCGGTCGCGGCGGCGCGGGTCAAGGCCGTCGGCATTGGAGAACTCGTCCAGCAGCGCCTCGAGCCGCACCAGCCTGTCGGGTGTGCCGCTGGCGCGCAGGGGTGGGGGCACGTGGCCGAGGGTGACAGCGCCGATACGCCGCTTGGCCTGTGCCGCCTCACCGGGATCATTGACGATGAAAGGATAGATCACCGGCAGCGCTCCCGCCAGCACTTCGGGCCAGCAAGCCGCTGATAAGGCGACAGATTTACCCGGCAGCCATTCCAGCGTGCCATGAGCGCCGATGTGAACCAGCGCGTCCGCCTGCCGGTGCAGCCAGAGATAAAAGGCGACGTATCCGTGGCGCGGGGTACGGCTGAGATCATGGTAGTCGTCCACCCGCTGATCGGATCCGCCCCGCTCCGGCTGAAGCAGGATCATGACGTTGCCGGCCGCCTGAACGGGGAAGTGGAACGCGCCATCACGGACCATCGGATCCGCTTCGGGTGCGCCCCAGACCGCGCTCAGATCGTCGCGCAGCACGTCCGGCAGCGCAGCCAGGGCGGCCTCGTAATCGGCCAATTCCCAACGTCGGTATAACGTCGGTATTACGTCGGTATTACGTCGGTGCGGCGTCGGTACGTCGTAGCCTGCCTCCGCAAGATCGTGGAGGATCGCGCGGGCGGAGGCGGGCGCATCGAGACCCACCGCATGGCCCTTGTTCCAGTCCTTGCCGGGATAGGTGGAGAGCACCAGTGCCACGCGCCGCTCAGCCACCGGGGTCCGCGCCAGCCGCAGCCAGCCGTCGACCCGGTCTGCGATGGCCTCCACCCTGTCCGGCGCGGGCGCATGGGCGAAGCGGGCATATTCCAGATCGGGATCACGGACGCCCGGCTCCTTGAACGACGCAACGCCGCCCATGATGCGCCCGTCAACCTCCGGCAAGACCACGTGCATCGCGAGATCGGCGGGAGAGAGGCCGCGGTCGGCCCCGGTCCAGGCTTCACGCGTGGAGGTGGCGAGGGCGATCTGAAACACCGGCACCTCTGCGGCATCGAGCGGAGAGGTGCCGCCATCGCCCTTGCCGCTGAAGGCGGTCGCGTTGACGATCGCCGCCGGTGCCAGATGCGCGATCTGACGGCGCAGCCAGCCTGCGGCCTCCGGTGCTTTCAGGGAGGGCGCAAAGAGGCCGATAACGTCATAGCCCCGGGTCCGGAATGCCTCGAAGAGAGCGGTGATGGGTGCCAGATCGGCGGCAACGAGATAAGAGCGGTAAAAGGTGACCACGATGCGGGGCCGGTCCGAGCTTTGCATGACCACAGGGCAGGTCACCCCCTGCTCGGGCGTCCATGCACCGACCACCGGCAGCTGTTTGGTGCCCGCAACCGGCCCGGCGTAAAGCCCGGCAGCAAGCGCCATCTGCACCAGTGCTGCCTGCGCGGCGATGGCACCGCCGGTGTCGCAGAGATGTGACAGACGCCGCAGGGTCGACACCGGCAGCGTCGCGTAGTCGTCAAGCCGCGTGTCCACCCGGCCATCCGCGGGCAGAACCGCCAGCGCGATGCCCCGCTGCTCTGCCAGGGCGCGGACCTGCTGCAGCCCGTAGGACCAGTAGGGCACACCGCCAATCAGGCGGATCAGGATGCCCTTTGCACCCGCCAGCGTCTGTTCCACATAGGTATCGACCGACAGCGGGTGCCGGAGCGCCACAAGGTTCGCCAGACGCAGGGTGGGCATCCGCGCAGCACCGCCGCCGCGCCGCCAGCCTTCGGCGAAAGCACCCAGGTCACTGTCCGAGAACGACAGCACCACCAGATCGGCGGGGGTCTGCCCCAGATCGACGGGGGTCTCGGTCTCGTCCAGCCCGTGGCTTTCGCGGAAGACGACGTGCATGGCGCGTTACTCGGCAGGCTCGGGCGCGCGCAGACCGAGCACATGCTCGATGGTGGCGCGGTTGATGTCGTCATGCTCCGCGATCACCACGAGGCGACCCTGACGGCCCTCTCCGGGCTGCCACGGTCGGTCGTACTGATGACGGACACGCGCGCCAACGGCCTGCACCAGCAGGCGCATGGGCTTGTCCGCGACGGCGGCGTAGCCCTTGACCCGCAGGATGTTGTGATCCTTGGCGAGCGCCTCGACCGCGCGGACCAGCATTTCGGGGTTGGCCTGTTCGGGGATGTCGACCACGATGCTCTCGAAATCGTCGTGGTCATGCTCGTGCGGGCCGTCGTGATGGGACGGGCGCGCATCCATGTCGTCCTCCGCCGCGGCCTCCAGCCCGAGGATCACGCGCGGATCCACAACGCCCTCGGCGACCTCGACCACGGGCAGCGGGCGCGGGGCCTCGGCGGCGATGATGGCGCGGGCGCGGGCCAAGCCATCGGCGCCAGCGAGATCGGGTTTCGTCAGCAGGATGATGTCGGCGCAGGCGATCTGATCCTCGAAGACCTCCGACAGGGGCGTTTCATGGTCGATGCTTTCGTCAGCTTCGCGTTGGGCATCGACGGCAGCCACATCCGGCGCGAACCGGCCTGCGGCCACGGCTTCGGCATCGGCCAGGGCGATCACACCATCCACGGTGATGCGCGACCGGATGTCGGGCCAGTCAAAGGCTTTCAGCAGCGGTTTGGGCAGGGCGAGGCCGGAGGTTTCGATCAGGATATGATCGGGGCGGGGGTCGAGCGCCATCAGCGCCTCGATGGTCGGGATGAAGTCATCGGCCACGGTGCAGCAGATACAGCCATTGGCCAGCTCCACGATGTTCTCGGCGGGGCAGTCGGGTATGGCGCAGCTTTTCAGGATGTCGCCATCGACCCCCACATCGCCGAATTCATTGACCACCACGGCGAGGCGGCGGCCACCCGGGTTCTGCATCAATTGGCTGATCAGCGTGGTCTTACCCGAGCCCAGAAAGCCGGTGATCACGGTGACGGGGAGTTTTGCAAGGTCAGTCATTCGTGTCCTCCAACGGGGGTAAGCGGGCGATGCAGTTGCGTTTGAAGTGCTCAGGCCGTTCGCGCCACGGGATCAGCCCGTCCTGCGTGGCGGTGTAGCGGGCCGCACCGTCGAGCAGCATGTCCGTATGCGACGTCTCGTCGACATTACCGTAAATGTAGCTCCATTTACCGCCGCCGCGCAGGGCGACGGTGCAGCCGTGATCGCAGTTTTGCAGGCATTCAACGGCGCGCAGGCGCACACCCGGGGGCATGTCGCGCGTGCTGAGCGTGTCAAAGAGGCGCTGGCCCGGGCGGCGGTCATCCACGGGGTCTTGGGCCCCGCGCTTGCATTTGACGCAGACCAGCAGATCGGCAGTGGCGGCGGTGCTCGTCATGATCGTCTGTCCCAGTCTCATCATGGGCGCGGGTCGGGTGACGAGAGGGGGCGCGGCAAGGTTCCGCGCGGTTCTCGACACCGGAACACCCCGTCCGGTTTCTTCAAGCGGTGCTGGCAGGTCTCCCGGCTCACGGACTTGGGCCTCTGCCTGCGGCTTGCCTGCCTTCCCGGGCATGCTGCCCAGTGGCCTTGGCCAACCTCATCCGTTCACGGTCGCGGGGGCGGCTGTGCTTGACCGGTTGGTTCCGGCTGCACATTCCCTTTTCACCCGGCGTGAACCGGGCACCAACACCAGATCAGTTGCAGCGGATCGGGAGGTCTTGTCAAGCGAGACTGACGCGCGCGGGCTCAGAGCGTCTCGATCAGCTTGTGCTTGAGGATCTTGCCTGTGGGGGCGGCGGGCAGCCTCTCCGCCACGATGATGCGCGCGGGGCGCTTGTAGCCCGCGAGCCGGGCGGCCACGAATTGGCCGAGCGCCTCGGCGTCGGGCCAGTCGTCGGGGGCGGCCTGCACAAAGGCCCAGACCTTTTCATCGCCATCGACCTTATGGCCGATCACCGCGCTCTGGATCACCTGCGGATGGTCGTTGAGGGCTGCCTCCACCTCCGGCGGGTAGACGTTGAAACCGCCGTGGATGATCAGCTCCTTGCTGCGGCCCGCGATGTGCAGGTTGCCTGCCGCGTCGAAGCGGCCAAGATCCCCGGTGCGCATCCAGCCGCCGGGCAGCAGCGTGCGCGCGGTCTCGGCGTCGTTGCGAAAATAGCCCTTCATTACGCCGCCACCGCCCACGAGGATCTCGCCCACGTCGCCGTCACCCCCGGGTGCATCGGCATCCAGCCGCACCTCCACCCCCGGGAAGGGCTGCCCGACGGAGATATCGGGATCGCCCATCCGGTGATGCGTAAGGCACACCCCGGCGGTGCATTCCGTCATGCCGTAGCCGTTCTGGAGCGGCAGACCAAAAAAGGCCTCCGCCCTGCGTTTCCAGTCAGGATCGAGCGGGGCAGCACCGGAGGAGACATAGCGCAGCGTGTCGGAGTGGAGCCGGTCGTGCCCCTGTTCCTTGGTGTATTGCATCAGCAGCGCGTGCATCTGAGGCACGGCAGACAGCAGCGTGACCCCGTCGCGCAGCGCATCGTAAAGCCGGGCGGGGACAAAGCGCGGCTCCAACCGCACCGACGCACCGGCGGCGGCGGCCGTCAGCACCACGGAGGTCAGCCCGAAGACATGGCTGATCGGCAGCACACCGTAGAGCACATCCCGATGGGTCACGTCGCGCGCGCCGCGCGCCACGTCTGACCCGAAATAAAGGTTGGCATGGGTCAGCATCACCGCCTTGGGCGTGCCGGTGGTGCCGGTGGTGTAGAGCAGCGTGGCCACATCCTCCAACACCGGATCCGGGGCCGAGGTGTGCGTGACGGCGGCCAGACCGGGGGTGGCGGGCAGCGGGTGCGCCCCCAGCTCTGCCGCGTGCGTGGCCGCATCCTCCGACACATCGGTGGTCAGGAGGATCGCCGCCGGGTCCGCGTGCTGGATCACCCGGGCAAGCTCCGCCGCGGTCTGGCGCGCATTGACCGGTACGAAACTTGCGCCCAGCTGCGAGGTGGCAAAGATCGCGGCAACCGCCGCGGCGCAGTTCTCCAGCACGATCATGACCCGGTCGTTCGGTTGCACCCCCATGCTGCGGAGTGCCTGCGCCAGACGGTCGGTTGCGGCAGCGAGGTCAGTGTAGGTCCACCTCTCACCTTGGGTATCGCTGATCGCCGGGGCGTCGGGCCTCGCGGCGACCTGCACGTCGAGCATCTGGTGGACCCTGAGGCTCATGCCCGTTCTCCGACGCGCTCGGTCTGGCCGTTCAACCGGGCAAGCGCGGTGGCGGCCTCGGCCTCCAACCGGGCAAAGATCTCTGCCATCGGCGCGATGGTCCTGGTCAGGCCCAGGGCGTGACCGGCGGACAGCAACCCGCGGGACACGTCTCCGGTCTGATATGCTGCGCGTCCGATCTTGCCGGAGACCAGCGGCATCAGATCGGCGATGGTGATGTCGGGGGTCTGCGCCTCCATCTCGGCCACGGCGCGGGTGGTTTCATTGGCCAGCGTGCGGACCGTATTGCGCACGGACTGCATGGTGAGCGCGGTGTCGCGCTCCGTCGCGTTGGCGATGGCGGTCTTGTAGTCGGGATGCGCGTTCAGTTCCTCGGCCACCAGCAGATGCGTGCCCAGCACCACGCCCGACGCCCCCATGGCGAGCGCCGCCACCAGTTGGCTGCCGTGCCCCACGCCGCCGCCGATCAGAAAGGGGATGCGCAGAGCCTCGCCCGCCATGGCGGTATTGACGAAGCTGCCGACCATATCCAGCCCCGGATGACCGCCGCATTCCGCGCCGACGATGGTCACCATATCGACGCCGACCCGTTCCGCCTTGAGCGCGTAGCGTACCGCGGGGACCTTGTGGATCACGGTGAGCCCCAGATCCTTCAAGAGCCGCATGTAGGGTTCGGGGTTGCGCCCCGATGTCTCGATCACCGTCACGCCCTGATCGGCGATCAGGCGAAAGATGTCTTCGGTCTTTTCGCCCGGCACGAGCTTGGGCAGCATCGAGACATTGACCCCGAAGGGCAGCGCGCCGCAAAGGCGGCGCGCCCGGGCGATCTCGGCAATCAGATCGGCGTCATCGGGAAAACTTGCCGCCGTGACAAAGCCAAGCCCCCCCGCCCGGGCAACAGCCGACACATAGTCCGCATCCGACAGCCACATAAGCCCACCGGCGAGGATGGGCAGGCGGATACCGAGCCGCCGGGTCAGGGATGTGCTGAGCGCCGTCACAAGCGCGTCTCCGGTACGCGCTTGTAGACCCCGGTGGAGGTGGCGAGTACGGTGCCATCCCTGTCGCGGAGCTCTGCCGCGACAAAGAGCAGGCTGCGCCCGCCGCCGGTGATCATCCCGGTCGCCTCTATTGGGCCGGGTCGCGCGGGGGCGACGTAGTTGATGTTGAGCGAGACGCTGAGGAACGGCACCCGCCCCGTGGCATCCACGCTGAGCGAGGCGGTGGCCCCCGCGGCACTGTCGAGCAGGCAGCTGCTGATGCCGCCGTGCAGCACGCCGTGGCGATTGAGATGGTCCCGCGTCACCTCGAGGCGGCAGCGGGCGCGCTGGTCGGGGTGACCAACGTCGAGCACATAGCCCATGAGCTGCTGCGCCCCTGTCTCTCCGGTGATGAGCGTCTCAGAGGCCGAGGGCAATGAACCGCTCCATATGATGATCCGTGTCGCCAAAGCGGTGATCGGCCATGACGATGCGCTTGGCAAAACGGCTGAGCGCGTATTCATCGGTCATCCCGATACCGCCGTGGAGCTGGATGGTTTCCTCAGCCACCAATTGCCCCGTACGGCCCAGTATGTTCTTGGCCGCCGACAGCACGCGGTCGCGTTCCTCTGCGGGATGATCGAGATGTGCCGCGGCGAGGATCACGGCAGAGCGGGCCTGTTCCTGGGCCACCATCAGATCCACCATGCGGTGCGACAGCGCCTGAAAGCTGCCGATGGGACGGCCAAACTGCTTGCGGGTGCCGAGATAGTCCTGCGTCATGGTGAGCGCTGTTTCCATGGCGCCGAGCGTTTCCGCCGTCTGCGCCAGCAGGCCAGCGGCCATGGTGTCGGCGAGTGCATCAAAGCCTTCCTCGGTCAGCCGCGTGCCGGGCGTGTCGCTCAGTGAAATATCAGCGGCCTCGCCCCCTTGGGCCAGTGCGTAGCTGCGGCGCGTCAGGCCCGGTGCGTCAGGGTCAACCAGCCACAGGCCGATGCCTGCGGTGTCGTCCGGCGCGCCGCTGTGACGGGCCGAGACAATCAGGCGATCCGCGGTGGAGGCCGCGATCACGGCGGACTTTTCTCCGCTCAGACGGTCACCGTCGGCGCGGGTTTCGACCCACTCCAGATCGTATCTTCCATTCGCCTCCGTATGTGCCAGTGCCAACCGCTCGGTGCCGTCCATAAGCCCGCTTACGTCCTCGCCCAGACCAGCAAGCAGGCGCCCCGGCACCAGCACTGCATCAATCAGAGGCAGGGAAAGATCGGCGCGGCCCAGCTCCTCGAACACCAGCGCGAGGTCAAACCCCGCGCCGCCGAAGCCGCCCTGCTCCTCGGAAAAGAGCGCAGCGATGACGCCGAGTTCTGCCAGACCCGACCAGACATCGCCCTGCGCCTCGGCCAGAAACCGCCGCAGCGTGTCCTGCAGCATCTGGCGCTCTTCGGTCAGGTCGAAATTCATGATGCACCTTTCATCAGGTGCTTGGCGTAGATCTCGCGCTGGATCTCGTTGGAACCGCCAAAGATCGACAGCTTGCGATTGTTGAAATAGGAGGCCGCCACCGCCCCCGCCTCCAGCGGATCGGGGAGCGGCTCATTGCTGCCCTCCACCGCCTCGGAGGCGAAAGGCAGCGCGTGGGGGCCGGCGGCACGGCGGGCGAGATCGGTGATCTCCTGCCGGATCTGGGTGCCTTTGATCTTGAGCAGCGAACTCTCGACGCCCGGCGCTTGACCCGCCGCAGCGCGGGAGACAATGCGCAGGTTGGTGGTGGCCATGGCCATCAGGTCCATCTCCACCTGTGCCACGCGGGCGGCGAAATGCGGGTTCTCGATCAGCGGGCGACCGCGCTGGCGCGCGCGCGTGGCGATGCGCTTGACCGCCGCGAGCCCGGCCCGGGAAAAGCCGACACCAGCGATGTTCGTGCGCTCATGCGTCAGCAGGTATTTGGCATAGGTCCAGCCTGCGTTCTCCTGGCCCACGAGGTTTTCCACCGGCACCCGCACGTCCGTGAACCAGACCTCGTTGACCTCGGCCCCGCCATCTATGAGCGTGATGGGCCGCACTTCGACGCCGGGGGTGTCCATGTCGATAAGCAGAAAGGAGATACCTTCCTGCTTTTTGGCCGCGGGGTCGGTGCGCACGAGGCAGAAGATCATGTTGGCGTGCTGTCCGAGCGTCGTCCAGGTCTTCTGCCCGTTGACCACATAGTGCTCGCCATCGCGCGCGGCAGCGGTCTTGAGCGCGGCCAGATCGCTGCCAGCCCCCGGTTCGGAATAGCCCTGACACCACCAGTCCGAGCCGTCGAGGATACGCGGCAGCCAGTGGTTCTGCTGCGCCTCGGACCCGAATTTGTGCAAGACCGGCCCGAGCATCGACAGCCCAAAGGGCACCACGCGCGGGGCGTGGGCCATGGCGCATTCGTCCTCGAAGATCGTGCGCTGCACCGCGTCCCACTCCGCCCCGCCGAAGCGTTTGGGCCAATTGGGCGCGAGCCAGCCACGGTCGTTGAGCTTGGCGTGCCAGAACTCGTAATCGCGCTTGTCCAGCGACTGGTGGCGGCGGCCTTTTTCGGCCAGCTCCGGGGGAAGTTCGGCGGCGAGAAAGGCGCACACCTCGTCACGGAAGGCTTGCATCTCTGTGGAAAGGGTCAGGTCCATTCTCAGTCTCCCGGGTAGATTTCGATGAGGCCAGCGGCCCCCATGCCACCGGCGATGCACATGGTCACAACGCCCAGCTTGGCGCTACGGCGGCGGCCTTCGTGCAGCACATGCGCCACCAGCCGCGCGCCGGTCATCCCGAACGGATGGCCAATGGCGATGGAGCCGCCGTTGACGTTGACCTTATCGGGGTCGAGCCCCAGCGTCTCGCGACAATAGAGCGCCTGGCTGGCGAAGGCCTCGTTCAGCTCCCACAGGTCGATGTCACCCACGCTGAGCCCGTGGCGTTCGAGCAGCAGGGGCACGGCAAAAACCGGGCCGATGCCCATCTCTTCGGGACCGCAACCGGCGACGGCGAAACCACGGAAGGCACCGAGGGGGGTGAGGCCCCGGGCCTCTGCCTCGCCTGCCTCCATCATCACCACGGCAGCGGCGCCGTCGGACAACTGGCTGGCGTTGCCCGCGGTGACGAACCCGCCCTCCCGCACGGGGGTCAGCCCGGCGAGCCCTTCGAGGGTGGTGCCGGGGCGGTTGCATTCGTCGCGATCAAGCGTCACGGGTGTCTCGCGGGTCTCGCCGGTGTCGCGGTCGTTGACCTGCATCACCGTGTCCATGGGCAGGATCTCGGCGCTGAAATGCCCCGCCTGCTGTGCCGCGGCGATGCGCTGTTGCGACAGGAGCGCAAAGGCATCCTGATCCGCGCGCGAGATACCGTAGCGGTCGGCGACCAGATCAGCGGTTTCGATCATCGTGTGATAAAGCTGCGGCATCTCTGCTGCCAGCGTGCGTTCGGGCACGCGGCGGATCCTGGGCTGGATGAGGCTGATGCTTTCCACACCGCCTGCGACCTGCGGGCCTGCACCGTCCTGCGTGATGGCATTGGCCGCCGTGGCGATGGCCTGCAACCCGCTGGCGCAGAAACGGCTGACGGTCTGACCTGCGGAGGTAATGGGCAGCCCTGCGCGCAGGGCGGACTGGCGGGCAATGTTGCCGCCCGTTTCTGCCTCCGGGTAGCCGCAGCCGATAACCACATCTTCGACCTCATCCGCGGCGAGGCCCGATTGCGCCAGGGTGCCCGCGATCACATGACCCATCATCGTGGCACCGTGGGTCTGGTTGAGCGATCCGCGGAAGGATTTGGCGAGGCCGGTGCGCCCGGCGGCAAGGAAAACGGCCTGTTTCATGTCTGTGCGTCCTTATTGAGGTCGTCGAAACTGGCGCCCTTGGCCACCAGCTTGTTCAGGAGCGGCGCGGGCTGCCAGAAGTGGGGATCCTCCTCAGCGAAGGTTTCAATGTCGCGCAGCAGGTCCGGCAGCCCTTGCAGATCCGCCCATTTGAGCGGACCGCCGTGATAGCGCGGAAAGCCGTAACCCATCAGCAGCACCACATCCACGTCGAGCGGACGGCGCGCGATGCCCTCGCCCACCACCTTGGCGGCTTCGTTGACCATGGCGGCCATGTAGCGGCGCAGGATCTGCGCGTCCGTGAAGTCGCGGGCGGGGGTGCCCCGTTCGGCGCGCTCGGCCTCGATCAGGGGGATGACATCGGGGTTTTCGCTGCGGTTCCGATCGTCGTACACGTAGTAGCCACGGCCGGTTTTCTGCCCGAAGTGGCCTTCCTCGCAGAGCCTATCCACATAGGCAGGGACGCGTTCGTGGGGCTGGCGCGTGGGCGCGAGGCGCTTGCGGTTGGCCCAGCCGATGTCGAGCCCGGCGAGATCGGCCACCGCAAAGGGACCCATGGCAAAGCCGAAATCCTCCATCACCCTGTCGATCTGGTAGGGGCTGGCGCCGTCGAGGATCATGTGATCGGCCGCCGTGCGGTAGGCCGACAGGATGCGGTTGCCGATGAAGCCATCGCAGACGCCCGCGCGGACAGAGACCTTGCCCAGAGCCTTGCCGAGCGCGAAGCCCGTGGCGGTAACCTCTGGCGCGGTCGCGTCGCCCACGACCACCTCCAGCAGGCGCATGACATGGGCGGGTGAAAATAAATGCAGGCCCAGCACGTCCGCAGCGCGGGAAGTGCTGGCGGCGATCTCGTCAATGTCGAGGTAGGAGGTGTTGGTGGCCAGCACCGCACCCGGTTTGGCCACGGCCTCGATCTGGGCAAAGACCTGCTTCTTGACGGCCATATCCTCAAAGACAGCCTCGATGATCACATCGGAATGCGCCAGTGCGACGTAGTCGGTGGCGGTGCTCAGATGGTCATCGCGCAGCGCATCGTGGGTCTGCTGGTCGATCTTGCCGCGGCGGAGCGCACCGGCGAGGTTGGTCCCGATGCGTTTGCGGCCGGCCTCTGCGGCCGCGCTGTCACGCTCGATGACCGTGACGTGACGGCGCGCCAGCAAGGCGGCAGTGGCGATGCCCGCGCCCATGGTGCCACCGCCGATGACACCGATATGATCCGTCTCGCGCGGGGCAACCCCGGCCAGTTCGGGCAGCTTGCTCACCTGCCGTTCGGCAAAAAAGGCGTGGATCAACCCCTTGCGCTGGTCGGTCTCCATCAGCGTGTTGAAGAGGCGGCGCTCTTCGGCCAGCCCGTCGTCAAAGGACAAGGTGGCAGCGGCGGCCACCGCCGCAAGCGCTGTCACCGGTGACAGCTGGCCGCGGGCTTTCTTGGCGACCTGCCGTTGGGCATAGTCGAAATCCACGGCCTCGGGCGCCGGTATCGCGCGGGTTGGGCGGGGCGGTGCGCCGCTGGCCAACAGCATCTCGGCATAGGCCAGACCAGCCGCGCGCAGGTCGGAGCCGGGGGCGGCGAGCGTGTCGACGAGGCCCGTGTCATGGGCGTCCTGCGCCCCAATGGGTTTGCCGGTGGTGATCATCTCGATGGCCTTGGCAAAGCCCACCAGCCGCGGCAGGCGTTGCGTGCCGCCCGCGCCGGGCAGGATGCCCAGACCCACCTCCGGCAGCCCCAGTTTCGCGTCGCCCAGACAGATGCGGTAGTGACAGGCCATCGCCACCTCCAGCCCGCCACCCAAGGCCGTGCCGTGCAGGGCGGCAATCACCGGCACCGGTGACGCCTCGATGGTGTTGCAGAGATCCGGCAGCATCGGGTCCTTTGGCGGCTTGCCGAACTCGCGAATATCCGCACCCGCAAACCACGTGCGCCCATGACCGTAGATCACAACCGCGCGCGCACCATCCTCCAGCGCGCGGGCCATGCCATCTTGCAGCCCGTAGCGCATATCGAGGCCGAGCGCGTTGACGGGCGGGTTGTCGGCAGCCAGCAGAGCGACGTCACCGGCTTTTTCGTAGCGAACTGTCATGGTGTCCTCTCAGTTATTGGCATCATAGCTCCTGGGTGCGCCGGTCTGGCGTTCGAGCGCGCGCACGACATCGCGCAGCGCGGGGCCGACCTCTTGCACCGCGCGGGTGTCGCTGAGCATGTCCGGCGTGGCGCCGCAGGTAAAGACCACAGGCTCGCCCAGATCACCTGCGAGATAAGGGTGGGCCACGGCGTTGACGGAATTGGTGTAGCGCGTGGGCCCCTGAATGACACTGAAGCCCTGGGTGGCAAGCTGCGCGCGTCCCGCCTGCCGCATCTGCTGCCAGATGGCGTCGGGGTTTTTGGCGGCGAAGCGTGCGGCGCTCAGGCCCGCCAGATAGGCCTGCCCGGTGGAGGAATGCGCGATGGGCACCCGGTTGCCCGGCTCCAGCCAGATCGACGCGACGCCTTGCGGCCGCCAGGTGCGCACCAGCGTCATGCTGGGCCCGTCCGGCACGGCGAGCAGCACCATGGTGCGGGTGCGGTCGGCCAGATCCTGCATCGCCCCATCGGCGATGTCGAGGAAAGAGCCTGACGCATTCGCCACGCTGGCCAGCGCAAAGGCCGCCGGACCGAGGCGCAGCAGGCTGCCGTGCTGGCTGAGATAGCCCAGCTCTTTCAGCGTGTGCGTCAGCCGGGTGATCGTGGCAGGCGCGAGGCCGGTGCGCACGACCAGTTCGGTCCGGGTGATGCCGTCGTCACTGACCCGGAAGGCGCGGAGCACCGACAGGCCACGGGCGAGGGTATTGGCAAATTTGCGGTCGGTCATCACATGCTCTGCGGGATCAAGAGGGAAATAACCGGGAAGGCCATGATCAGCCCCAGCACGATCACATCGATGGAGAGGAACCGCGCGATCCCGGCAAAGATCCGGTGCAGCGGCGCGTCATCGCCCACCACGCTTGCGATCACGAAGACGTTGAGCCCCACCGGCGGGGTGATCAGCCCGATCTCCAGCAGTTTGATCACCACAACCCCGAACCAGATGAGGTTGAGCCCGTAGATCTCCACCAGCGGGATGAGCAGCGGCAAAGTCAGCACCATGATCCCGATGGGGTCGAGGAACATGCCCAGCAGCAAATAGATCAGCGCCACGGCGAGCATGAAGGTCAGCACCGACAGATCCGAGGCAGAGACCCAGGCCACGAGGTCCGGCGCCACGCCGGTGAGCGCGATGAAGGCCACGAAGATCTTGGCGGCAGCGGCGATGATGAAGATGCTCGCCGTCTGGATGCAGGTCTCCTTGAGCGACAGCCACAGATCCTCCAGCGTCAGCTGACGCTGGGCCACCCCGATCAGGATTGCGAGGGCAACGGCCACGGCAGCGGCTTCGGTCGCGGTGAAGATACCGCCGTAGATGCCGCCCACGATCAGCATAAAGAGTACCAGCGCGGGCCAGGCCATAAAAGCCGCGCGGCGACGTTCGGCCATGGAGTAGGCGGTGCCGGTGGCGGGTGCGACCGAAGGGTCGCGCCGCACCCAGAGGGCCACCACAAGCACGAAACCCAGAAGCGTCAGTATCCCCGGCAGGATGCCCGCCAGAAACAGCTGCGAGATCGAGGTTTCGGTGAAAATCCCGTAGATGATAAAGAGCACCGACGGCGGGATCAGCGAGCCCAGCGTGCCTCCCGCCGCCACAGAGGCGGTGGCGAGGCGATTGTCATAGCCCATGCGCAGCATCTCCGGCGTGCAGATGCGCCCCATGGTCGAGGCGCAGGCGATGGAGCTGCCGGTGATGGCGGAGAACCCGCCGCAGCCGACGATGGAGGCCATGGCCACACCGCCGCGCAGGTTGGCCAGCCAGACCTTGGCGGCCTCGTAGATATTCGTGGTGATGTCGGCGCGGTAGGCAATATGGCCCAGCGCCACAAACAGCGGGATCATCGACAGGTTGTAGTTGTGGATGAGGTCAAAGGCGTTCGAAAAGGTCAGCGAGGCAGTGGGGCGGATGGCACGCTCCGGCGCGAAACTGCCCGTGCGCAGGGCAAAGATGAAGAAGGTGCCGACGATGGCCGCCAGTGCCAGCGCAAAGGCAATCGGCACGCGGATGGCCAGCATGACCAGCACCGAGGCAAAGGCGATCAGCCCGATGAGAGAGGGATCCATGGCTATCCCTCCTGCCCGGTGAGAAAGGCGCGCGTATCCGCCACTAGCACCGTCAACAGACGCAGCCAGAAGATGCAGAGGCCCACAAAGAACACCAGCCGCCCAGGCCATTTGGGCAAGGACAGATCGCCGAAGTAAAAGCTGCCGCTGGTCCAGGTGGCCGCAAGCTCCCGCCAGGCGGCAAAGATCAGCGGCGCAAAGGCCGCCAGCCCCACGACCCAGCCGATGAGGATCAGACCCTGCGTCACCCGCTGAGGCAGCATGTTGGTCAGCACCTCGACACAGACATGCGCGCGCGCTGCCGTTACCGCGGCCAGTGGCAGGATGATCGCGGCCACCATCAGCTCGCGCACGATGACCACGCTGTCAGGCAATGCCGTCCCGAACAGACGCAGCACCACGTTCAGCGTGATCATGGCGCCCATGGCGAAAACCGCCACAGCCGCCAGCCCGAGAGCCAGTGCTTCAACGCGCTTGAGCATCCCCGTTCACTCCGCCCAGGGGTAGCCTTCGGTGTCCCGCAGCTCCGTATACTTGGCCAGCAGGGCGCGGTACTCCTCCAGCAAGGCTGCACCATCGAGCCCGGTGGCATTCGCCGTCTCGATCCAGGCATCCACGTAAGGAACGCCGCGGTCGACCAGCTGCGCACGCTCTGCCTCGGGCAGGGTGATCACCTCAATCCCCTTTTCCTTCATGGTGGCAATGGCGCCCTCATTGGCGGCGGTCAGCGTCTCGCCGAAATGGTCCACCATGTCCGAGCCTGCCTCCATCAGCACCGCCTGTTGCTCGGGCGTCAGCGCATCAAAGGCATCCTTGTTCATGAAAGTACCGACACCGCCCACCTGCCCCCAGTCGAGGATCGTGTAGCTGGTCATGACCTCATCCTGCTTGAGCGCAGAGACCGCGTAGGAATAGCCCTGCGAGCAGTCGATGAGCCCGCTGTCGAGCCCCTGGTAGGCGTCGTAGATCGACATGCGCACCATATTGGCGCCGGTGTCGCCAAAGACCTTGCCATAGGCGCCCACCCCGCGGACCTTGAGCCCGTCGATATCGGCGATGCTGCGGATCGCGGCGCCGTTGCAGCCGATGTTGACCTGGCTGGTGGTGAAAGTGCCGACATAGACCAGGTTCTGATCCGCCAGCGAGGCCTTGATCGCGTCATTCGTCCGGAAAAGCTCATCCGTGGCGCGCATCCCGACCCAGGCGTCGGGGTTGTCGAGCGGCAGATCCGCGATGCCGTAGCTGGCGAATTCCTGCGGGTAGTAGACGGAGATGATGGTGCCCATGTCGGCGACACCGTCGCGGATGGATTGCTTGGCCGCGTTGGCCTTGAAGAGCGCACCGCCCCACTGGATGTCGATGCGGATGTCGCCACCGGATCGCGCCGCGACCTCGTCGGCGAACCATTGGATGGCTGCGGCGCGGGCACCGCGGTTGGGGGCAGGCTCACCGTGGATCAGCACGGTCTCGGCCAGCGCGGGCGTTGTCAGCAGCGCGGCGGCGGCCGCGAGCGCGGCAGCTTTCAGTGGTGTCATCTTATCCTCCCCTTTTTTACTATGCGCAAATTACTTCTGCTAAGCGAAAATGCAAAGGGTTTATTCCGCGGCCGTGCGGCTGGACCTTGGGGGCTGGGTCCGCGATGGTGCGAGGGTGCTGCGCCCTGCCTGTTGCGCGGCACCGTCCCACCGTCAGGAGCCGTCCGCCAATGCCCGATCAGCCCGAGATTGCCAGCCTGTGGATCGGCGGGCGGCTGTCGTGGCTGGAGCAGCTTTGCCTGAAATCCTTTGCCGATGCGGGTCATCCCACGACGCTGTACAGCTATGCGCACATCGACAACCTGCCGGAGGGGGTGACGGCAGGCGATGCGGCAAAGGTCTTTCCGGCGGAGCCGATGCTGCGCCACGCGCGCACCGGCAGCCCGGCCATTCACGCGGATCTGTGGCGGCTGCATCTGCTGGCGCAGACCGATGCCATCTGGGTCGATGCGGATATGTATTGTCACCGGCCCTTTGACCCGGAGGACGGGTATCTTTTTGGCTGGGAGAAACCGGGGCTGGTCTGCAACGCCGTGCTGGCGCTGCCCCGGCAGAGTGCTGCCCTGCGCAATCTGCTGGCGTTCTTCGACGATCCCTACGCCATCGCCCCCTGGCTGAAACCCTGGCAGCGGCGGGAGCTGGAAGCGGAGCGGGACGCTGGCACGCCGGTGCATCTGACCGAGCAGACATGGGGCTTCACCGGTCCCGCAGCGGTCACCTATTTCCTGCAGCAAAGCAGCGAGATCGCGCACGCGCGACCGCAGGCGGCCTTCTACCCCATCAGCTTTCCACACCGTAACCGCATGATCCTCAGCCGGTTTGACGCCGCAGAGGCGCTGACGCCCGAGACCCGTGGCGTGCATTTCTGGGCCCGGCGGATGAAGCCGCGGCTGCAGGAGCGGGAGAGCAATCGCCCGCAGGCGGGCAGCTACATGCACGGGCTGCTCCGCAAGCACGGCATCGACCCGTCGCGGGCCCCGATCCCTGCCAAACCCAAGACCCTGCGCACGGCTGAGGAGGCCCGCACGCTGCGTCGAAACCTGCGCGCCGATGCACGGGATCTGGGCCTGTCCCGCGATCAGCTGTCCCGGAAATACCGGGTGGAACGGGGGTTTGTGAGGCACGCCCTGGCACAGGAGGACCCCGCGCCCGACAACACCCTGCTGGCGTGCTACCTCGGCACCGCGCATTTCCTGCAGACGGTGCATCTGTCGGCGGAGGGGACGGCCGCGCAACCTTTCCTTTACATGAAGAACCACAAGGCGGCGTGCAGCCACGTGCTGGCGACACTGATGACGTATCAGCTGGGTTTTCTGGGCGGCGACCCGGGCGGGCTGACCCATGCCAAGCTGCACAAACCGCCAAAAGCGCTGATGCTGAGCGGCAAACGCAGCCTGACGGAGGAGATGGCGCAAAGCGCGTTGCGGGATGCCACGCGGTTCCGGTTCACCGTGGTGCGCGACCCGACCGAGCGGACGCTGGCAGCCTGGGCCGACCGGATCAGAGGCGGGCACCGGCAGAAGGACAGGCTGATGCGCCATATCGGGCGCGCGCCCGAGGATACGCTATCGCTCAGCGCGTTTCTCGACGTGCTGGCGCAGGATAACAGCGCCCGCGATCTGGACCGCCATTGGCGTCCGCAGTCCAGCGATATTGCGTACGGTCGGGTCCGGTACGATCACATCGGCGACGTGGCCAACCTCGCGGCGACGGCATCGGTGATCGCCACCACCTGTTTCGCCCTGCCCGAGGGAACAGAAGCGCCGCGCCACCTCTGGCCAGGCCCGGCAGAGGATGTCACGGAGCTGCGCGCCATGCTGACAGCCGCGGATCTGCGCAATCTGGAACGTGCCTTTGCCCAGGACTACGTGATGTGTGAGGAGGTGCGGCAGTCCTCATGATCGTCACGCATTACCCCATCACCACCCGTCCCTGCGGCGACGCCGTCCTGCTGGCCGCCGTGCCATTGGAACCCGCGTCGGCAGAGCACACACGGGAGGTCGCGCTGTTCTTCAAATCCGGGTCATTGCCGGATACCATCAACGACACCGCTGACATGGGGGTGCGGCTGGCTCGCAACATCGGTGGCGGCCTGCAGATCATCGGCAGCGCAACGGTTCGAAACAACGAGGTAACTCTGCCGTTCGCGGATCACTCCGGCACAGCCCCTCTGACCGAGCCCGAAACGACGCCCTTGGCGGGCAAGCGCGTCGCGCTGGCGCTGCACGGGGTGGAAACGCCCGAGATGATCTACCAGTGGCTTGCCTTTCATCGCGAGGCGCAGGGGCTGGAGGGCGCATTGATCCTGACCCGCCAAGGGCCGGAGGCAGCGGAGGCCTTGGCAACTGCGCTCAGCCAACGCCCGGTCAAGAGCATCAGCACCGTGCTTGTCGTTTCTTTCGACACACCGCTGGGGCGATCTCAGGACGGGGACGAGACGCTGCCCTTTTACGCGCCGGACGCGCCCGGACGTGACCGTATGGAATTTCCCACACCCGACCCGTGGCGCGCACCCTTCACCGAGATCGTGACCTTCGAGCTGCTGCGGCACCTCTTTCTGGCACAAGCACGCGGGGTGCTCAACCTCGCACTGTCGGATCTGTTGCCACAGGGGCCACAGGGCAGTGTGTTCGATCTGGCCTGCGCCGCGCCCGCGGGCATGGTGCCTCTGATCGGGCATCGCATCTACCCGTGGAGCCTGCACAAGAAAGCGGCGGCAGGATTTGGCGATCACATCTGTCGGCGCTTCGATGCCTCCCCCGCAAACCCGCGCTGGTGTCTTGCGCCCGCGAAAGCGCCGGCCGAAGCGGTCTGGCGGTTGGTGCGCGTGGTCGGGGCCGCACCGGGAGATATCCCGCCGCTGCCCTATCTGCGCTGCATGGCGCTGCGGCACACCGGCGGATCGGTCAGCCAGATCGTCCCCAAATCCAGTCTGGTCGAGGATGCCGATCTGCTCAAGCTGGCGCAGGCCAGCTTTGGCACCCGCCCGCGCCGCCCGCCCCGCGCACGGCTTGAGGTGCGGCCCGAACGGATCGAAGGACGGTGCGGCATCGTCACCTGCATGAAGAACGAAGGGCCGTTTATCCTCGAATGGCTGGCCCATCACCGCGCCATCGGGGTGGATGATTTCCTGATCTACACCAACGACTGCACCGACGGGACGGACCGGCTGCTGGATCTTTTGCAGGAACGGGGCATCGTCACCCACCGCGACAACCCCTATCGCGGCACCGGGATGAAACCGCAGCACGCGGCCCTTCAGGCCGCCGCCGACGAACCCCTTGTGCACGCCGTGGATTGGATGATCTGCATCGACGTGGACGAATTCATCAACATCCACGTGGGCGCGGGACGGCTGGAGGATCTCTTTGACGCGGTGCCGGATGCGAACATGATCTCCATGACATGGCGGCTCTTTGGCAACTCGGATCTGGCGGAGTTTGAGGAGCGGTTCGTGACCGAAGCCTTCACCCGCTGCGCGCCGCAGGAAAGCCGCAAGCCGCATCAGTCCTGGGGGTTCAAGACGGCGTTCCGGCAGATGGGGATCTTCAAGAAGCTCGGCGTGCACCGACCCAAGGGGCTGCAACCGCAGCTGGTTGACCAGATCCGCTGGGTCAACGGGTCCGGTCTGCCCATGCCGCGCAAGGAGTATCGCAACGCCTGGCGCTCCACTCAGGACACCTACGGCTATGATCTGGTCACGCTGAACCACTACGCGGTGCGGTCAGCCGAGAGCTTTCTGGTCAAACGCGACCGCGGGCGGGTCAACCATGTCGACCGCGACCAGGGGCTGATCTACTGGTTCCGCATGAACAATAACCGCGAAGAAGACCGCTCCATCGCGCGTCTGAACGGGGCGGTGCGGGCAGAGTACGACCGGCTGCTGGCGGATCCGCAGATCGCGGCAGCCCATGCCGCCTGCGTCGCGGCTCATCACGCCCGGATCGCGGCGCTGCGGGCACGACCCGAATATGCGGCGTTCTACGCCGAGATCACCTCTCACCGGATGCAGCGGCTGTCACGGATGCTGCCGCAGTTTGGCGCGAATGTGTTTCAGTCCGGGCCAAGCGTGGTGCCCGACGCGGTGCTGGAGCGCGCGGGCGAGCCCGGCTTCTTCTTTACCATCAGGCAGCCTATCCGCACGGAGTAACGGGTCTGGCGTCCCGCCAAGATACCGTGTCTTTGCCGAAGATGGCGGGCCCGCGCCGTGGTGGTTGATCTGTCGGAGGATTGCCCGCGGATGGGCAAGTGGTCCCTTGGGCGGAAAATCCGAAGATCAGGGCTGCAGCAGCGATTTTCTAAAGCGCCGGAAATCGAACTGTATCTACGTGACTCTGCGCCGCAAAGACAGCAGATGCCCTTGAACTGAACGGAAAATGACGCGCCGCTGATTTTCGCGGGGCACAGGGTTGCAGAACCTTTACCCCTGCGGTGCTACGTCTCGCATCGGCACAGTCTGTTGAACCGGTGATCTGACATCGACAACACCGGGCCTGCCGGCTGTCAGGAGTGAGCGACGGATCCGGGGCTCTCCTCGGCGGACGTGTCACCCGACGGCCAGCCAGACGACCCGGTGGTGGGGAAGTCGCCGACCACATGCGGGTGCAAACCCTGGTTCTTGAGATCCTGCAGGAACCGGTCAAAGCCCGTCAGATCCACCATCCGCGGCACCTCCATCGGCGGTGGGACGCGGCCTCCGCCCATCTCGGACAGGATGGTGTGGAGATGCTCCATCGGCGCTTCGACAAACTCTGCCAGGGTCCAGATCCGCGCTCTGGCCTTGACGCCGGGCGCGCGAAGCAAGCCCAGATAGGCGGTTTCAACCCGTTGAAGATGCGCCACCTTTTTGCGGATGACCGGGATCTGCGCCCGGCTGAGAAAGAGCGGCACCGTCCACGCGCCGCTGATCACGGAGATCTGCGCATTGGGGTCACGGGCAAGGCGCGGCGCGATGGCCTGCGCATCGTCGGGGCTGAACTGAAAACACTGATGCTCACCGCGCGTGTTCCAGATGAGGCTCATCAGGAAGCCCTCGGGGTCATAGTCGCGCAGGGCGGCCCCGTCGCTCAACCCCCCGGCCATGGTGCCTTGATCATCGTTGAACTGCACCCGGTCCCGCGCAAAGAGATGGCCATGAACGCGCGCATCGGTCGTCCGCGCCAACCAGGGCTCAAATCCGTCAAAGAGCTCCGCAAAGCCCTGGAACACGGAAAATGGCTGTGCGGTCATGGGGTCCGACCGGCGGCCATCGGGGAAGCGGCTCTGCATCAGCAGACCCCGGCGGCCGCGGATGCGCCGATCCACCGCCTTTGAAAAGACCCGGTCGATGCGCCCCGGGCTGGGTTCGGCCCGCGGCGCGAAGCTGTCGGGATCTTTCAGGAAGGCGGCATAAAGCTTGTCCGCGCGCGGCCAGATCTTGCGCGCGACAAAGCAATCCGACCGCCGCAGAAGCTGCAGATGATCGTCGTAGAATACGTGCGGTTTGCCCTGAAAGTCGAACTTGGACAGCGTCAGCGAGCGGCTCTCGATCACGCGGGCATGTTGGCGCGCGAGGGTCTGGAAGTAGCTCTCATCCGGGATCCAGACCCGGCGAAAATATCTGTCATAGCGGGCGCGCGCCGGGTCCGTCAGGATGCCGGACAGGGTGGCGCGGGTCAGACACCACCACTGCGAGCCCATATGCGGCACCAGCCCGCCGGGCACGCGACGCGACACGCCAAGCCTGCGCTGCCACCGGACGTAGCCATTGAAAAGGCGGCGGTAGCGCTTCCACGGAAAAGGAAACCGCAGCGTGAAGCGTTCGGTGTCCAGCCCGCCCACCGGCCAGGCAACGTCCGAGGTCGTCGCGCTTTCGATGAAATCAGTATCGGGCCGCGCTGCAAGATAGTCGACCAGCTCCCGAACCGGGCGCAGCGGCAGGCACGACCCCGAAGCCAGATAGACGTGGCCCACCCCCGGAAAGCGCAGCAGCATAAGCTCCGCGGCGCGTTGGGTGGCCGCGACGAGGCCCCAGGTCCCCCATTCACAGGCGGTGCGGCTGGACAAGAGCACATCCGGCAGGTCGGCCACGGCCTTTGCAAAAGCATCGAAACGTGCGGGCTTTACCCGGCGGTCCACGTGGATCACGACGGGGCATCCCCCGCGCGCCCAATGGCGGACCAGCTGTGCGGCGCGGTCGAAATCCGCGTGCACCAGCAGAATGACACCGAAGCTCACGCCCAGTTGCCCTGTGACATGAGCCCCAGCACCTCCAGCTGGCGCCAGTTGAGATAGCGTTCCGACCACGGACACCAAAGCTCAACCGCGTCCCCCCCACCGGCGGCATAGGCTTGATATTCCGCCCCGGCCGCATAGTGCTGCTGGCGGCTGATCTCTTCGGCGGCCTTGGCACCGAAAGTGTCCAGAAACTTCGTATGCAGCAGCACGCCCGATGTCTTCTCCCCGCCGCTGGGGTCGTAGACCTTGTTCAGGACCCGGGGCAGCAGCATGTGGGTGGATTGCACATAGGCATAGCCGCGGGACCATTTGACCAGCGGGATCTTGTTGAGGGCGGGCGCCTGTTCGGGCGTGTCGCGAAAAAAGACCCGCCCGCGCGGGCCGCCCTGGATCCACAGGTTTCGAAACCGCGGGTCCCGCGCGACCGAATAGTTGCCGCTGTCGAACCAGCAGGCGGTCTCGATCGGGTCTTGTCCCGACTGATAGGGATGATCGGCAAGCCGCCCCTTGGGGTACATATCCAGCAGCATCGCCGAAAAGGACCGGGTCTGACCGCTGTCCAGCCAGTCGGTCAGCGCGCGCAGCGGGCGCGTGTCGCAAAAGGGGTAGACGAAGAACTCATCGGGATCGACGGTGAGGCACCAGTGCCCGCGACCGTAGCGACCGAGCAAGTAATTCTGCCAGTCAACACCAAACCGGGATTTGCGATAGCTCGCCCCCGTCCGCCAGAGAGACACATCGGGCTGCTCGGCCAGATACTCCGGACCGCCATCGTCGCTGTCGTTGTCCACGATGAGGAAATGCGACACCCCCATGTCGCGGTAGTATTGCAGAAAATAGGGCAGGCGGATGTTTTCATTGCGCATGGTCGAGACCAGCAGGATGTCGCCGCGACCGATCCGGGCGGTGCGATCCACCACGCGGCGCAACTCAAAGCTCTTGCGTGTGCAGCGGATGCGCAAATGCTTGCGGGCGATACGCATCCGATAAGAACTCAGCAGACCCAAGATCGCGCCCTTTTCAATCCCGCCATCGCCCGTGTGTCCCAGCCCGGTAAGCGGTATGACTGGAGGCTGACGGTCTTTCCATTAAGGTTAACTGCCAATTATTGATATTATATTGCGGCAAGGCGGGCGATGGACCCACTACTTTGGGGGCAGTCAGCAGGTTTGCGCTTACCAGTCGCCGCGGCGCATCAGCCCGAGCCCGACCAGCTGTTCCCAGCCGGTGAACCGCGTGGCCGCGGGCGTCCACATATCGGGCGCCTCACCGAGTGCATTGTAGTAGGCATCATGCGTGGGGCCGCGGGTATATTGCTGACCCCGCACCTGCTCGACCCGCGCACGGGCGGCGGTTCCCGGCAGGAACTTGCTGTGCAGCAGCGCGCCGCTGGGGCCTGCGCCATTGCTGTCGCCGGGCTGGTATGTGTTCAACACAGGCGGCAGCGCGACGTGAGTAGAACTCAGATAGGCGTAGGAGCGGTGCCAGCTCACCAAAGGCAGTTTGCTGAGAACAGGCGCGAAATCAGGCGCGTGTTCAAAGAAAACCCGGGCCCGCGGGCCGCCCATGGTGTTGATGGCCCGGTGGCTGCCACGGCGTTCCTGCCAGTAGCCGTCTGGATCGAAGTAGGGCAGGACCTGCACGGGGTCGTCTGCGGGGGTGTAGTGCTGCGCATCCGGCGAGCCCTTTGGATACAGATCAAGCAGCATCGCGGGCAGGGCGCGCCGCCTGCGTGCGTCCAGCCAGCCGGTCAACGCCACGAGGTCGCGGGCGTCATGGTCGGGATAGATCAGCAGCTCGTCCGCATCGACGGTCAGGGTCCAGTGCCCGTGTCCGTAGCGCCGCAGCAACCAGGCCAGCCATTTGACGCCGAAACGCGCGGCCTTGTAGCTGGCGTGCGTCTGCCACACGGACACATCAGGTGCACCCCGCAACAGCGCGTCGGTCCCATCGGCACTGCCATTGTCGACGATCAGGAAATGCCGCACCCCCAATCGCCGGTAATGCGCGAGAAAATGCGGCAAACGCAGCGCCTCGTCCCGCACGGTCGCGAAAAGCAGAATGTCACCGGCAGCGATGGCGGAGGTGTTGTTCTGAACGCTGGTCAGGTCGTGACGGCTGCGAAAACCGCGCCAGAGCAGACGCTTGCGGATCAACCGCAGTTTGTAACGGGTCCAGGGTGGCAGGGTCACCGCAGGCACGCTAGACAAAAGGCGCGCATGCGGTGCTGGCCAGGGAAGGCAGAGCGCGCGTTACTCTGCCGCTTTGCCCATGTTGACCACGTCATGCAGATAGGCGGAGAGATCGTCGCGCAAATCTTCACGGTCGAGCCCAAAGGCAACGGTGGCCTGCAGGAACCCGGATTTGGAGCCGCAGTCGAACCGTTGGCCACGGAAGCGGTAGCCGTAAACGCCCCGCTTGCTGTCGATTTCCTTGGCGATGGCATCGGTCAACTGGATCTCGCCACCGGCACCGCGTTTGATCTTGTTCAGGTTCTTGAGCACCGTTGGCGACAGGATATAGCGCCCGATGACGGCAAGGTTGGAGGGCGCTTCGCCCGCTTTGGGCTTTTCGACCATGCCCTGCACCTTGACCATGGAGCCCATGTCATCGGCCACATCCAGCACCCCGTAAGAGGACGCTTTTTCCGGTGCCACTTCCATCGCGGCGACCATATTGCCACCCGTCTCGGCATAGGCCTCGACCATCTGTTGCAGACACGGGCGGTCTGCGGCGATCACGTCGTCGGGCAGGATCACGGCAAACGGCTCGTCCGAGGCAATCAGGCGGCGGGCGCACCAGACGGCGTGACCAAGACCGAGCGCCTTGTGCTGACGAATGTAGGCAATCGCGCCGCTGTCCATATTGGTGGTTTCCAGCACCTCAAGCAGATCGTCCTTGCCCTTGCGACGCAGTTCCTCCTCCAGCACCGGGGAGTGGTCGAAGTAATCCTCAAGCGCACCCTTGCCGCGCGAGGTCACGAAAATGAATTCCTTGATGCCCGCCGCACGCGCTTCGTCGATGGCGTATTGGATCAGCGGACGATCGACCAAGGTCATGATTTCCTTGGGCACCGACTTCGTCGCGGGAAGAAAGCGGGTCCCCATACCAGCCACCGGAAAGATCGCTTTGGTCACCTTACGTTTCATATTTCACCCTCGTCCTTGTTATTCCAATTGTCGACGTTATCGCACAAATAGTACGCAGATGCGTCAAAAACACGACCGTCGTCACAGATACAGCGGATATTGCTGATTTCTTTCCAGTTTACAAAAAACGGCGGACTCTCGCCAATATATTCGGCAGATGGTTACCAGACCCAAATGCCCGGCATAGTTGAAGAGCTCACTGCTGACGTTTTGGGCTTCGTGTGAATGGATACCGGGCCGAAACGCCCAACGGCGAATCGCGGCGAAAGTGAACGTGCTTCGGGGCCGACAGGACGTGACTGGCGGAATGGCAACCGGCGTTGGGGCCCGTGGCGGGTACGCTTCCCGGGGCCTCTTCTTGAACCGGTCACCGCTGGTGTCTCCGCCCTGGCTGCGGGACACCCGACGCCGAAAAACTTTGATGCACGACCAAAATCCGCAGAAAATCAGGCTGTTGGCCGGACGGCGACGCTGGCCGCCGCACCAAAGGCTAATCCAGCCTCATGTCCGCGAGCATCTTTTCGATCCGCGGCTTGTCTTCGGGGTTGTTGAGTTCCCAGAACGTCCGGCCCCGGGCCGAGACCTCCACGCAGAGCACGCGGTGCCCGTTCTCCATGAACCGCAACTGCTCCAACCCTTCGAGCTGCTCCAGCGGACCGGCGGGCCAATCTGCATAGGCGGCCAGAGCACCCGGTCGGTAGGCATAGACACCCACATGGTGAAACACGGGTGTCTCTGCGTCAGGTGGGTACTTTTGGGTCGTGAAGGGGATCACTTCCTTGGAGAAGTAAAGCGCGCGCCCGTTGCGGTCGAAGATAGCGGTCGTGCCGCCAACGCGCCCGGCGGCGCGATCCTCCAGAAGGCCGCTGAGCGTGGCGCCGTCGCAGCGCAGGACCGGGGTCGCTATGCCTGCGCCTTCATCGGCGCGCAGACCCGTCACCAGATCTTCGATAAACCAATGAGGGGTCAGAGGTGCATCCCCCTGAAGGTTCACGACAATTTCGTAACCGCCGCCCAAGGCTGCATGCGCCTCGGCGCAACGCTCCGTGCCGTTGGCGCAGTCGGGCGAGGTCATGACAACCTGCGCGCCGAACCCCTCTGCCGCGTCCCGGATACGGTCATCGTCAGTTGCGACGACCACACGGTCCACACCCGCGACCTGACCGGCAGCCCGCCAACTGCGCTCGATCAGGCTGCGTGACTGGCCGGAGGCGCCGGTCAGCTCAACGAGTGGTTTTCCCGGATAGCGGCTGGACGCGTAGCGCGCCGGGATCACGATGAGGACGGACATCAGCCGGATTTGAGGTCAACGGACGGCGCGTAGGCGATGAAGAACGGGTTGGCGTAGTCATCCTTGCCGTAGCGCAGCGGCGTCAGATCGTCGAAGCGCACGACGTCGCCGCCCGCTCCCGACAGGACCGCATGACCGGCGGCGGTGTCCCATTCCATGGTCCGGCCAAGACGCGGGTAAAGATCCGCCTCGCCCGTCGCCACAAGGCAGAATTTCAGCGAAGAGCCCGCGCTTTTCATGTCCTTGACGGCGTATTTGCCGATGTAATCGTCCGTCGCCTGATCCCGGTGAGATTTGGACGCCACCACCATCAGCGCGCCATTGTCCGCCTCCGAGACCTTGATCGGCGTGGTCGGGCCGACCTGATCATGGGCCAGCGCGCCCGTCTCCTCGACCGACTGGCCCGTCGCATCGGTAAAGAACATCCGCCCCTTGGCAGGCGCGTAGACGACACCGCGCGTGGGCACGCCGCCCTCCACCAGCGCGATGTTGACGGTAAAATCGCCCCGGCGGTGGATGAACTCCTTGGTCCCGTCCAGCGGATCGACAATCAGGAACGTATCGCCGGAGGTGTCATGGGTGGCTGATTGCTCTTCGGTCACCAGCATCACGTCGGGAAAGGATGCGCGCAAACCGGCAGAGATCAGCGCGTCGGCAGCCTCGTCCGCGGCGGTCACGGGGCTGTCGTCGGATTTGACCTTCACGTCGAAATCATCGGCCTCGTAGATCTCCATGATCTTCGCGCCCGCCTCGATTGCCAGACGCCGCATTACATCGGCCAGTTTTTCGTAATCCATGGTCAGCACGGTCCTTTTTCGCGATCATTGCGGTTTGAAATCACGCCCCTTATGGTCAAGCTCTAACGGAACAGCAACATTTCCGTGCGACGGTCGCGCTGGCAAAGGACGAGAGCGGTCATGTTTCAGACATCGAAAACCAGGGGCGGCAAGCTCGTCTCGGCGCTGACCATTCTGGAACTGATCTATCATTCCACCGTGCGGTCGATCCGCAAGACCCATAACAACGCCTTTGCCGCGATTGCGATCAACGTGGTGCAGGCGGTGATCTTCGTGATGGCGTTTTTCGGGATGTTCTGGCTCTTGGGGTTGCGCGGGGCGTCCATTCGCGGGGATTTCCTGCTCTATATCATGTCCGGTGTCTTCTTGTTCCTGACCCACACCAAGTCACTCAGTGCGGTTCTGCAATCCGAAGGGCCGGCAAGCCCGATGATGCAACACGCGCCGATGAATACGGTGATTGCGATTACCTCCGCTGCGGTCGGCGCGCTCTATATCCAGGTGCTGTCGTTGGGTCTGATCCTTTATGGGTATCATCTGGCGGTCAAACCCGTCGTCATAGATCAACCGGTCCCTGCGTTTGCCATGTTGCTGATCGCCTGGTTCACCGGGGTGGCGCTCGGCATGGTTCTATTGGCGCTCAAACCGTGGTTTCCGCAGGCGGTCAGCATCTTTTCCTCGATCTACCAGCGGGTCAACATGATCGCCTCGGGCAAGATGTTCGTGGCCAACAGCCTGCCGGGCTTCATGCTGGTGATGTTCGACTGGAACCCGCTTTTTCATGTGATCGACCAGTCGCGTGGCTTCGTCTTCATCAACTACAACCCGCGCTATACGGATTGGGAATATGCGATGTGGGTCGGGATCGTGCTGGTCATGATCGGCCTGATGGGCGAGTTTCATACCCGCCGCCACGCCTCGCTCAGCTGGAGCGCAAGGCGCTGAGGCAGCGTGAAGCCAGGCCTGTCGGTTTTTACAAAAAATGACGCCAGATTCCGCGCCACAGTTTAACGCTTGGCAAGATTGACCGCCGTACAAAGTAGCTGGATTTTGCGTAAGGGTGGTCGGTCGTGGCAGGCAAAAACAATTGGTCCAAATGGTCCGCCCGGATCTTGAGTGCCCGGGTCTTTTTCTTTGTCTCGGCCGTCATCGCCTGGCCTTTCATGGCGGAGTACGAGCTTTTCGAGGAATTCTACGAGTTCTCGCGCGCGCATGAGGATTGGGACCTCGACGAGTTCGGCCTGCTGGTGATCAACCTGACGCTGGCACTGATGTTCTCCTCCATCTACAAGTCAAAACAGTTGAAGGCAGCGATCACGGCCCGGGAAGACGAGCACCAGCGCGCGGAACGGAACGCGCGTCATGATCCTCTGACCGGGTTGTTGAACCGCCGCGCCTTTGCAGAGGCGCTGTCCCATCTGGAAGACGACGGCAGCAAGGTTTCCCGCTTTATCGCCATGGTGGATCTGGACCGCTTCAAATCGGTGAACGACCTGCACGGACACGCGGCCGGAGACGCAATTCTGCGCGAGGTTGCCACGCGGCTTGAGGAGGTCGTGGGCGAGAAAACCACCGTCGCGCGGTTGGGGGGGGACGAGTTTGCGGTGATCTTTGAACGGGGCCTCGATGCCAACGGTATCGAGCGTATCGCGCGCCGCCTGCTGCACTCCATGGAGCGTGCGTTTGACTATGGTCAGCTTCGCCTGCATATCAGCTGCAGCGTCGGGCTCGCCCAGTGGGCCGACAGCGCGCGCCATTCTCTGGTGCTGGGTCAGGCTGACAAGGCGCTCTACACAGCAAAGAACCTCGGACGTGCCCGGTTTGCCTGGTACGATGCGCAACTTGACAGTGAAGCCACCGAACGCGCCCGGATCGAAACCGACCTGCGAGAGGCGATCAGTTCCCAGAAAATCGAGCCCTGGTATCAGCCCATTGTGGACATCGAAAATCAGGCGATCACCGGCTTCGAAGTCCTGGCCCGGTGGAACCATCCGGAACGGGGCGATATCCCGCCAACAGTCTTTATCGAGATCGCCGAGGACAGCGGTCAGATCGATGCTCTGGGGCGCAGCCTGTTGCGCCGGGCCTGTGAGGCGGCGCGTGACTGGGATCCCCGGCTTTCGCTGTCATTCAATCTGTCCGCACTCCAGTTTCACGACCCTGCGCTGGTCACGGACATCACCAGCATTCTGGAGGAGAGCGACTTTGACCCGAGACGGCTGACGATTGAGGTTACCGAAAGCCTTGTTATCCGTGATTTTCAGGTTGCCCGCGAGAAGCTGAATGCCCTCAAGGCTGTGGGCATCTCGGTTGCACTTGACGATTTTGGCACGGGGTATTCCAGCCTCGCCAGTCTGCGACAACTGCCGTTTGACCGGATCAAGATCGACCGCGGTTTCATCACAGATATCGGCGCTCAGCCTCAAAACCAAAAGATCGTCACGGGCATCATGTCGCTGGCACGGGGGCTGGATCTGGACGTCACGGCAGAAGGGATCGAGACAGCCGAGGATCTGGATTTTATCCGGTCACTGGACTGTGGTCTCGGCCAGGGCTTTCTGTTCGACAAAGCGGTTTCCGGTGAAGAGATCGCCTGGTTGCTGGAAACAAAGTGGGTCGACCTGCAGCCCAACGATGCGCCTTACCTCGCCAACCCGGGAGCCCAAGACAGCAAGGCGGTTTGAACGCAGGACCTGATTGGAACGCCCTTGCTAATTGTTTCGCAGGCCATAGAGACAAACGGGTCTTTGCGGTCTGGCGGTGCGCATGCTCCCGCCGGTTCAAGGGGCGATATCTCCCGGGCGACACGCCGTGAGGCTGCATATGTCATTGTCCTCCAATGGCCGCCATACCGCGTTTGGCGCCACTGATTCCGGGTCCACGTCAAAAACGATACGGCACGTCCAAGCACCGGTATTATTGTGCACCTGTACTCCCTCGTTGAGAGGCACCAAGCTTGTCTCGGGTGTGCGAGATCATCCTCAGTCTTTCGAAGTGTATGCTGCCGGGTTCGATCAAGCGTGAGGGGATCAGAGCCAACATCGTATCAGAAGTTGTGGGTGCCGATCCATTTGATGTCGAGCGTGTCGAAAAAATACTTTGGGTTTATGGCCTTGTTCCGCTGCGGTTGTGTCAGGCGGACCGCACCGACACGGATGACTGACCGTCTGGTCGCTGCAGAACCTCCGGTATGCCGTGGGGAACGTGTAAAGGGTGATGCCTTCGGTCGTGATGCTTTGATCACCGGCACATGTCCGCGCTCCTGATATCGGCCCCGCGGTTCGAGAAAGGTGCCTTGCGCCATGTGGAAGCTTGAGGAAGACGAGACGATCTGCCGGATCGGTTCCCCAGAAACCAGGCTTTTGCCGTGCGTACCAGATCCCAAGTCGCACGCTTTGGCGGCGCTTGGACGACGACCTAGAGGTGATCGCTCGGCAGCACCACCATGTTTGACGGTTCCGTTTTAATGGGTGTGCGATGACCGTTCACGCTGAAGCAGGCACCGTCGCACGTCGTTGAATGTCGTCCAAGGTTTGGACACCGAACCAAGGCTGGGCCGCAACCGCAGGGAGGCATGTTGAAAGGCCGGAACCTTGTTGCAGTGCCCCGCGGGTGGTGAGGGTGCGATTTGAGTTTATTTGGCAAGATGACAGGAGCTGGCAGGCGGCACGTATGGATGGCCTCAGGCATGATACCGCGCCGGGAGATGCGGTCAGGCGATCTCAATCGAGGCTACCAGAACGGCGGCGGCGCATATCCCGCCAATCACATCGCCTTTCTTGAGTCGATGCTCAGGCCTCTTGCGGTGCCGGGTATCCAGCATCTTCCAAGCCCGCTTGCTGCGGGGATCAGGCGCATTTGGGGATACACCAGCCTTGCTACCTCTCTTGGTGCGACGCTTACAGCGGCTCTAAGGTGTCGTCTTTGGACGCCCGGGCTGATGCGTTCAAATTTGTCACTGCGAGCCAAGGATAGCGCACTGATCTGACTGCGTCATCCTTGGCACCCGCCGTCCAGATCTTGGCGCCAGGCGAAGGAAGGTGTTGGGCTGAGATGCGGTCGGACGTCCCGGCTACAGTCTTTCGGGATGGGCACGATGCAGACATGATCCGGAGCAACCGTACGTTACGTGACAACCCTCAAGGTGAGGTTGATACGACCACCCTGCGGCAACAGACTGCTGGAGCCGAAACGAATGCGGTCGACGCCGTGATGGGCGAGCCGCGCGGCCCCGCCCATGACCACCACATCACCCGACTGAAGCCAGACCGACTGCGTCTTGCCACCCCGCGCGGCACCCCCCATGCGAAAGAGCCCGTCATCGCCCAGCGAGATGGAGACCACCGGCCACTGCTGGCTGGCCTCATCCTTGTCCTGGTGCAACCCCATGCGGGCACCTTCGCCGTAGAAATTGACCAGGCAGCATTCCGGATCGCGGGACACCCCCGTCAGCCTCTCCCAGACCTCCAGAACCGATGCTGGGATCGGCGGCCAGGGCGTCCCGCGCGGTTGCTCCCGTGCATAGCGGTAGCCCGCGCGATCCGTGATCCAGCCGTAGCTGCCCGCGGCCGTCATTCGCACGGACATCGGCTGGCCCCGGGGCGTGACCGGTGCAACCAGGGGCGCGGCGCGGACCACCGTGCGCACATCTTCCAGAAGCGCGCGCTGTGCTGCACCATCGAGAAAGGTTTTGTGGATCTCGAAACCCGCAACGGTCAGCCGTGTCATCTTCCCCCAATCGCCGGCCCGCTTTGCCGAGCGCGCCCGCACAAGAATCCCGGACCGATACAATGTGAGAGGTTGCAGCACCCCGGACCCCTCCCTATATACCCTCCGAACCGCACGGGACGACCCGTTTCGTGTGTTATCAGATCGGAGCTTTGGTGCCGTAACGGGCCAGCACTCCGTGTCATCGCCTTGAGTAAATGAGGGATCAAAAAATGGCCAAAGTCATTGGTATCGACCTGGGAACCACCAACAGCTGTATCTCCATCATGGACGGCAGCCAGCCACGGGTCATCGAAAACTCCGAAGGGGCCCGCACGACCCCGTCGATCGTCGCCTTTACGGATGATGAGCGCCTCGTGGGTCAGCCCGCAAAACGGCAAGCCGTCACCAACCCCGAAAACACTGTCTTTGGCGTCAAGCGCCTGATCGGTCGCCGGTTTGACGACGCGGATCTGGCCAAGGACAAGAAAAACATGCCGTTCAACGTCATCGATGGCGGCAATGGCGACGCATGGGTCGAGGCCAAGGGTGAGAAGTACTCCCCCAGCCAGATTTCTGCCTTCATCCTCGGCAAGATGAAAGAGACTGCTGAGAGCTACCTAGGCGAAGACGTCACGCAAGCGGTCATCACCGTACCTGCCTATTTCAACGACGCCCAGCGTCAGGCAACCAAGGATGCGGGCAAGATCGCCGGTCTGGAAGTGCTACGGATCATCAACGAGCCGACAGCGGCGGCGCTTGCCTACGGTCTCGACAAGGAACAAACACAGACGATCGCGGTCTACGACCTCGGCGGCGGTACCTTTGACGTGACCATTCTTGAGATCGACGATGGTCTCTTTGAGGTGAAATCCACCAATGGGGACACGTTCCTGGGCGGTGAAGATTTCGACATGCGGATCGTCAACTACCTCGCCGATGAGTTCAAGAAAGAGCACTCCGTCGATCTGACGCAGGACAAGATGGCGCTGCAGCGTCTGAAAGAGGCCGCCGAGAAAGCCAAGATCGAGCTGTCAAGCTCCAGCCAGACCGAGATCAACCAGCCGTTCATCTCGATGGGTGCCAACGGCCAGCCGCTGCACATGGTGATGAAGCTGACCCGCTCCAAGCTGGAAAGCCTGGTGAGCGATCTGATCAAGAATTCGATCAAACCCTGCCAGGCAGCGCTGAAAGATGCAGGCCTGTCAGCGTCCGACATCGACGAGGTGGTGCTGGTGGGCGGGATGACCCGCATGCCGAAGGTGGTCGAGGAAGTGACCAAGTTCTTTGGCAAGGAGCCGCACAAGGGCGTGAACCCCGATGAGGTGGTTGCGATGGGTGCTGCCATTCAGGCCGGCGTTCTGCAAGGCGACGTCAAGGACGTCGTGCTGCTCGACGTGACGCCGCTGAGCCTCGGCATCGAGACTCTGGGTGGTGTGTTCACGCGCCTGATCGACCGCAACACCACGATCCCAACGAAAAAATCCCAGATTTTTTCCACCGCGGAAGACAACCAGAACGCGGTGACCATCCGGGTGTTCCAGGGCGAACGGGAGATGGCGTCGGACAACAAGATCCTCGGCGCGTTCAACCTTGAAAACATCCCGCCTGCCCCCCGCGGCATGCCGCAGATCGAGGTGACATTCGACATCGACGCCAACGGCATCGTGTCGGTTGGTGCGCTCGACAAAGGGACGATGAAGGAGCAGAAGATCACCATTCAAGCGTCGGGTGGTCTGTCTGACGACGACATCGAAAAAATGGTCAAGGATGCCGAAGAGAATGCCGAGGCCGATAAGGAGCGTCGCGAGCTGATCGAGGCGAAGAACCAGGCCGAAAGCCTGATCCACTCGACCGAGAAGTCGATGGAAGAGCATGCCGACAAGGTCGATCCGACCACCATCGAAGCCATCGAACTGGCCATTGCGGCGCTCAAGGATGATCTGGAAAACGACAGCGCCGAAAAAATCAAATCGGGCATCCAGAACGTGACCGAAGCTGCCATGAAACTGGGCGAGGCGATCTACAAGGCCGCTCAGGAAGAAGGCGAGGATGTCGCGGAGGCCGCGGACGAACAGCCGCGCAATGACGATGATGATATCGTCGATGCGGAGTTCGAGGATCTCGACGACAACAAGCGCGCGTAACTTGCGCCAGACCCGGAACCACTGCTTGGGCCGACCTTTGGGTCGGCCCGTCACGTTCCACTAGGGGGACCACGCGATGGCAAAAAGAGACTATTACGACGTGCTGGGGGTCGCCAAAGGCGCGTCTGCGGATGAAATCAAAAAAGGGTATCGGCGCAAGGCCAAGGAGCTGCACCCCGACCGCAACGCCGACAATCCCAACGCAGAAGCGCAGTTCAAGGAAGCCAACGAGGCCTATGAAATACTGAAGGACGCCGAGAAAAAGGCAGCATACGATCGGTTCGGTCACGCCGCGTTCGAAGGCGGCATGGGCGGCGGCGGTGGTGCGCGCCCCGGCGGTGGTCAGGGTGATTTCGGCTCTGCCTTCTCGGATGTGTTCGACGATCTCTTTGGCGATTTCATGGGTGGCCAGCGCGGTGGCGGCGGCGGACGACGCGCGGCCCGCGGCTCGGATTTGCGATATAACCTGCGTGTCACGCTGGAAGAAGCGTTCAGCGGGTTGCAGAAAACGATCAACGTGCCGACATCGGTCAGCTGCGACAGCTGCAAGGGCTCCGGCGCGGAGGGCGGTGCCGAACCGACGTCCTGCCCCACATGTTCGGGCCTGGGCAAGGTACGCGCGCAGCAAGGCTTCTTTACGGTAGAGCGCACCTGCCCCACCTGTTCCGGCCTTGGGCAGATCATCAAGAACCCCTGCAAGTCCTGTCAGGGTGCAGGCCGCGTGGAAAAAGACCGCGCGCTCAGCGTCAACATCCCCGCGGGTGTCGAAACAGGGACCCGGATCCGGCTCGCCGGTGAGGGCGAGGCCGGCATGCGGGGCGGGCCGACGGGTGATCTCTATATCTTCATCGATGTGGCGGAGCACGCGCTCTTTTCCCGCGAGGCAAGCAACCTCTTTTGCCGGGTGCCGGTGTCGATGGCCAAGGCCGCTCTGGGCGGATCCATCGAGGTGCCCACCATCGACGGGGGTCGCGGCCGGGTTCAGATCCCGCCGGGCAGCCAATCGGGGCGCCAGATGCGGCTTCGGGGCAAAGGCATGCCCGCCCTCCGCGGCGGTGGCTCGGGCGACATGTTCATTGAACTGGCGGTTGAGACACCTGTGAACCTGACGACACGGCAAAAAGAGCTGCTGGCAGAGTTCGAGGATCTTTCGGAGAACAACAACCCGGAATCCTCCAGCTTCTTTTCGTCCGTGAAGAGCTTTTGGGACGCGATGAAGGGCTGACACCGCCCGCGCCTCTCCAGCCGAAAAAAAGCCGCCGCATGGCACAGACCATGCGGCGGCTCTATTTTTTCAGCAGGTGCGGCGTTTACAGCAGGAACTCATCCAATGTGTAATCGCCCGCGACGGTGCCCGGGCCATCGTTGATGCGCACTTCGAAGTCGATCACACCGTCGCCGTTCACCTCACCGTAGAGCCGGGTCTGACCACCGAACTCCTGCACCCAGAGCGCGCCTGCACCAAAGCCAAGACCCACGGCGCTTGTCACAGCACCGAGGAAAGTGAAGGCCTGGTTACCACCGGCGGTGGTGTTGGCATCAATGCCAGAGACATCAATAACGTCTCCGCCCGGCGCACCCGCACCGTCAAAGCCCGAGATCGTGTCAGCGGACCCGAAGGCTGATTCCGACACCGCATTGAAGTCGAAGGTATCGAATCCGGCACCACCGTCCATGAAGTCGGTGCCAGCGCCGCCGCGCAGCGTGTCGCCCTGATTGCCGCCAAAGAGCGTGTCATTGCCCGACCCGCCATCGAGAAGATCAAAGCCGTCGCCGCCGAACATCGTGTCATTGCCCGTCTGACCGAACAGGTCGTCGTCCTGCTGTTGACCGTCCATCAGGTCGTTGCCCGACCCGCCGAACATCGCGTCGTCGTTCGAGCCACCGAACATCCGGTCGTTGCCATTCTCGCCGTTCATGAAGTCGTTGCCGCCGCCGCCGTTGATCTCGTCCGCGCCGTCGCCGCCCAGAAGCGTGTCGGCCCCGGTCTCGCCGAAGATCTGGTCGTCGCCGTCCTCACCATCGACGAAATCGTTGCCGCCGTTGCCGAAGAGCCGGTCATTGCCGGTGCCACCGCGCACGGTGTCATTGCCCTCGCCGCCGAAGATCTCGTCATTGCCGCCATCACCGTCGATGTTATCACTGCCGTTGGCGCCGCCGATGGTGTCATCGCCCTCGCCGCCGTTGATGGTGTCATTGCCGTCCTCGCCGAAGAGCTGGTCTTCATCGGCCCCGCCATTGATCACGTCGTTGCCCTGCTGGCCAAAGACCGTGTCCTTGCCGTCACCGCCGGAGATGTTGTCGTTACCCTCACCGCCGTTCAGCGTGTCGTCACCGAGGCCACCGATCAGTGTGTCATTGCCGTTGAAGGCAAGGATCCTGTCGTTGCCCGCACCGCCATTCATGACATTGTCGGCCGCGAACCCAAAGAGTTCGTCATTGCCCGCGCCGGAGGTGATATTCTCGAAGTTCGTAAAGAGCTCACCGCCGAAGTTGGTGAGGCCCGTGCGCAGATCGACGACGTAGTTGCCACCGAAGGAAGTTGTGATGAGCGTATCGACACCAGTGCCGCCATCCAGGGTTTCCGGCAAACCATTGGCTGCATGGATCGTGTCGTTGCCCTCCTCGCCAAAGATCGTATCGACACCGGACGAGAACAGCGTGTCGTTGCCCAGGCCGCCAAACACTGTATCGGTCCCGGAGCTTGCGGTGACCGTGTCATTGCCGGACCCGGCAAAGATCGTGTCGTTGCCCGTGCCACCGTTGATGGTATCGTCGCCTCCACCGGCATTGATCGTGTCGTTACCGGCATCGCCGTCGATCGTATCATTCCCAAGACCGGTATTGATCGTATCGTTGCCGCCCCCGCCATTCACCGTGTCGTTGCCGCTGCCCGTGGTGATGATGTTGTTACCAGCTGTCCCTTTGACCGTCGTATCACCGTTGCCGGTAATGACATTCTCGAAGTTGACGAAGCTTTCCGGCGCGAAGTTCGTGACGCCGGTTTCGAGGTCAATCTCGTAGGTGCCGTTGAACAGCGTCGTGTTTAGCGTGTCGATTCCGGCACCGCCATCGAGCGTTTCAAACGCTGTGTTGCTGGCGAAGATGATATCATTACCGCCGCCGCCGAAGTACTCACCGCCGCCTGAAGAGGCATTGATGATGTCATTGCCGCCCTGACCGAACACGGTCTTGGAGCCGAAGCCCGCCAGAACGGTCGAGCCGCCCAGGCCGGTGGTGATCACGTCGGAGTTCAGCACATGCGCCTTTTCCACGTCATAGTCACTGGGATCGATCACACTGTCGCGCGGATCCCACACCGAGGCGAAGATCTCGCCAAGCCCGTCATTGGCGACCCAGGTGAAAAGAATGCGTCCGTCGCCCGTAACGCCGATGTCAATCTGGGTGGTAGCGGCGTTCTCGACTGTGAACTGACTGCCGTTCGACGTGCCATCAGCATTGTAGCGCCGCGCAAAAAGGTCGCCGGAGGTGTCGTCATCCCAAGCCACCACAAACCCGCCATCGGGCAGGCCTTGCACCACGACCTCATTTTGGCTGTTGGTGCCGCTGGCGACGGTGCCGCTGTCCTGCAGGGCTCCAGCGTTATCGAATGTGCGAAAGAGCACATCGCCGTTGAACACATAGGCCGCGACAAATCCGCCGCCCTCAAGGGCGGAGACATTCACCTCAGAGCCTTCCGACGCCAGAAAGCGCGCGTTTACTCCGACGGTGGCACCTGTTTCAGTGCGGATCGTGAACTCGACACTTGTGGTGCCTGCGTCGTCCTCCAGATAGGCGGTGACGAAATTGCCGTTGCTGAGCACGGTGACATCGCCCAAACGGTCAAAATCAGGACTGTTCTGGGCCGAGCCAAACTCCGCGCCAAGCGCGCCATTCTGGTCGATGATCCGGGCGCTGATGTCGGTATCCGTGCCCACATCATCCTCGTAGGCCACATAAAGATCGTCATTGCTGGCGATCAGATTGGCGGCGATCTGCGGATCAGACAGAAAGTCCGCCGCCACATTTTCCAGCGCCAGGCTGCCTGCGGTGCCTGCCCCTACCTGACGAACGCCTTCAAAGTCGAACCGTTCATAGAGGATCTGCGTCTGGTTGGTGGCCGAGATGTAGTCTTTCACGTAGGCCATCGCGAACCCGTCATGGGTCGCCACAAGATCGAAATCGCGCTCGTCATCGGCGTTGCCAAAGACGTTGAGCCGGAAGCTGTCCTTGACCACATTGCCTTCGGCATCGAACACCTTGGCGACAATATCTTGCCCTGCGGGAGGCTCAGCGATCGTACCGCTGCTTGCCTCGACCCAGGCGACAACAAACCCCCCGTTGTTCAACCCGATGATCTGGGGGTTGGATTGACCACCCGTCGCAGCTGCCCCGGTGTTCACTTGAAATTCATTGAGCCACTCTGTTGGCGTCGCCATAGCGCTAATCCTTTTTTGAAAATACGTTGCTAACAATGGTTAAGATTTGTGACCGCTGTGTCGATTCGGTCAACAATTTGGTTCACACAAGTGTGAAATCAGCGCCGATACGGCGTCGCCAACGTGATCACAGAAGACGTAGTTTCGACTTAAATCAACATCTTAGGAGGGTTCAGATTTTTTATTACCTAGGTAATTATATTTCCTAACGACCAATCACCGCGCCTGCCGCCAGAAACCCCCAGCGGGTGCGCCACATGTATCTGCGCGCTTACCCCGCACCCTTGGACCTGCCGACGACCCTCGGCAGGGAAGGTCGGTGCGCCCCGCTCGCATCACTGTGACCGGTTTTCCGCCGGGTGTTATCGCATAGCGGCGCGCAGACCCTATATGCATCAACGTAGCCAATACGAAGGAATGTGATCATGCGTCTGTCTGCGGTTCTTCTGAGCCTCGCCCTGAGCGTTGCAACAGCCTTGCCCGCTGCGGCGGAGAAACTGCCACTGACGGAGATCTCCAGCTACCTGAACAGTCTGAAGACGGCCAAAGCTGCTTTTACGCAGATCAACGACGATGGTTCTATCAGTTCGGGAAATCTCTATATCAGCCGCCCGGGCCGGATGCGGTTCGAGTATGATCCGCCCGAGCAGGCGCTGGTACTGGCCAGCGCCAATGCCGTCTACATCCTCGACGGCAAGTCGAACCAGGCGCCGGAAACATACCCGCTGCGGCGGACGCCGCTGTCGCTGATCCTGGCGCGTCAGGTCAACCTGCAGCAGGCGCGGATGGTCGTCGGCCATGATTTCGACGGCACTGCAACGGTCGTCACCGCACAGGATCCGAATAATCCGGAATACGGCACCATCGAGATGAGCTTTACCGCATCGCCAACGGCTCTGCGCAAATGGGTGATCAACGACGCCAATGGCGGACAGACGACCGTCACGCTCGGCGCGATGGAGACGGGCATGAGCCTCGCCAACAGGCTCTTTGACCCGCAATTGGCGGTGCGCGACCGGGATCGTTAAGCCGCGTTACCGCAGCCTGCAGGTCGCCAGCTGGGTCTGGTACACGTCAGCACGGGCATCGACCTTATTGGCGACACCGAGCAGCCAGGACTTACGATTGTAGCTGCCACGCGCGTAGCCGGTGTGCCCTTCGTGATAGGCCAAATACTGGTTGCGGGTGTCCGTCAGCGGGATGCCGTTGCGCGACTGGCTGATGTTCATGTACCAACCCATGAAATCCGACGCATCGCGGATCCGGTCACGGCGGGCAAACCGCTTGCCGGTTGCTTTTTTGTAGTCTTCCCACGTGCCATCCAGAGCCTGCGCATATCCATAGGCACTGGACTGACGCCCCATAGGAATGACGCCCAACGCATAACGGTAGGGCGTCCGCGCGTTGGAGATAAACTTGCTCTCCTGATGGATCGTCGCCATCTGAACGTGTACGGGCACACCCCATTTTCGTTCGGTTCGCTGGAATGCCTTGATGTAGTCCGGGCGCTCGTCGGCGATCCGGCACGCGTCATCCAGTTGTCGCGGTGCCGTGCCCTGACCGCCCCCACAAGAGGCTACCAGGACAACCAACATCAGTGCGCGAAGAGTTCTGCTCATCTGCCTCTCGCTTTTTTATGTTTTTCTGATGGGCATACTAACGGAAAATGCGCCTTCGGGAAATCACGTTTTGCACCGGCCCGGGCCGGACGCCCGACCATCCGGCGGGAAGATGTCCGCAGGCGCACTGTCGGTGGGCAGTTCACAGACTGTTTCGGTCCCGACCCAGCCCGTGATTGGACAAATCGCCCTTGAACCAGCTACGGTCGATGTCTACACAGCTTGATTGACATGCTCAGAACACGCGCGAAATATCACCTTGGCCAAGTGGTCCGTCACAAGAAGCACCCTTTTCGTGGTGTCATCTTCGACGTCGACCCGGAATTCGCCAATACGGACGAGTGGTATGAGGCGATTCCCGAGGACAGCCGCCCGGCCAAGGAGCAGCCCTACTACCACCTGCTCGCCGAGAATGAGCAGAGCTATTACGTGGCCTATGTGTCGGAGCAGAACCTGATCGCGGATTACTCCGGCGAGCCGGTGGATCACCCGGATATTCCGGATCTGTTCGGACCGTTTCAGGACGGCACCTATCCGCTGCACTTCCAGCTAAACTAAGCTCAGTAGCCGAGCGCGCAGCCGTCCTTGCGTGGGTCACTGGCCCCTTCGAGCACGCCGTCGTCACGGATGAGAATGGCCTGCGCGCCGCCGATGGGTACCTCCGGGATGCTCACACGGTGCCCCATCTCCACGAGTTCTTGGCGGACCGCGTCGGAATAGCCCCGCTCGACCTTCATATCGCCCTGGTCCGAGAAGGCCCGCGGCATGTCGATCGCGGCCTGCGGGTCGAGACCAAAATCTGTGATGTTGGACGCAAATCGCGCATGACCGTTTGGCTGATACGCGCCGCCCATGACCCCGAACGGCATGATGATCCTGCCGTCTTTGCGCACCATGCCGGGGATGATCGTGTGCAAGGGCCGTTTGCCGGGGCCAAGCTCGTTCGGGTGGCCTTGCTCCAGCGTGAAGCCGGCACCGCGGTTCTGCAACAGGATGCCGTATTTCTCGGACGCGATCCCTGAGCCGAAACCGTGGAAAATCGAGTAGATCAGCGAGACGGACATGCCGTCGCGATCCACCACGGTGATATAGATCGTGTCCTTGTGCACGCTCTCCGAAAGGGTCTTGGCGTTGGGCATGGCCCGCTGCGGGTCAATCAGCGCGGCGAGTTTCTGCGCCGTGTCGGGGCTCAGCATATGCTCCAGCCGCGTAGTGTGATCCGCATCGGCAATGAACCGGTTCCGGGCGTCATAGGCGAGCTTGGCGGCCTCTGCCTCGATGTGGGCGCGCGCCGCTCCCAGCGGGTCCATACCTGCAATGTCGAAATGAGACAGGATATTCATCATCAGCAGCGCCGTCGCGCCGTGACTGTTGGGCGGATGCTCGACCACTTCGATGTCCCGGTAGGTGCCCGCGACAGGCGTGGTCGGCGTGGCGGCGACCTTGGCGAAATCCTCCGGCGTATGACATCCCCCCGACGCGGTTAGCGCGCGGATCATGTCCTCGGCGATCTCACCGGTGTAGAAGGCGTCGCGCCCCTGTTCGGCCACGCGGCGCAACACCTCCGCCTGCCCCGGTGCGCGGAAGATCTGGCCGCTTTTGGGCGCCTGCCCCCCGATCAGGTAGTGATCACGCGCGACCCCTTGCAGCACAGCGCCGTCCTGCGCCCAGTCAAAGGCGGCACGCGCGGCAACGGGCACGCCGTTTTCCGCCGCCGCGATCGCCGGGGCCAGGATGGCCTCCAGCCCGATTTTACCAACTGTTTGAGATAGATGGCAGAAAGCGTCGATGGCGCCGGGAACGGTCACCGCATGCGCACTGTCCACGGGTACAGCCGAAAGCCCCGCTGCGCGGAGACCGGCGGCATCGGACGCTGCGGGGGCCCTGCCGGATCCGTTCAGCGCCTGAACATCGCCATCTCCGTCGTGCCAAAGAACAAAACAATCGCCGCCAATCCCGGTCATTTGCGGTTCGCAAATGCCCAGAACCACTGCGCCTGCGATGGCCGCATCCATCGCATTGCCGCCGCGTTCCAGAATGTCGATGGCGGTCTTGGCCCCGAGGGGGTGCGAGGTGGCGCACATGCCGTTGGTGGCCAGCACGGGCGAGCGGCCCGGAAAATGAAAGTCACGCATAGATCTCCCCCTCGGCGGTGTTGGCCGGAGAGTAGTCGTCTGCGCTGCAATGTCCATGGGATGCCCGGTAAAGTCCTCGACGCCGCGCACTGGGTGGGGGCAATTAAGCGCGACGTCGAGGGAAGCCAGAAAAACAGCTACCTTTCTCTTATGACGGGAGAAAACGGCGCAATTATGGTGTGAATAAGGCAGTTTCTGGGCAAATTGTGGCACGATTGTGGCGGTCTTTTCGCGGACTGCGGTCAACCAGCTTCCGCCACTGCAGGTGCAGGCGGCCTTGATACTTCGGCTTGTGCCGACCCTACGCCAGTTGGCGCGCTAGATCATCAACCAATGCGTCCAGATGCGGTGGTGTAAGGTTTATCGCGATCAGCCCAACTCGCTTAGGGCGGCCGCCTTTGGTGACGCGCCAGCAAAAGAGTGGGTGATGGGTCGGAAAGAAGCGGTACTCGACCTGCGCCTTTCCCCTTCCGGAAAAGGGGGCAACCGGTGCCTCATCCGGGCGGCAGCGAACCTGCTATGACGACGCATCCTTGATCGCCGAAGCCACTTTCATAGGCAGGCACAAGGTCAGCTCGTTTGTGGACGCCTTGCGGCGGTAGCGGATGTCCCGGGCCAGCGCGTGGATCATTGACCATCCAAAACCACCTTCGGGCAGGGCAGCGCGCTCTACGTCAAGGGCAGCCGGTTCGTCCCCGGGAAGTGCGGCATCGGGAAACGGATGGCCATGGTCTGTCACGGTAAACTGCAGGCCGCGACGCTCCGGCTGGCAAAGCACATGGATGGGGGGCGCGCTATTCTTATCCCGGTAGGCATGCTCGGACACGTTGTTGAGCACCTCTGCCAGAACCAGTTCGACAGTGGCGGCATCCTCGACGTTCAAAGCAAGCGGGTCCAGGGCGGCGAGGATTTTGGCTAAGCCGTCTCGCACGGCGAGAGGCTCGGCTTCGATCAGCAGCTCAAAGGACGGGAAAAGCTGCATTGATCAGGGTCTTTCCAGCGCTGTGCCGCGGTCAGGCCCGCAGTTCGTTGACGGCACCGTCCAGGGTGGAAAAGATGGCAAAAACCGTATCCATCCGCGTCAGCTGAAACACCCGCGCAACGGCGGGCGTCAGCCCCGCGACGGCCATCTGACGGTCGTTACCAATGTTCTTGAGCGCCGCGACGATCGCGCCGAGCCCGCTCGAATCAATGAATTGCACCGCGCTGAGGTCGAGCACGACGTGCCCATCCATCTCGCCTGTCTGCTGGCGCATGGCGTCCTTGAACCTCAGCGCGCTGGCCGCATCGATGCGCGGCTCTTCGACCGAAACGATGCACAACTGCTGTTCTTTCTTGGTGGAGAGTCGCATAATATGGCCTCTTGACGCGCGTGCCGCAGAGTGTACGCGGCAAGTCTTACGAAAGTCTTGAAGAGGGAGGGTCGACGCCATGCGGCAGGTTGTGATCACGGGGGCTTCACGCACACCGATGGGCGGGTTTCAGGGCGCGCTCGGCTCGTTGAGCGCGGCGGACCTGGGCGGCGCGGCAATTGCCGCTGCGGTGGCTCAGGCAAATGCACCCGCTGTGGACGAGCTGATCATGGGCTGTGTGCTACCCGCAGGTCAGGGCCAGGCCCCCGCGCGGCAGGCCGGTTTCCGGGCGGGTCTGGGCGAAGAGGTCCCGGCCACCACGCTCAACAAGATGTGCGGATCGGGCATGAAGGCGGCGATGATCGCCTTTGATCAGATCGCCCTCGGGCAGTCGGACACTGTGGTGGCGGGCGGTATGGAGAGCATGACCAACGCCCCGTATCTATTGCCAAAAATGCGCGGTGGTGCGCGGATCGGGCACGGTCAGGTGATTGATCACATGTTCCTGGATGGGTTGGAGGACGCCTATGACAAGGGACGTCTGATGGGGACCTTTGCCGAGGACTGCGCCGAGACCTATCAGTTTACCCGGGACATCCAGGATGACTATGCCTTGGCCTCCCTGTCGCGCGCGCTGAAGGCGCAGGAGAGCGGCGGCTTTGATCGCGAGATCACCCCGCTGGAGATTGCCACGCGCAAGGGTACCACCACCGTCAGCGCCGACGAGCAGCCGGGCACCGCGCGCCCCGACAAGATCCCGCAGCTAAAGCCGGCCTTTCGTGAGGGGGGCACGGTGACCGCGGCCAATGCCTCCTCGATCTCGGACGGTGCGGCGGCGCTGGTGCTGAGCGCCGAGGGCACCGGCGACGCCCGTGCGCGGGTCATCGGCCACGCCAGTCACGCGCAGGCGCCCGGGCTTTTCACCACGGCACCGGTGCCCGCCGCGCAGAAGCTGCTGGACCGGATCGGCTGGGACAAGAACAGCGTCGATCTGTGGGAGGTGAACGAAGCCTTTGCGGTGGTGCCGCTCGCCTTCATGCGGGAAATGGGCATCGACCACGCGCGGGTGAACGTGAACGGAGGGGCCTGTGCCTTGGGTCATCCGATCGGGGCGTCGGGCGCGCGGATCATCGTTACCCTATTGAATGCGCTGGAAAAACGCGGGTTGAAGCGCGGTGTGGCAGCCATCTGCATCGGCGGCGGCGAAGGCACGGCGCTGGCGATCGAGCGGGCCTGAGCCGTCATGCGCGCCGACTACGCGAACCTGGCCAAAACCATCCACGCGCTGACCGAGGGGGAGACCGACGCGATCGCTCTCATGGCGACGGTGGCCTGCGAAGTGCACCACGCCGACGGCCGGTTTGACTGGACCGGATTTTACCGGGTGACCGAACCGCAGCTGCTCAAGATCGGACCGTATCAGGGCGGGCACGGCTGTCTGGTGATTCCCTTTGACAGAGGCGTCTGCGGAGCGGCGGCGCGCACCGGTGAGGTTCAGCTGGTTGCGGATGTCGATGCCTTTCCCAGACATATCGCCTGTGCCAGTTCCACCCGGTCGGAGTTGGTGCTGCCCGTGCGCAATGGGGCGGGAGAGATCATCGCGGTGTTCGATCTGGACAGTGATCAGCCTGACGCCTTTACCGACGAGGATGCGGTAGCGCTGACGGAGATTCTGGGCCGCGTCTTCGACCGCCTGTGAGCAAAGCGGGCGAATCACCCGTTAACCCCTGTTTTTGAGGCAAAAACCTCTGTCGGCATCGCGTCGGTACAACGTCGGTATTACGTCGGTGTCGTGTCGGTAATCGACACGGGCGGGGTCGCGGTTAATGCGGCGGGCGGTGGCTGCTCAATACGCTGGCAAAACTGCGCGGCACAGCCCGCCGAGTGATGAAAAATATTTGCATTTTTTCACGGCCAAGTGTTAACGTGAAGGAAGTCAGAGAATTTTCACAGAGTCCGATGCGACACGATTTACCCTCCCAACCAGACACCTTGGGCGCCGACCTGCGCGCCCTGCGCAAGGCGCGTGGGCTGACGCTGGCGGAGCTTGCCCAGACCCTTCGCCGCTCCGTGGGATGGTTGAGCCAGGTGGAGCGGGACAAATCCACCCCCTCCATCACCGATCTGCGGCAGATCGCGGCGGCACTCGAGGTCTCCGTCTCGATCCTGTTTCGGCACGCCGCAGCGCCTGCGGAAGAGGCGGGCTATGTGGTGCGGCACAGCGCCCGGCGGCAGATTGGCGACACCGTAGCGGGGCTGGTCGAAGAGCTGCTCTCCCCCGATCTGACCGATGACTTCGAGATGGTGCATTCGACCTTTCAGCCGCGCAGCCGCATCACCGAAGCGGTCACCCGCCCGACGCAGGAGGTGGGCTATCTCGTTTCCGGCAAGCTGGATCTGGAAATCGCGGGCGTCACCCATACCATCACCCCCGGTGACAGCTTCCGCATCCGCGGCGAGGCGTTCCGCTGGGCGAACCCCTACCCTGACCCAGCGATTGCCATCTGGGTCATCGCACCGCCGGTGTATTAGATGAGCTTTGAAGCCTGGAGCATATTCGCCCTGTTCTGGGTGATCTTTGTCACGACGCCGGGGCCAAATGCGGTCAACTGCATCACCAACGGGATGCATCTGCCCCTGCCGCGCGCCCTGGTGGGCGTGCTGGCGATCCTCACGCAGGCGACGCTCTTTCTGCTGCTGTCGGCCCTTGGGATCACCGCGCTCATCGCCGCCTCGCCGCTGGGGTTCGAGATCGCCAAGCTGGTGGGGGCGGCGTTTCTGATCTATCTCGGGGTGCGCGGCTGGATCCTGGCCAGGAGGCCCGTGAGCGTGAATGACCGGCCTGCGCGCTCGGTCTATCTGCATGCGCTCGCCGTCGCCACAATCAACCCCAAGAGCGTTGCGGGCTACCTTGCCGCCTTTTCGCAATTCGTGCAGCCGGATGTCCCGATCTGGAGCCAGATGACCGTGATCATGCCCACGGCGCTGTGCATCACCGCGCTCAGCTACACCGGGTTCACGCTGTTGGGCGCAGGGTTGGGCCGGGCCGCTCTGGGGGCTGTCTTCAACACCTGGGTGCGGCGGATTCTGGCGGCCTGTTTCGTGATCTACGGCGTCGCTCTGGGCACCGCCGCCACACCGGGGAGAGCGTGATGGTCGAGGGAAGCTGCCTGTGCGGCGGGACCGCCTATCGCCTCTCGGGGGCCTTGCGGAACTCGGTCGCCTGCCACTGCCAGCAATGCCGCAAGACGAGCGGCCACTATGTCTCGGCCACGCAGGTGGGCCCCGAGCAGCTGACCGTCACAAAGGACGATACGCTGACCTGGTATCAGTCGTCACCGGGCGCCTTCCGGGGGTTCTGCAACAAATGCGGATCCTCGATGTTCTGGCGGCACGTGGATGACAAGGGTGCGGTGTCGGTCATGTCCGGCACGCTTGATGCGCCCACGGGCATCACAACCGAAAAACACATCTTTGTCGCCGACAAGGGCGACTACTACGACATCGCGGATGATCTTCCGCAACACGATCAATAGGGAGCACTAAGAATGGCAGATTTTCCGACAACAGCCCGCGTGGTCATCATCGGCGGCGGTGTGGTGGGGGTCTCGACGCTTTACCACCTGGCAAAGGAAGGCTGGACCGATTGCGTTCTGCTGGAAAAGAACGAACTGACGGCAGGCTCCACCTGGCACGCCGCGGGGAACTGCCCGAACTTCGCCCCCAACTGGGCGGTCATGAACATGCAGCGCTATTCGCTGGCGATGTACCGGACGCTGGCGGAGGATGTGGACTACCCGATGAATTACCACGTCACCGGGGCGATCCGGCTGGCGCATACCAAAGAACGCATGATGGAGTTCGAGCACGTCGCCTCGCAAGCCCGCACCCAGGGTCTGCAGATGGACATCTGCACGCCCGAAGAGCTGAAAGAGCATAACCCCTTCATCGAAACCCATGAGCTGGCCGGTGGCCTCTGGGATCCGCTAGATGGTGATATCGACCCCGCGCAGCTGACCCAGGCGCTGGCCAAGGGCGCGCGCGATCTGGGCGCGCGGATAGAACGCTTCTGTCCCGCAACGGGCGTCAGCCGCGATGGCGACGAATGGGTGGTGCACACCGACAAGGGCGACATCCGCTGCGAAAAGGTGGTGAATGCCGCCGGTTACTACGCGGGCCGCGTGGGTGAATGGTTCAAACCCTTCGGCGGGCGCGACGTGCCCATAGTGGTGATGAGCCACCAGTATTTCCTGACCGAAGAGATCCCTGCGCTCGCTGCCTGGACCAAGGAGCACGGGCGCAAGATGCCGATGATCCGCGACGTCGATAGCTCCTACTACCTGCGGCAGGACAAGAATGGTCTGAACCTTGGCCCCTACGAGCGAAACTGCAAGGCGCATTGGGTCACGCCGGAAGATCCGATGCCGGAGGATTTCTCCTTCCAGCTTTACCCCGATGATCTGGAGCGGTTGGAGTGGTACATCGAGGATGCCATGGGCCGTCTGCCGCTGCTGGGCGAGGCTGGCGTGGGGCGCAACATCAACGGGCCCATTCCCTACGCCCCCGATGGCCTGCCGCTGATCGGCCCGATGCCGGGGGTGCCGGACGCATTCGAAGCCCATGCCTTTACCTTCGGGATCGTGCAGGGCGGCGGCGCGGGCAAAGTGCTCAGCGAATGGATCGTCCACGGCGAGACGGAGCGTGACATGTGGGCCGTCGATCCGCGCCGCTACACTGATTACGCCGACCATGACTACTGCCTCGCGAAAGCGCTGGAAACCTACGGGCACGAATACGCCATGCATTTCCCGCATCACGAATGGCCCGCCGGGCGCGGCAAGAAGCTTTCGCCAAACCACGCGCGACTTATGGCCGACGGGGCGCAGATGGGGGCCTACAACGGCTGGGAACGCGCCAACTGGTTCGCCAAGGAGGGCGATGATACCTCCGAGGAAGCGACCGAGACATGGGACCGCAATGGCCCCTGGTCCGTGCGCGTGAAAGAAGAGGTCGAGGCCGTGCGCGACGGCGCTGGCGTGCTCGATATGCCCGGGTTCTCGCGCTACACGCTGCAGGGCGCGGGGGCGGCAGAATGGCTGCGCGGCCAGATCGCGGGGGCGCTGCCCAAGGCGGGCCGCATGAACCTCGGCTACTTCACCGACAGCCGCGGCAAGATCGTCACCGAGGTCACCATCATCCGCTGGGGCGAGGATGATTTCTGGCTGATGACGGCGGCCGTGGCGCAATGGCACGATTTCGAATTCCTGCAAAGCCGCCTGCCCGCGGATGGCACGCTGACCCTCACCGATATCACCGGCGACTGGTCGACCCACCTGCTCACCGGCCCCAAATCGCGCGAGATGCTCGCAGGGCTCACCGATGGGGACCTTTCCACTGGCTGGCTGACCATCCAAGAGGCCACCGTCGCGGGCAAACCCGTCAAGCTCTTCCGCATCTCCTTTGCCGGGGAACTGGGCTGGGAGGTGCATACCTCGTTCGAGGACAGCGCCGCGGTCTACAGCGCGCTGCGCGACGCGGGGGCTGCCCCCTTCGGGATGTTCGCGCTGAACTCCATGCGGGTGGAAAAAGGCTACCGCAGCTGGAAGGGCGATCTCTCGACCGATTACTCCCTGCTCGAAGGCGGGATGGAACGCTTCATCCGGTTCGACAAGCCGCAGGATTTCATCGGCAAGGCGGCACTGCTCAATGAAAAGCAGCAGGGCGTCAAAAAGCAGTTCGTCACACTGGTGGTCGACGCGGGCGATCAGGACGCGCCCTATATGTCGCCGATCTTCAAAGGCGACGAAGTGGTGGGCGAAACGACGAGCGGAGACTGGGGCTACCGGGTGAATAAATCCATCGCGCTCGGCATGCTGCGCACCGACCTCACCGAGCCGGGCACGGAGATCGAAGTGGAGATCTACGGCACCCGCCGCCGCGCCACCGTGCAGCCCGACCACCCGCTCTGGGATCCGGAAAACGAAAGGATCCGTGCGTGACACAAATCACGCTTCTGGACGGGGGCATGGGCCAGGAACTGATCCGCCGCGCCGGCAATCAGCCGACACCGCTGTGGTCGACGCAGGTGATGGCGGATCACCCCGGTATGGTGGAAAGCGTGCACGCGGAGTTCTTCGCCGCCGGGGCGACCGTCGCCACCACCAACAGCTACAGCATCCATCACGACCGGCTGGAGGGGACGGCGCTCTCCGGCAAATTCGCGGATCTGCACGCCGCCGCCCTGGCAGAGGCCAGGGCAGCGCAGAGCGCCCACGGCCGGGGCCGCATCGCCGGCAGCATCGGCCCGCTCCGGGGCAGCTACCGCCCCGACCTGCACCCCGGTACGGAGATCGCGGTACCGCTTCTGGCCGAGGTCGCAACGACACTGGCGCCGGGCTGCGACCTGCTCCTTCTGGAAACGGTCGCCTCTGTCGCCCACGCCCGCGACGCGCTCGCCGCCGCGCGCTACACCGATCTTCCGGTCTGGCTGTCCCTCACCCTCAGGGACGATGACGGCACCCGGCTGCGCTCTGGCGAGCCGCTGCAGGACGCACTGGATGTCGCTAAAGACGCCGACGCTGTCCTGCTCAATTGCTCCGCCCCTGAGGCGATTACCCAGGGGCTGCCCATCCTGTCGGCGCTGGACAAACCCTTTGGTGCCTACGGCAACGCCTTTGTGCAGATCACCGATGCCTTTCTGTCGACCACCGCCACCGTGGCCAGCCTCGAGACCCGCAAGGACATGGGCCCGCGCGCCTATGCAGGCTACGTCATGCAATGGGTCGGCCTCGGTGCCACCATCGTCGGCGGCTGCTGCGAAGTCAGCCCCGCCCATATCGCCGAACTTCACCACCGGCTGACTGCCGTCGGTCACGACGTGGTCTGACGCTCATGTTTCACCTTGCCGAAAAAACTCTGGGGGGAGGAGCCGGCACGGCTCCGGGGGGCAAAGCCCCCAACCTCCTCTGTCTCAGCCTCCGAAAGCCCCATACCGTAAGGGATCTGCCCCATGTCTAACACACCGCCCGCCCACGCCCGCGTCGTCATTATCGGCGGTGGCGTCATCGGCTGTTCCACAGCCTACCACCTGACCAAACTGGGCTGGAAAGACGTCGTCCTGCTGGAGCGGAAACAGCTCACGTCGGGCACCACATGGCATGCCGCAGGCCTGATCGCACAGCTGCGCGCCACCGCCAATATGACCAAACTCGCGCGCTACTCCCAGGAACTCTACGGCAATCTGGAGGCGGAAACCGGTGTGGCAACCGGCTTCAAGCGCTGCGGCTCGATCACCGTGGCGCTCACCGAAGAGCGCCGCGAGGAGATCCTGCGCCAGGCCGCCATGGCCCGCGCCTTCGGCGTGGAGGTCGAGGAGATCTCGCCCACCGAGGTCAAGGCACGCTACGAGCATCTCAACATCGACGGCGTCACCGGTGCTGTCTATCTCGACAAGGACGGTCAGGGCGATCCTGCCAACATCGCGCTGGCACTGGCCAAGGGCGCGCGGCAGCGCGGTGCTACCATCCTCGAGCGCACCAAAGCGACCCGCATCGTCCGTGACGGCCGCCGCGTCACCGGCGTCGACTGGGAACAGGGTGAGGCGCGCGGCCATATCACTGCCGATATGGTGGTGAACTGCGGCGGCATGTGGGCCCATGAAGTCGGCCGCATGGCGGGCGTCAACGTCCCGCTGCACGCCTGCGAACACTTCTACATCGTCACCGAGGCGATTGCGGGGCTCACCCAACTGCCCGTGCTCCGCGTGCCCGACGAATGCGCCTATTACAAGGAAGACGCGGGCAAGATGCTGCTGGGCGCCTTTGAGCCCAACGCCAAGCCCTGGGGCACGGCAGGCATCCCTGCGGATTTCGAATTCGATCAGCTGCCGGAGGACTTCGACCACTTCGAGCCCATCCTGGCCGATGCGGTGGAACGGATGCCGATGCTAGCCGAAGCGGGGATCCACACGTTCTTCAACGGTCCCGAAAGTTTCACGCCCGACGATGCCTACCACCTCGGCCTTGCGCCAGAGCTTGATAACTTCTGGGTCGCGGCGGGCTTCAACTCCATCGGGATCCAGTCCGCCGGTGGCGCTGGCATGGCGCTGGCGCAGTGGATGGAAGACGGACAAAAGCCGTTCGATCTGGGTGACGTGGACATCAGCCGGATGGAGCCCTTTCAGGGCAACAAGAAATATCTTTACGAACGCGCGACGGAATCGCTGGGGCTGCTCTACAAGGACCACTTCCCCTTTCGGCAGAAGGAGACCGCGCGCAAGATCCGCCGCTCGCCGGTCTACTGGCAGTTCCTCGACCGCGGTGCGGTCATGGGTGAGTTCGCGGGCTGGGAGCGGCCCAACTGGATCGCCAAACCGACCCAGACGCCGGAATATGAGTACAGCTGGAAACGGCAGAGCTTTTTCAACAACATCGCCGAAGAACACACCGCCATCCGCAACAACGTGGGCATGTATGACATGTCCTCCTTCGGCAAGATCCGGGTGGAGGGGCGCGACGCCGTTGCCTTCATGAACCATGTGGGCGGCGGGCAATATGACGTACCGGTGGGCAAGATCACCTATACCCAGTTCCTGAACCCCATGGGCGGGATCGAGGCGGATGTGACCGTGACACGGGTCAGCGAGACTGCCTTTCTCGTGGTGACGCCGGCGGCCACACGGCTGGCGGATGAGACGTGGATGCGCCGTCAGGTGGGTGATTTCAACGTGGTGATCACCAACATGACCGCGAGCGAGGCGGTGCTGGCGGTCATGGGTCCCAGCTCACGCGATCTGCTGAACCTGGTATCTCCCAATGATTTTTCCAATGATGTCAATCCTTTCGGTACCGCCCAGGAGATCGAGATCGGCCATGGTCTCGCGCGTGTGCACCGGGTGACCTACGTGGGAGAGCTTGGCTGGGAGGTCTATGTGTCCTCCGAGATGGCCGCCCATGTATGCGAGACCCTGATCGAGGCGGGCGCGGATCTGAACCTGAAGCTCTGCGGTATGCACATGATGGACAGCTGCCGGATGGAGAAGGGCTTCCGTCATTTCGGGCATGACATCACCTGCGAGGATCACGTGCTGGAGGCGGGCTTGGGCTTTGCGGTCAAGACCGACAAGCCCGATTTCATCGGGCGCGATGCGGTCTTGCGCAAGAAGGAGACGGGGCTGGAGCGGCGGTTGGTGCAGTTCAGGCTGACGGATCCCGAGCCGCTGCTCTATCATAACGAGCCGGTGCTGCGGGACGGCGAACTGGTGGGCTATCTGGCCTCCGGCGCTTACGGCCATACGTTGGGCGGCGCGATGGGTCTGGGCTATGTGCCCTGCAAGGGCGAAACGGCGGCGGAGGTGCTCGCATCGAGCTACGAGATCGACGTGGCGGGCACGCGGGTGGCGGCCGAGGCATCCTTGCGGCCCATGTATGACCCGAAATCCGAACGGGTGAAGGTCTGAGGTCAGCGTAGACGTGGCTGCCGGTAGCGCGTGCGGATTGTTTGGGGAGCCTCCGGCGGGAGTTTTCCGGGCAAGATGAAAGAGCATCGGCTGCGCTCTGAGACCCCGGGAGGGGTTGAAAGGCGGCGTGCGATTTGCGAGCAGGCGGGATGGACAGCGATTACAATCCGCCGGGGGACCCGCTGGTGGTTTTGCACGAGGATGCGGAGGTTCTGCTGGTGGATAAACCGGCGGGGCTCTTGTCGGTGCCCGGCAAAGGGGCTCATCTGGCCGATTGTCTGCTGGCGCGGGTGCAGGCGGCCTTTCCCGACGCGCTGCTGGTGCACAGGCTGGATCGTGACACGTCGGGCGTGATGATCTTTGCCCTGACCCCTCATGCGCAGCGGCATCTGGGGTTGCAGTTCGAAAAGCGCATGACCCGCAAGACCTATGTGGCGCGGGTCTGGGGTGTTCCGGTCGAGAAGACGGGCACCGTGGATCTGCCGCTGATCGTGGACTGGCCAAACCGCCCGCGTCAGAAGGTCGATCACGAGACCGGCAAACCCGCGCAAACCGACTGGCGTGTGCTGAAAGACGAGGGTGATACGGCCCGGCTGCGCCTGTATCCGCATACGGGGCGCAGCCATCAGCTGCGGGTCCATATGCTCAGCCTCGGCCATCCCATTCTGGGTGATCCGTTCTACGCCACGGGGCCCGCGCGCGCGTATCCGCGGTTGATGCTGCACAGCGAGGAGTTGCGGTTCAAGCACCCCCAGGGCGGCCGTTCCACAAAGGTGCGGGCACCGGCACCCTTCTGATCGACCCGGTTTCAGGGCAGGTGGGCCTGGCATTTCACGGTCCCGTTATCTGCGGAGCAGGGAACCAAATCGAAAGATATTGTGATATACCCTCGAGCCGTGGTGACGGTGAGTGTTTTGGAGTGAGGGAAGAATTGTGAAACGCAGAGAGTTTATCGCAGCGTCGGGTGCGGCGTTGGTGACCATTGGTGCAGGGCGCGCGGGGGCCGCGGTGCCGCCGGTTTTGCCAGATTACAACATGCCGGAGGAATTCCTGCCGCGCGAGGTGCGGATCAAGAACGACTTTGCACCCTACGAGATCCACGTGGATCCGGCGCAATTCGCGCTCTACTGGACGCTGCCGGACCAGAAGGCGATCCGCTACACCGTGGGGATTGGGCGCCGGGGTCTGTACGAATCCGGTGAATTCTACGTGGGCGCCAAGAAGGAATGGCCCAGTTGGACGCCCACGCCGGGGATGATCGAGCGGGAGCCGGAAGTTTACGAGAAATATGCCGACGGTCTGCCGGGGGGGCTGAATAACCCACTGGGTTCACGGGGTCTCTATCTCTTTCAGCCCGGCAAGGGGGACACGTTCCTGCGGGTGCACGGGACCAATGACCCTCGAACCATCGCTCAGCGGGTGTCGAATGGCTGCGCGCGGCTGATCAACGATCAGATGATCGATCTCTACGATCGGGTGCCGATGAACAGCCGGGTTGTGCTCTATCCAGCGGATCTCTGAGACAGGGGTTTGTTTAGCCGGTTCGGCGACCCCTAAGGCGCCCGGAGCGCGGGGGCGATAAGGATGGAAGGGGGGCTTTCCCCCCCGGAGCACTATCGGCTCCTCCCCCCAGAGTTTTCTGGCAAGGTGAAAGACGGGCGAACAGGGCGTGCGTGCTGTGTAGCGGGGCCGGAGGTGCAGGACGTTTCGCTTGGAGCGAGCGGGGGCCGTGTGACCCCATCCGGCGCGGGCGCAGTGTGACAGTCGTACGCCTGTACTCCCACCGTTGATCAAGGGCGCGGGGAACCCGCTTTCAAGCGGGTTGGCGCCCCGGACCCATCTGCCTATTCCGCGGCCCAGCCGGAGACAGCCTTGACCTCCAGGAACTCTTCCAGACCATACGTACCGCCTTCGCGACCGTTGCCCGACTGTTTGTACCCGCCGAAAGGCGAGCCTTGGGCGAACCCCTGGCCGTTTGTCTCCACCATACCGGAGCGTAGCTGTCGGGCGACCCGGCGGCGCTTGTCATCGTCTTCGGTCTGGATGTAGTTGGTCAGCCCGTAGGGGGTGTCATTGGCGATGGCGATGGCCTCGGCCTCCTCATCGAAGGGAATGATCGACAGGACGGGGCCGAAGATCTCCTCGCGCGCGATGGTCATGTCGTTGGTCACATCGGCGAAGACCGTGGGTTTCACATAGTAGCCCCGGTTGAGCCCGTCGGGTCGGCCCAGGCCCCCCGCCACCAGCCGCGCCTCGCCCATGCCGGTCTCGATCAGCTTCTGGATCTTGTCGAACTGTGCTTCGGAGACCACGGGACCGATGTGCTTACCCTCTTCGGACGCTGGCCCCACGTGGGTCGCCTCCGCCACCTCGGCGGCGGTCGCCACGGCCTCGTCGTACCGCGACCGGTGCACCAGCATGCGGGTCGGCGCGTTGCACGACTGGCCGGAGTTACGGAAGCACCGGATCGCCCCCTGTTTTGCCGCTTTGGGGTGCGCGTCGTCGAAGATGATATTGGCCCCCTTCCCGCCAAGCTCAAGGCTGACGCGCTTGAGCGTATCGGCGGCGGCCTTGGAAATCGCGATGCCAGCGCGGGTGGAGCCGGTGAAGCTGACCATGTCGACGCCCGGATGCGCGGAAAGCTGGCTGCCCACGCCCGCACCATCGCCGTTCACCAGGTTGAAGACGCCCGCGGGGAACCCCGCCTCATGCACGAACTCCGCGAAAAGATGCCCCGAGAGCGGTGCGACTTCGGAGGGTTTCAGCACCACTGTGCAGCCGGTGGCCAGCGCCGGGATCACCTTGAGCACGATCTGGTTCATCGGCCAGTTCCACGGGGTGATCAGTGCGCAGACACCGATAGGCTCCAGCAGGGTTTTCTCGGTCGCGGTGAAATCCCGCTCGAAGCTGAAGGTCTCGAAGGCCTTGAGGAACCCTTTCATATGCCAGCTGCCCGCACCCACCTGCTGCGCGCGCGACAGCTCGATGGGCGCGCCCATCTCCAGCGACATGGCCTGGGCCATCTCTTCGGCGCGGTCCTCGTAGATCGCCAGAAGCTTGCGCAAAAGCGCCTCACGTTCCCCGCGCGACGTCTGCGACCAGCCATCGAAAGAGCCGCGGGCGGCGGCCACTGCGGCATCCGTATCAGCCTGATCCCCGAGCGAGATGACGGCGCATTGCTCCTCTGTCGATGGGTCGATCACGGCGAAATCCTTGGGCGTGGCGGGGGCAGTCCACCCGCCACCGATATAGAAATCACGTTTTTCCAGCATGCGATTGATCCTTCCTGTGCGAGATTGGGGGCACCCTGTCACCCCGGGGATCTGTCCGCAAGTGAGGGGATGAAACCCGGGCGCGAAGCGATTAGGTTAACAGCGAGTCACCAAGCATTGCACCGGAGGACACCATGGGCTTGCGCATTAACGACACCATTCCGAACCTCACCGTCGAGACCGACCATGGCACGATCCAGCTGCATGACTGGATCGGTGACAGCTGGGCCATCCTGTTTTCGCACCCCAAGGATTTCACCCCTGTCTGCACCACCGAATTCGGCGCTGTGGCACAATTGGCCGAGGAATGGGAGAAACGCGGTACCAAGGTGATCGGCGTCAGCGTCGATGGCGTGGAGGACCACAAGAAATGGAAAGGCGATATCGAGACCTTTGGCGGCGCCAAGGCGGGATTTCCGATCATCGCCGATGACGGGCTGGAGGTTTCCAAGGCGTTCGACATGCTGCCAGCCGAAGCCTATCTGCCCGACGGTCGGACACCTGCGGACAGCGCAACCGTGCGGTCCGTTTTCATCATCGGGCCGGATAAGCAGCTGAAGCTGTCGATGACCTATCCGATGACCGTGGGGCGCAACTTTGCCGAGGTGCTGCGCGCGCTCGACGGGTTGCAGATGTCCACCGGCAAGGGCGTGGCGACACCGGCGAACTGGAACGTGGGCGATGACGTGATCATCCCCGCCACCGTGTCGGATGAGGATGCCAAGGCCAAATTCGGCGAGTTCACCAAGATCCTGCCGTATCTGCGCACCACCAAAGCGCCTCAATAAGGCCTGCGCCAGCGGCTGCGAAACGCCCCGGGGATTGGACCCCGGGGCTTTTTTTTACATCAGACCTTGCGGCTGCGGCGCGCCGCGACCAGACCGAAGCCGCCCAACCCCATCAGCAGGAATGGCAGCGCTGCGGGCAGCGGGACCGGCGTTGGCAGACCATCGAGACCGGCAATCACCGTCTCTGCGATCTCAGCGTGTACAATCCGGTTGGGGTGCACCCCGTCCACAAAGAAGAAGGCGTCCGCCACCTCCGCGGTCGGACAGATGTTAAAATCCGTCGGATCCACAATGCGCGGCGTGCAGATCCCGTCGAGCCGCAGGTTCAGATCGCCCGCCTGAGCCAGCAGGCGATTGAACTCGCCGAACAGATCGAAGATCTCAAATTTCAAACTGGGATCGTCTACCGCCCGAAGAGCGGCAAGCTCTGCCGCCAACGTGGCGTTGAAGAGCTGTGTGCCGCCCCGCAACGCGGCGCGCTCGACGTCCGAGAGGCCGCTCGATGCCGGGATCAAGCTGAAATCCGGCAGGTTGAAGACGAGGAAATTGTCAAAGTTGGCGATCTTGGAGATCTCCTTGATGTTCTCCACCACCTTGCGGGCAACGGCGACCGGGTTGAAATCCGCCTCACTCGCGTTCTGCAGGAAATCATTGGCGCCGAAGAGAACGGAGACCAGTGGCGTGTCACCGGCGACAACCGCGGCACCCGACGTCAGAAAGGTATTCACCTGCCGCCCGAAGGTACCGAAGGGCACGGAGAGCGCGGGCGGTGTCACCAGGTCATTGTCGTTCAGGTCACCGGCGGTCGCCCCGCCGAAAGCAAAGTTGAACTCGGGCAGCCGGGCCGCGGTAAAGACATCGCCGATGATCTCCGCATAGACAGGCCCGTTGGAAAACCGCCCGCCGACGCTGGGCGCGGGCAGCGCGGGTGCCTTGCCATCGTCGCTGAGACTGTCACCAAAGGCGTAATAGCTCGAAAACTCGGACGACAGCGTACTGCCCTGCGCGGCACTCGCCAGCCCGGCGGCCAGGATCAAAGCCAGATATCGCTTGGTCATATGGTGATTCCCCCACTGAATACCGGCCTCAGCCTAGAGGCGCGGGGGCGTATGGCCAAAGCAATCCGTCTATGACGTTGCGGCAGCGCCTTCTTCCAGTTTGATGGGCTGGAGCACGAGGCGGTTGCGCATCCGGGTGTGTGCCGCGATCAGCGCCGTGACCCGCGCGCGGAAAAGCGGCAGCGGCTCAGGATGCCCGCCCTTGCTGTGCAGATCCGCGAGCCAGCCCTCCAGCAGTGTCGCGTGCTCCTCATCGGGGGCCAGCCGGATGAAGAACGCTGCCAGATGCTCCAGCAGCCAGGGGGCGCGTGGTTCCATAAAGACGGCGTATTGCCAGTCGATCACCCGCAGATCGCCCGTTTCGGGGTTGAGCATGATGTTCTCGTCGCGCAGATCGCAGTGGTTGACGCCCGCATTGTAGAACCGCAGGATCGTCTCCTGACCCAGACGCGCGACCTCGTCATAGCGCATCGCGCCGTCGCGGTAGAGCCGCAGCAGATCCGTGTGATCGGTCAGGCTTTGCTGGATGAGGCCGGAGCAATTTACCAGACCGGTCTTGCGCTTTTCCAGAAAGGCGATGGCGTCCGGCGTCGGCAGGCCCATTTTCTGCGCTTCGATCATGTTCACGAATTCACGGTAGGCGTATTTGCGATGCCGCAGCCGCGACCCGATGAAGCTGAGCGGAAAGAGCTTGATGACCACTGCGCCCGTCTCGGTCGTGTGACGAAAGATGAACCGTTGGCGCGCCTTTTTCAGAAGCTTTTGATTGGGTTGCAGCTCAGGATGGGCAAAATCCGCCTGAGCCTTCAGCAGATCCGGGTTTCGGCTATCCTGTTCGCGCCAATATGCGATGCTGCCATCCGGGGCGGTATCGGTCGGAAGGCCCTGCAGGCCCGATGGGTAAACGTGCAACATTAGAATGGCGCCAGCGTAACAAAATCACGTCAGTTATATGACAGATCGCGGCAATAGCACCTGGTGGACGTCTTATGCAACTGCTCCGTGCCGTGGTGCGTCACGGAAAACGCCCGCCGCCATTGCTGGCAACGGGCGCTTTGTCAGCTCAGCCGGAGCAGGTCAGTCTGCCGCGGCCTCTTCTTTTTTGACTTCTTCGCCGGTCTCCTGATCGACGACTTTCATGGACAGGCGCACCTTGCCACGATCGTCAAAGCCCAGAAGTTTCACTTTCACTTCCTGACCTTCCTTGAGCACATCCGACGGATGGTTCAGGCGGCGGTTTTCGATCTGGGACACGTGCACCAGACCGTCGCGCTTGCCAAAGAAGTTCACGAAGGCGCCGAAATCGACGATCTTCACCACGGTACCTGTGTAGACCATGCCCTCTTCGGGTTCGGCCACGATGGAGTGGATCATGTCATAGGCCTTCTTGATCGCTTCGCCGTTGGGGCTGGCGATCTTGATGATGCCTTCGTCGTTGATGTCCACCTTGGCACCGGACACTTCCACGATCTCGCGGATGACCTTGCCACCGGAGCCGATGACTTCGCGGATCTTGTCGGTGGGGATCTGCATGGTCTCGATGCGGGGCGCGTGAACGGAGAAGTCCTGCGCACCGGTGAGCGCCTTGTTCATCTCGCCCAGAATGTGCATCCGGCCGTCCTTGGCCTGCGCCAGGGCTTTCTCCATGATCTCGGGCGTGATGCCCGCGACCTTGATGTCCATCTGCAGCGAGGTGATGCCGTTCTCGGTGCCTGCGACCTTGAAGTCCATGTCGCCGAGGTGGTCCTCATCGCCCAGAATGTCCGACAGGATCGCGTAGGAGCCATCCTCTTCGAGGATCAGACCCATGGCGACACCGGCCACCGCGTTCTTCAGCGGCACGCCTGCATCCATCATCGACAGCGACCCGCCACAGACCGAGGCCATGGAGGAGGAACCGTTGGATTCGGTGATCTCGGACACCACGCGGACGGTATAGGGGAAATCCGTCGAGGCGGGCAGAACCGCCTGCAACGCGCGCCAGGCCAGTTTGCCGTGGCCAATCTCGCGCCGTCCGGGAGGGCCCACGCGGCCCGCTTCGCCGACCGAGTAGGGCGGGAAGTTGTAGTGCAGCAGGAAGTTCGATTTGAAGTTGCCGTGCAGCGCGTCGATGAACTGCTCATCGTCGCCGGTGCCCAAGGTGGTCACGACCAGGCCTTGCGTCTCGCCACGGGTAAAGAGCGCCGAGCCGTGCGTCCGCGGCAGCAGGCCGGTCTCACAAACGATCTCGCGGATCTCGTCCGTCTTGCGACCGTCGATGCGCGTACCGGTCTTGACCACGTCGCCGCGCAAGATGGACGCCTCCAGACCTTTCATGGCGGAACCGAGGTTGGGGTCCGCTGCCTGATCCTCGGTCAACGAACCGAGGATCTCGTCGCGTGCCTGCGCCACGGCGGCGGTACGTTCCTGCTTGTCGGAGATCGCGAAAGCGGCGCGCATGGCCGCTTCGCCATGTTCACGCACGACCGCAGAAAGCTCCGAGTAATCCGCTGGCTGGAAATCAAAGGGCTCCTTGGCGGCGTCTTCGGCCAGGTCGATGATCAGGTCGATCACCGGCTGGATCTGCTCATGGGCGAATTTCACCGCACCCAGCATTTCGTCTTCGGTCAGCTCGTAGGCTTCGGATTCGACCATCATGACCGCGTCCTTGGTGCCTGCGACCACAAGGTCGAGCCGCTGCTCGGGGTTCAGGCGCAGGTCCTGCATGTCGTCCACGGTGGGGTTCAGGATGTATTCGCCATCCTCGAAGCCAACGCGGGCACCGGCGATGGGGCCCATGAAGGGGGCGCCCGAAATGGTCAGCGCCGCAGAGGCCGCGATCATCGCGACCATATCGGGGTCATTGACCAGATCGTGGGAGAGCACGGTGCACATCACCAGCACTTCGTTCTTGAAGCCGGGGACGAACAGCGGGCGGATCGGACGGTCGATCAGACGCGCGGTCAGGGTTTCTTTCTCCGTCGGGCGCGCCTCGCGCTTGAAGAAACCACCGGGCACCTTGCCCGCCGCGTAGTATTTTTCCTGGTAGTGCACGGTCAGGGGAAAGAAATCCTGACCCGGCTTTTGCTTGCGCGCATAAGTCACGTTCGCCATCACGCTGGTTTCCCCCAGCGTGGCAATCACGGATCCGTCCGCCTGACGGGCCACTTTTCCGGTTTCCAGTGTGAGCGTCTCTTCGCCCCACTGCATCGATTTTTTCGTCTCAGTGAACATCTAGGTTCCTCAAATAGGCCCGCGGGCCATTGCATAGGGGGCGTATTCCCCCTGACCTCGGTATCGTCCTGGACAACGGTTTCGTCTGGCGCTGAGGTCCGGGCGCCTGTTGTCAGATTGCGCGTACCTACACGAGAGTGGGGGCCATGAAAAGAGGGGGTCGGCGGGGCGTCTAGTCGCGCCTGCGGGGGGTCGGCTCGCCCAAGATCTGGGTCAGCAGACCGACGACAAAGGCCGTGGTCATGCCGAACATCAGGATGCCGGTGAAAGAGATCATGGCCCCCGCGATGCGGTGGTCCGGGCTGAGGACAAGATCGCCGTAGCCCACGGTCGTGTAGGTGACGAGCGCATAGTAGATGGGCGCCTCATAACCGCTCAACGCCCCGATCAGCCAGAGCCCGAAGGCGGCAATATAGATCTGGGCGGTATGCGACGCCACGAGCAGCAAAAACAGGATGCAGGCGCCCGTGAGCTGGTGACGTGTCGGGCGTGTCGGCGCAAAGTGGTCGTGCTGGCGCAGGTGACGAACCAGCCGCGCGATGACCAGCAGGTGGAGCGCCGCCGAGACCAGCAGGACGATGCTGCCGAAGGCGATCTGCAATAGAACGGGCATGGGCTTTCCTGATACTGCGCGCACTGGTCTGATCTAAGCAGCGCGCGATCCGATGTCCAACGGTCGGGCGGGGAAAACCGCGTTCCAACGCGGTTGAGCGCCGTTGGTACCGTCGGACGGGATAGGGTGGACGAAAAGAGACCGTGGACCGTGAAGATCAGTACGCACGTGCGGAGCGACCTCGCTCGCACAAGGACCCCTCAGAAGATCGCTGACACTCTGAGGTGGGCCATGGCGGGCGCTCTATTGGCAGCGCAAGCGCGCAAAGAACACTCGTTGGTCATCGCTCCGGGCCAGAGCACCTACGGAGCGGAACTGTCGGTCCAATTGGCGATCGTACCCTGTCCATGTACAGGAGCCTTCCGCTTTGACAGCCCGCTCCCCAAGAGCAATGAGCTGCTCAAACCCCGGTCGTGACGAACGATCAAGCCGCTTCTGAGCGCTCTGGATCTTGTTGAAGCACTCGCTGAAAAGCGCCTTGTTTTGGTATTGTTCGGGATCCAGACCTTTGCCGCAGCTTTCCGCGTAGCTGCCCGTGTATTTGACGACCGTGCCGTCGGACGTTGTAATGGTCGCCCGAGGTCCGGTGAAGTTAAACATATAGATGCTTTCACCGGCAGGCATTGGAAATGCGCTACGATGCAGAGCACTTACATCACGGAAGTCGTAGAACGTCACGGTTCCGTCGCCGAATTCGACGGATTTCTTATTCCGGCTCGTATCCGTGCTACCGCAGCCAACCATCACGGCGGTACATATCGAAAGAAGAGCTAGCTGTTTCACTTAGGACCGACCGAGATGGCGCGGAGGAAAGATCCAAAACCGGGGAGAGCGGCGACGCCGTAGCGCGCCGTTTGAATCCGTCTCCCCGATGCTGGGTGCTAATGCACGTTGGCTCAGCGGCGCAGGCCGAGGCGCTTGATGAGATCCTTGTAGCGGTCCTCATCCTTGTTCTTGACGTAGTCGAGCAGCTTACGGCGTGTCGCCACCATCTTGAGCAGACCGCGGCGACCGTGGTTGTCTTTCTTGTGGGTCTTGAAGTGCTCGGTCAGGGTCGCGATCCGCGAGCTGAGAATGGCAACCTGAACCTCGGGCGAGCCTGTGTCGCCTTCCTTGGTTCCGTATTCCTTCATCACGCGGGATTTTTCTTCGGCAGTAATCGACATCGGGGGCTCCTGTTCATCTGTGTTTCGGTCAAGGCGCAGGCCGGGATGTCGTCCAGCACAGGCCCGTGGAGGGGGTCCCGAAGCTCATGCGAGTTTCGGGCGATGGGCGCGTATAGGCGCGCGCGGCGCGAAATGCAAATGGTGTTTGCACCACAATCGCAGAACCGGCGATTGGTGGTTCAGACCTCTTCGAGCCCCACAGACACGGCTTTGCTGAGCGGCAGAAGCACGATGTCCTCGGCGCGCAGATCCGCCGCATCCGGTATTTCGGCCACGGCCTCACCGTTCAGGGCGATTCGCACCCTTTCAGGCTGGCCGGGCACGGGCGACAGGGTAATCTGAGGCGGATCGGCAGAAGGCGCGCTGTCGTCCCACACCAGCACCAGCCCCTCGGTCGCTGCATCGTAGGGGATCTCCTCTGCCCCCGCGCGCGCCGCGATCCAATCAGCGAGCGGTTGCTCCCTATCCGGGGCTGGTCTGTCCACGTGCTCTTCCCGAGGCGTAGGGCGCGGCGGCAAGGCCAGTGCTTCTCGCAGTCTCAGGGGCGCTGCCGGTCCACGACGGGGACGTATGGCCCAGGGCGCGGCGTTCAGCAGCGAACCGGCGGCGGCACTATGCGCCTTGATCTCCGACAGGACCCCGTCGATGTCGCCCGCTACCAGCCCGGGCGTTGTCTGAGGGTCCGATCCGGCCTGATGGGGCATGGTATTTGCCTTTTCGCGCGGTGACGTCTGGCGAAAAGCTAGAGCCAAAACCTCACCGGATCGTTAATCGGTGGCCACCGCAGACCAATGCACCGGCGCCCGTGCGTAGGGCACGTAGAGCGGATGGCGCGGGTGACCGCCCTTGGACAGCCCCAGATGACACAGCGCGACCCCCGCCGCCCTAAGCTGTGCGGCAACCGCCGGGCCCCGGCCCCGATGCGCACCGTGCACCCCCCAGGCGGCGATGACCTGATCGGCAGCGGCAGCGGCGCGCAGCATTACCGCGTCGTTTTGAGGGCCCACCGGCTCCGCCGCACGGCGCATTGCATTGGGATCGGTGTCGCGCCAGGCAAAGATGTTGGTGACCTCAAAGCCGCCAAACCCCAGCATACGGGCGCGCCGCTCGCATCGCTCGACCGTCGGATCATTGCGTAACTCATCGGCTTTGGAGGGGTTCAGCATGACAAAGTTCACCCGTGGGCCGCGGGGCGCCCAGACCCGGCTCAGACTGTAGCGGTAGTTACCACAGTCGGAATACACAGCCTCTGACCGGCATTGGCCGGTGTCATGGTTGCGGGTGATCAAAGCAGATGATGGCACGTGGCTGTCCCTCTTTCCGCCGGGCATCGTCCCATCGCGCCACAGGGTCAATGACAAAACCGTCGGTACAACAGCAAAGGGCCGCCCCGCGACAGGACGGCCCAGGGATGAGATCTGACGGCGCTCAGGCAGCGACAGTGCGGGTGCGGGCGGGCAGATCCATCACCTCACCACGCAGTTCCAACACAGCGGCGGCAACCAACGCGTAGACGATATGACCCCAGAGCGCGACCCAGGTGATCCCGGTGAAGCCGAGGAAGGCAGGCATCCCGGCGACCAGATGCGCCATGATGTAGAGGGCAAAGACCCACAGGGCGGCGCCATAAACGGTCGCCGTAACGCCCCACGGAAGTTGCGGCAGAATGGCGCGCTGCACCGGGCGGGCGATGGCGTAGTAGCCAACGACGTAGAATAACAGACCCGTCAGCGTGTGCAGCAGGTAGGCCGCACCGGAGGGCGACGCCCCGAAGACGGACTTCAGCGTGGCACCGGCAAGGCCGACGGGGGCCAGTTTTGCGTACCCGAAGAGCGGGCTGAGCGCCTGGCCGAAGGTATCAAAGGCGATTGTGGCAAAGGCACCGGCGGTCAGCATGGTCAGGATCGTGCGTTTCATGTCGTTCTCTCCATATTGGCTGTTCTGTGATGTCTGAGAGAGATATGGCAGGTCGGTGTACCGTTGTGCACCGACCTCACGCAGGGCTTACCCAGAGGCCAAATCCCGTAACAAACCCTGTAACAAACCGCCCGATCCGCTGACATCGACGCGAGCAATACGACAAAGTGAAACATTTGGAACTACTCGGTTCCTATTCTGGCGCGGTACCAGATAGCAAAACCCGCCGATTCGCCGGAATCACCGCTGTGAAAGCAGCTTCTCTGGCCTTGTCTGATGTTGCGTGCTCGCTCTGCGAACCGTGGTCCGGCCCTTAGGACGCCGGGACAGCCGAGATGTTGAGCACCCGGGTCGGATGCAGCTCACCCGATTTGTACCGGCCGATGGCCAGCGCGCGCCCCTCAAAGGAGGCCCATGCTTCGGTTCCGTAGGGCACATCCGGGGCCAGTACCATGCCCGGATTGCCGTTGCGCAGCCGGGTGGCCCCTTCCGCCGTGGCACGCACCTGCGGCAGCGACTGCAGAGCCTCTTCAACGGGGCGCAGAGCGGCGTCGAGTTCCGGCGTGCGGGCAAGAGCCTCAATCTGTTCGATGGTCAGACCGTCTTCGGCATCGAAGGGGCCTGACCAGATGCGGCGCAGCGCACGCACGTGGCCATGACAGCCCAGGGCGGCGCCCAGATCGCGGGCGATGGACCGGACGTAGCCGCCCTTGCCGCAAGTCAGCTCCAACGTCACATGATCGGCATCGGGCATGTCGGTCAGCAACAGGCTTTCCACGTAAAGGGGCCTTGCCGCGATCTCCATGGTTTCGCCGTCGCGGGCGCGTTTGTATGCACGTTCCCCGTCGATCTTGACGGCGGAGAACTGCGGCGGCACCTGTTCGATATCGCCGACAAAGGCGCTCAGCGCTGCCTTGATCTCCTCTTCGGTCGGGCGCGCCGCACTCTGCGCGATCACCTCGCCTTCGGCATCATCGGTGTTGGTCGCCTGCCCCAGCCCCACGGTAAACTCATAGGCCTTGAGCGCATCTGTCACGTAGGGCACCGTCTTGGTCGCCTCGCCGAGGGCAACGGCCAGCACGCCCGTGGCGTCGGGATCCAGCGTCCCTGCGTGCCCTGCCTTCTTGGCGTCAAAAGCCCAGCGGACCTTGCCCACCACAGCGGTCGAGGTCATGCCAGCGGGCTTGTCCACGACCAACCATCCCGAAATGTCCCTGCCCTGACGCCTGCGTCCCATGGTATCCCCTGTATCCGCTCCGCGCGCCCTAGGATGGCTGCGCGCCCGGCGCAACCCCTGCGGGCGTTATTCCAGCGGACCTGTCACGCCGATGATCGGCCCGAGGCTGAACCCGAAATCGCTGCGCCCCAGTGACGGCGCATAGAGTCTTGAGACCTTGCCATCGAAATAAAGCGCGTTGGACAGCCCCAGATGATCGCGGAACAGCCGCCCGAAACTGTGGAAATTCACCGGGTCGTCGGAGATGGCAAAGACCACGCGCTGCCCGTCGGCGGAGGTACCCACCCCGTTGCGGATGAATTTGGAGGTGCCGTCGGGCAGGAACCGCGGATGCAGTGCGCCGTCGATCACCAGCATCGGGCCCGACTGTGTCGCGTGATCGCAGGCGGGATCTGCGGCAACGAAAGCGCCAGTCTCGAACACATCGGCCCGGCCCTCGCGCACGCAAAAGACACCGTTGGGCAACAGGCCAAAATTACCCGGTCCGGCGCTTTCGATGACGCGCATGATCTCCTGCCCGTCCTCGACGTAGTGCCCGACGGGCGCGCGGTTGTCGTGATACATGCCCGCATTCATGGCAAAGACCAAGGCGCGCCCTTCGGCATCGAGGGCCCGGTTGATGGTGGAGAACTGCCCCATCGGAGCACCCGTGTCATCGTAGAGAAACAGCTCCAGCGTCTCGGTGGCGGGGGTCACTTCGCAGATGGTGTAGCGCGCATCGTCGAAGGTGATCGGCCCACACTCCACCGCCTGGGCCCGCTCGGCGATCAGAGCGGCGGCAAGAACCGTAAGTGCCGCGCGGATCATTCCGGCTCGCGCTCCTCCGCTGGGTCTGCATTGGTGTCGCGCCGAACGTCCGCACGGCTGAGCATCTCGCGGGTTTCGTCCATCCGGTCAAAGGTGCGGTCCAGCTGAAACCGCAGATCGGGTGCGAATTTCAGCGCCAGCTTGCGCGAGATGACGCGGCGCAGCTCGCCCTTGTTGCGCGCCAGCAGCGCGATGACGTCCTCCTGACCGCGCCCGCCCAACGGCAGCACGTAGGCCGTGGCGATGCGCAGATCGGGCGACGTGCGCACCTCGCCCACGGTGATGGACATCCGGTTGAGCTCCGGATCGTGGACATCGCCACGCGCCAGCACATCCGACAGGGCGCGCCGGATCAGTTCGCCCACCCGAAGCTGACGCTGCGAAGGGCCGGGCCCATCGTGAAACTTGTTCCTAGCCATGGATCTCATCTAAGCGGTTGCCGGGGCTTTGCCAAGCGCGGGCTGTCACGATAAGCAAGGCCCGGCAATGACAGGCAGGAGCAGGCAATGAGCGCGCCCATGAAAATCGTGGTGACAGGGGTGTCGGGCCGGATGGGCCGGATGCTGGTAGAGACCATCGGCACCTCGGACCGCGTGACGCTGAGTGGCGCGGTGGAGCGGGCCGGGCACGGGTGGATCGGCCGTGATCTGGGCGAGGTGCTGGGCCGCGAGGGCGACGGCGTTCTGGTGACCGACGATATTACGGCTGCCTTGCAGGAGGCGGACGCGGTCATCGACTTTACCGCGCCGCTTGCGACGATCGCCACGGCGCAGGCCGCAGCCGACGCGGGGGTGGCGCATGTGATTGGCACCACGGGCATGTCCGACGACGAGATCGCCCAGCTGGCCAAGCCTGCGGCGCACACGGTCATCGTGCGCGCGGGCAATATGAGCCTCGGCGTGAACCTGCTGGTGCAGCTGACCCGGCAGGTCGCAGCGGCGCTGGATGAGGATTACGACATCGAAGTGATCGAGGCGCACCACAACCGCAAGGTGGACGTGCCCTCCGGCACGGCGCTGATGCTGGGCGAAGCAGCGGCGGCCGGGCGCGGGGTGGAATTGGCCGATGTCTCGGACCGGGCCCGTGACGGCATTACCGGGGCGCGCAGCCGGGGCCAGATCGGCTTTGCCGCTATCAGAGGCGGCGACATCGTTGGCGAGCATGACGTGATGTTCGCGGCGGACGGCGAGCGGATTGTCCTGCGGCATGTGGCCTCGGACCGGTCGGTCTTCGCCCGAGGGGCAATCAAGGCAGCGCTCTGGAGCGCCGGGCGTGCGCCGGGCGCCTACGACATGCTTGATGTTCTGGGGCTCAAGCCACGTTAACCATTTCGGAAGAAGCCCGCGACATTTTGAACCAAAGCGGCGGTTCGTGCGTATCTGTTTCGTAACCTCATCTGCGAGGAGCAGGATAAATGCGCAAGTATGTCGGTATTCTGGCCGTTGCCGCGGCCTCGCTCGGGACATCCGCAGCGGCGGAATTCACGAAAGTTGACAGCGAAGAAGCGTTTCTGGAGGCGATCACCGGCAAGGAGCTTCGGCGCCCGCTGGTAAAGCTCGAAGTGTCTCAGGAAGGCGAAATCTCAGGCACCGGGGCGGCATGGCCCGTGACCGGCAACTGGACCTGGGAAGGCGGCTATTTCTGTCGTGATCTCTTCTGGGGCGGTGATCCGCTTGGGTACAACTGTCAGGCCGTGGAAATTCAGGACAACTGGATCCGCTTTACCTCTGACAAAGGTGCCGGGCGGTCGGCGGAGTTTCGTCTGCGCTAGGCAAAGCGGTGCCGGATTGAAAGACGGTGCAGCGCGCGCCCGTGGCTGACGTGCGCGCGTTTCAATTGCCGAGGGATCAAAAGTCGATCGCGAGACCCTTCTTTTCCCAATCCCCGTAGCGCACGGGCTCCGGCCCGTCGCGACCACCCAGCTCCGGCGGCAACTCCAGTGCAGCGGCGGCGCGGCGGCGTTCTTCCGCTTCCGCCAGCGCGCGCTGTGCGGCAGGGGGCAGATCCGGCGTTGGTTCTGGTGTCGGCTGACCCGGCGTGTCGGGAATGGGTTTTGGCGCCGGCGTTGGATCGCCGGGCACATCCGGGCCGGGGACAGGCGGTTTGCCAGCGGTCGTCTTGGCTGTCGATCTGTCGGTCATCATCGATATCCTCGCTGCTTGGCCTTGATATACGCCGCGCGCTGACGCAGACAACCCACCAGCACGCCTGAGGAGTCTCCCATGTCAGATATCGGTCTTCCCGCCCGCCGGAGCGCGGTCTACCTGCTCGACCAGATCCTGGGCGAAGGACGGCTGATGTCCGAACTGATGGCTGCGGGCGCGCTGGACAAGCTGGAGCCCGCGGAGCGCGCGCGGGCGGCGCGGCTGGCGCAAGACACATTGCGCGGTCTGGAGCGCGCGGACAGGCTTTTGCAAAAGCATCTGTCGAAATACCCGCCGCTGACCGTGCGCAACGCGCTGCGGGTCGGCACGATGGAGCTGTGTCACGGCGCCGCGGCCCACGGTGTCGTCAACGCGATGGTGGAGCTGGTGGCGCGGCACAAGCGGTTGGGTCACCTCAAGGGTCTGACAAACGCGGTACTCCGCAAGATCGCCGCCGATGGCCCCGAGGCCTGGCAGGCCCTGCGCGCGCCGCGGCTGCCCAAATGGCTGCGCGGCCCGCTGGTGGAGGCATGGGGCGCTGACGCCATGACCGCCATGGAAGCCGCGCATTTCGCGGGCGCACCGCTCGATCTCACGGCACGCGGCGATGCGGCGGCGGTGGCAGCGGCGACGGGCGGGCAGCTGCTGCCCAATGGCACCGTGCGGGTGCGGGACGCCGGGCAGGTCTCCACCATGCCGGGCTTTGACACGGGCGACTGGTGGGTGCAGGACGCCGCCGCTGCCTGGCCTGTGCAGATGTTGGCACCACAGCCCGGCGAACGGGTGCTGGACCTCTGCGCGGCACCCGGCGGCAAGACCATGCAGCTGGCCGCCAGCGGTGCGGCAGTCACCGCCGTGGACAGCTCCGAGACGCGGATGGCGCGGGTGACGGATAACCTCGCGCGCACGGGTCTCGCCGCCGAGCTGGTGGTGCGCGATGCGCGGGCACATCAGGGCAGCTACGACGCGATCCTGCTGGACGCACCCTGCTCTGCCACCGGCACCATCCGGCGGCATGCGGATCTCCCCCACGCCAAGGACGGGTCGGAGTTCGGCGCACTGATTGACCTGCAGGAAACCCTGATCGACCACGCATGGGGGTTGCTGGCGCCCGGCGGTCGGATGGTCTTTTGCACCTGCTCTTTGCTCCCCGACGAAGGCGAAGTGCAGGTGGAGGCAGCTCTGGAACGGCACGGCGACATGACGGTAGCGCGGGAGGCCACCGCCTTGCCCGGGGTCGAGCCCGGGTGGCAGACGGAAGAGGGCGGCCTGCGCCTGCGGCCCGACTACTGGGCGGACCGGGGCGGAATGGATGGCTTTTACATGGCCGCTCTGCGCAAGGCGGGCTGAGCCACATAGCCGGTGACTTGGGCCCGGACACGGGCTAACATGCGCGCACGCGCCGTCAGAGCGTGCCCTGGCAGAGTAGCCCGAGATGTCCGCAACCCGTCGTTTTTCCGAACGCAAGGTGCAGTTCCTGAACCGCTGGCACGCCGCGCGGGCGGGCAGGATGCGGGCGCGACCGGTTGGGTTCGTCTCCTCGCCCGAGCCGCGCACCATCGGCAGTTTCGCGCGGGGGCGGCAGTTGCTGGCGGGCAACTTTCTCTTTGCGGGCCACCTGCTGGAGCACGCGGACACCGACATCTGGGATCTGCCCGCGCCGACCGAAGCCTACGCACGGGAGATGCAGGGGTTTGCCTGGCTAGACGATCTGGCCGCGGTGGGCGACGGGCCTGCGCGGGCCACGGCACAACGCTGGCTCTGGAGCTGGATCGACCGCTATGGCCGCGGCCGGGGGCCGGGCTGGACCCCGGATCTGACCGGTCGGCGGCTTATCCGCTGGATCAATCACGCGCTCTTTCTGCTGCGCGGGCATGATGCACCGGACAGTGATCTCTTCTACGGCAGCCTGCACCGGCAGACCCATTTCCTCGCCCGGCGCTGGCACGGTGCGGCGAGCGGCCTGCCGCGGTTCGAAGCGCTCACCGGGTTGATCCACGCGAGCCTCTCGCTGGAGGGGATGGAGGCCATGGCAGACCCGGCGGTGCGCGCGCTGGCGCAGGAATGTCAGAGCCAGATCGACGCTCAGGGTGGTCTGCCCACCCGCAATCCAGAGGAGCTTCTGGACGTTTTCATCCTGCTGACATGGGCGGCGGCGGCGCTGTCAGATGCGGGCCGCTCGACCCCCCCGGCCCATCTGCAGGCCATCGCGCGGATCGCGCCTACCCTGCGCAGCCTGCGGCACGCCGATGGTGGTCTGGCGCGATTTCACGGGGGCGGGCGCGGCCGGGACGGCTGGCTCGATCAGGCGCTGGCGCAGGCCAGGATCCGACCGCGCGCGTCCGAAGGGCTGTCGATGGGCTTTGCGCGGCTGTCTGCAGGACGCACAAGCGTGATTGTCGACGCAAGCCCGCCACCGCAGGGGGCCGCGTCCCACAACGCCCATGCCTCAACCCTCGCGCTGGAGCTGACCTCCGGCAGGCGGCCCGTGCTGGTCAACTGCGGCTCGGGCCGGGCGTTTGGGCCGGAATGGCGGCGTGCCGGACGTGCCACCCCCTCCCATTCCACCCTGTCGCTGCAGGGCTACTCCAGCGCCCGGCTGGGCGATGCGGATCCGGCGACGGGGACGGAGCGGCTGATCGAAGGGCCCGCAAAGGTCCCGCTGGAGATCGGCCATGTGAGCGACGGTCTGCGGTTTCAGGGCGGGCACGACGGCTTTGCCGCGACCCACGGTCTGACCCATGCGCGCACGCTGGAGATGACCTTTGACGGGCGCGCCATCGCGGGCGAGGACATGCTGCTGGCGCTGAGCGAACGGGAGCAGAACCGCTTTGATCTCGCCCTTGATGCGGCCAAGCTGCAGGGGCTGGCGTTCGATGTGCGCTTTCATCTCCATCCGGAGGTGGACGCGACGCTCGATCTGGGCGGTGCGGCGGTCTCGCTGGCGCTCAAGAGCGGTGAGGTCTGGGTGTTTCGCCACGACGGTGCCCAAACGCTGAGCCTGCAGGCGTCGGTCTATCTGGAGACCGGGCGGCTGAAACCGCGGGCCACAAATCAGATTGTCCTTTCCGGCAAGGCTATGTCATACGCCACGCGTGTCCGCTGGTCGCTGTCCAAGGCGCAGGAAACCGCAAGCGGCCTGCGTGATCTGGGCCCCGGCGCATCCGAGCCTATCGACGAACCCTGAGGGACCCCGCATTATGACCGACCTTGCCCCGTTGCGCCGTGCGCTGCTTTCCGTATCCGACAAAACCGGACTGGTGGATTTCGCCACCGCCCTGGCCGCGCGGGGGGTCGAGCTTCTCTCGACCGGGGGGACGGCAACGACGCTGCGCGAGGCGGGGCTTGAGGTGTGCGATGTCTCGGAGGTGACGGGCTTTCCCGAGATGATGGACGGGCGCGTCAAGACGCTGCATCCGGTGGTGCACGGCGGGCTGCTCGCGCTGCGGGACAATGACGCCCATGTAGCCGCCATGGAGGCCCACGGCATCGGCGCCATCGACCTGGTTGTGGTGAACCTCTACCCGTTCGAGCAGACGGTGGCCCAGGGGGCCGCCTACGACGAGGTGATCGAGAACATCGACATCGGCGGGCCGGCGATGATCCGTTCGGCGGCCAAGAACCACGGCTTTGTCACGGTGGTGGTGGATGTGGAGGACTACGACACCGTGCTAACGGAGCTCGACGCGCAGGACGGTCAGACGACCTATGCGCTGCGGCAGCGGCTGGCCCAGACGGCCTACGCCCGCACGGCAGCCTACGACAGCGCTGTCAGCACCTGGATGGCCGGTAAAGCAGGCGGCACCCCCCGGCGGCGCAGTTTCAGCGGCGCGCTCGTGCAAAAACTGCGCTACGGCGAAAACCCCCACCAGGCCGCGGCCTTTTACAGGGATGGCACGCAAGGCGCGGGCGTGGCCACGGCACAGCAGCATCAGGGCAAGGATCTGAGCTATAACAACATCAACGACACCGATGCGGCCTTTGAGCTGGTGAGTGCATTCGATCCCGCGGACGGGCCGGCTTGCGCCATCATAAAACACGCCAACCCCTGCGGCGTGGCGCGCGGTGCGACCCTGCAGGAGGCCTACACCCGCGCCTTCGACTGCGACCGCACCTCCGCCTTCGGGGGGATCATTGCGCTGAACCAACCGCTCGATGGCCCGACCGCAGAGGCGATCACGCAGATCTTTACCGAGGTGGTGGTGGCCCCGGGCGCCGACAAGACCGCGCGCGCGGTCTTCGCCGCGAAGAAGAACCTGCGGCTCCTGACCACGGACGGTCTCGCTGATCCCACAGCTCCCGGTCTTGCCGTCCGGCAGGTGTCGGGGGGGTATCTCGTGCAGGACAAGGACGTGGGCGCCCTGTCGCCCGATGATCTGAAGATCGTCACGAAACGCGCGCCCTCCGAGCAGGAAATGGCCGATCTGCTGTTCGCCTGGACGGTTGCGAAACACGTCAAGTCCAACGCCATCATCTACGTCAAGGACGGTGCTACCGTGGGCGTGGGTGCCGGACAGATGAGCCGGGTGGACAGCACCCGGATCGCCGCGCGCAAGGCGCAGGACATGGCCGAGGCCATGGGACTGCCCAGCCCCCTGACCCAAGGATCTGTCGTGGCGTCCGATGCCTTCTTTCCCTTCGCGGACGGGCTGATCACCGCCGCCGAGGCAGGGGCGACGGCGCTCATCCAGCCGGGTGGCTCAATGCGGGACGATGACGTCATCGCCGCGGCAGATGACCTGGGGCTTGCCATGGTGTTGACCGGCATGCGGCATTTCCGCCACTGACGCGAGGGACCGAGACCATGCGCATCCTCGCCCTGACGGCCCTCGCGGCCTTTGTGCTTGACCAGCTGAGCAAGTATCTGGTGATCCACACGATGGAGCTGGCCCGGATCCGCGCCATCGACGTGCTGCCACCGGTGCTGAACTTTCGCTACGGCGAGAACCGGGGCATCAACTTTGGTCTCTTCTCGGACGGATCGGAAGCCAGCCGCTGGATCCTCATCCTGCTGGCACTGGCGATCTGCACCGGCGTGCTGATCTGGGTGCGGCGACAGCAGCCCGGACCTTGGGCGCTGGCGGGTGCGGGGCTGCTCATCGGCGGCGCGCTGGCCAATGTGCTCGATCGGGTGCTCTACGGCTATGTGCTCGATTTCCTCAACATGTCCTGCTGCGGGATCGACAACCCCTTTGTGTTCAACCTGGCGGATGTGTTCATCTTTGCGGGCGCCATCGGGCTGGTGTTTCTCGCGCCGGACCCCGGCAGCACCCGCAAAAAAGGCCAGTGACATTGCCCGGCGGCTCGCGCTATCAACGCAACAATCGCGAGGAGACCTGACATGCGCCGGATACTGGCCCTCATCCTGATCACCGCCTGCCTGTCCGCCTGTGCGAACCAGGGCCTGCGGGACTTGCGCTCCAACACGCGCGGGCCGGATGAGTTCGCAATCGAACCCAAAGCGCCGCTGCAAACGCCCGATGACCTGCGCACGCTGCCCTCGCCCACGCCCGGGCAGGCCAATCTGACGGATAACAATCCGCTGGATGATGCGGTGATTGCCTTGGGCGGACGCCCCTCCACGGGCACGGCGGTCCCGGCGACCGATGGCGCGCTGGTCAATGCCGCCAACCGCTTTGGCATTACCCCCAACATCCGCCAGACGCTGGCCGAGTCGGATGCGGAGTTCCGCCGCCGTCAGTCACGACTGACTCAGTTCCGGCTCTTCCCCGAAGATCTCTATCTGCGGGCCTACCGGCGTCAGGCTCTGGACGCGCGGGCAGAGGCCGCGCGCTGGCGCAGGGCGGGCGCGCGGACCCCAAGTTTCCCGCCCGGCTGAACCTGGCGGCGGGGGCCATGTCCCTCACATTCGTGACAGCGCGCCTTGAACGCGGGCCGCGGGGACGTATCTCCTCGCCTAAGGTGTTGAACCGCCCGTCAACAAAGGACCTGTCATGATCCGATCTTTCGCGCTTGTCGCCTCGCTTCTGCTGCTGCCGCTCACACTGGCCGCGGAGGAGGAAGCCGTGACCAGCTTCACCCTCGACAATGGCATGCAGGTCGTGGTGGTCGAGGATCACCGCGCGCCTGTCGTGCAGCATATGGTCTGGTACCGTGCAGGCTCCGCCGATGAGCCCAAGGGATCCTCCGGTGTGGCGCATTTTCTTGAGCATCTGCTGTTCAAGGCGACCGAAACGCTCGAAGAGGGAGAGCTATCGGCCACGGTGGCGCGCAACGGCGGGCAGGACAATGCGTTCACATCTTACGATTACACCGCCTATTTCCAGCGCGTGGCCGCCGACCGTCTGGAACTGATGATGTCCATGGAATCGGACCGGATGCGCAACATCCGCCTGACCGACGAGAACATCCGCACCGAACGCGGCGTGATCATCGAGGAACGCAACCAGCGCACGGAGAACAACCCCAACGCGCTCTTTGGCGAGCAGGTCTCCGCCGCACAATATCTCAACCATCGTTACGCGGTCCCCATCATCGGCTGGATGCACGAAATGGAGACGCTGGACATGGACGACGTGATGGGCTTTTACGAGACATACTATTCGCCCAACAACGCGATCCTCGTCGTCTCCGGCGATGTGGAACCTGACGCGGTGCGCGCCCTGGCGGAGACATACTACGGTGTCATCCCGGCCAATCCAGACCTGCCGGAGCGCCTGCGCACCGAAGAGCCACCGCAAACGGCGGAGCGCCGGTTGATCTTTCGCGATGCGCGGGTGGCACAGCCCTACGTGCGCCGGTCGTATCTCGCGCCAGAGCGGGACGCGGGCGATCAGGAGGCCGCCGCTGCCCTGACCATTCTGGCGGAGGTGCTGGGCGGCGGGACGACGTCCTATCTGGCGGATGCCCTGCAGTTCGACACTCAGATTGCCACCTATACTGCGGCGTTCTACCGGGGCATGTCGCTGGATGATACGACGTTCAACCTGATCGTCGTGCCACGCCCGGGCGTCAGCCTGCAGGAAGCCGAGGACGCCATGGATGCGGCCGTCGCGCAGTTCCTGACTGACGGTGTGGATGCGGAGCAACTGGACCGGATCAAGATGCAGATCCGCGCCGATCAGATCTACGCCCGCGATGACGTGGACCGGATTGCCAATCGCTATGGGGCGGCGCTCGCCTCCGGGCTGACGGTAGAGGACGTGCAGGCCTGGCCCGATATTCTGGCGGCCGTGACCGAGGAAGATATTGTCGCCGCCGCGCGGGATGTGCTGGACAGGCGCGCCTCTGTCACCGGCTGGCTGATGCGGGAGGAGGTGACCCAATGATCCGTTTTCTGAGCACGATCTGCGCCGTTTTACTGGTCAGCCTGCCCGCTCGGGCCGAGGTAGACATCCAGGAAGTCACCTCTGACAGCGGGTTGACCGCCTGGCTGGTGGAGGATCATTCGATCCCTTTCGTAGCCCTTGAGATCCGCTTTCGCGGCGGTGCCTCGCTCGATGCACCCGGCAAACGCGGGGCCATCAACCTGATGACGGCTTTGCTGGAGGAAGGGGCCGCCGATATGGATGCCCGCGGATTTGCCCGGGCGACCGAGGCGCTGGCCTCGTCCTTCAGCTTTGACGTCGGCGATGATGCGCTCTCTGTCTCCGCCCGGTTTCTCACCGAAAACAAGGAAGCGTCGGTGGATCTGCTGCGCGCGGCCTTGAAGGAACCGCGGTTCGACGCGGAGGCCATCGACCGGGTACGTGAACAGGTGCTGTCAGGGATCCGGTCTGACGCAAAGGATCCCAATGAGCTCGCCTCCCGCGCCTTCGATCAGATCGCCTTTGGCGACCACCCCTATGCCACCTCGCTGAACGGAACCGAAGACAGCGTGACAGCACTGACCCGCGCGGATCTGCTGGACGCCCACCGGGCGGTTCTGGCCCGGGACCGGATCTATATCGGTGCCGTGGGGGATATCACACCCGAGCAGCTGGCCGCGTTGATGGACGAGCTGCTGGCCGGTCTGCCCGCGGAAGGTGCACCGATGCCGCCCCGCATCGAGGTCGACATCCCACCCGGCACCACCGTGGTGCCTTTCGAAACGCCGCAATCGGTGGCGATCTTTGGTCACGGCGGCATCGCGCAGGACGATCCCGATTACTTCACCGCGCTGGTCCTGAACCACGTGCTGGGCGGCGGATCGTTCGAGAGCCGTCTGATGGACGAGGTGCGCGCCAAGCGCGGCCTGACCTACGGCGTCTATTCCTATCTGGCGGCCAAGGATCTGGCGGAGGTTTACCTAGGCTCTATCAGCTCCGCCAATGACCGCATCGCGGAAGCCATCACGGTCATTCGGGACGAATGGGAAAAGGCAGCGGCAGAGGGTGTGTCCGAAGCCGAATTGCAGGACGCCAAGACCTACATCACCGGCGCGTATCCACTGCGGTTCGACGGCAATGGCCCCATTGCGCGGATCATGGTGGGCATGCAGATGCTGGGCCTACCCATCGACTACATCGCGACCCGGAACGACCGGGTCGAGGCGGTCACGCTGGAAGACGTGACCCGGGTCGCGGATGAGTTGCTGGACCCGGACGGGTTGCATTTCGTTGTGGTGGGCCAGCCCGAAGGTCTGGAGACCAGCCCAGGAAACTAGCCGGCCGTCGGGACACGTCAGATCTAGCGCTTAAGTACTTACCGCATCGCGGGGAACAGCCCCCACTCCAACGCACTCCCTCTGTGGCCGGGCGCCCAAGCGTTTTCGAAAACGCTTGCCACCGCCAATTGAAACTGCAGGCACTGCGGCCCGGGCATCGCCGCCGAAACAAGGTCAGGCGGCGGTTGCCTGAACCCTTCAGGTCATTCGCCGTAGGGCACCCAGATGTTCTTGACCTCGGTTGCGGCCTGCAGAAACTCCTGACCCTGTCCGGCAGGTCCCATCCAGTCGCGGGCCATGCCGTTGTTGACCCACGTGCGTTTCAGGTTGGCCGCACTGGCGCGTTCGATCTGGGCGCTCAGAGCTTCTGTGCCAAAGCACCACACCGCATCGATGTCCATATGGCCCGCCATATGCGGTGCCACATCGGCGTGCGGTCCAGTAAGGATGTTGACCACCCCCGCTGGAATGTCCGACGTCTCCAGCACCTGGATGAAATCCGTGGCCGCCAGCGGGAAAGGCTCAGACGCGCTGACGATCACGCGGTTGCCCATGGCGATAGCGGGTGCCATGCAAGAGATGAGACCCAACAGCGGTGCATCGTCGGGGCAGATGGCGGCGATCACGCCCACGGGCTCCTTCATCGCCAGCGCCACGCCGCGGATCGGCACACCGTGCACCTGCCCATCGTATTTGTCCGCCCAGGCAGCATAGGTAAAGAGCCGGTCTATTGCGGTTTCCACCTCGCGCGCACCGCGTTTGCCGCCCACCATCTGGTCGATGCGCCCTGCAAAACCGTCGGCACGCGCTGCCAAGTTCTCGGCCAGATAATAGAGGATCTGCGCGCGCAAATGCCCCGTTGTTCCGGACCAGCCACGGGCAGCCTGCGCCGCCTCCACCGCATTGCGCAGATCCTTGCGGTTGGCCAGAGAGGCCTCGCCCAGACGCACGCCCGACTTGCCCCAGACCGGCGCGGAATATCCGCCGTCGGGCCGGGCCTGTTTGCCCCCGATATAGAGCTTGGCCGTCCGGTCGATCACATCCGCCGGGGCACCATCGCCCTGCATCGGTGGAGATGTCTTGAGCACCATGCGCCGGCGCTTCGGACGGGTATAGGCACTGAGCCCTTCCCACCCGCCTTCCCTGCCAAAGCCGCTGTCCTTGACCCCGCCGAAGCCCGCGGCGGCGTCCATCATGTTTGTCCCGTTCACCCAGACAATGCCGCAGGCAAGCTTCGGGGCGATATCAAGCGCAAGGTTGATGTTCTCGCTCCACACGGTGGCGGCCAGACCGTAGCGGGTATTGTTGGCCAGGCTGACCGCCTCCTCCGGCGTTCGGAAGGTGGTGGCGACGAGGACGGGGCCAAAGATCTCCTCCTGCATGAGCGGATCGGCAGGGCTCAAACCGGTGATCAGCGTCGGCGGGTAAAAACAGCCCTCACCCGGCAGCGGGGTCGCCGCCACATGGGTCTGCCCGGCGGTGTTCGCTTCAACCGCCTCCGCGATTGCGCGCAGCTGCACCGGATCAACGATTGCTCCCACATCAATGCTCTTGTCCAGAGGATCGCCGACACGCAGCTTGTCCATCCGCGCGCGCAACTTGGTGTAGAAAAGCTCCGCCACGGGTTCCTGCACCAACAGCCGTGATCCCGCACAGCAGACCTGACCCTGGTTGAACCAGATCGCATCCACCAGCCCCTCGACGGCCGAATCCAGATCGGCATCGTCAAACACGATGTAGGGGGATTTTCCACCCAGCTCCAACGTCAGCGCCTTGCCGCTGCCCGCCGTGGCCTCGCGGATGCGGCGGCCCACGGCGGTGGAGCCTGTAAAGGCGATCTTGTCCACCTCCGCGCCCACGACCATCTCGCCCGTGCTGCCATGACCCGTCACAATGTTGACCACCCCCGCAGGCAGGCCCGCATCACGACAGATCTCTGCAAAAAGCAGCGCCGTGAGCGAGGTATACTCGGCTGGTTTCAGCACCACCGTGTTGCCCATGGCGAGCGCGGGCGCGATCTTCCACGCCAGCATCAGCAGCGGAAAGTTCCACGGGATGATCTGACCACAAACGCCCAGAGCCTCGTGGTCTTGCAGCGCCTCGGGCATCAGCTGCGCCATACCGGCGTGGTAGTAGAAATGCCGTTGCGCCAGGGGGACGTCGATGTCGCGGCTTTCCCGGATCGGCTTGCCATTGTCCAGCGTTTCCAGAACGGCGAAGAGGCGACTGTGTTTCTGCAGGAGCCGGGCCAGCGCGTAGAGGATGCGCGCTCTGCCGGGGCCGCCCAGGCTCTCCCACTTGGACTGCGCCTTACGGGCGGCTTTGACCGCGGCATCGACGTCCGCCTGCGCCCCTTGCGTCAGCGTCGCCAGAACATCGCCAGTGGCGGGGTTACGGCTCTCGAACCCTGCGCCCGGCTCGGTAAAGGCACCGTCAATGAAGTGACCAAAGCAGCGACCCCGCGCCTCCAGCCAGGCGATTGCCTCGCCCGCCGCCTCGGGCGCGGGACCATATTCCATCGTCTCGAACAGCTCGGCGATTGTCATGGCATCACCCTTTCTGAGATTGCGTATCCCGCCACCTGCTCAGCCCATCGCATGGCGGTATCCGGCAGAGTAATGGCCCGTCACGTGGTGCTCCAGCTGCCGCTCAATGTCGGTCAGCAGCGAGGATGCACCAAAGCGGAAAAGATCGGGCCTGAGCCAGCGATCGCCCAGTTCTTCCTTGATCATGGCCAGATAGGTGATCGCATCCTTCGCCTTGGAAATCCCGCCTGCGGGCTTGTATCCCACCCGGAACCCCGTCCGCGCGTAATAATCCCGGATGGCGCGGATCATCACCAGCGTCACCGGCAGCGTCGCGTTCACGCTCTCCTTGCCGGTGGAGGTCTTGATGAAATCCGCCCCCGCCATCATGCAGATCTGCGAGGCGCGCGCCACATTGCGCAGAGACCCCAGCTCTCCCGTCGCCAGGATCGCCTTCACATGCGCCTCGCCGCAGGCCGCGCGGAACGCCTGCATCTCTTCGTAGAGCGCGTGCCAGTCACCGGACAGCACATGGCGTCGGGAGATGACGATGTCGATTTCTGCCGCGCCGGCCTTCACGCTTTCCTCGATCTCCGCGATGCGCAGGTGCAGCGGTGACAAGCCCGCAGGAAAGCCCGTACTGACGGCAGCCACAGGGATGCCCGTGCCTTCCAAGGCCCGCGCCGCCGCGGGGATCATCTCGTGATAGACACAGACCGCGCCGGTGGTGATCGGACCCATGCCGAGCGCGTCGAGCACGGCACGCGCCACAGGCTGACGCGCCTTGGCGCAAAGCCGCAACACCCGCGCCTCCGTATCGTCGCCCGAAAGGGTGGTGAGGTCGATGCAGGTGACAGCGCGCAAAAGCCAAGCCGCCTGATGCGCTTTCTTGACAGATCGGCGGGCGGGCAGGCTGGCCGCACGGCGTTCGATGGCCGAAGTATTGGCCTGCAGCGCGCGCACCCAGTCGAGATCGAGCGGCATGCCGGGATTGCGCGGCTCATGGATCTGCGGCAGTTGCGCGGTCTGCGTCGCTGCGGGCGTGTGGGTCGTCTGGGCTGGCATCGCGATCCTACCGCTATTGTGGGCGCAGAGGGTGGCACGGGTGTGCAACGTTGGCAAGAACGTTGAACGTTCTTGGCCTAGCTGCCCCGGTAGGTGGAATACCCAAAGGGCGAGAGCAATAGCGGCACGTGATAATGGTTCTGCGCATCCGTGATGCCAAAGCGAATGGGGATGCTGTCCAGAAAGAGCGGGCCCGCGACCGCAGCACCGCTGGCCTTCAGATAGGATCCGGCCTCGAACACCAGTTCGTAGATGCCCGTGCGGAAATCCTCTTGACCTAGGATCGGCGCATCCGTGCGGCCGTCGGCATTCGTCACCGCATCGGCAAGCGCCTCCGGCCCGGCCTCCTCCATGCGGTAGAGACGAATGCGCACCCCCGCCGCCGGACAGCCGCGCGCGGTGTCGAGAACATGTGTCGTCAGATAGCCCTCGGCCATGGTGCCTCCGTGCGTCCGGTCCACCCTGACCCTGCCCGCCCCAGTTCCGAATTGCAACGGACCGCCAGTGGGTATTCAATGCGCCCAACCACCATGGAGACACCCACGTGACACGCTACCCCCGGGATTTCACAGGTTACGGCGCCACCCCACCCGATGCTGCCTGGCCCGGGGGCGCGCGGATCGCCGTGCAATTCGTCCTCAACTACGAAGAAGGCGGCGAGAACTGCCTGCTGCACGGCGATGCGGCATCGGAGGCATTTCTGTCGGAGATCGTGGGCGCCGCCCCGTGGCCCGGGCAGCGGCACTGGAACATGGAATCGATCTACGACTACGGTGCGCGCGCCGGGTTCTGGCGGCTGCACCGTCTGTTCACCGAAGCGCGCATCCCCCTGACCATCTACGGGGTCGCCACAGCGCTGGCCCGCGCACCCGAACAGGTTCACGCCATGCGCGCGGCAGGCTGGGAGATTGCCAGCCACGGGCTGAAATGGATCGACTACAAGGACCACAGCGAGGCCGAGGAAACCGCGGATATGGCCGAAGCCGTGCGGCTGCACACAGAAGTGACAGGCGCCGCCCCGCGCGGCTGGTACACCGGGCGCTGTTCGGTCAACACCGTCGCACTCGCCGCGCGCACGGGCCAGTTCGACTATATCTCGGATACCTATGACGACGATCTGCCCTACTGGAGCCGCATCGACGGACGTGACCAGCTGATTATCCCCTACACGCTCGACTGCAACGACATGCGCTTTGCCACGCCGCAAGGGTTCAACGCGGGCGATCAGTTCTTTGCCTATCTGCGCGACACTTTCGATGCGCTCTATGCCGAAGGGGCTGCGGGATCGGCCAAGATGATGTCCATCGGGTTACACTGCCGCCTGATCGGACGACCCGGTCGCGTACAGGCACTGCGCCGGTTTATCGACTACATCCAAGAGTTTGAGGGGGTCTGGTGCCCCCGCCGGATCGAGATCGCAGAGCATTGGGCCAAGACCCATCCGCCCGTTGACCGCCTGCGCCCCTCGACGCTCAACCGCCCGGATTTCGTCGCGCGCTTCGGCGGCATCTTTGAGCATTCGCCCTGGATCGCGGAACGGGCCTTCGATCTGGAGCTTGGCCCTGCCCATGACAGTGCCATCGGGCTGCATTCCGCCCTCGCCCGTGTCTTCCGCAGCGCCTCTGCCGAAGAGCGCCTCGGCGTGCTGCGCGCGCACCCCGATCTGGCAGGCAAGCTCGCTTCGGCCAAGCGCCTGACCCCCGACAGCACCGCCGAGCAGGCCAGCGCCGGACTGGACGCGCTGACGGATGCCGAACGGTCCGAGTTCGAGCAGCTCAACACCGCTTACGTGACCAAACACGGCTTTCCCTTCATCATCGCCGTGAAAGACCACGATAAACCGGGCATTCTGCGCGCCTTCCGCACCCGGCTGGACCATGACACCGCCACCGAGCGGGAGGAGGCCTGCCGTCAGGTGGAACGTATCGCCGCCCTGCGGCTAGAGGCGATGTCATGAGCTATGCCTTCCCCCCCGGCGGTCTGCCGGATCAAAGCCAGAACCCCGAAAGCACCGCGGTCTTCACCGAAAGCTACGCGGTGATCCCCGCCTGCACACAGCGCGATATTGTTACCAGTTTTCTACCCGGCTGGCAGAACACCCGGGTCTGGGTCCTGGCCCGACCGCTCAGCGGGTTTGCCGAGACCTTTGCGCAATACGCGGTGGAGCTGGACCCCGAAGGCGGCAGCAACGACCCTGAACCGGACAAGGACGCGCAGGCGATGATCTTTATCGCCGACGGTCAGGCGCGTCTGACACTGGGTCAGGACACCTATGATCTGCGCCCCGGCAGCTATGTCTACCTGCCACCCGCAGCGGTCTGGACCCTGTTCAACCCACACGAGGCACCCTGCCGGTTTCACTGGATCCGCAAGAAGTTCGAACCCGCCCCCGGCATCAACGTGCCCGAAGCCTTCGTCACGCATGAACAAGATGTCCCCGCGATCCCGATGCCCGATTGTGGCGATCTTTGGTCAACCCAACGCTTCATGGATCCCTTGAATCTGGAGTATGACTTCCACGTCAATCTGGTGAACTTCCAGCCCGGCGGGCGCATCCCCTTTGCCGAAACCCATGTGATGGAGCATGGGCTTTACGTGCTGCAGGGCACGGCGGAGTATCTGCTGAACACCGATTGGGTCAGCGTCGGCCCGGGGGATTTCCTGTGGCTGCGCGCCTTCTGTCCGCAGGCCTGTATCGCCACCGGATCAGAGCCATTTCGCTATCTGCTCTACAAGGACGTGAACCGTCATATGCGCCTGTGAGCCGACAGATCCACGCCCAACCCCTGACAGCCGACGCCTTCGCGCCCTTCGGTGAGGTGCTTGAGTGCGAGGGCGCACCGGACAAGATGATCAATGCCGGGATGTGCGGGCGGTTTCACGATCGGGCCCGGCTGGACTTTGGACCGGACGGCCGCGCAGGCATCAGCCTCTTTCACGCAGAGCCGCGCGCGCTTCCCTACCGTCTCGACCTGCTGGAACAACACCCCGACGGCAGCCAGGCCTTTATCCCGATGCACGCCGCACCCTTTCTGGTCACCGTCGCCCCGGACGCAGACGGCATCCCGGGCACGCCGCGGGCCTTCCTGGCCGCCCCCTATCAGGGTATCAACCTGCACCCCGGCATCTGGCACGGGGTGCTGACCCCCCTCTCAACGCCCGGAATTTTTGCAGTTATCGATCGAATTGGCCCCACGCCCAACCTGCGAGAGGTTTTGCTTGATCCGCCCTACGACGTGGTTTCATAAGGCAAAAAACCATGCGACAGGGATAGAACAGATGACCGACATGAGCACATCGATCTACGCAGACCCCGATGAAACACCCCCCTTGGCCCAGGCTGTCCCGCTGGGGCTACAACACGTGCTGGCGATGTTCGCCTCGAATGTGACGCCGTCGATCATCGTCGCGGGTGCCGCCGGTCTCGCCTTCGGCGGGGCCGAGCAGATCTACCTGATCCAGATGGCAATGCTCTTTGCGGGGGTGGCGACGCTCTTTCAAACGGTGGGCATCGGCCCAGTGGGCGCAAGACTGCCGATCATGCAAGGCACCAGCTTTGCCTTCGTTGGCGTTCTGGCGGGCGTCGCCGCGACGCAAGGCATGGGTGTCGCGCTCAGCGCCTGCATCATCGCGGGTGGCATCCACTTCGTGCTGGGCGCCTTTATCAAACATCTGCGCTGGCTCTTCCCGCCCCTAATCACCGGGCTGGTGATCCTCGCCATCGGGCTCTACCTGATCCCGGTGGCGATCAAATACGCCGCGGGCGGGGCAGCCCCGTTCCAGATGGAAGCGGAAAGCTTCGGCTCTCTCATGCACTGGTCCGTGGCGCTTAGCGTCGTCATCGTCGCCCTGATCCTCAAGTTCTTCACCAAGGGGACCCTCAGCAACGCGGCAATCCTGATCGGCCTGATCGCGGGATACCTTCTGGCGCTTGCTTTCGGCATGGTGAATTTCTCCGCCGTAGCCAATGCCAGCTGGATCACCAGCGTCACCCCTCTGCCCTACGGGTTCGAATTCTCGCTGGGCGCGGTGATCGCCGTCACCCTCGTCTCCATCGTCTCGGCCATCGAAACCGTCGGCGACGCCTCCGCGACCACCAAGGCAGGCGCAGGCCGAGAAGCCACCGATGCCGAGATTGCGGGCGCAACCTACGCGGATGGCCTCGGCACCGCCATCGCGGGCGTCTTCGGCGGGCTGCCCAACACCTCCTTCAGCCAGAATGTGGGCATCGTCGGCATGACCGGCATCATGAGCCGCCATGTCGTCACCATCGGGGCGCTGATCCTCATCCTCTGCGGCCTTGCCCCCAAGATCGGTGCCGTCATCGCCTCCATGCCGCTGCCCGTACTGGGCGGTGGGGTGATCGTCATGTTCGGCATGGTTGCCGCCGCCGGTCTGAATGTGCTCAGCGAAGTCGACATGAACCGCCGCAACATGGTGATCATCGCCGTCTCCCTCACCGCCGGATTGGGCTTGAACCTGGTGCCATCGGCGGTCCAGTATCTGCCAGGTGTGGTTGGCACACTGGCCACATCCGCCGTGGCCCCCACGGCGCTCATCGCCATCACTCTCAACCTCGCACTGCCCGAGGAGATATAATGCTCTCTCATCTTGCCAAATAAACTCTCGCCGAAGGCTCCCATGATCTCGACCCGCGGCACGCCAGCATGATGCAGCCCCCCGATGTATGACCTCGCAGCCATGGGCGCGTGGATCGAGTTCGCGGTCCGCTGGCTGCATGTCATCACAGCCATCGCGTGGATCGGGTCGTCCTTCTACTTCATCGCGCTGGATCTCGGCCTGCACCGGGACCGCAACCTCGCCAGCGGCGCGGACGGAGAGGAATGGCAGGTCCACGGCGGCGGCTTCTACCATATCCAGAAATACCTCGTCGCGCCCGAACACATGCCCGACGGGCTGATCTGGCACAAATGGCAAAGCTACTGGACCTGGATCAGCGGCTTCATCCTGCTGGTCCTCGTCTACTACCTTGGCGCGGAATTCTACCTGATCGACCCCGGCATCGCGGAGCTCGCCGCCTGGCAGGCCATCGGCATCTCGCTCGCCTCACTCGCGTTTGGCTGGCTCGCCTACACCACCCTCTGCCGCGTCTTCGTCAACGCCAACCAGACCACCCTAATGATCGCCCTCTTCGGCGTATTGGTGGCGATGTCGTGGTTCTACGCCTCCGTCTTCTCGGGCCGCGCCGCGATGTTGCACCTGGGCGCCTTCACCGCCACGATCATGAGCGCCAATGTCTTCATGATCATCATTCCCAACCAGAAGATCGTCGTCGCCGACCTGATCGCGGGCCGCATGCCGGACGCGAAATACGGGCTGATCGCCAAGCAGCGCAGCACCCACAACAACTACCTCACACTGCCGGTGATCTTTCTGATGCTCAGCAACCACTACCCGCTGGCCTTCGCGACCGAGCATACCTGGATCATCGCCAGCCTCGTCTTCCTGATGGGCGTCACGATCCGGCACTATTTCAACAGCCTGCACGCCCGCACAGGCAATCCGCACTGGACCTGGGCTGTGACAACGCTGATCTTCATTGCGATCATGTGGCTTTCCACCGCCCCCATGCGGCAAGAGACGCCGCAGGCCCTCCGGGGTGCCGCCCTGCGCTTTGCCGAAGCCCCCGGTTTCGGGGATGTCCATGACATCGTCCTGGGCCGCTGCTCCATGTGCCACGCGGCAGAGCCTGTGTGGGATGGGCTGCTCTGGGCGCCCAAGGGCGTCCGGCTCGACACCGAATACCACATCGCCCAGTCGGCCCGCGCCATCTACCTGCAATCGGGGCTGAGCCACGCGATGCCGCCGGGCAACATCACCTATCTGGCCGAAGAAGAACGCGCGCAGATCGTCGCCTGGTATCTCGCAGCACAAGACCGCTAAGCCCGACGAATGCGGTTTCAGAATCGACGAAGGTCATGCTACACTTAGGGGTATGAACTCCTTCAGCCCCAATATAAGCCCCAACTCTGACGGCGACCGCCCCACCATACGTCAGCTGGACGAAGCCGCAATCAACCGCATCGCGGCGGGTGAAGTGGTCGAACGGCCCGCCTCTGCGGTCAAGGAACTGGTGGAGAACGCGCTGGACGCCGGCGCGCGTCATATCACGGTGGACTACGCCGACGGGGGCAAGACGCTGATCCGGGTGCAGGACGATGGCTGCGGCATGACGCCGGAGGAGTTGCCCCTGGCGCTGTCCCGCCACGCGACCTCCAAGACGGCGGGCACGGATCTTCTCGATATCCACACCTTCGGGTTTCGCGGCGAGGCGCTGCCGTCCTTAGGGGCCGTGGGTCGGTTGACCCTCGCCACCCGCGCGCAAGGCAGCAGCGGGGTTGAGCTGTCTGTGCTGGGCGGCGACATGGGCACGCCGCGCCCGGCCGCGTGCAATACCGGCACCACGGTCACCCTGCGCGATCTCTTCTACGCCACGCCCGCGCGGCTGAAATTCATGCGCAGCGACCGGGCCGAGGCGCAGGCCATCGGCGATGTGGTCAAACGGCTGGCCATGGCGGAGCCCTTCGTGCGCTTTACCCTGCGCGATGTTTCGGGCGACGGCGCGGGCCGGGTGATTTTCCGGGCAGAGGCGGAGCAGGGAGATCTTTTTGACGCGCTCAGCGGCAGGCTCGCCCGCGTGCTGGGCCATGAATTTGCCGAGAACGCGCTGCCCATCGACGCGACGCGCGAGGGGCTGCACCTGACGGGCTTTGCCGCACTTCCCACCTATTCGCGCGGCTCGGCGGTGGCGCAGTACCTCTTTGTCAACGGGCGCCCGGTGCGGGACAAGCTGCTGGTGGGCGCGCTGCGTGGGGCCTATGCGGATTTCCTCAGCCGGGACCGGCACCCGGCGGCGGCGCTGTTTCTGGACTGCGACCCGACGCTGGTGGATGTGAACGTGCACCCTGCCAAATCCGAGGTCCGGTTTCGCGATCCCGGTGTCGCGCGCGGTCTGATCGTCTCGGCGCTGCGGCACGCGCTGGCGAACGCCGGGCACCGCGCGTCCACGACCGTGGCGGGGGCAACACTCGGGGCCTTCACGCCGGAACCGGTAGGGGCGCGGGTCTACCAGATGGAACGCCGCCCGACGCAACACACTGGTTTTGCAGAGATCAACGACGTCTTTGGCCGGGTCGAGACGCCGGAAACCGTGGTAGAGGCCGAGCCCGAAACAGACCACCCGCTGGGCACCGCCCGCGGTCAGGTACATGAGAATTACATCATCGCCCAGACCGCAACCGGCATGGTGATCGTGGACCAGCATGCGGCCCACGAACGGCTCGTCTACGAGAAGCTGAAACGCCAGATGGCGGAGAATGGCGTCGCGCGGCAGGCGCTGTTGATCCCTGAAATCATTGACCTTTCCGCCGGTGACAGTGCGCGGCTGATGGATATGGCCGACACGCTGGCGGGCTTTGGCCTGACCATCGAACCCTTTGGCGGCACGGCCATCGCGGTCCGGGAAACACCGGCCATTCTGGGCACGGTGGACGCGCGGGCGCTGGTTCTCGACATCCTCGATGAGCTGACGGAGCAGGAGGCCTCTTCCACGCTGCAGATGCGGATCGAGGCGATCCTGAGCCGGGTGGCCTGCCATGGGTCCATCCGCTCTGGCCGCTGGATGCGCGCGGAGGAGATGAACGCCCTGCTGCGCGAGATGGAGGCGACGCCGCATTCGGGCCAGTGCAACCACGGGCGGCCCACTTATGTGGAGCTGAAGCTGCAGGACATCGAACGGCTCTTTGGACGCACATGATTGAAATTGCCGGACAAACCTATGCGCTGAGCGACCCTTTGGTGATCGCCGCGCTGGCGCTCATGGGCGTGTTGGCGCTGATCCTCCTGCTGCTGGTCTGGGCTGTGCGCGCGGCATCCCGCAGTGCGGCGAGCGTCGGGCCGCTGGCGCAGCAGATGGGGCTGTTAGCTCAACAAATACAACACCTTGGAGACGGGCAGGCACAGCTCAGGGGCGGCTTGCAGACGGTTTCAGACACGCAGGCCAATGCCCAGACGCAGGTGATCCAGACGGTGGAGAGCCGGTTGGCAACGGTGCAGCAGCAGATGCAGGAACGCTTGTCTGACAATGCGTTACGCTCTGCCCGGTCGCTGGCGGAGATGCAGGAGCGGGTCAAGGAAGCGCTGCACGGCTCCTCCGCCAAGACGACCACCAGCCTCACGCAGTTGCAGGAGCGGCTGGCGACCATCGACCGGGCGCAGGACAATATCACCAAACTCTCGGGCGATGTGCTGTCGCTGCAGGATATTCTGAGCAACAAGCAGACCCGCGGGGCCTTTGGCGAGATCCAGTTGCGCGACATCCTGGCCAAGGCGCTGCCACCCGACAGCTACACCTGGCAGCCGACGCTGAGCAACGGCAAGCGTGCCGATTGCCTCATCCATCTGCCCAATCCACCCGGGCCGATCGTGATCGACAGCAAGTTCCCGCTGGAGGCCTATGAGGCGCTGCGACGCGCCAAAACGGATGCGGATCTGAAGCAGGCCGTGGCGCAGATGAAGACAGCCGTGATCAAGCATATCACTGATATATCAGAGAAATATATCCTCGACGGTGAGACGGCGGATGGTGCGCTGATGTTCCTGCCCTCCGAGGCGGTCTATGCGGAGCTGCACGCGAACTTTCCCGAGCTGGTGCGCCGCGGTTTTGATGCGCGGGTCTGGATCGTCTCGCCCACCACCTGCATGGCGACGCTGAACACCATGCGCGCGATCCTCAAGGACGCACGGATGCGCGAGCAGGCGGGTGCCATCCGCAAGACGCTGAAGCAGCTGCACCGGGATGTGGAACTGGTGGTGACCCGCGTGGGCAAGCTCGACACCCATTTCCGGCAGGCGCGCGAGGATCTCGACGGGATCGGCACCGCCGCGGAACGGGCGGGCAAGCGGGCCGCGCGGCTCGACAGTTTCGATTTCGCGGAGCTCTCGCCCGAGGAAGAAGCCGCCGTGACCCTGAGCCGCCCCAAGCCGTAAAGCCACCGTGCGCGCAACATCTTTTGAGCGAGATCCCCGCAGAGGTGCGAATCGACCAGTAAACGTGTCGCCGCAGGGCGATACGGGGATCTGTATCGTGTCGGTATCACGTCGGTATTGCGTCGGTGTCCGGGGCGGTATTTGGCGGGTTAAAGCAGCGTGCGGTCGGGAGTGTGACCGGATCCTTGGCACCACCGTGCGGTCCGGGCGTTTGCCGGGAGCAGCCCGGGGGGAAGCCCCCTTTCCCCCCATCGAGGGGGGGCGGGGGCTGCCCGGCCCGGTGGCCGGGGGCGCGCCACCTGCTGTCTGGGAAAAACTGAATACCGCATGCTGGCTGAGATCACCGATTTCCGCGCCTTGGCCCCTGGGGTAAGGATGCGGTATGTCACGACGGGCTTTGCCCCAAGGCCAACCGGCATCAAGGCCGGGCAGGGAGATAACAATGCGGGAACTGACAGGCACGGCCGGCACGCTTTATGACGAGATCCGGGGGCTGCCCATCGTATCGCCCCATGGCCATTGCGATCCGGTGTGGTTTGCGGAGGATGCGGCCTTTCCCGATCCGGCGCAGCTTTTGGTGGTGCCGGATCACTACGTTTTCCGGATGCTCCATTCGCAGGGCGTCGATCTGGCGGATCTGGGGGTCGGGGCGCCCGGGGCCGATACGGATCCACGCGCGGTCTTTCGGCTGTTCGCACGGCATTGGGATATGTTCCTCGGCACGCCGACACGCTTCTGGATCAGCTACGTGCTGCGCGAGACGCTGGGGATCGACACGCCGGTGTCCGAGGCGACGGCGGACGCCGTCTATGACCAGATCGCCGCAAGGCTGGCGGAGCCGGGGTTCCGGCCTCGCGCGCTCTTTGATCGCTTCGGCATTGAGGTGCTGGCCACGACCGACAGTGCCCTGGATAATCTTTCGGCGCATCGCGCCATTGCCGACAGCGGTTGGCCCGGCCGCGTGATCCCGACGTTTCGCCCTGACGCGGTGCTGGATGCCGCTGGTGCGGAGTTTGTCACCGAGGTCGACCGGATGGGCGCGCTGACCGGCGAGGATGTGTCCCGGTTCGACGGCTATCTGGCGGCGTTGCGGCAGCGGCGGGCTTTCTTCAAATCCTGCGAGGCCACCGCCACGGATCATGCCATCGAGGTACCGCAGACCGTCTGGTTGGAGGATCCCGCGGCGCTGTACGCCCGGGTGCGGGCAGGTGCCGCCAGCGCGGCGGAGGCGCGGGCGTTTCACGGTCACATGCTGGTGGAGATGGCGCAGATGTCGGTGGAGGACGGGTTGGTCATGCAGCTGCACGCAGGCAGCAGGCGCAACACCAACGCGGCGCTGCTGGCGCGCTTTGGCCGCGATGTGGGGGCGGACATGCCGGTGGCCACGGATTGGGTGCGCGGGCTGGAGCCGTTGCTGAACCGGGTGGGCAACGCGGGCGCCTTTCGGCTGATCCTCTTTACGCTGGATGAGAGTACCTACGGGCGCGAGCTGGCGCCGATGGCCGGACACTGGCCCTGCCTGCGGATCGGGCCGCCGTGGTGGTTTCACGACAGTGCCGCGGGCATCGCGCGGTATTTCGACCGGGTGGTGGAGACGGCGGGCTACGCCAATCTGGCGGGGTTCAACGACGACACACGGGCCTTTCTGTCGATCCCCGCGCGCCATGACATGTGGCGGCGCGGGGTGGCGGCGCATCTGGCGACGCAGGTTGGCGCGAGTGCCTTTGGTCTCGCCGACGCGCGGAGGCTGGCGCGGCGCCTGGCGGTGGATCTGGCGCGCGAGACCTACAGGCTGGACAGCTGATGGGACGGATCCTGCACATCGGGGTGGGGAATTTCGCCCGGGCGCATCTGGCGGAGTATACGGCGGACGCGGGCGGCTGGCGCATCACCGGGGTGAGCCTGCGGAGCGCTGCCGTGCGTGATGGGTTGCGCGCGGCGGGACATAAGTACGCGCTGGCGGTTCAGGGTCGCGGGGTCCGGCGGATCGGGGTTTTTGACGAGGTGCTGGTGGCACCGGAGGATCCGGGCGCGGTGCTGGCGCGGATCGCGGATCCGGAGGTGGCGGTGATCACCCTGACGGTGACGGAGAAAGGCTATCATCTGGGCGGCGACGGACGGCTCGATCTGGACGATGCGGCCATTGTGGCGGATCTGGCGGGTGGCGCGCCGCGCACGGTGATCGGGTATCTGGCCCGTGGGCTGGCCGCGCGCCGCGCGCCTGTCACCGTGCTCAGTTGTGACAATCTGGCGGGCAACGGCGCCAGGCTGGGGGCGGCGGTGGCGGCCTTCGGTGAGGCGGCGGGGCTGCCCCCCTTGGGCGGGTTCATCGGCTTCCCCTCCGCCATGGTGGACCGGATCACACCTGCGACCACGGACGCGCTGCGGGCCGAGACAGGCTGCCCGATGGCCGTGGCCACGGAGCCCTTTCGCGAGTGGGTGATCGAGGACGCTTTCGCCGGGCCGCGGCCCGACTGGCCGGGGGTGCAGATCGTGCCGGATGTGGCGCCCTACGAGATGCGCAAGCTGCGGATGCTGAACGGGGCGCATTCGCTGCTGGCCTACGCGGGGACGCTTGCGGGTCATGCGCATGTGCATGAGGCAGTAGGCGACGCGGATCTGCGCGGGCGGGTGGACGCGCTGATGACGCAGACAGCGCAGACGCTGCCCGCAGAGATGCAGGACGCGGCGGCAGGCTATGCCCGGGCGCTGATGCAGCGGTTCGAGAACCCGCATCTGGCGCATAAGCTCCGCCAGATCGCGATGGATGGCAGCCAGAAGCTGCCCCACCGGATTGTGGCGCCTCTGCGCGAGCTCGTGGCCTCGGGCAAGGACGCCTCCGCGCTGCACGCGGCGCTGGAGGCGTGGCTCGGGTTTTGCAGGGCGGAGGTGGCGGCGGAGCAACCGCTGGAGGATCCACGGCACGAAGAGATCACGCGGCTCATCACCGCGGGCGCGCCGGACAGCGCCTTGCTCGGAGTGATCGGTGCGGCTGATCTGGCACGAGACTAGGGCGCAGATGTCCCGTCCGGCATCGCCGGACAGCCGCCGACCCTCCTCGATGGAGGGGAGGCGGCTTGCCCCCTCTCCCTTACACCGGGATGATGGCGCCCGGGAATTGCACCACGCGCGCCGCACAGTCGTGGCCTGCACGCAAGGCCGCCGCTTGATCACCACCGGTCAGAAGAGCGGCCAGGTAGCCGCCGTTGAAGCTGTCACCGGCGGCGGTGGTATCGACGATGCGGGGGGCCGGAGCATAGCTCTGCACCACGTCCGAACCGAGCGAAAGCGGCCCCTCCGCCCCGCGTTTCAGCGCGCCGCGACAGCCGTAGGCGCGGAGTCGCGCGGTAACAGCGGCGGCGTCCTGCTCAAAAAGCGCCATCTCGTCATCGACAGACGGCAAGGCAATGTCACAGCGGGACCAGAGCGCATCGGTCACCGCGCGGGCGGCGTCGGCGCTGTCCCACAGCCGGGGGCGGTAGTTGCTGTCATAGGCCAGCCGCGCGTCGCCCTGCCCCAGCCAGTCCAGAAATCCGGCCCGTACCGACGGCGGCAGGATCGCCATGGTGATGCCAGAGAGGTACAGGAGGTCATAGTCCTTCAGCACCTCAAACCCGGCCTCATCCTGAAACATCTGCCGGGCGGCGGACTGGTTGCGCCAGTAGGTAAAGGACCGTTCGCCCGCTTCCGTGGTGATGGCGTAGAGGCCGGGCGTGCCACCGGCAATCGTCCGGATCCCGTCGCAGCCGATACCCTGTGCACCGATGAAATCGCAGATCTGGCCGGAAAAGGGATCGTCCCCCAGACAGGTGATGTACTCCACCTCAAGCTCCGGCGCGCTGCGCTTGAGATAGATCGCCGTGTTAAGCGTATCGCCCGCCACGCCCAGATGGGCCGCGCCGCCTTGCTGGGTCAGTTCGATCATCGCTTCGCCGATGCAGGCCACACGCATTACCGTTGTTCCCTTTTCCAGATGATGAGGCCCGAGGCCACAATGATGATCGTGCCCAGGACGGTCCAGACATCGGGCAGGTGATCAAAGACGAAGTAACTCAGGATCGTGAGATAGACCATCAGCGAATACATGTAGGGCATCAGCGTATTGGCGGAACTGAAGCGGTGTGCGATGGTCAGCATCTGGTGCCCAGCCCAGCCCAGCACACCGAGGCCGATCAGCAGCACCCATTCCAGCCCGCTCTGCGGCCAGACCCAGGTCCAGACCGCCATGGGTGCCAGGATCGCGGTGCCCAGCACCCCCATGTAGAACTGCATCGTCTCTGTCGCCACCACGCCCGCCAGTTGCCGTGTGATCAGGGAGTAAAGCGCCAGACTGGCCGCGTTGAAGAGCGCGAGCCCCATGGCCCAGTGGAACCCCGCCCCCAGCGGCCGGATCACGATCAGCACGCCGACAAAGCCCAAGAGGATCGCGCCCCAGCGCCAGGGACCGACCGGTTCCTTGAGCACCGCGTAGGACAGAAAGCACACGATGACCGGGCTGGAGAACATGATCGCCGCCGTCACCGTCAGCGGCAGGAAATTCAGCGCGTAGAAGTTCGACAGCGTCGCCAGGATCAGCAAAAGCGCCCGCAGCACCACCAGCCCGGGCCGCTGCGTCTGGAACCGGTCGCGGGTGATACCGCCGCGGGCGATCAGGGCGGTGGAGATCACGAAATGCCCCGCATAGCGCATAAACGCGAGCTGAAAGGCCGGAAACGCCATCAGCACCAGCCATTTCGCACTGGTATCGACCACCGCGAACAGAGCCCAGGCCCCCAGCATCAGCAGGATGCCGAGTCGGGGACGGTCCTCGATCAGTCCGGCGGCGACCGCCATGTCAGGGTTTGAACTTGGTGGCGTAATACTCTGTCATTTCGGGCACCATCTTGTCGGCGTGACCAGTCTCTGTCGCGTCGCGCAGTGCTGCGAGCGCGCATTTGGACATGATGCTCTGCACGCCCGCCTCCTCTGCCATGCGCCCGTAATAGCCCACGTCCTTGGCGGCGTTCTTGACCGCAAAGGCCAGCTGGTTCGGGTCGCCCCGCAGCGCGTAGGCCGATACGAAATCCATCATCCCGGAATGCAGCGGGCCTGCGGACATGACGTCATAGACTTTCTGGCGTTCGATCCCCGCCACATCGGCCATGGCAAAGGCCTCGGCCATGGCGTTGGCGGTGGTCATGGCAAAGAAGTTGTTGATCAGCTTGATCGTGTGACCCGAGCCCAGCGCGCCCAGATGAAAGACGTTCTCGCCAAGATCCTGCAGCACCGGCTCGACCCGGTCAAAGGCGGCCTTGTCGCCCGCGGTCATGATGTTGAGCAGCCCGTCCTTGGCATGGCTCGGCGTGCGCCCCAGTGGCGCGTCGAGGTAGGTGCCGCCTGCCGCGGCGACCTCTGCGCCCAGCGCTTTGGTGCTGGCGGGCAAGGAGGTACCGAAGTCGATCACCGTGGCGCCCGGCCTCAGACCGGCGATGACGCCCGCGTCACCGCGCATGCGCGCCTCCACGCTGTCGGAGGTATCCATGCAGAGCATCACCACATCGCTGGCCGCCGCCACATCGCGGGCGGTCTCGACCTCTGCCGCCCCCCGCGCCACCGCAGCGTCGATATTAGGGCGGGAGCGGTTGGCGGTGATGGTCAGCGCATATCCCTGGTCGATCAGCCGGTTGACCATGGCGGCGCCCATGAGGCCGAGGCCGATGAATCCGATTGCGGGCTTGCTCATGCATGTGTCCTTTCACGAAGACGGGGTCTGACGCCCCTCAGTTGGGTTTCGATCTCTAGCGCTGTTTCCAGCGTGCGGATGGCGTCGGCGACAGAGATCAGCGGCGGGGCGCCGTTCATCACCTGCAGGAAGTGATCGAGCTGTGCAGCCAGCGGGGTCTGGGGGTTCTCCTGCCGGTCAAGCGGGACGCGCGTGGCGGGCTGGCCCCACTCGGTCCCCGACCACAGCGTCAGGGACGGAAAGCTGATCGCGCCTTGGGTGCCGGTGATCCACAGCATGTCCTGCCCGGTGGTGCCGATGTTAGGGTTCTCGCCGGTGCCAGCCTCGAACCCCCAGGGCGAGGGTGCGGTATCGGCAAAGCTGATGGTGGCGGTGGCACCTGTCTCGAACCGCAGGGCAACGGCGCCGCTTTCGATCCTGCCTGCGCCGCGCAGGCTGGGCCCCGGCAGGGCGACGGCCTCGGCGATCTCGCCCAAGGTAAAGCGCAGAAGGTCGATGTCATGCACGAGGTTGATCATCACCGGGCTGCCGCCCGCGGTGCGCCAGTTCCCGTCAAAATAAGCGTCGGGTTTGCGCATGGCCCAGATGAGGCTCGCTGTGAGCGGCTGACCGATGGTGCCCGCAGCGAGCAGGGATTTGAGCTGCTGCACGGGCGCGTGGTAGCGCCGGTGATGACCGACCAGCGCCGCGACGCCCGCCCGTTGAACGGCCTCCCTCAGCATCCGGGCGCCCGCTAGATCGCCCGCCACAGGTTTTTCGATCAGCATGTGCCACCCGCGTGCCGCGGCCTGCGCGCCGTGCTGGGCATGGAGCTGCGTGGGGGTCGCGATGATGACGCCATCCACCGGGCCCGTGACCTCATCCATATCGGCGAAACGGGGCGCGTCCGCTGCGATGGTGGGATCAGGGTCCACCAGCCCCGCGAGGGTGCAGCCCGGGTGGGCGGCCACTGCCTCCAGATGACGGATGCCGATCAGCCCGCCGCCGACAATCAGAATGCGCGGCCGTTCAGCCATGACCCGGCGTATTTTCTGGGACAGGATTCAGGCTCACATCACTGCGCCGATTTGCCAGGGTACGAACTCGTGATCCCCCAGACCCTGTGCTTCGGATTTGCTCATCTCGCCCGAGGCCACGCGCAGGAACGTCTCGTAGATTTCGCGGCCCTTCTCCTCCACCGTCACGCCCCCGGTGAGGATGGTACCGGCGTCGATGTCCATGTCCTCGGACATCCGCGCCGCCATGGCGGAATTGGTGGCGATCTTGATCGTCGGGGCTGGCTTGGACCCGAAGGCAGAGCCGCGCCCGGTGGTAAAGCACACCAGATTGCAGCCGCCCGCGATCTGCCCGGTGACACTGGCAGGATCATAACCGGGGCTGTCCATAAAGGTGAAGCCGCGGGCGGTGACCGGCTCGGCGTACCTGTAAACCCCGGTAAGGGGCGAGGTGCCGCCCTTGGCCGCTGCGCCCAACGATTTTTCCAAAATCGTTGTCAGCCCGCCGGCCTTGTTGCCGGGGCTGGGGTTGTTGTCCATGGAGCCGCGGTTGCGGGTGGTGTAATCCTCCCACCATTCGATCAGATCCAGCAGCTTTTTACCCGTGGCGCGGTCGTGCGCGCGACGGGTCAGCAGATGCTCGGCGCCGTAGATCTCGGGCGTCTCGGCCAGCACCCCGGTGCCGCCCTGTGCGGCCAGAAGATCGCAGGCGTGGCCAAGTGCGGGGTTCGCCGTGATCCCCGACCACGCGTCAGAGCCACCGCATTGCAACGCGACCTTGAGCTCGGAGGCGGGGCAGGCCTCGCGCACGGCCTCATTGGCCAGAGGCAGCATGGCGGCAACCTTCTCGATCCCCAACTCAACCGTGCGGCGCAACCCCGCGACGTTCTGAATGTTCATCACCTGAAAGGTTGGTCCCTGCTCCAGCCCGTAGGCCTCCAGCAGCCAGTCGATCTGGTTGATCTCGCAGCCCAGACCGACCATCAGCACGCCCGCGTGATTGGGATGGCGCGCGTAGCCCCACATCACCCGCTGGAGCGCCTCGAACCCGTCGCCATTGTCCGCCATGCCGCAGCCGGTGCCGTGCACAAAGGCCACCACACCGTCCACATTGGGATAGGCGGCCATGACCTCCGGCGTGAAATGAGCCGCGATCCGCCGCGCGGCGGTAGCAGAGCAGTTCACGGACGTCACAATGGCCACATAGTTGCGCGTGCCCACCTGACCGTTTGCCCGGCGGTACCCCATGAAGCTGTCGCGCGCGGCCTCTGCCACGGCTGTGACGGGCCGCAGATCGGTGCAGAACTCATAGGCCGCATCTGTCGCGCGGAACTCCACGTTATGGGTATGCACGTGATCGCCCGCAGCAATCGGCTGGGACGCGTAACCGATGATCTGCGCGTATTTGCGCACCGGCGCGCCCGGCGCCATCGGATAGGTGGCAACCTTGTGCCCCGAGGGGATCAGCGCGCGGGTACTCACCGCGTCCTCGACCAGCACGCCCACCTCAAGGGGGCGCGTGGCGGTGACCACATTGTCTGACGCATCGAGGCGAACGGTGTCCATCAGGACCTCCTACGGCAAGAGGATGGACACAATGGGCGGCCAGATCAACAGCACCGACAGCGCGCAGAGTTGGATGCCGATGAAGGGCAGGAACCCCTTGAAAATGTCCGTCAGGCTGATGTGCGGCGGTGCGACGGATTTCAGGTAGAAGGCCGCAGGACCGAACGGCGGGCTGAGAAAGCTCACCTGCATGTTCATACAGAAGACCACACCGAACCAGATCGCCACATGGCGCGGGTTCAACTCTCCCAGCAGGCCGATCTCCTCGATGGGCAAACGCTGCACGATGGGCAGGAACACCGGGATGATCAGCAGCACGATGCCCACCCAATCCATGAACGCACCCATGAACAGGAGGATCAGCATCATCATCAGGATGATCCCCATGGTCGGCAGATCCGAGCCTACGATGAAATCGGCCACATAGGTCGGCCCGCCCGCAATCGTATAGGCACCGGCCAGCGCCGTGGCACCGATGGTCACCCAGATGATCGTCCCGGTGGATTTGAGGGTGCGCATCAGGCTGTCCCAGACCAGATCAAAGCTCGCCTCGCCCCGGAAGATGGCGATGATCAGCACCGCCAGCGCCCCCATGCCCGCCGCCTCGGTGATCCCGGTGATGCCACCGTAGATGGAGCCCATGACGACGCCGATCACCACGATGGGCGCCACCAGCCCCTTGCCCAGCTGCCAGCCGAGTGCCGTGCGCGCGCGCCCCAGCACGCCGAACATCATCACGAAGGCAAAGGCCACCATGCCACCGAACCACGGCAGCCAGTCCGCGGTCCCGAAGGCAAAGGCCTCACCGGTGTTGGCGGCATTCTGACCACTGATCTCAAAGAATAGCGCGCGCAGAAAGAGCGCCGTGGCGAACCCCGCAAGCAGCACACAGAGGAAGGCAGCGAAGAGCTTGCCTTTCTCCGCGCCCACCGGTTCGCCCGCGACAGGCTCCGGCAACGGCGCGTCTTCGGGGCGCAACTGGGTTCGGATGATGATGTAGAGGATGATGAAGCTCGCCAGCATGAAGCCCGGCAGGAAAGACGCGGTGAAGAGCGCCTTGATCGAGGTCTCGGTGATCAGCCCGTAGATGATCAGAACGATGGACGGCGGGATCATGGTGCCCAGCGAACCGGAGGCGCAGATCGTGCCGATGGCAAGGTTCTGGTTATAGCCCAGCCGCAGCATCTGCGGCAGTGCGATCAGCCCCAGCAGAACGACCTCCCCCCCGATGATACCCGACATCGCCGCCATGATCACCGCCATCACCGAGGTGACGATGGCGATGCCGCCGCGGGTGCGGTTCAGCCAGACGCTGAGCGAGGAATACATATCCTTGGCCACGCCGGAGCGTTCCAGCAAGGCCGCCATGAAGATAAAGAGCGGAATGGAGATGAGCACGTAATCGGTCAACAACCCGTATATGCGCTGGGCCACGATGTTGAGCGGCCCTGATCCCGGTCGTCCGGTCAGGATGCCGTCGCCGAAGGTCCAGGGCGCGTAGAGCAGCGTTGGCTCGAACTTCATGACCAGGACCAGCACCGACAGGATGGCCGAGGCAAAGCCCAGCGGCATCCCGATGGCCAGCAGCAAGAGCAGGCCCAGCATCAGGACCAGCGAGATAGTTCCGATATCCATCAGCTTTTCCTTGGGGTGTTGGACTGAGTTGCGCCGCGCGTGACGTCGAGCGTGTCGGTGCCATCGGCACCGACGGCGGCCCGCAGCTTGGCCAGTTCGTCTTCGTCGATGTCATCGGCGGCGGTGTGAATGACCGGTTCTTCGTTCCAGTCCGAGATCAGGTTGATCACCGCCTGAAACGCCACCAGCCCCACCACGATCAGCACCATCGGTTTCAACGTCGCCGGGATCGGCGGATCAAAGACGGTGCCAAAGGTCTCCCACCGGTAGAACTTGTCAAAGGCTTCGCCGTAGCCGCCGTAGATCAGGAAGAACGTGAAAATCACGATCAGCGCGGTGGAGATGACATCGCAGGTATGCTGCAGGCTGCGCGGCAACATATCATAGAGCAGGAAGATGCGGATATGGCTGCGCTGTTGCATGGCGTAAAGGCCCGCGCAGAGGAACACGAACCCCGCGAGCCAGAGAGACAGCTCATTGGCCCAGAGCGTGGGCGCCTCGAAGATATACCGCAGGATAACCTCGTAGATCATCACAGAGCAGAGCAGCACCACCAGCATCATGGTGACGCGGCCGATGAACACCGCCAGACGGTCAATGGCCCGCCAGCTTTCGAATTCCATGGGGGCCCGGCGGACCGTGCGCATGCCGATATAGGCGAAAACGGGGATCAGGATGAGCGCGGCCCAGTCGAGGATATCGGCGTAGCCGCCGAACAACCCGGCCAGACCGGGGGCTACATCCGCGCGCGCAAAAAGGGCGGACAGCTTGTCATATTGAGAGGGGTCCACCGGTTTCGCCAATGTCAGGGTGAAGGCGGGCATGTGCCAGGTGACCCAGCCCGCACAAAAGATGAAGGCCAGCGGCACCAGCCATTCGACAAGGCTCCCGGATTTTTCCTGCATGGCGTCTTCCCCCCACCGACATGACACTGGCCGTTTTACGTCCGGCCTGACGCAAAGAACCCCGCCATATGCTGGCGGGGTTCGTGTTCAACTCAGCTTATTGCTTGAGGCCGAGTTGATCGAGGTATGCCAGGTGAGATTCCACCAGCGCTTTGGCTTCGGGCGTGTCCGCAAACTCAGCCCAGGCGGATTGTGCCGCCGCGCGGAACTTGTTGAGCTCTTCCGTCGACCACTGCGACAGCGTCACACCCTGTTCGCGCAGTTGGGCGGCTGCCTCGGCGTTCTTTTTCTCGAACGTCAGGGCGGTCCGCAGCGCCAGCGCTTCCATCGCCACTTTCATGATCCGCTGGTGATGCTCGGGCATGGCGTCAAAGACCGCCTTGTTGCAGGCCAGGTGATCGGAGGGCATCGAGTGAAAGCCGGGGAAGTTGGCGTGCTTGACGATGTCATAGAGACCCAGGCCCACGTTGTTCGCGAGACCCGAGGCGTCTGCCCCGTCGATGATGCCGGTTTCAAGCGCGGTAAAGATCTCGGTGAAGTCCATCACGATGGGCGACGCGCCCAGCTTTTCGAAGATGATGGTCTGCATGCCGGGGGGGGAACGGAATTTCCAGTCCTTGAAGTCTTCGACCTGGGCGATCGGTTTGGAGGAGGCAAAGCTCTCCTGACCGTAGACCCACCAGCCGATCAGCTCCATGCCGTATTTGTTGTAAAGGGGTGCGGCCGCTTCTCTGCCGCCACCGTAGTACAGCCAGCTCAGCTGCTGGTAGGGCGTCTCGTAGCCGCCCATGATGTCGCCCACGAACTGAAAGGCCGAGTTCTTGCCGGTCTGGTACCCGCCACCGGTCATGTCACAGTCGAGGATGCCCGTGGAGGCCGCATCGAAGGTCTCGACCGATTTGACGACCGACGAGGAATAGAACATCTCGACCGAGATCTCGCCGTTGGACATCGTCTGGATGTCTTCCATGTACTGCGCGGCCAGCTGGCCGGACACGGTCTCGGGCGCGTAATGTGTCTGAATGCGCAGGTTGGTCGACTGCGCCGAAGCGGTCAGCGCGGTGGTTGCGGCAATGGCCGCTGCGGCGACGGCCGTGGCCGCCGTTCTCATCATTGTCATAGTGTCCTCCCAGACGTTGTGCGCACTGTCCTGCCGAAGCCTCTGAGCCCCGATCATGCTGTCGCTGACGTGACGTTAGGCCGTCGCGGGTCGTACAGGCAAGAAAATATTTTAATTCCGCACAATTTTGATATTTTGTTTGATTTTCGAGATTTTGCTCGCCACGCTAGAAGCCGGGGGAGACACGCCATGGCGGGACAGTACGCGGATATCTTTGACGACATGCGGCACCGGTTGATCACCGGCGCCTTTGCCTACGGTAGCAAACTGCGCGCGGAAAAGCTACGGATGGATTACAATTGCTCGGCCAGTACGGTGCGCGAGGTCCTGTTCCGGCTGTCCACCGTCGGGCTGGTGGATTTTCAGGAACAGCGTGGATTTCGCGCGCCTTGTCAATCGGTTGAGCGGCAGCATGAGCTGACGCACATGCGCATCCTGCTGGAGACGGAGGGCGCCTGCCTGTCGATCCGGCAAGGCGATGTGGATTGGGAATCGCGGCTGGCGGCAGCACATCACAAGCTGTCGCATATCGAGATGCGGGTCCGGTCCATGGGGGATGTGCCGCCGCTGCTGGGGCTGTGGAGCCGGGCGGAACAGGAATTTCACCAGACATTGATCGATGCCTGCGGATCGGATCTGCTGAAGCGGACGCATGTGCAGATTTATGAGCAATTTCGCCAGCAGCTGGTCTCGGCGGAGACGAACTGGGGCTATTTCCCGGAGAATATCCGCGAGCATCGGGCGATTCTGGACGCGGCGCTGGCGCGGAACGAGGACCTGATGCGGGTCTGCGTGCACGACCATCTGGCGCGCAATCTGCAACGGCCCCTGCCGCAGAAAAGCTACCCGGAACGGCTCGGCAAATCCTCTGCGATGTAGGTCTCTATGATCTGGTCAAAACTGCTTTCCGCCCTGAAACCGAGGCTGGTGGCGCGCGCGGGATCAAAGTCGCGCGGCCAGCCCTGAACGATCCCCATGATCGTCTCGTCCGCCTGCGGCCTGATCAGGTCAACCGCGTCCTGGCCCGCGACACGGCGCAGCGCCTCGATCTGCTCTGCGACGGTGCAGCTGAACCCGGGCAGATTGAGCGCGCGGTGCCCCTCCAGTCGGGCGGTGTCCAGTGCCGCGGCGTGCATCAGAAACCCCGCGGCTGCCCGGGGCGACGCATGCCAGTGCCGCACCGTGTCGGGCACCGGCAGCACCGCCTGCTGCCCGTTCAGGGGCTCGCGGATGATCCCGGAAAAGAACGACGAGGCAGCGCGGTTCGGTTTGCCCGGGCGCACGCAGATGGTCGGCAGCCGCAGGGATAGGCCATCCATGAAGCCCTTGCGGCTCATGTCCTGCAGCATCAGCTCCGAGATCGCCTTTTGCGCACCGTAGCTGGTTTGCGGCGACGTATAGAAGGTGTCCGTGATCCGGTCGGGATAGGGCGCCCCGAAAACCGCGATGGAAGAGGTGAAGATCACGCGAGGAACGTATACGCCGCCCGAGGCATCGTGTTCCGCGCGCAGCGCCTCCAGCAGCTGCCACATGGCCATCATGTTGGTGGACCAGCCGCTGTCGAAATCCGCCTCCGCCTCGCCCGACACCACGGCGGCGAGATGAAAGATCACATCCGCCCGCAGACCCGCCAATTGCGCGATGATCCCGGGATCGGCAAGGGTGCCGGTGATGCGCGCGGGGCCGTCGGGGCATCCGGGCGGAAAGCCCAGATCAAAGAGCGTGATCTCAGTGGGCGGGGTGCCGCCCAGACCTTCGGCCAGCAACCGGCCCAGCAGCTTTTGGCCGACCATGCCGCCGCCGCCGAGGATCAGGACATGGCTCATGTGGTGCGCCCGTTGCGGGCCAGAAGTTCGAGGTAAAGGCCCGAGTGGTCCTTTTCACCGCCATCCATCGCATCGATGAAATGCTGGAAGCGGTCGCGGACGGATTCCGTGGCCGGCAGGGTGAGACCGAGGCCCGCCGCTTCGTCCAGCGTGTTGTTGAGATCCTTGACCTGGAACTTCGTGAGGCCGCCCGGCTCAAAATTGCCGGTGGTCATGCGTTCGCCGTGTTGCTGGAGCATGACGCTGTCGGCAAATCCGCCCTTGAGGGCTGCGCGGACGGCGGCCGGGTCGGCGCCGCCTTCCTGAACGAGCAACATCGCTTCGGCCACGGCGGCGATGGTGACGGCGACGATGGTCTGGTTGGCGAGTTTCGACAGCTGCCCCGCGCCCGCCGGGCCCACGTGAGTCGGGCGGCCCATGGCGGAGAGCACGTCTTTGGCAGCCTCGAAGGTCTCCGGTTTGCCGCCGACCATGATGGCGAGGCTGCCGGCCTCCGCCCCCTTGGTGCCGCCCGAGACGGGGGCGTCGAGGTGGGCGACACCGAGGGCCTGCAGCGTGGCGGATTGCGCCCGGGCGTGTTCGGGTTTGGCGCTGGACATGTCGATCCAGATGGTACCGGGTGCGAGCGCTGACTGGATCTGCGGGTCGTCGATCAGGGGTCCCGTGGCGAAACCATCCGACAGCATGGTGATGACGACGTCAGCGCCCGCGACGGCCTCAGCCGCGGTATCGGCGATGGTGACACCCTCTGCCTCGAGCGGCGCGGCGCGGGCACGGGTGCGGTTCCAGACCGTCAGCCGGTGGCCCGCTTTTGCGAGGTTGCGGCTCATGGGCAGGCCCATCAACCCTGTGCCGATGAGTGTGATGTTCCGGCCTGTGGTCATGGTGGTGCCTCTTTCTTCTGGGTCGTTTTCAAAGCGGTGGCCAAAGGCGCCGCGCTGTCATACGCTAACGGAAACGGGCCGCGGGACCAGCCTTGGGGGGGTGGTTTTTTGGCCGGGGTGGTGAATAAATCTGCGCAAGGGCAGGACGGCACGGTCGGGAAACCGGCTCTGATCCGCGCAAGGGGGAGAGATAAATCTTGTCAGGACAAAGGCTTAAAGGCAAGCGTGCGCTGGTGACCGCGGCCGCTCAGGGGATCGGGCGGGCCAGTGCGCTGGCCATGGCGTCCGAAGGCGCGCAGGTCTTTGCGACGGATGTGGATGCGGCAGCCCTTTCCACGATTCGAGATGCGAATCACGAAAATATCGAGATTTTCGAACTTGACGCGCGCAGTGACGAGAGTGTGGCCGCGGGTGTGGCGCGGGCGCAACCGGATGTGCTGTTCAACTGTGCGGGGTTCGTGCACCACGGCAGCGTTCTGGATGCCACTGATGACGACTGGGCGTTTGCCTTTGACCTGAATGTGCGGTCCATGCTGCGGACGATCCGGGCGGCGCTGCCGGGGATGCTGGAGCGCGGCGCGGGGTCGATCATCAACATGTCCTCGGCCTGCTCCTCGGTGATCGGTGCGCCCAACCGCTTCATCTATGGCACCACCAAGGCGGCGGTGATCGGTCTGACGAAATCCGTGGCGGTGGATTTCATCGACCGGGGCATCCGGTGCAATGCGATCTGCCCCGGCACGGTGGAAAGCCCCAGCTGGCACGCGCGGGTGGATGCTCTGGGCGAGGAGCTGGGCAGCAAGGAGGCCGCGATGGCGCAGTTCGTGGCGCGCCAGCCCATGGGGCGGGTTGCGACGGCAGAGGAGATCGCGGCACTGGTGGTCTATCTGGCCAGCGACGAGAGTGCCTTTACCACCGGGCATCCGCATATCATCGATGGCGGCTGGTCGGGGCAGTGAGCGGCGGGCCCTTTTCTGTGATCGGGTGCCAGCGGCCGGCGGTGCGACGTGAGTTTATTTGGCAAGATGAAAGAGCGACATGATCGGCAAGGATGATCTGAGGTCCCGCAAGTGGTTCATGAACCCGGATAACCCGGAGATGACCGCGCTCTATCTGGAGCGGTATCTGAATTACGGGCTGACGCGCGAAGAGTTGCAGTCGGGCAAGCCGATCATCGGGATTGCGCAGACCGGCAGTGATCTCTCCCCCTGCAACCGGCATCATCTGGAGCTGACCAAGCGGGTGCGGGACGGGATTATCGCGGCGGGGGGCACCTGTATCGAGGTGCCCGTGCATCCCATCCAGGAGACGGGCAAGCGGCCCACGGCGATGCTGGACCGGAACCTTGCGTATCTGTCGCTGGTGGAGACGCTGTTTGGCTATCCGCTCGATGGTGTGGTGCTGAACATCGGCTGTGACAAGACCACGCCGGCGCTATTGATGGCGGCGGCGACGGTGAACATTCCGGCGATTGCGCTGTCGGTGGGGCCGATGCTGAACGGGTGGTTCCGCGGCGAGCGTACCGGGTCGGGCACCATCGTCTGGAAGGCGCGCGAGATGCTGGCGGCAGGCGAGATTGATGACGATGGGTTCATGGAGCTGGTGGCGTCTTCGGCCCCGTCAGTGGGGTATTGCAATACCATGGGGACAGCGACCACGATGAATTCGTTGGCCGAGGCTCTGGGGATGCAGCTGCCCGGCGCAGCGGCGATCCCGGCGCCCTACCGCGAGCGCGGGCAGATCAGCTATGAGACGGGTCGGCGGATCGTGGATATGGTCTGGGAGGATTTGCGCCCCAGCCAGATCATGACACGGGAGGCGTTCGAGAACGCCATCGTGATCAACTCCGCCATCGGGGGATCCACCAATGCGCCCATTCACCTCAACGGGATCGCGCGGCATCTGGGTGTGCCCCTGAGCAACGATGACTGGCAGCGGATCGGACATCACGTCCCGTTGCTGGTCAATCTGCAGCCCGCGGGGGAGTATCTGGGCGAGGACTACCAGCATGCGGGCGGTGTGCCCGCAGTGGTGGGCGAGCTGCTGGAAGCGGGGCTGTTGCCGCATCCGGATGTGATAACGGCGAATGGTCGGAGCATGGCGGAGAACTGTGGTGCGCGGCGGAGCGAGGATACCAAGGTGATCAAGCCGGTGTCAGATCCGCTTAAGGAGCATGCCGGGTTCATCAACCTGACCGGCAATCTCTTTGACAGTGCCATCATGAAGACCAGCGTCATCAGCGAGGCGTTTCGTGCGACCTATCTGTCGAACCCGGAGGATCCCAATGCCTTTGAGGGTCGTGCGGTCGTGTTTGACGGACCGGAGGATTTCCACCACCGCATTGACGATCCGGCGGAGAATATAGACGCGGGATGCGTACTCTTCATGCGCGGGGCGGGACCCACGGGCTATCCCGGTGGGGCCGAGGTCGTGAACATGCGCCCGCCTTCGTATCTGTTGAAACAGGGGGTGGAGGCGCTGCCCTGTGTGGGGGACGGGCGTCAGTCTGGCACCTCCGGCTCCCCCTCCATCCTGAATGCCTCGCCCGAGGCGGCATCGGGTGGCGGGCTGGCGCTGCTGCAAAATGGTGATCGCGTGCGGATCGATCTGACCAAATGCACCGCGGATATGCTCGTGCCGCTCGACGAGTTGGCAGAGCGCGCGCGGGTGCTGGAGGCCGCGGGCGGCTATACCATGCCGGAAAGCCAATCGCCCTGGCAGGCGCTCTTTCGCGAGAAGGTAGGCCGGTTCGACGAGGGCATGATCCTGCAGGATGCGGACAGCTACCGCGACATCTCGCGCCGCTCCATGCCGCGCGACAATCATTGAAGACAGAGCAGCGCGCGAACACGCGCTGGAAGCAAGGAAAGAGAACGGATGAAACTGGTGAGATTTGGGGCCCCCGGAGCGGAAAAGCCGGGAATGCTGGACGCGGATGGTGTGTTGCGCGATCTGTCGGCGCATGTGGCGGATATTGCGGGCGACGTGCTGTCGGATGCGGGGCTCGCCACGTTGCGCGCGATTGATCCTGCAAGCCTGCTCGCGGTGGATGGTGCGCCGCGGATGGGCCCTTGCGTCGGGGACATCGGCAAGTTTCTCTGCATCGGGCTGAATTACTCCGATCATGCAGCGGAGACGGGCGCGGATATCCCCAAACATCCCATCCTGTTCTTCAAGGCAAACTCCGCCATCGTGGGGCCCAATGACGATGTGAGCATGCCGCGTGGGTCGACCCATACGGATTGGGAGGTCGAGCTGGGCGTGGTGATCGGCACCATGGCGAAATACGTCAGCAAGGAAAACGCGCTGGACCATGTGGCGGGGTACTGCGTGGTCAATGACGTGAGCGAGCGGCATTTCCAGACACAGCTGACCGGACAATGGACCAAGGGCAAATCCTGCGACACCTTCGGCCCGACGGGTCCCTGGCTGGTCACGCGGGACGAGATACCGGACCCGCAGGCGCTCGCCATGAGCCTCGATGTAAACGGCAAGCGGATGCAGACAGGCAATACCTCGACCATGATCTTTACGGTGGCGGAAATCATCGAACACCTGTCCTCGCTGATGACGCTGCACCCAGGCGACGTGATCACCACCGGGACGCCGCCGGGTGTCGGCATGGGGATGAAACCGGACCCTGTGTATCTGAAAAAAGGCGATGTGATGGAGCTGACCATCGAAGGGCTCGGCCATCAGCGCCAAACCGTGACGGAGGATGCGTAGATGGCGCAGCTTTTGCTGATCGGAGGTGCTACGGACGAGACGCTGACCCGACTGGGGGACGCCTTCACCATTCACAAGCTAAGCGAGATGGACGACCCGCAGGCCTGGCTGGACGCCAATGGTGAGGGGATTACCCATGTTGCGACCAACGGACACGACGGGGTCAAGCCCGACTACATGGCGGCCATGCCGAACCTCAAGGCGATCAGCTGCTATGGCGTGGGCTATGATGCCATCGACACCGAGGCCGCGCGGGCGCGCGGGGTGGTCGTGACCCATACACCCAACGTGCTGAATGCCGAAGTGGGGACGACTGCGGTGCTGCTGATGCTGGCGTGTTACCGGGAGTTGCTGCGCGACGATGCTTACGTGCGCTCGGGCCGGTGGGAAGCAGAGGGCAATGCGCCGCTGACGCGTTCTGCCGACAATCAGACGGTTGGGATCCTGGGGCTGGGCCGGATCGGGCAGGCGATTGCCGACAAGCTTGCCCCCTGGGGGACGGAGATCGTTTATCATTCGCGCAGCAAGAAGGATGTGTCTTATCGCTACTACGGCGATCTGACGGAGATGGCGCGGGACGTGGATGTGCTGATCTGCATCACGCCCGGCGGGGCATCGACGAACAAGATCGTGAACCGCGAGGTGATCGAGGCTTTGGGGCCGCAGGGAACCTTGATCAATGTCAGCCGGGGCACGGTGATCGACGAGGCGGAGATGATTGCGGCCTTGCAGGACGGGCGGCTCGGCTGGGCCGGGCTGGATGTGTTCGAGGCTGAACCGCATGTGCCAGAGGCGCTGCGTCAGTTGCAGAATGTGGTGCTCTTGCCCCATGTGGGCAGCGGCACGGTGGAGACACGCGCCGCCATGGGCAAGCTGATGGTGGATAACCTGCTGCAGCATCTCAAAGACGGCACGGTGATCAGCCCGGTGCCGGAATGCGCGGATATGTAAGACCGTGAGCCGGATTGCCTCCGTTCAGGCGCGACTTTTCAACGTTCCGCTGGATGAGGTGTTGGTGGATGCCAAACACGGGTCTCACAGCCACTTTCACCTGATCACCGCCACGATCACGCTTGAAGACGGGCGGCAGGGTACCGGCTACACCTACAACGGGGGGCGCGGCGGGCACGCGACGGCGGCGATGATCACCCATGATCTGGCGCCCTTTCTGGTGGGTCAGGACGCAGGCGATATCGAGGCGCTGAACGAGGCAATGCAGTGGCACATGCATTACGTCGGGCGCGGCGGCATCCTGAGCTTTGCCATATCAGCGGTGGACATCGGGCTGTGGGATCTGCGCTGTCATGCGGCGGGCAAACCGCTGTGGCAGATGGCGGGCAGCGCGGGTCGGACCTGCAAGGCCTACGGTGGTGGGATAGATCTGGCGTATCCGCTGCCCAAGCTGCTCGCCCATGTGCAGGGATACCTCGACGCGGGGCTGCGGGGGGTCAAGATCAAGGTGGGTCAGCCGACGCAGGCCGAGGATGTGGAACGCATCCGCGCGGTCCGCCGGCAGATCGGACCGGACACGGCCTTCATGATCGATGCGAATTATTCGATGACCGTGGATCAGGCGATCTCGCTCGCCCGGGCCGTCGCGGATCAGGATCTGTTGTGGTTCGAGGAGCCGATCCTTCCCGATGACTACGGGGGCTATGCACGGGTCCATGAGGCCACGGGGATGGCTGCGGCGCAGGGGGAGAACCTGCACGCCCTTCACGAGTTTGAGATGGCGCTCGACCAGGGCAATCTGGGGTTCATCCAGCCCGATGCGTCGAACTGCGGCGGGATCACCGGATGGCTTCAGGTGGCAGCGCGGGCGGATGCTGCGCAGGTACCGGTGTGCAGCCACGGGATGCAGGAATTGCACGTCTCGCTGGTCTCTGCACAAGCGCACGGCGGCTGGCTGGAGGTTCACAGCTTTCCCATCGACCGCTACACGCACCGGCCCCTGGTGATCGAGGAAGGGCGGGCCCTGGCACCGGATGAACCAGGCATCGGCGTGCGGTTTGACTGGCCAAGGCTTACGCCCTTCGAAGTGCAGGTCTAAGACCGGATCAGCGCTCCAACGACGGGGCCAGGTGCCAAGGTTTTTCGAAAAACCTTGGCGGCGGACCAAGCAAAACCAGCGTGCCCCAACTCAACTGAGGTTCCAATACCGGAACTTTCACGCGCGTCGGCTTGCCAGACGCAGACCAATAAAGCGCCTCGACACCGCTGCTTGCGGTCCTTTAACCAGGAAACTGCGCGGTCAGATCCGAAGGAAACGTTGCGCGATCTTGGGCATCAGGCGGTTGAACTGAAGCGGCGCGTCCGCCACGGCGAGGCAGATGCAGTCTGCCCCTGCGTCGGCCACCGGTGTGTGGTGCAGATCGCTGCCCGCGATCTCCACATCTCCGCGGGCAAAGCGGTCATCCGCATCCTGGAACGCCCCTTGCAACACCATGGTCATCTCCGTGCCGCCATGGCCGTGATCCGGCATCGCGGTGCCTGCCGGAATAAACAGCAGGCGCGCGGAGGCATCGCTGGAGGTGGGCAGAATGGCCTGTTTGACGCCCATGCCAACCGGCTTCCAGCGGATGGTGCTCAGATCACCGCCCACGTAGTCCCGAACCGGCCGGGGAAGCACGTCACACGCGGCCCGCGCCTCGTGCGGTGTTTCGACCGGACCACCGGAAATCAGCGCCAGCGTCTGTTCGAAACTGCCCGCGGGCAGCGGGGTTGCCGCATCCATTTGCTCCATGATCTCACCGCCGAGCGCATCAAAGGTCTCGGCTTGCGCACGGCAGGTGTCGCATAACGACAGATGCGACGCGACCAGCAGGTTGAATGCCTCGGGCAGCGTCCCGGCAGCGTAGGCCATCAGAATCGCATCGTTCAAATGATGTTTAATATCTGTGCTCATTGTCTTTTCACTTCATGGCGTGGCGCAGTCGGTCCAGCGCCAAACGTATTCTCGATTTGATCGTGCCAAGGGGCAGACCGGTTTCGGCGGCTATCTCGCTGTGGGTCAAATCCCCGAAATAAGCCTTTTGTATCAAGTCGCGTTGCGCGTCCGGCAGATCGGCGAGCGCCGCGCCCAAAGCGACCGTTTCCTGTTGCAGCGTCAGGACATCCGCCTGATCTGGTTCTTGTTCTGGCCCCCAGGGGAGCTCTTCTGGTTCTGGCCGTCTCTGACGGCGCAGAAGATCGATCTTGCGGTTCCGCGCGATCGTGAAGATCCACGTGGCCACCGAAGCGCGGCCGGGATCGAACTGGTGCGCCTTGTGCCACAGGGCGGCCATCACATCCTGCGCGCATTCCTCGGCTAGGGACGCATCGGCGCCCGACCGCATCAGAAACCCCTTCACCCGGGGGGCAAAGTGCTCAAACAACTCGGCAAAGGCCTGTTTGTCACCGTGATCGCGGATACGGAAGACATGGTTGACCCACAGCATGCGGGCAGCTTTCGATCCGGCGTTTGTCTGGTTTGGTTCGGCGCTCATTTCCGTCAACAATTGCGTCGCCGACGCCCGCAGCGCCGACTTTGACATTCCTTCCTGCAGCTCTTGTGTCAGGCTTCTCAACATATCCGGTTTACGCTGCAGGTGCGAAAACGGATCAAAAAGAATTGGTTTTCGGGCTGACGCATCCACTTCCGCCGCTAGATCGTATAGAGAGCGACAAAAGAGAAAAAACGCACAGGCCTCCAATCTATGCCCTTTGACGCACTGACAACAGCGACTTTCACGTCTGATACGCCCGATCCGCTGCGACCCAAGGTCGCCATCATCGGTGCCGGAATTTCCGGAATGGGGGCCGCTTTCATGATGCGAAAGGGTTATGACGTCACGCTTTTTGAAGCAGGGCCGCGGCTGGGTGGGCACGCGCGCACCGTGATGGCGGGCAAGCGCGGGGATCAGGCCGTGGACACCGGCTTTATCGTGTTCAACTACGCCAATTACCCTTATATGGCGGCGCTCTTTGATCAACTGGACGTGCCGGTGGTCAAATCCAACATGAGCTTTGCCGCCTCTATCGACGGGGGTCGGCTTGAATACGCGCTGACCTCTCTGGATGCGCTGTTTGCACAGCGAAAGAACGCGGTCTCGCCCGCGTTTCTGGGCATGGTCCGCGACATCCTTCGGTTCAACAAACACGCGGAAGCCGTCTCGCAGGACCGCGATCTGAGCCTGCGGGAGTTTCTGGCGCGGCTCGGCACCGGGGATTGGTTCCGGGATTACTATCTGCTGCCGCTGTCGGGCGCGATCTGGTCCACCCCGACCGAGCGGATCATGGATTTTCCGGCCTATGCGATGGTGCAGTTCTTCAAAAACCACGCCCTGCTGGGGGTCAATGGCCAGCACCAGTGGTACACGGTCGACGGCGGCTCGATCCAATATGTGAACAGGTTGGAGACAGCGCTGCGGGACGCTGGTACGACCATCCGCCTGCGTACGCCGGTTGCCGCTGTCACACGGGAGGCAGGGCGCGTGATCGTTCGGCCCAAGGGCGGCGTCCCCGAAACCTTCGATCATGTGATCTTTGCGACCCATTCCGATGACAGTCTGGCGCTGCTCGGCGATCCCAGCCCGGAGGAACGCGCAGCGCTCGGCGCCATCGGGTATCAGCCCAACGACATCGTGCTGCACGCCGACACTGAGATCATGCCCAAGCGCCGCAAGACCTGGGCCAGCTGGGTGTACACAGAAGAGCGCGGCGCGCAATCCGACCGCATCGACCTGACTTACTGGATGAACTCGCTGCAGCCCATCCCCAAGGATGACCCGCATTTCGTAACGCTCAACACGAAACGGAACATCCGGGAGGAGCTGATCTATGACAGTGTCACGCTGCGGCACCCGGTCTATGATCTGGCGGCGCTGGACGCGCAACAGGACGTGCGACGGTTCAATGGCGCGCGCAACACGTGGTTCTGCGGGGCCTGGATGAAAAACGGCTTTCACGAAGACGGGCTGTCCAGTGCCGTCGATGTGGTGCGCGCGCTGCACCGCGCCGCCCGGCCCCGCGTCGCCGCGGAATGACCGCGCAGATAGATCATATCGCGGGCCAGACCTATCATGGCCGCAAGGGCGCTGTGGAGAACGCCTTTCGCTATTCCGTCGATTACCTGCTGCTGGATGCCGAAGCGGAAGTGCGCGGGCCGCGGCTTTTCGCGCGCAACCGGGCGGGGCTAACCTCGTTGCAGGACAGAGACCACGGCGGGCCGCCCGGCGACGGGCGCGGTGCCGCCTGGGTGCGCGAGGTGCTGGCGGCGCATCAGATCACAGGTGTCAGCCGGATCGAGCTTTTGGCGCAGCCCCGGATGCTCGGCCATGTGTTCAACCCGGTGAGCTTTTGGCTCTGTCGCCGGGACGACGGTGCGCTGATCACGGTGATCCCGGAGGTCAGCAACACCTTTGGCGACCGTCACAGCTATCTGTGCTGTCACCCCGATCTGGCGCCGATCACCGGGGCCGATACGCTGAGCGCGCAAAAGATCTTTCACGTCTCGCCCTTTCAGCCGGTGGAGGGGGGCTATAGCTTTCGCTTCGAGATCACGCCCGAGCGCATCAACATCCGCATTGATTATGATCGTCCCGACGGTGGGTTGATCGCGACGCTGACGGGGCGGCGCGAGCCGCTGACCAATCGTGCGATCCTGCGCTCCGCCTTGCTGCGGCCCCTTGGCGCGCGCCGTGTGCTGGCGCTGATCCACTGGCAGGCGCTGAAGCTCTGGGCCCGCGGGGCGCACTACCGCGCACGGCCCACACCGCCCCCGCAGGAGGTGTCGCGGTGAGCACACGCGCCGACCGGCTGCCTGCCTATTCGCTCTTTGCAGCATTGCTTGCCGCGGCGGGGCTGCCGATCTATATCCACGCGCCAAAGTTCTACGTGGATGAATACGGCGTGTCGCTTGCCGCCCTTGGGACCGTGCTCTTCGCGCTGCGGCTGCTCGACGTGGTGCAGGATCCGCTGCTGGGCAAGCTCGCCGAAAAGCTGCGCAACCACCGGGGTATCGCGGTGGCTGTTGGATGCACGGTCATCGCACTTGCCATGCTGGGGCTCTTTGCGGTGTCGCCGCCGGTGCCGCCGCTGGCGTGGTTCGCGCTGACGCTGACGCTGGTGTTCTCGGCATTCAGTTTTCTGACCATCAATTTCTATGCCCAAGGGGTCAGCAAGGGCAGCGACATGACCGGCAAGGGGCATCTTCGGCTGGCCCGCTGGCGGGAAAGCGGCGCGCTCTTGGGGGTCTGCGTGGCTGCTGTGGCACCGGTCGCCCTGGGCGCGGTCCTCGGTGCGCCCTTTGCGTGGTTCGCGGTGGGGTTCGCCGTGCTGGCGCTGGCCTCTGTCCTTGCGATGCGGCCTGAATGGAGCACCGCGGGCGTGCCATCCTCCACCGGGTTCGGCACCGTGCTCAGGGACAGGCTCGCACGCCGTCTGCTGTTGATCGCGCTGGTCAATGCCGCACCCGTCGCCGTCAGCTCGACGCTATTCTTGTTCTTCGTCGAAAGCAGGTTGGATGCGCCGGGGTATGAGGGGCCGCTGCTCCTGGTCTTTTTCCTCTCCGCCGCTGTGGCAGCCCCGTTCTGGGGCGCCATGGCGGAGCGTTTTGGCCCCAAACCGGTGCTGCTGACCGCCATGGTTCTGGCCATCGCGGCCTTTGGGGTGACCCTGACGCTGGGGCCGGGGGACTGGGTGTTGTTCGGGCTCATCTGCATCGCCTCCGGCGCGACGCTGGGGGCGGATTTGACGCTGCTGCCTGCGCTCTTTGCCGACCGCATGGCCCGGATTGCGCCCTCGGCAGCGGAGGGGTTCGGGCTGTGGTCTTTTGTCTCGAAGCTCACGCTTGCCTTTGCCGCGGTGAGCCTGTTGCCGCTGCTGGAGCAGGCGGGGTTTGAGAGCGGCGCGGGCGCGCAAAACCCAGATGATGCACTGGCGCTGCTGGCGCTGCTCTACGCGGCGGTGCCCTGCGCGCTGAAAATCGTTGCGATCGCGCTGTTGGCCATAACCGATCTGAGGGAGGCCTGAACATGGATGCCTGGATGTATCTTATCGTCGGGATTGTGCTGACACTGGGCGGGGTGGCGTTCGTCCACCGGACCTGGGGGTTTGTGGCCCAGAAACCGGAGGATTACGAGGACACTGGGCCCGCGTTTGACGTGCGGCAGCATCTGAACGGCCCGCTGCTCTGCGAAGGCGTGATCTACGGCCCCCTCGGCCGAGTGAGCAGCCGCTTTGTCGCCGAGTTCGACGCCACATGGGACGGCGACAAAGGGTCGATGAAGGAACATTTCGTCTACGATGACGGCAGCACGCAGGACCGCGAATGGCATCTGCACCTGCAGCCCGATGGCCATATCAAGGCCACCGCCGAGGACGTGGTCGGCGAAGGCGCGGGCCGTCAGACGGGCCCCACGGTTCTTTTGACCTACCGCATCCGGCTTCCGCAAGCCTCGGGCGGCCATGTCCTTAGCACGGTTGACTGGATGTATCTCACGCCCAATGGAACCATCATGAACCGGTCGCAGTTTCGTAAATTCGGGATCAAGGTGGCAGAGCTGGTCGCGACCATGCGACCCAAGGAGGCATCGTGAGAGACTTCAAAGGCAAGCGCTATTGGCTTGTTGGCGCGAGCGACGGTCTGGGGGCGGCACTGGCGCATCAGCTCAGCGAGGCGGGGGCGCATGTGATCGTCTCCGCCCGGTCGGAGGACAAGCTGCGCGCGCTGGTCGAGGACCTGCCGAATGAGGCAAGCTATCAGACCGTCGATGTGTCCGATGACGCAAGCGTTGAAGCCGCGGCAGAGGCCATCGGGCACGTGGATGGCTGCGTCTATTTGGCGGGTGTCTACTGGCCCTTTTCGGCGCAGGAATGGAACGCCGAGCAGGCAACCGCGATGGCGGACATCAACTTTACCGGGCTGGTGCGGGTGATGGGCACTGTCGTGCCCGGCATGGTGCGCCGGGATTCGGGCCATATCATGATCACGAGCAGTCTCACCGGGTTCCGCGGGTTGCCCGGCTCCATCGGCTACACGGCCTCAAAGGCGGGCACCATGTCGCTGGCGGAGTGCATGTACGCCGATTTGCGCACAACTGGGGTCGACGTTCAGGTCGGCAATCCGGGCTTCATCAAGACCCAGCTGACCGACAAGAACGATTTCAAGATGCCGTTTCTCATGACACCGGAAGAGGCGGCGGGCTACATGTTCCGGCACATGCAGGGCAACGGTTTCAAGATCAGTTTCCCGCGGCTCTTTTCGCTGGTTTTTCGGGGCAGTCAGTTTCTGCCCGACTGGCTCTACTTTCGCATATTCTCCTGAAGGCGTCCGAGATGGTCGCGAAAGAGCGCCTCGGCCCTGTTCCATACGGCAGCGTCTGGCTCCGGCAGGCTGTGCAGAACCGGCAGAAGTTGCTCGGCGAAATCCTCTGAGCTTTCCAGAGGTAACAGCGACGGCAGATTGTCGATGGCAGTCACGTCGAGCGGTGGGGCGTCGTGGACCCGCAGCGCGGGCTGTTCCCAGCTGGTCGCGCTGTCATAGAGCTTGATGGGGGAGAAATCGCTGTCCGGGTCGCAGGCGATGTCGGCGATCACGGTCAATCTGCGCGGATGTGTGGGGGTATCCGCCGGCACAAAGACCGGTGTGCCGGGGCGCGCCAGCACGCAGTTGAAGAAGAGGTCATGGCTGAGCACCTCTGGGAACGGTCCACCCGAGGCCGTCTCGGTCATGTCCCATTTGGTGCAGCCGACACCCATGGCGGTGCACAGATCCGTGACGCCCGTGCCGACACGTCCCAAAGCACCGATGATCAGGGCGGTGGGTCGGTGACTGCCAGTGCTCAGCAGATCGGACTGCAACTCTGCCAGCAGATGGGTGGAACTGGCCTGTGACGTCACCGGGCCTGCGATGCTGCCGCGTTGCTGTGCCGCCCAGCAGGTCAGCGCGACCGCTGCCCCGGCGTAGCCTGCCCAGTACCCGAAGGCAGCGAGGCGGCGATCCTCGTCGTCGGTCAGATACTCCAGATCGAGCAGGGTCCCGCCGCCGGTGGCAAAGCGCTGCAACAGGCGCAGCCCGGCGGGCTGGCCCTTGAAAGCATGGCCAAACATGATGTGACGATGCCGCAGGGGCGTGCCGTCGTCGGGCAATTCCTTGAGACCGAAGATGATCGCATCGCCGGGCGCCTCGGGCCAGCTGTGCGTGGGCACCATGGTGCAACCGGCAGCGGCGTAATCCGCGTCAGCGATCACCCGGGTAGGCCCGTGTTCAACGCTGATCCGGATGCCCGCGGCGAGCAGCCGCGCGGCTCCCTTGGGTGTCAGGCCCGTACGGGTTTCATTCTCGCGCTGTTCGGCCCGCAGCCACAGATGTGCACGGCTCATAGCATACCTTGGGCTGTCACCGCCCGGACCGAGGGGCGCGCGCGCATCCGGTCGAGGTAGGACGCGATTTGAGGAAAATCGCGTAAGGAGACGTTGTCTCCTTCCAGCCAGTTGCAGACGACAAAGGCATAAGGGTCGGCCAGCGATATCTGCGCGCCCATCACGAAATCGCCCCTCAAGCAGTGATCGGTAAAGAACTGCGCGGAGGCTGCCATGGTCGTGGGGGCCATCGCGGCCATGTCGTCAAAGCTCGACTGCTGGCTGGCCCAGCGGCTGCCGCGCCGCATGTGAGCATGGTTCACGTGCATGGTCGAGGCGAGGTAGTACATGACGCTGCGCATCTGCGCGGCCTCTTCGGGCGCTTGCGGGATCAGACCTGCCGCGGGCGCCAGAGCCGCGATATATTCCAGCAGCGCGCCCGTTTCGGTCAGCAGCGTGCCGTCGTCTGTCTCCAGCGCGGGCACGCGGCCTTTGGGGTTGAGCGTGAGATAGGCCGGTTTGGTCTGTTCCGCGCTGGCGAAATCCACCAGCACGGGGTCATAGGCGAGACCCGCTTCCTCCAACGCGATGGCGGTGGCGACGGAGATTGTGCGGGGGGCGTAGTAAAGGCGCATGGGGCGGCTCCTTTTGGACTGCGGTCAGACGTGGGTTTGGGCGTGGTGCCTGTCCGGCGCTTCGAGATGCGGAATGGCGTTGAACATCGTGGGCGACAGCCTGCCGCCGATGGGAAAAATCCTGTGCTGCGAGGTATTGTAGATCGCCAGCGCCATCTGCGCCATGCCCTCGATATCGAGCCGCAGCATCTGGCGCATGGCCATGGAAATGAGCCCGCCGGAGGTCACGACGAGCGCGGGGCCATCGCCCGCGGCAATCTCCTCCAGCGCCGCGGCCACGCGCGCGTCGAACTCGGCGAAGCGCTCGGGCGCGCCCTCGATCAGATCCCGCTGCCAGTAATCGAAGACCTGGGGCAGATGCGCGGTGAAGCTGACGTTGTCACTGGGGAAGGGCACGCCGTGCTCTTGCTCCAGCGCGCGGGCCAGGGTGAGGTATTCCAGCTCATTGAGCCGCGCGTCCCGCACGGGTTTCAGCCCGGTGTCCATGGAGGCCGCAGTGTCGATGTGCCGGTTCAGCGTACCGGTGTAGAGCCGCGCGTGGTGCTGGTGACCCGCGCGCAGGTGGCTGCCCAGCCAGGCGGATTGCTGATGGCCGAGCGGGCTGAGCTGGTCGTAGCTTGCTTCGTCTTTGGCGCCGGAATTGGCCTGACCGTGGCGGATGAGTGTGATGTGAGACATGTGGTTTCCGGATCCTGACGCTCTGTCATAGGGCAGCGGTGCGGGGGTTGGAAGCGGGGGGCGTGCCTCCGGCGGGAGTTTCTTTGGCAAGATGACAGGGGAGCCTATCGGAAACAGCCCGGGCAGATGGTGGCGCAAAATCGATGTCGGGCGTCGGGAAAGGGGCTGCCGGTAGGGTCCGGGGACGCGTACACTCCCGACAGGTTTTGAGGGAGTGCCGTCATGGGCGAGACCATCACATTCACCCTGGATGGGTCAGAGGTTGAGGCCGAGGCCGGCATGACCATTTGGGAAGTTGCCAACGGTCGGGGTCTGGTGATCCCGCATCTGTGCCACAAGCCAGCCCCCGGGTATCGGCCCGATGGCAATTGCCGCGCCTGCATGGTGGAGATCCAGGGCGAGCGGACACTGGCGGCCTCCTGCATTCGGGAGCCTGCGGAGGGGATGGTTGTGACAACCAACTCCGCACGGGCGGAGGGTGCGCGCAAGATGGTGGTGGAGATGCTGCTCGCGGATCAGCCCGAGCAGGAGGTGGCGCACGACAAGTCGAGCCATCTGTGGGACATGGCCGCGCTGAACGGTGTGGAAGGCAGCCGGTTTCCCAAGCTGGAGGAGGGGCGGATACCGCCGCTGGATGACAGTCACGTAGCGATGTCGGTGAACCTCGATGCCTGCATTCAGTGCGGGCTCTGTGTGCGGGCCTGTCGTGAGGTACAGGTCAATGATGTGATCGGCATGGCGGGGCGCGGGCATGATGCCTATCCGACTTTTGATATGGCGGATCCGATGGGCGACAGCACCTGTGTGGCCTGCGGGGAATGCGTGCAGGCCTGTCCGACCGGCGCGCTGATGCCCGCCACCGTCGTGGACGAGGCGCAGGTCGGGGACAGCAAGGACTTCGATAGCGAGGTCGAGAGCATCTGTCCTTTCTGTGGTGTCGGCTGTCAGGTGTCGCTGAAGGTCAAGGACGGCCGGGTCAAATACGTTGAAGGCATCAATGGCCCCGCGAATGAAGGGCGGCTTTGCGTCAAGGGGCGGTTTGGGTTTGACTACATCCATCATGACCATCGGCTGACAAAGCCGCTGATCCGGCGTGACGATGCACCGGCGAAAGGTCTGAACGTGGATCCGGGCAACTGGTCCACGCATTTCCGTGAGGCGACGTGGGAGGAAGCGCTCGATTTTGCCGCCAAAGGTATGAAGGGCCGGGGGCGCGAGATTGCGGGCTTCGGCTCCGCCAAATGCACCAATGAAGAGGCATATCTGTTCCAGAAGCTGATCCGACAGGGGTTTGGGCACAACAACGTCGATCACTGCACGCGGCTGTGCCATGCGTCCTCGGTCGCGGCGCTGATGGAGAATGTGGGATCGGGTGCCGTGACCGCGACCTTCAACGAGATCGAAAATGCGGATGTGGCGATTGCCATCGGCTGCAACCCGATTGAGAACCATCCCGTCGCCGCGACCTTCTTCAAACAATTCACCAAGCGGGGCGGTAAGCTCATTGTGATGGACCCGCGGGGGCAGGCGCTAAAACGCTTTGCCAGCCACATGCTGCAGTTTCGCCCGGGCGCAGATGTGTCGATGCTGAACGCGATCATGCATGTGATCGTGGAGGAGGTGCTCTACGATCAGCAGTACATCGAGGCCTATACCGAGAACTGGGAGGCGGAAAAGGCGCATCTGGCGGATTTCAGCCCCGAGGCGATGGCGCCCATTTGCGGGATCGAGCCCGAGGTGCTGCGGGACGTGGCGCGGACCTTTGCGGGGGCGAAGGCCGCGATGATCTTCTGGGGGATGGGGATTTCCCAGCACATCCACGGCACGGATAACTCCCGCTGTCTGATCAGTCTGGCGCTGATGACGGGCCAAGTGGGGCGTCCGGGCGCGGGGCTGCATCCGCTGCGTGGACAGAATAACGTGCAGGGGGCGTCCGATGCTGGGCTGATCCCGATGTTCCTTCCGGATTATCAGCCGGTCACCGATGATGGCGTGCGCTCTGCCTTTACCAAGGTCTGGGGCACCGCGGATTTCTCCAACGAACGCGGGCTGACGGTGACGGAGATCATGGATGCGGTCCATGAGGGCAAGATCAAGGGCATGTATGTGCTGGGTGAAAACCCGGCCATGTCGGACCCGGATGTGGAACATGCGCGCGATGCTCTGGCCAAGCTCGACCATCTGGTGGTGCAGGATATCTTTCTGACGGAGACCGCCAATTTTGCCGATGTGATCCTGCCTGCTTCGGCCTTTGCCGAGAAATCGGGGACCGTGACCAACACCAACCGGCAGGTGCAGATGGGGCGCCCCGCGGTGCCGCCGCCTGGTGACGCGCGTGAGGATTGGTGGATCGAGGTTGAACTGGCTGGGCGGCTTGGGCTGCCGTGGGACTATGAAAGCCCGGCGGATGTGTTTGCCGAGATGAAACACAACATGCGCAGCCTCGACAACATCACCTGGGACAGGCTCTCGGGCGAGAATGCCGTGACATATCCTTCGCTCAGCCCCGAAGATCCGGGTCAGGCAATTGTGTTCGGTGACGGCTTTCCGCGCCCCGAAGGTCGCGCGCGGTTCACCCCTGCGAGTGTGATCGCGCCCGATGATGTGCCCGACGAAGACTACCCGATGATCCTGACCACCGGGCGACAGCTGGAGCATTGGCATACAGGCTCGATGACGCGGCGGTCTGCGGTGCTCGACGGGTTGGAGCCGGAGGCGAACTGCTCGCTGCACCCATCTACCCTGCGCAAGCTCGGTGTGGCCCCGGGCGAGCATGTGCAGCTGACCACCAAGCGGGGCAGCATCTCCATCATGGCGCGGGAGGATCGCGCGGTCTCTCCCGATATGGTGTTCCTGCCGTTTGCCTATGTGGAGGCTGCGGCCAACATCCTGACCAACCCCGCGGTGGACCCCTACGGCAAGATCCCGGAGTTCAAGTTCTCGGCCGTGCGGGTCGAGAAGGCCGAGAACGCGGTCGCAGCAGAATAGTTGATAGCGCGGACCGGCTTTAACCAATCAGAAACCATGATCCGGCACAGTCGGGCCATGACGCAGGATCCGAACACCTTTGCCGAATCGACTCTGCCGTTTCTGCTGGACGAGGCGGAGCCTGTGCCTTTGCCCTCGGGTCAGACACCTTCTTACATCGCGGACCATCGCAAGCGATTGCGTAGCCGCTTTATGGAAGGTGGTGCCGGTGCCATGCCGGACTATGAAATGCTGGAGCTTGTGCTCTTCCGGGCGATACCCCGGCGCGACGTCAAACCGCTTGCGCGCGCTTTGATGGAACGGTTCGGCGATTTCAACCGGGTGTTGACGGCCCCCGTGGCACGGTTGCGCGACATCAATGGCGTCGGCGAGGCGGTGATTACCGAGCTCAAGATCGTGGAGGCTGCGGCCCACCGCATGGCGCGCGCCCGTGTTATTCAGCAGAATGTGGTCAGCAGTTGGGACGCGCTGCTGGATTACTGCCACACCACCATGGCCCACCGCGAGACGGAGCAGTTTCGCGTGCTCTACCTCGACCGCAAGAATGTGGTGATCGCCGATGAGGAACAAGCAAAAGGAACGGTGGATCACGTGCCCGTCTACCCGCGCGAGGTCGCCAAGCGGGCACTTGAGTTGAACGCCAGCGCGCTGATCCTTGTGCATAACCATCCCTCGGGCGATCCCAGCCCATCGCAGGCTGATATCTCCATGACGGATCAGATCAACAATGCCTGTCTGGCACTGGGTCTGACACTGCATGACCATCTGATCATCGGAAAATCCAACGAGCTCAGCTTTCGGGCAGAAGGGTATCTGTAGGGACCCGCCAGACGACAGGTCGCGCACTCATCATCAGAACTGATCCTTTCGGTCGCGGGACAACGGGAGCCTGCCGCGAGCCGGTGTTGATGGTGCCGGAAGTCCTGCTCTCGGGCGGTTGTGTTGAAAAACCAGCGGATCCCTTACCGGGACGAGGCCGAAAACCGAATGGTTTTTTGCTGCCCGGTCCGATCCGCGCAAGCCCTTGCGGCAGCGTTTTAATATGTCGGTGTCGCTCTAGCGGAACCCAGCGTCCACGCGGTTGCTGGCGGCTGGATCCATTGATGCCTCACCGCCGTCCCTTGGCACAGGTTTCGCAAAGCCCGCGAATTCTGCGATCCCTTCTGAGCCGTGCGGGTCCAGCATCTGGGCAACCGCAGCATGAACCGTCTCTGCCGGGCGGGCCTCGCACTGGCTTGGGTGGAACGCGCGCCCTGGCCGAACCCGACGAACAGTAGATCGCGGATGTCATATTTTCCGACCCGAACGGCATCATCCTGAAGACGACAGAGGGTGCCTGCGCTCTCCGAGCAGATGGGCCATACGCTGCAGTTCGGTTTCGGGCATCCTTTCAGCAATCGCGCTCACGATGCGACTACCATGATCGGGCAGCGAGTGGTCTTGCATCGGCTCATCACCATCTGTGCCGCACAGTCTTTGGCGTGATCAAGAAGGTAACGGGCAGTGGAAGGCAGAGTTGCTCAGGCATGTTAAGGATAGCAGAGGCCGTCAGAGGATAGATTGCAGTCTGGACGCCGTGCCTGTCCACCACCTCCGCTACTGCGCATGTCTTCGTCGGCGCAAGACGGTGCAAGACAATGGGATCGGGCCATCGCATCATGCCGAGCGCCTTAGTATCTGCACGCACACGATCCATCACTGACTGGCTGTCGGCACCACGCTTCAACTCACCCGACAACTGGGGAGAATGCGATCTGCGGTCCGGCCAACCGGCACCACATGCAGCATCAAGGGCAGGTCGACCGTCTGTCCTGCTACGGTTTGGCGCAAACTGCGCTGACGAAATCGACCAGTTCGGTCTACGCGCTGCAACGACCGTCGAGGGCAGGAGCATGGGCTGGCATCTCGACTGCGTCTGACCCTAGTTTGATTTCCGCTGCGCTTTGAGCAGAGCAGCGCGCGCTCGACAGTGTGATCCGCATCATAGACATCCAGCAGCGGTGCAGGCGTTGCCGGTAAAGTCCACACCACCCCCATCCACTGTCAGCGCATCACCGCGCGTCTCAAGCCCGAAAGGTCGCCGTCAAATCCCAGCGGCCCGCAACTATCAGGAATACCTGTGCCGCAGGCGCTGAAGAAAGAGAGGCCAGTACACCAAAGGCGGCATAGATCCTCCGTCGCATCCACGTGCTTCGCACGCTGCCTTAGGGCGGATTGACGAAGGTTTTTGCCGGTGGCGCAGACGGCCTAGACCAGACGTCCGTGACAGTGTTTGAACTTCTTGCCGGATCCACAGGGGCAGGGGTCATTGCGACCGGGGTTGCCCCAGGTGGTGGGATCGCCCTCGACGAAACCAGCCAACGGCGCGCCAGCGGCTGCTGTCTGAGCCGGTGCGCCACCGGCGGGCGCAGCACCGCCTGCAGCACCAGCGGAGGTCGCCGCAGCTTGTGCCGCCTGTTGCTGCGCGCGGATCTGTTCCAGCATCTCGCGCTGCTCATCCTCGGACAGCGGTCGGATTTGCGACAGCTTTTGCGTCACGTCCGAGCGCAGGCTGTCCAGCATCCCTTCGAACAACTGAAACGATTCATTTTTGTATTCGTTTAGTGGATCGCGCTGCGCGTAGCCTCGGAACCCCACGACCGACCGCAGATGTTCAAGCGTAAGCAGGTGTTCGCGCCACTTCGCGTCGATGGACTGCAAAAGCAACTGCTTTTCGATGTTGCGCATGTTCTCGGAACCGAACTGCTCGGCTTTGCTGGCCATGAAGCTGTCGGATGCCTCAACCAGACGCTCACGCATCACATCGTCATCCACGCCCTCTTCCTCGGCCCATTCCGCGGCGGGAACGTTGACGCCTAATTGCTCCGCCACCGCGGTTTGAAGGCCCTCGGCGTCCCACTGATCGGCGTAGGTGTTGGGCGGCAGATATTCGTCGATCATGTCATCAATGACCTGATGCCGCATGTCGGTGGTGATCTCGCTGAGGTCCGCCGCCTCCATGATGTCGCGCCGCTGGGTAAAGATCACCTTGCGCTGCTCGTTCATCACATCGTCGAATTTCAGCAGCTGCTTGCGGATGTCAAAGTTGCGCCCTTCGACCTTGGCCTGCGCACGTTCGAGCGATTTGTTGACCCAAGGGTGGACGATGGCCTCGCCTTCCTTCAGGCCCAGCGTCGTCAGCACCTTCTCCAGCCGTTCCGAGCCGAAGATGCGCATGAGGTCATCTTCGAGACTGAGGTAGAAGGACGACCGCCCCGGGTCCCCCTGACGGCCCGAGCGACCGCGAAGTTGGTTGTCGATCCGGCGGCTCTCGTGCCGTTCGGAGGCCAGAACATAGAGCCCGCCTGCTTCCAGCACCTTAGCCTTTTCGCCTGCGTGCTCCGGTTCGATCTGCGCGCGGATCTCGTCGGGGTCCGCCTCCGGGTCGGCGGCGATGGCGTTCATCACCTGCATGTCCACGTTGCCGCCGAGCTGAATGTCTGTCCCGCGCCCCGCCATGTTGGTGGCGATGGTCACTGCGCCGAACTTACCGGCATCTGCGACGATCTGGGCCTCCTGCTCGTGCTGGCGCGCGTTGAGCACATTGTGGGGGATCTTCGCGTCGGTCAGCATACTGCTGAGCGCTTCGGATTTTTCAATGGAGGTGGTGCCGACCAGCACAGGCTGACCCTTGGCGTTGCTTTCCTTGATCTGCTCCAGCATCGCCTCGTATTTCTCGCGCACGGTGCGGTAGACCTGATCGTCCTCATCAACCCGCGCGATGGGCTTGTTGGTGGGGATCTCGACCACACCCAGCCCGTAGATCTCCTGAAATTCTTCCGCCTCCGTAAGCGCGGTACCGGTCATCCCGGCGAGCTTGTCGTAAAGACGGAAGTAGTTCTGGAAGGTGACCGACGCCAGCGTGACGTTCTCGGGCTTGATATTGACGCCTTCCTTGGCCTCGATGGCTTGGTGCAACCCGTCCGACAGCCGCCGCCCCGCCATCATGCGGCCGGTAAACTCGTCAATCAGCACCACATCGTCGTCGCGGACGATATAGTCCTTGTCGCGCTGAAAGAGCTTATGCGCGCGCAGACCCTGATTGACGTGGTGCACGATGGTGGTGCTCTCGGGGTCATAAAGCGTGTGGCCCTCTTCCAGCAGATCGCGCTCGCGCAGCAACCCTTCGAGGAACTCGTTGCCCTCGTCGGTGAAGGTGACATTGCGAGTTTTCTCGTCCAGCTCGAAATGGCTGTCGTCCAGCTCCGGGATGACCACGTCGATGGTCTTGTACATATCGGACCGGTCCTGCGCGGGGCCGGAGATGATCAGCGGTGTCCGCGCCTCGTCAATCAGGATCGAATCAACCTCGTCCACGATGGCGAAGTTGTGATGCTTCTGAAAAATCTGGCTCAGCTCGGACTTCATGTTATCGCGGAGGTAATCGAACCCAAGCTCGTTGTTCGTGGCGTAGGTGATGTCTCTGTCGTAGGCGGCGCGCTTTTCCTCCTCGGGCATGTCGGAATGCGCGACCCCGGTGCTGAGCCCGAGCGCGCCGAATACCTGACCCATCCAGGCCGCATCCCGCTTGGCAAGGTATTCGTTCACGGTGACAATATGAACACCCTTGCCCGTCAGCGCGTTGAGGTAAGCGGCAAAGGTTGCCGTCAGGGTCTTGCCCTCACCCGTCTTCTGTTCGGCGATATTGCCACGGTGCAGAAAGACCGCGCCGATCAGCTGCGTATCAAAGGCCCGCAGCCCAAGCGCACGCCGTGCGGCCTCGCGGCAGTTGGCAAAAGCCTCGGGCAACAGATCGTCGAGGCTCTCACCCTCGAGCGCCCGCACCCGGAGCGCTTCGGTCTTCTCTTTGATCTCAAGATCGCTGAGCGCCTCATACTCCGGTTCCAATGCGTTGATCGCGTCAATCAGGGGGCGGGTCGCTTTGACTTTGCGGTCATTGGGCGTGCCAAAAACCTTTTTCGCGAGTGTTCCGATGCCCAGCATGCATTCTCCAGCCGAAGTTGTACGATTGGTGCCGATGTGCTTGCTCGTCCGCGACACAGCCCATAGATAAGACGGACTGGTCACCCTTTGACCAAGCCCATAGGGCGATGTAAGGGGCGCGCCAAACCGTGTCAATGTTGCGCTTTTCGCGCACCGCAGCCCAAGGACCGATCCATGCACAAACACCTCAGACCCCTGGCCGGTGCGGCTCTTTCGCTTTGCCTGGCGCTCCCCGGCTGGGCGCAGGATACGGCCCCCGCTGAGGAGCCGACGGCCGCGACGGTACTTGCCACCGTCAACGGCGAAGAGATCACCCTGGGCCATGTGATCGCAGCCCGTGAAACGCTCCCGGAGCAGTATAACAACGTGCCTGCGGACGAGCTTTACAACGGTATCCTTCAACAATTGATCCAACAGACAGCGCTGGCTCAGAACCTCGGCGATCAGCTGCCCCTGCGGCTCCAGAAGGTGCTGGAGAACGAGGTCCGCTCGCGCAAGGCTTTTGGCGCGATCACCATGCTTGTCGACGGCACCGTGACCGAAGAAGAGATACAGGCGCTCTATGATGAGCAGTTCGGCAGCATTGATCCAGAGGAGGAATATAACGCCTCCCACATCCTGCTGAAGACCGAAGAGGAAGCCATCGCTGTCAAGGAAGCGCTGGATGGTGGGGCGGATTTCGCCGTGACCGCACGCGATAAATCCACCGGCCCCTCCGGTCCCAATGGTGGTCAGCTTGGCTGGTTCGGCGCGGGCATGATGGTCCCGGACTTTGAGGCGGCGACGATCGCCTTGGGGGTCGGTGAAATCTCCGATCCGGTGCAGACGCAATTTGGCTGGCACATCATCCGGCTCAACGATGCACGCGAGACGGCGATCCCGACGCTGGAAGATGTCCGCGATCAGCTGACCGCAGAGCTGGAAAACATCAAGGCGCAGGAAATTATCTCCACCGCGCCGGAAGATGCGGATGTGCAGATGCGGGCGGAACCGGCGATCGACCCTGAGCTGGTGAACCGGACCGACCTGTTGGACTGATCCGGGATGGCCAAGAAGACCTCAGTCTCGCCGCTCGCCCCGGCAGCCTTTCCGGCATTGCAGCCCGTTGAAGGTGTTCGCTTTGCGACGGTTGCAGCGGGCGTGCGCTACCGGGGGCGTGACGATGTGATGCTGGCGCAACTGGATCCGGGCACGGTGCTGGCGGGCGTTTTCACCACCTCCTCGACCCGCGCGGCACCCGTGCTGGACTGCGAAGAAAAGATCGGCGGTGCGTCGGAGGCCGGCGCGGTGATCCTGGTGAACTCCGGCAACGCCAATGCGTTCACCGGCGGCAGGGGGCGGGAGGCCGTCTCTGCCATCACCGACGCGGCGGCGCGGGCCTGTGATGTACCGCACGCCCGGGTCTTTACCTCATCCACCGGTGTGATTGGCGAACCTCTGCCCTTTGACCGGATCACAGCGCATCTGGATACGCTCGCAAAGGCACTCTCCCCCGACGGGATTGCCGCCGCGGCCCGTGCCATCATGACCACCGACACTTTTGCCAAGGGCGCCGGCGCAACGGTTGATCTGGGAGGTAAGACCGTGACCATCTCGGGCATCGCCAAAGGCTCTGGCATGATCGCGCCGGATATGGCCACCATGCTGGTCTATATCTTCACCGACGCCCGGATCGGCCAGGCGGACCTGCAGGACATGGTCAGCCGTCAGAACGCACGGACGTTCAATTGCATCACCGTGGATGGTGATACCTCAACCTCCGACACGATGCTGGTGGCAGCCACGGGTGCGTCGGGCGTCGATGTGACCGGTGACGCAGGCTTCGAGGCGGCGCTGCACAAGGTAATGCTGGATCTCGCGCACCAGGTGGTCCGTGACGGCGAAGGAGCGACGAAATTCGTCGAGATCCGGGTGAGCGGTGCCGTGAACGATAAAGACGCGCGCAGGCACGCCCTGTCGATTGCCAATTCCCCTTTGGTCAAGACGGCCATCGCCGGTGAAGATCCCAACTGGGGCCGTGTCGTGATGGCCGTCGGCAAGTCAGGCGCAGAGGCGGATCGCGATCAGCTCTCCATCCGCTTCGGCGATGTTCCCGTTGCTGAAAAAGGCTGGGTCAGCCCGGATTACGACGAGGCCGCCGCAGCCAGGCACATGAAGGAACAGAGCATTTTCATCACTGTCGATATCGGGCTGGGCGAGGGGGCTGCCACCGTCTGGACCTGCGATCTGACGCACGGGTACATCGACATCAACGCTGACTACCGGTCGTGATGCGATGAAAGTGGTTCTCGTCTCTGCGGTGGCGCTGATCGACGTGGATGGGCGCATCCTGCTGGCTCAACGACCCGAAGGGAAATCCATGGCAGGGCTGTGGGAGTTTCCGGGCGGCAAGGTTGAATCCGGCGAGACACCCGAAGCGGCGCTGATCCGCGAGTTGGAAGAGGAGTTGGGGATCAACACGTGGCAGTCTTGCCTCGCGCCCTTGACCTTTGCCAGCCACAGCTACGATGATTTTCACCTGCTGATGCCGCTCTTTGCCTGCCGCAAGTGGGAAGGCACGCCGATTTCAAGAGAGAATCAGGCGTTGAAGTGGGTACGCTCCGCAGATCTGAAGCAATACCCTATGCCAGAGGCGGATATTCCGTTGATTCCCATCCTGCGCGACTGGCTGTGATCTAGGCAACTGCTTAAAATCGCATCACTTTTTCGGAGTGCTATCTCCATCAAAGCCATCTGCTGAAATTTTAAGCGGTTATGGGCAGTCGCTTGCTCGCCTTTAAGGCGACTGCCTACGCAAAAATTCGCCAATGCAGCAGAATGTGTCGAAATTGTTTATGGTAATTTAAGATAATTACGGTACGCTCAAACTAGTCTTATTCCTGGGGAGGAGAGAGGCATGTTACGAACGATCACTCTGGGGAGTGCTATTTCCATTCAAGGTCAATACGTTCGGGCGTTGCCCGATGGACGGATTGTCGTAAAGGTGGATGATACAAGCTACGCAGGTTCGCCCGTCGTTAAAGCGGCCTGAGTAACGCACTTGTAGCCAAGAAAGAGGGGATGGACATTTTGCCGTCCCCTTTTCCGCGTCGATTTGCAACTTGAACCAAAACAGTCAGCGTATTGTTGGCAAACTCAAGGCAGGCGTTTAGCGGCTGCAACAGGCGCCGCAGCTTTCCTGTAAACAACCGATACTGACATCCCGGCTTTTGGCGGGAGACACTGGCGCAAAATCTCAAAGGCTTCAGTGAAGATACTTGCGCCGAGCGATCACGCTCAGCGCTCCATCCGTTCCCGCCATGTCAAAGCCCGAAAAACCTTACAGTAAAACGCTTGGTGGCGTCTAACGAAGTACCTTACGCATCACGCAGAGCGTTGAAATCCAGGATTTCAGACAGCACTGCGTGACTTAGGTCTTCGCATGACGCCTTAGCTGAGCGTCCGGGTCACCTCTTCGCGCTCGAAGATCTCGATCACGTCATCGGCGCGGATATCGTCGTAGTTCTCGAACGCCATACCACATTCCTGACCGGACTGAACCTCCGCCACTTCATCCTTGAAGCGCTTGAGCGTTTTGAGCGTTCCTTCGTGGATCACCACGTTGTCGCGCAGCAGACGCACACCGGCCGAGCGGCGTGCAACGCCTTCGGTGACCAGACAGCCTGCAACCTTGCCGACACCGGTGACCTTGAAGACTTCCTTGATGGTCGCGTACCCGATGAAGTTCTCGCGGATCTCCGCGCTGAGCAGGCCAGAGGCCGCCGCTTTCACGTCGTCCACAAGGTCGTAGATCACCGAGTAGTAGCGGATCTCCACACCCTTCTGGTTGGCCGTGTTGCGTGCCGAGGCATTGGCCCGAACGTTGAAACCCATGATCGGCGCGCCGCTGGCTTCTGCCAGACCCACGTCCGTTTCCGTGATGGCCCCCACACCGGAGTGCAGAACACGCACACGCACCTCGTCGTTGCCGATTTTCTCCATCGCCTGAACGATAGCCTCGGCAGAGCCCTGCACGTCCGCTTTAACCAGAATGGGCAGCTCGCTGACATTCTCGTCTGCCTTGGCGTTGGCCATCAGCTGTTCGAGCGTTGTGGCAGCACCCGCAGCCGCACGTTTGTCCTTGGCCGCATTTTCGCGGTACTCAGCAATTTCACGCGCCTGCGCTTCGGTATCTGTCACGTTCAGCACATCGCCTGCTTCGGGCGTACCGTTGAGGCCCAACACCTCGACCGGCACAGAAGGCCCGGCCTTTTTGACCCGGTCGCCTTTGTCGTTGATCAGCGCGCGGACCTTGCCGTACTGCTCGCCCACGACAAAGATATCGCCCTGCTGCAGCGTTCCGTTCTGAACCAGGACGGTGGCGACCGGCCCGCGACCCACGTCAAGCTGCGCTTCGATCACCGCGCCGATGGCCGCACGATCAGGGTTGGCCTTGAGCTCCAGGATCTCCGCTTGCAGCGCAATCGCTTCCAACAGCTCGTCCAGACCCTGACCCGTGATCGCGGAAACCTCGACATCCTGCACGTCACCGGACATCTTCTCGACGATGACCTCATGTTGCAGCAGATCCGTCCGCACCTTGTCGGGGTTCGCTGCCGGGCGGTCGATCTTGTTGATCGCCACGATCATCGGGACCTGCGCGGCCTTGGCGTGGTTGATCGCCTCGATGGTCTGAGGCATCACTGCGTCATCCGCAGCAACCACCAGAACGACGATGTCCGTCACCTGTGCCCCACGCGAGCGCATGGAGGTAAAGGCCGCGTGGCCCGGCGTGTCGAGGAAGCTCAACAACTGGCCGCTTTCGGTCTTCACCTGATAGGCACCGATGTGCTGGGTGATACCACCGGCCTCGCCCGCCACAACCTTGGCATTGCGGATTGCGTCCAGCAGAGAGGTCTTGCCGTGATCCACGTGACCCATGATCGTGATGACCGGTGGGCGTGACTGCAGATCCTTGGCGTCGTCTTCGATCTCCTTGATCACGTCCTCGACGTCCGCATCGGAGACCCGGACGACCTTATGGCCAAACTCTTCGACGATCAGCTCCGCGGTGTCCTGATCAATGGTCTGGTTCTGGGTGACCATCATGCCGTTGTTCATCAACGCCTTGACGACCTCGCCAACCTTCTCGGACATGCGGTTGGCCAGTTCCGAGACGACAATCGCCTCGGGCACCTGGACGTCGCGCACAACCTTTTCACGCTCGACCGGGCCACCCATGGCCTTTTGCCGCGCGCGTTCCTGCTTGCGCTTCATCGCCGCCATGGAGCGTTGGCGTCCACCTTCGCCGCCGCGCAGCGCCTGGTTCAGCGTCAGCTTGCCCGAGCGGCGATTGTCCTCGCCGCCCTTGCCACCGCGCTTGTTGTTGTCGCGCTCGCGCTCTTGCTTGCGCGGTGCAGCATCGGGTGCCTTGGCACTGGTCGGACGCGCCACCACAGGCTCGGCGGCGGGGGCGGCTGCCGCTTTGGCCGCTGCCTCGGCTTCATCCTTACGGCGTTGATCCTCTTCGGCCTTGGCCTTGAGGCTTTCCTCACGCTCCCGCTCGGCGCGCTCTTTCTCTTCCTGCTCGGCACGGCGGCGTTCACGATCTTCGGCGCGGGCCTTCTCTTCTGCCTCGCGGGCAGCAGCCTCTTCGACTTCACGCGCCTTGGCAGCCTGAACCGCCTTCAGACGACGCTCCATCTCCGCATCAGAAATGCCCGCAGGCCGTTTGGACGGATCGCCGATAGCGGCCCCGCCAGACCCGGACTTGGCGGCACCCGGCTTGGGCACCACGACACGCTTGCGCTTGGTCTCAACCACGACGTTCTTGGTCCGCCCGTGGCTAAAGCTCTGCTTTACGTTGCCCGGACGCGCGCCGCCGCGCAGACCCAATGTTTTCTTGCCGTCAGTATCGCTCATGAAGCTCGTCTATCCTTTCGGATGGCCGTTGCCACCCATCAATTCGCGCACGCCTTTTAGTCGGTTGGCTTCCTCTACAACACGTTGCGTGAGTCCACCAGAGGCGAGCGCCCCATGTATCACAGTTTGACGTCCGAATGCCAAACCCAATTCCTCTGCCGTCAGCCAGCCGATGTAGTGGCCGAAATGCGGCGTACTCAGTTTCGACTTGCCGCGTCCCGACCCGTCGACGGCCTGGATCAATACTTCGGCTTCTTCCATCTGAAGCCAGTTCTTCACCTTTTCGTAGCCCGCGACGGCCTTGCCTGCCTTGCGCTGGAGCGAGATCAGATCGACCACACGCCGGGCCAGCTGTCGTTCGACCTCCGCAACCAGATCATCGGGCAGCGTCACCGCCTGTTTGGCACCGCGCGCAAAGAGCCGTTTCTTCACGGCCATTTCAAGGGCGGCGCGGTCCGCAGCCACATAGATGCCACGGCCGGGCAGCTTGCCCAGAACATCCGGCACGATCTGACCCGCGGGTCCGACCACAAAACGGATAAGCCCAAATTTAGGCTGCACCTCGCCCGTGGCAATACACTTGCGGTCAGGACCGTCACCGCGGTCTTTGGGAGCGCCACCGCGACCCATCAGGAGACCCCGAGGCCTGAAATCAGACCCCGGCTTCCTCCGTTTCGGCATCCTCGTCCGTCTCTTCGGCCTCGGCCTCCAGATCGGCGGGATCGACCCAGCCCAGCAGGACGCGGGCGGTCATGATCAGATCCTGAGCTTCTTCCAGCGAGATGTCGAAGGGTTCGAGCACCCCATCGTCCTTGACGCGCTCGCCGTCCACGGTCGTCCAGCCGCCGGCCAGTTCCCAATCCGCACAGGTCGCAAAATCTTCGAGGGTTTTGACGTCGTCCTTGGCTAGCGCCTCTACCATTTGGGGGGTCAGCCCCTCAAATTCAATAAGGCTGTCCTCCACACCCATGCTTCGCGCGTTTTCAAGAGCGGCCTTGTTCTGCGCTTCGAGCACGTCTTGGGCGCGGGCCTGCAGCTCTTTTGCGGTGTCTTCGTCCACACCGTCGATCACCAGCAACTCGTCCAGCTCGACGTATGCCACTTCTTCGAGGTTGGTAAAACCTTCGGAAACAAGCAGTTGCGCAAAGAACTCATCCAGATCGAGATTGTCGACAAAGAGTTTCGTGCGCAGCTCGAACTCGGCCTGACGGCGCTGGCTCTCCTGCTCTTCGGTCATGATGTCGATGTCGAGCCCGGTCAGCTGCGACGCCAGCCGCACGTTCTGACCGCGACGACCGATGGCGAGGCTCAGCTGCTCCTCGGGTACCACCACCTCGATCTTGCCCGCTTCCTCGTCCAGAACCACTTTGGACACTTCGGCAGGCTGCAGCGCGTTCACCAGGAACGTGGGCTGGTCTTCGTTCCACGGAATGATGTCGATCTTCTCGCCCTGCAGCTCATTTACGACGGCCTGCACGCGGGAGCCGCGCATACCGACACAAGCGCCCACCGGGTCGATGGAGTTGTCATAGGAAATCACCGCGATCTTGGCGCGCGAACCCGGGTCGCGCGCGACCGCCTTGATCTCGATGATGCCGTCGTAGATCTCGGGCACTTCCATCTTGAAAAGCTCGGCCATGAACTCCGGCGCCGTGCGCGACAGGAAGATCTGCGGGCCGCGCTGTTCGCGCCGCACGTCCTTGATGTAGACGCGGATGCGATCATTGGGCCGGTAGCTTTCACGCCCGATCTTTTCATTGCGGCGCAGGATCGCCTCGCCCGCGCCCACATCAACGATGACGTTGCCATACTCTTCGCGCTTGACCAGACCGTTGATGATCGTGCCCGCGCGGTCCTTGAATTCCTCGAACTGGCGATCACGCTCGGCTTCGCGCACCTTTTGGAGAATCACCTGCTTGGCGGATTGCGCGGCGATGCGGCCCATCTCGACCGGGGGAACCTCTTCGACGAACTCCTGCCCGACCTCCGGGTTTTCCATGTATTGCTTGGCCTGCTCGACGGTGAATTCGGCCTGGTAATTCTCCAGCTCTTCTTCCTCGACCACGGTACGCACACGGGTAAAGGTCGCGCGGCCCGTCTTGCGGTCGATGCTGACGCGGATGTCCATTTCAGCGCCGTAGCGGGACTTGGCCGCACGCGCGAGCGATTCTTCCATCGCCTCGACCACCAGCGCGGGGTCGATCATCTTTTCGCGGGCCACGGCCTCAGCGGTTTGCAACAGCTCAAGCTGGTTCGCAGACGTAATTGCCATCTAGTTGTCTCCTTCCGCGGACCCTTCGGTCTCGATCTCGTCAAATTTCGTCTCGTCAATGGCGCCCGACGCTTTGCGCTGGCGCAGCATTTCCTTGATCAACTCATCCGTCAGCACCAGCTTTGCATCCGACAGCCAGTCGAACTTCAGGCCAATGGTGCCTTCGTCCACATTAATCAGTACTTCGCCGTCCTCGACGCCCGCCAGCTCACCCTTGAAGCGGCGGCGACCGTCGATCATCTCGCCCGTCTCGATCTTGGCCTCGTAACCTTCAAAAGCCTCGAAATCCTTCAGCCGCGTCAGCGGACGGTCAATCCCGGGGCTCGAGACCTCCAGCGTGTACTCATCAAGGATCGGGTCCTCCACATCCAGCACGGCGCTCACCGCCTGACTGATCTCGGCGCAGTCGTCGACCTCGATCCCGCCATCGGGTTTGTCGGCCATGATCTGCAGAGTCGTGGATTTGCCCGACATCAGCCGCACGCGCACCAGCTCAAACCCCATGTCCTCGATCACCGGGGTGATGATCTCGGCCATGCGGCGGTCGATGGCGGCTTTTGCGATCAGATCGTTGGTCATGGAACCCTTCGGGCACAAAAAAACGGGCGCGCGGCCCGTGTGATTTTCCGGTGGAGCGTTGGGTGTGGACCCCGACGCGCCGCTATTGATGCTGATATACGCACAGCGGCGCGGCTGTGCAACCCCGGATCAGCCGGACGCCATCCACCAGCGCTCGGCAGCGCGCAGATTGTCGAGCGGCCAGCGCGTCCCGATCCCCGCGGGCAGGGCGACGCCCGCCTGGATGGCCGCGCTCATCGCATGAACGTCCGGCAGCAGGCGGATGTCCTGGGTCGTGCCAATCAACGCGCGCTCCGCCAGATCCGCCGCATCGACCAACCCTTCTCTCAACGCTTGCGCGCGCACCGCATCAGCGGGCACCGAGACCAGTTCCACGCTGTCAAACCACCCGGCGGTGCCGTCCTTGTAGTGGTCCTCGACCCGTGTCCCGATGAACTGCCGACCGGGCAGGAATTTCGCCGTCCGGTAAAGCCCGGTGCCGGTACCCTCGCGGATGGCATCCTCCAAGCGGTCGCCCGGCAGGATCACCAGCGCAGGCGTGCTGAGCCGGTAGGGAAAGTCCGCATCCCCCTGCCGCAGGGTGATCCGCAACTGCCCGGTGCCCTGCGTCTCGATCCGTATGACATCGGCCAGAAGCCCCTGTCCGTGCAGCGCCAGCGAGGCCGCAACATCCTCAGCCACCAGTGTTTTGCCGTTGTGAAAGAGCACGTCACGCCGCAGATCGAGGGTCCAGACATCCGCTTGCGGGTTTCCCCGCCAACCGGTCGCCAGTTCCCCGCGCAGGGTCCCGTCGGCGGCAATCTCGGTGAGGGTATCAAAGGCCGCCCCCGCCATCGCCACCTGCATGAAGAGACCCTGTGCGGCGCGCGGGTCGAACGTATCGTCGCGCGCGGCACCCGAGAGCGCCATGCGCAGACGCCCGCCCCGTTGCGGTGCCGGACCTGCCGAAAGCCCTGTCGCGGCCAGCAGCGCCGCAGCAGCACCCGACGCAAAAAGCGCCCGCCGGTCCATCTGCGACCGCGCGCCGCTCATCTACCGCCGATCCTGTCCATCGTCCGCACCAGCTCCGCGCTGATGCCGGGTTCTGACAGGGCGTGGCCCGCATTGCGCACCATTTTCAGCTCGCAATTGTCCCACAGCTGCGACAGCGCGTAGGCGCCATCTGGCGGGCAGATCATGTCATAGCGTCCCTGTACAATCACGCCGGGGATATGCGCGATCCGCCCCACATGGGCGAGGATCTGGCCATCGAATTCCAGAAAGCCGTTGTTCGAGAAATAGTGATTCTCCAGCCGGGCAAAGGCCCGCGCGTATTCGCCGGGGCTTTCGCTTGTCGAACCGGAAGAATAGATCGACGCGAGCGCATTTTCCCAAGCGGACCAGGCGCGGGCGTAGCGCGTCTCCAACGCCATGTCACCGGAGAAGAGCCGCCGGTGATAGGCCGCAATCAGATCGCCGCGCTCGTCCTCGGGGATCAGACCCACGAACCGTGCCCAGACCTCGGGCCAGAACTTGCCCGCGCCCCCACCGTAGAACCAAGCAAGCTCGTCCCGTGTCATCAGGAAGACACCGCGCAGCACGAGATGGCTCACCCGGTCGGGATGCGCCTGCGAGTAGATCAGCGCCAGCGTCGCCCCCCAGCTGCCGCCGAATGCGATCCACTGCGGGATGCCCAGCTCATGGCGAATGAGCTCGATGTCGTCCACCAGATGCCATGTCGTGTTGTTGATCACGCTCGCATGCGGCCGCGACCGGCCACAGCCACGCTGATCAAACAGGATCACCCGGTAGATCTCAGGATCGAAATACCGCCGCATTGCCGGGCTGCAGCCGCCACCCGGACCGCCATGCAACACCACGACCGGAATGCCCTCGGGGTTACCGCATTGCTCCACGTAGACCTTGTGGCCCTGCCCCACATCGAGCATGCGCTGATCGAACGGGTCGATCGGCGGGTACAGATACTGCACTGCGCGCTTTTGGTCCGAGTATTTGTCCATTACCCGCCTATATAATACGAAAATGCACATGAGCACATGGAGAAGAGAATGCAAGCGGCACAATCGACCATCGACCCCGCAGAGATCGCGAAATTCGAGGCGATGGCAGCGGAGTGGTGGGACGAAAACGGCAAGTTCAAACCGCTGCACATGCTCAACCCCTGCAGGCTCGACTATATCACCAGCCAGATCGCGGCAGAATTCGACCGGAATCTGAAGGCACCGACCCCGTTCGAAGGGTTGCGGTTGCTCGACATCGGCTGCGGTGGCGGTCTGCTGGCGGAGCCCATGGCACGGCTGGGCGCGGATGTGGTCGGTGCGGATGCGGCAGAGCGGAACATACCCGTCGCCAAGCTGCACGCCGAGCAATCGGGCCTGGAGATCGACTATCGCCACACCACCGCCGAAGACATGGCAGCAGCGGGCGAGCAATTCGACGTGGTGCTGAACATGGAGGTGGTCGAACACGTGGCATCACCGCCCGACTATCTGCGCGCCTGTCATGATCTGTTGAAACCCGGCGGCCTGCACATTTGCTCGACCCTGAACCGCAACCCGAAGTCCTACGTGATGGCGATCATCGGCGCGGAGCACGTGATGCGCTGGCTGCCCAAGGGCACCCATGAATGGTCAAAATTCATCACACCGGATGAGCTCTATGATCTGCTGCGCGGCGCGGGGCTCGACCCTGTGGATCGCAAGGGATTCGTATTCAATCCGCTCGACTGGTCATGGAGTCTATCGGACCGCGATCTGAGCGTGAACTACGTGACCGCGAGTGTGAGACCACGCTGACGCGTCGCTCCTGCACCGAACAGCGCGACGGATGTCATGGGGGTGCATGGTTTTTCGAAAAACCATGCAGTGGCGAAAGGTGGCAATCACCTAAACTCAGTCAGGCACGCCGGGCGACAGTCAGCGGATCGCGAGACAGGGTTTTTCGAAAAACCCTGCGCCGGCGGCTCCGCAGCCAGCATCCGTCACCTGCACGATGGCTCAGGCATCCTCGCCAAGCTGGCGGCGCATTTCCCGCAAGATCGGCAGGGCCTCACGCACCTGGGTTTCACCCAGCTTTTCCACCACCTGATTGATCAGCGGCGTCAACGAGCCGACCGCATGATCGCGGGCCTGCCGCCCTGCGGGGCTGATCGCCACCATCTTGCGCCGCGCGTCGTCCCAGTCGGGCCGGATGTGCACGTAGCCAGCCCATTCCAGCCGGCTGAGCGTGTTGGTCATCGCACCTCGGGTCACATGAAAGGTCTCTGCGAGCTGTGCGGGCGTGCGCTCGTCCGAGACCCGCGCCAGATGGTTCAAGACCGAGAAATGCGAGATCTCCATGCCCTTGGGCAACACCCGGGTCAGCCGCGCGCGCACCATCTGATCGGCGGCGAGCACCTCGCTGAAAAGGGCAATTGCCAAGGCATTTCTATCGTCGCTCATTTGGGTCCATCGAAGGATCGCGCATTCTGCAGGCTGGGCACGCGGGCGCGTGCTGCCTCTACCTGTCCCATATCGAGGTCCGTCATGTAAACGCCCGGGGCTGTGCCTGCGTCCATTTGGATCTCGCCCCAGGGCGCGATGACAAGCGAATGACCGTAGGTGGACCGTGTCTTGTTGCGGACGCTGGCGTGGGTGCCCGTTTGCGCCGGAGCGAGAACAAAGCACCCTGTCTCGATCGCGCGGGCGCGCAGCAACGTATGCCAATGCGCGGCCCCGGTCACCGGCGAAAACGCGGCGGGGACAGTCAGGATCTGTGCGCCTGCGCCAGCCAAAGCAGCGTGCAGCTTTGGAAACCGCAGATCATAGCAGATGGAAAGACCCAGCGTGCCAAACTCCGTCTGCGCCACGACCGCCTCACCGCCGGGGCGGTAGCCTTCTGATTCGCGCCAGGTCTCCTCGGGCGTCACATCAACGTCAAACATATGGATCTTGTCGTACCGCGCGATTATCTCGCCCTGCGGGTCGATCACAAAGCATCGGTTGGCAAAACGGCCATCGGCATCGCCGGTCTTGAGACCCAGAGAGCCGATCACCAGCCAGATGCCGAACTCTGCCGCATCCGCCCGCAGAGCAGCCAGCGTCTGATCCTCGTCTTCCCGCTGCAGCACGGTGTTCTGATGCGACCGGCTGGTGGAGATGCAGTTCGTGACCTCGGGCGTCAGGACAAACCGCGCACCCGCCTCCACCGCCTCGCGCAGATAGGCACGGGTGACGGGCAGGTTCTGGCCGGGATCATCGGAAACATTCAGCTGCAGCAGCGCCGTTTTCATTACGCCGCCAGCAATGCGTCGAGCTTGCCTGCCCGCTCCAGCGCGTAGAGATCATCGCAGCCGCCCACGTGCATGTCGCCCACAAAGATCTGCGGGACCGTCCGCCCCCCGTTCGCGCGGGAGATCATTTCCGGCTTGCGGTCCGGGTTGGCCATCACGTCCACCTCGGAAAAATCGACGCCTTTCTGGTCCAGCAGGCGCTTTGCCGCGTGGCAAAACCCACAGAGCGGTGATGTGTAGATTTCGACAGTCTTCATCGTATCGGGTCCTCATGTCACGCATGTCTCACCCGCTAGTTAAGCATCCCGGGCGACGCGCGCCAGTGTCACGACGTAGATCGGACCCGATCCCGCCGCCAGACAGGCATCTGCTGCCGCCGCCAGCGTGGCACCCGAGGTCAGAACATCGTCCACCAACAGCACGGGCCGCGCCACAAGCCGGTGTCTGCGACGCGGATGTACCGAAATCGCCCCTTTGACGGAGGAAAAACGCACCTCCTTGGTCATACCCTCCATCGACGGCGTGCGTCGCTGACGCTGCAGAAGATCCGGACAGACGGGCAGGCTGAATTCGCGCGCGAGTGCCTGCGCCAGCAGCGCGGACTGGTTGTACCGCCGCTTGACCATGCGGGTCCAATGCAAGGGAACCGGGGCGACGAGCATGTTCTCACGCGGCAAATCCTTCATCGCCTGGGCCATCCACTTGGCGGCCGGTTTGGCGATCTCCTGCCGGTCACCGTGTTTCAGCGCCAGCACCAGACGGCGCGCGTTGTCCTTGTAGATCAGAGCGGAGCGCCCCTTGGTCCAGGGTCGCGGTGTGCGCATGCAGTCATCACAGCTCAGCACGTCGCCCTGATCCTGACCCGGCAGCGGCGTGCCGCAGCAGTCGCAGATCGCCCCACCGATGAACAGCGTCTCACCCCAGCAGGGACCGCATAGCCCAAAATCACTTTCGACCTTGCCGCCGCAGCCCAGACAACGCGGCGGGTAAATCAATGAGACCGCCGTTTGAAAACTCAGATCCGCCACCCTATTCTTCCTTTCATGACAGTCCCCAACACGCTGACAGATGAGGCGGCCGTGCGCCGCAATCGCGCCCGTGCCACGGCTCTCTTTCTGCAAGAGCAGGCAGCGGACGAAGTGCAGGATCGCCTCTCCATGGTTAACAGGTCGTTTACGCGGCCCGCCGTCGTGACCCCCTTTCCGTCCGTCTGGGCAAAGCGGCTACCCGATGCTGAGCTCTGTCAGGATCAGGAAACACTGGCGCTGGCCGAAGGCGCCCATGATCTGGTGATCCACGCCATGGGGCTGCATTGGTCCAATGATCCGGTGGGGCAGCTGATCCAGTGTCGCCGTGCGCTGAAACCGGACGGCCTGCTGATCGCGGCCTGCCTCGGCGGGCAAACCCTGCAGGAGCTGCGCGTGGCCCTGGCCGCGGCAGAAGTTGCAGTGCTGGGTGGGCTGTCGCCGCGCATCGCCCCCATGGCCGAGATCCGCGATCTGGGCGCGCTTTTGCAACGGGCGGGCCTCGCACTGCCCGTGGCGGATAGTCTCACCCTGCGCGTTGACTACCGCGACGCCTGGCATCTGATGCAGGACTTGCGCGCCATGGGAGAGGGCAATGCGCTGACCGCCCGGCGGCGCCACCCGGTACCACGGCAGCTTTTTCAGAAAACCGCCCAGGAGTATGCGGCTTTGCACACCACGCCAGAAGGCCGGGTCCGCGCCACCTACGAGATGGTGTTTCTGACCGGCTGGGCGCCCGACGCCAGCCAGCAGCAACCGCTGCGCCCCGGTTCGGCCAAGCAGCGGCTGGCGGAGGCGCTGGCAGTTCCGGAAACCCGGCTACCCGATTGACGCTCGCCGAAAACCCTCTATCTCAGCCCGAATGATGCCAAACCGAGGATCCGCCAGATGCTGGATAGCAGTGCTTCCATGTCCGTAGCCGTTCGTCCGACCCATGCGGGCAGCGATCATCCCGCGGTCTCCATGCCCAAGATCGGGATCCTGCTGGCCAACCTCGGGACACCCGATAACTACGACTACTGGTCGATGCGGCGCTACCTGAACGAGTTTTTGTCGGACCGTCGCGTGATCGACTACAGCCCGTGGATCTGGCAGCCGCTGTTGCAGTTGATCATCCTGTCAAAGCGCCCGTTTTCCAGTGGTGCGGCCTATAAGTCGATCTGGAACGAAGACGCGGGCGAGAGCCCCTTGATGACCATCACCAAGGCCCAGACCGCCAAGATCAAGACGGAGATGCACAAGCGGCACGGTGATGAGGTCATGGTGGATTTCTGCATGCGTTACGGCAACCCGTCGACCCGGTCCAAAGTGGCGGAGATGACGGCTGCGGGATGCCGCAAGATATTGTTTTTCCCGCTGTATCCACATTATGCTGGCGCCACATCGGCCACCGCCAACGACGAGTTTTTTCGGGCGTTGACCTATGAGAAATGGCAGCCCGTGACGCGCACGGTGGAGCCTTACTTCGCACGAAAGGACTACATCGACGCGCTGGCCCAGTCGATTGAGCGTGCCTACGGCATGATGGAAAAAAAGCCCGATATTCTGGTCTGTTCCTACCACGGGGTGCCGATCCGGTATCTGATGGAGGGCGATCCCTACCACTGCCAGTGTCAAAAGACGACGCGACTGCTCAAGGAGCGGCTGGGCTGGGCGGATACGGAAATCACCACGACGTTCCAGTCGAAATTCGGGCCCGAAGAATGGCTGCAGCCTTATACGGTCGAGGAGGTCGCGCGGCTGGCGGAGGCAGGCAAGAAAAATATCGCCGTCTGTGCGCCGGCATTCTCCGCCGATTGCATCGAGACGCTCGAAGAGATCAACGAAGAGATCAAAGAGAGCTTTGAGGAGGCAGGTGGCGAAAACTTTACCTACATTCCGTGCCTCAACGACGACACCGCGCACATCAATGCGCTGGCGAACGTCATCGACGACAACCTGTCAGGCTGGGTCGATTCGCCGCGGTAAGTCGCCGGGCTCCGCACAAACGAAAAAAGGTGGCACATTCGCACCACCTTTTCTTCGTAAAACCAAATCTGGCTTAGGCGACGGCAGCAGCCACAACCAGCAGCAGCAGGATCGGCAGCAGGACGCCAGTGGACGAGCCTTCCGCTTCTTCAACAACAACCGGTGCTTCGACGATTGGCTCTTCGATGGAACCAGCAAAAGCAGTCGATGCGGCAGCTGTCAGAGCAGCGGCGAGAACGAGTTTCTTCATTTCATAACCTCCAGTAAAGGCGAGCCACAGATATTAGTGGACCGCACCCAAGACTTACCTCGTGGCTGTTGATAAACCATTATAAGATGATGTTTGCAAACTGCATTTCCGCAAAGAGCCACATAGGAAAGGATGTCGTCAAATAAGCAACACTTGGGTGCCGACCTTGGTCATCTCGTACAGCTCGGCAATGTGCTCGTTGTAAAGACCGATGCATCCGTTGGAGGATTGCCGCCCGATTTTGCGGGTGTCGTGCGTCCCGTGGATCCGGTAGTACGTCCAGCTGAGATAGAGCGCATGGGTCCCCATGGGGTTGTCCGGCCCCGGCCCGATGAATTCCGGCCAATCCGGGTTCCGCTTGAGCATCGAGGGTGTCGGCCGCCAGCTTGGCCCTTCAACCTTGCGGGTGATTTTTGTGCGGCCCCGCCGTGTCAGCTCCTCTGTCAACGGAACGCTGGAGGGATAAAGTTTATAAAAGCTCTCATCCTCTGCCCAGTAGTGCAACGCGCGACTGTCGATGTCGACCAGCACGGCACCGTTGTTCAGATCAGAGAAGTAGGGCCGCCAGTCGAGCGTCCGAAAGCTGGAGATGTTGCGCGGAACCGTCTCCGTGAGATCCTGCTCCCCTTGTGTCGTCGCCGCAGAATTGACGGATGAGGCGTCCTGCGCGACCGCAGACGTTGCAACCATCGCCGCGGTTCCAGCAAGGAAACGCCGACGAGACGGGCTATTGAAACAATTGAAAGACATGGGACTGCCTCCGTTCAGAAATTCTGTTTAGTCGTGTTCAGCGCTAGGTTTACGCCGCTGCCTGCGATGCGACAAATCAAAGTCCTGTCATCACAATCGCAAGTCTTGATCAACGTTTGAACTCTATGGCTATGCACGATATGCGATGAAACAACGCTTAAGGAGTGCAAAATGATCCGGTTCATCTCGATTGTTCTGATGTTGGGCCTTGTCCTGAGCGCTTGCGCACCGTCTTCGCGGGTGAATGACGGCAGCAGCGACGGCAAGATTTACCGAATCGGTCGGGGCGATACCGCCAAGATCCAGTTCCGAATGCTGGATTCGGTCAATGCGCTGCGCAGCGCATCGGGCCAGGGACCACTCGCACTCGATCCGCAGCTGAATGCAGCGGCTGCCACCCACTCCCGCGATATGTCGGTGCAGAACCGGCCCTGGCACTTTGGCTCAGATGGGTCGTCGCCCATCGACCGGGTCCGGCGCGTCGGCTATTCCGGCTCGCTGGTTGGGGAGAACATCTCCGAGACCTACGAATCAGAGCTGGAGACGCTCGCCGCCTGGATGCAGAAACCCGACACCCGCCGGGTGATCCTGTCGCCCGACGCCACTCAGATGGGGTTTGCGTGGTTTCAGGAGAGAAACGGCAAAATCTGGTGGACCATGGTGACCGGCAACAACCGTCCACCAGCACAGGTATCTGATTCGTTCGCGAGCCTCTGACGCAGTCGAGCGCCTTTCCGAGCTCGAATGCTCCAAATGCGTGGACGTCTCGTCCGTCGGCAAGTTGATGCGCGTAGAGTCCTCCGCTGAACCGTCAGCTTCATTCAAACCCGGTCTGACCGCGATCAAAATACCATCAACCGCTCCGAACCGACCTGATCCGGGCAACCCAAAGCATCCGACCTTCAACCTTGGGACACCCAACATTCATGCTGAAGCGCCGGTCCGAAGGGGGCGCGGTCGCGCCGTCCGTTTTGCCAAAGGCCAACCTCCAGCCTGACGGGGGCAGAAGGGTGCTGTGCTACAGTGCCTGTTGCGCGGGTGCTTTGAACGGGGCGGGGTGTCTCAGGTTTAAGGCTGGATACTTTAAGAGTGTTTCAAGTAATCCAAATGAGTACTAACCCGATGCAGCGCTCCGAGGACTCAGGCGTTGAGCGCAATCAGCGTGTTGTCCTGAACCATCGCGTAGATCTCTTCCATCTCGTCGTTCGACACGGCAATGCAGCCCCAGGTCCAATCCCCCTTGTCCCTGCGAAACGCGCTTTTCTGACCATGGATGAAGATGTTACCGCCAGCGGACTGGCCCATCGCCTTGGCAAGGGCAACGTCCTTGACGTTGGGGTAGGAGATCCCCAACGACAGATGAAACTGAGAGTTGGGATTGCGCCGGTCGATGCGGTAGACACCCTCCGGTGTCCGGCCATCACCCTCGATCTGCTTGTGCCCGATCGGCGCAAAACCAAGGCTGATATCATAGCTCTTTAATGCCTGGTCGTGGTGCAGCAGGTGCATCCGCCGCTGCGCCTTTTGCACGACCACGAAAGTCACCTCCGGCCCATCGTACCGGCGAAACTTGGAACTGCCGGCACACCCGCTCAATGCCGCCGCCGCGGCGGTGCTCAAAATCAGATCTCTGCGACGCATTTTATGCTGTCCTGTAGTGTCTTTTCGACGTTCTGCTCTTTTGCCATGGGTATCATGAAAAATGGTTAACCACACTCACAAATTTGTCAGCGCGGTCCGGTTTCGTCCAACCGCTTTTCGATTGCGATCAGACGGGTCAGCACCTCGTCCCGGTAGGCGTCGGTGACGGCGCCTGCCTCTTCCTGATGCGCGTCCTGCATGGAATTCACGATCAGGCCGACGAGCAGGTTCACCACCGCAAAGGTCGTGATCATGATGAACGGCACAAAGAACGCCCATGCGTAGGGGTAGACCTCCATCACCGGACGCACGATGCCCATGGACCAGCTTTCCAGCGTCATGATCTGAAACAGCGTATAGCCGCTGAGCGGGAGGTTCCCGAACCAGTCCGGAAAGCTCGCCGCAAAAAGCTTGGTCGCAATCACCGCACCGATGTAAAAGATGATCGCCATCAGGACAAAGACGCTGGCCATCCCCGGCAGGGCCGTGACAAACCCCTCGACCACCCGGCGCAGGCGGGGTGCGACGGAGATCACCCGCAACACCCGCAGGATCCTCAGCGCCCGCAGCACCGACATCGTCTGCGAACCGGGCACCAGCGCCGCCCCCACGATCACCACGTCGAACAGGTTCCAGCCGTTGCGGAAGAACCGCGTGCCTCGCGCGAAGACCTTGAGCAGGATCTCGACGATGAAGAACCCAAGGCAGGCCTTGTCCAGCGCGGTGATAAGCGGCCCGAAATCTGACATGATTGCGGGCGATGTCTCCATCCCGAGCAGGATGGCATTGAAGATGATCACCCCCATGACAAGGTTCACGACCCAGGACTGATCCAGCCACACATCGAGTTTTTGGCGCAGCGTCATCTCTGTCTCCTCCGAGGCTCATCGCGGATATGCGGCGCGGTGAAACACGCAGCAAGCTCTACATGCGCGGACCAGCGAAACTGATCGACCACCTGTATCCAATCAAGGGTAAAGCCCGCGTCAACAAGCGTTTTGGCATCCCGGGCGAAACTCACCGGATTGCACGATACATAGGCGATGCGCGGCGGCCGGGCGCGGGCAAGCTCCGCCACCTGTGCCACGGCACCGGCGCGCGGCGGGTCGATCACCACGGCCTCAGCCCGGGCCAGCTCATCCGGCAGCAGCGGACGGCGAAAGAGGTCGCGCGCCTCACTGCTCAGCGGTTTAAGGCCTGTCGCCTGCCGCCAGCCGTGATCGAGCGCGGCGACCATCGCCGCGTCCCCTTCCACCGCGTGTACTTCCGCGTGACGGGCCAAGGGCAGCGCAAAGGTTCCGCAGCCAGCAAACAGATCAATGATCCGGCGCGCGCCCTGGGTTATCTCGGTCACCGCCTCCCGCAGCGCAGTCTCTCCTTGCGCCGTCGCTTGCAGAAAGGCACCGGGCGGCGGCGACACGGCGATACCGTCAAAGCGCAGCATGGGCGGCGCGCGCATCGCCACGACCTCTGTGTCCCAGGCAAGCCGGGCCAGATCAAAGCGCGTAGAGACGGCGGCCAGCTGTTGTCTCAAAAGACCGTCGAGCGGTTTGCCGTGGCTCACCGCAACATCCAGCGCCGTCTCCGTTTCCGTGATCATCACCGACAGTTCCGCCTTGCGGCTGGCGCCCACCACGGCGAGCGCTTCGGCCACTGCGGCACCGGCGCGCACCTGAGGCGTCAGAAGCTGACACATCGGCACCGGTACGATGGTACCCGATGCGCGCCCGTGAAACCCGACCATCGCGCCCTTTTTGGTGCGCCGGGCGGCAAAACCCGCGCGCCGCCGGGTCAGGGCTGGGGAGGTGTCGATGGACCGGAACGCGGTGCTCAGACCCTGCCCGGCCAACGCGCGCTCAACGATCTCGACCTTCCAGGCGGCGACAAAGGCGTCATCCGCATGCTGCACCTGACATCCGCCGCAGGATTTGAAATGGGTGCAGGGCGCGCTGACCCGCCGGTCCGACGGTGCCAGAACCTTGACGTCGCACAGCGCGGAGCCGTCCAGTGTGCCGCTGACGCGCTCGCCCGGCAGGCTGCGCGGCACGAACACGGGGCCATCGGCGACACCATCGCCCTGCGGTCCAAGAAAGCTGATCGTATATTCCGCCATGCCCCGTGGCTTACGGCAGGGCGCGGAAACGCAAAAGCCCTATTCAGCGGCCTGTGTGCGAATGAAGCCGCCCGACTGCCGCGCCCAGTACTGGGCATAGCGCCCGCCTTTGGCGATCAGCGCATCATGTGTGCCGTCCTCGATGATGCGGCCGCTCTCCATCACGACGATCCGGTCCATTTCCGTCAGCGTGGACAAGCGGTGCGCAATGGCCAGCACGGTCTTGCCCTGCATCACCTGGTCGAGCGCCAGCTGGATCGACGCCTCCACCTCGGAATCCAGCGCGCTGGTCGCCTCGTCCAGCACCAGGATCGGCGCGTCCTTGAGGATGGCGCGCGCCAGCGCGATCCGCTGACGCTGACCGCCCGACAGTTTCACACCGCGTTCACCCAGATGCGCGTCATATCCCGTCCGCCCCTGATGATCGGCCAGCGCCTCGATAAACGCGTGCGCCTCGGCTTTTCGGGCAGCGGCGATCACATCGTCGCGGGTGGCATCGGGACGACCGTAAAGGATGTTGTCGCGGGCCGAACGATTGAACATGGCGGTTTCCTGGGTGACCATGCCGATGCTCTGGCGCAGGCTTTCCTGGGTGATGTCACGGATGTCTCTGCCATCGATCTCGATCCGGCCTTCTTCGGTATCGTAGAGCCGTAACAGCAGGGCCACGAGCGTCGATTTCCCTGCACCCGAGGCGCCGACAATGCCAACCTTCTGGCCCGGCTGAATGGTCAGGTCGATCCCCTGAACGCCACCCGTTGCGCGCCCGTAGGCAAAGCCCACGCCTTTGAGCGCGATCTCACCGCGCTGGACCACCAGTGGCGTGGCATCCGGCGCATTCTCCAGCCGGTTGCGCGGGGTCAGGGTCCGGATCCCATCCTCGATCTCACCGATGTTGGAGTAGATCTGCATCAGCGTGAAACTCACCCAGCCGGTCATCTGAGCGATGCGAACGGCCACCGCGCCTGCGGCGACGATGTCCCCCTGCGTGGCCTGACCGGACTGCCACAGCAGAATGGTCCCGCCCAGCAGCACGACTGGCAAGACCCCCGCCATGGCCATCAGCGCAAAACGAAACCCCGCCGCCAGATAGCCGAAGGCAAGCGCACGTGTCCGAAAGCTCTGCATCGCGCCGAGTGCTGCGCGATCCTCGTGATCCGCATGCGCAAAGAGCTTCACCGTCTTGATGTTGGTGATCGTATCGACAACCTGCCCCGAGACCATCGCCCGCGCCGCCGCGCGTCCGGCAGAGCGCTGGCGGATCCGCGGCAGGAACCAGTTGATCATGGTGAAATACCCGATCAGCCACAGCCCGAACCCCAGCGCCACGCGCCAGTCGATGGCCAGCAGCAACAGCACCGACCCCGCCAGTGACGCCAGCGCGAAGGCAACGACGTTGATGACCTCTGCCGTCACATCGGTCACGGCCCGGGCTGTCTGCATCTGCTTTTGGGCAATGCGGCCTGCGAAATCATCGTCAAAGAACCCAACCGTCTGACCCAGCGACCAGCGATGCAGCCGCGACAGGACCAGCGGGTTGATATTGGGCTGCACGATGATCGCGTTGGCCGACGCCGAAAGGCCAAAGAGCAAGGGCCGCGCGATCAGAAAGAACCCCACCGCACCCGCAACCAGCATCAGATTGCCGCTGGCAAAAAACGCCTCCGGTCCGGCGCTGGCGGTCGCATCGATCACCAGCCCCAGGATCAGTGCCGTGCCCGCCTCCATCGCCCCCGCGGCGGCGGACAGAAACGCGGCAAGACCCAGCGACGGCCACGCGCCTGACAGACACCACCGCAGAAACGCCCAAAGGGTCTGTGGCGGGGGCCCGTCGGCGGGGCGAAAAGCGTCGATCCAGTCCGATATTCTCAAGACGCGTCCTCTATCTCGGTGGCCAGAAAACCGCCCGACTGCCGGGCCCAGAATTCTGCATATAGGCCACCCTTGCGCAAAAGCGCGTCATGACTGCCATCTTCGACAATCCGCCCCTGATCGAGCACCAGAATGCGGTCCATCTGGGCAATTGTCGAAAGCCTGTGCGCGATGGCGATGACCGTCTTGCCCTCCATCATCCCATAGAGCGTATCCTGAATCGCGGCCTCCACCTCACTGTCGAGCGCGCTTGTCGCCTCGTCCAGCAGCAGGATGGGCGCGTCCTTCAGGATCACCCGCGCCAGCGTCACCCGCTGCCGTTGACCACCCGAAAGCTTCACGCCGCGTTCGCCCACCTGCGCATCATATCCCTTGCGGCCCTCCGGATCCTCCAGATCAAGGATGAACTCATGCGCCTGCGCCTGCTGCGCGGCGGCGATCACCTGATCCTCGGAAGCATCAGCGCGACCGTAGCGGATATTGTCCCGCACCGACCGGTGCAGCAGCGAGCTGTCCTGCTGAACCATGCCGATGGCCCGGCGCAGGCTGTCTTGCTGTACCTCGGTGACATCCTGACCGTCGATCAGGATGCGGCCCGCTTCGGGGTCGTAGAACCGCAGGAGCAGCTTGACCAGCGTGGATTTCCCGGCACCGGACCGGCCCACCAGCCCGATCTTTTCACCCCTCCGTATCGTCAGGTCGATCCCGTCAAGCCCGCCGCTGCTACGCCCGTAGTGATGGCTCAGCCCGTCGATGCGGATGGTACCCTCCGTGAGATGGAGCGGTTTGGCATCCCGCTTGTCGGTCAGCGTGATGGGCTGCGCAATCGTCTCCATGCCTTCTGAAATCACACCGAGTTCGCGGAAGAACGTGGTCAGCGCCCACATGATCCAGCCGGTCATGGCATTGAGCCGCAGGGTCAGCGCCGTCGCCGCCGCCACCACGCCGACGCTGGCGGCTCCCTGCATCCACAAAACAATCGCCCAGCCGACAACGCCCACGATCAGCAGCCCGTTCAGCGCCACCAACGCGATATCCATGATGGTGAAGATCCGCATCTCTGCCTGAAAGGTCTCGCGCGATTGCTCGATGGCGTCCTTGGCGTAGTCGAGTTCCTGCGCGTGATGGGCAAACATCTTCACCGAATGGATGTTGGTATAGGCGTCCACCACGCGCCCCGTGACAAGCGAACGCGCGTTGGAGGCCGCCTGGCTCGCGGGACCCACCCGCAGGATCGTCCAGCGCAACAAAAAGCCATAGAGCACAAACCACCCCACCAGCGGGATCAGAAGCCGCGGGTCCGCTTGCCCCAAGAGGATGGCAGCACCGATGAAATAGGCGAGCGAAAAGGAGATCGCGTCAAAGACCTGAAACACCACCTCACCCGCGGCGGGTGGTGTCTGCATGATCCGGTTGGCGACACGGCCCGCGAAGTCATTCTCGAACCAGCCCACGGACTGGCGCAGCACCTGACGATGGGCCCGCCAGCGGATCATCGCGGTAAAATTCGGCACAATCGAGTTGTTGAGCAGCGCCACATCCAGCGCCTGCAACACCGGCCGCAGGATCAGGATGAAAGCCGCCACGAGCAGCAATTCCGTTCCGTAGCTCTCCCAGAAGACGGCAGGATCGCCGCCCAGCAAATCCACGACACGGCCCATGTAAAAGATCAGCCAGACCTCGATCGCGGCAACCACCAGCGACATGATCCCGGCGAGGATGAACACCGTGCGGAAAGGTGCCGCGTATTGCAGCAGGAACGGCCAGAGCCGCTGCGGCGGGTGATTGGTTTCCGTGTAGGCGCAATAGGGGTCAACGAGACGTTCGAAAAAACGGAACATGGGGAGGGCCTTCGAGAGAATATGCAGAATGATCAGGCGCCGCCGGACGGGCCTGCAAGATACGTGGCTAAAGGGGCCTCAGCCCAACCAGATCCCGCGATACATTCCGTATTCCTCCGTGTTTCGACGATGACCTACACCAAAGGGCGCGTTTTGTCGATCACTTCATTCCGGTGTCATCAGATCTTCACGCGACAACCGAAAGCCGGAGGCAATCCAGCGCGCTTCGAGGCTGGCAAGCCGGTGGCCCAAAGCCTTGCCTGTCAGCGCGGGCATGAGGTCACGGGCCGCGACAGGAAACCGGGCCTTGGCCCCTTCTACCAAGGGCGGGAGGGCTTTCGGGTCAATCGCCTCACCTGCCATGGCCGCCCGCAGGATCAGCGCGCTGACAGCGACGTCGTAGCCATGGCGATAGGCAATCTCTGGCAAAGGCATCATACCGCTCATGGCCTCTTGCAGCGTGTCCAATGATCTGGCGTCGGCCCGGGTCAGGCGCAACCGCGCGGCGACATCCTGCCCGCCAAGCGCCACCAGTCGGCGCAACCAGTCAGGGCCGAGATCCAGCTCCCCTTCCAGATGGACAACGGGACCCAGCCACAGAGGGTCGCTGCCCGGCAAAAGCCGGCCCAAGACGCCCGTCTTCTGCATACCGGCCACGGCGCGGCAGGGATCGGATGCCGCCAGCAAGCGGCGCATCTCCGATCCGATACGCTCCGCCGAAAGCGTCTCTAACCCGGTGGTATTTGCCGCGATTGCCGCCAGGGCCTCCGTGTCAAAGCCATCCTGTGGCGCCGCGTACCACGCATGAAACCTGAAAAACCGGAGGATGCGCAGATAATCCTCGCGGATCCGATCGCTCGCCTCCCCCACAAAGCGGATACGCCGCGCCAGACAATCGGGCAACCCGCCCAGCGGGTCGATGATTTTGCCCGTCGTCGTGGCGTAGAGCGCATTGAGCGTGAAATCACGACGCCGCGCGTCCTCCGTCATATCCGTTGAAAAGGCGACAACGGCGCGGCGGCCGTCTGTCTCCACATCCTTGCGGAAACTGGTGATCTCGAACCCGCTGCCGTCCACGACCACCGTGACGGTGCCGTGCTCGATGCCCGTGGGCACGACCTTGAAGCCCGTCGCCTCCGCCAGCCGGGTCACCTCGGCGGGCAGCAGCGGCGTCGCCAGATCCACGTCGCCGCCCGACACGCCCAACACCGCATCGCGCACGCAGCCACCCACCAGGTAGATCGGCGCGCCCTCGAACGCCGCGGCCAGCGCCTGCACCCGTCGGTCGTTCAGCCAACCGGTGTCCGCCGGTACATGGGTCAGAGTTGATCGGTCCATGCGCGCAACATACGCGCAGTCGCGCCCCAGATGTAATAGGGTCCGTAGGGCACCGCAAAATAGGCGCGCGACTGGCCGCGCCAGCGCCGCGACTGTATCACGTAATTCGCAGGGTCCAGCACATGGGACAGCGGCACGGAGAAGACTTCCTCCACCTCGCCCGGCTCCGCCATGATCTCGAAAGGCCTCTCGACCAAGCCAATGACCGGCGTGACCTGAAAGCCGGTCACCGTCTCATGCCCAGGCAGGGTGCCCAGAACCTCGACCGATCCGCTTGGCAAGCCGATCTCCTCCTGCGCCTCGCGCAGAGCGGCGGCCACCGCGTCCGGGTCGCCCTCATCCTGCTTGCCGCCGGGAAAGGCGATCTGTCCGGGATGGTGTTTCAGCCGCGACGACCGTTTCGTCAGCAGCAGATGAAGCCCGCCACTCTCCTGCACGATCGGCGCAAGCACCCCGGCAGGCCGCAGTTTGCGACCCGCTGGCAGGACGGTGTTAGGGTTCAGATCGTAATCCGATGACGCGCGCCCGGGACGGCCCAGCGCCGCCCGCAGCGCCGCGAGATCAGGAGTCCTTCGCACTATCTTGCGCCTCGAACCCAACGGTTGCCGGGTCGAGATCATAATGCGCACCGCAGAACTGACAATCGGCCGTGACCCGACCTTCATCGGTGGTCATTGTCTCGATGTCCTGCGCGGAATAGATCGACAGGCTTTGCCGCACGCGCTCTTCCGAACAGGTGCACCCAAAGCGGACCGTTTGCGTGTCAAACACCCGTGGTTGCTCCTCATGGAAGAGCCGCAGCAGCAGATCGTTGGGCGGCAGGGACGGGCCAATCAGCTCAATCTCATCCACCGTATCAAGCAGGATGTTCACGCGGTTCCAGTTCTCCGCCTCGTCCTCCTGCACCAAATCGGAAGCGGACAGCGTCCCGCCATCGCCCTCGCCCGAGGCGACAAAGGGCGATGCCTTGGGCATGTGTTGCAGCATCACGCCGCCGCCACGCCAGTGCTGCGCCACACCGGGTTCGGTTGACTGACCGAAGCTTAGCGAGAACCGCGTCGGCAGCTGTTCTGATTGCGCGAAATAGGTCTCTGCACAGGCGGCGAGCGATCCGCCTTCCAGCGGCGTGATCCCCTGGTAGGGCGTCATGCCCTGACCCTGGTCGATCATGATCGCGAAGTACCCCTCGCCCACCTGATCGAAGGCCGGACCATCCGTGAGCCGCTCCGCATCATAGCTGGCATAGGCGCGGATGCGCGCGGGCTCGCCTTCGGCTTCGGGGCCGTAGTAGTCCGTCGCGATCATGCGCACCGCGCCCTTGGACTGCACCTGGAGTTGCAGCTTCCAGCGCAGCTTGATCGTCTGACCGATCAGCGCCGTCAGCAGCGCCATCTCCGCCACCAGCGCCTCCACCTGCGGGGGGTAGTCATGCTGTTTCAGGATGCCATTCAACACGCCGTCGAGCCGCGCAACACGGCCGCGGATGTCGCTGGCATCAAGCTGAAAGGGCAGGACCGTATCGTCCCACGCGATCTGGTGTCCAAGGGTCATTGGGGTTTCCTTATCGCCAAAGGGTTGGCATACCGCGTCCATATAACGGTCCGCGTTGTGATGAAAAGAGGTCAAGCCAGAATGATCAGACGCATCGGCCATGCGCCCCGTGCAGACCAACGCTACCGGATGCGGCCCGGCGCCTACGCGGTTCTGCCGCTGGATGGCGGTGTTTTGCTGACCGCACAGATCGCCGACATCGTGGATATCCAGCTGCCCGGCGGCGGCATCGACCCCGGCGAGAGCCCCATTCAGGCGCTCCACCGCGAAGTTCTGGAAGAAACCGGTTGGCGCATCGCGGCACCTCGCCGCTTGGGGGCCTTCCGGCGGTTTGCGTACATGCCGGAGTATGACCTCTGGGCGGAGAAGATCTGTCACGTCTACGCAGCCCGCCCTGTAATTTGCACAGGCCCACCGTCAGAGCCCGATCACCGCACGATGATCATGCCCGTCGATGAGGCCATGGCCGCCATGGGCAACGCGGGCGACAGGATTTTTCTTGGGCGCTACTTCACCTGATCCGCGGTAAAGGCAAAGACCGCGCCGGACAGATCATCAGGAAAGGCGTCATGCCCCGCGAACTCTGTCAGCCGCGCCACCAACGCATCCAGCAGCTCAGGGCTCTGCACCGCCTGTAGCCCTGTCAGCATCTCGCCCAGCCCGTCCTCGCCCAGGAGGACATCCTGAGGGTCGGGACATTCGGTAAAGCCATCCGATAGAACGACAAGACGATCGCCCGGGTCCAGCTGCAGGCACCCTTCCCCGAAAACAGCCCCCGGCATCAGCCCGACGGGAAAACCGCCCGGGCCTTCCTGCACGATCCTGCCGTCCGCCCGCTGAATAACCGGATGCGGGTGGCCTGCCTGCGCGAACCGGACCTCCCCCGTGGAACAGTCAATATCGGCCAGCACCATGGTGAAGTAGTGCGCCGTCTCCATCTCATCCAGCACCAGCGCGTTGAGCCGCTCGACCGCCTCCACCGGTGGAATCGCCACATACCCGCCCGCCGTATGGGTCAGCGCAACATTCTGATCGAGCGCGCTCGCGGAGAGATAGCCCGCCAGCCGTGCGGTCATCAGCGCAGAGCTGACCCCGTGCCCGGATACATCGATGGAGTAGACGCACAGATGATCGGGTCCGCCGGGAAAAAAGCCCACGAGATCACCGCCCACATGCCCGCTGGACCGCAGCAGAAGCGAGACATTGCCACCAGCCACCTGCCGGAATCGCTCCGGCACCAGCGACTGTTGCAGCTGTTTCGCTTCGATCAGATCACTGTCGAGCGCGTCATAAAGCCGTTGCAACTCGTCGAGCGTCTCGGTGATCACGCGGTTTTTCTGGGTCAATTCCCGCTGCATGTCGAGAATGCGCAGACCCGCGGTCAGCCGCGCGCGCAGCTCCGGCGCATTGACCGGTTTTGTCAGAAAATCATCGGCCCCGGCATCAAGGCCCTGCGCCACGGCTTCTTTTTCGCTCTTGGAGGTCAGCAGGATGAAATAGCCATAGGCATCCCCCGCCAGCGCCCGGAACGCTGTGCAGAACTCGATGCCGCTCATCCCCGGCATCATCCAGTCGCTCAGGATCATCTGGGGCGCGTGGGTCTCGCACAACGCCAACGCCTCCTCGCCCGAGGCGGCCTCGATCACCTCATAGCCCCATTTCTGCAAGGAACTGGTCAGGATTTTCCGCTGCAACCGGCTGTCATCGACGACAAGGATCCGCGGTGGCTCCGCCGTCTCGGTGGATGGCGTGGCTGGCCGCAGTGCGGCGCGGTGATGTTGCATAAATCGCCCAAACTCAATCGTTACCGAACAGGATCACAAAACCCTTAAGAGAGGATGAAGGGGAAAGCTCGAATTCGAGACAAATAGCGCTCAGTCAGTCAACGGACCGGTAAGCGGAAAAGGGTAGAAGACACGCACACTGAGGGAGCTTGGCCAGTGATTGATTGGGATAGGATCGACATCCTGCGCGACGAAGTAGGTGCGGAGGATTTCGACGAAGTCGTAGAGCTGTTTCTTGATGAAGTCGATGAAGCGGTCGGTGACCTCGATACCACCGCAGACCCCGTGGCACTGTCGGAAAAGCTGCACTTTCTGAAGGGCAGCGCGCTGAGCCTGGGGTTTCGATCGTTCTCGGAGATGTGTCAGTCCGGTGAAGCAGCTGCCGCCCGGAAAAACACAGCCGCGATTGATCTGGTCGCCTTGCGTGATTGCTACGGCCAGTCGCGCCATTCGTTTCTTGCCGAACTGCCGGGGAAGTACCCCGGCTGACTACTCCAACCGGTAGAGCGCGGCCCGGTCTGCATGGCCCAACTCGCTCACCGCCCGCTCCTGCAACCTCTGCATGCCTTTGATCCAGCTGTCGTGATCCTCGGCGCGGCGTCGCGCAAACCCGGCAACCTGCGGGTGGGGCAGGATCAGGAACCGCCCGGCCTCCACTCCCGCGACGATGCACTGCGCCACCTGTGCTGCTGTCAGGACCTGACCACCTGCCTCGGCGTCTTTGATCAGCGGCGTGGCCACATACTGAGGGCAGGCAAGCGATACCTGAATGCCCGCCTGCCCGTGGCTGATCGCCAGCGAGTCGGCAAAGCTGACGGCGGCGTGTTTCGTCGCCGAATAGGCCGCGTCGCCGATCTGGTTCAACAATCCAGCAGCCGACGCGATAGTGACGAAACACCCGGACCCCCGCGCCAGCATCTCCGGCAACAACGCCCGCGCGGCATAGACATGCGCCATCACATGAACCTGCCAGCTGCGTGCCCAGACGGCATCTGGGGCAGAAGCCGCATGATCCGGCTGGCCCTCAAAAACGCCTGCATTAGAGACACAAATATCAATGGGACCCAATCGGTCAGCCACCCGCGCCAAAGCGGTTTGCAAACCGCTTTCCTCGCCCACATCGCAAGTCAGTCCCAGAACATCCAGACGCTCTGCAGCCTCTCTCACCAGTGTCGCATCGCGGTCGAGGATCGCCACTTTCGCGCCTTTGGCACGCGTCGCCTTGGCAAGTGCCGCACCGATCCCGCTCGCCCCACCTGTGATCACCGTCACGCTTTGATCAAACCGCACAGCCATCTGTCAGATCACGAACTGCGCGAGCGTTTCGTCATTGGTGATGTCGGTATAGGTAAACCCTGCCGCGTCCAGCTCACCGAAGAGCCGGGCAAAGTTGTCCGGCACACTCGTCTCGATCCCGATCAGCACGGAGCCGAAATTACGCGCTGATTTCTTGAGATACTCGAACCGTGCGATGTCATCCTCCGGGCCGAGAATACTCAGGAACTCCTTGAGCGCACCGGGCCGCTGCGGCATCCGCAGAATGAAGTACTTCTTCACGCCGGAATAGCGCTGCGCGCGTTCCTTGACCTCCGGCAGACGCTCGAAATCGAAGTTGCCGCCCGAAGCAACCGCCACAATGGTCTTGCCCCGGATCAAATCCGCAATCTCGTGCAGGGCCTCGATGGCCAGCGCACCTGCGGGCTCCAGCACGATGCCTTCAACGTTCAACATCTCCACAATGGTGGTGCAAATACGGTCCTCGGACAGATGCACAATGGTCTCTGGCTTGACCGTACTGAGCCGCGCAAAGGTCCGCGCCCCCAGCTTCGCCACAGCCGCGCCATCTACGAAACTGTTGATCGGGGAGACATCCACCGGCGTCCCCGCCGCGATTGCAGCGCCCAGGCTTGGCGCGCCAACAGGCTCTACAAAGGTGTATTCGACCCTGTCCTGGAAGTAACTCCGCACACCCGCCGACAGCCCGCCGCCGCCGACGGGCAGGATGATCCGGTCGGGCGCCCTGCCCAATTGCGCCTCGATCTCCACGCCGACCGAAGCCTGACCTTCGATCACGTCCTCATCATCGAAGGGCGACAGGAAATGAGCATTCTGGGCAGCGCAAAACTCCTGCGCTTCGGCCAGCGTATTGTCGAAGTAGTCTCCAACCAGGCGGATCTCCACGTGATGACCGCCGAACATCCGGGTCTTCTGGATCTTTTGCTGCGGCGTGGTCACGGGCATGAAGATCACCCCCTGCACACCGAAGTGACGGCACATGAAAGCCACACCCTGCGCGTGGTTTCCCGCACTGGCACAGACGAAAACGGACTGCGCCGGGATCACCTTGCGCATGGCGTTAAAGGCACCGCGCAGCTTGTAGGACCGCACCGGGCTCAGATCCTCGCGCTTCAGCCAAATGTCCGCACCGAACCGCGCCGACAGATGGTCGTTGCGCAACAGGGGCGTGGGTGGAAACACGGCCCGCATTTCAGCCTCTGCCGCGCGCGCCGCTTGTGCAAAACCCTTTGCCGCCATCGGCATTCCCTTTTCTGGCGAAGTCCCCGATCAGTAAGGTGCCACACCCCGCTGGTCAACGCGCATCCGCCTTGCCGCCCCTGTCAAAACCCGCTATCGCAGCCGGGATTTCGTCACCAAGGAAAAACCCCATGTCCGCGCCCAAGAAAGTCGTGCTTGCCTATTCCGGCGGCCTCGATACCTCGATCATTCTCAAGTGGCTGCAGACGCAATATGACTGCGAAGTCGTGACATTCACCGCCGATCTGGGCCAGGGGGAGGAGCTTGAACCGGCGCGCGCCAAGGCCGAATTGATGGGTGCGAGCGACATCTTCATCGAGGACCTGCGCGAGGAATTCGTGCGCGACTTTGTCTTTCCGATGTTCCGCGCCAATGCGGTCTACGAAGGGCTCTACCTGCTGGGCACCTCCATCGCGCGGCCCCTAATTTCCAAACGTCTGGTGGAGATTGCCGAAGCGACGGGCGCGGATGCCGTCGCCCATGGTGCCACAGGCAAGGGCAACGATCAGGTCCGTTTCGAACTCGCGGCCTACGCGCTGAACCCTGACATCAAAGTCATCGCCCCTTGGCGCGAGTGGGATCTGTCCAGCCGGACAAAGTTGATTGATTTCGCCGAAAAGAACCAGATCCCAATCGCCAAGGACAAACGCGGCGAGGCGCCGTTCTCTGTCGATGCAAACCTGCTGCACACCTCCTCCGAGGGCAAAGTGCTCGAAGACCCCGCGGTAGATGCCCCCGATTACGTCTACCAGCGCACCGTGAACCCCGAGGATGCGCCCGACACGCCCGAATACATCGAGATCGGGTTCGAGCGGGGCGATGCAGTCTCTATCAACGGTGAAACGCTCTCTCCCGCTGCTATCCTGACCCGGCTGAACGAGGTTGGCGGGCGGCATGGCTGCGGGCGGCTCGATCTGGTGGAGGGGCGTTTCGTCGGCATGAAGTCCCGCGGGATTTACGAGACCCCAGGCGGTACCCTGTTGCTGGAGGCCCACCGCGCCATCGAATCCATCACGCTCGATCGTGGCGCCATGCACCTCAAGGACGAGCTGATGCCGCGCTACGCAGAGCTGATCTACAACGGCTTCTGGTTCAGCCCGGAACGCACGATGCTGCAGGCCGCCATCGACGCAAGCCAGACCCATGTGACAGGCACGGTGCGGCTCAAGCTCTACAAGGGCCACGCGCGCACGGTGGGCCGCTGGTCGGATCACAGTCTCTATTCCGAGGCGCATGTGACCTTCGAGGATGACGCAGGCGCCTATGACCAGAAAGACGCCGCCGGGTTCATTCAACTGAACGCGCTGCGGCTGAAGCTGTTGGCCGCCCGTGATCGTCGGTTGAAGTAGAGGCGGGCGGCACTGCACCGCCCACTTCTTTGTCAAACGGATTCGCGTTCGTAGACCGGCGCGTTGTAGGCTGACTTCGTTAGCTGGATACCATGCTCGGCATCCGACTTGCGAACGTAGCTTTCAGACGACACGGCGATGGTTTCGTGGTTCGAAGCTTTGAGTGTCCAGCGCCAATAACCCGAAATGTCTTTGTACAGTACAAAATACACAGTGTTGCTCCTCAAGTGTTTGTCAGCACCGGCACCATTGCCGGGACTGACGAGGACGCCGCAGCATACTTGACGGGAGAACCCAAATTCGCGAATGATCGCGATGTCTGAACAAGACAGGCTGCCGTCTACGGCGATCAAGGGGCGCGACGGGAATCGCGCCCCTTATGATTCCCGAAAGTGCCTATCGTGTCGAATCTTTTTGTCTAAATATATTTTGGCTCCATTGGGCAGACCCAATATCGTGTGCTCACCCATAGGGATTCGATAATCGATTAACTCAGGGCGCGCGCTGCTAATCTCTCGTAGTAAGGCAGCGCCGCCTCCAGAACCTCACTCGCCGCGCCCTCAAACACCGGCAGATCCCCTTCCGCCCCGGCAAACCCCGTACTGCGGTGGACCGCCCCGTACCAATGGCGCGCCCAGATGCCATCTTCGGGCCGCGGACCCGCTGGCCAGCGCAGCATGGCCGTATCGAAGGGCAGGCCAATCGCGTCGCATAGCTTGCGGAGCATCCCCTCCGGATCGGCGCGAATGTCTGTGCTGTCGATCACGATCCCGCCCAGTTTTTCGTACAGCGCCAGTTGCTCCACAACCGCGATGTCCGCCAACGTCGGGTTCTCGTGTTTCGCCGCATAGCTGGCAATGACCCGCGCCGGATGGCGGATCAGGTGAATGTTCACGCAGCTCTCCGCCCAGCCCATCGGAAAGCCTGGGCACATGTGGTGCGGCATGTGCTTCATATAGATGTGTGGTGTGTCTACTGGCGCAGAACAGGCCTCTTCGACCTTGTTAGGGTCTGTTTCATGCGTCGAGATGATCGCCTCCCGCATCGGATGGTCTATCCCGGTCGTGGCGAGATAGGGTGCATAAAACGGCTCATCCATGACGGAGAAATCCGCCCGCGCGGCAAAGCTGTACATCATGGCAGTCGACAGGTTCCGCGGACCTGACCACATGGCAATGCGCATATCTGGCTCCTTTGCTGCACACGGCGCTTTTCCACAAACACGTCCCTACCCACCGGGTGGCGTGAATTTTATCATGATCACCACATATTACCGGTCTTCACCAGCACGTGACGTCGCAGCCTCGTGAGTTGTGTGTCAGCCCCGTCTTGTCGATGGTGAGGAAAAGGAGATGTTATGATGCGCAAAACGGAAACACTCAAATCCATCGCTCTGGCGGGCATGATCGCCCTCGGCGTCGTCGCACACAGCAAATCGAGCCATGCCGCAGACATCCAGACGCTGACGGTTGCGGGCGGCTGCTTCTGGTGTGTCGAAGCGGACTTCGAACGCGTCAAAGGCGTGCAGGAAGCGGTCTCGGGCTTTACCGGCGGCAACGTTGCCAACCCGACCTACAAGCAGGTGACGGGCGGCAACACAGGACATTACGAAGCGGTCCAGATCACCTTTGACGCCGATGTCATTGACCGGCGCAGCCTGATGGACATGTTCTTCCGCTCCGTGGATCCGACGGATGCGGGCGGGCAATTCTGTGACCGGGGCGAAAGCTATCGCACCGCGATCTTTGCCGGGAGCGCCGCCGAACGGCAAGTTGCCGAAGCGGCCAAGGCCCAGGCCGCTGCCGATCTGGGGCAAACCGTGGTCACCCCCGTGCTTGATCTCGGCACCTTCTACCCGGCGGACTCCTACCATCAGGACTATTACCTCAGCCGCGATCTGATCATCACCCGTTTCGGGCCAAAGCGCAAAGCCGCCGCCTACAAGGCCTACCGCGACGCCTGCGGACGCGATGCACGGGTGCGCGATCTCTGGGGCAATGCCGCGCCCTTTGTCGGCAGCTAAAAGCAAGAACAAACCGATCGAACTGCGCCGCCCGGCGATCAGCCGGGCAGCCTCCGACCCTCCTCGATGGAGGGGAGGAGGCTTCCCCCGGCCGGATCAGCCCACCCTGCAAGCGGCCAGCACCGCCATATTCAAAATGTCATTCGCCGTCGACACAGTGGAGCAAATCTGGATCGACCCATCGACACCTGCCAAAATCGGCCCGATCACCGTGGCCCCCGCCAACTCCTGCATCAGCTTGACTGAGATGCTCGCCGAATGGCGCGCGGGTACGATCAGAATATTCGCAGGCCCCGTCAGCCGCATGAAGGGATACCCCTCCTGCGCCTGCGCGTTCAGCGCCACATCCACGGTCATCTCACCTTCGTACTCAAAGCTCACACCGCGCTTGTCCAGCACCTCCGCCGCCTTGGCCATCTTGTCCGCACGTTCGGACACCGGGTAGCCAAAGGTCGAAAAGCTCACGAAAGCCACCCGGGGCTCCAGCCCCATGTTGCGCGCCACCTTGGCCGACCGTTCGGCAATATCGGCCAGATCCTCTTCGTCCGGCCATTCGTTGACGATGGTGTCCGCGATAAAGACGATCCGACCCTTGTGCAGCACCGCGGTGATCCCGGCCACGCCGTGTTCCTTGTCGGCGTTATAGACGTGGTTGATCCGGTCGAGGATATGCGCTGATTTCCGTGTCGCCCCGGTCACCAGCCCGTCGCCATGACCGTGCTGTAACATCAGCGCGGAGAACACATGCCGGTCGCGCGCCGCGAGCCGGTGAATGTCCTGCGCATCAAACCCGCGCCGCCGCAACCGATCGTAGAGGAACTGCTTGTAGGTCTCCAGATGCTGGGTGTTGGCCGCGTTTACGATCTCGATCTCGCGGTGCGCATCCGCCAGACCAGCGGCATCGAGCTTGGCCTTCACATCCTCGGCCCGGCCCACCACCAGCGCCTTGCCGAGACCCGCGCGCTGATACATGACCGCCGCGCGCAAGACCCTCGGGTCATCCCCTTCGGCAAAGATCATCCGCGCCTGATTGGCCCGGGCGCGGGCGTTGATGCCGCGCAGGATGCTCGCCGTCGGATCCATCCGCGATTTCAGCGACAGCTCATAGGCTTCCATGTCGATGATCGGCCGCCGCGCGGCACCGGTGTTCATCCCCGCCTGGGCCACCGCTGGCGGCACCCGGTAAATGAGCCTCGGATCGAACGGCGTCGGGATAATGTAGTCCCGCCCGAAACTGAGGTTCTTGCCGTAGGCCAGCGCCACCTCGTCGGGCACATCCTCGCGCGCAAGATTGGCCAGCGCATGGGCGCAAGCGATCTTCATCTCGTCATTGATGGCGCGCGCATTGATGTCGAGCGCGCCGCGAAAGAGATAGGGAAAGCCCAGCACATTGTTGACCTGATTGGGATAGTCGCTGCGCCCCGTGGCCACGATGGCATCGGCGCGCACAGCATGGGCATCTTCGGGCGTGATCTCCGGATCGGGATTGGCCATGGCGAAAATCACCGGATCATCGGCCATGCTTGCGACCATCTCCTGCGTCACCGCCCCCTTGACCGACACGCCCAGAAAGACATCCGCCCCCTTCATCGCCTCTTCCAGCGTGCGCGCCTCGGTCGAGACCGCATGCGCTGATTTCCACTGGTTCATGCCCTCGGCGCGGCCCTGGTAGATCACGCCCTTGGTGTCGCACATGATGCAGTTCTGATGCCGCGCGCCCATCGCCTTCAGCAGTTCCAGACAGGCGATCCCCGCCGCCCCCGCGCCGTTCAGCACGATACGCACATCCTCGATCTTCTTTCCCGACAGCTTCAGCGCATTCAGCAACCCAGCCGCACAGATCACCGCCGTCCCGTGCTGGTCGTCATGAAAGACGGGGATGTCCATCTCCTCTTTCAGGCGCTGTTCGATGATGAAACACTCTGGCGCCTTGATGTCCTCAAGGTTGATCCCGCCGAACGTCGGCCCCATCAGCTTGACTGCGTCAACAAACGCCTCCGTATCTTCCGTATCCAGCTCGATATCGATGGAGTTCACATCCGCGAACCGTTTGAAGAGCACCGCCTTGCCCTCCATCACCGGTTTCGACGCCAGCGCGCCGAGGTTCCCCAACCCCAGCACCGCCGTCCCGTTGGAGATCACCGCAACCAGATTGCCCTTGTTCGTATAGTCATACGCCGTCTCAGGGTTTTCCGCGATGGCCTCGCAGGGCACGGCAACACCGGGCGAATAGGCAAGGCTCAGATCCCGCTGCGTGGTCATCGGCACGGTCGCCGTTACCTCGAATTTTCCGGGCGTGGGCTCAAGATGGAAGGCCAGCGCCTCCTCCGGTGTGACGCGGGTTTTCGACATGGGGTTCTGGCCTTTACTGACAATCCGGGTGTCAACCGTAGACCAGCCGTCCCAGCGCTGCAATTGAGGCTTTTACCCCCGGTCGCGCATTTGTAAGGTCTGCCAAATGCCGCAGGAGGCCCCATGACCGTCACCCCGATGATGGCCCAGTATCTCGATCTGAAGGCGGACTACGCGGATGCGCTGCTCTTCTACCGCATGGGTGACTTTTACGAGATGTTCTTTGAGGACGCCGTCGCCGCAGCCGAAGCGCTGGACATTGCCCTGACCAAACGCGGCAAGCACGACGGCGCCGATATCCCCATGTGTGGCGTGCCCGTGCATGCCGCCGAAGGCTACCTGCTGACGCTCATTCGCAAGGGGTTTCGCGTGGCCGTCTGCGAGCAGATGGAAAGTCCTGCAGAGGCAAAGAAACGCGGCTCCAAATCCGTGGTGAAACGCGACGTGATCCGCCTGGTCACCCCCGGCACCCTGACCGAAGAAGCCCTGCTGGAGGCGCGCCGCCACAACTACCTCGCCGCCTATACGCATGTGCGGGATGACGACGCACTTGCCTGGGTCGATATCTCTACCGGCGCTTTTCACGTGATGCCTGTCACCTCTCTGCGCCTCGGCCCGGAGCTTGCCCGGCTCGCCCCCTCCGAACTGCTGGTCAGCGAGGCCAAGGAACCCGAGCTGCGCGAAACCGCAGAAGACTTCGGTGTGGCGCTGACATCTCTCGCGCGCTCCGCCTTCGACAGCCAGGGCGGAGAGGCGCGTCTGTGTGCTCTCTTCGGGGTCGAAACACTGGACGCCTACGGCACTTTCAGCCGCGCCGAGATCTCTGCCATGGGCGCTATCCTGCAATATCTGGAGATCACCCAGAAAGGCAAACTGCCCCTTCTGCGCCCGCCGCAGAAAGAAGCGGAGGCCCGTAGCGTCCAGATCGACGCCGCAACCCGCCGCAACCTGGAACTGACCCAGGCGCTCTCAGGCGGGCGCGCCGGATCGCTGCTGTCGGTGATCGAACGGACCGTCACCGCCGGTGGCGGACGACTACTGGAGCAGCGCCTCTCCAGCCCCTCCCGCGTCCTCTCCGTCATTCACGATCGCCTCGCCGCCGTTCGCTGGGCTGTCGATACGCCCCAGCATCGCCACCAGATCCGCGAGCTGCTGCGCAAGGTACCCGACCTCGACCGCGCCCTCTCCCGATTGTCCCTCGACCGCGGCGGCCCCCGAGACCTCGCCGCCATTCGCGACGGGCTGACCCAGGCCAACGCGCTGTGTGAACTGCTCGGCGATCAGGAACTGACGACACTGCTGAGCGAGACGCACACCGCCCTGTCGGGCCATGATGCGCTCATCGACACGCTGGATACCGCCCTTGTAGCAGAGCCGCCCCTGCTCACCCGCGACGGCGGTTTTATCGCACCCGGACATGACGCCGATCTCGACGAGACCCGCGCGCTGCGCGACGAAGGCCGCAGCATCATCGCACGCATGCAAGCAGACTTCATCACGCAAACGGGGATTTCCTCGCTCAAGATCAAGCACAACAACGTGCTGGGATACTTCGTGGAAACCACCGCGACCCACGCGGAAAAGATGCTCTCCCCGCCCCTGTCCGACAGCTTCATCCACCGGCAGACCACGGCCAATCAGGTGCGTTTCACGACCGTCGAGCTATCCCAACTGCAGACCCGAATCCTGTCCGCCGCCGATCGCGCGCTGGAGATCGAAAAGCGCCTGTTCGAGGTCCTGCGCAACAGCGTCCTTGCCGCGGCAGGCCCCGTCGCGCAAGCCGCCACCGGCCTCGCTGAGCTGGATCTGACAACCAGCCTCGCCGAACTGGCCGCAACGGAAAACTGGGTCGAACCCAAGGTCGATACCACCCGGGCCTTCGACATCTCCGCAGGTCGGCACCCGGTTGTGGAACGCGCGCTGCAAGCGGGCCAAGCCACCCCCTTCATCGCCAACGATTGTGACCTCAGCGCCGAAGATACCGGCAATATCCACCTGCTCACCGGTCCCAACATGGCGGGGAAATCCACCTACCTGCGCCAGAACGCCCTGATCGCCATCCTGGCTCAAATGGGCAGCTTCGTGCCCGCGGACCACGCCCATATCGGCCTCGTCTCCCAGGTCTTCAGCCGCGTTGGCGCTTCGGATGATCTCGCCCGGGGTCGCTCCACCTTCATGGTGGAGATGGTCGAAACCGCCGCCATTCTCAACCAGGCAGACGATCACGCGCTGGTCATCCTCGACGAGATCGGCCGCGGCACCGCCACCTACGACGGGCTCTCCATCGCCTGGGCCACGCTCGAACATCTGCATGATGTCAACCGCTGCCGCGCCCTTTTCGCCACCCACTACCATGAGATGACAGCGCTCGCCGGCAAACTCGCAGGCGTGGAAAACGCCACCGTCGCGGTCAAGGAATGGCAGGGAGAGGTCATCTTCCTGCATGAGGTCACCAAGGGCGCTGCCGACCGCTCCTACGGCGTTCAGGTCGCCCAGCTGGCGGGCCTCCCCCCCGCCGTGATCACCCGCGCCCGCACCGTTCTCGACGCGCTGGAAAAAGGCGAACGCGAAGGTGGCCCCGCGCAAAAAGCCCTGATCGACGACCTGCCGCTTTTCTCGGCGACACCGACACCGCTGCCACCCCCCAGGTCCACAGCACTTGAAGACACCCTGGCCGAGATCCACCCCGATGAGCTCACGCCCCGTCAGGCGCTCGACGCCCTCTACAAACTGAAAGAAGCGGCCAAAGACTGACCGCTCCTTCATCTTGCCAGATAAACTCCCCCCGGAGGGCCGCTCTCAACCAGCCGTCAAGACGCCGGAGCGGAGGAGACCCCGACCTGCGCGGGACGCAACAACCGGTCGTGCAACATGAACCCTTCCGCAGCGACCTGAATGATGTCCCCTGCCTTGGTCCCGGGCAAAGGCGCCTCGAACATGGCCTGGTGGTGCTGCGGATCGAACCTGTCACCAACCTCGGGCGCGATGATCTCGATCCCGTGCTTCTTGAAGACGCTCAGCAACTCGCGCATCGTCAACTGGATCCCTTCGATCAGGGCAGAGTTGCTTTCCATCTGCTCCTCGGTCACCGTCTCCAGCGCGCGCTTCATATTGTCGTACACGGGCAGCATATCACGGCTCAGCTTGGACCCACCGTAGTTCTCCGCTTCGCGCCGGTCCCGGTCGGAGCGTTTGCGCGCGTTCTCCGCATCCGCCAGCGCCCGCATGAACCGGTCCTTCAGCTGATCGCGCTCTGCCCGCAGCTGGTCAATCTCCAGCGCCTCATCGTCAATCTCTTCCATCTCATCGGCAAAGGCCTCCGCCTCGGCGTTCTCGATATCGTCCAGAAATTCGTTGTCCTTGGGCTCTGCCATATTCCACCTCTAGCTGCGGTCGGAGATCAGCTTGCCGACCAGCTGCGCCGTATAATTCACAATGGGTACGATGCGACCATAATTCAGCCGCGTGGGACCGATAACACCCACCGCACCGATGATCTTTCGATCAGCGTTCATATATGGGGAAACCACCAGAGAGGAACCCGAAAGTGAAAAAAGTTTGTTTTCAGAGCCAATAAAAATGCGCACGCCATCACCGTCCTCGGCGAGCTCCAGAAACTCCGCGATATCGCGCTTGCGCTCCAGATCGTCAAACAGCCGCCGGATGCGTTCCAGATCCTCTGCCTGACCGTCTTCATTCAGCAGATTGGATCGCCCGCGGACGATCAGCCGCTCGATTTCCTGACCTTCGCCTTCCCAGACCGCCAGACCGCTTTCCACCAGATCCTGCGCCAGCTTGTCAATCTCCTGCCGTCGGGCCGAGATCTGCGTCTGCAGCGTGGAATGCAGCTCGCTGAGCGTCTTGCCCTCGATCAGCGCATTGAGAAAATTCGCCGCCTCCCGCATGGAGCTGGGCGTCTGCCCGGGCGGCGGCGCAAAGAGCCGGTTCTCCACGTGACCATCGGCGAAAACCAGCACCACCAGGGCCCGCTCGGGCGAGAGCGACACGAACTCGATGTGTTTGATTGGCGCCTCGTGCTTGGGTGTCAACACCAACGAGGCCCCCTGCGTCACCCCCGACAGGGCCGAGCCCACGCGGTCCAGCAACCCGCCCACATCTTCGGAATTCGACGCCATGGTCGCGTCGATTCTCCCCCGGTCGGCATCATCGGGATCGCCGATCTCCAACAGGCCATCCACGAACATCCGCAATCCCAGCTGAGTCGGAACGCGGCCCGCGCTGATATGCGGGCTGTCCAAAAGACCCAGATATTCCAGATCCTGCATCACATTGCGGATTGTCGCCGCACTCACCTTCTCACTGAAATCCCGCGTCAGCGTCCGCGATCCCATGGGCGTGCCATCGGCGAGGTACCCTTCCACCACGCGACGAAAGACTTCACGCGATCGGTCGTTCATCTCGGCCAGTATGTTGGCGGTATCGTTCATAAAGGATCCTTGGCTGGTCCTCATAAAAGCATGAACCGCCGGAAATTCAATCGGGCTTGCATCTGCCCACCCCGCACAGGTATCGGGTGGCATCAACAAAGGATATACCATGCGCCCCTCTGGTCGAGCTCTGGACGAAATGCGTGCCGTTTCCATCGAGACGGATTTCACGAAACACGCCGAAGGCTGCGCCCTCATCCGCATGGGCGACACCCATGTGCTGTGCACCGCGACCATCGAGGATCGGGTGCCGCCTTTCATCAAGGGCTCCGGCCTCGGCTGGGTCACCGCGGAATACGGCATGCTGCCCCGCGCCACCAACACGCGCATGCGGCGTGAAGCAACCGCCGGAAAACAAGGTGGTCGCACGGTGGAAATCCAGCGGCTGATCGGGCGCTCCCTGCGGGCGGGCATCGACCGGGTGGCCCTTGGCGAACGCCAGATCACCGTGGACTGTGACGTGCTGCAGGCGGACGGCGGCACCCGTTGCGCCTCCATCACCGGCGGCTGGGTTGCGCTCCGCCTCGCCGTCAACGCGCTGATGAAAGCGGGCGATGTGATCAGCGACCCCATGCCCGACCCTGTCGCGGCGATCAGCTGCGGCATCTACGCAGGCCAACCGGTGCTCGATCTCGACTACCCGGAGGATTCCGAGGCGGGCGTCGATGGCAACTTTATCATGACCGGCACGCACCGTCTGATCGAAGTGCAGATGAGCGCCGAAGGTGCTACCTTCTCGCGCGATCAGATGAACCAGCTGATGGATCTGGCCGAAAAGGGTGTGGGGGAGCTTGTCGCCGCACAAAAGACGGCCACCGCATGACACGCCGGTTTGAAGGCGACCGTATCCTGATCGCCACGCATAACGCGGGCAAACTGGACGAGATGCGGCAGCTTTTCGAGCCCCATGGCGTGCGGGTCGTTGGCGCGGCCGAGATGGATCTGCCCGAGCCTGACGAGACCGAGACCACCTTTGTCGGAAATGCCCGGATCAAGGCGCGCGCCGCCGTCGCCGCCACGGGTCTGCCCGCTCTGGCAGATGATTCCGGGATTGAAGTGGAGGCACTCGACGGCGCCCCGGGCGTCTATACCGCAGACTGGGCCGAGACACCCGATGGTCGCGACTTCGTCATGGCCATGACCGAGACCCACAACTTGCTGGAGGAGCGGCAGGCGCCGCACCCCCGCAAGGCCCAGTTTTGCGCGACACTGGTGCTCGCCTGGCCCGACGGGCACGAAGAGGTGTTTGCCGGAACCGTTTCAGGCACGCTTGTCTGGCCCATACGGGGGCGTACGGGTCACGGGTATGATCCAATGTTCCAACCGGAAGGGTATGACATCACCTTTGCGGAAATGGACCCCGCGCAGAAGAACCGGATCAGCCACCGCGCCGATGCCTTCGCCAAACTGATCGCAGGTTGCTTTGGCTGACGACTGGCAAGCGGGCGGCTTCGGCCTCTACCTGCACTGGCCCTATTGCGCGGCCAAATGCCCCTACTGCGACTTCAACAGCCACGTGACGCGCACAATCGACCACGCCGCCTGGTGCAAAGCGTATCTCGCCGAACTTGACCGGGCTGCCGCGGAAACGCCGGGCCGTGTGCTGCATTCCGTGTTTTTTGGCGGCGGCACGCCCAGCCTAATGGATCCCGAAACAGCGGCACGTGTGATCGATCGCGTCCGGCATCATTGGCCTTGTGCCAATGATCTCGAAGTCACCCTGGAGGCGAATCCCACTTCCGTCGAAGCGGACCGTTTTACCGCGTTCCACGCTGCGGGCGTGAACCGCATATCCATGGGCATCCAGGCGCTCAACGACGTCGATCTGCAGCGGCTCGGACGCATGCACAGCGCGCGTGAGGCGATGGCAGCCTTCGACATCGCGCGCAGCACCTTTGACCGCGTCAGCTTTGATCTGATCTACGCGCGGCAGGATCAGACCCCCGCCGAATGGCGAGAGGAACTGACCCGAGCGCTGGACCTCGCCGTTGATCATCTGTCGCTCTACCAGCTGACCATCGAACAGGGCACCGCCTTCGGTGACCGCTACAACGCAGGCAAACTCCGCGGGCTGCCGGACGACGACCTCGGCGCGGATCTTTTCGAGATGACACAAGACATCTGTGCCGCCCACGGAATGCCCGCCTATGAGGTCTCCAACCACGCAGCCGATGGGGCGCAGTCCCGACACAACCTGATCTACTGGCGCTACGGCGACTACCTCGGGATCGGGCCGGGTGCCCACGGTCGGTTAACGGTGAACGGCGCGCGCTACGCCACCGAAAGCTATTCGAACCCGGATCGCTGGCTGAGTGCTGTGTCGGGCGGGTCCGGCGAGAAACCCCGTCAGGTTCTGACAGCCGATGATCAGGCCAGTGAATACCTCCTGATGGGGCTGCGGTTACGGGAAGGTATCAGCATGACCCGGTACGAGACGTTGAAAGATCGGCCACTGTCTCCGGACCGGCTGTATCAGATGCTTGAGCTGGGTATGGTCACGACCCAAGGTGACACTTTAACTGCTACAAATCAAGGTGTTAGAGTGCTAAACGCGGTTCTGGAAGCTCTATTGTCGGATTAGGATCCGCCCAGCAAGCGGCACAGCTCATCGAGCTGGTCAAGCGATTTGTACTGCAACGTCATCCGGCCACCTTCACCGCCCGGCGCATGATCCAACGTCACCTTCATACCCAAAGCAGCGGAGAGATCCCCCTCGAGCGCCTTGGTATCCGCGTCCTTTTCCTCAACCGGCGCTGCCGTACGGCGCACATCTGGCCCGGTGTCGCCAGCGATGTGTTTCTTGACCAGCGCCTCGGTCGCGCGCACCGACAAACCGCCCTTGATCACCTCTTGCGCCAGCGCCACCCGGTCCGTCGCCGGGATCAACGCCCGCGCATGACCCGCACTCAGATCTCCTTGGCGAACAAAATCCAACACGTCCTCCGGCAGGCTCAGCAACCGCATCAGGTTGGCAATATGGCTGCGGCTCTTTCCAAGCGCTTCGGCCAGTTTTTCCTGGGTGTGACCGAACCGCTCCATCAACTGCCGGTAGCCTGCTGCCTCTTCAATCGGGTTCAGATCTGCCCGCTGGATGTTCTCGATGATCGCGACCTCGAGCACCTCAGCGTCCGTGAAGTCCCGGATCACCACCGGCAATTCGTGCTGATTGGCCAGCTGCGCTGCGCGCCAACGCCGTTCCCCCGCGACGATTTCGTACCGTTCCGGGCCAACCACCCGCACAATCAGAGGTTGCAGAACACCCTTTTCACGAATGGACGCGGCGAGGTCCTTCAGATCGGCTTCGGCGAACCGTTTGCGCGGCTGGTCCGGGTTCGGAGCGATCTTTTCAATCGGAATGAGACGGTCCGCCGTTGCTTGGCCCGCGCTGGTGCTCCGCTCCGTCTCCGCCACGTCAGACATCAGCGCCGACAGCCCCCGGCCGAGCCCACGTTTCCGATCCATACCACCCGCCATCTTGATCTACCCCACTGCCGCCGCGTTTTTGCTCAGGACTTCCTGCGCCAGCGCCCGGTAGGCCTGTGCGCCCTTGGACATCGTATCATATCGCAGCACGGGCATGGCAAAGGACGGCGCCTCGCTGACCCGCACGTTTCTCGGGATCCGTGTTGCGAAAACCAGATCACCCAAGTTGTCCCGCGCGTCCTGCTCTACCTGCAACGACAGATTGTTCCGGCTATCATACATGGTCAGCACGATCCCCTCGATCCTCAGATCCTGATTACCGCTGTACCGAACCTCTCGGATCGTGAGCATGAGCTGCGAAAGCCCCTCCAGCGCAAAGAACTCGCTTTGGAGCGGCACCAGCACGGAATGCGCCGCAATCATGGCGTTGACTGTCAGCAGATTGAGCGAGGGCGGGCAGTCAATCAGGATATAGTCCAGCCCAAAGGGCCCAATGGCTGGCTGACGAAGCGCATCGTGCAGCAAAAAGCTACGTTTTTCGTTTGAAATCAATTCGATATCGGCAGAGCTCAGATCAACCGTTGCCGGAATAATGGACAATCCAGGCGTCTCTGTCGGCAGGATGATCGAGGATAGCTCTGTATCGCCCAGCAAAAGATCATAGGTCGTATACCTCCGATCCTCGACCTCAATCCCCAGCCCAGTGGAGGCATTGCCTTGCGGATCGAGATCCACAACAAGGACCTGACTACCCTCTTCGGCCAGCGCTGCCGCCAGATTAATGGTGGTTGTGGTCTTTCCCACACCACCTTTCTGGTTCGCCACGGCGATGATCTTGGGACCATTTGGCGGTGCGATATCAGACACGTTCAATACCCCTCACCTCCAGCACAGCTGCCTCCGCGTTCGTTTTACTCTTATGGGCCACCAGGTCAAATGACCACGCCTCACGCGCGGCTTCTACCTCTTTTTTCCAGTTGGCACCCTTCAGAAACAATAGCGTCCCACCAGAGGACACATGCCTTTGCCCGAGACCCAGTAGCTGTGTCAGATCAGCCAGAGCACGTGCGGAGACAACATCTCCGTTCTGCGCGGGCGCCGCTTCAATCCGGTCAACGATGACAGTCGCCTTTAAGCCAAGTTCCCGGATGACCTTACGCAGGAAAGTCGCCTTTCGCACATCGCTTTCAATCATTGTGACCGTCAGATCCGGTTCAATTTCCTGACCAAGGATCGCGACGATCAGACCGGGCAGACCACCGCCGCTTCCCAGATCAACCCAGTGCTGCCGACCCGCGATCCAGGAAATCACTTGTGACGAATCCCAGATATGGCGGTGCCAGATATCAGGGACACTGGATTTGGAGATCAAGTTAATCTTCTGTGTCCACGTCAGCAAGAGATCGTGATAACACGTCAGTTTATCAGATGTTTCACGTGAAACATCCGGTCGCCAAGCTGTCACGCGGACTGCTTCCCTGATCTCTGGCGTAAACGTGCCAAGATGAGCGTTAAAGCGGCAGGGGTCATCCCGTCAATCCGAGCTGCTTGCGCCAAGGATCCCGGCCGGGTCGTGGTCAACTTCGCCCTGAGCTCACTCGACAGACCATTCAACGCCGCAAAGTCGAAGTCTGTCGGGATGACATGCGCCTCATCCCGCCGCAACGCTTCAATATCCCGCTGCTGTCGCTCGATGTAATTGGCATAGAGCGCTTCTCGCTCCAATTGCCGCTGTATCTCCCCATCGATTGCACTGAAGCGCGGATCCAGCCGCTCAATCTCAGCGAAACTGACATCGGGAAACGCCAAAAGCTGCATCCCGGTCCGCTTTGATCCGTCCTGATTTATCCGGATCCCAACGGCAGACACTTGCGATGGCGTAAACGTCTGCTCACTCAACGCATGTCGCCCACTATCCAGACGCGCCATCTTGTCCTCTAAGACTTCCGATCGCCGCTGACCCACACAACCAAGCGTAATCCCAGTCGGCGTCAGCCGCTGATCAGCGTTGTCGACCCGCAAAGACAGTCGGAATTCCGCCCGAGACGTGAACATGCGGTAGGGCTCGGTGACACCACGCGTGGTGAGATCATCAACCATTACCCCGATATAACTGTCGGAACGCGAGAAGATCACTGGCTCACCACCCTGCACGTCCCGCGCCGCGTTCAACCCGGCCACCATCCCTTGGGCGGCTGCCTCCTCATACCCGGTGGTGCCGTTTACCTGTCCCGCGAGGTACAGGCCCTTGACCGTCGGCAAAGCCAATGTCGCATCCAACGCACGCGGATCAACGTAATCATACTCGATCGCATAGCCCGGCTGTACGATCACCGCCTGTTCCAACCCATATATGGACCGGACGTAGCTTTCCTGCACATCTTGTGGTAGCGACGTCGAAATACCATTGGGATAGATCAGATCACTTTTCAACCCCTCAGGTTCCAGAAAGATCTGGTGTGAATCCTTATCGGCGAACCGAACAATCTTGTCTTCAATTGACGGGCAATACCGAGGCCCAACCCCGTCGATATGGCCTCCGTACATTGCAGAGCGCTCGAGATTCTCCCGGATGATTTGATGTGTAAGCTCGTTGGTGTGGGTGATGCCGCAGGAAACCTGACGCGCACTCGTTTCACGGGTCAGAAAGGAGAAAAAGGTTGGATCGTCATCACCAGGTTGATCCTCCAGCAGATCCCAGCGAATGGTCCTACCGTCCAAGCGAGGTGGCGTACCGGTCTTCAACCGACCAAGTGGCAATCCGAAGTCATCAATCCGCTCGGCCAACCGCACAGACGCCTCTTCACCAAACCGACCACCAGACCGGGCAATATCACCAATGTGTACCACACCCCTTAGAAAGGTGCCGCTGGTCAGAATGACCCGCGTCGCCTCAAGTTGGGTCCCATCTTTCAGAACCACGCCCGCGATAGCACCGCCTTTCACGCGAAAATCGACTACCTCTCCGGTTACGATCGCCAGGTTTGACTGAGCCCGAGTCTCCGCCAGCATGGTATGACGATATACATCGCGGTCTGCCTGGGCACGAGGCCCTTGCACCGCCGGCCCTTTTCGACGGTTGAGCAAGCGAAACTGAATACCGGCTTTATCCGCTACACGAGCCATCACCCCGTCCAGCGCATCGATCTCCCGGACAAGATGCCCCTTGCCCAACCCACCAATGGCAGGATTGCAAGACATCACGCCAATGTCGCTCTCCGACATTGTCACAAGCGCGGTCCGCACACCCATTCGGGCTGCGGCATGCGCTGCCTCAGTGCCTGCGTGACCACCACCGATCACCACCACATCAAAATGTTTCACGTGAAACACTCCGCTACTTACCCAAGCAAAAGCTCGCGAAAATTTCGTTCAAAAGGGTCTCCACGCCGATACGACCCACCAATGCTTCAAGCGCTCGAATCGCCGTTCTCAGATCCTCCGCCGCTATATCATAAGCGGCGGACCCTTGGGACAGCGTCCGCTGGGTTTCAACCAACAGATCCTTCGTTTGTAACATCGCTGAGCGATGACGTGCGTGAGTCGCGGATCCGCTCTGCGCTACCTTTTCGCTAAAAATCTCTGAGATACCCGCCAGAAGTTCATCCACACCTTGGCCTGTCTTACCCGAAATGCCGCTGTTCAGATCTGTCGTCAGATCCACTTTGGGCGTTAAAATGATATCGATTTCTTTCGGCACCAAGGGGAGATCATCTGGATCGGTGGTCAGGAACACCCGCAGATCCGCTGCCTCCGCCCGCTCCATGGCGCGTGCTACGCCTATGACCTCGACTTCATCGGTGCTGTCGCGCAAACCCGCCGTATCGAGGAAAGAAATAGGTAACCCATTGATATCCATACGGACTTCGATAACATCCCGGGTTGTTCCTGCGATATCCGACGTAATGGCTGCTTCACGCCCCGCCAACCTGTTGAGCAAGGTTGACTTGCCTGCATTCGGCGGACCCACGATGGCCACTTCAAACCCAGACCGGATCCGTTCCGCGACAAAACTTCCGCGGATCTCTCGATCCAGATCACCCTCCACGGCCGTGAGCAGTTCTGTCACCTCCGGCGTCACGTCCACGGGCACGTCTTCATCCGCAAAATCGATGGTAGCTTCGAGCAGGGCCGCAGCACGGATCAACTTGCTCCGCCACGCTTCGACCCGTTCCCCCAGTGCACCGGAGAAAACCCGCACGGCCTGCTTGCGCTGCGCCTCCGTCTCCGCATCGATCAGATCCGCCAGACCTTCGACCTGCGCCAGATCGAGCCGCCCGTTCTCCATTGCGCGTCGCGTAAATTCTCCGGGCTCGGCCAGCCGATGACCTGGCTGCTGACTCAACCAATTCAGTAAAGCCTGCTGAACCGAAATGCTGCCATGGATGTGATATTCCATCACGTCTTCGCCCGTGAAACTGCCCGGTCCATCAAAGCGCAACACCAGCGCGTGATCCAGAATATCGCCGTTGTCGACGCGCAGCACGCGCGTCGCCGCAACCCGCGCCTGGGGCACATCTGCCATCAACCGGGCTGCCGAGCCGTGGGCCTGCGACCCCGAGACCCGTATGACAGAGATGCCAGCCCGACCTTGGGCGGACGCAAGTGCGTATATCGTATCCATATTAACTCACTGTTTTTAAACAATAAGTCAGGTATTCATGGAGTCGAAGAAATCCGAATTTGTCTTGGTCTGTTTGAGCTTGGAGATCAGGAATTCGATGGCATCCGTGGTCCCCATCGGGTTCAGAATACGCCGCAGCACAAAGGTTTTCTGCAGATCGACCTTGTCGACCAGCAGATCCTCTTTCCGTGTGCCGGACTTCAGGATGTCCATCGCCGGGAAGACCCGCTTGTCCGCAATCTTGCGGTCCAGCACGATCTCGGAGTTACCCGTGCCTTTGAACTCTTCAAAGATCACCTCGTCCATCCGGCTGCCCGTATCGATCAGCGCCGTGGCGATGATGGTGAGCGAGCCGCCCTCTTCGATGTTCCGGGCTGCACCGAAGAACCGCTTGGGCCGTTGCAGGGCGTTTGCATCCACACCACCGGTCAGGACCTTACCCGAGGATGGCACAACCGTATTGAAAGCGCGGCCAAGGCGGGTAATCGAATCGAGCAGGATCACCACGTCGCGCTTGTGCTCGACCAGCCGCTTGGCCTTTTCGATGACCATGTCGGACACGGCCACGTGGCGCGTCGCAGGCTCATCGAATGTGGAGGAGACGACCTCCCCCTTGACCGAACGCTGCATGTCGGTGACTTCTTCGGGCCGTTCGTCGATCAGCAGGACGATCAGATAGCATTCCGGGTGATTGCGTTCGATGGAATTGGCGATGTTCTGGAGCAACACGGTCTTACCCGTCCGCGGCGGGGCCACGATCAGCGAGCGCTGGCCTTTCCCGATGGGCGAGACAAGATCGATGATCCGGGCGGAGCGATCCTTGGCCGTCGGGTCATCCGTCTCCATCGTCAGACGTTCATCGGGGTAGAGCGGCGTTAGGTTCTCGAAAGCAACCTTGTGGCGCGCCTTCTCCGGCTCTTCGAAATTGATCTGGGTGACGTCGAGCAGACCGAAGTAGCGCTCATTATCGTCTGGCGCCTTGATGATCCCCTCAATCGTATCCCCTGTGCGCAGGGAAAATTTCCGGATCATCTCGGGCGAGACGTAGATATCATCGGGACCCGGCAAGTAGTTTGCCTCGGGCGAGCGCAGGAAGCCAAACCCGTCCTGCAACACCTCGAGCACACCGTCACCGGAGATTTCCCAGCCTTCATCCGCGCGTTCGCGCAGGATCTGGAACATCATCTCGCCCTTACGCATGGTCGAGGCGTTCTCGATTTCGAGATCCTCCGCCATGGAGAGCAGATCCTTGGGGCTCTTGCGTTTGAGATCCGCGAGGTTCAGCGTCTCAAGCGGATCTGCCGCGACAGCTGTATCAGTGGTGTCGGTTGTCATGAAAATACCCATGTGCCGCCAGCGCGTGGTGCGGGCGGTCAATCAGTCAATATGTCAGGTCTGCGCCATCCCCGGACGAGGTGGTGCAAGCGGTCTAGGGGATGGCCCGGCCGGAGTCAATCATTTCAGAAACGCACTACGACAGACAGCACGATGACGACCATCAGCAGGGTGGGCACCTCGTTCATCATTCGGTACTGACGACCCGTGAGCGTGTTCTCTCCCCGCAGAAAATCTTTTCGACGCAGCCCCAGCCAATGGTGAAACCAGGTCATGCCCAGCACCCCGGCTGCCTTTGTCCAGGGCCAGACCGTATCCCAGGTGACGATCCCCGGCGTCGCCACCAGACACAAACCCAGAACCCAGGTGGCAATCATCGCGGGGTTCATGATCACCCGAAGGAGCTTCAACTCCATGGTCTGGAAAAGCGCGTGGGTCTCACCACTTTGGCCGACCTGCTCCGTGTGATAGACATAGAGCCTTGGCAGGTAGAACAACCCGGCCATCCAGGCGATCACGGCCATGATATGAAATGACTTGATCCAAGGATAGGCAAGCGAGAGCAGATCAGACATGGGGTGCCTCCGGGTGTCCCTTCCTCTTATTCATTAATAAAGAGATAGAAAAGTATGATGAGATTGTAGGGGTCGCGATCTGTGTGGATTACCAGCTTGTCCGTCGCTTGTCCCCTTGGGGAGGAATGCCTTGCCACAGCAAGGATACCTTCAGAGCGGAAATATTATCATTATATTTCATATGCTTAAATCAGTAATTCGAGAAGCATTGTTCGCATAACCCTGTGTGTAACTCGGGCACTGCGTGGTTACGCACAAGAACTGGGTTATGCTTTTACGCAGGCGTGTAACTGTCCTGAAGAGGTTAACGGTTTAACGGTTTGGCGCACCCTTGCGTCTCAGGGCCAATTTGCTCAGAAGAACGTATTAAGAAACCCTTAACGCTATTCACAGGCTTACTCACATGGTGCAGCGCTTCATTCTGGCATCTGGTTCGGACGTTCGTGCGCAGCTGCTGCGGCAGGCGGCCGTTGCGTTCGAGGTCATTCTTGCGCGTGTTGATGAGGAGACGGTGCGAGACGCATTGCTGGCAGAGGACGCCCCGCCGCGGGACATCGCCGATGCGCTGGCCGAGCTTAAGGCGCGTAAGATCAGTGAAAAGCACCCCGACGCGCTGGTATTGGGCTGCGATCAGGTCCTGGAACATCGGGGTGAAATCCTATCGAAACCGCGCGACATGACGGAGGCCGGGGCGCAGTTGCGCGCCTTGCGCGATGACCGGCACAGCCTGCTGTCGGCGGCGGTGATCTGCGAGGCAGGTAAGCCGATCTGGCGGTACGTTGGTCAGGTCCGGCTTCGGATGCGGAAGGCCTCGGATGCCTATATTGACGATTACGTCACGCGGAATTGGGACAGCATTCGGGACGCCGTCGGAGCCTACAAGCTCGAAGAGGAGGGCGTGCGGCTCTTCACCCGGGTGGAGGGCGACTATTTCCACGTGCTGGGCCTGCCGCTGCTGGAGCTGCTGGCTTATCTCACCTTGCGAGGAGATCTGGAAACGTGAGCACTCTGCAAAAGATCCCCCTGGCAGGCGTCATCGGTGCGCCGATTGCCCATTCCAAATCACCACAGCTGCACGGTCACTGGCTGGCGCGCTACGGTGTCAAAGGCTTCTACGTGCCCATGGATGTGGCAGAGCCTGACCTGCGTAACGTGTTGACCAGCCTGCCCAAAGCGGGATTCGTCGGTGTCAATGTGACCATTCCGCACAAGGAGACCGTGCTGGGCATCGCGGATCTGATCACCGATCGCGCGACCCTGATCGGCGCTGCCAATACGCTGATTTTCCGGGACGACGGCAAGATCCACGCGGATAATACGGACGGCTACGGATTTCTGCAGAATCTGCGATCCGGTGCACCGGCCTGGCGGGCAAAAAGCGGCCCCGCCGCCGTTCTGGGTGCGGGCGGTGCGGCGCGGGCGGTCATCGCCTCCCTGCTGGAGGCGGGGGTGCCAGAGATCCTGCTGTCGAACCGCACCCGTGTCCGGGCAGAAAAACTGCAAGCGGACTTCGGCAATCGGGTCACCGTGGTGGATTGGCTGCAGGCGGGCAACATGCTGGAGGACGCCGCGTTGGTTGTGAACACCACGTCGCTGGGCATGGTGGGCAAGCCCGAGCTGCGGGTACCGCTCGACGGGTTGAAAAAAAGCACTGTGGTGACGGATCTGGTTTACACCCCGCTAAAAACTCCTTTGCTGGCGGAGGCTGCGGACCGGGGCTGCAAGACCGTGGATGGTCTTGGTATGTTGCTGCATCAGGCGGTGCCGGGGTTCGAACGCTGGTTCGGTCCGCGACCAGAGGTTGATGAAGAGGCTCGCGCGGCGGTGCTGCTGTGACCTTTCGGCTGGGGCTCACCGGGTCCATCGGTATGGGAAAATCGACCACGGCGCAGATGTTCGCGGAGGCGGGCTGTGCTGTGTGGGATGCAGATGCGGCGGTGCACCGGCTTTATGCCAAGGGTGGTGCGGCGGTGTCACCTATTGCCGAGATCCTGCCGGATGCGGTCCGCGACGGTGCCGTTTGCCGGACTGCCTTGCGTTCGATGATTGCCGCGGATCCGGGTGTGTTGCGCCAGATCGAGGCCATTGTGCATCCTCTGGTGGCCGCGGACCGGGCCGCATTTCAGACGGAAGCGGATATCGCCGTTTTCGATATCCCCTTGCTGTTCGAGACGGGTGGCCCGGCGCAGATGGATGCGGTGGCCTGCGTGTCGATCCCCGCCGCCGAGCAGGAAGCGCGGGTGATGGCGCGTGGTACGATGACGGCGCAAGATTTTCGGGCGATCCGGGACAAGCAGCTGCCGAACGAGGAGAAATGCGCCCGCTCCCGGTTCGTCATCGTGACGGATACGGTTGAACATGCTCGCTCGCAGGTTCAGGATATTGTCAGTCAGATCAGGCGGGGGGTGTAGGCATGCGCGAGATTGTCCTTGATACGGAAACAACCGGTTTTGATCTGGAAACCGGCGACCGGATCGTGGAGATTGGCGCGGTGGAGTTGATGGGGCATCTCGCCACCGGCAAAACCTACCATCAATACATCAACCCGGAACGCGATATGCCGGAGGAAGCCTTTCAGGTTCACGGTCTCGGCAATGATTTCCTGCGCGACAAGCCGAAATTCGCCGAGGTGGGTCAAGCGTTCCTTGATTTCATCGGTGACGCGAAACTGGTCATCCACAATGCTGCCTTTGACATCAAGTTCCTCAACGCGGAGTTGAAGTGGATGGGGTTGCCGACGATCCCGTGGTCTCAGGCGATCGACACGCTCGAGATTGCGCGCAAGCGGTTCCCCGGTTCGCCCGCCTCGCTGGATGCGCTCTGCCGGCGGTTCAATATCGACAATACGGCGCGCACCCTGCACGGCGCCTTGCTCGACAGTGAGATCCTCGCAGAGGTTTATCTGGAACTGATCGGCGGGCGTCAGCCAGATTTCGGGCTGTCGACGGGTGCCGGGGGTGGTGCGGATGGTTCGCCTGACGCCTGGACACCAAGACCCCGCCCCACACCCTTGCCATCCCGGTTGTCCGAGGATGAGGCCGCCGCCCATGCGGAATATGTCCGCACTTTGGGCGACGACCCGCTTTGGCTCAAAGCCTGAGCGTTACGCGTCGAGCTTGGGCTTTTCTTCGGCCTGACGGCGCGCCAGCTCATTCCGGTAGAGCGACAGGAAGTCGATGTTCTCCAGATTGAGCGGCGGGAAGCCGCCGTCGCGGGTCACATCACTGACCACCCGGCGCAGGAACGGGAAAATCATCCGGGGGCATTCGATCAACAGAAAGGGATGCAGCTGGTCTTCGGGCACGTTTTCGATGTTGAAGATGCCGACATAGTCGATTTCGAGCAAAAACAGCGTGGTATCGCCGTCCTTTGCCTTCGATGTGACCTTCAGCTTGATCGCGCTTTCATACTGGCCTTCGACGCTGCGCTTTTTTGCATCGAGGTTGACCTGCACCTGCACGTCCGGTGTCGTGTCCGTCGGCGCGCCCTTCTGGGACATGATGTTTTCGAAAGACATGTCGCGGATGAACTGGCCAAGGACCCGCATCTGGGGTGCCTGGGGCTGGGGTGCTGCGGCTTCTTCGGGTTGGGTTTCTTCGTCGGCCATCTGGCGCTCCTAATAATCGTTCAAAATCCGGCGTCGCTTAACAGGTTGGTGCCGGGTTCTCAATGGTCGCGCCATTTGGAGGGGCCGCTTGATTGCTCCGCTTCGGGTTTGATCTCGGAGTAGTCCCCGTCGATCACATCGCCGCGGGGTTGGGGCCCCCGTGGGCGGCTCTCAAAACTTTGCACCTTGATACGGGCGCGCACCGCGTTGAAGACGGCAACGCGCACTGCGGGGACCAGCAGCAGAAACCCTACGGCATCGGTGAAAAACCCTGGTGTCAGCAAAAGCGCACCAGAAAACAGGATCATCGCGCCGTGAACCAGCGGCTCGGTCGGGTCGCGCACCTGCTCAAACGAAGACTTCAGCTGACCGATGGCCAGCAACCCCTGGGTGCGGACCAGCCAGGTGCCCGCGATGGCTGTCAGCACCACGGTCACCAGCGTCCAACCCAGACCAATGGCACCGCCGATCTGGATGAAAAGCGTGATTTCAATGAGCGGCACTGCCAGGAAAGCGATAAATAGCCACATTATACCTTGTCCTTTCGCCGGGCCACAGTGGACTTGAGCCCGACCCACCCCTACATAAGGGTCTGATTGATCGGTTTCCACGTCTTATCCCAGCGCGAGGCTTCTATGAACTCTGTGACACAGCTTTTGATCCTTGCCGGGGTTGCTGTTTTCCTGATCCTTCGGTTGCGAAGCGTGTTGGGCACGCGGGATGGATTTGAACAGACGCCTGTCACCAAGACCGCGCCCAGCCGGCGCAGCGGTCCGGAATTCGAGGTGATCGAGGGCGGTCCCGACCTCGACATCGTGGATCATGTGCCCGAGGACAGCGATGCGGCCAAGGCGTTGGCCGCTATGAAGCGGACGGATCCGTCCTTCAACGTGACCGATTTTCTGGGCGGCGCGCGCAGTGCCTATGAGATGATCGTCATGGGATATGAGAGCGGTGAGCTGTCCGACATTCAGCCCATTCTGGCGGAGGACATCTACGAATCCTTCGTTGACGGGATCGCAGCGCGCGAAGATCAGGGGCTCACGGTCGAATCGACCTTTATCGGTGTGAGAGAGCTCAAGCTGAACGATGCCAGTTTTGACGAAAGCACTGGCGAGGCTGAGTTGACCATCCGGTTCGTGGCGGAACTGACCTCTGTGGTGCGTAACAGCGATGGCGAGATCGTCGAGGGCAGCACCAAAGAGGTCAAGCGCCAGAAGGATACCTGGGTCTTTGCCCGTGACATGGGATCGGATGATCCGAATTGGTTGCTGGTTTCCACAGACGCATGACCGGCGCGCTGACGGCGCTGTCCCTCGCTGCGGCAGGGCACGGCACCGCGGCGGATGTGACGGTGACGGCTTTGTCCTTCGATGCGCTGGATGGCTGGGCCCAGGACAATCACGCTGCGGCGCTTGCGGCCTTTCGAACCACGTGCCGTGATCTTCCGGCGCCTGACTGGACGGCCATCTGCGACCAAGCGATGTCAAACCCAGAGCCGCGTGCCTTTTTTGAGGGCCTGTTTCAGCCGGTCTTGATCGAGGACGGCGCGCCCGGGCTCTTCACCGGGTATTTCGAGCCCGAACTGGCAGGTGCGCGACAGCGTGGCGGGCCCTACCAGCATCCGATTTATGCCATGCCACCAGAAGCGCGGGAGGTAGATGTCTGGCACTCCCGCCGCGACCTGCTCGAAAACGGGCATCTGGCAGAGCGAGAGCTGGAGATTGCCTGGTTGGCTGATCCGGTCGAGCTGTTTTTCCTGCAGATCCAGGGGTCCGGTCGGATTACTTTTCCTGACGGTGACGGGCTGCGGGTCGGCTACGCCGGTGCCAATGGCCATGAATATCGCTCCATCGGGGCGGAGCTGGTTCGGCGTGGTGTGTTCGAGGCGCAGGAGATTACGGCAGAGGTGATCAAGAACTGGGTGCGGCGCAACCCGGGTCCGGGTCAGGAGCTGTTGTTTCATAATCCTTCCTACGTCTTTTTCCGCGTGGTGAAGGATGTGCCAGTCCAATCCGGTCCGCTTGGTGCCATGAACCGCTCGGTGACCGCCATGCGCAGCATTGCCGTTGATCCCGCGCATACGATACTGGGCTCACCGGTGTGGATCGAAAAGGACGGGCAGGTGCCGCTGCGGCGGTTGATGGTGGCGCAGGATACAGGCTCCGCCATCAAGGGTGCCCAGCGGGCGGATGTATTCTTTGGCACCGGTGCCGAGGCGGGTGCCGCCGCCGGTCGATTGAATGATCCCGGCCGGATGGTTGTCCTTTTGCCAGTTCAGCGGGCACAGGCGGTTGCGGGCGCTGTCGCGCCGTGAAAAAGCGCAGGCTATCGGCGGATGACGAGGCGCTGTGGTGCCGCGTGACCCAGCAAACCGACCCGCTGACAAAGCGCGAGACGTTTGATCCCGCCGCCTATGCACCGCCGCCCAAAGGGCCGCCGCGTGAGCCGCGCGCGACCGCCGTGAAAGGCGCGGGGCGGCATTTCCCGTCGAAACCCGCGCCGCGCAAAACCAGTTTCGATCTGGTGCCCAGCCTGCCCGAGCGGTTGCAAAAGGCGCCCGTCCAGATGGACCGCAAGACCTTTGGCAAGATGCGACGCGGCAAGCTGAAGCCCGAAGGACGGATTGATCTGCACGGCATGACACTGGACCGGGCGCATGGCGCTTTGGCGCGGTTTATTCTGTCGTCCCACGGCTCCGGCAAGCGGCTCGTTCTGGTGATAACCGGAAAGGGCAAGAACCGCGATGAGGGCGGGCCGATCCCCGTGCGTCACGGGGTTTTGCGCCATCAGGTACCGCAGTGGCTCGGTACGCCACCTTTGTCGGCTGTGGTGATGCAGGTGAGTGCCGCGCATGTCAGTCACGGCGGTGGCGGCGCGTACTACGTCTATCTGAGGCGACCCCGGTGACGCCGCGGAATGTTTTTCGAAAGACATTCCACCGCAGGAGACATGAGGTATCGCGCTGGTCAGAACCCCGGCGGCAGGTCGCGCTGATATCTCAGAACCCCACCGGCAGCCATCACGGCACCGGCGATGTAAAAAACCGCGATGGCTGTCATTTGTTCGGGAAAGTCGATCCCGAGGTCAATGAGCGCGCCAGTGATCCCCGGCCCGATGGCCGAGCCGAAGACCATTAGCGCTGCCGCCGCTGCCTTGATCGCGCCAAGGTTTCGGGTGCCGTAGAACACCGCCCAGAACGCGGCGGTGGCCGTGCTCTGCATGCCCTGCCCGATACCAAAGATCAGAAGACCAACGCCCGCCATCCAGATCGTATCGGCCAGCGCCAGCACCAGAAACGACAGACCGAAAGGCAGGAGTTGAAAGGGGACGATCCATTTTACACCAAAGCGGTCCACCGCCCACCCTGTGACGAAGGTTGTGATCACCATCGACAGAGTGAATACGGGCATCAGCGCCACAAAGGATGCGAGGCTCCAGCCTTTTACTTCCGTCAGGTGCACCTGCTGAAAGAAGAGCGCCGTGCCCCAGGCAGCGGGGCCGACCAGCAGCGGGATGAGATAGTAGAACAACGGGTGTCTCAGCACCTCGCCGCGGGTCCAGTGCCGGTTGCCCATGCCGTGGCTCTCGGCGCCTTCGGCCATGGATTGTGGGGTCCGCTCCTGTCGTAAAAGCAGCTGCATGGGTGGGATCGCGGCCACTACGCAGATCGCCGACAGCACCCAGAGCACGCGCCAATCGAGCTGGGTCATTAGCGCGACGAAGAGAACGGGCAGAAACGCCTGGCCCACCGCAAACCCCATGGACGACATGGACAGCGCCCTGCCCCGTGCCGCCACGAACCAGCGCGACATGGCCACCGCCGCCAGCTGTGACATCATCCCCTGACCCATGAGCCTGAGCGCAAAGATCACCGCGATGAGCAGCGTTGCCGTCGGGACCAATGACATCGCCATGCAGGCCAATGCCAGCAGGACCATCACGCCGATCGACAACAGGCGGACGCGAAACCGGTCGGTGAGAACCCCCGCCCAGATCATCGTGACAGCCGACAGCGTGGTCCCGAGCGTATAGATCCCGCCCCACTGCCCGTCCGTCAGGCTGAAGCCTGATTTGATCTCACCGGCGAAGAGCGAGATGAAATAGGTCTGCCCGAAGGAGGAGATGAAGGTCAGCAGGAACCCGGCCAGCAAAAAGAAGCGGTTTTCGATGAGAAAGCGGAGGTAGGTCATGTGCCCGCTTTCGCAGCCGCAGTGACGCTTGGAAAGCGAATTTGCACTTCAGGGGAGCTGTGGGGCCTGATGGGTGCCTGTCGGGTTTTAACTTTTGTGCCTCTGGCGGGAGTTTTTTTGGCAAAGTGAGAGAGCACGCTGGCGTGGAGTGGTCAGAGGTACGTCGATCAGCGATCACGGCCTGTGTGTCGGACACCGCGTCGATGGGATTTGGAAGAGGCGCGAAGGGGTGGTCTCGCCGACCATTTGATGAGGTCCTTTGTCCCGGTCTTGCTTCTTTGTCATACGGGCCTAGCGATACTACCCGGCCGGTGTTGATCCTCAGAGGACGTAGCGGCTGATATCGGTGGATTTCGTCAGTTCGCCGAGGTTCTTGTCCACAAATTCCGCATTCACGACCACCTCGTCCCCGGCCTGATCCGGGGCGTTGAAGGATAGCTCTTCGAAGACCCGCTCCATCACAGTGTAAAGTCTCCGGGCGCCGATGTTTTCGACCGACTGGTTCACGTCCGCGGCGATCTTTGCCAGGGCTGCGATGCCTTCGGGCTCGAACCTCACGGTGACCTGTTCAGTGCCCATGAGAGCCGTGTATTGCAGGGTCAACGCGTTGTCGGTCTCGGTCAGGATGCGGACGAAGTCCTCTTCGGTCAGGGCGCGCAGCTCTACCCGAATGGGCAGGCGGCCTTGGAGTTCCGGCAAGAGGTCGGAGGGTTTGGCGATGTGGAAGGCGCCCGACGCGATAAAGAGCACGTGGTCGGTTTTGACCGGCCCGTGTTTGGTGCTAACTGTCGTACCCTCGATCAGCGGCAGCAGATCGCGCTGCACGCCTTCGCGGCTGACATCGCCACCACGGGCGTCGGAGCGGGCGCAGACCTTGTCGATCTCGTCCAGAAAGACGATGCCGTTTTGCTCTACCGCGTCGATGGCGGCCTTGGTCACCGTCTCGTCGTCCAGCAGCTTGTCGGCCTCTTCGCCGATCAGCACATCGTAGCTTTCGGTGACCGTCATGCGCTTGCGCGTAGTGCGCCCGCCCACGGCTTTGCCGAAGATCTCGCCCAGGTTCAGCATGTTCATGCCACCGGGCTGACCGGGAATGTCCATGGTGGGAAAGGGGTTGGAGGTATCGGCAACCTCCAGATCGATCATCTCACCATCCAGCTCGCCTGCCTTCAGCTTCTTGCGGAACATCTCGCGCGTGCCTTCGCGGGCATCGGGGCCCGCAATCGCATCGATCACGCGCTCCTCCGCGGCGCGGTGGGCATTGGCCTTGACGTCCTCGCGCATGTGCTCGCGGGTCATGGCGATGGCGCTGTCCACCAGATCGCGGATGATCTGTTCCACGTCGCGACCGACGTAGCCCACTTCGGTGAACTTCGTGGCCTCCACCTTGAGGAACGGTGCACGGGCAAGCTTCGCCAGACGGCGGCTGATCTCGGTCTTGCCGACGCCGGTGGGGCCGATCATCAGGATGTTCTTGGGGTAGACCTCGTCGCGCAGGTCATCGCCCAGCTGCTTGCGCCGCCAGCGGTTGCGCAGGGCTACGGCCACGGCGCGTTTTGCGTCCTTTTGTCCGATGATGAAACGGTCGAGTTCGGAAACGATCTCGCGCGGGGTCAGGTCGGTCATGGGTCAGGCCTTTGTGAAATGAGACGGCGGCAGCCTGTGCCGCGGGATAAAGCCGGGCAGCAGGGCCAGAAGACGGGCGCGAATGGGTTCCCACCGCGCGCCGAGCAACAGGAGGGCAGCGCCAAGGGCGAAGACGGTGTAGACCGCACCATCGCCCTCAAACAGCGTGGCGCTGAGGATCACCGTGTAGCCAATGGCCGCGATCAGGAAGGAGCGGCGGTCGATCACGATGGCGATGAGCGCGATAAGCGTCAGCACGGCGATCAGCACGCCGTTGGCCCAGGTTTCCCCCCGCTCCAGCAGGCTGAGTGCGAGGGTGTTGACCAGCGCGGGGGCCGCGACCACATGCAGCCAGAAGCCATTGGCGGCGCGCCGGGTGACGCGGTGCGGGTCGGACATATCGAACGCCATGGCGACGGCAAAGACCACCAAACCAAGCGCAAGGGTGATCCAGGCAAAGGGCCCGCCCGCGGAGAGCAGGAACAGCTCTTGCGTAGATTGTGGCGAGCCGCTGCTGTTGCCCGCGATCAGGATCGCGATGCCAAAAGAGGCGAGGGCGATCACCGCCAGCGCAAAAGGCACGCGGAACCGCAGCCAGTAGATCAGCAAAGCGAGCGTGGCGAGGGCGAAGGGCAGTGGCAGGCTGCTGTTGTCCCCCTGCGCCACCATGAAAACCTCGGCAAAGGCACCCGCGGCACCGTAGACGGCATTCGCGGCGAACATCACCGTGAGCGCGATGGCGGGGGCCACCATCCGGCGCTTGCGGATGAAGTATTCCGACAGGCCCCAGAGTGCCGCGGCTCCGATCAGGCTGGAGCTGACTAACAGGGTGTCTGTGTTCAGCGGGTCGCCTGCGATCCAGAAGGCGACGATGCCGACCCAGCCCATGGCAAGAATGCCCAGCCCCACGACGATGAAAATCTCGTTGAAACCTTTGAAAAGCTCAAAGGGCTCGTCCCCCGGAGCCAGATTTTCGCGTGCGCCCTTGCGGCTTTGCGCCAGGCTCATCAGCGAGGCGGCCTGCGCCTCCGTGACGATACCGGCGCCGACAGAGGCACGGAGATCGTCGCGGTCTATCATGGGGAGATGCTCTCCACCGTCAGGTTGCCGTTGGTATAGACGCAGATGTCTGCGGCGATGGCCATGGCGTCGCGCGCCACCTGCTCTGCACTGCGGTCGCTGTCCATGAGGCCCCGCGCGGCGGCGAGCGCGTAGTTGCCGCCGGAGCCAATGGCGGCCACGTCATGCTCAGGCTCCAGCACGTCGCCGGCGCCGGTGATGACAAAGATGTCCGCGCCGTCGGACACGATCAGCATGGCCTCGAGTTTTTGCAGGTATTTGTCGGTGCGCCAGTCCTTGGCCAGCTCCACGCTGGCGCGGGCGAGTTGGCCGGGCGTGGCCTCGAGCTTGGCCTCCAGCCGTTCCAGCAGGGTAAACGCATCGGCGGTGGAGCCAGCGAACCCCGCGACCACGTCAAATCCGCCGGGGCTGAGCCTGCGGACCTTGCGTGCGGTACCCTTGATCACCGTCTGGCCGAGAGAGACCTGACCATCACCGGCAATCACCACTTGCCCTGCCTTCTTGACCCCGATGATCGTCGTGCCGTGCCAGCCGGGGAAGCTCTCCTGCGCCATATCGCTCTCCTCAAGTCGTGCTGCTCTATATGGCGCGGGGTCTCAACCGGTACAAGGGCATGGGCGCTGGGTGCCACGTCTGGGCCGCGACAAGGTTTTTCGAAAAACCTTGTTCCGTTGCAATCAGTTAATATGGTTTTACGGTCAAACGAAAAGGGCGCCCGGTTTCGGCGCCCTCTTGTAAAGTCATTCGGTGCGTATGCTCAGAGCGAGTCTTCGATCCAGCTTTGCAGCGCGGCTTTCGGCTTGGCGCCCGCCATGTTGGACACCACCTGCCCATCCTTGAAGATAAACAGCGCCGGGATCCCGCGCACACCCATCTGGGCGGGGGAGTTGGGGTTGTCGTCCACATTCACTTTGACGATCTTGACCTTGCCGTCCATCTCGTCGGACAGCTCTTCGAGCGCGGGGCCGATCTGCTTGCAGGGGCCGCACCACTCCGCCCAGAAGTCCACGACCACGGGCACATCGGATTTCTTGACTTCGGCGTCAAAGGTTTCGTCGGTTACGGCGAGGGTTGCCATGATGCTCTCCTGACATGTGCGGCTTGAAGCGTTTAGTTAGGCATCTGGCACACCTGCGTCAAGATATTGCGCGCGGTCCAGCGCCTGTATCACCATTTCGTGCGGCAGTCGCATCAGGCGCTGGGTCCGGGTCCACAGGATTGCCGTCTCAATGGTGTGATCCGGGTAGATCTGCGCCAGCGCATGGGCATAAGCGCCCATCTGGCGCAGCAGACCTTCCGGGCAGTCTTCGGCGCACTGGGGTGTGGCGCGATTTGTTTTGAAATCCACTGCCAGAATGCGGGTATCTTCGACGATCAACCGGTCGATCACGCCCGAGATTCGCTCCGCCCGGAAGGGGGCGGTGATGGCGACTTCGGTGAGGCTCTGGCGGGTGAAAAGTGCGGCCAGCTGTGGGTGCTGGATGACGGCGCGGGCCTCGGCTTCGGCCTCTGTATGAGGCACGCCGGGGTCCGCGTTCCGCAAGGCCGCCGCGATTGCGGGCCAGTCGGCGGGGGATGCGGCCCCCAGATGCTCCAGATAGCGGTGCACGAGGGTGCCGTAGGCTTTTGCCGCCTCCTCGTCCTGCCCGTCGATGCCCGCCAGCGCTTTTGCGCCGCCCAGATCGGAGGGCGCGAGCACCCGTGCAAAGGCGGGCGGTGCCGGGGCCTTCCGTTTGAACAGTGGATCAACCGTCGCTTTCTTCGGCGGCGCAACGGCAGTGTCGACCGTCGGCAGCGCGTCCCAATCCGCATGGATGTGCCGGGTAATCTCCAGACCCTGAAAGGTCATGGTCTCGCCCCCTACATGGTCCAGCGCGCGCTGGACGATCTGGTAAAAGCTGTCGTCCTGCTTGGAAAGCTCGCCCCCGGCGGCGACAATCAACCACTTTTCCGCCCGCGTCAGCGCCACATAAAGCAGGCGCAACCGCTCTGCGGCCTGCGTATCCTTCATTGCCTGCACACGTTCGGCAACAGGTGCGGGCATCTCTGCCGCGGGGGGGCGCCAGACCGGATGATCCACCAGCTGCAAAATCTCATCCTTGATCTGGATGTCGCGTTTGGCCGTGTCGGGCAGGATGACGATGGGCGCCTCCAATCCCTTGGCACCGTGGATCGTCATGACCCGCACCTGATCGGACGCATTGTCGATCTGGCGCTTGATTTCCAGATCATCGGTCTGCATCCAGACCAGAAATCCGGTGAGCGAGGGTATCGCGGTGCGTTCGTAGGCCAGCGCCTGGCTGAGCAGCGCGTCGATGCCGTCCTGCGCCTCGCGCCCAAGGCGGGAGAGCAGCCGTTTGCGCCCGCCATGCCGCGTGAGGATCCGTTCGATCAGATCATAGGGGCGGAGGAAATCGACATTTGCGCGCAGGTCGTTCAGCACCTCCAGCGTGTCTTCCTGCGTCTCCGCCTCCCGGCGCAGGGCCTGCCACAGATGCGGCTCTGACCGGCCCTGGGCAAGGGAGTAGAGGCGCTTTTCCGACCAGCCGAAAAGTGGCGAGCGCAGGGCAGTGGCCAGCGACAGGCTGTCCTCGGCGACGGCCAGAAAGGACAGCAGCGCCGCCAGATCCCGGACAGCCAATTCCGCCCCGACCTTGAGCCGGTCCGCCCCGGCGATGGGCAGGTCAAGGGCCTTGCAGGCGCGAATGATCTCCGCGAAGAGATCGGACCGCCGCTGCACGAGAATGAGGAAATCGCCCGCGCGCACGGGTCGTTTGTCGTCGCCCGCGCTCGTGGGGATGGAGACGCCGGTGTCGATCATCTGGCGGATCTGCGTGGCGATCTGCCGGGCGAGGATCACGCTGTGATGCCGTGTTCCCAGACGGTCGAGCGGGTCATACCATGGCTGATCATCCTCGCCGTCCGCTTGTTTTTCGATCAGCGGCCAAAGATCGACACGTCCTGGCAGCGCTGATTTGAACGCGATGTGCCGCGCCTCTTCCGCGAAACCCGCACCTTGCTGGCCGTCAAAGGCGGCATCGACCACGTCCAGCACCGCCCGAGATGATCGGAACGAATAGGCCAGTGTCAGGCTCTGAAACGGTTGGCTTGCCGCCTCCATCTTGGCCCTGAACTCCGCGTGCATCCGGTCGAATTCACGCGGGTCGGCCCCCTGAAACGAATAGATCGACTGCTTTTTGTCGCCCACGACAAAGAGGGTTCGCCGGGTGTTGGCCCGCGCGCCCTCGCCGCTGGAAAACTCCGCGGCCAGCTTGCGAATGACGTCCCATTGCGCAGGGCTGGTATCCTGCGCCTCGTCCACGAGAATGTGGTCGATGCCGCCATCGATGCGAAAGAGCACCCAGGCCGCAACCGCTGGATCGGTCAGCAGATCGCGCGCCTTGAAGATCAGATCGTCGAAGTCGAGCCAGCCGCGCCTGCGCTTTGCGTCTTCATAGAGCGTGATGAACCGGGCCGCGAATTGGTGCAGCGCATGGGTGCGCCGGGCCGAGCCGAGCGCCAACCGGGATGCGCGTGCGTCCTCCACCCGCTGCATCAGCGCGTCTAGCGCGGGCATATGGGGGACCAGAACCTCGCGGCTGGGTTTGGTGGGAAAACTGCCGATCTTTGCCGTGAAAGGTAACTTGGCGGACGCACCGGTCAGAAAAACAGCCTCTAATAAGGGAAGTACGCCTACTCCCAGAGAGGATATGGCCTGCAGCTTTTTCGCCGCTGTTCCGTCGGTGCCACCCTTCGCGGTCAGCTGCGGCAGTATCGCGGCTATCAACGCTTCCTCTCCGCCCTGAAAGACGCCAGCGGCAATCGCTTCCGCCGACAGATCGCCGGGCTGACCCAGCGCGGAGAGGCACCGCGCCAGATCGGCTGGCTGCGCAAAGGCTTCCCGGTGTTGCACGACGGCCCGGGTGAGCGCGCTGAAGTCCTCGCCCGTATAGTGCCGCGCAATCCCGGCGATCAGGGAGGCGTCCGCGCCACCCGCCATCTGCTCCACGATTTCAGCGCGCAGCAGATCTGCGGCGCGGTCTTCGATTTCGGTGAACTGCGGGCTGACTTGTGCCTCCAGCGGAAAGCGGCGCAGCAGGGCGGCACAAAACGAGTGGATCGTCTGGATCTTGAGCCCGCTGGGTGTCTCGATTGCCCGGGCAAAGAGCGTGCGCGCGCCGCGCAGTCGCACATCGTCGATCTCGCCCGGCACCCCAAGGTCGCGTAACCCGGAGGTCAGCGCATCATCGGGCAACATCGCCCAGGCCCCCAGCCTGCGAAAGAGCCGGTTCTGCATCTCGGAGGCAGCGGCCTTGGTGTAGGTGAGACAGAGGATATGCTGCGGCTGCACCCCGTCGAGCAGCAATCGCGCCACCCGGTCGGTCAGCACCCGCGTCTTGCCGGAGCCCGCGTTGGCCGCAAGCCAGGTCGAGGCATCGGGACGTGCCGCATCCACCTGCGCCTGGCTGGCCGCGTCCCGGGCGCTCATGCCAGATCCTCCGGTTGCGCGGCGTCGGTCGCGTCCCATTCGCCGAAGCGTGCCAGATGATCGTAGTCGCCCGTCACGCTGTCCTGCAGCATCATCCGCCGCGCGGTATAGCCCTGACCGGGGTGCAGATAAGCGGTGATCAGCGTGCGCAGATTTTCCAGCACCTTGGCGGGAGGTTCATCGGCCAGAGGTGCGGCGACCTCAGTGGGGCGCGGGCCCAGCCCGATGAAGACGGCGGCTGCCACCGGGTGCGGCCCCAGCGTGGCAAAACCACCCTGCTCCATCATGGCAGCTTCGATCAGCAGCTGTTTGTCAAAATGTCTTTGCTGTTTGGCCGTGGGCGGCGCGCCGGTCTTGTAGTCATAAAGCAGAACCTCGCCCGCCTCTGTGCGGTCAATCCGGTCGGCACGGGCCCGCAACGTGAAATCCAGATCGGGCCAGACCAGTTGTCCCTTGGCCTGCGCCTCAAAGGCGATGGGTGTGGCGTCGGCCCGCCGCGCCCGCTCGCCCGCGATGAACCACTCCGCGATCCGCTCGGTCCGGGCCAGCCACATGGCGCGCGCGGCAGGCCAGGGTACCTGATCCTCAAGGATCCGCTGGGCCACACGGGTCAGATGCTCCGTGCTCAGTGTGCCCGGATCAGCGACCGTATCCTGCACGAAACGCTCAAAGATCGCGTGGGCAACTGTGCCGCGCATCAGCGCATCGGGGCTTTGGACCAGCGGGCCGAGGGGCGTGAGCTTCAGCACGTGCCGCGCGTAGATTGCATAGGGGTCCCGGATCAGCCGCTTGATTTCCGTCACCGAAAGCCTGCGCGGACGGGCCGAGACCGGCGGGCGCGGTGACGGTCGGGCGGCAGGTGCAGTGGCGGTCACCTCCTCGAACGCGGCGGCGCGTGCCAGCCAGTCATCCCCGCGGGCGATCATCGCGGTGAGCGCATCCGGACCGCCCTGATCCGTCAACCCGCCCAGTAGGTTGCGCAGCCGGTTCAGCCAGCGCGAGGCGACCGTTTCCGCATCATCGGAGCGTAACCCCCGGGTCAGCCAGACCTCTGCCGCACCGATAGCCTGCTGGTAGTCATGTGCTGCCAGACCGATGCGCCGATCCGGCAGCAGGAGCCCGGCCTGATGGCGCATACTGCGGTTCAGCCAAGGGTCGGGGTCTGGCGGTTCGGGCCAGGTGCCTTCGTTGAGACCCGCAAGGATCACCAGATCGGCACCCTGCACGCGGGCCTCCAGCGTGCCCCAGATCATAATGCCCGGATGAGGCGCGTCGCGGTCGCGCACCTCTTCGCCTGATAGCAGCGCGCTGACCAGTTCGGTGTAGTCGGACGCGCTCATGACCGGGCCAAAGGGTGCCTGTGTGCGGAGGCCCTCCATCACGGTTTGGGCGCTTTGCCCGGATTTCTGACGCCAGAGCTTGCCTGTATCGGGGCCGTCCAATCCAGTGGCAATGCGTTCTGCCAGCGCCAGGTGGGCGGCGACCCAGTCTGTCAGTGGGCGCAGACCAGGGTGCAGCTGGTCGATAAAAGTCTCTCCCACCCAGGCGGCCCAGGCCATCAGCGCGGTCTGGGCCTCGGGTGTTTCCACCGTACCCTCCAGCAGCCGGGCGATGCCCGCCCTGTCAGGATACGGCAGGCCCCGGTCACGGATCCGAAGCTCCAGCCGCTGGCTGTTGAGCACATGCGGGCCCCGGTCGGTGCCGCTGTGGGTGAGCGGGTGTTTGAGCAGGGTCAGCAACGCTTCGGCGTCGAGTTGTCGGGTGAAAAGATCCGCCACATGGCGCAGGAAGCGGCCCGGCGGCGACAGATGCAGCGGGCTGCCCGCGGAATCGTCCGGCATGATCCCCCATTGATCGAGCGCCGCGCTCACCTGCCGGGTCAGAACCCGGTCGGGCGTGATCAGCGCCGCGGTCTGCCCGGTCTCGGCGGCGGCGCGCAGGCGCATGGCGATGGCGAGCGCTTCTTCGCGCGGGCCCGGCGCGTCGAGCATGGTGATGCCCGCGGTTGCCTTCGCGATGCCGTCGAGCTCTGCGCCTTCTGTCAACCAGGCATCCGTGACGGGTGCGGGCCGCAGCGACAGCGACACCAGCGCGTTGCGTTCGGGCGAGGGCGGCGGTCTGTCATGCCAGGGGATCACCTTGTCGGGGGTCATCTTTAGCTGGTCTATGAGTTGGTAGAACCGGTACTGTGGATGATCCTGGGATGTCATCGCATCGCCCAACTGGTCCCAGATCGGGGCGGGCATGTCAAAGTCGAACCCGGGCAGGACCAGCGCCCCCTGAGGCAGAGAGGCCACCGCCTTCATCAACGCGCGCGTGGCCCCGCGTGACGCGGTTGACCCTGCGATGATCACCGGCACCTCGGGCGGGCTTTCGGCCCACCGCCGGGTCAGTGCGTCGACCAGCAGGCGCTGGCGCGCTTCGGCGTCGGGGGCGGTGTCGCTGGCGTCCACATAGGTCTGCGCGATCTGGATGAATTTTTGCGCGCGCTGCCAGTGCCCGGACTGGTCCGTCACGTCGAGCGCCGCAATGGCATCGGCGGAAACACCCTCCCCCTGCATTTCGTCCATCAGGGCGGCGAGGCTGTCCGTCAGCGCATAGAGTGATGTTTCGGGCGCCAGATCGCGCTGCTGTTCGAGCAGGCGCGCGACCAGCGAAATCAGCTCCAGCCGTCGCCGCAGAGGCGGGATGGCGGGCGGCATCACCAGCCCCGGTTCCAGCAGATCAAGATCCGTGATCAACCGGACCTGCGGCATCAGCATGGCGGGGCCAGTATCAAAGATCTGTCGCAGGCGGCGCTGCATCCTTCGGGTGTTCACGATCAACTGGACCCGCGCCAGCGTCTGCGGTGGCTGACCAGCGGTGTGCGCGAGCAACCCCTCTGCCAGCGCGCGCGGGAAATCCACGCCCGGTGCCACGGCAAAAAGCCGGGGCTGGTCGTTTGGTTCAAACATCATCCCGCGCCAACAATGCCTCGGCCACGGCGATGCCATCCGGGTGACCCACATCGCACCAGTGGCCGGGATAGCGCAGACCAAAGAGGGTGCCGGTCGTCAGCATCGCGTCCCACAGGACATTGAGAGAGAAGGCGCGTTGGGAGATACCGTCCAGAAGGTTGGTCTTGATGATCTGGGCACCGCCGTAGACCAGCCCCGGCCCGCGGTGCAGCCTGCCGGTTTCCTGCAGCGCAAAATCCCCCCCGCCTTCGTAAAAATCCCCCCCGCCTTCGTAGGCGTGCGTCTGCGCGAGGGGCACACAGATGAGCAGGGCGTCCATGCGGGCGGGATCCCAGGCTTCGTGCAGCAGGGCAAGCGGGCTTGGCCCCTTCCAGATGGCATCGGTATTCAGAGTGGTTACCGGCGCGTCGCCCAGCGACGGCAAGGCGTTGCGCAGCCCGCCGCCGGTATCGAGGATATCAGGCGCTTCGATGATCGTCTCGACGCTGGAGCCCGCCAGATGGGCAATCAGCGGGTCGGGTTTGTAATGCAGGTTGGCCACGATCCTGTCTGGCGCGATGGCGCGGGTCTGGTCCAGCGCGTGGTCGATCAGGGGTCGCCCCGCGACCGGGATCATCGGCTTTGGCACGTTATCTGTCAGCGGGCGCATCCGGGTGCCGAACCCTGCGGCAAAGAGCATTACCGATCCGGACATGTGGCGCAGTTCGCTTTCAGGTGATCGAGTATCTGGGGTGTGGGTGGCGGAAGTTGATTGTGCAGGTCTTGGCTGATGTCGCTCAACGCAGGGTGCGCGAGGTTGGTCTGCAAATGGTCCCAGACCCGGGGGATCAGATCCACGTACTGCGCCTTGCCGTCGCGCAGGCACAGCCGCGCGAAAACGCCAAGGATGCGCAGATTGCGTTGGGCCCCCAGTACCGAGTAGGCCTGCATGAATTGGTCGGGATCCGCGGGGCTGCCGTCCAGAAACCGCCGGGTCATCGCGGCCTCCAGCGCTGGCGGGACATCGCGGCGTGCGTCCTGCAGAACGGACACCAGATCATAGGCGGGATGGCCCAGCATCGCGTCCTGAAAATCAAGCAGGCCGACCCGGGCGGGACCTGTGCGCTGAGGCAGCCAGAGCAGGTTTTCGGCGTGATAGTCCCGCTGGATCAGCACTTTGGGTCCTGCATCGAGAGGGGCGAGGATGGCTGCAAACGCGGCGCTGAACCGGTCGCGCGCGGCTGTGTCCACATGGCCGGTGGCACCAAACTGGTACCAGTCGAAGGCAAGTGCGGCCAGAGGTGCCATTACCGGGGCGTCGTAGGGTTTCAGGGAAGGGGGTGGGGCACTGTGCAACCGGTGCAGCACGTCGATGGCGGTTTCGTAGAGCGTCGGTTCCAGCCCCGGGTCGCGTTCTATCAGGCGGGTAAAGAGGTCATCGCCCAGATCTTCGAGCAGCAAGAACCCCTGTTCTGGGTCCTCAGCCAGAATTCTCGGAGCACTCAGCCCGACACTGGTGAGGTGCTGCGCGATATGGACAAAAGGACGGATGTCTTCGCCCTTCGCCGGGGGGGCGTCCATCAGCACCGCACAGGCGCCATTCTGTTGGCGCAGGCGCAGGTACCGTCTGTTGGAGGCATCACCGGCCAGATGCGCCTGATCCGCCGTTCCCCAACCGCTGTTGGTGACGAAGATCTGCAAGTCCTGCGCCCGGTCCGTCATGACAAAAGGGCTCCGAGCCTGTCATTCCACGTGCTGTCATCCAGACCGATTGTGAGGCGTCGATGCTGGGGATCGCCGCAGTGGGCGAGGGTGATCTGCAGGGATTTGGATGGCCGCAAGGGGCCTAGGCGGTCGGGCCATTCCACCAGACAGATGGCGGTCTCAAAAGCCTCGGTGAGCCCGAGTTCCTCGATCTCCGCGGTGGTGCCGATCCGGTAGAGATCGCAGTGCCAGAGCGATCCGGCCTGTGTGTCATAGGTCTGGACCAGCGTGAAGGTGGGCGAGGGAATATCCTCGGGCGTGATCAGGATGCTGCGGATCAGGTGGCGGGCGAAATGGGTCTTGCCAGCGCCCACGTCACCTTCCAGCAGGAGGGTATCGCCGGGGTGCAGGAGCGGTCCGATCCTTTGGGCGAGCGCGGCTGTCGCCTCGCTGTCCAGAACCTGCGTCAACATCGTATCCGTTCCCATGCCCCATCCATACCGGCCCGGGGGCCTGCTGCAAGGGCTAAGCGCTCAGCTTGGGCGGATCAGTCTGGTGCTGGGGCGGGCGACCGGCTGCACGCCTAGGTGCACAAAGCGGATGACGGTCGCGCCCGATGCAATCCGCGAGACGGTGCAGGCAAGGCCCGTGCCGTCGCTGAGGGTCGCGGGCATCTCCCATGCGGTCCGGTCGCCGTAGGCGTGGACAAAATCGGTCAGCGCTGTCCAGCGCGCCCCGGGGCGGCAGAGCTGTTTCCATGCCTTTACGGAATCGCCAATGGTTACATCGGCAAAGGAATTGTCCGGGTCCAGACCCCACAACGTGCGGTAGGCCGCATTGCAGAATGTCAGAACACCCGAGGATGAAAACACCACAAGCGCATCATCAAAGGTATCCATCAGCGATTGACCCATCTCCAGCTCAGCCCGGAAGTTGCGGGTGAGGGATATTTCGGCGCTGATATCCTCGATCAGAAAGGCGATGGCCCCATCGGGGTGCGGTCGTCCGCGGACACGGTAGGTTTGCCCCGTCTCCAGCGTCCATGTCTCCTGATAGCGGCCATCGGTTGCCGCGGCGATCACCTCGGAGATCTCCTGCCGCCAGGAGTGGTAGTTCTTGGGCTCCGGCATCCGGCGGTTTTCCCGCATCCTGTCGAAGAAGGACAACAGCGTTGGCCTGCCGCTGAGAAAATCCGCAGGCAGATCGGTGAGGTCGATAAGTGCGGGATTAAAGAGCGCTAGCTGGCCGTTGCGGTCAAAAATGGCGAGTCCGATGGAGAGTTGCGCGAAGGTCTTGGCAAGGGTTTGCACAAAGTTGCGCTGCGCCACTTCGGATTTGACCACGGCATTCACATCTACCGCGTGGAAAATGGTGATGTCGCCCACGGTGACGGCGTTGACGTCGTACCAGTCCGTCCGTGTGCCGTTCGCTGCCTCCGCCGAGACGCGCTGCCGTCCGGTTTTCTCCGTCAGTTCCTGCGATACTTCGAAAACCGGTTTGCCAGGCAGCGGCGCGCTGTTGTGCAGCCGGTTGTAAAGATCCTCATAGGCCGCGTTGTGCCAGGTGACCTTGCCTGACATATCCACCTGCCAGACCGCGTGGGGCGTGGTGTCGCTGGCCCGGCGCAGATCGGCCAACTCGCGGTGCAGCACCCGCAGTTTACGTGACTGTGCCGCATTGATGGTGCGGTCATCGTCCATGTAAACTTGGGTAAAGGGGCCGTTCTGCCGAAAGGTGAGTGTTGCTGTGTCTTCGAGGTGTCGTGCCTGGAGCGTCACCGGGTTCTGCTCGCCGTTAAAAGGACGCTCGGGCAGGCTGGGAAACCGCTTTAGCATACAGGCGCGCCACGTCTGCCAGTCGTCGTGATCCGGCACCAGCCCGTAAAGCTGCGCTGCGGTGTCCGACAGATGATGCAGATCTTCGTGATCGAAGAGAAAAGAGATCCCGTCTTCCCGCCCCAGCCCGGCACCCAGCGATTGGGTCGCGCGATCCTTGCGCTGCGCATGGACGATCCAGACCACCGCGGCGATCGTGCTAAGCGCGGCCGCGCCGACCGTTGCTGCTATGTCCCAAAGAGGCATCGCTCAAGAATCCCGATTTTCGAAAGACCATGCCAGTATCGCGCAGTTGTGGTTAATGCCCCGTTAATTTCAAACCATCGAACCGGTACAAAATCCGGACGCCAGCCGCCTTTAGAACTACGGTACTTTCGGTGTTTTAAAGCAGGTTGTCGGTGAAAATACCGCCGGGACGCGCCCGCAGATCACGCAGAGATCGGTCGGTTTGCCCCCATGGATGACGGCATCGCATCAGCGCGGGATATGTCGACGCGGTCGCGGGTCCAGATCACTTCGACAATGGCGCCCAAGTCGTCCATCTCGGGATCATGCTCCGCTGCGGGGTCGCGACCATTGGCAAAATGCAGCTCCGCGCCCGACCGCTCCAGCAATGTCTTGGCGATGAAGAGCCCCAACCCCATGCCTTCGTATCCGGGTCTGAGCCGTCTGCGGGTAGGGCTGGCACGTCGTCCAACGAAAGGATCCCCGATGCGTCCCAGAATATCCGCGGGAAATCCGCGTCCGTCGTCCATGATCCGCAATACGATCTGCTGCTCGTTCCACTCCGCCTCGATCCAGACGTCCTGCTGGGCGAAATCCACTGCATTCTGAATGAGGTTGCGCAGCCCGTGAATGATCTCCGGTTTGCGGTGGATGGCGGGTTGGTGTTTGGGATCCTGAAGGGGCTCCAGATGCACCTGCTTACCCCGGTCCAGATGCGGCTCCGCCGCTTCCTCCACCAGCGCCATCAGAGGGGCCTGACGCATGTGCAAATCGTCCTTGCCCGCGCGACCCATGTCCTTGAGGATGTCGCGGCAGCGGTCGGCCTGCTGGTGAATAAGCGCTGCATCCTCGCGCAGATCGGGATGGTCGGCGAGTTCCTGATAAAGCTCGCCACTGGCGAGTTTGATGGTCGCCAGCGGTGTGCCCAATTCATGCGCGGCGGCGGCGACGACCCCACCCAGATCGGTGAGCTTTTGTTCGCGCGCCAGTGCCATCTGGGTCGCGGCCAGCGCGTCCGACATGGAGTGGATCTCCGACGTGACCCGCACCGAATAGGCGCTGATAAAGACGATCGCGATGATCAGCCCGATCCAGTTGCCAAAGACAAAGAGCTGCGGGATCTCCAGCACCAGCCCCGCATCTGCACGCAGCGGCAGGTGGAAATGCGACAGGATGGACACCAGCAGGATCGCCGTGGTGCCCAGAAAGATCGTGGACCTGAGTGTCAAAACGGCGGCCGAGATGGTCACCGGCCCGAGCATCAGGATAGCAAAGGGATTGTGCAGCCCACCCGTGAGGAACAGCAGGAAACTCAACTGCAGCAGGTCGAAGAGGACCATGAGCATGTTTTCCACTTCGCTCAGACGCTTGTTTTCGGGAAAGACAACACCGGTCACGAGATTGGCGATGATCGAGGCGCCGATGACCAGGTAGCAAAGTCCAAGCTCGAGCTGCAGCCCGTACCAGTGCTGGCCCACGGTAATCGCGGTCAGCTGTCCCCCGATCGCGAACCAGCGGAGCACGATCATCGTGCGAAGGCGGATCCAGTTCGCGCGGGTATCACCGCTCATGGGTCGGACTGTGGGGCTGTCGGGCATGCCGATCACCTTTTCTTGGGTTGCGCAGATGTCGCAGGACGTGCATCCGCACCGGTGTTATCTTGAGAGTAGTTCTTTTCGCAGGAGACGACACCCATGCGTTATATTGCCCCACTTGCCGCCGTGGCCGTCACCGGCCTGCTGGGCGGTATCTGGTTTGCGACACAAGGCTCGCAGAGCGACGATCAGTTCGCGTCCTGCCGTGCCAGTCAGGTCGCGGGCGGCGCCGAAACGCTTGGCGGTCCTTTCGAGCTGATCAATGCAGAAGGCCAGCAGGTCACCGATGCCGACGTGATTACCGAGCCGTCGGTGATCTATTTCGGCTATACATTCTGCCCCGATGTCTGCCCCATTGATGCGGCCCGAAACGCGCTTGCCGTCGATCTGCTGGAGGAACGGGGCGTGTCTGCGACCCCTGTTTTCATTACCATCGACCCCAAACGTGACACACCGGAAGTGGTGGGGGATTTCGCGGCCAACCTGCATGAACGGATGATCGGGCTGACCGGGTCGCCCGAGCAGGTCGAGGCAGCGAGCCAGGCCTACCGGACCTATTACAAGGCGCACGAGAGCGACGACGACTTCTATCTGGTGGATCATTCGACCTTTAGCTATCTGGTCCTGCCAGAGCACGGTTTTGTGGATTTTTTCCGCCGCGAGACAACCGCACAGGAGATGGCCGACACGGTCGCCTGCTTTGCGGAGAACGCCTGAGCGCGGGGCGGGCGTTTGACGGCGGGGGGGTCGCGCCACATATACCAAAAGCATCGTGATATGCGAGCGAGGTAAGAGGCCCCGATGCAAGATATGGCGCAGCTGGATCCAGGCGAAGATGCAAGCCTGCTGTTGGTGGATGATGACGAACCGTTTCTGCGGCGATTGGCCAAGGCCATGGAAAAACGTGGTTTTGCCGTCGAGACCGCCGGATCGGTCGCTGCGGGATGTGCCATTGCAACAAACCGCCCGCCTGCTTACGCGGTAGTCGATCTTCGGTTGGAAGATGGCAACGGTCTGGATGTGGTGGAGGTGCTCCGCGAGAAACGGCCTGACGTGCGGGTCGTCGTGCTCACAGGATATGGTGCCATCGCGACGGCCGTAGCTGCGGTGAAGATCGGGGCCACTGACTATCTGTCCAAGCCTGCGGACGCGGCCGACATCGTCAACGCACTGCTGGCGCGGGGAGATGACATGCCGCCACCACCCGAAAATCCGATGAGCGCGGACCGGGTTCGGTGGGAACACATCCAGCGCGTCTTCGAGCTCTGCGACCGAAACGTGAGTGAGACCGCCCGGCGGCTGAACATGCACCGGCGGACACTTCAGCGCATTCTGGCCAAACGCTCACCCCGGTAAGGGGGAAGCGCCCTCCCCTCCATCGAGGAGGGTCGGGCGCTGCCCGGCCAGGGCCGGGGGAGACATCTACGGGCGATGCTGTATTGGAGCTTCGACGTGCTCAGACATGCGCCGGTGTGAAACATCGCACCTATCTGAATTTCGCAAAGCTGCATGAAACCTGAGGTTTCACAACGTTGAGTGATGCGTGATGTATCAGGCATTTGGTCAGACGTCATACTGCGCTTGAAGCCATGGGTTGTCCGGCAAGAAATCATGACCTGTCGCGCTCCAATCCCGACAGGCCGTGACCCTAGAGGTCGTAGCGTTTGCTGATCTTGCTCACGATCTGGCCGTTGTCCAAAGGCACCGCTTCGTCGATGTGCCAATCCCGGAATCCACGGCTCTGATAATAGGTCAGCCCGCCGTCATTGTCGGCCCGGATGGTGGCGTTGATCCAGACGTATCCCAGATCCCGGGCCGCTTTGGAGGTCGCTTTGAAGAGCGCAGAGCCAATGCCCAGCCCTGTCTGTCCCACCTGCACAAAGGTGGCAATATCGGCAGCCTCCGGTGGCAGATCCGCATGTGGGGCGAGCCACTGAAACCCGACCACATGCTCACCCGTGTCCACGGCAACCTGCCACGATGTCCTATCCGGCTGCTGATCCATGCGGTCCTGCATATCCTGGGCTGTTACCTGTCGGGTCAGTGCGGTTGTGCCGCCCCGCGCGATGATCTCGTTCAGCAATCGCGCCATCGAGCCGCAGTCGAGCGCCATCGCTTTGCGCACTCTGATCATGTCATGTCCTCCAGCAAGGCTGCGTGACGTCGTGTGAACGCCGTGCGCGTTTCCACCGGCGGGCGCAGCAGGATCGTCAGGTCCGCAATGATTGCATGGTCAGGCGTGCCAAAAAACCGGCTTGCTTCGGTGTCGGCAAAGCCCGCGATCTGGGTTGCTTCCATCCAGGCGCTGATCCTGTCGGCCTTCTTGATCTGTCGTTTGACCTGGACGGGCAGCGTGGCAGGCAAGCCAAAACGGATATGGATTGCTGCGGTCAGCTTGTCGTCCAGCGCCTCATAGCCCGGCCCTACCGCAGCCTTCACCGGTGAGATCATGTCGCCGATCACATACTCGGGCGCGTCATGCAGCAGCGCGGCGAGCCGCCATTTGGCAGGGGCGCGCGGGGCAATGCGGGTAAAGAGCGTCTCCACCAGCAGCGAATGCTCTGCCACGGAATAGGCGTGATCGCCCCGCGTCTGGCCGTTCCAGCGCGCGACAAAGGCCAGACCGTGGGCGATATCCTCGATCTCCACATCCACAGGTGTCGGGTCCAGCAGATCCAGTCTGCGCCCTGATAGCATCCTCTGCCATGCCCGCGCCGGCGATTTGGCCATGCACAGCCTCCCTTTCTCCGCTCCACTGCGTAGCGCTCTGCCGCCCGCTGCGCAAACCCATTCCGGCTGGCAAGAAAGGATTGACCACGCGCGCACTCGTCCATTGTCCCTAAAGGTTACCGGTGCTATCTGCGGCACAACTCTGGATGGAGACCTGTAGAGACATGGCAAAAGACTATATCGTTAAAGACGTCGCGCTGGCTGACTACGGCCGCAAGGAACTGGATATCGCCGAGACGGAAATGCCAGGCCTGATGGCGCTGCGCGAGGAATACGGCGAAAGCAAACCGCTGGCAGGTGCGCGCATTGTCGGCTCCCTGCACATGACGATCCAGACCGCCGTTTTGATCGAAACACTGGTGGCGCTTGGCGCGGATGTCCGCTGGGCCTCCTGCAACATCTTTTCCACTCAGGACCATGCCGCTGCCGCCATCGCCGCGGGCGGTACCCCGGTTTTTGCGATCAAGGGCCAGTCGCTGGAGGAGCATTGGGACTATCTCGACAAATCCTTCATGTTCGAGGACGGGCCCAACATGATCCTCGACGATGGCGGCGATGCGACACTCTACATCCTGCTGGGCGCGCGGGCCGAAGCAGGCGAGGAGATCATTCCCGTCCCGACATCCGAAGAAGAGACGGTGATCAAGGCGCAGATCGCCAAGCGCATGGCGGAAAGCCCCGGCTGGTTCACCAAAGTGCGCGACCAGATCAAAGGTGTCTCCGAAGAGACGACGACCGGCGTCCACCGCCTCTATGAGCTGGTCAAGCAGGGGCAGCTGCCCTTCCCCGCGATCAATGTGAACGACAGCGTCACGAAGTCGAAGTTCGACAACAAATACGGCTGCAAGGAATCGCTGGTCGATGGCATCCGCCGCGCCACTGACACGATGATGGCGGGCAAAGTGGCTGTCGTCATGGGCTACGGTGATGTGGGCAAAGGCTCAGCTGCGTCGCTGCAGGGGGCGGGTGCGCGTGTGAAGGTGACCGAGGTCGATCCCATCTGCGCGCTGCAGGCTGCCATGGACGGGTTCGAGGTCGTGCTGCTGGAGGACGTCCTCGACAGCGCCGACATCTTCATCACCACCACCGGCAACAAGGACGTGATCCGCATCGAGCACATGCGCGAGATGAAGGACATGGCCATCGTCGGCAATATTGGCCACTTCGATAACGAGATCCAGGTCGCAGCGCTCAAGAACCACAAGTGGACGAGCATCAAGGAACAGGTCGATATGATCGAGATGCCCTCGGGCAATCGCCTGATCCTGCTGTCCGAGGGTCGTTTGCTTAACCTCGGCAACGCCACAGGGCATCCTTCGTTCGTCATGTCCGCGTCCTTCACAAATCAGGTGCTGGCCCAGATTGAGCTTTGGACCAAGGGCGAGGACTATAAAAACGACGTCTACATCCTGCCGAAGCATCTGGACGAGAAAGTCGCGCGTCTGCATCTGGACCGGATCGGCGTGAAACTGACCGAACTGAACGCAGAGCAGGCCGCCTATATCGGGGTAGCGCCGGAGGGTCCGTTCAAGCCTGAACATTACCGATACTAGTGGTGAACCGCCTTTAACCGTCAAAGCGCCGTGTTGGTTCCGCCGGATACGGCGCTTTTGCGTTCGATGTCGAAAAAACCCGAAAATCGTGTTTTTTCCGCGTTCTGGCCGGAACGAATGGGGGCGTGGGGTGGTTGGACGGTCGTAAACTTAATCAGGAGGATACGATGACACATCTGAAAACAACTGTTGCCATTCTTGCACTGACCGCAGGCTCCGCCTTCGCTGGTTCGAACTACGACAAGAACGCGGAAGTCGAAGCCTCGACCGAGATCGAAACAACCGCCGGCGCCGAGTTGAACGATGCTGCCGAAGCCACCGAAGACTTTGCAAATGATGCAGCCGAGGCCACCGAAGATGCTGTGGACACAACCGTGAACGCTGCTTCCGACGCCGCCACCGCGGTCGGTGAAACCGCCGAAGACGCGGCCAATGCGACCGCTGACGCCATCGAAGGCGCTGCAGACTACACAGCAGAGGCTGTCGACACGGACCCTGCGATGGACACGGAGGCAGACGCTTCTGTCATGGTCGCCGGTGATCTGATCGGCAAAAACGTGATCGAAGCCAACGGTGAAGTGATCGGTGAGATCGACTACGTGGTGCGCGACGGTGACGATCTGTCCGCCGTGATCGGCATCGGCGGCTTCCTGGGTCTGGGTGAGTACACCGTGGCCATCCCGCTGAACGAGTTCGACATGGCACCCGAAGCTGATGCTCTTCGTCTGGCCGAGTGGACACAGGAAGAGCTGGAAGCACAGCCTGAATTTGACGAAAGCGACGTCGACAGCGTGCCAGAAGACATGCAGATCGACCAACTTTCCTAAGATAATCTGGGAAGTTACATGAACTGAGGGCCCCATCGTGGGCCCTCTTTTTTGCGTCGGCAGACGGCCTTTCGCACGTCATTCGGCGATGGGTCGCAGACGCCGACATCTCAGCCAAAAAATCCTTTTGCCGTAAGATATAACGTGGTTAGTCTTCGAGCCTAAGGCCGGGTGAGCTGGCCGATATTGCCAGGGTAGGAGATTTTCATGGGCAAACGGGATGATTTGATCGCGAAATACGCGGAAGATTTGAAAAGCAAATGCGGTATGACGCCTGACATGGATCTGCTGACCAAAGTCACGATCGGCTGCGGACCGTCGATCTACGATTCCGATGCTGCCACGGTCGCATCCAGCCAGCCCGGTGAGCTGGAGACCGTCAAAAAGAACTTCCTCGTCAAGAAACTCGGTCTGAGCGACGGTCCTGAACTGGATACGGCCATGGACAAGGTGATCGAGACCTACGGCAAGTCCGAGCGCAACAAATACCGGGCGGTCATCTATTACATGCTGACAAAACACTTCGGCAAGGAAGCGGCCTACAGCTGAGAGAGACCGCTGGATGCGGGCGAGGCACCTCCTTTCTTAAGGAGGTGTTTCTTTTTTGCCTGCCATTCTAGATACTTGTGCGTTGAGTTTTCAAGGGCTCTGCCCTATCTTCGACATATCCGGCCAGCATGGCCAGGACCAGATTCAGACACGTGCGGTGGGTACCGATACACGTGGGGTGAGGAAGGGTTCTGGCGCTGTGTCAGGACCCTTCATCTTTTTTGCCTGGATCTGAGCGGTCTTGCTCCGTCAGAACAGCGTCAGCACCAGCCCGATCACCGCACAGCCAAAGGTGGCATAGCCGCCGTCAATCAGGATCAGGCTGCGGGGACGTCCGCCAAAGCTGTAAAAGGTCGCGATCCACGGGCTGACAAGAAACAATCCGATGCCAAGACCCGAGACGAGCCCCGCACCGACGGTGTCGATCCCGCTCAGCGCAAAGGTGTGGCGCATCATGCCCGCGACCAGAATGCCGCTGATCAGGCTGGTGATGTAAGGAATTGGGTCTTTGCGGTTGGCGGGGGCGCCCGTCTCGTCGCGCGCCACACCAGAGACGGCTACCCATTTCGTGGCCAGAGCCGTGTACCAGACGGCCCCGAACATGAAGCCCGCAAGCCCCGCGACGATCACGCTGATCAATTCCATATCATCCTCCCCATGTTGACCCCTTTTCGGCTCAGGACATCCCGGCCATTTCCCGGATGATCCGCCATTCCTCCGCGGTGACGGGCTGCACCGATAGCCGTGCGCTGCGGACCAGTGCCATCTCGCTCAGACGCGGCTCCGCCTTGACCTGATCCAGCGTCACCGGTGTTTTGACAGCTTTAATCGCTTTAATATCGACGCATTCCCACCGGTCGTCGTCGGTCGTGCTGTCGGCGTGCGCCTCCGCGATTACCTCGACGATGCCGACGATCGCGCGTTCCTTTTGCGAGTGGTAAAAGAAGCCTTGATCGCCTTTCGACATCTCGCGCATGAAGTTGCGGGCCTGATAGTTGCGCACGCCGTCCCATTCCTCGCCCGCGTCGCCCTTGGCCACTTGTTGATCCCAGCTCCAGGTGGAGGGTTCGGATTTGAAGAGCCAATATGCCATCAGCCGATCACCCTGTTCCACGGGATCAGCTCTGCGGTCTCGAAAAGCCCGGCCTTGGCGTAAGGGTCCGCCGCTGCCCATTGCCGCGCGGCGTCCATATCCGGCACGTCCAGAATGACCAGCGATCCGATCATCTGCCCTGCATCGTCCAGAAGCGGCCCGGCCTGCTGTACCGTATCGCCGGATTTGAGATATGCCACATGGGCGGGCCGGTTCTCCTGCCGGACCGGCAGGGCCCCCGGTTTGTCTCGGGCGATCAGGGCAACAAGCATCTCGGGGTCCTTTCGGGGTTTCAGTACCCCCGTATCCAACCGTTTTTCCGGCGCCTTCGCAACTGCTCAGGCCTTGGCGCCTTTCTTGCCGCTACCCAGCATCGCCGGGCTGGCAAGATCAAGCGGCCAACGGGGGCGGGCCGCGAGGCTCAGATCATCGGGGTCGCGCGTGCCCATCTGCTCCAGCGCGGCAAAGGCAATCATCGCGGCATTGTCGGTGCACAGGGCTAGCGGCGGTGCCACGAACCGTGCGCCGAAACTGTCCGAAACCGTCTCTAATCCGGCACGAATGGCCCTATTTGCGGCCACCCCCCCAGCAACGCAAAGCGCTGGCGGCGCGTTCGTCTCGGCCATGAGATGGGTCATGGCGCGCCGCGTCTTTTCGGCCAGGACGTCTACGACCGCGGCCTGGAATCCCGCGCACAGATCCGCACGCAGCGCCTGAGGCAACCCCGCGTGCTCAGCGATGATGGTATCGCGCGTGCGCAGCACGGCCGTTTTGAGACCCGAAAAAGACAGATCAAACCCGGGCCGGTTCAACAGCGGTCGCGGCAGCGCAAACCGCTCTGGATCCCCTGCGCTGGCGGCCTCTTCGACGGATGGCCCGCCGGGTTGCGGCAGCGCCAGAAGCCGCGCGACCTTGTCGAATGCCTCGCCGGGCGCGTCATCAATGGTGCCGCCAATCCGCTCGAATTCAGCGGGTCCGCGGACGATCAGAAATTGGCAATGCCCGCCTGAGACCAGCAGCATCAGATAGGGATATGCGACATCATCAGTGAGCCGCGGCGTCAGCGCGTGGCCCGCCAGATGGTTGATCCCGTAGAGCGGCAGGCCCGTGGCCACCGACAGCCCCTTGGCGCACATCACGCCGGAGACGACGCCACCGATCAGCCCCGGCCCTGCCGTCACTGCCAGCGCATCGAGGTCCCGCAGACCAACGCCCGCGGCGTCCAGCGCTTCCTCGACGCAGTGATCCAGCAGTTCCGCATGGGCGCGCGCCGCGATCTCGGGGACGACGCCACCAAAGGGCGCGTGCAGATCCGCCTGGCCGCGCACCACCGAGGACAGGATGCGTGTGCCCCCCTGCCCGTCGCGCCGCAAGACCGCGGCGGCGGTATCGTCGCAGCTGCTCTCCAGCCCCAAGATGGTGGTCGATCCCGTCACAGCGGACCCCGTTGCAAGCATATCCGCGCGCAGGTAACACCACACAGGGCCGTAAACAATGCCGGGGAGAGTTATGGACACCAAGGCCATTCCGCTCATCATGACACGCCCGGCGCCGGCCAATGCCCGCTTTGTCGCGGCCTTGCCCGACGCGCTGCGCCAGCGCATGGAGGTCATCGAAAGCCCGCTGATGCAGATCACCGCGGTCGGGGAGGGATGCGACCTCGGCCCGGAGGATGGGGCCGTTTTCACCTCTGCCAATGGTGTGAGTTTTGCGCCAGCCGGGGCGGGGCGGTTCGCGTTCTGCGTGGGCCACCGCACAACTGAAATGGCCCTGAATGCGGGATGGCAGGCGCACTTCTGCGGTGAAACGGCCGACGCGCTTGTGACACATCTGATCCAGTCTCCCCCCCGCAGGCCGCTTGTGCATTTCAGCGGTCGGCATACCCGCGGTGCAGTGGCAGAGCGGTTGCAAGACGCCAATATCACCGCCGCGCGTCAGGTGGTCTACGATCAGATCCTGATCCCCCCTACATCCGCTGCGCAGGCCCTGATTGAGAGCGAAAACCCCGTATTAGTGCCGCTTTTCTCGCCCCGCGCTGCAGCGTGGTTTGCACAGCTTTACCCTGCGGGTGGGCCGATCCACGCCATGGCGCTGAGCCCGGCAGTTGCTGCGCCGTTGCGAGATCTGCGGTTGCTGTCGCTCGATACCGCGGCGCGTCCGGATGCCGCCGCAATGATCGATTGCCTTGAAAAGGTGGTTCAGCGCGTCAGCTTGGGTTGAGGGAAAAAGGTCGCCCGAGTAAGGTCTTGAAGGTGCCGCTCGGGGAAGATTCGAAAAAGGTGGATGTCGTGGCCAAAGAAAAACAATCAAAAACCGACGCATCGAAAGAGGTGAAAGACACCATCCCGGAAGGTGAAGAGGTTGAAAAAACATCTTCCAAGCCGTGGGGAGAAGCCAGCGCCGACCCGGCGCTGATGACTGACAAGGATCCGGTTGAAACCTCAGGCGAGGACCCAGATGGCCCGGCAGAGACGCTGAAAACCGATGTAGAAGAGGCTCAGACGGATGCCGCGGACGCGCCCGTCTCCGAAGGTAATGACAATAAAACCCCTGATCAGGACCCTGCGACGCCGGAATTAGACGCGGAAAAATCGATCGAGAAGGTCGAGGACGATACCGCCGATACGCCATCGGACGGCGCCAAAGTCAGTGAGAAAACCGAAACCGACATCGACCATGATGACCTCAAGGAAGACGCGCTTGCCGCTCGTGCCGGAGAGGAGACGACGGATACTGACCGATCGGTCGAGGCTGACGACGGTGCACGGCCCGCTCATCCACCGGCCGTCGTGCCACCTCCGCCACCTCAGAAGGCCAGCTTTTGGCCTGCGGTCTTTGGTGGTGTGGTCGCGGCGATGATTGGCTTCATTGCCGGGCGCGGTGAATTGCTCGACGGGTTCTTTCCCCCCGCTGACCCGCCGCCCCAGGTTGATCTGACGCCGCTGAGCGAGGCGACCGCCGCCCTGACAGAGCGCCTCGCGGTGCTGGAGCAGCGTGAGCCGCCTACCCCGCCCGCAGCGCCTGCATCCGAGCCCACGCCGATCCCCGACGCGCTGCTGGATCTGCCGGACGCGGTGGCAGAGATCGACACCACGCTTGCCGAAATCACGGCCCGTCTGGATGCCGTCGAGGCGCGCCCGACGCCAGAGACACCCGGACTGCCGCAAGACAACAGCGCAGAGATCAGCGCGTTGCAGTCCGCTGTTGATACGCTGCAGACCCGTCTGGCCGAAGCCGATGCTCGCGCCAGTGCCGAGGCGGAGCGGTTGCTGGCCCGCGCGGCGCTGACCCGTGTCCTCACCGCGGTGGAAAGTGGCGAGAGTTTCGGCCCCGCACTCACGGATCTGGAGGAAGTCGCGCCGGTGGAGGTACCCGAAGCGCTGCGCACGGCTGCTGCCGACGGGGTGCCGAGCCTGAATGCCCTGCGGGAGGACTTCCCCGACGCCGCGCGCGCCGCCCTGAATGCCGCCCGGTCGGAGGTGCCCGAGGGCGAGACCGCCGGTCTGGGAGGGTTCCTGCGCCGTCAGCTTGGTGCCCGATCCGTCACCCCGCGCGAGGGAAGTGACCCGGATGCCATCCTCTCCCGTGCTGAGGCGGCAGTACAGCAAGGGGATCTGGACACGGCCCTGACCGAGTTGCAGGCGCTGCCGGATCCTGCACGTGCCGCGATGCAGGGCTGGCTCGACGGGGCAACGGCCCGCAAAGAAGCAAGTGATGCCGCCCGGGCGCTCTCCGACAGCCTGACGGTCAATTAAGAAAGTCGATTTTATGCTCTGGTCCCTTATCAAGATCGTTCTCTTCGTCGCCGTCATCGCGCTGGCAGCACTTGCCGCGGGGTACCTGCTGGAGAGCGAGGGTGGCGTGCAGGTCACCGTTATGGGCAGCGAATACACCTTTGGCCCGCTGCAATCGGTGATCGCGGTGCTGGTCCTGGTGGTCGCGGTCTGGATCGGGCTGAAACTGCTGTCGCTGCTCATCGCGACCTGGCATTTCCTGAACGGTGATGAAACCGCCCTGTCGCGGTATTTCGACCGGAACCGGGAGCGCAAGGGATTTCAGGCGCTGTCTGACGGGATGATGGCGCTGGCCAGTGGCGAGGGCAGCACCGCCATGGCCAAGGCCGCCAAGGCAGAAAAATACCTCAACAAACCGGCACTGACCAACCTGTTGACCGCGCAGGCGGCAGAGCTTGCGGGCGACCGGCGCAAGGCCGAGGAAACCTACAAGAAGCTGGTGACGGACGATGCTACGCGCTTTGTCGGTGTCCGGGGCATTCTCAAGCAAAAGCTGGCGGATGGCGATACGGAGACAGCGTTGAAACTGGCGGAGAAAGCCTTTGCCATCAAACCCAAGCACGAAGAGACGCAGGATGTGTTGCTGCAACTGCAGGCGCGCAGGCACGACTGGTCCGGCGCCCGCGAGACGCTCAGCGCCAAGTTGAAATACGGCAGCCTGCCGCGTGATGTCCACAAGCGGCGGGATGCGGTGCTGGCGCTGTCAGAGGCAAAGGATCTGTTGTCCGACGATGTCTCCATCGAGACGCAGGAAAAGGCGATAGAGGCCAACAAGCTGTCGCCTGATCTGGTGCCTGCGGCCGTGATGGCCGCCCGCAGCTACATCGAAAAGGGCAAGCCGCGTCTAGCCACGCGCATCGTCAAAAAAGCGTGGGAGACCAAACCACATCCCGATCTGGCCGCCGCCTTCGCGGAGATTGAGCCGGACGAGACCCCGGCAGCGCGGTTGAAACGTTTTTCCCTGCTGACGCGGATCAATGCAGACGATCCCGAGACGCGCATGTTGCTGGCAGAGTTGCACATCGCCAACGAAGATTTCCCGGAGGCGCGCCGCGCGCTCGGCGATCTGGTTGAGACGGATCCGACCGCACGGTCGGTCACGCTGATGGCGGCAATCGAACGCGGCGAGGGCGCTCCGGATGCGGTTGTCCGCGGCTGGCTCGCCCGCGCGCTCACCGTATCCCGTGGGCCGCAGTGGATCTGCGACAATTGCCAGCACATTCATGCAGATTGGGCACCGGTCTGCGAGAACTGCGAAAGCTTTGATACGCTCGCCTGGAAAACCCCGCCGTTGGCGGAGGTTGCCATGCCGGGTGGTGTCCAGATGCTACCGCTCATCGTCGGTCAGGTGGAGGATCCGGTCAGCAGCGCGCCCGAAGAGACCACCGCGGATGACGGGATCGAGGACGCGGAACTGCTCGAAAGCGAGACTTCCGAACCCACTGTGGAAGAGAAGCGCGCCTGATCTGAACGGCCCTGCCGCCGCAACACGGCTTTGATGCGAGCTTTTGGACATGCGCGGCCGCAGCAAAGCGCATCGCTGCAGGTCACAAAACGGTGGCCCGGTGCAAAGCTCTTGACCTTCCAGTAACCGGAGCCTTTATCTCCTCGTAGCGCAAGCAGGAGAGAGAGCCGTGGCAGCGCCCGCAACCATTACATTGAGTGTCGAGAAGATGTCCTGCGCGGCTTGCGTGGGCCGGGTGGACCGGGCGCTGGTGGCGGTGCCGGGTGTGAGCCGGGTCGCGGTGAACCTCGCCACCGAAGAGGCGACGATCGACGTTGAACCGGGCGGTCCGTCCGCCGCCGATCTGGCGGAGACTGCCACGCAGGCGGGCTATCCTGCCACGGTGTTGCGCAATCGCGATACCGCTGCTGCCGATGCCCGTCGGGATGCCACGGCACGGGCGCTGCTGCACCGGGTCTGGATTGCCGCCGCACTTGCCCTGCCAGTTGTGGTGCTGGAGATGGGTGGGCATCTCTTTCCGGGGTTTCACCACCTTATTCACCGGACCATCGGGCTGCAGCAAAGCTGGATCCTGCAGGCTGCGTTCACAACGCTGATGCTTGTCGGGCCTGGTCGGGCCTTCTTTACGCTGGGGGGTGCCGCGCTCCGCAAGGGTGCGCCGGATATGAACAGTCTCGTGGCCATCGGGACCGGGGCCGCGTATCTCTTTTCGCTCTGGGTGCTGCTCCTGCCGCAGACCCTGCCGCCCGGCGCCCGCGCGGTCTATTTCGAGCCTGCTGCCGTCATTATCCTTTTTATCCTGCTGGGCCGCTGGCTGGAGGCACGCGCCAAGGGGCGCACCGGTGAGGCCATCCGCGCGCTCCTGGATCTGCAGCCCAAGACAGCCCGGGTGCGCCGCGGCGACAGCACAGGGGACATTCCCGTGGCAAAGATCGTCCGGGGCGATGTGATCCTGCTACGCCCGGGGGAGCGGGTGCCGGTGGACGGCACCGTGACCGATGGCACCAGCCATCTGGACGAGAGCATGATCACCGGTGAAGCGATGCCGGTCGCCAAGACCACGGGCGATCCTGTCACCGGCGGCACCATCAATGGCCCGGGCGCGCTGACGATCACCGCGACCCACGTCGGCGCCGACACGGTACTGGCCGGGATCATCCGCATGGTGCAGGACGCGCAGGGGGCCAAGCTGCCCATTCAGGCGCTGGTGGACCGGGTGACGCTCTGGTTCGTTCCGGCGGTTTTGCTGGTGGCGCTGATCACCGTCGGCGTCTGGCTGGCTGTCGGCAGCTTGCCGCAGGCGCTGGTCGCCGGTGTTGCCGTGCTGATCATCGCCTGCCCCTGTGCCATGGGTTTGGCCACGCCCACGTCGATCATGGTGGCAACGGGTCGCGCAGCGGAGCTTGGCGTGCTCTTTCGGAAGGGCGATGCTCTGCAGGCTCTGTCGCAGGTGGACGTGGTCGCTTTTGACAAAACCGGGACGCTCACCGAAGGGCGCCCGACGCTGACCGACTTCGAGGTGACAGAGGGAATGGTGCGCGACGAGGTATTGGCGCAGGTCGGCGCGGTGGAGGCCCGGGTGGAGCATCCCGTCGCCGGCGCCGTGGTCGCTGCTGCCGCCGGGTGGTTGCTGCCGGAGGCTCAGGGTGTGCGCGCTCTCACCGGTCTGGGGGCTCAAGGCGACGTTGCGGGCCAGCGTGTCCTCATCGGTACTGCCGATCTGATGTCAGCTGAGAGTATCCATCTCGGCCCAATGATCGCGCGCGCGGAAACCCTCGCCAGCACCGGTAAGACGGTCTTCTTTGCCGCCATCGACGGAACACCCGCGGCGCTGATCGCGGTCTCTGACCCGATCAAGGAAAGCGCGGGGGCAACGATCTCTGCCCTGAAGGCGCAGGGCCTGCGCGTTGCGATGATCACCGGTGATCGAGAGGCCACCGCCCGCGCGGTCGCAGAGCGGATCGGGATTGAGGAGGTCATCGCCGACGTGCGCCCCGAAGGGAAAATCGCCGCGTTAGAGACCTATTTGAGCCAAGGCCACAGCCTCGCCTTCGTTGGCGACGGCATTAATGACGGACCAGCGCTTGCCCGCGCGGATGTGGGTATCGCCATCGGCACCGGCACCGATATTGCGATCGGCGCCGCGGATGTGGTGTTGATGTCCGGCGATCCCCGCGGCGTTGCGACGGCCATCCGCCTTTCCCGCGCGACGCTACGCAACATCCGGCAGAACCTTTTCTGGGCCTTTGCCTATAACGCCGCGCTCATTCCGGTCGCGGCGGGCGCGCTCTTTGCGCGCTTCGGGCTGATGCTATCGCCGCAACTGGCCGCCGCCGCAATGGCGCTGTCGAGCCTTTTCGTACTCACCAACGCCATGCGCCTGCGTGGCCTGAAAAGAGAGGCGTCATGAACATCTCAGACGTGGCCGAGCGCACCGGCCTGCCCGTCAAGACCGTCCGCTATTACGAGGAGATCGGTCTGATCACGCCCGCGCGTGCGGCAAACGGCTACCGTCATTTTTCGGATACCGATCTGCATAGCCTCGCCTTCATCGGGCGCGCCCGTTCGCTGGGCTTTGGGGTGGAAGCCTGCCGGAGCCTCTTGCGGCTCTACGACGATCCCGCGCGGGCCAGCGCTGATGTGCGCCGTCTGGCACAGACGCATCTGGAGGAGATCGACCGAAAGATCGCGGAGTTGGAGCAGATGCGCGCCACGCTCTCCCATCTCGTCGCGGCCTGTGCCGGCAATGACCGGCCCGACTGTCCCATTCTGGCCGATCTGGCCGCGATGTCACCATCGGCCCGGGGTTGACGCCGCGCCTCGCTGCGTCACGATGACCGGATGCCCCAGACCTTTACGCACCGCCTCAAGATCCTGTTTCAGCATTGCGATCCCGCCGGCATCGTCTTCTACCCCCGATATTTCGAGATGGTGAACCAGACCGTTGAGGCGTGGTTTGACACCAGTCTTGGTTTCTCCTTTGCCGAGATGCACATGCAGTCAGGCTACGGGGTGCCCACGGCGAGCATCTCTGCGGACTTCACGGCGCCCTCACGGATGGGCGATGTGCTCGATTGGTCTCTGGTGGTGATGCGGCTGGGACGAACCTCAGCTCAGCTCGACGTCACTGCCCGCGACGGGGACGAACGCCGCCTCAGCGCGCGTTTGACGCTGGTCTATCTGCAGATGGCCGAAGGACGCCCGACCCCCTGGCCCGATGATCTGCGCGCGGCCATGTCCCGCTATCTCGTGGCGGAGACGGAGGCCTGAGCGGATCCTCAGAAACTTCTTGCACCGGGCGCGCTGCATGCGCTTCATCGTGTGCAGGAGGACGCACCCATGACCCAAGACACCCCACCCCTGTTGATCGAGACCGCAGATGGTATCGCCACACTGACCCTGAACCGGCCCAAGGCGATGAATGCGCTGTCGGAGGATGTGATGGCGGCCCTTCAGTCAGCGCTCGACGACATTGCTGCGGACCGGCAGATTCGGGCGGTGATCCTGCGGGGCGCGGGCGCGCATTTCTGCGCCGGGCATAACCTCAAGGAAATGACCGCGCGGCGGGCTGATGCGGACGCAGGGCATGGCTATTTCAACCAGCTCTTCGAGACCTGTACCCGTATGATGCTGTCCATCGTGAACCTGCCCCAGCCGGTGATCGCCGAAGTGCAGGGGATCGCCACCGCCGCCGGTTGCCAGCTGGTGGCCAGCTGTGATCTGGCCGTTGCGGCAGACACTGCGCGCTTTGCGACCTCCGGCGTGAACATCGGGCTGTTCTGTTCGACCCCCATGGTCGCGCTCAGCCGGAATGTGCCGCGCAAGCAGGCGATGGAGATGCTGTTGCTGGGCGAGTTCGTTCCGGCGCCGAAGGCTGCCGAGATGGGGCTGATCAACCGTGCCGTACCGGAGGCTGATCTCTCCGCCGTTGCCCGTTCCATGGCCGAGACGATTGTGTCCAAGAGCCCGGTTGCAGTGAAGATCGGCAAGGAGGCGTTTTACAAGCAGGCCGAGATGGGGCTGGCCGAGGCTTATGCCTACACAGGTGCTGCCATGGCCGAGAACATGATGGCGCGCGATACCGAACGCGGCATCGGTGCCTTTATCGCGAAAGAACCGATGCCAGCCTGGGAAGGGGATTGACCAACCGCTCGGCGGGAACCGCCGGGCAGCGCCCGTCCGCCCCCTCCGGGCGGGTGCTTTCAGCGCGACGCCCGCGGACGAACGCTGCCCTCAGTGTTATCCACATCCGTTACAGCATTTTTTATGCGATAACCTCATGAGGGAGAAAACGGCTATGAGAGTTCGCGCATACTGCTGGTGAGACTCACACACGCGGGTTCACCTCAGAAATCCAGATTCTCCACGCTTAGCGCGTTCTGTTGGATGAACTCACGCCGTGGTTCCACCACATCGCCCATCAGCTTGGTAAAGAGATCATCGGCCTCAGCCATATCATCCACCTTCACCTGCAAGAGCGTGCGCGCATCCGGGTCCAGCGTCGTTTCCCACAGCTGATCCGGGTTCATCTCGCCCAGCCCCTTGTAGCGCTGTAGCGACAGGCCCTTTTCGCCCTCCTGCAGGATCGCGTCGAGCAGATCCATCGGCCCGAGGATCTGCTGCCCGCGGTCCTTGCGCATCAGCGTCGCAGGCTGAGCGTAAATCTCCTGCAGATCCTTGGTGAAACTGCCGGTGCGCTTGGCCTCGCCGCCGCGCAGGATGCGACCGTCCAGCGTGCGCACCTCTTCCACACCGCGCAGGATCCGCGCTAACCGGATGCCGTGATCCTGCGTGATCCGCCCCTGCCAGCCGCGCTCATACTCTGGTGCGATGAGGTTCAACCGGGCGGCGACCTTATCCGCCGTGCCCTGCAGATCTGCATCCACCACGCCCGGTGCAAAGGCGCCCGCAATCGCCGCCTGCTCCAGAATATGTCGGGGATAATGGGTCGGGAAGGCTTGCAAGACCCGCCGCATCTGACGGGCCTGATCGACCACGCGGGCAAGATCTGCGCCCGCGATTTCGCTGCCCCCCGCCAGCCGCAACACAGCACCGTCGATGCCCTGCCCGATCAGATATTCCTCCATCGCGGCCTCGTCCTTGAGGTAGACCTCCGACTTTCCGCGGCTCACTTTATACAGCGGCGGCTGCGCGATATAGAGATGCCCGTTTTCGATCAGCTCCGGCATCTGCCGGTAGAAGAACGTCAGCAGCAGCGTCCGGATATGCGCTCCGTCCACATCCGCATCGGTCATGATGACGATCTTGTGGTAGCGCAGTTTGTCGATATTGAACTCATCTCGCCCGATGCCCGTACCGAGCGCCATCACGAGGTTCCCGATCTCCTGACTGGAGAGCATCCGGTCAAACCGCGCCCGCTCCACGTTGAGGATCTTGCCCTTGAGCGGCAGGATCGCTTGCGTTTGCCGGTCCCGTCCCGTCTGGGCAGAGCCACCTGCCGAGTCCCCCTCCACCAGGAAAACTTCGGTCTTTGACGGATCCTTTTCGGAGCAATCCTTGAGCTTGCCTGCAAGGAAGTTCACATCCATCGCCGTCTTGCGCCGGGTCAGCTCCCGCGCCTTTCGGGCGGCCTCGCGGGCCTGTGCTGCCTCGATGATCTTGCCAACCACGACGCGGGCCTCATTGGGGTTTTCCTCGAACCACTCGGCCAGTTTTTCGTTCACCAGCCCCTCGACCGCCGGGCGCACCTCGGAACTCACCAGCTTGTCCTTGGTCTGGCTGGAGAACTTCGGATCCGGCACTTTCACCGACAGCACGCAGGTCAGCCCCTCGCGTGCGTCATCGCCTGTGAAGTTGATCTTTTCTTTTTTGGCGATCCCGCTGGATTGCGCATAGTTGTTGATCGTCCGGGTCAGTGCCCCGCGAAAGCCCGCCATATGGGTGCCGCCATCGCGTTGAGGGATGTTGTTGGTGAAGGGCAGCACATTCTCGTGATAGCTGTCGTTCCACCACATGGCGACTTCGACGCCGATCTCGTCGCGCTCGCCGGTGATGAAAATCGGTTCCGGCATGACGGAGGATTTGTGCCGGTCGAGGTATTTGACGAATTCCTTCACCCCACCTTCGTAGAAAAGCTCAGTCCGCAGGGGCTCGGCGGGCCGCTCGTCCATCAGGATGATCCGCACGCCGGAATTCAGGAACGCCAGTTCGCGCAGCCGTTTTTCCAGCACATCGAAGGAGTATTCCAGATTGGAAAACGTCTCCGTCGAGGCCATGAAGCGCACTTCCGTGCCCGTCCTGTCCGTCTCGCCCACGACCTCAAGATGCTCGGTCGTGAAGCCGCCCTCGAACCGCGCCACATGCTCAGACCCCTCGCGCCAGATCCGCAGCTCCAGCCAGTCGGAAAGCGCGTTGACCACGGATACGCCGACACCGTGCAGGCCGCCCGACACCTTGTAGGAGTTGCTGTCGAATTTCCCGCCCGCGTGCAGCTGGGTCATGATCACTTCGGCAGCGGAGACGCCTTCTTCTTCGTGGATGCCTACCGGGATCCCGCGGCCATTGTCGCTGACGGAGACCGAGGAGTCCGCGTGGATTGTGACCGTCACCGCATCGGCATGACCGGCCAACGCCTCATCAATGCCGTTGTCCACGACCTCATAGACCATATGGTGCAGACCAGAGCCGTCATCGGTGTCGCCAATGTACATCCCGGGCCGTTTTCTGACAGCCTCCAACCCTTTGAGAACTTTGATGGAATCTGCGCCGTAGTCTTCCGGCGTCTGATCGTTGTCGGACATGCCGAACACCCTTCCTATTTTTATGATTTTATACGATTTTTGTGCGCGGATGTCACGCGGCAGCCACAATATTTTGTGTCAGGTGAATGGCAAAACCACACCGACGAGCATCAGCAACAGACCCGAGACGACGTTGATCCGTTTCAGTGTGCCGGGCCGCGTGATCCAGCGCCGCGCCCGGCCGACACCGGCGGCCAGCAACAGGTTGCCGAGCAGTGGCACAGCGACGGAGGCGGCGACAATCGCGCCCACATCCGGCGCTGTAATCTGCCGCAGATCAAAGAACCCGGGCAGCACCCCCATGTAGAAGAGCACTGCCTTGGGGTTACCCAGAATGGCGATCAGACCTGCGGCAAATCCTGGCCATATGCCCGGTCGTGTCAGCCGCCCGTCCGTGCTGATCTGCTTGTCGGCCCGGGCGATCAGCAGCGCCCCCATGGCGAGGAAGACCCCGCAGGCGATCCACCGCATCACCACCATGAAGACATCGAAGACCGACAGTATCCAGGAGATGCCAAGCACCGCCACAAGCGGCCAGAGGATATCGCCCACGGCAACGCCCAGTGCCAGCGGCCAGGCGGCGGCAAACCCGCCCGAGAGTGCCCGTGCCATCAGCGCGAGCCAGACCGGGCCGGGCGTCAGAAACAGGATCACCAGCGCCCAGCCGTAGAGCGCCAGATCCGTCGCCTGAACGGTCACGGCCGCGGGGCCACGTCTGACACGCCGGCGCTTTCGGTGACCTCGAAATACTGCGCGCGGTCACCCAGAGCATCGAAGAGGCCCCGTTCGGTTCCGGTCATCCAGGCCTGCGCGCCCACGGCCACGATTTCATTGTAAAGTGCTGCCCGGCGGTCCGGGTCCAGATGCGCCGCCACCTCGTCCAGCAGGAGGATCGGCGGTGCTCCGATATCGGCTGCGAGCGCCCGGGCGTTGGCAAGGATCACCGAAATGAGCAGCGCTTTCTGCTCGCCGGTAGAGCAGTCCCGGGCGGGGATCCCCTTTGCCTGATAGGTCGCATCCAGATCGGCGCGGTGCGGCCCCAGCAGGCTGCGCCCTGCCGCCATGTCCTGCCGTCTGCTGTCGGCCAGTGCCGTGCGCAGGTCTTGGGGGGCGTCTGGCAAGGGACCGCTGGGATGGCTCAGCACCATATCTGCGGCGGGAAAGGCCGTCGCCGCGCCCTCCTGCGCCTGTGCCAGCCGGGTGAGCGCTGCCTGGCGATTTCTGTCGATCCGCACGCCGGCCTCTGACATCTGCGTTTCCAGAGCACCGTACCATGCCGCATCCCGTACCTGATCCTTGAGCAGGCGGTTACGCTCCCGCATGGCGCGCTCATAGACGAGCGACGCCTCCGCGTGGTCGGGCGCGAAACTCAGCGCGATGCGGTCCAGAAACCGCCGCCGCCCTTCTGCTCCTTCGATCCACAGCCGGTCCATCGCGGGTATCAGCCAGACCACCCGCGCCAGTTGGGCGAGCAGGCTCTGGGTGGCCGGTTTCTCATCGATCCGCAGTTGCCGCGCGGCACCACCTTCCGAGGTGATCTCGATCTCCCGCGCGGTCGCGGAACCAGAAAGCAGCCCGGTTAGCTTCCAGCCCAGAGCCTCGGGTCGCCGCGTCATGTCCTGCGCGCTCGACCGTCGCAGCCCGCGCCCCGGCGAGAACAGCGATACCGCTTCCAGCACATTGGTCTTGCCCGCGCCATTGGCCCCGAAGAGCGCCACGGGGCGCCCGTCCAGTGTCAGCCGGGCCAGTTTGTGCGACCTGAAATGTGAGAGGGTCAGAGCCGAGAGATAAAGCGCCATGGCTCAGGCCTTTTTGTGGGTGACACGATCGGCCGTCGTCGTCGGGCGGCCACTGAGCACAGCGTCGCCGCGTCAGACGCGCATCGGCATCACCACATAAACTGCGGAGAGATCATTGCCTTCGCGCATCAGCGTTGGATCGCCCGAAGAGTTGAAAAGGAACACCGCGTTCTCGCGATCCACCTGGCTGGCGATTTCCAGAAGGTATTTCGCGTTAAAGCCGATCTCCAGCCGTTCGTCGCCATAAGCAACGGCGAGCTCTTCCTCTGCCGCGCCGGAATCAGGCGCGTTGACCGAGAGCACGAGCCGGTCCTCATCCAGTTGCAGTTTGACCGCCCGTGAGCGTTCGGAGCTGACCGTAGCAACGCGGTCCACCGCCTTGGCAAAATCAGCTGCATCGACTTCGAGCTTGCGGCTGTTGTTCTGCGGGATGACGCGCGTGTAATCGGGAAAGGTGCCGTCGATCACCTTGGAAGTCAGCGTGATCTCTGGTGTGGCAAAGCGCACTTTGGTCTCGCTCACGGATACGGCGATTTTCAGATCATCGTCCTCCAGCAGCTTGCGCAGCTCTCCCACCGTCTTGCGCGGCACGATGACACCGGCCATGTCCGCCGCGCCCTCGGGCAGATCGGCGTCGATCCGGGCCAGCCGGTGGCCATCGGTGGCCACGCAGCGCAGAACCTGCCCGCCTTCGGCATCGGCCACATGCATGTAGACCCCGTTGAGGTAGTACCGCGTCTCCTCGGTGGAGATGGCAAATTTCGACTTGTCGAAGAGCCGCCGCAGCACCGGCGCGGGGGCGGAGAAGTTCGACGCGTACTCCGACGACGCCATGACCGGGAAATCCTCACGCGGCAGTGTCGCAAGAGAGAAGTTCGAGCGCCCCGCCTCTACCGTCAGCCGCCCCGTGGCACCATCTGCCGTCAGGCTGACCAAAGCGCCATCGGGCAGCTTGCGCACGATCTCGTGCAGGGTGGTGGCGGCGACCGTGGTCGCCCCCGCGCGCTCGACCTGCGCGGGGGTCTTATCCACGACCTCTATGTCGAGATCGGTGGCGCGGAACGTTACATCGCTGCCTTCCGCCTCGATCAGCACATTGGCCAGGATCGGAATGGTGTTGCGTCGTTCGACAACTGATTGAGCCTGGCTCACCGCCTTGAGCAGAGACGCGCGTTCGATGCTGATCTTCATGTGCCTTGTCCTTCGCATCCGCCGGGAATGGCAAGGTACCCGGTTCCGCTGACTTCACAAGACCTTATTAACCGTTTTACGGGTGTTTCGCAGGGCCGTTTCCCTGCTGCATCAGATTTTTGGCACCTCATGCTGGTGGCTTCCTATCAAAGCGCGGGCAGCCCTTGGTCGCGCCGGCGGATCATCGGGTGCAACGGAAGAAAACGCTTGAAGCGTTTTGCGCGGCGCCCTTGGCATGCGGTGGTGCTCAGGGCCGGTCGGTTGAGACTCGGAGTTCGTTTTTGGTGCGTCAGATGGGAGACCAGGGGGGACTTTTCCAGCGAGATAGGGGTCCGACCCGGGCAGATGGCGGATCACATCGCGGTCGTGCTTTTGCCGGGACGCTCCTTTGCTGAATGGAAGTGCCCGGCCTTTTCAGGGCCGGGCAAAAGCAATACCATCGCTGTTTCAAAGTTGTCCGGTGCGATGAAGCACCGCGGGTTACCGTTCCCGGAGCATTACAGCACCACGCCATGGACCGCGGGCTGCTGCCGCGCCTACTCTTCCAATGCGCGGCGAAGCAATTCCAGATCTTCGGCGATTTGACCGTCCTGGACCTTTAGCTCCTCGATCCGCTTGACCCCATGCATCACCGTGGTGTGATCCCGTCCGCCGAAACGACGCCCAATCTCGGGCAGGGATCGGCTGGTCATCTTCTTGCAAAGATACATCGCCACCTGCCGTGGCCGCGCGTAGGACCGTAGCCGCTTCGGCCCGATCATGTCGCTGAGCCGGATGTTGTAGTGATCCGACACCTTGCGTTGGATCTCCTCCACCGTGATCTTGCGCTCGCTCGCGCGCAGCACGTCTGACAGGCAATCCTGCGTCAGCTCCATGTTGATCTCACGCCCAACCAGCGAGGCAAAGGCAAAGAGCCGTGTCAGAGCGCCTTCGAGCACGCGGACATTGGTCGAGATACGGTGCGCCAGAAATTCCAGCACGCCGTCATCGACCTGCAGCCCCGGGTAGTTGCGCCGTTGCTGCTCAACCTTGCTCTGCAGGATACCCAGCCGCAATTCATAGTCCGTCGGGTGCAAATCCACGACCAGGCCACATTGCAGGCGGGATTTGACACGATCTTCGAGATCCTTGATCTCACCCGGGGCCCGGTCCGCGGAGATGATGATCTGCTTGTTCTGATCGACCAGCGCATTGAAGGTGTGAAAGAACTCCTCCTGCGTGCTGTCCTTGCCGGCGATGAATTGCACATCATCCACCATCAGCACATCGACGGAGCGGAAAATCTCCTTGAAATCCATCATCTTGCGGTCGCGCAGCGCCTGTACGAAGCGGTACATGAACTGCTCTGCCGACAGATACAGCACGTTCATCTCCGGCCGTCGGGCGCGCAGCTCATGGGCGATGGCGTGCATCAGGTGCGTCTTGCCGAGACCCACGCCGCCGTACAGAAATAGGGGGTTGAAGGTGACAGGACCCCCTTCGGCCACCCGGCGCGCTGCCGCATGAGCAAGCTCGTTGGGCTTGCCGACGACAAAGGTGTCGAACGTGAACCGTTTGTCGAGCGGTGCTGTGCCCAAACCACCACCCTTGCCGGAGCCGCTTCGCGCGTTGGCTGGTTTTTGCGTCACCTGGGGGGGCGCGACGGTCTCTTGCACGGGCTCTGTTCCGGCCGGAACAGGCACGGCAAAGCGCAGACGGCGCAAGGACGGATCCTCCGCCTTCAACTCATGCAAAATCAGCTCAGCAAAGTTCTGATTGACGTAATTGCCCAGAAAATTTGTCGGCACCTCAAGCGTGGCTATCCCGTCATCCGCCGCCCGAAATTCAATCGGTTCAATCCAATTGGTGTAGTTGTTCTGCCCGACTGTCTTGAGCAACCGCTGCCTCAGCTGCCCCCATTTTTCCTTGGTCATAGTAGACACATGTCCCTTTCGCGTTTTTCCCGTGCGACACCGCGGATTTCCGATCCGGGTATTGCATCCTTCTTTGCCGTCGGCGGACATGCCTTTCCTGGCCCATTCTTGGATAAGAACAGGTTAATACCCAGCAGGCATCTATAAATTTGGCAATCCCCTCCCGTTGGCTGACGTTCTAAAACTGACGACAGCCTTTGGTCGGATAACACCGTCCGCATTTTTTTCGACAGGGCAAAACACTGGCGTAGCAGCTTTTGCAGACCTACATGCTACGGAGTTCCGCAGCATCCATCCCCTGTGTCATCCCGTTCCGCAGCGGTCCGAGATGAGCAATCAGAGCCTGTCCCCCCATGGCGACATGAATCGCAGGACCTAGGTAGCAAGTTCGCTCGCGAGACGGCAACTGATCTTCATTCTTGACTCAGGATTTTCAAAAAAGAATCTCCGAACAGGCAGAAAGAGTCTCAAAAAACGCAAAAAAGCGCCGATAAACGGCGCTTTTCATCGTCACTCCAAGTGTGTCTCTAGCAACACGTCAGGGTTGTTTATCCCAACGACTTTACCCGCGAGGAGAGTCGCGAAATTTTTCGCGAAGCGGTGTTTTTATGAAACACCCCCTTGGTGACCCCCCGCATCAGTTCGGGTTGGGCGGCGCGCAGCGCTGCGGTTGCGGCGTCTTTGTCGCCGGAGGCAATGGCCTCTTCTACCCGGCGCAGGAAGGTCCGAATGCGCGACCGGCGCGCTTTGTTGATCTGGAACCGCGTCTCGTTCTGACGAGCGCGTTTTTTAGCTTGCGGCGAATTTGCCATGGGTGCGTCACCTTTCTCGGGGTCTCATATATCGTTGTACGCGTGAAACCCGATCCGGTGAAACGGACCACGTCAGGTGATTCTAGCCAAAGCGGGCTGCACGCGCATGTCTGCCGCGGTCTGTAACCGACCGGCATGGCTTTGCAAAGCCGAAACTCCGGATAGACCAGTCGGCCGGGCGTTAGCACTCCCTAAAGCTTATACTGGTACGACCACGCGGTGGTGAAGGAGCGTGGTATGACAGCCAACCTGCAGGGCGTCCGGTTCGATCAGATCTACGCAGATAACAACCCGCAATCCAGCTCTGAGCAAACCCTTGATACCGATGGTGATGGCACCGCCACCCAAGAGGATGAGTTTGTCTCCATCACCAACGACAGCGGTGCGCCGCTGGATGTCTCCGGCTGGCAGATCTGGTCGGATTCGACAGGATATGGCGCGCCCGATACCGCTCAGGACGGGTTGTACCACACGTTTCCACCCGGCACCGTTTTGAAGACTGGGCAAACCCTGCACATCATCAATGAAATCAGCGGTCCCGTACCCCCTTGGGCGCAGGAAGCCTCCGAAGGGGGGGTTGAGTCCGGCTCGGGCGGTGTGAGCACCAACTTGCTGAGCGAAGGTAACGTCGGCTCCCATGATGAGGCCATTGCGCTCGTTAACCCCGCCACGGGCGACTACATCGTCTTCAACATGTCATCGGATCCGCCGGCAATTCAAAACCTGCCGGGCTTTCCCGGTACCAACAACGTGGGCACGGTCGATGGCAGTGCCGTCAGCGAAGATCCGACATCGGGTGTCTCCTACAGGTATCACGAGCCGACTGGTACCTACCGCAGCGAAGCGGCGTCAATCCCCTGTTTCGCCAGCGGTTGCCGCATCGACACGCCACGCGGCCCTGTTGCAGTGGAGGCGCTGCGGATCGGCGATAAGGTGCTGACCGAGGATGCGGGGCCACAGCCAGTCCGATGGATCGGGATGCAACATCTGAATGCCGATGACCTGCGCGCCACTGGCCAATACCCGATAGAATTCAAACCCGGCAGCCTCGGCCCCGGTGCACCGACCAGATCTTTGCAGGTGTCGCCTCAGCACCGACTGCTTTTGGCAGGTTTGTTGGTACCCGCGCGGGGGATAACCGACCTGCCTAGTGTACGTGTGATGTGGGGCCGCCGTCAGGTCACCTACCATCACGTACTCCTGTCACAGCACCATGTCATTCGGGCCGAGGGGGCGAAAACGGAGAGCCTTTTGCCCGGTCGTATGTTTCTGGCGGGGCGCAGTATTGCCGATCAGTTGGAGATCATGCGGATCGCTGGCCCCGACCCCAAGCCGGCCCGCAGCTGCCTCACCGTCGGTCAGGCGCGCGCGCTGGTGGCGGTTGGGGACGTGTCGCTCTCTGGGTGAGAGTTCAGCCTCGTCTTTTGTCCTGTCGGTCTGGCCTCATCGCTTCGACAGGCTTTGGTATGTTGGGCTTCGCTGATCAGGACGTCAGTTGGCCCCGACGTGTCGTCTCCCCAAAAGGGCTGGGGGCGGCGACGCGGTTCAAGGTGTCTGCGGATCTCTATATTAACGGCGTGCAACCAGAGTGATGGCAGAGTGGCGCGGGTGTCGCTCTGCACAACCGAGTACCGCGCCGAATGTAAGAGCTTTGGCCCAGGCATGCGACGCGACTTTTACCTGTCGAAGCGGAATGGGCGGGTCACTCGGGCGGTAACTGGCCTTTCTATACCGTGAGTTTTGGACCGCGCCTCTCCGCCCGTGTTGCACGCGAACGCGCCATATCCTGCGAGAGCCTCACCCTGACAAAACAGGCATCCCGGGGTGCGCACTGTCGTGTAAGAGAGAATTGGCATTTGCAGCAGATAGTGCCGGTTCGCACCGCCCAATCTCTGACTGCAAAAGGAAATCTCTTATGGCTACGTTTCGTTGCAAACCTTTTGCGGGCGGTCATATGCCGCCACCGAATGCCGGGACCGCCATCGCCGGACCAAGCGACTGGTCCGTTGCCGATGATGGATCCGCAAACGGTGATATTCTACGTCTCGATGTAAGCGCGCCACCCCAACCGCTTGATGGCTACAAAGTCGTCTACTATGAGTTGGCCTTGTCAGAGAGGAACGGCGCCACAACGATCCGGCGCGTTCTGGGGGGGCCAGCCCTGAACTATGTGCGGCGCTTTCGCGCCGACAGCCCAACGACGCCTCAGCGTGTGCAGTTGCGCACTGTCTGGCAGCGCCTGAACCAGATTTCCTGGTCCTCTACAAGCAACCCAACCTACACCCCTGCGGCGGGCGATCAGGTGGTCCAACCCACCACCGGTGCGAGCGCTACTGTCCGCACGGTCACCGGTATCAACGCCGGTTCCGACTACCTCACGCTGGAGAATATTTCCGGCAGCTTTGAGGATGAAACCGCGACCATCGTGGCCGGTAACCCCGGCAATCAGGGCAGTTCGATCCACTGCACGCATATTGATGCCAACCGCGAAACGCTGCGCAGCGAATGGTCATTGCCGCGTGATGTTCTGCCGGAGGCTGGCACGCCGCATGTCCAGATCACCGCCTCCAAGACCACCTGTCTGCAGGGTGAGGCCGTGATCCTGACGGCGCTTCCCTTCGGCTTCGAAGCGGAGCGACCCACTCACGATCTGCGGTTTCGTTTCTTTGTGCCAGCCGCGGGCGAACAGGGCGCCTATGCTGCCTTGCCGGACTATTTTGAGAGCTGTTTCGGCGAGGGTGCCAACAACCGCGCCGAAGGGTACGCGCAGGTCTGGGCCTTTGCGCCCCGGACGACAGGCTCTGTCACGGTGCACTGCGAGGTCATCGACGGTGCGGGTAATACGGCCACCGGATCCCTCGATCTCACGGTGATCCCGCCCGTCTCCGATTTTGCGGATGCGGATATTTATGCAGCGTCTGCAGCCCTGACGCCCGTACCGGGTGCCCCCGGCGCCAATGTTTACGCCACACTGGCGGAACTGGAAGCCGCCCTGCCGCAGGGTGGGGAGGGGCTGGTCCTTCTGGACACCAACGACCTGCATGGCCCGGGTGTTTTCACCGATCTGTTCTTGCAGGATTATCTGACAGAGCGGTGCGTCTTCATGCCCTATAACGCGACCGGGGTGGGGCCGTCTGCCGGGGCACGCGCGACGATGAACCGGGCGCTGACGAGCCGTGCCGCCTCCTTTGCTACCTTTGGTCTCAACCTCATTGGTCCCTACAAGCCTGCAGATCCGTTCTCCGTCACCGATTTCCCGCCCCATGGATTCAACATGGATCTGGTGGGCTATAACTCGATCGCGGAGTGCGACATCATCGGGTGGCGCGAAAACGCCAAACTGCCCTTGCCGCCGGGCAAGGCAGCCTACGCTGATGTGTATAGCACGGATTATCACAACTTTGGCTGGTTTGGCAGCGATGTCGGCGAGCATGCCCTGGCGGGCTGCTACACGTACACCAACCCGCTGTCCTGGCGGTCCATCGGCAAGGACCCCGGGAGCGACAATGCGACCGTCGGCTTCTTTGTCGATCATGGACCTTACCGGTCTTCGCGCCCGGATGGTGCACGTGGTTTTTCGAAATGCGCGTTCTTCTCGTGTTGTTCCTGGGGCGGGACCGGCTTTCCGCAGAACACCGTCCGCCTCTTTGGCAACGGCGCCACCGATCGACCGGAGATTACCTACGGCTCCGAAGTCCTGACCGAGGGTGGCTCGATCTCGATCAATTCCACGACCCGCGGCGGAGGCGAGACGACCGGGCATCCTCAGGATCTGGTGTGGGACAAGTTCTTTCACATTACCTCCATGCAGCCGGCGAGCGCGATGTCGATCGGTTTGGGGGGCGTCACGGTGCGCAACGGTGTGGTGGCGACGAGCAGCAACGCTTTCGAAGTCAACGAGGGGGGCGTCCGGACCCATTTTGGTTTTTCGAACGCCAGCCCGATCCCCGGCCAGAACGACAATGAGAACAATCCGGTTCACATCTCTTTCGTCTCCGTCGTCGATTTCAGGCTGGATTCCGGCCAGAACACCCAGGAACTGGTTTTATCCGCCAATGATCCCGCATTCCCGATGAAGAACATCTCCATCGAGAACCTGCTGACCTATGCGCCGAACTTTACCCTGACGGATCGGGGGGCAGAGCCACTGAGCGATGCACCACGTTGGACTCCGCTTTATGCGGGGCAGTACTTCTGGGATGCGACCACCCCGACGGTTGCCGCACAAAACCCGGATACCTCCTGGGCGACGCCGGCGGAGGTGACCGCGTCTTTTGAACCAGCTCCGGGATCGAACGCCTACGAGTCGGCCTCGGGTACAGTCCCCTATGATGATGTCCGAAGCCGGGTTCGTCCTTTGGGGACGGCGTCCAAAGGAGCCTACGACCCGGGAGCGGTTTGAGCCACCGCGTATAACGAGGGATACAGGCGGAAGATCCTGCCGGCTGCATCCCTCGTGTTGCATTTCTACTGCCGGGATTGGTTGGAGGCGGAATAGATCACCGCGCCGGATCCGGTATGAGAGACGCGATTTCCTCCGTCAGCATGGATGGAGCAGCGGCTTATTGTGTCGCGGCATGCTGACGGACCGGGCAGACCCGCATCAGCACTATTCTCGACGGAGGCCATTGTTTGAAATGGGGTGATTGCCGTTAGGGCCAAGCCATTGTTCCGGCAGGTAGACCCCAAGCCCTTGACCGATGCGCCGCCGATTGCAGTGCAGTTGAGGTGCTTTACGGTCTTGTCCGGGACCACCGCAGCCTATTACCCCTCTGGTCGTTTCGGTGGTCGGCACCGCAGAGTGGAGGTGAGGCTGGCGTAGTTGGGGGGGTGTTTTTGCGCCAAGATCGCGACGGGCAACCTCCTGATGCGTGGATCGTCCGATTCTACGGCACCGTTTCAGTTCCACCAATCGCTGAGGTCGAGCCCGGTCAGCGCGGCGAGCTTCGCTGTTTGGGGGCGGAACCTGGCGGTGAGCTGCTCTTCGGTCGCCTTTTCTGGTTGAGGCGGAATGTGGAGCTGGTCGTCTTTGGCCTGTGCTGCCACCCGGGTGCGCAGCTTGTCGCGCAAACCTGCGGGCAACAGCAGGCGCAGGGCCCAAAGGCCACCCAGCTTGCTGCGCATCCGGTGCAGGGCGCGTTCGTGACCGCGCCGCCGGAAATGGTTGGCCGCGACGTTTCGGGTGACGCCTTGCTTGTCGAAAACCTCGGATGACAGCGGTGCTATTCCAAGAAAATCGGTGATCTGGCGCAATGTGCCGGGGCGATCCGTCACGAAGTCCTCGAACTTCAGGAACAGGATCTGAGTGCGCGGAAAGTGAGCGCACCATGCATCGATCTGAGCCAGATAGTCGCTACCGGCCAGGCAAAGCTCTGGCGTGTCCGGCAGATGCGCGTTCGCCTGGGAGAACACCATGTCACGGGGTGCGGCATTGGCGTGCCGTTCAGGGTCGATGAACTCCTCGAAACTGCGATGCACGGAGAGGTCATTCGTCACGTTCTGATAGTTTTTGAGGATCTGTACGTAGAACGAATACGCCCGTTTTACCGGCTGGCGCATGACGTAGATCAGTTTTGCCTGCGGTGCATGTTCGGCCATTCGCGCGGCTGCATCCGGAAAGAAGGGCGAAAGCGTGTAGATGGTGGAAAACTCGCCTGTGATCTGATCCGGGCGGGCATCCTTGAAGTTCTCAGCATAGCTTTCCAGACCTGCCGCGTATTTTTCGTCCCTGGCAAAGAACTCCGGTTCTTTCGCGTCGGGCACAAACACATCGGGGTGTTGCTGAAGCAGCCTGTAAAGGCTGGTTGTCCCGGATTTGGCCGCTCCGATCACGACAAAATCAGGCATCCGCAGATCAGATCTCACTGTCATGGTCGGGCGTTCGAGAGCTGCTTGGGGATTGTTATATATATGGTTTTACGCACTTAGTCCTTGCCTCGATGCCACCCGCTGAGGCAACCACATCGGCGCATCTATTGTCAACGGACCTTGTTTTGCAAGGGGGCGGCCCCGCTTCTTTGGCGTGACAAATATGTGGGACGTTGCTAGAGGAAAGACCATAATTTTGCCAAGGTTTGGTATCCAGTGATTGTAGAGAAGACAAAGCTAGACGGTGTCGCCATCCTGACACCCAAACGGTTCGGGGATGCGCGTGGTTTTTTCTGTGAAAGCTGGAACCGGCAGGCGATGGCCGCGGCAGGCTTTGACATTGACTGGGTGCAGGACAATCACTCCATGTCAGAGCGTACCGGTACGTTGCGCGGTCTGCATTTTCAGGCGCCCCCTCATGCGCAGGCCAAGCTGGTACGGTGCGGGCGAGGCGCTCTCTTCGATGTGGTGGTCGATATCCGTCGCGGCTCGCCAACTTTCGGGCAATGGGCGGGTGCCGAATTGAGCTTTGAGAACGGGCGACAGATCCTCGTGCCGGAGGGCTTTGCCCATGGTTTCGTGACGCTGCAGCCCGAGACAGAGATCATCTACAAATGCTCGGACTTCTATGCACCCGAGGCCGATGGCGCCGTTCTGTGGTCGAGTTGCGGTGTCGATTGGCCGTTGGAGGGGGATCCGGTCTTGTCAGAGAAGGACGCCGCCGCCCCCGCGCTCGCCGATTTTGACGGCCCCTTCACATGGCAGCAGCCGTGAAGCTTCTGGTCACAGGCGGGGCCGGGTTCATCGGGTCTGCAGTGGTGCGCCGGGCGATCGCTGGCGGTCATGATGTCGTCAACCTGGATGCGCTAACCTATGCGGCGTGTCTTGAGAATGTGGCAGAGGTGAAAGGCGCGCCGGGCTACAGTTTTGTACAGGCTGATATCCGGGACCGGGCCGCCCTGGACAGGGTCTTTGCCGATCATACGCCCGATGCGGTGATGCATCTGGCCGCGGAATCCCACGTGGACAGGTCCATCGACGGGCCCGGCGATTTCATCGACACCAATATTGCGGGAACCTACAATCTGCTGGAGGCTGCGCGCAGCTACTGGACGGCACAAGGCACCCCTGAGGCGTTTCGCTTTCACCATATCTCCACCGATGAAGTCTTTGGCAGCCTGGGGCCGGAGGGGCAGTTCACGGAAACGACCCCTTATGACCCGCGCTCACCCTATTCCGCCTCCAAGGCGGCGTCGGATCATCTGGTACGCGCCTGGCACGAAACCTACGGCCTGCCGGTGGTCCTGACCAATTGTTCCAACAATTACGGACCCTATCACTTCCCCGAAAAGCTGATCCCCGTGGTGATCCTGAACGCGCTTGGCGGCAAACCGTTGCCGATCTACGGGGATGGCTCCAACGTGCGCGACTGGCTCTATGTGGAGGATCATGCCGACGCTCTGTTGCTGGTGATCGCCAAGGGGCAGGTCGGGCGGTCGTACAACATCGGCGGTGAGAACGAGTGCTCCAACCTGCAACTGGTGCAGATGCTCTGTGGCATTCTGGACGAGATGCGGCCACGGGCCGGGGGCGGGTCCTACGCCGATCAGATCACCTTTGTGCGCGACCGGCCCGGTCATGACGCACGCTACGCGATTGATCCCACCCGCATCCGCGAGGAGCTGGGTTGGCGACCCTCGGTGACGGTGGAGGAAGGGCTGCGCCTGACCGTGCGCTGGTATCTGGATAACGAGCCCTGGTGGCGCGCGCTGCAAAACCGCGCAGGCGTCGGCCAGCGGTTGGGGGTCGGGTCATGAGGCCTTTGCGGATTGGGTTTCTATCAATTCACAATCCGCATAACCGGATGAATTTCAGCGGTGTTCCTCACTATATGCTGCGTGCTCTGCAGGCACACCCACGGATTGAGGCCACCGTGATGGGAGACCATCCGCGCTATCTGCCCGGCTTTGCGGGTCGCGTTCAAAAGAAGCTCGCAAAGCCGGGGCCTCTTGATCTTGCCGCTGTCGTGGAGCCCGAAAACCTCGATCTGATCCTCAGCGTTGTATCGTCCCGTTTTGTCGCGGAACATGCCGGGCGGATGCGCGCCCCGGTGTTTCATGTGACCGATGCTACGCCGAATTTCCTCAGACAGGTCTACGGGCGCGACATTGCACCGGCGGCGGATGAGATGGAGTCCGCCTGTCTCGCGGCAGCGGCCAAGGCGGTCTACTCCTCTGACTACATGGCCCGGCGCGCGCTGGAGGAGTTCCCGGACCTGCGTCCCGAGCAGGTACATGCTTTCCCCTTTGGTCTCAATCTGGATGACATTCCTGCCGAGACGCCCTCAAAACCGCCGCTGGAGGCGCTCAACCTGCTGTTCATCGGCAGTGATTGGGTGCGCAAGGGCGGCACACTGGCCGTGTCCGTGCTGGATCAGCTGCGCAGTCGTGGGGTTAACGCAACGTTGACAGTCATGGGCAATACAGAAGCGGAAAAGCTCAATCACCCTCATGTCAGAAGCCTCGGGTTCGTTGACAAGAACACGCGAAAGGGGCGCGATATCTTCGAACGCGAACTCACACAGGCACATATGCTGCTGCACCCCACCCGCGCGGATTGCTCCGCAATGGTGGTGGCGGAGGCAAATGTCTATGGCTGCCCCGTGGTGGTGACCGATGTGGGGGGCATTGCCAGCGTGATGGACCCGGGCCAGAACGGACATCTGTTCGATCTTGAGGATGGCCCCGAAGAGATTGCCGAGCTCATCATGTCCATGGTGGGGGATGCCGACCACTACCAAAAGCTGTCCCAGACCAGCCGGGAGCACTACACGCACCGTCTGACATGGGATAAATGGGTCGAGAACCTGCTGGACATAGCCCCTGTCGTGCAGGATGGCCTGCGAAGATGAGGGGGCTTTTGGTATTCGGGCGCACAGGCCAGGTGGCCACGGAATTGGCGCTGCGCCGCCCAGACGCGGTTTTTCTGACGCACGCTGCGGCGGATCTGTCGGATCCCGAGGCCTGTGCGGCCGCACTCCGGGAACATCGTCCAGCGGCGGTGATCAATGCCGCCGCCTACACTGCCGTGGACCGGGCCGAGGAAGAAGAGGCGCTGGCCACTGTGATCAACGGTGACGCCCCCGGCGCGATGGCGCAGGCCTGTGCCGATCTGGATATCCCCTTGGTTCAGATCTCAACCGACTATGTATTTGACGGATCCGGCACACGGCCTTTTTCCACGGAAGATGCGACCGGACCACTCGGCGCCTATGGCCGTTCGAAACTTGCGGGCGAAGAGGCCGTGCGGCAGGCCGGCGGCACGCACGCGATCCTGCGCACATCCTGGGTGTTTTCCGCGCATGGTAACAACTTTCTCAAGACCATGCTACGGCTGGCGCAAACTCGCGACAGGTTGAATGTTGTTGCCGATCAGATCGGCGGGCCGACCCCCGCAGCGGGGATCGCAGAGGCTTGCCTGACCATGATCGAGAGTTTGTCGGAGGATCCGGGCAAGACCGGCACCTACCATTACAGCGGTGCACCGGATGTGTCGTGGGCCGGTTTCGCGCGCGAGATCTTTGCCGCGGCGGGGCAGGAGGTGACAGTCGAGGACATTCCCACCGCCGAGTATCCGACACCGGCGGCCCGGCCGCTGAACTCCCGCCTTGAGTGCGCGGGATTGGATGCGCAGTTCGGCATCGGGCGCCCGGACTGGCGGGCCGCTACCCGTGACATCTTGAAAGGGTTGATATGACCGCTCAGAACGGCGCGGCGCGCAAAGGCATCATTCTGGCGGGTGGCTCCGGCACGCGGCTCTACCCGATCACCATGGCCGTCTCCAAGCAGCTGTTGCCGCTCTATGACAAGCCCATGATCTATTATCCGCTGTCGGTGCTGATGCTGGCGGATATCCGTGAAATCGCAGTGATCACCACACCTCAGGATCAGGCGCAGTTCCAGCGGTTGATGGGTGATGGCAGCCAATGGGGTCTTGAGCTGACCTGGATTGTACAACCGTCGCCCGATGGTTTGGCGCAAGCCTATATTCTGGCCGAGGATTTTCTGGACGGCGCGCCCTCTGCGATGGTGCTGGGCGACAACATCTTTTTCGGCCATGGGCTGCCCGAAATCCTCGCGCGGGCCAATAGCGTGACGTCAGGTGGGACGGTTTTCGGCTATCAGGTGACCGACCCCGAACGCTACGGTGTGGTCAGCTTTGACGAGACGGGCACCCAGGCCGTAGACATCATCGAGAAACCCGAGAAACCGGCGTCGGATTATGCGGTGACAGGGCTTTACTTTCTGGACGGGAGCGCGCCTGAGCGGGCGCGGGCGGTACAGCCCTCCGCCCGGGGCGAGCTGGAAATCACATCGCTTCTGGGAAGTTACCTCGGCCAAGGGACCCTGACGGTTGAGAAAATGGGTCGCGGGTATGCGTGGCTGGATACCGGCACCCACGCCAGTTTGCTGGATGCCGGGAATTTCGTGCGTACGCTGCAGGACCGGCAGGGGTTGCAGATTTCCGCACCGGAAGAGATTGCCTATCGGAGGGGCTGGATTGACCGCCAGCAGCTTGTCGAGCATGCGCGGGTCTTTGCCAAGACCCACTATGGCCGCTTCCTGAGCCGTCTTGCAGAACGAGACGATGGGTAGGCAGCCACCGGAGTGATTCGCGGTCTGGGGCCTGATATTGGTCAATAAATCCGCGTTTGGGGGTTTTGAGTTGCAGACTCAGAGGATTGTCAACTTAGACGGGTAACGATGGGCGGAAATCGCAAAAAAATGCTATTTTGCTCGTTAAGATCTTAACTAATTTTGACGAAGGTAATTCACAAGCTATGGAGATAGTGCTAAATCAGGGTCTGTAGTCCCGGATCAACGATGATCGTCCCGGGTAAATTTGAGCCGTTTCGCGAGTTCGAGGAATGGTGTAATGATGGGTAAGATATTATGAAACATATTTTAGCGACTGCGGCTGCTGCGGTGTTCTCGATGGGCACAATGGCGTCTGCTGCAAGCTTCTCGCTGGATCTGAACGGTCTGGACGGCGTGGGCGGTACAGCAGATGACGCAATTTTGACAACAATTCCTGGCGGCCTCGAAGGTGCTCAGACTGAAACGCCGCTGAACAACGTTCTGCAAGGTCTCGGTCTTGGCACAGACACAGGCGGCGGCATCTTTGAACTGGGCGGCTATCAAGGCGCACAGGTCAACTTCTCCGGCGGTGGCAAGGTTCGTGTTGAACTCTTCGGCTGGGAAGCTGGTTTTGAGAACACATTCTCGCTCGACGGCAACACAGTCGGCAAAGTGAATGGTGATCCAGGTCTCAACGTCGCGGCTGATGTCAACACACCACTGGACTCGTTTGTCACGAGCCTCCTGGGTGCTGGCGCACTGAACTTTGACTTCACCAGCGTGAACGGCCCGGGCCTGACACCTAAAGGTGGCGTCAGCAACGGGACCAACCCAATCGTTGGCCAGAACTTCTTTGCCTCCTTCGGGCCCGGTAACGAAGATGCAACCAGCGGCAACAAACTGTGGCTGTTCTACGATGATGGTGACGTGTTTGGCGACAACCACGACGACCTCGTGATCCGCATCTCGGCTGTGCCACTGCCAGCCGGCGCACTGCTGATGCTCACAGGCCTCGGCGCTCTGGCGCTGCGTCGCCGCAAGAAAGCTTGATCTTTCAGGACTTCTCCGTAGTTAAATAAAAACAGGCCTCCTTTCGGGGCCTGTTTTTTTTTGCAGAGCTGTCAAAGATCAGCTGAAACTGCCCGAAGGGATAAAAGACGCCAGTGATCCGTCGTGGGATCCCGCGTTGTAGGCCGCCGCATTGCCGTCGAAATCCACGAGTGGCTGACCGAGAGCACTGCGTGAGAATGCCGGATCGGTCATACCGGTGGAGCCAGCGAACAACTCACGAACGGCCGGATCAGCGATATCCGCGATCGGTGTCGATCCTGTGCTTGACCAAAGCGCGACACGGTTGACCGTCCCGGCGAACGCATGGTTGGTTTTGTCCGAGCGGGTGAAAAGCCGCAAAGGATCGGGACCAAGCTGCAGGCTCGTGCCTGGCGCAGAGGTGTCCGTGGTGTTGATGACCTCCGCCCAGTTTCCAGTTGCTGCATCCAGCACCCAGCTTGTGACATTCATCACGTTACTGGCGTCAATCCAACCGGAGACAAGCAGGTGATACCGTGTTCCCAGCGTGATCGTTTCGACGTTCTGGCTGATGCTCGCGACACCATCCTGAAGCCGCACCCGCACGCCGCTGGCACCATCACCGGAGCTGTAGTTGGAGTGAATGCCGCCGTTGGTGCCATTCCAGGTGGCAAGCGCTGTTCGTGCGTCAAGCCCCGCATCCTGCGTCAGGGACGAGAAGAACAGCAGTGATCTTGACGTGCCTGGCAGCGGTTCGGCCGAGGTCAGATAGCTGCCTGATGGCACGGTTACGCTGTTTTCGACGAAATTGCCGGTGATGGCGTTTGTAACAGGGAGCGCGGTGAAGGCCGCGACCGGGTTCGCTACCGCATCCGCCAGCCCGTTTCCGGTATAGGACAGCAACAGGGTTTGACCGGTCGTGGCAACATCCGTGAGCGCCAGCGTCACGGCGGATCCGGTGACACTGGTGGTTGCGATGGCCAGAGTGGTCCCGTCCGCCGTCAGCGTCCAGTCGACCACGTCAGTCGTCCCGATCAGGTCTTCGGAGAAGACCAATTCAATCTCGAAACCCGAACCGGACGTTTGTGCCGTTGTTACCTGAGGGGCCGTTGTCTCCAGAAGAAACCCGTTGGAAGAGGCGACATTGGCGTCGCCGCCACCGGCTGGCAAGACATGCAGGTAATAGGTCTCGGGTGCCAAACCGGCCGTAATGTTGGGCAGTGTCTCTGTCCCCGATGTCGTCCAGATGTCGGAAAAACTGCTGGCGACCGGTGCTCCCAGATGATCCTGCCCCGCCAGGATCTGCGCGGCAGAAGGGCTGGTCGCAGCGCGCGTCAGCACACCGGCCACGGTGCTGTTCTGATCAATGGAGTAAGCCAGTTCCACCGTACCGGCAGGGGACTGCTCGGAGGCGAGAAGCCCGGTGATGACGGCTGCGCTGCCACTGGCTGATGTCACGACCTGCGCGGCGGAGGTGGCTGTATCACTGCCCTCTGCATTAGTGTCCGTCTGGCGCACCGAGACGGCTGCACCTTCGTCGGACGCGCCAAGAGCGAACATGTCGGTGGTTGCCCCCGCGACTTCCACGCCGTCGCGCAACCATTGCCATGTCGTTGTGATGGGCGCGGTCCCGGTTGAGGGAGACGCAGTCACGCCGAGCGTTTGGCCCACTTGGGCGATACCCGTCAGCACAGGCACACCGGTGATCACAGGCGCGGACACCTCTACCGTGGGTGTGATGACGAAGTTCTCGCCCGTGTCTGCGGCGACATCATAGGCAAGCCCACCTGTGGCGGGAATGCTGAAGGGCACTTCGCCCTGGTGCTGGGTCCAGGTCCCATTGGGATCGGATTGCAGTTTGGTCCAGATGGTACGGGGCATTAAGCGATCTCCACGATAATGGTGTTCACGGACGGTGTGGCAAAGAGTTCCGGACGATTGGGCAGAGGTGCCAGGGCCTCGACGCTGATTTCATCGGGGTCCGGGGTGATAATGGTCGTCGGGTCAGGGTTCTCCACGAGAGGCGTGATGACAAAGGTGCGTCCACCGTCGGTGCGAACGTCATATGTCAGCCCCCCGGTCACGCTTATGCTGAAGGGCGCTTCCCCTTCGTGCAGTTCCCAGTTTCCATTGGGATCGGACTGTAGCTTGGTCCAAACGGTACGAGGCATTAGGCAATCTCCACGATGATGGTGTTAAAGGTCGGCTGAGGTGACAGGTTCGGCACGGTGGGCAGAGGTGCGAGGCTCTCTACGCTGATTTCGCCGGGGTCAGGGGTAATCACGGTTGTCGGGGCCAGATCGGTCACCACCGCAACAGACGACGCGAAGACATCATCGCCCTGACCAACGGAGAGATAGAGAGTGGTGCCTGCCGCGGCTGACGGCACCTCCAGTTCCGGACGGGTGCCATACTGCGACCCACCCGGAGAGCTGCCCCAGGCATGGGTATCAAACACTGTCCCGTCCGAGAGGCGTGCGCCGAGTATGTTGCCAACAACGGCCTGACCGTTGCGGAGGCCCGTCACGACGAGACCGGGTTCACTTGTAGTGCCAGCCACAAAACCGACTGAAATTGAGATCATGAAGGCCTCTCCGGGTTTTCCGCGTGTCGTGGTGACTGGCGAGCGGTTGTCACGCCAGCGCCGTGATGTCGGTCGCCGTCGTTCCGCTGTTCCAGATGCGCGCAGCGCGGACGGGAAAGGCGCTTCCCGCGGCCACGTAGATGGTGGCCGTGGTCCCATCGACAGTTGTAATCCGGACGGTCCCGCTCGTGGCCACATTTATCGCCCGGCTGGCTTCGTCCATGTCATCTCTGTCGTTGGGCGTGACCTCCCATATCCGGGTAGCCGGGCTTTCAAGGCCGACCTGGTACTGCGCAAAGGCGTCCGTCATCTCTGAACTCTCCTCGTGACTATTTGTTTTCGTTAGGGGGCTAAGGACCCTGCTGACCTGAGCGGGCCGAGTCTGGAAAAAATTGGTTAAGATAATCGGAGACGAGCGCGCGCATGAGGCAAAGCACCCTGGCAGGAGCATTCCCGCCGGTGTCATGCAGAAGTGATGCATCTTTGTGGGAGCAGTTGTTCTAAAAGTAACCTTAGTAAGGTATATGCCCTGTCAAACGGATCATTGACGGACCGGTTCTTTCCGATGCCCCCACTGTTAGCCCTCTATTTATGGCCGGTTATCAGCGCGGTAATCCTGAGCAAGTTGCGATTGCCGCTGGCAATTTTGATCGTGATATTCACGGGTTACATGTTCCTGCCGGTTAGATTCGCCATCGACTTTCCGATGGTGCCGCCGATGGACAAACACGTCGTTCCTGTCCTGACGGTGATGGCCGCAACGATGCTGGTCGCTTCCCTGCGCGACTCCGTCCCGCATCAGCCGGGTCTCTTGCCAAAGAGCATGCTCGCGCGCGCGCTGATTGCGATGCTGCTGCTCGGGGCGGTGGGTACCGCCGTGACCAACGGTGACCGGATCGTCACGCCACTTGATGTCAAGCAAGGGCTTAGGCTCTATGATGGTGTCTCCGTTGCGATCAGCTATGCGCTCACCATCCTGCCGGTCCTGCTCGGGCGCAAATTCTTTGCCAGTCCCGAAACACATCGCCTCATCCTGATCGTCTTTTGCGTTGCGGCCTGCGGGTACGCGCTCTTGGCCTTGTATGAAATCCGCATGTCGCCCGGGCTGAACCGCTCCGTCTATGGCTTTACGCCGCATTCATGGCGACAGCACGTGCGTGGCGGCGGGTTCCGCCCAATGGTGTTTATGGAGCATGGGCTGCGGGTCTCGCTGTTCTTTGCCATGGCATTGATCGCCGCGGTGGGGCTGTTTCGCATGGGTTGGAAGACCGGACCCATGTTGCTGGCGATCGGCTGGCTCTTCGTAACGGTGGTGCTGAGCAAGTCTCTCGGTGCGCTGATCATCGCGTTGCTGATCATCCCGATGGTGTTCTTTCTCAGCACCCGGATGCTGATCCTGGCAGCGGCGGTGATCGCCATGACGGTGCTGACCTATCCGATGCTGCGCGGCGGTGGCTATGTGCCGGTTGACCGCATCACCTCCTTTGCAAACAGCATCGACGCGCAGCGGGCGGCCTCTTTCACTACCCGTCTGGAAAACGAGGACCTGCTGCTGGAACGGGCCGCCAAAAGGCCGATTTTTGGCTGGGGCGGGTTTGGCCGGTCCAGAGTGCGCAATGAGAAAGGCCACGACATCGTCATCCCCGACGGCTACTGGGTCATCATCATCGGTGTGGGTGGCTGGTCCCGGTATCTTGGAGAATTCGGGCTGATGACGGTTCCCATGCTGTTTTTGTTCCTGCAGCGGGGTCGAATGCAGATCAGCCGCGATACGGCGATCCTGTCGATCATTCTGGCGGGTAACATGATCGACCTTATTCCCAACTCTGGTCAGACCCCGATTACTTGGCTGATTGCAGGCGCGCTATGGGGCCGGCTGGAGTACAAGAGCACCGACAAAGGCGATGAAAAGGGGGGGGATCCACCGCCCGATGATCGAACCCGGGACACCGAACCGCGGTATGCCAGGGACTTTGGCACCCGACCTCCGCCGCGCCGCGCCAATGGCCAGCGCGCTATACAAGCGCGCTACACCCGCTATACCGGGGACCACCAGTCTAAGTCGTAAAGAGTTGGCATGACCTGCAAGATTGTTATTTCGATCATCAATTACCGTACCCTTGACCTCACGCTGGACTGCGTCCGCTCCGTGTTGGCTGACATCGGCACCCTCGATGCACGTGTTGTGGTGGTAGATAACGCATCTCAGGACGGATCCTGTGAAGCGATCGCCGACTGGATCGCGGAGCAACCCGCAGGGACCCCGGTGGAATTGGTCAGCTCCCCCGATAACACAGGTTTTTCAGGGGGGCATAACCAGGGCATCGCCGCCATAGAAGCCGAGTTCTATCTGCTGCTCAACTCCGATGCGGTGCTGCGGCCCGGCTTCTTGCAGAACATCCTGACCGCCGCCGAGGCGCACCCCAGGGCGGGGCTCATCGCGCCGCAGATCGAAACCGACGCAGGCGATATTCAGGTGAGCCAGTTCCGATTCCACAACCCGTGGAGCGAGCTTGTCCGTGCTGCGGGCACCGGCCCGATCACCCGCGCGTTCCGGCGCCATGTGGTGGCGCTGCCTCCGCCCGTTGATCCACAGCGTGTGGAATGGGCCTCTTTTGCCTGCATCATGCTGCGCGGCGAGATGGTGAAAGAGCTGGGCCCCATGGACGAAGGGTACTTCCTCTATTTTGAGGATGCCGAATACTGCCTGCGCGCGCATCGCGCGGGATGGGGTGTTGCGCTGGCTCTCGACGCGGTGGCGGTGCATTTTCGCGGCGGTTCCGGCCCGGTCAAGGCGGATGCCAAGGCGCACAAGCGCCTGCCGGCCTACTACTACAGCTCTCGAACCCGTTTTTTCTATCAGGCGCATGGCCGTTTGGGGCTGCTCAAGGCGAATCTGGCGTGGCATCTGGGCCGTGCCGTTGCGGGCCTGCGCCGAGCCGTCGGCGGGCGTCCCCACCCTGCCGTCGATCGCGAAGCGCGAGACATCTGGACCAATTTCACCACCCCGCTGGGGCCGCGCAACGCGCCGGGAGAGTAAGATGACCGAGCCTCGCTCCCTGCCCGATTTTCTGGTGATCGGTGCGATGAAATGCGGCACGACCACGCTTCAGGCGCAGCTTGCGGCACAGGAGGGCGTGTTCATGTCCACACCCAAGGAGCCGAATTACTTCTCCGATGACGATGTCTTTGCCTTGGGAAGCGACTGGTATCGGGGCCTTTTCGCTGCTGCCCCCGCGGGTGCGTTGAAGGGCGAGGCGTCCACGCATTATACCAAGCTGCCGACATATCCCGACACGCTGACCCGGATGCAGGACGTCCTGCCGGAGCCCAAGCTGATCTACATGATCCGGAACCCCATGGCGCGGGCGATTTCGCATTACATCCACGAATGGTCTCTGCGCGGCGCGGGCAGTGATGCGGAGGGAAGTTTTCGCAGCGAGTCGAGCTTTACCGACTATGGCTGTTACGGCATGCAGATCGCGCCCTTCGTCGAAGCCTACGGTAAGGAGCGCATTCTCCTGACCTGCCTGGAGGCCTTCAAGGCTGATCCGGTGGCGGAATTTACCCGGGTCGCGCGGTTTCTCGATCTGCCGATGACCGCGGTCTGGCAACCCGATCTTGAGGCGCAGAATGTCTCCGGCGAGCGATTCCGGCGGCTGCCGTTTCAGTCGCTTTTGGTGGATAACCCGGTGGCGCGGGCGGTGCGCTATGCGCTGGTGCCTAAATCCGTCCGCGAAAAGATCCGCGCCCGCCGCCAGATCAGCCAACGTCCGGAGATCCCGGCGGATGTCCAGCGGCAGATGCAGGCAAGGTTTCTGGAGGACCGCGATGTGCTGGCGCAGATTTTCCCCGGCAACCCCGCATTGGATCTGTGCTACACCTTCGAGCCCAAATGAGCGTGGGGCAGGATATCGGGGCGGTGGTGATCGGCCGCAACGAAGGCCAGCGCCTGATCGATTGTCTGACTTCGCTTGAGGGGCAGGTCTCCCGCATCATCTATGTGGATTCCGGCTCTACCGATGGCTCGCAGGAGGCGGCGCAGACGCGCGGTGTTGAGGTCATCACGCTTGATACCACGATCCCCTTTACCGCGGCCCGCGCCCGCAACGCCGGGCTTGCGCGGCTCACGGAAACGGGGTCTGCACCCGCTCTTGTGCAGTTCATGGATGGTGATTGCGTACTTGACCCGGATTGGATCGCGGCCGCTACCGGTTTTCTGGACGCGCATCCAGAGGTCGCCGTGGTGTGTGGGCGCCGCCGGGAACGGTTCCCCGATGCGACGGTCTTCAATCGTCTGATTGATCAGGAGTGGGACACACCCATCGGCGAGGCGCGCTCCTGCGGCGGCGACGCACTGATGCGCGTGGCCGCGCTGACGCAGGTGGGGGGGTACAATCCGGGTCTCATCGCGGGTGAGGAACCGGAGCTTTGCGTGCGGATGCGGGCCGCGGGCTGGAAAGTCTGGCGGCTGGATCACGAGATGACGTTGCATGACGCGGCGATCACCCGGGTCGGCCAGTGGTGGCAACGCACGCGGCGCGCCGGGCACGCTTATGCCGAAGGAGCTGCCTTGCACGGCGCGCCACCGGAACGGCATAATATCGCACCGCTGCGGCGCGCCCTGCTTTGGGGCGTGGTCCTCCCCGGTCTGACGCTTTTGGCGCTACTCATCTGGTTACCGTTGGGTGTTTTCTTGCTGCTGATCTGGCCCTTGCAGGTTCTGCGGCTCAGGCGGCGGTATGGCGATACGTCGATGGCGCTGGCCATGACATTCGGCAAGCTTGCGGAGGCGCAGGGCGCTCTGACCTACTGGTGGCGCCGCCTGATCGGGAAACGCTCCCGCCTGATCGAATACAAGTAGAGCCCTGCCGGGGGGAGATCAGGATCTGGTGCGGCGGGCCAGCAGCACCGCGAGGATGCCGCAGACGACCAACCAGGTTCCGAACACCAGCGCCGGGGACAGTCCCCAGTTTGCCATGCGGAAGAAAGCGTTTTGCCCGGTCAGCAGGTTTTCCAGGATCGGATCCTTGAGTGGAAACCGCATGCTCCCCGGCACCACCATTGTCATGGCCGCACAGGCGATGCTGAAGAAAAGGGAGAGCGCAAAGAGCCCCTGCAAGAGCTGCCGCGCGCGTCCCTGAAGGCTGTTCCACAGCCACAGCAGCGGCAGTGCCATGAAAAAGACGGCTGGCATTGTGTGGCGCGGCCCGACAGATGCGCCCCCGCCCCAGTAGAAATAGGAGGCGTTCAGCAGGAAGTAATAGAGCACCATGGCGATGCAGAGAGACATCTCGACCCGCTGCCCGGGCCCCCCTTTGGCAGGTGCACGCAGGCCAATCCAGATCCCCCAGGGGACCAGTACCAAAAGCGGTGAGAGCCAGAGGATCCCGCGTCGAAAGCCAAAGATGATGTGCCACAGGACGACCGGATCCGGCGCGGTCAGCCCGAGGAACCCTTCCTGCATACCCTCAAAGCCGACGACGCTGGAATAGCCGACCCGAAACGGGCTGCCAAAGCTGATCCAGTGATAGATCAGCATCGGTGCGGCGGCCCCCAAGGCAGCCAGCAGCGCCAACGCCAGAAGGCGCAGCGCCACGTCACGCTCCAGATAAGTGAGCCGCCAGAGCGCGTAGAGCGCCACCATGAATGCGGGGGGCGCTGCGGTATATTCGATGCTGACCGCAAGGCTGAGTGCTGCTCCGGCCAGTGCCGCGCGCCATCCCGGAGAGAGCCAGGTACCATCCCGACCCAACCCGGTGGAAAGCGCGAAGGCAATCGCCAGCGCGCCGCCTGCCCCCACATGCCCGAAAAACTGAACTGACCAGCCGAGCACGGGGGTTGCAAGACAGACCGACAGGCTGGCCATCAATGCGGCCCGAGGTGAAGCCCCAAGGCGTAGACCCATCCGGAAGAGAGCCGCGCCAGCGAGCGCCATCAGCAAACCACCCGTTGTCCACGCGATGGCCCGCCAGATCACCATCGTGGCAGCAGGCAGGGTATCGAGCGGCTGGGTCAGGCGGAACAGCGCGTCAGCCGCCGCAGGTGCCAGCGCGCGGCCGGTGGTGTAGGCCGGTATCGCCAGCAGTGCCATCCCCGGCGCCTTGTCCGAGTAGAAATGCGCGCCCGCCTGCGCCTTGTCCACCGTCATGTCGGCATGCCGGTCGATGCGCGTGGTGCCGTCGTCTATCAATGCACCTGTCAGCATCAGCCGAGTAGAGGAATTCGCGCCGCCAAACTCTGGCAAAAACGGCAGAGGAACCGCCATCAGCAGGATGAAAAGCAGCGCGGCAGTGAGGCGGGCCCCGCTCATCTACGCACGAAACGTTTGCGGAATACGAGGTACCGTGCGCCAAGGAAGTTGAACCCCATCCCTGCGGCAATGCCCGCCAACGCTGCCAGCTGCAAGGCAAAGGGTCCGTCCTCAAGCACGTTCATGCGCAGGCTGAGCGCCACGGCATAGTTGACCACCAGCCCCAGAAGCGATGCGCTTACAAAACCCAGAAACTGCCGCAGAACAGGTTCGCGGCGCGCATAGGAAAAGGTGAACCGACGGTTCAGCAGGAAGTTGGTGCACAGGCTCACGCCGATCCCCGCCGCGAGACAGAACCATTCCGGCAGACCCACCAAGACCAACAGGCTGAGGACTGCCAGGTTCACCACCACACCGGAGGCGCCGACAAACAGGAACTGTAAAAGATACATCATGCCGGAAAATTTGTGCATGTAGAGGCGGCGCAGGTGCTGGATGTACTTCAGCTGTTCGATCAAGGTCAGCTTGCTTTCGCCATGCTGTCGGTCGGTGAAATGAATGGGCACCTCGCCCACATTCTCAAAGCTGCATTTCACGATCAGCTCCAGCGCCACCTTATAGCCCACGGGATTGAGGTCGCGCGCCGCGTCAAAATCGGATTTGCGCATGGCAAAAAAGCCCGACATCGGATCTCGCACGGCTGTTAGGGGCCGCGCCAGGACGGTCGCAACAAAGCTGTTGAACCAGCGAAAGAAGCCCCAGTCGTCATCTGTCGACCCGCCGGGCACATAGCGAGAGCCGATCACGAATTGCTGGCTAGAATGCAGGCCCAGCACGAGGTTCGGAATGGCTTCAGGCGGATGACTCAGGTCGCAGTCCATGCAGATCAGGACCGGGTAGCGCGCCGCTTCAAACCCTTCGATTACCGCGGGGCTCAGGCCACGATCCGCCTTGCGCACGATGATGCGGGCCCAGTCAAAACCGGCGGCTGCCACTGCCTCGACACTGCCATCGCGGCTGTCGTCATCCATGAAGAGAACCTCCAGCGTCAGGTCCCGCGCCTGGCGGAGCGTATCGATGCGCTTGAGGATGTACGGGATGTTCGCCGCTTCTTGGTAGGTCGGAATGATGATGCTGATCCCCGCGGTAAAACGGATATCGCACAGATCGATTGGGTGTTCGCTGATCGCCTTTGTCATCGCTTTACCACGTGCCCTGTCCGAAAGCCGACGCCTTGGCCGCTTGTGTCATGCTTTCACGTGCCGCCAAAAGCCGATCCACAAGATCCTCTTTTTCCGAGACTTTAGGTGGATCATCTGGGGTAATTCTTAACACTTCAGTGCGATGAGAGGTCTTGAGCAACGTCTATCATTCCTCTGGGCTTGCGTGACGTCTTGTACTACAGCTTAGGCATTCAACAGAGCTTTAACAGAAGTTCGTAGCAAACCAGATCGCAGCGAGCAATTCTCCCCGATGGTTCAGTTTTCTCCCAGTGCATTGATGCGTGGCGAAGGCACAAAGGCCCGCGTGGTGCGCGGCACCATGATGACGCTCGTCGGGTTCGGTGGCAGCAAGGTCCTGCGGCTGATTTCAAATCTGATACTGACGCGGATCCTGTTTCCCGAAGCCTTCGGGATGATGGCGCTGATCACCGTTTTTGTCGGTGCGTTGGAAATGTTCTCTGACATGGGCGTCAAAACATCCATCATTCAAAGCAAGCGCGGCCATGATCCTGTCTACCTGAACACCGCCTGGACGGTACAGATCCTGCGCGGCCTGTTGCTTTATGTGGCCGCGCTGTTTCTTGCAGGTCCAGCGGCCAGTTTCTACGAGGAGCCGCTGCTCGCCCAGCTTTTGCCGGTTGCCACCCTGTCGATGGCGATTTCCGGGTTCGGCTCCACCAAGGAGGCGACGGCAAACAAAAAGATCCTGCTGGGCCGGATCACCGCCATCGGTCTGGGCTGTCAGGCGCTAGGTATTGTGATCAACGCAGGCATGGCGATGTGGCTACAATCGGTCTGGGGCCTGGTTTTTGGCGGGATTGTCGCCAATATTGTCAAAGTCACGCTGACCCACGTGGCCCTACCGGGGGAGCGTAACCGGCTGGCCTGGAACTGGGAAGTCTTCTGGGACATCTTCCATTTCGGCAAATATATCTTTGTGAGTTCCATCGCGGGCTTTCTGATCAATCAGGGCGATCGGGCAATTCTGGGTAAATTCGTCAGCCTGACCGAGCTTGCGGTCTACAATATCGGCTGGCTGATGGCGTCGATCCCCATGGCGTTCAACCGGCTTTTCGGGCGGCGCATCCTGTTCCCGCTCTACGCGGAAAAGCCGCCGTCCGAGAGCGAGGCGAACCGGCGCAACATTGCCCGGGTGCGGTTTGTGATGACCGCCTGCATGCTGAGCATCAGCCTCGCGTTGGGTATCACCGGGGATTGGCTGATCCAGACATTGTATCTGCCTGCCTATCACCTTGCCGGCCCCATTCTGGTTCTGGTGGCGCTCGCCGGGATGCCGACTGTTATCACAGCCGCCTACGGCGGCCTGCTGCTGGGCAGCGGCGATTCCCGAAGCTTTACGGTGCTGTTGATCGTGACCGCCGCCGTGCAGACAACCTGTCTTTACTTCGGCGTTCAGGCCTATGGATCACTGGGCGCCATCTTGGCGCCAGCCATCGCGGTCGTGGTTGTCTATCCGCTCAACGCGATGCTGGTGCACCGGCACGGTGGCTGGAACCCCCTGCATGACGGGGTCTACGCTCTCGTGGCGCTGGGTATCACAACGGTCGTGTTGACCCTTCATTCGGATGCTGTCGCACGGGTGCTTGCAGGCGAGTACTGACGGGCCAACGGCAACGGTATGGGGGCCGGAGGTCTTCACGTCTCAGTGCACGGGGATTGTCTGGGCCTCTGGCAATGTTGATATTGGAACTGGGCATGAAATGTCCCGTGACTGACAAGGAGACCGCCCTGATATGACCACCCGCCGCACAGCTTTGGGACTGTTCTCTGCGGCGGCGCTCTCGCCTCTCATGCCACGGGTGGCGCGCGCGGACACGCTGGGGGTCTCCATCCGCGTCACCGCTCCGCCGCTGGCCGTGGCCCCGATGGGCGTCTTTTTCGAAGCGGAACTTGAGACACCCTTTGACACGACGCAGCCCGGCGGTGCTGAGTTTCCAGCCGCCTACCGCCCGGCCTTTCACGAGATTACCTATGTCTGGTCGCTGCCGGATGCGGGACCGGCGCAAGCCCCCGAACATCTCGTCGAGGCCCACCGCCGAACGGATCAGGCCATGGGGCCTTTCATGGCACGGGTGTTTGCAACACCGGGTCGACATCGTGTGGCGGTTGACGCCTTTGCGCCTGACGGTCGTCGGGGCCGGGCGGAGGTTATCGTGGATGTGGCGGATCCCGAGCGGGTCTTTGGGTCGGATGGCACCATCGTGGTGTCATCCCGCGGCGATTTTACCGGAGCGCCCGCCCACAACCGGCGCAATGCGGTCACGGATCTCGCGCGCGCGTTCAAGCGTTACAACGCCCTCACGGGCAATGGGCACGTTCGCATCCTGCTGCGGCGTGGCGAGGTGCATGTGCCTCCCGCCAAACGGGGGCTTAGCTTCCGATCGCAAGATGCACATTGCCATATCGGCGCCTGGGGCGAGGGGCCACGACCGGTTGTTGATCTTTCCGGAACAGAGGCCAGCCTGTTTTTGCTGCACCCGGAATGGGATGGGCACGCTCTGGTGCTTCGGGACCTCCACTTGCGCGGCGGCTGGGACCCCACGACCGAGCTGTGGCGGGATGCGTACCAGGGTGCGGTAATTGCCACCCGGGGAGATGCGGCGCTCTTGCTTCACAACTGCCGGGAGGAAGGCTGCGCCGTCACCGTGAACAGTCGTGCGCCCAAACGCTCCAGCGGGATCCGGGCCATGACGTTCTTCAACGAATACGTCAAAACCGATTTCAAGGACTTCCTGTTGCTCAGCCCGCGGGATGAGGTGGATGTGGCGATTACCGGCTGCCGAGTGGTGCAACACCCCGAAGCCCTCAACGGGGGAGAGAACCGAGCGGTTACATCCTACGGGCTTTACGGGCGCAATGCGCATAGCTTCATCCGTTGCAGTGCCCGCAGGCTCTATGTCGCGTCGAACGACATCTTCACCCGTCACGGCTGGGCCTTGCAAAAGGTGTTTGACAACCCGGCGTTCCGGCTCAATCGAAACGACATCCCGGACATGCAGGTGGTCATCGCCCGAAACCACATCGAGGGGATGATGGTGCGCGCCTCCAAGCGCGGTGCGGTGCCGATGAACCTGTTGATCGAGCAGAATTACATGATCTCCAACCCTGCCACGGCACGGGCGATCAACCTGGGTGGCGGGGCCGCTACTCTGCGCAACAACATCATGGTGGAACATGACACACCGAAACTGCGCGGCACCGGGCCGGGGTTCCAGGGCTTCGTGAAACTCAGCTGGGACGGTAAGAACACCACGACCCGGGACATGCCGTTTTTCGTCTATAACAACAGCTTCATTCTCTTGCGCAGTGATCGCAACACCAATCACGGGCCGGGAACAGTGATCAACGAAGAGGCCGGTTTTTCGCAGGTCAAGCAGACCAACAACCTGCTCTGGGCGCCTGCGTTGTCGAAGGATCCAACGGGGGATGGGCCGCTCAATACCACTTCGCTGGGTTGGGATTCGCGCTATCTCGGGGCGCGGCTGGGTTGGGCGCGCTTGACTGATCAGACCCTGCCCCGGCAGATGTTTCCCGGCGACGAGATGCTTGTGCCCTACTGGAAGGACTTCTTTGGTACCCCCCTGCAGCAATCTGATTTCGCGGGTGAAGCAGGCCGCCACGTGATCCTGGTGCGCCTGAAGGGCAAGAAGAGGACCGCTTTCGAGGCGCTGACCGGAGACGCCGGTTTCCGGTTTGAGCCGGAAGGCGTGCGGGTCACCAACCTCAGCCCGACGCGCTGGCCCGAGGGCGCGGAGTTCACCCTGCATTGTGATCGGGGCACCACGCCGACCGCGATGCAGACAGAATATGGCCATCCGCCGGGCACCCTGTCGCTGTACCGGCCAAAGCCCGAGGCGGGTGCCTGGCAGAGTGCCGAGCCGCAGCTTTTGGCATTTCACGACTTTCTGGGTGAGCTACGACCGGGGACGCCCCATCCCGACGCGCCGACGGGACGCGCGTCGCGCGGTGCTGTGGAACCTTGAGACGCAGTTGGCAAACGAAAGAGGGCGACCCCGAAAGATCGCCCCCTGTAAGCTGGTGTCTGTGGTTGCGTTTACCGCTGCTTGCGCCGCAATTGCCAGCCGAGCAGGATCAGGCCGCTGGCTAGGAGGGGCAGACCCGCAGGGCCAGGCACCGGTGAAGGGGTCGGTGTGGTTGACGTTCCCGTTCCGGCACCAAGGAAGTCCGCTTGCAGCCGCGCACCGGTAAAGATGTTTCGATTGTCGTCTTCGGTGACGCGGATAAAGCTGTTGTTCGACGACGCAAAGCGGAACAGCCAGGTTTGATCCTGGGTGCTTTCAGCGCCTGAGTCGTCGGCGGCAAAGAGCCCCGTGCTCAGCAACGCGTTGCGCGCGCTGCGCTGCAGACCGGCAAAGATCGTTTCTACTACGGAACAGGTCGCATCGCCACACAGGCTCAGGTTGAAGGGGTTCAGACCACCCAGATCGGACAGGATGAGGTCGGTAAAACCACCCGACACCGGGTTGAAGATGATCGAGGAATTCCGCCCGAAATCGACCTGCTCATCGGCCTCAACCGTCGTGCCGGAGATGCCCGAGTTATCGAGGCTGGCAATCTGCGAATTGACGTAGCTTGCCGTACCGGCGCCCACCTCATCCTGATCGGTCAGAAAATTCTCATTGGGTGCACCGCTCGACGGCCCGCTGCTGGGATCATTCAACGAGGAAAAGCTGAGCGAGGCATTGGCCCCATAGCTGAAGTTATCAACCTTCGTTGCCGATCCGGCATTGCCGCGGTTGTTGAAACTTCCCAACTGGTAGACCGACTTGGTGGTGAACGAAAAGGGCACACTTGTGGTGCTAGCCGGCACCGTCTGATCAGCGATCAGGAAGATATCCACGCTCGCCGCATCGGCAAATTTCGGTATCGCGGTCACGCAGGTCAGCAGTGCGACCGCAGGAAGCGTGCACTTCAAGAAATGAACGCCCTGGTTTTGAAAAACAGTGCTTGCAAACGACATCGTATACGAACCCTCACTAAACCTATCACAGCTAAATAGCCCGCAGGGGCGCTTGCTGCCATATTTAATACAATCTTAATTACGACACGACATATCACAGAGTCTACGCTGATCGGCCAATAAAAAAGCATCTGCCGCGAAAATTCGCCCATCATGCTTAAGGAGCATAACCATCGGTAGAAAAGATAGATCAAAGCGCACCGGAGGTGGTGTTTGCCATGATGCGCGTGCTCGCTTTACTCACTGAGTGACATTCGACATAAGCTAGAAAACGCTGCCAGGATCCGCCCTTACCCATGCCATCTCCGTTGCGCATAGCTTATCTGACGGCCCTTTACCCGGCAGTGTCGCATACATTCATCCTGCGGGAAGTCGAGGGGTTGCGCGCCCTGGGGCTCGAGGTTGAGACGATTTCAGTGCGTCATCCAGGGCCTGAACATCTGCTGGGCGAGACCGAGCAGCGCGCCGCGCGCAACACGTTCTATATCCTGAAATCCGCTCGGCAGGGGCTGACCCTTTTCAAGGCAATCGGCGCCGCGCTGTCCCGGCCCCGCCCGCTTGGTCAGGCGATTCGCTTGGCCTGGCGCACCCGCCCGCCCGGGCTGCGGGCGGCGATGTATCAGATGTTCTACCTGATTGAAGCCCTTGTGCTTGCCCGGCATTTGCAACAACGGGGCATCACCCATCTGCACAGCCATTTTGCCCAGGCCAGCGCCAGTGTCGCAATGCTTGCGGCAGCATTTGCCGAGATCCCCTTCAGCTTCACGCTGCACGGCCCGGCGGATCTCTACGAGACAAAACACTGGCATCTGTCCGAAAAGATTGCGCGTGCTGCCTTTGTTGCGTGCATCAGTCATTTCGCCCGGTCGCAGGGCATGCTGTTTTCGGATCCTGAGCATTGGGACCGGTTGCGCATCATCCACTGCGGTGTCGTACCTGAGATGTATGAGCGGAGCGCAGCCGCGTCACCGGATCCGGGGCATGAGCTGCTCTTCGTCGGTCGCCTGGCGCCGGTCAAAGGGTTGCGCGTGCTGCTGCCCGCACTGAGTGCCGCGCGCGAAAAACACCCGGATCTGCGGCTGACCGTCGTCGGGGATGGTGAGGATCGCGCTCATCTGGAACAGCTTGCCGCACCTCTTGGAGCGGCCGCGCATTTCACCGGCTATTTGTCGCAGGAAGAAGTTGCGGACAGGCTCGCCCGGGCCGACGCCTTCGTCCTCCCGAGTTTTGCCGAAGGGTTGCCGGTGGTTTTGATGGAGGCGCTGGCCGCGGGCAAGCCGGCCATCGCGCCGCGGGTAGCTGGCGTGGCGGAACTGATCGAGGATGGGCGCACGGGGTACCTCTTTCACGCCGGTGACGTCGCGGGGCTGCGACGCGCGCTGGAACATCTTGCCTCTGATCCCGAAGGTGGCGCCGCCCTTGGCGCGGCGGGGCGCGATGTTGTCCGCGCGGAGTTCGATGCGGGGATCGAGGCGGCGCGCATAGCTCGATTGTTCCTGCACGGCCCAGGTCAGGCCCTGCGCCCCGAACCGCTCCAGCCTGAGGAGATCGCACAGTGACCAAACAGGATATCACCGCGCGCAGTTTCATCGTCTTTGGCGCGCTGCGCTCGGGCACCACGCTGCTGCGCATGATGCTCAATGGTCATCCCCGTCTGTCCTGCCCGGGCGAGATGGATTTCATCGTTGATCATCTGGATCCGTCGGGCCGATACGACCGCCAAGCGCTGGAGGAAAGCCGGATCTACCGCGCACATGAGGCGCTCTATCCGGAGACACCGCTGGCGGATCCAACGCCCGAGGGGTTCGTCTCCCGCGTTGCGGGGCCGGACGATGGTATTGCGGCGGTGATCATGCACCGGCATCTGGATCGCGCGCTTGAGGTGTTTCCCGGAATGCGCGTGTTGCACCTGATGCGCGATCCCCGGGATGTGGCGCGCTCCTCCATTGGGATGGGCTGGGCCGGGAATGTATACTACGGCGTGGATCACTGGATCGGCACGCAAAAGGACTGGCAGCGGTCACTGGATCGCTTGCCGGAGCCTCAAAGGCTTGTCGTGTTCTACGAGGATTTGATCCAGAAATCCGAAGAGACCCTGAGTGGGATCTGTCAGTTTGCCGGGTTGAGCTTTCACCCCGATATGCTGGCCTATGACGCGGATAGTACCTATTCCAAACCGGACCCGCGACTGATCCTGCAGTGGAAGCAGAAGCAAACTCCCCGCGAGGTCGGGCTGGTCGAGGGCAAGATCGGGCCGATGCTGCAGCAATCGGGGTATCCGCCGTCCGGTCATCCACTGGTGCATCCCGGACTTCTGGACCGGCTGGGGCTGTGGCTGCAAAACAAGCGGGCGCAATGGGCCTGGCGTATCGAGCGGCATGGTCTGGTGGACCCGGTTTTGGTCAGGATTGCCAGCCGCACCGGTTTGCCGGGGTTGGGACGGGCCGCCAAGAAACGTATGGACAACAGAAAAATCCATCATTTGAAGTAGCGTAAAGCGAGACCCTGCGATGCTGCATCACACAGACCGGCCCAGAGGTCCGTATGACACCAGAACCCGCGGGTGAAACCAACGAGCCCCATTTGTTTCGGAGCGATCCATGAGCCAAATTCCCAACCTGTTCATCATCGGAACCCAAAAGGGCGGCTCAACCTCTCTTTACCATCACCTGTCAAAGCACCCTGATATCGGGACTTTCCGGGAAAAGGAGTGCAACCTCTTTATGGAAGGGGTCGATATCCCGAAAAAACTGGAGGCCCTTGGGCCCTCAACCGGCGGTGACAGGTATCTCTTGGATGGATCGATCAACTATTGCCGCTATCCGCGCCACAAGGGTGTGCCGGAGCGTATTCTGGAGCATGTCGGTCGTGACACGCCGCGGTTCATCTACACAATCCGCAATCCGGTCGATCGGTTGATCAGCCAATACTACTGGAATTCGGAACGCTACGGTGAACATCGCGATCTGCTGACAGCGGCTGCGGAGGACGAAACCTATGTCGCTACAGGGCAGTATGACATGCAGATGGCCCGGTACCTCGAACATTTCTCGATGGATCAATTCCTTTTTGTGCAGTTCGAGACCTTTCGCGCGGCGCCTCAGGCAGAGGTGAACCGTGTGCTCGACTGGCTGGGTTTGTCGCCAGTCACCATCAATACCGACGTTCAGCTGGCCAGTACCAGTACCAAGACGACGCGGTCTCTTCGGCTTCCGGGGCTGCACGCTCTGGTGTCGGGAACACCCGCGCTGCGGCGCGCGGTTCAGGGGATGCTGTCGGATCGCACCATCCGCCGGTTGAACAAGCTGCTGTCCAGAGAGGTTGCCCGCGAGCCTGTGGACAAAGCCACGCGGCACGAACTTCTGAACCGCCATTTTCTGGAGAGTATAAACAAGACCGAGGAGATGTTGGGCCTTGATCTGAGCAGTTGGAAACAGCTCTGAACGGCGGCGAATTCAAAAGTGTCCGCCCGGGTCAGGAGCCATACATTCGGTACACCCGGCGGCCCAGATAGAACATGATCGCAAGGAAAAAGCCCATCGGCAGTGCGAGCGACAGCGGATACGGTAGGCCCTGGATCTCCAGCACCTTGTAGACCGGGATCACGAATTGATGCAGCACGTAGATCGGCAAGGCCAATCCGCCGAACGTCAGGGCCAGCCGAAGCAGTTTTCGCAACATGCCGCGAGCGCGGGACCACACCGGGATGACGGTCATGAAGGCCCCCAGCATCAGCAAACACAGACTGCCGTAGTATCCTAGCCCCATCAGTGACGTGTGCATGCGTGTGGATTGGGTCAGCAGGACGGTCCCGTGGGCTTGCAGGAGCGCTGCACCACAAAAAACGGCTCCCAGCCCGCCAATCAGGAGCATCCGCCGCCGCACGAGGTCGAGGTCATCTTGCCTGATGATCCAGTAGCCGACGGCGGCACCGGCGGCGGTCATCGTGCCGAGCTTGAACACGTTATAGCCGCCTGCGCCGAACATCAGTCGCGCCAACTCGATGGGGGAGACATATTGGACGTTGGGCATCGCCTCGCGCATGAATTGCCATGATGCCCAAAGTGCCAGCGACAGCACCAGCAGGCTGGTCACCGGCTTGCGCAGGCGGGCCAAAGCCGGCAGCCAAAGCCGCGCCGTCACGAGCATGATCGTGTAGTAGAGCAGCACGCTGTAGAACGCATTGGAGACGGTCAGCCAGTTCATCAGCGCGCCCCGCATCTCTGCGTAGGCGAGATAGACGATGCCCATCATCACCGCGCCCGTCCCAACAAGCAGCGCAGCCCGGTCCGCCCGGTAGTAGATCGCGCGGGCGTTTCGCCCCATTTCGGGCAACATATAGAGCCCGATGCCCAGCCCGAAAACCAGTGCAAAGCCCGGTGTTCCTAGCCGTGTGTAGGAGATAAAGACGGTTTGCGGCAGACCAAGAACGTTCAGCAGCCCGGGTCCCCAATGTGACAACATGACTGCCAGAACAACCATGGCGCGGGTGAGCGTCAGCGACCAGGTCAGTTGGGTCTGTGCCGGCAATACAGTGCGCGCGGGCGTTTTGGCGCCTGTATCCTCTGAACCCACCAGGGCCACGACGTCGCGCAGCGTTGCTCCCTCAAAGGTTGCGTTGATGGCGGGTCGCGGGACGCCGGCCTTTTCCATGACCAACCCGACCTGCAGACCGCTTAGAGAATCTCCGCCGCTATCGTAAAAACTGTTCTCCGGGCCGATATCCACCTGGCCCAGAACGCGGCTCCACAGGCGGGCGATTTCCGCTTCTTCGTCTGACAGGGCGCTTGTGATCGATGCGGCGTCACCGCTGGCGGTCTCAGGCACATCGCTTCCGTCGATCGCGTCGCGCAATGCCGCCCGGCGGATCTTGCCTGTGGCCGTTCGGGGCAGCGTTGGGAGCTCCAGCCGTTTCAGACTGCCGCCCGCGCTCACGCCTTTTTCGCGGAGCGCCTGCAGGGTGGCCGCGGCAACGAGGTCCATCATGTCGCTCGCTGGCGGTTCTGCCGCGAGCAGGGGCACTTCCCCCCGGATCGGATCGGCCACCGGCGTCAGGGCGAAGTGACCGCGCGCGTCGGGCACCAATGCGGCGACCCGCGCCTCTATCGCCTCCGCACCGACCTTGATGCCGCCCAGGTTCATCTGATCGTCAAGCCTGCCGAGGAAATAGAGCATACCGTCACGGATTTCCCCGCGATCAGAGCTTAACAACCACCCATCCGCATTTGTCAGCGCCGTGAAGGTCCCGCCGGGCGTGATCCGACCAGGGGCCACATGATCGCCCCGAATTTCGATGGCCCCGCTTTCGTGGATGCGCACAAGCTCCCCCGCCGTACCGACCGATTCCAGCCGCGCCATATCCTCTTCGTCCGAAATGACCAGGAACGTCGTCCGCGAGGCTTCGGTCATGCCGTAGTGCTGCACGATCCTCGCATTGGGAAAGAGCGTCTGCATCTGCCGTTTTTCCGCGGCCGTCATGTACTGGCTGCCGATCTCGATCCAACGGACAGCTTTGCCCGCGTCACCGATCACATCCGGTGCGGTCAGCACCAGACGCCAGAGGCTGGGCACAGCAGAGATCGCGTTGATATCGCCCGCCTCCAAAAGGCGGCGGATTTCGACGGGATCGAACCGTTCCGGGAGGAAGAACGCCCCACCTGCCGCGCTGACCGCCCGCGCGCGCCCAAGCCCGAAGGAGTAGGTGACCGGTACGCCCACATACTCCCGGATTTCATCGGTGACCTGCATGACCGTGTTCAGCCGCTCGACCACATCACCAAGGTTGCGATGGGTCAGCACGATTGCCTTGGGTTGGCCTTCGGTGCCCGATGTAAAGACGATCTGCGCCGGGGTGTCGGTTTGCGCAACGTGGTGTTTAAACCGGGCCCAACCACGGGTTTCGCTGGCATGTGTCAGGGCCGTGACGTCGGCCCCGTAAACGGATGGGTCCACATCTGCCCGGGTGATGGCAAAGAGCGTGTTTGTGTCATAGGCGCTAAAGACGGCACGCAAGAATTCCACCGAATTTGCGGCTTCAATTGCGGTCAGGCCCGCCTCGAACACATCGGCGATCTGGGCGGCCTCTATATCAGTTGCATGGGTCATTTGCTGGCCCCGTGATCATGCCGTGACCCACGCGGACAGGTATCCGATAAGCGGAGAAATCGGGTGTTGGGCTGAAGTCTGGTAGGCCAATCGCGCGCGGACGAGCATTTCGCTTGTTGCCGGAAGCCTGACCGACCGCGCTCGCTCAACACCCAGATGAATTGGGCCAAATACATGTCAGCTTACCTTGCGGGGGGATAGGAGGCCCCAGATCCGGGGCATTCCATCTTCCCGCATCGTCTAGTTTTCCTGCTGCGCCTGCAAATTCTGGATTTGCTCTTTTGCGCGCGCGATCTGGTCGCGTTGATCTGCGGGTCCCGCAATGCTCACCGCTGCCTGGAATTGCTTCAAGGCCTCATCACTGCGACCCAGCGCCAGATAGACCTCGCCCAGATGGTACTGGACGACCGGATCCCCCGCGAGGCCTTCTGCCGCGTCTTCCAGGTAGGGCAGCGCCTCTTCGCTGTTGCCACGACGATGCAGGATCCAGCCATAGGTATCCTGCAGCGCAGGTACCTCAACGTCGCGGAAACGGCGTGCCACGACCCATGCCCGCTCCAGGCTTTCAGCGTCCTGCTTGTGGGTGGCCAACAGACTGGCGAGGTTATTGGCGACAATCGCGGAGCTCGAACTGCGGGCGTAGAGCCCTTCGTAGATCGTGATCGCTTCGTCGATCTGACCATCCTGTTCGAGATGCGACGCCTTGGCCCAAAGCAGCTTGGGATCCTCTGGCATATGGGTCAGCGCTTCATCAACAATGTCGCGGGACGCATCCGGGTTTTCCTGGCGCACTTTCAACCTTGCCAGTTCAAGCCAGACATCACTGCTGATCTGCGGGTCATTCTGCACCAACTGACGATAGAGCGTTTCAGCCTCGTCCAGATTGCCACCGATCGCCTCGACACTGGCCTGCACGCCGATAACGACGGGCTCGTCCGGCATTTCCTCCCGGAGCGTCCGAATAAGCTCCAGTGCGCCGTCAACATTGCCCGTGGTCAACCTGGCCTGCACAACAGCAAGCTGCGCGCCGAGAGAGGCATCGGCAGAATCGGCCAGCTCCTCCAGATAGGACATCGCTTCTTCAGCGCCGCTTTGCCGGTTGATCCGTTCAGCTTCAAGCCGGTTTGCCGCTGGGAGAGCACGCGGGTTGTCGAGCCTGCGCAATGTCTGAACCACCTGTTCAACACGGCCCAGATCGTCCATCCGCATATAAAGCTCACCCGTCAGCAGCAATAGATCAAGGTCCTGGGGCGCAATCCGCAAGGCCGACAACAAGATGTCTTCGGCCGACAAATAGCGCTCCTCACTGATCAGAAGCTGGGCATAGCGTATTGTCTCCGCGGGCGCATTGCCGGACGCCTCCACCGCCAACGCCATGAAGTCTTGCGCCAGTTCCGGACGACCGGACCGCTGATAAGCCTGTGCCATGAGGGTCATGGCCTGCGCATCGTTCGGCACCCGATCAAGGGCAAGCCGCAATCCGGCGATTGCATTATCGGCCTCGTCGGCTTCAATCTGCCAGGCCGCCTGCATTTTCAGGGCTTCTGCGTGCCCTTCATCAGCTGCGAGAACCTCCGTCACCCGCGCGCGTGCGCCCACCTCGTTGCCGGTGGCAAGTTGCATCCGCGCCAGAGCGATTTTGGCGTTAAGAACATCTTCGTTGTTTTCGGCATCGCGTACGAGTTCCTCAAGAGACGCGATGGCTTGCTGCTGATCGCCGACCTCAAAATCGAGACCCGCCAGAATAAGTTGGAACGGTACAGGGTCATCGGCCTCCGATGCCGCCGCTTGCAGTTCCTCCCGGGCAGCCTCCGCACCGCGCAGCTCCACCAGAAAGCGGATCAGATCCATCCGCGGACCGGTGTCTTCTGAGTTGTCGGCACGGTCCCGCAAGAAGGCTTCGGCCTTGTCGAGGCTGTTGCGAGACAGATAAAACCGGATCAGCGTTGCAGTGTATGTCTCATTGTCCGGGAAGCGTACGATCATATCCTGAAGCTGCGCTTCGATCGCCGCGTCGTCGTTCATCTGGCCCAGGACATCGAGACGCTGCATCAGCATGCGTTGATTGTCCGGATCGCGTTCCAGCATCCAGTCCAGATTGCTCAGCGCGACATCAAAATCACCATCACGCAAGGCAGCATCAACAATCAGTGCTTTCAGGAACATGCTGTCAGGCTGGTCCTCCAGCATGGCCGTTGCCTGACGCATCACCTCGCGTCTGGCCGGTTCATCCTGCTCGCGTGCGGCAGCGCCGTAAGCCCGCACCAATGCGATGGCCTGCACCCGCGGGTCCTCTGGCGCAACGGTTTCAATGTGGGAGCCGTGCCGCTCCACTTCCTCCAGGTTACCGCTGCCCAGAGCGATTTCCGTCAGGATAATCCGGGTATCGACGTCATCGGGGTACTGTTCGATGATGCGCAGGAACTGACGGTAAGCACGCTGCTTGTCGTTTTTCTGCTCCAGATAGACTTCACCCAAAGCCCGGCGCGCTTCGAGATGGGTCGCATCCAGCTGAAAGACGTTCCGAAACTCCAGGATCGCCCGATCAACGTCACCGCTTTCCAGAAGGGCCTGACCGTTCTCGAAATGCTCGTTTGCCCGCTCTTCCGCTGATTTGCAGCCAGCCAGAGCCAAAAAAGCCGCCATAAGCAGGGCCAGTGATCGCGCTGACATAACAGTACCCACGCTGTAGTCCTTTCGTTCGAACTCATTATTCAAATACAACAGTAAGCTGACATAAGCAGCTTAACTTACTCCTTACGCAGGAGATACTGAGATATCAAATGACCATCGGGCAACAGAATTGCAACGACATGGATGGTACCAGAGCAAAGTGACAGATGTTAAGTCTTTAGGCGGAACCGTCTGTTCACTTTACCTTCATCGCCAGGTCAGCATCCCGTGCCGCGTAGCACGACACCGATCGTTCTGAAAATGACCCGAAGGTCGGTATTCAGCGACAGCTGACGTTCGTAGAGATCATCATAGTGAACCCGACCGCTGAATTCGCAATTGTTGCGATCCGAGACCTGCCATAGACCCGTGAGCCCGGGGCGCAGGTTGTAGTAGGCTCTGCCGGTGTAGCTGTCACGTTGAGAGACCATCATTGGGCGGGGTCCGACCAGCGCCATATGGCCCGCGACCACGTTCCATAGCTGCGGCAGCTCATCTAGGGAAGTCTTTCTGAGGAAACGACCGATAGGCGTGATCCGCGGATCGTTGCGCAGTTTTTGCGTCTGGTTCCATTCCGCACGTGCGGCGGGGTTGGCGGCCAGGTAGGCCTCCAGCAGGTCATCAGCGCCATGGACCATTGTCCGCAGCTTCCACATGCGAAAGACCTGACCATTTCGACCGACACGGAGTTGTGAGTAGAACGGGTTGCGGCCGTCCAGCGCGACCAGAACCGCCATGACGGGAACGAGCAGCAGCACGACGGGCGCTGCCAGGATGCAAAGGACCGTTTCAAATAGCCGCTTGAAGAAAGACCGGTACAGGTTGCTTGGAACGAGCTCGTCCAGCTGAACATCAATCGGTTCTGAACTGTTGATCAAATTTCTGTCGTGCGAAGAAAGCCGGAGTGTCATAATCTACCTAACATATACCTTGGATCTAAGTGTCTGATCCGCCAAATCTTTAACGTCTGAAGTTAGTTTGAAGTCTTACAGTAATTTACGAAAATTTGGTTTATCTAACACCAGAAAGTCGCACGGGCAAAGCCAACAACGCAATAAGATGAAATTTTCATGAAAATCTTCGCTTTTCATCTGTTTTTTGCGATAAGTGCGCGTTGAGGTTGTGGCCTTGGCTGCTCTATAACGTCAGACGAGCGCTCGCTGCCGGACACCAGACGGCTTGTCGGCGCAAAAGCGCGAATCACCACGTTTAAGAAGTTTTCAAGATACTATAGTAGAGTCCGGCGGAAAATCGCCACACGGCTGGCAGGTAGGTCCGGGAACGGGCTTGGTTTGGTGAAAATTTTCACATAGCGGGGCTGCGGCACCCTATATTATGTTTGTAGGCCAGGACCGCATGGTAGTGAGAAGAGGACGCGTCGCAGATGGCGATTGAACTGTATACGGCTCATTTCGGCTTTCGTGAACGCCCGTTTGCGCTGTCTCCTGATCCCGCTTTCCTGTTCTGGTCAAAGGCCCATCGTCGCGCGCATTCCGTGCTGGAGTACGGTCTGGCTACCTGCGCTCCGCTGACCGTCGTGACCGGCGAGGTTGGCACAGGTAAAACAACCCTGATCCAGGCCTTGCTGCGCAAGGTCGATGTGGACATCGTCCTGGGCCTTATCTCCAACGCGCAAGGGGATCAGGGGGACCTGCTGCGCTGGGTGTTCAATGCGCTCGACGTGCCTCTACCTGCGCAGACGGACTATGTCTCTCTGTTTCAGCACTTTCAGAACTTCGTGGTGAACGAGTACGCAGCGGGTCGTCATGTGGTGCTGATCATCGATGAGGCGCAAAACCTCGGCGCCGAGATGCTGGAAGAACTGCGGATGCTGACAAACATAAACTCTGGAAAGGACGAGCTGCTCCAGATCATCCTGGTCGGTCAGCCAGAGTTGCGCCACCTCATTACACAGCCTGAGTTGCGCCAGTTTGCCCAACGGGTGAGCGCGACCTTCCACATCAACCCGTTCGATCTGCGGGAGACGCGGGCCTATGTCCAGCACCGGTTGCACCATGTCGGCGGTACGGGAAGCGAGATCACGTCAGAGGCTGTGCGCCATATCTTCGAAGAGACCGGTGGCATTCCGCGCATGATCAACAAGCTGTGTGATCTTGCCCTTGTCTACGCGGCCGCCGCCGGCAAGGACAAGGCGGGCCTCGGGGTGATCCGTGAGCTTTTCGAGGATGGTTTGATCCTCAAACCCGCAGAGCCGCCGCTTTACCTTACCAACCCGATCAATGTTCCCCATAAGGCTGCCGAATGAATATCGATCTTTCATTTTACTGGAGACTTTTCGCGCATCGTTTGCCGATGATGCTCCTCTTTGTGCTGCTGTGCTCGGGTCTGGGGGTCATCACGGCTCTGAAGCTGCCCGAGACTTTCCGGACCTCCGCCCGCCTTTTGGTCGAAGAGCCGCAGATTCCCGAACGGCTGGTGACCTCTACCGTGCAGACCGACGCCGGCGAGCAGCTCGACGTGATCGAGCAAAAGCTGGTGACCCGGGCCAGGCTCATCGACATTGCAAACCAGTTTCGGGTCTTTCAGGACATCGGCCAGATGAACCCGGACACCGTCTTTCAGGAGATGCGCAGGGCCACGTCGATCCGGCGCGCAACCGGGCGTAACCGGGCGACGGTGATGACGATTTCCTTTGAGGGTCGCTCAGGACGGGTCGCCGCCAATGTGGTCAACGAACTGGTGACGCTGGTCCTGCAGGAAAACACGACCTTTCGACGGTCTCGCGCGGAGAGCACGCTCGATTTCTTCCGTCAGGAAGTGCAGCGACTGGGCGACGAACTCGATAAGCAAAGCGCTGAGATAGCCGTGTTCAAATCTGAGAATGCCAGCGCGCTGCCCGATGAACAACGCTACCGTCTGGACCGGATCAACCTTCTGCAGGAGCGGATGGCCCAGCTGGAAAGAGAGCGGGAATCTCTCGACAATCAGCGCGATGAAATGGTGCGGATCTACGAGAGCACGGGGAATGTGCCCAACGAAGCCGCGGCACCCCTCAGCCCGGAAGAACAGCAGCTCAAACAAGCCGAATCGCAGTTGCAGCAGGCGCGGTCACTCTATTCCGAAACGCACCCCCAGGTTATCCGGCTGCGCAGCCTCGTTGAAAGACTGGAGGCCGTGGTTGAAGAACAGGTTCAAAGTGCGCTTCAGCAAGAAGAAGAGAACAGTGAAACCGGCGAGCAGTCCGTTGAAAACCTGCTCTATCAGACTGCCTTGTCCGACATTGATACGCGCATAGAAACCATCAGCGGCGAGACCACACGCATTCAGGACGAGATTGCTGATTTGCAAGAATTCAGCGCTCAGAGCGCAGCCAACGGCATTCGGCTCGCGGCACTGGAGCGTGACTACGTCAGCATTCAAAACCGGTACAACTCCGCACTGAATAACCTCAACACCGCGCAGGTCGGAGAACGGATCGAGAGCACCGCACAGGGGCAACGGATCACCGTGATCGAAAACGCCAGTGTGCCGCAGACACCTTCGGGTCCGAACCGACCGCTGATCGCCATGATGGGCGCAAGCGTCGGACTGGGGTTGGCGGCAGCTTACTTTGTTCTGCTGGAAATCCTGAACCGATCGGTCAGACGCCCGGCCGAACTGCGTCAGAAGTTCAACATCGTGCCCATCGCTGTGATCCCCTATATCGAAAGCAAGGCGCGGCGGACGACCCGGCGCTTGATGCGCGTGGCGGCCATGCTCGTTGTCCTCGTCGCGGTTCCGTTGGGGCTGTGGTACGTGGACACCAATTACATCCCATTGGAGCTGGTGGTCCAAAAGGGTCTGGCGCGCTTTGGGTTGGGCTAGTTGAGATCCGCAGACACGCCGAACAGCATAGTTATTAAAGAGTAGGCAAACATGGAAAAGCTACAGGCAGCGCTGGAAAGAGCGCGACACAGCCGGGGTGCTCCCCAAGAAACGAAGGCCATTACCGCCGGGTTGCGGCCGACGCCTTCAAACCTGTGGACAGATATCCCGACGTTCGACGTGGCCGATCATTTGTTGCAGTCACATCGGGTCGTTACCCGACAGGCCGGTCCGTCGGCGGCGCCCTTTGATATCCTGCGGACCAAGCTCCTCGTGCAGATGCGCCAGAATGGCTGGCGGCGCCTGGCGATCACCTCGCCCACCCCGAATTCGGGAAAAACCACGGTGGCCTGCAACCTCGCGCTGGGCCTCGGGCGTCAGAGTGACATGCATTCAATCCTGATGGATCTCGATCTGCGCTCTCCCTCCATCAGCAGCTTTTTTGAAACCAAGCCTCCGCACGATATCGGTGATCTGATGACCCGCAAGGTAGACTTCGCACGACAGGCGCTGCGGTTTGGCGACAACGTTCTGTGCTCGATGGCCAGCCACAAGGACAATGACCCCAGTCGTATCCTGTTGGCCGAAGAGACGACGGAAGTGATCGATGAAATCGAGGCGACCTACAAACCTGACCTCATGATCTTTGATTTGCCGTCTGTGCTGGTCAACGATGATACACGCGCCTTTCTGAAAAACGTGGATTGCGCGTTGATCGTCGTCCGGGCCAATACCACCCGCTATGCCCAACTTGACGTTTGCGAGCGTGAGGTTGCCGAGCAGACCAATGTGCTCGGTGTGGTGCTGAACGCTTATCCTTATAGTGAAAAAGCATAAACTGACTGCCTTCCCGGCGTAGACGTGGACGAGACATCTTGCCTTGCAGCGGGCGACCAGATCCTAAGGCAGAGCTTTGTGTTCTGGTTTATGGACCTGTGCCTGTCCTAGGTCGATTTAACAGCTCGAACTCGCACGTCGTCAGTGGAGTCAGGATCCACAAGTATCGCGGCGTTGGTTTATCAGATTTAGTAGATGGCACGGCGCATCTGCCTTGGAAGAGTGTCAATGTTTCAAGCAGATATAACGCTCTTCAGGGGTGAAACCTGACAAGGTCGAAGGGTGTTCAAGTCATATCGTATCAGCGTTGCGCGCCGCTGTGGAATACAACGACGCCTCCAGCACCGCGCAAATGCGAGATATTGTCGTGTGATGGGCGCTTAACATGTAGAACTAATGGCTTATGACCATAGTCGCCGTGTGTTTTGGGTAACCATGCCGGCGATTTTCTACATTTTGGGAGGTTTTATATGAAGTATCTATTTTACGCATTTTGTCTGATGCACAGTTGGTCTATCGCAGTATCTGCAGCGACCCTGGTCTACGAAGGAAACTCTTTTGACCGGTTCGGGCTTTACAGCTACTCCGATGAAGATGGGCGGCGGCCCTATTCCACGTCAATGTCTGTCTCCATGACAGTGGTGCTTGATCAGCGGGTCAAAGCGAACATGACCAATCAGAGCTTTACCGGTCAGGTGCGGGCTTTTGACGGTATCAACAAGGTGATCGGAACGGATATTCGCCGCATCAACCTGTCAACGGACGGTTCAAAGAAAGTCATCGGTTGGGACATCTACGTCTGCGATGGATACTACTGCGACGCCTTCGACTACAACATCATCCGAATATCTTCCCGTAACGGCGACTTTGCCGCTTATGACTATGAATACTCCGACAATGCTGTGGATGATGCGGGCCACCGCGCATTTGCCTCTGTGCCCGGCAATATGGGGATTGCGCCCGTTCCGGTGCCGGGTGCCCTTGGCCTAATGCTGAGTGGTCTTGTCCTGCTCGGTATGCGCTGTCGTCGATCCTGAGCGGCTCCGATCAGGCAAAAGGGTCGCGATACAGACCCAGCTTTTGCTTCAGGATTGCCCAGAGGAAAGGTGGTTCATGCACCACATAGCGGTGAAAGCGTGCGCGTGGTTCTTTTAGCAAGCGGTAGAGCCACTCCAGACCGCCTTCGGTAATCCAGGCCGGGGGCCGTTCGAACGTGCCGGACTCGTAGTCAATCGTCCCGCCCAGAGGCAGCCACAGCTTCACGCCGGGCATCCGGTCGCGATGGGTCATGATGAACTTTTCCTGCCGTCCGCCAGCAAGACCGACCAGGCAAACGGTGGCACCGCTGTCATTGATCGCGGTGATCATGCGCTCGATCTCTTCTGGGTTGCCGTCGAAATCAAAATCCGGACTGTCGGTCCCCACCACCATCTCGCGGCCGACCTTTGCATTGATGTTCTGGGCGGCGAGCTCTGCCACACCCGGTTTACCGCCGCAGAGGAATACGGTCATCTGCGGGTCCTTGGCATAGCGGGTATAGAACTTGGGAAAGTAATCCGACCCCGACACCCGTTCGCGCACAGGTGTGCCCAGAAACTTGGTCGCAAAATACATGATCTGGCTGTCACAGGTGATCACGTCAAACTGGTCGATGATGTTGTAGAAGTCGCGATCCTGCTGGAGCTTCATGATCATATCCACATGCAGCGTCAGCATCGCTCCTTCGCGGAAGTTCTCCACCAGATCATCCATGCCGATGTCGTGCACATAGGCATTGAGCATCTGGACTTTCTCCATCTCGCCCAGGCCTGGCACGTGATCCGCAGAGTGATCTTCCGCCATCACGTCGCTGCCCCCATGTATCGGTCGACCAGCGCCTTGGTACCGCGAATATTGCCCGCTGAGGAGGCGCCAAAGACAAGCGATTCGACGCCCGGCAACTCAGAAATCCAGTGGATCGCCTCATCCGCAGGGATCGCGCCGCTGGCGTATACCGACATTGCGACAGCCCGCACGCGGCCGGATTTCAGCGCATCCAGATAGGCATCGAAACCACCGGACATCCGAAAACCGATCTTGTTGATGTTGGAACAGATGATCGGGCGCTCTATGCCCTCATTCTCCAGCGCATCGAGCAGCATGGGCATATTCATCGTGATATAGGCGGGTTCGGCATCGTAGTTTGCGCGGATATGTTCATCGAAAATACGAAAGGCGCGCGTGAACCCCATGCCCAACAGCAGATCCGTGAACACGTTCTGGATGAAAATCACCGGCGCCTTGGTCCCCTCGAACATCTTCATTTCCATGTCGATGAGGACTTTGGCGATCCCGTCCACTTCTTTGGTGGCCAGCGCCTTGGTGCCTGTCAGTGCCGTCGCGAGAAGCCCGTCCTTGGGCATGAACTCACGCAGCGCGCCCACCATGCCGTGTTCAGTCACCGCATTGGCGTATTTATGGGCATAGGGCATGCAGGGATAGAACTGGAACCCGTCATAGCGGGCAGGGTCGGCCTTCACCCGTTTCGCGATCTCGGCGATCCGGTCGTGCGTGGTACACATAAACGTGCGAATACCAGCGTCATAGGCCACGTCCAGCACATCCATGATCGCATCGGTGTGTTGAAACCGCATCGCCTGTGCACGGGCTTTTTCTTCTGACATATGGTTGATGCCAAAAAACTGGTTGTCGCCGAAAAGAAGCTTATCCATCTGGTCTCTCTCTCAGCGTCCGAACCAGCTGCGCTTTTTGCGGGCTTGCGGTGCTGCGGCACGTGCTTCACCCACCGACAGGCCGGTTTCTGCATTCTCAATGATCATTGCCATGGTCTGGTCGGTCTCGGTGGCGCTAGCAAAGCTGTTCTGACGCGCCCCTTTTTCACCGTTCTTGACGGCGTTGATGAACTCGTCCAGCTGGCCCGAGTATTCCTCGCCGCGCAGGTAGAACCAGCGGTCGTCGGTCAGTTCGGTGGTATATTTCACGGTCCAGCCAGCGCCGTGATCGGGCAGGCTGTCGACAGGTTTCCGCAAGTAAAGCTGACATTCCTGACGATCTGCATAAATTCGACCATTGGTGCCGATCAGGCTGATTTTGGTCGACATCTTGCGGTGGCTCTCATCCGACCAGTTGACGGAAAGCTGTGCGGTCGGTCCATCGTTCCAGCGCAGGGTGGAAAAGACCTCGTCATCCGTGCCTTCCGAAAAAATCTGCCCCAGATGCGATCCGATGACCTGATCGGGGCTGCCGAAAAACCAGTTGAGCAGGTTGAGCGGATGCGCTGCATAGTCATAAAGACAGCCGCCGCCCTCGGCCTTGTCTGTGCGCCACGTAGTTCGCTTGGGGCGCATGACGACGGGCCCGTAAGCTTCGGCCAGAACGTGGGTGATGCGCCCGATGGCCCCCGCCTCGATCAGCCGTTTCATCTCCTGGAATGCACCAACGTAGCGATAGTGATAGCCAACCTGCGCCACCAACCCCTTGCTGGTGGCCAGCTCACTCAGCCGCAGACTGTCGGCCCAATCCAGACAGAACGGCTTTTCACAGAATACGTGGCAGTTTTTCTCGAGAGCGGCCTGCACCATAGGGGCATGCATCCGCGACGGGGTGGCAATGACGACGGCATCGAGTGGCTCGCGCGCGAGCATGTCGGTGTAGTCTTTGTAGATCGGCGTCGAGATATTCCGGCTCAGCACGTCCACCATGAAGCCTGATCCATCACAGGCGACGGCATCCACATCCGGGTGCGCGTTAATCATGGAAAAATGGCTCAACCCCATTTTGCCCAAGCCGACGACGGCGGTTTTTACCTTGGTCAAATCACTGCCCTGCACATCACTATCGGTTCACATCGCACAGTGTCGCACGACATGTGGAATATTGCGTTTCATATCCTTTATTCGCCGTAACCATGCAACCGCCATCAGGCCGGAATGGGCGGTGCATCGGAACATTCATGTGGTATTCTTCCCTATTCGATCTGTTTTTCGGCGGATTTTGGTGTCAAAAGGCCTTAAACAAAATTGATTGCAGGTGGGTTAAGCCCAAAAAAAGGCAGCTGTGACACAACGTCGGTGCCGACGACCGATGCGGCAAACCAGTCCGACAATGATCAATGGAGACCCTAGAGTGACTATAACGCCCGTTCTGCTGTGTGGGGGCTCCGGTACCCGCCTCTGGCCGCTCTCCCGCAAGTCATATCCAAAGCAATTCGTCCCTTTGATAGGCGAGCAGACGCTGTTTCAGGCCTCTGCCTGCCGCCTGTCGGGGCCCGATTTTGCCGCCCCGCTGGTTGTGACGGGCTCTGATTTCCGTTTCATCGTGACAGAGCAGTTGCAGGGTGCGGGCATCGATCCGGGAGCCATTCTGATTGAGCCTGCGGGGCGCAACACGGCCCCGGCTGTGCTGGTCGCGGCCTGTCATGTCGCGGCATCGGATCCGGACGGTCTGATGCTGGTGGCGCCGTCTGATCACGTGGTGCCGGATGCGGAGGCTTTTCGCGCTGCGGTTCAGGCCGGCGTCGCCGCGGCCGAGACAGGTCAGCTTGTCACCTTCGGGATCACGCCGGACCGGGCCGAAACCGGGTATGGTTACCTGAAACTTGCCAGCGCGCCGAGCGGCACGACGCCCGTCAGGCTGGAGCGTTTTGTCGAGAAACCGGATGCGGAAAAGGCCGAGGCCATGCTCGCCGACGGACAGCATCTTTGGAATGGCGGCATCTTTCTGTTCCGCGCCAGCGATATTCTGGCAGCCTTTGAGGCCCATGCGCCTGATCTGATGGCGCCTGTCCGGGCCAGCTATGACAAGGCGCGGGCTGATCTGGGGTTTCTTCGGCTTGATCCGGAGGCCTGGGGAGAGGCCGAAGACATCTCCATCGACTACGCGGTGATGGAGAAAGCGGACAACCTCAGCGTGGTACCCTTTTCGGCCGGTTGGTCGGATCTGGGCGGCTGGGACGCGGTCTGGCGCGAGACTGGCCCGGACGCGGTCGGTGTTTCTGCCGGGGCAGGGGCCACGGCGATCGACTGCAAAAATACGCTTCTGCGTTCCGAGACCGACGGCATGGAGGTCGTGGGAATCGGGCTGGAGAACATCATCACGGTTGCCATGCCGGATGCGGTTCTGGTCGCCGATATGTCGCGCGCGCAGGATGTGAAAAAGGCTGTCGCCGCACTCAAGGAAAAAGGCGCCGCACAGGCGACCATGTTCCCCAAGGATCACCGCCCCTGGGGGTGGTTCGAAAGCCTCGTGGTGGGAGAGCGGTTTCAGGTCAAGCGGATCTTGGTGCATCCCGGTGCCGCGCTTTCGTTGCAATCCCATCACCATCGCTCGGAGCATTGGATCGTCGTGCAGGGTACGGCCAAGGTTACCGTGGATGACGACGTCAAACTCGTGACCGAAAACCAGTCGGTCTATATCCCATTAGGGGCGGTGCACCGGATGGAAAACCCCGGCAAGGTGCCCATGGTGCTGATCGAGGTGCAGACCGGCTCCTACCTGGGTGAAGACGACATCATTCGCTATGAGGACGTCTACGCCCGCGACGCTGTGGATTGATCCCTCGATCCACAGCGTCCTGCAAAAGACCTGCGTCACGCAGCGCCGCTTGAGATATAAGATTTCAACGCGTTGCGTGACGCGTGATATCTCGCCGAATGATCCTTTTGACTACTCAAATAGACCGTTCAGGCGGAATTTTGCGCCAGCAGCTGCTGCAGACTGCGCCAGAGCACACCGGCGATCCGCGCGGTTCCGGTCGGGTTCGGATGGTGCAGGTCGTCTTCCAGCCAGAGGGCGGTGTCCTGTTGCAAGACCTCGGTAACCGGCGCCCGGGTCCATCCCTCAGCTTGGGCGATGCTGTCGTAGTGCGCGGTGATACACCGGGCGAAATCCGCGGGATCCGCGGGTGGGCGCGTTAGAATCCCTGCACCCTCCTGGTAGACCCTGTGCCCCGGCGGAAAGGCCCAGGTCGGATAGAGCAACACCGCACGTGCCTGCGCAGCCTGTGCCATTTCGCGCATTGCGTGGGCCGATCCCCAGCGATCCGGCGCACGCAGGCAGGTGGTGGAAAAATCCTGCAGTACCAATACATCCCAGCCGGTTGCCAGCGCCGCGCGCAAGCCTTCGATCTGCCATGCCTCGACCAGTCGGCTGCCGCGGGCGGCGGCGTGGGCGATCTGCACGGAAACACCGGCTTCCGCGGCCAGAGCCGCGACCTTTGTTGGCAGATCATGGCGCAGCGTCATGGAGTTGCCCACAAAGAGCACCCGCGGCCCTGTACCGGCGGGAAGGGCCTGCAGATTGCGCAAATGCGCGTCACTCAGACCTTGTGTGCGCCGTGGGCTGGCATGCCAGCGAAATGTCATCGTCCCGATGCCGGCAAGACCCGTGCCCAGGGCCATGCCCGCACCCAGCAGCATCGTGCGCCGTCTCACGCAGCGCGCCCTTTGATCTGGCAATCCGACACGCTTGGGTTGATGTAAGGCGTGTTCGCGGCGGCGTTTTCAGCACCGGACACCCAGCTGCCGCGAAAAGCACTTGTTGCCGGAACCTTCGCGGGAATAATCTGGCCGCCAGTAGTAACCGGGAGGAGATATGCGTATGACTGAGAGGGTCTATTCATCAAACCTCGCTTCTTCGGCAGGTTTTTAAGAAATACGGGCAGTAAGAGATTGAACGGTAAGGCAACATTTATCAACAAGGTCCTTAGACCGACTGGCTTTGAAATGCGCCAGCGCGGCCGCTCACTTTCTGACCTGATGTCTGAGCCGCGGCAAACAACCGCCGGATGGACGATGGAGTTCATCGGGACCCAGGGCATCGGCAAGACCACGTTGAACAATGCGCTCTACAAACCTTTTCGGGCGCATTGGTTCTTTCGCTTCGATCTCGGCCAGACCGGCCCCTCTGCGACCGCCTCGACGGCCATGGAGCAGCTGCATCGCGATATCTACTTCAGCAAGATCCAATATGTTCAGCAAGAACAGACAGATGCCTGGAAAAGCATCACGATCCCGCGCCAGATGTCGCGTGTCATCAGCGAAAGCCTGACCATTCTGAGCAACGACTTTCCCCGCGGTTTCGTGCTGGACGAAAGCCTGTTCAAAAATTTCCCTCGCGAGGTCCTGAGCCTGACCGAAAACGGAGGTGCCGCACTCTGGAAGCAGCGGGCCTTTATCCACCTGCGCGCCCGCGATCCCGAATTCGTCGTGTCCCGGTATCAGTCCCGCGTGGCCAAACGCGCCCGCGATGGCATGCTGCAAAGCAAACCGACGGATGCCGACGTGCGTGCACGGGTCGATCAGGACAACGCGCTCTTTGACACCATCACACAGAAAGCTCAGACGTTTAACTGTCCTGTGATCGTCCTCTATGCGGAGGATGACGCGCAGGATAATATCCGCAAGATTCTGGAGTTCGAAGAGAATTTCCGCACCCAGATGTGACATCCCGTTCGCGCGGGCAGGTGTAGAACGAGAGTTGGACAAGGGAACCGCGTCACGCATGCCTAAATTTCGCTCCAGAATAAGCGGTTTGCTGCCGCGCCGTGTCTTGCCGTTTTTCAAGCGGCAGGTACGGCAGTTCGACCGGCTGCGCGGGCTGCCCGCGGCCCGCAACCGCCCGGGCGTTGTGCTCATGCTGCATGTGGGGCGTTGTGGCAGCACGGTTTTGGCAAATTTGCTGGGGCAGAATCCGGATGTTTATTGGGATGGCAAACTGCCCCGAAAGGCCAAGCAGCTCTACGGCGACAGCGTTCGCAAGTTCGACTATGCGGCTTGGACCAAGGCGCAATTCGCGATCTCGGGGGATCGGTTCTACGGGTTCGAGTTCAAGATCCTGGCTGATCAGTATCCAGCTGTTTTCGGTACCAACACAGCGGAGTTCCTGAGCGCCTGCCAGCGGATTGGCGTGACCCATTACATCTTGCTGACGCGGCGCAACACCCTGCGCCATGTTGTGTCGCATTATGCCAGCAAGAGCCGGGGCAACTGGCATGCGGGCGCTGGTGAAACCGTGAAAAAGAAGGAATTCACGCTCGACATTGATGGGATTACCACCGGGGGCGCACCGGGCCGACCCATCGTGGAATACCTGCAGGAGGTCGAGACCGCCCATGACCAGGTGCGCAGCCTGCTGGCGGATCAGCCGTTTCTGGAAATCGAGTACGAGCGCGATATCGACGCCGGCGGCGCCGAGCAGGCCTATGGCCAGATCTGCAGCTTTCTGGGGATCGAGCCGGGCGAGGTCCATATCCAGAACCGCAAGATGAACCCGTTCCCGCTGGACACAGTGTTGATCAACTACGGCGAGGTGGCGGAGGCGCTTGCGGGCACCAAGTTTGCCTGGATGGCACGCGACGACGAAGCCGTCGAGCGTACCTGACACTCGCGCGAAAGCGCGTCAGTCAGCGTTTTGCTGCGGCGCGGCTTTTGGTTTCGGGCGGAATCGCTGGAAATAGGCTTCGAGCGTGCGAAAGCTGAGCTCCGCGATCAGATATGCCAGTATCGCAAAAAGGATGAAGGCCACCCATTTCGGCATGACCTCTGTTGGCAGCAACCGGTGCACGAGATCGAGAGCGATCAGATGGTAGAGATAGATCCCGTAGCTGACGGCTCCCACCCGTACTACAAGCGCTTGTTTGAGAAACGGACTCAGGAGGCTCTCCTCACGCAGGACGAGCGCGATCAGACAGAAGGTCATTGTGGTATGAACCGCCAGGTTCGGCAGCCCGCGCAAATCGCCCGGCAACAGGTGAAACAAGGCGCCGAGCAGCACAAACCCCAGCACCGCCGCCCCAGGACGGCCCGCCACCGCATTCAGGGCCATGAAGCTCTTGCGCCGGTGCAGCAGGATCGCCGCCAGCGAGCCGAGGATGATTGGGGCGTAGGTCGCAGCCGGAATGGCGATCTTCAGCGGCCCGGCATAATGCGCCATCGGGCCGAAGATACCCGATGAAATCGCAACATTCACGGCGATCAGTATCACCGCGACAGAGACCAGCAGGCGCGGCGGCAACAGCACGATCAACAGCGGCCAAAGGACATAGTATTGCTCTTCCACCGACAGCGACCAGGTGATCGTGAGTAGCGGAATGTGATCAATCAGGAAATTCGACAGGAACAGGTAGTAGAACGGCAAAAGTTGCAGCAGTTCTGTCTGGCCCTTTACGAGGATAAAATAAGCGGAGACGCAGGTCACAACGAAGAAGTAGACTGGCACGATGCGCAGGATCCGGCGCAGATAGAAGTCGCGCATGGAAACCCGACCGGTCTGGGCAGCTTCGCGCAGCAGCAGTGTGGTAATGAGAAAACCGCTCAATACAAAGAAGAAATCGACACCCAGAAAGCCCCGCCGAAAGCCCATCCATTGTTCCAGATAGGGAAACGGCGTAAAATGGTGCCACATCACCATGAAAATGCAGATGAAGCGGAGCCCGTCCAGATTGCCGAACCGAGAGCGGGCGCGGTAAGCTGCGTGAGCAGCCTCATGGCTTGACCGGGCGACGCCCGCCGGATCGGAGATGTCGGAGGACAGGCTCACGCTGGCGCCTCCTCTCGCAGGGCCTCGAGCAAACGGTCCGTGGCGTCTCCCCAGCTATAGGCGTGCGCCGTCTCGCGCGCCGCGTCCGACATCTTGCGCCACGCTTCGGGCGACAGCGAGGCCATGCGCTGGAGTTCGGCGAGGAAGGCTTCTGGCTCAGGTGACAACAGTGTGCCGTTTGAGCCCGTCACGATCTGCGGTGCTCCACCGGCGGGTGTTGCCAGTACGGGCGTCCCGCAGGCCATGGCCTCCAGGATCGGCAGGCCAAATCCTTCGTGCAGGCTGGTGAACAGCCACACATCACAGGAGGCATAAATCTTCGCAAGTTCCGCCTGTGCCGGTGTCCGGTGGTATTCGATCCAGTCGGGCAGGGGCAGCTTGTCCAGCGGCGCGATAGATCCAAAGGCGATCACCTTCAGCCCGGGGATTACCTCGCGCGCCTGTGCCAGCACGTCGATGGCCAGTTTGACGTTCTTGCGGGTCTTGCCGGTATAGAGGAAGCCGGCGGTCAGTCCCGGCCCTTTCTCCCTGGGGTCGGCGCTGAACTGGGTGCAGTCGACCGAATTGGGAACCACCGCTACATCCTGAATGTCGTGATTCTCGGCCAGCATGCGGGCAATATAGTCTGATACTGCAATTTTTCGCAGCGGCAGGTCATAGGTGGCACTGACCAGCTCAAACCGCCCTTTCTTGAAGGTTTCATAGTCCTGAAGCAGATAGAATTTGCGGCCTTTGGAGGCGGGTAGATCCGCGACCCATGGCGCCGTTTCCCACCAAGTGGCGATCACCACATCGCCATCCGGCACGTCGGCGGCAGTGATCGGGCCGTTGTGGTTCACCACCACGTGGTTGGCGCCGAGCACATCAAGCAAGGGCGTGGACTTCTTGACCGGTCTCAGCTTGGCGCGCCCCATCATGGCGCGGATCCGCAGTTTCAATGGCGGCGTCGGGTGCCGCATGGACACGACGGTGACCTCATGCCCGCGTGCCTGCAACTCCGCCGCGTAGATCGCCATGACGCGCACACCGCCCGCAAGCGATGTGAAGGGGCTCAAAAAGGTAATCCGCATACCTGCCGGACCGCCTCACTCGCCCAAGGGGATAAAACGTGGCAACGGTTTCTGGATCGCTTCGAGCACTTCCATCAGCCGTGCTTCCGCATCCGCGTCTGCCTCACCCCGCGCAATCGGCGAGGTCAGCCGCACCAGCGCGCCATCGGTCCGACCGCTGCGCACACCGTCGACCATCAACCAGAACTTGGCGGCAAAATCCCATGCGACACGGCGTTCTTTCTGCTGGAACCAGTAAAACACCATCATCCGGGTCTCGCCCTTCTGGATGATCGCGCGGTTCACGCGGAACGGCGTATCCGCTTCCATGACCTCAGTCAGATCCGTCCGCTCCAGCCAGGCGATTTCCCAGCCGGATCCGGGCAGGCAAACCTCGGGGCTGTGCACCCCGCCTTTGGACTGGTCATCGTACCAGGCCATAAACAGACCCACATGGCCCGCAGTACCCGGTTTGACAAAGGAGACCTGGTGGTAGTCATCCGCCCCCAGTTTGCCCGCGACACCCGGTTTCAGGAATTCGCGCGGACCGGCCTGACGCCAGCCACCCTCAAGCTCACGCGGGAAAAGCGCAAAGCTGTCACGTGCTGGCGCATTCGCCCCCCGCTCGGGCAGCGCTTGAAGGCCGATGACTGCCACGAGCATCAGGCCGCCGGCCGCAACCAGCGCTGTCGAGGGGAAAACGTAGCGGACCCGGGCAATCTGCGTGCCAAGCCCGTCAGTATCCAGATCAAGCGCCTGGGTCAGCGATGGGCGGTCAGGATGCAGCCACAGCATGAGCCAGGCCAGGAAAAACAGGATCATGATGCAGGCGAGGAAAATCACCCAGCCTTCGAAGAAATGGGTGAAACCTTCGAGCCATGCGTCGCCGTAATACTGCACGATGACACCCGCCACCGCGATCCGGATAGAATTCATGACGATGGCAATCGGTACCGCTGCCAGCAGCAACACGGCCTTGTGCCAGACCGGGCCGCGGTAAAGCGTGGCAAAGATGTACGAGAAACTCATGATCGGGAACATGTAGCGCAGACCGGAACAGGCCTCGGCCACATGCAGCTTCATCACACCCAGATCAATGATATTGCCGTCCAGAAAGACTGGCACATCCATCAGTCGCAGGAACCAGACGCCCAGTTCGGACGACATGAACTGCAGGCTGGTCGTTACCTTGAAATAGATCACCCCCGGCAGCGGCAGCATGAACACCAGATGCACAACGCCGGGCCAGAAGTGCCGGCCTGTTTGCCAGCCCCAGCTGATCAGCAGCATGCCACCGACCCAGAAGATCAGCGCATAGGCCACGATATCGTCGATATTCGACAGGATACCCACGAGCCCGAAGAGGATCGAGATCATGACAATCGCAACACCCGGCCAGCGATCGGTTTTGGGGCCGGGCACGACCGGCACGTCGCGCAGCTGTTTCAGGAACAACAGACCCGAGAGCAAGGGAATCAGGGGGCCATGGCTGTACTCGGGCAACTGCCACGCGGCCAGCAGAGCTTCGATCCCGTTGGAGAAGAAAATACCGGCAGCAACGATGGCAACCAGCAGCCACACTGTACCCCAGTGCAGGAACCCTGAGATGGAAAAACGCTCTCGGTAATCTGATGAAGTAAATGACATGGAAACTCTGCAATTATAAGAACAATGGTTACACCGAGGAGCACCTACCACAAATTCACTGCGGATAGATAAAAAAACCGCATCCGCTGGGCACTTTTTTGTGAGGTGCAATCCTTAGGTGCAGTACGGCAGGCGGTTCGCATTCTTCGGTTTTTCGGTTGGTTCGCGATCATTTAGCCGGTGCGGTAGGACAAGTACAGACCAGCCTTTACAACAGGTTAACCAGATCCCCCATGGTCCGGGCTTGCAGGTTTGCAGCCTGACCGGAAACATGGCAAAAGAAGCGGCAAATCAACACTCTGCTGCCGATTTTACCCATATTTTACCACCGTCGAGTAGGACTCTTCACCATGGAAACACGGCCGCGCGTTCTGGTCATCGCCGAGGCGGCCAATCCTGAATGGACAAGCGTCCCCCTGGTGGGCTGGTCACTGGCCCGCGCGCTCAGTGAGGTCGCCGACGTCCATATCGTGACCCAGATCCGCAACAGGGAGGCTTTCGTGCGCGCCGGGCTTGTCGAGGGAGCGGATTTTACCGCGATTGATACCGAACCGCTCATGCGGCCACTTTGGCGCCTGTCCAACATGCTGCGCATGGGGCAGGGCAAGGGATGGACGCTGAACACCGCCATCAGCGCACTTGCCTACCCCTATTTTGAGCACAAGGTCTGGCAGCACTTCGGGGCAGACATAAGGTCAGGGGCGTATGATATCGTGCACCGGGTCACCCCGCTCAGCCCGACCGCACAATCGCGGATTGCACCCCGCGTCAAGGCGGCGGGCGTACCGTTTATACTGGGTCCGCTGAACGGCGGTGTACCCTGGCCTGCGGGCTTCGATTCAGAGCGGCGGCGCGAGCGGGAGTGGCTGTCCTACATCCGCGGTATCTACAAGCTGATGCCGCAGCGGGCCCGCACGCTGCGCTGCGCAAGCGCCATTCTCGTGGGGTCCCGTCACACCCAAGGCGAAGTGCCGACCCCGCACCGCGATAAAACCGTCTATGTTCCCGAAAATGCCATCGATCCGGGCAGGTTCAACCTGCAGGCCAAACAGAACGCTGATGGCCCGCTGCGCGCCTGTTTCATTGGCCGAATGGTGCCCTACAAGGGGCCGGATATGCTTCTGGAAGCGGCGATACCGCTTCTGCGCGACGGCAGAATGCTGCTCGACATGATCGGGGACGGCCCCCTCGCCAACGGTCTGAAAGAGCGGGTGAAAAAGGACGGGGTCGACGCGGCGGTGACCTTTCACGGGCTGCTGCCCCACCAGGACGTGCAATCGGTCGCCACCGACAGCCATATCCTGGCGTTCCCCTCCATCCGCGAGTTCGGCGGTGGGGTGGTACTGGAGGCCATGGCCCTCGGGGTGGTCCCGGTGATCGTCGATTATGCCGGACCCGGCGAGCTGGTCACCGATGCTACGGGCTACAAGATCCCCATCGGCACGCGGCACGAGATCGTTATGGCGCTGCGGGCACAACTGGAAACGCTGACGCGCGACCGCAGCGGTCTTGCGCCCCGCGCCAAGGCAGCGCGGACCGCGGTGCAGCAGAGCTTCACATGGTCAGCGAAGGCCCAACAGGTGGCCCGCGTCTATGACTGGGTGCTGAATGGTGGGACTGGTGCGGCTCCGGATGTGCTGGCACCGCCACCCGGCACTGGCGCCGCCCCATCCCGCGTGCAGACCCCCGACAGCTGAGGCAAGGAAACCCCGTGAACACCGACACCGCTTCCCCCGATCCGCGCTCCTATGTGGTGATCTCGCCCTGCCGCAATGAAGCGGCCTACATGCGCCGCACGCTCGACAGCATGGTGGCGCAATCGGAACCTCCGACGCTCTGGGTCATCGTTGACGATGGCTCCACCGATGAGACCCCGCAGATCCTCGCCGACTACACCGCTCAGCATGACTGGATCAAGGTTGTGCCCAAACCTGATCGCGGCCACCGCGCCGTGGGTCCCGGCGTGATTGAGGCGTTTTACGCCGGTGTCGAGACGGTCTCGCTGTCGGACTATGCCTATCTGTGCAAGCTTGACCTCGATCTTGATCTTCCGCCGCTTTACTTTGCCACGCTGATGGACCGGATGGAGGCCAACCCCCGGATCGGCACCTGCTCTGGCAAGGCCTATTTCCGCAATGGCGCGGGGGAGCTCGAAAGCGAGAACATCGGAGACGAGATGTCGCTGGGCATGACCAAGTTCTATTCGACCGCCTGTTTCGAACAGATTGGCGGCTTCGTGCGCGAGGTCATGTGGGACGGCATCGACTGCCACAAGGCGCGGCAGCTAGGGTGGGCTCCGGTCAGCTGGGATGATCCTGCGTTGCGGTTCGAGCACCTGCGGCCGATGGGATCGAGCCAGCAAAGCATCTTTACCGGACGGCGGCGGCATGGTTTCGGTCAGTACTACATGGGCACCCATCCGCTGTTCCTGATCGCCTCCGCGGTGAATAAATCGCGCCAGAAACCCTATGTGCTGGGCGGGCTGGCGATGCTGCAGGGATACTTCGGCGCCTTGCTGCGCGGAGAGGCACAACACGGCGACAAGGACTTGATCGCCTTTATCCGAGATTACCAGAAACGCGCCCTGAAAATCGGCAAGGCCCGCGCTGTGGCCGAGATCGAAGCGGAGCGGGCCGATCTCTTGAAAATCTGAGCGCAGGTAACAAATTTTTCAGGCGGAGCGCTGTTGCCTCTGGCTTGGCCTTCAAATGAAGTTCGGGAATAGCCCGTTTGGGACCTAGATTGCCTTGTCCGAGCGAAAGAAACTGGCCGTCCGCAGCGACCTGATAAACGATCCGGTCTGCGGAGAGACCGTGCGAGAACTCCGAGGGTTGTTTGAAGGACTATGTTGGCGCAGACAGCCCAGTTCGAGCGATTGATGTCCTTGTAGAGATGCCTGGTTTTGCAGTGCTCGGCTTTAACGCGTTGCCGCTGCGATCGGTCGGCCGGGCTATCATCCGGGGCTGATGCTTCGGATCTATCTGTCCGGTTACCTCAATCAGGTTCAGGCATCGCAGCGACTGGACCGGGAGTCTGGTCGCAATCTCGAGCTCATTTAGCTTGAAGCCTGACTTTAAGACGATTGCAGACTTCCGCGAGGACACGGCCCGGCGATCCGTACGGTATGCCAACAGTTCGTTGCGCTATGTCGCGACCTCAATCTGTTGGGCGTGAACCTGGCGGCGATCGGTGCCAGTCGGTTTAAGGCGGTGAATCCCAAAGCCAAGAGTGACACCCGTGGCAAGCTGCGCCAGAAGCTTGGCGAGACCGACAAGGATCTTGAGCGCTACCTGGTTGATTGGGTCGCGCCGACGAGGTGTTTCAGCAGACCGGAACGGTGTTGCCAGAGGCGCGCATGGAACAAATGTTGCGAAAGCTGTGGCATTTCCGCAAAGAGGACGTGCGCTACAGATCCATTGAAAAAAACATGGACAAAACGAGCGAAACGCAGGTCGCGCTGAGCGATCCTGACGCGCGATCCAAGGCCACGACTCCTCGCATGCCGTGCGTCGTCGGCTACAACGTGCCAACCGCGATTGAGGCCGAGAACCATCTGATCGTCGCCCGTGAGGTCACTTTGCATAGCTACGACCGGGACGCTTTGTCGATGATAGCCCTTGATGCGATGGCCCCAGATCGGATCGAGGCATCATGGGCAAGGGATACTACAAAGGCGGAGAAATCCTCGCCTGCGAACAGGCCGGGATCGCGGTTGTCGTCCCCAAGCCTTTGACGACGCATGCCGATGCTTGCGGCAGTTCGACAAAGCTGATTTTGCCTGTGATGCAGAGGCTGACGCCTGCATCTGCCCGGCAAGTCAAGAGCGGGGCCATCGGTTCACGCGCAAGCAAAATGGCAAAGCGATCCGATTCTACTGGTCCAGCCGTTGCGAGGGCTGCGTGCTCAAGGGCAAATGCACCAAAAGCAAGGAGCAGTGCAGTCGCCGGTGGGAACATGAAGACCTGCCGGAAAGGGCTCAGCACCGCTTGGAGAAAGATCCAACCCAACTGGCTCTGCGCAGCATTTCGGTTGAACACCCTTAAGGCTTGATCAAATCATGGATGGGTGCGACGCACTTCAAGATGAGGCGGCTGAAAATGTCGCCACCGAGATAGCCCTGCATGTCCTTCCCTGCGACTTTACCTGCGTCATGATGATCATTGGCATGTCCGCCTCGATCGCAGCCATCGGGGTATCAACAGCTGCATATTTCGCCAGGTTATGTTGCATTGTTTGCCCGCGGACAGGGGCAGGCTACGTCGGGCGCCTTTCACGCCGCGAGACCGTCTCAGATGGCAAAAAGGCAGCCATCGCCTCGTTGTCCTTTCCTGATCATGTGCGCCGTCTCAATCCCGGCCAAGGTTGCCGTTGCTTATGTGAGAGATGTAAAGGCCATCATCCGATGCGCTCGCCTTTTGACGCCCCGGTGATCCTGCTCGACGATGTTATTCATATGCTTTTATCTGTAGATCCGGATCCGACGCGGTGAGCTGACATCTCGCGGCACCTCATTCATGGCGTTCATGTCAAACTTAACACAACCGCACCATAACCCCATGCAGTAACCAAACTGATCCGCGATACCGACAGCCCGCCCGAGCTGCGGGCACTGCTCCGGTCGGCGCAGCGCCTAAAAATGGAGGTTGGTGAGGTCTTTCGGACTCATGGGCCTGCCTATCGTTGGGCCAATGTGGGACATCTGACTCTCTGATAACTCAAAGTCATGTCAGCAATGGAAGCCTGTCGGAGAGAAGCGCTCGGCAGACATATGGCAGTTTGCACCAGATGCAATCATCAGTACATTGCGTACAACAGCTGCAAGACCGGCATCGTCCCATATGCCAAGCACCCGCGTGCGCAACTGGATGGCGGCGCGGGCCATCTACAGCCTGCTGTTGGCAGTATCGGCTGAGACGCAGTACAATGCGCATCTTTGAGACTTTCCGGCGTGGACAAAAAAAACTAACCCGAGCGCCACCAAGAAAGCAGGCCTCGTGACGAAAAACCCACCCTCTGCCTACGATAAGATCAGACGCTCAAGGGGCCGGGCACAGATGGCCTTTGGCTCAACCCCGATCTCGATGAAAAAGATCATAGAAAGCGATAACGCAAACGTCCCCGGCGGTACGCCAAACGCCGACCAGCGGAGGGAACAGATTTGGCACATCCAGCGGCTCTCAACCCGAACTGTAGGACAGACGCCTGCACTTTCGCCATAGCACAGCCTGCCCATCCCGCGACTTCAACCTTGTCAGATCTGTCAAAGCGGACCAAACCACCAAGGCCAACCCAACCACCCGGCACGCATCCGCCATCTAGCGACCAACAGCGCTTATGGTCAGATACTGCAGTGGCAACGTGTCGAACAATATCGTGTACTGCGCTATGACGTGGGGCTTTGCCAGACGGGGCTCTTGTGCAGGTTTCTGCCGATCTGGCCCGCCCGATGGGCCTGATCGGAGACCAACCTGTTCAGATGTCTGGTCCCTATGATACCCGTTGAATGGTATTTTTTGGGTATGGAGCGTGTGACATTTGGTGATGCTGCGCGCCTGTCTCGGGCAGATGTGGCATGAGCATTCCAGCGGATGACTATA
>NZ_CANMDB010000002.1 GCF_947496515.1 uncultured Roseobacter sp. | reverse complement strand
TTTGGTCGCTTGTTTGCCATGGTATTCCTCCGTTTTCCTAAACATAGCGGAGGACCACTCCAGTGGGGGAGGATCAATATGGAATATGGCCGCGTCCTCAGCGAATGCTGTCTCATAAACAAGAGAACGCATAACGGTATATGCGCGCCCGGGACTCCCTTCGACGTCACATAGAATAAGTTGGTATTGACGGAACGCCTGGGCGTTGACTGGTGAGATGTTGTGCTCGTCTAAAAATTCCCAAAGCGCTTCAATCGTAATGTCTGGAAATATTTCGCTGGTTTTGCCTTCGGCGCGAAAAAAGCAGCAAGTCTTGTCGCCCTGATAGTCGACAATTTCTGGTATTGCCAGAACCAACTCGTCGGACTTTTCGTTGAATGCATCCACGAGCATCTGATTTAGACCATCGATCTTTTTGGGATCTTTGACCGGTGAAATGTTTTGGATGTTTGGAAACGTTTCCTGGTATGCTGTGCTCTCGTAGAGGTCCAAAAGGGATTGGCAAATCTCGGGAAGTTGGCTTGGTTGTGCCTTAATTCCAATCTTCAGAGATGTTGAACCTGTGGCGTTCTTAAAAATCTCAACGTATTCTTCTTTTACCTTACCGGTAAGACTTCTGATAATCTCGGTGTTTCCGTCGAAGTCTAAGAACGTAAGGTCGGTGGAAATTGCGACTTGTGTTCGCTTGCGGCGTGCTGTGCCAGGAGAAACCATGTCGGCGCTCTTAAGCTCGGCGGGGTCAAGGCTATTGAGAGTTACTCGCAGACCGAAGTCATACTCGTATGAGTAGTCGTTCAAATGGTGGTAGACATGTCCGAACGAGATAGCAAAGTTCCTGCCTCCTATTTCGAGAAAGACCAGCGCACCCTTCGATGCTTGATGCAGCTCTTGCTCAATGCCGAAGTATGAACGCCACCACGGCGGTCGTGGCGGCGTGTCCAGAATGAAGAGGCGGGCATTGTCCGGCAAATCTGCCGCTTCTGCTTCTTCTAGGCTGTGGTCTTGCTTCAATGAGTTTGCGTGATCGAAGCCTTCTTTGAGCAAGTAAATCGAGAAGGGTCTAATTTTTGCCATAAGAGTTCCAACAATTGATACTACTTAGACTCTACCCGTTCCAGTTGTTTCGACCAAGCGCACAAACCCCAAAGTATACCCTCGTTACGTACTTTGGCGTGAGGTTGAGTTCTACTCAACAGTCTGCAACCCATTATCCGAGCAGGGACCGATAGTGGGGCTCCGACGAATGGCGGCTGTGCGGATTGCGATCGCAGCATCACGACAGCATTCTGGAAGTCCGCTTTGGGCCGACCTTAGCGAATGAGTTTCTTTAGGGGCCTGCAGCGTGAACTTAAGAGAGAAACTATGTCTTCACTCGATGGGCCAAGTCTGCCACGGACACGCCTTTAAGCTCCTCCTCGAATAAGCGACGTGCGGCCGCCAAAGCGGCTCTAGTTGCGTCGGTTGCCACGTGTTCCAGCAGGCAAGGTGAGGAAGGCTCTGGCGCGCCGATCGCAAAGACGTTTGGTGAGCCGAGTGCGGTGTAGACTTCCAAAAGGCTGATCTCGGCCGTCGGGCGCTGTAGGTGCCATCCACCGCCGTGCCCCTTAATCGACGCCACAAGCCCATGTTTCCGCAGGCCGCCCATAGTGCGACGCACTAGAGAGGCATCCATACCAAACATCTCGCCCATGCGCTCAGACGTCACCGGCTCATCAATCTCATCGAGATGAAGCAAGATGTGCAGGACACGGGGGAGCCTGTTGTCTGTTCTCATGTGGTCAACTGTATCTCATCCTGCTTCTCGTGACAATTGTCAGCACGTGAGATTGACATTGCAAGTCACGTGACAATATAGATCACGTGACTTGATCGAACTGGAGCCTCCTTGTCCAACCCGCAATCAGACCAATGGCATGCCACTGGCGCGCAGTGGACAGCTGTCTGGGCTCTTTTGCTTGCGGCGTTCGTCACGCTGATGGACGTCACGGTGGTCAACCTCGCGGTGCCGAGTATCGCAGCTGATCTTCAGGCAACGGATGTGCAATCACAGTGGATTCTGCTGGCGTACTTGGTGCCGCTCGCATCGCTCCTTCTGCCGCTTGGCCGATTTGGTGATGCCTTGGGGCGACGCAGGCTGTTCCTGTTTGGTGTCGCGGGTTTTGCACTTGGCGGTCTGGGCGCAGGAACGGCGCAGAGTATAAACGTGCTGATTGCTGCACGCGTTCTTCAGGGTGTCGGAGCCGCGACGATGATGCCGCAGGTTCTGGCGCTTACCCAGGTGATCCTGCCATCCGACCAGCGGCGGCGCGCTGTGGGCTACTTCGGCATGGTCAGCGCGTTGGGTGCTGTTGCGGGCCCGATCATCGGCGATGCGATCCTGACAATTGATCTGTTTGGTTTGGGGTGGCGCGCAGTTTACCTGTTGGTCGTCCCGCCCTGCATTCTATCTTCGTTGATCGTGGTTTCTTTCCTGTCGCCGGATCACAGCGGCTCTTCAAAGAGGATCGATGTTCGGAATGGATTATTGGTTGCCCTCGCTGTGACAGGTCTTGTCTTCGCAGCCGTGCAGGGGCGGGCTCAGGGGTGGCCGGCATGGATTGTGGTATTGCCTCCGGCAAGCGTCCTGCTCTTGGCCTACGTTGTCTATACCCAGCGCAACAGAGTGTCCGACAAGACTGAGCCACTTCTGCCATCGGGACTGTTGAGGTCCGACCCGTTTCTGCGGCGAGCGTCCATGATCCTGTTGGTCTTTTCCGGCATTGCAGGTGTTCCCTTTCTTCTGGCGATCGCATTGCAAACCGGACCTCAACTGTCACCCGGAGAGGTGGCCATGGCGCTGGCCGCGCATCCGATCTTTGCTGTCGCCGGGGCGGCTGTCGCAGGACGGTGGAGCCCGGCAAACCCGTGGACTTTGCCGAGCATCGGCTCAATTCTGACATGCGGGGGCATCGTGCTGATCGTTATCGTATATGCGCAAACCGGCGATAACATTTCGGCACCAGTTCTGTTGATACCTCTCGCGCTGGTCGGGTGCGGCATGGGGCTGAGCAACGTCGCATTGATGTCGGGCGCACTCGCTCAAGTGCCAAACGATGTGGCCGGGGCGGCGTCGGGGATGCTTCAGACGGCGCAACAGATTGGCATTACGCTGAGCATCGCAATCGTTGGTGGCCTCTATTTCGGAAACACATCGGATGCCACCAGCGACGCCGCATCGGCAGCACTGCTCTTTCCGGGCGCAGTCTTTGCGCTGGCTAGCGTGCTGTGCGGCCTGGGGGCGATCTTTCAAGAAAAAGAAGGGGAAACATGATGCAACCAACAGCTGGACAGTCTCCGCAAGATTTCTGGGAAGGCCTCTATCGCGGTGCGGGCCGTCAGACACGAGGTCAGCCGTCCGCAATGCTCGAACGTTTCGCAACTGATCGCACGCCAGGTCGCGCACTGGATCTGGGCTGCGCCAAAGGCGATGATGCAATCTGGCTCGCGCAGCAAGATTGGGACGTCGTTGCGGTCGACATTGCGCAAGCTGCCCTGGACATCGCAGCGGCCAACGCTGCGGAATCAGGCGTGTCAGATCGGATATCCTTTGCACGCCACGATTTGGCAATGTCGTTTCCCGACGGTCGTTTCGACCTCATCTCGGCGATGTTCCTGCAAACGCCGTTCGACTTCCCGAAGCGACAGTCTTTGCGCAGGCATTTGACCAGCTTGCATCTGGCGGCATGTTGCTGATCGTCACGCATGGGTCTGCGGCCCCATGGTCATGGAATAAGGCAGATCATCGCTATCACACACTGGAAGAGGACTTGGCTGCCCTTGGATATGCAGCTTCTGACAACGAGTGGGCTTTTGTTGATGTGGTCCGACGAACAGCGCATGGGCCCAATAGGCAACCAGCGCAGGTCCTTGATAACGTTATCGCATTGGTTAGGGAGTGATAGGTGAAGCTCGCTCGACGCCTTCCGAAGAGGTCCGCTTTAGGGAAGCTGCAATGCAGCGACAGACTCCGCAGGCTGTGAGCGCAAAGGGCCAAACTAACTTGGCGGCGCGAGAAACGGCGTCAAAACGCTACCCATATGATACCCAAGGCCGAATCCTCGTCAGCCAATTAACTTCCTATGCCACCCATCCATTTGATTTCAATAGATCTAAATGGTGCCGGGGGCGGAATCGAACCACCGACACGAGGATTTTCAAGACATCAGGAGTCTGTTGTTTTCATTGGATAATTTCCACTATCTGAAAGACAAGTGGAAAAAACATTCTCGTGGATACCCCCAATTCTACCCCCAAAATTAAATGCTTAGGTTATCAACACCTTACGTCCTAGATAACGAGACAAAGTTGAGACAAAGAGGTACAATGCTACCGAAGCGCGAGCTTCATTTATCAGCTTTGCGACCAAAACCCTGAGTACTCGCAAAGCGCTCAGGGTTTTGGTTTGCTCAACAAGCAACAACCATGTTCAACACAACAAACTACAAGACCGAGAGTAAGGTCGTAGCGGTTACCAAAGAGATTGAGAAGACAATCTCCCCCGACAAGGTGACCGATATGTACGATCGCGTTCGTGACGAAGTCGCGAAATCCATCGTCCGCTCTTACACCATCGAGGACAACTCGATGAAATGTGCAGTTGTCGAATACAACGATGATATGAATACGACTACCCGCCGATACATCGCTCGCTACACCCTCAATGGCGACGAGCACTTGATTGAAGGGTCTCTCCTTAGAGAAGACTTATTTGCGAAACCCGATAGCATTATCATGCGGGTCTATGACCACTACTGCGACCGTGTAGCCAGTCAGATCATCCAACAACAACCTGAGATACATGAGCGTCTTGCTCAGTAGCTTGCTCGATAATACGAGACAAAAACGAGACAACGCCCTTTTGGGCGTTTTCTTATCACTGCTAGCGCTTTGATTTTGTTGGTGCCCGGGGGCGGAATCGAACCACCGACACGAGGATTTTCAATCCACTGCTCTACCCCTGAGCTACCCGGGCAGGGAACGCCGTTGCGTCGGCTGGGTGAGCGGGTTCTAGGGTTTTGACGCGAGGCTGTCCAGTGCCTTTTTGGGAATTGCGATCCACCGGATCGCATCAGTCGTCCCATCTGCCAAGACATCCCCAAACGACCGGTTCCGAGAGGCTCAACAGCAACAACACCGGCCCTTCGCTTCATGGGCGTGATCGCCCAAGGAAAGGGCAGTTATCAATATATTTCAGCCCATTAGACGCCTGAGCTGCGAACTGGTTGTGCGCGCAACCCGCCCCGTTATGCTTAGCACATGACGAATACGCCCAAAGCTTATGACGAAATGCAACGGCCTGATGGCTCTGTCACGTCACCCTACACCGGCTACAACGCCTGGTTCACCGCTCAGGATCCCGCCCGTCTGGAATCGAAATCACGCGAGGCGGAAGCCTTTTTTCGGCGCACGGGTATCACCTTTAACGTCTATGGCCAGTCGGAGGCGCAGGAACGGCTGATCCCGTTCGATCTGGTGCCGCGCATCCTGTCGCACCGCGAATGGACGAAACTCTCCAAGGGCATCGACCAGCGCGTGCGCGCAATCAATGCCTTTATCTGGGATATCTACAACCGGCAGGAGATCCTGCGCGCAGGACGTGTGCCAAAACACCTGATAGCCCATAACGAGGCCTTCCTGCCGCAGATGATGGGCTTTACCCCGCCCGGCAATATCTACACCCATATCGTCGGGACCGATATCGTGCGGACGGGCGCTGGCGATTTCTTCGTGCTGGAGGACAATGCGCGCACACCCTCGGGTGTCTCCTACATGCTGGAGAACCGCGAAACGATGCTGCAGATGTTCCCGGAGCTTTTCAGCAAGATCCGCGTGCAACCGGTGAGTGACTATCCCAAGAACCTGCGCCGCTCTCTGGCGGCATCGGCCCCGCCTGCCTGCACCGGCAAACCACGGGTCGCGGTGCTGACGCCGGGCATTCATAACTCCGCCTATTTCGAGCACTCGTTTCTCGCCGATCAGATGGGGGCGGAACTCGTGGAGGGACACGATCTGCGGGTGGTAGACGGCCGCATCGCCATGCGCACGACGCGCGGCTACCGGGTCATCGACGTGCTCTACCGGCGGATCGACGATGATTTCCTCGATCCGCTAAGCTTCAACCCTGACAGCATGCTGGGCGTGCCGGGGATTATGGATGTCTACCGCGCGGGTGGGATCACCATCGCCAACGCCCCCGGCGCGGGGATCGCGGATGACAAGGCGATCTATTCCTATATGCCCGAGATCGTGGAGTTCTATACCGGCGAAAAGGCTATCCTGCGCAACGTGGAAACCCACCGCTGCGCGGAGCCGGAAGCGCTGAAATACGTGCTCGACAACCTCGCCGATCTGGTGGTCAAGGAGGTGCACGGCTCGGGCGGCTACGGCATGCTGGTGGGGCCGGCGGCGAGCAAGACGGAAATTGCCGCCTTCCGCAAAAAGCTGGAAGCCAACCCCGCCAGCTACATCGCGCAGCCGACGCTGTCGCTCTCCACCGTGCCGATCTTCGTGGACCGGGGACTTGCGCCACGGCACGTGGACTTGCGGCCCTTCGTGCTGGTCTCACCAGACGGGGTCAATATCACGCCCGGCGGGCTGACCCGCGTGGCGCTGACCGAAGGCTCGCTGGTGGTGAACTCCAGCCAGGGCGGCGGGACCAAAGACACCTGGGTGCTGGAGGACTGAGATGCTGGGAAAAACCGCAGGCGGCCTCTACTGGATGTTCCGGTTTCTGGAGCGGAGTGAAAATACAGCGCGATTGCTGGAGGCGGGGTTCCGCATGGCGCTGACACGGTCGTCGGACGCGGAATCCGAATGGCGCTCGGTGCTGACGACCTCCGGGTCGCGGACCCTGTACGACGAAAAATACGACACCTACACGGACACACAGGTGATGGACTGGTTGCTGCGCGACGGCGACAATCCCTCCAGTGTGGTCTCGGTGATGAAGGCCGCGCGGGACAATGCGCGGCTGGTGCGCACGGCGCTGACCACCGAGGTTTGGGAAGCGGTGAACGATACGTGGATGACACTGTCGGACCTGCTCAAGGCGCCGGTGAGCCCGGTGGAACTGCCCGGCGTGCTTGCCACCATCCGAAAACAGAGCGCGCTGGTGCGCGGTGCGCTTCACGGCACCATGCTGCGTAACGACATCTACGATTTCGCCCGCATCGGGACCTTTATCGAGCGTGCGGACAACACGGCCCGCATCATCGACGTGAAATACTACACGCTGCTGCCGTCGGCCTCTGCCGTGGGCTCGTCGCTGGACAATGTCCAGTGGGAGATGATCCTGCGCTCCGTCTCTGCGCATCGCTGCTTTCGCTGGCTGGACGAGCAGGACATGACCGCGACGGCCATCGCGGATTTTCTCATCTTTGACCGGCGCCTGCCCCGGTCGCTCGCCTTTTGTGTCAAACAGACTACCGAAAACCTGCGCTATCTCGAAGAGGAATACGAGACCCGCCACCCCTGTCACGACCTGGCGGACAAACTGCGCGGACGCCTCAAATCGCTCGACATCACGACGGTCTTCGAACAGGGGCTGCATGAGGTAATCACCGAATTCATTCGCGACAACAACACGCTCGGCGCGCAGATAGAAAACGACTTCCGCTTCATCGGATAAGGCAGGTTTGTCATGTTGCTCACCATCAATCACACCACACGCTACGACTATGACGCACCGGTCGATTACGCGCTGCAACAGTTGCGGCTGACACCGCCGACGCTGGCCCAGCAGGATGTGCGCCGTTGGGAGCTGACAGTCGAGGGCGGCAAGATCGAAACCCAGTACCGCGATCACAATGGCGCGCAGGTGCATCTGGTCAGTGTCGAACCCGGCACACAGCAGGTCAGCATCACCGCCGCAGGCGAGGTAGAAACCGTCGACACCGCCGGCGTGCTGGGCAAGATCTACGGTCCCGGTCCGCTGTGGTTTTACCGCAAGTCCACACCGTCGACGCAGGCCGGTGAGGGGATCAGGGCGCTGGCAGCGCCGCTCGCCGATGCGCCCGACATGCTCTCGGCGCTGCATGCGCTCTCTGCCTCGATCCTGATTGCAGCGCCCTACAAGATCGGGGAGACCTATGCAGAAACCACTGCGGAGGCTGCGTTGATGGGGGGCAGTGGTGTTTGTCAGGACCACGCACAGATGTTCGTGGCGGCAGCCCGGGTAGCGGGCCTGCCCGCGCGCTACGTATCGGGCTATCTGATGATGGATGACCGCGTGGATCAGGACGCGAGCCATGCGTGGGCCGAGGCGCATCTGGACGATCTGGGCTGGGTGGGCTTCGACGTCTCCAACGGCATCAGTCCGGATGCGCGCTACGTTCGGCTGGCGCACGGGCTCGATTACCGGCAGGCGGCCCCTATTTCCGGGCTGCGACAGGGAAGTTCCGACGAAACGATGATTGTATCGTTGCAGATACAGCAGTAAGCCTGCCGCCGACCCAAGGACAGAAACCGGAACGATCATCAAATGACTTATTGCGTCGGCCTGCGCCTTGATCAGGGGCTTGTCTTTATGTCCGATACCCGCACCAACGCGGGCGTCGACAATTTTGCGCAGACGCGCAAGATGTTTCACTGGCAGGTTCCGGGTGAGCGGTTGATCACCCTGATGACCGCCGGAAACCTCGCCACGACCCAAGCGCTCGTCAGCCTCATCGAAGAGCGCGTGAAAGCGGTGGGAGAGCGCGATCCCTCGATCCTGCACGCGCCCTCGATGTTTCAGGTGGCGCGTCTGGTCGGTGCTACGCTGAAGGAGGTGATTGCCGACAGCGCACCCGCCGGGCAAAGCGGCGATGGTGCGTTTCAGGCGACGGTTATCGTGGGGGGTCAGATCAAGGGCAGCCCTGCCACGATGTTCCTGATCTACCCGGAAGGCAACTTCATCGAGGTGACAGAGGAGACACCCTTCTTTCAGATCGGCGAGACGAAATACGGGCGGCCCATTCTGGTGCGCGCCTATGCGCCGCATATGCCCTTTGAGGAGGCAGTAAAGCTGTTGCTTGTGTCCTTTGATTCGACCGTGCGGTCCAATCTGTCGGTGGCGCCACCGTTCGATCTGATGGTCTATGAGACCAACAGCTTTGTCCCCCGGCTCGACCGTCGCATTGAACAGGACGACCCGGTGTACCAGAGCATCTCCGCCGGATGGGGTGACGCCCTGCGCGCGGCCTTCGACCAGCTGCCAACCTTCGATTTGTAGCCATCAACGTGTCCGGGCTGTGGGGCGTACAGCTGCCTTTTTGCGAAGCACTGACGATCTCCACGGGTTGCGCGGCTTACGTTGCCTGAAAAAGAGGGCGCTCGTTGATGCCTTGGCGTGACCCGCGTTTGTCCATATGCGGCCCGCTAGGACGAGGCCGATGGTCCGTCAATGCGCACGGTCGGGTGGTTGAGCCTTACGCGCGGCCTCTTCCAGTGCATCTTCGAGGGTCTCGGCGTCTTCGGGATCGCGCGACGGCACGGCGTAGCTGCCGTTCAGCCAGCGGGCCAGATCGCGGTCGGCGCACCGTTTGGAGCAGAAAGGCCGCGTCTGGCGCGCGGTCTCCGCGCCGCAGATCGGACAGCTCATCCCAGCACCTCCGTCAGTGGCAGCCGCGCCCGTTTGCGCTGAAGCTCGAAGTGGCCCAGCGGCGTCCAGCCGACCAGCGCCGTGTCGATGTCATCGCCCCGGAAGCTGTGCCGCAGCGCTGTCTCGAACCCGCGACGCTCCTTTTTCGGCATGGGCGCCAGATCCAGGACGATCTGCCCGCCCAGACCGCGCAGGCGCAGCGCCCGGGGCAGTGCCTCGGCACAGGCAAGGTTGGCCTTGATCCCGGCGGCGAGGGAGGCATCGGTACCGGTATTCACATCGACAGCGACCAACGCGCGCGTCGGCTCCACAAAAAACCCCGCGCCACCGACCAGCGGCACCTCGGCGCGGCGCACCCGGTCCAACGCGTCCAGTACGCCGTGGTCGGCAAAACACCCGTTGTTTCGGACAACCTCCGCCGGGTCCGTCCAATCGCGCCAGGCGAGCGTGTGGGGCCCGTCCCCCTCGACCAACAGATCCATCTTGTCGGCGTCATCGGCAGCAATCTGGGTGGCGAGATCCAGCATTTGCGCGATGTCCTCGCCGATGGCATCTTCGTCCGCCCCCATACAGGAGGACCGCAGGATCAGCCCCGGTTCAGCGTCGCCCATGATATCATGAGCGATCTCCAGCAGCCGGTCGCGCTCGGCTTCATCCTTGATGCTGCGGCTGATGTTCCGGCCCGGCGCGTCGGGTGTGACGATGGCGTAGCGACTTTTGAAGAGCAGCTTCTGCGTGACGGGCAAGGCCTTGCCGGGCTCAGCGTAGCCGGTGACCTGCACCAGCAGATGCTGACCGGGCGACAAGCCTTTGACCTGACGCAGAAAGGCCGCGCCATCGGGTGTCTTGAGAAACATGCCACCCTGCCCCTTCACGGGCCTGTCGGCCACCGCGCGGTAGACCGTGCCCGGGCGCGGCAGATCGGCGTCGATCAGCAGATCTTCCAACTGGCCATCGACCATGAGCGCGGCGGCCTCGCGGCCGTCCAGATGGTCGAGCAGGATGCTGCGTCCCTTCATGATGCGTCTTTGAAGATCGGCACCCCGGCTGCGCGCAACAGCCCGGCTGTCTCTGTCAGGGGCAGACCGACGATGCCGGTGAAAGACCCGCTGATCCATGGGATAAGCGCACCGGCCGGCCCCTGGATGCCGTAGCCACCCGCCTTGCCCTGCCAGTCGCCGGTGCTCAGATAACCTTGCAGTTCCTCGTCTGAGATGGATTTCATACGCACCGTGCTCACGACATCCCGCTCCCAGATTTCCGCGCCGCGCCGCACGGCCACAGCCGTGATAACCCGGTGGCGCCGCCCCGAAAGCAACCGCAGGAACGCAGCCGCTTCGGCAGCGTCGGCCGGTTTGCCGAGGATCCGGCGCCCGAGACCCACGGTCGTATCGGCACAGAGCACCACATCCGATGGGCCCGCCTCAATCGCCGCCAGCTTGCCACGAGTGATCCGGCGGCAGTAGGGACGTGGCAACTCGCCGGGCAGCGGGTCTTCGTTGATATCGGGCGCGCGGATTGTGTCCGGCACAATGCCGATTTGCGCCAGCAATTCCTTGCGGCGCGGCGACCCGGACCCCAGAATAAACAATGGCTTACTTGAAGCGGTAGTTGATCCGACCCTTTGTCAGATCATAAGGCGTCATCTCTACCTGAACCTTGTCACCCGCCAGAACGCGGATGCGGTTCTTGCGCATTTTTCCTGCCGTATGTGCGATGATCTCATGGCCGTTTTCCAGCTCGACCCGAAACGTCGCATTTGGCAGGAGCTCCTTTACGACACCGGGAAATTCGAGCGTATCTTCCTTGGCCATGGTTTCTCCTTCGTTGCGTGCCGCCATTGCGCGGACGCCGCTTAAATGCGCGCATTCGCAGCCGTTTTCAAGGGGGATTCAGCGTAAAGAGACAATTGCTGGCGCCCCGTCGCGGCCTGTCTGCTCGTCCCAATGTGTGCGGTTCAGCACGACGCCATCGGTGCGCACATGGGCGATACGCGCCAGATCCACCTCGGCGTAGGTCCAGCCGGGCGCACCCAGCACCCCCTCTGCCAAGACGCCGGTGGCCGGGAACCCCGTATCGGGCGGGCCAAAAACCCCCCCCGCGCCGGTGGTGATATCAACCGCTTCGGACCAGTCCGCCCGCCCCGTCAGTGACGCCATCACCGTCACGCACTGATTTTCCAGTGCGCGCGCCATGGCACCGATCCGCACGCGCCAATAGCCCGAGAGCGCCTCGGTGCAGGACGGCACGAGGATCATGTCACACGCGCTCAGCGCGCGGCCCAGCAGAGGATACTCCGCGTCATAGCAGATCAGCACGCCAATCCGCCCCAGAGCCGTGTCAAATATCTGCAGAGGGTCGCCCCCCCGTACACGCCAGACATCCCTTTCGAACCGCGTCATGATTTGTTTGTCCTGCACCCCGACAGCGCCACCCGGCGCAAAGAGCCGCGCGCGGTTCACGGGCCGCGCCTCTGTCGCGGCAGGCCCGGAGGCTGCGAGGATATGGAGGTCGTGAGCGTCGGCCAGACGCCGGTGGAGCGCGTCTGCCTCCTCCAGCCGGTCCGAGACGGCGTGGAGCGACTGCTCAAGATCTCCTGCAACCTGCAAACCGGCCAGTGTGGCCAGTTCCATGGCGCCGTATTCGGGAAAGGCCGCCAGGTGCGCGCCCTGCCCCGCCGCCTCCGCAACCCAGCCGCTCAGCTTGTCCTCATACTGCGACCAGGAGCTCAGCACATCCAGAGGGTAGGCAGCGGTCGCGACGATCATGACGTATCCTTGGTTGGGGTGCCACCGCAGGCTCCGCCAATTGGGCGAGCGGTGCAAGAGGTCACCTGTCATTTCAGGTTTTTGAAATTCGGGTGGTATCATCCCCTGATTTTCTTGACGCGCGCCCCATTTTTCTGAAGCTGGTCGAAAACACAAGAGAAGGACCGTTGATGATCAAGGGGATCACCTTGCGCGGGCTTGAAGTCTTCGAGACGTTGGCGCGCAACGGGTCGGTGGCGCAGACATCCGCACAGCTTGGCCTCAGCCAGCCCGCCATCAGCCAACAGATGCGCAACCTCGAAAGCGCGCTGAATGCCGAGTTGATTGACCACAGCCGCAGGCCGATGCAACTGACCCCTGCGGGCACACATTTCCTGCGCCGGGCGGAGGCCGCACTGGCCGAACTGCGGCTGGCACAGAGCGAGATGACCGTGATGGATCTGGCGCATGTCGAGGCGCTTTCCATCGGGATCATCGATGACTTCGACGACAGCCTGACGCCGCGACTTGCCACGATGCTCGCCGACAGTCTGACGGGCTGCCGCTTCCGGATGATCACCGCCTCCAGCAACGATCTGTTGCAGGCGATGACTGACAGGCAGCTGCATCTGGCGATCTCAGCGACGACGGGTGCACCGCTGGACGGGGCGGTGGCGCATCCGCTGGCGCGCGACCCGTTTCTACTGGTGGCGCCGCGGGACATGACGGTAACCCCGGGTGCCCTGCCAGACCCGGGCGGCCTGCCTTACCTGCGCTATGACGCAGGGCAGCTCATCCAGTCACAGATCGATGCCCAAAGAGGCGCCGCACTGGCTCCCTATCCCGCACGGTTTGAAATCGGCAGCCATCTGGCGCTGATGGCGATGGTTGCGCGGGGCATCGGCTGGACCATTACGACGCCGTTGGGGTACATGCGCGCGCACCGGTTCCATGACGCGCTTGCGGGCCATGCCCTGCCGGGCGATGCCTTCAGCCGGCAGATTGTGCTGCTGGCCAGCGCAGACTGGGCGGGCGATGTCCCCAGCAATGTGGCGCGCACCATGCGGCGGCTTCTCCAGACCCATATGGTTGACCCCGCGCTGGCGGCCCTACCCTTTCTTGCCGGTCAGCTGCAGGTGTCAGAGCCCCTTTGACAGTTGGCCCGCATGGGGTCACAAATCATCCCGAGGCGAACGGGGGAGCCATGAAAAAAATCGTCATTCTGACCGGCGCGGGTATCTCCGCCGAAAGCGGGCTGGGCACCTTCCGGGCCGAAGGGGGGCTTTGGGCGCAGCACCGCATCGAGGATGTCGCCACGCCCGAAGGTTTTGCCCGCGATCCCAAGCTGGTGGTGGATTTCTACAACGCCCGACGTGCGCAGGCGGCAGAGGCCACGGCAAACGCGGGGCACAGGGCGCTCGCCGATTTGGAGAGCAAGTTCTATGGTGAGGTCGTGGTCATCACCCAGAATGTGGACGACCTGCACGAGCGGGCGGGCAGCCGGAAGGTAATGCACATGCACGGGTCGCTGACATCAGCGCTCTGTGCGGCCTGCGATCACCGGTGGGAGGCGCCGCTTGTCATGGCGCCCGGCGATGCCTGTCCCTCCTGTGGCGCGCCCGCGGCCCGGCCCGATATCGTCTGGTTCGGGGAGATGCCCTACGAGATGGATGAGATTTTTGAGCATCTGGCCACGGCAGACATCTTCGCCAGCATCGGCACCTCGGGCAATGTCTATCCTGCGGCGGGATTCGTAGCAGAGGCGCGGCGAGCGGGCGCGCGTACCATCGAATTCAATCTCGAACGCTCGGACGTCGGCAGCCAGTTCGACGAGATCGTGCTTGGCTCGGCTTCTGAGACCCTGCCCAAGTGGGTCGATCAGCTTCTGGCAGACCAAACGTAAAAACCCCGCCCGGATGGGCAGGGTTCGTCACGTCCGATATATCGCGGATCAGCTCAGCGCGTCTGCCGTGTCCGAGGATTTGGCGATGGCCTTCTTGACCTTCAGCGCGTTCGGCGACAGCTCGCTGTCTTTGGCTTTTGCCAGGAACTTGTCCAGCCCGCCACGGTGATCCACCGTCCGCAGAGCGGCGGCGGAGATGCGGAACTTGAACGAGCGGCCCAGTGCTTCGGACTGCAGCGACACATCGTTCAGGTTCGGCAGGAAACGCCGACGGGTCTTGTTGTTGGCGTGGCTGACGTTATTGCCCGTCATCGGGCCTTTTCCGGTCAATTCGCAAACGCGCGACATGGGTTTATCCTTTATCTGGGTACCGCACCGGCGCTCCGGCGGGCAACAACAGGGGACGGCCTGCGCCGCGCCCCGAAAATTGGTTCGCTGGCTTTAGTTGGAATCGCCCGGGCGGTCAACCCGGAGCACCCGATTTCCCGGATTTCATTCCGTCTGCCCGTCCAGTTCCGCCAGAAACGCGGCCGCGGCGGCGGCGGGTGCTGTCTCGCCGCTCGCCACAGCCTCGCCCAGACGGCTCAGCTTGCGCTTTGCTGCGGGCGTCTCCAGCTTTGAGAGCAGCGCGTTGCGGATCTCTTCGCGCAGCCAGTAGAGCGCCTGATCCGCCCGCACGCGGGCCCAGATCTCTCCGGCCTTGCGCCAATCCGCCAGTGCAGTCATCTCCTGCCAGACCTCGTCCAGTCCCGTGCCTTCCATGGCGGAGACCATCATCGCCTTGGGAAACCCCTCCGGGTCCTGGGGCCGTTTGCGCAGCAAGCGCAGCGCACCGGCGTAATCTGCACAGGTGCGCGTGGCGGCAGATCGCAGATCGCCGTCGGCCTTGTTGATGACGATAATATCCGCGATCTCCATGATCCCGCGCTTGACGCCCTGCAGCTCGTCCCCGCCCGCTGGCGCCAACAGCAGCAAAAAGAGATCCGACATATGCGACACCACCGTCTCGGACTGTCCGACACCGACCGTCTCGATCAGCACCACGTCGAAGCCCGCAGCCTCGCAGAGCGCCACCGCCTCACGCGACCGGCGCGCGACACCGCCCAGATGCGTCTGACTGGGCGAGGGGCGGATGAAGGCCTGCGGCGTGCGCGCCAGCCGGTCCATCCGTGTCTTGTCCCCCAGGATCGAGCCGCCCGACCGGGTCGAGGACGGATCAACCGCCAGCACCGCCACCTTCAGGCCCTGCTCCACCAGCATCATGCCAAAGCTCTCCACGAACGTGGATTTGCCCACGCCCGGCGTGCCCGATAGCCCGACGCGCAGCGCCTCGCGCCCCTTGGGCAAGGCGTCCAGCAGGGCGGCGGCCTGATCGCGGTGATCGGCGCGCGCGCTTTCCACCAGCGTGATCGCACGCGCCAAGGCACGGCGTTCACCGTCCGCGACACGGCGGGCCAGATCGGCGATATCCATGCGGCGCACTCCCCTCTCTCTCGCTCTTGGTTGTCCGGCAGGCCCGCGCAAATGTCCAGTGCTTGGCGGCTCCCGCCGTTTTCGCTACACCCGGGGCCATGCACCCTTCCCTGCCCATCGACGCCGTGCTGCCGCAGGCCATCGCCCACCTGCGCGAAACAGGCCGACTGGTCCTGCAGGCGCCGCCCGGTGCGGGCAAGACGACCCGCGTGCCGCTCGCCATGCTGGAGGCGGCGCTGACACCCGGCAAGATCCTCATGCTGGAGCCACGCCGTCTGGCCGCCCGCGCCGCCGCCGAGCGGATGGCGGCAACGCTGGGTGAACCGGTTGGCAAGCGCGTGGGCTACCGGATCCGCGGCGCGTCGAAAACCAGCGCCGCGACCCGCATCGAGGTCGTCACCGAAGGCATCCTGACGCGGCTCATTCAGTCGCAGCCCGATCTGCCGGGCGTGGGTGCGATCCTCTTTGACGAATTCCACGAACGTTCGCTCAACGCCGATCTGGGGCTGGCACTTGCGCTCGAGGTGGCGGGGGCGCTGCGCGACGACCTGTTGCTGGTGTCCATGTCGGCAACGCTCGATGCAGGCCCGGTCGCGGATTTGATGCAGGCACCGGTGCTGACATCCGAGGGCCGCAGCTATGAGGTGACACCGCACTGGCTGCCGCGCCCGGTACCAAAGACCCAAGCGCTGGAACGGGCGGTCGCGGACCTGACCCTGCAGGCGCTGGCCCAAGCGCCCGGCAGCGCATTGGTCTTTCTGCCCGGCGAGGCCGAAATTCGCCGGACCGAGGCCGCGCTGCGCCCGCATCTGCCACCGGAGGTGACCGTGCACCGGCTCTATGGAGCCATGCCCTTTGCGGATCAGCGCGCGGCTATCGAACCTGTCCGCGCGGGCCGCAAGGTGGTGCTGGCCACGGCCATCGCCGAAACCTCGCTGACAATCGAAGGGATCAGCATCGTCGTTGACGCAGGCCGCGCCCGCCGGGCGGAGTTCGACCCCTCCAGCGGAATGTCCCGGCTCATCACCACCGTGGTCAGCCGCGCCGAGGCCAAGCAGCGCGCGGGCCGCGCCGGGCGCATCGAGAGCGGTGCATGCTACAAGCTGTGGACCCGCGGGGAGGACGGCGCCTTGCCATCCCATCCCCCCGCCGAGATCGACGTCGGCGATCTGACAGGGCTGGCGCTGGAGCTTGCGCTCTGGGGGGCACCGGCAGACGCCCTGCCCTTCGTTACACCGCCCCATGCAGGAAGGCTGCGCGAGGCCGAGGATGTGCTGCGAATGCTGGGCGCAGTTGCACCGGATGGCCGGATCACCGAGCACGGCAAGCGGCTCGCCGCCCTGCCGCTGCATCCGCGACTGGCCCATATGGTGGTGTCCGGTGGGCAGGGCGCGCCTTTGCTGGCCGCCCTTTTGTCGGAACGCGACATCCTGCGCGGCGCGCCTGCTGATCTGAGCCTGCGTCTGGCCGCCGCCCGCGACCCCGGCGCCTTTGAGCGCGCGTATGGGCTGGCACCGCACCGCCCGAAGCTGGCCCGGATCCGCGAGGATGCCAAACGGCTTGTGCGCCTGTCCCGCGGCGACGGACCGGATGACCCGAGCATTCTGGCAGCACTCGCCTACCCTGACCGGATCGGTGCCCGCCGTCCGGGCGAAGCGGCCCGTTTCCTGCTCTCCGGTGGCAAGGGGGCGGTATTGCCGCAGGCGGACACGCTCGCGAGCGCGCCCCTGCTGGTGGCCACCGATCTCGACGGTGACCCGCGCGAGGCGCGCATCCGTCAGGCGATCGCCCTGTCGCAGTCGGATCTGCGCGCCACCTTTCCGGAGCAGATTGCCTGGCACGATATCTGTGAGTGGTCCCGGCGCGAAGGCCGTGTCCACGCCCGGCGTCAGGAACGTTTCGGCGGGCTGGTGCTGGAGGATCGCATCTGGTCGGACGCCCCCGCCGACGATGTGGCCCGCGCCATGCTGGATGGCGTGCGTCAGCTGGGGCTCCTGCCTGGCAAGCCTGCCGCGCTCTTTCTGGCCCGCGCGCGGCTGATGCAGGCGGTGGACGCAACCTTCCCCGACTTCACCGAAGACCGGTTGATGCAGACCCTCGACGAGTGGTTGCTGCCGCATCTGACGGGCGTGAAGACCGCCGATGACTGGAAACGGTTCGACCTCTTGCCCGCCCTGCGGGCCCGGCTGAGCTGGGATCAGACGCAGGCGCTGGACCAGGCCGCACCGGCGCATTTCGTCACGCCGTTGGGTCGGAAGGTCCCCATTGACTACACGACCGGTCAGCCGCGTATCGCCCTGCGCCTGCAAGAGCTCTTCGGTGTCACGGCGCATCCGCGCGTCACTGGCATCCCCTTGCAGTTAACACTGCTGTCGCCTGCACAGCGGCCCTTGCAGGTGACCGAAGATCTGCCGGGTTTCTGGGCCTCTTCCTATGCGGACGTACGCAAGGACATGCGCGGCCGCTACCCGCGCCACCCCTGGCCCGAAGACCCGACCCTGGCCGACCCGACGCTCCGCGCCAAACCGAGAAAGGCCTGATATGTCCCGCGACCCCATCGAGGAAATGACCAGCGGCGACTGGTATAATGCACTGACACCTGCTTATGACGCGCTGCGCATGGCCGCGCGTCAGGCTGTTCATGCCCATAACACCACGCGGCCCGATGCGCGGAGCGGCATAGCCCCGGAACTTGCCGCGCTCCTGAAATCGGTGGGCCAGCAATGCCTGATCGAGGCGCCATTTCATTGCTCATATGGCTGCAATACGGTGCTGGAGGACGGTGTCTTTATCAATGCCGGTGCCGTCATTCTTGACAGCGGTCCGGTCAGCATCGGCGCGCGGAGCATGCTCGGCCCCAACGTGCATCTCTACTGCGCCGATCATCACCGCGACGTGGCGAAACGGCGCGCGGGCATCGAACGCGGACTGCCCATTACCATCGGCCCGGATGTCTGGATCGGCGGCGGGGTGATCGTGTTGCCGGGTGTCACAATCGGCGCGGGGGCGATTGTCGGTGCAGGCTCCGTCGTCACGCGGGATGTGGTGGCTGGCGCGCGTGTGGCAGGTAATCCCGCGCACGAGATCTGAGCCGCGCAAAAGACACATCGTTTGTGATCCTGTTTACAGAAAATTCGAACTTTGCTCCTAGGCTGGCGTCAATAAGACGACCCTTGAGTTATCCCCAGATCCAGCGAGTTGAAATCTCGGGGAAATTTGGTGTATTGATGAAATTCCAGGCAAAAGGCGTATTGCGCTTCTCATGATCGCATATATGAAATCACACTTTGACGATGCACTCCGGCTGTTTCTCGGCCCGGTGCGCGAACGTCAAGTGGCTGCCGTGTGCCTGCGCCGGACGTCTGAGGGTGACGAGGTCCTTCTGGTGACGAGCCGTGGGACGGGCCGGTGGATCGTGCCGAAGGGTTGGCCCATCAAAGGGCTCAGCGATGCGGAAGCAGCCTTGCAGGAAGCCTGGGAAGAGGCTGGCGTGCGCGCAGCCTCTGTAGAAGAGGACCCTATCGGCTCTTACGACTACGAAAAACGGCGCAAACAGGGTGAGATCACACCCGTTCAGGCAAAGGTTTATCTGGCCAAGGTGGAAAGCCTGGCGGATAGCTACCCGGAAGATCACCAGCGCAGTCGCCGGTGGTTCAGCCCCGCAGAGGCTGCCAGCCGCGTTCAGGAACCCCAGTTGCAGGCGCTGTTGCGCGCGCTGTGATAGTCGAGACATTCCGTTCACGGCCACCTTCGCGGAAAACCTTCAATTTCCGCGAAGACGTCCGAAGGCTTGGCCCGAAAAGTGCCTGTTGGAAAATCCGATCAGAGGATCGGTCAAACCGCCAACGCAGTGATGTGAGACGCGCTGACAGTTCAGCATCGACTTGAATGACGCAACCGATCTTGGCCGACACCTGTGGTGGTCCGTGCTGCAGTCTTTTCAATGCAGCAAGCGACCAGCAGGTTTCAACGATCACTGTGGCGCTGGTCTGGCCCTGACTGGTAGGGCAGGCAAACCGGGCGGCAGACGCCGCACCGGTTAGACTTCGAGGCACCAGCGCAGGATCGCCTTTTGCGCGTGCAAGCGGTTCTCGGCCTCATCGAAGATCACGGAATGCGGGCCATCCATGACTGCCGATGTAGCCTCGTCATCGCGGTGCGCGGGCAAACAATGCATGAAGAGCGCGTCCGGTTTTGCCTTTGACATCAAGGCCTCGTCGACCCGGTAGGGGCGCAACTGGTTGTGCCGCCGCTCCCGCGCCGACTGCGCGTCGTGCATCGACACCCAGGTATCCGTGACCACCAGATCAGCGCCGGCAACCGCCTTGGCCGGATCCCTCTCGATCACGATATCAGAGCCACGGGCACGGGCAAACTCGACGAACTCCTGCTCGGGATCGAGGGTCGGCGGCCCGGCAAAAGTCATGTCAAAACCGAACTGACCCGCCGCGTGCAGAAAGGATGCGCAGACATTGTTGCCGTCGCCGCACCAGACGACCTTTCTGTCGCGGATCGGCCCGCGATGTTCCTCAAAGGTCATGACATCGGCCATGATCTGGCAAGGGTGCGTGCGGTCGGTCAGCCCATTGATCACCGGAACCGTCGCGAACTCCGCCATCTCGGTCAGCACGGCCTCGTCAAAGGTACGGATCATGATGAGATCCACGTAGCGGCTCAGCACCCGGGCGGTGTCGGCAATGGTCTCGCCGTGCCCCAACTGCATGTCCGAGCCCGACAGAACCATGGTCTGCCCCCCCATCTGCCGGACCCCAAGATCGAAGGAGACGCGCGTGCGGGTCGAGGGTTTTTCGAATATCAGCGCGACCATGCGGTCTTTGAGCGGCAGATCATCGTCACTGGCGCCGCGGGGCCTGCCCAGCCTGGCCTCCTTCATCTGTGCGGCGCTGTCGATGATCTGGCGAAGATGGCCGGGATCGGTCAGGTGGATATCAAGAAAATGGTTCATGGCATTCGCTCTGTAAAAGGGAGTGATCAGGCGGCGGAAAGACTGCGTGCGGCGGCCTCCAACCGGGTGACCGCCTCGGCAATCTCATCCTCGGCAATGGTCAGCGGCGGCAGCAAGCGCACTACATTGTCCGCAGCGCCCACGGTCAGCAATTGCTGGTCGTATCCTGCCTGCACCACATCGCCATTGGCCGCCTTGCACCGCAGGCCCAGCATCAGCCCGGTGCCGCGCACTTCTTCGAAGATATCCCCGTGCGCGGCGATCAACCCTTCGAGTTTCTGGCGCAGCATCCCAGCCTTGCGGCTGACATCCGCCAGAAAGTCAGGCCGGGCCACATGATCGAGCACGGCGCACCCCACAGCACATCCCAGAGGGTTACCGCCGTAGGTTGACCCGTGAGTGCCCAGGGTCATACCGCTGGCAGCCTCTTCGGTGGCCAGCACCGCACCGATAGGGAAACCGCCCCCGATGCCCTTGGCCACCATCATGATGTCGGGCGTAATCCCGGCCCATTCATGGGCAAAGAGCTTGCCGGTCCGGCCCACACCGCACTGCACTTCGTCTAGGATCAGCAGCAGCCCCTTCTCGTCGCAAAGCGCCCGCAGTCCTTTCAGGCAGACGTCCGGCACCGGGCGGATACCGCCCTCGCCCTGCACCGGTTCGATCAGAATGGCGACTGTCGTCTCCGTGATCGCAGCATTCAGCGCATCATGATCGCCAAAGGGCACATGGGTAAATCCCGGCAGAAGCGGGCCGAACCCCCTGGTCATTTTCTCCGATCCCGCTGCGGCGATGCCGGCGGCGGACCGGCCATGGAAGGAGCCTGAGAAGGTGATGATATCGGTCTTTTCCGGCGCGTCTTTTTCGAACCCGTACTTGCGCGCCATCTTGACCGCCAGTTCGCAGGCCTCCGTGCCGGAGTTGGTAAAAAACACCGTGTCGGCAAAGCTCAGGCTGGTCAGCTTGTCCGCCAGTTCCTGCTGTTTGGGGATCTGGTAGAGGTTGGACGTATGCCAGAGCGCTTGGGCCTGTTCGGTCAATGCCGTCACCAGCGCGGGGTGTGCATGACCGAGCGCATTCACCGCAATACCCGCACCCAGATCGAGGAAACGTCGCCCGTCCGCCTCGATCAGCCAGGTGCCCTCGCCCTTGACGAAGCTGAAGGGCGCGCGCGCGTAGGTCGGCAAAATGGTCGGGATCATCGGATCCTCCTTTTCGAAAGGCGCTGTCACGAAGTACAACAGGTGCAACAGCGCGGCAGGCAGGTCAACAATTTTGAAAGGATGGTGGAAAAGCGCGAAAGACAGCACAACCCAGAGGGTTGCGCCTAGAGGGCGGTGTGTCGTCGGCCTTGTCGGATCGCGCATTTTTCCATGCCGGTTGAGTAACGCATAGCGCCGCCTGTGCAAAGCGGTTTTTGCCACCTTGTGCCTTTGCCACGACGCGACCATAGAGGACGGCGATGTTTCAACCGAAATCCCATAATCCGGCGCTTGCGGTGGCGTTGATGATCGCGGCGACCGCCTTTATCGCCGGAACCACGCTGCTGGCGAAGCTTCTGGGCGGCGACACATTGGGCCCGGCGCTGCATCCGCTGCAGGTCAGCCACGGTCGCTTTGTCTTTGCCTGGGTCGCCATCGTCGCCGTGGTCGCACTGATCCGGCCCCGCCTGACGCGCCCCCACTGGCCATTGCACATCGCACGGACGGTCTTCGGTTGGGGCGGTGTGACACTGATGTTCGCCGCCGTCACGTTCATCCCGCTGGCCGACGCCACCGCCATCGTTTTTCTCAACCCGGTGTTTGCGATGATGCTGGCCATCCCGCTTTTGGGCGAACGGGTGGGCCGGGTGCGCTGGTCCGCCGCCCTTCTCGCGCTGGCGGGGGCGCTGCTGTTGCTGCGCCCCACACCGGAAAGCTTTCAACTGGCCAGCCTGCTGGCGCTCGGTGGCGCGGTCATGCTGGGGGTTGAACTCATCTTCATCAAGAAACTCTCGGGTCGCGAGGCGCCCATACAGGTGCTGCTTCTGAACAATACCCTCGGGATGGTGATCGCGAGCGTCGCGGTAGTCGCTGTGTGGGCACCACCTTCTTTGGCGCAATGGGGCGCTCTGGTGGCGCTCGGCTTTTGCATGGCGACCGCGCAGGCCTGCTTTGTCAATGCGATGGCGCGCGCGGATGCGAGCTTTGTCGCGCCCTTCAGCTACGGCACGCTGGTCTTTGCCTGCCTTTACGATATCGCCTTTTTTGCCCAGATCCCCGATTACATCACGGTGCTCGGTGCGGGTATTATCCTGTCGGGCGGTGCGCTTCTGGCCTGGCGTGACGGGAAGTTTGCCAAACAGACACAGGTCAGCGCTTGTAACTCAGCCCCCAGTGACTAAAATACACGATGTTGAGAAAAAAGAAGCGGTCCGCCACCGGCAGGACCGCTTTTGAATTGGGGAATAGCCGATGTCGTGGACGGACGAACGTGTGGAACTGCTCAAGAAGATGTGGGGCGAGGGCCAATCCGCCAGTCAGATCGCGAAAGAGTTGGGGGGCGTGACCCGCAACGCTGTCATCGGCAAGGTGCACCGTCTGGGTCTGTCGAACCGCGCGACCGCCTCCGCGACAGCGAAACCGGACCCCAAACCCAAACCCGCCGCTAAGGCAGAGGTCAAGGAAAAGCCCGCCCCCAAGCCCGCCGAAGCGGTCGCAAAGGCCGAGCCGGAGCCACCTGCGCCCAAGCTGCCCGCGCGCAAGCAGATCATTCCAGCAGGCCAGCCGCTGCCACCGCAGCCGTCGGCCAATGAGATCAGCCCGGAAGCACTGGCCAAAGTCTCCGAGATCGAGAAAAAGGCCAAGCGCCTGTCGCTGATGGAGCTGACGGAAAGAACGTGTAAATGGCCCGTCGGCGATCCGGCGACAGAGGATTTCTGGTTCTGCGGCTTGCCGGTTCAGCAGGGCAAACCCTATTGCGAGGCGCATGTCGGCGTGGCGTTTCAGCCCATGTCGTCGCGCCGCGACCGCCGCCGGTAACACCGCTGCCCGAGGCCATGTCGGACGCAATGGTGAGTTGCGCGCGCCGCGGCAGTGGGTATGACCCGTCGATAACAGGGGGGACAGGCTGATGAAGACTTCGCCAACGATCCGCGCCGCTGACGCGCTGGCCCGCAGGCTCTATGCCGCTGGATGCCGTCATGCCTTCGGGATGCCGGGGGGCGAGGTTCTCACGCTGATTGACGCGCTGGAGGAGGCAGGCATTCACTTCGTGCTCGCCAAGCACGAAAATGCCGCCGCCTTTATGGCAGAAGGCGTTTACCACCGCACCGGGGCTCCGGGAATTCTGGTCGCGACCGTTGGGCCCGGCGCGCTCAACGGCGTGAACGCGGTAGCAAATGCGCATCAGGACCGCGTGCCGATGATTGTGCTGGCCGGTGCTGTCGATGCGGATGAGGCGCAAAGCTATACCCATCAGGTGCTCGACCAGCAGGCGGTTTTCCGTCCCATCACCAAGGCGACGTTTTCGCTGGTCCCGGGTGCGGCGCATATCATCGCGGACAAGGCCGTGGCCATCGCGACCGAGGGGCGCGCCGGACCTGTGCATATCGACGTGCCGATCAGCGTGGCAGATGCGCAGATTGCGGCCGAGACGCCGCCATCCCGTATCCCCGCGGCCCCGACCGCACCCACCGGGGCAGATCTGGAGACTGCCCGCGCATGGCTCGGTGACGCGCGGCGCCCTGTGATGATCCTCGGGCTGGATGCGATGAACGAAGACGCAGGCGCTGCCGTGCAGCACTTTGCCGAAACCTACGGCGTGCCGGTGATCACCACATACAAGGCAAAGGGGTTGCTGCCGGAGGACCATCCGCTCTCTCTGGGCGGGGCGGGCCTGTCGCCGCTGGCGGACACCCATCTTTTGCCCTTCGTGCAGAGCGCGGATCTGATCCTGTGCGTCGGCTATGATCCGATCGAGATGCGGGTCGGCTGGCGCGATGTCTGGCAGCCCGCGCAACAGCGCGTCATCGACATCACCGCCGAGCCAAATCACCACTACATGCATCAGGCCGGGATCAACATCATTGCCGATTGCGCAGCGAGCCTCGCCGCGATTTCCGAGGGGGTGGACGCGCAGAAAACCTGGACGGACGGTCAGATCGACGCCACCCGGACGGCCCTTGCCGCGGCCTTCCCGATGGATGAGGAGTGGGGCGCTGCCGCCATCATAGACACCTGCCGCAAGGTCCTGCCACGCGACGCGCTGGCGACGGTGGATAGCGGCGCGCATAGGATCCTGCTCAGCCAGATGTGGTCTTGCTACGAGCCCCGCGCGCTGACGCAATCAACGGCGCTCTGCACCATGGGCTGTGCGGTGCCGCTGGCCATGGGTGCGAAACTGGCCAGCCCGGAACGCACGGTGGTCGGTTTCTGCGGCGATGCGGGTTTCCTGATGGTCGCGGGCGAGCTGACCACCGCCGCAGAACTGGGCATCGGCCCCATCATCGTGGTGTTTGTCGATGCGTCCCTGTCGCTGATCGAGCTCAAGCAACGTTCGCGCCAGATGAAGAATCGCGGTGTCGATTTCGCGCGCCATGACGTGGCGGGCATGGGCATTGCCATGGGTGGGGCGGGCCACACCGTCACCAGCCGCCGCGAATTGCACGAAGCACTGCAGGCGGCGCGGGTTGCCAAGCATTTCACCGTCATTGCCGCGATCATCGACCGGGGGGCCTATGATGGGCTCATCTGACAGCCCGATGGCGCTCGACGGTCTGGTGGTGCTGGACCTCAGCCGCATTCTGGCAGGCCCGACCGCCACGCAGATGCTGGGCGATCTCGGCGCTTTGGTCATCAAGGTGGAAAATCCCAGGACCGGTGGCGATGATACGCGCAGTTGGGGGCCGCATTATGCGCGCAATGAAGATGGCAGCGCCTCGGACCTGTCGGCCTATTTCATGGCCGCCAATCGCAACAAGCGCTCGATCTCGGTCGATCTGTCCAGCGACGAAGGTCAGAGGACGGTGCGCGAGCTTGCCGCCCGCGCCGATGTGGTGATCGAGAACTACAAGCCCGGCGGTCTGGTCAAATACGGTCTGGATCATGCGACGTTGCTCGCAGCACATCCCGGGTTGGTCTATTGCTCGATCTCGGGGTTCGGGCAGACCGGACCCAACAGCGCGCAGCCGGGCTATGACCTGATGGCGCAGGGCTTCGGCGGGATCATGTCGCTGACCGGCCAGCCGGACGGGCCACCGAACAAGGTGGGCGTGGGCATCGCTGATGTGATGTGCGGCATGTATGCGACCATCGGGATCCTCGCGGCGCTGCGCCACCGGGACCAGACGGGACACGGGCAACATATCGACCTTGCGCTGGTGGACAGCCAGATGGCCTGGCTGATCAACGAAGGGACGAACTTCCTCACCTCGGGTCAAGTGCCGGAGCGACGCGGCAACGCGCATCCCAACATCGTGCCCTACGATGCCTTTGCCTGTGCGGACGGCCACGTGCTGCTTGCGGTGGGCAACGACGCACAATTCGCACGGTTGTGCGATGCCTTCGGGCTGGCCGATCTGGCCGCGAGCGATGATTACCGCACCAACCTCGCGCGGATCGAGAACCGCGTGGCGCTGACAGCGGCCATCGCCGAGGCTCTGACCGATGTTCCCGCTGCGGAGGTTCTGGCGCGATGTCATGCGGTCAAGGTCCCCGCGGGCCCTATCCATACGGTGGATGCCGCCCTGCGGTCGGATCAGGCGCAGGCCCGCGATGCGGTGGTCACCGTGCCAGCCGAGGGCATCCGCGACGGTGCGGTCCAGCTGCTGGGCAATCCGCTGAAGTTCTCCCGCACACCCGTGCGCTACCGCCATGCGCCGCCTCGCTTTGGCCAGGACACGGACAAAATCGCCGAGATCCTGGAGCACCTTGCCAAGCGGGACTGAAACACCGCTGAAATATCGGCTTATTTTCGCCGATTTTTCCGCAGGATAGTGAAATATCAGCCTTTATTCCCACACATGCAGTCACGTTGGCGTGTAGCACTGGCCGACGGGCTGCGCGCAGACAAATATTGCAGGTAAGACAGCAGGCACCCAAGTTGATAAAGGCGAACCTTCGATGATGTATGATATCTGTAACGCTCCCGTTTCCCTCTCCAGCCAAGACACGCTGACCGAATGGAACGCCATGACGCGCGCGTTTCTGGCCCACGGTACGGCGACGCCCGGGCATCTCGGTGCGGTGCTGCAACAGGAGCCGGGTTTCGCCATGGGGCATGCGGCGCGGGGTCTCTTTTCGCTCATGATGGGGCGCCCGGAACTGGTTCGGACCGCGCAGGAGGCTGCCACCGCAGCACGCGCCGCACGCCTCGCCGCTCCTTTGTCATCGCGGGAAGAACATTGGGTAGACGCGCTTGATCGCTGGTTGGCCGGTCAACCCTCCGCCGCCATTGCAGCGATGGAGGCGTGCCTGACCGAAACACCCCAGGACACACTGTCGGCCAAGGTGAGCCACGCCATCCGTTTTATTCTGGGCGATGCGGTCGGCATGCGCCGCTCGGTGGAGCGGGTGCTGGAGGCGCATAGGGCGGATCACGCCTGTCGCGGCTATCTGCTGGGGTGTCACGCCTTCACGCTGGAGGAAACCGGGGATTACGCGCGCGCAGAGGCCGTGGGCCGCGAAGGGCTGGCACTTGCCTCCGATGACGCCTGGGGGCTGCATGCCATCGCGCATGTCTATGACATGACAGCGCGGCCCGATCTGGGCATTTCGCTGATCGAGGAAAACCGAAGCGCCTGGGATCATTGCAATAACTTTCGCTATCACGTCTGGTGGCACAAGGCGCTGCTGCATCTCGACCGGGGCGAGTTGGACGTGGCCCTTGGCCTCTATGACGCGCAGATCCGCGCTGACAAGACCGATGATTACCGCGACATCTCCAACGCGACCTCGCTGCTGACCCGGTTGGAATTGGAGGGCATAGATGTCGGCCGCCGCTGGGAAGAGCTGGCGGATCTGTCCGAGCGACGCACGGAGGATGGCTGCGTGGTCTTTGCCGATCTTCATTACATGCTGGCGCTGACCGGGGCCGACCGACCGGACGCCAAGGCGCAGATGGTTGCGCGCTTTGCCCGCGATGCCGCCAAGCAGGGCGAGATGCCGCAGCGCTATGCTGATCCCGGCGTGGCCGCGCTCTCGGGTCTGAACGCCTTTGCCGAAGGACGCTATGACGCGGCCTTCGCCGATCTCGCCGCAGCCCGCCCCGCAATGCAGACCATCGGCGGCAGCCACGCGCAGCGCGATGTGTTTGAACGGCTGACCATCGACGCGGGCCTGCGGGCCGGAGAATACAGCCGCACCGAGGCCATTTTGCTTGACCGTCTGGCGCGGCGCGCGCAGCGGCCTGATCGCTACACCGAAACACGGCTCGCCAGTATCGAGGCGGCACGGCGGATCCCCGCGCAGTAGCGCCAAGTTGCTGATGACACTGCCTTTTGTTCGACGTAGAGACCGGTCATGACACTTGCAGACCCAACCCATATCTCGGCCCCCTCCGCGGTCGGAGGCGCACAGCCCAAGGCGCCCGCCCGCCAACGTGACCTGCGGCTTGATTTCTTTCGCGGCATCGCGATGTTCATCATCCTCTTCGCCCACACGCCCGGGAACTTCTTTACCTCCTGGATCCCCGCGCGGTGGGGCTTTTCCGACGCCACAGAAATCTTCGTGTTCTGCTCGGGCATGGCCTCGGCCATCGCCTTCGGTCGGGCCTACGACACGGTCGGCTGGCGCCTCGGGTCCGCCCGCGTCAGTTTCCGCGTCTGGCAGGTCTACTGGGCGCACATCGGGCTCTTTTTTGCCGTTGCGACCTTTCTGGCCGCCATCGACATGACCGGCCTCTACGAGACCGAATACATCGGCACGCTCAACCTGTGGAAGTTCTTCGAGGAGCCGGGACCGCAGCTGGTAGGCCTGCTGACCCTCACATACGTGCCGAATTATTTCGACATTCTGCCGATGTATATGGTCGTGCTGGTGATGATGCCGGTGGTGATGGCGCTGGCCCGGCTCCATGTGGCCGTGGCAGGTGCATTCATTGTCGGCATGTGGATCATGGCCCAAGGCCCGCTGATGGCACTTTTGGGGCTGGAGGCCTGGCATCTGGCCCTGCCGGCAGAGCCCTGGTCCGACCGGCAGTGGTTCTTCAATCCGTTCGGCTGGCAGCTCATCTTCTTCACCGGCTTTGCCTTCATGCGGGGCTGGTTACCCAAACCGCCCGTAACACCATTGCTAATCGGGCTTGCCGCCGCGCTTGTGCTGATCAACGTGCCGCTGTCCAACATCGGCATCCGCGAGTTCGGATTTGACTGGGCGCGGGACTGGCGCCTCGCCAACCGACCCCTGATCGCAAAATCAGACTTTGGTTTGCTGCGCTACGTGCATTTCCTGGCTCTGGCCTACCTGTGCTGGGTTGCGGCAGGCGACAAGGGCGCGCGGCTACTGGCCGAAGGGGCAGGACTGCTCGCGCGGCTCTGGCGCGGGATCCTGGCCCTGATCCTCAAGGTCGGACAACAATCGCTTGCCGTCTTTATCACCAGCATGTTTCTGGCGCGGGTCAGCGGTTTTGTCATGGACAACATCGGGCGCGACACCTGGACCGTCGTGGCCGTCAACCTCACCGGGATGGGCGTATTGGTCCTGACAGCATACGGCGCAGGCTGGTACAAATCCCAGCCCTGGCGCAAGAAAGCGGTGTAATCATGATCCGGCGTGATGTTTTGAAATCGCTCGCAGCACTGGCGGCGGTACCACAGGCGAGTTTTGCTGCAGAACCGGGGCTGCAACTGGGCGCCGCAGAGCCGTTCGATGCAGAGACGGTGCGCGCCCGCGCGGCTGCACTTGCCGAATGGGACTACACGCCCCGGCAGCAGGTGCCCGAAAGCTGGCGCAACCTCAGCTACGATCAGTATCGCAAGATCTGGTTCGACGGGCGCAATGCGCTCTGGCAGGATACGACACGACCGCAGCGGGTCGATGTGTTCCCCCCCGGTCTCTACTTTCCGCAACCGGTCGAGATCCACGTGGTGGAGGGCGGCAGCGCCCGACCGCTGGTCTTTGACATGGCTGTGTTCGACAGCACGGACAAATTTCCAGACGTGGAGATCGACGATACGCTGGGATACTCCGGCCTGCGCCTGCGTGCCGAACTGGAGACCGCCGACATCTTTCAGGAATACGCGGTGTTTCAGGGCGCGAGCTACTTTCGCGGCATCGGCACGGGTGAGACCTACGGGTTGTCGGCGCGGGGGCTGGCGCTCAAGACCGCCGACCCCGAGGGCGAGGAGTTCCCCGATTTCATCGCCTTCTGGCTGGAGACACCTCAGACCGGCGCGCCCTCGGTGGTCTTGCACGCACTGCTCGACAGTCCCAGTTGCACGGGCGTCTACCGCTTTGACATCACCCCGGGCGATACGCTGCGGATGTCGGTCTCGGCGGAGGTTTTCGCACGCACCGATCTGGCCCATGTGGGCATCGCCCCGCTAACGTCGATGTTTCTCTTTGACGAGACCATGCGCCAGCGCTTTGATGATTTCAGGCCCGCGGTCCATGACAGCGACGGGCTGCTCATCCACAATGGGGCGGGCGAAACCCTGTGGCGACCGCTCGGCAACCCGGTCACCTTGCAGATCAGCGCATTCGTGGATGAGGGGCCGCGCGGCTTTGGCCTGATGCAGCGGCCCCGCAACTTCCGCGACTACGCCGATCTGGAGGCGCTCTATCACAAGCGCCCGTCGCTCTGGATCATGCCGGAAGAGGATTGGGGTGCAGGGTCGGTCACGCTGGTGGAGATCCCTGCCGATCTGGAGATCTACGACAATATCGTGGCCTACTGGCGGCCCGAGGCGGTGATCCCCGCGGGCAGCAGTCACCGGATGCGCTACCGCATGGATTGGGGCGATGATCCTGCCCCGCGCACCGACATGCCGCTCCGCGTGCTGAGTACAGCGATCGGCGCACGACCCGAGGGGGGCAAGGTCGTCACCATCGACTTTGAGGACGGTGCCCTGGTGCCCGAAGATCTGTCGCGGCTGGACATCGTCCTGCGCAGCGGCGGAGGATCGCTCACCCCCGGATTGGTGCAAAGAAACCCTGAAACCAACGGGCCGCGTCTGGCGTTCACCTTTGACCCGCAGGAAGAGACAGCCATCGAGTTCCGCGCGCAGTTGCGTGTAGACGGTGCGCCACTCAGCGAGGTTTGGCTATACAGGTGGACCGCGTCGTGACGCACATCAGGACAGACCCGAATTTGCCTCCGATGCCGCGCCGCGCGCCGTTGCAGATGCGGGCACAGGATCTGGCCGCACCACCCCTTGCACAGCGCGCAGCACCCACGCAGAGCCCCGCGCGCACCCTCGCATGGCGCGCAGCGCTTTTCGTGCCGGCCCTGCTGGGCACCGGCCTGCTTGTTGCCGCGCTTTATGGCTGGCTGTCCGAGATGGGGATGAGTGCACTGGAATGGGTGTTGCTGTCCCTGATCGGTGCCACCTTTATCTGGGTCAGCCTGTCGGTAAGCACCGTAGGCGTGGCGATTGCTGGCCTGCTCGCCCGCGGTCAGTCGGACGCACGACCCGCCGGTGTCGCGGGCGCGCTCGACATCGCCTTGCTGGTGCCGATCTATAACGAAAACCCCAGCGACGTTTTCGGCAATGCCACGGCGATGCTGGTCGATCTGGCACGTCGCAGCGGGCCGCATCGCTACACGCTCTTTGTGCTGTCGGACACGCGCGACGCGCAGATCGCCGCCGAAGAGGAACACGCCTACCGGGTCCTGGCCGCCTCCGCCCCCGGCGGCATTCCCGTCTACTACCGCCGCCGTGCCACCAACACCGACCGCAAAGTCGGCAATCTGGTGGATTGGATCACCGGCTGGGGAGCGGCCTACGAGGCGATGCTGGTGCTGGATGCAGATAGCCTGATGACGGGCCGCGCGATTGAGCGTCTGGCCGATGAGCTCAGCCTCGATCCGGGTGCGGGGCTCATTCAGAGTTTTCCGATGCTGATCGGGGCGGACACGCTTTTCGCCCGGTTTCAGCAGTTCTCCAACATCGCCTACGGCTGGCTGCTTGCCGAGGGGCTGGCGAAATGGGCACGGACCGAGGGCAATTACTGGGGTCACAACGCGATCATTCGCACCCGGGCCTTTGCTGCCTCCGCCGGGTTGCCGCATCTGCGCGGCAGGCGGGGCAAATCCGAGTTGATCCTGAGCCATGATTTCGTCGAAGCAGGTCTGCTGCGCCGCGCCGGGTGGCAGGTCCGCTTTTTGCCGCGGGTGTCAGGCAGCTTCGAAGAGCCCCCCGGGACGCTCATCGACTATGTGCTGCGCGACCAGCGCTGGTGCCGGGGCAATCTTCAACACCTCCGCCTGCTCGGGACCAAGGGCCTGCATCCGGTCTCGCGCTTTCACCTCTTTCACGGCGCGGTCAGCTACCTGCTCTCGCCTGCATGGTTTGTGCTGCTGGTGATCTGGTCCCTGCTGGGCGTCGATGCGGAGACGAACGTGGTGCGGTATTTCAACGAGAGCAATCCCCTCTTTCCCGATTGGCCGCCGGAGATGAGCCACATCGATTCCGCCGTCTTTCTGATCGTCATGTATGTGATGCTGCTGATGCCCAAGCTGGTGGGTGCCGGGATCATAGCAGCACACCCCAAGGCGACCCGGGTCTATGGCGGGCGGGGCGCGTTCCTGACAGCCTTCGCGGTGGAGATCCTGCTCTCCATCGCCTACGCGCCGATCATGATGATCCAGCAGACCCGCGCGGTAATGCGCGCGCTCTTGGGTCGCTCCTCGGGCTGGTCCGCGCAGGCGCGACAGGGCGAGGCTTATCCGGTCAGCACCCTGATCCGCTTTCATTGGGTGGAGACGGTGCTAGGCATTCTTTTGCTGACGGGGCTGTTGGCCGGGCTCGTTTCGCTGTGGTTACTGCCAATCGCGGTCAGCCTCTATCTGGCGGTGCCACTGTCCGCGATGAGCGCATGGCGCGTGCCCAGCGTGCTGCCCTCTGGTCTCGGCATGCCCAGCCCGCATACGGTCCGCGAGCCAGCTATTGTCGCGCGGGCACGCGACGAGCGGTCGCGCCTGCGGAGCATTCTGAATATGCCGCGGGGGTGACAGCCCCCGTGCGGCTCAGAGCCCCTCGTACCAGTCCAGCATCATGTCGGCCCAGCCCTCCGGCACCACATGCCCGCCGGGGAAAAGCGCAAACTCCAGCGCGGTATCATCGGCGCAGCGATCCCAGGCCCGCCGCAGGAAGGCACCTTGCGTGACGAAGCGGTCCGCACGCAACTGGTAGCAGCCATTCACCTCACGCCACATGGCGAGCGTGTAGGGGATGTCTCCCTGCATCAGCGCTTCGGGATCGCGGGCATCCTGCCCGCGCAGCACCCGGCCCTCCAAGGGAACCGTACTGTCGGACCAGCCGTGGGTGTGCAACAGCCGCACGGGACCGGCGCAACTTGTCGGGTGCGGACGCCAGAAACCGCCCGCCACCGGGGCGTAGGCGGTAAAGCTCTGTGGTGCGCGGCACGCCATATAAGAAGTCATGGAACCACCGACGGAAAACCCCGCCAGGATCACCGCACCCGGCTCAAAACCGAAGCGCGCAGCGGCGTCATCGCGGACCGCCTGCAGGAAAACCGTTTCATCCCGCCGTTCGGGCCTGCCCGGAATGAACGACCAACCACGACCGCGGCCCTCTGCGATGGGCAGCCCGTCCGGGGCGATCACCGCATAGCCGCGTGCCAGCGCCGTGCGGCTCCAGCCTCGCGAGCGCAACGCCCCTTCGCCCGATCCGCCAAAGCCATGCAGGTAGAGGATCGCGCCTTTGATGGGCCCCTCAGGCAGGCGTGCGTGATAGCTGCCACCGGCGACCTCGCACGCATCCTCGGACGCGCCACAGTTGGCCAAGGCACCGGTGGGCAAGGTCAGGCACAACGCTGCGACAGCGGCGAGAAACTGCTTCATCTTATCCTTCCTTGCGCAGCGGCAGGCCGCGCTTGATCCACCCGGGTCCCGCACCCGAACCCAGCATGCCCTCGGGCACGTCAATGATGCGGGTGAACCCTGCCGCACGCAAGCGGCCCGCCATGCCCCGCGACCGAACACCACGGGCGCAGATGAGTGCTATGGCGCGGCTATGATCACCATCAACCGCGTCGCTCAGCAGATCGGTGAACGCCCGCTGCCGCATGTCGAGGGGCAGCGCACCCTCGCCCACGCCGGTACGGGCCCATTCATCCGGCCTGCGGATATCGACGAGAAGCACCGCGCCGGAGATCGCCGCGCGGTGTGCATCCGGCGCGCTGAGCGCATCGGCACCGGTTGCGGCCCATATGTTGTACCAGCGCGCGGAGATCGCGACACCGGTGACGCATGTGATCGCGCTCAACGCAAGAACCCCCCGGCGCGACAAACGTGCCGGGGGGCGTTGGTCAGACCCGGGGGGGAAGGGGTCAGACACGTGCGGGTAGGCCCGTTACTGGACGGGTGCCGAGCTTTCAAACTGCGGGATCACACGATCAGAGGCAGGTGTCGCTTCGATATCGACCCAGTTGCTGGACGACAGCTGCAGGTTGCCGGGGATGTCCTCTTCCCAGAAGCCCACCACGTTCTCGGTGATGTTGAGATAGAGCTTGCCGTCCACGATGCGCCACAGGTTCGGGTTGCCGGGGACCTTGCCGCCCTTGGCAACGCCGTAGGCGCAATGGCCGTCGTATTGAGGCGCGTAGGCCTCGGGATTGGCCTCGAACTTCTCTTTGTTGGCCTCAGAGGCGAAAGCGAATGTTGCCCCGTTGTAGGTGGCCGTGATGTCCTTGTCGCCGGGCACTGCTGCGGGTTGAGCGGAGCCCACGGCGTTTTGCTCCAGGTCGAAGTAGGCCACGACGTCGTAGCCTGAAACCGCATAGCCTGTGGGGTCGATATACTGATCGCCCGCAAATGCTGCGGAGGCGGTGGTCAGCGCAATCGCGGCACTGGCGATCTTGAGGGTAAAGCGGTTCATGGCGGTCTCCTTCTTGGGTCAATTGAGCGCGACGCGGTGCGATACTGCTGCGCGGTATGCCGCAGATGTAGACTGCCGCACGCGGGCTGGGGACCCACTGTCACCAACTCTCGCGCGCTTGTGACATCGGGCCGGTTTGCCGTGATCACGGTGTGATGCAACCAGGCTACCGCAGCCGGGGCGGCTTGTCGGGATCGCTGCCCGGAGGCTTGGGGACCAGAAGATCCGCCTCTGGCGGTTGCGGCAGATCGAACCGCAGACCGACCTGTGCCAGACGGTCGGTGACAGGATCGTTCCCGCCGAAAAAGCCCACATCCATGGCGCCCGCGTCGATACCCGAGAAGGTAAGCGCCTCGGACGCTGCCCGTGCCAATGCGGTATGAGCCCGGGGCAGCGCGTCGACAAAGCCCAGAAGATGCCCTCGCCCGCCGCCTGCATAATGCGCGCGCACCAGATAGGCGCAGGCCGCGAGCCCGGTGGCGCTGGCAAGCTTGCCATCCAGCGCGGTCAACAGGGTGTCGGGCAACCCGGTGGGCGGATGCACCTCCTCAATGGCCGCCTCGACCTCGGCGGGCCCGTGTTCAAGCGTTGACGCAAGCCAGGATACCGCCGTCTCCGGCAACAGGATCGCCGAGGGGGCCACGTCAGGGTTCAGCGCGACACCCAGCCCCTGCCGGTCCAGCATGCCCGCGATGCTGCGTCCCGACAGCCCCACATAGGGCGTGGTCTGGCCCGCAAAGCGGGCGAGCCGTTCTTCACGATCAAAAACCAGTACATAGCGCGCCTCCCCCAGATCGAAGACCTCTGGCGTGATCTGATCATCCTCGCCTGCCTCCTGCTTGAGCATCAAGAACAGCTCGGCCTGTGACAGGCGATCGTAGAACCTCAGCCGGGCCTGCGCGTCTTCCGGGTCGGCAGCCATGGCAGCATGGGCGTCGTCGATGGGGGTTCTGCTGCTCATGCCAGGACCTCTTGGACGCGGGTGCGCAGACGCGGCAGGACATCCTGCGCAAACCAGGGGTTTTTCTTGAGCCAGGCGTTGTTGCGCCAGCTGGGATGCGGCAGCACAAAAAGATCATCGCCGCGGGGGCGCCAGTCCCGAGCCGCTGCTGTAAGGGACATTTTTCTGCCCAGATGATAGCGCGCCGCGTAGCTGCCCACCAGAATGGTCAACCGCACCTGATCCAGCATCGCCAGCACCCCCTCGCGCCAGCTTGCCGAACAGACCGGAGGCGGCGGCAGATCGGATCCGCGTGCATCATACCCCGGAAAGCAGAAAGCCATGGGCACGATGGCGATACGGCTCTGATCGTAGAACGTCTCCTGGTCCAGTCCGAGCCAGTCGCGCAACCGGTCACCGGATGGGTCGGTGAAGGGACGCCCCGACAGATGCACCCGCATGCCCGGGGCCTGCCCTGCAATCAGAACGCGCGCCTGCGGTTCAAACCAGACCACGGGCCGCGGAGCATGGGCTGTCGCTGTCGCCGCGAAACGGTCTTGGCAAAGGGTACAGTGCCGCAAGGCATCGCGCAGATCAGTCATGCTGTGCCATCTAGCTCGTTGATGCAACGGCGGAAAGGGCTGGCAGCAATCCCTGCAGCAAAGACCCTTGCGCGCATCAAACCGGTACCGTGTTTTCGTGGGCAGGGCCGATGATCAACGCCCCAGTCGCGGGAATACGCGCAGAAACCGTCCCGTGCCGCGCGACAGACTTGCCCCCGGCGAGGGTTTTGTCTCTAATTAAGACATAATTATGTCGGATGTCCTATGGCCCAAGCGGACCGGTCCGATCTGAGGGGACAACCGGCCCCTGATCGGTTCGCAACAGTCGGAGCAGTGATGCTGTCTTTCGAAAATGTCTCGAAGTCCTTTTGGACGGGCACCCAGCATAAGGTGATCCTCGACCGGGTGTCTTTCCGGGTCGAACTGGGTCAGTCACTGGGCATTCTCGCGCCCAACGGCACCGGCAAGACCACGCTGATCAACATGATGGCGGGTCTGGAGAAAGCTGACGAGGGCGAAATCCGGCGCGGGTGCAATATCTCCTTTCCGCTGGGGTTCATGGGCGGCGTCGTGGGTAAGGTCTCTGCCATGGAAAACGCGCGCTATATCGCGCGGCTCTACGGGCTTGATCCGGACTACGTGGAAAGCTTCTGTCGCTGGCTCTGCGGGTTGGAGGAGTACTTTGACCAACCGGTGGGCACCTATTCCACGGGCATGCGGGCGCGGTTCTCCTTTGCGCTGATGCTGGCGCTGGATTTTGACATGTATCTCATCGACGAGGGGATGCCGAATTCCACCGATGCGGAGTTCAACCGCAAGGCCGGTGCCGTCCTGGAAGAACGGCTGCGCACCACCACCATCATCGTCGTCTCGCACCGACCGCGCGTGCTGGAGAGATTTGCGCATTCCGCTGGCGTTCTGCTGAACGGTCAGTTGCACATGTTTGATACGCTGGAAGAAGCGAAACGGCTTTATGACTACGAAACCGACAGCTAGAAAGTTTCGCATACGCCGGATGAGTGCGGAAGCACGTGCAGAGCGCGACGCGGCTGTAGCGGACGCGCCCGAAACAGAGGACACCCAATCCGAGGTTTCGCCGGAAGAGGCTGAAGGGACGCCACCCAAGGCGCAGCCGGAAACCGCCTTATCGGCCGAGACGCAGGCTGACGAAGAAGCTCAGGCTCAGCTGCCACCTGACCCGAAAGCACAAATATCTCAGGAGCATATACCCGACCCGGCTGACGAGGCTGATCCCGAAGCGACTACGTCAAATCCAAAAGTTGTCGCGAACGAAGAGCTGACAGCGCGGCAGTTGCGGATGGCGCGGCGGATCGCGGCGAGGAATGGCCTCAACCCAAAGTCGGATGCCGATGCAGTCCGCCTGCTGCGCGAAAAGGGGATTGATCCTTTCCAGCGGAACGCGGTACTGGCGCTGGTCGCCCCCTCCGAAGACGGCGACCCAAACACGGCCAACACCGCTGACAAGCACGCCTCAAAAGACGCGGACGGGCGTATCCAGCTGCCCCAGACACGCAAAACCAGCGAAGGCGGCGTACCCTCGACTGAAATCCTCAGCCCGGCTGAGATGCGCGAACGTCAGATTGCACAAATCCAGCTGGACATAGCGCGCAGGCGCAGGCGCAAGCTGGTGACCTTGTTGCTGCGGCTGGCCTGTTTCATCGGGCTGCCAACGGCCCTTGCCGGATGGTATTTCTACTCAGTGGCGACGCCAATGTACGCCACGCAGTCGGAATTCCTGATCCTGCAGGCTGACAGCACCGCGGGCGGCGGCGGGATTGGCGGGTTGCTCTCCGGCACCCAGTTCGCGACCTCTTCTGACAGTATCGCCGTTCAGGCATTCCTGCTGTCAAAACCGGCAATGCTGCGACTGGACGAAGAGATCGGGTTTGTCTCTCATTTCTCGCAAGACATCATCGACCCCTTGCAAAGACTGGCGCCGGATGCCTCGAATGAAGAGGCCTTTGATACCTACCGCAAAGCGGTCAAAGTGGGTTATGACCCGACCGAAGGCATGGTCCGGATGGAGGTGATTGCCGCAGATCCGCAGATAAGTGCCGCCTTCAGCGAGGCCCTCATCACCTACGCCGAAGAAAGCGTCAACGGGCTGAGCGCGCAGAAGCGCGACGATCAGATGGCCGATGCCCGCACCAGTTTCGAGCAGGCTGAGGCGGAACGGCGCGCGGCGCAGCAGGCGCTGGTGACCTTGCAGCTACAGGGCGATACCCTTGATCCTGAGGCCGTGATCGTGGGGTTGCGCGGCCAGATCAATCAAATCGAGCTGCAGTTGCTCGAAAAGGAACTGGAACTGGCGGCCCTATTGGACAACGCACGCCCCAACCAGGCGCGGGTCGATGGCGCACAGGCGGATGTTGACCGGTTGAACGCACAGCTCGCCACCCTGAACGCGCGGATGACAGACGCCAGCGCCGGAGAGAATTCGCTGGCGCAGCTGAACGTGCGGATCCAGATGGCGCAGGCCGATCTGGTGACCCGAGACATGTTGCTCCAGTCAGCGCTGCAGCAGATGGAACAGACCCGGATGGAAGCCAACCGACAGGTCCGCTATCTGACGGTCAGCGTGGAACCGGTGCCCTCGGAGGAGCCGAGCTATCCGCGCAAGTTCGAAAATACGCTTGTTGCCTTCTTGATCTTCGGTGGCATCTACCTGATGGTCTCGCTCACAGCCTCCATACTTCGCGAGCAAGTGACCAACTGACATGACCCAAATCTCCGTCGGCAATCTGACGATCGGGAACGATCGCCCCCTCACGGTGATCGCCGGTCCGTGTCAGCTCGAAAGCGAAGATCACGCACAGATGATCGCCGGCAGGATGAAAGAAGCCTGCGCTGCAGTGGGCGCGCAGTACGTCTTTAAGGCATCCTATGACAAGGCCAACCGCACGTCCCTGTCCGGCAAACGCGGCATGGGGCTGGAGGCGGGGCTAAAGGCGCTCGAGTCGGTCGGTCGGGCAAACGAGGTGCCGGTCCTGACGGACGTTCACACCGAAGCGCAATGCGCGATCGCGGCCGAGGCAGCGGACATTCTGCAGATCCCCGCGTTTCTGTGCCGCCAGACCGACATGCTGCTGGCCGCGGGCGAGACGGGTGCTGTGATCAATGTCAAAAAGGGGCAGTTTCTGGCGCCCTGGGAAATGGGCAATATCGTCACCAAGATCGAATCGACCGGAAACAAGCGGATCTTGCTGACCGAACGGGGCACCAGCTTTGGCTATAATACCCTCGTGGCAGACATGCGGGCCCTGCCGCAGATGGCCGCGACGGGCTATCCGGTCGTGATGGACGCCACGCATTCCGTGCAGCAACCGGGGGGGCGGGGAGGCTCTTCCGGCGGGCAGCGCGAATTCGCTCCCGTCATGGCGCGCGCGGCAGTTGCTGTCGGTGTTGCAGCAGTTTTCATCGAGACCCACGACGACCCTGACAACGCGCCCAGCGATGGACCCAATATGATCCACCTCGATCAGATGCCCGACCTCCTTGAAACGCTGATGGCGCTTGACGAGATCGCGAAATCACGGCCTTTGGAGATCTGACATTCGGGATTTCTGATCTCGATCAGACGTCCGGCCAAGACATCAGCCGCTCTCTGATCTCTCAAAACCCGAGCTTAGCCGGTACCAACGCCCGGCAAGCACGGTCTCCGCCAGGATCTCTCGCGAACCAAAGACTATGAGACCTCGCGCGCGGGTACAGAACGCAACTGCAACCGAAGGGCATTTTCAACGGTTCGCGGAGGCTCTGGGCGGTTGAAATCTGCCCCTAGTACAGCTCGCCCGCTCGGTCCGAAGCGCCATGCGATCATGATGACTCATCTTCGAAAGGTCGGACGCCCTGATTGCAAACCGTCAGGCCTAAGCACGCCAGCGACGGCCACATCTCCAAACCCGCAGGCAGAGCACTGATGACTGATCTTTTCAACCGATGTGGCCAGTAGCCCAGTGATCCCCAGATCTGTCATCAATTTCAGACCGGTCATCATAACGGGTCAACTCTTGCCCAGGCGGGCAACAGCAACCCTAAGGAACGTTGCATCGCGGGACGCCACGGGCGGATTACATCGATCCCCGGCAATCCTCGTCCGGCGGTACCATGGCGCATTGTTTCGCGAAAACGTGTTATCGGCCAAAAAGCCGGCGCCCCCACGGGCCACAGACGTCAATCAAAGAGCTTTTTGAGCAGCCGGTCGTTCAATTCATCCTTCACCGCATCGCCCGTTGACCGTCCGTCAACAGGCGAAACACCCAGCCGTTCGTTCAGCTTTTCCTTGGCACGCTCTTCAAGCTCCTTGGCCTTCTCGTCTATCTCTGCCTTCAGTGCGGCTTCGACATCCGGGCGGATCGAAATATTGGACCACGGCCCGGTAAACCGCACCGGGATGGACACTCCCTGCCCGCTGTTCGCACGCAAGGCGATCGGCGTCACCGTGTAGTCAACGGTCTGGCTGCCGAGCCCCACCGCACCCGCACCCGATGCCTGATAGCTCTTCAACTGGAGCAGCAAATCGTTGTTCTGCAGCGTCCCCGCGGCAATCGTCCAGGATCCGGTAAGGCTGTCAAACACTGTAGTGCCACTTCCCACATCCCCTGAGCGCATCAACCGGTCGAGGTCGATCCCAAGGATGGTGCCACGCCCGATCTGCAGCGACCCTTTTCCCGACAGCGACTTCATGATCGCATCTACGCTGGCACCGACCCCCAGAAAGGACATCTGAACCGCCCCGGTGCCCGTCAGCCGCGTCAGATCCGCAGCATCGGTCAACAGCGGCTGCATCTCGATCCCGGTCGCCGTCAGATCACCACCGACCGACAGGCCGCTGCGATTATTGATCACGAAGGTCCCCGTCAGATCGCCACCGTAGGCGGCTACATCGCGCAGCTCGAACACCATCCGCGAATTGTCGTTCCGCAGCAAAGCACGCGTCGCGCCGAGGTCAAACTGGCCGAGGTCAATACTATTGGCGGTTAAGGCGATCTCGCCGTTGAAAGTACCCAATGCGCTCGCGTCGATGGCCGCTGTAGGCCAACCGCTCTGGCTGCTGCTGCCGGTGCCAGCCTGTCCGCCACCCCCGCCACCGGAACTCGCCGTGGGCGCTGACGCAGATGGCAGGACAAAATCACCGATATCCAGTTGAGCGTTGAGCTGAGGCACATCCTTCAAGTTCAAATCCGCAGCACCACTGATGCGGTTCCGACCAAGAGACACTACAAGATCGCGCAGGGAAACAGCACGCTCCGCGGTCACCGTCAGCGCGGTACTGAGATCAATCTGCCCCCCGAGATCTGGCGGCAAATCCGCTCCCGGCATCCCGAGTGCGCGCAGAAACGCATTGGTATCGCCCGTGCTCAACGTCAGATCCCCGGCGACTGCGCCATCCGCGCTGCCTCTCCCGTCCAAGGCGATACGCCCCGCGTCGGTGGATACCGCGGCGCGCAAGGTTTGCGTCTCTCCCGCGATGAAACCCGCAAAACCATCGATCACCACCTCGACAGAAACGGGCGTTGCCGCCGGTCGCAGCCGGGCTGTGATCGTCGCGGCACCTTGGGCCTCCGGCCAATCCAATGTCAGATCAACCTGATCGAAGACCACCGGATCACTGCCGGCGGCAGCGTAGATCAGACTGGCATCGGTGATGGCCAACCGTTGGACGGTGATGGATTGCGCAGTCCTGGCCGGTTGCACCGATGTGGGCGCATTTTGGGTCGGGGTGGCCTCGGCGCTGTTACCGATTTCCCAACTGACCTGGCCGTCGCTGCGCTGTTCCAGGCGCACCATGGGGCTTTCGGCTTCGATATTGGTGATGCGAATATCGCCGCCCAAAAGTGCCATCGCATCGATCCCGATGGCGACACTGGCAGCTTGCAGCAAGGGGCCCTGCTCTGCCCAATCGGCATTTCCGATCTCCAGACCGGCGGCGCGGATGCCAAGCACCGGCCAAAAGGTCAGCCCAACGTCCCCGCTGATGGAAACGGTGCGTCCCGTGGCGCTTTGCAGCTGGTCGGTCGCAAGGCGCGCGATGCGCTCGGCTGGCAGGAAGAACAGCGCCGCAATCGCGACGATCGCGATCACAACACCCAGCCCCAGCAGACGGATGATCCATTTCACGTGCATGCCCTCCTCGGCCAGCACCCCTTTCCGGGGCGTCTCAACTCCACTATAGCGCAGGTCATGAGCACAAACCCACCCCATCTGCGCCCTGATCTGGCGCCCGCCGCCCGGCTTGACGGTCGCACGGATCGGACGGCTCACCGCACCGGTCAGCCGACCATTGGCATGGTGTCGCTGGGCTGCCCCAAGGCGCTGGTGGATAGCGAACGGATCCTGACCCGGCTGCGTGCAGAAGGCTACGCGATCTCGCCGGACTATGCGGGTGCCGAGGCGGTGATCGTCAACACCTGCGGCTTTCTGGACAGCGCCAAGGCGGAAAGCCTGGGCGCCATCGGCGAAGCGTTGCAGGAAAACGGGCGGGTGATTGTCACGGGATGTCTGGGGGCAGAGCCGGAGTATATCACCGGCGCGCACCCTCAAGTCATGGCGGTGACCGGGCCGCACCAGTACGAGCAGGTGCTGGACGCCGTACATGCGGCGGTCCCGCCGAGCCCCGATCCCTTTGTCGACCTGCTGCCCGCCTCCGGTGTCAGCCTGACACCGCGGCACTTCAGTTACCTCAAGATTTCAGAGGGTTGCAATCATAAGTGCAAGTTCTGCATTATCCCTGACATGCGTGGTCGCCTCCAGTCACGGCCTGCCCATGCGGTCCTGCGCGAAGCTGAAAAGCTGGTGGAGAGCGGCGTGCGCGAGCTGCTGGTGATCAGCCAAGACACCTCGGCCTACGGTGTCGACATCAGGCACGCCGAGGACCGCGGCCACCGGGCCCATATTACCGACCTCGCCCGCGATCTGGGTAGGTTCGGGGCTTGGGTGCGGCTGCATTACGTCTACCCCTATCCGCATGTGCGACAGCTCATTCCGCTGATGGCCGACGGTCTGGTGCTGCCCTATCTGGATATCCCTTTCCAGCACGCGCATCCCGATGTCCTGCGCCGCATGGCACGTCCCGCGGCAGCGGCGAAAACCCTCGGCGAGATTGCCGCCTGGCGCGCGATCTGCCCGGATCTGACCCTGCGCTCCACCTTTATCGTGGGCTACCCCGGCGAGACAGAGGCGGAGTTTCAGACCCTGCTGGACTGGCTGGAAGAGGCGCAACTCGACCGCGTCGGCTGTTTTCAGTACGAAAACGTGGCGGGCGCGCGGTCCAATGCGTTGCCCGATCACCTGCCGGCGGAGGTCAAGCAGGACCGCTGGGAGCGTTTCATGGAGACCGCGCAGCGGATCTCGGCTGCAAAGCTTGCAGCCAAGGTGGGACACCGGCTGGACGTGATCGTGGACGAGGTTGATGCAGAGGCTGCGACCTGCCGCACCAAGTCGGACGCGCCCGAGATCGACGGCAACCTCTTTATCGATGAAGGTTTCGAGGCGCTGAAGCCGGGCGACATCGTCACGGTCGAAGTCGAGGAGGCAGGAGAATACGACCTCTGGGGGCGGCGGACCGCGTCTTAACGGTATGTGGACAAGCGCACGGATCTGAGCCACCAACGCGCCATGGATCTGCACGCCCGCTACCCTGCCCTGTCTGATCTGCGCCGCAAGGCGCGGCGGCGCATGCCGAAATTCGTTTGGGAATATCTCGACAGTGCCACGGGCAGTGAGGCGACCAAGGCGCGCAACCGGGCGCGGCTTGACCGGATCGGGTTGATGCCATCGGTCCTGCACGGCGAGTTCGAGCCGGATCTTTGTACCGAGTTGCTGGGCAGCCCGCTTGCTTTGCCCTTCGGCATCGCCCCGGTCGGCATGTCCGGGCTCATGTGGCCGGGCGCAGAGGGGCATCTGGCCAGCGCCGCCGCGCGCGCGGGCATCCCCTATGGCCTGTCCACTGTGGCCACGCAGTCACCTGAGGACATCGCGCCGCATCTCGGGCCGGAGGCGTGGTTTCAGATGTATCCGCCGCGCGATGAGGCCATCCGCACCGACATGCTGAGCCGCGCCCGCGACGCGGGGTTCAAGGTGCTGGTGCTGACAGTAGATGTGCCGGTGGCCTCGCGTCGGGAGCGTCAAACCCGCTCTGGCCTCACACTGCCGCCGCGGCTGACACCCCGGCTGATGGCGCAGATCGTCGCCCGACCGGCCTGGGCCGTCGGGATGGCGCGCCGCGGGCTGCCGCGGATGCGCACGCTGGAAAAATACGCCGCTGAGACCAGCACCGCGCTATCGTCCACGGCGCATGTGGGCTACCTGCTGCGCACGTCACCGGATTGGGACTATGTGGCGTGGCTGCGCGCGGCTTGGAACGGACCTTTCGTGCTCAAGGGCATCTTGCGCCCCGAGGATGCGCGGCGGGCCGAGGGTGCGGGCGTCGATGCCATCTGGGTGTCCAACCACGCAGGCCGGCAGTTTGATGCAGCACCGGCAGCCATTGACGCGCTGCCGCAGGTGCGTGCCGCAACGACGCTGCCCATCATCTTCGATTCCGGGATCGAGGGCGGGCTCGACATCCTGCGGGCCTTTGCCCTCGGCGCGGATTTCACCATGCTCGGGCGCGCCTTTCATGCAGCGCTGGCGGCGTTGGGCCCGGCCGGGATCGACCACCTGATCGACATCCTGCGCAAGGATCTCACCGCCAACATGGGACAGTTGGGCGCGCGCACCATGACCGATCTGCCCGCCCCCTTCACGCTGGACTGAGAGCGAGGTCTTTACAAATCGCAGCGAACATGCTGCGCTGCAGCACCCGCGACATACCCAATACTACGCGTTTACGCGCGCCTGCATTCTTCTTACACAGGCGCCACTGACTACAGAAAGTGACCTGCCCATGCCCGATTTCCGCAAGATCCTGATCGCCAACCGCGGCGAGATCGCTATTCGCATCATGCGGGCGGCCAATGAAATGGGCAAAAAGACGGTTGCTGTCTACGCCGAGGAGGACAAGCTGGGCCTGCACCGGTTCAAGGCGGATGAGGCCTACCGCATCGGCGAGGGGTTGGGGCCGGTCGCAGCCTATCTGTCCATTGACGAGATGATCCGGGTGGCCAAGGCCAGCGGCGCGGATGCGATCCACCCCGGCTACGGCCTGCTGTCCGAGAACCCCGATTTCGTGGATGCCTGCGATCAGAACGGCATCACCTTCATCGGTCCCCGGGCCGAAACCATGCGCGCCTTGGGTGACAAAGCCTCCGCCCGCCGGGTGGCTGTCGAGGCTGGTGTGCCGGTGATCCCGGCAACGGAAGTGCTGGGCGACGACATGAAGGCCATCCGCAAGGAGGCAGCCGAGATCGGCTATCCGCTGATGCTCAAAGCCTCCTGGGGTGGCGGCGGGCGCGGCATGCGCCCGATCCTGGGCGAGGCCGACGTGGAAGAGAAAGTGCTGGAGGGCCGGCGCGAGGCCGAAGCCGCCTTTGGCAACGGCGAAGGGTATCTCGAAAAGATGATCCAGCGCGCCCGCCACGTGGAGGTACAAATCCTTGGTGACAAGCATAGTGGCATGTACCACCTGTTTGAGCGGGATTGCTCGGTTCAGCGGCGCAACCAGAAGGTGGTCGAACGCGCGCCCGCTCCGTATCTCACTGAAAAACAACGGGAAGAAGTTTGCAAACTAGGCTACAAAATTTGCAAACACGTCAATTACGAATGCGCGGGTACCGTCGAATTCCTGATGGATATGGCCGATGACAAGTTCTATTTCATTGAGGTCAATCCGCGGGTCCAGGTCGAACATACCGTTACTGAGGAGGTGACGGGCATCGACATCGTGCAGGCCCAGATCCTGATCGCCGAAGGCAAGACAATTGCCGAAGCCACCGGCAAACCCACGCAAGAGGACGTGAAGCTCAACGGTCACGCTCTGCAGACGCGGATCACCACCGAGGATCCGCAGAACAACTTCATCCCGGACTACGGGCGCATTACCGCCTTTCGCGAAGCGACCGGTATGGGGATCCGCCTTGATGGGGGGACGGCCTATTCCGGCGGGGTGATCACGCGCTATTACGACAGTCTGCTCGTCAAGGTCACCGCCAAGGCGCAAACGCCGGAGGCATCGATTGCGCGTATGGACCGGGCCTTGCGCGAATTCCGGATCAGGGGCGTCTCCACGAACATTGCTTTTGTGGAAAACCTGCTCAAGCACCCGACCTTCCTCAACGATACCTACCACACCAAGTTCATCGACGAGACGCCGGAGTTGTTTCAGTTCTCGCGTCGGCGCGACCGGGGCACCAAGGTGCTGACTTATATCGCGGATGTGACCGTCAACGGCCATCCGGAGACCAAGGACCACCCGCGCCCCGGTGCCCATGTGAAGGATCCGCGCCCGCCCGCGCTCAAGGCGGAGCCGATGATGGGGACGCGGAACCTGCTCGAACAAAAGGGTCCGCAGGCCGTCGCTGACTGGATGAAGCAACAGCGCGCGCTCTTGATCACCGACACGACCATGCGTGACGGGCATCAGAGCCTGCTCGCCACCCGGATGCGCAGCCTCGACATGATTAAGGTGGCCCCTGCCTATGCAGCAAACCTGCCACAGCTGTTCAGTGTGGAGTGCTGGGGCGGTGCAACCTTCGACGTGGCCTACCGCTTTCTGCAGGAGTGCCCGTGGCAACGCCTGCGCGATCTGCGGGCCGCAATGCCCAACGTGATGACCCAGATGCTGCTGCGCGGCAGCAACGGTGTTGGCTATACCAACTACCCCGACAATGTGGTGCAGGAGTTCGTGCGGGTCGCGGCGGGCACCGGCGTCGATGTGTTCCGCGTCTTCGACAGCCTCAACTGGGTCGAGAACATGCGCGTCGCCATGGATGCGGTGATCGAGAACGACAAGATCTGCGAGGGCACGATCTGCTACACGGGGGACATCAACGACCCGGACCGCGCCAAGTACAACCTGAAATACTATGTCGAAATGGGCGTGGCGCTGCGCGAGGCAGGCGCCCATGTGCTGGGTCTGAAGGATATGGCCGGGCTGCTCAAACCCGCTGCCGCGCGCAGCCTTGTGCGTGCACTGAAATCCGAGGTGGGGCTGCCCATCCACTTCCACACCCATGACACTGCGGGCGTCGCCTGTGCCACGATCCTCGCGGCCAGCGAAGCGGGTGTGGATGCTGTCGACTGCGCGATGGACGCGCTCTCCGGCAATACCTCGCAAGCCACGCTGGGATCGGTGGTGGAGGCGCTGCGCCATACCGACCGCGACACTGGCCTGTCGATGCAGGCAGTGCGTGAGATTTCGGACTATTGGGAAGAAGTGCGCGGGCAATACGCCGCCTTTGAAACCGGCATGCAGGCGCCGTCGTCCGAGGTTTATCTGCACGAGATGCCGGGCGGTCAGTTCACCAATCTCAAGGCGCAGGCAGCGTCACTGGGGTTGGAGGACCGCTGGCCGCAGGTGGCGCGCACCTATGCGGATGTGAACCAGATGTTCGGCGATATCGTCAAGGTCACGCCGTCCTCAAAAGTGGTCGGTGACATGGCCCTGATGATGGTTAGCCAGGGGCTGACCCGCGCCGATGTGGAAAACCCGGGCACGGAGGTGTCCTTTCCTGACAGCGTCATTGGCATGATGCGCGGCGATCTGGGCCAGCCACCCGGCGGTTTCCCCGATGGTATCCTGCGCAAGGTGCTGAAGGATGAAGCCCCCAATACCGAACGGCCCGGCAAACACCTGCCCCCCGCCGATCTGGAGGCGCTGCGGCAAGAAGCCTCCGACGCGATGGAGGGCCGCAGCCTCGATGATGAGGATCTGTCAGGCTATCTGATGTATCCCAAGGTCTTCCTCGACTACATGGGCCGTCACCGGACCTACGGGCCCGTGCGCACCCTGCCCACCAAGACATTCTTTTACGGGATGGAGCCGGGCGAGGAAATCTCGGCTGAGATCGACCCTGGCAAGACGCTGGAGATCCGATTGCAGGCCGTGGGCGAGACCAGTCCCGATGGCGAGGTTCGGGTGTTCTTTGAGCTCAACGGTCAGCCGCGGGTGATCCGCGTGCCGAACCGGCTGGTCAAGGCCAGCACAACCCAGCGTCCGAAAGCGGAAACCGGCAACGCGGATCATATCGGCGCGCCAATGCCGGGTGTGGTGGCCTCCGTCGCCGCCCAGGCCGGAGCCAAGGTCAAGGCAGGTGATCTGTTGCTGACCATTGAGGCGATGAAGATGGAAACGGGCATTCATGCGGAGCGCGATGCCACCGTCAAGGCCGTCCACGTGAGCCCCGGCGGCCAGATTGACGCAAAAGACCTGCTTGTCGAACTCGAATGACGGGCCGATCATACTAGTTCGCATACTGCGGCTATTGAACCATTGGCCGCATCGACTTTCCCGATCGAGGAATGCCCTGTGGCAGGCGAGAAAGATACCGACAAGGCCAAGGCGCAGCGCAAAAATCCGACGCTGAAGATGCGGCTGCTCCGGCTGCGGGCGGTGTTGGTGCAGACCAATCCGGCCAAGCTGCTGCTGATGGGATATCTGAGCTACATCATCCTCGGCTGGGCACTGCTCAGCCTGCCCTGGGCGCAGGCGGTGCCGGTGCCCGCTCTCGACAACCTGTTTATCTCCGCATCCGCGGTCTCCACCACGGGGCTGGTGTCGGTCAATCCCGGCGCCAGCTACAGCTTTTTCGGCGAGTTGGTGATCCTGCTGCTGATCCAGCTTGGCGGGCTGGGGTACATGACCGTGGGCTCCTTCATCGTGCTGACAACGCAGGACCGGATCAGCCGCCTGCGCCGGGAGGCCACACGCAAGGCCTTCAACTTGCCCGAGGACGTCAAACCGAGGACCTTCATCCGCTCCGTCGTCCGGTTCACCTTTATCTGCGAGGCAGTGGGGGCGGCCATTCTCTATCTGCTGTTTCGCCAGCAGGAGGTGGAAAACCCCTTGTGGAGTGCGATCTTTCATTCGGTGTCTGCGTTCTGCACAGCGGGCTTTAGCCTCTTTTCCAACAGCTTTGAAAGTTTCAGCGCGCACGCAGGCATCACCCTGACGATCAGTGCGCTCAGCATCCTGGGCGCCATGGGATTTTTGATCGTGGTGGATGCCTCGCGCACGCTGTCCGGGCGTGCGCCGCATCTGGGGTTCACCAGCAAGGTGATCATGCGCATGACACTGCTGTTTTTGCTCATAGGCACTCTGATCGTCATGGTGGTGGAGCCAGGCATCGCCGCCCTGCCCCCCTCCGAACGGCTGCTGACTGCCTTCTTTCAGGTGATGACCGCCTCGACCACCGTGGGGTTCAACACCTACCCTATCGGCGCGCTGAGCCATGCCGTGCTGGTCGTGTTCTTTTTCCTAATGATCATCGGCGCCTCACCTGCGGGCACGGGCGGCGGGCTCAAGACGACCTCCTTTGCGGCCTTGATCGGGCTGGTACGATCGACAACCAAGGGGCGGGACCGCATCCGCTTTTTCAAGCGTGATATCCCGCTCCAGCGGCTGCAGAACGCGACCGCGAGCCTGAGCTACTATCTGGTGCTGCTGGCGGTGGCGCTGTTCCTGCTGCTGCTCACGGAGGCGGGCAAACCCTTTGAGCAGGTGATGTTCGAGGTGATCTCGGCGCTCGGCACCGTTGGGCTCAGCATGGGGATCACCGGCGATCTGTCGGATCTGGGCAAGCTCATCGTCGTGGCGCTGATGACGGCGGGCCGCGTCGGGATCCTGACCTTTGGCATCGCGCTTGCCACCCATGATGAAACCCGCGAGGAAGAGCGGGACAACGATCTCGTCCTCTAAGACCGGAGACCGCGCCCCGTGCATCTCGCCGCCCTGTCCATTATCGTGCCCGATTACGAGGCCGGCATCGCCTTTTTCTGCGGTACGCTCGGCTTCACGCTCAGCGAGGACATCGACCAGGGCCGCAAACGATGGGTCACGGTGACCGCACCGGGCGGACAGCTGCGCATCGTGCTGGCCCGCGCAGATACCGACCGGCAGCGCGCCGCCATCGGCAATCAGGGTGCGGGCCGCGTCTGGCTCTTTCTGGAGACGGATGACTTTGCCCGCGATCATGCGGCACTTCAGGCCCGCGGTATCGTCTTTGAGGAGGCTCCGCGCCATGAGCCCTATGGTACGGTGGCGGTGTTCCGCGATCCTTTCGGCAATCGCTGGGACCTGATCGAGACGCACGGCTGATGCCCGGCTCCGGCAGCGGGTTTTTTGCGGAGGCAGGGGATTTTTCACTTGCAGGCAGACCCCGGCGCAGGTATCTCCCGGCTCACCCAAGGAAGCGGGCGTAGCTCAGGGGTAGAGCATAACCTTGCCAAGGTTAGGGTCGGGCGTTCGAATCGCCTCGCCCGCTCCATTGGGATTTCATTCGGGACAAGCCGGTCGGAACTGCCACGTGGCAGGTGGAACGGCGTTGCGTTTTACACTGGCCCAACGGCCGGTTAAGGATGGGTCATCACATTGCCCATGCCCAGCCGGATCAAGGGGGCAAGTCTGTCCCGAGCAATCACCTCCCGCAAAGACACGGCCTGTGTCGTGACGCCGTGCCGTAATTTCGGTGGGGTCCGTGCGGTCAGGGAGCGGATTTCATCTGATCGCCATCTACGCCGGAAAATTCGCCCCCTTTTTAACTATGACACCGGATCGGAACATCGGGAAAGACAGCGCCGCTGTCTCGTAAGATGCGCTCCACTCGTCTCGGAGATGGACGAAAGACTGCCTGTTCTGCGGCATCCGCGGACACTGAGCAGTGCGCAGGACGGGCCGGCGCTTGATCGGCTCAACGGTGGGCGCTGGCCTTGCGCTCTCTGCCGTGTCAGCCCTCGTACATATCCCAAAAGAGGCCATAGCCTGCCCTCGGACACCCGGTTGGCCGTCCATTCCGACCTGCCGACCCATCGGGCCCGCACACCCACCGCGTCCAGCGCCGTCCACACCCTGACAAGAGCGGCCAAGCACTCCAGTCTCTGCGCCGCGTATTCGAAAGCCGAAGATCGTTTGATCCACGAAGGAGCAACTGCGGCGGGACGGCCTCCTCTAGAGCAACCGAGAATACCTGCGTGATCGGGGTGCTCACCGCCATATCGGTTGCCCTGTCGGGCGTGCTGTTCTTTCACGTGTTGAACCTCCCGCTGCCGTGGCTCCTCGGACCGATCGGCGCCTGCCTTCTGGCAGCCCTCGGCGGGCTGCGCATGGCGGCAATCGCTCCGGTGAACGAAGCCATGCGCACGGTGCTCGGGGTCGCTGTGGGCGCCAGCCTGACACCCGCCGTCCTGGTCAGCCTGCCTGCCATGTGGCCCACTCTGCTGATGGTACCGCTTATGGTCATGGCCGTCGGGCTGATCGGTGTCCCTTACTTTCGGCGCCTGTGCGGCTACGACCTTCCCACGGCCTACTATGCGGCCATGCCCGGCGGCCTTCAGGACATGGTGCTGTTTGGCCAGGAGGCGGGCGCAAACGTCCGCACACTGTCACTGATCCACGCAACACGACTGCTGGTGATTGTCGCCACCCTTCCCTTCCTCATCCAAGGTATCTGGGAGGCGGACCTTACAAACCCGCCGGGTCGGCCCATCGGCGAAATTCCGGTAGATGCGCTGGTCATTATGGTGCTCTGCGCGGTTTTCGGCTGGTGGGGTGCGCGTCGGATTGGTCTGTTTGGTGCCGCCATTCTCGGCCCCCTTATCGTGACGGCTGCGATCACCGTGTCAGGCGGGCTGCACCACCGTCCGCCAGCCGAAGTGATCTGGGCCGCACAATTCGTGATCGGTATGAGCATCGGCTGCAAGTATACTGGCGTGACACTGGCCGAGATCAGACGTGATCTGACTGCAAGTCTGGGTTTTTGCATCCTGTTGATCATCCTGACACTGATCGTGGTTGAAACGGTCTATGGTCTGGGCCTCGCGCCCGGGCTGGAAACGTTGCTGGCTTTTGCCCCCGGCGGTCAGGCAGAACTGACCGTGCTGGCGCTGATCGTTGGCGCGGATATGGCATTCGTCGTGGCCCACCACGTCCTTCGGATCTTCATCGTGATCATCGGCGCACCGTTGGCTGCGCGCCTGCTGACCGACATGCCACATCGACGGAATGGCCCCGGTTGAAGCACCCATTTGCGGTGCCATGTTGCGCAAGACAGCAGCGCCCGAGCGTTCGGCCGGGATAAGAGGTGCAGGGCGCTTCCATTTGGCTCGCGGCTTCATTCATATTGTAGCGATTTTTAAGTCGGATAGCTCGCTCTACCGGCGCATTCAGCCTCGATATTTGGGTTTTGTTTACACCTTGCGTTCATCACCGCTCCAGTCCTGAACAACGGAGACCACGTGATATGATTAAAAAGTTCTTTTTGATGCTGGCGATCACCATCGCCCCCTTTATGGCGGCCGCTTCTGAACAAGGCACAGCCGAAGAAGCAACTGCCATGCTGGAGCGCGCCGTGGCGCTTTATGAGGCGGAAGGCATCGACGCGCTGATTGCAGCGGTGTCGGACAAATCGAACGCCGATTTTCACGACCGCGACCTGTATGTTTTCGTCAGCGAAATCGACGGCAATTTTGTCGCGCATGGCGTCAACGCAGCGCTCGTCGGTCGTGATCTGAGCGGCCTGACCGATGCCAACGGCAACGCCTTTATTGCTGAAATGAACGAAGTCGCGCGCAGCTCGGGCGAAGGTTGGGTTGACTATCACTGGCCAAACCCCGCGACCGGCAACATGGAAGCAAAATCCACCCACATCATGCGCTTTGGCGACTACTATGCGGGCGTCGGCATCTACAAGGGCTGATTTGTCCTTATGAGACGCTGGTCCGGTGCATTGAGCGCCGGGCCAGAACACAATTACCAGCTGCAATAAGGTGCGTTTGATGGGCAAGTTTTTTCAACAGATGAAGCTTCGGCACAAAGGGTTGATGATCGTTGCGATTGCCGCGCTCGCCCTGATCGGCAGTGCGTTGATTGCCCGCCACGCAATTCTGAACCTCACGGAAAAGCTTGACCAGACGGCGGAGGAGACCATTCCGCAACTGGCAGAGATCTCGCAAACCTACTCCATGTTGCAGGGCGCGCATCTCGAAGTTGTGCGCACCAGCGCGCTGGTCAATACCGGCTTGCAAGGTGAGCCGATGGACAATCAATTTGCCAAAGCAGACGAAGCACTGAAGCGTTTGGCATCCGCCTATGAGTTCGCCGCCGTCGCGCCTGAAGGATCCATCACCGCGCTCACCAACGAAAAGGTCCGCGAATATCTGAGTGCCAGCACCGGTGCGCTGGAAATGTTGGCGATCGAACCCGTCACCGGCACTGTGATGATCAACAGCGCAGACCGGGTGTTCCTCGAAGTCATCGAGATCGCGCAATCAGCCAGCAACACAACCATTCAGGAAACGACTAGCGGCGCACGACAAGCCGTTGCTGCGGCAGATCGCTCACGCTTGTTCTTTTTGATTGCAACGCTGGCGAGCGTTGTTCTGTGTCTCGTATCGACGCTTCTCGTCATTCGGTCCATCACAGACCCAATCGGCCGTATGACAGAGAACATGCGTGCCCTGGCGGATGGTCAAATGGACATCGACATAGAAACGGGTTCGACCAAGAATGAGATCGGCCAGATGGCAGGTGCGTTGGCGGTCTTCCGTGATAACGCGCTCAAATCCGAAGAGCTCCGCGCCGCCCAGGAGAAGGCCAAGGCTGAAGCTGCGGAGGCTGAAAAAGAGGCACAGCTTGCAAAGGAGAAGCAGGCAGCAACCGAGGCAGAACACGCGCGCGAAGAGAAGGAGCGCGCCGATGCCAGAGCTGAAAGATCTCGTGCACTGGAGATGGAGCTCGAGAAGGTGATCGGCGCCGCGAAAGCGGGTGATTTTGGCCAGCGGATCACGCAGGAGTTCGGCGAAAAGTCTCTCGACGACGTCAAGACCGGGGTCAATGCGCTGCTCGGCACGGTTGACAGCGGCCTAAAATCCGCATGCTCGGTTCTGCAGGAGCTTGCGAGCGCCAATCTTCGTATCCGCATGACCGGGGATTTCAAAGGCGCGTTCGCTGACCTTCAGCGGGATACCAATTCGACCGCGGAACAGTTTGAAAAGGCGATGGTCCAGATCACCAGTAGCGCTGCCGATGTTCTGCGCGACTCCGAGGATATCTCTGCGGCGGCGGCGGATCTTTCCAACCGCACGGAGAAAACTGCCGCCAGCCTTGAAGAGACCTCGGCGGCGGTTGAGGAACTGACCGTGTCCGTGAAATCCGCGGCCGATGGGGCAGAAAACGCCCATAAACTTGTCACCTCCGCAATCGACAATGCGCGCGAAAGCGAAGAAGCGGTACAGAACGCCATCGCGGCCATGGATGAGATCGCCGCGTTCTCGACGCAGATCACGGAGACCGTCGACGTCATCAACCGCATCGCTTTTCAGACAAATCTCTTGGCATTGAATGCGGGGGTCGAGGCTGCGCGGGCTGGCGAATCCGGGCGCGGTTTCAGTGTGGTCGCCTCCGAGGTTCGCGCGCTTGCAGGTCAGGCCGCCAAATCGGCAGATGAAATCGAGAAGCTGATCAAAAGCAGCTCTGATCAAGTTGCGCGCGGTGTTGGCCTTGTGGGCGAAACCGGGTCTGCCATCCAGAAAATGTCATCGTCGATCGACGAGGCCGCCGGTCATGTCTCCCAGATTGCGCAGTCCGCGCGCCAGCAGGCGGACGGCATTGCCAACGTGAATCTCGCCGTAACCGAAATTGACAGCGCAACCCAGAAAAATGCCGCCATGTTTGAGGAAACCACGGCAGCCAGCTACTCCCTTGCCGACTCCGCAAAAGCACTGGCAAAGCTCGCAAATGATTTCAAGACATCTGAGCTAAACGAGCAGCCGGCACCCGCACGGGCGCAGAACGGCAGTGCCCCGGCAAAAACAGCAGCCGTATCGCAACCACAGCTAAAGCCAACCGGTCAAGAACAACCCGAACCTGAACTTGATGAGGGATGGTCTGAGTTCTAGAGCCGCCAGCATCTTTTTGCAGGATCATTCGCACCCGCCTTGTCGCCAACGGAAAGGCACCCCGCCAAAGACCAGCCTGTTTCGCGGAAAGTCTCTTGGATCAGAGGATTCGCTCAGCACAAGCCTCTTCGCCTAGAAATCAGCGGAACACCTGCAACCAGTCCATTGTGTTCTCCGACGGCAGGCCCTCTGAGGCGGGTCGTCGAAACACCTCTGGCTGGCGGGCTGCCAAGTCACTCGGCCCGGGGACGAGACCAGTTCGTAAACGGGCAGACTTCGCAATCGCCGCTACAACAGCTGCGCAAAAAGTCCCCGGTGAGATGGCTTCACCCATGACTCACAGGCGCTATGTATCCAACTGCTCAAGGAGCATTCGAAATGCCTTGCGGGCATGACCGGGGTGGCGCGCCTTTTTGACCGCTTCCAAACTTGACAGGTCATCACCAACGACAATCACCCCGACCATCCCCATTTCATAGTGCGGCAAGCAAAGATATCCGTAGATGCCGGGCACAGTCGGTGTGATCGTCAGTCTTTCGTCCACCGTACTGTTCCATGGGTCCGCGCCGTCCGGGATCATCCCGCGTTTTGAGGCCGTGTTATGACCGCTGTCAGAGGGTATGAAGGTCACCATATCACCGGGTTGAACGCGGATGATCGCGGGCTCAAAAACATTGAGCACATTGGCATCACTACAATCGGCATTCAGCATCATCACACCATGCGACACCGGTGACCCATAGGCTGTTTTTGCGTAGGCGACGGACGCTGCGCCTGCCGAAGCAGCGAGTGCAAATGTAAAGTTACGGCGCGTAAGCATGAACTGTTAGATCCTCTCTTGGTCCTTTGGTGATGGTGATATCGACGCCATAGGCCTCGCCAAGCTCAGCGCTGTAGAGCACATCGCGGGGAGCACCCTCGGCCAGAAGCCTGCCCTGACCGATCAGTATCAGATGGTCCGCAAAGCGGGCCGCAAGGTTCAGGTCATGAAGTGCGACAATGCCGACCGCACCCCGGGTCGTGACGGCGGACCGAATGCGTGACAGAACAGCGAGTTGATGATGCAGATCCAGTGCCGATGTCGGCTCATCGAAAAGATAGACGTCCGCAGGACGGATCAGGGCCTGGACGCAGGACACCATCTGAGACTGCCCGCCCGAGAGTTCGCTGACGTAGGCGTCGGCCAAGTGACCAATCCCACCGCTCTGCAATGCTTTGGCCACATGGTTCATATCATCCGATGTGACCCGCCACCCCTGAAGCTGTTTCTGAGCCATCATCACCACATCGAACACGGTCAGCGCGGCGTTGGCAGCGAAGAACTGCGGCATGAACCGGATGCGGGACAGCCGATCGCGGGCCCCGAGATCCGCCAGATCGGTGTCGCCCAGAAAAACCTGACCGCTGACGGGCCTGAGCAGACCAGCGATGACCTTGAAGAGGGTCGATTTGCCGGAGGCATTCGGTCCGATCAACGCCGTCAGCTTGCCCGCCACCAAAGGAGCAAGTGTCACGTCATTCAAGATGCGTCTCATTCCGTAGGCAAAAGACAGATTGGCGGTGTACAGCCGGGTCATTGCCAATGCCTTTTCGGTTGGCTGAGGATCAGCGAAACAAAGAACGGAATCCCGATCAGAGAGGTGATCATGCCGATCGGATAGACCACCCCCGGCGTGATGGCTTTGGACGCGATCGACGTGCCCGACAGGATCAACGCGCCAGCCAGCGCGGACAGCGGGAGAAAGCCACGCTGGTCTTCGCCAACGATCATCCGCGCAATATGCGGGCCAACGAGCCCGACAAACGCCACCGCACCCACAAAGGAGACGGCAACGGCAGACAAAAGGGAGACCCCCGCCAGAACGCCGAGACGCAACAGTGGGACATTGACGCCCAGGGCTGCTGCCTTTTCCTCCCCCATACGCAGTGCAGTTAGCGCCCAGGACCGGCTGAGAAAGTAAGGCAAAACCAGCAAGAGCACAAAAAGGCAGATGCCCACCTTCATCCAGGATGCACGGGCCAGCGATCCCAACTGCCAGAAGATGATCTGAGCCAGTTGCAGCTCGGACGCACCGTACTGAAGAAAAGCGAGCAGCGCGTTGAAGGTGAACAGCAGCGCGATCCCCACGAGGATCATCGCCTCGGGCGTCACACCGCGCAGGCGGGTAAATCCAAAGAGGGCAAGCGACGTCAGCATCGCGACGACAAAGGCATTCACCGTCACGAAGAGGCCGCCGACACCCGGGATCACGGACCATCCCAGGACGATGGCCAGCGCGGCGCCAAAGCTCGCAGCCGATGACAGACCCAGGGTAAATGGATCCGCCAGGGGATTGTTGAGGATCGTCTGCATTTCGGCCCCAGCGATGCCGAGCATCGCACCGACGACAACCGCCATGAGGGCTGTCGGCAAACGCAAGTCCCAGATGATGACGTCTTCCTGAACGCTGGCCACCGAAGGCTGCAGGATCACTTGCAAGGTTCGCCAAAACCCCAGATCCGCAGGGCCGGTAATGACATCGGTTGTCACGGTGGCTAGAAGAACGACCGCGGCACCCACGACCAGTGTCAGACGGCGCGCCGAGCGGCGGCGATACCCGGCAACAATATCCTGCGCCGTTGGCGACGGGGCGGTCTGATCTGTCATGGCATGCTCAATCTGAGGGAGGGCGTGCGGCCCGGGCTGACACCGGGCCGACAATCGCTCAGTTCACGGTGAGCCAGAACTGACCTGAGTTGTCATAGGGCATGAACCGCGCGTGCAACTCATCGAATGTCGCCTGCGGATCAAGCTCCTCAAACTCGTCGGGATGCAGCCATTTCGCGATCTGCTGGATCGCGATGAAATGGTAGGGAGAGTTGTAGAACTGGTGGTAGATCGAGTGCATCTTGCCCTCTTTCACCGCTCGCAGATCCTTGAACCCGGTGCGCTCTGCCAGAGCAGAGATCCGTTTCGCATTTTCCTCAGCGTTCGCGTCATAGCCCAGTAGTGTCGCGGTCACTTCTGGTTTGGCTTCTGCCCAGTTTGCGCCGGTGCCGATAATCACGTCGGGATCGGCTGCGATCACACCTTCAAGGTTCACTTCGGTCTGATACCCCTGAAACTTGGTGGAGCCGTAATTGACCCCCCCGGCAAGTTCGACAAAGCGGCCATAGTTGAAACTGCCGAAGGTCCAGCAACAAAAGTCAGCCTGCCATCCCGCTGCGTTTTCTACGAAAACAAGCGGTTTCTCATCCACCGGCAGACTTTGAACGACATTGCTCACTTTGCGCATTTCAGCGATGTAGAAATCAATGAATTCTGCGGCGGCTTTCTCTTCGCCCAGCAATCGACCCAGGATGAGCATGGACGGAATGGCATTTTCCGTGGGGTTCTGGCGAAAGTCGATGAACACGGTGGCGACGCCCGCCTTGTCCAAATTCTCAATCAAGCCGGTGTCTTCGGCCTTGAAGAGATTGCCAAGGTCCAGCAGCACCAGATCGGCGCCGGCCTCCAGAACTGCCTCAATGCTGAAGTCGCCTACATAGGGATTGCCGAAATTGATCATTCTGGCGGTATCTTCCGGGTAAGCTGCCTCAAACTTGCGGAAGGCGTCAGGATCATAGAGGATCAGGTCATCCTTCCAGCCCACAACCTTTCCGAAGGGGTTGCCATCCGTCAAAGGTGCGACCGCATACATCATGCGCCCCTCCCCCAGGATGATCTTGTCGGGCATTTCAGGAAGCGTGACTTCCCGCCCGGCGATGTCCGTGAGTGTCAGAGCTTCTGCATGAGCGTCAGTTGCTGGTGCGATAAAAAACGCGCTGGCTGCTATAGCACCTGCGAAGCCCACGATGCGTTCCTGGAACGACATGGCAGTCTCCGTTTTTCTGGTGGTTTACCACACCTTCTTAATCGAGCCCGAAGGCAAAGCAAAGTAAAATAGTCAAGAATAAGCTTGGAGCATGCCCGCCCGGTCAAAAGACCTGTTCCGAACGGATCACGTCATGAGCTGAAGTGTCGTGTGCTTCATGACGCGCAACCGGTTTTGGGTGCCACGGAGGTACAGGATTACATTTCATCTCTATGAGTGACTACATCCCAAGATCATTTTGACAGCGCAATGCCCAACTGAGGGGGTAAGCGCGAATGACAGGTCAAGTCCGACCCATCTCCCTCACTGGGGTGATCGGCGATCGTTTTCCCGTTGCACCCTCGCAGACCCGATAGCAGTCAAGATGACCTTTGCGAGACCCACCAGTAGAACCATCGGTCAGCACAGACCTTTGGTGGGTCATCATCAGCGCTGAGCGCAAGATGCCGCAGAATGGGCGAGGCTGCAAACGATACCAAAAACACGCCCTGAAAATCCCCGTGTTACATGCGCGGCAGAATCTGGTATGCTTTGCGCAGCGAAAGGATGTCCCATGCCTCAAGATATCAAAGCAGAAACCGATCAAACGCCAGAGCGTGCGCGCGTGACAGGTCTCGAAAATGTCCGTGCCTCGGCCCGGGAGCTTGCCAACCGTGTCCGTGATACCGGGCTTTCAATTGGCGAGTTTGCGGCCGAAGAGCTGTCTTTTGCCGTGTCTCTGGCGGAAGATCTACGCGACCGCACGGTTTCGGCCGAGGTGCTGAAGGAAGTGCGCGGCTACCCGACTGTCAACAGCTTTCGCAACTCGACCCACCGGGTGGTCGATCTGGGGTTTGACGCGGTCGCCATTGGCGTGAAGATTGGCACGGATCTGACCGATCAGGTGCTGGCGCCCCGGGATCAAAGAACGGCGATCGCCAACGCCTAACCCGGCAGAACGGTAAAGCGGATTGTCACGGGAGCCGCGCCCTCCCCCAAAGAGAAGCTTGCGGATGCGGGACCTTCCGGAGCGTGGTCGGGAACGGTCACCCGCACGACCAGTTTTTCGAAATCTTGTGGCGCTACGGTCAGCACTGCGGGATCAAAGCTCACGTCCCACCCTTCAGCATCGTCGCTGCCTGCATGGACCAGTTCCGTCAAAATCGGGCTGAGATCCGACATGGTATCAGTAGTCGGATTGTCAACGGACAGGGGGACCCGCAAAACAGCACCGGCAGAAACGGATGGCACGGCGCCCGCGCTGCGGGGGGCGTCAGTCTCCGGCGCGTTCGTCCGGGCTGCACTGGCGACCGTTGACACGATGCCGGTCGCTGCCGTCGTGCCATGTCGAACGATGGTCTGTAACGGCGTGTCACCGGGGTGCGCGGTCTGAGGCTTGCCGGTTGCCGCTTCTGCGACGACCTGTGCGACGGATGCAGACAGTTTCAACGCGCTGTCGATCAGCGCCCCCGCCGCTGCACTGGCACTTTGCTTTTCATCGCTCATCCCTTGTCGCGTCCAGGCTTTTCATCCTCTGGGCAAGACTGAGGCGTTGCCACTGTCGCACCGGTCAGGCGGATGTCGAGGAACGGACGGCCGCGCAAGCCGACTTGAACCGAGTAGTCCGACGCGACCTGCCAGCTGTTGCAAAAACGGACCTGCAAGGGTGTCCGCATCTGCAACGCGTGATGCACGGGCTCTGCCAGAGACGTCTGCATCTGGTGGGTCTGGGCATGGGTGTCGGGAAAACGGTGCGCGACATTCACCGGGTTATCCTTGTCCGCATTGACGTGCACCTGATGGTCCAGTTTGCCGACGCACTCCTCGTTCCACAGGTGCATATGCACCACAGGCTCGTCGGTTCTGTGCACGACGTCACCAGCCACCCGGTGGCGGATCGGGGCGCGCTCTTCACTGCCGGACAGAGCATAGGTTTCCTTGCAGGGCTGGCTTACCACAAGGTGGCGGGCTGCCTCTTTGTCGGCATCTGCTTCAGCCATCGAACTCTCCTGTTACCTGATCCTGTAGACATCAATATCAAATTTCGCGCTGCACTGCCAATTTTTGAAGACGACCTGCACGGTATGATCGCCCTCAAGACAGGCATGACCGAAAATGACCCCCTGCCGGTCGTCGCGGTGCAGGCATATCTCCTCGCCGTCGACCAGAATGGTGATCTCGCGATCGGTGTCGACCTGAAGGCGGTACACACCGTGATTGAAGCAGCCATGGCCGATCCACGCTGCCTGATAGGGCAGGTTCAGATCGCGCAGGGTCTGGGGCCGCATGTCGTTGGAGGGCAGACCCTCGACGCACTCCGCATCCGGTCCCACGTCGAGCGCGCGGCGGTTGACCTCGATCCAGACGGGTCGTGTGGCCGAGCAAAGCGCATGCTGAAGGATGACACCGCGCAGCATGTAAATGTCCGACCGGTCATCTTGGGGCAGGCGCCGTTCCGACGCAAGCGTGGAGCGGCCCGGGGTATCCATGGCGGCAGCGAACCGCGCCATGTTCAGGCGGCCCGTGTCGCGGTCTTCGATGCTGGCGGTATCGTCGCGGTCCGCCGGTGCGTCATCCCGCGGTAAATCGTCCAGCCCATCGTCGTCCCCCTCCTGCGGAGGTCTTGTCGTCATCAGCTCAACCCGCAGCTTGTCGCGTAGGGCCGCCTCCAAGAGTTTATATTCAGCGGATTGATAGATCACACCCAAGGTCCGCCGTTCGGGCGTAAAGGGGACCGGCGGCACGATGTTACCATCGCCCTGGAAATCTGGCGCAGTCGTGATGTCCACCCGCATCAGCCCTTGCATTTGCGTGTGACCGATCTCTTCCACGAAGGCGGAGAAGGCTGGTTGGGGTTCCGCGCCGGAAACGCCTTGGCCATGCTCCCTGACAATGCTGCGGATATCACCTCTCTGTGTGTCATAGGCGACCGTGACCACATCCCCGACGGCGTAGGCTGCGCTTGCCACCTCGAACATGGCCTGCGCAGTACCACGCTCGGGCCCTTGCAGGTTGATCTGACAGTACACCGGATCCCCGCCTGTGAGCAGAAACATCCCAACGCGGTCCACTGCCTCGCGATGCGCCTCGGTCTCGATCTGTTGCTGCACGCCTAGAACGGCAATGACGCCGCTGGTCACAGCAGACGCCTGGGCGTTCCGCAAGGCGTCCCGCGTGATCCGCATCACCGCTTCGATGGACCGGCCGTCATTGTCATCCGGCGTAAAGTCGATCTCCACCGGTTCGGCGCGGTCCATCGCATCGCGCAAGATGGCCAGTTTCGACAGCCGTTCATTGAAACGCTCAGGATCTGCATCCAGATCAGCAATTGTGTAGGTGGCTCTTGCATCGTTGGGTTGGATGACACTCGCCTCGACCAGACCCGCGCGGCCTACCCCCAGCTTTTCGACGAACCCTCTCACTGTCGGCATGATACTCTCCTATCGTTTGATCCGTTCAAGGGCGCGGCAAACGGCCCCCCGCTTCCAAATCTTCAAAACTCAACCCTTCGCGTCTGATCCGAAGCTTGCCCGGCAAGACCAATCCCTGGCTTGAGGTCAGACACGCCTCCAGACAGGCCTGAAGCTCCGCGACGCCCACCACGAAATTCGGGATCGGCTGCATCTGACGTTCCTGCGCATCGGCAAAATCTTCGGCCAGTTCACCGCCGACCTTGTCGATCATGTTTTCGATCACGCCCAGCATGATCCATCCGACAATCGGAATGATGAGATCGACAAACACATCGCAACAGCTTTGACCGGCGTCGAAGTCTCCCATTTCTGCCTTGAAGGTCGCGCTGCATTCCGTGTCGGTTTCAACCGTTTCAAGGCGCAGAAAAATCGGCCCATCGAAACTGATATCCGGGTCCGGCCAGCAATCAATATGAACCTCCGCCTCACCGTTGATCCACAAGTGGCCTTCGCTCTCATCATGCGTGCCGGGGTCCGAGGGGGTCACGCTCAAAGATTGAAGCGTTGCGTCACCTTCGTCCGTTTCAATGCGTTCTCCGCTATCGGAGAGACCCGGGAACTCATCCGCGATGGCCTGCGCGATGGTTTCGTCCAGCACCGTGCGGCTGAGCGCAAGCGCCAGATCCTCGCTGTCGCGAAAGTCATCCGGGATGGTATCATCCGCCTCGGTGCCGGTTCGGCGGTTCATCAAGATCGCGAAGGTTTCGGTTGCCACCAGCAAGAACCCCACCGGCGTGGCCAGCGTCACGGTGTCATCACCCGACGACGGCGTATACATCGGAAACCGCAAAGGTTGCAGGTAGGCGGCCGTCTCCGCCTGAAGAAGGCTGACCGCCGCCGCCTGATCAAACCACGGTTCCTCGATGGTGCCAAAATCGCCCAACCGCCCCACCAGCAAGGGCGTCAGCTGCGCGACAACGGCCCCTTCTGCCAGGCTCGACGTGTCAAAGTCGATCTGCGTCGCAAGCGTCTCTTCGTCCGGTTCCGTCCCGATGAGGACGCGCACCGTCCCCTCGCCTTGCTGCACCTCGCGCCAGAAGGTCGCTGTGCCGTAAGCGTCGAAGCCAAAAGCAGAGGGCACACTGGCGTGGAGCGGCAAGCTGACCCGAAGGTATTGGGTGCCGTCATGCGTCTCCAGCGTGGCACTGATTTCGGGATCGCCGGGCGCATTTGGCGGCAGCAACGCCGGGTCTCGGGTGCCGTCATAGATCGTCAGAACATTCGGCCCGAGAGCGAAGACGCGCGTCGGCAGGTTCACATAGGCCGTGTGCAGCGCGGCCTCGAACCGTCCGGCATCCAAAGCAGGCAACCCGGTCAGTGCGGGAACCTGAACGTCGCTGGCCGAGATGCCGGAAAATTCAACGCCGAGCTGGTCTTCACCATCCACCGGCCAACTTGCCACTCGACCCGGTGCCTGAACGGTCGATTTCAGCGTCACCTGGCTGAGTTCCGGGTCCGGCGCATCCGGTGTTTCAATCTGGATCTCGATTGGCAGGTCGAACAGGATGTGTTTTTCGTCCTGAAAGGAGAGATCCGCGGGATCGTCCGCATCATCCAGCAAACGCACCTGAACGGTCGCCGCGTGACCGCCAAAGTCGCGCAATATGGGGGGCAAGTTATGCGGAAAAATATCTTCGTTCTTGAGCGCCAGGTGAAAGATCTCGCGGATCGCCTCGATCCCGAACTGCACGCAATAGTCAAAGTTTGACGTGTTGCTCATCGGGCTTTGACCTGTTTGACCCGGACGTTGCGGATGAAGCGACGGAAGCCGTCCACGGTCTCGGCGGCTTCAAGCTTGCGGAATTCGGCAGGCGTCCGAAAGGGAAAGCCACGCTGCATGATCTGACCCAGCTCGACCGCGTCACGCACAATCGGGTCGTCCTTGTAAAACCACGCCTCCTCGACCGACAGGCGCGCAGGCTTTCGCGTCGCTTTCTTGAGTGCCGGAACATCTGCGTCCAGATCCATACGCCGAATGGCCGAGCGGGGCTTTTCGAGCTGCAGTGTAAAACGGACCGGCAAACGCTTGTCAGAGCCGTAGCGGGAGGCGCCTTTCGGCCGGGCCTTTTGCAAGCGTTCGATGGACGCCGCGTTCAAGGGCGCGCGATAGGCGGGTTCCCGCTTGCCGATCTGGCGCGGTTCCATCTTGCGTATCTCAAAGACCAGATTGGCCATCCATTCAGGCGTTGTCGGCTGTGCCGTCTCGCCCAGTTCTTCCTCCAGGCGCGCTTCGAGCGCTTCGCGTCTTTTGCGCAAGACCGGCGGATGCCGCAGAGAGCTCAAAACATGGTGTTGCAACTCGCGGGACAGCTTGATGCCGTAAGCCTCCAGCGCCAGCACGGGATTGGCCAAGAACATGACGCTGAATTCGGGGCTTTCGGCAACGCGGGCTTCAATGTCTTTTGACCGGACCGCCAACTCGCGGTGCGACGTGATCGTGATGATTTCAGCAGTATTTGGCCGCAGGACAGGTACGACCCGGCTTGCGCCGGTAAGCGAATTCAATGGAGACGTTTTCGCCTGCGCGGGAGGGTCGTAGGACCCGGGCTTTTCGTCGTTTTTGGGTTTGGTTTCGGTGGCCTTTACCGACTTTTTCTTACCACTTTTTCCGGCAGCAGGCTGGGTATCCTTCTTGGCCATGATCTACCCTTTCAATGACGCCAAAAGGCTCGGCGCAGGGGACAAATGAAAACGTACAATTCAAATCGTGCTGCAAAAAACACACTCTATGATACCATAACTTCATAGATTTGAGTACCAATTTGAAGAACCGGAGCCTGCGTGACCTCCTTTGAGTACACCAACCGCCTCGCAAAACCACGGCTCGGACTGGGGCCTGCGGGCCCATTTCCAGACACGCCCCTGAACGATCCGATCGACCGCCGCTGGCTTCATTATGCGTTTCTGTCAAGGGATGGGAAAAAGGCGCTGGTCGCCAATAGTTCATGGTTGGGCCCCGGCGAAAACGAGCCTCCGGGGACCGAGCGTTTCGCGACCATCCTGCTGTTGCACGATGGCGATGGACCCTGGCACTCCAGCCAGTTCAATGCCCGAACGGAGCGGCCACCATGGAGCGCGTTTTCACGCCCCCATGCGCACCGCGCGCCCCAGTCCCTGACCATCACCTCGGCCAATGGATCCCCCGCAGTGGCGCTTGAACTGCAGCGCACCAGCCGGAATTGCACCAGCCAATGCGCCTTTTTTGCGAACCATCAGCATCTGCGGTGGCAATCAGAAACGGGCGTGCTGGCAAAGGGCACATGGACCACCGACACGGAACAATCTGTCGATCTGGTTGGCTACCATGAACGGGTGCGGGGGCGGTGGGGCTGGCCCGATCTGGGCGAATGGGTCTTTGGCTTTGCCAATGATCTGGGCGCCGACCCCGACGAGCCGCCCGAGTGGGCTTGCGTGTTTACTTTCATCCGGCCCGAGGCCGACTGCCGCGAGGCGACGGCCTCCATGATGCTGTGGCATCGCGGTCGAATGATACGCCACTTTCCGCGCCGCAATGTCAGTTTCGCGGTGCGAGGTGAGTTGGATCGTGACCGGATCAGCACAGCGCCGCCTTTGGCCACCCTCCTGGGCACAGGCGCGATGTCACCCATTCCCCGCAGGCTCGCGATTATCGCCCGGCAAGGCGACGATCACGTGGTTCTCGATTTTGACGCGGACTGGGCGGTACGGATCGTGATCCCCTCGGAAACCAGCCTGCATCCGTTTTCCGTGCATGAGGTCGTCGGTGCGTGCTTGCTGGAGGGGTCCGTCAACGGCCGCCGCTTCGCGGTCGAGACACGGGGGATCGTGGAATTCTCGGGAGGCGCGCATGTCGATTAGCGGCGGGGATGTCCTGGCGGATACCGTAGCAGCGCTGTCAAAGCGCGCGCCAGCCATCATTGCCGCCGCCGCGCGTGAGTTGGGTGAGATTCGCCTGCACCTTGTCTTTGGCGATGGCACAGCCTCGCTGATGCAGGCACGGCAAAGCACCCTGGATGTCATACCGGCACAGGACGAAGACGTTGGTGATGTCGAAGTTCATTTTGACCGCCGGACGTTGAACCTGTTGTTTGACGCGGCACAGCGCCCGTCCGAGCAGGCGCTGGAACGTAGTCTGGACATGCGCGGCACCCGGGAAGACTTGTTGGCGGTCTGGCGCTGTTTCAAACTGCTGTCGCAACGCGCGTCGGGCCTGCGCAGCGTTCAGGCCATCTGGAGCGCCTACAGAGATCAGACGCGCGCGCTTTGGTCCGGCGCGGCAGAGCAGGTCCCCGTGACCCGGGCGCGCGGTGCAGCCTACTGGGATCACGCAGGCTGGCCCGCGCTTGACTGGCTCGACCGGCGGCACCCCGCGCAACAGGAGATGCTGGCGCGCGACGAACCGGTTCTTGCACCGGCGCGGTCGCTCTGGAACGGGCGGGAGGCTGAAAGCTGGCAGGCCACTCGGGACATTTTCGACAATGACCTGATGGTCACGATGGACCGGTGCAAAAAGCTCGTCGTCGACGACATCCTGAGCATCATTCCCAAAAAGCCGCCGCAAAAAGACCTCTATGCGTTGATGACGGACTATGTTCAGCGCGAGGGCAAAGGGCTACGGCCCACGCTGGTGATCGCGACCTGCCTTGCCCTGGGGGGACGGCTGGATGATGCCGTCCGCGCGGCCTCGGCGCTGGAGATGTTTCACAACGGCTTTCTTGTCCATGATGACATCGCCGACGAATCCACCCACAGACGCGGTCTGCCAACGCTGCACGAAGCCCACGGGATCGGTCTGGCCGTGAACACGGGCGACGCGATGCACCTTTTTGCCGTGGATATGGCCCTGTCCAACCTAGCGACCATCGGTCTGGCGCGCACCCTGGGGATCATCCATGAAATCCTGCACATGTGTCGCGAGACAGTCGAGGGGCAAGCAGTGGAGCTTGGCTGGATCCGTCGCAACTTTGTCCCATCCCGTGACGCCGACTACTCGCGGATGAGCACAAAGAAAACCGGCTGGTACACGTGCATGTCGCCCTGCCGTATTGGCGCCGTGGCCGCGGGTGTGACGGAACCGGCATTGCTGGACCGCCTGAACGAACCCCTCCGTCTGACCGGGATCGCGTTTCAAATACAGGATGACATTCTAAATCTCATTGGCGAGACCGAGGTCTACGGCAAGGAAGCGCTTGGCGATCTTCTCGAAGGAAAGCGAACGGTGATGATGATCCATCTCTTCAGGGAGTGTGACAACGCCACCCGAAAACGCATGACAGAGATCAACGCCCTGCCACGACTTGAGAAACCTTTTGACTATGCGCTGGAAATGCTTGCGGCCATGCAAAAGGAGGACTCCATCGCCTATAGCATCGCTCATGCAGACCGGCTCGCAAATGCGGGGGTGAAGAAATTCGAGGCGGATCTGAAATGGATACCGGAAACGCCCGGCAAGGCGGTTTTGAGACAAGTCTCCAACTACGTCACGACACGGGCTTTGTAATGGCGCTCTCTTTCGATGATCTTCCAAAAGCTGACGCGGCCCTGCTCGCAAAGCTTGTTCCGCTGAGTGACAGCATGCGCGGTGTGGCATGTGCTTTGGCGCGTCTCGGGGTTCTGTTCCGGCGCAATGATGCCGTGCGTGCACAAAAGTGGCTCACACTGCTGGAGCCGCATCCGCTCTACAAATTCGGCCAGGTGATGTTTGACCTGCTTGAATTCGAAGACTTCATGCTGGACGGGGACATCCCCGAAGTTGTTCCAAGCGACCTTGCCGACACGTTGAAACGACTGCTGAAATCCGCTGATCTTAGTGTGCCAGAGGATCTGTCACTCCCCGACAATCTGCCAGAACTGGAAACCGGTTTCTTTCTCTATCGAGATGTGCTGCTGGGTGTATTGTCAGTCGCGCTGCACGAAACCACTCCGGACTAGCCACGGCAACCTACTTTTGCCATCTGAACCGGCCTTGGGCATGGGGCTTTCGTTGCCAGCCCCAGGAGGCCATAGTCGCTGGACGAGAGAGCTAGCACATCCATCCGATCATAGAGCGTTTCAACCGCGCGATGAAACTCACCGGCTTCGCAGCGGGCTTTGGTCAATTCATACAGCGGTTCAACAAGGAGGTCAGAGGCGGTTCTGCTCAGTCCGCATCTGCTGTGCTTGGACGGCTCTGAGACGCTGACGCACCTTGCGGGTGTAGTGCTGGACCATTGCAGGGCTTTGCCCGGTCACAGCGCCAATCAGATCGTCACCGCAACCCGCTTTCAGAAGCTCGCAGGCGGCGTTGTCGGGCCAGCCATGAATAGTAGGCAATGCCCCGATACGCTCTCTGATGCGTCTGACAGCCGCTGATGCGCCTCTGTAGGACCAACAGTTGGTTCCGCGCTCATTCGTTAGGACAAACACCGAAAGACGGCTGGCACCATCCAGTGCTGCTTGACGCTCGGGCAGGATTGGCACCCAGAGTTCTTTCTTCGTTTTGCTCTGTTTGACGAAGAACGCCCCATCTTCGATATGCGACCAACGCATGTTGAGCACATCTCCAATGCGCTGTGAGTTTGAGCAGCGGCCCATATTCCGTCGAGCCAGTCTTTACGCTCTATCAGTTTGTTTTTACGCGACGAGATCATCCACTGCATCGTTTCAATGCATCCCATGTAGGCCGTCGGATGAATCCCCTTTTTGAACTTTTGTTGGATCACTTTGCGCCCGGTGTAGGCCCCGGAAAACCGGAGGTGTTGTCACTAAATGCATAAATAGCTGAATAGCCAAAGGGGGGGGGTCATGTGGGCTCGCCGAACAAGCCGCTTGGGGGTACGCGGTTGTCGGCGTCGGGTGTTGTCGATCTGTGTCGAAATTATGCTCTTGGCCAGCGCGTGATGCGAATGGCAAGCCGTGCTGAGACCAGTGAGCGACACGGAAGATCGACGAGGGGCTAGTCCGCCGATAAGGCGGCGGACTGCGCGCAAGAGCGCGCCGCCCGGAACACAGCAGAAAGCTGGCGGCTCCGCCGCTGATAACGTCACCCCGAAAAGACCGTGTCCGCTCACCTGGTTTTAGCTGCGCTGCAACCAGGTGAGCAGCCACGGCGGTCAATGGTTCGATCAACAAGTCGCTCGAACCGCTCCCTTTCTTTTCTTTAGAGTGCGCAGCGGAATCCTTGCGCCAATCAAGCTGAGAAAGGCCGGTTTCCGCGAGGCGAGAAGGAACGGAACAAAAACAGAATATTTAGACACGCGTTGCCGCTATCGCTAAAAATGGGCTAAGTCATTGACTTTAAATGGAGGCGAGTACCGGAATCGAACCGGTGTACACGGATTTGCAATCCGCTGCGTCACCACTCCGCCAACTCGCCTTTGTGGTCCAGCCGCACAGCTAACGGATTACAAACGGTGCTGCAAGTGCCACATTGCGGCAAATTCAAGCGCATCGGCGTTGCTCGGGCCGGGCGGATGTGGCACAGCGTAATCTAGCAAAACGATACGGACGGGTTCAGCGACATGACCGATTTTGCCGCACGGCGGACGATGATGGTGGATACGCAGGTCAGGCCCTCTGACGTCACCAAGTTTCCGATCATCGACGCCATGCTCACCGTCCCGCGGGAGCAGTTCGTTCCCACCGCACAGCGTGAGGCGGCCTACCTTGGTGAGAACCTCGATATCGGCGACGGCAGGGTCATTCTGGAGCCCCGCACGCTCGCCAAGATGCTGGATGCACTCGATATCGGAAATGATGAACTGGTGCTCGATGTGGGCGCAGCGCTCGGCTATTCCTCCGCCGTGATTGCACATATGGCAGAGGCCGTCGTCGCGGTAGAGCAGGACGAGGCGCTGGCAGGTGATGCCCAGGAGGCACTGGCCGAGGCCGGGGCAGACAACGTGATCGTTCATCAAGGTCCGCTGACGGAGGGTGCGCCCCAGCATGGTCCTTACGATGTCGTGGTGATCGAAGGTGGTGCGCACCATCTGCCTGCGGCTTTGGAAAAACAGATCAAGGAGGGGGGCCGCGTGGCCTGCCTGTTCATGCAAGGCGCACTGGGCGAAGTGCGGGTCGGTCTGAAACAGGATGGCCGGATCTCCTGGCGCATGGCATTCAACGCAGGTGCGCCTGTGCTCCCCGGTTTTGCCGAGGAACCCGCTTTCGAATTATAACTGAACAGAGGCCCGAGCAGGGCGACCATGGAAAGAGGCAACAAAATGGCCCTACCGAAGACAGTCAGACGAACCCGGCGCAAGGCCGCCAGATTGATCGCATCCGCAGGACTGGCGCTAGCCCTCGCGACCCAGTCGGCGCAGTCCGAAACGCTCGCCGATGCGCTGGTTGCAGCCTACAAGACCAGCGGCCTGCTGCAACAGAACCGTGCGCTACTGCGTGCCGCCGATGAAGATGTCGCCACCGCGGTCTCAGCGCTCAGGCCCATCCTGAACTATAGCGCCAGCCTGCAACGGGACTTCGGTGACAGGCGGTCGACCAGCACGCTGACGGGAACGGCGAGCACCTCCAATCTTGAATCCACCAACGCCACGGCACAGTTGACCGCCTCGCTGCTGCTCTATGATTTCGGGGCAACGTCGCTGGGCGTCGATGCGGCAAAGGAAACGGTCCTTGCCACGCGCCAGCAGTTGATCAGCCTTGAGCAGGAAGTGCTGCGCCGCGCGGTGCTGGCCTACCTCAACGTGGTCGCCAGTCGGGAATTCGTCTCGCTGCGTCAGAACAACCTGCGACTGCTGACCCAGGAACTCCGCGCTGCTCAGGACCGGTTTGAAGTGGGCGAAGTCACCCGCACGGATGTCTCGCAGGCGGAGGCGAGCCTGGCGGAGGCGCGCAGTGGTTTGGCAACGGCCCAAGGCGATCTGATGACCGCCGTCGAGGAATACCGCAGCGTGACCGGCAATGTACCGGGTGCGCTTGCCCCCCCGCCCCGCTTGCCGCAACTCGACAACAACATCGAGACCGCGCGCGCGCGCGCCATCCAGAGCCACCCCGACCTGCGCGCAGCACAGCACCAGGTCGCCGCGGCAGAACTGAACATCATGCGGGCCAAGGCATCGCTGAACCCATCGCTGTCTGCCGATGGCTCGCTCAGCTACACCGAAAACCTCGACAGCAGCAATTTCACACGGTCCGGCAACATCGGGCTGCAGCTCAGCGGGCCGATTTACCGCGGCGGGGCGCTCTCCTCGGCAATCCGCTCTGCCATGGCATCGCGGGATGCGCAGCGGGGCAATCTGATCAACGTGCAGCGACGGATTTCTCAGGATGTGGGTGCTGCCTACGCCGCGCTCACCGCGCAGCGCGCCAGCCTGCAAGCGACCGAAGAGCGGATCCGCGCGGCCCGCATCGCCTTTGAAGGTGTGCGCGAGGAAGCCACCTTGGGCGCGCGGACCACATTGGATGTGCTGGACGCCGAGCAGGAGCTGCTGGACGCGGAAACCTCACGCATTTCAGCGCAGGCGGATCTCTATCTGGCGGCCTACGATGTCTTGCAAGCCACGGGCCGCCTGACCACCCGCGATCTGGCGCTGAACGTGCAGCAATATGATCCGAGCGCCTATTACGATCTGGTCAAGGATGCTCCGGTGCCGATCTCCCGTCAGGGCCAGAAGCTTGATCGCGTGCTGCGCGCGCTGCAGGCCGACTAGGCCCGCGGGTCACAAGCACCGGGCCATGAGCGGCCAGCAAGGAAAACGGTTCACCAGATGGCCAAGCCGACCTCAGATGCGGAAGTGAATGACGTCCTGTCGTCCGTCAGGCGGCTGGTGGCCGAACAGCGCGATCAGCAAAAGGCAGCGGGCGACGTCAGCCCCGCGGGCGACCGGCTGCTGTTGTCCGCAAAACAGCGTGTTGAAACGCCGGATGTGTTGCGCCTGGAACCGGATACCGCAGTTGAAGCCGAAACTGTGCCAGCGCAGCAGCCCGAGGAGAGCGCGCCCGCGCCGCTGCCGTCAGAGCCTGATGCGCCTTCTGCGGCGACCGAAGATACGATGGCCATAAAGACCTCCGCCTCTGACGAAGAGGAAGACGTCATTGACGAAGCAGCCCTGCGGGACCTGGTGGCCGAGATCGTCCGAGAAGAATTGCGCGGCCACTTGGGGGATCGCATCACTTTGAACGTGCGCAAGCTGGTTCGGCAGGAAATCCGCCGCATGATGGCCACCCGCGACATGGAGTAGCGCGCGCTTACGCCTTCAGCCCCGCGGACCAACCGGTGTGGCCAGAGCCAGCAACGCATCAAGGTCCATGTGGTCTTCGAGATGGGCCGTCAACGCGTCCAGCGTGTGTTCCACCTCGGCATCGTAGGCGGTCTGCGCCACTTGTCCGAGGCTTGCCAGCCAGGCGGCGCGAAAATTGTCCGAGGTGAAGATACCGTGCATGTAACATCCGAGGATCTGACCGCTGAGAGCACTCGCCCCGGCAAGGCCTGCTGAGGTCTGCAACCACCCGTTGGTGCAATCCGGACCATCGGTCTGCCCCATGTGGATCTCGTACCCGGCCACCGATGCACCGCTGGCCGCATGCACCGCCGTGCTCAAGGCCAAGGTCTTGCGCGGCGCCAGCACTGTCTCGACGTCGAGATGACCAAGCCCCGCTGCCGTGCGCGCGGGCCCTTCCAAACCGTCAGGGTCCGCAATGGTCCGGCCCAGCATCTGGTAGCCACCGCACAGGCCAAGGACGTGGCCGCCGCGGCGGACATGGGCCGCAATGTCGATATCCCAGCCTTGCGCGCGCAGGGCATCCAGATCAGTCAGGGTTGCCTTGCTGCCACCCAGCAGGATGACATCCGCAAGTGGCAGGGGCGCACCGGGCGGTGCGACGATCAGCTCCACCGCGGGTTCTGCCACCAGCGGGTCAAGATCATCGAAGTTTGACAGCCGTGGCAGCTGCGGCACAACGATACGAACCCCCTTGCCCTCTGAACGCGCCCGCGCAGGCAGATCTGCAATATCCTCCGCCGGTAGTTTGCCTGCCTGCTGAAACCACGGCAGTACCCCCAAACAGGGCCAGCCCGTCCGCGCGCAAATATCATCACGCCCTTCATCAAAAAGCTTAATATCACCTCGAAACTTATTGATCATGAATGCTTTTATCATGTCCTGATCGGACTCACCCAGCACCACCTGAGTGCCCACAACCTGCGCAATCACGCCACCACGGTCGATATCTCCCATCAGCACAACCGGCACGCCTGCCGCGTGTGCGAACCCCATATTGGCAATGTCGCGCGGGCGCAGGTTGGTCTCCGCCGGGCTGCCTGCGCCTTCGACCAGCACTAGATCACACCCATCGGCGAGCCGATGGAAACTCTCCAGCACATAGGGCATCAGCTGATCCTTGGCCGACCCGAAGACACGGGCCTCCTGATGGCCGAACACCTGACCCTGCACGATGATCTGCGCACCGGTGCTGGACTGCGGCTTGAGCAGGACCGGGTTCATATCCGTATGCGGCGCAATCCCGGCCGCACGCGCCTGCAGTGCCTGCGCTCGCCCGATCTCGCCACCATCAATCGTCACAGCGGCATTGTTCGACATGTTCTGCGGCTTGAACGGCCGCACAGACATCCCGCGCCGCACGCAGGCCCGCGCAAGACCTGCGACAATCATGGATTTGCCCACATTGCTGCCTGTGCCCTGGATCATGATGGCGCGCGCCATGGCAGCTTTCCCTTCCTGTTGGGGCCAACCTGCCGCATGATCGCGCCGAGGAAAAGGAGCAAAGATGAACACACCCGCGCATTTGCTGATCGGCGCTGCCGCCATGGCGCGTCCTGCCAACCGGGCCGTGGTCTGGGCGGCCTTTGCGGGCGCGCTGTTGCCGGATCTGTCGCTTTACCTGCTGGCCGGTGGCGCGCTGATCATCTGGCAGATACCTCCTCAGATCGTTTTTGATGAGCTCTATTTTTCGGACGCCTGGCAAACGGTCTTTGCCATCGACAACTCCTTCGTGCTCTGGGGGGTCCTGCTCGGCATCGCCATCTGGCGCGGCGCACCTTGGGCCATTGCCCTGACAGGCGCAGCCCTTCTGCATCTTGCGCTGGATTTCCCGCTCCACCACGATGACGGGCGCCCGCATTTCTGGCCGCTGTCGGACTGGATTTTCGAAAGCCCGCTCAGCTATTGGGACAGGGACCATGGCGCGATGTGGCTGGGTCCGGTCGAGGCAATCGCTGCCTCCTTGGCAGCCATCAGCCTTTGGTACCGGCAGCTCGGCTGGACGCTGAGCATCGCCGCAGCCATCCTGCTCATGGCTGAGTTATGGGTGGTCAGGCAATGGCTCTTTTTCTTCGTGGACGGCTGACACAAAAAAGCACGCCTCAAGGGGCATGCTTTTCTGTAAATCGAAAGAGGGTAGTATCAGGCAGCTTCAGCCTGTTGCGCGGCATTGCGACGCTCGGATTCTTCGCGCGACAGCGCGACCGAGGTCCGAACCCCTTTGCCGACGAAATCCATCAAGCCTGTGACGACCCGCTCGTTGGGGTCGATGCCTGCACAGCTTAGCACTTCGCGCCCATCGCGCGAGCGTGCCCAGCGGGCGATCTGCTCGGGGCCGTTGCCGTATTTCTTGTCATCCGCAATGGCGTCGTCTAAAGCAGCCAGTACCACGGCTGCGAAAAGTTTACGTGCACGGTTGCCTTGCTCGTTATTGAAGGCTGTGCCGTCAACGAAGTCATTCATTCGTCGTCCTTTCCTTTATTCTTGCTCTTGTCTTTCGGGCGTGGCGATCGTTATGACGGACTTCACACGATTCGGATACCCCATAACTGCATAGTTCGTATGCATGTAATGCATGGCGAAACGCCGTTTCGGTCCGTTTTTGCCTGTCTTGTCACGCTCCATCGGCAACGATATAGGGGGCGTTAGGAAATCATCAACCTTTTTGCCACGGTAGGCGCCCATGCCCAAAGTCAACGGAAACGAAATTCGCCCCGGCAATGTGCTGGAGCATAACGGTGGGCTGTGGGCCGCAGTAAAGGTCGATCACGTGAAACCGGGCAAAGGGGGCGCCTTTGCCCAGGTAGAGATGCGAAACCTGCGCAACGGCTCCAAGCTGAACGAACGGTTCCGCAGCGCTGACAAGGTTGAGCGGGTTCGGTTGGAGCAAAAGGACCAGCAATTTCTGTACGAAGACGCGGGCATGCTGATCGTCATGGATACGGAGACCTACGAGCAGGTGCAGTTGCCCGCCGAGCTTTTGGGTGAGCGGCGGCCCTTTCTGCAGGACGGCATGACCCTCGTCGTGGAGTTTTACGAAGACGAAGCGCTCAACGCGACCTTGCCGCAAAAGGTCGTCTGCAAGATCGTCGAAACCGAGCCGGTGGTAAAAGGCCAGACGGCGGCAAACTCGTTCAAGCCCGCGGTTCTGGACAACGGGATCAAGGTGATGGTGCCGCCTTTCGTAGGGCAGGACGAGGATATTGTCGTCAACACCGAAACCATGGAATACGCCGAACGCGCCTGAGCCGGCGTCCGCTGGGACGCGCTGGCGCATTCGCCCGATCCCCATATGATTTTTTGCCTTGGTCAAACCGTCTGTTAACCACAGTTGCGGCATCGTAGAACGGTATTTGCAAATCATCCCTTCGATTCTGCAAATTTGCAAACTACGGTGACGGGACGGCAAATGGCGACACAGAAACTCTATGCCGGTGCCAAGCTGCGCGAATTGCGTACCCGGTTGGGGCATACGCAAAAAGACTTTGCCGCCAAGCTTGGCGTATCGCTGCCCTACCTCAACCAGATGGAAAACAACAACCGCCCCGTCTCCACCACGGTGGTGCTGGCACTGGCGCAGGAATTCGGGCTCGACGTGACGGAGCTGAGTACCGGCGACAGCGAGCGGCTGGTCAGCGACATGCGGGAGGCCATTGCCGATCCGCTGTTTGCCGATGCCTTGCCGCCGCTGGCGGATCTTCGGCTCGCGGCCTCGAATGCCCCGGCCCTCGCCCACGCATTTCTGGAGCTACACCGCAGCTATCGCCAGATGCAGGAACGTCTCGCCTCACTGGACGAGGCACTGGGTCGAGAGGATGCGCGCGCCACACCCAGCCCGTGGGAAGAGGTGCGCGATTTCTTTCACTACTGTGACAACTACATCGATGCCGTGGACCGCGCGGCGGAGCATTTCGCGACCAAGGAGGGTGGGCATCGGAACATCCGTGTCGCCGCCGTCTCGACCCTCGGCAATGCCGGGGTCACTGTAACGTTCGAGGACACGGACGATCTGCGCCGTTTTGATCCCGACACGCGGCAGTTGGTGCTCTCGCGCCGCGCTCCACCCGAAAGCCAGACCTTCCAGTTGTTGCTGCAGGTCGCGCTCGTCAAGCAGGATCCGTTGCTGGAGGCAACCTTGGATCTGGCGCGCTTTCATACCTCAGAGGCCCGCGCCATCGCCAAGATCGGGCTGGCCAACTACTTCGCCGGTGCCGCGCTGATGCCGTATGCCAGCTTTCACGCGGCAGCGCGCGCCTGCCGCCACGATGTCGAAGCGCTCGCCGGACACTTTGGCGCGTCCATCGAACAGGTGGCGCACCGGCTCTCTACCCTACAGCGACCGGGGGCCAAGGGCATTCCCTTCTTCTTTGTGCGGGTCGATCAGGCGGGGACCATCACCAAACGCCATTCGGCCACCCGGCTGCAGTTCGCACGGTTTGGCGGCGCCTGTCCGTTGTGGAATGTGCACCGCGCGTTTGAGCTGCCGGGACGTTTCCTGCGGCAACTGGCCGAAACACCCGATGGCGTGCGCTACATCAACCTTGCGCGCGACGTGTCGAAATCATCGGGGCGTTTCGGTGCGCCTGTGCGCCGATATGCCATCGCCCTGGGGTGCGAGGTCCGCCATGCCAAAGATCTCGTCTACGCGGATGGCATGGATCTGAGCCGTGACGGTGCATTTGAGCCAATCGGGATCTCCTGTCGCATCTGCGAGCGCGCCAATTGCCATCAGCGCGCCCTGCCCCCTCTGGAGCGCAAACTCCATGTAGACACCAACCTGCGCGGTCTGTTGCCGTATCAGGTGGGCTGAGGCATACGCCCCGCCGACCGCAATCGCCGAACACATCGGTGGCCTCACAGATGGGTCTGGTTCGACGTCCCGATCAGCACTGTCGGTCAGCGCGCGTTTGTTCTGGGGCATCGACGGGAATGAGACAGGACACGGACAGAATTCACCGTGCAAGGCCCTCATTGATCCGTGCTGAAATGGCTGAATGATAGGGTATGGTGGCTCACCCTCTTTTCATGTCTTTCGCGTAGGGCCGCGTCAGACTGAACTGCTGCCCTGCTGTCCCTGCCCAACCCGACGCCCGAGCGATGCTCTTGGCCATATGCCAAACGTGCCCACCCTTGGTAAGCCGACCAAAACCGTGACGCAGCCTCAAAGGCTGCCAAGACGCTCCCCCGAGCGCGGAGCTTTCCCTCGTCACGTCGTTCGTCGCCTGGCACTCGCCGTCGAGACTGGCCCGGACGCCGAAGAAAGCCCTGCCTTTAGTGCCGTGCCGCGCGCCACCCCGCGGCCCGTGCCTCTTCACCCGAGCAAAACCACTGCTCACCCTTGTCATGGCGGATACCCGTTCTTTCGTAGAAGCGCTGGCCGGGCACGTGAAAAATATGCTCTCCGCTGGCAGAGATGTTCCCCTTTATCCAGCAATCCGGGTCCAGCGGGATCCGCCCTTTCGCCCGTGTCGCGCGATACCATGATGGCTGCTGAACCCGGTGAGCATGGAGCCCGGCATCCCGAACGGCGGCCCGCTTTTCCGCAAGCACGTAGTCATCAGAATACGTCCGGTAGGCAAATGCCAGTCCTTCCAGCACCAGTGTTTCCGACACGTCCTGCCCGCCAACGCGACAGCGGGCGACGGCACGTCCATAGCGGTCCGTGGTCACCAACGAACAGTTGGCAACCCGCCCTTCGAACCGCTGCGCCACGCGCTCGCGAACCCACCTCCCGCAGCGCCACGTCACACCCTGTTCCGTTGTGCAGGTCTGACCAAGCTCCGGCGCGTCAATCCCGAAAAGACGGACCTCAACCGCGCCCACGTAGAAGCCATCACCATCCACGACGCGCACGACACCCGACACAATCGGGTCGGACCAAACCGGTCCGCCGAGGGTCAAAAGCACCAAGCTCAGCCAGAATGACACCACGCGCATGGTTCGGGTGTGACGGAGACTCACCCCTCAAACAAGGCAATTCGTTAACCAAAGTTACCGATCTTTTAACGCTGCGCTGTCGCCCAGGCCGGATGGATCCAGGGCGCATCATTGGCCGGGGCAAGCGCATCACGACCCAGCAGGTGATCCGATACTTTTTCACCGACCATGATCGACGGCGCATTGAGGTTGCCATTGGTGATCCGCGGAAACACGCTGCTGTCCGCCACCCGCAGCCGGTCCACGCCGATCACCCGCGCCTGAGGATCGACCACCGCATGGACGTCCTCCGCCCGCCCCATCCGGCAGGTCCCGCAGGGGTGATAGGCGCTCTCTGCATGCTCTGCGACGAAACCATCGAGCGCATCGTCCGACTGCAACGCCTCCCCCGGCTGGATCTCGTGCCGCACGAAGGGCTTGAAGGCCTCTTGCGCAAAGATCTCGCGCGTCAACCGGATGCAGCGGCGGAAATCTGTCCAATCCTGCTCCGTGGACATGTAGTTGAAAAAGATCCGCGGTGCGGCGGCCGGATCAGCGGACGCGAGCGAGACCGCGCCCCGCGAGGGCGAGCGCATGGGCCCCACATGCGCCTGAAACCCGTGGCCTTCTGCGGCGACCTTGCCGTCGTAGCGCACCGCCAGCGGCAGGAAGTGAAACTGGATATCCGGGTACGGCACGCCCGCTTGTGACCGGATGAACCCCGCACTCTCGAACTGGTTCGACGTGCCAAAACCCTTCTTGAGAAACAGCCATTGCGCGCCGATGACGGCCTTGGATAGCAGGTTCCAGTGCTTGTAGAGCGTGATCGGCTGGCTGGCGGCCATCTGCAGATAAAGCTCCAGATGATCCTGCAGGTTCTGGCCGACACCCGGACGGTCCGCGATGACCTCGATCCCGTGCTCTGCCAGATGCGCTGCCGGCCCGATCCCTGACAACATCAGCAGCTTGGGCGAATTGATGGAGGACGCAGCCAGCACCACTTCGCGGTTGGCATGGATCATCAGCGTCCGCCCACCACGGCGGATCTCGACCCCGCGGGCCTGACCGTCCTCGATCATGACGCGGGTGGCGAGACCGTTCACGATCTCGCAGCGCCCGGTTTTCATCGCAGGCCGCAGGTAGGCATTGGCCGCAGACCAGCGCCGCCCCTGCCAGACGGTCTGTTCCATCGGGCCAAAACCCTCCTGTTGCGCGCCGTTGTAGTCCTGCGTGGTCTGGTAGCCTGCCTGCCGCCCGGCCTCTACGAACGCGTGATACAGCGGGTTCTCCCGTGGCCCGCGGCTCACGTGCAGCGGTCCGTCCGACCCGCGCCAGGCCGGATCGCCGCCCTGACCGGCATCGTGCCAATTCTCCATCCGCTTGAAGTAAGGCAGCACATCGGCAAAGGACCAGCCATCCGCCCCCTGCTCTGCCCAATGATCGAAATCCATCGGATGGCCCCGCACATAGACCATGCCGTTGATGCTAGACGACCCGCCAATCACCTTGCCGCGCGGACAGGCCAGACGGCGCCCGTTCAGATGCGGCTCCGGCTCGGACATATAGCCCCAGTCGTACCGTTTCATGTTCATCGGATACGACAGCGCCGCGGGCATCTGAATGAAAGGCCCCGCGTCCGTCCCGCCGTACTCGATCACGATCACCGACGCCCCCGCCGCACTGAGGCGGTAGGCCATGGCACATCCGGCACTGCCTGCACCGACAATCACGAAATCCGCTTGCATCACTCTGACATACCTTTGCAGCTGCGCCGCGCGGCACGCGCCTGAAAAATGGCGTGCGCGTCAGCGCTCCTTTGGATCAAATGGGTTAAAATGGCGCTTCCAGATCGCCCATGCGCACGTAGACCGACTTCAACTGGCTGTAGTGCTCGATCGCCGCTCGTGCGTTCTCACGCCCCACGCCAGAGGCTTTGACACCGCCAAAGGGGGCCTCCACCGGCGCGTCGTTGTAGCTGTTGATGAAACAGGTCCCCGCCTCGAACCCCGCCGCGACCCGGTGGGCGCGCGCAAGATCCCGTGTGAAGACGCCCGCCGCCAGCCCGAACTCCGTGGCGTTCGCGCGGGCCATCACATCCGCTTCGGTCTCGAAATCCAGCACCGCCATGACCGGACCAAAGATCTCCTCGCGCGCGATGACCATATCGTCGGTCACATCCGCAAAAACCGTCGGCGAAACGAAGAATCCTGGACGATCCAGCCGGGCACCGCCTGTCACCAGCCGCGCGCCCTCAGCCTGCCCTTTCGCGATGTAGTCCAGCACGATCTGCATCTGACGCTCCGACACCATGGGGCCAAAGCTCGTCTCTGGCTCCATCGGATCGCCAATCACCGCTGCACGCAGCCGCGTACTCAGCCGATCCAGAAAGGCTTCCTTGATCGAGGCATGCACAAAGACCCGCGTGCCGTTGGAGCAGACCTGACCGGAGGAATAGAAATTCCCCAGGATCGCGCCGCTGACCGCATTTTCGATATCCGCGTCCTCGAAAACGATCAGGGGGGATTTCCCGCCCAGCTCCATGGTCACGTGTTTCATACCTGCCGCCGCCGCCGCGTAGACCTTGCGACCGGTAGGCACGGAACCCGTCAGCGACACTTTGTCGACGCGGGCATCCGTGACAAGGCTGGAACCTACCTCGCCCAGACCCTGCACCACGTTATAGACACCCGCGGGCAGACCCGCCTCATGCAGGATCTCGGCCACTTTCAAGGCACAAAGCGGCGTGCTCTCGGACGGTTTGAAGATCATCGTGTTGCCGCAGGCCAACGCGGGCGCGCCTTTCCAGCAGGCGATTTGCGTGGGGTAGTTCCACGCACCGATACCGACACAGACACCCAGCGGTTCGCGCCGGGTATAGACCCAGTCCTCGCCAAGCTGGATGTGCTCCCCGGTCAGGGTCGCGGCCATGCCGCCGTAATATTCCAGCGCGTCGGCCCCGCTGGTGGCATCAGCCACGCTGGTCTCGCTATAGGGTTTACCGGTATCGAACGTCTCCAGCACCGACAGATCGTGATTGCGCGCGCGCATCATATCGGCGGCGCGGCGCAGAATGCGACCACGTTCGGTGCCGGTCAGGGCCGCCCATTCGGCCTGCGCCGCGCGCGCGCTCTCGATCGCCTGTTCGATGATCGCAGGCGTTGCCGCATGCACCGTCGCGATCTTGTCGCCCGTCGCGGGGTAGATCACGTCGATGGGGGTGCCGCTTGTGTCCTCGACATAGGCGCCGTTGATGAAATGGCTGGCGGTGGGTTGGGTTGAATAGGTCATGAAGCCTCCGGCGGAGATGTCGTAGGATAAAAAGAAGGAGGATCAGTCGCCCTTGGGCGCGCGCTTGCTGTTTTCCAGCACGTTCAGATCCATGTGGTTGCGCATGTACTGCTCGGAGGCATCGCGCAGCGGCTGGTAGTCCCACGGGTAATACCCACCCTGCCGCAAGGCATCGTAGACAACCCAGCGGCGCGCTTGGCTTTTGCGCACATCCGCATCGAAGGCCTCCAGATCCCAGCGGGCTTCTGACTTGGCCCGCAGCTGTGCGCATGTCCCCTGATGATCCGGCACCTCAGCCAGGTTGCGCAGCTCGTGTGGATCAGCCTCCATATCGAACAGCTGATCGGGATCCAGCGCGCAGCGGTTGTACTTCCACTTGCCGTAGCGGAGCGAGACCATGGGCGCGTAAGAAGCCTCCGCCGCGTATTCGATGGCCACCGGCTCGGTGCGCTCTGTCCCCTGACCCATGGGCACCAGCGACTGCCCGGTGGTCCATGGCATGACCTCCTCCATCGATACGCCCGCCAGATCACAGAGCGTCGGGTAGACGTCGATGGTAGAGACAGGCGTAGTCTGCAGACCGGGCGTCATCTGCGGGGCCGAGATCATCAAGGGCACGCGGGCGGAGCCTTCGTAAAAGGACATCTTGAACCAGAGCCCCCGCTCGCCCAGCATGTCGCCGTGGTCGGAGACAAAAAGGATAATCGCCTCTTGTCGGGTATCCTCCAGTGTCCGCAGGATCTCACCGATCTTGTCATCGAGATAGCTGATGTTGGCGAAATAGGCCCGGCGTGAGCGGCGGATATCCTCTTCCGTGATGTCGAAACTGCGCCAGTCGTTGGCGTCGAAAATACGCTGGCTGTGCGGGTCCTGATCCTCATACGCCATCGCCGGAACCTCAGGCAGCAGGTGGTCGCACGCCTCGTAGAGGTCCCAGTACTTCTGCCGCGCCACGTAGGGATCATGCGGATGGGTAAAGCTGACCGTCAGGCACCAGGGCCGCGCATCGGTCCCGCGTGCAAGGTCATAGATCTTGCGGGTGGCGTTGTAGGCGACCTCATCGTCATACTCCATCTGGTTGGAGATCTCGGCCACGCCCGCACCGGTGACCGACCCCATGTTGTGATACCACCAGTCGATCCGCTCGCCCGGTTTGCGGTAGTCGGGCGTCCACCCGAAATCCGCCGGGTAGATGTCGGTCGTCAGCCGCTCCTCGAACCCGTGCAGCTGGTCGGGGCCGACGAAATGCATCTTGCCCGCAAGGCAGGTCTGATAGCCCGCGCGGCGCAGGTGGTGGGCATAGGTGGGGACGGAGGAGGGAAACTCCGCCGCGTTGTCATAGACCCCGGTGGCCGACGGCAGCTGACCCGACATGAACGCCGCACGTCCCGGCGCGCAAAGCGGCGAGGCGGTGTAGCTGTTGGCAAAGCGGGTCGAGCGCGCGGCCAGTGCCTTGAGATTGGGCGCGTGCAGCCAATCGGCCGGACCGTCGGGAAAGAGCGTCCCGTTGAGCTGATCGACCATCAGGATGAGGATATTGGGCCGGGTCACGGGCGCACCTCCAGTAGTGTTTCGAGCGTTTGCAGGGCCGTGCGCCGTGCCGCATCGGGGCTGTGAGAGCGCGAGAGCGCCGCGCGCAGATAGAGCCCGTCGATGAGTGCTGCCAGCGTTTCGGCGCAGTCTTCGGCCTCGGGTGTCAGCGGACGCAGCGCGTGGCGCAGGTTCGACGCCAGCCTGCGCTGGTAGAGACGCAGCAGCCGCAGCATCTCGCCATTGGTCTGCGCCTGGGCATAGAGTGTCATCCAGGCGCTGACGGTCTCGGGCGAAAAGCAATTGGGCGAAAAACTGGCTTCGATCACCGCGACTGCCCGCGCCTGCGGAGTGCGCGCCGTGCGCAGGCCCCGGCGCACTTCGATCCCGAAATCACGCAGGATCTGCCGCATGGCCGCCAGAAAGATCTGATCCTTGCCGCCGAAATAATGATGCGCCAGCGCGCTCGACATACCCGCGCGTTTGGCTATCTGGCCGACGGTCACATCCAGGGAGCCTTTGCTCGCCAGCTCGGCGATCGTCGCCTCGACCAGAGCGGTGCGGCGAATGGGTTCCATCCCGAGTTTTGGCATTTGCGGCTCCTCAATCTGGTGCCGCATGTGGTAGCCGGTTTTTTATTGATCAGTCAATCAATAAAAACTCATCCCTTTGTCGCGTGCACCGGCGGGGTGGTTTCGCCCCGCTTGAGCGCCGCTTCCCGCAGAGTGATAAAGACCACCGAACCGACAATCACCAGCCCGCCCAGAACCACCCAGATATCAACCGCCTCATCAAAAACGAGATAGCCCAGCAACACCGCCCAGATCAGCTGTGTAAGAGTGACAGGCTGTGTGACGGTCAGCGGGGCCGCCGCAAATGCCAGCGTCATGGTGTAGTGCCCCGCTGTCGCAAAGCAGGCGACGGCGAAAAGAAGTCCAAGCTCAGGCAGCGTCGGCGTGACCCAGTTCATCAGAGCAAAGGGCGCCAGTACCACGGTGACAACGACGGACAGCAGCGCCACCACGACCGCAGGTTTCACCTCATCGGCGAGGATCTTGGCCGTCAGGTAGGATCCACCAAAGGCAATGGCGGTGCCAAGCATGGCCAGATGACCGGTGCTGACCTCGCGAAAGCCCGGGCGCAGGATCAGGAACGCGCCCAGAAGGGCTGCAAGCACCGCGGCGATCCGGCGAAACGCCAGCCGCTCTCCCAGAAAGAGCGCCGCCCCGATGGTGACGTAGATCGGCGCGAGATAGTTCATCGCCGTTACATCCGCGATGGGGATCCGCGCCATGGCATAGAACCACAGGATCACACCAATTCCATGCATGAAGCCCCGCAGCCCAAAGATCTTCCACTGCCGCTGTGTCAGCCGCGCCTCGCGCAGCGCGCCGATGGCGGGCAGCAGAAACACCAGCCCCATCATGTAGCGCAGAAAAGCGGATTCAGCGGGCGGGATCCGCGTGCCCATGTATTTCACCAACGCCGTCACGCTGATAAAACACAGACCCGTCAGCAGCATCCAGGCGATGCCTGCGACAGGGCGGTGAGGTGTGCGGGTGACCATGGCGCATAGACACAGGTTTTCGCTGCTGACCGCAAGGGGCAGCGGACCCCCGGGTCCGGTTTTGTCCCGGCAGGACCGATCCCGGTATTGGGCAGCAGGATCTCAGTCCAGCAGCAACCCGGCGGCGATGGCCCACATGGTCAGTGCGATCAGCGCATCCAGCACGCGCCAGCTGAGCGGTCGGGCAAAGAGCGGCGCCAGCAGCCGCGCCCCGTATCCAAGCACAAAGAAAAATGTCACGCTGGCCAGCACAGCACCTGCGCCAAAGGACAAACGGTCCTCATATTGCGCCGAGATCGACCCGATCAGCACCACCGTATCAAGATATACATGCGGGTTGAGAAAGGTGATCGCCAGGAGCGTGAGCAGTGTCGGAAAAAGCGCCCTGCCCCCGGTATCATCCGTGTCGAGGCTTTGGCCCCCCACCCAGGCGGAGCGTGCATTCCGCCACCCGTACCAAAGCAGGAACCCTGCCCCACCGTAGCGCATGGCGACCTCGAACCACGGCAGCTTTTCCGCCAGCGCGCCGAACCCGGCCACGCCTCCCGCGATCAGCAGCGCGTCGGACAGACCGCAGGTCAGGCAGACCCAGAACACATGACGCCGCCGCAGCCCCTGCCGCAGGACAAAGGCGTTCTGGGCACCGATGGCGATGATCAGCGAGAGGCTGAGCAGAAAACCGGGCAGAAAAGCGTCAAACACGCGCGCACTCCTTCAGGGATGCGCCGTTGACTAGGGGAGACCCGAGGCTTACTCAAATTAAAACATCTTGTATTGGATAAGTAGTACTAATGCACGCAACCGGCGAGAGACACAGGAGATCGGACACGGCAGGATCAATCGGCTCGCCGGAGAAACGCACTCTGTGGCCCAAGATGGCGGGTTCCGCCCATCAGCGTGGCTTACTGCCAAAGGGAGTGAGGCATGCACCGGAGGACAGCCAAATGCTGCCTCTCCACGGCCAGCCTCTCCGTCGACTATGTCCACTGGACGGGTCATCCCCGATGGCTGGCAGCGGCGCTGACCTCGCGACAGTATCAGGGTTGGCTCCCGGCCATGATGGACAGTACCACACCAGCCGCAGGCGGAACCCCGATGCAGCTTGACCCGGCACAGCTGGCTGCGCTGGCCGCTATCGTGCGGCATGGCAGCTTTGATCTGGCGGCGGCGCATCTTGGGGTGACTGCGTCGGCGGTATCTCAGCGGATCAAAGCGCTGGAGGAGCGCATGGGCACCGCGCTGATCATCCGGGGTCAGCCCTGCGCGGCCACAGATACGGGGGCGCGGCTGGCCCGCCATGCTGACGACTTGACCCTGATAGAGGCGCAGGTGCTGCGCGATCTCGCCCCCGCGAGCGATCTGGAGCCTGCCCGGGTGCGGGTTGCGGTCAATGCGGACAGCCTGGCCACGTGGATCGTGCCAGCACTTGGCCAGACGCCGGACGTCTTGTTCGAGCTTGTGATCGACGATCAGGACACCTCGACCGACTGGCTTCGGCGCGGCGCGGTCAGTGCGGCGGTCACAGGCCAGCCGCAAGCGGTATCGGGGTGCAGTTGCGTTGCCTTGGGTGCCCTGCGTTACGTGGCGACCGCGAGCCCGGCATTCATGGAGCGCTGGTTCTCAGACGGGGTCACTGTGGACACGCTCGCACGGGCGCCGCTTCTGACATTCAACAGCAAGGACACGCTGCAACACCGCTGGATCACCGACCAGACGAGGGCCCGCCTGACACCGCCTGCGCATCAGCTGCCCTCCACCCACGCCTTTGTGGACGCCGCCTGCGCCAGCCTTGGCTGGGGGCTGAACCCGGCCGAGCTTGTCGGTGACCATCTTGCCTATGGCAGGCTGGTCGCCGTGCTGCCGGACCGACCGCTCGATGTGCCGCTCTACTGGCAGACCAGCCGTCTGATGGGTGCTGCGCTGACACCCCTGACCCGCGCCGTCAGGGAGGCAGCGAAAGCGCGGCTCATCCAGAGCCCTTCCCGGCGCCGTTAACCAGAAACATATGGTAACGGAAATCTCATGCCCGATCATTTGCTTAAAACTGTGCGGATCCCATATAGAGTAGCACACAGCAGGGATGCGATGACATGCTCAACAATGCTCACCAACTCGACTTGACGGCCCAAGATATCGAACTGATCGAAGCGGCGCTTCAGACTCAGAAAAAGATCCTGTCCGTTCAAAGTCAGGCAGGCGGCAGCGGTGCCGATCGCAAGCTGACGGACATCAACCACCTGATGAAGCGCATCAACCGCAGCACGCAATCTAAGGATCCCTTGGGTGCGCAGGGCTGGGGTTGTTTCGCGCGCAGCCTTTTCGGGCAGGAGTGCAGCAGCCCGCGCTAAGCCGCGGCGACATCGGTGACAGCGGCTAGAGCGCTGCCATCACCTCGTCGCTGGCCTCGAAATTTGTCGTGACGCGCTGCACATCGTCATCGTCTTCCAGCGCTTCGATCAGCCGCATCAGCTTTTGCATCGCCTCCAGGTCCATCTCGGTCGTGGTGGTGGGACGCCAGACCAGCTTGGTGGACTCGGATTCGCCCAGCTCGCCCTCAAGCGCAGTGGCCACATCATTCAGATCCGTGTCCGCGCACCAGATCACATGGCCGTCCTCGCCGCTTTCCACATCTTCTGCACCGGCCTCGATGGCGGCCATCATGACCGTATCGGCATCACCAGCGCTGGCCGGGTAGCTCACCTCGCCCTTGCGGTCGAACATGAACCCGACGGAACCGGTCTCGCCCAGATTGCCGCCGTTCTTGGTAAAGGTGGAGCGGACGGTGGAGGCGGTGCGGTTGCGGTTGTCGGTCATCGCCTCGACGATCACCGCCACGCCGTTGGGGCCGTAGCCCTCGTAACGGATCTCTTCGTAGTCATCCCCGTCACCCCCCGTGGCCTTGCTGATGGCACGGTCGATATTGTCCTTGGGCATGGACTGCGATTTGGCCTCTTTCACGGCGAGGCGCAGGCGCGGGTTCTTTTCGGGATCGGGGTCGCCCATCTTGGCGGCGACGGTTATTTCCTTGCTGAGCTTGGAAAAAAGCTTGGCGCGCACGGCGTCCTGACGGCCCTTGCGGTGCTGGATGTTCGCCCATTTTGAGTGCCCGGCCATGGGGATCCTCCATTCATGTCGTAATGTTTGGAGCTATGTATCCGCGTGGCTGCGCGCGCTCAACCCCTCGGGGCTATGCGGCAAGGAAACCGCGCGCGATCAGGATGGCCCGCAGCGCCAGGCCCAGCGTCAGCGCCCCCAGCATCCAGTTGGGCATGACCCGGGCGAAATCCTGGAAATAGCGCGCTTCCTCGCGCTTGAGCTGGATGCTCTGAGCATCGGCACCGGTTTGTTCCAGCCGGTGGGCTTCGCGCTCGTACCAGCGCGAGCGCAGCAGGTAGGAACAGGCCCAGATGGCCGGGCCCAGAATAAGCGCATCCGAGATCAGCGGAAGCAGCGTCACTTCTTGACGGCGTTCAACTCGATCCGGTAGCCGAGCGCCTCGGCCAGCGCAAAGATCTTCCACAGGGTGGGTCCGGTCTTGGACTGCCCCCGTGCGATCCGCGACAGCGCGGTGTGGTCAAAACCCGATTGCGCGCCGATCTCCCGCAGGCTGAGGTCCGAGCCGTTCAGCATCCGCGCGATCACATCGGCGCCGAGCGTCCGCGCCAGTTCCTCGCCCACATCGCGAAAGACCGCATGTTTCTCCGCCGGGTCCAGCGCCTCGAACGCGGCGTCAAAGCCGGTCTCTTCCACCAGGGCAATGGGCACGGCGGCCGTTTGCGTGGTCCGGGCGGGCCGCCGGGCGGCCGGTGCTTTGCGGCCGCGCCGCGCGGCACCTGCGTTGGTCTGTGTATCGGTCATTGGTGCGTCTCCTGATCTGTCGTCACCGTCGATGATCGAAAACTGTTGTCTTGCAAAGCAACATCTAAGCGGCGAGGTGCCGTCTGTCAAGGGTGCGGCGGACGGGAGGCCGCGGGTTTGGGCAACGCCCGCACCTGCGCGATCAGCATGCGCGCCGCACCGGCCTGTCGCAGCCCGGCCAGCTTGCGCGCACCTTCTGCCGGGGTGCCCACCGACACGAAGGCCATGCGCCTGTCCGGCACCTCCGTGTAGAGCACAACGCAGGCAAGATCGAAGCGGCGCGCCTGAAAGAGCGCGAAGTACCCCTCCGGATCCGCATCCTTGAGCCGATCAACCGACTGAAACAGCAAGTGTTTTTCCAGCTCTGCCAAAAAAGCGCCGAATTCGGCGGGGGGATAGCCGGCCCGCGTGTGGCGTGCCTGATCCACATGGCTCCACCGCAGATGGTCGGGATTGCGCCAGCTATGCTCCACCCCGCGCAGATAGCGGTTGAGCCCGAAAATCCGCAGCTTCATCCGCGAGGCGGCACGCGGGCCGAGCCTGCCCGCAGCCTCCAGAGCCACAAAAAATCCGTTGGTGATTAAAAAGCTCAAATCCGACATAACGGCACTTGAGGCAAAACACATCGCGAAATCAAGGGCGAGGACCGAGCCAGTGACATCCGACCAGATTATTCTCTTCACGCTCTTTGCGGCGGTCTTTGGCCTGCTGCTCTGGGGGCGGTTTCGCTATGATATCGTGGCGTTTTCCGCGCTGATGATCGCGGTGGTGCTGGGCGTGGTCCCCAGTGCGGAAGCCTTTGCGGGCTTCGGCCATCCGGCCACGCTGGTCGTGGCCCTCGTGCTGGTGGTCTCCGCCGGTCTGGTGCGGTCGGGTGCGGTGTTCCTGATCACCCGGACGCTGGTGGATGCCTCCCGCTCGCTTGGCGCGCATATCGCGCTGATGGGGGCCATCGGCGGTGTGCTCTCGGCCTTTATGAACAATGTGGCGGCCCTCGCCCTGCTGATGCCGGTGGACATCCAGACCGCCCGCAAGGCGGCGCGGCCCGCGGGGCTGAGCCTGATGCCGCTGAGTTTCGCGACGATTCTGGGTGGCATGGCCACGCTGATCGGCACGCCGCCCAACATCATCATCGCCACCATTCGTGAAGATTCTCTCGGCGCACCGTTCGCGATGTTCGATTTCGCGCCGGTGGGTCTGGCTGCGGCAGGCGCGGGGCTGCTTTTCGTGGCCCTCATCGGCTGGCGGCTGATCCCGCAGAGAGAGGCACCAACGGTGACGGAGGCGGATCTCGCGCAGTATATCGCGGAGCTGATCTTGCCCGAAGAGAGCAAGCAGATCGGCAAACGGGTGGCCGAACTGATCGAGCCTGCGGAACGCGCGGATGTGGCGATCCTCGGTCTCATTCGCGACGGCAAGCGGCGCTACGGCCAGTCGCGCAATACCGTTCTGCGGGCGGGCGACGCGCTGGTGCTGGAGGCCACGCCGGATGCGCTGGATGAGTTTCGCACCAGTCTGGATCTGGCCGTGGCGGAGGCCAAGCGCGAGGAGGCCCTGCGCGCTGACGGAGAAGGCGTTGAAATTATTGAGGTTGTCGTGCCGGAGGTCTCTCGCATTACCGGCAAGACTGCGCAATCCATCGGTCTTGCCTGGCGCCAGCGCACGGTTCTTCTGGGCATCTCGCGGCAGGGCAAACGGATGACGCACCACCTGCGCAAGACGCGCGTGGAGGCGGGCGATATCCTGCTGTTGCTGGTGCCGCGCGACACCGGGCCGGACGTCACTGACTGGCTGGGGTGTTTGCCGCTGGCGGACAGGGGGTTGGCGGTGACGGAGAACCGCAAGGTGTGGCTGGCCATCGGGCTCTTTGCCGGTGCCGTGGTGGCGGCGAGCCTGGGGCTGCTCTATCTGCCCATCGCTCTGGGGCTGGTGGTCGTGGCCTATGTGCTGGCCCGGATCGTGCCGCTGGCGGAACTTTACGATCATATCAACTGGCCGGTAGTGGTGCTGCTGGGCTCCATGATCCCGCTGGGTGCGGCGCTGGAAAGCTCCGGCGGGACAGAGCTGATTGCGGGTGCGCTGGTAGGCTGGACCGACGGCTTGCCCGCCTGGGCGGTGCTCACGGTGCTGATGGTGGTGACCATGACGCTGTCGGACGTGCTCAATAATACCGCCACGACCATCGTCGCAGCGCCCGTGGGCATCCAGATGGCGCAGAGCCTTGAGGTCTCGCCGGACCCCTTTCTGATGGCCGTGGCGGTGGCGGCCTCCTCGGCCTTCCTGACGCCCATCGGGCACAAGAACAATACGCTCATCCTGGGGCCCGGCGGGTACCGGTTTGGCGACTACTGGCGCATGGGGTTGCCGCTGGAAATCATCGTGGTCGCGGTCTCCATCCCGATGATCCTGATCGTGTGGCCTTTGTAACCGGTACGGACGCGCAACGGCTGGCGGACCGCCGCGGGGCGAATCGCCCTATCGCGGCATCGGGCCTTATTCCGAAGCGAAACCGCGTGTCGGTACCACGTCGGTATTGCGTCGGTATGACGTCGGTGTTTGTCGCGGTGGGCGCCGCGGTAACGCAGCGGACGATGCGGTTTCCTAACGACCCCTGTGCTGTGCGAACGCCCAGAACCGGTGCGGCGCGCGCCGCTGGGCCAAAGGCCTTCGAAGGCCTTTCCCGCGCTGCTGCCCCGTTGCGCGCCCGGGCCACGGGATCGCGCAGGGCGTGGTCACTGGCCCGAAACATAAAAGGCCCGCGCACTGGTTTTAACCTTTCGGTACCAGCCGCGGGCCTGGGAAACTCGTGGCGCGTTTCTGCGCCGGTATCGCCTTAGCGTCCGTAGACGTGGGCGTACGCCACATGATAGGCGTCTTCCGGGAACATCCCCAGATCAATCGCCGTTTCGCGTGGCATGAACCGCAGCTCGTTATAGGTGCGGTTGAACTGCGCCCGCTTCTCGGCCGCGTCCTTCAGTCGTGCTATCACAGTGTTCATAAGCCACTCCTTTCCTCAGAACCATGCGTTCTGATACGACCGAAAATATGAACAAACCCCTAAGAAACAAGCGTAAACACGGCAATGCTGCATTGCAATTGCTGCATAGCGGCATAGAGCGTCAACGGGGGCGTCAAAGCGGCCAGATCAGAGGGATGGTCAGCGAGGAGATCACCCCCATACTGAGGTTGAGCGGAATGCCCACGCGCATGAAATCCGTAAACCGGTACCCACCCGGGCCGTAGACCAGCGTATTCGTCTGGTAACCGATCGGCGTGGCAAAGGCGCAGGAGGCGGCGATCATCACAGCGACCACCAGAGGCCGCGGGTCGAGGCCGAGTGCGGCGGCCAGACCAATGGCCAGCGGTGTCATGATCACCGCCACGGCATTGTTGGAGACGATCTCGGTGAAGGTGGAGGTCATCAGGAAGACGACCAGCACCACCAGCCAGGGCGGCATCGTCTGAAGCGTGGGCGAGACCGCATCGACGATGAGTGCGACAGCGCCCGAGTTCTGCAGCGCGGCACCCACCGACAGCATCGCGAAGATGAGCGCCAGCAGGCGGCCATCCACGAAGGAGAACGCCTCATCCGCGTCAATGCAGCCCGTCACCAGCACCAGCGCCACGGCAAGGATCGCCAGCAGCAGGATCGGCGCCACGTTGAAGGCGGCAAGGGTGACGATCCCAGCCAGCGCCAGCACCGCGATGGGCGCATGGCTGCGCCGGAAGGCGCGCGCGGAAGGGTGGGAGACATCGACCATGTCCATGTCTGCCGCGAGCCGTTGAATATCGGCAGGCGCGCCTTCGAGCAGCAGGGTGTCGCCCACCCGGACGATCAGATCATCAAGCTGCCGCCCGATGTTCTGATTGCGCCGGTGCACCGCCAGCGGATAGACGCCGTAGCGCCGCCGCAGCCGCAGCGCGCCCAGGCTGCGACCGATCATGCGGCAGCCGGGGGTGATGAGCACTTCGACGGTGGTGGTTTCCACCGCCGAGACCTGATCGACGCGCTTGAGTTCCTTGTTGGCCTGCAGGCTGAGCAGTTCGGTCATCTGGGTCCGCAGCACCACGCGGTCGCCCAGCTGAAGCTCGACCCCCTGGAGGTTGCGGCGCAGAGAGGCGTCGCCCCGGACGACGTCGATGAGCCGCACACCCTCGCGTTTGAAGAGCTGCACGCTCAGCACCTCACGCCCGATGAGGTTTGAGTCAGGCGGGATCACCGCCTCGGTGAAGAACTTCATCTTGGAGCGGTCCGAGAGCATGTTGGCCATGCTGTCGCGCTCGGGCAGCAGGCGGCGGGCGAAGAGGCTGAGGTAGATCAGCCCCCAGACGCAGACCACCAGACCGATAGGCAGGATCTCAAAGATGGTGAAGGGCGCCAGCCCTTGCGTACGGGCGACCCCGTCCACCAGCAGGTTGGTGGAGGTGCCGATCAGCGTGAGCGAGCCGCCCATGATCGCCGCATAGCTGAGCGGGATGAGAAACTTCGAGGCTTTTTCACCCAGGGTCTGGCTCAGCTGGACCACGACCGGGATCATCACGACCACAACGGGGGTATTGTTCATAATGGCCGAGGCCCCCATGACCGACAGGATCACGCCAGCGACAGCGCCGCGGGGGTGGGTCTTGGCGTAGCGTTCGGCGAGCTGGGTCAGCACCTCCAGCGCGCCGGTGCGCACCAGTGCCCCCATCACGATGAACATCGCGGCAATGGTCCAGGGGGCGGGGTTGCTGAGCACCGCGAGGGCGTCGTCGTAGGGCAGCACGCCGAGGGTGAGCATCACCGCCGCACCCGCAATGGCCACGACCTCGGTCGGGTAGCTTTCGCGCATGAACATCACGAACATCAGCGCCACCACCGCGAGGGTGGCGAAGGCGGGGGCGTTGGGGGAAAGCTCGGTCAGGAAGGGCAAGTGCGGTGCTACCTTGGGGTCTGTTCGCGCATGGCGGGAGTGTTGCGCATCGCTCAGGCCGGGGCAAGCGCGGGCTTGGGGCGCGGTTGCACCAGGTAGAGACCTGCAAACATCATCAGCAGCGCGGCCCAGATCACGCCGACGTAAGCTTCATCCAAGATCAGTTTTGCCCAGAATACACCGAAACCCGTGACCAAATAGCTAACCTGCACCGCAAAGACGGCGCCCGCGCGCCCCACCAGCCAGACGTAGCCTGCGTAAACGCCCGTGTGCGCCAGCGCCGCCCCGATCAGCGCGTGACCGGCGGTGCTGTTGAGAGCCCCCGGCGGGATGAACTGGCCCGTGAGCAGTGTCAGCGGCAGCACGGCGATGGCCCCCAGCAGGGACGCGCCCCAGAGCACCTCTACCGGGTCCATCCCGGCGGTGCCCCATTTGGCGACGATGTTGCCTTCCATCGCGTAGCACATGCCGGCAATCAGGGCGACGCCCACCCAGAACACAGGGATATCGCCCGCGATGCGCGCGCCCGGGCCCACGATGAGCAGAACACCGGTGAGCCCGGCCACGAGCCCGCCGAGACGGCGCCAGGAAAAACGGTCGAGCCCCATGCCGAGCGCCACAGGGAAGGCGAACATGGGGATCATTGACAGAAGGATCGCCATGATCCCTGCGGGCAGATGGACCGCGGCCTGGTAAGAGGCCGTGTTGGGCACCAGCGTGCCGACCAGCGCGATCACGGCCCAGACGCGCCACGGTCCGGGCCCGCGCTGGAAGGGCCTTGGAAGGCCCTTCCCCCGCAAGAGGAGAAGGAGGCTCATCAAGACCACACCGATCACCAGTTGCCAGAAGATGAGCCCGAAATGGCCAAAGCCTGTTGAGACGGCGATCTTGGTGAGCGGCATGGTGATGCCCCAGCCTGCTCCCAGCACCAGCAGCACCACCGTCAGCATCAGCCGCTCCGCCCCGCCCGCCGGACGTGTCATCCCTGTCATGGCGCGCTTTGCTGCAACAACCCGCCGTCGCGCACCATCTCGATGCGGGTGGTTTTGCCGGTGCGGTCGTCGGTCTCCACGTAGACACCGGAGAGGGTCACGGGCCCCGTGGCGGGCTGAAAGCGGTCGCGCGGCATGCCGGTGATGAAGCGGCGCAGGGGCTCTGCCTTGTCCATCCCGATGACGGAGGCATAGTCGCCGCACATCCCCGCATCGCTGAGGTACCCGGTGCCGCCCGGCAGGATCATCGCATCCGCCGTGGGCACGTGGGTATGCGTGCCCACCACGAGGCTGGCGCGGCCATCGCAGAAATGACCCATGGCCATCTTTTCCGAGGTCGCCTCGCAGTGCACATCCACGATCGCAGCCGCCGCCTGCCCACCCAGAGGGTGGGTCTTGAGCACCGGCTCCAGCGCCGAGAAGGGATCATCGAAGGGGCGCTTCATGAAGACCTGCCCCAGCACCTGCGCGACCAGCACCTTGCGCCCGTTCCGAGCGGTGAAGAGCCGGGCCCCCTTGCCCGGTGCGGCCTTGGAGAAGTTGAGGGGCCGGATCACGCGGGGTTCCTGCTCGATGAACTGCAGCATGTCGCGCTGATCAAAGGCGTGATCGCCCAGCGTCACGCAATCGGCGCCCGCGTCCAGCATCGTGCGCGCATGCGCCCCCGACAGCCCGGCGCCGGAGGTGGCGTTCTCGCCGTTGACCACGACGAAATCCAGCCGCCAGTCCTTGCGCAGCCGCGGCAGCGTCTCGCTGATGGCGCGACGCCCGGCCCGACCCATCACGTCCCCGAGGAAAAGTATTTTCATTCAGGATGGGTAGGGCGCGGCCCGGTGCTCGGCAAGGGCAACGGAGCAGAATTGTTTGCAGCCCGCGGGGTTGAGACCACGATCTGTGCGCCACCGCGCGCCGATAGGAAACCGGCCCGGACATCCGCCCGCGCAGCGTGACACCGCACGACCGCCGGGAATATGCCGGGACGTCGGGCGCGTCGATGCCTGCTCCGGGCACCTCACCGCCCCGAGCCGGGCGCGGCGGGTGGTTTTGCGAGGGTTCGGGGGAAGATGAGGCCCAGACAAGCTCTCCGATGGTGGCGTCAACCCGGCACGGGGTCGTCTCGCTGGCGAAAGTGCCCAACCGCGCAGGAGACCTTGGGATCACCTTCCGCACCGAGACCATGTGCGACGGGCCATCGAGGGGCCAGAGGTGCAGGTCTCCGCTCAGTCGGAATGCTGCAGGTCCAACACGCCTGCTTCTGTGACGATGTAGTCGAGCGGCTGGTCTGTGGGCTCCTGCGGCAGACGTTGGGCCTCCTGTGCGGCATAGGCAAAGCCCACCGCCAGTGTCGCGCGCCGGGCGCGGAGACGGTCCAGCGTGCGGTCGTAAAAGCCACCGCCGTAGCCCAGGCGGACACCGTGCGCATCAAAGGCCACCAGGGGCAGGATCAGGATCTCGGGTTCCATCCAGTCCGGCGTTTGCGGGATTTGCGCGCCAAAAGGACCATCAATGAGCGCCATTCCGGGCTGCCAGCGGGCAAAGCGCAGGGGCTGCCCCGCGCCGTCGATCACCGGGATGCCCACGGGGCCATGGGCGGCGGCCTCTGCCATGGCGGGCAGCGGGTCAATCTCTGTCCGGATGGGCACGTAGCCCGAGAGCGGCACGCCGCGAAACCCTGCCAGAAAGCCCGAGAGCACCCCTGCCCCGGTACCCGGATCGGCTGCATGCGCCGCCTTGCGCCGGGCGAAACCGGCTTTGCGGGCGGCGGCCTTGGCCTCTGCCAGATCAGTCACCGGAGCACGCGGAAAGGCCTTCCGACTGGCGAAAGGTGGTTGGTACGCTCATGAACGCGCGATGATGAAACAGGGGCGCGGGCGCGCAGTAGCGGAAAACACGCGTGGTCGCGCTGTGACGAAAGACGCGCACAGGCGCGCGATGACGAAAGACGCGCGTGAACGCGCGATGAAACCCTGCGCTCACAACAGCACGATCACGGCGAGGCCCAGGAAGGCGAAAAAGCCCACCACATCCGTCACCGTGGTCACAAAGGCGCCCGAGGCAAGGGCCGGGTCCACGCCCACCCGGTCGAGGATCACCGGGATGACCGTACCTGCGAGCCCCGCCACCACGAGATTGATCACCATGGCGGCCGCAATCACGTAGCCCAGCGCGGGCGAGCCGAACCAGATCAGGCCCACGACGCCCATGACGACCGCAAAGATCACACCGTTGATCAGCCCCACCAGCACTTCGCGCCGGATGACCCGCCAGACGTTGGCGCCGGTCAGGTCCTTGGTGGCGATGGCGCGCACCGCCACGGTCAGCGACTGGGTGCCCGCATTGCCGCCCATGGAGGCGACGATCGGCATCAGCACCGCCAGCGCCACGATCTGGGCGATCGCCACCTCGAACTGGGCGATCACGAGGCTGGCGGCGATGGCGGTGACGAGGTTGACGGCGAGCCACGGCAGGCGCTGCTTGGTCGTCTCGATCACCCGGTCGCTGAGCGAGCCTTCCCCCACACCGGCAAGGCGCAGGATGTCTTCTTCGTGCTCTTCGTCGAGCACGGCCATGGCGTCGTCGATGGTAATCACCCCGATCAGGCGGTCTTCGTCATCGACCACGGGGGCGGAGATCAGGTGGTACTGGTTGAAGGCGTAGGCCACGTCCGATTCGTCCTGGGTGGCGGGGATGATCTGGAAGGTCTCTTCCTGAATGTCCTTCAGCCGTACCTCGCGTTTGGAGCGCATGAGCTTGCCCAACGTGACGTTGCCAATGGGGTGCAGCCGCGGGTCCACCAGCACGATATGGTAGAACTGATCCGGCAGCTGCGCCTCCGGTGTGCTGCGCAGATGGTCGATGGCGGTGCCCACGGTCCAGTGCTCGGGCGCCATGACGACCTCGCGCTGCATCAGGCGACCGGCGGAGTATTCCGGGTAGCTGAGCGCCTGTTCGACCGCGACCCGGTCGGTATCGGGGAGCGCCTTGAGGATGGCTTCCTGCTGGTGGTCCTCCAGATCCTCGACCAGATCGACCACATCGTCGCTGTCCATGTCGCGGATGGCCTGGTTCAGAACCTGCGGCGCCAGAACCGCGATGACTTCCTCGCGAATCGCTTCGTCGAGTTCCGACAGGATTTCGCCGTCGAACTCCCGCCCGTAGAGGCGAATGAGCCGGGACCGGTCAAAGGGATTGATCTGTTCGAGCAGATCCGCGATGTCGGCGGCGTGCAGCGGCGCCATGAGCTCCGTCAGCTTGGCACTGTCGTCGATGTCCACGGCGTAAAGGATCGCCGCAATCGCCTTGGGCCCCAGAAGGTAGGCGTCGTCCTCGTCGTCCCGCGCCACCTCTGCTGACTGCTCGGTCATGGGCCTCTCCTCTTTCGTGTTGCCCGGACCATAGGCGCAGCCTTCTCCGGTGACAATCTTGCGCGGTTTGCCCGTTGTGGCCCGGAGCGCGGACGCCTAGACAAGTGGCATGAGTGCGCAAACCCTTCTGATCGGTCAGACATTCGAGGCTGTGGGCGATCCGCTGACGGGTCCCTGGGAGGAGGCTGTGCGCATCACCCCATCGGGCGGCGTATTGATCGAGGCAGGGCGGATCGCCGAGGTCGGTGCGGCTGAGGACCTGCGCAGGCGGTACCGCCAGGCGGTTGTCGTGGACTACGCGGAGAACCTGATCTGCCCCGGTTTCATCGACGCCCACGTGCATTATCCGCAGACCGCGATGATCGCCAGCTGGGGCAAACAGCTCATCGACTGGCTGAACACCTATACGTTTCCCGAGGAGATGCGGCTGGAGGATCCAGACTATGCACGCACCATTGCCGCGCGCTATCTGGATCTGGCGCTGGATCATGGCACCACCAGCATGTGCTCCTTTGCGACGACCCACCCCCACAGCGTGGACGCGTTTTTCGAAGCAGCGGCGGCGCGGGGTATGCGGACGGTGGCGGGCAAGGTCTGTATGGACCGGAACGCGCCCGCTGGCCTGCTGGATACGCCGCAATCGGCCTATGACGACAGCAAGACGCTGATCGCGCGCTGGCATGGTCGGGGGCGCGCGGGCTACGCCATCACACCGCGGTTTTCGCCGACCTCGAGCCCCGCGCAGCTGAGTGCCATGGGCGCGCTCTGGTCGGAGCATCCAGGCTGTCTGATGCAGACCCATCTGAGCGAGCAGCGCGCGGAGGTCGCCTGGGTCGAGACGCTGTTTCCGCAGGCGCGCGACTACCTCGACACCTATGAGGCGCACGGGCTGCTGGGGGCGCGCGGGCTTTACGGCCACTCTATCCACCTGACCCCGCGGGAGATCGACCGGCTGGCCGAGACCGGCGCGGCGTTGGCCCATTGCCCGACCTCCAACAGCTTTATCGGATCGGGTCTGATGGATCTGGCGGGTGTTGCGGCGCGCGGCATCCCGGTGGGGCTGGCGACGGACACCGGGGGCGGGTCGTCGTTTTCCATGTTGCGGACCATGGCCGCGGCCTATGAGATCGCCCAGCTGCGCGGCACGCCCCTGCATCCCGCGCAACTGCTCTGGCTGGCGACCACAGGCTCCGCGCGGAGCCTGCATCTGCACGACCGTATCGGCACGCTCGCCCCGGGCATGGAAGCGGATCTGACGGTGCTGGATCTGGCCTCCACCCCCGCCATCGCGCAGCGAGCGGCGGAGGCGGAGACGATCTGGGAGGCGGTCTTTCCGACGCTGATGATGGGCGATGACCGCGCCATTGCCGATGTGTGGATTGCCGGGACCCGACGCCAGCGCGACGGCTGATCTGCTGCGCAGCACCTGCCGGAGGCGAAAGGCCTTCGAAGGCCTTTCCGGCGCCGTCGCCCTCTGCCCGATTGGTAGAAAAGCGTGTGACTGCCGGTACTAAAGCGCCGCGCGCAACGCCTGCACCATGCGGTTTTGCCGGGCGATCAGCGCGCCCATGTCGAGCGTCGTCAGCTGACCGTCCCGCACGATCTGGCGACCTTCCACGATCAGGTCGCGCACGGTCGTGGGTCCGGCAAGCAAAAGCGCCGCCGGGTCCCAGCTCCCCGCGGTCTCGATGCCCGACACGTCCCAGACGGCCAGATCCGCACGGCAGCCCACCGCGATGCGCCCGCATTCGGGTCTGCCCAGCACATCCGCGCCACCGCGGGTCGCCAGCTCGAGCGCGGCCATGGGGCGCATGGCGCGGGCGCCCTGGGCGGCGCGTTGCAGCAGCATCGCCTGCCGGGCCTCGGCCACGAGATTGCCCGCGTCATTGCTGGCCGAACCATCCACGCCTAGGCCCACCGGCACCCCTGCCGCACGCATGGCGGTGACGGGCGCGATGCCGCTGCCCAGACGGCAGTTGGAGCAGGGGCAATGGGCGACACCGGTACCTGTGGCGGCGAAAAGATCGATCTCGGCCGGATCGAGCTTGACGCAATGGGCGTGCCAGACATCCCGCCCCACCCAGCCCAGATCCTGCGCGTATTGGCCGGGACGGCAGCCGAAGGTTTCCAGCGAATAGGCGATATCCTCCTCGTTCTCGGCCAGATGGGTGTGCAGCATCACACCCTTGTCCCGCGCCAGCAGAGCCGCGTCGCGCATGAGCTCCCGGCTGACGGAGAAAGGCGAACAGGGCGCCACACCGACCCGGCACATGGACCCCGCACCGGCATCGTGAAAGCGGTCGATGACGCGCAGGCAGTCTTCCAGAATATCCGCCTCCCGCTCCACCAGATCATCGGGCGGCAGGCCGCCCTGCGACCGCCCGATGCTCATGGCCCCGCGGGTCGGCTGAAACCGCAGGCCCAGTTCCGCCGCCGCCGCGATGGTGTCATCCAGACGGGCGCCGTTGGGAAAGAGATAGAGGTGATCGCTGCTGAGCGTGCAGCCCGACAGCGCAAGCTCCGCCAGTCCGACCTGCGCCGAGGTGTAGATATGCTCCGGCGTCAGCCGCGCCCAGATCGGGTAGAGCGTTTGCAGCCAGTCAAACAGCAAGGCGTCCTGTGCGGCAGGTACCGCACGGGTCAGCGACTGAAAGAGGTGGTGGTGCGTGTTGACCAGACCGGGGGTGACAAGGCAGCCGTGAACGTCCAGCACGGGCAGGTCGGGCGCGTTGCTCGCGAGATCGGCGCCGATGGCCGCGATCCGGCCGTTCTCCACCAGCACATCCGCATCGCGCAGCACCCGGTCTGCATCGTCCATGGTGACCAGATGGTCCGCCCCGCGCAGCAGCAGCGCGCTCATCCCAGGCTCTCGCGCAGCACCTCAAGCGCTGCGCCGTGGATCTCCGGGTTGGCGGCGGCGAGCGCGCGCCCTCCCCCATGGGCAGGGCCGCCCTCCCAATTGGTTACCACGCCGCCGGCGGCCTGGATCAGCGCGATAGGCGCCTGAATGTCGTAGGCCTGCAGCCCGGCCTCGATCACCAGATCGATCTGACCCGAGGCGAGCAACGCATAGGCGTAGCAATCCATCCCGTAGCGGGTCAGTTTGGTACGCTGCGAGACAGCCTCGAACGCCGCACGCTCGGCCCCGGTGCCAACCCCGGGGAAGGTGGTGAAGAGGACCGCATCGGCCAGCCGTGCGGTGTTCCGCGTGCCCAGATCGCGGTCACCCAAGGGCCCCGTCATGCGCGCGTGGCGCTCAAACCCCACGAACCGTTCCGCCGTGTAGGGCTGGTCGATCATCCCGTAGAACGGCCCATCGTCATCGGAGACCGCGATCAGCACACCCCAGGTGGGTGTTCCGCTGATGAAAGCGCGCGTGCCATCGATGGGATCGAGCACCCAGGTCAGCCCGCTGCTGCCCGCCCGGGCCCCGTATTCCTCGCCCAGGATGGCGTCATCCGGGCGCTGCTCGGTCAGGATCGCCCGCATGGCACGCTCCGCCGCGCGGTCAGCCTCGGTGACCGGATCGAATCCGTCTTTGTGCTTGTTCTCCGCCGCCAGCCCCGCCTGCCGGAAATAGGGCAGGATGGCGGCGCGGGCCGCATCGGCCAGCTGTTGCGCGACCTGATGAATGGCAGCGCAACCGGTTGGATCAGTACGTGGAGTCATGACCGTGTGGTGGCAGTCGTCTCAAGCGGATGCAAGAGCACTGCCACTCACGATGCGACGAAAAGTGACCTCAGGCGACGTCGCTGAGCACCCGCGCCAGCTCAAAAAGCCGACGGCGCTGATTTTCCGGGATCGCGTAATAGGAGCGGACCAGATCCATCGCTTCCTTGTCGCCCAGCATATCCGCTGGAACGGCGTCCTGCGCAGGCTCTGCCGACGGTTCCGTCTTGAGCCCTTCGAAGAAGAACGCCACATCAACCTCCAGCGCATCGGCAATGTCCCAGAGCCGGGACGCGCTGACGCGGTTTGCACCGGTCTCATACTTCTGGATCTGCTGGAACTTGATCCCGACGCATTCGGCCAGTTTCTGCTGTGTCATACCAACCAGCCAGCGCCGCTGCCGGATCCGCTTGCCTACGTGAACATCGACGACATGGACCATCTGCTTTTACCTCGTACCTATATCAAGAGCTGGCGACCTCGCGGTCGGATTGTTTGCGATACAACCTAGCCGCGATTTGCACGGCGCCGTCTTGCCGCCGAACAATAGTGAAAAACGGGACCCGATCAATCATTATAACACCAACAGGCTGACGACCGACGTGCCGGAAAGCACGGCAGCATTCGTCTTTCCCTGTAAAATCAGGTGCTTTTGATACATTGTTTCAGAGATCACCATTCAGTTAAAATTTTTTGTATTTGGTCAAATTTTGGCTGGTTTCCTCAATCTACAGTTGATTCTCGCGGCTCCCGCGCCCGATTTATGTCCTATGACATGCGCCGACCGGCTACGATCACCACAAAAAAGGTGCAGATCCGTCCGGTGTGTCCGGCGTGAGGTGAAATCCGCCGATCGGGACCGAAACCGGCGGATAGCCGCCGGTGGGCGGTGAGGGTGTCCAATGAGCGCCCTCCTGCCCGCAGCCGGAGGCGACATCAGGCAATCTTGAGCGGGCGCGCCTCTTCGCCGGAAAAGGCGCGGCACAAAAAACGCGCCAGCGTTTCATGCACGTCGTTCTGGGTCACCCGCGCGCCGTAAAGGTTGATGAGCTGATGCGAGAGCGGTGGCAGCGCGCCTGCATGCTCGATCCGCTCCAGATGCGGCGGCTCGGTTCCCTCAATCATGGTGTGCACGGCGAGATCGGCGCTGACCGTGGCCTCGATGGTCCGGTCGCTTTCGGTTTCAACGATAATGTCCCAGGGGATACCCGCCTCATCCAGCGCCTCGACCACATGCGGGCGAAAGGTGCAGCTGCTGCCAAAGGCCAGCCGCAGGGGCCGCTGCCGCCAGGCCGCGCCGCCGGGCGCCCCGACCCACAGCAGCGGCTTGCGGCTCAGCGTGTCGCCGCCCGGGTCCACCGCTTTCTCGGTCGTCAGGATCAGATCACAGTCGCCGCGGGCAAACATCTCCTTCAGCGCGCGGGTGTAGGAGGACACAAGGCGTACGCGCACCCCCGGAAAGGCGGCATTGAACTGTTTCAGCACCTGCGGGATGGCCGGGTAGACGATGTCATGGGGCACGCCCAGCACGATCTCTCCCTCGAAAGGTCGGTCGGTCAGCCGGCCCACCACCTCATCGTTCAGCGCCACCATCCGGCGGGCGTAGACCAGCAGCTGCTCTCCCGCCGCGGTCAGCGCGATGGTGCGCCCGGTGCGGTCGAGCAGGTCGACATCCAGCAACTCTTCCAGCCGCTTAAGCTGCATGGAGACGGCAGATTGCGTCAGATGCAGAAAACCCGCCGCCCGGGTGACGCCGCCGCTGTCTGCCACGGCGACAAAAGAGCGCAGCACGGTGATGTCCAGATTTCGCATATCACACCTCCTGATGGATCAGATCAAAAACATTCGTTTTCAATATAAGACAGGCTTGAGCATATAGATCAAGTACGTTGATGAAAGATCACTCAAATATCACGAAGGAGATTGAGCCATGGTTCTCACCGAGTTTCTGGGCGCACAGCTTTCGCGGCGCCTGCACCGCTCTCGCACCGGTTTTCGCACGTATCTGACCCTTTATCGGTCGCGGCAGACGCTCGCCAGACTGGATGCCCGCGCGCTGGAGGATATCGGCATTTGCAGTGAAGCAGCCCAGGCCGAAGCGCGGCGGCCCGCGTGGGATGTGCCGGACACATGGGTTCGGCGTTGAAGGCCGGGGGCTGCCGCTTTTGTCCTCGCTGCAAATTTATGCGCCGAAATCGCGTCTCTGACGGCCATTGCTGACCAAAAGACCTTGAAAAGACCCTCTGCGCTGCCGATATTCAGCGCAGAGAGCGCGCAGGACGTCTGACGCGCATAATAGCCGAGTGGAGGTCTTTAATGGCTGACGTGAATACAATCCGGTCCACAGCCGGATCCCGCGCCGCCCAGATTGATGAGGGGCTGCGTACCCATATGAATAAAGTCTATGGCACAATGTCCATAGGCATGCTGATCACTTTTGCCGTGGCCTGGGCCGTGGGCACAGCGCCGGAACTGATGGCGATTTTCCGTGATCCGGTAACGCTGCAGCCGAATATCCTGGGCTGGATCGTGATGTTCGCGCCGCTGGCGATGGTCTTTGGCTTCAGTGCCATGATCAACAAATTCTCCGCGGCCGCGGCGCAGACGTTCTTCTACGCCTTTGCGGCGGTGATGGGTCTGTCGATATCGTGGATCTTCGTGGCCTTCACGGGCATGTCGATTGCCCAGATCTTTCTGATCACATCGATCGCCTTCGCGGGCCTGTCGCTGTGGGGATACACCACCAAGAAAGACATCTCCGGCTGGGGTAGCTTCCTGATCATGGGCGTGATCGGCCTCGTCGTTGCGTCGATTGTCAACATCTTCCTGGGGTCGCCCGCGATCATGTTCGCGATTTCGGCCATCGGTGTTCTGATCTTTGCCGGTCTGACCGCTTATGACACGCAGAACATCAAGAACACATACCTGGCACACGCCCACCATGGCGATCAGGAGTGGTTGCAGAAGTCCGGTATCATGGGCGCGCTGAGCCTCTATCTGAACTTCATCAACATGTTCATGATGCTGCTGTCGCTCTTCGGCAATCGCGAATAACGCTTTTACATCGACGGTTTGGGGCCGGTCCTGAGAGGGGCCGGCCTTTTTCGTTTCAGCCGACGGGAGCGGTACCGAGCCCTGCGATGAACCGCGCCACTGCACCGCGCGATGTCAGTTGATGCACCGAGAGCCGCGGATGCGCGTCGATCAGGCGCTGGATCCGGGACCTGTGGGTGCGACGCGTCCTCCAGATATAGACGTAGAAGGGTAAAGTCTCGCGGTGGACCGTCTCGAGGCAGCCCTCTGCCATATCGGGTCTGCGCTGACCGTAATTGCGCATCAGCCGCCACGTCACGCGCCACATGCGCAGGCCCACGGGCAAGTCGAGCCAGACCAGCGTATCGGCGCGGCTGGCGCGGTGGTCATAGGTCGCCGACAGGCCGCCCTCGAATATCCACGCAGGGCTGCGTTCGATGCGCTGTGCCATCGCGATCTTTTCGGGTTTTGGACGCTCCGCCCAGCCCGGCAGCCAGTGGATATGATCCATGTGGTGCACGGGCAGCCCCGTGCGCACGCCCATCCGCCGCGCCAGCGTGCTTTTGCCCGAGCCCGGGCCGCCAAGGATCATCACCCGCTGCACGGCGTTCCCTCAGAGATGAAAAAGGCCGCGCAGAGTGCGAGGCCCGGTATGCCCGATCGTGAGGCCAGATCCTACTTGATCTTGCCTTCTTTATATTCAACGTGCTTGCGCGCGACGGGGTCATATTTCCGCACGACCATCTTTTCGGTCATGGTACGGGCGTTTTTCTTGGTGACGTAGAAATGGCCTGTTCCCGCGGAGGAGTTCAGGCGGATCTTGATGGTGGTTGGCTTGGCCATGGGTCATGTCTCCTGCGGTGCCTGCGCGCGGAGCGGAGGCCGAAATAATCCTGAAGCCCGGCTTTTAACGGGATCGCGGGCACTGTCAACTGGAAATGCCATCATCTGGGAGTGGCGTGCGCGGAAGGTCTGTAAGCCGGATTCTGTTCCCCGGCACTGCTGCCGGTTCGATGACCATTCCTCTTGCCCCGCTGTTGCCAGGGGGGCTCTAGCTGCCAACCCGGACCTGCTCGGGCGAAAACGGCCCTGTCTTGCGACGCGCGGTCCCTATTTGGCATTGCTCCCGGTGGGGCTTGCCATGCCGCCGGTGTTGCCACCGGCGCGGTGGGCTCTTACCCCACCGTTTCACCCTTGCCGCGCCGGGGCGCGGTGGTTTCATTTCTGTGGCGCTTTCCGTCGAGTTACCTCGCCCGGGCGTTACCCGGCACCGTTGATTTCCGGAGTCCGGACTTTCCTCCCCGCCGGGTCGCCCCGGCGCAGCGGTCATCCGACCTTCCGCGCGGTGCGGGTGTGCGTGCAAATGCGGGCGGGGTCAATGGGGGCACCGCTGCGGAATGAGTTTATTTGGCAAGATGAAAGAGCAGGTCGGCGCGTCAGTCGACACGCGGGAGGGCGGAGATGTCCTGCGGCTGGAGCGGGCCCGTGGCATGGGGCCGGAAGCGCAGGCGCACCGCGGCCAGCAGGGTGGCGTCATCGGCGGTGGCGGTGAAGCCCGCGCTGCGCGCCGCCCGGCGGAAGCTGGCCGGGGTGGCGGGCGCTGCGTCGTGCTGACCGGCGCGCGCTGCCAGGCCCTGGCGTGCGAGGCGCGTCCAGTCGAAGCGCGGGCCGGGATCGGATTTGCGGCCCGGAGCCATGTCCGAGTGGCCGATGATGTTGTGCGGCGCGATGGGCCAGCGGGTGCGGATGTCCCGCAGAAGGGTTTCAAGGGCGCTCATTTGCGACTCTGGAAAGGGATGGGTGCCTGCGTTGTCGAGTTCGATGCCGATGGATCGCGAGTTGATATCCGGTTGGCCGTGCCATTCGCCCTGCCCCGCGTGCCAGGCGCGGCTTTCTTCGGCAATGAGTTGTGTCGCGGCACCCGTGCGGCAGATGACGTAATGCGCGGAAACCTCTGCTGCAGGGTCACAAAGCCGCGTGATGGCCGCCTGTGCGGAGGCCATGGCGGTGTAGTGGATCACGATGATCGTGGGCGTCAGCCCGTCGCGGCGCGGCCCGTGGTTGGGCGAGGCCTGCCAGCGCATGGGTCTCAGCCGTCGGAGGCCGCGCGGTAGGGCGCGGGATCCCAGCCACAGGCATAGCCGTCGCCGTCGGGGTCAATGCCGCGGCGATCCCGGGTCGGACCACCCCGGGCCAGAAAGTCGATCTGTGCCTGATCGGCGGATCTGTAGTCCGCGCAGTTCCGCTCTGCCCGGGTAGAGCCGCCGAAGCCTGCGCGGGCGTAGACGCTTTGACCTTTGGGATGAGACGTCGACAGCGCGAAGGCCACGATGTTGGGCTGGTCGTCGCTGGGCCGCGCGGGCAGTGCTTCGGGTGTCACCACTTCGTACTGCGCGCGGTTATTGGCGATCCGGGCGGCGTCGCTTTCGATGCTCTCGCGCTCGGCGACCGCGTCGAAGTCATTCTCATCCGAGATACCGGGGTTGTTGAGCGTCACGGGTGCGGGGTTCGCAGGGCTCGCCTCGATCGGGGGCTGGCCGAGATCGGGGGCCGCGGGGCTGCGTGTTTCGGCCAGAATGCGCGTGGTCTCTGCCGCCGTCGCCTCGGGCGAGGCCGGATCGAGCGGACTGCCCACGGGCAATGTGGATTGCAGACCATTTAGGGCGGCGTCGCGTTGCTGTTGGGTCTGGGCGGAGTTGTCAAAGCCCGTGTCGGGCCCGCTCAGCGGGATCGGGGTTGTGCAGGCGCCAACCGCCGCGAGCAGCGTGGCCGAGAGGAAAAGTCGTGCAGTCATGGGGGCCCCTTGCGCATTTTTTGTCAGCGGGCGTCAGTTACCACCATTTGCCCGGCTTGGCCACAAAGCCAGCCGCCTCCTCAAGCACTTGTGCGGAGTTCAGCAGATCGGCCTCGGCCCAGGGTTGTCCGATGAGTTGCAATCCCAGCGGAAGCCCCTGCTTGTCGAGACCCGCAGGCACGGCGATGCCCGGCAGCCCCGCGAGGTTCACCGTGACTGTGAAGATATCGTTGAGATACATGGCAACGGGATCCGCATCCGTCATCTCGCCCAGGCCGAAGGCCGCCGACGGGGTGGCAGGGGTCAGGATCGCGTCGACACCTGCGGCGAAGACCTGCTCGAAATCGCGCTTGATCAGGGCACGCACGCGGCGCGCGCGGTTGTAATAGGCATCATAGAAACCTGCCGACAGGACGTAGGTGCCGATCATCACCCGGCGTTTGACCTCCGGCCCAAAACCTTCGGCGCGGGTCTTCTCGTACATCTCGGTGATGCCATCGCCCTGTGCCAGTTTCGCGCGGTGGCCGTAGCGCACACCGTCATAGCGCGCGAGGTTGGAGGAGGCCTCGGCGGGCGCGATCACGTAATAGGCGGGCAGCGCGTATTTGGTATGGGGCAGCGAAATATCGGTGATGATGGCGCCTGCGTCCTTCATCATGGCAATGCCGTCCTGCCAGAGCGTCTCGATCTCGTCTGGCATGCCGTCCATGCGGTATTCGCGGGGGATGCCGATGGTCTTGCCGCGGATGTCGCCGGTCAGCGCAGCCTCGAAGTCAGGCACGGGCAGATCGGCCGACGTGCTGTCCTTGGGGTCATGGCCGCACATCGCCTCCAGCATGATTGCCGCGTCGCGCACCGATTTGGTCATCGGGCCTGCCTGATCCAGCGAGGAGGCGAACGCCACGATCCCCCAGCGGGAGCAGCGCCCGTAGGTCGGTTTGATGCCCACGGTGCCCGTGAAGGCCGCCGGTTGCCGGATGGAGCCGCCGGTGTCGGTGCCGGTGGCGGCAAGGCAGAGGTCTGCCGCGACGGCGGAGGCCGATCCCCCCGAAGAGCCGCCCGGCGTCAGCGCTGCGTCGTCATTGCCGCGCCGCCAGGGGTTCACGGCATTGCCGTAGGCGGAGGTCTCGTTGCTGCTCCCCATGGCGAATTCGTCCATGTTGAGCTTGCCCAGCATCACGGCCCCTGCGTCCGCGAGGTTCTGGCTGATGGTGGATTCGTATTCGGGCAGGAAGCCTTCGAGGATCCGCGATCCGGCCTGGCTGGGCACGCCCTTGGTGCAGAAGAGGTCCTTGATCCCGATCGGCAAACCGCACATGGCGGGGGCATCGCCCGCGGCCAGCCGCGCGTCTGCGGCCTCAGCGCGCGCCAGCGCAAGCTCCGGCGTGTGGTGAACAAAGGCGTTGAGCGCCCCGGCACCTTCAATGGCGCTCAGGCAGGCTTCTGTCAGATCCTTTGAGGTCGTCTCGCCCTTGCGCAGCGCGTCGCGGGCCGCACTCAGACCCAATTCGTTCAGTTTCACCATCACTCAACCACCTTGGGTACCGCAAAGAAGCCTTCGCGCGCGTCGGGGGCATTGGCCAGCACCTTGCCCTGCTGATCGCCATCGGTAACCGCGTCCGCCCGGCGTTTGAGCACCTGCGGTGTGACGGAGGTCATGGGCTCGACACCCTCGATATCCACTTCCCCCAGTTGCTCGATAAAGCCCAGGATCCGGTTGAAATCTTCGGCCAGCGCGGGCAGCGCCTCGGGGGCGACCTCGATGCGGGAGAGTTTGGCCACGCGGGCGGCGGTGGTCTCGTCGATGGACATAGGTTTCCTCATCTGCTGGGGTTCGCATTTAGCGGGCCGCGGGCGCCTTGCCAAGCCGCCCCGTGCGGTAAACCCAGATCATCCAGCCCAGCATCAGCCCGTTCAGCAGGTGCCACATGAAATGGGTGCCCAGCGGGAAGCCGTCACACAGCGGCAGATCGATGGTGCGGAAGGTGAGCGAGACGATCAATATGAGCGCCCCGATAGCCAGACCGCGGGCAAGCTGCGGCGCGCGGGTGCGCAACAGCACCGCGTAGATCAGGATGAGCAGCGGGACCGGCGCGTAGCCCGCAGACGACCCCAGACCCGGGACCATCTGAAAGAGCGGCACAGTCGCGGCGGCATAGGGAATGAAGAGCGCCGCAAGCCCTGCGGCGGGCCAGGGGCGCAGGCCCCAGCCAACGCGGTTCATCGCGTAGATGTAGATCAGGATAAAAAGCGCGATGGGGATCACATCGGCCATCGCAGACCAGACCTGCGCATGGGTATGAAAGAGGTAACTTCCCACCCCGATGGCAAAGACCACCGCACAGAGCAGCTGGCCCAGCCGGTCACCGCGGCAGTGGCGCCACATGAGGAGCGCCGCGACGATAAAGGCAAGGTTCGTAACCGCGTTCACCGGCTCCGCCCAGTAATCCGGGCTCAGCCGCTCGCAATAGCCGTCAATCGTCCTCATCCAGTCCAACGGAATGCTCCCTCACTTTGCCAAAAAAACTCAAGCCCCTCGCCCGGCAGGCAGTGTTGACACCGCCGAGAGGGGAGGCTCCCCAAAGCACCAGCAGCACCACTGCCAGATCCACGCTTGACCAAGCTGCCACGGGACCTGCTCTACCGGCGTGCTGTAAAAAACGCGCGCAGATAGGCCTCTGATTCCGCGGCGGCGATGCCATCAAAGACCTCCGGCGCGTGATGACACTGCGGATGCGCGAAAACCCGCGCGCCCTGCGCCACGCCACCCGATTTGGGATCACTCGCCCCGTAATAAAGCCGTGCAATCCGGGCCGCGGAAATGGCGGCAGCGCACATCGCACAGGGCTCCAGCGTCACGTAGAGCGCGTGGCCCGTCAACCGTTCCGAGCCCAGGGCAGCGCAGGCAGCGCGGATCGCCAGGATCTCGGCGTGGGCGGTGGGATCCGACAATTCCCGGGTGCGGTTGCCCGCGCTTGCCGTCACCTGGCCCTCGGGTGAAACCACAACGGCCCCCACCGGCACTTCGCCGCGCTTGGCAGCCGCCCGCGCCTCGCTCAGCGCCGCCTGCATGTGGGTGTTGAATTCCATCCCGCTAGTTGCCCGCAAAGCCCGCCCTTTCGCAAGCCCCGCAAACGAGCTATGGCGGGCCTATGTCCAAGCCTGATCCCGCCACGCCCAAGGGCGACCGCATCGCCAAACTGCTTGCCCGCGCCGGTGTCGCCAGCAGGCGGGAGGCGGAGCGCATGATCGAGGCGGGCCGCGTCACGGTGAACGGCCAGCAGATCACCTCGCCCGCGCTCAACGTGACGGAGGCCGACAGCATCACCGTCGATGGCAAGCCGCTGGCGGCACGCGATCCCGCACGCCTGTGGCTGTTCCACAAACCCACCGGCCTCGTCAGTACCGACCGGGATGAAAAGGGCCGGTCCACGATCTATTCCGCCCTGCCCGAGGACATGCCCCGGGTGATGAGCGTCGGGCGGCTCGATCTGAACTCCGAGGGGCTCTTGCTGCTCACCAACGATGGCGGCATCAAGCGCAAGCTGGAACTGCCCTCGACCGGCTGGCTGCGCCGCTACCGGGTGCGGGTCAACGGACGGCCAACGGATCCGCAACTGGACCCCCTGCGCAGCGGGCTGACGGTCGAGGGCGACCACTTTCAGCCCATGACCGTGACGCTGGACCGCCAGCAAGGTGCCAACGCCTGGCTGACCATCGGGCTGCGCGAAGGCAAGAACCGCGAGATTCGTCGCGCCCTCGGCGACATCGGGCTGAGCGTGAACCGCCTCATTCGCATCAGCTACGGCCCCTTCCAGCTGGGCGAGCTGAAATCGGGCGCCGTCGAGGAAGTGCGCCCGCGGGTGATGCGCGACCAGCTGGGGCTTGAAAGCCCCGGGGACAGAGCCCCCAAACCGCCCGGCAAACCCCAGCGCAAGCGCCGTGCGCGGCCCCCCCAGACGGCCCCGAGACGCCCCGGGCGCAAAACACCTTGAGCGCCCAACCACAGTAGAACTGGCAAGCGGGCGCGCATGGCTATATATTAGCGTCAGCGCGCCACCGGGAAAGACAGCATGACGCCCAGCACGATGCAGAAATTTGCCTATGTGGCCCTGATCGTCGTCATGACGGGCGTGGCCGCGGGCCTGCTGGGCGGGCTCTGAACGGATGGCCAAACGCTTCGGTGGAAAATACAGCCCCGGCGCACCCCAGGTGCAAAGCGGCAAAACATCGCCGGGCGGGCGCGCACCCGCCCGACCGCGTGACACGGTGGATCCGGTGGGCGCACGCGCCAACCTGATGTTCCTGCCTGCCGTGGTGCTGTTGTTCACGTCGCTGACGCAGGGCGCGCTCGGTCTGGCCTTCGGGCTGGCGGGCACGGCGGCGCTGACACTGGGCGCGTGGCTTCTGCGCGGTGGGCTGCAGGCCGAGGCCGCCTGGGCCGCGCGCAAGGTCGCCCGCCGCCCCGCAATGCCGCGCAAGATCGCAGCTGCCCTCATGGCGGGTACGGGCACGACGCTTGCCGCGCTCAGCCACGACGGCAACCTGATTGCGGCGGTGATCTTTGGCGTGGCCGCGGGCGGGCTGCACCTGGCCGCCTTCGGGATCGACCCGCTCAGCGACAAGGGGATGGAAGGCATCGACAGCTTCCAGCAGGACCGCGTTGCCCGCGTCGTCGACGAGGCCGAAGCGCATCTGGCCGCCATGCGGGACGCGCTTGCGCGCGCGGGCGACCGGCGCGTGATCGACCGCATGTCCCGGTTTCAGGATGTGGTGCGGGATCTTATCCGCACGGTGGAGGACGATCCCCGCGATCTGACCGCGGCGCGGCGCTATCTCGGTGTCTATCTGCTGGGGGCACGCGATGCCTCCGTGAAATTCGCCGACATATATGCCCGCACCCAGGACACGCAGGCGCGCGATGACTACCTCGCCCTGCTGGATGATCTGGAGCGTAATTTCACCGACCGCACCACCAAACTGATGATGGACGACCACAGCGACCTCACGGTCGAAATAGAGGTCCTGCGGGACCGTCTGCAACGCGAAGGGGTGCGGCTGGAGTAGTGCCGCCCCCCGTGACGAAAGCCCGGCGAAAGCCTGACGAAAGGATCCGATATGACACAGACGACCCGCGAAAAAGCCGCCCAGGACCTCAAACTTGTCGAAGAGGTCACCGCCACGGTTCTGCCGGAGCCGCCCGAGGCGGGCGCCATCGTCCCGCTGGCCGAAGCCGACGCGCCCGTCAGCGCCGAGATCCGCACCCGCATGGCGGAGATCGACATGGGCGACACCAACTCCATCGTCTCCTTCGGCAGCCGCGCGCAGGTGGAGTTGCAGGAGATCAGCCAGTCCATGCTGGGCGGCGTGCGCAACAAGGACGTGGGCCCTGCAGGCGACAGTCTGCGCAATATCGTCACCACCATCCGCGGCTTTTCGATCTCCGAACTCGACGTGCGGCGCGAGCGCAGCTTCTGGGAAAAGCTGTTGGGCCGCGCAGCACCAATTGCCAAGTTCACCGCCAAGTTCGAAGAAGTGCAAAGCCAGATCGACCGTATCACCGATGAGCTGCTGGGCCATGAGCACAAGCTGCTGAAAGACATCAAATCGCTCGACATGCTCTACGAAAAGACCCTGCAGTTCTACGACGAGCTGGCGCTTTACATCGCAGCGGGTGAGGAGAAACTGGCCGAGCTGGACAGCACAACAATCCCCGCCAAAGCAGCAGAGGTGGACGCCGCGGCGGAGGACGATCAGGTGATGGTCGCACAGGAGTTGCGCGACCTGCGCGCCGCGCGCGACGATCTCGAACGGCGGGTGCATGATCTGAAACTGACCCGTCAGGTGACCATGCAATCGCTGCCCTCCATCCGGCTGGTGCAGGAAAACGACAAAAGCCTGGTGACCAAGATCAACTCCACCTTGGTCAACACCGTGCCCCTGTGGGAGACCCAGCTGGCGCAGGCCGTCACGATCCAGCGCTCAGCAGAAGCAGCACAGGCCGTGCGGCAGGCCAATGACCTGACCAACGAGCTTTTGACCGCCAACGCCAAGAACCTGCGCGAAAGCAACAAGATCATCCGCGAGGAGATGGAGCGCGGCGTCTTCGACATCGAGGCGGTCAAACAGGCCAACGCCGATCTAATCGGCACAATCGAGGAATCGCTCCAGATCGCCGACGAAGGCAAGGCCCGCCGCGCCGCCGCCGAAAGCGACCTGCAGGAGATGGAGGCCAAGCTGCGCGACACGCTCGCCAGCGCCAAGGCGACCTCGACGGGCCTGGGCGATACCGCCGCCACCGCCGTGCCACGCTGATGCCCGCGTGGTACGGGGCGGTCTGATGAAGGCGCGGGGCCTGCTGGTGCTGGCCGGACTGGCGCTGGCCGCCTGCGACATGCCCGAGCCGCCCGCCAGCGTTAAAACGCCCCGCGCGCGCCCCGATGTGCGCAGCGAGACGCAATTGCGCCCGACCTCCGAGCAAAGCGCCGCCCTGCGCGCCTATCTCGGGCAGGTGCAATCCGCGCAGCTGAGCCAGGGCCTGCTGCGGCAGGACGGCGGTGGTGCGGATACGCCTTTCACCGCCGCCATGCTCGCGCGGAATTTTCAACGCATCGTGTTCTTCGATGAATACGCGGGCGCCTTCGAGACGCGCGGCGGGGAAAGCCCCCTGCGCCGCTGGTCTTCGCCCGTCCGGGTCACCACCATCTTCGGCAACAGCGTGCCGCCGTCCCAACGCGACGCGGATGGCACCGCCATTCGCAGCTACGCGCGCCGGCTGGGCCAGATCACCGGTCACCCGATCATGAGTTTCGGTCAGCCCAATTTCGTGGTGATCGTGGCCAGCGAGGACGACCGCGATGCAGCCCTCGACGCAGCCGCCGCGCGCGTGCCCGGGATCACACCCGAGAGCCTCGGCGCCTTGCGCAGCCTCTCGCGCAACACCTACTGCGCCGTGGCCGCCTATGCCGCAGGCTCGGACGCCAGCACCTACACGGCCGCGGTCGCGGTGATCCGGGCGGAGAATCCGCAGCTCCTGCGGCTCAGCTGCATCCACGAGGAGATGGCGCAGGCGCTCGGTCTGGCCAATGACAGCCGGGACGCGCGACCGTCCATCTTCAACGATGACGATGAATTTGCGCTGCTGACCCGGCACGACGAACTGCTGCTCAAGATGCTCTACGACCCGCGCCTGAAACCGGGGATGAGCGCGCAGGAAGCGGCCCCGCTGATCACCACCATCGCGCAGGAACTGATCGGCGGCCCGAGCTAGGCGCCCGTTGGCGCCGCCGGGCGAATTGCCGTCGCCATCCCCGCTGCCGCGGGCTATAATCGGGCGCAGCGATCCAAGACAGGACATGAAAGACAGGACATCGGGCATGGGCATTTTCGACTTTCTCTCGGGCGAATTCATCGACGTCATCCACTGGACGGACAACACCCGCGACACGATGGTCTGGCGGTTCGAACGCGAAGGCCACGCCATCAAATACGGTGCCAAGCTGACCGTGCGCGAAGGTCAGGCGGCGGTCTTTGTCCACGAGGGTCAGCTGGCCGATGTCTTCACCCCCGGTCTCTATATGCTTGAGACCAACAACATGCCGGTGATGACGACGCTGCAGCATTGGGATCACGGCTTCCGCTCGCCTTTCAAATCCGAGATCTATTTCGTCAACACCACGCGGTTCAACGATCTCAAGTGGGGCACCAAGAACCCCATCATCTGCCGCGATCCGGAGTTTGGGCCGGTGCGGCTGCGCGCCTTTGGCACCTATTCGATCAAGGTGGCGGATGCGGCCAAATTCCTGGTGGAGATCGTCGGCACCGACGGTGAATTCACCATGGATGAGATCAGCTTTCAGATCCGCAACATCATCGTGCAGGAGTTCTCGCGCACCCTGGCGCGGGCGGGCATCCCGGTCATGGACATGGCCGCCAACACGCGCGAGCTGGGACAGCTGGTTGGCAAGGAAATTGCAGCACAGCTGGGCGAATACGGGTTGGCGATGCCCGAGCTTTATATCGAGAACATCTCCCTGCCCCCCGCGGTGGAGCAGGTGATGGACAAGCGTTCTTCCATGGGGGTGATCGGAAACCTCAACGAATACATGCAGTTCCAGGCGGCAGAGGCTCTGGGCCGCGACGGTGCCGCCGGTGCCGCGCTGCAAACGGGTCTGGGTGCAGGCCTCGGCATGCAGATCGGTCAGCAGGCCGCCAGTGCGCAAGGCCCCTGGGGCGCGCGCACCGTGGGCGGGCCTGCCGCCATACCGCCGCCACCGCCGGTGGAACACGTCTGGCACGTGGCCGAGAACGGCCAGACCAAGGGCCCTTTCTCCAAGGCTGCCATGGGCCGTATGGCCTCGGACGGCGCGCTGACCCGCGAAAGCCTCGTCTGGACGCCCGGCCAGGACGGCTGGATGGCGGCAGAGGATGTGGCCGAACTGGCGCAGCTCTTCACGGTGTTGCCACCGCCCCCGCCCCCTCCCCCGGCCTGACCATGCGTCACGCCATCGTGCCGGAGGCGCTTGCCCGGGCCGCGGCCGCCACCGGCTTCTCTCCAGCGATCCGCGCAGGAGAGTTCCTGTTTCTGACCGGTGCCACAGGCGGGCGGGAGGACGGCAGCATGCCGCACAGCATTTCTGAACAGGCCCGTATCGCCCTGAGCAAGGCACAGGTGGTTCTTGCGGCAGCGGGCGCGGACGAAGGGCATGTGGTCGAACTGACCAGCTATCACCGCGACATCGCTGCCACATTCAGGCAGGTGCAGACCGTGCTGGAAGATATCTTTTCCGCCCCTCTGCCTGCCTGGACCGCCGTTGAAGTGGCCGCGCTGCGCCGCCCCGGCGCGCTGGTGGAGTTCCGCATCGTGGCCCACGTGCCCGCCAGGGACCCGGCATAACGCGGCGGCATAGACGGACCGCTTGCACCCGAGCGCGTGGCGTATCATTCTGCCAGGAACCTGCCCCACCGACCGAAAGGCCCCCGACATGACCCGCCGCCGCGCCACGATCCTGCTGCACTGGTCTGTCCTGACCCTGCTGGTGCTGACGCTCGCCGCGGGGCGCCAAAGCGCGTTACTTAACGCGCTTTTCACCGCCTCTGGGCTGGCGATGGTAAGCATCGGCGCCGTCGCGGGCCTTTTGAACGGCCCCGGCCCCCGGCTCGAAGGCGCGCTGCGCCGCGCCCATCCCTGGCTCAGCCGCGCCATGTACGCGCTGCTCGGCCTGACGGCACTCAGCACACTGGCGCTCCTGATGGGCCTGTCGCTGCCCGGCCCCGGCAATCGTGATCTCATGGTCACCCTGCTTGCCGCCGCAGCACTGCACGGCATTTTTCACCTCTGGCGCCACACGGCACTCGGCGACGGTGCTCTGCGCCGCATGACACCCCGCGCGCTCCACGGCATGCTATGAGCACCGCAACCGCACAACCGGCGGAGCATCACTTTCCCTGCGACACCTGCGGCGCCGACCTGCGCTTTGACCCCTCCGATCAGCGGCTGATCTGCGATCACTGCGGCAACACCCAGCCGCTTGCAGCCGGCCCCTGGGCCAAATCAGCCATCCGGGAGCTTGACCTTGACGCCGCGCTGAGCCGCACCCTGCCGCAGGCGGAGATGGAAGAAACCCGGGTCTCCAAATGCCCCAATTGCGCAGCGGAGGTCGAATTTGACCCGGACGTCCACGCCGCCGAATGTCCCTTTTGTGCCACCCCGGTGGTGACGGATACCGGCGCGCACCGCCATATCAAACCCCGCGGCGTGCTGCCTTTTGCCCTCGATGAGGCCACCGCCCGCGCCGCCATGAAGGACTGGCTGGGCAGCCTGTGGTTCGCCCCCAACGGCCTGCAGGACTACGCGCGCAAGGGCCGCCGGATGCAGGGCATCTACGTGCCCTACTGGACCTTCGACGCGGACACCCAGACGCGCTACACGGGCGAGCGCGGCACCGTCTACTATGAAACCCAGACGGTCATGCGCGACGGCAAGCGCCAAAAGATCCGCGTGCCCAAAATCCGCTGGCGCCCCGCCCGCGGCCAGGTCCGGCGCTTCTTCGATGATGTGCTGGTGCTCGCCTCGCGCTCTCTGCCCAAGCGGTTCACCGACGCGCTGGAGCCCTGGGACCTCTCGGCGATGGAGCCCTATACGCCCGAATATCTCGCGGGCCTGCGCGCGGAGGGCTACGCGGTCGAGCTGCGCGACGGGTTCATCGAGGCGCGCGACAAGATGGACCGCATCATCGCCCGCGACATCCGCTTTGACATCGGCGGCGACCGCCAGCGCATCCACCAGGTGGATACGGATCTGGCGGACGTGACCTTCAAACACGTGCTGCTGCCGGTCTGGCTCGCCGCCTATAAGTTCCGCGGAGAAACCTACCGCTTCGTGGTCAACGGCCGCACCGGCAAGGTGCAGGGCGAACGCCCGTGGTCCCCGGTCAAGATCGCCATTGCCGTGGTACTGGGCCTGACCCTCGCCGCTGCCGTCGGCCTCATCGCGGCGGCCACTCAGTGAGAGCGCTCGTCCAGCGGGTGACAGGCGCGCGGGTGAGCGTTGATGATGATATCGTCGGCCAATGCGGCCCCGGCGCGCTCATCCTCGTCTGCGCCATGCCCGGCGATGATCCCGCAACCGCAACCGCGCTGGCGGGAAAAATCGCCAAACTGCGCATTTTCCGCGACCCCGAGGGCAAGATGAACCTCTCGCTGGGGCAAACCGGCGGCAGCGCCCTCGTGGTCAGCCAGTTCACCCTCGCCGCCGACACCCGCCGCGGCAACCGCCCGGGTTTTTCCGGCGCCGCCAAACCCGTCGAGGCGGAGGCGCTCTACCTCGCCTTCGCCGCTGCTCTGCGCAACCGGGGCATCCCGACCGAGACGGGCCGCTTCGGCGCGGACATGCAGGTGGCGCTGACCAACGACGGCCCCGTCACCCTCTGGCTCGACACGGAATGCCCATGACCGATCTCACCACCCTCTTTCAGGCCGGCGTCGCCGCCGTCCGCGGCGATAGCGCTGTGGCGGCCAGCCTCACAACCGCGCCCATCGCCCCGCCCGACCGGATCATCGCCGTGGGCAAAGCCGCCACCGCCATGGCACAGGCGGCCCACATGGCCTTCCCGAAGGTCCCCGTGCTGATCATCACCAAATACGGCCACGCCGCAGGCGCACCAGCGGGGGCCGAGGTGATCGAAGCCGCCCACCCCGTGCTCGACAGCCAAAGCCTCATGGCTGGCGCCCGGCTGCTGGAGGTGACGGGCACCATGGCCCCGACAAGCCATCTGCTCTTGCTGATCTCCGGCGGTGCCTCCGCCCTCGCCGAGGCCCCCCAGACCGCTCTCGGCCTGGAGGACCTCCGCCACCGGGCGCAGGAGATGCTGGCCTCGGGCGCCGATATCCACGCCATGAATGCAGCCCGCAAGGAGATGAGCCGCATCAAGGGCGGCAAGCTGCTCGCGGGCTTCCCCGGGGCCGCCGCAACGACCCTGACAATCTCGGACGTTGAAGGCGACGATCTGACCGTCATCGGCTCTGGTCTCGGGGCCGCCCCAAGCACATATGGTTTCACGTTCGAGACGCGGATCGTGGCCAGCAACGCCATCGCGCGCGCAGCCGTCGCCCAGGCAGCACAAAAGCACCCGGTGCAGACCAACGATGAAACCCTCTACGACGACATTCACACCCTCGCCCCCCGCATCGCAAAGGCGCTGAAACAGGGGCCCGAGGGCCTCCACATCTGGGGCGGCGAACCCACCGTCATCCTGCCGCCTGACCCCGGCCGGGGGGGGCGCAACCAGGCCCTCGCCGCCCTCCTCGCCCGCGAGATCGCCGGGACGACCGACCTGCAGATCCTCGTCGCAGGCACCGACGGCACCGACGGTCCCACCGATGCCGCAGGCGCCATCGTGGATGGCACCACGTGGGAGCCCGCAGGCCAGAACGCCCTGGACCGGGCCGACAGCGGCAGCTGGCTCGCGCAGCGGGGTGCGCTGCTCACCACCGGCCCCACCGGCACCAACGTCATGGATCTGGTCATCGCGCTGAAATCCTGACGGAAAAAGGGTGGGTGGGCGGGCGCCTTTGGCGCAGCCAAACAGTCCGGCCCGCCCACCCTTGACAGCCGCGCCCCAAGCCGCAACCTGCGCCCATGACTGACACACCCCCGCTCCGAGACATCGAAGACCTCCCCGATTACGGCATCACGCTGAGCGATGGCTGCCGCCTCTCCGCGCGGATCTGGCGCCCGACGGACGCGGCGCAAAACCCGGTTCCGGTGATCCTCGAATACCTGCCCTACCGCAAACGCGACGGCACCGCGGCGCGTGACGCGCTCACCCACCCGTGGTTTGCCGCCCGGGGCTACGCCTGCGTCCGCGTCGATATGCGCGGCAACGGCGACAGCGACGGGCTGATGACCGATGAATACACCGAAACCGAGCTGAAAGACGCCGAAGAGGTCATCGCCCACCTGACCGCCCAGCCCTGGTGCAGCGGCACCCTGGGCATGATGGGGATCAGCTGGGGCGGCTTCAACAGCCTGCAGGTCGCCGCCCGCGCGCCGGAGACGCTCAAAGCGGTGATCACGCTCTGCTCCACCGTTGACCGCTTTGCCGATGATATCCACTACAAGGGCGGCTGCCTCCTGGGTGAAAACCTCGGCTGGGGCGCCACCATGTGGTCCTATTCCTCCCGCGCACCGGATCCCGCGCTGCGCCCCGATTGGCGCGAGATCTGGCTGCACCGCCTCGAGCACGAACCCTTCCTGCCCAGCACATGGCTGCGCCACCAGCGCCGCGACGCCTATTGGCAACATGGCTCGGTCTGCGAGACGTATTCAACGATCACCGCCAAGGTCCTCGCCATCGGCGGCTGGGGCGATGCCTACAAGAATGCCGTTCCACAGCTCGTCCACGCGCTCCATGGTGCCAAGGGCATCGTGGGTCCCTGGGTCCACAAATATCCCCATTTCGCCGTGCCCGAACCGCGCATCGGCTTTCTGCAGGAGGCGCTGCGCTGGTGGGGCCGCTGGCTCAAGGACACCCCCAACGGCGCCGAGGACGACCCCGACTACCGCGCCTACGTGATGGACGGTATCGCGCCGCAACGCTGGTACACCGACCGCCCGGGTCGCTGGGTGGTCGAACAGGACGGCGCAACCGCCCATATCCCGCACCGCACGCTCTATATCAACCAGCACGGGCTGACCGACGGGCGCGGCAACGTATCCGTGCCCATCCGCTCGCCGCAGGACTGCGGCGCGGAGGCGGGCGAATATTGCGCCATCTGGCTCGGTCCCGAAATGCCCGGCGATCAGCGCGGCGATGACGCGCTCTCCGCCACCTTCGACAGCGCGCCAGCGGATCAGCCAACGGATATCTTCGGCACCCCCAAAGTCCGCCTACGCCTTTCCACCGACCGCCCGCAAACCCAGATCGCCGTGCGCCTGTGCGATGTGGCACCGGATGGCGCCTCCAGCCGCATCACCTACGGGGTGCTCAACCTCAGCCACCGCGAAAGCGCGGCAGACCCCCACCCCATGCCCGTCGATACACCCATCCCGGTGGAGCTTCACCTCGACACCATCGCCTACCGCCTGCCCGCGGGCCACCGCCTGCGCCTGTCGATCTCCACCAGCTACTGGCCGCTGATCTGGCCCGCCGCGCAGGCGGCCACCGTGACCATCCTCGGCGGCAGCCTGCATCTGCCCACCCGCCGCACCGCCCGCCGGGACGAGACCAGCTTCCCACCGCCCGAAAGCGCCGCCCCCTGGCCCCATGAGACCCTGCGCGCACCCTCCAACAGCCGCATCCGCAGCACCGATATGAGCACCGGCATCGTGTCGCTGCAAATCAAAGATGACTTCGGCAAGCGGCGCGATCTGGATCACGGTCTGATCTCGGGCGCCACCGCGCGCGAGACATGGTCCATCCACCCGGACGATCCCCTGTCGGCCCGCGCCACCTGTCACTGGACCGACGAGATGACACGTGGCGACATCCACCTGCGTACCGAGGCCACCTGCGCCATGTGGTCGGACGCCACCCATTTCCACCTGACCGCCCGGATCGAGGCCTGGCAAAACGACGCGCTGATCTACGCCCGCGATGTCACCGACACCATCCCGCGGGATCACCTCTAAGTCGCACCGGACATCCGCGAAAGCCCTTGCGACCGCGGCGGAAATAGGCAACTTTTGTCGCAAATGAACAAATGGCGCGGAAAAACGCGCCAAGCCAGCCGGGAGAGACCCATGAACGACGAACTCAAACACCTCAGTACACGTGTGACCAAGGGCCTGATGACCCGCCGCGACTTCATCGGTCGTGCCGCCGCCCTCGGGGTCACCGCCGCCGCCGCCAACGCCCTGCTGGCGCAGACCGCGCAGGCCGAAGGCCCCGTCAAGGGCGGCACCCTGCGCATCGGCCTCGCGGGCGGGGAAAGCACCAACACCCAGGATCCTGCCGCCGCCGCCTCCAGCGTGCCGGTGACCAACCTGCGCCTCTGGGGCGAGCCACTGGTCAACACCGCCCCCGACGGCGGGCTCGATTTCCGCGCCGCCGAAAGCGTCGAGGCCTCTGCCGATGCCAAGACCTGGACGTTCAAGATCCGCCCTGGCGTCGAATTCCACAACGGCAAGACGCTCACGGCCGAGGACGCGCTCGCCACCCTGCAGCGCCACTCCAACGAGGACAGCCAGTCGGGCGCGCTCGGCATCATGCAGGGCATCGAGGATCTGCGCGCCGATGGCGACAACCTGATCGTGGAACTGGGGGTGGGCAACGCCGACCTGCCCTATCTGATGGCGGACTATCACCTGATGATCCAACCAAACGGCGGCATGGATGACCCCACCGCCGCCATTGGCATCGGCGCCTATACGCTGGATGTGGACGAGCCCGGCGTGCGCCATACCTTCAAGAAAAACCCCAACTACTGGGACGACACCCGCGGCCATGTGGACGCGGTCGAGGTGCTGGTGCTCAACGACGCCACCGCCCGCACCGCCGCCCTGCAATCGGGTCAGGTCCACCTGATCAACCGCGTGGATCCCAAGGTCGCGGGCCTGCTGGACCGCGCGCCGAACCTGAGCGTCAAATCCGTCGCCGGTCGCGGTCACTACGTCTTTATCATGCACGTGGACACCGCGCCTTTTGACAACAACGAGCTGCGCCTGGCGCTGAAATACGCCATCAACCGCGAGGAGATGGTCGACAAGATCCTGCGCGGCTACGGCACCGTCGGCAACGACATGCCCATCAACGCAGCCTACCCTCTGTTCGACGACAGCATCCCGCAGCGCGAACACAGCATCGAGAAAGCCGCCGAGCACTACGCCAAATCCGGCCACGACGGCTCGCCCATCATCCTGCGCACCGCCGACGGTGCCTTCCCCGGCGCCGTCGATGCCGCCGCCCTCTTCCAGCAGTCCGCCCAGGCCGCCGGGATCCCGCTGGAAATCAAGCGCGAGCCCAACGACGGCTACTGGTCCGAGGTCTGGAATGTGCAGCCCTTCTGCGCCAGCTACTGGGGCGGGCGCCCGGTGCAGGACCAGATGTATTCCACCGCCTATCTCTCCACCGCGGACTGGAACGACACCCGCTGGAAGAACGAGGCCTTCGATGCCAAGCTGCTGGCCGCCCGGTCCGAGCTGGACGAGGCCAAGCGCAAGTCGATCTACGCCGAGATGGGCCGGACCATCCGCGACGAAGGCGGGCTCATCCTGCCCATGTTCAACGATTTCGTGGACGGTGTCGCCAACAACGTGGGTGGCTGGATCGAGGACCCGAATGACCAGGTGATGAACAACCTGGCAAGCGTGAAGTGCTGGCTGACCGCCTGAGGCGGCGGGCGTGCATCCCATTCTCCTTCTGGTGGCCCAGCGTCTGGCGTTGGGCCTCCTGCTGATCTTCGCGGCCTCGATCCTCATCTTTGCGGGCACCTCCATCCTGCCCGGCGATGTGGCGCAATCCATCCTGGGCCAGTCGGCCACGCCCCAGGCGCTGGCCAACCTGCGGGCCGAACTGGGCATGGATCAGCCCCCCGTCACGCGGTATTTCAATTGGCTGGGCGGGGTGCTCCAGGGTGATCTGGGCACGGCGCTGACCAATGGCCGCGACATCGCGGAAAGCCTCTCCAGCCGTCTCGGCAATACGCTCTTTCTGGCTTTCTGGGCCGCGATCATCGCGGTGCCGCTGGCGATTGCCCTGGGCCTCATCGCCGTGCGCTACAAGGACCGCTGGCCCGACAAGGTGATCTCCGCCGTCACCCTCACCACCATCTCGATCCCCGAATTCATGATCGGCTATCTGCTCATCTTCTTTCTGTCGATCCAGCTGCCCCAGCTGATCATGAGCCTGGAGTTTCTGTCCGACGGGGTGCGCGGCTGGCTGCTCGCCAACCTGCGGTTTTCCTCCGTAGCCATGATGAACGACAGCATGAGCCTCGTCGAAAAGATCAAATCCATCACCTTGCCCATCATGGTGCTGACCCTGGTGGTGCTCGCCCATATGATGCGCATGACGCGTGCCGCGATCCTCAACGTGATGCAATCGGCCTATATCGAAACAGCCGAGCTGAAGGGCCTCGGCATGCTGCGCATCATCCGCACCCATGCCTTTCCCAACGCCATCGCGCCCATCGTCAATGTGGTGATGCTGAACCTCGCCTATCTGGTGGTCGGCGTTGTGGTGATCGAGGTCGTCTTCGCCTATCCCGGCATGGGCCAGTACCTCGTGGATCACGTCAGCAAACGCGACGTGCCCGTGGTACAGGCCTGCGGTCTGATCTTCGCCACCGTCTACATCGGGCTGAACCTCGTGGCCGACATCGTGTCAATCCTCACCAACCCCAGACTGAGGCACCCAAAATGACCGCACAAATCGCAGATTTGACGCGGTCATTTAGGGGGAACAAGTGGGTTTGCACAGCAAACCTGCGGTATCCGGCGTTCCAGAGGAACGCCGAGTGTGGACAGAGCGGGTTTGCACCGCAAACCAGCGGAGTCCAGCACACGGTCGCAGCAGCGCGCCACCCATCAAAAACGCCCTGCAAAACAACACACTCCGTACTTCGCAAACCAGCCCCCAATACGGGAGGGCGGGCGGGGCGTCTTTGGCGCAGCCCAAAGCGCGCCGTCCCGTCCTCATCCGAAAGACCCCTGACATGAGGATCCCTCTCGCAGCCCTCATCGGCCTCATCTTCACCGCGCTCTTCTTCGGCGCCGCCCTCTTCGCGCCGCTCATCGCCCCCTACGGCATGGCCGAAATCGTCGGCGACGTGTGGGAGCCGCCCTCGGACCGCTTCCCGCTGGGCACCGACAGCATCGGGCGCGACCTGCTCAGCCGCCTTGTCTACGGCGGCCAGACCACCATCTTCATCGCCACCGCGGCCACCGCCCTCAGCTTCGTGGTAGGCTCCGTGCTGGGCTTCTTCGCCGCCGTCTCGGGCGGCTGGATCGACCAGACCCTCAGCCGTTTCATCGACCTCATCATGTCGATCCCCACGCTGATCTTCGCGCTCGTGGTCCTCTCGGTCACCCCCACGAAGATCCCCATCCTGATCGTGCTCATGGGACTGCTCGACAGCACCCGTGTCTACCGCCTCGCCCGGGCCGTCGCCGTGGACATCACGGTCATGGACTACGTCGAGGCCGCCCGCCTGCGCGGCGAAGGCACCCTGTGGATCATCTTCCGCGAAACGCTGCCCAACGCGCTCTCCCCGCTCATCGCCGAAATGGGCCTGCGTTTCATCTTCGCGGTGCTCTTCGTCTCCACGCTCAGCTTCCTCGGCCTCGGTGTGCAACCGCCCCAGGCCGACTGGGGCGGCATCGTCAAGGAGAACAAGGAAGGCATCAATTACGGCATCCAGGCCGCGCTCTACCCCGCCTACGCCATCGCGCTTTTGTGCATCTCCATCAACCTAGTGGCCGATTGGATCCTCGGCCGCACCACCTCGCTCAAAGGAGGGCGCGGATGATGACAAAGACCCCCAAACGGGTCGGCGGGCGGGCGCCTTTGGCGCAGCCAAACAGACCGGCAGACGCGCTCCGATGACCGAACCCCTCCTCAAGGTCCGCGGCCTCAGGATCGGCGCAACCATCCATCCGCCCGGTGAAAAGTCGCGCCATATCGACATCGTGCACGGCGTTGATTTCGACCTCGCACCGGGCCGTGTCCTGGGCCTCATCGGCGAATCCGGTGCCGGCAAATCCACCATCGGTCTGGCGGCCATGGCCTACGGGCGCGGCGGCGTGCGCATCACCGGCGGCACCGTGACGCTGAATGGCCGCGACATCCTGAGCACCCCTTTCCGCGACGTGCGCCGCCTGCGCGGGGGCGAGGTTACCTACGTCAGCCAATCGGCCGCCGCCTCCTTCAACCCGGCCAAGCAGATCATGGAACAGGTGACCGAAGCGGCGATTTTCCAGGGCAAATTCACCCGCAAAGAGGCCGAAGACCGCGCCATCGCGCTCTTTCGCAAACTGGGCCTGCCGGGTCCCGACACCATCGGCAGCCGCTATCCCCATCAGGTCTCGGGCGGCCAGCTGCAACGCTGCATGACGGCACTGGCGCTCTGCCCGCAGCCCGATCTGGTGGTCTTTGACGAGCCCACGACCGCCCTCGACGTCACCACCCAGATCGACGTGCTCGCCGCGATCAAGGAAGCCATCCGGGACACCGGCGTCGCCGCCCTCTACATCACCCACGATCTCGCTGTGGTGGCGCAGGTCGCCGATGACATCATGGTGCTGCAGCAGGGCCGGATGGTCGAGATGGGCACCACGGACCAGATCATCAACGCACCGAAAGAAGACTATACCCGCGCGCTGGTCTCCGTCCGCTCCATCACCCACGACGAAAAAACACCCACTCAGACACCGGTGCTCAGCGTCACAGACATCACCGCGCGCTACAGCGGCACCGATTTCGACGTGCTGAAGGACATCACCGTGGATCTCCACCCGGGCCAGACCCTCGCTGTCGTGGGCGAATCCGGGTCCGGCAAATCCACCCTCGCCCGCGTCATCACCGGGCTCCTGCCGCCCAGCGCGGGCCAGATCACCTTCGCCGGGCGCCCGCTCAGCCCCGATCTCGCGGCGCGCTCCAAGACCGACCTGCGCGAGTTGCAGATGATCTACCAAATCGCCGACACCGCCATGAACCCGCGCCAGACCGTGGGCACCATCATCGGGCGCCCGCTGGAATTCTACTTCGGCCTGCGCGGCGCGGAAAAGCAGCGCCGCATCCAGGAACTGCTCGACGCCATCGAACTGGGCAAGGGCTTTCAGGACCGCTACCCGGCGGAGCTTTCGGGCGGACAGAAACAACGGGTCTGCATTGCCCGGGCGCTGGCCGCCGAACCGCGGCTCATCATCTGCGACGAGGTCACGTCCGCGCTCGATCCGCTGGTGGCGGACGGCATTCTCAAGCTGCTGCTGTCGCTGCAGAAATCCGAAGACATGGCCTATCTCTTCATCACCCATGATCTGGCGACCGTCCGCGCCATCGCCGACAGCATCGCGGTCATGTACCAGGGGCGCGTCCTGCGGTACGGCCCCAAGTCACAGGCGCTCTCGCCGCCCTTTGATGACTACACCGACCTGTTGTTGAGTTCTGTGCCGGAAATGCGTCTTGGCTGGTTGGAAGATGTGCTGGACAGTCGCAAAATGGAAAGCGGCGGGAACTGAGACCCGCGGCTCACGTCCGCGTCTGCATCCACTCCGCGATCATCTCGTGCTGCACGTTTGCCTGTGCGGCGACCCGGTAGAACGCGATCAGCTCGCGCAGCGGCCCGGCCAGCCGCTCGAACCCCGACAGGAACGCCACCAGCACGCCCACCTGCGTTTCCCCCTGCATCACCATGTAGCCGCCAAAGATCAGCACCGTCACTGGCCCCATCGCCCGCAACAGGTTCAGCATCGTCTTCAGCGCGAACTTCAGCAGGTTGAACCGCATCCGATTGGTAAAGATCTGGCGCAAGACCTTCAGGCAGGGATCCTCGCGCGCCGCGGTCATCTCCGAAACCTCATCGCCCAGATCCCGCAGCAACGACAGCCGCTCCTCCACCAGCGCGTTGAGCTTGCGCTGCAAGAGCGGCGTCAACACCACCTGCGGGACGAGAAATCCCAGCGCAAAGACAGCAATGCCCGGCTCCACCACCAGCATGTAGCCGGTCACCCCCAGCAGCATCGCCAGGTTGACGACGGCCTGCGACAACGCTTCGCCGACAAAGCCGCCCAGCTTGTCCACTTCCGATCCCACGATGGAAACCGCGCGCCCGCCGCTCTCATCCTCCTCCCCCTGCCGGTCCGCATAGAGGCGCAGCAGATGGCTGCGCGTGTAGATGATGGCACTGTCCGTCATCCACCCCTGATAGAGACGCAGCCCGAACTTCACCGCCTGATGCAGCAGGATGACCGCCACATAGATGGCACAGAAGCGGATCAGCAGATCCGTGTTCTGAGTTTCGACCACCTCATTGACGATCCGGCGCTGCAACTCCAGCGGTGCAAGGTTCAGCAGCGCAACCACGACCGCCACCAGACAGGCGGCAACCTGATGCCACTCGCTCATCCGCCAGACGTACCCCAAAAGAGACCCAGCAGCCGTATTGTCCCCGGTCCGCCGGACGCTGCGCGGCTCTTTCAGTAGGCTGGGAATCTTCATCCAATCTGCCTATCACAGCAAAAAAAAACTGTCCCGGGCAGAAATCACCGACCGTGTTGAAAAGTCTCACAGAAACGTCAACGCAGGGTCCGACGTGATGCTGCAGCGCAGAGACCCGCCCCTTGAAAGCCGCGGTCGCTGCCCCACCTCCATTAATCAATCGTTAAGGAATGTGCGCGCCATGACAAAAGTCCAATACGAGAAAGGTCAGCCCAAGGATGTTATACCATCCCTTCTACCGCGACACATGCCTCGATACCGTTATGTCGCTCTGCAACGAGATCCGCCTGCCGATCAGCATCGCGGATCCTGAACAGCACGACACACCGCTGATTTACGTCAACGCCGCCTTTGAGGAGATGACGCAATACAGCGCCGCCGAAATCATCGGTCACAATTGCCGGTTTCTCCAAGGTGCTCTGACCGACAGGGTCATCACCGATGAACTGGCTGAGGCGATGCTGCTCCGGCAATCGGAAAGTTGCTGTCTGTTGAACTACCGAAAGGACGGCACACCGTTCTACAATGTGCTGACGATCCAGCCACTGCAGATCGACCGGGATACCACGCTGCTCATGGCGTGCCAGTTCGACTTCAATCCGACCCGGCCCCATACCAATCTGTCCAAAACCTGTTCGCGCATCGACGAAGCGCAGCGGCAGCTACGCAATCGCATGGACTTCGGGCGCGATCCCGTCGGCACGCAGGAAAGCTACAGGCTCGATACACTGGCCATGCGGGTCGAGTCCACCTTCGCCCGGGTGCGGAACACCGTGGTGCGCGTCAGCCAGAACCGGATGCTGGACAAACTCAGCGAGTGTGACATCGGCGACCGCATCGGCGCCATTACCCGACGGACGCGCGCCGTCGCAACCATGCAGTAACGAAGGGCGGGAAATACGCCCTCTCCCTGCCGGAACCGACGCGCACACCGACGCAATACCGACGTGATACCGACAGAGTACCGACAGCGCAAAAGCCCTGATATGCTGGCCTTCGGGCCAAATCGGGGTCCGGCGCGACAAAGGCGCCCGCGCCGTTGCGCGCACGCCCGTGGTACCGGTCGGTAAGATTTGGTGCTACTGCGCCGCCACCGCCGTGTTGGCCAGTTCCCAGGGCCGGACGAAGGCGCTGAGCGCATGCGCGATCGCCTCCTCCCCCGCGCCGTTGGGGGCGACCTGCGCCACCAGTCCGCGCTTCTTGTCATCCACCACCGATACCACCCGGGCCGCCACACCGGCATCGGAAAGGGCGGCATTGTAGATGCGGGTGATGGCGTGTTTGCGCAGATCCGGTTTGAAGATCTTGCCGACGGCTGTCTTGGGCAGCTCATCCATGATGGTCATATGTTTGGGCCGCGCCGCACGCTCGTGCACGTGCTCCTGGCAGAAGGCGATCAGCTCTTCCTCGGTGACCTTGGCCCCCTCGACCAGTTCCACGAAGGCACATGGCACTTCGCCGGAATGGGCATCCGGCTGGCCAATGGCACCGGCAAAAGCCACCGCATCATGGTGCAAGAGCGCCTCCTCGATCTCCCCGGGATCAATGTTGTGGCCACCGCGGATGATCAGATCCTTCGCCCGGCCCGTGATCCAGACATAGCCATCCTCGTCCACCCGGCCCAGATCGCCGGTGCGCAGGTAGTTGCCGTAGAAAAGATCGACGTTCTTGTCGGTCTCCGTGTAGGTGTGGCCGACGTAAACCCCTGGATTAGAAACACAAATCTCGCCCACCTCGTCCTGCTCCGCCTCGATGGGGCCATTGGGGGTGACCTTGTAGATTTTCACATCGCAGTAGGGAAACGGGATGCCGATGCTCCCCACTTTCTTGACCCCATCGACCGGGTTGCAAGACACAAGGCAGGTCGCCTCCGTCAGCCCGTAGCCCTCGACCAGCGTCACACCGGTGGCTTTCTCGAACCGCCGGAACAGCTCCAGCGGCAGCGGGGCAGAGCCGGAGAACGCGGTCTTGACCGTGCTGACATCCGCATTGATGGGCCGCTGCATCTTGGCCGAGATTGCCGTGGGCACGGTGATGACAAAGGTGATCTTCCAGCGCTCCACCAGCTTCCAGAAGTTGTCCATGACCCCTTCGCCCCGGTAGCCCTGCGGCGTCGGAAAGACCACATGCGCGCCGGAGCAGACCGCCGCCATCAGGATCACGTGGCAGGCGAAGACATGGAAGAGCGGCAGCGGGCAGATGATGTTGTCTTCCTCGGAAAACAGCAGCTCCGTGCCCACCCAGCCATTGTAGATCAGCCCGGAATAGCGGTGCTGGGCAACCTTGGGCATGCCCGTGGTCCCGCCCGTATGAAAGTAGCAGGCCACGCGATCCTCGGTGCTGTCCTCAAAGGCGAGCGTGACGGGCTGGCGGTCAATCTCCTGATGGAAATTCAGATACTTGGCCTGGTTCTTCGTCTTCATCTTGGGCCGGATCAGCGGCACGATCCAGGACTTCAGACCGCTCAGATGGCCCAGCAGATCGACCTCCAGCACCGTTGTCACATTGGGCGCCAGCGCCACGGCACGCGCGGTCTTTTCGGCCACGTCTGTCTTGGGAAAGGGCCGCAATGTCACCACGACCTTGGCGCCGGTCTCCCGCAGGATGGAGCCGATCTGCTCATCGTCAAGGAGCGGGTTGATCGGGTTCACGATCCCCGCCACAGCCCCGCCCAGCAGGGTCACCACCGTCTCGGTCGCATTGGGCAGGATGTAGGCGACCACATCCGTCTCGCCGATGCCAAGGCTGCGAAAGAGATTGGCGGCCTGTGTGGTCCGGTCCTTGAGCGCGCGCCAGCTCAGCGTTTCGGCCTTGTCGGTAGGCCCGGAGGTGATCTGGTAGCTGACGGCGTTATAGCTCCCGAAGCGGTCCGCCGTCTGGCTCAGCATCCCGTAAAGCGTCTTGGGCAGAGGCCGCTCTTCCCACGGCATGACGGCCTCAATACGGTTGCGGTCTTCCATCCCGGCAAAACTCATGGTCGATCCTCCCAAAACGCCCAAACGCGGGCTGTTGCGCCCTGCACGCAGAGGATGACGGCGATTGCGCAGGTGTGCAAGCTGTCCCGGTCAACCGCGCCCCCCGCAACGCAGCGTCAGAGACGACTGACGTCGGGACAGCGTGGTTATTCCGCCGCCATTCCGTCCGTGAATTGCAACCGGGCGAGCCGCGCGTAAAGCCCGTCTTCGGCCACCAGCGCATCATGCGGGCCGCTGGCCACGATCCGCCCCTGGTCAAGCACCACGATCCGGTCGGCTTTTTTGACCGTCGCGAGGCGATGCGCCACGATCAGCGTCGTGCGCCCGCGGCTCAGCCGGTCGACTGCTGCCTGCACCGCGCGCTCGCTCTCCGCGTCGAGCGCGCTGGTCGCCTCGTCCAGCAACAACACCGGCGTGTCCCGCAGGATCGCGCGGGCGATGGCAATGCGCTGCTTCTGCCCGCCTGACAGCATCACCCCACGCTCTCCCAGATAGCTGTCATATCCCTCCGGCAATGCGGTGATGAACGCATGCGCGGCGGCGGCTTCGGCGGCGGCTTCGACCTCTGCATCGCTTGCGTCCGGACGTCCAAAACGGATATTCTCGCGCGCCGACGCCGCAAAGATCACCGGATCCTGCGGCACCAGCGCCACGGCCCGGCGGAAATCCTCGCGCCTGAGCTCTGCCAGATCCACGCCGTCGAGCGTGATCCGCCCCTGAACAGGATCGTAGAACCGCAGCAAAAGCTGGATGATCGTCGTCTTGCCCGCCCCCGACGGACCGACAAAGGCCACGGTCTCTCCCGGCTCGATTGTCAGGCTCACGTGATCCAGCGCCCGGGTCAGCGGCCTGGCGGGATAGGCAAAACTCACGTCCTCGAAGAGAATACGGCCCTGAACGGGCTCGGGCAGCGCGCGCCCTTGGGCGGCATCCTGCACGGTGTCCTCGGTCTGCAACAGCTCCACCAGCCGCTCGGTCGCACCGGCCGCGCGCTGAAGCTCGCCCCAGATCTCCGACAGCGCCGCAACACCACCCGCCACCATCACAGCATAGATTACAAACTGCACGAGGGCCCCTTGCGTCATGTCGCCCGCACGCACGTCCCACGCGCCGATCCACAAAACACCCACGATGCCCGCGAACACGAGGAAAATAACGATCACCGTCATCACCGCCCGGGTCTTGATCCGCCGCTGTGCAGCATCATAGGACCTCTCCGTGACATGCGAGAACTGAGCGCGGCTGGCCGCCTCATGGGTATAGGCCTGCACGGTCTGCACCGCGCTCAGCGCCTCGGAGGCATTGCCGGACGAGGCCGCGATCCAGTCCTGGTTCTCGCGGCTCAGCACCCGCAGCTTGCGTCCCAGCACCAGAATGGGCACCAGCACCGCCGGAACCAGCAGCAACACCAGACCCGTCAGCTTAGCCGAGGTCAGAAGCATCAGGATGAGCCCACCGAGAAAGATCAGTATGTTCCGCAGCGCGATGGACACCGAGGAGCCGATGACCGACAGCAAGAGCGTGGTATCCGTGGTGATCCGGCTGAGCACCTCGCCGGTCATCACCTGTTCGTAGAACGCCGGGCTCATCCCGATCACCCGGTCAAAGACGGCCTTGCGGATATCGGCCACGACGCGCTCGCCCAGCCGCGTGACGAGCATGTAGCGCAGCCCTGTCCCAATCGCCAACAGCGCTGCAATGCCCAGAGCCGCCGCGAAATACTGATCAAGGATATGCGCATCCTCGGTATCGAAGTTATCCACGACACGGCGCACCGCCAGCGGCAACGCCAGCGAGATAAGCGCGGTACAGATCAGTGCCGCGAGCGCTGCTGCCACAAGGCGTTTGTAGGGCGTCACGAAAGGCCATAACGCCCGAAGCGCGCCGATCTTCTTTGATTTGGCGCGTTCTTCGCTTTGCCCCGGCGCAGCGGGAGCCGGGGTCGTCTTCCGGGCCATGCAGTATCCTTCGTCCTCGTTAACATATGTCATGGCCGGACGCGGGGCGCGGGTCAAGAGAGGGCGCCATCCCGCGCAAAAATGCCGCGATCTGAGGATCGCCGGAACGTTGAAGGTTGGAAATGCCTGGAGCGGGCGGCGGGAATCGAACCCGCGTCATTAGCTTGGAAGGCTAAGGTCTTACCACTACACAACGCCCGCTCAGCACCTGAGGTCGTATGTCATAGCCATGGGGTCGTCAAGTGCGGGCGATCAAACTGCGCAGAGGCCCGCGACGGGATCTGAAGGAACAGTTGAACTCTTGGCCTCGCTGGACACCACCGGTGGCACGGGATACCCAACCGACACGAAAAGGTTGCAAGGCTGCAGCCGCGAGACAGGTCAAACGCTTCATGAACCGACCAAAGGCACGGTTGTTGTCACGCATGACGGATGTACCATACCTGTGGGTTTTGTTCATCTTGTATGCTGCAGCAAACAGCAGCCTGCCGCTGAACCTCGATGCGCGATACTGGGACGATTGGACACTCGTGCTCGCCGACAGTCGTGAAATTCTGATTGCATTCTCGGAGAACGGCTCTTTTCTCAATATGACCGGCTATATGCACGTGGCTTTGTTGAGCGCGGGTCCGTGGCTCTACCATCTCGTCACTTTTGGTGTGTGGTTCGCGATTGCCCTGCTCTTTCAGAGCATCCTGTCACGCGAAGCCGCCTTTTGCCCGCGCACGCGGTTTTTCGTGATGTTGTTTTTTCTCTGCGCGCCGGTCTTTGCAGCACGTCATGCCATGATCATGACGCCCAGTCTTCTCTACGTCTTTCTTTTTGTGCTTGGCTGGTGGTTCCACCCCAGAAACCGGATCCTATCGCTCTTGTGCTTTTTCTTCAGTTTCGGTGTTCAGTCGCTTCTGGTTTTCTATGCCGCCCCGATGCTGGCATCCTTGCTGAGAAACTCCGGTCATCGATCCTTTGCGCAGCTGATCGCATGGACAAGAGGCCATCTGGACTACCTACTCGCTCCCTTCGTCTTTTTCTTCGTGAAGGCTCAGTTTTTCGCACCCCGGGGTCGATATGAGGGATACAACGCGGATTTTGATGTCTCGGGCATACCCGGTATTGCAAAAACGCAGCTGGGAAATGCCCTCGACCAGCGCCCAGACATCACCCTCCTGCTGGTTTGTCTCGCGGTACTCGCCCCCGTTTTCTACCGCCTGAAACTGGCAGATTTTCAGGAACGGCGCCCTTTTTTGCTGATCGCAGCCGGTGCATTCATGCTGCTGGCGGGGTTGGTTCCCTATTGGATCGTCGGTCACCTGCCGATCTTCGAGGATTGGTACTCGCGTCATCAGCTGCTGATGCCGTTCGGGATCGCTGTGGGCTGCGCGGGCGTGCTGCAGCTGCTTCCCGCGCGATTGAGCATGGCAGCTGCCGCGCCGATCACCGCAGTTTTCCTGGCTATGTCGCTTGAGACTTCGTGGGACTTCTGGCGCGACAATCAAAAGCAAAAAGCGATGATTGCTTTCATGGAACAGTCCGATCAGATCAGGAACGCCGAACTTTTGCTGCTATCGGACAGCACACCCAATGCACTCCATCGCGCGTATCGCGCCTATGAGTTGACGGGCATGTTGCGGCTCGCCTTTGGAGACCAGTCCCGTTTCGCCATACCGAAGACCGCGCTGCCGAGGTATGAAGACGGCTCCTATGACAACCTTTTCAAAGACGTCTACAATGCAGCAGCGCACCGACGTCACGCGGAGGTAGAGACGGTCGAAATGGTGATTACACAGGCTTCGGACGGGCTTAGGATCACGACAAGACCGTAGCGCCCCTGCGAACCGCCAGCGAAAGGATACGTCATAAAAGTTCCGTTCAATCAGCCCAGCCTGCTCGGTAATGAAGTCAGCTACATCCGGGACGCGATCCGGCGGCGACAATTGTCGGGTGACGGATATTACACCAAGCAGTGCAACGCGGCGCTGGAGCGTCTTACCGGCGGTCAGAAAGCGCTGATCACACACTCCTGCACGGCGGCGCTGGAAATGGCAGCCATGCTATGTGATCTGGGTCCCGGCGACGAAGTGATCATGCCATCCTTTACCTTCGTTTCCACCGCCAATGCTGTCGTCCTGCGCGGTGCCACGCCGGTATTTGTCGATGTCGATGGCGAAACCCTCAACATATGCCCCAAACGCACCGCGGCTGCCGTGACGGACAAGACAAAGGCCATATTCGCCGTCCATTACGCCGGTTTTCCGGCCGATATGGATGCGCTGATGGAGATCGCCAACCGTCACAACCTGCTGCTGGTCGAAGACGCGGCACAGGCGCTCGGCTCGACCTACAAGGAACGTCCGGCCGGCAGTCTGGCACATATGGCGGCCTTCAGTTTTCACGAGACCAAGAACATCGTGAGCGGCGAAGGTGGCGCCTTGGTCGTGAACAATCCCAATCTGATCGAACGGGCGGAGATCATCCGGGAAAAAGGGACGGACCGTTCTCGTTTCATGCGCGGCCAGGTCGACAAATACACCTGGGTCGACATGGGATCATCTTACTTGCCGGGAGAGCTGATCGCATCCTATCTCTTTGCGCAGTTGGAGATGGAGCCGATGATCCGCCAACGCCGCATGTCGCTCTTTCACCGCTACGCTGAGGCCTTTGCGCCACTGCAGCAGACAGGTTGCGTGCAACTGCCAATCATCCCGAAAAATACCAAGGGCAATGGTCACATGTTTTTCCTGATGATGCCGGACCGCTCGATGAGGGATAACTTTATTGACCAGATGAAACAGGCAGAGATCACCACCCCATTTCACTACGTCCCCCTTCACAGCGCCCCTGCGGGTCATCGTTTTGGCCGCACGGCAGGCCCGATGTCGGAGACGGATCGGATCTCTGACTGCCTCGTTCGGTTGCCGATGTACTTTGACCTTGGCAACGAGGTGGAGGAAGTGATCGACCACGTGAATGCCTTCTTCAAAGTGACTGCCTAAGAGTACGACCCCGGGCATAAGACACCTACGTTCAGCGGCGCTGTGGAAGGAGCCGGGGCGCGCAGATGCAGATCTGTTGCGCGCGGATGAGGTGACAGGCGGCGATGCATAGCGCTTGAACCATACCCCTGCGCGATTGTTGCGATTGCCACCGATGTTCCGCGCGGACAGGCACGCGGTCCAAATCGCTGGCATATCGCTGGGTCAAGGCTGCCTCGGCGGCTCTACACAGTGGGCTTTCGCTTTGTCGCGACCATCAGACGCGAACCGCCGAGCGGCCAGCTCACGCCCAACCTGATCAGGAGGATCTCCAGCCGCATGATGACGTAGAAGACAGCATTGAGGACCGGGTGCAGGTCAAGCTCGGTGCTGGTGTCCACATCTTCGGGTGCCACGTTTCGTTTCACCAGTCGGGCCGCCAGCATCGCGGGCAGAAGAAAGAACACGAAAGAGGTACTGCGCTGAACGTCAAAACCCGCAGCGGCAAGTTTCGAGTTGAGCTCAGCGGCAGTGTAACGCCGGACGTGGCAGGCCAGATCGTCCATGGCGCTCCATAACCACATATGCTGCGGCACCGTCAGAAAGAGGTGCCCGCCGGGTTTGAGGGCTGCATGAATTTGCGCGAGGACCTCTTCATCCTGATCGATGTGTTCGAGCACATCAAATGCGCCAATCCCGTCAAAGTGGGCCGCAAACGGGATGTGCCGCCCGTCCATCTGCATCAGATCTACCCCCGGCAGGCGCTGCCGTGCAAATTGAAGTCCGTTGAGAAAAATCTCGCTGCCGGAGAACCGCGCCTCGGGATAGGCTGTGCGGAGACCTCTGAGGACAAATCCGTTACCACAACCAATTTCGAGAAAGCTGCCACCTTTCGGCATGAAGCGACCGAAGGCCCAAATGAGCAACCGGTTACGGGCCCGAAACCAGAAGTTACGATCCTCCAGCTTCACCAGTTCGTCGAAGTACTCTGCCTTGAAGCCGTCGCTTTCATCGGTGTACTCCGGCGCATAGATCGCGACGCCGTCCCGCAGGACGACCGTCGCACCGCAGGTCGCGCAAGGTGCCGTCGCCGGGATGTCGGCCTGTGCGTTGCAGCTCAGACAACTTTTCATTCCCGAGATCCTTTTTCCTCTTGCTGTACCGGGAAGACGAAGCGGCGCATGCTGACAAAGACATAGGCCGCCACCAGCAGGACAGCGACCGCCTGGATCAACTGGTGCGGATATCCCAGACGATCCGAAAAGGTATAGAGGAGCAGAAAGTTCAAGGCCCACCCGATCCCATGGACGATGACATAGGCAATGGCCGCCCGCGACACGCTGCCCCGGTGACGAAAGGTGAAGTGCCGATTGCCGAAAAACCCGACCGCTGCTCCGACGGCATAGAGCAATGTCATCGCCAGCTTCGGCGGCAGGACAAAAGCGGTCAGGAGCAAGTAAGCCGCGTAACCAATCAAATTGCTCACCACACCGACCAGCCCGTAGCGAAGCACTTGTCCAAGGGTTTTTTCGTGGTCGTCAGTCACGGTGCAGCACGGCGAGGCCGAAGCCGCTCCGCCCATGTCCATTGCCGTTGTACAGCATGTAGCGGGCGCCGCGGTGATCGAAGACAAAGGGGTATTCGATCATCTCGCTGTCCCAGCCCGTGTCCGAGACCGGGATCCCGGCGTTTTGCAGCACCAGCTGCCAGGTCTTTCCTTCCTCTGCGCGCGCATATCCGATCCGGTAAGGTATGCCGGGCGCACCCCGAAAGGAAAACCACATCTCCAGCCCGCCCTCCGGATGAGCCGCGACACTCGGGCGGGAGAATGCCTGGGCGACGCCCAGGTCGAAGGGAACAGCGAGGCCGTGGCGGCTCCAAGTCAGACCATCGGGGGAGCTGGCGTGGTTCAGCACATGCAGCATTTCACCGTTGCCTGCATCCCATGTTCGGGTGGATCCATACCACATCTGGTAATGTCCACTTGGTGTCCGGTGCACCCATGGATAGGACAGGCTGATGGGGTCGACGTCATCGATCCCCATGAAGGGTTCGGACGGCGTCAGCTCGAACGTCATGTCCTCCGTCAGGCGCAGACGACCCACATCCCCACGCCAATGCGCGCCTGCAGGTGTCTGCCAGGCCATGAACAACACGTACCGCGCGCCATCGGCCGCAGTGTAGCAATTGCCGATACTTACCCCTGCTTCATGAAAGCTGCCCGCTGGCCCGTGCAGGAAAAGAGGCGTTGCCGGATCCGTCATCACTTTCCGCGCAACAATATCTACATCAACGGCGCCAACCGAAGACCGGTTTTCCGCGTCCCGACCGCTGTAGAATACCCGGTATATGTCGCCTTCCAGATGCAGCGCCAGTGGATTGGCGGCGTGTGTCGCCAGCTTGGGGTGGCGATCGGCTCTTTCAGGATCATAGATCCGGCCCAGCTTTTCCCATCGCTGTGCGCTCATATCTTGCGCAATCTGGTGCTGGGCACGCGTGCCCGCTCGGTCCCTTTCACGACAAAGGCGCCTTCCGGCTCTGCATCGGCGAGGATCAGTGCCCCTGCACCGATAAGACAGCGCGCGCCGATTGTAATATGATCGCGCAGCGTCGCATTCACCCCGATAAAGCACTGCTCTTCGATCGTCACGCGGCCCGAAACCACCACGTGGGAGGCGATGAAGCAATGATCCCCGATGACGCTATGATGTCCGATGTGGTTCCCGCTCCATAGGGTGACATTGTTCCCGATCCGCACTCCGGGTTGGATGGTGTTGTCTTCGAGGATGAAGCAGTTCTCACCGATCTTGCCGTCATTCAGTACGGTCGCGCGGCTGCTGACGTAGCCCGCGATGTCGTATCCTGCGCTCTTCGCCGCCAGATACTTGTCCTTGCGGTGCGCATTCAGGCCGGAGTAGCCCATGGCCACAAAAAGCGCGTGGTCTGCCGGCGCATATTCCGCGGCCAGATCTTCGAATGCCACCACGGGTCGGTCGCAGAAGGTATCCGCGGTCATGTAGGCGCGATCGACAGTGAAAGCCGCGACATCATATGCGCTGTCGGTTGTGAAGTAGAAATGTGCCAGTTCCGCCGTGTCATCGGTACCGAAGAGTATCAGTGGTTTCTGCATCAAGGTATCCTGGCGATGGTTGGGAAGTGCGCGCACTTACTCATCATTTCGTCCGTATATGTGCCGCACGATGGTGTAGGGGCGCTGCTTTGTTTCCGTGAAGATCTTGGCCAGATAGAGACCGATGATCCCGATAAATGAGATGATCAGCCCTCCGAGCAGCCAGATGGATCCCATGAGCGACGTCCAGCCGCTCAGTGGTCGGGATAAAAACGCCCAGTTGAAAACGAGGTAGGCGATATAGATCGACGCCACGATTGAAATGACCACACCGGTGTTGAAGATCATCACCAAGGGCGCGTTGCTGAACGACGTCACAGAGTTCACCAGGACCGACAGTTTGCGGCGGACGGAATAGGTCGTGCGGCTGGTACTCTTCTTGTTGACGCTCAGCGCGTGTTGATCAAAACCGGTGATCTGCCACAAGCCCGCAATCACCACTTCACGCTCACGGTGCTGCAGCAAAGCACTTACATAGCGGCGGCGCATCAGCCGGGCCGTGATCAGATTGCGCGGCAGTTCCACTCCCGACAGCGCGTTGAAAGATGTATAGAACAAGCTGCCCGAGGTGCGCTCCCACCAGTTGCCTTTTCGCCGGGACTGCACGCCGTAGACCACATCGTGATCACCCGCCGTCAGCGCCTCGTGAAACAGCGTAAGCCACGCGGGATCCTCTTCGAGGTCACTGTCGATCAAAAAGACCAGATCCCCCCGCGCGTGGTCGAGCCCGGTCATCATGGCCTTGTGATGCCCGAAGTTGCGGGAGAGGTCGACGACCACAAGACGTGTGTCGCGCCGGGCGAGCGATACCGCCACATCCAGACTATTGTCCGGGGAGCCGTCATTGACCATGACAATCTCGTAGTCATCGCCCACAAGGGTTCGGGCTGCTTCTGACGCACCTGCGCAGAATTCCTCTATGTAGGGTTCGGACTGATAGAGCGTTGTGACGATAGACAGTTTCATGACGTGACATGCCGCATGTAATTGGGCGCGGCACTGCCGCAGTTGAAGAGCAGATCCAGAATGCTCACTCCGTGCTCAAAGGCACCCCAGAGCTGCGGATACGCGGGGTAGCCATCATAGGAAAACCAATCGAGCTCCAGATTACGGTGTGCAAAAACCTCCGGCGCCAGGTAGTCCCGAGCCGCAGGCCCCGACACATAAACATTTCCACCCGCCTGCACGCAAAGATCCGCAAGCCGCTCGCTCTTGCCATCGGCGAGGGTGTAATCATCGCTGCGGGAAATCACCGTATCTATTCCGAGCCGGGCGCAGATTTCGGATAGAAAGCGCTCGTTCATGCGGGACAGGTGCCTGTCGTCCGCCTCTAGATACAAAGGCTCCACCCACTCGGCAACCTCGTCGAAGTGCGGTGCACGACCGTAGGCCAGTTCCAGCGATTTCCAGTGCTTTGTGACCCAGTCGGGCTGAGAGATTTCGGTCTCCGAAATGCTCTGTGTGTACTTGCCTTTCACCGAAACGGGCACGGTCAACCACTGAAGGCCCTGTGCCGTTTTGATCTTGTTGCGATTGCGCCAGTCGCGCCGGGTGAACTGCATGTCATCGTAGAGGATGAATTCATCAACGGAGGCGATCAGATCAAAATACCCCTTCCAGGGGATGTAGTTGGATTGAACGATGGCAACGCGTTTCAACAACCAGCTCCCTGACGGTTCACATCCATATAGCAGCAGAGGGTGATGTGGTCCGTCACACCGAGCACCTTTCCTCGCTGTATATAAGGTCAAGCCTGCAGGCTTCTGCCGTCTGGTTCTGGCATCAAGTACACATTGATGCAACCCACGGGCGCAGGCTGCTGGCAACAGAGCTGAATGCGCGCAGATTTTACGGTCGAACGGACGTGCTATTGGCTATGCAAAGCAGAAACGTCACCAAAAGCTCTACCATTGGCACGGCCTTCCAGGATGGAGACCGAAGATATCGCGGCATAGGTTGGCGTTGCGGAGGCCGAAAAATCGCTCCGATCCCTTTCGTGCCCTGGTTTTCGGAGCAGGACTAAGGATCAACGCTGTTCAGGTCCGAAACACTGATGGATCATGTTTTCATTGAACTGCGCCATTTCGGAGAGAACGACTTTTGTACTCTCTGTGACGATCCCGGAATGGATGAGGATGATCTCTTCAAATTCACTTCTTGGGGGCAGCTTCAAATGGTCAGGCACGTAAGGTCCGCCGCCAAAACTACCATACCAAGCAAAGAGAAAAGGTGCGGCGCAGTCGTCATAGGCACCGGCCGCCAATCGGTCATGGGCGAGGGAGATTGCCCAGGGCATCGAAACGGGCCCGAAACCAAAGAATGCTTCCACCTTCAAATAGGCCACGGGAGCTACCCACGCCAACGGAAATGCAAGAAAGAGGATGGCGGCGACCGACAGTACCGCCCAAATCAACCACTTCACAGGCGATCCACCATTTTGACCTGTGTTGATTTGGCACTGTCAAAAGCGCTGTTCAAGCCATTGATCAGTGGCGTATTTCCGCTCGGGTAATTCGCCCTTGACCTGACTGCGCAATGGGCCGGTAACAGGCTCGATTGATCTGGTAGGTATCAGGCCATAGGCGACGTCACGACATTCACGACATGGGCTGTAGGTCTTGAGTGTCGCCTCTGACCGGCTTCACCCGGGGACGCACCGTAGCGGGCTCTTGAGAGCCATCGTTTCCCGCAGACCTGAAAGACCGGAAGGCGCGCGAGAGGACAAATCACTCGAACTGACTCTAAATCTCGCCGGGCACCTTAATCAAAAGGTAAGTCTTTGGGTCCACCGTCCGCCCCGATGTAGGTGAACCAAGGACCTGATAATGATCAAATTCTCTCATGTCGCAACCATTGCAGCCGGTTGCTTTCTCGCATTCCCCCTTTCTGCGGAGGAAGGTATCGACGACTCTACCGTACGCTTTGCGCAGGTGGCTGCGCTTGAAGGGCCTGCGGAAGCCCTTGGGCAAGGAATGCGGCAGGGAATTCAGGCAGCTTTTGAGGAGGTTAATCGCGCCGGAGGCGTTCACGGACGTCAGCTGCAACTCGAAAACATGGATGATGGCTATGAACCGAGCCGGTCTATCGAAGAGGTGAACGCCGTGATCGCCAGCAACGACTATCTGGCGCTGATCGGGCCAGTTGGCACCCCGACAACCAAAGCGACGCAACCCCTCGCAACCGAAGCGAATATGCCCATGATCGGCCCCTTCACCGGCGCCGGTTTCCTCCGGGATCCGGCCTTGACCAACGTGATCAACATGCGCGCGACCTACGATGCCGAGACAGCAGCGTGGATCGATCATCTGGTGGATGATCTCGGGCTGACCAACATTGCCATTCTGTATCAGGACGATGGCTTCGGTCGTGTCGGTCTGGCCGGTGTCACAAAAGCGCTGGAAGCGCGCGGCATGACGCTTTCCGCCCAGGGGACATACACCCGCAATACCGTCGCCGTGAAGTCGGCGCTTCTGGAAATCCGCAAGTCCGAGCCCGAAGCCATCGTCATGGTTGGAGCCTATAAGCCATTGGCAGAATTCGTCAAACTGTCGCGCAAGCTGAAAATGGACCCGACCTTTGTCACCATTTCCTTTGTGGGATCCAAGGCACTTGCAGAGGAACTTGGACCGGACGGCGAAGGTGTCATCATCAGCCAGGTCGTACCACAGCCCTGGGATAGCTCGATCCCAGTGGTCGCGGAATATCAGGCGGCACTGGCAGCGGTAGATGCCGCGGCAGAGCCGGGTTTCGTATCGCTCGAAGGGTATCTGACGGGTCGCCTTGCAATCGAGGCACTGCGCGTCAGCGGTCAGGACCTGACCCGCGCTGGATATCTTGCGGCGCTGTCTCAACTTGGCACAGTCGACTTTGGCGGCGTCACGCTCAGCTATGGCCCGGGCGACAATCAGGGATCGGACGCGGTGTTTCTGACCCGAATCGGCGCCGACGGCAGCTTTGAGCCTGTAGGCCCTTCCAGCTGATCCACGAACTTTGGCGGCACGGATCCACGTGCCGCCACACCAGCGCCCCCCAAGAGCCAGAGTTTAAGGACCGTCCCGATGAAAAACCTTGTGTCAAAAGTGATGCATTCGATCATGACACGGCTCGCGCTGATCGTTGGTGCCATGGGCATCATGATCGGCGCTGCAGTCTACCTCAGCTGGACGGTTTTCCAGTCGATTGAGCATCAAATGCAAAGCATGTCGGATGAGAGGTTGCCACAACTGCGCGCCAGCGCGGACATCGCGATTGCAACCGATGAAACCCGCGCCCTTTTGACCAATATCCTCATCGCGAAGAACCGCGAAGAACTCCAAACACTGCAGAAAGACAACGCCGAGGTGGTTGCGGCCTTCCAAGGCACCTTGGATGCCCTTCCGGCCGATCAACGTGACAACGCCACCGCTCTTCTCGATGATGCCGAGGCAGCACTTCTCGCACTCTTGGCAGCCCGTGTAGACGAGCAGCAGGCCCGAGCGGATGCGATGTTGACGTTGGAGGCTGCCTTCGGAACAGCCAACGCGGTCAGCGGTAGGCTCGAAGAAGCAACCGACACGGCACTTTTTGACATGACCCTCAGCGGGGAAGCAGCCACCTCTTCGCTCGACGAGACGCTTACAAATCTCGTGGAACGCGACTTCGCCCAATTTCAGACCGTGCTGGGCATCCAGGCTGAGGTCAACTTGCTGACCGGACTGGCGCTGACGCTTCAGCAAGGTGGCGGTTCTGCCGCACGCTCTATCACGACTGATCTTGGGCAATCCTCCGTTGACCGGCTGACCGGCCTGCTTGATGTCGCAAGCGGTATGGACGGCTTGGCCGATGTCACTGCCATGGTTTCTGATGCACTGGAAACATATCGCCGCGCTTTTGCCGGCGTTGGCGCACCGCCAGCCCAAAGCGAAATTCTGGAGCTGCGCCTGACCGTCGACGGCGTCCTCACACCAGCCGTGGACAACGTTTACTTCGACTTGGTGATCCGCAGCGAAGAGGCCAAGGAGACAAGCCAAACCGCGCTGAGCAGCCTTATGGAAACCGAAGTGGCTGCCATGCAGGATATGGCAGCGCTCGACGCATCCACCAAGGCCTTCTTCTCCCTGGCCCTCAAGACGGCACTGGCCCGCACGCCAACCGAGCTGGGGCTCGCACAAGGGGAGTTGAGCGAAAGCGCCACGATCGTCAGGTCTCTCATGGCCGATGTTGCGGACCCCGCAACGATCGCCGACGTAGAACAACTGCTTGCACTGGCAGACCCCCAAACGGGCATAGCCACCAACCGCAGCGCGGTGTTTGCAGCTCAGCTGGCGGCGGCACAAGCGGCGGCTGATGCATCGCAGTCCGTTGGTGCCATCGCACAGGAGACCGCCGCCTTTTCATCCGGTGCCGTTGGGTCCATTCAAGAAGCGGCAGACATTCTGGGCATGGATGTTCAAGCCGCTGGCGCGCAAATCACTCAGATCGGTATGATCGGGCTGGCACTGGTCCTGGTGGCACCGGTTCTTGTCTGGCTGTTCGTTACGCGCCCACTGAACCGCGTCACGGTGATCACAGAGCGTTTGGCCGGGGGCGATCTGTCCGAAATAGACGGTGTACCGCAGAACAATGGCGAGCTCGGGCGGCTGGGCAAAGCCCTTCATGTCTTCCGGGAAAATGCGCTCCAGACCATCCAGATGCGCGAAGAGGAAAAACGCCGCGAGGCAGCGGCTCTCGAAGAAGAACGCGCCGCAGAAAAAGAGCGTCAAGTCGCTGCAGCCGAACAGAAGAAACGCGAAGAGGAGAAAGAGCAAGAACTCAGCCGTCAGGCCGAAGCCCAGAAACAAAAGATGATTGATGATCTCAGCGCGTCAATCGGGTCGGTTGTTTCTGCCGCTTCTGACGGTGATTTTACCAAACGCATTGAGGTCTCCTTCGACGATCAGGCGCTCGAAGGTCTGGCTGACGGCGTGAATGCTCTGGTGCAAAAGGTGGATGAAGGGCTGTCGGAAACAGCGCGCGTGCTGTCTCGTGTTGCACGTGGGGACCTGACGGAGATGATGGTCGGTCAGTTCAGTGGGGCGTTCGCCAGTCTGCAGAACGATACCAATGGTATGATTGACGGGCTGCGCGACCTGATCACGGATATCTCCGGCAGTGGCGCCAATCTGGCAGGCTCTTCTTCGGAGCTTCTGGAGACGTCGGATGCTCTTTCAAAGCAGGCTGAGCAAAATGCGGCATCACTGGAAGAGACATCAGCCGCTTTGGAAGAGCTGACGGCCAGCATTAAACAGGTCAGTCAGAACGTATCGGAAGCCAATACCAATGCCGGCATTGCCCGCGACACTGCGGAATCGAGCGGCACGGTCGCAGCCGACGCGGCAGAAGCCATGACCAAGATCGCAGATGCGTCCGCAGAGATTGGCAAAGTGGTCACGGTGATCAATGACATCGCCTTCCAGATCAACCTGCTCGCGCTCAACGCAGGCGTGGAGGCGGCCCGTGCTGGTGAGGCGGGTCGTGGCTTCTCGGTCGTGGCATCCGAAGTACGACAATTGGCACAGCGCGCGGGCGAGGCAGCAACCGAGATTGACGAGGTGATCGCGCGTAGCGACACCGCCGTTTCCGAGGGTGTGTCGAAGGTAACGGACGCCAAAGAATCTCTGGCAAAAATCGCGGACAGCGTTGTCAGCGTCTCCGATCGGATTGGTCAGATCTCGGTCGCAATCGACGAACAGGTCCATGGCATCAGCGAAATCAACAGCGCCGTATCGCAGATCGACAGCAATACCCAGAAACAGGCCGCATCCTTCGAGGAGGTCACCGCAGCCAGCAGCCTGCTGTCGACCGAAGCAGCGGGTTTGAAGCAGTCGACCAGCCGGTTCAAAACGAGTTCTGACAGCAATGCAGGCGCGCAGGCGCCCAGCACGCAGGAAAACGCAGTCCAACACGCTGAGGCCAAAAAGAGCGTGCCTGTGCCAACGCCTGCGTCTGGTAACCTCGCCGAGGATCTGGATGGCTGGGACGAGTTTTAACGATCGTTCCGCGGGCAAAACAACTCCGCATGCCCAAAGACCCCGCCCCAGACATGGTCCAGCTTTCCGACTGACACCGGGGACGGATAGGTGGCGGCGACAGACGTCCAGACGGGCAAATGCGAGCCGGAAACTGATATTTGTCGCTTGCCACTAGGTCCGGTCAGATACGAGCGTCGCCGTCGCTCTCGCTGAGAAGTAATGGCGACGTGAACCGTGGCGATCAGTCCGCATCTGATCACTGACGGAGGTAAAGCGGGGCGGACTGCCCGCCTTGTTCATCCATTGGCACTCAGCTCAATTGACGACGCTCCAGATACTGGCCACTTGGAGAGTTCAAGACGAGACGGGCTGCAGGAATTGAGCGGTACGGCGCCGCCGATCGCATTCCCTGAACCTGTGAAAAACCTCGCTAGAAAAAGTGCCTCGACCCGCTGGCTTAGTTATCTCCATTACAATTTCGCCGCGAAGTCCTGACAGCGTTTGAAGACTGCAGCCCATCTGCTCCGCAGCGGCGGGCGTCTATCACAAAATGCCTTTATGGACCAGTGATGTCGTCTCGGGATGTGCGTCAGACCTCACCGCCGGCACCGGGTTGGCGACGTGTCGTCTCGCCAACGATCAACTCCAGAGGCAGCGACTTTGCGGGCACCCGGGCCACCCCATTGATCCGGGCCAAAAGATCACTGGCGCCCGTAATGCCCATCAGCCGTCGCAGGGTGCGCACGGTGGTCAGTTTTTTGGGCAGCACACTCGCGAGATCAAGTTCGTTGAACCCTACCAGACCGATATCACTCGGTACCGACAGCCCCCGCGCCTGACAGCACATCAAGCCGCCAAATGCCATATGATCGTTCAGATAGCAGATGATATCCGGGGGACCTGTATCCAGCAGTTCTTCCGTCCCTTGATAGCCCGTGGCAAAAGAGCTGTCGCACTGCGGTCGCGCCGAGAGTACGGAGGCACTGCGCGCGCGCGCGAAGACATCTCTCAGGCCAGCCAGCCGCGAATCCGCGCGGGTGTCAAACCCACGCGGCGTACTGACAAAACCCGGACGACGATAGCCCAACGAGAGCGCATGCTCACCAATGAGTTGTCCGGCCCGGTAGTGATCGATGCCAACACAGATATCAATCGGTTCGGACGTGTAGTCCCAGATTTCCAGAACCGGGATGGGCGATGCCTTCAGCAGCTCGACCGTCTCCGAGCTATGATCCAGCCCGGTCAGGATGATCCCTGCCGGCTGCCAGGACAGCAAACGCCGCACCCATGCCAGCTCGGCCTCGGGGTCATACTCCGTTGTGTCGATAACGCTTGCGTATCCTGCCGTCGCGAAGGTCCGCCGCATCCCATTGAGAATATCGGCAAAGACCTCCCCGGCGAAGGTCGGCAGGGAGATGCCGATCAGATTGGAGTTGGCCACCGCAAGCGACCGCGCGTTGCTGTTGGGCACGTACTTTAGCTGGCGCGCGATACGCAGAATTTCCGCCCGTTTGGCCTCCGACACACCTTCGACACCGCGCAGCGCTCGCGACACGCTCATGATGCTGACACCGGCGCGCCGGGCAACATCCTCGATCTTGGCGGGGTGTTTTCGACGTCCCATACATCGTCCACGGATCTGAATTTTATCGTAGTATCATTACTTTACACGATTGAAACGTTAACGCTAACGTTCATTTCGGTTTTTTTCCTTCGGATTTCGCCGCGCATTGGGCAGTCTTACGGCAGGCGGTGCCGCGCTGACGAAGCAGCCACAAACACGCCCGGGGGGAAATACGTGCCAAAAATTGCGTTTGACCAGGTATCCAAAAGCTACGGGGTCGTGGAAGTTCTGCCGCCGTTCGACCTTACGTTGGAAGACAGCGAATTCACCGTTTTGGTCGGCCCGTCCGGCTGCGGCAAATCCACAACCTTGCGGATGCTCGCCGGGCTGGAAACCGTGACCAGCGGCGAGATTTTCTTTGACGACAAACCGATCAGCAAACTGGATCCCAAAGAGCGCGACCTGGCCATGGTGTTTCAGGACTACGCGCTCTACCCGCATATGAACATCGCCAAGAACATGTCTTTTGCGCTGCGTCTGGCGCGGGTGCCAAAAGCCGAGATCACAGAGAAAGTCGAACGGGTCGCAAGCATGCTCAACATCGCGCATCTGCTGGACCGCAAGCCCGCCGAGCTATCGGGCGGACAACGCCAGCGGGTGGCCATGGGCCGCGCGCTGGTGCGCGATGCGGGCACGTTCCTCTTTGACGAGCCGCTGTCCAACCTCGATGCCAAACTGCGCGGCAAGATGCGCGCGGAGCTCGCCGAGATGCGCGACACCATCGACAAGAATATGGTCTACGTGACCCACGATCAGGTGGAGGCCATGACACTGGGTGACCGCATCGTGGTCATGAGCGACGGGCTCATCCAGCAGCAGGGCACGCCGGAACAGCTTTTCAAAGAACCGGTCAATACGTTCGTGGCAGGCTTTATCGGCGCCCCCACAATGAATTTTCTGGACGGTGAACTGGTGGAGGAAGGCGGCACGCAGTGGGTCCGAGGTGATTGCTACGCGCTGCCCCTGCCCGCCGATATCGCCACCCGACTGCAGAGCGCCCCCGACCGCGCGGTCACCGTTGGCCTGCGCCCGTCAAGCTTTACACCCGACACCACGCAAGGCGCACCCATCGAGCTGAAAGTGGTGGTCTCCGAATACCTGGGGGCGCAATCGGTACTCGTCACCCACTGTGGGGACGCGGAAATTCTCGTGGAGACGCAAAGTGCTTCACCCGTACGCTCAGGCACGGTGCAGACCTTTGGCGTGCTCACCGACGAGATCATGATTTTCGACAAAACGTCCGGGCTTCGGCTCTGACAAATCAGAAGTAGCATCAGGGAGGACTGAAGAATGCTATCATTGAAAACAATCCTGACGGGGACAGCGGTGTCGGCCACGATGGCCGGGTCGCTATTCGCCAATCCGTATGAACCTTACGAAGGGACGACGTTGGTGATCAACGTACCTGCGCACCCGCATTACAATGCGATGATGCAGGTGCTGCCCCAGTTCATGGAAGAGACGGGCATCGAGGTCGAGGTGGACCAGTTGCAATATCTCAAGATGCGCGAACGCCAGACGCTGGAACTGACCAAAGACGAGGGCGATTATGACATGATCGCCTATGTGGTCTTTTCCAAGGCCGATTACGTCTATGCGGATCAGTTGGAGAACCTGGCGAAGTATTTCATGAACCCTGCGCTGGCCGATCCGAACTATGACCAGTCGGATCTGATTGCAGGATATGTTCAGAACATAGGCGTCGCCGGTGGCCAAAAGGGGTATCTGCCCGGTCAGCTCGGTTCGGCTTTTGGCATCCCCTACGGCTCGGAGACCTCCGTTCTGGCTTACCGCAAGGACATCTTTGAAAAGCACGGCATCGGCGTGCCCGAGACCTATGACCAGTTGCTGGATGCGGCCTGCAAGATCCCCGAGGTCGAGCCCGGCATGGGCGGTATGGCCTCGCGGGCTGCCTCGGGTCACCAGGCGAGCCACGCGTTCCTGCTACATCTGGCACCGCTCGGCGGACGTGTGTTTGACGACAGCTGGGAGCCGATTATCAACAATGAGGCTGGTGTTGCTGCCGCCAATGCGCTGAAAACCATCGTTGATTGCGGCCCTGAGGGCAGCCAGACCTTTGGCCCTGCCGAAGCGGCAGCTGCCTTCCAGCAGGGCAACGCGGCCATGTTCATGGATAGCATCGCCTTTGCTGCCGGTTTTGAAGACCCCAGCAAATCCACCGTCGCGGGCAAAGTGGGCTATGCGCTACACCCCGAAGGCGTGCGTCGTGGCAGCCAGACCGGTGGCTTTGGCATCGCCATCCCCAAGAACGCCCAGAACAAGGAAGCGGCCTTTCTGCTGATGCAGTGGCTGACCTCCAAGAAAGGCGATCTGGCTGTGGCCATGGCGGGCGGCAACCCCTCGCGCTTCTCCACTTATGAGAACGCGGAGTTGAACGAGAAGTACCCCTATTCTGCCACCTTCGGCGAAGCGCTGAAGTACGCCGACCCGGACTGGCGCCCGATCATCCCCACCTGGGGCAAGATCAACGCCGACATCGGCACCACCATGAGCCAGGTGCTGACCGAGGACCTCGACCCGCAGGAAGCGCTGAACGGGGTGGCCGAGCGGGCGCGCGCGATCATGGACGAAGCCGGGTACTACACCTGGCAGTAGCGATCAGCTGCGCTGATCGAGTGGGACGGGCCAGCCCCGCCGTCCGAGTGGGGGTAGCCAGGTTTTCCAACGGAAACCCTGGCGCCCCACCCCCTGACCCGTCTGGGCGCTGACAACGAAAGTCGCCCCAACACCACTTCACCAACGGCCCCTGCGCATCCCTAACCCGCGCCGGGACGACCTGACCGCAAGCCTCTCGCAAACCGGATCCGCACCCCATGCAAATCGCCAACGCAAATCGGTTGACACCCTACCTGTTCCTCGCCCCTGCGGCTGTGATCATGGCGGTCGCCCTGCTCTATCCCATCGGCTACATGATCTATGCGAGCTTTCTGGACTGGAATCCCAGCCAGCGCATCGGCGAGGCGGAGTTCGTGGGCCTGCGCAACTACATTGGTCTGCTGAATGACGCGGCCTTTCTGGAAAGCTTCTGGGTCACCATCAAGTTTGCCGCCGTCGTGGTGACCATCGAAATGGTGCTGGGCGTCGGCCTCGCCCTGCTTCTGGATCGCAACATCCGCGGCATGTCGGCGCTGCGAACACTGTTCATCCTGCCGATGATGATCGCACCCATCGTGGTCGGGCTAATGTGGCGCTACATGTACCACCCGTCGGTGGGCATCTTTAATAAGACACTGAAATCACTTGGATTTGACCCCATCCCATGGCTCAGCGACGGTAACTGGGCCTTTGCCTCAGTGGTCATCGCGGACGTGTGGCAGTGGACACCCTTCATCTTTATCCTGTCGCTTGCAGCCCTCCAGTCGTTGCCGCAATCAGCGATGGAGGCCGCGCGCATCGATGGTGCCACCGGCTGGCAACAGATCGTCTACATCAAGCTGCCGCTGATGATGCCGGTGCTGATCGTGACGCTGCTCTTGCGCCTCATCGACGCCTTCAAGGTGCTGGAGGTGATCCTGGTGCTGACCAACGGTGGACCGGGTCTCTCGACCGAAATCCTGTCGCTCAGGATCTCCCGGACCGCATCGGAATTCCGCGAGTTGGGAGAGGCTGCCGCAATGTCGAACTACCTGCTCATCCTGCTGGTCATCCTTACGTTTGCGATGTTCGCCTACAACAAGGCCGTGGAGGCGCGCACCGCCCGTCTGCGCAAGGCCGCTGAGGAGGATCTGTGATGGCCGCCAAGACCTACGATCGGCAAAACCCGGCGTTTTACGCGTTGCTTGTAGCCTTGGTGGTGATGGCGGTGGGCCCCATCGTCATGATGCTGACGACCTCGCTGAAACTGAACGTCGACATCATGTCTGACAGCTCCTCGCTGCTCTTCATGCCGACGCTGCGAAACTACGAGACGGCGCTGTGCGACTTTCTTTGGTACGAGGCAGATCACATCACCTTTTGCGACAAGACCTTTGGACGCGCGCTGGTGAATTCACTCATCAGTGCGCTGGTCTCCACTGTCCTGACGCTCGTGATGGGCTGTATGGCGGCCTATGCGCTCGTGCGGTTCCGGTTCATGGGGCGCGATACGGTATCGCTTTCCACCCTTGCCATGCGCATGGTGCCGCCTGCGGTGCTACTGGTGCCGGTCTTTGGCATCTGGACATTTCAGTTCGGCATCGACGGCACCCGCGCGGGGATCATCCTGGTCTATGTGGCCATGAACCTGCCGTTTGTGATCTGGATCCTGCAGAGCTTTATCGTCCAGGTGCCCATTCAACTGGAAGAAGCGGCCCGCATGGATGGCGCCGGGCCATTCCAGGTGTTTTTCCTCGTGGTGCTGCCGCTGATCAAACCGGGGTTGGCGGCAGCCGCGATCTTTACGTTCCGGGTGGCGTGGAACGAGTTCCTGCTGGCCAACGCTCTGGCTGACCGCAATTCCCGTACGGTACCCGTTACCATCGTGAACTCCATCACTGAGTTCGATATCGACTGGGGCGTGATCATGGCGACGGGTATGCTGCTGGCTGTGCCACCGATCATCTTTACCTTCGTGGCGTCGCGCCAGATCATCACTGGCATGACGGCAGGCGCGGTCAAGGGCTGATGTGGGAGTGGCTTGCCGCGCCGATGGATGCCGCCCGCGCCCATGACGTGGGCTGGCACCTCAGCTGGCACGCCCGCACGATGGTGCTGGCCTGGGGGGTATTGGTGCCCATCGGCGTGCTGGTCGCGCGCTATTTCAAGATCGCTCCGGGACAGGATTGGCCCCGGTCACTGGACAGCCACTTCTGGTGGAACACCCACCGGATCTGCCAGTACAGCGCCTGTGCACTGATGGGGATCGGCCTGTGGCTGATCCTCAGCGCTCCTCCGCTTGCCGCAGCCCCCGGTCCGCACGGATTTCTGGGCTGGAGCATGCTCGTGCTGGCCCTCGCTCAGATCCTCGGCGGCATATTGCGCGGCACCAAGGGCGGCCCGACGGAACGCGCGGCCGACGGATCCTTGAGCGGAGATCACTACGATATGACGCCACGGCGGCTCGCCTTTGAATATATTCACAAGTCCGCAGGCTATCTGGCCTTGCTGCTCTCCGTGGCGACACTGGTATCCGGACTTTGGCAGGCCAACGCGCCCAACTGGATGGGGTTGGCCTTGGCGATCTGGTGGAGCGGACTGCTCGTGCTGGCGGTTCTCCTGCAGCGGCGCGGTATGGCCATCGACACCTATCAAGCCATCTGGGGGCCAGATCCCGCGCTGCCCGGCAACCGGCGCAAACCCATCGGCTTTGGTGTCACGCGCGTAGACGTCGAACGCCCCTGAAATCCGCCAGCCGGGGGCGCGCCGCCACGGGTCGGGCAGATCGGTAAAACTTGAGCTTTACACTTCGAGTAACGAATGGTCGCTAAGAAGATCGGACCGGTTCGAAGGGCGTGTGATGAAGCTGTCCGATGTCATCAAAGATTTCTTGTCGCTGACGCAGGACGCGGTCGGTGTGTCCTACTGCGCACCCGGCGACAAAAAGATGCGCTTGGTGCACGTGAACCCTGCCTATACGGCGCTTTTCGGTCAGGAACCCGAGGATGTTCTGGGCTTGCCGGTGGATGAAGTTCACGACAGCGAAACCTGGAACACATTTGCGGGCAAGGTCGATCCTTTGCTCAAATCGGGACAAAAGGAAATTCGGGTCGAGACCAGTTGCCTGCATGCCGATGGTCACAGGTTCTGGGCCAGTATCTCGCTTTTTGTCGTGCGTGATCCGGAAAGCGGCGGGCTCTTTTGCTGTGCGACCTTCCGCGATATTTCTGATCTGAAGGCCCGCGAGGATGCGGCCGCCAAGACATTGCAGGAACGTGATAAACTGATCGCAGAGCAGGAACGGATGTACGCGGAGCTGCTGTCCACCCAAAGCCGCATGTTATCGGCCATGAACGCCTACCCCGATCCGTTCGTTATCTACGACAAGGATCTGAGGCTGGTCGTCTGCAACAGAGCTTATCAGAGTTCCATGTCCACTGATCCAAACCGGATAAAGCCCGGCATGCATGCGCGGGATATCGTTAGCCATGCCTTCGACTGTGGGCTCATCGACGTCCCGACGGACAAACGCGACGGTTTCTTTCAGGCAATCGAAAACCCCGCGGAACTGGCACATACGATTGAGGACATCATGCTGCCGGACGATGTGCATCACCGCGTTCTGCGCAGCGTCGCCGAAGACGGCGACTGGGTGATCATCCGGATGAACATCACCGAACTGGTCCGCCAGCGCCGCAACGCCGAAGAACTGCAGGAACGCCTGCTATCGGCAATCAGTGCCTACCCTGCCCCCTTCTCTATCTACGACAGCAATATGCGGCTGGTGGTCTGGAATGAGGCGTATTTGGAAAGCTTGACGGCCAATCCCAATGATCTGAGCGCTGGCATGACCCTTGAGGAGGTCATGAAGATCGGTTTGCGAGAACAACGTTTTACCGAAGCGGTCGGTCGTGAGGAAGAGTGGCTCCGCACCACGCTCGAGCATGCCAAAGCGGCGACCCCAGTGGAGGATATGGAGCTTGCCGGTGATCAGCATCACCGCATCCTGCGGTCACGGTCGCACAATGGCGATTTGGTTGTTGTACGCCTGGATACAACCGAATTGGTGCGCCAACGCCGGGCCCTGCAAAAGACCCAAGACCGGTTGATCTCGGCCATCAACGCCTTCCCTGACCCGTTTTCCATCTACGACAGAGACTTGTGCCTGGTGATCTGGAACCCGGCATTTGCCCGGTTCCTCGGTGAGGATGCCAATCTGATCAAGGTGGGCATGCATGCCAACGAGGTCCTCTCCATCGCGATCAAAAACGGGCAGATCCCTGCGGCTGTCGGTCGAGAAAAAGAATGGCTGAGCGAATACGTCAATCCCGACATGACCAAGATCGAGGAAGAAGACTTCGAGATCGCGGGTGACCGCCACTACCGCATTATCCGGTCCCGTGCGGATAATGACGAAACACTGGTCCTGCGGCTGAACATGACGGAAACGGTGCGTCAACGTCGTGCATTGGAGGATTACGCGGCTCAACTGGAGCGCGCCAACCAGCAGATCACGTTCGAAGCATTGCACGATCAATTGACCGGGCTCGGCAACCGGCGATATCTCAGCGAGCGTTTCGACGAGTTGTCCAAACTCCGAAGGACGAAAGGCGGCGAACTCGCCGCGCTGCACATTGACTTGGACCGTTTCAAGCAGATTAACGATACCATAGGTCATGCGGCGGGCGATCAGGTGTTGCGCGATGTTGCGCGCCGGATTCGCACCAATGTACGCAGAAACGATGTTGTCGCCCGGATCGGCGGTGATGAATTCGTGATCCTGCTGCACTTGCCAGTGATCAGCGACCGACCGCAGCAACTGGCGGACGCGCTGCTGGTCGATCTGGTGAAACCCACCATTTTTGAGGGTCGGGAATGCCGCTTTGGTGCCTCGATTGGCATTGCGCATACACCCCTCGCCAATGAAGAGGATCTTTTGACCAATTCCGATGTTGCGCTTTACAAGGCGAAACGCGCGGGTCGCGGCCAAATGGCAATCTTTGATCAATCCGACATCGAAGAAATGCGTGCTACCAAGCGCTTGGCCGACGACATTATCCGCGCGCTGGAAGGCAGAGAATTCGAACCGCACTATCAGCCACAGGTCGACGCCCGCACCGGCGAAGTGGTGGGGCTCGAGGCACTGGCGCGCTGGCGCCATCCAACCCGCGGCATTCTGCCGCCCGAGGTCTTTTTGGGCGTTGCGACAGATCTGAATGTGGTGGCGAACATCGACCGGATGATCTTTGAAAAAGCGGTCGAAGAGTGTCAGTCCGCTTTTGCGCGTATGCCCCATGTGCCAAGCCTCTCATTCAACGTCAGTGCCAACCGTCTGCAATGCCACGAGATTGAGGAGATCGGCAGGCTGGCCAGGAGCTATGCTGGCAAGATCGCCTTCGAACTGCTGGAGACGATCTTTCTCGAAGAGGAAAGCGAAGCCTTCATGCTGCAGCTTGATCAGCTGCGCGAGTTGGGCATATCGCTGGAGGTGGATGATTTCGGCAGCGGTCGTGCCTCGATTGTTGCCCTGCAACGGATCTCCCCCAACCAACTCAAGATCGACAGACGCCTGGTCACGCCGATGGCACGGGGGAACAATGCGACCCGACTGGTTCGTTCGATCATCGACATCGGCTATGCTCTGGATATCGGTGTCACGGCCGAAGGGGTGGAAACGGCTGAACAAGCTCAACTTTTGGGTGAACTGGGCGCCGAACGCCTGCAGGGGTACTTCTTTTCCCAACCGTTACCGCTGTCTGAACTACTGGACTACTTGTCACGGAGCGAGCCGGAAGCGCGTTTGGGGACCGGCTGACGCTACACTATGCGGGGTACAGGATCGCGCGGCAAAACGGTCAATCAAGATGCCAGTATGGCAAGAACCTCGGCCACAGCGTCTTGTGACAGCTGAGGCATTGGAACATGCTCAGGGTCATTGTCTCTGCCGATGATCGCACCGTTCCACCGCGCATCCGCAGCAGAAGTCGACCAAGACCTTCACCTTGGAGCGGGAGTACCACCCGGGATGCCGACCAAGGGACGATGGGACATGCTGTGTTGACGGTTAGTTGGCAGGTCGTTTGACAGAGTTTCGCGGGCTTGCTGATGCGGTTTCCGCCGGTGGTCTGTCGCAGTTGACATCCGGTCAGATCAGGCGAGCCTTAGCCGTCCAGCGCTAGAGCTCAGGTCCTCCAGAAAGCTGCGCATCGCGGTTGCATCCATCGGACGCGCCAACCCATACCCCTGCAAGTAACAACAGTTCATCTTTTGCAAAAGGTGCACGTGCTCTGTCGTCTCGACGCCTTCGGCAACCACCCGAATGTCAAGCATCTCTCCGATCCCGATAATCGTCTCGACCAATGCGCGCTGCTGCTCGGATCCGACGATGGGCTGGATAAGCGAACGATCAATCTTCAACCGTTTCGGCAAAATCTCCAGCAAGCTGGCTATGGATGCGTGACCACTGCCGAAATCATCAATCTCGATGTCGATACCCATCTGATTTATCATTCTCAGATTTCGGTCTATCACGTCGTTCCGCGCATCCAGAAAGGCCGACTCCAGAAGCTCAAACGACAGCTTGCGCGCCGGCAACTCAAGCGCCCGCAACTGATCGCCAAGGCTCGGATCATTCAGACGATGCGACGACACGTTGACCGATATTTGCGGTACCGCGAGCCCCGCGGCTTCCCAGCTCTGCATGTCATGCAACGCCCGGCGCAGCACAAGTTCGTCGAATTGCGCCAAAAGCCCCATGTCCTCGGCTGTCTGAAGGAATTCACCGGGCATCAGGAGCCCGAAACGGTCGCTTTCCCACCGCACCAGCGCCTCCAGTCCGGTCAGTTCGAGGGTCTTGGTATCGAACTGGGGCTGATAGTGGCAGGTGATCTCGCCCTGCTCGAACCCGGCAAGCAGCGCATCAAAGGAATTCTTGCGCTGCTGTGCTGCCTCTTTCATCGCGCCATTAAAGAACCTTACCCGCCCCCGACCGGCTTTCTTCGCCTCATAGAGAGCGAGATCAGCATCTATGAAAAGGTTACTTTCGGGATCGGGCTGGCCTTCGGCGACCGCGATCCCGATGCTTGTACCAATGTTGCACTCGTGAGCGTAGTAGTGAAACGGCTGTGACATATGGCGGATAATACGCTCGGCGGTTTCCGTTAACGCGGCATCATCCGGTGCGTCAAAGACCAGTGCCGCAAACTCATCGCCCCCGATGCGGGATACCAGCGCACCGTCGGGCGCATGGCTACGCAGAATGCTGGCAGCATGTTTCAGCGTCTCGTCACCGGCATCATGCCCCATGGTGTCGTTGATCTGCTTGAATTGGTCGATGTCGAAATGCATCACAGCGACCCGCGTGCCTGCGTCCAGTCCGGTGTTGAGCAGTTCGCTATACACATCGTCCAGACGGCGACGGTTGGCCAGCCCGGTCAATGCGTCGTGTCGGCTTTCATGTTCCAGCATGGCACGCGCTTCTTCCAACTCCTGCGCGCGCATCTTGTCCTCGGTGATATCGAAATTTATCCCGTAATATCGCGGCCCTGTTGCACTGTCTCTGACATATTTGCCTCGGGTTCGAATGTACCGGACCTCGCCGTCTGGGGTCATGCAGCGATAATCGAAGGCCACATCGGCCCCTCTCTCGGTACAGTCCTGTGTATAGGCAAACGCCTCGGCCCGGTCATCGGGGTGGATGTAGTTCATCCAGTCCGAGCCCGGCCGTATGTTGCGCCCATCGGTGATGCCGAAGATGTTCAGCAACCTGTCGTCCCAAAACGCCTCGTCAGCGTTGATCTTGTACTCCCACCGGGCCATCCCGGCCGCTTCCATGGCCACGTCGAGGCGTTCGGCCATACGCTGGCTTTCAAGTTCCATCACCTTGATGTCGTTGATGTCGGTGTCTGTCCCGATTACCTCGACGGGGTAGCCATCCGAATTTCGCCGGAGCACCCGACCACGGCTCATGAACCAGATCCAGCGCCCGTCCCTATGGCGTTGACGGTACTTTTGATTGATCAGATTGGTCTCGCCCCGATCCACGCGGCGCTTTTCCTCCTGAGCGTGCGCTCGGTCGTTCGGATGTACCGTAGCCAGCCAGTTGTCGACCATATCGACCGCTCGCTCATCAGCGCTCAAACCGCGCTGGCGACGCCAGGTTTCCGAAAAGAAGTAAGTGCCTTTTTCAAAATCATGATGCCATACACCCTGATTTGCGTTGATGGTGGCGGCCTTCCAGCGCCCGGCATCCGGCGCAACCGATGCCGCACCAACGTGGCGATCCAGTAGCACGGTGACATCACTTTCCATCACGGCGATGGTTGTGGGAAAACCGTCCGGATCGCGTGCGGATACTGTGCCTTCCATCAAGATGGTAAGATCCGTGCCTCCATCCTTGATCCGGCAGAGAGCCTGCATCCTGTCATCCGTCCCACTCAAAAGCTTGGCCAGAGCATGGGTCACCCCGCGCACATCCGCCGGATCGACCAGCATCAAAAGGGATTGGATCGACTCAGGCTCCTCTGACAAGACAAGTGTCCGCGGTTCGTGGACTGCTATACACGTACCACTGCCAGCCTCCATATCCCATGCGCGCTTGGGTATGTTTCCAGGCAAAGGCAGGATTGTCATCGGTCGGTAATCCACCGGTTGGGCCAGTTGACACAGAAAAAAACCGCTGACCTCGGGTGCGCCCATCAGCGCGGTTGCCACAAATTCAGCGCCGCTTGGGTCAGGTCCCGTGGGCAGCAGCGCGCAGTCAATGGCGCTCTTGCCCGCGCGGACCCGCGTCAGATGCTCGAGCGTTCGCGCGCGCGCATGATCGGGTAGGATATCTGCCACCTTTGTGGCGCCGACAGGCAACAATCCCCATGCCGCGGGGTTGGCCGCGACGATATCGTTGTCAGCGTCCAGCACAAAGGCGGGCGTTCCGATCGCCTCTACCAACGGTCCGAAAACCTGCGCCTGACCCGTCGTCCTCGCGTGCATCTCGACCCTAACACACCAACCAGCGTCCTTGGTAGCAGTTTGCCTTTAAGGCGTTGTTATCAAATCAAATATGTCTCGATTTTTCCCAATTTATCTATAGTGTTGCGCGTCAGGAAACCGGCCGCGACGCAAGCCAGCGCCGATAGGATGCGGGTGCAGAAAGCGATTGATCTGCCGGAGGCGCTCTGCCACTCTCAGGTTGATCTGCGGGGGTACGCCAAGTGACCTGACGACCGCCAACCCTGTATGAAAACGGACCACCTTTGGATGAGGCCCGCAGGCACCTTCAATCCTGGCGTCTGATCCGTTCCGAAGGTGCTGACCCAACGATGTTTTTGCGTCAACGCGCGTTGTCTTCAGTGAAGCGGGTCACGCCCGAAAAACATGCGCCGGAGACCTAAGACCGAGCACGCTCATCTCGGCATCTGCGTATTTCCATCGCATTGCCGCAGACCACAGCCTATACCTGCGGAGATTTTCGGCAGATTCAGGGAGATGGCCGCATGCATCTGGCGCTGATCGGATACGGCAACATCGGACGCGAAACGGCAAACCTGCTGAGCAGCCGCCCTGTGGAAAAGCTGACAGTGCTGGTGCGGTCGTCGGCTGTCGTGCCCGTTTTACAGGATCCCGCCTTGCGCACGGCAGCGACCTCGGTCGAAGTCACCGACGATCTGGAAACGCTGGTTACCGCGGCGCCGGATCTGACGATCGAATGCGCCGGTCAGGAGGCCGTGGCCCGCTACGCGCCCGCGCTGCTCACAGCGGCGCGGACCGTCCTGATTGTTTCCACCGGAGCGCTGGCAGATCAAAACCTGTCCGATAGGCTGCGCGCTGCGGCAGAGGACGGCGGGGGTCGGCTCATTCTTCCATCGGGGGCCATCGGTGGTATCGATCTGCTGTCGGCACTTACGCTTTCGGGCAACATGGAGCTTCAGTACATCGCAACCAAACCACCTGCGGCGTGGCGCGACACTTCGGCGGAAGAGGTCTGCGATCTGAGCGCACTCCAGGAGCCCTGTGCTTTCTTTCGGGGAAATGCACGTACCGCCGCGCAGCGCTACCCCAAGAACGCCAATGTCGCGGCCACACTGGCGCTCGCCGGTCCGGGTTTCGAGAGCACGCAAGTGACGTTGGTGGCGGACCCGAATGCAAGCGGCAATATGCACGCCTATGAGGTAGACTGTCCCGCGGGCCGTTTCTCGATGCAAATCGAAAATGCCCCGAGTGCGGGCAACGCCAAAACCTCCCTGGCCACGGTCTACAGTGTCCTGCGCGAAATCAACCGGCTTCGCGACAGGGTGACGATCTGACCGGGCACCTGCCTGAGCCTCCGGCGAGGCCAAACACTCTTCGATGTACGCAGGAGCATCATCTATGATTGTACGGTTTGAAGACCACCCCTTGGCGAGATCGCAGGCCCTGCTCGCTAAAACCCTTCATTAATAGCGAGAGATCACCTGAGCCGGATCAAATCAGCAAATGACGCCGAGCTACTTCGTCTCGTCGGCGCGGGAGCTGCACTTTTTGACCTGCCGCGTCCGATTTATAGACCGCGTCGCGAATACGGATCACATCAAGGTAATCGCGCGCCTCGTTCTCCAGCGGCGCGCCATCCACCAGCGCCAAGACCACATGCTGCTGTAGCAGATAGACGCAATCACCACCGAAACCCGGAGAGCTGTCCGCGGGTAGCACCGTTTCGGTTGTCTGGTGGCCGTGCGCACGCAAGATCACCGACCCATCACCGGATAGGCTCAGGCTGCCCTCAGTGCCTTCGAAACGGGCCTCTCCCATGGTCCGACGCTGATTGTCTGACGCGTGATCACAATGACGATTGCCATCAAAGAGCGTCCGAACACCGCGCGGATGATCAAAAAGGATAAAGCCTGCATCCTCGCCTTTGATCACCGGGTTGATCCGGCGCAGGTCGGCGTAGACCGCATGCGGATTGCCGAAGAGATAGCGAAAGGTGTCAATCCAGTGGACGGCCGTCTCATGCACCAGAAACTGAGGCATCTTCTGAAAGTAAGGTTGCCGGTCCAGATAGGCATTGGGTCCCTGACCGTCCCCGGGGCGCAGGTGAAACTGCCCCTGAAGCGGCAGGCCGATACGCCCGGCATCTATCTCGGTCTTGATGGCCCGGTACCACGGCATGAAGCGGAAATTCTCATGTACAATCAGCTGCGCCCCTGCCCGCTCTGCCAGCAGAATCACGCCTTCGGCCTCCTCAAAGCTTTCGCAGAAAGGTTTTTGACAGATGATCGTCTGCACCCCCGCATCAATCGCAGTCAGGATCGCCTTTCGGTGCGCGGTGGGTGGCAGGATGATGTCCAAGATGTCGGGGATTTCCGCATCGAGCATCGCCTCCAGACTGGAAAAGGAAGGGCGTCCGAGTGCCTCCGCCGCCTCAAGACGCAGATCGGCGGTGGCGATGCGCCGAACCTGCGGCAGACGCTCCCAGGCTTCATGGTGAAACTGGCTGAAATAGCCTGCCCCAAGGCAAGCGACCGTGAGTTCGGGTCCTTTCGTCATGACGCGGCAAGCTGCTCAATTACTGCGTTCGCCACGTCGTCGGTCCGTGCGGATCCCCCCAGATCACCGGTCAATACGTCGCCCTTGGCGATCGTCGCCTCACAGGCGAGCCGCAGCCGCGTGCCGTCGGTGATCAGCCTATCGGTGCCATGGCGCTGGCCCAACCATTCCAGCATCATCGCGGCCGACAGGATCATCGCTATAGGATTGGCCACACCCTGGCCTGCGATGTCAGGCGCGGAGCCGTGACAGGGCTGAAACACCGCGTGGTCATGCCCGATGTCGGCCGAAGGCGCCACACCGAGCCCGCCCATCAAACCTGCACCCAGATCCGACAGGATGTCGCCAAACATATTCTCGGTGACCAGTACATCAAATGCCCAGGGCTTTTGCACGAACCAGAGCGCCATGGCGTCCACGTAGGCGTGGGCGCTTTGCAGCTCAGGATGGCGCGCAGCCTCTGCATCGAAGATTGCCCGGAAAAAGGCAAAGGCGCGAAACACGTTGGCCTTATCGACGCAGGTTACCTGCCCCGGACCCTGACCCGATGCCTTGCGTCTCGCGGCCAAATCAAAGGCAAAGGCGAAAAGCGCTTGGGAGGTTTCGCGGGTGATCAGCAGCGTTTCGCGCGCTTCATCCTCTGTCACCTCACCGCAGCCTTGGGTGTGAAACAACCCTTCGGTGCTTTCACGGATCAGAACAAAATCCACCTGCTGATCGGGCGGCAGGTTCAGAGGTATCTTTTGACCCGGAAAGATCCGCACCGGCCGCACGCCCGCGAATAGGTTGAGCTTTTTGCGCAGATCAATCTGGGGAGAGATCTCTGTTCCGTCGGGGTACCGGACGGACGGCAGGCCCATGGCCGACAACAGAATCGCGTCGGCGTTGCGTGCCGCCTGAAGCGAGGCTTCGGGTAGCGACACGCCCGTCTGCGCATAGAGTGCGGCCCCCGCCGGGCACTGCTTGAACTGCAATGTATACTCGCCGTCTGTGGCCAGCCGCTCCAGTATCCTTAACGTCGGCTGAGTAATCTCTGGTCCGATACCGTCCCCGGAAAAAACGGCGATATCAAAGGTTTCTTTCATAAGCTTGCGCACCCTGTGGTAAGTCTTGGTAAGGTGCCTTCCATGTGGTGCAGCACCGCTTGCGATCAATGTATGCAATAACGTATGCGTTAAAGACAAGAGAAATGAAGACGGAAAAGGCTCATGTTCGCAGTGGTTGTAACCTTCCAGATCAAACCCGAGCATATCACGGATTTCATGCCGTTGATGCTGCAGAATGCGCAGACCTCGCGGCGTGAGGAGCCGGGATGCCACCAGTTCGATGTCGCCACCTCTCCCGACCGACCGGGAGAGGTTTTTCTCTATGAACTTTATGACGACGAAGCGGCTTTCGAGGCGCATCTGAAGACCACGCATTTCAAGACCTTTGACGAAAAGACCGCACCCATGATCGCCGCAAAGACGGTGATCACCTATGCCGAGGTGGTGCAATGAACGTCTGGGAGATCTTTGCGGTCAAATACGCCGATCGCAACGCGCGAACCCGCGGTGACAGTTTTATCTTCGATGACAACCATGATGCGCCGCACCCGATGGATTACTTCATTTGGGTGCTCCGCCGGGGGTCGGAGGTCATTCTGGTCGACACCGGGTACGAGGCCGGCGAAGCGCTGCGTCGCGACAGGCCGATCCGTCAGGACCCTGTCGCCTCGCTCGCACCGCTGGGCCTGACACCGGAGTCGATCACTCAAGTGATTGTCACCCATCTGCACTATGATCACGCGGGCGGGTTGCATCTGTTTCCCAGTGCGACGCTGCACATGCAGGCCGCAGAGATGGCCTATGCCACCGGCCCGTGCATGTGCCACGACACGCTGCGGATGCCGTTCACAGCCGACCATATCTGCGAGGTAGTTCGGCGGCTTTATTCCGGACAGGTGGTATTTCACGACGGTGATGCGGAGATTGCAGAGGGCGTCACAGTGCATTGCATCGGCGGGCACAGCCGCGGTCTACAGGCAGTGCGGGTGCGCACGGCAGCGGGTTGGCTGGTGCTGGCCTCGGATGCGGCGCATTACTACGAGAACGTCTTTGCCCGCAAACCCTTTCCCATCGTCGTTGATCTGCAGAACATGCTGGAGGGGTTCGACCGGTTGCATGACCTTGCCAGCGCGCCGCAGTTGATCGTGCCGGGGCATGATCCCCTGGTGACGCGAGCGTTTCCAGCGGCGATGGCCGATCACATCTGGCGGCTGGATCACGGCCCGCGCGACACAGCGCTCCTTGATCTACCCTGACGCGAAACCCTGCCCGGAAATAGGGCAGTTTGGCACGCCACGAACCGCATGGTCCGGCGCGCTATGGTCAAACCGCGACGCGCGTGTGAGATTGCTCTGAGAAAATCGCCCGCCCGAAAGCAATCCGCCTTGCTCATGACCCCTGCCACCTTGCTGGACCAGCCGCGCGCCCTCGGCACCGCGCGCGTAGAGAGCAAGGGGCGTGCGGGTCGATCCTGCATCGCCGATCTGCATATGGCGGGCGCGCTCAAGCTGCTGTTTCCGCGCAGTTCGGGGCCCTTGCACGTCGTTGCCATCAACAGCGCAGGTGGGATCACCGGTGGCGACCGGTTCGACCTGACCGCAGAAGCGGGCGCGGAGTCCACCCTTGTGCTGACCACGCAAGCGGCGGAGCGGGCCTACCGCGCGCAGCCGGGTCAAACCGGCAAGGTGACAACGCGTCTCAGCGTCCGGGCGGGCGCATCGCTGCGCTGGCTGCCGCAGGAGACAATCCTTTACGAATGCGCCGCACTGTCCAGGCGGCTCGAGGTAGATCTGGAGTTGGACGCGCGGTTTTTGATGGTGGAGCCGGTGATTTTCGGACGCACGGCCATGGGCGAAGAGGCGCGCGGCCTGCGCTTTCGCGACCGGATCCGCATTCACCGGGCAGGCCAGCCGATCTATGCGGATGGTGTGGACCTGATGGGTGACGTGCCCGCACAGCTTGACCGACCGGCAGTGGGCGACGGTGCGCGCGCCATGGCCAATCTGGTCTGTGTCGCGCCGGAGGCCGAGGCCCATCTGGGGACAGTACGCCAGATGGCGGGGCCCCTGGCCGGTGCCAGCCTGCTGGGCCCGGATATACTGGTGATGCGGATGCTGGCGCGCGATGGCTTTGACCTGCGCCGTCATCTCGTGCCTATACTGGAATACCTGACCGACAATGATCTACCTGCAAGCTGGAGACTGTGACCGATGCAGCTGACCCCTCGTGAAAAAGACAAACTGCTGATCGCAATGGCGGCAGAGGTGGCCCGCAAACGGCTGGCGCGTGGCGTCAAGCTGAACCACCCCGAGGCGATTGCGCTGATCACCGATGCGGTGGTGGAAGGCGCCCGCGATGGCCGGTCGGTCGCGGACATGATGCAGGCCGGGGCACAGGTCATCACACGCGCGCAATGCATGGACGGGGTGCCCGAGATGATCCACGATGTGCAGGTTGAGGCGACCTTTCCGGACGGTACGAAACTGGTGACGGTGCACGATCCCATCCGGTAGAATTTGAGTTCATTTGGCAAGATGAAAGAGCAGGAAGCACATATGATCCCGGGCGAAGTCTTTGTTGCCAGTGGTGACATCACGTTGAACGAGGGTGCCGAGGCGATCACGCTGATGGTCGCCAATACTGGAGACAGACCCGTGCAGGTCGGCAGTCATTACCATTTTGCCGAGAGTAATGGCGCGCTGGATTTTGACCGCGCCGCGGCCCGTGGATGCAGGCTCGATATTGCTGCCGGGACAGCTGTGCGCTTTGAGCCCGGTCAGCGGCGTGAAGTTCAGCTGATCCCGCTGTCGGGCGCGCGCCGGGTATTCGGCTTCAACGGCCAGGTGATGGGCGATTTGTAAGGGTTTCAGGGAGGAGACAGGGAAATGTGTGATATCTGTGTGATCAATGCCGTGAAGGACAGAATGCTGTCGCGGCGCGATTTCTTTCGCACGACGGCTGCGGTCGGGGCGGCGGCGAGTTTGGGGGCTGTCGCCGCCGCACCGCCCGCGCTGGCCGCCGGGCATGGCGGGGTGGTGGACATGAGCCACAAGCTGAGCCCGGAGTTTCCGACGTTTTTCGGGGTGCCGGGGATCTCGATGGAGCAGCAGTTCAATTTTGCGGAGCATGGGTTCAACCTCATGAACCTCAGCATCAACGAGCACACGGCCACGCACATCGATGCGCCGCTTCATTTTTCGGCGGATGGGGCGTCGGTCGATGAGATCCCGGTACGTGATCTGGTGGTGCCGCTTTGTGTGATCGACATTGCCGGGAAGGCCGAAGCTGACCCGGATGCGCAGGTGACACCCGATGATCTGAAGGCCTGGATTGCGGCCAATGGGGAGATCCCCGACCGGGCCTGTATTGCGATGCATTCGGGCTGGGCAGGCAAGACGGATGGGCCGGGGTACGTCGGCAATGATGCGGATGGGGTGAAGCATTTCCCCGGATTTCACATTGAGGCCACGCAAATGCTTCTGGAGGAAACAACGGCGGTCGCGATGGCGGTGGATACGCTCTCGCTCGATCATGGGCCGTCGGCGGATTTTGCCACGCATTACGCCTGGTTGCCGTCGGGTCGCTACGGGATCGAGAACCTTGCAGGGCTGGGCGATGTGCCTGGGGCAGGTGCCACATTGGTCGTCGGCGCGCCAAATCACGTGGGCGGCACCGGTGGTCCCGCGCGCATCTTTGCGATGGTCTGATGCAGGTGCGACGGGTCATATGCAACGGTAGGCTCACGAGGCTGGCGATAGCGATCTGCCTCGTCAGCCCCGCCGTGGCGCAGGAGCTGGACTGCACAGAACCCGTGACGCAGATTGAAATGACGGGCTGTGCCGGGCGCGCGGCGGAGGCGGCGGATCGCGAATTGAACGATGTCTGGCAACAGACCATGGCCCGCGTCAAAGAAAGCGATGCCGCCGGTCCTGGCCATACCCCGTCGGGCGAGCAGATCCTGCGGGGTGCGCAACGGACCTGGATCTCGTTCCGCGATCAGGCTTGCAGCGCCGAGGCGACCATCGCCCGGGGCGGCTCCATGGCCAATCAGCTGTTTTTGTCGTGCCTGGAGCGGCTGACCCTGCGCCGCAACGAAGACCTGCGCTTATTTCTCATGACCAACTGATCAGGATCACCCACATGCCTGCCACGATATCCCGCACCAATTATGCCGCCATGTTCGGCCCGACCACGGGCGACAAGGTCCGGCTTGCCGATACCGACTTGATCATCGAGGTGGAGCGCGATCACACCGCTTATGGCGAAGAGGTGAAATTCGGCGGTGGCAAGGTCATCCGCGATGGCATGGGGCAGTCCCAGGTGACCCGGGCCGAGGGCGCTGTCGATACTGTGATTACCAACGCGCTGATCGTCGATCACTCCGGCATCTACAAGGCGGATGTTGGGCTGAAGGACGGGCGCATCCACAAGATCGGCAAGGCGGGCAACCCGGACACTCAGCCGGCCGTCGATATCATCGTCGGCCCGGGAACGGAGGCGCTGGCGGGCGAGGGGAAGATCCTGACCGCCGGTGGGTTCGACAGCCACATTCACTTCATCTGCCCTCAGCAAATCGAGGACGCGCTGCATTCAGGTATCACCACGCAACTGGGCGGCGGTACGGGCCCCGCGCATGGCACACTGGCCACCACCTGCACGCCCGGTCCGTGGCACATCGGGCGCATGCTGCAGAGCGTGGATCACTTCGCCATGAACATCGGTGTTTCGGGCAAAGGGAACGCGAGCCAACCTGCCGCGCTGGTCGAGATGGTTGAGGGCGGCGCCTGCGCGCTCAAGCTGCATGAGGACTGGGGCACGACACCCGCCGCCATCGACTGCTGCCTGAGCGTCGCCGACGACATGGACGTGCAGGTGATGATCCACACGGATACGCTCAATGAAAGCGGGTTTGTGGAAGATACTGTCGCGGCAATGAAAGGCCGCACGATCCACGCGTTTCATACCGAGGGCGCAGGCGGCGGTCATGCGCCCGATATTATCAAGATCTGCGGCGATGCAAATGTGCTGCCCTCTTCTACCAATCCGACGCGGCCCTTCACGGTCAACACCCTCGAAGAGCATCTGGACATGCTCATGGTGTGCCACCACCTGGACAAGTCCATCCCCGAGGATGTCGCCTTTGCCGAGAGCCGCATCCGGCGCGAGACGATTGCGGCAGAAGATATCCTGCACGACATGGGGGCCTTTTCGATCATTGCCTCTGACAGCCAGGCCATGGGGCGCGTGGGTGAGGTGCTGATCCGCACCTGGCAGACCGCTGACAAGATGAAGAAGCAGCGCGGGCGACTGCCGGAAGAGACCGGTGAGAACGACAATCTGCGCGTGCGCCGCTACATCGCGAAATATACCATCAATCCCGCCATCGCCCACGGTATCAGCCACGAGATCGGCTCCATCGAGGAAGGCAAGCGCGCGGATCTGTGCCTGTGGAATCCAGCCTTTTTCGGTGTGAAGCCGGAGATGGTGCTGATGGCGGGCACCATCGTCTGCGCCCAGATGGGGGATCCGAATGCGTCGATCCCGACGCCGCAGCCGGTCTTTACCCGGCCGATGTTCGGCAGCTTCGGCCGGTCCGTCGAACGCTCCTCGGTGACCTTTGTGAGCGCGGCGGCAGAGGCCGCAGGGATCAAGGGCAGCCTTGGGCTGGCCAAGGACGTGGTGGCCGTCAAGGGCACCCGCGGGATCGGCAAAAAGGATCTGGTGTTGAACGACGCACTGCCCAAGATCGAGGTGAACCCCGAGACCTACGAGGTCCGCGCCGACGGCGAGCTGCTGACCTGCCAGCCAGCAGAAGTGCTGCCCATGGCCCAGAGGTATTTTCTGTTTTGATGCCGCTCTCCGCACCGGACAGGATGGCTGTCGAAGCCTACGGTTATCTGCAGGCCGCCCAGACCATCGTGGAAACCCCGGAAAGCTCAGCTCAGTTGCGCGCGTCCGTGCTCTACCTGGTGGGTCGGGGCTTTGAGCTGTCGATGGTGCAAGGGGTAACGGAGGCTGGCGGCGAGGTCCCCGCCGAGGGTGCGGGGCTGATCGACGTCTGGAAGGATGCGGCGCTGGACGTCTACCGTGAAACCTGCCGCGAGAATTGCGTCGACGCCTGGGAGGCGGCTGCGCGTTCGGATCCGCTCGACGATGATTTTACCGAAAACCCGTGGTTCGTTTTTCAGGACCACATCATGAAGCTCGATGACATCTACGGTGCGGGCAAAGAAACCGCGCTGACACAGAGGATGGAGGATCACATGACCGGCCCCATGCCGTTTCTCGTGCTCGACACGATGCTCAAGACGACGCGCGACAGATTGGGCGCGTTGCCGGACCGGGCAGGAAGCGCGTGACCGGGTGGCTTGCCCAGAAGGTTGTCCATGCTCGTGACGCTGACGACCACGTCACGCTCGACTATGACGCGCGCTTTCTGCGACGAAAGGTTCTGACCACCGACGGGGGCGCGCAGCTGCTGGTGGATCTGCCCAAGACGACGTCGCTCAACGCCGGCGACGCGCTGGAAACCAGCGAGGGCACGCGGATCGGCATTCGCGCAGCCCCCGAGCCACTCTTGCAGATCACCGGTGACGATCTGCACCGGGTCGCCTGGCACATCGGCAACCGGCACACCCCGTGCCAGATCGAAGCGGACCGTTTGCTGATCCAGCGCAACCACGTCATGGCGGACATGCTGGCGCAGCTTGGCGCAACTGTCACCGAGGTTACCGCGCCGTTTACGCCCGAAGGGGGCGCCTACGGGCACGGACGCACGCATAGTCATGATCACAGCGCCGAACATGGCCCCGGCGCGCATACGCATGAGCACTGACGTCCTGACCCTCACCCAATGGCTGTCGCCGGGGTTTCCGGTCGGTGCCTTTGCCTATTCGCACGGGCTGGAGACTGCCATTGCCGACGGTCGGATTGCCAGCGTCCGCAGTTTCGAAGCGTGGCTGCACGATCTCGTGGCGTTCGGTGGCGGACGGGCAGATATCGTACTGCTCGGGGCTGCCTACCGCGCGGTACCGGAAGACGTGCCCGTGATCGACGCGACAGCCCGCGCCTTTGCGGCCAGTGCCGGGCGTCTGCGCGAAACCGCGGATCAGGGACAGGCCTTTTGCCGGACCGTCGATGCGATCTGGCACACGCGCCTCGGTGCGCTGTGCTACCCTGTTGCCGTGGGGCGGGCGGCAAGTGAGCGCGACCTGTCGCTCGACCTGACGGCGGCGCTCTACCTGCAGGCCTTTGCGGCAAATCTGGTCTCTGCGGCAGTGCGCCGTATCCCCCTCGGCCAGACCGAAGGGCAGGACTTGCTGGCCCGTATGGCCCCGCTGGTCACGCAGACTGTGGACGACGCGATGGGCACACCCTTGACCGACCTCACCTCCGCCTGCTTTGCCGCGGACATCGCAGCCATGCAGCACGAAACCCTCTATTCAAAGGTCTTTCGCACATGAAACTGAACGGCCCTCTTCGTATCGGCATCGGCGGCCCCGTCGGGGCGGGTAAAACCACACTGACCGCCGCCCTCGCCCGCGCGCTCACCCCCGAGCACTCCGTCGGCGTCATCACCAACGACATCTATACTCAGGAGGATGCAGAAGCGCTGATGCGGCTGCAGATCCTCCCGCAGGACAGGGTGATCGGGGTCGAGACCGGCGGGTGCCCCCATACGGCCATTCGCGAGGATGCGTCGATCAACCTGGCAGCAGTCGCCGAGATGCAATCTCGCCATCCGGAGATCGAAGCCATCCTGATCGAGAGCGGCGGCGACAACCTGAGCGCAACGTTTTCCCCTGAGCTGGCGGATGTGACCCTCTATGTGATCGACGTCGCCGCGGGCGAGGAAATCCCCCGCAAGGGTGGCCCGGCAATTACACGGTCAGACATCCTGATCATCAACAAGACCGATTTGGCCCCTCATGTGGGCGCGTCTTTGGAGGTGATGGAGCGCGATGCCGCGCGGATGCGGGCCGGACGGCCCTTTTTCTTCACAGCCCTCAGGCATGGGCGGGGCGTTCCGGGAGTGATCCGGGCGCTGCGCGAAATCTCGGGCCTGGGTCTGTTGCAAGCATAGCGCATCTGCCTGGAAGTAAATCTCCCGGCAAGCGCGCTGCGCTCCGCCATGATGATCGTCTAACCCGACCGCAGCCTTTACCGCGCCAACCGTTGACGGCGTGGATCGTCGATTTTACCGGTGGTATGCGAAACTGGCCCTAGAACTCCACGACGGCGCGGATGGACTTGCCTTCGTGCATGAGCTCGAAGCCGTGGTTGATCTCGTCGAGGGTCAGCTTGTGGGTGATCATCGGGTCGATCTCGATCTTGCCATCCATGTACCAGTCCACGATCCGCGGCACATCCGTGCGCCCCTTGGCCCCGCCAAAGGCCGTGCCGCGCCAGATCCGCCCCGTCACCAGCTGGAAGGGCCGCGTGGAAATCTCCGCCCCCGCGGGCGCCACACCGATGATGATGCTCTCGCCCCAGCCCTTATGCGCCGCCTCCAGCGCCGTGCGCATCACGTTCACATTGCCGGTGGCGTCAAAGGTATAGTCCGCACCCCCTTGCGTTATCTCAACTAAGTGGGCGACCATGTCCCCATCAACCTTGGATGGATTGACAAAATCCGTCATCCCGAAGTGTTTACCCATCTCCACCTTGTCGTCGTTCAGATCCACGCCCACGATCTGATCCGCCCCCGCCAGCCGCAGCCCCTGGATCACGTTGAGACCAATCCCGCCGAGGCCGAAAACGATCGCTCTTGACCCAATCTCAACCTTTGCCGTGTTAATCACAGCGCCAATGCCGGTGGTCACGCCGCAACCGATGTAGCAGATCTTGTCGAAGGGGGCGTCCTTTCGCACCTTGGCCAGTGCGATCTCGGGCACCACCGTGTGGTTGGCGAAGGTCGAGCAGCCCATGTAGTGATGAATGGGCGTGCCGTCGAGCATGGAAAACCGCGTCGAACCATCGGGCAACAGCCCCTGGCCTTGCGTGGCGCGCACCTTCTGACAGAGGTTCGTCTTGGGGTTCAGACAGTATTCACACTCCCGGCATTCGGGCGTGTAGAGCGGGATCACGTGATCGCCCACCTCCAGGCTCGTCACCCCCTCGCCCAGTTCCACCACGACGCCCGCGCCCTCATGGCCGAGGATCGCCGGAAAGATCCCCTCCGGATCATCGCCCGACCGCGTGAACTCATCCGTGTGACACAGACCCGTCGCCTTGATCTCCACCAAAACCTCGCCCGCCCGCGGACCCTCAAGGTTCACCTCCATCACCTCCAAAGGTGCCCCCGCAGATACCGCAACCGCAGCGCGCGTCTTCATCATCGTATATCGTCCTCCCCACGCGTCCAAACCCAGGTGGATCGGCATCGCGAACCCCGCAACTATGCGCGGCGCCCCGCGCGCAGAACAACTAAGACAATGGTGGGTATCAGCTCCGCTAGACAGCCGCGGGCGCTTGCGCGCATAGTTCTGCTACCTCGCTGACAGGAGACGCATGATGACCCACCTCAGACCTCTCGCCATGTGTCTTGCCGTCGCGCTGTGGACAGCGCCTGCACAGGCGGCGGATTTTTCCGACCCAACCTGGCCCTGCGTTCAGCGCAAGGTGGAAAGCCTCTCACCCGGTCTGATGTGGCCCTACCCGCTCGACCCCGAAACCGCGCCCGGGACCGAAGCGATGGGTCAGGACATCGCCGAGCTTGCGGGGTATCTGTCGCTGCGGCGGGTGCCGCTAGAAGACCTTGAGCCCCGTGTCACCGAGTTCGCAGAGGCCTACGACGGCGATGCAAAAGCGCTCGGTCTGGTCTTTGGTGATGTGTTTGACACGCTGTCGAAACGCCGCGCGCGGATCATCGACGGCATCGCGGATTTCTCGCTCGGCCAGATCGCCCTCGCCGAAAAGATCGAGGAGGTCCGCGGCGAGATGACCACGATCCTCGCTGCCGCCGAGCCTGATTTCGACAAGGTCGATGCGCTGGAGGAGCGGCTGGACTGGGATCAGGTGATCTATACCGACCGCCAGCGCAACATCACCTACCTGTGCGAAACACCCACCCTGATCGAGCGGCGGCTCTTCAGCATCGCGCAGATGCTGGGACAGCGGGTCGCGGATGATGGCTGAGCCGCGCGACCCTACTCCCATTCCAATTCGGTAAAGGCGACCGTGGCATTGCGCGGGTTATAGGCCTCGAAGAGCTGCCATTGCCCGGCCTCGCTGGCCGCGATGCTCTCCACCGCCTCGCCCAGACGCTGGCCTGCGTCGATCGCGGCCCGCGTGTCTGCCTCCAGCACCCCGAGGTAGCGGGCCATATCCGCGGCCCCGCCCGGCCAGTCGAGCACAGGGCCACCGTGCCCCGGCACCACCTGCGCCACATCCATATCCTGCATCTGCTGCAGCACCGCGCGCCAGCCCCGCAACCTGCCGTCAAGCGCGGGCGTATGCAGATCAAAGATCAGATCGCCCGTAAAGAGCGTACCGGTTCCCGCGTCCAGCACCGTCAGATCGGTGCCGGTATGGGCCGCGGGCCAGGCGCGCAGCTGCAACGCCCGCGCGCCCAGATCGATCTCCAGCGTCTCCGCCACGGGGACATCGACCGCCACGGCGCGGGTGCCCAGCATCACCTCCGCACCCAGCAACCGCCCGAGGCTTTCGTGGTAATTTGCCTGCCGGTCCGCCAACGCCCGTGCCAGATCCGCGTGTCCCACGACCGCCGCACCTGCCTCCGCGAAGGGGCCCGCGCCCAGAACGTGATCGGGGTGCATATGGGTCAGCACCACGTGGCTGACGGGTTTGTCGGTCTGCACGCGGACCGCGCGCCACAGCGCCTCGCCGATCCAGCGGGCGGTCCCGGTGTCGATCACCGCCACGCTCTGCGCGCCCACCACAAAACCCAGATTGGCCATGTCACCGCGGTTCTCCGCATCGGGCTCGGCTATGGCGCCCCTGTGGACAAAGACACCGGGCGCCACTTGCGCAACATCCAGCGCCACGCCCACGGGCGCGCAGTGCGGCGCCCCGCGTGCCACCAGATCCCCGAAAACCGTCAGATCCGGCGGGCGGGCGATCAAAGCAGCCTCGCACGCGGCCTGCGTCGGCGCCTCATAGCCGGGCAACAGATGGTCGCGGCACGGCCCCTCGGAGAGGCCGAGGCACAGGGTAATGATTGCTTCGAGCATGGCGGCGTCCTCCCCGCGGGCACCCTGTCACAGGACCAACCGGCGGCCCAATCAGCCATAGGTCTGTGTATATTTTTCAATCCATCCGTGTCAGAATGCCGCATCATCCGCTGAGGAGGAGACGGAGATGGCGAGGAAGTGGATCTTGGGGGCAGCCGTTCTGGTGTGCCTATCGGGGCCGGTCTGGTCGGGCGATGCGGTGAAAAACCCGCTGACCGAAAGCGAGACCTGGAACGATCTGCGCGGCGATGTGGTAGGGGATGCCCCCATCGGCTCGGCGGAAACGCTGCTCTCCATCGACGCACCCTACCGCGCCCATGACGCGGCCACCGTGCCCATCGTGCTCAGGCAGACGGACGGGGCCGCGACCATCAGCGCGGCAACCGTGGTCATCGACGAAAACCCGGCCCCGGTCGCGGCGGTCTTCGGCTTCACACCGGCCATGGGCATGCTCGATTTCGAATTCCGCGTGCGGGTCAACCAGTATTCCAACGTCCGCGTCATCGCCGAGACACCAAAGGGCCTGCACATGGCGGGCCGCTTCGTCAAAGCGTCGGGCGGCTGTTCCGCGCCCGCCACCAAGGATCCAGAGCTGGCACTGGCCAGCATGGGCAAGATGAAACTGCGCAGCTTCGACGGGGCGGCCCAGATGTCCACGGCCCGCCGCGAAGCGCAGATCATGATCCGTCATCCCAATTACTCCGGGCTGCAGCGCGACCAGATCACACAGCTGTTCATCCCCGCGCATTTCATCGACCATATGGAAGTCTGGCAAGGGGAGGAGCTGCTCTTCACCATGGATGGCGGCATCTCGATCTCGGAAAACCCAGTGTTCCGCTTCGCCTATAACGACAATGGCGCGGCCACCCTGACGGTCAAGGCGACCGACACCGATGGCAACAGCTTCGAGCGTGATCTGCCAAAATCCGTCAGCGGCTGATCAAGGTCCAGGCTCGCGCCACCCGCGCCCCCGGCCCTCGGGCCGGGCAGCCACCGAGGCCCCCTCGATGGGGGCGAGGTGGCTTTCCTGCCTGCCGCCCACGGGACCTTCAGAAACAGATGATCTCCGCCTCCGCCTGTGCCCGGCGCAGATCGGAGACCATGTTCTCCGCCATCGCCGCACTCTGGAAAAACGACATGCGTTCGCCACCGACCCGACGCATGGACAGCACGGTTTCCGCCTCCAGATACCGCTCGTACGGCAGGATCGAGGCGATCTCGTCGATGGAGCACGCACAGCGGTCCAGCATCTCGCGCGACTGCCCGTTCGTCACCATGCAGGCAAAGACATAATCCGCCCGCGCAGCCGTCGGATAGTCATTCAACTGCTCGGCCACCGATTGCGCGGCCACGGGACCGGCACAGATCAGGCCGAGCATGGCCAGCAGGCGCCTCATTGCGCCGCATCCACCCGGTCGAACATCAGCTCGGAACGGTAGACATCACCCCCCGATGCCTCCGCCACCAGGCTCATGTACCAGCCCGGCACCGCGTCGGACATGGTCACCCGCAACTCCAGATCCCCGAACCCCTGCATGCGCGCACCGTTGGGATCGCCCTCAAAGGGATACAACCGGATGGTCTGGGTTGTAATTGTCTTGCCGCCCAGCACCGCCTCGCCCTCCTCGATCTCAGCGTTCTGGATCAGCGCATCCTTCACCCGGTTGCGGATATAGTATGGGCTGCCGCCCGCGGCCTCGGCCATGTCACGCACCACGGTCTCATAGAAATACATGATCATCGGGTTGCCCACACTGGCCGGAAAGGAGCCAAGCGCGCGGTACTTCTCATCCTTGCGGAACTGCAGCAGCGCCACCCTGGCCTCGCCATCGCGAAAGCTGAGCGCGATCTGCCCGCTGTCCCGGTCCGCCGCCTCTGGTTTCAGCGCATTGCGCACGTCGCGGCGGTAGACCAGTTCCGACCCCCGGTCGATCCGGTCCAGGGTTCCGATGCGGAACAGCAGGTCATAGGTTTTTTCTCCCGACAGCGGGTTCGCCCAGGCAGCGCCCGCCACCAGAGCCAAAATCAATCCTAGCGCAGAAAATCTGATCATTCCCGTCTCCTCCCGAAGGCCAAGTCTGCGGCGCGCTGCCCGGGCAGTCACTGCCGACTTTTGTCTGTGTCTCCATTGGCGCCCCTGCGGATCTTCCAGTCAATGAGCGGGCGCAGCTTGGTCAACTCCGCCGGTTTGGTCAGCACCGACATGTCGTTCTGCACGCCCAGCCGCCGCACGGTCTCACTGCGGTCCGCCGTGATCAGGATCGCCGGCACCGCCGTCTGCGTGGCCGCGCGAATATCGAGCGTCGCCTGCACCCCGGTTTCATCCCCGTCAAGCTGGTAATCCGCCAGGATGATATCCGGCGGGATCCCCATATCCGCCACATGGGTCAGCGCCTCGCCCGCCGAACGCGCGGCCAGCACGCTCGCGCCGTGCAGCTCCAGCCATTGCGTGGCCCCATAGAGCACATCCGCATCGTTCTCGATCACCAGCGCGATGCAATCCAGCGTCCCGTTGACGCTCTCATGAACGGGCTCGGGCCGCTGGGGATGGGCGGTTTCCCGGTCCACGACCTGCATCCCGATGCGAAAGATCGAGCCGCGCCCCGGCGCTGACCGCACCGTCAGCGTATGATCCAGCAGACGGCAGGCCCGGTCCACCACCGACAGCCCCAGCCCCACGCCGGAGCCGATGGGCACATTCTCTGCCCGGGTGAACTCGTCGAAAATGCGCAGCTGGTCGCGCGACGAGATCCCGATGCCGGTGTCCCAGACCTCCAGCAGCACCCGGCCCGCCCGCCTGCGACAGCCCAGCAGCACCCGCCCGCCCGCGTCAGTGTACTGGATCGCATTGACCACCAGGTTCTGGATCGACCGCAGCAGATAGACCGGATCCGACCGCACGATCACACTGCAGGGCACCACATCGAGCTGCACGCCCTTCTCGGCGGCCAGCACGCCCAGATCCGCCCGGACGCCCTCCATCAGACCGCGCAGACCCACGTCCGTTTCGGTCACCGTATCGGGATCGGCACTCTCCAGCCGCGAGATGTCCAGCAGCGAATGCAGCAGATACTCCACCGAGGCAAACGCGCCGCCCAGCCGGTCGACCATGGGCCGGAACCGGGTGTCGTGGGTGGTCTCCTGCAGCGACGAGATCATCAGCTTGGCCGCGTTGATGGGCTGCAACAGATCATGGCTCGCCGCGGCCAGAAACCGCGTCTTGGAGGAGACCGCCGCCTCCGCCCGCTCCTTGGCAAGGCGGAGCTCTTCCTCCACGCGCGCCTTTTCCTCGTATTGCTCTGTCAGACGCTCGTTGGCCCGGGTCAGCTGCGCCGTGCGCGCCATCACCCGGTTCTCCAGCATCTCGGTGGAGCGTGTCTCCAGCGTCACATCCTTGAGCTCCACCAGAAACCCGCCGTCGGGCAGCACGTTGACCTGAACGTCAAGCACCCGGTCCACCCCGTGAGGCACCCGGCTGGTGAGCGATCCGCGGCGCATCAGCTTCTCGCGCCACGGCTCCACCTTGGCCAGCAACGCCGCATCGATCAGACCGCGCGAGCGCATGAAATCCAGCAAGTCAAGCAAGGGCGTCCCTGGCTGTACCCGCGACAAGGGCACCCCCAGCAGATCGCGAAAGCGCCCGTTGTGCATCATCATCTCGCCCGCCGCCGAGAAAGTGCACACGCCCGCGCTCATGTTCTGGAATACCGCCTGCAGATAGTCCGACTGCCGGTCGATCAGATGCTCTTTTTCGCGCCGGTTGTGCCGCACCAGCGTGGTGATCTCGGTCAGCAGCAGCACCGTGTTCTCGGGCGAGGTCTGCTGCGCGCTCAACTGGTACCAGCGGTCGCGCGGCACCTCCGCCACCAGCGACACGACCGATCCCGCCGCGCGCCGGTTGTGCAGGTGACGCCGCATCTTGGAGAGTTTCCGGTCAGTGGACACAAGATAGGCACTGCGCCCCATCAGCTGAAAATACCGGTCCAGCGTCAGCCCGGGCACGATCTTGTCCGACACATCCGGCAACAGCCCGCGGAACAGATCGTTGCAGATCTCCAGACTGCCATCGGAGAACAGCGCCAGCCCTTCCTCCATGCTGGCCAGCGCCTCGGCCAGGGTCTTGCGGGTGCGTTCACGCTCGTAGCGCACGCTTTCCAGCTCGATGGTCTGCTCGGCCACGGTCTGTTGCAGGTCAATAGCAGACTGAAACGCACGATACGCGGACGGCCCCACATCCTCCTGCCGGTTAGCCCGGCGGATCAGCGCATCAATGATCCGCGCCTGCTTGGTCACCTGCACCGCCAGCGGGTCTTCTGGATCAATCATGCTCACCAGAGCTTCCTCTGATCCGGGGCGAAAAACGCCACCCCCACCAGCGTCTGGTTCATATGCACACCGCAGTGCTGCTCGCCGTAGGTGTTGAACCCGAAGACCCGCGCGCCCGCCAGCACCTCAGAGACGCTGTCGCTCAGCTGCTTCTGCTCGATCTCCAGTTTGCGCAGCACACAGTCGAACCCGAGGATGAAATCGGGGCTGCGACCGGCGGCATCGTGGATGTCGAGACCACTGCGCAGGGTGCGCACGATCTCCTGACCGCGACCCAGCCGCATGATCAGCCCGTCGTCGATGGCCGCGAGGAACGACAGCGCACCCGTGTCGTCCGCGCCCCAGATGGCCCGCACATAATGTTGGCCCTTATACTCGATCAGCATCGGATTCTCGGCGAAGATCTGAGGCGACAGATCCTCGACGGCGCAGCCCACCAGCCGCGCGTATTCCGGTGCCGCTGGCGCGCCATTGATCTCGAACACCTTGCGCTCATCAGGGTCCGCATCGGTAATGACCAGCTGCGTCTCGCCTGGCAGGAAGTGATCGAACCCCACCCCCTGAAACGGCAGATCCGTCTCCAGCAGCAACAAGAGTGCCGCGTTGCTGAAACAGTGACCCTGATGCATCACGTAGGTCTGCTCGAACCGCAGCGCATCGCCCGCCGACCCTCCAAAGAGCGGCAGATCCGCCAGCACCGTCTCCAGCATGGAGATCAGCACGTCTTCCTGTTTTGACAGACCATCGGCAAACAGCAGACCCAGACGCTGCCAACCGGCGGTGTGCGAGAATGTCTTCTCATGCCGCTGCGCGGCTGTGGCAATCGTCGTGCTGGACAGGGGCGTCAGCGGCTCGAACAGGATCGAGGAACAGCGAAAATGCGCCTTGGGAAAGGCCAGCAGCAGCAGCGCGTCGGTTTCGTAGCCCTGCGGTGTGATCTGCCCCGCGGTGGAGCAGCCAAAGACCGGCACACCCTCCAGCGTCTCTTCGAGGGCTGCGGCCATACGCGCGCCACTGAACCGCCCCGGCACGAAGGCCAGCAGAAAACAGGTTGCCCGCTGGTTGATCTGGGCCGCCACCTCGCGCGCGGCTGCCCGTTCGTCACCGGCGCGCGATACCGCGACCGCGACATGCCCGGGGCTCGTGCGGTCATCCAGCATCGCTCGGCCCCCGGCGCCTCCGCAAGGCTCCGCCGTCTCGCTGAGGTGCCATCAGTGCATCAGAAAGGCGCGGGCCTCCGGCTCGGCCCCGCGCTGCGAGGCGATCACACCTTCCACCATGACAACCGCCTGCGTCCGGTTCCGGACCCCCAACCGGCGCAGCAGCGCCGTGATATGCGCCTTGACCGTGGCCTCGGCCAGCGACAGCTCATAGGCGATCTGCTTGTTCGGCTTGCCCCGGCAAATCAGCTGCATGATCCGTTTCTGCTGCGGTGTCAGGTCCGCCAGCTTGGGATGGTCAAAAACCTGTTCGGTCTCGCAGTCCTCCGGCGTCTGGAAATCCTTGGGCACATAGGTGCGCCCCGCGACGATATCGGCCAGCACCGCTCGCAGCCCCCGGGCCGAGGTATCCTTGGGCAGGAACCCGCAGGCGCCTTCCTTCAGCAGTGACTGCACCAGATCAAAAGAGGCCAGCGAGGATACCACAAGGATCTTGGCGTGGGGCAGTTTCTGCCGCAGACTCACAAAACCGGAGATGCCGCTGACATCGGGCAGTTTCAGATCAAACATCACCAGCTCAGGGGCAAAACCGTCGTCCACTTCCTGCAGCGCGGCCCCGAGCGTTCGGGCCTTTCGAATGTGGGCCTCGGAGAAAACCAGTTCCAACGCCTGCTCCAGAGCGTCGCTGTACAAAGGGTGATCGTCAACAATCAGGATGTCGGAGACAGCATCCTGATTAACAAGCGCACTTGAGTGTTCCATTCCAATTCCTCCCGGGTGCATGGTACCCGGACTGGTCTCATTTTCAACTGCTAGTACAAATCATCCGGTCCGCGGCGCTGTGGGGCGGCCAGTAGATCTCACCCAGACTTGAGAAATTCCCGCGCGAAATGCCGCAGGTCAAGCCGCGCCGCGCCCGGCGCGAAAACCGACCGATCCAGCGTTTTCAGCAGATCCATGCGGCGCGCGGAGGGCCCATCGCGCCGCATCAGCGCCGTGGCCGCCCGGCGCAGATCCGATGCACCGCCCTGCCGGGCCGCCCGCCGCAAACCCCGCGTCAAAGGGTCCAGCGGACCAAAACGCGACAGCGCTTCACAGCCCTTCAACCGCCGCCCCAGACAGCCCCACAGGGTTCCCCCGATGCAGATCAGCCCGCCCAGAACCGCCAGTGACCAGCCGGGCAGCACCGCAGAAGAGACCGGCTCGGGCACCGGCGCGCCCTGCGGCACGACGCTCCCGTAGGCCACGCGCTGCGCGGAAATCGTGACGCTGCGCGCCACCCGGTTCACTGTGTCAAAATAGTCGAACCCCATGGGCTCCACGATGGTCGACGTGTCGTTGCCCGGCTGGATGGTCCAGCGCCAGAACGCAAAGGACTGCGGCCCCCAGGGTGACAATTCCACAAACCGCTGCTCGGGGTGCGCAAAGATCCTGCCCGAGGGCGAGGTCAGCTCCGGCATGGGCGGCAGCATCTCCGGCGTCACGCCCAGAGCCTCGATACGCACCACCCGCAGCACCCCCTCGCCTCGGGTCAGCTGGTCGGGCGCGTTGGACCACTGATCGGAAATCCGCAGTTGCCGGACCGGGAACCACCAGTCCGGCCCGTCGGGTGCCGGGGCGACCTCGATCCGCACCGGCGCGGAGCTGACCGCATGCTCGAACCAGTTGTCGCGCTCGTCCGTCAGGGTCAGGTTATGGGCAAACGCGCCGATCTCCAGCGTGCCCGCCCGGTCGGGATAGATCGCCATCCGCCGGGTGAAGGTCTTGACCAGAGCACCCTCCAGCCGTTCCTCGCGCCAGGTATCATCGCCCAGCTGGGTCCAGCTGAACCCGTCGAACGACGGCTGCACCAGCTTTTCACGGGTGATGTGGCGACGGTAGATGCCGCGGATGGTGATCAGCACCATCTCCTTGACCAGCGGTATGTGCTCGGTCTCCTCGACCTCGACCCAGATCACCGCGTCGCTCGGCGCCACGCTGCGGGTCTGCGCCGCGGGCGCGGCCGGGATCAGCAGACACAGCACCAGCGCAACCCACCTCATCGCGGATCCTCCGGATCGGGCGGCGCCAGTCCCAGCTTGACCCGGCGCTTGTGTTCCTGCGCGATCCGCGCGGCCATGTAGTCGCCCGGAACGTCCGACAGTTGCTGCAACCAGCGCGCGTCCGCGACCATGAACCGATCGTCAAAGATCCGCCGCACCCCCAGCGTCCCGCGGCTTTGCAGCTCCGCCAGCCCCAGCATGGTGTTGGTGTTGGTCACATCGCTGCCGGTGCCCGCCGCCCGTCCGTTGCCCCGCGCGACAAAGCTCTCCTCCGTCGGTCCCTCCTTGCGCTCGGGGAAAAGCCCCAGAGCCTCCGGGTCGATCCCCAGCCCCGCGTAGTAGGCCGCCACCACGTCGAAATTGGCCTGCGCATCCGCGTCCCCGCCCGCCCGCGCCCGGTCAAACGCCTCCAGTGCTGCGGCATGGCGCCCTGCCTGCGCCTCCGCGTTGCCAAGGTTGAAGAGCGCGCCAGCGTCGGCGAAATGCGCTGCCGCTGCCTCCGGGTCTGCGGCGCGGTAGCGCGCGACACCGCGCCAGCCGGGATCCGCAAAAAACCGCTCCGCCAACGCCGGCAACCCGGCGGCCAGCAGCACCCGGCCAAAGGGGGCCGCACCGCCCAAAGCCACCGCCAGCCCAAGCGCGGCCACGGCGATCACCGCCAGCGCCCTCATACCGCCGACCGCCGGAACAGGGTCAGCAACGGCACCAGCGCGAGCAGCAGCAGATACCGCCCCAGATCCGTCCAAAAGAGCAGCGGCGTCTGCTGCCGTTCCAACCGGCTGCGCGCCGCCTCGGTCAGCCAGTCGGTCAGCGCGCCGGTCTCGCCCAGCGTGAACACCCGGCCCTGCCCCACCGCGGCGTGGGTCTCGAAGGCGGGCGTCAGCCCCTCCAGCGCCACCAGCGAGACCCGCGCGCCGCGCGCGGCGATAGCCCCCGTGGCCTGCAGCGACGATGGCCCCAGCCCGGCTCCATCGGTCATTACCACCACATCCCCCGCCAGCACACCGGCCTCGGCCAGCACCGTCTCGGCCAGCGCCAGCGCCCGTTCGGGGCGCGACCCGGGGTCGGGCACCGTCTCAGGCCCGATCAGCGACAGGGTCTGCCCCAGCTGCAGATGATCGCGCGTCATATCCGTCGCCACATAAGCATCGCCCGCAAACACAATCAGCCCCCCGGGCCGGGTGCCGAGGGCGGCCAGACCGAACCGCCCCATGGCCTGCAACTGCGACCAGCGGGCGTGTGTCGTCACACTGGGCGAGGCGTCGATGACAAAAAGCACACCGTCGAGGTTGCGGTAGGACAGCGTATCGCGCCGCTCCACCGCCGGACCGGCAAGCCCCAGGATGATCAGCCCAAGTGCCGCCAGCATCGCCACCAGCGGCGCCCGGCTCGCACCCTGATCCACCCGGCCGAGGGCTGCCATGGCGCGCAGCAACGCAGGATCGCTCGCGCGCTGCCAATCACCCAGACCGCCGCGCCGCTGCCACAGCCACCAGCCCACCAGCGCCAGCGCGGGCAGCGCGAGCAACCATCCGGGCCGCAGCAGGGTGACATCGGCCGCGCTCATGTCAGCTCCCTCCAGCCCAGCCACAGACCCAGACCCGCCGCCAGCGCCGCGGGCCAGAACCAGTAGTCGCGAAAGACCTCCGCCGCCAGACCGTCGCTGTCGGTGGCTTCCAGCCGGTCCAGCGCCTCGGACACTGCCACCAGATCATCGGTCGTCCGCACCCGGAAACTCTCGCCTCCCGAGATCTCGGAAATGGCCTGCAGCGTGGCCGCATCTACCACCCCGCGCTCGCCCGCCTCCGCCGTGGTCAGATCCTTCGGCCCGAGCGCAATGGTATGCACCCGGATCCCTTCGCGCGCGGCCAGCTCCGCCACCCCGCGCGGGTTCGTCGCACCCGCGTTGTTGATGCCATCGGACAGCAGGATCACCACCCGGCTGGCCGCCGCACTCTGCGTCATCCGCTTGATGGCAAGCCCCAGACCGTCGGAGATATTGGTGGCCCGCCCCGAGATACCAATGGTCGCGCCTTCGATCCGCCGGGCCACGGCTTCCACGTCAAAGGTAAAGGGGGCCGCGTAATAGGCTTCCGAGCCAAAGACGATCAGCGCCACCCTGTCCCCGCCGCGCCGCCGGGCGAAATCCGCGCCCACGGTGGTCACCGCCTCCAGCCGGCTGATCTGGCGGTCGTCGAGGTCGAAATCATCGCGCACCATCGACCCCGACAGATCCAGCACGATGGCCAGATCGCGCCCCGTCACTTTCAGCGCCGACACCGGGGCCAGATCGCGCGGCCCGGCAGCCGCCAGCAGCAGCAGCGCCCAGACCGCCCAGAGCAACCCGCGGGTAGCACCGGCCCCCGCACTGGCCGAGGGCCCCTGCCCGCCTGCGAGCAAGACAGCCCCGATCCGGTCCGGCACGCGCATCGCACCACCGGTCAGCTGATCCGGGCTCAGCAGATGGCGCGCCAAAAACGGCAGCGGCAACAGCAACAGCACCCAGGGATCGGCCAGCTCAAGCACAGCGCCGCACCTCATGCTCCAGCGTCTCCAGATCGATACCGCCGCCGGGGGTGTAGATCTCGCCTTTGATGGCCGCAAACCGCTCCGGCGCCCGCGCGCGGAGCAGGTGCAGCAAGGCGACGCGCCGCTCCGCCCCGGTCAGATGCGCCAGGGCCGCCAGCCCCGTCTCCGACCCGGTGGCCTGCGGCTGCTTCTCGCGGCTCAACAGCCGGATCACCCCCACGAGCAGCAATGCCGCAACACTCGCCAGCCCGATGACTGCTGCGACCTCGGCCAGCGTGCCGCCCGCCGCTATCTCCGGCAGTCGGATGTCGCGCAGGCTGGCCAGCATGGCCGCTTCGCTGATGGCGCGGTCGGTCACGGGGCCCCGGCCTCCGCGAAGCCCGCCACCAGCCGCCGCGCGGTCTGCTCCACCGTCTCGCCTGCGTCGAGGATCAGCGCGTCGCGTCCGGCAATCGGGGCAAAGCGGTCCTGCGCTGGCGGCGCGCCCCCCAGCCGCAACCGCAACCGCCGACCATCGGCCAGCCGCACCGGATACCGGCCCCGCGGCATCGCCGTCGTTTGCGCATCCGTCACCAGCACCAGCCGCGGGCTGCGCCGCCGCGCCAGCGCCGTCAGAGCATCACCAAGGCCAGCCCCCGGCGCATCGAAGCCGGAGGCGATCACGATCTCCGAGCCCGGCGGCACCAGCCGCCCGGCCCGCGGCAGAACCGTGTCCAGCGGTGGCTCCTTGCCATCGCCGGAGACCATCGCCGCCAGACCGTCGCGATGCGCCTGCACCAGCCCGCCGATCACGTCCAGCATCCCCCGGCTGCGCCCCCGCGGCGGCACGATCACCGTCCCCGCCGCACTCAGCGCGAGCAGCCCGACCCGGCCCCCGCCTTCGACGATGCGCCAGCCAAGAAGGCTCAGCGCTTCGGCCGCCGCCACCGAGCGAAAGGCCCGGCGCAATCCCCAGAACATCGATGGCCGGAAATCCGCGACCAGCAGGCTCACCCGGTCCCGCTCCTCCTGAAACTGCCGCACGTGCAACCGGCCCGTGCGCGCCGTCGTGCCGCGGTCCAGATGGCGCAGATCGTCACCGGCCACGTATTCGCGCATATCCGCGACCTCCAGCCCGTGGCCCTTGCGCCGCGTGGCAAAGCCGCCGGGCAGGGCTGCCAGCACCGGATCCGCCTGCGCCGTCAGCGCCACCCGGCGCAGGGCGATCAGCGCCGCGGCACCAAGCGCGACCCCCGGTGCCTCCAGCGCCGCACTCACAACGGGGGCGTGGCGGCCAGGATCTCCGCCACCACATCGCGCGGCCTGCGCCCGTCGGCCACCGCCCGCCAGCTCAGCACCATCCGGTGCGCCAGCGCATCACCGGCGAGAGCCGCGACATCCTCCGGCATGGCATAGTCGCGCCCCTGCAGATAGGCCCGTGCCTTGGCGGCCGCAGCCAGCGCGAGCGACCCGCGCGGCGACACGGCGTGTTCGATGTCGGCTGCCAGTTCGCCCTGCCGGGTCGCGAGTACCAGCCGCACGATGAAATCCCGCAACTCCGGCGCCAGATGCACGGCGCGCACCGCCGCCCGGGCCGCGCCCAGCTCCGTCAGCGTCAGCGCCTGCTGCGGCGCGGGCGCGCCCTGCGCCTCCGCCTCCACCAGATCGAGGATCTGCCGCTCGGTCTCCAGCCCCGGCAGCGCCAGCACCACATGCAGCAAAAACCGGTCCAGCTGTGCTTCGGGCAGCGGAAAGGTCCCGTCATGTTCGATGGGGTTCTGCGTCGCGACCACCAGAAACGGATCAGGCAGCGGGTGCGTAGTCGTACCGGCGGTCACCTGATGCTCCGCCATCGCCTCCAGCAGCGCCGATTGCACCTTGGGCGGGGCGCGGTTGATCTCATCCACCAGCACCAGATTGTTGAAGACCGGCCCCGGCACGAATTCAAACGTCCCGTCCTGCGGTTTGTAAACCGGCGTGCCCGTCAGGTCAGACGGCATCAGATCGGGCGTGCACTGGATCCGCGCAAACCGCCCCTCCACCGCGTCCGACAGCCGCTTGACCGCCCGTGTCTTGGCGAGCCCCGGCGCACCTTCCACCAGCAGATGACCGTCCGCGAGCAATGCCACCAGCAGCCGCTCCACCAGAACATCGTGCCCGACCAATCCCTTGCCAAGATAGGACGCCAGTGCCGCCACCCCGGGCTGGGCCGGGTCAGGTCGTGTGTCCATGCGCTCTCCCCCCGCGGCCCGACAGGCCTGAGATCTCCACGGTAGCCGCGCCCGCATCTTCCGCAAAGACACCCGAAAGTATTACCCGCGACCCTGACGCGGGCGGCATCTACCCCGCGCGCCCGGCCCTCAACCCGGGGCGCGCTGACAGCCGGGGGCCACCAGCGGCGCGAACCGACCATCCGCCATCGTCTCCTCGGCCCGCCGCAGCAGCGCGTCATACTCACGGTCGATATACTCGATGAACGCGGGCTCAACGGTCTGATCCACCGGTGCTTCGGCCACCGCGTGCATCATGAAGAGATCAAACGCACAGAGCCCCGCGGGGTTCGACCGCAAAAGCGCCCGCATGAAATCACGCGATTCCCACGGCAGCCGGTCCAGCACCATGGGCCGCTCCTGCAGCTTGGACTGAAACGCCGCTGCCCGGTCAAACAGCAGAATGTCCATCCCGAAGGTGAAGGACTGAAACAGCTCCTCCACCAGAATGGATCTGTAGAACGACCGCTCCAGCCCGCCCACCTGGCCAGGCCGCGGCTGCTTGACCATGATATGGGTGCCCTGACCGCGACGCCCGAAAAACGTCTGCGCCATGGCAGGCGAGGTCGCAACAAAGAACCGCCGCGCGGGCAGCCCTAGATCGTAAATGCCGTTCATCCAGCTCAGATCCGCCGACAGCGCCTGATTGGGCGGATGCCCGGAATAGAGCCTCAGCACCACCGTGCGCCCCGATCCGCACAGCGCCGCCTCGCCGCCCGCATAGCGCATGGTCACCGGCTTGCCGAACACATGGGCCGCCAGATCCCGAAACGCATTGATCACCTCGAGCGAGTTGGCATGCGGCCGCTCGCCCACCAGACACAGGCTCGCCCCCGCCAGATCGCGCCCGTTGATATGCACCGGAATGGACAGATCGCGTCCGATCATCGTGGTGCGCAGCTGATAGTTCCATCCCTTCCGCGCCAGATCCAGATAGGCTGTGCGGTCCGCCAGCGCGGGCAACGCCTGAACCCAAAGGCAGGCAAAAAGAACGATCAGACATCGCATGAGCGCAAAGCTAGGTCGCCGCCCCCTGCCCGTCCACGGAATTGTCACGCAGCGCTCAGGTCACCGGCGCGCCAAACATGTCCGCCGTCATCGCCGCATACCAGTCTTCGGATTCCCCATAGGTCTCGCGCCGCAGCGCCGCTGTCTCTCCGGGCTGCGAGATGAAACCGTCCACGCGGGCGATCTTTTCCGCTGTCGCCTCATAGGTGGCCCCGACCTTTACCCCGTCCTGCGGAGCAATCAGCGACCAGCAGGTATTGGCATAGCGCGGCGGAAACTGCGCCGATCCGGTCAGCGCCGCCAGCACCGCATTGGCACAGACCTTGGCCTGGCTGTTGGCGGCAAAGCCCGATTTGGGCATATCACCCTGGGCCGCCGCATCGCCCAGCACATGGATGTCGGGATCGACCCGGCTGCTCATATCGGCGGCGTGCACCGGGGCCCAGTTGCCCTCTGTCACGCCCGCGATCTGCGCGATGCGGCCCGCCTTCATGGCCGGGATCACGTTGCAGACGTCCACGCGCGTCGCTTCCCCGTCGATGCTCAGCGTCATGGCATCCGGATCCACGCGCACCACACCGCCGCCGAAATCCTCGCCCACCCAGTCGATCATGCCGGGGTAATGCTCCGCCCAGCCTTCCTCGAAGAGCGACATCTTGGAGAATTTGGGCTTGGGATCGGCAATGAGGATCTTGGCCGTGGGGTTCGTCTCTTTCAGCACATGCGCCACCATCGACACCCGCTCATAGGGGCCCGGCGGGCAGCGGTAGGGATTGGGCGGCGCGACCATGGCAAAGATGCCGCCCTGAGGCATCGCCGCCACCTGCGCGCGCAACAGCTCCGTCTGCGATCCGGCCTTGTAGGCATGCGGCATCGCGTTCTGCGCGGCCAGCGACCAGCCCGGCACAGCGCCCTCCACGAAATCAATCCCGGGGCTCAGGATCAGCCTGTCATAGCCCAGCTCCCCGCCCCCGGCGAGCGTTACGACCCGCGCCGCACGGTCCACCGCCACCGCCCAGTCGTGCACCACATTGACCCCGCCGCGCGCCAGCCCGCCGTAGCTGTGCCCGATCTCCTCGATCCTTTTCAGCCCGCCCAGATAAAGGTTGGAGAAAAAGCACGACACATAGACGCGCGAAGGCTCCACCAGCGTCACCGCCACAGCGCCCGCACCGTCCCGGGCGAGGTAGCGCGCCGCCGTGGCCCCCCCTGCCCCGCCGCCGATCACCAGCACACGGGGCCGCGCATGCCCCTCCGCCAATACGGCAGGGGCGGCGAGCACGCCTGCCCCGGCCCCCAGAAACCCTCGTCTGTTCAACGCCATCTCGATCCCTCCCCGGATCAGTCCTCGGCCCCTGTCGCGAAATAGGCCGCGAGCGCTGCAATCTCCCGCGGCCCGAGGCTGCGCGCCACCCCCTGCATCCCCGCATGGGTCCGGCGGCCACAGCGATAGCCGATCAGCGCCGCTGCGAAATCCTCCCGTGTCATACCGGCAATCGCCGGGATCGCCCCCGGATCACCGGCCCCGTGGCAACTGCGACAGGACCCCGCCAGATAGGCACCGTAGGCCGCGTCCCCCGCGGGCAACACCGGGTCGGAACACAGCGCGTCGGCCGCCGCGGCACCACCGCAGAGCACCGCAACCAGCCCGCCGCATATGAGCCGCTTTCCCTCTGCCATGGCGGTCAGTATCCCGCAGCCCCTGCCGCGGGCACAGGCCCACTTTGGTCGGCGTCTGCGGCGCGCGCCCGGGCTCGACGACGCAGGGCTCAAACCACCTCGACCGCCTGACTGTCCGTGTAGACAGCACCGTCATCGTCGTACCAGGCAAAGCGGAACACGCCGGACCGCGGCACGCGGGCGCGAAACTCAAAGAAGGGATTGGTGGCGATGCCGGGATGTACCTCGATGTCCACGACCGCCTCGTCCTCGAAATGACAGGTGAAGCGGTGGATGATCGCGCGGGGGATCACCGCACCGGCCTCATCCACGCGCTGCCCGCTCTCCATCCGGTGGGTGATCAGCGTCTTGATGGGGATCACCTCGCCCGCCGTCACGCGCCTGGGCAGCTTCACCCGGGATTTCACGCCGCTTGCCATGCTCCCCCCCTCACGCGCCGCAACCGCCGACGATCACCTCGACGCGCTGTGCGACCTGCCGCACCGTGCCATCCGCCATCCGCGCCAGCGCCATCACCTCCTGGGTGCGCGCAAGCCGCATCCGGGTGGAGAGCATCGGCGCCACCGCCAGCGGCCCGAACCGCGCCAGCGCAATGACCGGAACAGGGTTGCGGGGCGCCACGATCATCAGTGCCTCCGCCCCTTCCGCCGCCACGACCACGGGCACCTTGAAGCCGTCCTCGGCCACCGGATCGAGGCGCAGGCTCACGCCGCCCGGCACCAGCGGTGCACCGCCCGCAAAGGCCGCCACCGCCTGCTCTGCGGTCACGTCCTGCGCACGCAGCGCACCCGGCAGGCCGAGCGCCAGCAGCAGGGATGCGCCTGACATGAGCGTGCCGCGTCGTGTGACCTCCACGGGTCCGTCCTCCTCCATTATCCCGCCCAACGCTACGCGAGCCGGACCATTTCCGGCAATGAAAACTTCGTGACGTCGCACGCGCCCGCGACCAAAGGATCCGCGCAGGCGCTTGTGGCCCTTGGGCTTTCGGGGCAAGCTGACCCGACTTGCAGCACCTTGGGGAGGGGACGTGGGCACATCCGAACAACACGCCAAAGGCGGGCTGGCCGTGCGCAATCTGGGGTTTACCTACGGCGCCAAGACCGCGCTGAGGGATATCTCGCTCACCGTGCCCGCGGGTCGGTTCTGCGCGCTGCTGGGGCCCAATGGCGCGGGCAAATCCACGCTCGTGTCGCTGCTGACCCGGCTGCTCGTCGCCCCTGCAGGCGACATCCACATCGCCGGGCACGACCTGCGCACCCGCTCGCGCCGCGCGCTCGGCAAACTGGGTGTCGTCTTTCAGCAGCCCACGCTGGATCTCAACCTGACCGTCCGGCAGAACATGAGCTATTTCGCCGCGCTCCACGGCCTGCCCCGCAGCGAGGTGCCGGGCCGCATCGACGCCGCCCTCGACCGGCTCGACATGCGCGCGCGCGGCGATGAACGTGCGCGCAATCTCAACGGCGGGCACCGCCGCCGGATGGAGCTTGCCCGCGCCCTGCTGCACGACCCCGCCGTGCTGCTGCTGGATGAACCGACCGTCGGCCTCGATGCCGCGGCCCGTCAGGCGATCACAGCCCATGTGCACGATCTGGCCGACCAGGGGCTCTGCGTGCTCTGGACCACGCATCTGACGGACGAAGTCCGCGACGCCGATGCGCTGCTGGTCCTGCACCAGGGCGAGATCATCGCCGACGGCACCGCAGGCGAGATCCGGGGCGAGACATCGCTCAAGGACTGGTTTCTCGCTCGCACCGGGCCCGTCCCCGCATGAGCGGGTTCTGGGGCGTCACCCGGGCCATCGTGGGCCGCGAATTCCTGCGGTTCATTCACCAGCGCGAACGCTTTGTCGCCGCCCTCGTCCGCCCGCTCGTGTGGCTCCTGATCTTCGCCGCCGGGTTTCGCGCCGCCCTCGGCCTGTCGATCATCCCGCCCTACCAGACCTACATCACCTACGAGACCTACATCGTGCCCGGGCTCTGCGCGATGGTGCTGCTCTTCAACGGCATGCAAAGCTCGCTCAGCCTCGTCTACGACCGCGAAATGGGCTCCATGCGCCTGCTGCTGACCTCGCCCTTTCCGCGCTGGTGGCTGCTCTTTTGCAGGCTCTTCGGCGCCACGGCGATCTCCATCCTGCAGGTCTACGCCTTTCTGGGCATCGCCGCGCTCTTTGGCATCACCATGCCCGGCTGGGGCTATGTCACCGTGCTGCCGGGGCTCATTCTCGGCGGGCTGATGCTGGGCGCCCTGGGTCTGGTCCTGTCGAGCTTCATCACCCAGCTGGAGAATTTCGCCGGCGTGATGAACTTCGTCATCTTCCCGATGTTCTTTCTGTCCTCAGCCCTCTACCCCTTATGGAAAATGGCCGAAAGCTCGCCGCTTCTGCGCGACATCTGCGCCCTCAACCCCTTTACCTACGTGGTCGAGCTCATCCGCTTCCTGCTCTACCTGCAGATCAACTGGCAGGCCCTCGCCTGGGTGGCGATCAGCACGCTGGTGCTGGGGCTGATCGCCGTCTGGGGCTACGATCCCGCCCGCGGGCTGATGAAGCGCAAGGGCTGAGGTCAGATGCGCTCAGGCTTCCCGCTCGGCAAAGGAAACGGTCTGACACCGCCAGCTCTTCACCTCCATATTGGGGTGAGAGGCCGCCCATTTCGCCAGTTCCGGCTGGGCCCCCATCATGCACTGCATGGGCGAAATATCGGTAAAGATCAGGCTGCGTTCGCGGCACTCATCCGGTGCGGTCGCGACGCAGGCGACAAACAACAGTTCAATCATGGTCCTAGCTCTCCGGCTCTTGGTTTCTGCTCCTGCGCACGGCCGGACCATAGACTTAAGTCGGTAAAGGTTGGCTTAATCGGCCCTCCGCTGCTCGCTGACGCGCCCAACTGCCGCTCTTTTCACCACAATCCTGGCCCCGTGCCCGCATTATGGCACCACCCGTGACGCATCCGTCCATCACGCCCCCGACCACGACGCCCCCGCCCGTGCCGGGCCGCGCCATGTCGCTCAGGCTGCGGCTGGCCCTCGGGGCCAGCCTGCTCGCCGCGGGCACCATCGTCACCGCCCTGATCCTGTCGTCCGGTCTGGGAGAGGTCGCGCGCAGACTGGATGCGGCCCTCGCCGCCGAGACGCGCATGGCCCGCTATTCCACCCTCTCCACCCAAGCCTCGACCTTTCTCGTGGTCGCCACCGAAAGCGTGCAGACCGGCCAGTCCCGCGAGATCCGCATGGACCGCCTCGCCCCCGTCACGCAACAGATGGAACGCACCTTCGTGCAGCTGCACAGCGATGTGGAAACCGCCGTCGCCGCCGCCCGGTCCCTCGGGCTGGACGCGCAGTCACGCTATGGCACCCAGTCGCTGGGGCTGGCGCGGATGCAGGCAGCGCTCGACGGCGCCACCCGCGGGCTGAGCGGCGAGGACGACACCGCCGCCCTGCGCGCCCATCTGGACAGTTTCGCCGCCCGGTTCGATCCGCTGCTCAGCCAGGCGGTCAATACCGAAGTACTCTTTCGCAACAACGTGCTCGCAGGCATCGAGGATCTGCGCCAGCGCCTGACGCGCATCGCACTGGCCATTGCCGCGGCCACCCTGCTGGCGGTGGCGGCCTTCTACTTCGGCCTGATCCGCCCCCAGTTTGCCCGGCTCACCAATCTGCGCAGCGCCGCCCACCGCATCGGTCAGGGGGATTTCACGATCCACCTGCCGGTCACCCGCGCCGATGAAATCGGACAGCTGGCGCATGAAACCAACCGCATGGCCGGTGCCCTGCTGACCCGGCACCGGGAGGTGGAGGCGGAATGGACGCGCCTCAACGACACCATCGCCGCCCGCACCGAAGAGCTGCGCGCCGCCAACGCCGCCCTGGCGGAGACGGACGACAAGCGTCGCCGGTTCTTTGCTGACATCAGCCACGAGCTGCGCACACCCCTCACGGTCATCCTGATGGAGGCGCAGATCGGCAAGACCGCCCACAGCGGCGCGCAGGAGGCCTTTGCCACCATCGAGGCCCGCGCCCAAAGGCTCAACCGCCGCATCGACGATCTGCTGCGGCTCGCGCGCTCCGACACGGGCGAGCTGGCACTGGATGTCGCAGAGGTCTCGCTGCCGGAGCTAGTCACAGAAGCCGCACAAGAGATCGAGGCAGAGATCGACAGCGCCGGGATGGAGATGGAGATCACCGACATACCCTCCGTTACCCTGCACTGCGATCGTAACTGGGTGCGGCAGGTGATCGTCAGCCTGATCCGCAACGCGATCCGGCACGCCCGCGCAGGCGGGCGTCTCCGCCTCTCCGCCCGCGCTGACGCCCGCGGTGCAGCGCTCTCGGTCACCGACAATGGCCCCGGTGTCCCACCCGACGCCCAGGCCCGCATCTTCGACCGCTTCGCTCAGGGCGGCTCCGCCACCGCCGGTGAGGGCTTCGGCGTCGGACTGGCCCTGGCCAAATGGGTGATCGAGGCTCAGGACGGCGAGATTTCCCTGCAAAGCCCCCTGCCCCGCGCCGAGGCCCTGGGCCCCGCACCGGGGACCAAGATCGCGGTTCGCTTGCCGGTCAAACCGCGGTAACCTGCGCCCGTGACCAAGCTGCTGATCATCGACGACGACCCCGAGATCACCTCGGCGCTGGCCCGCGGGCTGGCGCTGCACGGCTACCAGACAGAGACGGAGAACCGTGCCGACCGCGCGCTCGACCGGCTGCAAAGCGGCGCCCACAGCGGTGCCATTGTGGACGTGATGCTGGGGGCCGACAGCGGCATCGACCTTGTGCGCGAGGCCCGCGCCACCGGTGCCACGCTGCCGATCCTCATGCTCTCTGCCCTGTCGGAGGTCGAACACCGCATGGCGGGGCTCGATGCCGGTGCCGACGACTACGTGGTCAAACCCTTCAGCTTTGACGAGCTGGTGGCGCGCCTGCGCGTGCAGGAGCATCGCGCCAGCGCACAACGCCCCGCGCCTGCGCGGCTCAACTCGCAACACCGCACATTGGAGACAGCAACCACCTCCATCCATCTCACCGAACGCGAATTCGAGCTGCTCGCGCTCCTGATGCGCGACCCCGACACCCCCCTGTCCCGGATAGAGATCTTCGACACACTCTGGGCCAGCGAAGGCTCCGGTAACGAAAACGTGGTGGACGTCTACATCGGCTACCTGCGCCGCAAACTGAGCCAGTCTGATTTCGCATTCGAAATCAAGACGGTACGGAACAAGGGCTTTTGCGTCACCGGGCAAATTCCGGTCCTGACCGACACCTCAGGCCCCGATGGCCCCCCCTCCTCTTAAAAATTAAGAATAGCCCGGCGGCCCAAGCTCTGCCACGGTCTGCACAGGATAAATCCATCTCACCAAGGAGTGCCCCATGGCCTGGACCAAACCGATCATCCGCGAAATCGAATGCGGCATGGAAATTAACATGTACGGACCCGACAGCGACGAAGAGCGCGAAGTCCTGTTCTGATCCGGCCCGCCGGGCCACCCGACAGGCGATAGACGGCCACAGGCCCCCTTTCATCGCCGACACTGCTTCCTCTCCGCCGCGCAGCATCGCTCCGCGGCGCTCCCTCTCCGGCGTCGCAGACGATCTCTCTCCAATACTTTGGTCTGCGTCGCCACCCCCTCCTCCGCATCTTGAACCGCGACCCGGGCTGCCGCTAGACTGCGACACCACTGCGCGCGCCCGACCGACAGGAGAGCCTGACCATGACCCAGAGCCGTGACGCCTTCGAGGCCCGCCTCCGCCAGATCGGCGCGGAGCGCTACCATGACCTGCACCCCTTTCACGACAGGCTGCACGGCGGCGACTGCAGCCCCGATCAGGTGCGCGCCTGGGTGATCAACCGCTACTACTACCAGCATTCGATCCCGATGAAGGATGCGGCCTTCATGTCCCGGGTAGAGGAGCCCGCCCTGCGCCGCGCCTGGCGCTCGCGGATCGAGGATCACGACGGCACCGCCGAGAACGAAGGCGGCATCCGCCGCTGGCTGCGGCTGGCTGAAGCGGTGGGGCTGGACCCCGACTATGTCGCCTCACGGCAGGGCGTGTTGCCCGCCACGCGCTTTGCGGTGGACGCCTACGTGCGCTTTGTCCGCGAACAGACCCTGCTGGAAGCCGTCGCCGCCTCGCTCACGGAGCTTTTCGCGCCCAAGATCCACGCCAACCGCATCCAGGGGCTGCTCAAGAACTACGACTTTGCCGATGACAGCTCGCTCAGCTATTTCAAGAACCGCCTCAAGGAAGCGCCCAAGGACGTGGCCTTTGGCCTCGCCTGGGTGCTCGATCACGCCGACACGGCCGAGAAACAGGATGCCGCAGCGGAGGCACTCATCTTCAAGACGGACGTGCTGTGGTCCCAGCTCGACGCCCTGTCCAGCGCCTATGTCACCCCCGCCCGCATCCCGCCGGGGGCCTGGCAGCCCCATCAGGGCCTCTTGCTGAAAAAGGCCTCCTGACATGGAAATAACCGACATCCCCGCCCTGCCCCGCGGCGTGCGGCTCCACCACGACCGGGTGCGCAGCGCCTGGGTGCTGCTGGCCCCCGAACGCGCTGTCACGCTCGATCAGGTGGGCCACGCCATCCTCAGCGAAGTGGACGGCACCCGCAGCTTTGGCGAGATTACCTCGGCCCTCGCCGATCGCTACAGCGCGCCGGTGGATGAGATCCGCAAGGACAGCGCCGAGTTTCTGGGCGCCCTGCGCAATCGCCGCTTTCTCGACGTCACACCATGAGCGTCCCGCCCCCCATCGCCATGCTGGCGGAGCTGACGCACCGCTGCCCGCTCGCCTGCCCCTATTGCTCCAACCCGGTGGAGATGACGCGCCAGGATCAGGAGCTCAGCACCGAGGCCTGGGCCCGGGTCTTCCGCGAAGCCGCCGAGCTCGGGGTGCTGCAACTGCATCTGTCGGGCGGCGAGCCTGCCTCGCGCCGGGACCTGACCGAGCTTGTCACCGCCGCCCGCGAGGCCGGGCTCTACACCAACCTCATCACCTCCGGCATCGGTCTGAGCCAGCGTCGGCTGGCGGATCTGGATGCCGCGGGGCTCGACCACATCCAGTTGTCGCTACAGGGCACCACGCCCGAGATGGCCGACGAGATCGGCGGCTACAAAGGCGGCTTTGCCCGCAAGATGCAGGTGGCCCAGTGGATCGGCGAGATCGGCTTTCCGCTCACGCTCAACGCGGTGCTGCACCGGCGTAACCTGCACCAGCTGCCCCGCGCGCTGGAGATCGCGCAGGAGATGGGCGCCCGCCGCATCGAGGTAGCTACCGTACAGTTCCACGGCTGGGCTCTCCGGAACCGCGACGCGCTGATGCCCACGCGCACGCAAGCAGCCGAAGCCACCCGCATCGTCACAGAGGCCCGCACAGCGCTCAAGGGCGCGCTGGTCATCGACTACGTGCCCGCCGACTACCACGAGGACTACCCCAAGCGCTGCATGGGCGGCTGGGGCACCTCCGGTCTGAACGTCATGCCCAACGGCAAGGTCCTGCCCTGCCACGCTGCCGAATCCATTCCGCATCTGACCTTCGACCGGGTGCAGGACCGCAACCTGCATGACATCTGGTACAAGGGCGATGCCTTCAATGCCTACCGCGGGACAGACTGGATGGCCGAGCCGTGCCGCAGCTGCGACCGCAAGACCGTCGACTTCGGCGGCTGCCGCTGTCAGGCCATGGCCATTGTCGGCGATGCCGCCGCCACCGACCCGGTATGCATCAAATCCCCGCATCAAGGCGCACTGCAGGTGCAGGCAGACACCCATGCCGCACAGGACGACGCACCGCTCGTCTACCGCACCGCACCCTGAAAGGCCGCGGAACCGGCGGAGTAACATCGCTGCCAAGATCTGACAGGCTGCTGACCACCGATATGTCGCGCGAGGTCATGGCCGCAATCATGACGCATCCTGAGGTCGGGCCGCTGCTTTCCGGACGATCACTTCTCCGTCGACGGCACGCTGATCAAGGTCCGGCCCTTGATGAAGAGTTTCCAGCCAAGGGTGCTGCCGGGGGATGACGATGCGGACGGCCCGCCACGACCATCCACCGATCAGACACCGCCCGGGCCAGCCTGAAACGACCGAAACCCCGCCGATGCAACACAAATCCCGCAGCCCCGACGTCGGTTTCAAGGGCCAGAAGCATTTGACTGCGACCCAGACATCCGTCACCGACCGGGACGCCCGGCTCTACCAGAAATCGTCAGGCGCGGGCGCGATGCTGGCTTCATCGGACATACCCTGATGGAGAACCGCAATGGTCTCATCGTTCAGGCCGACCTCACCCATGCGGACAGGCGCGCCGAACGCAAGGCCGCGCGCGACATGATCCGCGTCAGCCGCCGGGCGCCGACAAGGGATACGACAGCGCTGACTTCGTATCCGATCCGAGGCAGGCCTGCGTGACACCACATATCGCCCGGAAGGCCCGCCATTCCGTCATCAACAGTCCGACAACCGGGCATCCCGGCTACGCTGTCTCGCAGAAGCGCCGAAAGAAGATCGACGAGCCATTTGGCGGGGCCAAGACCGTCGGTGGTACGGCCCAAACGGTACATCGCGGGATCGAAAAAGGGCGCGCCAGATTCACAGTGACAAGGGCGGCAAACAATTTGGCGAGGTTGCCCAAGCTATTGTTGCGCGGGACAGAACTGAAGCAACGGTCGTGCACAACCACAGCCAGGGGCTAGGCTAAGCCGCCCAAACCAAACTCAAAACTGGCAGCACCCTATAGCCAAGCGCAAGCAGACCGGTTTTCCAGCAGCCTGTAAAACAGTCTCTGAACCATTGTTTATAGACACATATTGGCTTTGATAGATACGACTGTCGCCCGATGTTGGCCGCCATAAGGCAGATGAGAACCGGATCCGGTCCCGCAGAAGCGCGCTGACCTGCTGAATGAACGGCTCGCTCATCCAAATCGGTCAGAAAAACACGTAACATACTGAAAAAAAACGCTTTTATCTAGGGAATATGTGACGCACCAAGACCAAGAGCCACCAACAGGGTTACCCATGGGTAACCGCTTCTATCTCACGATCCTCAAAACGGGCGACGACCTCTGAATGCGCCCGGAATGTCCGCGGCATGTGGCATCCTCCGCTGACTTCAATCTCAAGGCATGAGCGGTTACCCATGGGTAACCGCTCATGCTTGACCGCCACTTCCATCTAAACGTGATTGTGCCCAATGGTTACCCATGGGTAACCCCAACTGCCCCGCACAAGAACCGGGTTACCCGTGGGTAACCTTACGGCGGCTGGTTACCCGTGGGTAACTCCGGGGTGCTTGTCGTGGTCTGCCAGATGCACTGCGGTTACCCATGGGTAACCATCTCCGGCGCACAGCGGTTACCCATGGGTAACCGCCCTACCCTCCTCAGCGGATCCGTGGACCGCCCTGCAGCGCCTCTTCAAAGGCTTTCACCGCCTCTTCGAGCCGCCCCTTGGGGATGGTCGCGAAGTCGCGCTCGCTCACGATCCGGCATTCGCCATCGCGCGCGGTCACCTTGGTCTTACCCAGGAAGAACTCGAACTTCTGCTTGGGTGCCACCGCTTCCCGCACAGCGCTCTCCCCGCTCTTTTCACTCTCCAGAAACCCGTTCAACACCCGGACCTGTGCCTCCGGCCCGCCGCACTCCGCCAGCCGCGCGCGCAGCGCCTCGACCTGCTCTTCGCTCTTGATCGCGCGCGCCACGTCCACGCCCTGGTTCCGCGCCACCTCCTTGGGCCACTGCAGCGCGTCACCCAGCACCGTCAGCAGAAAGACGAACTGCCGGATGTAGGAGCGTTTGGTCTTGTGCAGCGCGCCGTAGAGCCGGTTGACCAGCTCCGCCGGATCCGTCTCCTCGATCCCCTCATCGGCCGCAGCGGCGATGGCCACCTGCGCCATTTCGGCAAAGGTCAGATCCTCTCGCACCACGTTCTCTTCGACCATGTCGATGTAGCGCGCGATCCGCTCCGCCGGTTGCGTCTCCACCCGGGCGATGATCGTGGCAAAGGCCGCCTCACCCGTCTCGCTCAGCAACTGGCTCAGCGCCGTGAACCGCCGCCAGCCCTTCTTCAACTGGTAGCCGCCGCTGGGCCCGATGTAGACCTCGACCGGCTCCTTCTGCCCCCGCTCCCGAATGGAGGCCTTAAGCTCTTCCATCTCCTCGGATGCCGCCACCGCCTCCAGCGCCAGACGGTCGCGCGGCAGATCATCGGTGGCGATCTCTTCCAGCGGAATATGCACCAGCACCCTGCCCTCGCCCTGCGCTGCGCGAAACGCCTTGGCGTCCTCCGCGTTCTGTCGGCGCTGCGCCACTTTGGCTTCGGTCGTCTCCTGCAGGGTCTCGGCCACATCGCGCACCGCAGCGCCCATCGGCCCCGGCGCCCTGTCGCGGCGGGGCGTCACCGATTTCGTCTCCAGCGGCTCGAAGCCGAACTTGTTCTTACTGCTCATTCCGCGGCCTCCTTGCGGCTGTCATTCTCTTTCCAGGCGGTCATCACCGTCGCGATGAACTCACCGTAGGCCCGGTCGAAACTCTGGCGCGCGCGCTTCCATGTCTCGCGCGTCATCTGCCGGTAGTCCTGCTCGTAGACCGACATCTGGAACCGCCCCGACTGCTCCACCGCGCGGGTCATCTCGATGGGGTTGGCGCAGACATCCGCACCGAACACGTTGCGAAACGCCTCCATCATCGCGGCATGCAGCGGGTTGGCGGCTTCGAACCGGGTCATCAGCAGACGGATATCGGAAAAGCGTTTCGGCAGCGTAATGCCCGCGTCCGCTGCCACCGCCGCGAACCCGTCGGAGATGTCGGCCATGGCGTCGCCCAACTGGCCGAGGTAGCTGGTGGTGCTGTCGTATTCCCAGTAGCCGGGGCCCGACGGGATATAGAGGATGTCTGCCGCGAAGGCCGCGTTCAGCGACTGGTACCCGATGGCGGGCGGGCAGTCGAAGATGATGATGTCGTACTGGTCGTCTGGCAGCTCATCGAGATAGCGCGCGACGCAGCCGAAAAAGCTCCATGCCTTGTGCAGCGAGCGGTACTGAGCGCTGGCGAACTCCACGAAGGCGGCGTTGGCGCAGGAGGGAATGATGTCGATCGTGGGCCAGCAGGTTCGCTGAATGAAATCCTGAAACCGCTGCGAGCCGATGGACCGCACGTCCTCCGGCAGCTCATCGGACGCGGGGTAGGGGCAGTCGTCCGGGTCGTCATAGCTGCCCATGATCCGGTCCGCCTCCCGGCAGAGATCGCGGCACATGATGCCCCAGACGGTATTCCACTCCTTGACCTCGGTAATGCCCATGGAGTGGGTGAGGGTTGCTTGTGGGTCGAAATCAACGCAGAGCACGCGGTAGCCATCCAAGGCGGCGGCATTGGCGAGGTGCTGGGCGACGACAGTCTTGCCCACACCCCCCTTGAAGTTCGACACGGCAACGCGCATGGCGCGCCCCTTGGGCCGGTCCGGCTGCAGGCTGCGACCTCGAAATCGCATCCGGCGACGCAGCTCGTTGATCTCCTGGAGAGTGAACCAGCGCTGGCGACCGTCCTCCTCCGTCAGCCCCTGCGGCAGGGAGGGATCCTCCGCCAGCTTCTTGCGCAACGTGTCGGCGGGGACGTCGAACATGAACTGGCTGATCTCCCAGATGGAGAAGGGGCGCAGCTCTTTTACCTCTCCGGGAGAGAAGGTCGCCCGCCGTACCGCGGCCTGCTGCGCGAGGCTGCGTTCGTTCATGGTCAGAAGGTCATTGTGATCTCTCATCGCACTGCTCTTGTTTTTTCCTGATGCAAAACGAATAACGGGATTTTACAGTTTGGGCAAAAAGTAATTCTCCCATTTGCAGAAACGGCGCATTTAGGCGAATGTAGCATGCAATAGGTGGTCTTGCGGGCCCGCAGCGATATTTGGTGACAGTGATCCGGGTGGAGGCACAGATATGGTGACACGAGACCCACAATAGGGTGTCAGCTATCTGTCCCCCTTATCCTATTACCTTGGTTTTCTTTTGATTTTCAAAAAGCGCGCTTGAGATCCCGTTATTCACAAACAGTTGACAGAGTACGGGATTTCGGAGTTTGCTAAGGCCAGAACGGAATCGATCCACAAGAGATCGGTCCGAGAGGTGGCAGACATGAAGAAAACAGGACTCCAGGTCAGATGGAACCCCAGAAACTAACCGGCCCCGAGGCCGGTGTGTTGAAGTATGATTTGCTGACAGCGCTGTCCGTCGCAGGGCTCAATGGTACCGCGACGTTTCAGATGTCGGTGCTGCGCTTGGTGGCGCTGGTGACTGCGCGGTACAACTGGCGTACCGATGAGTTCTGTGTGGGTCAACGCGACATGGCACGGATGTGGTCGGTCAACGAGCGGACCGTCAAGCGGGAGATCAAGCGGCTGGTGGAGGCCAGCATCGTGATCTGTAAGCGTGCCGGTGTGCGGGGCAGGGTAGGGGCCTACCGGCTCAATTATACCGAGATTGCGCGACTGTCGGAGCCCTGCTGGCCCCTTGTAGGGCCTGATTTCGAGCAGCGCATGCGGGCGCGATACCGACCCGTAGAGACGAAAATCATCAAGTTAGAGAGGTATCTTTCGGAGGCTGCACCCGATGAGGGCCCGCCGCAGCCGGGCACCTGGGCGGGTGTCATGGCCATTCTGGCAGCGGAGCATCCGCATCTCTACGGGGCGTGGTTTGCGCGGCTGACGTTTCAAAGCTGCACACACGGGGTCCTGAGACTGAAGACGCCGAGCAGCTTTATCCAGCGCTACGTGGAGATGCACCATATGGGTTTGCTCGTCCGCGTGGCGGAAAGAGAGCTGGGGCCCGTAGAGAAGGTTTTATTTGAGGTCTGAAGATCGGGCGGATTTGGAACTTCACGCGACGAACTGGAGCACGCAACGCTGCCTGAAACCGAGGACCTTGAGCGTTACGTGCTGTGTGACATTTCAAGCATTTCGGCAGACGCTGCACGCGACCCCAAAAAAGCCCTTTTTAGAGACTGTTTTGGGGCGGGGGCCAGATGGCCCCCGGGCCGGATCAACCGCCGGAGATCTGTTTGGCTTTCTCCACCAGAACCTCGGCCTGTCGGATGGACGCGTAGTCGATGAGGCGACCGTCCAGGCTGACCGCGCCTTTGCCGGCGGCTTCGGCCTCGGCCATCGCCTCCAGGATGCGCTGTGCCTTGGTGATCTCGGCCTCTGACGGGCTCATGACTTCATTGGCCAGCGCGATCTGGCTTGGATGGATCGCCCATTTGCCCTCGCAGCCCAGAACAGCGGCACGGTAGGCGGCGGCCTTGTAGCCGTCGGGGTCCTTGAAGTCGCCAAAGGGACCGTCGATAGGGCGGAGGCCGTTTGCGCGGGCGGCGACCACCATGCGGGCCAGAGCGTAGTGCCACATATCGCCCCAGTGGGTTTCGCGGTTTCCGTCCGTATCAGGGTCTGTCAGGACCGCATAATCCTCGTTCACGCCGCCGATGATGGTGGTGCGTGCGCGGGTCGAGGCGGCGTAGTCGGCCACCCCGAAATGCAGGCTCTCGTTGCGTTTGGAGGCGCCGGCAATCTCGGTGATGTTCTGCATGCCCAGAGCGGTTTCGATAATGTGCTCGAAGCCGATGCGTTTGCTGTACCCCTTGGCGTCTTCGATCTGGGTGACCATCATATCCACCGCGTAGACATCCGCGGCGGTGCCGACTTTGGGTATCATGATCAGATCGAGCCGTTCACCCGCCTGTTCCACCACATCCACCACATCGCGGTACATGTAATGGGTGTCGAGCCCGTTGATGCGCACGGACATGGATTTGGTGTTCCAGTCGATCTCGTTCAGGCCCTTGATGATGTTCTTGCGGGCCTGTTCCTTCTCGTCCGGGGCGACGGCATCCTCCAGATCCAGAAAGATCACATCGACGTCGGATTGTGCCGCCTTTTCAAACATCTGCGGCTGGCTGCCGGGCACCGCAAGCTCGGATCGGTTGAGACGGCCGGGGGCCTGCTGGACGGGATGGAATGACATCGGATCGACCTTTCTGTCAGATATAATATTTCGCGAGAGAGGTCAGTCGCGCAGGATAATGTCAAGCCCCGCGCCCGGTCTACTTATGTATACTGTCGCCGCCCCGGTCCGGTTCGAGCCGGGAGGCGTAGTAGAAGGCGATGGCCTGGGCGCGGTTTTTCACCTGCAGCTTTTCGTAGAGATTGGAGAGGTGGAATTTCACGGTGTTGATGGTGACGCCAAGTTCGGTAGAGAGTTCGCGGTTGGTGAGCCCCTTGGAGAGCGCATCGAGCATGGCGCGTTCCTTGCGCGACAACTGATGGATCGGATCGTTGCGCAGTTCGCGCACATCAAGGAAGGGGAAGACCATCTTGCCCGCGGCCACATCAGCGCAGGTATCCAGCAGCGTCGCCGGATCGCTGGAGCGCGGCGCGAAGGCGGCGGCGCCGGCAGACATGCACAGGCGCGGCAGGTCGCCGCTGTCCTCGGCGTAGACGACGATGCGCGGGGCGCCCGCCTGCTCGCGCAGCACCTCGATCAGCTTGGCGCCGCCCAGGGCGGGCAGGTTCCAGTCGATCACGCCGACCTGCACAGGGACGCGCATGACGGTGCCCAGGAACCCTTCGGCGGTGGCGGCGGAGGCCACGAGGGAAAAGCGCGGATCACGGTCGATGATCTCTGACAGGGCGCTCAGCACAAGGGGGTTGCTGTCCGCGAGCATGATGTCGATGGGGGCTGCATCCTGGGCAATCGGCTGGGTCATGGCGGCTTTTCCCCGAAAAACTACCCATTCAGGCAGTGTAAAATTGGTATACGGCGGTATTCAATCCGAAAGTATAGGGAAAGTCCTATTCCTTTAGCTACCCAAAAGTGGGCAGGAGGGCGTTTTTATTTCTTAAGGGTTCGTTAAATCTCTACCATGGGGCGAGGTGCTGGTCACCCGCCAATGAATAAAGCCGCGTCAGCGCACCAAGGAGGACCTATGACCAACATCATCCCATTCCCTCAGCTTGAGATCCCCGAAACCATCGCCGCAGGCCCCGGGCCGGGCAATACGGATGCGCGGGTGCTGGCGCGGTATGCAGGCGCGGGGCTGGCCGATCACATGCACAGCGACGTGTTGCGGGGCATGGTGGAGTGCAAGGAGATGCTGCGCGCGGTGATGGGGACCGAGAACACCTATACCTTTGGCGTGGCGGGCACCGGGTGGAGCGGGCTGGACATGATGTTCGCGGGGGTGATGCCCGGCGACAAGGTGGTGATGTTCGTCAACGGGACATTCTCCGGCATTGACGGTCTGACGGTGCGGATGAAGGCGGCGACGGAGGAAGAACTCGCGGCCAATTCGCTGGACCCGCAGGCCGCGAGTGTGATCACCATCGAGGTGCCGCATGGGCAGAGCGTGACGGGCGAGATCGTGGAAGCGGCGCTGGCCGTGCACAAGCCCAAATGGGCCGCGATGGCGCATTGGGAGACGGGATCGGGCCGGGTCAATGACATCGAAGGGTTCAGCGCGGCCTGTGAAAAGCACGGTGCGATGGGGCTGGTGGATGCGGTGTCGAGCCTTGGGGTCGGCGATTTCCGCATTGACGACTATCCGGGCGTGCATGGCTGGGCCTCTTGCCCGCAGAAGGGCATCTGCTGTCTGCCGCTGACCTATGCGCCGGTGTCTTTCACTGATCGGTATATCGAGACGCTGAAGGCGACCGGAACGCGGACGTTCTGCCACCACCCGATCCTTGAGGCGCGGCACTGGGGGGTGATCGACGGCAAGGATGTGGAGAAGGGGACCTATCACCGGACCCATTCGGCCTATGCGGTCTCTGCCTTCCACGAGGCGCTACGGATCTGCTTGCAGCAGACCATAGCGCAGCGCGCGGCGGATTATACGTTCCACGAGAGCGCGCTGCGCGCCGCTGTGACGGCCATGGGCTGCGAGGTGACCTCCAACATGCCGTCGCTGGTGGTGCTGAACCTGCCGGGTGATCTGGCGGGCCGCGAGATGGAGTTGGTGCAGCACTGCCGCGCGCAGAACTTTGGCATCTGGCCCACGCTGTCGGAGCCGGTGCAGGTGCGGATCGGCATCCTGAACCTGCTGAACGAAGGGGCCATCCGGGACATTGTCCAGCGGTTTGCGGTGGCGCTGCGGGATCTGGGCGGCACGGTGGACAGTGCGGCGGTCGATACGGCGCTGGCGCAGCATTACCGGCGGGCGATGGCGGCGGAGTAACTCAACAGGCCAGGGGAGGGGCGAGAGATGGACATTCACGAATATCAGGCCAAGGAAGTGCTGGCGAGCTTTGGGGTCACGGTGCCCGAGGGCGCGCTGGCCTATAGCCCGGAGCAGGCGGCCTACCGGGCGCGGGAGCTGGGCGGCGAGCGGTGGGTCGTCAAGGCGCAGGTGCATGCAGGCGGGCGCGGTAAGGCCGGTGGCGTGCATGTCTGCAACAGCGATGTGGAGATCCACGAGCGCTGTGAGACCATGTTCGGCATGAAGCTGGTCACGCACCAGACCGGGCCCGAGGGTCTGGGCGTCTACCGGGTCTATGTGGAGGCTGCCGTGCCGATCGCGCGGGAGATCTACATCGGTTTCGTACTCGACCGGACCTCGCAGCGGGTGATGATCGTGGCGTCCTCCGAAGGGGGGATGGAGATCGAGGATATCTCGGCCCAGAAGCCCGACAGCATCGTCCGCGCCACGGTGGAGCCTGCGGTGGGGCTGCGGGAATTCCAGTGCCGTCAGATCGCCTTCAAGCTGGGCGTGGAGGCAGGGCAGGTGCAGCAGATGGTGCGGACGCTGCAGGGCTGCTACCGGGCGTTCACAGAGCTGGATGCGACGATGGTGGAGATCAACCCGCTGGTGATCACCGAGGATGCGCGGGTGATCGCGCTCGATGCGAAGATGACATTCGATGACAACGCGCTTTTCCGCCACCCGCAGATCAGCGAGTTGCGCGACAAGAGCCAGGAAGACCCGCGGGAGAGCCGTGCGGCGGATCGTGGTCTGAACTATGTCGGCCTCGACGGCAATATCGGCTGCATCGTCAACGGGGCCGGGCTGGCGATGGCCACGATGGATACGATCAAGCTCGCCGGTGGCGAGCCTGCCAACTTCCTCGACATCGGGGGCGGGGCCACACCAGAGCGGGTCGCCAAGGCGTTCCGGCTGGTGCTGTCGGACAAGAAGGTGCAGGCGGTGTTGGTCAACATCTTTGCCGGCATCAACCGTTGTGACTGGGTGGCCGAAGGTGTCGTTCAGGTGCTGCGTGACAATCCGGTGGATGTGCCCGTGATCGTGCGGCTGGCGGGTACGAATGTGGAGGCGGGGCAGAAGATCCTCGCCGCCTCCGGCCTGCCGATCATCCGGGCGAGCACGCTCAACCAGGCCGCGGAGCGCGCCGTGCAAGCATGGCAGAACGACCGCGCCCAGGGCGTCAAGATGAGGGCTGCGTCATGAGCATTTTACTCGACAGCACAACCCGCGTGATCGTGCAGGGCATCACCGGCAAGATGGCGCGGTTTCACACGCGCGACATGCTGGACTACGGCACCAACGTAGTGGGCGGCGTCGTGCCCGGGAAGGGCGGTGAGACCGTCGAGGGCTTGCCCGTCTTTGACACGGTGGAAGAGGCCGTGCGCGCCACGGGGGCCGAGGCCAGCCTCGTCTTTGTGCCGCCGCCCTTTGCCGCGGATAGCATCATGGAGGCGGCGGATGCGGGCATTTCCTATTGCGTCTGCATCACCGACGGCATCCCCGCGCAGGATATGATCCGCGTGAAACGCTATATGTGGCGCTATCCAAAGGACCGCCGCATGGTGCTGACGGGACCGAACTGTGCGGGCACCATCAGCCCGGGCAAGGCGCTTCTGGGTATCATGCCGGGTCATATCTATCTCAAAGGGCATGTGGGCATCGTGGGCCGTTCGGGAACGCTGGGCTATGAGGCCGCGAGCCAGTTGAAGGAACGCGGGATCGGGGTGTCGACCTCCGTGGGTATCGGGGGCGACCCGATCAATGGCTCGTCTTTCCGGGACATTCTGGAGCGGTTCGAGAACGATCCCGAGACCCATGTGATCGCGCTCATTGGCGAGATCGGCGGGCCGCAGGAGGCGGAGGCCGCCGAGTACATTCGCGATTATGTGACGAAGCCTGTCGTGGCCTATGTGGCCGGGCTGACGGCGCCCAAGGGGCGGACCATGGGGCACGCGGGTGCGATCATCTCCGCCTTTGGGGAGAGCGCGTCGGAGAAGGTCGAGATCCTCTCTGCCGCGGGTGTCACGGTGGCGGAGAACCCGGCCGTGATCGGTGCCACAATTGCAACTGTGATGGAGGCTGCGTGATGGTGAAACCATCTGTGCTCGTGACCCGGCGGTGGCCCGCTGCGGTGGAACAACAACTGGCCTCTGATTATGAGGTGGTGCTGAACCGGAGCGACAAACCGCTCAGCCCGCGCGAGCTGCGCGAGGCCTTTGCCAAATACGACGCGGTGCTGCCCACGGTGACAGACAGGATCGGTGCGGAGGCGCTCGACGTGCCGCAGGCGCAGACCCGGATCCTTGCCAATTACGGGGTAGGCTATAGCCATATCGACGTGGAGACCGCCCGGCACCACGGGATGGCGATTACCAATACGCCGGATGTGCTGTCTGATTGCACGGCGGATCTGACCATGACGCTGATGCTGATGGTGGCGCGCCGCGCGGGCGAGGGTGAGCGGGAGCTGAGGGCAGGGCAGTGGGATGGCTGGTGCCCAACGCATCTGGTGGGCACCAAGGTGTCGGGCAAGACGCTGGGGATCATCGGGTTTGGTCGCATCGGGCAGGAAGTGGCGCGGCGGGCGCATTTCGGGTTTGGCATGAAGATCGTGGTCTTCAACCGCTCGCCCGTGGACGCGGAGGTTCTGGCGCGGTTCGATGCGGTGCAGGTGAGCGAGGTGGATACGCTGTTGCCGGAGTGTGATTTCGTCTCGCTCCACTGCCCCGGCGGGGTGGAGACGCGGCGGCTGATCAACGCGCGCAGGCTTGATCTGATGAAGCCGGATGCGTTCCTGATCAACACCGCACGGGGCGAGGTGGTCGATGAGGCGGCGCTGGCGCAATCGCTGATGTTCGAGACCATCGGTGGGGCGGCGCTTGATGTGTTCGAGCGGGAGCCTGCCATTCACCCGATGCTGGCGCAATGCACGCGCAATCTGGTGATGTTGCCGCATTTGGGCAGTGCGACGCGCGAGGCGCGGGCGGCCATGGGGTTCCGTGTGCTGGACAACCTGCGCGACTTTTTTGACGGAAATGAGCCGCGCGACCGCGTGGCCTGAAGGAGAGATGAGATGAATGTAGCCACACGGGATGCCGGGTTTTTCACAACGGATCTGGCGGAGCGGGATCCGGCGCTCTTTGGTGCCATCGAGAGCGAGATGGGCCGGCAGCGCGACGAGATCGAGTTGATCGCGAGCGAAAACATCGTCTCGAAGGCGGTGCTGCAGGCGCAGGGGTCGGTGATGACCAACAAATACGCCGAAGGTTATGCCGGGCGGCGGTATTACGGCGGGTGCCAGTATGTGGATGTGGCGGAGACGCTGGCGATTGAGCGGGCCTGTCAGCTCTTTGACTGCGGCTTTGCCAATGTGCAGCCGAACTCCGGCAGTCAAGCGAACCAGGGGGTGTTTCAGGCGCTTTTGCAGCCCGGCGATACGATCCTTGGCATGAGCCTCGATGCAGGCGGGCATCTAACCCACGGGGCGCGACCGAACCAGTCGGGCAAGTGGTTCAATGCGGTGCACTACGGGGTGCGCAAGGACACGCTCGATGTGGATTACGATCAGATCGAGGCGCTGGCGCTGGAGCATAAGCCGAAGATGATCATCGCCGGTGGCTCTGCGATCCCGCGGAAGCTCGATTTCGCGCGGTTCCGGGCGATTGCCGATAAGGTCGGCGCTTGGCTGCTGGCGGATGTGGCGCATTTTGCGGGGCTCATCGCGGCGGGTGTTTACCCCTCGCCCTTCCCGCATGTGGATGTGGCGACCACCACCACCCACAAGACGCTCCGCGGCCCGCGCGGCGGGCTGATCCTGACCAATGACGAGGCGCTGGCGAAGAAGTTCAACTCCGCCATCTTTCCGGGCATTCAGGGCGGGCCGCTGATGCATGTGATCGCCGCCAAGGCGGTGGCCTTTGGCGAGGCGCTGGAGCCGGGCTTCAAGGACTACCAGACCCAGGTGATCCGCAACGCGCAGGCGCTGGCGGCACGGCTGCAGAAAGGCGGGCTGGAGGTCGTGACCGACGGCACGGACACGCATTTGATGCTGGTGGATCTGCGGCCCAAGGGTGTGAAGGGCAACGCGGCGGAGACGGCTCTGGGGCGGGCCAATATCACCTGCAACAAGAACGGCATTCCCTTTGATACGGAAAAACCGATGGTCACCTCCGGACTGCGGCTGGGCTCGCCCGCGGGGACCACGCGGGGCTTCACGGAGGTGGAGTTTGAACAGATCGGCGCCTGGATCGTGGATGTGGTCGACGGGTTGCAGGCCAATGGTCCGGAGGGCAACGGTGCTGTCGAAGCGCGGGTCAGGGATGAGGTCATGGCGCTTTGTGCGCGGTTCCCGATCTACTGATCCGGCCCGTTTCAACACTGCCCCGCGCGGACGCGTGACCGGTCTGTCACGCCGGTGAGTTTATTTGGCAAGATGAAAGAGCGGGCTGCGCGAGATGCCATTGGGTGGTGCCCGGCCTCTGAGTTGGGCTGGGAAACAGCGGCAGCGGCGTGTGGCGTGCGCGGCGGACCTTGGTGTCGGGGTCGGGCAGCTTCGTTGATGGGGTGATTTCGGCGGATCGCTTGTATCGGGCGCGAAGGTGACCTATATGTTGGTCAGGATGGAAGGAGACGCCATGCAGATCGCCATTGCCGAAGCCAAGGCCCAGTTTGCCGAGTTGATCCGCCGTGCCGAAGCGGGCGAGGCCATTGAGCTGACCCGGTACGGTCGCCCGGTTGCGCGGATCGTGGCCGCGGATCGGCGCGTTGGCCGTCCGCTGATCGGCGCGATGGAGGGGGCGTTTACGCTGCCGGATGACATGTCCGACGGCGACCAAGAGATCGCGGAGATGTTTGGCAAAAGCGCCGGGCATTGAGTGCGCATCCTGCTGGACACGCATGTGATGCTGTGGGCGGTCTTGAATGACCCGAGGCTCTCGAAGGCGCAGGCTGCCGCGATCTCCGACGGTGAGATCTATCTGTCCTCTGCCAGTGTCTGGGAGATCGGGATCAAGCGCGCCCTTGGCAAGCTGGATGTGCCGCCGGAGGTTTTTGAGATCGCGGTGGAGGCGGGCTGTCGTCCTTTGCCGATTTCCTGGACACATGCCCAGGCGGCGGCCGATTTGCCGATGCACCATGGCGATCCCTTTGACCGGATGCTGATCGCGCAGGCGCGCTGCGAGGGTCTGAGGCTGGCCAGTTCCGACGCCAAGTTTGCGGCCTATGATCTGGATCTGATCGCCTGAGCCAGTGAGGAGTGACGATCATTCATACAAAGGGCAGCGTCGATCCTATGCCGCAGGAGGTGTTTGGATTATCGGACATTAGGGGTGCTCGCGAAGAGGGGCGGTTATTGATCCAGGAAGCCACTGAAAGCGCCGCGCAACCTTCGCTTGAATACGCGCTGCGTCAGGGAAGCACCGCTGTAAAATAGACCAGCGGGATGCGCGCGTCACCCTGTCATGAGCGGAAACCCTTGCTACTGTGGCATTTCAGCCCGCCGCGGTAGCTGCGGCGTCGCCCGAACGGGCTGTTCACCCGTCAGGCCCAGCCGAGCTGGCGCACCGCCTGCACATCATTCCAGATCTTGGTCATATGCGAGATCTTTCCACCGTCGAACTGCATGACATAGGTATAGTCCGACGCGACCTCCTTGCCTGTGGGGGGCACCGGCCCGCCTTCGCCCGTCTGGGTGCCGTGAAACGTCGCCGCTGCCACGGCGGTGCCGCGTTCTTCGTCCATGGCGAAGGACTTCAGCACGTAGCGGCCATCCGGTACCGGTGTCAGCAGCCCTTTCATCCAGTCGCAGTAGTCAGCCAGTGTCACTGTCTGGGCGAGCGCGTCTGCCTGACAGGAAAAGCCGGCATCCGGTGCACAGTACTGTGCGCACCCTGCCCAGCCTTTGCCGGTTTCACAGGCGTCGAAAAATGCCTTTGCGGTTTCGAAGTCTGACATCGTTGCCTCCCCGGGTGGTTATGCGCCTCAGTTTAGAGGAAGGGGACCCCCTCGTGTATCGAGACTTAGATACGGGTTTCTCCCGCGTTGGAGGCCTATACCCCCGGGCGATACGGATCGTCGGGACGGTCGCTTTTGCTGCAGGCTTTGCGGAGGGAGAGATCGCTGGCTGACGGAGAGGCCATCCCGGTTGGTGCCATTGATCGGGGGATGGCGGTTCATGTGATCCAAGGGAAGGCGCGAGAGAGCGTGTCGGAGAAACGTCCTGAGGTGAATGGCGTGATCACCCTGCGGCTGTTCGGCTCTGGTGGGTCTTCAACCACCCGTTGATCATCGCAGCGGCTTAGAACCGCCGACGGCGGTTTTTCGCTTTGCCACACGACGTCAAGCTGGAGCGGCAAGGACACCAAGGGCACGCAAGCGCCGCCCGCGCGGGAACAGGAAGAGATGCTTTTGGCGCGCCATAAGACTGGCGATGCGGGAGTGATTGCCCAGCGGTTGTCTCGGTCGCTGCTCACGGGGCTGCCCCGCTGCCAGAGAAGGACGTATCCCCGGTGCCTTTCGCGGCCATTATTCGTTTCCCTTCAAGGGGCTGGTGGGATCATCCGAGGCAAGGAGATCAAGCCGTCGAGAACGGACCTCGGTGCGGGTGGCCGATCGGCTGTCACTGCAGTGTGAGAGGCGCGAGGCGGTCGTTGCCGGGAGGCGGTTCGCGGCCAGCGGGGTCGGTCCGGGTGAAAAGCGACGCCCTCAGAGTGGTAAATATTGCATTAAATTTCCGGGGTCTGAGGTAAAAATTTACCCGGGTCCGCAGGGTTCCCATCTCAATTCACTCTGGTTAGACAGAAGGAAAAAGCCAAGGGCAACAAAAGGGTACGGCCATGTCTATACAGTCGACGTCATCTGATCAGGATGCGGTTGATTTGCCGCTGTCGGAGCATCTGTCCACCTGCATGTGCAGTGCCTGCATGGCTGACGACAGGTTCAAGGATGATGTCGAGCGCGCGGATGTGCCGACCGATGGTGGCGTGGCATCGGCGGCGGCGCAGGCCACCCTTCAGCAAATGTCCGACTTTCTGGAAACCGGGTACTGGAACAACACCAACGGGTTGCGCCACAATGTGGGCTCGACCGGGAGCGACCCGAACAACGGTGTGCTGCATTATAATGTGAGCGGCTACAGTTCGCTGCGCTACGGCGGAAATGTGGACAGCAATGGCGTTTCTGCCGCGCGGGCCGAGTTGATCCGCGATGCCTTTGACATCTACGAGGCGGTGCTGGGCATCGAGTTCGTGGAAACGACCAGCACCGATGACAGCTTTGTCGATTTCTTCTTTTCCGACAATGACAGCGGAGCCTATGCGGGGTCCACGCGTTTTGGCGACGGGACGATTTTCTATTCCTACATCAATCTGGCCGCTGGCTGGTCGGGGGGCACCTCGACCTATGACGACTACACGCTGCAGACAATCCTGCACGAGATCGGTCATGCCCTGGGTCTTGGCCATCAGGGTCCCTACAATGGCAGCGCACGCTACGCGAATGATGCGATCTATGAACTGGATAGCTGGCAGGCGTCCATGATGTCGTATTTCTCGCAGAGCGAAAACACCGCCATCACGGCGGACCGTGAGTTTCTGCAGACCCCCATGGCGGTGGATTGGCTGGCGCTGGACCAGATCTACGGTCGCTTTGGCTATGGGGTGTCGAATGCCTTCACGGGCGATACGACCTACGGGTTCAACACCACGATCTCGGCGGGCCAGAGCGAGATCTGGAACAGCTATGCGTCTTTTGCGGATCGCACGGCCTCGACCATCGTTGACGGAGGCGGGATCGATACGCTGGACTTCAGTGGCTACAGCAACGCGCAGAAGATCGACCTGACGATCCAGACCGCGGATCAGACGGTGCAGAATAGCTCTGATATCGGCGGTCGAGAGGGCAACCTGACGCTTGCGGTAGGCACCGTGATCGAGAATGCGATCGGCGGGTCCGGCAATGATGCGCTGATCGGCAACGCGGCGGACAATGTCCTGCGCGGTGGCGCGGGGGATGACACCTTTCTGGGCCGGGAGGGCAATGACACATTCATCGGTGAGGCCGGGTTTGACACGGTGCTCTATAATTCGGCCTTTGCGAGCTATACGTTCTCGCTCTTTATCAATGCGATCGAGGTGATTGGCGAGGGCATCGACCGGGTGTTTGATACGGTCGAAAGTTTCCGCTTTTCGGATATCACCTACAGCTACGACGCGATTGCTGATCTTTTCAGCAACACCAACGCGGCACCCGTCGCGCGCAACGATGACGCGAGCGTGGCCGAAGGGGCCGCCCTGTCCCTGGACGTGCTGGGGAATGACACCGACGCGGACGGGGATGCGCTGGCCATCACCCAGATCAACGGTCAGGCCGTTGCGGTGGGCGGATCGGTGTCGCTGGCCTCGGGGGCCGCGGTCACGTTGAATGCGAACGGCACGCTGAGCTACGCGCAAAACGGCGCCTTTGTGTCCCTGACCGCCGGGCAGACAGCGACGGAGACATTCGAGTACACGGTGGTCGACGGCAGTGGCGGATCCGACACGGCGGCGGTTGCTGTCACGGTCAGCGGTGTGGATGACGTTTCGCAAAATCCCATCGGGCAGAGCGGCAAAGCCACGGTGGTTCAGGACAATGCCGCGCAATGGCATACGGTGACCTTCGAAAGTGTGATCGAGAACGCGGTGGTCGTCATGGGACCCATCACGCTGAACGGTGTCGAGCAGGCGACGACGCGGGTCCGCGATGTGTCGGACACGGGGTTCCAGTTCCAGATTGACGAATGGAACTATCTGGACGGGGCGCATATTCAGGAAACGGTCGGGTGGCTGGCGATCTCCGAGGGGTCGCACACCTTGTCCGGTGGCCAGACAATCGTGGCCGGCACCCAAGACGTCGGCACCCGGTTTGCGGATGTCAGCTTTGGCGAAGCCCTGGACGATGCGGTGGTCTTTGCGGAGGTGGCCTCCGTGAACGAGGATGATGCGGTCACCACCCGGATCAGGAATGTGGATCAGAGCGGTTTTGAGCTGCGCTTGCAGGAAGAAGAAGCGCTCGGCTCGCATGTGGCGGAAACCGTGTCGTGGATTGCGGTCGAGGCCGGGGCGGCGGACGGGCGCGATGCGGTCCTGACCGGCGATCAGCTGACCGACACTGCGGATTGGTTCGTGTTCAATGCCGCCTTTGATGATGCGCCGGTTGTTCTGGCCGACATGCAGAGCTTTGATGGTCGGGATACCGCGACGGTACGCATGAACGCGCTGAGCGCGAATGGTGTGGCGCTCTTCGCCGAAGAGGAAGCTTCGGAGGACAGTGAGGTGCGTCACGTGACGGAAACGGCAGGGTATCTGGCGCTGTCCGAAGGTCTGATCTTTGAGGAGACGGCGCTGATCTAGCGGGGCGTGGCACCTGTTGCCGGGGTGTCGTCTTGCGCGGCGGCTGTCGGTAAGTGAAGTGCGATCCGGGGTTATTGGGGGCTCTGCCCCCCGGCCTGCGGCCGTCCCCCGGAGTTTATCTGGCAAGATGAAAGAGCGGGGTGTTCAGCTATGTCCCGTGGCAGCGCCCGGTGAGGTGTTCAAGGGGGATCTGGGCCCAGGGCCTTGGAGATGCTGTCCTATTCGGTGCGGTTGAGCGGCTGGTTGGCGTCCGGGGGACGTGGCTGCCCGCTTGGTAGCAGGCCGTCGCTGGCGAGCGGGTTTCGCCCTGTCGTTGTCAGCATGGTCGCCGCGGGACGACGGATCTGCCGTTGGTGTTTTGGTCGGGGCGATGCCGGCACGCGTTGCCCGACGATCCGAGCGTTACCGCTCGTGGCGGATCCCGCCATTCCAGCTTGACAGGTGGGGCGCTTTTACATTTGCATACGAACAAATTTTGGGGGCGTACCATGAGCAAGCTGGTCATTCGCAACATCGGTCAGATCCTGTCCGGCAAGTTCGAGGATCCGATCTTTGACGGGGATTGCCTCGTGGCCATCGACGGGCGCATCCATGACTGGGGGGCCGAACGGGATCTGGATTGTGAGGGTGCAACCGAGCAGGTGGATGCCAAGGGTGTCACGCTGGCACCGGGGTTGATCGACAGCCATGTGCACCCCGTGGTCGGTGACTACACCCCCCGGCAGCAGCAGTTGCACTGGATCGACAGCACCTTGCACGGTGGGGTCACCACGATGATCTCTGCCGGGGAGGTGCATATGCCGGGCAGGCCCAAGGACATCGTCGGTCTCAAGGCGATGTCGATTGCCGCGCAGCGCTGGTACGAGAACTTTCGCCCCTCGGGGGTCAAGGTGCATGCAGGTGCGCCGGTGATCGAACAGGGCATGGTGGAGGAGGACTTTGCCGAAATGGCGCGGGCGGGCGTCAGGTATCTGGGTGAGGTGGGTCTGGGCACCGTCAAGGACGGCAAGACCGCAGGGCAGATGGTCAGCTGGGCGCGCAAATACGGGATGCAATCGACGATCCATACGGGCGGTCCGTCGATCCCCGGATCGGGGCTCATTGATGCGGATATGGTGATCGAGACGGGGACGGATGTGATCGGTCATATCAACGGCGGGCATTCCGCCTTGCCGGACGATCAGATCATCTGCCTGTGCGAGACCTGCCAGTCGGCCTTTGAGATCGTGCACAACGGCAACGAGCGCGCGGCGGTGCTGACGGTCAATACCGCGCGGGAGCTCGGTAAGCTCGATCAGGTGATACTCGGGACGGATGGCCCGGCGGGATCGGGGGTGCAGCCCTTGGGGATCCTGCGGATGATCGCGATGCTGTCGGCCTTTGGCAATGTTCCGGCGGAGCAGGCCTTTTGCTTTGGCAACGGCAATACCGCCCGTCAGCGTGGTCTCGATGTGGGTCTGATCGAAAAGGGGTATAGTGCGGATTTCGTGCTGCTGGATCAGGCGCAGCACTCCCCCGGCAAGACGATGCTGGAGAGCGTGGCACAGGGTAATCTGCCGGGTGTCGGCATGACGATCATCGACGGGATCGTGCGCACCGAACGCTCCCGCAACACGCCGCCCGCGAACCGGTTTCCCGAGCGGATCACGTGAGCCGTCGCCCGTGTCACCGCGTCAGCTGAGTTTCTGCAGCAGCTCCAGCAGCCGGTTACGCTCTGCCTGCGTCAGGGGTTTGAGCGTCTCCTGCGTGATGTCCTGACCGTCCCGCACGAGCACGTCGACCATCCTGGCCCCGCTGGCTGACAGCGAGATATTGGAGCGGCGTTTGTCGTTGGGGTCGGGGTGCGCGACGATCAGCCCTTTTGCCTTGAGCCTGTCCACCACGCCCTTGGTGGTTGCCACATCCATCGCCGCGAGCCGCCCCAGATGGTTCTGCGAGACCTGCCCCTGCTCTGCCACGCGGATCAGGGTCGAGAACTGGGTGGGGGTCAGCTCCTCCGAGATCAGCCGCTGGAAAATCGTTGCGTGTCGCTGGTTGGCAAGCCGCAGCAAATAGCCGACCTGTTCATCCAGCCGGTAGTCAGAGAGTTTTGCCGCATCCGCGTCCGAGGCATCCATAGCCGTTCCTACCGCCAAGGCAGGCGTGTGAACAAGGGCCAAAGCCTACCTCAGCCCGTCGTTGCCTTCGGCTGCGTCATGGGTCAGACCACCGACGCGGGGCAGGGGCCTGCCGCTGTCCGTCACCGCGACGGCCACCATGATCTCGCCCGCGCGGGGTGCGTCGTTCAGCTGTACCTCGATCCCGTCAAAGTGGCTGCGCACGTAGGCGGCGTCCTTGTGGCCCAGCGGTACGTCGAGTACCTGACCCGGGCTGCCTATCTTTTTCGACGAGGGGACGAGGGCCGCGCCCCGCTCAACCTCGGCGCGCAGCGGTGCGCCCAGCTTGGGGTGGAGGATGGCAGCCGCGTGTTCCAGCTCGCCGTTCTCGCCGACCATCGCTGATTTGCCGTAGCTTTCCGCCTGATCCGGGGAGATGCCCAGGGCCTCCACGCATTTTTTGCCGAGCAGCGCGCCCAGTTCTGCGCCAATCTCCATCAGGTCTGACAGATCCTCTTGATAGTTGCCCGCAAAGGGGTTTTCGATGACCGCCACCGCGACGGCCTTGCGGGTGGCGGGGTCGATCGGCTTGCCCATCTCGATGTGGGTTTCCTCGATGGTGACGGCGATTTTCCGGATCTTGGCACTCATCTCAGCCCGTCCTTTCCAACGATGTCCTTTGCCGCCAGCCCGCCGACGCGGTCGTGGATGCGTGCGCCGGTGCTCATGACCAGAACGAGGGCCATTTCACGGGCGCGGGGGGCGTCGCTCAGCCCCACTTCCATGGCGTCGAAATGGCTGCGCACGTAGGAGGCGTTGATATGGGTGAGGGGCACGTCGAGCCGCCCCCCCGGGCCGCAGACCTTCTTGGTGGAGGGCACAATCGCGTTGGAATTGTCGAGCAGTTCGCGCATGGCGTAGCCGCCCGGCACGTGCCAGAGCGCGCCGTGCTCAAGCTCTCCTGCCTCACCCACGAGCGCGCCCTTGCCGTAGCCTTGGACGTTGGCCGCGCCGCCGAGCAGATCCGCCAGCTTTTGCGCGATCTGCAGGCCGAGCGGTTTGAGATCCTCCATGAACCACGCAATGTCGGGCTCGTACCGCCCGGCAAAGGGGTTCTCGATCACCGCCATACCGGAGGCGCGTTTGAGGCTCTGGGCGGGTGCAGGACCGCCTTCGTGAAAGATCTCTTCCACGGAATAGGCGGTTTTTCGGATCGTTGGCTCAGGCATAGGCATCCTCGGGGTGGTGCAGCGCGAAGGCGTTGTGATCAGTGACACAGGCGTGCTCCTGAAGAAACAGTGCCGCGCTGTGGATCAGGGGGGCTTTGGTGAAACCCGCGGCACGGTCCTTGCCGCGGGCGAGGGCGCAGTGGCAGTCGGGTGCCGCAAGCGCGCCGCAGCCTGTGACGACAGGCCGGTCACCGAGGTCAGCGTTTTCGTCCAGAGCGGAGGCGGCGCGGCGGGTGATGGCGGGGTGCCCGGGCAGATCGACCGCATTGGCAACGAGGGTCGCGGCCACATCGGCGGTCGCGGCGGTCCGGGCCAGCACGGTCACGCTGTCGGCGATGCCCAAGGAGTGGCTGCGCCCGTGGCGGCCGCTGGTGGCGATCCCGCCGACACCGTCGCGGGCCGTCAGGGTGATCCGGCCCAGCATCTGGCCGCGGTGATCGGTCATCGCCGTGGTGAAGGTGGCGGCACCGGTCAGATGCAAGGCGATGTCCCCGCCGTTGTTCACATAGGCACGCTCGAGCACCGCTGCCGCACACATGGCGGCCAGGATCTCATCCGCGACCGCGCCCGCCACCGCGGCCATGCGGGTCAGGAACCCCGAGGGCCGGAAGGGCAGGGCGGCGGCGTGCATCCGGCGCGCGACCTCCCCAGTGGGTCGCGGCGTGCGCGCGCCGAGCGGGGTGCGGAGCGCGGGCAGCTCTTCGACCAGCTCGGCCAGCACGGTTGAAAACCGGGCCACGGCGGCCTCAAAGGCGCGTTGCCGCTGGCCATCGGCGCCGATCACCAAATCAATGGGCCCGTGCTGCAGGTGCAGCCGCTGCCCGCAGGGCAGTATATTCGCGGTGGGGCCCGTGTGGTTCACGGTTTCCGGGCCCAGCGGAAATTGCCCTGCGCCACCGGATCGTGATCGCGCTCGTTGCGCGCGACCTTGCGCGCTTCGGCCTGATTGATCTGATCCACCGACTTGATCTGATCCACATGCCCGCCCAGCGTCCGGTAGTCGCTGGCGCGCAGGGTGAATTCGATGGGGGCGACCAGCGCAGGCGTGGGCACGTAGCCAAAGGATTGCGTGGGCATGTCCAGCACATCGACCATGACGGTGATGCCGCCGCCGGGCCAGACATAGGCATCCGCCCCACCGCAGGAGACATGGGTCAGGCTGTCCTTGACCGACCGGGTGAGCCGCACGGGGTTTTCCGTCACGCCCGCCCGCAAGCTGCCGCCCGCCCCCGCCATGAAGAGCACCGAACAGACCGACGGCTCGCAGTTCTCGGCGATCAGATCAGCCGAGGCGCGCAATGCCTCCGGCACGGGGTGCGGCTGGGGCGTGAGATCCGTGTCCAGCTCGAAATAGGCGTATTGCTCGCCGGTGGTGGAGACCATCAGCAGGCGCAGACCTTCCCACGCGATCTTTGGGTTGAAGGGTCCCAGAATGGTCAGCGGATCCTCGATATCCGTGCCGCCCCAGCCGGTGCCGGGGTTAGCCACCTGAAAATAGCGCCCTGGCGTCGAGCGTCGCCCGATGATCTTGATACCCGTGGGGGGGACATCGAGCTGCTTGCCGGTCTCATGTTCCGACAGGACACCAGTGATATGGTCATCGACCACGACCACCTCATCCGCGTGGCCCAGCCATTTCTTGGGAAACATCCCGATGGTGGCGGAGCCGCAGCCCACGCGCATCAGCCGCTCGGTCACGCCGTTGATGATGGGCGGTTTGCCTGCTTCCAAAACCACTTCGGTCGGGTGCGCGTCCTCTTCGCCGATCACCATGGTGACAGGCTCCCGGTTGCAGAGCCGCATGAGCGCGTCGCAGGTGACGCGACCCTCTTTCTTGGACCCGCCGGTCAGATGTTCGACCCCGCCCAGCGACAGCATCTTGGAGCCGTACTCAGACGTCATGACGTGGCCGATGGGCTCACCCTCCACGCGGACCACGTCGCGTTCGTGGCCGATGTGCCGGTCCGTGTCGATCTTTACCTTGACGCCGCAGTAGCTGAAGATCCCTTCGGTCACGACCGTCACCATATCCACGCCGTCGATGTCCTGGCTGACGATAAAGGGGGCGGGTTTATAGTCCGGATAGGTGGTACCGGCCCCCACCGCGGTCACGAAGGGGCGGCTGCCCTTGATGATGTCGCCGTCCCAATTGTCGGTCCCGCCGCCGGGCAGGAAGGGGACGACCTGCTGCTGCCCGCCTTCGATGATGGTCAGCGGGTCGAGCCGGATGAGTTCCCCTGCGTGATTGGCGTAGCGGTCACAGGCCCCTGATTTCCCCTCGGCGATGTAGCACATGACGGGGCAGGCGTCGCAGCGGATCTTTTCGGGTTTGATGTCGTCTTTCACGGCTGCGCCTTCAGAATTTCGGTGCGCACCCGGGCAGGGGTTGCGGGCACTTGGCGGTGGCGCACGCCGGTCGCTGCCTTGATGGCGTTGAGCAGCGCGGGAGCCGTCGGGATCAGCACATGCTCGCCCAGACCCTTGGCGCCGTGCGGTCCGTGGGCGTCGGGCTCCTCTATGATGATCGTCTCGATCGGCGGAATGTCCCCGATGGTGGGGATCAGGTAGTCGTGCAGGTTCTCGGTCCGCCCGGGCAAGTATTCCTCCATCAGCGCCATGCCGAGGCCCTGGGCGATGCCGCCGTGCACCTGCCCTTCGACGAGCATGGGGTTGATGGCTTTGCCCACGTCATGGGCGGCCACGAATTTCACGGGCGTGACCGTGCCCATGGCGGTATCGACCTCCACCACCGCCAGATGCGCGGCGTAGCCGAACTGCGCGTAGGGCGCGCCCTGACCTTGCGCGTCGAGCGGTTTGGTTGGGGGGTCGTAGCTTTCGCAGGCGTGCAGCACGAAACCGTCTTCATCCGCGGCGAGGCCCGCGAGGCTCAGCGTGTGGAGCCCGGCGCTATCCTCAGCGGTGATCTCAGGCCCGTCGATTGTCAGGCGGGCGTCGATGCCGACGTTGATCTTCTCCAGGATCTGTGCTCGGAGTGCTTCCCCCGAGAGCCGCGCGGCATTGCCCGACACATAGGTCTGGCGCGAGGCGGAGGTCTTGCCCGCGTCCGGGGTGACATCTGTATCGCCGCCGACCCGCGTGATCGCGCCCACCGGCACGCCGAGTGCCTCGGCAAAGATCTGGGTGATCACGGTGTTCGATCCTTGCCCGATGTCCACCGCACCCTGATGCAGCACGATGGTGCCGTCGGCGCGGATGCCGGACTTGATGGTCGAGGGATTGGGCAGCGAGGTATTGCCGCAGCCGTACCAGCCACCCGCCACGCCGACGCCCCGCCTGCGCACCCCGTTGCTGTCGTTGAAGGCCGCAGCAGCCGCCCGCTCTGCCGCCCAGGCGGGGCGCAGGGCCTCAAGGCAGGGTTTGATCCCCACCCCCTGATCGAAGACCTGACCGCAGACCGTGGGCGCGCCATTCTCCAGCGCGTTGAGGATGCGGAATTCCAGCGCGTCCATGCCCAGTTTCTCCGCCAGTTCGTCAAACAGGCTCTCCTGTGCGATGGCTGATTGCGGCACGCCAAAGCCGCGAAAGGCGCCCGCGGGCGGGTTGTTTGTATGCACGCCTTTGGATGCCGCCCGGTAGTCCGCCACCTTGTAGGGCCCGGACGCATGCACCGGCACCCGGTTGGCAACGGTCGGTCCCCAGCTGGCGTAGGCGCCGGTGTCGAAGGTGCCGTGGAAGTCGAAACCACAGATCCGCCCCTGCGCATCGGCGCCGATCCTCAGCGTGATGTCGGAGGGGTGGCGCTTGGTGGAGCTTTGCATCGATTCCGTGCGCGAATAGCGCATGCGCACCGGTCGACCCGTCTTGAGCGCGCCGAGCGCGAGGTAGGGTTGCACCGTCAGATCCAGCTTGGAGCCAAAGCCGCCGCCGACCGCCGTGGGAACGACCCGGATCTCGGAGCGGTCCATGGCGAGGATGCCCGCCAACCCCTCCAGGTCCATGACGGGCGCCTGGGTGCAGGCATGCAGCACCAGACGCCCCCCTGTCATTTCGGCAAAGCCTGCTTCGGGCTCGATATAGCCATGCTCCACAAAGCCGCTCTGAAAACGGCCTTCGACGGTGACCGCGGCCCGTGCCAGCGTTGTCTGCGGATCGCCGCGGCTGACGAAACCACCGCACATCACGTTGTGCGTGCGTCCCGGGTGAAGCTCGGGCGCGCCTTCCTGCTGTGCGGCGGTGACATCCGACGACGCGGGCAGCTCGGTCCAGGTCACGGGAAACCGCTTCGGATCGAACGCCGCCAGAAACGCAGGCTCCGCCACGATGGCCGCCACGGCTTCCCCGCGAAAACGCACCTTGCCTTCGGCAAAGACGGGCTGGTCTATGAACTGCGGGATCACACCAAAGGCGTTCTGGCCGGGGATGTCAGCCGCCGTCAGAACCGCAGCGACACCCGGTTGGTCCGTGAGGCTGTCCATGTCTCCCAGAACAAAGGACGCGCGGGCGAAGGGCGACCGGATCACCAGGATCTCAAGACAACCCTGCGGTGCGATGTCATCGCCGTAAGCCATGGCGCCTGTGACCTTGGGCATGCCATCGAGATGGGGGACGGAGCTGCCGACTGTGCCGTCGCCACTCTGAGCCGTCCCCGGTGCATTGATCACCGCATCGATGATCTTGCGGTATCCGGTACAGCGGCAGAGCACACCGCCCAGAGCGGTCTTGACGTCGTCGTCAGCCGGTGACGGATCGCGGCGCAGCAAGGCCACGGCGGAGACGATCATGCCGGGCGTACAGATGCCGCATTGCGCAGCACCATGATCCAGGAAGCGTTGGGCCAAGGCCTGTGCCTGCGCGTCGCTTTCGTAAAGACCGGCAAGCGTTTCCACCCTCCGGCCCTGCACCTGATGCGCTGGCGTCAGGCACGCGCAGACGGGGTCGCCATCAAGGAGTACCGTGCAGGCGCCGCAGTCACCGGCATCGCAGCCGACTTTGACGTCGCGCGAGCCGAGGCCCTCGCGCAGCAGATCAGAGAGCCGCTGGCCGGGATAGGGCGCGGCCGAGACGGTGGTATCGTTCAAGCGGAACGACAGCGCGGCGGCGTGGTCAAACTGCTTGTTCATGACACTGCTGCCTTTCGCACGGCGCGCGCCACCTGTTCTGCGACCACATCCATCCGGTAGGCAGCGCTGCCGCGCACGTCGTTGATGGGGCAGAGCGGGGCCAGGTCCTCGGGCGTGACCTCGATGTCGGCGGGCCGCTGCCCGATCAGGCGCCCTTCCAGCGTGCTCAACCGCTGCGCGACCGGGGAACATGCGCCTACGGCGATGCGCGCCTCCTCGATGCAGCCCTGATCATCGCAGGCGATGTTCGCCGCCGTCATGCAGATCGAGATCACCAGATAGCGACGGCTGCCCAGCTTCTCAAAGGCGGACCGCATGTTGCCGGGTTGTGGCGGGATCCGGATTCCGGTGACGATTTCGTCCCCGGCCAGATCCGTCTGCCGGACATTGGTGATGAAGCGATCAAGCGGGACGATGCGGGTCCCCCGCGCGGTGCTGAGGATTTCCACCGCCGCATCGAGCGCCAGCAGCGCGGGTACACCGTCTGCGGCGGGCGAGGCGTTGCAGAGATTGCCGACAACGGTGCCTGCGTTCTGGATCTGCACGCTGCCGATCTCCAGCGCCGCCGCTTTCAGCGCGTCGAAGGCGGGCGGCAGGTCGGCAGCGACCAGCGCGCTCCACGTCACACCAGCACCGATATGCGTCCCTGTTTGCGTGAAACGGACCCTGCGCAGTTCCTGAACGGCCGTGATGTCCAGATAAAACTCCGGTCGCTGACCCTGCTTGGCGGAGGGGTAGAGGTCGGTCCCGCCTGCGACGATCTTCCCGGGGCCCTGCGCGGCGATCTCCAGCGCATCGGACAAATGATCAGGTCTGTAAAAGCTCACACGTCCTCCGGCCAGTTTTGTTTGTATACGAATGATATGAGCGAATTTAATTTTCTGTCAACACTTCTTGGTGCGGCACGGGCGGTCCGCTCCGGGTGATTTTTAGATCAGCTCGACCAGCGCCAGATTGTTGAGCAAAGAGCCGAAACCGGTCGGGTGACAGCGGTATTGGCTGCTGCGCTGTGGCGGTGCGTTCTACTGTGTCTCGGATAGGGTCGTGCGGTTGGGCATTGCCTCTGAGGAGGCAATGCTGAGGTGTCCTGCGCGACACCGGCAAAGCTGCAAAGATTATTACTGGTCGGCGTGCCGGTTCGGCGTCACGTGACGGAGGCAATCCAACCGGTGATGTCCTCGGGCGCAGCGGGCTTGAACTCCGCACCAAGCGGCGTGTCCCATCCGAGCGTCGCGATGTGGGCGAATATCTCGGCGTAGTTCAGCTCGCCATGGTCCGGCACACCGCGGTCGGGCACCGCGGCAAACTGGATATGGCCGATCACCGACAGCAGATCGCTGAGCCGGGTCATCACGTCGCCTTCGGTCCGGCCAACGTGATAGCAATCGAACATCAGCTTGAGATTGGGCGCGTCGACGGTGCCGATGATCTCGCGGGCCTGATCGGTGGTCTGCAGGAAGTATCCAGGGGCGTCGTGGCGATTGAGCGGCTCTATCAGGATCATCCGCTCCGTGCGCTCTGCGGCATAGGCAAGGTTCGCTTCAAAGCAATGCCGCGCCTCTTCACCCTGGGCAAAACCGGCCATGACGTGGATCGCGCCAGTGTCCGTCGCATTCGCATAGTCGATGGCCTGATCTATCGCCGCGCGCGCTTCGGCCTCGCGCCCGGGAAGGGCGGCGAGCCCGTTTTCGCCCGGCTTGCCGCGCAGGGTGTTGAGCCCGAGCATGGGCAGGCCCGTGGCCTCCAGCGTGGCGCGGACCTCCTCGGCGGGTGTTGCGTAGGGCCAGTGACATTCTACGGCGGCGAAACCTGCGGCATGCGCGGCCCGGATCGCCTCGGGCAGCGGTCGGTCGTTCCACAAAAAGCCCAGGTTGGCTGAAAATCGGGTCATGTATCCCACTCCACATCAAATTTCGTCACCACCTGAGAGATCTGCGCCGGTGACAGCGCCTGAGCCGGGAGACCGCGCATCATCAACGCGAGCCGCGCGGTGGCCTCCAGCTCTTCGATGGCATTGCAGGCGGCCTCGATTGTTTTTCCCGCAACCACGGGGCCGTGATTGGCGAGCATCACCGCCGCCCGTTTGCCCGCCAGCCCGCGCACCGCATCCCCCATCGCGGGATCGCCCGGAACGAAGAAGGGCAGTAGCTTGACCCGGCCCAGCTGCATCACCGCATAGGGTGTCAGCGGCGGCAGAAAGCTGTCCTCGTCATTGTCGGGGAGCAGGGACAGCGCAACCGAGTGGCAGGAATGCAGGTGCACGACCGCGCCCGCCGTGCTGCGCGTATCGTAAAACGCTGAATGAAGCGGCATCTCCTTGGTGGGCGGGTCGCCGTTGATCAACCGGCCTTCGGCGTCGAACCGGCTGAGCCGTGCGGGATCCAGACGGCCAAAGCTGGTCCCCGTGGGCGAGACCAGCAGCCCGCCGTCCTCCGTCCGCGAGGAGATATTGCCGGTGGAGCCGTGGGTCAGCCCCCGGTCATAGAGCGAGCGCGCCAGCAGGCAGATGCTTTCGCGCAGCTTCGCCTCGCTCATCCGCCCAGAACCCGGGCTGCTTTTTCAAAGAAATCCTCTGCTCCGAAGTTGCCGGATTTGAGTGCCACGACCAGCTCTGCGCCAGCGCGCAGGGCGGGCACGCCCGGGTCGATCTCGGGCCCGATGATCAGCTCCTCAAGATCCAGCGCTTCCACCACCGCGCCGGAGGTTTCGCCGCCTGCGGTGATGATCCGGGTGACGCCTGCGGCGGTTGCGAGACGGGCGAGATCAGCAAAGAACGTCTCGATCGCGGCTGCGGCGGTCTCGCGGCCAAAGCGGTCCTGAACGGATTTCACCACGTCCGGGTCGGCGGAACTGTAGACAAGTGGCACGCCGCCTGCCGCCATCGCCCAGTCGAGCACCTCTGCCGGGGTGACGCGCGCCTCGATGATCTCTGCGGCGGAGAGCTCGCGGGCCGGATGGGATGCGGCGTGCCGGGCGACCTGACCGCGCGTCGCGGTGGAGCAGGAGCCGGAGAGTGCCAGCGCCGGACCCGGCTGTTCCCGCCAGTCGGGCGTCTGCGGGCTGCAGCCGAAATTCGCGGGCAGGCCAAGCGCGATACCGGAGCCGCCGGTGATCAACGCAAGGTTCTTTGCGGCGGCCCCGATCTGCATCAGATCTTCGTCGCGAATGGCATCCACGACGATATGTGTCTTGCCCGCGGCGTGCTGTGCGTCCAGAGCGGCGGCAATGGCGTCCGACCCGGCAAAGACCGTCTGCGCGGGTACATGGCCGATTTCGTGCTTGCTCTGATAGCTTATCCACCGCCGTAGATCCGCGTCTGTCATGGGCGTCAGCGGGTGGTTCTCCATCCCGCTTTCATTGAGCAGCGTGTCGTTTACAAACAGATGCCCCTGATAGACCGACCGCCCCGTGCCCGGAAAGGCGGGGCAGACGATCACCCTGTCCGCGCCAAGCGCCTCTGCCAGCGCATCCGCAACCGGGCCGATGTTGCCCGCGGGTGTGGAATCGAAGGTGGAGCAGTATTTGAAAAAGAACTGTGTGCAGCCCTGCGCCCTGAGCCACGCCAGCGCCTCCAGTGACTGTGCTACCGCGTCGGCGGGGTTGATGGAGCGGGACTTGAGCGAGACAACGCCCGCCTCCACATCCGCGGCCGCCGGTTGAGAGGGGATGCCGCTATATTGCACCACGCGCATGCCCTGTTTGGCCAGCGTATTGGCCAGATCGCTGGAGCCTGTGAAATCGTCGCCGATACAGCCGAGCTTCATGATGTGCCCTCGGGCAGGGAGACGCCCGCCTGCTCGGCATAGACCTTGGCCACCGCCGCGTCATCCTCGCCCCCCAGCCCCATGTCCACCGCGCGCATGTATTGGGCGAGCGCTGTTTCCGTGATGGGCGCCTGAAAGCCGGAGGCCTTGGCCGTTTCCAGCACGATGCCCAGATCCTTGGGCCAAATGGTGACCTGGCTGTGGGGTGTGTAGTCCCCCGCCACGATATGCGGCGCGCGGTTCTCCAGCATCCAGGAGGTGCCTGCGCATCTGGTGATGACATTGACAAAGGTCTCGGGCGCAATGCCTTGCGTCACGCCGAACGTCAGGGCTTCGGCCATGGTGGCGATGTGGACACCGGCCAGCAACTGGTTCACCGCCTTCATGGCGGAGCCCGCGCCCGCCGCATCGCCCAGGCGAAAGACAGTCTCTGAGGTGGCATTCAGGATGGTTTCGGCAGCGGCGAAAGCCTCCGCGCTGCCGGAGGCCATGATGCTCAACCTGCCCTCCGCCGCCTTGACGGAGCCACCGGAAATGGGCGCGTCTAGGTAAAGCACACCTGCCGCAGCACAGCGGGCGGCCATGTCCCTGGCAAACTCCGGCGGGACAGTGGCGCAGGCCAGGACGACCGTGCCTGCCTGCAGATGCGGCACGATGCCGTCCGAGCCAAAGAGCACGCTTTCCACCTGTGCTGCGTTCAGCACGACCACAACGGCTGCACCGAGCGTCGGCGCCACCTCCGCAAGGGGGCCGGTCTTGCCGCCGTCTGCTGCGAACCGCGCGACAGGCTCAGCCGCGACGTCGAAGCCGTAGACATCGAGACCCGCGCGCAGGCAGGACTGGGCCATGCCGTAGCCCATCGAGCCCAGGCCAAAGACCGCTACAGTGGTTTTCATATCGGTTTCCTTCCGGGATCTCTCAGAACATGTGACGCATCGCGCCGGGTGCTGTTGACCCGGTAGACCTTGTCCGAGGAGGTGATGAACATCGTCTGGCCGGTATCGCCCCCGAAACAGATATTGGAGGTTTGCTGCGGCAGCCAGATCTTTCCGATCAGCGCACCCTGGGGCGACAGGCAGTGGATCCCGTCGAGCGCGGAGGTCCAGACGAACCCCTCGTGATCAACCCGGAACCCATCCGGCACGCCGGGGGCGATGACGGCAAAGACCCGCGGGTTCGACAGCGTGATCCCATCCACGTCGAAAACGCGGATATGGTGGGGCAGATCATAGTCGATGCCGGGAAAGCTCGCACCCTTGATGGCACCGGAATCGGCGACGTAGAGACGCCGTTCATCCGGGGAAAACGCAAGTCCGTTGGGCTTGTCGAAATCAGTTGCCACCGCATGCAGGCTACCATCCAGCGTTGCACAGTAGACGAAACATCCCCGCTGCTCGCTCTCGGCCGGGTAACCTTCGATATCGGAGTTGATGCCGTAGGGCGGATCCGTGAACCACACCGAACCGTCCGAGCGCACCACCACATCATTGGGAGAGTTCAGACGCCCTCCCTCATAGTGCTCGGCGATCACCTCGACCGTCTGCGGATCGCGCGGGTCGCGCCGCCGGATCACGCGCCGCCCGCCATGCTCACAGGAGACCATCTGACCGGTCAGATCGAGCGTATTGCCGTTGGCAAACTCACTGTTGGCGAGTGCCACCTGAACGCCGTCGGCTTCGGTCCAGCGCATCATCCGCTTGTTGGGGATGTCATTGAAGAACAGCTGACCGTCCAGCCACACGGGCCCTTCGGTCCAGACGCAGCCATCGGCAATCTGCTCGGGTGGGCGGGTCGTGTCGACAAAAGCCTCGAACTGCGGATCAACGGTGATGAAATGAGCGGCAGTCATGGGGCGGCCCCCTTGCGCAAGGTCTGGAACAACAGCATCGCGAGGATGATGACCCCAAAGATGATGTTACGCCAGGCGTCGTCAATCTGCATGACCGACAGGATCGAAGTCAGCAGCGTGATAAAGAGCGCACCGCCAATGGTGCCAAAAAGCCCGCCGCGCCCGCCGAGGATCGACGTGCCGCCGATCACGACCGCAGCGATGGTGGGCAGAAGGAACGGATCGCCCATACTTTGGTAGGCCTGGTTTGCGTATCCCGCCAGCAGCACACCGCCCAAGGCAGAGCACATGCCCGCGATGGCGAAGGCCGCGAACACGACCGAGGGCGTGGAGACGCCCGACAGGAAAGTGGCCTTTTCGTTGAACCCGATGGCGCGCAGGTAGCGGCCAAAGGGCGTGCGGGTCAGGAAATAGGCGAGGGCTGCGGAGACCGCGATCCAGATCAGAAAGCTGACGGGCAGGCCCAGCAGATCGCCTGACGCCATGGTGATCATCAGCGCGCTGGATTCGCCGCGCGGGTTGAACCCGCCGGTATTCAGCACCGCCAGACCCAGCAGCATGGAGTTCACCGCCAGTGTCCAGACCATGGACGGAATGCGCAGGATGGCCACGCCGATGCCGTTGATCACCCCGATCAACGCGCCGAATGCCAGCGCTGCCGGTACGGCCAGCGCGCTCAGCACCGGGTTGCCGGAGCCCACCAGTGCGGTGGAGAGGATCGCGGCACCGGTCAGCACCCAGGGCACCGACAGATCAATATGTCCCAGCAGGATGACAACCGTGGCGCCAGTGGCGAGCAGCCCCAGGAAGGCCGCGATTTGCAGCTGCTGCGTCAGGTAGTCCGCGCTCAGCACCTGCGGAAAGAGAAAGCTGCCCGCGATGATCAGCAGCACCACCCCGAAGTAGGGCATCAGACTGTCGATGGAGAGAGCGCGACCCATCACGAAAAGACCTCCAGCTTGTTGCGGGCGCGCAGCATGTCGGCGCCGCCGATGGCGATGGCGGTTGCGAGGATCATCCCCTCGAACAGCGGTTGGGCCAGCGACGGGATGCCGGAGAAGAACATCAGCGAGGCGATGGTCTTGAGGATGAACGCCCCTGCGAGCGCACCGATCAGCGAGCCCACGCCGCCGCGCAGCAATACCCCGCCCAGGACCACAGCGGCGATGGAATTGAGCGTGAACCCTGACGCGATGCCTGCGTCGCCCGTGGTGGTCACAAAGCTGTAGAAGAGGCCCGCCAGCCCGCCGAAGAGCCCCGCCAGCGTAAAGGCGGCCAGACGCACGAGCCGGGTGTTGATGCCCGACTGAAAGGCCGCCTGCTCGGACGAGCCAAGGGCGTAGAGCCCCAGGCCAAGACCGGTGCGCCGGAACGGCAGCCAGAACCCCAGCACCGCAACGCCCGTGATGATCAGCGCGGTTGGGATGCCGAGGACGTCCAGCGTGATGGCGTCTGCCAGATCGTAGTTCACCGCGCCGCCCGGTGTGGGGCGCAGCAGCAGGGCTGCGCCAACGAAGACGGAGGCGGTGGCCAGCGTGACGACAATGGGCTGAATGCGCCCGTAGACGATGATCAGCCCGTTGAGCAGACCGCAGAGCGCGCCTGCGCCGACCACCGCGAGCATGCCAAAGGCCATGCCGATGCCGGAGCCGTCCAGCACATAGGAGGCCACGCAATTGGTCAGCGCCATGACCGCGCCGACCGACAGGTCTATCCCCCGCACGACCACGGCGAAGAACTGGGCGCAGGCGGCCAACCCGAGGATCAGGCACTGGTTGGCCCAGATCGTCAGGACATAGGTGGAGGCACCGCGCGGATGCGTGCCCAGATAGCTCGCCAGCAGGGCGATCAGCACCACGCCCGCGATCACTTCGCGGCGGTTGGATCTGAGATAGTCAAGCATGGGCGGCCTGCGGTATGGCGGAGACATTGAGGGTTGCCGCGATGATGTTCTGCGGTGTCAGGTCATCGCCGCTGAGCGATGCGGCGATCCGACCTTCGAAGAAGATGTGCGTCTCATCGCACAGTTGGATCAGCTCTTCGTAGTCCGTGCTGAGCAACAGGATTGCGGTGCCCTGATCGGCGAGCTGACGCAGGATCGTGTAGATCTGTGTCTTGGTTTTGACGTCGATGCCGCGCGTCGGATCCGCCAGCAACAGGCAGCGCGGCCCGAGCGCCAGCCACTTGGCCAGAACCACTTTTTGCTGGTTGCCACCCGATAGCGACGACACTGGCAGCTCAAGCCCGCCGTGTTTCAGCGCCAGCTGCTCCAGCGACCCGGCATAGAGTGTGGGATCGCCCGCATCCAGATCCGCGCGACCGAGTGCCGCAAGTTCGAGGTTCTCCTGAATGCTCTGATCGAGGATCAGGCCTTCGGTCTTGCGGTCTTCGGGGATGTAGGCCAGGCCGATGTCGCGGTGCTTGGCGGATTTAGGGCTGGTGATCTCGCTGGGTTCTCCGGCGATAGCGGTGGTGCCTTGGGTCTTGCGCAGCAGCCCGACCAGCCCCATCAGGAAGGTTCCCTGTCCCTGTCCGTCGAGCCCGCCGAGGCCCACAATCTGCCCGCGCCGCACCGTGAGAGAGACGTCTTTGACCTGATCCTCCCAGCTGAAGTTGCGAACGTCGAGAACTATATCGCTCTGATGGGCGCCGGGTTGTTTTTCAGGGAACAGTTCTTCGATCTTCTGACCGACCATCATGTTGATGATCGCGCCGTAGTCGTGATCGCCTTTCATGAAGGTTGCGACACGCTGGCCATTGCGAAACACCGACACGCGATCTGCCAGCGCTTCGATCTCGTGAAACCGGTGTGAGATGAAGAGCACCGCCGTGCCGCTGTCGCGCTCCTCACGGACAAGGTCAAAGACGCTTTCCACCACGGAGGCGCTGAGCGCCGAGGTCGCTTCATCCAGGATCAGGAGACGGGGTTTTTTCATGATCGCCTTGGCGATTTCCACCTGCTGACGTTGGGGCAGGGTCAGATCCTCGACGCGCGCGCCCAGTCGGATGTCGGTACCGCCGATGCGGGTCAGCACCGCCCGAGCCTTGTCCAGACCCTGACCCCTGAGCCAGCCGAGGCCCGCGCCCGGCGCGCCGAGCAGCAGGTTCTCGCGCACTGTCAGATCGGGCACCAGCGACAGTTCCTGGAACATGCAGACCAGCCCATGATCCAGCGCCGCCTTAGGCGAGCCCAGAAAGACGTCCCGCCCCTCGACGCGCAGCTGACCATAGGTTGGCTGCAGAACGCCCGCGATGAGCTTCATCAGTGTGGACTTTCCGGCACCATTCTCACCCAGCACCGCGTGAACCTCGCCCGCGTTACAGGTGAAATCAACACCGTCCAGCGCCTTGGTCGCGCCGAAGTGCATGGAGATGTCCTGCATCTCCAGCAAGGGGGAAGGGCTGTCTGCCATAGGGATCACCCGTATCGCGTGCGGCGGCATGTTGTGGGGATCATGCCGCCGCTGTGCGGTGCCTTTGCCTCAGGTGTTGTCGGGCGACTGGCCCAGCAACTCTTCGGGGGTGAAGGGGGCGAAACACTCCTCGTATCCCGTCCCGGTGTTGAAGGACTTGGGCAGATCTGGGAAGTAGTTCACCCCCGCCTCCAGCGCCTCGGCCTTTACCTGCGGAATGGGCAGAAAGACGGTCTGCGGCAGCGTATTGCCTTCGAGCAGGGCCACAGCTGCTTCGAGTGCCACCGCCGACATGGCGGGCGCTTGGCTTGCAGAGACGCCGGGGATGTCCAGTTCGTCCATCAGCATGCGGACACCGTTCTCCCCGTCCACGCCCATGGGTACGATGGGGTGACCTGCGGATTGCATGGCGTTGATCGAACCGGCAGAGCCGTGCTGCGACACCACGGCATCGAACTCACCGTGGGTGGCGAGCGCATCGGCAACGACTTTCTGGCTGGTGCCGGTGTCCCAGTTGCCGACCACTTCGACGATCTCAAGGCCTTCGACCCCTTCGAGGACGCTCATCATCCCGAGGCGGCGGTCACGGTCGGTGGCGTTACCGGGCAGGCCGTTGACCATCAGGATCTTGTCAGCCTCGCCGCCGAGAATGTCCATCACGGTCTGCGCTTTCAGTGCGCCCAGATCCTTTTGGCTTTCGTTGATCTGCACGACCTTGTCCGTATCCAGAACGTTGTCGAAGGGAATGAGAACGGTGCCCGCGCGCTCCGCCCGGCGGATAACCGGCTCAAACGCGGTGGGGTTCACGGCGATGAAGGTGATCGCGTCGTAGCCAGCCGCGATGAAGTTATCGATGGCGGCGATCTGCGCCGCACTGTCGTTGCCGACCGATACGACGGTGAATTCGTCGATCTTGCCTGCATTCTCCGGACGGGCCGCCCAGGCCTTGGCCGACTGGATCGCCTGAATGCGCCAGTCGTTGCCGGCAAATCCGTTCACGAAGGCCAACTTGAACGGCCCTTCCTTGGCGTCATAGGAAATGCTGGATGTGCCGGGGGCCGGTGCAAAGCATTCCGGCCGGTGGGTATCGGCGCCAGCAACGCTCGCGGATGCGGTGACAATCGCCGCGCTCAAAAGCAGTTTCTTCATAATTCCTCCCTGGGCGGTGAGACCGCCGTCACGTCTGTGCGTTTTCTGTGCTGCGCATGTTTACGTAAACACATTGCGCCTACGGTAGATGTTTACGTAAACATGCGTCAAGCACATAGATGAAAGAAGCCCCCACATGGTGAAACGGCGCTCCGCCCAGGCGGACAGGATACAACCGACGATGCACGATGTGGCGCAGCGGGCCGGGGTGAGCCAGATGACCGTTTCCCGGGTCATGCGCGGGACGGGCTATATCTCGAAAGACGTGCGAAAAGAGGTGGTTAGAGCAGCCCGTGCCATCGGCTATGTGCATAACAGGCTGGCGGGCGGCAATGCCACTTACGACAATCCCATCGTGGGCGTGGTGGTGCCCACATTGCAGAACCGCGTCTTTACCGAAGTGCTGTCCGGGATCAACGCGACCTTGGGCGAAAGCGGGCTGCGGCCTGTCTTCGGCGTCTCCGAATACTCGCTGGACGCGGAGGAAGATCTGGTTTTCGACCTGTTGTCCTGGCGCCCGCGCGGCCTGATTCTCGCAGGTCTGGAACATACCGACCCGCTGCAACGGATCATCGCGCAGACCGGCGTGCGGGTGGCGGAGATCATGGATACGGACGGCGCGCCCATGTCCGCGTGCTTTGGCTTCTCCCACGTCAAGGCCGGCGAAGATATGGCCAGACACCTGATCGAGCGGGGCTACCGGACCTTTGCCTACGTGGGCAGTCAGGGTGGGCTCGATCTGCGTGCGACCAAGCGGCTCAAGGCCTTCAGGCGCATTATTCAGCAGGCCGGTGCGCAGCTGGTGGTGGCCGAAACATCGCAAGGCGCCTCTGCCATGGATGTGGGCCGGGCCATGACACAGAAGGTGCTGCAGCACCGGGATGCACCGCGGGCAATCTATTACGCCAACGATGATCTGGCCGCGGGAGGGCTGATGCATTGTCTGGCAGAAGGCATTGCCATGCCGGATGAGGTGGCGCTTGCGGGGTTCAACGGGCTGGGCTTTCTGTCGGCATTGCCGAAGCTGATCACCACGACCGTCACGCCGCGCTTTGACATTGGAAAAGCGGCGGCGGAATGGCTGATGACCGCCGATGACAGCTCCGGCCCGCGCAAGATCGAACTGCCCGCGACGCTGCGGATCGGCGACACCACCTAGAGGGCGTTTGAGCCGCGGTCAGACGCTCGCGGCGTCGCGCGCCCACAGGTCCATCAGCGCGCAGGCGGTGTCGTTCTTGGTGTCGGCGTAGATCACCACCTCCAGCGGTTCGCGGCCGTAGCGGTTGGCAAGCGAGATCAAGGTGCCGTTTTCCACCTCCTTGTAGATCATGCTGAAGGGCAGCCAGCCGACCCCGAGGCCCTTGAGTACCAACTCCCGCGTACCGCTGGAAAAGGCGGTCACGCTCAGCGGGGTGCCGCCTGCATCCGCTGCGTTGAACCCGCGGTCGTTCTTGCGCAGGACCTGACCGAAATAGCTGTCATCGGGATAGACCACCGCGGGGGTATCGGCGGCGATCTCGCCGCTGTCGCGCACCGTGTAGCGCAGTGCGCCACCGACCACCGGGATCAGGTAATCGTTGCCCCAGACGCCCCGCTGAATGTCCGGCCCGAACCGCAGCATGCCCGTGCTCTCGGCCTCGTAGCACAGCAGCATGGCCACATCGCCGCGCAGAAACATCGACACACAATCGTTGAGGTTGCCGGCGCGGATCCGGAACTGGAGCCCGGGAAAGGCCGATCTGGCCCGCAAGGCCATGTCAGGAAAGGTCGAACAGGTGGCCGCGTGCTGTGCGGCAATCCCCAGGCTGGTCCGGTGGGCGTCGAACTGCGCGATCCTTGTGCGCAGCTCCTGCAGCCGCCGGATCAGGGCGCGGATCTCCCCCTCGTTCGAGCTCAGGGCCTCGATGATCCCGACCCGGTTCTTGCCCCTGTCCAGAACCGTCACGCCCAGCCAGTCCTCAAACCCCCGGATCCGCCGCGAAAACGCGGGCTGCGTGATGTTGCGACGGGCGGCAGCCCGCGACAGGTTGCCTTCTTCCAGCAGAACCAGAACGTCATCAAGCCAGTGCAGATGCATGGGTTTTCCCCTCCACTCAAAGCAACTGTATGAGCAGCCATAGGAAAAAGCACTGTTTTTATGGGCTCGCCCAGATCATGCTTTGGCCAAACAAGTTAGGGGGACGCATGTCTTTGGTGCAAGAAACGGCTGATCAACGGGACCGGGACGGCAGCGATCTGATGGCAAGCAGATGCAAGGCGCTCGCGGTTCAGCTGGCACGATTTCCGCGGGTGCCTCTGGGTCATCTGCCGACGCCGCTGGAACCGATGGACCGGCTGAGCGAGCATCTCGGCGGCCCGCGGTTGTGGGTCAAGCGGGACGACTGCACGGGGCTGTCCTCTGGCGGCAACAAGACCCGAAAGCTGGAGTATCTGATGGCCGATGCCCAGACACAGGGCGCCGATACCATCATCACCCAAGGGGCCACGCAGTCGAACCACGCGCGCCAGACCGCAGCGGCGGCGGCCAAGCTGGGCCTCGCCTGCCACATCCTGCTCGAAGATCGCACCGGGTCGAACGATCCCAGCTACATCATGAGCGGGAACGTCCTGCTGGACCGGCTGCACGGCGCGACTGTCTCCAAGCGTGACGGCGGCGTGGACATGAATGTAGAGATGGAGACACTGGCGGAGACGCTGCGCGGGCAGGGCAGGCGGCCCTACATTATCCCCGGCGGTGGTTCCAACCCCATCGGCGCGCTTGGCTACGTCAATTGCGCGCGCGAACTGGTGGATCAGGCCAACGGGCTGGGCCTGCACATCGACGCGCTGGTTCACGCAACGGGCAGTTCCGGCACGCAGGCGGGGCTGGTGGCGGGTCTCGCAGCGCTGCAAAGCGACATTCATCTGCTGGGCATCGGCGTGCGCGCCCCTCAGGAAAAACAGGAAGGCATGGTGTTCGATCTGGCCCAGCGGACGCTCGCGCATCTTGGCAGCGAGGTGGAGATACCGCGCGCGGATGTCCGTGCAAACTGCAATTATGTCGGCGGCGGATACGGTGTGCCGACGGACGGGATGATCGCCGCCCTCAAACTGCTGGCGGAAACCGAAGGGCTGCTTTTTGACCCCGTCTACTCCGGCAAGGGACTGGATGGGTTGATAGATCTTATCCGCAACGATTATTTTGACGGCATGGAGAATGTCGTCTTCCTTCATACCGGCGGAAGCGCGGCTTTGTTCGGCTATCCCGATACGTTTGACTTGCCGGGATACGCGGCACTCTGAAAGACTAAAAAAAACGAGACCAACAAGGAGAATAATACATGACACTCAAGAGCAAGCTCATGGCGGCCGCCCTCGCCAGCGTGATCGGCGTGCCGGCCTTCGCCGAAGAGGTGAAGATCGGCGTGCCGTCTTGGACGGGTGCCCAAGCGATCGCTCACGTGCTGGGCGAAGTGGTCGCAACGCGCATCGGTGGCAGTGTCGAATACGTCCCCGGTAACAACGCCACGATCTTTCAGGCGATGGACCAGGGCGAGGGTGACATCGATGTGCACCCGGATGTATGGCTGCCCAATCAGGAGAGCTTTACCAAGCAGTATGTCGATGGGGCAGGCACGGTCACCCTGTCCGAGAACCCCTATCAGGGCAATCAGGGCTTCTGCGTCTCCAACGATTTTGCCGAAGCCAACAACATCACCGATATCACCGACCTGGGCCGTCCGGATGTGGCCGGGCTGATGGACAGTGACGGCGATGGCAAGGGCGAGATGTGGATCGGTGCGCCCGGCTGGGCGTCGGCCAACGTGAACGAGGTCAAAGTCCGCGACTACGGTTTGCTGGACTTTATCGAGCCCGTTCGCGCCGAAGAAGCCGTCAAGACGGCGCGGATCAAGGACAGCATCGCCAAGGGTGAGGGCTATGCCTTTTACTGCTACGAGCCCCATGCGGTATGGTACATGTTCGACGTGACCATGTTGACTGAACCGGCCTTTGACCCTGCGAAATACGTGATGGTGCAGCCGTCTGATGATGCGGACTGGTATGAGAAATCCATGGTCGCCTCCAAGGACGACCTCAAGGAGGTGCAGATCGCCTGGTCCACGTCTTTGGCCGACCGGTCGCCCGCGATTGCGGAGTTCTTTGCCAATTTCGAGCTGACCGCGGACGATGTGAGCAGCCTCGCGTTTGAGATCAGCGCGCAGGGACGGGACGCCGCGGAGGTCGCAAAGAACTGGGTGAACGCCAATTCCGACCGTGTTGACGCGATGCTGGGTCTCTGAGCACCGCACGCAACGCTGACCTGTCGGCACGGATTCGTTCGTGCCGACACCCCTCTTACGGTGAGGTGATCCATGACGTCAGGTGACGAACGTGTTGTCGAAATTTCCAACGTCTGGAAGATCTTCGGCCGCAAACCCGAGGTGGCGCTGCAGGCCATTCGGGACCGCGGGCTGACCAAGGCAGAGGTGCTGGCGGAATTCAACGCCGTGGTGGGGGTTGCCGATGTCAGCCTCTCGGTAAACCGCGGCGAGATCTTTTGCATCATGGGGCTGTCGGGCAGCGGCAAATCCACACTGGTGCGCCATTTCAACCGGTTGCTGGAACCTACCGCGGGCAAGATCGCCATTGAAGGCACCGATGTGATGGCGCTCGGGCCGAAGGAGCTACAGGGCTTTCGCAACCGCAAGATCAGCATGGTCTTTCAGAACTTTGCCCTGATGCCGCACCGGTCCGTGCTGGACAACGTGGCGATGCCGCTGGAGATCCGTCAGGTGGCCAAGAACGAACGGATGCGGCAGGCGGCGGCGATCCTCGACATTGTGGAGCTGGGCGCCTGGGGGTCCAAGTTTGCCCATGAGCTGTCGGGTGGGATGCAGCAGCGGGTGGGGCTGGCCCGGGCGCTGGCGGCCAACCCGGATGTGCTGTTGATGGACGAGCCGTTCTCAGCGCTTGATCCGCTGATCCGGCGGCAGTTGCAGGATGAGTTCATCCGGCTGTCGACCATCCTGCAGAAGACAACCATCTTTATCACGCATGATCTGGACGAGGCCGTGCGCATCGGCGACCGGATCGCCATCATGCGCGACGGCATGGTGGTGCAGACCGGCACCGCGGAGGATATCGTGATGAACCCCGCGGATGACTACGTGGCGGATTTCGTCGCGGGGATCTCGCGGCTCAAGGTCGTGCACGCCCATGCGGTGATGCAACCGGTGGACGCCTATGTGGCAAGCAAAGGGCCAATCCCCGCGGATGTGCCGCGGGTCGACGGGGAAGAAACGCTCAGCAAACTGATCACACTGGCCATCGACGAGGAAAATCCGATCCTTGTGCAGAGCGGCCGCACCGACATTGGCGTGATCACGCGCGCGGATCTGTTGCGCACCGTGATCGAAGGGACGGAGGTATCATGATGGACGCACGGACAGTGAACCCGTTGGACGATCCCAACAGCGAAGCCGCCATCACCTATGCCAAGGAGCGGCACGACAACATTCGCACCTTCGTGCGCACGAACCCCGATTACTACATCCGAAACTTCGACAAGATCGGCGCCTCCGCCCGTTTTACCCCCACCTTCAACATCATGGCGGGGCTGTTCGGTCCCATCTGGTTCGGGGCGCGCGGTCTGTGGTCCTGGGCGCTGCCCTTCCTGATCATCGAGGCGCTGGCGCTGGTGCAGATCGCGCGCGGTCTCTTCGGGGATCTGGGTGCGGACGCCATGGCGCGCATCGCCTCCATCGAAGGCACGCTGGAGCTGCGCCGCCAACAACTGGCCGCCGCCATCGAGAGCGGCTCGGACCGGGTGGAGGCCTTTCGCCGTGCGGTCGAAGGGCTTGAGCAGAACATCGGCGGTATCCGCGAAGAGGCCGCTGCGCTTGCCGCACAGGGCCCGCAGATCGTGTTGCTCGGTGTGTGTTTGCTGGTGTTGGTCAAGGCAGCGCAGGCCACCGTCGCCAACTGGGCGCTGGAGGCGCGGTTTTCGGACTGGGTTTCTGACAGGTCCATCCGGTCGGGTATGCCGGTGTCGCACATCGTGTTCAGCGCCATCTTCATGATCCTGATCGTCACCGCCGCGATGCTGCACTACAGCCTGCCGGGCAGGTTCGATCTGCTGGGTAATTTCCCGACCGATCCGGATATCCGTCTGACCAGCATCGAAGGGGTGGAGAACTTCTTCAACTGGGCGGTGCTGAATGGTGACGCGCTTTTTGACGGGATCACCTTTGTCATCAGGCTGGTGCTGGACGCGCTGGAGATCGTCTTTGTCAGCACGCCCTGGATTGTCATTGCAGCACTGATCATCCTGCTGACCTGGCTGACGGCGGGTGTGCGCATGGCCATCTACTCCGGTGCCTTTCTGTCCTACATGGGGCTGCTTGGATTCTGGGAAAAGGCGATGACAACGCTCGCCCTGCTGGGCACCGCGGCGTGCCTGTCGATCCTGATCGGTATCCCGCTGGGCATGTTCGCGGCACGGCGGCCCCGGTTTTACGCCGCGATCCAGCCGATCATGGATTTCATGCAGACGATGCCCGCCTTTGTCTTCATGATCCCGGTGATCGCCTTCTTCGGGACCGGGAAACCGGCTGCCGTGGTGACCACGATGATCTTTGGCGGCACGCCTGTCGTGAGGCTCACGGTGCTGGGCCTGCGCGGTGTACCCGATAGCGTGCGAGAGGCCGCGATCTCCTTTGGTGCCAACAAGTGGTACCTGCTCACCCGGGTGGATCTGCCGCTCGCGAGCCCCTCAATCCGGGCAGGCATCAACCAGACGATCATGCTGTCGCTCGCTATGGTGGTCGTCGCCTCGCTGATTGGCGCCAAAGGGCTGGGGGAAGACGTGCTGGAGGCGCTGCAATACGCCAACGTGGGGCAGGGGATCCTCGCAGGCTTCGCGATCCTCTTCTGCGCGATGATCCTCGACCGGATTGTGCAGGGTCAGCGCAAGTGACACCGCTCGTGCTCGTCCATGGGTTCATGGGCGGGAGCGCACAATGGGAGGGGCAGCGCGCGGGACTGGCGAACTGCTGCGAAGTGATTGCGCTCGATCTGCCGGGGTTCGGTCTGAACGCTGATCTGCCCCCCATCGACAGCATCGGTGGCTTTGCCGATTGGGTGCTTGCCGAATTGGACAGCCGCGAGGTGCATAAGTTTCACCTGCTGGGTCACTCCATGGGCGGGATGATCGTGCAGGAGATGGCGCATCGCGTGCCGGACCGGATCGACAGGCTGATCCTTTATGCGACCGGGTCTGTCGGCGTGCTGCCGGGCCGGTTTGAAACCATCGCGCAAAGCAAGGCGCGCGCGCGGGCCGACGGGGCCGCGGCGACCGCCCGGCGCATCGCCGCTAACTGGTTTCTCAAAAGCGAGGCGTCGCCGGGATATGCGGCGTGTGCCGCCATTGCCGAGCATGCGGGGCTGGAGGCGATCCTCGCCGGGCTGAGCGCCATGGAAAGCTGGTCCGGTCAGGCGAGGCTGCCGGAGATTGCGCCCGAGACGCTCGTGATCTGGGGTGACCGCGACCGCACCTATCGCTGGCCACAGGTCGAGAGGCTCTGGCAAGAGATCCGGCGCACCAGCCTCAGCGTTTTTGCCGATTGCGGTCACGCCGTGCATCTGGAGGACCCCGACGGCTTCAACCACGTGCTGATTAGATACCTGACGTGAGCCTATGGCTGGCCAACCGCCGGATCGAAAATCTGCGGAGCGGTCATATGGGTGTCGCAGGGTCAGTTTGTCCCACCCAGCCCTGGCTGGACGACGGGGCGAAGACGGGATAGAAATCGGTCGGCCTTTCCTGAAGGACAGGCCATGACATCACGCGGAAAAGGGAGGGTTTTCGCATGTGTGAAGTCTTTGCGGGGCAGGACCCTGATCGCTACGCCAGTACCACGCGTCGCCTGCGGCTGAATGGGCAAAGCACGTCGATCCGGTTGGAAAATGCCTTTTGGGAAACGCTTGATGAGCTGGCTGGCCGTGACGGTGTGACGACGCCGGTGTTCATCTCCACCCTGCATGCCGAAGTGCTGGAACAACACGGCGAGCCGACGAATTTCACGTCGCTGCTGCGCTGTGCGTGCCTCAAGTTTCTGGAGCTGTCGCGCGGGGCCGACCAAAGCGCTGTCGCCGCCGAATAGCGCCGGAGATACACGAAAAAATCCGGGGCGGGTAGTATCGGGCTACTACCCATGCCATGGCGCGCCGCCTCTAAGCTGATCTCCTACCGCTTTCGCACCCGCAGGAGACAGCTTTGGCCAAACAGATCCACTCGATGATCCGCGTCCTTGATGAGGCGCGCTCCGTTCAGTTCTACGACCGTGCCTTCGGGCTGAAGGTCGCGGACCGGCTCGACTTTGACGATTTCACGCTCGTCTACCTGTCGAATGCCGAGACCGAGTTCGAGCTGGAACTGACCATCAACAAGAGCCAGACGAAACCCTATGACCTGGGCGATGGCTACGGCCATCTGGCCGTGTCGGTCGCGGATCTTGAGGCAGAGCATGCGCGGTTTGAGGCCGAAGGGCTGGCCCCGCGCAAGCTGGTGGAATTCGCACCGGGCGGCGAACGCATCGCCCGGTTTTTCTTTGTCGCGGACCCCGATGGCTACCAGATCGAAGTGCTGGAGCGCGGCGGGCGGTTCAAATGACCGCGACATGACATAGGACGACATCATGGGAGGAGACCAGAACATGTCTGACAGGGAGAGCCTGCGCCGGTTGACGCGGCGGGATTTACTCAAAGCAACGAGCGCGGCAGGGGCGTCTTTTGTGGTAGGGGCGGGATTTCTTGCCGCGCCCAACGCCGCCTGGGCAACGCAGATGGATGCGATCAAGCCGGAGACCTTTGCCACGCTGGTGCAGATGGCGCGCGATATCTACCCGCACGACAAGGTGCCGGACGAGCACTACGTGATCGCCGTCAAGGGCTACGACACGCCCGAGAGCGCCGATATGATCTCGACCGGCATCGCGGCACTGGATGCCCGCGCGCAGGAGCTGAAGGGCGCCAATTACCTCGACATCGGCTGGGAGCGGGACCGGGTGGACGTGCTGCGCTCCATGGAAGAGGACGCGTTCTTTCAGACCGTCCGCGGTGGGCTGGTGACCGGGCTTTACAACCAGAAAGCGGTCTGGCCGATCTTTGGCTACGAGGGCTCTTCGTTTGAGCACGGTGGCTACATCGACCGCGGCTTTGACGACATCAACTGGATTTAAGGGGGAGATACGGCACCATGACGGCACCATTTGATCTCACCGACGACAGCGTTGTCGTCATCATCGGCACGGGCGCGGGCGGCGGCGTGCTGGCCAACGAACTGGCGCAAAAGGGCGTGAGCGTTGTCGCACTGGAGGCGGGCAAGCGGCACCTGCCGGAAGATTTCATCAATGATGAATGGGACAGTTTCGGGCAACTGGCCTGGCTGGACCCGCGGACCACATCGGGTGATTGGCGGGTGGCCAAAGACTTCTCGGGCCTGCCTGCGTGGATTGTGAAATCTGTCGGCGGCACGACCCAGCACTGGGCCGGGGCCTCGCTGCGGTTTCAGGACCACGAGTGGAAGGCCGCGACCAGCTACGGAGAGGTGGAGGGCGCGAGCCTGCTCGACTGGCCCATCGACGGTGCCGAGATGGCACCCTGGTACGAACAGGCGGAGGACAAGCTGGGTGTGACCCGCACCGGCGACCGCCCCGGCCTGCCTGGCAACAACAACTACATGGTGTTCGAGAAGGGCGCCAAGGCGGTGGGCTACAGCCAGGTCAGCACCGGTCGCATGGCGATCAACAGCACCGATGACAGTGCGCGGAGCATGTGCCAGCAGACGGGTTTCTGCTTTCAGGGCTGCAAATGGGGGGCCAAGTGGTCCGCGGGCTACGTGGACATCCCGCAGGGCGAGGCCACGGGCAATCTCGAAGTCCGCTCCGAGGCGCATGTGGCGCGCATCCTGCACGACGAGAGCGGCAAGGTCACCGGCGTGGAGTATTTCGACGCCGCGGGGGATCTGCAGATGCAGAAGGCACGGATTGTCTGCGTGGCCGGCAACTCGTTTGAATCGCCGCGGCTACTGCTCAACTCAGCGTCTGACATGTTTCCCAACGGTCTTGCCAACTCCTCCGATCAGGTGGGGCGCAACTATATGCGGCATATGACGGGGTCGGTCTACGCGACCTTCGACAAGCCGGTGAAGATGTGGCGCGGCACGACCATGGCGGGGATCATTCAGGACGAGGCGCACCACGATCCCGCGCGCGGTTTCGTCGGCGGCTACGAGCTGGAGACACTTGCGCTCGGGCTGCCGTTCATGGCGGCCTTCCTCGATCCGGGCGGCTGGGGGCGCGAGTTCACCACGGCGCTTGATGCTTATGAGAACATGGCGGGCATGTGGATCGTGGGGGAGGACATGCCGCAGAGCAGCAACCGCGTGACGCTGAATGAGGAGGTGAAGGACCAATGGGGTCTGCCCGTGCCCAATGTGCATTTCGATGACCACCCCAATGACATCGCGATGCGTAACCACGCCTACAAACAGGGGGCTGCGGTCTATGAGGCGGTGGGTGCGACGCGCGTCTTCCCGACGCCGCCCTATCCCTCGACCCACAACCTGGGGACCAACCGCATGTCGGAACGGCCAGAGGACGGCGTTGTCAACAAATGGGGCCAGACCCATGACATCGCCAACCTCTTTGTGTCGGACGGATCCCAGTTCACCACGGGCGGTGCGGAAAACCCGACGCTGACCATCGTGGCGCTGGCGATCCGTCAGGCAGATCACATCGCGCGTGAAATGAACGCGGGTAACATCTGAGACCAGTCGGCGCCCTCCTCGCTGGGGGCGCCGACGCAGCGGGTCAGCTGACCCGTATCCCGTGGCTCCATACCCCGCGCAGCAGCGGTGTGGTGCCGGCTTTGCGCACCCGCAGCACATCGCCCCGGAGGCCGGTTTTCAGCGCACCGCGGTCGGTGAGCCGTGCGGCGCGGGCCGGGTTGCGGGTCACGGTGGCGATGGCGCGGGGCAGATCGCCCCACAGCTCGGCAAGCTGAAAGGCGGAGAGCAGCAACGCCGACGGCACGTAATCCGAAGAGACGATATCGAGCAGATCCGCCTCCGCCAGTTCGCGCGCCGCCACATTGCCCGAATGGGAGCCACCGCGGATCAGGTTGGGCGCGCCCATCATGACGGCGATACCTTGGGCCCGGCAGGCCTCCGCTGCCCTGCGCGTTGTGGGAAATTCCGCAAACCCCACGCCGTTCGCTGCAGAAGTCGCCACATGCTCTGCCGTGGTATCGTCATGGCTGGCCAGCACAGCCCCCAGACGCGCGGCCTCTGCCACCGCACCGGTCTCGTGTTTAGCGCCGAAACGTTTCTGCAGGTCCAGCAGGTTTGCCACATGCAGGGCGAAATCCGCGTCCGTCATGCCGCGTTTCTTGGCCACATAGGTCTTGAGCGCGCTCAGATCGCGGAACTGACGCTGCCCCGGCGTGTGATCCATCAGGCTGACGATGCCGACGCGGTCCTGTGGGCCGAAGGCGGCCAGTTCCTCCAGCAGCGTTTCGGAGCAGATCTCCGCCCGCAAGTGCAGAAAGTGGCTGATCTTGAACAGACCCTCCGCCCGCGCCGCCAGCAGCTCATCCGCAAGGTCACGCGCGTAGTTATTGTAACGCCCCTTGCCACTGTGGATCGAGCCCGCGCGCATCGCATCAAAGACCGTGGTGATGCCCGTGGAGGCCAATTCCGCATCATGGGCGATCAGGGCGGGCAGATGGGGCCAGTCCACCTCCGGTCGCGGCTCGATATGCCGCTCGACGTTGTCGGTGTGCAGCTCCACCAGACCCGGGATCACCAGATCGCCTGCACAATCCAGCGCGCCGGGCGGGATCCGGTCGCCTTCGGTGATCTCGGTAATCCGCCCGTTTTCTATGGTGATGTACCCGGACAGAAGGCCATTGCTTAGCACCAACTGCGCATTGGCAAGGCACACATCACCGCCCGCGGCGGGATCGCTGGCCGGTGTCAGGGTGGAGGCTGGAAGGGGTGAATTCATGTCGATCTCTCAATCTGCCGCTGCTGGTCGCGCGGCGGGCCCCCGCGAAAGGGCGCGCGCCGGACCACGGCTTTGTCAGGCCTCCTGCTCACGAGACACGCGCGGGCGCAAGCACGCTCAGCGCATGCTCGACAGTCTCGCTGAGCGGGCCGTCGTTCGGGACAGGGGTGATGTCCAGCCCTTCTGGCAGCGGTCTTTCCGCATGGATCAGCCGCTCGGCAATCTCCGCATCGTTCTCGCGGCCGCGGGCGGCAAGACGGCTGGCCAGCGTCTCAGGTGTCGCCGTGATGTTCAGCACCTTGAGCCCGGGAAAGGCCGCATTGGCCTCACTCAGCACGCTGCGCGACAGGTTTACGAGACACGCCGTCCCGTGATCCAGCGCGCGGGTCTCCTGCGTCGGTATGCCGTACCGCAACCCATGCGCGCGCCAGTGGAGCGAAAAGTCACCCGCGTCGCGCATCGCGTCGAACTGCTGGGGCGTCACGGCGTCATAGGCCTCCCCCGCCAACCCCGGTGCGCGGGTAATCACCCGCCGGACAAGGTGCATCCCCGGCAGTGCCGCGCAGATCCCCGCCATCACGCTGTCCTTGCCCACGCCGGAAGGACCCACAACGGCGATCAGACGCGCGCGGGTCATGCCGCTGCCTGCGGGGTAAATCGGCTGACGTCAATCTCGCGGTCACAGACGGCTTCGCGGGCGGCAGCGTCGTGAAAGATCCCGATGATCGCGGCGCCGCGCGCCTTGGCCTCGGTGATCAGCGACAGCACCACCGCGCGGTTGACCGGATCGAGGCTCGCCGTGGGCTCGTCCAGCAGCATCGCCGGGTAGCCATGCGCGAAACCGCGGGCGATGTTGACCCGCTGCTGCTCGCCCCCCGAGAACGTGGTGGGTGACAGCGACCACAACCGTTCGGGGATGTTGAGCTGGCTCAGCAGGGCACGGGCCCGAGCCTCTGCCGCATCCGCCGGGACACCGACCGCACGCAAGGGTTCCGCCACCACTTCCAGCGTCGGCACCCGAGGGACCACCCTCAGAAACTGGCTCACGTAGCCCAATACCTCGCGCCGCAGCTGGATGATCTGGCGCGGCTCGGCCTGCGCCAGATCCACGTCCCCGATGCGGATGGCGCCGCTTGCTGTCAGGTAGTTGCCGTAGATCATCCGCATCAGCGTGGATTTGCCCGCCCCCGACGCGCCGGTGAGGGCAACGCACTCGCCCGGTGCGACGGAGAAGGACACGCGGCTCAGCACCTCGATGACGGCGCTGCCCTGATTGTGCAGGGTAAAGGTCTTGGACACGTCGCGGAGTTCAATCATTTCTCACACCTGCAAAACGGAACTGACGAGAAGCTGGCTGTAGGCGTGCTGCGGATCGTCCAGCACCTGATCGGTCAGGCCTGCCTCGACCACGCGGCCCGATTTCATCACCATCAGACGGTCGGCGAGCAGGCGGACCACGGCCAGATCATGGGTGACGATGATGGCCGACAGCCCCATGTCGCGGACAAGGCCGCGCAATAGATCCAGCAGCCGCGCTTGCACCGAGACATCCAGCCCGCCCGTCGGTTCATCCATGAAGACCAGCCGCGGCCCGGTCACCAGATTGCGTGCGATCTGCAGTCGCTGTTGCATGCCGCCCGAAAAGGTCGTGGGCCGGTCGTCGACGCGGCTGCCGTCGATCTCCACCCGGCCCAGCCAGTCCACCGCCTTGCCGCGAATGTCGCCGTAGTGCCGCGCGCCCACCGCCATCAACCGTTCGCCCACGTTGCCACCCGCGCTGACGCCCATGCGCAGGCCATCGCGCGCGTGCTGGTGAACAAAGGCCCAGTCGGTGCGCCCCAGCATCCGCCGTTCAGGTTCGGACATGGTGAGGGTATCGCGCGGCCCCTCCGCACGGGTGTCGAAGAAGACGCGGCCCGCGTCGGGCGTCAGATGCCCGGCCATGCAGTTGAGCAAGGTGGACTTGCCAGACCCGCTTTCGCCGACGATGCCCATGACCTCGCCGGGATAGAGATCAAAGGACACATCCGCGCAGCCGATATGCGCGCCGTAGTGTTTCGACAGCGCCTGAACGGACAGAAGCGGGGTCATGACATGGCTCCGATCGCGGTGGAAAACTCGGTGGGCGTGAGCGTGAGATCCTCGATCCCCAGGACGAAAGTGCCGTGCTCTGCGGCGGTCTCCTGCTTGATCCGTGCCCAGTCGGGATCCGCCATGAAAGCCTCCCAACAGGTGCGCATATGGTCTTCGTCCCGCCATGCCAGCAGGTAGACGAAGCGCGGATCCCCCTCCGTCTCGTTTGTCCACATGGCCTGGATCGCGAAACCATGGGCCGTCATGATGCGCGCGGCGTGATCGCGAAAACGCGCGAGAAATGGCTGCCGGTTGTCTGTGGGCACGGTGTAGATGCGCAGCTGATTGATCATGCGGCCTCGCTCCCCCGGTGGCCCGCTGCCTGCCGGGTCGCGCAGTAGTCGGTATCGGAACAGACGAACATGCGTCCGCCGGTATCATCCACGATCACCTCATCGAGGTAGCTGTCCGTTGCCCCGCACATCGCGCAGGGGTGGTCAGCCTTCGACGCCTCGAACGGGTGATCCTCGAAACCGAGGCTGACCACCTCGGTGTAGGGTGGCAGCGCGTAGATCCGCTGCTCCCGCCCGGCGCCGAACAGCTGGATCGCGGCCATATTGCCCAGCTTGGGATTGTCGAACTTGGGGATGGGCGAGGGGTCCATCACATAGCGCCCTTCCACCTTGACCGGATAGGCATAGGAGGTGGCGATATGCCCGTGTCGCGCGATGTCCTCATAAAGCTTAACATGCATCAGCCCATATTCCTCCAGCGCGTGCATCTTGCGCGTCTCGCTCTCCCGTGGTTCGAGAAAGCGCAGCGGTTCCGGGATCGGGACCTGATAGACGAGGATCTGGCCTTCGGTCAGAGGCTCTTCGGGGATGCGGTGGCGGGTCTGGATCACCGTGGCCTCTGCGGTCCTCGTGGTCGTCGTGACGCCCGCGGTGCGTTCAAAGAACTGCCGGATGGAGACGGCGTTGGTGGTGTCATCCGCGCCTTGGTCGATCACCTTGAAGGTATCCTGTGGCGTCAGCACCGCCGCCGAGACCTGAACCCCGCCCGTCCCCCAGCCATAGGGCATGGGCATTTCGCGGCTGGCGAAGGGCACCTGATAGCCAGGAATGGCCAGCCCCTTGAGGATCGCGCGGCGGATCATCCGCTTGGTCTGCTCGTCCAGATAGGCGAAGTTGTAGTCCGTCATGTCTGCGTCCTCATATGCGCTGCCAGTCGTCGGGCGGCACGCTCAGACCTGGATCGGTGATGAAATAGCAGCCGCCGCCCGCCGGTTGATCCTCCGCGCGAGTGATCTCGATCCCCTTCAGCCAGCAGCGCAGCAAAGCGCCCACCGCCCCGTGCGCCACGATCAGGAGATCGCCTGTCGTCGTGTCGAGGTCCGCAATCGTGCGCAGGCTCGCGACCACCCGCGCCTGTGCTGCGCGTGCGCGTTCCCAGCCGCGGATGCTGTCGTCAGGATTGGCAAAGAACGCATCCGCCGTGCGTTCGAATTCCTCCGGCGGCAGGAAGCCGGTGGCAGAGCGGTCATTCTCGCCCAGAGCGTGCAGCGCCCGCGCATTTAAACCCAGGCGCGCGGCCAGTGGGTTCACCCCTTCGCGTGCCTTGCGTTCCGCGCTGGTATAGAGCCCCGTGACCCGCTGCACGATGTCCGTTTGCGCGAAACTGGCGTGCCGCGCGCGGCCTGTCTCGGACAACCCCCAGTCGGTGACTGCGACCGCGGGGTCGATCTCCACTTCTGCATGGGTCAAAAAGATCAGCTGTCGGTTCATTCCGCGGCCTCTTTGGCATCATCGGCACCGGCCTCGCGGCGCAGCTTTCGCACCAGTTCGAGCTCTGACTGGAAATCGACATAATGGGGCAGCTTGATATGCTCCAGAAAACCCGTCGCCTGAATATTATCCGCATGGTAGAGCACGAATTCTGCGTCCTGAGCAGGGGCGCCTACGTTCTCCTCGCCCAGCTCTTCCCACCGCAGCGCGCGGTCGACCAGCGCCATGGAAATGGCCTTGCGCTCCGTCTGACCAAAGACCAGACCGTAGCCGCGGGTGAATTGCGGCGGCTCCGTCTTGGAGCCTGTGAACTGGTTGACCGTCTCGCATTCGGTCAGCGTCACCTCGCCGATCTCGATGGCAAAGCCAAGCTCGGGGATCTCCATCTCTACTGGCACGGTGCCGATGCGCAGCTCTCCCACGAAGGCGTGGTTGCGCGCGTAGCCGCGCTGCGTCGAGTAGGCCAGCCCGAGGGTAAAGCCTTCGTCCGAGCGGGTGAGGGCCTGTAGCCGCAAGGCGCGGTCCGCGGGCATCTCAAGCGGCGCGCGGGTCAGATCGGGGGGCGGGGTGTCGTCGGGCAGCGCCTCCTCGATCAGCCCTTCGCGGTTCAGAAAGCCGGTGACATGGGGCACTTCGGAGGTCTGCGCGGCTTGCGTCGGTGCCTCAGGGACCTCGCCGTCGGCAGCCAGTTTGAAATCCAGAAGCCGGTGCGTATAGTCGAAGGTCGGCCCGAGGATCTGCCCGCCCGGCAGATCCTTGAACGTGGCCGAGATGCGCCGGTCGCAGGCCATGGCACCGGTATCCACCGGCTCTGACGCGCCAAAGCGCGGCAGCGTCGTGCGATAGGCGCGGATCAGAAAGATCGCCTCGATGAGGTCCCCGCGGGCCTGTTTGATCGCCAGCGCGGCGAGGTCGGGATCATAAAGCGATCCTTCCGCCATCACCCGGTTGACCGCGAGGCTCAGCTGTTCACGGATCTGCGCAACGCTAAGCTCAGCGATCGTGGTATCGCCCCTGCGCTCCTCGGCAAGCCAGGCATGCGCGTTCTCAATGGCGCGCTCACCCCCTTTGACCGCCACATACATCAGCGCACCTCCGTGGATCTGGGCAGGGCGGCGAGCCGGTCACCACAGGTAAAGAAAAAGTCGAGCCCAAGCGGGAACTGCGCGTGATTGTCCTGAAACGCACGCAGGTCCGGCAGGGACAGGCTGGCGGTCTTCTCAATCCCCGGTCCCGTCAGTGTGGCACCGGAGGCGGTCAGATGATGGCACTCCACGATCAGTGTGGCGGCGCGGTCGGGATAGTCAGAGGTGCCGATAGGGTAGGCAGAAAGCGGCATCAGCGCATTCCATGTGCCAATGGCAAAGAGCGCCTGCCCAGGCGCCACCAACGGCGCGCCGGTGTGAAAGGCGATCCAGGCCCGTACCGCCTCACAGTCCAGTTCACCCGCAAGGTAGAGCGGCGTTTCCGTGTCACAGAGCATGAGCAACAGCGCGCCCGCGGCGGGCGACAAAGGGGCAGGGGGGACGGCACCTGCCAATGCGTGTATCGTGCCGGGGCGGGCCATGGCCTCCATCACGTGGCGAAAGGCCTGCGCCGACTGATGCGCGGGATCGGCAAAACCGCCGGTGAGGATATCCGCCTGCATCAATCCTCTCCTCGGACCAGCGTGAAGAAATCGACCTTGGTCGCGGCTGCCTTGCCCGCGCGGGCGGCCCGGGTGGCGGCCTGTTCCGCGGCCAGCGGGTCCAGCACCCGCGCGTGGATGTGATCCGCCGCCTCCGTCTGCATCAGCGCATCGATGAGGGCCGCGGCCTCTGCATCCGCCTTCCGGCGTCCCTGAATGTAGGCATGCCCGACCTCGCCACTCTCCAGCGTCAGCGCGCAGCGGGTCACGGTCATCTCGCCCAGATTGAAGGGTGCGCCGGTGCCGCCCGCGCGACCCCGGACCATGGTGCTGCCGATCTCCGGCGCGCGCAACCAGGTGAACCCGGGCCGGTCAAGCGCCGCGTCGAGCAGTGCCGCGATCCGGCCTTCGGATGCGCGGGCCAGCAGGCTCATCCAAATCTGCCGGGGATTTTCTGTTTGGGCGGTGTCTTTCATCTCGACAACTATCGGCTTTCCTATACAACTATACATATCTTATCACAGCTGCGCGGCGGCGACAGGGGAAATTTGTGAAAATTGCGTGACAGGGCTGGCAAAACTCCCATCTGGCAGGCCATCGCGGCGAGCCTGCGCAGTGATCTGGCCGAAGGTCGCTATGCACCGGGGGACAAACTGCCCACGGAGGCCGCGCTGGCAGAACGGTTTGGGGTCAACCGTCACACAGTACGACACGGGATCTCCGCTCTGGTGGCGGACGGCCTCATCCGGACCCGGCGCGGGGCAGGAGCGTTCGTCTCCGCGACGCCGACGGATTACCCCATTGGCAAGCGGGTGCGGTTTCACGAGAACCTGATCGCTGCCGGGCGCAGGCCGGAAAAGCGCGTCCTCGATGTGGAGCAGCGCACGACAACCGCGGGCGAGGCCCATGCGCTGAAAATTGCGCCGGGTGAGCGCGTTTGTGTCTACCACGGGTTGTCTCTCGCCGATGGTCAGCCAATCGCGGTTTTCGAAAGTGTGTTTCCCGCCGTGCGTCTGGGGGGCATTGCCGATGCGCTGGCGCAGACCAGCAGCGTGACAGAGGCGCTGCGCGCGGTCGGCGTGCTCGACTACACACGCGCCTCGACCCGCCTGACGGCTGTACGTGCCACGGCCATGCAGGCGCTGCATTTGCTCGTGGCCGAGGGCGACCCGCTGCTGAGGTCCTCCAGTGTCAATGTCGATCAGGACACGCGTCCGGTGGAGTATGGCCGCACGTGGTTCGCAGGGGACCGTGTGACCCTGACACTGGAGGAGTGAAGCACCGCCGGTGCCCAAGCGCCGCAAGTTGCAGGACGCACCGCAACCGATGGCGCTCGTTGTAATCACCGAACCTGTCTGGCTAGACGAATTCCCCCCGCTGCTCTGCCAGTCGACGCAGAAAACGATGTTCTTTACACGTGAAAGACTGCGAGCAAATATCTGGTCATCCGACCGGGCAATGTAACGACACATCTCTATGACATCATCAAACCCGAACTGAAGGCAATACTCCGGCGTGAAGTGACGCCTAGCGCGACGGTCGAATTCGAATTCCAGGGAAAGCCGTCACAGTGCTGATTTCGGCACCCGGAGCGATATCTACGCCCGGCTGCCGGAAGGGTAGCTTGACGAAGCCAAGCAGTCCGTGTGCACGATCGTCGAAGAACTCTAACGAGGAATTGCAGTCCGCAAACGAGGAGCGCACGACGATTAGTAACGAGCTTCAGGAAAGACTACGCGTGCTCAATCGGGCCAATGTCGATTGAAACAACTTTGTCCAAAATCCCTGGGTCGCGACGGTCTTTCTGGAAAGCGAGCATCAACTGCTATGCCATACGCCCGAAGCAGAGATGTTCTTCAATTTTACCGAAACAGATCTGGGCCGATCAATCGGCCACCCACCGCCGCGAGCGGGAGAATGAGTTTCAAATCAACGAGGGACGATTTGTCTACCGGTGAGGGTAACCCCTCACTGTCCGATGGAAAGCAGGGGCGGGGTGCGATTTTCCCACTGCAGGACGCGACCCACCTGCATCAGGCCGAATGAGAGACTGTCCATGATCAAACAGGGTGCCTGTCCAACGCCATCTGTGCCGGGCTTTTCGCGACATCGTAACAGAGCTGGCTGACCATACCGAAAAGCTTGTTAAGAGCTTCGATGTATGTGGGGCACGCCGCAGGTTGAGACACTCCAAAAATCTGCTCCAGCTCATGTGTCGGGTAAAAAAAATGCTCTGCAACGGTGGTGCGCTGGTCAATAGGGCGGCGCGCAAAGGCACGGCAAAAAATACGTTGCGATGGGGCCTTTCTCGATCCCAGAAGCATGCCACTTCGCCTTGGGCTCGAATTAACGACCCGGGCAGCGACAGGTCGACTCCCGAATAAAGAACGGGGTGGGCCAGTGTTTGAACGACCGCAGTCACCGGAGACAACAAGTTGAAAGTCCAAATTATTCGGCGGTCGCAAGATACAAAGGAACGGTGGAAATGGACATTTTGGCAGAGCCATTCTGCACGTCCCTCGCATGTGCAAGATAAATCAGTGTGTCGTTTTTCTCATCGAGTATCCGGGTGATCTTGATCGTTTTCCAGATGATAGAACGGCGTTCGGAAAAAACGGATTCGCCCTCGTCAGATCTGTCAATGTCCCCGATTGTTATCGGCCCCGTCTGGCGGCACGCAATTGATGAGTTCGACGGATCCTCAAACCAGTCTCCCTTTTGCAGCCGATCAATCAAGCCTCTCTCGAAATAGGTCACATGACAGGTGACACCGGAGACTTCCGGGTCACTGAAAGCCTCAATGATAATGTCGTTTCCGAGCCAATCCACATCAACGCTGCCGACCTCTTCCGACTTTGCATTCACAGCCATCAGAGCGCAGACCGTTGCTGTCACTATTCCTGTCTTATGGGTCATTTACGTCTCCGGTGAATATGGTTGAGCTGCGTTTGCAGCCGTGTGGGATTAGTAGTCTATGTGAGGTTTCGGAAATAGCTGAATGAGCCAGCACGCCACGCCGTCCTCAACTGGGACGTGCAGGCCAGCCTGATCACTGCGAATTCAACCGATCGACCAGCGCATCGCAGTCCTGGGAAACCTGCGCCCCCTGGGCGAACAATGGGATGCCTTCTATCTCGCCGATACTGAGTGAATAATCCGACTTTACGCCGCTGATCTGAACCGGCGCATTCAGATCCAGCAGGCTGAAGTCCCAGGCTTCGGCCTGCAGGACCACGGCATAAGACAAATCATCAAGATTTGCCCGCCCCTTGGCCGCAATCAGACTATCGGTGGTGACTGCTTCGGCACGCAGGATTTCCACCTCGCCATCATTGGCCGTCACTGAAATGCCCGCGCAGGGCATGGCGATGGCATCATCCTCTGTCAGGATGACCCCCAAAGCCTCCGCAACGTCCAGACCAGCGGCCTCGACAACAAGGGCGCTCAGCGATCCGTCATTCAAAAACAACCGGCCGTCCCCCCGCATTGTCGCGAACATGTCGTCAAGCGAGGCACCCGTCCCGAGGAAGTAGAAAGATCCCGACATCTGGCCGCCCATCTCCTGTGCAAATTGACTTCCAGCGAAGAACTTGTTGAGCGAAACATCGGCAAAGGAGATGTCGATATCTGCCGATGGCACTTCCTCGCGGACATTCAGGGCGATTTCGCCTGTCGCGCGTCCAGAAGACACGACCAGGTCGAGTGGGTTGATCTCCAACCTCGAATCCTGCAGTCGAATGGTGGCATCGATGGCTTCGATTTGGGCCACCGGGGCGCTGACATTTTCGGCGATGAATTGCAGATCCACATTGGCGGCGCGCAGGGCACCGACCGGAAACGGGGTATCGGGGATGACGGGCGCCGACGCGGCCTCATCACGCTGCGCATCCGAGGCTGTCTCGGTGACGTCGGGCGGCGCGCCGATCAGACCTCCAAGGTCGTCGAAGTCCAGCGTCTGGGACTTCAAAGTGCCTCGCACGGCGGGCAGCTCGCCGCTCAAATCCATCGTGAGATCGCCTGAGACATCACTATCGCCAATCCTGCCGGATAGGTTTGACGTCTCATAGGCCTCTTCGCCGAGCTCGACCGTTCCCGTGAGTGAAAAGGGTGGCGTCTCGGGTAGCGCGACCGGGACGAAAGCGGCAAGTGCCGCAACCGTGGGCCCGGAAACGTCGAATTCAATCGGGGAGATCCCGCCGGACCGTAACAGGCTGAAAGAGGCGCTTGCGTCGATTGCGCCTGAGATTTCCGTCTCGATGGGGATCGCGTCGCGGGTCGCAAAGTCAGCGGTATCAGGTGCCGCGAGGCGAAACTGGACGGGCGCACCTTGGTACGTGCCTTGCCCCTCCATTTCGATGGCTTCGCTGGCAACAACAGATCCCCCAGCCTCCTCGACGGACAGCTCAAAGAGTGTCACAAGATCCTGGTTGGCGGCACGCGCCGAGCGTTCGATGTGCAGGTCACTCACCTGAATGTCCTCGACGGCCACCGGGATCACCGTCTGAAGCGCCGTGACCTCGGACGCGCCATCCTCGGCATTCAGGATCTGGTGTATGTCGGCCCGGCTGATGGTGACTTGGTCCAGCCGGGGCGTCGTGCTGACAACGTCAAAGAGGTCGAATGAAACGGTGACAGTGTCGGCAGCTACCAGCGGCGTATCGCTGGCTTCTTCGGTCAGGGTCAGCCCGGATATGTCGACTGTACTGGACAGCCCTCGGGTCGTTGTCAGGCCGTCCATCGAGACCTCCAGACCCAGGGTGCGGGAGCCTGCCCATTCCACAAAGCTGCGCAGATGCCGGTCCGGAACGAGAAAAACAAAGGCGACGGCGCCGATCAGCAGAACCGTTATTGCGAGGAGCGAAGCCAATAAAATGCGTTTCATATGGATTAACGACGCAAATCTCCAAATCGTTCCCCGGGGCCTCGACACCGATCCACGCTACCGCCCGTGCTGCAAAAAGCCGGTCGCACGGATCGCGTCTGTTCCAGACTGTCTGATGTCCACCCGAGCCAGCGCACATCATCCGTCGTACCGCTCCAGAAACGCTTCGACCTCAAGCGTCCGGAAGTCCTCAAGCGCCGCGCGCAGCCGGTCGTGGGACCAGTCCCACCAGGCGAGGGCGATCAGACGTTCGGCGAGGTCGGGTGGCTGGCGCGGGCGCAAAGGCGTGGCGGGGGTGCCGGCGACGATAGTGTAGGGGGCGACATCCTTTGTTACCACAGCCCCCGCCGCGACCACGGCACCGTGGCCCAGCGTGACCGCGGGTTTGATCATGGCGCCCGCGCCGATCCAGGTGTCATGGCCGATACGGGCGATCCGGGACCGGCGGTGGGCAAAGAATTCTTCGTCCCGGTCTGCGTCGTCCCAGTAGTCATTCGAGCGGTAAAGGAAGTGGTGGCAGGCTGCGGTATGCAGCGGGTGGTCCGTCGCCCCGATGCGGGCAAAGGCGGCAATATTGGCGAATTTGCCGACCTCAGCGTTGGCGATATCGGCGTAGCGGTCGCAGTAGCTGTAATCACCCAGATGCGCGTGGGCCACGCGGCTCCCGCGCCCGATCTCGACGTAGGCGCCAAAACTGCTGTCGGTGATCTCGCACTCGGGGTGGACAAGGGCGGCCTCCGCCGAGAGGCGCGCCATCACTCCTTGCGCCCGATCAGCTTTGCCCGCAACCAGCCCGACAACCAGTCCATCAGCATCACCATCAGCACGATCAGGACGATGTAATAGGCGACCTCTTCCCAGTCTTTCTGGGTCTGGATCGCCTGCGTCAGCATCAGCCCGATGCCACCCCCGGTGATCGCACCGATGATGGTGGCGGAGCGGGTGTTGGACTCCAGGAAATAGAGCACTTGCGCCAGCAGGATGGGTACCACCTGCGGGATCACGCCAAAGCGGTAGCGCTGCAGCGGCTTGGCACCGGTGGAGGCGACGCCCTCGATCTGCTTGCTGTCCACATTCTCCAGCGCTTCGGAGAAGGTCTTGCCAAAGGTCCCGGTGTCCGTGATCAGGATGGCCAGCGCGCCGGTCAGCGGTCCCGGACCAAAGGCGCGGGCCAGCACGACCGTCCAGATCAGCGCATCCACACCGCGCACAAAGTCACAGAGCCGCCGCGTCGCGGCCCGAACGAGCAGCAGGGGCGAGAACCGCCGCGCCGCCAGAAACGCCAGCGGCAGGGCGATCATCGCCGCCCCCATTGTGCCCAGAAAGGCCATGAGGATCGTCTCGCCGATGGCCCAGGCCACGTCCTTGTGCCGCCACATGTCGTTGTGCCACCAGTCCGACACCGCTCCGGTGATGTTGGGCCGCGCAGGGTCCAGCCGCGGACCGAAGAGGATCGTTGCAAGGCTCTGCCCGTGGTAGGGGCTGTCGAGGGTGAACCAGAAAAGCTCCCATCCCGGAAAGTAATTGAAAACCTCTGTCCTTGCCCCGGTCAGGGTGATGCGCCCCTCCGGTGTGGTGATCGTGACACGCCGGTCGGAGGCAGAGATCCAGTCGGGCAGGTCGTCGGGCAGATTGGTGATCACGCGGCGTCCCTCGCTCTGCGCCGTGATCAGCGGCTTGTCGGGGAGTGCGATTTCTGTCCTGCCGCCGGGCAGATAGCGCACCATATGTCCAGCGCCGAGGTCGATGGTCAGGGTTTCGGTCCCGCTCACCCAGTCCGGGCGCTGACCGTCGGGGTAACGGCCCTTGCGCTCGCCCTCGACCGAGTAGGTGACCGCACCGCTGCTGTTGTCGCGGGTGACATGCACCTTGTGCGACCAGCTGTCAGAGGCCAGCGTCAGCGCATTGTCCAGACTGGCCCGCTGCGCCAGACCGGGCACATCGAAGGCAAAGAAGATATAGACCAGATAGGCGGCAATCAGCGCCGGGATGCCAAAGCACATCATCCGCTTGCGCCGAAAGAGCGTCGCGGCCGCGTGCTTGGCATCGGCAAGATCCGTTGCGGTCATGCGCCCGCCCCTCCGCTCAGCTGGGTGCGATAGCGGCCCGAGAGCTGGTCAAAGAACACGATGGTGCCGAACAGCAGGATAAAGATCGCCGCCGCATCGTCAAAACGCCCCTGACCCCAGCCCATGGCGTTGCGCAGCTCATACCCCAGCCCGCCTGCGCCCACGTAGCCGAGAATGGCGGAGGCGCGGATATTGATCTCGAACCGCAGCAGCGTGTAGCTCACGTAGTTCGGCGCGACCTGCGGCAGCACCCCCAACAGCATCCGCTGCGACCAGGTGGCGCCGGTGGAGGCAAGCCCCTCGACGGGTTTGAGATCCGCGTTCTCGGCCACTTCGGAGAACATCTTGCCCAGGGCGCCAGCGGTATGGAGCGCGATGGCGATCATCGCAGGCACCGGACCGCCGCCCAGCACAAAGATCAGCACGAGCGCGATGACGATCTCCGGCACCGCGCGCAGGATGTCCGAGAGGCGCCGGAACAGGGGGATCAGCCGTGGCCACCGCGCCAGCCCGCGGGTGCCCAGCAACGACAGGATCAGCCCCGCCGCGGCTCCGATCAGCGTGGAGACGGCCGCGATATTGACAGTCTCGATCAAGGCGGGAAGGTATTTGGCCATCAGCCCGGGCAACTCGGCGCGGTTCTCCCAGGCCTCGGCCAGCACCTCGGCGGGGTAGTCGCCGATCTGGTGCAGCCCCTCCCAGAAACCGCCCGCGTTGCGGCTGTCCGCAACCGTGAAACCGGAGGCCATCAGCAGCACGAACACCAGCAGCGTCAGCCCACCGTAGAGCCTGCGCCGCTGCACCTGTGCCACATAGGTCGCCTGGATACGCTCCACCGCCGCTGGTGCAGGCGCTGTGCCGAATACTGTCTCTGTCACCGTGATCCCCGAAAGAAGGACCGGCAGCCCCGCAGGGCCGCCGGAGATATCAGCGCAAGCGCATCAGCCGCCGATTTTGGCCCGGCGCGCTCCGACGATGGAGGTATAGGCGTCGTGGCTGATCGGATCGAAACCCTGGATCTCGCCTCCACCGACACCGTAGGCGCATTCGGGATCCGTCTCGCCCAGGGTGTCCATGATCTCCGTCACGCTGGCGCGCACGTCATCCGGCAGCGCGTTGCGCATCACGATGGGCTCTCCGGGGATCAGCTTGGAGCGCCAGATCTCCACCAGATCGTTCATGTCCACCAGACCCGCATCCACCGCCTTGCGCAGCGCACCAAAGTTGTAGCCGTCTTCCCAGTTTCCCTGACCATCGGCCCAGGTGACGCCGGCGTCGATGTCGCCGTTCTTGACCGCCAGAATGGTCTGCTCATGCCCGCCGGTGAATTTCACCTCGCCGAAGTAATCCCCGCTCTCCATGGAGGCACCGGTGATGTCGGGGATCTCGATCGACGGGATCAGATAGCCGGAGGTCGAGTTCGGGTCGCCAAAGCCGAAGGTTTTGCCCTCTACGTCCTCAAGGCTCGAGAGGCCGCTGTCCACCCGCGCAAAGCCGATGGAGTGATAGCCGATGGAGCCATCCAGGTTCACCTTGACGAGGATCGGCGAGGCGGCCTCCGGGTCCGCGATGTGCAATGCCGCGTAGGAGGACGGGCCCAGCAGCGCCAGATCGATGCTGCCCCCCAGGATGCCCTGGATCACACCGTTGTAGTCCGCGGGCGCGAACATCTTGACCGGCACATCCAGTGCCTCGGAAATCTTGTCGGCAAGGCATTCGTTGTTGCTCAGCCGGTCCTGCGCGTTTTCCCCGCCAAGGATGCCGATGCGGAACTCGCTGATGTCGTCGGCCAGCAGGGATGTGCTGAGCATGGTCGTAGCGGCAAGCGCCAGTGCGATGGTTTTGGTCATTCGTTTCTCCGGTTTCTTTCGCCTGCGCCCCTGTGGTTGACGGGCAGGCAGGTCAGTGATGGATCCCGCAAAGCTGCGGGAGGGTCGCTGGCTCAGGCGGGCACTACCGGCCTGTCCAGTGTCTCGATTTCTGTGGAGGTCGCGGCCTCGGAAAAGTCGGCACCCGCGCCATAGATGTCGCGCGCAACGCCCGTGGTCAGCTGCAGGGGTGTGCCGTCAAAGACGATACGCCCGTCGCGCATCCCGATCACCCGGTCACAGTAGCGGCGCGCGGTATCCAGCGTATGCAGGTTCGCGATGACCATGCGGCCATCCTCTTCGTGGATGGTGCGCAGCGATTGCATGACCACCTGCGCGTTCATCGGGTCAAGGCTGGCGATGGGCTCATCGGCGAGAATGATTTTGGGGTCCTGCATCAGCGCCCGCGCAATCGCGACGCGCTGCTGCTGACCCCCCGAGAGGGCCTCGGCCCGTTTGGGCGCCTGCTCCGCGATGCCGAGCCGGTCAAGGATCTCGATGGCGCGGTGAATGTCCGATTGCGGATAGAGATTGAACAGGGTCGTGAGGGTGGAGCGCTTGTTCAGCGTGCCGTGCAACACGTTGGAGACGACATCCATCCTCGGTACCAGATTGAATTGCTGAAAGATCATCGCGCAGCGCGATTGCCAGTCCCGCCGGGCCGCACCGCGCAGGGCGGTGATCTCCTGACCCTCGTAGGTGATGGTGCCTTCGGACGCATCGCTCAGCCGGTTGATCATGCGCAGCAGCGTGGACTTTCCTGCGCCGGACCGTCCGATGATCCCGATCATCGCGGGTTTGCTGACCGAGATATTGGCCGCATCAACGGCGACCTTTTCCCCGAACCGTTTCGTCAAAGCGTTGATCTGCAGCATAGCGCCTCCTTGCATTCAAGGCGCCTAGAGGCTGGAGGCGACAGGTTTGCGACAATTTCGCGTCGGTTTGACAACAGTCAGGCAAAAGAAATGTGACAGGATCGCCGTCCCGCAGCGCTGGTCCCGCCAAATTACGCGGGTTTGCACATGGCACAGCGCTCGGGTTCTGAGGCGTCATAAAAGCGTTACAATTGGCGAGGCGAGCGGGTAATGTCGCCTCATGCGCTTTTGCCGGGCTCTTGTTCTGCTGTCTGCCACGCTGGTGTTGCCCATGGCAGGCCAGGCCCGGATCAGTGATGTCAGCTGTGATGACACCGCCCGCCTGACCCGGACGTTGCAGCAGGTGATCGGCGCGGAACGTCACGGCATGGGTTTGCGCGATCCGGATACCCTCCTGGAGGTTTGGGTCACCCGCCAGACCGGCGATTGGGTGCTGGTGCAAAGTTACGCCAACGGCACGTCCTGCATAGTGGCCATGGGCGCCGACTGGCAAAACGAGACACCCGATCCGGCCTAGCCCGGCGCCGACCGCTTCCAATACAAAAGGCGCGCGGCCGTCCTGCCTGACCCGGTCTCGTCGACTGCGACCCGCAACGGGACCAAGGCGATGTTTGAGCGATAGGGCGCCCATTCCCCTGCGTACTGTCCGTCGCAGTTGACCGATGCGGGTGTCCTTTCGTTGGCTGATGGCAATTGCCAAAAGCGCCATTCAGGAGGGGCACGTGAAAACGACCACCGTTACAACCGGATTTACCGACAGCACCACGGTGCAACTGCGTTTTGAACTGGGCGCCATCGCGGATGCGGTCGCCACCGATGTGGTGCCGCCCGGTGCTGATCCCGATCACGGCTGGATCTGGGACAACGGCTGGATCGGCCGTGTCCAGTTGAGCGGTGAGACCTTCATGCCGGTTGATACCTATCTGGCGTCTCCGCTTGATCCGTTGTTCGATGCACCGGGCAGTGAGACAACGGCCCGGCTGGCGGCGGTCGACGCGCTCAGCGGCTGGAGCATACGTGTCAACGGGCAGGAGGTTGCGCTCGCGGGACTGTCGCGCAAATCCAGCATCCTCGACACCGCGACTGTCGGCTGGGGTGAGTATGAATTCCGGACGGTGCAGAATGTGTTTTTGGACCTCGACGCGCCTCTCACCCGCGGCGACAGGGTCGAGATTACCTTTGACGATCCCACTTTCAGCGCCATCACAGCCACATTTGCGCCCGAGCAAGTGGTGTCAGAGGCGATCCACGTCAACCTCACCGGTTATGATCTCGACGACAGCCGCAAGACCGCCTATCTGAGCAGTTGGAACGGCTGGTCGCCAACCGAAGGCGAGACGGTGGCGCAGGTGTATGACGCGCCGCTCGGGTTCCGGGTGATCCATGCGGACACTGGCGCCACCGCACTGCAGGGCACCACGACGCTGGCGACTCCTGCCGATCAGCCTACTGATTTCGAAAGAAATTTTTCGCTGACGGACGTCTGGGAGATGGACCTGTCGGGCCTCACCGAAACAGGCCGCTACTATATCTCCGTGGATGGCGTGGGCCGATCGCAGAGCTTTGATGTGGAAAACGACGTGTGGAGCGATGTGTTCCAGACGTCCTTTTCGGGCTTCTATCACCAACGCTCCGGCATTGCACTTGAGGCCCGGTTTACCGACTGGACGAGGGATCGCGCGCTGCATCCCGACGACGGGCGGGTGACCGTCTACGCCACCACGTTGCCCATCACCGAGACAGACGAAAGCTATGACAGCAGCAAGCCCGATCAGTTCGGCCCGCTGGTCGCGGCGGCCACGGATGAGGTGCTGCCGGGTGCCTGGGGCGGCTGGCACGACGCCGGGGATTGGGATCGGCGGACCCAGCATCTGGAGGCCTCGCGCAAGCTGACTGATCTGGTGGAGATGGCGCCCGAGTGGGCGGAGAGCGCCCGCGCTCAGATCCCCGAGAACACCAACGGGCTGCCCGATCTGCTGGATGAGGCGCTGTGGAACCTTGAGTTCTTCGCGCGGATGCAGACGGCGGCAGGCGGTGTGCGCGGCGGGATCGAAGGCGATGACTATCGCGGCTATGGTGCGAATTCCGCCGAAGAGGTGCACACGCTTTACGCCTATGCTCCGGACACCTGGACCACATGGGAATTCGCCGCCAGCGCGGCCAAGATGGCACGGGTGATCGCCCCTTATGACGCCGGGGCGGCGGCGACCTGGGTAGAGCGCGCCGAGCGGGCCATGACCTGGGCCGAGGCACGGGTCCCTGCGAAGATCGACCCGGAGCAGTCGGTCTCCCGCAATCTGGCGGCGGTCGAGCTTTACGCCACGACCGGGGCGACCCGCTGGCACGATCTCTTCCTTGGTACGTCCGTTTACACTGATCCGGGTGCCAGCATCGCCTGGAACGAACATCAGTATGAGGCCACGATTGCCTATAACCGCCTGCCCGATGCGGCAACGGATCCGGGCGCGGCGGCGCGTGGCTTTGCCGCGCTGGAGGCGCAGGCGGCCTTCCTTCTGGATCGCGGCAGCGACGGCGGCTTTGGCATCATCGCGGATCCCTACGCGCCCTACGGCTGGGGGATCACTGCATCCCAACCCTTCAATGCGGCCAAGTTCATGGTCGGTCTGCACGATCTGACGGGCGAGGCCCGCTATCTCGACGCCATCGCCGGTGACGTACAATACGGGCTGGGCGCCAACCCGCTCAACATGTCCTACCTGACCGGGGTGGAGGGTGTCCGCAGCCCCGAGATCGTGCTCAACGCGGATGCGGACAGTGCCGGGGGCACGCCGCCGCCCGGTATCACACTTTACGGTGACTACAACATCTACGACTACGGTCAGCACCCGGCCTATGAGACCGTGTGGAACGAGATCTTTCCCAATGCCTACGAGGCCCCGGTGCACGAGAGCTTCAACGGCTATTACCTCTTTGTGCCCTCCGCCGAGTATACGGTGCAGCAGGGGATCGCCGACATGACCTATGCGACAGGGTATCTCGCCGCGCAGCAAGGTCCCGGAACCCCGGTCGAGCAGCCTGCAGGCCGGCTGGAGGCAGGATCGGTCGAGATCACCCAGACCGCGCGGGATACCTGGACGGATGTGGCGTTTGGGTCGCCAATCAAGGATGCGGTGGTCATCGCGGGCCCCGCGACAAAGCAGGGTGAGCAGCCGCTGACCGTGAACATCCGCAATGTGACGGAGACCGGGTTCGAGATCCAGATCGAGGAATGGGCCTATCTCGATGGTTGGCATCTGCCGGAGGCTGTCTCCTGGGTTGCGGGCCCTGCGGGCAGGTATGAGATGGTCGATGGCAGCACTGTCTCGCTGGGCGCGGCGAGTGCGGGGCGTGTGACATTGGAGGGTTTTTCTGCCGCGCCGCTTGTCTTTGCCCAGACGCAGGATGTGGCCGGCGGCGTGCCTCTCACCGACCGGATCAGCAATGTGGGCGCCGATGGGTTCGATCTGACGCTACAGGCAGAAGAGGCGCTGCGCGGTCAGGAAACGGCAGCGGATGTGTTCTATCTGGCGCTGGATCCGGCGGCGGATGCCGCGGCAGGCATGGCGCGCATTGGCGATGGCTTTACCCGCATTGACGCAGATGCCGGTTCCGTGCTGCTGGCGGACATGCAGAGCCTTCAGGGGATCAACACCGCGACCCTGCGCATGCGCGATGACGGGCGCGGCGGCGTCGCAATTCAGGTGCAGGAGGAGCAGTCGCTGGATGCGGAGGTGGATCATCTGGCAGAGAGGGTCGCGTTCTGGCAACTGGGGAGTGGCAGCTACGATCTTTTTTGACCGGTCTGCGGTTGCGGTCCGGACGGCGGCCAATCGCTGTGATCGGGAGGCGGGGGGAGCCCCCTCACCTCCATCGAGGAGGATAGGGGGCTGTCCGGCTGCGCCGGACACGCGGGTGGAGACGGCGGCTATACGCCTACCGGTTCAGTAGTCTGCGATGCTAGGAGGCCACCTGAGCAGCCTCCTTCGCAAAGCTGCGGGGGACCGACATTGCAGCCGGGGTAGTTGCGTCGATCCAGCAGCGACCCGCTGCGCCGCGGCCCGGTACCGCCCAGTCGTCCTGCTGCGAGGGATCCATGCGCAACGGCGCAAACCCCTCAAGCGCATGTGTATCACCGGACAGGTTGCACCGCGTCGTCATGGCCCAGAGCACATCTGCTTCGACGCTGAGGTCGATATCCGAGTCCAGAAATACCACCGTTTTGGTAAAAGGCATGGTCGCGACCAGATCGCGTGCCAGCCGTGCCTTGTCCGGCGCGGCACCGGCCCGCAACCCGACGAGCAAGAGCAGCATCCCCCCGCCAGAGGCACTGTAGTGCAGATCGGTCATATCCTTCGCGCGAGGGTCGTTGCGCAGTTTCAGCGCCTGGGTCAGCGCGCCGCCGAGGTTCAGCAGGGCTGACTGCTCGCGGCCGGGACCGAGGCAGGAGTGAAAGAGCGCGCCCGGTCTTTGCGTGATGCGGTCGATGCGGATGATCTGCAGCGGCGCGCCTGCCTGTCCGTCATAGCCCAGAAATTCGGGCATGGTCACGCCGGGCGGACGCGCGCCCCGGGTCTCGGCGCATTGCCGGGCGGTCAGCACCCCGTGCAGGATCACCTCCGATTGCGGCAGGCAGACGGTGCCCGCATTATTGTGGAGCGTGACGGCCCCGCCCGCCAGCGCGCCCGCGAGCGACAGCTTGTCGAATTCCACCGGCAGATGCGCGGTGGACGTGGCCCCCGCCACGGCAACGGCGGGCGGCACGCCGATATTGACACTGACCGGCAGGTCGCGGCCTTCAGCCCAGGCCGCTTCGGCCATGCGGCGCAGATGGCGGCTCGACAGCATGGAGACGCCCAGATGCCGGTCATCCAGCACCAGCATCCGGTGCGCGGAGAGCGCCAGTCCCGCCCGGGGGCTGCCCGCTGCGATGAACCCCATGGAGATGTAGCGGCCCGCGTCCCGCGGGCTGACCTTGGGGATGGGCAGCTGGCTCAACCGGGGCTCGGTGTCGCGGTGATCACTCTCAAACACGGGTTCCGGCGGCAGTGGCACCAGCGCCCGGGCCGCGGCGGGCAGCGCTGTGTCGCGCACCCCAGGCAGCCACTGGCGCAGCCTGGTGTCTGATCCGTAAAGACCCATGACGAGCGTCGGTCCGCCGGGTTGATCGTAGAGCACCGCGGGCTCGTCCCCGGCCCGCGGGCGGGCAGGGATCCCGGCGTGATGCCGGGCGAAATCCGCCGCAGCTGCATCCGGGTCGAGCCCGGATTTGTGACGCACCCGGTCCGACGGCGCTGGACCGAGTGCAAAGAGCGCGGCGCGCAGATCGCGCGCCAGACGCAGAGGGATAGGTGCCTCAAGCGGGGACATCGGCGTTTGCCAATGGCGCGCGTGGGGCACGGTCGCGCGCATGAACACGCGCGTAGAGCGACAGCACCGCAGGGCCCACGAACACTTCCGACACCAGCGCGATGAAGGCGCCACAGGCCATCAGCAGCCCGAAGCTCTGGATGTTGTTCATGGACGACAGGGTGAAGACCGCAAAGCCCGCCATGACCACCACGGTCGTCGTGAAGAGCGCACGACCGATGTCGGACATCGTCTCGGTGATGGCGTGTTCCATCTCCTGACCCGCATCGAGCCGTTTGCGTACACCGTGGAAGAGATGCAGCGTGTCATCCACGATCAGCCCGGTGATGATGCCACCGATGAGAACAGTGAAGGTATCAAGCGGGATGCGCAGATAGCCCATCAGCCCGAGCAGCAGCGCGAAGGGCACCACATTGGGCACCATCGAGACCATCCCCAGACCGACCGACCGCAGCGCCAGCACCATCATCGCCGTCACCAGCAAGAGCGCCAGCGTGTAGGAGATCGTCATGCTGTCGAGCACCTTGGCGGAGGTCACGGCAAGGAGCGCGATGAGGCCCGTCGCCTCGACCTCTGCCGAAGACCCCAGGGCCGTGGCAAAGCGTGTCTCGATCGTCTCGATCACATCGGTGTACTTGGTGGCCTCCAGCCAGGGGGTCTGGAACGACACGCGGCCAGAGCCGTAATCCATGGAGACATAGCGCTTCATATCGTCGATGCCCTGACCTTCCAGCAGCAAGATCTGATCCCAGATGGCCTCTTGTTCAGGCAAGCGCAGCTCCGCCGGATCACCATCGTGGATCGCCTGATTGGTCTCCTCGACAAAGGAGATAATGCTGGTGTGACGCCCGATGGGAATATCGACCGCATCGTAGGACCCGCGGGCGGTGGCCTCGACGGTTTTCAGCAGCGTCTCGTCACGGAAATCGGTGCCTTCGGTCGGTGTGATGACCAATTCCAGGTTCACGGTGCCTTCAAAGGTGTTGTCGATGAACTCCGTCGATTGGCGCGCATCGTTACCCGTGGGTAACCACAGCAGGGAGTTGTGCGAGTAGCTGAGCTGCAGGATCCCGGCGCTGGCCGCGATCAGCATCGCACAGGCGGCGCCGAGCGTGCGGCGCGGATGCCGTGCGGCGAGCGTGGCGCCTTTGGCCATCACCGCAGCAACGTGGCCCGGTGCGCTGGTCTGACGATCGAGGTAGCGTTCGGGCAGCGTGCGGAACACCAGCGTGGCCCAGATCATTGCCAGCCCGTAGGAGAGCGCCACAGAGACGGCCCCGAAAAGCCCGAGCGCGGAGATCGGTGCCAAAGGTGCTGCCGCCAGACCCATCAGCCCGCCCGCTGTGGTGAGCGCGGTAAAGACGATGGGGGTATTTGCGCGCTTGAGCGCTTCGGCGATGACGGTGCGTCCGTCCTTGATCGTGCTGCGTACCTTGAGCAGCGTGGCGGTAAAGTGGATGTAGGTGCACAATCCCACCACCAACGTCATCGGGATGAGCAGCTGCGTCGGCGGGGTCATGGCGACACCGGTGGCAGCAACCGTCGCGAGGGTCGAGAAGATGGCCGTCACGAAAGACAGGAAGGCCCCGAACGCAATCAGAATGCTGCGGTGCAGCATCAGCATGCTCAACACGGTGACGATCACGCAGGCGAGGGTAAAGCGCGGCATGTCGCCTTCCATCATCTTGATGATCTCGGTGGAAAGCACAGGCGCGCCGGCAATGTGGATGTCGAAGCCCTCACCCTCGTAGCGGGCGGCGATCTCACGCGCGGCGGCGGTCATTTCGGCGTATTGCGGTGCGCCGAGCAGTGCGCGGTCCTCCAGTGGCGTAAAGACCACGGGGCAGGTGAGACCGGTTGCGGGATCCGGCACGCAGTCCGCAGCGCCGGGAGCGTAGCGGTAGGGCTCGATCACCACGGCGGCGGTGGTGCCGTCGGCGGAGATGATGAAGTTGCGATACAGCGGCGTGCTGAGGATACGGTCCTGCAGTTCCACCGGGTCGCGGCCCCGCACCAGCAGGTTGCGGACCAGTTCCTCCAGATACACACCGCCGTCCTCATGCTCGATGAAGGGGATGTTGTAGGGCGAGAAGATCTCCGACACGTAAGGGACATTGTCGGCGAGCTCGCGGTGCATCCGCGAGAATTTGGTCAGGAATTCAGTGCTAAAGACCTGATCCGAGGTGACCGCGACCACGACACGGTTGTCCTGACCAAACTCGCGCCGCATGGCGTAGTAGGTATCGAGTGCTGGGTCGTTTTCGTGCATGAAGGCCTCGACCCGGCCATCTTTTTGCAGGGTGGGCAGTTGTGTCACGACATATCCCGCGACGACGGCAAGTAGCAGGGCGAAGGCCTTGATGCGGTGGCTGTAGACGAGCTGTAGCGCGCGCGTCATACCCCCGCGAAGGAGTGCAAGCAAAGTCATAGGTCCGGTTCCTTTGGTTGGCTATCGGGGATGCAGCCACCCATGGGCTGCATCCGCTCGGGGTGGCGATCAGTGCGAGGCAGGCTGCTCGGCGCGAAAGTCCTTGAAGCCGCTTTTGGGATTGCCGAGATCGTCAAATTCGAACCATTCTGCAGGCAGACCGATGTTGAACCGCTCGCCTTCGGTCTCGAAGTTCGAGAACGACACCACACGCCCTTCCTTGATGGTCGAGACACGGTAGCGCGCGGGTGCGAACACACCGTCCACCCACCGCAGGTCCAGGGTTTCCAGCACGCGCTGCTCGTTCGGGGCATCGGCGTTGAAGCTGGAGTAGATCGGCATGAAGGTTTCGGTATCGGCCCAAAGCTCGCCATCGCGCAGGCCGAGGCGGATCACCTCATCTTCGGTGTTGGGATTCACGTAGATCTTGTAGACCGGGTAGCCGCGGTAGACGCCGGTGCCCAGCATCTTGCAGTCATAGTCCTTGGCCTGCCGGATCAGCATCTCGCCCACCGCCAGATCAGACCCGTAGAGCCGCTGCGACAGATCCTCGGATTTCACGTCGATGATCTTGTCGGCGGAGGGCAGATGCACCCAGACCTTGTCGGGAATGCCGTCGGTGAAGCTGTCGCGCACGTAGCTTTCCACATTGGCCAGTTCCGCGGGGTCGTGCACGAAAGACCGCAGGTGGCGGTTGATGCCGCTGTTGCGGTGCGCGGCCGAGATCGAGCGGGTTTTGACGGCACCCGTCTCGTCGGTGATTTCCATGTGGACGATGCGCCAGCTGTCATAGCCGTTGTAGCGGTTCTGCACGCCTTCCATCACCTGCCGGCAATTGGTCATTGTCGGTGATGTGGGGGTCGCGGCTTCGAGCAGGGGGGCCGCCGTTTCCGACTGTGCTGCCGATCCGAGAAACGGCAGGGCCGCGAGGGCACAGGCCAGAAAGGTGGATTTGGTTTTAAACGTCATGTTACTGTCCTTCGTTCAGAATTTTTGTTGAGCACGTGGTGAGCATGTCGAGCGCACTGGGCTTGGAATCTTCATCCCGCCTGCAGTGTGGCTGGTGTTTGGCTAAACGCAAAAACGCGTTTGGTTTTAATTTTTGGATTATTCCCACGTTTGATTTTCTGTGTGACGCAAGACAGAGCATTATTTGGTATATTTGCGCTGTAGCGGCTGAAAACCCGGTACGGTCTCTGATAAAAATATTTGAAAACAGTAGTATACGTATTTTTTCGCGCTTCATTTCGTTTGGTTACGAAATGTGAACGATTGTGTGTCTGATCGAAAATTATAGCGAAACTCTAAACACACTGTGACGCATCTGCTGCCTAGGCTTGGGGAGGATTTACACCTTTTCAGCTGACGCGGAGATGAAGATGGATTTGAAAATTTGTGGTGTCACAACACCGGAAGAACTGGAGATCCTCAATCAGGAAGGGGCGCGATATGCCGGGCTCTGGACCGGCATCGACGGTCACCCGCGTAACCTGACGGACGCGAAATTCATCGAGCTTGTGGAGCTCTGCGAGAGCGTCACGCCGGTGGCGGTCTGCGTGCGGCGCCCGGTGAGCGATCTGTGGCAGCTGTTGCAGCTTTCGGGCGTGCGCCATGTGCAATTGCACGGCTTCAACCGGCCCAGCGACGTGCGCTATCTCAAGGACCGCGGCGTGACACTGATCAAGACGATCCACGTCGGCGATGATGGCAACTGCCCGGCGGAGCGGCTGATTGACCCCTATATAGATGCGGGGTGCGACATCTTTCTGATAGATCGCTTCGGCGGAACCGAGGCCATCGGCTCCAGCGGGGTCGAACTGGAACCGGACACCTTGCAAAACTGGCGGGACCGGCTGACGGGACAGCGTGTCTGGCTGGCCGGTGGTTTGACCGCGGACCGGATTGCGGATCTTGCCGAAAGCCCGGGCATCGAAACCGTCGACGTGGATACCGCGGCGCGCCGCCAGGGCGGGGCGATCCAGCGTAAAGCCGCGCGGATGCTGGTGCTGGCCACCGCCCCCGCCCATCAGATTGGAGTGTGATCATGGTTCAGGCCTTACATAGCAGTCTGGAGACCGGCACGCCGGTGTGGCGTCGTGGGCTCTGCCCCTTGATCATGGCGGGGGATCCCGATCTCGATTGTACGCAAGCGCTGCTGGAACGCTGCATCGCGCTCGGTGTCCCGATGGTGGAGTTGTGCCTGCCGTTTCGCAACGCTTTTACCGACGGTGAGACACTGCAGAAAGCGCACGCCCGCGGGTTGCATGACGAAGCCTCGCTGGAGGATTACTTCGACCTGATTGCCTCGGTCAGTGACCGTATTCGCGTGGTTCTGCTGGCTGATTCGAGCCATACGCTGCGCCCCCACGGGTTAAACCGTGTGTTGCAGGGGGCTGCGCGCGCCGGTGCGGCGGGGGTGCTGCCGCACGGTCTGCCGCCGCGGATGGCGGTGCCGTTTCACGCCGCGGCGATGGCGGCGGGTCTGGCCGTTGTGGGCACAATCTACGCCAATGCGCGGGTCGAGACCCGTCAGGCGGTGCTGCAGCGGGCGACGGCCTTCATCTATCTGGTCACCAGCTACGGACGGTCCGGTGGCGCGGCGGACCCCGAAGCGCTGCAAAATCAGATCGAAGCGTTGCGTTCCCACACGGATCTGCCGGTTGCCCTGGGCTTTGGACTGCGCACGCCCGAGAATGTGGCCCAGGCCTTTGCCGCGGGCTGCGACATCGCCATCGTCGGCAGCGCCATCTCGGGCGAGATCGAGGCCGCGCTGGCCGCGGGCGAGGATCCCGTGCGCCGGGCCGGTGACTTCATCGGAGCGCTGCAGGACCGGTGCCCGCGATGACCGCGCTGGACAGACGTCTGGACAAGCGCAACGCGGTGTTGCGCTACGGGCCGGAAAACGCGGGCGCGCCCACTCTCGTGGTGGACCGGACGCATCCGTTCTTCTTTGATCACCCGCTGGATCACATCCCCGGGCTCCTGCTGCTCGAAGGGGCGGTGCAGGCCGCGCAGGATGTCGCGGCGGTGCCGTGTTTCGTGGAGGAGATCTACGCGCGTTTCGTCAAATTCGCCCTCTTTGAGGCGCCGGTCACACTGGAGGTAAGCCAACAGCAGGACGGGGCGCGGCACCGCGTGGAGGTCACGCTGGTGCAGTCCGGTCGGGTGCGTGCCCGCATCACCGTGGGCCTCGCCCCCGTATGTGCGCCGCGCACGACTGTGGCGCCGCGGGATGATCTGCGCCCCTGTGCTGGCGATCTGCTGAACAAGCGGCGGGCGGAGAATGTGTTGATCACCACACCGGTGATCGATGGCGAGACGGTTGGCGCGGCGCTGCTGCCGATCTCCCCCGACTGTCTGCTGGCTGACAGCGAAAGCACGGTCCACCCGCTCTACCTGCTGGAGGCGTTTATGCAATTGCAGCGCTTCCTGAACGCGACGCGCGACGGGGCCGCCCGGGTGCGCGATATCCTGACCGGCATCCGCATCACGCAGGAGGCACCGCTTTGCGGTGTTGGTGACGTCACCCTGCGCGGTGGTCTTGCGATGCGGACCCGGGCGGATGGGCAGGTCGCCCGGGGGGCTGATCTGCTGATCGGTGAACGGCCCTTTGGTCACTGCAGCATCGAGACGGCGCGATTGCAATCGCGCGTAAAACTTCATTCATCACGGGGGTAATCCACATGGATCCGGTTCACATCATTGGCGCAGGCGTCTCCGGTCTGGGGGCCGCGCATTACCTGGCACAGCGCGGAATACCGTCGGTCATTCACGAGACGGGCGACTATGTGGGCGGTCGTGCGGCCTGCCTGCAGCACGACGGTCATGCGTTTGAGATCGGTGGCAAGAATTTCTCAAGCGGCTGGCCGCGGTTCAATGCCCTGCTGGAGGAGTTCGCGATCCGGGAGTTTCAGGACCAGCATCCGGGCTTTCACATCGTCCTGAACGATCAACTGGTGGCGCTGGAGAAATCCAAGACCCTGACGGGGGATCTGCGGCTGGCGCGTGCTCTTGGTTTGCGGGGGGCGCTGCAGTTCCGCAACTTCATCGGGTTCGCCAAGCAGCACAGCGACAAGATCAACTACACCTCCGGCCTGATCGAGACCATCGAGCAGCGGTGGGATCACGCGCCCATCAGCCATCACTTTACCGATGCGCTCAACGCGGGGCCGCTGCGGCTTTTTTCCATCATCATGGGCGCGGCGGAGCCGGATGAGCTCTACCCCTCGCTGATGATGAATTTCGCCTCCGGTTTCGGGAAGGGCTCGCACCATGCTGTGGCCGGTGGCCTCGGGCGGGTGCATGACGGATTGGCGCGGGACAAGGACATCCGCCTTGGGTCCCGCATCACCGAGATTGTCACCCGCGACGGTCGGGTCACCGGGCTGCGCGTTGCCGCTGGTACCGGCACCCGGGTGATCCCTACGCGCCATGTGATCTCGGCGGTGCCTGGGCATGTGCTGCGCCGCCTGGTCGATCTGCCTGCTTTCGGCAGGGTGGCCTTTGACCGTTTGCGCTATTTCCCGCTGGCGCTGATCAACGCGGTCTATGACGCGCCGATTTTCCGCGAGGGGGTCCATTCGATCATGTTCGAGCCGGGATCGCCCTTGGGCCACTGCTCTGCCAACAGGCTCGACACGCCGGAGCATGTGCGCTTCACCCTGTCGGGCCGGGCCGCGCGGGAGGTGCTTGAATGCGATGACGCGCAGCTGATCGACATCGCGGAGCGGACCTTTTCGCAACGGTTGCCGATCCGCGCCAGACGCCGGGCGGTCCATGTGGCGCGGCATCCCGGTGGCATCTGCGGGTACGCGCCCCATTTCAGCGGCGTCAAGCGCGATATGTTGCGGGCCATCGACACGATCGCCGGGCTGGAAATCGCGGGCGATTATCTGGAAGGGCACACCATGGAAGGCTGCCTGACGTCTGCCGCACTGGCAGTTGAACGGCTTGCGGGCAGCGTGCCCGACGCCGCGCGGGTTGCGGCGTGAACCTGGCGCGTCTGAAGCGGCGTCCGTCGCGGGCGGTCGTGATATGGGCGGCGGGTGCGTCTTCTGTGATGAGCGGTGCGGCCATCGCGCCGGCAATCCCGGTGCTGGAAGCCGGGCTCGTTGCCGAAGGCCAGCCTGCCCCCCTGCTGGCGCGGGCCGCGCTGATTATGCCTGCGCTGGTGATCATGCTGTCAGGTGTCGTCATGGGGCGGCTCACCGGCCGCGTGGATCAGAGGCTTGGGTTTTGCCTGTCGCTCTGTGCGCTGGCCTTTTTTGGCGTCATCGGTGGGTTGGCGTCCGGCTACGGTTTTCTGTTGTTGAGCCGGGTCGGGCTCGGGCTGGCAACGGCGGCGGTGCTCTGTTTCGCCACGGCGGCCATCGCCGCGCATTACCAGGGAGCAGAGCGCGGGCGGGTGATCGGGCGGAAGGCCGCGGTCAATACCTTTGGCGGCGTGATCTTTGTGCTCTGCGGCGGGGCGCTGGCGGGGATCGCCTGGCAGGCGCCGTTCGTGCTCTATCTGCTGGCTGTTCCGGTGGCTGTTCTCGTGGCGGGACGCAGCTGGCGGTCACCCGGTACCGTGCAACAGACCGCGGTGCCGCTGGGTCCGATCTTGCTGGAGCTCGGGTTGCTGGTGATGGCGATGGGCGCGTTTTACCTGATGCCTGTGCAGGTGCCCTTTGTGCCGGCCTTGAGCGAGGCGCCGGTGCAGTCCGGTCTGGTTATCGCAGCCGCAACCCTGGCCAGCGGAATCGCGTCGCTGATCGTTGCCTCGCGCGCGGGACACGCGCCGGGGGCCGTGCGATCCGGGGCCCTTGTGCTGCTGCTGACCGGTCTTGCGATCTGCAGCCTTGTCGGGTCTCTGCCGGGGTATCTGTTGGCTGCGGTGCTGATCGGCGTGGCCTTCGGCGCGCTGCTGCCGGTGCTGATCTCTGCAATCATGGCGCGGAGCACACCGCAGACCGCGCACGGGCTTTCAGGGCTGATTGCGACCGCGCTCTATGCCGGGCAGGTATTGGCCGCTTTTTTCGCGCCGAGTGTCGGTGCGATTGACCCGCGTGCGCCCTTTGCTGCCTTTGCCGTGCTGAGTGCGCTGGCTTTGCTGCTGTATCTCTACGGGGCGTCGCTGCGGCCCGCGGGCCGCTGGCTGTGGGAGCGCGCGGCCTGAGGGCACCGCCGCCTCATGGCAGATCTAGCTTGAAAGATGCCGGTTGGGGTTTGTGCGCCCGGGCTGACGGCGACTGATCGCGGTGAGCGACATTAGCAGCTTCTCGACCTCCAGTGGCTCAACGGCATAGTGGTCGGCGCCGGATTCCAGCAGCTCAATCCCGCCGCTCTCCTGTGCCGCACCCAGCACCACCAGGATGGGCAGGGTCGTAGACAGCTTGCGCAGGCGGTGACACAGCGCCCGGGTCTTGCGCAGCTTGCGGTCGGCCATGATGATGACGGCGCTGATCATCGCGTGCTCAAACAGGCGGTAGACCTGTTTGCGGCGCGCGGCGCGCAGAGGCATGAAACCCCATCGGTCAAGCTGGATTTCCAGGAGGTTTCCGCGGGTGTCAGACGTGCTGTATATCACGATGGTTTCGCCGCCCACCGGCGGTAGAGGTCTGTGTGTGCTCACGCGAGTGCCTTTTTTTCTGTGTTTTGTACTTTGCCGCAGCGATGAAGTCGCGGGTCGTCTCAAAGGCGGGCTGTGGACCCGATAGTAGCGCAGTGCCAACCAGCACGCCATCGAAGCCGGTTTGCCGCGCGGCGTGCACGCAATCGGGCGTCAGAAGACCGGAGGCGCTGATCAGCGATCCCGCATGTGCAGCGCGCGCGGCGTCATAGAGCGCCTGGCTGTTCTCGACGCCGCCATCATCCGTTTCCCGGATGGCGATATCGCGGTTGTTGACGGCCAGCACGGCCCCTTCCGGCAGGCGCAGCCCGTCCAGCTCTTCGGGCGTGGCTGCTTCGACGAAAGGGGTTAGCCCGCGGCTCAGGGCCTGTTCTGCGAGGCGCAAGAGGTCACGGCGCCGGATCAGCTTGCAGGTCAGCAGGACCGCGGAGGCACCCGCATCGCGTGAGGCCTCAAGGGCGGCAGTGCTGGTGATGAAATCCTTGCGCAGGATCGGCAGGCCGGCGCCTTGCATCTGCGCGATCATCTCCAGCGAGCCTTGGTGCCAGCGGCCCGTTGTCACAGAAAGGCACGGCGCGCCCGCGCGGGCGTAGTCCCGTGCGATCTGGTCTACCGTGCGTGTCGCCAGCAGGGCACCTACCTTGGGCGAGCTTGGCTTGATCTCGGCGATCAGCGGGGCGGCAGCCTCGTCCAGCGCGCGGTGAAAGGACCTCTTCACGCCAGCGCTCTTTGCAGGCTGGCGCGGGCTTTGCCGGTGTTCTTCTTCGCAAAGGCCTGGGCCGCTTCGAGCGTGTCGAAGGGGGCACCGCTCCGGATGCAGTCGAGCGCGCGGCGCGTGCCCTCGGCGATGTCGCGGGCAATGCCCCCCGCGTACAGGGCCGCGCCCGCGTTCACGGCGACGGTCTGGGTAGCGAGCCGCGGCCCGCGGCCTCTGAGAATCCTCAACATGGTGGTGAGATTGTCGTCCAGCGTGCCACCTGCAAGCGCTTCGACCGGCCCGTCTGACAGACCGATCTCACTGCCGCAGAAGCGGCGCATCTCGGCGGCGTCGGCCCATTGCCAGCGCGTACAGCCGATGCTGAGAAACTCGTCCACCCCCAGTTCTGAATGCGCCATGAGCGCGGGGATCTGCAGCGTGCGCGCGATCCCGGTCAGCTGACGCATGCGCTCCGGCGTGGAGGCGCCAATGACACTGGCGCGGACGTCATAGGGACAGATCAACGGCCCGAGTGTGTTCACAAAGCGACCGACGATCTTGAAATTCAGCGGCATCGCCGCGATGGCAAGCCGTTTGCACAGGGCGGCGTAGCGCTGCGGGGCGGCAAAGGCGAGGCCAACCTCGCTCAACATCGCATCGACATAGCTGTCGGATGTGGCGCGGGAGAGGCCAAGCGCCTGCATGATGTCGGCCGAGCCCACGGAGGATGAATAGGCGGAGGAACCGGATTTAAGCACCCGGCCCCCCGCAGCCGCCGTGACGATGGCTGCCGTGGTGGAGATGTTGAAGGTCGACAGCCCGCCCCCGGTGCCGACGATGTTGACGGCAGTGGTGGCGGCAGGCAGGCGCGCGGGCGGATAGGCGCTGCGCACATAGCGCACAAAGCTCTGCATCCGCAGCGAGCAGGACGGCCCCGCTCCCAGAACCGCCAGAACACCGATGATTTCTTCGCGTGGGCGGGCGCCCACATCAACTGCGGCCCAATAGGACTGCAGATCGGCCATGGAGGCCTCTTCGCCGGTCAAAAGGGCTTTGGCTGTATCATCGAGTGTCATGGCGGGTCCTCCGTGGCCGGGCTCAGGCGGCTGTTTTGTGCTTTTCGCGGATAATGTCCTCGATCATCGAGATCGTATGATAGTTGTCCGGGTCGAGCTCATCCGGCGTGATGATCAGATCGAACTCGCCTTCGAGAAAGGCGATGAGCTTGAGCACGCCGAGGCTGTCGATGATGCCGTTTTCAATCAGGTCCAGATCGTCGGTCAGTTGATCCGGGGTCAGATCCATCGCGAATTCGTCGGCGATGAAGGTGCGCAATGTGGGGTAGGACATGGTCTTTCCTTTGCTTCAGGGTCTTGGTGAGGTGGTTGGGTCTGCCGGGGCAGGGGGTTTGGCATGTTGTGCTGCGTACTGGACGAGTTGCCGGCGGCAGGCTTTGCCATTGGAATTCTTGGGCAGCCCTGCGTCATCGAGGATGTAGCGTTTGGGCAGGGCGGCGGCGGGCAGCAGCTGTGCCAGATACTGGCGCAGATCAAGGCTGTTCAGGCTGGCATCTTCCGGCGTGACCCAAGCATAGAGCACCAGCCCCGCCGCCGTGGGAAACAGAAAGGTCGCGGCCTCGCTCACCTGAGGATGACCTTGCAGGGCGCGGTCCACCTCGCCCAGATCGACGCGCACGCCATTGAGCTTGACCACCGCATCGCGTCTGCCGATGAAGGTCAGCAGGCCCGCGTCGTTCCGCACGACGATGTCGCCGGTCCGGTAGTAGAGTTGCCCGCCGTGCCGCACCGTGACTTTGCGTGTCAGCTGCGGATCTGCGTAGCCGCGCATCATGGTGGGGCAGGTGACCCACAGCTCGCCTTCGCAGGGGCCCCCCAGCGGTTGGTCGGCGGCGTCCACGATCAGGTAATCTACATAGGGCAGCTTGTGTCCCAGCGGCAGCGGATCGGGTGGATTGGTGCGCGGCACCTCATAATAGAACGTGTCGTTTGTTTCCGTGCAGCCGTAGATGTTCACAAAGCGCGCGTTCGGAAAGAGATGAAAGAGTGCCTGCAGCGTGTGCGCGGGCATCGGCTCGCCGGCAAAGAGCACTCGGCGCATATGGGGCAGCTGGGTGTTTCGGCCCGCCTGGGCCAGAAGGGTCAATGCCGAAGGGGCTGAGTGCCAGACGGTGGCTTCGGTCGCTTCCAGCATCCGCAGGAGCGCGCCGCCGTTGCGGGCGCAGGCGGCATCGGCAAGGGCGAGATCGGCGCCCGTCATCAGGGGCACAAAGAGATCGAGAAAGGACAGATCGAACGCCAGCGGCGCGTGGCTCACCAGACAGTCGCTCGGTGCGATGCGGAAGGCCTCCGTCACCCAGTCCTGAAAGGCGTCGATGGCGGGGGCACAGATCTCGACCCGTTTGGGTTTGCCGGTGGAGCCTGACGTATGGAGCACGGCACATAGAGCCTGCGCGGAGGGTGGATAGAGCTGACCGGTTGTGCCGGGGGCGGGCCCGCGGGCCAGATCAATCAGAGGCACTCCGGCGCCTTCGGCCCAGGGCGCGAGGGTGGCCCGGGTGGCCGCATCGACGATCAGGGCGGCGGGGCGCAGATCACTCAGGATCCCCATCAGACGCGCGCCGGGATGTGTCGGATCGAGCGGCGCGTAGGCACGACCCGAGGCCAGCACACCGAGGATTGCGGCGATCGCCTCGGGGGTCTTTTCGGTGCAGATGGCCACCACATCTTCGCCCGTACCGACAGGTTGCGGCAGGCACCCCTGCACATCGCGCGCGCGCGCCAGAAGGTCGGCGTGACTGAGCCGCCTGCCGCCCGCGCTGATGACCGTGGCAGCGGGCCTTGCCGCGATCGCCTCGGCAATGGCCTCGAAGAGGGCGCGGGGGCCGCGGATGCCGGGTTGGGCGGTCTGATCGAGAAGGGGGTGGTGGGTCATCTGCTGGTCCTCACAGGCCGAGAATGGCGGCGATACGATTTTTCTGAATGTCGGAGGTGCCGGAGTAGATTAGCCCTCCCATGGCGTTGCGCATCTGCGCCTCGATGCCTGTCTCGCTCATGTAGCCGGTGCCGCCGTGCAGGGTGACGGCGTCCATGGCGTTGGCCACATGCGCTTCGGAAATGGCGAGCTTGGCACCGGCGAATTCCAGCGAGGCCTGGCCGCCGCCTTCCAGCGCCGCGACCATCCGCGCCAGCCAGCTGCGCGCCGATTGCAGGCGCATGTGCATGTCGGCAATGCGGTGCGAGACCGCCTGAAAGGAGCCGATGCGCGCGCCGAATTGCTGGCGCTCCTTGGCGTAGGCGAGGCAGGCCTCGAACTGGCGGCGCATCTCGCCCACCTGAATGGCGAAGACGCAGAGGATCTCCCACCGCATGACTGCGTCGAGCATGACGAAGCCTTGCCCTTCCCGCCCGATCAGGCGAGAGGCGGGCACGCGAACGTCCGACAGGTAGAGGTCTGCCATCGGTGCCGTGCGCAGGCCCATCTTTTTGCGGGGTTTCCCGATGGTGAAACCCGGGCTGTCGCAATCAACCGCAAAGGCGGAAAAGCCGCCAAGCGCGCCCTTTGTCGGGTGGGTACGCGCGTAGATCACGCAGATATCCGCGATGGGCGCGTTGGAGATAAAGCACTTGTCGCCCGAGATCACATAGGCGTCGCCGTCCCGGACAGCCGTTGTTTTCATCGCAAAGGCGTCGGAGCCGCTGTGCGCCTCGGTGATGGCGTGGGCGCCGACGCGGGAAGCGGAGACCAGATCTGGCAGCAGCTCCTCTCGCAGCGCGTCCGAGCCGAAGGTTTTCAGCGGTACACAGGTGCTGCACAGATGCGTGGCCAGCGAAAAGCCAAGGCCCGCATCCTCGCAGATGTAGCCCAGATGCTCCAATACCTCCGCCAGTTCGGCGGCGGCGAGGTCCATGCCGCCGAAGTCCTCGGATGTCACCAGCCCGGTCAGGCCTGCGTCCACCAGCGCCTGCCAGCGGCCGGTTCCGAAGCAGCCTTGCTGGTCATCCTCGATCCACCCGGCGTTGAGCGCGTCCTTCCAGCGGGAGAGCCCGTCCGTCAGGGTCTGCACCAGATCCGCGCGAAAGCTGTCGCCGGGCGTGGCCAGAGATATTTGGGGATAGATGCGCATCTGTCAGCGGGCCTCCGTTTCTGGGCAGCGTTCGAGGATCAGGCTGGCGTTGAGCCCGCCGAACCCCAGAGAGTTCTTCATGGCGATCCTGCCGCCAATGCGTCGGTCCGCGCCGCTGAGCGGCAGGGGAAATCCTGTCTCCAGCGGGGTATGGGTCGTGGTCATCACGGGAGCATCGCCGGTTTGCAGCGCCAGAACGGTCGCCACCGTCTCGATGGCACCGGCGGTGCCCAGCAGATGCCCGGTGCTTCCTTTGGTGGAGCTGATCATCGGCCGTGGCCGGTGGCTGCCGAAGACGGCGCGCAAGGCTTCTGCCTCGGCCACATCGTTGAGCGGCGTCGCCGTGCCGTGGCAGTTGACATAATCGATGTCGCCCGGTGCGCGCCGTGCCTGGGCCAGCGCTTGTTGCATGGCCCGGGTCAGACCGTGGGGGTTGGGGCTGGTGATGTGGTGGGAATCAGTCGCAAGCCCCATGCCGGAGAGCCACGCCAGGGGTGTTGCCCCCCGCGCCCGCGCCGCCTGCTCTTCCTCCAGCACAAGGATGGCGGCACCGTCGCCGATCATCATCCCGTTGCGGGTTTCGTCAAAGGGTCGGCAGCTGTCGCGGTCCATGGCGCGCAGGGCGTTGAAGCCCGCAAAATCCGCCTCACGCATGCGGTCGGAGCCGCCAGCCAGCATGATGTCCACGTCGCCCGACCGGATCCGCGCAAACGCGTAGGAGAGGGCGGCCAGCGACGAGATGCAGGCGCAGGAAAAGCTGCACAAAGGTCCGCTCAACCCCAGCACGCGAGCGAGGATGTCGACCGCACTGGCCGGTGCCACGACCTGGGCCAGCGCGTCGGGGCTGTCCGTCTCCATCAGGTCGGCAAAGCTGTCCATCATCCCGCCGGACGTGGTGCCGATCGCACAGCCCGCCCCGCGCAGTGTGGCGGCGTCAAGCCCGGCGCGGGCCACCGCATCGAGGGCGGCCAACAGGCCGTTGGCAGCACAGGCGGCTTCCGCGTCGGAGGGCTGTGCCGCCAGCACCTCACCGTGCCGCCGCAGGGCGGCATCGAGCAGACGCGCGGTCTTTTCGGGATCGGTGGGATACCCAAGTTTCGAGCGGAAGGCCGTGCTGTCGAACTGGCAGGGAAGCCCGGGGGGGTTGCCGCCCTGGCCCAGCACCTGACGGAAGGCATCCAGATCGGGCGCGTCGCGGGTGATGACGCCCATACCGGTGATGGCGACGCGGCGGTCCATTAGCAAAGCTCCATTGCGTTAAAGGCGAGTGTGACCGCGATGCCAGCCGGGCAGGCCGGTAGTCGGATCTGCGCGCCATCCGGCGCGGGTTCCGGTATGCTTATCGACCGGTGCAGGGCCAGCAGCCCTTCGGCGCCAAGATGGTCGACCGCCATGGTGCCGCAGGCGCGCGCGCTGTCGGTCGGCTGGCCCGCTGCCACATCCAGCAGAACCGGGGCGCTCTTTGCCCTTGTGGCGAGGCTGTCCCGTTCGAGCATCACGAGCACCATGCTCTCGCCGAACACCAGCCCGGGGGTTGCGCGGGCGCGGTGGGCCAGATGGGTGCTGACCGGTGCGGTGAAGTCCTCATAGGCCGCGACAAGGACGCGGTCGCAGCGACCATCGCGCAGCCAGTCCCAGGCGCACAGCAGCGCCTGAAGACTGGCGGCCTGGGTGTTGACCACCGCAAAGCAGGGTCCCTGGATCTGAAAGTCGATGGCGCAGGCCGAGATGGGGTAGCTGTGGGTGGCCTGGGCAAAGCGGATGGCATCGACGCCTCGGGGACCGAGATGGCGGAGCCTTGCGTGGATCTCGTAGACCTGGCTGCACCCGAACATGGAGCCCGAGACGAGCCCGGTCCGTTGCCCTGCGATGTCTGAAGGGGACAGACCAGTCTGGGCCAGCAACCTGCTGATCATCTGGCTCAGCCGTGCGTAGGGTCGGGTCAGTCGGCCACGCTGGCGCGCTGGCAGCGCGTCGAAGTCCGTGTGGTCGAGAAACTGTAGACCAGAAAAGCCAAAGGCGGTCTGTCCATCGGTCGCTGCCGGGTATCCTGCCACGGTGGGAGAAGCCGTTTGAGGAAGGTCGGCAATGGAACCGGATATGATGATGGTATCTGACATGGAAAGACGCACCTTTGGCAAGTGTGGAGAGGGTTGTCCGCCTTAGTAGGCGGAGCTGCCGCCTCCGAGACTGTGGCGCTCGTCGCCGCGCAGTGGGGGGTTGAACACGCAGACGAGCCGCATGGTCTTGCTCGCTTTCAGCCAATGCGCCTCGTGCTTGTCGAGTGCGTACATCGTGCCGGGGGTGATCTTGTGGGTCTCGCCGGTGGTGGTGTCCACGACCTCGCCTTCGCCTTCGATGCAGTAGCAGGCCTCCAGGTGGTTTTTGTATTCCAGCAGCGATTCCGTGCCCGCGTTGATGACGGTGTCGGTCAGCGAATAGCCCATGTTGTCTTTCTGGATGAGCAGGCGACGGCTATTGCCATTGCCCCAGGGCACATCACGTTCGGTCTCAGCGATATTTTCCAGGGAGTTGATGATCATGTTGTCCTCTCGTTTCAAATGCGCCGTGTTACTGTCCGGCAAAATCAACGATAGACGACTTCCCTGTTGCCTAGTTTGCGGAAATGTTCCGAAACATTCTTGTTCATCACAGTCGATCACCATTTGGTGACATCATTGTGGCGCAGATCGCAGGCGATGTTTTATTGCCCTCTGACGCCGCCTGGTAACACGCTGTGATCGGGCAGAAACGCCCGCGATCCGCTTCGGTTTGCCACATCAGGAGGATGGGGCAAGCCGCTGATAATATTTTATAAATCGGAGGTATGAGGTGTTGGAAACCGGCCGCTCACCACAGCGTTCCAACGGGCGTGATCTGAAGGGGTAGATACCGCTGACGGACAGGCCCTGAGAGGTGTCAGGCCCGGTCCGCGATCAGCGAGCCAGAGCGAAAACGCGTGCGCGTTTTGAAGAGCGATCCGTGCTTTTCGTGCAGTCCCTGAAGGATCAGATCGTAGGGCAGATCATCAAAGGATCCGTGATCCCGCACCACTTCCATATGGGCGCGCCCCTGCTCGTCGTAGGGATGATGCACGCAGTCGTTGTAGCCGTCGAATTCCAACGGGGTCAGCCCGTAAAGCTGGCAGAGCCGGGCGTTGAAAACGGGTGTCGCCTTGATCCATTTGCCATCGAGACGCAGCTGCACCAGCGCGTGATAGTGAAAGGTGCGCGTGCCCATCAACGCTTCGAGCTTGGCAGAGCACAGGTGGTTTGTCACATCCGTCAAACACAGCCGGGCGGGGATACCCGCGTGGCGCAGCAGGGTGATGTAGACGATGGACTTATGGATGCACATACCCGATCGGCGCTGCAGGATGGCGCTTGCACACATGGCGGGGCGTGAGAAATCGGCATTGTAGATCTCGTAGAAAAGCGCGTCCCGCACTGCGTAGAAAAGTGCCACCGCCCGAGCCCGGTCGTCCGGGGCGCAGTCTTTTATCGCCTTGTCGTAAAAGGCCGCGATCTGCGGAGACTGGCAGTCGAAAAAAGATGTAGGTGCCAGCGCGGGCGCGCCGGCTATCGCGGCGGGATGTGCTGTATGTTGCATGATCAGACGGCCTCCAGTGTGGTGCAAAGCGCGCCCGGGATCGTGACACTGATTTCAGTGCCTTCTCCCAGCGTGCTCTCGATCTCGATGGTGCCGCCCAGCCCGTTGGCGATGGTCTTGCACAGGTACAGACCCAGGCCATAGCCGCCCGACGCGCGCCCGCGGGATTCGTCGGCGCGCCAGAAAGGCTCCATCAGGTATTTCACATGGTCTTCGGCGATGCCGATGCCGCGGTCGCGCACGGCGATCTTGAGGTCTGCGCCGTCTTCGCCGGCCGTGGAGAAGATCACCTTGATCGGTTTCCCCTCGCCGTAGCGGATGGCGTTGGAGACGAAATTCTTCAGCACGACGCTGGCCAGAAAGCCGTCAAAATAGGCGGTGTCCCGGTCGGTTCGGTTCTGCACGGAGATCGTCACGCCGGGTGTCGTCATCTGCGCGATCTGCTCGTGCGCAAAGGGCTCCAGGTCGATGAAATCGCAGGTGGATTCGCCAGAGTTGCGTTTTTCCGCCGCAAGGATCGAGGACAGAAGCTCTTCCACCACCGTGATATCGCGCGAGATTTGCGTGCGCAGCTGCGCGTCATCCACCATGTCCTTGCGGACCTTCAGGCGGGAGAGCGGCGTGAGGATCTCGTGCGGGATGGCCAGCAGCATATGCCGGCGGCTTTCCTGAATGCGCTGCAGCTCCGCCACCATCTTGTTGAAGCTGGCGGCAAAGGTACGGAATTCGCCGTAGGTCTTGTCGAGCGGGATCTGGTAGTCCAGATCGCCGCCCTCCACCTTCTTGATGCCGTGGGTCAGCACGTCGAAGGGCAGGGTCAGCCGCCGGATCACCACAAAGATCCCTGCCACAGTCAGCAGCACGGACAGCACCACCAACCCGACGAGGAACAACGCATAGGTGGAGATGCTGCGCCCGAACTGCGGCAGCACCGCGACCACATCTTCGCGTGCCGAAACAGCGGCGTAGCGATCGCCAAAGCTGCTGATCGCGATCCGGTCCCGGTCGTTCATCGCGTCGCGGTAGAGATCGGCATAGGGCGAGGCCAGTGTTTCCTCCGGTGTCATGATGACGATGGAGGTTTCCTCCAACTCATGGGGCACCTCGTCCTCGCCGATGGCGTCATCGACGAAGGCTTCGAACAGGGTCTTGGCCAGGTACCGGCGGGGGTGTTCGTCCGCCACGCGTTGCAGGGACAGCACCAGCACGATGCTGAGCACCGTTGTCGAGAACAGCGTGGCCCAGAGCAACGCGCTGAAGACAGAGCGGTCCTCGGGCCATATCCGGGCCTTGAGCAATGCGCGCATCATGAGCGTTGATCCAACATGATCGCATATCCCTTTCCCCGGCCGGTTCGGATGAAATCCTGTCCAAGGCCCTGATCGCGGAACTTCTGACGGATGCGGTAGATGATGGTATCTATCATAGCCGGGTCGCTGCGCATGTCATAGCCGACACTGCGCAGAATCTCCTCGCGTGTCAGGAAGGTGTCTGGGTGCGCGTGCAGGGCTTCGATGATCCGCATTTCCAACTCAGTGAGATTGACGCTGTGCTCGGCGTACGAGGCGCTCATGGTGGCCCGGGATACCGCCAGCTGGGGCGCAGCGGGCGGGGCCGGGCTGTCGCTGGCCCGTATCCTGCGGCTCACGGCGCCAAGGCGGGCGACAAGCTCGCGCATCTCGACGGGTTTGGCGATCACATCATCCACGCCGCTTTCCAGCGCCACCACCCGGTCGGTCAGCCCCGAACGCGCGGTCAGGGCGACAATGGGGATTTCCGCGTAGGCGCTCTGGCTGCCGCGGATCTTGCGACAGACGGACATGCCGTCCAGCTCCGGTAGCATCATGTCGAGCAGCAACACATCGAAGCTGCGGCTTTCCAGCAGCTTGAACGCAGCTGACGGCGTATGTGCGGCGCTGAGTTCTATCCCGTAGGTGTTGAACGCAGGTTCCATCGCTTCGCCCAGCTCCGCATCGTCGTCCAGCATCAGCACGTGCATGTTTCGGGTCCTTCCAGGGTCTGTTCCAAACCGGCCTCGTTTCTAGAAACGCCAGATCAGGGCCGCTTGCAGCGACCGCTCGGTGGGGTTGGAGCCGTAGACCGACGCGTCGCTGCCAAAGAACTCGATCCCGCGCAGCGCCAGTGTCGCCGTGTCGTTGATGGGAATGTCGAGCGAGACCTGCGCCAGCCCGCTGCCGTCCTCGGGGACCAGAAACGCCAGAAATGACAGATCGCTGTCGCCGATGGCGTCGGTCCAGGTTAGGCTGGAAAAGAGCTGTTCTTCGGCGAGCGGTTCCTGACGCCTGTTGGCCAGATCAAAGAGCGTACCCGCTGCGGCGAGATCGGGGCCCGCGGCATCCGCCAGCGCGTCGATTTCGCTGCCTGACAGCCCGCCGGTGTTCCGGTGGTATTCCAGCACCAGCGACACCTGTTCGGCCCCCACGATTGCTTCGGGCAGTGCCCAGTTGGCCCCGATGACGGCCTGCACCTGCGTCTTGCGGCCCGCATCCGCGCCGATCCCCTCCCGAAACCCTGCGGAGCCCGAGCCGTCGCTCAGCGCTTCGGCAGCCAGCGGCAGGCGGCGTTGAGCCATGACCTCGGAGTAGAGCACGAGGCTGTTGCCGATGGTGCCGCTCAGCTCGAACCCTAGGCCCGGGTCGCCGTCCAGCACCAGGGCGTTGGCCGTGAGTGACAGGTTTTCGCCGAGGTTCGGTGTGATTTTGACAAAGGCCGCGTCTGATGCGTTGGTGCGATTGAGCTGCAGGCCCACGTTGTCAGCACCCGCCCAGATGGAGTTGCTGCCCGCCTTGATCTCGGGCCGGATCCCCGCCTGAAGAAGCGTGCTGCCGATGCTGGTGGAGCCGGTGAGAGCAAAGACCCCCAGACGCTCGCGGCGGCGGTCGGCGGGGGCGGCACTGCCGGTGAGCACAAGGCTGTCGTCGCGGAACCAGTCGGTTGGGTTGAACCCCAGGGCGACACCGTTGCGGATGTTGGTCCGACCGATCTGCAGGTTGCTGCCACCGGGGAAGGCGAAGTTCACCGCCAGCTCCTGCACATCGAAATTGACATCGTCCTCGAAGGCAAAGTCGTCGTTGTCCGAGGTGGTCGCGCGCGCCCTGAGGTTAAAGATCAGGTTGGCGCTGTCGCTGAGCGGGCGCGTGCCGTAGTAGTGCGCCTGAAGCCGGAGTGAGGCGTCGGACCCGCCGTCTCTGCCCAGCGTATCGAACGCGCGGGCCTCCAGTTCCAGCGTGGCATTCTCCCCCAGAGAGAAACGCGGGGGCGCTTCCTCGGCGGCTGCCACATCCGGCACCGCCAAGTCCTCTCCTGCATCCTCCAGCACGGGAGGCAGCGCGGTGCTGTCCGCTGCCGTGTCGCTCGGGGCCGGTGGCTCCAGCGGCTCGGCGGCGGGGGCGCTGTCACCGGGCAGAAGCGGTGGCAGGTCAAAGTCCTGTGCTGCCGCTGACTGTGCCAGAGCGCAGGTCAGCAGCAGGACGGCGAGAGAGGGGGCGGTGCGGGACATGGGTCTATTCAATGCTTGTTGGATCAGGAGGCGCGGAAGTTTGGCAGCCACTCTTTGCTGAACCAACTCGCCGGGATCTCCTTTGCTCGGAAGTTGCTCATGTTCATGGTGGTGACGCTGTTGGGGTTGAAGCCATCGGCGATCACGACCTCGGTGGGACGCCGTGCGCCCATCTGGGATTTCAACTTACGGTACCACGCTACTTTGATCAGCTTGCCGCTTTTCGTGTAGTACTTGCCCTTGACCGGCTGATTGTTGCTTGCGTCCACCCAGAACTCGATACTGCTGTAGGTGGCGGAGTTGCGCGATTGTTTCAGCATCAGTTTCTGGCAGGAGCGGTTCTGCCGGTCGCCGTCCACGATGGCCTCTGATCCTGCCAGCTGGGCGCTGTAGTCCCCCACGAGGTTGGAGCTGACCACATCGCCGTTTGATGCATTGCCGAGGAGGCGCTGCCGCGGTGAGATGCGCACCGATGCCTTGGAGGCGGGATCGTAGAGCCACAGGATATTGCCGTTGCGCAGCATGATCTTGCCTCGGTCCCGGGCGGGGCTGTTGATATGCACCAGCGTCTGGAAGTTGCTGGTGGCCGGGCGGGCATAGACAGTGACGGAGGTGCGGTCCTTCACCTTGCCCCGGTTGTAGTCAACCAGTTCGACATCGACGGCAAAGGTGGTCTGTGGGTTCCGGATCCTGTCCGCCTGGCTGAGCAGGGTGTCGGCCGTTCCTGCCAGCGCTGGCAGCGCGCCAAGGCCCAGACCGGCGGTGGAGAGGGTGCCGAAAAGCAGTTTGTTGAAGTCGCGACGATCGAGTGACATGGGGCTGGTCCTTTCTGAAGTGTTGGGGTCGTCCTGCGGCACTCAGGCGCGCTGCAGGCTCTCGACGATGTTGAAACGGGCGGCCCGGAAGGTCGGCGTGAGGGCCGCCAGGAAGGCGAGGACGATGAGCGTGGTGACGACCCCGATGGCGAACATCGGATTGTCCAGCACCATCAGCTGCACGGTCAGCGGTGTCGCATTCGACGGCGGTGTCCACTGGATGCCCGCGCTGTTGACCACATTGGCGAGGATCAGCGCGGAGACGAGCGCCAGTGCAGCACCTATGGCGCCGATCAACACGCTTTCCGTCAGAAAGAGGGCGCGAACAAATCCCTTGCGGAAGCCAAGCGCGCGGATCGTGCCGATCTCCTTCACCCGTTCCATCACGGTCATGGAAATGGTGTTGACGATGGTGAAGACGATGACAATGGACAGCACCAGCGACACCACGATGAACATGAACGTGAACATGCCGAAAATGCGGTTGAAGGTCGGGTCCACCTCGGTGAAGTGGTAGACGCTGAGGTCCAGCCCTTCGGCGGCGATCACCTCGGCCACGCGGGTCTTGACGGCCTCCAGAGTGGCGGGGGTCCTGACCTGTAGCATCAGCGCGGTTGCTTCCTGACTGTCACCGTAAAGGAGCGTGCGCGCCTCCTCGAAGTTCATCATCACAAAGGCGTTGTCGATGGCGCTGACCGATTGGCTTTGGGCGCTCATTACCGACACGCGGGCGATGTTGGGCACACCGGTGGAGGTTGCGGCCATCACGTTAAGCTGTGGCGCAAGCGCGGTGGGGTCTGTCGTGGCCAGTTCGCTTTCCCCGGCGACGAGAGAGGAGAAGTCCTGCTCTGCGCTGGCGTTGGCCGCCTCATTTACCGGCGGGTCCTGGCAATCGGGCACCGCGAGGTCTGCACAGAGCCCCATCATGCGGGCCATACCGACGCCGATCACAACATCCTCGGCGCTGCCGCCTGTGAGGCCGGTCGCTGGCGTGGTCTGGTTGATCTGCCAGCCGTCCCATTGCCGCATCTGGTCGATTTCCGCAGGCACGATCCCGGTCCCGATGAAGGTCTTGGAATTGCCGGTCTCGGCGTTGCCCGCGACACCTACCATATTGATGCGCGGGGTGATCATCGTCAGCTCTTCGGCGAGCATGGGATCGGCGGCGAGGCGGGCAACCACCTGGTCCCAGTTCTTGATGGTGTAGGCGTCGGGATCTGCGGCGCCGAAATCCAGATAGCCGTTGCGGTAGATCTGCAGGTTGCCCTGCTCCTGGATCATAGACGTCTGCACGCCGAACCAGATGGAGGTGACAAAGCCCCCGAAGAGCAGGGCCGCGAGACCGCCGATGCCGATGGCAAAGGCTGTCGTCAGCGATCGGCGGCTGTTTTTGAGGATGTTGCGCAGTGCGATTTTCCAGATCATGGCTCTTACTCCTGAACGGTTTTGCCGTCGATGATATTGATGACCCGGCTGGCGGGCATGATCAGATCGGTGTCATGGGTACAGATGAGCACGCTCGTGCTGTGCTCGCGCTGCACCCGCTCCATCAGAGTGACGATGTCGCGAGAGGTCTTGCTGTCGAGATTGGCGGTGGGCTCGTCCGCGATCAGCAGTGTGGGCTCGCTGACCAGTGCCCGGGCGATGGCGACGCGCTGGCGCTGGCCACCGGAAATTTCGCCGGGGCGGCGATCCATCATGTCACCCAGACCCACTGCTTCGAGATATTCCGCGCCCCGGTCGCGGCGGGCGCGGGCGGTCATTTTGTGGTTGAGCAGCGGGAATTCCACATTCTCGCGGACGCTCAGGACCGGAATGAGGTTGAAGCTCTGAAAGACAAAGCCGATATGGCGCGACCGAAAGTCTGCCGCGGCCTTGTCCGACAGCTGCGTGACGTCCTCACCCAGAAAATCCACCGTGCCGCTGGTGGCTCTGTCCAGCAGGCCTAGGATGTTCAGCAGGGTGGATTTGCCGCTGCCCGACGGGCCGGTGACAAAGGTGCTTTGCGCGCGGGCGATGCTGCCGCTGACCCCTTGCAGGGCGGGCACTTCGACCCGGTCCATCTTGTAGATCCGGGAGACATTCTCAAAACGGAGAACCGGTTCAGGGGCATGCCGCGCGGTGCTGCCATCCTCAAACGTCTCCGGGGCATAAACGGTGTTCACGGTCATATCCTCGTATGTCAGGTTTAACTGACACCAATGTACGGACCGGGACCGGCTCAACTCAAACAACAAAGAATGGAGTTTCTACACGGAATTCCGCACGCAGATTATGACCAGATGTCGAAATATGATAGGATTGTCACAGATCATTTACCGGTTTCAGAACAGCACAAAGGCGACCTCCTGCAAGAGATCGCCCAAGGTCGCGTTGGTCTGATGTGGTCAGGTAGTGGCGCGTTTCAGGGACGCGAATGAGTACATGGACAGGGCCGCGAAGGTCAGTGCCAGCAGCGCCATGACGGCACGAATGGTGTTCCAGAATGTCCAGCTTGCGTGAAATTCAGACCACACTTCTGGCGCGCGGGCCGGGTCGAGCCGGGCGGGATCCAACGCCTCCAGTGCCGTGTTGAGCGGGACATTGATGTTCACGGTTGGCAGGAACGATCCCAGAAAATAGATCACTGTGGCGATCAGCAGAAGCCCCGCCGCTTCGCGCTCGTCCAGCAGGTAAAGTGCGACCGCGTTGCCAAAGGCGATGATGGGCGTAAAGAGGAAGGTAAAGAGGAACACCATGTTCCGGGTGCCCTGATTGAGCAGCTGCATGGCATGGATCGCCTCGATTTCGGGCAGGTTGTCGAGCCCCTGCATGACCGACACGGAATAGGCATAAAAGAACCCTCCGATGGCACCGAAGAGGACGATGGGCACAAGGCATAAGATCAATTTGAGACGGCTCATGGGGCGATACCTGACCAGAGAAACGGTTGGTCCTGATGTACGCCGATTGCCCGGACAAATCGACCCGCCCCCATATCATTCGACAAAAAGCACAACAGCCGTCAAAGATGACGTGCTGTGACAAAACGCCACATAATGCGACAGATTTGGGTTCGGCCGTCAGCTTTGTGACGGGTGATGCACCTGTCCCACAAGGGAATAGCCGCGACCCCGTACCGTGCGGATGAAGTCGGCCTGCGCACCGGCCTCCTTGATCTTGGTTCGCAACCTGTAGACCAGCGCGTCGATACTGCGGGTGTAGATCACCTTGATGCCGTGCACCTCCCCCAACAGATCATCGCGGTTCAGGATTTCGCCGGGTCGCTGTGCCAGCGCCACCATCAGTTCGAACTCCATCGACGTGGTCTCGAGCTTGTCGCCGTTGACCAGAACGCGGGCCCTTTGGGTCTCGATTGTCAGCGTGTCGCCTTCAAGTGCGATCTCGCAGCTGATGCCGCTGGCGGGGGCCGGGTTGCCCGGTTTGGTTTCACCCGTCGCGGCGGCCTGGGATGTTTTGGACCGGCGCATGATCGCGTTGATCCGGGCCACGAGCTCTCGCGGCTCGAAGGGTTTCTTTATGTAGTCATCGGCGCCCGTTTCCAGACCCACCACCATATCGGTGAGTTCCGTCCGCGCTGTCAGGATGATGATCGAGATATCCTTGTAGGGCGCATCGCTGTAGCGGATCTTGCTGCACATCTGCAGACCGTTGATCTCCGGCAGCATCACATCCAGGAGCAGCAGATCGTAGGGTTTGGACGCCAGCGCCGCAAATCCGTCGCTGGGGGTATGCACGGCATCCAGTTCAATGCTGTAGCTTTTCAGGACGTCGCGGGTGACCGCGGACAATTCGACGTCATCGTCAATCAAAAGCACTTTCATCTATCACACTCTATTTCAAATAAGCATTTATTAACATGTGAGCGGGGTCAGCAGGCGCCTTAGGATGAAGGCGGAAAATCGAAGATCAGTGGTACGGCACGACAAGTTCAACTTTCATTCGTGGGTATCCCAAAACTCGAAATCGCAAACCGGCCGCAGCCAAAATAATTAAAAAAAGTGTTAAGATTTCTCGCTATGATAGAAGTAAGGATCAAATCGTGCAAGCCGAACACATGAAAACCGCCGCTAAACTGCAGCCTGATCCGGGATTGAGCAGGAAACCGCCCAAGGGCTCTGTGACCCGTCTGGTGGTGGGTTTGTCGGGCGCGTCGGGCATGCCCTACGCGCTGCGGCTGCTCGAAGTCCTGCAAGGTCATTCGGTCGAGACTCATCTGATCGTGACGAAGCCTGCCATGCAGACGCTGGCGGTCGAGACCGCAGATGGCCTCAGAATGGCGCGTGCGCTGGCGGATCACTGTTATTCCAACAACGACATCGGTGCCGCGATCGCATCGGGGTCTTTTCGCGCGCACGGCATGCTGGTCGCACCCTGCAGCGTCAAAACCCTGGCCGAGATCGCCAACGGTATCGGCAGCGGATTGCTGACGAGGGCTGCGGATGTGACGCTCAAGGAACGCCGCAGGCTGGTTCTGGGCGTGCGCGAGACGCCTTTTACGCTGGCACATCTGCGCAACATGACCGCTGTCACAGAGATGGGCGCCATCGTCGCGCCACCGATGCCCGCGTTCTACACCGACGGTCAAAACGTGGAGGATCTGATCAACCATCAGGTTCAACGCTGGCTGGATCTCTTTGATCTGCACGTGGATCTCGCCCCAAGGTGGGAAGGGATGCGGTAGCCGGGCTGCATCTCGTTTTAGCGTCCAGGGTGTCTGAGGCGAGAAAACGAACAGCCCGGCACCACCGATCCGATCGAGACATCTACATGCTATCAGCCCGTTGAATGCGGCGCAGGGCGTGTCCCAGAAGGTCTCCGCCCTGCGCTTTCACCACCTTCGCGGCCCGCGCGCCTGTCACCCAACTGGGCGCACGGCCTGCAACGGGCGAAGGTGATGACGTCATCACCTTGCACCGCGCAGCCCTGATCCTCGGCGTGGTTGGATGGGGACTGCGTGAGCGGCATCCGCTGACGATCCAGCCAGAAAGCGACGGATGGGGAGTTTACCTACCCCGCCACTACACGTCGCGTCGCGCGGAGGCATACCGTTCGGAGGCCTCGTAGTAGGTGTCAAAGCCGATGCGCTTCCGCAACTCTCCGAAGGGCATCTGGCCGGGCCGGGAGTCCTCGCGCATGGAGCGCAGGGTCGTGACCATCGCCTGCATTGCTGCAGCCATCAGCGACAGCGGGTAGGCGGCAATGGCGTAGCCGATCTCCTGCAGGTGCGCGTTGGGCAGATCCGGCGTCTCGCCCCCTTCGACGATATTGGCCATCTTGGGCCCCGGCAGACCATCGCAGATCTCGCGCATCTCCGTCTCCGAGCGCGGTGCCTCCACAAAGAGGATATCCGCACCGAGCTCTGTGAAAGCCGCTGCCCGCGTCATCGCTTCCGCCAGCCCGTGCTCATGCCGCGCGTCGGTGCGCGCCAGGATCAGGATGTCGCGACCCTCCGCGCGCAGAGCCTCCCGCGCGTCTACCGCAGCACGGATCCGGTCGCAGGCCTCGTCCCGCCCGACCACTGCCTTGCCCGGCGTGTGACCGCAGCGTTTCGGCGCCAGCTGGTCCTCGATCATCACCGCAGCACAGCCCGCTTTGGCAAAACCCGCAACCGTCCGGCGCACGTTCATGGCGTTGCCGTAGCCGGTGTCGCCGTCGCCGATCAGCGGTATCCTCGTGGCCTCGGTGATGTTGCGTGCCTGATCGACAACCTCGCCATAGCTCATCAGCCCCAGATCCGGCGCACCGATCCGGCTGGCGGAGGCGGCAAACCCGGACATGAAGGTAAGCCCATAGCCCTCCTGTTCGATCAGCCGCGCCGACAGCGCGTCAAAGCAGCAGGGCATCACATGGCATTTGTCTTGCGCCAGCAGGGATCGCAGGGTGTTGGCGGCGGTCATGGGGTCACCATTTGAAAGGAATATAAAGGGCAAGGTCCGGCAGGACGTAGAGGATCGCGACCGTCGCAAGCATGAGCACCAGAAACGGCCAGACACCGCGGGCCACATTGGCCAGACTGGTGCGCGCGACGGATTGTATGACGTAGAGGTTCAGCCCGACCGGCGGCGTGATCAACGCGCATTCCACCATGATCACCATATAGATGCCGAACCAGATGGGATCGAAGCCCAGGCCCAGAGCCGCGGGCAACAGCACCGGCGTCATGATCAGGATCATCGACAGCGCCTCGAACACCAGACCCATCAGCAGCAGCACAACGGAGACCACGAGGATGAACATCACCGGCCCGTCGATGGTCTGGGCCAGAAAGGCGGATATGTCCTGCGGGATGCGGTAAAGGGCGATGGCCTTGCCGAAGACCTTGGCCCCCGCCACGATCAGCAGGATCGCTGCGGTCGTGATGGCACTTTCGCGGATCGCCTCCCAGAGCGCCTGCCATGTGAGCGTGCGGAGCCAGAAGGCGGTGATCCCGAGGGCCGCGGCGAAGCCGACTGCGGCGGCCTCCGTCGGGGTGAAGGCACCGGAGTAGAGCCCCAGGATCACCAGCGCCGCCAGCGCCAGCGAGGGCAGGGCGCGCAACGATGCCGACAGGCGTTCCGCCCGGCTCGCCTTGGGCACGGGCTGGAAGCTACCGGAAAGCCGCGCGTGCAGCATGGCAAAGGCGACAAAGAGGCTGACCAGCAGCAGCCCCGGCCCGATCCCCGCCAGAAAGAGTGCTATGACCGATTGTTCCGTCACAAAGCCGTAGACGATCATCGGGATCGACGGCGGGATCAGGATGCCCAGCGTGCCCCCTGCCGCAAGCAGCCCGTAGACAAAGCGTTTTTCATAACCGCGGTTGATCATCTCGGGAATGGCGACGGTCCCGATGGTTGCCGCCGTTGCCACCGAAGAGCCCGAGATCGCCGCAAAAAGCGCGCAGCTGATGATCGTCGCCACCGCCAGCCCACCGGGCCAGTGCCCGACCCAGGCCTGCACGGCGGCAAAAAGATCGCGCCCCACGCCGCCCTTCAGCAGCAGGTTGGACATGAGCAGAAACAGCGGCACCGCCAGCAGGATGAACCCATCGAGGGTGGAGAGGATCGACTGCGGCGCCATGAGCGGGGAGAACCCGCCCAGATAGAGCATCCCCAGCCCCATGCCGCCAAGCGCAAAGGCCACCGGCACGCCCATCAGCAACAGACCGAAGAGGGCCGCGAGGATCAGCAGTATGGTCATTCGTGGCTCGCCCCGAGGCTCGTTGTGTCTGACCCGCGCAGCCCGATGAGCTCGACCACGCCCTGCAGTGCCAGCAGGCCAAAGCCAAGCGGCACCGACGCCTCCGAGATCCAGACCGGCAGGTTCAGCAGCGAGCCGGTGGTGCGGCCTCGGGTGAAACTGTCGTGAAAGATGTCAAAACCCCAGAACGCCACGATGGCCGAAAAGACAATGATCACGATGAGCGCCAGCGCCGTGCACAGCCGCTGCGCCGCAAGGGGCAGCAGCGCCGTGACTGCGTTCACCGTGATGTGCCGCCGCAGGGTGAGCAGGTACGCCATGGCCAGCAGACAGCCCCAGATGAGGCACAGCTGGCTCAGCTCCGCCGCCCAGATGGTCGGACGGATGAAGAAATAGCGGGCCACCACCTCATAGGTCAGCATGACCCCGGTGGCCGCCATCAGCAGCGCGCCTATGGTGCAGGCGATCTGCGACAGTCTGGTGATGATTGTCATGTAATTGAAGTGACGGCGACCGGCAGGCCGCCGCCTTTCCCAGCGTCAGCGCGTTTCAGGAACCGGATCCGACACCGAGCGCGTCCAGCACCTGGCGCCCGGCATCACCCGTCGCGGCGAGATAGCCGTCATAGACAGGCTGCGCCACGGCCTGCCATTCGGCCAGCTCCGCATCGGTCAGCTCCACGATGGTCATGCCGTTTTCTTCCGCGGCGGCATAGGCTGCGGCTTCGATCTGGCTCATCCGGTCACGCACATCGTTCTGCGCCACCTCTGCCGCGGCCTCGATGTGGCCCTGCATCTCAGGGCTCAGCCCGGCCCACCAGTCGCTGTTGACCACCACGACGAATTCGATGTTGGCATGGTTGGTCTTGGTGATTGTGTCCATGACCTCCCATAGCTTGCGCGACTTCACGCCCGACACGCCGGTCATGCCCACATCAACCGTGCCGCGCTGGTAGGCCAGATACTGCTCGGAGCCCGAGATCAGCGTCGGCGCGCCCCCCGCGGCAGAGACGAAATCACCCAGCGTCTTGCCAAAGACACGCGCCTTTTTGCCTTCCATATCGGCGGGTGTGCGAATGGGTCCATCTTGCGACAGCAGGATCGCGCCGCCGTAGGCTTGCCAATAGAGCACCTCGCCGCCGGTCTTGGCGATCTCCGTTTCCAGGATCTCGCGGACGGGCGAGCCTTCGGCGACGGCGGCGCGCACTTTCTCTTCCGTGTTGAAGAGGAAAGGCATGTAGAACACATCCACCACGGGCGCATCGCCCACGTAGCGCGTGAGCGAGGCGACACCGGCCTCAATCGCGCCGGAGCCCACGGCGGCAGGCACTTCCTTGTCTTTATAGAGCGTCGCACTGTCGTAGATCTCGACATCGATGGCGCCGCCGGTGCGCTCTTCGACTTCTTTTTCAAACAGCGTCAGGTTTTCGCCAAGGTGGCTGGTCAGCGGCAGTTGCAGCGAAATGCGCATTTTCTCCTGCGCGGTGGCGGCGGTGCCGACCAGCGCCAGGCAAGCCACGGATGCGAGTGTTTTCCGGAACATGTCTTCCTCCCCATTTTCCTCAGCCCGGAGACTAACGGAGTTGCGCCTTTTGACAACCGTTTCCGGATCGGTGTCTTTGTCGCGCGCCGCAGGCGGGCAGGGATCGGGGGTGGCCCGGCTTGGCGAAGACCGGGCCAGTTCTGCGGCGCGCCCCGCCGTCAGTCGACCCTATGCGCCGACGCCGCAAAGCAACCCGGTTTGGCGATATGCAGATGCGCGTAGGCAATCTCTGCATCCGTAAAGGCCGCTGAGATCGCGTCCGCGACCTCTTCGCCCGGGATCACATCCGCCGCCACCATCATATGAATCTGATCGAAAAGCCGAAGAGAGATCAGCCGCGTACTGATCACCGCCGGGATCTCGTTGACCACCGGGGCCGCCTGCATCGCGTTCTCCCGGACAAACACGGCATGGGTGGACTGATAGGGGCTGTCGCCGGGCTGGTGCATGTAGTTGGTCAGGATCACCCGCTCTCCGATCTCAGCGTCCTGCAGGCTGACGCGGCAAGGCGTGCCCGGCGTCTCGGTCACTGTCATCCGGCAGGCCTTTCGCGCGGCCAGCGCGTCGTCGCTGAGCGCGAACAAGGGGGCGAAATCCGCTGCGGGCAGAGGTTTGATCTGAAAATCCATGGGGCCGTCTCCTGATTGTGGGTGATCTTGCCTACCGTGGGGATGCCGTTCGCCGCGACCCGATTGCTGCGCTTTCGATGTCGGTCGGCGGCACAGGCCGGAGGTGACACGACTCACCTGACGCAGTAGAGTTTTTGGTCAGGACACCCGCGGCAAGGCAGATCCCATACGGCGGCGCACGGTGATGAACGAGCCTTGGACATGACATGCACCTATGAAAGCACCGGCAAACAAGCAGGACACCAAAAGCCGGAGCGCCGCGCGGGTCAGCACCACGGCGGGCGGTGTCGTGGTCCCCGGGCTGGCTGCACCCGGCGCGCAGCGGCTGGCCAGATTGAAGCATCTCGCGGACCGCGAGACATCCTCCTCCCAGCAACCGCTGCCGCCGGGCGGGCCCTCACCGCATCACCGCGCCGTCATTCAGGGAAAATTTTCCGATGAGGCCGAGGAGACAGCAAGCTTCGTCAAGTTCAGGAACCACTTCGCCGAGCAGTTGGCTGGTCTCGAGATCGGCGAGCAGATGGGATTTTTCGCAGCGCTACGGGATGATCCGCATCCGTTCACCCTGAAAGACATACCCTCAGAGATCGCAAAGCGTCGCAAGCCCATACCGGCTGTGACACCGCGCGCGCAGCGTCCGCCGTCCCCCGCCGCTGTGCCGAAATCGACGGGAAAGAGCGAAGAACCCGACCGTAAGGAGGCGGCGCCCGCGGTCGCTTCGTCGTCGAAGAAGGCCGCTGCAAAAGGGGCGGCGACACCCTCCATGATCATCAACTACGTCTGGCTCGGCAATCGTAAACTCGGCAGTCTGGAGCGGTTCAACCTTTTCTCATGGCGTACGCTGGGTCACCGGGTGCAGGTCTTTGCGCTGAGGTTCGATGGCGATCCGGCCACTGCCGGCAGCGTCGGGCTGGACCCGGGGGACGCGGATGTCATCGATCTTCGGCAGATGCTGGGCGTTGATAAAAAAGAAACCGCCGAGGCAAAGGCTGACAGCAAGGACCCCCGCGCGATCCTGCGCGGTGCCCGCGGGCTGATGCTAAGCTGGATTGACCAGCTCGCCAAAGACGAAAGCGAAATCACCTTCATCTACAATCTGGTCGATCTGGTGAAATCCTACATCGGGGCGAGCCGCCGTGGCATCGTGCTCGACCTCAAGATCGGGCCGAGCGAACACTTGGGCAAATATGCGGAGGCATTTGACACCAAGTTCATCAGTTTCAGCCGCGGCGGCAAGACCGGGGCATCCGTCGAAAACCAGAGCATGGGCACGATGCAGGAAGCGGACGATCTGCGCGTCAAATATGCGGAGAATCTGCGGAACAAATACGAAAACAAGATGTACGGCGATGTTCTGGGGCCGATGGAGAAAAATCCGCGCGACAAGCATTTCGACAAGATCACGGGATGGCACGGGCGGTCTTTCGATCAGATGCGCGGGGATGCGCTGAATGTTTCTGAATACGCGCCCGATGGCAAAAAGATCGATCCAGAGTCTAAGTCTTATGACGTGGACGAACCGGGTGGGAGCAGCAAGGGGCCCTTTCGCGTCTTCAAACGTGCCGATCAGCAGACCAATCAAGGCAGCGGAGCCGCCCGTGCGCAGCCGATCAAGCCGCTGGCCCAGTCGGTTTACGAGACGCAACTGGCCGAGCATATCGATGAGGAAAACGGCTTTGCCGCAAAGGCGGGCGACGCGATGTCCGGCATCGACAAGCCAAAGACGTAATTCAATCTCCGGCAGGTACCGGCGTCCCTGTGGAAAACCTGTGGAAAAGATTATGTCAAAAAGTTCTTCCCAAACGAAATAATTTGTGGAACGTTTACCTTGGGTTGTACGCTTTTCTACTTCGTTTTCTTTTTTCCGACCCGCTGAAACATATCAAGACACGAATTTTGATCCGCTGTGCTTCCGGCACTGCGGAAACGGGGGAGACATGGCCGATACTGCCAACGGTCCGGGCGCACAGGTCAAGGGTGCGGCTAAAACGAAATCCAAAAGGTCAAAATCCGGCGGTGATCCGGCAACATCCGCGGCTCAGGCAAAAGATGACGAAGCCCGCGCGACAGCGGAGCTTGCCAAGGTGCGGGCCGAAGCGGTCTATCTGCTGGCCAAGGCGCAGGCGGATGCGGCTTTCGGCCAGGCCGAACGGGAAGCAGAGGCAGCGCACCAATTGTCAATTGACGCAGCCAAGGACGCAAAGCGAGCGGTTGATGCGGCGCAAAAGGACCTCGATGCAGCCAAGACGGCGGTGACAACTGCCACCGGCGACATCAAGACGGCGCAGGGCGCGCTCAAGTCCGCGGTGTCGGATCTGTCAAAGGCAAGCACGGATGTAGCCGCCAAGACCCAGACCCACGACGCGCTGACAAAGGCCGCCGCCGCCGGTCTCGAAACGACCGCAGCGGCAAGCACCATTGGCGACGCCTCCTTCAAGACCTGTGTGAAGGCCGCCAGCGACGCGGCCAAAGCGCTCAGCACCGCGCTGCAACAAGCCGCCGAAGCGCTCGCCACCGCTCAGGCGACACTGGCCGAGGCCAAGGATACACAGACCGAGAAGGAACAGGACCTGAAGACCGCGCAAAAGCAAAAGGCCGATGCGATCACCTCGGTTACCGCCATGCAAAAGGCGCAGGCCAAGGCAGAAGCGGCGAAATACAAGGCCGATGACGCAAAGACCGCGGCCGACACCGTGGTGAAGTCCGCCCATGAAACGGCGCTGGCCCAACAGGAACTGGCCCACGCAAAGGCTGAAACCACCTGGGCTGCCGCGCAGGCCAAGTATGACGCCGCCATTGCCGCCATCGAGGACGGTGCCGCCGCGCGGCAGGCGACCACGTCCTGATCCGGCCCGATATGTCCACCGCTTCACTCGACACCCCGCAGGTTCGCTGACCCTGCCCAACCGCCGCCCGACCGGAGAACGATATGCCGCAACAGAAAACCCCAGGCGTCTATATTTTCGAAAAAGATGCGTTTCCCAACTCGGTGGTGGAGGTCCCGACCGGGATCCCGGTGTTCGTCGGCTACACCAAAAAGGCGGCGCGTGGCACCCAGAGCCTCGATAAACACCCGACGCGGATCTCGTCGCTGGCGGAGTATGAGGCGCTCTTTGGCGGTGCCCCGACGCTGCAATATACCTTTGCGATGGAGGACAACGTCCCCACGATCAGCCCGGTAGCGACCTCCCAGTTCAATCTCTACAACGGTCTGCGCCTTTACTTTAACAACGGTGGCGGGCCGTGCTGGATCGTTTCTGTCGGCAGTTACGGTACGGCGGATACGCCGACCACCAAGTCACCCGATGATTTCGGGGATGAGGTCTGGGCGGCGCTCAAAAAGGAAAAAGAGCCCACGATGGTCGTCATCCCCGATGCGGTGCTGATGTCGGGCAAGGACGACTATAAGGCGATCTGGGACAAGGCCTTTCCCCATTGCATCGCCATGCAGAACCGGGTCGCGGTCCTCGATGTGTTCAACGGGGATCAGAAACGCACCTTTGACGAGACCGACGACATCATCTCGGGCACCAATGGGTTCCGGACGCTGATCAGCTACGAGGACATGAGCTTTGGCGCGGCCTATTATCCGTGGGTCAACACGAATATCTACGCGAGCACCGACGCCAGCTATCTCAATATTGCCAAGGATAACCTGAGCGCGCTGTCGAACTACATCAAGGGGGAGTTCGCGAACCCCGAGAATGATCCTGCCAAGGCGCGTCAGCTCAAGGGCGTTGACGATTATCTGACCCAGATGACAGGGGAAGAGACCGATCCCGCCAAGATCCTCAAGACGCATCAGGCGCTGGCGGCGATCTCGCAGAATTACCAGACCGTCATGGTGGCGGTGCTCAAGCAGATGAACCTGATGCCGCCCGCCGCGGCCATGGCCGGGGTCTACGCGCGCACCGACGCTGCGATCGGTGTCTTCAAGGCGCCCGCAAACACGCCCGTGGTCTCCGTGATTTCCCCCGCCGTGGCGATCAGCGACGAAGAGCAGGAAGACCTGAACGTGCCGCTGGATGGTGTGGCGATCAACGCAATCCGCACCTTTATCGGGCGCGGTGTGCTGGTCTGGGGCGCGCGCACGCTCGACGGCAATAGCCAGGACTGGCGGTATGTTAACGTCCGCCGCACCATGATCATGCTGGAGCAGTCCATCGCCATCGCTGCCGAAGCTTACGTGTTCGAGCCCAACGATGCGGGTACCTGGACCACCGTGCGCACGATGATCGGCAACTTCCTCAACAATCAGTGGAAGGCAGGCGCGCTGGCAGGCGCCACCCCGGCAGAGGCCTATAGCGTCGATGTGGGTCTCGGCTCGACCATGACGGGTAACGACATTCTCGACGGCTACATGCGCGTCACCGTCAAGGTGGCAGTCACACGGCCCGCCGAGTTCATCGTGATCACGTTCCAACAGAAAATGCAGACGTCCTGATAGCGGGTCAGAAGGAGAGACAACATGGCTGATGCCGGCGACAAACAGGGGGCAACCTGGCCGCTTCCGAAATTCTACTTCAGCGTCAATCTGGGCGATCCCGGGCAGATCCCATTTCAGGAAGTCTCGGGCCTCGATACCGAAGCAGAGCCCATCACCTACCGTGCGGGCGACAGCAAGGGCTTTCACGTGATCAAGATGCCGGGGCTGATCAAGACCGGCAATGTGACGCTGAAAAAAGGGATCTTCGTCAATGACAACCGCTTCTGGAAGTGGTTCGAGCAGATCCAGATGAATGTGATCAAACGCCAGAGCGTCACGATCAGCCTGCTCGATCAGGAGGCGAACCCGACCATGGTCTGGAAGCTGGCCAATGCCTTTCCGACCAAGATTCAAGGCACGGATATGAAATCCGATGGCAATGAGGTCGCAGTGGAAACGCTGGAGCTGGCGCATGAGGAATTGACCATCGAAAACGGGAGCTAGGGGGCGGTGAGCTACTACCCGCCGGTCAGCTTTCAGTTCACTGTCAGGATCGCTGGCAGCAAGGCGGCGGTTGACACCGGCTTTCAGGAGGTCTCGGGGCTTGATGCGGAACGCGAGGTGGTCGAGCTCAAGGAAGGGGGCGAGAACCGCTTTGTCCACAAGCTGCCGGGGGCTGTAAAGGCCAGCAATCTGACGCTCAAGCGCGGGATGGTTCTGGCCAGCTCGCCGTTCTTCACCTGGCTGAAAGATACGTTCGAAAGCGATCTGAGCAGACCGGTCAAGCCCAAGTCGATCACCGTGTCCCTGCTGGATCAAAAGCAAAAACCGCTGATGACGTGGAATGTGGTGAACGCCTGGCCCGTCAAATGGCAGATCGGCAGCCTTGACGCCACGCAGAACCAGATCGCCATGGAAACCGTGGAACTGGCCTACGACCGGGTGGTGCGCAAGGTCGAACGCACCCTGACTGCCACCGGAACATTCGCGCCGTAAACACCAATAAAAGGGGGGATTTTCATGCCGGTTGAGATACGCGAATTGATCGTGCAGGCGCGCCTGACGGATGAGGATGGCACCGTGCCGGGAGATGAGACAGGCAGCGCGCTCAGCGCCGAGACGCGCGAAGAGATGAAGGCGGATATTCTGGCCGAATGCGCCCGGATGATCGCGCGCGAGCACCAGCGCCGCCAGGCCCGCTAGGTCAGCGCGGCAGATGCTCTCCAAACTCGACATCATCGCCTATTCGGACCGCGAGCTGCGGGCCAAGATCGGGAAGTACGAGCTTCAGATCAACCCCGATGCGATCTCGCACAGCCACAGTTCCAGCTTTTCCAAGGCGCGGGGCAGTGATGCGGCGGGCACGGTGTTGAAGTTTCACACCCAAAGCCCGCAGGAGGTCTCCTTTGACTTTGTGATCGATGTCACGGGCGCTGTGAGGGGTGCAAAAAGCGTCAACGGCGAAGTCGATAAGTTCAAGGACATCGCCTATACCTACCACGGCAAGATCCACTCCCCCAATTACCTCAAGTTGGTCTGGGGCGGCATGGCGTTCAAATGCATGCTGACCAAGCTCGGCATCAAGTACGACCTCTTCGCGCCTACGGGAAAGCCGCTGCGTGCGCGGCTGTCGGTGAGCTTTCGCCAGCACCAGACACCCGAGGATCTGGCGCGCCGGGCGGACAAGAAATCTGCCGATCTCACCCACACCGATACGGTTACCGCCGCCGATACGCTGCCGTTGATGGCCTACCGGGTCTATGACCGCACGGATGTCTATGTGGATGTGGCCCGCGCCAATGATCTCAACGATCTGACCCATCTGGAACCCGGGCAAATGCTGCGCTTCCCGCCCAGCCGGGAGGCGCCCGATGGTTAGCCCTGTCTGGTCTGCGGACGCGGATCTAATCACGCTGGATATCAGGATGAACGGCAAGGTCGTGCCGGGGAAATACATTATCGAGGGGATCGAGACGGACCATCTGCTCAACCGCATTCCCAAGGCGCGCATCACCATCGCCGACGGCAGCCGCGTTGAGGCGGATTTCCCCGCCAGCGCCGACAGCATCTTTGCCCCGGGGGCCGAGATCGAGGTGCTGGCAGGGTATCACGGCAAGAACAAGACCCTCTTCAAAGGGGTCGTCGTGGGGCAGGCGCTGCGCGTGCACGGCGAGGACGCGCAGCATCTGTGTCTCGACTGTCAGGACAAGGCCGCCAAACTGACCGTAACCCGCAGCACCGGGCTTTTCGCGGATATGGCGGACAGTGACGCCATCGAGTCCCTGATCAGCGCGGCAGGGTTGTCGGCGGATGTGACCAGCGGCGGCGACAAGCTGGAGTTCCAATCCAAGCTCTACGCGACCGACTGGGATTTTCTGCTCGCCCGGGCGGAGGCCAACGGCCATGTGGTGTCGGTGGATGCGGGCAAGATCACCATAGGCCCGCCGACTTTCGAGACGCCGACCTTCTCCGCCACATATGGCGACACGATCATCGACGTGGATCTGCAGCTTTCCGCGCGCGAGCAGCTGGGATCCGTCAAGGCGACGGCCTGGGATCCGTCTACCCAGGAAACGACCAGCGCCTCGGCCAGCGAACCGAGCGCCAACAAGCAAGGCGCGCAGTCCGGCAAGAAACTCTCCGAGGTCCTGAACCTGACGGAGCCGACCTTGCGCAGCTACGGCACGATGACCGATGCCCAGCTCAAGACACTGGCCGACGCCCATCTGCTGAAATCGCGCCTGTCGCGGTTTTCCGGCACGATCACGGTGCCGGGCAACGCGGGCCTCAAGATCGGCGATCAGATCCAGCTGGAGGGCTTGGGCAAGATCTTCAGCGGGGATGCCTATATCTCCGCCGTGCACCACGTGGTCCGGGGCGGCGACTGGCAGACCACGTTGGGCTTCGGGCTGGAGTTCCGCTGGTTCACCGATACCACCCGCGATGTGAGCGCAGCGCCTGCCACCGGCTGGCGCCCGGGCACAACCGGGCTGGAAATCGCCACGGTTCTCAAGACCCACGAGGATCCGCAAAACCAGCGCCGCATTCAGGTCGCCCTGCCACTGCGCGATGGTGGCAAGGAAGGCATGTGGGTCCGGCTCGCTTCTTCATACGCCTCCGAAGGGTTCGGAATCGAGTTCCTGCCCGAAGTGGGCGACGAGGTCGTGCTTGGCTTTCTCAATGGCGACCCGGATGCCGCGGTTATGCTGGGCGCGCTTCATTCCAGCAAGCGCACCGCCCCGGTGGAGCCTGACGCACAGAACACCATCAAGACCATCGTCACCCGCGCACAGCACAAGGTCACCTTTGACGATGACAAAAAGATCATCACTGTCGAAACCCCCGGTGGTCACAAGCTGACACTGAGTGACGAGGACAAATCCATCACCATCGAGGATTCCAACAAGAACACGACCGTCATGAATGACAGCGGGATCAAGACCACCTCGCCCAAGGACATCACCATCGAGGCCACGGGGTCCGTCACAATCAAGGGGACGGGAGGGGTCGATATCTCCTCCCCGGCGGATGTCTCGGCCAAGGGGGCCAATGTCTCAGTCAGCGCCGAGATGGCTCTGACGGCGACGGGCACTGCCTCGGCCGAGCTTTCCGCGACTGGCGAGACGACCGTCAAGGGCGCCATGGTCATGATCAATTGAAGGGAGACGCGCGATGCCACCAGCTGCCAGACTGACCGACATGCACACCTGCCCGATGGTGACGCCCGGGTTGCCGCCGATACCCCACGTGGGCGGGCCGGTGGCCGGTCCGGGCGTGCCCACCGTGTTGATCGTCAGCCTGCCTGCGGCGGTTGTGGGCGATACGGCGATCTGCGTCGGTCCCCCCGATACCATCGTCAAAGGGTCTGCCACGGTTATGATCTCGGGCAGGCCCGCCGCGCGCATGGGCGACAGCACGGCCCACGGCGGTGTGATCGTGGCCGGTGCCCCCACCGTGATGATCGGCGGCTAGAGATGACAGACAACGGCCCTGCATTCCTAGGCACCGGGTGGGGGTTCCCGCCCAGCTTCGATGTGCCGTTGAACCCGGACGGGTCCGCAAACGGGCCGGGCGCCGTGGTGGCTGTCGCGGGCGATCACGACATCCACGAAAGCCTCCGCATCCTGTTCGCCACCCTGCGTGGCGAGCGTCTGGCCGCCCCGGACTACGGTGTTGGCCTGCACCAGCACGTGCTGGGCCCGATGGATGAAAGCGATCTGGGAGAGCTGCGCTCGCAAATCGAGGATGCCATCGTCTTTTTCGAACCCCGCATCAAACTGCGCTCGGTCGAGGTGACTGAGCCCGATGCACCGGGCGGTCTGCTGGAAATCCACATCGACTATGACATCCCGTCGATCAATTCGCGCGGCAACATGGTCTACCCGCTCTATTTCGAGGAAGGCAACAATATCCCCGAGCCCTCGACCGCGGTGCGGCCATGAGCGATGCGCGCCTGATGGATGGCAGCACCGATCAGGTGACCCGCACGCGGCGGTATCTCGCACCGTTGGAGGCTGACTTCTTTGTGCCCGATGAACGCTCCCCGGCGACGATCATCAATTACCTGTCGGGGTTCTCCCGCCTTCTGACGTATTTCGATGCGGAAAACCGCGCCCATCCGCCGCCGCAGCCCGGCAGCCCGGCAACCGGTGCGTGGCAATCCTTTCTGTGCCACGATGTCACCTTTTTGCTGGCCGAGATTGCCGCGGTGGATGCCGAGCGTGAATACCGCGAAAGCCTCGCGGATGAGACCGACACGGCGCGGATGACCGCCCTGTCGGTGCAGCGACTGGCCAACTGGCGCGCGCGGGCACAGAAACTGGCCGAAGGCGCTTCTGAGACCGATGTGGAGGCCGCGCTGGAGAAGACCTTTACCTGGGTCGATGACAACGAGATGAAAGGCGCTTTGCCCTTCGGGACCGGACAGCAGTTCGCCCGGACATCCGTGGTGGTGCCTGAGCTCTGGGTGTCGCAAACGCGCACCTCCCGAACATCCGATCACATCGATTTCAGTGCGATCAACCGGGTGACCGCCCAGCTTGTCGCCGTTTCGAAACAGTATCTGGAACGCTCCCTCACGGAGAAATCGGATCATGCGCTGGCGCCCGGTCTGCTGCTGACCTTCGTCAAGCTGTTCCAGAAAAATCAGGCCGATCTCAACCGCATGACGGACAGGCATCTGTCGTTCTATTACCGCGATGTGCTGCGCTCTGCGCCAAAACCGGCCGCGCCCGACAGTACACATCTGGTCCTGACACCCGCCGCCGGAGCGCGACCGGAAGTGCTGCCGGAGGGGACCGCGTTCAAGCTGGCAGGGGGCGCTGGTGACGGCCCGGTCTACGCCAGCACCCGCAGCCTCACCGTCAGCCAGGCGCGCGTCAGCCGGTGCAAGGCCATCACGATCGCCCGGGATCCCTCCTTTGACGGGCCGGGCGGCAGACCCTACATTAACGGGTTGTCGGTCTTTCCGGTGGTCAATTCGCAGGACGGCAGAGGCGCGCCCTTCGATGATCCGGAGGCAGGCTGGTCCCCCTTTGGCCCGCGGCTGCACCACCTGGCCCAGTCCCAGGATTTTGCGGCAGACATCGGCTTTGCCCTTGCGGCGCACGCGCTGGATCTGCGCGGCGGGCACCGCCATGTGACTGTCTCGCTCTGGATCGCACCGGGTCCGCGCAATGGCCTTCCCGCGGTGCTCGACCGCTACAGGCGCGCGGTTGCCCGCCACTACGAGCTTGATCTGAACCCCGCCCGGTTCACCGCGTTCCTCAGCGATGCGTTCTGCCTGTCGGTCTCGACCGCGGCGGGGTTTCTCCCGGTACCCGATGTGCGCATCGCGCAGGATCCCGACGATCCCGATTGTCTTCGGCTCTCGTTCAGCCTGTCGCCCGATGATCCTGCTCTGACACCGATCAGCGGCACACCGGGCGCGCCGGATCTGCCGCTTCTCAAGATCGCGTTCAACCCGCGCGCGCGCTGCTATGCCTTCTCGGCCTTCGGTGGAAGCAAACTGACCCGGCTCAGCATTGACGTGGTGGTGCGCGATCTGCGCGCCCTCACGCTGGAGACGGATCTGGCCCCGGTGGCGCCCGGTAAACCCTTTGCCCCCTTCGGCCCGCTGCCGCTTCCGGGAGCGAGCTTTTTCGTCAGCGCGCCGGAACTGCAGAACCGCAGTCCGACCACGCTGGGCCTTCAGCTGGCGTGGGAGGCGTTGCCGGTACCGCCCGACGATTTCAAGAGCCACTATCAGGGCTACGGTGAGGAGATCGACAACCACAGCTTTACTGCCTCGCTCGATCTGCGGGATCGGCGCGGCTGGCAGTCGGTCAAAATCGTCGGGCAGGACCCGGACGCCAAACCTGATCCCGAAGGCGCAGCACTGTTTCAGCCCGGCAAGGCAGGGCAGGGCCTTGCAGAGGCCACGACCTGGCGGATTGCCCCACAGCACCGCGAAACCGCAGAAATCCAGCCCCGCCCGGCGTGGCAGGGCAAGCCGCCCGGCACGCTTGCCGTCACCCTGCAAACGCCCGCGATGGGCTTTGGTCATACGCTCTACCCAACGCTTCTGGCGCAGGCGGCGGCGTTTCGCATGCGCGACGCTCTCGGCGCATTGATCGGGAAAAAGCCGCTCAGGCAGATCCCGAAACCGCCGCTTTTGCCGACGGTTGCGGGGGTCTCGCTGTCCTACACCGACAGGGTGCAGACGGATCGGTTCTCTACCGATGATCCCGTGGGGTTCTACCGGCTGTCACCGCACGGTCAGCTGACCCACCGCGCCGATGGCGAGATCGCCAGCGCCAGAATGGATGCGGACGGCTACCTGATGATCGGGCTGGATCAGGCCAAGCCGCCGGAAGAGATCTCCCTGTTTTTCCAGATGCGCGAATCCGAGGCCGAGCACTGGACCCGCGAGAGCGGGACCGAGAAACCGGGCATCGCCTGGTTCTACCGCACCTCGCAGGGCTGGCGCCCGCTGCCGGAGGCCAATGTGCTGTCGGATGGCACGATGGGTCTGACGACCTATGGCGTGGTGGATCTGGCGCTGCCGGTGGATATGCTGGCCTCCACCCTCTATTCCCCGGAACCGCTGCGGTGGTTGTCGATCCAGCTGCGCGGCCCGCGGTCGCGCTACGGGCGGATCGTGGCGATCAGCGTCAACGGCGTGCGCGTCACGCGGCAGGGCTCCGCGCCGGGAACCCACGCGCCTGTCAGCCGCCCCGCCGGATCCATCACCAAGCTGCGCGCGCCAAACGCCGCAGTAGCGACCGTGACACAGCCGATGCCCACCACGGGCGGCATCCCGCCGGAGGACCAGCGCGCCCACCGGACGCGGGTCTGTGACAGGTTGCACCACAAGGCACGGGCCATCCGGACCCAGGACATCGGGCGCATGGTGCTCGAAGCCTTTCCGCGTCTGGCCGATGTCACATGCCGCACCCGATCAGACGGTCGGGTCGATGTCATCGTGGCGGCCACGCGCACGGGGGAGACGCCCGCTCAACTGCCGCTTGTCCCGCTGCACATCCGGCAGGAGGTCAGCCGCTGGTTGCGCACCCGCGCGATGCCCTCCGTGCAGGGGTTCAACGTGATCAACCCGTCCTTCGAACCGGTGGTCCTGCGCGCACGGGTTGCGGTAAAACCGGGCGCCGGTCTGCCCAGCATCGCCGAAGTGTCCCGGGCCGCCACGCGGATCATGTCCCCCTGGCGGGACAGCCCCGATCTGCCGCTGCCCATCGGGGCGGACCGGATCGTGGTGGCGGATCTGGAACGGCAGCTCTCCGAATTGGACTGGATCGACCGGATCTACGGTCTGTCGCTCGTTCATCACTATACCTACGACGCCTTTCCAGCCCAACGCGGCACGCTGCACGGTCTCAAAGACAGCGCACGGCTTGCGGATGCCGCCACCGATGCAGGCTCGCCCATCCTGCGCGGGGCGACACCGGCGTCGGTGTTGATCCTCGATGACCGGCACGACGTCTCCTTTCTGCCCTATCGCAGCGGTCTGGGAGATCTCGCGATTGGTGAAGATCTCTGGGCCACGCCCCCGCAGGACGTGGCACTCCGCCATCACGACGCCAATAGCATTCCCTCTGCCCCCGTCCCCGCCGGGATCGGCAACATGCAGGTGGGCCGCGATCTGGTCATCACTACCGATCTGGATGTCCAGACGCTGGCGACCCGCACCCACGCGGACCTGCACCATCTTGAAACCTCCCTTTTTGATCAGCTCGGATCATTTCAGCCATGACCACAACCAGACGCGACCTGATTGAGAACTTCTCCAACGGCAAGCTGCCGACGGGGGACAACTTTGCCGAGATGATCAACTCCCTGTTGCATCTCGACGAATTCAACGCCCACGTCGAAGAGTTCGAGAAATTCAAAAACCGCACCGCCATTGATGTCGGCCAGGGCGATGCTGCCTGGCGGATCGCGCTCACGGAGACGTCGCAACTGCGGCTGGGCCGGATCGGGGATGCGGCAACTGCAGCGGCAACGCCCGGCGATCTCGATCTGGGCGGCTGGACAGGGATGACCGGCCGGATCGGCACCTGCCGCGATCCGGCGAGCTTTGCGGGCCATACCACGCAGCTCAACGTCAAGGCGCTGCCCGCGGTGCCGTCAAACGGTCAGTGGCACGATGTGATCGACATGCCGGAGCATCCCTGCGTGTTCGAGATCACGCTGGCCACGGCACGCCCGGTCTATGTCTATCCTCAAACGCCCATGCAGATCCTGCGCCGGCTGGTGGGGCTGCCCGCCCGGCAGAACGCCGTTGCCCACGGGGTCGCCACCGCCGTGGGGGACGGATGCAAACCAACGGTCTCCACCAGCGCGCCACCGGGCGGCACAAGCCGCTGGCGCGACCTCGGTGGGATGATCCTCGCCGCTCTGCTGCTTGCCTTCGTGACTGTCACGCTGTTGCCGGGGCTGCAGAGCGGTGGCAACGCGACCCTCGCCGCTCTCCTCGTGCAGCTTCAGGACCTCACAGGCAGCACGCTCTCGGCTCTGGGTCTCGACGAGATCGAGCCGTCGACTTTTCTGCATGAAACCCTGCCCCTTGGGCTGTTGGCCATTGCGGGGCTGGTCGTGCTGCGGATCGCCATCGGCGCGCTTTATCGCGACAGCCGGGCCGCGCGCATCCGGTGGAAGAAAACCTCCGGTCGCTGGATCTGGGGCAACCGGCGCTGGACATTGCAGATCCGCGGTCCCGCCTTTCGCAAAAGCAGTGAGGACGGCAACCTTTATTACGCGATCACCAAACTCTGGAACTAGCGCAGGAAAGGTCCGGTCATCGCCAGCGACACCATCATAACCGGAGGTGACAAGCCCGAAACGCTCGATCTGCAGGCGCTGATCGCCGCTGGCCTGACCGAAGCGCAGCGCCTCAGCGGCGACATCTGGACCGATTACAACCAGCACGATCCCGGTGTGACCATGCTCGAAGTGCTGGCCTTTGCGCTTACGGATCTGAGTTACCGTACCAATCACAAGATTGCCGACATCCTCGCCTCCTCCGTCGAAAAGACCCGGCTGACAGCGGATCAACAGGCGCTCTTTACCGGCAATGACGCGTTCACCACGGCGCCGGTGACCGCACGTGACTACGAAAAGCTGATTTACGACGGGGTCCGTGATGTGCGCCGCGCGTGGGTCGTGCCTTGCCTCGATGATCAGGGCACAGCCCGTCCCGGGATCTTTGACGTGCTTCTTCAGTCCTTCCCGCCGGTCTATGACGAGAATGGCCACGCCACAGAGGCGGACCCCGACCGCATCGTGACCTGTACCCGGGATTTGCTGCAGGGCGCGCGCAACATCGGCATGGATTTCGAGCATATCGAGATCGTCGGCGATCATACGATCCGGCTCAGGATGGAGCTTGCGTTAGAGGTCGGCGGTGACCCGGATGCGATCCTCGCGGACGCGCTTTTCGCGGTGGAGAATGCAATCAACCCCTTGATCGCCGCGCAGACGATTGATCAGGCCTTTCAGGCGGGGCTGCCCCCCGAAGAGATCTTTGACGGACCAAGCCTGCGGATCGGGCGGATTCCGGACGATCAGCTGGTGCCGATGGCCGGCATGCCCCACACCAGCACGATTCTCGCCGCCATGATCGCGGTGCCCGGGGTCAAATCCGTCAGCGGACTGCAGGTGCTGTTCGACACCGGGCGCGCCGCTCAAAGCACACGGGCCGTGCCCACACTGGCCCGCTACCCTCACAGCCTCGATCAGATCACCCTGAACCGCAGCGGCGAGACGATCGACCTGCATTCAAAGCGCGTCTTTGCACATCTGCGCCACGCAGAGGAGAAACAACGCTGGCAGGCAGGCTACCGCGAAAGACGGCTCAAGGATGCCGAATACACACAAGTGCCGGGTGGCAATGCACGGCGGGACCTGGCCCGCTACCGGTCGATTCAGCATTATTTTCCAGGGGTTTACGGTCTTGGCACGCTCGGCAGCACTGCCTTTGATCCGGCGGCTGACCGGTTACCCGCGGGTAACCCGGGCCGTGCGCAGCGGCAGGCCAAGGCGCGGCAACTCAAGACGTATCTTTTGTTTTTCGAGCAGGTGCTGGTGGATTTTCTGGCGCAGCTGGAAAACACCACCGCGCTCTTTTCGACCCGGGATCTTACTCAAACCTACGCTTTCCAGTCGCTGGCCGACGATCTGGACCCCGCCGACCAGCCGCCTTTCATCGACCCGTTGCTGGGCGGTCCGATGCCCTACAGCGCCACCGATACACCTGCGGCGGAGGCGCACTGGCGCACCCAGTACCGCGAGGCGCTCGGCACGTTGGTCGCAGCACATGACGACCACTATGACAGGCGACAGCGCGCCCTGTCGCATTTGCTGGCCCGCTTTGGCGAAACCTTCGATGACCGGGCGCTGCGCAGGCTCTATGATCGCAAACACGAAATGCCCGGCGCCTTTCAGGACTGGCTTTTGCAGCGCAAGATTACCTTCCTGCGCAAGGTGGTGGCATTGGGCAAGGAACGCGGCCTCGGCGTGGACCTGAATACCGACGCGCAGCCTGCCTTGATCGAACGGATCCAGCTGCGCTCCGGCCATGATGCACCGATCTACCTGGTCGAACATGTGCTGCTGCGCAACAGCACAACGGCGGACTGGACAGGTGCGGACGGGTGGAAGGAGATGCTTGCCTACGAGGTGACCTTGCCGACCATGCGGCTGCACCTCGTCGTGGATCCGGTGACGGACGCGCTGGATTCTGATCAGATCCGGCAGGCGCTGGTCGGCATGATGAGCACGCGCGCCGCCTACCGTCTCTTTCCGCCGGGCGGGCATCAGGTCTCACTGCGCCTCGATAGCGGCGCCGGCTACGGCGCGGATATTCTGCAGACCTTCCCGTCGGCGACCATTGCCGCGACCTGCCGCGACGAGCTGATCGCGCAGGCGGTGGCAGATCCCGAGGCGGCGTTTCTGAAACCGGTGCTGCTGCCCTACGGTACCGCACACATCAGTCTGGTCTTCTGCGAGAACGAGAGCCCGGCAAGTGCCGATGCGCATACTTTCGTGGAGCAGATTGCCTATGAGGAATGTCCAGCGCATACGGCGCGCAGTTATCTGTCGCTGGACCCTGCCGAGCGCCCGACCTTCGAGGAAGATCATACCCGCTGGCGCGACACCCAGCGGTGCGCCCGCGCAGGAGGGACCGCAAGTTCTTTGTCAGACGCGGCAGCCGCATCCGGCGCTCTGCAGCTGTGGCTACATAAGCTCTTGTGCCGCAAGATCCGCGCGACCAACAAAAGACGCCGCAGCCTCGGAGAGGGCAGCCTGACATGAGCGAGCCGCACAGCATTGACGCGTTGCGCTTTGACATCGCGGTCTGTGATACCCGGCAGGGCGAGGAGGTCCTGACCCGCGTGTCGGCCTTTGCGCGGGGACGTCTGCGCCACATCCTGAGCGAGGCGCTTCCCGACGGGGATGTCGTGATCGACACGTTGGTGGTGGACGCGGATGTGGTCCGACCCGATGCGCTGGAAGACCAGCTGGAGCGCGCGCTGCGCGCGGCCATCGCCGGGATCTCCGTCTCAACGGGGGCGTTGCGGGACGCAGGGTGTGCCGCTCCAACCGGCTCGCGGGACGGCGAGGTCACCGTGCTGCCGGGCCAGTCGTCACAGGTCAGATCCGAGACTGGTGCGGCAGCGGTGCAGCCATCTGGCAACGCCCCGGATGCGGATCCCCATCCGCAGCGGTCGGTCGGGTCGAATGATAGCGACAGCGCAAGCCACCGGTCGCTGGATCGTCTGGCGTTCTACCTGCGGACCGGTCGTTATTCGGATTGGCCGGGCGCGAGGGCGGCGGATCTGCCGACGCTCCTGCGCAGGGCGGTGGCGCGGGATCTGGCGGGGTTGTCGTCGGTGGTGTGGACAGCCATTGGTGATCCGGCTGGCCGGACACGGCTGCACGCAGGGCTGAGCGTGCGGGACTGGCGGTTCCTGCGGGACGCTGCGCATCGCTCGGGCGCAACGGGCGCGCAGCCTCTTACGCGGTACATCGACATCCTCGATCTCGGCGACGCTGCAAATGCGGATGCCGGAGGATCAAGGGACCCGGATCTGGCAGGGGCTGGAGCGGAGAGGTCGCCGCAGTCGGTGCCGCGCACTGCACAGGGCAGCGCGTCCGGCGAAAGAGACCCGTTGAACACTGTCGATATGTCCCCTGAAACGACGGCACAAGATCCTGAGCAAGACGGCACAAGAGTGGCTTCGACCGGTCTGGAGGGATCAAACGACGGCAAAAGCGCAAAGGACGGAGGTCAGATCGCACGCCAAGAGGCGAGCCACATCCCGTCGGAGGCGGATGCCGGATCGACGGGTGTAGATGGGCGTTGGCGCACGCCGGGTCAGACATCGATAAGCAAAGGTAACCATCACCCAACTGAGCCTATGTCCCACTCAGAACCAGCCGGGCTGGCGGCGCCGATGCAGGCCGATGCGCCGCAACCGCGCGGCGCGCACCGACGCGAGCCGCCAACCGGGCCGAGGACGTCGGACAAGATGCCGTCGGGTGGCACGGGGCATATCGGCCCCGAGGACCAACACGACGCTCGTCGTGTGATGGTCGATGATGACATGCTGGACGGGGTTGCGCGGGCCTGTCGGTCAGATGCGCCCCCGGATCTCGCCAGCATGGTGCATCGCCGACTATGGAGCTTGGCCAGCGCAGATCGTGCGCTTGAACCGACGGCTCTGAAGCAACACCCCCGGAAAGCCGTGACGGTCGAGGATGATAAAGATGCCGGGAGCGCCGGGTATCCTCCCGAACCAATGAATGAGGGTGACAGCTGGCCCGCGGGGTTGGCGCTTTTGTCAGAGCCCGTTGCCCGGCAGCTACTGGCGCGGGCGGGACTGGACCCGGCCATGTGCGACACCACACTAAAGGATGCCGAGGCGGCGCTATGGCCGGGCCAACCTCACTACGCAGGGGCGGACCGGACGGTGCTGCAACTGATCACCTACCTGCGGAGCGGGCACGCAGTGCCGCCACCGTCGGCGGCCGCCTGTCTGTCGGGTCTGCGCAACATCTGGCCGGGCGGCGAAGATGACACGGCAGCGCAGGATCTGCGCGCGGTTCTGATGCGATTGCCCTTGGCGCGCGCCCGCTTTGCTGCGGCGCTCTTTACCGCACCCTCCGCCCGGGACGTGCTGGTGCTGAAGGATGGCACAGGTCTTGCCCTCGCGACACTGGGTGCGCCCCCCGTGCCTGCCCGCATCTGGGGCGACGCGTGGCGGGATGCTGTCATTCGTGTGCTTGTGGGCGAGGCGGATGCGCGCCGGGATTTAACCGCGCTGACCGCTGCTATCGCGGCCTCTGCCAATCTGGATGAGCGCGATGTCAGGGACGCGCTCCGCACCCCGCCGGATGCCCGGACCATACTGTCGCGACGGGCCGCCGTGTCGATGGTGCTGCGCGGCTTTCCATCGGTGGAGGCCGTCCGGGTTTCCGAGCTGCTCGCGCTGGCGGAGGACGCGGAGGGGCGCATCGACGCCGACCGGCTGGCACCGCTGCTCGCCCGTGAAACCGGCACGGATGAGACACAAACACGCCTGCGCGTCGCGGAGTACACCACTACGCCGGAGCACGCCAGTGAAACGGCAGTGGCGGGCGGAGAGATCGGCACGAACATGGGCGGGCTGACGCTGTTGTGGCCGTTTCTTGCCCGCTACTTTGAGGAGGCAGGGCTGACCGAAGGTGGCGCTTTCCGGGCCAGCGGCACGGCCCATGCTGCCATTCACCACCTGTCTTTTCTTGCCTCCGGCAGGACCGACTGGGCTGAGCATGAACTGTCGCTGCACAAGCTGCTTGTCGGTTTGCCTCTGGATGCGCCCGTCCCGCCTCAGACCGCATTGGACCCGGCGATGATCGAGGGGGCGGAGGCGCTGCTGCGCCGGGTGACAGCCTCCGTCCCGGCTTTCCAGAACACAGACATCACCGCTTTGCGTGATGTGTTTCTGATGCGCGAGGGGGTGTTTTTCCGCGATAGCCAAGGGGCGACTTCCGCGTTGAAAATCACTGCAGGGCCTTTCGACATGCTGCTGGGGCAGGTGCCCTGGCCGCTGTCTCCCGTCAGGCTGCTCTGGATGCCCGCTCCTCTCACGGTGCGTTGGACGTGAGCGGCTGGGCCCCTCATTTGACGCAGGAGCTTGACTGGGTCGAGGCCTGCATCGAGGCGGCGATCACCGCGTATTTCTCAACCGCGCAGGATGACACCCCGCGCGGACCGCAGGACCTGCCGCGCCCGCCAAAGCTGGATGAGGGCGCCGGACCGCTAGGGGAGGCGGTGCACCGCGCGGGGCTGGAGGTGTCGCACAGGCTGGCCATCGGGCTTGCGCTGCTGCCGCTCCTGCGGCCCGAGGCGCTGGATATGTTCCTGCTCAAGAACCAGAATACGGACCGCATCTTTTCTGAGTTCTGCCTTCACGCGGGGGGTGCGACGCCGGTTCGGCCCACAGTGGGGACCGCCGTGTTCGTGGCTGGTTTGGGCCATAAACGGCAGCGGATCAGCGGACTGGCGGATTTTGGCGCGGACAGCCCTCTCTTTCAGCACCATCTGCTGGAGCGGCCCAAAACGCCGCTGTCGGAGCTGACGATGGCACCGCTGATCCCCGCGCCTGATTTCCATAGCAGGATGCTCTTTGACGCGCCGTACCGCCCAGAGACGCGCGAGGATTTTCCCGCAAAACGGCTCTGCTCCCGTTTGACGCTGGACGATCTGGTCCTGCCGCCCGAGACGATGGAGGCGCTGCACGAGATCCTCGCCTGGCTGGAGCACGGAGAGACGATACTGGCTTCGGATGCGGGGCGGTTCTTTACCCCGGGGTATCGCAGCCTGTTCTTTGGCCCGCCGGGGACGGGCAAGTCGCTCGCGGCGACGGTGATCGGTCAGGCCTGCGGGCGCGATGTCTACCGGGTCGATCTGGCGCAGACCGTGTCGAAATGGATCGGTGAGACGGAAAAGAACCTCGCACAGGTATACGAGCGGGCAGAGGCGCAGGGATGGATCCTGTTTTTTGACGAAGCCGATGCGCTCTTTGGCAAACGCACGGACGTATCGGCCAGCAACGACCGTTACGCCAATCAGGAGGTGTCCTATCTGCTGCAACGGATCGAGAGTTTCGACGGTGTGGTGATCCTGGCCAGCAACTTCCGCGGCAATATCGACGCGGCCTTTGCGCGGCGGTTCCAGTCGTTTGTGGAGTTCCGGATGCCCGATGCCGCGGCCCGGCTGAAGCTGTGGCAGACCGCTTTTCCGCAGACCAAGGCGCTGGATCCGCAGATCGATCTGTCCCGGATTGCGCAGTCTGAGGAGCTGTCCGGCGGGTCCATCATGAATGTGGCACGGCATCTTTATCTGGAGATGCGGCGCGCCGGTGCGCGGCAGATCACGGTGCATCAGTTCCACGACAGTCTGGGGCGCGAGCTGCTGAAATCGGGGCAACTGCGGGGGCACGGGCTGTGATCGACCGGGCGATGATCTTCTTGCAGGAGGAGCTGGAGGGCTACCTGGGCCCGCGCTTTCCCGATGCCAGCGCGCTCACGGCACTCGGCTCGACCCAGGAAGGCACCGTTGCGGGAAAGGAGACCAGAGACAGGCTGATCCTGACGCTGGTGAATATCGAGCGCGAGGGGATCGCGGCCAATACCGGCCAAACCCACCATGCAACGGAGGCCGGTGCGCGCCGGGCGCCGCAGAGCCTGAACCTCAATCTCGTCTTCATGATCGCGGCGAATTTTCCCGATAACTATAAGGTGAGCCTCGCCGTGCTGTCGCAGGCGGTGGCGTTCTTTCAGGCCAATCCGGTGTTCGCTCAGGGACGTCATCCGCGGCTGCCCGAGGGGATCGAGCGGTTGCGGTTGCAGTGGCAGGATCTCGATCTGCAGGCGATCCATAACGTGTGGTCCGCCCTCGGCGGTAAATACATGCCCTCGGTGGTCTACAAGGCGGGCATGCTGACGCTGGCCGATCCGCTGGCGGGCGCAGATGTACGCATCATCACTGGCACGGATGTGGAGGGGTAGCGCATGTCCATGGGTCTGTCTTTGCGCCACCGCCTGCGTCTGGGCTCGGTGCATCCATACTACGGGGTGGGCGCGCCGCTGGCCCTGCCGATCACGCCGATGGGATCCACGGCACAGGACGCCCCCCGCGAGGGCTATCGCTGGCACAGCACGGACAAGGGTCTCGACCTCTACTCGGATGTGTCGGGGGACGATGCAGCGGGGGCGTTGCCGGGGCTGTTCCGGATCGGTCTTGGCGCTGAATTCGAAGCTGTCACCCGCGCGGGCTGGACCGGTCAGATTGACCGCACCTCGCTGCTGTTTCTCTCCGACGCGGATGCGACGCTGACGGATGGCAGGCTGGAGATTGACACAGGCACAGGGCACATTCTGCCGATCCACAACCCGGTCTTCCGGTTCAGGGCTGATGCGCCGCTTGCAGCGGCCAAGCCAGCGCTGCTGCGGTGGCGCGACCGGACTCCCGTTTGGGAGGGGACAGAGACCCCCGCTGGTATGACGGCGCTGGACATCACCGCCCATGGTCTTGCCGATGGTCGCTATCTGCTGGTGCACGATGATAAAACCCTGCTGGATGCGTTCCTGACCTCGGTGCCCGGGCCGCAACTTTCCTGCGTGCTTGATCTGGATCTGGCCGGTCTGCTGGACAACTCCGGCGATGTGGTGACCGTCGCGCCCCGGTTCGAGACCCGCGCCTGCACCTGGCGCTATGTTGTACGGGCGCTGCAACCGGGCAAGGATCTGTCGGCCAGCACCCTGCGGGCATCGCAACCGAGCGTCGGTTTTGACGCTGCCCTGCGCCAGCGGTTGGACGGGCAGGAGGTCTGGGTCTTTAACTCCAGCACTCCCCTGCCGTTGATCGGCAGCACGCCCGGCGATCTACGCATCGACTTCGTGCATGCAGGAGCGCCCGGCAAAAGGGAGCAGGCGGTCTCCATGCCCCTCGCCGGGGCGCAGACCGTTCAGGCCGAACGGGCGGACGGTGAGGTCCGCTTTGTTGCCATCATGCATGTGATGGTCTGAGCCATGAGCAAGCGCCGCATGCCACCGACACGAAACACCAAAGCCGCGGAAGCCCCGTCCGGCGGGGGTCGCGCCGACCTGCTGCAGGACAGCCCGCGGGTCGCAGCACAGCGCGCGCGGATGGAGGCTGCCTACACGCCCGCCGTCCAAAGACAACCGGCCCCAAACGGTATGCCCGCAGATCTGGTGCAGGGCATCGAAGCGCTTTCCGGCCAGAACCTGGGCGACGTGCGGCTGCATCGGTCCTCGCCCGAGCCAAAGACCATCGGAGCCCATGCTTTCGCTGTGCGCGACGATATTCACCTCGGTCCCGGGCAGGATCATCACCTGCCGCATGAAGCATGGCACGTGGTTCAGCAACGCCAGTCACGTGTGGCCCCCACGGGTCGGCTTGGCGGGGTCAGCATCAACACGGATCCGCAGCTTGAACGGGAAGCAGACACGAAGGGGGCCGAGGCTGTGCGCGTCGGTACCCGCGAGACGGACGGGGGCTGACCCCCCGGGTAACGGCACGAGGAGGCCAGACATCAGATGAAACGCTTGGGGCTGATACTGTTTGTGGCGCTGACAACCTTTGCCACCTTCCTGCTGGTGACCGATCCGATCATTCCGGATCCCAAACCGGTGGTGGATCCTGATAAACCCGATCCCGGCAAGCCCGACCCGACACCCGCACCCGACCCGGACCATCCCTTTGGGGTGACGTCGCTCAAGTCGAATTTCGCCTTTCCCGCGGATGCGACAGGCGCGACCTTTGGGATTGATGTTTCTCATTTTCAGGAGGAGATCAACTGGCAGCAGGTTGCGGAGTCAGGTGTGGCATTCGCCTTTATCAAGGCGCTCGAAGGGGTCACGGAGCCTGATGCGAAATTTCCCGACAACTGGAAAGGGGCTCAGGCCGCGGGTGTCCCCTTTGCCCCTTATCATTTCTTTTCTGCCCGGACGACGCCAGAGGCGCAGGCGGCGGCCTTGCTGGAAATCATTGCGGATGTGCCCGTGAGCGCGCTGCCGATCGCGCTCGATTTCGAGATGTCGTCCAGCGATCCGAGGGGCTGGGATGGCAGATCTGCAGCCGAGATCGCAAACAGGATCGACACCTTTATCAAGGCCGTCGAAAGCAAGCGGGACCAGAAGGTGATGATCTATACGGTCAAGGAATGGTGGGACGAAAGGCTCGGGTCAGAAGGCGCAAAACTGCTGGAAAACGATCTGCTCTGGATCGCGGACCCGCGGGATGCGGCGTTGAATTCGGGCAAGCCCGAGGAGATTGACGGCGTGGTGCCGACGTTCTGGCAGTTCACGAGCAAGGGCAGGGTTCCCGGCATTGCCAAGGATGTCGATATTTCCGTCCAGCGGCCCTGAGGCGCACCAGCAGTAGAGGGGCGCTCACGCCAGATCAGCGGGCGGCAGTCTGCGACGCAGGAAGCCGTTGATGGCGCACCGCAGCCCACCGGGGTTGTCCGTGTGCAGCATATGGCCGCCCGGCAGGGTCTGCAGTTCTGCCCCGGCGATTGTTTCCGCCATCAGCTTAGCACCCCGGTGGGTCGCCTTGTTCTTCTGACCGACGATGACCAGCGTGGGCACGTCAACCTGGCACAGATGCGGGCGGCCATCGTAGTGGGCGGCGGCGTCCAGCACCGACGCGATGCGGGCGCTGTCCATGCGCCCCAGATGTCGGCGCAGTTCGACGCGGGTGGTATCGGTCTGACCGAGGCCCGCGCTCCACACCAGCACGCTCTTCGGGAGGATGCGGGTCAGCTGCACCGCCAGCGCGGCTGACAGACGCCCCGATAACCTGTCGCGCACCGTCGGCACCGCTTCGATCAGCACCAGCGCTGCGGGCGAAAGCTGCGCCCGAACGGCGAGTTCCAGCGCGACCATCCCACCCAGCGAATGTCCGATCAGAACGGCGCCCGGCTGCACCCGCTGTTGCAGCACATCGGCGTAGGCCTCGACCCTTGGCTGCTGCAGGTCGGGCGCCTGCCCGTGACCCGGAAGATCCGGGGCCAGAGCCTGCGGGAGCGAGGCGATGAGGGGGGACCATGTGTCGCCCGCCAGACCGCCGCCGTGCAACCAAAGGCTCTTCATCCGGACCAGCGGCGCGCCGGACGGGTCAGACTCCGCGCCTGTCACGGTGTTCTGATCGTCGCTGGCAGGGCCGTCCGGACCTGCAGCAGGGGCGGGCCTACGTTCCACAGGGAAGCAAGCCCGCGCGCAGGGCGGCCGCATCGGCGGGGTCCAGAACACGGAACATGTCGCGTTGTCGTGTCAGCTGCACAAAGCCTGCGCCGGGGTCGGTCTGCAACCACGTGCTGACGGGCAAGGACGCCGGGACGGGTCCCAGTAGGCATCCACCCGTGACCGCGACCGTAAGACTCCCCTGACCCGTGGGACCTGCTGCGCGCAGCGCGGTGATCTGCGCCTGTGCTTCAGCGATGCGCTCCGCTTCCTCGGGTCCGAGCCGGGCCAGATAAATGGTCTGGCCTGTCTGCGCCTCAGGCAGATCGTCGTCACTGCTGCTCAGCCGAAGCGGTACCGTTTCATCGACCGCAAAACTGTCGCCTTCCGGCTCGGTCGCGAGTGCAAGACGCAAGATCGCATCCCCGTCCGCCAGCTGCACTGTCTCCGGCACCGCGACCGCAAGCGCGATGCTGTCGGGGGGCGTATTCAGCGGGTCGAGCCCGCGCGCCGCGATCAGGGATGCGGGCGTCACGGCCCCGCAGGCGGCCAACAAACCTGCAGATGCCCAGGCGAGGCAGAGTGTCCTGATTAATTTTTGCTGCATGATTCATCCCGGTATGATACGATTCGTATTAATTATTTAATGTAAAACGTGAAGAATGAGAAGGGAAGCCGGGATGATCAACCCTCGCACGTTACTTGCATCCGCGCGGCGCATGCAGCTGGTGATGAGCTGCATGGTCGGGCTTTTTCTGGTGGGTTCGGCTACCCTGATCGCCGTGGTCATCGCGACCCCGGGCGTCATCGGCGCGCATCTTGCACAGGTGAGCGGCTTTGCCAACGGACCACTGGAGCCATGGCAGACCGTGGCACTGGCGTGCATCGGACTGGTGCATATGGCGCTGTGGCTCGCGGTGCTGACGGGCGCGCGCAGGGTGTTCGGGCAGATCGCGCAGGGCAATCCGGAGGGTGCCGCCACCACCGCGCGCCAGCTGTCATACGGGCTCTGGGCGATGCTGGGCTGGGGGTTGGTCTCGCAGATGATCGTGTCGGTTGTGGCCACCTGGGGCTATCCGCCGGGACAGCGGGCGCTGGCACTGGGCATCGGAACGCCGGAGATCTCCGTTGCGCTGTCAGCGCTGATCGCGGGGTTCCTGGCGCGGGCCTTCGCGCTTGGTGCCGAGCTATGGCGCGATCATCAGGCGGTCGTTTAGGGTGGCCATAATCGTCCGGCTCGATGTGATGCTGGCGCGGCGCAAGATGACGTCCCGCGAACTGGCCGCGCGCATCGGCATCGCCGAGCAGAACCTGTCGCTGCTGAAATCCGGCAAGGTCAGGGGGGTCCGCTTCAACACGCTGGAAGCGATTTGCGCGGCACTGGAGTGTCAGCCCGGGGACCTTTTCGACTACGTGCCAGAGCCAGGTGAGGTCTGATCTGAGGCGTCCAACACCTATGCTGAAGCGCCGCTCCAAAGGGTAGCGCAATCGCGCCTGTTGCGCGGATGCTCTCATCAAAGCGGGATGTCTCAGGTTTAAGGTCGGACGCCTTAGCCGTTCAGATCTTCCAGCAATCGGCCGTGCTGTCGGGTCTGCTGGATCAGATCGCCAAAGCAGCGGGTGCCCTTTGCCTCCAGCAGCGGCAGCAGTTTGACCAGCGCCTCGCCGGTCGCGCGGGCATCCCCCAGAGCCGTGTGGCGCAGATGGCCGGGGATTGTGACACCCAGACGGGCGCAGAGCGCGTCGAGCGAATGATCCTCGGTCGTGCCGAAAACGACAGCCGACAACAGCACGGTGTCGAGCACGGCATGGTCCCATGTGACGCCCATTCGGGGCTCGTATTTGCGCAACAGCCCGATGTCGAAAAGCGCGTTATGCGCCACCAGAACGGCCCCGCGGGCGAAGTGGTGCAGCGCGCGACCTGCCTTGCCGATGTCCGGCGCGTCGGCGACCGCCGCATCGGTGACGTGGTGGATCCGGGTAGAGGCGGGCGGGATGGCCCGGCCCGGGTTCACATAGCACTCGAAGGTTTCGCCATCGACCATGCGCCCGTTCAGGACCCGCACCGCGCCGATTTGCACGATATCGTCCTGTGCGACTGACAGGCCCGTGGTCTCGGTGTCGAAGGGCACGAAGCAGAGCTCGGACAAGGGCGTGTCGGCGATCTCCCTGACCTCCTGCGCTGCCATCAGGTCAAAGTCGAAGACGAGCGGACGCGCGGCAACCCTTTCCGTCTGCTCGGATGCGGCGTCGATAAAGATCATATGCCCATCGGCGTTCAGTGCCTTGATGCGGGCGTTGAAACGGGTCTGTCGCGTGGCATCGTGAAGGACAAAAGCGATCTCGCCGCAGGTCGAGGACAGTTGCGCCATGGCGCTTTTGATCTCGGCGGGATCGAAATAGTCGGACAAGGGCGCTTTCAGCCTTGGTGGGGCGATCTGTGACAGGATCTCTGCCGCCTGACCATCGTAGAGCACGATCTCCTGCGCGGGATTCACCAGCACCGTGGCAAGCGGGATTTCCGACAAAAGCGCCGTCAGCCGGTCGTGCTCGTCCCGCAACCGCCGGGTTTCCTGCGCGACCTGGGCGGCGCTCTCCATCAGGGAGCCGCTGACCGTCTGCGTCAGCGCGTTCGCCGCCGGTGCCAGATCCCCGAGGTAGCGCGCGTCATCGGCGCCGATCTCGGCGTCCACCCCGGCATGGGCCCGCAGCCGGAGACGCGCCGACAGCGTGTTGATGGGTTTGGCCACGTTTTCATCGAAGAGAATCCAGACCGCCGCAATAAGGCCCGTGTTCAGGAACGCGAACAGCACAAAGGCGGTGACGAAGGGCGCGGTTGGCAGAGGGTTTTCGGCACGCCACCAGCCAAAGAAAAGCGCCCCCGCCGCCAGCCCGGCCCCCGCCACTGCGAGGAGGCAAAAGAAGAGCAGGATGCGGAAGCGCAGGCTGAGCATGTCAGGTCTCGCACACCCGTTTCAGAATGGGGTCGTCCGCGGGCATGCTCTGCCAATCGGCGTCCGAAACAGCGCCGTCGGTACCGAAGGAGGCCCCGTCGATCAGCAGCGCCGAGCGCGCGCCCGCGCAGTCAAAGAGCATGGGGGCCTGATTGACCGGGGACCAGCGGCCGAAGAAATAGAGATCCGCCAGCCGCTGGTCCGGCAGGGCGGCGTTGCGGCGGGCTGTGCCCGTATCCAGCGCCACGAAACGCTTGGTATAGGGAAAGGCCTGGGTCCAGGGGCGCAGCCAGCTTTGCTCCTCCACCGTGAAGGCCACCTCCACCCCCTCTGGCAGGCGCTCGGCGGTGCGCTCGAACCAGGTGTATTCATTGGAGATGGTCATGCCGAGCATGCCCAGACCGGCGGCAACCGGCATGATCCAGCGGGGCAGGCGGCGACCGGTGATCCGGTTGAGCAAGAGGGCAAGCCCGGCGCAGGCGATCCCGGCGACGACGGTGGCGATGAGTTCTACAAACATGGGGTCATCCTAGCGCACCCTTGCCGGATCCCACAGCCGCTTGCATCGTCTTGACCACGACGAAGGCATCGCGCAGGTGGCTGCGTTCGAAGTCCGACAGCTGCGCGGGGTCAAGGTAGTTGGTGGGGGTCTCGCCCGCCCGGGCCTGTGCGGCCTGATGGTGCAGGCGCAAATCGGCGATGAGGTCATAGGCGTCGAGCAGGTCAGCGCCTCCGGTACGGGAGATGGAGCCCTGAGCGGTGGCGGCCTCAAGCCGGGCGCGGGTGTTGACGGGGGATAGCTGTCCTTGCAGCGCATAGATGCGGCCCAGATCGACCACTGGCACCACACCGTTGTGCTTGAGATCGAGGCGGCTGCGATGCTCGCCGGACCGGATCGTCGCCAGCCCGCGCAAGAGGCCCAGCGGCGGGTGATGCTTGAGCGCGTTGGAGACCATATGGGCGCGAAAGATCGAGTTGCGCGCAGCACGCGCTAGCGTATCGCGCTGCAGATCCTCGAACAGCGTTGAATCCCCGCCGATGGGGCGCAGATCGAACATGACGGAGGCGAGCATCTGCGCCTCCGGGTTGGGTTTGGCGATCCAGCCTTCGAAGTACCCGCGCCAGACCTTGAGCGGCTGGCACCAGCGCGGATTGGTGGCCATCATGTCACCCGGACAGTGGAAGTACCCACAGGTATCGAGGCCGTCGCAGACAGATTTCGCCAGCGCGGAGAAATAGGGCATCTGCGCGTCAGTGGCCGTATCGGCGAGGACGAGGCAGTTGTCCTGATCCGACACACCCGTCTGTTCCTGCCGCCCCTGGCTGCCGCAGGCGAGCCACAGGTAGGGAACCGGGGGCGGGCCAAGCTCGGCCTCCGCCAGCGCCAGCAGGCGCCGGGTGGCGGTATCGGCGATATCCGTGATCAGCCGCGTGACCACGTCGTGGCGGTTGCCCGCCTCCACCAGCTGCGCGAGCAGGGCAGGTATCTCTGCGGTGGCGCGCGCCATGGCGGCGGCGCTTTCTGCTCGCGCCACGCGGCCCACCAGATCGGCGGAGGACATGGCCTGTGCACGGGTGAGGTCCGTCTGGGTGACGATGCCCACCAGCTTGCCCGCATCCACGATGGGGATATGGCCGATCCTGCGTTCCACCATCAGGTGCAGCACATCCGTCACCAGCGCGGTTGGATCCAGCGTCAGCGGCGCGGCGGTCATGATGCCCGATACCGGCCCGCTTGCATCCAGCCCGTCAGCGACGACGCGGCCATTCATGTCACGGATGGTGACGATGCCCTCAAAGCGGTCCGCCTGTGTGACGCAGAGGGAAGAGATGCGCCCGGCGTGCATGCGGGCTGCCGCGTCTCTGATCGGCGTATCGGGTGCGCAGGTGGCGGGATTGGCGGTCATCAGCTGGGCGACCGGCATGGTCGCGAGGTTCTTGGCGTCGTTCCGCGGTGGCCGGCGCCGGTCGAAGAAACGCGCCACATGCGGCTGCGCATCGATCAGTGCAAAGAAGGTTGCTGCGGGGACGATGATCAACCGGGTCTCCTGCAGGGCAGTGGCCGTACGGCTCGCCGCCTCTTCGCGCAGCAAGGCACGTTCGCCGAAGGAGTTGCGCGGCCCGAGGATCGAGAGCTGCACGCCCGTCTCGTCGGTGATCTCCACTTCGCCGCGTTCGATGATGTAGAGGCCCGGAACCTCGCCGTCGAGCGCGAAGACCTCTTGCCCCGGGGCAAAGACATGCGCGGTACAGGCGGCGGCAAGCGCGGTCAGGTCGTCTTCGGCCAGGCTGTCGTAGGGATGGACGGACGCGAGGAACTGTCGCAGGGGATCCGGCAGGGACATGGAACGGCTCCTTTTGGTCGCGGTGTCCCGCCCGCCGGTGGGACGGGCAGGACGGTTTTTTCATCGGTGTAGGTCACGGGCGTCTGTCGTCGCGCCTGTGACCGGAGGAGGGGCGAGCCCCCTCGCCTCCATCGAGGAGGGTCGGGGGCTGCCCGGCCTTTGGCCAGGCGGGACATCTGCGCCGTCAGGCCACAGATGCCAGGGGTCAGTGACCCTCGACCGCTGTCCCGGCACCGCGGGGCACCCGAACGCTTTCCACCAGATCCTTGATCTCCTGCGGGGTCTCCTTGGTCATGCCGGAGACCACATAGGCCACCGCGAAGTTGACCGCCGCCCCGATGGCGCCGAAGGAGGTCGATTTGATCGGCCCCAGCAGCGGATCCGCATCCGTGAACGTATTGGTGTCAGGAATGAAGAACCAGCCCTTGTGCAGGAAGATGTAGAGCAGCGTGACCACCAGACCGGCGAGCATGCCCGCCACAGCACCCACGTTGTTGATGCGGGTCGAAAAGATCCCCATCATCAGCGCCGGGAAGATCGAGGCCGCCGCGAGACCGAAGGCGAGCGCCACCGTCTGTGCGGCAAAGCCCGGCGGATTGAGCCCCAGCAAGACGGCCACCACGATCGCCGCTGCCATGGATATCCGCGCTGCCAGCAGCTCCGATTTCTCCGACATATTGGGCGTCAGCTGTCCCTTGAGCAGGTCGTGACTGACCGCCGAGGAGATAGCCAGCAGCAAACCCGCCGCCGTCGACAGCGCCGCCGCGAGGCCACCTGCCGCCACCAGGCCGATCACCCAGCCGGGCAGGGAAGCGATCTCTGGGTTGGCGAGCACCAGGATGTCGCGGTTGAAGTTGGTTAGCTCATTGCCTTCCCAGCCGTTCTCCGCCGCGCGCGCCTGAAGATCGGCGTTGGCATCGTTGTAGTACTGGATCTTGCCGTCGCCGTTCTTGTCTTCCCAGCCCAGAAGGCCGGTTTTCTGCCAAGTGGCCATCCAGGCGTATTCCGGATCGGTTTCGATCTGCTCGACGCTCACCGCCTCGCCTTGCGTGCCGTTGGGCCACATCAGCTCGGAGATATTAAGCCGCGCCATCGCACCAACCGCAGGGGCGGTGAGGTAGAGGAGGGCGATGAAAACCAGTGTCCAACCCGCGGACCAGCGCGCATCCGACACCCGTGGTACTGTGAAAAAGCGCATGATCACGTGGGGCAGACCGGCGGTGCCGATCATCAGCGACAGGGTGAAGAGCACCATATTGATGGTGGAGCCGTGCGCGGCGGTATATTCGGCAAAGCCCAGATCGGTCACGATCTGGTTGAGCTTGGCCAGCAGCGGCTCACCGCTTTCAGTACTGCCGAAGAGACCGAGCGCAGGGATTGGATTGCCCGTCAGTTGCAGCGAGATGAAGACCGCCGGGATCGTATAGGCGGTGATCAGCACGCAGTATTGCGCCACCTGAGTATAGGTCACGCCCTTCATGCCGCCGAAGACCGCATAGGCGAAAACCACACAGGCGCCGATCAACAGACCCCAGAAGGCGTCGATCTCCAGGAACCGGCCGAAGGCGATGCCCACGCCCTGCATCTGGCCGATCACGTAGGTGATGGAGGCCACGAGCAAGCAGATCACCGCCACCATGCGGGCGGTCTTGGAATAGAAGCGGTCGCCGATGAACTCGGACACCGTGAACTTGCCGAACTTGCGCAAGTAGGGCGCCAGCAGCAGCGCCAGCAGCACGTAGCCGCCCGTCCAGCCCATTAGGAAGGAGGAGTTGTCATAGCCCGTGAAGGCGATGAGCCCGGCCATGGAGATGAAGGAGGCCGCAGACATCCAGTCCGCCGCCGTCGCCATGCCGTTGGTCACGGGATGCACGCCGCGCCCGGCGGCGTAGAATTCCGATGTGGAGCCCGCGCGGGCCCAAATCGCGATGCCGATGTAGAGCGCGAAGGATGCACCCACGAACAGCAAGTTAAGTGTAAACTGATCCATTGTTCCTATTCCTCATCCACGCCGTGTTCATGATCGAGCTTGTTCATCCGCCAGGCGTAGAAAAAGATCAGCACCAGAAAGACGAGGATCGATCCCTGCTGGGCGAACCAGAAGCCAAGGTCGGTGCCGCCAACGGCGATGCCCGACAAGAGCGGGCGCAGGATGATCCCGAACCCGAATGAAACCACCGCCCAGATAACCAGGCTGATCAGGATGAGACGCACATTGGCTTGCCAATAGGCGTTGTTGTTTTGTGACATGGGGTTTGTTCCTCCTCCGTGTGGATCAGCGAAGCCCGAGCCCGGGCTCCGATCTGTCAGACAAGCTGTGTCGTGGTCTCTGTCACGACGCGGCTCAGTTTCGCTGCGATCTGTTCAATGGCGCCCATGGCAGGGACGCGGGACAAAACGCCCTTGGCCTCGTAGTAATCAATGAGCGGTGCGGTCTGGGCGTGGTAAGCCGAGAGCCGCTCCGCCACCGTTTCGGGTGTGTCGTCGGCGCGGCGCTTCATCTCCGTTCCGCCGCACTTGTCGCAGACACCGGCCGCCGCTGTGGGCTTGAAGCGGTCGTGATATCCCTCACCGCAGTCCCCGCAGGTAAACCGGCCCGAGATGCGCGCGACCATTGCCGTGTCATCAACATCGAGGCTGATGGCAGCATTGATGCGCTGGCCGGTGTTTGCGAGCAGCGCATCCAGTGCTTCGGCCTGAACCGGAGTGCGAGGGAAGCCATCCAGGATCACGCCTTGCGCGCAGTCAGGTGCGGCCAGCCGGTCGTGCAGGATGGCGATGACGATGTCGTCGCTCACCAGACCGCCTGCCTCCATCACCACCTGCGCCTGTCGTCCGGCAGAGGTGCCTTGGGAGACGGCGGCACGCAGCAGATCGCCAGTGGAAAGCTGCGTCAGACCATGGGTATCGCTGAGCATCCTGGCCTGTGTACCCTTGCCCGCACCCGGCGGGCCGAGCAGGATGAACACCGGGGCCGCTGTTGCGGGGCCTGCGCCGTCCATCAGGCCTCTCCTCTGTTCATGCGGTTGTCGATCAGATCGTCAACAACAGATGGGTCTGCGAGGGTCGAGGTGTCGCCAAGCGCGCCGAAATCATCCTCGGCGATCTTGCGCAGGATGCGGCGCATGATCTTGCCGGAGCGTGTCTTGGGCAGGCCCGGCGCCCACTGGATGAGATCGGGTTTGGCGATGGGGCCGATTTCGGTGCGCACCCAAGTCTCCAGTTCCTTGCGCAGCGCGTCTGACGGCTCTTCGCCATTCATCAGCGTCACATAGGCGTAGATGCCCTGACCTTTGACGTCATGCGGGTAGCCGACGACCGCGGCTTCGGCCACTTTGGCATGGGCCACCAGTGCACTTTCCACTTCCGCCGTCCCCATCCGGTGACCCGAGACATTGATTACGTCGTCCACACGCCCCGTGATCCAGTAATCGCCATCCGCATCGCGGCGGCAGCCATCCCCGGAGAAATAGTAGCCTTTGTAATCGCTGAAATAGGTCTTCTCGAACCGTTCGTGATCGCCCCAGACGGTGCGCATCTGACCTGGCCAGCTGTCGGCGATGCACAGCACGCCTTCTACCCCGTTGCCGTCGACAATCTCGCCGCTCGTCGGTTCCAGCACCACGGGCTGAACGCCGAAGAAGGGTTGCTGCGCCGCACCAGGCTTGAGCTTGGTGCAGGGCAGGGGGGTCAGCATGTGACCGCCCGTCTCCGTCTGCCAGAACGTATCGACAATGGGGCAGCGGCCCTTGCCCACGACCTCGTTGTACCAGTTCCACGCTTCGGGGTTGATGGGTTCGCCCACCGAGCCCAGCAGCCTGAGCGCAGACAGATCGTATTTCTCGACCCACTCTTTGCCCGCGCCCATCAACGCACGGATGGCTGTCGGAGCGGTATAGAACTGGTTGACTTTGTGCTTTTCACACACCTCCCAAAAGCGGCCTGCGTCGGGGTAGGTGGGGACACCTTCGAACATGATGGTGGTGCCGCCATTGGCCAGCGGACCATAGACGATATAGCTGTGTCCCGTGACCCAGCCCACATCCGCCGTGCACCAGAAGACGTCGCCTTCGTGGTAGTCAAAGGTAATCTCGTGGGTCATGGCTGCGTAGACCAGATAGCCGCCGGAGGTATGCACGACGCCCTTGGGCTGACCGGTTGAGCCGGAGGTATAAAGAATAAACAGCGGATCCTCCGCCGCCATCTCTTCGGGCGGGCAGTCGGCCTCCGCCTCCGCCATCAGGGCGGTGCAATCGTGATCCCGCTCTGTCCAGGTCGTCTGGCCGCCGGTGCGTTTGACCACAAGGCACTGTACGTCGTCCTTGCAGTGCAGCAGGGCGGTGTCCGTGTTGGATTTCAGCGGTGTCTGCCGCCCGCCCCGGGGGGCGAAATCGGCGGTGATGACAACCTTGGCGTCGCAGCCGTTGATCCGCGCGCCGAGCGCGTCGGGGGAGAAGCCTGCGAAAACGATGGAATGAATGGCGCCGATCCGTGCGCAAGCCAGCATGGCATAGGCTGCCTCGGGGATCATGGGCAGGTAGATCACCACCCGGTCGCCCTTTTCGACACCAAGCGATTTCAGCACGTTGGCCATCTTGCAGACCGAGCCGTGCAGATCGCGGTAGGTGATGTGCTGCGCGCCATCGGCGGGGTTGTCCGGCTCCCAGATGATGGCGGTCTGATCACCGCGCGTCTTTAGGTGCCGGTCAATGCAGTTCGCCGCCACGTTCAGCGTGCCGTCCTCAAACCAGCGAATGTCAATATTGCCGGGCTCAAAGGAGGTATTCTTGACCTTCGTAAACGGCGTCATCCAGTCGATGCGCTTGGCCTGCTCTGCCCAGAACGCTTCGGGATCGGAGACTGAGGCCTCATATAGGCGCGTGTAGTCTTCAACCGTGACGTGCGGCGACGGGCCGGACGTCGGTGTCGTGTCCGCTTTGACTGGTTTGGTCAATTCCTCGGTGGTCATTGGGATCCTCCTCACTCTGCGCGCTACCCAAAAGTGGGTAGGATGGCATTTCACGTGAAGATACACCTTTTTGTGAGGATTTGAATAAACCATTGATATATCGGTGATTTGCTGTAAATGAATCTTCCGAATTAACCTGAAAAACTGTAAATTAATTTCCCGTTAAGGGTTTTTCCCAATGATTACCGAGGGGTAGCTGATCCTCCCGGACAGGCCGCTAGCGCTATCAAAATCCGCCGGGCACGCCCGGTTTTCACTGTTTCCGCTATCATCTGCAGATTGAAAATCCGGCGCACCAGACAATTCGGAGGCGCAACGGTGATCCTGATCCCCGGAGGGAATCGCTTGCAAAGATCTGGCCGTTGCACGGACGGTCACCATCGCCGCTTTCACCTTCCCTGCCGGGCCTTTGCATACTAGGGTCCAGCCGCCGCATGGTGCGCCAACCAGACCAAGCCCGACAGGAAAAAACACAATGGAACAAACATGGAGATGGTTTGGCCCGGACGATACCGTCACCTTGCCCGACGTACAGCAGGCTGGGGCAACCGGCATTGTCACCGCGCTGCATCACCTGCCCAATGGCGTTGTCTGGAGTATCGACGAGATCCGGCAGCGTCAGGACTATATACAGCGCCATGCGAGGCCGACCGATCCGGCGCTCAGCTGGCGGGTCGTTGAAAGCCTGCCGGTCACCGAAGACATCAAGCGGCAAAGCGGCGACTGGAAGGTGCATATCGCCCACTACAAAGAGAGCCTTGCCAACCTCGCGCGCTGCGGTGTCTCGGTCGTGTGCTATAACTTCATGCCGGTGCTCGACTGGACGCGCACCGACCTGCGACACGAGCGCCCGAATGGCGCGCGCTGCATGCGCTTCGATGTCGTGGATTTCGCGGCTTTCGACCTGTTCATTCTCGCACGCCAGACAGCCGAGGCCGACTATGACGCAGAGGTGCGCGCAGCGGCACAGCGCCGCTTTGCCGCGATGGATCAGGCGGATCAGCACCGGCTGGCAGCGACTGTCATCTCCGGCTTGCCGGGGGCGGAGGAAGGCTACTCGCTTGCCTCCCTGCAGGAGCAGCTGGATCTCTACCGCCATATCGACGCAGCGCGCCTGCGGGCCAACCAGATTGATTTCCTGTCACAGGTCGTGCCCGTCGCCGAAGCGCACGGCATTCGCCTGTGCTGTCACCCGGATGATCCTCCCTTCCCGCTTCTGGGTCTGCCGCGGATCATGTCGACGGAAACCGACTATCAGGCACTGATAACAACCGTGGACGCGTCCGCCAATGGGATCACCTTTTGCACCGGATCGCTAGGTGTACGGGCCGATAACGACCTGCCGGGTATGATCGACCGGCTGGGTGACCGGATCCACTTTGTCCATCTGCGCAACGTCACCCGCGAAAGCGAGGCGCTGCCCAACAGTTTCCACGAGGCGGCCCATCTGGAAGGCGCGACCGATATGGTCGCGGTGATCGACGCGCTGTTGCGCGAGGAGCAGCGCCGCGCGGAGGCAGGCAGGGCGGACATCAGCATTCCGTTCAGACCGGATCACGGACAGGACATCATGACCGATCTGCGCGCCACGTCGCAGCCGGGCTATCCTGCGGTCGGTCGCATGAAGGGCCTGGCAGAGTTGCGGGGGATCATTCACGCGCTTTCGCACTGATCCTTTCCGCACGGCCATCGCCACCCGCGATCCCCGACCTCAGCCCTGAACCTTTTCGCCCCGATGCCGCACCAAAGGACAGGCGCCGCCCCTCTGGTGCGGTCCGGACATGGACGGAGCGGAGCGGTGAGCAGCAAATGGACAGTGATCGGCCTTGGGAGCGTCGCGACAGTGGCTTTGCTGGCGGCACTCACCCTATGGCAAGTCGCGCAGACACGCCCGCCCCCCACATCAGATGCGGATGCGCTGGCCATTCTGCGGTCGGAAACACAGGCCCTGCGGGCGGAGCTTTCGGCGATACTTGCCCGACTGGATGGTCTGGATGCGCGCACCTCTATCGGTCTGACCGCGCCACAGCCCCATCGAGGGGAAAACACCGCGCGGCTGCCACGGCCTGCTGTGGCACCGGCGGAGGCGCTGACGCAGAATTTCGCTCAGGTCGTCCGGATCGCGGATCGCAGCACCGCGAACACGGGTCTGACCGTTGCATCGCCCGTATTCTTGCGAGAGACGTTCGGGCTGCCCCGCGCGGAGCTTGATGATACCTGCCGGGAACTGACCAATCCGCGGCTGCGCGGTCTGATCGCGACCGAGGATGTGGGCCCGATCCGCGCCCGGCTTGCCGCTCCCGCGCTGGCGTCGTTGCGCCGGGTCTTTGCTGAGGTCGCGGCCTTCGAGCCAGCGCTCTATGACCGCATCGCCTCCTCCGGTTCGCTCTGTGTGCGGTTGATCCGCGGGGCGACCCAGGCCGCTTCCGCTCATGCCTACGGGTTGGCGGTCGATCTCAACATCGACGGTCAACTTGACAGTTTTGCGGACGGGCGCACTCAGCTGGGGCTCATCCTGCTGGCGGACTATTTCCATCGGGAAGGCTGGATCTGGGGTGCGGGCTTCAGCCGCGAGGATTCCATGCATTTCGAGGTCAGCCGCGAAAAGATCGAGGAATGGCGCGCATTGGGATTGCTGTAGCGCGCTCGCGCGCCGCCTGACGCGAAAAAAGCAGACCACCGGCTGAACCCTTTCCCGCGGAGCGAGCACTTACCCCACGACAATCAGGTCATTTAGGTATTTGTAAAAAGGAAGTTCTGGATGCCAACGCCCAACCTCACCAAAGTTCGCAAGAACAAAGAGCTGCACAAGGTATTCGCCGCGTATCTGAAATCGAAGGGCTACACCAATCTTTACACCTTCGTTCTCGCAAACGATGATCCCGCAAAGTCGCTCACCTTCTTTAACGAGGACATCAACGGTGCCGAGGAACGGTTTGTGGGCCGGCTGAAGAACGTGATGATCGGCGCCTGGGCCAAGACGAAAACGAACGTCGAAAACGAGATGCGTGCCCAGGGCCTTGACCCGACCGGCGCAGACAAGCCGCAGGTGTGGAACCGCATCTTTCGGGATCGCCAGTTCGTGCGGATCTACGAGCAGCTGATGGGCAAAGTCGAGGAGCTATTTGAGGAGCTTTCCAAAAGCGACGACTTCCTGAAATCCAAACCCTACAAGGAGTATGTGAGAAAGGAGATCAAGAAACACGGCAAGGCCCTGAGAAAGGATCTCAAGATGGAAGCGGAGGTCGACGACATTATCGGCTTGGCCTTCGCGGTTCAGACCGGCGACACCGGTAGTACGCGCAGCCTCTCCAATCTCATCGCCGAAGCGGAAGGCAAGGCGACGAAGAAAAAGACAAAAGGCGCCACGATTGTCGCCAACATGCAAAAGGCGCTCGGGCGGTTGGGTCTGTGACCGGTTTCCGGCCTCCTGCGACAGCCCGGTCAGATCTGACCGGGCGGCGCCCTCCGCCACGGCCCTGCGCCACCTTCCTCCCTCTGGTCGGCGGAGAGATGCCGGAGACTGTGCAAGGGTCGTTCCCAGACGCCCGAAGACGGTCTATCCCGACAGCAAACTGCAACCTATACTAGAGATGCGGTCATCTGCCCTGCCTCTTTTGCCTTTTTTCAGAAAAATTTCGTTGGCCGTGAACCTTTCGGCCCTGACCGGGAACTTACGATCAGAGACAAGGAAATGTAGTCCATGTGGAAGTTGAGATCCGTAAAGACGAAAGCCAAACCGGCGGAGCCGCTGAGCGATGACGCGCTGCTGGCCGCGATTGCGGATGGCGATGTCTCGGCCTTTGAGCATATTCATAAAAAGTACTTCCCCAAGCTGATGCATTTCGCGCGCCGGATCACCGGCAGTGCAGAAGCCGCCGAAGAGGTGGCCAATGACGTGCTCATGACCGTCTGGCGCACCGCGGAACGGTTTGAGGGGCGCTCGAAACCCTCAACGTGGATCTTTGGCATCGCCTACCGCGTCGCGATGAAACAGCGCGGCAAGCTGCAGCGCCGGGCGGGCGATGTGGAACTGGACGAAGGGCTCGTCGCGGACAGCGCCGACACCGAGGCGACCGTGATCCGCGGTACCGATCTGAAAAACGCGCTCGACCAGCTCAAGCCGGACCTGCGCGCCGTGGTCGAACTGACCTATTATAATGGCTATCTCTATACGGAAATCGCCGAAATCATGGATTGTCCCGTGGGCACCGTCAAAACGCGGATGATGACCGCCCGGCGACGCTTGCGCGACATTCTCTCTGACGATCAAACTGACGACGAAACCAAAGGTGGGGAACATGCAGTTGCGTGACAACACTTCAAACGGTCCGCAAAGTGACCACGATGACCTCTGGGAGTTGATCCCCTGGTATGTGAACGGCAGCCTGCCCGCGACCGATGTCGCGCGGCTGGAGGCGCGGGCAAAGGACAGCACCGCGCTCTCCGAAGAAATCGCCCGCCAGACCCTGCTGGCCGAGAAGGTCGCCAAGACCGACCCTTTTGAGGTGCCCCTGGAGCGCAGTTGGGAGACCTTGCGCGCGCAGGTCGAGGCCGATCTCAAGGCACGTACACCGGCCCCGCGCCGATTTGCGTGGCTGGCTGCGTTGCAGGGGCATGGCAAAGCGGCCCTGGGGGGGCTGGCGGTTGCGTGCCTGGCGCTGGTGATGGTGGTGCAGTTGAGCACCCCGGCGGAGGACGGCTTTGTCACGCTCACCAGCACACCCGATCTGGATGGCCCCACCATCCGTTTCCAACCAGCGGGCAGCGTTGAGGCGGACCAGCTTGCCGCTCTTCTGGCGCCCATGGGCGTGGTGGCCATCGCCGGTCCGTCGGATGCTGGGGTCTATTCGGCAATCCTTGAGGAGAATGCAAACCTTGATGAGGTGGCAGCCGCGATGATGGCAGCCGACCAGATCCTCTTTGCGGCGCCGGAAGCCGGGCAATGACCCGGCTTCTCCTGGGTCTGGCGATGCTTGGGCTGGTCTGGGGCGCGCTGCCCCGTGCATCCGCCGCGCAGGACTGGCAACTGGCCGATGCCGACAGCATTGCGCCCGCGACCTTCCTGATCCTCACCATCCCCCGCGATGATCCCGCAGCGCTCGCCGCGCTGGCCGACACGCTGGAGGAGGACTTTGGCATGCCGTTGACGGCGGAATGGCCGCTCAATGCGCTGGAAGTGCATTGCTTTGTCTTTGACGCGCGCAATGTCGGGGACATCGATGCGATGATCGCTCAGATGGAGGCGGATGCCCGGATCCGTACCGTGCAGCGTGTGCGCAGCTTCAGCCTCACGGAGATGCCTCACAGCGATCCGCTCTTCCCGCTGCAATGGGCGCTGGAATGGCTGCAGGTCCTGCCCATTCACGCGACCTCTCTGGGTGAGGGCATCCGCATCGGTATCGTTGACAGCGCGATCGACCGGGCTCACCCCGATCTGGCCGATCAGCTGGCCGATCTGCGCGATTTTGTTGCTGTCAGGCCCGAACCGCTGGCAGAGGCGCATGGCACTGCCGTCGCGGGCGTCATCGGGGCGGCTGCCACGAACGAAGGCATCGTGGGCGTGGCCCCGGCGGCACAGATGGTCGGACTGCGGGCCTGCTGGCAGGAAGGTGGCGCACCGGGCGTCTGCAACAGCTTTTCGCTGGCGCGGGCGATCAACTTCGCCGTTCTTAATGACATCGACGTGCTGAACCTGAGCGTTGGCGGGCCCGAAGACCCGCTGCTGACCGAGTTGATCGAGGCGGCCCTCGCCGCGGGCATTGTCGTGGTTGCCGCCTCCGGTGAAGGCGACAGCATGGTCTATCCCGCGGCGCTCGACGGGGTGATCGCGGCGGGGCAGGTGGCGATTGGCAGCGTACCCGCCCCCATGATCGACGTGCTGACAACGGCCCCGGGGGCCGCACACCGCTATGCGTCAGGGTCGTCGATTGCAACGGCGCATGTGTCCGGCGTAGTGGCGCTGATGCTGGCGCGGGACCCCACGCTGACGCCCGCTGAAATCGCCCAGAGGCTGAGCCAAGCGGTTCGGGATGTCGAGGCACAACCGATGCTGAGTGCCTGCACTGCGATCTTTGGCACCGGTCCAGAATGCGCGCCATGACACGGCTCGGGTTCCATCGCATGGCCTTTGCAACCCGCGTTGCCGGGGTGTTTTTTGCTGCGATGCTGGCCGGCGCCCTGTCTGCGCAGGAGGCCCCCCGCATCGTCGGTATGGTCGTCTCCTCCGAGCGCCAGAACATTCGCACCGATCGCGCGCTGCAAAGCCTGACGTCACTCGATGCCGAGATCCTTCAGGCCACAGCCCCTACCAATGCCGAACTGCGGGCGCTGATGCGCCGTTTCGCACAAGAGGCCCGGCAAGCGGACGCAGCACTTGTCTTTCTCGATATCCCCGCGGTGTCGGTTGAGGGCCGCCTCTTTGTGCTGCCGGAAGACACAGCGCTCAGCCGGGCGAGTGACATCTACACCGAAGCCGTGCCCCTGCGCGCCTTTGCCCGGATGACAGCGCTCAGCGCGCGGGGTGGGGCGGTTCTGCTATCCGTGGCGGAGGTCGGTCCCTCTTTGCCTGCGGGCATTGCACGGGCGGAAGCGGCCCCACCACCACGATCCGGTGCCAGCGAGATCCTTGTCGTGCCGGCACCCCGCGCGGCGCAGGTACTGGACGTATTGGCGCGACAGGCGGAAACGGCCGCCCGGATTGATCTGCGCACTCTGCTGGAGCGAATGGCGGCCGTACCGGGCGCGACGCTGTCGGCACCGCCCGCCCGGCCTATCGTGCTAAGGGCCCCGTCGGTGATCACGCCGGAGCCGCTGCCGGTCGTCGCACCGGATCCTGAGCAACCGGCCACCGAAGAAGAGCTTACCTTGCTGGAGCAATCGCTCTCTCCGCCGGTCAAGCGCGATCTGCAACGCGCGCTGCGCGCGCAGGGTCATTACAAAGGCCTCATCGACGGGATCATCGGTGTGCAGACGCGGGCCGCCATCCGCGGCTTTCAACAGACGCGCGCCGAGACTGAAACCGGCCTGCTTACGCCCCGCCAGTTGATGGAACTTTTGCCCCGGGGGTGAACCCTCCGGCCCCGCAGCGGCACTCACCAAAGAGACAACAATGGTGAGCTTCCATGGGCCTGCGGTTCAAGTACAATCTGGTTCTGATCACGGCGAGTGCCCTGGGCGCTGCCGCGGCGGTCGGCATCAGCTATAGTCTGGTCAAGGAAAGCGCGCTGCGCGATGTCGAGCGCGAGGCGCAGCTGATGCGCGCCAATGCCACCGCCGTGCGCAGCTATACGCTGGAGCATATCGCTCCCCTGCTGTCGGACGAGGGCGATATCCTCTTTCAGCCCGAGGCCGTTACCTCCTTTGCCGCCCGCCGGGTGTTCGAGACGATGACAGCGGAGTTCCCGCAGTACAGCTATAAGGAAGCCGCGCTGAACCCGCTGAACCCTGCAGATCTGCCCACCGCCGAGGAAGCGGAGATGATCGCGCAGTTCCGCGCGGACCCGGAGCTTGCGCAGCTGTCCAGACGCATCGACACCGACGCTGGCCCGCTGTTGATGATGGGCGCGCCGGTCACGATCACAAATCCCGGATGTCTGAGCTGCCACGGCAGCGTCGACGCCGCCCCGCCCGCGATGGTGGACCTCTACGGGTCCGCCAATGGCTACGGCTGGGAGATGGGTGAGACGGTGGGCGCGCAGATCGTGACCGTGCCGTTGCCACTGGTGATCGAAAGGGCCAAGGAAACCGCCGCAATGGTCGCAATCGCCCTTGCCGCGGCGTTCACGCTGGTGCTGATCGTCACCAACATCCTGTTGACCCGCGTGGTGATCCGCCCCGTCTCCTACCTGACATCCATGGCCGAAAAGGTCAGCCTGGGGGATTTCTCTGTCCCGGAATACACCCGGGACACACGCGACGAGATCGGCTCGCTCGCCACCTCGTTCAACCGGATGCGCCGCAGCCTCGACCGCGCGATGGCGATGCTCGATGACTGACCGCACCATCATTGCACCGATGCGCCTGCGGATCGGGAAGTACCTGCTGGGCGACCGACTGGGCGAGGGCGCCATGGGCGTGGTGTTCGAGGCGCACGACCGCGACATCGACCGCACCGTGGCCATCAAGACCATCCACCGGCACCTCATCGACACCGCGGAGGGGGCCGACTGGCTGGCCCGGTTCGCACGGGAGGCGCGGGCCGCGGGCCGGGTGATCCATCCCAATCTGGTCACGATCTTCGACTACCTCGAAGAGGAGGGCCGCCCCTATCTGGTGATGGAGCGTTTGCAGGCCGAAACGCTGGACGCCCGCCTCGGCGCGCAGACGCTGACGCTGGACGAAGTGGCCGGGATCACCGCACAGATGCTCGACGGGCTGGCCGCCATTCACACAGCAGGCATCGTGCACCGCGACATGAAGCCCGCCAACATCATGCTGACACCAAGCGGTACCGTCAAACTCACCGATTTCGGCATCGCGCGCTTCACCCGGATGGAACATACGGGCGCGGGCATGATCGGCACGCCTGCCTATATGGCGCCCGAGCAGTTTTCCGGCGACACGGTCGATAGTCGGACCGATCTCTATGCGGCCGGTGTCATCCTCTACGAGGTTCTGACAGGCCAGCAGCCCTACCGCGGCGGCGGTGTCGCGGCAGTGATGCTGGCAGCCAAGGGTCAGAGCGTTCCGCCGCCCTCGGCGTGCGTGCCCGCACTGCCTGCAGCGCTTGACGCTGTGGTGATGCGCGCCATCCGCCCGGAGCCCGCAGAGCGGTTTCAGAGCGCCGAAGAGATGAAGGCCGCCCTGATCGCAGCGATTGGCACTGCTGGCGCTGCACGGACAAAAGCGCGGCCCTCCGATCAGCCACCCTCGGCCCGGACCATGATCGCCAGGCTGTCACTGCGGACCCTGCGCGATCTCGAAGACAGCGTGATCCGTCAGATTGGGCCCATTGGCAAGCTGATCACCCGGCGGGCGGCGGAAACCGCCCTCACCCAGGAGGACCTGCTGAGCCAGCTTATGGGTGAAATCACCGATCCGGACCAGCGGGAAATCCTGCGCTGCCGGATCTCGGGGCTGCTCAGCACGGATCCGGGGCGCGCGACGGAGGGCCTTTCGGACGCGGATCTGGGTGCGGTGATCGCCGCGCTGACCCCCCATCTGGGGCCCATCGCGGGAACCCTCGTGCGGCGGCAATCCAAGCACTCCACCAGTCTCGCGCATCTGCTCGACACCATCGCCGCCGAAGTCGCCGACGACCGGGCCCGCGCAGCGTTTCTGGACACTGTTCAAAGCCAAACCGCAGAAGGAAACCGTCATGCCTGATCTCGACCTCGACACGCTGCTACAGCCCATCTCGGACGATGCGCCGGGCGGCGAAGATCTGGAATATGACCCCGACTTCATCGCGCTGGAGCTTGCCAGCAAGCCCACCGAAGAGCGGGTGATCGGCGATAGCGTGATCCCGGCGGAAGATCCCGACTACACCGCCGTGGCGGACCAGGCCGCAACGCTGCTGACGCGCACGCAGGATCTGCGCATCGCGGCAATCCTCGCAAATGCGCTGCTGCGCATTCGCGCGCTGGACGGGTTTCGGCTGGCGCTGGCCTATACGGCGGGTTGTCTGGAGGCGCATTGGGACGCGGTGCACCCGCGGCCCGACGCGGATGACGGCGACCTGACCATGCGCGTCAATGCGGTGCTGGCGCTGGCCAGCCGCGAGGGTGTGCTGCAATCGCTGCGGCACGCCCCTTTGGTGGAAAGCCGCAGCTTTGGCAGCCTGTGCTTGCGGGATCTGGAGATCGCCAGCGGCGATGCCAGCGCGCCCGCAAGCTACGGCAAGACCCCAGATCCCCAAACGGTCGCAGCCACCTTTGCGGAAGCGGGCGGCGATGCCGCTCAGGAAACCCTGACCGCGGCGGAAGAGACTCTCGCCTCGGTTGACACCATCTGCACCCTTTTCGACGCCCATGTAGGCACTGCGGGCCCAGACCTTGACCCCCTACGGGACATGCTGAGAGACATCTGCCGCAGGCTCGGTGCCTTCACAGACGGCGAACCCGCGCGCGACAGCGCAGATAGCCCATCACCTCAGGCGGACATCGCACCGCCGCCCCCGCGCACCACGGGCGATACCATCACCACGCCGCAGGATGTCACCGCCGCATTGGACCGGATCATGGCCTATTACGCGCGCTACGAGCCCTCTAGCCCGCTGCCCATTCTGCTGACCCGGGCCAAGCGCCTCGTCTCCGCTGATTTCGTGACGATCATGAAAGACATGGCCCCAGAAGGTGTCAGCAACATCGCCTTGATCGGCGGATTTGAACCTTCTGAGGGGGACGAGGGCACTTACTGACCAGACAAGCCCTTTCCCGGGCGGTTCCAGTCGCATCACGAAAGGAAGTGCACATGGCCAGCAGCCAGAAATTCATCGCCCGCAACCGCGCGCCTCGGGTTCAGATCGAATACGATGTTGAACTTTATGGCGCGGAAAAAGCCATTCAGCTGCCTTTCGTCATGGGTGTCATGGCGGATCTGTCAGGCAAATCCGAAGAACCCCTGCCCAGCGTCGCCGACCGCAAGTTTCTGGAAATCGACGTGGACAACTTTGACGACCGCATGCGCGCGGTCAAACCGCGCGCGGCCTTTACGGTGCCCAACACGCTGACGGGCGAGGGTAACATCGCCGTCGATATCCATTTTGAACGGATGGAGGATTTCGCCCCCGCCGCCATCGCCGAGAAGGTCGCACCCCTGAAAAAACTGCTTCAGGCGCGAACCCAATTGTCGAACCTGGGCACTTACATGGACGGAAAGACCGGTGCGGAGGACCTGATGGCCAAGATCATCAACGACCCCGACCTCTTGAAGACACTGGCATCGGCACCCGCCGAGACTGCCGCAGATGAGGACTAGGCCATGACGCAAGCAATCCAGACCCCCGCCGCAGCGCCGGCCGAGACGATCTTTGCCTCGTCCGAGTTTGCGGATCTTTTGCAAAAGGAATTTCGCCCAAAGTCCGAGACAGCACGGCTTGCCGTGGAGGAGGCCGTCAAGACGCTGGCCGAGCAGGTGCTGGCGCACGAGGATCTGGTGTCCGACGACGCGCTGCGCTGCATCGACGGTCTGGTCGCCGAGATCGATGCCAAGCTGACGGAGCAGATCAACGAAATCCTGCACCACGCGGAGTACCAGAAGCTGGAAAGCGCCTGGCGCGGTCTGCATTTTCTGGTGAACAACACCGAGACCGACGAGATGCTCAAGATCCGCTTCATGGATCTGTCGAAAAAGGATCTGTCCAAGACCCTGCGCAAGTACAAGGGCACCGCCTGGGACCAGTCGCCGATCTTCAAGAAGATCTACGAAGAAGAGTACGGCCAGTTCGGCGGTGAGCCCTATGCTTGTCTGGTGGGGGACTATCATTTCGATCACAGCCCAAGGGATGTGGAGATGCTGGGCGAGATGTCCAAGATCGCCGCCGCGGCACATGCGCCGTTTCTGGCGGGGGCGGACCCTGCGCTTTTGCAGATGGAAGGCTGGGACGAGCTGGCCAACCCGCGGGATCTGACCAAGATCTTCCAGACCCCGGAATACGCCGCCTGGCGGTCCCTGCGCGACAGCGAGGACGCCCGCTATCTGGGTCTCGCCATGCCGCGGTTTCTGGGCCGTCACCCCTACGGCGCCAAGACCGACCCGGTGGAGGAGTTCGCTTTTGAAGAAGACACCACCGGTGCGGGCGCAGAGAAGTACTGCTGGGTCAACGCATCCTACGCCATGGCGCGCAATATCAACCGCTCCTTCAAGGAATACGGCTGGTGTTCGCGGATCCGCGGCGTCGAATCCGGTGGCACGGTGGACGGTCTGCCGACACATACCTTCCCCTCCGACGACGGCGGCGTGGACATGAAATGCCCCACCGAGATCGCCATTTCCGACCGGCGAGAGGCGGAGCTGGGCACCAACGGGCTGATGCCGCTCATCCACCGCAAGAACACCGACACGGCGGCCTTCATCGGCGCGCAGTCGCTGCAAAAACCCACGCAGTATGACGATCCTAGTGCCACGGCCAACGCCAATCTGGCAGCGCGCCTGCCCTATCTCTTCGCCACCTGCCGGTTCGCTCATTACCTCAAATGCATCGTGCGCGACAAAGTAGGCTCCTTTACCAGCCGCGGCGACATGGAGCAGTGGCTGCAGAACTGGATCAGCCGCTACGTGGATTACAACGCCGAAACCTCCACCGAAGAGGTGAAGTCCCGCAAACCGCTGGCCGCGGCCGAGGTGGTCGTCGAAGAGGTGGAGGGCAACCCGGGCTACTACGACAGCAAATTCTATCTGCGCCCGCACTACCAGCTCGAAGGGTTGTCCGTTTCGCTGCGCCTCGTGTCCCGACTGCCGTCCGAGACCGAGTAACCAACCCCAACCTCATCACGAAAGGATTGAGACATGGCCTTTGATTCCTTCCTCTATTTCCCCAAGAATCCGACGATCAAGGGGGAGACGCTCGACGAAGAAATGACCAAGCAGGGCGCCTTCCAGATCACCCAGTTCGGGTTCGGGGCCACCAACAGTTCCGTCATCGACAGCCAGTCGGGCGGCGGCGGGGTCGGCAAGACCGACTTTGAGGATTTCACCTTTGACAAGCTGACCGACAGCGCGTCCGCGGGGCTTTACCGGGCCTGCGCCACGGGCATGCACATCGAAGAGGCCATCATGGAATGCCGCCGTGCCGGTGCCGGCACCAAGCCGGGCAACCGCAGCTTTTTCATCGTGCGATTCAAGACGGTGATCGTGAAAGGCGTGACCTGGGCCGGTTCCGGCGACGAGCTGACGGAATCCATCACGCTCGCCTACGGCGCCAAGCAGATCGAATACCGCCGTCAGGGCAAGGACGGCAACATGATCAAGCCGACCGGCGGTCAGGGCGAGGCCGAGTGGAGCAAGGTGCTCAACCAGGAGAAATACGAGGTCCAGCGCTGACGCTGGTTCTCCGGCCCCGGGCGCCTCTCTCCTCCCCCTCCCTCAATGTGCCCGGGGTCTCTTTTTCATCCGATGATCGAGGTTCGCCCCATGTCAGCCCAAAACCTGCTCAAAACCGGCGATCTGTTTGGTGCGCTCACGGCGCTTGAGGCAGCGGTCCGCGCGGCGCCCGCCGACGCACGGCTGCGGGTCTTTCTCTTTCAACTGCTCAGTGTCGCGGGCGACTGGCCCCGCGCGGCCCGGCAACTTCAGACTGCCACGCGGCTGGATCCCGCCGCAGCCCCCATGGCCGAGACGTACAGCGCCGCGATCCACTGCGAGCGGTCGCGTGACAGCGCCTTAAGAGGCGAGACGCCCGCCCCTTTTGACGAAGACGCGTCCTCCTGGCTGTCGGTGCTGTGGGATGCGGTGGGGAAACAGGCCGCGAGCGATGTGGCCGGGGCCGAGCGGCTGCGCGCGATGGCATTGCGCGCAGCGCCCGCCGTGGGCGGCACGGTAAATGGTCGGCCTTTCGACTGGATTGCCGATGCGGATTCGCGGTTTGGTCCGGTGTTCGAAGTCATCCTGAACGGCACCTACCGATGGCTGCCCTTTGCCGATTTGCGCGAGATCCGGATGTCACCGCCGCAAGATCTGCGCGACCTGATCTGGGCACCGGTGGCGCTGACCTTGGCCTGCGGGACCCAAGCGGGTGGTCTTGTGCCCGTGCGATACCCTGCAACGGCCTTCCACGGCACAGACGCGCAGAAGCTTGCGCGGTCGACGGACTGGCTGACGGTTCCGGGCGGCGCGCCCGAGGGCCTTGGCCAGCGGATGCTATGTACACCCGACCAGGATATCCCCCTACTGGAGCTGCGTGAGATCACCTTCGAGCAGAGCACCCGTGAACTGGCACCGCTCCAGGAGGCCCGTCATGGCTGATCGCGCGCGTCTGGAACGGCTACAACCCGCATTGCTGGATCGGTTGATCGACGATGCCCCGCACCAGCGGACGGAAACCAACGCCGCATGGATCATCGACATCACCCGGCTGCGCGACATCATCCAGCGCGATCTGCACTGGCTGCTCAACAGCACCAATCTGAGCGCGGATATGGATCTCGACGCCTATCCGCAGACCGCTGCTTCGGTGCTGAATTTCGGCATCGCCGATGTGACCGGCATGACCGCGACCAAAGCCCGCGCGACCGAGATCGAGCGCGCTATCCGCACCGCCATCGAGCGGTTTGAGCCCCGGCTGCTGCCCGACACCCTCTTCGTGACGCCAAGCGCGCGCGAGAACACCCGCGGGACGCTGATGTCTTTCGACATCCGGGCGGAGCTTTGGGCGCAGCCGGTGCCGCTGGATCTATTCCTGCGCACGCAACTCGACGTGACGACGGGCGACGTTACCGTCCGCAGACAGGGATAACCCCATGGATCCGCGTTTTCTGAAGTATTACGAGCAGGAACTGGGCTTCATCCGCGAGATGGGGGATGAATTCGCCACGTCCCACCCCAAGATCGCGGGACGGCTGGGCATGGGACAGCCGGAGGTCATGGACCCTTACGTAGAGCGCCTGATGGAGGGTTTCGCCTTCATGGCGGCGCGGGTTCAGGTGGAGCTGGATCAGCAGAACACCAACCTCACCCACAGCTTGCTGGAGGTCGTTTACCCGCACTACCTCGCGCCGATCCCCTCCATGATGATCGCGCGGCTGGAGCCGGATCCAGCGCAGGGCAACCTCGCCGCCGGTGTCACCCTGCCGCGGGGTACCGAACTGCGTGGATCCGCTCGCGAGGGCGCGCAAACGGGGGTGATCTACACCACCTCGCAGGATGTCACCCTCTGGCCGCTGCAGATCAGCGAAGCGGAATACCTGGGCAGCCGCGGCGATCTTGTCGCTGCAGGGCTGGGGTCTCACTACGGGGCCAAGGCGGCCCTGCGCCTTCGGGTGCGGCGAACCGACGGCGCGCCGCTGGCGGACCTGCCGATCGACTGGCTGCGATTGTTTCTGACCGGGGCGGGATCTACGCCCTGGCGGCTTTATGAAGCGATCATGGGGCAGGGGATGGGTGTTGCGGGCCGCTCAACCGACCGCCGCGATGACTGGGTCCAGCCGCTCGGCAGTGGTATCGCCGCCTGCGGGTTCGACCCCGAAGACGCGCTGCTGCCGACGCCCGGTGCATCCTTTGACGGCTACCGGCTGCTGCAGGAATACTTCGCTCTGCCGCAACGGTTCTTCTTTATTGATCTTAAGGGATTGGGCCCCGCGATCCGGCGGACCACCGGCGAGGATCTCGACATCTACATCCCCCTGCGCGACGGGCTGCCCGCACTGGCCTCGGTCACGCCGGAGAACGTCGATCTGCACGCTGTGCCTGCCATCAACCTCTTTCGTAAGCGCTGCGACCGGGTGCATGTGTCGCACAGCGAGGCAGAGCACCTCGTGACCGTGGACCGAACAGCACCCATGGACTTTGAGATCTACCGGCTGGAAAGCGTCACCGGCATCGCGGGCGGCGGGCAGCCGGATGTGTCCTTCCGACCGTTTTACAGCGCGCAAGATGCAGCAGCCGGAGAGCATGGCCATCTGGCCTACTACAACCAGCGCCGCCGCCCGCGCCAACGCTCTGAACGCCAGCGGCTGGCGGGGCCGCGCACGTCCTATCTGGGCTCCGAAATCTATCTGTCGCTCACCGACCGCAGCCAAGCCCCCTATCCCGGGAGCCTGACGCAACTGGCGGTCACGGCGCTCTGCACCAACCGCGATCTGCCCCTGATGACGCCGGTGGGCGTGGGGGAAACTGACTTCACCCTGCCCGCAGGCGGCCCCGTCAAACACGTGCGTGCCATCGTGCCTCCGACCCGGCCCCGTTCCAGCCTTGCGGACGGACAACAGACCTGGCAGCTGATCTCGCACCTCAGCCTCAATTACCTGTCACTGGTGGATGCGGACCGCGGCAAGGGCGCGGCTGCCCTGCGCGAGATCCTCGGGCTCTATGCCCGGTTGGGCGAACCGGCGCTGGCCAAGCAGGTGGAGGGGCTGGCGACGGTCTCCACCCGTCCCGTGGTCCGGCGGCTGGCGGACGGGGCCCTCAGCACCGCCGTGCGCGGGCTGCACATCGATCTGAGCTTTGATGAAAGCGCCTTTGAAGGCACCGGCTCCTATCTGCTGGGCGCCGTGCTGGAGCGGTTCTTTGCAAAATACGTCGGGCTCAACAGCTTTACTGAAACGTCCATTCATTCCCCCCAACGCGGAGACATCGCACAATGGCCAGCCAGGAGCGGACGCCGGGTCCTGATCTGACGCGGCTCGACGCGCTGACTAAGGCTCCGGATACATTCAACTTCTTTCAGGCCCTGCGCCTGATCGAGGCAGCGCATACCGATCGACCGCGGCTCGGCCAGTCGCGCAGCCCGGCGCAGGATCCGGTGCGTCTGAGCCAGACGCCGGAGCTGGCCTTTCCGGGCAGCACCATCACCGATTTCGACCGGGACGCGCCCAACGCGCCTAAGCTCACGCAGCTTGCCTTCGGGCTTTTCGGTCCCAACGGCCCGCTGCCGCTCCATCTGACGGAATTCGCCCGTGACAGGCACCGCAACATGGACGACCCGACCATGGTCGCCTTTGCGGATATGTTTCATCACCGGATGCTGTCGCTGCTCTACCGCGCCTGGGCCAGCGGGCAGCCTACCGCCTCTTTCGACCGTCCCGGTGACGATGACTTTGGCCGCAAGGTGGGCGCTCTGGCAGGGTTCGGGACCGCCGCACTGCAGGATCGCGACGCACTGCCGGATGTGGCCAAGCGCCATTTCGCGGGGCGTCTGGCCGCCGGCCCCCGCAGCGAGGAAGGGCTTCATGCGGTGTTGTCCGGCCTGCTGGAGGCGCCCGTCGAGATCGAGAGCTTCACCGGCAGTTGGCTGCAGCTGGAGCCGGATGACCGCGGGCAACTGGGCCGTGCGACGCTGGGACAGACCGCCAGCCTGGGAAACCGCGTCTGGTCGCGCAGCGCCAGCGTTAGGCTGCGCATCGGGCCCTTGTCCTTCGCTGCGTTTCAAGGGCTCTTTCCGGGCACGCCGGGGTTCAAACAGCTCGCCGCGATCATCCGCACCTACGCCGGCGATACGTTCGAATGGCAGGCACAGCTGATCCTGCGTGCAGGCGAGGTGCCTGCCGCGACCCTGGGTCAGGCCGCGACACTGGGCCGGACCACCTGGATCGGGCAGCGACCGGACCGCGATGTGGATGACATGACCCTCACCCAACCCTGCCACATTGCCCACTGACACACCCCGACGGAGAAACCCGCCATGACCCAGATCAGCCGCATCGCCCTTTTCGGCAAGCTCAACACCCAGGCCTTTCAGCACGTTGAGAACGCAACCGTTTTTTGCAAGATGCGCGGCAATCCCTATGTGGAGCTTGCGCATGTGCTGCACCAGATCCTTCAGGAAAAGGACAGCGATCTGCACCGGATCCTGCGCTTTTACGAGCTGGATGCGGGGCACGTGGAGACGCAGATCCAGCGTGCTCTCGATGCGCTGCCGCGCGGAGCCACAGCGATCTCCGATCTCTCACCGCATCTCGAAGAAGCGGTGGAACGCGCCTGGGTGCAGGCCTCGCTGGGCGCGGGTAGGGCGCAGATCGGCACCGGGCATCTGCTGCTTGGGCTGCTCAGCGCCCGCGGGCTGCACAATGTTCTGCGCGGCATCTCTGCCGACCTCGCCGGGCTCGACGCCAGCGCGCTCTCCCGCGACTTTGCCGACGCCGTGGCAGGCTCACCCGAGGCGGGCCTGCCGCCGCAGGACGGATCATTTGCCACGGACCCGGGCAAGCCGCCTGCCACACTCACACCAACCTCGGACGGCGCGCTTGATCGCTTCTGCACAGATCTGACCGCCCGCGCCCGCGCAGGCGAGATCGACCCCATCATGGGCCGGGATACCGAGATCCGCCAGATGATCGACGTGCTGAGCCGCCGCCGCCAGAATAATCCGATCCTCACGGGCGAGGCAGGCGTCGGTAAAACCGCCGTGGTCGAAGGGCTGGCGCTGCGCATCGCAGAGGGGGAAGTGCCGCCCGCGCTGGCGCGGGCGCGGCTCATGGCGCTCGACATCGGGTTGCTGCAGGCGGGTGCGGGCATGAAGGGTGAGTTCGAGACCCGGCTGCGCAGTGTCATCGATGCGGTCGCGGCCAGCGCGGTTCCCGTCCTCCTCTTTATTGACGAGACCCATACGCTCGTCGGTGCGGGGGGCGCCGAGGGAACCGGAGACGCGGCCAACCTGCTGAAACCAGCCCTGGCCCGCGGCACGCTGCGCACCATCGGGGCCACCACATGGGCAGAGTACAAAAAGCATATCGAAAAGGATCCCGCGCTGACCCGCCGGTTTCAGGTGGTGCAGATCGCCGAGCCGGACACGGAGACCGCGGTGATGATGATGCGCGGCATGACGGCGACACTGGAGAAGCACCACAAGGTCCAGATCCTTGATGAAGCACTGGAGGCGAGCGTACGGCTCTCCGCGCGGTACATTCCCGCACGGCAATTACCCGACAAATCCGTCAGCGTGCTCGATACCGCCTGTGCGCGCGTGGGCCTAAGCCTGCACGCCACGCCCGCCCCGCTGGAGGATTGCGCGCGCAGTATCGCCGCGCTGAGCACGGAGCTGGAGATCATTGCCCGAGATGCCGCCGCTGGCGCTAACACGCAGGCGCGGCGCGAGACCGCAGAGGCCGCACTCGCCGTCGAGACAGACCGCGAACGCACGCTCACCGCAAAATGGGAAGCCGAAAAGTCGCTTGTCACCCGGATCACGGATCTGCGCGCCCGGCGACAGGCCGAACAGGGCGAGGAGACCCTCGCCCAACTGCGCAGGTTGCAAGAGGAGCTTGCGACGCTTCAGGGTGAGACGCCCATGATCCTGCCGCTCGTGGACGCCACGGCCGTTGGCCAGGTGGTCGCGGACTGGACGGGCATCCCCGTGGGGCGGATGGTCCGCGACGAGATGCGCACCGTGCTGGACCTTGCGGATCACCTCTCGACCCATGTCATCGGGCAGGACCACGCGATGGAGATGATCGCAAAGCGTGTCATCTCCGCCCGGGCGGGGCTCGACAACCCGGACAAACCCATCGGGGTCTTCCTGCTCGCGGGCAGCTCCGGCGTGGGCAAGACCGAAACCGCGCTGGCCATCGCCAAAACGCTCTATGGCGGAGCGCAGAACCTCATCACCATCAACATGAGCGAATATCAGGAGGCCCATACCGTCAGCAGCCTGAAGGGCGCACCGCCGGGATACGTGGGCTACGGTCAGGGCGGCGTGCTTACTGAAGCGGTGCGGCGCAGGCCTTACTCCGTCGTGTTGCTGGACGAGGTGGAAAAGGCACACCCGGATGTGCATGAGGTCTTTTTTCAGGTCTTCGACAAAGGTGTCATGGAAGACGGGGAGGGCCGACAGATTGATTTTCGCAACACGCTGATCCTGATGACCTCCAACGTGGGCTCGGAGGTGATCATGGACCTTTGCGCGGATCCCGCGCTGATGCCCGAGCCTGACGGGGTGACGAAAGCCCTGCGCGCCCCGCTGCTTGAGGTTTTTCCGCCGGCACTGCTAGGCCGGATGGTGCCGGTGCCCTACTACCCGCTGTCCGCGGAGATGATCGCCCGGATCACCCGCCTGCACCTCGACCGTATCGGTACACGGGTCCGCACCGCCTATGACGTCCCGTTCACCTATACCGATGCCGTGGTCGAGGCCATCGTCGCGCGCTGTCGCGAGGTGGAAAGCGGCGGCCGGATGATTGACGCCATCGTCACCAATACCCTGCTGCCCGCGCTGTCGGGCAAGGTACTGACACGGCGGCTGGAGGATCGGTCCGTCACGCGGATGGCCATCGACGTGACCGAGGGTACGTTTACCTACGCCCTTGACGAAGAGGCAGACACCCTCGCCGCACAGTAGCTTTTTTGGCCCAGGCCGCTGAACCCTCCGGGGCAGGCGGGGCACTTACCGACAGACCCCCCTTGAGGAAGTTGCCCGATGTCCCAAAGCAGCCAGAAATTCGTCGCCCGGAACCGCGCGCCCCGCGTTCAGATCGAATATGACGTGGAGCTCTACGGTGCCGCAAAAACGATTCAGCTGCCGTTCGTGATGGGGGTTATGGCGGATCTCTCTGGCAGATCCGACGTCGCGCCACGGCCCGTGGCTGAGCGCCCCTTCCTTGACATCGACGTGGATAACTTCGACGACCGGATGCGCGCGATCAAACCACGGGCGGCGTTCACTGTCCCCAACACGCTGACGGGCGAGGGCAGCCTTGCCGTCGATATGACCTTCGAGCGGATGGAGGATTTCTCTCCGACGGCTGTCGCGCGCGCGCTGGCCCCGCTGGCACAGCTTCTCGACGCCCGCACCCGGCTGGAGCACCTGCGCACCTACATGGACGGTAAACCGGGTGCGGAGGCCCTGATCGCCGGGCTGCTTGCGGATCCCGGCGCCATGGCGACACTCGCCGGACCCGCCGATGCGCCGAGCGAGGTCGAGGCAACGCTGGAGGCCCTTCGCGCTGTTGCCCCTGCCGCCGAGGATGTGGACCCTACCGACGCTATCCTCGCGGAGATTGCGACAACGGCCCGCGAGGCAACCCCTGGTGACGACGCGACAGATACCGACGCGCACGGGGCGCCCAAGACCCGTGGGCCAGAAGAAGCGACGGCGACCGCCATCGACGCAACCCTGACCGCCGCAGAAGGCAGGGCAGACGAGGTGCAAATCACGGCGGAAAGCGAAACGGTCGATCCGGATTTGGTCAAGGAGGACGAAGACCTCGATCTCGCAGCGGATCCGTTGGAGCCAGCGCAAGACGACGCAGCGGATGCTGACCCGACGGGCCTGATTGACGACGACATACGGCAGGCGGATCCCGACGAAGAAGATACGGTCGACACCGATTTCGTGCCCGCGGAGGACACCGACAAAGCCGAGCCGGAGGACGATGAGACGCCGGAACCCTCCCCGCACGGTCGGCTCGATCTGCCCGAGCCCGACGACCGCGAGGCTCCGCGCCCGCGTTTCCGGATCGCCGTTCTGGGTGACTTCACAGGCCGGGCTGCCACGGGGACGCTGCAAATCGGTGCCGATCTGGCCGCCCGCAAGCCCATGCGCCTTGATGTGGACACGCTCGACGATGTGATCGCGCGGTTCGCTACCACGCTGATCCTGCCTCTGGGTACCGATGGCGCCGGGATCGAAGTCCCGCTGTCCAGCCTGGACGATCTGCGTCCCGATGAGCTTTACGAAAACGTCGCCGTGTTTGACGAGCTCAAGGCTTTGCGCAGCCGTATCGCACGCGGGCTCAGCCCGAAGGACGCAGCGCAAATGCACGAATGGGCCAGCCTCTTCGGGGATCTCAAACCCGCCGTGCGCAGCCGGGCCAAGGGTGCGGCTGTGCCTGCTGGCCTGAAACTCAGCACCTTCCAGACCCTCATCGGCGACACAACCGCGCGCTTGCGCACGCCATCACCCGCCGAGGATTTGATCGGTCGCATTGTCGGGCCTCACGTTCAGGCCGCTACCGATCCGGACCAACCTGCGATGCTGGCGGCGGTTGATGCCGCCATCTCCGGCACCATGCGCGCCATCCTGCACCACCCTGATTTCCAGGCGGTGGAGGCAACCTGGCGCTCACTGGAGCTTCTCGCCCGGCGGATCCGCACCGGGCCAGCCGTGGACATCGTGCTCTATGACGTCTCGGCTGAGGAATGGGCCGCGGATCTGGCCAGTGACGAAGACTTGTCACAAACCGGACTTTTCCAGATGCTGGCCGAGGAACCACGGCTGGATGAAGGGCAGGGGGCGCTCTCGGCGGTCTTCGGGCTCTACACGCTGGAAGAAACGCCGCCGCACGCGGATCTCATGGCGCGCATGGCCAAGGTCAGCGCGTGGATGAACGCGCCATTCCTCGCGGCGATCTCCGACAGCTTCCTCGCCACACCCAAGCACGAACGCCACCCGTTGGTCGCGAAATCCTGGGACGCGCTGCGCGAACTGCCGCAGGCGCAATACGCAGCACTGGCGGCTCCCGGTTTTCTGCTGCGCCTGCCGTACGGTGCGCGCACCGAACCGGTCGATGCATTCGATTTCGAGGAATTTACCCTGCGCGAAGGGCTCAAGGGCATGCTCTGGGCCAATCCGGTCGTGCTCTCGGCGGTCCTGATGTGCGAGACGGTCAACCAGAAGGGCAAGACCATGAAGCTGGGCGACGTGATGAGCCTTGGCGATATGCCGATGCATGTCATAACGGACCCACATGGCGATCAGGTCGCCCTGCCGGTAACGACGCGGTTGCTCAATACCACGACGATGGCGCAGGTGGTGGCCCGCGGCTACATCCCGCTGGTCTCGATCAAGGGTCGCAACGAAGTGCGCCAGGGCTCCTTTCAGGGTCTGGGCGCGGGGATGCTGGCTGGCCCCTGGGGTCAAAGTGCGGGCGGTGGTACCGGGCTTGGCGGGGCGGGCGCGACGCTCGATATCACGCGAGAAGCAGGCGATGCGCCCGATGCGGGCGACGACTTCGGACCCTCCCGCCCCGGCGGTGCGGGCGATGACTATGATGAACAGTTCGCCAGCGCCGACGCGGAGGAAGACGACGATGATCTGGGGCTCAACGACGATGACATGGACCTGAGCGCCTTTGATCTGGGCGATGACGATACCGGCGACGATGCGCCGCCCGCCTCTGGCGACGACGATGATCTTGACGCGTTGCTCGCGGATCTGGGCGGAGACGAGGACGCCGGCAGCAACGATGACGCCGAGATTGATGCCGACCTCGCCGCTCTGCTGGCGGATCTGTGATGCAGCATCACATCGCCCTTACAAGACCCAGGGAGGCATCCTGAATGTCCAAGGATATCCTGCTGGAAAACCGGCCCGCGCGGCTCAAACTGCCCAATGGGATCAAGGGCTATCTGGTGCGCGCGCAGATCGACGAGGCGCTGGCCGAGATCCCGCGCATGACGGTGGAATTCATGTCCACCGACCTCGACCTCGACCTGCAAAAGCTGGTGGGTGAGCGTCTGGGCATAGACCTCGACGCACCCCGGGACAAGCTACGCCATTTTCAGGGCCGCTGCGTGTCCGCTGAATTCCTCGGCGCCTCGGGCAGTCAGGGATACTTTCGGGCTGAGCTGCGCAGCTGGTTATGGTTTCTCACCCAGACGACGAACTGTCGGATTTTTCAGGACAAGACAGTGATGGAGATCCTGCGCGAGGTCTTTGGTGCCCACGGGTTTTCCGACTTCAAGGACAAGACCAAGCACAGCTTTGTCAAACGAAGCTATTGCGTGCAGTACCGGGAGAGTGATTTTGCCTTTATTTCCAGACTGATGGAAGAGGAAGGGATCTACTACTTCCATACCTATGACAAGGCGCGCGAGACGCTGGTGCTGGTCGATGACGCCAGTTGCCATTTACCGACGCAGGATCATCCCACGCTCAATTATTACATGCGCGCGGCGGATATGTTTCGTGACGAAGATCATATCTACGAATGGCGCGGCTCGGAGCGTATTCGCCCCGGCAAGGTGACCCTTCAGGGGCATGATTTCGAGGCCCCCAAGACCGATCTGACATGCAGCAAAGCGCTGCCCAAGGGTCGCGGCGCGCACGTCAGCTATGAGGTCTACGACGCCTCGGGCCGCCACACCACCAGCGGTGCGGGGGAGCATCACGCGCAGATCCGCGCCGAAGCCTACGCCGCCCAGACCCACCGCGCACGGGCCGTGGGCAATGTCCGGCAGATGGCCGTTGGTGCGCGCTTCCAGCTCAAAAAGCATCCCCGCAAGGCGGAGAACGCCGATTATCTGGTGTTGCGTGCCCGGCACCAGATCCAGCTCGATGTGATGATGGAGGATCGCGACATCGTGCAGGCGATCCTGGGACCCGTGCTCGATTTCGATCATACCACGAACCCCGATCTTTACCGCTGCGAGATCGAGGTGCAGCCCGCGCGCGACCCTTATCGCAGCCCGCACCATACACCGCGCCCGGAGAACCCGGGCGTGCAGACAGCGGTCGTCGTCGGCAAGGCGGGCGAAGAGGTCTGGACCGACAGCATGGGCCGCGTGAAGGTACAGTTCCACTGGGACCGGGACGGCAAACGCGACGAGACATCCTCCTGCTGGATCCGCTCCGCCGTGCCATGGAGCGGCAAGGGCTGGGGCATGGTCGCCGTGCCACGGATCGGGCAGGAGGTCGTCGTCCAGTTCGAGCAGGGCGACCCCGACCGCCCGATCATCACCGGGATGGTCTATAACGGCGATGCCAAGCCTCCCACGTCGCTGCCGGGTGATGGCACGCAAACGGGGGTGCGCACCAATAGCGCCAAGGGCGGGAACGGCTGCAGCGAACTGATCTTCGAAGACAAGAAAGACGCCGAATTCGTGCGCCTGCAGTCCGAGCGCGACTTCAAGCAGATCATCAAGAACAGTGCCGAGATCGAAGTGGGTCTGGAGCACAAGAGCCCCGGCGGGCTCACCCAGACGATCCACGGCGACAAGACCGAGACCATCCGCGAGGGCGATCACAGCTTTATCGTTGCCAAAGGGGGGGAGACCCGGCATATCGCCAAGGATCATACCACGACCGTGGATGGTGCGCTGACGCTGACGGCAAAGTCCAATATCACGCTGAAATGCGGCGCTTCCGAGATCGAGCTGACGCCGGGCGGCGTGACGATCTCCGCCCCCAAGATCGACGTCAATGCTCAGGCCACCGCCAAGGTCGCGGCGGGCGGGCAACTGGCGTTGGAAGGCAAGGGGCAGGCGAGCCTGAAGGGCAGCGGCATGCTCAGCCTCGAAGGTGGCGGCATGACCCAGCTCAAATCCTCTGGCATCCTGACGGTCAAGGGCAGCTTGACCATGATCAATTGAGCGGTGCCATGGACGATCTGAGCAAGCTGCCGCGCGGGCCGCTGGCGCGGATACTGACTCGGAACGGCGTGACGTTGCAGACAGCGCTCGATGCACCGGCGGGGGCGCCTGCCTCTGCCGTGCTGGAGGAACTCACCGAAAAGCGCGCAACACTCGACATGCTGCAGTTGCTGGCCCACGCGCTGCCCGCGCGCGAGGCCACTTGGTGGGCATGCCTCGCCGCGCGTCAGATGGGAGCGCAGAGCACCGCTGTCAGCGCTGCGGAGGCGTGGGTCCGGCAGCCGGGCTTTGACACCCGTCTGGCCGCCCGCGCCGCGCTGGATGCGGCCAGACCGGACGATGATACCGCCTTTTGCGCCCTCGCGGCCTGCTTTGCCGATGGCACCATGGGGCCGGGAGAGCTTGATGATCATCCTGCACCTCCGGGGGCTGTGGGAGCGGCGGTCTACGGCATGCTGCTGATCGCGATCTACGCCAATGAGACTGACGCGGAGGCGCGCACCGGGCTATTTCTGACCCGCGGGCTCGATATTGCGCGCGGCGGCAACGGGCAGCGTGAACCTTAAGCGCATCACCGGGCACTAACGGAGTGAACCGCGCATCACTGCGCCCGTCCGAGTGAGGTTTCCCGATGACCATGCCCGCCGCCCGCACAGGTGACATGCACGTCTGCCCGATGATCAGCGGCATCGTTCCGCATGTGGGTGGTCCGCTTCTGACGCCGGTGCCCACCGTGCTGATCGGCGGCATGCCAGCAGCTACAGCGACATCCATGGCGGTCTGTGTGGGGCCACCCGATGTTGTGGCGATGGGCTCGGCCACCGTGCTGACCGGCAAGCTGCCTCAGGCACGTCTCGGCGACAGCTGCGCGCACGGCGGTGCCATCGTGATGGGATGCGCCACCGTGCTGATCGGGGGCTAAAGGTCATGTCGCTGACCCTCACCGCTCATGATACCGACCAGGACCACGCCGCGCCGATCGAGGTGACGATGACCGGCAACGCGCTCCGCGTGGGGCGGGAGGCCGACAACGATCTCACCCTGCCAGACCCGGACCGTGTCCTGTCCAAGCGCCATTGCCTGCTGGAGCGACAGGGCGAGGGTTATGTGCTCCGCGATACCTCCATCAACGGTACGTTTCTCAACTACCAGCCGGAGCGGATCGGCGACACCGCCACAGTGCTGAAAACCGGCGATGTCATCCTCGTCGGCACTTACGAGTTGGTGGTGGAAATCGGCGCGATGGAGGCGCTGAACAAAGACGCCGCGCCATCCGCAATGCCGCCGGTCATGTCGGCGTGCGATACGGTGGAGGACGACAACGCCTTTCTCGATGACCTGCTCCGCGGCGGAGATGCGGAGGCGGACCCCTTCGCTGCCGCGCCTTCATCACACCCTCATACCGGCGGCAGCGCGGCAGATCACTCACCGGCTATGCAGGATCATTTCGCGGCACCGAAGGTACAGGCACCGGTGATCCCCGACGACTGGGATGCAGAGATATCCGCGCCTTCAAGAACGCCGGCCGCACCCGTAAGGTCTGCGACACCGGGGGACGCGCTTGAGGCCTTTGCAACCGGGCTCGGGATGGCAGACCTGCACATCCCCGAAGATCAGGCACCGGAGGTCATGGGCCGCGTGGGCCGCGTCATGGCCGCGATGATCAGCGGTCTGCGCGACGTCATGATGACCCGCACCGCGCTCAAGAGCGAGATGCGGGTGGCGCGCACGATGATCGCGGCAGAGGCCAACAATCCGCTGAAGTTCTCCGTCAGCGCAGAGCAGGCCATCGAGGCGATGATCGGTCCGGCACGGCCCGGCTATCAGGACCCCGAGGCTGCGACCGCCGAGGTTCTGCGCGACATCAAGGCCCATGAGATTGCGACCATGACCGGCCTTCAGGCCGCGATCAAGGATCTGCTGACCCAACTGAGCCCCGACGCGCTGCAATCCGACACACACGCGACAGGCCCGCTGGCCCGCCTTTCCTCGCGTCACAAGGCCCGCGCGTGGGATGCCTACGAGGCCCGCTACGCCCGGATTGCCCGCGAAGCTGAAGAGGATTTTCAGGGCAGTTTCCTCCGCGCCTTCGCCAGTGCCTACGAACAGCAAATTTCCAAACTCTGAAGGGATACCCGCATGATCACCCGCCGACGCCTGCTTTTCTCCTCTCTTGCGCTGACCCTTTCGGGCTGCGCCGCCCGCGGCCCCGCATCCACCGACGTGGCGCTGACGATCAACGGTGCCGCGGACATGAACGGGGGCGCGCCGGTTGAGGTCAAGGTGATGTACCTGACCGATGCGAACGCCTTTCGCACGGCAGATTTCTTTGCGCTCTTCGGCACGCCAGAGGCAACGCTAGGCGCAGATCTGATCTCCACCCAAAGCTTTCTGGTGACCCCGAACACGGCGCTGACCGACGCCCGGAGCTTTGCGCAACCCCCGGCCGCCATTGGTGTGATCGCCGCCTTTCGCGACATTACCGGCACGTTCCGTGCGACCCGCGGACTGACACCCGATGCACCCAATCCGGTCACCGTCACCCTGTCCGGCAACCGCGCCCTGATCCGCTGAACCGAGGAGCCAACCGCAATGTCCCGGCACAACAAAGTCATCTGGCAGGAGGGGCTGTTCTTGCAGCCGCAGCACTTCCAGCAGCAGGACCGCCATACCGAAGCGCTGGTGGCCGGGCTCGCAGGCAGCCTCATGCCCTATGCCTGGGGGGTCAGCGCACTGACGCTGGACACCGAACTGCTCAAGCTTGGCAAGCTCGCCGTCAAATCGGCCCACGGGCTGACCCCCGATGGCGTACCCTTCCGCATCCCGGACACCGATGCCCATCCCGCCGCGCTCGACGTGCCGGAGACAGTGAAAGAGGCGGTTGTCTACCTCACCCTGCCGACACGCACGCCGGGCGCGCCGGAGGTGGATCTGACCGGCGATCCGGCGGCCCGCTCGCGCTATCTGCCCGAAGAGATAGAGGTGACCGATGCCTCCGCCCGCAGCCAGCGCACGGCCTCTGTCGCCATCGGCAAATTGCGCATGATGCTGGCGCTCGATCTCGATGAGGTGAGCGACCGGGTGATCATCCCCATCGCGCGGATCACGGAAGTGCGCAGCGACGGGGAAATCCTGCTCGACAAGCGGTTCATGGCGTCCTGCCTCGACGCGCGCGCCGCACCGCCACTGCATGACTTTCTGGAGGAGCTGGAAGGGCTGCTCAGCCACCGGGTGCAGGCGCTCTCCGGGCGCTTGGGCCAAAACGGGGCGGGCCGCGGCGTGGCGGAGATTTCAGATTTCCTGCTGCTGATCGCGATCAACGCCACCCTGCCGCAGATCCGCCATCTGCGCAGCATTGAAAACGCACACCCAGCACAGATCTATCAGCAGCTTGTGGGGCTCGCCGGACAGCTCGCCAGTTTCATGAGCGCGGATCGCATCACGCCGGAGTTTCCCCCCTATCGCCACGCGGACCTGACAGCAACCTTCAGGCCCGTTGTCCGGGCGTTGCGGGAAAACCTCAGCATGGTGCTGGAACAGAATGCCGTCGCCATCCCGCTGCAGCAGCGCAACTACGGCGTGTCGGTGGCCATGATAGAGGACAAGAGCCTCTTTGACAGCGCCAGTTTCGTACTCGCCGCCAAGGCCAGCGTGCCGCCGGAGAGTGTCAGGCGGCACTTCCCCGGGCAGGCCAAGCTTGGCCCGGTGGAGGAGATCCGGCAGCTGGTGAACTCCGCCCTGCCGGGGCTGGATCTGCGCGCGCTGCCCGTCGCCCCGCGGCAGGTGCCCTATCACGCGGGCGTCGTCTACTTCGAGATCGACCGCGCCAACCCGCATTGGCAGCAGATGCGCGGTTCGGGCGGGCTGGCGATCCATGTGGCGGGTGATTTCCCGGATCTGGAAATGGAGCTTTGGGCGGTCCGTTAAGGCCGGCTCAAGAGAGGTACGCGCATGACCCAGGATGACCCCTTTGCCGAGGCCACGGACACAGACAAGACCGTGATCCGCCTGAATCCCGGCGGCAGACTGCCTTCGCCGCCACCGGCGCCTGCCTTGGCCGTGCCCCCTGCCGATGCCGTGGTACCAGCCCGTGCCACGCCAGAACCCGCTTTGCCCGTTGCCGAAGGGCGCGCCGGGCTCAACCCGCTCTGCACTGCGGCGTCGCCGCTGTTGCAACTGGTGGGCCGGATCCGCAACCGTGCGCAGCACAGTGATCCCGCGCAGCTGCGCGGCGGTGTCATCGCCGAAATCCGCGCCTTTGAGCAGCGCGCCGCCGGGGCAGGCATCTCCGACCGCGACTGCAAGATCGCGCGCTACGCGCTGTGTGCCACGATCGACGATGTGGTGCTGAACACGCCCTGGGGCGGTGCCAGCCTCTGGGCACAGCAGAGCATGGTCGGCACCTTTCACAAGGAAACCCACGGGGGCGAGCGGTTTTACGATCTGCTGGACCGGCTGCAATCTGATCCGGGCGGCAACCGCGATCTGCTGGAGCTGCTCTATATGTGCCTTGCCCTCGGGTTCGAGGGCCGTCTGCGTATCGCCCCCCGCGGCGCCGAACAGCATCTGAGCCTGCGCGAAGGTCTCGCCCGCACCATCCGGGCGCAGCGCGGGCGGGCAGAGGCGGATCTGTCGCCGCGCTGGCAGGGGCTGAAGATCGCACAACGCGCACTCTCGATTTGGATGCCGGTCTGGCTCGTGGGCGGGGTGACACTCGCCGCGATCACGCTGGTTTTCTTTGTGTTGTCCTTTCTGCTCCGGCTCGACACCGAGCAGGTGCGCGGCCAGATCCTCGCGCTGGACCTCAACGGGCCGGTCACGCTGGCGCGGGCCGAACCTGCACCGCCTCCGCCGCCGCCACCTGCACCTCAGCCGCCGCGCGAGGATGCGCTGGACCGCATTACCGCATTTCTGGCACCGGAGATCGCACAAGAGCTGGTGAGTGTCGCAGGCGAGGCCAATACCGTGCGCATACGCATCAACGGCGAGGGCATGTTCGGCTCGGGCTCGGATGTGCTGCGCCCCGATATCCGGCCGCTGATCGACCGCGTGGCAGGCGCACTGGAGACTGAGAGCGGCCCCGTGATTGTCGCGGGTCATTCCGACAACGTGCCGATCAACACCGCGCGCTTTCCCTCGAACCTGTCGCTGTCCCTCGCCCGGGCCGAGGCCGTGATGGAGAAGATGGCCACCACGCTGAGCGCACCTGACCGGCTGACCGCCGAGGGCCGCGCCGACAGCGAGCCCATCGCCTCCAACGACACCGCGCAAGGCCGCGCGCAGAACCGCCGCATCGACGTCATTCTCATAAAGGCAAACTAACCCATGATCCGCCATTTCTTCTGGAACGTCCTTCTTTCACCCATCGGCATCGTGGCGCTGACGGCCACGCTGGTGCTGCTGCCGCTGTGGTACCTTGGCCCGCTGCTGGAGATCGCTGGCATCAGACCCTTCGACACGGTGCTCGACCGGCTCGCCGCGACCCTGGCGATCTTTGCCGCGGCGACCATCGCGGTGCTCATCATCCTGCTGACCCGCCGCACCCGGGAAAGCCAGATCACCCGGGCCATGGCACAGGAAGCCGAAGACGCACGCATCGAGGACAGCGCGATTGAGGCCGAACTGGGCGAGATCGGCACAAGGCTCCGGACGGCGCTGAAGACACTGCGCAAGAGCACAAAGGGGGGCTGGTTCGGCAAGGCCTACCTCTACCAGCTGCCGTGGTACGTCATGATCGGCCCGCCGGGCGCTGGCAAGACCACCGCCATCGCAAATTCCGGTCTGCAGTTTCCGCTGGCCGACAGCTTGGGTGCGGCCTCCGTCTCCGGTATCGGCGGGACGCGCAACTGCGAATGGTGGTTCACCGAGGGGGCCGTGCTGCTGGACACCGCGGGGCGCTACACCACCCAGGACAGCAACGCGGAGGCGGACGCACGCGCCTGGACAGGCTTTCTCGACATGCTCAGGAAAACCCGCAGCCGCCAGCCCATCAATGGTGCGCTGGTGGCGATCAGCCTGTCCGATCTGGCCCGGATGGACGAGGCGGAATGCGCCGAGCACGCCCGCGCCATCCGGCTGCGCCTGCAGGAATTGCGGACGCGGCTGGGGGTGCAGTTCCCCGTTTACGTGATGCTGACCAAAGCGGATCTGGTGGCCGGGTTTCAGGAATTCTTTGACCGTCTCGGCAGCCGAGAGCGTGAACAGGTCTGGGGCGTCACCCTGCCGCGGGACGCAACCACCGATGCCTTCCCCGGCGAATTCGACGCGCTGATCACCCGGCTGAGCGACCACAGCCTTGAACGGATGCAGACCGAGACCGATTTCCAGCGCCGCGCGCTGATCGCGGGCTTCCCTGCCCAGATGGCCAGCCTGCGGGATGTGGCTCAGCGCTTTCTGGAGGAGATCTTTCAGCACAGCCGCTATCACGATCCGCTGATGCTGCGTGGTGTCTATTTCACCTCCGGCACTCAGGAAGGCATGCCCGTTGACCGGCTGATGGCGGGCATGGCGGAGAGTTTCGGCATCGCGCGGCAGGCCATCGGCACCGGACAGGGGCAGGGGCGGAGCTTTTTCCTGACGCGGCTCATGACAGACGTGATCTTTGGCGAGGCTGGGTTGGTGTCGCGGAACGACGCGGCGCGGCGGCGTACCCGCTGGGCCACGCGCGGTGCCTTGGCGAGCGGAGTGCTCGCCTTCGGGCTGATGGCCGGGGTGCTGGTGAACAGCTTTGCGGGCAACCGGACCCTGCTGGCCGAGACGGGCCGCGAGATCGCACGCTTTCAGCTCATGACCGCCGAGATCCCACAACGCGAGATCGCTGATACCGACTTGTCGGACGTGGCGCAGGCGCTCAACATCCTGCGCGATCTGCCCGGCAACCCGGCCGCCACTGACGCTGAGCCGCCCCGCGCGCTGCAATACGGGCTCTATCAGGGCGATGTGATCGGCACGGAAACAGCGCAAAGCTACCGTGCAGCGCTCAACACCCTGATGTTGCCGAGGCTGGTGCTCCGGGTGGAGGAAGAGATCCGCGCGAACCTCACCGATAGTGATCTGCTTTTTGAGGCGCTCAAAACCTATATGATGCTGGGGCTGCAAGTGCCCATGGACAGCGCGCATGTCACCCGTTGGATGGCCGAGGACTGGGCCACGCTCCATGTCGGTCAGCCCGCGTTGCAAGCGGATCTCGCAGGTCATCTGGATGCCCTGCTTGGCCAGCCCATGCAGCAGATCGCCCTTGACGGGCGTCTGGTCGAACGCGCGCAGGCCGTTCTGTCCGAGACCCCCATATCGGAGCGGATCTACCGCAGCATCGTAACGTCCGATGCGGCGCAGGCGCTGCCGCCTTTCCGGATCACCGAAGCGGGCGGGCCTGCAGCATCCCGGGTGCTGATCCGGCCCTCGGGCAGGCCACTGAGCAGCGGGATCGAGGGGATCTACAGCCGGCGCGCGTTCTACGATGTCTTCTTGCCGCAAGTGCTGCTGGCAGGCGACCGGGCCGTGCGCGACAGCCAGATCCTTGGGGCCGCGGGTCAAACCCCCGACACGCCCGAGGCCCGCGCGCTGGTCAGCCGCGATGTGCTGGCGCTTTATGAGACCGACTATGTGAACCGCTACGACGCGCTTCTGGCCGACATCGACATTCTGCCCATGACCAGCCTCGCGCAGGCAACGGATGTGATCAACATCCTCTCGGGGCCGGTCTCGCCCCTGCGCAACCTGCTCGAAAGCGTGGCACAGGAAACCCGGCTGACCGTCCTGCCCACCGCCGATGCCATCACGGGCATCGCCGCGGGACAGGCGCAGGAATTCGCGATTGACGAGCTCGCAGGCAGCCTCAGCCTGGACGCGGAGGAGTTTTTCAACGCCGTGCGCGGGACGCTGGAGCAGATCCCCGATGAAAGCCCACCCCCGCCGGGCCAGTTCGTCGAGGACCGGTTCAGTGCAGTGCTGCGCCTTGCCGACCGCACCGAAGGTCCGGCGGAGCTTGACCGGATCATCGCGCTGATGGCGGAGGTGTATGACGCGCTCAACCGGCTGTCGCTGGGCCAGAACCTGAGCGATGCACTGCTCGACGGCACGCAGAGCGCGCCCGCCCGGCTGCAGGCGGAGATCGGGCGCATGCCCGCCCCCATGGACCGCTGGGCCAGGCAGGTTGTGCAAGCCTCTGCCGGGGCTGCCGTGGGCGGCGCACGGGCTGAGGTCAACGCCACGTGGCGACGCGAGGTGCTCCCCGTCTGCACGCGCGCCACACAGGCCCGCTATCCCTTTGATCCGACCGCACAGGCCGATACGACCTTGCAGGATTTCGGCCAGCTCTTCGGTCCTGCCGGGCTGATAGAGACGTTCTTTGACACGCATCTGGCGCGCTTTGTGGATACCACTCTGACCCCTTGGCAGCCGCGGCGCGTCAACGGGATCGACATCGGCCTGCCAACGGAGGTGATTGCGCAATTCCAACGTGCCGATGAGATCAAGAACAGCTTTTTCACCGCTCCGGGCCTACCCGATGTCGGCTTTGAGATCACGCCCGCGGCACTGGACCCGGAGGTAGCGCGCGTCACGCTGGAAACCGGCGGGCAAAGCGTCACTTACGCCCACGGCCCGCCACAGGCGAGCGCGCTCCGATGGCCCGGCACACCGGGCGCGCGCAGCCGGATCAGCTTTACGCCCGCGCAATCAGGGCTGCAGCGTGATCTCAGCCGGGACGGGCCCTGGGCGCTCTTTCGGCTGCTGGATACGGCGGAACTGCGGCGTACGACCGTCAGCGACCGCAGCCGCGTGGTCTTCAACATGGACGGGCAGATTGCCATCTTTCAGCTGCGCGCGGGATCATCGCTCGATCCCTTCACGCTGGACGCGCTCGGCAGTTTCAGCTGCCCGGCGACCCTGTGAGCACCGTGATGCGCATCGGGTATTACGGCAAGCTCCCGCTGGCGGGCGATTTCCTGAGGCGAGGGCTATCGGCTGAGTTCACCACGGCGTGGGATGGCTGGATGCTGAGAACGCTGGAGCGCGCGCAACAGGATGATGGCACCTGGCGTGCAGCCTATCTCTCCGCGCCCATCTGGCGATTCAGTCTCGCCCCCGGATTGCTCGGCCCGCGGGGGGCGATGGGCATCATGATCCCCAGTCATGACCGGGTCGGGCGGCTCTTTCCCTTCTGCATCGCGGCAGAGACCGATCTGCCACCGCTGTCAGCGCAGCTTGCGCTGCATCAGGTCGCGGCCCTTTGGGAGAGTGTGGCGCTGCATTTGATCGCCGAAACGGTATCACGGGCCACGCTGGAGGCGGAGATCGACCGGCTGCCTCGTCCCGTTCCGGTTCTGCATTTGGGGGCAGCGCCTTCGAGCGCGGGCTCCATCTGGGCGACAATGGCGCAGGGCGGCGCGCGCGTGATGCAGCTGCCCCAGATGCCCACAGCCCCCTGGCAAGCGGCAGCGCTGTTCGACACCACCACCCCCGAGCACCGGGATATCTGACATGATCACCGCCAAGACCAAAACTCGACGCTACAGCGCGCGCACTCACATCGGCCATGTCCGAACCGTCAACGAGGACGCGATCCTTGCGCTGCCCCAGCTAGGCCTTTGGGCCGTGGCGGACGGGATGGGCGGCTATGCGGGCGGAGACGTGGCTAGCCAGACGGTGATTGATGCACTGGCGGGCCTGCCCACAGACCTGACAGCCCCGGCGTTGCCGGACCGGATCCGGGCGGAGCTGCACGCCGCACATCACCGCATCCGGCACGAAGCAGCCCGGCACCGCGTCGCCACTATGGGCACCACCATCATCCTTCTGGCGTTGGCGGAGGATCATTTCCTCTGTCTCTGGGCCGGGGACAGTCGGCTCTACCGGCTGCGGCAGGGCAGGCTGGCCCAGATCAGCGAGGACCATTCCGTGGTGCAGGCCATGGTCGCCGCGGGTCAGATCAGCCGGACCGAGGCCGCCTGCCATCCGCAGCGCAACCAGATCACCCGGGCCATCGGCATCGGCACCGACCCGGGCGTGGAGAAACGGCGCGGCGCAGCTACGGCAGGGGATCGGTTCCTGCTGTGCTCGGACGGGCTGACGAGCCACGTTGATGACCTCGGGCTGGAACGGCTGATGCGTGAGACACCGATCGACAGCCTCGCCAACACTCTGATCAAACAAGCGCTGGCGGGCGGCGGGGCGGACAATGTCTCCGTCATCGCGGTCGAGGTCTGAGAGGAGACACCCATGGTCTGTTTTTGCAAAACCCCCGCTGCCACGATCCCCTCCCGGATCTCGCCGAGCTTTTCCATGGCGCTGCCGCAGGTCCCGCTGCAAATGCAGCTTGCCCTGGCCTTTCCCGCGATCACGCCCGAGAACCGGCTCGACATGGCCCTGAGCGCCTATCTGGGCAATCTGAACCTGCCGACGCTGTCGCTGCCCAGTGGGGGGCTCTTTCAGATTGCGCCGCAGCTCGCGTTGATCGCAGGGACATTCCCCTTGATGGATCTGCCAGCGCTGGAGCTGTCGTTGCAACAGATGGGCGATACGCTGGTCACAAACGTCTGGCCGCTCACCGGTTGGCTCGCCTCGCTCAAGCTCGGTCCACTGCTGAATTTCGCGCTGGCCGCGCGATTGGTGTTGGATCTGCGCGCACTCGGGATCGATGCCTTTGCGATGGATTACACCATGCCAGCGGTTCAATACCCCGGTCATCACTTCCGCATGTCGCTGCCACGACCACAGCTGCATATGGCGCGGATCCTGATGGGACTGCCGAGCCTCTTTTCGCTGACGGAGACCTTTCAACTGCCGACCCTGGGCGAGAACGGCTCCTTTCCCGGCATGATGAGCGCGCTGCAGGGGCTCGCGGGCATCAAGCCCCCGAAGTTGGGCATATCACTCCCACAGCTGAGCAAGCTGGCGCTCGTGCTGAACGCACTGGCGACGATCAAGCTGGCCTTTGGTGACATTGGTCTGTCGGGCGCAGGACTGGCCCCGATCCGCGCCATGATGCGGTTCTGGGGGGCGCTGCCCTTTCCCATGCCGCCGATGCCTGCGCTGGCGCTTCACGCCGATCTCGATGCGCTGCCCTCGCTCGATTCCGTCCAACTGGGGGCTTCGATGGCCACACCGGCGATGTTTGCGCCGATCATGGGCTTTTCCATGCCGCAAATCGGGTTCCTGCCGGTGGCCAACCTGATGCTGGGGCTGGGCGCGTCGTTGCAGATCGTGCTGGATATGGAACCGCTCGATGCCTGCAGCCTGTGCCCATTCTCCTAGGCTAAAGCGCCCGCAAACGGCAAAAGGCCCCGCACAAAACGGGGCCTTTCGGACCGAGCGCATCAAACGTCGCGGACTACATCATCTCGTCAACGAGCTTGTCATCCACCGCGAGCACCAGCTCAATGCCCTTCTTGCGGGTGTTCTTTGCCGCGGCCAGGATCTCTTTGGCCATGTCGATGGTCTTTTTGTTGGACGCGCCATGCTTGATGATTGACCCGCCAAGCAGTTTGAGATCTTTCTCTGATCCCTTGGGCAAAGCGAAGTTGCGGATGATGCCGGGCCATTTGACCGCATTCACCGCCTTGTCGTTCGCATTTGAGAACTTGGGGATGTCCTTGAAGGAACTCGTCAACTCGCTTTCAAAATCGGCAAAGCTCATGCCCCGGGGGATCTCGCCCGACCGTTCCATCGACGCATGCAGGCTCTGGCTGGCACGCTGCGCAGCGGTACCGCCGCTCTTCTTGAAGATGCTGGTCAGCTTCTTCAGATCGCCCGCGCGTTTCTTGAACGCGGCACCATAGCCAAAATACCCGTTCTTCTTCAGGAAAGCCTGGGCGGCTTTGGTGAAGGCGGCCATCTGCTTGTCATCAAAGATATCGAGGCCGTCGATCTCGGTCAGTGCAGCTTTGAGCCATTTCGCGGTATCGGTCTTTTTCCCGACCCGGCGCGCGTCCAGCGCATTTTCAAAGGCATCGTAAATCGTGATCTTACGCGATCCGATCACCTTGTCGGTCAGTTTGCATTTGTTCATGAAGTCCTGGATCTTTGGTACGTCACCTATGGCCATCTGGCATTCCTTTCAGTCAGGGTGTCTGTACTGGTAAGTCACCGGGACGTCGGAAATGGTTCGTTGGCAGATTACTTTTTCAGCATGTCGGGAACACCGGCGCTGCGCGTGCTGCATCGCGCATCGTTGGATCGGGACGTCAATCCGCGGCTGACGTGGAGAGCGTCTCACGCATCTGCTGATCTACCTTTTGAAGGTCCTCGAAGGCTTTGAACCGGGCGTCGTGAAACCGGGCCAGCGCCCCGGTCGCGGCCGTAAACCGCGTCTTGACCGACGACATCGCGGGCATGGCTGCCTCGATCGTCGGGTGGACACCACCCGCAACGGCGCCCAGCATGGCCGCGCCCAGCAAGACCGGCTCGGGCGAGGCGGTCTCGATCACATCCACCCCGCTGGCATCGGACAGCAACTGTTTGATGGTGGGGCTTTCGCCTGCACCGCCGCTGATGGCGATCACCTGGGGGCGCACGCCATATGTGCTTTGCACCTGCATGATCTGGCGCAGCCCGTAACAGACACCAAGGACCGCCGCCACGTATGTGCACAGCAGATCATCCATGTCCCGGGCGAGCGTCAGGCCCGACACAACCCCGGTTGCCGACGGATCCGCATAGGGCGCACGGTTGCCGAGGAAATCCGGCACGATCACCCGCGCGCCTGCCAGCCTTGCGGGCTCGCTGGGATCCGCTGCGCGGCGCTCCACCAGGCTGAGCAGGTAGGCTTGCAGCGACAGTCCCGCAGCCTCCGCCTGCACTGCAGCATCCGCCCCCGCGGGGTGGGTCTGCACCAGATGGGCAATCGCCTCGCCCGCGGCGGACTGCCCGCCTTCAGAGAGCCACATGCCCGGCACCATCGCCGAATAGTAGGGGCCCCAGACACCCGGCACCTTATGTGGCTGATCCGAGCTTGCCATGGTGCAGGCGGAGGTGCCGAAGACATAGGCCATGGTCGTGGCCGGACCGTTCGCCGGATCGGCCCCCACGGTGCCGACACCACCGGCATGGGCGTCGATCAGCCCTGCGGCCACGGGTGTGCCGGGGCGCAGACCCATCCGCTCCGCCGCCTGCGCGGTCAGCCCGTCTGCCAGCGCCGTCCCGGCGGGGACGACCCGTTGCCCGATGCGCGCGTAGGCTTCGGTTGCAAGCTCCGGCAGGCCGATCTCGTTGAAATAGCTGTCGTCCCACCGGTCTTCATGGGCGAGATAGGTCCACTTGCACGTCACCGTACAGGACGAGCGCGCCAGGGAGCCGGTGGCCGACCAGCTGAGGAAATCCGCAAGATCAAGAAACTGCCCGGCACCGGCAAAGGTTTGGGGCATGTTTTCCTTTAGCCACAAAAGCTTGGGCGTCTGCATCTCGGGCGAGATCCGGCCCCCGACAAATTCCAGGACCGCGTGGCCTGTGGCGTTGATCCGGTCGGCCTGTGCCGTTGCGCGCTGGTCCATCCAGACGATCACATTGCGCGCATCCTCCCCGGACGCGCTGACGGTCAGGGGCCGCATCTCGCCGTCCAACACCACCAGCGAGCAGGCGGCATCGAACCCGATCCCCTGCACATCGTCCGGCGCGATCCCGGCGTGCTGCACCGCGGTGCGGACGCAGGCGCAGACAGCCTCCCAGATGTTATCCGAGGACTGCTCGGCGATGTTGTCGGCCGCGCGCCACATGCGGATATCCTGCTTGTGGCTGGCAAGCAGGGTACCACTGTCGTCAAAGACCCCGGCGCGGGCGCTGCCCGTCCCCACATCGACCCCGATGAAACAGCTCACAGATCCACCGCATTCGGCAGAAGGACGAGATCGCGGATCGTCACGTTGCGCGGGCGCGTCAGCATGAAAACCACGCAATCCGCCACTTCCTCGGGTTGCATCAGGCTGCCTTCGGCGAGGGCCTGATCCATCTTTTCCTGCGGCCAGTCATCCAGCAGGGAGGTCACCACCGGCCCCGGCAGAATGGCACCGACGCGCACGCCTTTGTCCGACATCTGACGCCGCACCGTATGGGTAAAGGCCTGCACCGCGTGTTTGGAGGCGGTGTAAATCGGCTCCCACACCACCGGGACGACCCCGGCGACGGAGCTGGTGAGGATCACATCGCCCGACCCTTGTGCCGCCATATGCGGCAGGACCGCATGGACCGAGCGAAAGGCCGCATTGATGTTGAGGTTTAGCACCCGGTCCCAGACGTCCGGGTCGCCTTCCAGCACATCGCCGCCCACATAGGCGCCCGCATTTGCGAGAAAGGCATCGAGCCTGCCAGCTTGCTCAAGGATCTGCGGCAGCATCCGGGCGACGCTCTCGCGATCCGTCAGATCGGTGACCACGGGCACCGCCCCGGACCCCAGATCGGCGCAGGCCGCCTCCAATGCCGCCTGGTCCCTGTCGATCAGGACCACCGTGGCCCCGGCATCCCGCGCGGCCCGCGCGCAGGCCAGACCAATGCCCGCCGCCCCACCGGTGATGGCGACTACTTTTCCCGATAAATCCGCCATGTCGCCCCCTTCAGATCAACCCGTATTGCGCCGCCTTGCCGCGCAGGAACGGCAGGCCCTGTCCGATCACCGCCTCGGCACTGTCGGCCACCGGGCGCCAGACCGACAAGCCATGGGCGATCTCCGGCGGCATGTTGATAAAGCTCTCCATCGCGAGCCCACCGCGAAAATTGATGGCCGCCAGCGTGGCAAAGATCTCGTCCCAGTCGCAGGTACCCTGACCCGGTGTGCCGCGGTCTGATTCCGACAGGTGAATGTAGCGCAAATGCTCGCGGGCCGTGATGATCCCGTTGCCTGCGCCTTTCTCCTCGATGTTCATATGGTAGGTGTCAAGATGCAGAAAGAGGTTCTCCGAACCCACTCGCTCGATCATGGCCACCCCTTGCGCGGCGGTGTTGATCAGATGCGTCTCGTAGCGGTTCACGGGCTCGATCCCGAAGGCCACCCCGGCCTTGCCCGCGATCCCGGAGACGGCCTCCAACACGCGGGCCACATTGTCCAGTTCGGCCTGCGTCGGCGGTAGACCTGATCGCTCTCCGATGCCACCGTAGGTGACGCCTGTCAGTGCTTCAGCGCCGAGACCGGCGGCCTTCTCGACCGCCAGCGTCAGGAAATCAATGGCGCCGTCGGGGTTGCGGGAGGCCCAGACAGCCTCCGGCAGGCCCAGAGAGCAGACCGCGGGCAACTCCGCCTGCTCCAGCAGACGGCGGCCCAAGGCGGCATCGGTCGAGGCCGGGTCCAGCAGCGCGATCTCGATAAAGTCCATGCCGGAGGTTTTCGCGGCGGCAATGGCGCGTTCGGCACCTGCCGCATCCCAGCTCATGGTCCACATGCTGGTATGAACACCAAATCCCTTCATACGCTCGCGTACCCCCCTTCGATCATCATCACTGCCCCATTGACCAGATCGGACGCGGGCGACGCAAGGTAAAGCGCCATATCCGCGATCTCCACCGGCTCGCCGAAACGCCCCAGCGGGGTCCGCGCGATAAAGGGATCCTTCTTCTCCGGCGCAGACCACAACTGCTTGCCCATCTCGGTCAGCACAACCGTGGGGCAGATCGCGTTGACCTGCACATTGTGCGGTGCGGCTTCGGTCATCAGCGATTTGGTGAGCGCATTCAGCCCGCCTTTTGACGAGGCATAGGCGGCGTGATCCTGCAGCGCGATGACGCCGGTCTGAGAGGAGATGTTGATGATCTTGCCCTGTTTGCGCGCCATCATGCCGGGCAGCAGCGCGCGGGCCAGCACGAAGGGCGCTGTCAGGTTGACGGCGATCGTGCGCTGCCAATCGGCGATGTCGTAGTCCACCACGGGGCCGGTCAGCGCGATCCCGGCGGAGTTCACCAGAATATCGACGCGCCCCAGAGCCTCCAGCGCGCGGGCGGCGATCTGCTCCGTCTCGCCCGTATCAGCGAGATCGCCCGTCACAGGCACAAAGCGTCGACCAGCCGCGGTGACCCGCGCGCCCAGCTGTTCGAGCCGTCCGGCGTCCCGACCGTGACCAGCGATATCAGCGCCAGCTTCGGCAAAAACCTCCGCAATCGCGGTCCCGATGCCGGAGGAGGCACCGGTGATCAGGGCAGTCTTGCCGGTCAGGCTGAAACGATCCTGCCAGGCCATGCGCTACTCCAGATTGGTGTGGTTGGCGCGCATGGCATCCGGAGACACGCCAAGACGCTCCCGCAGATCCAGTACGAGGACCTCGAAGAAGAGAAACATCAGCGCCTCAAAGAGCGAGCCCATGGGCAGAACCGAGGTCGCCGCCGCGCCTTGGTCCGCCGCCATTGTCTGGGCGGGCAGGTGGATGACCAGATCGGCAGTGGTGGGGACGCTGCCGGAGGGCTCGGCGGTGATGCACATGATCTGTGCGCCACTCTGCCGGGCGATCCCGGCCAGCGCCGCGACTGTCCCGAACGCCCCCGGTCCGGCACTGACGAACAGAACATCGCCAGCGCTCACTGGCGGCGCAGTCATGTCGCCCACCACATGCGCATCGCAGCCCAGATGATAGAGCCGCATCGCCAGCGCCTTCATCATCAGTCCCTCGCGACCGACGCCGTGGCACAGGATGCGATTGCCCGCGGCAAGCGTCCTGGACAGCGTCTCGATCTGGGCCAGAACCTCTACCGAGAGACCGGGGCGCAGCTCTTCCAGCACCTGATCTGCAATTTTGTCCAACTCCACGGTCATGCCGTCCCCAGCTTGATCTGTATCTTCACATCCGTCGGGTGTGCCTCGACCGCACGGTCGAAGGCCGCGATACTGTCCTCGAAGGCGAAGGTTTCGGAGATCAGCGGCTTCAGATCCACCTTGCCGGACCCCAGCAAGGCAATCGCGCGGTCGTACATATTGGCGTAGCGGAAAACGGTTTCCATCCGCAATTCCTTGGACTGTGCCAGCACGATATCCACTGGCACGGGGTCCACAGGCATCCCGACCCAAACGACACAGCCCGCGGGGGCCGCGACCTCCAGTGCTGTCTGGATCGAGGCCTTAGCCCCGGCGCATTCAAAGACCACGTCCGCTCCCCATCCTTCGGTCGCCGCACGCAGAACGGCGGCGGGGTCATCGCGGGGGATGAGAATGGGTTCGATGTTGTCGTATTGTGCCGCCACCTGCAGTTTTTCCTCCACCAGATCGGCGACGTAGACCTTGGCGCAGCCACCGGCGAGTGCGGCGAGCGCCACCATGATCCCGATGGGTCCGGCACCGGTCACAAAGGCCACATCGCCGGGTTTGATCCGCGCGCGCGCCGCCGCCTGCATCCCGATGGCAAAGGGCTCCACCATGGCCCCTTCGGCAAAGCTCACATGATCGGGGAGGCGAAAGGTGAAGGCCGCGGGGTGCACCACCGATGGCGTCAGGCACCCGTGCACCGGCGGGGTCGCCCAAAAGCGCACCGACGGATCCACGTTATAGACGCCCAGCTTTGCGGCTTTGGAGCGGGTGTTGGGAATGCCCGGCTCCATGCAGACACGGTCGCCCACGGCGAGCCCGGTGACTGCCGTCCCGACCTCCGACACCACGCCCGCGGCCTCGTGGCCCAGCACCATGGGCTCCTCCACGACGAAGGGGCCTATCCTGCCATGGGTGTAGTAGTGCACGTCGCTGCCGCAAACGCCTACTGTGTCGATGTCGATCCGGACGTCCTCGGGTCCAAGCTCCGACGGCAGATCGATGTCACGGAGCGTGAGTTTACGGGTTTCTTCCAGTACCAGTGCCTTGGCCATTTACGCTCCTTTTTCATCGTTGAGCGCCAACAGGGCGCTCGCGGTAGTCTCTTCGGTCACGAGGGTATCGACAAACCCGCGGCTAAGGGCGGCAGCGATGATCGGGACCTTGTGCAGCCCGCCCGCCGCGAGGATCACGTTGTCGATGTGGGTCATATCATCCAGCGACATGCCGATGACGCGGTCGTTCAGCGGATGATCGACCAAGGCACCGTCCGCGGTCAGGATGTGCCCGGTGATGTCACCAACCCCGCCCCGTGCCGCGAGGTCCGCGGGGTCCACATCCGCAGGCAGCGCATCGCGCACCAGCAGAGAGCTTTCCAGATCACCGGTGGCAAGTGCTATCGCCTGACAGGAGCGGATCTTGGTCAGCATATCGCGGATCACGTCCTGTTCGGCAAAGACGGACCGGCTCTCCGCGCTACCCGCGTAAAGCGGTGCGGTGAAAAAACTGTGCTCCGCATTGCAGAGATCTGCGAGCCGGGTGGTGATCTCGTAGCCGTTGACGTCCGAGCCGCGGGAGACGCCGCCCATGATCGACACCACCTCCAGATCCGGGCGGTTGAGGGGCTGCATGTGCCGGGTGGCGAGGTTCAGCGTATTGCCCCAGGACATGCCAAAGCGGGTGATCGCGGGATCCTGTAGCAACTCGCCCAGGTGCGCGCCGAGGCCCGCGCTGACCAGCGGCGTGACGGAGGACGCATCGGCAGGGGCTGGGACCACCACCGCGCGCCGCAGACCGAATTGCCGCTCCAACTGCCACTCAAGCTCCGCAGCAGCGGCGAATACCGATTCCACACTCACCCGCAGGATGCCACGCCGCCGCGCCTCGCCCAGTGCCTTATTCACCCGCAGGCGGGTCACACCGAACCGGGTCGCGGCATCGGCCTGCGTCATGCCCTCGACCTCGCAGGCCCAGGAAAGCCGCACCAGCAGCTGCTCCTCCGCGTCGATCTGGTCTAGTTTTATGAGGCGTGACACCGGGGCTCCTCGTTACCAATTGCCGCGCATAGGACAACGCCGCTGGGAGGAATGATCCGCGCGGATCATTTCACCGCCCCCATGGTAAGGCCACGAACCAGTTGCTTGGAGGCGATCAGCGCAAAGATCAATACCGGGATCACGATGAGCGTCGAGGTCGCCATGATCTTGCCGTAGGGCAGATTGTAGCCTTCCATGAAAGAGACCGCCATCGCTGGCGCCGTCTTGGCCTCCGACCGGGTGAGGATCAAACCGAACATCAGTTCGTTCCACGAAAAGATGAACGAAAAGATGGCCGAGACCGCCACGCCGGGCATCGCCAGCGGCAGGCAGATCCGGCGCATGATCGTGAATTGCGACGCCCCTTCGAGCCGTGCGGCCTCGTCCAGATCGTAGGGAATGCCGCGAAACTGGTCGGTGACGATCCAGATCACGATAGGCAGATTGAAGGTCAGATAGATCAGAATGAGCGTGATGTGCTTGTCCAGCATCCCGAGATTACGCGCGATCAGGAAGAACGGCAACGCCAGCACGATGGGACTGACCATGCGGTTGGTGATGAACCAGAACCACAGATCGTTTTTTCCCCGGAACTCGAACCGCGCCAGCGCAAAGGCCGCTGGCACGCCGAGGACCAACGCCAGCAGCGTCGTGCAGACGGCCACCACAAGAGAGTTGATCAGCGTGCGCAGCACGCCGTCCTCGAACAGCGCCTCACGGTAGTTGTTGAGCGTCGGCTCAAAGGTCCAGACGGGCGGTGCCTCCAGCGCCACGATCTGGGTTTTCAGCGAGGTGGTGACCATCCAGTAGAAGGGAAAGACACAGACCGCAATGATCACGACCAGAAGCGCGATCTGCGTCCAGAAGGAGCGCGTCGTCGTCATCGCTCAGACCTCCTTGTAGAAGACGCGGATATAGATCTGCGCCAGCACGATGGTAATGATCAGCAGGATGATTGCCTGCGCCGAGGCCAGCCCCTGATCGAAGCCGCGAAAGCCCACGCGCTGGATCATGAGCGAGATGAACTCCGTCGAGGCACCCGGCCCGCCGCGCGTGAGCGTGAACACCATGTCAAAAAGCTTGAGCGTATCGGCGGTGCGCAGGATCAGCACCGCGACCAGCCCCGGCAGTAGAAAGGGTAGCTGCACATAGCGCAGTACGGTCCATTTGGACTTTGTCTCCAGCCGCGCGGCCTCCTCGACCTCTCCAGGCACCATGGTCAGACCCGCCAGCAGGACGAGCGCCACGAAAGGGGTCCACTGCCACACATCCCAGAAGATGATCATGGCAAAAGCGTTCTCGGGATCGCCGATCCAGTTGATGTCAGCGCCGCCCAAAAGCTGGTTCACGACGCCGAATTTCTGATTGAACATGACCTGCCCCAGCAGGCCGACCACCGCATAGGTCGTGGCCATGGGCAGCACGAGGCTGAGCCGTGCCAGCGTCTTGACCAGCGTCAGGCCCGGCTGGTGCAACACCAGCGCGATGCCCAGACCAAGCGCGATCTGCAAGGGCAGGGCGGTGCCCAGCAGAAAGAACGTGCGCCCCATCGCCTGCCAGAACGCCTCATCCGTCAGCACCGTCCAGTAGTTTTCCAGCCCGATGAACTCGACCCGGCGCAATTTGGTGAGGTTGTAGAAATGCAGCGATGTCCAGACCGCATAGAGAAGGGGGGCAATGCCGACGACGGCGAGGCCGATCACAGCAGGTCCGATGAATGCAAAGATTGTCTTGCGGGGTACCTGGCCACGCATGTGCACCTCCCTCAGGCTCGCGTGCATGTGCCGCGGCGCCACAGGGGCGCCGCGGGCAATCCGTTGGCGCGCTTACTGCGCGAGCCGCTTGTCGCCGGAGTAGTAGCCTGCGTCTTCAAGCACTTCTTCCATGCGGGTGCCGATTTCCTGAGCGCCTTCTTCGGTGGTGACCTCACCCAGCATCATCTTGGTGCCCCACTCCTGCACGATCTCGGTGATCTCTGGCCACTCGGCAAAGCGCGGACGGAACTCCGGCACGCCATCCTGCCAGCTTTCGACCAGCGCGGGCACGAATTTGAAGTCTTCCAGACCGTCCTCGGTATAGACAGATTGCCGTGCGGGCACCCCGCCACGCTCCAGATACTCGCGTGCATTAGCCTTGGAAGTCGCCCACTGGATAAAGAGATAGGCCGCGGCCTGTTCATCCTCATCCGCCTGAGACGCCACGGCCAGCGAGAAGCCACCCAGAGCCGGCTTGCGGCCCGCGGGACCTTTGGGTTCAGGCGCGATCTCGACACAATCCGCGATCTTGGAAGTGTCAGGCGAGACCACAGAGGAGTAGAATGCGGACCATTCGGTGATCATTGCCACATCGCCCTGGGCAAAGGCGTTCACCGTCTCGGCGTGGTCATAGGCCACGATCCCGTCCGGCATGTACTGCATCAGGTCCTGACGGAATTGCAGACCTGCCTGGCTCTCCTCGCTCATCAGGTTGGATTTGAAATCCGCGTCGAGGAAAGACCCGCCAAAGGGCCAGAGCACCCGTGCAAAGCTGTCGGCGGACTGCGTCTCGTTGCGCTTGGACTGCAGGGCAAAGGCGTATTTGCCATCCTTGGTGAGCGCGGGACCATAAACGTCCTTAAGCTCCTGCCAGGTCTCGGGCGGGCCATCGAAACCCGCTTCTTCCAGCATGCAGCGGTTGTAGAACATCAGCCCGGAGTAGTTATCAAAGGGCAGGCCGTAGACCGTATCGTTCCAGCCACCAAAGGCATTCAGCACCAGCGGAAAGAAATCGTCGATATCCAGATCCGGATCGACGGCGTCCGGAAACTTTGCCTGCACCTCTTCCAGCGGCAGGACCCATTCGTTCTCGGCAAAGTTGCCGATCCAGACCAGATCGATCAGCGCAATGTCCAGATCACCGCCCGAGACGAAATCACGAACCTGCTCGCCCAGGGCGTTCTCGTAGGGGTGCTTGATGATGTTGATCTTGATGCCGGTTTCTTCTTCGAAAGCGGGCAGCATGGCCTCGATGGCCTCATAGCCGGGCCGCAGCAAAAAGACGACATCGACGGTTGTCCCTGCATAGGGGGCGGCGGCGTCCTTCAGGCTCCAGCCGTGGCCGTCTGCTGCGGCACCGGTTGCCATCGCACCAGCCAGTGCAGCGGAATAGCAAAGATTTCGTAGGTTTTTCATTATCGTGACTCCTCCCGTGGGTGACGCCCCAAGGGGCATCCATTAGCATTCACCGTATTACAAAAGTAAAAAACCTGTTGCCTGTCAATACAAAAGTTCGTACGAAGATACAAATGATCGGCGGGCAGCCCCGCAGAGCAGAAGGAGCCGACCGTGGCAGGGATCAAGATTGGCGGGATCAACAAGTTCTACGGCGACACACAGGCGCTGTTCGATGTGAACCTCGAAATTGAGGACGGCGAGTTCGTGGTTTTTGTCGGCCCGTCAGGCTGTGGCAAATCCACATTGCTGCGCACGCTGGCAGGGTTGGAAGCGGTGAGCTCTGGCACCATCGAAATCGACGGCACGGATGTAACGCGCGCTGAACCCGCGGACCGGGGTCTTGCGATGGTGTTCCAGTCCTACGCGCTTTACCCCCATATGAGCGTGCGCGAGAACATGGATTTCGGCATGAAAGTCAACGGGTTCGATCCTGCGCTGCGGGAGGAGCGGATCTCCGAGGCCGCCCGCATCCTGCAGCTTGAAGACTATCTGGACCGCAAGCCGGGACAGCTGTCAGGTGGGCAACGCCAGCGCGTGGCCATCGGACGGGCCATCGTCAAGAACCCCAGCGTTTTCCTTTTCGACGAACCGCTCAGCAACCTTGACGCCAAGCTGCGCGTGCAGATGCGGGTGGAACTGGAAGGGCTGCACAAACAGCTTGCCGCAACGATGATCTACGTGACCCACGATCAGGTCGAAGCGATGACCATGGCCGACAAGATCGTCGTGCTGAACGGCGGCAGGGTGGAGCAGGTGGGCACGCCGATGGAGCTCTACCACAAGCCAAACTCACGCTTCGTGGCAGAGTTCATCGGATCGCCCGCAATGAACGTCTTTGAACCCAAGGGTGAGCTGCGGGATTTGTCGCTGGACGCCTCCGCTGCCTATGTCGGCTGTCGGCCGGAGCATATCGAACTGGTTCCCTCCGGTGATGGTCATCTGGACGCAACCGTAAAGGTCCACGAGCGGCTCGGGGGCGAAAGTCTCCTGTATCTCGGGATGCAAAGCGGCGGCGAGATCGTGGCTCGCGTGGGCGGAGACGACGCCACAGCCCTGGGGCAGGCCGTGGGCCTGCGCTTTCCGACGGACCGGCTGCACCAGTTCGACGGTGCCGGCAGAGCCATCTAGCGGCGGGCCGATGGTCTCTCCCGTTCCCCCCCTCCAGACCGCTCCCGTTTGCGTCCCCGGTGACCTTCTGGCGGATGTGGAACTGGTCATCTTTGATTGCGATGGGGTCGTGGTCGACAGCGAGGTCATCTCGCTCGCCAGTTTGCGCCGGTCGCTGGCCGCCTTCGGCATCGAGCTGTCGGCGGAGGAGGTGCGCAGCCGCTTCCTGGGCACATCCCTCAAGAGCATCGCCACATATGTGGCCGAACACAGCCCGGCCCGGTCCGCTGACGGGTTCGCCACACATTGGGAGGCTGCCCTTTTTGAGAGCTTTCGTACCGATCTGACACCGATCCCGGGCCTTTGCGAGTTACTGAGCGCTCTGTCTGCACAGGGTTACGCGCACTGTATCGCGTCCAGCGGGACATTCGAGCGCATCGATGTCGCGCTCTCCAGCACCGGGCTGGTGGCACGCTTTGACCATATCTTCAGCGCCGAACAGGTGACGCGCGGCAAACCAGCGCCTGACCTCTTTCTGCACGCGGCAAAGACCATCGGCGTCGCGCCCCAACACTGCCTTGTCATCGAGGACTCGCCTTATGGCGCGCGCGCAGCCACAGAGGCGGGTATGCGCTGCATCGGTTTTGTCGGCGGTGCGCATGTGGTGGACATCGCCAGCGCCCATGGCGCCATCCTGCGGCATGAAGGCGCAGAGGTGGTCCTGACCAGCTACGCGGCTCTGACGGAACAGCTCATCCAAGAGAGCAAGGACGGGAGCGGGCAATAGGATATAGATAGGCCCAAAGCCCCGCTGCCCTACCTCGGCAACTGATTTTCGCAGGAGTCAACGCGCGCGCAAATGAGGACCACCCGGCCATAACCGCGCCAAGGCGTCATGGCACGCCGGATCACTCGCTTAACTGTACGATCGCCTTGATCAACCCTGAGCGGTCCGAGGCCAGATCCGTGAAGCGCCCTTCGAGGTCTGACAGCGACATGACGCTGGAGCACAGGGCATCGGCGTCGATCAGAGCCTCCCGAAACGCTGACATGACCCAGTTGAAATCCGCCTCCAGCGCGTTGCGGCTGCCGATCAGGCGCATCTCGCGCTTGTGGAACTCCGGATCGTTGAAGGTGATATCGTCCTTGACCACGCTGACCAGAACGTAGGATCCGCCATGCGCCACCGCGGGAAACCCCCCCTCGATCGCGGCGCCATGCCCGGTGGCATCAAATAGCGCATCGTATCCTTCTCCGTCCGTGGCATCAATCGCGGCGGCGACGCTGGTATGACCCTGATCGAAACCGAACCGTTCGGCAGCGAGGCCGAGACGTTCCCGGCTCAGATCCAGCAAGGTCACATCAGCCCCCTTCAGCCGCGCAAAAAGCGCCGTTCCTATCCCGATTGGCCCCACCCCGGTGACCAGCACCCGGTCGTTCTCACCAATCTCCGAACGTTGGACCGCATGAGCGCCAATCGCCAGAAACTCTACCATGGCGGCTTGCAAAGGCGTCAGACCCGTCGCGGGATAGAGGTTCGTCGCTGGCACCGCCAGTTGCGCCAGCAGTCCGCCGTCGCGGTGAACGCCCAGCACCTCGATATTGTAGCAACAGTTGGGTTTGCCGCGTCGGCACGCCCGGCATTTGCCGCAGGACAGATAGGGGTTTACCACGACCAGCGCGCCCACCTCCCAGCCGGGGGCGGGCCGGGCGATCCGACCGCTGAGCTCGTGTCCGATCACCCGCGGATAGGCAAGAAACGGGTGCTTGCCCTCCAGAATATGGTAATCGGTACCGCACAGGCCCACGGCACAGATGTCGATCAACACCCAACCGTCGGGGATTTTGGTGATCACCGGGCGCGGCTCCAGGGCGAAGGTCCCGGGGGCCACGACAACGCCCGCCATGACGGTGCCAGTCGCACTCATGACGTTCGCCCCCTTGGCACCCAACCATCGGGCAAGGCGCCTTTGATGATCAAACTGAGAATATCGTCCTTGTCCACATCCCCGATCCTGAATGTACCGACATTGCGGCCCTTGTTCATCACCATGACCCTGTCGCAAAGATCAAAGACATCGTGCATGTCGTGGCTGATCAGGAAAATGCCGATCCCTTCATCCTTGAGGCGGAGCGTCAGATCCGCAACCATCGCCGTCTCCGAGGGTCCAAGGGCGGCTGTGGGCTCGTCCATGATCAGCACCTTGGCCTGAAAATAGATTGCGCGGGCAATGGCGATGACCTGCCGCTGTCCGCCCGACAGCCGGGCCACCGGATCCTTGAGGTTCTTGAAATTCGGGTTGAGCTGGCGCAGCGCGTCTTTGGTCTCGGCGTGCATGCGCGTCTCGTCCAGATTGCCAAAGCGCGTCTTGAGCTCCCGGCCCAGAAAGAGGTTGGCGGCGGCATCGAGGTGGTTTGCCAGGGCCAGTGTCTGGTAGATCGTCTCGATGCCGTAGCGTTTGGCGTCCTGCGGGGTCTTCAAATCAGCCCGCTGACCGTTGACGAAGATTTCACCACCGGTGGGCAGCATGGCCCCGGCGAGCATCCGCATCAGGCAGGACTTGCCCGCGCCATTGTGCCCGAGAACGCCCACGACTTCACCGGGGTAGAGATCAACGGACACGCCCTCAACCGCGTGAATGCCGCCGAAGTGCTTGTGAATGTCCGACATCTGGACCAACGGCGTTGTGGAGGCGTGGGTGTCCAACATCTGGCGTCCTATCGCTCGGGGCCAGTCCGGCGCACCCCTCGGCGCGTCGGACCTTTTGGTATCAGTAGAGCACGTTCTGGGCGACAGGCGTGTCGATGTTCTCTTTGGTGACCATAACCACACCGGTGTCGATGAAGTCGGTCACCTCCTTGCCCGCCAGAATATCGGCGACGGCGTTCACACCAAGCTCTCCCATCTGGAAGGAGCCTTGCACCGCCGTGGAGAGCAGCGTGCCGCTTTTCACCATATCCTGCAGATCCGCGTTGCCGTCGAACCCGATGGCGGTCAGCTCGCCTGCTTTCCCGGCCTGCTCGATCGCACGACCCATGCCGATGGCGGTAGGTTCATTGGCGCCGAAAATACCAATGAGATCATCATTCGCGGCAAGGATATCGGTCGTCTGGTTCAACGCAGTGGCCATCTGGGACTGCGAATAGAACGGTCCCACAACCTCGATCTTGGAATTCGCCCCGAGGTAGTCGACAAAGCAGCCCACGCGCCCGATTTCGGATCCGACACCTGCCACATACGACATGACGGCAACCTTGCCTTCGCTGCCTGCACTGTCGATCATCATCTGGGCCGCCTGCTCACCGGCGGCGCAGTTATCGGTGGACAAGAACGCCTGATAGTACTGCTCATTGCCCTCGGCCAGGCCACTGTCGATGATTGCGACCGGGATCCCGGATTCAAAGGCACGCTTGACCACGGGGGCCAGCGCTTCGGGGTCGGACGGGGCCAGCACGATGCCCGCCACACCGCGATTGATGGCATTCTCGACCAAGGCAACCTGATCCGCGATCGCGGATTCAGAGGCCGGACCGTTGAAGGTCATTGTATGGTCTGCATGCCCCTCGATTGCTGCGGACGCGCCCTTGTTGACGTTTTGCCAGAAGCTGGAGTTGGTCGTCTTGACGATGACGGCAATTTCGCCCGCCGATGCGACCGTTGCCGCCACTGCGAGAATGCCCGTTGCCAGGGCCGTTGTGATCAGGTTTTTCATGGTTTCCTCCCTTAGAAATCCTGTTGGTTTGCTTAGTTTCGGTTGCGGATCTGATCGATGTAGACAGCACCGATGACGACGATCCCGATGATGATCTGCTGGATGAAGGCGGAGGTGCCCGCCATGTTCAGCCCGTTGCGCAGAACACCGATGATAAAGGCGCCGATCATGCTCCCGGAAATGCTGCCCACCCCGCCCATGAGCGATGCGCCACCGATGACAGAGGCGGCGATGGCGTCGAGTTCGTACATCACGCCTTCATTCGGCTGGACGGTCACGAGGCGCGACATCAGCACCATGCCCGCCAGCCCGGCCAGCGCACCGGAGGCGGTATAGGCCCAGATCTTGGTCCGGTCGACGTTTACACCCGAAAGGCGCGCGGCCTCCTCATTGGAGCCAACGGAAAAGATATGCCGCCCGATCTGGCGCTTCTGCAGCAGATACGCACCCAGCAACGCCGTCAGCACCAGCAAAACGGCCGGATAAGGGATGCCGGGAAAGATGACCTTGGGAAATCCGTTGGGCTGCATTTCCACGATCCGGAAAAAGGTGCCGTTGCCCAGCAGCCCAAAGGCCTCGCCCAAGCGGCTGATGGGGGCGGCACCGGTCAGTTGCAGGGCCACACCGCGAGCGATCATCATCATGCCGAGCGTCGCAACAAAAGGGGTGATCCGCATCTTTGAGATCACGATGCCATTGACGAGCCCGCAGGCGGCCCCCGCAAGAACACCAAGCGCCATGGCAGGAGCCACCGGGACACCGGCCTTGATCACAAGCCCGGCAACCACGCCGGCGAGCGCCAGAACCGACCCCACGCTGAGGTCGATGCCGCCGGTGATGATCACCATCGTCATGCCGATAGCGAGGATGCCAATGACGGAGGTCTGCAGCAAAACCGTCAGACCATTGTTCACGCTCAGAAACGCAGGGCTGGTGAATGAAAACGCCGCAATCAGCAGCAACAGGGTCAGCAGAGCCGACAGTTTGTGCAGCGCAGAACCTGTCGGCAGGAATCGCATCCCTGATGTGACTTGCTTGGCGGTCACGAAGTTTTTTTCCTCCCCCAAAGACACCGCCGCAATGAGCGCTATGTCTTTAATAATAATAAACCGTATGGCTCGCTCTGTGATCCGTCAAATGTTTTTAATTTTTTGGACCGCGGGAAAAGAACAGGTAAGATGCAACCACCCGACGGCAGACGCAGGACCAGAATGGCGCGCACCAACATACGATTTGTCTCAGCCTATAACAGCGCGTTAAGGGACTGTAGGGAAATGAATATCGGCGATCTGCTGCCATCGGAGAACGCTCTGGCCATGCGACTGGGGGTCAGCCGCACGGTGGTACGCAGTGTGTTGGCGAAGCTGGACGAGCAAGGGATCGTCACGCTGGAAGGGCGGGACAAACGCGTCAGACGTCATCCGGTCGATGACGACCATCTAGACGGTCCACCGGTTCTCTTGACCATAGAGGAACTCGAAGCGCGGTTTCTCGATTGGGTGCTGCGTATGGATGTGCCGCAGGGCACGGCCTTGAATGTCACGCAGCTGTCCAAGGAGTTCTCGGTCGCAACCCATACCCTGCAGGAGTTTCTGTCGTCGCTCAGCCGGTTCGGGATCGTCGTGCGCAGACCCGGGGGTGGGTGGGTCCTGAACGGCTTTACCCGGGACTACGCGTTGGAGCTATCGGATTTCCGCGCGGTGTTGGAGCTGAACTCCGTCCGGGCGCTGGTGGCCTTGCCGCCGCACCACGGCATCTGGTCCCAATTGGACAGGCTGGAGCAGCAACATCGCGACCTGCTCGAGCGCATTGAGACGGACTACCATGATTTTTCGCAGCTCGATGAGCAATTCCACGCGGCGATCAACGGCGTCGTGACAAACCGCTTTGTCAAAGAGTTCCAGAAGGTGATCTCGCTGGTGTTCCATTACCATTTTCAATGGAACAAGTCAGATGAACGGAGCCGCAATGCCTCCGCCATCACGGAACATCTGGAGTATATCGACGCTCTGCGCGGTCGTGACCCGCAAGCGGCGGAAGCGGCGGCGCGGCGTCATCTGGCCACCTCCAAACAGACGCTGCTGACCTCGCTCCGGGTCAACAGCCATACGGGCTGACGTCACCGCGTGACAAAGCGCCGTGCCGCGCCTGTCAGCGGCATTGCCGCGGCGTCGAGATTGCGTTGCAGGGATCGCACCTTGCCAGTGCCCAGCAAAACCGAACAGGCAGCCGGGTGATGCAGGGCAAATTTCAACGCGGCCTGCGCGAGGGTCAGATCGACCGCTTTGGCCTCCCGCTCCAGCGCTGCGACCCTCTCCTTGATTTCAGGCGAGGCTGGCGCATAGTCGAACTATGCGCCAGGAACCGGACCTGTCGCCAGGATCCCCGAGTTGAAAATGCCCCCCAGCACAAGGCTGGTGCCCGTTGCCGCGCAGAGGTCGAGCAGCCCATCCTCTGCCGTCCGGTCCAGCAACGTCAGCCGCCCGGCCAGAAGAATGACATCCAGTCTGGCCTGCGCCATCACCTCCATGCAGACTTCGGTCTCGTTCACGCCGAGCCCGATGGCGCCAATGCGACCGGCCTGCCGGAGATCATGCAGCTTGCCGAGCCCCGAGCCCAGAAGGGCCTCCATATGCGCGGCACCCGCTTTTGTACCGTGCGTGTCCTCGCCGATGTCATGGACAAAGACGATGTCTATCCGCGATGTGCCGAGACGCGCGCAGCTGCCCTCAAAGCTCTCCAGAATGCCGTCGGCGGAATAGTCGTAGTGCACCGCGTTGGGGAGCGGCATCACAAAGCCGTCGGCCTCCTGCAACGGCGGGCCGGGCCGCAGGACACGCCCGACTTTAGACGACAGGACGTAGGTGTCGCGATCCTTCCCCTTCAGAAAAGCACCAAGCCGCTGCTCGGACAAGCCACGGCCGTAGTGAGGCGCGGTATCCACATAACGGATCCCCGCCGACCAGACGTGATCCAGCAGCGCTGTCACGTCGGCTTCGCTGACAACCCCGCCAAGGTTGCCGATGCTGGACCCGCCCAACGACAATGATGTCACGGATATGTCGGTCTCACCGACGCGCCGGGTCTGCAAGGTCAGGAGCCTGCATCCTGGTGACGCGCCACAATGTCCGAAAGGATCGGCTTTGCCGTATCGTCGCCCTTTGCGGTCGCCCAGGTCAGCATGGCCGCAATTCGGCGGTTCACCTTTTGGGGATGGTTCTGGGCAATATCCGCGATCCGATGATCCAGAAACGGATTGGCAAAGCGTTCCAGCGTCTTCGCTACGTAGGTATCGAACTGCTTTTCGAGCCCGGCTGCGACAAACCCCGGGCGCACCTCGTCCTGCCACACACGCTTCAGCGCTGCCAGCTCGGTCGGGTCGGCCACCAGATCACGAACGCATGTGTTACTTCGGTCATCTTCCAGAATCCAGCGATCCGCGAGATAGGTGTGCCCAAGGTTCAACACAAAGAGCTTTAACGCTTCTATGTCTGCCAAGGCGGGCACAACGGTCACTGCCGGATGCTCGCAGGGCGGCGTCAAACCCGGCTGGTCCTCGATGGCCCAAAGCGCGTAGGGCTCCGCCACGGCCCCCGCTGGCTCCAACGGTTGCGACACGATCCGGTCCACCAGCGAGTTGACCCATAGCACGTCACGCTCAAGATAGGCGCGGAAGGCCGCATCATCCGCCTGCGCCAACTCCAGCACCCTCCGCTTGAGCACGTCGCCATTATCGGCAATGAGCTCGAGCGGCATGATCTGGATCGGGGCAGGGTTCCGCGCAAACCGCTGGCGCAACAGGTGGATCAGCTTGGCCGGATAGGACATTTCCTGATCAAAGGCTTGGCCGGTGTCGCAGGTGCGCGCATCAAAGCCGGCATCCCCGGTATTGGAAAATATGACCTGCGCCTCAAAGACAAAGATCCGCGAGATTTCGTCCCAATCGGTTGCCGTCGACAGCGCTCTGGCAACGCTTTTGACCCTGACGCTTTTTTGCACCCGGCGGCCATCGGCAATACCCTCTATCCGGACCGGGTAGGAGCCAACCAAACCCACCAGCCGCCTTGCCCGCTCCGGGCTACCGGAACTCTGGACAACCGTGATAGGGCCGACGTCCTGGCCACTCTCCATCGCTTCCGAGATGAACAAATCCACATGTGCCTGTAAAAAGCGGCTGGTCCCGAACTGAAGGATGGGCGTGGGGCGCAAAGGATGTCCTTCCATCAGTGTCGGCCTATTTATGTTTTTAATTATATAAAACAAATTTCGTCAAGCGGACTTTCGACAATGCCAAGAGGGATTGAGACGGAAGCAGGACGCGACGCCGACCACAGCAAATTCCTATGGAAAAAAGATGCGGTAGGTGAATTTGCATCAGACGAAACATACTGGCATCGCCATTGTTTCAGTCGAGAAAAGCTACCAATCGTGAAGCACTCGCGGACCTTTGCATAAGTCTGCTTCTCTTCCGGTCTCTGCTGCAGTCTCAAGCGCAGAGATCCTGGCAGTTGATATTTTCTCTGTCGCGCTTCTCTCACGCAAATCGCGCTCTGTGTGCGTCATGTGCGTTCTCCAATCTTTTCAATAAGATAGGGAACTTGCCGCACACCAGTTTAGAATGTGCCCCCGACTATATCTCATCCGGCTGTAAGGATACTTATGTTGAGTATTTATCGGTTATCAGATGTGACGCGACCGTCATTTGGGTGCGCAGCATCGAAGTGACATGATTGATTTGCCGTAAAAGTCGGCGGCAGCTGTTCAATGGAAACAAGTAGATTGATTTCATGTCGGGTTATCCGCTCGATCACGTCGGCAGTCGACCGGGCCGTTCTGGACAAATCTCTGGTCATTGATTGTCTTGCACAGGCTGCTTGATCTCTAGGCCAATCTTTAACCGTTGCCCGATTTAGCGCTTCGGACGAGGAACCATAAAGCTCAAGACTTTCTACGCGCTCCGACAAGACAAGTTCGATCAAATGGTGACCGGTCAGACCGGTACCACGACAGTTCAAAGGTCTAAAGCGTCGATCCATCCCGTCGGAGGGCGGTATCCACAGACAAACACTGGACCATAAGGCCGGGACCCTTCACCTTACCGCGACGGCCGTGCAGCCGTGTCAAGCGGATCAGGACAAAAGGCATAGTCGTCATTCGCTGCAGACGTCGGAACGGTGTCCGAACCAACAAGTGCCGCCTTTCAGCACGGCCACACGACATCTGTTGCCGAGAGATATGGAGGTGCCGGGCTGGATTGCAGCGGCGTGGGCCACCGACATCCGGGCTGGATCGCGCTGCAGGAATGGACGCTGCTAAAGCATCAGCGGCTGGTTCTGGCATGGACCCCTGTCCGGGAAAGTCTTCGACTGCTTGCGGCAGGCTCTGCGATACGGTCAGACCGCACAGCTTATCTGGATATCGCCCGCCCAACCCGAAAAGTATCGTGCCAATAGGTCTCAAGCCGGCACTGTAATAGCAATCAAACGGCACTGCCCGATTGGCGCAGCCCAACGTCAGGCGCGTCTCCCGGCGCCTTGTGTCTTTGACCGCATGGCCAGCGATTTAAGGGCATCGTTCAGATGTCCGGCACCAGCTCGCGACAAGAGACGACGCGCGAGAACGCAGCCCTCAGCCGGGTTGCTCGGGTACATCACTTGCGGAAGCGTGGGTGCGTTTCGCACCGCCCGTCAGGGCTTCGATCGTCTTTACCAGCTCCGACGGTGACACGGGCTTTTCCATTGCAGCGTTTGCGCCAAGAGACTGCGCCACCTGCAGGATGCTCTTCATACCGGGAAACTTCGTCGCACCGCTGATCCCGATGATCGGGACAAGCGCCATGGGGTGCCCTTCCCGCAATGTAAACCTGAGCCAATGGATCAGTGACACGCCGCCGTCCGGAACGCTCCGGTCATCCGACTTAACGATCATGTCGGTAATGACCACGTCGTATGACTTCGTGAGGATATGCTCAATTGCATCGGTCGCACTGCTTACCGTATCCACATCATATCCATGCACCCTCAGATCATCTGCAAGGCTTAGTGAAAATGACAGATCATCATCCATTATCACGATACTTTTGGTCACAGTGCCACTCGCCCGTTTTGGATCATCTGAGTAAAGGCAGTCGCCAAAAAGACAACCCCAAGTTAAACATCGACACGACAGTCTCGTAGAGGTAGCAAAATGGTGCTCAACTTGTCAAACGCCGACCTCTCGGAAGCGCTGGAGACCTGCGCATCAGAGCCGGTACATATCCCGGGCCTTGTACAGCCCTTTGCAGCACTCATAGCAGCCGATGCTGAAACTGCCATCATTTCTTATGCAAGCGACAATGCGACAGCCCTTCTGTCGGTAGAACCCGCGAGACTGCTCGGGACAAGTCTTCATGATCTGACCGGCACGGATCTGTGGCACACGCTGCGAAATGTTCTCTCCCGTCCAGAGCGCCAGAGCCAAACCACCCTGCTCGGTGACTACCCTATCAACGGCCAGCAACTCTCGGTGCATGCGCATGAAAGCAACGGGATGGCGGTGCTGGAATTCGAACGCCAACAGCAAAGTGTTTTTGCCGGCTCGGAAGGTCTGAAAACACTCCGCATGTTCATGGAGCATATCGAACACTGCTCTGATGAAGAGGCCCTTTTCACGCTGACGACCGAACTCCTGCGCCATATCACCGGGTACCACCGTGTCATCGTCTACCGCTTCGACCAGGAGTTTAACGGCGAGGTGCTCGCCGAGAACCGCCGCCATAACATGCCGAAATTCAAAGGGTTACGGTTTCCTCACTGGGACATTCCGGCGCAGGCACGTGCGATGATGGAAAAGGTCCCCCTGCGCTTCATCGAAGATGTCCAGCAGGAACCCATCCCTCTGCACGCCAGAAATGCAGACCTGCCGCCGCTTGATATGAGCCTTGCTGCCACGCGCGGCGTCTCAACCATCCATCTTGAATACGTCCGTAACATGGGGATTCGATCCACAATGACCCTGTCGGTCATGGTGGCTGGAAAACTCTGGGGAATCATTTCGTTCCATCACGAAACGCCGCGGGTGCCTGCCCCCTCGCTGCGTGAAGTCCTCATCAACTTGGTACAGATCTTCTCCACCAAACTTCAGGTTCTGCAACAAAAAGAACGGTTGGATGTGGTGTCGCGCGTCGATGCGCTCAAGGACAGGGTACTGCTCGCCGCCGAGACCGGATCCGGCGTCAACTCGTTTCTCGCCTCGGTGCTGCAGATCCTGAACGCCGATGGCGTTATTATCCAACATAACGGCACCGAACATCGCATGGGGCAAGTCCCGGGGGACGCCCTGATTGATGCGCTCCGGAAGAGTACCGATACGAGTACGGACGTTCAAACCTATGAATCCCTGACCGCTGAATTTCCCAGCCTTGACGGTATCCGCAACGGCTGCGCTGGCGCGTTGGTCTTCGGTCCGGACGAAAACCGCTCCTTTCTGGTATTTCGGGCTGAGATGGCGCAGCAGATCTCCTGGGCAGGAAACCCCGAAAAGCAGGTGGAACAGGTCGACGACAGGCTGCGCATCTCGCCTCGGGGATCGTTTTCGACGTATCTGCAGCAGGTTCATGGCCGTGCAAAGCCATGGTCGGAACAGGATCACTACTTCGCCAGCCGGATCTGGTCGTTGGCAAATACTGTCGAGCGGCGCGAGTTGACCGCCTCACTGGCTCGGCAACAGAAAATCATGATCCAGGAGCTGAACCACCGGGTCCGCAACATCCTCGCGTTGGTGAGATCGGTGTCAAAACAGGCTCAGCAAAGCAGCTACGGATCGCTGGATTCCTACGCGCGCTCGCTTGAATCGCGCATTCAGGCGCTGGCAGCATCGCATGAGCTGACATCCGATGGTGTGATATCCACTGTTTCGGTCAAAGAATTAATCACCCGCGAGTTCCAGCCCTTCGTCGGGCCTGAAGGGAGCAGATATGATATCGACGGCGTCGGCCAATCGCTTCGGGCAGAAACCGCACCGATCTTTTCACTGGTGATCCACGAACTTGTCACAAACGCTGTGAAATACGGTGCTTTGTCGAACGCCAAGGGGCGCGTTGAAATAGCACTTCTGGACGATGACGAGGGGCTGCATCTCGACTGGAAGGAGTTCGGCGGCCCGACGGTTGCCGACCCCAAGCATTTGGGATTTGGCTCCACGTTGATCAAGCAAGCCATCCCCTATGAGCTTGACGGCGAGGTTGCGCTTAACTTTCTGGAGAGCGGCGTGCAGGCCCGGTTCTTCCTGCCCAAGAAACTGTTCGAAAAGACGATCGCGCGCGTCCCGACCGATGACGCACCGCTACTTGCCACCGACTACGATCAAGTCGCTTTCGCCCGCGCGTTGACGGGATCGAGGTGCCTCGTTGTCGAGGACAACTTCATGATCGCAAAAGCACTGAGTGACGATCTTCGATCTCTCGGCATCTCGGAATGCGAAGCGGCTCGGGATGTCGAGAGCGCGCTGGAAACGCTCGGAGGTTTCCGCCCCACCTGTGCTGTTCTGGACGTAAACCTTGGGAACAATCAGACGAGTTTTCCCGTGGCGCAAAAGCTGCTTGAGGCGGGTATCCCCTTCTTCTTCGTGACAGGCTACAGCGAGAGTGATTACGCACCGCTTGAATTTACATCCGCCCTGAAGTTGACCAAACCTGTCTCGCTGGAAGCCCTCAAATCAGCCTTGGCGAGCATACTGCTCTCATGAGCGGCGCCGTCGATACCATGTCGGTGCGTACTCTTCTCCGCACCAGGACCCACAGCGTCCACGAAGCCCTGCATGTTCATCCGTTGATACGCCGTTTGACAGACAGGTCGTTGTCACGCGCCGAGTACAAGACGATCCTCCGCGGGTACAGGATCGTGTTCGATGCCGCCGAAGCACAAAGGGCCGTTCTGGCGATCTGGGGCAGGTTCTCGCTATCCGCGCATTGCACGGCGCTGGCACTCGATGCCGAAGTGGAACACAAGCCGGACATGGCGCTCTTTCAGTCCTTGCGCTGCCCGCCGGCTGTTTTGGGCATGCTTTACACCCTGCACGGGGCCCAGTTTGGGGGTGGGGTGATACAGCGAAACCTGCTGCAGGTACTCCCGGACGAGGCGCATCACTATTTCTCGATGGGAACGCAACCGGCGCTCTGGCGCGATCTGACAGCAACACTCGACCGCGATTGTCAGACCAAGGCGGCACGGGAACAGGTGATCATGGGCGCCACGACGGTATTTCAGACACTTGCGGAAACCTGCGCCCCGGATACTACATCCGAAAACGACTGAAACCCGCAGCTGGTAAAGTCGTCAGCTTCGCTTGGGTCGCTGTCGCACTGGCGGTTGCCACATCAGGAATAGGCACCGCAGCCAGGTTGAGCCGGGGCGTGGACACGACGCCCTCACGGCAATCGGTTTTCACGCGGGCCCCCTACCCCAGAACCGCGCCTCTGTCGGAGACCTGCAAGGTCAGCACCCGGTCGGCGAGCCTGTCGGCTTCGCGCATGTCATGGGTCACAAAGAGTGTCGCGGGCCTGTGCTGCGCGATCAGCCGTTCGGTAAGCTGAAACATGCTCTGCGCCGTTTCGGGATCGAGCGATACGAAAGGCTCGTCCATGATCAACAACTCCGGTGCCGCAGCAAAGGCCCGGGCCAGCGACAAACGGCGTTGCTGCCCCAGTGACAGCTGACCAGGAAAGAGCGTGTCCTTGCCGGTGAGCCCTACCCCCGCAAGTGCGGACTGCGCGGCGTCAACGCTCAGATCCGGATGCGGTAACAGCAGGTTCTGCAGCACCGTGCGCCACGGCAGCAGCGTCGGCTCCTGAAACACAAAGGCCAGAGCCTCGGGGCGGGTCACGGTCCCCTCGAACGCCGGATCAATGCCCGCTAGGATCCGCAACAGGGTCGATTTGCCGATACCCGACGGACCGACCAGCGCCAATGTCTCCCCCGGCGCGATGGTAAAGCTGAGCGGCCCCAGAACAGGGGTCTCCCCGAAACGTTTCGAGGTAATGTCCACCGTGATCATGCGCTGCGCCATCGCCGTGCCCGACGCTCCAGCGGTTGCAGGACCAACCATTCCACCAACAGCATCACAGTGATGAAGGAAAACGCATAAACGAGCACCATGGCCACATCGAAGAGCTGAAAGTACAGGTGGATCTGAAAGCCGATGCCGGAGGAGCGGCCCAGAAACTCCACCACCAGCACGATTTTCCAGATGACAGCAACGCCCGACCGCGCTGCCGCAGCCACGAAAGGCGCAAGCTGCGGAAAGATCACGTGCCGCATCCGCGCCATCCATCCCATCCGGTAGATCCGCGCCATGGCGTCAAGCTCCGGGTCCAGCGCCCGCGCACCTTCGCGAATGACCACCGCCACATTCGGCACCTTGTTGAGCGTCACCGCGGTGATGGCGGCGGCCTCCGTCAGCCCGATCCACAGATAACACAGCACAATCAGCACCAGTGCGGGCAGGTTGAGGAAGACGACCAGCCAAGGGTCGAGCCAGGCGTTTGTGGCGGCCGACCGCCCCATCACGATCCCCAGGACCGTACCCAGCGTCATGGCCAGCGCAAAAGCCCAGATGACCCGGACCAGCGTGGCGCCCAGGTGATGTAACAACTCACCCGAGGCAAGCTCCTGCGCGAAGGGGGCACCCAATTGCCACGGGCTCGGCAGGATCTGCGCATCCGCGGTGAGCATCGCCGCGACGACCCAGAGCGCGAGCAATCCGGCCAGCGACAACACAGGGGTGAGCCGGGATGCGTTCATCCGGCGGAGGCTATTTCACATCGGCGAAAAGACCGGCAGGCACCTGGGTGGCATCGCCCACCAGTTCCGGCCCGCCCAGCTTCCCCATCAAGGCCAGAAAGGCAGAAGCCGCCTCCGTATCCACCGGGGCACGGTCGGGAATGCCCGCGAGCCAATCCGCTTTCAACTGGTCAAATTGTGCCTCTGTCGCGGCGTTCATCCGGGGTCGGATCGCCTCCCACGCCGCATCTGACGTGGCCAGCTCCAGCTTGGCCGCACGACTTGCCTCAAAGAACGACTGCGCCAGCCCGGGGTACTGCTCCAGAAAGCTCTCTTTCATGTAATAGCCCAAGAGCGGCGTATTGGTGTCGAGGCCGAGCGCCTGACCGGCCTCCTCCACCGAGATCAGCTGCCGCATGCCCGCGGCCTTGTTCTTGGCCAGAAAGTGCCAGAAGTTGATAGCGCCCGCATATTGATCGCCCATCGCGGATTTGAAGATCAGCGGCGGTGCACCGTACACCTGTTCCGTTCCGGCCTTCAGATCCATGCCGTACTGCTGCTGCGCGTAGGCCCGCAGAATGAGCCAGGACTTGTCCAACGGCCCGCCCGCGATACCGATCTTGCCGCCTTCCAGATCGGCAAGGGTCTCTGCGGTGCTATCCTGCGGCACCACGATGCCACCCACCGCCTTTGAATAGGGGATAAAGACGTAGTCCTTGCCCGCCGCCCGCTGGCGCGCCACCCAGATCCAATCGGCCACAGCCATGTCGGCCTCGCCTCCCTCGACAGCGATGCGCGTGGCGCCGTTGTCAGCAAAGGGCTGCACCTGCAGGCTAAAGCCGTTCGCACGGTCAAGCCCACCATCGGTGATCGTCGTAAGCTCCCAGTTGACCGTACCGATCTTGAGCACCGCCGCCCGGATCACCGGCATATCCTCGGCCAAAACGGGGCCAGAGAGACCCAGCAGCAACGCGAAAATGGTCGTGATCAGGCGCACGGCGCTATCCTTTCTCGCGGCCCTATTCGGCCCGGCGGCTGACCTCGTTGAGGTCCTTGTCGAGCTTGATGTCGAACTGGTTGCCACCTTTGCAGATCACGTCATCAAGGTCATAGCCATCTTCTTCTACCTCGATGTCATCAGGGTCCATCTGGCACTCGATAGACGTCAGCATGGTCTCAATCTTTTCGATGGTCGCGGCGTCAAGCTCGGTCTCGGCAAAAGCAGGGGCAGCAATCAGGGTTGCCGCGCTCAGAGCAAAAAGCTGTTTCATGGGTGTCTCCGTCTCTCTCGTTACTGGATGGATAAGGTGATGGATTGCGTCTCTCCGGTGGAGCCGGGGATGCGCAGCGTATGACGTCCGGGCTTGATCGCGATGAACGACAGCTCGGCGACGCCTGCCTTATCGAACTCGATGCTGTCGATGGCCATGGGCCGGATCTCGATCTTGTTGATGACAATCTCGTTCATCCAGATCGACCGAAAGAAGCTCGCACCTTCAATGGCCAGCTCGGCGGAGCCGTCGGCGGTGACCACCAGCGTATAGTAAGCCCCCGATTCAAGCGTGGCATCCTCGCCCAGCGGCTCGCCCGACGCCAGCGTCAGTTGAATGTCCTCGCCCCGGTTACAGCTTGCCAGCAATCCGGCAAAGCCCAGATCATCGCAGAGCGGTGCTGCCACGACCGGGCTGCCCATCATCGCCACGGCGGCGGCCATCATCAGTTTCTTCATATCGGAGACTTCCTTTGCTGGTTAATCTGTCTCATTCGATCACCACCACGCCCCAGGGCTGCTGGCCTACCTGAACAGATTTGATCGCCTTTTCCTTGGCCACATCAATCACGGTGATGTCGTTGGAATTACCATTGGTGGTGAGCAGGAATTGCTCATCCGGCGTGAAATCGAGCTGCCAGACACGCTGCCCCACAAGGATGTAGTCCAGCACCTCAAGGCTTTGTGCATCGACCACCGCAACCCGGTTTGCGGGCCCCAGAGCGACGAACAGGCGGGTGCCATCGGAGGTGACCCGCGCCCCCACTGGTTGTAACCATTCGGGCTGCACCCCTGCCACTTCAAAGCTGATCTTGCCCACAACCGTGGGCGCACCCTCCGCGTCGATGTCCATCACCGTGACGGTACCGCCGATCTCGGAGGTCACGAAAAGCCTGCTGCCATCGGCCGTGTAATGAGCATAGCGCGGGCGCTGATCGACCAGGATATTGTGCTTGATCTTGTAATCCTCGGTGGAGATGAAATGCGCCATGTTGGTGGTCTCGGAAGTGTTGACCACGAACTTGGCATCCGGGCTCATCCCCATGCCCTCCGGCTCCACGCCGACCGGCACCTCGGCCAGTACCGTGCGGGTTTCGGTGTCCGTCACCGTGACCAGATTATCATCCTCATTCGCGATATAGAGCCGCTTGCCCGAGGGCTCCAGAATGAACAGCTCCGGGTCGGGGCCGGACGGCAGGCTGGGCAGTTCCTCGTAGGTGTTAGCGTCGAACACGCGCACCAGATTGTCGTCAGAGGCGCAGACGTAGATCACGCTGCCATCGGGGCTGGCGGTGATGCCCCGGGGCCGGTTGCCCGCAAAGAACTCATCCTCGACCTCCCAGGTCTCGGTGTTCACCACGGTGATCGTGTTACCGCGCTCATTGGAGATGAAAGCCTTGCCAGCGTAGGCAGGTGCGCTCATCAACAGGGCGATTGTGGTCGAGAGTAGAAGGTGTTTCATCGTCTGTCTCCGGTCAATCAAAGGAGGTGCAACGGGATTCGGGCCGGTCGAGGCCAAGCGTATCGAGGGGCGATGTCTGATGCAGGAAACCTTCCTGCGGGCTGACGCTGACAGTGATGCGCCCATCGTAGAGAAGAATCGGCTGCCGCAGTTGGCCATTCCAGTCACGGAAGGTGACCCGCTGCCCCTTGAAAGCCGCCAGCTCAAAGGCGTCCGACAGGGCGTAGTCCCGCACGCCCTCCGGCTCTGCGGTATTGGCGCGGGTCACGGCCTCACCCACCACGCGCAGAGCCAGCCAGACATTGTAATCCTCGGGCTGGGCATAGCGACCCGTCAACGCCTCGAACCGGGTCTGGTATTGCGTGGCGCCGTAAGCCTCATGCGCCCCATGGAAGGTCGTAGGCACCAGTCCGCCCGAGCCCAGAACCGGGCGCGGGTCCCACAGATGGTAGCTGAGATAGCGTGCGAAGTAATCCGTCTCATCCGCGGCGATCACCACGTCATGCTCCGCGGCCCCCTGGGTAAAGGCGGGGAGTTGTCGCTGCACCAGCACATGGCCTGAATCGGTCCGGCGCGAGCCACCGGTATCCTCAAAACTGCGATCTTCGACAATGCGCGCGCCGAACTTGCGCGCGGATTTGCGCAAGGCCTCTGCCAGGGCGATGTCCGACGGGTTGGATCCGGCGATCACGAACCAATCCGTCCACTTTTTCCACACGGCGAATTGCGCCACCGCATCCGCCATCATCGCATGCGACGGGGCGGTATGCAGCAGGTTGCCGCGGCACACGTCATCGCGCAGGGCGATGTCCGCCGCGCGGGCGTTGAACACGAGCGCCCCCGCCTCTGCCGCCTGATCCGCCAGTTGCTGAAGCTCCGCCGCCCGGGCCTGAACCACGATCAGCCGCGTGCCCGCCTCAAGGATCGACGCCATCGCGGCCTCGGCCTCTTCGGGGGTGACTGCGACGGTCGCTGTCTCGTAGGTATGCCCCAGAAATCCGCCGGTCGTGCCATTGTCCTCATCGGCCAGCGCGGCACCGGCAAAGCCCAGATCGGCCGGAGGCAGATCATAACGGCTGATGGGCAAAAGCGTGGGATAGTCCACCCGCAGCACTGCCGCCTTGACGTCAATCGCCAAAGCCGAACACGCTGACACAAAGATGAAGAGAGCCGCCAAAAGCAACCCGTGCACGCGATGCACCAAGAACCTCCCACTGCCCGCATTTGTGACCGGGCTTGTCTTTTTATTCCCGCCCGCCATGACCGTGTGAACCGATACTTTTGGCCGGGTTGTTCCACAAAGCCTAGCAGCCGCACCCTAAAGCACGAATCTTATTTTTTAAGAAGGGCCTATGCGACTGACCGCGCTTGCACTGCTTGTGGCCTCCGGCGTTCATGCGGAGGAAAAGGTGGCCTTTTTCGGGCTGACCCTGCTGGACACATCCCTGCAGACCACGGCCCGAGGCGAGACCGGCACAGAGCAGCAGCGCATTGATATGCTGGAGGAGATGGTCGCCGCGCGATTTCGCGACGAAGGCTATATCCTGATAGATGTCGAACCCGCCCGGGCGCAGATCGACCGCGTGGTGAACCTCGCCAAATGCTACGGCTGCGACACGAGGATCGCCACCGATCTCGGCGCGGATTATTCGCTGGTGGGCGAGGTGCAGAAGGTCTCTGACCTGATCCTCGCCATCAACCTGCAACTGCGCGCCGCGACCACAGGAGAGATGGTCAAGGGCGGGGTCGTCGATATCCGTGGCAACACCGACGAAAGCTGGCAGCGCGGCATGCGCTACATCCTGAAAAACCGATTTTTTGTGGAGGAGAAGAAATGAGAAAGCGCGCTTTTCTGGGGGTTCTGATCGCGGCAACGGCCCTGCCCGGACTTGTGCTGGCGCACGGACCCACGCGGCAAAAGGTGACACTCACCACCGAAGTGGCCGCGGACCCGGCCGACGTTTGGGCCGCGATTGGTGACTTTCAGGACATGTCCTGGCACCCGGCTGTGCATGCCAGCACCGGCGAGAATGGCAACGACATTGACGCCACCCGCGTTCTGACGCTGGGGGCAGCGGATGGGCCGACGATCTCGGAAATCCTCTACAAGTTCAGCGACGAGAAGATGTCCTATTCCTACCGGATCACCGATGTGAAGGTCGAGGTGCTGCCAGTGACCAACTATTCCTCTCATCTCACTGTCAAACCCCGCGCCGATGGCGGGTCGATCGTCGAATGGCGCGGGGCGTTCTACCGTGGCTACCCCAACAACGACCCACCCGAAGAGCTCAACGACGCGGCGGCGATTGCGGCGGTGACCGGTGTCTATCAGGCGGGGCTGGACGCGCTGACGGCCAAGTTCGGTGCGCCCGGTTCGTGAACTCGCCCTGGTGCTAGCCTTGGCGGGCAGCTCTGCTGCGGCTGATCTGGCCTATATCACCTGCCAGAACGGCGATGCGGTCGGTGTGATCGACACCACAACCGGCGCGCAGATCGTCGAATGGTCTGTGCCCGGCAAACCGGCGGGTGTGGCGGTCGCGCAAGATGCGGTATTTACGGTCGCGCCCGAGGCCAAGACCGTCCGCCGTCACGATCCTGCGAGCGGAACGGTGCAGGCCAGCATCACACTGGACGGCGGGCCCATCGGCATCGCCCATGATCCAGCGCGGGGCAGGCTTTTCGTCTCCGACTGGTACAACGCGCGGATCTGGGTGCTGGACGCCACGACCCTTGCCACGACAGCGGAACTGACGGTCGGGGCCGCCCCCGCCGGGTTGGCACTCTCCGCGGATGGTCGCACGCTGGCCTCCGCGGACAGGGATGCGGACCAGGTCACGCTTTTTGAAGCGGACAGCCTCACACCCCGCGCTCAGGTGATCGTCGGCGCGCGCCCCTTCGGTCTGCGTTTTGGTCCAGCGGGGCGGCTCTTTGTCGGCAACGTCGGCAGCGATGATGTCACCGTGATCGACCCCGACACCGCCAGCGTCATCACAACCGTCCCGGTTGGCGCGCGACCCTACGGCGTGGCCTTCGCCCGGGGCCGCGCGTTCGTCACCAACCAGTATGAGGACAGCGTCAGCGTCATCAATCTGAGCACCCTCACCACCGAGGCCACGTTGGACACCGGCGAATACCCCGAAGGCATCGACGCGAGCCGCGACGGCAGCCAGATCATCGTGGCCAACTGGTTCGACAACACGGTCACAATTTTCAGCGCAGACACGCTTTCTGTGCTACAGACAGTTACCACCTGCGACGGCCCGCGGGCCTTCGGCACGTTTCTGGGAGGAGACATCCAATGAGACCTCTTGCACTGGCAGCCGCCTTCTTGTGCGCCACCGCGCTCCCCGCGCTTGCGAACACCGAGGCCTGGGATGCCGTCAAAGCGCAGCTTTACGGCGACCGCGCGCTGCTGAACGGTGCGGACATCATCGCCATCGACGCCCCCTACCGCACCTACGACGACGCGCGCACCGATCTGGCCGCTCAGATCGTCGCGCCTGCGGGGGCGCAGATTGCCAAGGTGACCGTGGTGCTGGACGAAAACCCCATGCCCGTCTCCGCGGTCTTCGATCTGGAGACACCGCAGCCCGGTTTCTATTTCGACATCACCATGCGGGTAAACGGCCCCACGCCCATGCATGTGATCGCAGAAACGACGGATGGGCGGCTCTTCGTCTCGGAGACCTTTGTGAAGACCTCCGGCCAGGGGGCCTGCGCTGCACCGCCCGGCACGGATCCGGAGATCGCACTCGCGACGCTGGGACAGATGAACATCGAGGTCGCGGGCACGGTGCCCGGCGTGGATGCGGGCCGGTTGACCAACCTCGCCTCAAGACTGGGACGCATGGACGTGGACATCTCGCACCCGTCTCATTCCGGCATGCAGATGGATCAGATCTCGCTGCTGTTCATCCCCATGCGCTATGTCGAAAATGTCGAGATTGCGCTGGACGGCGCTGGCTACGTAGATCTGACGGGATCCATTTCGCTGTCGGAGAACCCCCGGCTGGGGCTCGCGGTGCCTCAAAGCACGCGCTCGGTAGATGTGACCATGACTGATACGAACGGCACGGTAAGCCGCGCCCATAAAGATCTCGCCGGATATTAAGCCGCATCACTGCGCCTGTGGCTGGCCCTTCTCGGGCAGGACCCGCTCCAGCGGGTAGTCCCACAACTGCCAGCCGTCCGTACCCTCGGGCAGCCAATGAACAGAGGTATAGCCCCACGTCATCGCGCGGCGGGCGGCATTCCAGCTCATCCAGCAATCCTCAAGGCAAAAGAAGACAACCGCCCGCGTTTGGTCCCCTTGGGTCACCGCCTCCAGTCCTGCTCGGAAATACTCTGCCGTCACATCCGCAATCGCTCCGTAGCCCACATTCGGCAACCAGATCGCGCCGGGGATCGACTGTCTGGGCTTGTCGCGCCAGATCGTGCCGTCTGGCAGGTTTGCGGGTTTCGGGGCCTGCGGCATGACATCGACAAAGGCGGCACCCTCCTGCCAGAGCGCATGGGCCTCCTCCGGTCCGATCACGGTCGCACCCGCCAGCGTCGCGGGCACCGGCGCGCGGTAGTGATCCATCCGGTAATCAGCGGGTTCCGGAACGGTCTGCGCAATGCCTGCCAACGGAAACAGAACTGCGGCGAGCCAGACGCCCCTGATCAATTGGAGATCTCCATCACCTCGGTGCCCAGATCGGTCACCAGAGGCACGCCCGCCTCCACCAGCAGCGCGTTGATCTCGTCCTGATTGCGGCGGATGAGCGAGTTGAGTTCCCGCTGCCAGACCTTTTCGCCCTGCCGCACGCCCATGGTGATGCGGAAGAAGAGCCGCGGCGGCAGATCCTCGCGGATAAGCGGGATGACCTTGAACCCCGGGTAGTCCTCCTTGACCAGCGGCCCCCCGAGCGGCCCCCAGAGCACGGCAGCATCAATATCGCCGGAGGCCAGATCATCCAGCATGTCATTGGCCGGGCTCTCGTGCCGACGGTCCACCACCAGATTATAGGCCTTGGCCTTGCCGATCAGACCGTTGCGCGCCAGATGCGCCGCCGGAGGCGTGCCCGCGATGATGCCAATCCGCCGCCCCTGCAATTGCGCATCGCTGAGCGTCTCCACCGTCGCCAGATCACTGTCCTGCGGCACGATCAGCGTATAGACGGAGGTGAAATAGTGGTTGGTGTTCAGCACCAGCTCATGGCCCTGCGCGTAGCCCATCACTACATCACAGCTCTTGGCGTTCAGCGTGTTGCGGATAAAGCCCGTGGCCATCGGATACCACGTATATTCTACGGGCCGGTCCAGCTTTGCTGCCATCAGTTCCGCGAGCTTGTTCTCGAACCCGGTCTCGCTCTGCGCGGACATGGGGTAATTGGCCGGATCCGCACAGACGCGCAGCGCACGTTCGGAGACGAGATCGGAGGTCTGCGCATTGGCCGACCCCGCGACGCAGAGCCCCAAAGACAGGGCTGCCGCGATCAGCGCGCAAAACCGCTTGTTAGCCCATGCAGGCATCTTCATCCTCGCGGATCACATCCGACTTGGCTTCTTTCTTGGCGGGGCGTCCCCGTGGCACGGCCTCGACGCCGCGCGCCTTGAGATAGACGTAGATATCGTCAAGATAGCACATGACATTCCGGTTATCGCCGAAATGCGGCATCACCGAATTGCCGTTCTCGCGCCCGTTCACGACGACTTCGAAAAACCCGTCATAGCCCATCTCGACCGCGGAATTCTTGATCGCCGGCGCATAGGTGGAGCCTTCGCCATCGGGGCCGTGACAGACGTGGCATTCCGCGTGATAGCGCCGGAAGCCGGAAAAGGTGAGCCAGTCCACCGTGCCATCTTCGGCCACATTGAAGGTCGGCACATCATCGTGGTTGTAGTAGCGGCCATCCTCGCTGTAGGCGACCTCGTAGGTCTTGGGATCGATCTTGTCCTCAGCCGTTGCCGTCAGCGGCAGGGCAACCATCAGCCCAAGTGCCAAACTCAATTGCATGGTTTTCATACATCTCACCCGTTATCTCTGGGGCCGCGTTGGTCGTCCGGCCCTTGATTTTGTGGGTCCGGCGCGGCGGCCCAGGCCGCCGCGCCAAACAGGTTTCACATCACGAGGCCCGATCAGTTTGGCAGCGCGAAGACGGTCAGCTGACCCCCAAGAGCGGTGTAGTCGCTGAGCGCCGCATAGCCGCCTACAGCTCCCAGACCGTCATTGGGGTTCGTCAGACCCGCCGCAAGACCGATCCCGGCCCAGCCGCCGACACCCGACAGGATGCCGACATACTGGCGTCCGTCCGACGTGTAGGTCATGACGTTGCCGATGATGCCCGACGGTGTCTTGAAGCGGTAAAGCTCTTCACCGGTGTCCGCATGCACGGCTTTCAGGTGACCTTCGAGCGTTCCGTAAAAGACGACGTCGCCCGCTGTCGCCAGCGCCCCGGACCACACGGAGAACTTCTCTGGGATAGACCATTTGATCTCGCCGTTGATGTTATCCCAGGCAATGAAGTTGCCCATGCCGCCGTGGCTGTCTGGTGCTGGATACATCGCCAGTGTCGCACCCACATAGGGCTGACCGGCGGTGTAGCTGACCCGGAAAGGCTCATAGTCCATGCAGACGTGGTTGGTCGGCACGTAGAACATTTCCGTCTTGGGCGAATAGGCCGCTGGCTGCTGGTCCTTGGTGCCCAGAGCCGCCGGGCAAACGCCGGTGGTGTTAACGTCTTCGCCGTTCTGCGCTGTGGAATACTGCGCCACAACCGCGGGACGACCGTAGGTTTCGGAGTTCGGGTCCATATCGACACCCGTGGTCCAGTTCACCACCGGGTCGAATTTCTCCGCCACCAACAGCTCGCCGGTCACGCGGTCCATGGTGTAGCCCAGACCGTTGCGATCGAAATGCGTGAGCAGCTTGCGCTCTTCACCGTCGATCATCTGCTCGGACAGGATGTTTTCGTTCACACCGTCATAGTCCCACTCGTCATGCGGGGTCATCTGGTAGAACCATTTGGCCATGCCGGTGTCGATGTCACGCGCCATCAGCGTCATGGACCAGCGGTTGTCACCGGGACGCTGCGCAGGGTTCCAGGTGGAGGGGTTACCCGTGCCGTAGTAGAACAGGTTCTCGTCCAGATCCGCGGAATACCAGCCCCATGTGGTGCCGCCACCGATCATCCACTGATCACCTTCCCAGGTGTTCGTGCCGGAATTCTCGCCCACGGGCGTGCCCAGGTGCGTGGTGTTTTCTGGATCGACCAGAATGTCGCTGTCGGGACCCATGGAATAGGCGCGCCAGACCTGCTCGCCGGTGGCCATGTCATAGGCGGTCGTGTGACCACGCACGCCGAACTCGCCGCCCGAGATGCCGACAATCACCTTGTCCTTGATGGGCAGAACCGTCGCCGTGTTGGTCTCGCCGATCGAGGGATCGCCGTTCTGCGCTTCCCATTCGACGGCCCCTGTTTCCGCATTCAGCGCGACGACTTTGGTGTCAGCCTGATGCAGGAAGATCTTGCCATCGGCATAGGCCACACCGCGGTTCACCGTGTCACAGCACATCACCGGGATGACGTCCGGATCCTGCTTTGGCTCATACTTCCAGATGATCTTGCCTTCGTTCTTGAGATCAAGCGCGTAGACAATGTTGGGGAAAGGCGTGTGCACAAACATCACATCACCAATGACCAGCGGCGAGCCTTCGTGACCGCGCAGAACACCGGTGGAGAACGTCCACGCCACCTGCAGATCACCGACGTTGTCGGCATTGATCTGGTCCAGTTCGGAATAGCGCTGGTTCTTGTAGTCCCCTGTCTGGATGGCCCATTGGTTCGGGTCGTCAATCAGGCCGATAAGATCGTCATTTGCATAGGCCATAGTGGCAGCGCAAAGAGCGATCCCAGACGTGAAAAGCGTTAGCTTCTTCATCATAGTACCTCCCTAGTGTGCGGCGGAATTGCCGCGAAACTGACACCCTGGCCCCTCCTTGGGCTCGGCATCAGGTGCTTCCTGTGCGGGACGGTCTCTCCTCCATCCCGCACAGGAAATCCGTGTGCTTACGACCCTTCCCCGGGGAAGGTCGCAAGATATGCGATCACATTCTGCCGGTCTTCCTCTTTGCGCAGACCGGCAAAGGACATCTTGGTGCCCTTCATGTAGTTCCGTGGCTTTTCCAGAAACGCGTCCAGCTCCTCTGGTGTCCAGGCCTTGCCTTCGGCCGCAAACTCCATCAGCGCGTTGGAGTAGCCGAACCCTTCGACAGCGCCCATCTCGCGGCCCACGACCCCGTTGAGCATCGGGCCCACCTTGTTTTCAGCGCCCTCGCCCACCGCATGGCAGGCCTTGCACTTGCGGAATACCTTTTCGCCCGCGGCAGCGTCTCCGGTGACATGACCGTCCGCAAAAAGCGTCGCCGGAAACACCGTGAGAGCAGTTGCCACTAAGAACGTCTTGAACATTTGTTACCTTCCTTGGGTTTTACCTGGGTTCGCGGCCTCAGTTCAGCCGGGCCGCATGCCACCTTACATGGTCACGCGCGAAACTGTTGACGAAAAAGTAGGAATGATCGTAGCCGTCCTGGATCCGGACCTGGCCGGGCTGGCGTCGCCGCGCCATGGTATTGGCCAGCGCCTCGGGTTTCAGCAGATCGAGGAATTGATCGCCCGCACCCTGATCCACCAGCAAATCCCCCTTCCAGCCGTGCTCCTCCAGCAGGAGCGTCGCGTCATGCGCGGCCCAGCTGCTTTCATCATCGCCCAGATAGGCGCTCAGCTGCTTGCGGCCCCAGTCGGATTTCGTGGGGTTGGTGATGGGGGCAAAGGCTGACAAGGACTCAAAAAGATCCGCGTTGCGAATGGCGATCGTGATCGCCCCGTGCCCGCCCATCGAATGACCGGTGATCCCGTGGCGGTCCTGCACCGGCAGATTGTCCATCACGATAGAGCGCAGCTCGCTCACCACGTAATCATACATCCGGTAGTTGGTTTTCCACGGGTTCCGGGTCGCGTTCACGTAAAACCCGGCACCCTGGCCAAGGTCATAGGCATCGTCGTCGCTGACATTGTCGCCGCGCGGGCTGGTGTCGGGAAAAATCACCGCCAGCCCGTGCTCTGCGGCATGTTCCTGAAAGCCGCCCTTGGTCATGGCGTTCTCATGGGTGCAGGTCAGACCGCTCAGATACCACAGCACCGGCACCGGGCCGTGCTCTGCCTGCGGCGGCAGATAGGCCGCAAAGGTCATCTCGCAGCCGCAGGTATTGGAAGGGTGTCTGAACACCTTCTGCCGCCCGCCAAAGCTGCGATTTTCCGACACCAGCTCCACGCCCTAGAACTCCACGACGGCGCGGATGGACTTGCCTTCGTGCATGAGCTCGAAGCCGTGGTTGATCTCGTCGAGGGTCAGCTTGTGGGTGATCATCGGGTCGATCTCGATCTTGCCATCCATGTACCAGTCCACGATCCGCGGCACATCCGTGCGCCCCTTGGCCCCGCCAAAGGCCGTGCCGCGCCAGATCCGCCCCGTCACCAGCTGGAAGGGCCGCGTGGAAATCTCCGCCCCCGCGGGCGCCACACCGATGATGATGCTCTCGCCCCAGCCCTTATGCGCCGCCTCCAGCGCCGTGCGCATCACGTTCACATTGCCGGTGGCGTCAAAGGTATAGTCCGCACCCCCTTGCGTTATCTCAACTAAGTGGGCGACCATGTCCCCATCAACCTTGGATGGATTGACAAAATCCGTCATCCCGAAGTGTTTACCCATCTCCACCTTGTCGTCGTTCAGATCCACGCCCACGATCTGATCCGCCCCCGCCAGCCGCAGCCCCTGGATCACGTTGAGACCAATCCCGCCGAGGCCGAAAACGATCGCTCTTGACCCAATCTCAACCTTTGCCGTGTTAATCACAGCGCCAATGCCGGTGGTCACGCCGCAACCGATGTAGCAGATCTTGTCGAAGGGGGCGTCCTTTCGCACCTTGGCCAGTGCGATCTCGGGCACCACCGTGTGGTTGGCGAAGGTCGAGCAGCCCATGTAGTGATGAATGGGCGTGCCGTCGAGCATGGAAAACCGCGTCGAACCATCGGGCAACAGCCCCTGGCCTTGCGTGGCGCGCACCTTCTGACAGAGGTTCGTCTTGGGGTTCAGACAGTATTCACACTCCCGGCATTCGGGCGTGTAGAGCGGGATCACGTGATCGCCCACCTCCAGGCTCGTCACCCCCTCGCCCAGTTCCACCACGACGCCCGCGCCCTCATGGCCGAGGATCGCCGGAAAGATCCCCTCCGGATCATCGCCCGACCGCGTGAACTCATCCGTGTGACACAGACCCGTCGCCTTGATCTCCACCAAAACCTCGCCCGCCCGCGGACCCTCAAGGTTCACCTCCATCACCTCCAAAGGTGCCCCCGCAGATACCGCAACCGCAGCGCGCGTCTTCATCATCGTATATCGTCCTTTTCACTGCTATCCGCCCAGAAAGAACGCCGCAGGGTCATTGTCAAGCGACGCGCGGTGGATCTGGTCAGGAAACCAAACCAGCAGACCAAAAGGTTACCCGGAAGGTGCCGCCAAAGACCCCCGGGGTATGAACTCCGTGGGCAATCTGACGCTCTGAAGGTCTGCATCGCCCGCAATCCGACCGAGTAGCATCCGCGCGGCAGTGCGTCCCATCTCGATCTGCGGCACGCGTACCGTCGCCAACTGCGGTGTCACGACCGAAGCCACCCCGATGTCATCGAAACCGACAATGGATACTTGGGCTGGCACGTCGATACCCATCTCCTTTGCACGTTTCATCGCCCCCGCCGCCAGCACGTCGTTGCCGCACATGATCGCTGTCGGTGGGGCGTCCGCCGCCATCAACCGGGTGAAGGCGTCGCCGCCAAATTCCAAACGGTAAGAGACCTGCACCACCGGGTGCAATCGCGCGCCCTGTCCAAAGCTTGTGACAGCCTCAACCACACCATCTGATCGGTCCTGCGCCCGGTCGTTCCCGGGATGCAAACCGCTGATCATGGCAAGGTTCCGGTGCCCTAATTCAAGGACGCGACGTGTCGCTTCGCGCGCCGCCAGCCGATTGTCGAAACCCACAAATAGCTGTTTCGGATCAGGTCGGTAGCACCAGGAGAGCACGTAAGGCACCCGCCGCTTGATCAGAAATTCACGGGTCTCCCGTGGACGTGTATCTCCAATCAGCAACAGCCCGCCCGCACCATGCGCAACCAGTGCCTTGATCTGTCGAAGTTCGTGATCGGGGTCATATGCTGTCGTGGCCAGCAAGAGTGTCACGCCAGCCTCGTCCAGCACTTCCTGAAAGGCCTGCACACCGCTGGCAAACATCGCGTTGGCCATGCTTGGAATGATCGCGCCCACCGTATTTGTCCGGTTCGAAGCCAGCGCACGCCCGCCGAAATTCGGCGTGTAGCCAAGCGTGTCGATCGCTTGCTCGATCCTCTCCCGTGTCGGCTTGGCAACCTTGTCAGGATCATTCAAAGCGCGAGAAATACTTGCCGTAGAGACGCCTGCCATACGGGCCACATCCGCCAGCGTTGGGCCAGCCGCTTTTTTCATAGCCGGATCGTCCTCTCTCGATTTAGCCAGCGGATCGTCACATTCGTCTTCCTGCGTGACATTGTAAATCCTCTTGTCAGAATCAATGTAAGCGCTTACATGACAGTAACGATACGCAAGGTGTCTGACTACCTCGCAGTTTGTGAGACCCACGTCAGATCGGTGCGGACGGCAAGACGGCCTACCACTCGCTGCGCATCATTCGACCCGATTTACACAGCAGACAGGAATGCATTCATGGCCCGAGAGTACCTAAAGAAAGCTGCCAAGACCGCCATGACAGATGCCGGTGACGTTCGCGAGACAGTCCAGGGCATCCTGAATGACATCGAAACCGGCGGCGACGAAGCCGCGCTGAAATACGCTCAAAAATTCGACAACTATCAGGGCAGCGTCGTGCTCGGCGAGGAAGAAATCGCAGCGGCCTCCGTCCTCGTATCCCAGAAACTCAAGGACGATATCGCCTTTGCCCACGACAATGTGCGGCGATTTGCCGAGACACAGAAATCGACGATGAAAGACGTTGAACTGGAGATCGTGCCCGGACTGATCGCCGGTCAAAAGGCGATCCCCTGCCGCGCAGCCGGATGCTATGTGCCGGGGGGACGCTACAGCCATATCGCCAGCGCCATCATGACCGTCACAACAGCCAAAGTGGCCGGATGCCGGCACATCACCGCTTGCTCGCCACCACGCGCTGGCGAAGGCATAGCACCCGCCATCATCTACGCCGCCAACCTCTGCGGCGCCGACAAGATCCTGTCCATGGGCGGCGTTCAGGGCGTTGCGGCGATGACCTTCGGGCTCTTTGGTTTGCCGAAGGCGGATATTCTCGTTGGTCCCGGCAATCAATTTGTCGCAGAAGCCAAACGGATCCTCTTTGGCCGCGTCGGGATCGACATGATCGCAGGTCCCACCGACAGCCTGATCCTTGCTGATGCGACCGCTGACCCCTTTATCGTCGCGACCGACCTCGTGGGACAGGCAGAGCACGGCTACAACTCGCCAGTCTGGCTCGTGACCGATGACCGCGCCCTCGCCGAAAAAGTGATGGAGATTGTCCCGGGCCTGATCGCTGACCTGCCGGAGTTGAACCGCGCGAACGCCGAAGCGGCCTGGCGCGATTATGCCGAGGTCATCATTTGCCCCGATCGCGAAGAAATGGCGGCCTGTTCCGACGACTACGCACCAGAGCATCTGACGGTTCAGGCTGGCGATCTGCCATGGTGGCTGGAACGACTGCAGTGTTATGGATCACTGTTTCTTGGCGAAGAAACAACCGTGGCCTTTGGCGACAAGGCGTCGGGCACCAACCACGTCCTGCCCACCTCCCAGTCGGCTAAATACACAGGCGGGTTGTCGGTGCACAAATACATGAAGATCGTCACCTGGCAGCGATCCACCCGCGAAGGCGCCCGGCCGGTTGCAGAAGCCACTGCGCGGATCTCCCGTCTTGAGGGCATGGAAGGGCATGCACGGACAGCGGATGCCCGGCTGCGCAAGTACTTCCCCGAAGAGAACTTTGACCTCTCGGCGATGGACTGATCGGAGATGAGCCCGCTTTTTGATGTCAGTGGCAAAACTGTCTGCGTAACAGGCGCCAGCAGTGGCCTTGGACGACAGGCGGCAACACTGCTGGCAGCGGCGGGCGCGCGGGTCGTCGGCATCGCACGGCGAGAGACCGCGCTCAACGCGTGGCGGGAAAACGCGGAAGGCGAGACTGCAAGTCTCGTCGCGGATCTCTCGGATCGTGGTGCATTGGCCGACGTTGCACGGGAAGCAGCACGGCCCTTCGGCCCGGTCGATATCCTGATCAACGCCGCCGGGATCAATACGCGCGAGCACGCGGACGCGGTGACGGATGACGGCTGGGATCTGACGCTGGATCTCAACCTCGGCGCGCCCTTCTTTCTGTCGCAGGCGATGGTGCCCGCGATGAAGGAACGGGGCTGGGGCAGAATTATCAACTTCGCCTCGCTGCAGTCACGCCGGGCCTTCGCAAGTGGCATCAGCTACGGTGCGTCCAAAGGTGCGGTCGAACAGATGACCCGTGCGATGGCAGAGGCCTGGTCAGGCCATGGCATTACCACGAATGCGCTGGCTCCTGGTTTCTTCCGGACCGAGCTGACCGGCCCGGTCTTTGATGATCCGGTTCTGGCGCAGCGCAACGCGGATCAGACCTGCATCGGGCGCAACGGCGAGCCTGCAGATCTTGACGGTCCGCTCCTGTTTTTCTGTTCAGACGCATCGGCTTACGTGACGGGCCAAATCCTTTTCGTAGACGGAGGGTTCACCGCAAAATGAAAGCTCTGGTCTATACCGGCGTCGAGGAACTGAGCTATCTGGAGCTGCCGGACCCTTCGCCCGCCGTGGATGAAACGCTTGTGCGCATTGTCGCCTCGGGCATTTGCGGCTCGGACATGCACGCCTTTCTCGGTCACGATCCACGCCGCCCCGCCCCCCTCACGCTCGGGCATGAGGCCGCAGGTGTTGTCACGGGGGGGCCGGAGGACGGGCGCCGCGTTACGATCAACCCGCTGGTTGCCTGCCAAACCTGCGCAGAGTGCAGCGCCAGTCGAGAAAATCTCTGTTCGCAACGCCAGATCATTTCCATGCCGCCGCGTCAGGGCGCCTTTGCCGACTACGTTGCAATGCCGCGCCGCAACCTCGTCACGGTGCCGGAGCATGTGCCACTTTCCCATGCCGCGCTGGCCGAACCAGTGGCCTGCGGCTGGCATGGCGTGCGGTTGGCGCGCCGCGTGGTGGGGACCGATCTCGCAGGCCTGCGCTGCGTGGTCATCGGCGGAGGCGCCATCGGTGTCGGCGCCGCCCTGTCCCTGAGCGCTCAGGGAGCGGACGATGTCATGCTGGTCGAACCGAACGAGATGCGTCGCGCCCGCCTGGCCGACGTCTCCGGTTTTGAGGTTTGCGCGGCGAATGAGCCCGCCATGCCCTCCGCAGGTACGGTGGATGTGGTCATCGATGGCGTTGGTCTCGCCAGCACCCGCACTATGGCGAGCGAACTGACCCGCCCCGGCGGTGTGATTGTCCACATCGGTCTCGGCGAAGGAACGGGCGGGCTCGATATCCGCCGCATGACCCTGCAGGAGATCACTTTTATCGGCACTTACACCTACACGGCCCAAGATTTTGCGGACACGGCCAGCGCTATCTTTGACGGCAGACTGGGCCCGCTCGACTGGATTGAGGAACGACCGCTTGCGGCCGGACAAGCCGCGTTCCAGGACATCCGCGCAGGGCGCGTTGCTGCACCCAAGATCATTTTAACCCCTGAGCACACAACCGCCAGCGCCTGAGTGGCGCGTGGCATCATCGGAGGAGGAAGACTGACATGCACAAGAAAATCATCGTTTCGCTCGCCCTCGATCACGGTATCAGCGCGGAGGCGCTCGCAATGGCGCGTCACCTCAAGGGTGATGACGGCGAGATAAAGGCAGTCCACGTCTACGACAGACCGAACAGCACAGTGAACGCCTATGTCTCCGAAGAGGTCATGGCGCGCGCAGCGGAAGCTGCACGGGATAAGCTGGCGGCGCGGGTCGCGCAGACGCCGGATGTCGAGCCAGTGATGCTGCACGGGCAGCCCGGGCGTGCGCTGGTGGACTATGCTGCAAAGATCGGGGCGGACTGTATTATCGTGGGCTCTCACAAACCGGGGTTGAGCGACTACTTCCTCGGCTCCACCGCCGCCCGTGTGGTCCGTCACGCGCCCTGTTCAGTTTATGTGATACGTTAGAAATAGAATGCAAGATGCTGATAATTCGGCATTTCACTACAAGGAGTACCTAGGTGTCCATCAGTAAAAAGATCGTTGACGACTTCGTTGCTGCTGACATCGAATTCGTCACCACCGTGCCGTGCAAGCAGCTGGCCGGTGTCATTGACGAAGTCGATGCGCGGCCGGAGATCTACCATATCCCCTCCAACAAGGAAGACGAAGGCATGGGGCTGTGTGCCGGTGCTTTCATGGGCGGCAAACGACCGGCGATCATCATGCAGAACACCGCGATCGGGGTGACGATCAACACGCTGGTGACGCTGACCCAGTTCTACCGGATGCCGTTGCCGATGCTCATTTCCTACCGGGGCGAGTTGCGCGAGCCGGTCGCCTGTCAGGTGGAAATGGCCGTGCATACAAAAGCGTTGCTGAACCAACTCAACATCCCGACCTATCACTTTCACAAGGAATCCGACGCAGCCGAGCTGCCGGAGATCCTGAAATACACCTTCATGTGCAACAAACCTGTGGCGATCCTGACGGATGCGTCCTTCTGGGGAGGCTACGGCGACCAATGATCCGCTCTGAAATCCTGCGCGAAATCGCGCCCATCCTTCGCGACCATCTGGTTATCTGCAATATCGGTCTGCCCAGCCAAGAGCTGCACATGATCGATGATCAGCCCACCAACTTTTACATGCTGGGCACCATGGGGCTCAGTTCCTCCATCGGGTTGGGCGTGGCGCTCGCCCAGGACAAGACGGTGATTTCAATCGACGGGGACGGCTCTGTGCTGACCAACTTTGGCACTTTGCCCACGATTGCCAACAACGTGGCCGACAACTTTATCCTGCTGATTGTCGATAATGGCAGCTATGGCTCGACCGGAGATCAGCCAACCTACACCGGCAAGAAGACCTCGCTTGCGGCGGTGGCCAAGGCCTGCGGTTGCGAGAATGTGATAGAATGCCAGGACAAGGATACCGGCAAAGTACTGCAGGAGGCCATCGACAGCAAAAAGATGACCATCATCGTGAGCAAATGCGACAGCGGCAATATCAAACTGCCCGTCATAACGATGGATCCGGTGGTCATCCGGGACCGCTTCATGAAGTCGGTGCAGGCCTGATCCTTGGGCAGGGCGGACGCGATCCATTCCTACGCGGATGCGCGACGCCTCGCCCGGCGGCACTTGCCTTGGATGGTCTTTGATTACATCGACGGGGCGGCAGGTGACGGCGATGGCGAGGCACGGAACCTCGCGGCCTTGCGCGATGTGACATTGCAGCCTCGCGTGCTGGTCAACGTGAAGGAGCGCGACCTGAGCGTACCCGTTCTGGGTCACAGCGGGCTCAGTCCATTTGGCATCAGCCCCATGGGGATGTGCAATCTCTCGAGCCCCGGCGCGGATCTGATGCTGGCGCGTCAGGCGGCGCGGCATCAGGTGCCGCACGGGGTCTCCACGGTGGCCTCGACCTCGATGGAGCGGATCATCGACGAAGCCGAGGGTCATGCGTGGTTCCAGCTGTACTTCAGCGGCGACGGAAGCGGTACGACCAAACTGGTCGAACGAGCAAAGGCCGCAGGGTACAAGACACTCGTGATGACGCTGGATGTGCCTGAGGTAGGCCGCCGTCCGCGGGAACTCCGCCGTGGCTTCAAGATGCCGTTCCGGATCGGACCCAGGCAGTTCGTTGACTTTGCGGTGCACCCCCGCTGGTCGATCTCCACCTTACTGGCGGGCGCACCGACGCTGGCGAACTTCCAGACTGACGGGTTCAGCTTTGACCGGACGGAGAGCAGAGCAGCCGCAGATTGGGAGTTCCTCAAACGTCTGCGCGACAGTTGGGACGGCAACCTTGTGGCAAAGGGCGTGAGCCATGTTGGCGATGCCCAGCGATTACGCGCCGAGGGCGTGGACGCCATTCAGGTCTCTAGCCACGGAAGCCGTCAGCTTGACGCAGCTCCCCCGCCTATCCTAGCGCTTGCGGCCATCCGCGAGGCGCTTGGACCCGACTATCCTCTTTTCTACGACAGTGGCCTTCGATCAGGCGAGGATGTGGTGAAAGCCTACGCAATGGGCGCCGACTTCGTGTTCTTCGGGCGTGCGCTTCAGTTCGCAATCGCGGCGGGCGGTGAGGAGGGGCTTAAGCGCTTTTGGGATCTTACCTGCGAAGAGGTGGGCCTGACGCTCGCGCAGATCGGGCTGACCCGTCTGCCCCGCGGCATCTCTTAGGATCGTGACCTACTTTTTGGGCTCGCGGTATGGGTCGCGGCTAGACAACCGAGCGGTAAACATGAGTGGTTTTTCTGGTTAAATGACGTGCAGATAGCGCGTTTGGAACTTTTCGTTCGTTTCCAAGTCGCAAGGCACGCCATGCGACGACGATCGGCGCATCTTGAGCGAACCAGGTTACTCAATTAAAAAGGGGTGTATCCCCTTGACGCAAGTAAGCCGAATTGCTATCTATAGTGCATGGAAAAGAGCAAATCAGCCACCCCCGTTTTCAGTGTCCGCGAATTCTTCAAGCGCTTCCCGGATGATGAAACCTGCCTTGAGCACATCTTCAATGTTCGCTTCGGTGAAAAGCATCTGTGCCGGGCGTGCGGCGTAGAAGCTACTTTCCACCGGATGGGTAATCGCCGCGCGTGGGCTTGTGCGGCTTGCGGTGACCACCTGTATCCGACCGCTGGCTCGATCTTTCAGGACACACGGACGCCGCTCCAAGTCTGGTTCTATGCTATCTACCTTTTCGTCACGACGCGCCACGGTGTGAGCGGCAAGGAACTCCAGCGGCAACTTGGCGTGACCTATAAGACGGCTTGGCGGATCGGGAACAAAATCCGCGAACAGATGAGTAAGCACGACGCTCAGGCGATCCTGTCGGGTCACGTCGAGATTGATGAGGCGTATGTCGGTGGCAAGCGTCCCGGCAAGCGTGGTCGCGGTGCCGCTGGCAAAACCATCGTCATGGGCTTCAAGCAACGCGGCGGTCGGCTGGTTACGGAAATCATCCCGGACGTGAAGATGAAGACGCTTCGCGAGAAGACACTGGTAAACGTCGCGCCGGGGGCGACCGTCTCGACCGACGAACTTTACAGCTATGGCTTACTGAGCGATGAAGGCTACACGCATGTAGCGGTGAAGCACGGCAAGAAGCAGTGGGCGATCTACGATTACGAAACGCAGCAGCTTCACCACACGAACCACGTTGAGAGCTTCTGGCGTCACTTCAAGCATTCGGTGCGCGGCACGCACGTTTCGATCAGCCAGAAGTGGATGAAGCGCTATCTGGACGAGTTCACTTTCCGCGCGAACCATCGCGACGAGGCGAACCTGATGTTTGATCGGCTGATTGCGGCGTTCTGATAACGGCAGAGGCGGTTTTGTCAAAAGCCGCTTCGCTGATCGGTTGCACCCCGCGAATTTCCTCTTGTGCAATGAAGTCCTCAAGGCGATCTTCGTTTAGGGCCTGCATAAGAGATAAGCTCATCCGGTAATTCCCTCTTTTCGGCAAAGTTGGTTAAAGTTGTAATGCGTCACGCCAACGGCGATACACAGATCTGGAATGCGCAGTTTCGTTTGGCTTGGTTGACCCATGTTCGGGCGCTCCATGCTGACCACTGGCAACCCTAAGGTATGGGCCAAGGCAACAATGGATAGGTCGTTAAGCCCGATAGTGTCTTTCCTGTTGCCGTGATACTCAGATATAAATTGATGGAAATGCGTCCTCCAGGTGTTGTTTGTTGCTACGTACGCAGCCCAATCCCAACTTCCTTTTCCGACTTCATAGCAGCACGAGCCATTGCAGCCGTCTAGTGCATTACCGATAGCGCCTTGTATTGAGGCCATTTCGTTAGCGATCTCATAATTCCAACAGAATATTTCTGCCTGCACTCTGGAAACAACGCTAGGCCACAAAGTCTTGTGGATGTCCTCCGGCATCTCCATCAAAGGGTTAGAAAAGCCAGAGGTGTCGAGGCAGTACTTATGGGTCAAAATCCATAGTCCTCGCGAATATCCTTGAGGTGCTCGAAGTTCTTGATCCCCATGTACTCAGCGGCGTTATGTGCGGTTACATAGCCTCCGCTCCAAGCCGACATGACAAGTCCGGTATAGAAGCGCCCCTTTGCGTTGACGTACCTCTTCCCATAGTACTGTGGGCGCCCGAAAGAGGTATGCTCCTCCTCTTCCTTGAGGAAGATCGGGCGCATTGTTCTCCAATAGAATTGAGGCTGAACATAACCTAGCCCTATGAGCCTAATGAGCATTGCGTGACGGCTCATGGCAAACATTTCAGCGAGGTTGCCAATTACTGTAGTGTCGATCTTCTCGGATGGTTTGGTGGGCTTCTGTAGTACTCGCTCTATCGACCTGCTAGGGGCCAGAAAAGCTGATGCAAATCTGTTGCACCAATCCTCAATGGCTTTATGGCCTGACTTGCCGCCAAGCCGTGGTTGCCCGCTTATGCCACTCGATCCGAGCAGGACATGGCCAAACTCATGCGCAAGCGTGAACGCCTGTGCGCCTGCAGATTCACTTCCAAAGACTATTATGGGCAGTGGCTCAGCAAACAGACAAATGCCCCGTGCGCCCAGTTTGGTAATTCCGCTTTGCTTGAGAACAAGAATACCCATGCCTTCTATTTTGTCGCGAAGGATTTCAGGGAATGTATACCGAAGCGCCTTTTTCAGTTGAAGTTGATCTTCGATCTTGAGCCCCATCGCCTCTCGGCTAACCTCGGCAGCCAGATCAACGTCATCATCAACACTAAAACGAAGATTCTGAGAGAACACAGGAGGGCGCTCACCAAGTTCTTCAATTATTGCCAGAGCATTTAGCCTTTGCTCTTCTGCCCACTCTTGAACGGCAACCATGGATCGCTTTTCTTTTGGACCCGGCGCTGTCTTGCCTCGAAAAGTCCTGTAGTCCGGCACGAGAACAACCTCAGACATCTGCGGTATACTGTCCGAAAAAAACTCAAGAAAATGTCTATCATAAGAGGCTGCAAGCATCCGCCCTTGACGTGTGGTAGGTTTCGACTTTCCCGACTCCCAATCCATAACTTTCTGAGTTGCAACATTGATCTTCTTCGCAACTTCATCAGCAGCCATGCCCGTCCGGACACGTGCCCACTCAAGGACTCGCGGATTGTATGGAAGTTGGGTGTCTGCAGCGCTCATACTAATAAGGTAGTCTCATCTAGGTCTTGAGGCTAGACCTGCGGCGTCACGTCATGGCCCGGCAGCGGCAGATATGAAACACTTGCGTCAAGGGGATACACCCCATTAAAAATAGCTTGCGCTGATGAGGCCCCCCAGAGTCCGGTCCAGGCAATTGAAGTTACACGTGATCCAAGCGAGGCCGCGTAAGCGCTTTGAAAGCCCCACAACCGGTGGTAGAAATGGGGCAACAAAGGGCTTTTTTTACTCAAATCATGATAGGTCTGGCCACCGAGCATGGTGCAGAAAAGACCGTCACGATCTCTCTCATCGACAGGGTATCCGAACTGTCGACCCCTAGATGCTACGTATTTGAAGCAGCGTCGACCCGAGGCCAAAATAGAAGCTAGAAAAAGGGGCGTGGATGTCTAATCACGAGGGCAAAGGGCAGCTTTAATACCAAACTGTACGCCGCCCGCGATAGCCAGATGCGTCCTATCGGCCCGCTTGTTACGGCTGCCCCCCCCTCGGCAGATTTGATTGTGCTCAATACACCGAGCAATGGATCGTGAGTATGACGCCAACTGGTTCAGAGAAGCGTCGAAAGACAAAAAGATGCGCGACTCTATCCCAGTGCGGGAACGGCGGAAGAAACCAAGAAATGCGCCAAGCGATAACAACAAGTCGAGATTACGCTTGGCAGGTTCGAGAACTGGCGCGACGCAGCAACACGTCAGGACAGATGGCCGACTGTTTTCCTGTCCGTCATCGCCCTCGCCGCAACCGTCATGTACCGGTTTTGAGATGCTGTAACGCTGCCTGCGTCACGCACGACCGTTACCACTTGTCAGACCCGCGCCGCGTTGCCGGCATTCCCGTACTGTACTCACAGAAATGATGACGGGATGAGACCGTTCGTCGGACGGGACGTGTCACCGGCCAAGACCGCAAGCTGCTCGATCGGCGAGCGCGGCCAGATTGGGAGAGCGGCTGGGACGACCCGCGACCCCGAAGGTTTGACACACTGGTTGAGCGGATTGGCCCAGGCTGGTTAGAGCGGTTGGCCCGGAGGCTGGGCCATTCTCACACTGGCTGCACTTTGGTCTTTCAGCGGAACTACGTTGAAGCAGTATCATGTTGGCGACCGAAGCTTTGGCAATCAACCGCGGCATGTCCTCAAGGGGCCTTGATCGAACGCCGTGACAGAAATCGGGGCGGGTAAAGGCAAAGCTGACCAACCGTCTTTGTTGATTAAAGTGATTGCGCAAAACAGTTTGGCTGACACGGCCCCGCTATCAAACGCCTTACCCCGGTTACGAATTTTGCCACCGCTGCAATCCGCAGTTCACTCAACGATCCATGATCTGCGCGATCCGCATGGCGATGGCGCGGCTTCCTCTGCGCGACGGGTGAATTCGATCCGCTGCGTGATAGGATTTGTCACCATGGGGGACCAGGTCCTGAAGCGACACAAAGTGGACGCCGGGCTGTTGCTTGGCCATTCGGGCAATCCGCTGCTCGAACGCGTTACCTTCGTTGCGGCAGTGCTCGATGATCGAACCGACGCCGGGGCTGCGAAGATATCCCACGTAGATAACCTGGGCCCCGGAGGCACGGATCTGACGCACCAAATCTGCAATCTTGCCGCTTTGACCATCGGCACTGATCATCCGCTCGATCCGCCTGTCACAGCGATGACATCCGCATCCCAGCCACAGATCGTTGCCCCCGCCGTTTAGGATGACCCAATCCCACTCTCCGGGTCGATACTGCTGAGAGATATTCATGCCCATCGCGCCCGTAATCGGCAGGTTGTAGATGACCCGTGCACCGACAACGGACCGGTCGATCACCGGCTCGCCAAGGATCTCCTCAAGATTGCCAGCGATGCCTTTGTTGCTGCCCGCATGCCATGCCATCATCGAATCGCCCATCGCCAGGATCCGCGGCGATGTGTTGTGAGGGATGGTCTCTCCACATCCCGCAAGGAACAGGAAAAACATACTTAACCGCAGGAGTATCCACCGCATCTCGTGCCTATCACCTTTCATTGTCGGTCGCGGTTTTCGCGACAGTCCGATTGAGACAGACGCTAGTGGCAGGGGTCTGAAAACTGGTTAACGACGACACACAAGAGCCGCATGAAAAGCTCAAATTTGACACAAACCTTATGATTGCGCGGACGTTGGTCCGGGTCGCTCCGGGATCAAATCAACCTTTGGTGGTCAGCGCCGGAACCGCGCTATATCTTGATCATGCGGGAGATGCCGAAACACCAAAGCCCGCCAAAAGAGGGAGGGCCTGCACCATGCTCAGCAAGATACTCGTGCCAGTCAGAGGGGACGGTCTCGTCGAAACAGTCATGGGTCACGCGGCCACACTCGCCCGCCGCCACAAATCGCATATCGTGGTCGCTCATTGCCGTGCACAGGCCGAGGACCTGATGCCCTACGGCGTCCCCATGCCCGCGTTTGCGAAAAAGACGATGTTGAACCAGGCGCAGGAACTCGCCAACCAACAGGAGCAGGTGCTCCGAGAAGAGCTGCACACACTGGCCGAAACGCTTGATCTGGACGAAGCTCCCGCCGCCCCCGGCAAGACCGTCACCGTCGCCTTTGTGGAGGAAAGCGGGCGCATGGCCGACGTGATCAAACATAATGGCAGGCTGGCCGATCTGGTGGTGGTCGCCAAGCCCAATCGGGATACCAACGTGGGCACCAACTCTCTGAAAACGGCGCTTTTTCAGACGGGGCGCCCGGTCCTGATGTGCCCGCGCAAGGCCGCCGGACCAGAGGCCTTCTGCACCCATATCGCGGTGGCTTGGAACGGATCGCTTGAAGCATCGCGGGCGGTTGCGCATTCGCTTGATCTGGCCGCCGCGGCTGAGAGCGTGACCATTCTGTCAGGTGGGAAGGGTGAACCGCACGGGGCGACTGCGGAAGAATTGGCGGAGTACTACGCCCTGCGTGGAATCACCGCCCAGATACACCGCTTTGATGCGCAGAACCCCGGTGTCGCGCTGCTCAAGAAGACGACCGAGCTAGGGGCCGGAATGCTGGTCATGGGTGCCTACAGCCTCAGCCACGAACGCGAAACGCTTTTTGGCGGCAATACCCAGGCAGTTGTGGATAACGCCGAGATTCCAGTCTTGCTGGTACACTAACGACAACCTCGCAACAAAATACTTCTTGAAATAAGGATTTTGAAATTTAATTTCCCGTCTATTAAGAGGTTGTTAACTCGGCCAGAGGCTCGGGTCTGCAACCGGACTAAAAGGAGGGAAGAGATGCTATTTTCAAAACGTAGGTTCATGGGAGTTCTCGCCGCGAGCATGGTGGCGAGTGCGCCAGGTTATGCGGTCGCGGATGGCTGGACGCCCCGAAAACCCATTGACTTCACGATCATGGCAGGGCCCGGCGGTGGGGCTGACCAGATCGCCCGCTTTATTCAGTCCGTTGCAGAGAAGAAGGATCTCACCAATCGTCCGCTGGTGCCGAACAACAAGGGCGGCGGCTCGGGTGCAGAGGCGCTGATCCATGTGTCGGGCGCGAATGATCCTGATCATACGATCCTGGTGACGCTAAACTCGTTCTTCACAACACCGCTGCGGCAGGAAAACCTCGGGATCGATATCCAGACCTTCACACCCATTGCGATGATGGGGGTCGATCCCTTTGTGCTCTGGGTTCACAAGGATGCCGGGATCACGACGTTCGAAGGTTACGTCGAAGAGGTCAAATCGATGAACGGCGAGTTCGTGATGGGCGGCACGGGACAGGGGCAGGAAGATTCCATTGTCATCGCCTATATGTCCGACGCCTATGACCTCGATATCAAATACATTCCCTACAGCGGCGGCGGTGCGGTGGCCAAAGATCTGGCCGGCAAGCAGATCATGGCGACCGTCAACAACCCCGCAGAGGCCAAAGGCTTCTATGAGGCGGGCGATTTTGTACCGCTGCTGGCATTTTCCGATGAACGGATGCCCGCCTATCCGGATGTGCCGACGCTGAAGGAGAAAGGGCACGACTTCTCCTATTATAACCAACGGGCTGTCGTTGGTGCACCCGGGATGTCGGACGAGGCCGCGGCGTATTATCAGGATGTTTTCACCCAGATATTCGAGAGCGAAGAGTGGCAGGGTTATCTGGACTCCGAAAGCCTCTCCCCCCTCTGGATGGACGCCTCCGAACAGCAGGACTACTGGGGGCTGCAGGTGGAGAACCATCGCAAGCTACTCGCCGCTCTGGGCGAATAAGACACCGCGCCGGATGCTGACGTAGTAGAAGGGCAAGTGACACATGCGCAACGGTGAGATCATAACCGCAGGCGTGCTTGCCCTTTTTTCCCTCTATCTGATGTGGAAAAGTGCGGAACTGCCCATCGGCTATATCGCCGGACAGGGGCCAGGCGGAGGTGCCTGGCCTTTCTGGCTGGCGGTCATGATGCTGCTGAGCTGCGTGATGATTGCGTGGAACTGGTGGCGTGGGGTCAGCCCGCCCTCTCAATCCGACGCACCTGTGCTGGACAGCTACGGCTGGAAGATGCTGGCCCTGGTCGGCGGTGGCATCATTGCTTTCGTGGGGCTCGTCAACGTCATTTCGATGTACGGGGCCATCGCTGTCTTCCTGCTCTACTATCTGAAGTATCTGGGCAGACACGGTTGGTTTCTGAGCCTGACGCTCGCGTTGGTATTGCCTGTTGCCTTCTTCTTTTTCTTTGAAGGAGCGATGCGGATCACCATGCCCACAGGCCTGGCCTTTACGGATCCTGTCTTCAACATCCTCTACGAAATCATCTACTGACCGCTGGGCCCGCGTGCCCGAAGGAGATCGCCGAGATCATGGAAGTTCTGGCTCTGCTCACCGATGGAATGCTGGTTGCGCTGCAACCGCTCAACCTGATGATGATCGTTATCGGCGTGAGCGTCGGGTTGCTGATTGGCGCCATGCCAGGTCTGGGGTCTGTGAACGGGGTCGCCATCCTGCTGCCGGTCACCTTTCTGGTGCCCCCCGGCGCGGCAATCATCTTTCTGGCCGCGATCTACTACGGTGCCATGTACGGCGGCGCAATTTCCTCCGTCACCCTTGGTATTCCCGGCGCATCCACGGCGGTCGCCACGACCTTTGACGGTCGTCCCTTGGCCATACAGGGGCGCGCCAGCCTCGCGCTCGTGACGGCGGCACTGGCCTCCTTTGTCGGTGGCACGGTCGCCAATGTGCTCTTCACGCTTTTTGCACCGGCACTTGCCTCTGTCGCTTTGTCCTTTGGACCGCCAGAGGTCTTTGCGTTGATGCTGCTCGCCTTTGCAACCTTTGTGGGCCTCGGTGGCGACGATATTCCCAAAACCGTCTTTTCGATCTGCTTTGGCCTCGTGCTGGGGTCTGTGGGCTTCGACCAGATCTCGGGGGCGCCACGCCTCATCCTGTTCGAGATGAATGGCTTCCTGCAGGGCATCGGCTTTCTCGTGCTTGCCATTGGTGTCTACGGCATCGGAGAGATGCTGTGGACGATCGAGCAGTCCCGTGGCGCCGTCACCAAGACAACGCCAAAGATGACCGTCAAAGGCATGGTCTCGGACGCCAAGGATGCCACAAAACGAGGCTGGAAAGGCACCTTTGTGGGCTCCTTCCTCGGGTTTTTCGTAGGCGTTCTGCCTGCGGCCGGTGCGACGCCCGGCTCGCTGATGTCGTATGGCGTGACCAAGATGATCTCCCGCAAACCGGAAAGCTTCGGAACCGGCAACCCCGACGGCGTTGCCGCACCTGAAGCCGCGAACAATTCCGCGTCGACCGGGTCGATGCTGCCCATGCTGACGCTGGGGATTCCGGGATCACCCACAACCGCGATCCTTCTGGGCGGCATGGTGATCTGGGGCCTGACGCCCGGCCCGCGGCTGTTCGTGGACGAGCAGGAATTCGTCTGGGGCCTGATCGGGTCGTTCTATGTCTCCAACGCAGCTGCGGTGCTGATCAACCTCGCCTTTATCCCGCTCTTTATCTGGATGCTGCGGATGCCCTTTACGGTGCTCGCTCCGGTCATCTTCGTGCTGTCCATCGTTGGCGGATATGCAGCCACCCGGGATATGTTCGACATTTGGCTGATGGTGATCTTTGGCATCGGCGCGTTCTTCTTGCGCCGGTTCGACTATCCACTGGCGCCTGCCGTGCTGGCCATCGTGCTCGGTCCCATCGCGGAGCCAACCTTGCGGCAATCCCTGCTGCTCTCCTCGGGCGATCCATCGATCTTTTTCACACGGCCCGTGGCGGGCCCTATCACCATCATCGCGCTGATCCTGATTTTCCTGCCAGCGATCAAGCTCTTTCGCGGCAAGCGCAAAACGGCGAGCGACGTCAACTCGGGCTGAGCGCGTCAAAGGTGAACCGCATCCGGTGGCGGTAGTGCTCGCCCGGGTTCAGCATGGCACTGGGGAAATGTGCGAACTGGGGTGAGCCCGGAAACTTCTGTGTCTCCAGCGTGAACCCGGCAAAGCGGCACAGTGACTGTCCTTGCTTTCCGGGGATATCCGCGCTCAACGCCCCACCTGTATAAAGCTGCACCCCGGGTTCCGATGTCAAAAGCCGTAGGCGCCGACCTGAGACGGGGTCGGTCGCCACCGCGCACAGGCGCATGCCATCCATCGTGGGACCCAAGCAAAGATTGTGGTCATATCCGGACGAGAGCGTGCCAATGTCCTGTCCGATGGTCTTTGACTGCCGGAAATCAAACGCCATCCCCTCTACATCCGCAATCTCTCCCGTCGCCAGCAGTGCCTCATCAACCGGGGTATAGAACGCGGCCGGGATCTGCAGGTGATGACCCAGCACGTCACCGGCACCTGCCAGATTGAAGTAGGCGTGGTTGACCATGTTCATGATCGTTGGCTTGGCGGTCGTCGCTGTCATCTCGATGTCCAGCGCGCCGCTTTCGTCCAGCGCATAGCGCGTCTGAAGGGTGCATGGGCCGGGATAGCCCATCTCACCATCGCCGGTCTCCGTGGCAAAGGTGACTGAATGATCATCCAACGCGGCGACGCGCCAAACCTTGCGGTCGAACCCCGCGGTCCCACCGTGCAGGTGGTTGGGCCCCTCGTTCAGATCGAGCTGATGAAGCTGCCCATCCAGTAGACACTTGCCGCCCGCGATCCGATTGGCGTATTGGCCACAGGTCGCGCCGAAATAGGTGCCGTATTGGGTGTAGGGCGCCAGCTCATCGTGACCCAGAACGATATCGCCCAGCCGTCCCGTCGCATCGGGCACCCAAAGATGCGTCAACCGGGCACCGTAGGTGATGAGCCGCGCCTCGGTCTCACCACCCCGCAAGGTCACGGCCTCGATTGTCTGACCCGATACCTCGCCGATCGCTTCCATCTTCATGTAGTTTGCCCGCCCTGCTGCCGTGGCACCCTAGCCTGCCGCTCCGGGCAGCGAAAGCCGCAGCCGGGCTGGTCAGTCGTACCGCAACTCGGTCGCCTTGCCCCTGAAGATGTAATAGGACAGCACGGTGTATCCAAGGATGGCAGGCAACACGAAGAGCGTGCCAATCAGGATGATAAACAGGCTTTCCGGCGCTGCAGCAGCGTCGTAGATGGTGATCTGCTCCGGCACCACGTAGGGATAGAACGAATAGGCCATACCCCCGAACGCCAGCGCGAATAGCAAAATCGCCGCGGCAAAGGGCCCCCAAGACATGCGATCATCCGACCGCGGCAGCTGCCTGATCTGCCACCAGAGGTAAACAATCAGGGCGCCCGACAGGATGGGCAACGGCGATAAATACAGAAATTCCGGCAGGCTGAACCATTTGTCAAAGATCCGTGCACTGACGAACGGTGTTGCCAATGAGATCGCACCGACCCCGAGGATCAGGCCCCAAATGCCGCCCCGCGCCCAGCGGACCGCGTGGGCCTGCAGCGCCCCTTCGGTCTTACCGATCAGCCAGGCCGCGCCGATAAAGCTGTAGCCCACCGTCAGAAAGACGGCTGTCAAAAGGGCGAAGGCTACGTGGCTCAACGTCCATGTCAGACCCATGATGTACATGCCCAGCATGAACCCCTGGCTCATCGAGGCCATGAGCGATCCTGCAAAGAATGCCGCGTTCCAGCGCGTTTTCTGGCTCGCGGGGGCCTTGGCGCGGAACTCAAACGACACGCCGCGCAGGATCAGGCCCACCAGCATGATGAAAACCGGTAGATAGAGCGCCGTCAGGATGATGCCGTGGGCAGGCGGAAACGCGACCAGCAGCAGCCCGATGGCAAGGACAAGCCATGTCTCATTCGCATCCCAGAACGGACCGATGGAGGCGACAAGCCTGTCTTTCTCCTCCTCATTGGCGAGCGGCATCAGAAGCCCCACGCCCAGATCGAACCCGTCCAGAATGACGTAGATCAGGATCGACAGCCCCATCAGCGCCGCGAAAGTCCACGGCAGCCAGATTGCCGGATCGCCAAAGGTTTCCATCGCTATTCTCCTGGCTGCAGCATGGCGACTTCGGCCTCGCCGCTGGCGGGGTGGACCCGGCTGCCGAGCGGCTCACCGCGCGATGCCTTGCGAGCCAGGTAGGTAATGACGGCGATGTAGGCCACGATCAGCGCCGCGTAGATCGCCAAGTACCCAAGCAGCGTCCCCAGCACCATACCCGCAGGCACATCCGCAACCGCTTCTTTGGTTGTCAGAACCCCTTGCACCAGCCACGGCTGACGGCCGATCTCTGTCGTGTACCAACCGGCGAGCGTGGCAATCCAACCACTGAAGCTCATGGCGCTGAAGGCATAGAGCGACAGCCGCGGCATCTCACCGGCGCCGTAACGCCGCATCAGGTAAAGCCCGCCCCAGGAGAGCAGCAGCATCGCTATGCCGGTGCCGACCATCACCCGGAAGCTGAAGAACACAGGCGCCACTCGGGGATGCATCACGGTGCCGTCCTCCGCGACGAAATCGTTGAGCCCGGGCACGACGCCCTCCGGCTTGTGCTTCAGGATCAGCGAGGCGCCGCTGGGAATACCGATCTCGAACCGGTTCTCGCGTGCCTCCTCATCGGGCAGGGCAAAGAGCAGCAAGGGCACGTTCGGTCCAGTTTCCCAGTTACCTTCCATCGCAGCGACCTTGGCGGGTTGATGCTCCAGCGTGTTCAAGCCGTGCAAATCACCTGCGAGGATCTGCAACGGGATCAGCAGCGCGCCGGTCACGACACCGAACCGGAGCGTGGACTTGACGCTCTCCGCGCGATCCCCCCAAAGCAACCGCAACGCCGAAATACCCGCGATCAGGAAGGCGACGGTCAGACCGGACGCCAGCAACATATGCACAAAGCGATATGGCATGGAGGGATTGAAGATGATTTCCCACCAGTCGGTAGCAAACACCACACCGTCGCGGAGCTCGTACCCCTGCGGCGTGTGCATCCAGGAATTCAGAACGATAATCCAGAATGTCGACATCGTGGTGCCGAAAGCGACAAGGAAGGTCGCCAGAGTATGAACCCACCGCTTCACGCGCGAGGCGCCGAACAACATGATACCGAGGAAAACCGCCTCCAAAAAGAACGCCGTCATGACCTCATAAGCCAGCAGGGGCCCGGCCACGTTTCCGACGGTCTCCATAAAGCCGGGCCAGTTTGTGCCGAACTGGAATGACATGGTGATGCCCGATACAACTCCCATAGCGAATGAGAGGGCAAAGACCTTCACCCAGAAGAGATAGGCGTCCATCCACTTCTGATCTCCGGTCGCGTTGAACCGCAGCTTGAAGAACAGCAACACCCAGCCCAGAGCGATCGTGATCGTGGGGAAAAGGATGTGAAACGAGATGTTTGCGCCGAATTGGATGCGCGATAACAGTAGGGTGTCCATGGGATACGCTCACCGAGTTTTATTTGCTTGATCCAAAGATAGGCTTTGCGGCGTGTTTTTCAGGGTCGTGCGACGAATTGCGCAGGGTGTCCGGTCCTGTGTCAGACACCTGGAACAGGCTCATCGCGATACATCAAAAAATTCATTCAAAATGTTGATCTGGTTTCTTTTTCCAGAGCTGAAGCAGACCCTTTCGGATCCTTCGATCTGGACATCCCGCTGATTGACAACACGCTTGCCTTCAGGCGTTCTGCGTCTCAGCTCTACCGAGGACTGAAGGACAGGGTTTTGACCGATATGACCATCCTTCTTGTCGGAGCACTGGCCTTCTTGGCCGCGGGCGCTGTGAAGGGGGTTGCTGGCATTGGCATGCCTACCGCCGCGATCGCACTGATGACCATCTTTTTCGATCCGCGCACCGCCGTGGCTCTTGTTCTCTTTCCGATGCTCGGGTCCAACGCCTGGCAGCTTTTCCGGGCAGGAAATCTCCTTCGCACGGCCCGGCGCTATATGGTTTTCGCGCTGGTGTTGGTCGCCTGCGTCACCTGGACAGTGTTTGCAACCCGGCAGACGAGCGACCGCGCGCTGCTTGCGGTGCTGGGTCTGGTCATTCTTCTTTTCGTGGTTGTCTCCTGGCGCGGCTGGGTCCCGCCGCTGCCGCCGCGCCATGATCGCTCCGCACAGATCGGCTTTGGCCTCTTTGCAGGTATCATCGGCGGGCTGACCGCAGGCTGGGGGGCGCCACTGGCGATGTATCTGGCAACCAAACAGGTTGACAAGGACGAGTTCATCCGCGCAACCGGTTTTCTGATCTTCGTGGGCAGCCTGCCGCTCTGTCTCGGCTACGCCCGGCTGGGCTTTCTCACCGGGCCGCTGGCAGGCGTATCGCTGGTCATGATCATCCCCACACTCATAGGGTTCAGCCTGGGCGAATTGCTGCGCAACAGGCTCTCCGGTGTCGGGTTTCGAAACGCGATCCTGATCGTCTTTGTATTGATGGGGGTCAATCTGATCCGCCGGGCGATCTGGTACGGCTAAGCGGTCAGAGACATGCCTCCAGCAAACTCGTCGTGTTCTTGACGGTCATCCGAACCGGATTGCCACCGACACTCGGGTCCTGCAGGGCAGATGCCACAAGCATGTCAATATCAGGGTCTTTGACACCGAGATCCGTCAGATTCTTTGGAATTTGCAACTTTTCGTTCAACTCGCCCACGAAAGCATGAAACCCGTCGAACCCTCCGGAGATCGACAGGTAATTCGCCGCCCGTGCCAGATGCTTGCGCACTTTGGGGCGGTTGAACATCAGCACCTCCTGCATGACGACCGCGTTTGTGGTGCCGTGATGGGTGTGGTGGACGGCCCCGATGGGATGGCTGAGCGCATGGATCGCGCCCAGCCCTTTTTGAAACGCCGTTGCCCCAATGGCCGCGGCCGACATCATATGGGCCCGCGCGGTGAGGTTTGTCCCGTCCTCAAAGGCGATGAGCAGGTTGTCCTTGACCAGCCGCATGCCCTCCAGCGCCATGCCCTGAGACATCGGGTGGTAGTGAGGGGAGCAATAAGCCTCCAGACAATGCGCGAAAGCATCCATCCCTGTTCCCACCGTGATCGCGGGCGGCATGCCCACTGTCAATTCGGGATCGCAGATAACGACCGATGGCAGGATCTTGGGGTGAAAGATGATCTTCTTTTCGTGGGTTTCCGAATTGGTGATCACGCTCGCCCGCCCGACCTCGGAGCCGGTTCCGGCAGTGGTGGGCACCGCAACGATGGGCGCAATGGCCTCCGGATCGGCGCGCGTCCACCAGTCATCCACATCCTCGAAATCCCAGATTGGCCTGCTTTGCCCCGCCATAAAGGCAACGACCTTGCCCAGATCGAGACCCGAACCGCCGCCGAAGGCCACGACCCCGTCGTGCCCGCCCGCCCGGTACATGGCCACGCCGGCCTCCGCGTTCTTCTCGGTCGGGTTCGGGTCCACGTCGGAGAACATCGCCCGGCCCAGCCCTGCCACCGTCAGCGCTTCCAGGGCATTTTGCGTGATGGGAAGTGACGCCAACCCTTTGTCGGTGACCAGCAGTGGTTTGGTGATCCCGGCGACTGCGCAGGCCTCTGCCAGTTCTGAGATACGGCCCGCGCCAAAGCGGATGGCGGTCGGGTAGGACCAGTTTGCTGTCAGTGGCATGGGATCAGCCTTTCTTGAGATGGTAGGACTTGGGACGCGTCAGGTTGTGATAGCCAATCGCCGACAACCCTCCGCCCCGTCCGGTATCCTTGCAGCCGGTCCAGCACAAGCCGGGGTCGAGATAATCGGCGCGGTTCATGAACACCGTCCCCGTCTCGATTGCGTCGCCAATCGCCTCGGCACGCGCCACATCCTGCGTCCAGACGGAGGCCGTCAGGCCATAATCGCTGTCGTTCATCAGGCGGATCGCCTCCGCATCGTCCTTGACGGGTATGATCCCCACGACCGGGCCAAAGCTCTCCTCGCGCATGACGCGCATCGAATGATCCACGTCCACGAGGATCTGCGGCATGAGATAGGCGCCCGCGTCCTGCGGAAAGAGCGCCGGATCAATTAGCGCCCGCGCCCCGGCGGCCACGGCCTCGGATGTTTGCGCGCGCACCAGATCGGCAAAGCGCACCTGCGCCATCGGGCCAAGCGTTGTCTCCTGCTCCAGCGGGTTGCCCAGTCGGTAGCCTTCGACGATGGAGACCGCCTTGTCCACGAACCGCTCGAACAGCGGTTCGGCCACATAGATGCGCTCGATACCGCAGCAGCATTGACCGGAGTTGAACATCGCCCCGTCGATCAGCGTCTCGGCCGCCGCCTCCAGATCCGCGTCCGCACAGACATAGCCCGGATCCTTGCCGCCCAGTTCCAGCCCAAGCCCGGTGAAGGTCCCGGCGGCGGCTTTTTCGATGGTGCGCCCGCCACTGACGGAGCCGGTGAAGTTCACGAACCCAAAGGCCCGGTCCGCGATCAGGGCAGAGGTCGTGGTGTGGTCGAGAAAGACGTTCTGGAACACATCCGTCGGCACGCCTGCGTCATGAAAGGCGCGGGCCATGCGTTCGCCCACTAGCGGCGTCTGGCTGGCGTGTTTCAGCATCACCGCATTGCCGGCGATCAGCGCTGGCGCCACTGTGTTGATCGCGGTCATGTAGGGGTAGTTCCACGGGGCGACGACCAGCACCAGACCTTGTGGCACCCGTTTGATCCGGCGGCGAAAGGCGCCGCTGTCCTCAACCTCAAGCGGTGCCAGCGCTTCCGCCGCGATATGCGCCATATGCGTGGCCCGTTCCTCGAACCCGCCAAACTCTCCGCCGTAGCGTACGGGCCGCCCCATCTGCCAGGCCAGCTCCGGCACGATGGCGTCATTCATGGCACCGACATTGGCGACACCGGCCAGCACCAGATCGATCCGCTCCTGCAGCGGGCGCGCGGCCCAGGCGACCTGTGCTGCCTGCCCTTTGGCCACTGCCTCCGCTGCCTCGAACTCGGTCAGCACCGCGCGGGTGGCGTAAGTCGATCCGTCAATCGGGGAAATACAGGTCACCGTCATCGCTCAAGCCCTCTCGAACCCGCGGGCGATTTCCCAGTCGGTGACCGCCTTGTCGAACTCTTCCTGCTCCCATTCGGCGGCGCGCGCGTAGTGGTCGACTACATCATCGCCCATCGCCTCGCGCAACATGGTCGAGCCACGCAGCGTCTCAGTCGCCGTGCGCAGGTTCTGCGGGATCTCGGTGGCTTTTGCATCCTCGTACACATCGCCCTTGGTGGCATCGGCCAGCGCCAGCTTGTCTTCGATCCCCTTGATGCCTGCGGCCAGCAAGGCAGCCTGCGCCAGATAGGGGTTCAGGTCCGACCCGCCGATGCGACATTCCACCCGGACGCCCTTCGTCCCCTCGCCGCACAGCCGGAACCCAGCGGTGCGGTTGTCCACGGACCAGACCGTCTTGGTTGGCGCAAAGGTTCCTTTTGCAAAGCGCTTGTAGCTGTTGACGTAGGGCGCCAGAAAATAGGTGTAGTCCGGCGCGTAGGCGATCAACCCGGCCATGTAGTGGCACATCAGATCGGACATGCCGTGCGCCGCGCCTTTTTCGTAGAAAAGCGGTGTCGTGCCGTCCCAGAGCGACTGGTGAACGTGGGATGAACTGCCCACCATATCCGCCGACCATTTGGGCAGAAAGCTCGCCGCATGCCCGTGCTGCCAGGCGATTTCCTTAACGGCATGTTTTGCGATGGTGTGATGATCGGCGCAGTCGAGCGCCTCGGCATAGCGTATGTTGAGCTCTTCCTGACCGGCCTCCGCCTCGCCCTTGGAATTCTCGACCGGCACACCCGCGGCATAGAGATGGTTGCGCAGGGGCCGCATGATCATCTCTTCCTTGGTGGTCTGGAAGATGTGGTAATCCTCGTTGTACCCGCTGATAGGCGTCAGATCGCGAAAGCCCGATCGGCGGATTTCCTTGAGGCTTTTCTCGAAAAGAAAAAACTCAAGCTCCGTTGCCATCATCGCGGTGAAACCCATCGCCTCCAGCCGCTTGATCTGCATTTTCAGGACCGCGCGCGGCGACTGCGGCACCAGATCATGGGTCCGGTGATCCAGCAGATCACAGAGCACCATCACCGTGCCCTCCAGCCACGGCACCGGGCGGATCGTCTCCAGATCGGGCCACATCACGTAGTCACCGTAGCCCGACTGCCAGGAGGTGGAGGCGTAGCCATCGGGCGTCGCCATCTCCAGATCCGTGGCCAGCAGATAATTGCAGCAGTGGGTCTCCTTGTGGGAATGCTCCACGAAATTCGCCGCATGAAAGCGTTTGCCCATCAGCCGGCCCTGCATGTCCACGGCGCAGACGAGCACGGTGTCGACCTGGCCGTCGCTCACCTGTTTCTTGAGATCCTTGAAGCTCAGCAATCCGGGCATGGGCGTGTCTTTCCTGGTGGGAGATGCCGGGGACGCGGACGCCCCCGGCGGATGGTTCAGCTATAGCGATAGGGCCGTCCGGCCTTCACCATATCCGCGTTGTACTGCTTGAAGATTTCCACGACCTTCGCCTTGGTCTCGGATTCTGCTGCGATCTCGTCCCAGAACTTCAGCGCAGCATCCTCGACCTGCTGCCATTCCGCATCGGGGATCGAGGTCAGCTCCATCTTGGTGCCGTTGACGCGCAGATTGGCTTCGCCGCCCCAGTACCACCACTGGCGATAGTAATGGGACTGATCCATGCAGACCTTGAGCAATTCCTTCAGATCCTCAGGCAGCGCGTTGTAGCTCTCCATATTGGCAAAGAACGAGCCCGCCCAGGCACCGGAGATGTTGTTGGTCAGGAAGTAGTTGGTCACATCGGCCCAGCCGACGGTGTAGTCTTCGGTGATGCCGGACCATGCGATGCCGTCCAGCTCTCCGGTCTGCACGGCAACCTCGATGTCCTCCCATGGCAGCGTCACCGGGACCACGCCGAACTGCGTCAGGAACCGCCCGGCCGTGGGGAAGGTGAAGACCCGCTTGCCTTCGAGATCCGCGAGACTGTTGATGGGATCCTTGGTGGCGAAATGGCACGGATCCCAGGCACCGGCGCTCAGGTGCTTAACGCCGACGGCGGAGTATTCCTGATCCCAGATCTCATTCAGCCCGTACTGGTTGAAGAGCACCGGTACGTCGAGCGAGTAGCGCGAAGCGAAGGGGAAATACCCCCCGAAGACAGTGACTTCCGTGGGCGAGGCCATGCTGTCGTCATCTGACTGCACCGCGTCGATCGTGCCGTTCTGCATGGCGCGGAACAGCTCACCCGTGGGCACCAGCTGATCGGCAAAGAAAAGCTCGATCTGCATCCGGTCGCCGGCGATCTTGTTGAAGCTGTCGATGGCAGGCTTGATCACATGCTCGGCGAGCGCGGGGCCTGCATAGGTCTGCATCCGCCAGCGGATCGTGGATTGCGCCAGCGCCGGGGCAGCCAGCGGGGCCGCTGCTGCACCGACAGCGGCGGAGGTGATGAACTTGCGTCTTGTTGTCATTGTGGTCTCCTTGTTGCGTTGAACGCCCCGTCGTCCGGGGTCTTGGTTATTTTCCGTAAACATATTCCGGCAGCCACAGGGCAATCTGCGGAAAGGTCATGATGAGCGCGAGGCACCCGATCATCACAACGACAAAGGGCAGGATCGAGCCGTAGATGTCCTTGAGCGTGATTTCGGGCGGGGCCATGGCCCGCATCAGAAAAAGGTTATAGCCGAAGGGCGGCGTCATATAGGCGATCTGTGTGGTGATCGTATAGAGCACCCCGTACCAGATCAGATCGAACCCGAGCGCCGCCACCAGCGGCACATAAAGCGGTGCGACGATCACCAGCATCGCGGTGTCATCGAGGAAGGTGCCCATCAGCAGAAACGACAGCTGCATCAGGATCAGGATCATCCAGGGGTTGAGATTGAGTTGTTCGGTAAACAGCTGATCTATCGCCTTTACCGCCCCCAACCCGTCAAAAACCGCACCAAACCCGAGGGCGGCGAGAATAATCCACATGAACATGCAGGAGATTGCGAGGGTCTGACGCACCGAGGTCTCGAACACGACGCGGTTCATGCGCCCCTTCAGAACCGCCGCCAGCAAGGCCGTCAGCGCCCCGATGGCAGAGCTTTCCACGAGGCTCGTCCAACCATTCACAAAGGGCACCATCATCGCCATGAAAATCACGATGGGCAGCAGCCCCGCACGCAGCAGCCGCAGTTTTTCGGACATGGACACCGTGCGCTCCTCCGGCGGCAGCACCGGCCCAAGCGCGGGGTTCGCCCGGCATCGCAGGTAGATATAGAGGATAAACGCCCCCGCCATCATCAGCCCCGGCACCACACCGGCCAGCCATAGCTGCCCTACCGGCTGCCGCGCGATCATCGCATAAAGCACTAGTACCACCGACGGCGGCACCAGAATGCCCAGTGATGATCCAGCCTGAATGACCCCCGTGACCATCCGCTTGTCGTAGCCGCGGCGCAGCAGCTCCGGCAGCGCGATGGTTGCTCCGATAGCCATGCCCGCGACGCTCAGACCATTCATGGCCGACACCAGCACCATCAGCCCGATCGTGCCGATCGCCAGCCCGCCCGACACCGGCCCCATCCAGACATGGAACATGCGGTAGAGATCGTCGGCGATCTTCGATTCCGACAGCACATAGCCCATGAAGATGAACATTGGCAGCGTCAGCAACGGGTACCAGTTCATCAGCTTCATCGCCGCTGAAAACGGAATGTTCACCCCACCCGGATCCCACAGCAGGATCGCCGCTAGTGCTGCCACACCACCGATGGCACCGAACACCCGCTGCCCCGTCATGAGCATCAGCATCATGGAGGCAAACATGCTGATGGCGATCAGCTCATAGGACATGCAGATCAACCTCCCGGATGGTCGCGATGTCCTTGATCAGCTCCGAAATCGCCTGGAGCAGCATCAGGAAAAAGCCCAGGATCATGATCGCCTTGATCGGCCATATATAGGGCCGCCATGCCGTGCTGGAACGCTCCAGCCGTCCGACTTCCTCCGCACCGGTCACCAGCCCAGCGAAAAAAGCCAACGGCTCCTGCCCCCAATAGCCCAGCGAATAGGCAGTAGAGCCAAGCGCACCGTAGAGAAGCACGCCGAGATAGAATATCAGCAGGAGCACCGTGAAAGCGTCGAACCACGCCTTCTTGCGCACCGACCATTCATGATAGAACAGATCCATGCGCACATTGGCGCCCATCTGCATCGCGTAAGGACCGCCGGTGATGTAGTAGGCGACCATGGCGAACTGTGCGAGTTCCAGCGTCCAGAGCGTTGGCAGGAAAAACGTCTTGGAGATCGAGGACCACAGCAGGATGCCCATCATGACAAAGATACCGTACATCATGACCCGCCCGATCCGGTAGTTGACCGCATCCACGACCCGGACATAGAGCGTGGCGAGACGCCTCACACCGGCACCTCGATGGCCGCCATCGCTTCCATCAGCCAGCCGCTCAGCATCGCGGCCATCGCCGCCTCTTCGACGGGCGAGGAAATCAGGTCGTTGCGCACCTCCAGCATGACATTGGGAATCCCCCGGGCGAGACCATGCAGGCGCAAGGTATGGGTCACCCCGTCTTGCGGGCCGTAGGGTGCGTTACGCTCGGTGCGCAGATCAGTGTGCCGTCCGGCACAGGCGAGCATCGCATCCGCCAGCCGTGTATCGCTGTCGTGCAGAACGCCCAGTGCCACATCCCGCCTTTTGCCCATGAAGACCGGCGTAAAGCTGTGGATGGTCACCAGAGCCTTGGCGCGCGCGCGGTCCAGCGTCCGGTGCAACGCCGCCTCGAACGGCAGGTAATAGCGCGTCACACGGGCCGCGCGATCCGCCGGCGACAGTCCGATGTTGCCCGGAATGGCCATGCCCTCGCTCTGCTGCAGGATGGCTGTCTCCGCCTCCGGCGGCCGGTTGCAGTCGTAGATCAAGCGCGAGACCCGCCCCGCGACCAGTGGCGCATCGAGGCGTTCGGACATCCCCGTCGCGACACCCAGGGCGCCGGGATCCCAGGCCGCGTGGCCGCTCCGCATCTCCGGCGGCACGTCCAGATCGCCGATGTCTTGGGGAAAGACGTTGGCGGCATGTTCACAGACCAGTACGACACCGGCGGCCCCCTGCCCGCGCAGCACCGCGACAGCCTCCTCTTCCCCGTTTTGCGTCTGATCTGCCGACATTCGACCCCCGTTCGGCATAAATCTCTTGCCTGTCCGACGCTCTGTCAACACAATAATGAAAGCTGATGTTCAGTTAAGTCTCAGCTGTAATGAAATCCGTCAAAACTGAGGCAGAGGCGTTGTGACCGACCCGACCCTGACCATCGCCGACAGGCTACAGACCCGGCTAGACAGCCTGACCCGGGCCGAGCGACAACTGGCTCAGGCGATCCTGGAGAACTACCCCGCCTCCGGCCTCGGGCCGATTGCGGCGCTCGCGGCGGATGCGGATGTCTCGACGCCGACGGTGGCGCGGATGGTGCAGAAACTGGGCTTCAAGGGCTACGCCGAATTCCAGGCCGACCTGCGCGAGGAGATCAAGGCCAAGGTCAGCGGCCCGATCGCCAAACACGACACCTGGGCCGAAGGCGCGCCGGAAGAGCATATGCTCAACCGTTTTACCGAAGCCGTGATCGGCAACATCCGCAACTCACTCAGCCAGATCGACACCGCCGACTTCGACACCGCCTGCGCGCATCTGGCCGACACCAGCGGCAAACTGCACATCGTGGGCGGCCGGATCACCCACACGCTAGCGGAATACCTGTTTCTGCACATGCAGATGATCCGACCGGACGTGATCCATATTCAGTCAACCTCCAACGCCTGGCCGCACTACCTGCTGGATGTGCGCGAAGGCGATGTCTTCGTGATCTTCGATGTCCGCCGATATGAGGCAAACACTCTCAAGCTGGCAGAGATGGCGCGTGCCCGCGGCGCTCGTCTCATCCTCTTCACAGATCAATGGCGCTCGCCCGTGCACCAACTGGCGGACATTTGCTTTTCCAGCCGGATTGTCGTGCCTTCTGCCTGGGATTCCGCGGCGACCACTTTGCTGCTGATAGAGACTCTGATCGCGCAGGTACAGAACAACGCCTGGGATCGGACCCGCGACCGCACTCAGGCGCTGGAGGAGATGTTCGACCAGACCAAGCTCTTCCGAAAGTTTACCTGAAGCTTCAAGCTTCACATGAGACATATGGCGTAACGATCTGTATTTTCTGCGTTCCTCCGAAACCCGCGCCAGCACCGAGCACGGCCCGGAGGGGCGCGCTCGGGACATGTCGTGCGGCGCAAGCCGCGCCTGTCAGGTCACGTCCGCCAATTCAGCACGCGCCGCTCGATGGCACCGATCGCTGAACTGACGAGCACGCCCAGAACCGACAGGATCACGACACCGGCAAAGAGCCGCTCCAGATCATAGAGCGACCCTGCTTCCAGGATGTACGCGCCAATGCCGTATTCCGCGCCCAGCATCTCCGCTGCGACCAGAAGAATAATGGCAATCGCCAGCGAGATTCGCAGCCCCGCGAGGATGCCGGGCATCGCACCGGGCAAAACGATCTTGCGCACGATGCTGAGCCAGCTCAGGCCAAAGCTCTGGCCCATGCGGATCAGCGTCCTGTCCACGTTGTCCACAGCCGTGTAGGTGGCCACCACCGTGGGGGTGAACGTCCCGAAGGCAATGAGCGCATATTTACTGCCCTCATCAATGCCAAACCAGATCACGAAAAGCGGCAAAAGGGCGATCTTCGGGATCGGAAAGATCGCGGCCACCAGCGGCACAAGCCCCGCACGTACCAGCGAAAAAAGTCCCATCATCAGACCCACGGATATCCCGACGGACACACCGAACGCGGCCCCCACCACCAGACGCGACAGCGATGGCAGCAGATGCGCGAACAACAGACCCGAGGCGTAGAGCTCGGAGAATGTCTGGACCACATCGCTGGGCCGCGGCAGCGTCAATGGCGAGATCAACCCGCTGCGCGTGCCCCACTCTGCCGCACCTAGAAGCACGGCAAAGACGACAAAACCCACCCAGGCCCGACCTCGGGGCGCAAAACCACCCCCTCTGAAAGCGACCGTCCGGGCGTTTTTATCCACTGACGAGCTCCGCATCCGCTGCCATCGCTTCGTCCCGCATCAGCCCCCAGAGATGCTTTTGGGTTCGCTCCAGATCCGTATCTCCATAGCTGCGCTGTCCAAGGGGTTGATCGAGCGTCACGATCTCGCGCACTTCCCCCGGCCTGCGCGACAATACCACGACCCGGTGGCCCAACCGCACGGCCTCGGCCAGATTGTGGGTCACGTAAACCGCAGTGAAGGGCGTTTTTGTCCACAGGGTGATCAGATCATCCATCAGCAGCTCCCGGGTCTGGCTGTCGAGCGCGGAGAGCGGCTCATCCATCAGCAGCACTGCCGGATCCACGGCCAGTGCCCGCGCGATGGCCACCCTCTGTTTCATCCCGCCCGAAAGCTGTCGGGGCAGCGCCTTGCCGAACTCCTGCAACCGGGTACGTGCCAGCACGCCGTCAATCCGCGCGCGCATCTCCATCCGCCCGAGCGCATGATCTTCCAGCGCCAGCGCCACATTTCCCGCCACCGTCCGCCACGGCAGCAGGGCGAAGTCCTGAAAGATATAGGTGAGCGGGTTGAGACAGCCTGCAGGCGCTTCCCCCACCTGCTGCACCTGACCGGAGGCGGGCTCCTCCAGCCCGCCCATGAGACGCAGCAAGGTGGATTTGCCGCAGCCGGACGGTCCCACGATACACACGATCTGACCTTCAGGCACATCGAGTGTGACCTCATTCAGCACCTTCCGGCCATCGTAGCTGTGGCTGACGCGGTCAACGCGCAGCTCCATACTGTCAGCTGCCCAGTGTGTCGACGTAGGACGTATCGAGCAGCGTCTCCAGCGGGATGTCGGCGCTCACCAGCCCTTCGGACTGGAACCAGCCCAGCTGATCGGCCACCGACGCCACATTCAGCGCGGCCCCTTCGTTCAGCCGCATGGTGCCGTTGATGATCGACGGTGCTGCCTTTTCGCGCGGGCGGTCGGTGTAGACATACCGGTGGATCAGATCGACCATGGCGTCGACCCCTTCCTGCCCGTTCTCCCGCGCGATCATGGTGGCGTTGTAATCCGCCACACCGCGCGCGTAAGCGCCCAGATAATCCTGCGTCATCTGGCGTTCGTCGGCCGCATTCTTTGCGGAGGTAAAAACCGTCGTCACCTGATATTCAGGCAGGTACTGGGCCACGTCACCGATGATATGTACCGCGCCGGACCCTGCCAGCGGCTTGGCGATATGAGGCACGATGGACCATGCGTCTATCTGCCCGGATTTCAGCGCACCGATGATGGCCCCCACTTTCTGCAGGGGCTTGAACGACAGATCCGCACCTTCGGACTGTGCGATCTTGGAACCCATATAGTGAAACGAAGACCCCGCCGTCGTCATGCCGAAACTGCGCCCGTCCAGAGCAGCGGGACTTGTCAACCCTGCCTGAAACGCCGCGTCGCTGACGAGGATCTTTTGACCGTCGATGCCTGCTTCTTCGGACAGCGCGCCGCCAATGACCTTGATCGCACCCTTGTCCGCCAGCGACACCAGACCGCCCGACACAGCCGTGATCGCGTAGTCCACATCGCCGCTGGCGATGGCCACGGCCATGGGCTGCGCCGCCTGAAAGAACTTCAGCTCGACCTCAAGACCCGCATCAGCAAAATAGGCCCGCTCCGCCGCGATGAATGTGCCGGAATGACTGGTGAAACGCAGCGCCCCCACGGTGATCTTGCGTGTTTTCGCGATAGCCGGTGCCGCCAGGCCGACAGCACCAGCGGCTCCCATGGCCCCGAGAACGGTTCTGCGATTGAAATGTGGCATGTGATCCTCCCTGAACGCCCCTGTGCCGGACCTTAGCGGAGCCCGATGCACCGCCGCAACCAAAGAGCGCTCTTGCCCCTGCGCCCGCCGCCCCGGTACAACCTGGAGCATCCAATGACCTGAGGTGCCCCATGTCCTTCGACCGTTCCATCAAGATCGCTCCCTCCATTCTCGCCGCGGATTTCGCGAATTTCGGGGCGGAATGCGCGGCCATCGAGGCCCAGGGCGCCGATTGGGTGCATGTGGATGTGATGGACGGGCATTTCGTGCCCAACATCACCTTTGGCCCCGCGACCTGTGCTGCGATCCGGCCGCATATCAAGGGAGTGATGGACGTGCACCTGATGATCGCGCCGGTGGATCCCTATATCGACGCCTTTGCCCAGGCAGGCGCGGATGTGATCACGGCACATGTAGAGGCCGGCCCTCACATTCACCGCACCCTGCAGGCCATCCGCGGTGCCGGTGCCAAGGCCGGTGTCGCCCTCAACCCCGGCACGCCGGCAGAGGCGGTCGCGGACCTCATGGACATGGTCGATCTGATCTGTGTGATGACCGTGAACCCGGGCTTTGGCGGGCAAAAGTTCATCGACATGACCGCGAAAATTCGCCGCCTGCGCGCCATGATCGGGGACCGGCCCGTGCATATCGAGATCGACGGCGGCGTTGATCCGACAACCGCGCCGCTTGTCGCCAAGGCCGGAGCCGATGTGCTGGTAGCGGGATCGGCCGTCTTTCGCGGCGGCTCCGTCAGCGATCCGGCCCCCTACGGCACTAACATCCGCGCCATCCGCGACGCGGCGACCGGCACCTATGCCTGAGAGAGCGCTCAGCGCCGGTAGATGAAACAGCGCCCTTGGACGGCACCGGGTGGCAGCGCAATCTCTTCAAGATCGTCGAAATACATCCGGTCGCTCGACACCATCAGCCCGCCGGGCGCCAGTAATGGTGCCACCACAGGTGAGACGGCGCGAGCAAATGCATCGTTTTTCGCAGCGTCATGCCCACCGAGATCGGCGTGGATCAGACGCGCCACCGGCCCGAACCGGGCCTGCGCCTGCGGCAGCGTCTCGAAAACATCACCGAGCAGCACCCGATCCTCGGGTGGCGTGCTGTCGGGATGCGATGCGACGCTGCGTTCGAACACGTAAATGTCCCGCTCAGGCAGGATGCTGCACATATGGTGGTACGTCCGACCGTTACCGAGCCCCAGTTCGAACACCGGCCCATCCATGTCGGCCACCAGCCGCGCTGCGTGATCCAGACAGGCCCGCTGAGACACCATCCGGTCGATAAACAGATCCAATCGGCTCACGGCCCCGCCCTCCCAGTCAAACTGTCACAAGTCCATGCACTCTTTCGAATAGGGTTGCCAGAGGAAAGCCCCCTCGACCGGGGCGCTGGACCTTACGCGGGAAATCGCGTTGACTGAATTCACGCGGCCCGTGATCGCAGGCAGACAGAAGAGACAGGCGTTCGATGACCCCATTGCTCAACGTGCAGGACCTGAGCATCGGCTTTGGCACCGAAAAACCGGTGGTGCAAGACGTGAGCTTTCAGGTCATGCCGGGAGAGACCCTGGCGCTGGTGGGCGAAAGCGGATCGGGCAAGACCATCAGTTGCCGGGCGGTTTTGCGGATCCTGCCCGAGGCCGCGCAGATACGCAGCGGCAGCATCACGTTCTCCAGCACGCAGCAAGGCAGCACCGTTGACCTGTTGCGTCAACCGGAACGCGCACTGCGCAAGGTCCGCGGCAACCATATCTCCATGATCTTTCAGGAGCCCATGCGGTCGCTGTCGCCTCTGCACCGTCTGGGGGATCAGGTGTCAGAGGTGCTTTTGCTGCACCGGGATATGAACGCCGCACGCGCGAAGGCCTCGGTGCTGGAGACGTTCGAGCGCGTCGGGTTCCCCGATCCCGCACGGGTCTGGCGCTCCTATCCCTTCGAGATGTCCGGGGGCATGCGGCAGCGCGCCATGATCGCCATGGCAATGGTGGCAAAACCCGAACTGCTGATCGCGGATGAACCGACAACCGCACTCGACGTGACGACACAGGCGCAGGTGCTGGGGCTGATCAAGGAATTGCAGTCAGAGACCGGCATGGCAGTGATCCTCGTGACCCACGATCTGGGCGTCGTCGCCAACATGGCCGAGAGCGTCGTGGTGATGAACAAGGGCCGGGTGATGGAGCGCGGCCCGGCCGAGGCAGTACTGTCCGATCCGGCACATGGCTACACCCAAAAGCTCTTTGCCGCTGCCCCGATGATCCCCCAAGTGGCCGCCCCCGCCCGACCCGAGACCAATGACGATCCCATCCTACAGATGCGCGGCGTCTGCAAGACCTACACGATGCGCGCGGGCGGTTGGCGCAAGCCAACGCTGATCACGGCCTGCCACGAGGTCAACCTCACCGTGCAGCGCGGCAAGACGCTCGCTGTCGTCGGCGAAAGCGGCTCCGGCAAAACGACCTGCGCGCGGCTCGCTCTGGGTGCGGAACCCCCTGATCAGGGCGGTGAGATCCTGTTTCGCGCCACCGCGGACGCTGCGCCGCTCAAGATCCACGACATGAATGCCGAGGATCGGATCCGTTTTCAGCGCCAGGCGCAGATGGTATTTCAGGACCCCTACTCATCACTCTCGCCGCGCATGCGCGTGGGCCAGGCACTCACCGAACCGATGGAGATCCACGATCTGGGCCGCAAATCTGAGCGGCGCGAGAAGGCCGCAGAGATGCTGCGGTGGGTCGGCCTCGATCCGTCGATGCTCAGCCGATATCCGCATGCGTTCTCGGGCGGGCAGCGGCAGCGGCTGTCCATCGCGCGCGCGCTGACACTGGATCCCGTACTGCTGGTGTGTGACGAGCCGACCTCAGCGCTCGATGTGTCGGTGCAAGAACAGATCCTCTGCCTGCTGGAGGACATCCGAGACCGCATCGGGCTGAGCTATCTCTTCATCAGCCACGATCTGGCGGTTGTCGCGCGCATCGCCGATGAGGTTGCCGTCATGCGCCAGGGCGTGATCGTGGAACAGGCCCCGCCGGATACGCTTTTCTACAACCCCCGCCACCCCTACACCTGCGCCTTGATCGCCGCGCAGCCCGAGCCAGATATATCCAGACCGATCAATCTTGAGCTCGTGTCAAAAGGCGCCGGCAGTCCGGCGACCTGGCCCGAAGCCTTCCGTTTCGAAGGCGTTGCGGCCCCTGCTCTCACCGAACTTGAACCCGGCCACAAGGTGCGTTGTCATGTTTAGATCCCTCATCGTCCTCCTTTTTTGTCTGACGAGCCTTGGTGTTCGCGCAGAGCCGCCCACGTTGCAGGAAAGCAGCTTTTGGCAAAAGGAAGTCACCAACGGAATCCTGCCAGACGTCGAGGCGCGCATGCCCGACACACCCCTGATCGTGGATCTGGGCGCCAAAGGCCGCAGCTTTGGCACGCAGGGCGGCACGCTGCGCACGCTGGTCTCGCGGTCCAAGGACGTGCGGCAGATGGTGGTCTATGGCTACGCGCGGCTGGTGGGATACGACGAGAACTATGAACTCGCCCCCGACATCCTGCGCGATGTGGAGGTCGAGGACGGGCGCAGGTTCACCCTGCATCTGCGCCCGGGCCACCGCTGGTCGGACGGCCACCCCTTCACCTCCGCGGATTTCGAATACTGGTGGGAGCATGTGGCGCTCAACGAAGAGCTCAACCCCGCAGGCCCGCCCCAATCCATGTTCGTGAACGACCAGCTCGCCAAGATGTCCTTTCCGGACGCGCAGACGGTTGTCGTTGAATGGCCAGAGCCCAACACGCAGTTTCTGCAACTGCTGGCACAAGCGAGCCCGCTTTATATCTACCGACCCGCGCATTACCTCAAACAGTTTCACGCCGACTTCACGGACCCCAAGACCCTGCGTCGTACCATCAAGACGGCCCGGTTGCGCACTTGGGCTGCGCTGCACAACGACCGGGACAACATGTACAAGTTCGACAACCCGGATCTGCCGACACTCCAGCCCTGGATGAACGCCTCTGGCACCCAGTCCAGCCGCAACGTCTTTGTCCGCAACCCCTACTATCACCGCGCGGACAGCCGCGGTGTGCAGCTTCCTTATATCGACGTGGTGGAAATGACCGTGGTGGGCGGCGGGCTGATCGCGGCCAAGGCCAACGCGGGCGAAGTGGATCTGCAGGCGCGCGGGCTCGACTTTCCCGACATCTCGATCCTGAAAAAGGGCGAGCGGGACGGCGCGGGCTACCGCGTGCTGCTCTGGGGCAATGGGGCTGCGAGCCAGATCGCCATCTACCCCAACCTGAATTTCGCCGATCCGGTCTGGCGTGAGGTGATGCGTGACGTACGCTTTCGGCGTGCGCTGTCCCTGTCCATCGACCGGCGCATGATCAACCGCGCGCTCTACTTCGGGCTGGCCAAGGAAGGCGGGATGACGGCGCTGGCCAAGAGCCCGTTCTTCGATCCCTCCAACCTGTCCCGATGGGCCATTTACGACCCCGAAGCCGCCAATGCGATGCTGGACGAGATGGGGCTGACCGAGCGGACACCATCGGGCATCCGCAAACTGCCCGACGGTCGGCCAATGGAGTTCGTGATCGAAACCGCAGGCGAACGCAAGGAGGTTGAAAACGCACTGGCCATTATCACCGATACCTGGCGCGAGATCGGGGTAGAGCTGATCATGCGCCCGCTGGACCGCGACATCCTGCGTAACCGCGTCTACTCCGGCCTCAGCATGGCTGCGGTCTGGTTCGGCTGGGACAACGGGCTGCCGCAGCCCTATACGCCGCCCGATTATCTGGCACCTACGCAACAGGAGTTCTTTGCCTGGCCCAAGTGGGGACAATACTACCAGACCCGCGGCGAGGTGGGCGAGCAGCCTGACATACCCGCCGCACGGGATCTGATGAGACTGAGCGAGCGGTGGGACCGAACCCAGGACCGCGAAAAACGCCTCGCGATCTGGAAAGAGATGCTCGACATCCACGCCGAACAGCAATTCGGTATCGGCATTCTGGCCGAGGCGCCACAGCCGATCGTTGTCTCGAACAGGCTGCGGAACGTACCGGAACAGGCGAAATGGTCTTGGGATCCAGGCGCGCATTTCGGCATCCACCGGGTCGATGAGTTTTACTACGACGAACCTTTCCAGCAGCTCACCCAATGATGTTTCTGCGCTACGCGATCTACCGCTTCATCACCATGCTGCTGACGCTCTGGGTGGTGTCGATCATGATCTTCGTGATCATCAACCTGCCCCCTGGTGACTACCTCAGCAACCAGATCGCCGAGCTGCGCGCCACAGGACAGGCAGAAGGCGTCGCTAAGGCCGAGTTTCTGCGCGTGGAGTACGCGCTCGACCGGCCCATCTGGGAGCAATATCTGATCTGGGTCGGCATGGCACCGGGGCCGCAGGGCTGGTACGGGCTCATCCAGGGCAATTTCGGCTGGTCCTTTGAGTTCGACCGCCCCGTTTCCGAGATCGTGGGCGACGCGCTGTGGCTCACGGTGCTGGTCAACCTCGCTGCCGTTCTCTTTGTCTACCTTGTCGCCCTACCCCTCGGTGTGCTGGCCGCCGCGAAATCGGAAACCTGGGTCGACTACTCAGCCGCGTTCGTGGGCTATCTGGGCCTCGCCACGCCCAATTTCCTGCTGGCGCTCATGCTGTTCTACTACGGTAACAAGTATTTTGATCTGCCGATCGGCGGGCTGATGGATCCGCGGTTCGAAGGCGCCCCCATGTCCTGGGAAAAGGTCCGTTCGGTCCTGATCCACCTCATTGTGCCCACCTTTGTGATCGGCACCTCCGGGGCTGCGGCGATGATGCAGCGACTGCGCGCCAACATGCTCGACGAGTTGGGCAAACCCTACGTTGAGACCGCCAAGGCCAAGGGCCTCGCACCCTCGAAGCTGCTGGCGAAGTACCCGCTCCGCATGGCCTTCAACCCCTTCGTCGCCGACATTGGTAACCTGCTGCCTGCGATGATCTCGGGTTCCGTGCTGGTGTCGGTGGTGCTGGGGTTGCAGACCATCGGGCCTTCGCTGCTGACCGCGCTCAAATCGCAGGACCAGTTCCTTGCGGGGTTCATCCTGATGTTCGTGGCCCTTCTGACACTCATCGGTACGATGGTCTCGGATCTGCTGCTCGTACTCCTTGATCCGCGTATCCGCTACGGGGCCCGCGCCGCATGAAACAGCTCCCCGATGGCCGCTTTGTGGACGAGACCCCGTGGTCAGATGACGCGGATCTGTCGGCGCCGGAGCGCTCGGACATGGACGCGCCCAACTGGCTGCTGGTCTGGCGCAAGTTCCGCCGCCACCGGCTGGGGCTGATTTCGGGGCTGTTCCTGCTGATCTGCTACCTGATCCTGCCCATTGCAGGGTTCATCGCGCCCTACACAGCAAACGAACGCAGTGCGGAGTACCTCTATGCCCCGCCGCAATCCATCAATCTCTGGCACGAGGGTCAGTTCATCGGACCATATGTCTATCCCACCACCGCCACCGCGGATCTGGAGAATTTCCGCTGGACCTATGAGACGGACACGACCCGCCCCATGCCGCTGCAGTTCTTCTGCGAGGGGGCGGAGTACCGGCTGCTGGGCTTCATCCCCTCCGATACCCATCTTTTCTGCGCGCCCGAAGGTGCCACGATCTTCCTCTGGGGCTCGGACAGGTTGGGGCGTGATGTTTTCAGCCGCATTCTCTACGGCGCGCAGTTGTCGCTGACTGTCGGGCTGATAGGGATCACCGTGTCCTTTGCTCTGGGCATCTTCTTTGGTGCCATCGCTGGCTACTTCGGCGGCAAGACCGACTGGTTCATCAACCGGGTGATCGAGGTCTTGCGCTCTCTGCCGGAACTGCCGCTCTGGCTGGCGCTATCCGCCGCCGTACCGTCGAACTGGGGGCCCGTGGCGGTCTTCTTTATCATCTCGATCATTCTGGGGATCCTCGACTGGCCTGGCCTCGCCCGCGCCGTGCGCAGCAAGTTCCTCAGCCTGAGGGAGGAGGAATATGTCCGCGCGGCAGAGATGATGGGCGCCAAGCCCGGCCGGGTGATCCGGCGGCATCTGCTACCCAATTTCATGAGCCACCTGATCGCCTCGGCCACGCTGTCGATCCCCGCGATGATCCTTGGCGAGACGGCGCTCAGCTTCCTCGGTCTTGGCCTGCGTGCGCCCGCCGTCAGCTGGGGCGTCATGCTGAACGACGCACAAAACCTCGCCTCCATTGAGATCTACCCCTGGACAGCGATCCCGATGCTGCCGATCATCTTTGTGGTGCTGGCTTTCAACTTCCTCGGCGATGGGCTGCGCGCCTCGCTGGACCCCTACAAAAGCTAACCGTTCAACGTGGCCTGAAACTCGCGCCACTCGCCCTTGCTCATGCCGGAGGTTTCCTGCGTGACCTCTTCACCCGCCAGCATCTTGCGCACGCACTCCAGCGCCCGGCCAGAAAGCGTCGCTCCGCCGAGCCGGTAGTCCTCGAACGCCCGGTAGGCCGCAGGCACCCAATCGGCCACCATGGCGCAGATCGCATCGGCATAGACCCGGATCTCGTACTGCGCATGCGCATCGGCCCGCAGCCGCAGGAAGTGAAAGAGGTTGTGCAGATCCACTTTCCAGTACCACTGCGTATAGATATTGGCGGGCAGGTTCATGCGGGCGAGCTCTCTCGCAAGACCGTCCTGACCGTCCTGGCTGATCATCGCCTCGTAGTTATCATAGCAGCGGTTGCTGTCCGCCTTCAGGATCTCCAGAACGCGGGCCGCTTCTTCGCCCTCCAGTGTCCCGCCCCGGCCCTGATTGTTGACCACCGATTGTGCGGCCAGATCACCCTCCGCGGGGATGTAGAATTCCCGGTCGAGGATCGAATAGCGCGCGGAGTACTCATTGACGTTGGCCGTGCGGTGCCGGATCCACTGGCGTGCCACGAAGACAGGCAGCTTCACATGAAGCTTGATCTCGCACATCTCGAACGGCGTTGAATGCCAGTGCCGCATCAGATAGCGGATCAGCCCCTCGTCATTCTGCACTGATTTTGTGCCGCGCCCGTAGGACACCCGTGCCGCCTGACAAATCGCCGCATCGTCACCCATGTAGTCGATCACGCGGACGAACCCGTGATCCAGCACCGGCGCAGCCCGGTAAAGATGCTGCTCCATCCCCGGGGCAACCGCCCGCAGCGTGCTTTGCGGGGCGCTGCGCAGCGCGTCGATCTCGGCTTGATGCTCCGGGCTGATCGGCATGGAACTGTCCTCTCATTGGGGTGAGTCGCCATTGACTATATCTGGGCTGTCTCACGTGCGAAACACGCTATATCCTGTATTGCGTCGGGAATTGCGCCGTGGTCACTTCTACCGGAGGTGGGTGGCCTCATGGCAGCGGTGTGCTATTCTTCCGCAGACGGAAATACACAAGCAACGGAGGGGCCATGAGCCTGAGATACCTGCATACGATGGTGCGCGTGAAAGACCTGGAAAAGTCCATGGCGTTTTACGAATTTCTGGGACTGAAAGAGACCCGGCGGATGGACAGCGAGGGCGGGCGTTTCACGCTGGTCTTCATGGCACCGCCCGGGCAGGAAGAGTGCCCCGTGGAGCTGACCTACAACTGGGACGGCGACGATGCGCTGCCGGACGACAGCCGCCATTTCGGACATCTCGCCTACCGTGTCGGCAACATCTACGAGATGTGCCAGACCCTGATGGACAACGGCGTCACTATCAACCGCCCGCCCCGCGACGGGCACATGGCCTTCGTGCGCTCTCCCGATAATATCTCCATCGAGTTGTTGCAGGAGGGTGACAACCTGCCCCCGGCCGAGCCTTGGTCGAGCATGGAAAACACAGGGCACTGGTGATCTTCTCGCGTCTTTTGGCCTGCGCGGTACTGGCCGGCCCCGCTTCGGCGGAGTGTCGGCTGGCACTCGTGCTGGCGATTGACGTTTCAAGCTCTGTCGATGCAGAGGAGGACCGACTGCAGCGCAGCGGGTTGGCGGCGGCCCTCGCAGCACCTGAGGTCCGTGCCGCGTTCTTTGCGGGCGATCAGCATGTGGCACTTGCCGTCTACGAATGGTCAGGGCGGTATAATCAGGAGGTCCTGCTGGACTGGACCCTGATTGACAGCCCCGCGGTGCTGTTGCGTGCGTCGCAGGTTCTGGCCACCAGCACCCGTAGCCACAATGATTTCCCCACGGCCATGGGATATGCGCTCGGCTTTGGTGCCGGGTTGTTCCGGCGCGGCCCCGATTGTCTGTTCCGGACGCTGGATATGGCTGGGGACGGGCAAAACAACGAAGGGTTCGGCCCGCGTCGGGCCTACGCAGAGTTTCCTTTCGACGGCGTGACCGTGAATGGGCTGGTGGTGAACGGAGCCGACTTTGAAGCGGAAACGGGGTTGATCGCCTTTTACCAGCGCGAAGTGCTGCACGGACCCGGCGCCTTCATCGAGATTGCCCAGGGATTTGATGACTACGAACGCGCCATGCGCCGCAAGCTGGAACGGGAACTAAGCCCGCGGGTCATCGGAGCCGTCAGTCCCCTTCCGGTGACGGGCGGGTGAGGGTGGTACGCGCCGGTTTGCTGGGCCTGCTGCTAGCGGCAAGCCTGCCTGTCGCAGGGTTCACGAAATGCCGCCAGGCGCTGGCGCTCGGGCTTGACGTATCGGCGTCGGTCGATCTGCGCGAGTATCGGTTGCAGCTGGATGGCATCGTGACTGCCCTGACTGATCCGGGCGTCATGGCGGCGTTTCTGACAGAGCCGTCCGCACCCGTGATGCTGCTGGTATTTGAATGGAGCGGTCCGGCAGATCAGACCATTATCGTGCCGTGGACAAAGATTGCCGGTGAGGACACGTTGGCGGAGGTCAGTGCGGCGCTGGCGAATGCCGAACGGCGGGTGACGACCCCGGGCACCGCACTGGGTGTCGCAATGCAGACCGGGGCGGCATTTCTTGATGAGCATCCCGATTGCTGGCGGCGCACGCTCGATATCTCCGGTGACGGCGAGGCCAACCTCGGCCCACGTCCTCGCAGCCTCAAGGACGCCATCGGTGCGCGGGGGATCACGATCAATGCGTTGGTCATCGGCGCCGATGCGCCGGGAACGGGCGACCGACGGCAAGCAGACATCGCCGCGCTGTCGTCCTACTTCCGGACAGAGGTGATCACCGGACCGGATGCCTTCGTCCAGACGGCACTGGGGTTCGAGGACTACGCAAAAGCAATGACCGCCAAGCTCAAGCGTGAGCTAAGCGGTCGGCCGTTGAGCGCTATTTCTTCGACAGAGCGTCAATAGATGTAGCGGATCTGATCCGACCAGTAGCGTTCCATCCGGCGGAGCGAGCCTGTGATGCTGTCGATGCCATCCGGCCCAAGCACCCCCTTGTTTTCCAATCCATCCGCATGGCGTGAGAACAGATCAGACACGACGCGGCGAATATGTTGCCCTTCGTCGGTAAGCTTAACCCGGACAGAGCGGCGGTCGATTTCACAGCGCTGATGGTGCATGTAGCCCATATCCACCAGCTTTTTGAGATTGTAGCTTACGTTGCTGCCTTGGTAATAACCTCGGCTTTTCAATTCCCCCGCGGTCACTTCGTTGTCGCCGATGTTGAACAACAGCAGCGCCTGAACCGCGTTGATTTCGAGCACGCCGACGCGTTCGAATTCATCCTTGATGACATCCAGCAACAAGCGGTGCAGCCGTTCGACCAGCGACAATGCCTCCAGATAGCTGACCATAAACCCCTGTGTGCGGTTCGTGGCGGAGGGATCGTGCGGAATTTGTTCTTGTCTGCTCATGTGCCAAGCGCTCCGACTCATTCCAATTCGCCAGGAATTTGGAATAGAAACGCCAATAATTCGTTAAAAGAACAAAAATAGTACGTACGCAGCCGGTCAGATAGCTGGTTTGGGCAGACCGGCGACAATCCGACCGATCAACGCTCCATAGGGGTCCGGGGGACTTACTTGGCCACTAACCCACTGATATAAATCGTGATCATTCTCGCTGAGCATGGCGTCATAGACCTCCAAATCGGCCTCGGACATGGCATCCAAATTCGCGCGGGCAAACCGCTCCAGGATGACGTCCATTTCCTTGATGCCCCGCCGCATGGATCGCATCTGAAGCCGTTTTATGCGATGCTCACGCGGCTCGGTCATGGGCTTCTTCCTTCAGCATCACCCGCAACTTTTTCTCCAGACGCGCCATCTGTTCGGCCCGGGCAACCATATCGGCGCGCATATCGCGCAGCTCATTCAGCAGATCCTGTGCGCTCGGCATCAAGTCCGCCTCGTCGCCGGGCGCCTCCAGCCCTTCACCCTGGCCGTTCATCAGCCACATCATCGAGACATTCAGCAGCCCCGCCATCATCGACAACCGATTGGCGCGAGGCTCGCTCAGGTCGTTTTCCCAGGACCGCAGCGTCGATACCCGCACACCCAAGCGCCGCGCGAGCTGCGCCTGCGTCATTTCCGCGGTCTCGCGGGCGGCAGCCACACGATCCCCGAACGTTGCGGTTTCGGGCCCGTACCAGTTTTCCGTTTCATGCATGCTGTAGTCTCCTTCGACGATCGCGCTTGAACGGCGGCAAGCTGCCCCCTATGAGTCGACCCAGCTTGTACCAACCTGAGGCCGAAATGGAATTCCTGTCTACGACACTCGCCCGCGTCAAACCGTCTCCGACCATCGCGGTCACAACAAAGGCGGCAGAGCTGAAAGCCGCAGGGCGCGATGTGATCGGCCTGGGCGCGGGCGAGCCTGACTTCGACACGCCGCAGAACATCAAGGATGCCGCCGTCGCTGCCATCGCCGCTGGTAAGACAAAATACACCGCACCGGACGGAATTCCAGAGTTGAAGCAGGCCATCTGCAAGAAATTCAAGCGCGACAATGATCTAACCTACACCCCCTCGCAGGTCAGTGTGGGCACAGGTGGTAAACAAATCCTTTACAACGCCCTCATGGCAACGCTGAATGAAGGCGACGAGGTAGTGATCCCCGCGCCCTACTGGGTGAGCTATCCGGATATGGTGCTGCTCGCCGGTGGCACGCCGGTGGTGGCCGAAGCATCGTTGCAGACCGGGTTCAAGCTGACCGCGGATCAGCTGGACGCCGCGATCACCGACAAGACCAAGTGGCTGATCTTCAACTCGCCCTCCAACCCTACGGGCGCGGGCTATACCTGGGACGAGCTGAAGGCATTGACGGATGTGCTGATGCGCCACCCGCATGTCTGGATCATGTCGGACGACATGTATGAACACCTCGTCTACGGCGACTTCCAGTTCTGCACGCCTGCGCAAGTTGAGCCGCAGCTCTACGACAGGACGCTCACCGTGAACGGCGTCAGCAAGGCCTACGCCATGACCGGCTGGCGGATTGGCTATGCCGCGGGTCCCGAAGAACTGATCAAGGCGATGCGCAAGGTGCAGTCGCAAAGCACTTCCAACCCCTGCTCCATCAGCCAATGGGCCGCGGTCGAGGCGCTGGACGGCACGCAGGAGTTCATCACGCCCAACAACGAGATGTTCGTGCGCCGCCGGGATCTGGTGGTTGAGATGCTGAATGCCGCCGAGGGTGTGCGTTGCCCGGTGCCGGACGGGGCCTTTTATGTCTACCCGTCGATTGCGGGCTGCATCGGCAAGACTTCCGCCGGTGGTGCGCTGATCGAAGATGACGAGGCATTCGCAACTGCGCTGCTGGAGGAAACGGGCGTCGCCGTGGTCTTTGGCGCGGCCTTTGGCCTCTCGCCCAACTTCCGCGTCAGCTACGCCACTTCGGACGCGGCCCTGACGGAGGCCTGCACCCGCATCCAGAGCTTCTGCGCAGGGCTCACCTGACGGGAGGATCCATGAGCGCCGATCTGCCAGAGTATTACTTCCGCGTTCGGGAAAACGGTGCTGCCGTGTTTCGTGTGGATACGGAAAACCGGCAACGCAGGATCGAGATGGACCAGATCGCCGTGATCAACATCCGCAACGGCGAGGTGAAAGCGCAAGGTGCGCACGCCTTGTCCGACGCTGACAGAGACGCGATTGACGACTGGATGCGCGCGCGGAGCGATCTGCTGGAGCGCCGCGCGGTCGATGATATCCTGCGCGCGGTCGATCACCTGAACCTGACCACACAATGGGCGCAATCGCGCGCCACGCCCGAACAGCTGGAAGAAGTCACCGATACACTGCTGCTCGCCATGCACGACCTGCGCGGCGTCCTTGTCCGAAAGAAGGCGGACCGGCTGACAAAGAGCTAGACATCTGTCGCCGCGCGGACGGAGCAGCGCCAGACCGCTACGTGTTAAAGAGAAAGTGGAGCACGTCCCCGTCTTTGACCACGTAGGACTTGCCCTCCGCCCGCATCTTGCCAGCCTCCTTGGCCGGTTGCTCGCCCCCCAGACCAACGAAATCATCGTAGGCGATGGTCTCCGCCCGGATGAAGCCCTTTTCGAAATCACCGTGAATCACCCCTGCGGCTCTGGGCGCCGTTGTCCCGGAGCGGATCGTCCAGGCGCGCGCCTCCTTCGGACCGACGGTGAAATAGGTCTCCAGATGCAAAAGCGCGTAGCCTGCCTGAATGAGCCGGTCGAGCCCTGCTTCCTTCAGTCCCATTTCCTCCAGGAACATCTCCGCCTCGTCGGGGTCCAACTGGCTGATCTCTTCCTCGATCTGGGCTGAGATGATCACGTGGGAGTTGCCTTGGGCGGCCGCCATCTCGGCCACCTTGGTGGCATGCGCATTGCCGTCAGCGGCCTCCGCCTCGCCCACGTTGCAGACATAAAGCACCGGCTTCGTGGTCAGCAGCTGCAGCATCTTCCAGGCCTTGGCGTCCTCCTCGTCCACCTCGACGACGCGCGCGGGCTGACCCTGCTCCAGCACTTCGAGAGCCGCTTTCATCAGCCGCTCCTGCTGGACCGCTTCCTTGTCGCCGCCGCGCACCTTGCGGACGATGTTCTGCAGGCGCTTTTCGATGCTCTCGATATCGGCCAGCATCAACTCCGTTTCGATCGTCTCGGCGTCCGCGACAGGATCAACGCGCCCGTCCACGTGGGTCACATCCCCGTCCTCGAAACAGCGCAGCACATGGGCGATGGCATCAACCTCGCGGATATTGGCCAGAAACTGGTTGCCCAGCCCCTCCCCCTTGGAGGCGCCTTTCACCAGCCCGGCAATATCAACGAAGGTCATGCGGGTGGGGATGATCTGCTTGGACTGCGCGATCCCGGCGAGCTTGTCCAGCCGCGCATCAGGGACGGCGACCTCCCCCACATTGGGCTCGATCGTGCAGAACGGAAAGTTCGCCGCCTGTGCAGCAGCCGTCCGCGTCAACGCATTGAAAAGTGTGGATTTGCCAACATTTGGCAGACCCACGATGCCCATCTTGAAACCCATCTCGGCGTCCCTTTTTCAGTTGGCGCCGTGCTTAGGGCCTCGCTGTCCCCAAGGCAAGGGCCGCCCGAAGGCTCAATGCCGGTGCCGCCTGTCCTCGCGGGCGTGAAAAATGAGGAACCAGGCCAGCAGGATGAACATCGGGTGCGTCAGCCCGCCCGAAAAGAACAGCGCCGGGATCCAGATGAAAAAGACCAGGATCCCGATGATCGGGCGACCCGTCAGAACGATCGACAGCGGGGGCAGCAGAATGGCGAGCAGATAATTCATGATCCGTCATATAGGGTATTTTTTCGCAGGCGTGAGTGGCCGGGCGCGAATTTTCTCACACATGCCGCGCGGAGGCACCAATTGGTACATTGATTTCCCCGGCGGTTTTCGGCATTGCGAACGGCACGCAAAAAAGGAGAGCGGTGGATGAGCCGGATCGACGCCAAATTCGCAGACCTGTCCAACGCCGGGACAAAGGCGTTCGTGGCCTACATCATGGCCGGCGACCCCGACTTTGACACCACACTGGACGTGATGCGGGGCTTGCCCGCCGCGGGTGTCGATGTTATCGAACTGGGTCTGCCCTTTACCGACCCGATGGCCGATGGCCCGACAATCCAGCTGGCAGGCCAACGCGCCCTGGCCGGGGGCATGACGCTGGCGCGCACGCTGGAGCTTGCAGAACGGTTCCGTGAGGACGACCAGGACACCCCCATCGTGCTCATGGGATACTACAACCCGATCTACAGCCGCGGCGTCGACCGGTTCCTGACAGAGGCCAGGCAAGCAGGCATCGACGGGCTGATCATCGTCGATCTGCCGCCCGAAGAGGACAGCGAGCTGTGTCTGCCCGCGCAGGCTGCCGGGCTGAACTTCATCCGGCTGGCCACACCCACCACCGACGACAAACGTCTGCCGCAGGTGCTGCGCAATACTTCCGGCTTTGTCTACTACGTCTCCATCACCGGCATCACCGGGTCGGCCGAACCGCAGGCCAGCGATGTGGCACCGGAGGTCGCACGCATCAAATCAGCGACAGATCTGCCTGTGATCGTGGGCTTTGGCGTCAATACGCCCGAGAAATCCCGCGCCATCGCAGAGATTGCCGATGGCGTCGTTGTGGGCTCGGCCATCGTGGGCAAGATCGTTGCGGGCGAGCCGGTCGAGGACGTACTGAGCTTTGTCAAATCGCTCGCCGACGGGGCGCATAGCGGCTGAGTGCGCGGGATTTTCAACCCTTGTGACTCTGCAGCACCGCCGCCTGCGGCGCGTCACGCGCCTTGTCCAGGGTCACCCGAACGGCTTTGAGTACCGGCAGAATGGGCGCGATGTCGGCAGGGTCGATCTTTTCTGCGAGTGCTGCGAAGTCCGGACCGAGAGCGGTGATGGTTTGCCCGTGCAGGCGGCGCCCGGCATCCGTCAGCCACACGAGCTTTGACCGGCCATCACCCGGATTCGGCGCCAGTGTGACGAGACCCCGCGTCTGAAGCGTCTTCAGCGTGTGGGTCAGCGAGGTCTTGGGCACCTGAAAGGCGCGCGCCATGTCGATGGGCGCACGCCCGTCGCCCAGACGCACCAGATGATTGAGCACCGTGAAATGCGGCGCGATCAGGCCTTCGGGCAGGCGCGCCTCCAGCAGCGTGCGGCTCAACTGTTCGATGATTCCGATTTCGTTGAAGAACTCGAAGAAGACACGGGCATCAGGGTCAGGCATTCACAATCTTTGCATCGAGGGGCCAGCGCGGGCTGACCGGCACCTGCGGTCCGTACCCCAGGCGACACCACATTTGCACAGTGCCGCCCTCCGGGGCCAGCGTTTCGTGCAAGCTTGCGTGGATGTCGGCCATCTCCGGAAACTCCTGCAGGCCCTGCGACAGCGGTTGCAGCCCGATGCCTTCGGCGGTAGCGGCGAGATTGATGCGCACCCAGTCCTGCCCGGCCCTGATCTGGGCCGCGCGAGAGTTGTCCGGTGTGATCTGCCACAGATGCGCCATGGCGGTCATCATGTTCTCCACAATCATCCGCTCGCCCTGTTTGTAGCTGGTGCTGTTGCGGTCCATCGCGCTTTCTCGGGTGAAAAGACCCGCCATACGCAGCATCTCGAACGTGGGCCCTGTGAAATCAATGCCGTCGGGGTTGGCGTTGACTTCGCGCGCGCCGATGCGAAAGAGATCGACGCTTTCCTTGAGCGTGCGTTCGGTGCGGAATTCGATAAGGAAGGCCTCCGCCGAGATCTCGCGCAGCGCGGCTACGCGGTCAGGTGCGGCGGTCAATTGTACCTCGCTGCCGTGCATCGCGGCAGCGGCAATGCGCTGCAGAACGGCAAGCGGGACCGCTCGGGTCGTATCGTAGGGTTCTTTCAGCGTCCGGCGATGGGGGACCTGCGCAAAGAGCGGATCACGCGGCGCGGTGGTCGGCGCAAATCGGCACCGGGCTACCGGACGTGTATCGAGACCCGCGTCGGCCATACCTTCCGGGAAGAGCTCGATGTCGACCCGCAGGCCCTCCTCCAGAGCGGCGATCCGCATCAGTTCCAGAAAACATCCCAGCCCGATGGTGATCTGCCGATTAAAAGGGTCCGTCTCCGGCAGCAACCGCTGCGTGTCCGCGTACAGCGTCACCTCGTCCGGTCGCGACAAATCCACCAGCCACGGCTGGCGGTTATGCGGATTGGGCGCCAGCAGCGCATAGCTCAGCGCGCGCTTGCGGGGGTCGTCATAGCCGCCCGCCTGCGCCCAGGGGGCAAGCGCTTCCGTGGGTTTCCGAACCAAGGTTGTGCCAGTCGCTGCACCAGCGGCGAGGATCACGCCGCCGCCAATCAGCCCGATCGTTTTTCTGCGTGTCAGGGTCATTGCCTTACTCCTGTTAGTATCATATCGCACTAAATATATCGTGCGATATCGAATTAACAAGTGCGAAATAGGACTATATTTCCGCCTTGAACGAGGCATGGGAGATTGGTAACCTTTTCTTACCAAATTCAGGAACTCTCATGCCCATCATCACCAGCATCGCCGATCTGAAAAAACTGCACGAACGCCGCGTGCCGCGGATGTTCTTTGACTATGCGGAATCCGGCAGCTGGACGGAGCAGACGTTCCGCGAGAACACCAGTGATTTCGATCAGATCCGCCTGCGCCAGCGTGTGGCCGTCGATATGACCGGGCGCAGTACGGCGGGGCAGATGATCGGCGAAGACGTGGCGATGCCCGTGGCGCTCGCCCCCGTTGGCATCACGGGCATGCAGCACGCGGACGGCGAGATGAAGGCCGCCCGCGCGGCGGAGAAATTCGGCGTGCCTTTCACGCTCTCCACCATGTCCATCAATTCCATCGAAGATGTGGCGGGCGCCACATCGAAACCTTTCTGGTTCCAGCTCTATATGATGAAGGACACCGACTATGTGAGCCGCCTCATCCAGCGGGCCAAGGATGCGAAATGCTCGGCACTGGTGATCACGCTAGATCTGCAGATCCTCGGGCAGCGGCACAAGGACATCAAGAACGGGCTCTCCACCCCGCCCAAGCTCACGCTCAAGACCATGGCCAATCTGGCAACCAAATGGGCCTGGGGTATCGAGATGATGACCGCCAAGCGCCGCGAATTCGGCAATATCGTGGGCCATGTGAAGGGCATCTCCGATCCCAGTTCGCTCAGCGTCTGGGCGGCGGAGAGCTTTGACCCCTCGCTCGACTGGGACAAGATCGCCCAGATCAAGGAGGAATGGGGCGGAAAGGTGATCCTCAAGGGCATTCTGGATGCAGAAGATGCCAAGATGGCGCTCAAGGTGGGCGCGGACGCGATCATCGTCTCCAACCACGGGGGGCGGCAATTGGACGGTGCGCTCAGCTCGATCCGGATGCTGCCGGCCATTCTCGAGGCTGTGGGGGATGAGATCGAGGTGCATATGGACAGCGGCATCCGCTCTGGTCAGGACGTGCTCAAGGCGCTGGCAATGGGGGCCAGGGGCACCTACATCGGGCGCGCGTTCATCTATGGTCTGGGGGCGATGGGCCAGCAGGGGGTGACGCGCGCGCTGGAGGTGATCCACAAGGAGCTCGACACCACGATGGCGCTCTGCGGTGAGACCAACGTGGCGGATCTGGGGCGGCACAACCTGCTGATCCCCGAAGGTTTCGAAGGACGCTGGCAGACCTAGTCCAGCACCGGACGCGCTGCGATCCGTGTAGCCAGCAGGGGGACAAGCGCGCCGATGCTGAAAGTCAGCAACCCGGCGACGACCCAGAACCCGGCGCGCAGGCCAAGGATCTCGGACGTGAGCCCCATCAGCGGCGGGGCCACGAAAAACGCGCCATATCCCAGAGCCGCTGCCCGGCTGATCGCGGTCAGCCGGGCCTTGGGCGGCACGATCCGCCCGACAAGCGCCAGCGCCAACGGCGCCACCACGGAGATCCCCAGACCGGCGAGCGCAAAACCCAGATAAGCCACCCCGAGCGTTGGCGCTGCGCCGACCAGCACGAGCCCCGCAGCCGCCAGTAGCGACGCCGCGGTGATAAAGGGCAGCGCGGGCAGCCGATTGGCCAGAAAATGCCCGGTGAGACGCCCGATCCCCATGCTGAGCCCCAGCAGTGCGGGTCCCAAGGCACCCTCCGCCGGACCACCGCCCAGCGTCCTCTCCAGATGAAGGGCAGACCACCCTTCGGCGGAGGCTTCGGCAAGGAAGGCGACCAGCACGATTGCACCTGTGCCCCAGACGAGCAGATGCGGCAGCGGGGCGTCTGTCTCGATCTCTTCTGAGGGCAGATCCGGTGCCCGTCGCTCCAGCATCGTCCAACCTGCCAGCAGGGACAGCGTGACCAGCAGTGAAAATACCTGTGCCGGTGACCAGCCAAGCTCGCGCAGGGCGCCCGTAGTCAGCGCGCAGCCGGCGTAGGAAAAGGAGAACATCGCATGGTTGAGGTTCATCAGATGCCGCCCCGATGCGCTCTCGATCTCGCTTACGCGCACGTTGACCAGCACATCGGTCACCCCTGCCCCAACCGATGCCAGCGTCATCGCCAGTCCAAAGGCTACGAGCGCCGAGGACATGCCCGCCGCCAGCATCCCTGCGGACATCAAAAGCGCGCCCAGCGGCAACGCCCAGCGACCGAACATCCCATGCGCCAGCGGCGCCAGCCACATGGCCGCCAACGCGCCCAGAGACGCCAGCAGCATCACCCCGCCATAGACCCCGTCAGAGGCTCCCACAGCAGCCTTGATCACCGGCATCTGGGCGAAATAGCTCGACCAGGCCGCGCCAACGATGGCGAAACCTGCCAGCGGTTTGCGCGACAGCCACAGATCTGTCCGAATACTCATCCGCCAGCGGTTGCACGGGGACTGCGCTACTGCAAGAGAGGCCTTGCGAAAAACCTCTTTTCACAGGCTCGGAACCGGTCTATACGCGCGACTTCACGCGGGGCTACAGCCTTGGAGGAGCCCCGCCCTAATCAAATTGGAGACGAACGATGGCTGGAGAAATACCAGATCTGATCGCTCAGGAACGGACGGGGACAGGCAAGGGCGCCGCTCGTCAGGCACGCCGAGACGGCATGGTTCCTGGGATTGTGTTCGGTGGTGACACCGATCCGCTGCCCATTAACATCCCGTTCAACGTGCTGATCAAAAAGCTGCGCGCCGGGCGGTTCAAGTCGACCCTGTTCAACATGAAGGTCGACGGGCACGACGATGTCCGCGTGATCTGCCGCGACGTGCAGCGCCACGTGGTCAAGGATCTGCCCACGCACATCGATTTCATGCGCTTGAAACGCACCACCAAGATCAACCTCTTTATCGCGGTTGAAGTCGTGGGCGAAGAGGAAGCGCCCGGGATCCGCAAGGGCGGCGTGCTGACACTGGTACGGCCCGAGGTGGAACTGATCGTGACCGCGGGCGACATTCCCGATCACATCGAGATTGACGTGTCCGAAATGGAGATCGGCGACAACCTGACGATTTCCTCCGTCAAGCTGCCCACCGGCGCCAAGCCAACGATCGACCGCGACTTCGTGATTGCGCAGGTCGCAGCACCCTCCGGCCTCGCCTCGCAGGATGACGACGACGAAGATGTGGACGCCGATGAGGTACCCACCACAGAGATGGGCCCGCCCGACGGAGAGCAGTCCGAGGACTGATCCCGCCGCTGTCAGATATGACACGATCAAAATACGGGGCCCGTCGCGGCCCCGTATTTCGTTTCGCACCCTGGCTTGCTATGCTCTACCGCAATATCGAGGAGAGGCGCGATGAAACTGATCGTGGGTCTGGGCAATCCCGGCGCCAAATATGCTGGCAACCGGCACAACATCGGCTTTATGGCGCTGGACCGGATAGCGCAGGATCACGGCTTTGCGGCGTGGAAGGGCAAGCACCAGGGCAGCGTCAGCGAAGGGCGCTTTGGCTCTGACCGGGCGGTGCTGCTGAAGCCCGAGACCTTCATGAACAACTCGGGTCAATCGGTGCAGGCGGCCATGCGGTTTTACAAGATCCCGGTGGAGGATGTGATCGTCCTGCACGACGAGATCGACCTCGCCCCCGGCAAGGTCAAGCACAAGCAGGGCGGCGGGCACGCGGGCCACAACGGTCTGCGCTCGGTTCACGCGCATATCGGGCCGGAGTACGCCCGGGTGCGTCTGGGGGTGGGTCATCCCGGTCACAAGGACGCAGTGCCCGGCTATGTTCTGCGCGATTTCGCCAAAGCGGACGCGGACTGGCTGGAGGATGTGCTGAGGGGGGTCAGCGACGGTGCACCGCATCTCGCCGCGGCTGATCCCGCGAAATTCATGAACGCCGTTGCGCTGCGGGTGAACCCGCCGCGATCCGGCACCGGCAAACACGCAGCATCCGCTGCCAGCAAACAGGTGGCATCCCCCAAGAGCATGCCATCAGCACCCGATCCTGCGCCAGAGCTGCCTGACACCCGCTCGCCCATGCAAAAGCTCATGGACCGCTTTCGGTGAATCTGCGCGACGCCTTCGCGCATCAGTCGCTCAGCTGCGCGGCGCTCGGATCGCCCTTCATGGCGCAGTTGATGGAGCTGCTGGCCGCCCACTGGCCCGATGGCCCCTTGGCCGACCATCTGACCCAGTTCGAGGGGGATCTGGGGCCTGCGGGCGCCTCACTGCCCCTGCGTGTCGCAGGCGGATTGCACGCGCTGGTTCTGTCAGGGCGCGACCCCGATCTGGCGGCGCTCTATCCCCCGGCACAGACCGACGAGACGGCGCTGCGTGACCGGGTTCTGACAGCGTTTGAGACCCACGCCGATTTCCTGATCCAGTGGACTAAGACTGCGCCCCAGACAAACGAAGTGCGCCGCTCAGCCGCCTTGATGGCCGGGGCATGCGTGGCGGCCGATCACGCCAAGCGGCCGATCGTGCTATCGGAGCTTGGGGCGAGCGGTGGGCTCAACCTGATGTGGGATCACTATGCGCTGGATCTGCCGTGCGGCGTGCTGAGCGCGCCGGACCCTGTGCTGCGCCTGACGCCGGAGTGGAGCGGCCCGGTGCCCAAGGGCCCCCTGCCCCGCATCGCGGCGCGCGCGGGCGTCGATCTCTCTCCGCTTGACCCGACACAGGCAAAGGACATGCTGCGTCTCACGGCCTATCTCTGGCCCGATCAACCGGAGCGTCTGGCACTGACCCGTGCGGCAGCTGCGGTGATGACCGCACTCATTGACCGCGGCGATGCCATTGACTGGCTGGAGCAGCGCCTCCACGACGTGCCGGAGGGCCACTTGCACCTGATACAGCACACCGTCGCGTGGCAGTATTTCCCGCCCCACGCACAAGCGCGCGGGCAGGCGCTGATCGAGGCAGCAGGCGCGCTGGCCACGGAAAACCGCCCGCTTGCCTGGCTGAGCATGGAGAGCGATGGCGATACGACCGGAAAGATAGGTGCCGCTGTCACCCTGCGGTTCTGGCCCGGAGATCTGCGTCTGTCTTTGGGACGCGCGGATTTTCACGGACGCTGGATCCAGTGGACCCAGGGCTGATTAATCCGGCATGGCAAAGCAACGCGGCGGTACTATCTTTTCCTTGGCAAACGAACCCTTCCCGAGGAGTCCGACGCACGGAGGAGTCACAGATGGACCAGGACGACAGCATCAACGTGCTCGGACAGACGCTCGCGGTCTGCGGCACCGATCCGGTCACGGGCTTTTTCCGCGACGGGCATTGCAATACCTGTGCCGAGGATCAAGGCAGCCACACGGTTTGCGCCGTCATGACCGAGGAATTCCTGGCCTATTCCAAATACGTAGGCAACGATCTCAGCACGCCGCGGCCGGAGTTCGGCTTTGCAGGTCTCAAGCCGGGGGATCCATGGTGTCTGTGCGCAGGCCGCTTCCTACAGGCACATGACGAGGGCTGCGCCCCGCGGGTCAACTTGTCTGCGACCCACAGACGCGCATTGGACATCGTGCCCATCGAAGTATTGGAAGCAAACGCCCTGGAGTGATGAGACGCTTTGTGCACCGCCAGGTGACCGGAGGGCTCCACAGATCCGTCGGAACCGGTCGTAGGCCAGCGTGTCTGCGAGATGCACCCTAATCGCATCATGAACCTGACCCGGCCCGGACGAGCCGTCGAGACTTGGTCTTGGGGCGGGCGAGCAGTCGCGCATGACAGTCTGTGCCGCCACCACTTACCTAGAACTGGATCTCGAGACTGATGAAGGCTTCCCATGCAACCGGGTTCAGGCAGGATCAACCACAGCGGGACTAAAGCATTTCGAACCTCTGGACTGTGGTACTGATTTTACACATGAATCCATGAAATCCTGCTGGTTCGAAGTATTTGCGGGCGAAACTTCATGCTCACGTGCAGTGTATCCACAGGCTGCAGCGTCAACGTCCAACGCAGCTTTTGCGCTTCCAGATGGGATCGCAGCACGCGACAACCGGCATCTGGTGGACGCTCGAAGATGGTTCGATGCACTGCTGTCTGGGCTTGGTTGGGCGGCGTTGCTCGGTCTGATCGAGTAGTGAGACGATAAAGTTGCGGGATTTCGAAGACACTTCCTATCGAGGCCCTGCAACTTCGATGATAGCGACGCCGACCGGCGCGCCGCTCTTCTAAGTCACAGGGATCAAACGAAGAACTGCTACGCCCTCTGGCGCGATACACTCGTTGGCCAAGCCACTCTCCTGCCGCAATTGGCCAGCGCTACAGACAGGACGATCACCGACGGCAAATCTCTCAAGCACCGCACGGTAAAGATCGAACGACCACCAGAGTTCCGCTATTTCGCAGCGCCTCGCATGAACCGCGTCCAAACACTGACCATCTCAACACGTAGCCAGCAAACGAGCTAAACGTGTAGTATGCTTTATGTGTCACGCCGCAATCGGCATTGCAGACTTCGAGCCGCGACATGACCAATGGTAGCAACACCCTGCGAGATGACCCTGACCATCGACGGCTATAACGTACTCCGGACATTCAGCTCGGTGTTCACTTTCCGCCATCGCGATCCGCACTGCTGTACAGCACGTGCAGAACCGGGTCACAGGCCGGGCAAACGGCGGCGAAGCACGCTGCCGCATGACATCCTTCGTGCAAACTGCGTTTCCTTCTGAGACCTTACCGCGTCTCAGAACAGGAAATCGTCTGCGGTATAGTCCGCGGCTATTGTGCCAGCACCGTCATTGATGCGCACCTCAAGATCGATGGCGCCGTCGCCGTCCACTTCGCCATAAAGCCGCGTCTGACCGCCGAACTCCTGCACCCACAGCGCACCCGCACCGAAGCCCAGACCCACCGCGCTCGTCACCGCTCCCAAGAAGGTAAAGGCCTGGCTACCGCCAAGGATCGTGTTGGCGTCGATACCCGAGAGGTCGATCACGTCCCCGCCAAAGATGCCAGCACCCTCGAAGCCCGCGATGGTGTCCGCCGCGCCGAAGGCCGAGTCCGAAAGCGCTTTGAAGTCAAAAGTGTCAAAACCACCGCCGCCATTCAGCAGATCCGCCCCGCCGCCGCCGATCAGCGTGTCGCCCTGCGCGCCACCGAAGAGCGTGTCGTTACCCATACCGCCGTCGAGGTAGTCGGAGCCGTCGCCGCCGAAGAGCGTGTCGTCCCCGCCCTGCCCGTAGAGCTCGTCGTCCTGCTGCTGGCCGTCTATCAGATCATCGTCGTTGCCGCCGAACATCCTATCATCGTTCGAACCGCCGAACATCCGGTCAGCGCCGTCGCCGCCTTCCATGAGGTCATTGCCACCGCCGCCGTTGATCTCATCGTTTCCGGCGCCGCCCAGCAGGGTGTCGGCACCGGTCTCGCCAAAGATCTCGTCGTCGCCGTCCTCGCCGTCGACAAAGTCCGCCCCACCGCTGCCGAAGAGCCGGTCGTTTCCGGCGCCGCCTCGAACGGTATCATCGCCCTCGCCACCGAAGGCGGTGTCGTTTCCGTCACCTGCGTTGATCACGTCATTGCCGAATGCCCCGCCGATGGTGTCATCGCCCTCACCGCCGTTGATCGTGTCATTGCCGTCTTCGCCAAAGAGCTGGTCGTTGCCATCGCCACCTCCGATTACATCGTCACCGTCCTGGCCGTAGACGGTATCCGCGCCACCGCCGCCCAAGATCGTGTCGTTCCCCTCACCACCGTTCAGCGTATCGTTGCCGTTCTCGCCATTAAGGATGTCATCACCGCGCTGGCCCCGCACCACATCATCGCCGTCTCCGGCAAAGACCGTGTCGTTACCTTGCCCCGTCTCGATCTCGTTGCGCAGAGAAGACCCGGTTATGGTGTCATTGCCTTTGCCGGTGATCAGGTTCTCGATATTGAGGACCGCCTCGGCCTGCGTCGCAGGCGCGCCTGGATAGCTCGTCTCTCCCGTTTCGAGATTGATGGTGTAGCAGACCGTAACGGCCCGGGTGTCCAAGGTATCGATGCCCGTTTCACCGTCAATGGCGCGGAAATCGCCCGTGGCGGGGAACTGGGCTGCCAGAACGAACCGATCGTTGCCGCCACCTCCCCGGAAGTCACCGCTGGCCGAGGTGTAGATCACATCATCACCGCCCTGGCCGAGGATCGTGTCCCCCGGTGCCCCTTGCAACACAATCGAGCCGTTTACACCTGTAGTGATCGTATCGGTTGCGAGGAAATTCGCGCGGATCTGACCGTAATCGTCAGGGTCTATAACCTTGCCGCGCGGATCCCAGATAGACGCATAGTAGTCACCGCTGTCCCGTATACTTTCGCTGCGCTCGGTTACCAAGACAATCCGGCCGTCCGCCGTGACCGTCATTGCCGGGATCGCGGGAAATGACGTTACCGCGCTTTCATCCGCAAGAAGAAACAATTCACTGGCACTGGTAGCGTCGGCGTTGAAGAGTTGCATGAAGTAGCGGGCGCTCCCGGCTTCAAACAGAATGGCGAAACCACCGTCCGGCAGAGCCTGCACCAAGGGGCGTGTTGCGTTCTGACCCTCAACCACAATCGGGCCGGTGCCCCCCACCAACTGACCGTCGCTGGCATACACCTGGGCGGTAATCGCCTTTTGCTCCAGTAGCACCTCGTTGACGACGACAAATCCACCACCTGCAAGGCTTGCGATACCTTCCGCGATCACCGGTATTGAGGTGTCTACCGCGGTCTCAGAAAGCAACAGATTATTTTCAGAAACGACGGATACGTAAGCGCTGGTGCCATTCTTGATGAGTGAGGCGAAGCTTCCGTCGCTCAGAACCACAACATCGGAGATTGAGTTGATTGTAGAATTATGTGCTGGATTCTGCTCGGAGAACGTCGGCGAAAACACATCATTCTCATCGATGATGCGCGCGTTGAACTCCCGGTTAGAGCTAAGGGATGTCGTATACGCAACAAATATGTCATCGTTGGTGGGCGTGAGGTTCACTGCAAGTTTTGCGTTATCAAATCCGCGTTCAGCGGTGACCGACCCGTATACATAGGACAGGTCTTCGAAGGTTCGTTCGATCCGGATCGCCGAAGAACGAAGCTCGCCGTCTGTGTAAGCCAATACGAAGCCATCATGCGTCGGCGCCAGGGTGAAGGATTTCTGGTCGCCCAGTGTCACCGCTCTGTTCAGAAAGAAGGAATCGTAAACAACTTTTCCGTCCGCGTCATAGATTTTACCGATGATATCGCTTCCGGTACCGCCGACGGCTTGCGCCTCACGCAAGCCCCACGCAAACATGAGCCCTCCGTTGGCCAATCCGATCACCTCGAAGGAAGACTTGCCCCCTTCACTCGCAGCTCCGGTCGTAATCTGAAATGGCGCACGCCAAAGGGTCGGGATCGTCATAACAAGTCCAATGGTTAAAAACTGTTGACCATTGAATAATGAGGCTCGGGTCCGGCGGCAACGCAAATCCACGCCCGAGCAAGAAAAACGCCAGATCTGTGGAATATAGTCGTCATATCCTGCACTGCTGTTTCCTTGCTGTCGCAGGGTTGCGGCACGTCTGCTTTTCGGTGACCAAGCCCGCGAAAACCAAGCTGAGCCGTCAAAGAAGGTAGTCTGCGGAGGTATAGGCCTTGATCATGTCCTCGGTCGAGGCGGACAGGTCAACGATGCGTCGCGGCTGGTGAGCGCGCAAAGCGAGGTCTGTTTGTCAGCGTCAAGCGCCGCGGCAGCTCAGGAAGCCGAAGACGTTGTCCCCTGCAGCAACGATATCGGCGTCGATGACCGTTGGGTTGATGACCCCCGCCTGTGACTGCGATCCATAGGGCACCCAATGAAGGCTATTGCAGAAATCGGACTACACATCGGCGTTCGAGGGACATCCCCGGTCAGCCTTAGCAACTGCCCGTGCGGCTACTTCGGTCCCCGACCGACGGTGTGTTCGTGCGGTTTCTCCGACATCCCGTGTTGGCTGACGATGCAACGGGCTATCTTATGGGCAGCATACATATAGCGCACCGCGGTGCTGCGCCCGGATTATCGTGGACTGACCCGGGTCACGCCGGCATCCGTTCCGACGTCGAGGCGGGGCAGAGTTGCTGTTGCGCCGACGGTTGCTTTTAGTGTCAGGTAGAGCCTTCCAATCCTCAAAAAAGGTGGGCGTGCATGGGTATGCTGATAGATGGAAAATGGGATGATCACGCGGACCGCTCGATGGTTTCGGGCACCTACCGCCGAGAGCAAAGCGCCCTGCCCACATCCATCCAACCAGAAGTCTTGCGCCACTTGTTGGAGGAGCGTGGCCGTTTCTTTCTGATCGCGTCGGCAAGCTGTCCCTGGTCACATGGTGCTGTGATCGCTCTTGTGCTTTCAAAGATGACCGACGCTGTGCAGATCCAATGGGCTGGCGGTCCACGCCGAGAAGGTTACGGCCTCCTGCCCGGCGGGCCGCTTCCCGATCGCGCGCAGTTCACGCATGTGCATCAATTCTACACCTCCACGGTGTCCGACTACACCGGGCGATCAACGGTCCCGATCTTGTGGGATGCGAAGCAACGCAAGATCTTATCGAACTCATCGTCTGACATTATGCGGGCGTTCGATGCGGTAAGCCCATCAATTGCTCTGCGGCCAGAGGAGTTCGGCGACGAAATCGACGTGCTCACCCAGCATATTTTCGACGGCCTTTCGAATGCGGTCTATCGCGCCGGGAAATCCCAACGGCAAGGCGACTATGATGCAGCCGTTGACCTTGTTTTTCACACGCTGGACGAATTGGAAACGCGGCTCGATGGCAGAACCTTCCTGTTCGGAAACAACCTAACGCTTGCTGATGTTAGACTGTTTGCGACCTTGGTCCGCTTCGATACGGTATATGCGACACATTTTCGCTGTACCCGCCGGAGATTGGTGGACTACCCGCACCTGTGGCGTTTCACGCGCCAGGTAGTTCAATTGCCAGGTATTCGCGAGACGGTGGATTTTGAAGAAATCCGCTTCGGTTACTACGTGAATGACGGCACTCACAATCCTTGTGGTATTATCGCTCAGCAGCCCGACATAGACTGGGAAAGCCGGGAAGGCATTTCTGAGTAGCTGACACCCACAGCATCGGCTGCCTGGGACTGATAGTACTGAAAGACTGCGCGTTCTTTTGAAAATGTACGGAAGAATTGCCCATGATGACCGCTCTGAAAACGAACGGAGGGGGCGTCGGCCAAGGCCCATGTCCGGCCTTACGAAAGGCGCCACCCGGCACTCGGTTTCAATTCAGCTGGTGCGGCAGGTTCTGGTGAAATTCAACGACATTTCTCAGACCTGCAAAAGGCATCGGTCTTGCGGTTTGTCTTTCATCAAAAACACCAGGGCACCCGCACATACGGCCAGCCAGACAGAAGACCACCAAACCCAATCATATTGGGCATAGAGATCAAAGAGAACTCCTCCGAAATAGGCACCGGCAGCGGCTCCGATCTGGTGTCCTGCGGAGATCAGGCCAAACGCCAATCCCATAACTCCCCTGCCGATATGGGAGGCCACAAGGCTCGCCGTCACCGGCACTGTCGAGTAGTCCACCAGACCAAAGAGGATCGAGAAGAAGATCAAGGTCTCAAAGCTGGCACCGACGTTGAGCAGGATGACGAAGGTAAGACCGCGCACCAGATAAATCATCCCCAACAGCAGCGGCCTGTTTACCCGATCGGTCAGCCACCCCGCCAAGATCATCCCGACAAGGTTGATTGCCGACAAGAGACCGTAGGCCGTTGCAGACGGGACCGGTCCGAACCCGCAAAACGCGGCATAGGGCAGAAAGTGGGTCTCGATCACGCCAGAGGTTGTATAGCCGCAGATGAAGTAGCTCCAGAACAGGATCTGAAACGCCGGCAGTTTCAGAATGCTTGTTAGGTCCCGCCACAGTGTACCGGTGGACCTGTTCGCTGCTGAGCCGTCGGTCGTGCCCTTCGTGGTCTTGGGAAACCAGCGAAAGACACACCCCATGACAACGAGTGTTCCAATGCCAAGTGCGACAAAGGCCAACCGCCAGTCATAAGCGCTGATCAGTACAGCCAGAAGTGGAACAAAGATGAATTGACCGCCTGTGGATCCCGATGTTGCGATGCCGGTCGCCAGACCTCGGTCTGTTTTGACTTCCTGTTCAACGGCGGTGGAGACCACATGGGTGGCGACGAGGCCAAAGCCGACGGCTGCAATGCCACTGAACGCCAGAAGGAAGGCAATGGGGTTGACGGTCGCCGCAACCAGAAAGCACCCGGCGGCCAGCGCCCCGAGCCCGATCAGCAGGATTGCCCGCGCGCCTTGTTTGTCGACGAGCCGCCCACCAAACGGAGCAATCGCGGCCATGACCAGGAGGGCGCCCGCCGCAGCACCTGACGTGAAGCTCCTGGACCAGCCGAGCTCCTGTTCCAATATTGGCATGACCAGCCCCAAGGCCGCTCTTGCTGAAAATGTCAGGGCAAGGGCGACGAAAGACAATCCGATGATGAGTGCTGCGGTCTTGTTTTGGGGCTTGAGGGTCAACTGACTGGCTCCGCTATCTAGGGCCAGATCGGTTTACATGCCGCCGGAATTGGCATAAATGACAATATGCAGTCAAAAACAGCCAATCCCGTGCACCGCGTTGTCTTTGTCATCTACCCGGGTGTCACGCTCCTTGATGTCACGGGACCGCTGCAGGCGTTCTGCAGCGCGAACAACACCGAAATCGCCGGTGGTCGGAAACGCTACCAGATCGACGTGGCATCCCCGGGTGGCGGTCCGGTTCTTACAGACTGTGCGGTGGAACTTGGCAGCGTCTCTCTTGAACAGGCTGCCAGTGAACCGATTGACACCCTCATTGTCGCCGGTGGCAACGGGGTATTTGATGCGGTGGAACAGAAAGACCTTGTGGATTGGGTCAGAACGACCAGCCAAGGGTGCAAGCGGATTGCCTCGACGTGCATGGGATCGTTTCTAACCGCAGCTGCCGGGTTGATCAACGGGCACAGCGTCACCACCCATTGGCGTCAGGTGGATGAACTGAAGCGGCGCTTTCCTGAAATCGACGTCAAGCGTGATCCGCTTTTCGTCCGAAACGGGAATATGTGGTCGTCCGCCGGTGTGACGGCTGGTATTGATCTCGCGCTGGCGATGATCGAAGAAGACATGGGCCACGAAGCTGCCATGCAGGTTGCACAGGCGCTGGTCGTATTTTTCAAACGACCGGGCGGACAAGCCCAGTTCAGCGACGCACTCAACATTCAGGCTGCGGAAACCGAAGGATTATTCGCGGACCTTCATGCCTGGATCGCCGGACATCTGCAAAGCGATCTGAGCGTTCCGAAACTGGCAGAACGGATCGCCATGAGCCCTCGTAGTTTCTCCCGGAAGTACAAGGAGAAAACGGGTATGACGCCCGCAAAGGCTGTCGAGATCATGCGTGTGGATGCAGCGAAACGCGCCCTGGCCCGAAGTGATCTTCAACTGGCGAAAATTGCCTTTAACACCGGTTTCTCCGATGAACAGCGTCTTCGACGGGCCTTCCAGCGGCACGTAGGGGTCTCTCCCTTGGCTTACAGAGACACGTTCGGCGAAAACTAGTGCTCTACACGCCTCGAAGTCTTGCGCAGTCATGAACCACTCCGCGGAGACATCACAAATCGGGCTCGATCCTAACATCCACAGTGATCTGGGCGGCGGCTCGAAACGCACGATGAACCGATTTCCAGCCTGGATAAATAGCGCCTCTGCAATCGGTCAACTTCATGTCCCGACTGCATTTCCCCGAGGTTTGCCCGCCAGCTTTGACAAAAGATAGTCGGCGACGAGCGAGACATGCGCTTCGCTTATGGTCGACCGGTGGACAGAGATCACCACATCAGGCAGCGCAGGAAAGCCCGGCCTGCCGTCTATGACCTTGAGGCTGGGCGGGATGGTCGAGGCTTCCATCACAGACACGCCAGAGCTCTCAAGTATGGCCTGCTCTATCAATCCGATACTTCGGGTGGAATAGGCCACATGCCACGTACGGTCGATCCGCCGCAATGCGTCCAGGGCGATGTCGCGGCAGACACATCCTGCTGGAAACAGTACCAGTGACAGCGCCGCCGCCGGGTCGTCCGAATAGTCAGGCGCGGCAACCCAGTGAAGCGGCTCGTATCGCGCGATCTCACCGGCGACGGCGGTCGTTTGATGGGTCGCCAAGACGACATCAAGACCCCCGTTGTCTATTTGGGGCAGCAGGTCACAGGTATTATCACATGTGACTTCCAGCTGGAGTCGGGGATGTTCCTTGCGAATTGCCGAGAGAACTGGCGGCAACAGGAATGCCGCGTAGTCATCTGGGGCACCGATCCGGACCAGTCCCGCTGCCTCAGGCCGTTGAATGTGGGAAAGGGCAGCGTCATTGGCAGCAAGGATACGGTTGGCGTAAACCAGCAAGGATTCCCCGGTCCGAGTAATCGACACCGACTGCCGGCTCCGGTCGAACAGGCGCTTGCCGACGATCTCTTCGAGCCGCTTGATCTGGAGGCTCACTGCCGACTGGGTACGGCCGATCGCAATCGCTGCTTTCGTAAAGTTGAGGTGCGCCGCCACGGCCACAAATGACCGCAGAAGATCGATTTCGAGATCGCGTTTCATGCCTTTGTCATATTCAATGCTCATCACATTTAGCAATATAATTCATTTCCTCAATCCATAGGAATGCCTCTAACCTGACTTCGGAGGTGATCGGGATGCTGGGAATTCTCGCTCGAAGCATGTTTGTTGCAACACGCACGTCTCCTTTGGAAACGCGCCAGCACGGACGGGAATGCCATCTGGCGCCACAGGGCGAAATCAACAAAGAGCCCGTCACACTGAAGGAGAGACGCCAGCATATGCCACCAACCTCGCATCAGCAGAAACTTGATGTGTTCACGCAGCTTCACCACGCGCCGGGTGCATTTCTGATGCCGAACGCCTGGGATGCTGGCACCGCTCGCATTCTGGAAGGGCTGGGCTTTCCAGCTTTGGCCACGACAAGTGCGGGGCTGGCTTTTTCGATGGGGTTGCGGGATTCCAGCGGCAGCCTTTCGCGCCGACAGGTTTTGGACAACGCCCGTTCGATTGTCGACGCAACGTCCCTTCCCGTTTCTGCAGATCTCGAGGACGGTTTTGGCGCATCGCCCGACGATGTGGCGCAAACGGTGCGCGAAGCAGGCGAGATCGGCTTGTGCGGTGGCACCATCGAGGATTCGACCGGCGACCCCAGCAACCCGATCTTCGACCTCGAGCTTGCGGTCGACAGGATAAGAGCGGCCGTCGAGGCCAAGCCATCAAAGCAATTCCTGATCACCGCAAGGGCGGAAAACTATGTTTATAGCCGCCCTGACCTGGGCGACACGATCCGACGCCTGAAAGCCTTCGAACAGGCTGGTGCGGATGTTGTCTATGCTCCGGGACTGCCGGACATCCAATGCGTTCAACAGGTGTGTGCAGCGGTTACTGTACCCGTCAACGTGGTTGTGGGGCTTTCCGCCGCGACCTATTCGGTAAACGATCTCTCAAAAGCCGGGGTACGACGGATTAGCACCGGTGGCTCGCTTGCACGGGCGGCCCTTGGTGAAATGATCCGGGCCGCAACAGAGCTGAAAGAGCATGGAACTTACGATTACGCTGAAAAAGCGATATCGGATGCGTCTGCCGCCGGTCAAATGAGAACAGGGGTGCGCCGCGCACTCACGCCGAACCGGCAGATGAAGGCATCGAAGTCTGGCGCAAACGCACCGAGCGATTGATGAAGGCCACAAGCTTGAAGCGTGTCAGACGACGACAGCTCGTGTTGACGACTGAATGCAATCCGCGCGCCCGGCCAATACGTGATCCGGTGGATCGCGCCTTCTATGCCGATGCGCCGCACGTGTTGTGGGTTGCGGACATCACCAGCGTGCCAGCCCGCGCAGGCCTTCTGTATCTGGCCGTCGCATCATCAGCCCGGCCCTAGGCAATGACCTTAAACCGCGGCGTGTCACCGACGCCATGAAAGGATCGCCCCCAAAAGGTGCGAAACTATAGGCCCGTACCCCTCCACGAAATTTGAGGAAATCCATAGTCCGAAGCTGGACTGGACCTTTGCAGTACCGCTGTGGCAGTCGGTTTCCGCCCGCGCTTGCCGCGCGCGGAAATTCTGGTGCCACGTGAACCAACGAAACGCTGGAAAGAGCGCGCAACCACTGCAATCGCGCAAACAGCGTCCGCGATCGCTCTCGCGCCGCATGCATTCTTTGCCCGGGTAGAGGGTCTGGAAAATAGGCGGGACCGGTGAGGAAGTGATCTGACCAGCGTCCTTATCCAGAACCGGGATCCGGCAGCGTGCTGGCAGCGCGGCGCTCTATTACAGTCGATGGAGCAACGATCCATTGCCGGGCTCAAAAGGCGGATGTGACGTCCGAAAGCGCGCCCGTGACCGGCAGCACCCCTGACATGGTCTTCAGTCGGACGTTTTCGCTTGGGCCGGGTGGTATGGGAAGGGATGAAACCGACGTCTGGGTGAATAGGCAACGTACTGCCTTTGGTGGGCCGTCGACGAGCGGGGTCCGCTGACCGCCATCAAACCGACTGGATGTCGGAAAACCGATGCGGTAGAGGGTTTCATGCGCCCGGCAAGAGACACCGTGCGCTGCTGCTGGTCGATGTTTATCGCGGCGGACAAAACCCACAATTGCTCCCAGATAATAGGGGAAATGCGCGTTGTGAGCGGACCCGATGATCGTATCCGGCAGGTTCACCTGAGCCACCTGCATACCCGGATCGAAGAAATCGCGCGGCTCCGGAACGGGTCCTTGGTCCAAAACGCAGCTTTTGAGAGTTATCCCCGAACAGAAGACCTTGACCGACGCCGAAACTCACCACGCAGCAAAACGGTTTGCACATCCTTTACGTGTTCAGACGAACACCGCATCAGTGACAGACATCCCCGGGGGTATTGACGTCATCGCGCCATCGTCATGCGGTCCCAGTCGGCATAGTCGGGAGTACCTTCGCCGACAATCTCGCCCTCGTAGCCGAACTCGACCATGTGAGCCATGGTTGTCGTGGGCGTCGCGAAAATAACACTATAGGCCTCGGTTAGCGCGGCTGACGACAGCAACCGTGTTGCACCGAAATCTGGCCAACCTGCATGGTTCGTGCCCCGCGGGGCGGAGACCGGAATGCCGTGCAGTGATCCGGTTAACGGCAGATGGCAATGACCATGAAAAATGTGGCGGATCTTGCTGTGATTGAGCGCCACCGTATCCGCAAAGCGGTCGGCATCCAGCAGCATGATCTTGTCCATCGGCGCGATGCGGATGGGTACCGGGTTGTGGTGCATGAAGATCCAGAACGGGCCATTCGTCAGGTCGAGCTGGGCTGAAAGCCATGCCCGGCGCCGCGCACAAAAATGCCCCGCGTGGGTTTCCGGGCCCCATGTGTCAAGGCAAAGCGCCGTTCCAATCGGTAACGGCACCGCGTATTGCACAAAGCCTTCTTCGTTTACGCACTCGGGAAACGTCGTTGCAAAGGTAGGCCGGTCATCGTGGTTCCCGATCATGAGGTGCACAGGCATGGGCAGCCCCGCAAGTTGCGCCTTGAGCCGCGCATAGTCATCGGCATCTCCCCAGTCCGATAGATCGCCGGTGATGAAGAGCGCCGTGGCATCGGAATGGTGCTCCATGGCATGGGCCAACCCCTTGGCAAAGTTCGCATTGGGATCGCGCCCGCCGATGGTTTCCCCAGGTGTTGTCTGGTGGATGTCGGTGAAGTGCAGCAATTTCATGAATGTCGCCTCAGTCTCGCGCGGAAGGTTCCGGGGGACAGCGCATGCCCGCCCCCCGGAGCATACTGTCAGGAGCCTGACGGCAGCAGATCCTGCACGTCGTCAGTCAGGTCCTTCTGCAGTTCCTTCATATCGTCGAATTCACCGGTCACGATACCTTCGAGCCCATCGTAGATGATCTGCGTCGCGGCCAGACCATTATCACCAGGATAGGCTTGCCACTCGCGCAAAAGCGGCAATTGGCGCACAGCCGTCGCCTTGGCCGGGTTTTCGGCATAGAAGTCGGCAAGAATAATCTCATTCGCCGCCTGGTTTGGCGGCATGTAACCGGTGGTGCGTGCCACGTCGGCAGCACCCTCACCCGAGGTAATGAACTTTAGCCAGGCCCAAGCGGCTTCCAGTTCAGCGGGGTCTTCGGAGGTGGACACCAGCATGGCCGAATTGCCGCCTGCCGGAAGACCCATCGGGCCAGACGCTTCAATTCCGGGGAATTCGCTGGTCACCAGCGTGAAGTCCCCCATGGCCCGCTCGACCGCGCCAACCGCGGAGGTCGACCAGTACATCATCCCCAGATCACCGGCCGAAAACGATGCAAGCGCCGCTTTCCATTCCAGGTTCTGCATCTCGCACCCCTGAAAGATGTCCTGCATCGTCGTGAGCGCAATCAATCCCTCCTCCGTATCTAACTGAAGGTCAGCATTCTGAACGGTAGGCTTGTCCTGGCTCCACATCAGCGCCTGCAGGAACCAGTTGCCCGTGATGTTCCAGCCCCAGAACATCGGGTTGTCGACACCCGCTTCGCGCAGATTGACACAGGCCTGAACCACTTCTTCCCACGTCGTGGGCAGATTGGTCTTGTCATAGCCGGCCTTGGCCATCACTTCCATGTTGTAATAACCCACAGGCAGCGAAATCGAAAACGGCAGCCCGTAGACCGCGTCATCAAAAGTCCCGAGATCAAGCATCGCCTTGTGATATCCGTCCTTGGCGAAATCGGCTTCGGCGGAGATGAAAGGCTCAAGCGACTTGGCGATGCCCTTTTCCACAAGGATCGCCTGACGGTTCAACCCCTGCATGGTCACATCAGGAAGCGTACCCGCAACCGCTTCGCGCAGAATGGTGTTGGTGCCATCCTCGTAGCTTTCATAGGTGGCGCGCATCTTGATCTCGATGTTCGGATGCGCCTGATAGAATTTGGGCAGGATCGCCTCATAGGTCACGTCGAAAAGGTGGCTGTAAGGATAGGCGAACTCAACAACGATCTTGTCTTCGGCCATCGTCGCGGTGGTGGCCGCGAGCACAAGGCCCATTGCAGTCAATGCATGTTTCATTACGGTACTCTCCTGTTGCGGGGCCTGACGGTTTGGCGATTGGCAGACCCCAGTGATGAATCCCTCTCGTGGGATGGGTGGGGTGAGGGGCGCGATGCTCCTCACTTCATTCCAGACAGCGTTATCCCCTCGATGAACCGGCGCTGCGCCAGCAGGAAACAGACGATCAACGGTGTGACGATGATGCAGGCGGTGGCCATCATGGGGCCGAAGTTGTCCCCGTCGGCATCCCCCTTGAACTCTCGCAGGCCCAAGGGTGGGGTGAAGAGATCCCGGTTTCCGGTGATGACGATGCGGGGCCAGAAATAGTCGTTCCAATGTGCCACCACGCTGAAGATGCCAAAGGCCATCAGCGCCGGGATCGCGGTGGGTAACATGACCTGCCAGATGATAGCGTATTCGCTCATCCCGTCCATGCGGGCCGCATCAACCAGGTCATCCGGCACCGTCATGAAGAACTGGCGCATCAGGAAAATGCCAAAGACCGATATCGTCCACGGGATGATGAGGGCGGCATAGCTGTTGGTGAGCCCGACCTTGGCCAGCATGATGTAAAGCGGCAGCGCAATGGCGTGCACCGGGATCAGGAGGCAAAACAGGACCAGGGCAAACACCGCCTCGCGCCCCCAAAAGCGGAGCTTGGCCAGTGCGTAGGCGCAGGGCAGCGCGACAATCACCTGAATGACAAAGATCGAGACCGTCACGACCAACCCATTCAGCAGATAACGCAGCAGCGGCGCTTTCTCGAACGCGGTGGTGTAGTTGTAGATGATCGGGTTCACCATGCAGTCCTCGACCGCATTGCCAAGCTTGACGCAAAAATCGTCGCGGAACGGCTCTTGTGCACCCCAGAACCCGCCCGTCTGCTGCATGATCTCATGTGGCGCCTTCAGCGACAGGCTGAGCATCGTGTAAAACGGCAAGAGCACGAGGAGTGCACCGAGGATCAGCACCGCATGGGTTACCGCGGCGCGGGTGTTGAACCGGAAGCCCGTCGCCTTTGCATCCGCCGATGTGCCCGAGAGTGTAATGTCAGACATAGTGTGTCCTGCGTTCTACCAGCCAGCGCTGGATCAGCGTGAGGATCATGACAAAGCCTAAAAAGATGACGGTAATAGCCGCCCCAATTCCCATAAGGTTTTGCTGGATACCCTTTTCATAGATAGCGAACATCATCACATAGACGCTTTTCGAGGGTCCGCCGCCCTGTGGATAGAAGGCCTCGACCATATCAAAGACCTGGAACGAGCGGATAAAGCTGATGGTCACCACAAAGACGGTCGTAGGCCCCAGCAGCGGCCAGGTGACCAGCTGAAAACGATCCCACCCGCGCGTGGCGCCGTCCATCTCCGCCGCGTCATAAAGCGATGGCGGGATTGACGCGAGACCCGCGAGATACAGCACCATGTTGAACCCAAAGCCCTGCCAGACGCCGATAAAGCTCACCGTCCAGATGGCGTAGTCCCGATCGTTGAGCCACAGCGGAAACGTCCGTTCGCAGCCTTGAGCGTACCAGTTCCAGTGTTCCAGAATGGTGCCGCAGCCGCGTTCCAGCGTCGCATTGACGATCCCGATGGTGGGGTGAAATGCAAACTCCCACACAATGGCCATGGCAATCAGCGCCGCCATGACAGGCAAAAAGTAGATCGTCTTGTAGAGATCCCCGAACCGCCCCAGCGAATGGATCAGAAGCGCTGCACCCAGACCCAACCCCACCGTCAAGGGCACCACCACAAAGACATAGCGGAATGTCGCCCCGAACATCTTTTCGTATTGCGAACGACTAAAGATGCGCTCGTAGTTCTCCCACCCTACAAAGGATGCGCCGCTATTGCCGAGCGAGTAGTCTGTCATGCTCAACCCGCCTGCGATCAGGATCGGGATCAGCAAGATCACAAACATCAAGATCAGCGCGGGCGCGATGAACCAGATATACGCGCGGCTTTGCGCCATCACGCGACCTCGCGTGCGGATTTGGGAACGCTGACCCGTGCGCCATCCACGTCAAAATAAAGAGCATCATTCAGATCAAAATCGAACGCCACCCGCTGCCCGCGCACCCGCGCCTTTGCCGGCGGCACGCGCAGAACCACGGGCGCTGGCGCACCATTCACATCGACGTGCAGAAAGACATCCGCACCCAGATTTTCGCTGCGTCTGACGACGCCGGAGAAGCGTCCGGTGGGGCGCACCGTCAGATGCTCTGGCCGCAGGCCTACGGTTACCGCTTGCCGCGTGCCCACATATCGCGTGTCAGAGGCTACGCCGAGCAATTCCAACTTGCCCGCACCGGTCAGTTCCCCGGGAAGGGTGTTGATCTGTGGCGATCCGATAAAGCGCGCGACATCCAGTGAAGCGGGGTTCAGGTAGATGTCGTTGGGCGGTCCGATCTGCAGGATATTACCATGCATCATAACCGCCATCCGGTCTGACATCGTCAGCGCCTCGGCCTGATCATGGGTCACGTAGACGAACGTCGCTTGAAGACGACGGTGCAGCTCGCTCAGTTCGGCGCGCATGTGTACCCGCAGTGCGGCATCCAGGTTCGACAGCGGCTCGTCCATCAAGAAGGCCACGGGCGCGCGCACCATCGCTCGCCCCAGTGCCACCCGTTGCCGTTGCCCGCCAGACAGCTGCCCCGGTTTGCGGTCCAGCAGCGGGGTGATCTGCAAGGTCTCCGCAACCTCCGCCACCTGCTCACGCATCTTGCGATGCGCGGCACGAGCCGCCAGGGGCCCGAGCAGCGGCAGCCGACCCAACCGGTTCAGATCGCGCATCCGAAGCGGGGTCATCATGTTCTGCGCCACGCTCAGATGCGGGTAGAGCGCGTAGCTCTGGAACACCATCGCAAGGTTTCGATCCGCGGGTCGCACGGCGTTGACGTCGCGCCCCTCGATCGTCACCTGCCCCGCATCCGCTGCCTCGAGCCCCGCCAGAATGCGGAGAAGGGTGGACTTGCCACAGCCCGATGGACCGACGAGGGTGACGAACTCACCATCCTCAATGTCGAGTGACGCACCGTTCAACACGGGCGTGTTGCCAAAGGTCTTGGTGATCGACTTCAACGATATCTGCGACATCAAAGCCTCCCAAGGCACCTGCGCGTCAGGGACATGATGCATCGGAACAGTCTCGATTCTGTGACGTCATATTAGCGAGACTTATGGGCTCTACAGTCGTTTCGGGAATACCGAGGTAGGTCATGTCAGTCAGCACGCACCAAGTGAAATCCTTTGCCCATGTGGTTCGTGAGGGGTCGATCTCCGGTGCGGCGCGCCGTCTGGGCGTGTCGCAATCGGCCATCAGCCAGCACATCGCCAACCTGGAAGCCACGGTTGGCGCGCAGGTTCTGATCCGGGGCCGTGACGGTGTTACACTGACACCCGTTGGTCAGGAACTGTTCGAACTTGCGGACGCTTACGCATCGCTCAATCAGCAGATCGAGGAACGGTTGCGCGGACACGCTGCTCTTGATCACGGGCACCTGACCGTCATCGCAAACGCACCGCAACCCGCGTTGGATCTCATCGCGCGCTATACAGAACGGTATCCGAAGATATCGGTCGACTTCACGCTGTTTGACTGGTCGTCGGCCATGCAAAGGCTGCAAGAAAGGCGGGTAGACATCGCCATTGTCACCGAACCGACCAGACAGACGGATTTCTACATCCGCCCGATCGCGCGCACACGCTATGTTTGCTACACCAGACAGGAGACCTCCATAGCGCAACAGGCAGAGGTGAGCCTCGCTGAGATCGCGGCACATACGCTGATCCTGCCGGAAACGGGGTCCCTGACCCAACGCATCGTCTCAAAAGCGCTTGCGGATCAGCGTCTGACCCCGAAAAGACTTGTGACCATGACCACCTTCCCCGTCATGAAAGAGGCCATCTTGCAGGGCATCGGAGTCGGCATTTTCCTGGAAGCCAGCTCGGTCGGAGACGGGTGTCTGACCGAAGTACCCATTGCCGAACTAGGCACACAGTTCACCACCAGCGTGGTCATTCCAAAGCACAAGATGGGGCTGAGAGTGACGCAGAGTTTTCTGGCTATTCTGGATGAACTGCCAATCGACGTCTGAAGCCAGCAACCTGAGGATGGAGATGCTAGAACATCAACGGGCATTGCGATGTCTCTCGCGACCAGCGCATTCGCTTCAAGCTGCCGTATCTGCTCCAGCATACTGTCCCTGAAGCGGACGGCTTCAGCGTGATTCCTCATGTTCAGTGCCAGCTTGATTTCCATGCCGAACGGCTTCCCCGCCCAATGGTTCTATTCGAACTGAACGCAACTGGCCTTTCTGTTCCAGAAAAGCCAGTGGCGGAGGAGGTGGGATTCGAACCCACGGTACGCTTTCACGCACGCCGGTTTTCAAGACCGGTGCATTCGACCACTCTGCCACTCCTCCGGCGACGGTCATCCGTCCCGTATAAACCCATCACGACTTATGAAATCAAGCGTAAACGCCGTGCAATTCTCGCCGACCGGCTCGGATGGACCTTCCCACTCTCACAGCGCAGGGCTAAGGTGACGTTAAAACCTCCGGGCAAAGGGCAGAAGGCGCAATGACATACCCGCTTGAGGCATACCGACAGACGGCGGTCCGTCGTGCTGCAAGGACGCCTTGGCGATGTGCGCAGGCGCTCTCGCTCTGCAGCCTGGTGAGCGCTTGCAGTGAAGCCGCACCTTTCAATCTGGCCCAAGCACTCGGCGCTCAGCCCACAGCGGCAGAGGCTCCCCCGACACCGGCCTCCGAAACGCCCACACGCGATGTCGAAGCGCCCGAGGTCTTTTCGGTCAAGGAAACCGGTCTCTGGGACGGACGGCCCTCGCTGGGTGGTGTCTGGATTGCACATCCCGACGTGACCGAACCCGAACGGGTCATCATCCGCAATCTGCAGAACGACCAATTCGCCGTCGGCGCCTTGTTCGCCAAGGCAAAAGGCATTCCCGGGCCACGTCTGCAGATGTCCTCGGACGCTGCATCATCGCTTGGCGTGACCGCGGGTGTACCGGTAGAATTGACAGTCGTTGCCCTGCGCAGCGAGACGGACACGCCGCTCGACCATGCAGCCATCGCCAACAAGGCGCCCACGCCGACCCAAACCGTCGCAACTACTGCAGCGACCCGCCCTGTGGCCATCGCGCTCGATAGGCCATTCGTCCAGATCGGCATCTTCAGCCAAAGACCCAACGCTGACCGCGCAGCGCAACAGATGCGCAACACCGGCCTGATACCGACCATCGACCCGCAACAGCTCGGTGGAAAACCCTTCTGGCGGGTCGTTGTAGGACCGGCCAGAACCGCCGATGAACATGCCGCTTTGCTTGACAAGATCAGACGCGAAGGGTTTTCGGACGCCTACGCCGTCGCCAACTGACGAGACCTGAGGAGACCAAACCAATGATCCGCCCCCTCGCCACCCTGCTGGCCCTGTGCCTGTCATTCCAACCTGCCGCTGCCTTCGACACCCAGGCGACCTCTGCCTTCGTGATGGATCAAACCACCGGCACTGTGCTGCTCAACAAGGAAGGCGACACGCCGCTGCCGCCTGCCTCCATGTCGAAACTCATGACGCTCTATATGGCGTTCGAGGCCATCCGCCGCGGCAAGGCCGATGGTGGACTTGATCTGAACGAAGAGCTGCTGGTCTCTGAACACGCGCAATCCTTCGGCGGCTCCTCCATGTTCCTGCGGTCAGGCGAGCGGGTCACGGTGGAGGATCTGGTGCGCGGCATTATCGTGCTGTCGGGCAACGACGCCTGCGTGGTAATCGCGGAGGCGCTGTCGCCCGATGGGACAGAATACGGCTTTGCCCGGCTGATGACACAACGCGCGCAAGAACTGGGGATGCCAAACTCGACCTTCGTCAATTCCAGCGGCTGGCCGCAACCCGGCCATCTGATGTCAATGCGCGATCTGGCAACGCTCGCCGACCGGCTGATTACCGACTTCCCGGAGTTCTACCCGCTCTTTGCCGAAACGGAGTTCGAGTTTGACAACCGCGTGCCAAGCAACCGGCGCAACCGCAACCCCGTGCTGACCATGGGAATTGGCGCAGATGGGCTGAAGACAGGCCACACCGAAGAGGCAGGCTACGGTCTCACAGGCTCTGCAAAGCAGGGCGACCGGCGCGTGATTTTCGTGATCTCCGGGCTCGATACCGTCCGGGCGCGGGCGCAGGAATCTCAGGCCATCGTCAACTGGGCCTTCCGGCAGTTCGCCATGCGCCCTCTGGCCGAGGCAGGCGAAAACTTTGGTCAGGCCAATGTCTGGATGGGTCGCGAACCCACCGTGGGCCTCGTCGTGCCGGAAGACGTCAGCATTCTGATGCCCGCGCTTGCCACCGGCGAGATCGAAGGCGAGGTTGTCTATACCGGGCCCCTCAGCGCGCCCATCAGCGCAGGGGATCCCTTGGCGGAACTGGTCTTTACCCTTGAAGGGCTGCCCGAAACTCGGCTGCCGCTGGTGGCCGACCGGGACGTGCCTGAGGGTGGCTTTCTCAGCCGCGTGAGCACGGCCGCACTGGTCCTGTTCCGCATGCTGGCCGAAGGGCCAGAGGAGGCGTCGTGACCGCATGACCGCCCCCGCGCGCGGGACAGCCAGGTTCATTTCCTTCGAAGGCATCGACGGCTCCGGCAAATCCACCCAGATCAGGCTGCTGGCAGATTACCTGCGCAGCCGGGGTCACGACGTCGTGCTGACCCGCGAACCCGGCGGCTCGCCCGGGGCCGAGGAAATTCGCGCGTTGGTGCTGCAGGGCGATCCGGACCGCTGGTCGCCAGAGACCGAGCTTTTGCTCTTTACCGCTGCGCGCCGGGATCATCTGGAACGCACCATCACCCCGGCATTAGCGGCAGGCAAGATCGTGCTGTGTGACCGTTTCGCCGACAGCACCCGGCTCTATCAGGGGCGCGGCAGCTCTGCGCGCCGGGCGCTTGTGGACCAGCTGCACGACCTGATGATCGGGCGCGAGCCGGATCTCACGGTGCTGATCGACATGGACCCGAGCGTGGGCCTCGCACGCGCGCTTTCCCGGCAAACGGCGGATGAACGGTTCGAAGCGTTCGGTGAGGATTTACAACGCAAGATGCGGCAGGGGTTCCTTGATCTGGCTGCCGATGCCCCGGCACGGTTCCGCATCGTGGATGGTGCCCGGCCGGTAGAGACCGTGGCGCGCGACGTTGCCGCCGTGGTTGAGCGTGCGCTTGCATGAGCGCCCCGGATCAGATCGAGGGCGCGCCACACCCCCGGGACACTGGCCGGATCTTTGGGCAGGACCGGGCGCAACAGACCTTTCTGGACGCCTACACCAGCGGTCGGCTCCATCACGCCTGGCTGCTGAGCGGGCCGCGCGGTATCGGCAAAGCAACACTGGCCTGGACCATCGCGCGGTTTCTGCTGAGCACACCTCCCGCACAGGATGGCGGACTGTTCGAGGCGCCACCACCCCCCCAGACACTGCATATCGACCCCGAGCATCCCGTTGCGCGCAGGATCACCGCCGGGGCTGAACCTGGGCTGAAGGTGATCACCCGAACACCCAACCCGACCACGGACAGGATGCGCGACCAGATCGTCGTGGATGATATCCGCGCACTGGCCGGTTTCTTTCAGCTATCGGCCACGGACGGCGGTCGCCGGGTCGTCATTGTCGATGCTGCGGACGAGATGAACCCGTCGGCTGCCAACGCCCTGCTGAAGATGCTGGAGGAGCCGCCGGACCGCGCCACGCTGCTGCTCATCAGTCACCAGCCGTCGCGCCTGTTGCCCACCATCCGCTCTCGCTGCCGGAGCCTGCGGCTGGAAACGCTCGACAGCGACGATATGGCAAGCGCTCTGGCACAGGCGGGCATCACGGCGGATCAGAACACCGATGCGCTCGCCGAACTGTCTGGCGGCTCGGTGGGGGCAGCCCTGCGGCTGGCGCATCTCGGCGGGCTACAGACCTACGCGGATCTTGTCGCCCTCGCGGACGCGCTGCCGCAGTTTGACCGCGCCGCCGCCATCAAGCTGGCCGAAGCTGCCGCCGCCCGCGGTGCCGAAGACCGGCGCGCGCTGCTTTTTGAGCTGATTGATCTGCTCTTTGCGCGGCTGGCGCGGACAGGGGCGACGGGGCTTGCTCCTGGGGCCGAGGCCGCTCCCAATGAGGCGGCAATCCTCGCGCGCCTCGCCCCCGATGCTGCCTCTGCACGCGCCTGGGCGCAGCTATCACAGGAGACCGGCGCGCGCGTCCGCCACGGGCTGGCCGTGAACCTTGACCCTGCGGCTCTGGTCCTAGATACCGTGATCAAGATGAGCCAAACCGCCACCGCGTGACCTCGCGCGCGGGCGCATCAAGACCGGACAGGCATGACCGATACCCCAGAGATCACCGACAGTCATTGCCATCTCGATTTTCCCGACTTCGAGGGCCAGCTGAGCGACATTGTTGCCAATGCAGCCGCGGCAGGTGTCACGCGCATGGTCACCATCTGCACCAAGCTGCGGCTGGAGCCGCAGGTGCGCGCCATCGCAGAGGCGCATAGCGGTGTCTTTTACGCAGCAGGCACCCACCCGATGAGCGCGGCGGACGAACCGCTGGTCAGCGTGGATGAGCTGGTGGCGCTCGCGGCGCATCCAAAATTCGTGGGCATCGGTGAGACGGGCCTTGACTACCACTACACCGCCCAGAGCGCTGAGATCCAGCAACGCTCCCTGCGCATCCATATCGCGGCGGCGCGCGCCACCGGTCTGCCTCTGATCATCCACGCCCGGGATGCCGATGAGGACATGGCGCACATCCTGCGCGAAGAGCATGCGGCGGGTGCTTTTGGGTGCGTGATGCACTGCTTTTCCTCCTCCCGCATGCTCGCCGAGACGGCGCTGGAGCTTGGCTTTTACCTCTCGATGTCGGGTATCACCGCCTTTCCGAAATCAGGCGATCTGCGCGAGATCTTTGCGGCAGCGCCGCTCGACCGGATCCTGGTCGAGACAGACGCCCCCTACCTTGCGCCCCCTCCCTATCGCGGCAAGCGCAATGAGCCTGCCTACACAGCCCATACCGCCGCGCGCGCGGCAGAGACCTTCGGCATGTCCTACGCGGCGTTCGCCGCCCAGACGCAGCGCAACTTCGACCGGCTCTTTGCCAAGGCCGCAGCCTACGGGCAAGCCGCCGCATGAGCCGACTGGAGGTGACCATTCTGGGCTGCGGCTCTTCTGGCGGCGTGCCGCGGTTGGGCGGGCTCTGGGGCGATTGCGACCCGGGCAACCCGAAGAACCGCCGCCAGCGATGTTCGCTGTTGGTTCAGCGCCACGGCGAGGCGGGAAGCACCAGCGTGCTGATTGACACCTCACCCGATCTGCGCAACCAGCTGCTCGGCGCCGGTATCGGCAGGCTCGATGCGGTGATCTATACCCACAGCCATGCCGACCATGTGCACGGCATCGACGATCTGCGCATGATCGTCTTCAACATGCGCGCACGCCTGCCGGTCTGGGCCGATCTGCCAACGCGCGACGCGCTGCTTGACCGGTTCAGCTACGCCTTTGTGCAGCCCGAAGGATCGTCCTACCCGCCGATCCTGGACATGAACCTGATGGAAGGCGATGTCACCATCGACGGCGCGGGCGGGCTCATCACCTTTACCCCGTTCGAAGTGGCGCACGGCGGTATGAACGCTCTGGGATTTCGCATCGGCGATCTGGCCTACCTGCCCGATGTTGCAGAGATCCCCGATGCGGTCTGGCCGATGCTGGAAAACCTCGACTGCTGGATCGTCGACGCGCTGCGTCGGGAGCCACACCCGACCCATAGTCACCTGGCCCGGACGCTGGAATGGATCGACCGGGTACAGCCCAGACACGCGGTTCTGACCAACATGCATATCGACCTCGACTATGCCACGCTGTTGGCGGAAACGCCGGATCATATCGAACCCGCCTATGACGGGCTGACGCTCTCCTTTCCGGCGCCTTAGCCTCGGCGGCTCCCGGACCCGCCTCAAGCCCATAAAGGCCCGCTGATGCAGACCCTGCTCGACGTTATCCTGCCCGTCTTTCTGGTCATCGGTTTTGGCTATGTGGCGGTGTGGCGCGGTTTGTTCTCTGGCGCGGGGATCGATGCGCTGATGCGCTTTACCCAGCATTTCGCGATCCCCTGCCTGCTGTTTCAGGCCATCGCGGGCATTGATCTGGGTGCCTCCTTCGATCCCGCGCTGCTGGGCAGCTTTTACGCAGGTGCCGCCACATGCTTTGCCGCGGGGCTCTTTGGCGCACGGCTGTTCTTTGGCCGCGCGTGGGAGGATTGCGTGGCCATCGGGTTTTGCTGCCTGTTCTCGAACTCCGTTCTTCTCGGACTGCCAATCGCCGAACGCGCCTACGGGGCCGACGCACTGACCGGCAACTACGCCATCATCTCCATACACTCGCCTTTCTGCTACGGGCTCGGCATCACCGCGATGGAGGTGGTGCGCAACCGGGGCAAGTCGCCACTGGTGATGCTGCGCGGTATCCTGACGGCAATGTTCAGCAACGCGCTGGTGCTGGCGATTGCACTCGGCTTCATCGTCAACCTGTCGGGTTTCGCAGTCCCGGGCGTGGTCGATGATGCGCTGTCCTTGGTGGCGCGCGCGGCACTGCCCGCAGCGCTCTTTGCCCTGGGTGGTGTACTGTTGCAGTACAAGCCCGAAGGCGACAGCCGCACCATCGCCATGATCTGCGCCATCGCCCTCCTGCTACACCCCAGCATCGTCTGGATCCTCGGCACAGCACAGGACATGCCGCAGGACGCGTTCCGCTCCGGTGTGCTCACGGCGGCCATGGCACCGGGGGTCAACAGCTACATATTCGCCAATATGTACGGATGCGCCAAACGGGTGGCGGCGTCTTCGGTGCTGTTCGCCACGGGCCTATCGGTGCTCACTGTCTGGTTCTGGCTCGAAGTGCTGGCGGGCGCGTGAGGCGCGCTAGCCATGGTGCGCCGCCACGGTTTTGAGGCTGGAAAAACCGTAGAGCGCCTCAAACCCCTTCTCGCGACCGTGCCCGGAGAGACCCGTGCCACCAAAGGGCAGCTCCACCCCGCCGCCCGCGCCATAGTTGTTGAGAAACACCTGCCCGGCCCTGAGTGCCCGCGCCATCCGCATCTGCCGCGCACCCTCCCGGGTCCAGACTGAGGCGACAAGACCGAAGGCGGTGCCATTGGCCAGCGCCAGCGCTTCTGCCTCATCCTCAAACGGGATGATGACCTGCACGGGGCCAAAGATTTCTTCCTGCGCCAGCACATGGTCAGGCGACACACCCGCAAACAGTGTCGGCGCGATATAGGCGCCCGCGGCCGGCAGCGTCGCGGGCAGCGTGGCCGCGGCGGCGACCTCAAGATCCTGCCCTTGCGCGAGATAGGCCGCCACCCGGTCCCGCTGGCGCGTGGAGATAAGCGGACCCACCTCCGGATCCTCCAGCGCCGGACCGACGCGCAGCGCAGCATAACGCTCGGACATGGCCTCAACCACAGCGTCGTAGACGCCGCGCTGCACCAGAATGCGCGAGGAGGCAGAGCAGGTCTGGCCCGCGTTCTGGATCCCTGCACCAACGAGAAAAGGCAAGGCTGCGTCGATGTCGGCATCATCAAAGACGATCTGCGGGGATTTGCCCCCCAACTCCAGCGTGACAGGCACCACGTTCTGCCCCGCGGCCTGCTGCACCTTGCGCCCCGTCTCCACCGACCCGGTAAAGGAGACATGCTGCACGCCCGGGTGCGCCGCCAGCGCTGCACCCGCTTCCCCTCCAAGCCCCGGCACGAGGTTAAGCGCGCCGACGGGCAAGCCCGCCCGCATCGCCAGCTCGGCAAAGGCGAGCGTTGTCAGACAGGCTTCTTCGGCGGGTTTCAGCACCACCGCGTTGCCCATGGCCAGCGCAGCACCGACCGACCGTCCGATGATCTGCATCGGGTAGTTCCACGGGATGATATGGCCCGTCACCCCATGCGGCTCGCGCAGGGTGTAGACGGTGTAGCCCTCCAGATAGGGGATCGTCTGGCCGTGGATCTTGTCGACCGCACCTGCGTAGAATTCCATATAGCGCGCCAGCGCCGTGACATCGGCCCGCGCCTGGGACAGCGGTTTGCCCACGTCTCGCGCTTCCAGATCCGCAAGCGTCTCCGCGTGCTCCAGCACCAGTTGACCCAGCCGCGCGAGGATCCGGCCGCGTTCCACCGCGGGCATCCGGCCCCACGCGCCGTCCAGCGCCGCCTGCGCTGCCGTTACCGCAAGGTCAATGTCCGCCGCCTGCCCGCGTGCGATCTGCGCCAGTAATTCTCCCGTCGAGGGATCGAACAGCGGATGGGTCTCTCCCGATTGCGCCGCCTGCCAGCGCCCTGCGATTAGACACAGCGACGGATCGCATCCCAGGGGTCTGATGCTCATGTTTGTCTCTCCCGTGTTGCCAGCGAGTCAAGGGGACCGACCCGCGCGCGCCGCGTCAAGCGCGATTTGCCGCGCCAGCCCTGTCTTTTTGCCGCTGGACCGATCCGCCGGAACCCGGTACCTCAAGAATGATGTCGATCCGTCGTGCCATATCCACTGTCGCTGGGATGCTCTTGATCACCGCGAGCCTCGCCATGGCGGCAGCCAGCCTTGCGCACAGGTTTGCGCTGAAAGATCCCACGCCGGAGATGATCGCCTACCTCAGTGTCGGCGGCACGCTTGATGCGCTTTGCGGTGAGGCAGGTCAGGACAGTGCGGGCACCCGGTGCGCCGCCTGTCTGCTGGGTGCCGCGGCCCCCGGGCCAGCGCCGCATGACAGCGCAGCAGCGCCGCTTGATACCCAAACCATGGTCTTCGCGCCGCCACGCACGCGCACGATAGTGCCGGTGAAAGCTGGGCAAGCTCCCCCGGTGCGCGCCCCACCTCGGGTCTGATCCGCCCTTTCTTTCTTAGACCTCACGCGCGGAGCCGCGCATATCCAAGGATCACACCATGAAAACCCTCTTTGCAACGGCCGCGGCCGTCTTTCTGTCGCTGCCCGGCCTCGTCTCCGCCCATGAATACACCGTCGGAGATCTGTCCGTTGACCACCCGATGGCCTTCAACACCGCCCCCACGGCCAAGAGCGGCGGCGGCTATCTGAGCATCACCAACGGCGGCGAGACCGACGACCGGCTGATCGCCGTGCGCGCCGACTTCCCGAAGGTGGAGCTGCACACCACCGAAGAGAAAGACGGCATCGCACGCATGATGCATGTCGACGCCATCGAAATCCCCGCGGGCGAAACCGTCTCCCTTCAACCCGGCGGGCTGCATGTGATGTTCATGGGGCTTGGCGGCGATGGCTTCGAGGTGGGCGAGCAGATCCCCGCCACGCTTGTGTTTGAGCGCGCCGGTGAACTTGAGGTGATATTCAACATCGAGGAACGCGGCGCCGACGCGGTCGATCACTCGGGACACGGGATGTCCAACTAGGCGCATGCGGGCCCGCTCAACAGGCGGGTCCCTCCCCCCGACGAGCGCCTAGAGATCGATTTCAACCACGCCGCCGGGTTCCGCCGCGCGGCTCTGACACAGGATCATCGCGGTCTCACGCTGGCGGTTGCTGAGCACGAAGTCGCGGTGTTCAACCGCGCCTCCCACCACGCCGCATTTGCACACGCCACAGATGCCATCATCGCATTTGATATCAACGTGAACGCCTTCGCCGCGCAAGACATCCGCCGCGGACCGATCGGCGGGCACTTCCAAACGCCGCCCGCTGCGGGTGAGGTGCAGGGTGAAAGGATGGTTCTCGTAGTCGGGCACATCCGGCACAGCAAAATACTCCATATGCCGATGCTCTTCGGGAAACCCGGCACGTGCGGCCGCGTCCATCACGGCCCGCATATAGGGCTCTGGACCGCAGGCGTAGACATGCGCGCCCGCAGGCGGGTCTGACAACAGGATCTTGCCGAGATCGGCGCGGCGGCCCTCGGCGCTAAGATGCACCTGGACCCGGTCGGCCCAGGGCACCGCCTGCAATGGACCTGCAAACGCGGCTTCCGCGCAACCGGGCGCGGAATAATGAAGCTCAAAGGAGGCACCCGACCGGTGGCAGGCGTGGGCAAAGGCGATCATCGGCGTCACGCCGATACCACCGCCCATCAACAGGTGATGGCTGGCCGTCTGCACCAGCGGGAAATGGTTGATCGGGTGCGAGACAAAGATCCGCCGCCCCTGCGCAAAGATCCGGTGCATGAGCTGCGAGCCACCACGCCCTGCGTCTTCGCGCAGCACGGCAATGGTGTACCGGCTGCGGTCGGCGGGATCGCCACAGAGCGAATAGGGTCGCACAAACTCAGGTGCCACCACGATTTCGATATGCGCCCCGGCTTCCCAAGGTGGCAGCGGGCTGCCGTCCACGGCGCGCAACTCATACTCGGTCACCCGGTCGGTCAGTTCCGTGGCGCGCGCTACCTCAACCCGTGTCACAGGGGCATCACCCGCGCCCAGATAGGTATGCGCCAGCCCGTCCGTGTCGCCACGGGCGAGCCTTGCCTGATAGGTCTCCGCGGTAATCAGCGCCTGATAGGCCTCGATCCCCTTTTCGCGGTCCATCGGTGCGGGAAAGGGTGCTGGATGCGGGGCGAGCGTGGCGGGGTAGACCGCAAGAGTCTGATCCTCTGGCGTGACCTTCAGCCCCGGTTGCAGGCTGCGGGCGTTCGCAGGCGTGGGCGGCGGCGCAAACCCGCCCGTCTCGGTGATCTTGAGGTCCCACCACCAGCGCTTTTGCGGGTTCATGTTGCCGTTACCCACCAGATCATCGGCCTTGGCCAAGACGCCCGCCATCGCGGGCACATTCATCGCGATCCAACGCAGGGGGCGTTCGTGCCGCAGCCCCTCGAGGTTCCACGGGCAGGTCTTCATGCAGCGCCCGCACATCGCCCCGCCATCCTGGGTCAGGCGATAGGTGATGCATTTCTGGCTGTCGGATTTCCAGATCTCGTAGCCATTGAACATCAGCTTCGGGCCCGCAGTGATCGCCCCCGCGGGGCATTCGCGTGCGCATTTGTTGCAAGCCTCGCAGAACGCCTGCATGCCGAAATCGATTGGCTTGTCATGGGTCATCGGCATCGTCGTGGTGATACAGCCCGACTTCAGCCGCGGACCCAGAAACGGGTTCACGATCACCTCGCCGATGCGACTGACCTCGCCCAGACCCGACAGCAACAGGAGCGGTGGTTGCAGGACCTCGCCGTCGAGGTTGCTGTGCACCCGCGCCTCATACCCCAGGTTGCGGATCTGCTGCGCGATCACCCCGCCCAAGAGGGAGAACCGCAAATACGCCCGCATGGATTGCGCCACCGCGATCCAGTCGTCCCCGGAGGAGCCTTCGGTCGTCTCGAACCCCTGGTCGATGATCAGGCTGATGGCATTGTCGTGGGTGGGCACAATGGGCTCACCCGCCGCATCATGCGAGTACCAGACCCAGTCCGGGCAGCGCGACAGGCCCACGGCATCCGCGCCGAGGAAATAGGCCGCGGCCTTGATACCAGCCGCGTTGCGCGCGGGATCCTGCGCGCCCTCGGCCACCGTCTGTGCCACCGGCCCTTTCTGGAGCAGCATCAGCGCGCCGGACGGACGGCGGATTGCGTTACTGATGGGGAATTTCTGCGCGAAGTATCCACCCGCCGCGGCCCGCTGATTGGCCTTGCCCATATCGCCGAACTGCGCTCGGGCGAACATATCCGTGCGTTTGGGCACCCGCGCGACACGCGCCTCGTCGATATAGGTGGTGGGTTTGTCCACGCGCTTTAGCGTCTCGAAGGGGTGCGGACCCTTGGCATAGTCCCGGGCCGCAAAAGGATCATCCGGTGCCTTGGCCCCGGCGCGCGCCGCGCCAAACCCAAGGCCGCGGGGCTGGTCGGTCAAGGGCGCCAGCGGCAGATCCGCCGTCATGGCAAAGGTTGTGGTGATCGCCGCCAGTTGGAACCGAGCACCGGCGAAAGGGTTCATGAGCACGCCATCCTCGACCGTCGCGAGCCCCGCACCAACCGCCAGCTTGCCAAGATCCACATCCGAGGAGGACACGGTATGCGCCTTTGCGTCATGGCCGAGAATGCGCAGATAGCTCGCGATGATCACCGCCGTTTCAGCGGCCCGCAGGCTGGCGCGGGGGGCCTGCGCGCCCGCGATCCAGTCGTATCCCGGCTCGTCACGGTCAGGATCGCGGCTGTAGTCATACATCAGCACGATGGTGTGGGTGTGGTCCGCGATATCACGCGGCGGGGCGGTCATGCTGTCGCGCAGATCGGCCATCATCACGTCAATCCCGGCGGCCAGCGTCTTGGTCTGACGGGTCCGGAGCACGTCGGCGAGCCTGTCAATTTCCGGATTGCGCAGCGGTGTCTCCAGCAGCTGCGAGGGATCGAACCGGCCAATCCCAACCATCGGGGCATCCTGAAAATAGCCCAGCGACTTGATGTGCCGCGCGCGTTCTTCGGGGTCTTCGGGGCAGTCCGATGGGGCCATGTTGATCAGCCCGTCGCGGATCGCGTCGAGCATGCCCTGATACTCGGCAATCGCATTGACCATCGCGCCCGGATCCGGCTGCCGCTCGAAAGACACGGGTTGCATCGGGGGCACGCGGCTCAAGTCGGGCGGGTCCACACGCCGCACCAGCCGCTCCAACGGATAGGTACCGAGGTGGAAAGGCCGCCGCCTGGAAGAGAACATCGCCGCACGCATTGCGCGCCCTTTCATCGTCTTTTACCTGTCAGGTCCGATAGGCCATGCACCGACCGCGCGGGGATGTCAAAACACGAAACGACAGCCGCGCGGCGAGGCTCGATTGCCGGTGGGCTTGCAGGATCGGCCCTCTGACATTCAGCAAAGAGCCCGCTTTCTGACGGTAGTCTTGAACCTTCATGTCGGAATACTGCGGAAGCAACAGTCATATCCGCTCATTTTTTAAGCAAGGGGCCAAAGAAACGCGTTCCCGCATGCCGCGAGGCTCGGTACGTCGAAGAGGCTCGACCACCGCCGAACGCCAGGATTTCATGTGCGGATAGTCACCCAGAGCGGGCATCAAAAACCCGTCTCAACCATACGGCGAACGCGCGCAGACCAAAGACGGCATTTCTTCTGCTCAGACGCTGACGTAGCGTTGCCTCAGAAAAACAGGCAAGCGGCGGGCAACCGGTTCTGCCACCGTCAACAGGGGGATCTTTCCATGGGTAACAACACCAAGACGACCGGCGCGCTCACCCGGCGGCATCTGATGCAAGTGGGCGGCGGCGCGCTGCTCTCGGCACCTTTCGTCAGCCGTGCCTGGGCACAGACAACCGACATCAACGTGCTGGCGTGGTATGGCCATGCGGAGCCCGATATGGTCGCCGAGTTCGAGGCCGCCAACAACGTGCGTTTCGTTCCCAAATACTACGCAGGCGGTGACAACATGCTGGCGCTGATCGCGCAGTCGCCTCCCGGCACCTATGACCTGATCCTGTCGGATGGCGAGTTCGTGCAGCAGCTCAACGCCGCGGGCTATATCCAAGAGATGGAGGCGGCGGATTACCCCTTTGATGACATGCTGCACGAGGATTTTACCAAATTTCCGGGCCATTGGGCGGATGGCAAGCTCTATTCCATGATCCTGCGCGGCGGGCATCTGGGTGTGTCCTACAACCGGAATGCCATGAGCGAGGAGGAAGCCTCCAGCTACGATGGGTTCTGGAAACCGGAGCTGGCGGGCAAGGTCGGTCATTTCGACTGGCACCTGCCGTCGCTAGGGATGATGAGCCTCAAGAACGGCAATGGTGCAAGCCTCTTCGACCTGACAGATGACCAGTGGCAGGCGGTGCAGGATACCACGATGAGTCTGCGGCCCCAGGTGGGCGGATACTTCGACTACGGCGGCACCTTCAACGGTCTCAAGAACGGCGAGATGCAGGCCATGTGCGGCATCGGCGACTGGATCACCGGCGTGCTGGAACGCGACGGCGCGCCCGTCGCCTCCGTCATCCCAAAGGAGGGCGGCATCCAGTGGACGGAGAGCTATTCCATCGGGGTGGAGACCGAAAAGGCTGATATCTGCAAGCAATTCATCCAGTACATGCTGTCACCGGAGGGGCAGGTGAAATCCGCCCAGATGCTGGCCTATCCCGGCTTCTGTGTGACCAAGGCGGGCCGCGCGATGCTCAACGAGGTCGATATGGCCGAGGCCGAGCGCACCGGTCAGGTGGACGGCATGGCCGATGATCCGATCACACTGATCCGCGAAGGCCGCATTCACTACCGCGACGTGCCCAAGCAGCAGACGCTGGAGGACTGGAACGACTTCTGGTCGGAATACAAGAACGCCTGAACGCGCCCGGGGGTGGCGCGCGTCGCCCCCTGAAAGACCGCAATGACCCGCAACACCAAACCCGATTTCTATGCGCTCAGCTGGCGCTTGCCGATCATCATCTGGCAGGCGTTGTTCTTTCTGGGGCCGATCGTCTTCATGATCGCCATGTCGTTCTTTCTGGTGAAGAACTACCGCATGACCGAGGCCTTCGAGTTCGTGAACTGGGGTCGCATGATGACGCGGGGGTATTTCTGGGACAGCTACTGGCACACCATCTGGATTGCGTCGCTGTCAACCCTCTGCGGTATGCTGATCGCCTTCCCGGTGGCCTATACGCTCGCGTTCCGCGCGTCGGAGAACACCCGGCGCATGGCAATCTTTCTGCTGATCATCCCGTTTTTCACCAGCTACCTGGTGCGGACGTTTTCATGGTTCGTGATCCTGTCGGAAAGTGGTGTGCTGAATGCCATGCTGGGCTGGGTGGGGTTGGGGCCCTATACGATGCTCAATACCACCTTTGGCACGCTGGTAGGCTATATGACCCTGACCTTGCCGCTGGTGGTGATCCTTCAGACCCTGGCCATGGCAAACATCGACCGGTCGCTGGTGGAGGCAGCGCATAACCTCGGCTGTAAACCGCTGCAAACGATCTGGCGGGTGATCCTGCCGCTGGCCAAGACCGGGATGATCGTGGCCGCCGTTTTTTGCTTTATCCTGTCCTTCGGGGATTTCGTCGCCCCCTTCTATCTGGGCGGTTCGCAGGATCCGACCCTGCCTATCCTGATCATCGACACCACCAAATCCGGCCAGCAATGGCCGCGCGCGGCGGTCGTGGCCATCATGATGATGCTGACGCTGTTCGCGGTGGCCTTCGCCGGCATCGCACTGGCCTACCGCAAGCGAGCGATGTCGTGATGCGGAGCGCGGTCCTTTGGATCTATACCGCGCTGGTCTTCGCCTTCGTCTTTGCGCCGATCCTCTTCAGCGTGGTGTTCTCCTTCAACTCCCAACGGTTTCCGACAATCCCGCTGGGCGAGTTCTCGACCGAGTGGTATGCCAAGATCCTCGCCGATCCCGACATCTGGCAAGCGGCCCTGAACAGCCTGATCGTTTCCAGCTGCACCGCGGTGCTGGCGACGTTTCTGGGGTTTTGCACAGCCTATTCGGACTACCGCTACCGCTTCCGGCTCAAGGGCGCCTACCTCGCGCTCATCCTGCTGCCGCCGACCATTCCGCTCATCATTATGGCGCTGGCGATGCTGGCCTGGCTGTCGAAAATCGGTATGTCCGGGCAGCTATACTCGATCATCATCGCGCATACGGTGCTGACCGCCCCCTTTGCCATGGCGGTGATCCGGCTGCGGCTCAACCAGATGGACGAAAACCTGGAGGCCGCTGCCTGGAACCTCGGGGGCAGCGAGTGGGCTACCATGCGCCACGTGATCGTGCCCTTCTGCCGCCCGGCGATCATCGCAGCACTCTGCCTGACAGCCGCTGTTTCCTTCGATGAATTCGCCATCTCCTGGTTTGTCTCGGGGCTGAACAAGACCCTGCCCGTCGCGATACTGGAAATCGTGCAGGGCAATATCGACCCGCAGGTCAATGCCATCGGCACCTTCGTCTTTCTCATCTCCATGAGCCTGATCATCCTCGCGCAGATCTTCCTCGTGGGTCGCCAACTCAAGGGCCATACATAACATGTCGGGTGATCTGGTCGTCTTTGACGATGTCCGCAAAAGCTTTGGTGAGTTTGTCGCCGTCAAGCAGATGAACCTGACCATTGGTCAAGGCGAGTTCGTGGCCATCATGGGTCCTTCGGGCTGTGGCAAGACGACAACCTTGCGCATGCTGGCGGGGCTTGAGGCGCCGAGCACCGGCGAGATCCGGCTGGACGGCCGGGTGATGAACGATGTCAAACCGCACGAACGGGACACGCCGATGGTCTGGCAGTCCTTGGCGCTGTTTCCCTTTCTCAGCGCACGAGAGAATGTTGAGTTCGGACTGCGGATGCGCGGTGTGGACAAGGCGACCCGTACGAGCCGCGCGATGGACTGGCTGGACCGGATGGGCATCGCAGAGTTCGCGGACCGTAATGTCGCCACGCTCTCGGGCGGTCAGCGCCAGCGGGTGGCGCTGGCCCGTGCGCTGGTGATGGAGCCGCAGATCCTGCTGCTGGATGAGCCGCTGAGCGCGCTCGACGCCCATCTTGTGATCCGAATGCAGGCTGTGCTGACCCAGTTGCAACGAGAGCTTGGGATCACCTTTGTCTACGTGACCCATTCACAATCCGAAGCCTTCGCCATGGCCGACCGGGTAGTGATCATGTCCCAAGGCGAGATCGCCCAGATAGGTACGCCCAAAGAGATCTACCGCGCCCCCGCCAACCGCTTTGTCGCCGAATTCGTCGGACGCAATAACATCCTCTCCGGTACCGTGACCGCCGCCGAGGCCGGGCAAGCCCGGATCGCGACCCCCAGCGGAACCTTTACCGTTCACGGCACCCTGACGCAGGGACAGCGGGCGAGCTTTGCGGTCTCCGCCGATCTGGTGCATGTGCACTCCGAGCGGCCAGAGGCGGAAAACACACTCGGGTGCCGTTTACTGTCCGAAGAATTCGTGGGCTCGGTCGTGACCCTGTTTCTGGAGTCCGAAGACGGGCATGAGTTCAAAGTGCAGATGCAGGAGCGTCAGTTGTCCCAATTCGATCTCAAGGGAGGCGAGGCGCTGTGGCTGGACTGGCAGGCCGCGCACGCGCATATTCTGGACGACGGGTAAGGGAGACTTTCATGCTGACCGATACGGATGCACGGCTGCTGCACATCGCCTACAATGAGGCCAAGGCCGGGTTCGACGAGGGCGGCTGCCCCATCGGGTCGGTGCTGGCGCGCGGCGGCGAGGTCGTCAGCCAGGGCCGCAACCAGCGGGTGCAGGGCGGCGACCCCATTGCGCACGGCGAGATGGACGCGCTGCGCAAGGCAGGCCGGCAAAAGACCTACCGCGACACGACGCTCTATACCTCGCTGAGCCCCTGCATGATGTGTTCGGGCACGATCATCCAGTTCGGCATCCCCCGGGTGGTGATCGGCGACACGGTGAATTTCGGCGGCAACGAAGACTTCCTGCGCAGCCGCAGCGTCGAGGTGATCATCGCCCAAGACCCCGATTGCATCGCGCTGATGAAACGCTTCATCACCGAACAGCCCGAGCTCTGGGCCGAGGACATCGCGGAATGAGCTTTCGTCCGCCCGCCGCGCCTGATCGCTTCGCGCCGCGCTTTGCGGAGCTTGCCACCTTCATGCGCGCGCCTTTGGCTGAGGCGATCACGGATGCGGATATCGGGATCTTCGGCATTCCATACGATGGCGCATTGACGAACCGCCCCGGTGCGCGTCACGGCCCCCGGGAGATCCGCAACCAGTCCTCGCTGATCCGCGCGGTCAATCACGCGACCCGCGTGGACCCCTTTGCACTTGCCCGGGTCCGCGACATGGGCGACGTGCCGTTCGAGTCCATGTTTGACATTGAGGCCACGCATGAGGCCATCGCGCGGTTTTCGGGCGATCTGGTTGCGGCGAAGGTGCTGCCCCTCGGGATCGGCGGCGATCATTCGGTCAGCCTGCCGCTTTTGCGTGCTGTAGCTACAGGCGGACCCGTCGCCCTCATTCACGTGGATGCGCATACCGACACATGGGACAGCTTTCAGGGATCGAAGTTCAACCACGGCGCCCCCTTTCGCCGCGCGGTGGAGGAAGGGCTGATCGACCCCACAGCCACCATCCAGATCGGCATCCGGGGCACCCAGAACGCCGCCGAAGGCTGGGACTATTCCGAAAGCTGCGGCATGCGGGTGGTCTTCTGCGAAGAACTCCACGACCGTGGCCCCCAGGCCATCGCCGAAGAGGCGCGGGCGCTGGTGGGGGACCGCGCCGTCTATCTCAGCTTTGACATCGACAGCCTCGATCCGGTTTACGCCCCCGGCACCGGCACGCCGGAGATCGGCGGCATGACCACCCATCAGGCGCAGGTGCTGCTGCGTGGTCTGCGCGGGCTCCAGTATGTCGGTGCGGATCTGGTGGAAGTCTCCCCGCCGCTGGATAACGGCACCGTCACGTCGCTGGCGGGGGCCGCGCTCAGCTATGAGATCCTGTGCCTGCTTGCGGAACGCTTCGCGACCTGAGCGCAGCCGCGTAGTGCCATAAAATCCGGCAGCGGTGTCCAGTAAATGGGCAAACCTGCCGAGCACCCTTCCAGACCTCGAGATGCCGCTGCACGCTTTGACGAATGTTCGCTAGCCTGACGGACAGGGATACGAGGGGATTTCACATGCTTTTGAGACTGACACGCGGCCTGACCTTTGCGGCGGGCACTTTGATACTGGCATTACCTGCGGGTACGGCTCGGGCGCAGGATACCATCTCCTGCGTCTTTCCGTTCTGGTTCGGCTTTGCACCGGTTTTTGTGGCCGACGAAAAGGGATACTTCGCCCAAGAGGATCTGACTGTCACATGGGCCTTTGACAACGACCGCGCCAACGTGCTGCCCGCGCTGGAGACAGGCGCCATCGACTGCACAATGCGCACCATCGGCGAGAGCATGGCGCGCCCGCGCACGCCCGAGACCTCCGGCACCATCATCGGTACCATCGACATCTCCATCGGGGCAGACGGCGTGGTGGCCGGTCCGGGCATCGAGACGGTGGAAGATCTGGTGGGCAAGACCTTCGCGGGCGAGATCAACCACCCGGGCACGGTGCTGACGCAATTCGCGCTGAACGAGATCGGCAAATCCATATCGGATATGGACATGCGCCTTATCAACACCGACGATTCCATCGCCGTTTTCGAGGATGACAGCATCGCTGCCGTCGCCACCTGGGAGCCGATGCTAAGCCAGATCGTCAACAACACCTCACGGGACGGATCCAAGGTGCTGCTGTCCTCCGCGGATTACGAAGGGCTGATCACCGATGTCATCATCGTGCGCACGGACGACTACACCGAGAACCCCGAGAAATACGCAAAGTTCCTGCGCGGCATCTACCGGGCCATCGATGACTATATGGAAGATCCCGACGACTTCATCGCGATCTCCGCGCCAGAGTTCAACGTGCCGGCAGCCGAGATGAAAGAGGCGCTGGCGGGCGTGAAATACACCACTTACGAGGAAACGCTGAACTACATGCCCGCGGCTGGCGATGGCAAACTGCGCGACGTCTTGGACAGCTTCAACGACATCAATATCTCGCTCGAGCTGCAGGATGCGCCGCTGGAGTACGCGCCCTACATCGACGGATCCCTGCTGCCAGATCTCTTTGACGGCAAGACACGCTGAGCACACCCGATGCTCAGCTTTCGCACGGCCATCCCCCGGCGTCAGGAGGTGACGCTGGGGGTCGCGGGGCTCGTCACTTTTCTCGTTGTCTGGCAGTTGGTGGCGGTCTCCGGTTGGATAAAACCGCAATTCCTGCCAACGCCCGGCGCGGTGCTGGCGGCCTTCTGGCGGCTCTTTACCGAAGCGGGCTTCGCGGGGGATATTGCGATCTCCGTGGGCAGGGTGTGGTTTGCGTTCTTTCTCGCCGTGATCATCGCCGTGCCGCTGGGCCTGTTGATGTCGAGCTATCGGGCCATCGGCGCGTTCTTTGAACCTTTCATCGACTTCATTCGCTATCTGCCGGTACCGGCTCTGGTGCCGCTGCTGATCATCTGGTTTGGCGTCGGCGAAGCCTCCAAGATCGCGGTGCTATGGATGGGCACGTTCTTTCAGCTCGTCCTGCTCATCAACGAGGATACCAAACGGGTGCCGCGCGAATACATCGAATCGGGCTTGACCCTTGGCGCCAACCAATGGCAGGTCATGCGCGACATCATCTGCCCTGCGGCTCTGCCCAACATGGTCGATAACCTGCGCATCACGCTGGGCTGGTGCTGGACGTATCTGATCATCGCAGAGATCGTCGCCGCATCCTCGGGGGTGGGGCACGTGATCTGGTCGCTGCGGCGTTTCGTTAAGACACCGGAGGTCATGGCGGGGATCATTGCCATCGGCATCATCGGCCTGTTGACGGATCAGGCGTTCCGGCTGCTGCACCGCCGCGCTTTCGTCTATCTGGATCGCTGAGCATGTCGTATCTGTCGCTCCAGGATGTCTCCAAGACCTTCCGCACTGCCACGGGAGATGTCGAGGCGGTGGCACCGCTCAGCCTCCATATCGTGCAGGGAGAGATCGTGACCTTTCTCGGCCCCTCGGGCTGCGGCAAGACCACACTGATGCGTATGGTCGGCGGGCTGGAGCGGCCGACCACAGGGCAGATCCTGTTGGACGGCCAACCGCTGGGTGGTCCGGACCGGCGACGCGGCATGGTCTTTCAATCCTACGCGGCCTTCCCCTGGCTGACGGTTGCGGGCAATATCCGCGCAGGCCTGCGCTACCGCCCCGGTATCAGCCGGTCCGAGCAAGCAGACCAGATCGCGCGGCTGATAGACCTTGTGGGGCTGACGGGGTTCGAGGACAGCTACACCAGCCGCATCTCGGGCGGTATGCGCCAGCGCGTGGCGATTGCACGCACGCTGGCCGCGGATCCGGATGTGCTGCTGATGGACGAGCCCTTTGGCGCGCTGGATGCGCTGACGCGCGAGCATCTGCAAACCCAGCTGATGCGCATCAATCGGACAGAGGGCAAGACGACGATCTTCGTGACCCATGATGTCGAGGAGGCAATCCTGCTGGCCCACCGGACGCTGGTCTTTTCCGCGCGCCCCGCCCGGGTGATCGAGGACATCGACGTGAGCACGCTGCTACCGCCCGCTGCGCGCGACACAGAAACCCGTGACCAGCCCGCCTTTCTGGATCTGCGCAAACGCATCCAGACCGTGCTGCGGCAAGAGCACCATGAAGGGAGCAAGGCTGATGTCGCCTAGCTACGATTTCACCGGCCGGCACGTGGTGATCACCGGCGGCAATATGGGGCTTGGCGCAGGTGTCGCGCGCGGGTTCCTCGCAGCAGGTGCCACCCTGACGGTGATCGGGCTGGAGGAAGACGTGGCCGACGTGGCGGCTGACTGGTCACAGGAATTTGGCCGCCCGGTCATGGGCATGACGTGTGATATCGCGGCACCGGAGGCCCCGTTGATGCTGAACGCGATCGACCGGCCCATTGATGTTCTGATCAACAACGCCGGGCTTGAACGGATCACGCCGATTGACGATCCGGGCAGTGAGGTCGACACGATGTTTCGCCGGATCACCGAGATCAACATCATCGGCACCTTCACCGTCATCCGAACGTTGCTGCCGCATCTCAGGGACGGGGCACGGATCGTCAACACGGCCTCCATGTGGGGCAAGACGGCGGTGGCGGAGTTCTCGGCCTATTGCGCCTCCAAGCACGCGGTCATCGGGCTCACCCGCAGCCTCGCGCTGGAACTGGCCCCGCGCGGGATCTCTGTCAACGCGGTCTGCCCAGGCTGGGTGCGCACGGAGGCATCCCTGCGCTCGCTCACCGCGATGGCGACACGCAACGGACGCGCCGAAGACGATCTGCTGGCTGAAATCACCGGCGCACAGGCCCTTCCCGGCTTGATGACGCCGCAGGATATGGCCGACATCTACCTCTTTCTCGCCTCTGCCGCGGCACGTAACATCACGGGCCAGGCCTGGACCGTCGACCGCGGGGAGCTGATGCAATGAGCGCGCTGCGTGGCAAGCGCGCGCTGGTCACCGGAGCCGCCCGTGGCATCGGGCGTGCCTGCGCCGTGGCGCTGGCGGAGGCGGGCGCCAAGGTCACCTGTGTCGATATCGCGCCGCCGGAACCTCTCAACGGTGCTGTTTTCACCACTGAGATCAGCGACCCGCAGGCGGTCACAACGCTCTTTGACAAAGCCGGCCCGCAGGACATCGTGATCAACGCTGCCGGCATCCTGATCGAAGCGCCGACTTTGGAGGCGGATCTGGACACATTCGACCTGCAGATCGCGGTGAACCTGCGCGGCTCCTTTCTCGTGGCACGCGCCGCCCTGATCGGCATGGCCGCGCAGAAACACGGTCGGCTAATCCTCATCGCGTCCGAGCTCGCACATCTGGGCCGGGCAGGGTTCGCGGGCTACTGTGCGTCCAAGGCCGGTGTGATCGGGCTGACCCGCGCGCTGGCGCGGGAGTTTGCACCCGATGTTCTGGTCAATGCCATCGCCCCCGGCCCGACCGATACGGCAATGCTCTCGGCGCAGACCATGTCACCCGAGGCCCTCGCGCTGGAGACGCAAAACCCCCTGGGCCGCATTGCCAGACCGGAGGAGATTGCGGCAGCCGCGGTCTTTCTCTCCGGACCCGGCGGCAGTTTTATGACCGGACAAACCATTTGCCCCTCCGGCGGGGCCGTCATGCTATGAGGACACCATGATCGCAAACCCCATCCCCTGGCCGAACGGCGCCAAGGTGGCTGTCGCCATCAGTTTTGACATGGACGCCGACAGTCTCATCCACATTGAAAAGGGCAAGGCTGGCGTCAACTACCTGTCGTCGCTGTCCATGCTGCGCTACGGGCCGGAGGTCGCGATTCCGCGGATCCTCGATGGCTACCGGCGCTTTGGGCTGACCCAGACGTTCTTTGTGCCTGCGTGGTGCATCGAACAACACCCCAAGGCCGTCGAGGGAATCGTGGAGGCCGGTCACGAGATCGGCTTTCACGGCTATATCCATGAGGCCCCCAACGCGCTGCAACCCGACGAAGAACGCTACTGGATGCAGCGCTCCATCGAGGTGATCGAACGCTTCACCGGCAAGCGCCCGCGCGGCAACCGCTCGCCGCTCTACAACATGTCCCAGCACACGCCCGGCTTTCTCGCGGAGGAAGGGTTTCTCTATGACAGCTCGCTCATGGGCGATGATGTGCCTTACGTGCTGGCGCCGCAGCAGGGCGATCTGGTGGAACTGCCCGTCAGCTGGACGACCGACGATTGGCCGCCCTACGTCCATTCGATCGATCTGGACTACATGTTTCAGATCATGTCGCCGGATCGCGCGATGGAGATCTTCATGGCCGAGTTCAACGCCATGCGCATGGCCGGTGGCGGGCTATGGATCGGTGTCTGGCACCCTTTCGTGTCGGGTCGCCTGTCGCGGTGGCAAAGGATCGAGCGGATGATCGAGGAGATGATGGAAACAGGCGATGCCTGGTTCGCCCCCCTGGAAGAAATCGCCGGCCACTGCCTCAAGATGCAGGCCGAAGGTCACATCACCCTGCGGCGCGAAACGCTGCCGCTCTACGGCGGGACATCCCCCCTCCCCGATCCCCTGCCGTCATCCATGCCGGGGGCAAGGGACTAGGCTCCAGGCCCATCCCTGATGTACCCCCAGCCTGTCAGATCGCACCAATCACAAGGAGGATCTGCGCAGGAACAGCGGATCCTGACCCCGGAGCATCGGCCCAACCGCCGAAAGATGTCTCCCCCGGCCCTCAGGCCGGGCAGCCACCGATCCTCCTCGATGGAGGTGAGGGGGCTTGCGCCCTGTTCAGGTCACCGATCCAAGCATCTGCCCAGCAAGCCTGCGACGCGTCAGCGGAAAAAGCCGATCCGCGCCACAGCCAGTTCCACCGGTCCCGGCGCGCCAATCGCCAGCAGACCGATGCGGCGCAGCCGTGACGGATCGAACACGGCCTTCGTCTTATGCGCCACCAATTCAACGAACGGCAGCCTGTGATGCGTCCAATCGGGCCTGGCGGCAAAACCGGTGCGGAAAGACTGCCAGGGACGGCTGAGCTGATCGGTGCGCAGCCTCAGGTCATACCGCTGACCGTCGCCCAGCACATCAAGCTCAAGACCCTGCCATGCCGAGGCATCAAAGACACCACCGTCCGGCTCAAGATCGAAAGCCATCTGGATAAACCCGCCGTCGTTCTCCAGCGACACCTCTCCGCGCAGAACGGTCGCCGCCCGACCCATCACCGTCTCCTGTGACAGTGCTCCATGCGAAAAACCGCCCATCACGCCGTCGGTGACAAATTCCCACTGCGGATCAAGATCCATCTGCAGGGCCCTCGGGTCTGCCCAGATATCGCTCCAGCAGTGCCAGCACATCCACCCGCGCCCGCAACCGCGCGGCCAGCAGAAACACACCACCCAGCTTGCGCTGCACCAGCAGGTAGCCCATCGGCAGGGGCGGCGGCACGAACCCTGCCTCGGCAAGTGCCATTCCTTCGCGCTGCATCCGCTGCGACAGGCTGTTGTCCGAGAAGTCATAGACCGGACTTTGCTGCAGCGCCTCAAAAACCATGCCGATCATGCGCAGGATCTGCGCCCTGTGCGCCTCGACCGTCTGGGCACCCGTCAGGCCGATCTCGTCGAGAAGCCCCGTCAATGCACCGGCCTCCTGCGCCAGCCCCGCCTGCATCAGGCGCCGATACTGGTCGACCACGACAGGTTCGATCTCACCGGCAGCCCCGAAGTCCAGCAGCACGATCTGCCCCGTCTCGGCCCGGTATCTGTAATTGGCAAAGTTGGGATCGGTCTGCATATGGCCGAACTCAAAAAGCTCGCGCAGCGTGAGATCTATCATCCGGGTGGCGATCCGGTCGCGCATCTCCTGGCATTCGGTGGCGGCGTCCTCTATGGGCGCGCCCGCCTCAAAGCTCATCACGAGGATCTGAGGGGTGGTCCAGTCGCTCTGCAGCGCGGGCACCACGAACTCCGGCATCTCGCGCAGCAGATCGGCAAAGCGGTTCATCTGCGCGCCCTCGGCCATATAATCCGTCTCCGCATGAAGCTGACGCTTGGCATCCTCAAGATATGGGCCCAGCTCGAACCCCTTGGGCAGCAGGCCGGACATCCGGATGATCGCGCCCACGTTTGACACATCGCTATCAATGCTGCGGCTAACACCCGGATACTGCACCTTGATGGCCAGTTCCCGCCCGTCCTTCGTCTCCGCCCGGTGAACCTGCCCGATGGACGCCGCCGCAATCGGGCGCACGTCAAACCTCTTAAAAGCGCGCAGCCAATCCTTTGGCCATTCGGTATTGAGCACCTGTTTCAATTGCGCAGGCGGCATGATGTGTGCGTCGTCCCGAAGCCGCGCCATGATCTGCGCAAGCTCCGGCGGCAGCACATCGCCGGTATCCATGGAGATGAGCTGCCCCATCTTCATCGCAGCCCCCCGCATCTGCGCAAGCTGGTCGGCGACCTTCCCGATGTTGCGCGGGGTGAGCAGCAGATTGCGCATGGAGGGCCGCTGCCCCTGCCCCACCTGAGCCAACCCGTTGAGCGCCATGTTACCCGCCACCCCCGCCGTCAGCGAGCCAAGACGGCCCAGCCGCGCGAGGCGGCTGGCAGGAACAGCGAGCGGACGGGGATCTGGGGAGCGTTCAGCCATTCCCAGCAGATAGCGGTGCCCGGCGCCCGGGCAACCGCTGATTACGGACGCGGGATGCGCCCGGGGCTCAGCCACGATCAGGCAAAGCTGACCCCCGCCTCGTCCATGGGCAGGCTGCCGATGCGCAGATCGCTCACCGCGGCGATGGCATTGGCCAGCGCGGGTGCTGCGGGCGGTGTGCCCGGCTCGCCCGCGCCGCTGGGCGGGGCAGTCGAGGGTACCACATGCACCTCGATCTCGCCGATATCGCCGATGCGCAAGGGTTCGTAGTCGGGATAGTTGTACTGATCCACGACACCGTCGGTCAGTGTGATCTGGTCGCGCATGTTATGACCGATGCCGTAGCCGATCCCGCCTTCCATCTGGGCCTTGACGGTGTCGGGGTTGACGGCGATGCCACAATCAACGGCGCAGGTCACTTTTTCAATGCGGATGCCGTCCTCTGGTGTGCCCGAAACCTCGACGACTTCGGCCACGTAGCTGCCAAAAGACTTGTGCACCGCCACACCCTGCGCGCGACCATCCTGCGGGTTGCCCCAACCGGCCTTTTCCGCGGCAAGGCGCAGCACACCAGCCATGCGCGCCTGATCGGCACCATCGGCATCCAGATACTGCAGCCGGTACGCTACCGGATCAGCGCCCGCAGCGCGTGCGACCATATCCATCATCACTTCCATCGCGTAGGCAGTATGGGTATGCCCCACCGCACGCCACCAGAGCGTCGTCGTCGCCTTTTCGATGTCCGTCAGGCCAAAAACAGCCCCCGGGATGCGGTAGGGCGTGTCCGATGTCCCCTCGACCGAGCTATGGTCGACGCCGTCCTTCACAAAGGCTGCCTCAAAAGGGGTGCCCTTGATGACGGGTTGACCGGCGATACGGTGATCCCAGCCCGTGATCTGACCCCCCGCATCGAGCCCCACGCGGATCTTGTGGCCAAAGGCAGGGCGGTAGTAGCCCGCGCGCATGTCGTCCTCGCGCGAATAGACGAGCTTTACCGGGCGCGACCGGTCCGTCATGGCAAACGCCATCGCCGCCTCGGACTGGTAGTCCGCCTGCGGTGTGGCCCGCCGCCCGAAGGAGCCGCCCGCCAGCACGGTGTTGATCTCGATCTGCTCCATCGGCATCTCGAGGATCTGCGCCAGAGCGCCGTGCACAAGTGTGGGGATCTGCGTGCCGTCATGCAAGACAACGCGGCCGTCTTCCGTCTGCTCGATGGTGCAGTTCAGCGGCTCAAGTGCGGCATGGGCCAGCAGCGGAAAATAGAACGTCTGTTCCACCACCTGATCGGCCTCGGCCAGTGCCGCATCAGTCGCGGCGCGGTCTGCTCCCGTGACGTTATAGGTTGGCTCGGCATCAAGCGCGACCATGATCTCATCCCGGATGTCTTCCGAACTGCGGGTCTCCGCCGCGCTCGTGTCCCAGGTCACATCAAGCGCATCGCGCGCCTGCATCGCGGACCAGGTGTTTTCCGCGTAGACCGCGACACCGGCGGCATTGGGCAGAAGGGCGGCACGAATAAAGCCCGCAACCTCTGTGGCGGCGCTGTCATCGAAGTCCGTCGCTGTGGCACCGCGCTGCGCGGGACGGGCGATCATCACCACCATCTGATTCGGCAGATATGTGTCGATGGCAAATTTCGCCGTACCATTGCCTTTGGCCGCACTATCGAGCCTGCGCACGTCAGCGTTGCCGATCAGCCGGAACTCTGACGCTTCCTTCAGCCGCGGCTCTGCGGGGGCGTCAAGCGCACTGGCCGCAGCGACGAAATCACCGATGGAGGCGTCTTGCCCGGCACCGGTGATCCTGCCATCCACGATGTCCAGCGATCCTGCATCGACCCCCCATTCTTGCGCGGCGGCGGCGATCAGCATCTCGCGCGCCGCGGCCCCTGCGCGGCGGTATTGCTCAAACGAGTTGGCCATGGCGGTGGAGCCGCCGGTGCCCTGCATGGGGCCAAAGAGCAGGTTGTTATACACCTGCGGATTGGAGGGCGCGAAGTCATAGGCCATCTGGTCCATGCGCATGCCCAGTTCCTCGGCGATGAGCGTGGCGAGGCCGGTGCTGGGGCCCTGCCCCATCTCCACGTGTTTGATGATGGCGGTGACGCGCCCGTCGGCGTCAATCCGAACGAAAGGGTTCAACGAGGTGTCAGTCGCAGCAGCGGCCATGGCACCGCCCGGGCGCAGCCCGACGAAGAGCACGGCACCGGTGGCGGCAGTCGCGGCGAGAAAACCGCGGCGGGATGTGGTCAATGTCATATCAAGCCTCCAGGATCTCGGACGCGCGCTCAATTCCGGCGCGGATGCGTTGGTAGGTGGCACACCGGCAGGCGTTGCCGTGCATGTAGCTGTCGATCTCTTCGGCGGAGGGCTTGGGGTTCTCGGCCAGCAAGCCCACGGCAGACATGATCTGACCCGACTGGCAGTAGCCGCATTGCACCACATCGAGCTCCACCCAGGCCTGCTGGAGTGCTGCACCGATCCGGTCCTCGCCGATGGCCTCGATGGTGGTGATTTCCGCGTCTTCCACATCGCCAAGATAGGTCTGACACGACCGCACCGGCTCGCCGTTCAAATGCACGGTACAGGCCCCGCAGGATGCCACGCCACAACCGAACTTGGTGCCGGTCATCTTCAGTTCATCGCGGATCACCCAGAGCAGGGGCGTATCCGGGTCCGCCTCCACGCTGTGGGTCTGTCCGTTGAGATTAAGGGAGATTGCCATTTGGGTATTCCTCCATGTTGTTGCTGTGCGATCCTGCGCCGCCACCCGGCAAGGTAGCACGCTCGGGGGTTGTGTCACATCACAAAGCGGCCTGCCCCGGCGTCATCCACGGTGCAGCAGGAGCGGAATGGCAAGCGCGGCAGGCCACCGTTGCAAACCTGCGGCGGTTCAGAGCGCCAGATCCGCCATCAGCTGATCTTTGCCATAGTCAGCCTTGGCGGCGCGACGCTTGACCCGCCCGCCTTCGATCACGGTGAAACGATCGCCAAGACGATAGGCAAAGTCGGCGTTCTGTTCCACCAGCACGATCGCCATCTCGCCGCCCGCGCGCAGCTGCGCCAGCGCGTCGCCGATCTGCTGGATCACGTTGGGCTGAATGCCTTCCGTGGGTTCATCCAGCAGCAGGACCCGGGGCCGGGTGATCAGGGCGCGGGCGATGGCAAGCTGCTGCTGTTGCCCGCCGGAGAGATCTCCCCCACGCCGGTTCTGCATGTCGCGCAGGACCGGAAAGAGATCGTAAACGAAAGACGGTATCTCGCGGTCGGCCTTGGGCAGGCAGGCAAAGCCCGTCTCCAGGTTTTCCAGCACGCTCATCATCGGAAAGACCTCGCGGCCCTGCGGCACGTAGGCGATGCCCGCGCGCGCCGCATGATAGGCCGTGCTCAGCGCCACGGTGTCGCCCCCCACCCGGAGCGTACGCGCGGAGGCCGGATGCCGCCCGGCGATGGCCTTCAGCAGGCTCGTCTTGCCAGCCCCGTTGTTGCCCATCAGCGCGGTGATCTCGCCCACCGCTGCCGAGAGCGACACACCATAGAGGATCTGGCTCTGCCCGTAGTGCAGGTCGAGCGATGCAACCTCAAGCATGGGCACGCCCCAGATAGACGTCGATCACCGTCTGGTTGGAGGTCACGTGATCGAGGCTCCCCTCCGCCAGAACCGAGCCTTCGTGCAACACGGTGACCTTACAGCCCAGGCGGCGCACGAACTCCATGTCATGCTCCACCACCACCACGGCGCGAGTCTTGGCGGCACGGCGCAGAATATCGGTCGTCTTTTCGCGCTCTTCTACCGTCATACCCGCCGCGGGCTCATCCACCAGCAGCAGCCGCGGTTCCTGCGCCAGCAGCATCCCGATCTCCAGCCATTGCTTCTGCCCGTGGCTGAGCTCTCCCGCTGTGCGGGTGAGGCTGCCCGTCAGGCCGATTTCATCGGCGATGGCCTCAATCCGGGCGGCATTCTTGGCGGTCCTGCGGTGCGTCAGCACGGCAAAGGGACCGCGCGGGTTGTGCAGCGCCAGGGCCAGGTTCTGCCGCACGGTCTGCGCCTCGAAAACCGTGGGTTTCTGGAACTTGCGCCCGATCCCCTCCATGGCGATCTGGCTCTCCGACATCCCCAGCAGAGAGATATTCCGTTCGCCCCAGATCACAGTGCCTTCATCCGGTTTGGTCTTGCCGGTGACGATGTCCATAAAAGTCGTCTTGCCCGCGCCATTGGGCCCGATGATTGCCCGCAGCTCCGGCTCCGCGAAATTGATCGACAGGTTGTTGATCGCGCGGAATCCGTCGAAACTGACCGACACGCCGGAGACCTCAAGCAGCATCGCCATCAGGGCTTCCTCACCAGATAGTCAAAGAGCCCGCCGATCCCCTTGGGGAAAAACAGCGTCACGGCGACAAAGGACACGCCCAAGAGCACCAGCCACCAATCGGTCCATTGGATGGTGTAGAAGCCCAGCGGGATGTCCGGCGCGCCGCCACCCGTGAACCAGCTGGACAGCAGAGAGACAAAAGCCGCACCGATAACGGCACCGTAAAGCCTGCCGCGCCCGCCGATGGCGACCCAAACGGCCAGATAGATCGACGCGATGGGCGCGATTTCCCCGGGATTGATGATGCCCGCCTGCGGGTAATAGAGCGCACCCGCAAGGCCAGAGACAACGGCCGTGATGGTGAAGACGAAGAGCTTGTAGCTCTCCACATGGTAGCCCAGAAAGCGCACACGCGCCTCGTTATCGCGGATGCCCTTGATCACGCTGCCCATCTTACCGGAGACGACCCAGGCAAAGAACACGTAGCCCGCACCGAGTGCCACCGCCGAGGCGACAAAGAACACGACCGATATGGCGGCCTGTGAGGTCGCCTCGAAGCCCGGAATATTCTGCAGACCCGACAGGCCGTTGTTACCGCGCAACCCGCTGTCGTTCTGAAACAGGTATAGCGACAGCGCCAGCGTCATCGCCTGCGTCAGGATCGACAGATAGACGCCCGTCACACGGCTGCGAAAGGCCAGCCAGCCAAAGACCAGCGCCAGCAATCCCGGCACCAGTACGACCATCAGCAATTGCAGAAACAGGCTGTCGGCAAAGGCCCAGATCAGCGGGAACTCAGAACTGCCCACGACCCCGAAGATCTGGTTGCCGATGGCATCTGATACTTCCTGCGGGGTCGGTGGGATCACCTGACCTTCGAGGCTACCGAGCACGATCATCTCCGTGCGCGCGTACATCAGCCACATGCCGATGGCGTAGCCCCCAATGCCGAAGAACGCGAAATGTCCGAGGCTGAGGATCCCGCAGTACCCCCAGACCACATCCATCGCGATGGCCACGAGGCACAGGCACAGTGTCTTACCCAAGGTCTTGACGAAGGAGGTGGAGACGACGGCCACGCCCGTGACCTCCGACAGCATCACGACCGAGACGGTGAACAAGCCGAGGGCTGCGAGGAACCACAGCACGGAGGGATTTTGGTAGAGGAAGCCTTGCCGCATGGATCAGTCCGCCGCCGCCCGGCCCTTGAGCGCGACGATGCCCTTGGGTCGGAACTGGATGAAAAGAATGATGAAGAGGATCATGTAGGTCTGCGCCGCAAGCGTGTTCGAGGGGTTCAGCCACTCGATCCCCTTTTGCAAAAAGCCGATCAGCGAGGCACCCGCGAGCGTGCCCCAGACATTGCCGACACCGCCCACCACCACGGTCATGAAGCTCTGCACGATATAATCCGCGCCCATCTCGGAGGTCACCTTGGCGTATAGACCAATCGCCACCCCCGCGATGCCAGCGATACCGGAACCCAAACCGAAGGTCAGCATATTGATGCGGTCCGGGTTGATGCCCATGCTCGCTGCCATCCCGGGGTTCTGGGTGACCGCGCGCACCTCCAGACCCAGCCGGGTGCGTTTGAGCACGAAGAGGATGAGCGCCAGAAACAACAGCGCCAAGACGAAGATCGCGATTCGGATATAGCTGATCTGGATGACGTCAGAGATCACCCAGGCCCCGCTCAGCCAGTCGGGCGAGGTCAGAGGCCGGGCCTGTGTGCCAAAGATATTCTTGGCCAACTGCTGCAATGCGATGGAGATCCCGAAGGTGGCCAGCAGCGTCTCCAACGGGCGGTGATAAAGATGGCGGATCACCAGCCGCTCCATCGTGACACCTGCGGCAAAGGTCACCGCAAAGGCCACCGGCAGAGCGACAAGGATGGCAATGGTGTAGTCCGGGATGAACAACTGGATCACGTAGCCGGTGTAGGCGCCCATCATGATGAATTCGCCATGCGCCATGTTGATGACGCCCATTACACCGAAGGTGATGGCCAGACCGATGGCGGCCAGAAAGTAGATCGACGCCAACGACAACCCATCGAGCGCCAGATCCGCCGCTTGGGCGAATGCCACGCGCTGCTCGACCGAGGCGAGCGCGGCCTCTGCGGCCTCGGTAATCGCCGCATTGTCCTCATCATAAAGCTCGTAGAACACGAACGCCGCGAGAGCCGCATCGCGGGTCGTCTGCGTCACCAGCGGCGGCGCCAGCCCGTCGCGTGCGAGCGCGGCGTAGGCCCGTTCACGCGCGGCATCGGTGCTCAGCTGCGCCAGCGGTACACCACCCACGGTCCCACCGTCGATATTCGCCTCCAGTGCAGCACGAATGGTCGCGGGACCGGTCTGGGCAGGGGCGAAGCCTGCTTCTACCAACTCGGCATAGAAGTCATCCGGCGCCTCCATCGGGTCGAGGATACGCGCGATGTTTCCTTCTGGCTCGGTTGAGGCGACACCCGTATCGCGCGTCAGGATCTGGTTGAGGACACTGCGCGCCTCCACCGAGGTATCAGCCGCCAACGAATTGATCGCCTCGATCCGCGCTTCTGCCGTTTCGCCAAAGCGCGCGGTCAGGAAGTTTGCCAGTTGTATTTTGCGCGCGCGCAGTTCTTCGTCCGCCTCACCGTCGATGGACGCCACCAGCGGCGCCAGCTGATCCGCTGCGGGGCGCCGCGCGATGGATTCCACGGCGGACTGACGCCGCGCGATATCCGGGTCTGCCAGCTGGAACTGCACCAGCGCCGTGCCGATCACGCGCCGCACGCCGCCGTTGGGCCGCAACTGGGTGTAGCCATCGTCTGGCACCGTGCGGGTCTCGCCGCTGTCCACGTCCTCCAGCACCAGCGTATCGCCGTCCTCGGTACCGAAAAAGAAAACGCCGTCAGGGCCCTGCCATACGCTGCGGCCAGCCCACTGCTCCAGAAACCGCGGGACCTGAGGCAGACCGGAGGCTACCAGATCGTCGAGCATCACACCGACACTGCGCCGGGACGGTTTCGCAACTTCTTCTGCGTGGGTTTGCAAAAGCGGCTGCAGGTCTTGGGCCTGCACCTTAATGCAGGTGCCGCAGAGCACCGCAAAGGCCAGGAAAATCGCGCGCATATCAGGAGGCTTTCGGGGGAAGGACGTCAATCGCCTTGGGGAAGGCGTCGGGCCCGGTGCGTGCCGGACCCGACATCTGATGTCAGTAGTTGGACGTCAGCTGCACGCAGGTGTTGGTTTCCACGTTGTACATGCCGCAGCCCAGTTCCTGCCAATCCGATTTCAGGATCTTGGAGGCGGGCAGGAAATCCGTCCAGGCATCGCCCGGCACCTCTGCGGTCTGCGAGATGATGTCGAACTGACCGTCCGCCGTGATCTCACCGATCAGAACCGGCTTGGCGAGGTGGTGGTTGGGCAACATGACCGCCGTCCCGCCTGTGAGGTTCGGGAATTCCTGACCGTACATGGCGTCGCGCACCGCATCCACATCGGTGCTTTCGGCTGCTTCGACAGCGTTCACCCACATGTTGAAGCCGATGTAATGCGCCTCCATCGGATCGTTGGTCACGCGGTCCTCGCCTGCGAAATCCTTCCACGCGGCGATGAATTCGGCGTTGGCATCCGTCTCGGCGGACTGGAAGTAGTTCCACGCCGCCAGATGGCCCACGAGGTTGGACGTATCGAGGCCCGAAAGCTCTTCTTCGCCCACGGAGAACGCCACCACGGGGATGTCGTCCGCCGACACGCCTGCCGCTGCAAGTTCCTTGTAGAAGCCGATGTTGGCGTCGCCGTTGATCGTGGAGATAACGCCCACTTGCTTGCCGTCTTCACCCAAAGCCACCACGTCCGACACGATGGTCGCCCAGTCCGAATGGCCGAACGGCGTGTAGTTCACAAAAATGTCGTCCTCTGCTATGCCGTTGTCCTGCAGATACTGCTCCAGGATGTTGTTAGTGGTGCGCGGGTAGACGTAGTCGGTCCCTAGCAGGGCAAACTTCTCAACACCCAGCTCTTCGAGGAAGTAATCCACCGCCGGGATCGCCTGCTGGTTGGGCGCCGCTCCGGTGTAGAAGACGTTCTTGGAGCTTTCCTCACCCTCATACTGCACCGGGTAGAACAGCAGGCCATTCAGCTCTTCGATCACCGGCAGCACCGATTTGCGGCTGACAGACGTCCAGTTGCCAAAGATCACGTCAACCTCGTGCACGGTCAGCAATTCGCGTGCTTTCTCAGCGAAAAGCGGCCAGTCAGACGCCGGATCCACCACCACGGCCTCGATCTCGCAGCCCAGCACGCCACCGGCGGCGTTCTGCTTTTCGATCAGCATCAGCATCGTGTCTTTCAGCGTCGTCTCAGAGATGGCCATGGTGCCGGACAAAGAATGCAGCACGCCGACCTTGATCGGATCGGCGCATTCCGCCGCCGCCAGGACGGTCGATCCCAGCAAGGCCGCGGCAGTCATGGAAGAAAGTTTAAACGTCATGGTTCGTATAGACCCCTGTTTGTGCTGCGGATGAGGCAAAGCATTTGAGCCTTTTTCTGGGAGCATCGGCCCCGGACAAACCCGCAACGGTTGTATCTAAAGGGGAGGAGGTCGAATGCATTTTGACAGCTCCCCCGGCAGTCAGATTTCACGCCCCTTTCTGGGACTGGCCGGAGTAAGAGCCAAGTTCCGCCGGGACGCCATAAAAGGCAGCAGATCGCACAGTAACTGCGCTGAAACGCCTAAAATCCGGTCGGAATTGCGTATAACTGCGCAAATAGAGGGCGATCTCTCGATGAAATGCGCGGCGGTCAGCCCTGGCTGCGGAGCCACTCCATGACCGCCGGGCGTACCGACATCTCGCCGCGGTGACGCGCATCGGCGATCACCTTGCGGACCTGGCCGAGATCACTGCGGCGCAACAGGCTTTTTACAGGACCGATGGAGGCAGGCCGCATGGACAGGCTGCGCAGACCGATGGCGGCCAGACACATCGCCTCCACCGGGCGGCCCGCATCCTCGCCGCAAAAGGACAGGGGTGTGCCCGTGCGGGCGCAGCGCTCGACGATCCCTTCAATAAAGCTGAGGAACGACACATTCAGCGTGTCATAGCGCCGCCGCACGCGTTCATTCTCGCGGTCGGCGGCAAAGAAGAACTGCTTGAGGTCATTGCCCCCGATAGAGAGGAAATCCACCTCCTCGAAGAACTTCATCGGCGCAAAGGCGAGGCTGGGAGTTTCGAGCATCGCGCCGATCTCGACGGTTTCAGGCAGTACATGACCCAGCCGTTCCTCGGCGGCGAGGGTCTTGTCCATCAACCGGCGCGCCGTGCGGTATTCCTCGAACTGCGCCACGAAGGGGAACATCACCGTCAAAGGGCGCCCGTTGGCTGCGCGGATCAGCGCCTGAAGCTGCATGCGCATGATACCGGGTTTGTCCAGCCCGACCCGGATCGCCCGCCAGCCGAGCGCGGGGTTTGGCTCGTCATTGGGCTTCATATAGGGCAGCACCTTGTCCGAGCCGATGTCCAGCGTGCGAAAGATCACCCGCTTGCCCGCCGCCGCATCCAGCACCCGGGCGTAGAGCGCCACCAGCTCTGACCGGCGCGGCATCTGGTTGCGCACCAGAAACTGCAGCTCCGTCCGGAAAAGCCCCACCCCTTCGGCCCCCGAACTGGGCAGCGAGGGCAGATCCGCCATCAGCCCCGCATTCATATGCAACGACAAAACGGCACCATCGGGGGTTTCCGCGCGCATATCGCGGATCGAGGCATAGCGTTCCTGTGCAGCCGCCAGCATCGCGATCTTGTCGCGAAAGGCGGTGACCACCGTATCATCGGGGCGCAGGTGCACGATCCCTTGTTCGCCGTCGATCAGGATGTGGTCCCCGTTCAGCGCCTCGGTGGTTGCCCGCTCTGCGTGGACGACAAGCGGAATGGCAAGCGCCCGCGCGACGATGGCCGCGTGGCTGCCAACGGAGCCTTCCTCCAGCACAATGCCTTTGAGCGCACGGCCATACTCCAGCAGTTCCGCCGGACCAATGTTGCGGGCGATCAGGATCGGATCAGCGGGCATCTCGGCACCGGTGTCCTTGCCCTGCCCCGTCAGGATCCGCAGCAACCGGTTGCTGAGATCATCCAGATCGCTCAGCCTCTCGCGCAGGTACTGATCCGTGACCTGCCCCATGCGGGCACGTGCGACCGACTGTTCCTTTTCCACCGCCGCCTCGGCGGAGAGGCCACTGCCGACATCCTCCTCCATCCGGCGCATCCAGCCCTTGGAGTTGGCGAACATCCGGTACGCTTCGAGCACCTGGCGCTGATCCGCGTCCTGCTGACCGGCCAGCTCCATCATCTTGTCCACGCCGACGCGCAGCTGCTCAACCGCCTCGCGCAAGCGTTCCAGCTCGCGCGCGGGATCCTCGGCGATGGGGTTGGTGACCACCACCCGCGGCTCGTGCAGCCAGACGTGGCCTTCGGCGGCGCCCTCCTGTCCCACCGTGCCGCGGAACATCGCCGGTTGCGAATGGCGCGCCGACATCGCGGCCCCATCGCCGGTGAAGGCGCCCAGCTCGGTCATCTCTGCCAGCACCATGGCGACGACTTCCAGCGCATAGACCTCATCGGCGGAGAATTCGCGCGCGGTCTTGGACTGCACCACCAGCACACCGAGCGCGTCCCCCAGCCGCTGGATGGGCACGCCGAGAAAGCTGGAGAATATCTCCTCGCCCGTCTCGGGCATGTAGCGGAACCCTTTGGCCTGCGGCGCATCGGCCTCATTCACCACGCGGCGACCGCGCGCCACACGGCCCACCAGCCCCTCGCCCAGCTTCATGCGGGTCTTGTGGACCGCATCCGGGTTGAGGCCCTCGGTCGCGCAAAGCTCCAGCGTATTCTCATCGCGAAACAGATAGATGGAGCAGACGTCGCAACTCATGCTGTCCGCGATCAGGGTGGTGATCTTGTCGAGCCGCTCCTGGCCCTCCACATCCCCCGCCATGGCATCCCGAAGACGCCCCAGCAATTTGCGGGATCCGGTCTCAAGACGCTCGCTCAACTGAAAGGGTCTCCCACTTCTGCGGGCAGCGGTCCGCGTGTCGCGGATCAGGCAGCCTTTTCCAATTCGAACGCATCATGCAGCGCCTGCACGGCGAGTTCCATGTATTTCCGGTCGATGAGCACCGAAATCTTGATCTCGGAGGTGGTGATGACGCGGATATTGATCCCTTCCGCACTGAGCACCTGGAACATCTTGGCGGCCACGCCCGTGTGGCTGCGCATGCCGATGCCCACGACGGAGACCTTGGCCACATCGGTATCGGCAATCACGTCGTGATAGTTGATCTGGCCGTCCGCTTTGGCATCCTCGACCGCCTTTTGCGCCCGCGCCACCTGATCGGTTGGACAGGACCAGGTCATATCCGTGCGGCCTTCTTCGGCGATGTTCTGCACGATCATATCCACGTTCACCCCGGCATCGCTGAGGCTGGTAAAGATGCGCGCCGCGATCCCGGGCCGGTCGGCCACACTGACCAATGTCATCTTGGCCTCGTCACGCGAAAAGGCCACACCGGCCACCACATTGCTTTCCATGATATCCTCCTCGTCGCAGACCAGCGTGCCCGCGTTATCAGATTGTTCCTCAAAGCTCGACAGTACCCGCAGGCGCACCTTGTAGCGCATCGCCAATTCCACGGACCGTGTCTGCAATACCTTGGCCCCGAGGCTGGCAAGTTCCAGCATCTCCTCAAAGGCGATCTTTTCGAGCTTACGGGCCTTGGTGCTGACGCGCGGGTCGGTGGTATAGACGCCGTCCACATCAGTGTAGATATCGCAGCGCTCCGCCTCGAAAGCTGCGGCAAAGGCCACCGCGGTCGTGTCCGAGCCACCGCGGCCCAGCGTGGTGATCCGACCCTCGGGGCTGATCCCCTGGAACCCGGCCACCACCGCCACGCGCATGCCTTCGGCAAACTTGGCCATCAGATTGTCGCTGGGGATCTCTTCGATCCGGGCGGAAGCGTGGGCAGAAGTGGTGCGCACCGGCACCTGCCAGCCCTGCCAGCTGCGCGCGGGCACATCCATTTCCTGCAAGGTCAACGCCATCAACCCGGCGGTCACATTCTCGCCCGAGGACACGACAGCGTCGTATTCGCGCGCATCATAGAGTGGGGATGTCTCGCTGACCCAGCCCACCAGCTCATTGGTCTTGCCGGACATGGCCGAGACGATGACGATCACGTCGTAGCCCTTGGCCACCTCCACGCCGACCCGCTTGGCCGCGCGCCGGATACGGTCGAGCGTGGCGACCGAGGTGCCACCGAATTTCATCACCAGAACAGGCATATCTCGCGCCCCTTGCGTTAATCGCGGCGGGTGTACGCGCTGGCGCGCCGAACCACAAGCCACGCCGGTGGCCGCCTGCGCTCAATAAGGATGTGGCCTGCCATCCCATGTCTCAAAGACACCGGTGCGCCCGGGATCCAGCGCATCGAACCGTGCCATCAGACCGCGGACGGATTCCGCAACGGTGATGGCGGCAGCGCTGCCGCCCATATCCGTCTGAACCCAGCCGGGATGGTAGATGCCGACGGCGATGCCGTCCGCCTTCAGGTCACTGGCAAGGTTGCGGCCAATGTTCAGCACCGCGGCCTTGGAGGCGCGGTAAATATAGCTGCCACCGGGCGCATGCTCGGTCGAGGCCATCTGCGAGGAGATGATCGCGATGCGCCCGTGTGCCGCGCGCAGATTGGGCAAGAGCGTCTGAATGCTGAGAAACACGCCGGTCACGTTCACGGCGAAACTTTCGGCCCACTGCGCAGCGGGGTAGCCGTCCTCAAGCCGCGCGCCCTTGTCGAGGTAGACGCCGGCGTTGCAGATCAGCAGATCGACGGGCTGCCCTTCAAGGCTGCGGGCAAAAGCGGCGTGGCGCTCCGGGTTCGACACGTCAAGCGGGTGGGGGCCGTCGCGTGTCGTGCCGATCACACTATCGCCGCGCGCTGCATACCCCTCGGCAAGCCCCACGCCAATCCCGCGGCTCGCGCCGGTGATCACGACCCGCACAGGCTCAGTTCGTCTTGCGGTTGGGCACAAAGGGCAAAGGTGCGACCGGCACGCCGTCCTCGATCAGCTTGCGCGCCTCCGCGCCATTGGCCTCGCCGTAGATCGCACGGTCGGGCACACTGCCCAGATGCATGGAGCGCGCCTCCTCGGCAAAGCGGGGGCCTACGTAGTCCGCGTTGCTCTCCACGTGGCGGCGCAGGTCGGCCAGGGCCTTTTCCTGCGCGGTTGCGGGCGTGGAGAGCGCTTTGCCCGTCTCCACCTTTGCAGGCACCGATACCCGCGGTGCCATCACCGCCTTGTCCACCGCGACCGAGCCGCAGACAGCGCAGGACACGTGGCCCGCTGCCTTGAGTTGATCGAATGCAGCGCCAGACTGAAACCAGCTGTCGAAATCATGACCTTCTTCGCATCTGAGCGCGTATTGAATCATGCGGCGAAGTCTTTCCCAAAGTCCTTAACAACTCTTTATGAGATGGGACAGGATGCCCCCGGGGTCAAGCCGTCGCCCGTGGGTCGAAATCGCGCAGGATGCGCGCAAGCTCCGGCTCATCGACCACTTGGGCCGCTTTTTTGCGGGACATCCACTGGCGGGTCCGCTGGTGCGCCTCGGGATAGTCATCGGCCAGCGTATCAACCCGCACCGCAAAGACCATGGCCAGACAGGGCAGTGCACCGAACTCTTCGGCATCCTTGCGGTAGGAGAAAATGCCCAGACAGCGACCGTCCGATGTCCCGCGCACACCGGCCTCCTCCCAGGCTTCCTGCATGGCGCAGGCGGCGGGCGTGCGCCCGTCCATCGGCCAGCCCTTGGGCACGATCCAGCGGCCCGACCCGCGCGAGGTGATCATCAACACCCGGACCTTGTTCTTGCGGATCCGGTAGCAGAGCGCGGCAAACTGGGTGCGCAGATTGCGCTTGCCCGCCCCGGCAATGGATATGGGCAATTGCTTGATCATCAACCGGTCCCACTATCCGGCGCGTGGATACGGCCGTTCCCGAGAAACATGGGCGGAACTATGCCGCACAAAGGGTGTTTTCACAATGGAGCGGGTCGCAAAGGTCAGAATGCCTGGGGATGCCGACCCGCTCGCCTGCTAGACGCCCTGCACAGCAGGAGTAGTGGCGGGCGGTTCTCTGGTCGCCCGATTTCTCCGGCGAGATCTGGCATTCCTCGGCGGGCACGACCTTAGGGTCAGGGCACGCCCCAGCAAGGGCACCGTCCAGTGGCCGGGCGACACCCGCGGCCCTCGGCGCGCAGCTGTCCTAGCGGGGCTTGCGCGCCACCAAACGCTGACGCAGGCGCGCCACCAGATCGTTCAACGGGACATCCGCGTCGATGGCCAGCCTGCGCAATCCGAAATGAACATGCGCCATTTCCTGGTAGTAATTGGTGTAGGTGTAATTCGTCACCGCGCCCGCCACGGCACCCAGAACCGGAACGGTCTGGGCCGCCAGCTTCTGGCCCAGCACGGTTGCGAGCCGTGGTGCCACGCGCGCGATGATGCCCTGCAATGCCGCACCGGTCAGAGTCACGCGTGCGGACAGGAACCCAAGATCGGCGCCATCGTCCTTCTCCAGCGGTCCTGCCGACGCAAAGACCTCGATGCAATCAAACTGCACGCTCTGGCTCGTGGGGTCGAACCCGTGTTCTGCGGCGACCCCCTGAATGATCCGCAACAGCAGGGTGGTCGTCACCGGCAGTTCAGCCAGCGCGGTCGGCAGGCCACCCGCGCCGCCCGCAGCCCCCATCGCCGTGCCCACGGCACGGTTGAGCCATCCGCTCTGGTCCGGGACCACGCCGCGGCTGGTCTGCGCCAGCTTCATCGCCTGTTCCAACGCCCGGCGGGTTGCATCTTGCAACCCGGTCCGCGCCGGTTTCGGCAACCGGTCAAGCAGCCCTTCGGCCCGCCCTCCGACGAGGTTGAGCACATCGATCGCACCGCTGCCAGCCCGTGCGTAGCGCTCTGCCAGCGCGTCAAGCTCCCGGTCCAGTTCGACCGGCGCCACCTGTGTGATGTTCTCCATGTGCGCCCCTTTACGCTGTCCGGCCAGCTTGGCGCATCCCATCCGGGATCCACCGTGGTCTCCGCCTATACGCTCTAGGTGGGGAACGTCCGGCAGTTTTCAATCAGGAAAAGCACGCGCCTCAGGCCAGCGGGTGACAGGGCCCGTGACCCCCACCCAGGCGTCCCCGGCAAGTGCCCGGCCCAGCACACGTTCTGGGTTCGTGGGCGGTGGCATCACCACATGATCAAGCCTGGTAAACCCAAAACGCTGGTAGTAGGGGGCGTCCCCCACCAGCATGACACGCAACCAGCCGCGCGCCGCGGCTGCAACCAGCGAATGGCGCATCAGCTGACCTGCGAGCCCTTCTCCCTGACGGGTCGGATGTACCGCAATCGGCCCCAGCAACAAGCTCGGCTGCCCCCCGGTCAGCACGGGCCAGTACCGGACGGCCCCGGCGAGGATCCCATCGGCGTCTCTCGCGACCGTATTCAGTGCGGCCACCGGCGCCACATCATCGCGCAAGCGGTAGGACGACAGCGCCTCCCGCCCCGGCGCAAAGCTCAGATCAAAGAGCGCCTCGACCTCATAGACGTCCTGCGCACGCTCGGGGATCAGGTGGTACATGGTGGCGCGCGGGACCGGAGCTGGTTTCGGGTAGCTGGGGCCTAGCACATGGGCTACACCGGCTGCAAACATCTCGGAGTGCCCCATGTTCTACCGCCCCGCCGACGGCCACGGCCTGCCCCACAGCCCCTTCAATGCCATCGTCAGCCCGCGCCCCATCGGCTGGATCTCGACCCGCGACGCAGCCGGACAAAACAACTTGGCCCCTTATTCTTTCTTCAACGCCGTAGCGTACGTACCGCCGCAGGTCATGTTCGCCTCCACCAGCGCCAAGGCCGACCGGGGCGACACCAAGGACAGCGTGGCCAACATCCGCGAGACGGGTGTCTTCTGCGTCAACATCGTGGAATACGCGATGCGGGACGCGATGAACGCCTCCTCGGCGCCCTTGGACCGGGAACAGGACGAGTTCGAAACTGCAGGAATCACCCCCACCCCCTGCAGCGAGATCGACTGCGCCCGGGTGGGGAACGCGCCCGCCTCGCTGGAGTGCCGGATGACACAGATCATCAAACTGGAAGGCGAAAGCAACTATGCCGTTTTCGGTGAGGTGGTCGGCGTTCACATCCGCGATGATACGCTGGTGGAAGGCCGTTTTGACGTCACCCGCTTTCACCCGCTGAGCCGGATGGGCTACCGCGACTACACCCGGGTCCGGGACGTCTTTGAGCTCAGGCGCCCGGGGGACTAGCGCCGGCCGGTATCGAGCATGGTCTGGCGATACCACGCCCCGGCTACGATCAGGCGGCGTACAGCCGCGCGCCGCTGGCGCAGGATCGGGCAGGCTTTCGGATCTCCGCGTCAGAGACGGCATTTTATGATAGTCTGACGCAAGGGTGGCCCTCGTCACCTCGATTTCCGAAGGACAGTATTATGACGCATTTCAATCATTCGATTATCCGTGCGGCGGTGTGGAATCTCGCTGGCTTTACCTTGCCCGGGCGATCTGTGGGCATTTCGGCGCGCTCCAAAAAAGCGGAGAAACAGGCCGAAGGCCTGGCCCTGCTCGATGCGGAGTTTGTCACACTCGTGGAGGTCTCGCCGCTGGGCTACATCGAAACGCTGGTCGACAAGCTCAAGGCATATGGGGTGGACTACAACTACACCGTCCTGCCGCAAAAATCTGGCAACATTCACATCGGTTTTCTGCACAAGCCCGGCATCACGGTCAGCAACCCGCGCTTCATCGAGGGCTCCGAGGGCACGTACGCGCGTGGCAGGCAAGCGCTGGCCGTTGACGTGAAGATCGCCAAGCTGAAGGCCATTGTGATCGGCGTTCACCTCAAATCCGGCCGCAACCGCAAGGACCAGCAGATGCGCGACAGCCAGTGCAAAGCCATTGGCGAGCATATTACAGGCATCCACCAGACGCCGGGCCTGAAACGTCGTGCCATCTTTCTCATGGGGGATTTCAACATGATCCCCGGGCAGGATGTCTCCAACTTCCACTATCTGGGCGGCGATGACGTGATGGATTTCGTCTCATCCTGGGATCTGCAGGATCGCTTCTCGCACATACTGGAGAAGGGCCGCGCCAATCTGCTTGATGGGTTTGCGGTCAGTCGCAATTTCTCAACCGACTACATCAAAGGCAGCCTGCGGCTGTTCCCCATGCACTGGACCATGGACATGGGTCGGGAAGCGTTCCGGCGCAGTGTTTCGGACCATTTACCTTTTGTGGCAAGCTTCAAGATCTACTAGTCATGGTTGAGGCCAGTTGAACCGTCGCCAAGGGCCATCGATGGCCCTTGCCACCGCAACGATCAAACCGGGTTCCCGGCTGGCGAGCTCAATAGCCCATCTCAGTGGTTCGCCCCGTTTGCAAATTCATGTCTTTGCAAGGGGCACGCGACAGAGGTCGAATTGCGCGACAAACCGGACGCGCGTCCGGTTCGCGTAGCGGCTGCCCGCACCGTAAAACACCAAGGGCATCCGGACGCAGCTGGGCACACCGAACCCTCGCGCGCAGAGAGCCGCGAGAGGCCCGATCCAACCATCGTGCCGGACGGCAAAGTGTCAGCTTCCGGCGTGATCCGCGTTCTGAACGTCGCCCTACACACCATCGGTTCCGGACATCACTCGCAGGTGCCGATTGCAGCCAACTATTTGCGGCCGGTAGCACCATCCATGTGCAGCTTAGAGGATGAGCCTGTGGTATCTTCGGCGATAGAGCCCAAGGCAACCTGGAGATATCCGCACTTCCTGTAACGCCAGCGCTGTCTGGGTAACCTGCCTTGCACCGTGTTGGAACTTGAGGGGCGAAAGAGCGCTCCGGCAGATCTGCCCCAATGCGACCCGTTGTCATCGACACTGGACCCCACAGAGCATGTCTTTGTCGCATCCGGTCAATTGTGCCGACTTGCTGGCCCGACAAGACCCGGCGCTCTGTAACAACTGCGGGCACGCTATAGACGCAAAGAGCGCTGGCGCAAAACATGACACGCCTCAGGCGCAGCAGCAACTATCCCCGACCCGTCGGATGTAGAGAAGCCCGCATAGACCTGCCACCCACGAAAGCCGGATACAGCCGGACCCACCGACGATCGCATCCCGCAGTGGGACGGTGGGCGGGGCGCCTTGGCCGAAAGGCCAACAGCGCCGGCCACCGTTAGTGCCCTCCGAGGATCCCGGTGCGCACCTGGTAGTTCACCGCCAGCTCATATTCCGGATCATCGTCGCTATCGACCATCAGGTGTCCGGCCTTGGTGAGCAACCGGTGACAGTCCCGCGACAAATGCCGCAACTGCAACCGCTTGCCGACACTTTCGTACTTGCCCGCGACCGCCTCGATCGCCTGCAGCGCCGACTGGTCCACCACCCGGCTGTCCGCGAAATCCACGATCACCTCGGAGGGGTCACCCGCTACGTCAAAAAGCTCCGCAAACCCCTCCGACGAGCCAAAGAACAACGGCCCCTGCACCTGATAGACCCGCGCGCCTTCCGGCGTCGTATAGGTCTTGGCGTAGATCCGCCGCGCATTGTTCCACGCATAGGCCAAGGCACTGACGATCACACCAACGACCACCGCCACGGCGAGATCCTCCATCACGGTCACCACCGTGACCAGCAGGATCACAAAGGCATCCATCAGCGGTACCTTTCGCAGGATGGTCAGGCTGTTCCACGCGAACGTCCCGATCACCACCATGAACATCACACCAACAAGCGCTGCCAGCGGGATGAGCTCGATCACGGACGACCCCACGAGGATAAAGAGCAGCAGGAAAACGGCCGCCGAGATCCCCGCCACCCGCGTCCGACCGCCGGATTTCACGTTGATCATGGACTGTCCGATCATCGCACAACCGCCCATGCCGCCAAAGAAGCCCGTGACCGTATTGGCCACCCCTTGCGCGATACACTCCTGGCTCGCCCCGCCGCGCTGGTTGGTCATGTCACCCACCAAGTTGAGCGTCAGCAGGCTCTCGATCAGCCCGATAGCGGCCAGGATCACCGCATAAGGCAGGATGATCTCGAACGTATCCCAGTTGAGCGGTACCATCGGAATGTGCAGGCTCGGGAACCCACCCTGGATCGAGGCCAGATCGCCCACGCGCGGCACGTCAAGACCGAAGGCGATCACGACAGCCGCGACAATGCCGATGCCCGCCAACGGTGCAGGGATCACACGGGTGATCCGCGGCATCACCCAGATGATCGCCATGGTCACCGCCACCAGCGCCAGCATCAGGTAAAGCGGCGGACCCGACAACCATTCACCACCACCCATCCCGTGGCCCGTGTTCTCCATCGTGCCCGGCACCTTGAACTGGCTCATCTGCGCCAGAAAGATCACGATGGCCAGCCCGTTCACAAAACCCAACATCACCGGATGCGGCACCAGCCGGATGAACTTGCCCCACTGCATCACCCCCGCAATCATCTGCAGGATGCCCATCAGCACCACAGTGGCAAAGAGATATTCCACACCATGCTGCGCCACCAGCGCGACCATGACGACAGCCAACGCGCCCGTCGCACCCGAAATCATACCGGGCCGGCCACCGATCAGCGCGGTGATCAGCCCCACAAGAAACGCCGCATAGAGCCCCACCAGCGGGTGCACCCCGGCCACAAAGGCAAAGGCGACCGCCTCCGGCACAAGCGCCAGCGCCACGGTCAGGCCCGACAGTAATTCGATCCGCAACCGCGACGGCGAAAAGCCATCCTCCGGCATCCATCGCAGGTCCGTGATTGCAAGGTTCTTAGTAAAGCTGCGGAACGTCGCGCGCGCCATATGAATATCCTGATGTCGGGTCAAAGGGCAGACCGGCGGCAGCCCGGGCCCCGTTGATGCGGTCCCTAGACCCATTCGCCTGAAATGAAAACCCCGCCTGTGGTGCCAGATCAAGGTAAAGAAGCGATGAACCGACGCCCCCTGAAAGGATAAGGCCTGCCCAGCCCGGCACGTATCACCCACTTGCCAAGGGGACCTCGCCGGGAGTGATCCAGCGAATTTCTCTGCCCCAGCCCATTGATTTCACCCCGCAATCCCGGCACGATCAACCCTGCCCAACAGGATGGAACCGCCCATGACAGCCCCCAAGATCGCCGTGATCGGCGGCTCCGGCATCTACGAGATCGACGGTTTGGAAAATGCCGACTGGCAGAGCGTGGACAGCCCGTGGGGCACACCGTCCGATGCGATCCTGACCGGCACGCTGGACGGGACGGACATGGTCTTTCTGCCCCGGCACGGGCGCGGACACGTCCATTCGCCCAGCACCGTGCCCTACCGCGCCAACATCGACGCGCTGAAACGGCTGGGCTGCACGGATGTCATCTCCGTCTCGGCCTGCGGATCCTTTCGCGAAGAAATGGCGCCGGGAGATTTCGTGCTGGTGGACCAGTTCATCGACAGAACCTTCGCACGGGAAAAATCCTTCTTTGGCACCGGCTGCGTGGCGCATGTCTCCGTGGCGCACCCCACCTGCCCGCGGCTGACCGCCGCCTGCAAGCAGGCCGCCACGGACGCGGGCATCACCGTACACGACGGCGGCACTTACCTCGCGATGGAAGGGCCGCAGTTCTCGACGCTGGCGGAATCCAAGATGTACCGGACAAGCTGGGGCGCGGATGTGATCGGCATGACCAACATGCCGGAGGCGAAGCTCGCCCGCGAAGCGGAGCTTTGCTACGCCTCCGTCGCCATGATCACCGATTACGACAGCTGGCATCCCGATCACGGCGAGGTCGATGTGACACAGATCATCGCCACCCTGATGGGCAACGCCGACAAAGGGCGCGAGCTGGTCCGCCGCCTGCCCGCAATCCTCGGCCCCGAACGCCCGGCCTGCCCACATGGCTGCGACCGCGCGCTGGAATACGCCATCCTCACGAGGCCGGACGCCCGTGATCCGTCCCTCGTCGCCAAGCTGGACGCGGTGGCAGGTCGCGTTCTGTGAAACCACTGCTTGTCAGCCTGATGTTGCTTGTGGGCACGGGGGCAAGCGCCGATGACTTCGTCTCGGTACCGGAGGGACCCCTCTCAGATAAGGATTTCTATCGTCTGGTCGCCTGTTCCGCGTCGCCAAAGGCGGCCTGCAAGGACAGGATCGTCCGCTGGCCAGTGGTTGCCGCGGCAGACCTGACCGTCGGGATCGTTGCGATCGATCCTGACTTCCCACGCTCAAGCCGGGCGCTGATCCGACGCGCGCTCTCGACCGCAATCGCCGAGATCAATGCAGCAGGTGCCGGGCTGACACTGCGGCTTGCACCGGTGGGTGCGCGTCCGGATATCGCCGTTCACCTGCTCGGGCTGGAGGAAACGGATGTCATTGATGGCAGCATCGACCCTGACCTCGCCGGGGGCGAGATGGGTGCTGGCTATGTCTATGTCTGGTGGAACGGTCGGGGCGAAATCACCCGCGCCATTATCGCCTTTGCGCGCGATATTCATCCCGATGATATCCGGTCCATCGCACTGGAAGAACTTGTTCAAGCGACCGGTTTGCTGACCGATATCGACAATCCCTGGTACAGGCGGCGGTCGATCTTTTCCCAAGACAGCAATGAAGTGACCCGGCTCCAGCCTCAGGATCTCATGGCGCTGCGCCGCCACTATCCGCCCTGATGCTCTGACCCTTTGGCTCTCACACTATCTTCGAAAAGGATACCGACATGCCGCTTGACCTCTGGCTCACATTCGTCGCCGCCTCCACCGCGCTGCTGCTCATCCCCGGCCCCACCGTGCTGCTGGTGCTGAGCTACGCGCTGTCAAAAGGACGCTCAGTCGCCGTGGCCTCCGCCGCGGGCGTTGCGGTGGGCGATCTGGTGGCCATGACCGCCTCGTTGCTGGGTTTGGGCGCACTGGTGCTGGCCTCGGCCACCGCCTTTACGGTGCTCAAGTGGGTTGGCGCGCTCTACCTCATCTGGTTGGGGATCAAGCTGATCCGGACCGCGCCCCGCGACGGGCTGACACCGGCGCGCGACGTCACCGCCGGAGGTGTCTTTAGCCACGCCGCGGCTGTCACCGCGCTCAACCCCAAATCCATCGCCTTCTTCATTGCCTTCGTGCCCCAGTTCATCCGGCCCGACGCCCCCCTGCTGCCGCAGTTCACACTCCTGATCGCCACCTTTTGCACGCTCGCCGCCCTCAACGCACTGGCCTACGCCCTGCTCGCCGACCGTCTGCGCGGTGTCATCGCGCGGCCCGCCATCGTCACCTGGCTGACCCGTGCCGGCGGCGCCACCCTCATCGGCATGGGGGTGCTCACCGCAACCCTGCGCCGCGCCAACTGAAAGACCTCCCGATGAAAACCGTTCAGGACTATATCCGCACCATCGTCGATTTCCCGCACGAAGGGATCATGTTCCGCGATGTCACCACGCTCTTTGCCGATCCGCGCGGGTTTCGCATGGCCATCGACCAGATGCTGCACCCTTACGCCGGGCTGGAAATCGACAAGGTCGTCGGGCTCGAAGCGCGCGGCTTTATCCTCGGCGGCGCCATCGCGCATCAGCTCTCGGTGGGCTTCGTGCCGATCCGCAAGAAAGGCAAACTGCCCGGCACCACCATCAGTCAGGATTATACGCTGGAATACGGTGAAGCCATCGTCGAGATCCACGACGACGCCATCGCAGCGGGTGAGAAAGTCCTCGTTGTGGACGATCTGCTGGCCACAGGCGGCACCGCAGAAGCCGGGATCAAGCTCATCGAAAGACTGGGGGGAGAGATCGTCTCCTGCGCCTTCATCATCGACCTGCCGGATCTGGGCGGCCGCGCCCGGTTGGAAGCCATGGGCATGGAGGTCCACGCGCTCTGCGCCTTCGACGGCGACTGAGACGCGCCCAAAGCGTCCCGTAAAAAACCGGCACTCCGCACCGCTGGCTGACATCCAGCATTTCGACGCTCTGCGTGATGCATGATATCTCGGGCGTTTTGTCAGACGCCACAGGCAACGCCACCCCATGCTGCCACCGCCACTGAGCGCCAGAACCAAATCCCGGAGGGATTTGAAAAACATCACATGGCGCGTGAGCGCCTCATGTCGGGAGCGCGGCGCCAGCCTTGAGGACGGCGCCCGGGTTCATGATGCCCAACGGATCCAGCGCCGCCTTGATCGCCCGCATCGCCGACAGCTTCGCCGGATCCCCGTAGCGCTCCAGATCCTCGACCTTCAAGCGCCCGATCCCGTGCTCGGCACTGACCGAGCCACCGAACCTATGCGCCAGATCATGCACCCGTCGCTGCAGCTCCGCCCGCTGATTGGCGTGATCCGACGCGCGCGCGCCTGCCAGCGGAAAGACGTTGTAGTGCAGATTTCCGTCGCCCACATGCCCGAAACAGTTGATGCGAAACGCACCTACCTCGGCGATCTCGCCCGTGCCAGCCGCGATAAACGCCGGGATGGCGCCCAGCGGCACCGATACATCGCTGGAGATCACGGCCCCCACGCGCTTGTTTGCCTGCGGAATGTTCTCCCGCACCGCCCAGAACGCATCCGCCTGCTGCCCGCTCTGGGCGATCACCCCGTCCAGTACCAGATCCGCCGCAAGTGCGGCTTCGAAAACGCCTTCAAGCGCGGCTTGCGGATCCAGCCCGTCCACCAGCCCCACCTCGATCAGAACCGACCAGTCCGGTGGCGCTGCAAAGGGCTGGCGCACTTCCGGCATCGTCTCCGCCAGAAACCGCAGCCCCTGACCGCTCAGCAATTCGAACCCGCTGACCATCTCGCCCAACCGCCCCTGCGCCAGCGCCAGCAAAGACAGCGCCGCCGCCGGATCCGGCACCACGAAAACCGCGGTGCCGCGCGCGCTCGGCTGCGGGCTCAGTCTCAATGCAGCCGCGGTGATGATCCCCAGCGTGCCCTCCGAGCCGATCAGCAAATGCCGCAGATCATACCCGGTGTTGTCCTTGCGCAGCCGTTTCAGCCCGTTCCAGATCTGACCGTCCGGCAACACCGCCTCCAGCCCCAGACACAGATCGCGGGTGTTGCCATAGCGCAGCACCGCCGTCCCGCCTGCGTTGGTCGCCAGATTGCCCCCGATCCGCGCCGACCCTTCGGAGGCCAGCGACAGCGGGAATAGCCGCTCCGCCTCTGCTGCTGCCGCCTGCACATCCGCCAGCACCGCGCCGGCCTCACAGATCAGCACGTTTTCCTCGGGGTAGACGGCGCGGATCGCCGTCATCCGCTCCAGCGACAGTAACAGCGGCAAAGGACCCTCGGGCGAGATCTGACCGCCCACCAGCCCGGTCCCCCCACCGTAGGGCACCACGCCGACCCGCGCCGCCCCGGCCAGCCGCACCAGTGTCGCAACCTCCTCGACCCCGCGCGGCAGCGCCACCAGCGTCTCGCGCCCGTGGAACCGCCCGCGCGGCTCCTCCAGATAGCCGGGACCCGCGCGGCGCAGCACATCCTCGGGCAGCTGCGCTCTCAGCGCCTCTTCAAACCCGCTATCCACATCTTTCAGATCCATGCTCCTTGATCCCGCGGCGCGCGCCGGGATGCAAGGGGGCTCTACTCCGCCGCGCTGAGCAGCGCGGGTCGCAGCACCATCACCGTGGGCCGCCCCGGCAACCGGTCCAGGGAAATATCGAGCGACGGCCCGCCCACCTCCACCACCGCAAACTCATCCGACATCCCCGCCAGAAACCGGTCCAGCCCGCTCAGCGAAAACCAATGCATCGGGATCACCACCGAGGACCTCAGCCGCTTCAACACCCGGATCATCGTCGGCAGATCGAGTGTATACCCTCCATCCACGGGCGCCATCACCACATCCAGCCGCCCGAGGGCCGCGTATTGCGCCGGATCAGGCTCGTGATGCAGATGCCCCAGATGCCCCACGCACAGCCCCGCCAGCTCAAACACAAAGATCGAATTGCCCTTCTCCTCGATCCCGGAGAACTGCGACCGAATATCGGTGGAGACATTGCGCACCAGCACCTCACCCAGATCCAGATGATGCGAGATGCCCTGCCCGAACTCCCCCCAGCCCGGCAACACATGCGGGATCGCGGGATCCGGGTTCGCCGTCCAATGGGTGGAATGAGCGTGGTTCATGGTCACCACATCCGGGATCATCGGAGCCGAGCCAGTAAAGCCGGTGTAATCCGTTACCATGTTCAAGCCGCCATGGCTGCGGATGAGAAAGCTGGCGTGGGTGATATAGTGGATGCGTACTGTCTCCGTGGCGACGGGGCCCAGACTGGCGGGCACCACGTAGTCCATGCCTGGCGCAGCCTCCGCCAAAGCGATGCAATGGCTGGGCGTGCGCTCCTGCGCCAGCGCGCCCTGCGCCAGACCCATCACCAGCAGAAATACACGTATCAGCATGCCACCGTCCCCCTCGGACATGACGATAGCGCAAGGCCACAGACTGTCTGCCCCTTTTTTTCCGCCAGCCGCACCAGATCAGCCCCCCTGCCGCAAAAATCGGCACATGCCCCGCAACAGCGGCGCACCGGGCGCATCCCGCGCCAAACGCGGCTTTCGGAGAAAGGCGCAAATATCGTGTGCGGCGCAGCCGCCCCGGTTTGCAAACACCCCAGAACCAGTTTGCAAACTGCTTCACCCGGCGTCGGTCTTGCCCCGCCGGTCACTGCGCAGCGCTGCATACAGCACATGGGTCCGCCAACGCCCGTCAATCTGCAGATAGCTCTGGGCCACCCCTTCGTATTTGAACCCGGACCGCTCCAGCAACCCGCGGGAGGCGGCATTCTCCGGCAGGCAGGCCGCCTCGATCCGGCTCAGATCCAGCTGCGTAAAGGCGTAATGCACCAGCGCCGTGATCGCCTCGCGCATGTAGCCCTGACGGACGAAAGGCGCGCCGGTCCAATACCCCAGTGTTCCCGATTGCGCAGGCCCGCGGCGGATGTTGTCCAGCGTGATCGCCCCCATCAGCACCTCTTCCTTGCGGTGGATCAGAAAGAGCGGCAGGGCCGTCCCGCCCGAGATCGACCGCTGTGCCCAGTAGACCCGGTTGGTAAAGGCCTTGCGTGTCAGATGATCCACCGCCCAGCTGGGCTCCCAGGGGGTCAGCATGCCGCGGCTGCGGGTGCGCAGCCCGGACCACGCCCGAAAATCCGAATGGATCGGCGGGCGCAGGGTCATCCTTTCGGTTTCGATCCGCAGTCTGCGAAACCCGCGTAAGATCACGCCGCCCGTCTCTCCTGCAATTCACCCAAGCTGGGTGCGGCCTCCACCGGACCGTAAAGCGCCAGCGCCGCCGGTGCCGCAGAGGCCATACGCTCGGCAAACTCGCGCACATCCCCGGTCGTCACCGCATCGATCATCGCCACGGTTTCTTCCAGCGCCGGCACCCGGTCCCAGATCTGCACCAGCCGCGCCAGCCGTTCCGCCCGGCTCGACGGGCTCTCCAGCCCCATCAGCAGCCCCGCCTTCATCTGCGCCCGTGCCCGCGCCACTTCCGCCGGGCTCATATCGCCTGCCGCGCGTTTCATCTCGTCGATGGTGATGCGCGCCAGATCGGGCAGTTGCTCGGCACTGGTGCCCGCGTAGATCGTCGTCATGCCGGTATCCGCATAGGCCCCGGCTTGCGCAAAGATCGAATAGCATAGCCCGCGGTTCTCCCGGATCTCCTGAAAGAGCCTGCTCGACATGCTGCCACCCAAAGCGGAGGCGTAGATCTGGGCTGTGTAGATCGCGTCATCACGGTAGCCCGGGCTCTCCAGCGCCAGGGCGAAATGCGCCTGCTCCAGCGCCTTGGTCTGGCGCCGCTCCCCCCCCAGAAAACGCGCGGCATCAACCTCTGCCTGAGGACGTGCCTCCATGCCGCCAAAGAGCGTTTCGGCCAGCTTCACGATCGCATCGTGATCCACCGCCCCGGCGGCAGACAGGATCATCTGACCCGGCCCGTAATGCTGTCCGATGAACCGCTGCAAATCCTTGCGCGAGAAGGCCGCCACCCGCTCTGAGGGCCCCAGAATCGTCCGGCCCATGGGGTGATCGGGATAGGCCTCTTCCTGGACCCAGTCGAAAATCACATCGTCGGGGGTATCCAAGGCCTGGCCGATCTCCTGCAGGATCACGCCGCGCTCCACCTCGATCTCCGCCTGCTCCAACGTCGGGTTCAGCAGGATGTCGGCAATCACATCCATCGCCAGCGGCACATCGTTCTGCAGGACCCGCGCGTAATAAGCGGTCACCTCACGGCTGGTATAGGCGTTGATATAGCCGCCCACATCCTCGATGCTTTCGGCGATCTGCAACGCCGTGCGCCGCGCCGTGCCCTTGAAGGCCATATGTTCGAGGAAATGCGCGATGCCGTTTTGCGCTGGCGCTTCGTGGCGCGCGCCGACGGTCACCCAGACCCCGATGGAGGCCGAGGCGAGCCCGGGCATTTCTTCGGTCACGATGCGAAAGCCGTTCGGCAGGCGATGTTGGTTCACTGTCACGCCGGTATCTGTCCTTTGATATGCGCGATGAGCGCGGCGAGGTCATTGGGCACCCGGCTCACCCGTTCCGACCGTTCATACAGGTCGCCCATGCGCGCAGGCAAGGGGGGGTGCTGACCGCTTGCCTTCTCCACCGCGTCCGGGAACTTTGCGGGGTGCGCCGTGGCGAGCGTGATCATCGGCGTGCCGGTCACGCGCAGTTCTTCGGCGACCTTCACACCGACCGCGGAATGCGGGCACAGCAATTCGCCGCTGCGCGCCAAGGTTTCGGTGATGGTGGCCATGGTTTCCGCCTCGGAGGCGCGGCCTGACAGATAATGCTGCTGCAGCACCTGCATCGCTCCCTGGCTCACCTCGAAGCCGCCTGCCTTCAACTCATCCATCAGCTGCACGATGGCGGGCGCCTCTCGGTCGTAGGCGTCAAAGAGCGCGCGTTCGAAATTGGAGCTGACCTGAATGTCCATGGACGGGCTGATCGAGGGCACCGTGTCCCCCTTGTGATACCCGCGCCCGCTCAGACAGCGATGCAGAATGTCGTTCTGGTTGGTCGCCACCACCAGCTGGTCAATGGGCAACCCCATGCGCTTGGCGATGTAGCCCGCAAAGATGTCCCCGAAATTGCCCGTGGGCACGGTGAAACTGACGGGCCGGTGCGGCGCGCCAAGGGCCACCGCGGCGGAGAAGTAATAGACCACCTGCGCCAGCACCCGGCCCCAGTTGATCGAGTTTACCCCCGCCAAACGCACCCCGTCGCGGAACTCAAAGTCGTTGAACATGTCCTTGAGCCGCGCCTGACAGTCGTCAAAATCACCGTCCATCGCCAGCGCGTGCACGTTGCTCTCGGTGGGTGTCGTCATCTGCCGCCGCTGAACCTCGGATATGCGGCCATGGGGGTAGAGGATGAAGACATCCACATTGTCGAGGCCCCGGAATGCCTCGATCGCCGCCGATCCGGTGTCACCGCTGGTGGCCCCCACGATCGTCACCCGCTCACCCTTGCGCCCCAGAGCGGTCTGGAACATCTGCCCGATGAGCTGCATCGCGAAATCCTTGAACGCCAGTGTCGGCCCGTGAAACAGCTCCAGCAGGAAGTGTCCCTGATCGAGCTGCTTCAAAGGTGCGCGCGCGGCGTGACCAAACCCCGCATAGGCACGCTCGATGATCCCTTCGAACTCCGCGTCGGTGAACACATCGCCCACGAAGGGCCGCATGACGCGATAGGCAATCGCCTCGTAGCTCAGGCCCTCCAGCGCTGCGATCTCCGTCAGGCTCATCTGCGGGATGGTTTCCGGCACATAGAGCCCGCCGTCACGTGCCAAGCCGCTCAGCATCGCTTCTTCGAAATTCAGCACTGGTGCTGTGCCGCGGGTGGAGATGTAGCGCATGGGCTCAGCCCTTGTTGGCCGCGGGTTTGCGGCGCAGGAAAACGGCGGTCATCGCCAGCCAGATGGCCGAGAGCGAGAACCAGGTGATCGCGTATTGCAAATGGTCGTTGGAAATACCAGCGGTGTCGACCGGCCAGGGCGTCACGCCAAGGTCGGTTTCCGGCGTCTCGCGCAGCACGACGAGCACGGGCTGCGTGCCCAGCGTCTCGGCCATCGCGGGCACATCGCGGGCAAACCAGATATTCTCCGCCAGATCGGGGGCCGGGGTAAAGCCATCCGCTTCAATCGGGGAGTCCAGATTACCGGTCAGCGTCACCGGACCGTCCGGCGCGGCAGGCAGCGGGGCGTCATCCCGGATCCAGCCGGTATCAACCAGCACCGGGCCATGGCCGTTGACCTCGAACGGCCGGATGATCCGGTAAACCGCACCGATGGTCTTGCGTGAGGCCAGAACCTGCAGCGGTTGGGCATCGCCGAATTGCCCCGTCAGCCGCACCGGCGCGTAGCGCGGCAGACCGGGGGCGAGTGCAACCGGATCAGCCGCGATCTCCGCCTCGATGCGGGCGAGCAGATCCTCTTTCCACGCCAGCCGCTGCACCTGCCAGATGCCGAGGCTGATCAGGATCGCCGCCCCGCCCAGACCAAAGATTAAAAGGAAGGCCAAGCGCCCCATGAATGCTCCGGTTCACACGAAAAACGCGCGCCACCCTGACGCGCGTTTTCTGTGTTTTAAGCAGGCTTGCGGGATTTGCAAGCGGGCCGCGATCAGCCCGGCACGCCCCACATGTAGACGGCGAAGAACAAGAACAGCCAGACCACATCGACAAAGTGCCAGTACCAGGCCGCCGCCTCGAAGCCTACGTGTTTCTCGGGCGTGAAATGACCCTTCATCGCGCGGAAAAGACAGACCGTCAGAAAGATCGTCCCGATGATCACATGCGCGCCGTGGAAGCCTGTTGCCATGAAGAAGTTGGAGAAGAACTTGTCGCCGCCAAACTCCCAGCCTTTGTAGAGCAGATAGGAATACTCATAGGCTTGCAGCGCGGTGAAGAGCACACCGAGAATGATGGAGATCGCCAGACCCCAGATCAGATCCTTGCGGTTGTTCTCATGCACCAGCGCGTGGTGCGCCCATGTCACAGCACAGCCCGACAAGAGCAGGATCAGCGTGTTGATCAGTGGCAGGTGCAGGGCGTCGACCTGGTAGATCTCCGGCGGGATATACTCGGAGCCCACGTATTCGTTCATCGGATAGATGGCGTGTTTGAAGAAGCTCCAGAACCAAGCGGCAAAGAACATCACTTCCGACATGATGAAGAGGATGAAGCCGTAGCGCAGGCCGATCCGCACCACCGGGGTGTGATCGCCCACCCGGCTTTCGGCCACCACTTCGGCCCACCAGCCGAACATCACGTAGAGCACCGCCGCCAGACCGCCGAGGAACAGGAACGGCGTGATCCCCTGCATCCAGAGCACGGCGCCAAAGAGCATGGCGAACCCGCCAACGGAGCCGAGGAAAGGCCAGATTGAGGGGTTCAGGATGTGGTAGTCGTGGTTTTTCTCATGCGCCATGATGCGTCCTTGCCTTGTCTTGTCAGTTCAGGCCCGTGCCTGAGCTGGTCGCACTGTCCTGCGCCGCGGCATAGTCCTCGGGCAGATCAATTTCGTAGAATGTATAGGAGAGGGTGATGGTGTGTATATACTTTCCGTCCCGGTCCTCGACGATCTCGGGATCGACGTAAAAGGTCACCGGCATCTGCACCCGTTCGCCGGGGGCCAGCACCTGTTCTTCAAAGCAGAAACACTGGATCTTGTTGAAAAAGCCACCCGCCTGATAGGGGGTGACATTGTAGCTGGCAGAGCCTGCGATGGGCCGGTCCGTCGGGTTGTAGGCCTCGTAAAACGCCAGCCCCGTCTCGCCGATGCGAACCTCCATCTCACGCTCCACCGGCTTGAACTCCCACGCCATGCGGTTGTTTAGCGACCCGTCAAAGCGCACGGTGATGGTGTCGTCCAGCACATCATCGGGCGCCACGTCCGACACGCCGGTGACCCCGCCAAAACCGGTAACCCGGCAGAACCAGTCATAAAACGGGACCGAGGCCCAGGCGAGCCCGCCCATCAGCAGGACGAGACCCACGGTCTGCGCCACGGTCTTGCGCGGTCCGGTCAGGGGCATCATCCGCTCAACTCCTCCGCCCGGGGCAATTCGAAATCACCGCTGGTGACTTTGGTGAAGGTCAGCGCCAGCACCAGCGCCACAAAGCCCACCAGCATCAGACCGACGCCGATGTTGCGCCCTTTGCGGCGGCGGTGCAGGTCATGTTCCGTTCGGAAAGTCATCTCACCACCCTCCCAAGCCGTAGGGGCGCAACAGCGCCTCGACCAGAATCGCACCGAAATGCGCAAAGAGATACCACAGCGACAGGCGAAAGAACTTCTTCTCCGTCCGGTAGCCATCCTCGACCGCCGTCGCCTCCGGGCGCCGCCAGATGCGCAGCGCGCCGATCAGAAAGAGCCCGTTGAACACAAGCGCCGTGGCCAGATAGACGGGTCCGCCCACCGCGGTGAACGCCGTGCCCACCGCCAGCACCACCAGCAGAACGGTATAGGCCAGGATATGCGCGCGTGTCACCCGGCGACCGTGGGTCACCGTCAGCATCGGCACGTCGGCGTCGTTGTAGTCGGACTTCATAAAGAGCGCCAAGGCCCAGAAATGGGGCGGCGTCCACATGAAGATCAGCGCAAACATCAGCCAGGCCTCGACCGACATGGACCCGGTCGCGATCACCCAGCCGATCACGGGCGGGAACGCGCCTGCGGCACCGCCAATGACGATGTTCTGCGGCGTGGCGCGTTTGAGCCACATGGAATAGACCACCGCGTAAAAGAAAATGGTAAAGGCCAGCAGCGCCGCCGCCAGCAGGTTCGCCGCCAGCCCCAGCATCATCACCGACAGCCCCGACAGCGCGAGACCCAGGCTCAGCGCCTCGCCTGCGGGCACCCGGCCCGAGGGGATGGGCCGCTTGGCCGTGCGCTGCATCACGCCGTCGATGTCCGCGTCCCACCACATGTTCAGCGCACCGGACGCACCCGCACCGATGGCCACAAAGAGGATGGAGGCAAAGCCAATGACGGGGTGCACGCTGACCGGCGCCGCCAGCAGCCCCACCAGCGCCGTGAACACCACCAGAGACATGACACGCGGTTTCAGCAGCGCGAAGTAATCGCCCAACTGGGTATCGTAGTCCTGGGGGAGAGAGGTATAGCTTGCGTCCGCCATCTCTGTGCCTTGGTTCTGGAAAGGGAGGGGTAGCCCGCGCTACCTCCGCCGGATCAATTGGAAGCGATCACACGGGTCTGGGGGGTGCCTGCGTATTCCGCACGGGCCTCCTCCAGCCAGGCGGCGTAGGCCTCTTCGGAGACGACGCGTACGGTGATCGGCATGTAAGCGTGCGCGATGCCGCAAAGCTCAGAGCACTGACCGAAATAGATGCCTTCCTGCTCCGCCTTGAACCACAGCTCCGCCAGACGACCGGGCACCGCGTCCTGCTTTACGCCAAAGGCCGGGATCGTCCAGGAGTGGATCACGTCGCCGCCGGTCACCTGCATCACCACGGTCTGGTTCACCGGCACCACGACAGAGGTGTCGGTGGCCAGCAGGAACTCAGCCTCGGTATAGCCCGCTTCTTCCAGCTGTGCGATCACCTCGGGTGTCTTTTTGTTCTCGCCGCCGGTCGCGGGCGCGCCGATCATGTAGCTGTCAAAGCCGAAACCCTCGTCCACATACTCATAACCCCAGTACCACTGGTAGCCGGTCACCTTGATGGTCACGTCGGCTTCCGGGATCTCTTGTTGTTTGAACAGGATGGGCAGGGAGAACGCCCCGATGAAAACCAGAATCACGATAGGCACCACGGTCCAGGCAATCTCCACCGGCGTGTGGTGGGTAAAGGACGCGGGCGTCGGGTTCCGCTTGGCATTGTAACGAATGGCCACCCAGGCGATCAGCGCTGTCACGAAGAGTGTGATCACGGTGATGACCACGAGGATCATGCCGTCGAGCCATTGCAAATCGCTCGCCAGTTCCGTCACGGCCGGCTGAAAGCCGATCCCGCCATCAACCGGACGGCCGATGATTTCGAGCGAATCCTGCGCCTGCGCGGCCCCCGCCGCACAGATGGCCGCAAGGCCGGAGAGGGTAAAAATACGTGTCATGTGGTCGTCCTGATCTTGGGATCACCTGGATGTGGACCAGCCCGAGGAAAGGTTGCGCACTGTCTCGGCTGGTTGTCTTCTGACATCTTACAATCATATTCTATACGCAAGATAAAGAGTTGAGCTTGCGTCATAGAGCCGCTGACCCCAGATTCCCACCCCCACCAAAGGACCTGCCCCATGCCCGATGCGCCCTTTCAACCCTTTGAGACGCTGCTGGACCGGCAGACGGCTCTGGATATCCTGCGTGAGGCCACGGCCGGGGCCGATGACGGGGAGCTCTTTCTGGAACGCCGCCGCGCCGAGGCGCTGGTCTATGACGACGGTCGGCTCAAGACCGCCAGCTACGACGCGGCGGAGGGATTCGGATTGCGCGCCGTCCGGGGCGAGGTGGCAGGCTACGCCCATTCCACCGACATCTCCGAGGCCTCCCTGCGCCGCGCGTCCGAGACCGCACGCCTCGCCGTGGGGGACGGTGGCGGGACACTCGCGGATGCGCCCAACCCCACCAACACCCGGCTCTATACGGATGCGGATCCCATCAACAGCGCCGCCTTTCCGGTCAAGATCGACACGCTGCGCGAGATCGACGCCTTTGCCCGCGGGCTCGATGCCCGGGTCGTTCAGGTCTCCGCCCAGATCGCCGCCAGCCTGCAGGAGGTCGAGATCCTGCGCCCCGATGGCCAGTCCCTGCGCGACACCCGTCCCATGACCCGCGTCAACGTCTCCGTGATCGTGGAGCAGGACGGGCGGCGCGAGAGCGGCTCGGCGGGCGGCGGCGGGCGCGTGGGCCTCGACGGTCTGCTGGACCCTGCGGATTGGCAGGCCAAGACCCGCGAGGCGCTGCGCATCGCCACCGTCAATCTCGACGCGGTGCCTGCACCCGCCGGGGTGATGGACGTGGTGCTCGGCCCCGGCTGGCCCGGCATCCTGTTGCACGAAGCCATCGGCCACGGGCTGGAGGGGGATTTCAACCGCAAGGGGTCGTCGGCCTTCGCGGGGCTCATGGGCAGCCGCATCGCCGCCCCCGGGGTTACCGTGCTCGACGATGGGACCATCCCGGACCGCCGCGGCTCACTCACCATCGATGATGAGGGCACGCCCTCGGGCAAGAACACCCTGATCGAGGACGGCATCCTCGTGGGCTATATGCAGGACCGGCAGAACGCGCGCCTCATGGGCGTGGCCCCAACCGGCAACGGTCGTCGCGAAAGCTATGCGCATACGCCGATGCCGCGCATGACCAACACCTACATGCTCGGCGGAGACAGCGAGCCCGGCGACATTCTGGCAGACCTCAAGGACGGCATCTATGCCGTCGGCTTCGGCGGCGGTCAGGTGGACATCACCAATGGCAAGTTCGTCTTCAGCTGCACCGAGGCCTACCGCGTCGAGAACGGCAAGGTGGGCGCCCCGGTCAAGGGCGCGACGCTCATCGGTGACGGTGCCACGGCGCTGCAGCAGATCCGCGGGATCGGCAACGACATGGCCTTGGATCCCGGCATGGGCAACTGCGGCAAGGCGGGCCAGTGGGTGCCGGTGGGCGTGGGCCAGCCCACGCTGATGATCGGCGGGCTGACGGTGGGCGGTTCGGCGGCTTGAGCATCCCGGCCGCTCAACCCAGCGCGGCTGGCGTATCCGGAGCAGTCTTTCCACAAGCCCCCCACAGATCGGTGAGGCGGCGTCATGTCCGGCAGGGATGACACCGCCCCGCCCTCAGGCGCGCAGAACGCACAGATCCTTTCACGACCTGCATCGCGCAAGTTTCGGGTGTTTTCGCCTGCGAACCGTGACCCCGGAGCGCGGCTCAGACCCGGGCCTAAAGAGTGCGATTCGTCCTTTGAGCGGGTTTTTTTGGAGAGGACATTTTTTGCCAATCCGAGCAAAATCCCCGTAATTACTTGATTCAAAGCGAACATACGTCTTCGGCGCGGTTTCCTGTCGATGATTTTTCCAGCCAACTCCCCATAAATAGCGAGGGAATTTGAGCCATTTCGTTCATGGGTTGTTAACCATCTCGGCCTAAATCTATTCCTGCAACGGACGGAGCCGCGGATGACTGATAAGGACCACAATCCTTCTTCCACTCACCCCCCACTCCCACCCACCTCGGAAGATGAACAGTTCTCCCGGCTCCGTCTTTTGCGATCCCGCCGGGTTGGCGTAACGACGTATAAACGACTGCTGACTGAACACGGCACCGCGCAGAACGCGCTGGCCGCGCTACCTGAGGTAGCGCGTGCCGCCGGCGTTCAGGGATACGAAATCTGCCCCGAAGCGGTCGTTCAGGCCGAGTTGAACGCCGCCCGCGCCGCCGGTGCGCGGCTCATCATGGCGGGTGGCCCCGGATACCCCGACCTCCTCGTCGATGTGGAAGACGCCCCGCCCTTTTTGTGGGTGATCGGTGATCCCAGCCTGCTCAGCCGCCCGATGATCTCCCTGGTGGGCGCGCGCAACGCCTCCTCGCTCGGGCTGCGCATGGCAAAGGCGCTCGCCCGCGATCTGGGGGCTGCAGGCTACGTGGTCGTCTCGGGCCTGGCGCGCGGCGTGGATGCCGCAGCCCACGGTGCCGCGCTGGAAACGGGCACCGTCGCGGTGCAGGCAGGCGGCGTCGATGTCATCTACCCCACCGAGAATACCGAGCTGGCGCAGGACATCGCGGCCCGCGGTCTGCGTCTGTCCGAACAGCCCATGGGCCTGAAGCCTGTCGCACGGCATTTCCCCAGCCGAAACCGCATCATCTCCGGTCTGAGTGCCGCCACCGTGGTGGTCGAGGCCGCCGCCAAATCCGGCAGCCTGATCACCGCGCGCGACGCGCTGGATCAGGGTCGCGACGTGCTGGCCGTCCCCGGCAGCCCGATCGACGCGCGTGCTGCCGGGTGCAATCAGCTCATTCGCGACGGCGCGACGCTCATCCGCTCCGCCGAGGACGTGCTGGAGGCGCTGACACCGCTGCACGGATCCGCCCCCGAACTGCCGCTCACCCTGCCGCGCCCGGCACCGCCCGCCCCCCGGCACGGGCTGCGCGATGTGGCGAGCCTGCACCGCAAGATCCTGTCGCGGCTCAGCCCTGCCCCCATGGCCGAAGACCAGCTCATTCGCGATCTCGCCGTCGCTCCCGCCGACGCCGCCCCGGTGCTGCTGGATCTGGAGATGGAGGGCAAAATCGCCCGGCGCTCGGGCGGCCTTTTGTCCCGCGGCTGACCGCTCCCCCGCATCAGACACACCGAGACCGGCGAAAATTCGCCTCCGCAGAGAGCTCGCAAATCGCCCTCTGACCGCGCAAAAACCGCCCGCCACGCGCACCCGCTGCGCCAGCCAGCACCAACCCCGACCGCGGAGCGAAACCGCCACCGCCCGATTGACAAATCGACTTGCGCAGCACATCTGCCAAAGTCATAGACCCCGTAAAGCTTACCCGAAGGTGCCGAGATAAATGCCAGTCGTTGTCGTCGAATCGCCCGCTAAGGCCAAGACAATCAATAAATATCTGGGCAACGACTATACCGTGCTCGCCTCTTACGGCCATGTGCGCGACCTGCCGCCCAAGGACGGCTCGGTCGATCCCGATAATGAATTCGACATGCTGTGGGAGGTCGCCTCCGACAGCAAGAAACACGTCAAGGCCATCGCCGATGCGCTGAAAGACGACAACGCGCTGATCCTCGCGACCGACCCCGACCGCGAGGGCGAGGCGATCAGCTGGCACTTGCAGGAAGCGCTCACCAAACGCAAATCCATCAAGAAGGACACGCCCGTGTCCCGGGTCGTGTTCAACCAGATCACCAAGAAGGCCGTGACCGAGGCGATGGAAAACCCCCGCCAGATCGATATGCCGCTGGTGGAGGCGTATCTCGCCCGCCGCGCGCTCGACTATCTGGTGGGGTTCAACCTCAGCCCGGTGCTCTGGCGCAAGCTACCGGGTGCCAAATCCGCAGGCCGCGTGCAATCGGTCACCCTGCGGCTCATCGTCGAACGCGAGATGGAGATCGAGGCCTTTCGGAACCGCGAATACTGGTCGGTCAAGGCGCTGCTCGCCACGCCCCGCGGTCAGGAGTTCGAAGCGCGGCTCACCGTGCTCGCGGGCAAAAAGCTCGACCGCTTCGACATCGAGAACGCCACCCAGGCGGAGATCGCGGTGCAGGCCGTCGCCTCGCGCGATCTCTCCGTCAAATCGGTGGAAGCCAAACCGGCCAACCGCAACCCCTCCGCCCCCTTCATGACCTCGACCCTGCAGCAGGAGGCCAGCCGCAAGTTCGGCATGGGCGCGCGGCAGACCATGTCCACCGCCCAGCGGCTCTACGAGGCGGGCTACATCACCTACATGCGGACCGACGGCATCGACATGGCCCCCGAGGCCGTGCAGGCCGCGCGCAGCGCAATCGAGACGCTCTACGGCAAGGACTACGTGCCCGGCTCTCCGCGGATGTACAAAAACAAGGCCAAGAACGCGCAGGAGGCCCACGAATGCGTGCGTCCCACCGACATGATGACCAAACCGGAGGATCTGAAGACCTCCGACGCCGATCAGCGCAAGCTCTATGATCTGATCTGGAAGCGCACGCTGGCCTGCCAGATGGAAGCCGCCCGGATGGAGCGCACGACGGTCGATGTGGGCAGCGACGACGGTCAGGTCATGCTGCGTGCCACCGGCCAGGTGGTGCTGTTCGACGGCTTCCTGCGCGTTTACGAGGAGGGCCGCGACGATGTGGTGGAAGATGACGACAAGCGCCTGCCCCAGATCGACACGGGCGACGCCATCCAAAAGCAGGACGCCGCAAAATTCCACGGCGAGTTCAGCAAGGCGGCCGACGACAAGGACGCGGTGGTCGAAGAAGACGCCCCCTCCTCCGGCCGGATGACCAACGCGGGCGCCGTGCTCGACGCAGACCACGCCGTGCTATCGCTGCGCCATTTCACCCAGCCGCCGCCCCGCTACACCGAGGCGACGCTGGTCAAGCGGATGGAAGAGCTCGGCATCGGGCGCCCCTCCACCTATGCCTCCATCGTCACCACGATCCAGGACCGTGAATATGTCCGCAAGGACAAGAACCGCCTGATCCCCGAGGACAAGGGGCGGCTGGTCACCGCGTTTCTGGAAAACTATTTCCGCAAATACATCGGCTATGACTTCACCGCCGATCTCGAAGGCCAGCTCGATGATGTGAGCGCCGGGGACGCGGAATGGAAAGACGTGCTGCGGCGCTTCTGGCGCGATTTCTCCGCCGCCGTGGCCGAGACCGCGGATCTGCGCATCACCGAGGTGCTGGAAAAGATCAACGAGGTGTTGGAGCCGCATCTGTTCCCGCCCAATGAGGACGGCACCGACCCGCGGCTGTGTCCCAACTGCGGCGCAGGCAGGCTGTCCATGCGCACGGCCCGTGCGGGCGGCGCTTTCATCGGCTGCTCGAACTACCCCGAATGCCGTTACACCCGCGCCTTCGGCCCCCCCGGTGAGGAAGACGACAGCGGCATCCCCCCAGAGGGCAAGATGCTGGGCGAGGATGCGGGCGACAAGATCTACGCCTTCAAGGGCCGCTTTGGTCCCTATGTCCAGCGCGGCGAGGTCACCGAAGAGGTCAAGAAACCGCCGCGCCAGTCGATCCCCAAGGACTGGCCGCCCGAAAACGTGGATCTGGCGCAGGCCGTCATGCTGCTGTCGCTGCCGCGCGAGATCGGACCCCACCCCGAGGATGGCGTGCCCGTCTGGGCCAACATCGGCCGCTACGGGCCCTATCTCAAACACGCGGCATCCACATCGGAACGCGGCGGCACCAACGCCAATCTTGAGGGCATCGACGAGGTCTGGACCGTTGGCATGAACCGCGCCGTCCAGCTGCTGGCCGAGAAGGTCGCCAGCCGCAAGGGCCGCGGCGGGGCCGCCAAGACCCTGCGCGATCTGGGTGATCATCCGGAATCCGGTGGCAATATCAGCATCATGGAGGGCAAGTACGGCCCCTACGTGAAGTGGGAAAAGGTCAACGCGACCCTGCCCAAGGACAGCGATCCCGAAAAGCTGACCGTGGCAGAGGCGATCGTGCTGATCGACGAAAAGGCCGCCAAGAAAGGCACCCGCCGCAAGAAGGCACCGACCCGGAAAACAACTGCAAAGAAACCGGCCGCCAAGAAAGCAGCGTCTAAGTCCTAACCGGGCCGCACCGACATCTTGCCACTACCTGGACGTGTGGCCAGTATCCCGTTATCGCAAATCAAGGGATACTTTATGATGAGGCAAGTTATCGCCGGTGCTGTGGCGCTGGTCATCTCCTGTTCGGTCGCCCAGGCTGCGCCGATCAAGCTGGGTGAAACCATCACGGTCGCCCAAAAGTACAAGACCACCGGGCAGTTCGCCTTTGTGCCATCGGCCATCCGGTTCAGCACATACATCGGCACCAGTCCCGCGGGTTCCTGCGCGGACACGCTGGGCTGCTCCCGGGACTGGGCGCTCGATCCCGCCGGATCCGAGACCGGCACAGTGGATTTCACCAGCGGAACACCCGGGTTCGACGCCTTTGTGGCCTCGCTGACCGATGGCAGCGACGACACCTTCTATTTCAGGTACGGAGTCCGCATCAAAAGCCCTGTGGGCACCGAGATCTTTCGGGGGCTCGGCGGCCGTAGCGTCACTGAGATCGGTGCTCTGGGCGGGCCATTGCTGACAGGCGCCAAGGTGGACCTGATCCGGCTGGTCGTCGAGAAGTCGACCGTTGAGGACCTCTCGGACAACCAGACCAATGGCTACATGCTCGACTTCGCCTACAAGCTGGAATTCTTTCAAAACGACGATCCGGTCTCGCCCGTGCCGCTGCCCGCCTCCGCGCTCTTGCTTCTGGGCGGGATGGCCCTGTTGGGCGGGGCCGCGCGCCGCCGACGGTAGCACCGCCGCCCACCGGACCGGACACCCCACCGCACGCCCCGTTCCCGCGGGGCGTGCGTTTTTTCTGCGTCCCGCTGCCACATGGTCTTTTCTGTGCATCACTCACACGGTATACAGTTATATACGAGGGATCAGGTCGGTCTGCGTTTTTTCGCCTCTCTCGCCCGGGGGGACACCAAAAAACGCTGGTGGAAGCAAAGGACACAAGATGAAAAAAGTCTACGGATCCGCGTCCGAGGCGCTCGAAGGTGTGTTGCAAGATGGCATGCTGATCGCCGCCGGTGGCTTCGGGCTCTGCGGCATCCCGGAGCTGCTGTTGCAGGCGATCAAGGACGCAGGCACCAAGGATCTGACCTTTGCCTCCAACAACGCGGGCGTCGATGACTTCGGCATCGGCATCCTGCTGCAGACCAAACAGGTCCGCAAGATGATCAGCTCCTACGTGGGCGAGAACGCGGAATTCATGCGCCAGTACCTCTCGGGCGAGCTGGAGCTGGAATTCAACCCGCAGGGCACGCTGGCTGAACGCATGCGCGCGGGTGGCTGCGGCATCCCCGGCTTCTACACCAAAACGGGCGTGGGCACGGTAATCGCCGAGGGCAAGGAGCACAAGGAGTTCCCCACCGGTCCGGACGGCGCACCCGAGACCTACATCATGGAAACCGGCCTTTTCGCCGACCTCTCCATCGTCAAGGCGTGGAAAGCGGATGAGACGGGCAATCTGGTCTTCCGCAAGACCGCGCGCAATTTCAACCCGCCCGCGGCCATGTGCGGGCGCGTCTGTGTGGCCGAAGTCGAGGAGATCGTGCCGCTTGGCTCGCTCGATCCAGACACGATCCACCTGCCCGGCATCTACGTGAACCGGCTGATCCAGGGCGCGCACGAGAAACGCATCGAACAGCGTACAACGCGGGCGGCCTGAAGGGGGGCTTGGATGGCGGATACCTTCGACACCATCGTTGCAGAGAACAACGCCTTCCGCGATTTCGCGCGCACGCAGGTTTCCATGGTGGTGACCAACCCCAATCTGCCGGACAACCCGATCGTCTACGTGAACCATGCGTTCACCCAGCAATCAGGCTACGCGCGCAGTGCTGCCATCGGGCGCAACTGCCGCTTTCTGCAGGGCGAGGATACCGACAAGGCGTCCGTGGACCTGCTCCGCGCGGCGGTCAAGGAAGGGCGCGGGGCGACGGTCGACATCCTCAACTACCGCGCCAATGGCGAGCCATTCGTCAACCGGCTGGTCATCGCGCCGCTCTGTGACGAAGCAGGGGCGGTACAGTATTTCGTAGGCATCCAGAAAGAGCTGCGTCAGGGCGACCGCGGCACGTCGGTGGAGCAGATCAACGCCCAGCTTGCGGATGTGCAGGACCGGGTCGAAACGGATATGTCAATGATCATCGGCATGATCCGGCACCAGTCCAATGCCACCTCCGTCCCGGCGGAATACGCGGCCCTCAGCCGCCGCATCGAGACACTGCAACTGCTTTACGAGGAAATGACACTGGCCGACCAGCGCCAGGCCCGCGACACCGTCCAGATGGGCAGTTTCCTGTCGCGGCTCTGCTGCGCCATCGGGCATGTCTACGGTCGCCCCGGGCTGCGGATCAACCTGCAGATCGACCCTCTGGAGGTCCCGATCGAGATCGCTTCCCGCGTGGGTCTTGTCGTCTCCGAGCTTCTGACCAATGCCTATCTGCACGCCTTTGACCGCATCGACAGCGGCCTGGTGGAGGTGCGCATGTCCCGGCTCAGCGCGGGCGGGCTGCGCGTGATCATCTCCGACGATGGCGTGGGCATCCCCACCTCCATGGCCTGGCCCAACCCCGCCACCGTGGGCGGGCGCATCGTGGGCGGGCTGATCGAAGGGCTCGAAGGCACGCTGCAGCTCAGCCGCGGCGCGGCTGGCAGTTTCATCACAATCGACGTGCCCGCCGGCGCGTCCCTCACCAAATAGGACCCATATGACGCAGCAAGCCAAGGGCTGGGATCGCAACCGCATGGCGGCGCGGGCCGCCGAAGAACTGGAAGACGGCATGTACGTCAACCTCGGCATCGGCATCCCCACGCTGGTCGCCAACTACGTGGGCGACAAGGACATCACCCTGCAATCCGAAAACGGCATGCTGGGCATGGGTCCCTTCCCGCTCGAAGGGGAGGAAGACGCCGATCTCATCAACGCGGGCAAGCAGACCATCACGGAGCTGCGCCGCACCTCCTATTTTGATTCAGCGACCAGCTTTGGGATGATCCGCGGCGGCAAGATCGCCGCCGCGATCCTCGGCGCCATGGAGGTGGCCGAGAACGGCGATCTGGCCAACTGGATGATCCCCGGCAAGCTGGTCAAGGGCATGGGCGGCGCCATGGATCTGGTGGCAGGCGTCGGCCGCGTCATCGTCGTGATGGATCACACCAACAAACACGGCGACAGCAAGCTGCTCAAGGCCTGCACCCTGCCGCTCACCGGCAAGGGCGTGGTGGACCGGATCATCACCAACCTCGGCGTGCTCGACGTGGTGGAAGGCGGCCTGCGGATCGTCGAATGCGCTGACGGCATCAGCGAGGACGACCTGCGCACCGCCACCGACGCCACGATTGTCTGAGCCCCGGATCACCCGAGACGTCGATGGCTCCAAGGGCCGCTATGTCCTGGTGATGGACGGCTTTGAGGCCGACCTCACCTACTCGATCCTCTCGCCCCAGACCGTGATCGCGGATCACACCGCGGTGCCCGAGGCGCTGCGCGGCACCGGCGCGGGGCTGCGGCTGGTGGAACGGCTGGTGGCAGACGCCCGGGCCGAAGGCTTCCGTATCGTGCCCCTGTGCCCCTTCGTGAACGCGCAGCGACGCCGCCACCCCGACTGGGCCGACGCCTTCAACGTCTGAGGCGCGGCGGGTGCACCGGGCCGGGCCTGCTACCGTCCCGAAAACATCCTAAAATTCTCACTACTTCCGCGGGAACTTTCCCGAAGGGCACCCCCCTTTTGCCCAAATCATGCCGCATTTCTCCGCCCATATGGGGTCACACAGCGATCCTGCCGCGGGTCGACAGCTTCGCACACCCTGTAACGCCAACCTTTGGGAACCCAGCGCATGAACAGACAGATCAAATCCCTCCCCCGCGAAAAAACCACCCCGCTTGCTCTCGACTGGATCATCCTGACCGCCGCCGTTGTCGGCCTCGCCGTGGCTGCCTACCAATCCATCGAAGGCGGCGCGACGGCCCTGACCCACTCGACCGAAGCCTTCATCAGCGAAATCACGGAGACACCTGTTGCGGGCCAGTGAGCCCCACATGAGCAGCCCATGAAACACATCGCTCTCCTCCTCTTCGGCGCGCTGCCGGTGGCCGCAGCAGCCGACGCGCCGCCAGACAGGCAGTCTCCGCCTGCGACGCTGATGGAGGCGGCTGTCCGCACGCCACCGCCTGCCGGGGCCGCGACGGAGCCGGAGAGCAACACAGGCCCCAACTGCCGGATCCGCGTCCGGCGCGGCGCCGAACCGGTGGTCGTGCCCTTCCCCTGCAGCCCTCCCTGACCGCATTTTCCTACAAACGCCTCTTGACATAATATCAGTATATCGCAATATCTCGATTTATGGATATTGACCAAGCCCTCGCCGCCATCGGCAACCCGCAGCGCCGCCAGATCCTGATCTGGCTGAAAGACCGCGCGAATTTCCCCCCCGCCCTGCCCGAACACGCCGATGCCCCGGGTGTGTGCGTCGGCTACATTCAGGACAAGGCGGGGCTCTCGCAGTCGACCATCTCCACCTACATGAAAACGCTGAAGGACGCCGGGCTCGTGCGCGCCGACCGCCACGGTCAGTGGACCTTCTACCAGCGGGAGGAGGCCGCCATTGCCGCCCTGATGCAGGCGTTGGCGGAGGATCTGCAATGACCGACATCGCCCAACCACTCACGCTGCCCGGCGGGGCAACCCTGCGCAACCGGCTGGTGAAATCCGCCATGTCCGAAGCGCTTGCAAACGCCCACGGCAACCCGACCGAGGCGCTTATCGACCTCTATACCCGCTGGGGTGCGGGCGGCGCGGGCCTCCTGATCACCGGCAACACGCCCGTCGACAGGCTGCATCTGGAGCATGCGGGCAACGTGGTGCTGGACGATGCGACCGACCTCGCGGCCATGTCCCGTCTGGCACGCGCAGCACAGGGCGGCGGTGCGCGCGTGCTCACCCAGCTTGCCCACGCGGGACGCCAGGTGCCCGCCGCGATCAACCCCGCGCCGCTCTCGATCTCCGATCAGCCGCTGGATCTGCCGGGCTACGGCACACCGCGCACCGCGCGCGATACGGATCTGGCCGCAGTTGTCGCGCAATTCGTCCGGTCCGCCGAGCTCGCAAAGGCGGCAGGGTTCGATGGCGTCGAGGTGCACGCTGCCCACGGCTACCTGCTGAGCAGCGCGCTGTCGCCGCGGATCAACACCCGCACCGACCGCTGGGGCGGATCGCTCGGCGGTCGCGCGCGCCTCACGCTGGAGGTCGTGCGCGTCGTCCGCGCCGCGGTGCCAGCGCCCTTCATCCTCGCGGTCAAGCTCAACGCCGCTGATTTTCAAAAGGGCGGTTTCGAGCTACCCGACGCCGTCAAGGTCGCCGTGATGCTGGAGGCCGAAGGCGTCGATCTGATCGAGGTCTCGGGCGGCACCTTCGAGGCGCCCACCGCCTACCAGCACAGCAAGCCCAGCACCCGCGCGCGCGAGGCGTATTTTCTCGACTACGCCCAGGCCATCAAATCCGCGCTCGGCATCCCGCTCATGGTCACGGGCGGCTTCCGCTCCCGCCCGGCGATGGACGCAGCCCTGGCTCAGCGGCAAACCGACCTCATCGGCATGGGACGCCCCTTCATCACGGAACCCGGCGTCGCCGCCCGGCTGCTCACCGCCCCCGACGCGCGCGCGCCTGCGCCGGAACAGGGCTTCCCACCGGCGGCCGAGCTGCCCCGCGGTGCCGTGCTCAACTGGTTCTGCAGCCAGCTTGCGCGCGCCGGTCGCCCCGACCCGTCCCTGCCGCTGCTGCAAGGCCACGCGGATTACCTCGCGCGCAGCGACCGCCTGACCCGGCGCCTTCTCGCCGCCCGCGCCGCGGCACCCGCACGCTGCGCCTGACCATCTTCACCCTTTGTCAACAAACCCCGGTGGTCGCCCTGTTAATCCCGCCCGGGACAGACATGGCACCGACGCAATACCGACGTTTTACCGACGTCATACCGACGTGGCTTTCCCCCGCAAAACAGGCGTTAACCGCTGATTCGGCCCGCCGGGCGCTTCCCCCCACCGTGCGTTGCGCCGTTTCGGGGCTGGCGCCCATCGCCTGCCCCTCTATCTTGCGTGTCATGACTGTTCTGCCCGCCTGCTTCACCGACTGGTTCGCCGCCCGCGGGTGGTCCATCCACCCCCACCAGCGACAGATGCTCGACCGGGCGGCAGCCCCCGCCCTCCTGCTCATCGCGCCCACCGGGGGCGGCAAGACGCTGGCCGGTTTCCTGCCAACCCTCGTCGATCTGGCCGAGCATCCCCGCGACGGGCTTCATACGCTCTACATCTCGCCTCTCAAGGCCTTAGCCGCTGATATCAAACGCAATCTCACCACTCCGGTGACCGAGATGAGCCTGCCCATCCGCATCGAGGACCGCACCGGCGACACGCCCGCCAGCCGCAAAAAGCGCCAGCGCGCCGACCCGCCGCACATCCTGTTGACCACGCCCGAAAGCCTCGCGCTGCTCACCTCCTACGAGGACGCGCCGCGCATGTTCAAGGGCCTGCAGCGCGTGGTGGTCGATGAAATCCACGCTCTGGCGGAGAGCAAACGCGGCGATCAGCTGATGCTGGCCCTGGGCCGCCTCCAGCGGCTCTGCCCGGATCTCAAGCGCGTCGGCCTCTCGGCCACGGTGGAGGACCCGCAAGCCATCGCCCACCAGCTCGCGCGCCATCCCGATCCCTGCGAGATCCTCGAGGCGGACCCGGGCCCCGCCCCCGACATCTCCATGCTGCAAACCGCCGAGGCACCGCCGTGGTCGGGGGGCGGTGCGGCCTACGCGATCCCCGCCGTGCTCGACCAGATCCGCCAGCACAAGACCACGCTGATCTTTCACAACACCCGCGCGCAGGCGGAGATTTTCTTTCATAATCTGTGGCTTGCCAATGAAGACAGCCTGCCCGTCGGGATCCACCACGGCTCGCTGGATCGCACACAGCGTGAACGGGTGGAGGCCGCAATGGTACGCGGCGACCTGCGCGCCATCGTCTGTACCGGAAGCCTCGATCTGGGCATCGACTGGGGCGATGTGGACCTCGTCATCCAGATCGGCGCGCCCAAGAACGTCAAGCGGCTCGTGCAGCGGATCGGGCGCGCCAACCACCGCTACAATGCGCCGTCCAAGGCGCTTCTGGTGCCCGCCAACCGCTTTGAAGTGGTCGAATGCGTGGCCGCGCTGGATGCTGTCCGCGAGGGCACCCTCGACGGCGACCCGCGCGGCCGCGGCCCCCGCGACGTGTTCTGCCAACACATGCTGATCACCGCCGCCGCCGGCCCCTTCGACGCGGGCGATCTCTACGCCGAAGTCACCACCGTCGGTGCCTACGCCGCCCTGACCCGGGCGGAATTCGACGCCTGTCTCGACTTCTGCGCGACCGGTGGCTACGCCCTGCGCGCCTATGATCATTGGCAGCGTCTGCAACAGCGCCCCGACGGCCAGTGGCAGCTGCGCGATCCCCGGGCCGCCCGGCAAATTCGTATGAATATCGGGACGATACAGGACACCGATACCCTAAAGGTGCGGCTGCGGCGCGCGCGCGGCGGCAAGCCTCTGGGCGAGATCGAGGAGGGCTTCGCCGCCACCCTGACCCCCGGCGATACCTTCCTCATCGGCGGCCAGATCGTGCGCTACGAGGGCCTGCGCGAGATGACGGTGGAGGTCAGCCGCAATGCCGCCAAGAAGCCCAAGGTGGCCACCTTCATGGGCACCAAATTCGCCACTTCGACCCAGCTGTCAGCCCGGGTGGTGGAGATGTTCCAGCAAGACAGCTGGCCCGACCTGCCCGATCACACCGCCCAGTGGCTGGCGCTGCAGCGCGAGGTCAGCCAACTGCCCCGCCCCGGGCGCCTGCTCATCGAGAGCTTTCCCCATGACGGGCGCGAGCAGACGGTCATCTACGGTTTTGCCGGGCGCAACGGCCAGCAGACGCTGGGCCTCCTGCTCTCCAAGCGGATGGAAGAGATGGGGCTCAATCCAATGGGCTTCGTCGCGACCGACTACGCCACGCTGATCTGGGGGCTCGACCCCTTGGAAAATCCCGCACCACTCTTTGATATCAAGGCCTTGCAGGACGGGTTGGAAACATGGCTCGCGGGTAACGCCGTGATGAAGCGCACCTTCCGCGCCAGCGCCACCATCGCCGGTCTCATCCAGCGCAACACGCCCTCGGCGCGCAAGTCAGGACGGCAGGCAACGTTCAGTTCAGACATTCTTTACGATACGCTGCATAAATATGATCCCGAGCACTTGCTCTTGGACATCACCCGCGAGGAAGCGTTGCGCGGTCTGGTGGATTTCGGCCGGATTGAGGAGATGGCAACCCGCATCGACGGTCGCATCGACCATCTGGTCCTGTCCCGGGTGACGCCGCTGGCCGCCCCTCTCTTTCTGGAAGCGGGTCGCGTCCCCGTCAAAGGGCTGGCGGAGGAGAAGCTGCTGGCCGAAGAGGCCGCGCGCCTCATGGAAACGGCGGGCATCGCCAACCTGCCCGCCCCTAAACCCCAGTGGCGGGTGGGCTACTGACCCCTTGCGCAGCGCCCGAGGATGCGCGATGAACAAAGCATGAACCATCATGCCTTCACCTTCTCCGGGGCGGACCTGCGGGCGCTCGGCTCCGGCGCGCTCTGGTGGCCGGATCAGGCGCTGCTTTGCGTCTCCGATCTGCACTTGGGCAAATCCGAACGGGTCGCACGCCGCAGCGGACAATCGCTGCCACCCTACGAGACCCGCGACACGCTCACCCGGCTCGCCGCCGATCTGGAGCGCACGGGCGCGCGCGCGGTGATCTGTCTGGGCGACAGTTTCGATGACGCGGGCGCCGCCGCAAGCCTGCCCGGTGAAGACCGCGCCGCGATCGCAGCGCTGCAGGCCGGACGCCGCTGGATCTGGATCGCGGGAAACCACGACCCCGCTCCGGTGGACTTCGGCGGTGAACAGCGCGGCGATGTGGTGCTCGGCCCGCTCATCTTCCGCCACATCGCGACCGCGGATGGCACGGGCGAAGTGTCGGGCCACTACCACCCCAAGGCAGACGTCCAGGCCCGTGGGCGGCGCATCAGCCGCCCCGCTTTCCTTTTAGATATCAATAGGTTGATCCTCCCCGCCTACGGCACTTACACCGGCGGGCTCCACAGCCACAGCGACGCGCTGCGCGGCCTCATGGCCCCCTCGGCCATCGCCATTCTGACCGGCCCGGTGCCCACCTGCGTGCCCATGCCACGATGATGGATCCTCGCAACCGCCGCAGGATCGAGACGAGCTTTGCCGCCCAGGCGATGATGACGACCCTCGGCGCACGCCTCACCCATATTGCCGAGGGCGAGGTCTGGATCACCGCCCCCATCCTGCCAGGGTCAAAACAGCAGCAAGGCTTCGGACACGCGGGGCTGACCTTCTCCATCGGCGACAGCGCGGCGGGCTATGCCGCCCTCAGCCTGCTGCCGCTCGACAGCGAAGTGGTCACCGCCGAGATCAAGATCAACCTGCTGGCGCCCGCCACAGGCGATCAGCTGCGCGCCACCGGTTGCGTGATCAAACCCGGCAGGCGGTTGGTGGTCGTCACCAGCGAGGTCCACGCGATCACCGACGACACCGAAACCCTCATCGCCATTCTCCAGGGCACGATGGTGCCCGTCCCAAGCGCGTAACTCCTACCCGGCCTTCACCGCCCGCGCCGCCCGGCTGCAAGGCCGGGCAGCCCTCGATCCCCCTCGACGGGGGTGAGAGGGCTTCTCCCCGTGCCGGCCACCAAAGCACTGACCATAAAAGAAAACTCAGGCCGTCAACCCCTCCGGCTCCGCCACCCCATTGGCGCGGCAACAGGCGGTCACCGTATTGGCCAGCAGGCAGGCGATGGTCATCGGCCCGACGCCGCCCGGCACCGGCGTGATCGCCCCCGCCACCGCAGCACAGCTGTCATAGTCCACATCGCCGACCAGCCGGGTCTTGCCCTCGCCCCGCTCCGGCGCATCAAGCCGGTTGATGCCCACGTCAATCACCGTCGCCCCGGGTTTGATCCAGTCGCCCGGCACCATCTCGGGCCGCCCCACGGCGGCCACAACGATATCCGCCCGGCGCACAACCTCCGCCAGATCCTTGGTCCGGCTATGCGCAATCGTCACCGTACAGCTGTCGCCCAGCAGCAACTGCGCCATCGGCTTGCCCACGATGTTCGACCGCCCGATCACCACCGCATCCAGACCCGACAGGCTGTCGTGATGGTTGCGCAGCATCATCAGACACCCCAGCGGCGTACAGGGCACCATAGACTTCTGCCCGGTCCCCAAAAGCCCTACGTTGGAGATATGAAACCCGTCCACATCCTTGGCCGGATCAATCGAGTTGATCACCAGATCCTCATCCAGATGCCCCGGCAGCGGCAGTTGCACCAGAATACCGTGGATCTCGGGATCCTTGTTCAACCCGTCAATCACTGCCAGCAGATCCGCCTCGGACGTATCCGCCTCCAGCCGGTGCTCGACGGATTTCATCCCGACCTCAACGGTCTGCTTGCCCTTGGAACGCACGTAGACCTGACTTGCCGGATCCTCTCCAACCAGCACCACGGCCAGCCCCGGGGTGATCCCATGCGCCTCTTTCAACTGCGTCACATGCTCGGCGACCTGCGCGCGTACTGTGGCGGCAAAGGCTTTCCCGTCGATGATGGTGGCGGACATGCTGTCTTTCCTTATTCCGTCGGAGCCTGCGCCCCAAGTTTCTCTTCCTCCCGCGCGATCGACCAGCCGATCATTTCGCGCCAGATCGTTTCTGCCAGGGCAGGGTCAAACCCCGCCTCCCCTGCCGCCGCCCGGACCCGCGCCACGACCTCTTCGACACGGGCGGGAATGTTCGCGGGCAGGCCTGCCTGCGCCTTGATCTCCGCCGCCCGGTCGATGTACCCCACCCGCCGCGCCAGCAGCGCGATGATCTCCCGGTCGAGCGCATCGATACCAGCACGCAGCTCCGTCATGTCAGTGCAGTCAGCGGGCAGGCGCATGGGGGTTCTCCGTGTTGGGGGCCACCTCACCGTACCTGCCCCCACCCGAAGGGCAATGCGTCAGAACAACCCTTCCACATCCCCATCGGCGTTGAGCCTGATGTTCTCGGCCGAGGGTACCCGGGGCAGACCCGGCATGGTCATGATCTCGCCGCAGATCGCCACGACAAAGCCCGCCCCCGCACTCAGCCGCACTTCCCGCACGGGGATCTCGAAGCCCGTGGGCGCACCGCGCTCGTTGGGATCAGTGGTAAAGCTGTATTGCGTCTTGGCCATGCAGACGGGCAGGTTGCCATAGTCCTGCTCTTCCCAATCCTTCAATTGGTTCAGGACCTTCTGATCCATCACCGCCCGATCCGCCCGGTAGATCTTGGTAGCAATGGTGTTGATCTTGTCGGCCAGCGGCATCTCGTCGGGGTAGATCGGCGCGAAATCAGACCCACCGGCCTCGATGGTCTCCACGACCTTGGTGGCCAGATCGGCCGAACCTTCGGAGCCAAGTTCCCAGTGCCGTGACAGCACCGCCTCAGAACCCTGGCTTGCCACGTAATCCTTGACCGCCTGCACTTCGGCATCGGTGTCCGTGACGAAATGGTTGATCGCCACCACTACCGGCACACCGAATGATTTGACGTTCTCGATGTGCCGCCCAAGGTTGGCGCAGCCCGCGTTCACCGCCTCCACATTCTCCGCGCCGAGGTCCGCCTTGGCCACGCCGCCGTTCATCTTCATCGCGCGCACCGTGGCCACGACCACCACGCAGGAAGGCGCGAGCCCTGCCTTGCGGCACTTGATGTTGAGGAATTTCTCGGCCCCGAGATCGGCGCCAAAACCGGCTTCGGTCACCACGTAGTCGGCCAGTTTCAACGCCGTGGTCGTCGCAATGACAGAGTTGCACCCATGCGCGATATTCGCAAAAGGCCCGCCATGCACGAAGGCCGGGTTATTCTCCAGCGTCTGCACGAGGTTGGGCTGCATCGCGTCCTTCAGCAGCACGGTCATCGCCCCATCCGCCTTGATGTCGCGTGCGTAGACAGGCGAGCGGTCGCGGCGGTAGGCCACGATCATGTCACCGAGACGTTTCTGCAGATCGCTTAGATCCTTCGCCAGACAGAGGATCGCCATAACCTCGGAGGCCACGGTGATGTCAAAGCCTGCCTCGCGCGGAAAGCCATTGGCCACACCGCCCAGGGACGCCGTGATCTGGCGCAGCGCGCGGTCGTTCATGTCGACCACCCGGCGCCAGACGACACGGCGGGTGTCGATCTCAAGGCTGTTGCCCCAGTAGATGTGGTTGTCGATCATGGCGCTCAGCAGCGAATGCGCCGAGGTGATGGCGTGAAAATCGCCGGTGAAATGCAGGTTCATCTCCTCCATCGGCACAATCTGCGCGTAGCCACCGCCCGCGGCCCCGCCCTTCATGCCGAAGTTCGGGCCCAGTGAGGCCTCGCGGATGCACACAGCAGCCTTTTTCCCGATGCGGTTCAGACCGTCACCCAGACCCACGGTGGTTGTGGTCTTGCCTTCGCCCGCGGGTGTGGGGTTGATCGCTGTCACGAGGATCAGCTTGCCGTTGTCGTTGCCCTGCACCGAGTTGATGAAGCTTTGCGAGACCTTCGCCTTGTCATGCCCGTAGGGCAGCAGATCCGCCTCCGCGATCCCCAGACGCGCCCCGATCTCCTGGATCGGCAGTTTGTTTGCGGCGCGCGCAATTTCGATATCGGACTTGTAGGCCATGGATAGATCCCCTCGTTGCGCCGCGTTCGGCGATGTTGCTGTCCCCTGCATAGAAGCAGGCCGTTAACCACAGAAGGGGGATTCCGACGGATCGTTCGCTTTGAACGGCAGCGCGGCTGCCAATCGTTTCGTTTCGGAAACGAATGTTACGCGCGCGCCTGCTCGAGATGTGCCCAGACCGGCTGATCGGGGATGTGCAGGGTGAGTGTGTCACCGACCGCGATGCTGCCTTCCCGCTCGACCCAGGCGGTCACACCGCGGCGGTTCCTGGCCGCCGGTTTGAAGCGGGGGCCAAAGCCCGCGCGGTCCTTTTCAATCTCGCGCCCGGGATAGATGCAGGGCCGGTTTTCCATGTCCACGGTCAGGCTCGCCCCGCTGGGTGCCTGCAACCGGGACGACGGCGGAACGCGTGTGAAATCGGGAATGCCTTCAACCACCAGCGAGGCCCCCAACCACGCAGGATCAATAACCTCCAGCCCCATGTCCTCGGCGATCTGCGCCAGTTCTTCGGCGGAGAGCACAGAGAGTTGCCGCACATTGCGGATCTCCGTGCCCAGGGCGTATTGCGCCTTGGTGCGCACACAGGCCGGGCGCGTCAGCCCGCTGTGACATTCACCCTCGATCCCGGTAAAGGTCAGTTCGGCCGCCTCCAGCGGTTCGGCGCGCAGCGTCTTGCCGCTGTCCCTCACCAGTCCCAGCCAGGTAACACGTCCGGTAAAGCGGGTCGGCAACAAGGCAGGCATGGGGCGGTCTCCTCAAATCATCTGACGGAAGTGAGACCAGACCTTGGGCCAAATGAAAAGACCCCGCACGTGGCGGGGTCCATGATCATTCGTGAAGGCAGGATAACGCCGCGTTCTAGGTCGAGGGCTCCGGCTCCATCCCGCCGTCGCTGGGCGGTGCCTTTTTGCCTTTGGCCTTGGCCTTCGGGATGCCGATCACGCTTGGAGCAGAGCCACTATCGGGTTTGTTATCCTCATCCGCGGGCGGCACGGGCGGCTCGCCGTTCATCACACGCTTGATCTCGTCGCCGGTGAGCGTTTCGTACTCCAGCAAGCCCTGCGCCAGACGCTCAAACTCCGTCTCATGCTCGGTGATGATCTTGAGTGCCCAGTCATAGCCGTCCTGGATAAAGCGTTGCACCTCTTCCTCGATCAGCTCCTTGGTATTGGCCGACACGGAGAAGCCCGCGGTGTTGCCCTGATAGCCCTCGGCGGCCTCGGAATAGTCGATGTTGCCCACCTTGTCGGACATGCCCCACCGCAGCACCATGGCGCGTGCCAGCCCCGAGGCTTGCATGATATCGCCCGCCGGGCCGTTGGAGACCGCATCGGGACCGTATTTGTGGATCTCCGCCGCCTTGCCTGCCATGGTCATGGCCAGACGCTGGTGACATTCGTCCTTGAACATGTTGAGCCGGTCCATCTCGGGCAGGCTCATGACCATGCCGAGCGCACCGCCGCGCGGGATAATCGTCGCCTTGTAGACCGGATCGCACTTCGGCAGCATCATGCCCACCAGCGCGTGTCCGGCCTCGTGATAGGCGGTCATTTCCTTTTGCTCAGGCGTCATGACCATGGAGCGGCGCTCCGCCCCCATCATGATCTTGTCCTTGGCGTTCTCGAAGTCGATCATCGTCACGAACCGCCGGCCAACACGGGCAGCCCCCAGGGCCGCCTCGTTCACGAGGTTGGCGAGATCCGCGCCGGAGAAACCGGGCGTCCCGCGGGCGATGATGCGCAGATCCACATCCGGGCCCAGCGGCGTCTTGCGCGCATGTACGCCAAGGATCTTCTCGCGGCCCTTGATGTCGGGGTTGCCCACAGTCACCTGGCGGTCGAACCGGCCCGGGCGCAGCAGCGCGGGGTCCAGCACGTCCTTGCGGTTCGTCGCGGCGATGATGATCACGCCTTCGTTGGCCTCGAACCCGTCCATTTCCACCAGCAGCTGGTTGAGCGTCTGTTCGCGCTCGTCGTTGCCGCCGCCGTAGCCTGCACCCCGGTGCCGACCCACAGCGTCAATCTCGTCGATGAACACGATACAGGGTGCGTTTTTCTTGGCCTGTTCGAACATGTCACGGACGCGGCTCGCACCCACACCGACGAACATTTCAACGAAGTCCGACCCCGAGATCGTGAAGAAGGGGACGCCTGCCTCACCGGCAATCGCGCGCGCCAGCAAAGTTTTACCGGTCCCGGGAGGACCCTCCAGCAGCGCGCCTTTGGGAATTTTTCCGCCCAGACGGCTAAATTTTTGCGGATTTCGCAGGAACTCGACGATCTCTTCGAGCTCTTCCTTGGCCTCATCGATTCCTGCCACGTCGTCAAAGGTCACGCGACCATGCTTTTCGGTCAGCATCTTGGCCTTGGACTTGCCAAAGCCCATGGCACCACCTTTGCCGCCGCCCTGCATCCGGTTCATGAAGTAGATCCAGACGCCGATCAGCAGCAGGAAGGGCAACAGCGACAGGATGAAAGTCTGAAAGCCCGATTGTTGTTGCTGCTCAGCCCGGACGGCAATGTCATTTTCGATCAAAAGCTGCGTGATTTCAGCATCTTCAGGCTTGATGGCCACATAGTCCGTGCCATCGCCCTGACGAAAGCGAACCTCTTCTCCGTCCAGCGTCACATTGCTGACGTCGCCGGATTCGACCGCGTTGACGAATTCGGAATAGCTGATCTCGCGGCTTTGCAGCGTACTGCCGGGGCCACTGAACAGGTTGAACAATGCCAGGATCAGTAAAAACAGAACGACCCAAAAGGCGATGTTGCGTGCGTTACCCAACGAGATATCTCCCCGATTTGCGCATGATGCGGACTGCCATCTTAGCAGTACGGTGTTAAGATAGACACCCGACCGCTTTGTTCAATGCGATAAAAGTGCGGCAAATAGAGCGTCATCACCGCCTTCGACCTGCGCGCGCCAGCCATTCTCCAGCCCCGCGGCGGGTGCGGCCACCAGTTCGGGACCACGCCAGACACCCGGCGTGACCCGCAACACCTCGCCGGGCCGGCCCGTCTTGCGCCACGCGGGCAGTTGCGCGAGCCCAGCGGTACCAAGTGCGGCCACGTGCAGATTGGCATGCTCCGGGCCACCCTCAACCCGCCATCGCCCGTCCCACAACTCGGTCGTGGAGCAGGTCACATCGCGCACCCCCTGGTACTCCCGCGCGACCCACAGCATATCGTGGTTGCGCCACGCGTGGCATCCATCGACGGTGCCGCCCGTCCCGGCTTTCAAAAGCTCGATCAGACCCAGCACCGGCCTGCGCCGCGGCACGTAATCGGACCCGCTGATCCAGCCAAGAGCACTCAGCAGGATGCGCCGGGCCGTCTCGTCTGGCAGGGTTCGGTACACACGCCAGTCGAGGCAAACGGCCCCCGCCTCCGACCGGGCGATGCGGCGCGCTTCGAGAAAGGCCTGCCAGCTCAGGGCGTCCCGCGCGCGCGCCATGTTTGACGCGACCTGACCAAGCGCATGCGCGTCGATGCCCAAGGGGCTCAACAGGTCCAGCGCCTTGCGCATGCGCACCCGGTCAAAGCGCAGATCCTCGTTCGACGGATCCTCGATCCAGGCGACACCACGGGCCGTCAGATCCGCGCGCAGATCTGCGCGGCTGGCGCCCAGCAGCGGCCGCAGCCACGTGATGCCAAGCGAGAGGCGCCGCGGGCTCATGCCGGTCAACCCGTCCACCCCCGCCCCGCGGGCCAGACGCATCAGCAAGGTCTCGGCCTGATCGTCCAGCGTATGGCCCAGAGCCACCGTCTGCAGACGGTTGTCCTGCGCCCAGTCGGTGATCAACGCATAGCGCGCATCGCGCGCGGCCTTCTGCAGATTGCCCTGATGGTCCCAGCCGGTCCACCGCCGGGTCTGATGCGGGATGCCCAGCTCGGCACAACGCGCCGCAACCGCCGCCGCCTCCGCTCCTGCGTCCGGCCTCAGACCGTGATCAACGGTCACCGCATGCAGCTGAACCGGATGATCACGTGCGAAATCATAAAGCAGATGCAAAAGCGCCATGGAATCGCCGCCACCGGAAACGGCGATGCCAATGGCAGGCGGCGGCGATGGCAGCAGATGCTCTGCGATCTGACTGCCAAGATCCACCGTCATGGGATCACGGGCATCCCAGGCGTTGCATCTCTGCACGGGCCTCGCCGCTCGCGGGATCACCGGGAAAGCGGGCACCGACCTCTCCCAGGGTCACGCAGGCTTCGTCGCGTTGCTCGAGCCCGCCAAGGCTGCGGCCCAGACGAAACAGCGACTGTGCTGCCACCGGTCCCGTGGGATCAAGGCTGAAGCTGCTCAGATAGGCGCGGGCAGCCTCGCGCGTATTGCCCAGTTTCTCCAGCGCTTCGCCGCGGCCCAGATCGGCACCCGCCGCCAGCGGCCCGCCGGGATAGGTCTGCGAGAAGGTCTCGAAAAGCTGGGCCGCACGTTGGTAATCGCCCTCTGTGAGTGCGGATTGAGCGGCCTTGAAATCATCCTCTTCGCCGACGGCCAGCTGGGTGCCCGCATCACCGGGTGGCACCGGCGTTGCAGCACCCGGGGCAACCGGGCTTGCTGGCGCGCCTGTATCGCCGCCCAGCGTCGTGCTCTCCCCCAGAGCCGCCACATCGCCGCCCTCCAGCTCCACCAGCCGGAACTCCAGATCCCCCAGCCGGTTGGTCCCGTCCTCGACAATGCGGTTGATGCGGAACTCCAGTTCTTCGGTCTTGGAGGTCAGCCGCCGCATCTCCGTCTCGATCGTGCTGAGCCGGTCGAGTGCTGTGTCCCCGCCCACCTGAACACCGGCCCCCCCGGTGGTGGAGAGCTCCCGGCGCAGCCGCTGGATCTCCACATAGAGAATGGTCATCTCCTGCCGGATATCGGCAAGGGTCTGGTCGCGCTCTTGGGCCAGTGCCGCACCGGGCACCAGCGTCAGCGCGACACAGACGGCGAGCAGCCTGCGCACCGGATCAGCCCGTCAGACCGCTGGCCAGCACGGTGACCGCGCGGCGGTTCTTGGCATAGCACACTTCGGTGGAGCAGATCTCGATCGGGCGTTCCTTGCCGTAGCTGACAACACGCAGCCGGTTGCCCGCCACACCCCGGGACACGAGATATTCGCGCACCGCGTTTGCCCGTTTCTCGCCCAATCCCAGGTTGTACTCCCGCGTGCCCTGCTCATCGGCGTGGCCTTCGATCACCGCGGTAAAATCAGTGTTGGTGCTCAGCCAGTTGGCCTGCCCGTCGAGCACCGCGCGCCCTTCGGGCGAAATCGTAGACTGATCCACGGCAAAAAGCACCCGGTCGCCCACGGTCTGGTTGAAATACGCAGGCGAGGTCGGATCATTGACGCTGCCGGGCACCAGCGCGCCACCGGCACCGCCTACGCCATTGGCACCTCCGGCGCCGTTTCCGCCAAAGCGGTCGGGATTGGTGCAGGCCGCAAGTGCTAAGCCCGCAACCAGAAGAAGAATTTTAGATGTTACTGTCATGCTCTGTGCCTCATTGGGTCATTATCGCCTTATTTTACTCGGGTTTTAGCACAAGGCCCGGCCCCTTGGAAATGCCTATCGCGCCTCTCAGTCCAGGAGCGGCGACCAAGACGGATCCGATCCCCCTTCGGGCGTGCGCACGGGCCGCAGGTTACGCCCCGAGATATCGACCGAGTAGAGCGACGCGCGCCCGCCCTCGCCTTGGGTCTCGCGGGTAAACATGATCACCCGACCATTTGGCGCCCAGGTCGGCCCCTCGTCAAGAAACGACGCCGTGAGCAACCGCTCCTCCGCCCCGTCGGTGCGCATCACCCCGATATGGAACCGGCCCGCGTTCTGCTTGGTAAAAGCGATCAGATCCCCGCGCGGTGACCACACCGGCGTGCCGTAGCGCCCCGGCCCAAAGGAAATCCGCTGCGCCTCGCCGCCGCCCGCGGGCATGATGTAAAGCTGCTGGCTGCCCGAGCGGTCGCTCTCGAACACGATCTGGCGACCGTCGGGCGAAAAGCTGGGCGCGGTTTCGATGGATGGTGCAGAGGTCAGGCGCTGCGCCGCCCCCCCGTTGATCGTGGTGCTCCACAGGTCCGTGTTGCCCCCCTGGCTCAGCGAAAAGACAATCGTCTGGCCATCCGGCGCGAACCGCGGCGCAAAGCTCATGGTGCCCTCCTGCGCGTCGAGCGCCCGGCGCTGCACCGATCCCACATCCAGCACGTAGATCTGCGGGAACCCCGTCTCGTAGCTGGTATAGAGCACCCTTTCGCCGCCGGGCGAGAACCGCGGCGCCAGCACGATCGCGCTGCTGTCGGTGAGGTACTGCACGTTGGCCCCGTCGTAATCCATGATCGCCAGCCGCTTTTGCCGCGCGTCCTTGCCGCCGGTTTCCGAGACATAGACCACCCGGCTGTCGAAATAGCCGCCCTCGCCGGTGATCCGGCTGTAGACCGCGTCAGCGACCTTATGGGCCATGCGCCGCCAGCCCTCCGTGGTGCCGGTGAACTGCAGGCCCGATCCCAGCTCCGCGCCGGAGAAGACATCGTAGAGCCGGAACTTGACGCTGACCTGCGTCCCCTGAACCGCCACAGCACCGGTGATCAGCGCCTGCGCGTTGATCGCCTTCCAGTCGGCGAACTGCACCGGTGCGGCAAAGCTGGCGACCGTGCTGATAAAGGCATCCGGCTGGATCTGCCGGAACAGGCCCGTGCCGGTCAGATCCGCGGCCACCACCTGGCTGAGCTGCGCCGCAAGGCTGCCCGCATCGCCCGTTTCCGCCTCGAACACCGGCAGGGCAAAGGGCAAGGGCTCGATCACCCCTTCGGTAATCTCGATCCGAAGCGGGCCGCTACCCTGCGCCACCACCTGTCCGGCACCCAGGACCAGCGCGGTCACACACGCGCAGAGCATCGCCAAAACTCTCATCTGATCCGCATCCTTTCGGGATTGAACGTCATCTCAATATCCTGCCACTGGTCGTATTTTTCCACCGGTAAATCAAAGCCTCTGGCACCGCAGCGAATAATGGCGCGGCGCGCGGCCTCAAAAGCCTGCTGCGCCGCCTGCTCGCTGCCGCCACTACTGGATGTCATGCGGATCGACGACGTCAGCGGCTTGCCGTCCTGGCTCATGGCGACGCTGACCACGACGGTCGTGCCAAGCGCATCCGTGGACAGCGAGCCCACATTCCAGCACGCCTGCACCGCCACCCGCAGCGCGTCGCGCTCTCCTGCCGTGAGCGGCGGTCCCTGCGGCGCGTCCGGCGCGCCCGCGGAGGCGGGCGCCTCCCCGAGCGCCTCCGCCAAGGCAGCGGCCACCGCATCATCGGTGTCGGAGGGCACGTCCTCCACCGTTTCCGAAGGCGCCTCTTCGACCGGCGGCTCCTCGGCAGGCGGCTGCTCTACCGGCGCGTCCTCTGTCGGCGCGGGTTGGGCCGTCTGAACGGGGGCCTCGGGCCGCCGCGCGGGGGGTCTTGGCGAGGTCTGCGGCGCGGCACTGGGCTCCTCCGCCTCGGTCACGATCTCTGTGGCAGCCGCTTCCGGCGCGGTCGCCTCCGCTGGCTCCTGCGTCTGCTCGCCCTCCGCGTCCGGGGCCACGGCTTCCTGCTCAATCGGATCGGGCGCCGCATCCGGATCAGGCTGGGCCACAGGCTCGGGCGCCACCCGCTCGGCCGCCTCCGGCACGGGCCGCTCGGCGATCTCCGGCACCAGAACGGCCACATCCGCGGGCGGTTCCGGCAGCACCGGGGCGGCATCGCTGACATCCGCGCGCGGCAACGGCGCGATCTGCGACACATCGGGGGCATCATCGGCACTGGGGGCAGCCGCGGGCGCGGGCGGGGTTGGATCACTCACCGCGTCTTCACGCTCCATGATCTCGGGGGGCGCTGCCACCTCGGGCGTGGCAGGCTGTGCTATCTCGGTCGCGGATTGGGGCGTTCGGTCCCCGGCGGTCAGCGCCGCGTAGTCAGCGCTTGAGATCACCGACACCGGCACCGCCTCGATGGGCAAAGGCTCCGCCGCAAAGACATCGCCAAAGATCATCCACCCGATGAGGACCACATGCCCCGCACCAGAGATATAGTGTCCGGTATGCACGGGGCCCGCCTACTGATCCTGTCCGTCCAGCGTCGGCCCACCGATGTCCGTCACCAGCCCGATGTTGGCAAAACCACCCGCATTGAGCGCGCCCATCACCTCCATCACCCGCGCGTAAGGCACCGCCCCATCCGCCCTCAGGAAAATATGATCGGTGGCCCGCTCCGCCGCAATCGCCCGTAGCTTGGGAACAAGCTCCTCCCGCGCCGTTTCGGTGGTCTGGATCTGAACGGACCCCTCCGCCGTGAGCGTCACGGTCAGCGGCTCCTCCTGATCGGTGGGCAGCGCACCCGCCGCCGTGCGCGGCAGCTCCACCGGAACCCCGACGGTCAGCAAGGGGGCAGCCACCATGAAGATAATCAGCAGCACCAGCATCACGTCCACAAAAGGGGTCACGTTGATCTCGGCCATGGGCTGGGTCTTGCCGCGGCCGCGCCGTCTGCGTCGCGTCCCCTCGCCCTGGTTCTGAATGATACCCGCACCCATGATCTACCCGTCCAGCTGGCGGCTGAGAATGGTCGCGAACTCATCCGCAAAGGCCTCGTAGCCCGACAGGATCTTATCACAATCGGCGCTCAGCTTGTTGTAGAAAATCACCGCCGGGATCGCCGCCAGCAACCCCAGACCGGTGGCCAGCAGCGCCTCGGCAATCCCGGGTGCGACGACCGCCAGGTTGGTATTCTGCTGCTCGGCGATCTCGATGAAGGCATTCATGATCCCGATCACCGTGCCGAAAAGCCCGATGAACGGCGTCGACGATCCCACCGTGGCCAGCACCGTCAACCCGCCACGCAGGTAATCCGCCTCCTTGTTGATCGCCACATCCATGGAGCGGTCAATGCGCGAGGTCGCCCCCGCGATCATCCCGCCATCGTCCCGGTGCGAGCGCCGCCACTCCGTCATCCCGGCGGCAAAGATCTTCTCCGAGCTGCCCGACGGCGCGGGCCCCAGCGTCTCGTACAGACCGTCCAGAGGCTCGCCCGACCAGAACGCCTGATCGAAGGCCGCGGCTTCGGCGCGCGCACGCCGGTAGGTGATCAGCTTGATCACGATGATCGACCACGACCAGAAGGAGGCCGCGATCAACATGATCATCACGATCTTGACGATCAGGGTCGCGCGCATGAACAACCCCCAGAATGAGAAGTCGATCTCATGCGCCACTGCCAGCGTCTCTGCTTCCATGATGCCTGCTCTTGTCTATTCGCCGCTCGATGGGCCGCTTGTGCGACCTCTATTGGGCATGACACTAACCAAGAACGAGACCAATAGCCATCACTATGCCGTTACGGCGGCGGCGCAACCGGCAATGCGCGAAGTTCTGCTGGCAAACGCGCCGGTTTCCCGCCCGGTCCGATCACCGCCACGGTGACACGCGCGCCAAAGATCTCCGTATCCTCCCGGCGCACGATCTGGCCCATCACCATGCGCGCAGGCGTCAACGTCTCGACCCATGTCTCGACCACCAGCAGATCGTCAAACCGCGCGGGCCGCCTGTACTCGGCCTCGATCCTGCGGACCGCAAAGACCTGCCCCGCGTCCTTCATCGCCAGCTGATCGATCCCCATCTGCCGGACCCAGTCACTGCGCGCCCGCTCGATATAGCGCAGATAGTTCGCGTGATAGACGATCCCCGCCATGTCGGTATCCTCATAATAGACCCGAACCTCGAACCGGTGCGCCGCCCTATTCGGCATGACAGGCCGCCGCCCGGTTGACCAACCCGTCCAGCCCGAAATACAGCGTCTCGGCCGCCAGCACACGGTGGTGGTTGCGGTAGGTGATCACCATCATCTCATGGCCGGCAAACACATCCTCCACGGTAAAGAGCAGATCGGGCTGCGCCACCAGCGCCTGTGCCCAATATGCCCGCAGTGCCGCCTTGCCACAGATCTCGCCCGAGCCGGTCACCGCGCGCGCTTTCAGTGAATGAAACAGCACATCGTCCGAATAATGGGCCAGGATCCGGTCCAGATCGTGACTGTTCCAGCCCGCCTGCCAGGCGCGCGCAAAAGCCTGTACGTCCGTGTCGCTCACTGCATCCGCCCCACCCGTGCCGCCAGCCGCAAGGCATGGCTCGCATCCGTGGCAACCGCGGGCATCACCGGATCATAAGCCGCCCGCACCAGTGCCGCGATCTCGGGCCGCAGGATCGTCCGCTCTCCCACCACCGCCAGCGGAGACCGCTCGCGAAACGCCCCGTCCGACCACAAAAGCACCGATTGCACGATCTGGCTCAAGGCCAGCGTCTCGGCGGGCACCGCCGCCAGCTGAGCATCCATACTCAGAAACACGAAACATGCCTTGATGGCACCGGTTTCATCGAAATGAAACACCCGGTACTGGTTCGCCTCCGCCGCCTTCAACGTCTCCACCAAAGGCGCCAACCCAAGGATCAACCGATCCAGCCCGGGCACCTGGGGCAACTCATCCCACTGCTCAAAGAAAAACACCATCAGGTTGCTGCCCAGCTCCGGATCGGTCTCGGCCATCTCATGGCCCGCCAACACCACGACCGCCTCCAGCGCGCCCTTGACGACCGCCAGCGTTTCATCCGTCACACCAAAGACCACGGGTGCGATCGGCCTGCCCCACCGCGCAAACAAAAACGTCCCATCCTGCCGCGTGAACAGCGCCTCAATCTGCGATGCGTCCCCTGTCATCTTGCCATATAAACTCCCGCCGGAGGCTCCCGCCCCATCACTCAAACAAATCCGTCTGCCCCCGGGGCGCCTCCAGCCCCAGATGCGACCAGCCATGTCGCGCCAACAGACGTCCCCGCGGCGTCCGCTGGATCAGCCCCTTTTGCAACAAGAAGGGCTCGATCACCTCCTCAAGCGTATCGCGGCTTTCCGACAGGGCCGCACTCAGCGTCTCGATGCCCACCGGCCCGCCACCGTAGTGCTCCGCCATCAGCGACAGATACCGCCGGTCCGCCCCGTCCAGCCCCAGATGATCCACCCCCAGCCGGGTCAGCGCCATATCCGCAAGATCCCGCGTGACCGTGCCATCCCCGTCCACGACCGCGAAATCCACCACCCGACGCAAGAGCCGACCGGCGATCCGCGGCGTCCCGCGCGACCGCCGCGCAATCTCCCGCGCGCCCCCTTCATCCGCAGGCGCGCCCAGCCGCCGTGCATTCCGCTCCACAATCACAAAGAGCTCATCCTCGGTGTAGAACTGCAACCGCGTGGGAATGCCAAAGCGATCCCGCAAGGGCGTGGTCAGCAACCCCATGCGCGTCGTCGCCCCCACCAGCGTGAAAGGCTGCAACTCGATCCGCACCGTGCGCGCGGCAGGCCCCTCGCCGATCACCAGATCCAGCTCGAAATCCTCCAGCGCCGGATAGAGGACCTCCTCCACCACCGGGTTCAGCCGGTGGATCTCGTCGATAAACAGCACATCGCGTGCCTCCAGATTGGTCAGGATCGCCGCCAGATCGCCCGCCTTGGCCAGCACCGGGCCAGAGGTCATGCGAAACCCCACGCCCAACTCGCGCGCCATGATCTGCGCCAGCGTCGTCTTGCCCAGGCCAGGGGGGCCGTGAAACAGCGTATGATCCATCGCCTCGCCCCGCCGCCGGGCGGACTCGATGAACACCCGCAAATTCGCACGTGCCTCCGCCTGGCCCACGAAATCGGCCAGTGTCTGGGGCCGCAGCGCGCGGTCCACATCCTCCGGTAAGGGTTCTGGCCGCACGGTGGGGTCGATGTCACTCATGGGGCTCTCATCGCCTCCCTCAGCCCTTGGGCGCCAGCAGCTTCAGCGCAGCGCGGATCAGGGCGGGGGCCTCGGCCTGCGGATCCTCGCCCGCGGCTTGCGCCACTGCCCCCGCCGCGTCACCCGGCCCGTAGCCCAGATTGGCCAGCGCCGACAGCGCATCGGCCTGAGCGGAGGCCCGCCCCTGCACCGCAGGGGCCGCTGTGGCAGGGGTCTCGATGACCTCTGCCACAGCCTCCCCCGCCACCTGCGCGACCGTGCCCCCCATGGCGCCCATGGCCATGACACCCGGCGCCTTGTCTTTCAGATCCAATACCACCCGCTGCGCGATCTTGGGCCCCACGCCCTTGGCCGCCTTCACCGCATTCCAGTCGCCAAGCGCAATCGCCCGACCGACGCCCTCGGGACCCAGCGTGCCCAGAATGGCCAGCGACGCCTTGGCACCCACCCCCTGCACAGAGGTCAGCAACCGGTGCCACTCCTTCTCGACCAGTGTCGTAAACCCGAAAAGCTGCAGCAGATCCTCCCGCACCACCAGATCCGTAAAGAGCGCCACCGCCTCGCCCACCCCGGGCAGGCTCGCCAGCGTACGATCCGAGCAATAGACCAGATAGCCGACCCCGCGCACGTCCACCAGCACATGATCCGGGCCGCGGTAGTCGATCCGTCCTGTGATCTTGCCGATCATGCGTCCTCTCTCCTCATCGCCACAGACAGGCGCCCGCACGTCGCAGATCTACCCGCGGTGGCTCTCTGCGCCATCCGCCGGTGCCGACAGCCGCCCACCATCATGCGCCCGCCCGCGCAATCGCAGCCCCCAGCCCGCTCGCCCCGGAATAATGCGCGTGGCAAATGGCGATGGCCAGCGCGTCCGCCGCATCGGGTCCCGCGATCACCGCTCCGGGCAATTGCAACTGCACCATGTGCAACACCTGCCGCTTGTCCGCATGTCCCACACCGACCACGGCCTTCTTGACCTTGTTGGGCGCATATTCCCCCACCGGCAACCCCGCCTGCGCAGGCACCAGCATCGCCACGCCCCGCGCCTGACCCAGCTTCAGCGTGCCAGCCCCGTCCTTGTTCACAAAGGTCTGCTCGATCGCCGCCGAACCGGGCGCATGGGTGCTGACCACCGTTTGCAACTGCTGGAACAGCGACAGCAGCCGCGCCGCCAGATCCGGCCCACTGGACTGACAGATCCCGTTCGCCACATGCGTGATCCTGCTCCCCGCGACGTCAATGACGCCCCATCCGAGGTTCCGTAGCCCCGGGTCAATCCCGATGATGCGTCCCATGAGCCATGCCTCGACAGTTTTACTCTTTTTCTGTGCATTAGCACGAAAGGCGAACATTCGCCAAGCGCTTCCATAGGACCGACCCCGCCCGCCCCTGCGCGGCGTCAAGGGACAAAAACGCCCCCTCAAGGTACATTTTCGACATTCCCCGGCGTCATTTTTTCGTTTCATTTACAATTGGTTAACCCTATCTCCACCTATGCAAAAAACGCATATCGACCATGCACTTTCACATCTTGCTGAAAAATCGGGCAGACCCTATCTCCCGGTCATACCCCGACGGGCCAATCGGCCCAGCTTTAGACAAGGAAATACCAATGGCCGCTTTTGATACAACCCGCCCAACCTATGACAGCGCTCCCGTTGTCGCCCCCTTCTTCGCCAGGCTGATGGCCTCCGTCATCTCCTGGAACGCCGCACGCGCGACCCGCTCCGCACTGGACAGCCTGACCGACCGTGAGCTTGAAGACATCGGTCTGGTACGCGGCGATATCGAGCTTGTCGCAGCCGGCAAAATGCGCCGCTGAAACCAAAGCGCTCCCTGATGCCAAAAGCCGCGGCTGTCCATTCGGACGGCAGCGGCTTTTTCATGCGGATCCCGTGGTCCGCAAGACACGTCGCGCCTCAGCGGCCGAGCGTCAGGGTGCTCCAGTCGCCGATCTCGTCCCGGTGCCGCAGCGCGAGCCCCGCCTGCCCATAAGCACCGATCACCTCATCTGCCTGCTCATTGAGCAGACCCGACAGGATCACGCAGCCACCGGGCGCCAGATGCGCGGCAATATCCGGGGCCAGCGCCATCAGCGGCCCTTTGAGGATATTGGCAAAGATCAGATCGAACGGTGCCGCCGCCGCCAGTTGAGGGTGATCAAAGCCCGCCGCCTCCACGCAGGTGACCCGGCCCGCCAGCCCGTTGGCCACCACATTGCTCTCGGCTACCTCGACAGCGACAGCGTCAATATCGCTGGCCAGCACCGTGCCCGGCCAGACCCGCGCCGCCGCCATGGCCAGCACCGCCGTTCCACAGCCAATGTCGGCCACCGCGCCGCCCGCGACACCCTGGTCGAGCAGCCGGTCAAAGGCCCGCAAACAACCCAGCGTGGTGCCGTGATGCCCGGTACCAAAGGCCATCGCCGCCTCGATCAGCAGGGGCTCCACCCCCTCCGGCACCTTCTCCGCATCATGGCTGCCGTAGACGAAAAACCGCCCCGCCGCCACCGGCGCAAGCTCGCGCCGCACATGCGCGACCCAGTCAGTCTCCGGCAGTTCGGACACCACGAAAGGCTTCGCCCCCCAGGCCGCCGCCAGCAGCGCGAGCCCGGTGTCATCGGGGGCAGCGGTGAAATAGCCGCCCACTTCCCACAGGCCCGATCCGTCCTCCATCTCGAAAACGCCCACACCCGTTGGCTCGGGCTGCAAGGCCTCCATCGCGTCCCCAAGGGCTTCGGCTGCGGCCTTGCCCTGCAAGGTGGTCAGCGCAGTGAAAGTCGTCATGAAAGATCTCCGGCCTGAATCCCGCTCCGCCTAGGCCCGCCCCACAGAAACGTCAAGCGACCGGTTATTCCGCCGCGGCGGCCACAGGCCCGGCAAAGATCGTCTCGCGCCCCTTCTGGGGATGCCGCGGGATCATCATCGCGAGGATCAGCGACACCGCCGCCATGGCCGCCGCCAGCACAAAGACCGCCGCGGGCGAGACCAGCCACAACAGCCCCAGCGGGAACGGCAGAAACACCGCCGCGATATGGTTGATCGTAAAGGCCACCGCCGCAGTGGGCGCGATATCACCGGGGTCCGCGATCTTCTGGAAATAGGTCTTCAAGGCCAGCGCCAGCCCGAAAAAGATGTGATCAATCACGTAGAGCACCGCGGCGATCAGCACCCCCCAGCCCAGCAGGTAGACGCCGCTGTAGCACAGGAACACCCCGATCAGACCCACGTATTCGAAGGCCAGCGCCTTGCGCTCGCCAAAATGCCCCACGGCCCGGCCCAAGAGCGGCGCCACCGCGATGTTGATCACCAGATTGATCGTGTAAAGCCACGTGATCTCATGCACCTGATAGCCGAATTTCTCCACCATCATGAAACCGGCAAAGACCACGAAAATCTGCCGCCGCGCGCCCGACATGAACTGCAGCGCGTAATACAGCCAGTAGCGGCGGCGCAGTACCATCCGCTTGATCTGCGGGTCGGGCGCCTCGAACTGCGGGTAGAGCACCATCGCCGCCGCCGCGATCAGCACCGTCGCGCCACCGCCCACCAGATAGACGATGTCGAAACTCAGGCCCAACGGCTCCCACAACATCATGATCGCCAGATAGGCGACCAGCGTCGCGCCGGAGCCCGCGGCCAGCAACCAGCCCAGCATCTGCGGCGCTTCGTCCTTCTTCAGCCATTGCAGCTGCAGCGACTGGTTGACCGTCTCGTAATAGTGAAACCCGATGGAGCTGAGCATCGTGAGCGTTAGGATCCCCGCCATGGACGGGAACTTGGCCGTCAGCGCCGTGGCGACCCCCAGCAGGATCAGCGACACCAGCGCCAGCACCTGCTCGCGCACGATCAGGATGATGGCGATGACACCCACGGCCAGAAACCCCGGGATCTCGCGCACCGTGTGCAAAAGCCCGATGTCCCGGCCGTCAAAGCTGGCCGCCTCAATGACAAAGTTGTTCAGCAGTGCCGACCAGGTATGGAAGGCCAGCGGCATCGCCAGCGCCATGACGAAAAGCAGCGCCACCGGCCTGCGCCAGAGCGGCAATTGTTCGCCCTCAGCTAGTGTGATGAAACGCGCCATTCCCGTTGCATAGGACCTTGGCGCGGGTTTGACGAGGCGATTTTACCGCCTCGTCCCGGGTTTTACCGCGCGAGGCTGGTGGAGACGGCGACATTGCCGTGCCAGTCTTCGCCTTGCGTCACCGGCGTCGTGCCGTATGCCAGGCTGACCAAGATCCCGGCCACCACCGCGCCGACGAGCAGCGCGCCGCGGGCAGAGAAGGGCGAGACCGCAGGTTCGAGAGCCCAAAGCTGAGCAGCGGTCATTTTTTGGGAAACAGACATTGTCATTCCTTTCTCTGGGTGATGCTGCGGAAGATCCGCGATGACCCTGAGATAAGGACACTCCATATATTAGTAAAACGAATGTTTATCATATCAATAATCACGAATTAAGATGGATGGAACTGCGCAGGCCCGGCCCGGGATGTCGCATATTCCGGCGCCCCAACATCCGGGGTTTCCAAAGGCCGGCAGGTCCCGCCTCGCGTGGTGCCACCAGGCCAGCGGCGCGCGTCCAAAGCACCTGCGCCGTGAACCGGCCTTTCGGTGCATAGCTCCGCGGTGGAGATCCAGTCGGCCTTTGATCCACGCGACATAGCCTCACGATCAACTGCCGGACCTTGCTTCCCGACCCCTGGAGGCCGCCTCAGTAAAAGCTCTGCGGATCAATATCGATGGCCAGCCGCAGGTCTCCCTTCAGCGGCAGCGGCGCCACCCAGGCGGCCAGTGCAGATTGCAGCGGCACTGATTTCTCTGCCTTCACCAGCAGACGGACCCGGTGCCGCCCGCGCACCCGCGCGATAGGCGCAGGTGCAGGCCCGAAAACCTGCGCGCCCACGGCCCGCAGGGCCCCGTCGTGCCGCGCCAGAAGGTTGCCAGCATCAAAGACCTGCCCCACGTCCCCGCCGCTGAGGATAATGCCCGCCATCCTGCCGTAGGGCGGCACGCCCGCCGCCTCGCGCTCGCGCGCCTCCGCCGTCCAGAACCTTTCCTCATCCCCCGCCAGAATGGCCCGGATCACCGGATGCTCGGGCTGGTAGGTCTGCATCAACGCCACGCCCGGGCGCTCGACCCGGCCCGCGCGCCCAGCCACCTGACGCATCAGCTGAAACGTCCGCTCGGCGGCCCGCAGATCCGATCCTTGCAGCCCGAGATCCGCGTCGATCACACCGACCAGTGTCAGATTGGGAAAGTTGTGCCCCTTGGCCACCAGCTGTGTGCCGATGATCACATCCGCCGCCCCCTCGGCGATCTCCTCGATCTGCGCCTTGAGCGCCCGTGCCGAGCCATAGAGATCCGAGCTCAGCGTGGCGATCCGTGCCTCCGGAAAGAGCGCGGTGGCCTCCTCGCCCAGCCGCTCGACCCCCGGACCCACCGCCGCCATCCGCCCCTCGACCCCGCAGGAGGGGCACAGCTCCGGCATGGGTTTGCTCTCGCCGCACTGGTGGCAGACGAGGCGCTTGAGAAACCGGTGCTCCACCAGCCGCGCGTCGCAGTGATCGCAGCCCACCTGATGACCACAGGCCCGACAGAGCGTGATGGGCGCATAGCCGCGCCGGTTGATGAAGAGCAGCGATTGCTCGCCCAGTTCCAGCCTTTTGGTCACCTCCTGCTGCAGCACGCCCGAGATCCAGCGATCGGACGGCAGGCTTTCGGCGCGCATGTCGATGGCCCGCATCTGGGGCATCACCGCAGGTCCGAACCGCGCCGTGAGCTCCAGCCGCGCGTAGCGTCCGGCTTGCGCATTGGCCCAGCTCTCCAGGCTCGGCGTGGCCGAGGCGAGCACCACCTGCGCGCCGCAGATCGACGCCCGCAGCACCGCCATGTCGCGCGCGTTGTAGAGCACCCCCTCCTCCTGCTTGTAGGAGGTGTCGTGCTCCTCATCGACGACGATCAGCCCGAGGTTCTGAAACGGCAAAAACAGCGCCGAGCGCGCACCGATCACCAGCTGTACGTCGCCCGCACCTACCATGCGCCAGATACGCCGCCGCTCGGTCATCGTCGCACCGGAGTGCCACTCCGCGGGCCGCGCGCCGAACCGCGCCTCCACCCGGGTCAGAAACTCCACCGTCAGCGCGATCTCCGGCAGCAGCACCAGCGCCTGTCGGCCCGACCGCAGCGCCGCTGCCACCGCCTCCAGATAGACCTCCGTCTTGCCCGATCCGGTGACCCCGCGCAGCAATGTCGTGCCGTAGGCCTCCGAGCCTACGGCCTCCGCCAGTTGCCCCGCGCCCGCCGCCTGATCCTGGGTCAGCGCCTTGCCCGGCAGATCGGGATCAAGCCGCGGATAAGGCAGATCGCGCGGGCTTTCCTCCTCGCGCACGGCGCCTTGTGCCACCAGCCCCTTGACGACAGACGTGCCAACCCCCGACATCTCCGCCAGTTCCTTGAGCGTGAACGCCAGATCACCGTAGTCGCTCAGTGCCGCCAGCACCTTGGCCCTTGCGGCGGTCATCTTGTCGGGCTCACCCGCCCCCCGCCGGTAGATCTTGCGCATGCCGGGCGGATCCCCCAGCCCCGGCGCGCGCGTGGCCAGCCGCAGCATCGCGGGCAGCGGCGTGAGCGTGTAGGCCGCCGCACGGGCGAGAAAACTGCGCAGCTCCTCGCGCATGGGTGCTGCGTCCAGCACCCGGTAGACCGGCCGCACCTTGGCCAGATCGTAATCCCCCTGCCCCGGTCCCCAGACCACCCCCACCAGCTTGCGCGGCCCCAGCGGCACCTCCACAAAGGCACCGAGCGCACAGCCCCCCTCCGGCGCGCGGTAATCCAGCGCCCCCGACCCGCGCCCCATCGCCTGCGTTGTCAGCACCGCAATCAGGCATCCTTCATCGAAAAACTGCGGTTCGCTCACCAGGCTGGTCCCCGAAATATCATGCTTGAGGGTTTAAGCATGGCAGAACATGCGCTAAAGCCAAGCGCAAGACTGACAGTTGTTAGCGCTCACAGCCATCTCCGGAAAGGACCACGCGATGAAATTCTTTGTCGATACAGCAGACACACAAGCCATCAGCGACCTCAACGACCTCGGCATGGTGGACGGGGTCACGACCAACCCCTCGCTGATCCTGAAGTCAGGCCGCAACATCCTTGAGGTCACCAAAGAGATCTGCGGCATCGTCGACGGCCCCGTCAGCGCCGAGGTTGTGGCGCTTGAGGCCGAGGCGATGATCGCCGAGGGCCGCAAACTGGCGGAAATCGCCCCCAACATCACCGTCAAACTGCCCCTTACGTGGGACGGGCTCAAGGCCTGCAAGGTGCTGTCGGGCGAGGGCAAGATGGTGAATGTGACGCTTTGCTTTTCCGCCAATCAGGCGCTGCTGGCCGCCAAGGCGGGCGCCAGCTTCATCAGCCCCTTCATCGGGCGGCTCGATGACATTCATCTGGACGGGATGGAGCTCATTCAGGACATCCGCACCATCTACGACAATTTCGATTTCCAGACAGAGATCCTCGCCGCCTCCATCCGGTCGGTCAACCACGTGCAGGATGCAGCGCTGATCGGCGCGGATGTCATCACCGCCCCGCCTGAGGTGATCAAGAAACTCGCCACCCACCCTCTGACCGACAAGGGGCTGGAGCAGTTCATGTCCGACTGGGCCAAAACCGGTCAGAACATCCTCTGAGATCACAGGAATTGGACTAAGCGGGTGGATCACCGGGCACATACTGCCCTACCGATCCATCCGGTTGGTAGACCGGGCATCGCCCGACCTCCGGCAGGAAGTTAATTCAAACGGTCGCACGCGGCACCAAGGTCCGTCCGATTGGTGCTGATGCGCGTACCGGGTATGTTACCAAACGCCCTCCAGGTCGGGCAATGCCCTTAGCGCCTGGCCTGGCAGGCGCTGCCCCCGCTGCAACCCAATGGCAACACCTTGCCACCGTGACGCGACACCATCGTCATCAAGGCAGATTTACGCGCCCTGCCGTGCTACCTTGCCCGAAAACAAAGAGCAGGTAAGCATGAGCAGCACCCCAAAGATCGACGACGCCCTGCGGGCGGCCATCCTGTCACGTCCCGATGTCATCCTCGATGATCCGGACGTGATGCACGCCCTGATCGCCGCTAACGCCGGTGCGATGGGCGACAACATCATTGACCTGCGCGGCGTCGCGATGGCGCGCATGGAGAACCGGCTGGGCCAGCTGGAAGACACCCACGCTTCGGTGATCGCCGCCGCCTATGACAATCTCGCCGGCACCCAGCAGATCCAGCGCGCGATCCTGCTCCTGATGGAAGCAACCGACCTTACCGGCTTCCAAAGCGCGCTTGATGCCGCCGCCGACATCCTGCGCGTCGATGCGATCCGGCTGCTCATCGAAGGCGGGCATGCGACGCTTGTCCCGGTCGATCCCGGCTTTGTGCAGCACTACGTCAAGCAGGACAAACCCGTCACGCTGCGCCAGATCCCGGCAGGCTCCGCGCTGGTGCACGGGGATCACGCAGCCGCCGTCCGGTCCGAGGGCTGCCTGCGGCTGGATCTGGGCACGGGCAGCGCCCCGGCGCTCCTGGTCATGGCCTCCACCGACCCGCAGATGTTCAACCCGCAGCAGGGCACGGATCTTCTCGCGTTTTTCGCGGGCGTCGTCGAACGGATGCTGCGCCGCTGGATCCCGTGAGCCTGATCAGCCCGGCGGCGTCGGACGCGCTGCACAGCTGGCTGGAGCACGAGCGCGCGCTCAAAAACGCAGCGGAGGCGACGCTCACCGCCTACCGCGGCGATGTGGTGGAGTTTCTCGCCTTCATCTCCGCCCACAAGGGCGCGCCGCAGGGGCTGGGGGCGCTGGAGCGGATCACCATCAGCGACATGCGCGCCTGGATGGCACAGCTGCGCGGCGGCGGCGTCGGGGCGCGGTCCATGGCGCGCAAGCTCTCGGCGGTCAAGACCTTCTACCGCTGGCTGGCGCACCGCGAGGGGTTCGAGCCCACGGCGGTGCTGACCGTCCGCACACCGCGTTTTCAGAAACGTCTGCCGCGGCCCGTGGTCGAGGAGGCCGCGCGCAACCTCATCGACACGGTCGAGCTGCAAAGCGAAACCCCGTGGATTGCTGCGCGTGATGTGGCGGTGCTGACCCTGCTCTGGGGGTGCGGTCTGCGCATCTCCGAAGCGCTCGGCCTGCGCCGCAGCGATGCCCCCCTGCCCGAGACGCTGCGCATTCTGGGCAAGGGCCGCAAGGAACGGCTGGTGCCCGTGCTGCCCGCCGCCCGGCGCACGGTCTCGGATTACCTCGACCTCTATCCAGGCATCCTGCCCCCCGAAGAGGCGCTCTTTCGCGGGGCGCGCGGCGGCCCGCTCGGCCCGTCGGTGATCCAGAAGGTCATGGCACGGGCGCGCATGCAACTGGGCCTGCCCGCCACCGCAACGCCCCACGCGCTGCGCCACAGCTTCGCCACCCACCTGCTGAACGCAGGCGGCGACCTGCGCTCCATCCAGGAGCTGCTGGGCCACGCGTCGCTCTCCACCACCCAAGCCTACACAGCCGTCGATACCACCCGGCTGATGGAGGTCTACGCCCGCGCCCACCCCAGGGCCTGAGCCCCTCGGTCGCCGCTAGGCGCCAAGGGCCTTGCAAGGCCCTTCGCCCAGGCCCACAAGTCGCGCCTGCGCTGACGCGTTCTCCTGCACCGCGAAACCACGTCCTGAAGGCAGTACGGGGGCTCTCGTAGTGCCTCGGCATCACCGGCGTCCCGGACCATCGGGCCGGAAGGGCGCGCCAATCTGGCCTGTCGAAACCGTCGGAACAGCGCGTATGCCGACCGGCCGCGGTATTCCATATCGCCGTCTTTGCAGCCGAAACACCTGCAGGGGCTCGTCAGACATCCGTGCGGCGCGGTTGAACAGACATCCGACCGACACCGCGCAAGGTCCGGACGCGCGCTTAACCCTCTGCGCAAACTCTCTTTCCGCAGGCTTAACAAACCCAAGGCACAGGCCGGATACCGCCGCGCGCACCGACACAATACCGACGTGATACCGACAGGATACCGACGCGCCATCCCTCCGCAAAACAAAGGCGCGACGCGCCCTCGTTCCCGGCACGCCTCTCGCCTCGCTCGGCCGTTGCGCGTACGCGTCCTTCATCCTTCCACAGCAGATCCGCACGGATCGTTTTTCCTTTTGCATGTCACCCGATCATGCGGCATCAACACCGGATGGGATTGAGGTTACGCGCGCTCGGCGTGCATCTGTTCACCGCGACCGGCGCGGTCTTTGCAATGTTGTCGATGCTGGCGGCGGTCGATGAGAAATGGGACCTCATGTTCCTGTGGCTCGTTGTGGCCTTCTTCGTGGATGGCATCGACGGCCCGCTCGCCCGGCACTATGATGTCAAGGAGAACGCGCCCGAGTTCGACGGCGTCTTGCTCGACCTCATCATCGACTATCTGACCTACGTCTTCATTCCGGCTTTTGCGCTCTTCAAGTCCGGGCTGATGGACGGCTGGACCGGCTGGTTTGCGATCATCGTCATCACCTTCGCCTCGGCGCTCTATTTCGCCGATACCCGCATGAAAACAAAGGATAATTCCTTCTCCGGCTTTCCCGGCTGCTGGAACATGCTGGTATTGGTGATCTTTGCGCTACAGCCGAATTTCTGGGTCAGCCTCGCACTGGTCACGGCGCTGGCGGTTGCGATGTTCCTGCCGCTGAAGTTCGTGCATCCCGTGCGCACGGAACGCTGGCGGGTGATCACGCTGCCCATGGCACTGGCCTGGACCTTCTTTGCGGGCTGGGCGGCCTGGGTTGATTTCTACCCCGACAGCTGGGCGCATTGGGGGCTGGTGGTCACGTCAGTCTATCTGGTCTTCGCCGGGGTTGCTCAGCAAATCCTGCCCCTGCGCAACGGCGATCATAGCGTCTGACGAGCTGCCCGAAACACTGCGCATAACACCTTGAAATCTTTGATGTCAGGCAGCCTGACTGCGCTTCAGAATGTTCGCACGACGCTTTGAGCCCGCTCAGATCAGCAGCCCGGCAGCCCCCTCGTGCCGCAGAAGTGCGACCTTCGTCTCCACCCCGCCCGCGCCAGAGAACCCAGTGAGCCCCTTGGCCCCCATCACGCGGTGGCAGGGGATAATGACAGGGATCGGATTGCCACCACAGGCTTGCCCGACCGCCTGCGGCATGGCCCCTAACGCTTTTGCAATATCGCCGTAAGTCACTGTATCCCCGAAGGGAATTCTCTGCATCGCCGCGCAGACATCCTGTTGAAACTGAGACCCCCGCACCCTCAGCGGCAGATCGAACGCCTGGCGCGTGCCAGTATCGTATTCAATCAGCTGCCGTGCCGCCTCTCTCAACAGATCGGTGGCGGTACCAGTGTCACGACCGGACCAGGTGAGAGCCGTGATGGCCTCCTCCTCCTGCGTGAGGGTCAGCCGGCCAAACTGTGTATCAACGCCAAGACGGTGCATACACCAGCCTTGTCTCTGGGATGCCGCAACTGCAACCCGAAAGCTGCTATTCCCGCGCCCGCAGACCCAGGCGGATCGGGCCCCGCGCCGTTCCAGCGCGCACCCGTTTCCCGCGCTGTGTCACCGTGATCTCGCCTTGATCCGCCAGATCATCGGCCACCCCGCGCACCGCTTCCATCAGGTCCCGCCAGCCGCTGGGCGCAAGCGCGCGAGCCACCTCCGACGGGCAGAGCGAGGCGCCAAGCCCGCGCGCGCGGGCTTGGGCGCGGATTTCACCGGCGATCCTGTCCCGATCAACCAACCGCTGCGTCACAGCGCTCGCAGACGCCAGGCACGCTGTGCGTCCCCACATCCGGCAGCACCTTCCAGCAACGGGCACATTTTTCACCTGTTGCTTTGGCGAAAACGACCGCCACACCTGGGACTTCAGGCAGGGTAAAGGCACCGTCGGGGGCGGCCTCTCCGCTCACCGTGATCTGCGAGGTGATGCAGATATCCGCAGCTGGCAGCGCCTGCAGATGCGCGCGCAACGTCTCATCCGCCACATACACCACCGGCGCCGCTTCCAGCGAGGCACCGATCACCTTGGCGGTTCGTTCGACTTCCAGTGCTGCCGTCACGACACGGCGGGCGGCCCGTACCGCCGCCCATTTCTCGGCCAGTTCAGCATCCAGCCAAGTGTCTGGCGTCTCAGGGAAATCCTGAAGATGGACAGAGCTGCCCTCACCCGGGAACCGCTCCAGCCAGACCTCTTCCATGGTAAAGACCAGCGCCGGTGCCAGCCACGTGGTCAGCCGGTGAAACAGCAGATCCAGCACCGTGCGCGCGGACCGCCGTTCTACCGTATCGCCATCACAGTAGAGCGCGTCTTTGCGGATATCAAAGTAGAACGCCGAGAGATCCACCGTCGCAAAGGTGAAGACAGCCGAGAACACCCGCTGGAAATCGAATGCGGCGTAGCCTTCGCGCACGACCTGATCGAGCTCCGCGAGACGGTGCAGCACCCAACGTTCCAGTTCCGGCATCTCCTCGGGCGCCACACGGTCGGCTTCCGTGAAATCGCTGAGCGATCCCAGCATGTAGCGCATCGTGTTGCGCAGGCGGCGGTAGCTGTCGGCCACGCCTTTCAGGATCTCCGGCCCGATGCGCTGATCCGCGGTGTAGTCCGTTTGCGCCACCCACAGCCGCAGGATATCGGCCCCGTATTGCTTGACGACCTCCTCCGGCACGATGGTATTGCCGATGGATTTCGACATCTTCATGCCCTTGGCATCGAGCGTGAAGCCATGGGTCACCACATTGCGATAAGGCGCGCGCCCGGTGGTGCCCACCGATTGCAGTAGCGAGGAATGGAACCAGCCGCGGTGCTGGTCCGTGCCCTCCATATAGACGTCCGCGATGCCGTCCTCTGTCCCATCCGCCCGGTCACGCAGGGTGAAGGCATGGGTGGACCCGCTGTCAAACCACACGTCGAGGATGTCCATCACCTGCTCATAGGCGTCCGGATCCACGATCCCGCCGAGAAACCGCTCCTTTGCGCCGTCTGCATACCAGACGTCCGCGCCCTCGGCCTCGAACGCCTCCACGATCCGTTGGTTGACCGCTTCGTTTCGCAAAAGGAAATCAGGATCCGTCGGCAATGCGCCTTTCTTGGTGAAACAGGTCAGCGGCACGCCCCAGGCCCGTTGGCGCGACAGCACCCAGTCGGGCCGGGCCTGCATCATGGAATGCAGGCGGTTGCGCCCCGTCCTGGGCGTCCAGTTCACATTGTCGATCTCGGTCAGCGCGCGTTCCCGGATCGTGGTGCCGTGCATGTCCAGACCGTCGCCGACGGGCTTGTCGATGGCTGCGAACCACTGCGGCGTGTTGCGGTAGATCACCGGCGCCTTGGAGCGCCAGGAATGCGGGTAGCTGTGCTTGATCTTGCCACGTGCGAGCAAGCCGCCGACCTCCGCCAGCTTGTTGATCACAGCGGTGTTGGCATCGCCCTCCTTGCCCTTGCGGTTGAGGATGAACTTGCCGCCGAAGAACGGCAGATCGGCGCGGAACATGCCCTCGTCGGTGACATTGTAGGTGATGACCTGCTGCAGCATGCCCAGATCGCGGTAGAGCTCGTACTCCTCCATCCCGTGCGACGGCGCGCAGTGCACAAAGCCGGTGCCTTCGGTGTCCGTCACGAAGTCTGCCGCCCGGAAATCGCGCAGGTCGTCCCATTCGCCCTCCGCACCCTCTTGTGCATTCAGAGGGTGGCTGAGCCGCAGCCCTTGGAACTCCTCGGTGCTCACGTCGCGGAGCCGACGGTACATGCTGTCGTCGAGCCGGGCGCGCATCAGTACGTCTGCAGCCATACTATCGGCGAGCAAGTAACGCTCGCCGATCTTGACCCAGCTTTCCTCAGGCCGACCGGTGATCTCATAGAGCCCGTAGGAGATGTCGCGCCCGTAAACGACAGCCTTGTTGGAGGGCATGGTCCAGGGCGTGGTGGTCCAGATGACGACATAGGCACCCTTCAGGTCGCCTGTGTCGCCCCCCCGGGCCTGACCCGGGGTCTCCTGCACTCCCACTCCCGCGTCATCCCGGGCTTGACCCGGGATCTCTCCACTGCCGGAGACCCCGGCTCGGGGGCCGGGGTTGCCGTCGTCGCCTGCAGCGACGACGGCAAACTTCACCCAGATCGTGAAGCTTTCCTTGTCGTGGTACTCCACTTCCGCCTCGGCCAGCGCTGTCTGCTCCACCGGCGACCACATGACAGGTTTGGAGCCCTGGTAGAGCGTGCCGTTCATCAGGAACTTCATGAATTCCTCGGCGATCACCCGTTCGGCGTGGAAGTCCATGGTGAGGTACGGATCCGCCCAGTTGCCGGTAATGCCCAGCCGCTTGAACTCCTCGCGCTGGATGTGCACCCAATGCTCGGCGAACTGGCGACACTCGGCCCGGAACTCGTTTATCGGCACATCGTCCTTGTTGCGGCCCTTCTTGCGGTATTGCTCTTCGATCTTCCACTCGATGGGCAACCCGTGGCAGTCCCACCCCGGTACGTAGCGCGCGTCATATCCCATCATCTGATGCGAGCGCACGATCATGTCCTTGATGGTCTTGTTGAGCGCGTGCCCGATATGCAGATGGCCATTCGCGTAGGGGGGACCGTCGTGCAGCGTGAAGGGCGCGCGCGCGCCCTTGCCACCGTCGCGCCGCTGATCGACGGCCTTCTCGCGCAGCCTGTCGTAGACACCAATCTCGTCCCAGCGTTTGAGCCACTCAGGCTCGCGCCTGGGCAGACCCGCGCGCATCGGAAAATCGGTGCGCGGCAGGTTCAGCGTCGACTTATAGTCGTGTTTCGGGGCGGTGTCGGTCGTATCGGCGCACATATGACAGGCGTCCTTCGGATAGCGGTGGGATAGCGGGGAAAGCGGTCGGTGCGAGCGGCTCAAACACCTTGGCCCGGCGTCTCATCAACTCAGAGCGCCGGGGAAGTAATTCGAATGCGGAGGATCAAACGCATGACCGGGCTTATAGTCAGCGCGGCCCGGCCAAACAAGTCCCGCGGGCGGCCTTTCTTGGAACCATTCAGACAGCCCGCCTCAAGACCCGCAGCGGAGTGGCAAAGCGCCCTTTGCGCGCGGCAGGCCTATCTTTTGCGGGATCCCAGGATGGACGGCTCCGCCCCAATCACGCCTCGCACAGTGATCAGTCATTCACATGCGCCCAGACCGCCGACATCACCACGGAACCTTCGCCCACGGCAGACGCCACCCGTTTCACCGACCCCGCGCGCACGTCGCCGACGGCAAAAACACCCGGGCAAGATGTTTCAAACTGAGAGCGCCCCCCCGCCGCATCGCCGGTGAGCACGAACCCCTTGGGGTCGAGCTTGATCAGCCCCGGCAGCCATTCGGTGTTGGGTGCGGCGCCCACCATCACGAAAAGTGCCGCCGTGGGCAGATCCCAGTTCTGTCCTGACATCTTGTCACAGATCGTCACCCGCTCCAGCGCCTCCTCGCCGTGGAGTTCGGCGATCTCCGTGCGGGTGTGGATGGTGATGCGCGGATGGGTCTGCAGGCGCTGCAGCAAATAGTCCGACATGGAAGAGGCCAGCGAGGGACCCCGCACCAGCACATGCACATGTCGGGTGGTGCGCGCCAGATACATCGCCGCCTGACCCGCGGAGTTACCGCCCCCGATCACCGCCACCTCCGCATCGCGGCAGTAGCGTGCCTCCACCTCGGTCGCTGCATAGTAGACGCCCGCGCCTTCCAGCGCTTCCAGCCCGGGCAAGGGCAGGCGGCGGTATTGCACACCGGTGGCGACGATCAGCGCCTTGGCCGCGACCTCCCGACCATCGTCGAAGGTCGCGTGAAACCACTTGTCGTCGCACTGCCGCAGGGCGGTCGCGCGCCGCGGCACCGAAAAGCGGGTGCCGAATTTCATCGCCTGCACTTCACCGCGGCCCACCAGATCACCGCCCGAAATGCCCGTGGGAAAGCCCATGTAGTTCTCGATCCGGCTGGAGGTCCCGGCCTGCCCGCCCACGGCCATATCCTCCAACACCAGCGCGCTGAGCCCTTCGGCCCCCGCATAGACACCCGCGGCCACACCAGCGGGGCCGCCCCCCACGATGAGCACATCGAAACTGGTGTCGGCATCCGTTTCGAGATGGAGCCCCAATGCCCCCGCGACACCGCGAGGGGTGGCGGGCTCAATCTTGCGGTCGCGGCCAAAGATCACGCCCGGCTCGGCATCGGCAAGACCACATTGCTGCGCCAACGATCTGGCCTCTTCGGAACTCAGCTCGATCTCGCGGTAGGGGATGCGGTTGCGGGCCGCAAAGCTGGCAACATGGCGAATGTCGCGGCTGCTCTCGGCGCCGATCAGCGTCAGCCCGCTGTCGGATTCCTCCACCGCCCGGCGCCGCCGCGCGGCCAGAACGGTCACGACGATATCGCTCATCTCCGGCATGTCCGACATCATCCGCAGCATGTCGGACCGCGGCACGCACAGCAGGGTGCTGTCCACCACTGCCCGGGCACCAGCCAGCGACACACCACCCGACAGGAACGGCAGATCGCCAAAGAACTGCCCCGGCCCCAGCGTGGCATTGCCCATCCGCGCCATGGTGTTGGGATCGACGGCTTCGACCTCGCCGTCCATCACGTAGTGGAATTCATCAAAGGCCGCGCCCGGTTCCTGCACCATCTCGCCCGCCTTCTTGGTGCTGATCACGCCTTTCCTGCGCATGGCGGCCACATGCTCGGGCTCCAGCGGGCGGCGTACCATCGTCGCCAGATCAGCGGCAAAACTCTCCATCGCGCGTGCTCCTGTCAGAAATATGCCCTGACAGGGCGGCGCCCGTCAGGTCTTGGCCGATCCGAAAACACCGGTCAGGCTGGTCCTGATTATATCGCGCACTTTGGGTCTTTTGCCAGCCGGGAACGGCAGCGGGCGGCACACTTCCATCGCAGCGACGCCAACGCGGGCCGTCAGCGCGCCGTTGACCAACCCTTCGCCAAAGCGGCGCGACAGTTTGCCGACGATCGAGCCTCCCAGAAAAGGCTCCAGCAGGTCGTCGCCGACCGCGACAGCACCGGTCGCCACCAGATGGGTCATCACCGCCCGGGTCAGCCGCCAGCCACCCAGAAAGCCCGACCGGCCACCGTAAACTTCGGCAATGCGCCGGATCATCCGCAGGTTGGCCGCCAGCGCCGCCACCACATCCGCGAGCGCCAGGGGCACCAGCGCAGTGACCGTCGCAACCTGACGCGCGGCCGCCTCGACCTCGTGACGGGCAGCGGCGTCCAGCGGTTCCAGCAGCGCGCTATCTGCCAGCGCCAGAAGCCCCGCGGCATCCAACTGGTCACCGCGCAACGCGGCCAGCCGGTCGCGGCCCCAGCGGGTATCCTCTCGTCCCTTGTAGAGTGCCACGAGCCGGTCCGTGACCGCCCGCGCACCGGTGAGGTCATCCTCCGTTAGCGTCTCTTCCGCGGCGCGTCGAAGCCCGTCGAGCCGCGACAGCCGTCCCAGAGCAGCGGTTTCGCGCAAGATGACAGCCGTGAGAACGGCGAGGAACGCCGCCAGCAAGCCGCTGACCGCCCAGCCGACAATCAGGTTCTGCGCCACAAGTGCCGTGACAAACCCCCACGCCTTGATGGAGATCACCGCGCCGATGAGTGCCACCGCAAGAGACCAGAACCACCGCATCAGTCGTGAGGGTCTGCGCATGGCAAGACCCGCCGCTGCCTGCATTGCCTGACCGGTGGGGCGTGGCACATCCGTCTCTGGGACAGGGGGTGCCTCGGCCACGCTGGGCTGCGGCTCCGCCGCGTCGGTCATGTCGATAAGAACGGGTCCCCGCGCCATCAGGCGCTGTCCCGCGTCCATTCAAAGCGGATGTCGGGCAGGCCCACGTCGTTTTCGCTGCCATCGGTGCGCCGGGCCTCCTTGAAGCCGCGCAGCCCGTAGAACCGCGTTGCCCCCATATTGGCCTGATAGCTCCAGAGGCAGAGCTTGTCGCTCTGCGCCTTGGCATCGTCCAGCAAAGCGGTGCCGATCCCGGTGTCCTGCAACTCCGGCAGGACGTAAAGCGCGTGTACCTCTTCCTCCCAGCGGGCGATGAAACCCACGACCTTGCCATCCCGCTTGGCCACGCGGATCCAGCCCGCTTCGATCATGTCACCGGCGTACATGATTTCCTCAGCTGCGGAATGCATGCGCGGCAGCCAGGGCATCGTGTCGTTCGCGACGGACAGGATGTGACCCACGGCACCTGCATCGAGCGTGCGCGCCGGGGTGATGGTGATCGTACTCATAGCCTATCCCCTAAAAGGAATTGGGCGGCCTTATCAAGTCGGATGTGAGGCGGTCCGTCACCCACGCGCAAACTTAGCGCGGAAGGTGCGAAATTCATCACACGGTAGTCCTGACCCAGCCATTCCTCGGCCCCGTCGCGCGCGGGGCTGAGCAACTGGCGCGGGTCCTCGGGCAGCGCACCGGGATAGAGCGCCGCTTGCTTGCCCGTCTCCAGCAGCGTGCCGCGCACCACGTCGAGCGGCTGACCGTCATGGGTGATCTGCGCTTCGGTCGTCGCCCGCAGCGCTGCGATGGACATCGCTGCCGTCTGCGCACCAGCAAATCGGGCGCGGTCTGCCGCACCGCGCAGCAGCGCCTCCATGATCGCGGTCAGCCGTGCGTGCTGGCTGTGGTGCAGATGGTCCGCCTTGGTCGCGGCAAAGAGGATCTTTTCCACCCGCTTGCCCCGGAAAAGCTCCGTCAGAAAGGCGTTCTGCCCTGGCCGGAAGGCACCGAGGATATCAGCCATCGCACCGCGCATATCCTCCACCGCGCGCGGACCGTTGTGGATCGCACCAAGCGCATCAACGAGCACCACCTGCCGGTCGAGCCGGGCGAAATGATCCCGGAAGAAGGGCCGGACGACCTCGCTCTTGTAGGCCTCGAACCGCCGCGCCATCTCGCGGCGCAGCGATTTGCGCGGTGCGCTCGCGGCAGGCAAGGGGGCAAATGTCAGCACCGGCGAGCCTGCCAGATCCCCCGGCAGCAGAAAGCGTCCGGGCGTGCAGTCGTAATACCCCGCCGCCCGCGCTGCCGTCAGATAGCCCGTGAACGCCTGCGCCAGCGCCTGGGCGCGCGGCTCCTCTAATTGGGCCGCCGGATCGGTTTCGGCCAGCACCGACCGGAAGGCCGCCGCCTCCTCGCGGTTTTCCAGTCGCGCCAGCACCTCCGCCGACCACGCGTCATAGCTTTTGTCCAGCAACGCCAGATCCAGCAACCACTCGCCGGGGTAATCGACAATGTCCACGTGGACCGTGCGCGGTCCCTGCACACCGGCCAACAACCCCGCCCGGCGCACCCGGAGCGACAGCCGCAGTTGCGAGACAGCGCGCGTGCTGTCAGGCCAGCTCGGGCGCGCCGCCGTCAGCTGCGCCAGATGGCTTTCAAAGGCGAAACGCGGCACCGTGTCATCGGGTTGCGGTTGCAGGAAAGCGGCTTCGATACGCCCGTCGGCGGCAGCCAGCAGATGCGGCATCCGGCCACGATCCAGCAGGTTGGCCACCAGCGAAGTAATGAAAACGGTCTTGCCCGCACGCGCCAGCCCCGTGACACCGATGCGGGTCACCGGCTCGAAAAGCGCTTCCTGCACCGTGTCCTGCACGGTCTCGATCTGGCGCAGCACCGTATCGGCGAATGACGTGATCCCCAAAATCTGGCAGCCCCCGGCGTTTTCCTTGAGCGCTACATACGCGCTCCTCCGCGCGCGCGCCAGAGGTGGCAAAGCCATTTGACGGCTCGCCCCCTGCGCGCTAGGGGACCGCCCATGCCGCGTTACGCCTTGCAGATCGAATACCACGGAGCACCCTTTGCCGGGTGGCAGAGACAGCGCGAACAGCCCACGGTCCAAGGTGCGGTAGAGGCCGCACTGGCACGGCTGGAGCCGGGCGAGCATACCATCGCCGCCGCCGGGCGCACCGATGCGGGTGTGCATGCTCTGGCGCAGGTGGCGCACTGCGATCTCGCGCGCGACTGGTCCGCCTTTCGGCTGTCCGAGGCGCTGAACTATCACCTGAAGCCCGCTCCCGTCGCCATTGTCGCCTGCGCGCGGGTCGCGGATGACTGGCACGCGCGGTTCTTGGCGCTGCAGCGGCGGTATCTTTTTCGCATTCTGATGCGCCGCGCGCCCGCCACCCATCAGGCGGGGCTGGTTTGGCAGGTCAAACAGGATCTGGACGTCGCCGCAATGCAGGCAGGTGCCGCACAGCTGGTCGGGCGGCACGATTTCACCACCTTCCGCTCCACGATCTGTCAGGCCGACAGCCCGGTCAAGACGCTGGACCGGCTGGAGGTGACGCGGGTGGACACCCCGCACGGACCCGAAGTGCACTTCGACGTGCGCGCCCGGTCGTTCCTGCACAATCAGGTCCGCAGCTTCGTGGGCACGCTGGAACGGGTGGGCACCGGGTCGCGGACGCCCGGGCAGGTGGGCGAGGCGCTGGTGGCGCGGGACAGAGCCGCGTGCGGACCGGTCTGCCCACCGCAGGGCTTGTACCTCGCAGGGGTTCAATACCCCGAGGATCCCTTCGCGTCCCCGGATGTGTAAGCGGATCGCTCAATCGGTGTCGGTTACGCCAGCGCCTGCACCCGCCTGCCGCGAGACATCGCTCTCGGGGACGAGAGTGTGGGCGGCCAGCTCCGTCATCTCTGCGATGAGCGCCTCGCAACCGGTGATGCGGCCCGGATCCGGCAGGGGCGCGGTCTTGGTCGGGCTGACGATCAGCGCATCCGGCGAGACCTCCCGGATCGTCAGCGGCATTCCCAGCGTCTCCACGTAACTGCGCGCCAGATCGGGCAGGCCGCCGGTGTCGATCTCATCCCCGCCACCGGCGCGCCTCAGCCGTTGCAGCGCCAGCGGCAGGCGCAGAACGGGCCCCTCCGGCAAGGCCGCCAGCGCCTGCGATACCTCCGACGCGGGACGGCCGCGCGCCAGATGCAGCGCTGCCGCCCGACCGAAATGCACCGCCTGTGCGGCGGGCGCACCGGCACCGCGCGCCGCGCGGGTGGCCAGCGCCTGCACTTCGGCGCGCGACCAGCTCATGCCTGGAGGACCGGCAACCATCCGTGATCGCGGCGCGTTGCCACTTCCTCCGCCAGAGGGGCGCCCTGAAAGAGGGTGATCCGCGTCCAGAGATCCGATTTCGGGTCGAACTTCGCCGCGCCAAAGAAAGACAGCTTGCAGCGCAGCAGATCAATGGGCAGGCAGTCCGCCGCGATCAGGTTGTCGCGAATCTCCGCGTAAGGATAGGCCGCCGCCATTTCCACCCGCTCCACTGCAAAGAGATGTTCCGGGTGGGCGTCGAGGAATTCCAGCACCGGCGTCCTTTTGTCCGGTAGCGCCGCATGCAAGGCCGCCACCCGCCGCGCCACGTCGAGCGGGCTTTCCAGCGCCGCCCCCGGCTCGGCAAAGCGGTCACCCAGCCGGGGTTCCTGTTTGGCGGCACTCACATACCAGAAGCGGCGACAGTGCTCAGGCGTGTCATAGTCCCGTCCGAGCGCCCAGGCGAACGCCGTCTCCAGCCGCGCGCGTAATTTATCCGTGTGGGTGGTCTGTTCCGGTGGCGGGTCAAAGGGATCGGCCATCCCCTCCGCCAGATCGTCGACCAGCGCGCCGAACGGCTCCAGCAGCAGCGCGACGGTCAGCTCTTCCAGATCCGGGCCGCCGGTTGCGGCTGCGCGAAAAAGCCGGTCCAGCGGGCGCGGAGCCGCGCACATCTCCGGTGTGATCCGGGAAGCGACCCCCGCCCAGGCTGATCTCAGCTGGTCAATTCGCGCCTGATGTGCAGTGTCGGGCACCTGCCATTCGGCCAGATGCCCGGCGGCGCGCGTGGCCAGTGCCGTCAGCTGCGCGACCTGCTCCGCCTCCAGCGCCGGCACGGCGCGGACCCGGGCCAGCGCCGTTTCGCGTGCGGCCATCCAGTTGTTCAGCAGCACCGGATGCGTCACCAGAAACGGCGCCATTCCGAGGCCCGTCGCGTTGCCGATGCCCAGATGACGCTTGATTGCAGGATCGAGCGTGCCACCCCCCATATGCTCCGCCAGATCATGGGTGAAGTGACGGATCAGCCAGACGGTCAGCATCTCGGCCATGAAGGGACCCGACAGCCCCGGTCGCGCGGCAATGGCCGCACGGTCCGCGATCCCGAACTTGCCGTTCCCGTAGACGGCGGTGGTGCGCATCAGATATCCGGTCTTCTGCACCTCTGCCGGGTCAGGCTGGCGGCCCGCACGCAGAGATCCGACCACATGGTCGAACAACCGCACGGATTTATTGGCCCGGCTCAGCACCAGATCACGCTCGGTGAAACGGGCGGCCTCCTGCCGCGGCGCCGTCGCACAGATGCGCGCGATCTCACCGGCGTCGGGCACGCCGTCGTAGAGCACATAGGCCGTGTCCCAAGCCTCGGCGATCACCCGGTCGGTGCGCGCCGCCTCCGGCAGCGCGGTGGCGACCGCCACCAGCGAATAGCGGTGCCCGCCAAGGCTGAGCGTGTAGACGGCGTGACCATAGCCTTGCGCGCAGATGCTCCAGACCGGTCGCACCACCTCGACCCGTTCGCGGGCCAGACGGCGCAGCAGAGTGCGCAGAAACGACAGCCGCGTCGGAAACATCGCCCCCATGCGCGCGAGCCGCATCACTGTCCCGGTCGGTCTCAGAGGCATCTGTGGGGGCGTGACCAGGTCTTTCATGCGGGGCCAAAGCTCTCTTGGTAAAAGCGGTGCCAGTTGCCCCCCATGATGCCATCAACTTCCGCCGCCGTCAGCCCCGCCGCGCGCAGACCGCTTCGCAGATTGCCGAAGTCCCGGTTGTCGCGGAACCATGCGGGCATGGGCGGAAAGCCGGGCGCGGTGGCCGAGCCCTCGCCATAGTCCATCTGGCGCGACCAGCGCCCGATGCGCATCCATTCAACCACGCTGTCGGGCTGGTCCTGACAAAGATCCGAGCCGAGCCCGAGATGCGCGGCCCCGTAGCGCCGGGCGGCCTCCGCCACCATCTCGCAGAAACTCTCCAATGTGCAGTCGCTGCCGCCTTTGAGGTGATGCGGATAGAGCGAAAAGCCCAGCATCCCGCCCGCCTCGGTCAGCGCCCGCAGCACCGCGTCGGATTTGTTACGCAGCGCGTCGTGCCACCACTGCGGATTGGCGTGTGTGATCGCGATGGGCCGGGTGGACAGCGCAATCGCCTCCAGCGTGGAGCGCTCTGCGGAATGGGACATGTCGATCACAAGACCCACACGGTTCATCTCCGCCACCACCTGCTTGCCCATGCGGGTCAGGCCGGGGTCCTCGTCCTCGTAACACCCCGTGGCGAGCAGCGACTGGTTATTGTAGCTCAGCTGCATGAACCGAATGCCCAGTTGATGGCAGATCTCCACCAGACCGATGTCATCGGCGATCGGGCTGGGATTCTGGAACCCAAAGAAGATGGCCGTGCGGCCCGTTTCCTGTGCGCGGATCACATCCTGTGCCGTCAATCCGCGAAAGATCAGATCTGGATGGGCTTCGAACCAGCGGTTCCACTGCACGAGGTTCTGCACAACTTCGGCAAAGTTCTCATGATAGGCGATGGTGACATGCACCGCATTCACACCACCCGCGCGCATCTGCTCAAAGATCCGCGGAGAGGCGTTGAAATACTGCAGGTTGTCTATCACGGGTGCACGCATGGGCGCAGTCTGCGCAAGATCGCCGGTTCCCTCAATGAAAAAGGTGCCGCGGCTGCGCCGGATGATCCGGCAGGAGGCGCCCCTCAGGACACCTCCGCCGGTGACGCAGTGCACCGGTTAACTCCCCGACGTACTTATTATCTGCGTCAAGGCCTGCGGATAGAACCAGCAGACCATGAATAGTTAACGCCCGATGTGCGCGCTTTGTTCCGAAAGCGCCCGGCGCGTCAGACCGGCTCTTGCGTGTGTTTGCGCAACTCTGCCCGGGCCACCTGACGGCGGTGCACCGCGTCGGGCCCGTCGGCAAACCGCAGGGCGCGCTGCCAGGTCCAGGCCATGGCGAGCGGCGTGTCCTGGCTGATGCCGCTGCCGCCGTGCATCTGCATCGCCTCGTCAATCACCTTGAGCGCCATCCGCGGGGCCACCACCTTGATCTGGCTGATCCAGGGCGCTGCGGCGCGGGCGTCGCCCTGGTCCATCATCCACGCCGCCTTGAGGCACAACAGCCGCGCCTGCTCGATCTCGATCCGCGCCTCGGCGATAATGTCATAGTTGGCGCCCAGCTGTACGAGCGGCTTCCCAAAGGCATCGCGGTGCAGCGCCCGGTTGCACAGCAGTTCCAGCGCTGCTTCCGCCTGCCCGACCGACCGCATGCAGTGATGGATCCGCCCCGGCCCCAGCCGTCCTTGCGCGATTTCAAAACCGCGCCCCTCGCCCAGCAGCATATCCTCCGCCGGAACCCGCACGTTGGTAAAACGAATGTGCATATGCCCGTGCGGTGCATCATCGTGGCCGAAGACCTGCATTGGTCGCAGGATGTCGATGCCGGGGGTCGCGGCATCCACGACGACCATGGAATGGCGCCTGTGCTTCGGATCATCCTCCTGCCCCGTCCGCACCATGACGATATAGACGGCACAGCGCGGATCCCCTGCCCCGCTGGCCCAGTATTTCTCGCCATTGAGTACGTAGTGGTCACCATCCCGCGTGCAGGACAGCGCGATATTGGTGGCATCGGAGGAGGCCACCTCCGGCTCCGTCATCAGGTAGGCAGAGCGGATCTGCCCGTCGAGCAAGGGGGTCAACCAGCGGTCCTTCATTGCGGGGGTGCCGTAGCGCTCGAACACTTCCATGTTGCCGGTGTCAGGCGCAGAGCAATTGAAGACTTCTGCCCCCAGCGGCGTGCGGCCCATCTCTTCGGCGAAATAGGCATATTCAACGGTGCTGAGACCCAACCCGCGCGCCGAATCAGTCAGCCAGAAGTTCCAAAGGCCCGCCGCCTTGGCCCGCGCCTTCAGCCCTTCGAGGATCTCTGCCTGCCGGTCAGTGTATTGCCAGCGGTCGCCCTTGCCGATCTCGGCATGGTATTCGGCCTCCAGCGGCATGATCTCGGTTCGGATCATCTCGCGCACCCGGTCCAGCAGTGCAGCAGTCTCCGGCCTCAGCCCCAAATCCATTTGCATGCGCCAGCGCCTCCCACCTCAGCAATCGGGGGGTTTCCCCGCGCCGGCAGAGTTGCTTAGATCCGGTGGGAATGTCCATGGGCAACCGGGGGAGGACCAGCGCATGCACCGCTACGATCCAGACGAGCTGGCCACCTATCTCAGGCAGCATCTGCCTGGTTTCACGACGCTCGACGCGATGGAGAAATTCGGGGATGGCCAGTCCAACCCCACCTACCGTTTGACAAGCGGCGACCGCGACTATGTGCTGCGCGCCAAACCACCCGGCACGCTGTTGAAATCAGCCCATGCGGTGGACCGCGAATACCGGGTGATGTCCGCGCTCTCCGCGACGGATGTGCCGGTGCCGCGGGTCTATCACCTGTCGGGCGAAGAAAGCCCCATGGGCCCGCAGTTCATGGTCATGCAAATGGTCGAGGGCCGCATTTTCTGGGACCCCGCCCTGCCGGAGCTGGACGCGGCTGCACGCACGCGGGTTTACGCGTCGATGAACGAGACACTTGCCGCCTTGCATGAGGTCGCGCCGGCGAACATCGGTCTCGGCGACTATGGCAAGCCCGGCAACTACTTTGCGCGGCAGCTGGCGCGGTGGTCGGGGCAATACCGACAAAGCGCGACAGAGCCGCTGGCGGATGCGGACTGGCTCATGGAGTGGCTGGATGAGGCGATGGTCCCGGATGATGGGACCAGCAGCATCGTTCACGGCGACTACCGCATCGACAACATGATCTTTGCCCCCGACAGCGAGGAGATCGTGGCGCTGCTCGATTGGGAACTGAGCACGCTGGGCCACCCCCTGGCGGATCTGGCCTATCAATGCATGCACTGGCGGCTGCCGCACGCGGGCCAGTTCCGCGGGCTGGGCGGTGTCAACCGCAGCGCGCTCGGTCTGCCGGAAGAGAACGCGTATGTTGACGAATACTGCGCCCGTCGGGGTATCGCGCCGCCGGACAACTGGACCTTCTATGTGGTGTTTTCGTACTTTCGGCTGCTGGCGATCCTGCAGGGCGTTCTGCGGCGGGGGCTTGAGGGCACCGCCTCCAACCCCAAGTACCAAAGCCGGTTGCGTGAAATCATCGTGCTGCTGGCGCGCGACGCGCGCCGCCTCGCCGAAAACCCTGGTGACGCTTCAAGCTAGCGGCGCGCTGTTCCGACCGGCTCACTCACCGGCCATGTCGCGTTTTTTGCTGCCGTGACACGTCCAACGACATCGCCGGAGAGCGCAACCAGTCCGGCCAGGTCTCTCTGTCCGGATCACCCCAGCCAGCACCGCAGCGTCGTCGGGGAATCGCCATCGCCGCTTCAATACCCGGTCAAAAGGCTTTGCTTCCGGACCCTGCAACCAACCCAGCGTTCGGCGCGCTTTACCTTTGTTTCCTGCCTTGTGATAGTTCGGCAAAAGGTCAGCGGCGAGACAGCCACGCCGCATTCCCATTTTCGAGGACGCTTCGATGCCAGTGACGGTTATCTCGGGTAGCAGCCCACTTATCCTTGCAGTGCCACATGCAAGCACGGACATCCCCAATGCCATCCTGGGGCGCATGACGGAGGCGGGGCAGGCCATGATGGATACGGATTGGCATGTGGACAGGCTGGTCAGCGGGCTGGTGGAGGACGCCACAATCGTGCGCGCCAATTTTCACCGCTATCTGTGCAACGCGAATGCCGACCCCCGCGATCTGGCCAAGCAAAACCTGCGGGCAATCGTTCCGGCCCATACGTTCAATGATCAGCCCATCTGGCGCGTCTGGCCGGAGCCGCGCGAGATCAGCAGATGGACCTCGGCCTTTCACGCGCCCTACCACGCCGCCATTGCGGCACAGGTGGCACGGCTGCGCGCGATGCACGGTTTTGCGCTGATCGTCGATTGCAAGGCCAGCCGCAGTGAGGTGTTGTCGCAAACCTCCACCGAGCCGCCCGATATCACGCTGCGTACCTTTCTGGGCGCCGGATGCAATCAGCAGCTCAGCGCCAAGGTGGCTGGTCTGCTGATGCAGGCCAAAGACTACCGGACGACGATCAGCGAGCGCGGCGACGACGCCAGCTGGACCGTTCAGCGGCACGGGCAACCCAAACGCCATGTGCAGGCGCTACAGCTTGTCCTGCGGCTTTCAACCTATCTGACCGAAGAAGCGGACCCCTGGCTCTATGACCCCGAAAAGGCCGAGCCCTTGCGTCATCTGATCGCCCACATGCTGCAGTCACTGCAGGAGTGGCGCCCGAACTACGCCGCCTCTTATATATGATTTATCAATTCTTTATGGCCTATTTCTCATGTAATACTTGAGGCTTTTTGCTCATGCGACAACGGAGACTTCCCGTTTGAGCTTGCGCAAGGTCGCTCCCCAGAACCGAGCCGACAAAAGGACACTCGCCAGCCCCAGACCCACGACGAGACCCAGCCAGACACCGATGCCGCCCATCTCGAGGCGGAACCCGAAATAGTAAGAGCACGGGATCCCCACCACCCAGTAGCTCACTGCGGCCAGGACCATGGGCACCCGCGTATCCTGCACGCCCCGCAGCAGGCCCAGGGCAATCACCTGCGCGCCATCGACCAGTTGAAACAGCGCCGCCATCGCCAGCAACCCGGTACCAATGGCCAGGATTTGGGGCCGCTGCGGCTCGTCTGACTGCATAAAGACGGAAATCAGTGGCTCCGGTACCGTCACGAAAACCGCAATCGTGGCCACGGCCATCGCAAGCGACATCAGGGTGACGACGCGCGCGCCCTTTTCCATATGCGCCGGATCGCGGCGGCCATAGGCGTTGCCCGCCCGAATTGTCGCGGCATTGCTCAGTCCCATGTGCACCATGAAGGTGATCGACGCCAGTTGCAGCGCAATGCCATGTGCCGCCAGCGGGACCGTGCCCAGCCACCCCATCATCAGCGCCGAGGCGGCAAAGAGCCCGACCTCGCTCAGGACGGTGAAACTGATGGGCCAACCAAGCTTGAAAACCCGCGCGAGCATCTGCCGGTCAAGCCGCCAGAGCCGCTGGAACAGCGCGTGATGCGGCAGCGCCAGACGGGCGTAGATCACAATGCCCACCAGTGCGACCCCGTGGGTCGCCACAGAGGCAAGCGCCGCACCGATGATCCCCAATTCCGGGGCGCCCCAGTTCCCGAAAATCAGCGCATAGTTCGCAAGCCCATTGACGATGGCGCTCATCACGGTGATCCAGAACACCACCTGCGTGCGCTCCAGCGCGGCCAGATAAGACTTCATCACCATCACCAGCAGCGCCGGGAGAATGCCGAGGCCAGCGACCCTGAGATAGCTGCCCGCGGCAACGGCCAGCGTCTCCGACTGGCCCAGCAACCGCAGGATTGCTTCGGACCAGATCATCACGGGCATCGCCAATATTGCGAAGCCGAGGCTGAGCCAAAGCCCCATGCGCGTGGCCCGGCGTATCCCGGTTTCATCGCCTTCGGCGTAAAAGGACGCCACCAGCGGCATCACCGCCCACGCAAAGCCTGAGCCAAAGATGAAAAGAACGAAAAAGAACGTCGATCCCAGGGTCACAGCGGCCAGCGCCTCGATCCCGTACCATCCAACCATGACCGTATCGGTGATCCCGATGGCCACCTGGGCGAGGTGACCACCAACCAGCGGCAGGCCGAGCGTGAGCACGGCCCGCATGTGCTGGCGATATGTCATGATCTTGCGCATGACCCTGCCTTACGCCGACCCAAGCGCGCAGGGAAGGGTCAGCGATACTCGGCAGAGGAAAAAACGCAAAGATGCAGGCGTCCGCCCCGTCTCCGGCGATCAAGACCAAATCCAGAAATCGAGCCCAGAAGGCAGGAAACTGCCGATAAATGGTTGATCCGCGGGCACAACCTGCGCAATCTATCGGCGCGGGCGGGACGAGGCCCGCAAGGAGTTGAAGATGAAGAAAAGAAGACCGCTCGCGGCAGTGGCAGCCGTGATCGCGGCCCCCGTTCTGGCAACCGCTGCGCTTGCCAATCCAATCGACCTCATCCGACCCGATGCGCCGGAATTGGCACCCTACGGCACGTCGCCTGTCGGTGTTCGCACGCTGACCCTGACCAACCCTGATCAAATCGACATCGTCAACACGGTCGACGGACTGGAACCGGTGTACGACCGGCCGCTCACGGTCGAGATCTGGTATCCGGCCGCAGCGGGCACAGTGCCGGGCGGTACATACACCAGTCTGCTCCGGGATGGCCGGACGGAAGTGAGCCTGAGCGGACGCGCCGCGCGGGACGCAGCCCCTGCCACGGGCGCGCAATACCCGCTGATCGTGATCAGCCATGGCTATCCCGGCAACCGCTTTCTGATGTCGCATCTGGGCGAAAACCTCGCCTCGAAAGGGTTTGTGACCGTCTCCATTGATCACACGGACAGCACCTACGCCGACCAGGACGCCTTTGGCGCGACGCTCTACCACCGCCCCGTTGACCAGAGCTTTGTACTGGATCAGATGGCAGCGCTGCCGGGGGAGCTGGGGTCGATCATCGACAGCGACACCGTCGGGCTGATCGGCTATTCCATGGGCGGTTACGGTGCTCTGATTTTCGGAGGGGCGGGGGTGACCCAGGCCGCCACCGAATTCACCTGGGGCGCGCCAGCGGGTCTGCTGACCCGGCACCTGGCCGGGTCCGAGACACATGAGGCGCTGATGGATCCGCGGCTCAAAGCGATCATCGCCATCGGTCCCTGGGGTCGAAATGCCGATTTCTGGGATGCCAACGGCCTCGCCGGGCTGCGGGTGCCAACATTGCTCATGGCGGGTGGATCCGACGACGTGTCAGGTTATGCCGCGATCCGCGCAATTTTTGATGAGGCCACCGGCACCGACCGTCATTTGCTGACCTTCGAGCATGCCAATCACAATGCCGCGGCCCCGATCCCCGCACCGGCAGAAGCCTGGGCGCCCGTTGCAGAGCTCGATTTCGTACCCTTTGAGCATTACGCAGATGCGGTTTGGGATACCACGCGCATGAATAACATCGCACAGCATTTTGCGACCGCTTTCTTCGATCTGCATCTCAAGGCAGATCTGGACAAACAGGCTTATTTTGAGCTGACGCCGGATGCCGACGCGGGCATCATCGCGCTCGACGAAGATGGCCTGCCGAGCGAGGATCACACCTATTGGACTGGATTTGCCCCCCGGACGGCAAAGGGTCTGCGCTTTGAGACGCTGCTGAAGGGCGAATAAGCCCCCTTCATTGCACCTGCGTAACGAAAAAACCCGCCCCCTGACAGGGGCGGGCCATCGCACCGCGCAGGCAGTGCAGCATATCTGCTATCAGTTCTTGCGCTTGCGCATCCGCATCGCGCCGAGACCACCAAGCCCTGCCAGCATCAGCAGACCCGCGCCCGGTACCGGAACGGGGCTCGGATTGTTGCCATCATCGTCCAACGCGAGGTTCACGTTGATATCGCCGTGCTTGCCTTGAGCGGAGGCGAAAGCGCTCGGCCCCGTGTAGCTGGAGTCCACCGCTGCCGTCCAGCTGAACCACCCCGAAGCGCCCAGACCGGCGTTCTTGTCATTCGCGCCTTCGCCCAGCTGGAAGGGGATGTCCTCTTTCAGCGGGTCGGGGAACGCGCTCAGCGTCAGTGTCAGCCCGGCCAGATCGCCGATCCCTGTCAGCGTGGCGGACACGATGTCAAAGAAGGACCACGTCCCGTCATAGTTGCCACCGCCGGTCTTGACCTTGTCACCCGGTACATTCGGGTTCCGCAGCGCGTAGCTGACATCGACGTTCATCTGGTAGTTGGACACCGAGTTGTTCTGGATGGTCCCGGTCAGATCAGCGGTGCTGTTGCCCGATGCAACAGCCAGGCTGCCGGCATCAGGAGCGAACTGCCAGTAAGCGCTGGCACCGTTGAAAAGATTGGGCAACCAGACCGAGTGATCATTGCTGCCGGTGGTGACGCTGGTCGCGTCATACAAGCCTTCGTATTGGGTGGCTGCCTGTGCTTCCGCACCGAACAGCGACCCGACGGTGAGCGTCACAGCGACCGCCCCCGCCTTCATCATATCAAAACGCATCTCTCTATCCCTCATACGTTTAACCACACTGGTTACGAGCCTCCGGTAAACCGGATCGGAAAACGCTCGAACCTCCCCTTCCCTGGGGCTTGAAATATTATTCCGTCAAAAACCTTTGCACGGGTCCGACCACCTGCCAACATAAATCTTTGATTTGATGTCTAAATTCACCCATTAGTAGAAAATTAGCTGCCGCCTGACCGCTCGCCCGTCGCCCAACACGCCACCGCAGGACAGAATCGCATCAGGATGACCGCAGCGGGCAGGCTCCCTTTCCCCGCCCGCACCGCTCTGCCATAGTACGCGCAAAGACGAAAAAAGAGGTTCGAGCCCCATGTCAGACGATCTGCTCGGCGCGGCTGCAACGCCTGCCTACGACGCGTCCTCCATCGAAGTGCTGGAGGGGCTGGAGCCCGTGCGCAAACGGCCGGGCATGTACATCGGCGGCACGGACGAGCGCGCGTTGCACCATCTGGTTGCCGAGGTGCTGGACAACTCCATGGACGAGGCCGTGGCGGGCCACGCCAGCCGGATCGAGGTCGAGTTGCACGCCGATTACGCCATCACCATCCGCGACAACGGGCGCGGCATTCCCATCGATCCGCACCCGAAGTTCCCGGATAAATCCGCGCTGGAAGTCATCTTGTGCACGTTGCACGCGGGCGGAAAATTCTCCGGCAAAGCCTATGAAACCTCGGGCGGGCTGCACGGTGTCGGCGCCTCGGTCGTCAACGCGCTCTCCGACAGCATGGTGGTGCAGGTGGCGCGCGACCGGCAGCTTTTTGAACAGCGGTTCTCCCGCGGGCTGCCGCTGGGCCCGGTGGAAAAGATCGGCAGCGCGCCCAACCGGCGCGGAACCACCGTGACCTTTCACGCCGACGCCGAGATTTTCGGCAGTCACCGGTTCAAACCGGCCCGGCTGTTCTCATCCATCCGGTCCAAGGCCTATCTCTTTTCCGGGGTGGAGATCCGCTGGAAATCCGCCATTGAAGACGGCGAAACCCCGACAGAGGCCACGTTTCATTTTCCCGGCGGCCTCTCGGACTATCTGGCCGAGACGCTGGGCAGCGCCACCACCTATGCCGACCGTCCCTTTGCGGGAACCGTCGATTTCCGTGAGAAATTCGGGGCGGCGGGCAAGGTCGAATGGGCCATCAACTGGACGCCATCGCGCGATGGGTTCATCCAGTCCTATTGCAACACCGTGCCCACGCCCGAGGGCGGCACCCATGTGGCAGGGTTCTGGGCCGCGATCCTGAAAGGCATCAAGGCCTACGGCGAGCTTGCCAACAACCGCAAGGCCGGACAGATCACCCGCGAGGATCTGACCTCGGGCGGCTGCGCGCTGGTGAGCTGTTTCATTGCTGAGCCTGCCTTTGTGGGTCAGACCAAGGACCGGCTGTCAACCGAAGCGGCGCAAAAGATGACCGAAGGCGCGGTGCGCGATCACTTTGACAACTGGCTGGCCAGCGACACCAAATCCGCAGGCGCGATCCTCGACTTTCTGGTGCTGCGGGCCGAAGAACGGCTGCGCCGCCGTCAGGAAAAGGAGACAGCGCGCAAATCGGCCACCAAGAAACTGCGCCTGCCCGGCAAGCTGACCGACTGCACCTCAAAGGACCGCGCAGGCACGGAGCTTTTCATTGTGGAGGGCGACAGCGCTGGCGGCTCGGGCAAAGGCGCGCGCAACCGCGAAACCCAGGCTCTCCTGCCCCTCAAGGGCAAGATACTCAACGTGCTGGGGGCGGCCTCCAGCAAGCTCGGCTCCAACGCAGAGATCAACGATCTGTGCGAGGCGCTCGGCGTCGGGATGGGCACGCGGTTTGCCCTCGACGATCTGCGCTATGACAAGATCATCATCATGACCGATGCGGATGTGGACGGCGCACATATCGCCGCCCTGCTGATGACGTTTTTCTACACCCAGATGCGGCCCTTGATCGACGCCGGACACCTTTACCTGGCCTGTCCGCCGCTCTTTCGGCTGACCCAGGGGGCGCGGCGGGTCTACTGCCTCGATGAGGCAGAGCGGGACATCTGGCTGGAGAAGGGCCTTGGCGGCAAGGGCAAGATCGACGTGAGCCGGTTCAAAGGGCTGGGCGAGATGGACGCGAAGGACCTCAAGGAAACCACGATGGATCCGAAGACCCGCAAGCTCATCCGCGTCTCCATCGACGAAGACACCCCCGGCGAAACCGGCGATCTGGTGGAGCGGCTGATGGGCAAGAAACCCGAGCTGCGTTTTCAGTACATACAGGAGAACGCAAAATTCGTGGAGGAACTGGACGTCTGAGGCCGCGGTCGAGCCACGGCTCGGATCGACGGTCCCGCCTGTAACCGGTTGGTGCCGGTCAATCGGCGACGTGTTGTCGAAGTTTTCGCTGGAGACGCCGCTTCTCCGGTATGTGCCGACGCCTGCAGAAGGCCCAAGGCGCTGACCGCCGGTTGGGCTACGCATTCGGCTCATGGCAGCCCCTTCCCGCCCTCGTTTCTGCGGCGCGAAGTACCGACAACACGCGCGGAACTCATGCCGCGTCCTTTGGGGACGTCTGGCGGATTCGAATGGATAACTCCCACAAGCTGAGGCGTATCGGCAATCGCCAGCTAGGATGCGCGGTAATCAAAGCCACAAGGACGATAGACCCGCCACTCACCAGCGACGCTCCGCTCGCGTTCATGCCGTGAACGGCAACCTGCCCTCGCCGATGAGGGGCGTATCGTTCGCGATTCACTGCACTTCTAAGGTATTGAAAATAAGATCTCCCAAGCTCCGGTTGATCCGGCAAACCGCGAGGAGATGTTCAGCCTGTGCCCGCTCACGACGCGGCGTTTAACTGTTCATCGAAGGCCACTGATCCAGGCCCTGAACAGCGCATCATACTGGCCGGACATCGCGCCGATCATGGCGATCCTAGTCGATGGGAATAGCCTCTCCCGTCGGCAGGTAGCCCGCACCCACCCCGCCGAGCGCAAGGCTGGCAGAACGCGCCCCCGAAATCTGCGCCGCCACACGTCCCGCAACCAGCCCGGCGCGCGCCACGGCCACCTCCATCAGCGGAGTGTTGACGCGGTTTGAAACGTGCCACCCACTGTAGACCAACCGCGACAAGATGATGGACGTGCGCGCAGCCCCGGTCGCGAGCCGCCGCTTGCCCGGAACGGTGCGTATCGCTGCTGCCACTCCGACCTGTCCCGAAGACCCCGGGCTATCGTTTCTAAAGCGGCCCCTGAGCGTTCTACACGAAATCTGCGGCGGAGCCGCTTTTGAGGCCCCGGACCGCGGGAAGAAAGGACTATCCCGGGCGAGGCAAGCACCTCACGTCAGAGTTTTGCCGCCGATCCATTGCACAGCCGATATTCATGCGGCATGGTAGTGTTATAAGGTAACGACCCTATATCCCAGCCCACCCCCTTCAAAGGAGCCCGTCCCATGACCGCACGTTACTCCCTGCTTGTCCCCTTCCTGCTCACTGCGGGCACCGCGGTGGCGGAGACCGAACGCCAGCTGGACGCCCATGAGCATGGGGTCGGCCAGCTCAACATTGCCGTGGAGGCAACGACCATCGCCATCGAACTCACCGCACCGGGTGCAGACATCGCAGGCTTTGAGCATACGGCGGAGACGGCGGATGACCGCGCCGCGATTGACCGTGCGCTGGCGCTGCTGGCAGAACCGCTGCGGCTCTTTGAGATACCCGACGCCGCTCAATGCAGCGTGGTGGACCGATCCGTCGCGTTGGAAGGCGATGGTGATGCGCACGCAGACCATGACCATGATCATGACCACGAACATAAGCATGATCACGAACATGACCACGCGGGCCACGACGAGGCAAAAGAGGCGCAGCACACGGAATTTCATGCTGAATACCAACTGGATTGCGCCAATCCATCGGCCATCACCCGGATCGGTTTCGCCTATTTCGACACGTTTCCGAACGCCCGCGAACTGGAGGTTCAGGTCGTGTCGCAAGGCGGCGCGCAGGCCTTTGAGGTAGAGCGCGACGCGCCGGTGCTCGACCTGGGCGGGCTCCTCGGTTCTTGACGCAAGCCCGGCCGATCCTGCAGCTGGACGCCGTCCGCTACCGCTGGCCCGGCAGGTCCGGTTTCGACCTGCAGATCCCTCTGCTGGGGGTGACCCCGGGGCAGACGCTCCTGCTGCGCGGTGAAAGCGGGTCGGGCAAATCGACCCTTCTGTCGCTGCTCGGCGGCACGGTTCTGCCCCAAAGCGGCACCGTCCGGATCCTCGACACCGATATGGCGTCGCTCGGGGCTGCCGCGCGCGACCGCTTCCGGGCGGAGAGCATCGGGGTGATCTTCCAGCAGTTCAACCTCCTGCCCTTCGCCAGCGTGATGGACAACATCCTGCTGCCGCTGCGCTTTGCGCCCGCGCGCCGCGACCGGGTTGCCCACCCGCAGGGCGAAGCGCGCCGACTGTGCAGCGCCCTCGGCCTGCCCGAAAACCTGCTCAGGCAAGGCGCAGGCACACTCAGCGTGGGTCAGCAGCAGCGCGTCGCGGTCGCCCGAGCACTGATCGGTCAGCCGCCGCTGATCCTTGCGGATGAGCCCACTTCGGCGCTGGATGCCGCCAATCAGGGCGCCTTTCTCGACCTGCTCTTTGCCCAATGCGCCGCGCGCGATGCCACGCTGATCATGGTCAGCCACGACGCCCGGCTGGCCGACCGCTTTGACCAGACACTGGAGATGGCCGACATCGCCACCACCGGGCGGCAGGCCGCGTGATCCTGCGGCTCGCCTTCGGCTCACTGATGGCGCGCGCGGTGACCGTGGGCATGACCGTGCTGGCCATCGCGCTGTCCGTCGCGCTCTTTCTCGGGGTGGAAAAGATCCGCACCGGTGCCAAGGCAAGTTTTGCCGACACGATCTCCGGCACGGACCTCATCATTGGCGCGCGCGCGGGCTCGGTGCAGCTGTTGCTCTATTCGGTGTTTCGCATCGGCAATGCCACCGCCAACCTGACCTGGGAAAGTTACAGCGACATCGCCGCGCGGCCCGAGGTCGACTGGATCGTGCCCATCTCGCTGGGCGACAGCCACCGGCAGTTCCGTGTCATGGGCACGACCTCCGCGTTTTTTGAGCGCTACCGCTACCGCGGCGACCGGGCGCTGGTGGTGGCGCAGGGGCAGCCGATGGACGATCTCTTTGACGCGGTGATCGGTGCGGATGTGGCGCGCACGCTGGGCTATGAGGTGGGTGCGCCGCTGGTGGTGGCCCACGGGCTGGCCTCCTTTACCGAGCACAAGGACCAGCCATTTCGCGTGGCAGGCATCCTGGCGAAGACGGGCACCCCGGTGGACCGAACCGTCATCGTGAGCCTGGAGGCCATTGAGGCGATCCACGTTGACTGGCAGGGCGGAGCCCGGGTGCCGGGGGCCGCGACGCCAATCGAGACGATCCGCCAGATGGATCTGCAACCGCAGGCCATCACCGCTGCGCTTGTGGGCACCAAGAGCCCCTTGCAGATCTTTGCGCTGCAGCGCGCCGTCAACGACTACCGCGCCGAGCCGCTGCAAGCGATCCTGCCCGGCGTCGCCCTGCAGGAGCTGTGGCAGATCGTCGGTGTGGCCGAAACAGCGCTGATCGGCGTGTCGGCCATGGTGATCCTGACCGCGCTGATCGGGATGATGGCCACGATCTTTTCCGGCCTCCACCAACGCCGCCGCGAGATGGCCATCTTTCGCGCCATGGGCGCACGGCCCCGGGTGATCCTGGGGCTTCTGGTGCTGGAGGGTGCGTTGATGGCAGCGCTCGGGGCTGGGCTGGGGCTGGGGCTGCTCTATGCCGGGCTGGTCGTGCTGCAGCCCACGATCGATGCCCGCTATGGCCTCTTTCTGCCCCTCACCGCCCCCGGCGCGCGTGAGGCGCTGACGCTTCTGGCCGTGGTGGCCGCTGGCGCAATCGTGAGCATGCTGCCCGCATTCCACGCCTACCGGCTGTCGCTCGCAGATGGTATGATGGTAAAAACGTGACCTCAGGCCCGCCTCAACGCCCGACCCAAGGATCATCAGACCCATGCCGCTGTCCCGCCGTCAACTGATCACCACCGCTCCTGCCCTGCTGGCCCTGAGCCCGCATCTGGCCCGCGCCGCCACCCCGCGCGAGATCACCTGGGACGACCTGATCCCCCCCGGCGTGCCCTATTCCGAGATCATCGGTGAAGGCGCCATCGACATGGTCAACGACACCTGGCGGCCGGTCTTTGATGCCAATGCGACCAAGCTGAACGACGCGCTAGACGGGGCGCATATCCGGATGCCGGGGTACACCATCCCGCTTGATGTCAGCTCGGCCGGGGTGACCCGCTTCATTCTGGTGCCCTACGTGGGTGCCTGCATCCACGTGCCGCCCCCGCCCGCGAACCAGCTGGTGATCGTTGATACCGCGACCCCCTGGCCCGGCAACGATCTATGGGACGCCGTCTGGGTCGAAGGTCAGATGCACCACCAGATACAATCGACCGAGCTGGCCGATATCGGCTATGCACTGACGGCCTCCCACATCGAGATCTACGAGTGGTGACGGTCGAGAGCTAGGACCCGGTAACGGCGTACCAGCGGTAGCGGTCCTGACAACGATCAGGGGCCTGCGTTGCATCGACCGTCGGTGTCCTTCGAGCAGGTGACCCGAGCCGCAGGGCTGAAATGAAAACGCCGCATTGGCGGGTCGACCCATGTCCCGCTGTGCGCATCGTTTCGGAAAACTGGAGCGGAGCCACGCGTGTCGCGGTCCTGCATTTGGTATCCATGAAAACCGGACGAAAACAGGTGGGAGCTTGTTGAGCCCTGATCCTCAAGCCTGGCAGCCTGAACGAAGGGTGAAGGCACCGGGACGCTCGCCTGCCGGTGTCGCCGAAGCAGGCAAGCGCCCTCGCCTCCATCGAGGAGGCTCGGGCGCTGCCCGGCCTGTCGGCCGGGGCGACCAGCACGGGTCGACGGACAACGTCCAATCCTTGCTCATGCAACCGGCGGTCCGAACCAGCCACCACCGCCCGGCTGGGGCATACGCGCTCAAGACACACGAGGGTCCACGGGTCTTTGTTGAAATGTCCTCAACACCACCGCTTCAAGAGTGCTTTTGGTAGTGACGACATCGCTCCCCGCTCGCGCCCTGATTGAGACACGGCGCCGACGCTTCTCTTTTGCCACGAAGAACCACCCGGGAACCGCGTAACCCCCTGTTGTATATGCAACTATAAGCTGAAAGCGGATATAATCCTTGGTGAAGTCACGCAATTGTGCGACCCTTTGCACGCTTTAATATCCCATTTTTTTTACGTCCTTTTATTCGGAGTTTTCAGGTATGAATTATGCTCTTACCGGAGTAGGTGCCGCCGTTCCCAATCAGTCACTCGTCGCGCAATGGAACGAGCTCATGCTGGAGGCCATTCGCACCGGCAGCGCCAAACCCACCGAGACCACCTACCAGCTTTATCTGGCATCAACCGCGATCTATGACGCCTGGGCCGCGCTGGATGAGGATGCCTACGGGCAGTATTCGGAAATTACCACAAACCTCGCAGGCTCCCAAGCCAACAAGGCCGAAGCGGTCAGCTTTGCTGCCTATGCCGCGCTCACCAAACTCTTTCCGGCGCAACAAGCTGCCTTTGACGCCTTTATGGACGAGCTGGGGTACGATCCCGCGGACGCCAGCACCAGCCCGGCGACGGCTGCGGGACTGGGTACGCTTGCGGCTCAGAACGTCTTCAAGGCGCGAGAGGACGATGGCTCCAACGCGGAAAACGGCCTCGCCGACACCAGTGGCTATTCCCCCGTCAACTCCGCCGATCCGGGCACCGGGCGCGCCCCGGGCGGGGATGACTTCAACCCCAACCACTGGCAGCCGCTGCGCGTGCCCACGGGGGTCGTGACCGACGCGGACGGCCTGCCCATCGTTGATGAGACCAACCCCGCCAGCTACGTGGACCAGATCGCGCTGACCCCCCATTGGGGCAGCGTGACGAGTTTTGCGCTGGCGGAGAATGATATGTTCCGCCCCGATGCGCCGCCCAAGCTGGGCGATTTCAGCGCCTACGTCGATGGGACCGGCAAGCTGACCACCGGCGATCAGGCCTACCGCGATCAGATTACCGAAGTGATCGAGATCTCGGCCCGGCTGACGACCGAACAAAAGGTCATCGCCGAACTGTGGGCCGACGGGCCGCGCACGGAATCGCCCCCCGGTCACTGGAACCAGATCGCGCAGGACATCGCCCTGCGTGAAGGTCACGGCATCGACGAGGATGCCAAGATGTTCTTTGCCCTCAACGCTGCCGTCTTTGACGCAGGTATCGCCACCTGGGAGGCGAAATACACCTATGATTACGTGCGGCCGCAATCGGCCATCCGTGATCTCTACTTCGGCGCGACCATCGAGGCCTGGGGCGGTGTCAACAAGGGCCGGCGGGAGATCGCGGGCGAGACCTGGCAGCCCTACCAGAATGTCACCTTTGTCACGCCGCCCTTTCCGGAATACGTCTCGGGCCATTCCACATTCTCCATGGCGGCGGCGAAGACCATTGCCAGCTTTGTGGGCTCGGATGTCTATTACGACGGGACCTCGCTCAGCAACTACGATCTCGATAACGCACCGGGCATTGACCTGCTTGGCGAATACGAGGCCCGCGAACTGGCGTTCGAGGACTTCGGCGGCGGTGCGCCCGTGGTGCTGCGCTGGAACACCCTGACGGAAGCCGCGGAAGAGGCGGGTATCTCACGGCTCTACGGCGGCATCCATATTCAGGACGGCAACCTCAACGGGCTGGAGGTCGGCAAAAGCGTCGCCGCCAACGCCGAGACCCGGTGGGAGGCGCTTTTCTCGCGCGGGGGTGATGATGATATCGACACGGGCCGCGCGGGCGGGCTGACCATTGCAGGCGCGGGCGATGACACGGTCACCGGCGGGCGCGACAATGACACGGTCGAGGGTGGCAGCGGTGATGACACCGTCAGTGGCGGGCGCGGCAACGACACTCTGTCGGGAGGCACGGGCGACGATGACCTCGACGGGGGGCGCGACGACGACACGCTGGAAGGTGGTCACGGCGATGACAACCTCTCGGGCGGGCGCGGCGATGACTTCATGCGGGGCGATGCCGGTGCCGATCTGCTGAAAGGGGAGCTTGGCGACGACCGGCTGCTGGGAGACTGGGGCGACGACGTGATCTACGGCAGCGCTGGCTTTGACGAATTGCGCGGCGGCAAGGGCGACGACACGCTTTCGGGCGGCGACGGCTTTGACATGATCTGGGGCGGAGCGGGGGCGGACAGCTTCCTGCTGAAGAACGGCGAGACGAGCATGGATCAACTGCGCGATTTCGATGCGGACGAAGACACGCTCTTTCTGGTGGGGTTCGCACCCGGGGCAAACCTCGTGCTGCAACAGCAGGCAAGTCAGGTGATGCTGCGCGTGGATGGCGATGAGGTGGCCGCCCTGCGAGGTGTTGACGCCAATGATCTGATCGTGGAGAGCAATATCCTTTTCGTGGACAGCTTTGTCGCCTGACGGAGGGGAAAGAGAGGAAGCCCCCTCACCTCCATCGAGGAGGATCGGTGGCTGCCCGGCCGATTGGCCGGGTGGCATAGCGGCGCGGTAAGGTCCGTTATCACAGCCGTAGTGTCGGAGCGGGCAGTTTTGCCGCCATCAGCCTTGCGAAAGCACGCCCTCGATGGGGGTGGGTCGGCGGCACACGCTCTGCTTACCGACGCGACGACCGGGGCGATGTCCGGACCTCATGCGCAGTGACCGTGCGAGACCATCGGGCCGGTCCTGTGCCTGAAACGTCCCGACGCCACCGCTCATTGCGCCCGCCCGCCCTCAGCGCCCGAGCCACCGCAAAGCAACCTGGCCCGCGCCCCCCGGGCAGGGCCGCAAGGATGCGCCAGCCCTCGGGCTCAATAGCGGTCCGCCTGGGTCCGTGCGACTGTCACGCGCCCGAAGCCAGCTCGCGAAAGACCGCCCCCATGGCGTCGGGCAGATCCTCTGCGATCAGACCCGGTCCGACGACCCGCGCCGCTGCACTGTGCAGCCAGGCCCCGGTTGCGGCTGCGGCAAAGGGCGTCATCCCCCGCGCGAGCAAGCCGCAGATCAGCCCGGCGAGCACGTCACCCGCACCGGCGGTTGCCAGCCAGGCGGTCGCGTCATCGCCCGACTGCAGGATGCACGCACCGCCGGGATCAGCGATCACGGTCGCGCGCCCCTTCAGCAGCACCACGGCACCCGCCCGCACCGCCGCAGCCCGCGCGGCATCCACCTTGGAATAGGCAGGCCCACTCTCCGGCGGGGCCTCGAGACGCGCGGCGATGTCCGGAAAAAGCCGCGCAAACTCACCCGCATGCGGCGTCAGCACACAGGCCCCGTTCACCTCTGGCGCGGCCTCCTGCGCCAGCAGCGTCAACGCATCCGCATCAAGCACCGTAGGCCGCGCTTGCGCCAGGACCGCTGCCAGCACATCTGCCGCGGCCGCGTCCGTCCCAAAGGCGGGCCCGAGGCACAGCGCCGTGATCCTGGGATCCTCTGACAGCTGCGCGGCGAGATCCCGCGCCGTTTCATAAGGCCGCAGCATGATCGCTGTCAGATGTGCAGCCAGCTCCTGCACGGTGTCAGACCGCGCCGCGACACTGACCACACCGGCCCCCACCCGCAGCGCGCCACGCGCCGCCAGCCGTGCCGCACCCGTACGCCCGGGTGGCCCGCTCATCACTAGCGCATGACCGTAGTCAAACTTGTGCCGGTCTCCCGATTTCGCCAGCAGCGCATAAGGTGGCGCGGCATTCTCATGCAGGGACACTTCCGCAGCATCAAGTCCGATATCGCAGACCACAACCTCGCCCGGTTCCGCCATCAGCAGATGCCCGGGCTTGCGGCAATGAAACGTCACCGTCAGCTCCGCCCGGATCGCCGTCCCGAGCACCCGCCCGCTGTCCGCGCAATGGCCCGAGCCGATGTCCACCGCCACAATGCGCGCCCCGGCCACCCCGTTGACGCGCGCAACCACCTCGGCCACCTCGCCGGTGATGGGACGTGTCAGCCCGATACCAAAGAGCGCGTCGATGATCAGATCGGGCGCGCGCGTCGGATCGAACGCGGCCAATGGCGCCACCTCCCCCTGCGCCGACCACGCGGCCTGGGCTGCCGCCGCATCCCCGGGCAACCGGTCCACACCCATGGCATGGACCCGCACCGTCCAGCCCGCCGCACGCAGCAGCCGCGCCACCACAAAGCCGTCGCCGCCATTGTTACCCGGACCGCACAGCACCACGGCACGCCCGGGTGACGCCCGCAGCTTTGGCCAGCGCGTGAACACCGCCGCTACCACGCCGTCGCCCGCCCGCGCCATCGCCTCGGCAGAGCCGATGACCCCTGCTTCGAAACATGCCGCCTCATGGGCCTGCATCTGCGCCGCCGTCATCAACGGCGCCCCATCATCCGTCATTTTTGCTCCAAGATTCACTACTGCACAAAAATAATGCACATCGACTGAAAAACAGGCTCTTCATGTCTAAAAAATCCCCTCCGTCCAGCGCAGGTCCCGCTGGTCCATGGACCCTCCCGGTCCCAGATGGTCTCTACGGCGTGACATGAGCCAGGGAGGCCCCCGATGAAAAAGATCGAAGCGGTGATCAAGCCGTTCAAACTCGACGAAGTCAAGGAGGCGCTCCAGGACGTGGGCGTGCAGGGTCTGTCGGTGATCGAAGTCAAGGGCTTCGGACGCCAGAAAGGCCACACGGAGCTCTATCGCGGCGCCGAATATGTGGTGGATTTCCTGCCCAAGGTGAAGATCGAGATCGTGCTCGACGACGACATGCTCGATGCGGCAATCGAGGCCATCGTCCAGGCGGCCAAGACCGAAAAAATCGGCGACGGCAAGATCTTCGTCACCCCGGTGGAGCAATCCATCCGCATCCGCACCGGTGAAATGGGGTCGGACGCACTCTGACGCGCAGCCCGGAATAGTATCAGTCCAATCAAAAGGGATATAGACAACAATGAGCAAAGAGCTACTGAAGATGATCGACGACGAGGACGTAGCCTACGTCGACATCCGCTTCACCGATCCGCGCGGCAAACTGCAGCACGTGACCGTGATGGCCGACCAGGTGGACGAGGACTTTCTGGAAGAAGGCTTCATGTTTGACGGCTCCTCCATCGAGGGCTGGAAATCCATCGAAGCCTCCGACATGAAGCTGATGCCCGACACCGACAGCGCCTATGTCGATCCCTTCTACGCCGAAAAAACCGTCTGCCTGCACTGCTCCGTGGTCGAGCCCGACACCGGCGAGGCGTATGAGCGTGACCCCCGCGGCACGGCGCAGAAAGCCGAGGAATACCTCAAATCCACCGGCATCGGCGACGTGGCCTACATGGGTCCCGAGGCGGAATTCTTCCTCTTTGACAACGTCAAGTACTCGGCGACCATGAACAAGGTCTCCTACGAGGTCGATGCCTCGGACGGGTCGTGGAACACCGACACCGATTACGAGATGGGCAACATGGGCCACCGTCCCGGCGTCAAGGGCGGCTACTTCCCGGTAAACCCCACGGACGAGTCCCAGGACCTGCGCTCCGAGATGCTCTCGACCATGAAGCGTCTGGGCATGAAGGTGGACAAGCACCACCACGAGGTCGCCTCCTGCCAGCACGAGCTGGGGTTGATCTTCAGCAGCCTGACCAAACAGGCGGATGAGCTGCAGAAATACAAATACGTGATCCACAACGTGGCCCACGCCTACGGCAAATCGGCCACCTTCATGCCCAAGCCCATCGCGGGCGACAACGGCACCGGCATGCACGTCAACATGTCGATCTGGAAGGACGGCAAACCCGTCTTCGCGGGCGACAAATACGCCGATCTCAGCCAGGAGGCGCTCTACTACATCGGCGGCATCCTGAAACACGCCAAGGCGCTCAACGCCTTCACCAACCCCGGCACCAACAGCTACAAGCGGCTGATCCCAGGGTTCGAGGCGCCTGTGCTGCGCGCCTACTCCGCGCGCAACCGCTCGGGCTGCGTCCGGATCCCGTGGACAGAAAGCCCCAAAGCCAAACGCGTCGAAGCCCGCTTCCCCGACCCGTCGGCCAACCCCTACCTGTGCTTTGCCGCTCTGCTGATGGCCGGTCTCGACGGCATCCAGAACAAGATCGACCCGGGCGAGGCGATGGACAAGAACCTCTACGATCTGCCCGCCGAAGAGCTGGCCGGCATCCCGACCGTCTGCGGGTCCTTGCGCGAAGCCATGGAAGAGCTGCAGGCCGACATGGACTTCCTGCTCAAAGGCGACGTCTTCACCAAAGACCAGATCGACGGCTACATCGACCTCAAGATGGAAGAGATCGAACGCTACGAGCACACGCCCCACCCGGTCGAATTCGCGATGTACTACAGCTGCTGATCGACGGCCCGGCGCAAACCTACGGGTTTTCACACGAAACCCGCGGCGTCTGACGCCCGGGCCTTCAAACGACAAAAGGCGCCTCCCCGGGGGCGCCTTTTTACGTATCGACCACTACCGGAACGCCCCGGAACCAACCGGTGCGCCCCACCCGGTCTCCCGCGCGCCGGAGCTCTTTCATCTTGCCAAATAAACTCACGGCGCAACGCCCCCGCCCGCCGGCCATCTCAACGGCGCGCGCCCCTCTCCTGCCCGCAAATCCCCGATGATTTGGTATTTTGAGCCTTCCGGTGCATTCTACCCCCATTAACGCGTCGCGAGATCTCCTGCGCCGTGCCCCGTCTCGTTCCGGCAATTGCGCCGGGGACAGGGGCACCGAACGGCACAGCCACCTTTTCTTGAGACGCATCAGTTCAAGTTATTCAAAGCCCGGAGTTTTCCTGATGACCCTTTTTCTTTCCCGTCGCGCCTATGACACCAGATCCAACTGCTTTACCGCCAACCCATCGCAAAACACTTACTACGTGGCGCCCCCTGACACAGGTCCCGTCACCCGTCAGCACATCCTCTCCCGGGCTGACTGGCTCTCCCGCGTCAAGGCAGAAGCCCGGAGCGGCGAGATCACGCTCTTCGTGCATGGCTACAACACAGAGCAATCCGAAATGCGTAGCCGCGCCGCCCTGATCGACCGCAACCTGCGCAGCTGTGGATACCGCGGCGCGCTCATCGCCTTTGACTGGCCCAGCGCCGGGCGCAGCACGCTCAGCGCCTACAGGCGTGACCGGCGCGCCGTCAAGAAAACGGCCCCCTCGCTGGTCGCAGATGGCATCCTGCCGCTGCTCGACCTGCGCCCGCGCCCCCGGATCAACCTCATCGCGCACTCCATGGGCGCCTACGCCACCCTGCGCGGGCTGAGCGCCTTCAACGACGCCAGCGGTCCCCGCGGCCGCGCCTGGCGCCTGGATGAAATCCTCTTCGTCTCGGGCGATGCGGATCAGGACTGGCTGAGCAAAGGCGCCTGGGGCTCGCTGCTGCTGGCCCACCGGTGCCGACGTTTCACCAACTACTTCAGCCAGCTGGACGAGATCCTCAACGGCGCGGTGGTGCTCAACGGCGGCGCAAAACGCGTGGGCCGCAGCGGGATCAAACCCCTCATCCACCGATCTCACGTCGATGTCTACAGCCACGAGCAATACCTCAAGAATACCACGGTCCGCCAACGCACGGCGCTCTATTCCCACCGCTGGTGGTTCGAGAACGCCGCCTTCTACAGGGACGCCAGCCTCACGCTGGCCGGTGCTGACGCCCATGCGATGCCCACGCGGCAACGCATGAACACCACGGATCTCGCCTTGCTCAGCTGACCCTTTGCCCCCCTGGCAGGCCATGACGCTAAACCGTAGATTTCGGCCCGTCCCCGGCCTGCTGTCCCGCCGGGCACTGGAACTGTGCAACCGGACAACCCGCCACTGTCAGCCCGGGCTGCTGTCCACCGCAGCACCCGGCGCGGCGCGGCGAGAGACCGGCTCACCGGCGGCCACCACATAGGTGTGAATGGAAAACACCACCGTGCGGCTGCGCGGCAGCCGCAGGATGCACTGGCGCTCGGCCCGCTCATAGTTCGCGCACGCCGCACCGGGGTCCATGCGCCGTGGCGCGGTGGCAGAGCGGGGCTGAAACAAGGCCGGATCATCGTACCATAGCCGGTTGGATCGCCACAGCGGCCGGCCCACCTGCACCCCGTCAAAAAGCCGCTGCACACGGGCCGCCAGCCCCGCGTCATACTCCGGCACAGGCGCATGGATGGCCACCAACGGCTGACCAGCCTTCTCGCTGAGCTGCCAGCTCGCCGGAAAGCACAGGCAGGCCCCCACCAGCACATGCGCCTCCGCGCGCTTCTCCATCAGACAGATATCCTCCTGCACCAGCTGACCCAGAACCGCCAGCGGCGAATCCCGCCCCAGCGGCACCTCGACCCCGTCCGGGCACAGGCAGACATCCTCCGAGACCGCAAAGCCCAAGGCGGGCAGCAGCTCCAGCGCCGTGTCCAAAACCTCCTGCGCCGCCACCCCAGACGCCGGATCCTGCCAGAAAACCGCCTCCCGTCTGGTGGCGATCAAGGCGCGCCGCTGCGCCATCTGCCCGGCGTAGGCCTCATCCACCCGCAGCCACGCGGCCTCCCCCAGCGGCTGCACGCCCGGCAGCGCCCGCGGCGCGCGCATCTCGGGAGGGATCTCCGCTTGCAGCACGACCGGCATATCACTCATCCCAAAGGGCCCGCCGCCCCGGGCGGTACAGCCCGACCGCATGATACCCGCGATGGCGACCGGGCGAGCGCTGCCCTGATCGCGCCACCGCACACCAGATCCCGCCGCCCGCACCCAAAAGCTCTCTCATCTTGCCAGATAAACTCATATCCCACCGCACCCCGCGGCGATCCGCTCCGATCCCATGTCCATCCTGAACCACCCGACGTTACCATCCCCCTGACCCACCGCGCGCTGCGCACCGACGTGATACCGACACGATACCGACGTGATACCGCAGGGCCAAACCCCTTTGTTTCATGGCTGAAAAAGGCCTCACGACAGACCGCGCTCCCACGTCGGTGCACCCATCCGAAACGCCCTCACCCCGGGACCTGCGGCGTCACCTCCGCGTGATACCTCTGACACAGCCCTTGCAAGGTCTCCGCCCGCCCCCCACTCTTGCCAGACAAAGGAGCTGCCCCATGCCCACCGACCGCATCACCTTCCCTGGCCACGATGGCACGGCACTGGCCGCGCGCCTGGACCGTCCCGATGGTCCGGTGCTGGCCACGGCCATTTTTGCCCATTGCTTCACCTGCGGCAAGGACATCCCCGCCGCCCGCCGCATCGCCGCCCGCCTCGCCGCCGCCGGCATCGCCGTGCTGCGGTTTGATTTCACCGGGCTGGGGCATTCCGGAGGAGAGTTCGCCAATACCTCCTTCACCTCGAACGTGAACGACCTGATTGCCGCAAACGACTACCTGAGCGATCGAGACATGACCGCTAGCCTGATGATCGGCCACTCGCTGGGGGGGGCCGCGGTCCTGCGCGCGGCCTCGAAACTCAGCAATATCAAGGCTGTGACCACCCTCGGCGCGCCCTTCGATCCAGGCCACGTCACCCATAATTTCGCCGAAGCGCTGCCGCAGATCATGGCCGAGGGCACCGCCGAAGTCAGCCTGGGCGGGCGCCCGTTCCATATCGGCAAAGGGTTCGTCGAGGATGTGACGCAAGAGCGTCTCAGCGACGCCATCCGCACTCTTGATGCCGCCTTGCTGGTCCTTCACGCGCCGCGGGACGCGACCGTCTCCATCGACAACGCTGGCGAGATCTTCCAGGCCGCCAAACACCCCAAAAGCTTTATCACGCTCGACACCGCAGATCACCTGATAACCCGCGCCGAGGATGCGGAATACGCCGCCGACGTCATCACCGCCTGGGCGCGGCGCTACGTCACCCTCACCCCTCCCGCACCGCCCCCCGGCGCGCCCGAAGGGGTGCTGCGCATCTCGGAGGCAGACCCCGACGGCTACCTCACCGACATCACCTCGTCGGACGGCCACCACCTGCTCGCCGATGAACCACATGCCTACGGCGGCACCAACAAGGGTCTGAGCCCCTACGGTTTTCTCTCTGCGGGTCTCGGCGCCTGTACCTCCATGACCCTGCGCATGTACGCCCGCCGCAAGGGCTGGCCGCTGGCCCATGTGTCGGTTGATGTGAGCCACGACAAGGTTCACGCCCAGGACGCCGAAACCGCCGTCAACCAGCAGATCGACACCTGGAAAAGACGCATCACGCTGACCGGCGATCTTGACGCGACACAACGCGCACGGCTGCTGGAAATTGCCGATAAATGCCCTGTCCACCGCACGCTGGAGCGCAGCTCCACCGTGATCACCGAACTGGTCGAACCGGCCTGACACGTCCCGGCGCAACCGTGACACGTAAGGCTCGCTTGCCCCGCGGGCTCAGGCCAGCCACAGCTCCCCACAAAAAGAATGAGGCGCGACCCGACAGGGTTGCGCCTCGCATTTTGACAATAGAAAGAGACGCTTAACTGCGCGCGTCGCCCACCAGCTTCCACAGCGCCGGGAACAGCAGCGCAGCCAGCGCAAGCTTCAGCGCATCGCCCAGCAGGAACGGTGTCAGACCCCACGCGAGGATCGGCTGATCCCACCCGTAAAGCTGCCCGAGCCACAGCAGACCCGGCACATAGAGCAGCACGTTGCCCAGCAACATCGCCAGCCCCATCCAGACCATCGACCGGTCCCAGCCGCGCTGCGCCAGCGCCCCCAGCAGCAGCGTCGCCAGAATGTAGCCAACAAGATAGCCGCCGGTGCTGCCGGTCATGTAGCTCAACCCGTTCAACTCCGCGGTCGAGCTCTGGAATATGTCAAAGCCCAGGGCCCCGATCAGCATGTATCCGGTGATCGTCGCCAGCCCCAGCCGCGCACCGTAGGCCGCCCCGATGCTCAGAACCGCAAAGGTCCCCAACCCGATCGCCACAGGAGAGCCCGGTACCGGCAGTTTGATCTTCGCTGCGGTGATCAGCAGTGCAATCCCCAGCACGACCAGCGCTGCCTGCTTGATGCGCCGCGCGGTGCCCGCTCTCGGGCCGAAGTGATCCGCCAGAACGGCGTGGGATGCGGTCAGTTGCATGACGTGCTGTCTCCTGCTGAAAAACTCTGCGCCCTCAATGCCGCAGCCGTGCTGCCGGTTCAAGCCCCGTCGGGCGCTGCCCTGCGATATAGACACTGCATGCGGTAGTCCTTGGCCGGACCGGTCACCCGCCAAACCACCGAAAAACCCGGCCAGTCCGTGAAATCATAGGTGGCTTCATAGTAATCGGGGTCACACAGGTGCCGCGCCAGCCCACCACCGGGAGGGACCCGGTGAAAAAACCGGCCATCGCTGAAGAATATCTCAAGCGCGCGCGTCCAGCGATATGTCTGACGCGCGCTCAAGGCTGTGCCGGAACCCACTTTGAGCCATCCGGTCTCCTCATACTCCGCCCCCTCCGGCGTTGGCCGCCAACGCGCCGTTCCGCGAAACGCAGCGACCGTCCCGTCGCCGTGGGTGATCGATTTGGTCAACAGCCAGTCGCCCGAAAAATCCCCCAGAACGCGCTGTACCAGAACCGTATCGCCGTCTTGCCCGCTCATTTCACCCCTGCTGCCTTGTGGCCCTTCGGGTGGCAGTTTATGAGCACGCCCAGATAGACAAAACCCCGAAAGGTGCCCCGATGATCCCCCGCTACTCCCGCCCCGAGATGGTGGCTATCTGGTCGCCCGAGAGCAAGTTCCGCATCTGGTACGAGATCGAGGCCCACGCCTGTGATGCCATGGCCGATCTGGGCGTGATCCCCCGCGCGAACGCGGAAGCGGTCTGGAAAGCCAAAGACGTCGAGTTTGACGTGGCCCGCATTGACGAGATCGAGGCCGTGACCAAGCACGACGTCATCGCCTTTCTGACCCATCTGGCAGAGCATGTGGGCAGTGACGAGGCGCGCTTTGTCCATCAGGGCATGACCAGCTCCGACGTGCTGGATACCTGCTTTAATGTCCAGCTGACCCGCGCCGCAGACATCCTTATTGCGGATGTGAAGGCGCTGCTCGCCGCGCTGAAACGCCGCGCACACGAACATAAGGACACGGTCCGCATCGGGCGGTCGCACGGGATCCACGCAGAGCCCACCACCATGGGCCTCACCTTCGCGCGCTTTTACGCCGAGATGGACCGCAACCTGACCCGGCTGGAGACCGCCCAGGCCGAGATCGCCACCGGTGCGATCTCCGGTGCGGTGGGCACCTTCGCCAACATCGACCCACGCGTGGAGGAGCACGTCTGCGCGCAGCTGGGGCTGGTGCCCGAGCCAATCTCCACCCAGGTGATCCCGCGGGACCGGCACGCCGCTTTCTTCGCCGCTCTGGGCGTGGTCGGCGCTTCGATCGAAAACATCGCGACCGAGATCCGCCACATGCAGCGCACCGAGGTGCTGGAGGCGGAAGAGTTTTTCTCCGCGGGGCAAAAGGGGTCTTCTGCCATGCCGCACAAGCGCAACCCGGTGCTGACGGAAAACCTCACCGGGCTCGCACGGCTGGTGCGCATGGCGGTGGTGCCTGCCATGGAGAACGTGGCCCTCTGGCACGAGCGTGACATCTCTCACAGCTCGGTTGAGCGTAACATCGGCCCTGACACCACGATCACGCTGGACTTTGCCCTGGCACGGCTGACCATGGTGGTGGATAAACTGGTCATCTATCCCGACAACATGCTGGCCAATATGAATAAATTCCGCGGACTGGTGATGAGCCAACGGGTATTGCTGGCCCTGACCCAGGCAGGTGTCAGCCGTGAAGACGCCTACAAACTGGTACAACGCAACGCCATGAAGGTCTGGGAAGAGGGCAAGGACTTCAAGACCGAACTGCTCGCCGATACCGAGGTGACCGCCGCGCTCAGCCCCGCGGAAATCGAAGAAAAATTCGACCTTGGCTATCACACCAAACACGTGGAGACGATCTTTGCGCGGGTGTTCAAAGATCGGGCGGGATGATGCGACCTGCGGCCGCAGGACCCCATTTTCATTGACCCAAGGTCAACGGCTGCTACTCTTGATTGATCACACCAGAGGAGACCTGCAATGACGATCAAGACCTTGGCCGCCGCAGTGGCCCTGACTTTTGTGCCCGCGCTCGCATTTGCCGCCGGATGCAATTACGGCAAGGAAGAGCTTACCATGTCCTGTGCCGCTGGCACGGTCTATGACAGCGCGAGCAATTCCTGCGTGGCAACCACGACCTGAGACTGACCCGGCCCTGCCTGGTGTTCGCACTGTGCAGGGCTGTTTGACCCTTGCGCGGATTTACATATGTCCTGTTGTGCGTGGCAAGCGCGTTCCCCGATAGACATTTTTGAATTTCCATCGCGAACGGCTGACAAACTCAGCCAATCTTTAACCTTTATCTGCCAGAACAAAACGAGTTCAAAACAGGCGGGTCAAGATGACAGATATGGTACCAATGGCGCCCTTTCCAGCGTTGCCCGGGTCGGATAGCCCGGCACCAACACAGCTGAGCCGCAAGGCGAAGGCAGCCATTGTCGTCCGTCTTCTGCTGAACGAAGGCGCTGATATTCCTCTGGAAGATCTGCCCGAAGAGCTGCAAGCCCAATTGACCAAACAGATGGGGTCGATGCGTCTCGTCGACCGCACAACGCTCAGCGACGTGGTCGGTGAGTTCGCCGATGAATTGGAGAGCGTTGGTCTGTCCTTCCCGGGCGGAATCGCCGGGGCACTGGATTCGCTGGATGGGCGCATCTCCAAGCAAACGGCAGCGCGTCTGCGCAAGGAAGCGGGCGTGCGGCAATACGGCGATCCCTGGGCACGGCTGCGCCAGATGGATACGGACAAGCTCCTGCCGGTCATGGAAAATGAAAGCATCGAGGTCGCTGCCGTTCTGCTGTCCAAGATCGAGGTGTCGCGCGCCGCGGAGTTGCTGGGCAAGCTGCCCGGTCCTCAAGCGCGCCGGATCACCTATGCCGTGTCCAAGACCAGCGCTGTCACACCCGATGCGGTGGACCGCATCGGACTGTCTCTTGCAACCCAGCTGGACGCAGAGCCCAAGAAGGCCTTTGACGATGGGCCGGTCGAACGGGTGGGGGCGATCCTGAACTCCACCGCCTCGGTGACACGGGACGATGTGCTTGAAGGGCTCGATGAGACGGATGCGGAGTTTGCAACCCGCGTGCGCGAGGCGATCTTTACCTTCGCCAACATCCCGAAACGGATCGCACCACGGGATATTCCGCGCGTCATTCGTACGCTGGACCAGGAAGTGTTGATCGTTGCCCTCGCTGGTGCCGAAGCCGCCGGAATGAAAGACAGTGCGGAGTTCATACTGGAGAACATGTCTGGTCGGATGGCCGATCAGCTGCGCGAAGAGATCGGCGAACGCGAGAAGGTCCGGCCATCGGAATGCGAAGAAGCCATGACGACCATCGTGGCTGCGATCCGCGAGATGGAGGCAAACGGCGATCTGCTGCTGGTCGTGCAGGATGACGAAGACTGATCTGCTTCAGCTCCAGACGAGGGTTACCGCAACGACTGTCCGAAGGGACTGTCTCTGCCATAGGTCGCTTCGTCCATCGTTTCCACAAGGTTTGATAAGCACCGACGACAAGCCTCTGACCAGGAGACCACGACGTCTCCTCGTCGCGATGTCGTCGTGCGAAAGCCGTCGCGTTTTCGCCAGTTGAAGGCACAAGATGAACACGTCGACGCGGATCCAGGCGACAACGCCGCCACATGATCTTATTGTCCGCGATCTGGGCAGACGACGCGCCGCTCATCCGCAGGACAAGGAGCATTTCAGCTCCGGCAAGCTCGGTCTGCCAGCACATCGGAAACGGGTCACAAAAGACCGCAATCGCCATACCACTGGAACAGCACGGATAGCGACCACGGCGACGAGAGGGAAATCGACGATCAAATGCCCTTCAAGAGCTGACTACACGTCGGTGCAATATGAGCCAACAGCGGGTCCCCCCGTTCTCACGCCGTCAAGACGTGGAAGGTTGCAAATGATCATCCCCGGGCACCACAATCTCGATTCACCGCCTCTGATGACTTCATAGCACAGCAGCCCTTGGACGCCCGCACTTATCGGAGCTGCGCCGCCGCGACGATGGGGCCCATGCCCGCGATCTGAATGACAACGACCACAGGCTCTTCCCCTTTGACCTTGGCCGCCATCGAAAGAGGTGCTCTTCCGTTCCATTCGCCCAAAACGGTCCAGGAATGGGCAACATTGGCGTAAGACAGCGTATGCCCCGCATTCTCGCCACGCGTGATCCGTGCCTCGCGCAGCGGCGTGTAGCGCGCGACTTGCACGACCATTGTCTCAGTTGTCGAGCGCAGGTTACGCGCATCGATCTGCACGGTCTCCCCCTGACGCGAGATCGACAGCGCCACGCGCGCTGGCGTGTTTTTGTGCTTGTCGATCGCCCGGGCCAGCTGCATCGGTTTGGAGCCGACGATGTCTGTCGTCCCGTTCACGATCATCTCTGGCGTATAGATGGAGCGCCGCTGCGCCGCGATTGCGTAGGCGCGCTGGCGTTTCGCATGGCGCGGATCGGCAAACTCGTCTTTCCAGCCGATATAGTCCCAGTAGTCGACGTGCAGCGCCAGCGCGATCACATCGTCGCGCTTGGCAAGCTCGTGCAGCAACGCATCCGCTGGTGGACAGGACGAACAGCCCTGCGATGTGAACAGTTCAACGACCACGGGGCGATCGTCGGCAAAAAGCGGCGGTACCATCAACCAGCTGACAAGGATGGCCTGCAACACGTACTTCATGTGATTCCTTTTCACGTTTCTTTTCGCCCCGCCCGACCCTAGTGGCGGTCGGGTGTAATAACCAATCAAGGTTTCTTGAAACGGTAAAGATCGCCAAACCAGCCATTTGGTACACAATTGTATACAGTTTTCTCAGTCGAACGCGGATTTAAGTTGAACTGCCGTGTTTCATAGGGCATTCAACCCCCAATCCCACGTTCCTGCAGCCCCCTAGCCAGAGGAAGCTTTCTATGCCCATTACCGTTGGTCACGACACATCCGGAACCCGCAAGACGCTGACAGTCGACGGGCAGAGCATCGATTACTACTCCATCGACGCCGCCACAGACGCAGGTCTGGGTGATTTCTCACAGCTGCCCGCCGCACTCAAGGTGGTGCTGGAGAACATCCTGCGGTTCGAGGACGGCAAGACTGTGACCACGGACGACATCAAGGCCTTCGCGGTCTGGGCTGAGGATGGCGGGAAGAACCCGCGGGAGATCGCTTATCGCCCGGCCCGTGTGCTGATGCAGGATTTCACCGGGGTTCCGGCCGTCGTGGATCTGGCAGCCATGCGGGATGGCATCGTGGCCTTGGGCGGTGATCCGGAAAAGATCAACCCGCTGAACCCAGTCGATCTGGTGATCGACCATTCGGTGATGATTGACGAGTTCGGCAACCCACGCGCTTTCCAGATGAACGTGGACCGCGAATATGAGCGCAACATGGAACGCTACACCTTCCTGAAATGGGGGCAGAAAGCGTTCAACAACTTCCGTGTGGTGCCCCCCGGCACCGGCATCTGCCATCAGGTCAATCTGGAGTATCTGGCCCAGACGGTCTGGACAGACACCGATCAGGACGGGCGCGAGGTCGCCTACCCCGATACGCTGGTGGGCACCGACAGCCACACCACGATGGTGAACGGGGCCGCTGTTCTTGGCTGGGGGGTCGGCGGGATCGAAGCCGAAGCCGCGATGCTGGGCCAGCCCATCTCGATGTTGATCCCCGAGGTTGTGGGCTTTGAGTTGACCGGTAACATGATGGAAGGCACGACGGGCACGGACCTGGTGCTGAAAGTGGTGGAGATGCTGCGCGCCAAGGGTGTCGTGGGCAAGTTCGTGGAATTCTACGGAGAAGGGCTGGACCGGCTGCCATTGGCCGACCGTGCGACCATCGCAAATATGGCGCCCGAGTACGGGGCGACCTGTGGCTTCTTCCCCATCGACGACGAGACCCTGCGCTACCTGCGCAACACCGGCCGAGAAGAGGCGCGCATCGCGCTGGTCGAGGCCTACGCCAAAGCGAACGGCATGTGGCGGGCAGCGGACTACGCGCCCGTCTACACCGATACACTGCACCTCGATATGAACACCATCGTGCCCGCGATTTCCGGCCCCAAACGGCCACAGGACTACGTGACGCTTGATAACGCGAAGTCGGCCTTCAGCAAGGAAATGGCCGAGACATTCAAGCGGCCGATGGGCAAAGAGGTCGCCGTGGCGGGCGAGGATTATACGATGGAAAGCGGCAAGGTCGTGATCGCCTCCATCACCTCCTGCACCAACACGTCGAACCCTTACGTGATGATCGGCGCGGGGCTGGTGGCGCGCAAGGCTGCCGCCCTTGGCCTCGACCGAAAGCCCTGGGTCAAGACATCGCTGGCGCCCGGCAGCCAGGTCGTCTCCGCCTATCTGGAGGCCGCAGGGCTGCAGGAGGACCTCGACAAGATCGGCTTCAACCTTGTGGGCTACGGCTGCACCACCTGTATCGGCAACTCCGGCCCCATCCAGAAGGAACTGTCGGACGCCATTGCGGAGGGCGACCTGGTTGCCACCTCGGTGCTATCGGGCAACCGCAACTTCGAAGGGCGGATCAGCCCGGATGTGCGCGCGAACTACCTCGCCTCGCCACCGCTGGTGGTCGCCTATGCTTTGGCTGGCACGCTCGATATTGACCTGACGACGGAGCCTCTGGGCCAGGATACGGACGGCAAAGATGTCTACCTCAAGGACATCTGGCCAAGCAGCAAGGAAATCGCGGAACTGGTAGAAGAGACCGTGACACGCAAGTCCTTCCAGGAAAAATACGCCGACGTCTTCAAAGGCGACGACAAGTGGCAGGATGTGGAGACCACGGATAGCAAGACCTATGATTGGCCACCGGCCTCCACCTACGTGCAGAATCCGCCCTATTTCCAGGGTATGGGCAAGGAGCCGGGCGTCATCACCAATATCGAGGGCGCCAAGGTTCTGGCCGTCTTGGGCGACATGATCACGACCGACCACATATCGCCCGCAGGCTCTTTCAAGGACACCACGCCCGCCGGTCGATACCTGACCGACCGGCAGGTGCCGCCGCGGGAGTTCAACTCCTACGGCAGCCGTCGCGGCAATCACGAGGTGATGATGCGCGGCACATTCGCCAATATCCGCATCAAGAACGAGATGCTGGATGGCGTTGAAGGCGGCTACACCAAAGGCCCCGATGGCGCGCAGGCCTCGATATTCGATGCGGCGATGGCCTATCAGCAGGCGGGCACACCGCTGGTGATCTTTGGTGGCGAGCAGTACGGCGCCGGATCCTCCCGCGATTGGGCGGCGAAGGGCACCGCGCTGCTGGGTGTGAAGGCCGTGATTGCCGAGAGTTTCGAGCGGATCCACCGGTCCAACCTGGTCGGCATGGGCGTCATCCCGTTTGAGTTCACCGGTGGCGATACGCGCAAGTCGCTGGGCCTGACCGGTGAGGAGACCGTCTCCATCTCTGGCCTAGACACGATCAAGCCTTTGCAAGAAGTTCCCTGCACCATCACCATGGCAGACGGTAGCGAAAAGCAGATCATGATCAAATGTCGGATCGATACCGCGATTGAGATCGAATACATCGAACACGGCGGCGTCCTGCACTATGTCCTGCGAAATCTGGCACAGCAGGCTGCCTGACGAGTGAACATGCGAAAAGGCGTTTTAGGACGCCTCTTCGCCCCTGCGTTCGAGCGTATGAGACTGCGTTAAACCACGTTCAATCCGGGCGGAAGCGGGCGTAGTTTTCTGTCGTCGGGCGCCGCCCGCGCATCCGCGGCCGTTTCAGGTTGAACCCGTATAAACCCATCAGAAGCGCAACAAGACCGCTATTTTAATCAGTGGTCGCTCTGAACCGAGCTGGTTTTTGCTGGTGCTCCTGGCAGATGACGTCATCCATTTCTCCTTCAAAAAACTGAAATAGAAGGCCATTTACGCAGATTGGCGCGCAAATGAGGTCAACTGGCTTTCAGAATTGGGTAATGTGGCGGGAGGTTGATCAACGACATCGCCGGGTCGCTTGGGCATTTTTCATTTGCCCGAACACACGCCTGTGTTGAACATCAACTCACAAACCACCGACCAACAAGGGAAAAGGGACAGACATGACAACCAAACTGGTGATTGGCCTAGACGGTGAGGGCTCGGGAGATCGCGCTCTCGACTTTGCCGTCGATCTGGCCAAGCGAATAGACGGCTGCACCCTTGTGGTGGCCTACGTGATCGAGTGGTCGCCCTACTCTTTCCAGACCGCCGAGGAAAATGCCCAACGCCACAAGCGTCGTGAAGAGGAGATTTCCACGGCCAAGGAGCGGGTCGTGACCCCCGCGGTGGAGGCGCTGCAGGCCAAGGGGCTCGAAGCCAAGGGGATCGTTCGTCACGGTGATGTCGCCCATGCGCTGAACGCGATCTGCGAGAGCGAGGGTGGCCATCAGATCATCGTATGCCGGTCCTCCGAGGGAGGTATTGCATCGCGCATTTTCGGCAGTTCGACAGCAAACCTGGTGATGAGCGCAACCGTGCCGGTCACGGTGATTGGATAAAGGATTTGATCATGAAATATCTTCAAAGAGGACTGTTCGCCACCGCGCTGACGCTCGGCGCCCTGCCGGTCGCGGCGCAGGACGCAATGACACTGGACGAACGCGTTAATACCATCTTTGCCGAGTTTACCGGACCGTTTGTCGGCTTTATCTTTTCATCGCTTCCGGGGACAAACTTTCCCTGGATCGTGCTTTGGCTGGTTGTGGCCGCGTCGGTGTTCACGATCTACTTCGCTTTCGTACAGCTGCGGTTCTTTGGCCACGCGATCTCATTGGTCAAGGGAGACTATTCGGATCCGAACGATGCAGGCGAAGTCAGCCACTTTCAGGCGCTCGCTACGGCACTGTCTGGGACAGTCGGGCTCGGCAACATCGCGGGCGTGGCGGTTGCAGTCGGGATCGGCGGTCCAGGGGCGACGTTCTGGATGATCCTTGCCGGTCTGCTGGGCATGGCCTCGAAATTCACCGAATGTACCTTGGGCGTCAAGTACCGCAACGAATACCCCGATGGTACGGTGTCCGGTGGCCCGATGTATTATATGAAAAAGGGCTTTGCCGAGAGGGGCTTGCCGGGCGGCGGCATCCTTGCCGTGTTGTTCTCAATCTTTTGCATTCTGGGGGCTCTTGGCGGCGGCAACATGTTCCAGGCCAATCAGGCACACGCGCAGATCGCAGGTATTGTCGGTGACTACCCCGGTTGGATCACGGGGCTGGTCTTTGCGGCGGTCGTTTTTGCTGTCATCGTGGGTGGGATCAAATCCATTGCCAGCGTGACGGAAAAAGTCGTGCCCTTCATGGGGCTGCTCTACGTGGGCGCGGCACTGATCATTCTGCTGGTGAATTACGACAAGATCGGCTGGGCATTCGGGCAGATCTTTGTGGGCGCCTTTACCGGTCTTGGTGTTGCGGGCGGTTTTGTCGGCGCATTGATCCAGGGCTTCCGGCGTGCGGCCTTCTCCAATGAGGCGGGCGTTGGCTCAGCTGCCATCGCACACTCCGCGGTGCGGACCAAAGAGCCCATCACTGAAGGCTTCGTGTCACTGTTGGAGCCACTGATCGATACGGTTGTTATCTGCACGATGACGGCTCTGGTCATCACGATCTCGGGTCAGTTGCTGGTTGACGCCGATACTGGCCTCTACATTCTGGACGGCTCGTCGATTGCGACGGTTGATGGCAACTCAGGCGTCGCGCTGACGTCCGCTGCCTTTGGCAGTTCAATCAGCTGGTTCCCGTTTGTCTTGGCCATCGCGGTCGTGCTCTTTGCTTTCTCGACCATGATTTCGTGGTCCTACTACGGGCTCAAGAGCTGGACCTATCTCTTTGGCGAAGGCAAAGTTTCGGAGCTGACGTTCAAGATCATCTTCTGTGTGTTCATCGTGATCGGCGCTGCCGCGAGCCTTGGCCCGGTGATCGACTTCTCGGACGCTGCCATCTTCTCCATGGCGGTGGTGAACATCACGGCACTCTACTTCCTGATGTCGATCGTCAAGCAGGAGCTGAAGTCCTATTCAGACCGCCTGCGCAGTGGCGAGATCAAGAAGTTCGTGCATTAATCACCATCGGGGCCGCGGTTTAGCCGCCCCGACGATCACTGCCTATAAAAATTGCGCGTCCCAATAGGGGCGCGCTTTTTGGTAACTGTAAGAGGCAAGCAGGGCGATTAGTCTTCGCGCCGTGCACTGCTGGTCTTAGTAGAAAGACTCAGCATTCAGACCAACGGTCACGGCTCCGACAGCCTCTCCTGTGGCGGGATCCGTCAAGGTAAATGACACCTGACCCTGATAGGTCTGGGTACTTTCATCCAGCTCAATTTCGTCAACAAAGACCGCACCGGGACCGGCGCCATAGGTCTCACTGTGCTTTGCCTCGTCACCCTGCCAGTAATCCGACGTGATGTCGCTGGCCGCAACGTTCAAGCCCTGAGCATCCATGACGAACAGCTCTGTGATCCGTCCGCCGGAAGCGGCCACCTGATCGCGCAGCGCAGCGGAGAGCGGATGTTCGATTACTTCGCTGATCATCGGCTGGTCTGTTTGTCCGACCTCAGCACGCCAAGCGGTGTCCCACGCGGTGATCTGATCCGACGTCGCGCTGGTAGTGCGCGCGTTTTGCTCATTGACCGCAGCAATCACCTCGGGACCTTGCGCCCACGACATGATCTCGGCCTCAACGAAAGCTGTCATGGCGGGCGGTGCATCCACGGCCAGCGCAGCCGTAGCGGCGAAGACCAGCGGCGTGGCCATTACAAAATTGCGAAACATCAATGCATCCTTTTCTCTGCACACAGCGCGCTCGGCGCTTGAAGACGCCCTACGGTAGCCAAAGGTGCTTTAACGCGCGGTAAATGCCTCAGATTTCGCCGCGAAACCCTGTCGCTACAACGAATTTCTCGGAGCTATCGGCACGCGAGGCCGGAGGTTTTATGTTCGCAACCTTGGAGAATCGCTGCTTCAACAGGGCCTGTAACCCGCCCTCGGCCCCCCCTGCGAGGACTTTGGCGACGAAGGTGCCGCCTTCTTCCAGCACATCAAAGGCGAAGTATGCAGCCGCCTCGCACAGCGCGATGATCCGCAGGTGGTCAGTCTGTTTGTGCCCGGAACTGCTGGCGGCCATGTCGGACATCACCACATCCGCCGGTCCGCCCAGCCATTCCTTGACGCGCAGGTCCGCATCATCGGCCATGAAGTCCAGCTGGTGCAACTCGCACCCTGCAATGGGTTCCATCGGCTGCAGATCGACCCCGAGGATGCGGCCCACGGCCTTGCCGGACTTCTCGCCGAGCGCATTGACACGCGGCACCGCGACCTGACACCAGCCACCGGGCGCCGCGCCCAGATCAACCACCCGGGCGCCCGGCACCAGAAAGCGGTATTTGTCGTCCAATTCCATGATCTTGAAGGCTGCCCGGCCGCGGTAGCCTTCGGCTTTGGCCCGCCGCACGTAAGGGTCGTTCAACTGCCGCTGCAGCCATCGTGTCGAGCTGAGCTTGCGCCCACGGGCAGATTTCACTTTGACCTTCAGATCGCGCTGCCCACGCCCGGAGGTATTCTTGCCACGCGGTGTCTTTGCCATCAGAGCACGCCCTCTTCCAATACGCCGTCCGCGCTCATCTGTGCGTAGAGCAACCCCTCACGCAGACCGCGGTCCGCCACCGACAGCCTGTCGGTCGGCCAACAGCGCATGAGCGCCTGCAGAATGGCCGAGCCCGACATGATCAACGCTTGCCGGTCCTGGCCGATCCGCGGATCGGCCCTTCGTCCTTCGGGGCCAAGCGCAAGATAGGATCGGATGACCCGGTCAATCTGTTCGGAGGTCATGTGCAATCCATCGACCTTGGTCCGGTCATAACGCTTCAACCCCAGATGACTGGCAGCAACTGTCGTCACGGTGCCGGAGGTGCCGACAATCTGGAATTTCCTGTGCGGTTGCGTGTCATGATAGGGGGTGAAATCAGCGAGATTTTCCTCAAAAAACCAACTCATCAGGGCGAAGCGCGCCGCGTCGTCTTCCACATCGTTGAATTGATCGCGCAGTGTCGCCACACCGAGCGGGACCGAAATCCAATCCACCACACGGGCGGCCGGCAGATCGGACACCGCCTGCTGAAACCCACTGTGCAGCCGCATGATCGCCTGCGGTCTGTCGCGGGGAGGAACGTCAGCCAGATCGATCCAGACAAGCTCCGTCGAGCCGCCGCCGATGTCCACGACCAGCAGGTTCTCTGTGCTGTGGCTGACCAGTGGCGCGCAGGAGATCACGGCCAGCTGCGCTTCTTCCTGCGGCTTGATGATGTCGAGCTTCAACCCTGTTTCGCGGTGCACACGGCGAATGAACTCACGGGCGTTCAACGCCCGACGGCAGGCTTCGGTCGCCACCAGCCGCATGCGCCGAACCTTGTTGCGACGCAGTTTTTGCTGGCAGATCCGCAGCGCTTGGATGGTGCGCGACATGGACCCGCGCGACAGACGGCCCGTGCGTTCGAGACCCGCGCCCAGTTGCACGGATTTGGAGAAGCTATCGACCACATGAAAGCCCGTGCCTCGCGGCTGGGCGATCAACATGCGGCAACTATTAGTGCCCAGATCGAGTGCTGCATAAAGCTCACCTGATCTGGACGGAACTGGCGCGGGGCTCAGAGCCGTCGTTTTATCGAGCGCGCCCGCACCTTTGGGACGCTGTGGCGCCATCTTTCGCGCCTTTCAATTCGAGTTGGGTCAAGCGTACTGCCTACCGTCTGCGCTGGCAAGCATCGGCAACGGACAAGAGCGCCACAAAGCGCCGAGCGGAAGCCATCAACCCCGCCACATGGTCTTCATGAGAAATATGATGGCCCCTGCCCCTCGTCGCTGGAACGGCTTTGCGGTAGCGTAACCAAGTCGCGGACAGCGGATTTCTTGTCGAAAACCAGCCTTGGTCTTAGATGATGTGCCGCTAGACAGAAGAAGAGTTACAGTAAGGAATCAGCCATGCCTGATGTCACCATTGTCTACTGGCGCGATATCCCGGCACAGGTGATCGTCGGCAAGGGGCGGCGTGGGTCCAAGCGCCCGCTGCCCGAGCGCTTTGAACAGGCCATCGACCGGGCCGCCATGAAGGTGGGCGCCGCGGAGAGTGATGCGTATCTCTCCGAGTGGCGCAAGGCGGCGCCGTTCTCGGTTGACGGGGAACCGGATGCGATTGCCGATGCGCAGGCCACTCGCCTGGATGCTGAGTATGACCGCGCGCGCATCAAGGCGCTGATCGACAACGACGGCTGGGCCTAACCGCTGGCCCTTCCCTTTTCTTCCCTGCACTGCCGACTGGAGGCTCTGATGGCTCTGCTCAATTTCAAGAAGAAGACGACTGCGGCACCGACCCCTGCAGACCACCGGGTCGAGGCCTTTCTTGAAGGCTATTCCATTGAGGTGATGCCGCGGACGGCAGAGAAGGTGGAGAGCTTTCAGGATCTGCTGCCCGAAGGTACCCGCGTCTATATCGCCCACATCGAAGGCACCCCCATCGAGGAAATGGCCGCGACAGCGAAACGACTGAACGCCGAGGGCTATCCGGTGATGCCGCATTTTCCCGCACGCATCATCAAGGATCGCGCGACGCTTGCCGACTGGATCGCGCGCTATCAGGGCGAAGCGAACGTGAAACAGGCGCTTTTGCTCGCCGGTGGTATCGCAAGACCTGTGGGCGCGTTCGACAGCTCTATGCAGCTGATGGAAACCGGGCTCTTTGACGAAGCGGGCTTTGAACGGCTGCATGTGGCGGGTCACCCCGAAGGCAACCGTGACATTGATGCCGATGGCTCGATGACCAATGTGACGGCTGCACTGCGCTGGAAGAACGACTTTCAAAGCCGAACCGATGCCAAGATGGCGCTGGCTACGCAGTTCGCCTTTGACGCCGACCCCATCATCGCCTGGGCAGACGATCTGGCCGCTCAGGGCATTACCCTGCCCATCCACATCGGCATCGCGGGGCCCGCCAAACTGCAGACGCTGATCAAATTTGCCATTGCCTGCGGTGTGGGCCCCTCGCTCAAGGTCCTGCAAAAGCGCGCGATGGATGTCACCAAGCTGCTGCTGCCCTACGAGCCGACCGATGTTGTTGCCGCCCTGGCCGCGCACAAGGCAGCCAACCCCGATTTCAACATCGACCAGGTTCATTTCTTCCCGCTTGGTGGGATCAAGACCAACGCCGCCTGGGCGACCCAGAACGGTGGCGCCGCCGCCCGGCCCGCAAACGCCTGATCCAAGGACACATCCATGACCCGCACTATCGTCGAATCCAAGACCAAGACCGCGATCATCGGCTTTGACGAGCCCTTTTGCGTGATCGGAGAGCGGATCAACCCCACCGGGCGCAAGAAGCTGGCACTGGAATTGGAGGCGGGGGATTTCTCGACCGTCGAAGCAGACGCCTTAGCGCAGGTCGCGGCCGGTGCCATAGTGCTCGACATCAATTCCGGCGCCGTCTTCACCAACAAGATGGCCGAAGATGCCCGCTATGCGGACAACAACTTTGTCGAGCCACCGCTGATGAGGGCGTTGGTGGAGCGGGTTCAGGCCATCGTCGACGTGCCCCTTTGCATTGATAGCTCCGTACCCGGCGCGCTTGAATCGGGCCTCGCCGCAGCGGAGGGCCGTCCGCTGCTGAACTCCGTGACCGGCGAGGAAGAGCGGCTGGAGATCGTGCTGCCACTCGTCAAGAAGTATAACGTGCCGGTCGTGGCCATCTCCAACGACGATACCGGCATTTCCGAGGACCCGGAGGTCCGCTTTGACGTTGCAAAGAAAATCGTCGAGCGCGCGGCGGATTTCGGCATTCCGGCCCATGACATTGTCGTGGACCCGCTGGTGATGCCCATTGGGGCCATGGCCACCGCAGGCAAGCAGGTCTTAACTCTGGTGCGGCGTCTTCGTGAGGAATTGGGCGTCAACACCACCTGCGGCGCCTCCAACATCTCTTTCGGGCTGCCGAACCGGCACGGCATCAACAACGCTTTTCTTCCCATGGCAATGGGTGCGGGTATGACCTCGGCCATCATGAACCCGGTGGCACTGCCCGTTTCCGCCACAAAGATCGAGGCGAAAATGCAGGAGCTTGTGGCGGCGGGTTTCACGGTACCCGCAGGGATTGACCCGGAGGTTTTCTGTCAGCTGACAGGTCTGGGCTCGACCGCGCCGCGGCCCGGCAAGGAGATGGAGGCGATCCGCGCCGCCAATTTTTTGACCGACAACGACCCTCATGGCGGCGCTTGGATCGCTTTCAACAAGGAAGCGCCGAAACCGGGGCAGGAAGGTCGGGGCCGCGCTGGCCGGGCTGGCGGACGTCGCCGACGCGCCTGAAATCTATTGTGAAAAGGCAGGTTTGGCCCCGATGCAGATGCACCGGGGCTTTTTCTCGCGTGCATACCAAACTGCTGTCAGGAGCCGGGATCTGCAGATCCTGAAAAAGATCTTTTCGAGTAACCCGGTCTTAACGTCCTGCGCTCTACAACCCGAGAGTTGATTTTTAAGTGGACGTGGAGAGCGCGATGATCTTGCCAGTTTGGTCCCAGTTAGGAGAGCCACATGAGTGATCCGGTTAAGCTCCAGCCACGGCTCGACCTCTCCGCAGCGGCCGCATTGAAATCGACTTTGACCGATCACAAGGGCGACGAGCTCGTGATGGATCTATCAGACGTCAAACATCTAGGAGCGTTGTGCCTGCAGGTGATGCTTGCAGCGGCCAAGAGCAAGGTTGCCGACGGTATTTCGGTTTCGGTGATCAACGCATCTGATCGGGTCATTGATCAGCTGCGCGTGATGGGCGTGACACCGGAAACAATTTCGAGGGGGCAGCCATGAGCCTGGAAATACTCGCAGTTGATGACAGCAGAACGATGCGTGATATGATACGCCTTGCTCTGACACCTGCCGGTTTTACGGTGCACACAGCAGACGATGGCGTACACGGGATCGAGGTACTCGATGGTCTTCAACCTGACGCCATTATTACTGATATCAACATGCCGCGCATGGATGGTTTTGGATTTATAGATGCCGTGCGTGGGCAGGACCAGCACCGCGCCACACCCATTCTCGTTTTGACGACTGAAGCTGCACCAGAGCTCAAGGCACGCGCCCGTGACGCTGGGGCGACAGGCTGGATCGTAAAACCGTTTGATCCTGCGAAACTGGTCAAAGCATTGCAGATGGTCGCAGGCTGAGGAAAGAAATATGTCAGATCCCAATGACCCAATGGCCGAAATCCGCGCCTCGTTCTTTATCGAGTGCGAGGAATTGCTGGAAGCGCTTCAGGACGGCCTGCAAGCTCTTGATGACGGCGATGATGATCCCGAAACCATCAACATCGTTTTCCGGGCCGTTCACTCGATCAAAGGCGGCGCCGGAGCTTTTGGTCTCGAAGCTTTGGTCCGTTTTGCGCATCGCTTTGAGACCGTTCTTGACGAAGTCCGCGCCGGTCGCATGTCACCCGACACAGAAGCGCGAAAGATCTTCTTTCAGTGCGCCGACCACCTCTCTGACCTCGTTCGGATCAGCAGGGATGAGGGGCCCCTTCCTGACGAGGTAACTGCCAACCTACTTGGCCTGCTCAATGGTCTGTTGGGCGAAGATGCAGCGCACGAGGAAGACGAGGCCGAAGACGAGGAAATCGAATTCCAGCCAGCCACCCTGTCCCTGGACCTCGATCTTGGTGGCGGCGACGAGGATGATGACACCGCCTTGCCAGCGTTGGACCCGCTTCCTGAAACAGGTGGTTCCGGATATGTTATCAAATTCAAACCCGACAACGACCTCTATGAAACCGGCAATGAGCCTTTCCACATGCTTCGCTCACTCAGTGAGATGGGTGAATGCGTCATCACGTGCCACGCCGATGATCTTCCCGAGCTGGATGCCCTCGCACCCGAAAATGCCTATCTGTCTTGGACCATCGAGCTCGACGCAGATGTTGACGAAGCTGAAATCTCTGCAGCTTTTGAATTTGTTGAAGGTCTGTGCACACTCGACATTAAAAAAAAATCTAATGTGATGGAAGTCGGAGATGAAAAACCGGTCACCAACACAAATCCAACAGCGACGTGCGAGAGCGATGCACCGGCGGAAAACTCCGAAGCCGAAGCAACCGAAAAAGCTCCCGAGATGAAAAACGACGTCGAAGCGACTCAGACGACACCCCAAGCGGATGAAAAATCGACCGAGGCTACGCCATCAAAAGCTCCTACCGCATCCACCGCACCTGCCAAAGCCAGCGCACCAGCAGCGGCAAAGTCGGTTGTGCGCGTAGATCTCGATCGTATCGAGCGGTTGGTCAACCTCGTCGGGGAACTGGTCATCAACCAGGCAATGCTCTCGCAGAGTCTGGAGCGATCAGGTCTATCACCGCATTCAGATGCGATGAATGGGCTGGAAGAATTTCAGCGCCTGACACGTGATATCCAAGACAGCGTGATGATGATACGGGCGCAGCCCGTGAAGTCACTCTTTCAACGAATGTCACGGATTGTCCGGGAGGCCTCGGCAGCCGTCGGAAAGGACGTCCGGCTGCATACGGAGGGTGAAGGGACCGAAGTCGATAAAACAGTAATCGAAAGGTTGGCAGACCCGCTGACCCATATGATCCGAAATGCAGTAGACCATGGTCTTGAGAATTCAGAAGATCGGGTCGCAGCGGGGAAACCCGAGCAGGGCCGTGTCTACCTGACCGCCGCGCATCGTTCCGGTCGCGTGGTGATTGAAGTGTCAGATGATGGAGGCGGTATCAATCGCCCGAAAGTCCTGCAGATTGCTACCGACAAGGGTTTGGTGTCTCCAGAGGCATCACTTTCAGACACAGAGATCGACAACCTGTTGTTCTTGCCCGGCTTTTCCACAGCAACTGTCGTATCGGACCTCTCTGGCCGGGGCGTTGGGATGGATGTCGTCCGAACATCCATTCAATCTTTAGGTGGGCGTATTTCGATCTCGTCCACTCCAGGAGAGGGAACGACATTTTCAATATCGTTGCCTCTCACTCTTGCCGTTTTGGACGGAATGGTTGTCCAGGTTGCAGACGAGACACTCGTCCTACCGCTAAATGTAGTCATCGAAACACTTACACTGACAGGCGCGGATGTTGAAATGGTCAAACCTGGCGCACATGTCGTCCGCGTACGAAGCGGGTTTGTGCCATTATTCGACCTCGGAAAAGAACTCGGCTATCGCGAACCTATCAACGATTACGAGGGATCGGTCGTACTTCTGATCGCTCATGAAGATGGAAGCCGCGCAGCGCTGATCATCGACAGCATCCAAGATCAGCGACAGGTTGTGATCAAGGGGCTGGACGATAGTTTCTACCGAGCACCAGGAATCGCTGCGGCAACCATACTTGGCGACGGCCAAATTGCCCTCATTCTTGACACCTCCGACATCATTACCAACGCGATTGGTACAAGCGGGCCCGCATCCGCACAATCTTCAGCAGGACTCTCAGTATGAGCGAAAAAGACACATCAAAGACTATTGAATTGCTGACCTTTCAATTAGCTGAGCAGGAATACTCTCTCGACATCATGTCTGTTAGAGAAATTCGCGGGTGGACTAAAACAACGCCATTGCCGCACGCACCAAGCTACATGAAAGGCGTTATCAACCTGCGCGGCACGGTTCTGCCTGTTATGGATCTGTCTGAGCGACTTGGTCTCAAACCACAACAACAAACCGATCGAAATGTCATCATCGTCGTCAGCCACGAAGATGTTATGACAGGGTTACTAGTCGATGCGGTTTCCGATATTATCGCGCTTACCGCTGACGATCTGCAGCCGCCGCCTGAAATGCAATCCAGTTCCGCTCCAAATGTTGTAAGTGCATTGACCCTCATTGATGAAAGAATGATCAGGGTACTGGATTTGAGTTCTGTTGTCGTATCAGTTCAGAGTACAGCTGCATGACAAAATCAACAGAGACAGACACTACTATTGATTCGGCAAGTTTCGAGTCAATCGCTCGTCTGACTTATAACGAGAGCGGACTTCAGCTTGCCACCGAAAAAAAATCAATGATTCAATCCCGACTACGTCATCGCTTACGAGCACTCGATCTTGAAGACTTTAAACAATATACTGCACTTGTTTGTTCAGACAGTGGACGTGATGAGCGCAAACATATGATATCCGCTCTAACCACGAATGTATCGCATTTTTTTCGTGAGGCCCACCATTTTGATATTCTCACAAATAACTTAGAGAATAACCTCATTCCAAGGCTAAAGTCTGGAGGGGCTGTACGGATATGGTCTGCAGGATGCTCAAATGGTCAAGAAGCCTTTTCCATTGCAATGACTCTCCTGGAACTGCTACCGGATGCCGAAAAATACAATGTACGAATTCTTGCCACGGATATCGACTCGAAGGTCGTTAGACATGCGCAAGCCGCCCGCTATTCGGACCGCCTTACATCAGGAATACCTGACAGATTTCTTAATAAATTCTTTGTCAAAGATGTGATAGACGAAGAAAAAATCTACACCGCAACTAACTGCCTGACTAACTTAGTATCGTTTAAAGAATTAAACCTACTCGGCAACTGGCCTATGAAGCAGAAAATGGATGTGATTTTTTGCCGAAATGTTGTAATATACTTTGATTTAGAAACACAGAATGCTTTATGGCCCCGCTTTCACCAATCTCTAAATAGTGATGGACATCTCTTCCTCGGTCACTCCGAGCGCATCGCAGATCCGCAATTGGCCGGTTTTCGGACAGATGGCCCAACTACTTACCGCCCTTTGTGAGCGAACACCTGTAACTATCATAAAATGAAGGACGATTAGCGATGTCACTGCGAGATCAGATTAGGATAATGGTAGTGGACGACATGTCTACAAGTCGTGGTTTAATTACTCAGGCTCTGGATGCTTTTGGGGTTAGAAATGTATCAACGGCCGAGAATGGTGTTGATGCATTGAAATCGCTCGCAACTCATCCAGTTCACTTGGTCATTTCCGACTATAATATGCCTGAGATGGACGGCCTGCAGCTTCTTCACCAATTACGAGGTGCACCGAAAACTAAAGGTGTTGGATTCATTCTAATAACTGGGCGCGCAGAACAACAGATTATTGATCACGGAAAGAAGCTTGGAATGAACAACTACCTAAAGAAACCTTTTGAACAGGCTGATTTAAAGAATTGCATTGAAGCGGTCGTTGGTCGGCTCTAATGCGAACGAATATGACTAATTCAGCGCAAAGTACTCTACTCCTTTCAGATGTCCTGTATAGGTTGTCAGTCCATATTGATAAGTTGGCAGGGCAAGTATTTGAAGTTGAGAGTACAATAGGGAAATTTATCTCTAGCGAAGCACCAACTGACGCGACAACCATATTAGACTTGCAGTCTCTTGATTTCTTGAGGCAGTCTTTTGAGGACTTATCCATGCTGAACTTGCTGCTATCACAAAAAACTGAGTTTGCAGTTGACTTTAGCTCTCCTGAAGTAATCGCTAAGAAGTTAAAGTTGCAAGCAACCAAAGTACTTATAGTTGGAGATGAGGATGGCGGTTGTAGAAAGGACCAGGCTCGACCGGACGATATTGACTTTTTTTAACACCCTTTTGGTTGTCCTGGGGCTCCATCTGCTCTGATGAACTAGATATACTGCGGGAACACATAGCATTTGTATTTCTTATCACTTTTGGCTGACCTAAGCGCATACAGTGCATGTCGCGTATTTTTTTCTAACCTTCAATTGCAAGCCATCGCCTACGGAACGGGCGAGTTTCGAGCGCGATAAAAATCATTGATTTCAATGAGCTCCGATGGCTCGACGCGCGCACGGCCCGCTCTCTAAATAGCACCCGACAGACTTATACCGTAGACTCGCAGCTCCAGATTCCCAATTTTCCCGCACCCTAAATAGCCGCGTCAGTGCTAGAGCTAGATCCCACTAAAATGACAGAATACCGATTGATTACAGCAAACAACAGAATAGCGATGCTGCATTCGACAGGTGCAAAACCAGATTTGGCGGCATGCATTGTACGACAGGCAGTGCATAGCTTGATCGGAAGTGACCGTGTCAGATGCGAGTATGCCGTGGACGCTCGAAGAAGAGAACAATCGTATGAAGTGGTTACTGACCGACGCCATGCTGGACAATGCCACACAGAAAAACCTCGTAACAAAAGAGTCGCGAACGGTTCAGCATGAGACAGCCATCGGACCGAGGACAATACCAATCATGTGAAGCGCAGGGCTGTGTAGGATATGATGGATCGGCCTAGCCCATCTTAGCGTCCATTGTGCGGCAGGCGATTTGCAAAGAAAATCTACTGACAGGGTCGTCCGAACTGGTGGATCTGTACGGGGCAACCTTTCCTTCAGTACTGAAAACTCGGAAACTTCCGCAGCGCCCCCGGACCTCTGCGCATGAACGTGACGTCTGCACGAGGCTTGCGACCGTGTCAGAGAGGGACGCGGGTGAAGCGGATATGATCCAACCGGTCTTTAATGCTCTCCGGACGCGCGGCAACCGCGTCACGGCCGTCCGATGCTCAGACTGAACGCAGCCAGGAAATCGGACAGAGCCCCCCGATCAGTGGCATGGGCCCAGGTCGACTAACGCCCGGCTAGACACACCCTAGCCCGCAATCACCAGGACACACATGGCGTCGACGCCTATGGAAATCGAGGCTGATGGCACCCGCGAAGCTTCTGTCACGATCGTGGATCGTTCACCGTTTGGCGCGCACACCACCTGTGAACTGGATGATTTCTTCTGCCAGCGCGACTAGCCGTGGACGCTAGTTGGTAATCACGCCTTACTGTCCTGGCGACCTACCAAGTCATCCCCAAGTCACAAAAGATCGTCAATGTACCCCGGCATGTCACTATGCGCTTGCCGGTGCCAAATCTTGTAACTTGGCAGTATTATTCAGCCCGCAACGTACCGTTGCCACATTGAATTCAGAAGATGAAACACCCTATAGGTTGTTGCGACAGAATGCAGCACTCTAGACTCAAAAAACCATCGCAGCTCCGCATCTAAAGATATCTTCTGACCTATTCCCCTGAAAAGTCCTCGATTTGAGGTTAGCCTGTTCTCCAGCTGAGGAGACAGACGATTAAGAGGAGCCGTTTCAGTGAAGAGCAGATTATTGGGACATTGAAAGAGCATCAGGCTGGGCTTGGCGCGAAGGAACTGTGCCGCAACCATGGGATAAGCGATGAAACCTTCTATAAGTGGCGCTCGAAGTATGGCGGCATAGACGTGTCCGACGCGTGACCCTTGAAGACGTCGGAAGCTGAGAACGCCAAGCTGAAGAGTTGGAGGGGTCAGAAAAGGCCCCGGCGGGGCGTTTTCCCCGAACAGCGCTGGCCGAACAGATGATGGATGTGGCGACGCTGAAAGAGATGCTTGGAAAAATTTCTGAGGCCTGGTTCAAGGAGGAATGCCGTGGACTGGGCGATGAAGAATTGCCATTGAAGCGCCATTGGTCCGAACAAAAATGGCGACGGGGGTACAATCAGTGACGCGCCTGTGCGTTGGCCGGTATTGATCCGCGTGTCTATCGACGGACGTCGAAACATCTGGCAGACACCGTGCTCCGCACTAGGATGGGGGAGCTGGCGTCCGAGAGGCGTCGGTTCGGCTATCGGCGGCTGCACATCCTGCTAAAGCGGAGAGGCTGGCCCTCTCTCGGCAGATTTGGCCTTGCCAAATCGCCTGCCAGGCAATGGGAGAACTGAAAGAAGCTGTACCGGCTCTACCGCGAAGAAGGGTTAACCGTCCGTAAACGGGGCGGACGCAAGCGCGCAGTGGGCATCAGGACACCAATGGCGATCCCGCAGGGGCCGAACCAGCGATGGTCGCTCGGCTTCGTGTCGGATGCGTTGGAAGACAGGCGTCGGTTCCAAGTGTTGAACGTCATCGACGACTTCAGCCGGGAATGCCTTGCTGCCGTGGTGGGCACATCCATCGGCGGTGCGTGTGTCGCCCGCGAGTTGGATCGAAGCGCTGAACTGCTTGGCTATCCCTGCCTGGTGGTCTGGGACAACGGGACGGAGCTGACAAGCAACGCCATTCTGAAGCGGCAGGAGGAGCGCAAAGTTGGTTGGCATTACATCGCACCAGGCAAGCCCGTGCAGAACGGTCTGGTCGAAAGCTTCAACGGGCGGATGCGCGAGGAGTGCCTCAACGAACATCTGTTCGACAGCCTGCGCCATGCCGTCGTCCATTGTCCTCGGACCAATGGCGGAAAATGAACGACCATGATCGCGGCATGGCGCGACGACTACAATCACAACCGGCCTCATTCCAGTCTCGCTGGCCTGACGCCACACGAATATGCTGACCGGTCAAAGAAAGACCAAAACCTGAACTGAGCTAACTCAAATTAGCGGACTCAATGGGGAGCAGGTCACTTCGTTCAATTGCAGCAAGATCACTGTATCAGCTGCTTATTCTGTCGGGGATCCCAAACCAGCGATTTGACCTGTCAGATCATACGGTCAAATTCGGGCGGCCGCTTTCGAAAAGACACCTCTGCCGTTTGATACCGCTTGCTTTGCAAGCCCATCAGAATTCATCCCAACCGCTGTCTAACGGATCCGGATTAGAAACTGCCAGTGCCGCGTTGCCCTCGGTTGCCGGCCTCGGGCTGGTGGAGACTTTTGGTGCTGGCGCGTCTCGCAATGCAACTGGAGCTACGGGCGCTTGGGTCGATTTGCCAAAAGAGAAGCGGCCCACCGCGGCTCTGAGGTTATCTGCCTGAGTTGCAAGTGACTGGGTCACCGCATTGGTCTCTTCGAACATGGCGGCATTTTGCTGTGTTACATCTTCCAGCTGCTGCATGGCGTCATTGGATTCAGATATGCCCAGCGATTGTTCCTCTGCAGCCGTCGCGATCAACGACACGAACTCGGAGATTTCCTGCACAGCGCCGTTGATGCTTTGCAAGGCGTCGCCGGTATTACTCACAAGATCAACGCCTTCCTTCACCTGTTTTCCGCTGGACGTAATCAGATCTCCTATCTCATGTGCAGCCTCGGAGGAGCGCTGTGCAAGAGCGCGCACCTCGGAGGCCACGACGGAAAACCCTCGCCCTGCTTCTCCGGCCCGGGCTGCCTCTACACCCGCGTTCAGAGCGAGCAGATTGGTCTGGAACGCAATATCTTCGATTACGCCGACGATCTTGGCGATCTGGCCGGAGGAGTCTTCAATCTGCGCCATTGCAGCGACCGCATTTTTGACGACTTCGTCAGAGCTGTCGGCCTCATGCCGCGCACGTGAGACAGCATCTCGCGCCTTCTTGGCACTTTGGGCTGTGCTTCCAGCATTGGTCGCGATCTGCGATATGGCAGCCGTCGTTTCCTCCAGTGTCGAGGCCTGCGCCTCGGTGCGCTTGGCAAGCGTATCCGCAGCGCTTTCAATAGAGTTAACATCATCCGAGATTGTCTGCGCATTTTGATCGACGAGGGTCATCGCCTCCCGCAACCCTGACAAGGCACTGTTAAAGTCCTGACGCAGATCTTCGTACTGGCTCGGCAGCGGTGTCTCGATTGGTTTCGCAAGATCGCCGGTGGACAGGCTCTTGAGCGCCTCGCGCAGGGTGTTCACCACGCGGTTTTGCTCCGCCTCCGTTCGTTCGCGGTTCTGACGGTCCGCTTCTTCGGCCTCTCGTGCTTTCCGGTCGGCCTCCACTGCATTGGCTGTCTCACGCTCGGCTTCCTTGCGAGCTGCCAATGCTTCTTGCTGAGCGGCTTCGGCAGATTGCACGGCCGCCTCCGCCTCTTTCTGCGCACTTTCGGCCTGCGCCAACGCAGTACGCGTTTCCTCGGCGGCAATCTGCATCTCGCGCGCATTCTCGACGCTCTGCCGATACGCCTTGTTGCGCTGTCGCAGCGTTAACCACAGCATCGCCGCCTCGACTACGACCACAAGACCATGCAGCACCGTCCGTTCCAGGCTGGCCTGCAGGTCAGCCGACGGGTAAACGAGGGCCGGCAGAGCGATCGACAGACCAAGGTGATGCACCGCGATGATCCCCGCCGCAGCCAAGATGACCAGCGGCTCCGACATAACCATGCAAACGGCCAATATCGCAAAAAAGATCATATGGCTGTCGAGTTGCCACGGGTGCCCCGCGAGCGCGGCAGTAATGCAGATTGCCTGACCGACCAGACCCAAGCTGACCAGTATCCGCCCGTGCAGATTTTTCAGGCTGGCGCCAAAGAGCGCGATGGCCGCAAAAACAAGAGCCGCGACACTGACAAATACCAATGAGTTCCCAGCAGCCCACGCAGCAGCGAAAGACAAAGGCACCATGGCCGACGCGCCAATCGCCACCTGCCAGCCCGCCTTGTTTGCGGCCTGCTCCCAAGCATCATCTTTCATTGCGTTACCCATACTCATACTCTGATCCCACAAAGAGCGGCAATCTGCCGTCCATCCACAACAAACCACGCGCCATGGCCCAACATCGACGCGGCAAACGCGGCATCCGATGCGATTGCAAAAAACCCAAAGCGCGCAACTTCAGGCCCGATCATCTGCCCGCCCGACGCGATCACCGCCTGCTGCAACTCGACCGGGTCCGGAGAGATGATCAACATGATTTCTCCCGGTACCGGTTTCGACATCGTCAGCGCCAAAAGTGGCCCGCTGAGAAGCGTGAATATCACTGCAAGACACGAAATGAATCGCAACGTTCTACTCCCAAGACTTTGCTTGGTGTATCAATCCTGTCTTTAAAAAATCCTAACATCCCCCGAGACTGGTCGCGGTTGCCGCTGCACCCGGAGATGTCCGAGAAAGCACATCCACCCCACGCATCACGTCTTTCCAAAGGCTGTGACACTACATATAGTAGTGACAATTGAGATGCCGCCCAAAGCGGTCTGGGCGAAGGATCGGGTGATGGCGCATATCATCGTCGTCGGGAATGAAAAGGGCGGCGCTGGCAAATCGACCGTGTCCATGCATGTGGCAACGGCGCTTGCGCGCATGGGGCACAGGGTGAATGCGCTTGATCTGGACCTGCGCCAACGCACATTCGGACGCTATACCGAGAACCGCAAGGCATATCTGCACCAAACCGGGATTGATCTCGGCACGCCCGAAACCCATCCCCTACCGCAGATCGCACCCGAAGAGCTCGCCCCCGAAGAGCACATGGAAGATCGCCAGCTTGCCGCGGCGGTCAGCACCTTGTCGCCGTCCTGCGACTTCATTCTCATCGACTGCCCGGGCTCGCACACGCGGCTCAGCCAGGTCGCACATTCGCTGGCCGATACGCTGGTGACCCCGCTCAACGACAGCTTTGTGGATTTTGACCTGCTGGCGCATACGGACTCCACCGGCGACAAGATCCTCGGCCCCGCGGTCTACTCCGAGATGGTCTGGAGCGCGCGGCAGTTGCGCGCACAGGCAGGCCTTGCCCCCATCGACTGGATTGTCCTGCGTAACCGCATCGGAGCGCAGCGGATGGTCAACAAGGAAAAGATGGAACGCGCGATCCGCAATCTCAGCAAGCGGATCGGCTTTCGCACCGCACCGGGGTTTTCCGAGCGGGTGATCTTCCGCGAGTTGTTCCCGCGCGGGCTGACCCTGCTTGATCTCAAGGACATCGGGGTCAAGCAACTCAATATCTCCAACATCGCCGCACGTCAGGAATTGCGCGACCTGATGAAGGCGCTGGCGCTTCCGGGTGTCATCGTCGATTTCTGAGCCACCCTGCCGACGGGCGCGCGGTGTGGCACTCCGCGTCGAGCTGAGGGAAAAAGGTTCGACGGCCCGGGCCACACGACCTATGTTCGCCTCATGACGGAAAGCATGATCGACCTTATCGCCGGGATTGCCGTGATGGCGGCCCTTTTCGCCTTTTTTCGGTGGCGGCAAACGCGCGCGAAACGAGACCAGCCACCAAAGGATGACTGAATGCCGCTGATGCGAAGCTGGGTGGCCAGCGCCAATGATGCGGGCTGTGATTTCCCGCTGAACAACCTGCCCTACGGCGTGTTCTCGACCGACCCGCAGGATGCGCGCTGTGGCGTTGCCATCGGCGATCAGGTGCTCGATCTGGCCGCGGTGGAGGCGGCGGGGCTGATCGCGCTCTCTGATGCGCCGGTCTTTGATCTGCCTTACTGGAATGACGTGATGGATCTGGGTCCGGAGGCCTGGGCGGCGCTGCGTGCCCTTCTGAAGGATATGCTGAAAGAGGCATCACCCGATCAGGCCCAACTGGCACCGTTCCTGGTGCCGCTGAGCGAGGTGCGCCTGCATTTGCCGTTCGTCGTATCGGAATTCACGGATTTCTACGCCAGCCGCCATCACGCCACCAATGTCGGCACGATGTTCCGCGGCGCCGAGAATGCACTGCCGCCCAACTGGCTGCACATGCCCATCGGGTACAACGGCCGGGCGAGCACCGTCGTGATCAGTGGCACACAAGTGCGCCGTCCCTGCGGCCAGATCAAACCACCCGAGGCTGATGCCCCGCGGTTTGCGCCCACCGAAAAGCTGGACATCGAACTGGAACTGGGCGCGGTGGTGGGTGTCAGCTCTCCCATGGGCACCCGGCTGTCGGTGGCCGAGGCCGAGGCGATGATCTTTGGCTATGTGTTGCTGAATGACTGGTCCGCGCGCGACATTCAGGCTTGGGAGTATCAGCCCCTGGGTCCGTTTCAGGCCAAGGCCTTCGCCACCTCCATCAGCCCTTGGATTGTCACGGCAGAGGCACTGGCCCCCTTCCGCGCGGCAGCGCCTGACCCCGACGTGCCGCTGCTACCGCATCTGCAGGCACCCGGGCCGCTGCTTTACGATATCGATCTGTCGGTGCTGATGGCGCCTGAGGGCGGGGCGGCAGAGGTCATCGCACGCACCAACTACGCCGAGTTGACCTATGGTGCTGCCCAACAACTGGCCCATCACGCGACGTCTGGCTGTGCGATGAACGCGGGCGACCTGCTGGGCTCGGGCACGATCTCGGGTGCGGCACCGGACGCCCGGGGCTCGTTGCTGGAGCTGACGTGGAACGGGACAGAACCGCTGACCCTGAAAGACGGCACCGAGCGGCGCTTTGTCGAGGACGGGGACATGCTGACGCTGACCGGACACGCCGCGGGCGATGGGTACCGGGTGGGGTTTGGTGCCTGTGCAGGCCAGATCCTGCCCGCGCTTGAACCATGAGCGCGGCGCATCCCTATCTGCGCATGGCGCAAAATAACGCCTGGGCCAATGCGACGCTCTACGCCGCTGCATCCACACTCACCGACGCGCAGGCCGCAGCACCCGCACCTGGGTTTTTCCCCTCGCTCCGCGCGACGCTCGATCACATCTACGCGGTCGATCTCTACTACACCGATGCTCTGACGGCAGGCGGGTTGGGACGGCGCGTCTATGACCGGGAGGCAGAGACCTCGCTGGAGGCACTCGCCCGGCTGCAGGCAGAGGCGGACGCCCGGCTCATCAGCTTCTGCGCCGCGCTGACGCCTGAGATCCTGACCGAAACGCGCCAGACGGAGCGCCCCGAGGGACCTGTCACAGAGCGGGTTGCAGACCTGCTCCTGCATCTTTTCCAGCATCAGGTCCATCATCGCGGCCAAGCGCATGTGCAGTTGCACAGTCTTGGGACAGCGCCGCCGCAGCTTGATGACTTTCACCTGCGCTACGACCGCGCACCAACGGCGAAGGCATATCTGTCATGAGCAAATATGGCCCCACCCGCAACGAGCTTTGGTTTCGGATCTATGTCTCCGTTGCGGGTCTGCTGCTCATGATCGGCGGCATCCTGTACCGTGGCCTGCCCGCTGGCCCGGTGATGATAGAGACCATCGGTATTGCGAGCGCCTTTTTCGGTGGTACGCTGATCTGGACCTTACGCAAACTGATGCGCAAGGACTACTCCGACGCGCCCTGATCCGCCGCCCAGACCTCCACCTCAACCACGAACTCGGGTCGGGTAAAGCCCGATACGATCATCAGTGTCGAAGACGGCAGCACCGTCACTTCGGCCAGATACGCATCCCGCGCAGCCATGTAGCCCGCCATATGCACGCGGTCCGTCACATAGGCGCTGAGATGGCAGATCTGTGCCCGCCCCATCCCGCCCGAGCGCAGGATCGCGTCGATATTCGCGAAACACAGCCGCGCCTGCGCCTCGGCATCCTCGGGGGTGGTGCCATCCGCATCCAGCCCCAACTGGCCGGACGTGCGCACCAGACGTGCGCCGGCCGGCACTTCTACGCCATGGGAGTACCGCGCAAACGGCGGTGGAATACCGGCGGGAGAGAGCGATTTCATGGGTCGGGTCCTCTTGGCCATGCGGCGCAACCATGGCGCAGGCCCGCGCTCTTTGAAAGACTGAATGCGCTGCGCCAATCCGCGCACCCCAGACGGGCGGAAGGGTTGACGCCGTCTCTCCGAGACCTGACACTTCGCCTGTTCCTGAAAGGGTGCAAGACACGCACGGCCGCAGCATAAGCCTCGCGGCACACCGGGGCGGCAAGCCCCAAGGCGCATCGCGCGACAACAGAGAGGAAAACAATGAAATTTCTGACACGTACGGGCAAAGCCTTGCCCGAGGCCGTGGTAGCATCGGCAGCCAAGATCGGCACCGACCCGATCAACCGCCGCGAATTCCTGGCAACGGCCTGCACCTTTGGCGCAACCGCGGCAACCGCTTATGCCATGATCGGCATGACACCACCAGCGCGCGCGGCGGGTCATCAGCAAGGGGGAGTAGTGCGCATTCAGCAAGAGGTGCGCGCGCTCAAGGAGCCGCGAACCTTTGACTGGCCGCAGATCTCCAACTTCTCCCGTGGCTGGCTGGAGTATCTGGTGACATACGAGAACGACGGCACCTTCACGCCCACCCTGTTGGAAAGCTGGGAGATCAACGACGATGCAACAGAATACACCCTGAACGTCCGCCGCGGCGTCACATGGAACAACGGCGAGGACTTCACCGCCGAGGACGTTGCCCGCAACATCGCCGGATGGTGCGAAAGGGGGGTCGAGGGCAACTCCATGGCGGGCCGTTTCGCCACGCTGATTGACGCGGACACCGGCCAAGCGATCGATGGCGCGATCCAGGTGATCGATACACACACCGTCAGGCTGAGCCTGCCCGAGCCCGATATCTCGCTGATTGCCGGGATGGCCGACTACCCCGCAGCCATCACGCCCGCAGGTTTTGATGCAGAAACGATGCTGGAAAACCCCGTAGGTACAGGCGCTTACCTGCCACAATCGCTGGAAGTCGGCGTCAAGGCCGTTCTGGTCCGCAATACGGATCATACCTGGTGGGGCACCGAGATTTACGGTGGGCCCTACATCGACACGCTCGAATACATCGACTACGGCACCGACCCGTCGGCTTTCATCGCCGCTGCGGAAGCTGACGAGATCGACGCGCTCTACTCCATCGAAGGCGACTTCATCGACATCTTCGCCACCCTGGACAATTGGAACGAGAACTCCATCGCCACAGCGGCCACCATCGTGATCCGCCCGAACCAATTGGCTGAGGTCGAAGGTCAGACCCCCTATGCCGACAAACGGGTTCGGCAGGCCCTGGCCATGGCGGTGGACAACGAGGTGTTGCTGGAGCTTGGCTACGCCGGGCGCGGGATCACCGCGGAGAACCACCACGTGGGCCCGATGCATCCGGACTACGCCGAACTGCCCCCGATGAAGCATGATCCTGCAGGCGCGCTTGCTCTCATGGAAGAGGCGGGGATGGCTGACTACGAACATGAGCTTATCTCTATCGACGATGCCTGGCGCAAGGACACCACCGATGCGGTCGCGGCCCAGCTGCGGGACGCGGGCATCGCGGTCCGCCGGACGATCCTGCCAGGCAGCACCTTCTGGAATGACTGGTCCAAGTACCCGTTTTCCTCGACGGACTGGGCGCATCGTCCACTGGGTGTGCAGGTCTGGGCGCTCGCCTACAGAACCGGCGAGGCGTGGAACGAGTTCGGCTGGTCCAACGCTGAATTTGACGCAATGCTCAAGTCCGCGCTGGCAACCCCCGATGTGGGCGAGCGGCGCGCGCTGATGAAAGAAATGCAGGCGCTCGTGCAGGAAGAAGGCGTGACGATCCAGCCCTACTGGCGCGCGCTGTACAATTTCACGCGCGACGGGTTGGTGGGGGCCGAACACCACATCAGCAACGAATTCCATCCGGCTCGCATGGCCTGGACCTGATAGTAAACGCGAAGGGTCGCGCCCGTGGCGCGGCCCTCTCTCAGGCCGGAATGAGAAAGAGTGTGATCGCCGGGAACATGACCAGCAGGATCACCCGCAGCACGTCCGAGCCCACGAAGAACATCACCGCCTTGTAGGTTTCGGTCATCGGTGTGTCACGGTCCATCGTGTTGATGATAAAAAGGTTCATGCCCACAGGCGGCGTGATCAGCCCGACCTCCACCACGATCAGCACAAGGATCCCGAACCAGATCGCAAGATGCTCCGGCGACATACCGAAATCCATGGCCGAGATCACAGGGAAGAAAATGGGCACTGTCAGCAGGATCATCGACAGGCTGTCCATCAGACACCCGAAAAGCAGGTAGAACAGCAGGATCACCGACAGGACAATCCACGGGTCGAGCCCCTGCTCCAGCACCCAGTCCGCCATGAACTGCGGCACGCCCGACAGCGCCAGAAAGCTGTTGTAGAACCCTGCTCCCAGCACGATGAAGAAGATCATGGCGGTGGTCCGCGCAGTGCCGAGCAGGCTCTCACGCAGCACCGCCCAGTTGAGGCTCCGCGAAAGCAATGCGACGAGCCCGGTGCCCGCAGCGCCGATGGCGGCCCCTTCGGTGGGGGTGAACCAGCCCAGATAGATACCGCCCACGACCACGCCAAAGATCACCAGCACCGGCCAGGTTGCCGCCAGCGCCGCCCAGCGTTCGGCCATGGGCTGAGGCGCGCGCGTGCCCGCCGCCGCCGGGTAGAGCCGCACGTAAAGCGAGATCGTCAACATATAGCCAATGGCGGCGAGTATGCCGGGAACAAAAGCCGCCAGAAACAGCTTGGCGATGTTCTGCTCGGTGATGATCGCATAGATCACGAGGATCACCGACGGCGGGATCAGGATGCCAAGCGTGCCTCCCGCGGCCAGTGTTGCGGTGGAAAAACCACCGACATAGCCATAGCGCCGCAGCTCCGGCAGCGCGACCTTGGACATGGTGGCCGCGGTCGCCAACGAGGACCCGCAGATCGCACCAAAGCCCGCGCAGGCCCCCACAGATGCCATCGCCACCCCGCCGCGACGATGCCCCAGAAAACTCTCGGCTGCTTTGAAGAGCGCGCTCGACATGCCCGAAAGCGTCGCGAACTGCCCCATCAGCAGGAACATCGGGATGATCGACAGCGAGTAGTTCGAAAACTGGGTGTAGGTTTCGGATTTCAGCTTGTTGAGCAACACGGAGGCGTTGCCACCCATGGCAAAGTACCAGCCCGCAAAGCCACAGAGCAGCATGGCCAGCCCAATGGGCGCGCGCAGGAAGATCATGATCAACAGCAGCGGGAAGGACCAAAAACCAAGCTCAAGATTGCTCACGGGCGGTCGTCCCTCACGCGGTTGGCAGCAAGTCGCGGTCATGCGCCCAGCCGCGCACCCGCACTGCCGCGCAATAGAGCCCGACGACACAGGTCACCACAGAGGCCGCAAAGCTCGCCGCATAGGACCACCAGACAGGAAACTGCAAAAAGAACGTCGTCTCCCCATTGCCGATATAGCGCTGCATCCCCTCGTAGAGCCGCCAGCTGATGAGAATGAGCGCCGCTGTCAAAACCACTTCCCAGAAAGCGACGATCGCACGGTTGAACCGCGGTGGCAGGGCCGAGGTGAAGATATCCACCGTCGCATGCGCGCCGTAAAGCTGACACACCGGAAAAAACGAGAAGATCGCAAAGGCCACGCCCGCCTCCAGGATCTCGTAGTTGCCGTTGATCTCGCCCGGACCCAACTCACGACCCAATGTGGAAACGGTCGTCAGCAACACCAGCGCCAGCAGCACCAGACCACCGATCACCGCGGTGGCACGGGCCAGAAATGTGACCGCCTGATGCATGATGGCTCCGTTCACCAATCCGACCCGCCGCATGTCGCCGCAGGTCGGCGTGCCTGATTACTCGGTATAGCGGTCAATCAGCATGCGGGCCTCGTCAATCAACGCCTGACCATCAATGCCCTTTTCGCTCATCTCAGCCACCCATTCATTATAGATCGGCTGTGCGGCGGCCTCCCATTCGGCGGCCTCGCTGTCGCTGAGCATCACCACGTTGTTGCCACGCGCCAGCGCTGCCTCACGTGCGGGCGCGTCGTTTTCGGCCATGGTTTTGCCAGCAAAAACAGAGAACTCCACCCCGGAGTTTTCGTCCATCACCTGCTTGAGGTCATCGGGCAGGTTCTCGTAGCTGTCCTTGTTCATCGCCAGCACAAAGGTCAGCACGTAAAGCGCATTGCCGGGAAATTCGGTGTGGTTATCGACCAGCTCCGGGATCTTGAGCGCGGCTGTCACCTCCCATGGAATGGTGGTGCCGTCGATCACCCCCTTGGACAGCGCTTCCGGCACCGCAGGCACCGGCATGCCGACGGGCGATGCGCCCATCTTCTCCAACAGCGCATTGGCCAGACGCGAGCCGCCGCGGATTTTCAGACCTTCCATATCGGCCGGCGTGCGCACTTCCTTGTTGACGTGGATCAGACCGGGCCCGTGCACCCAGGTGCCAAGGATATGCACATCCTTGAACTCGGTGTCTTTCATATGTGTCTCGAACATCTCCCAATAGGCGCGGGAGGCGGCAGGCGCGTTCGTCATCATGAAGGGCAGCTCAAAAACTTCCGTCGAGGGGAAGCGCCCCGGCGTATAGCCAACCACCGTCCAGACGATGTCTGCAATGCCGTCGATCGCCTGATCCATCAGCTCGGGCGGTCGCCCGCCCAGCTGCATCGATGGGTAGCGCTCAATCTCGATCCGTCCGCCGCTTTTCTCCTCAATGGTGTCGGCCCAGACGTCCAGGATCAGCTTGGGCACGTTTGCCTGCGCAGGCAGAAACTGGTGCAGCCGCAAGGTCACATCCTGTGCGCTCAGCGGCCCTGCGGTCAGACCGGCCAAGAGTGCTGCTGCACCCGCCAGTCTCAAAAACGATTTTCTCAGCATCATAGTGTCGGCGTCTCCCTGACTGTGCCGGGGCGGTTGCTCCGGCGTGTCCCCTCAGGGAATTGCTAGTGTAGATGACGCAGGTTGTCACCCCGGGGTTTGCGCGTTCTAGCTGCGGTTGCGTGCGATGCAAAGGGCCGACTGCATGGCCTGGACCAGCCTGCCGGAACGCGCTGTTTCACAAGTAGACGCGCGTCTGTCCGCTTTTGTAAGGGGGATGGAATGGTGGCGTTACCTGGACTTGAACCAGGGACCTAACGATTATGAGTCGTTCGCTCTAACCAACTGAGCTATAACGCCACGAGCCGGTGGATTATGACAGGTGCCGCAGCGCGTCAAGCCGGAATTGCCCGATTCGCCCATCGTCCGGCTGTCGCGAACATGGTCAGCCCTCGCGCACCGCGTCGATCATCCGCTGCACGTTGTCCGGGTCGGCGTCCGGCGTGATCCCGTGCCCCAGGTTGAAGATATGCGGGCCTTTGGACAGCGCCGCGACGATGGCTTTTGTCTCCTCCACCAGTGCCGCACCACCGGTCACCATGTGACGGCTGGCGAGGTTACCCTGCACACAGCCATCCACCTGCACGTGCTGGGCCGCCCACTCGGCACTCACGGAGTTGTCGAGTGCCACACAATCCACCCCGGTGGCCCGCGCAAACCCGATATAGGCATCCCCCGCCTCACGCGGGAAACCAATCACGGGAATATGCGGGTGCCGCTCCTTGAGCGCGGCGGTAATCTCTTGCGCCGGGGCCACGGCGTATTTTTCGAAGGCCTCGCCCTTGAGCGACCCGGCCCAGCTGTCAAAGATCTTCACCACCTCGGCACCTGCATCAATCTGCGCAGCCAGATAGTCGATGGTGCCCGCCGTGATCCGGGCCAGCAGCGCCTCGAACAGCGCGGTATTCTCCTGCCTCAATGCGTGAGCCGGTCCCTGATCCGGCGTCCCCCGCCCGGCGATCATATAGGTGGCCACTGTCCACGGGGCGCCCGCGAATCCGATCAGCGTGGTCTCGCTGGGCAGCGCGCCACGCAGGATGCGGACGGTCTCATAGATGGGGTTCAGCGTCTCGTGAATATCCTCAACCGGTCCGAGCTTGTCGAAATCCGCCTGGGTTTGCACGGTCGAGAGCCTTGGCCCCTCGCCCGTCACGAACCACAGATCCGCCCCGAGCGCCTGGGGCAGCAACAGAATATCCGCAAAGAGGATAGCGGCATCGAACCCGTAGCGGCGGATGGGTTGCAGCGTGACCTCGGCCGCGAGCTCCGGATTGTAGCACAGCGACAGGAAGTCGCCCGCCTCGGCCCGGGTCGCGCGGTATTCGGGCAGGTAGCGGCCCGCTTGCCGCATCATCCAGATGGGCGGCGTGGGAAGTGTCTCGCCCGCCAGCGCGCGCAGAATGGTTTTTGTCGGAGCCATGGTCGTCCTCACCTGTTGTTCCCCGTTGGTCGGTGGATGCCAGCCGGTTGTCAAGACACTGGGCGGGTTGTCAGTCGAAATTGACGCGCATAAAGAGGACGGCATGACAGTATCGCTCCCGACCCCCGACTCGACCCTCAAAATCGGCACCCGCGGCTCGCCGCTGGCGCTGGCGCAGGCGTATGAGACCCGTGATCGGCTCGCCCAAGCCTTTGATCTGGGGCACGAATGTTTCGAGATCGTTGTCATCAAGGTGACCGGTGATGCAATCCAGGATCGCCCCTTGAAAGAGATCGGTGGCAAGGGGCTCTTTACCCGCGAGATCGAAGAAGACCTGCTGTCAGGCAAAATTGACATCGCAGTGCATTCCACGAAGGACATGCCGACACTGCAGCCAGACGGGCTGATCCTCGACACCTACCTGCCGCGCGAGGATGTGCGCGATGCTTTCATCTCGCCCGCGTTAGGTGGTATTGCAGATCTTGCAACGGGCGCGGTTGTTGGGACGTCCAGCCTGCGGCGCCGGGCTCAGCTCCTGCATCGCAGACCCGACCTGAAGGTGGTCGAGTTTCGCGGCAATGTGCAGACACGCCTGAAAAAGCTCACCGATGGTGTGGCGGAATGCACCTTTCTTGCGGCTGCCGGTCTGAAGCGGCTAGGCAGAACGGATGTCCCCGCCACCCCGGTCGATCCTGACGAGATGCTGCCCGCCGTGGCCCAGGGCGCCATCGGAATTGAACGGCGCAAGGACGACGCAGCGACCGCTGAGCTGTTGATGGCGATCCACGATGTTCCAACGGGAGAGCGTCTGGCTGCCGAACGCAGCTTCCTGCTGACGCTCGACGGGTCCTGCCAGACGCCCATCGCGGGTCTGGCCGAGCATAGCGGTGACGGGCTCCGGCTGCGCGGCGAGGTGCTGCGCCCCGACGGCAGCCAGGCACTCAAAGCCGCACGCGAAGGTCGCATTTCCGACGCCGCTGCCATGGGGGCGGATCTCGCCGAAGAACTCCTCACCCGTGCCGGACCTGGCTTTTTCGATTGGCACGGTTGACCGGCCCGCTCTTTCATCTTGCCAGATAAACTCCGGGGGGAGGCCGCAGGCCGGGGGGCAGCGCCCCCTACCTACCGACCAACCGACGACCTGCAGCGCAGCGCGACCGCTCTCAGGTCCACATGGCCAGCGGTGGCAGGCTCATCAACACGGCGTCCGCATTATGCCCCGTCTCCAACCCGAATTTCGTACCTCGATCATAGACCAGATTGTACTCTGCATAGAGCCCGCGGTGTACCAACTGGGCCTGCTTGTCCTGCTCTGACCACTCCGACGCGCGACGCTTGCGCACCAAAGGCACGTAGGCGGGCAGGAAGGCACGACCAATGTCCTTAGTCAGGGCAAAATCCGCCTCCCAGTCCCCGGTATTGCGGTCGTCCATGAAAATGCCACCGACCCCCCGGGCACGGTTGCGGTGCGGAATGTAGAAATACTCATCCGCCCAGGTCTTCAGCCGAGGATAAAGATCGGTCCCATGCGGGTCGAGATGCCGCCGCTGGGTGTCGTGGAAATGGGCGGTATCGGCGTCATACTCCAGACAGGGGTTCAAGTCCGACCCACCACCGAACCACCAGGCATGGGGCGTCCAGAACATCCGCGTATTCATATGAACTGCTGGCACATGCGGGTTCTGCATATGGGCCACGAGGCTGATACCGCTCGCCCAGAACCGCGGATCCTCCGCCATTCCGGGAATACCCTTGCGTGCGGCCATGGCACCCTGTGCACGGGTGCCCAGCGTGCCGTAGACAGTCGAGATATTGACGCCCACCTTCTCAAAGACGCGCCCGCCCCGCATGACACTCATCAGACCGCCACCGGCATCGGAGCCATCCTCGCTCATGCGGGTCGTCTCCGTCACCTCGAACGCCCCGGGCGCAGCCTCCGCCAGAGGCCCATCGCTGTGATCTTGCTCCAGCGTCTCGAAGGCTTCGACGATCTCGTCGCGCAGTTGCCGGAACCACGCGGCGGCGCGGGCCTTTTCAGTCTCAAAGCTGTCGGTCATCTAGGGTCCATCTGTCAGATCAGTCTGACAGTATGTCTAGCGCGTATCAGAGGCGAAGAAAAAGTGGCAATCGTCAGTGCGCGGGTGCTGCGACCACATCGAGAAGGCTGCGCCCACCATCCACGGTAATCACCTCGCCGGTCATGAAGCCCGAGCTTTCCGCCGCCAGAAACTGCACCGCCTCGGCAAGCTCCGCTGGCCCCGCAATCCGGCCCAGCGGCGTGTGATCGCGAATTTCCTCCCGCCAATCGGTGTGCTCAACGACGGAGGATTTCAGCGACGCGCTCATCACCGACCCAAAGGCAACCGCATTCACGCGGATCCGCTCGGGCGCCAGCGCCAGCGCCATGGAGCGGGTCATCTGCTCCAGTGCCGCCGAGGCGATGGAATAGCCCATCAGTTCCGGCCGGGTCTGCCGGGCCGCGATGGAGCTGAGGTTAATGATCGACCCCAGCTGCCCTTCGGCCTGATCAGCACCTTGCTTGATCATGCGCTTGGCCACCTGCTGGGTCAGTTGAAGGGCCGTCATCAGGTTTTGCTCCAGCAGCACCGCAACGGAGGTATCCTCCACATTCAGCGCCTCCGTCGGCATGACCTGACGGGATCCGTTCACCAGAATATCCACCCGGTCGAAAGCGTCAATGGTGGCAGAGACCAGATTGGCGATGGTCAGCCGCTGACGCAGATCCCCGGCAAAGTAACGCACCGTTCCTTCCTCAGCCGCATCTCCCCATTCATCCTGCAGCCGCTTTTCGTCCATGTCAGCGCACATGACATTGGCCCCCCGGTCCGCGAACTGGCGGGCAATGGCAAGTCCGATGCCGTTGGCGGCACCGGTGACGATGGCGGTCTTGCCGTTGATGGAAAATGACATAGGCGTTTCCTTGCGGTGGAAAGAGGCTCAGCGGTGCGTGCGCCGAGGACGGCTGGCGTGGAACACTTTAAAGCGGCTGTCTCCGTCAATCTCGGCGCAGTTGGTAAAGAGCCTGTGCAATGTCGCCTCATATGGCAAGTGCCGATTTGCCACCATGAAGAGCTGCCCCTGTGGTTTCAGCAGTCGCGCTGCAGCCTCAACGAATCCCTGACCGAGCGACGGGTCGGCCTTGCGCCCGGCATGAAAAGGCGGGTTCATGACGATGGTATCGAGGGCCTCAGCCGGTTGCCAGGTGGTCGCATCCGCCCAGTGAAAATGCGCCCGTGCGTCGGTCACATTATGCTGCGCGCAGGCAAGCGCCATATGGCCCGCCTCGACCAGATGCACCTCTCTCACCTCCGGCCGCGTCAGGATATGCGCCGAGAGAAACCCCCAGCCCGCACCCAGATCCGCGACACAAGGGCCAAGATCATCCGGCAAGGTCTCGACCAGCAGGGCAGAGGCAGGATCTATTCCATCGGCGGAAAAAACCCCGGGCGCTGTCCAGAAACCGCCCGGGGTCAGCGCGGGTCCCGCGACCCAATCCTCAAAGCTTACATCGTCGGATCTATTGATCCAGAAGAGCTTGCCATGGGCCTTGCTGATAGGCCCCTCAACGACCACCCTCTTGCGCATCTCGCGCAGCAGGCTGTCAACACCATCGGTTTTCTGCCCGTCGATGACCAGCGCGCCCCCGGTCAGTGCTGACGCTTTTGCAATCAGGGCGCGCGCCTCGGCCTTGGCGCGAGGGATGATGACAATCGCGCCGGCGTAGCTTTCCTGCGGATCGACCGTGCACCTGAAACCCCGAGCTTGCCAGAGATCGTAGTCCGGTCTGGCATCAACGATGATCTCGGTACGATCCTTGGGCAATCTGTCCAGACGTGCCTGCGCCGGAGGACGGAAGACAGCGATCAGCCCATCAGGGGGCAGGACCGCACTGCCAGCTTCAAGCGCCAGCGCAACGCGCGTATCAATCAACGGCTACTCTTCTTTTTCCATCGTGCACTGCAGCGGGTGTTGGTGTCTGCGCGCGAAATCCATGACCTGCGCGACTTTCGTTTCCGCGATTTCGTGGCTGAACACACCGACCACCGCGACGCCCTTCTTGTGTACCGTCAGCATGATCTCGAATGCTTGCGCATGGTTGAGACCGAAGAAGCGCTCAAGCACGTGCACAACGAATTCCATCGGCGTGAAGTCATCGTTCAACAGCAACACCTTGTAGAGCGGCGGCCGTTTGGTCTTGGGCTTGGTGGCGGTCAGGATGGATGTATCGCCATCGTCGTCTGACCGGTCTGCCATCAGGATCGGGTCGCGATGCATTTCTGCTCCTGCTTCAAAGGATGGGGTGATGAGTCGTTGAGCGCTCTATATAACCCGTTTGGTCATTTAGAAAAGGGGGCGTGGTCATGGCTGCGGCACTGCATACCGTCGGTTTTGATGCCGATGACACGCTCTGGCATAACGAGCGCTTCTTTCAACTGACGCAGGCCCACTTCGCGACGCTCTTGACAGATTACACGGAACGGGACGGGCTGCTGGCCCGGCTCACGGACGCTGAAAAGCGCAATCTGCAGCACTACGGGTTCGGGGTAAAAGGCTTTACCCTGTCGATGATCGAGACCGCGATAGAAGTAACCGATGGCGAGGTTTCGGCGCAGGTGATCAGTGAGATCCTCGACGCAGGCCGCGAGATGCTGCGCCATCCGGTGGAGCTCTTGCCGGATGCGCGCGAGACGGTTCAGGCGGTCAGCCGGACGCACCGCACTGTGCTGATTACCAAGGGGGATCTGCTGGATCAGGAGCGCAAGCTGGCGCAGTCTGGGCTGCGCGATCTTTTTCATGGCGTCGAAATTGTCTCCGACAAGACACCGCAGGTCTACGGAGAGATCTTTTCCCGGTACGGCGAGGGCGCCAGCGGTGGGCTGATGATCGGCAATTCCATGCGCTCCGACGTCCTGCCCATGATCGCGGCGGGCGGCTGGGGCATTCTGCTTGATCACCCATACGCCTGGGACTACGAGCATGCTCCTGTTCCTGAACCAAGCGCGCGCTACCACATGTTGAGTTGCCTGGCTGGACTGATGCCACTGATAGATCAGATAGAGGTGGATCGGAAACAGGGCGAATGAGTGACAAAACACCACGGCAATTGCGCAAGCATTGAGTGCGATCACGGTTACCAAAAGTTAACGTAAATACCTTAATTCATAGGCTTTATGGAACTGGAAACCTGTGCTACGCTTTGGCGCAGAAAAGCCAGTCGAAACAATCGGCGGCATGAGGCAGAAAAGGCAGGTTATCATGAAGGTTCGGCGTTTTGTGCCGGCCCGTTACGGGCTATTTGTACTCGCAGCACTTTGGCTTTTGGTGATTTTGCCGCTCAGCGCGGCCGCCGCACCCTATGCCGCCTACGTTATGGACGCACGATCCGGCGAGGTGCTGCATTCGCGCAACGCCGATACCCGGCTGCATCCTGCATCGCTTACTAAGATGATGACACTCTACATCGCTTTCCAGGCGGTCGAGCGGGGCGAGATTTCGCTCGATACCAAAGTGCGCATCTCACGCTTCGCCGCATCCGAACCACCGTCGAAGCTTGGGCTGAAATCCGGGCAGCGCATCGCCTTTCGGTATTTGATCCGCGCGGCAGCTGTGAAATCGGCCAATGACGCAGCCACCGCCATCGGAGAAGCGCTCGAAGGGTCGGAGGCGGCCTTTGCCCGTCGGATGAACCGCACGGCCAAGGCACTGGGCATGTCACGGACCACCTTCAAGAATGCCCATGGGCTGACAGAAAAGGGGCATCTTTCAACGGCGCGAGACATGTCGATCCTGGGGCGTCACGTGCTCTATGACTATCCCGAGTACTATAACCTCTTCTCGCGGCGCTCGACCCACGCAGGCATCCGTGAGGTCGCGAACACAAATCGCCGGTTGCTCGCAGCCTACCGTGGTGCGGACGGGATCAAGACCGGCTACACCCGCGCGGCAGGTTTCAACCTGGTGGCCTCTGCGGAGCGCGGACGCGAACGTATCATCGCCACGATGTTCGGGGGCACCTCCACCCGTGCGCGCAACGCGCGCGTCGCCGAGCTGCTGGATATGGGCTTCAAGCGTGCGCCCAGCCGGGTGGCCCTGAGAAAGCCCAAGAAACCGGCATATCAACCGGGCGGACCGGGCGCGATTACGCGGGTCAGCGGCATCACCCGGACCAGTCTGCGACCACAGGTGCGCGCAGGTACAACACCACCCCCTCCGGCCGCACTTGCCAGCGCGAGCGGTGTCTTGTCGGCAGACATTCAGATGGCGCTCGTTGCGGCACAGGACATTCCAGCAGAACCTGTCGCAGCACCGATCGTGCCACGTAACGCAGCACTAGCGACGGCAAACCTGCGCCCGATCATGCGCCCCGCGGAAGGCAGCGCCAGTGACACGGGCACGGTGACGGAAATGGCCGAAGCGACGCCAGCCGTTCAGGAAACAGAGATTGTCACCCGGCTATCAACTTCCGGCGGGCATCAATGGGGCGTGAATGTCGGTCGCTTTGCCACCCGTTATAATGCGGAGCGCGCGTTGGTCACAACGGCACTGGCGGAAATGGCAACGCTCGAAGGCACGCTGCGGAAGGTCGTCAGACAGCCGACAGGTTTTGACGCGAACTTCCTTGGCATGACCCGGGACAGCGCTGATCTGGCCTGTCGGCGGCTGGCCGCGCGCAACCTGAGCTGCATGATGGTTGGCCCATCTTGACGCATCATACATCTGGCCTTGGCGGGCACGCCGCTTGACGACGTCGCGCATGGCCAGATGCGGCCTTTACATAGGTTGATGCAGCGCTGGTCTGCCCCAAAGCATAGCGCCAACCTGGGCACGGCGACCCCTGCCCCGCCTGCGTAAGAATGCCATGGCCCTTTATGGTCATCGGTGTGCCACGTCGCTCTGGCTATCCCGGGTCTCGGGTCGCGCGGCTCAGGCTATTTTTCGTCACAGCCTATGTGACGGCGCCAATGATGTAGACATGTTAAATGGCACCTGTGTTGCGCGACACCCCGTTGCGCTAAGTCGAGCTCTTTTGAACAGATATACCACCAACCCGACGCCGACGGACTAATTCCATGACCCTAGGGTTTGGGTGCATCGTCCCACCTGTCACTCAGGATCCGGCGGCTGTCACCCTCGGGATCATCGTACTGACGGGTCTTTAACGTATACAGAAATCCCACAAGCCCGATACCGCCCAAAAACAGCGAAATGGGGATGAGATACGCCAGAACGTTCATCCCCGCCCCCTGACCCGCAGCGCGTTGAGCGAGACCGAAATCGACGACGTGGACATCGCCAGAGCGGCAATCAGCGGCGTTGCCAGACCGGCCACCGCCAGCGGGACCGCAACCACGTTATAGATTGTCGCGATCTGAAAGTTCTCGCGAATCCGTTTGGTGGCCTGGCGCGCAACCGAGACTGCTTCGGCAATCGGCGCCAGTTCCGCCCCTAACAGGACCATATCGGACGCGGCGCGCGCGGCATCGAGCGCCTTGCCCGGACTGATGGAAACATGTGCCGCGGCCAAGGCTCCGGTATCGTTCAGACCATCGCCGATCATGAGGATTCTGCGGCCTTGCTCCTGCAGCTTCGCAATCATGTTCAGTTTGTCTTCGGGCCGCATCCCGGCATGCCAATCGTCGATCCCGAATGTGCCTGCGAACTGTGCGACGCTCGTCTCCCGATCCCCTGACAGAAGACTGACGTTGAGCCCCTGCGCCGTCAGCGCCGCAATCGTCTCTGCCACATCCGACCGTGGAGCATCACGAAACCGCAGGACGATCGGCGACCCGGTGCCCGCATCAAGTGCCGCAATCGTGTCCGTCTGACCGTCGTCTTCGACACCCACCCAGTCGGGCCGCCCCAGCCGCACCGGTCTCCCCGCCATCTCGCCCTCTGTACCAAAACCAGGCTTTTCCCGAAGCGCATCAAGAAGTGCCGGACTGCATCCTTCCTGACGTGCCGCCTCGGCAATCGCAGCGGAAAGCGGGTGCGCTGATCCGGCCGCAAGCGCCCGGGCCACCGATTTCTGAGCTGCGGTCAGATCATCCCAGTTGGTCAATTCCGGTGCACCGGTGGTCAGCGTCCCGGTCTTGTCGAAGACGACCGTATCAACCTCTGCCAACCGCTCCAGCGCTGTTGCATTCTTGATCAAAAGACCCTTGCCAAACAGCCTTCCCGAAGCGGCTGTCGTCACCGCGGGAACAGCCAGACCGAGAGCACAGGGGCAGGTGATGATCAGCACCGCAGCCGCAATATTGAGCGACACACGCAGATCGCCCGACCAGATCAGCCACCCCAGAAACGCCAGCGCCGACAGGATGTGCACCCCGGGGGCGTAGAGCTTGGCCGCGCGGTCCGCGAGCGAGGTATAGCGCGACCGCCCGCTTTCCGCGACAGCCACCAACGCCGCCATTCGGTGCAGTGATGTGTCCTGACCTACGGCCTTCGCACGCACCGTCAGGGGGCCGGTGAGGTTCAGCTCTCCCGCAGCGACCACGTCACCGGGTCCGCGCACCTCGGGCAGCGTCTCGCCTGTCAGCAGCGCGCGGTCGACCTCTGATCGACCGTTCATCACCACACCGTCAACGGCGGCGCGTGCGCCAGGCTTGACCAGCACCGCGTCACCCAGACGCAAGTCGGCCACCGGCACCTCGACCGCTGTTCCCGCCTCCACACGCCAGGCGCGGGGCACTTCGAGCGCGGTCAACTCCTCGGCTGCAGAGCGCGCGGCAGCCCGCGCCCGTGCATCCAGCCACCGCCCTGCAAGCAAAAAGAAGGTCAGTGTCAGTGCGGCGTCGAAATACGCATGATGCCCTGACAGCCACGTCTCCCAAAGGGATGTGGCGAGCGCCAGCACAATGGCCAGACTGATCGGCACATCCATGTTGAGACGCCCGGCGCGCAAGGCAGCCCATGCGTTGCGAAAGAACGGCTGCGCAGAAAACGCGATGGCCGGCAGTGCAATCGCCGCTGAGATCCAGTGAAAAAGATCGCGTGTGGCATCCGCTGCCCCCGACCACACCGCCACCGACAGCAGCATCACGTTCATTGAGGCGAACCCGGCAACCGCAAGCCGCATCAGCAAGTCGCGGCCCGCAGTTCGGGTCGTCGTCTCGGTCAGAACGGAGACGTCAAGCTCATGTGCCTCAAACCCCTGGCGCTCCAATAAACCCACCAGATCTGCGGCAGCGACATCAGGGGCAGCATCGACAGCGACACGTTTCAGCGTCAAATTCACTCGCGCTGACGTGACGCCCGGATACGCAGCAAGCGCGTCCTCGACACGCGCGATACAGGCCTGACAGTGGATCGTCGGCAAGGACAACATGATCTGCCCGGCCACGGGAGCGGCCTCAACCGGCGCCACACCGGCAACGCAGCCAGGGCAGGCGACCGGCCCGTTTGTGGCGACGCTGCTCAAGACGCCTCTTTGGGAATGTGAAGAATGACCCGTTGCTGAAACTTGGTGCCATCCAGTGCCGTGGCCTTCATACGCAGGTTCCAGTTGCCGGGCGCCAGCGCTGCGGGCGCCACGTAGCGTGCGCCGTCGAACACGAAATCAGGGCGCTGGTCATCGCGCACGTGGGTTGCGCGGCCCAGGGTTGCATCCAGGGCGGCAACCTCTACTGGCGCTCCGGCTGCATCGGTGATCGACAGCACAACCTGCGGGCCCTGCTTTTGCGCCGACACAGACCAGCCAAGCGCATTCTGTGCCGCCCGATCCACATCGAAGGTCTGGCTGGCCACATAGGAGTTTTTGACCTCCAGCCCGGGGAAGGTGCTGATCGCGCTGTAGGCCAGCAGCAGATTGACAGAAATGATCACGCTGAAGGCCGAGACGAAGATGATGGCCACATGCTTGCCGGTCAGTTGCTTGGTCATTGGGCTTGCCCTCTCCCGTTGAAACTGCTGTCGCGGTACGCGCGCTCGCCATTGCTGAGATCCTCGATCCAGAACCGCACCTCCGTCCGCTCCGCCGCGGCGGGGTCGGATCCGGGGGGCGCCACGACATAGACCCGCTGCAAGAACGATGTATCCGCAGGCACATCGACGGAGGCATAGGGGGTGCCTTCCAACTGGACGCGGAGCGCCGGATCCCCGACGGCGGAGATGCGGAACAGGCGTTCTTCGTTGTTCTTGTTGCGTAGGCGGATGTCGTAGGTGTTGCGGATCGAGCCATCCGAAAGGGTGACGAAGGTCGGGTTGCGCACGGCAGCCACGGTCATCTCGATGTCCGAGCGGATAAAGAGCGCCACGATCAGCGCAACCCCGACCCCGCCCCAAAGGGCCGTGTAAAGCAGTGTGCGCGGGCGGAACACGTGCTTCCACACCGGGCGCGGCTCCGCCCCGGCGCGTTCACGCTCCTCATCGGACAGGGCGATGTAGTCGATCAGCCCGCGTGGTTTGCCGATCCGCTCCATCACGTCATCACAGGCGTCGATGCAGAGCGCGCAGGTGATACACTCCAGTTGCTGCCCGTCGCGAATGTCGATCCCCATCGGGCAGACGTTAACGCAGGCCATGCAATCGATGCAGTCACCCTGCGGGGCATCCTTGGCCTCCTGACTGTGCTTGCGCGGCTCGCCGCGCCATTCCCTGTAGGCGACGGTCAGCGTGTCCTCATCCATCATCGCAGCCTGGATGCGCGGCCAGGGACAGGCATAGATGCAAATCTGCTCGCGCATGAAGCCGCCAAAAACAAAGGTCGTCGCGGTCAGGATCGCCACAGTGATATAGGCCACGGCAGCCGCCTGCCCGGTAAAAAGGTCGACGAAAAGCGTCGGCGCATCGGCGAAGTAAAAGACCCAGGCCCCGCCCGTCGCCACAGCGATCAGCAGCCACAGTGTCCATTTGGTCAGCCTCAGCCGCAGCTTGCGCGCATCCATCTTTTCCTGCCGGTGCAGTCGCAGGCGCGCGTTGCGGTCACCTTCGACCATGCGTTCGACCTTGATGAAGAGATCGGTCCAGACGGTCTGGGGGCACGCATACCCACACCAGACACGACCGAGGGCCGAGGTGAAGAGAAACAGCCCCAGCCCCGCCATGATGAGCAGCCCGGCGACGAAGTAGAACTCGTGGCTCCAGATCTCGATCCAGAAGAAATAAAACCGCCGGTTCGCCAGATCGAGCAGCACCGCCTGATTGGGCAGTTCAGGCCCACGATCCCAGCGGATCCACGGGAAGATATAGTAGATGCCAAGCGTCACCCCCATGATGATCCACTTGAGATTGCGGAACGGGCCCGAAACACGCCGCGGAAAGATCGGTTCGCGGGCGGCGTATAGGCTGGGAGGTGGCGCTTGATCGGTCACGACAGTCCTTGCGGGTTTGGCACGGGAGGGCGAAGATTTGAGCGCCCCGAGGGCAATGTTATTCGCCGCCCCCGAGCTGGTGGACGTAGAGTGCAACTGCGCGGATCTCTGCCTCGGACAGCCGCTGGGTCCAAGGGGGCATAACGCCATAGCGGCTATAGGTCACAGTTTCGATCAGCGTGTCGTAGTCCCCGCCATAGAGCCAGATTGCATCGCTGAGGTTCGGCGCGCCCAGCTCGGTATTGCCGAGCCCGTTGTCGCCATGGCACGCGGCACAATTGTCCGCGAAAAGCGCAGAACCGGGTTCCACGAGGCTGGCATCCTGCGGCGTGCGACCAGAGAGGGTCATGGCGTAGTTCACGACCTGCGCGATCTCTTCCTCACTGAAAATCTCACCGTAGGCCGGCATGATGGAGAACCGCGCGTCGGGATCATCCTCGTTGCGGATACCGTGGGCGATCGTCGTGTAAATCGCCTCGATATCACCGCCCCAAAGCCACGCGTCGTCCAGCAGGTTCGGGTAGCCCACGAAACCAGCCGCACCCGAGCCGTGACATTGCGCACACCATGTCCGGAAAACGGCAGCACCCGCAGAGACCGCATAGGTATTCAGCTCGGTATTGGCGGACACTTCCGTGAGTTCGGCCGCGGCAAGCTCCGCGTTGATCCCGGCATTGGCCTCTTCGACGGCTGCGATTTCCACGGCAACCTCACCACGGGTGGAGTAGCCCAGCAAGCCCGCTGTCGCGGAAGAAACGAGCGGCCAGGCCGGATAGGCGATCACGTAGCCGATGCCCCAGACGATGGTCGCGTAAAAGGTCCAGAGCCACCAGCGTGGCATCGGGTTGTCAAACTCCTCGATCCCGTCCCAGCTGTGGCCTGTGGTGTTGGGGTCGCCCTCTTGCTTCGGGGGGATCTCGCTCATTTCTTGGCCTCCTGTTCCGGGGCGGGTCGGTCGTCGTTTCGGAAAATCATGTTGGCGCTCTCGTCGTGCACCTTGCGGCTACCCGGTCGAAAGACCCAAAATCCCACGCCGATAAAGATGCAAAAGAGCAGCAGCAGCATCCAGCTATCGGCGAATTCGCGTAAGAAGGTGTAGGTTTCCATGCTGGTTTCCCCTCTACCGGCTGGCGTCTGGGGTGAAGGTCGAGAAATCGACCAGCGTGCCCAGCATCTGCAGATAGGCGATCAAGGCGTCGGCCTCGGAAATGCCCGGAGCGTTGTCAAAGTTGCGCACCTGCGCGCCCGGGTAGCGCTCCAGCAGCCCGTCGAAATCGCTGTCCGGATCGGCCTGAGCGCGGAAATCAGCGCGCGCCTCGGCCAGCATCTCTTCGGTATAGGGCACCCCCACGATGGCATGGGTCTGCATCAGATCACCGATGTATTCACCGTCGATCAGCGTGCGTTCCAGAAAGCCGTAGGGGGGCATGATCGATTCCGGCACGACCGATTTGGGGTTGCGCAGATGGTCGATGTGCCAGTCGTCCGAATAGCGACCACCGACCCGCGCCAGATCCGGGCCCGTGCGTTTGGACCCCCACTGGAACGGATGGTCGTACATGGATTCCGCAGCCAGCGAGTAGTGGCCGTAACGCTCCACCTCGTCGCGCATGGGCCGGATCATCTGGCTGTGACAGACGTAGCAGCCTTCACGGATGTAGATGTCGCGACCGGCCAGTTCCAGAGGCGAGTAGGGGCGCATGCCCTCCACTTCCTCGATGGTGTTCTCCAGATAGAACAGCGGCACGATCTGCACCAGCCCGCCGATGGAGACCACCAGAAAACTGAGCACCAGCAGAAGGGTCGCGTTGGTCTCGATTGCCTTGTGTTTTGTGAGGATCGACATACCAGCCCCTCCTTATTCAGCGGGGACAGCCGTGCCGAGCGACGCCTTGGCAGGCGCTGCGCGGACGGTCATCCACAGGTTGTAGCACATGATCAGGGCGCCGGAGAGGAAGAGCACCCCACCGAGGCCACGCACCACATACATGGGGAACTTGGCGCTGACGGTATCGGCAAAGCTGTTGACGAGGAAGCCGTTGGCATCCACTTCGCGCCACATCAGACCTTCCATGATGCCGGTCACCCACATCGAGGCCGCGTAGAGCACGATGCCAATCGTGGCGAGCCAGAAGTGCCAGCTGACAAGGGTCAGGCTGTAGAGCCGCTCGCGCTTCCACAGCACGGGCACCAGGTAATAGAGCGCACCGAATGTGATCAGCCCGTTCCAGCCGAGCGCACCGGAGTGCACGTGCCCGATGGTCCAGTCGGTATAGTGGCTCAGGGAGTTGACCGAGCGGATCGACATCATCGGTCCCTCGAAGGTGGACATGCCGTAGAACGCGAGGCTGGTGACCATCATCCGCAACACCGGGTCGGTGCGCAGCTTGTCCCAGGCGCCCTGCAGCGTCATCAGGCCGTTGATCATACCACCCCAGCTGGGCATCCACAGGATGATCGAAAACACCATGCCCAGCGTCGCCGCCCAGTCAGGCAAGGCGGTGTAGTGCAGATGGTGCGGCCCGGCCCAGATGTACAAGAAGATCAGCGCCCAGAAGTGAATGATGCTGAGCTTGTAGCTGAACACCGGGCGTTCGGCCTGTTTCGGCACGAAGTAGTACATCATGCCGAGGAAACCCGCGGTCAGGAAGAAGCCCACAGCGTTGTGCCCGTACCACCATTGCACCATGGCGTCCTGCACACCGGAGAAGACCTGTACGGATTTACTGCCCCAGATCGACACGGGAATGGAAATATTGTTGACCACATGCAGCATCGCGACGGTGACGATGAAAGCAAGCAGGAACCAGTTGGCCACGTAGATATGCGGCTCCTTGCGCTTGATCAGCGTGCCGAGGAAACAGGCCAGAAACGCCAGCCACACGATGGTCAGCCAGATGTCCACATACCACTCGGGTTCCGCGTACTCCTTGGACTGCGTGCCGCCGAGCAGATAGCCCGTGGCCGCGAGCACGATAAAAAGCTGGTATCCCCAGAACACGAACCAGCCCAGATTACCGCCCCAGAGCCGCGCGGCGCAGGTGCGTTGCACGATGAAAAAAGAGCTCGCGATCAGCGCGTTGCCACCAAAGGCAAAGATCACCGCCGAGGTGTGCAGAGGCCGCAGGCGCCCGAAATTGGCGTAGCCCTCCGACCACTCGAAATTGAGCGCGGGAAAGGCGAGCTGGAAAGCGATCCATGTCCCTGCCAGAAAACCCACCACGCCCCAGAACGCTGTCGCGATGACTGCCGCGCGCACGACGCTGTCAAAATACTCATGGGTCGGTGTCGGCCTTGCCGGCTCATCCGTGGCCCGTAACGTGACCAGAAACAAACCTGCCGCGATGACCATGAAGAGGATCATGTGCACCTGATAGGCCAGATCGCGCGCGTAGCTTGCAGCAATCATGGTGAACAACGTGGCGAGCGCCAGCACCACCAGTTTTATGTAGTTGAATGTACCGGTGTTCATTGATCCGGGTTCCCTTTCGATTGGCCCCGCGCAGGCGTGGGGACGTAATCATACGGTCGGTTTGGCCTGCGGAGATTTGGCGCGCTTTGATCTGCATCAATCAACCCGCAGATTTTTCGTCTTCTGTCGCTACGTTAGCGTGTATTGGAAATTTTGAAAGCCTGCGGTGTGGTCCGGTTGCCATTCACATCTGCCCCTCGCATGTGCTGTGCCGCGCGCGGCGGCGGGCGGTCACAGTGTCTAGCCGGGACGTGGTTTGCGAACCCTTAAGACAGTCAGGAGGCATCGCAATCAGACCTGCCTTCAGCTTGAAGGTGGCTCGGCTTTGGCGTTGGGCTGGTTATGCCGCACAAAAACCGCTGTTTACCGGCCCCAAAGTTGAATTATGCCATTTCCGACGGGCGCGTTTCCTCAGCCATGACCCTGGCTCTTCCAACGAGGTTCAGCACACCATTCCCGCCCGAAATCCACGGCGGTCCGGCATCGCACAGGCAGCACATGCGCGACGCACGGCGCCGGACCTGCGCGCTTCTGTCGCGTTGGGCGGAGCAAGCTCTGAGTGCCCGCTTGGATCAAAAAAGAAAACCCCCGCGCGCCTGGCGTGCGGGGGTTCAGAACTACCAAGGCCGTAGCGGCGAGATGCTTACATCATCCCTTCGCGTTGGGCCTTTTTACGCGCCAGTTTACGGGCGCGGCGGATCGCTTCAGCTTTCTCGCGTGCTTTTTTCTCGGACGGTTTCTCGAAATGTTGCTTGAGCTTCATCTCGCGAAAGACACCCTCACGCTGGAGCTTTTTCTTCAGGGCACGAAGCGCCTGATCGACATTGTTGTCGCGAACACTGACCTGCATGTGGTTTTCACCACCTTTCTAAGTTGAGTTGCAATGAATTGCAGGAAGTGGGCCTATAGCAAGGACGACCTAGTTTGTCCAGTCGAGGATGCCGCAACATCGGGGAGAGCCAGCCGTGACCACATCATATGAAACCGCAAAAACACAGCTTTTGGATGCAGCACTGGTGCACGTGCCGTTTGATGGCTGGTCGCGGGCGACATTTCAGGCCGCCGTAGCCGATACCGACATCAACCCAACCGTGGCCGCCGCGATCTTTCCGCGCGGCGCGGTGGATCTCGCCGTGGCGTTTCACCACAGGGGCGATGCGGCGATGGTGGCACGGATTGCGTCGGAAGATCTCAGCGAGATGAAGTTCCGCGAAAAGGTCGCCGCCGCCGTGCGCTTTCGCATCGAGGCGGTGACCGACAAGGAAGCGGTGCGCCGCGGCAGCACACTCTTTGCGCTTCCCATGCACGCCGCCGAGGGCGCGCGGTTGATCTGGGGCACGGCGGATGCCATCTGGACCGCCTTGGGCGATACCTCCGACGATGTGAACTGGTACACCAAACGCGCCACGCTCAGCGGGGTCTACGCGTCCACGGTGCTTTATTGGCTGGGCGATGACAGCCCCGATAATTCGGCCACCTGGGATTTTCTCGATCGCCGCATCGGGGAGGTTATGCAGATCGAAAAGCTCAAGTCACAGATGCGCAACAGCCCCACGCTCAGCCGTGTCTTTGCCGGGCCCGCCTGGCTGTTGGGTCGGATCAAGGCGCCCAACCGACCCTCACAGGGCGATTTCCCCGGCACCTGGATGGCGCCGCGCAGCTGACGCCGTGGTTTGCCTTTCTCGCCCCGGCTGCTTAGGCAGGTGCAACAGAAAGGAAATCCGAAATGTCCCAGATGATGCGCGCCGTTGAGATCACCCAGGCCGGGGCCCCGGACGTCCTGCAGCTCACCTCCCGCCCTCGGCCGGAACCAGGCGCGGGCGAGGTGGTGATCAAAGTGGCCTGGGCAGGCGTGAACCGGCCCGATGCACTGCAACGCGCGGGGCTTTATGCGCCACCCCCGGGTGCCAGTGATCTGCCTGGGCTGGAAGCTGCGGGTGAGATCGTCGCCATCGGCGCAGGCGTCGGTGATGTGGCCGTGGGTGATGCGGTCTGCGCCCTGCTGCCGGGCGGCGGCTACGCGGAGTATGTTGCCACCCCTGCCGCGCATTGTCTGCCGGTCCCGGACGGGCTGGACCTGAAAGAGGCCGCCTGCCTGCCGGAGACGTTCTTTACCGTCTGGTCCAATGTCTTTACCCGTGGCGGGCTGCGTGCGGGGGAGCGGTTTCTGGTCCACGGCGGCTCGTCCGGAATCGGCACAACCGCGATCCAGCTTGCCTGCGCTTTCGGCGCGCGGGTCTTCGCCACGGCGGGGACGGCCGCGAAGTGCGAGGCGTGTGTCGCCCTCGGGGCCGAAGCGGCCTTTAACTATCGCGAGGCCGATTTCGTGGCGGAGATGCGCGCCGTGGGGGGCGCGGATGTGATTTTGGACATGGTGGGCGGCGAGTACATCGTGCGCAACCTGAAGTCGCTGGCCGAGGACGGGCGCCTGGTGCAGATCGCCTTTCTGGGCGGGCCCAAGGCTGAGGTAAACTTTGCGCCCCTGATGATGCGGCGGCTTACGATCACCGGCAGCACGCTGCGCCCGCAAAGTGATCTGGCCAAGGCGCGCATCGCAGAGGATCTCAAGGCGCACGTCTGGCCGCTTTTGGCCGCGGGCAAGGTCGCCCCGGTAATGGACGAGGTCTTCGACCTGGAGAACGCGGCCGACGCGCATGCGCGTATGGAACGCTCCGACCATATCGGCAAGATCGCCCTGCGGGTGGCAGGCGATTAGGATGCCGCCAGCGCTCGTAGAAGGCCGGGAAGCGCGGGCAAGGCCATGAAGACGGTGAGTGCGCCGACGAGCATCGCGCTCAGAATATTGCAGGTTTGCAGCGGCCAAAGCCACCGGCGTGACAGGCCAATATATTGATTAAGCGTGAAAATTACGATCACCGCGATCAAGAAGATACTGATCCGCGCATGTGAGAAGGTGACTGATTTGATCAGCGGTGACGTTGCAAGCGGCAGTGCAATGTTCACCACCGCCGCCAGACCGATGGAACGAAGTGTCATCGGATCGGCGTAAAAAGAGCATCGTCCAGCGTGCAATCCCGCCGCACATCGGCACCACAGGCGCGCGGCTCCAGCGCGCGGGTCAAGCAAATGCGCGCTTCCTGAATGTGGCCCTGACGGCAGGTGATCGTCAGACCGCTCCCGGAGATCGCTGGATTGGCCTCCAGAAATGCGGCCTCGATCACGGCGGCGGGCAGTTTCAGGGTGTCCTCCACTTGCCGCAGCACCCCGGGTCGTGTGACGCGACCGTAGGCGTCCCGCGACAGCGCGAAATAGTCTTGCGCTGACAGCCCGCTGCAGGTGCCGTGTTTGCGCCATTGGTGCCACGCCAGCCCGGATGTCCCCATGATATCCGACATGCGCGCCGTCATAGCGCGGGTGGGCGGTCGTTCTGTCGTGGTGCAGTCCTGAGGGTAGCCCCGGTCGTACTGCGGCCAGAGCCCGTGCAGGATCCAGCCATGATCATGCCGGGCATCACATTGGTCCGAGCCACGTGCATCCCCTTCGAGGGCGCACCAGTTGGGCGACCAGCTCAGCGACAGCACGTAGTAGTCGAACGCGCCCGCGCGATGCTCCTGCGCGAGACCCGGCACCGCCATCAAGAACCACAAGATCACCACGCGCATTGGGTCTTTCCTTATCCCGCTCACCCGCCTATATACATCACAAGTTCCCCCACAATGGAAACCGTTCCGGCCCCCGGGACCGCCTTTCAGGCGACGGGAAAGATGTGGGCGATGGCACGTAGACAGGAGTAAGTAAAATGGCAAAACCGATCATGGCGAAAGCCACCGCCGTCTGGCTGGTGGATAACACCACCATCAACTTCAAGCAGATTGCAGACTTCGTGGGTATGCATGAGCTGGAAGTGCAGGGCATCGCCGATGGCGATGTGGCGCAAGGTGTGAAGGGCTTCGATCCGATTGCCAACAACCAGCTGACGCAGGATGAGATTGACGCGGCACAGGCGAACCCGCTGCACAAGCTGCAGCTGAAGTTCAACGCCGCCGCCCAGGGTGAGGAAAAGCGGCGCGGCCCGCGCTATACCCCGCTCAGCAAACGGCAGGACAGGCCCGCGTCAATCCTGTGGCTGGTGAAATTTCACCCCGAGCTGACGGATGGTCAGATCAGCAAGCTGGTGGGCACCACAAAACCGACGATCCAGGCGATCCGCGAACGGACGCATTGGAACATTTCCAATATCCAGCCGATCGACCCCGTTGCCCTGGGTCTTTGCAAGCAATCCGAACTTGATGGCGCGGTTCAGAAAGCCGCCGCCAAGAAAGCTGCGGACGCACCCGTGATGAGCGATGATGAGCGGCGCAAACTGGTCAGCACCGAGCAGAGCCTCGGCATGGAAGCGGAACCCAAGATCCCGACGGCCATCGAAGGCCTTGAGACCTTCACCCTCACTGGCAAGCCAGATGCGGACGATGAAGAGAAAAAGAAAGAAGACTTCGCCGATGCGGACAGCTTCTTCAATCTGCCCGACGGTCCTGCCGATGTGGAAGATGACGAGACCGGTTCCAGATAGGCGATACGGCGAACACCAGCGGTGACAAGGCGCTTCAAAGCGCCTTGCGCGCGCGTAGCGCCGCCGTGATCGTGCCGTCATCGAGGTAATCTAGCTCCCCCCCAATCGGCACGCCTTGCGCCAGCGATGTCAGCGCTACGCGGCCTTCCAGCTGGTCGGCGATGTAATGCGCTGTCGTCTGTCCGTCGATCGTCGCATTCAGTGCCAGGATCACCTCGCGCACGCCCTCGCTTTCGACCCTGTCGACGAGCCGCGGGATCCGCAGCTCGTCCGGGCCCACCGCGTCGAGCGCCGAAAGCGTGCCGCCCAGTACATGGTAACGACCCTTGAAGACGCCCGCGCGTTCCATGGCCCAGAGATCGGCCACATCCTCCACAACACACAGCTCGCCATTGGCCCGCGCCTCACTGGCACAGATATCGCAGACCTCCGAGGTGCCCACATTACCGCAATTCAGGCACTCCCGCGCCGTTGCGGCGACCTGCTGCATCATGTCCGCCAACGGTGTCAGCAGCAGCGCCCGCTTGCGGATCAGATGCAGCACCGCACGTCTGGCCGAGCGCGGCCCGAGCCCCGGCATCTTGGCCATCAGCTCAATCAGCGCGTCGATATCTCTGGTGCTGCTCATGGGCTGTCTGCCTCTTGTCCCCGGCGCTCAGAAAAGGGAGCGCGTGGCATAGTCTATGATGGTGGGGATGAAAGACAAGAACGTCACAATCGCCGCCGCGGAAACAGAAATCTGCCCCCCCGGCGGCAACGTCCGGATCTTGAGCAACAGATCCCGCGCTTCGGTCAGCGCCTCGAGCGGCGGCAGCGCATCCTCAGCCATGCCAAGATCGGCGCGGAGCGGCTGACCGCTCAGCAACCTTACCCGCGCCTCGATCAACCGTTCGATCCGGTCGAGCTCTTCGGTTTTGCGCGCTGCCAGTAGGTTGGACAGCGGCAGGACGGGGACCGCATAGGTCGCCACCACAAGCGCCAGAGCCGATGCAGAAAAGAAGATGATGATCGGCTCGATCACGTAGTCGGACAATACCAGACCCAGAATGGACAGGCAGGTCACCAGCGCAGTTGCCATGACGATCTGGCTGTTGAGCCGCAAAAGGCCGATCACCGGCGCGCGATTGAGGTTCAGGATGCGGATGTCCAGCGTGGTCAACTCACTGAGCATGATCCGCCAGAACCTCACCAGCGCGATGACAACGGTGCCTACGATCAGGTTGTTGACGAAGATGAAGGCGCAGAGCCACGGCATCAGGCCTGCCACATCGCGCCAGGGATCCAGACGCCAGACCGAAAAGGCGATGAGCCCCGCATAGACGACAGCCGGGAAAGCCGTTGCCGGATCGCCGAAAAAGCGGTTCACTGCCGCTTGGGCATCTCGCCCCGCCGCCGGAAACTCGGCGATCAACGCGCCGACCCGCGGTGCCAGGTAGATGCCAAAGCGGTAGATGAAGACCGTATTGACCGTGACCAGCACGATCAGCGGCGCGTCTCGCAGAACGCCGACCTGCGCGATCTGCACAACCGCGTAGACCGCAGCCATCAGCCCCGACGCCAGCACGACCACCCCGCCCCACCGCGTCCAGTATGCGGGGATCTCGACCGTCACGGGCGGGTGCCGCTGCACGTCCTCAGAACGGCAATTTCATATCCGCCGGCAGCCCAAGCCCTTCGGTCAGCTTTGCCATTTCTTCCTGCGCGCGTTCGCTCGCTTTGGTCTGGGCGTCCTTGATCGCCGCCAGGATCAGATCCTCCACGACTTCCTTGTCATCGCCGTTGAAAATCGACGGGTCGATGTCCAGCGTCTTGAGCTCGCCCTTGGCCGTGCAGGTCGCCTTCACGAGCCCCGCACCTGCGGCCCCTTCAACTGTGATGCTGTGCATGTCTTCTTGCAACTGGGCCATCTTGCCCTGCATCTCCTGCGCCTTTTTCATCATGCCCGCCATATCGCCGAGCCCGCCTAATCCTTTGAGCATCCCGCCCTCCTTTATCTGCTGTGGCCCGAGGAGCCGTTGTCTGATGTCTATCTAATCCTTATCGAGCCACGCTGTCACCTTCGGCTCGAAAATGACGCCCGGCAGGGCAAAACCCACGACGGTGTTCGGAAACGCAACGCGTAAGTTACCCATCCTCAAAGGGATCCCACTCGTCCTCAACTTCGGGCAGAGCCTCCTGAACCGCTTCGGCGGCGATCTCTTCGGGAGTGCGGATGGCGGTGATCTGCGCCTTGGGAAAAGCGTCCATGACCGCCTGCATCAACGGATGCGCCACCGCTGCCGCTTCCAGTGCGTGCTTCTTGGCGTTTTCGACCTCGTCGATCGTCTCTCCGCCACCCTCGCTCACGACTGAAATCGCCCATCGGTTGCCCGTCCAGTTTTGCAACTGGCGCCCCAGCCGCTGGGCCAGATCTTTTGGCGCATCCCGGGCGGGTTCGAATTCGATCCGTCCCGGCTGATAGCTGACCAGCCGCACGTATTGGATCACGTGAACCCGCAGCACCTCGTCCTTGTTCTGCCGGATCAGTTCCACCACGTGATCAAAGGTCGGAAAGCGCGCGAGCGCCGCATCCAGATCCACGGCGCGCGCCGCAGACGGCCCCGCGCTGCCGGAGCCGCTGGTCCGGGCCGAGGCGACAGCCGAGGCCCCCCCGCCCGCGGCACGCGCGCCTGGGCTTTGCACAGGCTGACCCGCAGCCTGCCCACCCGCACCGGCCGATGGGGTCGGGGCGCTGCTGCCCTGAAGCTTGCGCACCAACTCCTCCGGGCTGGGCAGATCCGCCACATGGGTCAGCCGGATGACCGCCATCTCCGCGGCCATCATGGCATTTGGCGCGCTTGCGACCTCGTCGAGTGCCTTCAGCAGCATCTGCCACATCCGTGTCAACACCCGCATCGGCAGCGCTTCGGCCATGCTGACACCACGGGCGCGCTCATCGGGCGAGACGGTCGGGTCGTCGGCCGCTTCCGGCGTGATCTTGACCACCGACACCCAATGGGTGATTTCGGACAGATCGCGCAGCACCGCCAGTGGATCCGCACCGGCTGCATATTGTGCGGAAAGCTCGCTCAGCGCACCCGCCGCATCCCCCTTGAGAATGAGATCGAAGAGATCCAGCACCCGGCCCCGGTCCGCCAGACCCAGCATGGCGCGGACCTGATCCGCCGTCGTCTCCCCCGCCCCGTGACTGATCGCCTGATCGAGAAGCGACGTCGCGTCCCGTGCCGAGCCTTCCGCCGCCCGCGCGATCAGCGCCAGCGCGTCTCCGGCGATCTGCGCGCCTTCTGCGGTTGCGATCCGCTGCATCAGCGCGATCATCTCCTCCGGCTCGATCCGGCGCAGATCGAACCGCTGGCACCGTGACAGGACAGTCACCGGCACCTTGCGGATTTCGGTTGTGGCAAAGATGAACTTCACATGGGCAGGTGGTTCCTCCAGCGTCTTCAAAAGCGCGTTGAACGCCCCCGTCGACAGCATGTGCACCTCGTCGATGATGTAGACCTTGTAGCGCGCGGAGGCAGCGCGATAATGAACCGAATCGATGATCTCCCGAATGTTGGCCACCCCGGTGTTGGAGGCCGCGTCCATCTCCAGCACATCGACGTGCCGACCTTCCATGATCGCCGTGCAATGCTCGCAGGTACCGCAGGGCTCGGTGGTCGGCCCGCCCTCGCCGGCAGGTCCGATGCAATTCATGCCTTTGGCGATGATCCGGGCCGTGGTCGTCTTGCCGGTCCCCCGGATACCGGTCATCATAAAGGCCTGCGCGATGCGGTCGGCCTCAAACGCGTTGCGCAGCGTGCGCACCATGGCGTCCTGCCCCACCAGATCGGCGAAAGTTTCGGGCCGGTACTTGCGCGCCAGCACCTGATACTCGGAAGCGGTCTCTTGCATGGTAGCCCTTCTGCCCTGCGGGATCGTCCCAGCCTAGAGGCTGCGGACGCGAGCGTCCAGAAGCCCGCCCGTCCCCGAGGCGTTTTTCACCAGCCCTCCGCAGTCTCCCCCATGGCGCGGTTTGGCTAGAGCCACCAAAGCACCCCACCGGTGGCCAGCGCCGCCCCGGACAGTGTCAGGCTTAAAACTGTCATTACGGCGGTTGGCTGCGCCTCCGCCTCATGCTCGTTGAGACGCTCCACCGTGCGGCAGGCCTGCCGACGCGCGGCCCAAAATACGAAAACCGCGACCAGGATGAAAATGGACGCGATCACCTTGGGCAGCCACGTGGGCTCGAAACTGTCAAAAACCGCACGCAGCCCCAAGGCCAGCGCGACGCAGGCCATGCCTGTCCGCATCCAGCCTGCAAAGGTTCTTTCGTTGGCGAGAACCGTCCTGTCCTCCGCCCAGTCCGTGCGGTCCTGGGCCATCTCGTTCTTCTGGGTCATGCCGGTAACCTGATGCGGAAACACCATCCGGCAAGCGCGGGTCTGAAGAGCAGCAATAAAGGGGGTAGAGGTGAGAGGCTGGACAACGACCCAAGCGGGGCTCGTTACGGCTGCTTCCTTCCGGATCTGACCGGGTTGGCGAGGCGCTCGCCCGCGCCAACCTCTCAAGCAGCTATATAGTCGGGTGCCTTGGCAGACACAAGCCGCGTGCTCAGAAATGCAGGCGCAGCAGCGAAAACCCATCCGCCGTCCGACCACAGGGCTCCGCGCGAAACTCCGCGATGTCCTCCAGGTGATCGAGCGCGTCTGGCGCCGTTTGCAACAGCGCGCTGACCCCGGGCGCGGGCGCAAAGCGCCATGGTCTCTCGGCCAGCCCCGCGGCCGTGTCAGCTGTGTGCAGATAGGCGATCAAAGCCTGATCCAGCGGTGCATCGCCCCGCACGACAATATCGACATCATCAAACGGACGGAAAGTCCCGCCACCGCCCGCGCGGTGATCCGTGACAGCGACCAGAAATTCCTGCTCCGGCGCAACCGGCGCGCTGTTGTACATCAAGGACGAGATCCGACCGGTTGCGCCCTCAACCGGGTGTCCGTTGTTATCAAAGCGCGCAGGTTGCGTGAGGTCGATGATGTAACTCAGACCGTAGATCGTGTCGTATCGAAAACCGGGCACATGCGGGTTGATCAGCATCTGATCCGGGGCTCCGGGCTGCAACTGATTGAAAAGCAACGCTGACCGTTCCAGCCAGCCAGCGATGCGGGCGCCCGTCGCTCTGACCGCCCAGACATGGTTTGCGTAGGGAATAAGCCCCGCCAGATGACGTCGCTGTAACTGTCCGGCGGGCAGCGAGATGTAGTTCTCCGGCCCGTCAAACCCTCCGGTTGCGGGGCTGGCCGCCGCAGCCAGAAGCGGCAAATGGGCAAGCTCCGTGCCCGCCACGATCTGCTTGATCGCCGCACGTTTGGCCGCGGCCAGCAGGGCCGTGACAGAGCTGGGTTTGGCCAAGGTGAAATAGCTGTGAACCGGCGTGTTCAACCGAGCCACCGATCCCGATAGCTCACGGCGCGTGGCCTCATGCGCGGGCTCGGCGAGCCCGACCAAGGCATCGTCTTCATCGGCATCCTTCGGCGGATGGCGCAGCGCGCTTTTCGCCGCCCCGACACGCCAGCGGGCCGTATCCTCCGACCAGATCAGATCAAGGTCAATCACCCCCAGATCGGAGCCGCCGTTGCCGGGCATCACCACCGGTTTACCATCGATCAATCCGCGCGTGTGATCAGCGCCGGGAGTATCGGCATGGTCATCGCCCGGAAAGCGCAGATGCGTGTGCCCGGCGATGACCGCATCCACCCCGGGCAACGCGGCCACCTCTGCCACCTGATTCTGCGGATCTGTGCCTTCGTCCCATTGTGCGATGCCCATATGGGCCAGGGCGATCACCACAACTGCGCCTGCGTCGCGTGCGCGGGCGGCTGCCGCCTCCAACGCCTTGAGCGCCGGGGCGACATGCACAAGCCCGTCAAGCTGATGCCGGTTCCAGATCGCCGTCTGCTCGGGCACCGCGGACACGATGCCGATCCGCAGCGGCGGCCCACCCGACGGGCAGGCCCTTTCCAGCACGCAATGCTGCGCAAGACCGGGCAAATGATCGGTCGTGAGGTTTGAGCAGACCACGGGTGCCGCGTTCTGGGCCAGCATCTGGGCCAGAGGCGCGATCCCGTGATCGAAATCGTGATTGCCGAGCCCCACCGCATCATAGCCAAGCGCATTCATGGCCGCGATCATCGGATGCGGGTCTATTGCATGGCGCGCCAGATAGAGGCCGAGCGGATTGCCCTGCAAGGTATCGCCGTTGTCCAACAGCAGACACAGAGCCCCCTGGCCGGTAGCTTCCTGTCGCGCATGCCGAATGACAGGTGCCAGCCGTGCAAGGCTGTCGCCACCCGTCGGTCGATCCCTTGCGTAATCATAGCCAATCAACTGCATATGAAGATCGCTGGTCGCAAGCAGCCGGATCCGGATCGGCCCGGTCGGCGCACCAGACGTGGATGCAGATTGTATCTCCGGTGCCTCCCTGCTCAGTCATTGATCAACTTGCGCACGAGTTCATAACCATCAGATCGCGCCGTGGTTGGCAAGGCTTCGCTGCACACGCAAAAAGCTTTGGCCTTGCAAGAAGACCGGCCGCATGCCAGTCGTTTCGAAAAAGGGCAGTGCCAGACATGAAACACGCGGAAACGGTGACCTTCGGGGGATCAGGCCTCGATCGGGCAGCGGAACTGCGGACCGATCATGCTGCACTTGAGGTGGCGAAATCCCATCCCGACAGCCGTGCCGTGCTGTTTTGGCGCGGCAAACCATTGGTCGCCCCAGAGCGGCCTTGTGAACTGGTGCGCCTGCCGATGAATCATCCGGTTGTCGGTGACGTTGTCGAGCCGCCGGTCTTTCTGGGGCGCGAGGACGGCGCCTGCCGGTTTGCCTGTGACCTGTCGTTCTGGGAGCCTGCCGATCTTGATCCCGCGACGCTGGGCGGCTTTCTGGACCCGAGCGAGCAGCGCCACCCTGACCTGCCCGACGGAACCGCGTTTCTGGAGCTTCGGCGCATTATGACGTGGCTCACCCCCCGGGATGCAGAGCTTGCGGCGACGGGCAAGGCGATCCTCGGCTGGCATCAGACCCACGGTTTCTGCGCCCGTTGCGGTGCGGCCTCGGAGATCGCCCAGGCAGGATGGCAGCGGATCTGCCCCAGCTGCGGCGGTAGCCACTTTCCGCGCACCGACCCTGTGGTGATCATGCTCATTACCCGGGGCAATGACGTGTTGATGGGGCGCTCTCCGGGCTGGCCGGAGGGGATGTATTCACTGCTGGCGGGGTTCGTTGAGCCCGGAGAGACACTGGAAGCGGCCGTCAGGCGGGAAGTATACGAGGAAACCGGCGTGCGCGTTGGCCCGGTCGGGTATCTGGCGAGCCAGCCCTGGCCCTTCCCTGCCTCGCTGATGTTCGGCTGTATCGGCGAGGCCATCACCGAAGAGATCACCATCGACCCGGTGGAGATCGAGGACGCACTGTGGATCAGCCGCGAACGGATGATGACCGTCTTTGCCGGGGGCGATCCCGCGATCCTGCCCGCGCGCAAGGGGGCCATTGCGCATTTCCTGCTGGAGAACTGGCTTGCTGATCGACTGGATTGAAACCGCATCAAGGCGGCGTGGCGCATGAAATTCTCCTCCCGCGAGACCATGGAGATGCCCATTGAGGCTGCCTTTGCGTTGCTGTCGGACTTTTCCGACGTGGAGGAACGTCTTCAACGGCGCGGGGCACATATCGCGCGCACGGACGATCTGACCGGCCCCTGCCGCGGTATGACATGGTGCGCTGAATTTGCGCTCCACGGTCGGCAGCGGGCCGTTGATGTCACGCTGTCGATCTTCGATCCGACAAAACAGATGCGTTTCGACCTGGCCTCCGACGGGCTGGAAGGTGAGGCGGATCTGCGGCTGGCCGCGATCACAGAAGCACAAACGCAGCTGACGCTGGAGATCGAACTGCGCCCCCGGACCATTGCCGCACGCATCCTGATGAAATCGCTGAAACTCGCCAAGACCCAGCTGGATCAGCGCCTGCAGGATCGTGTGGCCGGTTACATTCGCGAGATCGAGGCGCGCTACCACGACACGGGCTAGGCGGTCAGCGGTGGGTCGCGTGCCTGTCGGGATCCGCAGGATAGACACCCAGCACTTCAACCATATTCGTAAAGTACTCCAGTTCCTCCAGCGCGCGTCTGACGGCGGGGTCATCGGGGTGGCCTTCGATATCGGCGTAGAATTGTGTGGCAGTAAAGGAGCCGCCCACCATGTAGCTTTCCAGCTTGGTCATGTTGACGCCATTCGTCGCAAAACCGCCCATCGCCTTGTAGAGCGCGGCGGGAATGTTGCGCACCTCAAAGACGAAGGTGGTGATCATCTCCTCCGCCCGGCGGCTGGTGTCGGGCTTATGCGCCATCAGCAAGAACCGCGTGGTGTTGTGCTGCAGGTCTTCGATGTCCCGCGCCAGAATGTCGAGGCCGTGGATGTCCGCAGCAACTGCACTGGCCAGCGCCCCCACGCCGGGTTCGTCGCCGCGGGCCAGTTCCGCGGCAGCACCGGCACTGTCGGCGGCGGCCTCGCTGGTGATGCCATGGGCATCCAGAAAACTGCGCGCCTGCGGCAAGAGCACCAGATGCGCGCGCACGTGTTTGACATCCGCCAACGTCGTCCCCCGCGGTGCCATCAGGTTGATCCGAACCCGCACGAAGGCCTCATCGATAATGTGCAGACCGCTTTGCGGCAGCAACCGGTGAATATCCGCCACGCGACCGTAGGTGGTGTTCTCCACCGGCAGCATTGCCAGATCCGCCGCACCGCGGTGCATCGCGTCAATCACATCCTCGAAGGTTCGGCAGGGCACGGGATCGGCGTCGGGGCGCGCGTTCAGACAGGCCTCATGGCTATAGGCGCCCAGATCTCCCTGAAAGGCGATGCGAAGCGGCGGGGCGGTTGTCATTAAGGGATCCTTGGTCAATTTGGGATAATCGAGGTCGATTGGTCGCGGTAACTATACCTTGCCAGCAGCAAGGTGAAGCAATACATAGCCCCGCAAGCCAACGATGATAGCCAGAGAATTGGATAGCTGAGTATGTTCGACACGATGACCTTCACGAAAGCGGCCGGCGGCGTCTGCGGCACCCTGCTGGTCTTTCTGCTGGGCAAATGGGCTGCCGAAGAACTGTACCACGTCGAAGCACATGGAGAAGCCTCCTACGTGATCGAGGTCGAGGGCGGCGAAGAAGTTGCCGAGGTTGAAGAAGTTGATTTTGAAACCGTTCTGGCGTCCGCGAGCGTTGATGCCGGTGCACGTGTTTTCCGCAAATGTTCGGCCTGCCACAAGCTTGAAGAAGGCGCCAACGGCGTTGGGCCCCACCTCTATGGCGTTGTGGGTCGGGAAAAAGGCGCGATTGATGCCTTCAACTACTCCGACATGCTGGCCTCGATGGAAGGTGACTGGTCTGCCGAGAACCTGAACGGCTTTCTGGAAAAGCCGTCGGACTATGCGCCCGGCACCTCGATGGGCTTTGCGGGTCTGAACAAGGTTGAGGACCGGGCGAATGTTATCGCCTATCTCGACAGTCTCGACGACTGATCTTAACCTCGAATTAACCAAAAAGGCCGCTTGCTGAAACGCAGGCGGCTTTTTTGCTGGGCAAGGCATACGGGTATCGCTTTTGCGGCTCTGATCACATTTTCGCAACTTGTAACTTGGCGCGGGGTCCCATTAGCATACATGGTTAATAACAAAGAAGCCTCAGCGCGACTGACGCCCGACCGGAGGATATGCCGATGACCCCGCCTCGAACACTGCTCCTGCCCTGGGCCGGGCTTGGCCGGATGAGCCGCAGGACCATCGCCGCCGTGCTGGGTGCGGCGCTGAGTTGGTCGAGCGTGGCAAGCGCCGAAGATGAAGAGACCATCGTCACCCATGGCTATAATTTCTATGGTGCTTTGAGCTACCCGGCGGATTATCCGCATTTCAACTACGTCAATCCGGACGCCCCCAAGGGGGGCGAGATTTCGTTCTCCGCTCTGGGCACGTTTGATTCCATGAACCCCTTTTCGCGCAAAGGCCGCGGCGGCGCGCTCAGCACGATCATGTACGAAAGCCTGTTGGGCGAAGGTGTGGGCGGCACGACCGCCCCGGCGGATGTCTACGCGGAATACTACTGCCTGCTGTGCGAACGGCTGGAATACGACAAGGGCCGGAACTGGGTGATTTTCTACATGCGGCCCGAAGCCCGGTTTTCCGACGGCACGCCGGTCACCGCCCATGACGTCAAATTCAGCCAGGAACTCATTCTGGAGCAGGGGCTGCGCTCCTACGCCGAGGCGGTCAGCCAGCGCATCCAGAACATCGAGGTCATCGACGACCACACCATCAAATACGAGTTCACGCCCGGCATCTCGCGCCGCAGCCTTATCGAGGTCGTCGGTGGCATGACCGTATTTTCGAGCAAATGGTACGAGGAAACCGGCGCGCGGCTGGACGAAAGCCGGTTGGAGATCTCGCCCGGATCCGGACCCTACATGGTCGAAAGCATCGACGTGAACCGACGCCTCGTTTACAAGCGCAACCCCGACTACTGGGGGGCGGATCTGCCGTTCAACAAGGGCCGCGCCAACTTCGACCGCATCCGGGTGGAATATTTCGGCGATGAAAACGCAGCGTTTGAGGCCTTCAAGGCGGGCGAGTATACCTTCCGCACAGAAGGCAACTCGCGTCAGTGGGCCTCGGCTTACGACTTTCCCAAGGTGAACAACGGTTCCATCATCAAAAAAGAGCTGCCCGACGGCTCACCGCCCACACCCACGGGCTTTGTTTTCAACCTCGGCCGCGAGGTTCTGCAGGATCGCCGCGTGCGAGAGGCGATTGCCCTGGGGTTCAACTTTGAATGGACCAACGAATCGCTGCAATTCGGCCTTTTCCAGCCGCGGGCGTCCTTCAACCAAGACACGCCGCTGATGGCCGATGGCGCGCCGGAGGGTGCCGAGCTGGAATTCCTGCAAAGCCTTGGCGATCTGGTGCCGCGCGAGATGCTGACGGAAGCGGCGCGCGTGCCGCATGTGTCGAGTGCCGAACGGCTGCTGGACCGGCGCAACCTGCGCAAGGCGATGGCGTTGCTGGATGATGCAGGCTGGACCGTCAACAGCGAAGGCCGCCGGATCAATGCGGATGGCACGCCGCTGCGGCTGACATTCCTGCTGAACTCCGCGGGTTCCTCGACGTTGCGCGCGGTGGTGGAGAACTTTCTGTCAAACCTCGACGCCATGGGCATCGAGACGGTGCTGGAGGCGGTCGATGCCTCGCAGTACACCAGCCGCGAGCGGGACAGGGATTATGATCTGGTCTACGACCAGTACATCCCCTTTCTGAGCACGGGCGGCGGGTTGCAGCAGTTCTTTGGGTCCGAAGCGGCGGAGTTCTCCGTTTTCAATCCTGCGGGGCTGGCGAGCCCGCTTGTGGATGAGATCATCGAAGCCTCCCAGCGGATGGAGACGAAAGAGGAAACCGACGTCACGCTGATCGCGCTGGACCGCGCATTGCGCCACGAATTCTTCATGATCCCGGTGTGGTATAACGACAGCTTCTGGGTGGCCTATTACGACAAATACGAGCATCCCGAAGAGATCCCGCCCTACACGCTCGGCCAGTATGATTTCTGGTGGTACATTCAGGACAAGGCGGACGCCTTGCGCGCTGCCGGGGCGCTGAGGTAACCGCTTTATGGGCGCTTATATTGTCCGCCGACTGCTGCTGATCGTCCCCACGCTGCTGGGGATCATGCTGATCAACTTCGCCCTGGTGCAGTTCGTGCCCGGCGGGCCGGTGGAGCAGGCTATTGCCCGCGCCCAGGGCGGCGGTGACGTATTCGGCGGCTTTGCCGGGGCGGGGAATGATGCGGGCGCAGAGGATCTCACCAGCACCGGCAACGACAGCCAATACGTCGGTGCGCGAGGCCTGCCGCCCGAGTTCATCGCAGAGTTGGAGCGCGAGTTCGGGTTCGACAAACCACCCGTCGAGCGTTTTCTCAACATGATCTGGAACTACATGCGGTTTGACTTCGGCGAGAGCTACTTCCGCTCGATCTCGGTCATTGATCTGATCATTGAAAAGCTGCCGGTGTCGATTACCCTGGGGCTATGGTCCACGCTGATTGCCTATCTGGTGTCTATTCCGCTGGGCATACAGAAGGCCGTGCGCGACGGCACGCGCTTCGATACCTGGACCTCGGCGGCCATCATCGCGGCCTATGCGATCCCGGGGTTTCTCTTTGCCATCCTGCTATTGGTGCTTTTCGCGGGTGGGTCCTATTTCCAGATCTTCCCGCTGCGGGGGCTGACCTCCGACAACTTCGATCAGCTGAGCCCGCTCGGCAAGGTCGCGGACTACTTCTGGCACATCACCCTGCCGGTGCTGGCCTCGACCATCTCGGCCTTTGCCACGCTCACGCTGCTGACCAAGAACAGCTTTCTGGACGAGATCAAGAAACAATACGTCATCACCGCTCGCGCCAAAGGCCTGCCGCAGAACCGCGTGCTTTATGGCCATGTGTTCCGCAACGCCATGCTGATCGTGATTGCGGGCTTCCCGGCGGTCTTCATCGGGGTGTTCTTTGGCGGCTCGCTGATTATCGAGACGATCTTCAGCCTCGATGGGCTGGGCAGGCTCGGTTTCGAGGCGGCGGTTGCGCGCGACTACCCCATCGTTTTCGGCACGCTTTTTATTTTCGGGCTGATCGGTCTGGTGGTCGGGCTGCTGTCGGATCTGATGTATGTGCTGGTTGATCCTCGGATCGACTTCGAGCGGCGGGAGGGATAGCGCCATGGCCCTCACCGACCCATTACCAGAGCCCGCCCCGGGCCAGAGCGCGCCGCCACCGGTGATGAAAAAACCGCGCAAGGGCTGGCTGTCGCCGCTCAACCAGCGCCGCTGGCGCAACTTCAAACGCAACCGGCGGGCCTATTGGTCCTTGTGGATCTTCGCCATCCTCTTCGGCATTTCGCTGATGGCGGAGTTCGTGGCCTACGACAAACCGATCCTCATTCAGTACCGGGGCGATTACTACACCCCGATCTGGAACTTCTACCCCGAGACAGCCTTTGGCGGCGACTTCCAGACCGAAGCAGTCTACCGCGACCCCGAGGTTAAGTGCCTGATCGCCACGGGCGGGCTGGACTTATGTTTTGACGACCCCGAAGGCTACATCGTCGATGCCGAAGATGGCATCGTGGATGGCAACGCGATCGAGCGGGGCTGGGCCATCTGGCCCCTGATCCCCTACTCCTTCAACACCGCCGTGGACCGTCCCGGCGCAGCGCCCCTACCGCCCAACGGTCAGAACCTGCTGGGCACGGACGGCACCAAACGCGATGTGCTGGCGCGGGTCATCCACGGTTTCCGGCTGTCCGTTCTCTTCACGCTGATCGTCACCGGAGCCGCCAGCCTCATCGGTATTTTTGCCGGCGCCGTTCAGGGGTTCTTCGGTGGCAAGACGGATCTGATCTTTCAGCGCGTGATCGAGATCTGGTCCTCCACCCCGTCGCTTTACGTGATCATCATCATGTTCGCCATTCTGGGGCGAAGTTTCTGGCTGCTGGTCATCCTGCTGGTGCTCTTTTCGTGGACATCGCTGGTGGGCGTGGTGCGGGCCGAATTCCTGCGGGCCCGCAATCTTGAATACGTGCGCGCGGCCCGGGCACTGGGCGTCAGTAACGTAACCATCATGTTCCGCCACATGTTGCCCAACGCGATGGTGGCCATGCTGACCATGCTGCCTTTCATCATCACTGGCACCATCTCCACTCTCGCGATCCTCGATTTCCTGGGCTTCGGCCTGCCCTCCTCCGCGCCATCGCTGGGGGAGCTGACGCTCCAGGCCAAGCAGAACCTGCAGGCGCCCTGGCTGGCCTTTACCGCCTTTTTTACCTTCGCGATCATGCTATCGCTGCTGGTGTTCATCTTCGAGGGGATCCGCGACGCCTTCGATCCGCGAAAGACCTTTTCATGACAGCACTGTTGGAGGTCAAAGACCTGCGCGTCAGCTTTCGGCAGGACGGTGCGCTGACCGAAGCGGTCAAGGGCGTCAGCTTTTCCGTGGCGCGCGGCGAAACGGTCGCACTGGTGGGCGAGAGCGGTTCGGGTAAATCGGTCTCGGTCCTCTCCACCCTCGCACTGCTGGGAGAGAGCGCAGAGGTCTCGGGCTCCGTCACCTATGACGGTCAGCAGATGATCGGGGCCAAGGAAACGCAGCTTCGCAAGATCCGCGGCAATGACATCAGCTTCATCTTTCAGGAGCCGATGACCTCGCTCAACCCGCTGCACACGATCGAGAAACAGCTGGCAGAAAGCATCGCGCTGCATCAGGGGCTCGCCGGGGCGGCTGCCCGCGCCCGCATTCTGGAGTTGCTGGAGCAGGTGGGCATTCAGGACGCGGAAACCCGGCTTACCAGCTATCCGCACCAACTCTCGGGCGGCCAACGTCAGCGGGTGATGATCGCCATGGCGCTGGCCAACGAACCGGACGTGCTGATCGCCGATGAGCCGACCACGGCCCTTGACGTCACGATCCAGGCGCAGATCCTCGATCTGCTGAAGGATCTCAAGGACCGGCTGGGGATGGGCCTGTTGTTCATCACCCATGATCTGGGCATCGTGCGGCGCATCGCCGACCGCGTCTGCGTCATGCAGCACGGCAAGATCGTAGAAAGCGACTCTTCCGAGCGCCTCTTTGCCGCCCCGCAACACCCCTACACAATCAAGCTGCTCGGTGCGGAACCCTCGGGTGCGCCCGCGCCGGTGCCGTCGCAATCGCAGGTCATCGCCGAGGCGCAGAACCTCAAGATCTGGTTCCCCATTCAGGCCGGGCTGCTGCGGCGCACCATCGGTCACGTGAAGGCCGTGAACGACGCGACGCTCAGCGTCCGCGCGGGCGAAACCATCGGCATCGTGGGCGAGAGTGGCTCCGGCAAGACCACGCTGGCGCTGGCCATGATGCGCCTGATCGCCTCCGAAGGGCAGATCGTCTTCATGGGCGATGACGTGCGGCGCTGGTCCACCCGCCAGCTGCGCAGCCTGCGCAAGGATATGCAGATCGTGTTTCAGGATCCATACGGCTCGCTCAGCCCCCGGATGACCTGCGCCCAGATCATCTCCGAAGGGCTGGGCATTCACAAGGTCGATGCCGGGCGCGACACCCGCGAGCTGGTGCATGAGGTGATGGAGGAGGTCGGGCTGGACCCCGCCACGATGGACCGCTACCCCCATGAGTTCTCAGGAGGTCAGCGCCAGCGCATCGCGATCGCCCGCGCCATGGTCCTGCGCCCGCGCCTGCTGGTGCTGGACGAACCGACTTCCGCACTCGATATGACCGTGCAGGTGCAGATCGTGGACCTGCTGCGCGATCTGCAACGGAAATACGGGCTGGCCTATATCTTTATCAGCCACGATCTGAAGGTCGTGCGCGCCATGTCGCATCAGGTGATGGTGATGAAGCGCGGCGATGTGGTCGAGGTGGGCAATGTGGACGCGGTCTTTGACGCACCGCAGCACGATTACACCCGCACCTTGCTGCAAGCCGCGACCTGAGTCTGTCAGATGGCGCTGGCGTGCCCGGCCTTGGACATGTCGTAGGCATCGAAGAACCGCGCGATGATCCGGGTCAGCGGTCGCGCCTCCTCCGGAATACGGAGCCCGGTGGCGCTCACCTCCACCATGTCACCGAAATGCGCCGCAGCGGATCGCATCAGCCCCGGCAGCCGCGTGCGAAACTGCGGAAACTGTGCGTCAATCTCCGCTCGGCATACCTCGAAATCGCACATCAACGCCTCGATGATCCGCGCGCGCCACAGATCGTCACCCGCAAAGACGTGTCCACGCGCAGCCGCGAACTGCCCCGCCTCGATCGCCTTGACATAGGCGGAGGTCGCGGACGCGTTCTGCGCATAGCCCTGCGGCAGCTTTGAGATGGCGGACGCCCCAAGGCCGATCAGCACCTCTGCCGGATCATCCGTATAGCCCTGGAAGTTCCGCCGCAGACGGCCCGTGCGCGCCGCAATCGCCAGACCATCGTGCGGGGCTGCGAAATGGTCGATCCCGATCATCTCATACCCGTCCCAGTCAAAAAGCCGTTGCGCCGTCTCGAACAGCGCCAGCCGCTCTTCGGGGGAGGGCAGCGCACCGCTCGGGATCATCGACTGCCGCCGCGCCATCCACGGCACATGCGCGTAACCATAAAGCGCGACCCGGTCGGGGTTCAGCGTCAGCAGCTTCTGCACCGAGGCGGCGATCCGCTCGGCGTTCTGATGCGGCAGGCCAAATAGGATATCGGCATTCAGCGAGGTAATCTGCGCGCCACGCAGCATCTCGGTGGCTGACCTTGTCACCTCGAAACTCTGGTCGCGCCCGATGACCTTTTGCACCTCCGCATCAAAGTCCTGCACCCCGATGGAGGCCCGCGTCATGCCAGCCTGGGCCAGCGCCTCGACCCGGGCCACGTCAATTTCGTTGGGGTCCACCTCCACCGAGAACTCCGCCCCCGGTGCCAGGGGGGCCACCTCCGCCACCGCACCCGCCAGCGCCGTGATCATCTCAGGCGACAAGAGCGTTGGCGTCCCCCCGCCCCAGTGCATCCGGCTGAGTGTGACACCTTCGGGCAGGTGCTGGCCCAGCATCGCGATTTCCCGCATCAGCGTATCCAGATAGCCCGCCACCGGTGACAGCGTCCGCGTGCCTTGCGTCCGGCAGGCACAGAACCAGCACAGGCGCCTGCAAAACGGGATGTGCAGATAGAGCGAAATACGACTGCCCGGCGCGATCGCCTCCACCCATTTCCGCATCTGGGCGGGACCAATCGAGGGTTTGAACTGAGGGGCGGTCGGGTAGCTCGTGTACCGAGGTACCATCGCGTCAAAAAGCCCCAGCTTTGCCAATTTGGATGTCATATGCATACTGGTAGCATAGGGTAAAAACTGTCAGTTAACCTTGACACAGATCAAAGAGAGGAAGCGTTACATGTCGCAGGCCGTGGTCCCCGACCTCAGGAATTGTTCGGATTGTCCGATCCGTCACAGGGCGGTCTGCGCCAGATGCGAACCTACAGAACTCGCGCTGCTGGAAAAGATCAAATACTACCGGCGATACAGTGCGGGCGAGACGGTGATGTGGGCGGGCGATCACATGGATTTCGTGGCCTCCGTTGTCGCGGGCGTGGCAGCACTCACTCAGACCATGGAGGACGGGCGCACGCAGATGGTGGGGCTGCTCCTGCCATCTGATTTCGTGGGCCGCCCGGGTCGCTCGACGGCGGCCTATACCGTGACCGCTACCACCGCGCTGACCATGTGCTGCTTTCACCGCGGGCCCTTTGAGCGGATGATTGATACCACGCCGCATATCGCGCATCGCCTGCTGGAAATGACACTGGATGAGCTGGACGCCGCGCGGGAATGGATGCTGGTGCTGGGCCGCAAGACCGCGCGCGAAAAGATCGCGAGCCTGCTGGCCATCATCGCCCGGCGCGATGCCGCCCTTGCCAATGCCGCCCAGGGCCGTGGTCTGGTTTTTGAGCTGCCGCTGACCCGCGAGGCGATGGCCGACTATATCGGGCTGACGCTGGAGACGGTCAGCCGCCAGATGTCCGCGCTCAAACGGGAACGGGTGATCGAGATCACTGGCTCACGGCAGATCACCGTCCCTGATATGGACCGGCTCTTGCTGGAGGCGGGCGATGACAGCGACGGCGGCTATCTGAACTGACCGGCGTGTCGCGTCAGACGGGCAGCGCTGTGGTCTTGAACACCGTCCGGAGCGCAAAGCTCGATTGCATCTGTCCGACACCGGGCAAACGGGCGAGCGACTGGCGATGGATGCGTGCGAAATCCTCCGTGTCCTGCGCCACCACTTTCAACAGGTAGTCAGCCGAGCCCGCCATCAGGTGGCATTCCAGCACATCCGGGATCCGCGCGACCGCTTTTTCGAAAGCGTCCAGCACCTCGTCGGTCTGGCCCTGCAGCGTAATCTCCACGAACACGGTCGTCGGCACCTTCATCTTGCGCGCATCCAGCAATGCGACGTAATCACGGATGTAGCCGTCCTTCTCCAGCCGCTGCACCCGCCTGTGGCAGGCCGAAGGCGACAGGTTCACCGCCTCGCTCAGCTCCGCGTTGGCCATACGCCCCTTGCGTTGCAGCGCGCTCAGAATCCGCCGATCAATCGTATCAAGTGCCATTCTTGCAAGAATCTCCTGCCAGTTCCCCGATCGGGATAAATATATTCGCAAGATACCGGGAAAGACGAGCGACCTTCGATGCCCTTTTGCGGATTGCCTGCCCTAGGCTTGAATCAGCACCCAGCACAGAGGACACACCCCATGATCATCGGCTGCCCCACAGAAATCAAACCCCAGGAATTCCGCGTTGGCCTCACGCCCAATGCCGCGCGGGAGGCGGTGAACCACGGCCATGAGGTTCTGGTCGAGATCGGTGCTGGCACGGGCGCTGGCTTTACCGACGCCGACTACACGCAAGTGGGCGCGCGGATCGTTCCGACCGCCGAGGAGGTCTTTGCCGCCGCAGAGATGATCGTGAAGGTGAAGGAGCCGCAGGCGGTCGAGCGCAGGATGCTGCGGGACGGTCAGCTGCTCTTTACCTATCTGCATCTGGCCCCCGACCCCGATCAGACGCATGACCTGCTGGCCTCCGGTGCGACCTGCATCGCCTATGAGACCGTGACCGACGACCGCGGCGGGTTGCCCCTGCTGGCACCGATGTCGGAGGTGGCAGGACGTCTGGCACCGCAGGTCGGTGCCTGGACCCTGCAAAAGGCCAACGGCGGGCGCGGCGTGCTGATGGGCGGTGTCCCCGGTGTCGGACCTGCCCGCGTGGTGGTGATCGGCGGCGGTGTCGTCGGCACCCACGCCGCGCGCATCGCCGCAGGCATGGGGGCGGATGTTACCGTGCTCGACCGGTCACTGCTCCGCCTGCGCTATCTCGACGATGTTTTTGGTGGCGCGTTCAAGACCTCCTATGCCTCGGCCGGAAACACCATGGAGCTTGCGCACGCCGCCGATATGATCATCGGGGCCGTGCTGATCCCCGGCGCTGCCGCGCCCAAGCTGATTTCCCGCGCGCAACTGGCAGATCTAAAGCCGGGCGCGGCCCTGGTGGATGTGGCCATTGATCAGGGCGGCTGCTTTGAGACGTCGCGCGCGACCACCCATCGGGATCCCGTCTACGACGTGGACGGCATCATGCACTACTGCGTGGCCAATATGCCGGGGGCTGTGGCGCGCACCGCCACAATCGCTCTGGGCAATGCAACCATGCCCTTCATGCTGGCGCTGGCGGACAAGGGGTGGCGGCAGGCCTGCTCGGACGATCCCCATCTGTGCGCGGGCCTCAACGTCCATGCAGGGCAGCTGACCTATGCTGCGGTGGGCGAAGCACTGGGCATTGACGTGATCACGCCCGAGGCAGCGCTAAAGCACTGACCCGGGCGCAAACCTCCGGCGCGCTGGCGCCGGGCGGGTGGGCGTTAAAAGCCGATGAACCTATCCGCCAAGGCCATGAAGAGCGGGATGCTGAGGATTGCCACCGGCGTGCCCAACCCGGTGGACGCCCCCACATAGGCAGACGGGTTCGCCTCGGGCAAGGCGCCGCGCATGGTGGGGGGGCCGGAGATGTCCGAACTGGACGCCGCCATGATCGACAGCAGCACCACACCGCCTGCGGAGAACCCCGTGAGGTGATGCGCGACCATCCCCAGGCCAAAGCCCAGCAGACCGTGGACGATCGGCGCGGTCAGCCCATAGAGCACATAGGCATGGGCCACCTTGCGCAGCTCGGACAGCCGCGACCATGCCTCCATCCCCATCACCAGCATCAGGATCGACAGCAAGCCCCGGAACAGCGGCTCGTAAAAGCTGGCGTAGACTGCTTCGGGCCGCGCCAGAAGACCGATGGCGATGCCCAGCAACAGCGCAGAGATAGCAGCGCTGCGGAAGGTATCGACAAGGATGCCGCGCACCAGATCGCCGTCAAATCCCGCGCCTTGACCACCGCCACCGCTGCCCACGGTCATGGTACCGCCCGCCTGTACGGATCCGGCGGCCTTCCGCGCCGCACTCATCCGCGCCAGCACGATGGCCGTGACCAGCGCGGCAATGTCCATGAAGGGATAGAGCGCACCGATGAAGCCCTCGTAAAAGATCCCGTCGGCGTCCAGCATCGCCATGCCAGCCGCCAGCGTGGAGGCCGATACCGCACCAAAGAGCCCCGCCGTGGCCATCCCGTCCATCTGTGACACCCCCCGCCACCGGGCGAGCGTCCCCTGCCCCAGAAGGACGATGCCAATCCCGACGAGTGCCGCACAGACGGCAGGCACCGCCAGAGCGATCAGATCCGCTTCGCGGACGGAGATCCCCGCGCCCAGCCCGACCTTGAGCAGGAGTAGCATCACGATGAACTTATAGACCGGGTCCGGGACCTCCAGCTTGCTGCCGAGCGCGGCCAGCATCATGCCGCCCAACAGAAACGCCAGTGTCGGTTTTTGCATCTGTGCCAGCATTGTGCTGGCAATCTCTATCAGGCTGTCCATCACGATCCCCTTTTCATCCGGTACCGGGGACATATGATGCAAGCGCTTATGGAAATAAAATATATGTTTTGATCAGTATCATTCTATTTAATAGATGAATAAGCAAGCCACGGCCCTCAAATGAAAACGGCACCGCCATGGGCGATGCCGTCACGACCTAATTGATGCCTGCGTTGCCGCCTGTGTCAGGCAGACCGTTTCAGCTGATCGCGGATCTCCAGCAGCACGTCGAGTTCGGTCGGGCCTTTGGGGGCTTCGGGCGCTGCCTCTTCTTCGGCGGTGGCGGCGTCCTTGATCCGGTTGACCATCTTGACGAGGAGAAACACCACGAAGGCCACGATCAGGAAATTGATCACCGCCATGACAAACTTGCCCACCGCAAAGACGGGCACGCCCGATTCCGTGGCGGCCTCGATGGAGGCGAAGCTCTCCTCGCCCAGCACATAGAACCAGCCGGAGAAGTCGATCCCCCCGGTAAAGAGCGCGATGATCGGGTTGATCAAATCGCCCACCAGAGACGTGACAATAGCCGTAAACGCCGCCCCGATAATGATCCCAACGGCCATGTCCATGACATTGCCCTTGGCGATAAAGTCTTTAAATTCCTGGATCATTTGTCCCTCATCCTGTCGTTTCCGGCCTCTTTGGTCTGGGCCGGCTCAAAAGTGTTAACACAACTTCTGAAGATGGCGAGCCCGTTTTGCCGGGGATTTCCGCCGACCAATGTCGGTGTTGCCCCAGGTGCGGGCCGTCGCGGAGGGATAGGTAAAGGGCGCGCGTGACCCGCTCTAGCCCGGCAGGCTGCCTGTCAGAACATAGCGCAGGATGTCGACCACCTGCGAAGGCTCCTGTGCGACGGCGAGGGCCGCGGCATCCACCTCTTTCAGCGCATGCGCGTGATCCGGGCCGTGCAGGATGATCAGCGACTTTCCCAGGGCCGCGGCGTATCCCGCATCAAAGGCCGCATTCCATTGCTTGTACTGATCGCCAAAGCGCACCACGACCACATCTGCCTCCGCCAGCCCCTTGCGGGTTCGGATCGCGTTCACCATGGCACCCTTGTGATCGTGCCAGTATTTGTTCTCTTCCCCACCCAGAATCGCCACACCGCAGTCATCACTGGCCGCATGATCGGTCACGGGGCTGTCAAACTGCACGTCGAGCCCTTTGGCCCCCGTCTGGATCTGCTCGCGCCAGTCAGTGTGAATTTCGCCTGACAGATAAACCTTCAGCGTCATGGTATTCTCCTTGCTTACGTGCAGCACTCAGATAGCGCGCGGGACACGCCCGTCGCGTCCTATCCGCGCAGCACGGCACCGGTGGCCTTAGTGACCTTGGCAACCACCCTTTCACCGATGGCCTCGATGTCCTTGTCCTTCAGCGTTTCAGTCTGCGGCTGCAAGCGCACGGTCAGGGCGATGGATTTCTTGCCGTCGCCGAGGCTGCCGCCGATAAACTCGTCAAAAATCCGCACGTCCTCGATCAGCGCCTTGTCCGCCCCCATTGCCGCATTGACGAGCGTCAGCGCCTCCACCTCGGCATCCACGACAAAGGCAAAGTCACGCTCCACCGCCTGAAGATCGCTGATCTTGAGCGCACCGCGCGTGGCCCCTGATTTGCGCGGCTGTGGCACCTCTTCGGGCCAGAGGGTGAAGGCCATCGCAGGGCCTTTCACATCCATCTCCGCCAGCACCCGGGGGTGCAGTTCACCAAAGACGCCCAGCACCTTTTTCGGTCCCAGACAGATCATCCCGTGCCGACCCGGATGCCACCACTCCCGTGCGCCGCGCAGGATCTGGACCTTGGCGGGGGCACCCATGGCGGCCAGAACAGCCTCGGCATCGGCCTTCACGTCGAAAACATCGACAGGCCGCGCCGTGCCGTGCACATCCCGCGGGCCGGTGCGGCCCACCAGCAGACCGCTCACCAGAAGATGCTGCTCCCCCGGCTCCCCACCGTGAAACGCGGGTCCCACCTCGAACAGCGCCTGATCCGCAAAGCCACGCGCCTGATTGCGGGCCGCCGCGCGCAGCAGCGCGGGCAGCAACGCGGGGCGCATGTGGCTCATGTCACTGCTGATCGGGTTGTCGAGCTGCGTTGCATCCTCGCCGCCACCAAAGAGGGTTGCGGCCTTGTGATCGATAAAGCTGTAGCTGACGCATTCGTTGTACCCGAGGGCCGCACAGGTCCGCCGTGCCGCCGCCTCACGGCGTTGCATGGGCGACAGGATCGGTTTGGGCACACCGTCCGTGAGCCGGGGCAGAGGTTTGCCCTGCAGCTTGGTGAGCGACGCAATCCGCGCCACCTCCTCCACCAGATCCGCCTCGCCCTGCACGTCCGGCCGCCAGCTGGGCACCTGTGCCATATTGCCTTCGAGCACGAACCCCAGCGACGTCAGTGTCTGGCGTTGCACACTTTCCGGGATGTCCATGCCGACCAGCGACCGGACGCGCGCGGCATCAAGCCGGTAGGACCGCTCCGTCGAGGGCACCCTTCCCGCTACGATCACCTCGGAGGCCTCGCCGCCCGCGTGATCGAGGATCATCCGGGTGGCGTGCTCGATCCCGTAGGGCGTCCAGGCAGGGTCGATCCCCCGCTCGAACCGGTAACGCGCGTCGGAATTGATCTTGAGCGCGCGCCCGGTGTAGGCCGTGCGCACCGGGTTGAAATAGGCCGCCTCGATGAACACATCGCGCGTCTCGTCGGTGCAGCCGGACGCAAGCCCCCCCATGACACCCCCGATGCTCTCCACGCCCGCGTCGTCAGAGATCAGGGTCATGCCCTGCTCGAAGGTATACTCCTTTTCATCGAGCCCCACGAGCGTCTCACCCCCTTCGGCGCGATGGACGCGCAGGGTGTTCCCCGCGATCTTGTCCGCATCGAACACGTGCAGCGGGCGGTTGCGATCGTAGGTGAAAAAGTTCGTCACATCGACCAAAAACGAAATCGGGCGCAGGCCGATCGCCCGCAGCCGGTCCTGCAGCCAGTCGGGCGAAGGGCCATTCTTCACCCCGCGAATGACCCGACCGTAAAACACCGGGCACTGCGCCAGCGTATCGCCGTCAATGGTGACTGACACAGGACAGGGGAACCGGCTCTCCACAGGCTCCGCATCGCGTTTTTTCAACCGTCCGAGCCCCCGCGCCGCCAGATCACGGGCAATGCCCCGCACGCCAAGCGCATCGGGCCGGTTGGGCGTAATCGCGATCTCGATGACCGGGTCCACCTTGGCCGGATCATTCTCGGCCAGCCAGTCGGTGAAGCGCTGGCCAACCGTGCCACTGGGCAGTTCGATGATGCCATCATGCTCGTCACTGAGCTCCATCTCGCGTTCCGAGGCCATCATGCCGAAACTCTCGATCCCGCGGATCTTGCCCACACCGATGGTGGTGTCGATGCCCGGCACATAAGTACCCGGTTTTGCGACCACAACCGTGATGCCCTCCCGCGCGTTGGGCGCACCGCAGATGATCTGGGTCAGCCCGTCGTCGGTCTCCACCTGACAGACCCGCAACCGGTCGGCGTCGGGGTGCTGCTCTGCCGATTTGACGTAGCCGATGGTGAAATCCCGCAGTCGTGCTGCGCGATCCTCGACACCTTCGACCTCCAGGCCAAGGTCGGTCAGCGCCTCGGTGATCTCCTCGAGCGTGGCAGAGGTTTCGAGATGGTCTTTCAACCAGGAGAGCGTGAATTTCATCGGATCGCACCAGGGTCATATCGGTTTCGCGCCCTGATAGCGGAAAGCCCCCCGGGGGGAAAGTGATAGCTGAGACGAAGGGGGCCGTGCAGGCCAGCGCGGGGTTTACTCCGGCGACAGCTCTTCCTCGGGATCTTCGGCGTTACGCCGTCGCAGGCTTGCCAGCCAGCGGTCCACCAGCAGGATCGGGGCCAGCACGATGGTCCACCCCAGCACGTTCAGCACGGTAAAGACGATCTTCAGATCGCGCGGCATGTCCGACAGCCACATGAAGACATGTGCCACGAAAATGAGGCACAACATGACGGTCACAAGCAGGATCCGAAAGCCCTTGTCGGGCGCATCATCTTCTATCATGACGAGAATCTTAACACGGCAACACACGCCTGTCGAGAGCTGGTGCAAAACCTGCCCGGTGAAGATGCCATCGGGCTGACGGGGTGATCCTCGGCACAGACTCAAAAGCGCCCCGGCCTTCGAAAACTGCCTCAGCCAGCGTGGCCTAACGGCTCAAACCGCCGTGCAGCGTCGGCTGATCAAGGCTCGCAAACCCGTAGTGGCGCAGCCACCGCAGATCACTGTCGAAAAAGGCGCGCAGATCGGGAATGCCGTATTTCAGCATCGCGATCCGGTCGATCCCCATGCCAAAGGCAAACCCCTGCCATTGATCGGGATCGATGCCACCGGCCTTGAGGACATTGGGGTGCACCATGCCGGAGCCGAGGATCTCCAGCCAGTCATCCCCCTCGCCCACTTTGAGCGTACCGCCTTCCCAGGAACAGCGGATGTCCACTTCCGCCGAGGGTTCGGTGAAGGGAAAGTGCGACGCGCGAAAGCGCAGATCCACACCGTCCACCTCGAAATAGGCCTTCACGAATTCTTCCAGCACCCATTTCAGATGCGCCATGGAGATGTCGCGGTCGATGGCCAGCCCTTCGACCTGGTGGAACATGGGTGTGTGGGTCTGGTCGTAATCCGCGCGGTAGACGCCACCCGGGCAGATGATGCGCAGGGGTGCGCCCATCTTCTCCATGGAACGGATCTGCACGGGGCTGGTATGGGTGCGCAGCACATGGGGCGGGCGATTATCGCCTTCCGCCCGGTGCATGTAAAATGTATCCATCTCGGCCCGTGCGGGGTGATGACCGGGGATGTTGAGCGCGTCGAAGTTGTACCAGTCGGTGTCGATCCGTGGTCCTTCGGCGACGGAAAACCCCATTTCGGCAAAGATGGCCGTCAGTTCTTCGGTCACCTGGCTGATGGGGTGGATCGTGCCCTGCCGCCGGTCCCGGGCAGGCAGTGTCACATCCAGCCACTCCTCGCGCAGCCGCGCATCGAGCGCCGCATCCGCGAGCGCTGCTTTCTTGGCTGCCAGCGCCGCGTTGATCTCATCTTTCAACGCATTGAGCGCGGGGCCTGCGACCTGCCGCTCCTCCGGGGTCATACGGCCCAGCTCGCGCATCTTCAGCGCCACTTCGCCCTTCTTGCCAACGGCGGCGAGACGGATGGCCTCCAGCGCGGCCTCATCACCCGCATCGGCCACCTGGGCCAGGTATTTCTGCTTGAGATCGTCCATCCCTGCCGCTCCACGTCCAAAGGTGCGCAGGTGCTAGCAGACTGGCCGCTGATTGCAAGCCGCGGGGTCACCAGACCGGGCAGGTTCAAAGGGACGGGGACCGGCATCGGGCCTGTGAGGCGCCGTTGGACACCCGTCCGGCCCGGCCCACGGGCCGGGCAGCCCCCGACCCTCCTCGATGGAGGGGAGGGGGCTTTCCCCCTTTTGGCCCGAAGGCGCACTCCTTTGCACCCTCTAAACGCCCGGAACGCGTGTGCCCTGCTAGATTTGCCGCGAAAAGACCAGCGCCATGGAATCGCTCAGCGTCAGCGGCCCGCCTGTGTAGTCAGACCCGATGGAGGGCGTGCGCAAGGCAAGTTTCCATCCCTCCCCCTCGATCCCAGGCACCGGCAGGGTCAACGGGTCCATCTCCGCCGTCGGTTTGCCTTCCATATGCGCGACGGCAAAGATCTGCTCCCCCTCCGGCCCGTGCCGCAGCGCCGTGAACACCGTGCGTCCCTCTATGGGATGGAGATAATCAAACCGGTCCTTGGCCCCATAGTTTTTCTGCAACCAGGGTCGCGCCCGCCGAAAATTCCGGGTCTGCAGACAGAATTCGGCCTGAGCAGCATCTAGCGCGGGCAGCGAATTGGACACGTTGCAATATTCGTGCATGTCATCCATCCACGCGCGCGCGATCTGCTTCAGGGCAGGTACCGTGAACTCCGGCCCCGCCAAGGGTGGCTCGGAGGTGCGCAGCAGCCGCACGATCTCGTCCAGATCGTATTCGGTGACCTCCACCAGCGCAGGCAGGAAATCCATGAAACGCGACAGCTCCTCGCGCGTCTCGAACCCCAGCTCCTTGAGCCGCCGGAAATTGCCGGGCACGGAGTAGCTGTACTCATCCACCTGCCACTTGAGGCTGATCGCCTCTTCTGAGACGACCTTGACCCCGTAGCGGTCGTCCTGATTGCGGATGAAGCCCCAGCTGGCCCGCGCCATGGCGTTGAGGAAATCCATCGGCACACCGGGCAGCGCCACATAGGTCAGCACGTGGACCGCGGGGTTGTCATAGGCTTTGTCGAGGATCTCCATCCGGCTGCGCCCCAGCCGTGTGTTGACGTTGAGCTTGGGGCTCACCTGCGTGCCGCGGCGCAGCGTGTCGTGGTTCGACGTCCCGGAAATCCAGTTGGCACCGACCTCCACCATCTCGCGGATACGCCAGAATTTCGACAGCCAGAACGTATAGAGAAACGGCGTGTTATGGGCAAAGGTCAGCGGCCCCCACTGAAACACGTCGTCATCGCGCTGCCCCTCGATCACCGCGCGGTAGGTGGAGGACAGCTCCCAGTCCTCATCGGGCCAGGGCCGACCGTCCTCGAAGATGAACCAGGGGCGGTACTCGGTGCCCGCGACCTCCTGCACGATATCGGCCATGGATTGCAGGTAGTCATCGTCGTGGCGCAGCTCCTGTGCCGCGCCGTCCCACCATTTGAAATCCTGAGCACCGTCCACCCGCACCGCATCGGCACCGAAGTTCACCTTGCGCCGCTGCATCTCCAGCAGGATCGCGCGCACCGCCGGGTTCTGATAATCGAGGTTCTGCCCGTACATATTGGGCCCACCAAAGAAGTGACCGTTGAGCGCCCGCAGACCCTGATTGTCCGAATGCCCGAACACCACGTCAAAGATCAGCTGCTTGGGCTTGCTGGGAAACCCGTGCAACACCGCCGCCAGATCCACCAGTTCATCCGGTCTGCCGCTTTCCAGCAGCACCGGGTTCACGGTCGCCATCCCGGAAATGACGATGTCATAGCCCCAATTGGTGGTATCGGGCCGCAAGAGCGAGACAATGACCGCCTCGCTGTCGCCATCGGCCTCCTCCCAGAAATCAGGCCCGGCCTCGTAGACGGTCGTGGGCTCCACTGGCAAAAGCTGCACCGCGTCATAGCCCAGAAAGAGCTGATCTGCAGGCTCCAGCGGCAGATCGCGCGAGACCCGTTCGGCGAGCCGCTGGTAGTGCCGGGTGAGGCTCGCGAGCGTCCCGCCTGCCGTGGCTGTCGGCACATGAATCTGCAGGATGTTGACGGGCGGGCCGACCTTGTGCGGCACATCGGATTTGAGCGCCTCGAAGTAGGCAGCATCGCCTCGCGCGGCCTGCATCGCGGCCACATCGTAGAGCTCCGCCGGGGCCATCGCACCAAAGGGCAGCGACATGGCGAGCGGGTCAAATATGCGGTGCCATTGATCCTCCGCGTCACGCCAGGCCAGCGCGTAGAAATCACCGATGCTCTCCCGCGTGCCCACCCGCATGCCCGAAACGGCTGTGAAGCAATGCGCCTCCTGCCGGATCACCGGGACCCAGGCCCGCTCAAAACTCACGGTCTGATGGGCGCGGGTCAGATCGAGCGGCTCTGTCGGGCGCAGGATTTCCAGAAAGATGTCGCCCGACGGCACCCGCGCATCCAGAAGCTCCGGCGTCCAGTAGCCGAAAATCGCCAGATCTCCTTCGACACGACCGCCCAACCGCGCCGCAATCCGGCGCTCGGCGTCAAAGCTTGTTTCGGCCATGGTCAGCGCATCCTGTGCGGCATCGGCCTCCGCTTGCGCTGCGGTCTCCACAAAGATGATGTCGTTCTTGAGTGTCATCGGTCTCTTTCTCTAGGTCTTCGGGCCACCGTGCCGTCCGGCACGGAGATTATTCTGCGCCCCCGGGCACACCACTTAGTCTGTGCCCGGGGGCACAAGGATCAGAGTGGCAGAGGGCGGTAAGTCTAGCAATGCGCTTGCGGGCTGGCCCTGATGCGGCGCGTCCGTCGCCTCGATAGTGCCGCCTGTATCGCGTCCCTCGCCACCGTAGGCCACCGCATCGGTGCTCAGTGCGACGCGCCAGCGCCCGGGCTGCGGCAGGCCAAGCCGGTAGGCGCCATGCGCCCGATCCGAGAAGTTACAGACCACCACGGCCTCCCCACCCCCGCCCCGGCGGATCCACGCATAGACAGACCGCGCCGTGTCATCGGCTTCGATCCACTGGAACCCGGCCGCGTCACAGTCCTGCGCATGCAGCGCGGGCAGGTCGCGGTAGATCCCGTTGAGATCGCGCACCAGCCGCTGCACACCCTCGTGCAACGGTCGCTCCAGCGCGCCCCAGTCCAGCTCGGCTTCATGGTCCCACTCTGCGGCCTGGGCAAATTCCTGCCCCATGAACAAAAGCTTCTTGCCCGGATGGCCCCACATGAACCCGTAGTAGGCCCGCAGCCCGGCAAAGCGCGCCGCCCCCTCGCCCGGCACGCGCGCGAGCATCGAGCCCTTGCCGTGCACCACCTCGTCATGGCTGATCGGCAGCACGAAAGCCTCTGAAAACGCATAAGTCAGCCCAAAGGTCATGCGGTGGTGATGCTCTGCCCGGTGCTCCGGCGGCAGGGACAGATAGCTCAGCGTGTCGTGCATCCAGCCCATGTTCCACTTGAACCCGAACCCAAGCCCCCCCTGATCCACCGGCGCCGTCACGCCCGGAAAAGCGGTGCTTTCCTCCGCCACCGTGATGCTGCCCGGATAGGTCGTCTGCGCCATGTCCGTCACCGCGCGCAGAAACGCCATTGCCTCGTAATTCTCGCGCCCACCGTCTCGATTGGGGATCCATTCGCCCTCCGCCCGGCTGTAGTCGCGGTAGAGCATGGAGGCGACCGCATCCACGCGCAGACCGTCGAAGTGATACTCCTGAAGCCAGTAGCGCGCATTGGCGGCCAGATGGCCCGCCACCTCGCGCTGACCGTAGTTGTAGATGTAGGTGTTCCAGTCCGGGTGGAACCCCTCGCGCGGGTCCGCATGCTCATAGAGCGGTGTGCCATCGAACCGGCCCAGCCCGTGATCGTCCGTGGGGAAATGTCCCGGCACCCAGTCGAGGATCACCCCCAGCCCCGCCCCATGCGCCGCATCCACCAGCGCGCGCAACCCCTCGGGCGGGCCATGCCGCACGGTGGGCGCATACAGCCCCACCGGCTGATAGCCCCAGGAGCCGTCAAAGGGGTGTTCGTGCAGGGGCATCAACTCGATATGGGTAAAGCCCATGTCCGCCGCGTATTGGACGAGCGTCTCGGCCGCCTCACTGTAGCTGATCGCGCGCCCCTGTGCGCTGCGCCGCCAGGATCCCAGGTGCACTTCGTAGATGGACACAGGCTCGGACCGCAGATCCCGCCGGGCCCGCGCATCCATCCACGCCGCGTCGGCCCAGTCATAAGCTGGCAGCGCGCGCACGACAGAGGCATTGCCCGGCGGATGCTCGGACCCGAAGCCCACGGGATCGGCCTTGGGCGGCAACAGGGTGCCGTCGGCGCCGATGATCTCATATTTGTAAACCGTGCCTGCGCTCAGACCGGGCAGAAAGATCTCCCATAGCGCACCGACCCGCTGCATCGGGTGGCGCCGCCCGTCCCACCCGTTGAACGGCCCCACGACGGAGACGCGCTGCGCCTGCGGCGCCCAGACAGCGAAGTGCACCCCTGCCGTGCCCGCGTGGGTCACCGGGTGCGCGCCCAACACGCGCCAAAGCTGCTGATGTGTGCCCTCGCCGATGAGATGGCGGTCAAAATCGCTCAGCACCGGCGGAAATCGGTAAGGATCCTCAAACTGCCAGACAGAGCCATCGGGACTGGTCGCTTCAAGGTGGTAGGTCCCGTCGACAGGGCCGCGGAACACGCCGTCGGTCCCGTCAACCGGCACCAGTTCGACCCGCGCCGCATCCGTCAGCGCTGCCACCCGCGCCGCATCCGGCACAAAGACGGTCACCGTGCGGACACCATCCGACACATGCGGCCCGAGGACCGAACGGGGCTCAGCCAATCTGGCGGCGCACAGATCGCTCAGCAGGTCGATCTCGGGGGATTTCATCTCCATCACCTCAAAGACTATGGCCGCGGGCGCGGAATGCAAGCGCTGCAGCGCAGAAAGGCCTACCGAAGCACGGACCGCAGAAAGGCCTGCGTGCGCGGGACCTGTGGCGCGGTAAAGATCTGCTTGGGCGCGCCTTCCTCGACGATCACGCCGCCATCCATGAAACAGATGCGATCCGACAGCTCACGGGCAAATCCCATCTCATGGGTCGCCAGCACCATGGTCATGCCACCCGACCGCAGACGGCGCAGGACCTCCAGCACTTCGCCCACCAGCTCCGGGTCGAGCGCGGCGGTGATCTCGTCAAACAGCATGATCTCGGGCTGCATGGCCAGCGCCCGGACGATGGCCACCCGCTGCTGCTGCCCGCCCGACAGCTGATCGGGATATTTGCTCATATGGGCGTCCAGCCCGAACTGCTGAAAGAGGCGCTCGGCTGCAGCGGTGTCCGTCTGCCCCAACACCCGGCGCGGCGCCAGCATAACGTTCTCAAGGGCGGTCATATGCGGAAAGAGGTTATAGGACTGAAAGACGATGCCAATACGCTGCCGTATGGCCGCCAGATCGCGCCCGGGTTCCGAGATATCCTCGCCGTCGAGCAGCACAGTGCCGTCGTCGATGGGCTCCAGCTGGTTGATGCAGCGCAGCAGCGTCGATTTGCCGGAGCCGGACGCACCGATCAGGCAGACCATCTCGCCCGCGGCAATCTGCATGTCGATGCCGCGCAGCACCTCCTGAGCGCCAAAGGACTTGCGCACGTCCCGCAGAACGAGCTTAGCGCCGGGCATTGCGGTCCCGGTTCAGCAGATGATCCGCGTAGCGCGTGGCAGGCACGGTCACCGCCAGAAAGATCACCGCGGCAACCACGTAAGGCGTGAAATTCGCCAGCAGGCTCTTGTAGATGCCCGCCTGACGCAAAATCTCCACCGGGCCGATAAAGCTCAGCAGCGCCACGTCCTTTTGCAGCGCCACGAGCATGTTCATATTGGCAGGCACCACGCGGCGGATCGCCTGCGGCAGGATCACGTAGCGCATGGTGTCGCGCTCGCTCAGGCCAAGGCAGATGGCGGCGTTGCGCTGGCTTTCGTGGACGCTTTCGATGCCCGACCGCAAAACCTCCGCGATATAGGCGGAATAGGTCAGTACCAGCGCGACCGTGCCCCAGATATAGGGCGAGTTCCAGGGCCGCGGCAGTCCCAGCCCCGGCACCCCGAACCCGATCAGATAGATGGTCAGCACCACCGGCACGCCGCGGAAAACATCCACATAGACGGCCCCGGCGATCCGGAGCGGAAAAAGCGCGGGCGACCGCGCCCCCCGCGCCAGAGCGATCGCCAGCCCCGTCGCGCAAATCAGCGGCACCGACCAGGCGAAGATCATGACATCAATCGCAAAAGCCCGCAGCAGCGTGGGAAAGGTATCCACAAAGATACCCCCATCGAAAAAGCTCGCCCGCACCGCGGGCCAGCCGGGGGCAAGCGGCACCAGCAGGATGAGCCCGGCTGCAACGACGGCGGTGCTCAGCACAGCGACGATCAGAGATCGCCGCCGCTCCGCCGCCTCATATGCCTGCCTGCGGTTCACGCCTTATTTGATCAGCGGGACGCCCGTGGCTTCCTGCAGCCAGGTGGCCTCGATCTCCGCCAGTGCGCCATCCGCGGCGAGCGCGGCCAGCGCCTCATCCACGCAGGCCTTGAGCGGGTTACCTTCGGTCATCAGCATGCCGAAGCGGTCGGGGTTTTCGGTCTGATCGGCGGAAAACTGGCCAAGTACCTGCCCGCCCTCCAGCACCGCTGCCGCGAGATAGAGCGCTGTGGGCAGATCAAAGAGCGCCGCATCCACCTGGCCCGCCTTCATGGCCTCGACCACGTTGACGTTGTCATCATAGACGAGCGGCCCCGTGGCAGGAGCAATGGTCTGCATCACGACGGGCAAGGCGGTGGTCGTTGCCATGACCCCCCAACGCAACTGCCGCAGGCTGTCCAGATCCGCGCTGACATCACCGCCGCCCCGCACCAGCACCGCCATGGGGGCCGTGTAATAGGGGGTAGAGAAATCCACGACCTTGTCGCGTTCCTCGGTGATGGAGAACTGCTGGAGGTTGAGGTCGAAATCCTTGGCGCCGGGCTGGATTGCCTGATCGAAGGACGTGCGCGTCCAGATCACATCGCCCGCGTCAAACCCCATGCGCTCGGCCAGCGCGTAGGCCACGGCCGCCTCGAACCCCTGCCCGCTTTCGGGCGCATCGTCGATGACCCAAGGGTAGTAGGCCGGGTTTCCGGTGGCGATGGTCAGTTTGCCTTCGGTCAAGGTCTTGTCGGCGGCGCATTGCGCCGCAGCACTGCCCGCGATCAGCACCGCCGCGATCGCTTGCGATGACAGATATTTCCACATGATGACAGCTCCCCGTTTTGTCCTGTGTTGCGCCGTATCTGATCACGCCTGTTCGCGCGGGGCCAGCCCCTTGTGCCCACAGGCGTCGGCCCGTGCATGGTGCGCTGAAAAAACCGGCCCTGCCCCGGTGTCGGGTGGCGATTGATCAGACCAGGCCGAGGGCAGGCAAGCCCCCTCACCTCCATCGAGGAGGATCGGGGGCTGCCCGGCCCGAGGGCCGGGTCGGCGCCAGGATCAGGACAGTATGTCAGAGGGCCCTGTCGCGCGCCCTGCCCTGTTTCCAGCGGCGATGCACCCAGAGCCATTGATCCATATGTGCGCGCACCTGCGCCTCCAGACTGTCATTGAGGGCCTGGGTCATCTCTTCGGGGGTGGTGTGCGGCACCGGCGCCTCGATCACGACCTCGAAGCTCAGACCGTCGGGCTGACGCACCCCGTAGCATGGCACCAGCAGCGCGTCATACCGCAGCGCAAGCTCTGCCGCGGACAGTGCCGTGTAGGCGGTTTGGCCAAAGAACGTCAGCGGTGCTCCGGATTTCATATGCTGGTCGATCAGCAGGGCGATGGCATTACCTGCCTTCAGGAACTTGAGCATCTCGCCCATGCCGCGCCGACCCCGCAGGAAAAGCGGCGTGCCCACCTGACTGATCCGCGAGACGTAGAAATCGTTGAACCCGCGGTAGTTCATACTGCGGTACAGCCCGCCCACCCGGTGCCCCCGCTGGATCAGGATCGACCGGGCAATGTCATAGTTTCCGAAATGGCCCGAGACGATGATGATGGGGCGGCCCGCCGCGCGCGCGGCGTCGACGGCCTCGATCCCGGCACCCCGCACCGGGGTCCGGGCTGCAACCTTGACGAGATCCTTCGGCGAGAAGAGCTCCGCCAGGGTGCGGCCGATCTGGTCGGGCACGGCACGGGCGAGCCGCGCCTTCTCGGCCTCCGCCATCTGCGGGAAAATCAGCGTGAGATTGTCGTGGACCCGGCGCGGGTAGCCAATCACAGGGCCCACGATCCGGCTGATGACCCAGCCGCTGGTGGGCACCCGCTTGTGGTAAGGCAGCAATGTCAGGATGCGGATGATCCCGATGATCATCGCGCTGACGAGCCGATCCTGCAGGGGTACAGTGTCGTCAGAGGAAGAGGATGTTTTGCCGGTCGCTGCCATGGCGCATATGCCTTGCTAGAGATACCGGACTTCTATCATCTGCACGCCGCGGCTCAAGAGCGCTGCGTGCTGGCCCGGGCGGAATGGCTTTCGAAAGCCATTCGGCGCTCGCCCGGACCGATGTGCAACGCGGCTCAGGCCGCCAGTGCGTCCTGCGCCTGCTTGACGATGGCGCCGAAGGCATCGGGTTCGTGCACGGCGAGATCAGCGAGCACCTTGCGGTCAACCTCGATCCCCGCAAGCGTCAGACCGTTGATGAAGCGGCTGTAGGTCAGCGCCTCGTCGTGGCTGCGCACGGCGGCGTTGATCCGCTGGATCCACAGCGCGCGGAAGTTACGCTTGCGGTTCTTGCGGTCGCGCGTGGCGTATTGGTTGGCCTTGTCAACGGCCTGACGCGCCACCTTGAAGGTATTCTTGCGCCGACCGTAGTAGCCTTTGGCGGCTTTTACGACCTTGCGGTGACGGGCGTGGGTGACGGTTCCACCTTTGGTACGGGACATATCAGTTCTCCTGGATCAGCGGTCGTAGGGCATGAAGCCCTTGACGATCTTTGCATCGGGCGCGGACAGTGTTGTCGTCCCGCGCGCATCACGAATGAACTTGCGCGTGCGCTTGATCATCCCGTGGCGCTTGCCTGCCTGACCAGCCATGACTTTGCCGGTGGCCGTCACCTTAAAGCGCTTCTTGGCGCTCGATTTCGTCTTCATCTTGGGCATTTCCGTCTCCTTGGTTGGCGGTATCTGCGCGACTCGGCATGCCACTTTGGCCGGCCACGCAAGCTAGAGCGCGCCTGTTAGAACAAAGCGCTGCCCGTGACAAGGGGAGATGCCGGCGATGCGGTGCAGTATCGCAACATCCCGGCGCATCGCACCCTGCCCTGGTCACAGCGCGTCCCGGGGGCCGCTTTGCATCTTAATCCTTTGTGAAGCTGCCCTGTGCAATGTGCGCGCATGTAGGAGAATTCGTTTGCAACAGAATCTGACCAACGCGGTAGAAACCAACCGTTTCAAGCTAGAAGAGCTGTTTTTCTCACGCACCGACACCCGCGGCGTCATCCGCTCGGCCAACGAGGTCTTTCGCCATGTGTCTTTCATGGAGTGGGACGAGCTTTTGGGCGCGCCGCACAAGGTCGTCCGGCATCCGCAGATGCCACGCGCCGTCTTCCGGCTGATGTGGTCGACGCTGCAGTCGGGCAAACCCATCGGTGCCTACATCGTCAACAAGGCCAAGGACGACACCTGTTACTGGGTCTTCGCGGTCGTGATGCCGATTGATGACGGCTACCTGTCGCTGCGCCTGAAGCCGGTCTCGACGCGGTTGGAGCAGATCAAGGCGCTTTATACCGATCTGCGCGCCGCCGAAGACAGTGGCGATATGTCCGTGGAGGAAAGCGAGGCCCGGTTGCTGGATGCCACCATCGGGTCAGACTACACAGACTACGATGACTTCATGACCGATGCCCTGAGCGGGGAGATGATGGCACGTGCCGAAGGGCTGGAGCGGGGGCGTGTTACAAGCCTTGATGCCTTGAAAAAGATTCAGACAGCCGTCCAGTCCGTCGGTCAGGACGCGCAGACGGTCGGTGCTCTTTTTGAACGGAGCCGCCAGATCCCCTTCAACATGCGGCTTCAGGCGGTCAAGATCGAGGGGCGTGAGGGACCCATCAGCGTGATTTCCGGCAATCACCAGACCATGACCCAGAACCTCGATGAACAAGTCAGAAAGCTGCGAACCGCAGCGGAGCTTGGTGCAGGCCCGATCCAGGAAACCCGGTTTTACACCGGCACCATGTTGTTGATGGAAGAGGTGCGTCAGCAATTCGATCAGGAAACCACGACCGACAAGGAAAGACGTGCCGCTGACCAAGACGCGCTGGCTGTATTATATACGCAATACAGTGAGCAGGCCAAAGCCGCCGTGTTCCGCACAGCGGAACGCGCCTCTGACCTCGCCAACCTTTGCAAGACATTTCGGCGCGCCCTTTCGGCGTTGGAGATGACACGCATCATGTGCAACATCGAGCAATCCAAGCTGTCAGGCGACACCGCAGGGCTGAATGATATCGCCAGCCAACTGCTGTCGATCGAAAAGGACCTGTCGAAGGTCCTTGCGCGGATTGAAGCCTCTGTCTCTGAAATTCTGGCGGCTGCCGAATTGCTGCAGGGAGGATCCCGCAAAGCCGCCTGATCAGGAACACTCTGATGCAGCAAACCAGCTCACCCGGCGCGCAAGACGCCCAAAAAGACAACTGATCTCGCCATGACGTGCCCCACCCCTCGGGCGCGGCGGCAATCGCCCTCTAAAGCCGCGACCCCTCATCCAAAGAATGAAGCGGCGATCTGCCAGGCACACAATACCGATGGTGCATCACCGCCTGTTGCCGGGCACGCAGGCCTGCAACGCTACTCCGGGTCGGTGTTAAAGATCAGCCGCTCATCACAGGGCGCCACGCGCAGAATATTCGTGGAGCCGGGCACGTTGAACGGCACGCCAGCCGTGACGACGATCTGATCGTTGGTCTCCGCATAGCCCTGGCGCGTCGCCGCCCGGGCCGACGCCACCACCGCCAGCTTGAAACGATCCAGCTTCTCGGTCATCACGCAATTGATCCCCCAACTCAGGGTGAGCCGTCGCGCCGTGCTGCGCAGCGGGGTCATCGCCAGGATCGGAACCCGCGGGCGTTCACGCGCGGTCAGGGACGCGGTCGTGCCACTTTGCGAAAAGCAGCAGATCGCCTTGATCTCGGTCTTCTCCGCAATCTCCCTTGCGGCGGAGACGATGCCATCGGCGATGGTGATGCCCGCGGTCTCGCGCGAGGATTCGATGATCTGCCGGTACGTGGGATCAAGCTCGACCTCGGTTGCCACGTTGTTCATGGTGGTCACTGCCTCCACCGGGTAGGCGCCCGCAGCCGATTCCGCCGAGAGCATCACCGCATCAGCGCCCTCGTAGATGGCTGTCGCCACATCCGACACCTCCGCCCGCGTCGGCATCGGGCTTTCGATCATGCTTTCCATCATCTGGGTCGCGACAATCACCGGCTTGGCGGCCCGACGGCAGCGACGCACCAGCCGCTTCTGGATGGGCGGGACGTTCTGAACCGGCAGCTCCACCCCGAGGTCTCCGCGCGCGACCATGATGCCGTCGCTGACCGCCAGGATGTCATCGAAGTTGTTCACCGCCGCCGGCTTCTCGATCTTGCTGAGGATCGCGGCGCGACCGTTCGCCAGATCCGAGGCTTCCAGCACGTCTTCCGCCCGCTGCACGAAACTCAGCGCCAGCCAATCCACCCCAAGCTCGCAGACAAACTCCAGATCCTCGCGGTCCTTGTCGGACAACGCCGCCAGCGGCAACACGACGTCCGGCACGTTGACGCCCTTCCGGTTCGAAATGACGCCGCCCGCAATCACCGTGCAATCGGCGAAATCGGGTCCGCAGGCCTCGACCTTCAACCGGATCTTGCCGTCGTTGACGAGCAGATGGGCCTCCGGCTTCAGCGCCGCAAAAATCTCCGGATGCGGCAGGCATACGCGGGTGGCATCCCCGATGGCTTCATCGAGATCGAGGCGAAACGCGGCACCTTCGTCGAGCATCTCGCCCTCGTCATTGCCGAAGACACCCACGCGCAGCTTCGGCCCCTGAAGATCGGCCAGAATACAGATGCTGCCGCCGGTCTCCTCCTCGATCTGCCTGATGATCCGGTGTTTCTCACGGATCTCCTCGTGGCTGCCGTGGCTCATGTTGAGCCGGAACACATCGGCACCGGCGAGATGGAGCGCGTGGATCATCTCATAGGTCTCTGATGCAGGGCCAAGCGTGGCCACGATCTTCACATTGCGCGAGCGTCTCATCGTCCGTATGCCCCCTTGAGCAGTTACCGCTAACGGTTTTGCCCACCTTATGTCCCATGATTTCAGGCGGGGCAACCACACGCTGCAGCGGCGAATCGGATTGGGCCCACAATCACCGTCAAGCCGCCCAAGAAGCGATCAGCGGGGCTGTTGACAGCCCGTGGTTCGATCCCAATCTAAAGAGGAGGTGAGAAAAGGAGGCCAATGATGCCCAGCCAGACCGAGATCGAACTACAGGCAGCCGCTTTCCGGCGTCTTCAAAAGCATCTCATGGAAGATCGGACAGATGTTCAGAACATCGACCTGATGAATCTGGCCGGGTTTTGTCGCAACTGCCTCAGCCGCTGGTATCAGGAAGCCGCCGCCAGCCGCGGCATCGAGATGAGCAAAGACGAAGCGCGCCGCCTGTTCTACGGAATGTCGATGGAGGACTGGAAAGCCAACTACCAGACAGACGCCTCCCCCGAACAGCGCGACACGTTCAAGACCGCCTTTGCGGAAAACGTGGGCAAGGGCTGACGCTGCCCGGCGGCAGGCCATGGTACCTGTCTTGCCGCCAGACCTTCTTGTTATGCAGACTTTCTGACGTGGTCGGTTGCAGCGCAGCGATACCGGCACATCCACGTCTAAACCAAGGGCAGCTCCGAAGGCCCAATGATGCTGTTATCGGCAAAGACCATTTTCTGACTGCGCGGAGGTGACTAGTCTGGCGCATACGTGGCGACCGTCCCATGTCCTCTCGCTCGACGGCGCTATCGCGATCCGCCTGATCTCTCGCACCGGGCGGCGCTCAGCGGACCCCTGACGTCTAGGGTGATGACGGCGAGCCGCACCCCCGGGCCAACGGCGTTCTGTCGGGTTCCTTGCGCCAGCGCTGTCGCGATCAACATGCAAAGCCCCCTGACCGATCACCCCCCCATCGCACTGGTCTTGCGAAACGGATGCACGAGACCGGGCGAGAACCTCTCCGACAATAGCTGCCGTTTTCTTACGCATCCCGGGATGACGTTACGGAGGCCTGACCGTGGTCGGGGGAGCGAATCGTTACGAAACTGTTAACGTCTGCCCATAAGCCAGAATGGCACAGGACGATCCACGGGGATGTCCGGGGTTTTAGAAGGAACTTTTTTCATGCTCGCAGCCGGTGATATCGCCCTGATTGGTCTGACATCCGACAATCCAGATGATTTTGCTTTCGTCCTCCTGTCGCCCGTTGCGGTGGGCACGGAAATTCTCTTTACCGACAATGGCGTGCAGGCGGACGGCAGCTTCCGCAGCAACGAAGGCGTGCTGCGCTGGACCGCGCCCGCCGATCTGGCCGCGGGCACCGTCGTCTCGCTTCTGGGCAATGCGGAGGCGTTCACCGCGGTGAGCGGCAGCTTTGCCCTTTCTGCCAGCGGCGATCAGATCACCGCCTACCAGACCGACGGCACCGGTGCTGCGACCTTTCTGTACAGCCTTCAGGGCAACAGCACGGTCTTCGAGGCCGATGCCACCAGTTCCAACACCACCGCCCTTGCCCCGGGTCTGACCGAAGGCACCACCGCCGTGGCCATCGGCGCCTCCGCCACGCAGGAATTCGACAACATCCGCTATCAGGGACCCACGGGCGGGACCCGGGCGGAGCTGCTCGCCGCCATCGGCGATCCCGCCAACTGGGCGGGAGCCGACGTCACCGCTGATCTGCCCGCGCCCGTCAGCGCCTTCACCGTCACGCCCGCGGATGCGAGCCCCACTCTCCAGGTCACCGAGATCTGGCCCGGGCAAAGTGGCACGGATGTCACCGAAGACTGGTTCGAGATCACCAACACCGGCACCACCACCTGGACGCGCGCCGACAATGGTCCGCTGTTCTACGACGACGCCTCCGCGGATGCGGCTGTGGCAGATGAAATTCAGGGGCTGACCAGCCTCGCGCCCGGTCAAAGCGCCATTGTGGTCGTGGGCGTGGCTGCCGATGCGGCAGAGTTCACCGAGGTCTGGCAGCAAGCCATCGACCTCAGCGGCGTCGAGGTCGGATATGTGGACGGCGCAGGCCTCGGCGGCGACGGCGATGCGGTCACCCTGTGGCTGGGCGATCCCGACCTGGGCGGTGCGCTGCTCGACAGCGAAGCCTACCCGGACACCGCCGGCAATGACGCGGCCTCCTACGATGTGGACGCCGGTGCCTTCAGCCAGCCCGGCAGCGGCGGCGCCGTGACCACCCTCGCCGAAGGCGGCAGCGCGGGCGACACCCCCGCCGTGGGCTCGCCCGGCAACGGCGCCGCGATCACGCCGCCCCCCACCTCCGATTTCACGCTGGAGCTCTTTCACTTCGCCGATCAGGAGGCGGGCATCCCAGCGCTGGAGGACACGCCCAACTTCTCCGCCGTACTGGCAGCGCTCAAGGCGCAGGATCTGGGCGACGACGGCATCGAGGACAACACGCTGGTGCTCTCTTCCGGCGACGCGATCATCCCGGGCGTGTTCTTTGATGCCTCGGATCCCGTCTTTGGCGGCGCGGGCCGGGGCGACATCCTTATCCAGAACGAACTGGGCGTGCAGGCCATCGCCCTGGGCAACCACGAATTCGACCGGGGCACGGCTGCCCTGGCGGATCTGATCGCGGCGGACGGCGACTACGCCGGTGCGCTCTTTCCCTACCTGTCGGCCAACCTCGATGTCTCCACAGATGCCGATCTTGCCCCGCTGGAGGTCGCAGGCGGTGCTGCGCCGCTGGCCAACAGCATCACCTCCTCCGTGGTGATCGACACTGGCCCCACGGCCGAGAAGATCGGCGTCATCGGTGCCACCACCCCCCTGCTCGCCAGCATCTCCTCCCCCGGCGGTGTGACCATCGCGCCCGGCAGCTTCGACGGCGTGCCGTCGGAAGCACAGCTGGACGCGCTGGCCGCCGAGATCCAGGCGGAGGTCGATGCGCTTCTCGCCGCCACCCCCGGCCTCGACAAGGTCATCCTGCTGTCGCACATGCAGCAGATCAGCATCGAAACGGCGCTGATCCCCCGCCTTTCGGGCGTTGATATCGTGGTCGCGGGCGGCTCCAACACCCGGCTCTTTGACGACACCGACACGCCGCGCCCCGGTGACAGCGACCAGGGTCAGTACCCCACCTTCCTGCAGGACGCGGACGGCAACACCACCGCGCTGGTCAACACCGACGGCAACTACACCTACGTGGGCCGCCTGGTGGTGGATTTCGACGCCGACGGCCATGTGATCGCGCAAAGCTACGATGCGGAGGTCTCCGGCGCTTATGCCACAGATGACGCGGGCGTCGCGGCGCTGAACGCCGAAGGCCTGATCGACCCCGAAATCCAGGCCATCGTCGACGATCTGCGAACAGAGATCCTCGCCACTGAAAGCAACGTCTTCGGCGTCTCGGATGTCTTTCTCAACGGCACCCGCGGATCCGTCCGCACCGAGGAAACCAACCTCGGCAACCTCACCGCAGACGCCAACCTCGCCGCGGCCAAGGCGGTGGACAGCACCGTGCTGGTCTCGCTCAAGAACGGCGGCGGCATCCGCAACGACATCGGCCAGACCGTCGTGCCGACGGGCGGGTTCGAACCCGTGCGCCTGCCCAACGAAGAGATCACCGACGCCGATGGCACTGTGATCAAACCGCAGGGCGGCATCTCCCAGACCGACATCACCAATGCGCTCAGCTTCAACAACGGGCTGACGCTGGTGACGGTGACGCGCGCCGAGCTGGTGGCCCTGCTGGAGCATGGTCTGGCCGCCTCCTCCCCCGACGACGGCAATACCCAAGGGCGCTTCCCGCAGGTGTCGGGCGTGCAGTTCAGCTTCGATCTGACGCTGCCGCCGGGCGCGCGCATCGTCAGCGCCGCCATCACCGATGCGCAAGGCACCGATATCGACGTGCTGGTGCGCGAGGGCGCATTGCAGGGCGACGGTGCCGCCGAGATCCGCATGGTCACGCTGGGCTTTCTGGCCGGTGGCGGTGACGGCTATCCCTTCCCCGATCTGGCCGAGGCCCGCGTCAACACCGTCTCGTTGGTCGATGACACCGCCGCACCCGAGGACCGCACCGGCGTCGCCACCTTTGCCGCGGACGGCAGCGAGCAGGATGCGCTGGCCGAATATCTCGCCGCGAATTTCGCCACACCCGAGACCGCTTTTGACGCCGTCGATACCGACCGCGATCAGGACGCGCGCCTGCAGAACCTCGCCTTCCGCGAGGACACGGTGATTGACGCGAGCACCGGCGCGCCGTCCGAGTTCACCTACACCCAGAGCTTCGAGGCGGAGGCCACCGGCGCGCGCTACACCGACACCGGTGACCCGCTGGTCGACCACGATCTGGTCAATAACCCGGGCGAATCTGCGGTGGATTCCACCGCCTCCGGCATCGCGCTCAACGGCACGCTGGCCTTTGACGCAACCTACGAGAATACCCGCGACGGCACCGGCCTGACAGACGGCGATTTCGTGGGCGTCTCCAGCTTCACCGGCACCGTCGGCAGCTATACCGACGGCACCCAGGGCTACCAGTTCAACGACACCGATGGGCGCATGATCACCACCTTCGAGGCGGTGGACAGCTCCGCGGCGGGCGAGGTGCAGGTCTCGCTCGACCTCTTCATCCAGTCCGACGGATACGAGGACGACGACACCGTCGAGATCCGCGCCGTGGTCGAGGGAGGCGACGACGTGGTGCTCTTCTCCGCCTCGGGCGACGCGCTGGAGGACGTGGCCGGCAGCTGGATCAACCTCAGCGGCGTGGTCGCTGCCGATGCCACCTCGGTTCAGCTCGTGGCGGCGGTCGATACCAATTCAGGCTCGGAAAGCGCCTATATCGACAATATCGAGATCACGACCGATTTCATCCCCACACCGGTGCTGCCCGATGCCTTCGGGCTGGAGCTCACGGCGCTGGATACCGAGCACACGGGCGGGGCGGAGATCGTGGCCTTTGACAGCGGAACGGACCGCGCCTTTGTCACGTCGGGCGACGGCATCACGGTTTTGAACGCCGAAAACCCTGCCAGCCTGGCGATCCAGATCCTGCTCACGCCGGTCTCCAATGGCGCGGGTGATAACGCGGTCACCTCCGTCAGCGTGGCAAACGGCATCCTCGCCGCGGCCGTCCCCGGCGCGGATCCGCTGCAACCGGGTCAGGTGTTCTTATACGACACCGGCACGCTCGACTTTCTCGGGGCGGTGACCGTGGGCGCGCTGCCCGACATGCTGACCTTTGACGCCACGGGCAGCTATCTGCTCGTCGCGAATGAGGGTCAGTCGGCTGGTGATGAAAACGAACCGGGTGCGCTGCCGAACCCCGCAGGCTCTGTCTCGGTCATCGCGGTCAACACCGCCGATCCCGCGGCTTCCACCGTCACCACGCTGGGCTTCGACCACCCTTCGCTGACGGCAGAGACGCTCGCCGCCGCGAGCGTGCGGATCAACGGGCAGGCACCGTCCGTCGCCGCGGATATCGAACCGGAATACATCACCATCGACGGCACCACCGCCTATATCGCGTTGCAGGAGAACAACGCCGTTGCGGTGATCGAGGACATCACCAACCCCGGCGGTTTCACCATCGACACGGTGATTGGCCTCGGCACCAAGGATCATTCCGCCTCCGGCAACGGCCTCGACGCCTCCAACCGCGACGACGGCATCAACATCGACACCTATGACATCCGCGGCCTCTACATGCCCGACGGCATGGCCTCTTACACGGTCGCCGGGCGCAAGTATTTCGTCACCGCCAACGAGGGCGACGGCCGCGATGTGGATGAAAGCCGCGGTGCGGATCTGGTGGACGGGGATCTGACGAACGGCGAGGTGGATGCGAATATCTCCGCCGAGCTGCGCGCGCAGCTCGCCGACGATGCCCAGCTTGGTCGGCTCAAGTTCTCCAATGTGGACGGCGACACCGACGGCGATGGCGACATCGACGTGCTCCACAGTTTCGGCGCACGCTCCTTCACCATCTTCGACGACGCAGGCAACGTGGTCTTCGACAGTGGCGACGACTTTGCCCAGATCATCGCACGCGAGGCACCCGAGGTCTTCAACTCCAACGGCACGGCGGACAGCTTCGACAGCCGCTCCGATGACAAGGGCGCAGAACCTGAATCGGTGGTAATCGGTGAGATCGGCGGGCGCAGCTTTGCCTTCGTCGGGCTGGAGCGCGCGGGCGGCGTGATGGTCTACGACATCTCCGACCCGTCGGATGTGGACTTCATCACCTATGTCCGCACCGAAGGCGACATCGGCCCCGAAGGCCTCGCCTTCATCTCCGCCGCCGACAGCCCCACGGGCGGCCCGCTGCTTGCCGTGACCAGCGAGGTCTCGGGCACGCTGACCTTCTATGACGTCAGCGTCGCCGAAGACATCACGCTGATCAGCGAAGTCCAAGGCGACGGCGCGGCCAGCGCACTGGTGGGCGAGACCGTCACCATTCAGGCCATCGTCACAGCGGATTTCCAGTCAAACGGCTTTTCCACGGGCGATCTGGGTGGTTTCTTCGTGCAGGAGGAGATGATCGACTATGACGCCTCCTCCCTCACCTCCGAAGGCATCTTCATTGCAGACGGTGCCACCCCGCTGCTGAACGTCGCCGTGGGCGATCTGGTCACCATCACCGGCACCGTGGCAGAGGACGGCGGGCGCACCCAGATCAACGCCGATACTGTGACCATCGAAGCCTCCGGCCAGACCCTGCCGGACGCCACCGTGGTGGACTTCGGCCCCGATATGTCGCCCAACCTCGAAGCGGTCGAAGGCATGATCGCGGTGATCGAAGAGATGATCGTGACAGAGCTCTTCGATCTCGACCGGTTCGGCACGCTGACCGTGGCGGACGAACGCTTTGCCCAGTTCACCCAGAACAACGCCCCCGATGCCGAAGCCTTCGCCGCCTATGTCGCCGAGGTCGAGGCGCGCTCCATCACCATCGACGATGGCCGCCTCAGCCAGAACGACTTCGACATCCGCATCCCCGACGGTGACGACGGGCTGCTGACATCCGCTGACAACTTCCGCATGGGAGACACGCTCTCCAACATCACCGGCGTGGTGGATTTCGATTTCGGTGAATACCGGCTGCAGGCGCCGGATGCGGAATACACCCCCACCAACCCGCGCCCCGAGACGCCAGAGGATACCGGCGGCAACTTCAAGGTCGCCAGCCTCAACGTGCTCAATTACTTCACCACGCTGAATGACGGCGCCACCACAACCAGCATTGGCGCAGGCCCGCGCGGCGCCAATACCCAGGCGGAACTCGACCGCCAGACCGAAAAACTGGTCGAAACCATCACCGCGATGGACGCCGATGTGGTGGGTCTGATCGAGATCGAGAACCACGTCTCCTCCGCGCCGCTGGCCTCCCTCGTGGCGGCGGTCAATGCAGCACTGGGCAGCGAGGTCTACGGCTTCATCAACACCGGGCAGGTCGGCACGGATGCCATCACCAACGCGGTCATCTACAAGCTGGAGACCGCGAAACCCGTGGGCACCCTCGACATCCTCGATGACGACAGCTTCGTCGATCCGCTGAACAGCCCGCGCGACGGGCTCAACCGCCCTGCGGTCACCCAAAGCTTCGAGCATATCGACAGCGGCGAGGTGCTCACCGTCTCCGTCAACCACCTCAAATCCAAGGGCTCGCTCTCGGGCCTTGCGGTGGACGAGGATCAGGGCGACGGCCAGGGCAACAACAACGCCACCCGCGAAGAGGCCGCCAAGGTCCTTGCCGCCCATCTGGAGACCGATCCCACCGGTGTCGGCGACGGCGACGTGCTGATCATCGGCGACATGAACGCCTACGCCCAGGAGGATCCGATCACCGCACTGGAGGACGTGGGCTATACCGATATCGCCTACGATGCTCTGGGCGAGGACGCCTATTCCTACGTCTTCGACGGTCAGACCGGCACGCTCGACTACATCCTCGGCAAGGGCGGCATCCTGGAGGATGTCACCGGCGTCACCGAATGGCACATCAACGCGGACGAGGCCGATGCCGTCGACTACCAGCTGGAGATCCGCAACAACGCGGGCACCGTGACCTTCGGCACCCGCGATCCGGCGATCTTTGACGGCGACACGGCGGCGCGCAACTCCGACCACGACCCGGTCATCGTCTCCTTCCAGTTCGACGCCCCCGTCAACCTGGTCGAAGGCACCACCGGCAGCGACCGTCTCATCGGCACGGACGGGGACGACCGCATCGAGAGCGGCGCGGGCCGGTACGACCGCGCGGACGGGGGGGCCGGTGCAGACACCTTCGTCTTCGGGGCAGAGACACAGAACGGCGCGCGCGAACAGGACTTCATCACCGGGTTCGATGCCACAGAGGACAGCCTGACCCTCACCGACGGCACCGAGATTGCCAGCATCCGCGAGCTGTCTTTTGGCCTGCGCATCATTTTCGAGGGCGACAACGACAGTCTCATCCTTCAGGGCAGCGGGCTGACAGCGGACAGCCTGACCATCCTGGTCGAAGACAGCCCCCTCGCCTGATCCAAATACATTCTGAAAGGACCACCATGTACAGATCCCTCAAAACCGCTTTCGCAGGCCTCGCCCTGCTGATCGGCGCACACGCAGCCTCCGCCAAATCGCTCGACCTCGTGGGCAGCGGGCCCAGCCTGAGCATCGGCGCCATTTCCATTGACTACTTCGAGAACGCGGCCTCCGACACAAGAAGCTTCATCGGGATCGCCCCGATCACCGGCGGCGACGGTGTCGCACTCGGCACCGCACCATCTCTGTTTTTCACCGCGACAACCGGGCTGAGCGATCCCTTCGCCATCGACTTCGGTACGCTCGACGCCAGCGGTGACCCAAACGGAGATTTCCTGGTGCTAGGTGATTTCGTGGATTTCGGCTTTACCGACACCACGCTGGAGTTTCTTTTTGACACGATCGGAGGCCGCGCCGCGGGCGACTTCGGCAGCCAGGTCCTGCTGGAATTCACCATCGCGGCCAACAGCGGCATCACCCTGCTGTCGGGTCTCTTCGACGGGGCGTTTCCCGCAGGTACGGCAACGATCACCGGCAACCTCGCCCCGGTCAGCCCGATCCCCCTGCCCGCAGGTCTGCCCTTGCTGCTCGCGGGGCTTGGCGGTCTGCTCGTGCTGCGCCGTTACAGCTAACAGCCCCCGGCCCACAAGACACCGGTCCCCCGTGGGGCCGGTGCGCTTTTAAGGCTTCCTTCTGGACAAGGCCCGGAGCAGCCCGTAAAAAATCCGTATTTACAAGGATATGCTTTATGACCCGTTCTGCCTTGCTTTTGCCCGCAGCCCTTCTCATCGCTGCCTGCGCCCCCCTGCCGGAGCCCGATCCGGACGGCACCTGGAACGTTCAGGCCATCTGCTCCCCCCGGAGCCCGCTCGGCGACACCACGCTCACAGGCGTTGCCCGTGTGACAGAGACCAGCCCGAACGAATTCGTCGGCCGCTACGAAAACAACCTCGGTCAGAAAAACCGCCTCGCCGCAACGCTAGCAGGGGATACGCTGAAGGTGAACATGAACTGGGTCGGTAGCGGCTTCAGCCAAGTGGTGCTGACCCGAGAGGGCACCAGCGATGTCTTCACCGGCACCGACAGCGGCTGCGACGTCACCGTGGAGAAATAACGCAGGATCACTCCCGTACCACGGGCCCCCATCCGGGATAGCGCCCGGTCTCCTGCTCCGCGGCCATCAGCTGGCTGCGGCGCTTGCTCAGGGCCGCGTCCTCCTCCATCAGCCCGGCCATCTTCATCTGCAACCACAGCTGCAGGATCCGGTTCAGCCGCGCCTGATACCCCTTGCCCATGCCGCGAAACAGCTTGGCCACCGACTGATCGAGGTAGAGCGTAATCTTTTCCTTGGGCTCGTAACAGTCGATATCGGCTTCGACCGTATGCCAGGCCTCGGGCAGCTCCGCGCGCATCTCCTGCAGTGGCGGACTGTCCTCGTCCTGCACCCAGAGGTGATACATCAGCCGTCGCCGGGCGAGCCTTTCGGATTTCGTCATCTGTGCCATGGCGGGCCTCCTTTCGGCATTGATCCTGCCGCAAACCTCTTAACACCGCCCAAGCGCACCGCGCGCGGCACACCGACGTCATACCGACGCTGTACCGACGTGATACCGCCGCCGCACCGACGGCACCACAGGACAGGCCTGCCGACGCCCGCTTTGCGGGAGGCGGCGAGCCACCGGAGCCCCGATCGGTACCCCTGTTTACGGTCCCGTCGCTTCGTGGGACTTGTCCAAAAACTGCCGCTTGAGGATGGCCCCAAAGGCATGGGCCGATTTCTCTGTCGCCTGTCGTCCCGCCACGAAGTACCCGAACTCGATTGTCAAATGTTGCTCCCACGGGACCAGGGCAATCCCTTCCGCAAGCTCGGGATCGAGAGACACCGGGTCAGCGAAGGCAAACCCAAGCCCGCGGTGCACCAGTCGGTACGCTGCCGTGCCCACCGACACCTCATATGCCGGTTTGCCCAGGCCTGCGACCTCACGGTCAATGAGACGGCGAAGCACGGTTGTCTCATCAAGGGCGATGTAGGGCACACCGCGCAAATCCTTGGGGCTCAGGATGCTGCGCGATGCGAGCGCGTGTTCGCGCGGCAGCGCGATGCACAGTCTGGTCGCCCCAAGCGAGACAGGGTCAAGCTTTTCCACCGGCAACGGCAGGGCCGACACACATAGATCAAACCGTCGGTGCATGATCCGCCGTCCAAGATCTCTTCGCAGCATGATCTCCAGTTTGACCGGCTGATCGGGGTGGGCCACCGCGAACTCCGCGATGGCCGGCAGCACAAGACCATTTGCAATGCGCGTTTGGGACAGGATCCGAAGCGGGCTGCGAACGTCCCGTTTCATCTGGGCGAAGACCGCGGGCAGATCATCAATCTGGGCAAGCAAACTCAGCGCTTCAGGATAAAAGGCCTCCGCTTGTGGCGTGGGGATCAGGCGTTTTTGATCGCGGCTGAACAGGCTGACATCGAACTCCTGCTCCAGCAAGGCAAGCTGCCGACTTGCGGCAGACTGGCTGAGGTGCATGCGTTCTGCGGCACGCACCAGCGTGCCCTCCTCCATGACATACACGAAAATGCGCAAGGACCGCGGGTTCATCGTTCTACTTTTTGGATTTATAGATGCGTTAATTGCGTTTTTTATACGCTACCTGCTTTGCTAAGTTCCAGTCAGAATTCGAACGGCGCCCGGAAAAGAGGGAGTGCCGACGTCCGAGGGGAGGACATTATGAACAGACGGAACTTCATCAAAACAGGCCTGTCAGCATCTGCCTTGCTGACCGCAGGCCCAGCACTGGCCGAATGGGCGCCGCGCCGCCCCATCAATGCAATTCTGCCCTACTCCGCCGGTGGCGGCACCGATGCCCTGGCACGGGCGGCGGCGGCCTCGGCCGAAGGTATTCTTCCGGTCCCGCTCGTGATCGTGAACAAGCCGGGCTCGTCGGGTATCACCGGCGCCACCGAAGCAGCCGCTGCGCGGCCAGATGGCAATACGGTCATGGTGACATCCTCGGGGTCGTTCCTGCTGACGTCCATGCTCCGCGAGACGGATGTCAACCCGTTCGACAGCTTTGAGATCATTGCACAAATCGGCAACCTGACACCGGCGGTCATTGTCCCGGCGAGCAGCCCGTTTCAAAATGTTCAGGATCTGGTCGACGCCGCAAAAGCCGACCCCGGATCGCTCAGGTGGGCGCACAACGGGCGCGGCGGCTTCCATCAGATGGCAGGCCAGAGCTTCCTCAACCACAACGATCTGGAGGCGCAGGACGTGCCGTTCAAGGGAGGCGGTCCGACACGCGCCGCCGTGATCGGCGAACAGGTCGATTTCGCCTTCGTCGGCATCCAGCAGGCCGCCGGTTTCGAGACGGAGTTGCGCGTCCTGGCCTTGGCCGCACCGGAGCGGGATCCGATCCGCGATGACGTCCCGACGCTGGCAGATCTGGGTTTTGACTACGTTGCTGTCTCGTCCCCCATCGTGTTCTTCGCGCCCAAGGGGACTGATCCGCAGATCGTCAGCGGCATGGAAGCGGCATGGAAAGAGATCACCGAGACCCGGCAATTCGCCGACCTGATGCGCGAGCGTGGTAACGTGCCTGCCTTTTTGAACGGTGCCGACACCTAAGCGCGGTTGCGTCAGATGCAGCAAGAAAGCCAACCGGTGATCGACGCGCTGAAAGTGCAGGGATAGCCGGGAAAAATCACGAGCGACCGCCGTCGCGCAAACCGAAGGTCGCTGGTCATTTGCGAGAGCGGTAAAACCTATCTTCCGGGTTGGCTCCGGACCGATACTTGCCCGACCGGGGTCGCAAATCGTCGGGGCGACCGATGGCCTTCGATGTTTGCAAAGTGCCACAGATTTGGTCATTTTGCGTGTCATGGACTTCTTGACAGTCACCCACAACAGCTTCCTCATCATAATGTCCTGCGTCGTTGCGATGGTTGCCGGATTTACCGGGTTGTCCCTGACCCGCGACCTCTCCGCAAAACCGGTGTTTCAAAAGAAACTGTCCATCGCATTGGCAGCAGTGGCCTTGGGCGGCGGTATCTGGGCCATGCATTTTGTGGCCATGTTGGGCCTCGAACTGCCGATCCTGTTTTACTATGATGCGGCGATCACGCTCGTCTCGGCGTTGACGGCGATCCTGCTTGTGGGCGGGGCGCTGATCCTGCTGCATTTCACCAAACGAACGCCCCGGATCATTGCCTTGGCCGGTGGCATCGTTGGCGTCGGCATCTTGGTGATGCATTACATCGGGATGGCCGGGCTGGAGCTGTGCCGCGCGGTCTATTCACCCATCGGGGTGCTGCTGTCGTCGGTTGCGGCCATTGGCCTGTGTATGCTCGCCTTTGGTATCGCCTACGGCCAGCGCACCAACCGCAACATACTGCTGGGTACGCTGTGCTTTGCGGTTGCCGTTTGCTCGGTCCATTTCTTGGCGATGGCCGGGACAAACTTCGTGCCGGAGCCGGTGACATCTGACTTTGGTCCGATGATGAGCAACGAGACCCTTGCGCTTGGGGTCATCTTCTTCAGCTTTGTGATGTTCGGGGCGTGTTTGTGGGTGAGTATCACCTATCTTGCACCCCAGGACGCCAATGGACCCGACCCGGAGGCCGAAACACAACCGGGCGCCATGAGCCTGCAAATTCCGTGTGAACGCGACGGGGCCAAGGTGTTCATCCGATCAGACGAGATCTCGTTCGTGCGCGCCGACGGCCATTACACCCAAGTCTACACCACAGCGGAGCGTCTGTTCTGCGCCTGGCCTGTAACGGAGGCGTCAAAACGGCTTTTGCCGCTTGGCTTTCTGCAAACGCACCGAAGCTATCTGGTCAATCCCAAGCGGGTCACGCGGTTCGAGCGGACCAAAGACAAGGGTCGGTGCATCTTTGAAAGCGATCAACTGCCGCCCGCGCCGGTCAGCCGCTCAAAGCTGAAGATGATTCAGGACGCGTTGGCGGCGCAGGTCGGCGCAATTCGTGCGTGATCGCGCGCATTTGGTGCAAAAGACCGGTGTTTCATTGATTTTCTGAAGCCACCGGACACCGCTCAGGGCAATCTCTTGGCCAAGCAAGAATAATCGCTTTCAGGGAGGAAAAGCCGATGATTCCAGCGGCATTTGAGTATTACCGACCCAAGGACATGGCTGGTGTGTTGTCTCTGCTCGAAGAGCATGGCGATGACGCGCGTGTCATGGCAGGCGGGCACAGCCTGATCCCCATGATGAAGCTGCGCATGGCGGAGGTGCCGCACCTGATCGACCTGCAGGATGTTGGCGGGATGACCGGCATCGAGGTCGGAACCGACACCATTCGCATCGGCGCCATGGTGACCCAGGCCGCTATCATCGATCACGCAGCGCTGGCTGTGGCCGCGCCCATCCTGCGCGAGGCTTCTCTGCAGATCGCGGACCCGCAGGTCCGGTATATGGGTACTGTCGGCGGCAATGTGGCGAACGGTGATCCGGGCAATGACATGCCGGGGCTGATGCAATGCCTCGACGCAACCTTTGTCGTCGTCGGCCCGGAGGGTGAGCGCAGCATTCCGGCCCGTGATTTCTACGAGGCGGCCTATATGACCGCCCGCGAGGATGATGAGGTGCTCACCGCTGTCACGCTTCCGACGCCGAAAGGCGGTCACGCCTATGAAAAGCAAAAGCGCAAGATCGGGGATTATGCGACAGCGGCCGCAGCGGTTCAGATCGTCAAGGAGGCTGGGGCCTGTGCAAGCGCCTCCATCGCGATGACAAACCTGAGCGACACGCCAGTGTTTTCCGAGGCCGCTGGCGCGGCGCTCGTGGGGTCGACGCTGGATGAGGCCGCCTTGAATGCCGCGGTCGCCGCCATGCTGAACGACATCGATCCGAGCGAGGACAACCGCGGACCCGTCGCTTTCAAAAAACATGTGGCTGGCGTGATTCTGCGGCGCGCGGTTACGCGTGCCTGGTCCCGGGCATAAGGAGGATTTCAAGTGTCGAAGAAACAGCAATACGCCCTGACGGTGAACGGCAAGCAGGAGGAGTTCCTCGCCGAACCCCGCGAACTGTTGATCTATACCCTGCGCGAGCGGCTGAACATCACAGGCCCGCACATCGGCTGCGAAACCTCCCACTGCGGGGCCTGCACCGTCACCATCGACGGCAAGTCGGTCAAGGCCTGCACCATGTTCGTCGCCCAGGCGGATGGAAAGGACATCACGACCATCGAAGGGATTGGTGGCCCGGACGATCTGCATCCGCTGCAAACAGCGTTCAAGGAGCACCACGGGCTGCAATGCGGCTATTGCACGCCGGGCATGATCACCCGTGCGGCCAAGCTGCTTGAGGAGAACCCCACCCCCACCGAAGAGGAAATCCGGTTTGGCATGGCAGGCAACATCTGCCGCTGCACGGGGTATCAGAACATCGTGAAATCCATTCAGGCCGCAGCCACCGAAATGTCCGCCGCCAAGGAGGCCGCAGAATGAAAGATGAAGTCACCCGCGAAGAGCGCGTCGATAACCTCAAGGGCATGGGCTGCTCGCGCAAGCGTGTCGAGGATGCGCGCTTTACCCAGGGCAAGGGCAACTACGTCGATGATCTGAAGCTGGACGGCATGCTGTTCGGTGACTTTGTCCGCTCCCCCTACGCACATGCGCGGATCAAGAGCATCGACACCGCCGCAGCGCTTGAGGTGCCCGGCGTTCTGGCGGTGCTGACAGCCGCCGATCTTGAGCCGCTTGGCCTGCACTGGATGCCGACGCTGGCAGGCGACAAACAGATGGTACTGGCCGATGGCAAGGTCTTGTTTCAAGGGCAGGAGGTTGCCTTTGTCGTGGCCGAGGACCGCTTTGCCGCCGCGGACGGGATCGAACTGGTTGAGGTCGACTACGAAGATCTGCCGGTGCTGGTGGATCCGTTCGAGGCGCTGACATCAGATGTGGTCCTGCGGGAGGATCTGGTGGCCGAAGACGGCACGTTGCCGGACGGTGCCCACGGTCCCCGCAAACATGCCAACCATATCTTTACATGGGAGGCCGGTGACAAGGCACCCACCGCAGAGGTCATCGCCAACGCAGAGGTCGTGGCCGAGGAATCCATGTATTACCACCGCACGCACCCCTGCCCGCTGGAGACCTGCGGCTGCGTGGCCTCGATGGACAAGGTCAACGGCAAGCTGACGCTGTGGGGCACATTCCAGGCGCCGCACGCGATCCGCACGATCGTGTCGCTGATTTCCGGTCTGGAGGAACACAACATCCGCGTCATCAGCCCCGACATCGGCGGCGGCTTCGGCAACAAGGTGGGGGCCTATCCCGGGTACGTCTGCTCGGTCGTGGCCTCCATCGTCACGGGCAAGCCCGTCAAATGGATCGAAGACCGGATGGACAATCTGATGACCACCGCGTTTGCGCGCGACTACCATATGACCGGCAAGATCTCCGCCACCAAGGAAGGCAAGATCACCGGTTTGCAGTGTCACGTGACGGCGGACCACGGCGGGTTCGATGCCTGCGCGGATCCCACGAAATTCCCCGCCGGGTTCATGAACATCTGCACCGGGTCCTACGACATCCCGACGGCCTATCTGGAGGTCGACGGCGTCTATACCAACAAGGCCCCCGGCGGCGTCAGCTATCGCTGTTCCTTCCGGGTGACGGAAGCTGTGTATTTCATCGAACGCATGATCGAGGTGCTGGCGATCAAGCTTGACATGGACGCAGCAGAACTGCGCCGGATCAACTTCATCCGCAAGGAGCAGTTCCCCTATACTGCGGCGCTTGGCTGGGAGTATGACAGCGGCGATTATCACACCGCCTGGGACAAGGCGCTGAAAGCCGTTGACTACGACGGCTTGCGGGCCGAACAGGCCCAGCGTGTCGCGGACTTCAAGGCGGGCAAAACCCGCAAGCTGATGGGCATCGGTCTGAGTTTCTTCACCGAGATCGTGGGCGCCGGACCAGTCAAGAACTGTGACATCCTCGGCCTTGGCATGTTCGACAGCTGCGAGATCCGCATTCACCCCACAGGATCGGCCATCGCTCGGCTGGGCACTATCAGTCAGGGACAGGGGCATGCGACCACCTTTGCCCAGATCCTGGCCAGTGAAATCGGCCTGCCCGCCGACAGCATCACGATCGAGGAAGGTGATACCGATACCGCCCCCTACGGTCTGGGCACCTACGGATCACGCTCCACACCCGTGGCCGGGGCTGCGACCGCAATGGCGGGCCGCAAGATCCGGGCCAAGGCACAGATGATCGCGGCCTATCTGCTGGAGGTCCACGATGACGACGTCGAGTTCGACGTGGACCGTTTTGTCGTCAAGGGTGCGCCTGAGCGGTTCAAGACCATGAAGGACATTGCCTTTGCCGCCTATAATCAGGCAATCCCGGGGATTGAACCGGGGCTGGAGGCGGTCAGCTACTACGACCCGCCCAACATGACCTATCCCTTTGGTGCCTATGTCTGCGTGATGGACATCGACGTGGATACCGGCGTGCCGGAGATCCGCCGCTTTTATGCGCTCGATGACTGCGGCACCCGGATCAATCCGATGATCATCGAAGGGCAGGTACATGGTGGCCTCACCGAGGCGCTGGCCGTCGCTCTGGGTCAGGAGATTGCCTATGACGACATGGGCAACTGCAAGACGGGCACGCTGATGGATTTCTTCCTGCCCACGGCCTGGGAAGTGCCCAACTACGAGACGGATTTCACCGTCACGCCGAGCCCGCATCACCCGATTGGCGCGAAGGGTGTGGGCGAAAGCCCCCATGTGGGCGGGGTGCCGTGCTTTTCCAACGCGGTGCAGGATGCCTTCCGGCCGTTTGGCAACACCCACACCAACATGCCCCACGACCACTGGCGGATCTGGAAGACCGCCAACGCACTGGGCCTGCACGGTTGAAGGACCGGCGGGCTGAGGTAGCCCGCCAACGGAGCGTATGATGACCTGGACTGATCTCAAGACAGCTCTGGCCGGTGAGGGCTATGTCGCATCCGACGACCTTGCCGTCGCGCTGCACCTGTCCCTGTCGCTGGGCCGACCACTGCTGCTGGAAGGGGCCGCCGGCGTTGGCAAAACAGAGATCGCCCGGACCTTGGCGCAGGTGCAGGGGACGCGCCTTATCCGGTTGCAGTGCTACGAAGGTCTGGACGCGTCGCAAGCGATCTATGAATGGAACTACCAGCGCCAGTTGCTCACGATCCGTGCGGCCGCCGAGGATGGCGAGACGGGCAAAGCGGTGGAGGATCGCATCTTTTCGCGCGATTTCCTGTTGGAGCGTCCTCTGCTGGCCGCGATCACCCAGGACGTGGCACCGGTGCTGCTGATCGATGAGATCGACCGCGCCGATCAGGAATTTGAGGCCTATCTGCTCGAAATTCTGTCCGACTATCAGGTCTCCATCCCCGAGCTAGGCACGATCGCGGCCACGACGCAGCCCATCGTTATCCTGACCTCCAATGGCACGCGCGACCTGTCGGACGCTTTGCGGCGGCGCTGCCTCTATACCTATGTGGCCTATCCCGATCAGGCGACCGAACTGGCGATCCTCAAGGCGCGCTGCCCCGAGGTTGAGGCGCGGCTGGCGGCGCAGATCGTAGGCTTTGTGCAAAGACTGCGTGAGGAGGAGCTGGAAAAGACGCCCGGCATCGCAGAGACGCTGGATTTTGCGGCGGCCCTCATGGGGCTGGGCATTGCCGATCTGACAGATGACCCTGCGGTGCTGCAATCAACCCTGAGCACGCTCTTAAAAACGCAAAGCGATCACGCCCAGATCACGCCGGAGGTAACCGGTCGTCTTGCTGGCAGGGCGGCATGAGCCGTGTGACGAAATTTGCGGCACGCGATCCGGGTCCGGCGGCCCGCGTGGCAGGCTTTGTCGCGCATCTGCGTGCCAACGGCCTGAGACTGGGTGTGGCGGAGGTTGATGTCGCCATGGCCGCACTTACCCACGTGAGCGCCATTCACCCCGATGCGTGTCGCCGCGCGTTGCGGGCGGTCTGTACCGGATGCCAGGAAGAGGCCGAGCGCTTCGACGATCTCTTCGATAGCTACTGGATGGACATGGGCCGCGTCCGGCAAAAGGTCGCCCCGACCACCGCAGCACCGGGCAGCGATACCGTCCATTCTTCGCGCGACGCTCAAGGTCAGGACGCGGGCGCTGCGGGTGCTGCCACAGCGCCTGAGACCGAGAGCGGAGAGGCCGACAGCGATACGACCAGCAAGCTGATCGCCACCGCTCAGCGCAACCTGAACCGCCGCGATCTGCGCGATCTGGTGCGTCCCGAAGAGATTGCCGAAGCGGAAGTCGTTGCGCGCCGGATGGGGGCTGCTTTGCGTGACCGCAGATCTCGTCGCCGGATCGCGGCGCGCAAGGGAGACAGGCTGCATTTTCGCAAAACCATTCGGCGCAGCCTGTCGACGGGAGGAGAGCCTGTGCGGCTCTTGCGCAGGAAACGCCCCGACCGCGCCCGCAAGATCGTCGCATTATGCGATGTCTCGGGGTCGATGTCAGTCTACGCGCGGATATTTCTGGCCTTTCTGGCCGGATTAATGCGGTCGGATGATACTGCGGATGCCTACCTGTTCCACATCCGGCTCGTGCGGATCACCGAGGCGCTGCGCGACAAGGATGCAATGCGCGCGATTGGTCGGATGTCGCTCATGGCCGATGGCTTTGGCGGCGGCTCGATGATCGGACCGTCCCTGATGCGTTTTGCCGATACCTACGCCAAGCGTTTCGTCGATGGGCGCAGCGTGGTCCTGATCCTGTCGGACGGCTATGATACGCAAGCACCGCAAATGATCGGCGAAGCGCTGGCAAAGCTGCGCAAACGCGGCTGCAAGGTGATCTGGCTCAACCCCCTGAAGGGCTGGGTGGATTATGCCCCGGTCGCCGCCGGAATGGCAGCGGCGCTGCCGCATCTCGATCTGTTCAAAGCAGCCAATACGCTCGGCGACCTTGCCGCCTTGGAGCAGGAGTTGACGGCGCTATGACCCCAGCCGAAATCCTCTCAACCGATCTGGCCGAGGCGGCACAGGCCTTGCGGGCCAGGGACGAACCCTTTGCCTTTGCCACCATCGTGCGCACAGCGGGATCCACCGCGGCCAAGCCCGGCGCCAAGGCATTGTTGAGCGCGGATGGCACGATCCTGCAGGGCTGGCTTGGCGGCGGCTGCACGCGGGGCGCGGTCAAGCGGGCGGCGCAGCAAGCCTTGCGGGATGGCACGCCCCAGCTTGTATCGGTCGCACCCGAGGACCTGCTCGCCGAAAAAGGTGTGAGCGTGGGGGATGAGGTGGACGGCACCCGCTTTGCCCGTAATGGCTGCCCCTCACGCGGGACCGTCGATATCTTTATCGAGCCTTGCCTGCCACTGCCGCAGCTTGCGGTGATCGGGGCGTCGCCCGTCGCGCAGGCCCTGAGCAGCCTCGCGCCCGAATTTCACTGGTTGATCAGCGCCAGCCTGACCGACGCCAAGCCCTTGCAACCGCTCTACGTCGTCGTTGCCACGCAAGGCCAGGGAGATCATGAGGCCTTGAAGGCGGCACTGGCGCGTCCGACCCGTTACGTTGGCTTTGTTGGCAGTCGCAAGAAATACGCAGCGCTCGCCGAAAAACTGGCAGCCGGTGGGACCGACAGCACCGCGATAGAGGGCGTTCACGCGCCCGCGGGCCTCGATTTGGGGGCCGTCACCCCAGAAGAAATCGCGCTGTCGATCCTGGCCCAGCTCGTTCAGGTACGCCGCGCGGCAGCAAAGCAAACCGGTGCGTAAGGTTGGCGCGATCATTCTGGCGGCGGGTCTGTCCCGCCGTATGGGACAGCGGAACAAGCTGCTCCTGCCGGTCCGCGGTATGCCGATGATCCGGCATGTGGTGAAAACCTATCGCGCTGTGACCTCTGGCCGGGTTCTGGTCGTGACGGGTTTCGAGGCACCCGCGATCACCGCGGCGCTTGACGGTCTCGATACGCGGATCGTCCACAACCCGGACTTTGCCGATGGGCAGCAGACGTCTGTGACATGCGGATTGCGCGCAGCGGAGAGCTGCGAACAGATGCTGATCGGGCTGGGCGATCAACCCGCACTCACGCCCGACGACCTGCGCCTTTTGTTGGCGGCGCAGACCGATACGGACCCGGCGCGCATCTCGATCCCTGTCCGCTGCAACCAAAGGGGTAATCCGATTGTAGTGACCCGCGCCTTGCACGCGCATCTGCTGGCAAATCCCGTATCGCCCGGATGCAAGACCTTCATCCGCGACCACCCAGAACAGGTCCAGTTTCACAGCCTGCCCTCGCCGGGATTTTACGCGGACGTCGACACACCGGAGGCCTACAACGCCTTCGTCACCGCAGATTTAAAGGAGGTCCTATGAAAGCGCTAAGGAGGCTCTTCACCAGCATACGTTGCAAATGGGTCCTGACGCCCGACCAAGCCGATCATCTGGCCACACTCAAATTCTCCTGTTGCTGAAAAGGACATCACATGGAACTCGCCGACGAAATCACCATCAATGCCTCCAAGGAGCGGGTTTACGCGGCCCTGAACGACCCGGACGTGCTTCAGAAATGCATCCCCGGCTGCGAAGACCTTATCAAGCACTCGGATACGGAACTGGAAGCCAAGGTGGTCCTGAAAATCGGCCCTGTGAAGGCCCGGTTCAGTGGCGACGTGCAACTCGATACCGAAGGGGCACCGGACGCCTTTTCCCTGACTGGTCAAGGCAACGGCGGTGCGGCGGGCCACGCCAAGGGCGGTGCGGACGTCACACTGACAGCCGATGGCCCCGACACGACGATTTTGCGCTATGAGGCAAAGGCGGATGTCGGTGGCAAGCTCGCGCAGTTGGGCAGTCGGCTGATCCAGAGCACGGCCAAAAAACTCGCGGCAAAGTTCTTTAAGTCCTTCGCTGACGTTGTCAGTGAGGATGTCACCGCCTGAGCCGCATCGCGGGTTCCGGGCGTATGTGGGGCCGCATTGTCACGCAGCCGAGGACGTTATAACAGACCATCGCTTTGCGTTGAGCCTGTTTCCATCCAGAGAAAAGCGAACCGCGAAGGCAATCTGCGCTCTCGCATTGTTGGATGAAACGGACCGTATGACCGGCTCCTTGGCGAAAGACTGCCTTGCGCAAGGTAGTCAGTGCCGCGTGTTGGATGCCTTGCACAAGACATTGTCGAGGTTCTCGCGGCAAGCGGCAATTGAGTACCCGCTTCGATTACGTTCATCTTGTCGCAAAGCGGATATCAGGCCGAGGTACGCTGATGAGCGGCTCTGGCTGCTGCAAGACGACCGCAACCGAGCGCCGGTTTAGCACGGTCATCGGAATGGCTGGAGTTGGATGCGCGCGTGTCATTATCACGCACCGTACAATCTGTTGGTTGGGCGATCTTTCGATCCCTTAACCATGCTTGGCCAAGAGAGCGGTAAGCCCATTTCGGTGGAGAGACGCCCGGGCATCGGCATGACCAGTTTGCTCCACAAGTTACACCAGAGGTGCGTTTGTTCGAGTTCTGGCGCGACTAGATCGTCCCTGGTTCAGAGGGGGCGCATCCATATTATTGTTCCGGGTGGCGGCCGGCCCGAGGACGGCACAAGGTGGGTTGCGTGCAAACCGGGGGGCTTTCCGAATGGCTGCGTGTTGTCGCGGTTGGTCCGGCGACTGTTTCTGGACGGGCCGTTGGCCCTGCTCCGTTCCGGGGCGCCGAGGTTCTTCGAAGATCTTGCGGGATTGGCAGACGCCAGCGCCTTCGCCGAATGACCAGCCCCGCCACGCAAGATGGACCGGGGCGGCTATGCCAAGCCACCCTTCAACGGGCCAGCGGCCTTGTTGATCTACCTGTCGCGCTGCACCCACCGCGTCGCCGTCTCCAACCATCGCCTAGTCCAAGCTGCTGCCGACACAATAGCGTTCCGTTGGAAGGATCACAGGGCCAAGCGCAGGGATCCACTGCCCGGTAGGGCATTGCGTCCCGAGAGGGGATGAAGGCGATGCGGCTGCCAGCCTTCGAACCTATCCATCGCTTTGTGATGCATGTCCTCCCGGACCTGTTCCATCGCATCCCGTCAAAGCGAACATCGAGCTTGTGCGTTTGCTGAATCACCGTAGCAGCGGCTCAGTATTCTATTCAGTGAGTGTTGGCGTTGTGGGCCGTCTATCGACTGACGATGAAATCGACACATGCCGCGATGTGCGCAGTAGTTGTAGCTGCGATAGGTAAGTCGGGTAATGGTTCCCCAATTCCAGCATCGGTAGCTCATTGCGATCCAAGGTGACCGCGCCGACGCAGTTCTCAGTTGCAGCTTGCATGATAGCGCCGCCAATTCGCTTTCGCGTAGCCAATTCCGAGTTTCCTTTGGAAAGCTCGCAATAGTTGATGTCATGTTTAGGCGACTGATCTTCTTCGGGTTGAATCGACAGCTCCGTTTCGCAGGGCAACTTCTTTTCAATTTGTCCGGAGTAACAATCTTCTCGTGCAACATAGTTGGTTCCCAGCAACACAGGTTTCTTGCACCTGTGGACTTTACCGCATCACCCCGAGCATCGCGAATATCCTCAAACAGAATGGAAACCGCATGTTTGATCAGGCCAGCGACTTTGTGCATCTTGCTGCCGGTAACTGGGCGGTTAGGTTCACAGCGATGGTCTGCGACCATTCTTGCGCTGTTGATCCTCCCCCACTGGAGTGGTCCTCCGCTATGTTTAGGAAAACGGAGGAATACCATGGCAAACAAGCGACCAAA
>NZ_CANMDB010000001.1 GCF_947496515.1 uncultured Roseobacter sp. | reverse complement strand
CACCGCCCTGCGCAGCCGCTCGTTCTCTTTCTGCAGACGCTTCAGTTCCTTCAATTGATCCGCGCCCATTCCGCCGTACTTTTTCTTCCAGCGATAATAGGTTTGTTCAGTCACACCAATCTGCCGGATCGCATCAAGGCGCGGCATTCCTTGTCCGGAAAGAACCTCAACCTGCCGTAACTTCGTGACAATTTCTTCGGGCTTTGGTCGCTTGTTTGCCATGGTATTCCTCCGTTTTCCTAAACATAGCGGAGGACCACTCCAGTGGGGGAGGATCACTTGTTTTCTGGGAGCCGCATTAGCTCATCTGGGAAGGCTAGCTTGCGCTGTGTGAGCGCCCGGTTTTCTGTTTCGGTCTCGGTGGTGCTGGTACTTTTCCAGGCCGAGGTGAAGGCATTCGAAACCGCACTGCTGAAGTTCCACACGGTCGTCACACCGCACATGGTGGAGAAATACTCAGCCGAGGTCTTATCCGGCGATCCAAAATACGCGACAGCACCCGAGTTGCCGATAAAGCTCTCATAATCCTGCCCATAGACTTTGCGCAGTTGGCAGAGATCCTGCGTGATCCCCCACAACTGAATGCCAAAGCCCGCCATCAACCCATAGGCTTGTTCAACCATGGTGAGCCGTCCCAAGGCGGGCATTTCATCGAGGATAAAGAGCACGGGTTTCTCAGGCATATCTTCGATATTGCGGGCGTTTTCGGTGATGGCTTGTTGCACCATCAGTCTCAAGAACCGGCCAAAGGCGTTCAGCCGGTCTGAGGGCAGGATCAGAAAGATCGTCATCGGCTTCTTCTTGAGGTCTTCAAAGGTGAAGTCCGAAGCGGACAGGCTTTCACGCAGCCGGGCAGAATCCAGCATGTGTGTTTCTGCTTGGGCCGAGGCGAGCACGCTAGCCATCAGCTTCGGTTCTTTCTGCAGGCTTCTGGCCCCTGTGCTGGCGATTATGTGATGCGGTGAGTTCGCCATTTGCTGAAACAGCTTTTCCATCTCATCACCACCCAGCAGCAATAGGTCTCGCACCGTGCCCAGATGCCGCCGCCCGGTATAGGCCTCATCAAAGGCCACTAGCAGGATTAGTCCTTGCAAGAACGCTTTGGCTTCTTCGGTCCAGAAGGCATCACTGTGATTGCTCTTTTGGACCAAGGCATCAGCCAACAACATCGCGTTTTCGGTGGCATCAACATCGCCCAGTTCAATCCAATCGAGCGGATTAAAGCGAGAGACTTCTTCGCCAGAGATATGCCATGGATCAACGCAATGCACCTCTTGGCCCATCTCGCGCCGGGCTTGGGCGGTAATGCGGGCATTCTCTCCTTTCGGGTCAATGACCAGCATGGACCCGGTGTAAGAGAGCAGATTGACAATGATATGCGACACGCCCTTGCCTGAGCGGGTGGGTGCAGAGGTCAGCAAATGCCGGTCGCCTTTGTAAGAAAAAACCTTCTCAACCGCGCCATCAATCACAGAGCCGAGAATGATGCCATCATCACCAAACAGATCTTTCTCCTGCATATGATCAATCGTCGCCCACTGGCTGGAGCCAAAGGTAGTGGGCAGATCGAAGAAGCTTTGCAACAGTCCTGCGGCCCAATAGCCAAGCGCCATGCCGAAGCCTGTGACGGACACGAACCATGCAGCACCCAAGCCAAAGACCGAGTGATCCAAAACGGCAAAGCCAACCACCAAGGCCACACCCATCACCGCGACCAAACGCCGAAAGGCCTGCGCTTGAGGCGAGCATATCCAGCCCAGAGCAAAGCCGGACCCAATGGCCACCGCCATCGTGATCAGACGCGACATCATCATCTCAACATCAAACCCGCGATGATACTGATCCGCAAAGGGATCGTGAAAGAACGATTGCGCCATCGCCCCATCCGCCGACATCGCAATCCACACACATGCAGCGGCATTTGCTGCACTCAAAATACGCCAATCCATGGCACGTCTCCTCATCTGACGTAAAACGTGCCACCGGCCTAAACATCCAAACCCACCCCGAGGCGGGGTGAAGGCAGGGTAGGTGCGGGTAAAAGATCTATCGTGAGATATTTGGTCCGCGATTGCGCCGCCGTGTCCTTGATGGTGCTGGCGTTGGCCCCCGCGCGGATCGGTTCATGTATTGCACGATCTGTTGTGCAAGGATTTTACGGTCTGCCATATGTTTGGCTTTGAGGTTCGTCGCACGGGCTTGCAGCTCCCGCCGCTCAGCCATTTGCGCATGGATGAGCCGGTCGCGCTGCTCTTGATCACGCCGCAGGCAGGCTAGCGCTTCTGTCTCATTGCGTTTGACCATGGCTTGGTGCGCGCCGGTCATCCGATCAAAGAGCCCGCGTAAGCCCTTATTGAGCCGGTCTGATCGCTCTTTGACCTCGCGCTGCCAGCGGGCGTCTTGCTTAGCCTTGAGATCACTCCGTTCCGCCCGCTGTTGCGTGACCATCTGTGCGCGTTCTTCCAGCATTGGTTGCATGTCACGCGCTTGTTTGTTTTTAACCTGATCGACGAAGCTCTGCACCTGAGATGTTTTGCGGGTTTTGAGCCAGTTTTGAACCTCGCTGAGTGGCTGTAGATCCAGTGCATCACCGAGGCGCGCTTTGACCTCTCTGGATTTAACACCCGTCCACCGGGCAAGCGCATAGATATTGCCCTGGATATCAAGCGCCACAACGCCGCGACGGTCGCCTTTAGCGATGTAGAGGCCTTTATCTGCAAGGGCGGCTTTGAGCGATTTGGCATCATCAGACTGCGCCCAAGCCTCCTGGAACAGAGGCTTCAACTCACGTGGATCACTACCGATCCGCTGTGCTTGCTGCCATTCAGACAGGGTGAAGTTCAACGGGTCTTTCTGGCCATAGCTCTTCAGGCCTTTGGGCAGCTCCCACCCATGATCCAGAAACATCTCCCGCGACAAATCCCGCATCTTCAACTTGAAATGCGGCAGATTGATTGCGGTCATTGTGTCGCTATCAATGCGTGACCACACCACATGAGCATGGCGGCGACCCTGTTTCTCATGAATGACCAAGGCATAGGGCTGGCCTTCTAGTCCCATGATCTGGGCCACGCGCTCCGCCGTCTCTTCAAACTGCTCATCACTGGCAATGACATCCGCAGGCGGGTTCAAACTGACGGAGAACATGAACTGCGTGCATTGGGTACCCAAAGAGATGGCTTCAGCTTCCTCCAACGCCCCATGGAGATCATCGGCCATAAACCCATCGATTGTGGCCAGCGTCAAATGATCATTGTCACGATCATTCATCAGATGATCAGCCAGGGCCTTCGCTCCAGCACGCTGAGAGGCAACAATGATCATGGCGCACCGCCGTCGTCATCATGATCGTCTCTATCAATCCGCGCGCCACGCAAAGCCTTGAGCAATGTCGTGCGCATCCATGCCACTTCTGCCACCGCCTTGTGCAAGTCAGCGGCCAGCTCTTCATCGACAATCAACGTCCCTTGATTGAGATGCTTAGCGATCTGATTGAGGTTATTGGCGTGCCGTGTCTCGCCCAGCCGGGCCAGAACCTCTGCCAAAAGCTGTTGCTTCGCAACAGGTGGTTTGTGCCGCTTGCGGTATCTGGGGGCCGCCGCGTCAAAAACCACGGACTTGATGTATGCCCCCAGTGCCATCCCCCCGGCCTGAGCCTCAAGCTGCTGCCGTTCATTCGCACTCAACCGCAAAGACAACGGCGCAAGGCGTTTTTTGTGGGCAGCCGTCGCTGTCAAAGAGTGAGTAACAGTGCTGTTAAAATCCACCGATGTACCACTCATGGCCGAGGCCCTCGTAGCTCATCCGCATGCGGTTGCATCACCTCATGCAACCGCTCCAGCTCATCAAAAATCTCGTCAAGATTAATGCTCTCAGAACCAAGATGACCGCCCAAATCGCCCGAAAATCCGTTCGAACTTACTCCGCTTGAGCGCACCACAGTCGCTTCGGACAGAAGCGGCCAAGCTCAGCGCAATAGTGTCACGCGGCAGTCGTTTCGGAGAAGCGATGAGAGCGTTTGGTCCTCGTTCTCTCCTACCATCCGCACCACAGTCGCTTCGGTCAGAAGCGACGAAGCTCAGCGCACTGGTGTCACGCGGCAGTCGTTTCGAAGAAGCGATGGGAGCGCTTGGTTCTAGGTCTCTCCTACCATCCGCGCCACTTCATTTTTTCAGCGAGAGACGCTAAAAAAACGTAAAAGTATCAGAGTGTTGCGGGGTTTGATAACCGCTTTTCCGCCGTGTTCCGGTGGGCTGCAGAAGACCAGTTTCACCGCCAACCTCTTCATGGCAATTGATCCATTCCAGTCGGGGTTTCAGGGAGTTTGCCGGAAACGCCGAGGGTGGTGTTGATAATCTCATCGAGACGTTTCTCTGGTTGTCCCGATTGCACCGCTTTTTCCATCAGGAGCGGTTTCCGTGACTTCCGCTCTTCATTGCGTTTTTTGAAGGCAGTGGCCATGCGGTGGATGGCTTTAAGGCCGACCAGAGTTCCGTGTCAGAATGGCTTTCTTCGACGAAGAAGGGCACCGGGCTTACCAACATCGTCAAGACGAAGGCGGACGACCCATTCCAAAACGCCTCTCATGTGAAGTACCCTCTCTCGACCGTTGAGACATTTTCGTTCAACAGCAGATAAATCTAGCTATATTTGCCTCAGAATGAAGTGTGGCAATTGAAGTGCAATGCGCGGATGCCAGAGAAGGCAGTTAAACGACTGCTGGGCAGTCCCTCATGCGCCTCAAACACGACACCTTTTAGCCGTCCATTTTAAGGGCGGAAATAAACGCCTCCTGCGGGATATCCACCTTCCCGAACTGGCGCATTTTCTTCTTGCCCGCCTTCTGCTTGTCCAAGAGCTTGCGTTTGCGGGTGGCATCCCCGCCGTAGCATTTGGCCGTCACGTCCTTGCGCATGGCCGAGAGCGTTTCGCGCGCGATCACCTTGCCGCCGATGGCCGCCTGGATGGGGATCTTGAACATGTGCCGCGGGATCAGATCCTTGAGCTTTTCGACCATGGCGCGGCCGCGCTGCTCTGCTCGGTCGCGGTGCACCATCGTTGAGAGGGCATCCACCGGCTCGTCGTTCACCAGAATGGACATCTTCACCAGCTTGTCCTCGCGGTAGCCGATCATCTGATAGTCGAAACTCGCGTAGCCCTTGGTGACCGATTTCAGCCGGTCGTAGAAGTCGAACACCACCTCGTTGAGCGGCAGATCGTAGACCACCATGGCGCGGCTGCCCGCATAGGTCAGATCCTGCTGAATGCCCCGTCGGTCCTGGCAGAGCTTGAGCACATCGCCCAGATAGTCGTCCGGCACCAGAATGGTCGCTTTGATCCGCGGTTCCTCCAGATGCTCGACCAGCGTGAGATCCGGCATGTCGGCAGGGTTGTGCAGCTCCAGCATCTCCCCGTCCTTGAGGTGGATATGGTAGATGACCGAGGGCGCCGTGGTGATCAGCTCGATGTCATATTCACGCTCGATCCGGTCGCGGATCACCTCCAGATGCAGGAGCCCAAGGAACCCGCAGCGGAATCCAAAGCCCAGAGCGGCAGAGGTCTCCATCTCGTAGGAAAAGCTCGCATCGTTCAGCGCCAGTTTCTCGATGGCGTCGCGCAGATCCTCGAACTGAGCGCTATCCACAGGAAAGAGCCCGCAGAAGACCACTGGCTGGCTCGGCTTGAAGCCGGGCAGGGCGGTGTCGGTCGGTTTCTTCTCATGGGTGATGGTATCGCCGACGCGCGTGTCGCGCACCTGCTTGATGGAGGCGGTCAGAAAGCCGATCTCCCCCGGACCCAGAGCGTCAATCTCGGTCATGGCGGGCCGGAACACCCCGATGCGGTCCACATGATGGACCGATCCGTTCTGCATCATCCGGATCCGGTCGCCTTTTTTGAGCTGACCGTCCATGATGCGCACCAGCACGATCACGCCCAGATAGCTGTCATACCAGCTGTCCACCAGCATCGCCTTGAGCGGCGCGTCCGGCTGACCTTTGGGCGCAGGCAGCGTGGCCACAATCGCCTCCAGCGTTTCGGTGATCCCCTGCCCGGTCTTGGCTGACACCTGAATGGCCTCTGAGGCGTCAATGCCGATCACATCCTCGATCTGCTCGGCTACCCGGTCGCAATCGGAGGCCGGCAGGTCGATCTTGTTGAGCACCGGCACGATCTCGTGATCCGCCTCGATGGCGTGGTAGACATTGGCGAGTGTCTGCGCCTCGACCCCTTGGGTGCTGTCCACCACCAGCAGCGAGCCCTCCACCGCGCGCATGGAGCGGGAGACCTCATAGGCGAAATCCACGTGGCCGGGCGTGTCGATGAGGTTGAGCACATAGTCCTCACCATTGAGCGCCGTGTAGTTGATCCGCACGGTCTGCGCCTTGATGGTGATGCCGCGCTCGCGCTCGATGTCCATACTGTCGAGCATCTGCTCCTTCATATCCCGGTCCGCCACCGTGTTGGTGGACTGGATGAGCCGGTCGGCCAGCGTCGATTTCCCGTGGTCGATGTGCGCCACGATGGAGAAATTGCGGATATGTGAAAGCGGTGTCATGGTCTGGATATGTAGGGGTTTTGTGGGGTGGTCAAGGTGGTTGCGCGGGTAGAGATAACGGACGAAGAAAGCGCTGAAGCGTGGTTGGAAACGCAGGACCATCAGACAAGGATATGGTTTGCCGTGCGGTGCGCGCTCAGGGTTCTACCGCTGCACTGGAAATGGCAGGCTTCAAGCACGCCAGAGAACTTCTGTAAAACATGCCGGCGGTTGTTAATTTGTTCTAGGGCATCAACAGCGCAGCCAGAGGAAATGGAGAGTTTTGCGGAACGCGCCCGCTTTGTAAGTACAATAACGAGCATTGGTGGTGCGGACGCTTCGCCAGACGTGCTACAAGCTGCGCTTACTGTCGCTCTCACCACTTCCTACTCTACCGGTAGCGCCCGACAAGCCGCCTATGCTTTTGGCGATGCGATAAGCGCACTTGATCGAGACGACCCGCTAACACGGGCTCAATTTCATTCGGCAGCATCTGAGGATACAGCATCAATAATGCGCTGGCGCCCACTGTGGCCCAAAGCACAAATGCCTGCAGCTCTGAAAGAAAACTGGAAGCAAATAAAATCTCACATGAAGAAGGACCCGGTCGACTGGTCCTTCTGGAGCGAGTGGTATGAGGCCATTCTTAGCGGCACACCACTCCCTTGGGATTTGACGCAACGCATTGCGTTTGAAGTCACCGCCGAGGAGTGGGACGCCGGACAGGTGAAAGTTGCGGAAAGGATCCAAGAAATCCGTGATGACTGGATGGCCGATCAGTTGCCACAAGCTGAGACGATGTTCGAAGATCCGCAGACAGGAAAGTTCGAAGTCACCGCCGCGCCGTTTGACAAAAGCCAGCTTATCAACAGCATCCTGGCACAGCTTGAGTTCTCGCTGAAGCTCGCCGCTGACAGCAATGCGTCCGACTTCAACCGGATGTGCACCGCGTCCAAATACCTCGATCACACGTTGACGCATTGTCGGGACGATCCAAACGCAATTGAACAGAACCTAGGATTGGCCAGAGGCATCATCGACCAGAACCTGACCGACCCGGCGTATCGCGCGGATGATGCGCTGCGCGCCCTCGCCAGATCACTGGAGCAACATCAGTTGCAAATCAGGGCTGATCACCCGGACGTCCGAAAGGCTTGGGAAAAGCGGATTGCACAGAAAATCCGCGAGGTGAACCGCGATGTGAGGCTGGAAACAGCACGCGCCATTCGCGCGGAACAGTCGCGCGTACAGGGACGATTGAGCATCGAAACCGACCTTGATGCAGAGACGGTCGAAACCGAACAAGCGGCCGAGTTACAGGCCATCGCCATACGCCGGGCAGCGGGACGCTCCGCGAAGATGAACGCACTTCAACGGGCGTCGCAGGCCGCAAAAGACGTCGATGCGTCAGGTGTCTACAAAGGAACCCGCATCGCGGCAACCGGTTACGGCCTTGTCGAAATTGTCATGAAATGGCTCGGTGGCTGATCCGCGAAGGCGGGAAAACGCGCAAAGCCGTTCTCCTCGCTTTGCCGCCAGAGAATCTGTCCCTTCCTGGTTGCCTTGAAGACCCTGCCCGCCAGGCCTTTGAGCAGGCGGCCTCTTATTTCCGACAAAAACAATCAGACTACTTGATTTCCGCCGCGAAACAGTATCTGACTATTTTCGTAAACAAATCGGTGCGAGCGAGTCATGCCCCAATTTCTCCCCAGATCACATGCGGGTGGCATCCCGCAGGGAGCGATGGCCGCGCGCGCCGGATCCGGTTCGGCCCCGGCCGGGCCGGATCACCCATCCCCCCAGCCACGCCTCACGGCCAGCCCGGACCCGACAAACCAACCGGAGGCACTGATGACCCACTCACGCACCCCCCGCCACGCCGCGGCCCGCGTCTATCCACGATCACTCGCGCCCCGTCCCGTCGTGGCATGTTGCCCGCGGGAATGCCTGTGCTGCGCCGCGGACGGGCAGTTGCCCACCGATGTCAGCCTGGAGCATCTCTTTGATCGGGAGGGGCTGCGCTGATGGGCCTGTTGCAAACACCCCCGAACGCCGCGCGTGCCGCGGCGGAGATCGACAAGCTGCCCGCCTATGACGCGCGTGATCTGATCCCGGAGGGAACGCAGGCGCGCCTGGTGCTCGACGGTACGGTCTACACCCTGCGCATTACCCGCGCGGGCAAGCTGATCCTGACAAAATGAGCAGCGGATGTCACAGGCACGGAGGCGTCTCGGTCGGATGTCTGTCTGCGCTGGACCCCTGGGAAGCCCTTCTGGTGCGCGAATTGCGCCTCTGGTGTGAGGGTCCCGAAGGGCAGGCGACAGTCTGGAACGGCTTTGCCCTCCACTTGCCGCAGGGCACGGCTGCGAAGGAAATGCGCGTGTTCGAGGATCTGATCCGGACACTCTCGACCTTTGCCCGGCGGCCGTTGGTGCGGCACGGGCTGCAGTGCGATTGCCTGGGCGCTGATGAGGCGGTTTTCCTGCAGATCGTGCGGGCGGCGGCGGAGGGCGAACTCGGGGATGCGGCCATGGTCTCAGCCCTCGTGGTGCTGCCGGCCCATGCGGAACGGGTTGCCCTGATGGCGGGGCAGGTCGGTCTGGCCACGCAAAAGATCCACGCGGGACAGTGCGCCCACGCGCGCACCACCCGTCCGGATAATGTCGTGCTTTTGCACTGACGGAACAGAGTTTACCAAGAGGGAAAGCCACCAATGAAACTGACGATGACGACCGCACTGGGCACAGTGCTGCTGGCAGCCGCACCCGCATTCGCGGATAAGGCGGCGGTATTGGGCACATATGCCGATATTGCGCTGGCCAAATATACCGACAGCCTGACCAGCGCGCAGACGCTGCTGGCCGCTGTGCAGACACTGACCGAGACGCCGTCCGCCGAGGCGCTGGAGGCGGCCAAACACGCCTGGCTTGCCGCGCGCGTGCCGTACCAGCAGACCGAGGTCTACCGCTTTGGCAATGCCATTGTGGACGACTGGGAAGGCAAGGTGAACGCCTGGCCGCTGGATGAGGGGCTGATCGACTACGTGGATGCGACCTATGGCGGGGCCACGGACGAGAATGAATACGCCGTGCTCAATGTGATTGCCAACCCGTCCTTTACGCTCTCCGGCGAGACGGTCGATGCAGCCGAGATCACGCCCGCGCTGCTCGAAGGGGCGCTGCACGAGGCGGATGGTGTGGAATCGAACGTGGCCACAGGCTATCACGCTGTTGAATTTCTTCTTTGGGGTCAGGATCTTAACGGTCACGGCCCTGGTGCCGGCAACCGCCCGTGGACGGATTATGCCACGGGTGAGGCCTGCACGGGCGGACACTGCGACCGCCGCGCCGACTATCTGACAGCCGCGACGGAGCTGCTGGTTTCCGATCTGGAATGGATGGTGGCGCAATGGCAGGATGGCGGGGAGGCCCGCACCCAACTGACCGCAGACGAAAACGCCGGGATCAGCACGATCCTGACCGGAATGGGCTCGCTCAGCTACGGTGAACAAGCTGGGGAGCGGATGCGCCTTGGCCTGATGCTCAACGATCCCGAGGAAGAGCACGATTGCTTCTCGGACAATACGCACAACAGTCATTTCTATGACGCCATGGGCATCCGCAACGTCTATCTGGGCAGCTATACGTCGATTGACGGCACCGTGGTCTCCGGCCCGTCGCTGTCGGCGCTGGTGGCCGAGGCGGATGCGGGTGTGGATGCGGAGCTGCGCGCCAAGCTCGACACCACCATGCTGGAGATGTCCGAGATGAAGACCGCCGCAGAGGCCGGTTTCGCCTATGACATGATGCTGGAACGCGGCAATGACGCGGGCGAGGCGCTGATCATGGGGGCCGTGGATGCGCTGGTGGATCAGACCCGGTCCATTGAGCGGGCTGTGGCGGCACTTGGCGTCGAGCAGATCGAGTTCGAAGGCTCCGACAGCCTCGATAATCCGGACGCTGTCTTTCAGTAAAGGATCCGCAGGGGGGTGACAGAGGTTCCCCGCGGTGTCACCCCCTTGCGAGAGCTGCCGACAGGCGGCCCCTTGCGCGCCCGATCGTCCCCTCCGAAGGGCGCTCGGGCGCGTCTTGTAATTCACCGTTTCCGGTCCCAGCTATTTTGTGTCTCAGCAAGGACAGACGATGCCCAAAACGCCCAGCCCCTGTATCGACGTGTGCAAGTTCAAGCGCGAAGGCCATTGCATCGGCTGCTCGATGACCAAGGCGCAAAAGTCGCTTTTCAAAGGGTTGAAGAAGGATGCGCATCGCGCGGGCTTCGTGCGGATGCTGACCGCACAGCAGGCGCAGCTGGGCAAGTACCGTCATTGGCAGGCGGCCTATCGCAAGAAGCTGGCCAAGCGGAAGATGCACCTGAGCGATGTGCTGTGATCGGGCTGGCTGTCGATTGTCGTTCTGGCGGGCTTGAGAACACTCGGGCCGGTCGCACCGTGTCGGCTCGGTTCCGAGGCTTACTGCGAACGGGGACCCTTTCGATGCGTGCCCATCTTGCCACCAAGGTGCCCTTTCTTGGAAAGCTGCACGATGCCGGGCGGGTCGCCCAAGCTCGCGCGGGGTGGATGGTGGCCGGGCGACAAAGATCTTGGCACTCGGGCAATACGGAGATCTGACGGATGCAGTCACGACGGGGATTTCTGAGCGGTGTTCTGGCGCTGGCCAGCTGCGTCCCGCCTGCGTGGGCCGATGCTGGCGGCCCGCGCTATCTCAGCAGTGCCCGGCTGCCAAACGGTGCCCATGCGCTGATCGGGTTGCGCGCGGATGGCGGTCTTGCGTTCTCGCAGCCCCTGCCAGCCCGGGGTCACGCGGCTGCGGCCCATCCGAACCGCGCCGAGGCGGTGGCCTTTGCCCGCAGGCCGGGTACCTACGGGCTGGTCATCGACTGCATGACCGGGCGCGTGTCACATCGGTTGGAGACACCCCCGGCGCGGCATTTCTACGGGCACGGTGCATTCTCTGCGGATGGTGCGACGCTCTTTACCACGGAGAACGACATTGCCACTGGTGCGGGGCGCATCGGCGTCTGGGACGCGGATGCCGGGTACAGGCGGATCGGAGAGCTGCCCTCGGGCGGGGTCGGCCCGCATGAGATCATCCGCATCGCTCAGACCGGGGAACTGGCTGTGGCCAACGGTGGCATCCGCACCCATCCCGACACGGGCCGGGAAAAGCTGAACCTTGACGAGATGCGCCCTAACCTGACGCTGATGGCGCCGGAGGGGCGCATCGCGGATGTGGCCGAGCTGCCCGCCACGCTGCACCAGAACTCCCTGCGGCATATCGCGGATCTGCCCGGTGGCCGTGTGGCCTGTGCGTTTCAGTGGCAGGGCGATCCGTTCGCAGCGCCGTCGATTGTCGGGGTCTATACGCCCGGTGGTGGGTTGGCGTTGCTGCCGATGGCAGAGGGTTTTCTGCGCGGTCTCGATGGCTACGCCGGCAGCATTGCAGCCCTCGGTGCGCAGCGGCTCGTCGCGAGTTTCCCGCGGGGGAATGCTCTGCAGGTCTTTGATCTGGAAAGCGGTGCTGCGCGCACCCTGCGCCAGACCGATGTCTGTGGTGTGGCCGGAGCCATGGCAACGGACGGTCTGGGCGGTGTGCAGCGGATCGGGCAGGGCGGTTTCACCCGCCTCGCACAGCACGCCATGGCCTTTGACAACCACCTGGTGCAGGTCGGCTAAACGTCAGGTCTGTGCCCGGGCACCGCCGGTCGCGCGCGCCAGCACAAAGAGACCGACCGCCCCGCCAATGCCGATGACATCCGAGAGCAGCCCGCCTTCGATCATGAAGAGCGCGACGATCACCAGCCCTGCCCGGATGGGGAGTGCGGCGCGGGCTCCGGCCCACCAGCCCTGAACCCCGGAGGACAGCAGGAAGACGCCAAAGATGGCCGTGGCGCCTGCGCGCAACACCTCGAACCAGCTGCCGTCCATCAGAAGTGCGCTGTTGTAAAAGAACATGAACGGCACGATGAAGGCGGCGATGCCGACCTTGAAGGAGGCAACCGAGGTGGCCATGGGATTGGCCCCCGAGATGCCCGCCGCGGCGTAGCTGGCGAGCGCCACCGGCGGTGTGATGGCCGAGACGACGGCGAAATAGAAGACGAAGAAATGCGCCGTCAGCGCCGGGATGCCCAGTTGCACCAGGCCGGGAGCGACCACGCTGGCCGCCACCGCATAGGCCGCCGTGGTGGGCATGCCCATGCCCAGCAAGATCGAGATGCACATGGCAAAGAAGAGCGCCAGAAGCTGGTTGGCATCGGCGATGTTCAGCAGAACGGAGGAGAAACGCGCACCTACGCCGGTGAGCGAGATGACCCCCACGATGATCCCCGCGCAGGCGCAAACCGCGATGATCTGGATCGACATGATCCCGGCCAGCTCGAAGGCTTTGGCGATGGATTTCGGCCCCATGCGGTAAGGCGTCAGCCAACTGACGACGGCGGCCGCAGCCGTGGCGAGCGTGCCCGCGCGGATCACCGAATACCCCATGAAAAGCGCTGCGATCAGGATCACGATCGGCAGGAACAAAAACACCCGGCGCACCATGTCTCGGAACTTGGGCAGTTCGTCCTCGCGCATGCCGCGCATGCCCAGTTTGGCCGCCTCGAAATCCACCATGAAATAGACGGACACGAAGTAGAGCACTGCCGGGATGATCGCGGCGATGGCGATGTCCGTGTAGGCGATGCCGGTAATCTCGGCCATGATGAAGGCACCCGCCCCCATGATCGGCGGCATGATCTGACCCCCGGTGGAGGCGGCGGCCTCGACCGCACCCGCAGTGGTAGGCTTGTAGCCCACCTTTTTCATCAGCGGGATGGTCAGCGATCCGGTCGCGACGACGTTACCGGCGGAGGTACCGTTGATCATGCCCATCAGACCGCTGGCAAAGATCGACACTTTGGCTGGGCCACCGCGTGCGCGCCCGGCGGCGGCAAAGGCGAAGTTGACGAAGTATTCACCCACCTTGGAGGCCTGCAGGAAGGCCGCAAAGATGATGAACAGGATGATATAGGTGGAGGAGACGGCGGTTGTCGGCCCGAGGATGCCCGCGTCGGTGTAGACTTGGCTGAAGAACCGTTCCCAGGCGATATCGGGCGCATTGAGGAACCCTGGCAGTAGGTCCCCCACGAAGACGTAGACAAGGAAGATCCCCGCGATCACGATCAGGGCAAGGCCTGCGACACGCCGCGTCATCTCCATGATCAGCAGTGTGCCCGCGACGGCGGCGAGGCTCATACCGATGGGCGCAAAGGGCGTGCCGGTGGCATTGCGCATCAGCGTGCCAAAGATGGTGATCAGATAGATCGCGACACCGACGGCGCAGATGCACAAGAGCAGGTCGGCAGGCAAGATTTGTCCGCGCGTGCGCGTTCTCATCCAGCCGATGACAATGCCGAGGGCGGAGGCCCCGATGAGCGGCACACCGTAGTGCCAGATCTCCGCGGCGCGGATGGCGGGATCGATCCCGTTCCACATCACACCGCCCGCGATGTCCGTGGCAAAGCCGAGCGCCGTGTAACAGGCGTAGAGCGCGGGCAGCATCAGCAGCCATGACAGCAGATCGAGCGGATGGCGACCGGGTTTGTCCTGCTCCGGAAAGGCGCGCGCGGAATAGAGCAGAAAGCCCAGAATCAGCGCGCCCGCGATGTGGACAATGCGGAAATTCCAGGTCTCCATCGGAAAGACCGGCAGAAAGGGGATGTCGATGCCCGTCCAGCCGCGGATCGACCAGCCGTTGAGCACGGCCATGTGAAAGATCGCATAGACGCCCGCAATGACTGCAACCACGAAGTAGGTGTTGCCGGTGAAGAGGCGGCGGTTGCTTTCGACCGGTTCTTCATCGACGCCATCGGCGCTGATGGGGCCGTCCACCTGATCCTGATCCTGTGCCACATTGCTCATCACCGCTCTCCCTCGGGCCGGTCCCGCCGCACCGGGCGGCAGCAATCAAGAAAGGCCGCACCTCATCGGTGCGGCCCTCGTCAGTTGGTTCAGTTCCCGTGGATCTGATCTGCGGGGATGTCGGCGCCCGCGTTCTCGATGAACCACTTCGCTGCTCCCGGGTGCCAGTCGATCACGCCACCGTTCTTGTCCCAGTTCTCGGGCAGGGTGGAGCGTGCGGCCTTGTGGATGTTCATCATCCGCTCGTTGTCGGACATGATGATGTCCACCACCGCATTGACGAAGCTGTCAGGCAGATCGCAGTTGGCGATGGCAAAGTTCCACATGGACACCGAGCGCGCGTCATCCTCCAGCGTGCTGTAAGTGGAGGCGGCGATGTCAAAGGCTGCCACGGGGAAAGCTTCCATGATCGTGGCCTGCTCTTCCTCGGTGAACTCGATGATGTTCACATCCGTTTGCACTTCAAGCTGGCTGACCGCCGGCACAGGCACACCGGCGGCAAAGGCGATCACGTCCAGCAGACCGTCCTGCAACTGCCCGCCCAGATCGCTCCAAGAGCCGTTGCGGCGTTCGAAATCAACGCCCAGCGTCTCCATCATCCGAGGGAAGTACGTATCCGAGGTGGAGCCGGCCGGACCAAAGCCGATGCGCGCGCCATCTGGGATTTCCGACACAGCCGTGATCCCCGAGGAGGACAGGGCCGTCACGGAAAAGGGCGTCTGGTACATGGGGAACATCGCACAGGCGTTGGTCATCTGCAGACCGGGCGCGATGGGGCTTTCACCGGCGATGGCTTCGGCTGCGGGGCCCATGGTGGTCATGCCGAACTGCGCGTCACCGGTGTGCACCAGTGCCATGTTCTGGCCGGGGCCGCCGGTGACTTCACCGCCACCTGTCAGGCCCAGTTCCTCGGCCACGAGGTTCGCCCAGCCCGAGCCATAGGCGAAATAGGTGCCACCCTGCGAGGCGGTGGCGACGGTAAAGCTTTGCGGCCAGCCGGTCCGGTCCTGGTGGCCGTCGGCAAAGGCTGCCGTGGCGGTCAGGGCCGTTGCGGCGATAAGTGCTGCCGTTTTCATGAGGTATCCTCCACTATTATGCGTGACCCTTGGTGGGGCCTATTGGTCTGGCCCGCATAGGTGCGGACACTAGTGCATGAATAGGTCCAAAGCGGGTAGCTCACAACGGTATTCGGTCCGTCTTCGGGGCCCGGGCCATCAATTTGGAGTGTTAGCGCAGACATTTGCCGCAGCTCACGGGTGAGAGGATGGGATCTGCCGGTGCCACGCTGCCCCCAGTTGCAAGGCGCCGAGATCATTCCCTTGTCGGGCCGCAATCTGCAATCCCATCGGGCGGGGTCCCGGGATGGGAACGGCAAGACAGGGCAGGCCGATGAGGCTCACCGGGATAACCACCTCCATCCAGCGGTGATAGCTGTCCATCCGAACGCCCGCGATCTCGTGCGGCCAGTGCATATCGGCGGGGAAAGGCCAGCATTGCGCGGTGGGCAGCACGAAGGCGTCGAAACGGTCAAAGAACCGGGCGGTGGCGCGGAACCAGTCCGACCGCAGGGCGCTCGCGCGCTGGATTTCCTGGCCGGAGAGCGCGAGGCCGCGTTCAATCTCCCAGATGGCCTCGGGCTTGAGCCGGTCGCGCGTTGCGGAATCCTCGTAGAGCGGGCGCAGCGAGGCGGCGACCGACCATGCGCGCAGCGTGGTCCATGCCTCCCAGAGCGCCGCGGCAGGGAAGGGAGGATCGGCAGGCTCCACGGTGCAGCCCGAAGCCTCCAGATGGGCGAGGGCGCCAGCGGCGCTGTCGAGCACGCCCGCCTCCATCGGATAGGCGCCACCCCAGTCACCCAGCCAGGCGATGCGCCGCCCGGTGACATCGGCCCCAAGCTTACGCGCGAAACCGGCTGACGCCCTCCCGAAGGGCAGGCGCGGGTCTGGCCCGGCCTGCACGTCCAGCAGAAGCGCGATGTCCTGCGGACAGCGTGCCATCGGCCCCAGTGTCGACAGCGGATGGGCAAAGAGATCCCCGGCCGCATTCCCCGGCACCAGGCCCCAGGTCGGCCTGTGCCCGTAGACACCGTTCCAGCCTGCGGGGTTGCGCAACGAGCCCATCATGTCCGAGCCATCCGCCAGACAGACCATGCGGTGGGCGAGGGCCACCGCTGCCCCGCCGGAGGACCCGCCTGCGGTCATCCCCGGCGCCAGTGCGTTTTCGGTGATGCCAAACAAGGGGTTGAACGTGTTGCTGCCGAGCCCGAATTCGGGCGTGTTGGTCTTGCCGATCACGATGGCGCCCGCGTCCTGCATCCGCTGCACCATGATGTCGCTGGTCGTGGCGATCTGATCTGCCAGGGCCGGGCTGCCCATGGTCGTGGGCAAACCGGCGACGTTCGCGAGGTCCTTCACGGCGAGGGGCACGCCGTGCAGGGGGCCTTTGACCGCGCCTGCGTCCGCCGCGGCGGCCTCGACCATCAGGGCGTCGTCGCCCCGCAGCGAGACGATGGCGTTGGCGGCGGGATTGACCTGGGCGATACGCTCAAGCGTGGCGCGCATCACCTCTGTGGCCGAGAGCGCCCGCGTGGTGAGTGCGGCGGTCAGGCGGTGCGCGTCCCAGTCGAGAAAGCTCTCCATAGGGTCCCCGCCGTGCGTCAGGCCGGCGCCTTCTGGCCCGGGGCGGCGGCCAGCAGGGCGCGGGTGTAGGCGTGCTGCGGATCGGCAAAGACGGCAGCTGTCGGGCCCGTCTCCACCACTTCGCCCTTGTTCATCACCATGATGCGATCGCAGATCTGCGCCGCGACCCGCAGATCGTGGGTGATGAAGAGCATCGCCAGATCAAAGCGTTTGCGCACATCATCGAGCAGGTCGAGCACCTGCGCCTGCACCGACACATCGAGGGCCGAGACGGCCTCATCCGCCACGAGGATCTCCGGCTCCATCGCGAGCGCGCGGGCGATGCAGATGCGCTGGCGCTGCCCACCGGAGAACTGATGCGGGAAGCGATCGAGCGCCTCTGCCGAAAGCCCCACGATCCGCATCAGATCCGCCGCGCGGTCGCGTGCTTCGGTCATGGAGAGGCCGAAGTTCACCGGCCCTTCCACGATGCTCTGCCCCACGGTGCGGCGCGGGTTGAGCGAGCGGTAAGGGTCCTGAAAGACGATCTGGATGTCCTTGCGGTGCGGGCGCAGCTGGCCCTCGGACAGGCTGGCGATGTTCTCGCCGTCGATCAGCACGGCCCCCGAGGTGGGGTCGATGAGCCGCATGACACAGCGCGCGACTGTGGATTTGCCCGAGCCGCTCTCGCCGACGATGCCCAGCGTCTCGCCCCGCCGCACGGTCAGATCCACGTCGCGGGCCGCCTGCACCACGCGGCCTGTCCCAAGCAGACCGGCGGTGCCGTAGGTCTTGACGAGATCATCCGTTTCCAGCGCGATGTTGCCTTGGGCAGGCTGGCGTTCGGGGGGCGTCATGGAGGGCACGGCAGCGATGAGCTTGGCCGTATATGGATCCCTGGGTGCGCCCAGCACCTCGGCCACGGTGCCCTGTTCCACGATTTTACCGTGTTTCATCACGGCCACCCGGTCGGCGATTTCAGCGACCACGCCGAAGTCATGGGTGATGAACATCACCGCCATGCCCTTGCGCTGCTGGATGTCCTTGATCAGCTCCAGGATCTGGGCCTGTGTTGTCACATCGAGCGCGGTTGTCGGCTCATCCGCAATCAGCAGCTGCGGCTCCAGCACCAGCGCCATGGCGATCATGATCCGCTGACGCTGCCCACCCGACAGCTGATGCGGGTAGGAGCGGTACATCTTTTCCGGATCGGGCAGGGCCACATCGTTCATGCTGACGAGCACGCGCTGCTTGCGCTCGGTGGCGGACATCTCCGCGTGGATCTCCAGCATCTCGGCGATCTGGTCACCCACGCGCAGCACGGGGTTGAGCGCTGTCATCGGTTCCTGAAAGATCATCGCCATCCGCTCGCCGCGCAGTTTGCGCAGGCGCGCGTCGGTTACCTCCAGCAGATCCTCACCTTCCAGCCGGATGGCCCCTGCAACAGGGGTCAGCGCGCGCCGATCCGCCAGCCCCATCACCGAAAAGGCGGTGACGGATTTGCCCGATCCGCTCTCTCCCACGATGCAGAGGATCTCGCCCGCGCCGACGCTCAGCGTTACATCCTCCACCGCAAAGGGACGATCGGCCCCCTTGGGCAGCGCCACGGTCAGCCCGTCTACCTCCAGCACGGCCATCAGCGCATGTTCCTTGCGATGCGCGGATCCAGCGTGTCGCGCAGCCCGTCGCCCACCACGTTCACGGCCAGCACCGTAACCGCAAGGCAGATGCCGGGGAAAAAGATGATCCAGGGGGTCAGCTGAAAGAACGTGCGCCCCTCGGACATGATGTTGCCCCAAGATGGGATCTCGGGCGGGATGCCTGCGCCCAGAAACCCGAGGATTGATTCCGTGATCATCGCCGAGCCGCAGATATAGGTCGCCTGCACGATGAGCGGCGCGATGGTGTTGGGCAGCACGTGACGCATCAGGATCGTTGGTATGCGAGTGCCCGCGGCGATGGCGGCCTCCACATAAGGTTCCTCGCGCACGGTCAGCACGACGGAGCGGACGAGGCGGACGACGCGGGGGATTTCCGGAATCACGATGGCGATGATCACCGTCGTCAGCGTGGCGCCGGAAAGTGAGATGAGCGCGATCGCCAGCAGGATTGCGGGGATCGACATCAGACCGTCCATCAGCCGCATGATCAGGGCGTCCATCAACCGGATGTAGCCCGCGATCAGCCCCAGAAAGAGGCCGAGCGCCACGGCGATCACGGCAACAAAAAGCCCCACGATCAGCGAGACCTGCGCACCGTTGATAACGCGTGAGTAGACATCGCGGCCCAGCATATCCGTGCCGAAAAGCCCGTTGCTGCCCGGCGGTTTCAGCCGGTTGATGGGGTTCAGCGCTGTGGGATCGCTCACGAACCACGGCCCGATCAGGGCAAAGAGCGCGATCACCACCAGCACGGCTCCTCCCCAGAAGACGCCACGGTTGCGCAGGGCGATCTGTGCGAGGCTCAGCTCCTTTGCGGCGGCGGGCGGCTCAATGTCGGTTGCGTGATCTGCCATCAGTAACGGATCCTCGGGTCGAGCACCGTGTAGCTGAGATCAATCATCAGGTTGATGAAGATGTAGACGAAGCTGAAAAAGAGGATGAGCCCCTGGATGATCGGATAGTCGCGTGCGAGCACCGCATCCAGCACCAGCCGCCCCAGCCCGGGGATGTTGAAAACGCTTTCGGTCACTACCACGCCGCCGATCAGCAGGGCGATGCCGATGCCGATGACCGTGACCACGGGCACCGCGGCGTTGCGCAGCGCGTGGCGCATCAGGATGGTCATTTCGGATTGACCCTTGGCGCGGGCGGTGCGGATGTAGTCCTCCTCCAGCACTTCGATGACCGATGCGCGGGTCATCCGCGCAATCAGCGCGATGAAGATCACCGACAGCGTCACCGAGGGCAGGGTGATATGATAGAGAAACGGCCCCAACCCTTCGGTGAAAGGGGATTTATACCCCTGGACCGGCAGGATCTTGAGCGTCATGGAGAACGTGTAGATCAGGATGTAGCCCAGCACGAAGACGGGTACCGAGAACCCGCTGACCGAGAACAGCATCACGAACCGGTCGAGGAGCGAGCCTGCGCGAAACGCCGCGATGGTGCCGAGCGGCACGGCGACCACGACGGCGAAACTGATGGTGGTCAGCGCCAGCAACATGGTGGGCTCGATCCGCTGGCCGATCAGCTCTGTCACCGGTTTACCGGAAAAGATCGACGTGCCCAGATCGCCTTGCACCAGCTGGCCGACCCAGCGGACAAACTGCACCACGATGGGATCAGAGAGACCCAGCTGCTGGCGGATGCGCTCCACATCCTCGGCCGTGGCATAGTCGCCCGCGATCACGGAGGCTGGATCACCCGGCGCCAGGCGCAGCATGAGAAAGACAAAAAGTGCGACCAGCACCATCACCGGGATGGTGGAGAGAACACGCATCGTGATGTAGCGCGTCATGACGGTCCTTTTGGCAAGGGGAGGGGAGTGGCGCGGGTCCGTGCCCGCGCCAGCCTATCGCATCAGATCACTCGACCGAGATGTTCCAGAAGAACTGGACCGGCGATTTGATCAGACCGCTGACGTTGTTGCGGTAGGCCACGGGGGTGAAGAACTGCCCCAATTGACCCGACGCCCCGATCGACCACAGACGGTCCTGCACCTTGGCCGCCACTTCGGCCTTCTCCTCCGGTGTCTCTGCCACGGCAAAGGCTGCACGCGCTTCTTCCAGCTCCGCATCCTCGGCCCAGCCGAACCAGCCCGCATCCGGGTTGCCGGAGAAGGCAATCGCCATTGGGTCGATCACATCGGCGCCGATCCACCAGGTGTGGAACATGTTCCAGCCGCCATCGGCCACCGGATCTCGCAACGCGCGGCGGGACGTGAGCGTGGACCAGTCCATCGCCTGCACTTCGACCTCAAAGCCCGCATTGCGCAGCTTTTCCGCCGTCACCAGGCTGAAGGCCGACAGCACGGGGATGTCCGTAGGCTGCATGATCACAACGGGGGTGCCGTCATAGCCAGCGGCATCAAGATCCGCCTTGGCCGCGTCGATGTCACCCGTGGCCATCACCTCCGAACCTGTATCGTTGTCCAGCGGCGTGCCACAGGGAAAGACCGAATAGCAGGTCTTCCAGAACTTCGGATCGCCGATGGCCGCGGCCATGTAGTCTTCCTGCTTCATGGCCTTGAGGGCCGCGCGACGCACATCTGCATTGTCGAAGGGTGGCAGCAGGTGGTTGAAGCGCGCAAAACCGATATTGCCCAGCGGGTCGTTGACCTCAACAGTGACATCCGGGTTCGCCTCCAGGAGCGGCGCGAGATCGTTGGCAGGCTGCTCGAAGAAATCCACTTCACCCGCCATCAGCGCATTCATAGCGGTGGTCTGATCGGGGAAATAGGTCCACACGACCTTGTCAACCTTGGCGACTTTGCCACCGGAGGCGGCGGAGACAGGCTCCTCGCGAGGCACGTAATCCTCGAACTTGGTGTAGACGACGGTGCTGCCGGGGACCCATTCATCCTCCTGGAAGACAAACGGACCGGAACCGGTGAAATCGGTGATCTGCTCAAAGGGATCGGTTGCCGCGACCCGCGCGGGCATGATGAACGGCACGTTGGAAGAGATCTTGCCGATGCTTTCAAGCACCAGACCGTATTCATTGGCCAGCGTCAGCACGACGGTCTGGTCATCCGTCGCCTCCAGGCTCGCGATATTGGCAAAGAGCTGCTGGCCCATGCCGTCCCGCGCGCCCCAGCGTTCCAGTGAGGCGACCACATCCGTCCCCGTCACCGGCGCACCGTCGTGGAATGTGAGCCCGTCGCGCAGCACAAAGGTCCATGTCAGCCCGTCCTCGGAGGTCTCCCAGCTGTCGACCATCTGCGGCTGCGGTTTGAAATCTTCGTCCATCGCGAACAGCGTGTCGTAGATCATATAGCCGTGGTTGCGCGTGATGTAGGCGGTGGTCCAGATCGGATCGAGGTTCTTGAGATCCGCATGCGGGATGACCCGCAGCACAGTCTCGGCCTGTGCCATCCCGGGCAGCGCTCCTATCCCGAACGGCACGGCCAGCGCAGCGGCCAACAGTGTGCGACGCTTGAATATTCCAAGCATAATCATCGTCTCCCTAGTGTTGCGTTTTTGCTTTTTTGGTTTACCCAAGGGCAGTCAGCCACGCGGATGTGCCGCTTGTCAATCGCCGGGTCCCGGTTTCCTGCGCCTTGTCCGCCGCCGCCACCAAATGAGGCATCCGCCAAAAGGACCCGTCATGATCATCGTTTTCAGCGCCGCCAAGATCCTCACCATGGACCCCAATATGCCGAATGCGACCCATGTCGCCGTGCGCGACGGTCGCGTGCTGGCGGTGGGCGATGCGGACTGCGCGGCAGGCTGGGGCGAGGTTGAGCATGACGACCGTTTCGCGGGGCGGGTGATCCTGCCCGGCTTGATCGAGGCGCATGCCCACGTGATGGCAGGCGGCATCTGGGACTATACCTACTGCGGGCATTACGTGCGCACGGACCCGCAGGGCAAGGTCTGGGAGGGTGTTGCCGATTATGATGCGATCATCGCCCGGTTGCGGGCCGTGGCGGTCGAAACGCCCAAGGGCGAGCCTGTCATCGGCTGGGGACTTGATCCCAATTTCCTCGAAGGGCGGCGGTTCGACAAGGCGCATCTGGATGCCGTCTCCACCGATCACCCGGTCGTGGTCTCGCATTCGAACTTCCACCTCATGACGGCGAATTCGGCGGCGCTGGCCAAAGCCGGTTTCGACGCAGGCACGAACATCGAAGGGGTCATGAAAGGCGCGGACGGCGCCCCCAACGGCGAATTGCAGGAGTTCGCTGCCATGCAGCCGATGATGGAGGCGGTGGGTTATAACTTCCTCAACATGGGCACGGAGCCGAGCCTGCGTGCCTACGGTCAGGTGGCGCGGCTCTGCGGCGTGACAACCGTGGCCGAACTGCTGTCGGACCTGGCCGAGGAAGAGGTCGCGATGATCGAACGAGTGGTGCATGACCCGGCCTTTCCCGCGCGCTACGTGCCGGTCATGAACGCCATGGTGGGCGACCCGGAAGAGGAGGCCGCACGGGCGCTGGCCCTGCGCGCGCGCTCCACCGACAAGCTGTCGCTTGGGCGGGCTAAGCTTTTCACCGATGGCGCCATTCAGGGATACACGGCCAAGCTGAAACCGCCGGCGTATTTCACCGGCGAGGATCACGGTATCTGGAACATGGATCTGGATCACTACCGTCGTGCCGTCGAGGCGCTGCACCGGGCGGGCGTGAAGACACATATCCATACCAATGGGGATGCGGCCTCCGAGTTCGCCATCGAGGTCTATGAAGAGGTCCTGCTCAAATACCCCAACCCTGATCTGCGCCATACGCTGGAGCATGTTCAGCTGGCCACCAGCGATCAGTTCAAGCGGATGAAGGCGCTTGGGCTCACCTGTAATATCTTCGGCAATCACATCCATTACTTCGGCGATATCCACTGGACGAAAACCCTCGGCCCCGACCGGGCGTCGCGCATGAATGCCTGCCGCGATGCGGTGGAGATCTTTGGCAATGAATTCGCCATCCACTCCGACGCGCCGATCACGCCAATGGCGCCGCTGGTCACCGCCTGGGCCGTCGTCAACCGGGTGACGGAGACGGGTCGTGTGCTGGGTACCAGCCAGCAGATCACGGTGGCGCAGGCCCTGCACTGCATTACGCTGGGGGCTGCGCATGTGTTGAAGCTGGACCACGAAATTGGCTCGATCCAGACCGGCAAACACGCTGATTTCTGTGTGCTGGCCGAGGATCCGCTGGCCGTCGATCCCATGGCGGTGCGCGATATCGAGGTGGTGGCCACCGTGCTGGGCGGGCGGGTCACCGCATGACCCGCGTGGCCGTTGCGGGGTTCCAGCATGAGACCAATACCTTTGCGCCCTTTGCCACAACGCTGGAGCTGTTTGAGCGCGGGGGCTCCTGGCCCGCGCTGACCCGGGGTGCTACGCTCCATGACACCATGCGCGGGCTCAACATCCCGCTCGCGGGCTTCATGGACGCTTGCAGCCATGAGATGATCCCGATCCTGTGGTGCGGTGCCGAGCCCGGTGGTTACGTGGAGGAGGAGGCCTTTGAGGCCATCACGAGCGAGATCATCGCGGCGCTCAGGGACAGCTCGCCAGACGCCGTCTATCTCGATCTGCACGGTGCCATGGTCACCCGCGCCCACGATGATGCGGAGGCCGAGATCTTAGCCCGGGTGCGCGCTGTCATCGGCCCTGATGTGCCGCTGGTCGCCAGTTTCGATCTGCACGCCAATCTGTCACCGGCCGTGGCCGAGGTTGCGGATGCGGTCACGCTCTACCGCACCTATCCTCACACCGATCTGGCGGAGACTGGCGCGCGCGCCGCTGCCCTGCTCGATGCGCTGCTGGAGGGACCGCTTGCCAAAGCCTATGCGCAGGTCGATCTGATCGTGCCCATCACCGCGCAGTCCACCGAATTCGCGCCCGCGCGGGGTCTTTATGCGGAACTGGGCGGGCTCGACGTGCTCTCCGCTGACATCGGCATGGGCTTTCCGCCCGCCGATATCCCCCACTGTGGCCCCAGCATCTTTGCCTATGATCCTGACCCGGCCAAGGCACGGGCCGCCGTGGATCAGCTGGCGGGGACCCTGCGCGCCGCCGAGCCACAGTTCGACGCGCGGTTGGAAAAGGCGGATGCCTGCGTAGCTCGCGCCCTGACGCTCGATGCGCCGGTGGTCATCGCCGATCCGCAGGACAACCCCGGTGCGGGTGGCACCGGCGACACCACCGGCGTGTTGCGCGCGCTGATCGCGGCAGAGTTGCCGGACGCCGTGCTATCCATGCTCTACGACCCGGAAACTGCCGCCGCCGCTCATGCGGCGGGGCAGGGGGCGGAGCTTGACGTTGCGCTCGGTGGTGCCTTCACCCTGTACTCCGAGCCTTTGTACGCGCGGGTGCGGGTCGAGCGTCTCTCGGACGGCATCTTCGATTTCACCGGGCCGATGTTCGGTGGCGCACGGGCGCATCTGGGACCGGTGGCGCGGCTGAAACTTCTCGGTACCGGCGTCACTGTGGTGGTCGGCAGCCGTCGTGCTCAGAACGCCGATCAGGAGATGTTTCGCGTGGTGGGGATCGAGCCGTGCGATCACCAGATCGTCTGCGTTAAATCCGGCGTGCATTTCATGGCCGACTATCTGAGGATCACCGATCGTATTCTGTTTGCGGAGGCGCCCGGGGCCAACCCCTGCCATCTGGAAACGCTGCCTTACACGCGCCTACGCCCTGGCGTGCAGCTGGGGCGGGGCGGGCCTCTTTCGGGCTGAAGCGGGCCGGATTGGCACGAACCTTGGGGAGCCCTGCAGCAAGCCGTCCCGCCCGGCGGGCACTGTCGGGCAGCCTCCGACCCTCCCCATGGGAGGCGGCTGCCCCCGGTACAGTATGCAATCCGCAGAGACGCCCTTTTCAGCACCTCAGAATGGCGGGCTCTTCCAGGCAATGCGTGTAGATCTCCCCCGCCCGGGTCAGCCAGATCTCCTCCCGCCGGGCGCAGATATGCTCCAGCGCGCGACGCAGGTGCCGCAGCCGGTAGGGCTGGCCCACGAGATAAGGGTGCAGCGCAATCCCCATGACCAAGGGCTGACCCGCGGACTGCGCCAGCATCTCGTCGAAGGTATCGGTGAGGATCGCGGCGAAATCGGCGGCCCCGTCCTTGCGCGCCACGATGGAGGGGATGTCGTTGGCCTCCTGAGGGTAGGGGATGGACAACAGCGGCCCGTGATCCGTGCGCATCCAGACGGGCTGGTCATCCATGCACCAGTTCAGCGTATAGCCGTAGCCCGCTGCCTTGAGCAGATCAGGTGTCGCGCGGCTCTCCGCGATCCAGGGCGACAGCCAGCCCTGCGGTGCGCGCCCTTCGGCCTTGGTCAGCACCTGCGTTGCTTCCGCAATCAGCGCGGCTTCTGCCTCCGGGTCGAGCGTGCTCTGACGCTCCGCGTTGGTCCGCCCGTGGCCCACGACCTCGTCGCCGCGCGTACGAAAGGCGGCCATCAGCTCGGGCGCGTAGGCATAGATCGCTGAGTTGGCGAGCACGCTCACCGGCAGGTCGAGGGCATCGAACAGCTCCAGAATGCGCCAGGCGGCCACCCGGTTGCCGTAATCGCGCCAGGCGTAGTTCAACACGTCGGGCTGCGGCCCACCGGGGGCGAGCTCCGCCCCCAGCCCTTCGCCAAAGGCGAAATGTTCGAGGTTCAGCCCGATATAGACCGCCAGTCGCTTGCCACCGGGCCAGCTGTAGTCCGCCCGCCGGGTGATGGCGCTGTAGCCATAGCGCCCGTGCCCCGGCAGATCCATCATAGCGGCGCCTCGGCCAGTCCGGCGCGGTCGAGCAGGATCTCCGCACTGTCGTTCCAGACCTCGGTGCGGATGATCAACCCATCGCGAACTACGAAGGTGTCAATATAGCGGTTGCCGTCGAACCCGGTGCCATCGCGCCACGCACCAAAGAGCGTGCCGGTGTTGTAGACGTAGACATCGCCTGTTTCAGGATCGCGGCAGGCATCGGTGCGCTGGATCCTCTTTTTCACCCAGGCGTAGCGCCGGGCGTTGAACGCGGTCGTTTCTTCCGGTGCATCAAAGCGGCGCCCGCCGGTAAAGGTGATCTCAAGGCCGTCGGAGACGCAGGCCCTCGCACCCTCCAGATCAGGGGCCATGACCCGGTCAAGGTAGTGTTCGACGAGGGCTTTGGCGGCGGCAACGGTATCTGTGTTCATGGCCTCTTTGTTGCCCGGTCCCCGCGGCAGTGCAAGCGCGTTGCGCAAGGGGCAAGGGCGCGGGGGGCACGATTGCCTTTCCGCGGGGCGTTGGCCTCTTTCCGTGCAGCGCGAGGGTCCGGTGCCGGGAGACGTCGCGTGTTGGACCGGTGCCTCTTGCTCTCTGCGCAAACGCTCTGCATCCTGCGGGCATGCCGTCCAAAAAACCGGAGGAACGGATGACGACGACCTCGCTGCCTGTTGCAGAGACGTGGTACAAGACGGAGCAGCTCTCGTCGCGGCTGTGGTTGATCACCGAGCCCCATGTGCATCCGATCTTTTCGGCCAATATGCATCTGGTGCTGGGCCGGGATGCGGATCTGCTGATTGACAGTGGCATGGGGGTGGCGCCGCTACGGCCGGTGGTGGACGGGTTGAGGCCCGATGCCGCAAGACCTCTGATCTGTCTGTCGACCCACACCCATGTGGATCATATCGGGGCGGTGCATGAGTTCGATGAGCGGCTGGTGCACCCGGTCGAGGCGGCCGAGCATGAAAACCCGGAACCCTATTTCCTCAGCACGGATAGCATCTCGCGGGCCTTTCGGGATCTGTTCCTCAAGGCAGGTTACCCCGCGCTTTGGCCCGTGCTGATCAATGCGCTGCCCCATGAGGGCTATGACATCGAGGGCTACAGGCTGCGGGGCGCGGTGCCGACGGGGTTGGTCGAGGAGGGCGACCGTATCGATCTGGGGGATTGGCAGGCGGAGGTGTTGCATCTGCCGGGCCATTCGCCAGGTCAGGTCGGGCTGTGGCATGCAGAGAGCGGTACGCTTTTTGGTGCTGATGCGATTTATGATGGCCCGCTGATCTATGAAGGTGCGGGGATGGATGTCGTTGCCTACGCCGAGAGCCTGCGCCGGGTGCAGGCGTTGCCGGTAGAGGTGGTGCACGGCGGCCATGACCCCAGTTTTGGAAAAGGGTGGCTCGACGAGATCGTGGCGCGATATTTGCAGCTATGGAAGAATGAGACCGCGCCTGCGTAGCGTTTGAGACGACCGCTGGTTTGTGGGTGGAGAGATGCGCCTCCGGCGGGAGTTTATCTGGCAAGATGAGAGAGCTTTGGTGCGCTTGGGGTTGGGATAGGTATCGCTGGTGCTCGCAGTGAGTTTTGGGGCGGCTGGTCTTGGCGATTTTTGTCGGTGGTTGTGACGGTTGTCGGCTCACTGTGGCATCGTTTCACCGGTGATATGCAAGGGGCTGTCCGCTCCATCACCATCGAACCCGGGCGCGTGCCAGGTGAGACCCTCCCCGCGCTGCAGCACGAGCTGGCCCTCGCAGAAAGGGTTGGTGGAGAGCACCGCACGACCGTGCGGACCGTCCCATTCCCCGAGGCAATAGATACTGTCGAAATGCCGTCTGATGTCCGGGGTCTGTGCCGTGCCTGCCTTGAGGGCGGCGATCAGATCCGTGCTGCGGCGGGGCAAGGGCGCGGTGCCGAGGCCGATGGCAAAGGTGACATCGTTCTCGATCAGCACGCCCTGCTGTGTGCCTGTGCGGATCCGGTGCGCGCGCAGACCGCTCGTTTCCTGGCGCAGCCATTGCTCGCGGAAATCGGCAAGCACCCCGTCCTCGATCAGTGTCTTGCCGTCACGGCTGAGCTGCCCGATGTCCGGCGTGTCCGTTTGGCCGTGCCAGTTGATCTCGCGGTGCCAGGTGCAGCGGTCTTTTTCGAGTGTTGTGTGCCCGGCGAAACCTTCTGCCAGCATAAGCTCCGCGAGGATTGAGTGTGGCAGATCGGCAAGGCACCGCGCGGTGCCCAGCTGTGGTCGGTCCAGCGGCACGCGCAGATCCACAAAGAGCGCGCCCGCCTGCAGCCAGTGGACGCGTGTGGTGTGATCCTCAAACCCGGGCGCTTTGATCCAGCCGCGCCGCCAGTGACCTTGCAGCTCTGCCTGGGTGATCACGCGGCGGCCTCGGCTCCCCCCCGGATCGCGGCGATCATGTCTTGGGTGCTCATGACGGCGCCTTCCTGCAGGTACTCCATGGCGTTCAGCGCAGCCTCATGGGCGGCAACCGACGTGCCGCCGACGCTGTCCGCCACCACCCGGCAGTGGTAGTCGTGCTGGTGCCCGTCAACAAAGGTGTAATGCACGCAGACATCCGTCATGCCGCCGATGAGGATGAGTGTTTCGGCTTTCAGCCCTTTCAGCAGGATCTCCAGATCCGTGCCGAAGAACGCCGAATAGCGCCGCTTGTGCACGAAATAATCCTCGGGCCGCTGGCCTGTGATCTCCTTGGGCATGGCAGTGCCCGGGTGATCTTCGCGGCAGTGGATGCCTTCGGAACCGTCGAGTTCGCGCCCGTAGTCGATGTTGTCGCGGCGGTGGATCTCCTGAATGTAGACGGTTGGCATATCGACAGCGCGGGCGGCTTCGATCACCGTGAGTGCGCGGCGCATGCGGTCGGAATAGTCATCCATATGCGGGATGCCGCCCTCCTGGCTCAGAGCGTTGTCTTCCATGAAAGCGGAGGCCTGAATGTCGATGACCAAAAGCACCGTGGTGCCGACGAATGTGGGTTGGCGTGGCATGAGAATATCCCTCTATGATTTGGTTTGATCCGCGCCCATCAGGCGGGGGAGATCGCCGAGGCGGGCCACCAGTGAAAAGACGGCGACCGAGACTGCGATGAAGGTGATCGCCCCGACCGCCATGGTCGGCGTAAATCCGTTGCGCAGCGAATTGAAGATCTGCAGCGTGACGGTTGCGTAGGCAGAGCTGGAAACAAAGAACATCACGATGAATTCGTTGAAGCTGAGCACGAAGGCGAAGAAGAACCCCGAGGCGGTATAGGGCAGCATCTGTGGTGCGATGATGGTCCGGAAGGCCGTGGCTTCGGTGGCGCCCATCGTGGCTGCAGCGTCCAGATGTGCGCGGTCGATGGACTGTAACCCGATGGAAATGGTCACCAGCGGCAGAGCCAGAAACAGCACCGCATGGCTGATGATGCCCGTCCACAGAGAGCCCAGACCGCCCGAGAACCCCCAGAAGAACCCCAGCCCCACGCCAAAGACGATGGGCGGCAGCGCAAAGGGCATGGCGCCCAGCCCCGCGAGGATTTGCGCGCCGCGCCCCTGCTCGCGCCAGAGACCGTAGGCCAATGGCCAGGCGATCAGCACCGCGAGTGCGGCACTGCCCGCAGCGATCAGGACCGAATTCAGCATGGCGTCCCGCCAGACGGGTTGGGTCAGGAAGAACTCCGCAAACCGGCTCAGCGTCGGGTCCTGCGGCGGAAAGAGCATGGAGCGACCGCCGTTGAGCGCTGCGGCGCTGACCACCACGATGGGCAGGAGCACGACGACAGCCGCCAGCCCCATGAAGAGATGCGCCAACCCCTTCATGCGGGTGTCCCTGTGCGCGCCACCAGCGTCCGACCGAGCCACAGGCAAAGCGCGCCGGTGATCAGCAGGATCACCGCCTGAGCGGCGCCGAAGGGGGCGTTGAGGGTCGAGCCGCGCACGGCCTCGTAGACGGAGATCGCCAGCGTCTGTTGCGACGGATCGGCAAAGACGGTGACTGACACATAGGTGCCCAGCAGGAACACGAAGAGCAGGAAAACCGTCCCCACCAGCGGCAGCCGTACCGTGGGCAGCACCACCGTGCGCATCACGGTCCAGGGGCCCGCGCCCATTGTCCGCGCGGCCTCCACCGTGGATTGATCGAGCCGCGACAGCGCGGGGTAGAGCAAGATCACCGCGTAGGGCCACACCAGATACGACATGGTCAGCACGGTGGCTACCATTGAGGTCTTGAATTTGACATCACGCGGGTTGGCCAGCCCCCACTCACGCAGCTGCGCAAACCAGCCCACGTCCTTGAGCCAGGCGGTCACGCCCGTCTCGCGCAGCACCATGGGCAGGCCGGAGCGGTTGGACAGCAGGATGTCCCAACCCATGACGATGAACACCTCAGACAGCGACATTGTGGCCAGCAGAAACACCAGCCAGCGACTTTGGGCGCGGCGCGACAGCCGCGTCAGCAGATAGGCAAAGGGAAAGGCGGTCAGCACCGCGATCAGGGCCGCGATCACAGCGTAGTAAATCGAATACCACAGCCGGTTGAGATAGAGCGTCGTGCGGCTCTCGGGCCAGTCGGCACCCACGAAGAACCGCAGATAATTCTCGCCGGTGAATGCCCATTCCCAGGCTGCCCCTTCGATCTTCTGACCGAAGGAAATGGCCAGGACCAAGCCAAAGGGCACCACACAAAAGGTCACGATGAGCGCCCAGAGGATCAGCATGCGGGGGGACGGCAGCCTGCGGGTTGGTGCCTCTGCCGGCAGGGCCGATGTGTCCTCGATTGCGCTCATGCGGCCTGCGGGACATGGGTTGCGGCGGGGAAGACGTGGAGTGCCTCGGGCGGCAGATTTACCTCGACCCGGGTGCCCAGATCGAGACGTCTTGCCCCTGTGCCAATGGCTTCCTCGGCAATGATGGTGCCCAGCGGCGTGGCCAGATGAATGTCGCGTGTGGCGCCCACATCGCGCAGGAACACGACCTCCGCGGGGATGCGGTTCCCGTCGGGCAGGCTTTCACCCAGCTGCACCCGTTCTGGCCGAATGGCCACGCGGACGGGCGCCCCCGGCGTGAAATTCAAGGGCTGGGCCCGAAGGCTGAGCCCCGCGACGTCGATAGAGCCCTCACGCGCCACCCCGTCAAAGAAATTCGCCCGCCCGATGAAATCAGCGACAAAGGCGTTCTGCGGTTGGTGATAGATCTCTTGCGGGGTGCCGATCTGCTCCACCAGCCCGTCTGACATCACAACGATCCGGTCGGCCATGGTCATGGCCTCGCGCTGATCATGGGTGACCACAACGGTGGTGATGCCCAGCCGTTGCTGCAGCATCCGCAGCTCTACCTGCATGGTCTCGCGCAGATTGGCGTCAAGCGCGGACATCGGCTCATCCAGCAGGAAGACCTCGGGCTCCTGCGCCAGCGCGCGGGCAATGGCCACCCGCTGCCGCTGACCGCCGGAGAGCGCGCCGATGCGCCTGTCGCCGAAACCCTCCAGCTGTACCAGCGCCAGCAACTCTTCGGCCCGTGCGTGCGCCTTGGCGCGCGGCACACCGTCTATGCTGAGCGCATAGCAGACGTTGTCGCGCACCGTCAGATGGGGAAAGAGGGCGAAGTTCTGAAACACCATGCCGAACTTGCGCTTGTGCGCGGGTCTGTCTGTCAGGTTATCCGCCCCCAGCAGGATCCGCCCCGCCGATGGTGTCTCAAGCCCGGCGATCATGCGCAAAAGCGTAGTCTTGCCGCAGCCCGACGGACCGAGGAGCGCCGTCAACTGGCCCTCGGCCAGCCGCAGATCCACACTGTCGACGGCGCGGACCCGGCCATAGTCCTTGCGGATGCCCGATAGAACCAGATCGCGCATCCCGCTCAACTGGTGCCCAGCATCGTGTCCCAGGTCTCCTTGATAAAGGTCTCGTTATCCAGATAGGCCTCATAAGCGGGCTGGATCGACGGTGTGCCCGAAACAGCGGCGAACTCCTCCTCCGTCAGATCGGTCTTGGATCTGTCCACCAACGGCGCGGTGCCAATCTGGCGCGACATCAGCGCCTGCGTTGCGGGATCGGAGGAGAAGTTAATGAATTCCTGCGCCTCTGCCGCCTTGTCCGAGATCGCCGACAAACACCACGAGCCATAGTCTTGCGGGTTCCCCTCCTTGGGGAAATGCGACAGGATCGGGAACCCTTCGGCAGCCATTAGCTGCGACACGTCATGATAATACATGCCGCCGATCACGTCGCCGTTCTTGATGGATTGCTCCATCTGGCTCTCCGCCGACCACCAAAGGGCCGTGTTGGGCTTCAGCTCGCGCGCCTTTTCGACCAGCGCCACGATGCCATCATTGGTGGCAAAGGTCTCCTGCCCGTCAAAGAAGGTCGCGGCCACGATGTCGAGGAAATGCGAGTTGTAGAGCTTGGAGATCCCCAGGCTCGCTTCATACTGCTCGCTGTTCCAGAAATCCGCCCAGCTTTCGGGTGGTGTATCGACGTAGTCGGTATTCACGACCATGGAGGTAAACCAGGACATAGCACCCACGCCGATCAGCCCGCTGCTGTCCTCAAAGCGGAAATAGCCGTCCAGGTTCTCGGTGGCCTTCATTTGGCTGGCATCCAGAGGCGCCAAGAGCCCCCCGATCCGTGACGCCTTGATCAGCGAATCCCGGGAATAGAGCGAGATGTCCGCAGGCACATTGCCCGCCCGCGTGGCCTGCTGCATGGTCACGAGCCAGTCGGTGGAGTTGGGCTGCGTGACGCTTTCGACGGTGATGCCCGTTGCCTCGGTGAAGGCAGGATAGACGAAGGATTTGAAGCTGTCCTCGAAATACCCCCCGTAGGAACCCACCTTGAGGCTGCGGCTCTGCGCAATCAGCGGCGTTCCGAGCACGCTGCCCGCAAGCGCCATGCCACCTACGCTGGCGGTCGACTTCAACAAGGAACGACGATTGATCTTGGTCATGAAACTCCCCTCTCATCTGTGTTATTGACAGCTCCGCGCAGACCCCAGACCCGCACGCGCGCTTTTATCCATTGGGCGGAGCGCGTCCTCGACCTGTCAAATAATCCACCGGCAACGCGTGCAGGTTTTCAGAAAAGGTTAATTTTTCATCACGGAATGACGGCACGCGGATAGTTTTTGGGCAGTCACGCCGGTGACGCGCCCACGCTGCTGCGGTGCTTGCCAGTGCTGCAGCCCTGCGTCTCATCATGGGGCACCACACCCGAACGCTTGAGAGGATCACCATGGATACCGACCTGACCGCCATTACCATCGAGGAAGCCAATCTGCCGGTGATCGACCTTGGCGGTCTGCGCACAGGCGTTGCCGAAGACAAGGCCGAGGTCGCGCGTGCCCTCGGTGAGGCGGCGCGCACCTCCGGATTTTTCTATATCACCAATCACGGCGTGCCTCAGGCGATCATCGACGGCGTGGCCGCGGCCAGCCGCGCCTTTCACGAACAGCCCCGTAGCTACAAGATGAAATACTGGTCGGGCTTCACTACGCACCACCGCGGCTACGTCCCTTTTGAAGAGAACGGCAGCAGCTTCCCCCGGCAGATCAATTTCAACGAGGCGTGGGATATGTCCTTTGAGGCGCCTGCCGATCACCCGGATTATCTGGCCGGTTGGCGCATGACCGGCCCGAACATCTGGCCGGATCTGCCAGGGTGGCGCGAGGATGTCTCCGCTTACTACGACGCCATCTTTACCCTTGGGCTAGAGCTGCTGGATGCGCTGGCGCTGGAGCTTGGGGTCGATCCCGAAGCGCTGACCCGGCACATCACCAACCCGACGTCGCAACTGCGCCTGCTGCGCTATCTGGAAAACGACATGGACGCGACCAAGGATCTGGTGGGCATCGCGGCCCACTCGGATTTCGAGTGTTTCACCATCCTGCTGCAGGGCGGTCCGGGCTTGCAGGTCATGAACGCGGAAGACGTCTGGATCGAGGCGCCGCCCATTCCGGGCTGTTTCATTGTCAATATCGGCGACATCTTCGAGACATGGTCCGGGGGGCAGTTCAAATCGACCCAGCACCGGGTCAACAACATCGGGCGCGAGCGATATTCCTTTCCGCTTTTCTTCGGCCTTGACTACCACGCCGTGGTCGAGCCGCTGGAAAAGTTCCGCACACCCGAGACCATCGCCAAATACCCGCCGTTGAAGGCGGGCGAGCACCTGATGCGCATGTCCGTGAATGCCTTTCGCTACATGGCCGACGCGCGGGAGAAGGGGGCGTTGACGCTCGACTATGATGTTCCCGAGGAAAACCCCTTCAAACGGGAGGCGAAACCGGCTGCAGAATGATCCCGCATCCCGATTTCGCCGGGTCTGATTTCCCCGAAACCGCGCAGCTGGGCGCGTTCCGCCTGTCGATGCTGACCGCCGGCGACGTCGAAGAGGACTTTGCCGAGGTGACCCGTTCTGCCGCTGTGCTAAAGGGGCTCTTTGATCCGCAGTGGCCCGACGGCCTGACACTGGCTGACAATGAAACCGATCTGCATTGGCATCACCGCGAGTTCACGGCGCGGCGCTCCTTTGCCTGGATCCTGCGGGACGCGGGCGGCACCTATCTGGGCTGCGCGTACTTCAACCCTGTCATAGGCGCACGCGGCAGCGGTGTCGGCGTCTACTGGATCGTGGACCGGCCCGACCGGCTGGAACTGCTATCGCGGTTCGGCCCGCTCTATGAAGATTGGTTGCGCGGCAAGATCCCGACGGGCTATCGACTCAGCCTCGAGAGTAACGCCGATCTTTGAGACCCGTGGCGCGGATCGTGCGGATGACACGAGGTCAGACAGTTCCGATAAGATCGGCGGAGACGGGGGCTGCGGAATGTGTCACTGACGATGTACTGCGAGGCCTTATTTTTACCGTCAAGCATCACCACGACAACCACAGCGGTCTCGATGGCAGCTCGATGACGACGAAAGCGCCAGTGACACTCAGCGCGATACCAACATTGCTGGCAAGCTGGGCGAGGATTTACGGATGACCAGAGCGGCTGCAAGCCGGATCGACGCACGGTTGACGGCCGGTGGCCCCTTTGAACGACTTATGACGAGCACGTGGGATCGACACCCAGCGTCAAAGCGGTGATCATGGGCACCGATGGCGCAGGTGATCTGCCGGGGACGCTGGACGACCGTGCGACCTGCGGAGCGGAGGGCATCACGGTATCGGGCGGCGACAAAAGGGCCGGTACCTGCGTCTTTGCCAGCGGCGATAATGCCAGCACCCTGAAGGGCTCAGCGCTCATGACACGACCACCCGTTTTTCGGCGCGGTTCCGCATCGTCTTCAGTACACCGCAGGCCGCGCTCGGCATCACTTCAAGAAAGGCGTGATTGAGCGCACGGTACAGCGGGCTGGACGAAAGCAATGAATGCTCAGCCGATCAGGAACCGGATTCGAGGTTGGCGCTAGATCGCGTTGTCCAAGGCCTGACCCGCGCTTTCAATATCCCGACCCAAGCCTTTGGTGGTCTCGCAGGCGGCGAGCGCAAGTACAGCTGCAAGGGCAAGGGTCAGCTTCATCATCGTTGGCATCCTTCCGGAGTAGGTTCAGGTGCCACATCTATCCAAACAACGATGCGTCGGTCCACGAAAAAAAGGGGCAGCGCCAAGCTACCCCTTTCCACCATCGGGCCAGTGGTGTTTTATTCGACCGCGTTTTCCAGCGCTTGGCCTGCGTCCTGCACGTCGCGGCCTACGCCTTTGGTGGTCTCACAGGCGGCCAGTGCGGTCAGTACAGTGGTCAGGGCAATAATTCTCAACATGGTCTTTCCTTCCATTTATGTCGGAGGCGAACGCGCATGACGGGATGTTTGTTCCCTGCAATTCAACCCGCGCGGTAAAAAAAGTATCTGCCCTGCGCGATGCTCTCCGGTCCGGGGATCTGCGTAAAGCCGGTCATCGCCTGCTGTGTGACAACCAGCCCGCCTGGCACCATCACGGGTGCGATCAGGGCAGACAGCCGGAGCGCCTCAGCGGCGTCATCTTCCGGAACGCCGATCCCGAAGTCGTAATGCGTCAGCACCATGCGCGCACTGCGGCGGGCAAGGTCGGTCAACATCGCGTCGGCCTCACCCTCCAGAAAGTCCCGCTCGGGCGGGATGCAGTCGGGGTGTGCCCTCAACTGCCTGTCGATGACCCAGATCCTGCGATCGGGCATGCGTTCGCGCAAATGATCATAGGTCCGCCCGTTGCCAAGACCCATCTCCAGCACATCGCCGGTGAGCCCGGCTGTCGCCTTGGCCGCCCAGTTCAGCCCGTCAATCTGAGCGGTGAGCCTGCGGCGCATGGATTCAAGACGGCTCATGGTGTCTCCTTCAGGAACGTGGTCAGGTCGACGGGGATGGCCCCACCCGCGCGCATCTCTGCCAGAAACGCGTGGGAAAAGGACCAGATCGCCTCGCTGTGGATCAGATGATGCGTCAGATAGCCCAGCGGCTCGGTGCTGTCTTCGGTGCCGTGCCTGCGCGCGCGCAATCTGGCGACGGTCTGCGCAATGATCCACTCCGGCGGCGCAAGATCACGGCTCCCGCGCCAGTCAATGGGATCGATGTGGGTATTGATCTGCGTCAAGCCCGGCGCCGCCTCAGGTGCACGCCGCGCGGTAAAGGTCGAGACGGCGCGGTGACCGGCAGCCGCGAGCGCGGGATAATACGCTGGGTCTAGCCGGTTCCAGGGGGCCACGAAAGCTGGCAGAAGTCGCGGACCGAAAAGGCTGCGCAATCTCTCCAGCCCGGCGCGCAACTCCTCCGCAGCGCTCGCGCGCGCTGCCCCGAATTCGGCTTTCTTTTCGCCTGCTGCGGCGTGGTTGACGTGTCGCCAGCCGTGCACCATCGGCACCAGCATCGGCGTGTCGGCGATGGCCTGGGCAAGATCAGGCTCCGCCAGTGCCGGGATCACCGCCAGATGCACCGTCATGCCAAGGCTCTCGGCCATCCCGCTCAGCCGCTCCAGTGCGGGCGTCCGCGTCACCGCATCGTCATCACGCCACCAAAGCGGAACAGGCATATGTGCCGCGCGCGCTGCAGAAAGCTCTGCTCGTAACGGCACCCAGTTAATCTGCACGACGTGCCTCCAACAGCTCTTGCAGAATCTCTACGGTGCGCGCAGCGCCCTCCATCCCGTCTGCGCGTGGTGCGCGCGGGGGAGCGGCCTGAACCTTGGCGACGGCGTCGCGCAAACGTTCGCCCGTCAATTCCGCCGTCCGCAGCACCTCAACCCCCGGCAGCTTTGACAGGGCCGCCGCACGCAGGCTCTGTTCTGTCTCTCCCCCCGCGTCGAAGGGGATCAATACGGCCGGTGTGCCGGTCTGCAACAGATCCAAGGCAGTGTTGTATCCTGCCATCGACACGGAGGCCGCCGAGCCTTGCAGCATCTGGCGAAAGTCGGGCCGGGCGGGCTCCACCTTCAGATTGGACGGGGCAGCATCGGCCAGTGTCGCCACGCGCGCGTCGGCGCCACCGCCCACCAGCACCCGCCAGCGCCAGGCCGGTGTTGCCACCGCAGCGGACAGCGCTGCCTCAAAAAGCGCGCCGCCCACGTCGCCGCCGCCCGCGCTCACCAGGATCTCTCCGCTACCGATCCCATCCGGGTGCGGGCCCGGGGGTAGCGGCGCGACAAATCCGGTATAGTGCAGCTTGGCTGCCAGCGCGCCAGTCACCGGCCAGCTTGCCTCCAGCGGCGTGACGTCAGGGTCCGCATGGACCAGCACCGCATCGTAGAGGCGGGTGATAATGTCTTGCGTGGTCTCGGCGCGGGCAGGCTTGGACGGTGGTGCCAGTATGTCCCGGATCGAGGCGCAGATCAGCGGGGCAGGCGTCTGCGACCGGGCCGCCTCGATGGCTGACAGAAACTCCGCCCTAAGCACCCGCCGACCGAAGGGAAAGAGCTCGGTGATCAGCACGTCGACAGGACTGGCGACCAGCGCAGCTCGAATGGCGGTTGCACGCGCGTCAAGCAAGGCGGCGGATGCCTCGCCACCGTCCGCATCCAGCAACCGCGTGAACGCCACACCGTCGGAGCGCAGGGGCGGCAACTGCACGAACTGCACGCCCGACGTGGCCAATTGCGGCGCAGGCATACCGCCTGACAGCACCACAGCCTTGTGCCCCGCGGCATCCACTGCCCGCCCCAGCGTCAGGGCGCGGGCCAGATGCCCGCTGCCAAGCAGGTGGGTGACCAGGATCGCAACCCTCATGGCGTGCGGGCCTCCAGCCGAACGGGATCGGGATCTGCCGTCCAGCCGGTCTGCGTGCGTGTCAGCACGTAGAGCCTCTCACGCTTGATCCTGAAGGGGGCGGTGCCGCGAAAATCCCAGCCCATGGCGTGGGCGAGCAGCACCCGCATGACCCCGATGTGACAGACCGCCACGGCATCGCGGTCCAGCGCTGCCGCCCAAGGCAGAAGCCGCGCGCGCAGATCGCGGGGGCTTTCGCCGCCGGGCGGGCGGTAGTCCCACCCCCAGTCCTCAATGTCGCGAAACCCGCTGTCGGGATCGCTGCGTAAATGGGAGCCTTGCTGACCTTCCCATTGGCCCCAGTCCATCTCTGTCAGTGCCGGATCAATTTGCGGGGAACGACCGGCCACAAGCGCCGCGGTCGCGCGGGCGCGGGAGAGCGGGCTGGACCATAACGCGGCGTCTTTCCACGGGCTGGGCAGCGTACGGGTGGCGAGTGTGGCCGTCGTCTCCTCATCCAGCGGTACATCCGACCGACCCTGAATGCGGCCCGCGCGGTTCCAGGCCGTGTGGCCATGACGCAGCAGCGCGAGCCGGATCATGCCGCCACCTGCCTTAGCGTGCGGCACAGCGTGTCGCTGGCCGTGCCAAGCAGATGGCGTTTGGCCACATAGGCACGGGCCTCGTCACCCATACGCTGGCGCGTGGTTTCGTTTTGCAGCAGCATGTCAATCTGGACGGCGAGCGCGGCGGTGCCTGCCTCGACTGGAGGTCGGGCCGCCGGGGCCAGCACGTCCCGCACGCCCGGCCTGTCTTGTGCCACCACCGGCACACCGGCGGCCTGCGCTTCGAGATAGCTCATCCCGAAGGCCTCGTTGACGCCCGGCCAGACCAGCAGGCTGGCACTGGCATAGGCCTGCGCCAATTCATCGGCGGTCAAGGCACCGCGCAGTCTCACCCTGTCACCAAAGGGTGCCATCAGCGCGGCCACATCGGCGCGTGCCGGACCATCGCCCGCGATCTCCAGCCGCCAGTCGGGGGTCGTCAGCTGCGCCAGCGTCTCCGCGATCAGGCGGTAGGAGGCCAGCTTGTCCGCATGCCGCAGCATCCCCACGCTGAGCATGGACCCTGTGCGTGTACCGAGCGGTGGCAGATCCTCACGTTGCAAAAACGGCGCCAGGATCTCGATCCGCTGACCGGTGGGCGCATAGGCGCGCAGGGCCTCTGCATCGCGCAGGGTCAGCGCAAAGATCGTCGCTGCGGCATCGCTGGCGGCCTCTGCTGATTGCGCAAAGCCAGCCCAGGGCCCCTGCAACCGTTTTTGCGCGCGCGTTGCCTCCACCTGCACGTACGGGATGCCCAGTTTTGCGGCGACGCATGGCCCCACAAGATCCGGTGCCTTGTAATAGCTGTGATACGTCAGCCAGAGCGCCCAACCCCCAACAGCGGAGAGCCGCGCGACCTCATCTGCTGCTGCTGCCCGCAAACGGGCCTGCTCTGCGGTATCGCCGCGCGGCTCGCGCGTTTGCAGGTCGGAGACGACCTCCGCCGCCATATCGCCGTACGACAGGGCGCGCAGCAGCGACCGCGCCATTGTCCTGTCTCCTGACGGCACGGGATGATCGGGCGGCTTCATCGGCGCGTAAAAGGCGATCTTCATCGCATCGCCATCATCGCGCGCAACCGGCCCGCCAGATGGTCGATCCCGGGCTCCATTCGAAACTCCGCGATCAACCGGGTGTAGGCGGCCTCGGCGAGCCGGGCCGCGTGCGCGGGATCCGCTGCCAGGGCTTCGATCGCCGTGGCCAAGGCCTGCGGTGTGTCCTCGCTCAGCACACCATGGACTCCGTTTTCGATGAATTCCGGGATGGCGGACACCGGTGTCGACAGGATCGCCAGTCGCTGGCTTGCCGCCTCCATCAGCACGTTGGGCAGCCCGTCACGGTCCCCATCGGCGGCCACGCGGCTTGGCAGCACAAAGAGATCTGCGGCCCGGATTGCGGCGATCACCTCGGGCTGATCGCAGGCCCCGCGCCAAGTGATCCTCGCCGCAAGGCCCAAGCTCTCCGCCCGTGCCCGCAGCGGCTCACCCAGGGCGCCACCGCCGATATGGGTCCATTGCCAGCGGGTACCGTCTGGCAGGAGTGCCAAAGCCTCGATCAGCCGGTCAAAGCCCTTCTTTTCGACCAAACGCCCGACCGACAGCAGCGATATGGGCGCGTCAGCCTCACGCAACATGCGCGGTGGCGGCGGCGGAAAGCGGTCCAGATCCAGCCCGTGGTAGACAAGATCGACACGGTCAGGCCGATCCGCCAAAGACCGCAGATGCGCGGCACCAAACCCGGTACAAGTGGCACCGAAGGCCGCGCCGTGGTGCGCGGGGTCGAGCTTTTCGCGCAGCTCCCACTCCGGCGAAGTCCAGATGTCCTTTGCATGAGCCGAAAAGGACCAGCGCTGCCCCCGCAGGATCGCCGCGTAGCGTGCCACCGATGCGGGTGTGTGCAGGAAATGCGCGTAAAGCCCCGCCGTCTGCGTTGGCATCTCGGCGGCGAGCACACAGGCCTGACCAAAGCGGCGCGCCCGGTTGGGGGTGCGGTCCCGGGCGTAGTCCGCGCAAAAGGCCCGCCAGGCGGCGCGAAAGCCGGGCAGGCGGCGCACTTTGGCCCCCGCGCGCAGGACACGGGCGGGCTCGTCCTTGAGGTATTCGGGCAGATAGCGCACCGGCGCGCGCAACCGGCTATGCAGCGGGTGGATCTTGGTATCGGTCGGGTGGCGCAGCGACCACAGTTCCAGATCGAGGCCTGCCTCTTCGAGGGCGACCAGTTCCTGTGCGATGAAGGTCTCCGACAGCCGCGGCCACCCTTTGACCACCACCGCCAACCGCCCTGGCTGCGGCGTCATTTTCCGGCCATCAGCGCCGTGGCGCGGGCGACCACCACGTCGAGCCCGTCGAGCAGACTGCCCGCACCGGCCTGCGATGGTTTGCGCTGCGCCGGCAGGGCGCGGATGAACGCAACCATGGTCTGAGCGTTCATCCCGTCCCGCGTTTCATCCAGCATGCGCACCAGCCCAAGCTCTTCGGCACGCGCAGCGCGGATCCACTGCTCCCGCCGCGGCACGGTGCGCGGCACGATCACCGCCCGTTTGTCAAACGACAGCACTTCGCAGAAGGTGTTGTAGCCGCCCATGCACACCACGCCCTCAGCGCCCGCAAAGAGCGCTTCGATCCGGGCATCGAAGCCGACGGCGGTGACCCGGCCATTCAGCCGCGCCACGCGCGCCTCGAAGGCCTCGCGCACCTCACCGGACAGAAACGGACCGTAGACCAGCACCGCGTTGGGGGTCAGGGTGGGATCCAGCTCATAGGCCTCCAGCACCAGATCGACCATGGCCTGACCGTCGCCCCCGCCGCCCGGCGTGATCAGCACATAGGGTGTATCCGGCACATCGGCGGCGTCTATCACCTCGCGGCGCAGATAGCCTGTCCAGTGCAGCCGCGCGCGCGTGTCCTCGCTGAGCGGCAAGCCCGCCGTGGGGTCATAGACCAACCGGGGCCCGTAGACCCAGATCTCGTCGTAGAACGCTTCTGCCGCGTCGGTCGCCCCCTTGCGGGCCCATTCCGCAGCCAGCGGCTCGGGGGCGTCCAGCACGTCGCGCAGGCCCAGAACACAGCGGGTTCCGTCCCGCTCGGCGAGCCAGTTCAGCGTGGGCAGAAGCTCGCCGCGAAAGCCGGTGGGTTCTTTGTCCACGATCAGCAGATCGGGCTCGTATTGCTCTATCGCCGTCTGAATGAGGCCCGACCGCAGGTTTGTCGTCTCGTCAATGTCGAGCCCCAGTGTCTGGCTGACATAGCTGCCGTCAGTCAGTTTGGTCACCCCGGGCAGGCGCATGTGATCGACCCGCTCGGGAAAGGTGAAGCGCCCCGCGACCGGAGAGCCTGTCAGGATGATCGCCGAAGCCTGCGGGTTCGCCGCCGTCAGCGCCGAGGCCAGCGCCCGCGAGCGGCGCAGATGGCCGAGCCCGAAGGTGTCATGACTGTAAAGCACGATGCGCTGCGGCGCATCGGTGACGGGTGGGTTCTGCCGGGGCAAACGGCTCGCCACGTTCATCGCGTGATGCTCCGTGCATCGTTGCAGGAAGACCCGCGCCACGAGGTGCTTTGAGACAGTGCTTCGCTCTCGCCCCCTGCGGAAAGCGGCGTGGTAGGACCCGGCCGCGCGCGCGCGGAAACTCCCGTCACGGAGGGATCAGCACTCGACAGAGGCAGGAGGGGAAAAGTCAGCCGCATCGGCCAGTCCTTGCGTCTTTGCGGGGGGTCGTCAACCAACCTGCGCCCTTCTTTGACATAAAAGTTAACGGCATGCAAAACGCCAGGCGCGCTTTCCGGGGCTGCGATGCACGATTGCAATGGTGTGCTGTCTCCCCTAGCGTCATGAACGATTTTAGTTTACTCGAATCCGGGTCTTTCATGCGGCTACCTCATTTCTTCATGACGCTCTGCTGCGCCGTTTTCCTGAGCGCGTTGATGCCCCAGTCTGCTCCGGCGCAGGGCATTGGGTCGCTGCTTGATCTGTCCGGCACCGACGAGAGCTCCGACAGCGACCGGATCGCGGAGATCATGCGCGAGGCGGCGGAAAACGGTGTCGGCGTTGTCGTTATCGATAGCGCTGGTCAACTTGTCAGCACCAGTCCAGCAGCACCTGCCGAACCGGCTGGCACCGCGAGCGAAGGTTACGCGCTCATGAAGACGCAAAACGCGGTGGTGGAGTTCCGCACCGCGCTGGTCGAGCGGCTGCTGGATTTGCCCAATGCTTTCAACGAGGTTGTCTATATCCTGCGCGCCACCAGCCCGTCGGGCGAAATCTGGGCGTACGGGCAGGTGCTGGTCTTTTCGCTGATGCTCTTTGCCGTGGGCGCTGTCGTCGAATACCAGATTTACGGCAAACGCATCGCCATCCACTGGATCCGGGCGGTGACTTATGAGAACCCCAAAGGCTACGCCGAAAAGATGCCCTGGCTGGTCTTTAGGTTCTTTCTGGGTATTGTCGGCATCCTGATCTCGATGGCCGTGGCCTACGTTCTGGGGATCCTCTTTTGGGGTCCGATCAAGGATTCGTCGATCCAGTTCACGGCCAGTATCGTCAACATCGGCTACTTTTTGTGCCGGGCGCTGGCGAACCTGTGGCGGATGATCCTGTCGCCATACATGGCGCAATACCGCATCCCCACCCTGGGGACCGAGGATGCAAAGAAGCTGCACCGCTGGCTGACGACGGTGGCCATCGTGGATGTCTGTGCCATTCTCTTCGGCGTCTGGATCGGCGAGCTGGGGCTCAACTACGATGTCTATGCCTTCCTTGCAGCCATGCTGTCCGGGCTGGTCGTGCTGCTCAACGTCCTGATGGTACTGGTGAACCGCCGCGCCATCACGGATGCGATCATCAACGGCAGCGATCGCGCTTCGCTCAGCTTCATCACCCGCGTGCTGGCGGCGGGCTGGGCACCGGTGGTGATCCTTTACGTGCTCTTTGCCTGGGTCGAGCTGACCTACGACCTGGTGCTGGGTAATCCGTCGTCCATCCCGCTGATCGCGGGGGCCTACGCGATCCTGCTGTCCATCATCGTGGTCTACGGTGTCATCAACTATCTGATTGAGCGCAGCTTTGCCCGCGCGCGCGCCCTGCGAACATTGAACAAGGCGGATCCAGAAGACGGCCCCGTGGATGTCGCGGGCGAGGTCGTGGTGCGTCGGCCCGAGCTGAACTCCTTTGAGGCGCTGGCGCGCCGGGTCGCGGGCATCCTTGCCTTTGTCGCGGGAACGTATGCGTTCTTCTACATCTGGGACAACAACTCCGCCCGGATGGTGGAAAGCGCGACCACCCAGTTGCTCGACATCATGGTCATCATCTTTCTGGGCTACATCGTCTATCACGTCTTCCGGATCTGGATCGACCGCAAGATCAGCGAAGAGCAGGGTGACGCGGAGGAGGCGGAACTGGGCGACGAGGGCGGCGGCTCCAGCGCCAGTCGGCTGGCGACGCTCCTGCCGCTCTTTCGGAATTTTATCCTGATCGTCGTGCTGGTCACCATTGTGCTGATCATCCTGCTGGAGCTTGGGGTGAATGTGGGCCCGCTCTTTGCCGGTGCCGGTGTGGTGGGCGTCGCCGTGGGCTTTGGCAGCCAGGCGCTGGTTCGCGACATTTTCTCGGGCGGGTTCTTTCTATTCGACGACGCTTTTCGCAAGGGCGAATACCTCGATATCGGCGGGGTGAAGGGCACCGTGGAGAAGATTTCCGTCCGGTCTTTCCAGCTGCGCCACCATCTGGGCGCGCTGCACACCATTCCCTTCGGCGAGATTCAGGTGATGACCAATTATTCGCGCGACTGGGTCATGATGAAACTGCCGCTGCGTGTCACCTATGACACCGATGTGGAACAGGTCCGCAAGCTGATCAAAAAGCTGGGGGTGGCGCTACTCGATGATCCGGTCATCGGGGACAACTTCATCCAGCCGCTGAAGTCCCAGGGCGTGATCGAAATGCAGGACAGCGCGATGATCATCCGCGTGAAGTTCATGACAAAACCGGGTGACCAATGGCTGATCCGCAAGCGTGTCTACGAGGAAATCCGGGCGCTCTTTGAGCGCGAGGGGATCAAGTTTGCGCACCGTGAGGTGACGGTGCGGCTGGCCGGTGACAAGCAGATCGAAGAGCTTTCCGAAGAGGAGAAAAAGGCCGTGACAGCTGCGGCGGAAGCCTCCATCGAAGAAGACCTGATGGAAGGCGGCGCCTCCGCTGCGGACGACCGCTAGAGACGGCCTTTCGCTGTCAAAAGGCGTCGGCTGACGCCGACATGCGTTTTGTGCGTTCGCGGACGGCAGCCGGTGGCGCGTATCACGGAAGGACTTGCCTGCCGAAGCCGCAGCGACCCGGATTGCACGATCTTGCGACCCTTCGCCGTGGTGCCATGACATCGCCCTCACACACTATCTTACTGCCAGTGCGAGTTCGCCCTCATCTTTGTCGAAAGCGGGCCAGATGGCAAAAACGGCTGCGGTCATAGCGCATTTAGCGGGCCAAGCTGACGTTTGCTGAGGTGAAAAAAGAACCATATCGCGATACCGGGCGACGCGTTGCCTTGCCGTCATTCTGACCAGGTCGGTGGTGTCTCGCGCTGCCCGGCATCCCATGCAGGCAGCGGTGTCTTTTGCGTCTGGACCGGAGAGTGGTGAGGGGCTGTCTGCTGCGTTGCGTGGCGATCAGAGCAGCTTGAGATCGCTCGCCATTTGCCGACCATCGCGGCCTTCTGACAGCTCGAAACTGACTTTCTGATCATCGGCGAGACCGGTCAGCCCGGAGCGCTCTACCGCAGAGATGTGGACGAACACATCTGACCCACCGCCTTCGGGCGCGATGAACCCATATCCTTTAGTCGTGTTAAACCATTTTACAGTGCCGTTTGGCATCTATCCCATGCCTCCTTTGTCTTTGGGGACCTCCCTGAAGCTGTCAGGGTGGTTTCTGCGCGCAGGCCGGGTGGTGGCCCGGTTCACTACCCTTTAAAACATTGCCTTCCCCCTGTAAAAATCAAGCAAAACGCAAATAAACCGGCTGATTCCAGCGCTAAAATCCCAAACCTGTGAGTAAATGATGCGACTTTATGGTCTGAAGAATTGCGACACCTGCCGTAAGGCCCTGAAGGCTTTGCCGGAGGCGGAGCTGATCGACGTGCGCGCGGACGGTGTGCCGAAGGAGGTGCTGGAGGCGGCTCTGGCCGCTTTTGGTCCGGATCTGCTCAACACCCGCTCGACCACCTGGCGGGGGTTGGGCGAGGCCGAGCGCGAGATGCCGCCGCTGACGCTGCTGCGGGAACATCCGGCGCTGATGAAGCGCCCCCTGATCGTGGCAGGGGACGTGATGTATCTTGGCTGGAGCAAGGAAACCCAGACTGCTCTGGGCCTCTGAGAAGGGATTGGCGGCTTATGCCTCCGCCGGGCGCTTTTTCCCCAAGGCCGCGTCAAGCGAGAGGGGGCCTGCACCTTTGACCACGAGGATGATCAGCAACAAGATCCAGAAACTGCGCTGATCCAGAATGGCGCTGTCTGGAAAGCGGTCAAACCAGGCGCCCACGGTTTCAGGGTGGGCCAAGCCGCCGTGGCCGATCAGATCGGTCAGCGATTGCACGATGATGAAACCTATCATGCCGAGAGCGGAGAGCCGCGTCAGCAGGCCCAGAACGATGAGTGCGGGCAGAATAAACTCCGCCCATGTCCCGGCGACGACCACGGCCAAATGAAACAGCGACAGCTGGCTGGAATCATAGGTCACAGCCTCCATCGCGCGGGGAAAGATCTGCACATAGGCGCCGTCGGAGGGCTGAAAAAGCCCTGCCAGACCGTCGCCCAGTTTGGTCATGCCGGAGACCCAGAAGTACATCAGCAGGGTCCCCGCGAAGACCAGCCGCGCCACCGTGCTCAGCAGCCAGTCGGCACGCGACAGCCGGTCCGTGACCGACGCATAAAGAGAAATCATTCAACCGTCCTTTGTTGTGGGATCCGTCAGCGCACCCGATTGCAGCGCCAGTGTCAGCACCGCGGCAAGATCGAAATCAGCGGTCTCGGCGAGGGCAGCTTCATGTGCCTCACCAAGGGTCAGCCCGCGCCCCAGGCAGTCGAGCCAGCACGCTCCGCCGGGCGGCAGAAGCCAGGGTGCGGGGTCGAAGCCTGGGCGTGCGATCATCACATCCTGCGCCACGGGGCGGGGCTTGGGCGCGCCCTCTTGGGTGTTCATGCGCCAGATATCATGGACGGGCCAGGGCGAGCGCAGAATGCGTACCGCGGGCGCCAGCGACAGCCGTAGGGTTACCAGATCCTCCGGGGCACATTGCAACCGCTCGGCGGGAACCGGGGGGGCATCCGCTGCATGATAGGACTGGCGGATCAGCAGATCGAGCCTGGCGCAGTCGGGCAGATAGCCGATATGTTGAAGCGGCGCGAACCCTTCCAGAAATGCCGGAAAATCGACACCGTAGTGCATCATCAGCGGTGATTTCGGCGGGTGCTCACGGACGTAGACGGCGGCAAGACGGGAAAATCTGTCGCCGCCCACCAACTTGGCAACCAGAGGGAACGCAGTCTGCAGCGCCTCTGTCAGCGAGACGATGACATTGTTGCGGTAGACGGAAAACCGGTTGCCGGCGGGGGCGCGCTGGCCATCCTGCAGACCGGGCGGTACAGCCGCTGCCGGGTCGAGCACAGCTTCGCGGAACCGGGCCTGAGAGACGGTCATGTGACGAGTGCAAGCGCCGTGGCCGCGCGCTCCGCTTCGGCGCGCAACACGGACCAGTCGGGCACGTCCGTGTCCCATTCAACCAGCACAGGCCGGGGGCCACCCCGCGCCAGCACACGGTCCAGCAGCGCCCACACCGGGTCGATGACGGGTTTGCCGTGGCTGTCGATCAGCAAGGGCGCACCGTGATCATCCGTCTGGGCATCGTGACCGCCCACGTGGATCTCGCCCACCGCGTGCAGCGGGAAGGCATCGAGGTAGGCCTGTGCGGAGAGCCCCAGATTGGTCGCCGAAATAAAGACGTTGTTGACGTCAAGCAGCAGCCCGCAGCCCGTGCGCCGGACCAGTTCCGCGAGGAAATCCGTCTCGCTCCAGGTGCTTTCCGCAAAGGCCAGATAGCTGGACGGGTTCTCCAGCAGCATGGGGCGCTGCAAGCGCTCCTGCACCTCGTCTATGTGGTTGGCGACCCGGGAGAGCGTGTCGTTCGTATAGGGCAATGGCAGAAGATCGTTGAGAAACTCCGCACCGTGCGTGGACCAGGCGAGATGTTCGGAAAAGCTGGCGGGTTGCGACCATTTCAGAAGGTGCTGCAGACGTGCGAGGTGATCGGGATCGAGGGGTTCCTCGCCACCGATGCTCAGCCCTACGCCGTGGATGGACAGGGCAAACCGCTCTGACAGTGCGCGCAGCTGAGCGAGAGGGCGGCCACCGGCACCCATGTAATTCTCCGCATGGACCTCGATCCAGGCAACCGGTCCGGCATCTTTGCATATCGCATCGAAGTGTTGGGCTTTGTAGCCAACACCCGGGGCTGCGGGCAGATCCGAAAAGCGAGAAGCGGTGTCCAGCATGGCGACCCTCGGGCCTCATTTACGGTGGTCAAAAGCGGCCCGGCGCGCGTGACGCCGGGCCAGTTGTTCAAGCGCGTTCGTGCCTTAGGCGGGCAGGTCGCGCTCCAGCTCTTCGAGCGAGCCTTCGCGTGCTGTGCCATCTGCCATGGCGGGCAGTTCGATCTCAGTGCAGGTGCCCGCGTCCACGAGCGTCCAGGCGTTGCCCTGGTAGTCGACGGTGGAGGTGCCAGCGCAGGTCGTGCCAGGGCCCGCGGCGCAATCATTGGCACCGGCCAGCGACACGCCATAGCATTTCTCTTTCGAGGCGGCCTGCGCGGTGGTGACCTGAGCGGTCATGGCGGCGGCGACGGCGCTGGCAATTGCGACTGTTTTCATGGTGTTGGACATGGTTTCTTCCCTGAGTTTACGACCTGTCGGTCAGTGACGATGCCAAACTATCGCGTGTTCGCTTAACAATCTACTCACGAGGATGTGCCTCACGCAGGCGTCAGCAAAAACCAGTGCGCCGGTGACCGTTGGCCGCTGACATGTGGCAATTGTTACAGTTTTGGCCGCGCCACGGTGGCGCGACCGAAACTTGATCGCGAAATGTTACAACAGATCCGGCGGGGTCGCGTCACGGCTCAGCAGGTCTGTAACCTCCGCCAGCGGGCTGACGCGGGTCTGCTTTTCTCCCAGACGGCGCAGGGTGACCGTGCGCTCTTCGACTTCGCGGGCACCGACGGCGAGGATCACCGGGACCTTGGCGACAGAATGTTCGCGCACCTTATAGTTGATCTTTTCATTGCGCACATCGGCCTCCGCCCGAACACCTGCGGCGCGCAGTGTCTCCACGACCTCCTGCACATAGGGGTCCGCATCCGAGATGATGGAGGCCACGACCACCTGCCGCGGTGCCAGCCAGAAAGGCAGCTTGCCAGCAGAGTTTTCGATCAGAATGCCAATGAAGCGTTCGAAGGAGCCCAGGCACGCCCGATGCAGCATATAGGGCCGGTGCTTGGCGCCATCCTCGGCAATATAGGTGGCGTCCAGGCGTTCAGGCAGGTTCGGGTCTACCTGAAAGGTGCCGCACTGCCATTCGCGACCGATGGCGTCGGTCAGCTTGAAATCAAGCTTCGGGCCGTAGAATGCCCCCTCGCCAGCGTCCAGCGTATAGGGATGCCCGGTGGCTTTGATCGCGTTTTCCAGCGCGGCCTCCACATGATCCCAGCTTTCCTCGCTGCCCACCCGCTTTTCGGGGCGGGTCGCGAACATGATCTCGAAGTCCTCGAACCCCAGATCTTTGTAGACGGATGACAGGTAGGTGATGAAAGCCGCGCATTCCGCCTCGATCTGGTCCTCGCGGCAGAAGATATGGCCATCATCCTGAGTGAACCCGCGCACCCGCATGATGCCGTGTAGCGCGCCCGAGGGCTCGTACCGGTTGCAGGAGCCGAACTCCGCCAGGCGCAGCGGCAGATCGCGGTAGGATTTGAGCCCCTGGTTAAAGATCTGCACGTGGCAAGGGCAGTTCATCGGCTTCAGGGCATTGATCGACTTTTGCGCCGCATGTTCCTCTTCGACTTCGACGACGAACATATGCTCCTGGTACTTGTCCCAGTGGCCGGAGGCTTCCCAGAGCTTGCGGTTGACCACCTGCGGTGTGTTCACCTCGTGATAGCCCGCAGCGCGTTGCTTGCGGCGCATGTAGTCCTGCAACTCGGTGTAGATCGACCAGCCGTTGGGGTGCCAGAAGACCTGACCGGGCGCTTCCTCCTGCATGTGAAAGAGGTTCATCTCGCGCCCCAGCTTGCGGTGGTCGCGCTTGGCGGCCTCCTCCAGCATATTGAGATGCGCGCGCAGCTTTTCCTTGGCCGTGAAGGCGACACCGTAGATCCGTTGCAGCATCGCGCGGTTCGAATCGCCGCGCCAGTAGGCACCCGCGATGGACATCAGTTTGAACGCATCGCCCGGCACCTGCCCGGTGTGCTGCAGATGCGGGCCGCGGCACAGATCCTGCCAGTCGCCGTGCCAGTACATGCGCAGAGGCTCGTCGCCGGGGATCGCCTCAATCAGTTCGACCTTGTAGGGCTCACCGCTCGCTTCGTAGTGGGCAATCGCCTTGTCGCGCGGCCAGACCTCGGTGCGGACAGGGTCGCGCTTGTTGATGATCTCTTTCATCTTCTTTTCGATAAGGCCGAGGTCTTCGGGGGTGAAAGGTTCGGCCCGGTCGAAATCATAGTACCAGCCGTCCTTGATCACCGGGCCAATGGTTACCTTTGTGTCGGGCCAGATCTCCTGCACCGCACGGGCCATGATGTGGGCAAGATCGTGGCGCACCAGCTCATTTGCCTGTGCTTCATCGGCCATGGTGTGGATGGCGATGCTGACATCGCTCTCAATGGGCCATGCAAGATCCCAATGGGCACCGTCCACAGTGGCGGAAATCGCCTTTTTCCGCAGCGAGGTTGAAATGCTCGCCGCCACGTCTCCGGGTGTGACGCCTGCCTCAAAGCTGCGCGCGTTGCCGTCGGGAAATGTCAGGGAGATCATGCTGTCTTTGGGGGCCATCGCGGGCGCTCCTCGTCAGTTTGGCGCCTACGAGACGCCCGGTTGCGGGTATGTGACCGCTGGATGCGCGTCGTCTGCCCCGCTGTCAAGCATGCAGTGTCTCGGTATGCCGAAGAATACGTTGACTACGGCATCTGAGGTGTTAAATCCGACATAGTTTCCGATAAGAAACCCAGGCGAAAAGGACCGCAGATGCCCCGATTCAACCGCACATTCGAGCTGAGCATTGCAGATGTTGACCTGATTGAAGAAGCGCTGCGCGCGCGGGGCCGGGAGCTTTGCAAGATGCGGCGCGCCTTGTCGGATCAGGATCCTGCAGATCTGCCATCCATTTCGGTGATTGAACAAGATCAGCGCGAGACCGAAGAGCTGCTGGGTCGGCTCCATAACCAAAAGATCTTTTACCGGCCCGGTGCCAAGCCCTACGTCAGCGGCTGAGCGTTTCCGGACCGGTCAGGGCAGCTTTCAAGCGGTGAAAGCTGCGTAGGCCATCAGCAGGCAGCAGAGCCATCCTCCGGTGAAGAGGATCGGCCGCAGGGGAAAGCGTGCGATCCCGCTGATCATCCCGATGCCATGTCCAATGCGCAGCCAAAAGAAGGCGATCGCAGTCCAGAACGTCAGGGCGGAATAGCCGTACAGCTTGTCCACGATCAAAATCAGGATCGCGAAGGGCAGCAGTTGCTCCAACAAATTGAGATGCGCGCGGTGCGCCCTGTGAACCCAGTCGGGAAATCCGCTGAGCGCGGGCGGGCGGGCAAAATCATCCACGCCCTCTTGCGGGTGCATGTTCACCCCCACGATATACGGGATCCACAGGGATGCGGCGATCACCGCCAGCATGACCACGATGCCCAGTTCGGTTGAAAGGCCAGCGGTCTCCATGGCTCAGGCCTCCTCCGTGGCGTGTTGAAACTTGACGGTCTGTCCCGTTTCCAGCCAGGTCTTGAGCCCCGCCAGTGTGCGGTGCCATCCGTCGGCCACGCCTTCCTGACCTGCCGGAATGTCGTAATGCTCCAGCGTCAGCAGGCAGTTATCGCCCTGAGGTTCAATCATGTAGACGAAACGCGATGGCGGCAGATCGACATCCGGTCCGGCCCAATGCGGCTCGAACGTGCTCTCGATCCGGGTTTTGGGGGTCAGTTTGGTCTCCGTCAGGATCAGCATCGGGCGGCCGTCGTCGAATTTGAGAGTGAGCTTGTTGCCCTCCCGCTCGCAGCTGTTGGCGACGAAATTGAAGGCGGCGTTGGCCTCCGCGTCGGTCAGCGCGTGCCACAGGGCATCCTGGGTACAATGGATAAACGTCTGCATCATGAAATCGGGTTTGGTCATGGTCGTTGCTCCTTCAAGCTGGGTTTTGAGGTTGATCACCGCTCGTGCCGCCGGTTGCTGGAGCAGCGGCTCCACCCAGCGGTCAATGGCTTCCTGCAGGGGCAGGGCGTTGAGGTAGTGGTATTTGAACCGGCCCTTTTTATGGGTGACGATCAGCTTCGCCTCCTCCAGCACGCCGAGATGCTTCATCACGCCAAAGCGCGTCATCTCCAGCTGTCCCTGCAGATCCTGCAGGCTTTGCCCCGGTTTGGCGCGCAAACTGTCGAGCAGTGTGCGGCGGGCCGGATCGGCGAGGGCTTTGAAGATCGAATCCATGAACCTCTTATAGGTGATTAATTAGTCACGTGACAATATGGTAACGTAATGGGTGGTGTTTTTTCGCATTGCACCGCCGTCGGGCTTGCGCGCATGATCACGGCGTCAGCAGGGGAATTTCATGCACCAGCCAGAGTTTTTCGACGGGCCAGCGGGGCGTCGCCTTGCCTACCACCGCTCCCCGGGAAAGGGGCCGTGGATCGTCTTTCTGGGTGGGCTGAAATCCGACATGGAGGGCACGAAAGCGCTGCATCTGCAGGCCTGGGCTCAGGCGCAGGGCAGGGCGTTTCTGAGGTTCGACTACTCCGGCCACGGTCAGTCTTCCGGCACATTTGAGGGCGGTGCCATCGGCGACTGGGCCGAGGATACCGCCGCAGTGATCGAGGCGCTGACCGAGGGTCCGGTGCTGCCGGTGGGCTCCTCCATGGGCGGTTGGCAGGCGCTGTTGTTGGGCAAGCGGCACCCCGAAAGGATCGCGGGCATGGTTACCATCGCAGCGGCACCCGACTTTACCGAAGACGGTTATTGGGCGAGCTTCACGCAGGCGCAGCGCGCGCAGATCATGGCTGACGGTCAGGTGGAGCTGCCGTCGGACTACATGGAGCCCTATATCGTCACCCGCCGGATGATCGAGAACGGGCGCGAGAACCTGGTGCTGCGCACGCCGCTCGACCTGCCATTTCCGGTCCGTTGCCTGCAGGGAACCGCCGATACTGCCGTCAGCACCGAAACCGCACTACGCCTGCTCGATCACGCGACCTGCCAGGACATGCGGTTGACGCTGGTCAAGGACGCCGATCACCGCTTTTCCGACGGGCCTTGTCTAGGCCTGATCGAAGAGGCGGTGGCGGATATTCTCACCCTCGCTGAAGGAGACATCTGATGGACCAGCGGATCAGTCTGATCACCCTCGGTGCGCGCGACATGGGCAAGCAATCCGCTTTCTATGACGCGCTTGGCTGGGAGCGCGTGCCCAGCGAGGACGGCGTGATCGCCTATGATCTCATCGGGCAGACGCTGGGGCTCTATCCGCTGGAGAAGCTGGCGGACGACATCGGGCTAATGCTCGCGGAACTGGGGGTTGGCGCGTCGACCTTCGGCTACAACACGCGCACGAAAGAGGAGGTCGCGCCGATCCTCGTACGGGCGGAGGCTGCGGGCGCACAGATCCTCAAACCTGCCACGGATGTGTTCTGGGGCGGCCACCACGGGTATTTCGCCGATCCAGAAGGTCACATCTGGGAGATTGCCCATAACCCGTATTCGCCGCTGCGGGAGGATGGTGCCTTTCGCTGGAATGGGTATGCGTAGCCCCAAATCCATGTGGAGCCTGGAGACACTGGGCCGCGTGCGCCTGTCTCGACACTTCTATATGCGGGACTTCCTTTACTCCGAGATCGGCAATATCCACCGCGTACCTAATGTGCCGCCTGACCCGGATCTGGCCATCGAGAACGGGCGCAGGCTCTGCGAAGAGCTGCTGGATCCGCTGGAGGAGACCTTTGGTCGTCTGGCGATCCGCTCGGGTTACCGCTCGCCGACACTGAATGGCTACGGCAACACGCACAAGCTCAACTGCGCCGCCAACGACAATCCGATTGAGTGCCACATCTGGGATCGGGGCAGGGGGGAGGACGCCATCGCGGGCACCTCGCTGGCGATCCCCTGGTTTGCCGACCGCTACGCCGCAGGCCGCGACTGGCGCGATCTGGCCTGGTGGATACACGACCATCTGCCCTATTCGGAGCTGTGGTTCTTTCCCAAGCTCGCGGCCTTCAACCTGACATGGCGACCTACACCGCTACGCACGATCTCCAGCTATATCGCGCCTCGGGGCATGTTGCTGCGTGCGGGCTGTGATCCTGCCGAGGGTCCCGCCGACCGGCGCGCGCGCTACACCGACTTTCCGGCGTTCAAGGGCATCACATACCCCTAGCTGTGGCGGATGCGGACTGCTTGCTTCCGTCACCAAATGTGCAGCCGCTCGTGCGGATCGGCGGTGATTTGCCCAAAAGCGCCCCCCTGCCATAGGGCGTCGCGCCGTGCGCTTGTGGTGGCGGCCCCGGCGGATCAAGCTGTGGTGAGCGAAGTCGGGGGGCAAAAGATATATGACAGAACGCAGCCTTTTTCACAGGCACTCCCGGTGAACGAACCACTCGTACTACTGCCCGGGCTCATGTGCGACGCGCGGCTTTTTGGTCCGCAGATTGCTGAGCTGTCGGCGGATACCGCGGTCACGATCGCGCCCGTCACACAAGGAGAGCGGATCGAGGAAATCGCGTCAGGGTTGCTCGACCAACTGCCAGCCCGCTTTGCCTTGGCGGGGGCGGGGCTTGGCGGCATGGTCGCGATGGAGCTGATGCGCCGCGCGCCCGACCGGGTGAGACGGTTGGCGCTGATCGGTACGAACCCTCATGCGGAGACACCCCAGGCTGCCGCGGCCCGCGAGCCATTGATCGTGGCCGCGCGCAGCGGCAGGCTGCGGGAGATCATGCAGGATCAGATCATTCCGCGCTACGCAGGCGGTTTGGAGCTGGATCCGGAGCTGGCTGCCTTGATGCTGGATATGGCCGAGGTGTCGGGCGCGGAGGTGTTCCTGCGCCAGTCGCGTGTCCTGCAGCGGCGGCGTGATCAGCAACGGACACTGTGCCAATGCAAGGTGCCTGCCTTGGTGCTCTGCGGTGCGCAGGATGCGCTTTTTCCGGTGGAGCGGCACAGCTTTATGGCCGAGTTGATCCCCAACGCGCAGTTGGTCGTGCTGGACGGGTCAGGTCATCTGCCGACCTTGGAGCAACCCGCAGAGACAACCCGGGCGCTGCGTCATTGGCTCAGTCAGCCGCGCACCATCGGGTCATTTCGTCAGACAGCCGAAAGCATCCGACCTTCAACCTGAGACACACCGCTTCGCTCAGAGCACCCGCGCAACAGCCACTGTTGCGCCGCGCCGTCCCCGTCAAACAGGAGGTTTGCCTTTGGCAAAACGGGCGGCGCAGTTGCGCCACCCCTCGGAACAGCGCTTCAGCATTGACGTTGGGTGTTTCAGGTTGAAGGTTGGATGCTTTAGCTCACACACGGGTGGCACGTCGCGGACCATGTCGGGCGGTCCGAGTTCGAGAGGCCCGCAACTCTGAGCCAGTGCACCATGGCGTTCGATGCCATCCGGCAGTCGGCACAGCAAAGGTACACGCAGCGACGTGCTTTCAGGGTCGCCCCAACTGTAGTTGCGACCTGCGACGGGACAGAGGTAGCGACACCTAGTAACCCCGGTATGGGTCAGGCCGCAGCGTTCTTGTTCGCAGCCTTGCCACGCCTGGGCGTTCCGCTGTTGGCGTCGATGAAATCGAGCACAAGGGGCCGGATGTTGCGCCGCCAGCTCTTGCCCGCAAAAATCCCGTAATGCCCCGCACCCTCTTCGAGGTGGCTGGCTTTTTTCTCGTCAGGCAGCCCCGTGCAAAGGTCGAGCGCGGCCACGCACTGCCCGGGCGCGGAAATGTCATCCTTCGAGCCTTCGACCGTTTTCACGGCGACAGTGGTGATCTTGCCGATATCAACGGGCTTGCCGCCGACCGTGAACTGGTTCTTGGCGATCTCACCTTTCTTGAAGATCCGCTCCACCGTGCTGAGGTAGAACTCGGCCGTCATGTCCATCACGGCCAGATATTCGTCATAAAACTTGTTGTGCTTGTCGTGATCCGCAGCCTCGCCCTGTGCCACGCGGCTGATCTGGTCGGTAAAGGCCTTGAAATGCGTCTCCGCATTCATCGAGATGAAGGAGGTCAGCTGCAGCAGACCGGGATACACCATCCGACCGACACCGGGATATTTGAAGCCAACGCGCTGGATCATGATCTCTTCGAGTTGACCCATTGTCATGCGGTGTCCGAAATCGGTCACATCTGTCGGTGTGGCGTCCGGGTCGATGGGACCGCCGATCAGCGTCAGGCTGCGGGGCTGCGCCTTGGGATCCTCGTCGGCCAGATAGGCCGTCGCGGCGAGTGTCAGCGGCGCGGGCTGGCAGACGGCGATCACGTGCACATCCGGACCCAACTCCTTCATGAAGTCCACGAGATAGAGGGTATAGTCCTCTACATCGAACTTGCCGCAGCTCACCGGAATGTCTCGCGCGTTGTGCCAGTCGGTTATGTACAGATCCGCGTCAGGCAACAGGCTGATCACGGTCGAGCGCAGCAGCGTGGCGTAGTGTCCGGACATGGGTGCCACCAGCAGAACCTTGCGGGCTGGCGCCTTGCGGCCCTGAACCTCGAAATGCAGCAGATCGCCGAAGTCGCGGTTGACCACGATCTCGGTGGTGACCACATGCTCCTCACCGCCGGTGCTGGGGACCGGCGGGATGTTCCAGTCGGGCTTGACGATCATCCGCTGAAATGTGCGCTCGGTCACCTCGCCCCAGGCCTGCATCCAGGCCAAGGCAGGGTTTGGACTCAGTGCAAAAGCAGGGTAGGCTCCCATAGCGAGTGCTGTCGCACCCAACCACTGATTGGTGTTGCGTACGGTCTCCATCAGGTCATATGTCGCCATGTAGCGCATGAGGGGTCTCCTTGTTTCATTCCGCACGCATTAGCCGAAACGATCGTGTCTCCCCCATGAAGAAACGACATTATGCTGCACCTGCAAACATAGGGGGGAAAGATTAACATGACAACAGATACTGAGGCAGGTGTGGTTCCCTCGGGCGAAACCCTTGAGCGAATGACGGAAAACCTGCGCAAAGTTGAGGAATTGTCCGAGCGGCTGCAGCGTGTCCTGACCAACAGCGAACCGCCCAATCCGGCTCTTTCGGGCCCGAATCAAGAGCTGTTTGGCCGCGCGGCGCAGGCCTACTGGACCGAGGCGGTGCAGAACCCCGCCAAGATCTTCGAGCACCAGATGAGCTACTGGTCCGATACGATGAAGCAGTTTATCGAGGCACAACAGGAGCTTGCCAAGGGCAGGCTGAGCGCGCCCGAGGATCCCGGCCCCGCGGACAGGCGCTTTGCCAACCCGCTGTGGCAGTCGCATCCCTATTTCAACTACATCAAGAACCAGTATCTCATCAATGCAGAGGCGCTGATGACGGCCGTTCAGGATGCCACCGATCTGGAGCCCCTCGAGAAAAACCGGCTGCAGTATTTTGCGCGCCAGATCACCGATATGATGTCGCCCACGAACTTCCTCGCCACCAACCCCGATGCCCTGGAAAAGGCGATCGAGACCGAGGGGCAGAGCCTCGTGCAGGGACTGGAGAACCTGATCCGTGACCTGGAGGCGAACAAGGGGGCGCTGGTGGTACGGCTGGCAGACGAGAGCGCGTTTGAGCTGGGCCGCAATATCGCCACGACACCGGGCCAGGTGGTGTTTCGCAACCGGATGATGGAACTGATCCAGTACACGGCCAGCACGGAGGAGGTGCACAAGACACCCTTGGTGATCTTTCCACCCTGGATCAACAAATTCTACATTCTCGACCTCAAGGCGCAGAACAGCCTGGTCAAATGGCTGACCGACCAGGGGCACACCGTCTTTATGGTGTCCTGGGTCAATCCGGATCCTTCCTACAGGGATGTGGGAATAGAGGACTACATCACCGACGGCTACCTGACGGCCATCGAAGAGATCAAGGCAATGACCGGCGAGAAACAGGTCAACGCCGTTGGCTATTGCATCGCAGGCACGACGCTCGCCCTGACGCTGTCGCTACTGAAACAGCGCGGGGACAAATCCATCAAATCCGCGAGCTTCTTTACGGCGCTGACAGATTTTTCCGATCAGGGAGAGTTTACGCCCTTCCTGACGGATGACTTCATCGACGGGATCGAGACGGAGGTGAGCGAACGCGGCATGCTGCCGTCGGTGATCATGGCGCGGACGTTTTCCTTTCTACGGTCCAACGACCTGATCTACGGGCCTGCGATCAAGAGCTACATGATGGGAGAGACACCGCCCGCCTTTGATCTGCTTTACTGGAACGGCGATGGCGCGAACCTGCCCGCAAAGATGGCGGTGCAATATCTGCGGGGGCTCTGCCAGCGGAACGAGCTGGCGCAGGATGGCTTTGAGCTGCTCGGCCACCGTCTGGTGCTGGATGATGTTGACGTGCCGCTCTGCGCGATTGCTTGCGAGACCGATCACATCGCCGCCTGGAAAGACAGCTACCGCGGGGTTCAGCAGATGGGGGCGAAGGACAAAACCTTTATCGTCACGCAGTCGGGTCACATCGCGGGGATCGTCAACCCGCCCACTCGCAAGAAATACGGCCACTATACCAATCCCGATCTGTCGCTTGATCACGCGGACTGGCTGGCTGATGCGGATTTCCACGAAGGCTCCTGGTGGCCAAGGTGGGGAAAGTGGCTTGAAAAGCGGGCCGGGAAGCTGATTCCCGCACGCACAGCGGGAGATAAGACGCATCCTGTGCTCTGTGATGCACCCGGAACCTACGTGGCCAAGAAGGCAAGCCTCTGATCTCAAGCCGTTTTTCGCGCTTCAGTATTTATGCTGCACTGCAGAATAAATACTTGCAATGCTGCGCCGCAGCATGTATATCCTGTTGCAGACGCAGAATGTGGGGCTTCCCCGCAGCAACCAAAGGATTTGAAACATGACCAAGACACCTGACATGACCGCCATGATGAAAGACGTTATGGGCGCATTCCCAATCGACACAGCCGCGATGGAAGACGCCTTCAAGACAACAGCGTCTTTGAACGAAAAGCTTTCCGGCGTCGCGCTGACAGCTGCCGAGAAGTCCACCGAGATCTCCAGCAAATGGACCCAGGATACGCTCGCAAAACTGTCCGAGATGTCCAAAGCGAAATCCGAGCCCGTGGACTACGCAAAAGCGATGACTGATTTCGCCTCCGCGTACTCCGAGACAGCCGCTGAGCACATGGCAGCTTTCGCCGAAGTGGCCAAGAAAGCCCAGATGGAAACAGTCGAGCTGATGATGGCCGCTGGAAAAGACATGAGCGAAGATGCGTCCGCCGCCGTCAAGAAAGCGACAAAAGACGCGACTGCCGCTGTCAAGAAAGCCGCAACAGCGAAGTAATCATCGCTACGGCAGATGCGACCCCCAGGTCGCGCATCATGAGAAGGGTGGGCTTTTTGGAGCCCGCCCTTTCTTTTTGCAAAACCCTGTCCTAAGCTGCACTGCAGCGCTTGAACAGGGAGATGCTTCGTGGCGGAAAAGACAAAACCTCTGCTGATCAAGCGATATGCCAGCCGGCGGCTCTATAACACCGAAACCTCGGACTATGTAACGCTCGAAGACATCGCGAGCCTGATCCGGGGGGGACGTGAGGTGCAGATCGTCGATCTGAAGTCGGGAGACGATCTGACCCGCCAATACCTGCTTCAGATCATTGCCGAGCACGAAAGCCGCGGCGAGAATGTGCTGCCGATCGACGTATTGAACGATCTGGTGCGCAGCTACATGACACCCGGTGGCAGCGTGGTGCCGCAGTTTCTGCAGGCCTCCTTCGAGATGCTGCGCGACGGCCAAAGTCAGATGATGGACAAGATGAGCGCCATGAACCCGATGGCCAAGATGCCCGGGTTCGAATTGATGCAGGCGCAGCAGCAGGCCTTCATGAAGGCGATGACGGGTGGGCTAGGCGGCGCCAGCGGATGGAGCGCACCGCAGTCCGAAGAGGCCAGCGGCGACGCCGAGGGTGGCGAGGATCTGGATGCGATCAAAAAACAGCTCGCTGATCTGCAGGATAAGCTGTCCAAGCTGAAGTAGCGCTCAGGCAACCGCCAGTTTGTGCGCCGCCGCTTGCTGAACCGCCTTCAGCAACGTGTCGGCGATGGCGTCCAGTTCAGGCCGGGTCAACCGCACTGGCAGGCGCACGTCGCAGGCCCGCATCAGCATGGCCCGGGTACGGGGTAGCTCCGGCTGATCGTGCAAGAACTGCCAATTCCAGAAGGCCCGCGCGTTATCCGTACTGCGACCGAAGACCTGCACCTTGACGCCAGCCGCATCTGTGCGCCGCACGAAGTCATCGACAGCATCATCATCCAATCCGCTCAAGTTGAACTGAATACTGTCGGGCGCCCGGGCCTCTCCCGACAGGGCAGCAGGCACCTCGATGTTAGGCGAGACTTCAAGCCGTGCTGCCAAATGGTCGTGGTTTCGCCGACCCGCCTCCACACGCTCCTGCAGCAGTGGCAGCTGCGGCCGGATCACCGCGGCGGAGAGGTTGCTCATCCGCAGATTATAGAGCGGCACCCGGTTTTGGTGCCGCGCAAAAGCCTCGGACAGAACGTCGTGCTTTTTCCAGTTATGCTCGTAGGCCCCTGACATGATGACAGCACGCGCCACCAGATCGGCATCATCGGTGATCAGGATACCCCCTTCGCCTGCGTTGATCATCTTGTAGGACTGGAACGAGAAACAGCCGATCCACCCGATGGTCCCGATCTTGCGCCCGTGCCACAGCGTGCCGAGGGAATGGGCGGCGTCCTCGATCACCGGCACCCGGGCCTCGTCACACATCGCCATGATCGCATCCATGTCAGAGGTATGGCCGCGCATGTGGCTGATGATCACCGCCTGCACCTGCGGCAGCTTTGCCGCGAAGTCCACCAGATCAACCCGGTAATTTTCGCCCACTTCGCAGAGCAGCGGCACGCATCCTGCATGCAAGACCGACGATGGCACGGCGGCAAAGGTGAACCCGGGGATCAGAACCCGCGCATCTGCAGGCAGATCCAACGCCTTCAGCGACAGGAACAGCGCCGCCGAACAGGAGGACACCGCCAGCGCGTAGCGGCTGCCCATCAGAGCCGCGAATTCTGTCTCCAAGAGGGCGACGGGCGCATCTGCCGCCGCGGTATATCGAAACAGATCCCCTGACCGCAGCAAAGCTGTGACCGCCTCCAGCGCCGCGTCGGGGATCGGATCGGCCTGGTGCATGTCGGGCAGTTTCATATTCTGCTTTCCTTAAACTTAGTTTCGCAATTCATAAAACAAATGAGACGTGCGGCCAAGTGAAACCTCTGTGACAGCCCGCTGGCGCCTAAAACCTCAGCCGGTCGCGCAGCGCGTACCAGCTCATGGCCAGCACCAGAAGCGGCGTTCGCAGCGCACCGCGGCCCGGAAACGCGGGTGTCGGGATCCGGCGCATGGTGGCGAAACCATCGCTTTCGCCTGCAATGGCCAGTGCCATCAGTTTGCCCGCATGGGTCGCCGTCCCAACCCCGTGACCCGAATAGCCGGAGGCCGACAGCACATTGGGTCCCAGCCGCGCCAGATAGGGAAATCGTTTCATGGTGATGCCGAGTGTTCCGCCCCAGGCGTAGTCGATCCGCACATCCGCCAGATGCGGGAAGATAACGCTCATCGGTTTGCGCACCTTGGCGGCGATATCACGCGGAAAGCGGTAGCCATAGCTTTCGCCGCCACCAAAGAGCAGCCGCCCGTCGTGGCTCAGCCGAAAGTAATTCACCACAAACCGGCTGTCCGCGACCGCAATGTCCCGGGTCAACACCCGCGAGGCCGCGTCGCCCAACGGTTCTGTCGCTACGATGAAGTTATTGATGGGCATGACCCGCGCGCTGACCTGCGGCGCCAACCCGCCCAGATACCCGTTGCAGGCCAGGATCAGATGATCGGCGTGGACCACCCCATCCGCTGTGCGAACCTCCACCGTGCTGCCTTGCTCAATCGCCTGCACATGAGACCGCTCATGGATCTGTACGCCCGCGTCGCGCGCCGCCCGCGCCAGCCCAAGGGCGAAGGCCAGGGGGTTCAAATGCGCCGCCCCCATGTCCAGCAGCCCGCCGCAATAATCCGGTGAGGGGCAAATCCTGCGGCACGCCTCGGCGTCCAAAGCAGACACGTCCCCGTACCCGTAGCGGGACTGCAGCAGATCCACATAGGCGTGCAGATCCGCGACCTCGGCCCGGCTCGATCCGGTATGCGCGATCCCGGGCCGCAAATGACACTCAATCCCATGCGTTTCGATCAATCCTTTGACCAGTGCCTTGGCGTCCTCCGCCAGCGACCACAGCGCCTGCGCCGTCTCGCGCCCCGCCATCCGCTCCAGCGTGTCCTGCTCCACCCGCTGACCGCTGCCCAACTGCCCGCCGTTGCGACCCGACGCGCCAAATCCGACCCGATGGGCGTCCAGCACCACCACCCGCCGCCCGGCCTCGGCCAGATGCAGCGCCGCGGAAAGCCCCGTATACCCTGCGCCAACCACACAGACATCCGCCTGAATGGTTCCCTGCAACGGTGCAAAAGGTGCCAGCGCAGGGGTGCTCGCCGCATACCAACTGGGCGGATAGGCCCCTGCCACATCATTCGCGTAGAGCAGGTTCACCCGCGCTCCTTTCACTTTGCCAAGAAAACTCCCCGCGGAGCGTCCCGCACGCGCCACAAGCTCATACGTTGAGCAGGAGGTGCTCGCGCTCCCAGGGAGAGATCACCTGCAGAAACTCGTCGTATTCCGCCCGTTTCACGATGGAGTATACCCGCGCGAATTCCTCACCAAGAACGCCGTGCAAAGCTGCGGCCCCTTCGAACATGTCCAACGCGGATCCCAGCTCGCGCGGGATATCGGCCTCGCTGTCATAGGCATCGCCCTTGAACTCCGCGCCCGGCATCCGCGCTTCGGTCAGCCCCAGATATCCGCAGGCCAGGCTCGCCGCGATCCCCAGATAGGGGTTGCAATCCATCCCGGTCAGACGGTTCTCGACCCGCCGCGCTTCGGGCGTCGACAGCGGCACACGGATGCCGGTGGTGCGATTGTCGCGGCCCCATTGCAGGTTGATGGGGGCGGCCTGATCCTTCACGTAGCGGCGGTAGCTGTTCACGTAAGGGGCAACCACCGCCATGGCCGACGGGAGGTGCCGCTGCAGTCCGGCGATGAAATGCTGAAACGCCTCCGTCTCGCCGCCATCCCCGTCGGAAAAGAGATTGGCCCCCCCGTCCAGATGCAGCACGGAATGATGGATATGCATCGCGCTGCCGGGTTCATCCGCGATGGGTTTGGCCATGAAGGTGGCAAAACAATCGTGCCTGAGGGCTGCCTCGCGGATCAGCCGTTTGAAGAAAAAGACCTCGTCGGCCAGTCGCACCGGATCGCCGTGGCGCAGGTTAATCTCCAGCTGGCCCGCGCCGCCCTCCTGCGTGATCCCGTCGATCTCGAACCCCTGCGCTTCGGCAAAATCATAGATGTCGTCAATCACCGGTCCGAACTCATCCACCGCCGTCATTGAATAGGCCTGCCGCGCCGCAGCAGGTCGGCCCGATCGCCCCATCATCGGCTCGATGTCATGGGCGGGGTCAATGTTGCGCGCCACCAGAAAGAACTCCATCTCGGGCGCCACAACGGGTTTCCACTCCTTGTCGTGGTACAGCTGGCAGACCCGTTTCAGCACATTGCGCGGGCTGAAGGGCACGGGCTCCTCCGCGCGGTCAAAGGCGTCGTGGATCACCTGCAGCGTCCAGTCGCCCGTCCAAGGGGCGGCTGTCGCCGTGCTCATGTCCGGCTTGAGGATCATGTCCTTCTCGATGAAGCCTTCCTCACCCGCGGCCTCGCCCCAGTCGCCGGTGATCGTCTGGTAAAAGATGCTGTCGGGCAGGTGAAAATAGTCCTGCCGTGCGAATTTCGACGCAGGCACCGCCTTGCCCCGCGCAATACCCGGCAGATCGGAGATGATGCACTCCACCTCATCGAGCCGTTTGCCCTCCAGATAGAGCTGTGCCGCGGCGGGAAGCTTGCTTGTCCAGTCGGCCATCAGGCCCTCTCTTTCTTGAAAAAGGCGGCCATCATCTCCGCCATCTTTGGGCGGTCGGCGGGTTGGTCCAGCCGGTCCGTGGCGGCAGCCAGCAGCGCGTCGGGCACCACACCCTTGCCCCGGGTCCTGATCAGCCCGTCGATAAATGACGCGTCGTATTCCGGGTGCGGCTGGATCGTCCAGATCAGATCACCGTAGAGCAGCCCGGCGTTCTGACAGCCCGCGTTGCTGGCAAAGACCCGCGCGCCCGCAGGCGCCTCGACCACCTGATCCTGATGCCAGGCGTTCACGGCAATTGTCTCGCCGTCCATGTCGTATTCGGTGCAGCCTACCACCCAGCCACCGGCGAATTTCTCGACGCGGCCCCCCATGGCCTGCGCGATGATCTGATGCCCGAAACACACACCGATCATCGGCTTGCCCGCCGCGTGGACCGCGCGGATGAAATCCTCCAGCGGCGGGATCCAGGGATGATCCTCATAGGCCCCGTGTTTGGAGCCGGTGATCAGCCAACCATCCGCGGCCGATACGTCCTCCGGGAACACGCCATCGCAGACGGACCAGTCCTCGAACGTGAACCCGTGCCCCGTGAGCAGCCGGGCGAAGTAGGCATCGTAGAGCCCGCCCTCCGTCATCGTGTCGGGGGGGTGACCGGTGATCAGGATGCCGATTTTCATATGTGCTCACACCGTGTCGAGATAGATGGCCACGCGTTCTTCCGGTGACAATTCCTGCATATAGTGCAATTCCTGCCGCTTGGTCAGTACCAGATTGCGGATGAGGTCCGGGGCAAAGATCCGTGTCATCTGCGGGCTGGCCTCGAAGGTGTCGATGGCCGTGCGCCAGTCGTCCGGGATCTGCGGCAGATCGGCCTCATAGGCATTTCCGGTGAGCGGCGCGGGCGGTGCTGCACCGTCCTCGATCCCGTTGAGGGCCGCCCCCAGCACGGCGGCCAGCATCAGGTAGGGGTTCACATCGCCCCCGGCAACGCGGTGTTCGATCCGCCGGGCAGCGGGCGGGCCGGACGGTATGCGGATCGCCGCGGTGCGGTTCTCATAGGCCCAGCCGACGCCCGTGGGCGCGTGGGCGCCGGGCACCATGCGGTCAAAGCTGTTGGCGTGGGGCGCAAAGATCAGCGCAGAGCCCCGCATCGCCTCGAGGCATCCCGCGACCGCCTGCGTCAGCAGGTCTGTCCCCTCCGGCCCGCCGTTATCAAAGACGTTACGCCCCTGCGCATCCAGCACCGAGAAATGCACATGCAGGCCCGAGCCTGCATAATCGGCATAGGGTTTCGCCATGAAGCTCGCGGCGAACCCGTGTTTGCGGGCCATCCCCTTGACCAGCATCTTGAAAAGCCACGCGTCATCGGCGGCGCGCAGGGCGTCGTCCCCGTGCATCAGGTTGATCTCGAACTGCCCCAGTCCGGCCTCGGAAATGGCCGTATCCGCGGGGATGTCCATCGCTTCGCAGGCGTCGTAGAGATCGGTGAAAAACCCGTCAAACCGGTCGAGCGCCCGCAGAGACAGGATCTCGCCCGCCACGCGCCGCTTACCCGACCGGGGCGACGGCGGCACCTGCAGGCTGCGCCCAGAATCGTCGATCAGAAAGAATTCCAGCTCCGTCGCGCAGACCGGGGTCAGACCGCGGGCCATATAGCGCTCCAGCACCGCGCGCAGCGCATGGCGCGGGTCGCCGTCGTAGGGCCGACCGTCCTCGTGGAACATCCAGATGGGCAGCAGGGCGGACGGCGCATCGAGCCACGGCACCGGCATGAAGCCACGTTCCGTTGGTTGCAGAACGCCGTCGCGGTCACCGTGCTCGAAGACGAGCGGGCTTGCGTCGATATCCTCGCCCCAGATATCGAGGTTCAGCACCGAAAGCGGGAACCGCGTGCCGCCCTCAAGCGCCTTATGCGCATAGCGCACCGGGATCCGCTTGCCGCGCGGCTGGCCATTCAGATCAGATGCAGCGACCCGAATGCTCCGCACCTGCGGGTTGTCGCGCAGCCATGTCTTCATTCGGCTGTCGTTGCGCTTGGCAGGTGTCGAAAGGCGCTGGATCCGGCAGGGTAGAGAGGCGCGCGCATCGCTATCGCACCAGATTGGGACGCAGGCGCAGCTTGCTCCGCGTGGCGTTCGGCAGATGCTTGTTCAGCCGCCCGTTGATCAGCCCGAAAACACTGACGATCACCAGCGTGAAGGCGATGAAGTAGAGCGCCAGAATGGGGTAAGGCACGAAGGGATTGAACGTCTTGTCGGCAAAGTAGCTGGCATAATAGAGCGCGTCCCCCCGCTGCTGCCACGCGGGAAAGCCCGAAAAGAACACCAGCGCGGTGGCGTGAAACAGAAAGATCGCCTCGTTGGTGTAGGCGGGCCAGGCCAGCCGCAGCATGGTGGGCCAGACGATGCGCCGGAACCGCGCCCACCCGCTGAGCCCGTAGGCATCGGCGGCCTCCAGATCACCCTTGGGGATCGACTGCAGTGCGCCGTAAAAGATCTCGCCCGAGTAGGCGGCGGTGTTCAGGAACAGCACGATGAGCGCGCCGAGCCAGGCCGCGCTGAAGGGGTCAAAGAAAGGTGCCACCGACTTCAGGTTCAAAAAGAGAAAATAGGCAAAGAAGAACTGAATGAAGAGCGGCGAGCCCCGGAAGATAAAGATGAACCAGATGGCAGGTTTGCGCAGCAGCGGGTTTTGCGCGTTCTTGCCCATGGCCAGCGCCGTGGCGAGGAAAAAGCCGAAGGTGAGCGCCACCAGACCGAAATAGATGTTCCAGATCATACCTGAGCCGATCAGCGTAAACTGCTGACACAGTGTGAAATCCTCGCGCGGGAGTAACCGCTCGCCGATGCCCACGGCGCGCAGGCCGTAGTCCTGGACCGTCTGCCAACAGCTCATACCAGCCGCTCCTGCAGGGAGCGCCGTTGCCGCGGCATCGGTTGCGCAGCACCTGCGTGCGACCCGCCGCGCTCTTGCCCGAACCGTGGGTGAGATCTGTCCGCGCTCATGTCGCTGCCGCCTTGCGCTGTACGTCACCGCCCGCGGTGGCCTGCCCGTGGGTCAGACGCGTCATCACCCGGGCCAGCACCACTTCCGATAGCCGGGTGAAGATGAGGTAAAAGACCAAAAGCGCCAGAAAATACCACATGCGCCAGTCGCCATGGGGATAATCGGTAAAGCGCGACGTCTTCGTCCCGCCAAGCTCACGTGCCCAATAGACGATATCCTCGACCCCCAGCAGAAACAGCAGCGGCGTGGCCTTGATCAGCACCATCCACAGGTTACCGAGCCCCGGCAGCGCGTAGACCCACATCTGCGGCACCAACACCCGCCGGAAAGTCTGGCGCCGGGTCATCCCGTAGGCCTCTGCCGTCTCCAGCTGAGCGCGCGGAACAGCCCGCATGGCACCGAACAGGACATTGGCCGCGAAAGCCCCGAACACAATGGCAAACGTCAGCACCGCCAGCATGAAGCCGTAGACCTCGTGCACCCACTGCGGCGCCGTGCCCAGCGGCACCTTGGCCGCTTGACACACCACGAAATCATTGCCCTGACGGATCGTATCGGGCCAGTCGGGGCAGAGCACCTGGTGGCGCAGATATTCGATGCCCTGATCCAGTGCGATCACGAAAAAGAGGAAGAGTGCGATGTCAGGGACGCCGCGCACGATGGCGATGTAGCCTTTCCCGATCCAGCGCAGCGGGGCAAATTGCGCGCGGGCCGCCGTTGCACCGCCAAACCCGAATGCCAAAGCCAGCGGCGCGGTGATCGCCAACAGGCTCAGCACCGTCAGCACGGACCAGTAGAGGGACATGTGCTTGACCGTGGTCAGGTAGCAGGCCATCCATCTCAGATCGGATAAGCCGCTGGGATCTGTGCAAAAACTAAAAATCCGCGCCTCTCAAAATATGGTGTCGGGACAGCCGCTGGCTGCCCCGACAGTGGGGTCGAGGAAGCAGATGACGGAGCGGTTCAGAACCGGCCCGAGATCTCCCATTTCTCCAGCAGCGCGTTCAGCGAGCCGTCTTCCTTCATGGAGGTGATGGCCGCGTCGAACTTGGCTTTCAGCTCACCGTCGCTTTCGCGCAGACCAAGGCCGATGCCGCCGCCGAGCATCTCGTCCTTGTCCAGCATGACCAGATCGGGATCTTCATCGGCGATGGGCGTCAGGAAGGCCTTGTCCGCGAGCACCGCATCGGCCTCGCCATTCTTCACCGCGGCGATGGTTTCCTCAGGCGTGGCAAATTCGACCAGCGTTGCGCCGGTCTCTGAAATGAACGCCGCCTGGATGGTGTTTGTCTGGGCGGCCAAAACGCCGTTTTCAAGATCCACGTCTTCGGAGGCCGCCACATAGGCGGAGGGATCGGGCAGCGTGTAGTTCTGTGTGAAATCAATCACTTCATCACGTTCGTCGGTGATCGACATGCCCGCAATGATGGTGTCGTAGTTGCCCGACACGAGGTTGGGGATAATGCTGTCCCATTCGTTGGTGACCCATTCGCAGGTCAGCTCGGCCCGCGCGCAAAGCTCGTCGCCAAGCTCGCGCTCGAACCCGTCCACTTCACCGGCATCGTTGATGAAGTTGTAGGGAGGGTAGGCGCCTTCGGTGCCCATGCGCACCGTGCTGGCGTGCCCGTCGGCGAGTGTTGCCGTGGCTGTCAACGCGAGGAGCGCTGTCGTGGTGATGAGTGTTTTCATTAAGGATACTCCCTTGTTTTTATGATAGTTAAGCGGCCTGGGTTGCCGAGAGGAACCCTTGCAGGCGTTCTGATTTGGGCGCGCCAAAGAGCGTCTCGGGCGGGCCTTCTTCCTCGATCAGCCCGCGGTGCAGAAAGACCACGTGGTCAGACACATCGCGGGCAAGTTTCATGTCATGGGTGACGATGATCATCGTGCGGCCCTCGGCGGCGAGGTCCTTGATCACGCGGACGACTTCCTGTTCCAGTTCCGGATCCAGCGCGGAGGTCGGCTCGTCAAAAAGCAACGCCTGAGGCTCCATGCAGAGACCCCGCGCGATGGCTGCGCGTTGCTGCTGGCCGCCCGAGAGCTGCGCCGGATAGACGTCGCATTTATCGCCGATCCCCACCTTGTCGAGATAAGCGCGGGCGGCGTCTTCTACTTCGCTACGGTCGCGGCGCAGTACCGTCAGCGGCGCCTCCATCACGTTTTGGAGAATTGTCATATGGGACCACAGGTTGAACTGCTGAAAGACCATGGCGAGATTGGTTCGGATGCGCAGGATCTGGCTCGCGTCGGCGGGGCAGCGGCTATGTCCGTCGCCTGACCAGATCACCGGTTCGCCCTTGAAGAGCACCGCGCCCTGCTGGCTGTTTTCCAGCAGATTGCAGCAGCGCAAAAGCGTCGATTTGCCGGAGCCCGAAGACCCGATGAGGGAGACGACCTGGCCCCGCATGGCACGGATGCTGACGCCTTTGATCACTTCAAGGGCACCGTAGGACTTGTGCAAGTCCTTGATTTCAATCACCGGTTGGTCTGTGGTCAAGATCGTCGATCCCCGTGGCTCATCCGCCGGATATAAAGAGGGAAAAGCGTGCAATTTGCAATGTTCAAAGCGTGTCGCCCCTAATTCCGCTGGGTCAACTCAGAGCATCCGGCGCGTTTTCCGGGCGCGCGGCCAGCGACGGGGCCGGTTCAGGTCTGATCGTCGACGGCCTGGCGCGCCAGAGCCGAATCGCGATCACTGATGCCGAGGAAGTTGGCGGCCATGCGCACCAGTGCATCCTCTTCCTGGGCCCGGGCACCATCGGCCAGCACCACCTGCCACAGCGCCTTCACCACCGCGACGCGGTCCTCGTAGGGCACAGCGTCCTTGATGGCCCGGGTGAAGCGCACCGTATCGGGTGCCTCGCCCTCCAGCGCTTCGGCCTCGCGGCGCAAGGCCTCCGTCGCGCCGGGGCCAAGGCCATAGCGGCGCGCGATGATCTGGTCGATCCGGCTTTTTTCGTTGGCGCTGTAGTCGTTGTCAGAGCGCGCAATGCGCACCAGCAACGCGGTGAGAGCGAGACGCGCGTCCTCGTCGGGCAGCGCGTCGTCGTCGGTCGGTTGGGTCAACCGTTTGAGAAAGTCTGCAAACATGGTCGCGATATAAAGCGGATTGGGGTCGCTGCCAAGAAGGAGGCGCGCTTACGCGGGGTCAAGCCGGGTGAAGTGCTGACCGAGGCGCGCGGCCTCCTCTGCCAGACTGTAGGGCGGGTTAATCACGAAGAGGCCCGAGCCGGTCATGCCGTGGTTCGCGCGGGCGGGCGGAAAGTGGACCTCGTGGCGCAGCGCCTGCGGGTGGGCAGCACTCAGCCGCTGCAGCATCTCGTCGTGACGCGCTGTCTTCAGAATAGGGTACCACAGGCAGATAATGCCGACATTCCAAGCCTTTACCAGTCGCGCGATACGTCCCGGAATGTCGGTGTAGTCGCGTTTGATCTCATAGCTCGGGTCGATCAGCATCAGCCCGCGGCGGGGCGTGGGCGGCACCAGCGACTGCGCCAGCGCAAAGCCGTCCTGCGCATGGACGCGGGCACCGAAGGGGGACATGGCGGTGGCAAGGGCGCTATGCTCGGCGGGGTGCAGCTCTGCCAGATGCAGGATGTCGCAGGGCCGCAGGATGTGGGCGGCGATCAGCGGCGAGCCGGGGTAGGCGGTGGCGCCGTGGGTCTTGCGCAGAGTGGCGAGCACACGGGCGAGCGGGTGATCTGCCGCGAACCACTCTTCGGTTCTGGTGATCCCCTCGGCCGCTTCACCGGTCTTTTGAGCGGCGGGATCCGAGAGGTCGTAGAGGCCTCGGCCTGCATGGGTCTCGATGTAGCTGAGCGGTTTGGGCTTGGCGGTAAGATAGGCGAGCATCCAGGCCAGAAGGGCGTGTTTGTGGACGTCGGCGAGATTTCCCGCGTGGTAGATGTGCTGGTAGCTGAGCATGGGTCACATCTATCTGAACGCAGCGTGCGCGCAACGGTTAACACCGCCGTTTCAGCGACCCGTGGTGCGGGGGGTGAGGACCTTGGGTTTGCTGGGAAATGCCGTGTCGGTATGACGTCGGTATCACGTCGGTATTTGGTCGGTGCGCGTGTCGGCATTCGGGTGATGAACAGGGCGGACGGTGTGGTTTGTGAGCGAAGCGCGAACGCTGCGCACGGTCCGGCCCGAGGGGATGTGTGATCGCTGGTGCAGGGCAGCTGCGGCGGTTGACGCTACCCGGTGTCGCGCCCGGTGCCGACGCGGTCGCCCGTAGGTTCCGCTTCGGTGGTGTGGCGGGACCGGTCGGGGGAGGGCGGGAGCCCCCTCACCTCCATCGAGGAGGATCGGGGGCTTGCCCGGCCCCTGGCCGGGCGGGACCCTGCTGCCTAGCGCGGTGCCGCGGCGACGATGGCTTCTTCGTTGCCATGGATCACCCCTGCTTCGGGGTTGTCGAAGATGGCCATGTCGGCCTTGCCTTCGCTCTTGGCCACGATGGTTGTCACGACCGCATCACCGGTGATGTTCACGGCGGTCCGGATCATGTCCATCAGGCGGTCCACCCCGAGGATGATCGCAATGCCCTCGATCGGCAGGCCCACCTGGGTGAGCACCATGGTCAGCATCACCAGACCCACGCCGGGCACGCCCGCGGTGCCGATGGAGGCGAGGATGGCCATGCCGATGACAGTGATATAGCCGCCGAGGCCCAGCTCGATCCCGTAGACATTGGCCAGGAACACCGTGGCCACGCCCTGCATGATGGCGGTACCGTCCATGTTGATGGTTGCACCGAAGGGGATGCAGAAGGAGGCAACCCCTTTATCGACGCCCACACGCTCGGTCACCGTGCGGTAGGTGACGGGGATGGTGGCGTTGGAGCTGGCGGTGGAGAAGGCAAAGATCTGTGCCGGGCGCATCTTGGCCATGAAGGTGACCGGGTTCAGCCCGCTGAGCAGTTTCAGCAAGATCGACAGGGTGCCGAACATATGCAGAAAGAGCGCCAGCACCAGGGTGATCACATAACCCAGCACCGGCAGGAAGAGGCCGATGCCCTGTTCCGCGAAGGTCTTTGCGATCAGGGCAAAGACACCGTAGGGGGCGAAGGCCATGACGAGGCCGACGACCTTCATCATCAGGTTGTTCATGTAGGTACAGCCCTCGATGAAGGATTTGGACGCATCGCCCAGCATCAGGATCGCGACACCCAGCATCACCGTGTAGAAGATCACCTGCAGCATCTCGCCGTTGGCGAAGGCGGCGATGGGGTTGGTTGGCACGATGTTGGCGAAGACCTGCCAGACGGACGGTGCCTCGCGTCCCGTGACGCCGGATGTGTCGATGCCTTCCATCTGAAAGCCCGTGCCGGGGCCGATGAGGCTGGCGAGGATGATCGCCATGCCGATGGCGCAGGCGGTGGTGAAGAGATAGAGCGCGAAGGATTTCCCGCCGACACGGCCCAGCACGCGGATGTCCCCGATGCCCGTGACCCCGCAGATGAGCGAGAAGAACACCAGCGGCACCACCAGCATCTTGAGCGCGTTGACGAACATCGTGCCCACCATGGCAAAGAAGCCGCCGACGATATGGGTATCGATGAAATCCGATTGGAGTGTATTGAAAATGAGGCCGGTGACGATCCCGGCCCCCATGGCGATCATGATCTTGGTGGTCAGCGACATGCCGCCCCCCGACCGTGTCAGTGTTGCGTCAGACATGTTGTCCCCCTGTTTTTCTAGCATCGAGTGTAACAGGGGCGTGAATTAAATCAATTTTAACTCCAGTGCGCGCTTCGTACAGCGGGGCCGTGACCACAAATGCGGCAGAAAATGCGGGTCAGAGCCCGGTTCGTCGCGCTTTGGCGGAGACGCGCTGAAGGGCTGAGCCGATCCTTTGCAACCAAGACAAGAATGAGCCACACATCACGCGCGATGGTTTCCTTGATCTCTACCGAACGCGTCGTTGCAACCTCGAAAACCTCAGCAACGGAGGGACGGATTGTCTGGTCTCCGGTCAAGTCGCTCTGGCTTTTTGCTCATGTAGGTCTCGGGTTTATAGCCATTTTTTGGTTTCCTCAGATTGACGCGTTTTTGCTGTTCGTGGGTTTGACCGCGATGACCGTATGCGCCGGTCACTCAGTTGGCATGCACAGGCTGCTCATTCACCGGAGTTTCCAGACCCACACGTTTCTGGAGTACTTTATGGTGTGGTTGGGAACGCTGGTCGGCATGGCCGGACCTATTGGGATGATCAAGGCGCATGATATGAGGGACTGGCACCAGCGTCAGCGTGTCTGCCCTCCTCATCCGGCGCATGGAGCGTCGTTCTGGAAGGATGCCTGGTGGCAGTTGTGTTGCACGTTCGAGTTGGTCTCTCCGCCAACGTTCATTGTCGAAGAGAGGGTGCGAGAAGATCTGTTCTACATCTGGCTTGAAAGAACCTGGATGCTGCAACAGATCCCTGTGGCCTGTCTTTTGTTTGTTTTGGGCGGATGGTCTTGGGTGCTTTGGGGGTGCTCGCTTCGGATCGCGGTGTCGTTGATTGGCCATTGGATGGTGGGTCATTATGCCCATCGGGCTGGACATCAGGGCTGGGTCGTCAAAGGCTTGCCAGTGCAGGGATACAATTTGCGATACCTTGGTCTCTTGACGTTTGGAGAGAACTGGCACTGCAATCACCACGCGTTTCCTCATTCCGCTAAGCTTGGCGTTGAAAAAGGACAGCTTGATCTGGGGTTCGCGCTTATTCAGTTTTTGCAGAGGTATCGACTGGTATGGGAGGTGAAAACGCCTGCTTCGGAGCCCACCAGAGAGGGGCTTGCGCGGGCCTGAATGTTGGTTTGCGCGCGTTTTCGCCAATGCTGCATGGGTCGGTGAGCGCGCTGTATTGCCTGTCGCGTTGGGGGTCGCTAGGCAAAGCGCCATGACCAAGAGAAACGCCATTTACATCGGGCTTTTGCTTTTCATCGCTGCTGGCGTGATCATCGACTGGGTGGTGTGGCAAGGCCCGCCGGCGCAGTTCACCTGGAACGATGTGATGCAGCTGTTCGGCATTATCATTCTCGTACGGCTTTGGCAGAATGCAGATGCCGCGGAGATTGGGCACGTCCAAAACTTGGCTAGTCGGCTTTTGACCATTTTGTTTATGCCTGTGGGAACAGCCGTTTACTTCTTCAGATCGCGCGGGTGGCGTTCGGCAGCCGCGGGTTTCGTGCTGTTCTGGCTCGGGATCGTTTGCGTTGTGATTGCAACGGATCAGCTCTTTCTCGCGCTGGCTTAGCCACTTGACGTCTCTTGCGTTAGGAGGAAGCAGGCCTCACGCTCGGCGCACGGTTTGTACGTTTGATGCGCTTTGAGGCTGGCTTGCGCGCTCTCTCAGACCAACCGGCTGATCTCTTTCGCGGCGCGGATGAAATCCTTGAAGAGCGGGTGGGGGTCGAAGGGTTTGGATTTCAGCTCGGGGTGGAACTGCACGCCGATGAACCACGGGTGGTCGGACCATTCGACGATCTCCGGCAGTTTGCCGTCGGGCGACATGCCGGAAAAGCACAGGCCTGCCGCCTCCAGTTGCTCGCGGTACTTGATGTCGACCTCGTAGCGGTGGCGGTGGCGTTCGTCGATGGCGGTCGTGCCGTAGACATCTGCCACCTTGGAGCCACCGGTGAGCACCGCATCGTAGCTGCCCAGGCGCATGGTGCCACCCTTGTCGTCCTCGACCTTGCGGCTGACTTTGGCGTTGCCCTGCACCCATTCCTTGAGGTGGTAGACCACCGGCTCGAACCGTTTCTTGCCAGCCTCGTGGTCGAACTCCTCCGAGCCCGCGGATTTGATGTCGGCCACGTTGCGCGCAGCCTCGATCACCGCCATCTGCATGCCCAGACAGATCCCCAGATAGGGGACCTTGTGCTCGCGGGCGTATTGCGCCGCCTTGATCTTGCCCTCAGTGCCGCGCTCGCCAAAGCCGCCGGGCACGAGGATGGCGTGGTAGCCTTCCAGATGGGGAGCCACATCCTGCGTGTCGAAAATCTCCGCATCCACCCATTCCACCCGCACCTTCACGCGGTTGGCCATGCCGCCGTGGGTCAGCGCCTCGGCGATGGATTTATAGGCGTCCTCGAGCTGCGTGTACTTGCCGACGATGGCGACGCGCACCTCGCCTTCGGGGTTGTGCACGCGGTCCGACACATCGTTCCACACGGTCAGATCGGGGCGCGGGGCAGGGGAGATCTGGAAGGCGTCGAGCACCGCCTGATCGAGCCCCTGGGCGTGGTATGCCAGCGGCGCGTCGTAGATCGTGGGCAGATCGTAGGCGGCCACCACGGCCTCCTTCCGCACGTTGCAAAAGAGCGCGATCTTTTCGCGTTCTTTCTCCGGAATGGGCTGTTCGGAGCGGCAGACGAGGATGTCAGGCGCGATGCCGATGCTCTGCAGCTCCTTGACGGAGTGCTGGGTAGGCTTGGTTTTCAGCTCACCGGAGGCGGCGAGATAGGGCAGCAGCGTCAGGTGCATGAAGATGCACTGGCCGCGGGGCTTGTCGTGGCTGTACTGGCGGATCGCCTCGAAGAACGGCAGCCCTTCGATGTCGCCCACGGTGCCGCCGATCTCGCAGAGCATGAAATCGACCTCATCCCCGCCGATGTCGAGGAAGGATTTGATCTCGTTCGTGACATGGGGGACGACCTGGATGGTCTTGCCGAGATAGTCGCCGCGGCGCTCCTTCTCCAGCACGGTGGAGTAGATCCGGCCCGACGAGACGGAATCGGTGCTGCGGGCGGGCACGCCGGTGAAGCGTTCGTAATGGCCCAGATCGAGGTCGGTTTCCGCACCATCGTCGGTGACGAAGACCTCGCCGTGCTCAAAGGGCGACATGGTGCCGGGATCGACGTTGAGATAGGGGTCCAGCTTGCGCAGCCGCACCGAGAAGCCGCGCGCCTGCAACAGCGCACCGAGTGCCGCGGACGCCAGCCCCTTGCCCAGCGAGGAGACCACACCACCGGTGATGAAAATATAACGTGCCATGTTGTGCGCTCCCGTGCATCCGAGCGGTGATAAGGGCGTTCCTTAACGCCCTTGGAAAGGCCACTCCACGGGACTTAAGGCTAACAGGATTCGGATGAGGATGGCAAGGTGCCGCCGCAAGATGATGCGGCTATCCGCGTGCCATCCTCAAGAAGTTGTGGCGCTCGCGCCATCGTGGCCAGAGGGCCGCTGGACAAACTCAGTCGACAGGTACCAGCGGTGCATCATCGCCCGCACCGGGCGGCAGCAGCAGATCGCCCTCCGGTATCGCGGGTGTGTCGGACTGGTTCAGCGCCGGAGGTGTGACGCCCAGCCGGTCCACCACCGAGGAGCCCGAGGCGTTCTCGGCGGCAAAGATTGTCAGGGTGATCGAGGTGCAGATAAAGGCAATGGCCAGCAGCCAGGTGAATTTGCCCAGGGCGGTCGCGGCCGAGCGGCCCGACATGGCGCCGCCGCCACCGCCGCCCATGCCGAGCCCACCGCCTTCGGAGCGCTGCAGCAGCACCACGGCAATCAGGCTCAGGGCCAGGATGAGGTGGACAATCAGGACGACGTTTTCCATGAAGGACCTTGCACTGGTTCGGTTCGTTCCCGGCGTATCTAGGCAAGTTTCCCCCGGCCCGCAAGGGAGGATCGGGGCGCGGGCGGTGCGTCGGTGGCCGGACTGGACAAACCGCGACCCAGCCCGCAAGGATAGGCCATGCCACATGATGACCCAGACCACCCGCATGAGCTGCTGCCGCCCGATCCCGCACTGCGCGTGAAGGCGCTGGAAACGCTGCTGACCACCAAGGGGCTGGTCGATCCCGTCGCGCTCGACGTGATCATCGACATCTACGAGACCAAGATAGGGCCGCGCAATGGCGCCCATGTGGTGGCGCGCGCCTGGTCTGATCGGGGGTTTCGCGCGGCGCTGCTGGAGGATGCCACGGCGGTTGTCACGCAGATGGGGTACTACGGTCGGCAGGGCGAGCATATGGTGGCGGTGGAGAACACCCCGGAGCAGCACAACATGGTCGTCTGTACCCTGTGCAGCTGCTATCCTTGGCCGCTGCTGGGGATCCCGCCTGCGTGGTATAAATCCGACGCCTACCGCGCGCGCGCCGTGCGGGAGCCGCGGGCGGTGCTGGCGGAGTTCGGCGTGCACCTGCCCGAGCAAACCGCCGTGCGGGTCTGGGATTCCACCGCCGAGGTGCGCTATCTGGTGATCCCGCGGCGGCCCGAAGGGACGGACGGGATGAGCGAGGCGGCGCTGCAGGATCTGGTGACGCGCGACAGCATGATCGGGACCGGGCTGGCGCTGGCCCCCGGTGCGCCTGCGTGAGCCGGGTGCATGACATGGGCGGGCGCTACGGCGACGGGCCCGTGATCCCCGAGCCCGAGCATCACAAGTTCGATGCCGACTGGCACCGGCGGGCGCTGGCGCTGACACTGGCCATGGGCGCCCATGGGGCGTGGAACCTCGACACCTCGCGCCATGCGCGCGAGAGCCTGGCGCCCCAGGATTACGCGCGGTTTTCCTACTACGAGAAGTGGATGGCGGGGCTCGCCGATCTGCTGGTGGCCAAGGGGCTGGTGAGTGCCGGGGAGCTGGCGGGCGAGACGCCCGCACAGCAACCGCTGGCCGAGCGGACGCTGAGGGCAGAGCAGGTGGCAGCGGTGCTGGCGCGGGGCGGTCCGGCGGACCGGCCGAGCGAGGTGGCGCCGCAGTTTGTGCCGGGCGACCGGGTGCGCACGCGGGCGCGCGCCGCGAATGCGACCGTTGACGGCGGGCACACGCGCCTGCCCACCTATGCGGCGGGGGCCGAGGGGCGGATCATCCGCTGTCACGGATGTCACGTGTTGCCCGACAGCGCAGCCCACGGGTTGGGGGATGCGGCAGAGCCGCTCTATGCGGTGGTGTTTCAAGCGTCAGAGCTCTGGAGCCATCCCGAACATCCGCGCGACGAGGTGGTGCTCGATCTGTGGCAGAGCTACCTGGCGCCCGCATGAGCCGGTCATGAGCACGCCCGAGCCTGTCTTTACCGCGCCCTGGCATGCGCAGGTCTTTGCCATGACGGTGCATCTGAATGAAACGGGGCAGCTTGACTGGCCCGACTGGGCCGCGCGGTTCGGGGCCACGCTGCGGCGGCACGGGATGGACCGGGATCTCGACGGGGGGGATGACTACTTTGCCGCTTGGGTCGAGACGCTGGAGGCGTTGCTGGCAGAGCGCGCGGTCGTCACCCCGCGCGACGTCAAGCGGCTTCAAGCCGCTTGGGCGCGGGCGTATCTGGAGACGCCCCACGGGGCGCCGGTGCGCTTGCGGGAGCGTGACATCCCCGCGGAGCCTTGAGGACCCGGCCATGACGTGAAAGTGGCTTGCGGCCCTGGGAAGCGGCCAGAGGCGGCGATGGTGCCGTGCCCGGGGTTTTTGCGCTTTCGCCGCCTGTCGCGCCTCGGTATACGGGCGCGGGTTTGACCACACCGAAAAGGGACCAGCCATGGCAAATGTAGTCGTCGTCGGCGCGCAATGGGGCGATGAGGGAAAAGGCAAGATCGTGGACTGGCTGAGCGAGCGCGCCGATGTGATCGCGCGGTTTCAGGGCGGGCATAACGCGGGCCACACGCTGGTCATTGACGGCAAGGTCTACAAGCTGAACGCGCTGCCCTCGGGGGTGGTCCGGGGCGGCAAGCTGTCGGTCATTGGCAATGGGGTGGTGCTCGACCCCTGGCATCTGCTGAAGGAGATCGAGACGATCCGCGAACAGGGGGTGGAGATCACGCCCGAGACGCTGATGATCGCGGAGAATACGCCGCTGATCCTGCCCATCCACGGGGAGCTCGACCGGGCGCGCGAGGAGGCGGCAAGCTCCGGCACCAAGATCGGCACCACGGGGCGCGGCATTGGTCCGGCGTATGAGGATAAGGTGGGCCGCCGCTCGGTGCGGGTGGCAGATCTGGCCGACCCCGCGACACTGGAGGCGCGCGTTGATCGCGCGTTGCAGCATCACGATCCGTTGCGTCGCGGTCTGGGCATCGAGCCCGTGAGCCGCGACGCGCTGCTGGCGCAGCTACGCGAGGTGGCGCCGGGCATCCTGCAGTATGCAGCACCGGTCTGGAAAGTGCTGGGAGAGAAGCGCAAGGCGGGCAAGCGGATCCTCTTTGAGGGCGCGCAGGGGGCGCTCCTCGATATTGATTTCGGCACCTATCCTTTTGTGACGTCCTCGAACGTGATCGCGGGGCAGGCGGCCACGGGTGTCGGCATGGGGCCCGGGTCGGTGAACTACGTGCTGGGCATCGTGAAGGCCTACACCACCCGTGTGGGGGAGGGGCCGTTTCCGACGGAGCTGGAGGATGCGAACGGCCAGCGGCTGGGCGAGCGGGGGCATGAGTTTGGCACGGTCACGGGGCGCAAGCGACGTTGTGGGTGGTTCGACGCGGTGCTCGTGCGCCAGACCTGCGCGACCTCCGGTGTCACGGGCATCGCGCTGACCAAGCTCGATGTGCTCGACGGGTTCGACACGCTGCGGATTTGCGTGGGCTATGATCTCGATGGTCAGAAGATGGAGTACCTGCCCACCGCTGCCGATCATCAGGCGCGCTGCACCCCTATCTACGAGGAGATGCCGGGCTGGTCTGAATCCACCGAGGGCGCGCGCAGCTGGGCCGAGCTTCCAGCCAATGCCATCAAATACGTGCGCCGGGTGGAGGAGTTGATCCAATGTCCCGTTGCCCTACTCTCTACCTCTCCTGAACGGGAGGACACCATTCTGGTGACGGATCCGTTCGTCGACTGAGAGATGCCATGCCCCTGAGCCACAAAGCCCGCCGCCGCTGGTCCCTGGTGATCCTGATCTTCGGGATACCGGTCTACATCATCGCCGCGGTGAGTGTGATCAACCTCTTTGAGCGCCCCTCGCTGCTGGTGGAAGCGCTGGTCTATCTGGTGCTGGGCGTGCTCTGGGCGTTTCCGCTGAAGTTCATCTTTCGCGGGGTGGGGCAGGCGGACCCCAACGAGGCGGGACCCGACAACTAGCGCGAACATAGGTAGGCGCGGGTGGTGGACCGGTGATGTCGGTAGAAGGTCCCGGGTACTGAACTTGGAGGCGTGATCGCCTGTTTCATACCTGTCCGGCCGAGCCCCCTTTTTCATTGAGCCTCTGGCGACGCCTCGCGTCTACGGTGGCCTTCGCACCGGCGGAACGGGCCCGATGCAACGTCGGTACTCGCACAACTCGTGCGACGGACTGTCACGCCGCCGGGAAATCGCTGCCGGGGCACCCGTTCCTGCCCTTATGATTGACGGGCCCCGCGCGCGCTTGCGGCAGATATGGGCGGGGGAAGGGCGCATCGTGCTGTGGCGTGTCATGCGCGTGTTTCTGCGGATTGCGGGGGGTACCGCGCGATCAGAAAGACCGAGGGGTGACATATCCCTGTAATGTGATCATGCTCCAAGTGTCTGATGTCATTGAGGAGATGAACCCATGCCCTTTGCGCTTGACCGTCGCAGCTTTCTTTCCGGCACCGCCGGGTTTATCGCCTTGCACCCTTTCTCCGCCCGGGCAGCAGCCAATCAGGCGCATCTGCGCATCATGGAGACGACGGATCTGCATGTTCACGTGTTCCCCTATGACTATTACGCCGACAAACCGCGCGATACCGTGGGACTGGCCCGGACTGCCGCGTTGATACAGGCGGTCCGGGACGAGGCGGCAAATGCGCTGCTCATCGACAATGGTGATTTCCTGCAAGGCAACCCGATGGGGGATTACATCGCCTACGAGCGCGGCATGAAGGACGGCGATACCCACCCGGTCATTCAGGCGATGAATACGCTGGGGTTCGATGCCTCGACGCTGGGCAATCATGAATTCAACTATGGTCTGGATTTCCTGATGAAATCGCTGGCCGGTGCGGATTTTCCCGTGGTGAACGCCAATGTCGCGCTGGAGCTTGGCAGCGATCCGACCCGGGACAAGACGCTGGTTCCGCCATATGTCATCCTGGAGCATAAGGTGACCGACGGGGCCGGGACGGAGCATCCGATCAAGGTGGGGCTGATCGGGTTTGCGCCGCCACAGGTGATGACCTGGGACCGCCGCCACCTCGAAGGCAAGGTGCAGGCGCGCGACATTCTGGAGACCGCCAAAGCCTATATTCCGCAAATGAAAGAGCGGGGCGCGGACATCATCGTGGTGCTCTCCCATTCGGGCATCGGGGCGGCGGATGCCAGCGACGGCATGGAGAACGCGGCGATCCCACTGGCTGGTCTTGACGGTGTCGATGCCATTCTGACGGGTCACAGCCATCTCGTATTCCCCTCGCCGGACTATGCCGGTTTCGCCGGGGCCGATGTGACGGCCGGCACGCTGATGGGCACGCCCGCCACGATGGGCGGGTTCTGGGGCAGCCATATGGGTCTGATCGATCTGCTGGTTGAAAAGGATGGCGCGGAGTGGCGTGTGGTGTCGGCCATGTCGGAGGCCCGTCCGATTTCGCAGCGCAATGACGACCGCTCCATCACGCCGCTGGTGGAGAGTGACGCCGAGGTTCTGGCCTCTGTCGGGGTGGAGCATGAGGAGACGTTGACCTATGTCCGGCGCGCCGTCGGTAAGACCGATGCGCCTCTGCACAGCTATTTTGCGCTGGTGGCGGATGATCCATCTGTCCAGATCGTCTCCATCGCGCAGCTTTGGTACATCGCTCAGATGTTGAAGGGGACCGACCACGAGGGCCTTCCCATTCTGTCAGCGGCTGCCCCGTTCAAGGCGGGGGGCAGAGGGGGCCCTGAGTATTTCACGGATGTGCCTGCAGGGGATGTGGCGATCAAGAACGTCTCTGATCTCTACCTCTATCCCAATACTGCCCGGGCGGTGCGGGTGACGGGCCAGCAGGTCAAGGACTGGCTGGAACGCTCCGCGGGGATTTTCAATCAGGTGACCCCCGGTGCGCAGGATGTGGTGCTGCTGAACCCGGAGTTCCCGAGCTACAATTTTGACGTGATCGACGGGGTGACCTATCAGATCGATCTGTCGCAGCCGTCGAAGTATGATCCCAAGGGCGTGCTTGTGGAGGCAGGGGCCAACCGCATCGTCAATCTGATGTACGATGGTGCGCCGCTCGACATGGCTGCCGAGTTCATCATCGCCACCAACAACTACCGCGCGGGCGGCGGCGGCGACTTTCCGGGTGCCAGTGGCGAAACCACGGTTTTCGAGGGTCCCGACACCAACCGTGATGTGATCGTCCGCTACATCGTGGAGAAGGGCACGATCAGCCCCCGTGCGGATGGCAACTGGTCGTTTGCACCGCTGCCGGGCACGACGGTCCTCTTTGATACAGGTCCGGCGGCCACGGCCTATCTTGATCAGGTGGATCTGACGATTGAAGAGGCGGGCGACGGTCCGGACGGCTTTGCGCGCTTCCGGATCAGGCTGTAGTGGGCCTAACATCATGCCCCTGCGGGAGGGGTGTCAGCGCCAGGGACGAACTGAAAACCGGTGGTTCTGGCCGAAAGTCCGACTGGTGGTGATTGCTCTGAGGGGGGCAGGTTTCCGTTGCAGCGGCGGTTTCTAAAGGCAGCAGGCCGGATTTGCATCCGACCTGCTCGCTGGTGTGAGCGGCTTTCAAGGGGCGCCGCTGGGTCCTGGCGTTGTGAACCCATCGGCCCTCGGCGTGGTTGCCTTGGCGTCAGGACACCTTGAGGTCATGTCCCGGAGTGGACGTGGACGCCGCATCGGGCAACATCTCGGTCTTGGTCACCCCCTCCTTGGAGGGCTCCGAAGCATCCATGACATCGTTGGCCACCCCTGAGAGGCCGTTTTCCAGGCTGATGCCAAGCTCTTTGCCCAGAGCCTGCATCGCCGGCATCTGCAAGGCCATGCCGAGCACGGAATCAAGCGCCTGATTGACCGGCGTGCCGCCGTTGGGGCCAGCGCCTGCACCACCGGTCGCGCCCATGCCCGTCACCTGATGGATCTTGATCGAGTCGATCTTTTCGGCTGGCTTGACCATTTCCGCAATGATCGCAGGCATCGCTTCGAGCTGGGCTAGGCGCACTTTCATTGCCACAATCTCGGCACTCAGTTCGTTCTCCGAGTTGGCAATCGCCGTCTGACCTTCGGCTGTTGCCAGCAGGTCGGTCTTTTTCGCTTCGGCCCTTACCGTCACCGCGCTGGCATCCGCCTGTGCTTCTTCCAGCTTGGCCGCGGCCCGGTCGCTGGCGGCCTCCTTCTCGGCTTTCGCGGCAAGACGGATCGCCGTCGCCTGACGTTCGGCCTCTTTCTGCGCTTCGATCAGGGCGATCTGCTTGACGCGCTCTGCTTCGGCCACGGCGCGGGCCGTTTCAATCGCCTCGGATGCTTTCTTGGCCTCGGCACGGGCATTGTCGGCAGAGGCGCGCGCCTGGCTCTCCTCTTCGGATTTGCGTGCCACGATGATCTGGCGCTCCTGATCGGCGACCTCAAGCTCGCGCTCTTTCTCGATCTCCGCCTCGCGAATCGCGCGCTCCCGCGCAATCTCCGCGGCCCGCACGGCCTTTTCACGCTCGATCCGCGCCTCATCCTTGGCCCGATCCGAGGATTCCTGATTGCGCGCGATCTGCGCCTCCTGCTGTGCCTGCAGGGTCTGGATTTCCTCAATCTGCTTGATCTCTGCCTGTTTCTGCTCGCGCTCGATCTGGTACTTGCGCTTTTCGGCTTCCATCTCGGACTGTGCGACCGAAACGTCCGCCTCCGCCGTGATCTCGGCCCGCTGCTTGCGCGAGGTGGCGATGACCGCGGCGAGCTTTTGCATGCCGACCGCGTTGAAGGCGTTGTTTTCATCGAGCGAGTCAAACGGTGTCTGGTCGAGTGCGGTGAGCGACACCGCCTCCAGTTCAAGCCCGTTTTTCAACAGATCTTCGGAGATCGCGTTCTGCACCTCCTGAACGAAGCTCGCCCGGTTCTCATGCAGCTCATCCATGGTCATCTGGGCCGCCACGGCGCGCAGGCCATCGACAAGCTTGCCCTCAATCATCTCGCGCAATTGCTCCACGTGGAAGGTTCTGTCGCCCAGCGTCTGCGCCGCGCGGGAGATACCGTCTTCGGTGGCATTGACCGATACGTAAAACTCAACCCCCACATCCACACGCATCCTGTCCTTGGTGATCAGCGACTGCTCGTTCACACGCGCAACCTCCAGACGCAGCGTCTTCATGTTGACCTTGGAGATCTCGTGGAGGAACGGCACAACGACGGTGCCGCCGTCCATGATCACCTTGCGCCCGCCGGATCCGGTTTTCACCAGAGAGGTTTCGCGCGTCGCGCGTTTGTAGAGGCGGGCCATGATCAGGCCGATGAAGACGAGAAGGCCAACGATGATCGCGGCGATGGTGAGGATTGGGGTAAACTGCATGTAGAACTCCTAGGTGGTTGATAATGAGAGATGCGGGCAGGGTCAGATCACGAAGAACTTGTCGCCACGCTTGCGGATCAGGGTCACATCGCTGCCCTGTGAAAAGGTTTCGTCGTCATGCAGCGGCTCGACCCGCATGTAATGGATGTTGCCGTGCCGGTCCTTTATCTTGACCTCAGCCGGTTTGCCACGGGCGGCGGTGCCTTGGGTCACCGTGCCCTGACGGCCACCCAGATGGCGGGTGCGCATGGCGGTGGTTTCCGTCTTTGGCATGATCAGCGCGACCCAGTTTGCGACGACGCGGGTCACGAAAAGGGCCGGTACGACCGCGATGATGGCCGCAATGAGCCCGGGCAAGGGGCTGGCAAGGATGCTCACTGCGATGGACTGCAGGATCAGGCCGAAGAGGCCAAACATCGTCAGGAAGGATACGAGCCAGATGAGAAAGGGGACGTCTCGCGCGCCGATCCACGTGAAGATGCCCGACGTTCCGGCACTGCCGGTTTCCAGCTGGGGCGCTGCATCGTCCAGGCCGAGACCATCTGCGCCTTCTACGGAAAAGTCGAAATCAGCGTCCAGATCCAGATCGACATCGGGGGCATCGCTGCCGATACCGAGAAGTGAGCCGCCCAGCAACGCCGTCAGAAGCTCCAGAACGAAGAGCCCCGCAACAATTGCGAGAGATACAGCAAAAACAAACGCTTCAGGCATTAAAAAAATCGTGAGCATAGATCTCCTTTCTATCATTATATATGATCAATACACAATAATGTTAGCTATTTATATTAACTATGTTTGATTTTTTCTAATATATATGTAAATTTAGTGGTGACGTAGCGTGTTTTCGCTTTCTTCGGTGCTGGGAGGCAGATGCCAGATTTTATCAAGAGACGGCGCTTGGCCCGCATGATTGACAGAACCGCCGCTCAGGTGGCGGATGTGGAATGGCCCGAGAGAGGCTGGATCGGTTCGGTGCGGCAGGCCCTGGGGATGTCCGCCGAGCAGGTTGCAAAGCGCAAAGGCGTCAGCCGCAATGCCGTCTATCAGGCGGAGCGGAGTGAGCTGGACGGCGGTGTGTCGATCAAACAGATGCAGCATCTTGCGGCGGCGATGGGGGGGCGGTTTGTCTACGCCATCGTGCTGGACGCCCGTATTGAGGACATGCTGTACCAACAGGCACTTCGAAAGGCCAAGCGTCTTGTGTTGGAGGAACGCGATCTCTCTTCCTGGTCACCCGACGAACGACAGGACTGGATTGAGGACAAGGCGGCAGAGCTCTTGCATAACTTTCCGGCCGACTTTTGGGAGGATGGCACCGTTTCGGAGCAGTGCCGAACGACTGAAACGTCCCTGTGATAGGGTCAGTATCGTTAAAGACGTCCAGCAGTAGGCCTAGCTTGTGTGGAGGGCTGAGCGGTGACACTGCGGCTGGTCCATCCGCCTGCCAACGACAGCTCGAAGTTCATCCTGCCCTCTAGTCTGTCAGCGTCTGTTTCTGAGCTTTTGGCCCCGGGGTGCGGCACTGTTCTCTCCGAACTGATTGGTTCACGACGGGATTGGCTGAGTGTGGGTGGCAAGGTGAAACCGCAATTGGCTGGTTCGGCTGTTGTGACAGAATTCTCGCCGTGTTTCACGCCTTCCCTCGGATCTCTCGGAAGGAAGCGCTGATTGAGGTGCTCTGGCTCCTTGCGGTCTCCGTCAGGTCGCTTGGAGTCCGGTTCCGTCGCGCATGATCGCATTCAAAGTGATGGCGCGCCGTCTTGCCAGTGCCAGCCGGGCTGTTCATGTTATGGATCGCGCAGCGATTGACCTGACCCGGTCGTTGAGACCGAAGGGTGCGGCGTAAGCCTTCGATGTTGTCCGGTAGATTTGGGGTGCTTCGTTCAACTCGCTAGACTTGCGAGAGGATGAGTGATCGTGGGACCGATGCTAGAAGCGCAGTCGGCGCTGTTCCATGCGTTCTCGCTGGACGGGTACATCCCTCAGGATCGCCTTCGGTGCGCGCGACTGCTCTGTTCGGCTCAGACTGGAGCTTGAGGGACGTCTGCGGGGCATCCGGAAGACAGTCGGCATTTACCCGGCGGCGATCGGCAACGCTTGGCGACGTCATGACGTGCCTCTTCGTTTGATGCCGATCCCGGGCACCAGGCTGGGTGTTGGCTGGAGTTTTCCGGCGCTCATCATGAACACAGGACACTTTTCCCAAAGCGGTGCGCATTGATGACATCTGGTTCCGGACTGACGTTGAACGGGATGCCGATACCAAAGAGCAGATTTGCCGAGGGGCATGGCGCTCAAGCAGTTTCGCGGGAACTGTGCCGATCCCACGCGCGGACCGACCGGCCAGGGCGTCTCCAAATATCACGGGCGCAAACCCACTTGCCGGGCATACCTTTCAAAGCAGACATGGTACGCGACGGTCGAACACCCGCAAGAAGCTTGGGAATGCTCGCACTGCAGCCCTTACCATCCAACAAACGGACCAGTGCACAGCATCGTCGAAGCTGCGAAGGAAAGTCGAGATGCTCCCCGGCGCTATCGCCAAAAACCGCCGCAAACTGGCGAAGATCTCTCATGCGGAACAGCAATTGAGAAAGCCCAACGCGATCTTTCGCTTTCTTGCGCAGGGATGGCGGTAGTCGACAAAAACCCCGACGTCGGCTGGTACGAAGGACCTTGGTTGTTCCAGCATGGCCTGTGACCCAAGCTGCCGGGGTATTCACTCACGGCCGCGCGCCAGTCGCTCCAGTGCATCCATCGCGTCCTGTTCGCGACCTTCCGGAACGAATAAGTGGTCATGGAAGTATCCGGACACAGGGTTGACGCCCATATCATGCTTGGCAAGTTCGGTGGCTATCAGTGCCATGAAGCCGATGGCTTCCAGTGATGAATGAATATTTAGCGTGATCATCCTGCAAGGAAACTCGAACGGGAGTGAATGCGCCACTGCCTCTGATTTCAGCAAAATGAGGGTGGTTCCCTCCGCTTCCTGGAACAGCATGCGCGGTGCAGCGTTGGGGACGGGCTGACCCGGTGGAATCGTCGCAAAGACGAACACGCCGTCGTGCAGTTCTGCTGACATGGATTTGATCAATGCGTTCAGGTTCGTCTCTCCGGACATAACGGCTCCAATTGTCTTGTCTGCGTCCTAATGAGCAGTTTTACTTGCTTTCGCCAAGTCCGTGAGTGTGCAGCATCGCTTCGTCCTATGGCGTTTGCTTCGGTTGTCCAGCGAGCGGTGCGGCCCGAATAACAAGTGCCTGCCGACTACCCCGCAGGTCCATTGCTTGCCCCATCAGGCGTGGCGGTCTCGGCGTATCGAACTGTTGGCTAATAGCGGGCAGCTTGGGTTGATCGTTCAAAAAGTCCGAAAGTCGTTTGATCCCCGGCTGCAGATGCGGCGCTGACCGCGCGTGGATGATGTTCCTCGATGTCGAAGTCGTGCCACGGGGATCGCTGGCGCGCGCGCCGCGTTTTCCGGGTTCGTGGACCTGCGACCCGAGTTCAAACGCGATGTGCTCAGCGACGTCATCATTGACGACATCGCCTTGATGCGCGCAAATTGGGGCGTCGTGACACCGGACGAGGCCATCATGATGAAAGGCGGATTTGCGGACATCGGCGAGACGCTGGAGACTGGTCTCGATCGCTGTCTGGCTGATCGGCCGAATGGTCCGACGACCCGCGCGTAACCCATCGACCCAACGGAGCCTCCCATGACAGCCCAGCAGTTTCACGAAGGCGAATTGCGTTTGCAAGAGCGGACCGGGGAACGCGAAAAAATCGAAGCGATGACCCGGCACCTGCTGCGTGATGTCATGCCGGATCAGCACCGGGCGTTCTTCGAGGGGCTCGAATACATCTTTCTGGGTACGGTGGATGCAAAGGAGTTGCCCCATGCGTCGATAGTGACCGGTCCGGTGGGGTTTGCATCCTCGCCCGATCCTAAAACGCTGGTGATCCAAACGGGTGACCGCGCCGGAAAACCCGCATTCGATACCCTGGATATAGGTCAGGCCGTTGGTGTCGTGGGGCTTGATCTGTCCAATCGGCGCCGGAACCGAATGCATGGCAAAATCACCGCCATGGATGACGTCTCGGTCACCATCGCGGTGGTGCAAAGCTACGGCAATTGCCCGAAATACATCGGCCTTCGTGAGATTTCAGCGCGGGCGCGCCCCGTTGCCGGGGGCGAGGCCGAAGTGCGAGATGCGCTCAATGCGGAGGATACGGCGCTGATCAAAGCGGCTGATGCCTTTTTCATCGCGTCCTATGTGCAGGATGGATCGGGCGCGCCATACGAAGGCGTTGACGTCAATCACCGCGGCGGGCAGCCGGGCTTCGTCTCGGTAGACAGCCCGTCGCAGATCACCATACCCGATTACCGGGGCAACAACCTGTTCAACACCTTCGGCAACCTGCTTTTGAACCCTGATGCCGGTTTGCTTTTTGTCGACTTTGAAACCGGTGATCAGCTGCATCTGCAAGGCAGAGCGTCACTTATCGAGGACGCCGTGCAGATCGGCCAAACGCCCGGTGCTCTGCGCCTTTTGCGCATCCGGATCAACAGTGTCCGCCGCACTGCCAAGGCCACACCCCTGAGGTGGACGTTCGTGGAGCATTCCCCTCTGAACCCGGATCTCACGTCAGAAACGGGATGATCTTTTGGCATCTGACCGTCCAGCCTATGGCGCAAATTCGGGCGCGGGTGTTGGCCGGAATTGAGGCGCTTGTGGATCCCGAATGTGACGTCCATGTCTTCGCCGGATCCAAGGTGCGGCCCGGCGGTGAAGCGCCGTGGCAGCCTAATGGGTCGCCTCACCCAACTCAGGGCGTATCTTCGGCAGTGTTTCTCAGAGCCAGTCACCGAACGAGGTGTTGACCCCTGAAGTTCCCCATGCGCTTGATGATGCCGATCCTGCCTGGATCATGGGAACGCCTGATAAGAACGTGGTATCTGCAGCGGAATTCAGAGTAAGCCTGCCACAGTTGGAGCGCCCTCGCGCCGCCCGATTGAGTGGCGGCGTTCGCGCCGCTGCTGATCGGGTCCAGCCGGGCTCTATGACCGGTATCCGCCGCCGAGAGGCGCTTCAGCATCAGACCAACAGCCCTCTCGAAATAAGTGTGGGATCGCGTGACACATCTCAACATCCAAGGATAAAAACATGAAACTCTACGATCACCCCGCCTCGGGTCATGCACATCGCGCGCGCGCCATGCTGTCGCTTCTTGGGTTGGAGTGTGAATTCGTCATCGTCGATCTTCAGGCCGGTGCTCACAAGACGCCCGAGTACCTGAACCTCAACCCGCTTGGGCAGGTACCAACACTGGTGGACGGCGATGTGGTTCTGCGGGATTCAACTGCCATCCTGACCTATCTTGCTTTGCGATACGATCCGGCACGTACCTGGCTTCCCGATGATCCCGGGCTTGCGGGGCATGTCCAGGAATGGCTGACCACCAGCGTGAAAGAAGTGTTCGAGGGGCCGTGCGGCGCGCGTATCTCGAAGTTCTTCGGCGCCCCTGTCGACTTTGATCAGGCGGTGGATAAGACCCACATCCTGATGAAAACGCTGTTTGAGCCGCATCTGGCGGAAAACGACTGGCTCGTTGGAACGGCGCCGACCATTGCTGACGTTGCCAACTATGGCTACATCGCGGCGACTGGTGAGACCGGTATCTCGCTCGCCGACTACCCGAATGTGCGTGCCTGGCTCGCGCGGATTGAGGCGTTGGCTGGCTTTCCAAAAATCAAATCCGTGACCGAGGTCATGGGCAGCGCAGCGTGATCATTTTGGTCGCATGTCGTACAAAGTCTGACGAAAGACCGTGAAGCTCAATAAGCCAACCCAAGGCACCGTAGAGGCTCCGAGCGGACATGACGGTGGGACCATTCTCTTTGCCGCGACTGGGGCGCTGGCGCGCTCCGACTTCGTCGAAGCGACTGCGACGAGCGATGGTGCTGACCGGTTCAGGGAAGCCCTTCAGAACAGCGCCAAGCGGACTGGCCTTTCTGGCTAAATGGTCAGTGCAAAACAGGTGTGGTATGGCAAACGCAATGACCGCACTGAGATCATCTCCGGGAGGATGAGGAATTGGCGGTGGCTCGCACCGGGTTAGGACGGACGTCGCGGGGTTTTGCTCTCCGCGATCACGGTCGCAGCCACCGGCATCTGCTGGCAATGGCCTTAAATTGAAGTGCCGCTTTTGTAATGGAGCGGTTGAAGAGGTTTAAAGGTCGGTTGGCTCGACTGCCACGCGCGAAGGCTTGATCGTGCGCTTGCGAGCGGTGGCTCGCAGCCTGAGCCGCAGTTGTGAAAATTGCGGGAGATCGCGGCATGGTCATTCAGCTGGTGATCTCTGCGCGCCCGGAATGATAGTGCGACATTGCGCAGAGATTGGATGTGATTGGCCCGGCTGTGCGTCCGGCAATGACAGCCTTCGGAGGGTTGTCTGAACCATATGGCTGCAGCGCAACCAATCCTCAAAAAGGCCATGAGCGTCTCTGGTTTGCTTGTGACGACAAGGCTCATCGCCGCATTCGATCGGTTGCCAGGGCGAGACTTACGCGGCTTCCTTAGCCCGACGCCAGATGGGGAAAGGGTCCGGGTAGTCTGGCAGCGTTTCGGGCCCGCTGGCGGCAACGGCGGGCACGAGACAGCCGTCCAAACGTGCCCTGAGCGTCGGCCAGTCGATGCCCGCACCGATAAAGACGATCTCCTGACGGCGGTCGCCCCAGGGCTCCTGCCAGTGCGCTTTCATATAGGCCTGGGCGGCTTCATGGGTGGGTTGGCGGTCTTTGGGCACGGACGCCCACCATGTTCCCAAGGGCGTCACGCTCGACAGTGATCCCGCCAGCGAGAACTCCGCAACCCAGTCGGGTCGTGTTGAGATCCAGAAATGGCCCTTTGCCCGGATGACGCCCGGCAGATCGCCGTTCAGAACCTGCAAGATACGCTCCGGCACAAAGGGAAGCCGCGCCCGGTAGACATAGGACGCCACGCCGTACTCTTCGGTTTCGGGCACATGATCGGCAAAACCATAGAGCTCCTTGGCCCACATGGGATGTTCATGGGCCTGCTGAAAGTCGAAAAGACCGGTGTCGAGGATCTTGTCGGCGGCGACGGCCGCGTGATTTGTCTCCACGATTTCGGTGTCCGCATTGAGGCTTCGGATGATCTTGCGCGCGGCATCGACCTTTTGCGCTCCCGCGTCATCCACCTTGTTCAGGATCACCACATCGGCAAATTCGATCTGGTCGGTCAAGAGGTGAACCAGGGTCCGGTCATCCTCCTCTCCCATCGTTTCGCCGCGATCGCGCAAGAAGTCGTGCGAGGAAAAGTCGTTGAGCAGGTTTGCCGCATCCACAACCGTCACCATGGTATCGAGCCGCGCAACATCCGAGAGGCTGTTGCCGTCTTCGTCCCGAAAATCGAAGGTGGCTGCGACGGGCAGTGGCTCCGAGATGCCGGTGGATTCGATCAGCAGATAGTCGAACCGCCCCTCGGCGGCGAGCTTTCGGACCTCGGTCAGCAGATCGTCGCGCAGCGTGCAGCAGATGCACCCGTTCGACATCTCGACCAGCGTCTCATCCGTTCGGCTCAGTTCCGTCTCTGCCCGCACCAGGTCCGCGTCGATGTTGACCTCGGACATGTCATTGACGATCACGGCGACCCGTCGGCCTTCCCGATTGTTGAGAATGCGGTTCAGCAGCGTCGTTTTTCCGGCACCCAGAAAGCCGGAGAGCACGGTAACGGGAAGGCGGGTATCTGACATGATCAGCTCCAATCGTTGCACATCTTTTACGTAACTAAATGTGTTGCGAGAAATATGCAACAGCACGAGTTACGTTTGATCGTTGCCTTTGGAAACCCTGGTCGTTCCACGCCGGGTCCGCCTGCTGCGCGTGGTGTCGAACGATTGGCCGGGCGTGGATTGGGCTCAGGGCGCTTCGCGTGATGCGACGCCCGTGCGCATGTTCTTGGGGTGCAAAGAGAGGCATTCGTGCAAGGCCAGAAGGCAACAGGATCGTGTTGGCGCGCGGGCCAAAGGAAGCGGATCGGTCCCGCACGGCCGATGAGGGTATTTGCCTCCCGGAGAGCGGCCTCCGGAGGGTGGTGTCGATCCCGAAACGGGGACGGATCTCACAGTTGTCGTCCTAGCAGGGTGATCAAAGACGAAAGGGGCGCAACCGTTCTTGTGGACGCGGTTGTTGCGGGCGGGTCAAGGCAGTGGCTGCCCGTTGGCCAGGCTACCCTGCGGCGCGGCGGTCGGGGCCGAAGGTGTTGGTGACCGTCGCGCGAAAACTGCCGCCGTTGCAGGCCTCAATGCGCCCCTGCTGGACAAGATCCGCAAAGGCGTCGCATGCCTCGGCGCTGTCCACATCCCGTGCAGCACTTGCGCAGCGCAGCACGTCCTCGCGCGAGAAGGGGCTGCGGCCCTCGACAAACGACAGATACGCCGCTGCCGCTTCGAGCACGTCGGGGACCCGTGTTGCGCCCAGCCGGGCGGCGTAGGCGACGAACCCGTGCGGCGCAGCAGCGGCCTCTTCGGTCAAATCAACACGTTGTTCGGCGACCAGGCGCAAAACCGGCAAGGCGCGCGCGGGTGTTTCCTTCTCGCCACCGGAGGTGATCAGCCGGTCGAGGTCCATGCGGTAGCTCTCCACGTGCGCGGCACTTTCATCGGTCCTGTCGAGCGTGTCGTCGGCCCCCCGCGCGGCAACTGCGGCCCGCAGATGGGCGTAGTCGCTGCGGCGGCTGCTGCCCGCAGGCTCGGACATTGCTTCGGCGGCTCTGTCCATCAGGCGATCCACGTCATTGCCCGGGTCGGAGGCGTCGTCGGCGGCGCGACGCAGCGCATCAAGGTCGTCGTGATCCACGGTCAGGACGCGTGCACGCAGCGGCTCTTCCGGCACGGGGGCCTGTCCGGACGCCGTGGCAGGGTCCGGATGATCCCCGCGCAATGCTTTCAGGCGGGCCGCGGCGCTGAGGGCGACGGCAGATGTCGTGGTCGAGGTCAGTTCCGCGTCCCCGGCAGGGGGTGCTGGCGTCCCGCTCGCAAAAAAAGCAGCGACGCGTTCTGTTGCGGCCTCATCGGGCAGGGCCGCAGCCGGGACCGTGTCTGTCGGCACAGTGGCAGCCGTCATAGGTGCGTCTTCCTCCGGCAGCCAGACACCGTCCTGCGCGTCTGCTGCGTCCCGACGGTGGCCCGACAGTGCCATGCGCACCAGCGTTTCGGGATCGTGCTGAATGGGCGTGGTGCCAAAACCACTGTCCTGAGCCGCGATCTCCCGAAAGAAGGACACGATGGTTTTCATCGTCTCCACGGGGTCGTCGTAGCCTTCGAGCGTGCACGAAAAGGTCCCGTAGGAGACCGTCAGCCGCTTTTCATCACTGGTCATCGGACATCCATCCTCTGCGTGATCTGAACACTTCGTTTGTCACTTCCATGCCGGGAGGCTACTCGGTAATCCTGGCGCAAAGCGGGGTATCTTCGTGGCAAAAAGGTGTTCTCGATCCAGAAAGGGCGTTAAGCTTCGATGAAGACTAGCATTTTATCCCGCACGCATCCAGTGACGCTGATCGGCGGCGGCCAGGTGTTGCCCGATGACATCGCCGAGGCCAGGGCGCTGGCACCGACCTGCGTGGCAGCGGATGGCGGGGCGGATCGGGCGCTGGCGGCAGGCATCACGCCCGAAGCGGTGATCGGCGATATGGATTCGCTGTCCGCCGAGACACGCGCGGTCTTGCCCGAGGGCGCGCTCCACCATATCGCGGAGCAGGACAGCACCGATTTCGACAAGGCGCTGCGCAGTATCGACGCGCCCGCAATCCTTGCCGTGGGCTTTGCGGGGCGGCGTGTCGATCATACCTTGGCGGCGTTTCATACACTGGTGATGCGGCCGGAGACGGCCTGCGTGATGCTGTGCGAACGGGATGTGGTCTTCCTCTGTCCGCCGCGGTTGTCGCTGGCGATGGCGCCGGGCACGCGGGTGTCGCTCTTTCCCATGGCCGCGGTGACGGGGCGCTCCCGAGGGCTGGAATGGCCCATTGACGGATTGGCATTTGCCCCCGACGGAACATCGGGGACGTCCAACCGGGCGACCGGGGATCTTTATCTGGAGATGGACGCGCCGGGGATGCTGTGCATCTTGCCGCGGCGGTTCCTGCCTGCGGTCACGGTTCAACTGGCCGGGATGGCTCCGACCGCGGGGCAGCGGACGTCAGAGGTTGCGTCGTTGTCGTCGCGCGAACCATCAGCGCCTTTGCGGTGGCCCGCTCGCGCAGCACCACGTAGAGACCGGCCGCCATCGTGATGGCGATGCCCACGGCTGCGAGCGGGTTGGGCAGATCGCTGAAGACCAGAAAGCCGATGACCGTGGCAAAGGGGATCTCCAGATATTGCATCGGGGCCAGCGTGGCTGAGGGCGCATAGCGCAGCGACCATGTCATCAGCAGATGCGCGCCGGTGCCCAAAAGGCCGATCCCCAGAAGCAGCGTCCAGTCATGCTGGGTGCCACGGACCCATTGGAGATCCCAGATGGTGCTGTCGCGAAAACAAAAAAGCGCGGGCACCATGATGATCACGGCCATGACACCGCTGACCGCCTGCAGACCGATGGGGTCGGTTTCGCGGGCAATCTGGCGGGTGACCAGCATGAAAAAGGCAAAGTTCACGGCTACGGCCAGCGGCAGCAGCGCGGGCCAGCCCACGGCCTGAAAGCTTGGCTGGACGATCAGCAGGGTGCCGATGAAACCCACCAGACAGGCGATGAGGCGTCGCGGTCCGACTTCCTCGTTCAGCGCGTATTTCCCCAGCAATAGCATGATGAACGGCATCACAAAGGCGATGGCGATGGCATCGGCGAGCGGCAGGTATTTCAGCGCCGTGACCATAGTGCCGATGCCCGCGATATGCAGGATGGTCCGTACCAGGGTTAGCATCAGGACCCGACCCCGCATCCGCCACATACGCCCCGTCATCCAGACCAGGGGGATCAGCACGAGAGCCTGAACCGCAAAACGCACGACGACCAGCTGGCCGACTGGGACGGTCTGCCCGAGGATCTTTGCAATGGCATCCCCGACGGGGGCGAGCATGCAAAAACCCAGCATGAGCATAATGCCTAGAAGAGGGCGGTCGCCAGCCATAGCGGAGACCCTAAAAGCCCGATATTGTCATTGCAAGAAAGCCCTTTCTGCCCTCACGCCGGTGGCACAGCTTTGCTGAAAAAAGTCTATTTTCATGGTTTACGCTCTGCCGCACTCCCGCCATAGTAGAGTATTGTTCCATGAACACCATCCATTTCGGGTCGTGCTGTCAGCCGCGCCCGTGCGGCGGTCGGCAGATGTTCCTCAGCGCGCTGGTCCAAGGCGGAGCAGTTTGACCGCTGTGCCCCATGCGGCGCAGGGAAATCCAGCGGTCTCGCAGGGGCGTTTGTCTCGCGGCTGTGGCTGAGCGCTCAGCAGTTGGGCACGTTGACGGCGAGACCGCCGAGCGAGGTCTCCTTGTATTTCTCGGACATATCCACGCCGGTCTGGCGCATCGTCTCGATACAGGCATCGAGCGGCACCAGATGCGTGCCATCGCCGCGCAGGGCGAGGCTGGCGGCGGAGACGGCCTTGATCGCGCCCAGACCGTTGCGTTCGATGCACGGCACCTGCACCAGCCCTTTGACCGGATCGCACGTCATGCCCAGATGATGCTCAAGCGCGATCTCCGCGGCGTTCTCGATCTGCTGCGGGGTGCCGCCCAACACCGCACAAAGCCCCGCGGCGGCCATCGCTGCGGCGGAGCCGACCTCCGCCTGGCAGCCTGCTTCCGCGCCCGAGATGGAGGCGTTGTATTTGACCAGACCGCCGATGGCGGCGGCCGTCAGGAGAAAGTCTTCCACATGGCTTTCTGAGGCGCCGGGCACGTGATCGAGGTAGTAGCGCAGGGTCGCAGGCAGCACGCCCGCCGCACCGTTGGTGGGGGCGGTGACCACCTGACCACCTGCGGCATTCTCTTCGTTGACGGCCATGGCATAGACGCTCATCCAGTCGTTGATCGTATGCGGCGGCGTCTGGTTGAGCCCGCGTTCTCCCATCAGCTTGTCGTGGATGCCCTTGGCGCGGCGCTTGACCTGCAGGCCGCCGGGCAGGATGCCTTCTGCGGACAGCCCGCGGTCGATGCAATCGTTCATCACCTGCCAGAGCCGTCTGGTCCCGCTGCGCAGGTTGTCCTCGCCACCGCGCGCGGCCTCATTGGCCCGTTTCATGGCGGCAATGGAGCGGTTCGAGGCCTCCGCCATTTCCAGCATCTGGGCCGCGGTCTTGAACGGAAAGGGCACGGGCGCGCCCTCGTCGGTGTCCTTGCCTGCCGCCAGCTCGGTCTCCGTCATCACGAAACCGCCGCCGATTGAATAGTAGACCTCGCGCAGGGTCACGTCGCCCTGCGCATCCGTGGCCATCAGGGTCATGCCGTTGGCGTGGCCGGTCAGGGTGGTGTCGAAATCAAAGATCAGATCCCGCTCGGTGTGAAAGGCGAGCGGCGGCAGCCCGTCGGGGGTGATCTGATGCTGGCTCTTGATCTCGGCCAGCGTGGCCTCGGCGCGGTCGCGGTCGTAGGTCTCGGGTACAAAGCCCGCCAGCCCGAGGATCGTGGCGCGGTCCGTGGCATGACCGACGCCGGTAAAGGCGAGGCTGCCGTGCAGGCTGGCGCGCACCCCGTGGAACCCGAAGGGCGAGGCGCGCATGAGGTCCAGAAACCGCGCCGCCGCCACCATGGGCCCCATGGTATGAGAGGAGGACGGGCCAACGCCCACTTTGAACATATCGAAAACCGATAAGAACATCCCAGCGTTCCTTTTGCCGCCCTGCCTGTCCCGTGTAGGCAGCCGGTGGGACGAGGTCAAACGCCGATGATCCTGCTTTGTCGCAATCGGACAAATGAGCGCTCGCACCCCGGGCGCGCTTCTCTTATAACGCGAGCACGCCGTGAGGAGGAGCCCTGCCATGCCGCCTGATCTGTCGCCCATCGACCACGCGAAATACGTTTGCGCCCGGCGCGCCGCCGATATGGTGGAGACGGGCATGCGTGTCGGTCTCGGGACGGGATCGACTGCGGTTTTTCTGGTCAAGCGTCTGGGAGAGCGGGTGCGCGAGGAAGGGCTGCGGATCCGGGCTGTGCCGACCTCCACCCGGACGGCGGAGCTGGCGCGCGAGGAGGGGATCGAGGTCGTCTCGCTCGATGCCGCCAAATGGCTGGATCTGACCATCGACGGTGCGGATGAGTTCGACCCGCAACTGGCGCTGATCAAGGGTGGTGGTGGCGCGCTGCTGCAGGAAAAGATTGTGGCAACGGCGTCGGATCGCATGGTGGTGATCGCCGATCGCGGCAAGGTAGTGGACACGCTGGGGGCCTTTCCGCTGCCCATCGAAGTGATCCCCTTTGGTTGGCAGACGACCCGCACGCTGGTGGAGGAGATGCTGATGTCCATGGATGTACAGGGCCGGTCGGGCAAGCTGCGCACCGCGGGCGAGGCACCTTTCCGCACCGATGAGAGCAACTACATTCTGGATTTCGAGCTGGGGCGCATCGGGGCCCCGGCGCATCTGGCGCTGGCGCTCAACCAGATCCCCGGCGTGGTGGAGAATGGGCTTTTCGTGGACATCTGCGATGAGGTGATCATCGGGTACGGCGATGGCCGGACGGAGGTCCGCGCGCGTGCCGCGGCAGAGGGCGGAGAGACGGGCAGCCTCTTTGCGGATTTGCCTGACTAAAACGTGCATCCGATTGCAGCGGGGCAGGGTGGTAATGCCCCACCGTCCAGCTATATATCCCAGACACTTTGAACGACCCTGAAAGGCAGCCGAGATGAGCGAATTCGATTACGATCTTTTTGTGATCGGCGGCGGATCGGGTGGCGTTCGGGCCGCACGTGTGGCAGCGGGTGATACGGGCGCCAAGGTCGCCCTGGCGGAGATGGACCGCTATGGTGGGACGTGCGTGATCCGGGGGTGCGTGCCCAAAAAGCTGATGGTATTCGCCAGCGAATACGCCAATGTGACGGAGGATGCCGCAGCCTACGGATGGTCTCACAGCGCGGGCAGCTTTGACTGGGCCTCTTTCCGCGGAAAACTCAATTCGGAACTGGACCGGCTGGAGCAGGTCTACCGCGATTTGCTCAAGGGCTCCGGCGTGGCGAGCTATGACGCCCGCGCCCGTGTAACCGGACCGCATGAGGTGACGCTGTCGACGGGAGAGACCCTGAGCGCCAAGCATATTCTCTTGGCCTCCGGCGGACATCCGGTGCGGCCCGAGCTGCCAAACGCAAACCTGGGCATCGTCTCGGATGATATCTTTCATCTCGACGCGCTGCCCAAGTCCCTGCTGATCATAGGCGGCGGCTATATCGCCTGCGAGTTTGCCTGCATCATGCACGGGCTTGGGGTGGAGGTGACGCAATACTATCGCGGGGCGCAGATCCTGCGCGGTTTTGACGACGAGGCCCGCGGGCTGATTGCGGATGCCATGCGCGAGCGCGGGATCGATCTGCGCACCGGCACCAACATCGTGGAGATGGCCCCGGCGAGCGAGGACCATACGGCCAGTTGGACGGGCACCGCCTCGGATGCCGCAATGGGCGCGGACGTCAAGCAACGCCCGGCGCTTCAGCGCGAGACGGGCGATACCGCCGGGCCGATCTGGGTCAAATCGACCAATGGCAACGAGCGTGTGTTTGACACGGTGCTTTTCGCGACGGGCCGCGATCCCAACACCGCCGACATGGGTCTGGAGGATGTGGGGGTGAAACTGGGCCGTCGCGGTGAAATCGAAGTCGATGAATACAGCCAGACCGCGGTTCCGTCGATCTATGCCATCGGCGATGTGACTGACCGTGTGAACCTGACACCCGTGGCCATCCGCGAGGGGATGGCCTTTGTCGAGACGGTGTTCAAGGGCAACCCGACACCGGTGGATCACGCGCTGATCCCGTCGGCAATCTTTACCCAGCCCGAGATGGGCACCATCGGGCTGAGCGAGGAAGAGGCGCGCGACCGCGAACCGGTGGAGATCTACTGCACGTCTTTCCGGCCTATGCAGAGCGCCTTTGCCGGCAGACCCGACCGGGTGCTGATGAAGCTGGTCGTCTCTGTGGAAACGCGCAAGGTTCTAGGCTGTCACATCGTCGCACCGAGCGCGGGCGAGATGATCCAACTGGCGGGGATTGCCGTTAAAATGGGGGCAACAAAAGAGGATTTTGACCGGACGGTTGCTGTCCACCCCACCATGTCCGAAGAGATCGTGACCATGAAGACACCGATGCGGACGGCTTGAATTCCGCTTAACCTTGCGTACCTATAACTCGATTTGATCGCGCAGCCGCGCGGTTCTGGAAGGAAAGAGACTGAATGGCTGGGAATAATGGCGGCCCCTGGGGGGGCGGCGGTGGAAACTCCGATGATGATGGGCCGCGCAGGCCGAACCGCGGCAATAACGGCGGGGGTCCACGCGGACCCGGTGGCGAGGGTCCACAGATCCCGGAAATCGACGAGCTGGTAAAGAAAGGCCAGGAGCGTCTGCGCGTCCTGATGGGCGGCAAGGGCGGCGGCGGCGCCGGGAGTGGCGGCGGCGGTGGCGGGGGTGGTCCCGCCTTCACCCGGGGCACCGTTGGCATCGCGGCGCTCGTGGGCGTGGTGGCCTGGGGGCTTGCGAGCTTCTACACGGTCGCGCCCGAAGAGCAATCGGTGGAGCTGTTTCTCGGCGAATACTACGCCACCGGCAATCCGGGTCTGAACTTTGCGCCCTGGCCTCTGGTGACGGCAGAGGTGCTGCCGGTGACCCGCGAACAGACCGAAGACATTGGTGCGCGGGTGGACAGTGGCCTGATGCTGACCACGGATGAGAACATCATCGACATCGACTTCCAGGTGGTTTGGAACATCAACGATCCCGCGAAATTCCTCTTTAATCTGGCCGAAGCGCAGGAGACGATCCGCGCGGTGTCGGAATCGGCCATGCGCGAGGTCATCGCCCGCAACGAGCTGGCCCCGATCCTGAACCGGGACCGGCAGGTCATCGCGGATGAGGCCCAGCAGCTTATTCAGGGCACGCTCGATGCCTATGACAGCGGCGTCAATGTCGTGCGTCTCAACCTCGACAAAGCGGATCCGCCCCGCGAGGTGATCGACAGCTTCCGCGAAGTGCAGGCCGCCGAGCAGGAGCGGGACAGGCTGGAACGTCAGGCCGATGCCTACGCAAACCGGGTGACAGCCGGTGCGCGCGGTGAAGCTGCCAGCCAGCTGGAACAGGCCGAAGCCTACCGCGCCCAGCAGGTCAACGAGGCCACCGGTGAAGCGGCGCGCTTCGTCTCGGTCCTCGAGGAATACGTCAAGGCACCGGAAGTGACGCGCAAACGGCTCTATCTGGAGACGATGGAGCGGGTCTTTGGCGATGTGGACAAGATCATTCTGGAGAATGATCTGGGCGGCGGCGGAGGTCAGGGCGTAGTGCCCTATCTGCCGCTGAATGAGTTGCGTCGTGGCACCGCCGCGGCAGGAGGGACGAACTGATGCGCGCTGGTAAATTTCTGATCCCCATTCTGGTCATCGCCGTTGTGGGGGTGCTGAGCTCTGTCTTTATCGTGGACGAGCGTGAGAAGGCGCTGGTGCTGCAGTTCGGCCAGATCAAATCCGTCAAGGAAGATCCAGGGTTGGCGTTCAAGATCCCGCTCATTCAGGAAGTGGTCCGCTACGATGACCGGATCCTGTCGCTGGATACGGACGTGACCGAGGTAACGCCGTCGGATGACCGGCGGCTCGTGGTGGACGCTTTTGCGCGTTACCGCATTTCCGATGTGACGCAGTTCCGGCAGGCGGTGGGCGTCGGTGGTTTGCGGGCTGCCGAAGACCGGCTGGAAGGGATCCTCAACCCGACAATCCGGGCGGTGCTCGGTTCCGACGGTGTGACTTCCAACACCATTCTGTCGGCGGATCGTGCCGGTCTGATGTCGCGGATCACAGAACAGGCGCGCCTGCGCGCGCTGCCGCTGGGGCTGGAGGTTGTGGACGTGCGGCTGAAGCAGACCAACCTGCCGGAGCAGAACCTTGATGCGACCTTTGCCCGGATGCGGGCGGAACGGGAGCGTGAAGCCGCAGACGAGATCGCCCGCGGTGAGGAAGCCGCCCAGAGGGTGCGCGCTCTGGCGGATAGAACGGTGGTGGAACTGACATCCGAGGCAACCCGGGAAGCGGATATCATCCGCGGTCAGGCCGATGCGGAGCGGAACGCGATCTTTGCCGATGCCTTTGGTGCCGATCCGGAATTCTTTGAATTCTACCGCTCGCTCACCGCTTACGAACGGGCGCTGCGCGGCAATAACTCCACCATGGTGCTGTCCCCGGATTCGGAGTTCTTCAACTACCTGCGCTCCGATCAGGGGCTGCGCTCCGAGGAGGGTGAACGCCGGTGAGCACGCTACTGCTGGCACTTGGGCTGGTGATGATTATCGAGGGGCTGGCCTATGCGCTGGCCCCTTCGCTTATCGAGAGGATGCTGGAGGTGCTGCGCGCCTTGCCCGAAAATGCCGTCCGGCAGATCGGGCTGCTGGTGGTGGTCAGCGGGCTGCTGCTGGTCTGGCTCGCGTTTCAGCTGGGCGCGGGGTAGCAGCGCCCACGGGCTGCGGGCCAGGCGGATGAATCCTCGCATATCCCTCGCTGCCCCGGAGAGGATGGTCGATGGGCTCGCTCGCGTTGCTACGGGCACCGTCTGCAAGGAGAAAGCCTTCCGCAATCGCATCGGCCGAATAGCGGCCTATCGCGGTCTCCGCTGACCGGTCTGATTTGATGTACAATGGTCAAAGCCGGTGTTCGGCAAAAGTGACCCAAGACCACAGCCCTACTTGCGACGACCCGGAGCAGGGCGGGCGAGAGCTTTTTGCGGCGGACCGGGGCTGGTCCAGTGGCAGATCGGGATGCCAAAAACCACGTAGATGCTCACGCGCCGATCACGTGGTCTTGAAACCGGACATGGCTGATCCATCTTTGATGTTGCATAGATACCACCCTAGATGCACCCTATGAGCATTCAACCATATATCGAGCATCCGAAGGCTAAGAGGCCTTCGACCTGCCTATTCAGGAGACGACGCATGCAGCCCAAGGTGGACATTATGGCAAAGACCAGCCTCATTCCTCATTCCTTCCGGTTTTTATGGCTGGTGGCTCTGGCCTTCGCGCTGGCACTGTCGCTGCCCTTTGCAGCACAGGCGCAACAGCGCAGCCTTGCCCCTCTCGCCGAAAAAATCAGCCCTTCCGTGGTCAACATCACCACATCGACGGTGGTCGCCGGACGCACTGGCCCGCAGGGGATCGTGCCCGAAGGCTCCCCCTTCGAGGACTTCTTTCGGGAGTTTCAGGACCGTAACGGGGGCGGCGGCGACAGGCCGCGCCGTTCCTCCGCGCTCGGCTCGGGTTTCGTGATCTCCGAAGATGGTTTTGTGGTCACCAACAATCACGTGATTGAAGGGGCCGACGAAATCCTGATCGAGTTTTTCAATGGGGACGAGCTGAAGGCAGAGGTAATCGGTACCGATCCGAACACGGACATCGCACTTCTCAAGGTCGAAGCGGACGGCCCGCTGCCGTTCGTGAACTTTGCCGATAGTGACGGTGCGCGTGTGGGCGATTGGGTGGTGGCCATGGGCAATCCGCTGGGTCAGGGGTTTTCGGTCAGCGCCGGGATCGTTTCGGCGCGTAACCGGGCGCTTAGCGGGACCTACGACGACTACATCCAGACCGATGCTGCGATCAACCGCGGCAACTCGGGCGGGCCGCTCTTCAACATGGATGGTGAGGTGATCGGCGTGAACACCGCGATCCTGTCGCCCAACGGCGGCTCCATCGGGATCGGCTTTTCCATGGCGTCCAATGTGGTCACGCGGGTGGTCGATCAGCTGAAGGAGTTTGGCGAGACGCGCCGCGGCTGGCTGGGTGTGCGTATCCAGGATCTGACCGATGATCTGGCGGAATCCATGGGACTGGAGGCAACCTCCGGTGCGCTGGTGACCGATGTCCCCGAAGGCCCCGCGGCAGAGGCCGGCATGGAAGCGGGTGACGTGATCACCAGTTTTGCCGGTGTTGAAGTCGAGGACACGCGCGGGCTTGTCCGCCAGGTGGGCAACAGCCCCGTGGGTGAAACCGTGCGCGTCGTCGTGATGCGCGAGGGACAGTCTGTGACACTGCGCGTGACGCTGGGCCGCCGAGAGGAAGCCGAAGGTGCTGTGCCCGCCGTGGCCGCGGGACCAGATAGTGAGGACGAGCCCGACACCAGCGAGCTGTTGGGTCTGACGCTGACCGTGCTGACCGATGAGTTGCGCGCGGAACTGGGCGTGGGAGAGACCACCCAGGGGCTGGCGGTCACGGCTGTCGATGAGGCATCTGAGGCCTTTGAGAAAGGCTTGCGTGCTGGCGATATCGTCACTGAAGCAGGGCAAGCGCGGGTCACCACCATATCCGAGCTGGAGGAACGTGTCGAAGCTGCCAAGGAAGCGGGGCGCAAGTCGCTCCTGTTGCTGGTGCGGCGCGCGGGCGATCCGAGATTTGTGGCGCTGTCGCTCTCTGAGTAGCGCTGCGTTGACATCCCGGCGCGGAGCGTCCCCTGTCGCGGGGGGCGCTCTTTTTTCTGGCGGGTGCGGGCGGCGGGCCGTGGGTTGCTGCGGCCAAATGTGCAAGGCTCGCAAAACGGGCTGGTACCTCTTATATGGCCTCGGTAGAAACACGCTGAACAGGACCGAGAAGGGAAAAGACGTGGCCAAGATCACCTATATCGAACATGGCGGAACCGAGCATGTGGTGGAGGTCGCCAATGGCCTGACCGTCATGGAAGGTGCGCGGGACAATAACATTCCCGGGATCGAGGCTGACTGCGGTGGCGCCTGTGCGTGTTCGACCTGCCACGTATATGTGGACCCGGCCTGGACAGAAAAGCTGCCCGCCAAGGATGACATGGAAGAGGACATGCTGGATTTCGCCTTTGCGCCGGATCCCGCGACCTCGCGGCTCACATGCCAGTTGAAAGTCACTGATGCGCTGGACGGTCTGGTCGTGCGGATGCCCGAAAAACAGATCTGATGAACCTGAGCAAGGCGCGGCGTCAGGCGGCGCGCCTGTGGGCCCGTGCCGCTCGCCGCGCGCTGCTGATGCTGTGCTTTTGGCCGACGTCTCTGTTGGCCGGGCCTCAGATTGTTGCGGCGGGGTTTGAGCAACCCACAGAGCGCTACGCCCACGGTGTTCTGGGCGACACGACGGAGCACGGCGCACTGCGGCTAGAATTGTCCGACGGTACGGCGCGGCTCTCAGTCCTGCCCGACGAATTGGTGTTCGAGGATACCGCGCCGCGCCTGGTGGATGTCGATCTCGATGGTGCGCCCGAGGTGATCGTGGTTGAGAGCCATCAGGAACGGGGCGCGCGGCTGGCCGTCTATGATGCGCAGGGCCGGGTGGCGACAACGTCGTTCATCGGTACAAGGTTTCGCTGGCTGGCCCCTATCGGTGCGGCGGATTTCGACGGGGATGGTGCGGTGGAACTGGCCTACATCGACCGGCCGCATCTGGCCAGGACCTTGCGGCTATGGCGGTACCGCGCGGGTGCGCTGATGCTCGTGGCGGACCTGCCCGGCTTTACCAACCACCGGATCGGCGAGCGTGACATCGCCGGAGGCGTGCGGGTCTGCAAGGGTGTGCCCGAGATGATCGTTGCGCGGGCGGATTGGTCCCAGATCGTGTCGCTGCGTTACCGCGATGGGCGGTTCAGTTCTGCGGAAATCGGGGGTGATACCAGCCGGGCCGGTTTTGCGCGGGCGTTGCAGTGTCCCGAGTGAGCTGACCGGATTGGTCTGATGGCACGGCCGGTGGCTTGTCCGTCTCACACCGACAGTTGCCGTTTTAGGCCCGCTCTACGGGTATATGGTCCAGGGACAGGCGCTGATCCCGCCCGTTTGCGCGGCGTTTAGGCCAAGACAGATGCGCGCCGAACGCCATTTTTTCAAGGAGCGCGAAAGCGACTGCACCCCCTTCAGGATTGTTGAGCGGCAATCGCTTCCAGCGTCGGTTTCATATTGCGCAAGTCATAGCCCGCAGACTGCGCCGCGGTGATGATCGCGTCCGGGTCCAGATCACCCGCGACGCCGAGGGCCCACGCGACGGTCGAGCGGGTGCCAGATGCACAATAGGCCAGGACTGTATCATCGGTGCCGTCGATCAGGGCGCGGTTCGCGGCGATAACGGGGGGGGTCATCGTCTGATGGGTCAGCGGTTGCACGGCAAATGCGAGGCCCGCGCGCTCCGCGGCCTCTCGCATGGCCTCACACTGGTGACTTGGCGGCACCTCTTCGTCGGGACGATTGCAGATCACCAGCGAAATGCCGAGCGCTGCCAGTCGCTCCATATCCTCGGGTGCGATCTGTGGTGCGACGAAAAAACCGGGGGTGAGTTGACGAATATCCATGCCCGTAGGTTAACGGCTTTCGTGCAGGAGTTTAATAGCGTTTTGCAGCATCTGGCGTCGATGTGATGTGTTTTTCTGCCATATCGCGCGTGCCGGGACGCAGGGTGACAGTGCCCATAGGATCCGTCTTTCAGCAGGCCCGTCCGGGCGGCGTCGGATCGATCAGCGGCAGGGTCTTTCGGTGTGAATTCCGAAGACCTTTTGTTGACGCGGAGTGGTCGGTCGCAGGGTCGATATGCAGAACGACGACGGTCTGCGGGCCAAGCCCGGACAGAATGGCTCAAGATGCGGCAGTCGCCTCGCGGCGGGTCAGCTCAGGAAAATTCCCACGATGACGAGCATCAGCCCGATCACGGAGACAAAGAGCGCCCCGAGGTTCAGGGGCAACGCGCGTTTGAGCCGCGCGCGCATCTCCTCGTCGCTGAGGTGTGCACGGCGGGCACGCGCCACGTAGATGATGCACCAGACCAGGCCCACGAGCCCCAGCAGCGACAGCGCGGCACCCCCCCAAATGATGAAATCAAAGATCGATGTCTCGGTGTTTTCCATGGTGGCGGGCTATCCAATCCGCCAGCGAAGCGCAAGCGTGCAAAGCCGCTTGCGGCCCTCGCGCGGGGGCGCTAGGCAAGCGCGATCGCGGCGCCATGCCGCCTTTCCTCAACCAAGGAGACAGAGATGAGCGACCAGAGCGTGGTGGATAGTCAATACAATGTGACCGGACAGGAGCTGCGGCAGTTCATCGAACGGGTCGAGCGTCTGGAAGAGGAAAAGAAAGACATCGCCGATCAGGTCAAAGAGGTCTTTGCGGAGATGAAATCCCGCGGCTTTGACGTCAAGGCGATCCGGGTGATCCTGCGCGAACGCAAGCAGGATCCGGATTCAATCGCCGAGCAGACGGCCATCGTGGATATGTACAAATCCGCCCTCGGGATGGAGTAGAGCGCGCGCCGCGGGGCGCCGTTACCGCCCGCGAATGCGCGGATCGAGCGCGTCGCGCAGACCGTCGCCGAGGTAGTTGACTGACAGGACCGTCAGCGAGATGAGGATCCCGGGCAGCATCACGCGTTCGGGGAACTCCTCCATCCGCGGTACAGCATCGGACAAGAGCTTGCCCCAGGTCGGGAAATCCGACGGAAAGCCCACGCCCAGAAAACTCAGCGCGCTTTCGGTGATGATCGCCGTGGCCAGCCCCAGTGTGGCGGAGACCATGATGGGCGAGATGACATTGGGCAGCAGGTGGCGTCGAATGATCTTGAAGGGTGTCGTGCCGATAGAGCGCGCGGCGAGGATGAACTCACGTTCCTTCAAGGCGAGGATTTCGCCGCGCACGATCCGTGCTGTCTGCATCCATGACGTGATCCCGATGACACCCACGATCAGGATGAACATGCCAGTCTCTGGCCCGAAGTTCGCGCGCAGTGGCTGGCGGAAGAGCGTCACCGCCACCAGCAGCAGCGGCAGGATGGGCAGCGACAAGAAGAGATCTGTCAGCCGCATCAGGGGGCCGTCAAGTTTTCGGAAGTAGCCCGCGCAGACGCCGATGGCCGTGCCGATGGAGAGTGCCAGGATCATCGCCGTCCAGCCGACCGCCATGGACGCCCGCCCGCCTGCAATGAGCGTGGCGAGGATGTCCCGCCCCAGGTTGTCGGACCCCAGCGGCTTAGCCCAGCTGGTCCGGGCGGTGCTGTCCCAGAGCAGCGTATAGAGCGGGCGCATGTCCTTGTTACGGATGTCGAGCGCCTTGGCGTCTACCTGCCAGACCAGCGGTCCGATCAGCACCGCGAGCGTGATGAAGAGCAAAAAGCCACCACCGATCAGCGCGCCCTTATGCTTGCGGAACTGATCCCACACGTCCTTCCACTGGGCCCGCGGCTCCTTGGGGGGCTCCTTGTCCTGCAGGGCGCCGTAGGCTTCGGCCTGTGCTTCGGCGTTTACGGTCTGGTCAGTCATATCGGATCCTCGGATCGAGCAGGCCATAGAGCACGTCGGCGATCAGGTTAAAGAGCACGATCAGCACCGCAAAGATGAAGGTCAGGGTCATGACCATGGGCAGGTCATTGGCGAAAAGCGCCGTGAGCAGCAGCTGTCCGATACCGTTTACCTTAAAGAGCGTCTCGGTGATGATCGCCCCGCCAAAGATCGACGGCACGCCGAGTGCGATGACCGTGATGATCGGGATCATCGAATTGCGCAGCACGTGCACCATCACCACGACGCTTTCCTTGAGCCCCTTGGCGCGGGCAGTGCGCACGTAGTCCTGGTTGAGGTTATCGAGCATGGAGGCCCGCATGAAACGGCTGATCTGTGCGGTCGTCTGCAGCGCCAGCACCATCACCGGCATGATCATCTGGTTCAGCTGGACCACGAAACTGTCCCAGTCGGTGACCACATGGGTTGTGTCGTAGATCGACGGGAACCAGCCAAGGTTGACGGAGAAGATCACGATCACCACGACGCCCGAGAAAAACGGCGGGATGGAAAACCCGATCATGGAGATGAACGTGCCCGCCTGGTCAAAGATCGAATACTGCCGGTAGGCCGAGTAGATGCCGATCGGCAGAGCGATCAGGATGCCGACGATGTAGGACATGCCCACAACCCAGAGCGTTTGCGGCATGCGCTGCACCACGATATCCATCACAGGTGAGCGGGTCTGCCAGGACAGCACGCGCAGCTTGCCTTCGGCGAAGGCCGTGCCGAACCAGTGGTCGATCACTACCTGCGGCTCCACCCAGAAGAACTGCACCAGCCATTTCCAGTATTGAACATGGATGGGCTGCCCCAGTCCCAGAGCCTCCCGCATCCTCTGCTTGACCTCCGGCGGGACGGTCAGCGGTACCTGCGCCATGGGATCGCCCGGGGCCAGTTGCAGCAGAAGGAAAATGACGATGCTGATGAACAGCAGCGTCGGGATCGCCAGAACCAGCCTTCGGATGGTGTAGGTCAGCATGGGCGCGCCTTTTCAAAGGTCATTCTTATTCACTGTCCAGTGCGTCCCCCTGCCAGAGCAAGCCTGCCGCACCGAAACGACCGGGCGCGGCGCGGGATGCCCCGGCCGCGCCCATCTTCGCGTCATTCGGAGATGCGGTACCAGTCCTTGATGTTCCAGATCTCCGCGTCCCAGTCGGACATCTTCACACCGCCCAGTGTGTTGATATGCGCCGATGGGTTGCCGCGGTGGATCAGCGGGATGATCGAGTAGCTTTGAACGATCATGTCGTTCATCTGCTTGGCCAGTTCACCGCGCTCTTCGAGGTTGGCAGTGGTCGCCATCTGATCAACCAGCGCGTCATATTCCTCGCGGCAGAAACGCTGGATGTTGTTGCCCTGCCATTGGTTTGCCGGGCCGGGGATGTCGCGGCAGCGCCAGTTGGCCATATAGGCCTCCGGATCCACACCAGCGAAGTTGTTGGTGTACATCTCGATGTCGGCGTAGAACTTCTGGAAGGTGTCCGGGCTGCCGGGATCGCCACCGAAGAAGACCGAGGCATCGACATTGCGCAACTCGGCACCGACGCCGATCTGGCTCCACCAGTCCTTGACCAGCGCCTGCGTATCCTGCCGCACCGCGTTGGTCGACGTCTGGTAGAGCACCGTCAGTTCGACGCCGTCCTTGTCGCGCGTGCCGTTGCCATTGCTGTCAACCCAGCCGGCCCCTTCCAGCAGCGCCTTGGCGCCTTCGATGTCCTGCGTCAGGCAGCCGTCATTGGCGGTCGAGGCGTAAAGCTCGGGCGCGGGCAGCAGGTTGCAGGTGGGCTGGCCACCGGCGCCGTAGCCGACCTCATCGATCAGCGTGCGGTCAATCGCCATCGACAGCGCCTGGCCCACCACCGGATCGGTCAGGAAGGGGTGCGCGTTCTCGCCGTCCATGTAGACAGAGCGCTTGTCAGGCCCGAGTGCGGGGTCCGGGTTAGTCTGGTTGAGGTGGAGCCGTTCGACGGACGTGCCATAGGCAGCCACCACGGTGCCGAGGCCCACCGCCTCCATCCGGTCCAGCACATCGGGCGCCAACTGCAGGTTCCAGGCGTAGTCGAACTCGCCTGTCTCGAGCACTGAGCGCGCCGCCGCGGCCGCATCGCCACCGCCTTTGAAGGTCACGCGGGCGAAGGCCGGTTTGCCCGCCTCACGGAAGCTGTCATTGGCCACAAAGGTGATCACGTCATTGGGGCGAAAGTCCTCGACCACGAAGGGGCCGGTGCCGATGGGGCCAAAGTTCGCCTCGGTGCATTCCGGCGCGCGGGCACCCAGACAATCGGCGAATTGCGCTTTCTGGATGATGGGCGATTCAGCGCCCACGAAGGCCGTGTAAGGGAAGGGTTTGGGCGCACCGAACGTGATCTTGACACCGCGCTCGCCTTCCGCCTCGACCGATGTCACGCCGTCAAAGTAGCTCGCCTGTGAACAGCCGCCTTCGGGGTGGGTGCAATAGGCGTGGGTAAAGATCAGATCTTCTGCCGTCAGCGCCGAGCCATCGGACCATGTGACGCCTTCCTTGATCGTCCAGGTGATGGAGGTGAGGTCTTCGGAAACGCCGCCGTTTTCGACTGTCGGGATCTCTTCGGCAAGCCACGGGACCATCTGGCCGGTCTCGTCGAACCGCGCCAGCGATTCCAGCACGAGGCTGGCCGCTTCGATCTCTTTGGTCCCGCCGGACAGGAACGGGTTCATCGTCGATGGCGCCTGCCAATAGATGATGTTTACCTGACCATCGCGGCCCCGCTCGCCCTCATGCCCATCCGCAAACGCGGGGGCGCAGGCGATGGTCGCAATCGTTCCCATCAGTAAGGTCTTGATTTTCATGTCATACTCCATGTTGGACACCTTGGTGCCATTTGGCGCTCCGGTTGGGTTCCGCGCGCGTTTTTGTCGGTCGGAAGAGGTCGTGGGTTGCCAGCTGATCCCAGCCTGATCCCCCTGCGGTTCCTCACCGTCCGAAACAGACGTGCACATCGAAACAGCTTTTGTGGAAAAAGCAAGCCCGTCGGTGGTTGACCTCGGGCAAAGCCGGGCGATCGCTGTTTGACACGGCAGATCGCTTACCGCTAGCCTCTCGCATGGGCAAAAGCGGAACGGATGATGCTGGATCACCAGGGCGAGACGACAGAGCTACGACCGATTGCGCGTCTCAAGGGCCTGCGGGTCGTATTCCAGACAAAGGACGGCCCCGTCGTCGGGGTCGAGGATGTCTCCTTTGACATTAACCCCGGTGAGACGGTCTGTGTCGTGGGCGAAAGCGGCTCGGGCAAGTCTGTGTCCTCACTGTCATTGATGCGGCTGGTGGAGTTTGGCGGCGGTCAGATCGCGGGCGGGCAGCTGATGTTCGACCGCCCCGATGGCGAGGACATTGACCTTGCAAAGACCGGTCCGGATCAGATGCGGCGCATCCGCGGCAATGAGATCGGGATGATCTTTCAGGAACCGATGACAGCGCTGAACCCTGTGTTTACCGTCGGTCGGCAGCTGACCGAAGGGTTGCGTCTGCACAAGAACCTGAGCCGGTCCGAGGCGGACGCCCGCGCGCTTGAGCTGCTGCGCGAGGTGCGCATTCCCGAGCCCGAGCGGCGGATGAAACAGTATCCGCATGAGCTGTCGGGCGGCATGCGCCAGCGGGTGGTGATCGCCATGGCGCTGGCCTGCAAGCCGCGGTTGCTGATTGCCGATGAGCCAACGACAGCGCTTGACGTGACCATTCAGGCCGAAATTCTGGCGCTGATGGACCGCTTGAAGCGCGAGACGGGCACGGCGGTGATGTTCATCACCCATGACATGGCTGTGGTGGCGCAGATGGCGGACCGTGTGGTGGTGATGTTCCGCGGCAACAAGGTCGAGGAAGGCCCGGTGGCCGAGATCTTCGAGCGCCCCCAGCACCCCTATACAAAGGCGCTGCTGGCTGCCGTGCCCAAGCTGGGCGAGATGCGCGGCAAGACCTATCCCGAACCGATGAAGCTGATGGGCAAGCCCGATGCGGAGATCGCCCCCATTCCCGGCACCGATGAGATCTTGCTGGACGTGCGCAATCTGACTACGCGCTTTCCTGTAAAAGGCGGGTTTTTCCGCCGGACGGTCGCGAATGTTCACGCGGTGGAGGATGTGTCCTTCACCGTCAACAAGGGCCGCACCCTCAGCCTCGTGGGCGAGAGCGGCTGCGGCAAATCCACCGCCGGCCGGTCGATCCTGCGGCTGGTCGATCCGACCTCGGGCGGGGTGACGCTGGACGGGACGGACATCATGGCGCTGGATCAGGCCGGGCTGCGGCGCGCGCGGCTCGACATGCAGATGATCTTTCAGGACCCCTTTGCATCGCTCAACCCGCAGATGCAGCTGTCCGATCAGGTGGCGGAACCCATTCACAACTTTGGCACGCTCAAGGGCAAGGATGTCGGTGACCGGGTCGCGATGCTGTTTGACCGGGTGGAGCTGCCGCGCAGCTACCTGCGCCGGTTTCCGCACGAGCTGTCGGGCGGGCAGCGTCAGCGGGTGGCCATTGCACGCGCGCTGGCACTGAACCCCAAACTGATCATCGCGGATGAGGCCGTCTCGGCGCTCGATGTGTCGGTGCAGGCGCAGGTGCTGAACCTGATGATGGAGCTGCAGGCGGAACTGGGCATCTCCTTCCTTTTCATCAGCCACGACATGGCCGTCGTGGAGCGGGTCAGCCATCAGGTGGGGGTGATGTATCTGGGCCGCATCGTGGAACTTGGCGCGCGGGCGGAGGTTTTTGAGAACCCGCAGCACCCCTATACGCGGGCGCTGATGAAGGCGGTGCCAATCGCCGACCCGCGCCAGCGCAAGGATGAACGGGATCTGAACTTCAAACCCATCCCGTCGCCGATCCACGGGCTGGACTACGCGCCGGAGCCCTCGCGCTATGATGAGGTGGCCCCGGGGCACTTCGTCCTGCAAGGCGACTGGGGCGGGTACGCGCGCAGCGACACGGTCGAGCGTGTGGAAAATCGCCTCCGCGAGGGGAAAGATACGCCGGAGGGCGCAAGCCGCCGTCCGCTCTATGACTGAACGGCTCAGCCCGCTGGAGATCATGCGGCGGCTGGTGGCCTTTCCCACCGTCAGCAGCGATACCAATCTGGATCTGATCGACTGGGTGGAGGCGTACCTCGCCGGTCACGGGATTGTCGCGCATCGCTATACCGCGCCCGATGAACCCAAGGCCGCGCTCTTTGCCCATGTGGGTCCTGAGGTGACGGGCGCGGTTGTCCTGTCCGGCCATACGGATGTGGTGCCGGTTGTCGGTCAGCCCTGGGAGACTGACCCTTTCGAGGTGACGGAGCGGGACGGGCGGTACTACGGGCGCGGCACCTGTGACATGAAGGGCTTCGACGCGCTGGCGATCTGGGCGCTGGTCGAGGCACGATATGCCGGTGTCGCGCGTCCGCTGCAGCTGGCGCTGAGCTTTGACGAAGAGATCGGCTGCCGCGGCGCGCCGCCGATGATCGCCGCGATGCAGAATGTGCTGCCCAAGGGCAGTGCCGTCATCGTGGGTGAACCGTCGCAGATGCGCGCCGTGACCGGGCACAAGGGGGCAGGCGGGCTCGACACCCATGTGCGCGGCTTCGAGATCCACAGCTCGCTGATGCACCGGGGCGTCAATGCCGTCATGTACGGCGCCAAGCTGATTGACTGGGCCAACCAGCAGAACGCCGCCAATCAGGCGAACCCGCCCGGTACGCTCGCCGCGATGTTCGATCCGCCTTTCACCACGCTGCATGTGGGCATGATCGAGGGGGGGACCGCCCACAACATCACCGCGCGGGATTGCCGGTTTGCCATGGACTTCCGCGTGGTGCCCGGCGAGGAGATCGCCACCTGGGAGGCGCGCTACCGCCAGCGGGTGGCCGACGTCGAAGCGGAGATGCAGCGCATCGTGCCCGAGACCACCATCGACATCTCGCCGCGCTTCGCGGTGCCGCCGCTGACACCTGAGCAGGCGGGAGGCGCCGAGGCTTTGGTCCGGCAGCTGACCGGCGATAACGGCTCTCACGTGGTCAGCTTCGGAACGGAGGCGGGGCAATTCCAGGCCGCCGGATATTCCGCCGTCATTTGCGGGCCGGGCGACATCGCGCAGGCCCACCAGCCAAATGAGTTCATCGCTATCTCCGAATTCGAGGCAGGGCAGGCCTTCATGACACGGCTGGTAGAGCGTCTTCGGGAGGGAGCGGTGTAAGGACTGCGGCCAGGATCCGCCGAGATGTTTCATACGCATGGTCAGGATCAGCTTGAAGCCGCGCCGACCTGCGTTAACATCACCGGTACGCGTCGCGCAGGTGCTGTTGCCGCGCGCGGTCATCGCCCGCCGAATACTCAGGAGAGACCCATGCCCGTCAAGAACCGCTTTGCCGAATTGCACGACGAGATCACCGCTTGGCGCAGGGATCTGCACGAACACCCGGAGCTGCTCTTTGACACGCATCGCACCTCTGCCATCGTGGCCGAAAAGCTGACGGACTTCGGCTGTGACGAGGTAGTGACGGGCATCGGGCGCACCGGCGTGGTGGGTCTCATCAAGGGGCGCTCCGACACGGGCGGGAAGGTGATCGGGCTGCGCGCGGATATGGACGCGCTGCCCATCCATGAACAAACCGGCGTCGCCTATGCCTCCAAGACCCCCGGCGCGATGCACGCTTGCGGTCACGATGGGCACACCGCCATGCTGCTGGGCGCGGCGAAGTATCTTGCGGAGACACGGAATTTCGACGGTACCGTCGCGGTGATCTTTCAGCCCGCCGAAGAAGGCGGCGGCGGCGGGCGCGAGATGTGCGAGGACGACATGATGGCGCGCTTTGGCATCCAGGAGGTCTACGGCATGCACAACTGGCCGGGGCGCCCTCTGGGCAGTTTCGCGATCCGCCCGGGTGCGTTCTTTGCCGCCACCGACATCTTTGATATCGAGCTGGAGGGGCTGGGCGGCCACGCCGCCAAACCGCAGGAGACCATCGACACGACCGTGGTGGCCAGCCATGTGGTGATCGCCCTGCAGACCATCGCCAGCCGCAACGCCGACCCGATTGATCAGATCGTGGTATCCGTCACCTCCTTTGAAACCTCCTCCAAAGCATTCAACGTGATCCCGCAGCGGGTGACGCTGAAAGGGACCGTGCGCACCATGTCGCCCGAAGTGCGTGATTTGGCGGAGACCCGGCTTGGCGCATTGGCCGAAGGGATCGCGGGCAGTTTCGGCGCCACCGCCAAGGTTGACTACGTGCGCAACTACCCGGTGATGGTCAACCACCCCGAGCAGACGGATTTCGCGGCTGAGGTTGCGACCCGCGTTGCGGGTGATTGTGAAGAAGCTCCGCTGGTCATGGGCGGCGAGGACTTCGCCTTTATGCTCGAAGAACGGCCCGGCGCCTATATCCTCATCGGTAACGGCGAGGGCGCGGCGGTGCACCACCCGGAATACAATTTCAATGACGAGGCAATCCCCGCTGGCTGCAGCTGGTGGGCGGAGATTGTGGAGCAGCGGCTGCCTGTAGCGAGCTGATCGCGCGGGCTGTGTCGTCAGCCCGCCTGAAGCTGCCGGTAGATGGCGATGATCGCCGCGGCTTCCTGCTCTATGCGGAAGTTGTCGAGGACGTTCTGCCGCGACAGCAGGGCCATTTCATTCAGACGCGCGGGATCCGCCAAAAGGTCCGAGACACGCGCCGTGATGGTTGCGGTGTCTTCGATCTCGACCAGATGGCCCGTGTCACCCGCCACGATCAGCTCCTCGAACGCGCCGACCTTGGTGGCCACGACCGGTGCTCCGCAGGCCATCGCCTCCAGCGGTGTCAGCCCGAAGCCTTCCCAGCGTTGGGGGGCGACGTATAGATCCAGCGCCTGAAAATGCCGTGGTACATCCGCGATGGGCACCTCGTCGCGGAAAAGGATACGATCGGAGAGGCCTGCGGCCTCCACCCGGTCCTTCAGGCCCTGCAGAAACGCCGCATGCTCGCCGGTTGCGCGGCCCATCATCAGCGCTTTGGCGGTCGGATGGTCCGCCATAACCGCGATCATGGCCTCGACAAAGAGGTCGTTGCCTTTCTGGGGCCTGATCCGCCCGAAACAGCCGATGAGGGGCCCGTCGCGCGGCAACTCCAGCTCTGCGCGCAGGGAAGCGCGGTCGGGGACCGGCGCAAAGAGACCGCAGTCAATCCCGTGGCGGATGACCGTGGCGCCCCGCTCCAGATAGCTTGCGGATTTTGACGATGTTGCAATGACAGCATCCATCTGCCGGATGAGCCAACGGGTCAATCCGCTGTGCCGCCGCTGCGCCGCCGAGGTGAACAGCAGCCGTAACCGTTTGCCCGCCAGCGCTCGGAGCGCCAGACCGGCGATCATCTCCACATTGCGGCGGGCGTGCCAGACGCGAGGACCCTTGGGCCCGTTGCGGGACATCCTCAGCAACCGGGACGGCGGGACATTCGGCACCTCCGGCGGCAGATCCGGTGCGCAGGCGGTGATCGCAATATCGCGCGCCTGCAGCGGAACGAGCCGGATCACCGTCGAGGTGACGCCGGAATGGCGGCGTTTGAAATTGGGCGCGATCACCTCGATCTCGCGCAGGGCAGGGGCAGTCATCCTGCGCTTTCCTCCAGCTTCAGCATGCGAATGAGGCGGGTCGCGATCCCGGTGAGCAGGTCGGATTTGTCGCGCAGAATGCCCGATCCCGCCGCCAGCGCGGTTGCACGCGCTGCGTCATCGTCGAGCAGATGGCGCAGTGCGGCCGTCAGGTCGGTGCCATCCGCGACGATGCGCGCCGCGCCTGCCTCCGTCATATCGTCGTAGGTCTCGGCAAAACTACTCACATGCGGGCCCGACAGGACCGTGGCCCCGGCCTGCACCACCTCAAAGGGGTTGTGCCCGCCGATGGGTTTCAGCGATCCACCAAGAAAGACGATCTCGGTCAGGGCGTACCAGTTTCCCAGCTCTCCCAACGTGTCGGCGAGGTAGACCGCTTCGGCGTTCCGCGGAACGGTGCCTTGCGATCTGACCGCACAGCTCAGCCCCGCAGCCTCGACCAATGCCGCCACATCCGGCCCGCGATGCGGGTGGCGCGGCACCAAGATCAGCGCGAGGTCCGGCCAGCTCTGCCGCAGTGCCTTGTGCGTGGCGAGCACGGTTTCCTCCTCGCCCGGATGGGTCGAGGCCGCCACCCAGACGGGCCGTCCTTTGAGCGCCGCCCGCGTCTTGGCAAGGATCGCCGAATCGGAGGGCAGCGGTGCAGAAAGCGACTTGAGGTTGATCCCGCGCGCGACCTTGTCCGCGGGCGCGTGCATATCGACCATCGCCTGCGCCATGGCGTCGTTCTGGGTCAGGATCAGATCGAACACGTCGAGGATATAGGCCGCGAAGCGGGGCCGCCGCTGCCAGGCCGCCCGGGAGCGCGCGCTGAGCCGGGCGTTCACCAGCGCCATGGGCGCGCCTGTTGCGCGGGTCATGCGCAGCATGCGTGGCCACAGCTCGCTTTCCACAAACACCGCCGCATCGGGTCGCCAGTGGGCCAGAAACCGGCTGAGCGGGCCTGCCGCATCAATCGGCGCGAATTGATGAACCGTGCGGGGTGGGAGCCTTTCCGCGAGCAACCGGGCCGAGGTCGGCGTGCCGGAGGTAATCAGGAATTGCGCGCGCGGCAGGATCTCCCCCATGCGGGCGATCAGCGCCAGCACGGACAGGCTCTCCCCGACGGAGGCGGCGTGAAACCAGACCATCTGGCCGCCGCCGCGCCGAACCACACTGGCGTGGCCCATCTTTTCGTGCGCCCGCAGTGTCGTGATACCCTGCCTGCGCAGCTTGCGGATCTCGAACCACGCCACAAAGGGGGCGAGCAAGACAGTTGCCGCCACGTAGACGTGAAATAGTGGCGGTGCGCGCACGGGACCTGTCAGCCGCCCGTATGGCTCATGTGACGCGGCATCTGACCGTCCGCGCGCTGGCGCGAGTAGTCGAAATCATGCCCTTTGGGCTTGCGCGCGATGGCGGCGCGGATGGCTTCCTGCAAGGGCGCGTCGTCCGTCGGGTGGGCGCGCAACGGCGCGCGCAGGTCTGCGGCGTCTTCCTGACCGAGGCACATGAAAATCTCGCCGGTGCAGGTGATCCGAACCCTGTTGCAGCTTTCGCAGAAGTTATGGCTGAGCGGGGTGATGAACCCGATCTTTTGCCCCGTCTCCTCCAGCCGCACGTAGCGCGCGGGTCCGCCCGTACGCTCCGCCAGATCGCTGACGGTGTAGTGCTCGGCATAGCGCGCCCGCACATCCTTCAGGGACCAATACTGGTCCAGACGGTCCTCATTGCCGAGATCGCCCATGGGCATGACCTCGATCCACGTCAGATCCATGTCGCGTTCGGCACACCATTCGGTGATCGTCGGCAACTCGTCCTCGTTGAAGCCCTTGAGCGCCACTGCGTTCAGCTTGACCCGCAGCCCCGCAGCCTGAGCCGCGTCGATCCCGCGCAGCACCTGTGGCAGACGGCCCCAGCGGGTCACATCGGCGAATTTGCCTTCGTCCAGCGTATCGAGAGAGACGTTGACCCGCCGCACACCGGCATCAAAGAGCGGCTTGGCAAAGCGTTCCAACTGGCTGCCGTTGGTGGTTAGCGTCAGCTCCTTCAGGGTACCGGCATCCAAATGGCGCGACATCGCCTCGAAAAAGGTCATGATGCCCTTGCGCACCAGCGGCTCGCCGCCGGTGATGCGCAGTTTGCGCACGCCCAGATCAACGAAGCTGCTGCAGAGCCGGTCGAGCTCTTCCAGCGTCAGCAATTCCTTTTTCGGCAGGAATGTCATGTTCTCCGACATGCAGTACACGCAGCGGAAATCGCACCGATCGGTGACGGATACGCGCAGATACGTGATGGCACGGGCAAAAGGGTCGATCAAAGGAGCGTTCATATCCCTATGCGTAAAGGTCCGCGCATGCCGCAGCAAGGGGTTAACGGCATTGATGCACCGCGGAGGCTGTGGTTTAGACCAAGGTATGATATTGGCCCGACCGTTTGCCCTGATCTGCCTGTGTGCCGTTATGATGGTCGCAGGCTGCGCTGAAATTGACGCAGGCATCGACCGTGTGCTGAAACGCGCGCAACCCGCTCAGGCCAATGGATCACAAGGGGTGCCGACAAGCTCTTCGGTCACGCCGGAGACGCTCGATCAGGCATCGGTGGCGGAGCGGGCCAGGGCGCAACAGGTGTCCACCGGGGCGGGTGGCCGGTTGGGCAGCACCGTGGCGTCCCTGGGCGATGTGGCAGAGCCTGGTTTTTGGCTCAAGACACCGCTTGTCAGCACAGCGCGCGACGGTCAATTGCGCGACCCCAAAACCGGGGCCAAAGTCGCTGTCCGGCTCATTCCGATCAACGGGCCCGCCACAGCGGGCAGCCGTATTTCGCTCTCGGCGATGCGGGCGCTGGAGGTCAATCTGGCGGATCTGGTGACCCTTGAGGTGACCGGATAGGCCGATGCCTTTTACGCGCGTGCTAGCGGGTCCGCGATCTGCGATCCCGATGCGTTCAGGCGTCCTCGGACGTGCCGAGGATATGGGTGGGCGCGCCGTCGATTGTCTGCTGGTTGCGGGTCTTCCAGTAGTCGGCAACGCCCTCGGCCCCTTTGTTCTCCGCCCAGGTTTCCAGCACGTCGCGCTTGCCCGCATACTCCATGAAGGGCACCGCATAGCCGCAGCTGGTCTGCACCATTTCCACCGCCACATCGTAGATCTGACGCGCCCCGGGAGAGGCGGGGAAGAGCGCGTTCAGCGCCGCGAAATCGCCATCGCGGGGGTGCAGCGTTCTGGCCGTGCCGTAGGTGCGCAGGATCATCGGTTTTGCCTCGAACCCGCACCACATCAGCGTCATGCGGTTGAGTGCTGCGAGATGTCCCGCCGTTTCATTGCCGGAGCCTGTGAGGTTGCGCCAGACGATGCGGTTGGGCCCGAGCACCCGCAAGCTGTCCATCCCCTTGGGGGAGACATTGACCCGCCCCTCGGGCGCCGCCGTGCCCACGAAAAAGATGTGCTGCGCGTGGATGAACTTGGTCAGAACATCGCTGATGTGGTCGAATTGTGTGGCCATGGGTTACTCCACCGTGACGGATTTTGCGAGGTTGCGGGGCTGGTCTACGTCCGTCCCCTTGGCCACGGCGGTGTGATAGGCCAGCAGCTGCGCGGGAATGGCGTAGAGGATGGGTGTCAGCACATCCGGCACATGCGGCAGCTCGATCATGGCCTCGGCTCCGCTGCCCGCCTCCGCTAACCCTTGCCGGTCGGAAATCAGGATGACCGGACCCTTGCGCGCCATCACCTCCTGCATGTTACTGACCGTCTTGTCGAAAAGCGTATCGCGCGGTGCCATCACCACGACCGGCACGTATTGATCGACGAGCGCGATGGGCCCGTGTTTCAATTCGCCGCTTGCGTAAGCTTCGGCGTGTATATAGCTGATTTCCTTCAGTTTCAGCGCGCCTTCGAGCGCCAGAGGATACATCAGCCCGCGCCCCATGAAGAGCACGTCGCGCGCCTCGGCCAGTTTCAGCGCCGCTGCCTGCATGGCGCCATTGGCCTCCAGCGCCGTGGCGATCACACTGGGGATGCCGCGCAGGGCCGAGATGTGATCGGCCAGCGCCTCGGCACCCATCTCGCCCCGGTCATGCGCGGCCTTGAGCGCCAGCAGAAAAAGCACGGTGAGCTGGCAACTGAACGCCTTGGTGGAGGCCACGCCGACCTCGACGCCCGCATGGATGGGCAGGGCCAGATCGCTCTCCCGCGCGATGGAGCTTTCGGGGACGTTGACCAGTGACAGGATGCGGTCGGTCTTGCCCTCGCAGTATCGAAGTGCGGCGAGAGTATCGGCGGTCTCGCCCGACTGGCTGACAAAAAGCGCCGTGGTGCCGGGGGTGACGGGCGGCTCGCGGTAGCGGAACTCGGAGGCGACATCAACCTCCACCGGCAGGCGGGCGATCTGCTCGAACCAGTATTTCGCCGTCAGGCAGGCGTAGTAGGCGGTTCCGCAGGCGACCATGGTCAGCCGGTCGATCTTGCTGAAATCCACCCCCGGGTCGGGCAGGATGATGTTGCCGTCGTGATCAAGATAATTGCCGATGGCCTGACCAATCACGGTGGGCTGCTCGGCGATTTCCTTGGCCATGAAATGCTTGTGCCCGGCCTTGTCGATCCGGGTGTCGCCCAGATTGACGGTCTTGATGGCGCGGTTGGCGAGCGTGCCGTTGGCATCGCGGATCTCCACGCCTGCGCGGGTGACGACCGCACAATCGCCTTCTTCGAGATAGCTGATCCGGTCGGTCAGGGGCGCCAAGGCGATTGCGTCGGAGCCCACGAACATCTCCCCATCCCCGTGACCGATCGCGAGGGGAGAGCCCTTGCGCGCTGCGACGATCAGATCATTCTCTCCGTTAAAGAGGAAGGCCAGCGCAAAGGCCCCCTGGAGCCTTTCGAGCGTCTGGCGCGCGGCGTCCACCGGGCCTGCGCCGGCGCGCATGTGGTGTTCGGTCAGCAGGGCCACCGTCTCGGTATCGGTCTGAGTCACGAAGCTGAAACCGTGCTCCGCAAGCTCGGCGCGCAGCTCGCGGAAGTTCTCGATGATGCCGTTGTGTACCACCGCGACGCCGCCTGCCTGATGGGGGTGCGCATTGGTGACGCTTGGCGCACCGTGGGTGGCCCAACGGGTGTGGCCGATGCCTGCCTTGCCGGTCAGCGGCTCATGCACCAGCAGATCTGACAGGTTGACGAGTTTGCCCACCGCGCGGCGGCGGTCGAGGGTGCCCTCTGCCACGGTTGCGATCCCGGCGCTGTCATACCCGCGGTATTCCAAACGCTTGAGCGCTTCGACGAGAATGGGGGCCACTTCGTGATGGCCCAGCACCCCTACAATTCCACACATGGTCAGCTGCCTCTTTGCAATTTGGCTTTTTTGGCTTTCAGGATCTGGATCAGTTTTGCGGCCATCCCCGGTTTTTCCACCTGAGGCGCCCGGGCAATGGCCAGCGCACCTGCCTCCACATCCGAGGTGATGACCGAGCCGCTGCCCGTCATCGCGCCGTCGCCGATGGAGACCGGAGCCACCAGCATGGTGTCCGATCCGATGAAGACATTGTCGCCGATCTCGGTGTGGTGCTTCATCACGCCGTCGTAATTGCAGGTTACCGTGCCTGCGCCGATGTTGCTGTGCTGACCGATGGTTGCATCGCCGATATAGCTGAGGTGGTTCACCTTGCTGCCCTCACCGATGCGGGCGTTCTTGACCTCGACGAAATTGCCGATGCGGGTGTCCTCTGACAGCTCCGCGCCTGGGCGCAGCCGGGCGTAGGGCCCCACGACCGCCCCGCGCGCCACGTGACACCCTTCCAGATGCGAGAACGCCCGGATCGTGGCACCGGATTCGACGGTCACCCCGGGGCCGAAGACCACGTTGGGTTCGATGACCGTGTCGCGGCCGATCACCGTATCAAAGGCGAAGTGTACGGTCTGCGGTGCGGGCATGGTCACGCCCTCCTCTGCCGCATGTGCCCGCGCGCGGTTCTGAAAGGACATCTCCGCCTCGGCCAGCTCTGCGCGGGTATTGATGCCCAGCGTCTCCGCCTCGTCGCAGGTGACAACCGTGGCGGACAACCCGCGATCGCGCGCAAGCCCGATAATCTCCGTCAGGTAGTATTCACCTGCGGCGTTCTCGTTGCTCACCGCGTCGATCAGATCAAACAGCAACCCGGCGCGGCAGGCCATCACGCCGCTGTTGCAGAGCGCGATGGCGCGCTCGTCCTCGGTTGCATCCTTGAACTCCACGATCCGCTGCAGGCTGTCGCCCTCCATCACGAGGCGTCCGTAGCGGCCAGGGTTTGCCGCCTGAAATCCCAGTACGACCACATCATGATCCGCCTGAGCGTCAGTCATCGCGGCAAGCGTGTCAGGCGAGACAAAGGGCGTGTCGCCGAAGAGCACGATCGCGGTGCCGTCGAACCGCGCCAAAGCGGCGCGCGCCTGGGCTGCCGCATGGGCGGTGCCCAGCTGTTCGGTCTGCTGCACCACCGTGGCGGTTCCGTCGTAGTCCAGTGCTGCGCCGCGCACGGCCTGTGCCCCGTGGCCTGCCACAATCACGGTATGCTCCGGTGTCAGCGTCTCGCCCGCGCGCATGGCGTGGATCAACAGCGGTGCACCGGCCAGCGGATGGAGGACCTTGGGCAGGTCAGAGTTCATCCGGGTGCCTTTGCCTGCGGCGAGGATGACCAAAGCGGTTTTCATGTCTTTTCTCTTTGTGTTCTGCTGCACCTCTCTTTATCGCTCTGGCGCAGCGGCGCAAGCGCCCGAACAATCAACATAGGTTGCGGGCTGCAACATCGTTACGCGGTGTTTCGCCGGATCCGCATAAGGGGAAGCCGCGATGAAAACGGTGATTTTCGATCTGGACGGGACGCTGGCGGATACCAGCGGCGATCTGATCGCGGCGGCAAATCACTGTTTCCGCGACATGGGCGTGGGCGATATGCTGGACCCCGCGCAGGACGCGGGCACGGCGCTGCGCGGCGGACGGGCGATGCTGCGCCTGGGGATGGAGCGGTTGGGCCGGGCGGAAGAGACCGGCACAATTGATCGCTACTATCCGGTGCTGCTGGAAGCCTACGGTGCTGAGATCGATACCCACACAACCGTTTATCCCGGCGCCATGGCGGCGGTGGCCAGTCTGCGGGATGCAGGCTACGGCGTGGGCATCTGTACCAACAAGCCCGAAGGTCTGGCGGAGACGCTGCTGCAGCGGCTGGGCGTGCGCGATGCCTTCGCCTCCTTGGTTGGTGCCGATACGCTGCCGGTGCGCAAGCCCGACCCCGAACCCTTGTTCGAGGCCGCACGGCGGGCGGGCGGCAGCCCTGCGCACTGCGTGCTCATCGGGGACAGTGACACCGATCGCAATACCGCGCGGGCTGCGGGGCGTCCTTGCGTGCTGGTGACCTTTGGGCCCGCCGGGGGCGATATGGCGGCGCTGGCACCCGAGGCGCTGCTGCACGATTACGCGGATCTGCCTGAGGTGGTCGCGCGGCTGTTGCCTTGACCCGGCAGCGCCTTGGCGACACACTGACAAGCGGGGGCATAGGGACGAGAGTGAGATGACTGAGCGATTTACCGGGAGTTTTACCCAGCAGGAACCCATCCCCGAGGCGGGCATCGACGCCGCTCTTGCCGTGCTGCGGCACGGTCGTCTGCACCGCTACAACACAGCCGCGGGCGAGATCAGTGAAACGGCGCTGCTGGAGCAGGAATTCGCCGCGACCGTCGGCTCCAGATATTGCCTCGCCGTCGCGTCGGGCGGCTATGCGATGACCACAGCGCTGCGCGCGCTCGGCGTCAAACCGGGTGACCGAGTGCTGTCCAACGCGTTCACGCTGGCCCCTGTGCCCGGCGCCATCGCTGCCGTGGGTGCGGAGCCTGTGTTTGTCGGCGTGACCGAGGATCTGACCATTGATCTGGATGATCTGGCGGCCAAGGCGGGCCGGGCGGAGGTGCTGCTGCTCAGCCATATGCGCGGGCATATCTGCGACATGGACGCACTCATGGCGCTGTGCAATGCGGTCGGGATCCGGGTGATCGAGGATTGCGCGCATACCATGGGCGCGGCGTGGAACGGCGTGCCGTCGGGCCGCTTTGGTGCTGTCGGATGCTATTCCTGCCAGACCTACAAACACGTGAATTCGGGCGAGGGCGGCTTTCTGGTCACCGATGATGCGGATCTGGCGGCGCGCGCGGTGATGCTGTCGGGCTCCTACATGCTTTACGAGCGGCATCTGGCGGCGCCGCCGCGCGAGGCGTTCGAGCAGATCCGCTATGAGACGCCGAATATCTCGGGCCGGATGGACAACCTGCGCGCGGCGATCCTGCGTCCGCAGGTGGCCGATCTCGCGGCGCAATGCGCCCGCTGGAATGACCGCTACCGGCGGCTGGAGGCCGGTTTGCGCGACACGCCGGGGATGCGGCTGACCCACCGCCCGCAGGCCGAGACAATCGTGGGCTCCTCCATCCAGTTTCTTTTGCTTGACTGGGCGCCCGAAGACGTGCGCGCTGTCATCGCGCGCTGTGCCGCGCGCGGGGTCGAGCTCAAATGGTTCGGCGCAGCCGAGCCCGTGGGCTTTACCAGCCGCTATGACAGCTGGCGCTATGCGCCGGCCTCTTCGATGCCTGCGTCTGACCGGATTCTGGCGGGCGTTGTGGACATGCGGGTGCCGCTGACGTTCTCCTTGGAAGACTGCGACCTGATTGCGCGCATCATCCGGGCCGAAGTGAGCGCTGTCTATCAGGGCCAGACCGCCGCCGCGGAGTAGGGCGCCCAGCTTGACCGCTTTGGCACCCTGTGTCAGGTCTCGGGTGCGGCGGACATACCGGGGGAGGACGCGAGATGTTCATGGCTACGATGGCGTTCGATTTGGGCGAGGACGTGAATGCGCTGCGCGAGATGGTGCATCGCTGGGCCCAGGACCGCGTGAAGCCGATGGCCGCCGAGATCGACCAGACAAATGCCTTTCCGCCCGCGCTCTGGCCCGAGATGGGCGAGCTGGGCCTTTTGGGCATCACGGTGGATGAGGACGATGGCGGGGCGGGCATGTCCTATCTCGCCCATACGGTCGCCATTGAGGAGATCGCCCGCGCGAGCGCCTCGGTCTCGCTGAGCTACGGGGCGCATTCCAACCTGTGCGTCAATCAGATCAAGTTGAACGGGACGCCCGAGCAGAAGGAAAAATACCTGCCGGGGTTGATCTCGGGGGTGCACGTAGGGGCGCTTGCGATGTCGGAGGCGGGCGCGGGATCGGACGTGGTGTCGATGAAGCTGCGCGCCGAAAAGCGCAACGATCACTACCGGCTGAACGGCACGAAATACTGGATCACCAACGGGCCCGATGCCGATACGCTGGTGGTCTATGCCAAGACGGATCCCGAGGCGGGTAGCAAGGGGATTACCGCGTTTCTTGTCGAAAAGGAGATGACGGGCTTCTCCACCTCTCCGCATTTCGACAAACTGGGGATGCGCGGCTCCAACACCGCTGAGCTGATCTTTGACGATGTTGAAGTGCCCTTTGAGAATGTACTGGGCGAAGAGGGCAAAGGCGTGCGCGTCCTGATGTCAGGGCTGGATTACGAGCGCGTCGTGCTGGCCGGCATTGGCACCGGCATCATGGCCGCCTGTCTCGACGCGATCATGCCCTATATGGCCGAGCGCAAGCAGTTCGGTCAGCCTGTGGGATCGTTCCAGCTGATGCAGGGCAAGATCGCGGATATGTACACGGCCATGAACTCCGCCCGCGCCTATGTCTATGAGGTTGCCAAGGCGTGCGACCGCGGTGACGTGACCCGGCAGGATGCGGCAGCCTGCTGCCTCTACGCCTCCGAGGAGGCGATGAAACAGGCACATCAGGCGGTGCAGGCCATGGGCGGGGCAGGGTTTCTGAATGACAGCCCCGTTGCGCGGCTCTTTCGCGACGCCAAGCTGATGGAGATCGGCGCAGGCACCTCCGAGATCCGCCGCATGCTGGTCGGGCGTGAATTGGTGGGGGCAATGGGCTGACCCGATGACATGCCCCCAACTCTCCCGCGCCGGTCGCTATGTGGTATCAGAACCGCAGCACGTAAGAGACGCCGAAAAAGAGCGGGTCAATCTCGGCAGTGCCGATGTCAGCGCCGTCCAATTCGGCATCGGTATCAATGTCGAACCAGCGCAGATTGAGCCGCAGCGCGCGCGCGTCGTCGATCTGGTAGTCGAGACCGGCCTGCACGGCCAGACCGAAGGAATCGTCAAGCTCCAGCGTGCCGAGTTCGGTCTCCTCCTCGAAGAAGGTGGTGTAGTTGATGCCGAGGCCCACATAGGGCTTCCACGCGCTGGCGTTCTGAAAATGATAGTTCAGCGAGAGTGTGGGCGGCAGATGTTTGGTGCTGGCCTCGCCCACGCCGGGCAGCGAGATATCGTGTTCGAACGGGGTGGCGGCGAGCAGTTCAATGCCGATATTGTCGCGGATGAAGTATTCCAGCGTGAAGGTGATTGCCTCGTCACTGGCGATGTCCGCTTCGACGCCTGCAACAGTGCCGTTGTCCGATTTCGGATCCACGGAACCGACGCCAAGCCCGAAGGTCCAGTCACCCTGGGACTGGGCCAGTGCAGGCACGGCACTGATGGTCAGTGCGCTGCTCAAAAGCAGAATGTATCGGATGGTTTTCATGTGGGTGCCCCTTCTTTGACCACGTTCTCCGGTCCGATACACAAACTTGGTTACCGTTGCGTTGACACAGATCAAGATGATCCCATCGGTCGCCGCAGAAAGATGGTTTTTGACAGGTTGCAGGTGGTTCGGGACGCGGGCTGCCATGGCCGGGTCTGATGCCGCGCTGGCTGTGGTTTGCGCCGCTCGCGGTCGTGGTTCTTGGCGGCGCCGGCTGGGCCTTTCGCTGGGGCTGGATCCTCGCCACGATCACCGAGACGGACGTGATCACCACCTACGCGCAGCGCTACCTGACCGAAGGCGGCGCGGGCGCCCGGCTGACCGACTGCGTGGCGGTGCCGGGACAGGGCGAGGGTGTCTGGATCGTAGTGCGCTGCGCCCGGTCGGGCGTCCGCTTCGACTATCCGGCGGATCGTTTCGGACGCTTGCTGATCATCCCGCAACCGTCAGATCCGGCGGGCCAGATATGAGCCATCCTGTTGAAGGATATCGGCAAAACAAGAGGTTGTCATGAAGCTGTCATCCCAGGCATTGCCCACCTCAGACGTGTTCCGGACCAATCGTGCGGCGCATCTGGCGGCTCTGGAGGAGGTGGCAGCCGTGGCAGCGACGGCAGCCCTTGGCGGTGGTGAGCGGTCGCGCGCGCGGCATGTGAGCCGGGGCAAGATGCTGCCGCGTGACCGGGTTGCAAATCTGCTTGATCCCGGCAGCCCGTTTCTGGAGGTGGGGGCGACCGCGGCGCACGGGCTCTACGAGGGGGCGGCCCCCTGCGCGGGCGTGATCGCGGGCGTCGGGCAGGTCAAGGGGCAGGAGGTGATGGTCGTCTGCAACGACGCCACGGTGAAGGGCGGCACCTACTATCCCATGACGGTCAAGAAACACCTGCGCGCGCAGGAGATCGCGGCGGAGAATCACCTGCCCTGCATCTATCTGGTGGACAGCGGGGGCGCGAACCTGCCCAATCAGGACGAGGTCTTTCCAGACCGCGATCATTTTGGCCGCATCTTCTACAATCAGGCGCGGATGAGTGCAGCGGGGATCGCGCAGATTGCGGTTGTCATGGGTTCGTGCACGGCGGGTGGCGCTTATGTGCCCGCCATGTCAGATGTGACAATTATCGTTCGGGATCAAGGCACTATCTTTCTGGCCGGGCCGCCCTTGGTCAAGGCTGCGACAGGTGAGGTTGTCACGGCGGAGGATCTGGGCGGTGGCGATGTGCACACGCGTTTGAGCGGGGTGGCGGACTATCTGGCGGAGGATGACGCCCATGCGCTGAGCCTCGCGCGGCGCGCGGTCGCGTCGCTGAACCGCGCGAAACCGGTCACGGTGCAGTGGGAGGCGCCCGAAGAGCCTGCCTATGATCCCGAAGAGATTTTGGGCGTGGTGCCGGGCGATCTGCGCACGCCCTATGACATCCGCGAGGTGATCGCGCGGGTGGTGGACGGTTCGCGCTTTGACGAATTCAAACCGCGTTTTGGCGAGACGCTGGTGACCGGGTTCGCGCATCTGAAAGGCTGCCCCATTGGCATCGTGGCCAACAATGGCGTGCTGTTTTCGGAGGCCGCGCAAAAGGGTGCGCATTTCGTTGAGCTGTGTTCTCAGCGGTGTATCCCGTTGGTTTTTCTGCAGAATATCACGGGTTTCATGGTCGGCCGTAAGTATGAGAACGAAGGGATCGCGCGGCATGGGGCCAAGATGGTCACCGCCGTGGCTTCCACGAATGTGCCCAAGGTGACCATGCTGGTGGGGGGGTCTTTCGGCGCGGGCAACTACGGGATGGCGGGGCGGGCCTACTCTCCTCGCTTCCTGTGGAGCTGGCCCAACAGCCGCATTTCCGTCATGGGCGGGCCGCAGGCGGCGGGGGTGCTGGCGACTGTGAAACGCGACGCCTTGGAGCGTGCGGGCGAGACCTGGAGCGCCGAGGACGAGGCCGCGTTCAAGCAACCGACGATTGAGATGTTCGAGCGGCAGAGCCATCCGCTCTATGCCTCGGCGCGGCTCTGGGACGATGGTGTGATTGACCCGCGCCGCAGCCGGGATGTGCTGTTTCTGTCGCTGTCGGCTGCGCTGAATGCCCCTATCGAGGAGACGCGGTTTGGCGTCTTCCGGATGTGAAAATGGGCGTCGGTGGTGCATCGGTATCGCGTCGGTATCCCGTCGGTATAACGTCGGTGCGCGGCGCGCGGTCGGGTAGGAATGTCGTAAGGGACCCGGTGCCGGGTCGGGGGCGCTGCCCCCGGTGCTGCGCACCTCCCCCGGAGTTTTTCGGGCAAGATGAAAGAGCGGGGCAGGGCCTGCACCGGTCGTGGTGCGGGTGCGGGGCGTGAGCGGGATCCGCCGGATCAGGGAGCGCGTTGCGGGCGCCTTTGGCGGGGTCAGTCTGCCGACGCTGGGGCGGCAGGTGGCGCTGCCGGTCTACCTGATCCACAATTCGGCGGATGCGGAGGATTACTTTTTCATCTTCGATTTCGAGGAGTTCGTGGAGCAGTCCCGGCAAGGGTGGTTCGTGCGGCCGAAGCTGCAGCTTTGGGCGGGGCGGTCTGATTTCAACCGTCGTGCCTTTGCCCGCCAGTTCCGCGAGAGTTTTGCGCAGGAGTTTGATCTTGCCCGGTCGGAGCTTGCGGCGCAGTCGGGTACCAAACGCGGCTGGTTCGGCGGGTTGCCAGGGTTTTTCCGCGACATCGCCGCCCCGTCGCTGCCCGGGGTGCTGGCCAATCTGGTGCTGCTGGTGGCGGTCTCCGCCGGGAGCAAGGTGCTGGGGCAGATCCTGCCGCGCGGCTGGCTGCAACAGAAGAGCGCGGCGCAGAAGCTCGAGGACGGCATTGCCGAGACCAAGGGCAAGGTGGATGCAGCGCTCGAACAGATCGAGATCACACTGCATATGGAGCTTTACCGGCACGCCTGGCGTGGCGCACCGCCGGGGCGGCTGACGGGGGTTGATTACGATGCCTGGCCTTTGCCGGCCTACGTGCGACAACATCTGATGGACGGGACCTCGGGGTCATGGTGGTGAGATATGTTTGAAACGATCCTGATCGCGAACCGGGGCGAGATCGCCTGCCGGGTGATCGAGACGGCGCAGGCCATGGGGGTACGGTGTGTCGCGGTCTATTCGGATGCGGATGCGCAGGCCAAACATGTGGCGATGGCGGATCGCGCGGTGCATATCGGCGGCTCTGCCCCGGCCGAGAGCTACCTGCGGGGAGACAGGATCATTGAAGCCGCGCTGGCGGAGGGGGCTGAGGCCATTCATGCGGGCTACGGGTTTCTGAGCGAGAACCCCGATTTCGTGGCTGCGGTCGAGGCCGCCGGGCTGGTGTTCATCGGTCCGTCGGCGCAGGCCATTCGCGCCATGGGTCTGAAGGATGCGGCGAAGGCGTTGATGGTGGAGGCGGGCGTGCCGGTGGTGCCCGGCTATCACGGCGCGGATCAGGGTGACGCGCGGCTGGCGGAGGCGGCGGCGGAGATCGGCTATCCGGTGATGATCAAGGCTGTGGCAGGTGGGGGCGGCAAGGGTATGCGGCTGGTGGAGGGTGCGGGTGATTTCGCCGCGGCACTTGCCTCGGCCCGCAGCGAGGCGCGGACTGCCTTTGGCAACGCGGATGTGCTGGTGGAGCGGTTCGTGAGCCAGCCGCGGCATATCGAAGTGCAGGTCTTTGGCGACGGCAGCCGTGCCGTGCATCTTTTTGAGCGGGACTGTTCGCTGCAGCGGCGGCACCAGAAGGTGATCGAGGAGGCGCCCGCGCCGGGCATGACCGAGGAGATGCGCGGCGCCATGGGTGCGGCGGCAGTGCGGGCGGCGGAGGCCATTGGTTATGCTGGCGCGGGTACGGTGGAATTCATCGTGGACGGCGCGGGCGGGCTGCGGTCGGACGGGTTCTTCTTCATGGAGATGAACACGCGGCTTCAGGTGGAGCATCCGGTGACGGAGGCCATCACCGGGGTCGATCTGGTGGCGTGGCAATTGCGGGTGGCGGCGGGCGAGGGGCTGCCCGCGCGTCAGGAGGATCTGGGGTTGCGGGGCCATGCCTTTGAGGCGCGGCTTTACGCCGAAGACGTGGCGGCGGGGTTTCTGCCTGCCACCGGGACGCTGAGCCATTTGCGCTTTCCGGAGGGGGCACGGGCGGACAGTGGCGTGCGTAGTGGCGATACCATCAGCCCTTTCTACGATCCGATGATCGCCAAGGTGATTACCCATGGTCCGACGCGGGCGGTTGCACTGGCGCGGTTGCGGCGGGCGCTGGCGGGCTGTGAGGTGGCGGGCACGGTGACGAACCTGGGCTTTCTGGGGGCGCTGGCGGCGCATGAGGGCTTCGGGCGCGGTGAGGTCGATACCGGTCTGATCGCCCGGGATCTGGAGACGTTGAGCGTGCAGCCGGTGCCCGCGCCGCGGCATCTGGCGCTGGCCGGGATGGCCGCACTCGGCCTGCTGGAGCCAGGGCCGCTGGCGGGGTTTGCGCTGTGGCAACCCCTGCGGCAGAGCGTGCAACTGCGCGTGGGAGATGCGGTGCGGGAGTTGACGGTCGAGGTCTGCTCGGACGTGCTGCAGCGGTGGCAGGTGGGCGATGAGACGGTCGAGGCGGTGCGCCGCGGCGGGATCTGGACGGTCGGCGGTAGTCCTGCGCCGCGCGTGAGTGTGGCGGGGTCCGTCATCACGGTCTTTGATCTTTATGGGCTGTCGGTCGAACGGGTCGATCCGCTGGACCGGGCAACTGCGGCGGCCGGGGACGGCACGCTGATCGAGGCGCCCATGCCGGGCTTGGTGAAATCCATCGACGCCACCCCCGGTCAGGCGGTGGCGGTCGGTGACCGGTTGGCGGTGCTGGAGGCGATGAAGATGGAGCACGGGCTGGTGGCCGCGCGCGACGGTGTGGTGGCTGAAGTGCTGGCGGCGGAAGGGGATCAGGTGGCGGCGGGGGCGGCACTTATCCGGCTGGAGGCGGAGGCATGATCACGCTGCATCACTGCCCGCAGACACGCTCCATGCGCAGCCTGTGGTTGCTGCACGAGCTGGGGGTCGACTTTACGGTGAAGACCTACCCCTTTGATCGCAGCCTGCGGGAAGCGGGTTTTCTGGCGCTGTCGCCGGCGGGGCGGGTCCCGGCGCTGGAGCTGGACGGGGAGGTGCTGTTCGAGACGGGGGCCATCACGCAGGTGCTGTGCGAGCGGTTCAGCCCGGAGGGGCTGGGCCGGATGCCGGGGCATGGGGAGCGGGCGGCGTGGCTGGTCTGGGTGCATTTCGCGGAGACCATCAGCCAGCATGTGGCGGCGCTGACCCAGCAGCATGTGATGCTCTACGAGGATGCGATGCGCAGCCCGGTGGTGATGAAACTGGAGGCGGCACGGGTGGGAAAGTGCTACGATGCGCTGGAGGTGCTGTTGCAGGACGGGCGGGCCTGTCTGTTGGGGGATGCGTTTACGGCTGCGGATGTGAGTGTGGGGCAGGCGGTCTATATGGCGCGGCATTTCACGCGGCTCGATGGGCATGGGGCTCTGGCGGATTGGTACGAGCGGATCGCGGGGCGGCCGGCGTTTCGCGCGTCCCTGCCGGAGGGTGGCGGTCTTTACGACCGGGATTTCTATGCGCCCTGGCCTTCGTGAGCGCGGCGCGGTCGGGACAGTGAGTTTATTTGGCAAGATGAAGAGAGCGCGTTGCGCGAGAGGGGGGAGCGATGAGCCTGGGGGCATGTGAGATTTTCGAGGTGGGCCCGCGGGACGGTCTGCAGAATGAGGCCCGCGAGATCGCGGTGGCCGAGCGCGTGGCGCTGGTGGATCTGCTGAGCGCTGCCGGGTTCGGCCGGATCGAGGTGGGCAGTTTCGTATCGCCCAAATGGGTGCCGCAGATGGCCCGCTCGGCCGAGGTGCTGGCGGGGATCACCCGGGCGCCCGGGGTGCGCTACGCGGCGCTGACGCCGAACCTGCGTGGATTTGAGGAGGCGCAGGCGGCGGGGGCGGATGAGATTGCCGTCTTTGCCTCTGCCTCCGAAGGGTTCAGCCGGGCCAATGTGAACGCCGGGATTGACGAGAGCATCGCGCGGTTCGAGCCCATTCTGGAGGCGGCGCGGCACATCGATTTGCCGGTGCGGGGCTATGTGTCCTGTGTGGTGGCCTGTCCCTACGATGGGCCGGTGGCACCTGCGGCGGTGGCGGCGGTGGCGGACCGGCTGTTCGCCATGGGGTGCTATGAGGTGAGCCTGGGCGATACCATCGGGGCGGGCACGCCTGACAGCATCGCGCGGATGCTGCTGGCGGTGCGCGATGTGGTGCCCGTGGGTCGGCTGGCGGGGCATTACCACGATACCCACGGGCGCGCGATGGAGATGATCGATACGTCGCTGAGCCTTGGGGTGCGGGTGTTCGATGCGGCGGTGGCGGGGCTGGGTGGCTGTCCCTTTGCGCCCGGTGCCGCGGGCAATGTGGCCACGGAGGCGGTGGCGGCGCATCTGGCCGCTCTGGGCTATGAGACGGGGCTCGACCGGGAGGTGATCACGCGGGCGGCGGAGATGGCGCAGCGCCTGAGTGACGCGGCGCGCACCCCTGTGGATGTATAGGGCAGGTGTGGGCCGTGTGCTTGCGCTGCGGTGATCTGTGACAGGAGGGGTGATGTTCGAGACGCTGGAGCTGGAGAAAGACGCGCGCGGGGTGGCCAGTTTGCGGCTGAACCGCCCCGAGAAGCACAACGCGATGTCCGCACGGATGCTGGAGGAGCTGAGCCAGGCGGCGGCGGAGCTGGGGGCGGATCCGTCGGTGCGGGTCGTGGTGTTGAGCGGGACGGGCCGGAGCTTTTGCGCGGGGGGCGATCTGGCGTGGATGGCAGCACAGCGCGAGATGGACGGGCCCGCGCGGATGGCCGAGGCCCGCAAGCTTGCTGACATGCTGGGGGCGCTCAACGCGCTGCCGAAGCCCCTGATCGGGGCGGTGCAGGGGAATGCTTTTGGCGGCGGCGTGGGGCTGGCCTGCGTGTGCGATGTGGCGGTGGCCGCCCAGGGCGCGCGCTTTGGGTTTACGGAGACGCGGCTGGGTCTGATCCCGGCGACGATCGGTCCCTATGTGCTGGCGCGCATGGGCGAGGGGCGCGCGCGGCGGGTTTTCATGTCTTCTCGGCTCTTTGACGCGGCGGAGGCGGTGGATCTGGGGATCCTGGCGCGGGCCGTGCCCGAGGAGGCTTTGGCGGCGGCGGTCGAGGCGGAGGTCGCACCTTATCTCGCCTGCGCACCCGGTGCGGTGGCCGCGGCCAAGGCTCTGGCGCGGGATCTGGGCGCGCGGGTCGATGCAGCACAGGTCGAGCGGAGTGTGGCGGCGCTGGCCGCGCAGTGGGAGACACCGGAGGCAGCCGAAGGGATCGCGGCGTTCTTTGACAAGCGCAAGGCAAGCTGGGTGGCGTGAGATCGGCGCTCTGCGATTTGACAGGTCGTCGCGTTTTTATGGCGCCGGGATAGAGCCGGTGGTGCTGCGGCACGGCGCTTTGCGACGGGCAGAGGGTTGAACCTGGTGGCGCGCCTGAACCGGAAGCGCGTATTGGGGGAAGGGGAGCAAGCCGCCTCCCCGCCATCGAGGCAGGGAGGCGGCTGCCCGGACCTGCGGTCGGGCGGGACGTCTGAGAGGTTACGGCGGTTGCCGCAGGCCGGGTGTGCGGATCAGCAGACGCTCGGCCCCGCCGCCCGCGGCCTTGTGCAGGGGCGTGACTGTGCCGATGGCAGCCAGCTCCCGGCGGGCGGTTTCGGCCTTGCGGGCGCGGATGTCGAGGATCGCGGCGCCGCCCGGGGTGATCCGCTGGCCGAGGAAGGCCGCATAGGTCTGCCAGGGGTAGTGGAACCCGCAGGACAGGAAGCTGACGGCCAGATCGACCGGCGGGATCGTCATGACATCGCGGGTGTCGGGGTTGAGCGTGTCGATCTGTGCGTCAGGGACGCCGTTGGCCGTCAGGAAAGCGGCGGCGCGCGCCAGATTGCTGTAGGCGGCCGCGCGTTGCTGGAACCCGAAGTGGCGCGCGTCGCTCTGTTCCAGATCGATCAGCGTCAGGTGGCATCCGACGTCCAGCGCCAACGGCAGACCGAAGATCGCGTAGCCGCAGCCGATGTCTGCCACGCGCGCTGGTGCGATCTCGGCCAGTGTCGGGCGGAGGGTGTCGAATTCGAGGAAGATGAAGGCGATGGCCCGGCGGATGAGGGTCTCGCCCTCGGCCTCGGCGATGGCGCGGATGGGCCGCGTGTCGCCATCGCTCCATGCGCGGATGATCCGGCCGGGGCGGGGGCGGTCGGCCAGCACCTCGGAGCGCTGCAGGATGACATTGACCGCATCTTCCGTGTCGAACATGGAGATGTCGAGGCCGCGGATGCGGTCGCTTTCGGCCAGGGTGCAGGCGGTGTCGAAATCAGCGGGCATCGTGGATCGTTATCACGGAGGCGTCTGTGATGCACGGGATGGCGGCGAGAGGCCATGCGAAAAGCGGGTGCCTTTCGGAAAGCACATCTTTGCGGCGCCGCTTTTCGCTGTGATGCCGCGGGTTTTCGAGGTGCGGGCCTGCCGCTTTTGTGACCGTCTGGCGTAGCAGGCGCGCGTCAGTCTGGTGAGGGCATTTTTGATGGTCACATGTGCCGCCATACAAGTGTGTGGCTTCGGAAGACAAAAAGGGGCAGCCATGGCCGTCCATCGAACATGACCGGAAGGGGTCTGCAACTGATGTGTTGGGACGCCCCATCGAGCCGCGGGGCCGCATTGCCGCGGCGCAGGGGAGATCAAGGCCCTGTTTCGTGCCCACTGCAGACACATAACACCAGCGTCACAGGCATTTGCGCCGGTCCATGATCCTGTCCACGACGATGTGGATGTGCAACGAACGTTTCAAAAGCTTGGTGTAGATCATCGCCGCAAGGAACGGCGACTGCGCATTTCCGTGCGGCGCTGCTGTCCCTTGAGCGCCTTGATGGGCGGGAAGAGCCCACCTGCTACCTCGGGCCTGCGTCGGTCGTCAGCCACAGCAGCAGCTATGCGATAAGCGTGGAGATGTGTCGGGCCTGCCGGATGAGGTTGCGCTTCATTCCGGTCGAGGCTGCATGACCATGGGTCGGGCATGATCCAGAGGCCAAGGCCATCTGCAACCAGTACTCCGCGGAACAAGGAAATGGATGGAAGACCACGGTCGTCGTTGCCCGCACGCGCGCGATCATGCTGTGACAGATGGCCGAGGAATTACTATCTGCGTCGCAGTAGCGTGCTGCGGGTGGGGGGCTCTCCACTGCGATGGTCCAACGGTGGCAGAGACCGGATCATCAGATAGAGCCGCCTCCCGGCATGATTGCGACGGATGGCTACTGAAGCCGGAACAGTGGCCGTGATGCCCGCGAGAACGATGCTGATGTGACCTCGTCCCGTGAGAGGCGACAGGTCGTGACGCTCTTGGCCAGTCTACGCGATACAGCGGCCTGCTGATGAGGCGGCTCCGGCGGATCAAAGGCGGATATGAACAGGTCCAGCGCGCAACAACTGCCTGAAATCTGCGCGAGCTTGCTAGGCTGGGGCAAGTCCCAGCTTGGAGGAGAACAAGGGGCATATTGCATCACCTCTCGGCGGCCCTGTTGGTTCGGACTTCGATTTCTCCGCCACGATCCAGACAAACCTCCGGTTTATGGTCATCACATATGGTTTAATGCCAGCACCGAGTGGGCCTGAGATCAAAGCAGAATTTTATCGCGTTCACACGTCGGGTCACCTGTTTTCGCAGGCACTTGCGCGCTCAGGCTTGGGTGTGCGGCGCTGTGTGGCGCGTAGTGCGTTCGAAAAGGTTACCCATCTTTTGCGTCACAGATGTTTTGGACGGGCGTGTGAAGGGGGTTATGAGTGTCGAAAGTGTCTTCGGGGAATTGGAGCAGATAACCGGAGTGTTGACCCTGCGTGATGGTCGGGGCCCTTGCGGCATGGCGCTGGCTTGGAACGAAGATCCGGTCAGTTGGAGCGGCTACAGCATTAGGGGGTATGAGATCGAAGCTGCCACCGGAAGGCGGGGGCGAGCGTCCATAGCGCCGAAAGTCACCTTTGAAGGTTATTTACCAAAAAAGACCCCGCACACCGCGCGGGGTCTCTGATGTGATCTGCGACGTGATGGCGGAGAGGCGCCAGCTGGGTGCCTGACCCGCAGTTGGTCCGGGAAGGACCAACTCGGCAGGGCCGCAGCTGTCACCTCTCGTGCAGGGCGTTGCAGCTCAGATGGCGATCTTGCCGCCACCCTCTTTCGTCACCACGACGACCGAGGGGCGTGGTGGCATGGCCGGGTCGAAATCGGGCCAGCGGGTCGCCGGATCCTCAAAGGTCGAGTCGCGCTCGAAGCCCCTGAAATCCTTGGTACCGTCCGTGCCCGGGTGCTGCACCGCGAGAAACAGCGTCTCGCCGCTGTCGTGGAAGTACGGCCCGCAGAGCTCGCCCCCCACCGGGCAGCGGAAGAAGAGCTTGGAATGACCGCGCAGATCGCCCGCGGTTTCCAGGCCGTAGAGCCCGTCGGATTTGCCGGTCTTGCCCCAGCTCGAGCCCTGGTCGGTGGAGATCCACAGCCGCCCGTCCGCGTCGATGGCGCAGTTGTCGGGTGAGCCGAACCAGCCGCTCTCGGAGGTTTCGGGGTTCCACTGGGCGCCCACTTCCTCGATCGTCGGATCGCCGCATTTGACCAGGATCGACCAGGTGCCTTTGGTGGCGGCATGATCCTCGCCGTCTTCCTTGATCTCGATGATGTGACCAAAGGACGATTCAGGCCGCGGGTTGGCGGCATTCACCTGATCGGGCTGACGGCGGGTGTTGTTGGTCAGCATCAGATAGGCGGTGCCGTTGGGCCCGGGTTGCGCGTCCTCTGGACGGTCCATGGGCGTGGCGCCCAGCAGATCCGCGGCCATGCGCGTGTCGATCATCACATCGCCCTGATCGTTGAACCCGTTCTCAGCTGTGAGCGGTCCTTCACCGTGCACGAGTGGCATCCATTCGACGGTGCCGTCCTCGTCAAACCGCGCCACATAGAGCGTGCCATCCGAGAAGAGCGAGGAGCCGAAGACGGCCGTGTCGTCGTTGATCGTGCCGCCGGAGACGTATTTGTACTGGTAGTCGAACCGGTTGTCGTCGCCCGAATAGACCACGAGATGGCCGTCCTTGGACACGGTCGTCTCAGCGCCTTCGTGGCGGAACCGGCCCAGAGCGGTGTGCTTGATCGGTGCGGCATCGGGGTTGCGCGGATCCACTTCGACGATCCAGCCCCAGCGATTGGGCTCGTTCGGCTCTTTGTCGATGTTCCAGCGGTCGTGGTACTTGCCCCAGGCGTACCACATGCCGGGCACGCCGTAGCGCCCGTTGCGCTTGGCCATGGCCTCTTCCATGCCGGTCACGTCGGGCTTGCCCTCGGCGTCCACCTTGTCGGTCCAGAAATAGCCGTGGAAGTTCTCCTCGGCCATCAGGTAGGTGCCCCAGGGCGTCATGCCGCCGGCGCAGTTGTTCACGGTGCCGATGACGGTCATGCCTTCGGGGTCGGCGTTGGTCTGCATCCGCGCGTGACCGGCGGCGGGGCCGTCGATTGTCATCTCGGTGTTGAGCGGCGTGATGCGGCGGTTGTACTGGCTGTCGCGGACCAGCGACCACTTGCCGTCCTCGCCTTGCGCAATCTCCACGACCGATCCGCCGTGGGCGGCCATCTCGATGTTCACCAACTCTTCGGTCATGCCCTCGAAACCCGCGCGGTCCTGACGGCCCAGGCCGGGGAACATCACTTCCTCGTTGGTGTATTCGTGGTTCACGCAGAGCAGCCCGCGGGTGCCTTCGTCATTCAGAGCGGTGAAGCCCACGTAGTCGTTGTTGTAGCCGAACTGCTTGAGCTGCGCTTCCGCCGTCTGGTTCATCACGTCGAATTCGGGTGCGTCGGCGGTGATGGGATCGCCCCAGCGCAGCAGCACGTCGGCGTTGTAGCCATCCGCGATGTGATGCTCGGTGTCGTTGCCCCAGGTCAGTTCGTCGAATTTGTAGCGGCTCGCGTCGGCACTGGCAGCGGCGCGCTTGGGCGCGACCATGGCGGAGGTGCCGAAAAGCGCTGTCGTTGCGGCAACGCCGAGCACCCCTTTGAGCATGTCGCGGCGACCGTAGCGGCGGTTGATCACATCGCCGATGGTGCGGTTGAGGTTCGGGTTCGTCGGGATGTCGTCAAAGGCCTCGAAGGCCTCTGCCTTGTTGCCATGGTCGGGATCGTTGATGATGTCTTTGCGGTTCATAAGCTTCCTCTGTCGGTGGCTCTGTTGGACGCGCCGCACCCCCCGGATGCAGCATCACTGAGGACCATCTGCATGGCGCGTGTAACGCCCATGTGACGGATCACGGCTTTTTTATGGGCCCCCCAACGGAGAGCCTAACCGCACCCCAGAGTAGAAATCAACGGATGGTTTTGAGCAGGCTGGGGATGTGTTTTTTGAACGGAAAGAAGCCTTTGGTGGCCAGAGGCCAGGCCGCATCGTCGTAATCGCGCCGGATCTCCACGAGCTTTGGCGCATCGGGCGTGGCGCGCAGAGCGGCCAGAACCGTGGCAACGGGACCGGTGGGGGCGGCTGCCGTGACGATTTGCTGCAGGTCGTGTTGCCGGGCCCAATCGATGATCTCGCCAGCCGTGCGCATCTGACCGCCTGCGGTGCCCAGCCGCTCTGCCCAGCGGGTCTGCGTGTCCCCGGTCGCGGCGTCCCGGAACGCGGTCACATGCGGCGCGGGCATCAGGGGGGAAGGGGCCTCGGGCGTCAGGACCGCATGGGTCAGCGGTGTCACCCGCTCCAGCACGAAACCCGGGCTGAGGTCTGCGTCATGCAGCAGGAGCCCGCTGCGCAGGCTGCTGGCCGCATGACCCCGGGGCGGCAGCGGCCGGGCGTCGGGCGCGGGAGGCGCGCTCAGCGCCGGGGCCTCACCGGCCAGCTGGTATTTGGGGTGAAACCGGCCTTCGGTGAATTTGGAGATGTTGCTGGTGCGCGCCAGATAGGTCTTGCCCGGGGTCTGGATGCCCGCAACCCACCGCCATCCCAGCGTGTTGGATGCAGGGTCGCCGTCCAGCAGATGCCGCAGGAAGAAATCCGCGCCCAGCTCCCACGGCAGCTCCAGCGTGAAAATCCAGATGGAGGCAAACCACATGCGCGCGTGGTTGTGCAGATAGCCCGTCTCCGCCAGTTCCTGCGCCCAAGTATCGAAACAGTCGATGCCGGTCTGGCCGCTGCAGGCCTCCTCCCACCGCGCGCGCAGGCCCGACTGGGTCTGTACCGCATCCCACTGCCGGTTGAGATCCGCGCGGTACTGGTCCCAGACACCGGGACGCTGCATCAGCCAGCCCACCCAATAGGTCCGCCAGAAAACCTCCTGAATGAACTTCTCCGCCGCTTGCGGGCTGTGACGCACCAGCACGGCCTCCAGCACGTCGCGTTCGGTGATCAGACGGCAGCGCAGGTACGGTGACAGCTGCGAGACGCCCGTGTGACGCCCGGGGCCGAGGTCATAGTTGCGCCGCGCTGCGTAGTCGCGCCCGGCGTGGGGGACGAATCGTGCGAGCCTTTCGAGGGCGGCGGTTCGGGTCGGCGGGAAATGATCAAGCGCTGTCATCGCAAGCGATCTAGCGGGCCGCTCTGCGGGATCAATGCCACCGCGCGCTGCTGCCGTGTCGAGGCCCGCGGCCCCTTGCAGCCCCCCCGCACCGATACTAATAGTTGAGTAACGCTTCGCGCGGTATGGTCCGGGCGATTACCAAATGACAGGCATCCCCACATGAACGATCCAATCGACACCTACATGAACCTTGTCCCCATGGTCGTGGAACAGACCAGCCGGGGCGAGCGTGCCTATGACATCTTTTCGCGCCTGCTGAAGGAGCGGATCATCTTTCTGTCGGGCCCCGTGCATGACGGCATGTCCCAGCTGATCGTGGCGCAGCTGCTGCATCTGGAGGCGGAGAACCCGTCCAAGGAAATCTCCATGTACATCAACAGCCCCGGTGGTGTGGTCACCTCTGGCCTCTCGATCTACGACACCATGCAGTACATCAAGCCCAAGGTCTCGACCCTGGTGATCGGGCAGGCGGCTTCCATGGGATCGCTGCTTTTGACCGCGGGCGAGCCCGGCATGCGGTTCTCGCTGCCCAACTCCCGCGTGATGGTGCACCAGCCCTCGGGCGGCTACCAGGGGCAGGCGACGGATATCATGATCCACGCGCAGGAGACGCAAAAGCTGAAGACGCGGCTGAATGAAATCTACGTGAAGCACACCGGCCAGACCCTGAAAAAAGTCGAGGATGCGCTGGAGCGGGACAACTTCATGTCTCCCGAAGAGGCCAAGAAATGGGGCCTGATCGACGAGATTGTTGAAAGTCGCGGCAAGGAGAGCAGCGAAGACTAGGACAGCTGCGGCATGGTTGCGGGTTTACCATTTAGCGATTGTGGACCTGCAGACGCTGGCCTAAACTGACATAGTAGGGCTAGGCAGACGTCAGGTGCTGCCTTGGGATACAGGACCTGAAAGGGTTGACATGGCAACGAATTCGACAGGCGACAGCAAAAATACGCTCTATTGCAGCTTTTGTGGCAAGAGCCAGCACGAGGTGCGCAAGCTGATCGCGGGTCCGACCGTCTTCATTTGCGACGAATGCGTCGAGCTGTGCATGGATATCATCCGGGAGGAGACAAAGGCCTCCGGGCTCAAGTCCACCGACGGGGTGCCCACGCCCAGCGACATCTGCGAAGTGCTCGATGATTACGTGATCGGTCAGGCCACCGCCAAGCGGGTGCTGTCGGTCGCGGTGCACAATCACTACAAGCGGCTCAACCACGCCCAGAAGGGTGGTGACATTGAGCTGGCGAAGTCCAATATCCTGCTGATCGGCCCGACCGGCTGTGGCAAGACGCTGCTCGCGCAGACGCTAGCGCGGATCCTGGATGTGCCCTTTACCATGGCCGATGCGACGACACTGACCGAAGCGGGGTATGTGGGTGAGGATGTGGAGAACATCATTCTCAAGCTGCTGCAGGCCTCCGAGTACAATGTGGAGCGTGCGCAGCGCGGTATCGTCTACATCGACGAGGTCGACAAGATCACCCGCAAGTCGGAAAATCCCTCGATCACCCGCGATGTGTCGGGCGAGGGGGTGCAGCAGGCGCTTCTGAAACTGATGGAGGGGACGGTTGCTTCCGTACCGCCGCAGGGCGGGCGCAAGCATCCTCAGCAGGAATTCCTGCAGGTGGACACCACGAACATCCTCTTTATCTGCGGCGGTGCTTTCGCGGGTCTGGACAAGATCATCGCGGCGCGCGGCAAGGGGTCCGCCATGGGCTTTGGTGCCGACGTGCGTGATAATGACGAGCGGGGCGTGGGCGAGATCTTTACGGATCTGGAGCCTGAGGATCTGCTGAAATTCGGGTTGATCCCGGAATTCGTGGGCCGTCTGCCGGTGCTGGCAACCCTCGAGGATCTGGACGAGGACGCGCTGGTCACCATCCTGACCCAGCCCAAGAATGCGCTGGTCAAGCAGTATCAGCGGCTCTTTGAGCTGGAGGATACGGCGCTGACCTTCACCGATGATGCGCTGTCAGCGATCGCCAAGCGCGCGATTGAGCGCAAGACCGGTGCGCGGGGGCTGCGGTCCATTCTGGAGGACATCCTGCTCGACACGATGTTCGATCTGCCGGGTCAGGACAGTGTGACAGAGATCGTTGTCAACGAGGAGGCCGTGGTGTCCGATGCCGCACCGCTGATGATCTACGCCGACACAGAGAAGGAGCCCGCCAGCGCCGGTTGAGACCGGTCCTTTGGGACGGACGTGCAAAAAAGGCGGGCATCGAGCCCGCCTTTTTTGCTGGGCGCACCGCGGAGGATGTGGCGCTGTCTTGTCGGGCTGGGTGGCTGGCACGGGCGTCGGGCCGACCCGGTAGAATTGTCGTTTATCGCGCGGGTGTGGGGACGCGACCTGCAGCACAGCGGAGGATGTGCGTTCCGTTTGCGGGGTGATCTTGTTCCGGTAAGGACCAGTGTGCCAAGGGGTGGGACGTACAAAAAGGGGAGCAAGAATGGGTTTTCGCAGGATCGCGTCAGGCGGCGCATTCGAGCCGCAGATCGGATATTGCCGGGCGGTCGTCGCCAATGGCTGGGTGCATGTGGCGGGCACGACCGGTCAGGGGCAGACGGTCGTCGCGCAATGCCGCTCCGCGCTGGAGATCATCGGCGATGCGCTCACCGAGGCGGGGACAGATTTCAGCCACGTGGTGCGGGTCACCTATATGCTGCCGGACCGGACCGAGTTCGCCGCTTGTTGGCCACTGCTGCGGGCGGCCTTTGGCGATCATCCCCCCGCGGCGACCATGATCGAATGCGGGCTGATCACCCCCGACCTTCGGATCGAGATCGAGGTGACGGCCGTCCTGCCCGACAGTCGCGCGGGCGAGACCGTCTGAGCGAGAGGGTGCGTAGCGCGCGGCAGGTCGGATGCGGTGGCTTGCGCGGTATTGGAGCTTCTTTTTTCCATATTAGTTATTTGAAACAGTATTTTGGCCGATATTTCTCAAGCTTCAGATGAAGATCGGGGATGCGGTGTGCTCCGCTTACGCTCGCGCCGGAAGGGCGGTGAGCGGATCTCTACGATGCCATCTATTTCCACCGACGCTATTGCTGGACGTTTACCCGACAATCAGCCATATGTGAGACAAGCTTGCTGAGCGGAGGCACTCCATGGGACTTCTGACATCTCTTTTGCGCGCCGTCACCTGGTGGAACGGCCAGACGCTGAACACGCAACTGTGGACCTGGCGCAATGGTACCAAGGTGGGCGAGGACGGCCAGGGAAATATCTTTTACGAAAACAAGGACAAGAGCCGCCGCTGGGTAATTTTCAACGGTGAAGCGGAGGCGAGCCGCGTGGATCCGGAATGGCACGGGTGGCTGCATCACACCTGGGAAGCGCCGCCCACGGAAGCGCCCCTGGCGCGCAAATCTTGGGAGAAACCGCATCAGGAAAACCTGACCGGCACACCGCTTGCCTATGCGCCGAAAGGATCCATACGCCGCAGCGATCCGGCCGAGCGGCGCGACTACGAAGCCTGGTCACCGGAGTAACAGCGACATGGCAGAGAACACCACCGAAGTGCTGGTTGGCGCGGGCGTGCTGGCAGCCGCCGCAGCTTTCGTGATCTACGCAGCGCAGGTCACCGATTATCAGAGCGGCTCGGCCACCTATCCGCTGCAGGCGAGCTTTCGCAGCCTCGAAGGGGTCAGCGTCGGTACGGACGTGCGCCTCGCGGGGGTGCGCGTGGGGTCTGTGGCTGCGGTTGATCTGAACCCCGAAACCTTCCGCGCAGAGACGACGGTCGCGCTGCGTCAGGGCATCGACATCCCCGATGACAGCGCCATTGTCGTGTCCTCCGAAGGGTTGCTTGGCGGCAACTTCGTGGAGATCATGCCGGGCGGCTCACCCTTCTTTTTCGAGGCGGGTGACACGATCACCGATACGCAAGGGGCGGTGAGCCTCGTGTCGCTCCTGCTCCGGTTCGTGAGCGGCAGCGGCGAATGATCCGCGCGGCGGCTTTCCTTCTTGCGGTTGTCGCGGGTAGCGCGTCGGCACAGCAGGTATCGGAGGCCGATGGCGTGGTGCTGCGCGGGCTCGACAAGATCAGCGGTCAAGTCTACGACATCGAGATGCGGGCAGGGCAAACGGCGCTGTTTGAGCAGCTGCGCATTACGGTCACCTCTTGCAGATACCCGGTTGGCAACCCCTCGGGCGATGCTTTCGTCGCACTCGACGTGGCCGATGCGACCCATGGGGGCCGCGTGTTTTCCGGCTGGATGATCGCGTCTGCGCCCGCGCTCTCGGCGTTGGATCACGCGCGCTATGACCTCTGGGCCATGCGCTGCACGACCTCCTGAGGGCTGCGCAGCGGCGGATCCGTAAAGGACGCCTGCATCGCGCAGGCAGCGCGCAGCGCACGGTGATAATCGGCCCGCGACACCTCGACACCGCCCAGCGACGCCAGATGCGCCGTCAGGAACTGAGTATCGAAGAGCTGAAAGCCGCCCGAGCGCAACCGGTCCACCAGGCAGGCCAGCGCGATCTTGGAGGCGTTGGTGCGGCGCGAAAACATGCTCTCACCGAAGAAGGCAGCCCCCAGCGTCACCCCGTAAACACCTCCGACCAACACGCTGCCGTCCCAGACCTCCAGTGAATGAGCATGCCCTGCGGCGTGCAACGCGGCGTAAAGGCTGTGAATTTCGGCGTTGATCCAGGTGTCTGCCCGGTCGGCGCAGCCCTCCAGCACGCCTTCGAAGTCCTGATTGATGCTGATCTCCAGCGCGGTGTTCCGCATCGCCCGGCGCAGGGAGCGCGAGGCGTGAAAGCCCGTGATCGGCATGACCCCGCGTCGTTGCGGATCGACCCAGAAGATCTCCGGGTCGTCGCGGTGCTCGGCCATGGGGAAAATCCCCGCCGCATAGCTCTGCATCAGCACGTCCGGTGTCAGTCGCACCGCGCGTGGATCAGGCGTCGCGGAGATTGGTGCTCAGCCAATGCTCCAGCCAGTGGATGTTGTAGTTCCCCGAGAGAACCGCGTCTTCCTGCAGCAGCGCGTGAAAGAGCGGCACGGTGGTGTCCACACCGTCCACGATCAGCTCACCAAGGGCCCGGTTGAGACGCGCCAGCGCCTCGGGCCGGTCGCGCCCGTGAACGATCAGCTTGCCGATCAGGCTGTCGTAATAGGGCGGGATGCTATAGCCGTCATAGAGGGCAGAATCCATCCGAACGCCGAGCCCGCCGGGCGTGTGGTACTGGGTGATCCGACCGGGGCAAGGGGCGAAATCGGGCAGTTTCTCGGCGTTGATCCGGACCTCGATGGCGTGACCGTTGATGTCCAGATCGTCTTGGGAAAAGGACATGGGCAGCCCGGCGGCAACGCGGATCTGCTCTCGGACCAGATCGACGCCAAAGACCGCTTCGGTGACGGGGTGTTCCACCTGCAATCGGGTGTTCATCTCGATGAAGTAGAACTCGCCGTTTTCGTAGAGAAACTCGATCGTGCCCGCGCCGGCGTAGTCAATCCGGGCAACGGCCTCGGCGCAGGTCTTGCCGATGGCTGCGCGTTCCTCGGCGGAGATGGAGGGCCCGGGCGCTTCCTCGAAGACCTTCTGGTGGCGCCGCTGCAGCGAACAGTCCCGCTCTCCCAGATGCACGGCGCGGCCCTTGCCGTCGCCAAATACCTGGATTTCGATGTGTCGCGGTGTGGTGAGGTATTTCTCGATATAGACTTCATCATTGCCGAAGTTGGATTTGCCCTCCGCCCGGGCGGTGCGAAAGGCTTTTTCCATCTCGGCGGCGTTCTGCGCGACCTTCATGCCACGCCCGCCGCCGCCTGCCGTGGCCTTGATGATCACCGGATAGCCGATCTCTTCGCCCAGACGCTGGGCTTCCTCCAGCGTGGCGACACCGCCCTCAGATCCCGGCACGCACGGCACCCCAAGCTTGCGCATGGTTTCCTTGGCGGTGATCTTGTCGCCCATGACGCGGATGTGCTGCGCGGTGGGGCCGATGAACGTAAGATCGTGATCCTCCACCACCTGCACGAAGCCCGCGTTTTCCGACAGGAACCCATACCCGGGATGGATGGCCTCGGCGCCGGTGATCTCGCAGGCGGCAATGATCCCGGGGACCGACAGGTAGCTTTGCGTGCTCGACGGCGGGCCGATGCACACGCTCTCATCCGCCATGCGCACGTGCATGGCGTCACTGTCCGCGGTGGAATGCACGGCGACGCTGGCGATGCCCATCTCGCGGGCGGCGCGTACGACGCGCAAGGCGATCTCGCCTCGGTTGGCAATAAGGATCTTGTTGAACATCGCGCGCGCCTTATTCCACGATCACGAGCGGGGTGCCGAATTCGACGGCGGCGCCGTCTTCAACCAGAATGCGTTTGACGGTGCCCGCGCGGGGCGCGGGGATGTGGTTCATGGTCTTCATCGCCTCGACGATCAGCAGCGTGTCGCCTTCGGCGACGCTGGCGCCCACGGTGATGAAGGAGGCGGCACCCGGTTCGGCCTGCATATAGACCGTGCCAACCATCGGGGATGTGACGGCACCGGGATGGTCTGCGGGGTCGTCACTGGCCTCTGCCGGGGCCGGCGCTGCGGCGGGTGCCGAGGCGGCGGCAGGGGCCGCAACCTGAACGCTGGCCGGTGCTTGCTGCAGATGGCGGCTTACGCGCACGTTCAGGCTGTCGTCCGCGCCATAGTCCCTTTTTACCTGCAGTTCCGTCAGATCGTTTTCACGCAGCAGTTCGGCCAGGGCCTGTATAAAGGCCACGTCGGCATCATGGTTCTTTTTTGTCATTTATGTCCTCGACCATTCGGGGGAGCCGTCTTTGCTGGGCTCTTTGTCCTCAATCCCTCTATAGGCGAAGGCCTTGGGCATGAAAACCCGCCTGTTTACGTCACGTGAGTTGCCGCGCCGCACCCGAGTAGTGGTCGGGGGAGGTGTCATATGCTTATGGCGAGGCGTTCACGGCTTGTAAGGATTTCTGGCGGATGCTGTCGGGGTCGCAGAGAATCCTGCAGAGTTTCTGGGCCCGCCGGTCGTGTCGAATGCCAACCGCGGAGCGATGCGGAGGGTGCGCGCGATGCAGCTTTCAGGGTTTGGCAGCAGCTTCACCGGTCAGTTGAGCGGTTTGCAGACAGGGCGCGTACGGCAGGTCACGGCCATCAGCTTTTCGGAGCTGGGCGGCGGGCGGGACATCCACGGGCCGTCAATTTCAGTCTCGGGGGTCCCTGATCACGGCATGCCCGGGGTCTATGCGGATCCCGGCAGGCCGATGTCGTCCTCGGACATGTACTCGGATTTCTCGCGCCAGCTGCGCGATGTTCTCACACAGGAGGCGACCCGGTTGGGCCAGTCCCTGCGGCAGGTGATCGAGGCGGTGAGCGGTACCGCGCTGCCCCAGGATATGACGCTGGATCAGATCAAGGCGTCCGAGCTGTGGGAGGGGATGCCCGAGGCCGTGAAGGAAGGTGTGACCGCCTACGAGACCGCGCTGGCCAGTGCGGGGGAGGCCTTGCGTCTGGATGCGGCCCGGCGCAGCGCGGCAGAAGGGGATCAGCGGCGCGCTGAATTCGACGGCCTGGTGGACCGGGCGGTTGCCGATCAGGTCGATGCCAAACTGATGATACTGCGCGCGGCCAAGCTGATGGAGGCGGAGATATCGCTCGCCAAGCTGGCGTTGTTCGACACCGGTGATGGCAAGATGGTCGAGCGAATGCGCGCTGTCGCGCAGGGGGCGACGGAGGTGGAGCTGCTCAATCTTCGGTCGGACATGATCAAGGATATGAAAAGCGACATCGACCGCGGTAAGCTGGTGGTGACCGGAACGCAGACCCTTGTCTGGGCGCATGAAGCCTTCACGGTCAAGCAAGGCACGGCCGATAACCTGTCGGTCTTTGTGGAGACGCGCGATCACGTGGCCGCAGCGTCGCTCTCGGTGCATGCGACCGGGTCCGCTGTGTCGCTGCGGGTCTAGGGTCAGGAGCACCTTCAGCGCAGATATGATGAAAGTCTCCGGTTTGCGCCGCGCGGGAGTTCTGGTTTCCCTCTTCTGGTTTCAGGCCACGTCCGTGGCTTGATTAGGCGCTTTTTCGGGAATGTCGGTTTTGTCCATCGGCAGCGTCACCTCTATCCGAGAGGACGGCACTGTTCCCGGGCAGAGATGCCGTGACATCGGTAAAACCTGACAAGCTGACGGTGGAAGGTTCAACGGGTCTGGGTCCCAAAAGTGGGAAACACACCGTGACGTCACACGTCCAGACCAAGACCCGGTCAGCGGTCGCAGGGGCCTTTCACACTCCGTCCAGTTTCAGTGACCACGACCGAGAGGTGCCGCCACGCTGGCATCAGATGGCGAGATATTCTTCCCGCAACTCCTTGTTCTCCAGCACTTCCGCCGCGGTGCCGTCAAAGACGATGCCGCCTGTATCCAGGATCACGGCCCGGTCGGCCAGTTGCAGGGCGCGTACGGCGTTTTGCTCGACAAGGATCGTGGTGATCCCTTGTTCCTTGATCACGCGGAGCGTCTTTTCGATCTCGTCTACGATCACCGGGGCGAGCCCTTCGTAGGGCTCATCCAGCAGCAGCACCTTGATGTCGCGGCAGAGCGCCCGGGCGATGGAGAGCATCTGCTGCTCGCCGCCCGAGAGCGTGACACCCTCCTGCGTGCGGCGTTCGCGCAGGCGGGGGAAGAGGTCATAGACCCGCTCCAGCGACCAGCCGATGGGCGGGGCGATCTGGGCCAGCTTGAGGTTTTCCTCGACCGTGAGCCCGGCGATGATCCGGCGGTCTTCGGGCACGAGGCCGAGGCCCGCCTGGCTTGCCTCATGGCTGGCCATCTTGTGCAGCGGCTGGTGGTCGAGCCAGATCTCGCCGCGCTGCACTTCGGGCGCGTCCAGCCGTGCAATGGCGCGCAAGGTGGAGGTCTTGCCCGCGCCGTTGCGGCCAAGCAGCGCGAGGATCTCGCCTTCGTGGACGTTAAAGCTGATGCCCTGCACGATGTAGCTCTCGCCGTAGTAGGCGTGCATGTCCCAGACGGACAGGAAAGCCGGGGCCGTGGCCGCCTGATTGGCGTTCTTGGAGAAATCGGGTTTGACGTTCATGTGACTGGTCCTTCCTCAGGCCGCATCCTGGGTCTCGCCCAGGTAGGCTTCGCGCACCTTGGGGTTGCCCTTGATACGGTCGGGTGTGTCCTCGACCAGCGGCGTGCCTTGTGCCAGCACAGTGATCCGCTCCGCGAGGGAGAACACCACATGCATGTCGTGCTCGATGATCGCGATGGTGATGTCACGCTCTTCGCTGATCTGCTTCAAGAGGTCGATGGTGTTGTTGGTATCGGCCCGCGCCATGCCCGCGGTGGGCTCGTCCAGCAGCAAGAGCCGCGGTTCCTGGGAAAGGCACATGCCGATTTCCAGCCGCCGCTTGTCCCCGCGCGACAGGGAGCCTGCGTGCATGTGGCGCTTGTCCGCCATGTTCATGTCCTCCAGCATCTGTTCTGCGCTGGCAATCACGTCGCGCTGCGAGGGGATCGTGGCGATGGCGTTCATCTGAAAGGCCCCGTCGCGCTTGGCGAAACAGGGGATCATCATGTTTTCCATCACGCTCAGATCGGCGAAGATCTCGGGCGTCTGGAACACGCGGGAAATGCCCATCTGATTGATCTCGTAGGGTTTGCGCCCCAGGACAGATTTCCCGTCAAACATCACCGACCCGGTGTCCGGGATCAGCTTGCCCACGAGGCAGTTGAGCAGCGTTGATTTGCCTGCCCCGTTCGGTCCGATGATCGCGTGCACCGTGTTTTCCGCGATGCTCAGGTTCACGTCCCCCAGAGCCTGCAATCCGCCAAAGCGCTTGCCGACGTTCTTGACCTCGAGAATGCCCATTGCCTGTCTCCTTATTCCGCGGGGGTCGTCTTGCCGTCGGGTTTGTCACTGCTGGGCTTGCGGCGCTTGAACAGCCGCGCGACGCGCTGGCCACCCTCGACCAGCCCGCCGGGCAGGAAGATCACCACCAGCATGAAGACGATGCCCAGCGTCAGGTGCCAGCCCTTGCCGATGAAGGGGTAGACCATGGAAACGAGGAAATCCTCGATCCCGTCGGGCATGAAGGCAAACCACTGGTGCAGGATGCTTTCGTTGATCTTGGAGATGATGTTTTCGAAATACTTGATGAAGCCCGCACCCAGCACCGGCCCGATCAGCGTGCCCGCCCCGCCCAGGATGGTCATCAGAACCACCTCGCCGGAGGCAGTCCAGAACATCCGTTCGGCGCCCACCTGGGTGTCCATCGCCACCAGCAGACCCCCTGCGAGCCCCGCGTACATGCCCGAGATCACAAAGGCCGCGAGCGTGTAGGGTTTGGAGTTGAGCCCGGTGTAGTTCAGCCGCTGCTGGTTCGATTTCACCGCGCGCAGCATCATGCCAAAGGGGGATCGGAAGATGCGGATGGAGACGTAGAAGGCCACCAGCATGACCACTGCCGCCACGTAATAGCCCGCGTTGAAGGTAAAGACCCAGTCCCCCATGGTGATCTGCGTGCTGTCCTTCATGTCGAGACCGAAGAGGTTGGCGCGCGGTGTCTCGCCGGGCGGCAGGTCGCCGTCTAGGATGCGCGGATCGGTGTATTTCGGCTGCAATCCGGTTTCGCCACCGGTGATCGGCGTCAGCACGGAATAGGCCAGCGAATAGGACATCTGTGCGAAGGCCAGCGTCAGGATGGAGAAATAGATCCCCGAACGGCGCAAGGAGATCCAGCCCACCAGCAGCGAGAAGAGCCCGGCGACGGCCACCGATACGATGATGGCGGGGATCACGTTCATGGTCAGCAGCTTCATCATCCAGATCGCGGCATAAGAGCCGACACCCAGGAACGCCGCGTGGCCAAAGCTGAGATAGCCCGTCAGCCCAAAGAGGATGTTGAAGCCGATGGCAAAGATGCCAAAGATCACCAGCCGCTGCATCAGATCCGGGTAGCCCGCGTTGAACTGCGCCATGGCGGAGCCTTCGGGGAAGGGGTTCAGGATGAAGGGCGCAAAGAGGCACAGGACGGCCACGATGATCAGAAGCGTGAAGTCTTTTTTCGTCAGACCCATGATTAGTCCTCCATCACGCCCTTGCGGCCCATGAGGCCGCGGGGACGTGTCAGCAAGATGATGATCGCGACCAGATAGATGATGATCTGGTTGATGCCGGGCAGGGTCTCAAGCACGATGGCCATGGAGGCAAAGCTCTCCAATATGCCCAGCAGGAAGCCTGCGAGCACGGCCCCGGGCAGCGAGCCCATGCCGCCCACCACCACCACGACGAAGCTCAGCACCAGGAAATCCATGCCCATGTGGTAGTTGGGCGAGTTGATGGGCGTGTACATCACCCCTGCGAGCCCCGCGACGGCGGCGGCGATACCGAACATGATGGTAAAACGCTTGTCGATGTTGATGCCCAGAAGGCCCACGGTCTCGCGGTCGGCCATACCAGCCCGGACGACCATGCCAAAGGTGGTGAATTGCAGGAAGGCAAAGACCGCACCGATGATCACAGCGGCGAACATGAAATAGATGATCCGCCAGTAAGGGTAGATGATGCTGCCCGGATCAAACCCCAGCATCGCGCCGAAATCGAAAGAGCCGGTAAAGGCGGAGGGGGCGGGTGTGGGAATGGGGTTGGCGCCGTAGAAATACTTGATGATCTCCTGCAGCACGATGGCCAGACCAAAGGTCACGAGGATCTGGTCCGCGTGCGGGCGCTTGTAGAAGTGCTTGATCAGCCCGCGTTCCATGGCAAAGCCGATAAAGACCATGACCGGGATCGCAAAGAGGATCGAGATGGGCACCGCCCAGTCGATGATCGCATCGCCCGTGGTCTGCCCGAAGATGTCATAGAGGTAGGGCACATCCACTTTCAGCGGATTGCCCAGGAAATCGGTGCGGGTCTCGTCCACGACTTCATGGCTCAGCGTCAGGATCCGGCTGAGTGTGACAGCGCAGAAGGCCCCGATCATGAACAGCGCCCCGTGAGCGAAATTCACGACCCCCAGCGTACCGAAGATCAGCGTCAGACCGAGCGCGATCAGCGCGTAAGCCGAGCCTTTGTCCAGACCGTTGAGAATCTGCAGAATGATTGCGTCCATGGTCGCACCTTCATGAAGCGAGTGAATGCCCCGATTGCCCCGGGGCAGGACAGGGCGACGGCATTGCGCCGCCCTGTATCTTGGGTCGGATCAGGCGCCGGGGTTGCAGGTGCCTAAGGAGCCGCCCGCGAACTGCGGATGATCCGGCGCGTATGTCACCTGATCGACGGGTGTGACCTCGACGATCTCCAGCAGGTCGAACTCGGAGGTGGGGTTCTCTTTCCCCTTCACCACGAGCACGTCCTTGAAGCACTGGTGATCCTCGGCGCGGTAGAGCGTCGGGCCGTTGCCCATGCCGTCGAACTCGAACCCTTCGAGCGCTTCGACCACACCGCAGGGGTTGAAGGTGCCCGCGCGTTCGCACGCATCCGCATAGAGCAGCGCCTGAACGTAGCACGTGTGCGCCGCCTGGCTGGGCGGGAAGCCGTATTTCGTGCCGAAGGATTGCACGAAGGCCTTGCTGCCCGGATCCTGCAAGGACCAGTGCCAGTTGGTGGAGCCGAAGATGCCCTTGACGTTGGCACCCGCACCCTTGGCCATCAGACGGCTGTAGAGCGGGACGATGATCTCGAACTGCTTGCCGTTGACCATCCGGTCGCGCAGGCCGAACTGCACCGCGTTGGTCAGAGAGTTGACCATGTTGCCGCCGTAGTGGTTCAGCACCAGCACATCCGCGTCCGATTGCAGCACCGGCGTGATGTAGGCGGAGAAGTCGGTGGCCGTCAGCGGGGTTTTGACGGCGTTCACGGTGTTCCAGCCCAGTGCCTCGGTAGAGGAGCGCACGGCTTCCTCGGTGGTGTAGCCCCAGTTGTAGTCTGCGGTCAGGTGGTAGGCGTTGCGGTCGTTGCCGTAGGCGTTCGACAGCACGGGCGCCAGAGCAGCACCGGACATGTAGGAGTTGAAGAAGTGGCGGAAGCCATTGGCCCGCTTGTCCTTGCCCGTCGTGTCATTGGAGTGCGTGAGGCCCGCCATGAAGATCACGCCTGCCTCCTGGCAAAGCGCCTGTACGGCCACGGCCACACCGGAGGACGACCCGCCGGTGATCATCACCGCGCCGTCCTTTTCGATCATGGACTTGGCAGAGGCGCGAGCCGCGTCGGATTTGGTCTGCGTGTCGCCCGTGACGTATTCGACCTTCTTTCCCAGGATCCCGTTGCCCTGCAACGCCTTGGACGTGAAAGTGTTCAGCATGCCGCCGTCGCCGCCGCCGTTCAGATGCTCGACAGCAAGCTCGTAGGCGCGCAGTTCGTCCGCGCCCTCATCCGCATAGGGACCCGACTGTGGCACGTTGAAGCCCAGTGTGACGGTGTCGCCCTGTGGTGCGTTCAGATAGCCCGCGTGCGCATCGGCCCGCAGATATGTCGGCAGCGCGATGCCCGCAGCACCGGCAACAGCGCCCGAGCGGATCAGCCCGCGGCGCGTGAAGTTAGAGTTCGACATTAAGTTCCTCCCAATTTCATTAACACCGGCGTGACGTACCCCTCCGTCGTCCGCCGTGCGGCATAGATATGCAAATCTATGAGGCGGGGGAAAAGAAAATTCCGCAACAAGTACCTTGAATTGCTCAATTATTCTGTCAATAAATCGACAGGATCACGGGGTGATTTGTAAATTGTGTGATGTTGCGCCGCAGAAACCCGTTGAAAACGCGCGATATTGCCAGGGGAGGATGCCATGGCAGGCGAAGGGTTGACCGGTAGCCGCATCCGGGAGCGGCGCTCCGTGGTGGGGCTGCGTCAGGCGGAGCTTGCACGTAATCTGGGAATTTCAGCGTCCTACCTCAACCTAATCGAGCACAACCGCCGCAGAATCGGCGGTAAACTGCTGCTGGATGTCGCGCGGCTGCTCGGCGTGGAGCCCTCCGCCCTGACCGATGGCGCAGAGGCCGCGCTGATCGCCGCCCTGCGGGAGGCGGCAACCGCGGCGGGTCTGCCAGCGGATGAGGCCGCGCGGGCGGAAGAACTGGCCGGGCGGTTCCCGGGCTGGGCAGAGGTTCTGGCGCGCGGCCACCAGCGGATCGGTTCGCTGGAGCGCACGGTGGAGACGCTGGCCGACAGGCTGACCCACGATCCGCAACTGGCCGCGTCGGTGCACGAGGTGCTGTCAACCGCGGCGGCGATCCGGGCGACGGCCGCGATCCTGGCGGATGAGGAGGATCTGACGGACGACTGGCGCGACCGGTTCCACGCCAACATCAATCAGGACAGCCGTCGTCTCGCCGATAGCTCCAAGGCGCTGGTGCAGTATCTGGATGCGGGTCAGGGGGTCGAGGATGCAGGCGCCAGCCCTCAGGATGAGGTCGAGGCCTTTCTGAAGGAACATGACTACATCTTTCCCGCTCTGGAAGAGGGCGCGCAGCAGCCCGATGACCTGATCGCCGCGGCTGATGGCAGTTTGAGCTCGGTCGCGGCCCGGCAGATCGCGCAGGGCATTCTGAGCCAGATCGCCCGCGATGCACTAGCCGCCCCGATGCAGCGGGTCGAGGCACAGGTGTCGGCTCTCGGACCTGACCCAATCGCGCTGGCCGAGGCGCTGCAGGTGCCGGTCAGCACGGTACTGCGGCGTCTGGCGGCATTGCCGGGGCTGGATGCCGGTCTGGTGGTCTGCGACCGGGCGGGCAGCCTGCTGTTTCGCAAGTCCGCCACGGATTTTGTGATCCCGCGCTACGGATCTGCCTGTGCGCTCTGGCCGCTTTTTGGGGCGTTGTCCCAACCCGGACGGGTCAGCCGCAGCAGCGTGGTTCAGCTGGGCCGGGGGCGGGCAGGCTTTGAATGTTTCGCGGTGGCCGAGCCCCGCGATGCGCCCGGCTATAATGAGGCCCCTTTGGTGCAGGCAACCATGCTCGTTCTGCCCGATCCGGATGCGGACAGCCCGACGGCAACGGAGGTCGGGTCGGCCTGTACCGTCTGCCCGCGCGCCGATTGTCCGGGCCGGCGCGAACCCTCGATCCTCAGTACGGAGATCTAGGCTTCCGGTCCTTCACTGCAGATCCGGCTTTAGGAGCGTATACTGCGGGCCGGGCTTGTTTGAAATATCACCAAATGCGACGCCCGTAGCCGGGCCGTGGTTGTTTGCGCCTCAAGAAGCGCGGGTTGCCCCGTCGTCCTCTGTCTGACACCGCGCCAATGTGGCCGAGCGAGCAGACCGCGGGACGAAAACTCACGTGCCGTCAGGCGTCCGAGACCTTTGACAGGTCAGCGGAAAGCGTCGATAGTTTGATATGGCCCCGGGAGGAGACGGACATCTAGTCCGCAGGGGGCCTGCCTCGGGGGAGGAGGTTGCCATGGGAAAGCATGTTCTGTTGGTTGAGGATGAGCTCAACATCATCGAAGCCATGCGTTTTTTGCTCAGCCGGGAGGGCTGGCAGGTCGATACGCATTCAGACGGTACGGACGCGGTAGAGGTGATAAGGGCGCGCAGGCCCGATCTGGTGGTGCTCGATGTGATGCTGCCGGGGCGCAGCGGGTTTGATATTCTCGATGATCTGCGCGGGGATGCGGCCACCGCGGATCTGCCGGTTCTGATGTTGACCGCTCGGGGACAGAGCCGGGATCGGGAAATGGCGGAAAAAGCGGGTGTAAACCGTTTCATGACCAAGCCTTTTTCCAACACCGAAGTGCTGACGGCGGTGCGCGATCTGCTCTACGTGCACGCGCAGAGGGGCTGATCCATGGGGCGCCGGACCTCGCCGCTCTTTCTGGAGCGCGGCAGCTACCGGTTGCGGCGATTGCTCGATGCGGTGCGGCTTTTGGTCTTTGTGGGGGCGGGGCTGTGGATGATCCCGCTGCTGTGGCCGTCTGACGGCGCGGGCGCGGTGCCCATGTCACGGGCGCTTCTCTACGTCTTCAGCGTCTGGGCGCTGTTGATCGTGGCCGCGGGGCTGCTGGTCCACCGGATGCCGCAGAGCCCTGAGCAGGCAGACGCCGGGGAAGGCGCGCCGTGACCTCGCTCAACCTGCTGGTGGCGGTCTCGCTGGCTTATGTGGTCCTGCTTTTTGCGGTGGCCTTTGCCGCCGACCGCGCCGCCAGCCGGGGACAGGGTGCGTGGTTCCTGCGCTCGCCGCTGATCTATACGCTGTCGCTGTCGATCTATTGCACGGCCTGGACGTTTTACGGCGCGGTGGGCTATGCGGCGCGCTCGGGTCTGGAGTATGTGACGATCTATCTGGGGCCCAGTCTGGTGATGGTGGGCTGGTGGTGGGTTCTGCGACGTCTCGTGCGCATCGGACGCAGCCTCAAGGTCACCTCCATCGCGGATTTGATCTCATCGCGCTACGGCAAATCCAACGGTCTCGCCGTGGTGGTGACGTTGATGGCCGTGATCGGGGTGACGCCCTATATCGCCCTGCAGTTGCAGTCCGTGACCGCGTCGCTGTCGATCTTTGCCATGGCCGGGCAGCCGGGGGGAACGGGGTCCGTGTCGGAAGGCGCTGCTGGGTTCTGGATCGCTCTGGGACTTGCGGTCTTCACCGTGATCTTCGGGACGCGCAATCTCAACGTGAACGAACGCCAGCATGGGATCGTCACGGCAGTGGCGGTCGAGGCCGTGGTCAAGCTGATCGCGCTCCTGTCTGTGGGTGCTTTCGTCGTCTGGGGCATCGCGGGCGGCGTCGGAGAGACGCTGGCGCGCATCGACGCCTCCTCCTTGGGCAGCTGGCAGATGGACGGCAGTCGGTGGATGGCGCTGACCTTCGTGTCGGCGGCGGCGTTTGTGTGTTTGCCGCGGATGTTTCAGGTCATGGTGGTGGAGAACGACGACGAGCGGCACCTGCAAATCGCCAGCTGGGCCTTTCCGCTCTACCTGATGCTGATGAGCCTCTTTGTGGTGCCCATCGCGGTGATCGGCCTTGATCTGCTGCCCGCGGGCGCCAATCCGGATTTTTTCGTGCTGAGCCTGCCGCTCAGCCAGGGGCGCGAGGGGCTCGCGATGCTCAGCTTTTTGGGCGGGTTTTCCTCCGCAACCTCGATGGTCATCGTGGCGACCCTCGCGCTGTCAACGATGGTGTCGAACCATATGGTGATGCCGGTATTTCTGTACTACCGGCAGGGCAGCGCCACCCAGTCGGGCGACGTGCGACAGGTCGTGCTGTTGTCGCGGCGGCTGGCGGTATTGGCCATCATCGGGTTTGGGTACATCTATTATCGGCTTTCAGGTGGGTCGGCAGCGCTGGCGGCAATCGGGCTGATCTCTTTTGCGGGGGTGGCGCAGTTTCTGCCGGCGATGCTGGGCGGGATTTTCTGGCGCGGAGCCACGCGGGCGGGGGCCGTTGCGGGGCTCGGCATCGGTTTTGCGATCTGGATCTTTACCATGCTGCTGCCCAGTTTTGGTGTGGGCGCGGCACTGGGCGCGCAGATCTTTGACGCGGGGCTATGGGGCCTGGGCTGGTTGCGGCCCCATGCGCTCTTTGGTATCACCGGTCTTGATCCGACGGTCCATGCGGTGCTGTGGAGCCTGTTGCTCAATACGGTCGCTTTCGTGGGTGTCTCTTTGATCAGCTTTCCGCATCCGATGGAACGGCTGCAGGGCGCGCAGTTCGTCAACGTCTTTGATCACGCGGTCAAGACCCGGGGCTGGCAGGCGCCCGATGCCGAGAGCGAGGATCTGATGGTCATGGCGCAGCGGATCCTCGGCGCGGAGGAAGCACAGGCGCTGTTCCGGGCAGAGGCGGAAGCCCAGGGTCAGGGGGCCTATCTGCCGGAGCCGACGGTGGCCTTTCTGCAGCGGTTGGAGCGGGAGCTGGCGGGCGCCGTTGGTGGTGCCACGGCGCATGCGATGATCGGTCAGATTGTGGGCGGTGCCGCGGTATCGGTGCAGGAATTGCTGGCGGTTGCGGACGAATCCGCGCAGATCCTCGAGTATTCCAACCAGCTGGAAGCCAAGTCCCGGGAGCTCAGCCAGACCGCGGCGCAGCTGCGCGATGCCAATGACAAGCTCGTCCAGCTGAGCGATCAGAAAGACGCGTTCCTCAGCCAGATCAGCCACGAGCTGCGCACGCCGATGACGTCGATCCGCGCTTTTTCCGAGATCCTGCGTGACGCAGACAGTCTGAGCCTGCGCGAGCAGCGCAAATACGCGGACATCATCCATGTGGAAGCGATCCGTCTGACCCGGTTGCTGGATGACCTGCTTGACCTCAGCGTGCTGGAGAACGGTCAGGTGACGCTCAACCAGCAGTCTGGCCGGCTGTCGGATCTGCTGGACCGGGCCATTGCCACGGCAGAGGCCAGCGCGCCGCGGCCGGTCGCGATCCGCCGCAGGTACGTGGATGAAACGGTGATGCTGGAGACGGATCTGGACCGGCTGAGCCAGGTCTTTATCAACCTGATCTCCAACGCCCAGAAATACTGCGAGGCCGAGGTGCCCGAGCTGCGGATCGAGGTAGGAACCCAGGCGGGGCACACCACCGTGGATTTCATCGACAACGGTGCGGGAATTGACAAGCCGGTGCGGGAGGTGATTTTCGAGAAGTTCAGCCGGATTGGGGCACAGGATGGCAACGGTGCGGGTCTGGGCCTGGCCATTTGTCGCGAGATCATGATGCGTTTGGGCGGCGACATACGATATCTTGATGGCACGGGCGGCACGGCCTTCCGCGTGACGCTGCCCGAAGCGGCGGCCATGGCAGCGCAATAAGCATGACGGGCATGGTCTTGGTCGCTGCGGCATAAAGGCAATCGTAACCATTGGCCCTTATTCGATGCTCAAGCGGATCCCGGTGCGTGCGCATGGCGCCGGGTGCAGGGACAAGGGCCACGAATGTCAGTTTTGCAGCGCAAGGCGCAAGCCGGAAAAAAGGAGCATCAGGCACGGGCCATGACCGTGCCTAAAGCGCTGCGTGTGAGCCTGGCAAAGGTGGCCGATACTGATTTCGATATGGCGATGGTCGTGATCGGCATCACGCAGGAATGCTGCGATGGCTCGGACCTTGAGGAAAAGCTCGACGATACGCACCTGATGATGCTGATGGATGGGCCCGCGGGAACCACGGCCGGGGCGATGGTCGGGCCGGAACTGGTTGGCGCGATGATCCAGCAACAGACCACCGGGTCCGTCGGTCAAACCGCGCCGGAGCCGCGTTCCCTGACGGCGACTGATGCAGCACTCTGCGCACCACTGGTCGACGGGCTTTTCAAACGTGCGTACTCCTTGCTGGATGCCAAGGATGACCGCGAGCTGCTCGCACCGTTTGAGTTCGGTGCCCGGGTTGAAAGCGCGCGCCTCTTTGCCCTGGCGCTCGATGCTCAGGAATATACGCTGATCAAGCTGACGGTTGATGTCGCGGGCGGCGCCTTCCAATCAGGCCTGATGTTGCTGTTGCCGGTCCCGGGTACCCACGCCGAAGAGCCGATTGAGCCTTCCGACCCGCTCGGCGAACCCGTCCCCCCAAAGCGGAACCTGGGCAGCAGCATGATGGCCGTGAATGCCGACCTCACTGCGGTGCTGGGCCGGTTGCGCCTGCCGTTGTCAAAGATCAAGGGTTTCGCCGTTGGGGATGTGTTGACCCTTCGTCCCGATGCCTTTGACACGGTGGAGATTGTCTCCATAACGGGTCGTACGATCCGCAAGGGCGTCATGGGTCAGATGGACGGTCAGCGCGCGATCCAGTTGGAGGCCCCCAAAAGCGCCAAGATCAGCAAGCCGGGCGGTGACACCGGCGCAACCCTCGCTGATCTGCCCGACAGTGGGGCGCTTGCATCGCTGGATCCGGCCGAGCCCGAGGGCCTCCCTGATTTGCCAAGTTTTGACGCGCAACCGGATGAAGGCGGGCTGCCGGAACTCCCCGATTTGCCGGATCTGCCCGATCTTGATGGTCCGGGCGATACCGAGAGCTCAGAGGAAACGCCGGATTTGCCGGATCTCCCTGACCTGCCGGATCTACCAGATCTGCCCGACCTGCCGGATCTGGACAGCGACGACCTGCCACCACTCGACGACCTGCCCGATATTAAGACTGCCTAAGGGCAGACCACACAGCTGTTGGTCGGGGATCGCCCTACGATGGAGAATTTACGATCAAAAAAGGCAACCGGTGCGGAGCGATTACATCCATGCTCGGCTTCATAACCGACACCAATTGCAGGATCGATCCACGCAACCGGACCCATTCGGCTCCCCGATCATCGCTGTCACTCTCTGATTGGCATGCTCTGGTCAGATCCCCCGTACGAGCTGAAGACCGTCGAGGCGGTCGAAAGGCTGGTTCGGTTTTGCCAGCCTGGCGGCGGTTCGGTTCATGAGCAAAAGAGCAGGGCATGACCGCCCCACCGGCAAAAAAACTCAAGCTCAGCGCCCGGTTATCTGGCGCGTCAACGACATCTGACGGCACAAGAGCACATACCGTAATCGGCGTATCTCACTTGCAGTCAGTGACGGAAAAGATTTGGTGCGATGCGGCAAGATGAGATGCGCCGTCGGGCCCGTGCCACTTGCAAAACCCGTCCTGAACCAAACAGACCGCGTGGGGTCAGCTTGCCCGCCATCCGTCTGTTGCTTTCACAAGGTTGCATTGGCGCTGCCGAACCGTTTCATCACCGGTCCCCAAGGAAATCGAACGGGAGATCTCAGCGCATGATGGAAGGTTGCTTTGCCGCTCTAGCGAAAGGATCTGATCTGCCGGCTTACGAAGCTGTCTCAGCTGCCAAGACATGGTGGGCCGGTCACTGAAAGATCTTGCCGCAGTCAGTCCCCAGATCGCTAGGTTGGCTTGCCGAACGGTGCTGATGCTCTGAGCGATCTCGAAATAGGCCCTGCACTGTCCGGACCCGTAGACGGCTCCTCATGAGGCCAGGGGTGGTGGGTCCTCACGTCTTGGCGGTTCCTCTGAGGCACTGCTAGCTGGTATATTTCAGTTTTTGGATAACCTACCGGACCGGGTGGCAGCTCCTATTCTGGCTATCAGTGTCGCTTGAGGCCTGGTTGTCATAGGGCATCAATCAGATCTCTGATCGTGCGTCCGCTCAGAAGCTCCCAGTAGGTACTGATGGAACTCCTGTGCTAACTATGGGCGCGTGCTTGTCTGGCCAGGCGACGCTCACGCCGGTAGACAACCAGGATGGCGGTAACGGCCGCGACAGACGTGGCCGCCATGATGTAGAGCAAAGGCAGCGCTCCCGTTTCCGGTGTGAGCAGCTTGCCTGCAAGCACGCTGAGCGCGCCTCCGCCGCCGATCATGATCGCGCCGCCCAGGCCCGATGCGGAACCTGCGAGATGGGGTCGGACCGACAGCATGCCCGCGGTGGCGTTGGGGATCACCAGCCCGTTGCCCAAACCCACAAAGACCATCAGGCCAAAAAAGCTGAGCGCTGTGCCCTGTCCGATCAGGAACAAAGATAGGGAGAGCAGCATGCCGCCCGCGTTGATGAGGCTGCCGATCAGGATCAGCCGGTTTACGCCCGCGCGCTGTGCGATGAGCCCCGTCAGCATGTTGCCGAAGAAATAGCCCACAGCCGGCGCGCCGAAGTAGACGCCCACCCAGAAGGGCGACATCCCGAATACGACTTCGCCCACGAATGAGCCGCCGCCGAGATAGGCAAAGAAGGCACCCGAGCAGAAGGCCGCGGAGAGCGAGTAGCCCCAGAACCGCGGCGAACACAGCAGTTCGGGGTACTCGCGAAACTGCTCGGGCAGGGTCTTGCCGCTTTGCTGTGCCGTCTCGCCCTGATCGGCCCAGGCCAGCCAAAGTGTCATGGCTCCGAGTAGCAGAAATGCCCAGAAGTTCGCCCGCCATCCAAAGAGCTCATCCAGCAAGCCGCCGATCATCGGGGCCACCATGGGCACCAGCGCCATCCCCATGGTCACATAGCCGATCATGGATGCCGCCTTGTCCTGCGCAAACATATCCCGCACCGTCGCGCGGCTGAGCACCATGGCCACCGCCACGGTGGCCTGGCACATGCGAAAGAACAGAAACATCGTGGCGTTGGTGGCAAGGATGCAGCCGATGGTCGCCAGCAGAAAAATGAAAAGACCACCGAGCAACACGGGCCGCCGACCCAGCTTGTCGGACAGGGGACCGATGATAACCTGCAGAACCGCGCTGATCCCGAGATAGAGGCCCACCGACAGGTTCATCGTGCCGTAGTCTGTCTGGAAATCCTCAGCCATGTTCCGCAAGCTGGGCAGAAACATGTTCATGACCATCGCGGACATGCCTGCCAACAGGATGAGTGTCGCGATATGCGGTGGGGTGGAACGGTCCAGAAACCGCACATCGGGAGTTGATCGCATATCGGTAAAGTATACTACTTCAACGGGTTGTCCACGAAAGGTGCTCCGCTGATCGGGAAAAATTTGCAACTTTGCAGTTTGCAAATTGATGACTGCATAAGCTTTGCAAATTAGCGAAAAAGCGCTACGCTCGGCGGTTCTTCTCCGATATGGTAGCGAAAATTGAATTTAGGGACCCGCCATGAAAGATATTTCCGACCAGCTTGAAGATCGTCGAGAGGATGCCCGGCTCGGCGGAGGCCAGCGGCGGATTGATGCGCAGCACGGGCGTGGTAAACTCACCGCGCGTGAAAGGGTCGATCTGCTGCTGGACGAAGGCAGCTTTGAAGAGTTCGACATGTTCGTGACGCACCGCTGTACCGATTTCGGGATGGAATCTCAGAAACCGGCAGGCGATGGTGTCGTGACCGGATGGGGCACGATCAATGGTCGGCTCGTGTATGTCTTCAGTCAGGACTTCACCGTGCTGGGCGGCTCGGTCTCCGAAACGCACGCCAAAAAGATCTGCAAGATCATGGATATGGCGATGCAGAATGGCGCACCGGTGATCGGGATCAACGATTCCGGCGGTGCGCGCATTCAGGAGGGCGTGGATTCGCTGGCGGGCTACGGCGACGTGTTTCAGCGCAACATCATGGCTTCCGGCGTGGTGCCGCAGATCAGCGTAATCATGGGCCCCTGCGCGGGCGGGGCTGTCTACTCGCCTGCCATGACGGATTTCATCTTTATGGTGAAGGACAGCTCTTACATGTTCGTCACGGGCCCTGATGTGGTCAAGACCGTCACCAACGAACATGTCACCGCGGAGGAGTTGGGCGGGGCAGGGACCCACACCAAGAAGTCCTCTGTCGCGGATGCGGCGTTTGAAAATGATGTGGAAGCTCTGGCCGAGGTTCGCAGGCTGGTGGATTTCCTGCCTGCCAACAATCGCGCCCGCCCACCGGTGCGACCCTTCTTTGATGATCCCGCGCGGATCGAGCCGTCGCTGGACACTTTGGTGCCCGAAAACCCCAACACGCCCTATGACATGAAAGAGCTGATCCTCAAGCTCGCGGATGAGGGCGATTTCTACGAGATCCAGGAAGCCTTTGCGGCAAACATCATCACCGGGTTCATCCGTCTGGAAGGGCGCACGGTGGGGGTGGTGGCCAATCAGCCGATGGTGCTGGCGGGGTGCCTCGATATCGACAGCTCGCGCAAGGCGGCGCGTTTCGTCCGGTTCTGCGACGCCTTCGAGATCCCGATCCTGACCCTGATTGACGTCCCGGGCTTCCTGCCTGGCACCAGCCAGGAATATGGCGGGGTGATCAAACATGGGGCGAAACTGCTCTTTGCCTACGGTGAGGCGACCGTGCCCATGGTGACGGTCATCACGCGCAAAGCCTACGGCGGGGCCTATGTGGTGATGGCGTCCAAACACTTGCAGGCGGATTTCAACTATGCCTGGCCGACCGCAGAGATCGCTGTGATGGGCGCCAAGGGGGCGACGGAGATCCTGCACCGCGGTGATTTGGGGGATGCACAGAAGACGGCGCAGCACACGGCTGATTACGAAGCGCGTTTTGCCAATCCCTTTGTCGCGGCGGAGCGTGGGTTTGTGGACGAAGTCATTCAGCCGCGCAGTACCCGAAAGCGGGTTGCGCGTGCCTTTGCCAGCCTGCGAAACAAGCAGGCCCAGACGCCCTGGAAGAAACACGACAACATACCTCTCTGAGGTGCAGGGAACCGCAATGGCACGGCTGGCGTTCGCTCCGAAAGGAGCATCATATGACCAAGGATCACGGCAAGAGCGTCAAGGACGATGCCACCTACGAGGCATTGCGCGCGGATGGCGCTTCCAAGGAAAAGGCAGCGCGCATCGCCAATGCAAAAGCCTCAAAGGACATGGATCCATCGCGAAAAGGGGGCAAAGCTCCACCTTACGAGGAGTGGACCAGGGAAGATCTCTACGAGCGTGCGCAGGAAATCGGCATCGACGGGCGTTCAAAGATGGACAAATCCGGGTTGATCGACGCCTTGCGCAACCATTGACGCGCGGGCTGGCGGTGGCGATCTGGGCCGCCAGCGTCGGGAGCGCTTGGGCACTGGACGTGCCCTCAGGTCAGCCCATCCATCTGCACGAGGTGATTGCCGATACGGTGGGCACCGAGATATGGCTCCGGTTTCGTTTCATCGCGCCAGAGATCGCGCGTGACGGGGGCAGCGTCGATTTTGCGATGGCCGAGCCGGATTTCGAGCATCTGTGCCACACGGTGAGCTTGCCGTACATCGCTGCAAGTGATGTGAGCCCCGACATGGCGGTGATTACCTTGCTTGACCGCGCCATTCCCTTTGGCACGACCGATCCTGAGACAACCCAGTTTGTCGAGGTTTTCCGGGTGAGCGCGGGGGCGTGTGTATGGGAAGGTGTCTGAGCGTGTCTGCCCAGTCTCCGGTTTGGCGGAAAGCCGCGGATGGGCAGGCTGTGCCCGCGTTTCCATTCTGTGCCGTAGTGTCTAACGTTGCGCAGGGTACGCCGGACAGTGCGGCCATTCAACATGCGCCCGGTGAGGGCTTTTCGGAGTGGGGCCAGGCGCATCCCTCTAATAGGAGAAACAGATGTCGAAGAGCATCAAAATACTGGCAGCCCTTGGCTTTATCGCCGTCGTGGCCGCCTGCGCACGCGAGCAGGAAGAATTCGTCGTGGTCGAACCGGAACCGATTTCAAGCGAGCCGGTTCAAAGCGGCAAGCTCTGATCACGATCTCGGGGCAGGGTGGGGGTGTTGCGACCCCACTTACCTGTCTGCGCCGGCAGCGTCGCTGCGGAGGCCAAGATGCTGAAACATCGTGGTTTTCCCGGACGTTTGCCGGGCACCGACTATCAATTTACCCTGCGCAGGTTCAACCCGCGCGGGGTAACCCCACTGACCCGACGTGAACGTTTCCGGGACAGAAAGCCCGCTGATCGCCGCGCAGACGCAGCGTTTTTCGCGGCGTTGTGGGAGCATTTTGGTCCAGACCCCTTTGAGCGCGGCAATCTTGATGCGGGACGTCTGTCCTGGCTCTTCGAGCGTGAAGTTGTCCCGGCAACTGACCCCTTCGATCCAGCTGACTACGAGGCTCTTCTGGTCATTGATGAAGCGGTAGCGCGCCGGTCGTTTCCAGAGGTTTTCGGGGAGGCATCGGCATGATCCCGCCTGTTTTGCCCCTCAACCGGCGGGTACCGGCCCATTCTGTGAGCTCTGGTGTGAAACCGGTAGACGATGCAACCGACGCGGGTATTGTGGTTCGAGCAGGCACACGCGACTATCCCCGCACCGTGCCTGCGTACACTATTCGTACCCCTTCCCCTGGCGGGCAGTGCAACGCGCAAGCGACTGGACTGCCCGCTTTTTTCTTGGGCTCTCGGCAGGCGCGGAACCCCGTGCGCGCGGGCGGCGTTAACCATTTGTGGAAATGGGAACCGAAAGGATTAGAACCATGCCAGTCAAAAAGTTTCTTCTCGCCATTGCGGCCTGTGCCGGTCTTGCGGCCTGCGGTGACACCTTGGGCCAACAAGCCGCGGGCGGTGCGGCCATCGGCGCCGGTGCCAGCGTCATCACCGGCAACGGGGTGCTCGAAGGAGCGGCCATCGGTGCGGCAGGCAATGTCGCTTACTGCCAGCTCAACCCCGGACGCTGTAACTAGCGGTTACCACGGGCGCACCGAGCGCGCATCAAAACATCTTAGATCCCAGCCGTGCGCCTCCGGGCGCGCGGTTTTTTTACGTGCCGGACCGGGTGCCTCCCGATCCCTTCTCAGAAAGCCTGATCATGTTCGATAAGATCCTCATCGCCAACCGCGGCGAGATTGCCTGCCGCGTTATCAAGACTGCCCGCAAGATAGGGATCAGTACCGTGGCAATCTATTCGGACGCGGACAAGCAAGCGCTGCACGTGCAGATGGCCGATGAGGCGGTGCACATTGGCCCGGCGCCCGCCAACCAATCCTACATCGTCATCGACAAGGTGATGGAGGCCGTTCGCAGCTCTGGCGCGCAGGCGGTGCACCCGGGCTACGGGTTCCTTTCCGAGAATGCGAAATTTGCCGAAGCGCTGGCGGCGGCCGGTGTCGCCTTTATCGGGCCGCCCAAAGGCGCGATCGAGGCCATGGGCGACAAGATCACATCCAAGAAGATCGCGCAGGAGGCGGGCGTCTCCACCGTACCCGGCTACATGGGCCTCATTGAGGATGCCGACGAGGCGGTGAAGATCTCGGGTGAGATCGGCTATCCGGTGATGCTCAAGGCTTCGGCGGGCGGTGGCGGCAAGGGCATGCGCATCGCCTGGAATGACGAAGAGGCCCGCGAGGGGTTTCAGTCTTCCAAGAACGAGGCGGCGAACTCCTTTGGCGATGACCGCATCTTTATCGAGAAATTTGTGACGCAGCCGCGGCATATCGAAATACAGGTGCTGTGCGATACCCATGGCAACGGCATCTATCTGGGCGAGCGGGAGTGTTCGATCCAGCGCCGCAACCAGAAGGTAGTGGAGGAGGCGCCGAGCCCGTTCCTCGACGCCGCGACCCGCAAGGCCATGGGCGAGCAGGCGGTCTCACTGGCGCAGGCGGTGGGCTACGCAAGTGCTGGCACCGTGGAATTCATCGTTGATGGTGATAAGAATTTCTACTTCCTTGAGATGAACACACGGTTGCAGGTGGAGCACCCGGTGACCGAGTTGATCACGGGTGTGGATCTGGTGGAGCAGATGATCCGCGTGGCCAAGGGCGAGGCGCTGAGCATCACCCAGGACGATGTGACACTGACTGGCTGGGCCATCGAGAACCGACTCTATGCCGAGGATCCCTACCGCGGCTTTTTGCCGTCCATCGGTCGCCTGACCCGCTACCGCCCGCCGCAGGAGATCGCCGCGGGGCCGTTGCTGGTGAACGACAAATGGCAAGGCGACGCGCCCGAGGGGGAGGCGGCGGTGCGCAACGACACTGGCGTCTACGAGGGCGGCGAGATCAGCATGTATTACGATCCGATGATCGCGAAGCTCTGCACCTGGGCGCCGACGCGGGATGCTGCCATCGAGGCGATGCGCGTGGCGCTGGACAGCTTTGAGGTGGAGGGCATCGGGCACAACCTGCCGTTCCTGTCCGCGGTGATGGATCACCCCAAGTTCACCTCCGGTGATATGACCACCGCCTTTATAGGCGAGGAGTATCCCGACGGGTTCGAAGGCGTGACCTTGCCCGAGGACGAGCTACAGCGGATCGCGGCAGCCTGCGCGGCCATGCATCGGGTGGCGGAGATCCGGCGCGCCCGGGTCTCGGGCCGGATGGACAACCACGAACGCAAAGTCGGCTCGGACTGGAACCTGCGCCTTCAGGGGCATGACTATGATGCGGTGATTGCCGCGGACCTTGAGGGGGCAACCGTGACCATCAATGGCAGCGATCTGCGTGTCACCAGCGACTGGACGCCGGGCGACCAGCTGGCACAATTGCAGGTCGGGGGGCGTCCGCTGGTGTTGAAGGTGGGCAAGATTTCGGGCGGTTTCCGTATCCGCACGCGGGGGGCTGACATCAAGGTCCACGTGCGCACTCCGCGGCAGGCGGAGCTGGCGCGCCGGATGCCGGAAAAACTGCCGCCCGACACCTCCAAGATGCTGCTCTGCCCGATGCCGGGCTTGGTGGTCAAGATGACTGTCGCCGTCGGCGACGAGGTTCAGGACGGTCAGGCACTCTGCACCATTGAGGCCATGAAGATGGAGAATATCCTGCGTGCAGAACGCAAGGGCACGGTGGCCAAGATCAACGCGGGCGAGGGCGACAGCCTCGCCGTTGATGATGTGATCATGGAATTCGAGTGATCCGCGTTGCGCCCTATCCTGGCACGTCCTCGCGGGCGCGCTCTTTGGCTTCGCGGATCTCGCGCTGGCGCATGGGCATCTTGTCGATGCTGCGGCTGATCTCGCGCACGTCCCACGGAAAGGGTTTGCGCAGTTTCACGCCGCCGTCCTTGCCGATGATCACCAGCATGAATTCGCGCGGGCGCAGTTTGCGGCGCAGATCGGACATCGCCTCGGGGTCAGTATCGGTGATCACGACCACATCGCGTTCGATCAGATCATTGGGTCGTTGGCGCAGCAGCCGCATCTGTTCGTCAAATGCGGGGTTGTCCTCGCTGTCGGCAAAGACGACGATGGGGCGGTTTTTCCATTTGAATTGGTTCAAATTCACCTCATCCATGGTGGTAAACAGCTCCGGCATCGGTTCCGGCTCCGCGGTTTGCGCGGCACCGGTGTTGGCAAAAAAGCAAGCCATAACAATGGGTAATATGGGTTTCATCGCGCCTCCTGTGTTGTGTTATATAGGGGTGTTGCAGAGGTTTGCGATGTCAAATGCACGCAAATTCACCATTAAATCAACGGCAAGGGATTGCGGTTAATGGTGAAAGTCCTCCCCGCATTCCGGCCGAACGGGGCGGCCTTTTCAATCGGGTCCAGACGGATCATGGATGTCACGCTTCACATCGGTGCGCATCGCACTGCGACGACGACATTTCAGGCGTATGCTGCGTTGCAATCAGAGGCTCTGGTTGCCGCGGGTGCTGCCTTTTGGGGTCCCGTTGAACCGCGCCGCGGGCTCTTCGCAGACAGTGAGGCTGAGGGCGAGGACGAGGTCATCCTGCGCGCCGGGAGCCGACTGCAGGTGATGATGGCGGCGGCGCGTGTGCGCGGTCTGCAGCGGCTGTTGGTCAGTGATGCGGATTTTCTGGGGACGATCGGTGAAAACCTGGAAACCGGTGTGCTCTATCCAAAGGCGGGTGCGCGGGTGGCGCGTCATGTCGCGGCGTTCGAAGGACAGGTTCAGCGGATCATTCTGTGCCCCCGCAGTCTGGATGTGTACTGGCGTTCCCTGGTGGGGTTCGGCGTGGCCCAGGGGGCCAAGCTGCCGGATCGCGAGCGGTTGGCGGGAATTGCAAACGGTCACCGGTCCTGGCGTGATGTGATCACGGAGATCGCTCAGTCGGTCCCCGATGTGGCGCTGGAGATCCTGCCCGCTGAGCGGTTCAGTGCCCGCCCGGACGCGCTGCTTGCTGCGGCTCTTGACGTTGACGTGCCGCGCAACACGGATCGGACATTGCGCAACCGCACACCGCAATTGCCTGAACTGCGCCGCTTGTTGGCCGAAAGGGGCGAGGATGGCAGCATCCTGCCCTTTGGCATGGAAAGCTGGAGCCCATTTACAAGTGAGGAATATGCCGCACTTCGAGAGGCTTACGCGGATGATATGATGTGGTTGATCGGCGGTGCCGACGGTCTGGCCACGCTGACGGAGAGTTTCCCCCGGACAAGAGCGGCGACAATGCTGCCGGTCGGGGCGCAATCAAAAGGACATGGTGATGAGCGAGAAGAAAGAAAGATGGCGCGCCCTGGCTGAAGCCGAGCTGCGCGGCAAACCCCTCGACGATCTGACCTGGCAAACGCTGGAAGGCATCGCTGTTCAGCCGCTCTATACAGCCGATGATATAGGCGAGCTTGACCATCTGGGCAGCATCCCGGGCGAAGCGCCCTACACCCGCGGGGTCAAGGCCACCATGTACGCCGGTCGGCCCTGGACGATCCGGCAATACGCAGGTTTTTCCACCGCCGAGGAAAGCAACGCTTTTTACCGCCGTGCGCTCGCAGCGGGTCAGCAGGGTGTGTCCGTGGCCTTCGATCTGGCGACGCACCGTGGCTACGATAGTGATCACCCAAGGGTCGAAGGCGATGTTGGCAAGGCAGGGGTCGCCATCGACAGTGTTGAGGATATGAAGATCCTCTTTGACGGCATCCCGCTCGATCAGGTGTCGGTGTCCATGACGATGAACGGGGCGGTTATTCCCATCTTGGCGAATTTTATCGTCGCTGGCGAGGAGCAGGGGCATGACAAATCGCTGCTGTCGGGGACCATTCAGAACGATATTCTCAAGGAGTTCATGGTCCGCAATACCTACGTGTACCCGCCGGAGCCCTCTATGAGGATCATTGCGGATATCATCGAATATACAAGTGATTACATGCCGAAGTTCAACTCGATTTCGATCTCGGGGTACCACATGCAGGAGGCGGGCGCCAACCTTGTGCAGGAGCTTGCCTTCACCTTGGCGGATGGGCGCGAGTACGTGCGCACGGCCATTGCCCGCGGCATGGATGTGGACCGCTTCGCCGGGCGGCTGTCGTTCTTTTTCGCGATTGGCATGAATTTCTTTATGGAGGCGGCGAAACTGCGCGCCGCCCGGCTCTTGTGGTCGCGGATCATGGCGGAGTTTGAGCCGAAGAATCCCAAATCCTCGATGCTTCGTACCCATTGCCAGACCTCCGGCGTCAGCTTGCAGGAACAGGATCCCTACAACAATGTGGTGCGCACCGCCTATGAGGCGATGAGCGCTGTTCTGGGGGGGACGCAGTCGTTGCATACAAACGCGCTGGATGAGGCCATTGCCCTGCCCACTGAGTTTTCCAGTCGAATTGCGCGCAATACGCAATTGATTTTACAGGAAGAAACCGGGGTGACGAATGTCGTGGATCCGCTTGCCGGGTCCTACTACGTAGAGAAACTGACGGCAGATCTCGCCGACGCTGCGTGGCAGCTGATCGAAGAGGTCGAGGCGTTGGGGGGGATGACCAAGGCCGTCGCCTCCGGCATGCCAAAACTGCGCATCGAGGAAGCGGCGGCCACACGTCAGGCCAACATTGATCGCGGTACAGAGGTGATCGTGGGCGTGAACAAGTATCGCCGCGAGACCGAGGACCCCATCGACATTCTGGACATCGACAACGCCGCCGTCCGGCAGAGCCAGGTGGACCGCTTGAAGAAGATCCGCGCCAACCGGGATGAGGCAGCCTGCGAGGCGGCGCTGGATGCCCTCAGTACATGTGCAGCGGAGGGTGGCAACCTGCTCGAAGCGGCGATCGAAGCAGCCCGGGCACGGGCCACGGTGGGAGAGATCAGCATGGCGATGGAAAAGACGTTTGGACGCCACCGAGCCGAGGTGAAGACGCTGGCCGGGGTCTATGGCGCTGCCTACGAGGGCGACGCGGGGTTTGCGGAGATCCAGTACGCGGTCGAGCGCTTTGCGGAGGACGAAGGCCGCCGCCCACGGATGCTGGTCGTCAAGATGGGTCAGGACGGGCACGACCGTGGCGCCAAGGTGATCGCGACCGCCTTTGCCGACATCGGCTTTGACGTGGATGTGGGCCCGCTTTTTCAGACCCCGGCGGAGGCGGCGCAGGATGCGGTCGACAATGATGTGCATGTGATCGGCATCAGCAGTCAGGCCGCTGGGCACAAAACACTGGCCCCGCAACTGGTCGCTGCCCTGAAGGACGCGGGCGCGGAAGATATCCTTGTCATCTGTGGCGGAGTCATTCCGCAGCAGGACTATCAGTTTCTCTATGATGCGGGCGTCAAGGCGATCTTTGGCCCCGGCACCAACATCCCCAAGGCAGCACAGGATATCCTGACATTGATCCGCACAGCGCGCAGCGCGGCCTGAGCCGATGCTTGTGCTGGACCATCTGGCGGTGGCTGGCGATACGCTTACCGCGGCCCGTGACCACGTCGAGGCCGCACTCGGCGTGTCGATGCAACCGGGCGGGGAGCACGCGGTCTTTCATACCCACAACGCGTTGCTGGGGCTGGAGGATGGGCTGTATCTGGAAGCCATCGCGATCAACCCCACAGCACCCGCGCCTGACCGGGCGCGTTGGTTCGATCTGGACCGGTTCGAGGGCGGGCCAAGGCTGACCAACTGGATTTGCCGGACGGCGGATCTGGAGACTGCTCTCGCCGCACTTGGGCCCGAGATGGGCGCACCGGTGGCGTTGCGGCGCGGCGATCTGCGCTGGCGTATGGCCGTACCACAGAGCGGTGTGCTGCCGTATGACAACTGTGCTCCGGCGCTGATCACATGGGATACGCAGCAGCACCCGGCGTTGATGCTCGCGCACTCGGGCATTCGGTTGCGGCGCCTGACAATTCGTCATCCGCAGGCCGCCCGGATCTGTGACAGGCTGGCGCCGCATCTGGCGGATGATCGGCTGTCCTATGAGCAGGGGGCAGCAGGTCTGCACGCGGTCTTCGACACACCGCAGGGGCCGCGCGAGCTGGGCAAATGATTCGGGTGGCGGTCGTCGAGGATGCGCCCCTGATCGCAGCGCTTTGGAACGCGATGATCCGCGAGACGACATCGACTTTCACCACCATTGAAAAGACGCAAGAAGAGGTTGCGTCGCTTATCACCCAACGGCCGGGGGCGTTCTTTGTCGCCGGTGATGGGCCGGAGCCGGTTGGATTTGCCACATACGGCCCGTTCCGCCCGGGACCCGGCTATACTGCCACGGTCGAGCACACGATCATCCTGTCAGCGGACGCGCAGGGTACGGGGCTTGGCCGGGCCTTGATGGCGCGACTGGAAGAGGCCGCGCGCGCGGATAGCATTCATGTGATGATCGCAGCAATCAGCAACACCAATCAGGACGCGCAGGCCTTTCATGGGCGTCTCGGCTTCTTGGAAGTGGCCCGGATGCCGCAAGTAGGTCGCAAGTCCGGGCAATGGCTCGACCTCGTTCTGATGCAGAAAATCCTCTGAACCCCGCCGGTTACCGCTGACACGGTCGGGTCAAGCCGGTAAGGTATCGCCATGTCCATCTGGTCCCGCATCTCTGACGCGCTGTCGGCTCTGGCGACGGGCGAAGGTCTGTCTGCGGTGTTCGAGAAGCTGCGCAGCCCGCCTGAACGCTCGGTCGCTTTCACCATCGCCGTCATTGCGCTTGGCGCCAAGATGGCCAAGGCCGACGGTCAGGTGACACGTGATGAGGTCACGGCCTTTCGTGACGTTTTTCATATTGCCGATCAGGACGAGGCGGGTGCGGCACAGGTGTTCAACCTTGCCCGGCAGGATGTGGCAGGGTTCGAGGACTACGCCACGCGGATCCGCGATATGTTCAAAGCCCAGCCAGAGACCCTGCGCGATCTGCTGGAGGGGCTGTTTCACATCGCGATGGCCGATGGTTTCTACCACCCGAACGAAGACGCGTTTCTCGAGCGGGTCGCGGATATCTTCGGTGTGCCGGAGGCGGAATTCAGCAGGCTCAAGATGCGGTTTATTCCGCGTGAAGGAGCGGACCCCTACGCTGTGCTGGGCGTCAGCCCGGATATGCCTCTGGCCGAGATCCGGTCAGTCTGGCGCGGTCTGGTGCGCGACAATCACCCCGACGCGATGATCGCCCGTGGTCTGCCGGAGGAAGCGCGACAGCTCGCGCAAAAGCGGATGGCGGACATAAACCGCGCCTGGGATGAGATCACCCAGAATGCGGCCTGACGGCGGGGCTCGCATCACAGCCGGTGGCACCCTATATTAGGCTTCATGAGACGCTTGTATCTTGCATGTGCGCTGGCCGCGGTCTGTGCAGCGCCGCTATCGGCCCAGGACGACCAAGCCCCCAGCCCGATGGAGCGGGGCATGCAGCAGTTCCTGGAGGGCCTGCTGGAAGAAATGGAACCGGCCTTTGAGGGCATGCGCGGCTTTATGGCGGAGATGGGTCCGGCTCTGGGTGAGCTGATGGAAGAGGTAGAGGATTGGTCGCGATACGAGGCGCCCGAGGTGCTGCCGAACGGCGATATCATCATTCGCCGTAAGCCGGACGAATCGCCCCCACCCGAAGACAGTCCGCCGCCGATCGATCTGTAAATGCGTGACTATTAAGTTTATAAATCAAAATTTTGCACGGCATATTTCATGCCGATACACAAGGCGTCTCACCCTGCTATTGCGGCGTGCCTCTGAGATCACAGGCTGCGTGAACCGCAGACTTCGAGCCGGGGAGTGCGATCCAGATCTTGCCCGACCTCACGAGACGACGACCTGCGAGGCAAAAAAGCCGCCAGCGGATACAGGCGGCTTTTTCGTTCAACGACCGTCCTTTTACGCGAGCATGGTCATCGGGTTCTCAAGGTTTTCCTTGATGGCCTGCAACAGCTGCGCGCCGAGCGCGCCGTCGATCACCCGGTGATCGACCGACAGTGTGACTGACATCACCGTGGCGACCGCAAGCTCACCGTCTGCGCCGACGATCGGCTTTTTAACACCCGCGCCCACGGCCAGGATCGCGCCATGGGGCGGGTTGATCACCGCGTCGAAGTTGTCGATGCCGAACATGCCCAGGTTGGAGATCGCGAAGCTGCCGCCCTGGTATTCCTGGGGCGCGAGCTTGCGGTCGCGCGCGCGGGCGGCGAGGTCTTTCATCTCAGCAGAGAGCGCGGAGAGGGATTTCATCTCCGCGTCCTTCAGCACCGGGGTGAAGAGCCCACCGTCGATGGCGACGGCCACGGCCACATCGGAAGGGGTGAGTTTCAGCATCCGGTCACCGGCCCAGACCGCGTTGGCGTCAGGTACCGTTTGCAGCGCCAGCGCGCAGGCCTTGATGATGAAGTCATTGACCGACAGCTTCACGCAGCGGGCTTCGAGCTGTTTGTTAAGCTGACCGCGGAAGGCCAGCAGCGCATCAAGCTCGATGTCGCGGCGCAGGTAGAAATGCGGGATCGACTGTTTCGCTTCTGTCAGGCGTGCGGCGATGGTCTTACGCATCCCGTTGAGGCTGATCTCTTCGAATTCGCGGCCCTCGTACATGGCCATAACCGCATCGGCAGAAGGACCCGACGCAGGGGCAGCAGGGGCTGATTTGGCGGGGGCGTCGGAGGTCGCTGCTGCCGCAGCTTTGGGGGTCTCGGCGGTGGCGCTCTCCACATCCGCCTTGACGATGCGACCGCGCGGGCCGGAGCCCTTGATTTGCGCCAGATCGAGCCCCTTGTCGGCGGCGATGCGGCGCGCCAATGGTGAGGCGAAGATACGGCTACCATCGGCGGCAGCCGGTGCTGCGGGTGCCGGGCTTGCATCAGTGGCACCCCGGCCATGACCCGCCGCTGGTGCTGTCGCATCAGACGCCTCTGCCGGGGCCATGTTGGAGGAGGCATCTTCCTTGGGCGCCTCCGACACCTCGCCGATATCATCGGCGTTTTCGCCGTCTTCCAGCAGCACGGCGATGGCGGTGTTGACCTTGACGCCTTCGGTGCCTTCATCCACCAGGATCTTGCCGATGGTGCCTTCGTCCACCGCCTCGAATTCCATTGTGGCCTTATCGGTTTCGATCTCGGCCATGATGTCACCGGAGTTGACGGTATCGCCCTCCTTGACGTGCCATTTGGCGAGGGTGCCTTCTTCCATGGTGGGTGAGAGCGCGGGCATGAGAATTTCTGTAGGCATCTTGCGCGCTCCTTACTTGTAGGTGACTTGTTTCACGGCCTCGATGACCTCGTCGGTGGTCACGAGCGCCAGCTTTTCGAGGTTGGCCGCATAGGGCATGGGCACGTCCTTGCCGGTGCAGTTGATCACCGGCGCGTCGAGGTAGTCGAAAGCCTCCTGCATGATCACCGAGGAGATGTAATTGCCCACAGACCCCTGCGGCCAGCCTTCCTCGACGGTGACGCAGCGGTTGGTCTTCATGACGGATTTCAGGATCGCGCCGGTGTCCATTGGGCGCAGCGTGCGCAGGTCGATCACCTCGGCGGAGATACCGTCCTCGGCCAGTTTGTCAGCGGCGGCAAACGCGTAACTCATCCCGATGCCAAAGCTGACGATGGTTACATCCTCGCCCTCGCGCCAGATCCGTGCCTTGCCGAAAGGCACGGTGTAGTCATCGAGTTCCGGTACATCAAAGCTGCGCCCGTAGAGGATCTCGTTTTCCAAGAAAATCACCGGGTTGGGATCGCGGATCGCGGTTTTCATCAACCCTTTGTAATCGGAGGCGGAGTAAGGCATGGCGACCTTGAGGCCCGGCACCTGCATGTACCATGCCGCATAGTCCTGGCTGTGCTGGGCACCGACACGGGCAGCGGCACCGTTGGGGCCGCGGAAGACCATGGGCGCGCCCATCTGACCGCCCGACATATAAAGCGTCTTGGCCGCGGAGTTGATGATCTGGTCGATGGCCTGCATGGCAAAGTTGAAGGTCATGAACTCCACAATCGGGCGCAGCCCACCAAAGGCGGCACCAACACCCATCCCCGCAAACCCGTGTTCCGTGATCGGCGTGTCAATGACGCGCTTGGATCCGAATTCGTCCAGCATGCCTTGGCTGATCTTGTAGGCGCCTTGGTATTCGGCAACCTCTTCACCCATCAGAAAGACGCTGTCATCGCGGCGCATCTCTTCGGCCATCCCGTCGCGCAGGGCCTCGCGCACGGTCTGCTGTTTCAGCGTGGTCCCGTCGGGCCAGTCCGGGCTGGTATCCACTTCCGGCTCGGGATGGGACATGCCCGCCGCCGGTGCCGTCTCGGACGACTGTTCCCTGTCCGCGGGTACCGGGGCCGACGCGGGCTTGGCGGCGGCGGTGTCGATATCATCCGCACTCTCGCCATCTTCCAGCAGGACGGCAATAGCGGTGTTCACCTTGACGCCTTCGGTGCCCTCTTCGATGAGGATCTTGCCAATGGTGCCTTCATCGACGGCTTCAAACTCCATCGTGGCCTTGTCCGTCTCGATCTCGGCCATGATGTCACCGGAGGACACGGTGTCGCCTTCCTTGACCAGCCATTTGGCGAGCGTGCCTTCTTCCATCGTGGGGCTCAGCGCGGGCATCAGAATTTCAACTGCCATGGATCAAGCCTCCTGCGGGACTTCGGTTGCGTAGATGTCGGTCCAGAGCTCTTCGACTGCTGGCTCCGGCGAGGTTTTGGCAAACTCCGCGCTTTCGTTCACGATGTCCTTGATCTCCTTGTCGATGGCCTTGAGGTCCTCTTCGCTGGCGTGCTTGCCGGTCAGCAGCATGGAGCGTACGGCTTCGATGGGGTCGCGCTCGTCACGCATTTTCTGGACTTCTTCGCGGGTGCGGTACTTGGCCGGGTCCGACATGGAGTGGCCGCGGTAGCGGTAGGTCTTGATCTCCAGAATATAGGGGCCTTCGCCCGCGCGGCAGACCTCGACAGCCTTTTGCCCGGCGGCTTTCACCGCCAGAACGTCCATCCCGTCCACCTCTTCGCCCTTGATGCCGTAGGCTGCGCCCCGCTCCCAATACGATGGCGAATGGGTGGAGCGTTTGGTGGAGGTGCCCATGGCGTATTGGTTGTTCTCGATCACAAAGACGACGGGCAGGTTCCACAGCTCTGCCATGTTGTAGGCCTCATAGACCTGCCCTTGGTTGGCCGCGCCATCACCGAAATAGGTAAAGGTGACGCGATCGTTGCCCTTGTATTTGTCCGCAAAGGCCAGGCCCGCGCCCAACGGCACCTGAGCCGCCACGATCCCGTGCCCGCCGTAGAAGTGCTTCTCCTTGGAGAACATGTGCATGGAGCCGCCCTTACCCTTGGAGTAGCCCCCCTCGCGGCCCGTCAGCTCCGCCATCACCCCGTTGGGATCCATGCCGCAGGCCAGCATATGACCGTGATCGCGGTAGGAGGTGATGCGCTTGTCGCCTTCTTCCGCGGCAGCTTCCAGCCCGACCACAACCGCTTCCTGCCCGATATAAAGATGGCAGAACCCGCCGATCAGACCCATGCCGTAAAGCTGGCCCGCCTTTTCCTCGAACCGCCGGATCAGCAGCATGTCCCGGTAATAGGCCTTCAACTCGTCGGCGGATACATTGGGTTTCTTGGCGGATTTTCGCGGTGCCATCAGAGCGGTTCTCCCTCATCGCGCCCTGTTCCGGGCAGATAGTTTAGCGTTAAACTATCTTTTATCGGATTCGGAAACCCCTGACGAGGGGCAATCTGGCCGGGCAGGTGGTGCGCCGTCTCGCCTAGCGGATCACCAATTCATCCGCGCGGATCATGCCCAGCACGCCACGTGCCTGTTCGTCCAGCAGATCGAGGTCGAGAAACCCGTCCGAGAGCCGCCGCGTGAGGTTCTCCATCCGGGCGACTTCGCCACCGACGACGTCCAGCTGCGATTGCAGCGCTCGTGCCTCGGCGGTGATCTCCGCCCGGCGAAAGAGGCCAAAATCGCCTTGGACGGCGGCGAACGTGAAATAGGTTGCGAGACCCAGAGCCAGGGTAAAGAACACAAATGTGCTCAACGCGGGGCGTGTCTGTCGTGTCATCTGCCGTGCCTCATGCCTCTTGGTGGGCGTGACCCGCTTATGACACAATGGCCCGATTTTGCAAAGGTTTCTCTGACAGGCTCAACCCATCAAAGCGGCTACGCCGGGCAATTCCTTGCCTTCCATCCACTCCAGAAACGCGCCGCCTGCGGTGGAGACATAGGTGAAATCTGCTGCCGCACCCGCGTGGTTCAGCGCGGCCACCGTATCGCCGCCGCCCGCAACGGAGACAAGCGTGCCCGCCCGGGTCATCCTTGCGGCTGCGCGCGCGGCAGCTGTTGTCGCCTGATCAAAGGGGGGGATCTCAAAAGCGCCCAATGGGCCGTTCCAGATGAGCGTTGACAACCCCTCAAAGGCGGCTTCCACCGCTGCGACGCTGTCGGGTCCCGCATCCAGTATCATCTGGTTGTCAGCCAGCTGCGTGTCGGCCCCGAGCGAGACGGTCTCGTACTCTACTCCTGCCGCAAATTCCCGTGCCGCCAGACCATCCACAGGCAACAGAACCCGGCAGCCCGCACGCCCCGCCGCCGTGAGGATGGCCCGTGCCGTGTCCAGGTAGTCCGGCTCGCGCAGCGATGTGCCCAGTTCGGCGCCCTGTGCTGCCAGAAAGGTGTTCGCCATGCCGCCGCCGATCACCAGCAGATCCAGTTTGCCCACCAGATTTTCCAGCAGGGCGATCTTGGTGGAGACCTTGGCACCGCCGACCACGGCGCCGACCGGTTTTTTCGGGGTGGAGAGCGCAGCCTCCAGCGCACCCAGTTCGGCCTGCATGAGCCGCCCCGCGCAGGACGGCAGCAGATGGGCGACCCCGGTGGTCGAGGCGTGCGCCCGGTGCGCGGCCGAGAAGGCGTCGTTGCAGAACACATCGCCCAGTGTGGCCAGGAACTGCGCCATGCCGGGATCGTTGGCCTCTTCTCCTGCAGCAAAGCGCGTGTTTTCCACCAACACCACCGCGCCCTCGGGCAAGGACCCGAGGGCCTCCGGTGCCGGGCGCTCCATGAAATGCACCTCCCGGCCCAATGCGGCCTCAAGAGCGGGCAAGGTCACGCGCAGCGACATTTCCGGCACAACCTTGCCTTTTGGCCGTCCGAAATGCGCCAGCAGGATGGGCTTGCCGCCCTTGGCCAGAATGTCCTGCACGGTTGGCACAATACGGTCGATCCGGGTGGTGTCGGTGACACGCCCGTCCTCCACAGGCACATTGATGTCCACCCGCACCAGCACCCTTTTGCCGTCCAGATCCATATCGTCCAGCGTTTTCCAGCCCATGTCCCGCTCCTCTCGCCTGTTCGCGCCATTGTGTCGCGCAGGTGGGGGGACAAGGTCAATGACCTGCTTGGCATTCGGGTTGCGACCGCCTAGGTATCTGCCCAATCAAAGAGACAAGGAGTGCGGCAATGGCCGAGATCAAAGACCCCGAAAACACCATTCTGATGGAACTGAAGGACGGCACCGTCACCATCGAGCTGCTGCCCGATGTAGCCCCCAAGCACGTGGAGCGGATGAAGGAGCTGGCGCGCGCGGGCGCCTACGATAACGTCGCCTTCCACCGGGTGATCGAAGGGTTCATGGCCCAGACCGGCGATGTGGAACACGGCGACATGGAAGATGATTTCAATATCGGCCGCGCGGGCACCGGTGGTTCCGACCTGCCGGATCTGCCAGCGGAATTCTCCAAGATCCCGCACGCCCGCGGCAGCCTGGGCGCTGCGCGCTCGCAAAACCCGAACTCGGCCAACAGCCAGTTCTTCATCAACTTCAAGGACAATGATTTCCTGAACGGGCAGTACACCGTCTACGGTCAGGTGACGTCTGGGATGGAACATGTGGATGCGATCACCCGCGGCGAGCCACCAGCCGAGCCGGACCGGATGATCTCCGTCAAGGTCGCAGCGGATGCGTAAGACAGCCACCATCGCCGCGCTGATGCTGGCGGCCCCCGCGCTCGCCACTGGTCTGCAGGTCGAGGTCGCGGGCGAAGCCAGCGGCACCATCACCATCGATCTGCTCGAAGACGTGGCCCCGGGCCATGTCGAGCGGATCACCGCGCTGGCCGAGGCCGGTGCCTATGATGGGGTGGTGTTTCACCGCGTGATCGACGGCTTCATGGCCCAGACCGGCGATGTGGAGCACGGGCGCGTTGGCGGCGACATGCGCCGTGCGGGCACCGGCGGCTCCGATCAGCCTGATCTGGCGGCGGAGTTTTCCGACGTGCCCTTTGATCGCGGCGTGGTGGGCATGGCGCGGGCGCAAAGCCCTGATTCCGCCAACAGCCAGTTCTTCATCATGTTTGACGAAGGCTACTTTCTGAACGGTCAGTACACCGTCGTAGGGCGTGTCACCGACGGGCTTGATGTGTTGGACGCCATCAAGCGGGGCGAGGGCCCCAACGGTGCTGTCGTCGGCGCACCTGATGTGATGCAAACCGTAACGGTGACCGAGTAAGCCTCTGTCCTCAATCAGAGGACGTCACAGGCGCGTTCTTGTACCTTTCTTGCACAAAGATGCGGCCGCGTTCCCGCGCGGCTTCATCTATCGCCGCCCCGATGAAGTCTTCCAGAAACGGGGCGGTCGGGCGCGCAGGGGCCGTGGCGGCGCCTTCAGGCACGACAAAGACGTCATCAACCCGCGCCGACGACGCGCTACTGCTCGACCCGGGAAACAGCGGTGGTGCCTGAGGTTCCTGCGCTGCGGCCATCTGTGCAGATAGGCCGAGAGCCATAAGAATAGTGATCAGCACGGGTCTTTTCATCTGACGGTTGCCTCCAGGTTCGGAGCAAGGGCAATAGCACATCGGACCACGTGGTGCGCTGCCTGAGAGACATCGTGGTTAGTGGACGGTTACGGTCGGCCACTGCTGCGATGCAGACGCGAGGCACGACAACATAGGAGTGCGCAACGGCACTGTGATCAGACCCGTCGGCTGTTCTCCAGCGCTGTTCGTGACGGCGACCTCAGCGATACCTTCAACGGTCTTGCGTGAGACCCGAACTCGGGCGCGCTCAGCATCAGGACATGGTCGCATCTTTACCAGATCCCGTCGCCGCAGTCTGGTAGGACCATCCCGCTTCTGCACCTGCGTAGCTGTTGGGAGCAGGCGCCTGTTGGGGCAGCACACTGACCTCCTAACCCGATCTGTCCGCTGCTGCTGCCTGCGGTGCAGTTCAGGGCTACCCTTAGCGTGGCGGGGTCTTGTAGAGAGACCCGGCGACCCGACAGCATCCCGCGCGGGCACGATCGGAACCACTGCGGTAAAACCCGCCAAAGCGCAACTACCTACGAGAGATGGATGGCATTTTTATCTGGACCACGGTAGGGCGGCGCGTGGCGGTCGACATTCAAGGCCGGGCAGGGCGATCAGAACCAGCCGCCCGTCTGCGCCAGTCGCCACAGGACGTAAAGCGCACCCAGCATCGGCAACCTGCGATCAAAGAACATTCGGCCCCGGCCCACGGTGATCTTGTCATCCCGGATCGATTGATAAAAGCGCGCGATCTCCAATTCATATTCATCGCGGATTTCTTCCTTGGTCATCGGGGTTTGCTCCGACATCTTCCCACCAAAGATCGTGCGCTTGAATTCAGTCCCCTCGCTGAGGTCCTTGAGGTAGTCCAGCGCGAAGCGGTTGGCCTCCATCGCGCGCAGCTGACGCGGAGAAGGTTCCGGGTTCATCTGGTCATCCCGGACATAGAGGTAAAAGCTGATCAGATAGTAGCCGATGAGGGCCGCGCAAAAGACCCGCAAGTCGATCTGTGATGTGTCCAGATTGATGCCGGGGCCGGGTACCTCACGCAGCGCCAGATCAAAATCCGCGACGAGATAGCCGAACACACTGACCGAGATCAGCAGCGTCCGGGCCGTGCGCGTGGACCGGCTGAGCGGATCATACGCCATTCAGTCCCCTCGGTGCCTCTGCCAGACCACCCACCACCCGAACGCAGAAAAGGCGCCGCGCGTGCGACGCCCCTGCTGCGGTTCCTCGGTCTGCCATAGTCGGTCAGGCGGCAGGGTTCGCCTTGCCCGCTGGCGCGGATTTCGAACTTGGGTTCAGCGGGTCATCCTGACGTTGCACCGACCCTTCGAAATGGGCACCGCTCTCGATGGCGATCGTTTTGTGGATGATGTCGCCCTCGACCCGCGCGGTCGATGTCAGGCGTACCTTCAGCCCGCGGACACGGCCCACGATCCGGCCATTGACCACCACATCATCGGCAATCACTTCACCCTTGATGGTCGCGGTCTCGCCGATGGTCAGCAGATGCGCACGGATATCACCCTCGACGGTGCCCTCTACCTGTATGTCGCCGGTGGTCTTCATGTTGCCGGTGACATGCAGATCAGCCGACAGCACGGACGCCGGCGGTTTCGCCTTCGGTGGGGCCGGTTTGTACTCAGCCGGTTTCGGAGACGCCGGGGCGGAGGTGGACGCCGGGGGCGTCGCGCTGTCTGTCTCGGCTTGTTTCTGACCTGGGTCGTTGATTTTGCTTTTAGAAAACATCTTGTCCAGCCTTGATATAGATCATTGGGTTTACAGCTTTCCCACCGACACGCACCTCATAGTGAAGGTGCACGCCGGTCACCCGTCCGCTTGCACCCATATCACCGATATGTTCTCCGCGCGAGACCCTTTGCCCCACTTTAACGCGAATTTTAGACAAATGGGCGAAGCGTGTCTCGACACCGAAGGCATGCTCGATCTTGATCAACCGCCCGTAGCCCGACTGCCAGCCCGCATAGGTTACGACACCATCTGCAGTGGCAAAGAGATCGGTTCCGGCGGGGGCGGCAAAGTCAACGCCGCGGTGCATGCGGCGCCCGCCCGTCTTGGGATCGCGGCGAAACCCATATTCAGATGTGAAGCGGAAGTTGCCCGCGACCGGCATGGCGAAGGGCGCCTTTTCGGCGGCGATCCGGTAGAGGTTCAGCGTGTCGAGCTGTTCGAGGATGCGGTTGGCGCGCAGAAAATCGGGCGACAGTTCCTCCCCCCGGCTCGAAAAGGAGAGCGGCGTCAACGGCCCGCCCTGACCGGAATAGCCGCGGCGGACCTGATCCAGCATCTGCTTGGGCGGCATGCCCGCGGCTCGGAACATCTTGTCCAGCGGCTCGACGGAGACGGTTAGCGCCTCTTCCAACTGGCGAAAGATCTGGTCGTTGTTCTCTTCCATCAGCGCAATTTCAAGGGTCAGATCATCGACCCGCCGCAGCGCATCCTGTGCATCTGCGACAATTCGGTCACGCTCGGCCGCGGTGTTTTCCAGTGCGTCGGCAAGCACATCCACCGGCACGCCACTGTCTGCTGTGACCTGCTGAGTATCCCGCGTCTCACTGCGCTGCAGATCGGCCAATGCCACGCGGGCGGCCTCCCGTTCAGCCATCGCCCGTCGCAATGTGGTCTGCACGACCTCCAACCCTGTTTCCAGTTCGGCACGTCGTGTCTCCGAGCCCAGCAGCTCGGACTGCATTTGCGAAATCTGATCCAGGGCCGCGTTGAACCGGGTCTGCGCCGCTTGTGCCTCGGCGGCCCGGCGGTCCCGCTCATCTGCCAGAGCGTCGAGCCGTGCCTCGTAGGTTGCCTGATTGCGTTTCGCCTGATCGCGGAAATTACCCGCGCCGATGCTGTCCATCAGCAGAACCGCGGTCGCCAGGATTGACCAACCAAGCACCAGCGCGCCGCCGGTGAAGATGGCGATCTGCGTGCCCGGACGCAGACGGATAAAACGGGTGTCGGTATCGGATTTCAGAAAGACGCGGCGTTCCGGAAAAGACCGCTCCAACAGTCCGTGCACCTTGATCGCCAAGCCTGTCCTCACAAAATCGTCCTCTGCCCGTTTCCCCTCGGCGTTCCAATCTGCGAAGGAATTAGTCCGATGCGCCAAGTGCTTAAAGAGCGCACTCTGCCTGAGCAAGCGCCTTTCGATCCGGTTCCGCAACTTCACGTTGAATTGTTGCAAATCGGCAAAAAATCGCTTGTTGTCAGCGGTTTTTGGCGTTTTGCGCGGGTTTAAACGGTCAAACCGGCTCTGTCAGCGGCCAGTAGAAGTCCGGCGGGATACCCGCCTCGGCACGTTTTTCCTCGTTAAAGGGCGGCTTCAGCGGCCCGTGGAAATACTGCCGCACGAGCGCGTGAAAGCGTTCTTTGGGGTCTTCATCGTGCCTGCCGCAGAGAAAATGAAACCACTTGGAGCCATAGGCGACATGCGCCACCTCTTCGGCGTAGATGGTCTCCAGCGCGGCCACGGCGCTGGTCGCATCAGCCTTGCGAAAGACCTCGATCATCCCCGGCGTCACGTCGAGCCCGCGCGCTTCCAGCACCATAGGTACCACCGCCAGACGGCCCATGAAATCCTCCGCCGTGTCTTCGGCAGCGCGCCACATGCCGGCGTGGGCGGGTAGGGCGCCATAGTGACTGTCCAGCTCTTCCAGGCAGTCGCACATCAGGTTGAAGTGCTTGGATTCCTCATCTGCTGCCTTCACCCAGTCATCGTAGAAACCGATGGGCATCGGCACATGGGCAAAGCGCGCAATCACATCCCAGTGCAGATCGACCGCGTTCAGCTCGATATGCGCAACAGCATGCAGCAGCGCGATGCGCCCTTCCGGCGTGCCGGGGCGACGACGTGGGACATCCCGCGGGCTCAGAAGTTCGGGGGCTGCAGGGCGTGACGGATGTAAAGGCGGATCTGCGCGCCCGATTTCAGGGCGCGCCCCTTCGTCCCGCGCCGTCTGCCATTCCGCCGCAAAGCGACGCGACAAGGCAGTCTTCTCCCGCCCGTCGCCCGTGCGCAGCACTGCCTCGGCCATGGCGGCCAGCGGCATCACAGGGCGCGGACCGCTTCCAGGACCTCTTCCACATGGCCCGGCACCTTCACCTTCGGCCAGATTTTGGCGATCGTGCCGTCCGCCGCGATCAGAACGGTGGTACGCTCGATGCCCATGAAGGTCTTGCCGTACATCTTCTTTTCTTTCCAGACGCCGTAATCTTCGCAGACGCTGCCGTGCTCGTCGGACAGCAGTGGCACGGTCAGATCCCGCTTGGCCACGAATTTCTCGTGGCTGGCCATGCTGTCCTTCGAGATGCCGAAGACAGCGGCCCCCGCCGCCCCGAACGCTTCTTTGCTCTCGGAAAAGCCGACGCTCTCCTTGGTGCAGCCGGGCGTGTCATCGCGCGGATAGAAGAAGAGCACCACGGGCTGTCCTTTGAGGTCCGACAGCGTGACGTCGCCACCATCGGTGCTGGGCAACGTAAAATCGGGGGCGGGCTCTGAAATCTCTGGCATCACACTCTCTTGGGTTTGAAGGTTCCTGTTGACATGGCATATTAGGCCCAGGCTGCGCAAAGGAAAGAGCCGCCCGCGCCGGATGCAGCACCCCCGGGCGACAATCCTTCACCTTCACGAAAACCCCGAGACGCCTTGACCCAGACATCTGACCCAGTTCCGCGCCGACGCCGACCTCGCAAGCGGGTTCTGGCGCTTGTCGTGCTGGTGCTGCTGGCGATGGGTGCGGGTGGTGGCCTGTGGTGGGTGATGGAGCGTGACATCCCGCTGCCAGAATGGGCGCGCGACCGGATCGACGCGCGGCTGGCCGAAGCCATCCCCGACGCTCAGGTTTCCTTCGGCGAGGTTGTCCTGGTGCTCGACGAAGGCTGGCGGCCGCGCGGGCGCGTGCAGGATCTGAGGGTCAGCACCCCCGAGGGCGCCGAGATCGTGCATTTCAACGAGGTGCGCGCCAGCCTGTCCATGCGCGGTCTGCTGCGCGGTCAGCTGGAGCTGCAGTCGCTGGACCTCAACGGTGTCTTTCTGACCCTGCGCCGCTTGCCCACGGGCGCGTTGGAGCTGTCGGGCGGTACCGGGCTTGCCGCGGCCTCGCGCGCCGCTCCGAACCTTGCGCAGCTGGTGGCGGATCTGAACGCGGTGTTGTTGCGACCCGGTCTGACCCGGCTGGTGCGCGCAGATTTGCGGGGGCTCACGGTGCGCTACGAGGATCAGCGCGCCGGTCGCAGCTGGACCATCGACGGCGGGCATCTGTCGCTGGCCCGTGGCGGGGAGGATGTCCAGATCCGGGCCGATCTGACGGTGCTGGGCGGCAGGGCGGAGGCTGCGCTGATCACCGCCGGGTATGCGGGTCGCATCGGTGCACAGGCCTCGGAGTTCGGCGCCAGTATCTCAGGTGTCGAGGCGGGCGATATCGCGGTGCAGGGGCCGGCCTTTTCCTGGCTGGGTGCGTTGCGGGCACCGATCTCGGGCTCCTTGCGCGGGGCGATGAATGCCGAAGGTCAGTTCGAACCCTTCGATGCCAGTTTCCAGATCGGCGCCGGTGTAATCCAGCCGACCCCGCAGGCGCGCGCCATTCCCATCGAGCAGGCGGAGAGTTCCTTCAGCTATGATCCGGCCGCCCGCTTTTTGCGGTTCGATACGCTGTCAGTGGTCAGCAAATGGGTCAGCGGGCGGCTGAAGGGTACCGCGACCCTTGCCGATGATGATCAGGGCGGGGTGTCTGATCTGGTCGGTCAATTGCGGCTCAGTGATCTGGTGATCAACCCGGCCGAGCTTTACGATGTACCGGTGGAGCTGGCGCAGGCGGAGCTCGACTTTCGCCTGACGCCGCAACCTTTCTCGTTTGAGCTTGGGCGGCTGCAGGTGATGGGCGATGCCGATCAGCTGACGGCCGAGGGAACCTTGCGTGCTGGGCCGGATGGCTGGGACATCGCGGTCGATGCTGGCATGGCGCGGACCACCGCAGCGCGTGTGCTGGCGCTCTGGCCCGAAACGGTTGTGTCAAAAACCCGCGCCTGGCTGGGCGAAAACCTGCGCGGTGGTGTGATCGAGGATGTGAACGCGGCGCTGCGCTGGTCCCCGGGACAGCCGCCGGAGACCTATCTGGGCTTCGACTTCCGCGAGGCTGATGTACGCTTTTTGCGGCAGATGCCCCGCATCACCGCCGGGCGCGGTCATGCCTCGCTGTTGCGGGACCGCTTTGTGCTGGTGGTGGATGGCGGCACCGTAGAGGCGCCGGAGGGCGGGCCGGTTCAGATCGCGGGCTCATCCTTCATCGTGCCCGATATCGCGGCAAAGGAGGAAACGCCCGGTGTTCTGCGCCTGCGCACCACGTCATCCGTGACAGGGGCACTTTCGCTGCTGAACCAGCCACCGCTGAACATCATGACCAAAGCGGATCTGCCGGTGAGCCTTGCCGAGGGGCAGGCCGCGCTGGAGGGAACGCTGTCGCTGCCGCTGGTCAAGGGGGTGCCGGTAGAGCAGATCACCTTTGACGTCACAGGGGAGATCGCACAGGTCGAGACCGCCAAGCTGATCCCCGACCGGCCCCTTGTGTCGGAGCGGCTGGCGCTGACCGCCTCTGATGACGGTGTGGAGATTGCAGGCCGCGGCACGCTGGACGGTGTGCCCTTTGACGTCACCTGGTCGCAACGGCTGGGTCAGCCAGGCGCGCCCAGCCGCGTCCGTGGTCAACTGGCGCTGTCAACGCAGACGCTCGACACTTTCGGGGTTGCCTTGCCAGCGGGGTATCTCGAGGGCGACGGTGCCGCCGAGATCGACATCACCATCGGCAAGGGCGCGCCGCCCGAGCTTGCCCTGCGGTCCGATCTGGCGGGGCTGCGCCTGCGGATCCCGCCCATCGGTTGGGCGAAGTCCCCGGGCACGCTGGGCCGCTTTGCGCTTGATGCGACGCTGAGCGAGGTGCCGCAGATCCACCTGCTGTCGCTTGACGCTCCGGGCCTGCAGGCCGACGGCAACCTGACCCTGACCGAGGCAGGCCAGCTGGAGCGCATCCGGCTCGACCGGGTGCGGATTGCACCCTGGCTCGATGCGCGGGTCGATCTCGTCGGTCGGGGGCCGGGGGCGCCGCTGGGGCTGGTGCTGCGCGGGGGGACGCTCGATCTGCGCCGTCTCGACATCCCCGACAGCGGCGGCGGGGCGCGGGCACCGCTGTCGGTCGCACTGGACCGGCTGCAGGTGACCGACGCCATCGCGATCACCGATCTGCGCGGTGATTTCACATCCGGTGCGGGGCTCGACGGGCGCTTTCAGGGTCGGATCAACGCGGGCGCGCCGGTGAGCGGACAGATGATCCCGCAGGGCGGACGCAGCGCCATCCGGTTGCAGGCCCGCGATGCGGGGGCCGTGCTGGCCTCAGCGAATGTGGTCAAGCAGGTGCGCGGTGGCAGCTTTGAGTTGCTGTTGCAGCCGGTGGGGACGGGCGGGGCGTTCGACGGCCGGTTGCGATTGCGGGACACCAGCGTTGTCGATGCTCCCGCCATGGCGGCCCTGCTGAATGCGGTCAGCATCGTTGGCCTGTTCAATGCAGAAGGGGGGGACAGCCTGTTCTTTACGGATGTGAATGCCGATTTCCGCCTGTCACCGCGCCAGATCACCCTGCGCCAGGGCAGCGCCGAGGGCCCGTCACTGGGGCTGTCGATGGATGGTGTCTACGCCACGGACAGCGGTGCGCTGCAGATGCAGGGGGTGATCACACCGGTCTATCTGCTCAACGGGATCGGCAGCATTTTTACCCGCCCGGGCGAAGGGCTCTTTGCATTCAACTACAGCATCGGTGGCACGGTGCGGCAGCCGCGCGTGTCGGTCAATCCTCTGACAGCGCTGGCGCCGGGGGGGATGCGCGATCTGTTTCGGGCACCCAAGCCCGCCGTGCCGCGGGTCGATGGTGAGACGCCCGCCGCACCGGAACCACAACCTGAGAGACGCGAGCCTCTGCGCGGCTCGGACCGGTAAGCGCGTCCGGTCTGCGGCGGCTGCCAAGGGGGGTTTCACCTCGGTGGGGGAATGCTCTAAGAGCGCTACCATGAAGCTCAGCGATTTTGATTTCGACCTGCCCGAGGATCTGATTGCCACGCGGCCTGCGAGCCCGCGGACCGCAGCGCGCTTGCTGGTGGCAAGTGAAGACAGCCTCACCGATGCGGTCGTGGCGGATATCACGCGCTTTCTGCGCCCGGGGGACCGACTGGTGCTGAACGATACGCGGGTTATCCCCGCCCGGCTGACCGCGCAGCGCCACCGCCGCTCCGCGCAGGGTGATACCACCGCAAAGATCGAAGTGACCCTGCTGGAGCCGCGCGCCGACGGCACATGGAGCGCGCTCATCAAACCGCTCAAGAAACTCAAGCCGGGTGAAGACGTCATCTTTGGCGCAGGTCTCAGCGCCACGCTGGACCATGTCGAGGCAGGGCAGGGGCATCTTCGCTTCAACCTGACTGGGGATGATTTCGATGCAGCTCTTGAGGCCGCCGGTGCCATGCCGCTGCCACCCTATATTGCCGCAAAACGGCCCGCTGACGTGCAGGACCAGCACGACTATCAGACCGTCTTCGCCCGCTATAAGGGCGCCGTTGCCGCGCCCACCGCGTCCCTGCATTTCGACGAAGCGCTCTTGCGGCAGATCGCCGATCACGGCGTTGATTTCAGCCATGTGACACTGCACGTGGGTGCCGGCACCTTTCTGCCGGTGAAGGTTGATGATGTGACAACCCACAAGATGCATGCCGAATGGGGCCGTGTCAGCGCGGAGGCCGCAGCCGAGATCGCCGCCACGAAATCCGCTGGTGGGCGTATCATTCCGGTAGGCACCACGGCGCTGCGACTGATCGAGACGGCAGCACAGGGCGGGCAGATCGCCGCGTGGGAAGGAGACACGGATATCTTCATCTACCCCGGCTTCACCTTTCGCGTCACGGACGGGCTGATGACAAACTTTCACCTGCCCAAGTCAACGCTGATGATGCTGGTCTCCGCGCTCATGGGGCAGGAGAGGGTCCGCGCGATTTATGCGCATGCAATTAAGACAAAATACCGATTTTTTTCCTACGGTGATGCGTCGCTGCTGCTGCCAAAATAACACGCGCTGCCGCAAAGCGACAGAAGGCGTCGCAGACGTGCTGTAAAGGGGCGCCCGGATACGTCAAAGCGGCCATATACGGAGCCGTTCAAACCAACTGATGGGAGCGTACATTGCTGCAGGTTCTCACGAGCGCTTGGGCGCTGTTGTTTGGAATGTGTCTTTTGATGGTCGGCAACGGCATGCAGGGCACGTTGCTGGGCATCCGGGGCGAGATCGAGGGCTTCTCGACGCTGGAGATGTCCATCGTGATGTCGGCGTATTTCCTGGGCTTTCTGGGCGGCTCGCGCATGGCACCGGGGCTCATCAGACGCGTGGGTCACGTGCGGGTCTTTGCAGCACTTGCATCCATGATCTCGGCGGTAATGATCCTCTATCCCACGGTCACGGAAGTCTGGCTTTGGACCCTTGGCCGCGTGCTGATCGGATTTTGTTTCTCGGCGGTTTATGTGACTGCGGAAAGCTGGCTGAACAACGCCGCCACCAATGAAAACCGCGGGCAGGCGCTGTCACTCTACATGATCGTGCAAACCGCGGGCATCGTGGTCAGCCAGGCACTGATGCTGACCGCGGACCCCTCGGGCTACGTGCTCTTCGTGATCCCGTCGATCCTCGTCTCTCTGGCCATTACACCCATTCTGCTGTCGATCAGCCCGACACCCGCCTTTGAGACCACCAAACCCATGAGCCTGCGCACGCTCGTCGGCTTCTCGCCGCTGGGCTGCGTGGGCATGTTTCTGCTGGGCGGGGTGTTCTCGGCGCAGTTCGGCATGGCGTCGGTCTACGGGTCCAAGGCAGGGCTGAGCGTCGGGCAAATCTCCACTTTCGTGGCGATGTTTTTTCTGGGTTCTGTGTTGTTGCAATACCCCATTGGCTGGATCTCCGACCGGGCCGACCGGCGGTTTCTAATCCTGGTGGTCGCGGCCATCGGTGTTCTGGGCTCCATCACTGGGATGCTGCTGGGGGCGGACTACCGGTTGCTGCTGGTCTCGGCCTTCGTCGTCGGGGGCATGTCAAATCCGCTTTATTCGCTGCTCATCGCCCACACCAATGACTTTCTGGAACACGAGGATATGGCCGCGGCCTCGGGCGGGCTGATCTTTATCAACGGGTTGGGTGCGATCAGCGGCCCGATCATCACCGGTTACATGATGGACTGGGTGGGTCCCCCGGGTTTCTACCTCTTCACGGGCATTCTTTTCGCGGCTCTGGTCTTTTATGCCGCCTATCGCGCCACTGTCGGACGCTCTGTCGAGGAAACCGGTGCCTATGTGGCTGTTGCCCCCAACTATACGTCCGTGGCGCTGGAATATGCCCAAGAGTACGCCATTGAAACGGATCTGAACGCTGAATCGGAAACAAACGCAGGTTGAATATGTCGGCCTGATGCAAAAAGTGACTATGAAACAACCGTCAAAAGCCCTTACTTATACACAGGGGGACGCGTTATGAGGAGATTGGTAAAATGGCAGGTCCCGAGGACGTTCTGAGCTTTTGGCTCGACGAGGTATCGCCCGGTGATTGGTACAAACAGTCCGCCGCCCTGGACAGCACGATTCGCGCGCGCTTCAGCGCTACATGGTACAGCGCCACGGAGGGGCGGTTTTCGCTCTGGCTGACCTACCCGTCGGGGGTCCTAGCCTACATCATCCTGATGGACCAGTTTCCGCGCAACATGTTCCGCGACACCGCCGAGGCCTTTTCGACAGACCGGTTCGCGCTGGCTGCCGCGAAGTCCGCCATTGACCGCGGTTGGGATCTCAAGATCGACTCACCGGCGCGACAGTTTTTCTATCTGCCGCTGATGCACTCAGAGAACCTCTGCGATCAGGATCGCTGCGTTCGTCTCGTATGCGAGCGGATGCCGGATCAGGGTGGCGATACCCTACTGCATGCACAGGCACATCGCGCCGTGATCCGCGAGTTCGGGCGCTTCCCGTTCCGCAACGATGCTCTGACGCGGGCCAGCACCGCTGCCGAGGTGGATTTCATTGAGCGCGGCGGCTACGCTGAATTGCTTCGCACGCTTCCTCGCGCGACCGAGGCTGCCTGATCGTTCCCGCGATCGCGTGCCGCATGTTGCCGGGGCTGATCATATAGTTTAACGGTGAACTATCGGGCGAAGGTATCCCCTTGGCGCTCTCGTTTCGTAGTTGTGTCTGATCTTTTAGGCTAAAAACGCGAGACATGAGGATCGGGGTTAAGGTCGACGCTCGATCTTTTTTGGCGAGCGAGCGAGGACATCCCATGGCAGCGAAATCCTATGATCTGATCGTGATCGGCGCAGGCCCCGGCGGCTATGTGTCGGCGATCCGAGCCGCACAACTGGGCATGTCCGTCGCCATCATCGAACGCGAGCATCTGGGCGGTATATGCCTGAACTGGGGCTGCATCCCGACCAAGGCGATGCTGCGCTCTTCTGAAGTCTTCCATCTGATGCACCGCGCCAAGGAATTTGGTCTGAAGGCCGACAATGTGGGCTACGATCTGGGTGCGGTGGTCAAACGCTCCCGTCAGGTGGCGGGGCAGTTGTCGGGCGGCATCGGCCATCTGATGAAGAAGAACAAGGTCACCGTGGTCATGGGCGAGGCGACGATCCCAGCCAAGGGCAAGGTGACGGTCAAGACGGAGAAAGGCAGCGAAGAGCTGACCGCCAAGAACGTCGTCCTCGCCACTGGCGCACGCGCGCGCGAACTGCCGGGGCTGGAGGCGGATGGCCATCTGGTCTGGACCTACAAGCACGCGCTACAGCCCAAGCACATGCCGAAAAAGCTGCTGGTGATCGGCTCAGGCGCCATCGGCATCGAGTTCGCGAGCTTTTACAACACACTTGGCGCTGACACGACTGTCGTGGAGGTCATGGACCGGGTGCTTCCCGTCGAGGACGCGGAGATCTCTGGCTTTGCGAAAAAGAGTTTTGAGAAGCAGGGCATGAAGATCATGCAAAAAGCCATGGTCAAGCAGCTTGACCGCGGCAAGGGCAAGGTTACCGCCCACATCGAGGCCGGCGGCAAGACGGAGAAACACGAATTTGACACCGTGATTTCCGCCGTCGGCATCGTCGGCAATACCGAAGGGTTGGGGCTGGAAAAGCTGGGCGTCAAGATCGACCGCACCCATGTGGTGACGGATGAGTTCTGCCGCACCGGCGTCGAGGGGCTCTATGCCATCGGGGATATCGCCGGGGCCCCCTGGCTCGCGCACAAGGCCTCGCACGAGGGCGTTATGGTGGCTGAGCTGATCGCGGGTCACAACGACGTCCACCCCGTCAAACCCGAGAGCATCGCAGGCTGCACCTATTGTCATCCGCAGGTCGCCTCCGTCGGCTATTCCGAGGCCAAGGCCAAGGAGCTGGGCTACGAGATCAAGGTCGGGCGCTTCCCCTTCATCGGGAACGGCAAGGCCATCGCTCTGGGCGAACAGGAAGGCATGATCAAGACCGTCTTTGACGCCAAGACCGGCGAGCTTCTGGGCGCGCATATGATCGGCGCCGAGGTCACGGAGCTTATTCAGGGCTATGTTGTCGGTCGTCAGCTGGAAACGACCGAGGAAGACCTGATGAACACCGTCTTCCCGCACCCGACGCTCAGCGAGATGATGCACGAAAGCGTGCTGGATGCTTACGGCCGCGTCATCCACATGTAGTGGGCCACCCACCAGGGCCGCCCGACCTCAAGAGCATTCATGGACCGCAATCATCTGGCGGACCATGTCGCTAAAGGGTGTGGGCTCAAACCCCGGAACACGCGCCTTGAAATCAGCGCCGTCCAACTGGTGCGGATGATCAAAGAGGTACCGCATCTCTACCATCTCTCGCGCCAACTCCCACACAGGCGCGCTCAGGCGCAAGGTCCACCACGGAAACCGGGTGACCCGAGCAGGCCGCCCGCGGTGCCGCGTGATCTCCGCTGCCAGGTCATTGATGCTGAAGGTGTGACCGGCAAAGGGAATTTCGGCAAACACCGGTAGATCCTCCGCCCGCGTCAGCTGAACGGCGGCGCTGGCAAAATCCGGCAGATAAGCATAGGCCCGCTTCACCGTCGGAGACCCGAGTGCGGTGATGCGATCCTTGGCCAGATGCTTCAGCACGACCAACCCCATGGTCTGTCCCGGTCGCTGACCGTCGATGAAATCCCCCCCGCGCAGGATGGTGACAGGCAGTCCCGAGGCGCGCCAGTTGGCCTCCATCCGCGCACGGATGGCACCCTTGCGGGTGCAGGGGCGATGCGGTGTCGCAGCCGACCACGGGCCAGGCTGCGTGCCGTAGACGTAGACATTGCCGGGGATCAGCACCCGCGCGCCGCTGGCTCGCGCCGCCGCCATGGCGAGCGCTGTGATCTTGGGGATCTGTCGTGGCCAGTCATGGTAGCTGGGCGGGTTCATGGCGTTGATGATCAGATCCGCGCCACGCGCAACAGCAGCCGGATCCGTGCCGCGCTGATAGCGGCGGATCTGCCAGCCATCTGCGGCAAATGCACGGCCAAAGGCCTGGCCCGCGTGACCGGAGGCGCCGAGGATGAGAACTGTTCGGGACATGGGATCTCCTTTTCTGTACGGCCTGTGTCTCACAGATGTTTGCGCATGGGGATTGCGAGATATCGCAGGATGTGTATTCATTTATGAATGGGTATCCGCCAACTCGACTGGGCTCTGCTTCAGAGCTTTCTCGCCGTCGCCAAGGCGGGATCCTTGTCCGCCGCCGCGCGTCGCTGCGGCATCAGTCAGCCGACGTTGGGCCGCCACATCCGGGCGCTTGAGAGCTCGTTCGACCAGCCGCTCTTGAAGCGCACGCCGCAGGGCCAGCGGTTGACCCCTTTCGGTGAACGGCTCCACACCCATGCGCTGGAGATGGCCGAGGCTGCAGCGCAGATCGCCCTGACCGCCGCCGGTACCAGCACCCGGCTCGAAGGGCGGGTCCGCCTGACCGCAGCGCGCGTTGTCTCCTATTGGCATCTGCCACCGATCCTTGCAACGCTTCGAAGACAGGAGCCGGGGATCCAGATCGATGTAATCGCCTCCGACGTGCCGGAAAACCTGATGCACCGCGAGGCAGACATCGCCCTGCGCATGTTCCGGCCAGAACGTGGTGACCTCACGGCTCAGAAGATCGCGGAGCTGCCGCTGGGTCTTTACGCGGCGCACAGCTACCTCGCGGATCGCGGCCGGCCTCAGACGCGAGAGGCGCTGATGGCGATGGATTTCGTGGGCTATGATCAGTCCGATGCCATGATCGACCTGATGGCCGAAAACGGCCTCCGCCCGACACCGGAGGCCTTCGGGCTGCGGTGTGAGGACCAGTTGGTGAACTGGGCACTGGTCTGCGCGGGCGGTGGGGTCGGGGGGTTTCAGCGCGTTATTGGCGACGCGGATCCGCGGGTCGTGCGCATCGCGGATTTCATCCAGCTGCCCTCTTTGCCGGTCTGGCTCGTTGTGCCGCAAGCGCTCCGCTACGTGCCGCGGATCGCCCGGGTCCGCGAGGTGCTGGCGCAGGGGTTCGCCGAACTCGGCGGGGCAGGCGGGCACGTCCGTTGATGCGGAGCGCGCTTGGCGGGGTGTCATTTTTCCATTGCAAGCTGACCGGTTGGCGGGCCCAAGTGGGCGGTGACTGCTGATGCGACAGGCGCGCTGGCACGGGACGGGGAGCACATTGCATGAATGGGGTGGACTGGATTGAATTGGTGGGCTGGATCGCCTCGGCGCTGACGGTGGCCAGTTATGCGGTGAACACCATGCTGGCGCTGCGGGTTCTCGCAATTGCTTCATCGGTCGCCTTTGTGCTTTACGCGCTGTTTCTGCAACTCTGGCCGCTGTTGGCGATGGAGCTTTTGCTGTTGCCGATCAACATGCTGCGGCTCTGGCAACTGATCGCCCTGCGCAGAAAGGTGGGTCGGGCGGACATGGAGGCGTCTGATTTTTCGGTGATCCGGACCTATGGAACCGCGCGGCGGGTTGCTGCCGGCACGCTGGTGTTCGCCAAGGGCGATTCGGTTTGCCAGCTGTACTTTCTGGCCGAAGGCAGTGTGCGGATCGAGGAGTTCGACATCGACCTGCAGGCGGGTGATATCTTTGGCGAGATCGCGTTTTTCACCGATGCTGCTGTGCGCACGGCCAGCGCACGCTGTACACGGGATGCCCGCATCTACGAGTTGGACGCCAAAGGTTTCATGCGGCTGCAGTTCGAGGATCCAAGCTTCGGCATGTCTGTGATGCGCACCATCACCCATCGTCTGGCCCGGAATGCGGGGATCCCGTGGGCGCCAGGCCCCGAGCAGCCATGAGGCGCCCGCGGTAATCCGGCATTCGCAGACCATTGCCGCCGCCCGCAGCCTCTGCGATAGAGCCGGAGGAGGCGATCCATGCAAAAGACATCCTGGGGTCTGGTCCTCGCGCTCTGGGGAGCGGGTCTGGGGGCGGCGGCGCAATACGGCAAGTTCAGCGCGATTTTCGATCAGCTGCCCGGCCTTTATCCACAGGCGGGGGCCTCGCTGGGTTGGGTGGTGTCGGTCGTGGGATTGCTGGGCATCTTCGCGGGGGTGGCGGCCGGTGTGCTGGTGGCTCGAATCCGCTACCGTCGCGCGCTGCTCTGGGCGCTGTGGGCGGGGGCGGTCATCTCGCTTTTTCAGGCACTTGTACCGCCGCTGCCATGGCTCTTGGTCAGCCGCGCGCTCGAAGGGTTGTCCCATCTTGGGATCGTTGTTGCGGCACCGACGCTGATTGCGCAGATTTGTGCACCGCAGGATCGCGGATTGGCGCTGACACTGTGGGGCACTTTCTTTGGCGTGGCCTTTGCGGTGCTCGCCTGGGCGGGTTTGCCGCTGGTGGCCCATGCGGGCATTCCGGCGCTGCTGATGGCGCACGGGCTCTACCTTGCGGTCTTTGCCCTGATACTGGACTGGTGGCTGAAGCGCACGCCCGCTGCACCGACCCCTGCTTTTTCACTGGCTCAATTGCTGCGCGATCACGTGACCATCTATCGGTCTCCGGCGATGGCCGCGCCTGCGGCCGGATGGCTTTTCTATACCTTCTGCTTCGTCTCCATTCTGACCGTGCTGCCGCCCTATATCGATGCCGCGCAACGGGCCTTTGTGATGGGAGCGATGCCGCTCACCTCCATCGCCGTGTCCATGACGCTGGGGGTGGCGCTGCTGCGCCATGTGACGGCGGTCAGCGTGATTCTGCTGGGTTTTGCTGCCAGTGCCGCGAGCATGCTGTGGCTGACACTGGATCCCGGTGGCGTCGCTGCCTGCCTGACATTGGCCGGATCCATGGGACTTATTCAGGGAGCGAGCTTTGCCGCTGTCCCGCAGCTCAATACGCAAGCCCAGACTCAGGCCCAGGCCAATGGCGCCATGGCCCAGACCGGCAACATCGGGAATACACTCGGCACCCCCGTCATGGCAGTGGCGTCCGGCGCGCTCGGATACGTCGCGCTGCCCCTTCTGGGAGGCGCGGCCTTCGTCTGTGGCGCGCTTGTGCACATTGCTCTTGCCAGAAAGCGTCAGCAACGGTGATGTTCCGCCTTCGTTCGCCATTTTCCATTGGCAGCGCGGGTCATTCCGCCTATGTCTAGCGCGATGCATGGGGGTGCCTGATGGCTGAGCTGAAACACATCGAAGTCCGCGGCGCGCGCGAACACAATCTCAAGGGCATCGACGTGGATATCCCACGCGACAAGCTGGTGGTGATCACCGGGCTGTCGGGGTCGGGCAAATCCTCTCTGGCCTTTGACACGATCTATGCCGAAGGCCAGCGCCGCTATGTGGAATCGCTTTCCGCCTACGCGCGGCAGTTCCTCGACATGATGCAGAAGCCGGACGTGGACCACATCGCCGGTCTCTCCCCTGCGATCAGCATCGAGCAAAAGACGACGTCCAAGAACCCACGCTCGACCGTCGGCACCGTGACCGAGATCTACGACTACATGCGGCTGCTCTTCGCGCGTGTCGGCACGCCCTATTCGCCGGAGACCGGCAAACCCATCGAGGCACAGCAGGTGCAGGACATGGTGGACCGGATCATGGCGATGGACGAGGGGACCCGCGCCTACCTGCTGGCGCCCATCATCCGCGACCGTAAGGGCGAGTACCGCAAGGAGTTTCTGGAACTGCGCAAACAAGGCTTTCAGCGGGTCAAGGTGGACGGCGCCTTCTATGAACTGGACGAACCACCCACGCTCGACAAGAAATTTCGCCATGACATCGACGTTGTCGTGGACCGCATCGTCGTGCGCGAGGGGCTGGAGACACGGCTGGCAGACAGTTTGCGCACCGCGCTGGATCTGGCCGATGGCATCGCCATTCTGGAGACAGCAGCGGAGGAGCCGGAGCGCACGACCTTCAGTGAGAAGTTCGCCTGCCCGGTCAGTGGCTTTACGATCCCCGAGATCGAGCCGCGGCTGTTTTCGTTCAACGCGCCCTTCGGCGCCTGCCCTGAGTGTGACGGCCTGGGGATGGAACTGTTCTTTGACGAACGCCTCGTCGTGCCGGACCAGAACCTGAAAATAGCTGACGGTGCGCTGGCCCCCTGGCGCAAGGGGAAATCCCCCTACTTTCTTCAGACGATCGAGGCCATTGCCAAGCACTACAAGTTCAAGCAGTCGACCAAGTGGAAGGATCTGCCGGAGAAGGTCCAGCAGGTGTTTCTCTACGGCTCCGGCAAGGAAGAGATCGCCTTTCGCTACGACGAAGGCGGCCGCGTCTATCAGGTGACCCGCGTGTTCGAGGGTGTCATCCCCAATATGGAACGCCGCTATCGCGAGACTGACAGCTCATGGATCCGCGAAGAATTCGAGCGCTACCAGAACAACCGCTCCTGCGGTGCGTGTGGCGGCTACCGTCTGCGGCCCGAGGCGCTGGCCGTCAAACTGGGCCCCGCAGATGATCCTGACAAGCTCTTCCAAGTCGGGCAGGTGGTGCAGATGTCGATCCGCGAGGCGTTTGACTGGTGCGAGACGGTGCCAAAACACCTCACGCAGCAGCGCAACGCGATCGCGCGCGCCATCCTCAAGGAAATCCGCGAACGGTTGGGATTTCTCAACAACGTCGGTCTGGAATACCTGACCCTCAGCCGTAACGCAGGCACGCTCTCGGGTGGGGAGAGCCAGCGCATCCGGCTCGCCTCCCAGATCGGCTCGGGGCTCACAGGCGTGCTTTACGTGCTGGATGAACCATCGATCGGGCTGCACCAGCGCGACAACGACAGGCTTTTGCTGACGCTAAAGAACCTGCGGGATCAGGGCAATACCGTGATCGTGGTGGAGCATGACGAGGAAGCGATCCGAGAAGCGGATTACGTCTTTGACATTGGCCCGGGGGCTGGTGTCCACGGCGGTCAGGTCGTGGCCCACGGCACCCCGCGCAAGATCGCGGCCACCAAGAAATCCATTACCGGTCAGTACCTTACCGGTGTGCGTGAGATCCCGATCCCGGCGGAGCGACGCAAGGGTAACAAGAAGAAACTGCAAGTCGTCAACGCCACCGGCAACAATCTGCAGGGCGTGACGGTTGATTATCCGCTGGGTAAGCTCGTTTGCGTCACCGGCGTCTCGGGGGGCGGTAAATCCACCTTGACGATCGAGACGCTGTTCAAGACCGCCTCCATGCGTCTGAACGGCGCGCGGCAGACGCCCGCGCCCTGCGAGACGATCAAGGGGCTGGAACATCTCGACAAGGTCATCGACATCGACCAGCGCCCCATCGGGCGCACACCACGCTCCAACCCTGCGACTTACACCGGTGCTTTTACGCCAATCCGAGATTGGTTCGCCGGGCTGCCGGAGGCCAAGGCACGCGGCTACAAGCCGGGGCGCTTCTCCTTCAACGTGAAGGGTGGGCGTTGCGAGGCCTGCCAGGGCGACGGCGTCATCAAGATCGAAATGCACTTTCTGCCCGACGTCTACGTGGAATGCGAGACCTGCAAGGGTAAGCGCTACAACCGCGAAACACTGGAGATCAAGTTCAAGGGCAAGAGTATCGCCGATGTGCTCGACATGACCGTCGAGGACGCGCAGAGCTTCTTTCAGGCCGTGCCCTCCATCCGTGAAAAGATGGATGCGCTGATGCGGGTGGGCCTTGGCTATATCAAGGTGGGCCAGCAGGCGACAACGCTCTCCGGCGGCGAGGCGCAGCGCGTCAAACTCTCAAAGGAATTGAGCAAACGCGCCACGGGCCGCACGCTTTATATTCTGGATGAACCCACGACAGGGCTGCATTTCGAGGATGTACGCAAATTGCTCGAAGTGCTGCATGAGCTGGTGGATCAGGGTAATTCCGTGATCGTGATCGAGCACAATCTGGACGTGGTCAAGACCGCCGATCACATCATCGACATTGGCCCCGAAGGCGGCGATGGCGGTGGCCAGATCGTGGCGACCGGCACGCCCGAAGAGGTGGCGGAGGTAGCCGAAAGCTACACCGGGAAATACCTCGGTCCGATGCTGTCCCAGGCGAAACGGGTCGCTGCCGAATAAAGGCCACCGCGCCGGAGTGCAGGCTGAGACGTATCAACGATCAGTCGGCGCGCCTCAGGCGGTTTTTTGTCCGTCCTCGAACCAGGCGAGCGCGCTGTCCAAATCACCGGGCCGCCCCAGATAGTACCCCTGCGCCAGCGGCACGCCGAGAGAGGTGAGGGCGGCCAGTTCCGCGTCTGTCTCGATCCCTTCGGCCACAATATCAGCGCCGATCTCGACAGCAAAGCGGACAAGTGCGGCACCCAGCGAGCGGCGCACCACATCCTTGTCGATGTCGGATGTCAGCGAGATATCAAGTTTGATCAGATCGGGTTTCAGCTTGACGATATGCTGCAGGCCGGAATACCCCGCACCTGCGTCGTCGATGGCCAGCCGGACCCCGCGAAACCGCAGGATGTCGAGATGGGACACCAGATCATCGTAGTCCTCCACCATCGAGTGTTCGGTGACTTCCAGCACAATGCGTTCCTGCGGGTGCTGGGCGAACAGGTCGGTAAGAAGTCCGGTTCCAACCGTCGAAGGGGACGCATTCACCGACAAATAGACGTCATCGGGCAGCTGGTCGAGTGATTTGAGTGCTTTGGCAATCACTGCGACCTCGAGCTCGGCCTGCAGGCCGACACCGAGCGCATCCTCAAACCACAGGTTTGGCGGCCGGTAGGGTTCTGGCCGGAACCGGCACAGCGCTTCGAACCCCTTTGGGCGGTTGCCGGTGATGTCGACGATAGGCTGATAGACAATGTCAAAAGCCTGCTCATTGAGAAGCATCTCGATCCCGGCGCGAGCGCTTTGCCGAGCGACCCGTGATGCGATCTTGTCGTTTACCTGTTCGGCGGAAAGATCGGCAAAGGCGCGCATGACGCTGAGGTCGCGCGGGTTCAGGTCCGGCTGTGCAGTGCGGCTGAGACAGCAGAACATGCCGTAGGGTGTCCCGTCACGGCGCCGGATCGGAACGCTGACATGGGATTTGATCGGGATCGCCGTGGTCAATGGAATGTCCGCACACAGCGGTTCAGCGGCTGTATCGGGGATCAACTCCGGCAATCTGCCAGCGAGGATATGTCGGCAGTAGACGTGATCCAGCGGCATGCCACCGCCGACAAAGCACTGATCCTCAAAACCCGGAGCGCTGACCGCCCGAAAGACGAGATCCTCGCCCACGAACTCCGACAGATAGGCCACTTCCATGTTCAGATGTGTCCGAACGAAATCCAATGCCGTCTGGATCGTGTCCTCGCCGTCCGTCGGGTTGACGCGGGCCACCAAGGCCATTGGATTTGCAGTGTCGTCTTGTGTCATCACTGACGCTTTCATTGTGTCAGTTTTGGACGTTACTGTGCCACCTGCTGATAAATCCTTTCGATGCTCAGCTGCTTGCAGAAGATTTGTACCTTTTTGGTCCGGCTTTGCCGGTGGTTTGGCCGATCTGGCGCTTTCGTCCCAAGGCACGGGGATCTGACGCGACAGATTAGATGACATGCGGCGCATGTCAGATCCATAGTAGCGCAAGGCTATTTCAAGGATCTCCGTCGCCCCGGACTTCGGCGGTTCTGGCGTTGTGGTGACGGGTGCCTCTGTCGGGCGTCAGGATCGTTCGCGTGCGGCAAATCGGGGCAGCATGGCGGAAAAATCCTGTCCTGCGCCGTCCTCTTCCTCGACGAAAGTCCGGTAGAGCGCCAGTGCCTGTGCGCCCATGGGCGTATCGGCGTTCACCGCTTCGGCGGCCTGTTGTGACAAGCCCAGATCCTTTAACATCAGCTCTGCGGCGAACCCGGGGACATAGCCGTTGTCCGCCGGGCTTTGGGGGCCGACACCGGGGGCAGGGCAGTAAGCATTCATGGACCAGGAATAGCCCGAAGACGTGCTCACCACATCGAACATCTTTTGCCGGTCAAGCCCCAGTTTGTCAGCCAGAGCGAAGGCTTCGCAGGTGGCAATCATGGTCGCGCCAAGGATCATGTTGTTGCAGATCTTGGCTGCCTGGCCAGCACCCGCCTCGCCGCAGTGAACGGCCTTCTGGCCCATGATCTCGAACAGCGGTTCCGCGGCGGCGAAGGCCTTTGCGCTGCCGCCCGCCATAAATGTCAACGTGCCCGCCGCAGCACCGCCGATCCCCCCCGAGACCGGCGCATCAACGTAGAGCATCCCCGCCGCCTCGGCTTGCGCCGCCACTGCGCGGGCACTCTCCACATCCACGGTCGAGCAATCGAGCAGCAGCGCGCCTGGCTTGACGTGTTGCAGCGTGTCGTCCACCACTTGCCGCAGGATGGCACCATTCGGCAACATCGTGATCACCACATCCGCCCCCGCAACGGCTGCCGCAGCGGAGGCCGCTATGGTCAGGTCCGGTACCGTCTCCACGACAGTGTCGAAGCCGATCACGTCATAGCCCGCTCGCGCAAGGTTTTGCGCCATGGGGGCGCCCATGTTTCCAAGACCGATAAAGCCAATCTTTCCTTTTGACATCACTGCCTCCTCCAGTTCGAGCGCGTCTTTCCCCAATGGCATCAGCATCTTGCTGACCGTCACCGCGGGGACGTCGCCCTTAGCGAACTGCCAGTGCGGCGTGCGGTCCTTGTCGATGATTGCAGCCCGGATCCCTTCGAGGAAATCGCCGTGCTCCATGGCGCGAAAGGTGAAACGGTATTCAAGATCCAACGCCTTGGCCATGCTGATCGACGGGCCGCGCAGCCGGTGGATGATGTCGATCGCACAGGCCATGGAAAGCGGACTGTTCCGGGCCATCCTTTTCTCCGCATCACGCGTAAACGCATCTGGTTCATGAGACAGGCTGGTGCGGATGTCGCTCAGGCGCTCACCCCCGAAGTGACGGTCGATCTGTGCCTGCTGCGCTTGCAACGCGCTTGGTCCGGGTGGTGTGGCGGCTTCTGTCAGGATGTCCGGCGCGGCACCGCTCTCAAGCCGTGCAATCAGATCGGGCCAGAGCGCCTCGTCGATGTTCAGATCTGCAAACCCCGCGTAGATCGCATCGGCTGCGTCCATCCGCGCCGATGTCAGGGCGAGGTACTCACCCAGCCGTCCCGGTGCCAGCGCCAGCATCAGCGAGCCGCCCACATCCGGCACCAGCCCGATGCCGCACTCCGGCATGGCGATCCGGCTGGAGGCCCCAACGATGCGGTGCGTGCCGTGGCAACCGACACCGACCCCACCGCCCATGGTGAACCCCTGAAGAAAAGAGATAATCGGTTTGGGATAGTTGAAGATCTGCGCGTTGAGCCGGTATTCCTCCGCCCAGAACTGACGCCCGTAGGTGTAATCGTCCGCGGTGCCGGTCCGGTACATCTCTGCGATGTCACCGCCCGCGCAAAAGGCCCGTTCGCCCGCAGCGTCGATGAGCACATGGGCGACGGCCGGATCTGTCTGCCATGCGTCCAGCGCGGACTTGATCTCTCCGCACATCTCGCGGGTCAGCGCATTCAGCGCGTCGGGACGGTTCAGGGTGATCCGACCGGCACTGCCCTTGGTTCTGATCTCGATGTCTGCCATATCGCCCCCCATGCTGCTCAGCGATGTATCGCGTGGCGCTGCGGGTGTTTCAAGGGTAGCCGGGTTCAGTGGCTGACCGCCGAAGAAAAAGGCGCGGTTTGGCGCCGCGCCCTCTTAGTCTTGGCCTTGCAGGTCTACAGTCCCAGAGATGCCTTATAAAGCGCGATCTGGCTCTCGCGACCGATCTGATCGGTAATCCGCTCCCAGGCCGCGGCAATTGCATCCGCCGTCTCCTGTGCGGAGCCATACTGACCCGCGTAGCCCTTGGCCAATTCGTCCTCGGCGACAGAGTAGTACTGGAAGATGCCGGGGATACGCGGTTCTACGGCGGCATTGGGATGGTTGTAGCTGTCCGCATTGGAGGACAGGAAGTCCTCCACGAACGCCCTGTCATAGCCTGCCTCTTCCCATTCGTCGTAGTTGAAGTGCGAATTGCGATACGGCTGGAACCCGGTCGGGTAGGCCGAGGCCCAGAGAGAGATGTCCTTGCCCCCAAGATGTGCTGCGATGGACCACGCTGCCTTTTTCTTTCGCTCGTCACTGTCCACGGTGGCCATGACGTAAATTCCCCAGCCGATGTAGGCATTATTGGGGGCGACGTTGGGGGTGTCCTCCCAGGCTTCGGTTTGTGAGTTCCACACGCGCGCGGAACCGGGGTTGATGTCGAACGCCGCCACATCACCGATCACCGAGGTATCGGATGTGCGCGCGGAGGCACCCACATCGCCCCACCAGCTGAGCATGCCCCCGGTACCAGCGAGGAACTGCTGGAAGGCGGTGGTGCCGGGGTCTGCATTGATCTGGTCAGCGGGGTAGGCATCCGCTGCTATCAGATCCATCACGTCCTGAATGGCCTGAACGAAAGCCGGATTGTTGACCCGCGGTTTCATCGTCTCGGGATCGAAGAGCCAGGCGGGATCGTCCGGGTGCTTTGCATAGGGGGCTGCGCGGTTTTCCAGGAAATAGAACCCAAAGCCGCCCCAGCCCTTGAGCGGGTCGAGATAGCCATGCGCGTCGAGGCCGGTCAGCGGATCGGTCTTGCCCACCAGGAACTTGGACTGCGCGTTGACCTCTTCCCATGTGGTGGGCGGTGCCCAGGGCGTGTCGTTGCCAGCCTCGGCCCAGGCCTGCGCGAACTCCTCGTTGTCATAGTAGTCCGTACGATACGCAAACGTATGGGTGTCGCCGTCGATGGAGACGCGGTAGGTCTTGCCATCCCAGGTGCCCACGGGCGCCTTGAGGTAATCCACGTAGTCGTCCATCTCGATCTGCTCTGCGACCCAGTCGGGCATCTCCGAGGCCATGCCGCGGCCCAGCACGTCGCCTTCGAACGGTGCGCCCATCTCGATCACGTCGAAATCGACCGTGCCGGTGGCGATGCTCTGCTGCAGCCTCGCGTTGTAATCGGCTTGTGCCAGATCGATCCAGTTGATCCGCGCGCCGGTGTAATCCTCCCAGGCGCGCAGGAAGCCGCGAAAGATGAAGTTGTGCTGGTTCTGGTTGTTCAGCCCCAGAAAGGTCAGCTCCACCCCTTCGAATTCACCCTCGGCCACATTCTCCTTGGTCTTGCCCAGACACATCTCGCCCACCTGCTGGTAGTCGCGGTCCGTGGGGGAGCCCATGCCCACACCGGGGATCTTGAGGATCTCGGCCCGCAGATTGCTGTGGGCCTCGGCCCGGAGGGCTCCGTGCGGTACCATCGCCGCAGCACCAAGCGCCGCAGATCCTTTGAGAAGCTGGCGGCGGTTCATCTTCTGCGCCGCCCTGATGTAGTTGTATAGCTCGGTTTTCATATCCATCCTCCCATGAATTGCTGGCGCCTTACGCGCGGGGGCGGGGGTAGGAGACGCATGATTTTACACCGCTTTTTGATTTTGGCAGCGCCCTATGATCCCCCCGCTGAGGCTCACTATGAGCGTGATTGACGCCAAGTCAACAAAAGCCGTGCCGGGCGTGGACAAGCCAAATGGCTTCCCCTAGCATCGCGCGGGGGCAGGGGAGAAGACAGCGCATGTCAGGCGTCGCAATTCGGGACATCGTAAAATCCTACGGCGCGGTGCAGGTCATTCACGGGGTCACTGTCGAAATCGCAGATGGTGAATTCGTAGCGCTGGTGGGGCCTTCCGGCTGCGGCAAGTCCACGCTGTTGCGGATGATCGCGGGGCTTGAGCCGATCAACGACGGCACCATCGCGATTGGTGAGCGTGTGGTCAACAATCTGCCGCCCGCGCAGCGCGATATCGCCATGGTGTTCCAGACCTACGCGCTTTATCCGCATAAATCCGTGGCGGAAAACATGGGCTTTGCGCTGAAGGTCGCGGGCACGGACAAGGTCGAGATTACCCGGCGTGTGCAGGCCGCTGCCGAGATCCTGAGCCTGACGGAGTATCTGGACCGCAAACCGCGGCATCTGTCGGGCGGTCAGCGCCAGCGTGTCGCCATGGGCCGGGCCATCGTGCGGGACCCTCAGGTGTTTTTGTTTGACGAGCCGCTCAGCAATCTTGATGCCAAGCTGCGCATCCAGATGCGGACCGAGATCAAGGAACTGCACCAGCGGCTGAAGACCACGACCGTTTTCGTGACCCACGACCAGATCGAGGCAATGACGCTGGCGGACCGCATCGTTGTGATGCAGGCGGGCAGGATCGAGCAGATCGGCACGCCGCTGGAGCTCTACGACAACCCGGCCAATGCCTTTGTAGCGACCTTCATCGGGGCACCATCGATGAACCTGATTGCAGGGGAGTTGGTGGAGGGCCGCGTGGATCTGGCCGGTCACAAGGTCGATGCTGATGTGGCGGGATCCGGTGCGGTGCACGTGGGTGTGCGGCCGGAGCACCTGCATCTCGCTTCGGGTGGGCAGGGCCTGCCGATGGAGGTGAAAGTGGTCGAACCCACAGGGTCCGAGACGATGGTATTTCTGCGCTTCGAGGGGCAGGACGTCACGGCGGTGTTCCGCGAGCGGCACGCTTTTGAGCCGGGTCAGGTCATCCATTTGACGCCCGATCCTGCGCACCTGCATTGCTTTGACGCCGAGAGTGGCCAGCGTCTGGAGGCGCGCAGGTGAGTGTGCGCAGCGTGATGTGTTTCGGCGACAGCAACACCCACGGGACGCGGGCGCTGCGCTATGCGACCGACCGGCGACGGCTGGCCCCGGACGCACGCTGGCCCTCGGTCATGGCCGACGCGCTCGGGCACCGCTGGGAGGTGATCGCCGAAGGCCAGCCCGGACGCACGAGTGTTTTTGACGACCCCATCGAGGGGCCGCACAAAAACGGGCAGGCTGCGCTGCCTGGCCTGCTGGAAAGCCACCGCCCTCTGGATCTGGTGATCGTGATGCTGGGGACGAATGACCTCAAGGCCCGGTTCGGGCAATCGGCCCACGACATCTCGCTGGGACTGCAGCGACTGGTGCGGTTGGTTCTGAGCAGTGATTGCGGGCCCGAGGGGCGGGCACCGCAGGTGCTGTTGGCGGCCCCGGTGCCATTGGAAGAAACGGGTGTGTTCGAGGATGTCTTTGCCGGGGCGGCGCAGAAGTCGCGCGCGCTGGCGGACCTGCTGGCGCAGGTCGCCGCGCGGCAACAGGTCCATTTCGCCGATATGGGGCAGGTGGCCGAGGTTGATCCGCGCGACGGCATCCATCTGGACGCCAAGGGCCACGCAGCCGTCGGTGCCGAGATGGCCGGGGTGGTGCAAACCGTGATGAAGAGCTGACAAGCAGGGGAGACGACAATGCTTAAGGGACTGGACCCGATCCTGAATGCCGATGTGCTGTACGCGCTGCGTGCCATGGGACATGGGGACGATCTGATCATCTCCGACACGAATTTTCCGGCCGATAGCATTGCGCGACAGACTACGCTGGGCCGCGTTCTCCGGATCGACCGTCCTGCGGCGGACGTCCTCCGTGCAGTGCTGTCGGTCTATCCTATTGATACCTTTGTCGATGACGCAGCTGGCCGTATGGAAGTGGTAGGCGAGCCCGACACGCTGCTGCCCGTCATGGAAGAAGCGCAGGCGGAGATCACGGCTGTGGACGGCCCGCTGCTGCTGGGGATTGAGCGCTATGCCTTTTATGAGCGCGCCAAACAGGCCTACGCGGTGATTCAGACCGGCGAGCGGCGCTTTTACGGTTGTTTTGCGTTGCGCAAGGGTGTGATCCCGCCCGAGGAGGGCTGAGTTATGGGCAAGGTCGTGATCCTGGGCGTCTTTGTCGCCGATACCTCTTATCGCGCTGACCGGATGCCGCGGATGGGCGAAACCATTCTGGGCAACAGCTTTGCGCTCGGACCCGGGGGCAAGGGCTCCAATCAGGCTGTGGCCTGCGCACGCGTCGGGGCCGAGACCCATATGATCTCCAAGCTGGGGCAGGATGATTTCGGCAAGCTCGCATTGGAGACCTGGGCCGAGGCGGGGGTCACCCCGCATGTGGATGAGGTGGCCGACAGTTATACGGGTGCGGCCTACATCTTTGTTGAGGAAGCGACTGGCGACAACGCGATCATCATTGCCCCGGGTGCTGCCGCGTTGATCGAGCCTGCGGACATCGAGGCGCGGGCCGATCTGATCGGCAGTGGCGACGTCTTTGTGACACAGTTGGAACAGCCCATGCCCGCCGCGTTATGCGGGCTGAAGGTCGCGCGGGAGGCGGGGGTAACCACGATCCTGAACCCGGCCCCCGCTGCCGAGCTGCCAGAGGGGATGTTGGCCTTGTGCGATTACGTCACACCCAACGAGACCGAGTGCGAAGCGCTGACCGGTGTCAAGGTGGAAAGCGAGGCGGATGCCGCGCGGGCGGCGGAGGCGCTCGGTGCCCTGGGCGTGAAAACCCCGATCATCACCATGGGCGCCCGTGGTGTCTACCTGTACGGGCATGGGCTGGTGCCGGCCATGACCGCGGGCGAGGTGGTTGAAACGACGGGCGCCGGTGATGCCTTCAACGGTGGCTTTGCCGCAGCACTGGCCGAAGGCTGCGATGCGCTGCGCGCGGTTCAGATCGGCTGCGCAACCGCGGGGGTGTCGGTGACGCGGGCGGGGACGGCACCTTCCATGCCTACACGCGCCGAGGTCGACGCGTTGCTGGCCGCGCAGACGTGAGGGAGGGATCATGAAACGCTCGCGTATCAACGAGATTCTGGCCGAAGGCGATGCCTTCATCCGCAGTTTCGGGCAGATCCTGCCGCCCTTCGCCTATTGGTCCGCCGACGAGATGCGCAGCGATGTGGCAAGGCCCCTGCGTGACCGCGGCCTTGGTTGGGACATTACCGACTACGGGCAGGGCCGCTTTGACGAACTGGGGCTCTTTCTCTTCACCACACGCAACGGGCGGGCGGAGGATCTCGATCAGGGGCGTGGCATGCTCTACGCGGAGAAGATCATGATCACACGGCAAGATCAGCTGTCGCCCATGCACCGCCATGTGATCAAGGCAGAGGACATCATCAACCGGGGCGGGGGCGATCTGATCATCGAGCTGTTTGCGCCGGATGCCGAGGGTGGCATCGACCGTACGGCAGCGGTGGAAGTGCCTTGCGACGGTATCCTGCGCAGGTTCGAGGCAGGGGCCCGGCTCCGGCTCGCGCCGGGCGAAAGCGTGACCCTCATGCCGGGGATCTGGCATGCCTTCTGGGCGGAGAAGGGCGATTGCCTTGTGGGCGAGGTTTCGACGGTCAACGATGATCACACGGACAATGTGTTCGAGATGCCAATCGGCCGGTTTTCCGATGTCGAAGAGGATGCCGCACCGACGCATTTGCTGGTGTCCGACTACTAGAAAATGCGCATTGTGCTGAGCGCAACGCTCGCCGTGGGCGCTGGCAAGGGCCTTCGAAGGCCCTTCGTTGCGGGACCCGACGGGCGAGCGCGGAACCGTGGTCGCTGTTTGCGAGGGTTTATGGCGCCCGTGATGTGCCTGCTGTCGGAGTGTGCCCGTCTCCGATGGCATCGGGGGCGACAGATACGGCTTTGAGAACGGCGAAGATCTGTGCGCCGGGGATCAGCTGCATTGCCATCGCCGACCGCCGCGTGATCCGCGCCAGCAGCCGGGCCTTGCCAAAGCCGAGCTGCACCATGACACCGGGTCCGTCTCCCTGTCGCAGCGCCTGCACTGTCACCGGCAGCACGTTCAGCGCAGAGATCCCCTGCGGCTCTTGCGTGGCAAGCATCACGTCCTGGGCCGCGATCCAGACCCGCAAGGGGCTGCCTTCAGGCTGGGGCACTCTGGGCAGCAGCAGGACCGCGCCTTCGGCGCGCAGTGAACTGAGCCCATCTGCGTGATGCGCGCCTACCACCGCTTCGATCATTGCACCCGCGGCCCGCACCCCCAACGGTGTTGCGCCCGGATCGCCCAGCACTTCTGCTGCGGCACCTTGGCGGATGACGCGACCCGCCTCCAGCGTGATCACGGTCGTGGCCAGTCGTGCGACCTCTGCCGCTGCGTGGCTGACGTAGAGGATTGGCACCGCCACCTCGTCGCGTAGCCGCTCAAAGTAAGGCAGGATTTCAGCCTTTCGCGCATCATCAAGGGCAGCGAGAGGCTCATCGGCAAGGATGATCTGCGGATCAGATAGCAACGCGCGCCCGATGGCCACGCGCTGCGTTTCGCCCCCCGACAGCCCCGCGGGTCGGCGTGTCAGCAAATGCCCGATCCCGAGCATTTCCACGATCCGGTCCAGCGGTGCCGCGTCGCTGCCACGCGGGGCGAACCAGCGGCCGTAGAGCAGGTTCTGCCGCACTGTCATATGTGGAAAGAGCCGCGCATCCTGAAAGACATAGCCCACACGCCGCCGGGCTGAGGGGACGCAGACACCAGCCCCGCTGTCAAACAGCACGGTACCATCACAGACGATCCGCCCTGCATGGGGTCGGATGAGCCCCGCTACGGCGTTGACGATGGTGGTTTTACCCGCACCAGAACGGCCAAAGAGCACGGTGACACCGGCGGGCGCCTCGAACTCCACGTCGAGTGCGAAGCCTGGCAATTGGTGCTGGAGGCGAACGGTTACGCTCATGCGCCGCGCAGCCTGTGGGCGGCACGCCTGGCCAGCCACTCCGACAGGATGAGCGCGCCCATGGCGACGCAGATCGATACGATCACCAACCGCCAGGCCGAGGCCTCGCCACCTGGGACCTGCAGAAAGGCATAGATGGCTGATGGCACCGTCTGGGTCTGGCCGGGGATATTGGAGACAAAGGTGATGGTCGCGCCGAACTCACCCATGGCCTTGGCGAAGGCAAGGATAGCTCCTGCGATGATGCCCGGCAGGGCCATCGGCAGTGTGATGGTGACAAAGATCCAAGCCCGCGAGGCCCCCAATGTCGCGGCAGCAGCCTCCAGCCGCGGATCCACCGCCTCGATGGACAGCCGAATGGCGCGGACCATCAGCGGGAAGGCCATGACGGCAGCAGCGAGTGCCGCGCCGGTCCAGTGGAAAGCCACTGGCATGCCGACGCGGTCGAGCAGCGCGCCCACCGGTCCTTGTGTGCCGAAGGCACGCAAAAGCAGGTAGCCGGTGACCACGGGTGGCAGGATCAGCGGAAGGTGCACGAGCCCGTTGAGGACCTGTTTGCCCGGAAAGTCACGCCGGGCCAGCACATGCGCGACCCACAGTGCCAGCGGTAGCGACAGAACCGTGGCCCAGAAAGCCACCTTGAGCGATAGCGCCACGGCGCGCCACTCCTCCGGGCCGAGCCAGTCTGTCACGGTCGCGTCTCTGGCCGTATGAAGCCGTTTTCCCTCAGCACCCGTTGGGCCGTCGTGCTCCGCAGCTCCATCAGGAAGGCCATTGCCATGTCAGAGCGGCTGCGCTTGGTCAGAGCGGCGGGGTAACGGATGGGCGGATGGCTGTCTTCGGGAAAGAGCCCCAGCAGGCTGACCCGCGGTTCCGCCTGCGCGTCCGAGGCATAGACGATGCCAAAGGGCGCCTCGCCTGCGGCGACCAGGGCGAGGCTCGCGCGGACGTTGTCGGTTTGCACCACCTGCGGCGCAAGCGCGTCCCAAAGGCCCAGATGCGCGAGCGCGGCCTTGCCGTAAATGCCCGCAGGCACCGCCTCGACCAGTGCCATGGCAATGCGGTCATGTGCCAGTCGCGCGCGGAGACTGGCTGCGTCAAAATCGGCAGGCGGCTGTCCCGCGCCATGGGCAATCAGCGCCATGCGGTTGCTGGTGAGATCCCCGCGACTGGTCGGGTCGATGGCGCCTTGCTCAGCCAGCCAGTCCATCCAGTCGGCGCTGGCGGTGATGATCACATCCGCCGGTGCGCCTTGTGCAACCTGACGGGCCAGCACTGAGCTGCCTGCATAGGAAAGCGTGACGGTGGTGCCTGTCTGGTCCGTGAACCCCGCTGCAATCTCGTCCAGCGCGTTCTTGAGACTGGCGGCGGCAAAGACGGTCAGTGTCTCGGCGCGCGAGGCTGTGGTGGTGACAAACGCCAGGCACAGCGTTGCCACCAATGCCAGCGCGGTGGTGCGACGCGGAACGGATCTGGCGGAGGGGCGGAGGCGGCTCATGGCGTCACATTCGGTCAGCGCGGCGATGGTTGCAAGAGGCGCGGGCAAGGGCCTTGCAAGGCCCTTCGCGGCGGCACCCGGTACGCTCTCCTGCCAGCGGTCAGACTGTTGCTGTCGTCTTGCCCGTCCGTAGCTGCATTGCACCGAATGTGTTGAGCGCCAGAAGGGCTGCGGCCACGGCCAGACACAAGGGCAGACCACCAATCTGATAGCTGGCCCCCGAAAGCACGGTCCCCATCAGGCGCCCTGTCGCGTTGGCCATATAGTAAAACCCTACATCCATCGTGACCCGTTCAGGATCGGTGAAGGACAGAATGAGGTAGGAGTGCAGCGCCGAGTTCACCGCAAAGAGCGCGCCAAAGAGCAACAGCCCGCCGACAAGTATCGCCGTCAACCATGGCTCGGGCTCTGGCGTCGCCCATACCAGCCCGGCCAGCACCGCTGGCACGATGATCAGCACTGCGCCCCAGTGACGCGCGTCCCCGACGATCAGCGACGGGTCCCGCTTACGTGCGCGCAGCAACCGCGGGGCGCTCGCCTGCACGGCACCGTAGAGGATGATCCAGACCGCCATAAAACTACCGATGGTCAAGAAAGCGGCGCGGTTGCCCTCTACCGTGCCGTCGGAAAGTACGGCGTAGAAATAGATCGGGATGCCCACCACGAACCACACGTCGCGTGCTGCAAAAAGAAACACCCGCGCAAAGCTCAGCCAGTTGACGTCAGGGTTCTTGGAGAAGACCTCGCGGAACTTCGCACCCTTGCGCCCCGAGGGCAGCCCGCTCGGCATCTTAAGCACGACTGCCGTGAAGATGAGAGCGAGCACCGCCGCCATCCCCAGTACGGCCCCCTTCAGCCCTACGAGACCCAGCAGCACCGCGCCCAACAGGAACCCAAGCCCTTTCACCGCGTTCTTGGATCCGGTCAGCACCGCCACCCACCGAAAAAGCCCGCCCTGTTCCACGGGGGCCAGCACCTTCACCGCGGATTTCGCACTCATCTTTGACAGGTCCTTGGCCACGCCCGAGACGCCCTGCACTGACATGACGAAGACAACAGACGCGGTCATGGTCCATGCAGGGTCAAGCTGCGCCAGCGCCAGAAGGGCCCCTACTTGCAGCGCAAGACCGGCATAGAGCGTCGATGTCAGCCCAAAGCGTGCCGCGATCCAGCCCGCGCTGAGGTTGGTGATGATCCCGGCGATCTCGTAGAGGACGAAGAGATAGGCGAGCTGTACCGGGCTGAAGCCCAGCGTGTGGAAATGCAGCAGGACCAGCATCCGCAGCGCACCATCGGTCAGCATGAAGGCCCAATAGGCCGCCGTCACCGCCACATAGGCTGCGGTTGGGTTGGGCGCGCTCACAGGCTCTCGCCGACCATCAGCGCGACATCGACCAACCGGTTCGCATAGCCCCACTCGTTATCATACCAGACATAGACCTTTAGCTGCGTGCCGTTCACGACCATCGTGGACGGCCCATCAACGATGCCCGAGCGCGGGTCATTGGTGTAATCCGTGCTGACCAGAGGCCGGGTCTCGTAGCCCAGAATGCCATTGAGCGGACCTTCGGCAGCCGCCTTGAAGAGCGCATTCACCTCCTCTGCGGTCGTCTCACGCGCCAGCTCGAACACACAGTCGGTCAGTGACGCATTGAGCAGCGGCACCCGCACCGCGTGGCCGTTGAGCCTCCCCTTGAGCTCCGGATAGATCAGCGTGATCGCCGTTGCGCTACCGGTCGTCGTGGGGATCAGCGAATTCAGTGCCGAACGCGCGCGGCGCAGGTCCTTGGCGGGTCGGTCGACGATGGTCTGCGTGTTCGTCACATCATGGATCGTGGTGATCGAGCCGTGTTTAATCCCGAGGTTTTCGTGCACGACCTTGACGACAGGCGCGATGCAATTGGTCGTGCAGCTCGCCGCTGTCACGATCCGGTGTTCGGTCGGAACATACGCGTCATTGTTGACGCCGTAGACCACATTTGCGGTAGGGCCGTCCTTTACGGGCGCGGAGACGACAACCTTTTTCACGCCAGCGGCAAAGTAGGGTGCCAGTGCGGCCTCGGTCTTGAAAACGCCGGTACAGTCGATCACCACATCGACCCCTTCCAGCGGCAGCTTGGCGGGGTCCCGCTCTGCGTGCACTGGCAAGCGTATGTCATCGATGCGCACACTGCTGTGATCCGCGCTGAAGCTCGCAGGCCACCGACCGTGCACGGTGTCGAACTCCAGCAGATGGGCGTGCATGGCGGGATCACCCACCGCATCGTTGAGCCAGGCGATCTGCGTCCCCCGCTCCAGAAGAGGCCGTAGGGCCAGCTTGCCGATGCGGCCGAGGCCGTTGAGCGCGTAGGTGGTCATGCAGAGGTTCCTTCAAGGTCTGAGGCGCCGATCCCGTCCACGGCGGATTGCAGCGCGATACGGTCGTGGGTGTCGATGGGCAGCGCGGCGAAAGCCTCGATCCGGTTGCGCAGCGCGCCGTAGGCTTGCTGAAATGCGAGCCGCCTCTCGGCCAAAGTGCCAGTTGCCTTGGCCGGGTCGGGCACGCCCCAGTGGCCGCTGATGGGCTGACCGTCCCAGGCGGGGCAGTCTTCGTTGGCGGCGCGGTCACAGACGGTAAAGACGAAATCCATGCAGGGCGCGTCAGATCCCTGGTATTCCGCGATATGCTTGGCGCGTAACGAGGACGTGTCATGGCCCTTGGCCTCCAGCATCTCCAGGGCCAGCGGATTCAGCGTCGATGCGGGATGAGTTCCGGCGGAAAACACCTTGAATCGGCCCGGATCCAGATCCCGAAGGATGCTTTCCGCAAAAATCGAGCGGGCTGAATTGCCTGTGCAGATGAAGAGAACGTTCCGGGGCGGGCGCGGCATGCAGTCGTCTCCTGTCATTGGAATGACGCCGGGGCAGAGATCAGGACGACCCCGGCAACAATCGGTGAAGAGAAACTCGATCAGCGTGCCCGCCGCCGCCGGTTGCGCCCGGTACCGCAGTGAAGTGCCCTGCCGGTGCCGGGTGATCAGTGCCGCGTCGCAAAGCGCCGAGAGGTAGACGGAGGCGGTGGACGACTTGAGATCGAGGATCACGGCGATCTCGCCCGCCGGCACCGCGTCAGGGTAGCGGCGCATCAGCAATCGAAAAACCGCCAGCCGGTGAGGGTGGCTGAGCAGAGAAAGCCGGTCGAGAATCATTTCTTCCATATTTCATGAATATCGGAAATATGGCGCAGTGCAATGACGATCTCTGCTCTATTCCAGATGAAAGCCGATTTTGCGCATGATCTTTCCGAAATCCATGCGCTGCGGCTCGGCGTACATCCGGGCCTTGGCCTCGGACCACCCCGGTCCGGGCTGTCCGGCGCGGCGGCGGTCGTCGTAGGCCTCGACCTGATCGCGCGTGATATCGACAAAGCGGTCGCGGTGGATGGTCGCCGCGCCGGAGAGCCGCGGGCTGATGTCGCCGGTCTCAGCGGGCCAGCCAACGCCGAGCCCTGCGACAGGAAAGACGTGATCCGGCAGGTCAAGCAGGTCCGTGACCGGTTCGAGATGGTTGCGAATGGTGCTGATGGGGCAGCACCCGAGCCCCGCGGCCTCCGCCGCCGCGATGAAAAAGGCCAACGCGATGCCCGCGTCGACACTGGCATTGAAGAACGCATCCAGATGATCGTTCGGGAAAGGCTGATCGTGCCAGGATTGGATCTGACGCTGGCGGCGGTTGTTGGCGAGCACCACGATCATCGCAGGGGCATCAGCGATCCACGACTGTGCGTGCAGCAGCGCCTTAAGCTCGGCCATCACGCCCGGGTCGGTCACGATCAGGAAATCCCGTTGCTGCAGATCGCTCTTGGAGGGGGCCGCCAGTGCCACCGCGCAAAGCGCCTCCAGCAACTGCGGGTCGATCGCGGCATCCGTGAACTGCCGACAGGAGGCGCGGCCCGCAATACGCTGTAGCGCGTCGTTCTGCGCCAGAGCAGCGGGTACCTCAAGTCCCTCGCCGAACCGTTCCTCTAGCAGGGTTTGCAGGTCAGGCCGGGCCATTGGGTCCGCGCGCCTTTTGATAAGCTGAGCTTACAGAAAACATAAGGACATATTCCTTCTCGTTAGCTTCTCTAGCAGTTATATCACGACGCAGCCGCCACCCGCCACAGGAAGCACCGTGCCCGAGCCTCTCGATGATCTGGACGTCTCTGTCTGGCGCGGTACGGCATCGGGTGGCGCGTATCAGAGCTTTGTCGTTCCTACGATGGAAAGCCAGACGATCCTTGATGTGGTATCCTGGATCCAGCAATACGCAGATCCGACACTGACCTATCGGTTTGCCTGCCGCGTGGGCATGTGCGGATCCTGTGCGATGATGGTGAACGGGCGGCCCCGGTGGACCTGCCGGACCCATGTGCGCAAGGTGCTCCAGGGGCGCAAGGTGCAGATCGGCCCCCTGCGCAACCTGCCGGTCATCAAGGATCTTGCCACGGATATGGATCCGTTCTTTGACAAATGGGTCGCGGCGGGCGGCGCGCACCGGCCCAGTGCCACGCGGCACGAGCCGATCCCGCCAGTTGATCCCGCCCAACCTGCTCGCGTCACCGCAAGCGCCGGGATCGAGTGCATCAACTGCGCGATCTGCTATGCGGGCTGCGACACGGTGACAGGCAATTCGGATTACCTCGGCCCCGCGGCGCTGCAACGAGCCTGGACGCTGCTCAACGACGCAAAACACGACGGTCGCGCGGCGATCTTTGATGCGGTATCAGGACACGGTGGGTGCCACAACTGCCACTCCATGGGCAGTTGCACCGCCTTCTGCCCCAACGACCTTGACCCCATGTCGGCCATCGCCGGGCTGAAGCGCGAAACGGCAAAGCGGTTCTGGCGCCGGGGGGGGAGCTGATGCTGGATCTGCGTCTCTATATGCTGCAGCGGATCACGGCCCTGGTCATGGCGCCGCTGACGCTGGGGCATATCGCAGTGATGATCTATGCGGTGCAGGGCGGCCTGACCGCGGCAGAGATACTCGGCCGCACGCAGGGGTCCGTCTTCTGGTTTCTGTTCTACGGCAGTTTCGTGATCGCGATCAGCGTGCACGCAGCCATCGGGTTGCGCGTGATCCTGCACGAGCTGGCGGGGCTGAAGGGTCTTGCACTCAGGCTGGTGACGGGCGCGATTGCGCTGGCTCTACTGGCGCTCGGAGGCCAGGCACTGATCGCCGTCACATGGCCGGGGAGCGGCGCGTGAGACCGGGGCGGGCGCATCCCCTGTGGCTCGCCTTTGTGCTGCACCGGGTCTCCGGTCTGGCGCTCGCGCTCTTTTTGCCGCTGCACTTCTGGGTGCTCTCCTACGCGCTGACCGCGCCGGACCAACTCGATGAATTCCTGCTCTTTGCCGAGCAACCGCTTGTGAAGTTTGCCGAATTCGGGCTGGTGTTTCTTCTTGCGGTCCATGCCTTTGGCGGCCTTCGGCTGATGGCACTGGAATGGCTGCCGTGGTCGGCGCCGCAAAAAACCCTCGCGGCGGGCGCGGTGGGGGCTGCTCTCTTTCTCTCCGGCACGTTCTTTCTGCAGGTGATCTGATGGATATTGACCGCCACGACACGGACATCCTGATCCTCGGCACCGGGGGGGCTGGGCTGTTTGCGGCGCTTCATGCGCAGCAATCCGCGCCCGAAGGCACCAGGATTACAATCGCGGTCAAAGGGCTGATCGGCAAATGCGGCTGCACGCGGATGGTGCAGGGGGGGTACAATGTTGCGCTCGGCGGCGGTGACACGGTCGAGCGGCACTTCATGGATACCATCGAGGGCGGCAAGTGGCTGCCCGATCAGGACATGGCCTGGCGGCTGTGCGAGCAGGCGGTCGTGCGCATCCGCGAGCTTGAGAACGAGATCGGCTGTTTCTTTGACCGAAACCCCGACGGCACACTCCACCAGAAAGCCTTTGCCGGGCAGACCGCCGATCGTACGGTGCACAAGGGCGATCTGACGGGCATTGAAATTATCAACCGGCTGATGGAGCAGGTGCTGAGCCGCCCCGTCGAAAAGCTGCAGGAACACCGGGCCATTGGCCTGATTCCCACCAAGGACGGCAGCGCGCTCGCAGGTGTGCTGATGATCGACATGCGTACGGGGCGGTTTCGGTTCGTGCGGGCCAAGACGGTGCTGATGGCCACGGGTGGTGGGCCGACCATGTACAAATACCACACACCCTCTGGCGACAAGAGCATGGACGGTCTGGCCATGGCGCTGCGGGCGGGTCTGCCCTTGCGCGATATGGAGATGGTCCAGTTCCACCCCACCGGCCTGCTCGCGGGCGCGCACAGCCGCATGACGGGCACAGTGCTGGAGGAGGGGCTGCGCGGCGCGGGCGGGCAGTTGCTGAACGGCGCGGGCCAACGCTTCATGTTCGACTACGACGCCAAGGGCGAGCGCGCGACCCGCGATGTGGTCAGCCGCGGCATCTACGCCGAGATGCGCAAGAGCAACGATCCGGCGCAGGTCGGCATGTTCATCTCCATGGCGCATCTGGGGCCCGACAATGTGCGCGCGAAATTCAAAGGCATGGTGAAACGCTGCGAGGACAGCGGGTTCGATCTCGCTGGTGGGCTGGTCGAGGTGGTGCCGACCGCGCACTACTTTATGGGCGGGGTGGTGGTGGATGTGGAGACCCGCACTGCACTGGAAGGGCTCTATGTTGCCGGAGAAGACGCAGGCGGCGCGCATGGCTCCAACCGGTTGGGTGGCAATGGTGTCGCGAATTCAACGGTTTACGGCGGTATTGCAGGGGATACCATGGCCCGCGATTTGCGTAACATGGGGGGGGTGCGCGATCCGGATGAAGACGCGCTGGCAGACGAACTCGCCCGCGCGCTCCATCCGCTGACCCGCCCGCCGGGGCTCGTTCAGCCCCTGCGTAACCGTTTGCAGGAGGCGATGTGGGAGGACGTGGGCGTCATGCGCACGGCGGAAGGTATGGAGCGCGGGCTGACCCGCATCGCTGAGATCCGGACCGAGATGATGGAGGTCGGCGTGGCAGCAGACAATCTGGCGTTCAACCTGACGTGGCACGACTGGCTGAACCTGGCGAGCCTTTGTGATGTCTCGAAAGTCATCGCGCAGGCCGGGCGCGCAAGGGAGAATTCCCGCGGAGCGCACTTCCGCGAAGACTTCCCGGAGGCCGGTACGATGGAGGCTTCCTACTTCACCGTCGCCCGACAGGACGGAGATAAGGTTAGCGTCACCCGCCAAGATGTTGATTTTTCAATCGTTCACCCGGGAAAGACTATCCTGCCCGAGGGCGAACCCGAAACGCTAGTAGCAGCGCAATGAGTAGCGAGGTGGACGTTCTCTCCGGCCTTGTACAGGCCCTGCCAATTTTGGGTCTAGTTTCGTTAATTACACTGCTTGTGAAGAATTGGCTGAACAGCAAGGAGCGACAAGCGGATCGCCTATACGGAGAAAAAAGAGAAGCATTCATTGGGTTGCTGAAGTCAATGGGAGATCATGTGGCAAGCGGAACCGAGGAAACACTAACCACATTTGCGTACTGGCGAATGAGGTGTGAAATAGTCTCCAGTCAGGCCACGCGTGAAGCCATCGCAAAAGCCATCGCAAAAAGAGTAGATGAAGGCCACAAACAGCCTGAAATAAATGAAATTATGCTTTCAGCGATCAGAAGAGAGTTAGGAATTGCATTGTGATCCCGCTTTCCCTCATCCAATCCACCGCCGAGACCCTCATGGACAAGGCGGCTATCGAGATCCCGCAGGATTATCTGGATGGGTTGAAGGCTGCGGCCAAGACCGAGGACGGTGATCTGTCTTCTTTCGTCCTTCAGGCGATGCTCGACAATTACGAGGCCGCCAAGGAGGATCGCCGCGCCATGTGCGGGGACACGGGCGTGCCGCGCTGGTTCGTCAAGCTGGGCAATGAGGCGCGCATCGAAGGCGGGTTCATCGCACTTGAGGCGGCGCTGCGCCGGGCCACGGCCAATGCCACCACCGGCGTGCCGCTGCGCCCCAACCGGGTGCATCCGCTCTGGCGCACGGATCACAACAATAACGTCGGGATCGGCGCGCCCGAAATCGAGTACGGGTTTGAGCCCGAGGGCGATTGGATCGACCTGATTACCGTGCACAAGGGCGGGCTCTTTGGCACCGACTACCGGATGCTCTTTCCCTCGGACGGGATCGCAGGGATCAAGCGGTTCTACCTCGACAGTCTGGTGGCCTTTGGTAAACGCGGGCTTGCCTGTCAGCCTGCGATCATCGGGATCGGACTGGGCGGGTCCAAAGACACCTGTATGGTGCTGGGCAAGCGCGCCTCGGTCCTGCGCACGGTGGGTAGTCGGAACCCGGACCCGAAGATCGCCGCGCTGGAGGATGAGTTCAAGGAGCTTGGCAATTCCATCGGTATGGGAGCGATGGGGTTTGTCGGCAAAAACATGGTGATAGACTGCAATATTGAAGTTGGGTATTGCCATACCGGTGGCATGCAGATGTCGGTCCACGCCTTTTGCCTCTCCTCACGCCGGGCGGTGGCACGGCTCTTCCCGGACGGCCGGGTGGAGCACCGCACGGACCCCGACTGGTTCACCCCCTACCAGCGGCGCGAGACGGTGGACTGGAAACCACAGCGGGAGGCGGCGGAATGAGCCTGCGCGAAGTCACACTGTCGACTACCCCCACAGCAGAGGCCATCGCCGATCTACGCCTCGGCGACATCGTCTATCTGGACGGGCTGATCTACACCGCGCGCGAAGGCGTCTATATGCGGGCGTTGGAGGAAAAGGCGAATATTCCCATGGAGTTGCCGTCCGAGAGTGCCGCGAATTTTCATTGCTCGCCTGCAGCGGTCATACGCGAGGATGGATCCTTCGATCTGGGGGCTGTGACGGCCACATCGAGCTTTCGCTTTACCAAATGGTTGTCCGAGTGGATGGAAAAGACCGGTGCAAAACTGATCATCGGCAAGGGGGGCATGTCGTCCAAGGATTACAAATCCTATTTCGTGCCCAACGGTGCGGTATTTCTGTCAACGGTAGGGTACGGGACGGGCGCGCTTCTGGGGCGTGGGGTGGAGAATGTCGAGGCGGTGCACTGGCACGAGGAATTGGGGATCGCGCAGGCCATGTGGGTGATCCGGGCGCGGCGCATGGGCCCCTTCATCGTGGCCTCCAACCTGCAGGGGGAGTGCCTTTTCGAGCGGGAGAATGCCAAGATCGCGGAAAACCTAGACCGGGTCTATGAGGGGACGCGGCCCGCAGTGATGAAGCGCTACGGCGAGACCGACGACCGCTCCGACGAGGTGATCGGCTGACGCGGCGCGGTGGAATGGCTTTGCAAAGCCATTGCCCGTCACGCTGCTACCTACAGCTCGCGGATCAACAGCACACAGCCTGACAGAAAACACACCGCAATCAACAGCCGTCGGAAGGCATCGTCTGAGAGATATTTGAAGACGGCAATTCCGACTTGCGCGGCGATCAGCGCGGTGGGCAAGGCCACGGCGATATGCACCATGGTTTGCGCGTGATAAGCGCCGTTCCAGGCCAGAACCACCGCCGTCAGCCCCAGCACCATGACGTTGAAAGGTTGCAGCACCGCCCGGGTCTCGTACTTTGGCCAGGCACGCATCGAGCACCACATGGTCGGCAGCGCGCCCGACAGCGATGCGGCCCCGCCCAGCAAACCCGCAGCGAAGCCGACGCCGCAGTCGATCACAGGTGTCGGCCGCTCGATCCGTGGCAGGGTCCGGCGGAGCGAGAAAAACCCGCCGTAGAGCAGCAGGAAAAAGGCGATCACCAGCTTCAGCACCGCAGGATCGAGGCTGCGCAGAGACGCGACACCCAACGGCACGCCGACCAGCGCGGGCAGCAAAAAACGCGCCAGCCGCCGCGGGTGCCGCGCCACTGAACCGCGTACGATCCACAGCCCCTGCAGCCCGCTGACCACCGAAATGACGACGGTGATGGCGACCGCCTCCAGCGCGGGCATGATCGTCAGGAAAAACCCCAGTGCGAAAAGCGCGGTGCCAAAACCGGCCAACCCGTTGATGAACCCGCCCGCGAGCGCGCCGATTACCAGATAGGTCAGATCGTGACCGCTCACGGTGCGGTGGCCGCGGCGCGCGGGCCAAAGGCACCAATCTCAACACAGTCACGACAGAGCTGGTGCAGCTTGCCCAGAACCGGACGCCGGGCCGTTTCTTCGGGGAAGGCCAGACCCAGCCGGCGCACCGGTGCATCCGGCCCCAGCGACAGACGTTTGAGCGGCAGCGGATGAGTGCTTTGCACCGCGCGGCGCGGTGCGATGGCGACGCCCAGATTGGCAAAGACCATGCTGGAGATGGCCTCCAGCCCATCCAGCTCCATCACCTCGTTGACGCGGATGCCCTTCTTTTGCAGCCAGCTTTCGATCATGTAGCCAACCACCGCATCGCGGTTGAACCGGATGAAAGGCGCGCTGGCCAGCAGCTCGAACGGATCATCGCTCGTCACCTCCCGTGCGGCGAGCAGTTGCAGCGGCTCTTCGGCGATCTCAAGAAACTGCAAACCGGCGGGCAACAGATCCGGGCGCGAGATGATGGCTGCATCCAGGTGTCCCCGCTCCAGTTGCGACACAAGTTGATTGCTGAGCCCGGGAAAGAGGCGCAGGCGGACGCGCGGGTAGGTCGCGACCAGCATCGACATGGCCGCGGGCACCATGGTCGTCAATGTCGTGGGCAGCGCCCCCAGTGCCACGTCACCGCTCAGCCCGCTTTCATCCAGCACGGAGGGCAGCATCTGATCGTAGGCGCGCACCACATCGCGCGCCTTGGCCACCAGCGCGCGGCCAAGGGGCGTCAGCTCAGGCGTGCGTTTGCTGCGATCAAAGAGCTGCACGCGCCACTTTTCCTCCAGCGCGCGCATTTGCTGGCTCACGGCGGCGTGGGTAACGTAGACCGCATCGGCGGCCGCGCTGAAGGTCTTGTGATCGTGCACGGCGATCAGCGTCCGAAGCGTTCGGATGGACATGCCGCGTGACCCTTTGCGTAGCTGAGCTTACTGAATGTGTAATTCATTCTTACTTCTATAAAGGATGTCTTAAGGTTACGACTTGTGCAAGCGCGCTGTCGCGACGGCCCGGAGAGGCCTAGCGTGCCCATACCAAACGGGAGGAAAACGATGACGTTGAAAACCATGGGTGCGGTCTGCGCCCTCAGTCTTGGCCTGGCCGGTGCTGCTTGGGCGGAATACCCGGAGCGGCCCATCAACATGGTCATCCCTTACGGCGCAGGCGGTGCAACCGATATCTCTGCGCGGACAATTTCGGAACCACTGGGCAAAGCGGTCGGCAAACCACTGGTGATGGCCAATGTCACCGGGGCAGGGGGGGCGACAGGATCCGTCGCGGTTCAGAACGCCAAGGAAGACGGCTATACCATGCTCTTTGCGCGCGTGGGCTCACATTCCGTCAATCCTGCGATGAAGGCCACGCTGCCCTACACGCTGGAAGATTTCCGCTTTGTCACCGTTTATGAGATCAACCCCTTTGCCTGTGTGGTCTCTGCCCGCTCCGACATTACCTCGATGGAGGCTTTGATCGAGCAGGCCAAGGGCGATGGCATCAGCTTTTCGTCCTCCGGCGTCGGATCGGGCCCGCATCTGGCGGCGGCGATGGTGCTGAATGCCTTCGGCGTGGAGGATGCCGCGAACGCGGCGACGCATATTCCGCAACAGGGTGGTGGCGCTGCTGCCACGGCGGTGCTGAACGGGACGGCTGATTTCCTTTGCACCAACAGCTCCGCGCTCGCGGGCTTTGTCAGCAACGGTCAGATGCGTGCGCTCATGGTCACCACGGCGGATCCGGTCGAGGGCTTTGACGCACCGACCTCCGTCGATCTGGGCCAGCCCGATCTGCAGCAGATGGTTGGCTGGACCGGCATCGCGGGTCCCGCGGGGCTGCCGGATGAGGTGGCGGCCAAATGGGGCGACTGGATGCAGAGTGCGGCGGCCGATGCGGAGTTCGTCGAAAAGATGGAATCGCGCGGCTCGATCATTCGGGTGATGTCCCCCGAAGAGGCCAATGACTTCATTCAGGGCCAGTACGAGACCTTTCGCAAGCTGGTAGATGATCTGGGCATGCGGATCGAAGGCTAAGACCGCGCGTCTGATCTAAGCCATGTCGCGCTCCGGCCTGCCGGTCGGGGCGCTTATCGCGATCCGGGGGAGAGCAACAGCCCATGACGGAACGACAGGTGCAACTGCGTCTCGGTGTCGGTGCCATCGCGATGGCGCTGTTTCTGGCCGCGATTGCGATCCCGAACTGGGTGTCATCGCCCAGCAATGTGGGCAACATCGTGCTGTCGCCGCTCTTTTGGCCCTACGTGCTGGCGGGCTTTGCGGGGCTGACCGGGCTGGGCCTCGTGATCGCCGGCCTGCGGGAAGCAGCGCAGGACCCCGCGCCAGAGACGGACGATCATGCCCACGGCCCTGCATGGCGGCGCTTGGCGGGAATGGCCGTGTTCATGCTACTGACCATGTATGCCCTGCCGCGGCTTGGTATGGTGCTGACAACCATGCTGCTCTTTGCTGCAACGGCCTTTCTTGTGCGGACGCGGCACCCTGTGACAGCGGTCATCTGCGCGTTGCTGGTGCCGCTGGTGCTCTATGGGTTCTTTGCGCATGTGGCCGGTGTCGCCATCCCGCAGGGTGAGGTCATCAGGCTGCCATGAGCTTTCTTGACAGTCTCGCCGCGGGTCTCAGCCTCGTGGGTAATATCGAAGCTTTTCTGGCGCTCTTCATCGGCGTGGTGATCGGGGTGATCGGCGGGGCCATTCCGGGCATGTCGGCCACCATGGCCGTGGCACTGACGCTACCTTTCACCTTTGCGATGCAACCCATCACGGGGATCCTATTGCTGCTGGGGGTCTATAAAGGCGGGATTTTTGGAGGCTCGATCCCCGCGATCCTGATCAAGACACCCGGGACGCCTGCTTCCTCGGCCACCATTCTCGACGGGTACCCGCTGGCGGAGCGCGGCGAGGCGGGCCGCGCCCTTGGTATGGCGCTCTGGGCCTCCTGCACGGCGGATGTGATCTCCAATCTGGCGCTCATTCTCTTTGCCGGGTGGCTGGCAAGTTTCGCGCTCAGCTTCGGACCCCCGGAGTTTTTCACCCTGATCCTGTTCTCGCTGACCATCATCGCCGGTGTCTCGGGCGACAGCCTGCTGCGCGGTGCGCTTTCGGCGCTGTTGGGGCTGCTCTTGGCAACCATCGGGCTGGATCTGGTTTACGGCACCAACCGGTTCACCTTCGGCGATCCCAACATGATGGGCGGGCTCAACTTCATCGCCGTGCTGATCGGGCTTTTCGCCATCCCTGAGATCCTCGCCATGGTCTGGCACCCGACCGCGCATGTGGGCAAGACCCGCAGTCTCGGCAAGAACTGGGTGAGCTTTGCCGACTACCGTCGCAGCTTCAAATCCATCGTGCGGGGCAGTTTCATCGGCGTCTTTCTGGGCTCGATCCCCGGCATCGGGGCAGCTCCTTCGGCCTTTCTGAGCTACTCCGAGGCGCGCCGCACCTCCAAGAACCGCGAGAACTTCGGCAAGGGAGAGATCGAAGGGGTCGCCGCGTCCGAGGCGGGCAACAATGGCGTGGCGGGGGCCACGCTGATCCCGCTTTTGGCGCTCGGCGTGCCGGGGGATGTGATCACTGCGATCATCATCGGCGCCTTCATGATCCACGGGCTGCAGCCCGGACCCATGATGTTTATCTTGAACGTCGACATCATATACGGGCTCTTTATCGGGCTGATCGTCAGCTCGCTGTTTCTGTTCATGGTGGGCTCCGTCGCCATTCGCGGCTTCAAATATGTGGCCGATCTCCCGCGGCGGATCCTGATCCCCGCCGTGCTGGTGCTGTGCATCTACGGTGTCTTTGCGGTCAACAATAATATCTTCGATGTGGGCGTGATGTTCGCCATGGGCTGGGTCGGTTTTGTCATGATGCGCTACCGCGTGCCACCCGCACCTTTCCTCATTGCGTTCATCCTCGGACCGCTGCTGGAGGATAACTTTCGTCAGGCCATGCTGATGTCGGGCAGCGATCCCACCATCCTGATCCGTGGCCCGATCACCTGGTTCTTCTGGGCCATGACAGTGGTCACGATCGTGGCGATCGTGCGCGCAGGTGTCGGCGCATTCAGGCGGGGTCCGGGGCGCGGGCGCGCGCCCGAAGCGTAGCGTGATGTCATTTCTGCATCATTGCGGAGAAAAAATGCTCGAATCGTTTGGCGAAACGGCGAAAATTCGTACACCCTTAAGCGGTATAATAGCGGCCCATCCAACCATGCGCTGCAATCAAGAGCGGGGACAGCCTTTCGTGAGGGCACCAACGCATGACCGGGCATCACGGCGCCCGACACCGGAGTGCCTTCCATGAGCCAGGCCGAAGCAATCCTGATGGGCCTGCGCGTCTGGGGTGGTATCGGCGCGGTGGTAGCGGCGGCCTTCCTGACCATCGGTATCGACCGGATCGATGCGGATGCGCGGGGTGCTTACGTGTTCCGGCCCTTGTTGATCCCGGCGGTGCTGGTGATCTGGCCGTTGGTGCTGTGGCGCTGGTATCTCTACGAGACAGGGCGCGTGCACTGGCATGGGCGCTATGATCCGCCTCGCCGCTCGCACTACCTCGTGGGTTGGCTCTTGCCCATCGGTATCTGCGCATTGATCGTCACGGGCCTGCTGCAACGACAAAGCTGGCCTGCCGATGTGGCGCCTGTTCAGCTGTCGATACCGACGGAGGCGGTGGAGTGAGCGTCAAATACGTCCCCGTCCAATGGAACCCGAACAAGTATCTCTACGATGCGGTAATGCTGACTGGGGTGGGGCTGTTTCTATACGTGTTCCTCTATGCGGCCCCGGGTCTGCTGAGCCACGAGCGCCCTATAAATCAGCAGATCCACAACGCCCGCGCCTTTGGGGCATGTGCCTTCGTCATGCTCACCGTGATCCTGTGCATCGGGCCACTCGCCCGGCTGGACACGCGCTTTCTTCCGTTGCTTTACAACCGCCGACACTTTGGCGTGATGACCGTCTTTGTGGCGCTGACCCACGCGGGCTACGTGGTGGATTGGTACTTCGCCTTCTCGCGCTGGAACAAGTTCGAGGCGGTGCTTTTTGCCAACACTAGCTATGGCCAGCTTGCCGGGTTCCCGTTCGAGGCATTTGGGATCTTTGCGCTGTTTACGCTGATCCTGCTGGCTGTCACCAGTCACGATTTCTGGTTGAAATTTCTGGGTCCACCCCTGTGGAAGGCGCTGCACTACATGATCTACCCAGCGTATCTGTCGCTGGTAGCGCATGTCTCACTTGGCATCCTGCTCGATCAGCAAAACCATGTGTTCACGGCAATTTTTGCGGGCTGCGCTGGCACCGTCGGCGGTCTGCATCTGCTGGCTGCGCTAAAGGAACGCCGCATCGATCGGACCCGCAGCGGTGGCAAGGGCGGCTGGGTGCATGTCTGCGATGTCTCCGAGATGCGCGACGGCTTTGCCAAGGTCAAGCTGCTCGCCAGTGGGGAGCGGGTCGCGGTATATCTCAATGACGGCGCGCTCAGCGCGATCTCCAACGCCTGTGCGCATCAGAACGGCCCCTTGGGCGAGGGACGCATCATCGACTGTCTGGTGACCTGTCCCTGGCACGGATTCCAGTATGACGTGACCAATGGCCGGTCTCCGGCACCCTTCACGGAAAAAGTACCCACGTATAACTTGCGGCTCGACGGCACCTCCGTTCTGGTGCACGCGCGGCCCAATGCGCCCGGCACCTATGTGGAGCCTGTGCCGCTGCCCGGGACTGCCCCTGAGACGGAGGCGATGGCATGAGCGATCCGCGCAAGCACGGCTTCTTCGTCGGTTACTTGCCGATCCCGCCCGCACTGCGGGGGTTCCTGCTGGTCATCTGCGTGCTGCTGATCTCCGGGCTAGCGGGGTTCGGGCTGGCACTCGGCACTGCGCAGGATGATCCGGGGCAGGGGGCGTTTCGCTTTGACTATGGCCGTCAGACTGTCACCGGTGTGGTGGAGCTGACGCCCTATCCTCTGTTGCGGGTGACGATCGGCAACGAGCGCATCCCCGAGGGTCACACGCTGATGCTGGCCGGTGGCGGCAAGACAAATGTGGAAAACCGCGCCATTCCGCTGGAGGGTCAGTTGGCGCAGGTGTCCGGGGTGATGTTGCAACGCGGTGATCTGGATATGCTGCAGTTGCGCGGCGGCGCGGACGGGATCAGCGCGGCGGAAGGTGTAGCCCCCCCCATGGGCACCGTGCCGCTGGGGCGCTGGCAACTGGCGGGCGAGATATGTGATGGCAAATGCCTTTCAGGCGCGATGCGGCCGGGGCGCGGCCTCGCGCATAAAGCCTGCGCCAACCTGTGTCTGCTGGGCGGGGTGCCACCGGTTTTCGTCTCCACCCAGCCTGTGGACGGGTCGGAATTCCTGCTCATCACAGGCCCGGAGGGCGATCACCTGCCGGAGACAGCCTACGACTATGTGGCGCAATATGTCTCGCTCGAAGGCGAGGTAGAGCGGCGCGGAGATCTTCTGGTCCTGAGGATGGATCCAAACACCCTGCGGGTACTGGACTGATGCGCCGCATCTTGATGCTGGTTGTCGTGACGGTTCTGGCGCTCGTGCTCTTTTACCTCTCGCACTTCTGGTTTTTATCGCTTTGGGATCGGGCGGGCCTCTTCGGACAGGAGGCGCTGCGCCCGCAGGGCGATCTGCTCAGCCGCTGGCTGCGCGGGACGCAGGCCGCGCCTTTTGATCTGGTGATCTGGGCAATTGGGTGCTTTGTGATCCTGAGCGGCGCTCAAAAGCTCCATGATCTGCTCAGCCCATCCACGCCGTCCGAGCCGTCAGAGGATCCCTAGGGTCACGACCTGCAGATGTAGCGTCATGGCTCTGACAGGGTTGCGGCCCGGTGGCATCTAGCGGCTTTGGCAGTCTTGATACCCGTCGACCGCGCGCGGTGACCCCCCCCGTGGCTAACTCAGCAGGCGGGCCAGCCAAACGCAGATCGCAGCACCCCCATCGCGTTGCGCCCTCCCGCTGTCTGTCTTAGGACAACAGGACAGATAAGCGCGCGTGGCAAAGAGACCGGCCTGACATATGAACGACATCTACGACGGGCTGCACGCGGCGTTTTGGCTGGTGGTCACCCTTGACGCTCAACTGATCGAAATCTCGCTGCGCTCCCTTCAGGTGAGCCTGACCGCGCTGGTCATCGCCTCCGCGATCGCGCTGCCTCTGGGCACGTTCCTTGCCATCCGGCGGTTCCGTCTGCGGCGGCTGACGATTTCCCTGCTCAACGCGTTGATGGGTTTGCCGCCCGTGGTCGTGGGGCTGATCGTTTACATCCTGCTGTCGCGCTCTGGGCCCTTTGGTGTGCTGGGGCTGCTCTTTACACCCACGGCGATGATCATCGCGCAGGTGATCATTATCACGCCGCTCATCGCCTCGATCACCCATCAGGCCATGCGCGAGCTTTGGGCGGAATACCACGATCTGCTGATCTCGCTGAACACCAGCGGCGGCCAGCGGGTCCGGACGCTGATCTGGGACGGGCGGCGCACGCTGCTGACCGCAGCGCTCGCAGGCTTTGGCCGCGCCATCGGTGAGGTGGGAGCCATCATGATCGTCGGCGGCAACATCGATAACGCCACCCGCGTGCTGACCACGGCCATCGCGCTGGAGACCGGCAAGGGTGACTTTGCGCTCGCTCTGGCTTTGGGATTCGTGCTGATTGCCTTGGCCATCGGCGTCAATATCGCCATTCACTGGTTGTCACGCACAGAGAGCGAGGGCCGCTGGTGAGCATCCTGCCTCTGACATTACGCGATGTGTCGGTCCGGCGGCGCGGCAAGCGGCTGATCGGGCCGGTGGACCTGCGTCTCGATGGCGCCGGCCTCACGATGATCCTCGGTCCGAACGGCAGCGGCAAGACGACGCTGTTGCGGGTCATGCACGGGGTCGAACGGCTCAGCTCCGGGGCGGTCGTCTGGTCGGTGCCCGACGTGCAGGCGCGCCACCGGCAGGCCTATGTGTTCCAGACCCCGATCATGCTGCGCCGGTCTGTCGCGGACAATCTGGCCTATCCGCTTAAGCTTGCTGGTACGCTGCGGTCCGAGGTGACCGAACGTACCGCCATCTGGGCCGAGCGCATCGGTCTGGCCGACCGGATGAGCCTGCCCGCGCCCCGTCTGTCGGGGGGCGAAAAGCAAAAACTGGCACTGGCTCGCGCGCTCATTCGGGCGCCGGATGTGTTGTTCCTAGATGAGCCATGTGCCAATCTTGACGGTGCCTCCACAGGAGAGATCGAGGCGCTGTTGCATACCGCTTTGGCACAAGGAACCCGGATCGTCATGACGACCCACAACCTTGGGCAGGCGAAGCGGCTGGGCAATGAGGTGATCTTTATGCTGCGGGGGCAGATCCATGAGCAGGGCTTGGCGGAGCGGACCTTCGATGCGCCTCAGACCCCCGAACTCGCCGCCTTCTTCAGAGGAGATATCATCCCGTGATCCCCCGTTTTCTTGCCCTGATCATCGCGCTGGTCTTTGCCTCCGCCGCGGCGGCCGAAACCCTGCGCATGGCGGTGACCACATCCTTTGACAACTCGGGTCTGTCGGACGTGCTGCTGCCCGCCATCGAGCGGGACATCGGTCTGGAGGTGCAGCTTCTGGTTGTCGGCACCGGGCAGGCCCTGCGTTTGGGCGAGGCCGGCGATGTGGATGCGATCCTAGTTCATTCCCGCGCGGCCGAGGAAGCCTTTGTCGAGGCGGGTTACGGCACCCACAGACGAGAGATCATGTATAACGACTTCGTGCTGATCGGCCCGCTGAGCGATCCTGCCTCCGTGGCCCTTGCGGGGTCGGTCCGTGATGCCCTGGGGCGGATCGCCAGAGAAGAGCCCGCCTTTGTCAGCCGCGGCGATGACAGCGGCACCCACAAGAGGGAACTGGCCCTGTGGCAGGAGGCTGACTTTGACGCAGCCGGGTTCGGAAGCTGGTACAGAGAGGTCGGCGCGGGCATGGGCGCGAGCCTTAACACTGCCGCCGGTCTGGACGCCTATATCCTCGCGGATCGGGCCAGCTGGCTCAACTTCGGCAACAAGGCGGGTCTGACGCTTCTCTACGCGGGCGATCCCGCGCTCTTCAACCAATACGCCTTCCTGCCCGTGAACCCAGAGCGCCACGACCACGTGCGAGCCGACCTCTCCGCGCAACTGGAAGACTGGCTCACCGGACCCCGGGCGAAGGAGCTGATCGACGGGTACATGATCGACGGCGAGACGCTGTTTACCTTCAACGCGGAGGTGGAGTGATGGATGCGGGTGGCGGGTGGATCTCCTTGGACGATACCCAAAGGATGCTTTTCATCATAGTGATCTGATGTCAGTTTCGAATTCTAAATGTAGGAGCATGCACGCATGTCATGGGAGGAGACTTCGATCGAAGACTGGACCGAGATTATATCTGACGCTTTTGATCAATTAGACGATCCTGTCGGTCTGAGCCTTGCTCGGTTCAACCTAATTCCGCTCGGATTTGAGGGCAGTTGCTTGACGCATAGTGGATCGCTTCGCGTTGATGGTGACTTTACCCCATCTAGTCGAGCAACCGCTATTTTTGGTGATCTTGAGGTGAGCGGACGTATCTCCACCGAGGAGGTCGACGGTGGAGATGGCAATGCAACCCTCCTGGTGTTGGGTAGACTAACTTGCAAGACGCTGGTTAACGACTGGGCAAGCCTTATTCTGGTTTCTCAAGATGTCGTTGTTAGTGAGTGGGCACTGGCCAGCCGTGAGGATTCGTCGTTCGTAGTAGGGGGTGATTTCAGCACACCGCTTTTTGTTGGCTATGATATCCCTGTTACCGTTAGGGGTGATGCCAACATCAAGGCTGGGATCGGGTATGCTATGAAGATGGATGCAAAGGGGGACGACGATTTTGACCGCCGTACCCTGCCAGAACTTGACAGCGAAGCAACCGAGCGAGTGCTTAAACTGGGTCCCGACGATTGGCTCGATGATCGGTTTTACGAAACTGGGACAATTCTTCCTCAAGACTGACGGTCTGCATGGTGAAGTCAGCGACATTGGCGGTTTGAATTAGAAAAAACCCGCTGTCATGAAATCTCAAAGATCGCTTTGTCCGCAAAACAAGCCTCTACACAACTAGCAATCAAGTAAAATGCAGCGGGACACCCCCTAGAGCTCAGTGCCCCGGTTCGTCGTCCAGTGATCCATGGATGGCGAATTGCTCGATCCCGGCCTCCTGTGGCGCGATCACTCGGTAGCTTTCCTTGACACCGGCCTCCGTCAGCTCTCGTGTCACCGTGAGCAGGGTGTTGGTGTCCTGATCTTCGCAAAGCGCCATCATCTGCGCGATCTCTTCCCGGGCCACGCTGGTGGCCGCGTCAAGTGACGGGGCGCCGTAGACCTCTACGAAATGCTGCGCCAGCGCCTCTGCCAGTGCATCACGCTCGACAGGCTCGATCGCGGTCACGGCGACGCAGCTTGCGCGGCCAAAGGTCTCAACCCCCAGCCAGCCGTTGGTGAAGGCCTGTTTGGCCTTCCCGGTCAGATCGCCGTCCGTCCAGTTGGAGAACTCGAACCCGCCCGAGATGCACCATTCCCCGGTGCGCGCCGGGCTGTGAAAGACGCGGGTGTCGCTGTCGTCGAAATGAATGGCGCGGGCGAGCTTCACGAGGTCTCCTCCAGTATATCCGTCAGCGGGATGATCTGCGCATCCCCGTCTTGCTGCAACAGCAAACCGAAGTCTTCGTCAATGCCGCGGAAGGTGCCGCTGTAGGCCGACAGCGACAGCATATCACCCAGCCCATGGGCGAGACCCGTCCAGGTGTCATGGACCGGGCGCACGCCTTCCGCCTCCCAACGGTTGATCCACACCAGCGTGTGGCGCAGCCAGGCCCCGAGCAGATCGCCCGGGTCAAGATCGCCGCATCCTTCCGCAGCCAGCGTGGTCTCATCCGGTGTCAGCCCGGTCTCCTCCGTGTCGGAGCGCATATGCAGGTCCAGAGCCACGACAAGCCAGCTGGGCAGGGCGTCGGGATCGCGGGAGGCGGCGGCAGAGCGCAGCGCACCGCAGCGTGCGCCATTCAGGCGCAACCCGCCCTGCCATTCCAGATGCAGTGATACCTCGGGAGGCGCCACTGCACCGAGCGCGTTCTGAAAGCCGATCCCGCAAATGGGCTGCATGATCATCGCCTGCCGAAGCGGCACCTCGGGCGCAAAGACGATGGCCGCGCGCAGTGTGTCGGGGCCAATATCGTAAAGCACCAGCCCCGCATCACAGCCCGCTGCGGCCTCGGTGCAGGCCGCGGCAAAGGGATCGGCACCCGCCGTTGCCCGACCGTCAAAGAGCGGCGGAAACAGCGGTGTCATCATGCCTTGTCATCGGCCAGCAGCGCCCGGGCCACCGCGCGAAAAGCGCCTGCCTGCGGGCTGTCGGGCTTGGAGACGACGATGGGCGCGCCGCCGTCTGCGGCGAGCCGGATATCCAGATGCAGCGGGATTTCCGCAAGCAGCGGCACGCCCAGCTTTTCCGCCTCCGCCGCGACGCCACCATGGCCAAAGACGTGTTCCTCGTGACCGCAGTTGGAGCAGATGTGGGTGGACATATTCTCGATCATCCCAAGGATCGGCGTGCCCAGCTGGTTAAACATGTCGATGCCCTTGCGCGCGTCCAACAAGGCCACGTCCTGCGGGGTAGAGACGACGATGGCGCCATCCACCTGCGCCTTTTGCGCCAGTGTCATCTGTACGTCGCCCGTGCCGGGCGGCAGATCCACGATCAGCACGTCGAGCGCGCCCCATTGTACCTGGGTCAGCATCTGTTGCAGCGCGCCCATCAACATCGGACCGCGCCAGACGACGGCCTGATCATCATTGGTCATCAGACCGATAGACATCATGGTCACACCATAATTGCGCATCGGCAGGATGATCTTGCCATCGGGGGAGGCGGGCCGCCCGGAGACGCCCAGCATCCGCGGCTGGCTTGGCCCGTAAACATCCGCATCGAGCAGGCCGACCCGGCGCCCTTCGGCGGCCAGCGCGCAGGCCAGATTGGCCGCAACCGTGGATTTGCCCACGCCGCCCTTGCCCGAGGCGACGGCAAGGATCCGGTCGATGCCGGGGACCTTTTGCGGACCTTTGGGGGCCGCGCGCTGCGGCTTGAGGTCGGGCGGTGCGGCAGGCGTGCTGTGCGCTGTCATTACGACAGAGACGGTTCCCACCCCGTCAAGCGCTTTGACGGCGGTTTCGGCCTCAGCCTGCACCGGCGTGTAGAGATCGGCTTGGGAGGGCGGTACTTCCAGCACGAAACGCACCGCGCCCTCATCCCCGACGGTCAGCGCCTTGATCAGCCCGGCGGCCATGATGTCGCTGCCCGAAATCGGGTCGCTGACCGTCTTGAGCACAGTCAGCACGTCTTCTCGTGTCGGATGCATTCAGCCAGCCTCGTCGCTGCGACCGGTGATGTGTCCTGTCACCACATGCTCCAGATCCAGCCCGTCTATGCTCAGCACGACCTTTGCCTCGTAGGTCTGACCGGCGGTGTCGCCCGCGGTGCGCATCGCCTCTTCAATGGCCTGCTGCGAGGTCACGCCGACCTGCTTGAGAAACTTGCGCATGGACATGTTGAAATCATCGCTCATGGGATGGCTCCTTTGGGTTGGGGATCTGTCGGGCGGCCGAACCGCTCAGTGATCCTTGCGTTTGGTGAAATAGTCATCCGAGGTGCGCACCCGGGGGCGCGGCGCACCGGCAAAGGGCGAGTTTTCCGAATGGGCCTGTGCCTGGATGCGGCAAGTGTCGCACATCTGGATCATTCGCGCGGCCTCGCCGCTGGCGAACATCGCGTGTTTGCCGGCAAGTTTTTCCATGATCCGCTCCACCGTCGATTTCGACCCAAAGAGCTTGCCGCAATCGACGCAGGCAAAGGGCTCTTCTTCATGCACCACCCGCTGCGTAAAGGCGGCATCGGTCAGGTCCAGTTGCGGTGCGAGCGTGATCGCGTCCTCCGGGCAGATGGTGGCGCAGATGCCGCATTGCAGACAGGCATCCTCCTGAAAGCGCAGCTGCGGTTTGTCGGAATTGTCGCCGAGCGCGCCCGCAGGGCACAAAGACACGCAGGACAGGCACAGCGTACAGGCATCTTTGTCCACCAGGATGGCGCCGTAGGGTGCCGCATCGGGCAGGGCAATCTGCTCCGCCTCTGGTCTGAGCGCCTTCGCCGCGAGACGGGTCACCTGACGGCGGTTTCCCAGCGGCAGGATTGGCTCGGTCGTGGCCACGGCGGAGGTCTGTGCATAAAGCGCGTCGCTCAGCGCATCGGGATTTGCCACATCCAGTAGCCGCAGCGTCTCGTCACCGGCGATGGCGCAGGCCAGTGCGGCTTCGCGGGCGAGCGTCTCGCGGTCGCTCTTGGGGGCTAGCAACACCTGCACCTCCGTAAAACCGCTGGCGCGTGCGGCCAGCATCTCCGCATGACCGAAACTCGCCAGCGCAGGCAGAGACAACGGCACCACGTCGGCGGGCAGCCCGCGTCCGTGACGCGCGGCCAGCGCGATCATCTCGCGACCAAATACGTCATCGTGGACGAGCAGCCGCGGGGCTTCTCCGCCCGCCGCCCGGAAGGTGCTGGCCAATGTGTGCAAACGGGCAAACACCGACGCCACCGGTGGCGCGTCATAGCTGATTGCACCGGAGGGGCAGAGCGCCGAACACGCACCGCAGCCAGCGCAAATGAGCGGGTCCACCGACACGTGGTCGCCCGCTGATGTAATCGCGCCCGTCGGACACACATCGAGACAGTTGGAGCAGCCCGTTTGCTCGGCCCGTGAATGGGCGCAGAGCGTCTCTTCCAACCGGACATAGAGCGGTTTTTCAAACGTGCCCACCATCTGTGAGGCCTCGAGCACGGCGGCAGCCACTGCAGGTTGGCTGCCGGGGTCTGCGCGCAGATAGCCGTCGCGTTTCTCATGTGCGGGGAACAACGGTGCACCGCCGCTGAGATCGAGGATCAGATCACACGCGCTTTGGGCGCCGTCGCGGGGTTCCGTCCAGCTTGCCTGTCGCCCGCCTGCGACCTGTTGACGAAAGCCGTCGATGCGCAGCGCAAACTGACCCAGTGTTCCCTGCGCGCGGGCGAGCGTCCCCGACACCACATCAAAGGGCTGGCCCGGGTCATTTTCGGGGAGCGTCGTCGACAGCAGGGTCACCGCCAGCACGCCGCTGAGGTCGCGCGCCGCTTTTTGCGCCACCTCGCCGGACCCGATGATCAGACACACGCCTTCGGACACGATATCAATCGTGCGCTCCGGGGGAGAAGTGATCAGTGCTTCCGCGGCGAGTGCTGCCATCTTGGGCGCGCTGTCGTCACCTTCATCACTCCAGCCCGCGCGGTCGCGCAGATCGACGAACCTGGGAGCTGGCGCATCTGCATCAACCGCCAGTTCCTCGAAAAACCGCGCCTCCTGCTGGCAGGCCATCACCACCGGCCCCTCGATCATCATCTCAGCGACGTGGGCGGCATCGGCACCGCAGGCATGGGTCAGGATCCGGCTGCAGGACACACCTGCGGCCTCTGCGATCGTCTCGCCGTCCACAGGCTGGCTGCTCAAACAGTCGCACAGGATCAGTTTCGGCGTCATTGGTTTCCCCCCGGCGATATGCTCGTTTTGGCATACCGCTCACATTCGGCACACAGAAAGGCAGGAAATCCCGCCATGGTAAACCGGAAAAGCCACGCGAACCGTCATATCAACGCGCATGAGACGCCAGCGCGACCCCAGGTCGCGGCCACGTCCCCCGAAAATCGATAAAATTCAACCGTGTCGCGTCGTTAAAGCAGGTGCTGCGGGTGCATCTACTACTAAAGATGTAGAGCGGTGAAAATGATTTTGGTGAATACTGCTGCATACCCGCCAATGCGCGGTCACAGTGCGAATTCTCCAGAGGTGTAATGCCTGCAATCGTTTATCCAGATGCGCAATCTATCGCGCTCGGTGTTGTAATGCGCCGCGCACCCGGCGTCACCGCCTGGGTCAAGTGGGTCTGGCGGGCTTCCGCGGTCCTGCCAGGGGCCGCGCAGGCCGACTGGAAGCTGTTGCGTGAAGAGGGCAAGGCCGCAGAATACCACGCGACGACGCGTGACGTCTGGCTTTATGTTTCTGATACCGAGGCCTACGCGCATGAACTGCAAGCGGCGGTCCCGTCGGTTTACGTGATCCTGCGGCCCGATACTGCGGGCCGGGCGTCCGGCAAACCGGATATCCTGACCGTCACGGCCTCACCCTACGAGGCGCAGGATTACTCGGACAGTGGCGAAGAACAGGTGGAACGGGTGGCCATGCCGCCTGCCGTTCTTGGCTGGGTTCAGGCGTTTGTCGCTCAACACCATGCGGAGGAGTCCTTCGTCAAACGCCGCCGCGACAAGCTGCGGACGGACAAGTGGCAGGCCGGGATCGGTGATGCGAGGATCTCGCAAACGGCGGATGTCTACCGGGCACCAATGTCACGGCTGCCGGGGGGCGATACATGACCGCCGCTGGATCCTTCTGGACACGCCGCCGCGAGGCGGTTGCCGCGGAAGCCGCCGCCGACGCTCAGGCCGAGCGGACAGCCGCGGCGGAAGCCGAGCGTGCGACACTGGCCGAGCGGGACGATGCGGAGGTTCTGGCGGAGATGGGCCTGCCTGACCCAGCAGAAATGGCAGCGGGCGATGATTTTGCGGCCTTCATGACCGAGACGGTGCCGCGGCATCTGCAGAACAGGGCGCTGCGTCAGCTCTGGCGCAGCAATCCGGTGCTGGCCTGTGTCGACGGTCTTAATGAATACGACGACGACTACCGCGCCGCGATGCTGGCAGGGGGACCGATCCAGACTGCTTACCAGGTCGGCAAGGGCATGAAGGCACATCTGGAGAAAATGGCGGAGGAGGCGCGCGAGGCGGAACGCGCCGCTGAGAATGAGGTAGCGGAGGAAGAGATGGAAACGACGGAGCTTTCGCCTGTCGTGGCCGAGACATCGGATACCCAGGACCCACCCGAGGCAACTGTCGCTGTTGAGCCGGTTGAGGACCCAGTTGCGGCGGCACCAGATGAGGCCGCACCGCCCCCGATGCCGCGCCGAATGCAATTTCATTTTCAAGGAGATGAAGCATGAATGTCGCCGCGCAACCCATTGAGATCGCAGAAGAAGATCGTCTCCGGGCAGATATCTACAACTATCTGGGACTGCTCTTGGCGCGCCCCGCAGATCAAATGCTGCTCGACCAGACAGCGCATCTGCAAGGTGATGACAGCGCTCTTGGTCAAGCGATCAGTGGCCTTGCGCGGGTGGCAAAGGTCTCCAAGCCTGCTGCGGTGGAGCGCGAGTTCACAGCGCTTTTCATCGGACTGGGGCGGGGGGAGCTTTTGCCCTATGCCAGCTATTACCTCACCGGGTTTCTCAACGAGAAGCCGCTGGCGCAGTTGCGCCGGGACATGGCAGCGCACCAGATGACCCGTTCCGAGACCTGTTTTGAGCCCGAAGACAGTATGGCGGCCCTGATGGAGATGATGGGGGGCATGATTGTCGGCCGGTTCGGCGCTGCGGCATCGCTGGCGCACCAGCGAAACTTCTACAATAGCCATATCGCCCCCTGGGCCACGCATTTCTACAGCGATCTGGAGGCGGCGAAATCGTCGATCTTCTACGCCAGTGTCGGTGCCGTGGGTAAGGCCTTTATGGAGGTCGAGAAGGAAGCCTTCCGAATGACCACATCGTAGATCACATGATGACCGCGGGACGCCGCGTATCAGAGATAAAAGGAGACTGAGAATGAGCAAGAAACCACAGGATGAGGCAAGCCGCCGGGACTTTTTGAAGCTGGCGGGCACCGCAGCACCCGCCGCTGCTGCCGTGGCGTTGGCAAGCGGCGCACCGGCAGAGGCCGCAGAGGTCAATCCGGCGTCGGATACCATGCAGGACACGGCTCATACCCGCGCTTATTTCGACAGCGCGCGCTTCTGACAAATTAAGGGCGCGGACACCCGCGCCCTGACTTTTACATTTCACGACCCAGCCACCTGATGAGGGGCAGCAAGGGAGGATACAATGCTTAGAAAAAAGACCAATTCGGTCACTCAACGCGCGGGCCGGACATCCGTTCTGGATAAAGCGGCGAGCACATCGGTAGACCGGCGGGCATTTCTGCGCGGTTCCGGCCTTGCCATCGGTGGACTGGCGGCGATTTCGGCCACGGGCGGCGCGGTCACACAGGCCTCTGCCGCGACGGCGGCGGCGGCAGGTACGGTTGAGACGATCAAATCGGTCTGCACGCATTGCTCCGTTGGCTGCACCGTGGTGGCAGAGGTGTCCAACGGCGTTTGGACGGGGCAGGAGCCCGGCTGGGACAGCCCATTCAACCTGGGCGCCCATTGCGCCAAAGGGGCCGCGGTTCGGGAGCACGCGCACGGCGAGCGCCGCCTCAAGTACCCGATGAAGAAAGAGGGCGGTGAGTGGAAGCGCATCTCCTGGGAACAGGCCATCGACGAGATCGGCGACCGGATGATGAAGGTGCGGGAGGAAAGTGGCCCGGACAGCGTCTATCTGCTGGGCTCGGCCAAATCGAATAACGAGCAGGCCTATCTCTTCCGCAAATTCGCGGCTTACTGGGGCACCAACAACGTCGACCACCAGGCGCGCATCTGCCACTCGACCACCGTTGCGGGCGTTGCGAACACGTGGGGCTACGGCGCCATGACCAACAGCTACAACGACATGCACAATTCCAAGGCGATGTTCCTGATCGGCGGCAACCCCGCCGAGGCGCACCCTGTGTCGCTGCTGCATATGCTGAAGGCGAAGGAGCAGAATAACGCCCCGCTGATCGTCTGCGATCCGCGGTTCACCCGCACGGCGGCCCATGCCGACGAATATGTCCGTTTCCGTCCGGGCACAGACGTTGCCCTGGTTTGGGGGATCCTGTGGCACATCTTTGAGAACGGTTGGGAAGACCAGGAATTTATCCGGACCCGCGTCTGGGGCATGGATCAGATCAAGACCGAGGTGGCCAAATGGACACCCGAAGAGGTCGAGCGGGTCTCAGGCGCACCCGGCAGCCAGTTGAAACGGGTTGCGCGGACACTGGTGAACAACCGGCCGGGCACCGTCATCTGGTGCATGGGTGGCACGCAGCACACCAACGGCAATAACAATACGCGCGCGTATTGCGTGCTGCAGCTGGCGCTCGGCAACATGGGCACGGCAGGTGGCGGCACCAACATCTTTCGCGGCCACGACAATGTGCAGGGTGCTACGGACCTCGGCGTTCTGGCGAACACATTGCCCGGGTACTACGGCCTCAAACCAGGCTCCTGGGCGCATTGGGCGCGGGTCTGGGAAGAGGATCTTGACTGGCTCAAGACCCGCTTCTCCGTCATGGAAGGCGCTGGCAAGGACGGCGGCGACCGTCTGATGATGAACGAGACGGGCATCCCCGTCAGCCGCTGGATCGACGGCGTGCTGGAAGATAAGGAGAACATCGACCAGCCTGACAATACCCGGATCATGTTCCTCTGGGGGCACGCGCCAAACTCGCAGACCCGTCAGAAGGAAATGAAGACGGCGATGGAGAAGCTCGACACCATGGTGGTGGTTGATCCCTATCCAACCGTTTCCGCCGTGATGCAGGACCGTGAGGATGGTGTCTATCTGCTGCCCGCCTGCACCCAGTTTGAAACACGCGGATCGGTGACGGCCTCGAACCGGTCGCTGCAATGGCGCGATCAGGTGGTGGAGCCGCTGTTTGAATCGCTGCCCGATCACACGATCATGTCCATGTTCGCCAAAAAGCTGGGCTTTCATGACAAGCTCTTCCGCAATATCGCGGTTGAAGGCGACGAGCCGGTGATCGAGGACATAACCCGCGAATTCAACAGGGGCATGTGGACCATCGGCTACACCGGGCAGAGCCCGGAGCGCTTGAAGACGCACATGGCCAACCAGCATACCTTTGACCGTACCACGCTGCGGGCCAATGGCGGGCCGGCGGACGGGGACTTCTATGGGATGCCATGGCCTGCCTGGGGCACTCCGGAGATGAAACACCCCGGCACCGCGAACCTCTATGATATGTCGCTGCCCGTGGCCGAGGGCGGTCTTGCCTTCCGCGCGCGCTTTGGTGTGGAGCGGGACGGAGAGAACCTGCTGGCCGAGGGTGTCTCCAACCCTGGTGCGGAGATCCAGGACGGTTACCCCGAGTTCACCATGCAGATGCTGCAGGACCTTGGCTGGGACGGGGATCTGACGGCGGAGGAGCGTCGGTCGATTGAACGTGTCGCCGGGTATCTGGAAGAGGAGCAGCCCACGGCAGAGGTTGGCGAGAACTCGCAACAGGGTCCATACCCGTCCGACTATCAGGACCGCGTTGGCGGTGTGAACTGGAAGACAGATCTCTCGGGCGGTATTCAAAGGGTCGCGATCAAGCACGGTTGTGCGCCCTTCGGCAACGCCAAGGCCCGCGCCGTGGTCTGGACGTTCCCGGATCCTGTACCGGTACACCGCGAGCCGCTTTACACCAACCGCCGCGATCTGGTGGCCGATTACCCGACCTACGAAGACAAGAAGTTCTGGCGCTTGCCGACGATGTACGCGTCGATCCAGCAGCAGGACTTCTCGGCTGACTATCCCATCGTGCTGACCTCCGGGCGGCTCGTGGAATACGAGGGCGGCGGGGATGAGACACGCTCCAACCCCTGGCTGGCTGAATTGCAGCAGGACATGTTCATCGAGGTCAATACGCGCGATGCCAACAACCTTGGCGTGCGGGACGGTGATGACGTCTGGGTCGAAGGGCCCGAGGGCGGAAAGGTCAAGGTGAAAGCGATGATCACCGAGCGGGTCGAAGCAGGCGTGGCCTTCATGCCCTTCCACTTTGGCGGGCATATGGAGGGGCGCGATCTTCGGGACAAATATCCCGAAGGCGCCGATCCCTATGTCTTGGGGGAGTCCACCAACACCGCCCAGACCTACGGCTATGACAGCGTCACCCAGATGCAGGAGACCAAAGCCACTCTCTGCAAAATCTGGGTCGCATAAGGGAGCATTGAACAATGGCCGCAAGAGCTAAATTTCTCGTCGACGCCGAGCGCTGTATTGAATGCAACGCCTGTGTCACCGCCTGTAAAAACGAGCATGAGGTGCCCTGGGGCATCAACCGCCGCAAGGTCGTCACGATCAACGACGGCTCTCCGGGCGAACGGTCGATCTCGGTCGCCTGCATGCACTGCTCGGACGCGCCCTGCATGGCCGTCTGTCCGGTGGATTGTTTCTACCAGAACGAAGAAGGCGTCGTGCTGCACTCCAAGGATCTGTGCATCGGCTGCGGATACTGCTTTTACGCATGCCCCTTCGGCGCGCCGCAGTTCCCGCAGGCGGGCAACTTCGGATCGCGCGGCAAGATGGACAAGTGTACGTTCTGCGCCGGTGGCCCGGAGGAGAACAACTCCTCCGCCGAGTTCGCCAAATACGGGCGCAACCGGATCGCCGAAGGCAAACTGCCCATCTGTGCGGAGATGTGCGCGACCAAAGCACTGCTGGCGGGCGATGGCGACACCGTCGCCAATATCTACCGCGAGCGTGTCGTGGCGCGCGGCTTCGGCTCCGGCGCCTGGGGCTGGGGAACCGCCTACGACCAGAAAGGCGGTTGACGCCGATCCCCGGGGCAGTGGAGAACCGCTGCCCCGATCATCCTTACCATTCAGGAAGCTTCGATGCTGCGTTTTCTAAGTGTTTTGGTGTTGTCGCTGTGTCTGCCACTGCTCGCGCAGGCACAGGAGGCAGGCGCTCCGCCGGTGGACAGAACGGCCACGGGTGGGGCGCAAACGCTGGAGGACATCCTGCGTCGTCAGGAAGGCATCCAGGTTGATGACAGCTTTCGCTCCGACCTGACGGGCGATCCGGCGGCGGCTGCCGCCACGACAGAGCAGTTGGGCACCCGTGGCGGGGCGTCCGACCCTGATCTGTGGCGCGGGCTGCGCTTTGATACCGCCGATGTCACAACGCAGGTGCGCGGCCCCGCGGCGGAGGTGCTGATCCAGGATGGCGGCATGTCCTGGCTTCTCTTTAGGGAGGGGCCGCTGCTGACCTACGGCGGCGCGCTGTTGGGCGGTATGATCTTGCTGCTGGCGATCTTCTACCTGATCCGCGGTCGGATCCGCATCGACGGAGAGAAGACGGGCAAGACGATTCTGCGGTTCAAGTCCATTGAACGCTTTGGTCATTGGCTGCTTGCGGGGTCCTTCATTCTGCTGGGGATCACCGGGCTGATTTCGCTGGCGGGGCGCAAGCTGCTGATACCGGCTTTTGGACATGAGGCCTTTGCCACTGTCGCGGTGGCGTCGAAATGGGTTCATAACAACGTCTCTTGGGCATTCATGCTGGCGCTGGTGCTCGTGTTCATCTTCTGGGTCGTGCACAATCTGCCTGACCGGACCGACATCAACTGGATCCTCAAGGGCGGCGGCATCTTCGGTGGCGGCCACCCGCCCGCCAAAAAGTTCAATGCCGGGCAAAAGCTGATCTTCTGGTCCGTGATCATCCTGGGTGCGTCGATTTCCGCCTCTGGTCTTTCGCTGCTGTTCCCCTTCGAGCTACCGATGTTCGCGGCGACTTTCGAAAAGCTGAACGCCCTCGGACTGCCGCAATTGATCGGGCTGGGAGAGTTGAACACGGCGTTGGCCCCGCATGAGGAAATGCAGCTGGCGCAGCTGTGGCATGCCATCGTCAGCTTTGTGCTGATGGCGATCATCATCGCGCATATCTACATCGGCTCGGTCGGTATGGAGGGCGCCTATGCGGCCATGGGCGACGGCGAGGTTGAGCTGCAGTGGGCCCGCGAGCATCACAGCATCTGGGCTGAGGAAGCCGAGCAGGAACAGACGAAGGCAGCTCGCACATGAGAGAGATGGTATTGGCAGCCCTTGCCATGGCGGTGATCTCCGTGGGTGCCTTTTACGGGCTGCATGAAGCGGGCTTTTCCGCAGCAGACCGTACCGCAGGCCAGGCCGTTCGGCTGAGCGACTAGCATCTCTCCAGATGTTCTGAGCGGCCAAAGCCCGGTTCGGGCAGCGGCGATGGGCCCCGGCATTGGGCGGGACAGCCATTGCGGTTGTCGGCTCGGGCCGCTCTGTCAGGTGAGGGGTTTGCGCGGCCCGTCGATGACCTTTCGATGATCACAAGAATGTTGACAGAACCCGGGTTGCGCTAAATGTTCGTGATATCGCCGGGCCTTACATCACCGGCAGTCTGGGAGGACATCATGAAAAAAACCCTGCTTTCCGCAGCGCTGGCTGCGGGCCTTGCATCCGTGTCGGTCACGGCTGAAGCGACCGAACTGCGCCTGTCGCATCAGTGGTCGGCACAGGACGTGCGTCATCAGGTGGCGCAGATGATCGCCGATGACGTCGGCGCGGCGGATGTGGATCTCGACATCCGCATCTTTGGCTCGCAGTCCCTCTTTAAGGCGCGTGAGCAGTATAAACCGCTCAGCCGCGGTCAGCTCGACATGACGGTGCTGCCGCTCAGCTACGCGGGCGGTCAGCAGCCTGCCTTCAACCTCACGCTGATGCCGGGGCTGGTGAAGAACCACGACCATGCGGCACGCCTCTCCGACAGTCCCTTCATGGAGGCGCTGGAGGCCAAGATGGCCGAGGATGACGTGATGGTGCTGGTGCACGGCTATCTGGCGGGCGGTTTCGTCGGCAAGGAAAGCTGCATCACCAGCCCCGATGACGTGGCGGGCCAGCAGACCCGCGCCGCTGGCAAAGCGTTTGAGCAGATGCTTGCAGGGGCAGGGGCCTCGATCGCGTCCATGGCCTCGTCCGAGATCTACAACGCCATGCAGACAGGCGTGCTGACGGCGGCGAATACCTCTTCGGCGTCTTTCGTCTCCTACCGCATTTATGAGCAGGTCGCCTGCTACACGCCTGCCTCCGACATCGCACTGTGGTTCATGTATCAGCCCTTGCTGATGAACAAATCCACTTTCGATGGGCTCAGCGAGGCGCAGCAGACCGCTTTGCTGGAAGCGTCTGCCAAGGCGGAGGCCTTCTATCTCGAAGAGGCCAAGAAGCAGGATGCGGAATCGGTCAAGGTGTTCGAGGATGCCGGGGTCGAAATTGCCCAGATGACGGCTGAGGATTTTGCCGCCTGGCAAGCGGTCGCGCAGGAGACATCCTTCAAGGCCTTCGTCGAGGAAGTCCCAGACGGGCAAAAGCTGCTCGACATGGCGCTTGCTGTAGATTGACCCAAGAGCGGGGCTGTCCGATGACCGCCCCGCCATCCTTTTGAGCATCAGGACATCCTCATGGCAGGTCATGACACCGCGGCACCCCCGCAGGTCGGCAACCATCCCTTTGTGCGCGCTGTCGCAGCCCTTTCCACGGTCGCCGGTTGGTGCTCTGCGGCGATGATCGTCGCGGCCGTTGGCATAACCTGCCAGATGATCTTTGTCCGGTTCGTGCTGAACGGCTCGACCGTCTGGCAGACGGAGATGGTTGTCTATCTGGTGATCGCCGCGACGCTGGTGGGGCTGCCGTACGTGCAGCGGTTGCGGGGCCATGTGAATGTGGATCTGATCCCGCTGGCACTGCCGATGGTCGCACGGCGAGCGCTTGCGGTGCTGACCCTGTCGCTCTCCATCATCATTATCGGGGTGATGCTGTGGTACGGCTATGACTACTGGCATTTTGCGTGGGACCGCGGCTGGCGCTCCGACACGGTCTGGGGCGTGCGGCTGTGGATCCCTTATCTGGCGCTGCCCGTGGGCTTTGGCCTGCTGTTGCTGCAGCTGATCGCGGATCTGGTGGGCGTGCTGACCCGCGCCGAGGCGCCCTTCGGTCTGGAGGACAGCTGATGGATCCGCTCGTCCTTGGGGTCTTTGTCGCGCTCGCCACCATCATCGTCCTTTTCTCCGGCGTCTCTGTCGCCATCGGCTTGCTCATCGTCTCGGCAGGGTTTCTGATGGTCTTTGACGGGATGCGCAGTCTGGAGCTGATGCCGGAGATCCTGTTTGGCAAGCTCAACAATTTCGCGCTTCTGTCGATCCCGATGTTCATCATCATGGGAGCCTCCATCGCGTCGACGCGGGCGGGGGCGGACCTCTACGAGGCGCTGGAGCGCTGGCTGACGCGGGTGCCTGGCGGGCTCGTGATCTCCAACCTCGGGGCCTGCGCGCTCTTTGCGGCCATGTCCGGCTCCAGCCCTGCGACCTGTGCAGCCATTGGCAAGATGGGCATCCCCGAGATGCGCAAGCGCGGCTACCCGGACGGGGTCGCCGCAGGCTCCATCGCAGCCGGCGGTACGCTGGGCATCCTGATCCCACCGTCCGTCACCATGATCGTTTACGGGATCGCGACGGAGACGTCGATTGGCCGCCTGTTTCTCGCAGGCGTCATCCCGGGGTTATTGCTGGTGGCGCTTTTCATGGTGTGGTCGCTCTATTCCACATGGGCGTCCGGCAACACCAGCGTACTGTCCTCTGGCAGCTATAGCTGGCGTCAGCGACTGGAGATCCTGCCCCGCGTGCTGCCGTTCATCGGGATCATCATCGGGGTGCTCTATGCCATGTACGGCGGCATCGCCACGCCATCGGAGACGGCGGCGGTAGGTGCGCTCCTGTGTCTGCTGATCGCCATGGTGATCTACCGGCTGTGGAGCCCGCGTGCGCTTTGGCACGTCTTGCGCGACAGCACCAAGGAAAGCGTGATGATCCTCTTCATCATCGGGGCGGCCGGCGTCTTTTCCTACATGCTGTCGAGCCTCTTCATCACCCAATCCATCGCCGAATGGATCGGCACGCTGGAGGTCAACCGCTGGGTGCTAATGGGCACGGTGAATGTGTTCCTGCTGGTGGCGGGGTTCTTTCTGCCACCCGTCGCGGTGATCCTGATGGCGGCCCCCATCCTGCTGCCGATCATCACCACCGCGGGGTTCGATCCCATCTGGTTCGCCGTGGTGCTGACCATCAATATGGAGATCGGGTTGATCAGCCCGCCCGTCGGCCTCAACCTCTATGTCATCAACGGGATCGCGCCCGACATCTCGCTGCGCACGATCCTGATGGGGTCGCTGCCTTTCGTGGCCTGCATGGTGATCGCGATTTTGCTGCTGTGCCTCTTTCCGGGGTTGGCCACATGGTTGCCCGATGCGGTCATGGGACCATCTTTCTAGGGCAGTCTGTGACAGGAAAGGACGAACGATGGCAAACCCGCTTTATGATGCGCTTTTTGCTCCGCACGCGGCGAGCGATGCGCCTTTTCTGATTGACGCAGAGGGGTCTATCCTGACCTACGGCGCTTTTCTCCAGATGGCGGGACGATACGCCGCCGCGTTTCACCGGATGGGGCTCGCGCCCGGGGATCGCCTGGCATTGCAGGCGGAAAAGTCGCCTGAGGCGCTGGCGCTCTATGCCGCGGCGGTTCAGACGGGCGTGGTCTTTCTGCCTCTGAATACCGGATACACGGTGGCGGAGCTTGAATACTTCGTAAGCAACAGCGGTGCGCGGCTGCTGATCTGCGATCCGGCCAAGTCGGAGGCTTTGGGCGCGGTAGCCGAAGCGGCTGGCGCGCGGTTGGAAACGCTTGACGCGCGGGGGCAAGGGTCGTTGACCGACAGGGCTGCGACCTTGAAGTCGTCAACAGAGACGGCAGCGCGCGCACCGGATGACCTTGCTGCTTTGCTCTACACCTCGGGGACAACCGGGCGCTCCAAGGGTGCGATGATGAGCCAGGACAACCTGTTGTCCAACGCCCGGACGCTGACCGACCTGTGGCAGTTTACAGCAGAGGACGTGCTGCTCCACGCCCTGCCGATCTTTCACACACACGGGCTTTTCGTGGCGAGCAACGTCACGCTGATGGCGGGCGGATCCATGATCTTTCTGCCGCGGTTCGATCTGGATCAGGTGATCGCGCTGCTGCCGCAGGCCACGACCATGATGGGCGTGCCGACCTTCTACACCCGTCTGCTCGACGACGACTGCTTCACCGGCGATCTGACGGCGCGGATGCGGCTCTTTACCTCCGGCAGCGCGCCGTTGCTGGCCGAGACGCACAACCGCTTTGAAGCGCGCACCGGTCACCGCATCCTTGAACGCTACGGTATGACAGAGACGAATATGATCACCTCCAACCCCTACGATGGCGCGCGCCGGGCGGGCACGGTGGGGGTTCCGCTTCCGGGGGTCGAGGCAAAGATCACCGACCCTGAGACGGGCGAGACATTGCCCGATGGTGAGATCGGCCAGATCGAGGTGCGCGGCCCTAACGTCTTTCAGGGGTACTGGCAGATGCCCGAGAAGACCCGGGAAGAGCTGCGCGAGGATGGCTTCTTTATCACCGGTGATCTCGCACTCGTGGATGATCAGGGCTACTTTCAGATCGTCGGTCGCAACAAGGATCTGATCATCTCCGGCGGCTACAATATCTACCCCAAGGAGGTCGAGGCGGTGCTCGATGCGCAACCCGGCGTCAAGGAAAGCGCCGTGGTTGGTGTGGCGCATCCGGATTTTGGGGAGACGGTCGTGGGCTTCATCGTGGCCGAGGGAGCGGCGGAGCCGGAGCTGGACGCCATCGCGGCAGAGGTCGCCGAGGCCTTGGCGCGTTTCAAGCATCCCCGCAAACTGATCGTGCTACCAGAGCTGCCGCGCAACACCATGGGCAAGGTGCAAAAAAACGTGCTGCGCGAGGAATACGCAGATCTCTTCACTGGCCGAGAGGCGCCGCGCCCCCAATCAAACGGGTGATCTGGGTGGCGGCATCCGCCACCATCCCCCCCAGTTCGGGTACACGCAGCGCATCAAACCGCGTGCTGGGCCCCGAGATCGACACACCCGCGCAGGGCTCGCCGTGCTCGTCGTAGATCACGGCACCGATGCAGGACATCCCACCATGCCGTTCTTCCCCGTCAAATGACCAGCCCCGCGCCCGGCTGACGGCGAGATCGGCAAAGAGCGCCTCGGCGCTCACCAGCGTCCGGTCGGTGAAGCGCGTGAGACCAGCCGACATCAAGAGCTTGCGCGCACGCGTCTCCGGCAGGGCCGACAGAATGGCCTTGCCGGTGCCGGAGGCGTGCATCGCCGTTCGAGTGCCGCGGGCAAAGAAGGCGCGGATGGGGTTGGCGGTTTCCACCTGCCCGACAAAGACCACCTCCGCCCCGTCCGGAATGGCGAGGTTTGCGGTCTCGCCCGTCTTTTCCATCAAGCTGCGCATGACAGGGCGGCTGACCGTGCTCAGGCCGGTGCGGTTCATGAAGGACGCACCGGTGCGATAGGCCTCGATCCCGATGGCCCAGGCCTGCTCCTCTTCATCGAAGGTCACAAAGCCGTGTTTCTGCAAGGTGGTGAGGATCCGGTGCGTCGTCGCGGTGGGTATGCCCAAAATCATCGCCGCATCGCTCAGCGTCAGGCTGCCCGCCTCTGCGACCGCGGTCAGGACGCCGAGGGCACGGTCGAGCGACTGCAGGGTTCCCGCGCTGCTCTCGCGAAAGACAGATTTGGGGCGCCCGCGGGGGCGTTTCTTTGGGGTCACGGCAAGCTCCTCATCGGCTTTTACAAACGATGACGCGATGAAAAATAATTTCAAGAGCGCTGATGAGACCGAAAATGAAAAAGGGATATGTCATCCAAAGCAAGGACATAGGTATTTTCGAACTATAGTGAAAAATATTTTCGAGAAAATTGCGACCCGGACGCTATCTGATATTCTACCGCTGGCTGAGGAGGAGATCGTGATGTCAGAGCAGAACCCCGTATTTATCCCAGGACCGACCAACATCCCCGACCGGTTGCGTGCTGCGATGAATATGCAGACCCGCGATCACCGCGCACCGGACTTTGTCGAAACGCTGGCGCCCGTGCTGGAGGATACCAAACGCGTTTTCGGAACGTCTGAAGGTCAGATCATCACCTTTCCGGCGAGCGGGACGGGCGGTTGGGAGGCGGCGATCTGTAACACGCTCAGCCCCGGCGACCGCGTTCTGGTGGGGCGATACGGGATGTTCAGTCACCGCTGGATTGATCTGTGTCAGCGTCACGGGCTCCAGGTTGACATCATCGACTGTCCTTGGGGCATGGGCGCGCCAGCGGATCAGTTCGAGCAGGCTCTCAGCGCCGATAAATCGCATCAGATCAAGGCGGTGCTTGTCACTCATAATGAAACAGCGACCGGCGTTGTGTCTGACATCGCGGCAGTGCGTGCGGCCATGGATGCGGCAAGCCACCCCGCGATGCTGTTTGCGGATTGCGTCAGTTCGCTGGCGTCCATGCCGTTCGAGATGGATGCCTGGGGGGTGGATATTGCCGTCTCCGGCTCGCAAAAAGGGTTCATGCTGGCGACCGGGATGGCGATCCTCGGCGTCAGTCCAAAGGCAATCGCGGCGATGGAGACCGCGCAGCTGCCACGGACGTTTTTTGACTTTCGCGACATGCTGACGTCGAACAAGGCCGGGGGCTATCCCTATACGCCGCCGCTGCAACTCATTTACGGGCTGCGGGAAAGCCTCTCGATGCTGTTCGAAGAAGGTCTGGAGAATGTCTACGCACGGCACTTTCGCCTCGCCGAAGGGGTCCGGCGGGCCGTTGATGCTTGGGGGATGCGCCTCGTGGCCAAGGACCGGTCGCTCTACTCGAATACGGTCAGCGCGATCTATGTGCCCGACGGGTTCGACAGCAATCAGCTGACCGATCAGGCCTTCAACGCCTATGGCGTGTCCTTTGGCGTGGGCCTTGGAGAGATGAATGGCAAGGCGTTCCGGATCGGGCATCTGGGCAGTCTGACGGATGTCATGACTCTGTCCGGGCTGGCCACAATCGAGATGGCGATGGCCGATCTGGACTATTCCGTTGAGCTCGGAAGCGGGGTTGCGGCAGCGCAGGGGTACTTCCGCCAGCACCGTAGCGCCTTTGTTCAAACTGCAGCCTGAAGGGAGCCCACATGCTTGATGTTTTGACCGGACCGGATCTGACGATTGCGCATGTGAAGGCGGCGCATCAGCGGATCAAGCCGCATATTCACTGCACACCGATCCTAACCTCGTCCTATATGAACGAGCTGACCGGAGCGGAGCTGTTCTTCAAATGCGAGAACTTCCAGAAGGCCGGGGCGTTCAAGGTGCGGGGCGCATCCAACGCTGTCTTCGGTCTGAGCGACGCCATGGCGGAGAAAGGGGTTGCCACCCATTCGTCGGGCAATCACGCCTTGTCGCTCAGCTACGCCGCTGGGCGCCGCGGCATCCCCTGTCATGTGGTCATGCCGCGCACCGCACCCGAGGCCAAGAAGGCGGCGGTACGCGGGTATGGCGGCATCATCACCGAATGCGAGCCTTCTACCACCTCACGCGAAGCTGTTTTTGCGGAGGTTCACGAAGCAACGGGTGCTGATTTCGTACATCCATACAATGATCCGCGCGTGATTGCCGGCCAGGCCACCTGTTCGCTGGAAATGCTGGATCAGATCGATACAATGGATGCGGTTATCGCGCCCATCGGCGGTGGCGGCATGATCTCGGGGACGTGTCTGACGCTCTCCAACCTCGCGCCGGGGATAGAGATCTACGCCGCTGAACCTGATCAGGCCGACGATGCCGCACGGTCCTTTCGTGCGGGACACATCATTGCGGATGATGCGCCGAATACGATCGCCGACGGGTTGAAGGTGCCACTGAAAGAGAACACATGGCACTTTGTATCGCAGTTCGTTACCGATGTGCTGACCGCCAGTGAGCAGGAAATCATCGACGCGATGAAGCTCACCTGGGAGCGCATGAAGATCGTGATGGAGCCGAGCTGTGCCGTGCCACTGGCCACGATCCTGCGCAACCCGGAGGTATTCCGTGGCAAGCGCGTGGGCGTGATCGTCACCGGCGGCAATGTGGATTTGGATAAACTGCCCTGGACCCTGGGCTAAGGAGGAGATGACATGAACAAGCAGGTCAATTTCGACGACTATGAGGTCGGCTACGATATTCCCGCCGCCATCGGCATGGACGAGGCCGACATTCAGACACCGTGCCTCGTGCTTGACCTTGATGCGCTGGAGCGCAATATCAAGAAGATGGGCGACTATGCGCGGAGCCATGGTATGCGGCACCGGGTGCACGGCAAGATGCACAAATCGGTGGATGTGGCGCTGTTGCAGGAACGTCTTGGCGGCTCGGTCGGTGTATGCTGCCAGAAGGTGTCGGAGGCGGAAGTGTTCGCCCGCGGTGGTATCAAGGACGTGCTGGTCTCCAACCAAGTGCGCGATCCGGCCAAGATCGACCGGCTGGCCCGGTTGCCCAAGCTGGGTGCGCGGGCGATCTGCTGTGTGGATGATCTCGACAACGTGGCCGATTTGTCTGAGGCGGCGTTACGCCACGGGACGGAGATCGAGTGTCTGGTCGAAATCGACGTCGGCGCGGGTCGTTGCGGCGTGCAATACGGTCAGCCCGTGGTCGATCTGGCCAAGGCCATTGACGCGGCCGAGGGTTTGAAATTTGCCGGTCTGCAAGCCTATCAGGGCGCGATGCAGCATATGGACAGCTATGCCGACCGGCAGGAAAAGACCCAGATTGCCATTGATCAGGTGCGCGAAAGCATCGAGATGCTGAAGGCCGAGGGGCTGGAGTGCGACATCGTCGGCGGTGGCGGCACTGGGTCCTATTATTTCGAGAGCAACTCGGGCGTCTTCAACGAGCTGCAATGCGGCTCCTACGCCTTCATGGATGCGGATTATGGCCGCATTCTGGACAAGGACGGCAATCGCATCGACGAGGGAGAGTGGGAGAACGCCCTATTTATCCTGACATCGGTGATGAGCCACGCCAAGGCCGACAAGGCGATCGTGGATGCCGGGCTCAAGGCGCAATCCGTGGACAGTGGTCTGCCGACGATCTACGGTCGTTCGGATGTGGAATACGTCAAATGCTCTGATGAGCACGGCGTTGTTGCCGACCCTGATGGCGTACTCAAGGTCAATGACAAGCTGAAACTCGTGCCAGGGCACTGCGACCCGACCTGCAATGTGCACGACTGGTACGTGGGGGTGCGCGGTGGCAAGGTCGAGACGCTCTGGCCTGTGTCGGCGCGCGGCAAGGCATACTGATCAAGTTTTCGGCATTGCCGGGCCGGGTACCGCCCGGCACGGCCCATAATATCACAAAAGACGAGGGGTAGAGCATGGCAGACGGGTTGTTGATCGTGACAGAGGAGGTCTGCGCGGAGGTCGTCAGCCGGGCGGAGGCCTTCACGGCTGTGGAAGCCGTGTTTGGTGCCATGGCCTCGGGCGACGCCTACAACTTCCCCGTGATCCGTGAGGCCATCGGCTACGCGGATGCGCTTTATGGCTTTAAATCAGGGTTCGACAGGGCCGGGAAGTCACTGGGTCTGAAATCCGGTGGCTATTGGCCCGGGAACGCCGACAAAGGGCTGACGAACCATCAGTCGACGATTTTCCTGTTCGATCCCGATACCGGAAAACTGCGGGCACTGGTGGGCGGGAACTATTTGACCGCTGTGCGCACGGCGGCGTCTTCCTCGGTCTCCATCGCGCATCTGGCGCGTGAGGATGCCAAGGTCCTGGGCATGGTAGGCGCAGGGCATCAATCCACCTTTCAACTGCGCGCCGCAGCAGAGCAGCGCAGCTTTGACCGGGTCGTTGCATGGAACCCGCACCCCGAGATGTTGCCAAAACTGGGTGCTGTGGCCGAAGAGTTGGGGCTGGGGTTCGAGGCGGTCAGCGCCGAAGAACTGGGTGCGCAGGCGGATGTCATTATTACGATCACCTCGGCGTTTGAGCCGCTGCTGATGGCAGAGTGGATCAAACCGGGCACGCATATCGCCTGCATGGGAACGGACACCAAGGGCAAGCAGGAGGTGGACCCGATGCTGCTCAGCCGCGCCACAGTTTTCACCGATGAGGTTGCGCAATCCGTCAGCATCGGCGAGGCGCAGCACGCGGTGGCGGCCGGTCACCTCAAGGAAGACGCGATAACGCCCATCGGCGCGGTGATCAACGGCGATCATCGTGGGCGGTCCACCGCAGAAGAGATTACGCTCTTTGACGGAACGGGTGTCGGGCTTCAGGATCTGGCTGTGGCGGCGGTGGCCGCGAAGATGGCCGAGGAAACCGGTCGGGCAACCACGGTCGCGCTCTAACGCAATCCGCGCGCACCGGATAGGGCCCGGGGCGCCGCATTCGAATGCGGCGAGGACCTCCGCCGTTTTGCCTAGGATCGCACATCATCGCGCCCGCGGCCAGCAGGTCTGACCGTCATTTGAAATGCGATCGCTCCCTTCAGATTTGGCGCGTAGGCGGTGTAAACCTTGGCTCTCCAAGCTGTTGCATCCGCCCGTGCGCGCGGTGTGGGCAGGCACACCGCATTCGAATGCGGTGGGGCCAGCGGGTAACCGCATTGAGAGGGATCACAGCCAAGGCCCGATGAAACTTTGGACAGAATCGTTTCGGTTGCCCAAAATGAGGGCAACTATTCGACGCAACGTCCCTGACACACGGCAACACGCTTCCCTTTGTGCCACCGGCTTCGGAGCATCGCGCAAACAAAGATAATGGAGATCACCATGACCCTTTCCCCCGTTACCACGCTGGCGTGCGCCCTCAGCCTCGGCGCGACCGCCGCCCTGGCAGACACCGACCTCACACCCGTCGTTTTCGGGACAAACTGGCTGGCGCAGGCAGAGCACGGTGGCTTTTATCAATCTGTCGCGGACGGCACCTACGCGGACTGCGGGCTGGAGGTCGAAATTATCTCGGGCGGGCCGCAGGTGAACAACCGTGCGCTGATGCTGGCGGGCCGCATTGATTTCCACATGGGTGGCGACATGCTGCAGGCCTTCAACGCGGTTAAGGAAGGGATCCCCGTTGTCTCGGTCGCGGCGATCTTTCAGAAGCATCCGCAGGTGATCCTGGCCCATCCCGGTGAGGCCGAGAGCTGGGATGACCTCAAAGACCTGACCTTGTTGATCGGCGACAACGGCTTCACCTCCTACTACCAGTGGATGATTGCGGAACACGGCTTCACGGTCGAGCAGCGCGAACCTTATACCTTCAACCCCGCACCTTTCATTGCCGATACTCAAAAGGGCATGCAGGGCTATCTCAGCTCCGAACCCTATGCCGTCGAGAAGGAAGCCGGGATCAAACCGGACGTTTTCCTGATCGCGGATGCGGGCTATTCCTCTTACGCAACCACGATTGAGACGATGGCGGACACCATCGCCGAAGATCCCGAAAAGGTCACCTGTTTCGTCGACGGATCGCTGACCGGTTGGTACAACTACCTTTACGGTGACAGCAGCGCTGCGGATGAGATGATCATGGCCGCCAATCCGGACATGAGCCAGGACAAGATCGACTTTGCCAAGAACATGATGCTGCAAGAGGGCATCGTGGACAGCGGCTCAGCGCTGGAGATGGGAATCGGCTCGATGACTGATGAGGTGATCGGCGATTTTTACGCCAAGATGGTTGCCGCGGGCGTGCTGGAAGACGGGTTGGATTGGCAGTCCGCCTACACGCTGGAGTTCACGAACAAATCCGTTGGCATGGACATCAAGCCCTGAGCGGGCGAGGCTGCACCCGCAGCCCGGCGCGGGATAGCTGTTTGGGGGATGTATGACAGCAGCGGACAGGCCGGGAACCGCCCGGCCCACGCTATTGCGAATGGAGCGGGTCGACAAAACCTTCGGCGGCGACGTGGTCGCGCTCAAGGGGATGTCGCTTGAGGTGCGGACAGGAGATTTCATCTCCTTGCTCGGCCCCTCGGGCTGCGGGAAATCGACTGCCCTGCGGCTTATCTCTGACCTGCTGCATCCCACCGCGGGGCGCATCACCTGGACCGAAGGGCAGGGTGTGGGCGATCTGGGCGTTGTTTTTCAGGAACCAACGCTTATGCCCTGGGCCACGGTTGCGCAAAACGTCTGGCTCCCTTTCCGTTTGCGCGGCCAACCCTACTCGTCGGTGCGGGACGAGGTGCTCGAAGCGCTCAAGCTCGTGGGGCTCGAGCGCTTCCAGTCGAGCTATCCGCGCGAGCTGTCGGGGGGCATGAAGATGCGGGTCTCTATCGCGCGCGCCATGGTCACGCGACCACGGCTTATCCTGATGGACGAGCCTTTTGCGGCGCTGGACGAGATCACGCGCTTTCGGCTCAACAATGATCTGTTGCGTCTCAAGGAAGCTATTGGCTGCACGGTCATCTTCGTCACCCACTCCGTGTTTGAATCCGTTTTCTTGTCGGATCGCATCGTTGTGATGGCCGCGCGGCCGGGTCGCGTGATCACGGAACTGAGCGTCGATGCCGCCTATCCGCGCGACGATGCCTTTCGCACCTCCAGCGAATATGCAGGCTACACCCGCCGCGCGACAGATGCGCTGCACGAAGCCATGGGAGAGGCCGCATGAGCATCGCAGAGCCCACGGAGCAGGTCACGGCGGTAGATCCCGACGAGGTCGCCCGGCTGCGCGCGCGTCGGCTGGAACGGTTTGGCAAGTGGATCCTGCCTGCCGTTGTGCTGGTGCTGATGCTGGGCCTCTGGGACCGCATTGTCGTCTGGAATGAGATCCCCCATTACATCCTGCCAGGTCCCGGGCTTGTACTGCAGACGTTGATCGATGATTGGGCGATGCTGTTCGAGGCGCTTCTGGTCACGGTGCAGATCACCCTGATGGCGCTTGCCGTTGCGGTGATCGGCGGGGTGGGGCTCGCGGTGCTTTTCACCCAGTCGCGACTGGTGGAGATGAGTTTCTACCCCTACGCGGTCATCCTGCAGGTGACGCCCATCGTGGCCATCGCACCCTTGATCTTCATTTATGTGGACAGCCGCATTGCGGGGCTGTTGCTCTGTGCCTGGCTGGTGGCGTTTTTTCCTGTGTTGAGCAACACGACGCTGGGTCTGAACTCGGCCGATCATAACCTGCGCGACCTTTTCCGCATCTACGGTGCCTCGCGCTGGCAGACGCTGCGGTTTCTGCAACTGCCCTCGGCGCTGCCGTATTTCCTCGGCGGCTTGCGCATAGCGGGCGGGCTATCGCTGATCGGCGCTGTGGTTGCGGAGTATGTGGCGGGCACGGGCGGGCTCAAATCGGGGCTGGCCTTTCGAATATTGGAGGCGGGTTACAGGCTCAACATCCCGCGGATGTTCGCGGCGCTGATCCTGATCGCTGTGACGGGCGTGATCATCTTTGCCGGGCTCAGCTTTCTCAGCCACATGCTGCTGCGCAAGTGGCACGAAAGCGCGCTGAGCCGGGATCGCTGATGGATTTCAAGGTCCTTCCCGCAGGTCACGTGACGCTGCAAAACCTCACTGTGCCGGGGTGTCTGATGGGCGATGGACGGGATCTGATACAGACCGATTTGAGCCTTTGCGATGGGCAGATCACCGATGCGCCCGGCCAACCGGTGGACATGAAGGGGGCGATGGTCTTTCCCGCCTTTGTGGACATGCACACGCATCTCGACAAGGGTCATATCTGGCCGCGCAGCCCCAACCCCGACGGCAGCTTTCCCGGTGCGTTGGACACGGTGGGGGCCGATCGGCAAGCCAACTGGACGGCGGAGGATGTGGCCACTCGGATGGATTTCGCCCTGCGCTGCGCCTACGCCCATGGCACCCGCGCCATTCGCACGCATATCGACAGTATCCCGCCGCAGGACGCGATTTCCTGGCCTGTCTTTGCGGAGATGCGGGACCGCTGGCGAGACAAGATCGCGTTGCAGGCCGCCTGCCTTCTGGGATGCGAAGGCGTGGGGCCCGGGACGGAGTTCAACCGGACGGCAAAGATCGTGGCAGAGACAGGCGGTGTGCTGGGCATGGTGGCCTACCCCGTGCCGGATCTGGCCGACCGGCTGCGCTATTTCTTCGATCTGGCAGGCAAGCACGGGCTTGCCGCGGACTTTCACGTGGATGAGACGCTCGATCCCAGCTCGGAGACGCTGCGGCTGATCGCCGAGACGGTGATCGAAACGGGCTTTGATGCGCCGGTGGTCGTTGGCCATTTATGTTCGCTCAGCACGCAGGAAGACGCCCGCGCCGGCGACACGATGGATCTGGTGGCGCGCGCGGGGCTGCATGCCGTCTCTCTGCCCATGTGCAATCTCTACCTGCAGGACAGGCAGGAGGGCACGCCACGGATGCGGGGCATCACCCTGGTGCACGAGTTGAAGGCGCGGGGCGTGCCGGTGAGTTTCGCCTCCGACAATACCCGCGATCCCTTCTACGCCTACGGCGATCTCGACATGATCGAGGTGATGCGGGAGGCAACGCGGATCGGGCATCTGGATCATTCGGACGGGGACTGGGCGCAGGCATTCACGACCAACCCGGCGGCGGCCTGTGGGCTGGAGGCGCCGGGTCTGACGCCCGGCGCACCGGCCGATCTGGTGATCTGCCGCGCGCGCAGCTGGACGGAGCTTTTCGCCCGTCCTCAGTCCGACCGGATCGTCCTGCGCGGGGGCCGCCAGATCGACCGGACGCTGCCCGATTATGCCGAACTTGACCATCTCATGAGGACGCCATGACCGCGAACATTGAAGCTGCCAAAGCCGCCCTTGCGCATCTGGATCTGGAAGACAGTGGCGCCGGGCTCAAGGCCAAGAGCCGGGATTTCTTTTGGTACTCGCCCGTGCTCAAGGCGCGGCTTGATGGGGTGTCGGCGGATTTCGTCGTGGCCCCTCGCACCGAGGCCGAGGTGATCGAGGTGCTGCGGGTCTGCTACGTCCATGACGTGCCAGTCACCACCCGCGGTGCGGGGACGGGCAACTACGGTCAGGCGATGCCGCTGGCAGGCGGCTGTGTGATGCACCTGCGCCACATGGCGGCCGTGAAGGAGATCCACCCGGGTCGCGTGGTCGTGGAACCGGGATGTTTGCTCAAGGATCTGGATGCCGCCTGCAAGGAGCACTCGGGCCAGGAAATTCGCATGTTTTCCTCCACCTGGGCCACGGCGACAATCGGCGGGTTTATCGCGGGCGGCTCGGGCGGGGTCGGTTCCTGCACCTGGGGATCCTTGCGCGATCTGGGCAACATCATTCGCCTGCGGGTGGTCACCATGGAGGAAGAACCCCGCGTGCTGGAGTTCCGCGGCGAGGAGCTTGCCCGCGTCAGCCATGCCTATGGCACGAACGGCATCATCACGGAGATCGAGATCCCGCTGGCACCGGCTTACGACTGGGTGGAGATGTTCGTTGCCACCGAGGACTTCATGCAGGCAGCTCAGTTTGCCGAGGAGCTGGCCAATGAAGACGGCATCCTGATCAAGCTCGCCACCGTGTTCGAGGCGCCCATTGCCAAGGACTACTTTCAGCGCGTCGCCCCGCATGTGGAAGCGGGCACCAGCCTGATCGCGCTGATGGTCGCACCTCAGTCCATGGACGGTTTCGAGACGTTCCTGGATCGGCGACCCGACGCGCGGCTGATCTATCGCAGCGACGCTTCCGACTGGGAGCGTGGACCGGGCACCATCTTTGAGTACGGCTGGAACCATACAACGCTGCGCGCGCTCAAGGTGGACCCCAGCATCACCTATCTGCAGGTCCGATACGGCGCGCCAGACCATCTGGACCTTGTGAAACAGCTGCGCGATGCCCTCAGCCCCGAAGTGCTGCAACATCTCGAAGTGCTGCGCGAGGGCGGCAAGGTGATCTTTGCCGGGCTCAGCCTTGTGAAGTTCACCACCGAGGCGCGCCTCGACGAGATTGTGAAGATGCATGAGGACGCAGGTGCGATGATCTTCAACCCCCACCGCTACACGCTGGAGGAAGGCGGGCGGCAGACCGTGGATGACCGCCAGCTGGCCTTCAAGCGCGAGGCAGATCCCAAGGGGTTGCTGAACCCCGGCAAGATGATCGCCTGGGACGATCCCGATTGGGCCTATGACCGGATGTATGCCTACCCGAACCTGCGCGCTGCAGAATGACCGCAGCGCTCGTCCTTTTTGCGCACCCCTGCGAGGAGAGTTTTTCTGCCGCGCTGCACACCCGCGTCGTGGATGGCTTGCTGGCGCGGGGCTGGGATGTGGACGATTGCGATCTGAACGCCGAAGGGTTTTCGCCCGTGCTGACCGCCGAGGAGCGGCGGGGCTATCACGATGCGCCGGGCAATACCGGTGCGGTGGACGAATACGTGGATCGCTTGCGCCGGGCCGAGGCGCTGGTGATGGTGTTTCCCGTGTGGAATTTCGGCTATCCGGCGATCCTGAAGGGCTTTTTTGACCGTGTTTTTCTACCGGGTGTGTCCTTTACCCTGGATCAGGGCCGCGTTCGCCCGAACCTGCGCAATATCCGCAAGCTGGCGGCTGTAACGACCTATGGCGGCAGCCGCATGCGGGCACTGCTGGTGGGAGATCCGCCACGGCGTGTGGTCACCCGCGCTGTGCGGCACGTGTGTCGCCCGGACAAGATGCGGTATCTTGCGCTCTATGACATGAATCGCGCGACGGATGCACAACGCGCCGGGTTTCTGGCCCGGATCGACGCTGAAATGGAGAGATTTTGAATGCGGGCCCTGATTGTGTACTGCCACCCGAAAGAGACCAGTTTCACCGCTGCGGTGCGCGACAGGGTGATGGATAAGCTGCGCGAGGCAGGTGCGGAGACGCGGCTCATTGATCTGTATCGCGGCGACTTCTCTCCGGTGCTGAGCTCTGGGGAGCTCGACATCTACGAGGATACCACCTGCAACCGTGCGCCGGTTGCGCAGGACGTGGAGCACATCCTGTGGTGCGATACGCTGATCTTTGTTTACCCGACGTGGTGGTACGGGCTGCCCGCCATGCTGAAAGGGTGGCTGGACCGGGTGTTGCTGCCCGATGTGGCCTTTCTGATGCCGGATGGTCAGAACGACAACATCCGGCCGGGATTGACCCACATCACCCGGCTGGGTGTCTTTACGACCTGTGGTGCCAGCTGGTGGCTGACGCAGATGATCGGTGCGCCGGGAAAACGGACGATCCTGCGCGGGGTGCGAGCCATCTGTTCGCGGCGCTGCCGGACGGTTTTTGCCGCGCATTACCTGATGGACAGCTCCACCCCCGCCAGCCGGGCAGCGCATCTCGACAGGGTCAGTGCGCGGATGGGCAGCTTCCTCGGCCTTCCCGGCGGGCGTGGCAAGGAGGTGCGCGCATGATCCCGGTTCTCGACTGGCGGCGGTTTGAGCACGACCGCGCAGGATTTCTGCGGGATCTGGGGGCGGCGGTCCGGGGGCCTGGGTTTTTCCTGCTGCAGCACCATACGGTGCCGGAGGCTCTGCGCGACCGCGTCTTTGAGATGGCGGCGGCGTTCTTCGCGCTTTCCGTGGCGGACAAGGAGGCGCTGTCCATCCTGAAGACGCCGCACTATCGCGGTTGGGCAGCACAGGGAGACGAATCCCTCGATGACACATCCGGTCAGGTGGACCGCAAGGAGAGCTTCAACATCGGGCTCGATCTGGAACCGGGAGATCCCCGCGTCAGGCGCGGGGATCCGTTCCGTGGGGTGAACGTCTGGCCTGAAATTGATGGGTTCCGGCAGACGATGCTGGATTACTATGACGCCGCACTTGCTCTGGGCGTGGACATTCACCGCGCCTTTGCCGCCGATCTGGGGCTGGAACCGGAGCATTTCACGTCCGCTTTTCAGGATCCGCTCGCCGCACTTCGCCTGCTGCACTATCCGCCCTCCACCGGGGCTACAGACGAGATCGGCGCTGGCGCACACACGGACTACGGGGCCATCACGCTGCTGATGACGGATGGCGAGGGCGGGCTGCAAGTGCGTCCGCGCGGAGGTGACTGGACGGATGTGCCGCATGTGCCGGGGGCTTATGTGGTCAACATCGGTGACTGCCTCATGCGCTGGACCAACGATATTTACGTCTCCACACCCCACCGGGTGCTGCCCCCCAAAAAACAACGGCGGTCCGTGGCCTTCTTTGTCGAGGCGAACCCCGATACGGTTGTGGCCGCTCTGCCCGGGACGGGGCAGGCAAAGTATCCGCCGGTTCGCGCGGCCGATTATCTGCAGTCGCGTCTTGATGCCACCTATCCGCCCAAGGCCCACGCATGAGCGGCGCGCGCGACTGGGCCGATTATCGCGCCCCGGATTTCGTGGATCTTGATCCCATGAAGACGATCGCGATCCTCCCCACGGCGGCGATCGAGCAGCACGGGCCGCATCTGCCGGTGGGCACCGATACGCTGATCGGGCAGGGGATGTTGGCCGAACTGCGGGTGCAGGCCCCGGCAGATCTGGATCTGCGTATCCTGCCGCTGCAAGCGGTGGGCAAATCGAACGAACATCTCTGGGCCGCTGGCACCCTGACGCTGAGTGCTGCCACGGCTCTGTCTGCCTGGACGGAGATCGGCCTCAGCGTGGCGCGCGCGGGCATTCGCAAGATTGCCATCATCAACTCCCACGGGGGCAACCTGGATCTGGTCTCTATTCTGACACGGGAGTTGCGGGTCCAGGCGGGCATGCTCGCCGTCAAATGCCAATGGGGCGCCTTCGGTGCACCCGCGCATCTCTACTCCGAGCGGGAGCAACGCTTTGGCATCCATGGCGGCGATGTGGAGACCTCACTAATGCTGCACTTTCGGCCCGAAACGGTTGATATGAGCAAGGCGCAGGATTTCCGCTCTACCGCGGAGGAGACGGCAATTTCACCCATTGGTCCGGTGTCCTACGGCTGGATTGCCAGCGATCTCAATCCCGAGGGCACCGTGGGGGAGGCCCATCTCGCCACGGCCGAAAAAGGGGCGGAGACGGCGCGGCATCAGGTGGCCGGGTTCGTGGATCTGCTGCGAAAGATGGAAAAGACGCCGCTGCCGCAGCATCCCTGAGCTCACGCGGCGACCACGACCCGCGTATCCCAGTCGGCGCACCGGCGCGCCAGATCCTGAGGCAACGGGTGGTCGGTAAAGACAGCCGACAGGACCTGCATGGAAGCGATGCGCGCCGGGGCGGTTCGGCTGAACTTGGACTGATCCGCCACCAGAAAAGCGTGGCGCGCTTGCGCGATGATGGTCTGGCTGACGCCGACCTCCTGAATATCGAAATCCAGCAAATCGCCGTCCGCGTCCATGGCGGAGCATCCAATGACTGCAAAGTCGAATTTGAACTGACGGATCGTCTCGGTCGTGAGCGGCCCTACGAGTCCGCCGTCGGAGCGCCGCAACGCGCCGCCTGTGACAATGATCTGGCATTCGGAATTGTCGGCGAGGATATTGGCCACGTTCATATTGTTGGTCACGACGAGCAGGTCGCGATGCTCCAGCAACTCCCGGGCGACCGCCTCGGTGCCCGTCCCGATGTTGAGGAAGATCGAACACCCCTCGGGGATCTCGCTGGCGCAGGCACGCGCGATGGCGCGTTTGGAATCCTGGTTCAACAACCGGCGCTCTTCGTATTCGATGTTGGTCGTGCCGGATGGTAGAATCGCGCCGCCGTGCACACGTTCGAGTTTGTTCGCTTCTGCGAGTTCGGTCAGGTCCCTGCGGATGGTTTGCAGCGTCACGCCAAAGCGCGTTGCCAGTTCTTCGACCGTGACCTTACCCTCTCGTTGGGCGATCTTCAGAATATCTGGCTGACGAAAACTCTGCGACATGACGACCCTCCCTATGTGTGAATAGTCGCATTGCCGATTATTTTCAAAGAAAAATATCCGTTGTCTTGCACGCAACTGCTGACGAGCGCAGCCGAGCCGACGGGCAGAGATCGTTGGCTCTGCTCAACGTCAAGCACCGCGACGTTCGAAAATGTTCGCCGCGAAAGTCGAACGCAAAAATCGAACATAAACGAAAAAGGCACTTGAACGGCATCAGGCGGTGCGCTACCCATTGCTCCAGCAGGAAATCGCTGGGTCAGGGGGGCCAGGTGACGTCATCGCAAACGCAATCCGAAACCTATGATCTGTTCATCATCGGTGGTGGCATCAACGGATGCGGCATCGCCCGGGATGCGGCGGGGCGCGGTCTTAGCGTGGCGCTTGCGGAGATGAACGATCTGGCCTCTGCCACATCCTCCGCCTCAACCAAGCTCTTTCACGGTGGTCTGCGATATCTGGAGTATTTCGAGATCAATCTGGTGCGTCATGCGCTGGCTGAACGTGAGGTGTTGCTGAAGGCCATGCCGCATATCAGCTGGCCGATGCGGTTTGTGCTGCCGTATCACAAGGACATGCGCTTTGAGGGGTCGACGCCCACGTCCAAGATCCTCAACACGGTCATGCCGTGGATGAAGGGGCGGCGCCCGGCCTGGCTGATCCGGTTTGGCCTGCTGCTCTATGACAATCTGGGCGGGCGCAAGATCCTGCCTGCCACCCGCACGCTCGACCTCACGCAGGGGCCCGAAGGTGCGCCGCTCGAGGACCGCTTGGCTAAGGCCTACGAGTATTCAGACTGCTGGATCGAGGATTCACGGCTGGTCGTGCTGAACGCGCGGGATGCCGAACAGCGGGGCGCCGATATCATGGTCCGCACGAAAGTCGTCAGCGCCGCGCGCGTTGATGACGTCTGGGAGGTCACGGTTGAGGATACCTACGCGGGCGAACAGCGCACGCTGCGCGCCAGGATGCTGGTCAACGCGGGTGGTCCTTGGGTCGGGGATATCATCCAGCAAAAGGTACGGATCAATTCCACCGAAGGGGTGCGGCTCGTGCGTGGCAGCCATATCGTGACGCGCAAGCTCTATGATCATGACAAATGCTACTTCTTTCAGGGGACAGACGGGCGGATCATCTTTGCCATTCCATATGAGACGGATTTCACGCTGATCGGGACCACCGACGCGGAACATGACGACCCCAGTAAAAAGCCTGAATGCAGCGATGGCGAACGTGACTATCTGCTGGACTTCGTGAACCAGTATCTCAAGCGTGATATCTCTGTTGACGATGTGGTATGGAGCTATTCCGGCGTGCGCCCTCTCTATGATGACGGTGCGAGCAGCGCGACAGCAGCCACACGCGATTACACCTTGAAGGTCGAGAATACCGGTGGCGCGCCGATTTTGAACGTCTTTGGTGGCAAGATCACCACCTACCGCAAGCTGGCAGAGGACGCGATGGACAAGATCGTGCCATTCTTTCCCGGCACGTCCGGTCACTGGACGGCGGAGGTCGCGCTGCCAGGCGGCGATTTTCCCGTCGATGGGTTCGACGCTCTGGTCGCGCGGTTGCAAAATGACTTCGCGTTTCTGGGCGATTTCTGGGCGCGCCGTCTGGTTCGGGCCTATGGCACCGATGCCTGGCATGTGCTGGGAGACGCGAAGGCAGCATCGGATCTCGGCCAGGACTTTGGCGCCAGCCTGACAGCGCGCGAAGTGCTGTGGCTGATGGAGGAGGAATATGCCTGCACCGCCGAAGATATCGTCTGGCGGCGCAACAAGCTTGGGTTGAGACTGACAAAAGAAGAAATTGCGGGACTGGAGACCTTCATGCAATCGCAGCAGAGCGAGCGCATGGCCAAAGCCGCAGAATAAACGTGGGGGAACGGACATGACCTTGATCTTGGAAGGGGTGTCTAAGACTGTCGGGGGGCAGACGCATATCTACCCCACCGACATTGCGCTCGAAAAAGGGACGATGAACGTCCTTCTTGGCCCGACGCTGTCGGGCAAGACAACGCTCATGCGTCTGATGGCCGGGCTTGATGTGCCTGCGACGGGGCGTGTGATCTGGAACGGCGAAGACGTCACTGGCATGCGGGTGCAGGATCGTAAGGTGGCCATGGTCTACCAGCAGTTCATCAACTACCCGTCCATGACGGTCTATGACAATATCGCCTCCCCGATGAAGCTGATGGGGCAGACCCGCAAGGAGATCGACGCCCGGGTGCGTGAAACGGCGGAACTGATGCAGCTGACACCCATGCTGCAGCGCAAGCCATTGGAACTCTCGGGCGGGCAGCAGCAACGCTGCGCGCTGGCGCGGGCGCTGGTCAAGAACGCAGGATTGGTGCTGCTCGACGAACCGCTGGCCAACCTGGATTACAAGCTGCGCGAGGAATTGCGCGCCGAGATCCCCCGGATCTTTGAGGAATCCGGTGCGATTTTCGTCTATGCCACCACTGAGCCGGAGGAGGCGCTGCTGCTGGGCGGCAATACTGCGGCGCTTTGGGAGGGTCGGGTGACGCAGTTTGGTCCGACACCCCAAGTATATCGCAAGCCGGTGAACGCGACCACGGCACGGGTGTTTTCCGACCCACCGATGAACTTTCTCAAGATCACCAAGCGAGGCGACCAACTGTCTTTTGGCGACGGTCAGTCTGTTTTGGCACCTGCGGGGGCATCGCAGCTGTCGGACGGTGACTACACCGCCGGGTTCCGCCCCAACCATCTGGAGCTGACGCCCCATGGCGCCGGGGCGATGCGCTTTTCCACACGGCTTTCCGTGACGGAGATCACGGGCTCCGAAACCTTCATCCATCTGGATCACCACGGTGAACGCTGGGTCGGGCTTGTGCACGGAATCCAGAGCCTGACACCCGGTCAGGAACTGGATGTGTTCCTTGATCCCGCCCATGTCTACCTCTTTGCGCAGGATGGCGATCTCGTTGCTGCGGCGCCCTATGCGGAGGCCGCCTGATGGCCAAGATCACGCTGGATAATCTGGCGCATTCCTATCTCAGCAACCCGACATCCGAAGACGACTTTGCGCTGAAAGAGCTCAACCACGACTGGGTCGATGGTGAGGCCTACGCGCTCTTGGGTGCGTCTGGCTGCGGAAAATCCACGCTTCTCAACATTATATCGGGACTTCTTCATCCAAGTCAGGGGCGCATCCTTTTCAATGACGAGGACGTCACCGGCGCGCCAACGGCGGAGCGCAACATTGCGCAGGTCTTCCAGTTCCCGGTGGTCTACGACACCATGACGGTGCGGGATAACCTGGCCTTTCCGCTGCGCAACCGTGGGGCGGATGCTGCCTATATCGCCGAGCGTGTGCAGCAGATCGGTGCCATGATCGGGATGGAAGCGGAGCTTGACCGCAAGGCCCGTGGGTTGACCGCGGATGCCAAGCAAAAGATCAGCCTGGGCCGCGGCATGGTGCGGGAGGATGTCAATGCGCTTCTCTTTGACGAGCCGTTGACCGTGATCGACCCGCATATGAAGTGGGAGTTGCGCACCCAGCTGAAATCGCTGCACCACGAGTTCGGTCACACCATGATCTACGTGACCCACGACCAGACGGAGGCGCTGACCTTCGCCGATAAGGTCGTGGTCATGTACGACGGTCGTGTGGTGCAGATCGGCACACCGCAGGAGCTGTTCGAGCGGCCCGCGCATACCTTTGTGGGTTACTTCATCGGCTCGCCCGGCATGAACCTGTTCGACGCGACCCTCGACGGCAGCAGCGCGCAGGTTGCAGGCAGCACGGTTTCGCTGGGCGCGGGCTATGCGGCACAGACGGGGCGCGTGCAACTGGGGGTGCGGCCAGAGTTCATTCAGCTAACCGCGGACGCTGGCATTCCCGCGCGGGTCAAGCGCGTGGAGGACGTGGGCCGGCACAAGATCGTCCGGCTGGAGGTGGACGGCCATGAGGTCAGCGCCATCGCGGGCGAGGGCGATACCATTGCCGCTGGCACCCAGCACATCCGGTTCGTGCCCGAGGGCATCAACGTCTACGCCGACGACTGGCGCGTCGCACCCTCAGAAAAGGCCGCGTGATGAACAAGACAGTCAATCAAAAGGCGTGGTTTCTGGTGCTGCCGGTGCTGGTGCTGGTGGCTTTTTCGGCGGTGATCCCGCTGATGACGGTTGTGAATTATTCGGTCCAGGACACCTTCGGCAACAACCAGTTCTTCTGGGCGGGGCTCGAATGGTTCCGCGAGATGCTTCAAGACGACCGAATGTGGGACGCGCTCTGGCGGCAGCTGATGTTCTCGGGCATCATTCTGGCGATCGAGATTCCGCTTGGCATATTTATTGCGCTGAACATGCCGAAATCCGGGTTCTGGGCGTCTTTCTGTCTGGTGGTCATGTCGCTGCCGCTACTGATCCCCTGGAACGTGGTGGGCACGATCTGGCAGATCTTTGGCCGCGTCGACATTGGCCTGCTGGGCTACACGCTGAACGAGCTGGGGATCTCCTATAACTACACCCAGGACGTCTTTGCGGCGTGGGTCACTGTAATCGTCATGGATGTCTGGCACTGGACCTCGCTCGTGGCTTTGCTGGCCTACGCCGGGCTGCAGTCCATTCCCAACGCGTATTATCAGGCTGCCAAGATCGATCAGGCAAGCCGCTGGGCCGTGTTCCGCTACATCGAGTTGCCCAAGATGGCAGGGGTCCTCATGATCGCGATCCTGCTCAGGTTCATGGACAGTTTCATGATCTATACCGAGCCCTTCGTGGTCACTGGCGGCGGGCCGGGCTCTGCCACGACCTTCCTGTCGATTGATCTGGTCAAGATGGCTTTGGGTCAGTTCGATCTTGGACCGGCAGCAGCCTTCTCCATCATGTATTTCCTGGTGATCCTGCTAATTTCCTGGGTGTTCTACACCGTGATGACAAACCTCGACAAACGGGATGGGGTGTGATGTCCGATACCGCTGCACAATCCGCAATACCCGGCAAACTGGTCCAAGGCGAGGTCAAGGTGGCACGACGCAAGACGCCGCGCGTCAATCGCTCGGCCATCGTGATGGGGCTCTATCTGCTGTTTTTGATGTTGCCGATCTATTGGCTGCTGAACATGAGCCTCAAGACCAACACGGAAATCCTGGGCCAGTTTTCGCTCTTCCCGCGGGAGTTGACGTTGCAGAACTACGTCAAGATCCTCACGGATGAGAGCTGGTACATCGGCTACATCAACTCGTTGATCTACGTGGTCATGAATACGGTGATCAGCCTCGCGGTGGCGTTGCCCGCGGCCTATGCATTCTCGCGCTACAGCTTCATGGGCGACAAGCACCTGTTCTTCTGGCTGCTGACGAACCGGATGGCGCCACCTGCGGTTTTTGCGCTGCCGTTCTTTCAGCTCTATTCATCTGTGGGGCTGTTCGACACACACATCGCCGTGGCGCTGGCGCATTGTCTCTTCAACGTGCCTCTGGCGGTGTGGATCCTCGAGGGGTTCATGCGCGGTGTCCCGAAGGAGATCGACGAGACGGCCTATCTCGATGGCTACTCCTTCCCGCGGTTCTTCATCCGCATCTTCACGCCCTTGATCGCGAGCGGTATCGGCGTGGCGGCCTTCTTCTGCTTCATGTTCTCTTGGGTGGAGCTGCTGCTCAGCCGGACGCTGACCACCGTGGACGCCAAACCCATCGCCGCGATCATGACCCGCACCCAAGGGGCGGCGGGCATCGACTGGGGTGTGCTGGCCGCAGCAGGTGTGCTGACCATCGTGCCGGGCGCGCTCGTGATCTATTTCGTCCGCAACTACATCGCGAAGGGCTTTGCCCTCGGGAGGGTGTGATGCAACGGTTTGTTAACCAGGACGCGGTCATCCTCGGGCTCGACCCGAGGATCTCCTGCCCAACAGATCCTCGGGTCGAGCCCGAGGATGACGTGAGGCACGCGGATGCCGAGAGAGATAGCTGTCTACATGGTGACCAATCGCCCCGGCGGGACCCTGTATATCGGCGTCACCAGCAATCTGCAGCACCGCATCTGGCAACATCGCACGCACGCCGCCACGGGTTTCACGGACAGGTACAATCTGGAACGGTTGGTTTGGTTCGAACTGCACTCCGACATGTCGGTCGCGATCCAGAGGGAAAAATCGCTGAAGCGGTGGCGGCGATCGTGGAAGGTGGCCCTTATCCAAAAGACCAACCCCGGTTGGCGAGACCTTTGGTCGGATATTGCGGCGGCCTGACAGTGAGAGATCCTCGGGTCAAGCCCGAGGATGACAGCCGCTTTTTGATTGGAGGACCTGATTAATGGCTTGGATGGCATGGACATGGCCGACAGCGATTTTCTTCATGGTGATCGCAAGCCTGCTGATCATCTTCACAATTCTCGCCATCAGATACCCGGAGACGCCCCGCGTGGGTATTCTGAGGATTGAAACAACGCGGGGGGATCGGCTTTTCATCACTCTGCTCGGCTCAGCCTTTATCAATCTGATCTGGCTGGGTCTGGAGATCGCGCCGCAGCCCTATGCGATGCTGGCGTGTCTTGTCTATGCTGCCGCGGTGTTCCGCTGGGTGTAGCACAAGGAGAATGAGGCATCCGGGCACGCATCGGGTGGCTCACCCTAAAAACAGTTCAATAATGTCTCGGGAGGACTCACATGAACTTTAGATTGAAATCAACCACAGCCGTGGGCGCGATGGTCGCGTCTTTGGCGTTGCCGGCCTGGGCCGACATGGATGCGGCGATGGCGTTTCTCGACAATGAGATCGCTGGCCTCTCCGTGCTGGACCGCGCCGCTCAGGAGGCGGAGATGCAGTTCTTCGTCGATGCCGCTCAGCCTTTCCAGGGGATGGAGATCAAGGTCGTCTCCGAGACGATCACCACCCATGAATATGAAAGCCAGGTGCTGGCCCCGGCCTTCACTGCCATAACCGGTATTCAGGTAACGCACGATCTGATCGGCGAAGGCGACGTCGTCGAGAAGCTGCAAACACAGATGCAGTCCGGCGAGAACATCTATGATGCCTACGTCAATGACAGCGATCTGATCGGCACCCACTGGCGCTACCAGCAGGTGCGCAACCTGACTGACTGGATGGCGGGTGAGGGCGCGGATGTGACCCTGCCGACGCTTGATATGGAAGACTTCATCGGCCTCAGCTTTACCACCGGCCCTGATGGCAAAGTGTACCAGATGCCAACCCAGCAGTTCGCGAACCTCTACTGGTTCCGCTACGACTGGTTCAATGACGACAAGAACAAGGCCGATTTCCAGGAAGCCTTTGGCTATGAGCTCGGTGTGCCGGTCAACTGGTCTGCCTATGAGGACATCGCAGAGTTCTTCACGGGCCGGGATCTGAGCCACATGGGTGTGGACGGCGAGGTCTTTGGCAACATGGACTACGGCAAGAAAGATCCATCCTTGGGTTGGCGCTACACCGATGCGTGGATGTCCATGGCAGGCATGGGCGACGTGGGTGAGCCGAACGGTCTGCCCGTCGACGAATGGGGCATCCGGGTGAACGAGAACTCGCAGCCGACCGGGTCCTGTGTGGCACGCGGCGGTGCGACCAACGCGCCTGCGGCGGTCTATGCGGTGACAAAGGCCATTGAATGGCTGCAGAAGTACTCGCCACCTGCCGCGGCCGGTATGACCTTCTCCGAGGCGGGTCCGATCCCGGCGCAGGGGAACGTCGCGCAGCAGATGTTCTGGTACACTGCCTTCACTGCCGCCACGGTTGAGCCCGGCCTGCCGGTGATGAACGAGGACGGCACGCCCAAGTGGCGCATGGCCCCCAGCCCGCACGGCGTCTACTGGAAAGAAGGTCAGAAGATCGGCTACCAGGATGCAGGCAGCTGGACGCTGATGGAGAGCACGCCGGTGGATCGCGCCAAGGCCGCATGGCTCTACGCGCAGTTCGTGGTCTCCAAGACGGTGGATCTGAAGAAGTCCGACGTAGGGCTGACCTTCATTCGCGAGTCCACCATCGACGCTGATCACTTCACCGAGCGTGCGGACAAGCTGGGCGGTCTGGTCGAGTTCTACCGCTCGCCCGCGCGCGTCGCATGGTCACCAACCGGAACCAACGTGCCCGATTACCCCAAGCTGGCGCAGCTGTGGTGGCAGAACATCGGCGATGCCATGTCCGGCTCCAAGACACCTCAGGAAGCGCTGGATGCGCTTTGCGCCGATCAGGAGCGGGTGCTGGAGCGTCTGGAGCGTGCGGGTGTCCAAGGTGATCTTGGTCCGGTCATGAACGAGGAAGAAGACCCCCAGGTCTGGTTTGATCGCGAAGGCGCGCCCTTCGCCAAGCTGGAAAATGAGGACGAAGAACCTCAGACCGTCAGCTACGACGAGCTGATCAAATCCTGGCAGTAAGCCAGTGATCCTTGGCCGGGGCGTGCAGAGATGCTGCGCCCCGGCCGTGCTCATTTGCCATCGTCATCCTCGGGCTTGACCCGAGGATCTTATGCCAACAGGTCCTCGGGTCAGGCCCGAGGACAGCGCAGATCAGAGGCTCGCCGCATGACACATATTCTCGCCATTGATCAGGGGACGACATCCTCACGTGCGATCGTCTTTGACGCGGAAATGCGGATTGTCACCAGCGCGCAAGAGGAATTCCCGCAGCACTTCCCCGACAGTGGCTGGGTCGAGCATGACCCGGGTGATCTGTGGTCCACCACCGCAGGGACCTGCCGGGCTGCGATTGAAAAAGCCGGTCTTGGGCCGGATGATATCGCCGCCATCGGCATCACCAACCAACGCGAAACTGTCGTGGTCTGGGACAAGGATACGGGCAGGCCGATCCACAATGCGATTGTCTGGCAGGACCGGCGCACGGCGGACTATTGCCGCCAGTTGCGCGCCGCCGGGCACGACCGGATGATTACCGAAAAGACCGGCCTGCTGGCCGATCCGTATTTCTCCGGCACCAAGTTGAAATGGATCCTTGACCACGTAAAGGGCGCGCGAGACCGGGCCGCGCAGGGTGAGCTGCTTTTTGGGACGGTCGACAGCTTTCTGATCTGGAAGCTGACGGGTGGGGCGGCCCATGTCACGGACGCCACCAATGCCGCGCGCACATCGCTCTATGACATCCACAAGGGACGCTGGAGCACCACCATTTGCGACCTCTTTGGCATCCCGCTGGAGATGCTGCCAGAGGTGCGCGATTGCGCGGCAGATTTCGGCATGACCCGGCCCGATCTGTTTGGTCGTGAGATCCCCATCCTCGGCGTCGCGGGCGATCAGCAGGCGGCCACCATCGGTCAGGCCTGTTTTGAGCCCGGCATGCTGAAATCGACCTACGGTACGGGCTGCTTTGCGCTGTTGAACACGGGCGACACGGCGGTGACCTCGCAGAACAAGCTGCTGACGACCATCGCCTATCAGTTCGATGGCACGCCGACATACGCCCTTGAGGGATCTATCTTCGTGGCGGGCGCCGTGGTGCAGTGGCTGCGCGACGGGCTCAAGATCATCCGCGAGGCTGCCGAGACTCAGCCCCTGGCGGAACAAGCCGACCCCAATCAGAACGTGGTGCTGGTCCCCGCCTTCGTGGGTCTGGGCGCACCTTACTGGAATGCGGAATGCCGGGGGGCTGTCTTTGGTCTGACACGCAACTCGGGGCCGGAGGAATACGCAAAGGCGGCGCTGGAAAGTGTGGGGTACCAGACCCGCGATCTGTTGGAAGCGATGCAGGCGGACTGGCCCAGCGACGAGGCAGGTGCGACCCTGCGCGTGGACGGTGGCATGTCGGCCTCCGACTGGGCGATGCAGTTTCTCTCCGACATCATCGGCGCGCCGGTGGACCGGCCCAGGGTGCTGGAGACAACAGCGCTCGGCGCGGCGTGGCTCGCCGGGCAGCGGGCCGGGATCTATCCGGATCAGGCGGGCTTTGCCAATAGCTGGGCGCTGGAACAGCAGTTCACGCCGCAGTTGGAAGAGGACAGCCGCGCCCGGAAGTACGCCGCCTGGAAACGCGCGGTTGAAGCCACCATGACGTTTTGAGCCTGACAGATTTCAGCTTTCTGACCGCGGGCCGGATCGTCTTTGGCCGCGGGGTCGCAGAGCAGGCGATCCCGCGTGCGCTGCAGTTCGGACACCGCGTCTTGCTGGTCCGGGGCCGGTCGGTCGTCTGGGTGGATCACGTGACCGAGCGCCTCGTGGCGCAGGGGGCGGACGTCGTTCCCATCTTCAGCAGCGGCGAACCCGATTTGCCCGCGCTGGAGACCGCGCTGGCCACGGGACGCGCCGCGGCCTGTGATGTCGTGATCGCCGTGGGCGGGGGAGCGGTGATTGATCTGGGCAAGGCGCTCGCAGCGCTGCTGCCGGGTGAGGGCAGCGTGCTCGACCATCTCGAAGGCGTCGGCCATGCAAAACCCCTGACAGCCGCACCGTTGCCTTTCATCGCCGTACCCACGACCGCCGGCACCGGGGCGGAGGTCACCAAGAACGCCGTTATCACCGTGCCCGATGCGGGCCGTAAGGTCAGCCTGCGCGATGACCGGATGCTGCCGGATCTGGCGCTGATTGATCCCGCGCTCACCGACCATGCGCCGCGAGCGCAGACGCTGGCATCGGGCCTCGACGCGCTGACGCAGGTGATCGAACCCTATCTCAGCCGACGGGCCAATCCGTTGACGGATGCGCTTTGCACGGCGGCGATCCCGCAAGGGGCCGCCGCCCTTGCCCGGCTGGCGGCCCAGGAAGACCGCGCGGCGCGGGACGCCATGGCTTTTGTCAGCCTTTCTGGCGGGCTGACGCTTGCCAATGCGGGACTTGGCGCGGTGCACGGGTTGGCGGGGGTGCTCGGCGGTCGGCTCGGGGCACCGCACGGGCTCATTTGCGGCCGGCTGCTGGGGCCGGTCATGGTGGCCAATCGTGCCGCACTGTCGCACTTGGGCATGGAGGTCAGCCGCTTTGATGCGGTGGCGCGCTGGATGGCAGAAGGGATGGAGCATGATCCGAACCGCCTGTTTCACGACTGGTCAGCCTTGCTCGACGGATGGCAGGTGCCGGGGTTGTCGGATTGGGTGGCTTCTGATGTGTGCCTTGAGAGCATCGCGGAAGAAGCCGCCACTTCGTCTTCCATGAAAGGCAACCCCTGCGCGTTATCCACAGCGACGCTGGTCGAGGTGCTGCAAGCGGCGCTTTGACCGCTCAGACCGCAGCGAGACCAGCGTTCATGTTCAGGAAAAACTGCGCAAAGATCGGCCCGCTTGCCGCGCCGATGGCTCGGGCGTGAAAGCCGATGGCACCTGCCTCGATCTTTGGCGGCAGCAGCCCACGGGTGTCCTGTGTCGCCAGATAGCGGCGCACGCGGTCGACCAGTTCGGCGCGGACCGGGTCCGGGAAGGCACCGTCGATCAGGATCGCTTCGAAGTCCACAACGGAGCAGATCGAGAGCGACGCCTTGGCAAGTTCCTGCGCGGTCTCGCCGATCCACGGATCCACATAGCGGCTGATCGCGGTCCAGTCCTGCGGCAGATGCCACAGCTGCTTGGGGTCGAGCCCAACCTCTATCAATCGCGCTTCCAGCAGATGCAGCGAGGCCACATCAATCAGCTGCTGGCTTTCGCCCAGCGGCCCCGTGGTGCGCAGCGAGCCCAGAGCGCCCGCGTTGCCCTGATTGCCTTCGAAAACGGTATGGTTCAACACGACGCCGCCCCCGATGAAGGACCCGATGTAGAAATAGGCGTGATCGCGGAATTTCTTGCCCAGTCCGTAAAGATGCTCGGCCCGGCAGGCGGCGGTGGCATCGTTGCACATGAAAAGCGGCAGCGGGCTGAAACGCGCGATCTCGGCCGCGAAATCCACATTCTGCCACTGGCTGAAATCATCCGTCGCCGGACCCGATTGGGTCCGCCACTTCCACAGCTCAAAGGGGCTGGCCAGCCCGATCCCGCACAGGCGCGCCTGTTGCGCCGGGCTAAGCGCGTTCAACAGCTGCGACATGCCATCGGCGAGAAAGCCGAACACCTCCGCCGGATCAGGCGCGCGGTAGGACAGATGTAACTGCCCGATCACAGTGCCGCTCAACGACAGCAGCAAAAGCTCCGCACTGCGCCGCCCGATCTTGAGGCCGAAGGAGAACACGCCCTCGGGTGCCAGATCCATCGGCACCGACGGCTTGCCGACCCGTCCGCGCTGTGGCGCGCCGCGCACCAGCAGCCCGTCACGTTCCAGTTTGCGCAAGATCACCGACACGGTCTGGGGGGATAGCCCGGCCTTGCGCGCCAGATCACTTCCCGGCATCGGCCCGTGCCGCATGAACATCGACAGCAGCAGACGTTCGTTATAATTGCGCACGCCGCGCTGGTTAACACCGCTGCTCAGCCCCGCAAGCTCTTGTCCGTCCATTTGGCGATCTATGCTTTTGTCCACGCGCGCAGTCTGTCCTGCCGTAATTAATAAATCAAGTTTACTTATTTATTGACACCCGGGAGTAAATATTGTGTGTTCGCCATGACCGGCGGCGCTAGACCGCGGGTCAGAACGCGACACGCGTCCTGAAAATAATGACCAAAAGACTTTCCTTGGGAGGAAAAACATGAAGAGACTTCTTGCCAGCACCATCCTGGGCCTCAGCGCAATGGGCGCTGTCAGTACCGTCGCGCTCGCGGACGGGCACAGCACCAGCGCGTGCCTCATCACCAAGACCGACACGAACCCGTTCTTCGTCAAGATGAAAGAGGGCGCAGAGGCCAAGGCCGAAGAGCTGGGCATGACCTTGAAGTCCTTTGCCGGCAAGGTGGACGGCGACCATGAGACACAGGTTCAGGCGATTGAGACCTGCATTCTGGACGGCGCCAAGGGCATCCTGATCGCGGCTTCCGATACGTCGTCCATCGTGTCAGCGGTCGAACAGGCGCGGAACGCCGGGTTGCTGGTGATCGCGCTGGACACGCCGCTAAGCCCGATTGACGCGGCTGACGCGACCTTTGCCACGGATAACTACAAGGCCGGTGTGCTGATCGGCCAGTGGGCGCGCGCGCAGATGGGTGATGATGCCGAAACAGCCAAGATCGCCACGCTGGATCTGAACGTGAGCCAGCCGACGGTGGACGTACTGCGCAATCAGGGCTTTCTCGACGGGTTCGGGATTGAGCTGGCGGATCCGAATGTGATCGGTGATGAGGACGATCCGCGGCTCGTGGGCAGCGACGTCACCGACGGCAACGAAGAAGGCGGCCGCCGGGCGATGGAAAACCTGCTTGCCCGTGATCCGGGTATCAACGTGGTGCACACCATTAACGAGCCCGCCGCCGCTGGCGCCTATGAGGCGCTCAAGGCCATCGGGCGCGAGAACGAGGTGTTGATCGTCTCCGTGGACGGTGGCTGCCCCGGCGTGCAGAACGTGGCCGACGGTGTGATCGGGGCAACGTCGCAGCAATACCCGCTGCAGATGGCCGCTCTGGGTGTCGAGGCAATCAAGGCCTGGGCAGAGGATGGCACAAAACCAGAGCCAACACCCGGCAAGGAGTTTTTCGACACCGGTGTCGCGCTGGTGACGGATGCCCCCGCGGACGGGGTTGAATCGATCTCTGTCAGCGAGGGCAAGGATCTTTGCTGGGGCTGATCCCCGCAATCTGACGTCAGGGTGGTGCGGAGACGTGCTGCCCTGATGCCTGGCGGGTTCTGGACCCGCCATGGCCCATTTATGAAACGTGGCAGGTGCCCGGGCGCCTGCACTGGGGGAGGGAACCACCATGTCCGAGGCATCGGAGCCGTCCGGCGACCAATCAAGATCAGAAACCGTCGCCGCCTTTGAGCATTCAAACCGCGGGTTTGTCGGGACCGCTCAGCATCTGCTGCATCTCAATCCATCGCTGGTACCGCTCATCGTGCTGATCGCCTCCGTCGTGATCTTCGGGATCCTGCTTGGCAGCAAGTTCTTCTCACCCTTTGCGCTGACCCTCATCCTGCAGCAAGTCCAGATCGTGGGGATTGTCGCCGCGGCGCAGAGCCTGATCATTCTGACCGCCGGGATCGACCTCAGCGTGGGTGCGATCATGGTGATGTCATCGGTAGTGATGGGGCAGTTCACCTTTCGCTACGGCATCCCGGTTGAGGTCTCGGTGGCCTGTGGTCTGATGTGCGGGGCGCTCATTGGCTTTATCAACGGCTGGCTGGTTGCAAAGGTCAAACTGCCACCGTTCATCGTGACACTGGGCATGTGGCAGATCGTGCTGGCCACCAATTTCCTCTACTCCGCTAACGAGACGATCCGAAGTCAGGAGATCGAGGCGCAGGCGCCGCTGTTGCAGTTCTTCGGAACGACGATCCAGCTTGGCGGGGCGCGGTTGACCTACGGGGTTGTCTTCATGTTGGTGCTGATCTTCGTTCTGGCCTATGCGCTCAAACACACGGCCTGGGGGCGACACGTCTATGCCGTAGGTGATGATCCCGAAGCGGCGGAGCTGTCGGGCGTCAACGTCAAGGCCACGCTTATCTCCGTCTATATGCTGGCGGGTCTGATCTGCGCCTTCGCGGGCTGGGCTCTGATCGGGCGCATTGGCTCTGTCTCGCCCACCTCCGGCCAACTGGCCAATATCGAGAGCATTACGGCGGTGGTGATCGGCGGGATCTCTCTGTTCGGCGGGCGCGGCTCGATCATGGGGACGCTCTTTGGCGCGCTGATCGTGGGCGTCTTTACCCTTGGCCTCCGGCTTCTCGGTGCAGATGCACAGTGGACCTACCTGCTGATCGGCTTGCTGATCATCGCGGCCGTGGGCGTGGACCAATGGATCAGAAAGGTATCGGTGTAATGGAACCCATCCTCAAAGGCCGCAATCTGGTCAAGCGCTACGGGCGCGTCACCGCGCTGGATCATTGTGATTTCGATCTGATGCCGGGCGAGATCCTGGCGGTGATCGGCGACAATGGTGCGGGTAAATCCTCTCTCATCAAGGCGGTATCTGGGGCGGTGATCCCTGACGACGGCGAGGTCTACCTCGAAGGCAAGAAGGTCAACTTCACCTCGCCCATAGATGCGCGTAACGAGGGCATCGAGACGGTGTACCAGACGCTGGCCATGTCGCCCGCTTTGTCCATCGCTGACAACATGTTCATGGGGCGGGAGATCCGCAAACCGGGTTTTCGGGGCAAATGGCTGCGCCAGCTGGACCGGGCAGAGATGGAGCGCATCGCGCGCGACAAGCTGTCCGAACTGGGGTTGATGACCATCCAGAACATCAATCAGGCGGTAGAGACGCTCTCGGGCGGGCAGCGTCAGGGTGTGGCGGTCGCGCGGGCCGCGGCTTTCGGCTCCAAGGTGATCATCCTGGACGAGCCCACGGCGGCCCTCGGCGTCAAGGAATCGCGCCGCGTGCTGGAGTTGATCGCCGACGTGAAATCGCGCGGTATCCCGATCATCCTGATCAGTCACAATATGCCGCATGTGTTTGAAGTGGCGGACCGCATCCATGTGCACCGTCTGGGTAAGCGCCTGTGCCTCATTGATCCCAAGGACTACACGATGTCGGACGCAGTGGCCTTCATGACCGGTGCTAAGGAGCCGCCCTCCGACGCCGCCGCCGCGTGAGCGAACGGATGCGGGATCTGTCTGACTTGGCCGACGCGGTGCTTGCCGCGCCGCGCGCGCATCGGCGGAGGCTGGTGGCACTGGCCGGGCCACCCGGTAGTGGTAAATCGACCCTCGCTGCCCGACTGGCCGAGGCCCTTGTTGACCGCGGATGCGCGGCGCGGGTTGTGCCGATGGACGGATTTCATCTGGACAACGCTCTTCTGGAGCACGCGGGGCTGCTGCCGCGCAAGGGCGCGCCGGAAACCTTCGACGTGGGCGGTTTCTCACGGCTGATGCCCGCGCTGGCCAATGAGGAGGTGGTTTACTACCCGCTTTTTGACCGGTCGCGCGATCTGGCTATTGCCGGGGCAGGGCAGCTCGATCCGGCCTGTGATACGGTGATTGTCGAAGGTAACTATTTGCTGCTGGACGAGGCACCCTGGCGAGGACTGTCCACTCACTGGGATCTCAGCGTGGGCCTTGAGGTCGCGTGGGAGGTCTTGCGCGCGCGGCTTTTGCAGCGGTGGCGGGATGCGGGTCTGGACGAAACAGCGGCTCAGATGCGCGCCGAAGGCAACGATCTGCCCAACGCGAACCGTGTGCAAAAGGCGATGTTGCCTGTGGACGTGTTTTTCGCGAACGAGGGGTCACAAAGCTGAAATAGCGTGCTTTTATGCAAGTTGAGCGTGTGTGCCCGCTGCAATGGCGTGTCGCGGCAACATGCCATGGCCCGGTTTGGGCCTGAAAGCTGCGCTAAGGACCGTTGATCTTTTCGCTCAACTGTGGTCGTTAGCGCTAACGAGCGAATAAGGCCGCGTCGCGGCGGAAACAGGTCTGGAGAAAGAAGATGTCTCACGCAATTGCAATCAACGGGTTTGGCCGCATCGGTCGCGGTGTCCTGCGGGCGATGATCGAGAATGAGGTGACGGACCTTGAGGTTGTGGCAATCAACGATCTGTCCTCGCCGGAGACACTGGCGCATCTGCTGAAATACGACAGCGTGCACGGCCGTCTGAAGGCCGATGTGAGTGTCAAGGGAGACGCGCTGGTGGTCAATGGCCGCGAGATTGCCGTCACCGCGATCCGCAACCCTGCGGAATTGCCGTGGGATGGGATCGATGTGGCAATGGAATGCACGGGCTTTTTCACCGCGCGCGACAAGGCAGCCGAGCACCTGAAGAATGGATCAAAGCGGGTTCTGATTTCCGCCCCGGGTGCCGGTGCAGACCGCACGATCGTGTTCGGTGTCAATGACAAGGAGATGACAAAGGACGATATCGTCATCTCCAACGCGTCCTGCACCACCAACTGCCTCGCTCCCGTGGCCTATGTGCTCGACAAGGCCTTCGGGATCAAAACCGGCTACATGACGACCGTGCACGCCTACACGGGTGACCAGCCGTCCCATGACGCACCGCACAAGGATCTTTACCGCGGGCGCGCGGCGGCCGTGTCGATGGTGCCCACATCCACCGGAGCGGCCAAGGCGATCTCGCTGGTGCTGCCGCATCTGGAAGGCAAGCTCGAAGGCTCTGCGATCCGTGTGCCCACGCCGAACGTATCCTTGGTGGATCTGACCTGCATCACCGAAAAGCCCGCCACCGCCGACGCAATCAACGCCGCGATGAAGGAGGCGGCCGAGGGCGAGCTCAAAGGGGTACTCTCCTATGAGACCGACCCGACCGTATCGATCGACTACAACCACGATGCGCATTCATCCAGCTTTGCCGCGCCCCAGACCAGCGTCACCAAGGACGGGCTGGTGCGGATCGTCAGCTGGTATGACAATGAATGGGGCTTTGCCAACCGGATGATCGACACCGGGCGCAAGCTTGCGGCGCTGTCCAAAACCTGAGGGGCAGCGCTTTCAGACGTCCAGGGACCGGAGGGAACCGAGATGAAACTGAACGACACCATCACCCGCGTCACGGACCGGATCATCACCCGCAGTGAAGGACCGCGGGGCGATTATCTGGCCCGCATGCAGGCGGCGCGCGTCAAAGGACCGGCGCGCGGCCATCTGAGCTGCAGCGGGCAGGCGCATGCCTATGCGGGCGCGGGCCCGGATCAGGACAAACTCGCGACCGAGCAGGCACCCAATCTTGCCATCGTGACGACCTATAATGACATGCTCTCGGCCCATCAGCCGTTTGAGCGCTACCCGGAGGTCATTCGCGAAGCGGCGCGCGAGGTGGGGGCGACGGCGCAGGTTGCAGGCGGCGTTCCCGCGATGTGCGACGGTGTCACGCAAGGGGAGCCGGGCATGGAGCTCAGCCTCTTCTCCCGCGATCTCATTGCCATGGCGACGGGCATCGCCATGACCCACAACACCTTCGATGCAGCGGTCTATCTGGGCGTCTGCGACAAGATCGTGCCGGGCCTGATCATCGCCGCCCAGACCTTCGGTCACATTCCAACGGTCTTCCTGCCCGCGGGGCCCATGACCTCCGGCCTCTCGAATGAGGAGAAATCCCAGGTCCGCCAGAAGTTCGCCGCTGGAGAAGTGGACCGCGCCGCCCTTATGGAGGCGGAGATGGGCGCCTATCACGGACCCGGCACCTGTACCTTCTACGGCACGGCCAACACCAACCAGATGCTCATGGAATTCATGGGCATGCATCTGCCAGGGACCAGCTTCGTCACGCCCAATACCGGCTTGCGAGATGCGCTGACCAAGGCGGGTGCACAAGCTGCAATTGCCCACAGCGACCTTGGCGACAATTATCTTCCCGTCTGCGATGTGTTGGACGAAAAAGCCTTTGTGAACGGGATTATCGGGCTCAACGCGACCGGAGGCTCCACCAACCTGCTCATTCACCTCGTTGCCATGGCACGCGCGGGCGGGATCATCCTCGACTGGCAGGATTTTTCGGATCTGTCCGAGGTCACGCCTTTGCTTGCGCGGGTCTATCCCAACGGTCTTGCGGATGTGAACCACTTCCACGCCGCGGGCGGTCTGGGCTTCATGATCGGTCAGCTGCTGGAGGCGGGGCTGTTGCACGGCGATACCAAGACGGTCGCGGGCGGCGGTCTGGAGCTTTACACCCAGGAGCCCAAGCTGAAGGACGGCAAGGCGGTGTGGGAACCCGGAACGACCCACAGCCTCAACGAGAAGATCCTGCGCCCTGCAACGGATCCTTTCCAGTCGACGGGCGGGCTGAAACGCATGAGCGGGACGCTTGGCAACGCGGTCATGAAGGTCTCGGCCGTCAAACCCGAGCACAGAATCGTCGAAGCACCGGTGCGCATCTTCAACGATCAGGAAGAAGTGAAAGCCGCCTGCAAGGCCCGCGAGATCGAGGACGACACCGTTGTCGTCGTGCGCTTTCAGGGGCCCAAGGCCAACGGCATGCCGGAGTTGCACAGCCTCACGCCGCTTTTGAAAAACCTGCAAGCGCGCGGGATCAACGTAGCGCTGGTTACGGACGGGCGCATGTCAGGCGCTTCCGGTTCCGTGCCCGCCGCGATCCACGTCAGCCCCGAGGCGTTGGACGGTGGCGCCATCGCCAAGCTGCAGGATGGCGACATCCTGCGGGTGGACGCCGTTGCAGGCGATCTGAACATCCTGACGCCCGGTGTGCTCGACCGGGCGCCTGTCACGATCAATCTGGGCGCCAATGAATACGGGCTGGGCCGTGAGCTTTTTGCGCAATTCCGCCGGTCCGTCGGCACGGCGGATACTGGCGCCAGCGTTCTGTTCTAGGAAAGGACTTTCTCCATGACCCCCTTAGAGGCGAGCAAACGCGCGCGTGAGATCTGCATGCTGGCGCCCATCGTACCCGTGCTGGTCGTCGAGGATGGCGCCACCGCCCAGCCCTTGGCCGAAGCGCTCGTCGCAGGCGGTCTGCCCGCGCTAGAGGTGACGCTGCGCACGCCCGCAGCTCTCGATGCAATTGCGGCCATGGCCAAGGTGCCGGGTGGCGTTGTGGGAGCCGGCACGCTGGTCACACCCGAGGATGTCAAGAACGCCAAGGCCGCAGGCGCCACCTTTGGTGTCTCGCCGGGGGCCACGGACAAGCTGATCGCGGCCTGCGAGGCCGAAGGCTTGCCGTTGCTGGCGGGTGCCGCCACCGCGTCGGAGGCAATGCGGCTGCTGGAACGCGGCTATGACATGCTCAAGTTTTTCCCTGCAGAGGCCTCGGGTGGCGCGCCTGCGCTCAAGGCGATCGGCGCGCCCTTGCCCCAGATCTCCTTTTGCCCGACTGGGGGTGTCAGCCCGCAGAACGCGCAGAGCTATCTTGATCTGCCCAATGTCCTCTGCGCTGGTGGCAGCTGGGTTGCCCCCGCGGCGATGGTCAATGCGGGCAACTGGTCCGGGATCGAGGCGCTGGCCCGCGATGCGGCCACGCTCAAGGCCTGAGACCGGTGCGCGCGCACCGGAAGGAGTAAGAATATGATCTTATGTTGCGGTGAAGCGCTGATCGACATGATCCCGACAACGGATGCAAACGGCCGTGCGGGGTTCACGCCGCACGTGGGCGGTGCGATCTTCAACACGGCCATTGCCCTCGGTCGTCTCGGCCAACCCGCGGGGTTTCTGACGGGCGTGTCGGAGGATCTCTTTGGGGTTCAGCTGATGCAGGGTCTGGCCGACAGCCATGTGGATTGTAGCCATGTTTTGCGCTCTCATCTGCCGACGACACTGGCCTTTGTGGAGCTGACCAACGGTCAGGCGCGCTATACGTTCTATGACGAAAACACCGCGGGGCGGATGTTGGACCCGGAGGCTTTGCCCGATCTCGATGAGGCGGTGCAGGCGCTCTACTTCGGCGGTATCAGCCTGATCAGTGAGCCCTGTGCGGAGTTCTACGCAGCGCTGGCCGCTCGCGAGGCGGAGCGGCGGCTCATCGTACTGGACCCGAACATCCGCGCGGCGTTCATCCGGGACGAGAGCCGGTACCGCGCGCGGCTGGAGCGGATGATCGCGCTCGCGGATATGGTCAAAGTGTCGGACGAGGATCTGGACTGGATCGTGCCTGGGCAGGACGATCTGGCTGCAAAGGCCGCAAACCTGCGCGCTTCCGGACCGTCGATTGTCGTGGTGACCCGCGGGGCAGAGGGTGCTACGGCCTTTGCGGCAGGGGGCGTGAGCGTCGAGGTGCCGGCGCGTAAGGCCACGGTGGTCGACACCGTGGGCGCGGGCGATACCTTTAACGCAGGCTTGATGGCCCAGTTGAACCAGATGGGCCTGTTAAACAAGCAGAACGCCTCTGACATCAGCGCGGAGGCCCTTAAGTCAGCCTTGTCACTAGGCGCACAGGTGGCAGCGATTACCGTGTCCCGCGCGGGAGCGAACCCGCCCTGGGCAAAGGAGCTATGACCATAAAACGGGTATTTTTCGAGGTCGAAACCCGATAAACGGTCCCAAATTTCATCGACGGGTATCCTCCCCAACCCGTAAACTGTAAAAAGAGATCATATGTCCGTACCCCAGTCTCCTCTCGTGTCGGTCGAGCAATTCAGCGCCGATCTTCTGCGTCATCTGAAACACTCGCTCGGCAAGGATCCCGAGCATGCTGCAACCTACGACTGGCGCATGTCGCTGTCGCTGACCCTGCGCGATCACGTCGTCGATCCGTGGTTCGAGAGCACCCGCAAGACCTATGAGGCCAAGGGCAAGCGCGTCTATTACCTGTCGATGGAGTTTCTGATCGGTCGGCTGGTGGAGGATGTGGCCGTGAACCTCGGTCTGGACGAAGTAGCTGAACAAGCGCTCGAAGGTCTGGGCCAGAGCTATGGCACCGTCGTCGCCAATGAACCCGATGCGGCCCTCGGTAACGGCGGTCTGGGGCGTCTGGCGGCCTGCTTCATGGATTCGCTCTCCACCCTCGGGATCCCGGCCTATGGCTATGGCATCCGGTACGAGCACGGGCTTTTCGAGCAACATTTCGAAAACGGCGCACAGATGGAAACGGCTGAGACATGGCTTTCCCAGCGTCACGCATGGGAGTTCGAGCGGCCCGAGGTCAGCTATCCGATTGACTTCGGCGGGCATGTGAGCAGCGAGAGCGGTAAAATCGTCTGGCATCCGGCGGAAACGGTGATGGCGTCGGCCTATGATACGCCGGTCATCGGCTGGCAGGGTCGCTGGGCCAATACGCTGCGGCTGTGGTCTGCCAAGCCCACCACCGCCTTTGATCTCGCGAGCTTCAACCGCGGCGACTACATGGCCGCGAGCGCGCCCGAAGCGCTGGCCCGCACCATCAGCCGCGTGCTTTACCCCGATGACACCACCGAGGTCGGCAAGGAGCTGCGCCTGAAGCAAGAGTATTTCTTTACCGCGGCTTCCATCCATGACTTGCTGCGGCGCTTTCTCAGTGAAGGCGGCGATCTGCAGGAGCTGCATGACCATGTGGCGATCCAGCTGAACGACACGCATCCTGCGATCGCGGGACCGGAACTGGTGCGTCAGCTGATCGACCTGCACGGGATGGAGACGGCGCAGGCCATTCGCATCGCGCGCGCGTCGCTGGCCTATACCAACCACACCCTGCTGCCCGAAGCGCTGGAGCGGTGGCCAGAGGATCTCTTTATCCGGACCCTGCCGCGTCACCATCAGCTTATCCAATTGATCGAAGCCGGGCACCTTGCGGAGTCCGGCAGCGAGGTGCGCATTCTGGAGCATGGTGAGGTCAAGATGGGCGAGCTTGCTTTCGTGATGGCGCACCGGGTCAACGGTGTCTCCGCGCTCCACTCCGATCTGGTGAAAGAGACGGTCTTTGCCGATCTCAATCGCGACTATCCGGGACGGATAATCAACCAGACCAACGGCATCACGCCGCGCCGCTGGCTTTATACCTGCAACCCGCCTTTGCGCACTCTGATCAACGATACCATCGGCACCAGCTGGCCGGACGATCTGCAGCAGCTTGAAGGGCTGACCGCTCATGTGAACGACGCTGGGTTCCTCGACGCATTCCAGACGGCCAAAGATCTCAACAAGGCGCGGCTGGCCAAATGGCTCAAGGACCGTGACGGGGTCACGCTGAACACCGACGCGATGTTCGACGTGCAGATCAAGCGGATTCACGAATACAAGCGCCAGTTGATGAATCTGCTGGAAACTGTCGCGCTGTGGAACGAGATCCGAGAGAATCCGAACGGGGACTGGACCCCGCGGGTCAAGATCTTTGGCGGCAAGGCGGCCCCCGGCTACGTGGTTGCCAAGGAGATCATCCACCTGATCAACGATGTGGCCAAACACATCAACGCCGATCCGGCGACCAAGGAGTTGCTGCAGGTTGTCTATCCGGAGAATTACAACGTCTCCATGGCGGAAGTTCTGATCCCTGCCACGGATCTCTCCGAGCAGATCTCGACTGCCGGAAAGGAGGCCTCCGGCACCGGGAATATGAAGTTTGCCCTGAATGGCGCGCCGACGATTGGCACGCTGGATGGCGCAAACGTGGAAATCCGCGACTGTGTCGGGGCCGAAAACTTCTTTCTTTTCGGGCTGACAGCCGCGGAGGTGACCGCCCGGCGGGCGGAGCCCAACTACGCCCGCCGGGCAGTGGAGGCGAGCCTGCGTCTGACCCGTGTTCTGCAGCAAATCGAAAGCGGCGTCTTCTCAGCCGAGGACAAGAACCGCTATACCGGATTGGTGCAAGGGTTAATGGATCACGATTATTTCCTCGTGACTTGTGATTTCGACAGCTACTTTGACACACAGCGGCAGGTGGACCGAGCCTTTGCAGACGCACAGGCCTGGACAAAGATGGCCGCGCTCAACACGGCGCGTGTGGGCTGGTTCTCGTCTGACCGGACGATTGCGGGCTACGCGCGTGACATCTGGAACGCACCCAGCCTGATCGGGCCCCGGGGCGCTGCAAAGGATGTCGCCTGAAGAAGGGAGAGGGGCTTGGGACTATCACCTCAGGATGCGGGCGCGATCACAGCCGCGCGCCACAGCGATCCGTTTTCGGTACTCGGTCTGCATGAAGAGGATGGCAAATGGGTCATCCGCGCGCATGTTCCGGACGCCGACAGTATCGAGGCGGTAGACCCCAAGACCGGACGCCGGATCCTGGCGCTCAAACCCGTTTCAGACGGGCTTTTCGAGGGGGTCGCCAGTCGCCGCAAGAACCGCTTTGCCTATCATCTGAAGATCAGCCAAGGCGATCACAGCTGGGTGGCGGATGATCCCTATCGCTTTGGTCCCGTGATGGGCGACTGGGACGAATACCTGCTGGGTGAAGGAACCCATCGGAAGCTCTGGAAGGCCCTCGGTGCTCATGTAATGACGCACGAAGGTATCCGGGGTACGCATTTCGCGGTCTGGGCACCCAATGCGCAGCGGATCTCCGTTGTGGGGGATTTCAACACCTGGGACGGACGGCGGCACCTGATGCGCCGCCGGGGCGCCACCGGGTGCTGGGAGATCTTCATTCCCGGCATCGGGGATGGCGAGATCTACAAATACGAGGTGGTGGGCCAGGACGGGCAGGTGATGCCGCTTAAGGCCGATCCGGTGGGCTTCGGCGCAGAGCATCCGCCGCGCACCGGTTCGGTCGTGCGTGATCTGTCGGTGCATGACTGGCAGGATGCCGACTGGATGGACCGGCGCGGCGCGATGCAGCGGGTGGATCAGCCGATCTCCATCTATGAGGTGCATCTGAGCTCCTGGCGCCGGGTGCCGGAGGAGGGTCACCGCCCACTCAGCTACCATGAGCATGCCGATCAACTGGTAAGCTACGCCAAGGATATGGGCTTTACCCATCTGGAACTGATGCCCGTGTCGGAGTTTCCGTTCGACGGCTCCTGGGGGTACCAGCCCGTGGGCCTTTATGCGCCGACCATCCGGCACGGCACGCTGGCGGAGTTCCGCGCCTTTATCGATGCTGCCCACCGTGCAGGGCTCGGCGTGATCCTCGACTGGGTGCCGGGGCACTTCCCAGAAGACCCGCATGGTCTGGCGAAATTCGACGGCACCGCACTTTACGAACACGCCGACCCAAAGGAAGGGTTCCATCCTGACTGGAACACCATGGTCTACAACTACGGGCGGGCCGAGGTGTCCAACTACCTGATCGCCAACGCGCTCTACTGGCTGCAGGAACATCACGTGGACGGGCTGCGCGTGGATGCGGTGGCCTCCATGCTCTACCGGGATTACAGCCGCAAGGACGGCGAGTGGATCCCCAACAAAGACGGCGGGCGCGAGAACTACGAGGCCATAGATTTTCTGCGCGCCATGAACACCGCGGCCTATGGCGAGACCGACGGCATCATGACCGTGGCAGAGGAAAGCACCGCCTTCCCGGGCGTCAGTGCGCCAGCGGACACAGGTGGGCTCGGTTTCGGGTTCAAATGGAACATGGGCTGGATGAACGATACCCTGCGCTACATGGCCGAAGACCCGGTTCACCGTAAATATCACCATTCCAAGGTGACCTTCGGCTTGCACTACGCCTTTTCGGAGAATTTCATTCTGCCGATCAGCCACGATGAGGTGGTGCACGGCAAAGGCTCGCTGCTCGATAAGATGGCGGGGCAGGGTTCGGACAAATTCGCCAACCTGCGCGCGTATTATGGCTTCATGTGGGGACATCCGGGCAAGAAGCTGCTCTTTATGGGCTGCGAGTTCGCGCAAGGCATCGAATGGAACCACGATGGCAGCCTCGACTGGCATTTGCTGGACGCGCCCGAGCATCGCGGGATCCAGACGCTGGTGCGGGATCTCAACACGCTTTATCGCGACACCCCCGCGCTCTATGCCCGCGACGCCAGCCCCGATGGGTTCGACTGGGTGGAGGAGAACAACAGCGATCAGTCCGTCTTTGCCTGGGTGCGCAAGGGGACAGAGGCCGATGCGCCGATGCTTGTGGTCTCGAACTTCACCCCCGTCGCGCGGGAGGCGCGGCGCATCGGGGTACCGGAGGCGGGCCATTGGGTAGAACGGCTCAACACCAACTCGGAGTTTTACGGAGGTGACGGTCGCGGCAACATGGGAGGTGTTGACAGCGACGAGGTGGCGGCGTCCGGGCGGGCGCAGTCCATCGAGATCACGCTACCGCCGCTCTCGACGCTCTTTTTTGAGCTCAGGCGCGGCTGACCAATGGCGTGAAAGATCAATAAACGGGGGAGAGACACAAAATGGACCGAGAAACACAACGCCTTGCGCAGCAGACAATGGCCTATGTCCTGGCGGGCGGGCGTGGCAGCAGGCTCTACGAGCTGACTGACAGGCGCGCCAAACCGGCGATGTATTTCGGCGGTAAAAGCCGGATCATCGACTTTCCCCTGTCCAATGCCGTCAACTCCGGCATCCGGCGCATCGGCGTGGCCACGCAGTACAAGGCCCATTCGCTCATCCGTCATTGCCAGCGGGGCTGGAGCTTTTTCCGTGCCGAGCGCAACGAGAGCCTCGATATCCTGCCAGCGTCCCAGCAGATGGACAATGAAAACTGGTACAAGGGCACGGCGGATGCGGTGGCCCAGAACCGCGACATCATCGAAGGCTACGGGCCCAAGTATATCGTGATCCTCGCGGGCGATCACATCTACAAGCAGGATTATTCGCTGATGATCCGCCACCACGTGGAGAGCGGCGCCGATGTGACTGTCGGCTGCATCGAAGTGCCGCGCATGGACGCCACCGCCTTTGGTGTGATGAAGGTCGATACTGAGGACCGCATCCTTGATTTCGTCGAAAAGCCCGCCGATCCGCCCGCCATGCCCGGTGATCCGGATCAGGCGCTGGTCAGCATGGGCATTTATGTCTTCAAGACGGACTACATGTTCGAACTGCTCGATGAATGTGCCACCGACCCGGACTACAATCACGACTTCGGTGGCGACGTCATTCCCCGGATCGTGCGCGAGGGCAAGGCGATCGCCCATCCCTTCAGCCGCTCCTGCGTGCGCTCGGGCAACGAGGAAAAGGCCTACTGGCGCGATGTGGGCACGGTCGATGCCTTTTGGCAGGCCAACGTCGATCTGACGGATTTCACGCCCGAACTGGATCTCTTCGACACGGAATGGCCCATCTGGACCTATTCGGAACTGACAGCACCCGCCAAGTTCATTCACAACGAAGAAGGGCGGCGGGGTCAGGCGGTCTCCTCCATGGTTTCGGGAGGCTGCATCATCTCCGGCTCCAGCCTGGAGCAGTGCCTGCTCTTTACCGGTGTCCGAACCCGGTCGTTCTCTCAGCTCAACGGTGTTGTGGCGCTGCCCTACGTGGAGATTGAGCGCAACGCCCGGCTGACCAACGTGGTGATTGACCGCGGCGTGGTGATCCCGCAAGGACTTGTGGTTGGCGAGGACGCCGAAGAGGACGCGCGCCGCTTCAGACGCACCGCCAACGGCGTCTGCCTGATCACCCAGCCCATGATCGACAAACTGGATCTATGACTTGAAAGTTCTCAGCGTTGCTTCGGAATGCGCGCCCTTCGTCAAGACGGGCGGGCTGGCGGATGTGGTGGGCGCACTGCCCAAGGCGCTGGCACCGCTGGGTGTGTCCATGCGCGTGTTGCTGCCCGGCTACCCCGCGCTCGGTCCCTTGCTGAAAGAGGGGAAAACGCTTTGGGAGGCGGAGCATCTGCCGGGCGGACCCGCGCGGCTGGTGAGCGTGGAAAGCGGCGGTATTGATTTGCTCTTGCTCGATGCGCCGGATCTCTACGACCGGCCGGGCAATATCTATCTGAATGGCGACGGGCAGGACTGGTCCGATAACGCGCAGCGTTTCGCAGCCCTCTCCATGGTTGCCGCCAAGGTGGCGACAGGCGCGCTGGCCGACTGGCAACCCGATCTGGTGCATCTGCACGACTGGCAGGCGGGTCTCACCGCCGCCTATCTGCACCAGTCGGAAAACCCACCGCCCTGCATTACGACAATCCACAACATCGCCTTTCAGGGTCTCTTCGATCCGATCCTGATGACCGATCTGTCGCTCTCCTCCGCCCTCTATACATCCGAGGGCATCGAGTATTTCGGCCGTATCAGCTTCCTCAAGGCCGGGCTCGTCTACGCCGACCGGATCACGACCGTCAGCCCGACATACGCAGCCGAGCTGATGCAGCCGGAGTTCGGCATGGGGCTGGAAGGGCTTTTGAGCGCGCGTAGCGCGGATCTCTCCGGCATCCTGAACGGGATCGATCTGGACGTCTGGGATCCGGAAAATGACCCTGCGCTGGCAGCTCCCTATTCGGTGAAACGGCTCAAACCCAAGGCTGAGAATAAGGCCGCTGTCTTGCGCCGCTTCGGGTTGCAGCCCGGGGGTGACGGCCCGCTCTTTTGCGTGATCAGCAGGCTGACGACGCAAAAGGGGCTCGACTTGCTGCTAGACGCCCTGCCTGCCCTGGTGTCACGTGGTGCGCGTCTGGCGGTGCTGGGCAGCGGCGATGCGGGACTGGAGGCAGGCTTTGTCTCCGCAGCGCACCGCTATCCGGGCTCTGTCGGGGTGATCATCGGTTATGACGAGCCGCTGTCGCATCTGATGCAGGGCGGCAGCGATGCCATCGTGATCCCCTCGCGGTTCGAGCCCTGTGGGCTGACGCAGCTTTATGGTCTGCGCTATGGCACCTTGCCGGTGGTGGCGCGAACGGGCGGGCTGGCCGATACGGTGATCGACGCCAATGAGGCGGCACGCGTCGCAGGCTGTGCCACCGGGGTGCAATTCGCGCCGGTCACTGCAGACGCGCTGGAACAGGCGCTGATGCGCACCTGCGATCTTTATGCCCAACCGCGGGAGTGGGCGGGGATGATGCGCCGCGCCATGCGTCATCCGGTGGGGTGGGACACGTCTGCCGCGGCATACCACCAGATCTACGCGGACGTTTTGAGCACGCGCGCGGCGCAGGAGTAACCCTGGCATGGGCCACAAGATCACCTCGGGCACACCTTTCAGGATGGGAGCCCATCATGACGGCGAGGGTGTCAACTTTGCCGTCTTTTCCGCCCATGCCACCCGGATGGACCTTTGTCTGTTCAGCCCCGATGGCCGGACAGAGACCGCCCGGCTGCGCCTGCCCGAGCGCACGGGCGATGTCTGGCACGGATATGTCCCGGGGTTGGCAACTGGCACGCTATATGGCTACCGGGCCCACGGCACCTATGCGCCCGAGCGCGGGCACCGGTTCAATGCCAATAAACTGCTGCTGGATCCCTATACCCGCGAACTCAGGGGCCGCTGGATCAACGACACCGCAACGCTGGGCTATGATCTGACCTCCAGCGCGCAGGATTTGTCCTTTGACAGTCGGGATTCCGCAGCATACGTTCCGAAATCCGTGGTGTCCGATCCCGCACTTTTCGAGAACGCAAGCCCACCGCTGCGCCGCGGGTGGGACAGCGCGCTGATCTACGAGGCCCATGTCAAAGGGTTGACGCAACAGCACCCGGATGTGCCCGAGGCGCAGCGGGGTACCTACGAAGGTCTGGCCAGTGACGCCATTATTGAGCATTTGCAACGGCTTGGTGTGACCGCGATCGAGCTGTTGCCGGTGCATGCCTTCCTCAACGACGGCTTTCTGCTCAACAAGGGTCTGTCGAACTACTGGGGCTACAACACCATAGGGTTTTTCGTACCCGAGCCGCGCTACTACGGCGCATCGGGACTGGCGGGCTTCCGCGAGATGGTAGCGCGGTTTCACGCCGCGGGCATCGAGGTGCTGCTCGATGTGGTCTACAACCACACCGCTGAAGGCGATCAGCGCGGCCCGACACTGTCGTTTCGCGGTCTGGACAACGCGTCTTACTACCGGCTGATCAGCGGTCAGCCGCGCTATTACGTCAATGACACCGGGACGGGCAACACGCTCAACGTGGCCCACCCGCATGTGCTGCGCATGGTGATGGACAGCCTGCGGTTCTGGGTGGAGTGCATGGGCGTGGACGGGTTCCGCTTTGATCTGGCCACGACACTCGGACGGGAACTGCACGGATTTGACGTGGGCAGTGGGTTTTTCGATGCGCTCCGGCAGGACCCGGTGCTGGCCGGTATCAAGCTGATTGCGGAGCCGTGGGACATCGGCCCCGGCGGCTACCGCCTGGGAGAGTTCCCGCCGAAATTCGCCGAATGGAACGATGCCTATCGCGACACGCTGCGCAGGTTCTGGCGCGGCGATGCGCACAGCGCTCAGGAGCTTGGCGCGCGGTTGCTGGGATCCGCGGGAGAGTTCGATCACGGTGGGCGCCGCGCGTCCTCCTCGATCAATTTCATTGCGGCCCACGACGGGTTTACGCTGGCGGACATGACCCGCTACAGCAAGCGCCACAATGAGGCCAATCTCGAAGACAACCAGGACGGTCACAACGCCAACTACTCCGACAACTGCGGGGTGGAGGGGCCCAGTGACGATCCCGAGATTACCGCCCGCCGCCGGATGCGCGCGCGCAACATGCTGGCCACGCTCTTTCTGTCGCAGGGCACACCGATGCTGCTGGCGGGCGATGAGATGGGCAATTCCCAGGCTGGCAACAACAACGCCTATTGTCAGGACAATGAGATCGCCTGGCTTGACTGGGTTGCCGGCGATGCGGAACTGACCGATTTCGTAGCAGAGCTTTCAGCGCTGCGGCGCGACCATCCCGCCTTGCGTCAGACACGGTTTTTGCACGCGGCGCTGCGCCCGGCAGATGGATTGCCGGATGTGGCATGGTCCGATTTCGAGGGCCATCCGCTCAATTGGCGCGATCCCGGTCTGTCCAGCCTCTGTGTGACGTTTCGATGCTCTGCCGAGGCAATCGTGCAGGAGCGGGACGACGACGTGGTCTTTGTGATCTTCAACCGCGGTGGCGCGCGCGCGGCCGTCGTGGTGCCGGAGGCCCCGGTGGGCAAACGCTGGGTCTACGGGATGGACAGCACGGGCAACGCCACGCGCGGTCATCCCGTGACAACTGACCGGATCGCCGTGACGGGACCATCCGTGATGGCGCTGACCCTCGCGCCGCTGGGAGGCTGAGGAGATGTCCGCCGACGATACCCTGTCAGCGCTGGCCGCGCGCTGCGGTGTCTTTGACCAGTTCCGTGACCTGAGCGGCGAGGATCGTGCAACAAGTCCGGACACGCAGCGCGCGCTGCTGCGCGCCGAAGGGCTGGAGGTGGACACCCCCGCGGCCGTAGCAGAGACGCTCGCGCTGCTGCGCGCCGAGGACGACGCCCGGCTCCTGCCCCGCGAACGGATCATTCCGGCAGAGCAGCCCTGCTGTTTGGAGATCGCCCGACCGGGCATCTGGCAGCTGACTTTGGAAGGCGCGACAGAAGCCTTTGCGGAAGGCAATGCAGAGGCGCGCATTGATCTGCCCGCCTTGCCCGCGGGCCTACACAGTCTGCAGCTGCAGGGCAAAGGTGCGCCGCAGGTCTGTCTGCTGATCGCGACCCCACAGCGAGCGCCGTTGCTCCCGCAAAAGACGGGTGTAGCGCAGGTCTGGGGCATGACCGCCGCCCTTTACGGCTTGCCGTCGCCCCGTAATCACGGGCTGGGTGACTTCGAGGATCTGGCCGTATTGGCCGAGGCGCTCGGGGCAGAGGGCGCGGATTTTCTAGGTATAAATCCCGTCCACGCGCTTGGTTGGGCGGCGGCGGACACCATCAGCCCCTATTCGCCGACACACCGCGGTTTTCTGAACACCGCCCATGTCGCCCTCGACGCGCTGCCGGGCGGTGGGAGTGCCAGAGCAACCGCTGGCGATCTGATAGACTATCCCGCGACCACCGCATTGCACCGCGCAGCCCTGGAGGCCGCTTTCGAGTGGTTTGAGACCAACGCGACCCGGAAGGAGCAGAGCAGTTTCGACGCGTTTGTCGCGGAGGGCGGTGAGGCGCTGGCCGATTTTGCACGGTTTGAGACCCTCAGTGCCGAGCACGGTGCGGATTGGCGACACTGGCCCGACCCCGACCGCCTGCCATCGCAGGCACCGGGCGATCCCGCGCGGTTGCATCTGTGGCTTCAGTGGCAGGCCCACGGGCAGTTGGCGACCGCCCATGAGCGCGCGCGAGGGGGTGGTATGGCGCTCGGGCTCTATCTGGATCTGGCCGTGGGCGCGCGGCTCGATGGGGCGGAAGCCTGGGCCGCCGGGGATACGCTGGCGCAGGGCGTCGCGCTCGGTGCGCCGCCCGATCATCTCAGCCCCGCCGGTCAGAACTGGCAACTGGCCGCCTATTCCCCGCGCAAGCTGGCGGCGGCAGGCTACGGGCCGTTACGTCAGGTCCTGCGTCAGGCGATGCGCCATTGCGGCGTGCTGCGGATCGACCACGCTCTGGGCCTCAATCGCAGCTACTGGATCCCCGAGGACGGCAGCCCGGGCGGCTATATCCGTCAGCCGTTCGACGCGCTGACGGCCATCATCCTGATCGAGGCGCAGCGTGCGGGCACACTTATCGTCGGCGAGGATCTGGGGCTGGTCCCCGATGGATTTCGCGACACAATGGCGGAAAAGGGCTTTTACGGCTACACGGTGCTGCAATACGAAAAAACGGCCAACGGCGCCTTTCGCGGACCGGATGCGGTGCGCCCGCGGTCGCTGGCCTGCTTCGGCACCCACGACACCCCGACCATCCGCGGCTTCTGGGAGGGGGCCGACATTGGCTGGTGGCGACGTCTGGACTGGATCGACAGCGACGGTGAGGCAGAGGCGACCCGCGTGCGCGCGGCGGAAAAGGCCGATCTGCTGGGCCAGGGGGTGGCCAAACTCGCGCGATACGGCCCCCAAGATCTGGCGGACCGGGTGCACGTCGATCTGGCCTCTTGTCCTGCGGCATTGGTGGCTGTGCAACTCGATGACGTGCTCGGCGTGCGCGAGGCCCAGAACCTGCCGGGCACCGTGGACGTCCATCCGAACTGGCGGCGGCGCAGCCCTGTCAGCACAGCAGATATCGCCACCCACCCCGCGACACAAAAAATTGCCCGTATCATGGCCAAGGCCGGACGCGGCGCCAGTGACAACTGAAAGGAGCACAGATGGACATTCAGACCATTTCCAAGGGGCCCTTCGAGGGGCAGAAACCCGGCACCTCGGGCCTGCGCAAAAAGACCCGCGTCTTTATGGAGCCGGGGTATCTGGAGTGCTTCGTTCAGGCCACGTTCAACGCCATCGGTGGTGCCGAGGGAAAGACTTTCGTCATGGGCGGGGACGGGCGATATTTCAACCGGCCCGCGATCCAGACGATGTTGCGCATGGCGGCGGCCAACGGGGCGGCAAAGGTCATTGTGGGGCAGGGCGGCTTGCTCTCGACGCCTGCGGTGTCGAACCTGATCCGGCAGCGCAGCACCGACGGTGGCTTTGTGCTGTCGGCCAGCCATAACCCAGGCGGGATCGATGCGGATTTCGGCGTCAAGTACAACGTCGCCAACGGTGGCCCTGCGCCCGAAAACATCACTCAGGCGATGTTCGAGCAGACGCAGAGCATCGCGGCCTATTACACCCTTGATACCGCCGACATCGACCTGAGCGCCGTCGGCACTGCGACGGTCGGCCCCATGACAGTGGAGATCGTGGATCCGGTCACGGACTACCAGGCGCTGATGGAAACGCTCTTTGACTTTGGCAAGATCCGGGCGCTTTTCGAAGGCGGCTTCACCATGCGGTTCGACGCCATGCACGCGGTGACCGGACCTTATGCCACCGCGATCCTCGAAGAGACGCTCGGCGCGCCTGCGGGCACGGTGATCAATGCGGTACCCAGCGAGGATTTCGGCAAGGGTCACCCCGACCCCAACCCGGTCTGGGCCAAGACCCTGATGGACGAGATGATGTCGGACACAGCCCCCGATTTCGGGGCGGCTTCCGACGGCGATGGCGACCGCAACATGATCGTCGGGCGCGGCATCTATGTGACCCCCTCAGACAGTCTCGCAGTTCTGGCAGCGAACGCCCAGCTGGCGCCGGGGTACACGGGTGGCCTGTCCGGCGTGGCGCGCTCCATGCCCACGAGTGCTGCGGCGGACAAGGTTGCCGAGCATCTGGGCCTTGCCGCTTTTGAAACGCCCACCGGCTGGAAATTTTTCGGCAATCTGCTCGATGCGGGCAAGGTCACGCTCTGTGGTGAAGAAAGTGCCGGCACCGGCTCCGATCACGTGCGCGAGAAAGACGGCCTCTGGGCCGTACTGCTATGGCTCAACGTCCTGGCAGAGCGGGATCAGTCGGTCGCGGAGATTCTGACCGATCACTGGGGGCGGTACGGGCGCAACTACTACTCGCGTCATGATTACGAGGCGGTCCCGACCGAGGCCGCGAATGCACTGATGGACGGGCTGCGGGGAAGGCTTGACGCGCTGGCCGGGACGGCTGCTGGTGGGCTGGATATCACCGGGGCGGATGAGTTCTCCTACCATGACCCCGTGGATGGCTCTGTCAGTCACAATCAGGGCCTGCGGATCTGGTTCGCGGGCGAAGCGCGCGCCGTGTTGCGCCTGTCGGGCACAGGCACCGAGGGGGCGACGTTGCGCGTTTATCTGGAGCAATACGCGGCACCGGGCGCCGACCATGGGTTATCGCCCGATGTGGCGCTGGAAAAGGTCCGCGACGCGGTGGTAGAACTGACGGAGATGCAGGCGCACATCGGCCGGACAGAGCCGGATGTAAAGACCTGAGCGGCACAAGCTGCTGGACGAAAGACGAAGCTGGCCGGTGGGCCAGTGCAGGGAGTTTGGTACAGGTGAGACGTTTTTTATGGGGCGCGATCCTTGGCGCTGGCAGTGCCGTGGCAGCCATGGCGCAGATGCCCGACCCGGTGACGGATGCGGATTATATGCCACTCGACCCGGCGCAGGTGCGGCTGGGGCAAATGCTGTTCTACGATCCGATCCTGTCGGGCAACCGCAATATCTCCTGCGCGACGTGCCACCACCCGAAATTTGCCACCGCCGATGGGGTCGCGCTGTCGCTGGGTGAGGGTGGCGTGGGGCTCGGCCCCGAGCGCCACGCCACCGCGCAAAACACGCCGGAGCAGCGCATCCCGCGCCATGCGCCCGCGTTGTTCAATCTGGGCGCACGGGAGTTCACGCGGCTCTTTCACGATGGCCGGATCGAGGTGGACCCGGACAAGCCTGGCGGCTTGCGCACACCGATGGGCGCGGAGATGACGGCGGGCTTTGCAAACCTGCTCTCCGCCCAGACGATGTTTCCGGTGCTGAGCGCGGATGAAATGGCGGGCCACTACAGCGAAAATGACGTATCGCAAGCAGTGCGCCAGGGCAGGATCACGGGCCCGGGCGGCGCGTGGGATCTTCTCTCGGCCCGGGTGGTAGAGACGCCCGGGTACGCGCCTCTGCTTGCGGCGGCTTTTCCCGGGCAGGAGCGGGTGGATTTCACCGATATTTCCGATGCCATCGCCGCCTTCGTGGCCTTTGAATGGCGCTCGGACACCAGCGCATTCGATGCCTATCTGCGCGGGCAGGGGGACCTGTCGCCGCAAGCGACGCGTGGCATGACCCTTTTCTACGGGTCCGCAGGCTGTGCGGCCTGTCACAGCGGGCCGTTTCAGACCGACCACGGCTATCACGCGATGGGCGTGCCCCAATTCGGACCGGGCAAGGCGGCGCGGTTCGAGGATCACGCGCGCGACACGGGCCGGATGCGGGTGACGGGCAAGGCAGAGGACGCTTATGCCTTCCGCACGCCGTCTCTGCGCAATGTTGCGGACACGGCCCCCTATGGGCATACGGGAAGCCACGCGGATCTGGCCGGGTTTATCGTGGCGCATCTGGATCCGCAGCGAGCCCTCGACCTGTTCGAACCGAGCACTGTCACGCTGCCCGTGATGGCCGGTCTTGACGACTGGCGATACATAGGTGACCCGGCGGAGCAAGCCCGCCTGCGCGCGGCCGTTTCCGTCCAGCCCAGAGAATTGGCCGAGGATGATGTGGCAGCGCTGGTGGCATTTCTGGGCAGCCTGAGCGATCCCGAAGCGCTTGGCGATCGGCTGGGCGTGCCCGATGCGGTGCCCAGTGGTCTGCCGGTTGACCGCTGAACCATCCCGCCTAAACCAGAGATACCCGACAGTTATACTGAAGCGCCGTTCCGAGGGGTGGCGCAATCGCGCCGCCCCGTGGGGGCGGAACGGCGCGGCGCAACAGTGCCTGTTGCGCGGGCGCTCTGAGCGAAGAGGGGTGTCTCAGGTTTGGACGGCATCCTTTAGGGGCGCATCTCCAGCCGCTGATCTGCCCGCACATCACGCACCACGCTCACGCGACCGTCAGGCCACGTGATGCGAATATCCGCGCGCGCTGCCGGGCCGAGACCAAAGTGCAGCGGGCCTGCCTGTCCACCGGCGTGCCCGCCGCCGACAGTCTGCTCCTGCACCTGAGTGATCTCGCCTGCCGTCACCTCCACCAGCGCGCCTACGGCGCGGGTGTTCGCCCCCTCCATCCGCAATTCCAGCGATAGCCAATGGCCGGTCGCTTCCGTCACATTGCGGTAAAGCTCCATCGGAGCGCGGCGGTTCATCACCACCAGATCAAGCCGACCGTCCAGATCGAGATCGGCCAGTGCCGCGCCGCGCGACCGCGCCACGGTCGCCACACCAGCGGAGACGGAGCGTTCCTCAAAACGTCCATCTGGTCCCTGGATCAGCAGGCTGTTGGGATCCTCCATCGCCAGCCCGGGCATCTGGTCCACGTTGCCCTTGGCGATAAAGAGATCGGGGCGTGCGTCGTTGTTCACATCCGCAAAACCCGCGTGCCACCCGGTCGAGGGGCGTCCGTCATCGCCCACATGCGGCCGCTGGGCGTAGGTGCCCTGCGAAAAAGGTGCCGCCTCGTACCTACCATCGGCTCGGGCGATTTGCAGCAGCTGATCCCCCATGGAGGTCAGCATCACCTCGGCCCGGCCGTCGCCGGTGATGTCCCGACTGGCAATGCCCATGCCCCAGAGCTGTGTCTCGGCCCAGCCATCCTCCGGCCCCAGAAAGCGCTGCTCCGTCAGGTCATACATCTGCTCCGATCCACCGCGCACGTAGTAGTGCCGGTCATTGGACAACCGCAGCCGTTTTACCCCACCGGCGTCCCGGGCAAACAGGATGGACAGCGCGCAGAACCCCGGCGAGAGCGTTTCCGCCCGAAAGGCTGCGCCCTCCCAGTAGTGCAGGCGGTTGTCGTCGCAGGCTTCGAACGGGCCTTCGGGATCGTCACGATCCACATAGTTGCCCACGGCCAACACCGGGCCTGTGGCCTCCCATGTCGCGGAGAAAGCCGTGGACCATGCGGTACCGCCGTCAAAGCCCAACGCCTCGTTGGCGGGGGTGAACCCGCATGACCCATCGCCGCGCAACAGCTGGTTTTCACCCACGCGCAGCAGCACCACATCGAGGTGCCCGTCGCCATCGACGTCGAGCGGATAGGCCCCGGTGACGCCGGTAAAGCGGGGTAGGGGGGCGGTGGAAAACCGCATCTCGCCGGCATTCACCATCAACATTGCCGCATTCTCACCACCCGCCGCCAGCAGATCGGGCAGCGTATCACCGTTGCAATCAAAGACGGCCACCCCGCCGCCCACAAAATGCTCCCACCCGCCGGTATAGCGGTGCTCGGGCAGGGTGGCCGACAGATCCTCAAAGCGGACCTCGGCCTGAACCCCATGCGCCAGCAGGCACAGCAGGAGTGCCGCTCTCATCGGCCTTCCGCCATGGCATCCGCAATCTCCGACAAGGCCAGTGCCGCAGCACCATGCGCCCACATGAGATCTCCCCAGGCGTGGGTTTCGACCTGCTGCGGCGCCGTCTGACGGTTAAGCGCGAGCCCCTGCATTTCGCGCATGACCTCATCGGCGTAGAGATAGTGATACTGCATCCGCGCACCCGCCAGAATGATCAACGGCGGATCAAAGAGGTTGACCACATTCGCCAGACCAAGGGCGAGAAACCGCCCGGCGCGGCGAAAGATCACGCGGGCCGCCTCGTTTCCCGCCTTGGCCTGCTCATAGAGCTGTTGCAGCATGACATCTGAGGCGGCGACCTCGGTACTGGCGGGGTCGAGCGCGGTAGAGGCCTCCCGCACCAGCGCATAATCGGCGATATAGGCCTCGAGACAGCCGCGCTGGCCGCATTGGCAAAGCGCGCCGTCCAGCTGCACCTTGGTGTGGCCCAGCTCCATGCCCAGCGATCCTGCGCCCCGGTAGAGCCGGTGGTTGATCACCAGCCCCATGCCGACGCCTTCCTCGACTGTGACCACGGCAAAATCTGCCATGGCGCGACCCTTGCCGAACCACAGTTCCGCCAAGGTGACGAGGTTGGCGTCGTTGTCTACGGCCACGGGCACGCCAAAGGCATCCTCCGCAATCCGGCGCAAGGGTTTGGCCCGGCAGGTCAGCAGCGGGGACCAGACCATCTGCCCACTGGCGTGATCAACGATCCCGGGCAGGCCAAGGCCAATGCATGCGATGTCTCCGCGTGCGAGATCGGCTTTTCGCAGCAGCATGTCCAGCACCTCCGCCGTCTCGGTCAGCACCTGATCAAGGCTGCGGCGCCTGGGCAGGCAGGGCAGGCTCGCCTCCGCCAGGGGCTGACCTGCGGCGTCGACCAGCAGCGCGGTATGCTGGAACCGCGACAGCTTGATCCCCACCACGTAGCCCGCATCGGGTTGCACCGAGAGCGCCACGGGCGGGCGCCCGCGGGTTGTGCTGCGGCTTGTATCGCTGTTTTCTTGTAACAGCCCGAGGTCCAGCAGTTCGCTCACCAGCGTGGTGATCGACGCAGGGCTGACCTTCAGTTGCTTTGCCAGATCGATCCGCGAGATCTGGCCAGCGGAGCGCACAGTCTCGAAAACACGGTGTCGCAGGTTGCTGCCCGGCGCATCCGGATCGGGTCGAATCGGACCGGCGCCGCCGCGGCTCTCGGCAAGATTGAGGTCCTGCAGATCGAGATCCATTTATTCACCCCTCTGAATATTAATGTACGATCTCCGCCCGTTTCCGGGAATTTATAGACCCATTTCAGCTGTTCGCCCGAAATAATAGCACAAATAGGACAGTTTTATTTTGACAGCTGAATTAAAACAGTCAATCCTTTGCGCCATGCCAGATCAAACAAAGGCATGAACAGTCAACAGAACTGTCCCACTGGGAGGATACAATGAAGAAGATGATGATTATGGGCGTTGCCGTGTCGGCAGCCCTGAGCACAGCCACCTATGCCCAAGACCTGACCGTCGGCGTGAGCTGGTCCAACTTTCAGGAAGAACGCTGGAAAACCGATGAGGCTGCGATCAAGGCAGCCCTCGATGCAGCCGGTGCCGAATACGTGTCGTCGGATGCGCAAAGCTCCTCGGCCAAGCAGTTGTCGGACGTGGAAAGCCTGATCGCACAGGGGGTGGATGCGCTGATCATCCTCGCACAGGACAGTGCGGCCATCGGTCCGGCTGTTCAAGCTGCCGCGGATGAGGGGATTCCGGTCGTTGGCTATGACCGCCTGATCGAGGATCCGCGCGCGTTCTATCTGACCTTCGACAACGTCGAAGTGGGCCGGATGCAGGCGCGGGCTGTCTTTGAGGCGCTGCCCGAGGGCAACTACGTGATGATCAAGGGCTCGCCCACCGACCCCAACGCGGATTTCCTGCGCGGTGGTCAGCAGGAAGTGCTGCAGGAAGCCATTGATGCGGGCAAGATCAACATCGTGGCCGAGGCCTACACCGATGGCTGGCTGCCCGCGAATGCGCAGCGCAACATGGAGCAGATCCTGACCGCCAATGACAACAACGTCGACGCGGTCGTGGCCTCCAACGACGGCACCGCGGGTGGTGTGGTCGCGGCGCTGACGGCGCAGGGCATGGAAGGTATCCCCGTCTCCGGTCAGGACGGCGATCACGCAGCCCTGAACCGGGTGGCCAAGGGCACGCAGACCGTCTCCGTCTGGAAGGACGCGCGCGATCTGGGCAAGGCCGCGGCAGAGATTGCCGTGTCGCTCGCCGGTGGCACCGAGATGGCGGATGTTGTCGACGCGCAGGAATGGACATCGCCCGGCGGCACCAAGATGATCGCGCGCTTCCTGACACCTGTTCCGGTGACAGCGGACAACCTGTCGGCCGTGGTGGACGCGGGCTGGATTGAAAAGGACGCGCTCTGCCAGGGTGTGTCCGGCGGTCCGGCACCCTGTAACTAAGCCCGACTGATGTGACGGGGTCCCTCTGCCGGAGGGGCCCCTGACCCTGGCTGCGCCCCGGCGCATGCTGTCCCTTGCCGTTCCGCAGGAGCCTTCCGAATGACCGATGTGTCCGCCCCGCAAACCAAGAAACGCACCGGATTTCAGGCGCTTGAAATCGATACCCGGCTGCTGGGCATGATCGGGGCCTTTCTGGTCATCTGCATTGCCTTCAATGTGCTGACCGAGGGGCGATTTCTGACGCCCCGCAACATCTTTAACCTGACCATCCAGACCGTGAGCGTGGCGATCATGGCCACCGGCATGGTCTTCGTGATCGTCACCCGCCACATTGATTTGGCCGTGGGTGCGCTGCTTGCAACCTGCTCGGCCTTTATGGCGATGCTGCAGACGCGATATCTGCCGGATCTCTTCGGGCTGGGTCTTGGCCATCCGCTGACGCCCTGGATCACCATTGCCGCGGGGCTGGCGCTCGGCACACTGATCGGGGCGTTTCAGGGCTGGCTGGTGGGATATCTGACGATCCCCGCTTTTATCGTGACACTCGGGGGTCTGCTCGTCTGGCGCAATGTCGCCTGGTATCAGACCAGCGGCCAGACCATTGGCCCGCTTGATCCCACCTTCATGAAGTTCGGCGGCATCAACGGCACGCTCGGTGAGACCTGGAGCTGGATCTTCGGCATACTCGCTGTGGTCTGGGCCATCTACGCGCTCTGGTCCGCACGCCGCGCCAAGATTGCCCATGACTTCCCCGTCAAACCCGCCTGGGCGGAGGCAACCATCGGCGCCATCATCGCCGCAGGTATCCTCGGGTTCATCGCGGTGCTGAACGCCTATGAGATCCCCTCGCGCCGGCTGGAACGCCTGTTTGAAGCGCGGGGCGAGGTCATGCCCGAAGGCTTCACCGCCTCTTACGGGCTGCCCATTTCGGTGCTGCTGCTGATCGGCGTGGCGATCGTGATGACGCTGGTTGCACAGCGCACCCGGCTAGGGCGCTATATCTTTGCGACTGGTGGCAACCCGGATGCGGCGGAACTGTCGGGGGTAAACACGCGGCTTCTGACGGTGAAGGTCTTCGCCATCATGGGTGCGCTCTGTGCGCTGTCGGCAGTGGTGGCCTCGGCCCGGCTGACCAACCACTCCAACGACATCGGCACGCTGGACGAGCTGCGCGTGATCGCCGCCGCGGTGATCGGCGGCACAGCACTCGCTGGCGGGATCGGTACGATCTACGGTGCCATCCTCGGCGCGCTGATCATGCAGTCGCTGCAATCCGGCATGGCGATGGTCGGCGTGGATGCGCCCTTGCAAAACATCGTGGTGGGCACCGTCCTGGTCGCCGCCGTGCTGATCGACACCATCTACCGTAAAAAGACCGGAGGCCGCTGATGACCCCCCTTTGCGAAATGCGTGATATCTCGATTTCCTTCGGCGGTGTGCGCGCGGTCGATGGCGTGTCTATCCAGGTGAACCCGGGCGAGGTCGTGGGCCTGCTGGGCCACAACGGCGCGGGAAAATCCACGCTGATCAAGATCCTGTCGGGCGCCTACAATGCCGATAGCGGCGAGATCTTCGTGGAAGGCCAGAAGGCCACCATCACCAGCCCGCGCGACGCGCGCCGGTACAACATTGAGACGATTTACCAGACGCTGGCGCTGGCCGATAACCTAGATGCCGCGTCGAACCTCTTTCTGGGGCGAGAGCTGACCAACTGGATGGGGTTTGTCGATGACGACCGGATGGAGGCGGAAACGCGCAAGATCATGGCGCGGCTCAACCCCAACTTTCGCAAGATCAAGGAGCCGGTCTCCGCGCTTTCGGGAGGACAACGGCAGTCGGTTGCCATCGCGCGGGCGGTCTATTTCAACGCCAAGATCCTGATCATGGACGAGCCTACCGCCGCACTCGGGGTGCATGAGACACAGATGGTGGCGGAGCTGATCCAGGAGTTGAAGAAACAGGGTTTGGGCATCTTTCTGATCAGCCATGACACGCGTGAAATGCTGGAGCTGTGCGACCGGGTGTCCGTGATGAAAAACGGCCGAATGATCGGCACGGAGCGCGTCGAGGATGTAACAGAAGACGATATCCTCAGCATGATCATCATGGGCAAAAAACCCGAAAAGGCGGCTTGAACCATGTATATCGGTCTTGATCTGGGGACCTCGGGCCTCAAGGCAATTCTCATTGATGCAGAGCAGCGCATTGTGGCGGAGGCGACTGCACCGCTGACAGTGCAGCGCCCGCACCCTGGCTGGTCAGAGCAGAACCCGGCAGAATGGCTTCAGGCCTCCGAGACGGTGTTCGCGGCTCTCGCGGCCGAGCAATCGCTTGATGCGGTGCGGGGCATCGGGCTCAGCGGACAGATGCATGGGGCGACGCTGCTGGATGTGGCGGGTGACGTGCTGCGGCCCTGCATGCTCTGGAACGACACGCGCAGCCATGCGGAGGCCGCCGCCTTCGATGCGGATCCGCAGTGGCGCGATGTGACAGGCAACATCGTGTTTCCGGGGTTCACCGCGCCCAAGGTCGCTTGGGTCCGCGCCAATGAGCCTGAGATCTGGGAAAAAACCGCCAGGATTTTGCTGCCCAAGGACTACCTGCGGCTCTGGCTGATAGGCGAGGCCGTCTCGGAGATGTCGGACGCGGCTGGTACCAGCTGGCTCGATACCGGCGCACGCGACTGGTCGGATGCGCTGCTGAGCGCCAGCGGGCTCAGCCGGGATCACATGCCGCGCCTTGTAGAGGGTGCGGCCCCCTCGGGCCAGTTGCGCGATGCGCTGGCCAGCCGTTGGGGGCTGCCCAAAGGCGTGGTTGTCGCCGGTGGCGCCGGGGACAATGCTGCGGCAGCCGTGGGGATGGGGATTGTCACGCCGGGGCAGGCCTTCGTGTCGCTGGGCACGTCGGGTGTGCTCTTTGCGGCAAGCGCCGCTTACCAGCCCGATGCCCCCTCTGCCGTGCATACCTTTTGCCACGCGCTGCCCGATACATGGCACCAGATGGGCGTGATCCTCGCCTGCACCGACGCGCTGAACTGGTACGCCGGTCTTGTCGGATCGGATGCCGCGACGCTCACCGCAGATCTGGGCCTATTGCAAGCGCCGGGCGAGCCGCTGTTCCTGCCTTATCTGGGCGGTGAGCGCACACCCCACAACGATGCGGCGGCTCGCGGCGCGCTGTTGGGACTGGGCCACGCGACCGACGCGACGGCGGGCGCGCGCGCGGTGCTGGAAGGCGTGAGTTTCGCCTTCCGCGACAGCTATGACGCGCTGACAGGGACAGGCACGCAGATCGACAGCCTCGTGGCCGTGGGGGGCGGCAGCAACTCCGACTATTGGCTGCAGATCCTCGCGACCCTGCTCGATATGCCAATCGATCTGCCCGAAGCCGGTGACTTTGGTGGTGCCTTTGGCGCAGCACGGCTTGGGATGATGGCGGCAACTGGCGCGGGTGCCGAGATTGCAACGCCACCGGTCAGCGCGCGCAGCATCATGCCACAGCCAGCACTGAGCGACGCATTCATGGCCAAACACGCAAAATACCGCGCCGCCTATGCCGCGCTGAAGGAGACACTATGACCGATTTCTTTGCTGGCATCCCGACCGTCACCTACGATCCGTCGGCGCCCATGGATGCGCTGGTCTATCGCCATTATGACGCGGATGAGATGATCAACGGCAAGCGGATGGAGGATCATCTGCGCTTTGCCGTGGCGTGGTGGCACAGCTTTGCCTGGCCGGGCGGCGACCCGTTTGGCGGACAAACATTCGAGCGTCCGTGGTTCGGCGACACCATGGGGCTGGCGCGGATGAAGACGGATGTCGCGTTCGAGATGTTTGCCATCCTCGGTCAGCCGTTTTTCTGCTGGCATGACGCGGACATCCGTCCTGAAGGGGCGAGCTTTGCCGAAAGCAAGCGCAACTTCGAGGAAATCATCGACTACATCGGCGAGAAGATGACCGGCCAAGGGACCAGACTGCTCTGGGGGACGGCGAACCTCTTTTCGCACCGGCGTTTCATGTCGGGTGCGGCCACTAACCCAGACCCGGAGGTCTTTGCCTGGTCGGCGGCGACGGTAAAGAACTGCCTTGATGCCACGCATAAGCTGGGGGGCGAGAACTACGTGCTCTGGGGCGGGCGCGAAGGATACGAGACGCTGCTCAACACCGATCTTAAGCGCGAGCGCGCGCAGGCAGGACGCTTTTTGCAGATGGTGGTGGAGCACAAGCACAAGATCGGTTTCAAGGGCGCGCTGCTGATCGAGCCCAAACCGCAGGAGCCCACCAAGCACCAGTATGACTATGACGTCGCCACGGTTTACGGTTTTCTCAAGGAGTTCGGGCTGGAGGGCGAGGTTCAGATGAACATCGAACAGGGGCACGCTATTCTGGCCGGGCACAGTTTCGAGCACGAGCTGGCGCTGGCCACGTCGCTGGGCATCTTTGGCTCCATCGACATGAACCGCAACGATTACCAGTCCGGGTGGGATACGGATCAGTTTCCCAACAACGTGCCCGAGACGGCGCTCGCCTATTATGAGGTTCTGCGCGCAGGGGGCTTCACCACCGGTGGGACCAATTTCGATGCCAAGTTGCGGCGGCAGAGCCTTGATCCACAGGATCTCATCGCAGCCCATGTGGGTGCCATGGACATCTGTGCCCGCAGCTTCAAGGCGGCTGCGGCGATGCATGCAGACGGCGGTCTTGAAGCGGCTCGGGCGGCACGGTATGCCGGATGGGACGGGGAGGCTGCCAAGACATGGCTGCAGGGCAGTACGCTTGACGAGATCGAAGCACAGGTTGCAGCGGGCGGCATTGACCCGCAGCCCAGATCCGGACGGCAGGAGATCCTTGAGAATTACGTCAGCCGATTTGTCTGAGGACCGCGCGACATGGCATTGATTCTGGCGGATGTAGGGGGAACCAACGTGCGGTTCGCCTGCGCGCGCGGTGGCAAGATCGACGCCACACTGACCAAGCGCTACCAGAATGACGACTATGCGGACTTTGACACCGCCCTGACGGCCTATCTGGCGCATTCGGATGTTCATCAACTGGAGGCGCTATCGGTCGCTGTTGCCGGTCCGGTTACGGCACAGGCCGCGCGGCTGACCAACCGGGGCTGGGAATTTGATGCGCGAAAGCTGGCGGGCCGGCATGGGGCAGGGCGCGTCGATCTGCTCAATGATCTGAGCGCTTTGGGCTATGCGCTCGACAGTCTGGGACCAGAGGGCACGCAGGTCGTTGTGGAGGCCCTTACCGGCGACGGTGATCAGCGGTTGGTTATCGGTGCGGGCACCGGGTTCAACGTCAGCCCGGTCTTGCGCTTTGCGGGACATACCGTGTGCCTGCGGGCCGAGGCGGGTCTTGGCAGTCTGCCGACCCGGGTCGCCGAGATCATGACCGCCTATGTGGGTGGTGCGACGCCCTGGGTGCGCTGCGCCGAGGATGCGGTGCGCGGCCCGGGTCTCGCAGAGCTGCACGCCGCCGCGACCGGCGGTCCAAAGATGGACGCCCGCGACGTGATCGACGCTGCCAATCAGGGCGACAGTGACGCCCGCGCCTCGGTCGAGACCTACGCACGGATGCTGGGCGCCTTCATTCAGGATCTGCGGTTGCTCTACATGCCCTCGGGCGGGATCTTTCTGGCGGGATCCGTCGTGCGCGGTCTGCTCGGCAGTCCGGCGCGCGAGACCTTCGTCGAGATGCTGCAGGCCCAACCCGCGGTCAAACAGCAGATGCCACCGGTGCAGGTGTCGGTCATCACGCAGGACGAAGCCGCTTTGCTGGGCTGTCTGGCCTACGCGCAGGCGCACGGCTGACGGGTTTCGGAGCCGCCGGGCACGGTGGTGGAAGACGGCTGTTCTTGCGCGCCTGTGGAACGCCTTCTTGTGTCGACCGCATTAACGTTGCATGGGTTTGAAAAGCTGAGAGGTGTCGAAGAGACCTAAGCTATTCTCATGAAAATAATACAGATCAAAGTGTTGCGTCCTAAACCTCAAGTTCTTTGGCACTTCCAACCCGGGAGGTTTCCCGGCGCACGACAACGCGGCTGTCGGGCCTTGCAGGCAGACCTATCTCTTTAGCAAGACGCGTGTGGCCACCACACGACATCGGCGGGTTCAACCACTTGATCCTTGTAGGCAACCGGCTTTGATCCGTAGTTGAACACGAACCGGTGGCTGGGGGTGTCACGCAGGCGCAGCCCTTCGGGAAGGTCTTCGACGTCCAGATCCGCCTTCGCGGCAAGCGCACGAATGATCCTGTCCCAAAGCGCCGCATCTGGCCAGGATCCAAGGTAGTGCAGGGTGCCATCGCCAATGAGAACCGGCGCGCCTGCCTCCGTCTCAAAGAGGCACTCCGCCGTCCCTTCCAGCGTCTCGCACCACAGACCGACGCTGCCACCCCCTTTGACGGGTCGCTCGTGGGTGGGCGGCAGGCTCTCAACCCGGGTGGCTGTCACATCAAGGCCGGGCAGGGAAGGACCCATGGGATCAGGGATGCAAAGCTCGTCCGTCACCGCGTTGCTGCGCGGGCCGACCAGAGCGGTGCGTCCCGCCAGCGCCGCACAAAGGGCATCGGGCATTGATGCCAGCCCGGGTGCCAGCGCCAACGCGTAACCCGACAGATCGCTCGTAGAGGACGGCACGATATCAACCGACAGCCCGCGGCGCCGGAGCGCGCGATAGGCGTCAAGCATCAGACGGAAGTAGCTGAAGCCGGTACCTTGCGGAAGCACGTCCCACGCCCAGGCGGAGGGGTAGTCAAAGATCAGCGCGACACGGGCCGCGGCAGTGCCCGCATCCGGCATCTGTGCGATCTCCCGCGCCACCCGGGCAACTTCGGCCAGACCGGGGGCGGCGGCGTTGTCGGGCCGCTTGAGCCCCGCGTGCATCTGCTCCTGCGCGAAAGGAGCCTGACGCCAGCGGAAATAGCTCACGACCTCGGCCCCGTGGGCAAAAGCCTCCCAGCTCCACAGCCGGACCATGCCGGGCAGCGGCGCAGGATTATGCGGCGCCCAGTTTACCGGCCCTGGCTGCTGCTCCATCACCCACCAGCGGCCGTCGCGCCCGACCGCGCGGTAGAGATCGTGATGAAAGGCCTGCATGTCCGGGTCGCCCTGCTGAAGAAAGCGGGCCTTGTGCTCTGCCGTGCCTTCCAGCCGGTCAGAGAGGAACCCGATGGGATAGCTGTCCCATGTGGCAATATCGAGGCTGGCACCCACGTCGAAGTGATCGAACTCCAGCACCCTGCCCATGTAGTTGTGCAGCAGGGGTGCGTCGGTCCGTGCGCGCAGCACGTCGGCCTGCGCGGTGTGATAGGCCACCACCTGATCTGAACTGAAGCGGCGAAAGGCCATGTCGTGGCTTGGGTTGGCCTGAGTTACGGTCAGGTTGGGCAACTCGATCTCGTCGAAATCGCGGTATTCCATCGACCAGAAGACATTGCCCCAGGCTTCGTTCAGCGCTGTGATCTCGCCGTACCGGTCGCGCAGCCAGAGGCGAAACGCGTCGCGCGCGGCCTCGGAGTAGGACAGGATGGTGTCGTGACAGCCGTATTCATTGTCGATCTGCCAGGCGTGGATGCGCGCATCGCGCCCGTAGCGGTCGCCCAGAACCGCAGCGATGTCAGCGCTGGCGGCGCGGTAGCCCGCGTGGCTGAAGCAGTAGTGCCTGCGCGACCCGAACTTGCGCAGCTGACCGGAGGCATCCCGTGCCAGCATGTCGGGGAAGCGCTCCAGCATCCAGCGCGGCGGCGTGCAGGTCGGCGTGCCGAGCACGATCTTGAGGCCCGCAGACGACAGGACATCGATGGCCCGGTCCAGCCAGTCAAAGGTGAAACGGCCCGGGTCCGGCTCCAGCCTGCTCCAGGCAAACTCACCGATCCGGACCCAGGTGATACCCGTGGCGACCATCTCTGCGGCGTCCCGGGCCCACATGTCCTCCGGCCAGTGTTCTGGGTAGTAGCAAACGCCAAGCGCGCGCTGCAAAGGTCCTGTCACGCAGATGCCGCAGTGTAGGCGGCCACGATGGTCCGCGCGCGGTCTGCCACATCCGCCACGCTCATGCCGGGTTTGTAGATGGCAGATCCGATGCCGAACCCATCCGCGCCAGCCGCGATCCAATCGGCGAAATTCTCGGGACCCGCGCCGCCGACGGCAAAGACCCGTGTGCCTTCGGGCAATATCGCGCGCATGGCTGCTAGACCTGCAGGCCCCGCCATGGTGCCGGGAAAGAGCTTGAGCCCGTCGGCACCCGCCTGCAGCGCCGCGAGCGCCTCTGTCGGGGTAAAGACACCGGGCCAGCTGTGCAGTCCCAGCGACTTGCTGACGCGGATCACCGCCGTGTCACAATTCGGAGAGACGATAAGCTTGCCACCCGCCTTTGCCACTGCTTCAACCTCTGGAACGGTCAGGACGGTGCCTGCGCCGACCAGCGCCCGCTGGCCAAAGGTTGCAGCAAGTGTGCCGATGCTCCGCAAGGGATCGGGCGAGTTCAGCGGCACCTCGATCTGGGTGATCCCGGCGGCGATGAGTGCGGCGCCGATGGCTTCGGCTTCCGCGGGCGTGATCCCCCGCAGAATGGCGATGATGGGCAATGTCATGCGCGTTCTTTCTGGGTGCGATAGGCGGCGGTCAGGCCTGCCAGAGTGGCTCTTTCGGTATCGACCAGCATCGCCTCGATCCCCTGCGGGCGCAATGCGCGCTGGTAGGCCTGCGCCTGATCACCCATGCCGAGAATGGCGATGTTCTGGCCCAGCCAATAGTGCCGCGCGGCGGCGAGCTCCGCCCCGATCAGCACCCCCGACAGCGCGCCCCGGATGGCTGCGTCCTGCGTGCCGTGCAGCAGATGACCCGCGCGCAGGCTAAAGAGTTTCGCGGCAAACCGTTCGGGGTGACCCATGGCGTCGCTGACTGCGGTATCGAAAGCCTCCGCGTCAAATCCATCGGTCGTCAGCGAATGACGCAGCACAGAGTGACCGCTCAGCAAGGCAAAGATCTCGCCGGTCATGAAGGTCTGAAAGCTGACGACCTCACCCGCGCTCAGATGGACCCATTTAGTGTGGGTCCCGGGCAAGCACAGCACACCGTCCCAGCCGGGGTTGAGCGCGAGGAACCCCGCGATCTGCGTCTCCTCCCCGCGCATGACGTCCGCGGGCCGCCTTTGCGACAGACCGCCCAGCACATGCACCGCAAGATCGCCCGTGACCGGGGCAGGGGTGAGAGTCGGATCCAGCGGGACACAAGGAACCTCGCGGTAGGGCGCCTCTACCCATCCCTGACGAGAGCCGACCATGCCGCAGGCGATCACCGGAACCGGGCCGGCGCTCAGCCATGGGCCGACCAGCGCCATCAGCGCAGGTTCGAACCCTGTTCGGTCAAGCCTGCCCATACCGTCCTGGGAGACCGATCGCGCAAGCACCGTCGCATCCCGCATCGCAAACGCGCGCAGGTGCGTCGTGCCCCAGTCGACGGCAATCCACTCCGGTGTGGGGGTGTCGCTCATCCGGTGGTTACCACACCGCCGTCGACCACCATGCACTGGCCCGTCATCATGCGGCTGGTCCTGGAGGCCAGAAACAGCACCGCCTCCACGATGTCCTGCGGCGCGAGATGCGTCTTGAGGCACTGGCGGTCCAGATGCGCTGCCAGCCCTTCGGGCGTGGCCCATTTGTCCAACTGCTTGTCGGTCAACACCCAGCCGGGCGCCAGCGCATTGACGCGAATGCCATCGGGTCCAAGCTCGCGCGCCAGGCTGCGGGTCAGTGCGGTGATACCGCCATTCGCTGCCGTATAGGCTGGGTAGCCCGCATTGCCCATCATGTAGCTGATGGAGCTGAAGTTGATGATGGACCCTGACCCACGCGCCTGCATTGCGGGGGCCACAGCCTGGGCCGCAAAGAAGTAGGCCTTGAGGTTGACGGCCATCAACTGGTCCCATTCGTCGGGACTGATCTCCGCCCAGCTGTGCCGTTTATCATTGGCCGCGTTGGACACGAGCGCATCCACCGGGCCATGTGCCTCCGCCGCTGCCGCGATGCTTCGGTGCAGCGCCTCGGTATCGGTGATATCCCCCTGAAAGAAGAGCGGTTTGACCCCGTGCTTCTCGCCCATCTCCTCGACAAATCCGCTGGCGTCGGACCGCCCGATAAAGGCGACCTTGGCCCCTTGTGCCAGAAACCCGTCGGTCAGGTCCGCCCCGATGCCGGAGCCGCCGCCCGTAATGTAGACAGAAGCTCCGTCGAGGTCGTTAAAAGTCGCATTGCGTGTCATATCGGACCTTTGCCGAAGAGAGGAAATCTCAAAACCGTCAGGCCGCGCGCGACCGGCGGGCCCAGCCGGGCAACCAGTCACCATGCGCCACCAACAGATCATCCACCAGCGATTTGATCTGGCTCAGATCCAGCTCGGCAGCCGTGCGGGGATCCATGTAGGCGGCGTGATAGATGTGTTCCACGTTCTCGGTCAACAGCGCCTCGACGGTGAGCTGCTGGACGTTCACGGAGGTGTTCATCACTGCCAGCAGATGCGGCGGAATATCGTCCACGACCGTGGGCTGCAGCCCGTTTGTATCCACCAGACAGGGCACCTCGACGGCAGCCCCTGTAGGCAGCTGCGGGATCAGTCCGGTGTTCGCCACATTGCCATAGACCACCGACGGCGTGCCCGTCACGATGCTGTCCATGATGGTCGCAGCATATTCGTTGGAGACAGTGTGCTCGATCCGCTCGGCCTGCTGCAAATCGCGGTATTGCCTTTCCCATGCGCTGACCTGCTCGGCACAGCGGGTCGGGTATTCGTCGAGCGGGATGCGGAAGCGTTCGATCAGATCGGGCCGGTGCGATTTAATGAACCAGGGCACGTATTCGGCAAAATGCTCGGAGGACTCGGTGCCAAAGTATCCCAGATGCATGAAGGTCTCGTAGCGGACCAGATTGGGGCAGCGTGGGTTCCAGCGGCTCTCCAGCGGGATCTTGCCCGCGCGGTAGCCGGCCCGCATCGCAGGATAAAGATCGTTGCCATCCCGGTCGGTCAGCTCCAGCAGGAATGCCACGTGATTGATGCCACCCACCCGATAGCGCAGCGATGCCTCGTCCATCTCCAGATCCAGCGCCAGCTCCTCGACGGTGTTTTGCACGGAATGGCACAGGCCCACCTGCTTGAGCCGAGGGTAACGCGAGGTCAATGCCCAGGTATTGATGGCCATCGGGTTCACGTATTGCAGCATCAGCGCATCGGGGCAGACCGCGGCCATGTCGTCGGCGATAGACCACAGATGCGGTACCGTCCGTAAACCGCGCATGATGCCGCCGATACCCAGCGTATCTGCAATGGTCTGGCGCAGACCGTAGCGGTTGGGGATGTCGAAATCGATCCGTGTCGCAGGCTCGAACCCGCCGATCTGGAACGCCACGATCACGAAATCCGCCCTCTCCAGCGCCTCGCGCTGGTTGGTATGTGTCGTGACACTGGCGCTCGCGCCCAAGCTCATCACCAGCTTTCGCGCCACCAGCTCGGACTGCGCGAGCCGCTGCGCATCAATATCCATCAACGCGATATGCGCTTCTCGCAGCGCGGGCTTGCTCAGCGCATCGCCAATGAGGTTCTTCATGAAGACGGTGGATCCCGCCCCGATCATCGTGATCTTTGTCATGTCTTGTCTTGTCTCGTGATTGAGGGTTACTTGACGGCCCCGAGGGTCAGTCCCGCGATGAAGTGTTTTTGCATGGCAAAGAACATCAGCACCGGCGGCAGGGCGGCAACAATGGAGCCCGCGCTCATCAGGTGATACGCGGCCCGGAACTGCGCATTGAAAGAGGTGATCCCGGCTGTGACAGGCTGGCTTTCTGGGCCCTGGGTCAGAACCACAGCCCAGAAGTAATCATTCCAGATGAAGGTAAAGATCAGCACGCTGAGTGCCGCAATCGCGGGTTTCATCAGCGGAATGACCACATACCAGAAGATCTTCCACTCCGCGATCCCCTCGACCCGCGCCGCCTCGATCAACTGGAACGGCAGCGCCCGGATGAAATTGCGCATGAATAGCGTGCAAAACCCCGTCTGGAACGCCACATGGAACAAGACCAACCCCGTCTTGGTGTTGTAAAGCCCCATGTCGAGCGTCAGGTCGCGCACGGGCACCATCAGGATCTGGAATGGAACGAAGTTACCCGCCACGAACATGAAGAAAACCCAAATGTTCGACTTGAACTTGTAAATGCCGAGCGCAAATCCCGCCAGACAGGAAAGCGTGACCGCCCCGATGACCGTCGGCACGGTGATCAGCATGGAATTCAGCATGTACCGCGGCATGTCGGAGTTGAAAAACACCTGACCGTAGTTGTTCACCAGCTCGAAAGACGATGGCATCCCCCAGTAGTTGCCTTGGGTGAAATCCACCGCAGGCTTGACGGAGAAGATCGCAACCGCAATCAGCGGCAACAACCACAGGATCAATGCCATGGGCAACAGCGACTGATAGGTCAGCTGCCAGGTCCGGGAGCCTTTCTCGATGGGTGTTGGAAACATCTCAGATCTCCTGGCGTTGGGGCAGGGCGGCTTGGGCCTTCTTGGTCAATCCGGCCCGGACGGCATCGTAGGATACGGCCACGCGGTGGCGGGCCTCGTCGGCAGGCAGGCTCGGCAAATCCAGCCGCACCCAGGCACCGCGAAAATACGCGGGCTTTCCTGCGACACCGCTGTCAATCAGCACACGGGCCATCTCCGCATCGGCACAGCGCACCACCACATGATCGTCATTTTCGGCGCGATTATCCGTATGTCCGAAACAGGCAAACATCTTGCCGCCCACTTTCCACGCGTCGAGCTCGCCCGGGCCCGACAGAACCGCCCCGGGATGCACGGCACAGAGCGCGTCAAATGCCTCCCTGGTCATGATCGCTCCCCCGTCATCTTGCCGGATAAACTCCCACCGGAGGTATAAAATCTCTTTTGATGGCTCACCGGCCCCGCTCCTCGGACCACATGGACCATAGGAAATAGGCGATAAAGACCAGCATGATCAGGAACAGCACCACTGCGATGGCCGCGCCATACCCCATGCGGAAGCCGTATTCCGACAGCGCCTTCTCAAACATGTAGAAACTCAGGACCCGGGTCTGACCAAAGGGCCCCCCGTTGGTCATCACGGAGATCAGATCAAAGGAGCGCAACGCGCCGATGATGGTCACCACAAAGGCGATGAAGGTTGCAGGCTTCAGCTGCGGGATAATGATAAACCACAGCATCCGCCAGCCCTTGGCACCATCGAGCCGCCCGGCCTCGATCTGTTCGGGATCAACCGCGTTTAGGCCCGTGAGATAGAGGATCATGCAATAGGCCGTCTGCGGCCAGAGCCCGGCCGCAATGATGCCGTAGGTGGCAAGTGTCGGATCGCCCAGCACGTTGATAGGTCCCATGCCGAAAACCCCAAGCACGGTGTTCAACAGCCCCTCGTTGGGCAGGTAGAACCATGAAAAGACCAGCCCCACGACGACCTGGCTCAACACGAAGGGAAAGAAGAATAGCGATTTGTAGATCCGGATCCCCGTGACCGTCTGGTTCAGAAAGAGCGCGATAAAGAGCCCTCCGGGGATCGCCAGAAGGTAGAACAGCAACCACTTGAGGTTGTTCCACAACGACACCTCAAAGGCGCTGTCGTCCATCAGCTCCGCATAGTTGTCCATGCCGACAAAGCGCGCCTCGCCCAGCCCATCCCAGTCGTAGAAGGAAATCGCGATCGACTGATAGATCGGCCAGACAACGTAGAAGACAAAAAACAGGATGGCAGGTGCCAGGAACAACCATGGCGTGACCGCAATCTCGTTGCGCTTGTACCAGCCGCGCTGCGATTTCGCGGCGGCAATCGTGGGATCTATGGCGGTCATCGGCGCATCTCCTCCGTCGTGCGATGGGATAGTCGCGGCGCATTCGTCAACGGCTCTGTCTCGCTGGCGGATGGGTCGCGGAGGGGGCGACTGGCCGGGCGTCTGAGCGCCGCCCGGCCAGCCGATTGTTTATTGGTAGACGCGCTCCTGCACCTTATCCAGGCGGTTCAGGATATCGTCGAGGTTGTCCGGAAATACCATGAATTCCTGCAGACCCTGCATCGCTTCATTGGCCATTTCCGCCGGGAAGTCGCGGTCGAAAAACTGCGCCACACCACCGGGGCTGTTCTCCGACAGCATGGTGAACCCTTCGTTCAGGAACTTGTCGTCATCCACGGATGCCTTGGAGTTCACCGGCAACTGCCCGAGATTTTCGCCGTTGTTGATCTCGGTCTGAACATTGGCCGACACCAGATAGCGCAGGAATTCGCGGGCCGCTTCCTTGTTCTGAGCCTTGGCCGGAATGTGGAACGTATCGGTCGGCGCATCCTCGGCCAGTGCGATCCCGTCGGTGATCGTGGGGAACTGGTAGAAGTCGAGCTTGTCGTCGTCCAAACCAGCCTCGCGCAGCGGTGCCACGGCGAAGTTGCCTTTGAGGATCGACGCCGCCTCGCCGTTGACAAGGAAGGGCAGGGATTCCTGCCAGCTGTAGTTCTGGTGGTTTTCGACAAAGGCGCCCATGTCGATCAGCTCACGCCAGTTGGCAAAGGTCTCGCGCACCCGGTCGTCGGTCCACTTCACGTTGCCCTGCGCCAAATCCATATGGAAATCAAAGCCGTGGGTCCGCATATTCAGGTAGTCGAACCAGCCGCCAGCCGTCCACAGGAACTTTGTGCCGATGGTATAGCACTTGCGGCCGGAGTCGATCACAGCCTGACAGTTCGACTTCATCTCTTCGAAGTTCGCGGGCTCGCTCAGCCCCAATTCGTCGTAGATGTCTTTGCGGTAGTAGATTCCCCACTGGTAGTAGGTATAGGGTACGCCCCACTGCTTGTCGTCGATGGTCATCGCCCCCTTGGTGGAGGCAAGCGCCTCGGCGATTTCGGGCTCTTCCCACAAATCAGAGACGTCCTCGAACAGACCGGCCTCGACAAAGGGGGTCATGCGGTTCGCAGCATACCAGGTTGCCACATCCGGTGCATCTGCCGTCAGGAAGTTCCGGATCTGCGTCTTGTAGGCATCACGGTCGATGATCGTTGTCTCGATGTTCAGATCCGGGTGCAGCCCTTGGAAATCGCTGATCATCTGTTCCATCGTCGCCCGCGGCGCGGGGTTCGATGTGTCCAGAAAGATCTTCAGATCGCCTGTCAGCTCCGCCGTTGCGGTGCCGGCAAGCAGGGTCGATCCCGCCAATGCCATGAGCATTGTCTTGGTGGTGAAACGCATGGTGTCCTCCCTCAGGTACGTGTGCGAGTCGCATCAGCCGGGTGGCTCACATGAAGTTTCATTATGTGGAACCCGGTTTTATATATTGAAAACTACAGCGCAATCTGCTTACCCTGTCAACAGTGTTCTTCGCCAAGGGCTGAGCAATACGCCAGGGGAGAGGCGGAAGATACTCGGGTCAGGCCCGAGTATGACGGGGTGTCGGGGGCGCGAGCGCGTCGGCGCCATGAGGGAGGAGATAGCCATGTCCGGCGACGGCACGGTGGGAAAAGCGTTGGATGTGTTGGAGCAGGTGGCCGCCTATGGCAAGCCCGTCCGGTTCGCGACGCTGCTCGCCGAGAGCCAGTTCCCCAAAGCCACGCTTTACCGCTTTCTGCAGACCCTGACCTCCCAGGGCATGCTGGCTTATGACCCGCATCACCAGACCTATACACTGGGCGTGCGTCTGCTGCGATTGGCCCACGCCGCCTGGACCCAAAGCTCACTCGCGCCCATCGCGCGCCCCTTCATCGACCGGTTGAGCGCGGAGACAGGGCAGACCGTGCATCTGGCGCAGCTGGATCATGCCCAGGTGCTCTACGTGGACAAGCGCAACGCAGCCAAACCGGTCGAGATGTTCTCAGCCGCTGGCAAGGTGGGGCCTGCCTACTGCACGGGTGTCGGCAAGGCGATGCTGGCTTTCCTGCCGGAACCAGAGTTGGCCAAGGCGCTTGCGCAGCAGTCGTTTCACCGTTTCACCGACAACACCTACACGACGCCCGAGACGCTCTGTGCCGAGCTCGAAGAGATCCGCAAGCGCGGCTACGCCTTTGACCGTGAAGAACACGAGCCGGGCATTGTTTGCATTGCACAACCGATATTGACCGAGCGGCGGCGGCTTCTGGGCGCGATGTCGGTGACCGGCGCGCTAAGCAGCACCACGCTTGAAGAGCTGGAGCACCTTGTCCCCCGGCTCGCCCGCACGGCGCAGGCCATCGCCGATGAGGCGCAGGCCTGGCGGTTCCCCGATACGCATTTTCAACATATGAGGGCATGACAACATGACAGGCGTTACCTTGAACGGAGCCATCAAGCGCTACGGAGACGTACAGGTGATCCACGGCATCGACCTGGCCATCGAGGATGGCGAATTCTGCGTCTTTGTCGGCCCTTCCGGTTGCGGCAAATCCACCCTGCTGCGGATGATCGCGGGGCTGGAGGAGACGACCGAGGGCGCCATGCACATCGGCACGCGGGATGTGACCCGGATGGATCCGTCGGAGCGTGGTGTCGCCATGGTGTTCCAGACCTACGCGCTCTATCCGCATATGACGGTCGAGGACAACATGGGCTTCGGGCTCAAGATGAACGGCGTGCCGAAGGGGGAGATTTCGCAGAAGGTCAAGGCGGCTTCCGACATCCTCAAGCTGGACGACTACCTCAAGCGCAAGCCCAAGGCGCTATCCGGCGGGCAGCGTCAGCGCGTGGCCATCGGGCGCGCGATCGTGCGCGGACCGGAGGTTTTTCTCTTTGACGAGCCACTCTCCAACCTCGATGCGGAGTTGCGCGTCGAGATGCGGGTGGAGATCGCGCGGCTGCACAAGGAAATCGGGGCCACGATGATCTACGTGACCCATGATCAGGTCGAGGCGATGACCTTGGCCGACAAGATTGTGGTGCTGCGCGCCGGTGTGATCGAGCAGGTCGGCGCGCCGCTGCAACTCTACCGCGATCCAGACAACAAGTTCGTGGCGGGGTTCATCGGATCTCCCGCGATGAACTTTCTCAACGGCACCGTGGCGGAGGGTGGTGTCGAGGTGCCGGGTCTGGGGCGGACGGTGCCCGTTGACGTAACGTTGCCACCGGTCGGAACAGCGGTCACCCTCGGGGTGCGGCCGGAGCACCTGGAGGTGCGGCGCGGCACGGGTGCGCTGAATGCCGAACTGTCGGAAGCCCTGGGCGGGGTCAGCTATCTTCACCTCGACACACCCAACGGCGAGCGGATCATCGTCGAAGAGCGCGGCGATGACCGCGCCGCCGAAGGCGAGACGGTGGATGTAACCTTTGAAAGCCGCCGTGCCATGGTGTTCGATGTCAAGACGGAACAGCGCATTCGCTAGTCACCGCTCGTTTGCAGTGCCTACCGACGCGCAGCGGGGATAGGGTCTGATCGCTGATGCGGTCGGACCAGCAATGCGATCTTGTGAAAACCGAATTTTAGGACTTCTGCGGCATGTTCCCGGTCTGTGCTTTGGGAAGTCCGTGTGATCGGTATCATTGAAAAAGTGGTCGTCGAATGCTTGCTTGAGGCTGGTGGTGATGAACTGCGGCTTGATGCGTTTCTGAAGGCCGGGATCCCAAATGATCGTGTCTACCGAATCGACAGCCACTACCCGGATGAAGAGACACAGCGTCTGATCGCGGCAACGCTGGAGGTCACGGGCCTGTCCGAAGATGCCTTGTTCAAGCTGTTCTCTGCCCGGTTCTTTGAGGTGATCGCGCAGGTCTTCCCCAAGTTTATCGAAATGGCAGAGAGCTCCGAAGATCTTGTTCGCATGCAGGCAAAGATCCACGCCTTGATGGCGTCCGGCACCCGCACGCCCGAGGGCAGCAGCGAGACGGAAGACAAGTTCACCGTCGAGGAGCAGAGCGACCACCATCTGATCGTGCGGTACCGATCGCATCTCCAGTTATGCGGCCTCTATATCAAGCTGGTGGAGGCTTGCGCGCACCGCTTCGGAGATGAGGTCGTGCTGGAGGAACTGACCTGTCGCAACAGGGGCGACGATGCCTGCCGCATCCGTGTGAAGTGGACGGCCATTGACGGTGTTCCGACACAGTATGCCTCGAAAGATCCGAGCGCTGTCTCGGACCGGCGGGCGTGAGGCGCACTGCGATGCCGAAAAAAGCACAAAAGGCAATTAGCGCCAACGACGTGACGATGCCTGCACCGGTCCCGGACATCCCGGCGCCGGTCCGGGTAGAGGACAGCGCTGTCGCCAAATCCAGCACGGACCGGATGGTGGAGGCGATTGCCGACCAGCTTTGTATGATCGTCGCAGACAACTACGACATTCGAATTGCCGTCGACGCTGATGAGGAGAACCTCCAGGTTCAGAAGCTGACAGTTCTCATCAACTCGCTGTTGGAGAACGTCCGGCGCAATATCGGGTCGCTGTCCGAACTGGCGGGGGATCTCGAAAGCAAGGTGCAGGAACGCACGCTTAAGCTGGATCTTGTGGTGCAAGGCTCAAACGACGGCGTCTGGTTCTGGAATCTCGACAACAACACAGTCGAATATTCGAAAAGATGGGCGGAACTCGTCGGGCTTGATGCGGAGGAGCTGACCAGTATCGAAGACTGGCTGACGCGCGTTCACCCCGACGATGAGGAGCGGCTGCGTGCAGCGCTGCGCGAACATTTGCAGGGCGTGAAACCACATTTGCGCGAAGACTACCGGATCCGTCACTCGGACGGGACCTACCGGTGGATGTGGTGCCGCGGGCGCTGCCATCGGGGCGAAAACGGCCGCGCCACATTTATGGCCGGAACGCAGACCGATGTGCATCGGATGCGCTCCATCGACAGCCTGACGGGCCTGCCCAACGAACTGGCGCTGATGGCCGCGCTGGATGATATGATCACGGCGGGCCTCAGCTTTTATGCCTTCGTTATCGCCGTGCCGCGCATTGATGCCGTCAACGATGAAGTCGACAGCGAGGAGCTGTCATCGCTGCGGCGTGCGATTGCGCAGCGATTGTCGTCACGCCTGCCGTTCGGTGCGGATCTGGCGCATCTTTCGGGGGATTTCTACGCTGCCGTCGTGCCACGGGAGGTGCTCTTCGGCGATCTGGAAGAGATCGTCATCTCACCCCTTCTGAGCGCGTTCGAAAAACCTGTTCTGACCAAGCGGCAACGGGTCTGGCTGGACATCACCATCGGTGCGACGATGCCCATCGGCAAGACCGGCCATACGGCTGCGGATGTGATGCGCGACGCCTGGACGTCCTATCGCGCGGCGCGGCTGCGGCGGGTGCGCTCCAACATGCTGTCAGCCGATCAGATCGACGCGGCACGCAGCCATGCCAATATGGAGCAGCTGGTCCGCATGGCGTTGGAGCGGGACTGGTTCGTTCCGCATTTCCAGCCGATCGTCGATATCAGCGCGGCGACCATTCGCGGGTTTGAGACACTCTGCCGGCTGGAGCACCCCGATCAAGGTATCATCATGCCCGGTGACTTCATTTCCGTGGCCGAACGGTTGAGTGTCATGGATCAAATCAGTGTGCGGATGCTGGACCGTGCGCTGGATCTGCTGGGCGAGTGGTCGACCCGAGCAGCACCTTACGACGGATTGTTCCTGACCGTGAACCTTGAGCCGCAACAAATCCTGCAAACGGACCTGCCTCTGCGTCTCGAAAAGGCGCTCAAGCAGCGGAAAATCCGGCCCGAACTGCTCAAGATCGAGATCGTTGAAAGCTCTGTCATCGGTAATTTTGAGACAGCGGCCCGCCAGATCGCCACGATCCGCGCGATGGGGATCCAGATCGCGCTGGATGACTTCGGGACAGGGTACTCTTCGCTGGAATACCTCAACCAGCTGTCTTTCGACCTGATCAAGATCGACAAGACCTTTGTGGACGGCATTGAGACTGACGGGCGCAAGCGCTCCATGATCAAGATGATGAGTGTTTTGGCAAATGCGCTTGGTGCCGATGTCTGTGTTGAAGGGATCGAAAGCGATCCGCAAGCCCGGGTCGCTGAGGAGCTCGGCATAAAATTCGCGCAGGGTTTTCTGTATTCGCGGCCGGTCGCACAATCACAGATCGACGAACTTCTGGGCGGTACCACGGGCGTCAAAAGACGGCTGGCCTGATCCTGCCAGGTCCGGGTCGCCGGACGGCGGCACGCTGCACATTCTGATGTCTGTATTGGATCTTATTTTCGCTCCGAGGTTCCTTCTTCATGATCAGCTCATGACGCTAGGGCCTCGCTGCTACACCAAAACCGGGGGCAGGTCGGGGATGCAGCTCTCGAAGACGCCCGCGTTGGTAAGAAATCCCTTAGGGCTTGTCAGACTGACTTGTGCCTACGCCATTGCCGCACACCGGGTCGTCTTCATCGAGCGCTGAACGTGACGTTTCCTTTTTGAGCGAGACGAAGCTATTGGCCCCCTGTCATGGCGAGATACCGAGGCGCTGCCGGGCGGTGGTCGGGCCGACCCCTCGAGTAGGATTTTAGATACACATAAATATCGGCATGGAAACATCGGAGTTTGGGGCGACTGAGGTCATCACCGGCTATGTTGGACCATCTCTGTAATTGCCAGCCAGGCAACGAAGGCACCGATGTTACCCGATTTGTCCGATGAAGTCTCATCCGCTCAAGACATGGCGTCAGTAACCGTAGGCGGCGTCCTTGATAGCTGCAGGTGTCATGATGCGAGTGTCAAAAGAGGATAGCCTTGGTCCCATTCCGCCACGCAGGCCCATCATCGCCCGGACCGAAGCAACAAACGCACCGCCAGATCTTGGCCGGATTTTCGGGAACGGTGCGGCGGATACCACCGCCAAAGCCGCGTAGATGTGAAACCTCGGGGAACCATGTTTTTCATATCTCTGCGCGATAACAGAGGCGCTGCGTGACATTGCTGAGCCAAAGCTTCGTGGCCAAGAATGCCGATAGGCAAATCGCAGACATCCAAACTCGCAGTGCCGCCATGGACCGCTATATCGCGCTTGGCATAGCTCTTACAGGGCAGCTCCGCCCAAAGGAAAAAGGAAGCACCACCGTCATCAGGTGTGCGCAACAAAACCGTGCCGGGCCAGGAGACGCGATACCAAAGCTCTCACAAGACGGGTATGAAACAGCCCACCGGATCGGCGCCAATGGCTCAGAACGTCGTCAGTTTGGGAAAAAAGATCATGAGCTAATACACAGCAGTCGCGACCAGATCTTTCACCGCAAGATCAAACGTCAGCGCAGCGCGATCCGTCGCGCATCGCCAGAAGTCGATGCAAGGCTCTCTTTTCGCGAAGACCAGCAACGACCCCTGCGGCAATGGCAACTCCGCAACCAAGGCTGTCACCGACTGCAGAATGACCGGCCTCAAGGACAAAAGACATGCGCCTATTCTGGCACGACAGAGACCACGGGCGAAAGGCCTTCGAAGGCCTTTCCACCGCCGCGTCACAAGTCGCGCTTTTCCTCCAGCAGGGCGCGCATCTGATCATAAGGCAGATAGCCGCGAAGCATCTCGTCCTGCATCACGAAGGTCGGGGTTCCGGTGATGCGCAGGTTCTGTGCCAGCGCGCGGGTGGCGGCGATCTCTTCGGTCACTTCCCGCGCGTCCATCCGCGCCTCGATGGCGTCCGTATCCAGCGAATAGGTGCCCGCCAACCGGCGCAACACGGGCATGGTGATGTCGCCGTTCAGCGCCATCAACGCATCATGCACGGACTTGTAGGCGTCATCGCCTTCGATCTGCCGTGTCGCGATGGCAAAACGCGAGGCCAGCACAGATTGCTCGCCCAGTATCGGGAACTCCTTGACCACAAAGCGAATGTTGCCGTCTGTCTCCAGCAGCTTCTCCACCTCGCCGAAGGCGCGTTTGCAAAAGCCGCAGCGGTAGTCCATGAACTCCACCAGCGTGATGTCGCCATCGGGGTTGCCACCCACGTAAGAAAAGCCGTCGTTGAAAAGAGCCTCGGCGTGATCCTGAACCAGGCTGACGTCTGCCTGGGCCTGCGCCTGGGCCTGTTGATCTTCGAGCGCCTGAACCGCTTCCATGATCACCTGTGGATTCTCCATCAGGTAGCTGCGAACGGCGTCACCAAAGGCCGCGCGTTCTGCGTCGCTCATGCTTTCGAGATCCAGGGCCGCGGCGGGGACGGTGAGGCAGCCGAGGGCGAGCGCAGCCGGTAGGGCCAGGCGTTTCATCATGTGTTATCTCCGTTTTTCGGCGCGTTCGGATGCAATCAACACATCCTGCGCGCGTTGCCAAGGGGCGGTGCCGGCAGCAAGCAGACCCACCGCGCGTTTTGCGTGAATGCCGGCGTCCTCCAGCCGACCCCGGAGCGCGTAGCGTTCCGCTGTAATCAGGGCCGCCATGCCCGTCTGACCGGACTTTGCATAAGCCACCGACAGATCCCGCAGCATGGAGCCATCGCGAAAATCGATCCCCCGCGCTTTTTCCAGCACTTGCCGCGCCCGGCTGATCTCGCCCACGGCCAGCAGCGCACCGCCGTAGCCCGACAGTACCAGCGCGTCATTGGGCGCCAGTTTGACCGCCCGCCCATAGGCGGCAGCGGCGGCCTGAAAGTTCCGGGTTTCTAGCAGGATTTGCCCGCGCTGGTCGTGCAGAAAGGGATCATTCGGGCGGCCGGCGATGGCCCTGTCGATGGCATCAAGCGCGCGTTTGGTGCGCGACTGACGATGCTCGGCGATGGCCTCGCGCAGCAGCCGCACGTCCTGGTAGGGGCTGTCTTTCAACCTGCCGAGGGTCCACTTGGGGCTGCGGGTATAGGCGCTCAGCTTGCCCTGCACCCGTTCGAACCAATAGGCCGCCGTGGCATCGGCGGGTACATCCGTACCATAGGCGGCAACATAGCCTTCTACCGCGCGCAACCGGTCGCGCGTCAGCGGATGGCTGCGCAGATAGCTGTCCTGCCGCCGCTCCGCCAGCACCTCTTGCCCCCGAAAGAGCGCCAGCACATCGGCCATACCCTGCGGGTTTACACCGCTCGACTTCATGAAGCGGATGGCGGATTGGTCGGCGGAGGATTCTTCGGCCCTCGTGTGCTTGAAAAAACGTGCCTGGGCCGAGCTTTGGGTGCCAAGAGCGATGCCGCCCGCAGCCCGTCCCGCCCCCGAGGCGGCCGCGACCGCCGCCAGCGCCAGGCCAAACCCCGCGGCAGAACGCGCGCTGGCCATATTCGTCATGCGCCGCGTGATATGACCGTTGGCGATATGGGCGGCCTCATGGGCGATCACCGCCTGCAGCATGGGGGCGTTGTTCATGCGATTGATCAGACCGTAGTTGATGAAAATCGCGTCATTGCTGACCACGAAGGCGTTGAGCCCGCTGTCGTTGACCACCAGCACCTTGACGCGGCTCGGGCTGAGCCCCGCGGCATTCAAGACCGGGGTCGCCAGTTGTTTCAGCCCATATTCGATATCCGCATCGCGCAGCAGACTTTGTGCCGCAACAGGCAGGCTGAGCAGCCAGATCAGCAGGGCCGGGATTGACGCTGCCCGAAAGAACAGGTGAAAACGCATGAAACGGAGACTGGAACGGAATGATGCGTACTTCAAGACGATCCGTCGTCGATCCCTTCATTGTGATGGATGTGATGGCCGCCGCTGCCCGGGCCGAAGCGGAAGGCCGCCGTATTATCCATATGGAGGTGGGCCAGCCCGGCGTCGGCGCGCCGGCCGCCGCGACCGCGGCGCTCGCGCAGGCAATGGAGAAGGGTGCGCTCGGCTACACCGTGGCCTTGGGATTGCCAGCGCTGCGCGCCCGCATCGCACGGCTCTATGGCGAGTGGTATGATGTGGATCTGAGCCCTGACCGGGTGGTGATCACGCCGGGGTCTTCGGGCGGCTTTCTGCTCAGCTTCACGACGTTGTTCGACACCGGGGACCGGGTCGGCATCGGCGCGCCGGGCTATCCCAGCTACCGCCAGATCCTGCGCGCGCTGGACCTCACCGCCGTCGATCTGCCTACCAGTGCCGCGCATCGCTATCAGCCCGCGCCGGGGGATCTGGAAGATCAGGATCTGGCCGGTCTGCTGGTGGCATCGCCCGCCAATCCGACAGGCACCATGCTGGACAAGCCCGCGCTTTGTGCGCTGATCGACGCCATGCAAGGGGCAGGGGCCGCGTTTATCTCGGACGAGATCTACCACGGCATCGAATATGAGGCCAAGGCCGTCACCGCTCTGCAGATCAGCGACGATGTGCATGTGATCAACTCGTTTTCCAAGTATTTCTCCATGACCGGGTGGCGTGTGGGCTGGATGGTGGTGCCGGAGGATCACATCCGCGTGGTCGAGCGGATCGCCCAGAACATGTTCATCTGCGCGCCCCACGCCAGCCAGGTTGCAGCCCTCGCGGCCATGGACGCGACAGAAGAGCTACAGGCCAATCTGAAGGTCTACCGCGAGAACCGCGCGCGCATGCTGGCGGGGCTGCCGGAGGCGGGCTTTACCCGGATCGCGCCGCCCGATGGTGCCTTCTATGTTTACGCGGATGTGTCGGAGCTCACCGACGACAGCCGCGCGTTTGCCGCCGAGATCCTCGAACAGGCGGGCGTTGCCGTTACCCCCGGGCTCGATTTCGATCCGTCCCGCGGCCATACCACCTTGCGTTTCTCCTACGCCCGCAGCACCGCGGATATCGACGAGGGGCTGGCGCGGCTGAAGGATTTCATGGCGCTGCGCTGATCGGGGGATTCCCCTCACCGGGCCTTTTTGCTAAGACAGTGGCAAAACAACCGGGCAGAGCAGACATGATCCGGACATTCCTGACAGGCGCGGTCCTTCTATGGGCCGTTGCAAGCCCTGCCGCGGCGCAGGGCATCGCCCGCGTCGATCCGCAGGCCAGCGGCGTCGTGGACGGGTGGTTTTCCGCACCCAGCGTGCAGCTGTACCTGAGCCAGGGGGTGCCCTTCCGCGTTTTCACGCTGGACAGCCCGCCAAGGCTGGTGATCGATCTGAGCGAGGCGGACTGGACCGGCGTCACCCCGACCGATCTGCTGCCAGCGCCGGGTGCTATCACCGCCATCCGCTTTGGTGCGCATGGGCCCGGCTGGTCCCGCCTGGTGGCCGAGCTTGCCGAACCGATGGCGTTCGAGGCGGGTATGACCCTGGATCAAAGTGCAGGAACCGCGCGGCTTCAGGTCGATCTGTCAGCGGTCTCTGCAACCGAATTCGCGGCCCGCGCGGGTCCGCCCGATGGTGCGCTCTGGGCGCGGCAGACCCCGACCGAGGTCGCACCGATCGTCGACGACCGCTTTGTCGTCGTGATCGACCCCGGCCATGGCGGCAAGGATCCAGGTGCCGAGCGGGAGGGCCTCAACGAAAAGGGTTTGATGTTGCAGATGGCGCGCGCCTTGCGCGAGGCCCTTCTGCGGGCGGGCGATCTGGAGGTCGTGCTGACCCGCGATGCGGATCTCTTCGTGCCGCTTGAGACCCGCGCCGCCATAGCGCACCGGGCGGGCGCGGATCTTTTCGTGTCGCTGCACGCGGATGCGCTGAGCGCGGGAGATGCGGAGGGGGCTGCCGTCTATATCCTGTCCGATCAGGCACAGAGCAGCGCAAGCGCTTATCTGGCCTCGCGCCAGAACCGCGACGAGATCCTCGCTGGCAGCGATTTACGCAAGACCGATGACACGGTGACGGGCGTGCTGCTGGATCTTGCCCGACAGGAAACGCAGCCACGCAGCCGCACGCTAGCCACTTCGCTGATCCGTGGCATGGCGGCGGCGGGCGGGCCAATGAACGGCCACCCGCTGCGTCATGCGGGGTTTTCGGTGCTGAAATCCGCCGACATCCCCTCCGTGCTGATCGAGGTCGGCTTTTTGTCCAGCGCGCGGGACCTGACCAATCTGCGCGATCCGACCTGGCGCGCGGCCATGGTCGGCGGCATTGCGCGTGGCATTCTTGAGTGGCGCGACGACGATGCGGCCCGGCGCGCGCTCGTCCGGCAATGATCCACCGACCGGACCCAGGCACCCCGGGTTTCGTGTTTTGACGCGAGAGGTCCGCGTGCCTATATAGGCCACAACCCAGTTACCGAAAGGCGTACCGCCCCTTGTTCCGTTTCATCCTGTCTTTCTTCGGTGGCATCTTCACCATGATCACCCTGGCCATCGCCATGGTCGCGCTCTCGGTGGGGGCGGTTTTCTGGATGTATGGCCGCGACCTGCCCAGCCACGAGTCGCTGGCGCAATACGCACCGCCCACCATCAGCCGGATCTATTCCGGTCAGGGCCAGATCATCGATGAGTTCGCCAAGGAGCGCAGGCTCTTTGCACCAGCGGAGACGATCCCCGATTTGGTCAAGCAGGCGTTCATCTCGGCTGAGGACAAGAATTTCTACACCCATGACGGCTATGATCTGCGCGGCATCGCGGCAGCCGCATATGATGCGGTGGCCTCTCGCGGGCAGGACGTGCGCGGCGCCTCGACCATCACTCAGCAGGTCATGAAGAATTTCCTTTTGTCCGGGGATCGCCGGGCCGAGCGCAAGATCAAGGAGCTGATCCTTGCCGCACGGATCGAGGAAACGCTCACCAAGGAAGAAATTCTGGAGCTCTATCTCAACGAGATTTTCCTGGGCCAGAACTCCTATGGTGTGGCGGCGGCCAGCCAGACCTATTTCAACAAGACGCTCGCCGATCTCGCCCCGCATGAGGCCGCGTTTCTGGCGTCCCTGCCCAAGGCCCCCAGTGATTATCATCCGGTGCGGCAGAAAGAGCGCCTGCTCGCCCGGCGCAATTTCGTGCTCAAGGAGATGATGGAAAACGGCTACATTTCGCAAGTCGCGTTCCGCGAGGAGGTCAATGCGCCGCTGCGTTCCGTTCAGAACGGCGATTTCGAAGGGTTCCGGCAGGAGCTGCCACCGCGGGACTACTTCACCGACGAGATCCGCCGCCAGCTCACGGATGATTTCGGTGAGGGAGAGTTCTTTACCGGTGGTCTTACCGTCCGCGCGACCATCGATCAGGAACTGCAACCAGTCGCCGCCGAGGCCCTGCGCGCGGAGCTTGAGCGCTACGACCGGGCGCGCGGCGTCTGGCGTGCGGCGCGGACCAAGATCGACCCGGAACGGCTAGGAGATGAGGAAAGCTGGCGCGACGCGCTCTCCGGCACCCCGTTCCCGCGTGACATCGAGTTGAACGGTCCGTGGTATCCTGCGGTAGTTCTGACAGTGGGCGAGAGCTCGGCCCGCATCGGCATCGAAGGTGTCGTTGAAGACGAGGACGGTCACTATATCGCCGCCGAAGACGTCACCTGGGCGCGCAAACGCGACGAGGACGGCACGCTCGGGCCGCGCGCACGCGTGGCCGGTGATTTGCTGGAGGTTGGCGATGTGGTTCATGTGCGCGCCATGACCTCGGATGAAGACGGCACGTTTCAGCGCTGGTCCCTGCGACAAGTGCCCGACGTGCAGGGTGGTTTCGTCGCCATGGACGTCAACACCGGTCGCGTGCTCGCGATGCAGGGTGGCTTCTCTTACCAGTCCAGCGTTTTCAACCGTGCGACGCAGGCGCTGCGGCAGCCCGGTTCCAGCTTCAAGCCCTTTGTCTACGCCGCAGCACTCGACAGCGGCTATTCTCCTGCCACCATCGTGGTGGACGCGCCGATTGAGATCAACACACCGCAGGGTCTGTGGCGGCCGCGCAACTCCACCCGGCAGTTCTATGGTCCGACGCCTCTGCGCACCGGCATCGAACGGTCGCGCAACCTGATGACGATCCGGCTGGCGCAGGAGATCGGCATGGATGTGGTAGCGGATTACGCTGAGCGCTTTGGCGTCTATGACAACATGGGCACCTTCCTTGCCAACTCGCTCGGCTCCGAAGAAACGACGCTTTACCAGATGGTTGCTGCCTACGCGATGTTCGCTAACGGTGGTGAGCGGGTGGAGCCAACGCTGGTGGACCGGGTGCAGGACCGCTACGGCAATACCATCTACCGGCACGACCAGCGGACCTGCCGCGATTGCGCGCAGCCCCGGCTGCCTGAGGGCATGGCGCCACGTGTCGTATCGAACCGTGAGCAGATCATGGACCCCATCACCGCCTACCAGCTCACCTCCATGATGCGTGGCGTCGTGGAACGGGGCACGGCAGCGCGCACGGTCAACCTCTCGGTGCCGACCGCTGGCAAGACCGGCACCACCAATGACGCGAAGGACGTGTGGTTCGTGGGCTTCACCAGCAACATCGTGGCCGGCTGTTACATCGGCTACGATCAGCCGCGCAGTCTGGGCCGGGGTGCTGCCGGTGGCAGCATGTGTGGTCCGGTCTTCCAGAACTTCATGCAGGAGGCCACCCGCAAATACGGTGGCGGCCCGTTTGAGGTGCCCACCGGTGGGCGCTTTATCAAGATTGACCGTTTCACCGGCGCACGGCTCAGCGATGATGCCACGGGCGAAGCGGTTGTGGCAGAGTACTTCCGCGATGGGGAGGCTCCGATTTTCGGGATCGCCTTTGACGGCGGCTTTGCTATGGGTCAGAACCTGCCGCTCTTTGAGGAGGTCGGCGCGAGCCAGGGCAGCGAGGTGACCACCTCCACCGGCGAAAGCGTGACCGTGGCCCCGAAAGCGGATTTCGGTACCATAAGCTCAGGCGGGCTCTACTGATACCCGTCGCAACGGGGTTCAATCGTTTGAGCCGCTGACACCGTCGGTTTTTCCTGACGCGGCTATGACCGTCTCCCGCTGCTCCCTTGCCGCTGGCAAGCCGCTGGTTTATCACGCCATCAGACCCAACCCCCGAGGCCCGTTCATGCGCGCAGACGCCCAGAATTCCGTTGAAAAGATCGAAAAGTCACTGGAGCTTCTGGCCCAGCGTCTCGACGTGGAAACGGCTCCCCACCGGTTGGAGGAATTCAACGCCCGCGTCGAGGATCCAAACCTCTGGGATGATCCGGAGGCGGCGCAAAAGCTGATGCGCGATCGTCAGTCACTGGTGGATGCGATCGACGTTTATGAACGCATCCGGCAGGAGATGACCGACAACGTCGAGCTTATTGAACTGGGCGAGATGGAGGAGGATGCCGACGTCGTGAGCGAGGCCGAAGCAGCGCTCAAGGCGCTGGAGACGACCGCCGCGCAAAAAGAACTCGAAGCGCTGCTCGACGGCGAGGCCGATAGCAACGACACCTTTCTGGAGGTCAACGCCGGGGCAGGGGGCACGGAAAGCTGCGACTGGGCGGCGATGCTGGCGCGCATGTACGTTCGCTGGGCGGAGAAGAAAGGCTATAAGGTCGAGCTGCAGTCAGAGACCGGCGGCGAGGAGGCGGGCATCAAATCGGCCACCTACAAGATCAGCGGTCTGAATGCTTATGGCTGGCTCAAATCCGAAAGCGGCGTGCACCGGCTGGTGCGGATTTCACCTTTTGACAGCGCCGCCAAACGGCACACGTCCTTCACCTCCGTCTGGGTCTATCCGGTGGTTGATGACAACATCGACATCGAGGTGAACCCCGCCGATATCCGCATCGATACCTACCGCTCGTCCGGCGCGGGGGGCCAGCACGTGAACACTACAGACTCCGCCGTCCGCATCACCCATGCGCCCACCGGGATCGTGGTCACAAGCTCGGAGAAGTCCCAACACCAGAACCGCGATATCGCGATGAAGGCACTGAAATCCCGGCTCTACCAGTTGGAGCTCGACCGTCGCAACGCCGCCATCAACGAAGCGCATGAGAACAAGGGCGATGCGGGCTGGGGCAACCAGATCCGCTCCTATGTCCTGCAGCCCTACCAGATGGTGAAGGATCTGCGCACGAACTTTGAGACCTCCGATACCAAGGGGGTGCTTGACGGGGACCTTGACGGGCTGATGGCGGCGACTCTGGCGCTCGATGTGTCGGGCAAGAGCCGCGCTGAGGCCCAGGGCGGCTAAGGTCGAAAAGTCCGCGGACGTCATCACTCCCGTGGGGGCCTCAAGTGCAGCAGTCATGACGTGCGCCGGAATGGCTTTCGAAAGCCATTCGCCCAGCCATGCCGTGGCGCTTGTTTAAGACCATCGTCCCAGCAACAGCCTTCCGCTCCCCCCGGCCCGAAGGCCGGGCAGCCGCCGACCCTCCTCGATGGAGGGGAGGCGGCTTGCCCCCGATACCCACGCAGAGCGACCCCCCGGCCCGACCAAAGGATGAGGGGACGCTGTTCGAAAGAACTGGCCATCTTCGGCCCGCCTTGTGTTAGGCTCTGCTCAGCCGCGACAAGAGGAGGAGCGACCCGATGAGCAGCACCACCACAGCACCGCCCCAGCAACAGGCGCTTGGCGCGCCCGAGCTGCGCAGCCCCCGGATGGGCGATCTTGCCGCCGCTCTGCGCCTTGGTGCTGCGGATTTTCGCAAACACCCTTTCTACGGGCTCATTTTCGCCAGTTTCTACATCCTCGCAGGATGGGTCATGGTCGGGGTGACCATGGCCACTGGGCACAGCTTTTGGCTGGTCCTCGCCGCCATTGGCTTTCCTCTGCTCGGACCATTTGCTGCCGTGGGGCTCTATGAGGTGTCGCGCCGACTGCAGGCCGGCTTGCCGGTTCCAGCCAGCGCCGTTTTCGGCGTCATCTGGCAACAGCGTCTGCGTCAGCTGCCGTCGCTTTGTACCATGATGGTGGTGATCTTCATGTTCTGGTTTTTCCTGGGCCACATGATCTTTGCGCTTTTTCTCGGGCTGACCACCATGACCAATATCTCCACGTCCTATGAGGTGTTCTTCACGCTCAACGGCCTCAGCATGCTGGCCTTTGGCTCAGCGGTGGGCGGGGTCTTCGCGCTGCTCATCTACAGCATCTCCGTCATCGGGCTGCCGCTGCTGCTCGATCGAGAGATTGACTTCATTACCGCCATGATCACCAGCATCGGCATGGTCCGCCAGACCCCGGGCGTCATGTTGATCTGGGGTGCGCTGATCGCGGGTCTCAGCTTTGCGGCGATGCTACCGGGGTTTCTGGGTCTGTGGATCGTGCTGCCGCTCTTGGGGCATGCGTCCTGGCATCTCTACCGCCTGCTGTTGGAACCCGGCTGACTGCAGCCTAGCCGCGCAGTGCCTGAACGGTCTGGGTCAGCGCAAAGACCCCCGCGGCGAGGCTGACGATGGTGGGCCCGGTGGGCGTGTCCAGCAAAAGCGACAGCCACACCCCGCCCAGGGCCGCAAATGCACCAACCCCAATGGCCATCAGCGCCATGATCTCCGGTGTCCGGGCCAGGGGGCGCGCCGCGGCAGCCGGGATGATCAGAAGTGCAGCGATCAGCAGCGCCCCTACCACTTTGATCGCCGCTGCCACGGTGATCGCCAGCGCCAGCGTCAGGACAAGCTGCTCGCGCTTGGGATCAACACCGCTGGCGCGCGCCATGTCGGGGCTCAGCGTCGTGGCCAGGAGGGCAGACCACCGCCAGACCACCAGCGCCAGCACCGCGGCAGCCCCTGCCCAGACCAGTCCGAGATCAGCCCGCGAGACCGCAAGGATATCGCCCACCAGGTAGCTCATCAGATCAACCCGCACCTGCGGCAGGAAGGAGACCGCCACCAGCCCGAGCGCCAGGGCCCCATGTGCCATCACACCCAGCAGCGCGTCACTGCCCACGCGCCGCCCGCTCATCGCCGTCAGCAACAGCGCCATGGCCAGCGCCACTGCCAACACCCCGGCAAAGATCGGCAGATCGCTTGCCAGTGCCAGCGCCACGCCCAAGAGGGCCGCGTGCGAGGTCGCATCCCCGAAGTAGGCCATGCGCCGCCAGACCACGAAACACCCAAGCGGCGCGGCGGCGGTCGCCACGCCAAGCCCGGCAAGGGCGGCGCGCACCAGAAAATCATCCAAGTTCAATGTAGGGATCCATCCGCCGTGTCGTGATTGCACTCCGGCCCGTGGCTGTGGCTGTGCTCATGCCGGTAGAGGGCGAGTGCGCCCTGAGTACCCGTGCCGAAAAGCGCGCGATACTCCGGCGCGCTCGCGACGATGTCGGGCGTCCCTTCACAGCAGATATGACCGTTAAAGCACAACACCCGGTCAGAGGCCGCCATTACCACATGCAGATCGTGGCTCACCATCAGGACCGCGCAGCCCTGACGCTGCCGCACCGCCTCGATCTGCCGGTAAAAGCTTGCCGCCCCGGGCTGGTCGAGACCTTGCGTCGCCTCGTCGAGGATCAATAGGTCCGGCTTCGCCAGCAATGCCCGCGCCAGCATCACGCGCTGCATCTGCCCGCCCGAAAGCGACGCCATCTGGTGATCCGCGATCTCTCCTACCCCCGCCTCAGTCAGGGCCGCCCTGACCCGCGCGCGTGTGATCCGGCGCGGCAACCCCAGAAACCGCGCAACGGTCAGCGGCAGCGTCGCGTCGATCACCAGCTTTTGCGGCACATACCCCACGCGCAGCCCCGGCTTGCGGTGGATCGTGCCTTTGACCGGGGGCAGGGCGCCGATCAGCGCGCGCAGCAAGCTTGATTTCCCCGATCCATTTGGGCCGACAATGGTGACGATCTCTCCGGGAGCCAACTGCAAGGACACATCCCGCAACACCTCGCGCCCGTGGTAGGCCAGCGCCAGATCCTTGACGGTAATCAGCGCGCTCACGCAGGATGCGCCTGACAATCCGGGCAGAGCCCGCGCGCCTCTACCACCATATGCTCGATGGTGAAACCGGCTGCCCTTGCAGCGTCGTTCAATCGCCCTTGCCGCGCGCCGGTATCGGTCTCTGCCACCGCATTGCAGGCGCGGCAGATCAGAAAGCCCGGCGTATGTGCCGCGCCCGAATGGGCGCAGGCCACATAGGCATTGAGCGCCTCGATCTTATGCGCCAGCCCTGCCTTCACCAGAAAATCCAGTGCCCGGTAGGCAACGGGCGGCTGAGAGCCCATGCCATCCTCCGCCAGCTGTGCCAGCAGTTCATAGGCCCCCATCGCGCGATGTTCCCGCAGCAGGATCTCAAGCGCGCGCAGCCGTACGGGCGTCAGGTTGAGCCCCTCCGCCGCGCAATGGGCACGCGCGTGGGCCAGCGTCTCTGCCACGCAGGCGGCATGATCATGGGCGCGGAACCCGGTGTGAGACATTTTTCAGCACCTCGGCAGAAAGCGGATTGATATAATATAACATGACTGCTAGCAGGGCTCGTCTTTTACCACAAGGTCTTCCCATGCGCTCTCTTGCTTTCCTTTGCCTTTTGTTTGCCGCCCCAACCCTTGCCGAGACGCCGCGCGTTGCGGCGGATATCGGTCCTGTCCACAGCCTTGTCCGGTCGGTCATGGCGGGTGCGGGAGAGCCGGATCTGATCCTGCCACCCGGTGCGTCGCCTCATGGGTATGCCATGCGCCCGTCCGAAGCGCGTGCGCTGTCGGCAGCGGATCTGGTGGTCTGGGTTGGTCCCGCATTGAGCCCGTGGCTGGCCGAGCCGGTGGAAACATTGGCGCCCGAGGCGGTGCATCTCGAGGTCATGGATCTGCCCGGGCTGACGCTGTTGCCGTTCCGCACAGGCGAAATGTTCGCCGGCGGGCATGACGGGCACGATCACGGGGCGCATGATGGTCATGGGGATGAGGCGCACGGTCACGAAGATCATGCAGAACATGGCCATGATGAGCATGATCACGGGGAAAAGGCTCACAAGGATCACGCGCACCATGAGGGCGCAGAAGACGCGCAGGGACACGATGACCACGCCGAGGACGTGCATGAGGCAGCGTCGCATGATCACGATGATCACGGCCATGATGATCACGCCCATGACGAACATGCGGACTTGCACGATGATGACCACGCCGATCACGCAAGCGGGGTGGATCCGCACGTTTGGCTCGATCCCCGGAACGGCATCTTGATCCTGGAGGCGGTTGCTGAAGCGCTGGCTGCCCTGGATCCCGAGAACGCAGCACTCTACCGCGAAAACGCAGCCGCCGAGGCCGCGCGGATTGAGACCTTGGAGTTGCAGATCGCAGCACAGCTGCGTGAGAGCGCACCGGTGCCCTTTGTGGTCGCCCATGATGCCTATCACTACTTTGAGGCGCGTTTTGACCGCTTGGCCAGTGGCGCCATCAGCTTTGCCGATGATGCCGAAGCACGTCCGGCCCATCTGGCCGAGTTGCGCGACCGCGTGACCGAGCTGGATATTGCCTGTGTGCTGGCGGAGCCGCAGAGCCAGTTGGGCCTGATCAGCGCGGTGTTCGAGGGCGGCGCAGTGCGGGTCGAGACGATCGACATGATGGGGGTCGACCTAGGTACCGGTCCGGACCTCTATACCCAGATCCTGTCGCAAACGGCAGAAGCCTTGACCGCTTGTGGGCGTGAGTGATCAGGCCGGGTCGGTTTCCCAGAGGTTGTACCGGGCGCTGGCAAGACCGTTGCAACGGTCTTGGCGTTGCACCAAGACCAACCGCTTCACTGCGAAAACGGAGCGGATCTCCAACTGGAATGCTGATTTCAATCCCGCGGCGCATCGAAACCATATCTTCGGCGCACCATCCTCTCATCGTCAGCCAGTAGAGGTCAGACGTGTCACAGCTCCGTCATCCGAGACATAAGAGACGCCGAGCGGAGACAATAAATGCATCCTGACCTTTTTCTGTATCTCTGCTTTTTTATGTTCGGTCCGTCATCCGCCTCGGCCGAGGTGGTTGAGGGTACGGGGTATGGCGCATGAGCCTTATGACCTGACCATGTTTGCTAGCCAGCCGTCTCTCCGCATCATCCGGAACAGTTGCGTGTGGCTATGGAGGACCACGGCTCAGACGGATTGAGTGCATGAGCGGTTGAGCGAGATGGCTCTCTCAAAAGGTACATGAGTGTGTTTTGAGAGCCGCGAGGGTGACAAAGAGATCCGGGGGAAGGTTCTACCGAGTGGTGCTGGCCAGGAATGTAGACTGCGGGCTTTACTGGATCACGCAGGGATTATGATGCGGCACTTGCAACCAGCTCGGGGCGAGCCATTGGTGCGCCCTTGCTTCGAGCGCAATGGCGAACGCCTTTGTTGCAAGCCGGAGCACACGGGCCAAAACAGATCGGATCGACGCGGAGATCCATCGCGCACTTCATGGCGTTCAAGCCAGATGCAGTGAGCACCCTTCCACACACAAAATTGCGTTTTCTCAGAGCTCTAACCGCAAAACAGGGCCAGTTGGGCGATATCCGCAGACGTCTGCTCGCGCGGATCGAGGCGCACGGGAAGCCCGGATCAGCCGAGATGTTCGCGGTGACCTGAAAGGCGTGCTCGGCTGCCAGAGTGCCGTTCTTGAAGCTCAGATTGAACAGATCATCGCGACAGATAAGCCTGGCCGAGACTGCGGACATCCTGCGCTCCGTCCTTCGGATCGGATCTGTCGCCAGAAGGTAGCCGAGCGTCGACATGCCGGAACTGCAACAAATGACGAGCGAGCAAGCCGCAGCGCTCGTCGGGCCTGCGCCGATTGCACATGACCGTGGTGCCATGCGCGGCAAGCGTTCAATTACAGGCGGGCGATATCTATGGCGACATGTGACCTTTTAAGCGGCACTCGTTGCTGGTCATCGCAATCCAGCCCTGAAGGTCTTCGAGGATCGTCTGCGTGCCGCCGGAAAGCTGCACAAAGTTGTCATGACGGCGGTCGCCCGTCAGCTTGTCACGATCTCACCCCCCTGCAAAACTCGCCAGAAATGGACATGTCAACCGGCATGAGAAATACAGCTGCCAGGGCAGATCGAGATACCGCGGGCCGCCACTCGCGGTAAAACCAGCATGACATTGAGGTTTCGTGACCCCATGCTTGGCGGTCGCTGCCCTCTCACTTGTTTCTCACTTTGATAGGGTTTTTGACGAAGGGGCAGAAGTGCAGACCTTTCCGTGGATCAGAAGCGTCTGCTGGCTGTGCGCGCTGGAGTGGTTCCACCGGCAGTGACGCAGTTCGGCATACCAGACCGGCCCATCCCAACAGCGGCCTTGGACGCCCCTACGGCACTATTTCAAAGCGATTGGCACGCTCGATCAATGTAGCTTCTGTGATGCACTGCCGACGGCGATTAGCTCTTACATGCTCTCAAAGGCACGTCGGGCGACACCTATTTGAAAAGCTTGTCGTCAGGAAAGTCGTGAATGTTTCAGAGCATGTGAAAGCCAACAACGAAGCGTTCGGTGAAATACCCTCGTCGGAACCACCACTGTCAGGCATCCAGCATGCTTCTCCCGAAGCACGGGTCAGGCAGGCGCCCGATGTTGGCGTGCACAACCGATTTTCGAAAGACCCGCCCGTTAAGGCGGGCCTCCCCCTTAGGGATGTTGAGCGCCTTAGTTTGGCAGCAGCACCTTGTCGATCACATGGATCACGCCGTTGGTCGCCAGGATATCCGCGGTGGTGACGTTGGCGTCATTGACCCGAACGGCTGCAGCAAACTTGCCTCCCGTCCCGTCAACCCGCACGGTCTGGCCCTGCACCGTCGCCACATTCGTAACGGAGCCCAGCACATCACCGGATTGCACGGCTCCCGGTAGTACGTGGTACGTCAGGATGCTGACCAACTGGTCCTTGTTCTCGGGCAGCAGAAGGCTGTCGACGGTACCCGGTGGCAGAGCGGCAAACGCAGCATCGGTGGGGGCGAAGACAGTGAAGGGGCCCGGGCTGCGCAGCGTCTCTTCGAGACCCGCAGCCTGAACGGCGGCCACCAGTGTGTTGAAATTACCGTTGGCGGCAGCGATGTCGACGATGTCATCGCCTTGGTCGGCGGGAACACAAGCGGTCAGCGCGGCGAGGCCGGCGGCGGCGAGAGTGGCCTTGAGGGCAAAACGTCTTTTCATGGTCAGTCCTTCTGTGATCTTAAGTAAGCTCGGGCGGGACCTGACTGGCCCCGATGCATACGTAGGGCGATTTTGCGCAGGGTGTGACATCGGATCACATCTTTGGCCAACACCTGGTTTTTTGAGCGGAAAGACGCACATCTTAAGGTGCCTTTAGGAATTTAGACTCATTCCAAGGAAGGTCGTTTTCCGAGGGCCGCCGTGTTGACCATAGAGGGCCGTCAGCGTACACCGAATGCGGGTCCCGGTCAGCCACCGGCCACCCGACACGCAGCGCACCGCGCCACAAAAGGAGCCGAGCCTTGGATGAGCTTTTGCGGGAATATCTTCCCATCCTGATGTTTCTGGCCGTCGCCATCGGATTGGGGCTGGTGCTGATCCTTGCCGCGGTTGTGCTGGCCGTACGGAACCCTGATCCAGAGAAAGTATCGGCCTACGAATGCGGCTTTAACGCCTTTGACGATGCGCGCATGAAATTCGATGTGCGGTTCTATCTCGTCTCAATTCTTTTCATCATCTTCGATCTGGAGATTGCGTTTCTCTTCCCTTGGGCGGTGGCGTTTCAGGACATCTCCATGGTGGGGTTCTGGTCGATGATGGTATTCCTGGCAGTGCTGACGATCGGCTTTGCCTATGAGTGGAAAAAGGGAGCGCTTGAATGGCAGTAGCCACCGGAGCCAACGTCGCGGATTTCGACCGTGATGTCGCCACGCAGGATCTGAACCGAGAATTGCAGGACAAGGGGTTCCTGCTGACCTCCACCGAGGACATCATCAACTGGGCGCGCACAGGATCGCTGCACTGGATGACTTTCGGTCTGGCCTGCTGTGCGGTCGAGATGATGCACACCGCCATGCCGCGCTACGACATGGAACGTTTCGGCACCGCACCCCGCGCCAGCCCGCGCCAGTCGGATCTGATGATCGTCGCAGGCACGCTGACCAACAAGATGGCGCCTGCGCTGCGCAAGGTCTACGACCAGATGCCGGAGCCGCGCTACGTGATCTCCATGGGGTCCTGCGCCAATGGCGGCGGATATTATCACTACAGCTATTCGGTGGTGCGTGGGTGTGACCGCATCGTGCCGGTGGACGTCTACGTGCCGGGCTGCCCGCCCACGGCCGAGGCGCTGCTCTATGGGATCATGCAGTTGCAACGCAAGATCCGCCGGACAGGGACGATTGTAAGATGAGCGATGCGCTGACCGAACTTGGCACCTACATCGAGGCCAAGCGCACAGACTGCGTGCTGGCCTGGGATGTCACCCACGGCGAGCTCAATCTCGATGTGACCCCGTCGAATATCACGGGTCTGATCGAGTTTCTCAAGACCGATCCAAACTGCCTGTTTTCCTCCTTGGTGGACATCACGGCGGTGGATTACACCGGTCGGGCGAAAAGGTTCGACGTGGTCTATCACCTATTGTCCATGTACCAGAACCACCGTATCCGACTGCGCGTGAGCGTACGGCCCGAGACGATGGTGCCCTCCATCACGGGCGTTCACCCGTCGGCGGACTGGTTCGAGCGGGAAGTGTTCGACATGTTTGGCATCCTTTTCTCAGGCCACCCGGATCTGCGGCGGATCCTGACGGACTACGGATTTCGCGGGCACCCGCTGCGCAAGGATTTCCCGACCACCGGTTATACCGAAGTGCGCTATGACGAGGCGCAGAAGCGCGTGGTCTACGAGCCCGTAAGCCTCGTGCAGGAGTACCGGCAGTTCGATTTCATGAGCCCCTGGGAAGGCGCGGAATACATCCTGCCCGGTGACGACAAGGCGGATGACAAACCGGAGGCCAAGTAATGGGTGGCTTTGGCTGGCTCATCCTCTCGGCCCTGACGGCGATCCCGATGGTGAAATTGCTGCCCTTCTTCGGCATCAATAAATACTGGGCGATCGTCTGCCTCATCCCGCTTGGTACCATTGCCCTGCTCTGGTGGATGGGCCTGAAGCTGCAAGAGCTGGAGAAGCTGTGATGTGGTTTGAGATCGTCAATACGCTGATTGCTGCGGCGGGCTTGGGGCTCGCATCGATGCCATTTTTAAAAATACGACCTGAAAATACGAAGCGCTCAAAAGATCAGATGGCTAAAAAGGCCGTTAGTTTTACCGAGGAATTTGGGCTTATACGAAGTACTCACAGGTTCACAAACGAAAGGGTGGGTTCATGATGGACGGCACCAAAGGTTTCGAAGACGCCCTGACGGGCGAACAGAAGATCCGCAACTTCAACATCAACTTCGGGCCCCAACACCCCGCGGCCCACGGCGTGCTGCGCCTAGTGCTGGAGCTTGACGGCGAGATCGTCGAACGCTGCGATCCGCACATCGGTCTGCTGCACCGCGGCACCGAAAAGCTGATGGAGAGCCGGACGTATCTGCAAAACCTGCCCTATTTCGACCGGCTCGACTACGTGTCGCCCATGAATCAGGAACACGCCTGGTGCCTCGCCATCGAAAAGCTGACCGGCGTCGAGGTCCCACGTCGCGCTAGCCTCATCCGTGTGCTCTTCTGCGAGATCGGCCGCATCCTCAACCACATCCTCAACATCACCACCCAGGCCATGGACGTAGGCGCGCTGACCCCACCGCTCTGGGGATTTGAGGAACGTGAAAAGCTGATGGTCTTCTACGAACGAGCCTGCGGTGCACGGCTGCACGCCGCCTATTTCCGCCCCGGCGGGGTGCATCAGGATCTGCCCGACGCGCTGATCGACGACATCGAGACGTGGGCGCACGAATTCCCCCGTGTCATCGCGGATATCGACGGGCTGCTGACCGAAAACCGCATCTTCAAACAGCGCAACGCCGACATTGGCATCGTCACCGAAGAGGACGTGCTCGCCTACGGGTTTTCGGGCGTCATGGTCCGCGGCTCCGGCATGGCCTGGGATCTTCGCCGAGCGCAGCCCTATGAATGCTATGACGAGTTCGACTTTCAGATCCCGGTGGGCAAGAACGGGGATTGCTACGATCGCTACCTCGTCCGGATGGAAGAGATGCGCCAGTCCCTGCACATCATCCACCAGGCGGTCGAGAAACTCCGCGCCCCAGAAGGCCAGGGTGACATTCTCGCCCGCGGCAAGATCACTCCGCCCTCCCGCAAGGATATGAAGCAATCCATGGAGAGCCTGATCCACCATTTCAAGCTCTATACCGAAGGCTTCCACGTGCCCGAGGGCGAGGTTTATTGCGCCGTTGAAGCCCCCAAGGGCGAATTCGGCGTTTACCTCGTGGCTGATGGCACCAACAAACCCTACCGCGCCAAACTGCGCGCACCCGGGTTCCTGCACCTGCAGGCCATGGACTACATGTCGCGCGGTCACCAGTTGGCCGATGTGGCTGCCATCATCGGCACCATGGACGTGGTCTTCGGAGAGATCGACCGCTGATGCGCGACCGCTCTCTCACTTTGCCAGATAAACTCCCGCCGGAGGCTCCCGCCGGCGCCACCAGACCGAAAGTTCGCTAGAATGCTCCGCCGTCTCCACGCCGATCAACCCGCAACCTTTGCCTTCACCGACGCCAATCTGGCGTGGGCCGAAGGGCAGATCACCAAATACCCTGAAGGACGTGAGGCCAGCGCTATCATCCCGCTGTTGTGGCGCGCACAGGAACAGGAAGGCTGGCTGAGTAAACCTGCCATCGAGACGGTGGCCGACATGCTGGGCCTGAGTTATATCCGCGCGCTGGAAGTCGCCACGTTCTACTTCATGTTTCAGCTGCAACCGGTTGGGAAAATTGCGCATATTCAGGTGTGCGGCACCACCTCCTGCATGATCTGCGGGGCCGAGGATCTGGTCGCCGTCTGCCGCGACAAGATCGCACCGGAGGCGCATGCCTTGTCGGATGACGGGAATTTCTCCTGGGAAGAGGTGGAATGCCTCGGGGCCTGTTCGAACGCGCCCATGGCGCAGATCGGCAAGGACTATTACGAGGATCTGACCGCCGATCGGCTGGGAGAGATCATCGACGCGCTGGCCCGCGGCGAAGTCCCGCCACCGGGCCCCCAGAACGGGCGCTACGCGTCCGAGCCGCTGGGTGGGCTGACATCGCTCAAGGAGCACGACAGCGGCAAGACCCAATACAACGCGTCCGCGCAGCTTGCCGTGGATCTGGGTGAGACCGTCAAGCGGATCGACGGCAGCGAAGTGCCCCTGCGGATGCCCTGGCAGGGGGGTGCGAATGTGGATGCCGCGCCTGCCACTACGCCAGTCGACCGGAACCGCGGTGCCTCCTCAGATCGCAGCGGCGAAGCACCCGGCCAGGGCGCTGGCGTCACCGCTGCCGCCAAACCTGCGCAGGGCAGTGTCGCTCCGGAGCCGGGCAACCGGCCCGCCACGCTCACCGAACCGGAGGAGGGCGGTTCCGATGATCTCAAGCGGATAAACGGGATTGGCCCGAAACTGGAGCAGATGCTGAATGAGATGGGGTTCTTCCACTTTCACCAGATCGCCGCATGGTCACCGGCAGAAGTTGCCTGGGTCGATGAGAACCTGGTGACGTTCAAAGGGCGCGCCAGCCGGGACGATTGGGTAGCACAGGCAGCAGCACTTGCCGACGCAAAGACTTGATAACGTTTCCATCAGGATCAAAATCGTTAAGATGATCGTGGTGATGCGGAAACGAAGGAAAGTGAGACAGGGATGGACAACAATCAGGGAATGATCGGCATGGCACTGGGCAGTTGGCTCGTGGGCCTGGCGGGCGGTGTTCTGGCCGCCGTACTGTTGTGGGTATTGGGGGGCTGGAGCTTCTTTCAGGGTGCGTTCATGGGTTTTGTGGCCTTCGTCGTGTTCGGGGCGGTGATCAGTTGGGTCATGACCCGGCCTCTGCCAGGCCCCGCCGACACCAATGTGGCACCACCGGAGACGGCACCCGCTCCCACACCCCAGACCGCCAGAGCGGCCCCCAACAGCGGGATCACCCCCTCCAAATCGCTTGCAGGCCAGGCGGAGCTTGCATCCCGCAAGGGTGAGTGGAAATACGAAGCCGAAAAACCAGCCAAGAAGACAGCTCCAAAAAAACAACCAGCGAAGAAGGCGGCTGCTAAACAACCAGCTGCGAGCAGCAACGCAGAGGACGATCTGAAGCTGATAAGCGGCGTCGGCCCCGCGTTAGAGAAGAAGCTGCACGCGGCGGGCATCTTTCGGTTTGAGCAGATCGCTAATATGAGTGCGGACGACGTTGAACGTATCGAAGAACAGCTGAGCTTCAAAGGTCGCATGGAACGCGATGACTGGATCGGTCAGGCCAAGACCCTCGCGGCGGGCGGCGAGACCGAGTTTTCCAAGAAGAAACGCAAAAGCTAGCACGGAAAGGCACGCGCGATCATGAGTGCGCAGGATCACGCAAAAGCAAACCGAGATCTCGAACTGGCCGCCCGTGGGCGGCTGGTCAGCCTCGTGATTGCGGGGACCATGGTGCTGTGGTTGCTGGCGCTCTGGGTCGCGCCGATGCTGGGGCTGCCCGGACGTTATGCGTTTCTTTTTGATTTTGCGGCATTGGCAGCGCTCGTCTGGGCGCTGGTGGTGGCGCTGCAGATACGGCGCGCGCGCAAATCGCTGCGCGACCAGAAATGAGAGGACACGCCGATGCTTGAGGACAAGGACCGGATCTTTACGAATATCTACGGGATGCACGACCGGACGTTGCGCGGCGCGCAGGCACGCGGTCATTGGGACGGCACAGCCGGGATCATCGAAAAGGGTCGCGATTGGATCGTTGATCAGATGAAGGCGAGCGGATTGCGCGGCCGGGGCGGTGCTGGGTTCCCGACAGGGCTGAAATGGTCCTTCATGCCCAAAGAAAGTGACGGCCGGCCTGCCTATCTAGTGGTCAATGCCGATGAGTCCGAGCCCGGCACCTGTAAGGATCGCGAGATCATGCGCCATGATCCGCATACGCTGGTCGAAGGCTGCCTGATCGCCAGTTTCGCGATGAATGCGCACGCCTGCTACATCTACATCCGCGGTGAATACATCCGCGAGAAAGAGGCGTTGCAGGCCGCCATTGACGAGGCTTATGACGCAGGGCTCGTGGGCAAGAACGCCGCAGACTCGGGCTGGGATTTCGACATCTACCTGCACCACGGGGCAGGCGCCTATATCTGCGGCGAGGAAACCGCCCTGCTGGAAAGCCTCGAAGGCAAGAAGGGCATGCCCCGGATGAAGCCGCCCTTCCCGGCGGGCGCGGGGCTCTACGGTTGCCCAACAACTGTGAACAACGTGGAATCCATTGCGGTGGTGCCGACGATCCTGCGGCGCGGCCCCGAATGGTTCGCGGGCTTTGGCCGTCCGAACAACGCAGGCACCAAGCTTTTCGCGATCAGCGGTCGTGTGAACCACCCTTGTGTGGTGGAAGAGGCGATGAGCATCTCCTTCGAAGAGCTGATCGAGACCCATTGCGGCGGTATCCGCGGCGGCTGGGACAACCTCAAGGCGGTTATTCCAGGCGGCTCTTCGGTACCGTGTATTCCAGGTAAGGACATGCGCGGCGCGATCATGGACTTTGACTATCTGCGTGAACAACGCTCCGGTCTCGGCACAGCGGCGGTGATCGTGATGGATCAGTCCACCGACATCATCAAGGCGATCTGGCGGCTGTCGAAGTTCTACAAGCACGAGAGCTGCGGCCAATGCACCCCCTGCCGCGAAGGTACCGGCTGGATGATGCGCGTGATGGACCGGTTGGTGACGGGCGAGGCGGAAGTCGAAGAGATCGACATGCTGCTTGACGTGACCAAGCAGGTTGAGGGCCATACGATCTGCGCGCTTGGCGATGCTGCGGCCTGGCCCATTCAGGGCCTCATCCGCCATTTCCGCGACGAGATCGAGGACCGCATCAAGCACAAGCGGACGGGCCGTGTGAGCGCGGTGGCGGCGGAGTAGTTTTGTGGGTGACTATGTTGGATTGGTATTTTTGGTCATGACGGGGGTGAGCATCTACACGCTCGCTCGCGCGGACAGGTGGTCACGCTTCAAGGCCATTGGGATCAGCCTCTTTGCAGTTGCAACGCCACTCGTGGTCGCCGTGAAAGCCTACAGTCTCGCCACACCGATTTTCGTCAGTGAAACGCTGCTGACGATCAGTTTTCTGATCGCACCTATCGTCATTTTCGGATTTGCAAAGTCCATCGCGAAAAAGGTCGAAGCTGATGCCTGAGCATAAGAGGACAAAGCGGGAAAGCTGGCGCGCATTGCGTGCTGATGTACTACTCAGCTCAGCGCGAAAGATCCACCGAGGTCCTATGGTCGAATATGTGCATTTGGAGGGACGAAGATGATTGAGTATCACCTCGCTGAACTCAACGTCGGCCGCCTTGTCGCACCTACGGATGACCCGCGCGTGGCGGATTTCATGGCCAACCTCGACCGGATCAATGGCCTCGGCAAACGCATGCCCGGCTTTGTCTGGATGATGGAAGGCTCGGGCGAGCCGGGGACGGGCAATACAAAAAACGCCATCGACGGCGATCCGCTCTATGTTTCCAATCTGACCGTATGGGAAAGTGTCGAAACGCTGGAGCAATTCGTCTGGGGCACAATCCACAAGCAGTTCTACGAGCGCCGGACCGAGTGGTTCGAGGTACTCAAAGACATGCATTTTGCGATGTGGTGGGTGCCCGCGGGACACCGGCCCACGCTGGAAGAAGCGCTGGACCGGCTGGCGCATCTGAAAGAGCACGGGAACAGCGATCATGCCTTTGGCTGGTCGCATTTGAAAGAGGCGCGCAAGTGGCAAGAGAACCGCTGTGCGCCGGTAGCGGCGGAGTAACGGTGATGCGGGGAATTCTTGGGCTGGTGGGGGTGTGCGCGCTGCTGATGGGCTGTGGCAGCGACGCAGAGGACATACGCTTTGACGGGCAGTTCTACAACACCAGCGTCTCGGATCTGGACGAGCGGCACAAGTTCGAGGTGACAGCCTCGCCAGTGTCAGCCTCCCTGACCGGTGCGCGGGAGGCGGCGCGCTATGAGGCAACGATCTATTGCGTCAACAACTACGGCAGTTCGGACATCACATGGGTCGTCGGGCCCGACGCTGAGGATGCAACACTGCCCATCTCTGGTGATACGCTGACGTTGCAGGGCGCGTGCCCGCAATGATGCGACCGGGCGCATATCTGCTCGCAGTCGTGCTGGCGGGGTCGGTGGCGGCCAACCCGCCCCTGCGTGAGGTCAAGGCGATTGATGACGGGCTCTTTGCAATCGGGCTGGCGGATCAGATCCGCAAGAACTGCCCCGATATTCAGGCGCGTCTGCTGCGGGCTTTGGGCGCATTGCAGGACCTCAACAATGAGGCCAAAGCTTTGGGCTACAGCAAGGCCGAGATTGACGCCCATGTGGACTCCGACGCCGAGAAAGAGCGCCTGCGCGCCCGCGGTAAGGCCTATATGGCTGAGTTGGGGCTGGAGCAGGATGCGGCGGGCTACTGTGCGCTTGGCCATAAGGAAATTGACCGCAGCAGCACGGTGGGCGTGCTCTTGCGCAGATCGGAATGACGCAGGGCGCGGCAGTCGGGGATTGCGGCGCGGCGACAGCGAAAGGCGAATGATATGAGCGACTTGAAGAAAGTTGTCATCGACGGCAATGAGATCGAGGTTGATGGGGCGATGACCCTCATTCAGGCCTGCGAAGAGGCGGGGATCGAGATCCCGCGGTTTTGCTATCACGAGAGGCTGAGCATCGCGGGGAACTGCCGCATGTGTCTGGTCGAGGTCGTGGGGGGGCCGCCCAAGCCTGCGGCGTCCTGTGCGATGCAGGTCAAGGATCTGCGCCCGGGGCCCGAGGGTCAGCCGCCGCTGGTCAAGACCAACTCGCCCATGGTCAAGAAGGCGCGCGAAGGGGTGATGGAGTTTCTGCTCATCAATCACCCGCTCGATTGCCCGATCTGCGATCAGGGGGGCGAATGCGATCTGCAGGATCAGGCGATGGCCTACGGCGTGGATTTCTCGCGCTACCGCGAGCCCAAGCGGGCGACGGAAGATCTGGATCTGGGCCCCTTGGTCGAGACGCATATGACGCGCTGCATCTCCTGCACCCGTTGTGTCCGGTTCACCACCGAGGTCGCGGGCATCCACCAGATGGGCCAGACCGGGCGGGGCGAGGATGCGGAGATCACCAGCTACCTCGGCCAGACGCTCGACAGCAATTTGCAGGGTAATATCATCGATTTGTGCCCGGTGGGTGCGCTGGTCTCCAAGCCCTATGCGTTCACCGCGCGGCCCTGGGAGCTGAGCAAGACCGAGAGCGTGGACGTGATGGATGCGCTCGGCTCCAACATCCGGGTGGACACCAAGGGGCGCGAAGTCATGCGCTTTCTTCCGCGCAACCACGATGGGGTGAATGAGGAATGGATTTCTGACAAAACCCGGTTCGTCTGGGACGGGCTGCGGCGGCAGCGGCTCGATAGGCCCTACATTCGCGAGAACGGCAAGCTGCGCCCCGCCAGCTGGCCCGAAGCGCTGTCGGCAGCCGCAACCGCGATGAATGGCAAACGCGTCGCGGGGCTGATCGGGGATCTGGCGCCGGTCGAGGCCGCTTACGCGCTCAAACAGCTGATCGAAGGGCAGGGCGGTGTCGTGGAGTGCCGCACGGACAGTGCCAAGCTGCCTGCCGGGAACCGCTACGGCTATGTTGGTGACGCAACGATCGAGGACATTGATGCGGCGCGCTACATCATGCTGATCGGCACCAACCCGGCCGTGGAGGCGCCGGTGCTGAACGCACGGATCCGCAAGGCCTGGAGCAATGGTGCCGATATCGCGCTGATCGGACCCGCGGCGGATCTGACCTATGAGCATACGCACATGGGGAGCGACCGGGCTGCATTGGCCAAGCTGCAGAACCATCAGTTCAGCGAGATCAAGGAGGTACCTTCGCTGGTCATCGTCGGTCAGGGTGCGTTGACAGGCGCGGACGGTGATGCGGTCCTGGCCGCCGCCATGGATTTGGCGGAGAAGACGATGGGCAAGCTGATGGTGCTGCACACGTCCGCGTCGCGCGTGGGCGCGATGGACATCGGTGCCGTGGCTGACGGAGGCGTCGCGGCGGCACTGGACGCAGAGGTGATCTACAACCTCGGCGCCGATGAGATCGACGTGCCTGCAGGTGCTTTTGTGATTTACCAGGGGTCGCACGGGGACCGGGGCGCGCACCGGGCGGACGTGATCCTGCCGGGCGCTGCCTATACCGAAGAACCGGGGCTCTTTGTGAACACCGAAGGAAGGCCTCAGCTGGCGTTGCGCGCCGGGTTTGCGCCGGGCGAGGCAAAGGAGAACTGGGCCATCCTGCGCGCGCTATCCGCGGAGGTAGGGGCGACACTGCCCTATGACAGCATCGCACAGCTGCGTCAGGCGCTGGTGGAGGACGTACCGCATCTGGGCCACATCGACGAGGTGCCGGTGAACGATGTCACCCGGCTGCCCACGGGCCAGCTGGGTGACGCCCCCTTTGCGCCGGCGGTCACCGATTTCTACCTGACCAACCCCATCGCGCGCGCCAGCCAGCTGATGGCGGAGCTCTCTGCCGGCATGAAAGCACGGCGACAAGAGGCAATGGCCGCGGAATGAAGCGACTGGCACTCATTCCCCCGCTGGCCCTGGCGGCCTGTGCGCCGCCGGTGCCCATGGCGGAGGACTTCATCCCTGACTATCTGGGGGTGGAGGCGATTGCTTTAACCGGTGATCTGGTTCAGTTCAACGCCGCGATGACCAAGGCACAGACAGCGCGCGACGTGCGCAACTATGCCGAGTGCGCGGCGGCGGGCTATACCTTGAGCCGCGGATACGGTTTCGCAAGACATTTGCGCACAAATGTGACCGAAGAGGCTGGCGTGTGGGCCGCAGATGCTGTTTACACGATTTCGCCAACCCTGCCTGACGGGCTAGCCAAGATTGACGCCGAAGTCACCGTGGCCGCCTGTGAGGAAGCTGGAATACCCACGGTGTGAGGACATATGGCTGAATTCTTGACCACTCCCGGCGGCATTGCCGTTTTGATCCTGGCGCAGGTGCTGGCGGTCGTGGGCTTCGTGATGGTGTCGCTGCTGTTCCTGGTCTACGGCGACCGCAAGATCTGGGCCGCCGTGCAGATGCGGCGTGGGCCAAACGTGGTCGGCACCTTTGGTCTGCTGCAGACGGTGGCCGACGCGCTGAAATACGTGGTCAAGGAAGTCGTGGTTCCGGCTGGGGCCGACAAGACCGTGTTCATGCTGGCGCCGATGACGTCATTCGTGCTGGCGCTGCTGGCCTGGGCGGTGATCCCGTTCAACGAGACTTGGGTGCTGAGCGATATCAACGTTGCCATCCTCTTCGTGCTCGCGATCTCCTCGCTGGAGGTCTACGGCGTGATCATGGGCGGCTGGGCGTCCAACTCCAAATATCCGTTTCTGGGGTCCTTGCGGTCTGCGGCCCAGATGATCTCCTACGAGGTGTCTTTGGGGCTGATCATCATCGGGGTCATCATCTCGACCGGGAGCATGAATTTCGGCGGGATCGTGGCCGCGCAGGATGGCGCGTACGGGTTCTTTAGCTGGTACTGGCTGCCGCATTTCCCGATGGTGTTCCTGTTCTTCATCAGTTGCCTGGCCGAGACCAACCGCCCGCCCTTCGATCTGCCCGAAGCGGAATCCGAGCTGGTGGCGGGCTATCAGGTGGAGTATTCCTCGACCCCGTTCCTGCTGTTCATGGCCGGTGAGTATATCGCCATCTTCCTTATGTGCGCGCTGACCTCGCTGCTGTTCTTCGGCGGGTGGCTGTCGCCCATCCCCGGGCTGCCCGATGGAGCGCTCTGGATGGTGGCAAAGATGGCGTTCTTCTTTTTTATCTTCGCAATGGTGAAGGCGATTACCCCGCGCTACCGCTATGACCAGTTGATGCGACTGGGCTGGAAAGTGTTTTTGCCGTTCTCCCTGGTCTGGGTGGTTTTCGTATCCTTTGCGGCCAAATTCGACTGGTTCTGGGGCGCGTATGCCCGCTGGGGTGTGGGCGGATGATGTTGAACCGGTTTGATATTGATCTTGCAATGCGCGCTGCGCATTGCATCGCGCCCGACCCCGCCCCCCAGGGCGGGCGCGATTGCGCCCTCCCTCGGTGCCGGGCGCGATGCTGGGGTGTTGGAGGCAACCGATGACACAGATCGACTACACCCGCGCCGCCAAGTATTTCCTGCTGCAGGATTTCTGGGTCGGCATGAAACTGGGGCTGAAGTACTTCTTTGCCCCCAAGGCAACGCTCAACTACCCGCATGAAAAGGGGCCGCTCAGCCCGCGTTTTCGGGGCGAGCACGCGCTGCGCCGTTATCCCAATGGCGAGGAACGCTGCATCGCCTGTAAGCTCTGCGAGGCGATCTGCCCCGCGCAGGCCATCACCATCGATGCTGAGCCGCGCGAGGATGGCTCGCGCCGTACCACGCGCTATGACATCGACATGACCAAATGCATCTACTGCGGCTTCTGTCAGGAAGCCTGCCCGGTCGACGCCATCGTCGAAGGCCCCAATTTCGAATTCTCGGCCGAAACCCGGGAAGAGCTTTACTACGATAAAGAAAAGCTCTTGGCCAACGGCGAACGTTGGGAAGCAGAGATCGCGCGGAACCTCGAGTTGGACGCGCCCTACAGATGAGCGGATCCGACGCATATACCCGTGGCAGGGCCATGGCGGAGGCGACTAACCCCGGCATAGAGGAAACACTTGCCGCGCGCTATGACGCCATCCTGCCGGGGTTTTCCACCACGATGATGGAAGTGGCGTTCGGGCATTACTACACACGCGACGGGCTCGATGACAAAACGCGGTATCTGACGACCGTTGCGGCGTTGACAGCACTGGGCGGACAGACGGCACCGCAGCTCAAGGTGCATATCCGCAACGCGCTGCGCTCCGGCGCCACACAACGCGAGGTGGCCGAGGTGATCAATCAGATGGCGCTTTACGGTGGATTTCCGGCCATGATCAACGGGCTGAACGCGGCACTGGAGGTCTTTGAAGCCGAGGAGGCCACGGCGTGAGCGAGCCCAAGAACCCCTTTGACGGCGCCAATCCCTTTGCCGCCATGTTCAGCCAGGCGCAGGAGATGGCCAAGAGCTTTCCCGCGATGGAGGCCTTCACGCCAAAGGGGTTCGAGAAGATGATGGGTACCATGCCCAAGGACATGATGGAGATGATGTTCGGCAATGCGCTGAATGAGGGCAGCCTGGACGCGCGCACGCGGATGCTGTTGACACTCAGCGGTCTGACGATGCAAGGGGCACAGAACGATGTGGCGTTCCGGCAGGCGGTGCGCCACGCGCTGGAGGCAGGCGCCACCGAGCAGCACATCGTCGAGACCATTGGCCAGATGTCGATGTTCGCGGGGCTGCCGGCGATGACACGAGCGCTGGAACTGGCGCAGCAGGTGCTGGATGACGAAAAGGACGACACATGAGCGTTTTTGCCTTTTATCTCTTTGCGATCAGCGTGATCGCAGGCGGCCTGTTCACTGTGGTCAGCCGCAATCCGGTGCACTCGGTGCTCTGGCTCATTCTGGCGTTCCTGTCGTCGGCAGGGCTCTTTGTGCTGCTAGGGGCGGAGTTCGTGGCGATGTTGCTGATCATCGTTTACGTGGGCGCGGTCGCTGTGCTGTTCCTCTTTGTCGTCATGATGCTGGATGTGGATTTTGCGGAGCTCAAGGCGGAAATGGCCAAGTATCTGCCGCTAGCTCTGTTGATCGGCGTGGTGATCCTGATGCAGTTCGTGATGGCTTTCGGGGCCTGGGAAAGCAACGCCGCTGCCGAAGGCGCGCGCGCGCAGGTGATTCCGGTGGACCGGCACAACACCGAAGCTCTGGGCATGATCCTCTATGATCAGTATTTCCTGCTCTTCCAGCTATCGGGCCTGATCCTGTTGGTGGCGATGATCGGGGCGATCGTGTTGACGCTCCGGCACCGGTCGGATGTGAAACGGCAGGACGTGGTCGCCCAGATGATGCGGGATCCTGCGCTGGCGATGGAGCTTAAGGACGTCAAACCGGGGCAGGGGCTGTAATGAGCGGAGATCTCATCGCAATTCTGGTGGCCATGGCTGTCGGTGTGCTAGCGGCATTCGGATATTTCAATCGTCGCTGAGCGACGTCGAGAAGGACATTTGGCTGTGGCAGGACAGTCCATAAAATCACACAGGCCAAAGCGGGGCGCTGGAACCGATTTCGAAATCGGTTGCGGAATTTTGCAAAATTCCGGGGCCCGAACCAAAAGTGAGCACGAGAGATGATCGGACTAGAACATTACCTGACGGTGGCGGCGACGCTGTTTGTCATCGGCATCTTCGGGCTCTTTCTCAACCGCAAGAACATCATCATCCTGCTGATGAGCATCGAGTTGATGCTTTTGGCGGTGAACATCAATCTGGTGGCGTTTTCCAGCTTTCTGGGTGATCTGGTCGGGCAGGTTTTCACGCTGTTCGTGCTGACGGTGGCCGCTGCCGAGGCCGCCATCGGCCTCGCCATTCTGGTCTGCTTCTTCCGCAACCGCGGCACGATCGCGGTGGAAGATGTCAATGTGATGAAGGGCTGAGATCATGGAAACCATCATCCTCTTTGCCCCGCTGATGGGCGCGCTGCTCTGCGGCTTCGGCTGGCGGATCTTTGGCGAGGCGGCGGCCATGTGGATCGCCACATCGTTGCTCTTCGTCTCCGCGATCCTGTCTTGGGTCGTGTTCCTGACCTTCGACGGCACCACCGAGCAGATCCAGATCCTGCGGTTTATCGAAAGCGGCAGCCTCAGCACCGACTGGGCCATCAGACTGGACCGTTTGACGGCGATCATGCTGATCGTGATCACAACGGTCTCCAGCCTCGTGCATCTCTATTCCTTCGGCTACATGGCCGATGATCCCCAGTGGAAAGAGGGCGAGAGCTACAAGCCGCGCTTCTTTGCCTACCTGAGTTTCTTCACCTTTGCGATGTTGATGCTGGTGACGGCGGACAATCTCGTGCAGATGTTCTTTGGTTGGGAGGGTGTGGGTGTCGCCTCCTACCTGCTCATCGGGTTCTACTACCGCAAACCAACGGCCAATGCGGCGGCGATCAAGGCCTTCGTGGTCAACCGGGTGGGGGATTTCGGCTTTGCCCTGGGGATCTTTGCGCTGTTTTTCCTGACGGACAGCATCAACTTTGACGATGTTTTTGCTGCGGCACCGGATCTGGCCGAAACACAGTTGAGTTTTCTGTGGACCGAATGGAACGCGGCGAACCTGATCGCCTTCTTGCTCTTTATCGGGGCCATGGGGAAGTCAGCGCAGCTGCTGCTGCACACTTGGCTTCCTGACGCGATGGAGGGGCCGACGCCTGTCTCCGCGCTCATTCACGCGGCGACCATGGTCACGGCGGGCGTGTTTCTCGTCTGCCGCATGTCCCCGATCATGGAGTTCGCGCCGGAGGCCATGGCCTTTGTTACCGTGCTGGGCGCGACGACCGCGTTTTTTGCGGCGACGGTCGGATTGGTGCAGACCGACATCAAGCGCGTGATCGCCTATTCGACCTGTTCGCAATTGGGCTATATGTTCGTTGCCGCGGGCGTGGGCATGTATTCCGCGGCGATGTTCCACCTCTTTACCCACGCGTTTTTCAAGGCGATGCTGTTTCTGGGCGCCGGCTCGGTCATCCACGCGATGCACCATGAGCAGGACATGATGAACTACGGCGGATTGCGCAAGAAAATCCCCTATACCTTCTGGGCCATGATGATCGGCACCCTGGCCATCACCGGCGTCGGCATCCCGGTCTGGATCCTGACGCTGGGCGAGATCCCGATTGGTTTTGCGGGTTTCCATTCCAAGGACGCCATCGTGGAGAGCGCCTTTGCCGCAGGGTCGATGTACGGGTTCTGGGCGCTGGTTGTGGCTGCGCTCTTCACCAGCTTTTACAGTTGGCGGCTGATGTTCCTGACCTTCTACGGAGAGCCGCGAGGCGACAAGCACACCCACGACCACGCACATGAAAGCCCCATGGTCATGATCCTGCCGCTGGGGGTACTGGCACTTGGCGCGATCTTTGCCGGTATGGTCTGGTACAAAAGCTTCTTTGGCCATGTGGACCAGGTCGCCACCTTCTACGGCGTCCCCTATGCAGAAGCGTCAGAGCACGGCGAGGATCATGGTCAGGCCGAGGACGATCACGCCGAGGACGCCCATGGTGGCAAGGACGGCGAACACCATTACGCCTTTGCCGGTGCGCCGGGGCAGGGCGCGCTCTATATGGCGCCGGACAACACGCTGCTCGATGACGCGCATAAGGTCCCTTATTGGGTCAAGACCTCACCATTCGCAGCAATGCTTTTGGGCTTTCTGACGGCCTATTGGTTCTACATCAAGAACCCATCGCTGCCCGGTCGTCTGGCAGAGAACCAGCGCCCACTCTACCTCTTTCTCAAGAACAAATGGTACTTCGATGAGCTCTACAATTTCGCCTTTGTCGGACCTGCCAAGGGGTTGGGGCGGTTCCTGTGGCGGCGCGGCGACGGCAACGTGATTGACGGTGGCCTGAACGGTGTGGCGATGGGGATCATCCCCTTCTTCACCCGGCTCGCTGGGCGGGCGCAATCGGGCTACATCTTCACCTATGCCTTTGCGATGGTTATCGGCATCGCCGTGCTGGTCACATGGATGACGCTGGGCGGAGGAGCGAACTGATGGACAATCTGCTGTCGATCGTGACCTTTATCCCGGCCTTTGCCGCGCTCATCCTGTTGGTGTTTTTGCGGGGCGAGGATGAAGCCTCCATGCGCAACGCCAAGTGGACGGCGATGCTGGCGACCTCCGCAACGTTCCTCGTGTCGCTCTTCATTCTGGCGGAGTTCGATCCCTCCAACACTGGCTTCCAGTTTGTCGAGGAACGTGAATGGCTGCTGGGCCTGCAGTACAAGATGGGCGTGGACGGGATTTCCGTGCTCTTTGTGATGCTGACGACCTTCATGATGCCGCTGGTGATCGCGGCCTCCTGGAATGTCACCACCCGGGTCAAGGAGTATATGATCGCCTTCCTGCTGTTGGAGACGCTGATGCTCGGCGTCTTCATGGCGCTGGATCTCGTGCTTTTCTATCTGTTCTTCGAGGCAGGGCTTATCCCGATGTTCCTGATCATCGGGATCTGGGGCGGCGCGAACCGGATCTACGCGAGCTTCAAGTTTTTCCTCTATACCTTCCTTGGCTCGGTACTGATGCTGGTGGCGATGGTGGGCATGTTCGCCGAGGCGGGCACTACGGATATCGAGCAACTGCTGGTGCATCAGTTCGATTTTGAGACGTTCTCCGTCGCGGGCGTGACCATTGTGGGTGGTTTTCAGACGCTGCTGTTTCTCGCGTTCTTTGCCAGTTTTGCCGTCAAGATGCCCATGTGGCCAGTCCATACCTGGCTGCCCGATGCGCACGTGCAGGCACCCACTGCGGGGTCAGTCGTTCTGGCGGCGATCCTTCTCAAGATGGGCGGCTACGGGTTTTTGCGCTTTTCGCTGCCGATGTTTCCCGTTGGCGCAGAGGTGTTGACGCCGCTGGTGCTGTGGATGAGCGCCATTGCCATTGTCTACACATCGCTGGTGGCCTTGGTGCAGGAAGACATGAAAAAGCTGATCGCGTACTCCTCCGTCGCGCATATGGGGTTCGTGACCATGGGGATATTCGCGGCGAACCAGCAGGGTGTCGATGGCGCGATCTTTCAGATGATCTCCCACGGGTTCATCTCGGGCGCGCTCTTTCTGTGCGTGGGTGTGATCTATGACCGGATGCACACGCGTGAGATCGACGCCTACGGCGGGTTGGTGAACCGGATGCCCGCCTATGCGATGATCTTCATGCTTTTCACGATGGCCAACGTCGGCCTGCCGGGGACGAGCGGGTTCGTGGGCGAATTCCTCACCTTGATGGCGGTGTTCCAGGTCAACACCTGGGTTGCGGTGGTGGCCACGACGGGGGTGATCCTGTCGGCGGCCTATGCGCTGTGGCTCTACCGGCGCGTTGTCATGGGCGATCTGATCAAGGAAAGCCTGCGGTCCATCACCGATATGACCCCGCGGGAGCGTTGGATTTTCGCACCATTGGTGGTGATGACACTGCTGCTCGGCGTCTACCCGGCGCTGGTGCTCGATGTGACCGGACCTGCGGTAGCGGCCCTTGTGGCAAATTACGAGACGGCGCTGGCCGCGGCAGAGACCGCCAGCCAGTTGGCATCGAACTGAAGGACCTGACGCTATGACCCCCGCCGATCTGACCCTCGTGCTGCCGGAAATCCTGCTGGCTGTCTATGCCATGGTGATGCTGCTGGTGGCGGTCTACACCACCAAGGATGGGCTGGCACCGACGCTGGTCTGGATGACCGCTGGTGTCATGGTCGCACTTGCGGCCTGGATTGGCACGACGGGCGAGGGCGCCAGAAGCGCGTTCAACGGCATGTTGATGATTGACGGGTTTGCGCGGTTCGCCAAGGTGACAATCCTGCTGTCAGCCGCGGCCGTGCTTGTTATGTCCGAGGGCTACATGAAGTCCCGCGGGCTGTTGCGGTTCGAGTATCCGCTGCTCGTGGCACTGGCCGCGGTCGGCATGATGGTCATGGTCTCCGCCAATGATCTCATGGCGCTCTACATGGGGCTGGAGCTGCAATCGCTGGCGCTCTACGTGGTGGCCTCGCTGCGGCGCGAATCCGTCAAATCCACCGAAGCCGGGTTGAAGTATTTCGTGCTGGGCGCGCTCAGCTCCGGTCTGCTGCTGTATGGTGCATCGCTTGTCTACGGCTACGCGGGCACGACGCTGTTTTCCGGGATCATCGAGACGGCGCAGGCTGGCGAGGTCTCGCTGGGGTTGCTCTTTGGACTGGTGTTTATGATCGCGGGCATGGCGTTCAAGGTCTCCGCCGTGCCGTTCCACATGTGGACGCCGGATGTCTACGAGGGCTCGCCCACGCCGGTCACCGCCTTCTTTGCCACCGCGCCGAAAGTGGCCGCCATGGCGCTCTTTGCCCGGGTGCTGCACGACGCCTTCGGCAATGCCGTGAGTGACTGGAGCCAGATCGTCGCGCTGTTGTCGGTGCTGTCGATGTTCCTCGGGGCGGTCGCCGCCATCGGGCAAACCAACATCAAACGGCTGATGGCGTTTTCCTCGATTGCGCATATGGGCTACGCGCTGATGGGCCTGGCGGCGGGCACCGTGCTCGGTGTGCAGGCGATGCTTATCTACATGGCGATCTATGTGACGATGAACGTCGGCACCTTTGCCTTTATCCTGATGATGGAAAAGGACGGCCAGCCGGTCACCGAGATCAGCGCGCTGAACATGTATGCCAAGCGTGAGCCGGGCAAGGCGCTGGCGATGTTGGTGCTGCTGTTCAGCCTTGCGGGTGTACCGCCCATGCTGGGATTTTTCGGCAAGTTCTACGTGCTGCGTGCCGCCTATGAGGCCGGGTTGGCATGGCTCGCCATCGCGGGCGTGATCGCGAGCGTCATCGGTGCGTTCTATTACCTTCGGATCGTGTTCTTCATGTACTTCGGGGACGAGGCGGAGGACGGGCTGGACAGCGGCGGATCGAAATTGCTGGGCGGCTTCCTGATGGCCTCGGCTGCAGTGATGGTGCTGGGCATCGCGAATATGTTCGGGGTGGAAACGGCTGCAGCCTCGGCAGCGGCCACTTTGCTGAACTGAGCCATTGGCAGACGGATCCTCAGGGCGCGCCATGCCGCATTCGAAAACACAATGACCGGATGGCCTGCGGGATACGGCCGGGTGATCGTTGCCGAGGCAGGCTCGACACTGGATGCTGCACGGCAGGAAGCCTCCACAACGCCCATGCCGTTCTGGCTTTTGGCGCACCGGCAAACGGCGGCCCGGGGCAGGCGGGGACGTGCATGGACCATGGCGGAAGGAAACTTCGCCGCGACCCTGATGCTGGAGGCGCGTGAGCCGCCCCATGTGGCAGCCCTGCGCTCTTTCGTGATGGCACTGGCGCTGCATCGGGCCTTGATCGCGGTGACAGGTCGGACACTGGATTTCGCCCTGAAATGGCCCAATGATGTGTTGCTGCGGGGCGGCAAGGTCGCAGGCATCCTGTTGGAAAGCATTGGGCAGGCAGGCCGGACCGGGCCGCTTGCCATCGGCGTCGGCGTGAACCTGGTATCGGCACCGGATCCCGCATCAGTGGAAGCAGGCGCCCTCAGACCGGTCAGCCTGCGCGGCGAAACCTCAGTCGTCGTGACGGCAGAGGATTTCCTCGACGCTTTGGCCACGGCCTATGCTCCGCTGGAACAGCAGTTTACGCAGCAAGGTTTTGCGCCCATCCGCAGCGCATGGCTGGCGCAGGCCGCCCGGCTGGGCGAGCCCATCGTCGCGCGCACGGGTCGTGAGGAACTCTCAGGCATCTTTGAGGATGTGCAGGCGGATGGTAGCCTGTTGTTGCGCACCCAGGCAGGCGCCCGCGCCATCGCCGCGGCGGATGTGTTTTTCTAGGAGGAGGGCGGGCCCATGCTGCTGGCGATCGATTGCGGGAACACCAACACGGTTTTTGCCATCTGGGACGGGTCGCGTTTTCGCGCCTCCTGGCGGACCTCGACAGAATGGCAGCGCACGGCAGATCAGTATTACGTCTGGCTGCGGACCCTGATGAACCTGCAGGGGCTGGATGTGACAATCACCGATATGATCATCTCCTCCACCGTGCCGCGGGTCGTTTTCAACCTGCGGGTTCTGGCGGATCGCTACTTCAACACGCGGCCTTTGGTGGTTGGCAAGTCCGACTGCCTGTTACCGGTGGATGTGCGGGTTGATCAGGGCACCGCGGTTGGGCCGGACCGGCTGGTGAATACCGTCTCGGGCCACGATCTCTACGGTGGTAATCTGATCGTGGTGGATTTCGGGACGGCGACGACCTTTGACGTTGTGGCCGAGGATGGCGCCTACGTGGGCGGGGTTATCGCCCCCGGCGTGAACCTCAGCCTCGAGGCGCTGCACCAGGCTGCTGCGGCGCTCCCGCATGTGGACATCACCAAACCGCAGGCTGTCATCGGCACCAACACCGTGGCCTGCATGCAGTCCGGTGTCTTCTGGGGTTACATCGGGCTGGTGCGTGAGATATGTGCCCGGATAAAGGCGGAACGGGCCTGCGAGATGCAGGTGATTTCAACGGGGGGGCTGGCCCCGCTTTTCCAGCAATCCGAGGCGCTATTTGACGCCTTCGAGGATGATCTGACAACACACGGTCTGACTGTGATTCACAAATACAACAAGGACAACGCTTAACCCTTATGAGCAATGAACGATTGATCTACCTCGCGCTTGGCGGCGCGGGTGAAATTGGTATGAACTGTTATGTTTACGGCTATGGACGTCCCGGCAAGGAACGGCTCATCGTGGTCGATATCGGCGTGGCCTTCCCGGATATGGACACGAGCCCCGGGGTCGATCTGATCCTGCCCGATATTTCCTGGCTGGTGGAACGCCGCGACCGGATTGAGGGGGTCTTCATCACCCATGCCCACGAGGATCACGTGGGCGCCGTGGCCCACACCTATGATCAGCTCAAGGCACCGATCTACGCGCGACGTTTCACGGCGAACATCGCCGCGCGAAAGATGGCGGAACACGGTCATCCAGAGGATGCCGTGCAAGTGGTGTCCGCCTGGCCCGAGCAGGTACAGGCGGGGCCGTTCTCGGTCGGGTTCCTGCCCATGTCGCATTCGATCCCGGAGAGCTCTTCGCTGGTGATCGACAGCCCCGAGGGGCGGGTGATCCACTCGGGCGATTTCAAGCTGGACGAGACACCCTTGGTGGGTGAACCTTTTGATCCCGATCTCTGGGCCGAGGTCAGCAAGGACGGGGTGCGCGCGCTGATCTGTGACAGCACGAATGTGTTCTCTCCCCATCCGGGGCGGTCTGAGCAGACCATCGGTCCGGACATCACCAAACTGGTGGAGAAAGCCAGTGGCATGGTTGTGGCAACGACGTTTGCGTCAAATGTTGCGCGGGTGCGTACCCTCGCGGAGGCGGGCGAGCGGGCGGGCCGGTCCATCGTGCTGATGGGCCGGGCGATGAAACGCATGGTCGAGGCCGCGGTCGAGACCGGCGTGCTGACCGACTTCCCGAGCGTGGTGCCACCCGAAGAGGCCAAAGCGATCCCGAGGGAAAACCTGATGCTGCTGGTCACCGGCAGTCAGGGTGAGCGGCGCGCGGCATCCGCCCAGCTGTCCCGCGGCAAGTATCAGGGGATGGAGTTGAAGGAGGGGGATCTGTTTCTCTTTTCGTCCAAGACGATCCCGGGCAATGAAAAAGGTGTCATTCGCATTATGAATGCATTCTCCGAGCTTGGCGTGGATGTGGTGGACGACAGCGGCGGCCTCTACCACGTCTCGGGCCACGCCAACCGGCCGGATCTGGAGCGGTTGAGCGCCATCGTCAAGCCGCAGGTGGTGATCCCGATGCACGGCGAACACCGGCACCTGCGCGAGCATGTCAAGCTGGCCGAAGGCAACGGTATGACCGGCGTGCTGGCCGTCAACGGGATGATGGTGAATCTATCGGGCAATCAGCCGACGATTGCAGAATACATCGAAACGGGCCGCACCTATCTCGACGGCAGCGTGCAGATCGGCGCGCTCGATGGGGTCGTCCGTGACCGGATCCGCATGGCGTTGAACGGTCACGTGGTGGTGACCCTGATTGTCGATGATGAGGACGAACCGCTGGGCGAGCCCTGGTGCGAATTGATGGGGCTCCCGGAGACAGGCACCAGTGGTGCAGCGCTGGTCGATGTGCTGGAGGCGGATCTGGGCCAATGGCTGGGCCGCGCCGGTGCCAAGACACTGCGGGACGATAGCAAACTCAACGACGGGTTAAAGCGCATCGCGCGGCAAACCGCGCTCGATGAAATCGGTCGCAAGCCCGAAGTCACTGTGGTGGTCAGCCGTTTGAGCTGACCACGCGGGTCATGTCCCGGATCCGCTAGGCTTCACAAAAGACTTGAGTGATATCTGCTCCGCCGGGACCAAGGAAATTCGAATTTCCTTGGCGCCTAGCGGCACAGCGAGGCTCTCAGCCCGCGCTGCGCTCCTTGAAGCTGAGCCCGATGAACTCCGGTGTGTGATCGCCGAGGCCGACAACCTTGTTGCCACCGCGGTCCGGCTTGTCACTGCCAGCATCCTTGCTACCGGACCCGCGGCGACCGCGGCTCCGTTTGGGCTTTTCTTCTGCCGTTGCTGTCTCCGCCGCCGGCTGTTCCTGCGTTTTGGGCGCGTCGACGTCGTCTTTCTTGCGGCTCCGCGACCGGGTGCGTTTGGGTTTTTCGTCGGTGTTGGCTTCAACCTCCGCGGCAGGTGCCTCCGCCCGTGTCTCGGATTGCAGCGGGTTCGCCAACCGGGGGATCTCGCGTTGCACGAGCGCCTCGATATCGTCGAGGTTCTTTTCGTCCTTTGGCACGCAGATCATCACGGCCTTGCCATCGCGGCCCGCGCGGCCCGTCCTGCCGATGCGATGCACATAATCCTCGGCGTGGCTCGGCACGTCGAAGTTGAAAACATGGCTGACCGACGGCACATCAAGCCCGCGCGCGGCCACATCGGACGCCACGAGAAAGCGCAAAGACCCTTCGCGAAAACCATCGAGCGTGCGGGTCCGCTGTGATTGATCGAGATCGCCGTGAATGGGCGCGGCATCATAGCCGTATTTCTTGAGCGATTTTGCAACGATATCCACATCGACCTTGCGGTTGCAAAAGACGATGGCATTGGTGCAGCGCTCGCCTTCGCCGTCGATGATCGCGCGCAGGACCTTGCGCTTTTCGGCGCCCTCGCGATCGCGGCGGGAGGCTTTGAACATGACCACGCCTTGCTCGATGGTCTCGCTCGTTGTCGCCTGGCGCGCGACCTCGATCCTCTCAGGCGCGGAGAGAAAAGTGTTGGTGATCCGCTCGATCTCCGGCGCCATGGTGGCAGAAAAGAACAGCGTCTGGCGCGTGAAGGGCGTGAGACCGAAAATACGCTCGATGTCGGGGATAAAGCCCATGTCGAGCATGCGGTCGGCTTCGTCCACCACCATGACCTTGACGTCATTGAGGATCAGCTTGCCGCGTTCAAAGTGATCCAGCAGCCGACCTGGGGTGGCAATCAGCACGTCCACACCCTTGTCGATCAGCAGATCCTGCTCCTTGAAGCTGACACCGCCGATCAGCAGCGCCTTGGTCAGCTTGACGTATTTAGCGTAGGTGTCAAAGTTTTCGGCCACCTGAGCGGCCAGCTCACGGGTGGGGCAGAGCACGAGGCTCCGCGGCATCCGGGCGCGGGCGCGACCCCGGGCCAGCTGGGTAATCAGCGGCAGCGTGAAGCTCGCCGTTTTGCCCGTCCCCGTCTGGGCGATGCCCAACACGTCCTTGCCTTCGAGCGCGGGCGGGATCGCCCCTGCCTGAATGGGGGTGGGGGTTTCGTAGCCCGCTTCGACGACGGCTTTGAGAACCTTGGGATTCAGATTGAGGTCAGTGAATTTTGTCATATGTGTCCGATATTTGCGGACACTTTCTTGGCCCGCAGCAGCAAGCGTGTCGGCCCGAATGGCCCAAGTGGCGGCACCTCGCCGCGACACGATGCGCGTCCATAACAACATGGGCGGCCAGCGTCAAACAGATGCAGTGTCGCATGATGAGTGACGCGCGTGCCGTACGCCGTTCAGGCCATCATTTCCTTGGTAGCGCTGAGCGTGACGCCCGGATGATCACGAGCGATGCGGTCAATGTCCCATTGCAGCCGCGTGAGGTAAACGATGTCGCCGTCATGATCATGCGAGATATGCTGCTTGTTCTTTTCCGCAAAAGTATCAATGGCTTGCTTGTCGCCCGTGACCCAGCGGGCGGAGGTGAACTGCGAGGCCTCGAAGCGCACGGGCAGCCCGTACTCAAGCTCGATCCGGCTGGCCAGCACTTCGAATTGCAGCTGGCCGACGACGCCGACAACGAAACCTGACCCGATGGCAGGCTTGAAGACCTTTGCAGCACCTTCCTCGGCAAATTGCATAAGCGCTTTTTCGAGGTGTTTGGCCTTCATCGGATCACCAGCGCGCACGCCCTGCAAAAGCTCAGGCGCGAAGGAGGGGATGCCCGTGACACGTATCGCCTCGCCTTCGGTCAACGTATCGCCTATGCGCAGCTGGCCGTGGTTGGGAATGCCGATAATATCGCCCGCCCAGGCTTCCTCCGCCAGTTCACGGTCACTGGCCAGGAACATCACCGGGTTGGTGATCGACATGGGTTTTTTGGACCGCACGTGGGTCAGTTTCATGCCACGCTCAAAATGCCCTGAGGCCAGGCGAACAAAGGCTACGCGGTCGCGGTGCTTGGGGTCCATATTGGCCTGCACCTTGAAGACGAAACCGGCGACCTTCTTTTCCTCCGGCAGGATCTGCCGGGGCTGGGCGGACTGGATCTGCGGCTCGGGCCCGTAGGTGGCGATGCCGTCCATCAATTCCTTTACACCAAAGGAATTGATCGCGGAGCCGAACCAGATGGGCGTAAGCGAACCCTCGTGCATAGCGGCCCGGTCGAGCGGTGGCAGCAGCTCGCGCGCCATTTCCAGATCCTCGCGCAGTTTCTCCAGCAGCTCGGCCGGCACGTGCTCGGCCAGTTTCGGATCATCTAGCCCCGCGATCTCGATGCTTTCAGCGACGCGGTTGCGGTCGGCGCGGTCCATCAGCTCCAGCCGGTCGCGCAACATATCATAGCAGCCAACAAAATCACGCCCGACCCCGATGGGCCAGCTGGCGGGGGTCACGTCGATGGCCAGGTTTTCCTGGATCTCGTCGATGATCTCAAAGACGTCGCGGCTTTCGCGGTCCATCTTGTTACAGAAGGTCAGAATCGGCAGGTCGCGCATGCGGCAGACCTCAAAGAGCTTCTGGGTCTGGCTCTCGACGCCCTTGGCACCGTCGATCACCATGACCGCAGCGTCGACCGCCGTCAGCGTCCGGTAGGTGTCTTCGGAGAAATCGGAGTGCCCCGGCGTGTCCACCAGATTGAAGCGATACTCCCGGAAATCAAAGGACATGGCGGAGGCGGAGACAGAAATGCCTCGATCCTTCTCCATCGCCATGAAGTCAGAGCGCGTGCGCCGCGCCTCGCCCTTGGCGCGCACCTGTCCTGCCATCTGGATGGCCCCGCCGAAGAGCAGAAACTTCTCCGTCAGCGTGGTCTTGCCGGCGTCGGGGTGACTGATGATCGCAAAGGTCCGACGGCGCGCAATCTCGGCGGGCAGTTCGGCGCGGTTCTGGGGGCTGTCCAACATGAGCGCCGCTATAGCGAGACCGGGCGCGGGCGGCAAGCATGCCTTGGCTCAGCGCAGCGATGCGCGGCGCAGAACATCTGTCGCGTCGGGCCGGTCGAGCCGGTCCGCGGGCACATCGAGGCGGGCCAGCCTGCGGTCATCCGCCGTGGTCGCACCAGCTGCCAGATCGGCTGGCAGCAGTGTTGCGGTACGGGCATCGACAAACATCGTCTCGACCGCAATGCCTTCGGCATAGATGATCTGGTGCCGGTCAAAAAGCAGCTGGAAATAATCGACAAAACCGCCCCGTGCCCGCGTCACCGTGGTGCCGTTCACCAGTTGAACTGCCTTGACCGTCAGATCCCGCCGTCCGAGCGCCAGCCCATCGCTGCGCTGGTGGATAAAGAGCCGGTGCCCGGGGCTGACGACAAGATCCCGCGCGTTGTTGAGCGCGCCCTGACGCAAGCGGACCGGGGCCAATGCGCCGGTGGCCCGCACCGTGCTATGCCCGATCCATCGCAGAGGCTGCACCCCGTCGTCGCGGGTCAGGACCGCATCGCCGGGGGTCAGTTGCTCAACCGGCACCTGTTTGCCGGATGCCAGCGTGATGCGCGTACCACGGGTGAAGGAAACGCAGGCCGCCTGCGCAAGCCTCTCCGCCGCAGCCTCCCGCTCAATGCCAACAAGCTGGTAGTCTACCCGGCTCTGCAGAGGCGAGAGCGGCAGCGCATAAACGGTGCCTGCGCCGTCTGTCAGCACCACAACCTCGGCTGCGGGTGCTTTTTGCGACATCAGTGTCAGGATCGCATCGGGTGTGAGCCGAACGCCGGGCTGGCCCGGCGCGGACGGTGTGCTGATGCTTGACGCGCCCGCGTCGTCTCCGCGAAAGGCGAGCTGCTGCAACTGGGCGTGCGGCTTCAGCCGGTAAAGGTCGCCCAGGCTGAGAGTGTCGCTGGTGTGCAGCGCGTCCCCCTCGTTGGCACCCGAACGGACAAACAGATCCGCCGCCGCAAAGGCGTGGACGGTTTGACATATTGGCGCGTGGGTCATCGGGTCTGGTGCAGTGTCATGTGGATTATCAGTAGCTTAGTCTAGGGATGCGGGTCGGATCGGTCAACGGTGGCTGGTCTTGACCGGGCCCGGGGTGCTAGGCAGGTCATGAATCATTTGCGGAGTGTGACATGGATTTGGGGATTAAGGGTAAACGCGCGCTTGTCTGTGCGTCGTCCAAGGGGTTGGGCCTTGGCTGTGCAGAGGCGCTGGCGGAAGCGGGCTGCCATCTGGTGATGAACGCACGCGGCTCTGGGGCACTGGAGAGCGCGGCGGAGACGATCCGCACGACCCACGGTATCAGTGTCGAGACCGTCACCGCCGATGTCACCTCCGAGGGCGGGCGCGGGGCCCTGCTGGCAGCCGCGGGCGATGTGGACATCCTGATCACCAACGCGGGCGGCCCGCCCCCCGGTGTCTGGAAGGATTGGGACCGGGATGATTTCATCGCCGCTCTGGACGCCAACATGCTGACGCCCGTCGCGCTGATCAAAGCTTTGGTACCCGGCATGATGGACCGCGGCTGGGGCCGGGTCGTCAACATCACCTCCGGGTCCGTCAAGGCACCGATCCCGCAGCTGGGGCTGAGCAACGCAGCGCGTACCGGGCTCACGGGCTACGTGGCGGGCACCAGCCGTCAGGTCGCGGGCTCGGGCGTGACCATCAACAACCTGCTGCCCGGCATCCATGCCACCGACCGGGCCGATGCGCTCGACGGTGCGGTGGTGAAACGTGACAGCATCACGCTCGAAGAAGCACGCGCCCGGCGCTGTGCCACGATCCCCGCGGGCCGGTATGGCACCGCGGCGGAGTTCGGGGCGGCATGCGCGTTTCTCTGCTCGCAGCACGCGGGCTTCATCGTGGGGCAGAACCTTCTGTGTGACGGCGGGGCCATCAACGCGACGATCTGATCGCCTTGGCATCACATTTCTGACAGCGGGCCGCGGTGCTCTGGTACTTCTGCGCGGCCTGCGCTAGCCCGATCTGCAACCTTTGCAGGGAAAGGCCCCGTCAGATGCAAACCGCTGTTCTCGTTATCCTTTTCATAGCCGTCATCGGGGTGAGCCTGATCGCCGCACCCCGCCGCGCCACGGTGGAGGGGTTCTTTGGCGGCCAAAGTGTGACCGGTTGCGCGCCCGGCCTCTGGACGCTGGTGCTGAGCCAGGTGACCACCTGGATCTTTGCCCGCTCGCTGATGAATGCCGCCATACTGGGCTACTACTACGGGATCGCGGGCACGTTGGCTTACGCCGCCTACTATGGCTCCTTTCTCACCGGCGGATTGATCGTGGCGCATCTGCGGCGGGCGGGTGCCGGGTCGGTGCAGGAGTGGCTCGGCGCGCGGTTCGGTCGTGCGGGGCAGGGCACCTATAACGTCGTGATTGGCCTGCGGCTGCTGTCAGAGGTCTTCGCCAACCTGCTGGTGGTCGGGCTGATCTTCGATGCGGTATCGGGCGGGGGTGGCACGCTGGCCATCGTGATCGTCGCAACGCTCGGCTTTGCCTACTCCGCCTGGGGCGGGCTGAGTGCGGCGCTGCGCACGGATGTCGTGCAGATGGTGCTGTTCCTGATCGCCCTGCTGCTGGCCTTCGGCGCGCTGGTCTTCTCGCCCGGCTTTTCATGGGGCGCGGTTCTCACGGCGCCCGGTGTGTCGGGGCCTTACAACGGCTGGGTCTTGCTGGCGGTCGCCGCATTGCAGGTGTTTTCCTACCCGGCACATGATCCGGTCATGATGGACCGCGGCTTTCTGGCCGACCCCGAGACCACGCGCCGGTCTTTCCTGCATGCCTTCTGGATCTCGACCCTGTGCATCATCGCCTTTGGGTTCTTTGGCATTCAGGCGGGGCTGCTCGAAGCTGCCTATGACACGGAACTGATTGGCACATGGGCAGGCATGTTCCCGCCTTGGGTCTTTATGCTGCTGATGATCTCGCTGCTGGTCTCGGCGTTGAGCACAATCGATTCGGCGCTGGCGTCCGCCGCACGGCTGGGGGTGGAGGAGCTGGGCCTCGCCGCGCGCAGCCTGACGGGCGGGCGCGGTGTGATGGCCGTGGTCATGGTGCTGGGGGTTGTGCTGACGCTCTGGGGCAATGCCACGCTCTTTGATGCGGTCGCTGTCAGCGGCACGGCGTCAATGTTCCTCGCCCCGGTGCTGTTAGTGGGGCTCATGGGTGGGCGGGCGCTGCCGCTGTGGTCCTATCTGGTGGCCTATGGGGCGGCCCTGCTGGGCGCTTTCACCTACTTTGCGCGGAGCTGGCCTACCGTCGCGGCCGTGCTGCCGGAAGGGCATAAATACGAACAGCTTCTGCTGATCTGCGTGTTGGTTCTTTTGACGGGCAGTGCGGCGGTGCTTGCAGGGGCACGGAAGGGCTGATAGCCCCTTTCCCGATGAATTCTATCGGATTTGGACGCCTCTTTGAACACTGCCATGAGCACCGATCCCCCCCGGCTTGAAGTCAGGCAACTGCGGCGCAGCTTTGCCGGCCGTCCGGTCGTTGATGACGTCAGTTTTGCCATCCAGCCAGGGCAGGTGACCTGCCTGCTCGGCCCCTCGGGCTGCGGCAAATCCACCACCCTGCGGATGATCGCGGGCGTGGAGATGCAGGATAGCGGCGAGATCCATGTGGACGGGCATCTGGTCTGCGACACGATCTTTCGCCTGCCGCCCGAGCAGCGTGAGATCGGGTTGATGTTCCAGGACTTCGCGCTTTTTCCGCACTTGAGCGTGGCGGACAACGTGGCGTTCGGCCTCAAGAAAAGCAGCCGCGCCGCGCGCCGCGCGCGGGTGGAAGAGTTGCTGAAACGGGTCGATCTGATGCGCTTCATCGACGGTTATCCGCATCAGCTGTCGGGGGGCGAGCAACAGCGCGTCGCGCTGGCCCGTGCGCTCGCACCGCGCCCCAAGATCATGCTGATGGATGAGCCTTTCTCCGGCCTCGACAACCGGTTGCGCGACGGGATCCGGGACGAGACGCTGACCATCCTCAAGGAGGAAGGCACCGCCGTGCTGCTCGTGACCCACGAGCCTGAGGAAGCGATGCGGATGGCCGATGAGATTGCGCTGATGCGCGACGGGCGGATCGTCCAGATGGGCGCGCCTTATAATGTCTATACGCGTCCAGTGGACCGCGCGGCAGTCTCGTTCTTCTCCGACACCAACAGCCTGCGCGCGCGGGTCGAAGGGGCGCTGGCCGACACAGCCTTTGGCCAGTTTCTGGCCCCCGGGGTCGCGGACGGTACCGATGTGGACATCGTCTTTCGCCCGCAGCATCTGCGGATCGACTTCGACCGAAACGGCACCGGGCCACGCCCGACCGCCACCGACGGCACCGCGGCGCGTGGCGTCGTGCAGCGCGCGCGGTTCATGGGCAACGAAAGCCTGATCGAGTTCCGCATGGACTATGACGGCTCCACCCTGCGTGCCACGATCCCCAATGTCTTCCTGCCCAAGCCGGGCACGGTGATGTGGTTGACCGTGCGCCGCGACAGATGCTTTGTGTTCGAGGTCTGAGCCTTGAAGGGGAGAACGGGATGACGCGACTGCTGGTAGAGTTCGGGATGGGGACCTCGCTGCGGCGGGGCGACTACACGCAGGCAGCGGTGCGCGGCATCAAGGACGCGCTCTGGCACAACTCGATCAACCTTGCAGAGCTTTTCGGGTTCGAGAAGACGGACATGCAGATCCGCGTGGATATCGGTGTGCAACAACCCGATGCTGTCGATGTGACGGAGGTCCTGAAGGTCTTCCCCTATGGTCAGGCGCAAGTGCATGTGAGCCACGGCGGCCTCGACATTGCACGGCCAGAGGGCGAGGGAAACCCGACGATCATGGCCAACGTGGCGTTGACGGTCGGCTTTGACATGGAGCGGGCGGATGGCTGAACAACGTCTGATCATCGAGATGGGCATGGGCAATGATCTGCATGGGCAGGATTATACCAAAGCCGCCAAACGCGCGATTGAGGATGCGTTTCGGCATTCATCGCTACCGCTCTTCGGCACGGTGGATCTGTCCCACGACGCGATGCGCGTGCAGGTGACGGTGGGCGTGCAGGCCCGGGTGCCGTGGAGGTGGCGGCCTTGGTCGCCACGCTGCCACGCGGGCGTGCCGAAGTGCGCGTGGTCAAGGGCGGGCTGAACGTGGGCACGGAGACGGGCGATCCGATCGTCATTGCGCAGGCCAGCGTAGAGGCGTTCCTGCCGCCGCAGACCGGTTGGCGACTTCGTCGCTGAGGTCGGTAACTACCGGTTCTGAATTGCTGCGCAGGCCTATGCTTTGCCATCAGTCGGCTGAGGGAATCTCGCTCGGTCTGGAGGGCGATTTTCCAAATGGAAGCGCACGGGACCTACACGCCGCTAATGCAGAAGCGTGAACACCATCAATTTTTTCACGGTTGGTTTGTGAGGTTGACGGCCCGCGAAATCGACGAGCCTGGATGGCTCGAGCAGGGGAACCGGCGGATTCTTTCCTACCGTTTGGACTATTTTTGCATTTCGTGCGTTATGCGCTTGGGCAGAGGTCGTATCTCGCGGCCAGCCTTGTGTCAAAAGAGGACAAGTACGATGAAAAAATTTGGTATTTTGGGTGTTCTGGGCGCGGCGATGGTGCTTCAGGCCTGTGCACAAACCCCGGCTCAGCAACGGCAGCTCAACTGTGCGGGCGCGGGTGCCGCCGGTGCTTTGGCCGGTGCCGCGGTGGGCAACCAACTGGGCGGCGGCTCTGGCCGTGACATCCTGACCGCCGGCGGCGCCGTGGGCGGCGGGCTCGCAGCCAGCCGCGCCGCTGGGTGCTAAGGTAAACCTACCGGTTGGGATCCTGCGCCGTCAGCTTTTGAAGTCGGCCAGGGTCTTGCCGGGCTCATCCACGAAAAGCTCCGGCAGCGCCTCCGCGCTCTGGATCAGGTCGACCCGAAAGACGCGAAAGTCGTCGCGCAACTCGCACCAGGATGTGATCGTCCAGATGCGGCCCCAATACTCCATATGCAGCGGTCGGATGGTGCGGGTGGTCACCCGTGCCTCTTTGGAGGTATAGACGATCCGAAGCTTTTGCCGCGCCCGGATCGCCGCACGTAACGTCGGCATGTGAGCGAACCCGCGTGCGGCATCAGCAAAGGGGTAGACCGCGAATTTCCACTGATCGGCGCTGGCGATGGTCTGGGTCGGCAGGACGGCGTCTACTTTTTCCGCAAGGCTCAAGGCTGCGGCTTTCAGATCTGGGTCAGCGGCCTCCCCCACGATGGCCATGCCCAGATTGAGCGCCTCCAGTTCCGCCACCGTCAGGTTCAGCGGCGGTAAGCTGATCGCCTCGGTGATCATGTAGCCAACGCCGCGCGCGCCTTCCACAGGCACTCCGGAGGCAACGAGCGTATCCATGTCGCGGTAGATCGTCCGGGTGGAGACCTCCAGACGCGTCGCAATGTCTTGCGCGCGGTGCAGCTTGCCGTCGCGCAGGATCTGGATGATGTCAAAGAGACGGTCAGTGCGGCGCATCATCTCCTGCCGTTGTCGTCAGGTGAACCGGCGCGTGGCGCATCACCACGGTTTCGGGATCAATCATCGCCATGAAGGGCCGCGCCGAAGGTTGTGACATGATCTGATCTGCAGCGGCAAGAGCGGCCTTCATCGACGTCCAGATGATGTGATCGGTCCAGAGGCCCGTGTCATCACAGCTGAGCGTGCGGGTCAGCATCGTGCCGGTACCTGACAGAAACGGCGTCATCTGCTCAGCCGCGGCGCGCACTGCGGCAGGGTCTGCGCCGTCCAGCAGCCGGAACGTGACGATTTCCGCCACAGGTTTTGTCGCTGCTCTACGGGCGGTGTGCGCCGCGGCAAAAGCGATGCAGGAGGGGGTGAGGGTGATAAAGCGCATGGGTCTGTCCTTTCAGTTGCGTGATGCGCTTGTGGCAGAGTACAACTGACATAAACCTGTCAGTTGAGTTTGGCGAGGGGCGATTTTTCGGGCCTTAACCACGAATTTGCCCGATCTGATTTGCATTGAGGCTCGCGCGGGGGCGTGCCGGGCCGTAATGCTACGGGCGACACGCCCGCATCTGCGGGCAGAGAGTTTATGGGAGACATACCATGTTGAACAATATTGGCCTGCCGGGGATCTTGCTGATCGCGGTCGTGGTGCTGGTGCTCTTTGGGCGCGGCAAGATTTCCAGCCTGATGGGTGAGGTCGGAAAGGGCATCACCTCTTTCAAGAAAGGCATCACCGAGGGCCAGGACGAGATCGCCAAGTCCGAAGAGGCCAAGGACGTCACACCCGAGGCCGAAAAAGACAAGGTCTGATCCATGTTTGATCTTGGCTGGACGGAGATGCTGGTCATCGGCGTCGTCGCACTCATTGTTGTGGGTCCCAAGGATCTGCCGGTGCTCTTCCGGCGGGTCGGGCAGTTCGTCGGCAAGGCCAAGGGCATGGCGCGCGAATTCAGCCGGGCCATGAACGATGCCGCCGACGATACCGGTATGCGGGACGTGGCCAAGGGGCTGAAAGCCGCAACCAATCCGATCAACTCGGCCATGGACGGGGTAAAGAGCGCGGCAGCGGATCTGGGCAAGTTCGATCCCGATAGCGAGACGGGCAAGCTCTCCGCCGAGCGGGCAGAGAAGACCAAGAAGATCCAGGCAGCCACGGCCCGCGCCGCAGCCGACCGCAAGATGAAAGAGGCCGAGGAGGCGCAGGCCAAAGCCGCCGAGCTTGAGGCCGCCCGCGATGCACCGCCCGAAGCCGCCGGACCCGAGGCCAAGACATGAGCTCCACTGATGACATCGACGACAGCGCCGCCCCGCTGATCGAGCATCTGGCCGAGTTGCGCACGCGGCTTATCCGGTCCGTCATCGCCTTTATCGTGGGAATCGTGTTGGCCTTTACCGTGGCCGAACCGATCCTGCAGTTCCTGCTGGGACCTATCGAAGAAACGCTGCGCGAGCTGGGCGATCCATCGCCCACGATGCAGTATACCTCACCGCAGGAATATCTCTTCACGCTGTTCCGCATCTCGATGGTGTTCGGCTTTGCGCTGGCCTTTCCCGTGATCGGGCTGCAGCTCTGGCGCTTTGTGGCGCCCGGCCTTTACAAGACCGAAAAGAACGCCTTTCTGCCGTTCCTGATCGCCTCGCCGGTGATGTTCTTTCTGGGGGCCTCTTTCGCGCATTTCGTGGTGACACCGCTGGCCATGGCGTTCTTTCTGGGCTTTGCGGATGTGCCCTCCATCGTGGCGGATCTGCTCAGCTCCTTTACGGCGGCAGAGCAGGCAGCGGCCCCTGCGGCGGCAGCGGCGGCAGGCGAGGGGATCCGCATCACCTTCTTCGGGAAGGTCAACGAATCGCTCGATATCACGCTGAAGTTCATCATGGCCTTCGGGCTTTGCTTTCAGCTGCCCGTTCTCCTGACCCTGATGGGTAAGGCCGGGCTGGTCAGCGCCGAGGGGCTGGGGAACGTCCGGAAATACGCGGTTGTCGCCATTCTGGTGCTGGCCGCGCTGGTGACCCCGCCGGATGTGATCACCCAAGGGATCCTCTTTACGGTGGTATACGGACTCTACGAAGTGTCGATTTTCCTCGTCGCCCGGGTGGAGAAGGCCCGCGAGGCAAAGCTCCGCGCCGGAGGTGCTTGGTTCGACGATGACGAAGACACACGCCATCCCGATGAGGACGCGCCCAAGTGAGCGCAGCGGCGATGGATCGGATTGCGGCGGCGCTCGAACGCCTGGCACCTGCGCCGCAACCCGCGCCTGACTTTTCTCAGGCCTCCGCCTTTCTCTGGCATGTGGAGCCTGACCGGCTGCAACCGGTGCCGCAGGTCTCGCGGGTGGATTTATCCCTGCTTCTGGGGGTTGACCGGGCACGCGACACCCTGCTGGCCAATACGGCGCAGTTTGCGCGGGGGTTGCCCGCGAACAACGCGCTGCTCTGGGGCGCGCGGGGAATGGGAAAGTCAAGCCTTGTCAAAGCGGTACACGCGCATCTTCATGTCTCCCATGACGCGCTGAGGCTGGTCGAGTTGCAACGGGAGGATCTGCCGTCCGTCGGGCGACTGCTCAACCTGTTGCGAACGGTGCCCTACCGCTTTGTGCTCTTTTGCGATGATCTGTCCTTTGGTCACGACGATGCCCACTACAAAAGCCTCAAGGCCGTGCTGGATGGCGGCATCGAAGGACGGCCCGAGAATGTGGTGCTGTACGCCACGTCGAACCGCCGCCACCTGATGCCCCGCGACATGATTGAGAACGAACGCAGCAGTGCGATCAACCCGTCCGAGGCGGTGGAGGAGAAAGTGTCCCTCTCGGACCGGTTCGGGTTGTGGCTGGGCTTTCATCCCTGCGATCAGGATCAGTATCTAAGCATGATCCGCGGCTACTGTACGGCTCACGGGGTTGATATCAGCGACGCTGATCTGCGGGCCGAGGCCATTGAGTGGCAGGCCACCCGCGGGTCGCGATCCGGTCGCGTGGCCTGGCAATACTTCATGGATCTGGCTGGCCGAAAGGGTGTGGCGCTGAGCGACCCTGCGTGACCGCTTTTGCCCTTTCATGTCGTTCGGACAAGCAGCCCGACCTTAAGGAAAGCGCAACGGACTACTGTAGATACGGCATGGGATCGACGCTGTCGAAGCCTTGTCTTACCTCGAAATGAACGTAAGCATCTGACCCGTCCCGCAACTTGGCAATGGGGTCGCCGCGGTTGACCTTTGTGCCTTTTTCCACCGTTACGTCCGTCACATTAGCGTAGACGGTCAGCAGTTCCGGATCATGACGAATGACAATGATCGGAACACCTTCGGCGCTCTTGGTGACGGCGGCAACGGTGCCGCTGTCCGCGGCTTTCACCTCGGTGCCGGGATCGGCCTTGATGTTGATGCCTTCATTCTTGCCCTTGGCGTATTCCCGGATGATGGCGCCGGTGACGGGAAAGACCATCCGCGCATCTGCAGTGGTTTCGGTCTGGGTGCCCACGTCGACCGGTGGCGCCGGTTCAACCACCGGTGTCGGCGCCTGCTCTGGCAACGGTTTGACCGCGCTCGGTGGGGTAGGGGTGGGCGAGCCCGCGCCAGGCGGCGTGACCTCCGCGCTCGCAGTGTTGGGCGGTGCCTGTTGGGCTACGGGGATGAGCAGGAACTGCCCTTCACGGATCGCAAAACCCGGGCCGAGCCCGTTCCATTCCGCGAGCGATGTGACCGGCACCTGATAAAGCCGCGCGATGGTGTAGGCTGTCTCGCCCCGCTCGACCTTGTGGCGCGTGGGTTCCTGTGCCGGGGCGGGCTGCGCTACGGTGGTCGCTGCCGGTGGCAGCGCGGTGGTCTGGACACCTTGAGCTTCGGGAACACGGTCAATAGCGTTGCCAGCAAGAGCACCGATATCGACGCCACCGCTGGCTGCGCCCGGCGTGGCAGCAGAGGCGACAGACACCCCATCGGGCAAGGCGATGACCTCACCTCGGCGCAGGGGCGCCGTTTCCTCGATGCCATTGAAGCGGGCCAGTTCCGTGCTGCTGATCCCCAGGCGAGTGGCGACGCTTTCGATCGTGTCGCCCCGTTCGGCCACGGCCACCTGATAGTTTGGATAGGAGATCACACCGCGGGCATCCGGGGCCGGGCGTTCCGCGGTTGCGGCCCCTGTGGCAGCCCCCGCAGTGCTAAACCCGCCGCCAATGCCCCGCAGGTCAAAATCAAGCGGGTCGCTGCAGGCCGTCAGCGTCAAAAGCGCTGTGATCGTCATAGCCGAAAGCCGCACCCGGCGGCGCGAGATCGTCAGGGTCATCTGCTTGTCCTCAATCGGGCCATTCAGGCCGCGCATCGGTTGATCCAATACTTTATCCGACCTTATACCAGCTTATGTGTCCTTTCCCAAGCCTTCGAGCAGGGGGACAAAGCGAACTTGCCTCAATTCCTCGTATTCAGTGCCCATTGCGTGCTTGCGCACGACGATCAGGTGCTGCACCGCGTCGGATTGGCCCACCGGCACGACCATGATGCCGCCTTCCTTGAGCTGATCCATCAGGGTGCCGGGCGGGTCTTCTGCGGCCGCTGTGACGATGATACGGTCGAAAGGCGCCTGATCGGCCAGGCCAAAGCTGCCGTCGCCGGTGATGGCAGTGATATTGGTCAGCCCCATCTGCTCAAAAAGCTCGCGCGCCTCGCGCACCAGACGGCTGTGCCGGTCGATGGTGTAGACGCGGCGCGCCAACCGGCTGAGGATGGCCGCCTGATACCCTGAGCCTGTGCCCACCTCCAGCACCTTGTCGCGCGGGCTGATGTGCAGGGCCTGCGTCATCAGCCCCACGACCGACGGCTGGCTGATGGTCTGGCCACAGGCGATGGGCAGAGGCATGTCCTCATAGGCGCGATCCGCAAAGATGCCCCGGATGAAAGGCCCGCGGTCAATCGCCTCCATCGCAGAAAGCACCCGGTTGTCAGTCACGCCCTTGGAACGCAGCGCGTAGAGAAACTGCATCTTGCGTTCCGCGGTCTCGCTCATGTGGCGATGCCGGTGAGCTGGCCCATCATGTCGTGGGCGGTCAGATCGGCCCGCATGGGTGTGACGGAGATGTACCCTGCGAGATTGTCCGCTGCGTCTGATCCGGGGGCCGTGGCCACCTGCTGATCGCCGCCCCGGATCCATAGGAAACGACGGCCCGAGGGAGACACATGCGGTTCGGTGGAGAACCCGGTGCCTGTCCGCAGGCCTTGGGTGGAGAGGCGAATGCCTTTGACATCGCCGCCCGCGACGGGCGGGAAATTCACGTTGTAAAAGAGCCGGTAGCCGTCCGTCTCGAGCGGGGTGCTGGCCAGAATGCGCCGGACCACATCGGCGCCGTGCTGTGCCGCAGCCTCGAAGGGATCATGCGCGCCTGCGTTGCCGGGGCCGTAGTATTGCGACAGGGCGATGGCGGGCAGACCTTGCAGCGCCGCCTCCATCGCGCCACCGATGGTGCCGGAATAGAGCGTGTTCTCCGCGGAGTTGTTACCGCGGTTGACGCCAGACAGCACCAGATCGGGCGGGTTGCCCTTCATCACATCGTGCAGCCCGGCCAGCACGCAATCGGCGGGCGAGCCCTCGGCAGCAAAGCGACGCGGGCCAAACTCACTGATCATCATCGGATGGGTGTAGCTGATGCAATGGCCGACGCCCGATTGCTCAAACGCAGGTGCGACGGTCCACACTTCACCGTTGTCTCCGGCAAGTGTGCGGGCGATGGCGTCGAGAACTTTGAGGCCGGGGGCATTGATGCCGTCGTCGTTGGTGATGAGAATGCGCATGGCTGTGCCCCTTTTCGCCTTGATAGGCGAGGGCTGCACAGGCGGCAAGCGCGCGGAGATGTTTTAGGGCGCGGTGGTCTCTAGCTTGGCCACTATTGCCGCTGCTTCCGCCTTGGGGGGGCTGAGGACGTCGCGGTCCTCGCCGGGATGGAACCGCGCACGCGTGGCGGTGGGCATGGGCGCCGGTGTCAGGATATGAACACGCGGCCCGGTCCGTTCGGTTTCCGCCTGCCAGCTTTGGGCGAGCGCGATCTGCGCGGCTTTGGTGGCCCCGTAGCTGCCGTAGAACTTCTGACCCTTGTTGGGCTCGTCAAAGAAGATTGCCTGGCTCTCTGGTCTCAACAGCGGAGCCACGTAGGCGATCAACGTCGCGGTGGCGGTCGTGTTGCAGGCCAAGGATTTTGCAAAATCCTTGGCGTCAACGTGGTCAACGGGCGCCAGCGGTGCCGCGTGAACAGCCGGATGGGCCCAGAGATCCAGATACCCCCAACGGTCATAGATCCCCCGACACAGCGTCGCCATCGCGTCCGCGTTCGTGACATCCATGGGAGCGAGCGTCGCACTGCCGCCCGCGGCCTGAATACGGTCGTCCAGTTCCTCCAGCGCGCCGGTCGTGCGCGCGACGGCGATGATGTGATGGGTCGGGGCGAGCGCCTCGGCGAGGGCCGCGCCCAGACCACGTGACGCACCTGTGATGAGAGCTGTTTTTGTCATGTCGCTGTGATGGGCGTGAACACGTGGCGCGTCAAGCGTGAGTTGGTCACTGAGACGGTCCAAGATCCGGGAAAGCGGACAGTATTCTTTCGACGACCTGTTTCGCTTCGGCTGCGTCCAGTTCGATCCCAAACCCGATGGAATGAACGCCGTAGTCCAGCTGTATCTGTCCTGTTTTGCGGCTGTACCAGTTGGGTAGCCTGTTGCCAAAAGGGTTGGTATCGAGGCTTTCGGATCGCAGGTTCTTGACGTTTTGCAAGGCGCATTCGACCTGACGTTTCCAGATCGGTGTGTGGCGCGAGACGGTGAGTTTCGATGGCGAAACTACAATGCGTTCGTATCCGACGACCAACCAAAGAAATGATGTGATCACGAACACGCCCGCCACTGTCCACGCACCTAACCATACCAGAATAAAGAGGCCGCCGTCGCCTCGAATGCCCCCCCAAAAGGCTACCCGCAGCGGACAGCCAACCCAAAGCCCACATGATCAACCAAAACCCGAGAAAGGCGGCCACAAACAGGCGGCGCTTTGCAGCAATCGTTACAATAAGTGTGTCGCCATCCTGCCGGGTACGGGCACAACCGGCTGTCGGATCGAGCATCTGGAGTTTACTCCGCCGCCTTCATCTCAAAGCCGCTCTCGATCTGGTCGGCGGGCTCAACCGGGTATTCACCCGAAAAACACGCGTCACAGTACTGCGGCTGATCCTGATTTCGGCCCTGGGCCTCGCCCACCGCGCGGTAGAGACCATCGAGCGAGATGAACTTGAGGCTGTCCACCTGCAGATGATCGCGCATTTCCTCTTCGGACATGGTGGCGGCGAGCAGCTTTTCGCGCTGCGGCGTGTCCACCCCATAGAAACAGGGCCAGGCAGTTGGGGGAGAGGCAATGCGGAAATGCACTTCCTTGGCACCCGCGTCGAGGATCATCTCCTTGATCTTGCGGGAGGTGGTGCCCCGCACGACGCTGTCATCCACCAGGATCACCCGTTTGCCCGCGATGAGCGCGCGGTTGACGTTGAGCTTGAGCCGGACGCCCATGTTGCGGATCTGCTCCGTGGGCTCGATGAAGGTGCGGCCCATGTACTGGTTGCGGATGATGCCCATCGCATAGGGAATGCCCGAGGCCAGCGAATAGCCGATGGCCGCGGGCGTGCCGCTGTCGGGCACCGGGCACACAAGATCGGCCTCCACCGGTGCTTCCTTGGCCAACTCGCGCCCGATCGCCTCGCGCGTCTCATAGACGGAACGACCGCCAAGGATACTGTCAGGGCGGCTGAAATATACATGTTCAAAGATGCAAAAACGGGATTTCTGTGGTCGGAAAGGAAACTGGCTGTCGATCCCATCCTTTGAGATGACGACCATCTCGCCCGGCGCGATCTCGCGGATGAATTCCGCCCCGATAATGTCGAGCGCGCAGGTCTCGGAGCTGAGCGCCCAGCCGTCCCCGACACGGCCCAGCACCAGCGGGCGCACGCCCAGCGGGTCACGCACCCCGATCAGTTTGGTGCGGGTCATTGCCACGACGGAAAACGCCCCCTCGACCCGGCGCAGCGCGTCCTCCATGCGTTCGGGGATCGTGCGCTGCAGCGAGCGTGCCATCAGGTGGATGATGCATTCGCTGTCAGACGAGGACTGAAAGATCGAGCCGCGCTCGATCAATTCGCGGCGGAGCGCGTTGGCATTGGTGATATTGCCGTTATGAGCAATCGCCGCGCCGCCCATGGCAAACTCGCCAAAGAACGGCTGCACGTCGCGGATCGCGGTCTGCCCCTTGGAGCCGGTGGTGGAGTAGCGCACATGCCCGATGGCCAGCGGGCCAGGCAGGGTCTCCATGATCTTCTGGGAGGTGAAGTTGTCGCGCACGTAGCCAAAGCGACGGGCGGACTGGAACCCCTGATCTGCATCATGACTGACGATGCCGCCCGCTTCCTGCCCTCGGTGCTGCAAGGCGTGCAGACCCAGTGCGACAAAATTCGAGGCATCCGCTACGCCGATGACACCGAAGACCCCGCATTCCTCTTTGAGCTTGTCATCATCACCCACGTCGCGCAGCGCGGAGGTGTCGAATGGATGGGCGGGGGGCAGTATCTGGGACAACGGGGCAGCTCCGAATCCGGCGTAGAACGTGCCCTTGGTGTAGGGGGTCAGGGGAGCGGTGTCACGAAACTATCATGTGCCGCTGCCTATTTGTCGCGCCTGTGCGGCGCGCAGTACACGCACCGCGCGAAACTGCCGCTGCTTTGGGCGATTAGCCGGGCGCTTCAGGCGCCGCAGGTCGCGACGAGTGCTTCGTATTGGCTGGTGATCCAGCCCAGTGCAGCCTCGGGCTCTGACGTCTGGATCCGTTCGGAGACCTGCGCGAAGACGACGGCAGAGCGGCTTTCGTCCACCACCGTGTAGTTGTCGCCCGTTATGACGGTCTCGTAGACAAAGAAGGCAATCGCCACGAGCAGAATGCCGCGCGCCACGCCAAAGACAAAGCCAAGGCCCTGATCCACCCCGCCAAGGGCAGAGCGCTGGACGGCGGAGGAGAGCAGCGGCACGAAGAGCGACACGACAATCAGCGCCACCGCAAATACCAGCGCAAAAGCGCCGATCAACGACAGCTCGCAGCTGTCCGCGATGAATTCCCCCACGACGGGGATCTCGCGGACCAGTGGTTCGACTTGCGGCGCAAAGAGAAACGCCAGCACAGCCGCCGCGATCCATCCGGCGATGGCCATGACTTCGCGCACGACGCCGCGGCCATAGGCCAAGAGCGCCGAGACGATGATGACGAGCGCCACAACGCCGTCAATGATGGTAAAGCCTTCCATAGCCCCTCGCGCTTTTGCCTGTCTTGACCCTGTTGGCTCCTTATCCGGCGCCGAACACGTCTCCCACGAATGTTGTCAGGTCGTCCACCCGCCGAACCGAGATGCCTGGCACCTCCGCGGGTTTGCCGCCTCCCGACGCAATGGCTGCGGTGAAACCAAGTTTTTGCGCCTCTTTCAACCTGTTTTCCGTTTGACTGGCGGCGCGGAGCGCGCCCGACAGGCTGATCTCGCCGAAAACCACGGTGTTGGCGGGCAGCGCGGCATCCTCCCGCGCGCTCAGAAGGGCGGCGGCGACGGCCAGATCGGCGGCGGGCTCGGACACTTTCATGCCACCCGCGACGTTGAGATACACATCGAGCCCGGCAAAGGGGATACCGCAGCGCGCCTCCAGCACCGCGAGGATCATGGCGAGCCGCCCGCCGTCCCATCCCACGACGGTGCGACGCGCCTGCGAATGCGGGGAGGGGGCGACGAGGGCCTGAAACTCCACCAGCACGGGCCGCGTGCCTTCAACACCGGCAAAGACGACCGACCCGGGCGAGGCTGTGCCGCGCTCGCTGAGAAACAGCGCCGAGGGGTTCACCACCTCCTCCAGCCCGCGGCCCGTCATCTCGAAGACGCCGATTTCATCCGCGGGACCGAAGCGGTTCTTGACCGCGCGCAGAATGCGGAACTGGTGCCCGCGCTCGCCTTCGAAATAGAGCACCGTATCAACCATATGCTCGACCACCCGAGGCCCCGCGATCTGGCCTTCCTTGGTGACGTGGCCAACGAGAATCACGCTGATCCCCTTGCGCTTGGCAAAACTCGTCAGCTCGTGGGCCGCCGCACGCACCTGACTGACGGAGCCGGGCGCGCTTTCCACGTTGTCGGCCCACATGGTCTGAATGGAATCGATCACCGCAAGCCCGGGGCGTTCGGCCTCCAGCGTGGTGAGGATGTCGCGCAGGTTGGTCTCTGCGGCGAGTTTCACAGGGGCATCGGCGAGGCCCAGCCGCTGGGCCCGCATGCGCACCTGGGCGGCCGCCTCTTCGCCCGAGACATAAACCGTCTTGAGCCCCGCCCGCGCGAACTGTGCTGCGGCCTGCAGCAAGAGCGTCGATTTCCCGATCCCCGGATCGCCCCCCACCAGAACCGCAGATGCGGGCACGAGCCCGCCACCCAGTACCCTGTCAAGCTCTGCGATGCCGGAGGTGGTGCGCGGAGGCGGCGCCTCTTCGGTGGCGAGATCCGTGAGCACGACCGCTGCACCGCGTTTCGCACCCAGTGATTTGGCCGGGCCTTTCGAGATACCTGCATCCTCCGTGATGGTGTTCCACGCGCCGCAGGCTTCGCAGCGCCCGGCCCATTTGGAGGTGACATTGCCGCAGGCGGTACAAGAGAAAGAGGGGGATTTTGCCATGACCTCTTGTGTCGCAGCGCCCTGCGATGCTCAAGCGCTTTCACGCGGGCGCACAGCGGCGAGGGCCACGACGCCGGTGGGCAAAAGCAAGAGCCACTGCGGTACTGACCACAGCGCGCCGCCCGCTATACCCACCGCCAGAAAGCAGAGCCCGAAGCCGATCCACAGTCTGGCAATGGCCGCTGCCCCGGGGGCCGCGCGCGCAAAGCTCCAACTCGAATAGAGCAGAAACAGGCTGACAAAGTGAAAGCACGCTTGCAACGCGCCCTGGATCTCGAACGGCAGATCGCTGCGCCAGAGGGGCAGGACGGTATCAAAGGTGCCAATCAGAATGTGCGCCGCCGCTGTCAGCCCCGCGAGCCCGGCAGCGATATACCCTAGAATGCCCCGTGTCATGATCAGACCGTGTTACTTGCGCTGAACACAGGAAAGCGAACCGACGACACTATGCAACCTCGCAGATTGCCGCAGACGTCACCCTGTGTGCCCTGCGTGCATCGACGAGTACTTTAACCGCCGGTGCAACTCGGCGCGGCCATTACCAGAATACCCGTACGGTTACTCTGCCGCGAGACGGAGCACGCCTTGCCTGTCCGCCTGTTCGGCCTGCCACCGGATGTCGAGGTCAGGCAGGATGTCCTGCAGATCGTCAATCATCCGGTTCAGCTGTGATTTCGCGACGGCCTCGTCCACCTCAAGCCGGTTGGCCCACTGGCGGATGTCTGCATGCAGCGCCTTGGCATGGTCGAGCCGCTCCTGAAAGGCGTCGACTTCCTGCTGACGCTGGCGCAGAAAATCATAGGCCCGGTCCACGCGCGCGTCCGCATAGGTCTGCGCCAATTCCTCGCTGATGCGGCTCATCTGTGCAGCGACTTCCATGATGTCGGGTTCCAGCGCGCTCAGATCGGGGTGGTTACGCAAGTGCAGTATCCGTTCCTTGACCGCGTCGAACTCCGAAGACATCTGAAAAACACCTGCACGGTCGGCGGCGTGAACACTCGCGTAAGCGCGCGCCACGTCCTCCATCCGCAAAGAGAAGTCCCGATGCGCAGTCTCCAGATCCAGCACGCGGCGATTGGTCGGCACAAAAAAGCACATGGCCAAAAGCAGCGCCGTCACACCGAGTTGAACGTAAACGCCACCCTGCACGATGGTCGTGTCACCAAAGATCAGCGGCATGTGCAACCAAGGCAGCAGGCCCCCGGCAGCAAGCACCGTAAAAGATGTCGCGCAGAGCGCGGCGAGGCTGAGCATCGCCAGACTGGCACTTTGAAACACCGTGCGCCCGACGACCAAAACAGGACGGATCTGTTCCATAACCGTAAAACTCCCAAAACATCACAACAACCGGCGGTTTCCCGCTTCACCCGGCGTCAACTTAAGGCAAAACTGCTAAAAATTCGACGATAAACAGAATCTTAGTGAAGATTGCGGGGTCTTGAAGATTGGTTGTTGACGTCGTGTAAACAGTCGCCGTAGCAGCAAGCGATTGTTATCCATGAGCCGGGTAATATCCGGCGATTGCTGATTTTTTCTTGTGCGACCGTCCGGGTCGTAACCTCCGGCGCAACGACTGATTCCACAACCTCCGATTGGCAAGAAATCTCTCACGGTGCGGGCCGAGGCCCCCGGATTCTTGACAGAGACCATCTGCCGTCGGCTGATGGCGGCATTTGTGACAGGAGATTTTACCATGTTCGAATATGAAGAGTATCTCGCGATCCACGAAGAAGTCGTATGGCTCGACAAATGGCAGGAACCTCAGACGGTCGCGCAACCTCAGCCGGAGACCGAACCTTTTGAGGAATTCGAAGAACCCTTCACCCCTCCGATCACCGAAGAACGTCTCGAAGAACTGGAAGAGGTGAACGAGGCCCTGAACGACTGGATGGAAGACGAATACGGCGAGGACATCGACGATTGGCCAACCGACCCGCAGTCGCTTGAGCAAGATCTCAAGAATGACTTGCGCGAAGGCGACGAAGCGGCCTGGGATGCGCTTTGGGCAATGGCCGAGCATCTATACGGCATCGAAGACATCGAGAACGATCCCTTCTGGTCAACGGTGGTGACAGAGGCCGTTGCAGAAGCGATCTTTGGTACCTCGGAAGGGCTGATCTACGATCCAGAACAGGGCAAGCTGATCTTTGATCCGAATTACACGCCGCCCGACGAGGATGGCAACGATAATGAGGAGGAAGAAGAGGAAGAGGACGAAGATCACTTCGCTGACGATGAGGACGAATTCGACTTCTACGACGATGATGACGATGACTATGACGACAATGATCCGAGCGGTACCGTCACCATTCACTTCGATGACGACGAGGATGAGTACTGACCCACCTGCTGACGGGCGGTTCTAGCGGACGGCCTCGATGGGGCCGTCCGCCTTGCCCTGGATGAACTGATCCAGGTAGGGATTGCCGCTCTGATCCATGTCGCTGACCGGCCCTGTCCATTGGATCACGCCCTCGTGCAACATGGCGATGTTGTCAGCAATGGCGCGGACGCTGGTCATGTCATGGGTGATGGTCATGGCCGTGGCGCCCATCTCCACCACGATCTCGCGAATAAGATCGTTGATCACGCCCGACATGATCGGGTCCAGCCCGGTGGTCGGTTCATCGAAAAAGATGATCTCGGGCTCGGCGGCGATGGCGCGCGCGAGGCCTACGCGTTTCTGCATGCCGCCCGACAGCTCTGCCGGAAAGCGATCCGCCACATCCTCTTTCAGACCGACGCGGCGCAGCTTTTCGATGGCGATCGTGCGCGCCTCATCATGCGGGCGCTTGAGCGAACCGCGCAGCAGGCGGAACGCCACATTCTGCCAGACCGGCAGGCTGTCGAACAGCGCACCGCCCTGAAACAGCATCCCGAAGCGGGCCAGAAACGCATCCCGGTCGCCCTTGCGCGCATCCTGACCATCCACCGTTATGGTGCCGGTATCCGGCTTGACCAGCCCCAGCACGCATTTCAGCGCGATGGATTTGCCCGTACCGGAGCCGCCGATGATGACCATCGACGTGCCCTTGGGGATGGACAGATCCAACCCGCGCAGCACGTGGTTTGCACCAAAGGATTTATGAATGCCCGACATCTCGATCATAGTGTGAAGAACACTCCCGTCAGCACGAAGTTCGAGGCAAGGATCAGGATGGCAGCGCCTTCGACGGCTGTTTTTGTTGCATGGCCGACGCCCATGGCGCCCCGGCCGGAATTCATACCGTGATAGCATCCCATGAGGGCAGCGGCGAACCCGAAGACAGCACCTTTGGTCAGCGAGGAAATCACATCCAGCGGCTCAAGGAAGTTGACCGTGTTCCGGATGTAGCCCGCCGGGTTGAACCCGAGCGTGCCGGTGGCCACGGCATAGCCGCCAAAGATCCCGATGATATCGCCAACGCCCACCAGCAGTGGCACCACCAGCACCGCGGCCAGCACCCGCGGCACGGTGAGGTATTTCATCGGATGGGTGGAGAGGGTGACCAGCGCGTCGATCTGCTCAGTCACCTTCATCGTGGCAATCTCGGCGGCGATGGAGGAGGTCACGCGTGCCGCGATCATCAGACCTACCAGCACCGGCCCCAGCTCGCGCACCATGCCGACGGCGACGATCTGCGGCACAACCGCCTCGGCGTTGAAACGCGAACCGCCTGCGTAGATCTGCAGGGCCAGCGCGCCGCCCGTGAAAACCGCCGTCAGCCCCACCACGGGCAACGACAGCCAGCCGATGTTAAAAAGGGCAGAGACGAACTCCCGCCCGTAGAAGGGCGGACGCACCAGATGGCTGATCGTCTCACTGGCAAAGAGCGCGATGCGCCCCGTCGCCGCCAGCGCCGACAAGACCATACGACCGATAAGCGCAAGAAAACCCATCAACAATAGACGCGCCGATAGCGCGCTCCCAGAGAGGTCAGAATTTCGTAGCCGATGGTGCCCGCAAACTCGGCCAGCGTATCCACGCTCTGGTGACGTCCGAGGAGTTGCAGGCTCTCGGGCTCTTCGGCGAGCCCGGTGACATCCACACCGATCAGGTCCATGGAAATGCGGCCCACCACCGGGACAGCGGAGCTTTCGGTGTAAAGTGCCGCGCGCGGGCCCATGGCGCGGATGATACCATCGGCATAGCCCGCGGAAATGGTCGCGATGCGCGACGGGCTGCGTGCGGTCCATGTGTTGCCGTAGCCCACGGTTTCACCCGGCGCCACATCGCGGATCTGAATGACCGGCACGTCCAGCGTGACCACCGGCTTGGCGTCAACAAAGGGCAACCCGCCGTAGACCCCTATGCCCGGGCGGACCATATCGAAATGGTAGTCGGGACCCAGCAGCGTGCCGCCCGTCGCCGCAAGCGAACGCGGCGCTGTGACACCCGCCGTCATCTCGCGAAAGGTCTGAAGCTGCCGCGCGTTCATGGGCGCATCGGGCTCGTCCGCACAGGCCAGATGCGACATGATCAGGGCGGGCTTCTGCGCCAGCGCCAGATCGCGCAACGCCTGCCATTCCGCAGCTTCCATCCCCAGACGGTTCATGCCGGTATCCAACTGGATGCCAAAGCCATGACCGGGCAGGGTTTCCATATGCCGCGACATCTGATCGATGGAGTTGAGCATCGGTGTCAGCTGCGCCTGACCGATCAGATCCGTGTCACCGGCCATATGGCCCGAGAAGACGTTGATCACCGGTCCGGGGCCAAGGATCTTGCGAAGCGCCGCACCTTCTTCGGCGGCAGCGACGAAAAAGACGCGCGCGCCCGCCGTAGCCAATGCGTCGGCCACCTGCTTCAACCCAAGCCCGTAGGCATCCGCCTTGACCACGGCCCCGGCCAGTGCCCCGCACATGGCATTGAGCCTGCGCCAGTTATCCGTCAGGGCAGTCAGATCGATGGAGAGCGTCGCGGTGGCCATTAGGGCGTTTTGACAGGATCGCGCGTGGCGTCAAGTCACCTTTGGGCGTTCCCGAACCTGTGGTGCGGTGCAGCGCCTATCTTGGGGGGTCGAGACCGGCGGGCCATTAAGTGCGGTTGCGCCTAGGGGATGTCGAAATAGGTTCGGTTCCTGTCCCACATCTTTTCCCCAACCAGACAGTCGTAAGCCGCCGGGGGGGCGTACTGAACAAGCTGCGGCGTCGGGGCCGCTTGCGCGATCTCCAGCACCAGCTTGCGTTTCACCGCATCGGCGAACTGGCTCCACTCCAGCACCGGGATCACGAAGGCCCCCGGCCCGCCGATCACACAGTGGCGGTAGTAGGCGTCGAGGTCCGGGATACCCCACATCTCGCTCAGCGCATCCTGCGTCATCAGCGGCAAGCCGTTGATGATGATGCCGCGCGCCAGCGCTGCGTCACGCGCCGCGATGACCCCGCCGCCCTGATTATTGGGGCCGTCACCGGAGACATCGATCACCCGGCGCAACCCGGTAAACCCGTTATCGTCAAACGCGGCGGTGGCATAGCTCAGCGCACTTGAGATCGAGGTGCGACGCATGCCGGTCTCAAAACGGTTGGTGATCCCCCGCGCAACGATTGCCGCATCCTCCGCGCTGGCCACTTCGGTCCAGGGCACCACGACCCGCTGCGATCCCGAGCCTGCCCATTCCACGTAGGTCACGGCGATCCGGCCCAGCATTCCGCTTTGAATGGCTTCAATGACCTGCGTGCTGGTGATGGCCTCGGCATAGCCGCGTCTCTGGATCTCAAGCTCTGCGGGCGACATGGAGCGGGAGACATCGACCGCCAGAAAAAGCTCCACGTCCACCTCCTTGGCAAGGAGGCACGCGGGCAGGAACATCAGGACGGCGGCAAGCAGGCGCATGAAGCCATTGCGGCAGAGAACGCGCCCGCTGTCCAATCAAAAAGACACACGGACGCGCGGGTTCTGGGAAAAAGCCGGTCTGCGCGTCTCAGGGGAAGACATCGTCGCCGCCGGGCGGCTCATCGGGCGGCCCGGCTCTCACGCAGGCTTGCAGATCCTATGCGGACCGCGCGTGCTCAAGGCGGCGGAGCATGCTCCGAACGATCCGCCGATGCGCGATGCCGACGGGCAGCATGTAAGCCCGCCCGAACCAGTTGTGCACCTTGACCGACGAGGTCACGGACACGACCCGGTCACCTACGGAGATGCAGGTCATGACATCCAGATGGCGATCCCGTTCGGTCAAAACCAGCGACCTGTCGTCGACATATTCTACCAGAAAGAAGTCCAGATGATCCCCGGCAGAGACCGTCTCAACGGTGCGGCCGCTGAACCCGGCGATGGATTTGACGCCAGCGAGGGAGCAGACCCAATCGCGAAGGGCGAATGCCGCCCTAAGGACCGGTGAGACATCGGTGGTCATCCTGCTCCAGGCCGCAAGCGGTGTGATGTCCTCATCCAAGGCAATCTGTTGCGTATCGAGGTAGTCCAGCTGCGATCTGGGCAGCGGAATGTAGGGGCCGTCCGCTGTCTCTCTGAGCATAAACGCAGCTCAGAAAAGCCGCACGCTCGGCGCAACGATGCAAGCGGTATCAGAAGCCACGATCGCTATCCTGTTGCCAGGGCTGCACGAGGTTTCCGAAACGCGTGAACCGACCCTCAAAGCTCAGCTCGACCGTACCGATAGGGCCGTGACGCTGCTTGCCGATCACCACCTCAGCGCGCCCGTGCAGGCGCTCCATCTCTTCTTGCCATTTGGCCATGGCTTCGAGGTCATGATCGCCGGGCTTCTCTCGTTCCTTGTAGTATTCTTCGCGGAACACGAACATCACCACGTCGGCGTCCTGCTCGATGGAGCCCGATTCACGCAGGTCGGAGAGTTGGGGGCGTTTGTCCTCGCGGTTCTCGACTTGCCGGCTGAGCTGGCTGAGGGCGATCACGGGGATATCGAGCTCCTTGGCGATAGCCTTGAGGCCCATGGTGATCTCGGAGATCTCGTTGACCCGGTTTTCCGATTTGCCGGTGCCCCGCACCAGTTGCAGGTAGTCCACGATCAGCACATCGAGCCCGTAGGTCCGTTTGAGCCGCCGCGCCCGGGCGGCGAGTTGCGCAATGGGCAGGGCGGGGGTGTCATCGATGTAGAGCGGGCAGGCCTCCAGCGCCTTGGCCGCGTCAACGAAACGGCGGAATTCGCCTTCGGTCATGTCGCCGCGACGGATCTGTTCGCTGGGCACTTCGGCGGCCTCCGACAGGATCCGGGCGGCAAGCTGCTCGGCGCTCATCTCAAGCGAGTAGAAACCCACGACACCGCCCTCGACCGCGCCTTCGGAGCCATCGGGCAGCTTTCCGCGCTTGTAGGTCTTGGCGATATTGAAGGCGATGTTGGTGGCAAGCGACGTCTTGCCCATGGAGGGGCGCCCGGCGAGGATCAGCAGGTCAGACCGGTGCAGCCCGCCCAGCTTCTTGTCCATATCGATGAGGCCAGTCGAGACGCCTGCAAGGCCGCCTTCGCGCTGGTAGGCCGCATTGGCGACATTAACCGCGTCCGTTACAGCCTTGAGAAAGCTCTGAAAACCACTCTCAACCTGACCCTGCTCGGCCAGTTTGTAGAGTGCCTGTTCCGCCTCCACGATCTGTTCGCGCGGCTCGGAGGCCACATCGACCGTCGCGGCCTTGTCCGAAATCTCGCGCCCCAGCTGGATCAGATCCCGGCGCACGGCCAGATCGTAGATCATCTGCGCGTAGTCGCGCACGGCAAAGGCGGAGATCGCCGCCCCGGCGAGGCGGGCGAGATACGCAGGGCCACCCAACTCCTTGAGACCTTCGTCTTCTTCCATGAAGGCCTTGAGCGTCACCGGCGAGGCGAGGTTGTTCTTGGCGATGCGGGCAGAGGCGATCTCGAAGATGCGGGCGTGCACGGGGTCATAGAAATGCTTGGGCCCGATGATGGAGGCCACCCGGTCATAGATGTCGTTATTCGTGAGGATCGCGCCCAGCAACTGCTGCTCGGCCTCGATGGAATGAGGCATGCTGTCGGGCGCCTCGACCTCCACACCGGTCGCGTTAAATGCCGCTACTTCGTTCATGTCTGCCCCTCTTGCCCCGAGCCCCGGTCTTATCCGGGTGGGCTGCGCCGACGCAATCTGGAAAACCCGGTATAACCTGTGGATAGATCAGATGGTGCGAGAATGCTACCTCATGTTGTGTATGTTCGCCACAGGGCTACCAGATCAGGCAGGGTCTTGCGTGTTTTTTCGCGCATCCTGCCACGCTCGGGGCGCTTTGAGAAAGGCCTCCACATCATTCAGGGTGTCGGCGTCAAAGGCCGCCTGCGCGCGCGCCTCGGCCAGCACGTCCCACCAGGTGCACAAGGCGTGCAGGACAACCCCATGATCGCCCAGCATCTTTTCGGTTTCGGGAAAAATGTCGTAGGAAAAGATCACGGCCGTGTGGTGACACTGGGCGCCGGTGTCGCGAATCGCGTCCACGAAGCTGAGTTTGGAGCCGCCGTCGGTGGTCAGGTCCTCCACCAGCAGAACGCGGGCACCCTCGGACATCTTACCTTCGATCCGGGCATTGCGGCCGTATCCTTTCGGCTTTTTGCGGACATAGGCCATGGGCAGCGCCATGCGTTCGGCGATCATCGCGGCAAAGGGGATGCCCGCGGTCTCGCCGCCCGCGATGATGTCGAAAGCTTCGAAACCCGCGTTTCGCATGATGGTCACGGTGAGGAAATCCATCAGCGTGCCGCGGATGCGGGGGTAGCTGATGAGCTTGCGGCAATCGATATAGGTCGGGCTGGGCAGGCCGGAGGCGAGGACAAAGGGCTCGGCGGCGTTGAAATGGACCGCCTTGATCTCGAGCAGCATGCGGGCGGTGAGCCGGGCGATTTCGGTGGCGTCTGGATGGCTGCTGGGGATCATGTTCGTCTTTCTGCGCTGCCCGGAGGGCAGGAGCCTCCGGCGGGAGTTTATCTGGCAAAGTGACTAGGCGCGGACAGCCCAGTCGAGCGGGAAGCCCGGGTCGAAGATCGTGACGGGGCCTTCGTCGGTGTCGAGATGGGCGGCGTAGTGCGCGCCGGTTTTTTCCAGCGTGACGGTGTCGTCGTTCACCGGCAACCCGTAAAAAGCCGGTCCGTTGCGGGAGATGAAGGCTTCGAGCTGGTTCAGCGCGTCTTCTTCCTCAAAAACCTGCGCAAGGATCGACAGGGTGTTGGGCGCGGTAAAGCAGCCAGCGCAGCCGCAGGGTTGCAGCTTGTTCGCATCCGTATGAGGGGCGCTGTCGGTGCCCAGAAAAAAGCGTGCCTCTCCGGAGGTGGCTGCTGCCCGGAGGGCTTGGCGGTGTGTCTCGCGCTTGGCGACCGGCAGGCAGTAGTAATGCGGCCTGATGCCGCCCGCCAGAATGTGGTTGCGGTTGATCACCAGATGATGCGTGGTGATGGTCGCTGCCAGTGTCTCATCCTGCGCGCGGGCATAGTCCACCGCGTCTCTGGTGGTGATATGCTCCATGACGACGCGGAGCCCCGGGGTTGCCCTGCGGATCGGGTCGAGCACGCGTTCGATGAAGACGGCCTCGCGATCGAATATGTCGATGTCGGGGTCGGTGACTTCGCCGTGCACGCAGAGCGGCAGGCCGATCTCGGCCATCTTTTCCAGGACGGGGCGGACCCGGTCGATGTTGCTCACGCCGCTGGCGGAATTGGTCGTGGCACCTGCAGGGTAGAGCTTGACCGCGTGGATGAGCCCCTCGGCACGGGCGGCGGCGACGTCCTCCGGGTCTGTGTTCTCGGTCAGGTAGAGCGTCATCAACGGGGTGAAATCGGCGTTCTCGGGCAGGGCGCCGAGAATACGGTCACGGTAGGCGCGCGCATCCGAAGCGGTGACCACGGGCGGGACGAGGTTTGGCATGATGATTGCGCGGGCGAAATGAGCGGCAGTAGCAGGCAGCACCGCACGCAGCATTGCACCGTCGCGCAAGTGCAGATGCCAGTCATCGGGTCGGCGGAGGGTCAGGGTGTGGGTCATGCGCTTGCGCTAGCACAGCTGCTACGGCAGGGCCAGTAGGGCCGTGGATGAGCGCTTGACCCCCGGGGCTGAGAGTGCAGTCTTACGCGCAGCGACGAGGAGCAGGCATGACCAAACCAGAAACGATCGATGCGGTGCAGCAAATGCTGGGCGCCGAGGGCTACGTATGTGACCGCGCGCTTGGCACGGTGGTGTTTCTGGCGTTGCGGCTGGGTCGGCCATTGTTTCTCGAAGGCGAGGCGGGTGTGGGCAAGACGGAGATCGCCAAGGCGCTCGCCGCGAGCCTTGGGCGGCGGCTTATCCGGTTGCAGTGTTATGAGGGGCTGGATGCGGCCACGGCGGTTTACGAGTGGAATTTCCCCGCACAGATGGTGGCGATCCGCACGGCGGAAGCTGCGGGCGGTGCCAGTCGTGGCGCCCTGCAGGAGGAGCTTTTCAGCGATGCGTATCTGATCGAGCGGCCCCTGCTGGAGGCCATGCGACCGGACGCGCGGGGCGCGCCCGTGCTGCTCATTGACGAGCTGGACCGGACCGACGAGCCCTTTGAGGCGTTCTTGCTGGAAGCGCTCAGTGATTTTCAGGTGACCATTCCGGAGCTGGGCACGATTGCGGCGCCGGAACCGCCGGTGGTCATCCTGACGTCGAACCGCACGCGGGAGGTGCATGATGCGCTCAAGCGCCGGTGCCTCTATCATTGGGTGGATTATCCCGATTTCGACCGCGAGATGGAGATCCTATCGGCGCGGGCGCCAGAGGCGGCGGAGAGCCTGAGCCGGGAGGTCGTGGCCTTTGTCCAGCAGTTGAGGACGGAGGATCTGTTCAAAAAACCGGGCGTGGCAGAGACCATTGACTGGGCAAAATGCCTGCTGGCGCTGGATGTGATCAACCTCAGCCCGGAAGTCATCGCCGACACACTGGGGGCGATCCTGAAGTATCAGGACGACATTCAGAAGCTGCAGGGATCGGAGGCCAAGCGGATCCTCGATCAGGTCAAGGCGTCGCTGGAGCCCGCGTGATGGTGACCCGGCCTTTCGGCATCCTCAGAGGGCAGGCGTGTGCCTGAGTATCTGCCGCTGGAATTGCCGGACAATCCGCGACTGGCAGGCAACATCACGCATTTTGCCCGCGCGTTGCGGCGCGCGGGGCTGCCCATCGGTCCCGGGCGTGTCATCGATGCGATCCGTGCCGTCGAGGCGGCGGGATTCACGGACAGGCGGGATTTTTACTGGACGCTGCATGCCTGCTTCGTGAACCGGCCCGAGCATCGCTTGGTCTTTGGTCAGATCTTTCGGCTCTACTGGCGGGATCCGCGGTACCTGGAGCAGATGATGTCCTACATGATCCCGGCCATCCGGGGCGTGCAGGAGGAGCGGCGCGCGCAATCGGCGGAGAAGCGCGCTGCGGAGGCATTGCTGGATGGGGCAGAGGCGCCTGACTTCGGGGAGGACACGTCCGAGGAGACCGGCGAGACAGAGATCGAAATTGACGCGAGCCTCACGATGTCCAGTGAGGAGCGGCTGCGAAGCTTGGATTTCGAACAGATGAGCACGGCGGAGATGGCGCAGGCCAAGCGGATGCTTGCGCGGCTCAGCCTGCCGGTGCCGCCGATCCTGTCACGCCGGTCGCAGGCCAGCCTGCGAGGGCGGGGGATCGATACGGCCCGGACCCTGCGCGGCGCGATGCGCCAGGGCGGAGAGCTCTACCGGATCGCGCGCAAGACGCCGCGACAGCGCTGGCCCAATCTGGTGGTTCTGTGTGATATCTCGGGATCCATGAGCCAGTATTCCCGCGTCGTGCTGCACTTTGTTCATGCGGTGGCCAATGCCAAGGGCGCGGGCTGGGCCAAGGTCCATGCCTTCACCTTCGGGACGCAGCTGACCAACATCACCCGGCATTTGCGGCAGCGCGATGTGGATGCAGCGCTGGCTGCGGCGGGGGCGGAAACCAAGGACTGGGAAGGCGGTACCCGGATTGGCGATTGTCTTGACGCCTATAACAAGACGTGGTCGCGCCGGGTGATGGGGCAGGGGGCGGTGGTCCTGCTCATCACCGATGGCCTGGACCGGGATGATCCGGAGGCGCTGGCTCGACAGATGGAGCGATTGCAGCTGTCGGCGCGGCGAGTGATCTGGCTGAACCCCCTGCTGCGGTGGGAGGGGTTTGCGCCCAAAGCCCAAGGGATCCGGGCCATGCTGCCTTTTGTGGACAGTTTCCGGGCGGGTCATTCGATCGCATCGTTGGAGGGGCTGGCCGCCGCGATCTCCCGGCCCGATGACGTTGGCGAGAAAGCGCGGTTGATGCAGGGAATGTCGGATTAGCACTGTGCGTCGGCGCACGTTTCATTCTGGTTTGGCGCTTTAGGCTCACCCGACCAGAGGTCAGCCGACAGTTGCGGCGAAGGCACTGCGGTAAAGGGTGGCCAGATCTGCGAGGGGTGCTGTGCTGTTGCCGAAAGCGAGCGTGTCACCCCCGAATATGCCGATGCGGTGCAAGGGCATATCCACATCGGCTGCGGCGGTTAGCAGCGCCTCGGCGTCGGTCGGCGTGGCCGCGATCAGGTAGCGGGCCTGATCTTCGCCGAAGAGTTCTGCGGTGTCATCGGTTTCGAGTGTGAGGCCGGTTGACGTGGCCTCGGCCATCTCGAAGGCCGCCAGCGCAAGTCCGCCATCGGAGAGATCGGTGCAGGCTGCAATCCGGTCGCTGTTGCGCCGAATGAAATCGCCGTGGGCGGCTTCTTTTGCCAGATCGACCGGCGGCGCGTCGCCTTCGCTGCGCCCGAAGTGCTCGGCAAGTAGGGCGGATTGGCCAAGGTGACTGCCTTTGTCGCCCAGCAGCAGGGCGATATGGCCCTCTGCCACCAGACCACCGATGATATCGCCCGCGTTTTCGAGCAGACCCACCGCGCCAATGGTAGGCGTCGGCAGGATCGCGGAGCCGTCCGTCTCATTGTAAAGCGAGACATTGCCGGACACGATCGGCATATCGAGCGCCTCGACCGCCGCCGCAATGCCCTTGATGGCGCCCACGAACTGACCCATGATCCGGGGCTTTTCGGGATTGCCGAAGTTCATGTTGTCGGTGGTCGCGAGCGGTCGCGCGCCGGTGGCCGTGAGGTTGCGGTAGGCCTCTGCCACGGCCTGCTTGCCGCCCTCTACCGGGTTGGCGGCCACGTAGCGGGGCGTGACGTCCGAGGTGAACGCGAGCGCCTTTTCAGTGCCATGCACCCGCACGATACCTGCACCCAACCCGGGGTTCCGCACGGTATCGGCCATCACCATCGTGTCGTATTGCTCAAAGACCCAGGCTTTTGAGGCGTGGTTGGGGCTGCCGATCAGGCTGCGCAGCCCCTCGATCGGGTCCACGCTCAGCGGCTCGTCAAAGGCGGTGGCGGGTGGCGTTTCCTCCCACCGGCGGTCGTATTCCGGCGCGCTGCTGGCCAGTTTCGACAGCGGCAGATCGGCCTTGGTCTCACCGTTGTGAAGGATCAGAAACCGGTCTTCTGCGAGCGTTTCGCCCACGATGGCGAAATCGAGATCCCACTTGTCAAAGACCGCCTTTGCGTCGGCCTCAAGCTCGGGGCGCAGCACCATCAGCATCCGCTCCTGGCTCTCCGACAGCATCATCTCGTAGGCGGTCATGGCGGTCTCCCGCACGGGCACGTTTTCCAGATCGAGCCGAATGCCCAGCCCCCCCTTGTCGCCCATCTCTACGGCGGAGCAGGTGAGCCCCGCGGCGCCCATGTCCTGGATGGAGATGACGGCACCCGTTGCCATCAGTTCCAGCGTTGCCTCCATCAGGCGCTTTTCGGTGAAGGGATCGCCTACCTGAACCGTGGGCCGTTTCTCCTCGATGGTCTCGTCAAATTCAGCCGAGGCCATGGTGGCGCCGCCAACCCCGTCCCGGCCTGTCTTGGCCCCGAGGTAGACCACGGGCATGCCGACGCCCGACGCTGCCGAGTAAAAGATCTTGTCCGCATCCGCGAGCCCGGCCGCGAAAGCATTGACCAGACAGTTGCCGTTATAGGCGGGATCGAACCGGACTTCGCCGCCCACGGTCGGCACGCCGAAAGCATTGCCGTAGCCGCCGATCCCCTCGACAACACCGTGTACCAGTTGCCGTGTCCTGGGGTGACCCGTCTCGCCGAAGCTGAGCGAATTCATCGCTGCAATGGGACGTGCGCCCATGGTGAAGACATCACGCAGGATCCCGCCCACACCGGTCGCCGCACCCTGATAGGGCTCGATGTAGCTGGGGTGGTTGTGGCTCTCCATCTTGAAGACCACCGCCTGACCGTCGCCGATGTCCACCACGCCTGCGTTCTCACCGGGACCACAGATCACCTGCGGGCCGGTCGTGGGCAGGGTGCGCAGCCATTTCTTGGAGGATTTGTACGAGCAATGCTCGTTCCACATGGCAGAGAAAATGCCCAGCTCGGTGAAGGAGGGTGTGCGGCCAACGATCTCCAGGATACGGTCATATTCATCGGGGCTAAGCCCGTGCGATGCGATCAGATCCGGGGTGATTTCAGGTTCGCTCATCGCCGGGGGCCCTCAAGCTTGGTGTCGCGCCGTCTTTAGAGGAAGGGGGGGACGGGGAAAAGGGGCAAAGGGCGATCCCGCTTTGCCGAAAAAAAAGGCCGAGCGCGAAGCTCGGCCAAGTCCAACAGGGAGGTTGAAGGAGAGTGCAAAGCACCCCGTCCTTCAAGAGCTGAATTAGTAAGCGACCTGCATCCAATCAAGGCTTATTGTGACCGGAAGGTGGCATGTCAGCTATGCGTTTGGCACATGGCTCGCGCCGCGTTCACGCAATATCCTTTTGCCTCAGTTGCTTGCGGTAGGAGATGATCTCTTCCTGCACGAAGTCCTTGAAGGCAGAAACACGCTGGGAGTGACGCAGCTCTTCGGGGTAGGCGAGAAAGACCGGAACATCGGCCGACTCCAGATCCGGCAGCAGCTGCACGAGATCGGGGAAGTCCTCGGTGACGTAGTCCGGCAGCACCCCGATACCGAGGTGGTTGAGCACCCCCTGCAACACGCCGAAGTAGTTGTTGACCGTCAGCGACGAACGCATGTCATAGGCCATCAGGTGCTGGACAAGGTTCCGCCCCGCGCCCACCTGATCGCTGTGGGTGTTCTGACAGATCAACCGATGATCAATGATATGTTCGATCTTTCGGGGCGTACCGTTCTCTGACAGGTAGTCGGGCGTCGCAAAAAGGCACATGCGGATCATCATCAGCTTCTTGCGGATCAGATCCGCCTGGCTGGGCTCTTTCATACGGATGGCGACATCCGCCTCGCGCATGGGCAGATCGAGCACGCGCTCTTCCAGCATCAGATCGATCTTGAGGTCCGGGTATTGTTCGTAGAGCTTGGGCAACCGCGGTACCAGCCACAGCGTGCCAAACCCGGTCGTCGTGGTTACGCGCAGCTCGCCGAACACTTCCTCTTCGCTGTCGCGGATCCGCGCGGAGGCCGTGTCCAGCCGCCGGTTCATGGCAGAGGTCGCATCAAACAACAGCTCCCCCTGCTCGGTCAGGATCAGCCCGCGGGCGTGCCGGTGAAAGAGCGTGGTGTTCAGCATCTCTTCCAGCCCGCGGATCTGGCGGCTGACGGCGGACTGCGACAGGTTCAGGCGGTCACCGGCATGGGTCAGCGAACCGGCATCGGCCACCGCATGAAAAATCCTCAGCTTATCCCAATCCATCATCGGCCTGTTCCTTGTTGCGCCGGTCCTAGCCGTATCTCGGATCAAAAGACAGAGAGGGCAGAAGCAAATAGGCGAGAAAAGGTAAATTTTCCTATACAGGTCAGCCATTGTGACCTATTATGGCGCTAAATCTGTGCAACACTGGACTGACGCGAGGGAGGCGGCGAATGAGCACCGAGAAAATCACCCTGAACGACCGGTATGACCTGGAAAAAAGCCCCGTACTGCTGAACGGAACGCAGGCGCTCGTCCGCCTGATGTTGATGCAAAAGGAACTGGACCGTGCGGCCGGGCTCAACACCGCCGGGCTGGTCACGGGGTACCGCGGATCTCCGCTGGGTGCGGTTGATCTGCAGATGCAGCGGGCGGCCAAACAGCTTGTCGCGCAGGACGTCACTTTTCAGCCCGGGCTGAACGAGGATCTGGCCGCCACAGCGCTTTGGGGCAGCCAGCAGGCGGAATTGCGCGGCGAAGGTCGCTTCGATGGCGTCTTTGGCCTGTGGTACGGCAAGGGGCCAGGGGTGGACAGGTCCGGCGACGTGATGCGCCACGCCAATATGGCAGGCAGCTCAAAGCACGGCGGCGTTCTGATGGCCATGGGCGACGATCATACGGGCGAAAGCTCCACCGTGCTGCACCAGTCCGAATGGGCGATGGTCGATGCCTATATGCCGGTGGTCAGCCCCGCGGGCGTGCAGGAGATCCTCGACTACGGGCTCTACGGCTTTGCTTTGTCGCGGTATTCCGGGCTGTGGGTCGGGCTCAAGACCATGAAGGACACCGTGGAGGCGACAGCCGTGGTGGAGGCCTTGCCGGGCCGTGCGCCCTTTGTGCTGCCCGATCTGGCGCTGCCCGAAGGCGGGCTCAACATTCGTCTGATCGACACCCCTCACGATCAGGAAGCGCGGATGATCGACCACAAGCGCTTTGCGGCGGAGGCGTTTTCCCATGCCAACCGCATGGACACGCGCGTCTGGGGCAAGCCGGGTGCGAAAATCGGGCTGGTCGCGGCAGGCAAGAACTGGCTCGATCTGGAACACGCGCTGAGCCTTCTCAACATCGACGCGAATGAGGCAGAGCGGTTGGGGATCACCACCTACAAGATCGGTCAGACTTTTCCGCTGGATATGAAGGGATTTCACGACTGGGCAGAAGGGCTCGACCTGATCGTGGTGGTGGAGGAGAAGCGCAAGCTGATCGAGGTTCAGATCAAGGAGGCGATCTTTAACGACAGGCGCGGGCGGCGGGTGTACGGCTGGCACAAGGGTGGTGGCGCAGGCTCGATGCACGGAGAGGAGCTGTTCCCGACGCGCGGTGCGCTGGATCCGATCATGATTGCGGAGAAGCTCGGCGCGATCCTGATCGAGGAAGGGCGCGATACCAACGGCTTGCGCGCCGGTCTTGAGGTTTTGTCAGAGGCACGGCGCAATGACAATGCCGAGGATATTGCAGCACGGCTGCCGTATTTCTGTTCGGGGTGTCCGCATAACTCCTCGACCAAACTGCCCGAGGGCGCGCGCGCCTACGCCGGGATCGGGTGCCACTACATGGTGCAATGGATGGACCGTGAAACCACCGGCTTTACGCATATGGGTGGCGAGGGTGCCAACTGGATCGGCGAGGCGCCCTTTTCCACCCGCGATCACGTGTTCCAGAACCTGGGCGACGGCACCTACAACCACTCCGGTGTGCAGGCCATCCGCGCAGCGCTGAATGCCGGCACCAACATCACCTACAAGATCCTCTACAATGACGCGGTGGCGATGACCGGCGGCCAGCAGAACGAAGGCGGCCTCGACGCGCCGCGGATCGTGCGCGAATTGCAGGCGATGGGGGTGCCGCATATCGCCGTGGTCTATGACGAGAAGGAAGACGTTGATTTAAAAGCCTTTACGGGCGTGGAAACCCACCCGCGGGAAAGTTTGCAAACTGTGCAAGAGCAGTTTGCAAAGCTGCCCGGTGTCTCGGCCATCGTCTACATCCAGACCTGTGCTGCGGAGAAACGGCGCAGGCGCAAGCGCGGGCTGTTCCTGGATCCCGACAAGCGCGTGTTCATCAACAGCGACGTCTGCGAGGGCTGTGGCGATTGCGGCGTTCAGTCGAACTGCGTCTCCATCGTACCCAAGGAAACCGAACTGGGGCGCAAGCGCGCCATTGATCAATCCTCCTGCAACAAGGATTTCAGCTGTGTGAAGGGGTTCTGTCCCTCCTTCATTACGGTGGAAGGCGCGATGCTGCGCAAGGATCCCACCACAGCGCTGGACCTGCCGGATCTGCCAGAGCCCGCGTTGCCGCAGATCGACGGCACCTGGAATGTGGTCATCACGGGCGTCGGCGGCACCGGCGTCGTCACCATCGGCGCCGTCATGGCGCAGGCGGCACACATGGACGGCAAGGGCGCAGGCATGATGGAAATGGCAGGGCTCGCCCAGAAGGGCGGCGCGGTGCATATCCACTGCCGATTGGCGGAAAAGCCAAGTGACATCAGCGCGATCCGGGTCGCGACGGGGGAGGCTGACGTGCTGATCGGTGGCGATCTGGTCGTCTCTGCCGGGGCCAAGACCCTCGGGCTGACCCGCACGGGCCGCACCGGCGCTGTGGTCAATAGCCACGAGATCATCACCGGCGATTTCACCCGCAACACCGAGTTTTCCCTCCCCAGCGACCGTCTGGCCCTGGCGCTGGAGGCCCGGCTGCGGGACCGCGTTGATCTTTTTGACGCGTCTGAACTGGCCAAGGTCACCCTGGGCGATTCCATCTTTTCCAACATGATGATCTTTGGTGCGGCCTGGCAACGCGGACTTGTCCCGCTCTCCGCTGGTGCGATCCGCGACGCCATCACGCTGAACGGAGCGGCGGTTGACCGCAATCTGCGCGCCTTCGACATCGGTCGGTGGGCGGTGTTGCACCCGCAGGACGCGGCACGCCTGATCACGCCGAATGTTACCGAACTGCCCAGGACCATGGCGGACAAGATCGCCTTTCGTGCCGATCACCTTCGCGCCTACCAAGGCCGCAGGCTGGCCAGGCGCTACACCCGGTTTGTCGAGGAAATCCGGGACGAAGAGATTCGCGGCGCGGCCTCGGAAAGCTATCATAAGCTCTTGTCCTACAAGGATGAATACGAGGTCGCCCGGTTGCTACTCAGCAGCCGGACAAAAGCCGCAGAGACCTTCGACGGTAATTTCAGGATGACCTATCACCTGGCGCCGCCGCTGCTGTCGAAACCCGGGCCGGACGGACGCCCGGCGAAGCGCAGCTTCGGCCCTTGGCTGGAACGGCCCTTGAAGATCATGGCGCGGCTCAAGATCCTGCGGGGCACGCCGTTCGATCCCTTCGGCTACACCGCCGAGCGCCGGATGGAGCGGGCGCTGATCAGGAAATATGAAGCGGATATGGCCGAGGTTCTGCCGATGCTGACGGAGGCCACGCGCCCCGCGATTGTCGCGCTGGCGGCGCTGCCCCTGCAGATCAAGGGCTTCGGGCCGGTGAAGCAGGCCAATGAGATGCAGGCTGCCAAACGCCGCGAGGAATTGCTGGCCATCATCCGCGCGGGTGGGTCCGAAACGGCACAGGCAGCTGAATAGGGCGCCCGCTACGGTCATCGGACTGACATACTCGCTGGGCATACTGCCGCGTCAGAGCTACACTGCCCGCGGATTGCAGAGGACACGACGGCCATGGGTCGGCCCAACATCGCACGTGACATCAGCTATGCGTATTCGGCGCAGTCCCGCGGTGGGCGCGCCATGATCCGGGTGCTGGAGAATACCACCGGGCGGCTGCGGCTGATCAGACGTGCACGCGGTTACGAGGATGAAGTCGCCGCGGGCCGTGATTTCTTTGACGTAATGGTGGACCGATACGGGCTGAGCCTCGATGTGGTGTCGGGGTCGCTGGACCTTGTTCCGCGGCAGGGGCCGCTGATCGTGATCGCCAACCATCCTTATGGGATTCTCGATGGGCTGATGCTGGGGCATATGCTGGCGCGGACGCGGGGGGACTTCCGCATCCTCGCCAATTCGGTGTTTCGCAAGGCCGAAGATCTCAACCGCATGATCCTGCCCATCAGCTTTGACACGACCAAGGAGGCCCGCGCGCTCAACATCGAGACGCGCAAGGTGGCGCTGAAGTATCTGGGCGAGGGCGGCGCCATCGGCGTCTTTCCGGGCGGCACGGTGAGCACCGCGGCGCGGCCCTTTTCCCACCCGATGGACCCGGGTTGGCGCAGTTTCACAGCCCGCATGATCGCGAAATCACAAGCGACGGTGCTGCCCGTGTACTTCGATGGCCACACCAGTCGGCTGTTCCAGATCGCGAGCCATATGCACACGACGCTGCGCATGGGATTGCTGATCAAGGAGTTCCGCGCCCGCGTCGACACACCGGTGCGGGTTGTGATCGGCAAGCCCATCGGGCGCGACCGACTGGATCCTCTGGCGCGCGAGGGCAAAGCGATGATGGATTTCCTGCGCAAAGCAACGTATGAGCTTTCCACAAGTCCCCGAAAACGCTTTGATCTGGGGTATGAATTCGAAGAGCGGCACCGCCAGTGACCCGGTGCCAAGAAGGCACCGAAGACCATGGCAGTTGGGATTTTTGATAGCGGTTTGGGTGGGTTGACCGTGCTGGATGCGGTTCAGCAGCGTCTGCCCGACGTACCCTTTGTCTACCTCGCCGACAGTGCGCATGCGCCTTATGGGGTGCGCACTGCCGATGACATCTTTGATCTGACCTGCGCTGCGGTGACGCGCCTTTTCGAGGCGGGGTGCAATCTGGTCATTCTGGCCTGCAACACCGCCTCGGCGGCCGCGCTGCGGCGGATGCAGGAATCCTGGATACCGGGTGACAAACGGGTGCTGGGCGTCTTTGTGCCGCTGATCGAGGCAATGACGGAACGGCAATGGGGCGACAACTCCCCTCCGCGCGAGGTCGGCGTGAAGCATGTGGCGCTCTTTGCAACCCCCGCGACCGTGGCCAGCCGCGCGTTTCAGCGCGAGCTTGCCTTTCGCGCCATCGGCGTCGATGTGGAGGCGCAGGCCTGCGGCGGGGTGGTGGATGCCATCGAGGACGGCGACATGATCCTGGCGGAGGCGCTGGTGCGCAGCCATGTGGACGCGCTGCGCCGCAAGCTGCCACAGCCGGATGCGGCCATCCTCGGATGCACGCATTACCCGTTGATGCAGGACACGTTTCAGGACGCACTGGGCGCGGAGGTCCGGGTCTTCAGCCAGGCCCGGCTGGTTGCCGACAGCCTCGCGGATTATCTCGACCGGCACCCGACGATGTTGGGTGCGGGAGAGGCGGGGTTTCTCACAACGGGCGATCCGCGCCGGGTCAGCGACCGCGCGACACAGTTTCTGCGACGACGGATCGTGTTTGACGCCGCCTGACCCTTTCTCCTTTTCGACACGGGATATCCCATGACCTATTCCATCGCCATTCTTGGCGCCTCCGGCTACACCGGGGCCGAACTGATCCGGCTGCTGGCCCAGCATCCGGACATGACCATCACCGCGCTCGGCGCTCATGCCAAAGCCGGACAAACCATCGCCGAGGTCTTTCCGCATCTGCGGCACCTTGACCTGCCGACACTGGTCAAGATCGACGAGATCGACTTTTCACGCATCGACCTGTGCTTTTGCGCATTGCCCCACAAGACCAGCCAGGCTGTGATCTCCGGTCTGCCGGACACGCTGAAAATCGTGGATCTCAGCGCTGATTTCAGGCTGCGCGACCCCGACGCCTATACGGCGTGGTACGGCAATGAGCACACCGCCACGACGTTGCAGAAAGAGGCGGTCTACGGGCTGACGGAGTTCTACCGCGAGCAGATCCGCGCGGCCCGGCTTGTCGCGGGCACAGGCTGCAATGCAGCCACCGGACAATATATGCTCAGACCGCTGATCGCCGCTGGCGTCATTGATCTGGACGAGATAATTCTGGATCTGAAATGCGCGGTCTCTGGCGCCGGGCGCAGCCTCAAGGAGAACCTGCTGCACGCGGAGCTTTCGGAGGGCTACCACGCCTACGCGCTTGGCGGCACGCACCGGCATCTGGGTGAGTTCGATCAGGAATTCTCCGCATTCGCGGGGCGGCCCGTCCAGATCCAGTTTACCCCGCATCTGATCCCCGCCAACCGCGGCATCCTGGCAACCGGATACGTGAAAGGCGCGGCCGATGCAGTCCACGCGGCGCTGACGGCCGCCTATAGCACCGAACCCTTCATTGAGGTGCTGCCGCTGGGCGAGGCGCCCAGCACCCGGCACATCAGAGGCTCGAACTTCTGTCATATCGGCGTGGTGGCAGACCGGATCCCCGGGCGCACGCTGGTCGTGGGCGCCCTCGATAATCTGACGAAAGGGTCCAGCGGGCAGGCGTTGCAAAACGCCAATCTGATGCTAAATCTGGAGGAGACCACGGGGCTGATGGCCCCGCCGCTTTTTCCGTGAGGCCATATGAAATCGCTCAAGAAACAGCGCCGTATTCAGGTGATCGCCGTCGCGGCGGTGGCGCTGGCGCTGTCCACGGCCCTCATCGGCTATGCGATGCGCGACGGGATCAACTTCTTTCGCGCGCCGAGCCAGGTGCTGGCCGAACCGCCCGCGCCCTCGGAGGTGTTCCGCATCGGCGGTCTGGTCAGCGAAGGCTCCATCGTGCGGGGGCAGGGCGAGACGGTCCGGTTCAGCGTGACCGATGGCGGCGGTGTCGTGCCGGTCACCTATACCGGCGTGCTGCCGGATCTCTTTGAGGAAAATCAGGGGATGGTTGGGACCGGGCGCTACATCAACGGCGTCTTTGAAGCCTCTGAGATCCTTGCGAAACACGACGAGACCTACATGCCGGCGGAGGTTGTGGACGCGCTAAAAGAGCAGGGCGTCTACAAGGAACCGCAGGGCTGAGCGGAGCGATCCCGCCGACACGCGACCGACCATCGGCGCAACCATAGAGCACGCCGGTTTGGGCAGGCCTTTGCCGCAAGGGAGCCCCACCACCGCACGGTAGTTTTCACCAGTATTAACCCGCAGATGCGCATATCCGCCCCGATGACATGCGAGCGGAGGTCACAGCGGATGCAGACGGTCAGAGAGATTGCCACGGAGATCGTGGCGCGCGAGGGCGGGTTCGTGAACGACCCCGATGATCCGGGCGGTGCCACCAACCACGGCGTGACGATCCACACGATGCGGGCGCTCGGCATTGATCTGGACCGCGATGGGGCCGTGACGGTCTCCGACGTCCGGGCGCTCAGCCGCGAGCAGGCCATCGAGATCTTCGAAAAGCACTACTTTGAAAAGCCGCTCATCGCCTTGCTGCCGCCCGCCCTGCAGGCCTCCGTATTTGACATGTACGTCAACGCGGGGCGCAACGCGGTGAAGATCCTGCAGCGGTTGTTGCAGGATATGGGCCATGCCATCGCGGTCGACGGGGTGCTGGGCCCCCAGACCATTGCTGCCGCCCAGGCCGCCTATCTGATCGCAGCGGAGCATCTGGCCGATGCCTACGGTATCGCACGGCGGAACTACTATTTCCGCATCGCTGACCGGCGCGCGGCGTCTCGCAAATACGCGCGCACCCGCGCTGGCCGCAAGGGCGGCTGGATCAAGCGAGCGGAGGAGTTCATCTCCGAGCGCTACCACATGACAGATAGCGAATTTCAACGGAGGGTCTCCGCATGGGGTTGATTTCAGGGTTGCTCAACATCGTCTTTGGCAATGACCGCAACGTGATCATGGAGACCGCAGAGGTTTTTCGCGAGAATAGCGAGGGCGGTGCCCAGCGGGCGCAGGAAGTCAAACTGGAGGCCATGCAGCAGTTCGCCGCCGAATTCGAAGGTCAAAAGAACGGCTGGTTTGATCGTTTCATGGACGGGGTGAACCGCATCCCGCGTCCGGCGCTGGCGCTCGGCACCATGGCGCTGTTTCTCGCCGCGATGGTTGATCCGATCTGGTTTGCCGCGCGCATGCAGGGCATTGCGCTGGTGCCAGAGCCGCTGTGGTGGCTTTTGGGGGTCATCGTGTCGTTCTACTTCGGGGCACGGCATCAGGTCAAAAGCCAGCAGTTTCAGCGCTCTATCGCGCAGACCATTGCCTATGTCCCCAAGGTGGTCGAGAACCTGGCGAGCTTGCGCGCCTTGCGGGCAACCTCGCCCGGGCTGGCAGATACGGGGAGCGACGCACGCCTGTCCGCCGTCTCTCTGATGCCCGACAACAACCCCGCGCTGAGCGAGTGGCGCGCGCGCAAGGCCGAGGCCGCGACAAAGTGATCACCTGATGGCGCCGATTGCCGTTGGACCGGGCCGCAGGGCATCCTATACTGCAATCCATGATCACAGAGTTCGGACATTTCGCCCTCATCCTCGCCTTTCTGGTGGCCATCGTTCAGGCGGTGGTCCCGCTCATCGGCGCGCATAAGCGCTGGCCTGCCTGGATGGCTGTGGCAGAGCCTGCGGCCTCGGCGCAGTTCCTGCTGACGGCCTTTTCCTTCGCGGCGTTGATGTATGCCTTTATCGTGTCTGATTTCAGCCTGCGTCTGGTCACACTCAACAGCCATTCGGCCAAGCCGCTGATCTACAAGATCTCCGGCACCTGGGGCAATCACGAAGGCTCCATGCTGCTGTGGGTGCTTATCGTGACGCTCTTCGGCGCCATGGCGGCGTGGTTCGGGAGCAACCTGCCACCCACCCTGCGCGCCCGGGTGCTGGCGGTGCAATCGGCCATCGCGGTGGCGTTTTTCGCCTTTATCCTCTTTACCTCCAACCCGTTCCTGCGCCTCGCGGTGCCGCCCTTTGACGGGCAGGATCTCAACCCGCTGTTGCAGGATCCGGGCCTCGCCTTTCATCCACCCTTTCTTTATCTCGGCTACGTGGGTCTCAGCATGGCCTTCAGCTTTGCCGTCGCCGCCCTGATCGAGGGGCGCGTCGATGCCGCCTGGGGTCGCTGGGTGCGTCCCTGGACTCTGGCGGCATGGGTGTTTCTGACCATCGGCATCGCACTCGGCTCCTGGTGGGCTTATTATGAGCTCGGCTGGGGCGGGTTCTGGTTCTGGGATCCGGTCGAGAATGCTTCCTTTATGCCTTGGTTGCTGGCCGCAGCGCTCCTGCATTCCGCCATCGTGGTGGAAAAACGGGAGGCGCTGAAAAGCTGGACGATCCTGCTCGCCATCCTTGCCTTCGGCTTTTCGCTCATCGGCACATTCATCGTACGTTCGGGCCTGCTGACATCCGTCCACGCCTTTGCCAATGATCCCGAGCGCGGTGTCTTCATTCTGATGATCATGGGCTTTTTCATGGGAGGCGCGCTCATTCTCTTTGCGCTGCGCGCGAGTGCCATGGAGGCCAAGGGCGTCTTTTCCCTCGTCAGCCGGGAGAGCGGCATTCTGGTCAACAACATCCTGCTGGCGGTGTCCTGCTTTGTGGTCTTCGTGGGCACCATGTGGCCGCTGGTGGCCGAGATGTTCTTTGACCGCCGCCTGAGCGTCGGTCCGCCCTTCTTCAACATGGCGTTTTCGCCCTTCATGCTGGTGCTGGGGCTGGTGCTGCCGGTGGCCTCGGCCATGCCGTGGAAGCGGGCACGGATCGCGCGAGCCATGCGGCCCTTGCGCTATGTCTTTGTCTTGGCGCTGGCAATCGGTGGCCTGGCCTATGCGATGCAGACCGAGCGGACGCTGCTGGGGCCAATCGGGATGTTCCTGGCGGCCTGGGTGGTCATGGGAACCATGGTGGATCTGGCGCAGCGCACCGGCCGGGGGCCCGGGCGGTTGCGGCGGCTCACACGGTTGCCGCGTGCGGACTGGGGCAAGATGACCGCACACGCCGGGCTCGGCGTGACAATGATGGGGGTCTCAGGGCTCATGGCCTGGCAGCAGGAGGATATCCGCGTGGCGGAGTTCGGCGTGCCTTTCGAGGTGGGTGGCTATTCCCTGACGCTGGATCAGGTCACCAACACCGAAGGACCCAACTATTTGTCCACAACCGGCTATATCACCCTGGCGCAGGACGGACGCGAGATTGCGCAGTTGCGTCCGGAAAAGCGGATTTACCCGGTGGCTCAGATGCCAACGACCGAGGCCGCCATCGACTATGATCTCGCGCGCGATGTATATGTGGTGATCGGCGATCCGCAGGAAGGCGGCGGCTGGGCGGTGCGCACCTACATCAAACCCTTCACCAACTGGATCTGGATCGGCTCGGGTCTCATGGCGCTCGGCGGGTTGCTGAGCCTCACCGACAGGCGGTTCCGCGTGGCCGCAGGTGCGCGCAAGACCGTGGCCAGCCCGGTGCCTGCGGAATGAAGCGGCTGGCGTTGATCCTGATGCTGCTTGCGGGGCCTGCGCTGGCGCTCGATCCTTCCGAGATGCTGTCGGACCCCGCGCTGGAAGAGCGCGCGCGCGCTCTTGACCACGCGCTGCGCTGCGTGGTGTGCCAGTCGGAATCCGTGGCCTCCTCCAATGCCAACTGGGCGCAGGACGCGCGCCGCACCGTGCGCGAGCTGATCTCCGATGGGGCGAGTGATGCGGACGTAATGGCGTTCTTCGAAGAACGCTATGGCGAGTTCGTGCGCATGAACCCCAAGATGAGCGGCTCCACCTGGTTGCTCTGGGCGGCACCGGCGCTGATGCTGTTACTGGCTGCCGCGAGCGGCTACGGATATCTGCGGGGCAGGGCGGGGGCCAGCGCACCACAGGACAGGGCGCTGTCGGAGGCGGAACAGGCCCGGCTGCGTGATATCCTCAAGGAGTGACGCGCAGTTGCCCTTTTCCGGCGCGGCCAGTCTGCTAAGACGGTCAGGCGCGGCAGGAAAAGGACGCCCCCCATGGAATACCAGACGCTGATCTACGGCCTGAAAGCGGACGTGGTCACCATCACGCTCAACCGGCCCGAGAAGATGAATGCGCTAAGCACCCAGATGCGCGCGGAAATTTCCTATGCGGTCTCCGAGGCGGGCAAGAGCGCGCGGGTCGTGGTGATCACCGGCGCGGGGCGCGCGTTCTGCTCCGGTCAGGATCTGGGCGACCGGGTGAGTGCCGCCAACCTCGATATGGAGCGGACGCTGCGCGATGAATACCAGCCCATGTTGCACGCCATCACGACCTGCCCGGTGCCCACGATTGCCGCGGTAAATGGCCCCGCCGCCGGTGCCGGTGCCAACCTGGCCCTGGCTGCGGATGTGGTGATTGCGGCGGAGAGCGCCTATTTCATGCAGGCCTTCGCTCGCATCGGGCTGATCCCGGACGCGGGCGGTACCTATGTCATGCCGCGCACCATGGGCACGGCCAAAGCCATGGGGGCCGCCTTGTTTGCCGACAAGATCACCGCCCGGCAGGCCGATGACTGGGGGCTCATCTGGGAGGCGGTGGCCGATGACGCCTTTGAGGCGCATTGGCAGGCGCGCGCGGCCCATCTGGCGCAGGGGCCCACAGCCGCCTATGCGGCCATCAAGAAGGTCATTCGCGGCAGCTGGGACAATTCGCTCGAAGAACAGCTGGCGCTGGAGGCACGACAGCAAGGACAATGCGGCAAGTCCCGCGATTTCAAAGAAGGCGTCCTGGCCTTTACCGAAAAGCGCCCCGCGTCCTTCGAGGGTCGATGATCCCGCGGGAGCACGGGTGACCACGGAAAGGGCAGTATGCCGTTGTATCCTGTTAACGCCTTATAATTACTGAAAGAATATTTGACTTGGGCGGTCTGCGCATTATCCCTCCTTTCATCAACGGAGCTTTGCATGTCGCCCATCACTGATCATCCCCTGCGCTACAAACTGGCCAATGAGCTGCACGCGCGGCCTTTTCCCTCCATGCGGGCGCCCTGTTCAGCGGCCTATGTGGCCATCAAGCAGCCCGAAGATGCGGTCAACCGGGACCGCTCGCTCGATCTGGAACACCTGACGGCGCTGCTCGACCGGCACGGCGCGCCGCATCCCCAGCCCGGTGCCACGCATTACTACGGCCAGATCGGGCGCTACTGGCTCAAGTGGGAGCAGCACACCGAGTTCGTCACCTATACGGCCTTTGGCGATGGGCCGGTGGCACGGCCCTTTGATCCGCGGGAATTCGATGTTTTTCCGGCGGACTGGCTGGCCGACGCACCGGGCCAGCGGATGACGTCCGTTCTGGTCAATGTGGTGCCGATGTCACCCGGCAAGACCGACGAGATCGAGGCGTGTCTGAACGACTGGTTCGTGTCCGAAAGTCTTGCGGTGTCGTCGGTACTGGACGCATCAGCCGTGATTGCGGGCGATTTCCGCATCGACCCCAACGGTCATCTGCGTTTTGCGGTCTTTGCGGGGGGGGAGACGGGCTCGCGCCGGACAGGCCGGATTGTGCAGCGGCTCTGTGAGATCGAAACCTACAAGATCATGTCGATGCTGGGCTTTGCCCGCGTGCGCGCGTTGCAGCCCCAGCTCAATGAACTCGACACCAAGCTCACCGGGCTCATGGGGGCCATGAGCGACGATGGTGCCTCCGCCGAGACGACATTGCACGATCTGCTGGAGATCTCCGCCGATCTTGAGACGCTGGCCGCGCGCTCGTCCTTCCGCTTTGGCGCGACGGGGGCCTATGAGGCGCTGGTGGACGAACGGATCACCGCGCTGCGCGAAGTGCGTTTTCTCGGGCGTCAGCATTTCGGCGAGTTCATGATGCGTCGCTACGCGCCTGCCATGCGTACGGTCCAGTCTGCCCGGGCACGGCTGGAGGCGATGTCGGAGCGCTCGATCCGCGCGGCCAACCTTTTGCGGACCAGGGTCGACGTGGAACGCTCGGCCCAGAACCAGACCCTGCTGGAGAGCATGGACCGCCGGTCCGATCTGCAGCTCCGTCTGCAGCGCACGGTCGAGGGGTTTTCGGTGGTGGCGATCAGCTACTACGCCGTGTCGCTCGGGGGATATCTGCTCTATCCCGTTGCCGATGCGGTGGGGGTGTCGCGGGGCCTGTTGGTGGCCGCATCGGTCGTGCCCGTGGTCTTGCTTGTCTGGAGCATGATCCGGCGCCTGAGACGGTCGATCGAATAGGCCACAGAGATTCGCCTCCCATCCGCTGGATGACCGTCGGGCATTCCATGGCAGATCAACAGTTTTTCTAGCCCGACGCGAACAATAGGCGGTTTTTGACCGCTCGCTTCGACCTGCGATTGAGCCTGAACGCGAAAATTTGACAGGAAAACCTCATAACCATCTGAAACAATTACAATCTTCTGCTTTGCCTTAACCTTTTGTCAATGATTAGGATTGCGGCACAGTTTTGCTCATGGTAAAAATGCCACGTTGAATAGTAGCCGCGTCATTTCCTGACAGCGGTGTACGATAACGAGAGGGTTTTCAGGGTGAAACAGTTTTTAGCCGCTGCGGCAGTCGCAGCACTTTTTGGTGGAGCAGGCGCAGCGCAAGCTGCCAGCTTCACCGTCGATTTTTCCGGAAACACGGTCCCGGCACCGTCGCTGTCTTTCAATGACATCGGTGGAAGCGGCGTAAACGTGACCGTGACTGCAGACGATCACAACCGGTTCAACGGCGATCTCGGCGGAGAGTCCTTTGGTGTCGGCCAGTACTCTGGCGGTCTGGGCATCTGCAGCGGTACCGTCACAACGACCGGTGACTACTGCCGTCACGACGACCACCAGGTCGACGGGGGTGGCTCCGGTGCCAGCGACGAAATGGCTATTTTCACGTTCAGTGAGACAGTCACGCTGCGGTCTGTCGGATTCAGCTTCATCGGCTCGAACGATGAATTCGATTTCCGGATGTATGATCCGCTCGGGCAGTTCTTTGCCAGCCAGGAGCCGGGCGTCGGTACAGGGCCCAACAACGAAGTCGTCTACAGTTTCTCGCAGATCTGGACCGGGAGCATCTTCGGTATCGGTGCGCAGGACAAAAACGACGAATTCAAGATCAAGAGCCTGACCTTTGACTTTGACGAGCCCGATGACAACCCGTCTCCGGTGCCACTGCCCGCGGCGGCATGGATGCTGTTGGCCGGTGTCGGCGGTCTGGGCGCGATGAAGCGTCGCAACAAGAAACGCGCTGCCTGATCCATCGGCAGCGAGAACAGACAGGGCGGCTCCTCGCGGAGCCGCCCTTTTTCATGTGAGGTCGCAGTCTGAGCCTGCCCCGGCATGGACCGCCGGGACCGCGCGCTTACTCCATCACCGGGATGGAGAATTCGCCGCCCTCCTTGATGCCCGACGGCCAGCGGGCGGTCACGGTTTTGGTGCGGGTGTAGAATTTGAACGCATCCGGCCCGTGCTGGTTGAGATCACCGAAGACGGATTTCTTCCAGCCGCCAAACGTGTGATAGGCCAGCGGCACGGGGATCGGGACGTTGATGCCCACCATCCCCACATTCACCCGGTTGGCAAAGTCCCGCGCCGCATCCCCGTCCCGGGTGAAGATCGCGGTGCCGTTGCCGTATTCGTGGTCCATGGCGAGGCCAAGCGCCTCCTCGTAGCTTTGCGCGCGCACGGTGGACAGCACGGGACCAAAGATCTCGTGCTTGTAGATGTCCATGTGCTTGGTGACGTTGTCGAAGAGATGCGCACCGACAAAGAACCCGTCCTCGTAGCCCTGTAGCCGGAAATCACGCCCGTCCACGACCAGCTTGGCCCCCTGATCAATGCCGGTCTGCACCAGCCGCTCGATGTTGGCCTTCGCCGCGGCGGTCACCACCGGGCCGTAATCCACGTCATTGCCGCCCGTATAGGGGCCGACCTTCAGTTTCTCGATCCGCGGCACCAGCTTGTCGATCAACCGGTCGGCCGTGTCATCGCCCACGGGGACAGCCACGGAGATGGCCATGCAGCGCTCGCCCGCCGCGCCGTAGCCCGCGCCCACCAGCGCGTCCGCCGCCTGGTCCATATCCGCGTCTGGCATGATGATCATGTGGTTCTTGGCACCGCCGAAACACTGCACACGCTTTCCCTGCGCGCAGCCGGTGCTGTAGATATATTCCGCGATCGGGGTCGAGCCCACAAAGCCGATGGACTGAATCGTTTCGTCGTACAGGATCGCGTCCACCGCTTCCTTATCGCCATTGACCACCTGAAGGATCCCCTTGGGCAGCCCCGCTTCCTCCATCAGTTCTGCCAGCATCAACGGCACAGAGGGGTCTCGTTCGGACGGTTTGAGGATAAAGGCGTTGCCGCAGGCAATCGCCGGGGCGAACATCCACATTGGGATCATCGCAGGGAAGTTGAACGGCGTGATGCCCGCCGTCACGCCAAGCGCCTGACGCATGGAATACATGTCGATGCCGGGGCCTGCGCTGTCGGTGTATTCCCCCTTGAGCATCTGCGGCGCGGCGATGCAGTATTCCACCACTTCCAGGCCCCGCTGAACGTCGCCTGCGGCATCGGGCAGGGTCTTGCCATGCTCCCGGCTCAGCGCTTCTGCCAGCTTGCCCATGTCTCGGTTCAGCAGATCGACGAATTTCATCAGCACGCGCGCCCGACGCTGCGGGTTCACCGCGGCCCAGGCCGGTTGCGCCGCGGCGGCATGGGCGACGGCCTGCGCCACCTCATCCTTGGAGGCGAGCGGGCAGTGCGCCTGCACCTCGCCCGTGGCCGGGTTCATCACATCGGCAAAGCGACCGGAGGTGCCGTTGACGTGCGCGCCGTTGATATAGTGGGTGAGCTCTTGCATAGGGATCTCCGCCGTTGGTGTTCTGGCCCTTCGGACCTTTGCCCAACCCTAGTCGTGCAAAAACACCTCTGAAAGAGGCAAGTTGGCAAAATCATCCTGCAGAAACGCAAAGCACCAGCCAAAGGCTTCTCCCCATGCAAACCAATTGGGACGATCTGCGCCTCTTTCTTGCGGTCGCACGCGAGGCCTCGCTGTCCGGTGCCGGCAAGGTACTGCGGCTGGACCCGGCCACCGTGGGGCGGCGCATGCAGCGGTTGGAGCGCGCGCTGCAGGCGACACTCTTTGCCAAGTCCCCGCAGGGCTATGCCTTGACCGACGCGGGGCTGTCCCTGCTCGGCCGGGCGGAGGCGGCAGAGCGGGCCATGCGTAGCGCCGTGGCGGACCTGCCGCCCGACAGCGACCGGCTGAGCGGTCAGATCCGCATCGGTGCGCCCGACGGCAGCGCCAACTACCTGTTGCCGCAGGTCTGCGCCGCACTGGCCCGCGACAACCCCGATCTCGACATCCAGATCGTCGCCCTGCCGCGGGTCTTCAACCTGTCGCGGCGCGAGGCGGATACGGCCATCGCCGTCAGCGCGCCCACCGCGGGACGCCTCGTGGTGCAGAAGATCACGGACTATCACCTGCACCTTGCCGCCTCTGACGCGTACCTCGCGCGCCACGAACCGTTGCGCACCCGCGCGGATCTCAGCCGCCACCGGCTCGTGGGCTACATTCCGGATATGATCTTTGACCGGGAGCTTGACTATCTCGGGGAGCTCGGGCTCGACCGGGTGGCGCTCGCCTCCAACTCTGTCTCGGTCCAGACCAACTGGATCCGGCAGGGCGGGGGCGTGGGCATCGTCCATGACTTTGCCGTCCCAGCCATGCCGGGCGTGCGGCGTATCCTCACCCGGGAAATCAGCCTGACCCGCAGCTTTTACCTCATCCGGCACATGGACGACCGCCGCAATCTGAGGTTGAGCCGCTTTGCAGAAGCGCTGACCACAGGTTTGCGCGCAGAGGTTGCACGGCTCGAAGCGCTGGCTTGACAGAATCCGGCTTTGCGGTGACGCTGGAGAGATGATCGACGTGTCCAGGGAGGTTTGATATGTTGGTGTCCCAGATCCTGAAAACCAAGGCTTTATCGGATGTTGTCACGGTGAAACCCGGACTGTCCGTCGCCGAAGCGGCCAAGATACTGTCGGAAAAGCGGATCGGGACGGTGGTTGTCTCAAAGGATGGCACCAACGCCGAGGGCATCCTGTCGGAACGCGACATCGTACGCGAAATCGGCGCGCGGGGGGCGGGCTGTCTTGTCAATCCGGTCTCCTCGCTGATGACGACCAAGCTGGTGACCTGCGGCAGCAACGACGCCGCCGACGCGGTCCTGCAGCAGATGACGGACGGTCGCTTTCGCCACATGCCCGTGCTGGAGGGGGGGCGGCTGGTTGGCGTTATCTCTCTCGGTGACGTGGTCAAGGCCAAGCTGATGGAACTGTCGATGGAGAAAAACGCGCTCGAAGGGATGATCATGGGGCACTGACGCGGGCGGCCTTTTCGGCCCCACGCCACCCCGACCATCTGCCCCCTTGCAATCCGCGGGATCCGGTGATCGTCTGCGCGGACATTTCACGACAGGAGAGCCCGCATGCGCGTTGGTCTCTATCCCGGCACCTTTGATCCGATCACGCTGGGGCATCTCGACATTATCCGGCGCGGCGCCGTGCTTTTGGACCGTCTTGTGGTGGGGGTTGCGATCAACCGCGACAAGGGTCCGCTTTTCCCGCTGGAGGACCGCGTCCGCATGATCGAGGCGGAATGCGCGGCACTTGCGGCGCAGACCGGTGTCGAGATCGTCGTCCATCCCTTTGAGAACCTGCTGATTGATTGCGCCCGGGACGTAGGCGCGCAGGTCATTGTCCGCGGGCTGCGGGCGGTCGCGGATTTCGAATATGAATACCAGATGGTCGGCATGAACCGTCAGCTTGACGACACGATCGAGACGGTTTTTCTCATGGCGGAAGCCCAGCACCAGGCCATCGCCAGCAAGCTCGTGAAAGAGATTGCCCGGCTCGACGGGGACATCAGCAAGTTCGTCACCCCGCAGGTCCGCGAGGCGCTGCTGGCACAATTGGGCAAGAGCTAGGCTGGCTGGCACAGACTGTCAGGTGTGCCACGAGAGTCGCGCAGGGGTCGGCGCTAGCGCCAGAAGGCGACATAGTCGATCAGCGCCAGCAGTTTGCGACCCACAAAAACGACGTGGTCCATGCCAAAAACCATCACATCAATCGCCACCAGCCCCAGCAGAACGAGCCCCAGCACCAGTGCAATTCGATTTGTCATTCAGAGCCCTTCCCGCTCAGGCGCGGATGTGACGCTCCCTATGGCAGGCTGGTGGGCGCGCCGCAAGCGGGCAGGGGGGTGGTCTCGCGTCCGTGGCTCAGCCCAGATGCCCCATGCTGACCGCCACATCGGCCATCCGTGCCGAGAACGCCCATTCATTGTCATACCAGGCGAGCACGCGCACGGTGCGCCCGCCCACGACCTTGGTCTGATCGGGTGCCACGACGCAGCTGTGCTCCGTGTGATTAAAGTCGATGGAGACCTTGGCCTCGGGATCATAGGACATCACCCGCGACATGGCGCCTTCGGCCGCAGCACGCAGGGCTGCGTTGACCTGCTCGACCGTGACATCCACCTTGGCTTCAAAGGTCAGATCCACGGCGGAGACATTGGGTGTGGGCACCCGGATCGCGGTGCCGTCGAGCTTGCCCGCCAGATTGGGCAGCACCTCGCCAAGCGCCTTTGCCGCCCCGGTCGAGGTGGGGATCATCGCCATCGCCGCCGCACGCGCGCGGTAAAGATCGTCGTGCCGCCGGTCCAGCGTCGGCTGATCCCCGGTGTAAGAGTGGATCGTCGTCATGATGCCCCGCTCAATCCCGATGGCCTCGTCCAGCACCTTGGCCAGCGGTGCGAGGCAATTTGTCGTGCAGGAGCCGTTGGAGACAACCGTATCGCCCGGCAAAAGCTCCCGGTGATTGACGCCGTAGACAATGGTGCGATCAACCCGCTTGGCCGGGGCTGAAATCAGGACACGGCGCGCGCCGCGGTCCGTATGCGTCCGGGCCGCGTCACCGTCATTGAACTTGCCGGTGCATTCCAGCACCACATCCACGCCCGTCCAGTCGAGCGCATTCAGATCGTAGCTCGACATCATGCGGATGGGACCGCGGCCCAGATCGATGGAGTTCGCCCCTGTCACCACCTTGCCCGGAAACCGGCCGTGAACCGAATCGTATTTGATCAGATGCGCCGCGGTTTCCAGAGGACCCGTGGCATTGATGGCCACCACATCGATGTCGTTGCGCCCCGATGTGGCGATATGCGCCAGCGTACAGCGCCCGATCCGTCCAAACCCGTTGATGCCTACCTTGATCGTCATCGCCACTCTCCTGACACTCGCCTGATCGCTCTATAGCCCGAATTGCTGCACTGCGGAATTCTAAAAGATGTTTAATGACGGTATGTTAGCGTTAAACTCGCCGTTAGCGCCAACAGGCTCTCCTCATGCGTGTGGCATCTGCGGCATTGCCAAAGTGTCGCAGCCACCTAGCTCTGCCCCAGGATGGTTGATCAGGAGGAACCGGCCCCATGAGCGGATTGCTTGCCTTGCTGGACGATGTTGCCGCGATTGCCAAGGTGGCCGCGGCCTCGGTCGATGATGTGGTGGGGCAGGCGGCCAAAGCGGGCTCCAAAGTGGCGGGTGTCGTGATCGACGATGCCGCCGTGACACCCAAATATGTCACCGGTTTCAAGCCGGACCGCGAACTGCCGATCATCTGGAAGATCACCAAAGGGTCGCTCTTCAACAAGCTGATCGTGCTGTTGCCCGCGTTGCTGTTGCTCAACACCTTTGCCCCCTGGGTCATCACGCCCTTGCTGATGCTCGGGGGGGCGTATCTGTGTTTCGAGGGTGCCGAGAAGGTCTTTCACTGGCTGTTCCCGCATGCGGATGCCCATGTGGCAGAGGATATGTCCGTCGGCGATCCGCTCAAGCTGGAAGAAAAGCGGGTCAAAGGGGCGATCAAGACAGATTTCATCCTCTCGGCGGAGATCATGACCATCATCCTGTCGAATATCGAGGCGGACAGCTTCTGGTTCGAGGCCGCGACACTGGCTTTCGCCGGGGTGGCGGTGACGGCCTTTGTCTACGGTGCTGTCGCGCTCATCGTGAAGATGGACGATCTGGGCGTCTGGATGGCCGCCAACGGGCGCACCGGATCGGGTCAGGCCCTGGGCCGTGGTCTGGTCAAGGGGATGCCTAAACTGCTGAAACTGCTGACCATTATCGGCACAGCCGCGATGCTCTGGGTCGGCGGATCGATCATCATTCACGGGCTGGAGGTGCTGGGCCTGCCGTGGCTCTATGACAGCATCCACCACATCGCTGTGGCCGTCTCTCCGGGCTCGGGCTTTGGCGAATGGCTGGTCACGGCGATCTTTGACGGGATCTTCGGGCTGGCGCTCGGCGCGCTGTTGATCCCGGTGGTGACCCGTCTCATCGCCCCGACCGTCGCCAGCCTGACCGGCAAGGAGAGGATCCCGCACTAGCGGTCAACCGCCGCGCGACCCATCCAGCTGCACCCCGGTCGGTGCCGGGCAGGACGGTGCCGGGAAGGCGCTTCGAAGCGCCTTCACCCCCGCGGTGCCCGCGCTTCACTTGATCAGCGATTTGACCTTAGCGGCAACGGCCTCTGCGGTGATGCCGAGCTCCTTGTAGAGCGTGGCAGCGGGCGCGGAGGCCCCGAAATCGTGCATGCCCACGAAGCCCGCCTTCTCGCGCCGACCGCGCTCGCCAAAGAGCCAGCGGTCCCAGCCAAACCGAATGGCCGCCTCAACCGCCACCCGCACCGGACCGCCGGGCAGCACCCGCTTGCGGTAGGCCTCGTCCTGTTCCTCGAAGAGCTCCCAGCAGGGCATCGAGACCACCCGCGTGCCGATGCCCTCGGCCTGCAGCAGATCACGGGCGGCCAGGGCAATCTCCACTTCCGACCCGGTGGCCAGCAGGATCGCCTGGCGCTTGCCCTCTGCGTCGATCAGCGTATAGGCGCCCTGAGCTGTGAGGTTCTTTGTCTTGTGCTCGGTCCGCACCGTAGGCAGGCCCTGCCGTGTCAGCGACAGAACTGACGGCGTCTTCTTTGCCGTCAGCGCCAGCTCCCAGGCCTCCGCCGTCTCGATCGTGTCGGCAGGGCGGAAGACATAGGTGTTGGGTGTCGCCCGGCTGATCGCCAGATGCTCCACCGGCTGGTGCGTCGGGCCATCCTCGCCAAGGCCGATGCTGTCGTGGGTCATCACGAAAACCGTGGGGATCTTCATCAGCGCGGCCAGCCGCATCGCGGGGCGCGCGTAATCGGTGAAACACATGAACGTCCCGCCATAGGGCCGGATCCCGCCGTGCAGCGCCATGCCGTTCATGGCCGCAGCCATCCCGTGCTCCCGGATGCCCCAGTAGACATAGCGGCCCGCGCGGCTCTCCACATCGAAGACGCCCAGATCGGCGGTCTTGGTGTTGTTGGAGCCGGTCAGATCGGCCGAGCCGCCGACAGTCTCCGGCATCACCGGGTTGATCACCTCCAGCACCTTTTCGGAACTGGCCCGCGTGGCGAGCTTGGGTGCTGCTTCGGACATCTGTTTCTTGAAGGCCTTGATGACGGCGCTCAGCTTTTTCGGTGCCTCCAGCGCGTGGGCGCGGTTGAAGGTCTCGCGCTTGCCGCGGGGCAGGGTGTCGAACCGCTCTTCCCATGCCTTGCGCTGTGCCGCGCCGCGGGCACCGATCTCGCGCCAGGCTTTTTGCACGTCATCGGGGATCTCGAACGGCCCGGTGGTCCAGCCATAAGCCTCCTTGGCCGCGGTCAGCTGGGCGGCATCCGTCAGCGCGCCGTGACCCTTGGAGGTATCCTGAGCCGCGTGACCAAGCGCGATGTGCGTCTTGCACGCGACCATGGTGGGCTTGTTGCCCTTCTTGGCCTGGGTGAGGGCCGCGTCGATTTCCTCTGGATCGTGACCGTCGATCTCCAGCACCGCCCAGCCTGCGGATTTGAACCGCCCGATCTGATCGGTGCGGTCCGACAGGGTCACAGGCCCGTCGATGGTGATGTTGTTGTTGTCCCACAGAACAATCAGCTTGGACAGCTTGTGCCGCCCGGCGAGGGTGATGGCCTCCTGGCTCACCCCTTCCATCAGGCACCCGTCGCCGGCGATCACGTAGGTATAGTGATCCACCACCTTCTTGCCGTAGGTCGCGCGCAGGATCTCCTCGGCCATGGCAAAGCCCACCGAATTGGCGATGCCTTGCCCCAGCGGGCCGGTCGTGGTCTCGATCCCTGCCGCATGGCCGTATTCCGGGTGACCCGCCGTACGCGATCCCCATTGGCGAAAATCCTTGAGCTGCTGCAGCGTCATGTCCTCATAGCCCGTCAGGTGCAGCAGCGCATAGAGCAGCATGGAGCCGTGCCCCGCCGACAGGATGAACCGGTCGCGGTCAGGCCAGTCCGGCTGGGTGGGATCGAACCCTAGGTGCTTTTCGAAAAGCACCGTTGCCACATCCGCCATCCCCATCGGCATGCCGGAGTGTCCTGAATTGGCCGCCGCCACCGCATCAAGCGCCAGCGTCCGAATGGCGGTGGCCTTGGACCAGTGATCAGGGTTGGCAGAGGCGAGAGCTTTGAGATCCACGGGAGAGGTTTCCTTTGTCGGTTCCGATTGGCTGCCGGGTCACGAAACCGCGCCGCAAGAGCCTTTCGGCGTTGCATATCAGTCACCTCGCAAAGATCAAGGGCCGCCGCCATGGCGCGGCGCGCGGTTGGGATGAACACCGCCTGCCAAGCGCTTGATCGGAAACAAAGGTGTATTTGTTGCGCTCGGTGAATAACGTTACCTTCAGGCAAGCCGGGCGATTCGGACCCGCAAGCAAGCAGCGGACGCCAAACCCGCGGGACAGGACGAGGTGGGCATGAGCGAAATCGAAGAGCTGAACAGCCGCATCATGGCGGCGATGGACAGGATTGCCCGCGGCGTGGACGGCATGGAGGCGGGCGGTGGCGAAGAGGTCGCGGCGCTCGAACAGGCGCTGAGCGAGGAAAAAACCGCCAACGCCCAGCTCAATGAACGGATCCGGACCCTGGGCACCCGTCAGGCCGAAGCCCTTCAGGCGCTCGAAGAAAAGGCAGGCGAGACGGCCGCGCGGCTGCAGGAGTTCGAGCTGGCCCTGCAACGGCTGCGGGGCGCCAATACCCAGCTGGTGGAAAGCTGTGAGGCGCTGCGCCAGGCCAACGCCGACGGGGTGGGAGACCCGGATCTGATCAACGGTGCGCTCCAGGCCGAGCTTGACGCGCTCCGGGCCAGCCGCGCCGCGGACGTGGCCGAAACCGCCGAGATCATTGCGGCACTGACGCCGTTGCTGTCCGAAACGGCAGGCTCGGACGCTGCGTCCGGCACACCAGAGGAGGCGCGCTGATGCCAGAGGTTACCATCACCATCGGCGGACGGCAGTTCGATGTGGCCTGCCAGGTGGGAGAGGAGCACTATCTGCACACCGCCGCCAAGATGCTCGATGATGAGGCGCAGGTGCTCTCGGATCAGGTGGGCCGTATGCCCGAGGCGCGGATGCTGCTGATGGCGGGGCTGATGCTCGCGGACAAGACGGCCAGCGTGGAGGACAGCGTGGCCGAAGTGCAGGCCCAGCTGACCGCCTGCGAGGCGGAACTCGCAGCGCTCCGCGACAGCACGGCAGAGCCCGAGCGCATCGAGGTGCCCGTTGTGCCACAATCGGTGACCGACACGCTGGCCGAACTGGCCGCCCGCGCTGAAGCCTTGGCCGCGTCGGTGGAAGAGAAAAACAGCTGAAGGATGAGGTCACCCTGAAAGGGCACCCCCGACAGCGGGCCGGCGTATCTGCGGCAACGCCGCGGATGGACAGACACACCGGCTGAATTTCCCCGACAGCCGGTCGGCAATGCGACTGGCTCGCGGCAAACACGATGCCGGCATCGCTCAAGGCGCTCTGACCGATTGTCCGGCATCCGACATAGGTCTCAGCGCAGCTCATGCGATACGCCTATCGTCAGGCGCAAAAGCCTTCGAAGGCTTTTGATCCGCCCCGCCAAGACGTCGGAACTCGCGCCACCACATCTGACCCCCGCAGTGGAGAAAGGCCTTCGAAGGCCTTTCGGGCCCGGTGACAGAACGGATCGTTCAGGTCGGCTGGTTCAGCCGTTGGCTTCGCGGATCTTGTCGGCGGCTTCCTTGTCGAAGGCCACGCCATTCTCCTCGAAAAGCGTGTCCAGCTCGCCCGACAGGGTCATTTCAGTGATGATATCGCATCCGCCTACGAACTCGCCCTTGATGTAGAGCTGCGGGATCGTCGGCCAGTCCGAGAAGTCCTTGATGCCCTGCCGGATGCCCTCATCTGCCAGCACATTCACGTCCGAATAGGGCACGTTCATGTAGTTCAGCACGCCCGCCACCCGGCTGGAGAACCCGCATTGCGGCATCTCCTTGGTGCCCTTCATGAACAGGACCACGTCATGGGCTGTAATTGTCTCTTTGATCTGGGTTGCTGCATCACTCATCGGTTTGGGCCTTTTTCTGGTTGAACGCGCGGTGGTAGCGCGCGGCATAGGTTTCATCGTCTGCAAAGGCGCGGGTCTGCGTCTCTGCGTCCTCAAGCGCGTAGCGCTGTCCCGAAAAGGGGCGGAAAAAGGTCGATACCCGTTCCAGCCCGGCGTTGCGGCGGTTGACGCTCTGTATCAGGTCAAGGTCCGTGGCTTCCATCCCCAGCGGCACGGTGCGCGAGGCCGCACGACCCTCAGGCTGCCGGTGCGAGAGCGGCTGGCGGGCCTTGCGCCGAAACGGCGCCATCAGCAGGGACCACAGGCGCACGACGGTCAATCGGGCGCCTTGGTGGTCAGCGCCAAGGCATGCAATTCGCCGTTGGCGCCATCCATCTTGCCCTTGAGTGCAGCATAGACGGCACGCTGCTGTTGCACCCGGTTCTTGCCGCGAAAGCTCTCATCCACGACCATCGCCGACATATGCACACCGTCCTCGCCTTCGACCCGGATCAGCGCGTCGGGAAAGCTGGCGCGCAGCAGGTCTTCAATTTCGCGGGCGTGCATCGGCATGGTCTGGCTCCGTTAACCTCTGTCCCAGATGTAAGGGGCACGCGGCGCGGGGACAAGATGCCAATTCGCGCGCGTTTTTCGGCAGACAAGCTCCCGCAACTGGTCGATACTTGCCCCAGAGCAGGAGGTGAGGGGATGGAGATCTTTGAGGGCGCGCCCGAGCAGGCGCTGGCCTGGCACGAGGCGGGGCGCGGTGCGGTGCTGGCGACGGTGGTGGAGACCTGGGGCTCGGCCCCGCGGCGCACCGGCGCACAGCTGGTGATCGCGGGCGATGGCGAGATGCAGGGCTCCGTCTCGGGTGGCTGCGTCGAAGGTGCCGTCGTGCTGGAGGCGACCGAGGCGCTGGAGCAGGGCAGCCAACGCCTGCTCGAATACGGGGTCAGTGACGGCGATGCCTTTGCCGTCGGGCTCGCCTGTGGCGGCACCATCCGCGTCCTGGTCGAGCCCGTGGGCAGCGTCCTGCCCGAAGAGCTGCTGCGCCAGTTGACACAGGCCCGGGCAGAACGTCGCCCCGTGGCCTATGAGATCAACCTCGAAACCGGCGCGCGGCAGCTGCGCACGGACGGCTACCCGGACCGTTTCGCCATGGACCGCTCGGGGTTCGAGGCAGAAGGCGCCGTCTTTGTCGCCATCCACAACCCGCCGCTCAGACTGGCCATCGTCGGTGCCGTCCATATCGCCCAGGCGCTGGTGCCCATGGCGCGCATCGCGGGCTACGATCCTTTCATCGTCGACCCCCGCGCCGCCTTCGGGTCAGAGGCGCGGTTTCCCGGCGAGCGCATCCTGTCCGACTGGCCCGACGAGGCGCTCTCGGAGATCGGCGTTGACAGCCGCACGGCCGTCCTCCTGCTGACCCATGACCCGAAGCTGGATGACCCCGCGCTTCAGATCGCCCTCAAATCGGATACCTTCTACATCGGTGCCCTGGGCTCGACCCGCACCCATGCCGCCCGCCGGGCCCGGCTGAGCGAAGCGGGCTTCTCGGAGGCTGATCTGGCACGGATCCACGGACCCGTGGGCCTCGACATCGGCGCTGCCAGCCCGCAGGAAATCGCCGTCTCCATTCTTGCGCAGATGACCCGCGTGCTGAGGCGCGGCGCGTGAAATTCGGCCCCGTCCCGACGGAAACCGCCGTGGGCGCAGTGCTCGCGCATTCCGCGGCACTCGGTCCGGGACACCGCCTGCGCAAGGGCCGCGTTCTAAGCCCCGAGGACATTGCCGCGCTGCAGGCCGCGGGGATCACGCAGATCACGGTCGCGCAGCTTGGCCCCGACGACGTCAGCGAAGACACCGCTGCCGCCCGGCTCGCGGAGGCGCTGGTGCCGGACCCAGCCGCACACCACATCCGCATCACCAAGGCGTTTACAGGGCGTGTCAATCTGATGGCCCGGGGCCCGGGCGTGGTGGTGCTCGATGTGGCCGCTCTCGAAGCGGTCAACGCGGTCCATCCCATGATCACGCTGGCCACGGTTCCGCCGTTTCAGCAGATGGCCGACGGTGGCATGATCGCCACGATCAAGATCATCTCCTATGCGGTCCCCGACGCCGCCCTCGCCGAGGCCTGCGCGCGGGCCCGTGCCGCCATTCGTCTGGCCCCCCCGGTGCTGGGCAGTGTCGGTTTGGTCATCACGGATATTCCAGGCGGGGCAGGGGCCAAGGGCCAGCGCGCGATCGCCGACCGTGTCGCAGCCTTCGGCCTGCCCCTGACCGAGCCCCGGCTCGTACCGCATGACATCGCCCCCTTGTCAGACGCGCTGCGCGACAGCCCCGAGGACCTGCTGCTCATTCTGACAGGCTCCGCCACCTCGGACATCGAGGATGTGGCACCGGCCGCCGTCCGGGCCGCCGGCGGCACGGTGGACCGCTTCGGCATGCCGGTCGATCCCGGCAATCTGCTCTTCACCGCCCGGCTGTCGGATCGTCCTGTGATCGGGCTGCCGGGCTGCGCACGTTCGCCAGCGCTAAACGGCGCCGACTGGGTTCTGGCGCGAACGCTCTGCGGCATTGCGGTCAGCGACCGGGACATCGCGGGCATGGGCGTGGGCGGTCTGCTGAAAGAGATCCCGACACGCCCGCAACCCCGCGCAGGCAAAGCCAAGTGATCACCGCCCGCAGGGTTGATATTATATTTACATAATTCTGATTATCCGTAAAAGACTTGTACGCGCAAAGTTAAAGTGTCCCACATCTGCAAAGTAGTATCCGTGTTGATCAAGTGTGATTTTCGGACCATTTGCGGTTGTCCCTGAGAAGCGCGTTCGCAATGACGACGAGCTTTCTCATGATAGCAGTCAGCGCAACTTTGGGCGGTTTTCCTGATTTCACCAACTGATCGTATTTCCTTTTGGCGCTCAGATTGTGACGGATCACACACAGCGCAGGCATGTACATGGCACGGCGAAAGGATGCGCGCCCGCCCTGGATACGTTCTTTGCCTTGCCATTTGCCCGATTGACGCGAGATTGGTGCAAGCCCGGCGAGGCATGCGGCCTGTTTCCCCCTCATCTCCCCGAGTTCAGGCATTTCGATCAGCATCGAAAAGGCGGTGACTTTCGAGATGCCAGGAATGCTTTTCAGAATGTCGAAGCGCGCGGTCAGATCATCGTCCTGGGAAACAAGGTCCAAGATGGCCTGGTCGATTTGCTTAAGATGCTGCTCAACTTGCACCAGTCGCTCTTTCAGGTGGCGCTTCAACAGTTTCTGAGTGGTTGTCTGCATCCGCGTACGAACTGTGACGCGATCCTTGATCAAACCGCGCCTGGCCGTCATCATCTCTCTGAGACTATTGAGATATTCGGCTTTGGGTGCTTGCGGTTCGAGCTCCAGAACAGCACCCATCTTGGCCAAAATCGCGGCATCGACCTTATCGGTCTTCGCAATCTTCCCTGTCGCCTCGACAAATCGGCGGGCTTGCCGCGGATTCACCTTCGCGTAAGGAACAGCCTCTCCAGACAGGCTGTTTTCCAGGCGCCTGTGGTACACGCCCGATGCCTCGAACACGACCAAACTGGCGGTGCTGGTCTCTACCCATCGATGCAGCGCGCGCAGGCCCTTGCCATCATTGGCGAACCGCCTGTGTTCGGCGCGCACCATGCAATAAGCGTCAAGCCAGTCTTTCGACACGTCGATCCCAATGGTATCTTTCATCAGTCTTTTCCTCACCTCGTCTTGTCATGCGGGCTTTGCGCCCCTGTATCCGTTCAGGTCGATAGAAAAGACGGGGGCGATCACACTGCTTTTCGGTCCTTGCACGACCTGAAATGTCCCGATCCGTCCCCCGCCGCTGTCCGGCATATTTGAGGTGCCGGTCAGCGGCTCCAGTATCGCATGGGAGCCAGGGATCAGCCTAAGACAAGAAATGTCACACTCTGCCCCAATGAGAACAGGCAGAGGTTGCGGGCATGGGATGGGTGATGATGAGCAAACGCGAGCTGAACCGGGTCGAGGTGTTGAGCCAGGTAATCCAAGGCCGGATGACGGCGACGACTGCTGCGGACGTTTTGGCTTTGAGCCGCAGACAAGTTCATCGGCTTCTGAGGAAGTTTCAGTCAGACGGTCCGGCAGCGATCCGGCATAAAGCGCGCGGTCGCGCTTCGAACAACCGGACTGATCCGGCGGTGCGCGAGTTCGCGGTCACGCTGGTTCGGGAGAACTACATCGACTTCGGGCCGACCTTCGTAGCCGAGAAGCTCGCCGAGGAACACGGGCTGAAGGTGTCGCGCGAGACGCTGCGCAAATGGATGCAGGACGCTGGTATCTGGCTCTCGCGCAAGCAACGCCGCCAGTTCCACCAACCGCGCTTGCGTCGGGAATGCTTCGGCGAGCTGATCCAGATCGACGGGTCTGACCATCACTGGTTCGAGGATCGCGGACCGTCCTGCACCCTGCTCGTCTTCATCGACGACGCGACCAGCACACTGATGCATCTGGAGTTCGTGACGTCCGAGAGCACCTTCAGCTACTTCGGCGCGCTGGAGGCTTACCTGCATGCGCATGGGCGTCCCGTCGCGTTCTACAGCGATAAGCATTCGGTGTTCCGGGTCTCGAGCGAGGCCGCCAAGTCAGGCCACGGTATGACCCAGTTTGGCCGTGCCCTGAACGAGCTCAACATCGAGATCCTCTGCGCGAACAGCTCCCAGGTCAAGGGCCGCGTCGAACGCGCGAACCGGACGCTGCAGGATCGGCTGGTGAAGGAACTGCGGCTGGCGAGCATCTCGGATATGGACGCCGCGAACGTCTTCCTTCCGGTCTTCATGGAGCGCTACAACCCGAAGTTCGCCAAAACCCCGCGGCGCCCGGACAACCTGCACCGGCCCCTCAACACCGAGCCGGACCGGCTGGCAGACGTTCTGTGCTGGCGTGACGAGCGCTATGTCGGCAACCAGCTGGCCTTCTCCTACGACCGGCAGCGGATCATCCTCGAGGAGAACGAGATCACACGCGGCCTGCCCGGCAGATATGTCGACAGCTATGAGTACCCAGACGGGCGCTTGGAGTTCCGCTGGAAAGGTGTCGCGCTCCCCTACTCCGTCTTCGACAAGGACCAGCGCATCACCCATGCGGCGATCACCGAGAACAAGCATCTGAGCGCCGTGCTGGAGCACATCAAGGCAGAGCAGGACAAAGCCCCGCCGAAGAAACGCCGCGCGGGCAAACAGCGCTCCCGCTACAAGCCGAATGGCCGCCGCAACGACGGCTGGAACTCACTCGCCGCCCGCCGCGCCAAGGAGGCCCGCAAAGCCAGCCAGGGCTGCGATATCTGAGGTCTCCGCCCTGTCAGGCTTTGCCCCCCTCAGCGCCCAGGTAGGACATTTCTACTTTGCGGAGGAAGGGACATTTCTACTTGGTTGCAACAGCGATCGTTAGCCCGCAACGCTTGAACACGCCATGAACCATTCACGAATGTTACGTTGCCTTGAACGGCAGATGAAGACGAGCGAACGTCAGATGGATGACAATGAGCGAGCGCGAGTTGAACCGCGTGGAGGTTTTGGCGCAGGTCGATGATGGTAGGCTGAGCGTCGACAATGCAGCAAACATGCTAAACCTGACACGTCGGCAGATTTTCCGGCTTTTGAAGGTGTATCGACAGGATGGCGCGTCGGCGATCAGACACAAGGCGCGTGGCAAACCTCCGAACAACCGCATCCATCATGCCAGGCGCGACTATGCGTTATCGGTGATCAAAGAGAGTTATGCGGATTTCGGGCCGCCCCTCGTAGCGGAGATGCTGGCCAAACATCAAACAGGAACAGGAAAAGGCTGGACCGCCACCGAGGGTCAAACCCCTCAGCGCAAAGAACGGCTACAAAAAGACCGGACGCCGTCCGCCAGGACGTCCCTCAAAGATGGCAGCGTACTATGAACACAGGCGCGCTGAACGAGCTGCTGAAGCAACAGCACAACACGATGGCCAGTAGTCACATCAAAATATCCGAGAGACGAGTAGTACGACAATAAAGACAACCGTGCCGACCAAGAACGCCCACCCAAGCACGAGATACAAATCTCTCAACCTGTCAGAGAAAAGCACTCTCATCCCGTCTACATGATCTGTCGGCTTGTCGTTCCAAGCTTCAAAAATCCGAGGAAAAACAGCGGCCAAGCCGTGTGCTATCCCAAATGGTAGCAATAACACGATAACGCTCAGGCGAACGGCACTAGCCCAAACCCCACCAAGCGTCCAAGCATCCGATGACGCGTTTATGACAGTCATCACGATAATGATTGTGCAAAAAGTGGAGTTGATCGCCATCAGACCAGCTCCAAATCGCTGCATGCGCGTTTTGGGCGCTGTCCTAGCCCAGAATCGAAGAATGCGCCGAAAACTTAGGTGCACAAGCCATCCTCACCAACAAAGTAACGTCAGCATAATCGTCATCGTAAAGTATGTGACATCGTAGACCGCAAAGCTAGCCAGGGCTGCGATATCTGAGGTCTCCGCCCCGTCAGGCTTTGCTAACGTCAGCGCTGTTGGCGACACTTCTGCTTTGCAAACCCGGTGACATTTCTACTTGGTTGCAACAGACTACTGCCACTGAGCAATCCCCCCCAACGACTGAGAAACACACGGTATTCTAAGTTGCCCAGGAAGAAGACGCGCGAGGCGTGCGGATCACCCTGTCCGGCCAGGTGGCAAGGTCGCCCCTTGGGTTCGCGAGCGATGGAAAAGACCGTGAAAGCCGCATGACAGACGAAAACGACCGGAAAAAAACCCATCTTCAGCAGCGCCGCCAAGCCTCAGGAAAACTCCTGAGTGACTTCAATCCTGCCAATGATTGCATCGTTGAAAGCGCTCATTTCTTCCGCAGGAATCCAGTATTCCAAATGCGCGCGCCCGCCAGCTTCTTGAACGTCATATGCATCCAAATATGACTTCAGGACTTCGAAACGTGTCACGAACCCGGAGCCGCTCGCCTTAACATTCCAGTCTCGCGCAATTTTAACCGCGTATTCCTCCGTCAAAACCGGATAAAAAATCGGTTGCTCCGGCAGACGCGGAGGGAATTCACGCATGTCGGTTTGCCGGATCAGCGCAAGCTCCTCAGGACCAACGGGTCTCCACAAGATTACAGTTTCAGGTTCCGACGTCATCAGCTGATGTTACCGAAATTGTTTGAACCACCACAAGCATGTTTGGCTAAGCGACATCGGCCCATAAGGCTTATCAGCCCTGCGATACCTGAGGTCTCCGGGCTGCTGAAACGTGCTCTCGTCGTTCTCTTTGGTGACACTTCTGCCGTGAAAATGCCGAGGGTCACGGACCCGGTTGATCAGCAGCCAGGGCCAAGCGTGCGCCAAACTCCTACCGTTCGACGACGCTCTGTCTAAGCCCCAATGGATTACGTCGGCGCACACATGAAAAATGAACCGTAAAGTACTGTTAAACATAATAAAAACCACCTCACCCGGAAAGTGCCCCCTCAAAGCCATCCCAAGAACCGGTTTCCAAGCACCAACGGGCTCAACTATTTCTGACCGGGGCGCTGTCCCTGCTTCCCTGCGCCGCTACCTGTAAGCAAACAGCCAGACCAAGACATCATGCCAAAATCACCCCCCGGGTTCGACCATCTCGATCTCAAGCTGATCGCCGCCCTCATCGCCCTGATCGAGGAGCGCTCGACGACGCAGGCGGCACAGCGGCTCCATCTGGCACAATCCACCGTGTCGGGCCTGCTGGCACGGCTGCGCACCGTCTTCGATGATGAGTTGCTGGTCCGTCAGGGACGCGATCTGGTGCCAACGGCCCGCGCGCTCGATCTGCTGGAGGCGGTGCGCCCGCATTACGACAGGCTCGCCGCGGCGCTCGGTGCCGTGCGCGACTTCGATCCCCGGCAGGACGCACGGGTGTTTCGGCTCGGCTGCACGGACGCTTTCGCACTCGCCGCCCTGCCGCAGCTGACCGCGACGCTGCGCGCGCAGGCCCCGCACTGCGATCTGTCGGTGCGGATCGGCGACTACCGCACCCTGCCCGATATGCTCTCCACCGGTGAGGTCACAACCATCGCGGGCTATCTGCGCCACGATCCCGCCGCCACCGCAAAGATGCGCGTGCTGCGCAGCGCCTCCTGGGTTGTCCTGCGGGACGCCTCGGCCCCCGCCATCACGGGCATCGATGATTTCTGCGCCAGACCGCAGGTGTTGGTCACGCCCATGGGCGATCTGTCAGGCTTCGTCGATGATCAGCTTGCCGCCATCGGGCGCGCGCGGCGCATCGTCGTGGGGCTGTCGAGCTTTGCCCTGATCCTCGCCACACTGCCCGGGACGGATCTGATCACCACGGTGCCCGATTTCGTCGCCCAGGCCCTCGCGGGCCATGCGTGTCTCGCCCATGACCCCTGCCCTGTCGCTGTGCCGCCCGTCGAAAACACCCTCGCGTGGAGTGCCACCGCACATCGAGACCCCGCGGAAGCATGGTTCCGCGAGACCGCGCTGCGCGCCTTTGAGCCGCCCCGGGCGCCCGTCTCGTGAGCCTATCGCGCCAGCCGATTTGATCTATCGGGGGTTCCGATTTCCCGAACCCCGGCGGCGCGCCTAGATAGCAACTCAATGAAACGCAAAACAGGAGACGACCACATGAAACAGATTCTGATCGTACTGACATCGCACACCCGCCTCGGCGATACCGGTAATCCCACCGGCTTTTACTTCGAGGAGCTGGCAGCCCCCTACTGGTCACTGGTGGACGCGGGCCATGAGGTGACCATCGCCTCCATCAAAGGCGGCGCGGCGGTCCACGACCCCGGCAGCCTGCCTGACGACCCGTCTGAGCGTGCGGCCCCGGTGCAGCGGTTCCTCGACGACGCGGCAGCCATGGCCAAGCTCGCCGACACCCCCGCGATCGACACGGTGGAGGCGTCGGATTTTGACGCGATCTTCCTGCCCGGCGGTCACGGCACCGTCTGGGATTATCCTGACAACGTAGCGCTCGCGCAGGCCATCGGTCAGATCTACGCTGCGGGTGGCATCGTGGGCGCCGTCTGTCACGGGCCTGCGGGTCTGGTGAACGCGACCCGGGCGGATGGTGAACCATTGGTCAAGGGTCTGCGCGTGGCAGGCTTCACCGATGCCGAGGAAGCCGCGGTGGAGCTGACAGACGTGGTGCCGTTCCTGCTGGAGAGCCGCCTGCGCGCGCTTGGCGCCGTGTTCGAGCCTGCCCCGAACTTCACCTCTCACGCGGTGCGGGACGGTCAGTTGATCACCGGTCAGAACCCGCAGTCAAGCGAGGCCGTGGGCACGCATCTGGTCGAGGCGCTGGCCGAGGCGGAGACACGGACCCACGCCGCCTGACGGCGACACGGGCAACCCGCCAGCCGACGCGCTGGCGGGCGTGCCTGCGCAAAGATCAATCGCCGTCCGCCACACCTTCGGCACGTTTCCGGGCGATCCGCGCCCGGTAGCTCGGCAGCACCACCAAAAACACCGCCACCGCGAGCAGACCCAGCGTCATCGGCCGCTCCCAGATGAAGGACACCCCGTCATAGAGCTGCATGGAGCGGGCGAAGTTATTCTCCATCATCCCGCCAAGGATAAACCCGATGAGCAGTGGCGCCAGCGGGTAGTCCGCAAATTTGAGTGCCGTGGCACAGACCCCGAAACCCACCAGCAACAACAGCTCCGTGGCGTTGTTCTGCCCGATATAGGCCCCCATCAGCGTGAAAAACAGAATGAACGGGATCAGATAATTGCGCGGCACCGCCAGCACCTTGGCGATGTAAGGGATCAGCGGCAGGTTCAGGATCAGCAGCACCAGATTGCCGATGAACATCGACATGATCACGGCCCAGAAGATCTGCGGCTCGTCGATCATCAGCCGTGGCCCCGGTGTCACATTCAGCGCAATCAGCGCCCCCAGCAGGATCGCCGTCGTCCCCGAGCCGGGAATGCCCAGCGTCAGCAACGGCACGAAAGACCCCGTGCAGGCGGCGTTGTTGGCACTCTCCGGCGCCGCCAACCCCTTGATGGAGCCTTTGCCGAACTCCTCCTGCTCGGCCTTGGGCGCGATGTTGCGCTCGACCGCGTAGCCCAGAAAACTGGCAATCGTCGCCCCTGCCCCCGGCAACACGCCGATAAAGAACCCCTGCAAGGATTGGCGTCCGATCACCGGTGCAATCGCGCGCGCCTCGGACCGGCTGATGCGCAGGTCCTTGATATCGCCCTCACCGCCCTTCATGTCCTTGGGCTTGAGCACCAGAAACAGCGCCTCGGGCAGCGCAAACATCGCCATCGCCAGCGTGATGAACCCGAAGCCCGATTGCAGATCCATGATCCCCATGGTGAAGCGTGGCAGGTTGAACAGCGCACCCTCGCCCACGGTGGCCATGATCAGCCCCAGAATGGTCATGATCAGCGCCTTGGCCACCTGCCCCGTGCCCGCAAAGGCCGCGATGGCCGACAGGCCCACCACCATCAGCGCGAAATACTCCGCCGAATGGAACAGCAGCGCCACAGACGACAGCATCGGCGCAAAGATCATCAGCAGCAGCGCGCCGATGGTGCCGCCCGCGAAACTGGCGATGGCCGCGATGGTCAGCGCCTTGCCCGCCTTGCCCTGTCGCGCCATCGGGTAGCCGTCGAAACTCGACGCCACCGTTCCCGCGACACCCGGCGCGTTCAGCAGGATGGAAGAGGTCGAACCGCCGAAAATCGCCCCATAATAGACCCCCGCCAGCAGGATCAGCGCGGCAGAGGGATCGCCCATGGAAATCGCCACCGGGATCATGATCGCGATGATCGACATCGGCCCCAGCCCGGGCAGCATCCCGATAAACGTCCCGATGAGACATCCGCCGATGACCATCAGCAGGTTTTGAACGGAGAGGGCCGTTTGCAGACCGATCAACAGACCTTCGAGCATGTCAGCCTCCCAAAAAGCCGGGCAAGGGGCGCATGTAGATGCCCAGAACCTCTTGCACCAGATACCACACGCCACCCGCCGCGATCAGCGATACCGGCAGCATGATGTGCCACTTTCGCTCGCCCAGCAGAACCGAGCCGAGGATCAGAAATCCGGACGTGGACAAAAGGAACCCCAAAGGTCGCAGGCACAGCGCATAGCCCACCATCAGGACCAGCAGCAGCACCGCCTGACCGAGGTTGTACTCATGCAACCGGCGGTAATCGATGTCGGCGTCCTTCGGCTGGGATGTCTCGAACCCCAGCAGGATGACCGTGCAGGCGACCACCCCCATGACCGACAACACCTTGGGGAAGGTGCTGGGCCAGATCGGGTTGCGCTGCATGAAAGGGGCAAGGCTGCCGTCCATCGTGAACCAGGCCGTATAGCCGTAGGCCAGACAAATCCCCAGTAGGATCAATGCGATCCAGCGATCCAAAGCCATCATGGCGCCCCCCCCCTGTTCATCCGGCAGGGCGCCCCCGCGCCCCGCCGCTCTCCCGGTCTTTCTCAGAGAAAGCCGAGTTTTGTCATCAGATCGCCGATGGCCTTTTCCTGCGCTTCGAGGAAGCTCAGGAACTCGTCACCGGGATTGTGGATGTTCACCCAGCCATTGCGCGCACGCACCTCTTCCCACTCGGGCGTGTCGTACATCTTTTCAATGGCCTGCTGGAACTGCGCCACTTTCTCCTCGGGCATGCCCGGAGCGCCGAAGAACCCGCGCCAGTTCACAAAGGTCGTGTCGATCCCCTGCTCTTTCATGGTGGGCGCATCCGGTGCGGCCTCGACGCGCTCGTCCGAGGTGACACCGATGATTTTGACCTCGCCTGCATTGGCCAGATCGATCGCCTCTGACAGACCTGTGGACAGTGCCGCGATCTCGCCCGAGAGCAGGGCCGCCATGGCTTTGCCGCCTGCATCATAGGGGATGTATTTTACATCGAGCGCATCGCGGCCCGCAGCCTCCATCACCATCGCGGCCACCAGATGGTCCATGCTGCCCGGCACCGAGCCACCACCGATGGCTGTCGCGTTTGGATCCGCGTCAAAGGCCGCCAGGAGTTGGTCCATGGAGCTGATCTCGCTGTCCTTGCCGACCACGAGGGCCGCATAGTCACCGATGGTGCCAGACACCAGCGTCAGGTCGCGGAAGCTGTGCGGGAATACGCCCGTCAGCGACCGGATCACGATGGGTGTGGAATTCACCATCAGCGTGTCCTGGTTGCTGTCGGCGTTCTCGATCAGGAACCCGATGGCCTTGCCGCCACCGCCGCCCGACATGTTCTCGTAGGACGCGTTGCCCACCAGCCCGGATTTCGTCAGCGCCTCGCCGGTGCCACGAGCCGTGCCGTCCCAACCGCCGCCGGCGCCGCCGGGGATCAGAAAGTGAATGTTTTCGAGGACCTGATGGCCCTCGGCTGCTGCAGGCCCCGCAAGGCCCAGTGCGGCGACAGCCGCGATCAGGGCGCGGCGGCCCAGCTTCAGTTGTGACATTATGTCCTCCCGTTATTGGATCTGACCGCTTTGCGGCTCAGCTGCGACTATCTACAGCACACCACCCCGATACAAACCAGTCCCGAGAGGTGATTGCCCCCAAAAGCCTGTATCAGCCACCCGTCTGCCACGGCCCTCGCACCTCAGTAATTACATTAATAACTACCTCTACTATTATGATTTTGAAAGGTTATAATTTCTCATCACAACGGGCGTCACTTCCACGGTAAACGCGCTGCTCTCTCACACGATCACATGCCTGATCACAGCTCTCCCGAACGCCAACCACCTCACGGGGTGCAGGTCGGGTCTGCCGTCGCTGCCGCACATCGAATCGCTTCCATGCACCGTGTCTGGTGTCCTCAAAGCGGTCTGATCCCGCCCGCCTCGCCACACCCACGGGATCCAATCGGCGCTCCGGCGACGAAAGGCCTTGCAAGGCCTTTCCCCCGGCGGCACCCGCCGTGCGCGGGGTCGGACCGGGACACCGGTCGCACCGGTCACGCTTCGCTCAGGAACCACGCCGCGCGCCCTGTTACCGCACCCGGCCACCGACTTCCCACCGACACAATACCGACGTTATACCGACGTGATACCGATGCGGGTTTTTCCCGTGAAATCAGTTCTTAACGCCGCTGCCCCGACCAACCCGCCGCCACATACACCGCCGTTGCGCGCCCGCCCCGTTAACCATGATGCGGGTGCCTTTCGCTCCCGCTGGCTTTTGCGCTACGGTCCGGCCATGGTCCCGGATCTGCCCATCCTCCTGCTCGCCGCAGGCCAGTCCCGCCGGATGCGTGGACGCGACAAGCTCCTCGAGGACGTCGACGGGGAGCCTCTGCTGCGCCGTCAGGCCCGGATGGCCTGCGAGGTCACCGATGCCCCGGTGCTCGTGGCGCTTCCCCCCGCGCCGCACCCCCGGGATGCCTGCGTCAGCGATCTGCCCGTCGAGATCGTGCGGGTTCCCGACGCAGCAGAAGGGTTGAACGCCAGCCTCAGGCGCGTTTTTGCTGCCGTCCCGGACACTGCGGAGGCAGCGCTTTTGTTCCTTGCCGACCTGCCGGACCTAACAGCCAATGACTTGAAGTCCGTCCTGCATACCGTTGATCTAAAGTCGGAAAATCTTGTCTGGAGAGGTGCGACTAGCGATGGGAAGCCCGGTCACCCCATTGTCTTTGCCCGGCCGCTGTTTTCCGCCTTCGCCGGACTTGAGGGCGACGACGGCGGCCACCCCGTGATCGCCCGGGCCAAGGGGCGGGTTGTGCTCGTTCCCCTGCCGGGCACTCGTGCACGCCTCGATCTCGACACCCCCGAAGACTGGGCTGCGTGGCGTGCCACGCGCGATCCTCAACCCGGTAAAACTTCAGGAACGCCCGGCAAGGCTCTGAAATAGCGTTCTTAATAGCGCCTAAGAATGCGCTTCAGAGGCTGCGCGCCAGCAGTGCTGCTTCAAACCGCTTCAACGAACGGCGCGCGGCCGCATAGTCCCGGACCCCCGCCGGATCGGCAAATTCGGGAAAGAGATATTCCAACTCGGCCCGCTGCGCCTGCGCGATGCCAGCAAGGCTGTAGTCGCCCGGCTGAAAGCTCTCGGTCCACAGCCCGTCCGACAGGATCACCTCATGCTGCTCGAACATCACATGCACATAGGTTGTGGACCACAAATGCTGCACCACAACACCTGGTACGCCCACCAGATGTTTCGCCGCCACGAGCACCTCGCGCTCGTCGAAATAGAGCTGCGTCTGCTCGTTGGACACAAGCACCCTGTGGTTCGGGCTGACCTTGATGTCGCGCTCCGGCATCCCGGGTCCCAAAGCGTCTTTCGCAATGCGAATGGGCCGCAGATCAGGCCGCCGGGCAAAATCAGCGGTTGTCATCGGCCGCGTACCTTTCCAGCAGACCGTCTGAATGCCGTTATCGCGGGTCAGGACCCGGTCCCCCTGCTGCAGATCCTCCACCGATCTCAACCCCTGCGGTGTCGCGATCCGCACGCCGGGTGTGAAGCATATGGGGGTTGGCCCGCCGACGATCTGCTCAATCTCGCGAAAGACCAGCGTGCCTGTTTCAACCCCATCAGCGTCAAAGAACGTCAGAACACCGTCTTCGCGGTCGTCGCTGGTAAAGCGCAGCACCGCGCCGTCCAACCCCGGTGTCCCGGTCAGATCGAGCGTGTCGAAATCATCGCCACCGCTTCCACCGTCGACCCTATCCCCTTGACCGACATCAATAATCCGGTCCCGGTCCGCGCCCCCAAAGAGGACATCGCGACCCTCGCCCGGCCCACCGCTGAGCACGTCTGCGCCTGATCCGCCCGAGATCCTGTCATCGCCTTCGCCACCCAGAAGGGTGTCGTCCCCCTTGCGACCCAGCAGAATATCATCACCCAGCTCGCCGATCAGCGTGTCGTTCCCGTCGCCGCCATCGATCAGGTCATCGTAGGTAGGCGGGACGTCAAAATAGATGTCACTGACGCTGATGCCCGACGCGCCCCGCCCGCCTTGGGCGTGCTGGATGACAATGCGCGAGACGGGGCCGTCAATATCGACCAGAGCAGAGTATTCCGGACTGGCGTCGCGTCCGCCCCCGCCCAGGCTGCGCGCCGTGTCGTTGCCTGTAGCGCCACCGCTGTCGCTCAGCCCCACCCTGCTCCCGGCGCTGAGATCAATTGGCACCTGCGCACCATTTTCGTCAAAAGCCAGGATCCGCACCACGCCGGTGCTGTCGATGTCATTGACCCGAAAGCTGACATTCTCGACCGGGGTGTCAAACCGCCATTGGTAGGCGAGATTCTGGCCGTTGCCGCGGGTGGTGCTGGACAGCGCGCTTTGTGTGTTGATGCTGTCATCGCCGGTGTCGATATCGCGGACGTTCTGGCTGTTTTCGGAAAACCGGGTCTCGCCGCGGGTGCCGTCCAGCACGGAAAACCGGACAGTGGCCGACCCCGTATCCTGTTGAAACCCGGCGAGCAGGCTGTCGTCGTCCTCGATCTCGTCATCGCCATCCGGCCCGGGTGCCTCGCTCCAACGGAACGCCTCGCGTGGGGCTGGTGCGCTGCCCGGTGCAGGATCACCGCTCAGCGTCCGGTCGCCGTAGATCGTGTCATCGCCGTTGGCGCCCGCCAGCCTGTCAGAGCCGGCACCGCCGTAGATGACGTCGTTGCCCCTGCCCCCGAAGACCCGGTCATCGCCCGCGCCCGCGTCGACAATGTCATCATTCGGTCCGGCACCGGGTTGCGTGGCGTCGCCCGCGTCGATGCGGTCGCCCTCTGGATCGTCATCGTAGCCAACGTTGATCGTCTCTGCCCCGTCGGTGCCCGAGACAACCCCCGGGCCAGCGGTTTGCCCAACGATATCAGCGTCGTAGATGGCCAGCCGGGTTACGGACCCATCCTCGGGCTCAGTGTCCTCCGGCACCGACAGCTCCAGCCCTTGGGTGTCGTAACTGACAGCCTGCGTCACACCGGAGCTGAGATTTTCGACTTCAAGACGCGCACCCGTTTGTGCGGACCAGCCATATCGCACAGTAACGTCATCGCCGGGCTGAAAAAGATCCGCCGCAGTCTCGATTGTCGCGCCTGTCTCCCCGGTTCCGTGGCTGAGCAGGATTCGACCATCATCCGTTGCCTCGACACGCAGAGCGCCGGTGTCGCTCTCAGAGCCGCTGGCGAATAGGACGGTGCCAGAGCTCTCCGTTGCTCGGAAAACAAGGACAACCGCGCCTTCCATCAGCCGTCCGCCTGCGGGCATCCGCTGATGCCCCGGCGTACCATCCGCGGCCACCTGCTCCTGCTGGTCGGGGCGCTCTGAAGGCGCCCACAGCCCGATCAGATGATCCGCGTGGGGATCCATCCGTTGCTCTGACATAACATCGTACCACATTCTCATGCGAAACGGCTTTCAGGCGACCGTCGCACATCTCCCCCCGGCAGAACGCCGTGCTGATCTTTGTAGCGAAGACAACTCATTGAACAAAGAAAGAAATTCGATAGATCGTTGCAAACGGGATTATCTTGCGAATTTCCGCCGATGGCTGAGCAGAGACGGGTGGCTGAAACGGCACGTGGTTCGTCGGAGACGCGCGGGTTATCAGTGCTGATCACACCCCGCCGCTGTGTGCCCCCGGTGGCCTGAGACTGGCAGACAAACCCGATGTGATGGCCCCGGGCGACGGGACATTGTGGCTGTGGACCACACTCCTGATGCAACAATGGACGCGCAGCACCGCGTCGATCACCACTGGAGCCGGGAAAGACTGCCTTGGATCGTTGCCGAGGCATCTCGGGGGACATCCACAGCGCATCCAGAAGCACGTTCCCGGAAACTGGGCAAACATGAAAACCGCGCGAGCGCCAAATCTGCTAAGTGCCTGGTACCCAAGGCCGGACTCGAACCGGCACGGTATCACTACCGGCGGATTTTGAATCCGCTGCGTCTACCATTCCGCCACTTGGGCACGGTTGAGTGCTTATCCAAGCAAGAGCACGGCGTCCAGCCCAAAGGTTCAATTCAGCGGCACCCATGCCGCGGACACGCGTTCTGACCGGCTGATCTGGTGCGCCTGCCCGCAATTTGCTAGGCGGGGCCAAAGCGTTCATGGCGCCACCTGACGCGCCGACCAAAGGAGATACCCGCATGACGGCCCCTGCCATGACAGACGCCGCGATTTCCGACCGTCTCGACCAGTTGGCGAAAAACGCAAACGGCAGCGCGGTGACGCTGGCCTGGATTCTGGATCAGCTTCACGAGCGGGCCTTTGGCTTCTTTCTTCTGGTGCTGGCCCTGCCCTGTTGCATTCCTTTTCTGTACGGAATTCCCCAGATCGTGTCGTTGCCGCTGATGTTTGTCTCTGCGCAGATCCTGCTGGGGCGCAAAACGCCGTGGCTGCCCGCCGGGTTGGCCGCACGTACCGTTTCAAGCGAAGGGCTGCAGAGCCTTGCACGCCGGGCCGGTCCATGGCTCCACCGGATCGAGGCTGTCAGCCGACCCCGGCAAACGGGGCTGACACGCCCGCCTGTGGACCGGCTCGTGGGGCTGTCTCTGGTGCTCTTCAGCGCCTCGATCCTCGTGCCGTTGCCGGGCACCAACACAATACCCGGTGTCGCGGTCGTTCTGGTCGCGATGGGTTTTTTGCAGCGCGACGGCATTCTGGTGATCCTTGGCATGGTGCTCGGCACGGCGTGGATCGCCTCCCTGGTCTTTGCCGGGGCCACGCTGGCGAGCCTGATCAAGGGCTGGATGGGCCTTTGACCCGCCGGTGGGCTCTTTTCCTCGCGACCGGGGGATCCGCGGCGCTGCTGCTGGGCGCCTTTGCCTTTCAGCATATCGGCGGGCTGGCGCCCTGTCAGATGTGCCTCTGGCAGCGCTACCCCCATGTCGTGGCCATGGCAGCCGGTGCGCTGGCGCTGGCGCTGCCCGGCAGGCTTCTGCCGCTGATGGGCGCGCTGGCCATGGCCACAGGCGCCGGGATCGGGATCTTTCATGTCGGGGTTGAGCAAGGCTGGTGGCAGGGGCCCAGCACCTGCAGCGGCGGATCCGCAGCCGATCTCAGCGCCGACGCGCTCTTTGACCAGATCATGGCCGCCCCTCTTGTGCGCTGTGACGAAATTGCCTGGCAGCTGGCCGGGATCAGCATGGCGGGCTGGAACGCGCTGCTCTCCGTGGCGCTGATGCTGCTGTGGCTCCATGCCGCGCGCCGGGTCCAAAGCGTTTCGATGTAAGCCTCAATCGGGTATTTGCTCCCGCTCCCTTCGGTCCAACGCAAAGGGCTATACCTGATGTCTCACGTCGAAGTCGAAACGCTCTAGCTGTCCTTGCGGGTGCTGAGCAGCAGGCTCGTCTCGCTCGCTGTCACCCCCTCCAGCCGCCGGATCTGAAAGAGCACCTGGTCAAACCGTTCCAGCGTATCTGTGCCGATCTCCACGATCACATCCCAGCGGCCATTGGTGGAATGGATCCGCCGGACCTCGGTCTGGCCTTGCAATTGACGGATGATGCGGTCGGTGCCGCGCCCCTCGATGGCGATCATCATCAGGCCACGCACCGGCTCGCTCAGCATGTCCTCACGCAGCACGACCGAAAACCCGACGATCTCTCCGGTCTGCTGCAAACGGCCCAGACGCGCCCGAACGGTGGTGCGCGACCAGCCCAGATCACTCGCCAGCTGTGAGATCGACGCCCGCGCGTCGCGGCGCAAGACACCGATCAGCTGCCTATCCAATTCGTCCATTCAAGCGATCCAATGCGGTTGATATATACGCAATATGCGCAATTTGGTCCCTTGTCCATGGCCCGGACCGCGCAGTAGCCATAGATCATACCCCATCCGGAGTTTACCATGACCGACCCCACCATCCTTTTGATCGGCGCGCCTGTTGATAGCGGCAAGCGGCGCCGCGGCTGTCTGATGGGACCAGATGCGTACCGCACCGCCGGCCTGGCAGAAGCGTTGAGCGATCTTGGCCACCGGGTCGAGGATCGCGGCAATGTTGCGCCCCGCCCCTTTACGGCAGAAGCGCACCCCAAGCTGCACGCGCTGGAAGAAACCATCGCCTGGACCCATGCGCTCTCGGATGCCGCTGAGGCAGCACTGGCCGACGGGTTGCCGATCTTCATGGGCGGCGATCACGCGCTGTCGCTCGGCACCGTGCGTGGCGCGATGCAACATGCCCGTGGCGTAAACCGCCCGCTTTTTGTGCTCTGGCTCGATGCGCACAGCGATTTTCACACGCCCGACAGCACCGACAGCGGCAATCTGCACGGCACCCCGCTGGGCTATGTGACGGCCCGCGGCGCCTTCGCGGGCTTTCCGCCCATCTCCACGCCCCTGCCCCATGAGAACGTGGCGATCATCGGGCTGCGCTCCGTCGATGCCGCCGAACGCGCCGCCCTTCAGAGGACACAGATACACCGCGTCGACATGCGTGAGATCGACGAGCGTGGCATCGCCCGCCCGCTCAGCCGCTTTCTGGAGCGCGTGGCCGCCGCTGATGGCCTGCTGCATGTCTCGCTCGATGTGGATTTCCTCGACCCGTCGGTCGCCCCCGCTGTCGGCACCACCGTGCCCGGAGGCGCCACGATCCGAGAAGGCCATCTGGTGATGGAGATGCTGCACGACAGCGGCCTGATGACCTCACTCGATCTGGTGGAACTGAACCCCGCCCTCGATGAGCGGGGCCGCACCGCACGGGTGATGGTCGATCTCGCCGCCTCCGCGCTCGGGCGTCGTGTCTTTGACCGGCCCACCAACGCCTACTGATCCCGCGAAAGGAGCCACCTCATGACCTCTCTTGCCCCCTCCGACAAGGCGCTTGTGCCCTTCGTCTCCGTCGATCACATGATGCAGATCATCCACCACATCGGTATCGAAGAGATGCTGCGGGGGCTGGCCGCCGCCATCGAGACCGATTTCAAACGCTGGGAGCTGTTTGACAAGACACCGCGGGTCGCAAGCCACTCACCCGAGGGGGTGATCGAGCTCATGCCCACCTCTGACGGGGAGCTTTACGGCTTCAAATATGTGAACGGTCACCCCAAGAACACCCGCGAGGGGCTGCAGACCGTGACCGCCTTTGGTCTGCTGGCCGATGTGGCGAGCGGCTACCCCGTGCTGCTGAGCGAGATGACCCTGCTCACCGCCCTGCGCACGGCGGCCACGTCGGCGCTGGTTGCGCGTACCCTCGCACCAGAGGACGCCCGAGTGATGGCGATGATTGGCAACGGCGCGCAGGCGGAGTTTCAGAGCCTGGCGATGAAGGCCGTCTGCGGCGTGACCGAAGTGCGGCTTTATGACATCGACCCCGTCGCCACCGCGAAATGTGCGCGCAATCTGCGAGGGCACGGGCTGACCGTGACGCCCTGCCAGACCGCCGAAGATGCGATTATGGGCGCCCAGATCATCACCACCTGCACGGCTGACAAGCAATATGCGACGATCCTCACGGATAACATGGTGGGCAGCGGCGTGCACATCAACGCCATCGGGGGCGACTGCCCCGGCAAGACGGAGCTGGCCCCCGCAATCCTGCAGCGGTCGACGATTTTCGTGGAGTACCCAGAACAGACCCGCATCGAAGGCGAAATCCAGCAGTTGGAGGCCGATCATCCCGTGACCGAGATCTGGGAAGTGCTCACCGGCCAGGCCGCGGGCCGCACCGCGCCCGAGCAGATCACACTCTTTGATTCCGTGGGCTTTGCGATCGAGGACTACTCGGCCCTGCGCTACATCCACGAGCGGCTCGCTGGGACCGAGTTTTTCTACCCGCTGGATCTGCTGGCCGATCCCGATGACCCGCGCGATCTCTTTGGCATGCTGGCGCGCGCCCGACCGGTGTAGCGCCGTTTTGGGCGTATTCCGTCAAAAACTCTGTCCTGATTGACGCTTAGGTCGCTGGTTCAATTCCTCGTACGAGGAAGGGTTTGCGATGATGGTACCCAGACAGGACGCGCAAGTGGCGCTGTTCCATGAGTTCTCATTGGATGAAGACGTTCCCCAAGATCATCTGCTGCGGTCGATTGATTGGTTCGTCGATCTGAGCATCAGCTATGCGAAAAAGTGCATCCGAACCTGGCATACCGCTGGTTCTGCCGCCTCGAGTTGAACGACCGCATCCTCGATCATTCCACATGGTGTGATTTCGGCGGTCGCTCTCCGGCGGCGAAAGAGGTCCGGTATGTTGGCCTCATGGATAAAAGCCGTGAGGAGAACGACCATAAAGCACTTTGCAGGTTTAGGTGCTTATTTGAAAAAGATGTCCATACACGTTGTCGATGACGCGGGAGGTCTCGTCTTTCGTCGAAGCTTGCCCTTTTGTCCGCTGGCCGTCCGGGATGGCTTGGGCGAGCAAGAGGTGGCGCCGCACTGGATCGTGCATGAAAGCGGACAGATATCGATCTGGCTTCAGCGGCAACTTGAAGGTTTGGGGCTACCTGCCATCTGCGTCGATGCGAGGTCAGCCCACAGGATGCTTTCGGCAAAACCCAACACATCCGATCGTTCAGACGCAGAAGGATTGGCTCACTTGGCCCGGAGCGGCTGGTTTACAGCCGTCCACGTCCGCAGCGTAGATGCGGATCGCCTGCGTGTAATCATTGGGGCTCGGGATCATTTTATGCGTCTCAGAATGGAGATTGAGGCTCATATGCGGGGGATCCTGAAGACACTTACACTCGCCTGACCGCAACCGGCAATGGGCGGCAGCGACAGCGGTCAGTTGTGCGGAAATTCGACCTGGCGCTGGTTTTCGTCATTGATCGTGTTCTCCCATCGCATGAGGGAGGTATGTTCAACGGTAGCTGCACTTGAGGATGAGATCGCCGCTATTGCCAGATGCCAAGATCTGTCGCGTCGATTGATGACGATCCATTCGCCATCGTGCTTGAACCAATGGCACACTCAATGGCTCATCGCAGGCCCAGTTGTCGCCCTGAGCTTTCTGGCACTGACCGACACTACCGGGCGGTTTCCTGAAACAACAAAAGTTGGAGCGTTCCCGGGCTTGGCGCCGAGGTAACATCAGTCCGGTGAGGTCGATCATTCTCTCCGCATATCCAAGCGTGGCGATGCTACCATGCGTCGCCTTCTGTACGAAGCAGCCGGTACGCTGATCGGCCGTGTGAAGCGATATCCGCCTTTGAAATCCTGGGCTATCCGGCTCGCGGTGAGGCGCGGTTTCAAAAAGACCGCCGTGACGACCGCCCGAAAACTCACCGTTCTTACATTGACGCTCTGGAAAACCGGAAGAGAATTTCATTGGACTACGGAGGCCGCTACCTGATCTGGATGTCCACCAGAAACGGCAGGATGCGAAGTCCCTGCGGGACGGAAGGCAGATCAATCTCTTTCGAGAACATGAGGCAAAGAAAATCCCGCATTCGACATATGGAAGCGGTCAGCCCCTCAAGCCCTTATAGGGCGGCACCAGTCTACCTCGGAGAGAACAGTGCCCCTCAGGTACAACGCCGACGCCCGTTGCCATCCCCGCAATCAGAGAACGTTCTCGAAGAACCGTCATGGCCGTTTCCCTGAGAGCGAGTTGCTACGCCACTCGTTCGAGATGACCGTGGCGCGGTGCATCGACGAAGGTCTGGTCAGCGGCCAACGCAGGGCTGTCGACGCTAGCTTCATTGAAGCTGGCGCCAACAGGCAGTTCTCCGCATCCAAGGAAGAATGGGATGCTGGCAGGATAGATCAAGTCGTCGTGCCGAGGGCTGTGAAGGAGTATCTCGACACACTGGATAATGCCGCCTTCGGCGCTGCAACTTCTGTGAAGCCGAAGTTCACATCCTTTTCCGATCCCACCAGCCCATGTACCGCTACCTGCAAAAGCCCTGCATTCTTTGCCTACTCTGACAACTACCCGATCGACACGGACCATGGTGTTATCCTCGACGTCGAAGCCGCACGCTCGATCCGGCAGGCCGAAATGGGATCGACAAAAACAATGCTGGAACGGGTGAAGACGAAGTTCGAACTGCACCCGGAGCGGCTGATTGCGGATACCGCCTACGGCATCGGGCCTGCGCGTAGCTGGTAAGAGGACCGCAAGATCACGCCGCACATCCCACTCATCGATAACGCTGGACGGACAGACGGAACCCGGGCCCGTGCCGACTTCGAATGGGACGCCGAGAACAACCAATACATCTGCCCAGAGGGCGAAGCGCTCAAACAGTTCCACCGGAAAAATTTTGACCCAAACCGTGGCCCGACCGGCAATGATGTCGCCAAATACTAAGCGCTCGAACACACCTGCCTGGCATGCCCATCCAAGATCAAGTGCAATCCCAAGGCCGATTGCCGCAAAATCACCCGTGAAGAACATGAAGATGCCTGCGACGTGCCCGCGCCATCCGCGAGACAGCGCAGTACAAGGTCTCGGTGGAGCTCCGAAAGAAGGTCGAGATGCTCTTCGCGCACCTCGACCGTATCCTCCGGTTGGAACGGCTGCGATTCCGCGGGCCAAGCGGCGCAAACGACGAATTCCTCCTCGCCGCCACCGCCCAGAACCTCCGCAAACAGGCCAAGATTTTCCCTGCGCCGCGGCAAACGCGCAAAGCCTGATCAGACAGGCGCACGCATCCCTTTCAACACGTCATTTTCCGCGCCAGCAACACGCTGTTTTTCCGCAGAAACGGCACCGCCCAAAACATGACGTGCGCGTCACCGGATCAACTCTGCGAGCTTTTCGTCACGTCGTGACCGTAGAGCCAGTCGAACTGCCGCATCATCGCACCCGGTGCCACACGGCTGCCCAGGCTGAGGCCGAGATGCGCCAGCCGCCGGATGGGGCCGTCGCGCAGGTGATACTTCCACGCGTTGCCGCTGGCTGTCTCGATCACACGGATCGCGCGATCCCGTCGGATGTCCTGGTAGGTGTCCAGTTCGCCGCGCATAAGACAGCTGCTCAACACCCAGGCATCCTCCAGCGCCAGATTGGCTCCCTGTGCCAGAAACGGCAGTGTCGGATGTGCCGCATCGCCCAGTAGCGCCACATTTTCCCGTAGCCAGCACGGGGCGACCGGATGCCGAAACAGGCCCCAGACGCGCGCTGCGCGGACCTGCTCCAGCAACCTGCCCGCAGGTCCTCCGAAATCCGCAAAGACCCTGCGCAGATCAGAGGGATCCGCCGGATGTCGCCAGCCCTCCGCCGCCCATTCCGCGCGCTCCTGCACCGCGACGAGGTTCATCAGCCGACCCTGGCGCAACGGATAGCTGACAATATGGCGTCCCGGCCCCATGGTCACCCGCGCCTCAGCAGGGTCCGAGCCGTCGGCAGGCACGGTCGCGCGCCAGGCCACCTGCCCTGTGAAAAACGCCTGACCTCCGGGCGCCACCGCTTGTCTGCCCACGGAATGCAGCCCGTCCGCACAGAGGATCACCTCCGCTGAGATCGCATCACCATTGGCCAGCACCGCGCGGGGAGGCGTGCCGGGCAGCACCTCGCGCACGGGCTTCCCGAAGTCTACCGTCACGCCCGCCGCAAAGACAGCCTCGGCCAAGAGGTCGATCAGGTCGTGGCGGTGCACAAAGAAGTAGGACTGATCCGCCAGCCGCCGCAGATCCAGCCGCGCCACCTCGCGCCCGGCCTTGTAATCCGCCAGCACCACGGCCTGCGCCTTGACGGCGCCGCGCGCGACCAGCTCCTCCGCCAGACCGAGCGCGCGCAGCACCGCCAGGCCATTGGGGCTGATCTGTAGACCTGCACCGACCTCGGCAATCTCGGGCGCCTGTTCGATCACGCGAACCGCTACGCCACGCTGCGCCAGCGCCAAGGCGGCTGCCAGCCCGCCGATCCCTGCCCCGATCACAATGGCTTTCTGGATCCCCCTAGGGCTCATACGCAAAACGCCGGAGCCACGGCCCCGACGCTCTCATACCTATCCAGCAGATCCGCAGCATCGCGGGATCAATCGTCCCGGTGCACTTTCTCGCGGCGCTCATGGCGCTCCTGCGCCTCCAGGCTCATGGTGGCGATGGGTCGCGCATCAAGCCGTTTCAGCGAAATCGGCTCGCCGGTCACGGAACAATAGCCAAACTCGCCTTCCTCGATCCGGCGCAGCGCGCTGTCGATCTTGCTTACCAGCTTGCGCTGACGATCCCGGGTGCGCAGCTCCAATGCCCGGTCGGTCTCCTCGCTGGCGCGATCCGCCACATCGGGAATGTTGCGGGTGCCGTCCTGCAGACCTTCGATGGTGTCTTTGCTGCCCGCAAGCAGCTCCGCCCGCCAGGTCAAAAGCTTACGACGAAAATACTCGACTTGCCGGTCATTCATGAACGGCTCGTCCTCGGCCGGGCGGTAATCCTCCGGCAGGAACAGTTCCTGTTTCATTTGCTTCCCCTCAACGTGGCTAACGTCTCTCATGCGCGACTTGTCCTCGGCTCAAGTGACCCCCATGGCGCAGCATCTATCCCACGTCCTTTCGATTGTCACTACACAATCCTGCGCAAACACGGCTAAAAGCGTCCTGTAATAGCGCGCCACAAAGGGTTGACAGCACATGAAATTCCAGGGCACCGACGATTACATCGCCACGGAGGATTTGACGGTCGCGGTCAATGCTGCCGTGACCCTAGAACGCCCCTTGCTGGTTAAGGGCGAGCCCGGCACCGGCAAAACGGAGCTTGCGCGTCAGGTCAGCCGCGCGCTGGAGCTGCCGATGATCGAATGGCACGTAAAATCCACCACCCGCGCGCAACAGGGCTTGTACGAATATGACGCGGTCAGCCGCCTGCGCGACAGCCAGCTGGGCGAGGAGCGCGTGCATGACGTGGGCAACTACATCCGCAAGGGCAAGCTGTGGGAGGCCTTTGAGGCCGGACAAAAGACCGTCCTGCTGATTGACGAGATCGACAAGGCCGACATCGAATTTCCCAACGATCTGCTGCAGGAGCTCGATAAAATGGCGTTTTTCGTCTACGAGACCGGACAGACCATCACAGCGCGGCACCGGCCCGTCGTCATCATCACGTCCAACAACGAAAAAGAACTGCCCGATGCCTTCCTGCGCCGCTGCTTTTTCCACTACATCCGCTTTCCGGAGATCGAGACCCTGCGCGCCATCGTGGAGGTGCATTTTCCCGGCATCAAGGAGCAGCTGCTGAGCACGGCGCTGACCCAGTTCTACGAAATCCGGGATCAGGCGGGGCTGAAGAAAAAACCCTCTACCTCCGAGGTCCTGGACTGGCTCAAGCTGCTGCTGGCCGAAGATCTGACCGCCGAGGACCTCAAGGCGGGTGGAGCGGGCGCGCTGCCGAAACTGCACGGCGCCCTACTGAAGAACGAGCAGGACGTGCATCTGTTTGAACGGCTGGCCTTTCTGGCCCGCCGCGGACAATAGCGGCGAAAGGGCAAGATGATGACAGACACCACCGGGCCGACCGTCAGACCGCTGCGCCAGGAGGACAAACCGCAATGGTCCAGCCTCTGGACGGCCTATCTGGCCTTTTACGAGACCACCCGGCCCCCGGAAATCTTCGATCTCTACTTCGAGCGATTGCTGGGCGATGACCCGCAGGACTTCAACGCCCTGGTTGCCGAAGAGGACGGCAAGCTCCTTGGCCTGACGCATTACGTCTTTCACCGGCACGGCTGGTCAGAGGAGAACGTGTGTTACCTTCAGGATCTCTACGCTGACCCGGAGGTGCGCGGCACAGGGATCGGGCGGGCGCTGATCGAGGCGGTCTACGCCGCCGCAGATGCCGCCGGTGCACCGTCAGTTTACTGGCTGACCCAAGATTTCAACACGCAGGCCCGCAAGCTCTATGACCGCGTGGGCGTGCAGACCCCTTTTATCAAGTACGCCCGCCGCTGACCCTCCCGGCTGGACAGATCGCACCGGCCACGCTAGGCCAAACAGAACCGCACAAACGGAAAATATCTTCATGATCGTCATCGCAGCAGCCCTTCTCGGCGCGCTCATCGGCGGGGTGACCGCCGCCCGCCGCAAGGGCAACCGCAAGGACATCGCGCAATATGCCGCTGGCTACGCCATGGCCTTTGCCATCGTGGGCATGATCGCCACTGTGATTGTCCACCGCATGCTGGTCTAGGCCATGTTCCTGCCCTTCTTCGAGGCGCTGCGCGGTCAGCGGGTGCCGGTGTCCCTCCGGGAGTTCCTGTCCTTTCTCGAAGGGCTGCGGGCCGGGCTGGTGACCTACGACGTGGAGGCATTCTATTATCTGGCGCGGCTGACGCTGGTGAAAGACGAGCGCAACATCGACAAGTTCGACCGCGCCTTCGGACAAAGCTTCTCAGGCCTCGACGAGATCCCCGCGGAGGCGGTGATGAAGGCCGTCGATCTGCCCGCCGACTGGCTAAAGAAGATGGCCGAAAAGCACCTGACGCCGGAAGAACGAGCCGAGATCGAGGCGCTCGGCGGGTTTGAGAAACTGATGAAGACCCTGCAGGAACGGCTCAAGGAGCAGCAGGGCAGGCATCAGGGCGGCAACAAATGGATCGGGACCGCGGGCACCTCGCCTTTTGGTGCCTACGGCTACAATCCCGAAGGCGTGCGCATCGGTCAGGACCGCTCGCGCCACCAGCGCGCCACCAAGGTCTGGGACAAGCGCGAATTTCGCAATCTGGATGACACGGTAGAACTGGGCACCCGCAACATCAAAGTCGCGCTCAAACGTCTGCGCCGCTGGGCCCGCGACGGTGCCGCGCAGGAGCTGGATCTGAACGGCACCATCCGCGCCACCGCGGAGCACGGGTATCTCGACGTGAAAACCCGGCCCGAGCGGCGCAATGCGGTCAAGGTGCTGTTGTTTCTGGATGTGGGCGGCTCCATGGATCCGCATATCAGGGTGGTGGAGGAGCTTTTCTCCGCGGCCCGTGCGGAGTTCAAGCACCTTGAGCACTACTACTTTCACAACTGCATCTACGAAGGGCTCTGGCGCGACAACCGCCGCCGCTGGGACGCGCAGATCCCCACCCACGAGGTGCTGCGGACCTTCGGCCCTGACTACAAGTGCATCATCGTGGGCGATGCGTCGATGTCGCCTTATGAGATCGCCTACCCCGGCGGCGCCAATGAGCATTGGAACGCCGAGAGCGGTGCGGTCTGGCTCTCCCGGCTGCGCGACCAATGGCCCGCCACGCTCTGGATCAACCCGGTCCCCGAGCAGCACTGGCGCTACACGCAATCCATCGGCATGATCCAGGAGACCGTTGGCGCAGAGGCGATGGTGCCCATGACCCTCGCAGGGCTTGCGCGCGGCGTGAAAACACTCAGCCGTTAAGGCGCACTGCGGCGTTTTGCGCCGTGAAATGTCACCGCTGGCACTATCCAGCGCTTGCCGCAGGCCCCATGGCCGCCCATATCTACTCCATGATCAAGCTCATGCCCATCCTGCTGGCCGTGCTCTACGGGCTGGTGATGTACCGCTTTTCCGCCTGGCGCACGGCCAAGGCGCTCGATGAGCAATCGACGGAACTCGCCGATCCAAAGCTCAAGCGGCTGATGGACAGGATGGCCGCGGCGCTGGAGCTGCCGCGCATTCGCGTGCATATCTACGAGATTGATCCGGTGAACGGTCTGGCGGCCCCCGATGGGCGGATCTTCATCACCCGCGGCTTTTACAACAAGTTTCGCGCGGGCGAGGTCACCGACGAGGAGATGGCGAGCGTGATTGCCCATGAGATGGGTCATGTGGCGCTCGGCCATTCCCGCCGCCGAATGATTGATTTCTCGGGCCAGAACGCGCTGCGCACCGCCCTCGGCATGGTGCTGAGCCGGTTTATCCCGGGCATCGGCGTGTGGATTGCCGGGATGCTGACCTCGCTGCTGGCAGCAAGGCTGTCGCGCTCGGACGAATACGAGGCCGACGCCTATGCCGCTGCCCTGCTGACCAAGGCAGGGATTGGTGTCGCACCGCAGATCAGCCTCTTTGAAAAGCTCGAAGGGCTGACGCGTACCAATGGTGGCACGATGCCCGTGTGGCTGATGAGCCATCCCAAGACAGCCGACCGTATTGCCGCCCTGCGCGCGTTGGAGGCAAAGTGGATCGGTGCGCCACCCGCGCGCACCTGAGCCCCCTACCCGACGGCCTTCGCCAATCGAGGCAGACGCGCTTTCTTGAGCAGCGCCCGCATCTCCCACTCCGCGCCCGACAGCCGCCGCGCATCGGCCAGAACCGCGGCGGCGGCGGCCTCGACCGACGCCGGATCCGATTGCCAGCACTGATAGAGGTATTCATCGGGGGCCAGCCGCGCGATCCCCTCTTCGGCCAGCACGCCTTTTGGAAAATCCTTGGCGTTCAGGGTCAGGATCGCATCGCTGGAACTGGAAACCGCCGTGGCCAGAACGTGGATGTCATTGGGGTCCGGCAACCACAGCCGCGACGTCACATGGGGCGCCTCCGCGCGCTCGGCCTCCGGCCAGGCGGCGCGCAACAGCGCAATCTCCGCCCGCGCCTGTGTCTCTCCGGTGGGTCCCAGTTTGATCGCGGCCCGTGCCCATTCCTCCAGGATGCGCGGCGACCATACCGGCTCGAACGCGCCCGTCGCCGCCACGCCCAGCAGCATCGAGCGCATCACCGTTGGGTAAAGGACGCAGGCATCCAGCGTGATCCGCACCGCTCAGACCCGGAAGAAGAGCGATTTGAGATACCCGCTTTGCGCCAGTTGCGGCAGCTGCGGATGGTCCGGGCCAGCAAACCCTGTGTGGATCAGTGCCGCCGATCTGCCCGCCCGGCCGATACCGCGCAGGCTGGCGCCGCGAAACGCCTCCAGATCCGCCGCGTGGGAACACGAACACAGTCCCAGAATGCCGCCATCCACGACCAGCCCCGCAGACAGCCGCGCGATCCGCTCGTAAGCGCGCAAGCCCGCCTCCAGTGCCGGGCGCGCAGGCGCAAAGGCGGGCGGATCGCAGATTACCACGTCAAACCGCGCGCCCTCGCCCGCCAACGCCTGCAGCATGTCAAAGGCGTCACCCTGGCGGGTGGCAAAGCGCGCGGTCATCCCCATCTCTGCGGCACCCGCCTCCGCCAGATCCAGCGCGGGGCGCGCGGCATCCACGGCCAGCGCCTCCGCCGCACCGGCTGCGAGCGCGGCAAGCGAAAACCCTCCCACGTGGCTGAAGACATCCAGCACCCGCGCGCCGCGCGCGAGGGTCGCTGCAAAGGCGTGGTTGGGCCGCTGATCGTAAAAGAGCCCCGTCTTCTGACCGCCGGTCACATCCGCCCTGTAGCGGGCGCCATTCATCGGGACCGTCAGTGGACCGTCGGGTGCGGTCCCGGCCAGCACGCCGGACACATCATCGAGCCCTTCGAGCCCCCGGGTGCGGCCACCGGCATTCTTCAAGACCGTCGCGACCCCCGTGACCGTTTGCAGCGCCGCCACCAGCGCGGGCAGTTGCACCTCGACCCAGGCGGCATTCGGCTGGATCACACAGAGATCCCCGAAGCGATCGATCACGACACCCGGCAGCCCGTCCGCCTCTGCATGGATCAGCCGGTAATAGGGCGCGTCATAGAGCCGTTCGCGCAGCGCCAGCGCTCGGGCCAGCCGCGCCTCGAACCACGCGGCATCAATCGTCGCCCCCGGATCGCGGTCGAGCATGCGCGCGATGATCTTGGAGCCGGGGTTCACCGCCACCACCCCCATGTCGCGCCGGGCGTCATCCTGCAAGCGAGCGAGACTTCCCGGCGTGAGCGCCTTGGTCCGCCGGTCGGTCACCAGCTCATTGGCGTAGACCCAGGGAAACCCGTGGCGGATCGCCCGGGCATTAGCTTTGGGCCGCAGGCGAATGACCGGCAGGTCAGAGATCGTATCGGGAGAGGCTGTTGTCATGGCGCTGCTCTACCCGGTCGTGTGCCGCGGCGAAAGAGCCTATCGGCGCCGTCCGCGCCAACCACCGCGCCGGGTGGGCTGTGCGGCCTTGGCCAGACCTTCCTGCATGACGGCTGTCATGGGATGATCCGGATCGGCCTCTCCATAGCGCGCCAGCAGATCCCGCAGCGCGGCACCGGCCTCTTGTCCCTCAGGCAGGCTCAACGCCCAATCGAGAAAGATCGTCCGGCATTCCGCAAGACCGATGCCGTCAATCCGGTAGGCCTCGCGGATCAATCCCTTGGGGTCGTGCAGGTCCCCGGTCATGATCCCGTCACCGCGTCATCGATTAGCACCACCGCCCGCCGGTATCCCGCCTCCAGTCGCGTCTCAACCGCTTCCATGGTCTTCTCCTCCAATGTGCGCAACACGAACGCCCGGCCCGCGGGACCCAGATCCGCCGCCACCAAGGGCGCGTCCGACAGCAGACGGACGATCTGGTGCACCCGGCCAAGAAAGCGGGCAAGCAGGCTGAGTTCCGCGCCGTCTTCGGCGCTCAGCAGCCCGGCTGCGACTACCGCTTGCAAGCCTGCATCCGTTTCGCTGTGCGACATGCCCTGCGCCAAGGCGCCTGCCTGTGCGAGCAATTCGATCTCTTGCAGGCGGCCGGGGCCGATCTTGACCTCCCACAGGCTGCCGGGCCGTTTGGCCGCCCGGATCCGGTCCCGCATTGCCCCGACCTCTTGCCGCACCTCAGCGACGGGCCGTGCCGTGCTCAGCAACGCCGTGCGAAAACCGCTCACATCCTGCGCCAGATCGCCGGGGCCTGCGATAACAGCCGCGCGGGTCAGGGCCATGTGTTCCCACACCCAGGCCTGCGCGCGCTGGTAGTCCTGAAAGGCGGCCCAGCTGGTGGCCACCGGCCCCTGATTTCCCGAAGGGCGCAGCCGCATATCCACCTCGTAAAGCCGCCCCTGGGACATCGGCGCCGTCAGCGCGGTGATCAGCGCCTGAGTCAGACGGGCGTAATACGGGCGCGTCGCGAGCGGCTTGTCGCCGTCGGAACTTTCGGCATTCTGAGGGTCGTATATGACGATCAGATCAAGGTCAGAGCCTGCGTTGAGCTGCCCGGCCCCTAGCGAGCCCATCCCCAGCACAACAGCGCCGCGACCGGGCGGGGGGCCATGACGGCGCGCGAATTGCTCGGTGACCAACGGCCATAGCACGGCCAGAACCGCCCGGGCGAGATCCGCATACTGGTGCGCCGCCGCCTCTGACTGGATCAGCCCGCGCAGCAGGTGCACCCCGATGCGGAAATGCCACTCCTTGGACCAGCGCCGCGCGGCGTCCAGCGCCCGTTCATAGTCCGCCTCGGCGTTCACTGCGGCTTTCAGCAGCGTCTCCAACCCCGCCTGCCCCGGCCAGTCGTTAAAGAAATCCCCGGCGATCACCGCATCGAAAACGCTGGCGTTGCGCGACAGATACCGGGCCAGCGACGGCGAGGTGCCGGTGACGTCGATCAGCAGATCCATCAGCGTCGGATTGGCCTCCAGCAAGGAAAAGAGCTGCACGCCAGACGGCAGCCCCGCCAAAAAGCCGTCAAAAGCGAGCACCGTCTCCTCCGGTCGGGAGGACTGCGCGAACCGCGCCAGAAGCTCCGGGCGCAGCCGTTCAAAGAGGGTGCGGCTCCGCTCGCTCCGCAGCGCTGGATAGCTCAGCCAGCGCGTCTGCATATCGTCGCTCAGTACGTCCGGTGCGGCACTCTGCGGCTTGGACGGTGCAAAGAAGCCTTCGGTCAGCGCATGCACCTCTTGCAGCCGCGCGCTCAGATCTGCCTCCAGCGCGGCGCGCTCACAATCCATCAGGCAGGCCAGCCGATCAAAGCCTTCGTCGTTGCGCGGCAGGCTGTGGGTCTGGGCGTCCTGCACCATCTGCAACCGGTGCTCGACCGTGCGGTGGGCGGTGTAGTGTTCCGTCAGCACCGCTGCCGTTTCCGCCGGTACCCACCCTTTCCGCGCGAGTGCGGCCAGCGCGGCAACCGTTCCGCGCGGCCTGAGATCCGCGTCACGCCCACCTGCGATCAACTGGCGGGTCTGGGTAAAGAATTCGATCTCGCGGATGCCACCGCGCCCGAGCTTCATATTATGGCCCGACAGCGTAATCGGCCCGCCGAGCCCCTTGTGCGTGCGGATCGCGAGCCGCATGTCGTGGGCATCCTGAATGGCCGCGAAATCAAGGTGCTTGCGCCAAACGAAGGGTGTGAGATCCTTCAGAAAGCGTGCGCCGCCCGCCCGCGTGCCTGCCGCGACCCGCGCCTTGATGTAGGCCGCGCGCTCCCACGTCCGGCCCAGGCTTTCATAGTACCTCTCCGCCGCCTCCATCGCCATGCAGACAGGGGTCACCGCGGGGTCGGGCCGCAAGCGCAGATCCGTGCGAAAGACATAACCTTCGGCGGTATTTTCGCTGAGCGTGGCACTCATCTCGCGGGTTGCCCGGACAAAGGCGGTGCGGGCATCGTGGAAGTCCTCGGGGTCAAAACGCGTCTCGTCAAAAAGGCAAATCAGATCGATGTCGGAGGAATAGTTCAACTCGCCCGCCCCCATCTTGCCCATGGCGAGCACGCACATGCCTGCCGCGTCGTCCAGATCATCCAGCGTCTTGCCCGGCAGCTTGCCCCGGCGGATCTGGCGACCGAGTGCGGCGCGGAGTGCTGCGGTGCAGGCCGCATCAGCCAGATCCGTGAGCGCCCCCGTCACCCGTTCCAACGACCATGCGCCGCCCAGATCCGCCAGAGCCGTCAGGAGCGCAACCCGCCGCTTGGCCTGCCGCAACGTCACCGCTATGTGATCGGGCGGCGCCTCCCGCGCTTGCGAGATCTGCGCCTTGAGCGAGGTCACGGGGGTCTCGAGGGCCATCGGCAGCCACGCGGCTTCCTTGGCAATCAACCCGGCAAGATAAGGGCTGCACCCCGCCGTCCCTTCGATCAAACCGCACAGGTCGCGCGGCAATGCGGGCAGCAGATCCAGCGCTTCGCGCCCGCGGTCCGGATCGAAGGGGCGCGGGCAGCGGGTCAGGGCGGCGGCAAAGCTCATGGCGCAGCATTTGCCGCAGGGCGCGCGGAGGTCAATGGCTGTTTTCGCGACAAGACAGGGTGAAGGCGACGCAAGATTTGCACGACACCAAGGGGAATGTCAGCCGCAACCAGCTGATAAGAAACAACAAAGAAGAAATATGTGAAAAAGATTTACATTTCCTCTTGCGCAGGCCGCCCGGCATCCCAATCTAGGGTATGTGAAAGGCATTCACATAACCAAGACCCCGCAACCGAAACAGAAAGGCATCCCGATGAACACCGCGACTTCCATGACCTCCCTGCCCGCTCGGCCGAGCTGGTTCTCCCGCGCCGAAGACTGGCTCGACCGAAAAGGCAAAGGCGCCTGGATCGCAGCCATGGTGCTCGGGTTCGTCTTTTTCTGGCCCATTGGGCTCGCCCTTCTCTTCTACATGATATGGAGCAAGAACATGTTCAAATCCTGCAGCCGCAAGACCGCCGCCATGCGCACAGGCATGCGCTCCACCGGCAACGCCGCCTTCGACGCCTACAAAAGCGACACGTTGCGCAGGCTCGAAGAAGAGCAAGAGCAGTTTGAAGCTTTCCTCGAGCGTCTGCGCGAGGCAAAAGACAAGGCGGAGTTCGACCAGTTTATGGACGACCGGGCCAACAAGAGTGGCACCACCGCCGACGCCTGATGATGGATCGGTGCCGGGCACGCTCCCGGCACCGCCCTTTGACCACAGAGAAAGCAACACAGCACGATGACGATCCCCGATCCGCAGAACCAGCCCGAATTCTACAAGGACGTGCCCCTCAAGCGCCTGCTGGCCTGGGGAGTGGATGCGACACTGACCTTTGTGCTGTGTCTGCTGGTCCTGCCATTCACCTTTTTCACGGGCATCTTTGTTTTTCCCCTGATGTTCCTGATCGTCGGGTTCATGTACCGCACGGTCACGCTGGCCAATGGGTCGGCGACCTGGGGCATGCGGCTCCTTGCGATCGAGCTGCGCAGGACGGACGGCGAGCGGCTTGATGTGGGGGGAGCTTTTGCCCATACGCTGGGCTACACGGTGAGCTGGGGTGTCTTCCCGCTGCAATTGATTTCAATGGTGATGATGGCCTCTACCGAGCGCGGCCAGGGGCTCAGCGATCATGTTCTCGGCACGGTCGCCGTCAACCGCCGGGCCGCGTTCCGCTAAAGTTGTAAACTTCATCTTGGCGGCTGGGTCATCGCTTGTTATCGTGATGTGTATAATCCTTGGAATCCCATGCGCCACACGTTGCCCATCGCTCCGCAGTTCTACGTGACTGCACCGCAGCCCTGTCCGTATCTGGACGGCCGGATGGAGCGTAAGCTGTTCACCGCACTGCAGGGAGATAACGCCGACAAGCTGAACGACAGCCTGTCTCAGCAAGGGTTCAGACGCTCGCAAAACGTGCTCTACCGCCCCTCCTGTGTCGAATGCTCCGCCTGCCTCAGCGCCCGCATCGATGTGGCGGCGTTCCGGCCCTCGCGCAGCCAGCGCCGCGCCATTTCGCAAAACCGGGATCTCGAACGCCGCGCGACCTCACCCTGGGCCTCCGAAGCACAGTACGAGCTGTTCCGCGCCTATCTTGACAGCCGCCACGCCGAAGGTGGCATGGCGGACATGGACGTGTTCGAATTTGCCGCGATGATCGAAGAGACGCCAATCCGCAGCCGCGTGGTGGAATACGCGGAGACCAAGAGCGGCACGCTAACGGGCGTCAGCCTGACGGATGTGCTGTCGGATGGGTTGAGCATGGTCTACTCCTTCTACGCGCCCGATGAACCCAAGCGCTCGCTTGGTACCTATATGATCCTCGATCATGTGGAGATCGCGCGTGAAGCGGGGCTTCCTTACGTCTATCTTGGCTACTGGGTGCCCGGCAGTCAGAAGATGGGGTACAAGTCCAAGTTTTCCGGGCTGGAGGTATACTTCGGCGGTGCGTGGCAAAAGATGAAGGACCCGGAGGCGTTCAGCGCCGATACGCACCCCCTGTCCACCGATCCCATCGCAGAGCAGGTGGCCAACATCCACCTGCCTGATACCAGGCCGACCCGCTAGGCGCTGCAGATCCATCCCTGATCCAGAGAACTCTCCGTGACACAGAATACCAACGTAAGGGCGTTGCTGCTGGCAGCACTCGTGACTATACCGGGCTATGTCGCTGCTGCACCATCGCCCGAACAGACCTGCGCCAGAATGATCAGCGACGGACGCGCCAACGGGATGGATCAGGCGATTTGCCTGTGCGTATACCGTGTCGCGGAAGAGGTGCTGGACGCTAACATTCGCGCACTGCTGTTCGACTCCTGGTACACGGGCCGCGACAACATGGCTGCCGTTCAGCAATTGCCGCGTCAGGGTCGCGTCACACGGCAAATGGGCAAGATGCAACGCACGGCTGCGCGCAGCTGTCCCGGAGCATTTTGAGCACCGGCGGACCTGTCTGAACGCCTGTCTTGCGTTTTGCGACGGAATAGGTGCCGCTCAACGAAGCTCGCCGCACTCTGAGGCCCGTGCGGCCCGCAGTCGGGCCCGGATGACCTTCGCCGCAGATCGGTAGTGGCTTGGACCCGCTGCTTCGGCCCACCGCCCGGGCGTCCAGCGGTTGTTCGCGCCTTTCATGGGCTGGCTGTAAAGGGCCGCATCGGTTTTGCTCTCCATAAAGGTGACGAGCCGACCGTGAGCCTGTTCCAACCTATTCACAGCCTCGGGCCAAGGGGTGCCAGCGTGGCGCGCGCGCAGATCGGCGTTGTAGCGTTTGAGCTCGTTCCACTTGTAGCCCTTGGCCGGAAACCAAACGGTCTTGCCCGCCTGACCGTTGGCGTACCACCCCAGAAACAGATCGATCCAATGCGCCCGGTGGCAGAGGATGTCGGTGATGGAGGTATCCTCTGCATCCTTCACATCCACCATCGCCGGATCCAGCGTGGCGATGAGATCCGCGAGCTTGCGATATTCCTTTTGGGTCACTTCAAGCAACTGGGTCTTCGTCGTCGCGGCCATTGGTCCTCTCCCTCTTCAGCGGAGTGGATCACGGCGCGCCGCACCGTGCCTTGCTCTGGATCAAATTGAGCGGGATCTCCCGACACATGAAAAAGGGGGCCAGTGGCCCCCTGTCGTCACATAGATGGCGGTGATCAGTTCGGGATCAGATCCGGCACGATGGTCACGATCCCGGGGAAGGTCCACAGAAGCGCCAACCCCGCCACCTGGATCAGCACGAAGGGGATGATCCCACGGTAGATATGCCCGGTCGTGACCTCTTTGGGGGCCACGCCCCGCAGATAGAAGAGCGCGAAGCCAAAAGGTGGTGTCAGGAAGGAGGTCTGCAGGTTCACCGCGATCATGATCGTCACCCATTTGGGATCGAAGCTGCCGCCGTAGATCACGGGGCCGACGATGGGGATCACGATGTAGATGATCTCAAGGAAGTCGAGCACAAAGCCCAGCACGAAGAGCACCAGCATGACGATCAGGAAGACGGTGAACTCATCGTCAAAGCTCTTGAGGAACTGCTGGATATAATGCTCTCCGCCGAAGGAGATCACCACCATGTTCAGAAGCTGCGAGCCGATCAGAATGGTGAAGACCATGGAGGTAACCTTGGCCGTCTCCCGCACCACCGGGCTCAGCACGCCAGAGCTGTAGAGCACCCAGCAGGAGAACAGCAGCCCGAAGAGCGCGTAGAGATACGCGGCATAGGCAACGATAAAGGCGATCCATGTTTCGGCACTGACACTGTTGGCATTGACCCGCAGATCAAAATTGATGCCCACGAGAATACAGACAACGATGGCCAGCGTGGACCAGATGATTACCTTTGGCGTGCGGTCCTGATCCTTGAGCTTGCGGTAGGCGGCCAGCATGATGGCCCCGCCTGCGCCCAGAGCCGCGGCAGGTGTCGGATTGGTGATGCCGCCGAGGATAGAGCCCAGCACGGCCACGATCAGGATGAGCGGTGGAAAGACCACGCGAACCAGCTCGTTACTAGCGCACACCTTGGTCGCGTGGACCACCCCGTACATCAGCAGGACAAAGGGCAGGAACATCAGCGCGACCATGATCCCAGAGGAGGTCGCAGGCCCCACCAGCACGATGTCCACCAGGATCATCCCGATGGCACCGATGGCGCCGACAATAAGCGGTTGCGGTGATTGGGAGGGCGCAATGCCGCGGGCTGAGGTCAGAATGAGCCCTGTCAGAACAAGGATGATCGCGATGCCGGTGCCGATGGGCGCTGCATTGGCGATCTTGTCGACCCGGGCTTGCGCGAACTCTTCGTCGGTCAGCCGTTCCGAGGCCTGCACGCCACCGGCGTCAGCTATGGCCTGTTGCTCTGCGACGGCGGCATCCCAGGCGGCCTGCCCGTGCAGTTCGATCATGGAGGCCTGGCACTCGGGGCCCACATTGGTGCGCAACGAGGCCCCTTCCCCGATGTCGGAAAAACGCGAAACGGTGGTCGACTGGTCGCCGATGACGCCAAGGTTGCCGAGCAGGATGGCACCGACCACCAGCGCCACGGGGGCGCCCAGGAACCAGGTGAACGCCTCGGAGCGGGTGACCGGCTCTGCGTTGGTGCTGCCCATCTCGACGGCGGGGGCCTTGTCAGGGTTCAGCAGCGCGTAGCCAAAGGCATAGAGCGCATAGAGCAGCGCCAGCATGATGCCGGGCAACAACGCTGCTTGGAACAGCGTTCCCACCGACAGGACCGCCGGTTCACCCAGATAGGTCAGAGCGTCGGTACATCCTTCGAGCTTGGCCCGGTCCTCCTGCGCGCGCGAGTAGAGATCCCCCGCCAAAGTGCCCAGAAGAACGATCACGATGGAAGGCGGGATGATCTGCCCCAATGTACCGGAGGCGGCGATGACACCGGTCGACAGCTCCGGCGAATACCCGTTGCGCAACATGGTTGGCAAAGCCAGCAGCCCCATGGTCACGACCGTGGCGCCCACGATCCCGGTGGAGGCGGCAAGGAAGGCCCCCACGACGACGATGGAAACCGCCAGACCGCCGGGCAGCGGGCCAAAGACCCGCGCCATGGTGGTCAGCAGATCATTTGCGATCTTGGAGCGTTCGAGCGTGATCCCCATGAGCACGAACATCAGCACCGCCAGCAGTGTCTCGATGGACTGGCCCGCAAGCACCCGCTCGTTCATACGGTTGACCACGAAGGAGACATTGCGGTTCATGGCGTCTTCCCAACCACGCGGGAACACCGCTTCTTCGATCCGCGGCAACTCCGGGTATCGGAAGACGGAAATCGTGTCGGCCTTGACCCCGGAATTCACCAGATCCCGGTAGACCTGACTGCCGGTATCAATCGCCTGGTGGATGAGCAGCCCGGCGCTGTCCAGTGCTGCGATGATCCCAAAGGAGATCACCCCCGCCCCGGCAATGGCGAAAGCCACCGGAAAGCCTGACAGGATGCCGCCGAAGAGGCAGATGAAAACGATGATCAGGCCGACTTCGACGCCATCTAGTCCGAAAAACATAAACCGTCCCTCATTGCGCTGCGTGTATCGCGGCGTCTCTTAGTGTGTGCCCTCATAGGCTTCTTCGCCGTCGCCCAAGCTATCGCGGTCGAGGTATTTGTTTTCGCTCTCAGGGCCTTCTTTCCACTCCAGATAGGAGCGGAAGAGCATCGACACCGCCTGCAGGAACAGCATCGCCGTGAAGGCGCAGAGCAGGACCTTGAAGAGGAAATACGCGTTGAAGCCGTTGGGGCTGAAGCCGATGGTCTCCACGTTCCAGCGCAGGGCGCGGGACTTCATCAGCAGCCGGTCGAGCGTGTCGGAGGCAGACGGGTTGGGCACGATCAGATGGCGCCAGAGGAAGAACCAGCCGTACATCCAGATAAGCACCGCCACCGGCATCATGAAAAACACGGCGCCGAACATGTCGATCACCTTCTTGGTGCGGAACTTGACGGCGGAGTAGACCAGATCAACGCGGACATGGCCGCCCTGCACAAAGGTGTAGGCCATGCACAGGCAAACGACCAACGCATTGTAAAGCTTGAGCTCTTCGGCAAACCAGCTGATATCGAACTGCAAGGGAATGCCAAACCCGATGGAGATATCAGGCCGCGTGAAGATCCGCTGCATAAAGACGATGATGATTTGCTGGATCACCATCAACAGCCCGGCCCAGGCAAAAAAGCGCCCTGTGGTATTGGCAAAGCTTTCCAGCACGCGCACGCAGCCCCACATGAAACCGTTGCGCCACAGACCGATGCCGAACAGGACCAGCACGGTGGTCAAAACGACAAAGAAGAACTCCACCGATCCGCCGTAGTAGACGAAGCGGGTGATGGCCTCCTTGTTTGACCAGTCCAGCCAAAGCGACGGATGGGTGATCGCGTAGGCTAGATTGTAAAAGGCCATGGCGATGTTGACAAAGAACCACTGGATCCCTTCAAGGATGATCCAGACTCCGCCTGATGCTTCGGCCGCGTCATTTTCCATATATGTCCCTCACCCGATGTGCCCGCCCCGGCACTGACCAAGCCACACTGGTCAGGAACCGGCGGGTCTCGGTGTAGCGAGAGGGCAAGAGCCGTGGCCCCCTGCCCTCTCGCTGATCTTGGCAGATCGCCTAGCCGTTGGCCAGCACGCGGTTGCGTTGCTCGACGTAGAAGCCGTCGGACTTGAGCAGCCAGTCGGAGCTTTGCGCCAGCGATTCCTCGAAGGAACCCCGGATCTTAGCAAAGAGCTCGTCGCCCATGTTCTCGTCCAGCACGGTCTTGGACGCGGCACCGAAGGCATCCCAGACATCGTCGGGGAACTGCAGCGCCTTGACGCCCTGTGCCTGCAGACGCGCGAGCGCGGCGCCGTTGTTGGCGAGCGTTTCGGCCAGCTGGTAGTGGGTGGTGGCCATGGCCGCATTCTCGATGATCGCCTGATGCGCGGGTTCCAGATCGTTGAACACGTCGAGGTTCACAGCCGCTGTCAGAGCCGAGCCCGGCTCGTGGAAACCGGCGGTGTAGTAGACTTTGGCCACTTCCTGGAAGCCGGCGCGTTCGTCCGCGAAGGGACCGACCCACTCCAGACCGTCCAGCGCGCCGGAGCTCAGCGCCTGATAAAGCTCGCCGCCGGGGATGTTCTGCACGGAGGCACCAAGCTCGCCCAGCACCTTGCCACCCAGACCCGGCATGCGGAATTTCAGACCATTGAAGTCTTCGGCGGAGTTGATCTCGTTGCGGAACCAGCCACCCGACTGCGATCCGGAGTTGCCGGCGATGAAGGATTTCAGATTGAAGATCTCGCCCAGCTCATTGTGCAGCTCGTGACCGCCGCCGTGGTGGTACCAGTTGGTGACCTCCTGAGCTGTGCCGCCAAAGGGCACCGCGGTGAAATACGCGTACCCAGGGTGCTGGTTGATGAAGTAGTAATCCGCGGCGTGGTAGATGTCCGCCTGACCGGAGGAGACCGCGTCAAACACCTCAAAGGCGCCGACGAGTTCACCGGGGGCTTTCTTCTCGATTGTCAGCGAGCCGCCGGACATCGCGCCGACCATCTCTTCGAAGTAGGTCGCGGCATCGTCCAGAACCGCGAAACCGCGGGGCCAGCTTGTGACCATTGTGAGGGTCCGGTTGCCTTGGGCAATCGCGGGTGCGGCCAGAGTGGTTGCCGCAGCGGCCGAGCCGCCGAGTGCAGATGTCTTCAGAAATGAACGACGATCCATGTAGGTAGTCCTCCCAGACTATTTCGCCCACGGCGCAGATCCGCGCGCGGGTCGTTTCAAGTGGCGCCACACTAGCGATGCCTCTGCCAATTGAAATACCAACTACTGCGTAGATTTCGATCATTTTGATACACGGACGGTCGGTTGTGCGGCAGTTTGCCGAATGCAGCGGGGTGCGGCGTCCGTGTTTGACAGCCCGGTGGTGGACCGATCAAGGCTTTGATTCGCCCGGGTTTGAGCGTAACCAAAGGGCGATGAAAAAGCTTCTCAGCCCTCTGATGCGCCCCAGCTACGCGCAGAAGTTGTCCCTTGTCGCCACGGTTCCGCTGATCGTGGCGGTGGCAGCCATTGCGGTGCTGGTGGCCTATCAGTCACGGGCGCTGGCCGAGCGCGAGATCAAGCTGCTGGAAACGCAGCTGCTGGAGGCCAAGAAGGCGGAACTGCGGAATTACGTCACACAGGCCCGGAACGGTTTTTACTTCATCTACGGCTCCGCCGCCCCCGACGATCAGACCGCCAAGGATCAGGTCGCCCAGATCCTGTCGGCGATGATCTATGGCTCTGACGGGTTCTTTTTCGTCTACGACTACGACGGCACCAACCTGGTCAGCCCGCGCCAGACAGAGCGCATCAACCGCAACTGGAGCGGCGAGACCGACAGCGAAGGCACCGCCGTCGTGGATGAGCTGATCCGCATCGCGCGGCAGGGCGACGGGTATCTGACGCATCTGTGGCCAAAACCCTCCACCCGCGACGAGGCGCGGATGATCACCTATGTGACCAGCTTTCCCAGCTGGCGGTGGGCCGTGGGTACGGGGGTTTTCATTGACGATGTGCTGGCCACCGTCGCCTCCGCCCGGGCCGAGGTGGAGGAACGGGTCCAGCAGACGTTTTTCTACATCGGGCTGATCACGCTGGCGGCCCTGCTGGCGGTGTTTCTGACCGGCATGGGCCTGAACATCCGCGAGCGGCGTCTGGCGGACATCAAGCTCAAGCGGCTCACCCAACGGGTGCTCGACGCGCAGGAGGAGGAGCGTGGGCGTGTTGCGCGCGAACTCCATGACGGGATCAGCCAGTTGCTGGTCGGTGTGCGGTACGCGCTCGATACCGCGCGGCGCAAACTTGAACGCGGCGATCCGGAGGCCAAGGCGCCGCTCAACAAGGGCATCGACACGCTGGGAGAGGCCATTCACGAAGTGCGCCGGATCAGTCGCGATCTGCGACCCGGAGTTCTGGATGATCTGGGGCTTGGCCCGGCGATCAAGGCGCTGGCGGAGGATTTCTCCGACCGCACCGGGGTCGAGATCGATTTTGAGACGGTGGTTTTCCGCAACCGCCTGGACGAAGAAGCCAAGATCGCCATGTACCGCATCGCGCAGGAAGCACTGACCAATATCGAACGCCACGCCAAGGCCAGCCACGTACGCATCGACCTGCGCGGCCACAAGAAAGGCGCCACCCTGCGGATCGAGGACAACGGCTGCGGCCTGCCCGACACGCCCACGGGCGGTCTGGGGCTGCGCAACATGCAGGAGCGGATCGACCAGCTTGAGGGTCGGTTGCGCATTACACAGCCACGCCGCGGCGCCGGAACCACCATCGAAGTCACCGTGCCGCTGTCGCATCTTTTGCCGCCCGGACCGGAACGGCACCAACGCCCCGAGGTCCCCGTATGAGCACTCTGAACCAAATCCGCATCCTGATCGTGGACGATCACCCGATGGTTGCCGAAGGCATCCAATCCATCCTGGAAAGCTACGATGACATCACTGTGGTGGGCACCCGCAACTCCGCTAACGAGGCCATCGCCGATCTGAAGACCCTGGATCCGGACGTCATTCTGATGGATCTCAACATGCCGGAGATGGGCGGGCTGACCGCGACGGAGATCATCCTCGAGCAACGGCCCCAGACCCGCATTCTGGTGCTGTCGATGCACGACAGCCCCGAATATATCTCTAGTGCGCTGAGCCATGGGGCCATGGGATATGTACTCAAGGACGTGCCCACCGACGAGATCAAGCAGGCCATCGACGTGGTGATGGGAGGGGATCGGTACTTGTGTACCGGCGCGCGTGGGTCGCTGGCACCAAAAGAGGATAACGCCCGGGAGGCGCTGACGGGGCGCGAGCAGACGATCCTGTTGCAGGTGGCGCAGGGCAAATCCAACAAGGAGGTGGCTCAGGCGCTGGATATTTCGGTCCGCACGGTCGAGACGCACCGCAAGAACATCAAACGAAAACTGGGTATTTCCAGCACCGCCGGGCTGACCCGTTACGCCATGGAACATGGGGTGCTGCAAGGCACGGGGGCGCAGTTCTGATCACGGCACCGACGCTGGCCCTTTTTTGCGTTTTTTGAAGCTTCGGGTTGAGGGTTTCTTAAGCAACGCCGGGCTATTCAAACCGCATGAACATGCAAAGCCAGATCACCGCGCCCGATGCCGCGACACTCGACACCCTGCCCTACCGCAAGGCGATCGACCGGGTTGCGATGTTGCGCACTCTTTCCATGCAGATTGCACTGAATGTCAGCCAGCTCGCAGCGGACGAGACCTCGACCCGGCACGGACAGCTCACCTCCGATCTGAAGGACCTGTCCGCGAGCCTGAAGACGACGGCAGCGGTTCTGAGCGGTGAGCAGACCTTTGACGATTTGCCGGAGGCCTTGGGTCACTGGCTGGCCTCCATCGCCAAGCAGAACACCAAGGAAGCTCATGTGATCGCGCATATGGCGGACAAGGCCGACAAATTGGTTCAACAGGCGCTGAGCGGCGATGGCGTCGAAGCCACAGACCTCGCGTCCTTCATCAGCTTTGCAGAGGACGATTTTCTCAGCGCGGTCAGCCGTCTGACCGATCGGATCTGGGCCACCATTGAAGATGGCCGCGCCGAACAGTTGGAGCGGGCCATGCAGTCTGCCGCGCGCCTCAACGAAGGGCTCACCCGGCTGGAACGCATCGGTAAATACGTGCGTTCGATGTCGATCAACGCCTCCGTCGAGGCGTCGCGCGCTGGCGAGGCAGGCAAGGGCCTCGCAATCATCGCGCAGGAGTTCAAGACACTCGCCGAAGAGGTGCAGCAGCTGACCGTTTCGGCGCGCGAGGATATCGAAAGCATCGAAAGTTCCTGATCTCTCGAAACCGGCTCGATCCTGGTGTCCGGAATTGCGAAAATGTCTCGATACCGGCGCTGGCTGCAATGATCTGTCATGAAACCGCTGTCTCAGGACATATTTTTTTCTGCAGAAGGCGCTTGACGCTATCTGTACCCGCTTCTAATGTCGCCAAACATGAAGAAGGGGCGTTCCATGGCTGTTCTAGTCGTCATTGTAGGAAAGTTGCGCATGGGCCGGTAGCGGAGACCATCTTCTGACCCTTGCGCCCCCGCCAAAACCGGGGGCTTTTTTATGTCCGAAAGGTAAAAGCGGCCTGGCACAGGCCACAGCGGAGTTCAAAGATATGACACGGCAGATGTCCGGCGCAAAGATGATTGTCCAGGCCTTGATCGATCAGGGCGTTGACACCGTATTTGGATACCCCGGCGGCGCGGTCCTGCCGATCTACGACGAATTGCACCAACAAAATGCGATCCGGCACATTCTGGTGCGCCACGAGCAAGGCGCGGTGCATGCAGCAGAAGGATACGCCCGTGCGACCGGCAAACCGGGCGTCGTCATTGTGACCTCCGGGCCTGGTGCGACAAATGCCGTGACCGGCCTGACCGACGCGCTGATGGATTCCATCCCGATCGTCGTGCTGACCGGCCAGGTGCCCACGTTCATGATCGGATCGGACGCCTTTCAGGAGGCCGATACCGTCGGCATCACCCGCCCCTGCACCAAGCACAATTGGCTGGTGAAAGAAACAGAGCGCCTCGCCGGTGTTCTCCACGAGGCATTTCACGTGGCCACGCAAGGACGGCCCGGTCCGGTGCTCGTCGACATCCCCAAGGACGTGCAGTTCGCCACGGGCAGCTACGCGCCGCCGAAACCCTCCGCCTCGCGGTACCAGCCGAGGGTCAAGGGCGACATGGAGGAGATCACCGAGCTGGTGGCGGCCATGGAAAAGGCAAAGCGGCCCGTCTTTTACACAGGCGGCGGTGTGATCAATTCGGGCCCCGCCGCCAGCCAGCTGTTGCGCGAGCTGGTCAAGGCCACCGGATTTCCGATTACCTCTACACTGATGGGGCTCGGCAGCTACCCGGCGTCAGGCGAAAACTGGCTTGGCATGTTGGGGATGCACGGGCTCTACCAGGCGAATATGGCGATGCATGATTGCGATCTGATGATCAACATCGGCGCGCGCTTCGATGACCGGATCACCGGGCGCATAGATGCCTTCAGCCCCAAGTCGATCAAGGCACATATCGACATCGACCCCTCCTCCATCAACAAGGTCATCAAGACCGACATCCCCATCGTTGGCGATGTGGGCCATGTGCTGGAGGATATCCTCAAGGTTTGGAAGTCGCGCGGGCGCAAAACAAATTCCGAGGCGCTTGCCAAATGGTGGCGCCAGATCGAAGCCTGGAAAGAGGTCGATTGCCTGAAGTTCAAGCAGACCGGCAAGACCATCAAACCACAGCACGCGCTCGTGCGGCTGGAAGAGCTGACCAAGAAGCACGACCGCTACATTTGCACCGAAGTGGGCCAGCATCAAATGTGGGCGGCGCAATACCTGGGTTTTGAAGACCCCAACCGCTGGATGACCTCCGGCGGCCTGGGCACCATGGGTTACGGCTTCCCTGCCTCCATCGGCGTGCAGATGGGCCATCCGGATGCGCTGGTGATCAACGTCGCGGGCGAGGCGAGCTGGCTGATGAACATGCAGGAGATGGGCACGGCCGTTCAATACCGCCTGCCCGTCAAACAGTTCATCCTGAACAACGAACGTCTCGGCATGGTGCGCCAGTGGCAGGAGTTGCTGCACGGCGAACGTTACTCGCAAAGCTGGTCCGAAGCGCTGCCTGATTTCGTGAAGCTGGCCGAGGCCTTTGGTGCCAAGGGTATCCTGTGCTCGGATCCCGACGATCTCGACGATGCGATCATGGAGATGATCAACCACGATGGCCCGGTAATCTTTGACTGTCTGGTGGAAAAGCACGAAAACTGCTTCCCCATGATCCCGTCGGGTAAAGCGCACAACGAGATGCTGCTGGGCGAAGCGGAGACCCAGGGTGTGATCGACAGCAAGGGGAGCGTGCTGGTGTGAAGCCACGAGCGACGTTTCTCACCGGCATCGCGGTACTACTGGCCATGGGCTGCACGCCGGTTTCTGACAGCCAGTCCGGTCGTTCCCTCCAGGTATTCTCGACCATAGAGCTAGGGCCGACCGGCACGGCGCGGTTCCGAGAATTCAGGCAGAGTACCGACTTTTTCGGCGCGATGTATGTCACCGAAGACGGTCGCGGTGGCGGACGGCAGGGCGCGGCCCCAACCCTCGCAGACGCCAAAAGAGCGGCAAAAGCAACCTGCGACGACATCAGTGCCAAGCATGCAGATGGCATGGCTTGCGTGCTTTACGCGACCGTTGAACCGGTCGATCCCACCGCGACCGACGGGCTTCCGGCTGCCGCATTCCAATCCTTGGAACGTGCGCGGTCACGTACTGCCGCTGGCAGGTTCGCTGCTTTGTCCATGAATACGGACGGTGCATTCGCAACCGCCGGAAACGCAGCCTCGCAGCGCGAAGCAAATCGTACCGCACTTGAGGGGTGCAATGCGTCTGCCGGGAAAATGCGCGTGCGGGATAGTCCTGCAGGAAGGGCGACGAAAACCCGCTTCGGCGCCTATAAGTGCCGGGTGTTGGTTGAGGACAGCCTGTAAATGAACCGGTCGGATGTCTTCCTCATCTCGGCCCGCGTTCGGGTCGCGTCATCCTATTGTCGTGAGGACCAATCGTCCCACGTGCGAGCCGGCCTCGGCCGTAGAAAAGACGCATGCAATGGTCGCCTGACCAAAACCTGGGATGATCAAATGGTCAGCTCTGCACCATGTTCCTGTTTCGTAGGTGTGCTATGAGCGACCGGACTGGCGCCTCGTGTTTGGCACATACTTTGCCACCAAGACACTCACTCCACCAACACCTCGTCCAGCAAGTGGCCCACGTTCTCTACAATCGCGTCCGAAGCGTCCCAAGTGCTACCCGGCGGCACAGCCCCCGGAAAGGCCACGCAGGAAGCACCCGCACGACGGGCCGCTTGAAGGCTTTCGGGCGTGTCTTCCACCGCCACGACATCGCCCGGGCTGACGTTGAGCTCGCGCATCGCGAGACGGTAACATTCGGGGTCGGGTTTGGGGTTGTTGACCATGCTGCGGTCCACGATCAGATCAAAATCATGGGCCGAGACCTTCCCGCCCAACGCATCCAGCGCCGCATCAATGTTTTCCCGCGACGTTGTCGTCACCCACGCCAGCGGGATCCGCTGCGCTTTCGCCGATCCAATCAACTCGGCAACACCGGGGCGTGGGCTCAGCCCTTCGCGCCGCATGCGTGTTTGGAAAATCTCGGATTTAGCGGCGTGCAACGCTGCCACATCAACGTCTTGCCCACGTTCCTGCGCATAGGCCGCGATGCGGTTCTTGCCGCCCACCACCGCCAGCAATTTTTCGTAAACAGGCCAATCCCACGACCAGTCCAAGCCCGCGCGCTCAAAGGCTGCGTTGAATGCCTGACGCTGCAGATCAGAGGTGTCGACAACGGTGCCGATGGCGCCCAGAAAAATTGCTTTCGGTTTCATGAGGTTTCCCGTTCAAAGGCCGCGCCGCGCGGCAGTTGCGTTCAACCTCTCCAACGTCTCAGCTTCAAAAAGGTTCGCCATGTCCCCGCTAAAAATCAAAAAAGGTGCTACCAGCCATTCCGCCTACAACCTGCGCCCCACATTCTCGGATGTGGTGGAGCGGCACACACTTGCGGTGCTGGTCGAGAACGAGCCGGGGGTTCTGGCGCGAGTGATCGGTCTGTTTTCCGGGCGTGGGTACAACATCGACAGCCTGACCGTCGCCGAAGTTGATCACACGGGGCATCTGAGCCGGATCACCATCGTGACGTCCGGCACACCGCAAGTGATCGAGCAAATCAAGGCGCAGCTGGGCCGAATTGTCAGCGTGCACGATGTTCATGACCTGACCGTCGAGGGCGCCAGCGTCGAGCGTGAGCTTGCCATGTTCAAGGTGACCGGCACCGGTGACAAACGGGTCGAAGCCCTGCGGTTGGCCGACATCTTCCGGGCGAGCGTCGTGGATAGCACGCTCGAAAGCTTCATCTTCGAGATCACCGGCGCGCCGGAAAAGGTCGACGCTTTTGCGGATCTCATGCGCCCGCTGGGCCTGACCGACGTGGCACGCACCGGTGTCGCGGCACTTTCGCGCGGAGAGTAGCCGCCTTAGGCCTTTGATGCCTGACGGTAGGGCGCAACACTCTCAGCACAGCGCGGTTTGAACGGGATCACCTTTGCCCCGAAACCGTCGGGCGCGGGCGGCTGTGAAGTCCCCCGCTGCCGCAGTGTCTCTGGCAGTTCGCATCCCACCTGCTCCAACACGAGGCGCGGATTGCGCGCCCGTCGCATGGACGCATGTACCTCCATCTCGAACTGCACCATGTCTCCTGCATCAAAGAATGACCCGGAGTGCCACGCATCGTCGCCGGCGTTCAGAAACGCCAAGTCGCCTTGGTCTTCGCACCAAATGACCGCCTTGCGGTCAGATGGGTCGCTCCAGAGAACAACGCCCATCATAGTCGTACCCACTTATTTTTTTTCTACTCTCAAGCGTACCAAGAAGTTAACCTCCCAGCCCATCATAAAAACAGGAGCGTACGCTTGGAATTTGTGTCGCGGATGGGTATAATTGACACAAAGTTGAGCGATTTTTGACGCTGTTTCGCGTCACATCGGTGCTAAACCTTTCGGATAAATGGCGCAGGACCTGTTTCTGCCACAAAATGAAGTGCCAGCAAGATGGCTGAAGGAACAGAATTGCTTTGACGGCAAGATCACCCTCTGAATTGCGCAACATGTTCGGTGCCAACCTGCGGGTCCTTTCATCGGACTACCCGTCGGTCTCCGCGCTTGCGCGGGACCTTGGCATCAACAGAACGCAGTACAATCGCTATCTCAGCGGCGAGAGCTTTCCGCGCCCGGACGTGCTGGCGCGTATCTGTGATTTTTTCTCGGTGGACGCCCGTGTGCTGCTGGAATCGGTGGATGACATCCGCGCGGGCAATGACCCTGCCGCCAGCGCCTACATGAGCGAATTCATGGGGACCGGCGTTCAAGTCGTCTCCGAAGAAGCATTGCCGAGCGGTTTTTACCAGTTTGCCCGCCGCAGTTTTGTCAACAACGACGAATACGCGCGCGGCGTTGTCCTGATCAAACGCCAGGGCGAGAACACGTTTCTGCGTGGTTTTGAGCCCAAGATCGCCATGGCCATGCAAGGTATTCCGGCCGATGCAAAGGCCCGGGAATACCGCGGTTTTGTCATGAATATCGAAGACGGCTTTGCGGTAACTGTGGCGCGGCGCAATGCGATGACGGCATCTTTCAACTATCTCAGCCGCGTCACCTCGTTTCAGAATAACTTCTGGGTTGGATATGTGGCGCGCACCGTCCGCGAGAACTCCGCCAGTGTCCGCATGACCCGGCTGGTCTATGAATACATCGGTACGGAAATAGCGCGGATATTGCCGCTCGCCCGGCGATCGGGCTTCTGCAAGCTCGAAGACTTGATGCCGTTTCATCAGCGTCTGCTTCAGCCCGAGGACAGCTTTCGTTAGGACACGGACCCGTTGGCGCGGCTAAACCCCCAGGTATTGATCGGCGATCTCATGCGTCACCGCATCCATGGCGCCGGACCAGACCACGCTGCCGCGCTCCAGAATAACGCCGCGATCCGCGATCTGCCGCAGTTCCGTCAGAGATTTGTCGACCAAAAGGATGGTCATATCGCCTCTGGTTTTGAGCGCTCGGATCGCGGCCCAGATCTCCTGGCGGACAACCGGCGCGAGACCTTCGGTGGCCTCATCCAACAGCAAAAGCCGCGGGTTGGTCATCAGCGCCCGTCCGATCGACAGCATCTGCTGCTCCCCACCGGACAGAGAGGCGGCAGACTGGCCTTGCCGCTCCTCCAGCCGCGGAAACAGTCGCGCCACTGCCGCAAAATCCCACGACCCAGGCCGCGCCGCGGCAATCAGGTTCTCAAACACCGTCAGATTTGCAAAACAACGCCGCCCCTCGGGCACCAGCCCCAAACCGGCGCGCGCGGCCTTGTGGGCCGGAAGGGCGCCAAGGTCTTGTCCTGCAAAGCTGACCTCTCCTCGGTCATGTTTCAGCAAGCGGCAGATCACCTTGATCGTGGTGGATTTGCCCATGCCGTTGCGGCCCATCAACGCACAGACCTCGCCTTCGGCCATGTCCAGATCCACACCGAAAAGGGTCTGTGACGCACCATAGGAGGCCTCAACGCCCCGCAGCGTCAGAAAGCTCATGCGGGATCCTCCTCCCCCAGATAAGCAGCGCGCACATGCTCATTGGCGCGGATTTCAGCAGCGGTCCCCGTGGCAATGATCTGACCGTAAACCAGCACCGAAATACGGTCCGCCAGCGCAAAAACCGCATCCATGTCATGTTCCACCAACAGGATCGGGGCTTGCGCGCGCAGCGTGTCCAGAAACGCCGTCATCCGTTTGGAGCCCCGGGTGCCCAATCCCGCCATGGGTTCATCCATCAGGAACGCGCGGGGCTTGAGGGTCAGCGCCACCGCAACCTCCAGCAGCCGTCGCTGACCGTGGCTCAGCTCTGCGGCGCGGGTGGTCGCCTGTGCCTCCAGCCCGACGCGGGCCAGCGCATCAAGCGCGGTTTGGCGCAGATCCGCATCGCCCATGACCGGTCGAAAGAACCGCCAGACGGTGCCCCGCGCCCCGAGCGCGCCGAGCATCGCGTTCTGCAGTGCGGTATACTCCATCGCCAGCGAGGAAATCTGAAATGTCCGCCCCAGCCCTGCTCGCGCGCGCGCCACCGTCCCCATGGCAGTCACATCCCGACCGTCGAACCAGATGCTGCCCGCGTCGGGTGCCAGCCCGCCCGCGATCTGCTTGATCAGGGTGGATTTTCCGGCGCCGTTCGGTCCGATCAACGCGTGGATCTCACCTGGATGCAGCGTCAGCGACACCGCGTCCGTTGCCCTGAGTGCGCCAAAGGACTTGACCAACCCCCGCGTCTCCAGAAGCGCTTCAGTCATGGGCCACGTCCCGCCCGGCCAACGCTCCGATCAGACCGCCACGGGCAAAAAGCACCACACCGAGCAGCAGCAATCCCAGATAAACGTGCCAGAAATCGCTCAACCCGCCCAGCACATGCTCCAACAGGATAAAGAGCGCGGCCCCTGCCACAGGGCCAAAGAGCCGCCCGACCCCGCCCAATATGACAAAGATCATGATCTCGCCCGACATGTGCCAGCTGAGCATCGTCGGGCTGACAAAGCGGTTCAGATCGGCAAAGAGCGCGCCTGCCAGCGCCGTGATCGCCCCCGAGATCACGAACGCCAGAAGCCGCAGCCCGTAAGGCGACAGGCCTATCGTCTCCACCCGTTCGGGATTTTGCCGCGCCGCTTGCAAAGCGAGCCCGAAAGGCGATGCAGCCAGTCGCCCCGCGATCAGCAACACAACGCTGAGTACAGCGAACGCAATGACGAAGAACTGGATGGGATCGAGCGTGTTCATCCCGGGAAAGCCGTTGCGGACGTAGATGGACAACCCATCCTCCCCTCCGTAGGCGGGCCAGCCGACAGCAAAGTAGTAAAGCATCTGCCCGAACGCGAGCGTGATCATGATGAAGTAAACACCCGTGGTGCGCAGGCTCAACGCTCCGATCGCAAGGGCTGCAAGCGCCCCCGCAACCACCGCCACAAGCCAGATGATGGGCATCGACTTGGTCCCTTCGATAACGACGGGCACCTGCATCAGGGGTGTGAAACTCTGCGCGTGTGATGCGAGAATGCCCATGGCATAGCCACCGATCCCGAAGAACGCCGCATGCCCCAGGCTGACCAGCCCACCAAGGCCGAGCGCGATGTTAAGCCCCACCGCCGCCAGCGCCAGGATCGCGGCCTTGGTCGCCAGCGTGATGATAAACGGCTCATCCAGCAGCAGGGCAGCCACCGCCGTGACCGGCAGCATCACGAAAAGAAGGATGTTCAGCAGTCCTGCGCGGGTCATCTCAGGCCCGCCCGTAGAGGCCCGTGGGCCGAAAGATCAGCACCGCGGCCATGAGGATATAGATCGCCATCGAGGCGAGCGACGCGCCTACCGCTGTAGCCGCAGCAGGGTCCATGAAGGTCGCGAAAAGGCCGGGCAGAAGAACACCGCCCAGCGTATCCGTCAGCCCCACCAGCAGCGCACCGACCAGCGCTCCCTTGACCGACCCGATGCCACCGATGACGATGACGACAAAGGCCAGGATCAAAACCGGCTCTCCCATGCCGACCTGTACGGACTGGATCGCGCCGACCAGCGCGCCCGCGAGCCCCGCCAGCGCGGCGCCAAGCGCAAAGACAGCCGTGTAGAGACGCCAGATGTCAACGCCGAGCGCTGCGATCATCTCCCGGTCACTCTCGCCCGCGCGAATACGGATGCCCAGACGGGTTCGGCTGATCAGCAGGAACAGCCCCACAGCGACCGCGAGACCAATGGCGATGATCAGCAGCCGGTACGCCGGATACTGGATCCCGCCAGGCAGGCTGACCGGGCCGGCAAGCGCCGCAGGAATGTCGAGAAACAGAGGAAAAGACCCAAAGATCCAGCGGGTCCCTTCGGAAAAAATCAAGATGAGCGCAAAGGTCGCCAGAACCTGATCCAGATGGTCGCGGTCATAAAGCCTGCGGATCACCACAAGCTCGATCAGCGCACCCGCCGCTGCAGCCGCCGCAAGGCTCGCCACGAGCGCCAGCAGGAACGATCCCGTCGCGCCCGCCACCGCCGCCGCCGCGAAGGCGCCGATCATGTAAAGCGAGCCATGTGCCAGGTTGATCAGCCCCATCACGCCAAAGATCAGCGTCAGCCCGGCCGCCATCAGAAACAGCATGACACCGAATTGCAGACCATTGAGGATCTGCTCGATCAGCAAAAGCGTGGTCATGTGCGAACGGCTCCGCAGGCAGGTCGGGCAGGCTGCCGCCCCTGAAACGGGACGGCCGCAGGAAGGATCAGTAGCTGCACTCTGCCGCGTAGACATCACCGTGATCGGTCAGGCTGGCGCCGATGATCTTGTTGGTGAAGACGTCGCCTTCCTGAATGACCTCGCGCACGTAGTAGTCCTGGATCGGATGCTGGTTGGGGCCGAAGCTGAAATCACCGCGAACACTGTCGAAATCGGCCTCGGCCAGTGCCGCACGGAAGGCGTCGGTATCTGTCACCTCAGCCTTGGCCATGGCACTCAGGATCAGATTGGCCGCGTCATATCCCTGGCTTGCGTAGAGCGACGGCAGGCGGCCATATTCGGCCTGAAACGCCTCGACAAAGGCCGCATTGGCCGGGTTGTCGATGTCCTTGTTCCATTGCGAGGTGTTCTTGATCCCCAGGGCCGCCGCGCCTACCGCTTGCAGGATCCCCTGGTCAAAGCTGAAGGCAGGCCCCACCACGGGCAGATCAATCCCGGAGCCCGCGTATTGCTTGAGAAAGGAAATGCCCATGCCGCCAGGCAGGAAGAAAAAGACGGAGTCCGCCCCGCTCGCCCGGATCTGCGCAAGCTCCGCCGCATAGTCGGTCTGTCCCAGCGACGTATAAAGCTCGCCTGCCAGCTCGCCCTCATACATCCGCTTGTAGCCGGTCAGCGCATCCTGGCCTGCCGGATAGTTGGGCGCGAGGATAAAGGAATTGCTGTAGCCCGCGTCATTGGCATAGGCCCCTGCGGCCTCGTGCAGATTGTCGTTCTGCCAGGCCACGTTGAAGTAGAGCGGATGACACCCCCGACCGGCAAGAGCGGACGGACCTGCATTTGGCGAGATATAGAACTTGCCCTGCGCCGTTGCCGCGGGGATCACGGCCATGGCGAGGTTGGAAAAGATGATGCCGGTCATGATGTCCACCTTTTCGGATTGGATCATCTTGTCGGCCAGTTGCACGGCGATCTCGGGTTTGCGCTGATCGTCCTCGATCACGACGTCCAGCTTGTCGTTTCCGGCCATCTTCGCGGCCAGCATGAAACCATCGCGCACATCGATGCCAAGACCCGCGCCACCACCTGACAGGGTGGTGATCATACCGACCTTGACGGACCCCGCATGTTCGTCCGCGATGCCTGACGTGGCCGTGGCGGCCAGTGCCGTCGCGAGGATCAATGATTTGAAGTGCATGTGGTCTCTCCCTTTGTCTCCGGGTGTCTTGGTCACCCTTCGGATTCTTTTGCGCAAGTTTGAACAGCCGAGCCTGGATTGTCCATCGTGCACTGAAGTCCTCTCCCCGACCCGCGCTACCTTGGCTTTCAACAGGTTGATTGTTTGCCCTTACGCTGGAGTATGTGGGGTTGGTGCCGTGCAACGACCGGGCCAGCTGTGTGGAGGCACCTCGGTCACGGGCCGTCGTGTGCGACCTGTGCTGAAATCCAGAGCATTTAGCGACCTGTCCATCAGCACAGGTACGATGTCTTCGCCAATGAGAACGGTTGCCACGCCAACATTGCCGGTTTTATGCGCGTTTCACACCGCTTGAACGCATTTTCCGCGGTCCAATACTCTCAGGGTGTGATTTTAGGGCGCCCATAGCACACCGCGATCACAGGGACCATTTGGAACGCGACCTGCCGGGCGCGGCGCGAGATCGTCATCGGCCGCGTCGGGAACCTATTGCACCCGGCCCTTGCCAAAGACGCTCTTTGAAATCGATGGTGCACCCAAACAGGCAAATCAGTCCGGCTGGACAGCCACGTGATCGGTTGTCACCGTGAAAAAGGCCGTGGAACTATCCAGGGCCTTTTGCCATGAGGCTGCTCGCCGTTTACTTTGCGAACAGTTCGGTCAGCGTTACTCTGCAGCACTCGGGACGGCAGCCTGCGCTTCCAATTCCTCGGCCTTACGCTCCACCTGTTCGACGATGTGCTCGATCATCTCGTCATTGCCCATCTTGTGGCTCTGCTTGCCCGCAAGATAGACCATCCCGGATCCCGCGCCCCCCCCGGTAAACCCGACATCTGTCATCAACGCCTCGCCTGGGCCATTCACCACACAGCCGATAATGCTGAGGCTCATGGGCGTCTTGATATGCTCCAGCCGCTTTTCCAGAGCCTCGACCGTCTTGATGACATCAAAGCCCTGACGGGCGCAGCTGGGGCAGCTGATGATGTTGACACCGCGGTGGCGAAGACCAAGCGATTTCAGGATCTCGTAGCCTACCTTGACCTCCTCAACCGGATCGGCAGAGAGGCTCACACGGATGGTATCACCGATGCCCATCCAGAGAAGATTTCCCAGCCCGATGGCCGATTTGATCGTGCCCGACATCAGGCCTCCCGCCTCGGTGATGCCCAGATGAATGGGCGCATCCGTTGCCTCGGCCAGTTGCTGATAGGCCGCGGCGGCCATGAAGACATCCGATGCCTTGCAGCTGATCTTGAACTCGTGAAAATCGTTGTCCTGCAGGATCTTGATGTGATCCAGACCGGATTCCACCATCGCGTCCGGGCATGGCTCACCATATTTGTCGAGCAGATGCTTTTCCAGGCTGCCCGCATTGACCCCAATGCGCATCGAACAATTATGATCCCGTGCCGCCTTGATGACCTCGCGAACGCGCTTTTCGTCGCCGATGTTCCCGGGATTGATGCGCAGACACGCGGCGCCAGCTTCTGCTGCCTCGATCCCGCGCTTGTAGTGGAAATGGATGTCAGCGACGATCGGCACCGATACCTCGGCCACGATCTCCCGAAGGGCCTTTGACGAGGCCTCGTCCGGGACCGAGACGCGCACGATGTCCGCTCCCGCGTCTGTCGCCGCCTGGATCTGAGCAATCGTCGCCGGCACATCTGTGGTCAGCGTGTTGGTCATGGTCTGCACGGTGATGGGCGCATCCCCCCCAACCGGGACATTGCCAACCATGATCTGCCGGGAGGTCCGCCGGTAGATGTTGCGCCACGGGCGGACATGGTTGAGGGACATCGTGGCAATCCTATGCAGTAAAGGTGCTGCTAGGATAGAGGCTCCGGCGGGGGGTCGCAATGGCTTCATCGCGTCAGGTGGTCGCGGTAGACTGGCGCGCAAATCGGGCGGTTGGCTTGGGATGTCAAAAGCGATGCACAGTCAAAGATCGGGAGGAAGTCTAACCGCCGGTTCCGAAACCATCTCAGTATGGGTCGGCAAATGCCCATGACACAGACCAGCACATGTGCTGGGCAGTTGATATCAAGGGAGATGATCGCCACACACTGCCAGCGCGTACCTTTTGATCACGCACTCGGTTGGGCCTTCCCACCGATGAAATAGCCTTAGCGCTACTCCGATGGGGTAGCGGCAGGTGTCTGCAACTCCACCACTGTTGTCGCAAGGGCTTCGTCGGAGGCCAAATCTGCAACAGTGTAGCGGGACTTCAGCGTCTCCACATCAAGCGCCAGGCGGGATGTGACCGTACCGGTTTCGCCGACGGGTCCGTAGTACTCGCCGCTCATGGAGAAATAGATCGCACCGCTTTCGCCGGTGCGCAGGGTGGCTGGCGCCTCCGAAGCAGGAGCGTCCCATACTTCACCGGGTTCCATAATTGTTTCGTAAATGACGGTGCCATCGGCCGCCGTGATCCGGACCCAGGAAGGGCGGACAGCAACCATGCGCAACGCAGGACCTCTATCCTTGACCACCTGCGGCACCACGCCGGGTGCCTCTGCCAGAGACTGCGACACAGCGTGATCAATGGCGCCCGCAAAGCTTTGCTCGGCTGGCACGTCGGGCTCGGGCGTCTCTGCGCGCGCAAAAAGGCCAGAGGAGCGAGGATCAATGGTCGAGATCGGCGCATCACGCGCCACCAGCACCGGCACATCAAGGGCTTGTGGGCGGTAGAGCCTGTCCAGCGCCTCGGCCCGGGGTTGATCCATGGCGGTGGGGGCTGCTGTGCTGGTCGCATCCGGTGCGGCCGACAGAACGCCGTCCAAAGGATCAAGGTCCGACAGCACGATCGGCGCCTGCTCAACCGGTGCGACCTGCACCCGCTGCACCTCTTGCAGGACGGAATAGCTGCCAAAGCCAATCGCGCCAATCAGGGCGAGCAAGACCAGCGACGATCCAATCGCGCTTGGCTCGATCCCGGCAAAGAACCCTTCTCGCGTGGGCACAAAAGGCGTGCCGGGCCTGTTGAACATGTCTGCGTCCATAGAGCGCCCCCGCGCCTCCTCTCGACCCGATTTCTTAATGACCGACGCCTTGGAAGACATTCCATGGGCGACGGCAAAATTACTCTCAGCGCAGAAGGTCTCGAAGGCCTCGTCAGGATCCATGCCCAGATAACGCGCATAGGATCTGACGTAGCCGGCGATGAAACCGGGGGTATCAAAAGCATCGGGATCGCAGTTTTCAATGGCAGCGATATAGGCGGCCTTGATCCGCAGCTCGCGTTGCACATCCAGGAGCGATTTGCCCATGGTGGCCCGTTCACCGCGCATGACGTCACCAAGCCGAAGTTCGAAGTCATCGAACCCCTTACGCTCAACATCGTCCTTGACACTCTTGGAGTGCTTGCGCCCAATCATAGTCTTGCCCTATGTCCCCGAAGCTGCCTAACGCCTCCGTCAGGCTGAGAATCGTCCCCACGATTCGTACCTGACCTGTTGTTTATGCTAGGTTAACACAAGACAACTGCAAATTCATCCCGCGGGATGCTAGCCAACCGCTTCGGCGCGATTTAGCGCACAATGCGACCACAGCGCGTCCATTGCTTGCACCAAAGCATCCATTTCCCGCGGACCGTGTACCGGCGACGGGGTAAACCGAAGCCGTTCCGTGCCTCTTGGTACGGTCGGGAAGTTGATGGGCTGGACGTAAATTCCGTGATCTTCCAAGAGCATATCGCTCAGCATCTTGGTATGGACCGGATCACCGACCATCACGGGAACGATATGGCTGCCATGATCAATGATCGGCAAACCCAACCCTTTGAGCCGCATTTTGAGAATGCGCGCCTGGGTCTGATGCGCCTCGCGCAGGTCGGGCGCCGTCTTCAGAAAAGCAACCGATGCAGCAGCCCCGGCGGCCACCGAAGGCGGTAAAGAAGTCGTAAAGATGAACCCCGGCGCATAGGAGCGGATGGCGTCGCACATCTTGGCCGATGCGGCGATATAGCCACCCATGACACCGTAGGCCTTGGCCAGCGTGCCGTTGATGATGTCCAGGCGGTGCATCAACCGGTCCCGTTCCGCGACCCCTGCCCCGCGCGGGCCATACATGCCGACGGCATGCACCTCATCGATATAGGTCAGCGCGTTGAACTCGTCTGCCAGATCGCAGATCGCCTGGATCGGGCCGAAATCACCGTCCATCGAATAAATCGATTCAAAAGCGATGATCTTTGGCACCGCCGGATCATCCGCCGCCAGCAACTCTCTGAGGTGCTCCACGTCGTTGTGTTGAAAGATCCGCTTGGCACCGCCGTTGCGCCGCACGCCCTCGATCATGGACGCGTGATTGAGCGCGTCCGAATAGATGATGAGACCGGGAAAGAGCTTCGGCAACGTGGACAGGGTGGCATCATTGGCGATGTAGGCAGAGGTGAACAGCAGTGCCGCTTCCTTGCCGTGGAGATCTGCCAGCTCCGCCTCCAACCGTTTGTGATAGACCGTGGTGCCCGAGATGTTCCGGGTGCCGCCGGAGCCTGCGCCAGTGGCATCCAGCGCCTCGTGCATGGCGGAGAGCACGACCGGATGCTGGCCCATACCCAGGTAATCATTGCCGCACCAGACCGTGACCGACTGACGGCTGCCATCGGGGCGTGTCCGGGTCGCGTGCGGGTAATGGCCCTTGTGCCGTTCGATATCGATAAAGGTCCGGTAGCGGCCTTCATCGTGCAAACGTGCCAAGGCCTGATCCAGCTTGTCGTCGTAGCTCACCCGAATTCTCCTCGCCGTGATCCCGGGCCGCGGGACCACAATTGGAATCTTTCTAAACCCAATATAGGCGCAGGAATTAAGGTTCAATGACCCTGCGCTGCGCACCATGTCGCAGGCTAACGCTCGGTCGGGTATTTTCAGCGTTTTTCCCAAGGTCGCAGCACTGGGATCCAGCGCTTGCCCTCACCCGCGCCGCTGCTAGGCTGCGGCAAAATTCAAAGGAGCCGCCCCATGTCCATCGACGCAGTCCTCGCCCGCATTGATGCCGATCTGCCCGCTGCCATGGCGCGACTGATGGCGCTGCTGCGGATCCCGTCGATCTCGACCGATCCGGCCTATGAGGAGGCCTGTGACCGTGCCGCGGACTGGCTGGTTGCCGATCTGCAAAGCCTCGGGGTCCACGCGGAAAAACGCACCACCCCCGGGCATCCGATGGTCGTCGGTCAAACGGACGGCACCGGGCCACATCTGCTGTTTTACGGGCACTATGACGTCCAACCGGTTGATCCAATTAAGTTATGGGAGAGCGATCCGTTTGATCCCAAAGTGGAGGAAACCGCCAATGGCCGGGTGATCCGGGGGCGCGGGTCCTCTGACGACAAAGGCCAGCTGATGACGTTTATCGAGGCTTGCCGAGCCTGGAAGGATGTCTATGGCAGCCTGCCGTGCAAGATCACGTTCTTCTTCGAGGGAGAGGAGGAGAGCGGCTCGCCCTCTCTGGTGCCCTTCATGAAAGAGAACGCGGACGAGCTGAAATCCGATCTTGCGCTGATCTGCGATACCGGGCTTTTTGAAAGCCGCACCCCCGCCATCGTGACCATGCTGCGCGGGCTGCTCGGTGAGCAGATCACCATCACCGGACCGCGTATCGACCTCCATTCGGGGATGTACGGTGGCATCGCCATAAACCCCGCACGGGTGATGGCCAAGGTGCTGGGCGCACTGCATGATGAGCAAGGCCGGGTGACGGTTCCGGGCTTCTACGACGGCGTGCCGGACCTGCCCGACGACATCGAGGCGCAGTGGCAGGGGCTCGCATTTGATCATGCGAATTTTCTCGAGACCGTAGGTTTGGCGGATCCTGCGGGCGAGCAGGACCGCACGCCGCTGGAGATGATCTGGTCCCGGCCCACCTGCGAGATCAACGGCATGTGGAGCGGCTATACAGGCGAAGGGTTCAAGACGGTGCTGCCGTCAAAAGCACAGGCCAAGGTGTCGTTCCGGCTGGTGGGGGATCAGGACCCGCTGGCCATCCGTGACAGCTTTCGCACCATGGTCCGCGACATGCTGCCCGCCGATTGCGAGGTCAGCTTTGATGACCACGGGGCCAGCCGGGCGTCGGTCACCTCCACGCAAGATCCCGCGTTTGACGCCGCGCGCCGCGCGCTCAGCGCAGAATGGGAGGTGCCAGCGGCCTATGTCGGCTGCGGCGGCTCCATCCCCATTGCAGGCCATTTCCACAACATTCTCGGCACGACACCGATGCTGATCGGCTTTGCCAAGGACGACGACGCGATCCATTCACCCAATGAGAAATACGACGTGGAAAGCTTTCACAAGGGCATTCGCAGCTGGGCCCGGATCCTCGCGGCACTGGCACAGGACGGCGCCGGTGACTGACCCGTTCACCCCGCAGGTTCTGGAGGCCGCGGGGCAGCGGATCTGCTATGCGCAAACAGGCAAGGGGCCGCCACTGATCCTGTTGCACGGGTTCCCGCAGACCCATGCGATGTGGCGCGCGGTGGCGGGCAGCTTAAGCACGGATTTCACGGTCGTTGCACCGGACCTGCGCGGCTACGGTGACAGCGGCAAGCCCGAGGGCACCGATGCCTACAGCTTTCGGCACATGGCGGAAGATGTCTGAAGGCTGATAGACGCGCTCGGTCACGACAGGTTCCACCTGGCGGGACACGACCGCGGCGGGCGGGTGGCGCACCGGCTCGCGCTGGACGCACCGGAGCGGGTCGAGACCCTGACTGTCATGGACATCGTGCCCACGCATCTTTTGCTGAATGATCTGTCGCGCGAGGTTGCCGCCGCCTATTATCACTGGTTTTTCCTCGCCCAACCCTACCCCTTCCCGGAACGGATGATTGTGGCGGATCCGGACAGCTACTTTGAACGCTGCCTGCTGGGGTGGGGTGCCGCGACGCTGGAGGATTTCGACCCGGACGCGCTGGCAGCCTACCGGCATGCCTGGCGCCAGCCCGAAACGATCCGCGGCATGTGTGCCGATTACCGTGCGGCGCTCACGCTGGATTTCGATCTGGATGCGGCGGATCTGGGGCGGCAGGTCACCTGCCCCGCGCTTGTGCTCTACGGTGCGCAGGGCGTGATGGCGGATCACTACGATGTGCCCGCCACCTGGGCCCAGCGGCTCAGCCAGATGGAAAGCGCCGCGATCTCAGGCGGGCATTTTTTCGTGGATCAGTCGCCGGACGAGACCGTGGCGACACTGAAGGATTTTCTGATGCGCCACTCTCAGACGCGCGGCTGAGCACCGGCCAAAAACTGAAAAAGGGACCCGAGAGGATCCCTTTTCAAGCAGCGGTGGCGCGGTTGACGGGGCTCGAACCCGCGACCCCCGGCGTGACAGGCCGGTACTCTAACCAACTGAGCTACAACCGCCCACTGCACGCGCCACAGCACTCTGCGCCGCGTTGGGACGTCTTAGGCGGCGTCCGTGGGCACGTCAAGCAGATTGGCGCCTCGTTCCGTCACTTTTTTGGTGTGCGGTGGCCACGCGTGCTGTCAACGGACCACGGGCCCGTCCCGCAGGATCTGCTGTGCCAGCGACTGGCCCCAGCGGGCGTAGATCGCAGCACCGGGGTGAAAGCCGTCGCGCGCCATCTGAGCGCTGTCCAGCCCCCAGTCCGGCACGAACAACCGCACCGAAGGGTCATCGGCACAGTCCGACCGCAATGCCTCCCACATGGCCCTCGCCTGAGCACCGAGCAGGTTGGCCAAGGGTTGTGGCAAAGCGGGAAACGCGTCCAGAGGCGGCATGGCGGTGACATAGATCCGCTGCACACCAAAACGGCTCCGCAGCACGTGGTGCAGCGCTCGCGTTTGCGCGACCCAGCGGCGCGGGGCAACCAGCCGCGTGGCGTCATTGACACCTAGAGCCGTCACCGCGATCACGGCCTCTTCGGGGGCGGATCGGTCCAGATAATCTACCATGCGCGCGGTCGTCATCCCGGTGCGGGCCACCAATTGCCAACGTACCGAATAGTGATCGGCGAGACCTCGGGTCAACTGCCCCGACAAGGCGCTTTCTTGGTCGGAGACACCAACCCCGGCAGCCGAGGAATCCCCGACAACCAGCAAAGAAAGCGGCTCTCCGGTACCAACCTCTCCGCTGCGGGGACCCGCCGCCTCCGGCAGCCGTGGCGTGCGCCGGATCACCTGCACCGCTTGAGCGCCAAGCACCGGAGCCAGCAATATCTGGCGGACCCGCTGGATCATGCCGGGGCTCTGGGTTCCAGAGCACCCGAAATCACGGTCAGCACAGGTATTCGGCTTGCTTCACGTACATCGTGGCCAGCCTGTCTCAGCGCGTTGGCAGCGGGATGAATTCATCCTCATCCCCCAGTGGCAGTTGAAACCGCCCGTGCGCCCAGTCGCCCGCCCGCCATGCTTCCTTGGCGGCGTCAATACGGTCCTTTGAGGAGGCCACGAAATTCCACCAGATGTGACGCGGCCCCTCCAACGTCGCCCCGCCCAGCAGCATCAGCCGGGCACCTGCGTCGCCCGCCACAAGCGTTATGCCGTCGCCCGGGCGAAAGACCATCATCTGCCCGGCCTCGAACCGCTCTCCCGCGACCGTGATTTCGCCGGAGACGACATAGACGCCCCTGTCCTCGTGATCGTCCGGCAGGGGAATGCGGGCGCCCGGCTGCAACAGCGCGTCGGCATAGAACATCTCCGAATAGGTCTTGACCGGGGCCGTTTCGCCGTAGGCCGTCCCGAGGATCAGACGCACCTGTTTGCCCTCCCCGTCGAGCATTGGCAGGCTGTCCTTGGGCGCATGCTCGAACGCGGCGGCATCATCCTCCGCCGCCTCGGGCAGCGCCACCCAGGTCTGGATCCCGAAAAGATCATGCGGGCGCGTGCGAATGTCACCATCGGTCCGTTCGGAATGCGTAATGCCGTGGCCCGCCACCATCCAGTTCACCGCGCCCGGTTCGATCCACTGATCCGTGCCAAGACTGTCACGGTGATGGATCTTGCCCGTGTAAAGATAGGTGACAGTCGCCAGCCCGATATGCGGATGCGGACGCACGTCAATCCCCTTGCCGGTCACGAATTCCGCGGGGCCCATCTGGTCAAAAAAGATGAAGGGACCGACCATCTGCCGTTTCGGTGCAGGCAAAGCGCGCCGCACCTCAAAGCCACCGAGATCACGCGCCCGGGGCACGATGACCGTCTCAATCGCATCCACGGCATCGCCTGTCGGGCAATCGGGATCAAGCGCGGGGTTCCAGCTCACCGGGTTTCTCCTCTGCCAGCCTCCTTGAAAACATACCGGACGCAGCAGCCAGCGCAACGTCGCACTCACATCTTGTGCATCGCCGATCCTTGATGGGCGAGCGCTGTCGCCCGCTCGATCCGGCGCGCGGCCTGGTCCAGCTTGGCTGCCATATGGATAATCTCGGACACGTCGCAGGCGCCCTGTTCCAACGCCATCTCGAAGGCCGCGTATTCAAGAAACTGTGCTGCGATCTGCATGGACAGCCGCACCCTGTCCCTGTTGGGCAAGCCATCGAGAGCGGCCAGCGCCGCGTTCAGGTCCACAACCTCGGAGGAAATGTCAGCCGTCGGCACGGTCATATCGTGTCCGCTCTCAACTCTTATCCGAAGGTGCCGCCACGATCTCGCGGTGTGCACATCCGCCTCACAAATGAACTGTGGGGAACATAACGACGCGGAAAGGCACCAAATGACCGCCCGCCATAGCTCGTTGCATTCCTAGGACTTGTCCACAGGCCTGAGTGTCAATGGAAGCTGGGCATCTGTCAACCCACGGTATAACGCTCACGCGCATTTGCATCTGCAGAGATAAAGGCTGCGCGCGGACCCCGCACAAGGCATGGTGGGTCGTGAGAGGCTCGAACTCCCGACATCTTCGGTGTAAACGAAGCGCTCTACCAACTGAGCTAACGACCCGCTGCGATGGGGTTTAGCCAAAGCCGTGCCGCGCTTCAAGCCCCCATCGACAGCCGCTGCATCGTGCCACGGTTCAGATGATAGATCACGCCCTGCCCCCCCGGCAGGGCCCCGATTTCTCTGATGTCCATGTTCAGGGCAATGACGCGCAGCATGCGCGAGGTGATACCATGGGTGACAAGCACCGTCGGGCCAGAGAGACTATTCATGAACGACGCACAGCGCGCCCGCAGCGCTACAAATCCCTCTCCGCCCGGTGCCCGATCATAAAGATCAAGCGCACTCTCCTCGCTTTCATCAACCACGCGATCCAGTGTCAACTCGGTCCGCTGCAAGCCCTCCCAGGCACCAACCCCGATCTCGGCAAGCCGCGCGTCCGTCTCGATGTGGGTAAAAAGGCCCTCCAACGCGATCGCTGCGGTCTGAAAGGCACGCCCTTGGGGGCTGCAAAGGGCGCGATAGCCTTCCAGGTCACAGTCTTGCAGCAGCTTGCGCTGCGTCCGGGCCTGGGCGCGTCCCAGCTCGGTCAGAGGCGAATCCAAGCTACCTTGAATCCTGTGCTGCGCATTCCATTCGGTCTGCCCATGGCGCATGATGTAGAGTGGGGGAAACACGGGCTGAAGTCAGGCCTTCGGTGCGCCGACCACCTGCGCCTGTTCAGCGCGTGGCAGCGGTGGAAAATGGTGGGTGATAAGAGATTTGAACTCCTGACATCTTCGATGTGAACGAAGCGCTCTACCACTGAGCTAATCACCCGTGGCGCGTGATTTAACCGTGCGGGCGCGGCCTTTCAAGGGGAAAACGCACGGTATGAAGGCTTGCGCGGGTTTTGAAAAGGTGAGGCGTCGATAGACACAGGAGCGCGCCGATGATCGCGAGACGGCGCGGGATCCGGCGTTCGAGACCATGCAATTCGTCGCCGTGACCCGGCGGAGGCTTCACACCCTGCCAGAGCATAAGCGGCAAAAGAAACCCCCCGTCCGATTTTCGAACGGGGGCTATGCTTTCAGGAGAGGTTTGGATCAGTGTGCGGTGGCCGGATCGCCGGTTCCCGACTTGGCTGCCAAAGCCGCGGCGGCCGCTGCGTCTTCGGCCTCCTGATCCCACTCAATGGGGTCGGGCCGACGGGTCAGCGCATGCTCGAGCACTTCCGACACATGACTGACCGGAATGATCTCCAACCCCTCTTTCACGTTGTCGGGGATCTCGGCCAGATCCTTGGCGTTTTCCCGTGGAATCAACACTTTGGTGATCCCACCCCGCAGAGCTGCCAGCAGCTTCTCCTTCAATCCGCCGATGGGCATCGCATTGCCGCGCAGACTGACCTCGCCGGTCATCGCGATATCCTTGCGCACCGGGATCTTGGTCAGCACCGACACGATGGAAGTCACCATGGCCAGCCCCGCACTTGGTCCGTCCTTGGGCGTGGCGCCATCGGGGACGTGGACGTGGATGTCCAACTGATCGAACTGAGGCGGTTTCACGCCGATCTGAGGGCTAATCGAGCGGACATAGGAAGCGGCCGCATCGATGCTCTCCTTCATGACATCACCCAGCTTGCCGGTGGTCTTCATCCGACCCTTACCGGGCAGGCGCAGCGCCTCGATGCTCAGCAACTCACCTCCCACGGAGGTATAGGCGAGCCCCGTGACAACACCGATCTGGTCTTCCTTCTCGGCCAGACCGTAGCGATACTTTTTGACGCCCAGAAAATCATCGAGGTTCTCGTCGGTCACCACGACCGCGTCGGCCTCTTTCTTGATGATCTTGGTCAGCGACTTGCGCGCGACCTTGGCGATCTCGCGCTCAAGGTTCCGCACACCCGCCTCACGCGTGTAGGTACGGATCATCTCCGTCAGCGCGCTTTCCTGCAGGTCAAATTCCTTGGCTTTCAGCCCGTGGTTCTTGATCTGCTTGGGCACCAGATGCTGCCGCGCAATCTCGCGCTTTTCGTCCTCGGTGTAGCCTGCCAGCGGAATGATCTCCATCCGGTCGAGCAGCGGACCGGGCATGTTGTAGCTGTTCGACGTGGTCAGGAACATCACGTTGCTGAGATCGTATTCCACCTCCAGATAGTGGTCCACAAAGCTGCCGTTTTGCTCCGGATCCAGCACTTCGAGCATGGCGGAGGCAGGATCCCCCCGGAAATCCTGACCCATCTTGTCGATCTCGTCGAGCAGGATCAGCGGGTTCGTGGTCTTGGCCTTTTTCAGCGCCTGGATGATCTTGCCCGGCATCGAGCCGATATACGTGCGCCGGTGACCGCGGATCTCGCTCTCATCACGCACACCGCCGAGGCTGATGCGGATGAACTCGCGTCCCGTGGCCTTGGCCACCGATTTACCCAGGCTCGTCTTGCCCACGCCGGGAGGGCCGACGAGGCACATGATGGGACCTTTCAGCTTGGTCGAGCGCTGCTGCACCGCCAGATACTCGACGATCCGCTCCTTGACCTTTTCAAGTCCGTAGTGGTCGTCATCGAGCACTTTCTGCGCGCGGCCAAGGTCCTTTTTCACGCGGGATTTCACGCCCCAAGGGATCGACAGCATCCAGTCGAGGTAGTTGCGCACGACCGTCGCTTCAGCGGACATCGGGCTCATGTTCTTGAGCTTCTTGATCTCGGCGTCTGCCTTCTCGCGCGCTTCCTTGCTGAGCTTGGTCTCGGCGATCTTGGCTTCCAGCTCGGCAACCTCGTTCTTGCCGTCCTCGCCATCGCCCAGTTCCTGCTGGATCGCCTTCATCTGCTCATTCAGGTAGTACTCGCGCTGCGTCCGCTCCATCTGGCTCTTGACGCGGGTCTTGATCTTTTTTTCCACCTGCAGCACGGACATCTCGCCCTGCATCAGGCCATAGACCTTCTCCAGCCGCTCGCTCACGCTGAGCGTTTCGAGCAGATCCTGCTTCTGGTGCACTTCAATACCCAGATGGCCCGCAACCAGATCGGCGAGTTTCGCGGCTTCGGTGCTCTCGCCCACGGCGGAAAGCGCCTCATCGGGGACGTTCTTTTTGACCTTGGCGTAGCGCTCAAACTCATCGGACACGGTCCGCAGCAGCGCCTCCGTGGTGGCGACATCGCCGGGCATCTCTGTCAGATACTCGGCACGGGCCTCGAAAAAGCTGTCATTCTCTAGGTATTCCGTGATGCGGACCCGCGCCTGACCTTCGACCAGCACCTTTACCGTGCCGTCCGGCAACTTCAGAAGCTGCAGCACATTCGCGAGCACGCCCGCCTTGTAGATCCCGTCACTGTCGGGATCGTCCACGCCCGGGTCAATCTGGCTGGACAGCAGGATCTGCTTGTCATCGGCCATGACCTCTTCGAGGGCGCGGACGGATTTGTCGCGGCCGACGAACAAGGGCACGATCATATGGGGAAAAACGACGATATCGCGCAGTGGCAACACCGGGTAGGACGCATTCAGAGGCTCTTGCATGCTCTTTCCTTATTTTGGCAAGATGGCACCGGTCCCGCTCTTGCAGCAACGCTCGACCATCTCCGACTTGGACGTCACAGGTGGGGCGACTGCCGCCTGAAATCAACCTTGTCATTCTCTTTGCTGGCGCCAACATGGCCAGAGCCACCGGAAATCACAAGCCTCCAATTACCCAAAAACGGTGCCGCGGCCCTCTAGTTTCGGGCGTTCCGTTCCGTCAGCGAGACCGACAGCGATGATACGCGCGACGACAATGCCTTGACCTCATCGGCGATCACGGTGAAGCCCTTGCCAGCGTCGCCCACCCGCGCCGCCTCAATCGAGGCGTTGGTGGCGACCATATTGATGACCCGACCGATCTTGCCGATTTCCATCGCGATGGAGCTGGTATGATCCAGCGCGTCTGCCCTGCCCTTGTCATTGAGTTCCAGGAAAAAATACCCTAGCTCGGTGCTGAAATCACTGACGCCATTGGCCACGCGCAGGCAGCACAGGTCATACATCTTGGCCGACGGATTGAACCCTTTCACCTTCTTGTCGTCCAGAGAACATCGTGAGGTGATCCGCACCAGTTCCTGCAAGGCCTCCGTCAGATCCGCCAGCTTTTCCGCCAGGACAGTCGGCAGCGTCAGATCATGGGGGGCGAAGTATTCAGCCTCCAGCGCACGGGCCGCTGCACATCCGGCATCAAGGCTCGCGGCGGCGGCCATGAATTCTTCGTCCGTGACGTGCCGGTCTTCCTCGTCCGGCCCCTCGATGTGATAGATCAGAATCTGCAGCGCGGCGACGCGCAATGGCGCGAACTGCCCGAGTATCTGGTGCAAGGTATGCTCCAGCGATCCCTCTTGATCGACCTCAGCGCGTTTCGCATTTGCAGACATCCAGACACCTCTAACTTCCGATGCCTTGATGTATGCGTGACCGGGTTAAGCCCTTCTTAATGTGGCCGGACAAAACGCAAAAAATTGCAAAACCGGATCCGTCACAGAGGGTCGATGTCGCCCTGCGCGCGCACCGCGTGAAAGTCGCGCATCCACGGCACAAACCGCGCAGCCGCGATCGCGTCGCGCATCTGCTGCATGATATCCTGATAGTAGGTCAGGTTATGCCACGTCAGCAACATCGACGAGATGATCTCTTGACTGCGGAACACATGGTGCAGGTAGGCGCGGCTGTAGTCGCGGCAGGCCGGACAATGGCAGTCCTCGTCCAGCGGGCGTGGATCATCCATATGCCGCGCGTTCTTGATGTTGAGCACACCGCGCCGAGTAAAGACCTGCCCCGTACGCCCCGATCTGCTGGGCAGCACGCAATCCATCATGTCGATGCCGCGGGCCACGGCGCCGACGATGTCATCGGGCTTGCCCACACCCATCAGGTAGCGTGGCCTGTCCTGCGGCAGATGCGCGGTCGCATGATCGAGACAGCCGAACATCGCTTCCTGCCCCTCGCCCACGGCAAGCCCGCCGACCGCGTAGCCGTCAAAGCCGATCTCCACCAGCGCCTGCGCACTTTCGGCGCGCAGATCAGGCTCCAGCCCGCCCTGTTGGATGCCAAAGAGCGCGTGTCCGGGCCTGTCGCCAAAGGCCTCCCGCGACCGCTGCGCCCACCGCATCGACAGCGCCATGCTCTCGGCAATCCGGTCGCGGTCCGCGGGCAGGGCGGGACATTCGTCAAAACACATCACGATGTCAGAGCCCAACAGCGCTTGGATCTCCATGGACCGCTCCGGCGTGATCTCGTGTTTTGACCCGTCGATGTGGCTTTTGAATGTGACCCCCCGCTCCGTCAGCTTGCGCAAGGCGGCAAGGCTCATCACCTGAAACCCGCCGGAGTCGGTCAGGATCGGCCTGTCCCAATTCATAAAGCTGTGCAGCCCGCCCAGCCGGTCGATGCGCTCTGCCGTGGGCCGCAGCATCAGATGATAGGTATTGCCCAGGATCACATCCGCCCCGGTTTCCCGGACCGATCCCGGCATCATCGCCTTGACCGTCGCGGCGGTGCCCACCGGCATGAACGCGGGCGTGCGAATATCTCCGCGTTGGGTGTGGATAACCCCGGTCCGCGCACCGCCATCCGTGGCCTTAAGATCGAAACGAACACTCATGACGCCCCCTTCGCCCAAATCGCGGGTCATTCCAAGACCCTTGATCGGTTTTCGACCCTGCGCCAGACTTCAAGTATTGCAACTAAGAGTTATTACATGACGGATGACACAAGGCTTTCCCGCGTACAGGCGCTTACCGCCAACGCCCGCAATACCTGGTTCATCCTGCTGGCGGTGCTGATCTTTGTGGGCGTCACCATGCTGGGCGTGCGGCCCATTGACTTCTACGGCGTTAGCCGCGACACGGAGCTGCCACTGGTCGGTGTCTCGGTGCCCACGCGGCTTTTCTTCTACACGGCCCCCATCCTGACGGTCGCGGTCTACGGCTACTTCCACCTCTACCTGGTCCGTTTGTGGGACGCTTTGGGAGAGCTGCCGGAGAGCATCAAAGACCGCCGCTTGGGCGATGCGGTCACACCCTGGCTGATAACCGACACGGCGCTGACCCTCCGCCGCCACCTGCGTAAGGATGGCTGCTGCCAACCGCGCGCGCTAGAGTTCCCATCGGTCTTCTGGAACATCGTCTTTGCCTGGCTCGCAGGCCCTGTCGTGCTGCTCTACGTCTGGTTTCAATCCCTGCCAGCCCGTGATCTGGCGCTGACCGGGGTTGCGGCCGCCATGTTTGTCTTTTCCCTTATATTCGGATTGGGCTCGGCCATGATGATCTTCTACCGGATGCGCGGCGGGGCGGGCGATCCGGCCCATCAGGTGAAAAAAGCGGGATTTTTGAGTGCTCTGATCGGGACTTTGGCGGCCCTGCCGATCGGCGCGCTAAGCTGGTTAGTGACCGAAAGACCGGGACATTATCTCGCCCGTCTCGACCTGACAGCGGAGAACATCGTCGAACGCCCCGCGGGTTGGTTGCCCTATGAGATCGCGCGCAATGAGTTTCTGGTGGTTTGGTGCAAGCGCGAAGAAGAAACACCTTGCACATTGATAGGTTTGGACGAGCCGCAACGCAAAGCCTTCAACAACGAATGGTGGGCTCGGCATAGAACCCTGTTAGCAGATATGAACAGGCCACTCTGGGAAAGGGAGGGAGCAGATAGGCCAAACTTCAACAATGCTATTCTGCGTTTGGTTTTCCTCGCAGGCGCAAACATGAGAGGAGAGGACTATTTGCTGCGAGGAACGATACTGACACGGGCGCAGTTGGAAGGTGCAAACTTGCGCAAAGTAACCATGAAAGACGTGGTACTGCGAGGAGTTCGAATGGCAAGGGCCAATATGACCCGTTCAACTCTGGAGGATGTCGATCTGCAGGGGGCACTTTTAGATGACGCGATCTTCCGCAACGCTGAAATGGTAAGGGTGCAACTGAGAGGGGCATTCATGAATGGGACCGATCTGAACGGAAGTGTAAACAACGGTGGCCTGCTTAGAAATATTGATCTGACCGCAGTGGTTTTCGACAAAAGGACAGATTTCCGGAACGTTTTTCTCGACGGAACCGTCCAACTGCCCGAAGGCTTCCAAAACCAGATGGGCCACCCCTGCCAATGGGTTGATCAGGACTTGGACGACGAAGCGTTTTTTGGGCGCTGGCGCGGGTGGATTGAAGCGGCACCGCCAGAGTATGCGCCTCCTGCTTGGGAACAGATTGCTCCCGACGATTATAAGGACACCTCCGCCATCCCTCCGCCCCCGGGCTGCACATGGAAGACCGGGCCGCTACCACAGTGACCCGCTTGTGAGGCCGGGTCCCGCCTGTTACCCATGCAAGCCAGCGAGGGGGCGATATGGACGGAAAACTCACATTTGGTTGGGAGGAATGGGTGGCCCTGCCCGACCTCGGTCTGCCCGCGATCAAGGCCAAGGTGGACACCGGTGCGCGCACCTCGGCGCTGCACGCCCACGACATCGAGGTCTTCGGCCCCGCCAAACAGCCCAAGGTCCGCTTCAACGTCCACCCCATCGCAGGCCGCGCGGACATGGCCATCACCTGCTCGGCCCCGCTGGTCGACCGGCGCGAGGTGACCTCGTCCAACGGCGAGACAGAACAGCGTTTCGTCATCTCCTCCACCCTCGCCGTCGCAGGCCAGAGCTGGCCCATCGAGATCACGCTGACCAACCGCCAGCAAATGTCCTCGCGGATGCTGCTGGGCCGGCAGGCCCTGACCGATCACATCTCCATCTCGCCCACGGAGAAAAATCTCCAGCCCGAACTCAGCTACGACGACTATCACACCGCCGCCCTCAAGCAACGCGCCCCCAAACGCGCACTCCGCATCGCGGTGCTCAGCCGGGAAGACAACTATTCCACCCGCCGCCTCGTCGAGGTGGGCGAGGCGCGCGGTCACGCGGTGGAGGTCATCGACACCACCCGCTGCTACATGGCGATCAACGCCATGGCGCCCGAGGTTCACTACGACGGCAAACGCCTGCCGCGCTATGACGCGGTGATCCCGCGCATCGGTGCATCCGTCACCGCCTATGGCACCGCGGTCATCCGTCAGTTCGAGACCATCGGCACCTACTGCGTCAACGGCTCCGCCGGTATCACCGCGAGCCGCGACAAGCTGCACGCCCACCAGATCCTCGCCTCCAAAAAGATCGGCATGCCCACCACCGCCTTTGCCGCCTCGCCCAAGGACACGTCGAACCTGATGGGGCTGGTGGGCAGCGCACCGGTGATCGTCAAGCTGCTGGAATCCACTCAGGGCAAGGGTGTGGTGCTGGCCGAGACGAAAAAGGCCGCAGAGAGCGTGATCGACGCCTTCCGCGGGCTCAAGGCGAACTTCCTCGTGCAGGATTTCGTCAAGGAAGCGGCGGGCGAGGACATCCGCTGTCTCGTCATCGCGGGCAAGGTCGTGGCGGCCATGAAACGCACCGGGGCGGAGGGGGACTTTCGGTCCAATCTGCACCGGGGCGGCTCCGCCAAGGTGGTACGCATCACCAAGGAGGAACGCGACACGGCAGTGCGTGCCGCCCGCGCCTTCGGTCTGGGCAAGGCCGGGGTCGATCTGTTGCGATCAGAAGCAGGCCCCAAAGTGCTGGAGGTCAACTCCTCTCCGGGCTTCGAAGGGATCGAAAAGGCAACGAACAAGGACATCGTCGGCAAACTCTACGACGAGATCGAGGCCCGCGTAAAACCGCAGCCTGCCCGCAAACGCGCCCGGGGCTGATAGGCCAAGCGTCCCGCGCGCGGACCCGACCCGTTCGCGCGACGAAGGTCGTGCCGAAAGGCTCCCGACGGACCAGGACGGCACCAATGAAGAGACACGACCGCCGAGATCATTAACCTTGGCTGCTGTCGGCGCTTTATAGGGACGTATGCCGTTGATAAGGGCCCGGTCCACGCAGGGTGGACGACCCCGAGCGGACCCATACCCGTACCCAAGGAGTATTGAATTGAGACCGATCATTGAAAAACTCGCTCTTTTGCTGTCGGTCGCCATCCTGGCAGGCTGCGCCTCGGGTGCGAGCCCCATCGCGATGAAACCCACCTCCATCGCGCCCGTATCCACCTCGAGCATTTACGCCAAGCAGATCGGATCGACCGACGTGACCGGCGGCCGCGAAACGTCGCCGCTCTGGACGTCCGAAATCTCGGATACCGCGTTCCAATCCGCACTCGACAGCGCCCTACTGGAAGGCGGCTACATTCGCGATGGTGGCCCGCTGCGGGTCGCGGCCGACCTGATCGCGGTGGAACAGCCGCTCTTCGGCGCCTCCATGACGGTCGAGATGACCGTCCGCTACAGGGTGTTGAACAGCGCTGGCCGCGCGCTCTTTGACCAGACGATCCGCACACCCCACACCGCCGCCTATAATGAGGCCTTTCTGGGCGTCGAGCGGCTGAGACTCGCGAATGAAGGAGCTGCCAGAGCCAACCTCGCCGCATTTCTGACGGCGTTGCGCGGTGCCCGTCCAAGCTGACCCTTCGGATCGGTCCGCAGTGGTCTTCACGGATGACTGCGTGACCGGCCCAATGCGACGTCCAGCAGGCTGAAAGATCGCCGAACCAGCGGGGTGTTGTGCGCCGCGTCCGGCGCACCCGACAGGCCAGGCGCGACATTGGCAAGCTCATCGGGATCGCGGTCACCAAACCTTGGCTGGCCCGCAGCCGCCCGTCGCGGGCGGAGAGCGTGCGGGACCGGTCCGATCGCATCTTGTGCTGCGCCAGAGGCTGCATAGATGAACCTCACCGGAATCATCATTCCAGCGGAGGGGCAGTCTTGTGAAGAACATCGTGATCGCCAGTGATTTGTCGGAGCGGTCGCGCCCGGCGCTCCGCCGGGCCGTGGACATGGCCGCCGAGACAGGCGCGCAGCTGACCGTGCTGCATATCGTCGATGCCGCGTTGCCTGAACCGCTGTCCCAGCCCGTGGAGGTCGGCGCCCGGACGATGCTCTCGGGTCAGGTGGCAGAGGACGCAGGCAAACGCCCCCTATCGGTCGAGATCACCGTGGCCAAGGGCGACGCAATCCAGCAGATCACCGAGACGGTGGCCCGCGTCGAGGCGGATCTGCTGATCGTCGGGCTGCACCGCCGCCGCGCGTTCCTTGACCAGATCCGCGAAACCACCATGGAGCACCTGATCCGCTCCAGCACCGTCCCGGTACTGCTCGTGACCGGCAGCGCTGAGCAGGCATATACCCGGGTCCTCGCAGGTGTCGCACTCTCGGACGTCTGCGCCGCTGCACTCGGTCATATTGCCGCCCTCGCCCCCGGCGCTGATCTGACCGTCTTTACCGCCCATGAGGTTTCTTTCCGCGAGGAGGCGGAGCGTGATTACGAGACCTGGAAGGCGATGCACCCGCTGCCGCAGGACCTGCCCTATCCTGTCTTTATCGAGGCACGGCCGGAGGAGGCGCTGCAGGACATCATGGCGGATCAGAGTTTTGATCTGCTGGTCATCGGCGGGCACACCCGCTCGGGCGCAGGCCGCTATATCCTGGGCAGCCTGTCCGCCACACTGATCCGTAAACCACCCTGCGATCTGCTGATCGCGAAATAAGCACGAGGCTCCTTCCCGGCGTCGACTTGCGGTCCGGCTTGGGGCACGCGTCCTCCAGCCATCTCCGACAACGCATGTGGTGCAGACCGTAGGCGAGCGGACGCTTGCCTTGGCTTCACGATTGGCCAAGCCCGATCAAACGACGCTGGAAGCTGGCATGTCCATGACCGGTCGCTGGCGGCAGGCTGACAGCAGGTCGTATGCTCCCGGGCACAACCTCATCTTCTCACCCGGCGGCTTTCGGCAACCGGCGGTTGTCTTTGACCTTGACCTGACAGTGCGCAAGCGATGAAGACCGCGCGACGGCGTTAACTTTTCACTGGGATTTCGGGCGCCTCGAAATATAATGTAACAAATGTATGACAGTCACCCATCCGACCTTGGCACCCGAGCGGAGTTAAGCCCGCCAAAGACGCTGCGGCTGACCCAGAGCCCGTTTATCGAAATCCTGATAACCGCAGGCGTGCTGGTCATCGCCATTGCTCTTTTGATGGCCATTCACCTGCGCGGTGGCGATGTCGCCGTTGCGCTGAGTGACCCCGCGACCTACGCGGGTGGCCCGTTCTTTCTTGGCGCAATCTCCAACGGCGGGATCGTGGTGCTGATCATCGCCGCGACGACCACGATGATGGCCACCGCCCTGCGCGCGCCTCGGGCAAGGTTACTGGGTTGGGTGTCGCTGCTCTCCGCGCTGCTGGCTCTGGACGATCTCTTTTTGCTCCACGACGGGCCGATCCGCGACCTGTTGCCGTGGTTCGAGATGGTCATGTTTGCCCTCTATGGCTGCGCGGCGACGGCGATACTATGGATGCAGCGCGCTTATCTTGCGCAGGTGCGACATCTGCCGCTGGTGCTTAGCGTCCTGTGTCTGGCGCTGTCCGTGACGCTGGATGCCATGCCCGCCGCGATTGCCGTCCCGAACGCAACCGAGGACCTTTGCAAATTCGCGGGTTTCCTGCTGTGGTCGAGCTACTGGAGCAAGCTATCCTTTGAAGCCATCACATTGCGGTTCTAGCCGAGGCGACAGACCCCAATCGCTATGACGAGGCGCCCGTCCTCAAGAGGACCGATACGCATCATCTACCGGCTACGAAGCCGCTCCGCCGGCGCAAAGCGCCATCTCGCCAAGCCCACGCATCATCTGCCGATGGGCCCCTGTGTGACGTAGGCCGGAGCAGCGCACCCGCTCCAGCCTATTGAGAGACGACAGGCTCAGCGGCCCGAGTGATGCACCTCCTGCAGACCGTAGACGGGCGTGTCGATCCCTTCCATCCGCGCCTTGATCTGCAAGGACAGGAACTGCGAATAGTGCCGCGACTGGTGCAGGTTGCCGCCGTGCATCCAGAGGTTCTCCACCTGCGTCGGCTTCCACATGTTGCGCTGTTCGCCTTCCCAGGGGCCCGGATCCTTGGGCGTGTCAGAGCCCAGACCCCAGACCTTGCCGACGCGGTCTGCCGTCTCCTGCCCCACCAGATCCGCGACCCAACCGTTCATGGAGCCATAGCCGGTGGCATAGACGATCACATCCGCCTCCAGCTTTGTGCCATCATCGAGGATCACACCGTCTTCGACCACTTCGGTCGCCTGACCGGCCTTCAGCTTGATCTTGCCGTCGATGATCAGCTGACTGGCGCCCACATCAATGTAGTAGCCCGACCCGCGCCGCAGGTATTTCATGAAGAGCCCGGAGTCGTCCGCCCCCCAGTCCAGCTGGAAGCCCGCCTTCTCAAGTCCTGCGTAGAACTCCGCATCGACCTCCTTGATCTTGTCATACACCGGGATCTGGAACTCATGCAAGATCCGGTAGGGCAGCGAGGCAAAGATCAGATCCGCCTTGTGATGGCTCACGCCCGCCTCCACCGCGCGCTCGGAATAAAGATCCCCGAGCCCGTATTCCATCAGCGGCTCTGACCGCACGATATGGGTGGAGGAGCGCTGCACCATGGTCACATCGACGTCATGCTCCCACAGGGCAGCACAGATGTCATGGGCGGAGTTGTTCGACCCGATGACCACCGCCTTCTTGCCCTTGTAGGCATCGGGGCCGGGGTGTTTCGACGAATGATGCTGGTCGCCCTTGAAGCGCTCCATCCCGGGAAAGTCCGGCACATTGGCCTTGCCCGACATGCCGGTGGCAAAGACCAGCTGCGTCGGCCGCAGCGTCACCTCTTCGCCGTCGCGGTTCACCTTGACGATCCAGGTGCCCGCATCTGCGTCCCATTCCGCTTTCTGCACCTCCGAGCGGGTCCAGTAGTTCAGCTCCATGATCCGCGTGTACATCTCCAACCAGTCGCCCAGCTTGTCCTTGGGGGCAAAGACGGGCCAGTTGGGCGGAAACGGCAGATAGGGCAGGTGATCGTACCACACCGGGTCATGCAGGCAGAGCGATTTGTACCGGTTGCGCCAGCTGTCGCCCGCGCGCTCGTTCTTCTCCACGATGATGGTGGGGACCCCCAGCTGCCGCAGCCGCGCGCCAAGGGCAATGCCCCCCTGTCCACCGCCGATGATGACCGTGTAAGGCTGGGTGGTATAGCCAAGCTCGGTGCGCTCCTTCTCGATCTCCTCAGCCCAGCTGAGACGATGCTTGCCCGCCCCGTGTTTGGTACCCAGAGGCCGTTCGTAGCCCAGCGGTTCCTCGTGGCCCTTCAGCTCCACCATGGTGGTGAGCAGCGTCCAGATGAGCCCGTCCTTGAGCCGCACCAGCCCGTAGCCTCGCGCCGCCTTTGTCTCAAAGGTGATCCAGGCGGTGACGATGCCGCCCTCTTCGGTGGGCAGCTCGCCCTCGGCCAGCTGCCAGGCGGTGGGTTTGGTGCTGCCCAGCTGCGCCTCCAGCATGTCGCGAACGGCGTCGCGGCCTTCCATCGTCTTGATGTTCCAGGTAAAGCTCACCAGATCGCGCCAGTAGCAATCGGTCTGGAACATCTCTACAACCGCGTCGATGTCCCCCGCCTCGAGCGCTGCGCCAAAGCGATCGAGAAACGCGCTCATCTGATCGTTGGTTACTGTGTCAAGCATCATCTACCTCCCGTTAGACGGTACCACTGTGGCAGAAGAAGCGCCGCCGCGCGACACCTTCCTTGGTCTGCCCCCTCCTCCACCGGCGCCGCGGCGACCCAAGGGGCCGCGCGGCCCCTTTTTACGTCGCACCAGGAACCCCGCACCCGCCCCGCTGCGGGCGCCACCGTTGCCAGCCCCCCGCCCCGGGGTGCCGCCCGGGCACCAAGGGGCCGCGCGGCCCCTTTAACTGCGGCACCAAATGACCTATGTAAAAACTCAGGAAGCGACCGAGAGGCCCGATGATGAACAATGCACCCGAACCGCTCGAAGGCACGCCGCTGATCGCGCCCTCCTCGACCGATCACCCGCTCTATGAGCAGGTGGTCGAGGCCTGTCGCACCGTGTTCGACCCGGAGATCCCGGTCAATATCTACGAGCTCGGGCTGATCTACACGATTGCCATCAACGAGGCCAACGAAGTCGACATCAAGATGTCGTTGACCGCACCGGGCTGCCCCGTGGCGGGCGAGATGCCCGGATGGGTCGCCGATGCGGTGGAGCCCCTGCCCGGCGTCAAGCACGTGGATGTGGCGCTGGTGTGGGAGCCCCCCTGGGGCATGGACATGATGTCGGACGAGGCGCGTCTCGAACTGGGCTTCATGTAGACACACGCCGTGCCGACCGAAAAACAAAAGATGATCGCCGGAGAGCTCTACCGCGCGGGCGATCCGGCACTGGTGCAGGAACGCGCGGCAAGCCAGGCGCTCCAGCAACGGTACAACGCCACGACCGTCTCGGACGTCGAGGACCGAACCGCGATCCTGGATCAGTGGATCGGCAGCCGCGGTACGGGCTGCGCGCTGCGATCACCGTTCTATGCGGATTACGGCTACAACATTCATCTGGGCCGGGACGTGTTTTTCAACTACGGGTGCGTGCTGCTCGATGTCTGTCCGATCCACATCGGCGATATGACTCAGGTGGGCCCTTACGTGCAGATCCTGACCGCCGACCACCCACGCGACGCCAAAACGCGCGATACCGGGCTGGAGTTCGGCCGCCCCATCACTATCGGACGCAATGTCTGGATCGGCGGTGGCGCATTGATCCTGCCCGGGGTCAGCATCGGAGAGGATGCAGTGATCGGTGCAGGCGCCGTTGTCACCCGCAGTGTTGCAGCAGGTGCGACGGTCGCGGGAAATCCCGCGCGCCCGCTTGTCTCACCGGCTTCCAGCGCTTAAATTGGCGGTCAAAGGAGAGCATACATGTTCGGCATCCCCGGCAAGCAAGCCGTCACCCTGACCCCCAAGGCCGCCGCCCAGGTGGCCAAGCTCATGACCTCCGCCGGTCACGCGGGCCTGCGCATCGGTGTCAAGAAAGGCGGCTGCGCGGGCATGGAATACACCATGGAGTATGTCGAGGCGACCGATCCCAATGACGAGATCGTCGAGCAGGACGGCGCCCGCGTGATGATCGCCCCCATGGCGCAGATGTTCCTCTTTGGCACGGAGATCGACTACGAGACATCGCTGCTCGAGAGCTGTTTCAAGTTCCGCAATCCCAATGTGACCGAGGCCTGCGGCTGCGGCGAATCTATCAAGTTCGGCTGACCGCCTCAGAAACCTAGGCAGAAGCACGCATGACCGCCGGTTGATTTACCGCCTTGGAAGACAGGTCGCCCCGCTGCATTCGTTTGTAGAGCCGCCCGCAGCTTGCTAACAAGATCGCATTCAACAACGGGAGAACACGATGCGGCGCAAACTGGCAGCAGGCAACTGGAAGATGAACGGGTCGATCCCCGCGCTGGACATGATCCGCAAGCTCAACCTCGCGCATCCTGAATGCCCCGTTGACGTGGTGCTGTGCCCGCCAGCCCCCCTTCTGGGCCACGCGCTGCAAAACACTGCTGGCAGCCCCGTGATGATCGGCGCACAGGATTGCCACGCTGAGGAAAAAGGTGCGCACACCGGTGACACTGCCGCACCCCTGATCGCGGAAATCGGTGCCACCCACGTCATCGTCGGCCATTCCGAACGCCGCGCGGCCTACGGTGAGACGGACGCACAGGTCGCCGCAAAAGCCGCCGCGGCCCAGGCCGCAGGGCTCATCGCCATCGTCTGCATCGGCGAAAGCCTCGACGAACGCGAAGACGGCCGCGCCCTCGACGTCATCGAGACACAGCTCGCAGGCTCCATCCCCAGCGGCAGTGCACCGGAGACACTCGTCGTCGCCTATGAGCCGATCTGGGCCATCGGCACCGGCAAGACCCCCACCATGGACGAGATCGCCGATGTGCACGCGCGGATGCGGGCCAAGCTCTCCGACCGCTTCGGCGCGGCCGGAGAGAGCATGCGCCTGCTCTACGGCGGGTCCGTCAAACCGGACAACGCTGACAATATCTTTGCGCTGGATAACGTTGACGGTGCGCTTGTGGGCGGCGCAAGCCTCTCGGCGGAGGATTTCTCCCCCATCATCACCGCACTGTCGGAAAGCTGACCGCGCAACCGGCGATGAAGACGCTGCACCAGTCCCCGCTGGATCCTGCCTTCGTGCAGGAACCCTACGCGCTCTATGCAGATGTGCTGGCCGAGGATCCGGTGCAATACTGGGACGACTACGGCATGGTCGCCGTGTTCGACGCGGCAACGGTCGATGCTCTTCTGCGCGACCGCAGACTGGGCCGCGCCACCCTCGATGACCAGCGCAGCCCCCCGGAACCGCATCTGACGAATTTCGCCGCCCTCGAACGCCATTCGCTGCTCGAACTGGAACCGCCCAGCCACACCCGCCTGCGCGGGCTCATTCTGCGCGCCTTCACCTCGCGCAGGATCAAATCCCTGACCCCGGATATCGAAGAGATCTGCGCCGAGCTGCTGTCGGATCTGCCGACCGGCCCTTTCGATCTGATCCCCGCCTTCTGCACCGCCCTGCCCGTCCGGGTCATCGCCCGGCTCCTCGGTGTCCCGGAGAGCATGTGGCCGCAGCTTCTGAACTGGTCCAACACCATGGTCGCTATGTATCAGGCGGGCCGCACCCGCGCGACGGAGGAGGCCGCGGACGCCGCCGCCGCCGCTTTCACCGCCTATCTCAGCGATCACATCGAAGCCAAGCGCCGCGACCCGCAGGATGATCTGATCACCCATCTGATCGCCGCAGAAGCCGAGGGCGAAAAACTCACCCGCGCGGAGATGATCGCCACCTGCGTGCTGCTGCTCAACGCGGGGCACGAGGCCACGGTCCATACGCTCGGCAATGCGGTGAAGGCCCTCACCACCCTGCCCGATCCCGCCCGCGCCCTGACGCCTGAGGCCATCGCAGGCACGGTCGAGGAAATCCTCCGCTTTGACCCGCCGCTGCACATGTTCACCCGCACCGCCTACGAAGAGGTGCAGATCGGTCCGCACAGGCTGCCCAAAGGGGCCGAAGTGGCGCTGATGCTCGGATCCGCTGGCCGCGATCCCGCCCGCACAGCAAATCCCGACCGTTTCGACCCGTTCCGTCCCGCACCAAGCCACGCTGCCTTCGGTGCAGGGCTGCACTTCTGCGTCGGTGCACCGCTCGCCCGGCTGGAGCTGCAAATGGGCCTGCAGGCCCTCTTTGCCCGCGCACCGGATCTGACGATCACGGCGCCGCCCGTCTACGCGGACACCTACCACTTCCACGGCCTGACCGCGCTGATGGTGCAAACGCGGGCATGATTGGCTCACGGACCAGCCAGCACCCAGCATAGGCATGCGGCGCCAGCCGCACCTTCGGATCAAGCCCCTAGAGTGGCAGCATGGTGGTGGATTTGATCTCTTCCATGGAAAGCAGCGCCGTGACGTTGTGCACCCGCACCTCCGCGATCAGCGCCTGATAGAAGGCATCATAGGCGCGCGCATTCGCCACGCGTACCTTCAGGATATAGTCGATATCTCCAGCCAGACGATGCGCCTCCTGCACCTCCGCCCGGTCCTGCAATGCCTTCAGAAACGCCGCCTGCCACTCCGCCTCATGCTCTGAGGTGCGGATCAGCACAAAGAAACACGCCTCGAACCCGAGCGCATCCGCATCCAGCACCACCGTCTGCTGACCGATCACCCCCGCCTCCCGCAATTTGCGGATCCGGTTCCACACCGGCGTCTTGGAAGAGCCCACTTCGGCGGCAATTTCCTCCAGCGACTGGCTTGCATCCCGCTGCAGCGCACCAAGAATTTTCCGGTCAGTCTCGTCAATGCGAACGCTCATTCTGTCTCTGCCTCATCACAGGGGTATCTGTTCTATCCTCCAGTTAAATCAGAACGAACGTCCTTTTCAATGCTCAATACTGGTCAATATACAGAACTATTTCCTATATTACCTTCAGGAATTTGCAAAGGCGTTGACACCATGGACCACTTCCCGATCTTTCTGCACCTGGCAGGCCGCCGTGTCGTGCTCTCCGGTGGGGGCGAGGCTGCCCTTGCTAAACTGCGCCTGCTGCTCAAGACCACGGCCCATATCACCGTCTTCAGCGCTGATCCCGCGCCTCAGATCACCGCCTATGCGGAGGCGGGCAAGCTCACCCTGATCCGCCGCGCCATGGCCCCCGGTGATGCGCTCTGTGCCGCTCTTTTCTACGCCGCAGATGAGGATGACGCCGAAGACGCCCGCACCGCCGCCCTCGCCCATGCCGACGGCGCGCTCGTCAATGTGGTCGACAATCTTGAGGACAGCCAGTTCATTACCCCCGCCATCGTGGACCGCGATCCCGTGACCGTCGCCATCGGAACCGAAGGTGCCGCCCCCGTGCTCGCCCGCGCGATCAAGGCCGATCTGGAAGCGCGCCTGCCCGCAACCCTCGGCCCCCTCGCCCGCATCGGCAAGGCGTTCCGCAAAGCAGCCGAAGCGCTGCCCTTTGGCCGCGCGCGCCGCGATTTCTGGCGCGATTATTACTTCTCGGCGGGCCCGGCTGCGATCAAAGGCGGCGAGGCCGCCGTTAAAGGCGCGCTGGACACCCTGCTCACCGAGCATCTTTCCCGCCAGGCCCGCCCGGGCCATGTGCATTTTGTCGGCGGCGGTCCGGGCGATCCCGATCTTTTGACCCTGAAGGCGCGCCGCCTGCTGGATGAAGCGGATGTGGTCATCTACGACCGGCTCATCAGCCAGCCCATTCTGGAACTTGCCCGCCGCGAAGCGGTCATGATCGACGTCGGCAAGGAGGCCTACGGCCCTGCCACCGCGCAGGAAACCATCAACGATCTGATCGTTCAGCACGCAAAGAACGGTGCCCAGGTGGTCCGTCTCAAATCCGGCGACGCCACCGTTTTCGGCCGCCTCGACGAGGAGATCGAGGCGCTCGACACCCACGCCATTGACTGGAGCATCGTACCCGGGATCACCGCCGCCTCCGCCGCTGTCGCAGGCATTGGTCAGAGTCTGACACGCCGCGGCCGCAACGCCTCCGCCCGGCTGCTGACCGGCCATGACATGAAAGGTTTTGCAGATCACGACTGGGCGGCCCTTGCGCGCCCGGGCGAAGTCGCCGCCATCTACATGGGCAAGAGATCAGCCCGCTTTATCCAGGGCCGTCTGATCATGCACGGTGCGGATCGTCAAACGCCTGTCACCGTGGTGGAGAACGCCTCGCGCCCCAATGAGCGCATCCTCGCCACGACCCTCGACGCGCTGCCCGCCGCCCTCTCTGCGGCGGAAATGTCGGGCCCTGCGCTCACGATCCTCGGTCTCGCCCCCCGCGCGGCCACCGACGCCGCGCACCGACGTAATACCGATGTAATACCGACGTTGTACCGACACGCTGAATCCCTACAGGAGGCCCGCTGACATGGCCCGTGTTTTCACTCCCAAAGTCGTGACCGCCAACGCCCTGTTGGAAGGTGACGTGATCTACCAGACCGCCACCGGCTGGACCGGTGATCTGGCCGAGGCCGAAGTGCTCACCGATGAGGCCGACGCCGATCTGCGCCTGATCGAGGCGGCCCAGCAAACCGGTCATGTGGTCGGCGCCTACCTGATGGACGTGGATCTCTCGACCGAGAGCCCACAGCCGGCCCACTTCCGCGAAGCCTTTCGCGCCCGCGGCCCCTCCAATTACATCCATGGAAAACAAGAGGTTGCGCGCAATGTATAGCTATACCGACTTCGATGCCGCCTTCCTGAAGGAACGCAACGCCCAATTCCGCGCCCAGGTCGAACGCCGCATCGACGGGTCGCTGACCGAAGATGAGTTCAAACCCCTGCGCCTGATGAACGGTCTCTACCTTCAGCTGCACGCCTACATGCTGCGCGTCGCGATCCCTTATGGCACGCTCAACAGCCGCCAGATGCACAAGCTCGCGGACATCGCGGACAAGTGGGACAAGGGCTACGGCCATTTCACCACCCGCCAGAACATCCAGTACAACTGGCCCAAGCTGCGCGACGTGCCCGATATGCTCGATGCGCTGGCCGAGGTGGACATGCACGCCATCCAGACCTCCGGCAACACCATCCGCAACGTCACCGCCGACCATTTCGCTGGCGCCGCGGCGGATGAGATCGCCGACCCGCGCCCCGTGGCCGAGCTCATCCGGCAGTGGTCCACCGACCATCCGGAATTCCAGTTCCTGCCGCGCAAGTTCAAGGTTGCCGTCACCGGCAGCCCCAACGACCGCGCCGTCACCCGCGCGCATGACATCGGGTTGCGCATGGTGACTCGTGACGGTGAAGCAGGTTTCGAAGTCATCGTTGGCGGCGGTCTGGGCCGCACCCCGATGATCGGCAAGGTCATCCGCGAGTTCCTGCCCCGCGCCGACCTGCTGCCCTATCTGGAAGCCATCGTCAGCGTCTATAACCTATTGGGAAGACGCGACAACAAGTACAAGGCCCGGATCAAGATCACCGTTCACGAAAACGGGCTCGATGACTTCCGAGCCCGGGTGGAAGAGCGCTTTGCCCTGATCCGGCCCCAGTTCACGGGCGTCGATCAGCAGATGCTGAGCGCGATTGAGGCCGAGTTTGCCCCACCTGTCTTTCGCGACGCGCCGGTCACCGCGTTTGAGGACGCGCGGCGTCACTATCCCGCCTTCCGCAGCTGGGCTGATACCAACCTGACCGAGCACCGCGCGGCGGGCTACGCCATTGTTACCGTCAGTCTCAAGGCTCATGGTGCGACGCCCGGTGATGCCACATCCGCGCAGATGCGCCTGATGGCCGATCTCGCGAAACGATACGGCCATGACGAGCTGCGCATCAGCCACGAACAGAACGTGATCCTGCCCCATGTGCACAAAAGCGACCTGCCGTCCGTCTACTCAGCTCTCGCAGCGGCGGGTCTGGGCACAGCCAACGTGGGGCTGATCTCCGACATCATCGCGTGCCCTGGCATGGATTATTGCGCGCTGGCCACGGCCCGCTCGATCCCGATCGCGCAGGAGATCGCAACCCGCTTCGAAGAATTGAAGCTCGAGCACGATATAGGCCCGCTCAAAATCAAGATATCGGGCTGCATCAACGCCTGCGGTCACCACCACGTCGGCCATATCGGCATTCTCGGGCTCGACCGCGCGGGGGTGGAGAACTACCAGATCACCCTGGGCGGCGACAGCACCGAGGACGCCGCCATCGGCACCCGTGCAGGGCCCGGTTTCTCTGCCGAGGACATCATCCCCGCCATCGAACGCCTTGTCCGCGCCTATCTTGAGTTGCGTTCCGAGCCTGCGGAAACCTTCCTGCAAACCTATCGCCGCCTCGGGCTCGAGCCCTTCAAGGCTGCCCTTTACCCGGAAGCCCGCGCCAATGCTGCCTGACAGCCTCCCCCGTCATCTTGCCAGGAAAACTCCCCCCGGACGGCCCGTCAGCCAAAGGGCCGGCACGTCAAGTACCGCACGTCGCGTCAAGCAGTCAACGCCGCGCGCGCGGCGTTCGCCCGGCTCCGCCGCCATCATCCGCAGCACACCTCTCGCCTATCACCGCCCCCACCTCGGAGGTTTTCAATGAGCATTCTGGTCACCGACACAGGCTTCGCACCCGATAACTGGGCCGAGCCGATCGTTACCCTGGGCGTTGCCAATGACGCCACCGCCCTTGATGTGCCGTCCGACGCGGATCCCGCGACCATTCCCCTGTGCGATGGCCTGCAATTGATCCGTGTCGATTTCCCCTCGTCCGCAGACGGTCGCGGCTTCACCATCGCCCGCCAGCTTCGATTGCGCGGCTTCACAGGTCGGCTGCGCGCGCGGGGTCACGTGCTCGCCGATCAATACGCCATGGCCCGGCGGAGCGGGTTCGACGAGGTCGAGATCTCAAAGGAACTCGCCGCCCGTCAGCCCGAAGATCAGTGGCGCTTTCGTGCGAACTGGCGCGAAAACGATTATCAAACTCGTTTGCGTACACATAAACCTGCCAAAGCCTGACACTCCTCTTGTCTTTGCCCTACCGCTCCTTTTAACTCTGGCCCAGAAGGCGCAGACCCCCTCTGCGACACCATCATGACCGAGCACCTACCCGTGACCGAAGCCTCCGCTGTCAAAGTCCCTACTCTGCCCGATGCACAGACCGTGACCGCCGTTCAGCACTGGACTGACCGTCTGTTCTCCTTCCGGGTCACGCGACCGGCCTCCTTGCGCTTTCGCTCCGGCGAATTCGTGATGATCGGGCTGATGGGCGACCCTGATCCCAAGACCGGTCGGCAAAAGCCGCTGCTGCGCGCCTATTCCATCGCCTCCCCCTCTTGGGACGAGGAACTTGAGTTCTATTCCATCAAGGTACAGGACGGCCCGCTCACCTCGAAACTTCAACATATTCAGCCCGGGGACGAAATCATCCTGCGGCCCAAACCTGTTGGCACGCTGGTGCATGACGCGCTGCTGCCCGGCAAGCGGCTTTGGTTCTTTGCCACAGGTACCGGCTTTGCCCCCTTCGCCTCCCTGCTGCGCGATCCTCAGACCTACGAGGATTACGATCAGATCATCGTCACCCATACCTGCCGCGATGTGGCCGAACTGGCCTACGGTCGCCAGTTGATCGACGATTTGCGCGGGGATGAGATGATGCTCGAACTGCTGGGCGAAGAGAACCTCGCAAAGCTCACCTATTACCCCACGACCACCCGCGAAGAGAGCCCCAAGATGGGCCGCATCACCACATTGCTTGAGGATGGGACGGTCTTTGCGGACCTCGGCATAGACCACATCTCGCCAGAGACCGACCGCGCGATGGTCTGCGGATCAATGGGGCTCAACACGGATCTCAAGAGAATTTTGGAAGGCTTCGGTCTGGAAGAAGGGGCGAACTCCGATCCTAAACACTACGTGGTAGAGAAGGCGTTCGTTGGATAACGCCCAAGAGTGTCTTTCAATATCGACGTGATAGACGGGGTTTCCGCAATCATATCCGGTGATGATGCCCGCGCGACGAACGCGCGGGCACTCCACAGTCAGGGCGTACCGAGTGCATCGCGCAAGCGGGTCAGCGCGGCTTCCAGCAAGGCCGGATTATCCTGAGCCTGCTGCACCGCTGTTGCCAGCAGCGTTTTCTGGGTCTCACCAAGATCGGAGTTCTCGATCATTTCCTGGACCCTGCTCAGATCGAACCCTTCAACCGTGAGCGCCTCGGGCGTCTGCTCCGTCACCGCGCCGTCTTCCGCCGCAGCAACCTCGGCTGTTGTATCTTCCGTAACCGGCGTCTCCGCCGTCGGATCAGTGTCAACGGTTGCCTCCGCGGCGCTGTCAGCACTGTCGGCCGCGGGTGCTTCGCTTGTCGCCGACGTGGCATCAGCTTCGGACGTTTCAGCGGCGGGCGCCTCATCGGTCACCGCACCCGTTACCTCCGCCGCCGTATCATCGGCATCCTCGACCAGATTGGCGGCCCCGTCCTGAACGCTGTCCACCGCGTCACCGGCCAGATCACCGGCAGCCTCTACCGTGTCTGCAACCGCGTCCGCCGCATCGTCCAGCATCTCGCCCGCTGCCTCGGTTGCATCGCTGGCGGCATCCGTCGCCGCAGCCCCGAGCGCGGCGGCACCTTCCGCCACATCGTCGACCGTTTCCTCGGCGAGAGCCGCCGCATCTTCCGCAACCTGTCCGGCAGTATCGACGACTTCTTCAACGACATCACCAACCACCTCGGCGGCATCGCTGGCCGCTTCCGTCGTTGCCTCCGCAGCTGCTTCCGCTGCCTCCGGTGCCCCGCTCTGATCAACGGCGTCAACGACATCCTGCACGACCTCCGCCGGTTGCCGACCGGAAAACAATAGATACCCCCCGCCAACGATGACCAAGGCCAGGACAATCCAGATCAGATTTTTCATGCTACACCCTCTTTCAATTCAATCGGTTACCTGCGCCGCCGATGTCACATCTTTTTTCAATAGATACAACGGTTGCGGGAAAAAACCAATTGGATTGCCCTGCTCCGGCCCATTTTGCGGCTTGAAGTGATACCGCTCTGACGTTACTTTTGCCAATCGAGATTATCAACAAATTAAGGAAGATCACCATCGCTCGCAGACCTCACAACGCACCGCCACAAAGAGATACTGGCCCACGCGTGAACGACAAGATCCGAAGCTCTGAAATTCGCCTGATTGGCGCCGACGGCGAAAATGTGGGCGTCGTGACGCCCGATCGCGCCATGGCCATGGCAGATGATGCAGGGCTCGATCTGGTCGAAATCTCGCCCAACGCCAATCCGCCGGTGTGCAAGATCATGGATTTCGGCAAATTCAAATACGAGCAGCAGAAACGCGAGAGCGAAGCGCGCAAGAAGCAGAAGATCATCGAGATCAAGGAGGTCAAGTTCCGCCCGAACACCGACACCAACGACTACGATGTCAAGATGCGCAATGTGTTCAAGTTCCTTGAGAATGGCGACAAGGTGAAAGTTACGCTGCGGTTCAGAGGACGCGAGATGGCGCACCAGAACCTCGGGCGCGAACTGCTGGAGCGGGTGGCGGCTGACACGAAAGAAGCCGGCCGGGTCGAGAACTTTCCCAAGATGGAAGGTCGTCAGATGGTCATGCTGATTGGGCCGCTGCCGAAATAAGCGCGCTTCATGCGATGTGACCGGTTCTGGCTCTGCGCTTTGCCGGTCACAGCAGGTCCAGATCCGACGTCGCCTGACAGAAGAGAAATCAAAAAATGACTTCAATGTCCGGTACACCGTTCGTGTGTCCCCCGCCGTCGCTCAGCACCTTGTCCGTTGACGGGACGGATGCCCGGTTTCCGGTCCGCCGGGTGTATTGCGTCGGTCGGAATTACGCTGCCCACGCGGTGGAGATGGGCCACGATCCTGATCAGGAGCCGCCCTTTTTCTTTCAGAAAAATCCGGACAACCTGATCGCTGACGCCACGCATTTCCCCTATCCCAAAGCCAGCAAAGATGTGCATCACGAGGTGGAATTGCTGGTCGCACTGCAGACCGGTGGCGATGACATTGCCGTCGAGAATGCATTCGAGTGTGTCTTCGGCTACGGTGTCGCGCTCGATATGACTCGGCGCGACCTGCAAGGTCAGATGAAACAGATGGGACGACCGTGGGAGGTCGGCAAGGCCTTTGAGATGTCCGCACCTGCCGGGCCGCTGGTCCCCAGCACGCAGATCGGCCACCCCAGTGCGGGCGAGATATGGCTCAAGGTCAACGATGATATGCGCCAGTCCGGAGACCTCAACCAGATGCTTTGGAAGACATCGGAGGTCATCTCGATCCTGTCGGGCTTGTTTACCCTGCAACCCGGTGATGTGATCCTGACCGGGACGCCCGCAGGTGTCGGGCCAGTGGTGCGCGGCGACAGGCTGCACGCGCATGTGGAAGGTGTTGGCGATTTGCAGATCACGGTTACCTGACGCCACATCGACCGGTGCAGTTAGGGTGCGCAATCGGTCTTCGTGGGCCGGGCGTTCGGGCATGCGGCAGACATCTATGGCGGACCTGCTCCGGCGGAAAGGATGCGACATCCACGGTGTCCTGCAACTGACCTGGCTTTTTCTGCGCAAACTCATGTCCGGGCTTCATCGACCAGATACCTGCGCGGGGCTCTTAGGGTAGATGCGCGTGCGCCCGCGATGAAAAGGCTCGGTTTTTTGTCCGATTATGTACGGCGGTGTCCCTACGGACGTCGAAACGACACTGTAAGTCTGCATCAGGAGCCGAGCGTGATAAACGCTCAGTTCCACATTGCCAATCCCGGACGAAGACGCAAACGTTTTAGGATCCAAGGTGTGCATGCTGAAGCTGATGTCCACAGATCAACGCCGTTGTCAGTCCGGACAGGCGGACCAACCTCACTTGCCACGGTGGCGCGCCTTTTCGCGTAAACGATCCCCCGATTGTCATCTCTGGCACATGCGGTTGATCGCATTATCCCGACAGGGCACCGGGCAAGGACATCTGAAGATCCGGCAGCAACGCGTTGGCCAACGATGCCGTCGACGAGACGGCATTGGCACCGGCAGGCAGTCCTGTAGCGGATTCCGACTGACCAATCGAAACACCGGGCCGGCGGAGACAAGATCCCCACTGGCGAACGGAAAAACTCTTCTTTTGCCGCCTTGTTGCTGGCAAGCATTTTGGCACGAAAACAGTGGTCAACCGCCCGTATCAGGGCAGCTACCAGGGTGATCGGACGGCAGTCACGACGCAAAACATCCCAGGGAAAGCCGCCCTATCGCTGGACCTGGTCAGATCAACGGCAGTCGGCCTCAGACAGCGCCTTATCAGCGGAAGGCGATCTGTCCCAAATCACCGCATGCCGCGATTGTACACTTAGAGCGTTGGGAAACGCCATCAGCGCTCCCCTTCTCTTGGCTCGGGGCTGCGGATCCTTCCCCGTGTCCATTGGATCCCCGTCCGGCATCAGCCAGGCCATGACAGCAGGCCCCAAGGCTAAAAAAGCTCGAGGTCGTTGCCCTTGGTTGTTGGTGCTTTGACGTCGGCCACCTTCTCTTCGACCACGCTCTCGCTGCGGACCTTTTGCATAACGCGCCCCGTCGCGGGCCAGAACCTCAACTGACGCGCTGTTTCACCGCCCAGCGAGTGGCCCTCGCAGACGATGCCCTCCTGTTCGAGAAACTTCAGAATGAAGGCGCTGTTTTGCTTGCCGATCTCACTCAGCCCCGCGACCATGCGCGCGCCACCGAATGCCTTTGCCCGCAATCGGTTACGCTGGCCACCCTGCTTGAGGATTTCGTTGATCAACAGCTCCATCGCGTTGACACCGGCGAAATTTGCCACACCGCTTGCGTCGCTACCGGAGGTCAACAACATATGGTTCATACCGCCTACACCCGCGTCCGGATCCCATAGACAACACGACACGCACGATCCCAGCAGCGTCGAAATGACCATGTCCGGATCGGAGCCCACCGCCTGTTGTCCTTGGGTGATCAATACCCGCTGATCGCTCATCCCTAGCGCTCCGCAGCCTGGGCGGCACCGGCCCGCGTCGTGCTGCTGACGCGACTGTCGCGGATGGCGGCACCGATCCGGTCAACCGACATCTCCTTTTGCACGGCGCCGAGCGCTTTGGCAGCGCGCGGCATCCCGTAGACCACGCAGGTATCCTCATTCTGGCCGAAGGTTGCCGCGCCACCTTCGGACAGCTTCAGAAGACCGTCGGCACCATCCCGCCCCAGACCGGTCAACAAAGCAGCGGAGATCTGTTTCGCCTGAGCGACAGCGGACAGAAACATCACGTCGACCGACGGACAGTGCAGCGCCGGAGGATCATTGGGCACGAACTGACAGAACCACTGTCCGCCGCGATAGCGCAGCTCTGTATGCCGCCCGTTGCCCGGCGCCAGCACGATATCGCCTTGCTCGAGCGGTTTGCCCTCTTCGGCCAGATAGACATTCTGGGCCAGTTGCCGGTTGAGCCGCTCCGCAAAACTGGTGAGGAAATTACCCGGCATATGCTGAACGACCATCACCGGTGGGCCCTGCGGATCCAGCGTCGGCAGGACCGTTTCAAGCGCGGCCACACCACCGGTGGACGCGCCGATCAGGATGATGGCGCCGCGGCGATAGACGGCACGAGTGGTCGGGGCGGTAGCGGTCGGTGCGGGCGGCGGCGTGTTCGGGCAGGACTGCGCGCGCATCTGCAATTGGGACGGCCGTGTGCAGGCCGCATGATAGACCCGTTCGCAGATATCGTGCGTCACATCCTCATTATAGCCATCGGTCGGTTTGACCATGCAGTCGATGGCACCGCGCGACAGTGCCTGAATGGCGGCTTCACTGCCCTCTGCCGTCAGGCTGGACATCATCACCACCGGCATCGGACGGGCGCGCATCAGCCGCGTCAGGAATTCCAGGCCGCTCATCCCCGGCATCTCGATGTCCAGGGTCACAACATCCGCCGGCGCACGTTTGATGAAGTCGCGCGCTTCGACCGCGTCAGCGGCCTCGCCTACCACCTCCAGCCGTGGATCTGCCGACAGAACCGACCTGAGCCAGGCACGCATCACCCGGGAATCGTCAACAATGAGTACTTTTTTCGCAGCGGCTGAGTTGATGCCTGTCACCCTACCATCCTATGCCATCCTGTGGCAGACCCTCCCCGGATCCGCCTGCCTTCGCTCTTCGTATGGCAAGGAAATATGAAGCGAGACTTAATGGGCGGGAATTTCCCGGATCAACGGGCCGCCTGCTCGGCGATCATCTGGCGCGAGACGATGACCCGCATGATCTCGTTGGTGCCTTCGAGGATCTGGTGCACCCGCAGATCCCGCACGATCTTTTCCACGCCGTAGTCCGCCAGATAGCCGTAGCCACCGTGGATCTGCAGCGCGTCATTGGCCACGGCAAAGGCAACATCGGTGACGTAAACCTTTGCCATGGCACAGTATTTGGTGGCATCGGGCGCGCAGGCATCCAGCTTCCAGGCCGCCTGTCGCAAAAAGACGCGCGCCGCCTGCAGCCGGATCTCCATATCCGCCAGCTTGAACTGCAGTGACTGAAACTGGTCGATGGATTTGCCGAACGCCCGGCGCTCACCCGCATAGGCCAGTGCTGCCTCCAGCGCCGCCTGAGCGCCACCCAAGGCAGAGGCCGCGATGTTGAGCCGACCACCGTCGAGCCCGGCCATGGCGTAGCTGAACCCGCGGCCTTCCTCGCCGATCAGGTTCTCACCGGGCACGGCGCAGTCATCGAATTGCACCTGCGCGGTGGGCTGCGCGCGCCAGCCCATCTTGTCCTCCAGCCCGCCAAAGGACAGCCCCACGCTGCCGTCCTCGACCACCATGGCGGAGATGCCCTTGGGCCCCTCCTCACCGGTGCGGACCATGGCGATATAGGCATCAGAATAGCCGCCGCCTGAGATAAAGGCCTTGGTGCCGTTCAGCACATAGCCTGCGTTGCTGCGCGCGGCCCGGGTCCGCAAGGCGGCGGCGTCCGAGCCCGATCCCGGCTCCGTCAGGCAGTAGGAGAATACCGTCTCCATCGTGCAGATGCGTGGCAACCATCTGTCGCGCAAGGCATCAGAGCCAAAGCTGTCGATCATCCCGCCGCACATATTGTGGATCGACAAAAAGGACGCCACGGACGGGCAGGCCATGGACAGCGCCTCAAAGACCAGCGTGGCATCCAGACGGCTCAGCCCCGAGCCGCCGTGCGCCTCACCTACGTAGATGCCTGCCAGCCCCAGCTCCGCCACCTTGGGCCACAGATCCCTGGGAATGGTACCCTGAACCTCCCAGTCGCGCGCGAAAGGGGCGATATGCTCCTGCCCAAAGGCGTGGGCCATCTCAAAGATGGCCTGCTGCTCCTCGCTGAGTGCAAAATCCATGGCGCTTTCCTCCCTTTGGGTCTTGGATAGCACCCTCCGCGGCACCTGCAAGGCCGGTCAGTAACCCGTCATCTCCAAATAGCCGCGGCCCGCGTGACTGCCGGTGATGGTGACGGGTCCTTCCCAATAGGGGATCGACGTCGCCATCCAGGCCTGCGGATTGATCGCCTCGACGGTGACGTCCACGCCTTTCTCAGGCAGGTAGGCCCGCCAGCGGGTGGGCACGCTGCGGCCCGCCACATCGCTTTGGGTCAGCGGCTCGGCAGTAAAGGCACCGTCGGCAAAGGCCGTGGTTTCGCCCTCCGCAGTGATCCATGTGGCGGCGGTGTAGTCGGGCCCGGCGCTGTCCCTCAGCGTAAAGCCCATGAGCCGATTGCCATCCTCGAATGCCATCGAAAACCAATCCCAGCTGACCTGCGAGGCACCCAAGGGTTGCGATGCCCACTCCCGGTCAAGCCACGCGTTGCCACTGACCTCGATATCCCCTTGCGGCAGGCTGAGCGTGCCCGTGATCTCGAAGAACGGCAAAGAATAGTAATAGCTCGCCCGACCGGAGGCGGACTTCTGGGAGTAGCCCGCCTCACCGTGAAAAATCAGCGGGCCAGTAGCGATCAGCTGCATGTCATAGGAGAAATCATCGCCACTGGCGGTCATGCGCATCTGCTGCATATCCGCGCCCGCCATCTGCCAGTCGTCGATCCATGCCTCAAAAGGGTCCGCAATCACCCCAGCCTGCCCGATGCCGCCCCGCGCCCGCCGCTCTGCCACGAAATGCGCGTCTTGGGTCGTCACCGCCGCGTGGCCGAGCCACAGCTGCGGGCTCTCCCAGCCGGGGCGTTCTTCGGGCGCCATGGCGCTGCGAAAGAGCGTCCACTGGAGACCGTAGGGGGTGCCGTCCTCAGCTTGCAGATTGGCCGTGAGGTACCACCATTCAATGCGGTACTGCGGGTGTGCGCCATGATCGGCAGGGAAATCGAAGACGTAGCCGCGCTCCGGCTGCGCAAACCCCTCTGCATCGCTGCCAAGGCCTGCGAAGCTTTGCGCGGCGACCGGAGAGCCCACAACTGCCAAAAATAGTACCGAGATCACGCGCGACAGCAGAAATTTGAACCGGTGCCACAAAACAGAAAGGGCATCCCCCGACCGCGGGTGGGGGAGAAGCCCCGGCCCATCTAACCCAAGGTTTGTCTTCGGCAAAACGGGGCGGGCGGGGGCTGCCCGGCGTTGCCGCCAGGCACGCCAACTGCATCTCAAGCGCTCTCGCGTTCTAACGCTCATTGCTAAACACCCTCAAAAGCCGGTCGGGCGGCGTCCGCGCCAGCCGCACCGCGGGCCAGAGCGCCGCGAGAAACGCCGCCAGCAGCGTCAGCACCCCAAGCCGCAGGTAGTCCAGCGGAAAGAGGAACATGGGCAGCCGCCAGCCGAAGGCTTCCACATTCACCACCGCCAGCAGGACCCATGCCAGCGCCAGACCCAGCGGCACCGCCAGCACCGCCGTTAACACCGCCAGCGCCAACGCGCGCAAAAGCTCCAGCACCGCCAGATGCCGCCGCGTCAGCCCAAGGGCCCAGACCGGTGCGAGCTGCGGCAGCCGCAGGCTCGCCAGCGTCAGCAACCCGATCAGCAGCGCCAACCCCGCCACCGACAGCGTCAGCACATTGAGCGCCGTGGTCACCGCAAAGGTGCGCTCGAAGACCGAGAGCGAGAACGCCTTGAGGTCCGCCTGATTGATGAGCGCGTCGCCATCGAGCGAGAACCGCTCCCGCAGCGCCTCGGCCACCGCCCCGGGATCCTCCGTTCTCAACCCGAACTGTCGGGGCTCGATACCCGGATACCGCGCCTCGAAGACCGCAAGCGCGATAATCACCTGTCCCGCGGGGTTGCCGTAATCGCCGTAGACGCCCAGCACCCTCTCACCGGTCTCCAGCCTGTCGCCGGGCGCCAGCCCACCCCGGCGGGCAAGCTGCTCGTTGATCAGCGCACCGTCGCCCGCGGCAAGCTGATCCCACACGCCCGGTACCGCCTCCAGCAGCGGCCAGTTCTCGCGGTAGGTAGCGTGATCCCGGATCCCGAAGACCTCCGCTGGCAAGCCGCCGATGCGCAGATCCTGCGAGACGATTGGCAGGACGGTCACGCCCCGGTCGTCAAGAAACGCCGTCACCTCTGCTGCTTGCTGTGCCGTGGCAGCCCTCAGATAGAGCTCCGAGGAGAGCCGCTGATCGAGATAGCCGGTAAAGGTCAGCCGGAAGCTCGACACCATGGTGGACACGCCGATATTCGCCGCCATGGCGAGCAGGAGTGCCATCAGCGCCATCGACAGACCCGGCAGTTGCTGGCGGCTGTCGGCCCAGAACCACTCCGTCAGCGGCCCGCGTGCACCCCGCCCCGCCAGCCGCAGGATCGCCGAGAGCACCAGCGGCAGACAAAACGCGGCCCCGATCAGCAGGCAGGCAAGCAGCGCGAACCCCGCGAGCAGCCCCTGCCCCAGCAGCGCCAGCGCCGCCCCTACGGCGAAAAGGCCCGCAGCCGCCAGCGCCATCCAGCGGGCGGCCCGGTCCGCCTGCATCCGCATGGCGCGCGGGTGGTTGAAGGACAAAAGCGGCATCCGCGCCAGTTTGATCAGCGCGGCCGTCCCGGCCACCGCGGTGCCCGCCAGCGCCATGCCCAGCCCCGACAGCCACCACACCGGACGCAGCTGCAGCTGCCCGGTGATCTGCGCGCCGTAGAGCCCGCGCAGGGTCGCCGCCACATCCGGCAGCAGTGCCGCGGCAATCACATACCCCAGCCCCACACCGAGCGCCCCCGCCAGCAGCGCAAAGCTCCCCAGCTCCAGCGCCAGCAGCACCAACAGGCGATTCAACGGCATACCCAGAGCCCGCAGCGTCCGGAACATCGCCCGGCGCTGCTCAAAGGCGAGACCGACCGCGCCGTAGACGATAAAGATGCCGACCGCGAAGGACAAAAGACCAAAGGCCGTGAGGTTGAGATGAAAGCTCGCCGTCAACCGCGCCACATCGGTCTGCGGCGCGGGTGTGGCAATCCGGTAGGCGTCGGGCAGCGATCCGATGCCTTTCGGCTGGGCCTCCGCCACCAGCAGCCGGGTGATCCGGTCCTGTGCGTCCAGCAGCCGCGCAGCGGTGGCGATATCAGCCAGCACCGTGCCCGGCGCGCGCGCCGCATCCGTGCGCACCGTCACGTTCAGACCTTCGAGCAGCGCCGCGTCCTCGGGGTTGGCCACCACCACGTCACCGCCACCGACGAGCCCCTCCTGTTCCTCGTCATCAAAGAGCCCGCCCGCGCCCGCAGCCTCCACCGTCTGCGCAGGCAGGGTCAGCGGTTCGATCCCGAGAAGGCGCAGATCCCCGCTGTCGCGCGTCAACCGACCCTCCAGCACGGGGCTGACCTGCCAACCCAACCGGCGCAGGGCGACGTATTCAGCGACGCTCAGATCCGCGCCATCGGCCCGCGTCAACTGGCCCAGACCCGCGCCGGTGACCACGTCCGCGGCCTGATCATAGCTCGCCCGGGCTTCGGCGTTGATCGCCTGCACCCCCGACCACAGCGCGGTGGCCAGCGCCAGCCCCGCCACCAGCGTCACGCATTGCCACGGGTTGCGACGCCAATGCGACAGCAACGCGCGCAGCCCGGCACCCATCATGCGGCAGCCTCCGGGCGGGCAATCATCCCGTGCGACAGGTGCAACTGCCGCTGCATCTTGGCCGCCTGCCGGGCCGAATGCGTCACCATCAGGATCGCCGTGCCCGCCTGCGAGGCAGCAGTCAGCATCAGATCCAGCACCGCGTCCGCCGTGCTTTCATCAAGGTTCCCCGTGGGCTCGTCCGCCAGCAACAGCCGGGGCCGTGCCGCCAGCGCCCGGGCGATGGCCACGCGTTGCTGCTGCCCGCCCGAGAGCGCTTCAGGGTATTTCGCGAGATGCGGCGCGAGGCCGATGACCTCTGCCAGATGCGCGGCCCAATCGGCATCCTCGCGCCCTGCCAGACGCGCGTGCAAGGCGATGTTGCGCGCGACGCTGAGGCTGGGGATCAGGTTGAACTGCTGAAAAATCAGGCCCACGTCGCGCCGCCGCATCGCCGCCGATTGCGCATCCGAATAGCCGGTGATCTCCGCGCCGGCGACCTCGATACTCCCCGAAGACGCCGCATCAAGCCCCGCTATCAGGTGCAACAGCGTGCTCTTGCCGCTACCGGATTCGCCCGTCAGCGCAAGGGTCTCCGCCGCCGCCATCTGCAGCGAGACATCCCTCAGCACAGGCGCGCCGCCCGGCGTGTAGACCTTTGCCAGATTGGTGATCTTCAGAACCATTGCGCGCCTATCCGTTGCAGGTCCTTGGATAGATGGCGCGCCATCGCCGCAGCGCAAGGCGGAATGAGCGCTGCGGCGTCAGGCCGCGCTAGCCGCCGTAGAGCCCGGCTGATCTGCCGCGCAACTGGATCAGCGCCAGCACCGTGTCGATGGTCGGCGTCGGTGTCTGCGTGATCCGCCCCAGTTCCTGCACGGAGCCCACCAGCGCGTCGATCTCCATCGGTCTGCCAGCGTCCAGATCCTGCAACATGGAGGTGCGATGCGCACCCACGGCGGCCCCGCCTTCAATCCGGCGATCCACGTCGATGGGGAATTTGACGCCCAGTTTCTCGGCCACCGTCTGCGCCTCCACCATCATGCCGCGCGCCACGGCCCGCGTGCCCGGGTCAGTGCACAGCACATCGAGCGTCGCATGGGTCAGGGCCGAGATGGGGTTGAAGCTCAGATTGCCCCAAAGCTTGATCCAGATCTCATCGCGCAAGCGCGGCCGCACCGGCGCCTTGAGCCCCGCGGCCATCAACGCCTTGGAGAGCGCCACCGCGCGCTCCGATTTGGACCCGTCGGGCTCGCCCAGGCTGAACCGGTTGCCCTCGATATGGCGGATCGTCCCGGGCTCGGACACCTCCGCTGCCGGGTAGACCACACAGCCCAGCACCCGGTCGGGGCCAAAGCCCTCCCATTGCGCATTCCCGGGATCGACGGTTTCCAGCCGCGTGCCCTCCAGATCGCCGCCCGTCTTGTGAAAATACCACCAGGGTACCCCGTTCACACCGCTGACGATCGTGGTGTTGTCCCCCATCAGAGGCTGCATCTTGGGCACCACCGGCGGCACCGAATGCGCCTTGAGCGTGACGATCACATAGTCCTGGGGTCCCAGATCCGCCGGGTCATCGCTTGCGGTCACGGGCACCGTCACCGGGTCTGCGTCCTCCTCGATCAGGGTCAGCCCCTTGTCCTTCATCGCTGCCAGATGCGGGCCGCGCGCCACGAGGCTGACATCCGCACCCGCCTGTGCCAGCTTGACGCCCATATATCCACCGATGGCGCCAGCGCCGAAAATACAGATCTTCATGGGTCAGGCTTTCTCAACAAGGCCGAGTTTCTCGGCCAGACCGATGCGCTGCATCTTGCCCGTGGCGCCCTTGGGTATTTCGTCGAGGATGATCACCTTGCGCGGCACCTTGAAATCAGCCATCCGCTCAGTTGCGAAGGCGCGGATGTCCTTTTCGGTCGCCTGCGATCCTTCTGTCAGCACGATGGCCGCTGCCACCTCCTCGCCCAGCTTGGGATGCGGCAGGGCAAAGGTGACCACCTGCGCCACCTCCGGATGATCGAGCAGCACGCCGTCCACCTCCAGCGGGCTGATCTTTTCGCCGCCCCGGTTGATGATCTCCTTGAGCCTGCCGGTCAGATGCAGATAGCCGTCGTCGTCGAAGGCGCCCTGGTCACCGGTGCGAAACCAGCGTGCACCCTCTGCCTCGAAAAAGCTCTTAGCGTTGGCTTGCGGGTTCCCTTCGTAACCCGGTGTGACGTTGGGACCGGAGATCACGACCTCTCCGGTGCCCTCCATCAGATGGTCCTCGGTCTCATGCGCGATGCGCACCTTGGGGCCCGCTTCGACCCCCACGGCCCCCGGTTTCTGCGCCCGTGGCGGCAGGGGGTTGGAGGCCATCTGATGCGCGGCCTCCGTCATGCCATAGCCTTCGATCACCGGCGCGCCAAAAGTCTCCTGCAGCTTGACCATCACCTGAGCGGGCAGCGACGCGGAAGACGACCGCAGGAAGCGCAGGTTCGCCGCCTCGATCACCTCCGCGTTGCGGCCCGCCCGGCTAAGGATCGCCTGATGCATGGTCGGCACGGCGGTGTACCAGGTGGGCTCGGCTTCCTTCATCCAGGTGAAGAACCGCAGCGCGTCGAACCCCGGCGCGCACCAAACCGACGCCCCTGCCGCCAGCGACGCCGAGACGGCGGCGAGCAACCCGTGGATGTGAAAGAGCGGCATCACATTCATGCAACGATCCCCGGGCGACAGCTCCAGCGAGGCGCGGATATGCTCCGCGGAGGCTGCCACATTGGACTGCAGCAGCGGCACGATCTTGGGCCGCGACGTGGTGCCGGAGGTGTGCAGGATCAGCGCCACATCATCAGCGCCGGGCGCAACCGAGGCCGTGCCGGACAACTCAGAGGTCAGCGTGAAATGCCCTGCGGGGGCATTTTCGGCGACTGACAGCCGGATGATACCCATGCCAAGGCTTTGGGCGGCTGCAAGTGCCGGGCCGTCATAGCCCTCCTCTATCAGCAGGGCCTTGGCTTTCAGATCCTCCAGATAGAACTTGTATTCTTCCTCGCGGTAGGCCGGGTTCAGCGGTGCCGTGGTCGCCACCTGCGCCACCGTGACAAAGGCCGCCGCCATCTCGGGCCCGTTGGGCAGAACGATGGCCACACGGTCCGCCGCACCGATGCCCATGCCGTGCAGCGCGTCCGCCACCGCTTCCGACAGATCCCGCAGACCGCCGTAGGTCAGCCAATCGCGTCCGGGTGCGCCGATGGCCTTTGCCTCGACCGCGTGTTGCTGCAACAGGGCGTTCATTGTCGTCTGCATGGGATGTCCTTTGTCTTACCGGCGCGTCAATTTGTCTTGATATACCTAGTCCACAGCACCGCAACCGCCAGTTTGCGCGTGCTCAGCGCTGCTCCAGTGTCGCCAACAGCCGCGTGCCAAGCGCCTGCGCACTGTCGAACGCCGCCTCGACCTTGCCCGCGCCGCACCAGTCTCCCCCGGCGGCAAGCCCTTGTGCGGCATCGATCAGAAAGGGGGCGCCAGCGGGCGTGGCCACACTGGCATAGCGCCAGCGATGGAGGCTCGCGTAGGTGGCCGCGCGCCCGTCCACGCCGGTCAGGTCGATGAAGGCCGCCAGCAAATCCTGGTGGACCGCGTCCTGATCCCGTTCCAGATGTGCCTCCGCCCAGTCGTTGGTGCTTTGCACCAGCACGCTGCAGCCCGTGTCCCTGCCCGGTTTGCTGTGGTTCAGGGCGATCCAGCCCAGCGGCGGTTCGGTCACCTGTGCTGCGTCCCAGTCGAGGCCCGGGTCCTGCTCGAACCCGAGCATCAGCGCATAGCACCCCTGTTGCCGGGCTACCGCCAGCGCGGACCTGTCCGCGAAATCCTGCGGCAGCAGCCGCGCCGTCTGCTCTGCGGGCGCGGTGCTGATCACCCAGTCAAACCCTTCCTCCCGGCCAGCCTCACCGTCGATCAGGGTCCAGCCGGATCCCGTGCGGGCGATCTCCGCGATCTGACGGCCACCGTCGATCTCAAGCCCTGCGGCCAGAGCCTTGGCCAGTGCGGTCATTCCCGGCACGGCAACGTAGCGCGGCTGGGACCACCGTGTGATCTCCGGCTCAGCCCCCGGCAATTGAGCCAGCCGCGGCGACCAGCGCGCAACAGTCCCCTCGGCGATAAAGGGCGCCAGAAACGCCGCGAAGTCGTCGCCCTTGGCAGAGAAGTACTGCGCCCCGTGATCGAAAGCGAAAGGGGCCGCGCGCCGGTTGGACATGCGCCCGCCCAGACCACGCGATTTTTCAAATACCCGGACATGGGCGCGCCCGCTCAGCCGACGCGCCAGCACCAGACCACACAGCCCCGCGCCGATGATTGCGATTTTCGCCCTGCCCGCCATGTCCGCCCCCGCCGCTCGTTTCGGCTAAGCTAGCGGGGGGCGGGCGTTGCGCAAGCGCTTTTCATGAAAGCACCAAGCCGCGGGCGCGCTAGGCCCGCCGCGCCTGCCATACCGCTACGAGACCGGCGGCAGCGATGCAGAACGCCGCAACGCCAAGGCTCCCCCAGAGCGAGGAGGCACCGTGGATGGGTTCGCCCGGCACATGGTGGGCAAGGGCGGGCTGGGCAAGAACGGTCAGCAGACCCGCGGAGAGGAGACGTGTCATAGATCAAGATCCTTTTTCTTGGAGAGGAGGAATTCACGAATGTCGAGGGAGGATTTCTCCTCCATCGACACGTAGATGAGCGACATATTTGTGCGCTCGGACACCATCTCGCCTGGGAAGGGCAGATAGCTGAGCTCGCGCGTGCCGAAAGACGGTGAGGCCGTGCCCACCTGCCAGTCGGTGCTGAGCCGCACATCCACGAGCTTGAGCGCCTTGGCCCCGCCTGCGCCCGGCCGCTCGAAGGGGACGCCGGCGAGGCGCAGGTAGGCGGTCTTGTCGGCGGCCTGCACGAAACCGTCGATGAACTGAGTGGCGAGAACGGCGATTTCCGCCGCCCCTTCCGCCGGGTCCATGTGGCTGTGCAGATGCTCGCCGTGGCTGTGGTTGTGGCCGATGTGGCCGTCGACGATATCATGGGGCATGGGATGGCTCCTTGTGGCATGATCTCACGACTATCTGCGGGCTGAGCCCCAGCCATCCGCAGGATGGCCACGCGCCGACCGCTCCCGTTTCGCCGTAGGCGGACATCTGCGTCGACGGCGGCGCGTTCCGCGCCACCCTCGGTCGGCTTATGCTAAGCTCAAGCCTGTCGCCAATGAGTTTACGGTCAGAGAGAACGAGTGAACCACGGTGATAGAAATGATCACTCCGCATTGGACCACCTCTTCCCCTCGAACTCCCCGTGCGGGATGCTGACGGGCTTATCGATCATCGGCTTATGCGCGCCCATCTTGCCCGCGGCCACGAGGCTGCCCAGCACATCCACGATCACCCGCGTTCCCATCAGCGCCGTGATGTCGGAGGTATCATAGGGCGGCGAGACCTCCACCAACTCCATCCCGCAGATGCCCTCTGCAGCAACCTTGGAGGCGAGCGCCAGCGCCTCGCGCGGCAGGAAACCCCCGGGTTCGGGCCAGCCCGTCCCGGGCACGAAACCGCAATCGATGCTGTCGATATCGAAGGACATATAGACCATATCGACCCCGTCCCAGGCCATCTCCAGCGCCATCTCGGCGGTCTTGTCGATCCCCATCTTTTCCATATCGCCCATGGTGATGATATTGGTCTCGCGCTCCCGCGCGACCTTGACCGCCTCGCGCGGGACCTGCCAGCCGCCGATGCCCACCTGCACCAGGTTCTTGGCGGGCACATTCGGCAGGTTCGTGGAGTGGAACCAGGGCGTCGTATGCATCCGCTCGTCCAGATCCTTTTCCTGAATGTCAGCGTGCCGGTCGAAATGCACGATCCCGATCTTCTTGGAGGTACATTCCGCGATCCCGCGCACGCAGGGAAAACCAATGGAATGATCCCCGCCGATCATGATGGGCAGAGAGCCGGAGGAGAACACGTGAGACACCGCCCGGCTGATCTGGTCAAAGCTCTTTTCGATATTGGCCGGAATAGTAAAGACATCCCCCGCATCACAGAGCGTCATCTGCTCGCGCAAATCCACACCGAGTTCGTAGTTATAGGGCGTATAAAGCGCCGAGATCTTGCGCAGCCCCTGCGGACCGAACCGTGTGCCGGGCCGGTAGGTGGTGCCCCCGTCAAAGGGGATGCCCAGCACGGTGGCGTCGTAGTCCTTCACCTCCGTCACGTCCTCCGCGTAGGGCGCCTTGAGGAAGGTGTTAATCCCAGCGTAATGCGGCAGCTCGCCCCGCGCGAATGTGGGGATGGATTTATCCTCGATCGTGTCGGCACCCGTGAGCCCCATGCGCAGCGCCCAGCGGCGCTCCTCATCCCAACGGCCTTCGGGGATGTCGGCCTCCGCCTGCATGGCCTTCCAGCCGCGCAGCTTGGTCAGATCAGGATGGTGCGGGCGCCGGTCGGGCAGCGCCCTGTCCCGGGGATGATGGCTTCGGCTAAGGTCTCGCATGGGTGGGATCCTTCATGAGGGGGGTAAAATCGGTGCTGCCGCGCCCCGGGCTTGACCCGGGGCCTCCTGCAGCGTCGGGGAGAGGTCCCGGGTCAGGCCCGGGACACCGCCCGCCTGGGAGGACTGTTGGAAAGGGATGCCGCCGTCACGGGCATCGAAATCATAGGTGATGGTGGCGCCATAGGCGTCGGGGTAGTCCGGGTCCCAACGGGGCTTGTCAAAGACCAGCACCCGGTCGCCCAGCTTGAACCCTTCCTCCAGATCATGGGTGACCATGAAGACGGTCATGCCCGTCTCGGCCCTGAGCTCCATCAGGAAGTCATGCATCGCGACCCGCGTGCCGGGGTCCAGCGCGCCAAAGGGCTCATCGAGCAGTAGGACGCGCGGTTTGGCCGTCAGGGCCTGCCCGATAGCCAAGCGTTGCTGCATGCCACCAGACAGAGTAGCCGGATACTGTTCCGCCACATGACCCAGCCCACAGCGCGCCAGCGTTTCATCTGCCCGCGCGCGGGCCGCCCGCGCCTCGGCGCCGAAGAACCGGCCCCAGGGGCGCTGGAAGGCTTCGCCCGCCACGATATTCTCGCGGACGGTGAGATGCGGGAAGACCGAATAGCGCTGAAACACGACGCCGCGCTCCAACCCCGGCTCCCGCGCGGGCGGGGTGCCATTGATGCGGATCTCGCCCTTGGTCGGTTGCTCTTGCGCTAGCAAGAGCCGCAGGAAGGTGGATTTGCCGCAGCCCGAGGCACCGACGATGGAGATGAAAGCACCTTCCTCAGCCTCCAGATTGACCCGTTCGAGGATCGGTCGCGTGCCGTAGCTCTGGAATATGTTGCGGACGGTGACGAAGTTCATGATGCCACCTCGAAAACATGTTTATATCGGCCTGCCGCTCCTCGCTGCCGCCGAAGTAAGCCCTCGGTGAGGAATGGGCTTGTTCGGCCCGAAGCATTCCGCCCGGCGGCAACGCCGGGCAGCGGTCGCCATAAAGCGCCATTGGTCCGAGCGAAAATGGCGACGCCGCCCCCGTCAAACCATTGGTTTGCCTTTGGCAAAACGGCGGGCGCTTCGCGCGACGCCCACGGCCGGTCGCTGCCCTCGCACTCCAATACAAAGGTTCGGCACATCACACCCCCGCCTCCGACCATGGATAGGCCCGCCGCGCCAAAGTTCGCAGCGCCCAATCCATCAGAAAGGCCAGCAGGGTGATCCACAGCACGTAGGTCAGGATCACATCCATCGCCAGATACCGCCGCACCAGAAAGATCCGGTAGCCCAGCCCCTGATCGCTGGCAATCGCCTCCGCCGCGATCAGAAACAGCCACGCAGGCCCCAGCGACAGCCGCACCGCCTGAACGAGCCGCGGCATCATCTGCGGCAGGCCCACCCGCAGCAGGATCACGAGAGTGGAGGCTCCCAACGTCTCCGCCTTCACGATCTGCTCCGACGGGATCTCCAGCACCCGCCCGCTCAGATCGCGGATCAGAAACGGCAGGATCCCCACCACGATCAGCACCACCTTTGACAATTCTCCCAACCCGAAAACGATGAACAGGATCGGCAGCACGGCCAATGGCGGGATCATCGAGACCACGGCGACAAACCCCGCCAGCGTGGTCCGCACGTAAGGCAGCAACCCGATCAACAACCCCACCACCAACGCCACAAAGGCCGACAGCCCCACCCCGATGGCCAGCCGCCGCAGGCTCGCCGCCGTGTCGTGCCAGAGCAGGATGCGGCCCGTGCGCCGGTCTCCTTGGGTAAAGAGCCGCTCCGCCGTCTCCAGGATCGTGGCAGGCGCAGGCAACAGCTTGTCCGAAGGGTTCTCCAGCAGCCGGTAGTGCGAGGCGACCGCATAGGCGACAAACGCCGCCAGAAAGGGGGCCGCGCGCAACAGCGCAGCCCCCGCCCTGCCCGGTGTTCTGTTGATCAGCCGCACGGGTCCGCGCCTTAGAGCGCGCCGTCCGCCGCCATCTGCATATAGGTGGTGTCAAAGCGAAACTGCACGTTGCCCTCATCGCCGGTCACGCTGTCGTCCGGATACGCGACGCCGACAAAATCCGCCGAGGGCGCGCCCTCGCCCAAAATGCCCTTGTCGAACAGAAACTCCGCCACATTGACCATCGTGCTGGGCAGTTCCGAACTCTGGGTAAAGGCCACCGCATCGGCGGGATCATAGAACATCTCGGTGCTGTCCAACTGCGCTTGATAGCCCGCCAGATCGGTGCCCGAGGCCTCCGCCATGGCAGTCAGCACCTCCGCGTCACCGGCGGCCATCAGACCCATGACCTCATACCACGCCCCCACCAACGCCTTGCCGAAACCCGGGTTGGCCGCCAGCGTCTCGGTGTTCACAACCATCAGGTCGATGATCTCACCGGGGATGTCGGAGCTGTCAAAGAGCTTGTTGGCCTCCGGTTCCTCCAGAATGGCCGAGACCAGCGGGTTCCATGTCACCACCGCCTCCACATCATCAGTGGCAAAGGCCGCGATCATATCCGCATCGGATGTGTTGATCACCCCGTCCAGATCCGCCTCGCTCAGCCCGACACTGTCGAGCCCCCGCGCCAGCAGGTAATGCGACACCGACAGCTCCACAAGATTGACCGGCTTGCCCGCGAGGCTGCTGAGATCGCCCTCGCCCTTCAGGATCACCGCGTCATTGCCGTTGGAGAAATCCCCCACGATCAGCGCCGTGGTGTCCACACCGCCACCCGAGGGGATCGACAGCGTGTCCATATTGGTGGCCGAGACACCGTCGAAGGCACCCGCCGTGTACTGGTTGATCGACTCCACGTAATCGTTGATCTGCACGATCTCCACGTCGATCCCGTATTTCTCGGCCCATTTGTCCATGATGCCGCTGTCTTCGAGATACCCCCAGGGCATCCACCCCACGTAGATCGACCAGGCAACGCGAAAGTCGGTCTTCTCCTGCGCGGCCACGGGCAGCATGCCACTGGCCAAAACGGTCCCGGCCAGAGCGGCGATCTTGAGCATTTGACGTTTCTTCATGGGTCATCCCCCTGTTGGCCCCGCCATCTACAACAAATGACCCAACCGCTGGCGGAACACGACAAGAAGGAGCGCGGTTGAAACCTGCGCAGGAAGCCTCCCGGGATTTTGTCCCGCCGTGTACCCGTGCAGAATTTGCTGCACAGGCGGCATTTCTCGGACCAGACCCTCACGATGGGAGGCGGAACCCTAAATACCCTGCGTCTTCATAGGGCACGCATCAGCACCCGGCCCCAAGATATAACCGGCCTCAAAGATGCTCTCAGGCCAGACATCGCACAAAAATGAGGCAATCGCTTCCGGTCTCGGGGCCAGAGGACGGACGACTAGCCCGCCGCTGCCCCTGACAGGAACGCCCACAACGCCTCCAACACCACCTCCGGTGCTTCGAGCTGAGGCAGATGGCCGAGCCCCGGGAGCGTCACGAAACGATCCTGACCAATCAGCCCGGCCAGCGCCCGCCCGCGCGCGAGCGGGATCCAAGGATCCTCCGCCCCCCAGAGCACCTGCGCTGGGCAGCGGATCTGCCCGAACATCGGCTCGACCTCCGCTGTGTAGCGCTCATCGGCCTGCGCGAACTGCCGGTAAAAACTGCCAGCCCCCGCCTCCGTCAGCCAGGGAGCCACCAGCGCGTCCACGTCCTCTCCCTCAAGCGGCTGCACCAATGCACCGCCGATGTAGGCCCGCACGATGGCAGCATGAATATGCGGCGGCAGACCGTCAAAGGCCGCCCCATGCCGCCCCACATGGTCAAAGAAATCCGATCCCCAGGGCCGCATCGCCACCACATTCATCAGCACGTAGCGTTCGAAATCGCAGCCCTCCAGCAGATGCGCGCGCAGGGTCGTGGCACCGCCAAAGTCATGCGCAATTACCGTGGGCCTCGTCAGCCCCCAGTGCCGCAGCATTTCGGCAAAGACCGCACCCTGCACATCGAGGGACGTGCGCTGATCGGCGCGCATCTCCGACTGACCATAGCCCGGCATGTCGTACCAATGAACGGTGAACCGCGCGGCCAGCGCGGGGATGACCCGGTGCCAGCTGTAGGACGACCATGGCCAGCCATGGGCGAGCACCAGCGCAGGCCCCTGCCCCGCACGCCCCGCCGCGACCGGACCTGCGGACGTCCCAAACCTCTCGTCCACCTGCCACATCCGCACACTCCCCGTCAGATCCAAAGCCCCACAAAAACAATGCCTGCCCCGGCGGCCACGAGCAACAGCCGGAGCGCGACTGAGCCGCGCCCGATCAGCCCGTAGGACAGGCAGCTCAGCCCCACCGCCATCCGCGCAAAGGCCAGCAAGGCTCCGCCGGGATCGCCCTCCAGCCGAATGAGCGCTGTGTTGGCGATCATCCCCAGCGGGATCACGTAGAGCCCTACGCCAAGCGCCATCGCCGTCAGTGCGACCCGCAGCCAGTTCTCGCCAATCATGCCCGCCGCGATGAATACAGCGCCACAGACCGGCGGCGTAATCGTCGAGAGCAGCGCGAACCAGAAGACGAAAAGATGCGCCTGCAGCGGTGCGAGCCCAAGCTCAATCAGCGCAGGCCCCGCGACCGAGACGCAGATCACATAGGCCGCCGTCGTCGGCACCTCCATGCCCAGCAGCAGGCACGCCAGCGCCGTCAGCAGCAGCGCCGGCCAGAGCGCCCCACCCGAGCCGGAGAGGATCACGGAGGTGATCTTGACCCCCAGCCCGGTGATCCCCAGCACGCCAATGACGATCGAGGCACAGAGGATGATCGTGGCGATCATCGCCACCTGTCGGCCCGCGCTCAGCAGCGCCTCCCCGCTGCGCGCCAGCCCCTGCCGCAGATCAATCCGCGGTGTCGCATCGACAAACAGCGCCGCCGCCCCCGCAAAGATCGCCAGAGCGGCAGCGTATTGCGGGGTGAAGCCCGCCCCGAACATCGCCCCCAGCAGCACTGAGAACGGCACCATGAAAAAGGCCGAGGTGACCCAGACCGCGCGGCGCGACGGGCGCTCCTCCTCGGGCACGCCACGCAGATCGTAGCGCTGAGCGTAGGCGTTGATGCCCATCCAGACCGTCAGGAAATAGAGCACCGCAGGCAGGAGCGCCGCTGCCATGATCTGCGCATAGGGCACCCCGGTCAGTTCCACCATCACGAAAGCGCCCGCCCCCATCAAGGGCGGCATGATCTGCCCGCCCGAAGAGGCCACCGCCTCCACCGCCGCCGCCAAGCGCTTGGGATATCCCAGCCGCGTCATGGCAGGCAGCGTGATGGCGCCGGTGGAGGCCACATTGGCCGAGGCAGAGCCCGAGATGGAGCCAAAGAGCGCCGAGGATAGAACCGAGACCTTCGCCGCCCCGCCCTTTAGCCGCCCCGCGGCAGCCGAGGCCACATTCATGAACCCCTGCCCCGCTTCGCCCGCGTTCAGCACCGCGCCGAAGATCACGAAAATCGCCACGACGCCGACCGAAACACCCGTCAGGCTGCCCCAGAGCCCGCCTTCGGCCACCACCAGCGTGCCCAGAAAACTGCGCAGCGGCGTGCCCGCGTGGCCGAACTCACCGGGGATATGCTGGCCGTAAAGCCCGTAGAGCAGCGCGGCCCCCGCCACGGCAGGCAAGGGCCAGCCGATCATCCGCCGTGCGCCCTCGATCACGATGACCAGCAACACCACCGCCAGCGCCACCTGAAAGCCGTCCTCCAGAAACCCGTACTGGTTCCGCAGCATCCGGTGGTTTACCGCGATCCACAGACAGCCCGTGATGCCGATGACCGCAATCGCAGCCCCCATCAGCAGACGCCACCCCGACACCCCGAAACAGAACACCCACGGCAGCACCAGCGCCATATGCAGCGGGCGGGCCACCAGATTGGGCACCAGCCCGGAAAAGATGAGCCCGATGTGAAACACCACGCTCAGCGCGCCGAGCGCAATCCAAAACCCGCGCGTCGCCCGCGCGGGCTCTGCCTGTAACACCTGCGCCATCGCGCTCTACATATCCGGGTTGCCGACGACCCATCCCATTTCCGCGTAGTACTGCATCGCACCTGCATGGACCGTGCCGGTGATATTGGCCAGCAACCCTTCGTCGACACCGCCCCACCAGGCCGCATCGCCCGCCATCTCGGCCTTGGTTTCCCAATAGGTCTTGGTCAACTGATAGGCCGTGTCATCATCCATCTTGGTGGTCGTGTAGGCTACCACGGGCAACGACGTGGTGGTGATGTCGGTCTCCTGCCCGGCATAGGTGCCCGCAGGGATCGTCAGCTCGGTGCGCTTCGACGCCGCGATCTGTTCGGCATTCAGGGACAGCACCGTGACACCGGTGGAGGCCGCCGCCTCGATCACGTTAGGCGCTGGCCAGGACCCCGCCGTCACGAACCCGTCGATCTGACCGTTCTTCAACGCGCCCACCGCATTCGACAGCTCCACATCGGCGATCTCAACCTTGCCCTCCAGACCAAAGAGCCCAAGGTATTTCGCCCCTTCGCGCGCGCCAAAGCTGCCACTGCCAAGCAGAATGGTCTTGCCTTCCAGATCCTCGAAAGAGGTCGCCCCGCTGGCCTCCGACATCACGAAATGCATGGTCAGCGACGGGATCGGAAAGAGCGCGCGGATCTCGTCAAAAGCCGGATCGCCCTTGCCCTCGAACATGGCCTTGCCACCCTGCGCCAGTCCGATCAGCGCGGGCGGCGTGGTGAACACATAGTCCCCGCCCCGCGCGCGCACCTCCATCACGTTCTGCACCGAGCCCTGGCTTTCCTCCACCGTGACGGAAATGGCCCCCTCGCTGCCCGCCTTCATGGCCTCCGCGATCTGCACCGCCATCTGGTAGTAGGACGAACCCACCTTGGCTGATTTATAGGTCACCCGGGTCTCCGCCCAACCGGATGTGGCGGCCAGAACCGCCGCCGCGGCCCCGAGGCCGATGGATTTCAACAAGGTCATAACGCCTCCCCTTTTTTCTGGGGCCGAGCATGTCCTGTCGCCGCAGCCGACGCAAGCCGGTCACGCCCCGGCCTCCGAGAAAATACTTGCAATGCCGCCAAAGCTGTCCTTCAATTGTCTTACATTTAAAGCACGCGCCCACGAACGAGGAAAAACCCGACGAATTGACCGGATAACGAAAGCACTGGGAGGAGATTTCGTGAACCTAAGACCTGACCCCACATTCCACGCAACACCGCAGCTTGCCATGCAGGCCCCGGTGGAGAATTTTGCCTTTACCGTCATGCTCAGCCCCGACGGCAGCCAGTCAGATGGCATCGCCGTGGTGGATGTGAACCCCAAATCCGACACCTATGGCCAGATCGTCCATCAGGTCATTGTCCCCTATCAGGGCGACGAATTTCATCATTTCGGCTGGAACGCCTGTTCCTCATCGCTGTCCCCGTTGACCGGGCACGCGTTCCTGGAACGGCGCTACCTGATCGTGCCGGGCATCCGCTCCAGCCGGATCTACATCATCGACGTCAAGGAACCGCTGGAGGCCAAGATCCACAAGATCATCGAGCCGGAGGAGATCTTTGCCAAAACCGGCTACTCGCGCCCCCACACGATCCACTGCGGGCCCGAAGGCATCTATGTCTCCACCCTGGGCGGTGGCGGGGAGGACGGCACCGACGGCCCGCCCGGCATCTTCATCATGGACTGCCAGACCTTCGAGATCGTGGGCCAGTACGAGATGGACCGCGGCCCGCAGGACAAACACTATGATTTCTGGTGGAATCTGCCGCAGGATTACATGGTCAGTTCCGAATGGGGTCTGCCGCCGCAGTTCGAAAACGGCATCGTCGCTGAGGATCTTCTGTCCAACAAATATGGCCATTCCATCCACTTCTGGGATCTGCGCGCGCGCAAGAACGTGCAGACCATCGACTTGGGCGAAAACCACCAGATGGCGCTGGAAATCCGGCCCGCCCACGATCCGGTGAAATCCTACGGCTTCTGCGGCGTGGTGGTGGATACCACCAACCTGCAAGGCTCGATCTTCACGTGGTGGCGCGGAGATGACGGCACGTGGCAGGCGAAAAAGACTATCACCATCGACCCGCGCCCCGAGGATGCCGAGAACCTGCCGGAATTGCTCAAGGGCTTCGGCGCCGTGCCGCCCCTGGTGACGGACATCGACCTCAGCCTTGACGACAAATACCTTTATGTCGCCTGCTGGGGTCTGGGCGAGATGCACCAATACGACGTCACCGACCCGATGAACCCCGTGCTTGCGGGCAAGGTGGAGCTCGGCGGCATCGCCCGCGGCACCAAGCATCCCAACGGCAAGCCCTTTGCCTACGGTCCCCAGATGGTGGAGATCAGCCGCGACGGCAAGCGCGTCTACTGGACCAACTCGCTCTATTCCACCTGGGACGATCAGTTCTACCCCGATGACGAGGGCGGGCAGATGGTCATGGCCAATGTGGGCGAGAACGGCGGTCTGGCCCTGGCGGAAGATTTCTACATCGACTTCCCAAAGGGCCTGCGCGCGCATCAGATCCGGCTCGAAGGGGGCGATTGCTCCACTGACAGCTTCTGCTACCCGAACGTCTGACGCGATGGATCCCACAACGCTGGCGGCCCTCTGGGGGGCCGTCATCCTCTCCGGTCTCTACCACGGGCTGAACCCCGGCATGGGCTGGCCGCTCGCGGTCTCGGCGGCGCTGTTTGAGCGGAGCGCCCGCGCCATGCCCCGCGCGCTCACAGCGCTCGCGGGCGGGCATCTGCTGGCCATGGCCGCAATGCTGCTGCCGTTCTCGTTGATGGTGGCGCTGGTGCGGTGGGAGATCGAGATCCGCATCGGCGCAGGCCTTCTGGTCATTGCTCTGGGCGTCTTCCTGCTGATCTACCGCCGTCACCCGCGGTTCCTCGCACGGGTCAAACCGACCCGTCTGGGCCTGTGGTCCTTTCTGGCCGCCGTGGCCCATGGCGCGGGGCTGATGCTGGTGCCGATCTATCTGGGGATCTGTGCCACGCTGGAAACCGATGCTGGCCACGCCGCCGCCGGCGCGCTGATGGCGCAGAACTTCACGCTGGCACTGCTGGTCGCACTCGCACATACGGCCGCCATGACACTGGCAGGGGGTGCGCTGGCGGTGGGCATGTATTTCTGGCTGGGGCTGAAGTTCCTGTCAAAGACGTGGTTCAACCTCGACATTGTCTGGGCGCTGAGCCTGGTACTGGTCGGCGTGATCGCCGTGGCCGAGGCGCTTTGATCTCTCCGGGGCGCCACTGACCCTTCGAACCTGAAGCACGGCCAGTCTAACGGATCACCATCCAGCCTCTCAGGCCCGCACGCCAACGCAGGTCCTGAACCACATGCCCGTGGCCGTTTCGTGCCGGGGTCACGGATCCTTTCACGATCAGCACCGCAGCCCTTTAAACACGGTTTAACGACCCTCGACTAGGATCGGCCCTGTCAATCCGACGACCCTGCCATGCTCACCCCTGTCAATGTCGCGCCCGCGGCGCCGGTGAACGCGCCCCAATCACCAGCTGCCCAGCAACAGGATCCGTCTCAGGTCGGAAAAAGAGAGTTTCGCTTCGTCATGGATCACGTCGTCGAAGATGGGAGAGTCGTCCGGATCGACGAGTCCGACCCATGGTACAACGTGCTGATCGCCCACGAGGTATCGGCGGAGGACGTCCCTGGCCTCAGTGACATGATCGCCAGAATGAACGAGACACATCTGCGATTGGAGTGGGAGGCATCGCCCGACGGGGTGGCCTGGCGGGCGGCGCAACTGGCCGAGCAGAATGCCCGTCCGGTGGAGCTTGCCGTCTACAAGGGCGACAGCATGGTCGCGTTCAAATCGGGCGGCTTCGCGTCGCGCGATGCGCTCAGCGGCATCCTGCCCGACAACTGGGACAAGATGGCGATCGACGACCTGAAAGACGCGCTCTACGCGCACCTCAGCTCTCCCGGCGCCTACAGGATCGTGACCAGCACCGATGGGTTGACCATGACCCACGGCGAGGCCGCCGAGATCTTCAATCGTGGATAGACGGCACTCATGACGGCACGAATGGCCCCGCCGGTGGCGCCTGTCCCCGTCTCAGGGCCGCAAACGCCAGATCCGGACCGGGCACAGAGACACCGCAGGCGCCACGGGCCCGGCTACTCCGTCACCACGTTCCACTCCGTCAACTCCTCCGCCGTCAGAATGTAGATCTCATCTGCGGGGGTGCCGAGCGCGGGCCCCATGATCCGCAGATCCACCCCCATCGCATCGAAATGCGCCAGCACCTCCGCCTGACCGCGCTGAATGTCCTCCACGGCGAGAAAGGCGGGCAACACCGTCGAGGTACCAAAGCTGTGCTGATGCACCCCCAGCCGCGCATCCCCCGCCACCGCTCGCGCGGAGCCTCCCACGAAGACATAAGGACAGGCGGACAGGCACACCGCCGCTGCCTCCAGCCGCGTCTGCACCTCCATCTCGCGCAGCACCCTGCCGATCTCCAGCGCGTCGGACACTGAACCGCCGGGGCTGTCGAGTGTCACGATCTGAGCGCTGGCGGCCCGCAGTTCCTCGACAATGCGCGCACCGTCACCCGGCGTGATCGCCCCGCGCAGGCGCAGGCCTGGCGCCCCGTCGATCTCGGCCCGTTCCGCCACCAGACGGCGCGGCATATCCGGCGACACGCCCGGTCCCGGGTTCGCCGGATCGCGCGGGCGATAGCGGCGCGTCTGGTCCCCGGGGCGCGTGGGCTGGTCCAGTTCCGGCTGGCTGGAGGGGTTCAGCAGGCGCGGAATGCTGGGCCCGATGTCGATGATGATCAGGCCGAGCGCCAGCACGATCTGAGCGCCCAGCAGCCAGCGCAGCACCCGCCCCGTGCTGGTGCCGTTCTTTTCCGGCGTGGCCGTCTCGCTCATTCCGCCGCGGCCCGGGGCGGAGCGGGCGGCTCCCGCTGGTCCTCCGGCCCGTCCTGCAGATCGCCGCCCGCCAGGCGCACGGCTTCGCCCAGTTCCGCGGCCTCCACCTCGCGCAGCGCCACCACCGCCGCGCGCAACTCCGCCACGGTCATGGCATCCGCGGGGCTGGCGGGTTCCCGCCCTGCGCGCACCGCCGCCTGTGCAACCGCGACGATCAGCACCAGCACCGCGGGCAGCAAATCAATCGCAATCGCGCCCGCCCAGGAGGGCACAAAGTTGCCCGCATACCGTATCACCGCATCCGCTGTGGAAATCGGCGTGTAGACGACCTCCGCCGCGGGCTCCAGCGCGCGCACCTCGGCGGCAGCAGCCCGCAAGGTCTCGGCCCGCTGCGCCAGCACTTCGAGCAGCGAGGTGATCGTCGCCTGCTGTGCCGCCTGCCCGCCCGCATTGCCCGCATCCAACCGGGGCAGCACCACCGATTGCGCCAGATCCCGCGCCGCGCGGTCCACCAGCGGTGCCACGGAGAGTTGCCGCAGCTCGGTGATCACCCCCGCCAAGCGCACTGATTCTTCGGAAAACTCCACCGCGCGCTCGTCCACCGGGCCGGAGGCCACGGTCAGAGCGCGCATCCGGCTGAGGATCGCATTGCCCTCGCCAAAGGCCGCCGTCACCAGAGGTTCCTGCTGACCGATCAGCTCTTCGAGCGCTGCCAACTCGTCGGATTTCTGCGTCAGCACCCGAAAGACCGCGCCCCGCCCGGCAAGCCCGGACAGACCGCCCACCGCCTCCTGTTGGGACAGATCCTCGAACCCCTGTCGCGTGCGGCCCACATCGAGCCGCAAGGCCTGAGCCTGCAACGTGATCTCATGGGTCCGTTCCAGCGACGCCTGATAGTCCTGCACCGTGCGCGCCAGATGCTGCTCAACCGCCGCAGACCCCGCGAGGGCGGCGGCATTCAGCCAGGACGACATGGCGATGATCGCACCGGAGCCAAGCGCCATGGCCAGCACAAGCCACAACCGCGTGGCCGCCGTGCGCATCGCAGGCACCAACCGCATCAGATACGACCAGAAAACGAAAATACCTGTGGAAACCGCCGCACTATAGGCCACCGCCGCAAAGAGCGACAAAGCCCCGCCGTCATCCAGCAGCCCCCGCACGCCCAGATAGGTGTAGATGCCCGAGGCCACCGCCAGCACGCCAAGCGCCGCAGAGGTGAACCCGTCCAGCCAGCCGAGATGTTCCTCGACCTCCCGCGCGTGACGCAGGCCCTTGGTATCTTTACCCATTCAAAACCCTCCACACCGTAGGATGGGCATCGCGACCGGGGAACGCAAGGGCGCGTGCTTGCGAACAACGCCTTCCGCCGCATAGACATGAACCGGCACTTGCCCACCCCGCAGCCACGCGCCACCAAAGGACCCGCCCGCCCGTGCACAGAACCGCGCAAAAGACCGTGCAAGAGGGCCTGCAAATCAGGCTGCCGAGGCCTGATACGGTGAACATCTACCACAGCGGCGCGCGTAATATCGGGGACCGGATGTGCGGCCCGGCACAGTATCTCTGGCCGGACCGTGTGGCCAATGTCACCTTCCGTCATCGCCTGTCGGCGGGGCAGCCCGCCATCATCGGCGGCGGTCAGGTCTGGGCCCAGACCCGCGAGATCGTGGAGAAGCATCACCGCACGCCCGGCACCACGCTGGTCGCCTGGGGGATCGCCCTGCCACCGCCCGGCAATCGGGACACAGAGGTGGCGGATGCGCGCGCGGGTCTCGCCCTGCTGGGCACCCGCAATCATCAATGGCACCGGACGGTGCGCTTTGTGCCCTGCGCCAGCTGTCTGTCACCGGTGTTCGACGACCTGCCCGCACCGCAGCATGACGTGGTCTGCTACCTGCACGCGCGGAAATCCCCGCTCGCCCCCACGGAGACGGACGCCCCGACCCTGACCAACGACACGCTGGATGCCGCCCGCGTCGCCCGCTTCCTCGCCTCGGGCGACACGGTCGTGACAAGCTCCTATCACGGGGTCTACTGGGCGCAGCTTCTGGGCCGACGCGTTGTCTGCCTGCCCTACAGTCGCAAGTTCGACACCTTCGAGCATCCTCCCACCATGGCCTGCGCTCGGACGTGGCGCGATGCTCTCAAGGACGCAACCGCCACGCCGCCGCTGCTGACGCGCTACAGGGAGATCAACCGCGCCTTTGCCCGGGATGTGGCGGAGGTTCTGTCGCGCCATGGCTGATCCCGCGCGCAAGACCGTCTGGGTGCATATCGGTCCGCATAAAACCGGCACGACCGCGCTCCAGTCCTATCTGCGCACGCAGGAGGCACATCTGGCAAAATCGGGCGTAGCCTATGTCAGCACGGATGAGACGCTTGCCGCGGCCCGCGATCTGGCCCATGGCCACTTTGCGGACGCTGAACGCAGGCTGGCTGGGATCGCCGCCCGCCTCACCGATATTCCCGTGCCGCAGGTGCTGCTCAGCCACGAGGATCTGGCAGGCAACCTGCCCGGGCGCGACGGCGGGCGTCGCATCTACCCGCGGCTGACCAAGAACCTGCGCATCCTGCGGCGTGCCCTGCGCCCCCACCGGGTAGAGGTCGTGTTTTTCACCCGGACCGAAACCGACTGGCTGCGCAGCTGCTACCATCAGCATCTGCGCTTCCGCACCCGCTTTGCCGATTTCGCCGCGTTCAAGGCCCGCTACGACGACAATTTCCAATGGGAACGAGCCCTCGCAAAGCCCCGGGAGTTGCTGGGCAAACGGCTCCACATTCTGCCCTATGGCACAACATCTGATGCGGGCACGCGAGCACTCCTGCAGCTGATGAAGGTCGAGCCGCCGCCCGGCGGGCCCGCGACCGCGCGGCGCAACGCAGCCCCCGCGCCCGAGGAAATCCGCGCGCTGGAGCGTATCAACGCGCTGTCGAGCTTTCCTGCCACGGCCTGGTTTGCCAAGACATTGATCGGGCGGCACCCTCCCGCCGCCGCTGCGCCTCGCTATCCGCCCTGGCCGCCTGATCCACCCGCCGCGCCCGCAACCGCCCTGCCTGCGCTGGCAGGGCGCGTGGGCGTCCGCGTCCGGTTCCAGGACTGCCCCGACATCCTGCCCGCGCCCAATGTGGATCTGGCCACGCTGGCCGACCGGCGCCTGCCCGACATGTCCCAGGCGCCCGAGATCAGCCGCCGCGACATCCGCGATCAGGCAGAGATCCTGCGCTATCATCTGCGCCGCAAGTCAGAGCTTGCGCATCTGACAGCGCTCACCATCAGCTATCTGCGCCGCGCCACACCGCATACCGACAAGGCGCGTGCCCTGTTTCACCGCATCTGGCACGAGCAGGGCCACAGGCTGATCAATGAGCTGTCGACGCGCTGGCTGCTCTCCACGCTGCAGACCTTCCTCGACCACGGTCAGACCGAAGCGCAGCGCGCCATCGGCACGGCGGGGTATTTCTACGGCAACATGCTCAAGACCTACGAGGCCGAACGCGCGATTGAGGGCCGCCCCGCCGATGCTCCCTACGAGGCGCTGACACCGCAGACCGACAACCGCTTTCGCGGGCTGGACAGATACCCCGTCGGCGGCTCGGATCTGATGCTCAACATGAACGCCCTGGCGCTGGAGCTTGCACAGCGCGACGACACAGCGGGCCTGGTGCTGCAGGAGTTCCTGCTCAGGGTCAAAACGGCTGAAACCGTTTTTTCGCGCCACGACCGTACCCGCTGGGTGCAACAGGTGAGCGTGGCCGGGTTCGAGGATGTCTGGGCCTTTTTCGACCCCTGGACCGCCTGAGCACCCGGCGATGCCCCCGCCTCCACTGCACGACAGATCTCACCAACAAGTCCGACCACAAAAACATACCTCATCGTATGGAAAGGCTGATCGACGACGGGCTTCGCCACCCAGACCGTCAGCACATCACCCGACCACCCATGCGTGGCGACCTACATCAGTGCCGACACCATCGATCATGGGACCCAACCCAACGCTGACACTGCGCATGGCACAGGTACAAACCGCGCTGAGACCTCCGCCCCTGACCTGCCGCAATCGTACCGACCATATTGCGGCTGCGAGGATGCGCATCACGGTCGCTCACCTCCAACCCGGTCTCTCGACAGGCTGAGCCAAGCCGCTACACGTCAAGACCGCGCGCCGACGCTCTGGCTGGGTGCGCCCTCGGCACCATGCAGACCGATTTTGATCGGGTCGCCAGCCCGACATGGCACAACGAAGAACCGACGATCTTGCGGCACCGGGGATCGGCGCGCCCAAAATTCTTGCAAGAATTTTGCCAAATTCCTTCCAAGGAATTTGCGCCCTGCACAAAACACCCGCCCTGTCGCCGACGTAACGCGCCGTCATCTGACGCCCGTGCAAGGGTCGGTCAAGGCGGCAGCGCTTCGCACCGTGCAACACCGTCCATTTGCCGACACCGCATGGCCACATCCATCCTCAAAAAACCCGGTCATCGCCAGCCGCAGGGGATCACAGCCCCCAACCGTCTCCACCTGACCTCGGGCACATCACCGCATCGCGCGGCCCGGTCAGCCCACCGGGACATCCTTGTTCTCCGGTCTGGAATGCCGCAAACTGGCCACCGGCGCGACAGAGGACACACGGCACCCGCCGCGCAACACTCGCCTTTCACAACGGAAAATCCGGATCACCCATCCCATGTTCACATTCGACGGCGCGCAGGTCTATCTGCCCCATGAAATCGCCCGAACCACCGTCACCGTCAGCGACGGTCAGATCGCACAGATCGGCGGACCGCCCCAGGGCACCGTGATCGACGCGCGCGGCCTGATCCTGGCGCCGGCCCTCATCGACGTGCACGGTGATGCGTTCGAACGTCAGCTGATGCCCCGGCCCGGGGTCTTCTTTCCCACCGATACCGCCGTCATCGACACCGACCGCCAGCTTGCCGCCAATGGCATCGCCACCGCCTACCACGCCATCACCCTCGGGTGGGAGCCCGGCCTGCGCGAGGCATCGCACGGCCGCGCGTTGATGCAGACGATGCGCGATCTGGCCCCCCGCCTCACGGTGGAGAACCGCGTGCAGCTGCGGTGGGAGACCTTTGCCTTCGAGGCGCTGGAGGTGATCGACTGGGCGCTCGGCGGCCCGCTGCTGCCATCGCTGGCCTTCAACGACCACACCTCCATGACAATGCGCGCCTACGATGTGACGGTGCAGCAGCGAGGCTTTGAGCTGTCGCCAGACTTTCCCACCGCATCGTTGACGGATGCGCGCATGACGGCCCGCGTGCGCACAAAGGCGCACCGCGCAGGTCTCAGCGTGGATGACTACATCACCCTGCTCGGTCAGGTCTGGGAGAGGCGCAGCGAGGTGCCGCAAACCATCGCCAAAGTGGCAGAGATGGGTCGCACCGCGGGCGCGCCGATGCTCAGCCACGACGACACCCGCGCCGAGACCCGGGCGTATTTCCGCAACCTGGGCGCGAATGTTGCCGAATTCCCCATGGTGCGGGAGGCCGTGGACGCCGCCCGGGCAAACGCAGAGCCGATCATCTTCGGCGCGCCCAATGCGGCCCGCGGCGGCAGTCACATCGGATCGTTGAACGCAGGCGACATGGTCGAAGACGGGCTCTGCGATGCGCTGGCGTCGGACTACTTCTACCCCGCCATGCTGGCCGCCATCGCCCGGCTCGCAGCGGAGCGTCGCGCGGAGAGGCACGCGCTCTGGTCGCTCGTCTCTGCCGGACCCGCCCGCGCCATGAATCTGCTGGACCGGGGCGAGATCGCTGTGGGCAAGCGCGCGGATCTCGTGCTGGTGGACTGGCCCGAGGATGCGGTGCCGTCAATCCTGGGCACATGGGTGGCTGGCCGCTGCGCCTACCGGGGGATGCCCGCGGGCTAACGACATCAAAGCACGGCACGCCCGCATCCCGGACGGGGCCCAAGGTGCCGCCAACGTATCCCATCCGCTGTGACACCGCCGGAAGATCGCCGGCCCAGATCCTCATTCCTGCGGCGTTGGCACGACGCACGGAAGGCAACCCTCACGACTGGCGTGACCGATACGTCATGAATCGCGACAGATCGCAACCGGAAATGATGGCGCATCAAAATCTCCGGAGGCGACCCTACGGCATCTTCACCTGCGCGCGGCACGGGTTGTCAAAGACAGCCCCGTGCACCGGGTGGCGCAGACCCGCCTCATTCAGCGGACGCCATCATCTGATCCGCCGTCGCGCCGCCGATCAAGACCGTATTTTCCAACTGCGCGATCTCTTCCAGATCCTGTGCGTACCGGCTTTGTAGCAGGCCTGTCAGCTCGGCACTGAACCGCTCGCGTACGAACATCCGCTCCAGCGTATCTTCCTGCAGGACGATCTGATCCACCGGTCTGGTGATCGCGCCGCGCCACGCCTCCCGGGCGTGCAGCAGGGTCATGGTAAAGGGCAGGGCCACCCGCGCCGGGTCCGAGAAATCCCACACCACCAGACGAAAAGCCTCCGACGCCTCGCGGATCCGCCGCACCGCCTCGGACCAGCTGGGGATACTGCCCGACACGTATTCAGACAGGCTGCCGGATCTGTGGGCGGCGTGCAGGCTGTGCAGATAGCGCGTCAGCCCGGTGATCGTCAGATGCAGCTCCAGCGGGCTTTTCTGAAAGGCCGACGCCAGCCGCTCCACCCGCGCCTCGGCGCCCGGCAGGATGATCCCGTCGCGGATCGTCGATTTCGCATGCGATAACATCACGTGCTGGCTGGCGCTGAGGTATTTGTACTGTCCCAGCCTGGCGCGAAACTTGTCCTGCTTGCGCCGCTCCGCCAGCGTGAGGTTGAAGTTCTCCTCACCGGTATTGACGAAGGATCTGAGATGCTGGCGGTATTTGTCGGTGGGCAGCACATGCAGATCACCATCGCCGCCGATCTCGGGCAGATCCGAGGCACGTTTGACCAGATTTGCGGCAAGACAGGGTGCGCCAATGTGAAACTTCACCTGCTCAAACTGCACGTCAATGATCATCGGCACTCCTTGCGGTCCGGACGACGGGGCCACCGCGCCCCGAATGCCTAGCGCAGTGCCGCGCCCGTGGGAACCGATCTTTGCGCCGGGCAGCGTCCGCCGGGGCGCAGAAAGCCTTAAGACATCTTGCCATCCGGTGACGAAACAGGCGGTTCCGGGGGAAGACCGACCCGCGCACCGACGCAATACCGACGTGTTACCGACACGATACCGATGCGCGCCGGGCCTTGAAACACTGGCTCTGCCGGGCCCGGGGTCAAGGGCGCTGGGCGCGCCCTTACCACCGTTGCGCGATCGGTGCGGTAACCTGTCGCTCACCCCGCGGCGCGGACGATTTCGACTTGATCCCGGTGTCGCTTTCGGGCTCCCTAGGGGTATGTGTCGAACACTGCTCTTTCTGCTCGTGGCGACGATGGGGCTGGCAGGCTGCGGCCGCCCCCTGACGCCGACCGAGACCGCCTTTGCCCGGACCATCCACGGGGGCACGCTCGATGTGTCCCGGGTGCGACTTTTGGATGGGGCACCGACCCGCGCCGTCACCTTTCAGCGCCCGGCCCGCCCCCGCACCACCTGCCGCGAGCGCATCCTGCCTCCGATCACCGACGCGGTGGTCACATCGAAACCTGCGGCTGTAACCGTCTGGAATCGCGTCTATTTTGACCGCGACTGGTATCTGGATGACTATCTGCCCGACTACCCCGACCAGATCGGGCTGATCGCAGCGATGCTTTTCGCGCATGAACTGGTGCACGTCTGGCAATGGCAAAACCGCAAGGTTACCGGCTACACGCCACTGCGCGCCGCGTTCGAGCACCGGGGCGCGGGCGATCCGTATTTGTTCGATCTGGAGACAGAACCTGTCTTTGGCGATTTCGGCTTTGAGCAGCAGGGGGCGATCATGGAGGAGTATGTCTGTTGTCGCGCACTCGACCCTCAGGCGCCGCGAACCGCGCGGCTGCACGCGCTGATCTCTCAGGCGATGCCCGTCTCGGAGCTGCCGCAAACCCGTGAGTTCGCCGTCGGGCTGCCCTGGGAGGGCGTCGAGATTGATGGCATCTGCCAGTGACGAATCATACCTATGTACATGATATATAGTATTTTTTCTAAAACGAAATGAGACGCCAGCCCCGCCTTACCGGATCTGCTGACTGTCGAGATATAGCAAAAGCGCTGCCATCGGCTCGGATGGTCGGAGCCGCACATCGCCGATCTTGATCCGCCGCCGCCGCTCACTTTCCAGACTCTGAAACCCGGCCATCCGGCGTCCGGGCTGGCCGCCCTTGTGATAGCCATTCAGCACCGCCAGCACCTCCCGCGCGGGAAAGGTGCCGCCCGCGTTGAGGGCAAGCACGCGCAAATCAGGCGGCGTCTTGCTCAGGCCCGGCACACTCGCACCGCCGCCCCCGCTGGCATCGCCGCCGTGACAGACGGCGCAATTGCCCAGGTAGAGCGCCGCACCCTCAGCCGTGAGCGACCGTTCGCCCCGGCCACAGGCAGCGAGCGCCAGCGCAATCGCCAGAAACATCACACAGACCCGGCCCGCCATCGCCTTCCCCGTCTCATACTGAACCACCGCGCCCGATCCCGCTTGCAGGAGGGCGGCGCGCCCGTCATGGTCACGCTGCAGGCACAATAGACCAGAGGTATGAATGGCCCCTTACGCCCTGACGATGTTGCTGGCCGGGATCGGCATCCCGGTGCTGGCAGCCCTCAACGCCGCCCTTGGCGCCCGCATCGGCTCGCCGGCGGTTGCAGCCACGGTGCTCTTTGCGGTGGCCTTTCTCAGCTGCGCGGTCGTGATGCTGGCGACCGGGTTTCACGCGCTCGGCAAGGTGACGGCCGCGCCAAAGCACCTGTTGTTCGCAGGCGTGCTCATCGCCTTCTATGTCTTGTCGATCACCTTCGTGGCACCCCGCTTTGGTGTTGGAAACGCAGTGTTTTTCGTGCTTCTGGGCCAGTTGATCAGTGCGGCACTCATTGACCATTTTGGCCTCTTTGGCGCGCGGCTCGCCCCTTTCGACGCCAGCCGTGCCCTGGGGATCGGGCTGATGGCGGCAGGCGTTTTCGTCGCTCAGAAAGTCTAGGCCGGAGGCCGTCGCCCCGCCCGGCGCGTCACCCCTCCGCCTCTGCCAGCTCCTGCAGCCGGGACCAGGTGCGCGGATCCACCTCCACCGTCTCGGCCATGGTCCGGTTCTGTCCCGGCAGCCGCGCACCGGGATCCAGCGCGACCGATTGGGCCAGGCTCTCCATCCTGCGGGCGAACTCAGGCGCTGTACCGGGGTCGATCAACAGGTAGAACTGGCCCAGATCGTGGTGCGGCCCGTCCGGTGTCTTGAGCGGACGCACATCCCGCGAGAGCGCCGAGCCCGTCATGCCAGCCGCCAGGATCTCTGCCATCAGGCCAAAGCCCCAGCCCTTGTAGCCGCCCACTGACACCAAGGCACCCGACAGTGCCGCCTCGGGGTCGGTGGTGGGGGCTCCGTCCTTGTCCACAGCCCAGCCCGGCGGGATCTGCTGACCCAGAGCCTTGGCCATGGTGATCTTCCCCAGTGCCACCGTGCTGGTCGACTGATCCACATGCATGGCAAGCCCCCCGGCACCGTCCGGGACGGAAAAGGCGATGGGGTTGGTACCGATCACCCGGGTCTTGCCCCCGGGAGGCGCGACGATCGGCGATGCGTTGGTAAAGCCCAGACCGATGCAGCCTTCGCGCGCGATCTGTTCCGTGAAATAGCCGAGCGACGTACAGGTGTGGGCGTGGGCAACCGCGAGACTGGCAGTTCCGTTCTGCTGCGCGGCCTCCAACGCCAGCCCGAGCCCCGCGTCAAAGGCCGGTTGCGCAAAGCCAAAGCCTGCATCCACGTGGATCGCACCGGCGCGCCGCGTGGACACCCGCGGCGTGACGTCTCCCAGCACCCGACCGCTCTGCAGCTGCAGGCAGTAGCTTTCCACGTAGTAGAGACCGCAGATCTTGTTGCCATGCCCCTCGGCGTCCCGCACCGCCCGTGCGACAGCCTTGGCCGCCGGGGGGGCAGCCCCTTGGGCCAACAGCGCCCGACGCGTCAGCGCCTCGATCTCATCCAGGGTATGATGGCTCATCTCTTTGTCCCGCAATGATCTTTTGCCGCTCAGGTTGGACGCAACGCGGTCGCGGCGTCAAGCATCATGCAGCGATCAGGCGGCCCGCCTCCAGCCGGATCTGGCGATCCATGCGGGCGGCGAGATCCATGTTATGCGTGGCGATCAGCGCCGATAGCCCGGTGCCCCGTGCCAGCCCCATCAGCGCCGCGAAGACCTGATCAGAGGTTGCCGGATCCAGGTTGCCGGTGGGCTCATCGGCGAGCAGCAGACGCGGCTGGTTGGCAAGTGCCCGGCAAAAGGCGACCCGCTGTTGCTCGCCACCGGACATGGCCGCAGGCCGGTGCTCGGCCCGGGCCTCCAGCCCCACATCGGACAAAAGGCTGCGGGCCCGCGTCTCCGCCGTGCGACGGGCCACACCATTGGCCAGCTGCGGCAACAGGATGTTTTCCATCGCAGAGAACTCGGGCAGCAAGTGGTGAAACTGGTAGACAAAGCCCACGTCCGTGCGCCGCGCCGCAGTGCGCTTTCCGTCCCCCAGATCGGTCATGTCGGTGCCGCCCATCGCGACACGCCCGGCATCCGCCCGGTCCAGCAGCCCCGCGATATGCAGCAACGTGGATTTGCCTGCACCCGAGGGGGCGACCAGCGCCACGATCTCGCCCGCTGCGATTTGCAGGTCAATGCCCTGCAACACGGTGACTTCTCCGGGCGTGCCACGGTTGTAGGACTTGGCAATCCCGCTGAGCTGCAGCACCGGCTCACTCATAGCGCAGCGCCTCCACCGGGTTCAGACGTGCCGCGCGCCGGGCCGGAAAGATCGTCACGATGAAAGACAGGCCCAGTGACAGGCCAACGGCGGCCAGCACGTCGCGCAGATGCAGCTCTGCGGGCAGCGCGTAGATCCCGCGGATCGACGGATCCCAGACGCCACCGCCCATGGCCACATTCACAAAGGCAAAAATGGGGTCGATATAAAGCGCGAAGAGCGCGCCGAGGATCACCCCCAACAGCGTGCCGATCAGCCCGGTGGCCGCGCCGCAGATGAAAAACACCCGCATGACGGATCCCTGGCTCAGCCCCATGGTGCGCAGGATGCCGATGTCGCGCCCCTTGTTCTTGACCAGCATGATCAGGCCAGAGACGATGTTCATCGCGGCAATCAGCACCAGAATGGAGAGGATGATGAACATCACGTTGTCCTCCACCTCCAGCGCGCGCAGAAATCCGCCCGAGGCGTCCTGCCAGGTCCAGACCTGCGCGCGATCCCCCGCAGCTTGCAACAGCGTCGGCGTGTAGGCCCTCACCTCTTCCGGCTCCTCAACCATCACTTCAATTTCGTCCGCTATCCCTTCGCGATTAAAGTAGGATTGCGCCTCTTCGAAGGGCAGATAGGCGCGGGTCTGGTCGATGTCATAGCGCCCGGCGCTGAAGATATAGGTGACGTCATAGCCGTTGATGCGCGGCGAGGTGCCAAAGGCTGTCTTGACCCCGTCGGGGGAGATCAGGCGGATCCGGTCTCCGACACCCACCCCCAGCGTGCGCGCCACACCGGAGCCGAGGGCGATGCCATTCGCAAAATCCCCGATGTCGCCCTGCGCCGTCTGCGGGTCGGCGATACGCGGCAGGCCAGCGAGGTTGTCGGCGCTGATCCCGAGCACTTCGACCCCCGCGTTCCGGCCCTGGTAGGCGGCCATGACCTGCCCCCGGATCAGCGGAGCCGCGCGCGTCACGCCCGGCACGGCGGCCAGCGCCTCCGCCCAGGTCGCATATTCGGGGATGGAGCGGTCGATCTGGCCGTTCGGGCTCACCTCGCCCAGAGAGTACACCGTGACATGCGCATTGGCGCCCAGAATGGTGTCCACGAACTCCGCGCGAAAGCCCGAGCGGACCGCCAGCGTCGCGATCAGCGCAAAGACCGCCAGCGTAATGCCGATCACGCTGATCCAGGTCATGGTGCTGACACCGCCTTCGGCGCGGCGCGCGCGCAGGTAGCGCCAGGCGATCATCCACTCGAACGGGGCAAAAGGGGCGGTCGCTTGAGCCATGAGGTATCCTGTCCGGTGGGCTTGCGCGCAACCTGATGCTTTGCCGGGGGAGGGTCAAGCAGGCTGTCTGCGCCGGGGTCTGCGCAGCACCGCCGCAGCCAGCCCGACACCAAAACAGCCGAGCGCGAAGCCGCCGATGGCAAAGAGAGCTGACGCCGTCGTCAGCGGCACCGCAGGCTCAAAGGCCTGCCAGGTGCGCAGCGCGATCTCCCGGTCGCTGAGGTGTGTGATCCGGGTGGCGCGCATGAACGGCCCCTGCCCCTTGAGCGCGGCCAGATCGGCGCGCAACCGGCTGTGCCGCGCGATGCTGCGGGCCATATCCGCGCGCCTGCGGTCGAGAAAATCGCTGCCCTTAAGCTGAGCCAGCGCCTGATCGCGGCTGAGCCCTTCGGCTGCGGCGGAGCGGTCGAAATCCGCCACCACCTGATGCAGCGCATCCACAGCACCGCCCAGCCGTTGCAGATACTGTTGCGAAAAGCTGGGGAACTGGGCTGCTGCAAAAGCACCTGTCAGCCCCGCTGCCAGCGTGATGGCGCGCAGGATCATGGCGAAACTCCTCGTCGCCCCCAAGGCAGCACCGTCAGCTTAGCAAACCCCGCGCCGCCGCGCAAAGGCTCAGATATAGGTGTGGAACGCGCGGCCGCCCATCATCTCCACGTGCTCGACACCGTGATGGCCGCTGTAGATCGCGGCTACCTTCTTGACCGCCTCTTCGGGCGGCAGTTCCTCGCTCTCGCCCGTGCGGCGGCTGGTCAGCTCCACCACGCCGTTCTTGAGGCCCCGCGGCCCCACGGTGATGCGCCAGGGCAAGCCAATCAGATCCATCGTGGCAAACTTCGCCCCTGCCCGTTCGCTGCGGTCATCGTAGAGCGGCTCCAGCCCCAGAGCGGTCAGGCTCCGGTAGAGACTGTCGCAGGCCGCGTCGGCTTCCGCATCGCCCTGTTTCAGGTTGACGATCCCGCAGTGAAAGGGCGTGACACCCTCGGGCCAGATGATGCCCTTGTCATCGTGGCTCGCCTCGATGATGGCGCCGACCAGACGGCTCACACCGATGCCGTGGCTGCCCATATGCACGGGCACGGGCTTGCCATCGGGACCTTGCACGGTCGCCCCAAGGGGTTCGGAGTATTTGGTGCCGAAGTAAAAGATCTGACCCACCTCGATGCCACGGGCGACCTTGCGGCGCTCCTCGGGCACCTGCTCAAAAAGCGCAGGGTCGTGGGTTTCATCGGTGCGGGCATAGCGGGAGGTGAACTCCTCCAACACGCCCGCGCATTGCGCCACGTCGTCATAGTCGATCTCGCGGTCGCCGAAGCTCAGATCGGTCACGGCGCTGTCGTAGAAGACCTCCGATTCGCCCGTCTCCGCCAGCACCAGGAATTCATGCGTATCATCCCCGCCGATGGGGCCGCTGTCCGCCCGCATCGGGATCGCCTGCAGCCCCATACGCTCGTAGGTGCGCAGGTAGCTGACCAGATGACGGTTGTAGGCGTGCAGCGCGTCTTCCTTAGTCAGATCGAAGTTATAGCCGTCCTTCATCAGGAATTCGCGGCCCCGCATCACGCCGAACCGAGGACGCATCTCGTCACGGAATTTCCACTGGATGTGGTAGAGCGTCATGGGCAGGTCCTTGTAGCTGCCCACGTGGCTGCGGAAGATGTCCGTGATCATCTCCTCATTGGTGGGACCAAAGAGCATATCCCGGTCCTGACGGTCCCGGATGCGCAGCATCTCGGGGCCGTAGGCATCATAGCGCCCGCTTTCGCGCCACAGATCAGCGGGCTGCAGCGTCGGCATCAGCATCGGGATATGGCCTGCGCGGACCTGCTCTTCGTGCACGATGTTCTCGATCTTGCGCAGCACCTTGAAGCCCATGGGCAGCCAGGAATAGATGCCTGCCGCGCTCTGTTTGATCATGCCCGCGCGCAGCATCAGGCGGTGGCTGACGATCTGCGCCTCGGCAGGATTTTCGCGCAGCACGGGCAGGAAATAGCGGGACAGGCGCATGAGAGATCCTCTGGCAGGTGATTGGCCCCCTGATTAGGCCAAAGCGCTGAGGCCCGCAATCGTGAAACCGGGCTGTCATCAGCGCCCAAACCCGCCAATCTGCCGCACTGACCTTGCAAGACCGGCCCGCATGCGCAATGTGGAAAGAAACGCCGGAGCGGAGCACCACATGGCCCTGCCAGTTCACAAACAACTGCTTTACTGGGGCATCGCTGCGGCGGTCTTTGTCGGGCTGCTCTGGGCGCTTGGTCAGGTGCTGCTGCCATTCATTCTGGGCGGGGCCATCGCCTATTTCCTCGATCCCGTGGCCGACCGGTTCGAACGGCTGGGGTTGAGCCGGGTGGCCGCGACCGCGATCATCACCATCGCAGGGTTGCTGGTGTTCGTGCTGATGGCGCTGCTGGTGGTGCCGATGCTGACCAATCAGGCGCTGCAACTCGTCAACGTGGCCCCTGAGTATGCTAAGAGCATCACCACCTTTCTGACCGAGCGCGTGCCCTCGCTGCTCGACGCAGGATCGACCCTGCGGCAGTCCATCGGGCAGTTGGGCGAGACGATCCAGAGCCGCGGTGCGCAGCTGCTGGAGACGGCACTGGGCTCGGTGGCGTCGCTGCTCAATGTGGTCGTTCTGCTGGTGATCGTGCCGGTCGTCTCCGTCTATCTGCTGCTCGACTGGGACCGCATGGTGGCCCGCATCGACGAGTTGCTGCCCCGCGATCATGCGGACACCATCCGCCAGCTGGCCCGTGACATCGACGCCACGCTGGCGTCCTTTATCCGCGGCATGGGCACGGTCTGCCTGATCCTTGGCACCTACTATGCCATCGCGCTGATGATCGTTGGCCTGCAATTCGGCCTCGTGGTGGGATTCATCGCGGGGCTCGTGACCTTCATTCCCTATCTGGGCGCGCTCATCGGCGGCGCCCTGGCGATTGGCCTCGCGCTCTTTCAGTTCTGGGGGGATTGGGTCTCCATCGGGCTGGTGGCAGGGATCTTCGTCGTGGGTCAGGTGGTCGAAGGCAACATCCTGACGCCCAAGCTGGTCGGCGATTCCGTGGGTCTGCACCCGGTCTGGCTGATTCTGGCGCTGTCGGTCTTCGGGGCCGCCTTTGGCTTTGTGGGCATGCTGGTCGCCGTACCTGTCGCCGCGGCCCTGGGAGTGATCGCCCGGTTCGGCGTGACACAGTACAAACACTCCCTGCTCTACCGCGGCACCTCCGAGGCGGACGGGGACTAACATGCCCGAACAGCTTGGTTTTGACCTGCCGGGCATCCCTGCCCTGGGCCGCGCCGATTTCCTCGTCGCCCCCTCCAACGCCGTCGCCGTGGCGATGATCGACAGCGATGATGCCGACCGGCTGGTGCTGATCGGACCAGAGGGCGCGGGCAAGACCCATCTCACCCATGTCTGGGCCGCGCGGACCGGCGCAGGGATCGTCGCGGCGCACAGCCTGCAGAACGCGGATGTGCCCGCGCTGGCCGACGGCTGCGTCGCGGTCGAAGATGTACCGGGGATCTCCGCCGAGGCTCAGACAGCGCTCTTTCACCTCCACAACCTCGTGCTGGCCAACGGCAACCGGCTGCTGATGACCGGCGAAGGCGCCCCGCGCGACTGGGGGCTGACCCTGCCCGATCTCGCCAGCCGGATCGCCGCCGCCCAGATGGCCGCGCTGGAGCCGCCGGATGATACACTGCTCGCTGCCGTGCTGGCCAAACTCTTCGCCGACCGGCAGCTGACGCCCAAGGCGGATGTGATCCCCTATCTCACGGCCCGCATGGACCGATCGTTCGCCGCTGCACGTGATCTGGTGGCGCGGCTTGATGCGGCATCGCTCGCCCAAAAGCGCCCGGTGACCCGTCAATTGGCCGCCCCGCTGCTGGACAAGGTGAAGCCCGCCGCGCGATAGTGTCACGACACCGTTACACACCCCGAGCAGAAGGGCCGACATGACCCAAGCCGATTTCCTCGCCGCCGACTTTCCTGCCGCCACCGACATGCCCGACCTGGACGCCAGCGGGCCCGGTCGGTTTTTCAACCGCGAACTCAGCTGGTTGGGGTTCAACTGGCGCGTGGTCGAAGAGGCCGAGAACCCGCGCGTGCCCCTGCTGGAACGGCTGCGGTTTCTGTCGATCTCGGCGGCGAACCTGGATGAATTCTACACCGTAAGGGTCGCGGGTCTGCGCGAGCTGGCCCATGCAGGCAACACGACCCCCGCCGCCGACGGGCTGAGCCCCGCCGAGCAACTGACCCTGATCAACGACAACGCCCGCAGCCTGCTGGAGACCCAGCAGCGCGTGCTGGTGACACTCCTCAAGGAGATGGAGGCGGAGAATATCTGCGTCCTGCGCGGCCCCGATCTGACGCCGGAAGATCGCCGCTATCTGGAGGAGGTCTTTCTGACACAGGTCTTTGCCGTGCTGTCGCCGCTGGCCATTGATCCGGCGCATCCCTTCCCCTTCATTCCCAACACCGGCTATGCGCTGGCCCTGCAGCTGGAGCGCATCAAGGACAAACGCCCCCTGCAGGCACTGCTGCCCATTCCCGCGCAGATCGAACGCTTCGTGGCCCTGCCTGCGCCCGACGGGCATCACCGTTTTCTGCCGCTCGAAGAGCTCTTGCTGCTCAACATCGGCAGCCTTTTTCCGGGCTACAAGCTCAAGGCGCATTTCGAATTTCGCGTGTTGCGGGACAGCGATCTGGAGGTGGAAGAAGAGGCCGAGGATCTGGTGCGCGAATTCGAGGTCGCCCTGAAACGCCGCCGCCGCGGCGAGGTCGTGCGGCTGACCCATTCGGCGGGGGCGCCCAAGGCGCTCAAATCGGTGATCATGGAAGAGCTAGACGTGGGCCCCGAGGAAGTGATCGAGATCAACGGCATGATCGGGGCCGCGGATCTCAAGGAGCTGGTGCTCGATGCCCGGCCAGATCTGCTCTGGCCCAACTTCACCCCGCGCGTGCCGGAGCGTGTGACCGACCACGATGGCGATATGCTCGCCGCAATCCGCTCCAAAGACATGCTGCTGCACCACCCTTACGAGACCTTCGACATGGTGATCCGGTTTCTGCAGCAGGCGGCACGCGACCCGCAGGTGGTGGCGATCAAGCAGACGCTATACCGCACCTCGCGCGACAGCCCGATCGTGGAGGCGCTCTGCGAGGCGGCGGAAGACGGCAAATCCGTGACCGCCCTGGTCGAGCTCAAGGCGCGCTTCGATGAGGCCGCCAACATCCGTCAGTCGCGCAGACTGGAACGCGCGGGCGCGCATGTGGTCTACGGCTTTCTGGACCTCAAGACCCACGCCAAGATCTCCACCATTGTCCGGCGCGAGGGCAACCAGCTGGTGACCTATACCCATTATGGCACCGGCAATTATCATCCCATCACCGCGCGCATCTACACCGACCTGTCGCTCTTTACCTCCGATCCCAATCTCGGGCGCGACGCTACCAAGGTGTTCAACTACCTCTCCGGCTATGCCCAGCCCGACAGCCTGAGCAATCTCGCCATCTCTCCCACCACGCTGAAACCCCGCCTGCTGGAACTGATCGCGGCAGAAGCGCAGCACGCGCTTGATGGCAAACCCGCCGCGATCTGGGCCAAGATGAATTCGCTGATCGACAGCGAGGTGATCGACGCGCTTTACGCCGCCAGCCAGGCGGGCGTCGCCATCAGCCTCGTCATTCGCGGCATCTGCGGGCTGCGGCCCGGCATCAAGGGGCTCAGCGACAATATCCGCGTCAAATCCATCGTGGGCCGGTTTCTGGAGCATTCGCGCATCGTTTGTTTCGGCAATGGCCACGGGCTGCCGCACAAGAAATCGCGCGTCTTCATCTCGTCGGCCGACTGGATGGGCCGCAACCTCAACCGCCGGGTGGAGACGCTGGTGGAGATCGAGAACGCCACCGTCAAGGCCCAGATCGTCAGCCAGATCATGGCGGCCAACCTCGCTGATGTTGCCCAAAGCTGGGTCATGGGCCCTGACGGGACCTTCACCCGCCCCCCGCTGGAGGAGGGCACCTTTGCTTTCAACTGCCACCGGTTCTTCATGGAAAACCCGTCGCTGTCCGGGCGCGGATCCGCTGGTGCGGGTGACGTGCCCAAGCTGACCCACACCGAGGATTGAGCCCGTACCAGCAGTTGACGGAGGTGTGTTTCTTCAACAGGGTGACGCCAGCACAGCTGCGGAAGATGCCATGAACCACGGAACGAACCTGCCCGCCGAGGAGATGGCGCAGATCGAGACGCCCGACGCCGGGCTCTTTGGCAGGCCGCTCTTTGAGGACCCGAGCGCGCGGGCGCTGGCGCGGGTCGGCGTGGTGGATGTGGGGTCGAACTCGGTCCGGCTGGTTGTGTTCGATGGCGCGGCGCGCTCGCCTGCCTATTTCTACAACGAAAAGATCATGTGCGCCCTGGGAGCGGGGCTGTCGGAAAGCGGGTGTCTGAACCCCAAGGGACGCGTGCGCGCCCTCAGCGCCCTGCGCCGGTTTCAGCATCTGGCGCGGGGCATGGGCCTGCCGGAGCTCACCGTGGTGGCCACGGCAGCGGTACGCGACGCCCGCGACGGCCAGGAGTTTCGCGAAGAGGTCCTGCGCGAAACCGGCCTGCGCATCTGGGTGATTGACGGTGAAGAGGAGGCCCGGCTTTCTGCCCAGGGCGTGCTGTTGGGCTGGCCGGGCTCTTACGGGCTGGTTTGCGATATCGGCGGCTCCTCCATGGAGCTGGCGGAGATCTCGGACGGCCGCGTGGGCCGCCGCGTCACCTCCTCTCTCGGGCCGCTGAAGCTGCAGGAGATCAAGGGCGGCAAGAAGGCCCGCAAGGCGCATATCAAGGACGTCATGCAAGACCTCAAGGACAGCCTGGGCAAACAGCGCGACCGGCTGTTTCTGGTCGGCGGGTCGTGGCGGGCCATCGCGCGCATCGACATGTACCGGCGCAGCTATCCGCTGCACGTGCTGCACGAATACCGCATGACCGCCCGCAGCGTCAGCGCCACGGCCAAGTTCATCGAAAACGCGGATCTCGACGAATTGCGCGCCGCCTGCGGGATCTCGGCCGCACGCATGTCGCTCGTACCACTCGCCGCGGAGGTGCTCAGCCGTCTGGTCAACACCTTCCGCCCAAAGGACATCGCCATTTCCAGCTACGGCATCCGCGAGGGCATGCTCTACGAGCAGATGCCGCAGCGCCTGCGCGACCGCGATCCGCTGATCGAAGCCTGCCGCTTTGCCGAGGCCAAGGATGCGCGGATGCCGGGGTTTGGCAAGCTGCTCTACGCCTTCATCCACCCCATCTTCCGCACTGTGCCCGAACCCCAGCGGCGGCTGATCAAGGCCGCCTGTCTCTTGCACGACGTCAGCTGGCGCGCGCATCCCGACTACCGGGCGGAGACCTGTTTTGACAATGCAACCCGCGCGAACCTCGGCGGGCTGAAGCATTCGGAACGGATATTTCTGGGCCTCGCCCTGCTGCACCGCTACTCCAACAAGCGTGAAGGCACCCGGTTCGAGGATCTCTACGGGCTGATCGACGAGCCCAGCCAGCGACAGGCGGAAATCCTCGGCAAGGCGATGCGCTTTGGCTCGATGCTGTGGATGACACAGGACGCGGAACGCGGGACCCTGCGGTGGTTCCCCAAAAAGAAGGAACTGCACCTGCGGCTAACACCCGACATGATCCCGCTCTTCGGAGAGGTGGCCGAAGCACGGCTCGCCTCGCTGGCCTCCTCGCTGGAGGCAGAGCTTCACGTTAAAAGGGTCCGTGCGCGCCAGTGACAGCCAGCGCCCCTGTTGGTTCAATGCTGAGGGCCGGTTCGAGCGGGCTTTCGCATTCGGCCTCTGACCTTGGGCCGCAGCTCTGACCATTGAGCGCCTCTCGTGTCGGGTATCGGCAGTGGTCAGGTCGTGGGTCCCGTGCCAGCACATCAACTCCGACCTATCGACAGCTCACTGAGGGCCTTCCACTCAAGCGTACACTCGGCACAGCGCTCAACAAGGCTGCGCCCTGCGGAACCGGATTTCTCTCGCATCACACAACCGCCCAAACAGGGCCGGGGGCGAAGGCGGCTTGGAATCGGACACCGACGCGCGCCGGATCAATGTAGGACGAGGCTCAATCCAGAGCGCCCGCCAAGGCCCCCCTATCCGGAGGCCAACCGGCATTTGTCTTAACCAATGCAAAGCATGTGGGGATCGGCGTATTCCGCCGACCGCGGTCACCGATTGCGCGGATGTCCCAATCGACGCCATCGGGGCCATATCCCAAGCCGACCCCGCCGACCTCAACCAACCCAACAGTCACCTGACCGGCAGCTCAGTCCTTCGGGCCCAGCATGTGGTTCATGGAAATCGACGGCTGATCGCAGCCGGCCTCGCCGACGATCCGCGCCGGGATCCCCGCCACCGTCTTGCACGGCGGCACCGGCTCCAGCACGACCGATCCCGCAGCGATGCGGCTGCAATGCCCGACCGTGATGTTTCCCAGCACCTTCGCCCCTGCTCCGATCAGCACACCATCGCCGATCTTCGGGTGACGGTCCTCTTCTTCCTTGCCGGTTCCACCCAGCGTCACGGAATGCAGCATCGAGACATTGTCACCCACCACCGCCGTTTCGCCAATCACGACGGAATGAGCGTGATCGATCATGATCCCCTTGCCGATTCGTGCGGCCGGATGAATGTCCATCCCGAAAATCTCCGACACCCGCATCTGCACGAAATAGGCCAGGTCGCGGTGACCGTGCTTCCAAAGATGATGCCCGACCCGGTAGGCCTGCATCGCCTGATATCCCTTGAAGTAGAGGATCGGCTGCAGCAACCGGTGGCAGGCAGGATCCCGCTCGAAAATCGCCATCAGATCCGCCCGCGCCGCCTGTACCAATGCAGGATCCTGGGCGTAGGCCTCCTCGACCATCTCGCGCACCACCACCATCGACATCTCGTTGGAGGCTAGCTTGGCCGCGATCCGGTAGGACAGTGCCTTTTCGATGCTCTTGTGATGCAGGATACAGGCGTGCAAAAACCCGCCCATCAAGGGCTCATCCTGTGCCGCCTGACGCGCTTCGGTGCAAATCTGGTCCCAGACAGGGTCAATTTCCGCGATACGGGGTTTGAGTTCAGCCATGGCGATCATCCTTTCATCGCCTGTCTAGCGCAACTCCCGCCCGAAAACCAAACGCAAACCTGTGATGGGGTGAATGACGATCCGGAATAGGACCGGAACCCCGCCTTATCGGACCGCGACAGACACTCTCACCGGACAAAGCGAGGCGCACCCTTCGGCTCCCGCGCCCCGGCCCCCCGGGCCGGACAGCCTCCGATCCTCCTCGATGGAGGTGAGGAGGCTTCCCCCCTCCCGTTCCTGCCCCTAGACCATCACCATCATGCGGCGCCACAGACCTGCCCCAAAGACAGACGAAAGCTGCGCCACCTCGATTTCGATGTTCCCATCCGCGCTATCCGCCAGCTGTGCTTCGGAGCCGTAGCGCCAGCCCGGCGCAGTCACGGTCACCTCCCGCAGCACGGCATCTCCCCGGACCACGCGCAGCAGATACTGCTCGCTTTCCTCCGCCAGCGGCACATCCGGCACGTCCCAGCCATCTCCGTCCAGCCGCGTCCGCCGCACCCAGGAAATCGCCAGTGTCCCGTCCGTCTCCCGCGCGCAACGCAGATGTACCGGCGCATAGGGCCGCTCGCCATTGCCGTTGAACGCATGGCTCTCCTGCACGTAGGAGATATCATCGACCGGCCTGCGCGCAGGACCGATCCGGTAGGTCTGATCGACACGGCGCAGGTTGCGGCTCAGGTCCAGCTGCTCGGGAAACCCATTGAGCAGCACGAACCACGACCCCTCCGGCCAGACGTCGGGCATCAGCCCGTCGCTGCCCAGCTGTCCGCGCAGCCGCGTGTGCAGCCGGTAGGTATCCTGCGCCACCAGTTCCGCACCGGCGAACTGGATGATCTCCCAGTTGTCCGGCGTACCATCGCCAATCGCGGCCAGATTGGCGCCCGCCAGCATCGTACTCAGCTCAACGGAACTGAGCGCACCGCTCACCAGCTTGACCTGCAGCGGCGCCCCCCGATCCAGACGGCCCATGGGTGCGGCAGCCAAAGTCGATTGCGTCACGCCGATTGTCGAACGCGCGGAGATCTGGCCCACCAGCCGGAAATCACTATCGGCGGGGGACTGGTAGATCGCGACCGACCCCTGCCAGGGCTGCGAGGTCACGGCCACATGGGGCGCGTGCGGAGTTTCGTCCCCGGTCATCAGCGGCAGGTCGAGAAACAGCGTCGACACCGGCACCGACGGCAAAAAGGCACGCGGGCTCGGCAGATCGTCGATCATCTCGGCGGAGGTATAGACATCGGGCTCCATGCGGATGGCCTCGACAATCTGCAATGCGCCCTGCTCCACCCGGTCGATCCGGTAGAGGGAACGCCCCTCGCTCTGATCACCGCTGAGTTCGACCACATCCCCCGCGCCCAGCGTCAGACAGGACGGCGGCAGCGCAAAGCGAATGGCCTCACGCGCGATCCGTGCCTCGGTCAGCCACCGCTCGGCCACCTGGCGCCCCTCCCCGCGCGTCAGCGCCATGGGCACCTCCGATGTCGACACCGAATGGGTCCGCTCGTCGGCCAGAACCGCCTCCTCGGCCAACACATCGAACTCCGCATCCGCCTGAACGAACCGCAACCGCACGCGTCCGGCCATCTCTGCCTCGGAGGAGCGGGCCTGCTCCAGCGTCCCGTCCAGCTCATCACTCAGCGCCAGCATATCGCGGGTGAGCGGCACCGGTGTCTTGCCATCGCGCATGGTAAAGATCAGCTGCCCGTCCCGTTCCACCGCATCGAAGGCGTAGCGCAGCATCAGGGGCTGCAAGGCCGCCCGCGCGTTGTTCACATCGCCCACGGTATAGCCGCGCACCGATCCATAGAGCTTGCTGGTATCAAAGGCTGGCACCCCGGCACGGGTACAGATCTCGGCAACAACCGATGCCAGCGACTGCGCCGAGGTCCGCCCGTTGATCCAATGCCCCCGCGCGTAGTTCTCCGAATCGCTCCAGAGACCGGCATTGTTGGGAAAATACGGATAGGGCCGCGCGTCCCAGGCCCAGACGAAGGCCCGGTCCATATCGACCATCGGCCCGCCATAGATCTCCGAAACCGGGTTATTCTCAACCTCTCCCCAAAAGCTGACCATTGCCCGCAGATACTGCGCCTGAATGAAGTCATCGCGCGCACCGTTGGAATACTTCGGCAAGCTGCTCTCCGAGGATTTCAGATCAAGGAACTTGTTGGGCTGATTGGTCCCCTTGTCAATGGAAGCGCACCCCATCTCGGTGAACCACACGGGCTTGGAACCCGGCACCCAGGCGGTCGGCTGGGCCGCACGCTCACCGCCGATACGTTCGTGGTGCGCGTTGGACCACCAGTTCTTGATGTCCTTGTAACGATAGATCCAGGGCTCATCATGGGCACCATCCTCAATCGGCGTGCGCTCCTGAGCTGCCGCGGCCTCTTCGGACGCGTAGTACCAGTCATACCCCTCGCCCCCGGCGATGTTCCCGCGCAGGTAGTCCAGATCATAAATGGAGCCCACCTTGGCATCGAGATGGCTGTCCCCCTCACGCCAGTCGGACATCGGCATGTAATTGTCGATCCCGATGAAATCGATGTTCGGATCGGCCCAGAGCGGATCCAGGTGAAAATACCGATCCCCCGAGCCATCCTGAGGCTGATAGCCAAAGTACTCGCTCCAGTCGGCAGCGTATGTGATCTTGGTCTGCGGTCCGAGGATCGCGCGCACGTCGGCGGCGACACTGCGCAAACGCTCGACTGCGACGAAGCGGTTTTCAGCGCCGCGGATCTGTGTGAGCCCGCGCATCTCGGTGCCGATGCAAAAGGCCTCAACCCCGCCCGCGGCTTTGCACAGCGCTGCGTAATGCAGGATGAAGCGCGAAAACGACCACTCCGCGGGTCCGCCGTAGACGACGGAACTGCCCGAGACGCTGAAATGCGCCGCGCGCGCTGCTCCAAAGAAGGCGGCGACTTGCGTATCCGCTTCCGCCGTCCCGTCCGGCGAGCCGTCGAGGCCCGGTGCGACCGACAAGGTAATCCGTCCGCGCCAAGGCAGACTCGGTTGCATCTCGCCCGGAGCGTAGGGGCTGGGCAGGGTGTTATCGCCGAGTTGGTCCATCAGGATGAACGGGTAGAACAACACCTCCTGCCCCGCCGCCTTGATCGCCCGGATCGCCTGCACGACAGACTGGTCCGTGGGTGTGCCGCCATAGATCGGGCGGCCGTCATCCTGTGGCATCGCCAGGGCGCTCGCCCGCGTCAGCCCGCTGACAGACCAGGGCATGTTCTCACCGTCGAACTGCTTTTTTTCGACCCGAGGCCTCACTGCACAGGAGCCGCAGCGCAGGTCATCACCAAACCAGGACACGACAAGCGAAGACGCCTGACAATTCGGAAGCTCTTCGACCAGTGCGTCCAGCGAAGCGGAAAAATCTGTCTTGGCGGCGGGTGTGTTGACGTTTGCACTCCACCGGCTACCGGGACCGCTGGTGTAATGCACCGCCGTTGTGGCCAGCGAATACTCACCCGTGCCCGGGATCATTGCGACACTCTTGATGGCGTAGGTCAGCGCCAGTTCCGCCGTCTCTTGATCCAGCTGTTCGGGTCGCGAGATCTCAAAGGAGAACTGCGGGATCCGGTTGCCGAATTGCTCCAGCGCAAGGTTCTCGAAAACCACATAGGCGGTGCCGCGATAGGCCGGCACCGACCCGCTGCCCTCGATCGCCTCGATCACGGGATCAGGCAGTTGATCGCCACGCCCCTTGTAGATCCGCATATTGAGATCATCGGGCGCGATTTCCTCGCCATTGGCCCAGATGCGCCCGATGCGCGTGATCTCACCCTCGCAGATGGCAACGGCCAGGTTGACCGAATAGCTATAGCTGCGCGTCTTGCTCTTGGGTTGGCTCGGGCTGCCCTTGCCGCCGCCGCCGCCACTGCTGGAGACCGTCACGGTCTCCGCAAAATCGGACGCCCAGATGACCTGACCTCCCAACCGCATCCGCCCGTAAACCTGCGCCAGCGCCTCGCCCTCGCCGACGCTGGAAATGCGAAAGCGGTCGACCTTGCCGGTCTCCACAACTTCGGAGCCCTGCCCCATCAGCTTCTGGTCGATGACCCGACCGATGGTCGCCCCTACCGCGCGCCCGATGACCGCCGTGGACAGGCCCGCAAAGCTGCCACCAATGGCGCCGCCGGCAGCAGCACCCGCTGCGGATAAAACAATCGTTGCCATCAGACAGCCCCCCCGGGGAATTGAAACCGTGCGACGATCCGGCGCCGCCACGGCACGCTCAACGCGCTTTCGACGACGCCATAGCGTGCGTAGGCGTGGATAAAGCTGGGGTGTGCGCCCACATTTGCGACCACACCCAGATGCTTGGCCACCGCGTTGTGGCGCATGCGGAAAAGGATCACATCGCCCGGCGCCTCCTCCTCCAGCGGCTTCGGCTCGAAATGCCGCAACGCCGCATCCCACAGACGTTCTTCGCCCTGCGGCTCGGACCAGTCCATCGAATAGGCCGGCACCGGCTCGGGCTCAGCACCGTAAAGCGTGCGCCACAGCCCTCTGACCAGACCCAGACAATCGGTCCCGGCCCCTTTGACCGCGAACTGATGGACATAAGGCGTGCCGATCCAACTGCGCGCTTCTGCGATGAGCGCTTGCTGCTGTGGTGTCATCTCAGGCTCCCGCCGCTGTTGGTCCCGGTGGATTTCGGCACCGCGAGCATCCAGTCCTCACCCGGCACATCGGGAAAGCCCTGGAAGTTCACGAGATTGGCGAATTTCAACCGGCAGGTCTCACTGCGCTTGTCACACCCGGCGATCACCCGGACGATGTCACCCGCTGCCAAGGGCGCCCGCACGGCCTCCCACAACTCGATCACCCGGTCGTTCCCTTCGAAACGGTCCTGCTTGACCATTCCCCAAAGCCCGGCGGCGGCCCCGCTCAGCACTTCCATACGTCCGCGGGCAAACCAGCCGGTCTCGAACCCGCCAAATCCGGCCCAGCGGAACACCCGTGACTGGCTCAGACCCTCAATGGGCAACTCAATGGAAAACCCCGGCGCACTCAGGTCAAAACCGCAGGCCTTGTCGCCGAGAACCGCTGTGCAGGGTTTCTGATAGACCCGACCCAAGGGCTGGTTCAGCGTTTCTGTCAGCCCGCGCAACTCGGCCTGAAATCCACCATCGGCCCGGCGCAACTCACCGATGGTACCGCGAAACTGCATCCACCGCTGGCTCACGTCCTGCCAGTTCACCAGCCACGCCCGCACCTCGGCGTCATCGAAACGCCCCTGCTCGATCTCATCCTCCCGGATCGCCAGATCGCTCAGCGCGCCGAGCGCTTCGGTATTGTCCACCGACAGCCCTGTGCTCTGGCTCAGCGCCAACGCACTCAGTCCGGTGTCGGCCCGAAAACGGATCCCGTCGAAACTCAGATCGCGATCGTGATCGGTAAAGCCCAGCACCACGCCATCCTTGCGCGTAATCGACCAGGCATGCGCGACGGTGGTTAACCCACCCTCAAGATGCGCCTTCAGCTCTGCATTCATCTCGGCCATCAGATGCGCACCTCTACAATCGGCACATTGGGCACTTCACCTGCCTGAAAGCTCGCAATGCTGGTCTGGATGCGGTCCGTGTCGAAGCGGACCGGCACGTCAAACTCAAATCCGGCAGTGACCTCGGCGCCGGCAGCGGGCGGCACCGCAAAACTGATCTCGCCCGTGGCATAATCCACCGCGAAATCCGCGGTTTCCACCAGTTCACTGCCCGCGACGCCAACCTTCACCGTGCCCTCAACGGGCTTGCTGATCGGGCGCGCGTAGCCATGCTCACCGGAACGGTAGGTCTTGACCAGCGCGAACCGCGTCGCGCTCCCGTCGCCCTGCCCCAAGACCTGATCCAGCCCGGAGATCGGTACTGACGGCTTGGAAGAGCGGTAATCGGACCAATCCTTCCAGCGAAACCCAAAGAGCTGCCCGAACCGCGCTTCAAAAAACGCAATCAGCGCCTCGATATCGTCGAGCGAGCGCATGCCCATGCCCGCATCATACCGGCGCCGCGAATGGGCCCAGGGCGAATTGCGCTCCTCATACCCGTTGCTGATCGTCACCACATCGGTGCGCCGCTCCGGCCCGCCGACCGAGCCGAAACTCAGCGTCGCGGGAAATCTCACTTCATGGAACTGCATGAACCTGCTCCCTTTTTCCTAGCGATTGCGTTGCCCGCGCCCAAGCGCCCGGCTCATCTGTGCAGCGATCTGACCCTGGCTGCGCTGGAACCCCTGCACATCAGGGGTCGTGATGTTCATCACGATGGACTGCCCGCCACCGCCAGCGCCCCGCACACCCAGCTTGCCATCGGGCCCGCGCGCCAGCGGCATGATCGCCTCGGGTCCCGCCTCGCCCATGATCCCCATACCGCCGCGCATGCCGAAAGGCGTGGCACCGCTGACAATCCCGCCGGTGGCAAAGGGCATCACACGGCCCTGGCTAAAGGGCGCCCCGTCAGCAAAGGGCAGGATACCGCCCAGCAGACCGTCCACGCCCTGCGCCAGCAGTCCGCCGACCTGTTTGGTCACCGGGCTGATGGCAGCATTGTAGGCGGTGTTCACAAGACTGTTGGCCAGCGTGTCGAGCGCGCCGGACAAGCTCAGCCCGTCAAAGACGACACCGTCAAACGCCTTGCGCAACCCGCTCGTCAACCCGCGCTCCAGCACGGCGATGTCACGTCCGGTGGCCTGCAGCGAAGTCTGCATCCGCTTGAGTTCGGTGTCGAACCCCGAGACGAGCACACCGGTCTGACCCAAAGTATCGTTCAACCCTTCCGCGCGCCCTTCCAGATCGTCAAATCCGCTGTCATCTGTCATAGCTGTCATCCTTCTTGTCTTGATCCGGGTAGGCTGCCATCAGCGCATCGAGCCCGGTGCTCAGCAGCGGCGCCCCCGCCTGTGGATCGGCCAGCATCACCTGCAGCTCCGCGGGCGTCAGCGACCAGAACACCTCCGGTTCCAGCGCCAGCCCCCGCAGACCGAGCCGCATCAGCGCGGGCCAATCCAGGCGGCTCACGCCTCCGGCACCGTAAAGGCGCGGGCTAGCAGCTCCGCGGCCGCCCGTGCCGCCGCAATCGGCCCACCCGCAATCTCCGCGTGGTACAGCGCGTCCTCGCTCACCCCGCATTTACCGCCGCGCAAACCGGCGCCAAGCAGGGCGAGCACGTCCCGGCTGGTAAAGTTACTGCTCTCGAACCGCTCGACCATGGCCATCAGACTGTCCGCAGCCATGCCCGCCTCCAGCTCCGCCAGCGCTCCGAGCGTCAGCCGCATCACGCAGCTTTCGCCATCAATGACCAAGGCCACATCACCCCTCCAAGGATTTGCCATGCTCAGATCGCCGAAAAGCTCAGCGCACCGGCACTCGCCAGTGACACCTCATAGGTCGCCTCGCCGTTGTGGCTGCCGCCATATTCGATGGCGGTGATCTGGAACGGACCTTCGACGACACCAAAATCCGGGATCACGACCTGAAATGCCGGGGCTTCGCCGTCAAAGAACAGCTGCCGCGCCCGTTCATCAGTGTCCGCATCGCGAAACACGCCCGATCCGCTGATCGAAACGGAACGCATGCCCGCCCCTGCCAACAGCTCACGCCAGCCGCCCTGGCTCTCCAGGCTGGTCACATCAATCGTCTCGGCGTTGAAGCTGACACGTGTCGCCCGCAGCCCTGCCAGCGTCGCGTAGCTGCCGCTGCCTGTCATATCGACCTTGATCAGAAGGTCTTTTCCGTTCTGAGCACCCATGGGGTCTCTCCTCTATGAGTATGGAAATCTATCTGTCCTCGACCCGCGCGCGGAAGCGCATCCGGATCTCGCGGGTACTGTTGCGCTCGATCCGCCGGGCCTCGGCACGCTGGAACCGCAGGAACACCAGCCGACCGCGCGCGAGCGCCAGATCTGCATCGTGCAAGGCATCTGACACCGCCGCCGCGACTGCCTTGGCGCCCGCAAATCCGGGCTGTGTGGTGATCACCAGCACCTCAACCGTGTGCAGCGCCCCGTCGCCCGTCTGATCGGAGGCATCACGTGCCTGCTCCCGTCCGAGGCTCACATAGGTCTCCGGCAGTGCGCCGGTGGGGATCGCGTCGTAAATCTGAGCACCGACGAGGCCGCCCAGGGTCTCATCCGCGATCAGCGCATCGTATAGGGCGGCCTGCAGCGCGCCTGACATGGCATAGCTCATACCGCAGTCTCCTCGCTCGCAAAGCAGGTGAGATACCGTCCGCGGATGTCATGCTCCGCCACGGCGCGAATGTAGAAAAGCCGCGTGCCTTCCCGAAACCGCTGCTCGGGCGCGGGTCGCTGCGCATCACCAAAGGGCGCACCGCGCACGATGATCCGGTAGCTCAGGGTCGAGACGGGTGCGTCTCCGCGCGCGGTCTCGCGGCCCGTGCGCGCGTCGACCCGGGCCCAGACCGTGCCGAGCGCCTGCCAGCTTTCGATGTAGCCACCAGCGCCGTCCGACAGCCGCTGCGGCGCCTCCAGCACCAGTTTGCGGTTCAGATGCGGCGTGCTCATCTCAGCGCTCCCGAGCCCAGCCGCACCAGCTTGTACCGTTCGATCAGGCTGCTCACGCCGAACGGCATGCAACCCTCGCTCAGCGATGTCTCATCGCGGTACTCATAGTAATGCGCCGCCAGCAACAGCATCGCCTGGCGCAGATCGGGGGGCAGGTCGGTCCAGCCTGGACCGTAGCCTGCCTCAAAACCCACCAGCGCAGATCCACCCGGCGGGATCGTCGGCAAGGCAGAACCGGCCGCGCGTAGAAAGGGCCGTTGCCCGTCCCGCTCCAGCCAGTAGGCCGCCGGATCAACCTCTTCTTGCGTGCCGTCCCGCGCCGTCAACACCACCCGGCTCAGCACCGAAATCGGTGCCACAGGCAGCAGCTGACGATCCCGGTCGCGCCAGAAATTCAGCGTCCACGCAAAGGGTCGGCTCATCAGCACCTTACCAGTCCGCGCCTCGATGGCCGCCATGGCAGCGCGCAGAAATCCGGCCAGCACTTCATCCTGGGCGCTCTCCTGACCGAAGCTGGTCCCCAGCCGCAGATGCGCCTTGAACTCCTCGACTGGCAGCGCTGCATCCCGCAGCGTCGTTTCTTCGATCAACATCATCGAAAATCTCCAATTCCTTGCTCCCGGCCCACCTCGAACCGGGCGTGCACCATCCGCATTGCTCGGTCGGAGGGGAGCAGCTAGACAACACGGGATATCGCGGCACACGCCCGGCCCGGCGCGAGAGATCACCCCCGCGCCGGTATCGTCATCTCCTTTAGGAGACGCCGAATTTCAGCAGCTTGATCGCGGCATAGTCGCTCACCGCACCACCAACGCGCTTGGTCGCATAGAACAGCACGTGCGGCTTGGCGCTGAAGGGATCGCGCAGCACGCGCAGGTCGGGACGCTCTGCGATGGTGTAGCCCACGGCGAAATCACCAAAGGCAATCGCCATGGCATTATTTTCCGCGTCCGGCATGTCCTCGGCGATCAGCACAGGGTAGCCCATCAGACGCGCAGGCTCCGCGGCCGCCAGACCGTCGGACCACAGGAAGCGCCCGTCGTTATCCTTGAGCTTGCGCACAAGACCAGCTGTCTTGGAGTTCATCACGAAGGTCGCATTGGCGCGGTATTCCGCCCCAAGGGCGTAGACCAGATCGATGATCGCATCCGCGTTCACGTCGCCTGCTTCGCCGCTGGCCACATAGCCCAGCCGCTCCCAACGCCAGTTGTCGTTGGCGATGGTGTCGCTACGCAGGAAACCGCGGGGCTTGTCGTTGCCGTTGCCGTTGACAAAGGCTTCTGCCTCGGCACGAGCAAATCTGTCCGCAATCCGCGAGGCCAGCCAGCCTTCGATGTCAAATGCAGCATCGTCCAGCAACCGCTGCGACGCTTTCGGCAGCGCGCTCAGCTCATGCAGGGGGATGGTGATCCGGTCGATCAGCGGTGTATCGCTCTCGGTGAGCGTCCCGTCTTCGGTCGCCCAGCCGCTGCCCACGTCGCTGTGATCGACCAGCACGTCGTAGGACGTGGCCTCGACGTTGACCACGGACGCAATGGACCGGATCGACGCGGTGGCGTTCAGCACCGATTTGACCGAGTCCGATGTCTGAGGATCGACCAGATAGCCACCGTCGGAATTCACGGCCGTGGACAGCGATTTGATGTCCATCTCCAGCCCGCGCAGCCCGTCATCCTCACCCGTCCGAACATAGGCGTTGAACGCCTTCTGATGGGGTGCGCCCGCGTCGATGGCACCACCCAGAGGGGTACGTTGGGGGCTCTGTGTCTTTCGGTCCAGCATGGTCACTCGCTCTTCTGTCTGTTGAAGTTTCGTCTCGATGTCTGTTTGGAAGGTCTTGAAATCAGTGACAAAGCCGCTCACGGCCTGCCTGACATCCTCGGCCGGGGACAACGCATCCCCCGCTTTGCTCTCGGTCTTGCTCATGGCAAATCCTCTAAAAAGGGTATGTAAGGGTCGCTCAGGGGTGTCCCGCACGACCGCGATGACAGATGCGCGTCAGCGGCGCGCCAGATCGGCGCGCGCGTCTGCAAAGACGGACGCCATGTCACGCAGGCAACGGTCCACATCGGTCTCACCCGATTTGCCCGCAACCCGCGCACTGGGAAGCATCGGAAAGGTCACCAGCGACACTTCCCACAGCTCCAGTTCCTGCAAGAGCCTCTGGCCCTTGGAATTCTTGGTGGCCTTCCGGGTCCGGTAGCCGATGGACAGACCATCGATGGCGCCCGCCTCAATCAGCGCTGCCGCCTCGCGACCCTTCGCCACCGTATCGAGCAACCGGCCCTTGACCCACAGGCCCCGCGCGTCCTCGCGCACTTCCTCCCAGATCCCGATGGGCTGGGTGGCGTCATGCTGCCATAGCATCTTGACCTTGCCGCCACGTGCGTGAAGCGAGGTCAACGAGGCTGCGTAAGCCCCCGCGGCGACCACGTCATTGCCCTGATCAACGGCCCCGAAAAGGCTCGCATAGCCGCTGATCATGCACCCGTCCTCGACCGCGAGCGCATCACCGAAACGGGCGAACTTGCGCTCCAGTTTCCTGTCTTCGTCCATTCGAATTCTCCTCATATGCCTGATTGATGAGTGCTCAGGGCACCGCCACCAACACCGATTGCAGCGCTTCCCCGAGGATCATCGCGACGATCCCGTAGACCGTCAGCCAAAGCCTCTTTTCCAGCCGCTCCATCATTTCCTCGACCCGGTCGAGCCGCCGGATGATGTGATCATGCTGGATCTCCACGACCCGCTCATGTGCCTGCAGCCGCAGCCCCGGTGCGCATTCAAACCGCTCCATACCGGGCTCAGTCATCCGCACTCACCGCCGGCAACCCCAGCAGCGCGCGCTTTTCCGCCTCTGTCAGAAACTCGGCCTCCGCCACCCGGCGCCACTGCGCATCGCGTTCTGCCGCGAGGGCGGGCACCTGATCCAGATCAGGCTTCAGCACCAGCGGTGTGCCGGTATACCCCGCAATCCACTGCGCCAGCGCCGCAGTGACCCGGGTCGCAAGTGGCAGCACCGTCAGCCGGTAGAACGCCCGGTGCGCCTCCTGATAGTTGGAGTATGTCGCATCGCCCTGGATCCCCAGCAGCATCGGCGGCACCCCAAAGGCCAGTGCGATCTCGCGCGCCGCCGCTTCCTTGGTTTTCTGAAACTCCATGTCAGAGGGCGAGAACCCCATGGGTTTCCAGTCGAGCCCACCTTCCAGCAGCATCGGGCGGCCTGCATTCCGTGCGCCCTGATGATGGCTCTCCATCTCGCTCACGAGGCGCTCGTATTGATCGTGCGCCATGGTCCCCTGGCCTTCGGCCCCGCGGTAGACAATCGCCCCGGACGGGCGCGCCGCGTTGTCGAGCAGCGCCTTGGACCAGCGGCTGGCGGAGTTATGGACATCAACCGCCATCGCCGCCGCCTGCATCGGGCTGAACCCGTAGTGGTCATCCTGGGGGTGAAAGCTCTTGATATGGCAGATCGGTACCTGCAGCCCGGTGACATCAAAGCGGTGCTTGCGCCCGCCCAAGGCGTATTCATAGGCAATGGGCCAGCCATCGGCGCCGGGCACCACGCTCATCCGGTCCGAGCGCAGCACGTGCAGCTCCAACGGCATTTCCCCGTCCTGAGCCACCGCCTCCATGTACCCGTTGCCGGTCAGCAGCAACTGCGCGTAAAGCGCCTCGAGCAGCTCCGCGCGCCCCTGCATTGGGTTGGGCCGTGTCACCAGATCCAGCACCGGGTGGACGTCAAACCGCTGCTCGGCATCCTGCAGTACCAGCGGCAGCGCCGCCGCCGCCTCCGCGATCAGCTTGACCGACCGGAACCCAACCGGATTGCCCGAAAACCCCGTGCGGGTCAGCGACACCGCATCCCGCGGGCTCCAGGCCACGCGGCCGGAGGTCTGATAGGTCACCACGGGCCCGGTCGCGCTCGCTTTCTGCTCGGCCACCTTCGCGGCGCTGCCTTGCTTCAGAAAGTCAAAAACCATGTGTTCTGCTCCTCATGTGATCGCCCGCACGGCGTGGGACCTGCGCCCCGGCTTCTCGCCGCGGGGCTGATCTTGCTTGGGGGCAATACTGTGTGATTGGGATTGCAAAGGTGACAAGGTACCGTGCGGTGCGTCATCTCTTTGACTTTATGTGGAAAAACAGGGTTTTCCGCGAACCGTTAAAGCGATCTTACACGCGGCGCGCGCCACTTCGTTGCCGGTTCGATCATCAATTCATGCAAGGCCCAGACCAGCGCATCCACCCGGTCGGGCGAGCCTTTGCCCTCGTAGCCCTGCAGCGTCATGCGGCACATCTGGTCCTCAAGACCGTCCAGCCCCGGCAGATGCCGCACGCGGCCCTGTTCGTAGAGCGCTGCCACAGGTTCCGCGCGCGCGACCTTGCCGCGGCTGGCGTGCACCCCTTTGTAGGGGACCAGCGGATCAATCTGCCGCAATACCTCCGACACCATCTGCCCGCCCTGGTTGACCTCGGCCACCAGACGGTCGGCACCGTATTCCGCCATCGCATTGATCGCTGCATGCGCCCAGCCCGCGGGCGTCGCGCCTGCCACCGTGCAATCGGCCAGCACATAGGCGCGCCAGTCCTGCGGCGGCCCGCTCATCTGCACGCCCGCCACTACGATGCCGCATTCGTCCGAACTGCTGCCCGATGTCACCGAAGGATCCAAAGCCACCACGATCCGGTCCAGCTTTGGCGCCTCGCGCACCCGGGTGGCTTCAATGGCCGACGTTGTCCAGAGCGCGCCTTCCACATCCTCCAGCAACACCCCGTCCAACTCCTGCCGACCCAGACGCGTGCCCTTGTAGCGCGCGCGCACCTCCTCCAGAAAAGATGCCGCCAGATTGGCCGCGTTCGCCTCCGTCGGTGCCTGCGTCAGCACGGTCGAGGGGGCGGCCAGCAGTGCCTTCAGCACCGCCACATTCCGCGGGGTCGTGGTCACACAAACTCGAGGATCATCACCCAGCCGCAACGCGAACTGCAGCATGTCCCATGTCTCTTCGGCCTTTTTCCACTTCGCCATCTCGTCAACCCAGGCCGCATCGAACTGAGGCCCGCGCAACCCCTCGGGGTCATAGGCTGAATGCACCGTGGCAATCGCCCCGTTGGGCCAGACCAGCCGCTTGCGCCCGGCCTCCCACCTGGGCATCCGGTCGGGTGGCGAACAGGCCAGAATGCCACTGTCGCCGAAAATCATCACCTCGCGAACCTGATCAAAGGTCTCGCCGACAAGGGCCACGCGTCGCGCGCGGCCCTCATCCAAAGGCCGCGCACCCTCTACCTGTGCGCGCACCCATTCGGCCCCGGCGCGCGTCTTGCCCGCGCCGCGCCCGCCCATGATTACCCAGGACCGCCAGTCCCCCTCTGGCGGCAGCTGGTGTTCCATCGCCCAAAACTCGAACAAAAAAGGGAGAGCCAGAAGCTCTCCCTCGTCGAGGTCATTCAGAAATTGGTCCTGTAGGTCGCGTGCAGCGGAGCCGAGCCAGCTTGCACCCAATCGAAGCCCGTGCTCTTTCGAGATCGAGGGCGTAGCCCCCGTGGGCAATACCTGCGGATTTTGTGCGGCATTCGACAAGGCGGTTCTCCACTTTCTGACAGGTCTCCAGCAGCGTCACGGCGTGCGACACGGTCTTGGAGCCCTGGGCTGTCACTGCATCATCCGACGCGCGGACCCGTTCTCTGAGGGCCTCGATGTCTTTGCGCAAATCGCGAATGGTACCGATGACCGAGTTCAACAGGTCTTCGGTTTGCAACTCTACGTGCTCTGGGGTGATCAAAGTCATTCAGGTCTATACCTCTCATGCGCGTAGTCTCCGGCACGAGAGAAACGAAAAAACGACCCATCGGGTTATCCCCGGGGTCGTCTGCCCACTTCTTCTAGCATGTCACAAGTTATACGTGTAACCGTTCGCAGAGTCAAGAAATTTCGGTTCAGCATCAACGCCTTACCGTACGGTGCCATTAACCTTTCTTACCGAAAGTCTCTCCGCTTCGGCCGAACTCTACCGACCTTTGTCCTTAAGCAATCCGAGGGGCACCACCGGCGGGTCGGCAAATGACGGCTGAGCCAGGAGCAAGGTTTTTCCAAAAACCTTGCGGCCCGCGGGCAGACGGGCGGATCTCCCGGCAGACCAGCGAGGCCCCGTCAAACCGCTAGTTCCCCTCGCTCTGTTCCCGGCGTTCCGCCTCAATCTCCCGCCAGACCGCCACATTGCGGTTATGCTCCTCCAGCGTCTCCGCAAAGGCATGTCCGCCCGTGCCATCGGCCACAAAGAAGACATAGTCTGTCTCCAAAGGCCGGGCGGCCGCTTGCAGGCTTGCCGTGCCGGGGTTGGCAATGGGCGTCGGCGGCAGCCCCTCGATCACATAGGTGTTCCAGGGCGTCGCCGCGCGCAACTCGCTGCGTCGAAGCCCTCGGCCCAGCACGCCGCGCCCCTCGGTCACGCCATAGATCACGGTGGGGTCGGTCTGCAGCCGCATTCCCCGGTTCAACCGGTTGACGAAAACGCTCGCCACCTGCCCGCGCTCCTCGGCGACACCGGTTTCCTTCTCGATGATCGAGGCCAGGACCAGCAGTTCCTCGGGGGTCTCGATGGGCAGGCCCTCGTCGCGGTTCTGCCAGGCCTGGGCCACGCGCAACTCCTGCGCCTGCTGCATCCGTGCCACGATCTCTGCCCGGTCATCGCCCGGACGCACCTCGTAGCTATCGGGTGCCAGCGAGCCTTCGGGCGGCAGATCCTCGACCGCCCCGTCCAGCACATCCATCGCCTTGAGGCTCTCGACCACCTGCCAGCTCGTCACACCTTCGGCCAGCGCCACACGAAACCGCGTATCTCCTTGCGCCTTTTTCTCCTCATAAAGAGCGGGGGTCTCCTCCTCGCCAGGCTCAAAGGCCACCTGTTCCTCGAAACGGTTGGTCGCCGGATCCAGCTCGCGCACCTGCACGCCCAGCCGGTTCACCCCGATGCGGTAGACGACTTCAGTGCCGCAGGTGCTGGCCCCGCCACGCGTCACCACATCGACGATCTCGGCCATGGACGCGCCCGGCTCCACGAGGAAATTCCCCGCCTTCAGCTCCCCGGTCTTCTCCGCATAATCCGCGCCCAGCCGGAATATCGCGCCAGAGCTGACCGCGCCGCGGTCCTCCAGATTCTCACTCACCCGGCGCATGTTGCTGCCGCGTTCGACCTGCAGACAGATCGCCTCCTCCAACGGGCCAGCACTTTGATACTGACCTCGCCCCCACAACACCACACCGCCCGCCAGAAACAGCAGCACGATCAGCATGGTCACGGCATTGGAAGCGATGTGACGCCACATCAGCGCGGCTTCCCGACGATCAGGCTGGCGTTGGTGCCGCCAAACCCGAAGGAGTTCGACAGTGCCACATTGATCTCGCGCTCCCGCTTGGCGTTGGGTGCCAGATCAATCGGCGTCTCCACGGCCGGATTGTCCAGGTTGATAGTCGGCGGTGCGACCTGATCGCGGATCGCGAGGATCGAGAAGATCGCCTCGATCGCGCCTGCAGCGCCCAGCAAATGCCCTGTCGCGGATTTGGTCGAGGACATGGTGACAGTGCCTGCGTGATCGCCCAAGAGCCGCTCCACCGCGCCAAGCTCGATGGTGTCAGCCATGGTCGAGGTACCATGCGCGTTGATATAATCCAGATCAGACGGCGCCAGCCCTGCGTTCTTCAACGCCGCGCGCATCGAGCGCTCACCGCCCTCACCGTCCTCTGACGGCGCCGTGATGTGATAGGCATCGCCCGACAACCCGTAGCCCAGCACTTCCGCGTAGATCTTCGCGCCCCGGGCCTTGGCGTGCTCATATTCCTCCAGCACCACGATGCCCGCGCCTTCGCCCATGACGAAACCGTCGCGATCTGCATCATAGGGTCGGCTGGCGGATTTCGGATCATCGCCCCGCTTGGTGCTGAGCGCCTTGCAGGCGTTGAACCCGGCGATACCGATCTCGCAAATGGCCGCCTCGGCCCCGCCCGCGATCATCACGTCCGCATCACCGACCCCGATCAGACGGCTCGCATCACCGATGGCGTGCGCGCCCGTGGAACAGGCCGTCACGACGGAATGATTGGGCCCCTTGAACCCGTATTTGATCGACACCTGACCCGAGATCAGGTTGATCAGCGCGCCCGGCACAAAGAAGGGCGAGACACGGCGCGGCCCTTTTTCCTTCATCGTGATGGCCGTGTTGGCAATCGAATTCAGACCACCGATGCCCGACCCGATCAGAACGCCGGTGCGCTCAAGGCTCTCGGTGTCCTCGGGTTGCCAGCCTGCGTCCTCCACCGCCTGTTGGGCGGCGGCCATCCCGAACAGGATAAAGGTATCGATCTTGCGCTGATCCTTGGGCGCCATATAGGCATCGGCGTTAAAGGTGCTGTCGGTACCATCGCCCAGAGGCACTTCGCAGGCGTATTGTGTGACCAGATCGCTCGCGTCAAACCCGGTGATCGGCCCTGCGCCAGAATGTCCGTCCAGCAACCGCGACCAGCTTGCCTCAACCCCGTCCGCCAATGGCGTGACCAGACCAAGCCCCGTGACAACTACTCTGCGCATCGCAATGCCCCTTCCAATTCAGTGCCTTCCCATACAGTGCCGCGCGGTTTTGATGCAAGAGCACTCCGCGCGCCCGTCGCGTCAAGACGGCGGGCCCTTGCGCACCATCAACTGCACCGGTTTGTCGTTGTATTGCGCCTCGCGCAGCAGCCGGTAGCCGAGGGCATCCGCGATGCGCAGCGATGCGGCGTGATCAGGGGCGATCATGCACACCAACCGACCCGTCACCACCCGGTCAAACCAGTCGTGTGCGGCGCGCGCCGCCTCCATCCCCAGCCCCTTACCATGCGCCTCGGGCGCCAGCACCCAGCCTGCTTCGGGATCGTTGTCGAAATCCTCGCCCAGCTCACGCTTGCCGTAAAAGAAACCGGCCTGTCCGGCCATCTCAGGTGCACGGTGCTGATGGATCGCCCATTGCCCGAAACCTGTGATCTGCCAATGGCCCGCATTGCGCAAAAACGCATCCCATGCCTTCGCCCCGGACCGCGGCACACCGTCGATATGCGCCACCACCTCGGGCATGGCCCAGAGCTGCGCGTAGCGGCGAAAATCTTCCGGTCGCATCCCGCGCAACGTCAGCCGCTGCGTGTTGATCGTGGGTATTGTGCGCGACATACCGCTGCCTCTGTTCTCCGTCACCGTGGCTTGGCGCCCTCTCGGGCAAGACTTGCGCAGGAGCATGCCTCAATTCAACCCCCGAGAGAGAGCCCCCAACGAGAAAAGGCGTCTTCCTCACGGAAAGACGCCCTCTGTCTCGCGATGCCGGGCCAGCGGCCCGATGCGTCGCTCAGGATGCTTCGGAGATGAACTTCACCGCATCGCCGAACGTCTGGATGGTCTCGGCCGCGTCATCCGGGATCTCGATACCGAACTCTTCTTCGAAAGCCATCACCAGTTCGACGGTATCGAGGCTGTCTGCCCCCAGATCGTCGATGAACGAGGCATTCTCGGTGACCTTCTCTTCTTCGACACCCAGGTGCTCCACAACGATTTTCTTCACGCGATCAGCGATGTCGCTCATAATAGTCCCTCATTCATTCGGGCCGGTTGATCGGCCCCTTTCGGTTGCCCGCTGTTCCGCATGTGCGATGCAGCGTGCCTGTGCCCCAAAGGGGCGGCTCTGCCCGTGTCAGCCCTGCAATCGCAGAACTGTTTCTGAGCTGTCCACAGGTCCTTGTGACCTGCGGGGTCTGGATTCTGCGCCCCCTTTAGCACAAGCGCCACAGATGGCAAACGCATTGTGCACGTCTGGGTTGGGGGCCTCAGCGGTGTCCTACAACATGGCCATACCGCCGTTTACATGCAAGGTGGTCCCGGTGATGTAGCCCGCCTCGTCGCTCGCCAGATAGCGCACGGCGGCGGCAATATCACCCGGCGTGCCCATGCGGCCCGCAGGGATCTGGCCCATGATCGCGGCCTTCTGATCATCGGTCAGCTTGTCCGTCATCGCCGTCTCGATAAACCCAGGCGCCACGGCGTTCACGGTGATCCCGCGGCTCGCCACTTCATAGGCAAGGCTTTTGGACATGCCGACCATCCCCGCCTTGGAGGCCGCGTAATTCGCCTGGCCCGGGTTGCCGGTCGCGCCCACCACGGAGGAGATATTGATGATCCGGCCCCAGCGGGCCTTCATCATGCCGCGCATCACGCCCTTGCACAGTTTGAACGTCGCGGTCAGGTTTACCTCCAGCACCTGGCTCCATTCCTCATCGGACATGCGCATGAAGAGGTTGTCGCGGGTCACGCCTGCGTTGTTCACCAGAATATCGACCGATCCCATCGCTTCTGCGGCCTTTTTGGGCAGGGCGGCAACCGCCTCCGCATCCCCGAGGTTGCAGGGCAGCACATGCGCGCGATCCCCCAGCTCACCGGCCAGCGCCTCCAGCGGTTCGACCCGCGTCCCCGACAGGCCCACCACGGCACCCGCGGCATGCAGCGCGCGCGCGATCTCTGCTCCAATGCCGCCCGATGCGCCGGTGATCAGCGCGTTCTTTCCTGTCAGATCGGTCATGCCTGTCCCTCTTGCTCTTTCAGTGCCGCAATATCATCCGGCGTTCCGATGGCCCGGGTGCCGGCTTCCTTGGCGATGCGGCGGATCATGCCGCTCAGCGCCTTGCCGGCCCCGATTTCCCAAAAGTCGCTGATGCCATGGGCGACCATCCAGCCCACGGAGGTTTTCCAGCGCACCTGTCCTGTGACCTGCTGGATGAGCAGCGCCTTGATCTCCGGGGGTGTGCTGACAGCTTCTGCCGTGACGTTGGCGACCAGCGGGACCTGCGGTACCTTCAGATCCACCTCTGCCAGTGCCTCGGCCATGACCTCCGCCGCGGGTGCCATCAGCGGGCAATGAAACGGCGCGGACACAGGCAGCATCAGCGCGCGCTTGGCCCCTTTCTCCTTGGCAAGGGCGCAGGCGCGTTCAACGGCATCCTTATGGCCAGAGACCACGTTTTGCGCGGGATCATTCTCGTTGGCGACCGCGCAGACCTGATCGCCCGCTGCCTCCGCCGCCAGTGCCGAGACGGTGTCGATGTCGAGCCCGAGGATCGCCGCCATGGCTCCCTCGCCCACCGGTACGGCGGCCTGCATCGCCTGACCGCGCGTCCGCAAAAGCCGGGCTGCGTCGGTCACCGACAGGCTGCCCGCCGCTGCCAGTGCGGAATATTCACCCAGCGAGTGCCCAGCCACATAGCCTGCCCGATCCAGTCCCAGCCCTTCGGCCTCCAGCGCGCGCAGCGCGGCGAGAGATGTGGCCATCAGCGCCGGTTGCGCGTTCTGCGTCAGCGTCAACTCTTCCAGATCGCCTTCCCAGATCAGCTTGCTCAGCGCCACGCCGAGCGCAGCGTCCACTTCCTCGAAAACCGCACGCGCGTCCGGATAGGCCCGAGCGAGCGCGTAGCCCATCCCAATGGCCTGCGCGCCCTGCCCCGGAAAAACAAATGCGATGCTCATGACATGCCCCCCGTTTCTTGCTCTGCCACAGGGCTTAGCCTGCCCGCGCCGGGGAGGCAACACGAGCGCGCCAGCGCACACAGAGCGTGCGACGGCTGCCATTGCGTCTGCAAGGTCTTAAGCTATCTTTCCCGGAAAAGCTGGGCTGGGCGCGCGGTCAAATCATCACGGTCGCCTTTCGCAGCCGCCGCAATGAACCTTTTGGGGCCGACACGGGCACACAGCATCGAGACACCGCGGTTGCGCGACGCGCGCGACCGTACCACACACGAAATCAAACCGGGGGAGCCTCGCCATGGCGCTCAGCAATACCGCCACGCATTACGGCGCCGTCACAAAGAGCTTTCACTGGCTGACGGCCCTGTTGATAGTGACGCTAATCCCTCTGGGGGTCGTGGCCAACTGGTTGCCCTACGAGACGTCGGAGCAACTGGCGCGCAAAGCCTGGCTGTTTTCCCTGCACAAAACTCTTGGTGTCACCGTCTTTTTCGTGGCGCTCGCCCGGATCGGCTGGGCCTTGAGCCAGCCCAAACCCGGCCTGCTGCACCCGGATCGCAAGCTGGAAAGCTTCGCCGCCGAGACGGTGCACTGGCTGCTTTATGGCTCGCTTTTGCTGGTGCCGCTGTCGGGCTGGGTACATCACGCCGCCACCACCGGTTTCGCACCGATCTGGTGGCCGCTGGGCCAGAACCTGCCGTTTGTGCCAAAATCCGAAGAGCTCGCCTCCGCCGCCGCCGGGCTGCATGTGGTGTTCGAGCGGGTCTTGCTGGTCTCGCTGCTGTTGCACGCGGCAGGCGCGATGAAACACCACGTGATCGACAAGGACGCGACGCTGCGGCGGATGCTGCCCGGGCGACCAGAGGTGGCGCGCGCGGCCAGCGGTCACCGGGTCGCCCTGCCGCTGGTCGCGGCCATCGCCGCCTGGGGCGGGGCGCTAGCAATCGGCAGCACCCTGGGTCTTTACGAAAAGCACACCACCGCGGGCGCCGCCGCAGAGCTTGCCGCGGTGCAGTCCGAGTGGGTTGTGCAAGAAGGTGAGATCGGCATCAGCATCACCCAGATGGGATCGGAGGTCGCGGGCAGCTTCACGAACTGGACCGCTGCCATCAGCTTTGACGAGACCGTAACCGACGGTGTGGCAGGCGATGTGGAGGTCACGATTGCGATCGGCTCACTCAGCCTCGGGTCGGTAACCGGTCAGGCGATGGGCGCTGACTTCTTCAATGCCCAAGCCCATCCAACGGCGCAATTTACCGCTGACCTCATCCGGCAGGGCGATGGGTATGTGGCCGACGGCACCCTGACCATCAAGGATCAGTCGCTGCCTCTGAGCTTCCCCTTCACCCTCGATATCACCGGGGGCATCGCCACGGTCGCGGCCGATACCCGGCTTGACCGGCGCGACTACAACATCGGCGACGGGCAGACCGACGAAGGCTCGCTCGGCTTCGGGGTGGACGTGGCAATCTCGCTCACGGCAGCGCAGGGCGGCTAGGAACAAGGGGAAGACGGCGCTGCGCAGGCCATCTCGGCTGCATCCCGAAAAGGGTTCTTCGAAAAACCCTTGCGCGCGGCGAACAAGGCGAGACGTCTGCCAGCGTTTCCAGGCATTCCATCCGCCGGGGCACCGACGATACCGGTTCTGACTGGCCAGAGCGCCGGCATTTAGGCCGGTTTTCGCCGGAAATTGGCAGCGAATGTGATCATCGCGCCATCGCGGGGCGCAAGGTTTTTCGAAAAACCTTGCGGCGCAGAATTGGCAGGGCAGCGTCGGATCGGCAAGACTTGGCGTTCTCGGTCGGACAGCCCGCCCGCGCTACAAAAAAGGGCCGCGCATCCGCACGGCCCGCCTCACTATCACATACGTCAGGTCTACTCCGCCTTGGACGCCTCGATGGAGATCCTCACGTCCACCTCATCGCTCACCGCCGGCGCAAACGCACCCACGCCAAAGTCCGAGCGCAGCAGCGTCGTGGTGGCATCGAAACCGGCCCACTCCTTATTGGCCATCGGATGGGTGCCCGTCTGGTTCAGCACCGCGTCCAGCACGACTTCCTTTGTCGTGTCATTCATCGTCAGATCGCCGGTAATCTTGGCCGTATCCTCGCCCGTCACCTCGATGGAAGTGGAGGTGAAAGTGATCATGTCATCTTCTTCGGCACCGAAGAAATCCGCCCCCATGAAATGGTCTTCGCGCTTTTCCCAGCCGGTGAACATGCTCATGACGGGCATCGACACGGTGACAGAGGAGGCGGCGGGATCGTCCGCATCGAACATGATCTCGCCTTCAAAGCCCGAAAACATGCCAAAGGTGGTGGAATAACCAAGGTGATTGTAGCTGAACAGAACCTGGCTGTGGCTGCTGTCGAGCACGTATTTCTCTGCCGAGGCGGTGGCCATACCGGCGGTGGCGGTGAGTGCGGCCGCAAGGACGAGAGCTTTCATATGAGATGTCTCCTGTGTTGGATCAAGGTACCTCTATAAATGGGATCAATTGCGCCCGCGGCAATTGCGCGGCATCAAACAACTCGTGCGCGGCAATGAACAGCAACATGCGGTCTCGCGCGGCGGTGAACAGACCTCCAAGGGCCTGTACCACGACCAACACGCACACGCGGGCTTGCGCGCCGCGACAAAGCGTGTATACGAGCCGCTGCCTTGCTTACCAACCAACCGCGCAGTCTCTCGTGACGGGGCCGCAGGGCACTCAGGCCCCCTCTTTGAAATGCGCCTTGATAGAAATGAGGAACGCACATGCCTTTGTACGAGCATGTTATGATCGCGCGCCAGGACCTGTCCAACACGCAGGCCGAAGGGCTGATCGAACATTTTGGAACCGTCCTGTCCGATAACGGTGGATCGCTGGTCGATCACGAGTATTGGGGCGTCAAGACGATGGCCTACAAGATCAACAAGAACCGCAAGGGGCACTATGCCTTTTTGCGCTCGGACGCGCCCGCACCTGCCGTGCAGGAGATGGAGCGCCTGATGCGGCTGCACGACGACGTGATGCGTGTGCTGACCATCAAGGTCGACACCCACGCCGAGCTGCCATCCGTGCAGATGCAAAAGCGCGATGAGCGCGAAGGCCGCCGCGAGCGCCGTTGATCCCGTAGATAGGAAGGACCTAACCCATGGCCGCAAAACCATTTTTCCGCCGTCGCAAAGTCTGCCCCTTCTCGGGCGACAACGCACCCAAGATCGACTACAAAGACACCCGGCTGCTGCAGCGCTACATCTCCGAGCGGGGCAAGATCGTGCCCAGCCGGATCACCGCTGTCTCCGCCAAGAAGCAACGCGAACTGGCCCGCGCCATCAAACGCGCGCGTTTCCTCGCCCTGCTGCCCTACGCCGTGAAGTAAGGAGAAAGACATGCAAGTTATCCTTCTCGAACGTGTCGCAAAGCTGGGTCAGATGGGCGAAGTCGTCGATGTGAAGCCCGGCTACGCGCGTAACTTCCTGCTGCCACAGGGCAAGGCGCTCAGCGCATCCAAGGCCAATATCGAAGCCTTCGAAGAGCAGAAAGCCCAGCTTGAGGCGCGCAACCTGGAGACCAAGAAAGAAGCGGAGGCGCTGGCCGCCAAGCTCGACGGTCAACAGTTCATCGTGATCCGCTCTGCCTCCGATTCCGGTGCGCTCTACGGCTCCGTGACCACCCGCGATGCCGCTGATGCAGCGACAGAGGCCGGGTTCTCGGTGGACCGCAAACAGGTCGTGCTGCAACCCATCAAGGAATTGGGCCTGCACGATGTGCAGGTCGTACTCCACCCCGAGGTGGATGCAAACATCGAACTGAACGTGGCCCGCTCCCCCGAGGAAGCGGAACTGCAGGCCGCCGGTAAATCCATCCAGGAACTGGCCGCCGAGGAAGAAGCCGCAGCAGAGTTCGAAATCTCCGAGCTCTTCGAGGATATCGGTGCTGCGACCTCCGACGATGACGACCTGGCAGAGGCCGTCTCTGACGAGACCCCCGCCTCGGGCGATCAGGAAGACACTGCCGGTCGGTAATCTGACCTGCAAGATGATTGAAAGCCGGGCGCATCGCGTCCGGTTTTTTTTATGTCTCTAAATCAAGGCGGTAGAGATAGTCATCGCGCGGGATACCGTCGATGCGCACCTCATCCGGCTTCAGCGCCAACCGCCGAAAGCCCGCGCGTTCGTAAAAGCGGATTGCCCGGAAATTGGCGGTATCAACGGACAGATCCAGATAGCAGACGCCCGCGCTGCGCGCTTCGTCCGAGACCGCGCGCAGCATCGCCAGCGCCGCCCCCTGCCGGTGAGACGCTGCACGGACGAAAAACGGCCCCAGCTCAGCACGATGCGCCAGCCTTGCCCGCGGCGATCTGCGGTAGCCGCAAAATCCGATGAGGCTGGTGCTGTCAAAAACACCGCGAAAATTTCCATGCTTGAGGATGTCTTGAGCATCGGTTTCGGTTGTCTCGGCGGCTTCCTCCGCGCTTGTCAGGAACCCGAGCGGAAAGGCCCGTGTGCCCTCTCGCAACAGGTACAACCAAGCCATTGCGTGGTTAGGGGTAAGGGTCGACACCGTGAATGCCATGCGGTCTCCTTTCGTGCGCAGTGTCAACCTATGTCACCACGCCGGGGCCTGCAGCAGCAAAGGGCACGGCGACAGTGGCTCGGCGAAGAACGGCTGCGGCGGCCCACCGCCGATCCCGCGCCACGCCGCTTGCCAAGGTATGCCGGTCGGGCGATAGCCAGCAGCGTTTCAGAACAGGATGCCCCCGATGATACCGCGCCGCATGTTTCTTTTGACCGCCACCGGCTGGCTGGCCGCCTGCGCCCGAACGCCTGCGCAAGTTGAACCGCCGCTCTATCCCAATGAGACGCCCGCGCTGCGGCGCTCGATCAACCATTACGCGGATCTTTATGAACTGCCGCGCCCGCTGGTGCACAAGCTCGCCATCCGGGAAAGCACGCACCGGCCCGGGGCGCGCAACGGGCCTTATTACGGGTTGCTGCAGATCCTGCCGAAGACGGCCCGCACCATGGGGTTCCGAGGGCGCCCGCGCGAGCTGCTGGATGCGGATACCAACTTGAAATACGCGGGGAAATACCTGCGCGGCGCCTGGCTTTTGTCGGACGGCGATCATGATACGGCGATACAATGGTACGCACGCGGCTATTACTACGAGGCCAAGCGCCGCGGCATGCTGGTCGAGACCGGCTTGCGCCAAGGGTAGAGCAGCCCGCGGTCAAGCTACCCGACATAGAACCTACCAGGCACCCAGAGTTTTTCGAAAAACTCTGGGCCAGCGCCGGGCCTTCAATGATATGAGACAATCTGTCGGGCGCTGACTTGCGCGAGACAGTGTCAGAAGCGCGGGAAAAGGGTTTTCGAAAACCCTTTTTGCCCAGCTGGCGGCAAAGACTTACTCGTCTTCCAGCGCCTCGACGGCCTTTTGCAGATCGTCCTTGGAGACTTCTTTCTCGGTGATCTCGGCCTGCTCAAAGACGTGGTCCACAACCTTGTCCTCGAAGAGCGGCGCGCGCAGCTGCTGCTGCATCTGCTGGTTCTGCTGCACGAACTCAAAGAACTGACGCTCCTGCCCGGGATACTGGCGCGCCTGCGCCATGATCGCCTGGCTCATCTCGGCGTCTGTCACCTCGACATCGGCCTTCTGACCGATCTCGGCCAGCAAGAGACCCAGACGCACGCGGCGTGTCGCCAAGGCGGTGTGCTCCTCCGTCGTCTCGATCTCAGGGTGGTCGTGGCCCTCAACCTCGGGGTTTTCCTCGTGCCAGAGGTGATGCGCGATCTGCTTGGCCTCCGCCTCCACCAGCGAGGGCGGCAGGTCGAAATCCATCATCTCGTCCAAACGGTCGAGCAACCCGCGCTTCATCACGGCGCGCGCGGCGCCGGCGTATTCGGCCTCCAGCCGCTCGGCGATCTGACCTTTGAGCGCGGCCAGATCCTCTGCGCCGAACTTCTTGGCCAGCTCATCGTTGATCTCGGCAGCGACGGGTTGCTTCACGTCCTTGATGGTGCAATCGAAGGTCGCTTCCTTGCCCTTGAGGTTCTCGGCCTGATAATCCTCGGGGAAGGTGACGGTCACCTGCATCTCCTCACCGGCCTTCGCGCCGACGAGCTGTTCCTCGAAACCGGGAATGAAGGAATTCGATCCCAGCACCAGCGGATAATCCTCGGCCGCGCCGCCTTCGAAAGCTTCGCCGTCGACCTTGCCCACGAAATCCATGACCACCTGATCGCCATCCTTGGCCTTGGTGCCCTTCTTGCGAGATTTGAAATCCTGCGCGGTCTCCGCGAGGCTTCCCAGAGCCTCGTCAATGGCGGCATCCTCTGCCTTGACCACGAGCTTTTCCAGCTTAATCTCGCTGAAATCGGCCTCGGGGATCTGGGGCAGCGCCTCGTAGGACATGGAGACCTCGACGTCGTCGCCCTCTTTCCAGTCCTCATTGGTCATCTTGACCTCGGGCTGCAGCGCGGGGCGGTCCCCTGTTTCCTCGAAATGCGAGGACATGGCGCCATCAATGCTTTCCTGCATGGCTTCGCCCATCACGCGCTGGCCGAACTGTTTTTTCAAGAGCGCCATGGGCACCTTGCCCTTGCGAAAGCCCTTCATCTCGACGTCGGGCTGCGCCTCGGCCAGCTTCTCGTTGACCTTCGCCTCCAGTTCTTCGGCGGTAAGCGTGATGGCATAGCCGCGTTTCAGACCTTCGTTCAGCGTCTCGGTGACCTGCATGTGTGCTCCATATAAGCAAGGCGCGCGAGAGGCGCGCGGGCGTCAAATTTCCGCTCTTCTATGTGGCCGGGATGAAAGGTGCAAGAGGGCGTGCCGCGCAATCGCGTGGGCACCCCAAACGGATGCCGGGCGCTTACTGCAGGTAGCTTTGGACGGCGCTTTCCATCTCTTGCAGAACGAGGTTGCCAAGTTCGGCGATCTGCAGGCGTTCATCCGGGCCGATGTCCGGGTTCTCCTCGATCCTGCGCGCGAGCGCCTTGAACTCGGCCCATGTCGTGTTGGTCTTCTCGAGCAGGCTGCGCACATCCTCCAAAGGCGGCGGCAGGATGCCGTCCTGGGGCGCGCCTGCGAGCAGCTTGGCCATGGCCGCGTCGAATTGGGCGATGGTCTCCTCGATCAGCTCAACGGATCCTTCGCGTTCGAGACCGATGGTCCGAAAACACAGCTCCTTCGACAGCTTCTGGCTCAGCATGCGCTGGCGCCCGGCGGTGGCCAAGGTGGTCACCATCTCGGGCGAGACGTTCTCATTGGCATAATGGGTGCCCATCTGCAGCACGGTGGCGTGCATGCGTTTCAGCGTCTCGATGTTCAGCTGGATGAGCTGCTGCATGGGGACGGAGTGCAGATCTCCTGCCGCGATCTGCCGGGCCGCGGGGCCCAGCTCTGCCCAGAGCGTCTCGACCTCGCTCAGGTTATCGAGCACGTCCTGATGGATTTCCGGCAGCATGCCCAGTTCGGGATCCCCCTCGCGGATGGCGAGCAGCACCTGGTTGAACCGGTGAAAGGTCTCATCCGTATGGGCGGCATAGGTATCGGGCTCGATCCCCGCCATCACGAAACAGGCGTTCTTGGCGAGCCGCTGGGTCAGCATCCGTTGCCTGCCCGCGTTGTCCACACGGTTGCGCGCATTGGTCTCTTCCGAGACCTGCGCGGTCTCATCCGCATGAAGCATGGACGCGGGCAAGGTGAAAGAAACAGGCGCCAGGGTCAGGCTCAGGAGCAAACGGCCGGGTATCAGAAAACGCATCACACACCACTCAACACAAGCCCACCCGGGTCCGGCCTACGAGTGGAGTGTTAACATCCGGTTACCGCGGCTCCCCCGCCCACGGGATCTAGCCCGCGCGGTAGTTGGGCGCCTCGCGGGTGATCTGGACGTCGTGGACGTGGCTTTCCTTGAGGCCTGCGCCGGTGATCTTGACGAATTTGCAACCGGTGCGCATCGCGTCCACCGTGGCGCAGCCGGTATAGCCCATGGCCGCACGCAACCCGCCCACAAGCTGGTGGATCACCGCGCCCGCGCTGCCCTTGTAGGCCACCTGCCCCTCGATCCCTTCGGGCACCAGCTTGTCGGAGGCAGCGTCCTTCTGGAAGTACCGATCCGCCGAGCCACTGGCCATGGCGCCGAGGCTGCCCATGCCTCTATAACTCTTGAAGCTGCGGCCCTGGTAGAGGATGACCTCGCCGGGGGACTCATCCGTGCCCGCGATCATGGAGCCCACCATGGCGCAGGAGGCCCCCGCCGCGATCGCCTTGGCGAAATCGCCGGAGAACTTGATGCCACCGTCCGCAATCACCGGCACGTCGCCCGCGGCGGCCGCGCAATCCATGATCGCTGTCAACTGCGGCACGCCCACGCCCGCCACCATCCGCGTGGTGCAGATGGACCCCGGGCCGATCCCGACCTTGACCGCATCCGCACCGGCGTCGATCAGCGCCCGCGTGGCCTCGCCCGTGGCCACGTTGCCTGCGACGATCTGCACCTCGTTGGACAGCGCCTTGGCCCGCCGCACCGCAGCCGCCACCCCTTCGGAATGGCCATGGGCCGTGTCGATGACGATCATGTCCGCGCCCGCGTCCACCAGTGCTTCGGAGCGTTCAAAGCCCGCGTCACCCACGGTCGTCGCTGCCGCCACGCGCAGACGTCCGAGCGCATCCTTGCAGGCGGTGGGGTTTAGCACGGCCTGCTCGGTGTCCTTGAGCGTCAGAAGCCCCGTCAGCTTGCCTTGTGCATCGGTGATCAGCAGCTTTTCGATGCGCCGCGCCTTCATCAGGCTGATGGCTTCTTCGCGGTCCGCGGGCTCATGCAGGATGGCAAGGTTATCGGTCGTCATCATGACGGACACGGGCGTCGCATCATCGCTGGCAAAGCGCATGTCGCGGTTGGTGACGATCCCCACGACGCGGCCCTGCGCGTCCACGACCGGAAAGCCAGTCACGCGGTAGCGCTCCTGCAGATCCTTGGCATCAGCCAGTGTCTGGTTGGCCTTGAGCGTGATGGGGTTGTAGACGATCCCGCTCTCGAACCGTTTGACGCGGCGGATCTCGCGGGCCTGTTCGTCGATGCTCAGGTTGCGGTGGACGACACCGATGCCGCCCGCCTGCGCCATGGCGATGGCCATGCGCCCTTCGGTGACCGTATCCATGGCAGAACTCAGCAGCGGGATGTTCATGGCGATGTCGCGCGTCACGCGGGTGCGCGTGTCGGCGGTGGACGGCAGGACCGAGGACGCCCCCGGTACAAGCAACACATCATCAAAGGTGAGAGCCTCACGAATCTCCATTGCTACCTCGCTATGGGATGTTCATTTGGCAGTTTCCTATTTCACGGGCAGGCTGAAATGGAAAGGCTTAAAAACCCGCAGCGCTGTGGTCTCGGCCATTGCCAGCCCACGCCCGCGCGGCAACACTCCGGCGCAATGAACAAGGAGACGATGCATGGCGGGACACGGGTATGAGAGCGGGAGGCTGGATCTGCCGTTTGTGGGGATTTCGACCTTTGGCAAACGGCCGTACGTGGCGGACTGGCAGGCGATTGACGCGGATGTCGCCGTGTTGGGCGCGCCCTTTGATGCAGGCACCCAGTGGCGGTCGGGCGCGCGCTTCGGGCCGCGCGGGGTGCGCGAGGCCTCGACCCTCTTCAGTTTCGGACATGCAGGCGCCTATGATCACGAGGATGACGCGACCTATCTCGGCGCAGATGTGCGCATCGTGGACATCGGTGATGCGGATATCGTGCATACGGACACCGACGCCAGCCACGCCAATATCGAAGCAGGCGTACGCGCGATCCTCGCCTCTGGGGCGCTGCCGGTTGTGATCGGCGGCGATCATTCGGTCAATATTCCCTGCATCCGCGCTTTTGACGGGTGCGCAAACCCTTTCCACATCCTGCAGATCGACGCTCACTTGGATTTCGTGGACGAACGCCACGGGGTGCGCCACGGCCACGGTAACCCCATGCGCCGCGCGGCAGAGCAGCCTTTTGTCAGTGGCCTCACGCAAGTGGGCATCCGCAACGTCAGCTCCACCGCGCGCGAAGGCTACGCCGATGCACGCGCCATGGGCTCGACCATCCTGTCGGTGCGGCAGGCGCGCGCCATGGGACCGCAGGCGCTGGCCGCGACCCTGCCCGATGGCATGCCGCTCTATATCACCATCGACATTGACGCCTTCTGCCCCTCCATCGCGCCCGGCACCGGCACGCCGAGCCACGGCGGATTTCTCTACTATGATGTGCTGGAGATCCTGCAGCAAGTCACCCGCAGGCACCCGGTCATCGGCATCGACCTGGTAGAGGTCGCCCCCGACTACGATCCCACTGGCAGCACCGCGATCCTCGGCGCACAAGTGCTGCTGAACCTGCTCGGCTTTATCTTTCACGCGCGCGCGGGTGATCCCGCCCTGCGCCCCTGAAAGGTGCCATCCCCGCGCGCGTCATACTCGGGCCTGACCCGAGTATCTCCCGCCACAGCACAGAGCGCCCTCACCCGCTCCTGCGTCCCACGACAAACCCCTTTCATGATCATCATGACAATTCCGGGCGGGCAATGGCGCGGCTGATGTATTACATGCCGCAGATCAGCATCAGACCCGCGCCGCCGGGCGGTAGGGTCCGGATATGACAGTGCACCGAGGGAGCAAAGATAGATGAACAGCGATCCCCTTGTGGTCTTCACCCCCTCGGGCAAGCGGGGCCGGTTTCCGGTGGGCACGCCCGTCCTGACGGCAGCGCGGCAGCTGGGCGTCGATCTCGATTCCGTCTGCGGCGGTCGTGGTATCTGTTCGCGCTGCCAGATCACCCCCGGCTATGGCGAATTTTCCAAACACGGCGTCACCGTGCGTGACGGCGCGTTGACCGAGTGGAACACGGTTGAGCAACGCTACAAGGACAAACGCGGGCTGACGGAAGGCCGACGTCTGGGCTGTCAGGCTCAGGTCCAGGGCGACGTCGTCATCGACGTGCCCGCCGAAAGCCAGGTGCACAAGCAGGTGGTCCGCAAGCGCGCAGAGGCGCGCGATATCACGCTCGACCCGGCAGTTCGGCTTTATACCGTGCAGGTGGCGGAGCCCGACATGCACGACCCGACCGGCGATCTGGAGCGGCTGCGCGCCGCACTCAGCGCTCAACATCAAGTCGACGGTGTCACTGCGGATCTCACGATGCTGCAGCAGATGCAGCCCCTTTTGCGCAAAGGCGGCTGGACAGTGACCGTCGCTGTGCATTGTGGCGATGCGGAAAGCCCGCCGCGTGTGGTGCACATCTGGCCGGGGCAGCATGACGGCACCATCTACGGTCTGGCGGTTGATCTCGGCTCCACCACCATCGCGGCACATCTGTGCGACCTGCAGACCGGCGCGGTGCTGGCCTCCTCCGGGTTGATGAACCCGCAGATCCGCTTTGGCGAGGATCTGATGAGCCGGGTCAGCTACGCGATGATGAACGACGGCGGGGCGGCCGAGATGACGCGCGCGGTGCGCGCGGGCATGCGGGACCTCTTTACCCAGATCGCGGAGGAGGCCGGGGTGGACGCGGGCCTGATCGTCGATGCGGTCTTCGTCTGCAACCCGGTGATGCACCATCTGCTGCTGGGGATCGACCCGTTCGAGCTGGGCCAGGCGCCCTTTGCGCTCGCAACCAATGGCGCGCTCTCACTGCACAGCGCGGAATTGGAGTTGAACATCCACCCTGCGGCCCGCGTCTATCTGCTGCCCTGTATCGCCGGTCACGTAGGCGCGGATGCCGCCGCCGTGGCGCTGTCCGAGGCACCGGATAAATCCGACGATCTGGTGCTGGTGGTGGATGTGGGCACCAACGCGGAGATCCTGCTGGGCAACCGGGACCGGGTGCTCGCCTGCTCCTCGCCCACGGGTCCCGCCTTTGAGGGCGCGCAGATCAGCGCGGGCCAACGCGCGGCCCCCGGTGCCATCGAACGGGTCGAGATCGACCCCGAGAGCAAGGTCCCCCGGTTCAAGGTCATCGGCAGCGATCTGTGGTCGGATGACCCGCGCTTTGCCGATGAGATCGGCACCACCGGCATCACGGGCATCTGCGGCTCGGGCATCATCGAAATGGTGGCAGAGATGCGCGTACACGGGATCGTGGACGCCGCGGGGCTCATCGGCGGGCCCGAGCAAACCGGAACCGACCGATGTTTTCTCGACGGGCGGACCTATTCCTATCTGGTGCATGACGCGTCAGATACGGGCGGCCCCCGGATCACCGTCACCAACCGCGACATCCGCGAGATCCAGATGGCCAAGGCAGCGCTCTATTCCGGGGCGCGGCTGCTGATGGACAAGTTCGACGTCGATGCCGTGGACCGGGTGGTGCTGGCGGGCGCCTTTGGCGCGCATATCTCGCCCAAACACGCCATGGTGCTGGGCATGATCCCGGATGCGCCACTGGACAAGGTCACCTCTGCCGGGAATGCGGCGGGCACCGGGGCGCGCATCGCCCTGCTGAACCATGCCGCCCGGGCCGAGATCGAGGCGACGGTGCGCGCTATCCACAAGATCGAAACGGCGATCGAGCCACGGTTTCAGGAGCATTTCGTCAATGCCTCCGCCATGCCCAACGCGGTCGACCCCTTCCCCATCCTCAACGGTCTGGTCAGCCTGCCGCACGTCAGCTTCAACACCGGTGGTGGCGGTGTCGGCGAGAGCGGCGGACGCAGACGGAGACGCCGCGCATGACCATGGACAACAGCGATCAGGCGGAATTCTGGACCGAGGCTGGCGGGGCAAAATGGGTCGCTCAACAGCAAGCGCTCGATACCTTCATGGCGCCAGTACTGGAGGCTGTGCTGACACGCGCGGATCTGCGGCCGGGTCAGCGCGTGCTCGACATCGGCTGCGGCACCGGTGCCAGCAGCCTGCGCGCGGCAGAAGCGGTGGGCGCGTCGGGCAGCGTGCTGGGGCTGGACATCTCTCCCACCATGCTGGCGCGCGCACGGATGCGCGGCGAAGGTCAGCCAAACTTGGCCTTTCTGCAAGCCGACGCGGCAGAGCACCGGTTTGAGCCGGGCGCATTCGATGCGCTGATCTCCCGCTTTGGGGTGATGTTCTTTGCCGACCCGGTCACAGCCTTCGGCAACATCCGCAAAGCCCTGGCACCCGGCGCCCCGCTGACCTTTGCCGCTTGGGGACGGATCGAGGCCAACCCGTGGTTCACCACCGCGGCCCAGGCGGCGAAAGCCCGTCTGGGCGCACCACCCGCGGTTGATCCCGATGCACCGGGGCCGTTTGCCTTTCGCGACCCGGCACGGATTTCTGCACTGCTGACAAAAGCCGGGTTCACGGATGTAGATATCGAGGTGGCCGCGCTACAACTGACCCCGCCCGGTACCCCTGAAGAGGTTGCGCGCATGGCCACCAGCATCGGCCCCGCGGCCCGCACGCTCGATCACTTCGGCGGAGATGCGGCCGATTTGGAGGCCATCGCTGCGGGCATCCAGCAGGCATTCCGCGCCTTTGAGACCGACGAAGGTGTCCGCGTTCCGGCAGAAATCAATTTCACCCGCGCGCGCTGCCCCACCGGGTGACAGGGCTTGACCCAGTGCTGCGAAATCACTAACCCACCCGCACGGATGCGGGTATGGTGAAAAGGTATCACGCGAGCTTCCCAAGCTTAAGTTACGAGTTCGATTCTCGTTACCCGCTCCAGCATGGTCTCCGCTGAACCGTCGCCCTAAAGGGCCTCCAAGACGCACGTCTATCGTCTAGATTATGATTTGCGGACAGCGCGCACCAACCAGGACATTCGAGCGCCGACCCTAAACAACGAACATAGTTTTGATGTTGTTCGTCTTTTGATCTACTTATGATCCAATTGTTTTAGGACTTTCGCGTGCGTCAAATACCAGCTGTCTGTCAATCCTGTGGTTTCGTCCATCCCTCCGGCTACGGCTACAATCGAGGCGGAAACTTCTGGTGCAACAGGACGAACTGTCCTTGTTGTGGTGGGCCGTCCAATGCCCTCGACGGATACGGCGCGCTGATCGACGGTCTCGTCGTTTTCGTTGTCTCGCCGGACTACACTCGTCAACAAAAGGTGGAGTTTTTCCAACTTGCGCAGGATGTCGCAAACAAAAAACTGTCTGTCGAGGCTACTGAGAAAAAACTGGGCGGCCATCGAAGTGATCGCACCCGTCTGCTTCGTGAATGGATGGTAGCTGGAGGAACTGTGCTTGCTGCTCTGGCGACGACTGGGCTTCTTTTATTAGCCGCCGCTGATCGCGGCGCCAATACGCCGCTCGAAGAAATTGCGATGGATGAACTGGAATCTGAGATAGCAAGGCGACAGGCAGTCAAATACCCCACTGTCTTAAGGCCACAGACCCGGCCAGCTGTTAGCCCACAAACGAACAATAGTCATAGCGCTGGCACCAAAAAAAACACCCCAAATGAAAACCGAAAAATGCGTCGGGCCAGAGCGAAAAAAGAGCGCTCGAAACCGAGCCACAACTAACCTTCTTGAATTGTAGATCTCCATAGCACTTCAATTCCATTTCTGGTCGCGCGCTCCATTGCTCGGAGCCACCTAGCTTGGTTAGCCATCGGTTATCGCACGGGGGACCGATCGGAAACGCATACTACTCGAGTCCGCAAGATGTTGCTCAAGGCTGCGTTGGGCCGCACGCAGCGCAATACTCTTGGTAAGCATACACTGCTGCTTCAGTGCTCGGGAGGCGCGCCCGTTTAGTCCAGCGCGAAGGTCAGCCCAAAGGTCAGAACCCCGTCGGTCGACTGGCCATCGGCTGGCAGCGCCTGGACAAAGACATTCCGGTACCGCGCCTGAAGACCCAAAAGCGGGATCACATCGCCCGCAGAAGTATCGAAACGGTCACCCTCGCCGGGGTAGACCGCCAGGCCGATGAACCCACCTACTTCGAATTCCGGTGCCACTTCAACATCGTAGCCGATGGAGACCAGAGGCGAGACGTTGGAATAGCTGTTCTGGAACAGCCCCACGCTATAGTCGAACGTAGGCCCTTCCCAGGTCAGAAACAGACCCGGATTGAACTCGCGAAAGTCCTCGGTCGCGTTGATATGTTCTGAGCCCAGCAGGATCGACACACGGTCTGGCCCGGCAAGGGCTGCCCCCGGCAACGCGGCGGCAAGGATCAGGGCGGACAGTTTCATCTCACAACTCCCAGGCAAGAACCATCTGTGGTTGAGAGCCTTACGCGGTTTCGCGTAACCTGTCTGTGGAAATCCCCGGCCTCATTGCAGGATATCCGCGAAAGTGTCCCGCAAGTCACGTTTCAGCACTTTGCCGGTGGCGTTGCGTGGCAGCGTGTCGACAAAGGTCACGCGGTCCGGGATCTGCCATTTGGCGATCTTGCCGTCGTAGATGTCGAGGATTTCCTGCTCTGACGGGTCGTGGTCCGGCGCCCTGACCGCCACCAGTACGGGGCGTTCGTCCCATTTGGGATGCGGCGCGCCGATCACGGCAGCGTCGCTGAGCGCGGGGTGGGCAATGGCGATGTTTTCCAGCTCGACCGAGCTGATCCATTCGCCGCCCGACTTGATGATGTCCTTGGCACGGTCGCGGATGTTCAGATAGCCGTCGGCATCCAGCGTGGCGATATCGCCGGTGTCGAACCAACCCTCCTGCAGCGTGTTCTCCTGGCTCATCCGGAAATAGGCATCGAGCACGAAGTGACCGCGCACCAGCAAGCGGCCCTCGGTTCTGCCGTCATGCGGCAAGGGCGCGCCAGCGGCGTCCACGATCTTCAGCTCGACACCCCAGGGCGGGCGGCCCTGGTTCTCGCGCAGTTGGGCCAGCGCGTCCGGCGCCAGATCGCGGTGGCTGGCCGTGGGCTGGTTGACGGATCCGATGGGTGACATCTCCGTCATGCCCCAGGCGTGGATCGTCTCCACCCCGTAGCGGTCCCGAAAGGCGGTCATCATCGAGGGCGGGCAGGCGGACCCGCCGACAATGGTGCGCTTGAGGCTGGAGAGGGTGCTGCCTGCCGCCTCTGCCGCGCCCAGCAACCCCAGCCAGATGGTCGGCACACCGAGCGCGACCGACACGCCATACCGGTCGATCAGCGCCACGAGCGAGGCACCATCGAGCCCGGGCCCCGGCAGCACCATCCGCGCGCCCACCATGGCGGCGGCATAGGGCGACCCCCAGGCATTGACGTGGAACATCGGCACCACGGGCAGCACGGTGTCCATGGCCGAGAGGTTCAGGCTGTCCGCGAGGTTGCACGCGAGGCTGTGCAGGACAGTGGAGCGGTGAGAGAACAGCACTCCCTTTGGGTTGCCCGTGGTCCCGGAAGTATAGCAAAGGCTGGAGGCGGTTTGCTCGTCAAAGACCGGCCATGGGTCATCCGCGCTGCCGCCTGACAGCAGATCATCGTAGGCAATCAGGCCCGGAAGGGTGCCGGCGTGATCGCCGATGTCCGGCTCCAGCAGCACCAGATGCCGCACGGTTTTCAGCCGGTCGCGGATGCTGGCCACCAGCGGCACGAAACTCGTATCGAGAAAGAGCACCTCATCTTCGGCGTGGTTGATGATATAGACCAGCTGATCGGGAAAAAGCCGCGGGTTGATCGTATGACACACCAAACCGCCGCCCGAGGCGCCAAAATAGATCTCCAGATGACGGCGGTTGTTCCAGGCGATGGTGGCACATCGTGTCTGCGGATCCAGCCGGAGCGCCGTGAGGGCCGCAGCGAGCTGGCGGGCATTTCGCCCGACGGTGGCCCAGTCGGTGATCTCGACGCTGCCGTCCGTACTGACAGAGATGATCTCGGTCGCGCTGTGGTAGCGGGCCGCGTGGGCGATCTGCGACGAAATCAGCAGCGGCGCGGTCATCATCTGGCCCAGCATATCGGCCCCTCCCCTTGGTCTTGTCCGCGGGCGCCCGCGGGTCGTGCCACCCTGCCGGGCCGGACGCGCGCTGGCAAGTCTTGGCAAGCGGGGGACGAGGGCGTAAGGCTCCGCCTATGACCATGCCCTATATCACCCCGCTGACCGCCGCCCAGCAGACCGAGCTTGGGATCGCGCCCCCTGCCCCTCTGGCCATGGCGGACCGCGTCCGGTTTTCCGAGCTCGACGCGCTGCACCACGTCAACAATGCGGTCTATATGGAGTGGTTCGAACGCGCCCGGATCCGATATGTGCAAGACTATGGGCTGTCGGCATACGATGAGGCGGGCGACGCTCCGCGGATCGTGATCCGCTCGGGCGAGATCCACTACCGGCGCGAGATGTTGATGGATGAGGACTACGTGGTGACCTGCGGCTGTACCGGTTTTCGCAGGACGTCGTTTTCGCTGGCGCAGACTCTTTGGGCCGGTGGCAGCCTGCGGGCCAGTTTCACCTGTGTGCTGGTGCTGCTGACGCAGGATGGATCCGGTCGGTTTCCGATCCCGGACGAGGTCCGGCAGCGCTTTGTCGAGCGGGATGGCGCAACGCAGGACGGATGATCGCAACCGGCACCCTTTCAGCGGGGCTGGGAGGGAGAAAGCCGCCTCCCCTCCATCGAGGAGGGTCGGCGGCTGCCCGGCCAGGGGCCGGGGGCGTCGGACGGCCGTGGCTGGGAAAAAGGATCATCCGCACGCGCTCCGCCGCCGCTGGGAGAATGGCTTTCGAAAGCCATTCACGGTGGTGACCCGCAACGCTGGCGAGCGCTATCCCCGGTGCCGGTGAACGAAATCGACAAGTGCGGCAGTGGAACCGTCCTTGTCCTGCGCGCCCTCGCTTCCTTCCACGATGGGTTGCAAAGAGGTGGCAAGTTCCTTGCCCAGTTCCACCCCCCATTGATCGAAAGAGTTGATGCCCAGCACGACCCCTTCGACAAAGACACGGTGTTCGTAAAGTGCCACGATGGCGCCCAGCGTAAAGGGATCAAGCTGCGGGTAGATCAGCGTGGTGGAGGGGCGGTTGCCCTCGAACACCCGGTGGCGCGCCTGGCGTTCGCATTCATCGCCCGTAAACCCCGCCTCCGCCATACGGTCGCGCGCCACATCGAGGTTACGACCGCGCATCAGTGCTTCGGATTGCGCAAGGCAATTGGCGATGAGCAACTGGTGGTGATGCGCCAGATCAGCTTCGTGACCTTGTGCGGCTACCATGAATTCGCAAGGCACCACGCGCGTGCCCTGATGGATCAGCTGGTAGAAGGCGTGCTGACCGTTGGTGCCCGCCGCCCCCCAGACCACCGGCCCGCTGGAGACCGTCACGGCGCTGCCGTCCATCTGCACGCCCTTGCCGTTCGATTCCATCTCCAGCTGTTGCAGGTAGTCAGGCAGTTGTGACAGGCGCTGATCGTAGGGCAGCACGGCCCGGCTCTCGTACCCGCAGACCTGCGCGTGCCAGATGCCTACCAGCGCCAGCAGCGCGGGCAGGTTCTCCGCCCAGTCCGCATGGCGGAAATGCTGATCCATCGCCTGACCGCCGCGCAGGAAAGCATCGAACCCCTTGGGCCCGATGGCGATCATCAGCGACAAGCCAATGGGACCCCAGACCGAGTAGCGCCCGCCCACCCAATCCTCAAAGCCAAAGACCCGTTCCGCCGGGATGCCGAAGGCGGCGGTCTTGTCGGCTGCCGTGCTCAGCGCGGCAAACTGCGTGCCCGGGTTGCCGCCTTCCTCCTGCATCCACGCCTTGGCGGTGCGCGCGTTGGTCATCGTCTCGATGGTGGTAAAGGTCTTGGAGGCCACAATCACCAGCGTGGTCTTCGCCTCCAGTCCGCGCAGCGTATCGGCAATATGCGCGCCATCCACGTTGGAGACGAAATGGCAGCGAGGCCCGTCGTGGTAGGGCGAGAGCGCCTGAACCGCCATGGCAGGCCCCAGATCCGAGCCCCCGATGCCGATGTTGACCACGTCGGTGATGTCACTGTCGCGGATGTGGTTGGCAAAGACGCGCATGCGCTCCAGCGTCTCCAGCACGCCGGGCATCACGTCCTGACCGTCCACCAGCACCGGCCCGCCATCCAGGTTTCGCAGCGCGGTGTGCAGAACGGCGCGGCCTTCGGTCTCGTTGATGGGCTGGCCTGCGAACATCGCGGCGCGGCGGCCAGCGACATCCGCGGCCTCCAACAGATCAATCAGCGCGGCGCGCGTTTCCGCATCAATATTGGTCTTTGCATAGTCAAAGAGCATATCGCCGGTTTGCGCACTGAACGCCTCGGCCCGGCCAGCGGTGTCGAACAACGACAGGATCGTGCGGTCTCGGGTTTCACTGTGGCGCGCGCGCAGCGCGGCCCACGCATCATTCATGCGGCCCAATGAATCGTTCCTTCTGACATGACAGCACCGATCGGCGCTTTTTCGGGAGGAAGGCTTTGTGCCCGGTCCCAGGCGGCGCGCTTGTCGTCACCGAAGATGACCAGATGCTTGGACATCGCGCCATCCAGGATCGGCGCGCTGAGCGTAATGCGCGCCTCGGGCTGATCCGCGGGGTGCACGGCACAGACCACTGGCGCCCCGCGCGCCATCGCAGCGGCGAGCCCCGGCGCGTCCGGGAACAGAGACGCGGTGTGCATATCCGCGCCCATCCCCAGCAGCAGCACGGAAATGGGCACCTCTCCCTGCAGCTCGGCGGAGAGCTGAGGTGCGGCGTCATCGGCGCTCATCCCATCACGGTAAAAGGGGATGAAGCGCGCAGCTGCCGCCCGCCCCGTCAGCAGCCGTGCCTTGACCAGACCTGCGTTGGACCGGTCGTGATCCTCGGGCACCCAGCGTTCGTCGGTCAGCATGACGTGCACGCGGCTCCAGTCGATATCGACCGAGCTCATGGCGTCGAAAATCGGCCCCGGCGTGGTGCCACCCGGCACCGCAAAGCTGGCAAACTCATGCCGCAACAGGCACTTGCGCAGATCGCTGGTCAACGCATGGGCAATGTTCATCACCGCCATGTCCCGGTCTGCGTTCTCATTGAAGATCATGGGGTCACCTCCCGCCATTCCCGGCCATCGCGGCGCATGAGCTGCATGGCCGCATCAGGCCCCGCGCTGTGGCTGTCGTAGGGTTTGGGCACGTCGCCGCGGTTTGTCCACCCCTCGATCAGAGGATCGGTCCAGGCCCAGGCGGCCTCCACCTCGTCGCCGCGCATAAAAAGGGTCTGATTGCCCCGGATCACATCCATCACCAGCCGCTCGTAGGCGTCCACGTTTTCCGCCCCGCTGGGGCCAAGCGCATCGGCAAAGGTCATATCGAGCGGCACGTCGATGAGCCGCATGCCGCCCGGTCCCGGTTCCTTGATGGTGACGCCCAGCTGGATCCCCTCATTCGGTTGCAGCCGGATCGACAGCACATTGCGGTGCCGCCCTGCCTCTTCGCCAAAGATAGAATGGGGGGTATCCTTGAACATGATCGAGATCTCCGACGACCGCGCGCAGAGCCGTTTGCCGGTGCGCAGATAGAACGGGGTGCCCGCCCATCGCCAGTTGGCGATGTGGGTCTTCATGGCGATAAAGCTCTCCGTTCTCGATTTGGGATCTTCCACCGCGGTGCGGTAATCAGGCAGGTTTTCGGGATCGTCGGGGTCTGCATCGTACTGGCCACGTACGATGTGGTGCGGCTCGACCTCCTCTAGCGCGCGAATGACCTTGAGCTTTTCGTCGCGCACCGCGTCCGGGTCAAACCGCGCGGGCGGCTCCATCGCGATCAGGCACAAAAGCTGCATCAGGTGGTTCTGCACCATATCGCGCATAGCCCCGGATTTGTCATAGTAGTCGCCGCGCCCGCCGACGCCCACGGTCTCAGCCACGGTGATCTGGATGTGATCGACGAACTGGCTGTTCCAGAGCGGCTCAAACAGCATGTTACCGAAACGCACCGCCATCAGGTTCTGCACGGTCTCCTTGCCCAGGTAGTGGTCGATCCGGTAGATCTGGCTTTCGTCAAAGAAGGCCGCGAGATCCCCGTTGAGCTGGCGGGCGGAGGCGAGATCGCGACCAAAGGGTTTTTCCACCACGATGCGGCTGTCGTTGTCGGTCAGGCCGTGGTTGTTCAGCCGTTCTGCAAGATCGCCGAAGAGGCTGGGCGCGACGGAGAAATAGAACGCGCGGATGACCCGGTGCCGCAAGAGACCCGCCAGATCGCGCCAGCCGCCCTCGTCCCGCGCGTCGATTGCCACATAATGCAGCCGTTCCAGAAAGGCGCCCAGCTTGGTGTCATCCGATCCTTCATCGCCGCCGAATTCGTGGATCGCCTCGCGCACCATGTCGCGGTAGCCATCCGCGCCCAGCTCGGCCCGCGCCGCGCCGATCACTCGCGCCTCCTGCGGCATCTGGCCTGCACAGAATCGCCGGAAAAGCCCCGGCAGGATCTTGCGCCGCGCCAGATCGCCGGTGCCGCCAAAAATAACGAGATCGAAAGGATCTACGGGAATAACACGCGAAACCATGAGAGCTTGTCCTTCGCATCAGGGTCATCGGCCCCGGTGATCGTTAGCGCAAACATGCCTTGCCACGCGCCAGATCACAAGAGCGTGCCCAGAAAAGAAAACCGGGTTTCCTGCCTTTGTTTACCCGCTAAAAGAGTGCCACTGCAACACGAGCCGCAAGGACGATCAACGTTATGAAAGATCTCGCGCTGGCGAATGCCGGAAAATTCACCGACCCCGACCGCACGGCCGACGGTGCGGCGCGCGCAACAGTGGCGCTGACCCGGCCCAAGACGCTGTGGTTCAACACCGGGACCCTGTGCAACATCGCATGCGTAAACTGCTACATCGAGAGCAGCCCATCCAACGATCGGCTCGTCTATATCACGGCAGATGAGGTCAGCGCCTATCTGGATCAGATCGCGGCGCGCGGCTGGCCTGTCCACGAGATCGCCTTTACCGGCGGCGAGCCCTTTATAAACCCTCAGATGATCGAGATGGCGGACCGCGCTCTGGCGCGGGGGTTCGAGGTGCTGATCCTGACCAATGCCATGCGCCCGATGATGCGCAAATCCATGCAGGACGGGCTGGTGCGGTTGAACGAGACCTATCCGGGCAAGCTGACGCTGCGCATATCGGTCGATCACTACGATGCGGATCTGCACGATGCAGAACGCGGCGCGGGAGCCTTCGACAAGACCCTGCTGGGCATGCAGTGGCTGCGCGATGCGGGCATCCGAATGGCCGTTGCGGGCCGGTCGATCATGGCGCACAGCGAGGCGGAGAGTCGGGCAGGCTATGCTACGTTCTTTGCGGAGCACGGGTTCCCCATAGACGCGCAGGATCCCGCTATGACGGTGCTGTTCCCCGAGATGGACGAGAGCGTCGAAGTGCCCGAGATCACGACAGCCTGCTGGGGTATTCTGAACAAGTCGCCCGATGCGCTGATGTGTGCGTCGTCGCGGATGGTGGTCAAGCGCAAGGGGGCCGCGGGGCCGTCGGTGCTGGCCTGCACGCTGCTGCCCTATAGCCCCGAGTTCGAGCTCGGCGCGACCTTGGCCGAGGCGGAAGGGGACGTAGCCCTCAACCACCCCCATTGCGCAAAGTTCTGTGTGCTGGGCGGGGCCAGCTGTTCGGCCTGAGGCCCGCCGCTACGCCGCTCACCGCCCCTCGTTGCGACTGCGCAACCGCGCAACAAGGTTTTTCGAAAAACCTTGGCGCCCGGGCCAACAGGCGCTGCAGACTGATCAGAGACAGCCACCGCCGCTGAGCGTCGATTGATAGACGATCCCGCAGCCTGTCACGACCCGGCGGAAAGAGGCGCAACCCCTTTTTGATCCGCCATATCGCTTGGGCCCGCGCCTTTCAGGGTTTTTCGAAAAACCCTGGTCGCGGCAGGCTCAGTGCAGGGTAAACTCCCCCGTCACGTTGCGCCATTCGCCGGGGCTGATCATCTTGCGGTGAGTGAAGCGGACCGAGTGCAGGGGGCCCTCGATCTCCGACTGCCAGAATTCCACGAACTCAAAGAGACGCGGATGATCCGGTGCCAGATCATACTCCTGCCAGACAAAGGTGTTCAGCACATGGGCATAATCCGGCATATGGTAGAAGAATTCCGCCGTGGTCAGCCCGTACCCTTTCAGCATCAGTTCGGTTTCCGTTCGGGGCAATTTTTCATCCTCTTGACTGCTTGATCACATCAGAATGCCAGCAACGAATTACTTTTCAATGAAAACAGTCTGTTATCACTTCAAAGCGCTGGCTGCCAAGACCGGATGATCTGAGGCATTGCACTCTATGTGCTGGCTCTGATACGCTAAAACCACTAGATATAGACCTGCGGAAAAATTGGGCAGCCAGCGTGAGCGACACACCACAACCTCCTGAAAACGATGATGAAATGAGACCGGAGCGCCCGGCCTACGATGGCCCGTCCGTCAGCATCGAGCATGAGATGCGCACGTCCTATCTGGACTATGCCATGTCGGTCATCGTCAGCCGCGCCATCCCGGATCTGCGCGACGGGTTGAAACCGGTGCACCGGCGGATCCTCTTTGCCATGCACGAGACGGGCAACACCCATGACAAGGCCTACCGCAAATCCGCCCGTCCCGTAGGCGATGTGATGGGTCAGTATCACCCCCATGGGGACTCAGCGATCTATGATGCGCTGGTGCGCATGGCGCAGGATTTCTCCATGTCGCTGCCGCTGCTCGATGGTCAGGGCAACTTCGGCTCGATGGACGGCGATAACCCCGCCGCCATGCGCTATACCGAGGTGCGCATGGACAAGCCCGCCGCCTACCTGCTGGCGGATATCGACAAGGACACGGTTGATTTTCAGGACAACTACGACGGCAAGCAGCAGGAGCCCACGGTCCTGCCCGCCCGCTTTCCCAACATGCTGGTCAATGGTGCAGGCGGCATTGCCGTGGGCATGGCCACGAACATCCCACCCCACAACCTGGGCGAGGTGGTGGATGCCACGCTGGCGCTGATCGAGGACCCGGACCTGACCTCAGAGCAGCTGATCGAGCATGTGCCCGGGCCCGATTTCCCCACCGGCGGCATCATGCTCGGCCGCTCCGGCGCGCGCAAAGCCTATCTGGAGGGGCGCGGATCGGTCATCGTGCGGGCGCGCACGCGGATCGAAGAGATCCGCAAGGACCGCTGGGCCATCATCGTCGATGAGATCCCCTATCAGGTGAATAAATCCACCATGATCGAGCGGATCGCCGAGCAGGCACGCGAAAAGAAGATCGACGGCATTGCCCATGTGCAGGACGAAAGCGACCGCAACGGCGTGCGCGTTGTCGTTGAGCTGAAACGCGACGCCACGGCAGAGGTGGTGCTGAACCAGCTCTACCGGTTCACCCCCATGCAGACCTATTTCGGCTGCAACATGCTGGCGCTGAACGGTGGACGGCCTGAGCAGCTGACCCTGCGCAAGTTCCTGACCTCCTTCATCGACTTCCGCGAGGATGTGGTGGCGCGGCGCACCGCATATCTCTTGCGCAAGGCGCGCGAGCGCAGCCATATCCTCTGTGGTCTGGCAGTCGCAGTCACCAATATCGACGAGATTGTGGCCACTATCCGCGCCTCCGCTGACGCCGCCGAGGCGCGCGAAAAGCTGATGACCCGGCGCTGGCCCGCAGCGGACATCCTGCCCTATATCGCGCTGATTGATGACCCGACCCACACTGCCAATGACGACGGCACCTATAACCTCTCCGAAGCGCAGGCCCGTGCGATCCTCGAATTACGGCTCCAGCGCCTCACCCAGATCGGTGTGAAGGAAGTCACCGACGAGCTCGAAGAGCTGGCGGGTAAGATCAAGGAATACCTCGAAATTCTTGGGAGCCGCGACCGGATCATGGGCATTATCGCCGATGAGCTGCGCGAGGTGCGCGACCTTTTCGCCGTGCCACGCCGGACGGAGATCGTGGACTGGTCCGGCGACATGGAGGATGAGGACCTCATCGCGCGTGAGGATATGGTCGTGACCGTGACCGCGGGTGGTTACATCAAACGCACTCCGCTGGCCGATTTCCGCAGCCAGAAGCGCGGCGGCAAGGGGCTGTCGGGTGGCACGCTGAAAGAAGACGACGTGGTCACCACGCTCTTCGTGGCCAACACCCATACGCAGCTTTTGTTTTTCACCACCGACGGGATGGCCTACAAGCTCAAGACCTGGCGGCTGCCGCAGGGCGGACGCACCTCCAAAGGCAAGGCCATCGTCAATATCCTGCCGATCCCCACGGGTGTCTCGATTGCGGCGATCCTGCCCATCGACCGGGAGGAGAAGGACTGGTCCGAGCTGCAGATTGTCTTTGCCACCTCTGCCGGAACGGTCCGGCGCAATGCGCTGAGTGATTTCACCAACGTGATGCGTAACGGCAAGATCGCCATGAAGTTCGAGGACGAGCATGCCGAGACCACGCTGATCAACGCGCGCATCGCCTCGCCGGACGATGATGTGATGCTGGTGACGGCCTCTGGGCGCGCGATCCGCTTTCCGTCCACGGATGTGCGGGTCTTTAATTCGCGCAGTTCGGTGGGCGTGCGCGGCGTCAAACTCAGCGGCCAGGACAAGGTCGTCTCCATGTCCGTGATCCGGCACTTCGATGCGACCTCGGATGAGCGCGCGGCCTACCTGAAAATGCGCCGAGCCATGGCAGGTCTCGCAGACGATGCGGATGCGACCTCCGACGAGGAGGAAACCGATGCCAACGCGACGATCAGCCAGGAGCGCTACGCCGAGATGTCGGCGGCGGAGAACCTCATTCTGACGCTGACAACCGGCGGCGCGGGCAAGCTCAGCTCCAGCCATGACTACCCTGTGCGCGGGCGCGGCGGCATGGGCGTTCAGGCCATGGACAAGGCGATGCGCAGCGGTGCGCTGGTCGCGTCTTTCCCTGTTGAGATGGATGATCAGATCATGCTCGCCACCTCCAAGGGTCAGTCAATCCGGGTACCGGTTGACGGCATCTCGTTCCGGTCCCGGTCCGCTGGCGGGGTCAAGGTGTTCAACACGGGCAAAGGTGAGGAAGTCGTCAGCGTCGCCTGGATCGCCGATCAGGGTGAGGACGCGGAAGGCACGCCCGAGGAATAGGGGCGCGGTCTGGCAGGGCGCATTTTAACCGCACTTCAAGCATTTTGGGCCACCATGGCTGCAAAGATGTGTGCGAGGTGCCTGCCGATGAACCTGTATTGCTCGATGATTACGCTGAAAGACGACGCCAAGGCTTTGCTCTTTGCCAAAGCACTGGAAGACTGGATGGGCCATCTGCAGTCCGAGGGTGTGATCGGTGACTGGCGGCTTTTGCGGCGCAAACTCAATCTGGCGGCGGACTGCTACCGGGATTTCCTGCTGGAGATCGAAGTAGACGGGCTGGAACAGCTGGAGCAAGCCTTTCGCCTGACCGGCCAGCACGACGACGATGTTGAACAGATGCACCGCGCAGTGAACGACCTGATCCAGAAGGCGGAATTCGCGCTCTATCGTCCCTACCCCGATATGGAGCGCGCGGAACGCATGGCGCTGCTCTGACCGGTTTGCCGTCCCGGATCCCCCTTCGCCAGCTTTGAGTGACACCGACACGAATATGGTGACGTGATCAAGGGAGGGGGCCGGTGGACGGATATCACCGCTCTTCTGGCGACAAATCTGGCGGCGAGTGTCCCGGAGGCGGAGACCCGATGTCACCGGTAAGCACCTTGCAACGATACATGGCGGTTCAGACCCGCCCCCATGGTGATACCTGCCGAGCAACTGAACCGCCCGCTGGCGGAAAGCAAGGTATCTACGGGAGACGTCCTACCCTCCGGAAGTGGAGCTAGAGCCGGTTTGAAGGTCTTTTTTTGCTAGGTTACGGGTACGTGTCTTCGCTTCACCCCGAAGCCAAACCGACTGGACCTCGAGAAGTTCGCTTCGGAGAGTGAGCGTTCAATCTGGTGATCAGTCCTGCGTAGGCGCGACCCTCATGCAACGAAACCGCATGATAGATGATGCCCGGCGTTAATCACCCGGGTTAGCGGCCGGACACCTCACTCAGGCGGCCGTCTGCACCCCCGCCGTCATGTCTCACAACCCGTAGATCGCGCTAAACTTCTCATGCAGGTAGGCCAGCAAGGGCGCCTCGCTTGGCGCTTTCCCGCAGGCGCGGGTGATCAGATCCCGCGGCTCATAGAGGCCTCCGTGAGTCTGCACCCGCGCGCCCAACCATGCCGTCGCGGGCGATGTGTCGCCTTGCGCCAGCGCATCATCCAGATCCGGCAGATCGGCGCGCATCGCCGCATTCAGACACCCGGCGTAGACATTGCCCAGCGTGTAGGTCGGAAAATACCCGAAGAGCCCGACGGACCAATGCACATCCTGCAATACCCCGTTTGAGGGTTTGTCCACGTGATAGCCGAAATCCGCTGCGAAACGGTCGTTCCAGGCCGCTTCCAGATCGCTCACCGCCAGATCACCGCTGATCAGCGCCTGCTCCAGATCAAAGCGGATCAGGACGTGCAGGTTATATTGCAGCTCGTCCGCTTCCGTCCGGATGCAGCCATCGGCAACGCGGTTGACCGTCCGGTAAAAGCTCTCCTCATCCGCAATGCCAAAATCCCCGAAGGCATCGCGCATCTGGCCATAGAGCCACCCGGTAAAGGCCCGGCTACGGCCGATCTGGTTCTCATAGATGCGGCTCTGGCTTTCGTGCACACCCATGGAGACACCGCCGCCCAGCGGGGTCAGCAGATAGCGCCGGTCGATATTCTGTTCATAGGCAGCGTGGCCGACCTCGTGGATTGTCGAATAAAAACAGTTAAACGGATCGTCCGCTTGGGTACGCGTGGTGATCCGCACGTCCAGACCGGAGCCCGAGCTGAAAGGATGCACGGCGGTGTCGATGCGACCGTGGGCCGTGTCGTAGCCAAAGACCTCCGCCAGCCGTTGCGAAAGCTGCAACTGCGCCGCCTCATCAAAGGTACCGGAAAGGGGCGGTGGCGCATCTGCGGCACGCACCGCGGCGCGCAGCTCGGCAAGTGCGGGACGCAGGGCCCCGAACAGTGCCGTCAACTCCTCCGCGCTGGTACCCGGCTCGTAGTCCTCCAGCAGGGCATCATATGGTGACGCGCCCTGCGCGATGGCCGCGGCCTCTTCGCGGCGCAGCGCGATGACCTCGCCGAGCACCGGCAGGAAGGCCGCCACGTCTTCGGCCTGGCGCGCGTCGGCCCAGATCCCTTGGGCCTGCGAGGTCGTCGCGGCGAGCTTTGCGGCCAGAGCGCCGGGCACCTTGCGCGCGCGGTCGTGGGTCCGGCGAATATGGCGAAGCTGTGCCGTGGCTGTGTCGTCCAGCGCCGTGCCTTCAAGCGCGGCCAGCCAGTCGGTGACGCGCGGGTCGGTCTGGCGGGTGTGCAGCACCTCTGCCATTGCGGCACATTCCTCGCCCCGCTGGGCGACAGCGCCGCGCGGCATCATCGTTTCCTGATCCCAATCAAGCCGCCCGGAGACCCGCGCCAGCGCCTCGGTCGTGCGGGTGAAGGCCATCAGCGCGTCATAGTCGGTCATGCCCGCGCCCCCCGGATCGACGCCGCCACCGGATAGCCGCTGAGGAACCGCGCGCGCAGGATCAGGACCCAGAGCACGACCGCCATCAGCTGATGGACCAGCGCGATGTGGACAGGGGCGGCGTAGAGCACGGTGACGATGCCGATGGCGATTTGCAGCGCCGTGCCGGCCATCACCGCGTTGAAGGCAAAGCGCGTCGCGGGATGCGCTGATTTGCGCCCGCGCAACCAGACGACAACGGCAACGATCGCCAGCAGATAGCCCGTCACCCGGTGGATGAACTGCACCAGCCCCGGGCTCTCGAAGAAGTTGCGCCACACGGGCTCCAGCGCAAAGGCGGTGCCCGGCAGGATCTGCCCGCCCATCATCGGCCAGTCGGTGTAGCTACGGCCTGCGTCGATCCCGGCCACGAGCGCGCCGATGAGGATCTGCACAAACGTCAGATGCAACAAGCCGGTGGACAGGCCCCATTGCCTGGCCTCCCTAGCGCGGCGCGCCTGCATGAGATCAGAGGCTGAGCGACCCAATTGCAGCACATACCAGGTGATCAGCCCGAGGATCACAAAGGCGAGCCCCAGATGCGTGGCCAGCCGGTAGCTGGCGACATCGGTCATCCCCTCGCCCTGGGTGACGCCAGACGCGACCATCCACCAGCCGATCGCCCCCTGCGCCCCGCCAAGCGCGCCGAGCAACAGCAGCTTGGGTGTCCACCCCGCGGGGATCTTGCGGCGCAGGGCAAACCAGCCGAAACCCGCAGCCCACACCAGACCGATCACCCGGCCAAGCTGCCGGTGCCCCCATTCCCACCAATAGATGACCTTGAAGTCCGCCATCTCCATCCATTGGTTCTGAATGCGAAACTCGTCGATGGCCTGATACTTGGCGAATTCCGATTCCCATTCGGCGGCAGATAGCGGTGGCAGCGCGCCGGTGATCGGTCGCCATTCAGTGATGCTGAGCCCGCTGTCGGTCAGCCGGGTCAGCCCACCGACGGCGATCATGACAACGACCAGCGCAAAGAGCATCATGAGCCAGACGCGGATCGCACCGCGGGCGCCGCCGCGGGCCTGATCAATGGCGCCCGGGCGCGCTGCGGGGCGTACCGCAGTAGGGCTGCCCACTTCCTCGAAAAGCTTGCGTTTGCTGGCCATGCCACCGGGATCCTTGCCTGACTGTCTTGCCAATCTTCCTAGAGTTTCCGGCAGTCGGGGTCCAGCGCGTCGCGTCGTCGCGCTCGGCGCGCGCTCTTAGTAGTCGTCGCGCTCGGCGCGCGCTCTTAGTAGTCGTCGCGCTCGGCGCGCGCTCTTAGTAGTCGTCGCGCTCGGCGCCCGCTCAAAGGTCGTCGCGCTCGGCACGCGTTGGGGGTGTCGCACTCTGCGCCGGGTCAGACATCATCTTGCGCAGGACGGCCTCCACCCCGGAACCACACCACCCTCACCGGCAGGTCGGGTCACTCGCCATCGCGGGTCTTCCAACGGACAAGCTGGCGCAGCATCCCGTGCAGCATCTGAACATCGGCCCGTGTCAGCGGCATGCGGCTCCACATGTTGCGCAAATTGGTCCGCATCGACTGCGCCTTATGCTCGGGAAAGAAGAAGCCCGCGGTCTCCATCCGGTCCTCGTAATGCTGCGCCAGATGCTCGATCTCTGCACCATTGGCCCAGTCGGTGCCCGCCATATGGGTCTCTTGGGGGGCCGCATCACTGGTGGCCCGGCGCCATTCATAGGCCGTGAGCAGCACGCATTGCGCCAGATTGAGCGAGGGGAAGTCAGGGTTCACCGGGACCGAGATGATGGCATTTGCGCGCGCGATCTCCGCGTTCTCCAGCCCCGCGCGCTCCGGCCCGAAGAGCACGGCGACGCGCTGCCCCTCGGCGATCTTTTCAGCGGCCAGCCGCATCGCCGCCTCGGGGCTGAAGACCGGCTTTGTCAGGTCCCGCGACCGCGCGGTCGTGGCAAAGACAAAGCTGCTGTCGGCCACGGCAGTGGGTAGATCCGGGCACAGCATGGCCTGATCCAGCAGACGCCCCGCACCGCTGGCCATGGCCACCGCGTTCTGATTGGGCCAGCCGTCGCGCGGGGCCATCACGCGCATCGCATCGAGGCCAAAGTTCCACATCGCCCGCGCGGCGGCTCCGATGTTTTCGCCCATCTGGGGGCGCACGAGGACAAAGGCGGGCTGGGTCGGCGGGGCAACAGGATCTGACATGGCGGCCTGATACGCGGCCAGCCCCCGACCCGCAAGCGGCGGCTGAGCCAAATCCGGCGGGCGACATTTCCATTCCGCACGGCTTGCGCTACTGCTCGGCCAAGGATCACCGAAGGACCGACCATGACCACGCCCGAGCAGCCGCAACTCTACCTGATCAGCCCGCCCGAGTTTGAACTGAGCCGGTTCCCGGATGTGCTTGCCACGGTGCTGGACCGCCATGAGGTGGCCTGCGTGCGGCTGGACCTTGCCAGCCGGGACGAAGACCGGCTGAGCCGCGCGGCGGATGCCCTGCGGGAGGTGACCCACGCCCGCGATGTGGCCCTGGTGATCAATGATCACTGGATGCTGGCGGAGCGGTTGGGCCTCGACGGGGTGCATCTGACCAGCGGCGCGCGCTCCGTGCGTGAGGCGCGCAAGGCACTGGGCGCGGATGCCATCGTCGGCAGCTTTTGCGGCGGGTCGCGCCACAACGGCATCTCGGCGGGCGAAGCGGGCGCGGACTATGTGAGCTTTGGGCCCGTGCGCGCGTCGTCGCTGGGCGACGGCGCCCATGCCGAGGCAGAACTGTTCGAGTGGTGGTCCGAGATGATCGAGATCCCGGTCGTCGCCGAAGGCGCGCTTGATGCGGCCAGCATCACCAGCCTGCGCCCCGTGACCGACTTCTTCGGCATCGGCGAGGAAATCTGGGCCGCCGACGATCCTGCGAAGGCCCTGGCGTCACTGCTGGCGGGCTGAGCGGTCAGAGAAAGACGCGCTCCACGCACCAGTAGGCACCGACGGCGGCAATGACGCAGGACGCAGGTACGGCGATCCGTGCGCGGTACCAGTCCCGTTTGGCAAACCAGCCGACCGCAAGGAATGCCAGCGCGATGACGGTCAGCTGACCCAGTTCAACCCCGATGTTGAACCCGATCAGCGCCGCGATGAACTGACCCGGCGGTAGACCGAACTCCCCCAGCACGGAGGCAAAGCCCAGCCCGTGCAGCAGGCCAAACGCAAAGATCACCACCGGACGCCAAGGGTTGAGGCCCTTGGCAAAGATATTCTCCACCGCGACATAGACGATGGAAAGAGCAATCAACGGCTCGACGATGCTGCCGGGTACATTGACGATCCCCAGAGCACCGAGCGCCAGCGTGACCGTGTGGGCGAGCGTAAAGGCGCTGACCTGCCAGACCAGCGGCCCCAGCCGGGTGCTGAGAAAGAAGAGCCCCAGCACGAACAGGATGTGATCGAGCCCCTTTGGCAGGATATGATCGAAACCAACCGGGATATAGCCGATGAAGGTCTCCATCGCGCTGCCCGCCCCGCCACCTGCGAGGGCAATCGCGGGGCTGCTCCGACCACCGTCGAGATAGCCCGTATAGGGTGCCTCAACCCCCTGCTGGCGCAGCACCAGCGGACCGGATCCCACGGGCCAGTTCAGGGTGACCGTCTCGGCGCCGGCGGGCAGGTCCGCCACCAGACGCAGTTGCGAAATGCGCGGCACCTCCAAGCCCAGATCATCGGGAATATTGAGCGTATCCTGCACGAGGACGAGCGGCTCACCGGCGACAAGCACAGGATGCGCGGACCACCGGGCGACAAGCTCGGGCACCTGCGACGCCAGATCCTGCGGCGCCATGGCGCGCAGTTCGGTGTAGTCGGGGCCTGCATCATCATCGTTGGTATTCTCCACCGCATCAAGATCGATGCCCGCCAGAAACGCCTCCAGGTTGATCTGCAGCTCCAGCGCTACCTCACCGGCCTCCGTCACTTCGACATCGGCAATCGTCGGCAACAGTTCATGCGCGCCCAGCCGTGCGCCCGCGCTCAGCAGCAGGGCAGTTGACAAGAGCGTCAGAAACAACAGCTTGAGCCGGGTGGTGATAGGAAAGACGGTCATGGGATTCTCGCGTTTTTTGGTCTTGGCTTTAGTGCTAGCTGCTCGGCCCGTTGTTGGCCATGAGTTTTGGATCGACCCCACAGACTACACGGTCGCACCGGGCGCGCCGCTGGTGGCGGACCTGCGCAACGGCGAGGCTTTCGAGGGGATGGCGCTGGCGCGGATCGACAACCGGTTTACCCGGTTCGAGATCGTGTTCGACGGTCAGGCCCGCGCCGCCGAAGGGCGCATGGGCGACCGGCCCGCGCTGCAGATCACCGTGCCAGAGAGGCCCGGCCTGCTGGTGATCCTGCATGAGACGACGCCCTCGACCTTGACTTACCGCGACTGGGAGAAGTTCCTGAAGTTCGCCAAACACAAGAATTTCACCAAGGCAGCGGCCGCTCACGATGCGGCAGGCTGGCCGCGGGAAGGTTTTCGCGAAAGCTACACACGCCACGCCAAGGCGTTGATTGCGGTGGGCGACGGGGCGGGAGAGGATCGTGCCTTTGGTCTGGCGACAGAATTCGTTGCGCTGTCCAATCCTTATGCGGCTGATCCGGACGGGCGGATGCGGGTGCGCCTGCTCTATGACGGTGCACCGAGGGCCGACGCGCAGGTGGAGGTGTTTGACCGGGCGCCGGACGGCGCGGTCAGCGTGCGCCTGACCCGAACTGATGCGGCAGGCGAAGCGGTGATCGACATCACCCCCGGCCATGACTACCTGCTGGATGCGGTGGTTTTGCGCCCGGCGGCAGACGCCGGTACATCCGACCACGCGCCCGTCTGGGAAACTCTCTGGGCCGCGCTCAGCTTTGCGGTGCCGGAGTAAGGCCCGCTGCTTTTGAAAAGAACCTACCCGAATGATCTCAGGCCTGTGCGTGGAGGACGGGGCGGTCCATGTTGTGCCCGGTCTGATACGGCCCCCAGCGCGCCCTTGAACCTTGCGCCGTTCCCGGCCACAACACGTCCATGAGCGTCTCGCCAGACATTTTGTGCATCGGTTCCGTTCTCTGGGACATCATCGGCCGGTCCGGCAGCGCCATGCGCAAGGGCTCGGACGTGCCGGGCCGGATCACGCGGATCCCCGGCGGTGTGGCCATGAACATCGCCATGACACTGGCCCGGTTCGGGCTGAGACCGGCGCTGCTGACGGCCATTGGCCGCGATGCGGAAGGCAATGAGCTGATCACCGCCTGCGCCGCGCGCGGCATGGACACCACGATGGTCTACCGCTCCGACGATCTGCCCACGGACGTCTACATGGCCGTGGAGGGCGCCAACGGATTGATCGCCGCTATCGCGGACGCGCACTCACTGGAGGCGGCGGGTGACAAGATCCTCGACCCCTTGTCCGATGGCAGGCTGGCCACGAGAGATTCGCCTTATGCGGGGCGCATCGCGCTTGACGGTAACCTGACACGCGAATTGCTCAGCGACATGGCCAGCAGCCCGCTGCTGGCATCTGCGGATTTGCGGGTCGCGCCCGCCTCACCCGGCAAGGCGGAACGGCTGATCCCCTTTGTCGCCCACGGACGTGGAACGCTTTATGTGAACCTCGAAGAGGCCGGGCTGATCTGCAACCAGAGTTTCGAGAGCACGGGTGATGCCGCACGTGGCCTGCTGGATCGCGGCGCGGCCCGGGTGCTGGTGACCAACGGCGGCGTTGATGTCACCGACGGGCGCCGCGAGGGGTTGCTGACGCGGACCCCGCCGCAGGTTCTGGTCGCCCGGGTGACCGGTGCGGGCGATACCTTCATGGCAGCCCATATCGCGTCCGAAGCGGCAGGTGCCGCGCCCGACGATGCCCTGACCCGCGCGCTTCAAGCCGCAGCCACCTATGTGTCCGGAGAGACCGCCCCATGACCGCCCTGCCCCTGTTACACGCCACCGAAGTCGCCGCCGCCCGCACCGCTGGGCGGCCCATTGTCGCGCTGGAAAGCACGATTATTACCCACGGCATGCCCTATCCCCAGAACCTCGACGTGGCGCGCAAGGTCGAGGATGACATCCGCGCCGCAGGCGTCACCCCTGCCACCATCGCGGTGTTGGAGGGGACGCTTCACATCGGTCTGGAGCCGGAGCAATTGGAGACGCTGGCGCAGTCGAAATCGGTGGCAAAGCTGTCGCGCGCCGATCTTGCCGCCTGCATGGCGTCCGGCGGCACCGGTGCAACCACGGTAGCCGCCACCATGATCGCGGCCCGTCTGGCGGGGATTGAGGTCTTTGCCACAGGCGGCATCGGCGGGGTTCACCGCGGGGCGGAGAACAGTTTTGACATCTCCGCCGATCTGATGGAGTTGGCGCAGACCCCGGTCACGGTCGTGGCCGCCGGGGCCAAGGCAATCCTCGATGTGGACAAGACACTCGAAGTACTTGAGACGCAAGGCGTACCGGTCATCGCCATGGGACAGGACAGCTTTCCCGCGTTCTGGAGTGCGACCTCACCGCTTAAGGCGCCTCTGCGGATGGACACTGCCGCAGAGATCGCGCGCGCGCAGTACACGCGCGGCCTGCTGGGCCTGCCCGGTGGCCAGCTGGTGGCCAACCCAATCCCGGTGGATGCCGAAATCCCCGCGAAAACGCTGGCGCCGATCATCGCGCAGGCGCAGGCCGATGCCACACGGCACGGCATCCGCGGCAAGGCGGTCACCCCCTACCTGCTGCAGCGGATCTTTGAATTGACCGAAGGCCGCTCGCTCACCGCCAATATCGCCCTGGTGCGCAACAACGCCCGGCTCGCCGCGGCAATTGCATCGGAATTGGTCAGCCTTACCCGCGAGGCGGGAAGTTGAGCCCGACCGCGCGGTATTGCGTTGTCGCTGCAGCCGCTTGTGCCTAGGTAGCAGGGATGCCAGTTAGAGTAAGTTTATGAATACGCCCTTTGATCCTGATCCCCCCGGTGTCCGCCGTACTCTCTTTGGCAGCCTGCGCGCCTCCTTCCTGACCGGGCTTGTCGTCATTGCCCCGGTGGGTCTGACGATCTGGCTGATCTGGTCCGTGGTCGGATGGATCGACGGCTTTGTGCTGCCGCTGGTGCCCGGCCCCTATCAGCCCGACCGGCTGCTGCAGACCTGGCTGGGGCTCGACCCGGAGATCCAGATCAACATCCGCGGCATCGGGGTGGTGATCTTCCTGATCTTTACGATCATCGTAGGCTGGATGGCCAAAGGGTTGATCGGGCGCTCCTTGATCCGCTTTGCCGAAAGCCTGGTGGAACGCACGCCGGTGGTCCGCAGCATCTACTCTGGGATCAAGCAGATCTCGGAGACGGTGTTCGCGCAGTCCGAACGCTCGTTCGAGAAAGCCTGCCTGATCGAATACCCCCGCCGCGGGATCTGGGCCATCGGCTTCATCTCAACCGATACGAAGGGCGAAGTGGCGATGCGGGCCAATGACGGTGCACCGATGCTCAGCATTTTCGTGCCCACGACGCCCAACCCGACCTCCGGGTTTCTGCTGTTCTTTCCCAAGGACGATATCATCGAGCTTGATATGAGCGTGGAGGAAGCGGCCAAACTGGTGATCTCCGCCGGGCTAGTCTACCCCAACGGCAAAGACCCGACCGAACCGCCGGGCCAGATCTAGAGCGTCTGACGACATACTTGGAACACTGGGTATCACGCAACGCGTTGAAATATTCGGTTTCAGGCAGCGTTGCGTTTCTCAGATTATTTCCATGACGCGGTCCAAGGTCGGATGCTTCAGGATGCCTTTAACAGTCGCTTCTCTCTAGACCGCCGCGCTGATCCGCATCGACGATCGCCAGCAGCATCCACAGGTGCTGCGTCCGCCCGGCGTCCGTGATGCGCTTTCGCCGGATCATCGCACAGCAAGCACAGAGCGACCCCCCGCCCGTGTTGCCCGATCTCCTGACCGCAACCATCGCCCACGCAAGCAGACCGGCGCTACTGAAACATCTCCACCAGATCGACGGAACTGCGAACATTCAGATGCTGCTTGCTCTGGGCCAGAAAACCATCCGCCGCCAGTTGTCCCGCTGCCTTCAACCGCGCGAGCGTATAGGGCGTGGGCACCAGTTTCGTGGCCACCGACAGCTCGTTCATCAGCGCGTCATCGGCGACCATATGCACCAGCACGCGGGATTTCTGATCGGTGCTGAGCGTGCCGTCATTCAGTAACCGCTGGACGAACTCGATAGCGCGCAGCTCCCGCAACAGCGATGAGTTGAAGCTGATCTCGTTGATGCGGTTCTGAATGGCCTGTGCCGTGCGCGGCAATTCCGTGCGTTCCAGCGGGTTGATGTTGATGATCACGATGTCATCGGGCAGCGACGGGTTGAAAAGCGGAAAGAGCGCGGGATTGCCGGTGTAGCCACCGTCCCAGAACGCCTCGCGCTGACCGGTTTCCGCGTCATCGACCTCCACCGCCTGAAACAGCGTCGGCAGACAGGCGGAGGCGAGGATCGCGTCGGTGCTGATCTCGCTGTCCTTGAAGACGCGCACCTTGCCGTTGCGTACCCTTGTGGCGCAGATGAAGAGGCACGGACCGCTGCCGCCTTCGGCGCAGACCTTGTCGAAGTCGAACTGCGTCACGATCGGGCGCAACGGATTGCTGTAAAACGGTCCGTAGGCGTAGGGCGACACCGCGCGCGACCAGGCATCGGCTGCCATCACAGGCCAGGAATATTCCAGCGAACGGCTTAGATCCGAGAGTGAAAAGGGCAGCATCCATTGCGGCAGATGCAGATCGGGCCGCGCGCCCACCTCCTGCCACAACCAATCCAACCGGTCCCTCGCGCCCTGCCGGCCGCCTTCGATCATACCGGCCTTCAGTGCGGCGCCATTGAGAGCCCCCGCCGAGGTGCCAGAGATCGCCGCGACCTCCACGTCCTCCTCCTGCAGCAGCCGGTCGAGCACGCCCCAGGTAAAAGCACCATGAGCGCCGCCGCCCTGCAGGGCCAGATTGATCCGTTTCATCGCCACCTATCCGCCTTCTGCACCATCGGGCCGTTACGGCTCCCGGTGAAAGCAACTATCCTCAAAGTGCCGTCCAGCCGCCATCGACGCTGATCGTGGTGCCGGTGATCTGTGCCGCCGCATCCGAGCACAAGAAGGCCGTCGTGCCGCCTAGCTGTTCAACGGTCGCGAATTCCTTGGATGGCTGGCGTTCGAGGATCACCTGCTTTTTCACCTCTTCCTCGGACATATCGTACTTCTTGGCCGTATCGGGGATCTGCGCCTCCACCAGCGGGGTCAGCACGTAGCCGGGACAGATCGCATTGGCGGTGATCGGCTCTTGTGCTGTTTCCAGTGCGACGGTCTTGGTCATGCCGACGATGCCGTGCTTGGCGGCGATATAGGCGGATTTATAGGGCGACGCGGTAAGACCGTGGGCGGAGGCGATATTGACCACCCGCCCCCAGCCCGCCTGTCGCATGACAGGCAAGGCAGCCGCGGTCGTGTGAAAGGCGGAACTGAGGTTGATCGCAATGATCGCGTCCCATTTTTCCACCGGAAATTCGTCGATGGGTGCCACATGCTGGATGCCCGCGTTGTTGATCAGGATATCGCAGGCGCCCGCGTCCGCGATCAGGCGGCGGCACTGGTCGCCCTTTGACATGTCGGCCTGGATATAGCGGGCGTTGGTTCCGGTCTCCGCGGATATCTTTTTGGCCAGCGCGTGATCATCTTCGCTGTCGGTGAAGGAGTTCAGCACCACGTCAGCGCCCGCCCGTGCCAGCTCCCACGCGATGCCCAGCCCGATGCCGGAATTGGACCCTGTGATCACAGCCGTCTTGCCCTTCAGCGAAATCTCGAATGCCATGGCGCTGTCCTTTGTCTGCTACGGGAATAGGATGGTGTTGCCGCCATCATGCCGTGCTGCGACTGCAAAGGAAATGGGTTTCGCACCTGCAGCGTGCGATCAGCACATCCCGGCAAATCAGCACACCGACATGCTCAAAAAAAAACGCCTGCGCGAGGCAGGCGTTAAGTTATTGAGGCAGGTTTCATACAGGCAAGAAACCTATCGAGCAGTGCATCTGTTATAAGCAATCTCGCGCCGCGGGCCAAGCTAAAAGTTTGATATGATGTAAATACCTCGGTAGTCTGAGACCCAAGAAAACAAGGGCAGCACAGGATTATCGGTAGAATGATCAGGGATTTTTTGCGGCCGATTTTCCGGATCGTCGCCGCAGGTGGTGTGATTCTCGCAAGCCATCAGGCGCTGGCGGAGCCCGCGCACGGGATATCTATGTATGGCACCCCCGCCCTGCCACCTGATTTTGTGTCCCTCCCCTATGCGCGCGCGGATGCGCCCAAGGGTGGCGACATCACGCTTGGCAACACGGGCGGCTTTGACAGCCTCAACCCGTTTGTGCGTAAGGGCACCGTGCCGTGGCAGTTGCGGTTTCTCACTCATGAAAGCCTGATGGGCCGGTCCTGGGACGAACCGTTCACCCTCTACGGTCTGCTGGCCGAATCGGTCGAGGTGCCTGAGGACCGCTCTTGGGTCGCTTTCACCCTGCGCAAGGAGGCCGCGTTCTCGGATGGCACGCCTGTCACTGTCGCAGATGTGATCTTCAGCTACGAGGTCTTGGGGCGCGAGGGGCACCCGCGCTATCTGGGTCTGGCCAACCAGATCGAGAGTATCACCCAGACCGGGCCGCGCAGCCTGAGGATCGATTTCAATGCCGACAACCGCGAGCTTGCGCTGCTGGCGGGCATGCGGCCTATCCTCAGCCGCGCGCAATGGGAGGGCCGCGATTTCGCCAACGCGCCGCTGGCGGAAATCCCCTTGGGCACGGGACCTTACCGGATCGGCGATTATGAGGCGGGCCGCTATGTGACGCTCATTCGCAATCCCGACTACTGGGGCGCTGATCTGCCCTTGCGCCGGGGCACGTTCAACTTTGACAGCATCAAGCTGGATTTCTACGGCGATGCCTCGGTGATGTTCGAGGCCTTCAAGGCCGGCGACATCTCTGCCTTGCGCGAATTCAACGCCGAGAAGTGGCAAAGCCAGTATGATTTTCCCGCCGTCACCCGTGGCGACGTGGTGAAATCCGAATTCCCGCACCAAAAGCCCTCGGGCATGACGGGCTTTGTGATGAACACCCGCCGCGCGCCCTTTGACGACTGGCGCGTACGGGCCGCGATGATCCAGGCATTCAACTTCGAGTATATCAACGACACGCTGACGGGTGGCGCGCAACCCCGCATCACCTCATATTTCTCCAACTCTGCACTGGCCATGCAGGAAGGACGCGCGACCGGTGCCGTGGCCGACCTGCTGCAACCTTTCGCGCAGGACATGCCCCCCGGTGCGCTAGAGGGCTACGCGCTGCCGGTGAGCGACAGCTCCCTGCGCAACCGGCGCGGCATCCGCGCGGCGATGAAACTGCTGGCCGAGGCGGGCTGGACGCCACAGGAAGGGGTGATGCGCAACGCGGCAGGTGATCCGCTACGCTTTACCCTGCTGCTCCAGCAGAACGATACGGAGTCCCTCGCCATCGCGGATCTTTATACCCAGGCCTTGCAGCGGCTGGGGGTGGACGTGCGGATAGAGACGACCGACAGCGCGCAGTTCACCGAACGCGAAGCGGAATTTGACTTCGACATGACGACCTACCGCCGGGCGCTGTCGCTGTCACCGGGCAACGAGCAACGGTTTTACTGGGGCTCCGGGACCGCCGCGCAACCGGGGTCGCGCAACCTGATGGGGGTGCGCTCTCCTGCGGTGGATGCGATGATCGACGCGATGCTCAGTGCGGAAGACGAGGCAGATTTTACCGCCGCCGTGCGTGCGCTGGACCGGGCGCTGATGTCAGGTCGCTACGTGATCCCGTTCTGGCAGTTCACGACCGGGCGCATCGCGCATGTCGCCGAGATGGCATATCCCGACACGCTGCCCCTTTACGGCGACGGGCCGGAGTATATGCCGCAGGTCTGGTGGTACGAGGCGGAGTAGGAGCGCGTACCCTGATACGGCATCGCCCGGGACGACCGGCGGGATATTGAGTTTATTTGGCAAGATGAAAGAGCAGGTTTGCACCTGAGTGGGGTGTGCCACGGCGGTCGTTTTGCGGGCGGGGGGTCCGGTTTCAGACCAGCGACGTGACCCAGAGGATATTGGCGTCTTCGGCACTGACCGACACCACGTTGTGGCCCATGGCCGCGTCATAGTAGGCGCTGTCACCGCGGCGCATCTCGACCGGTTCATAGAACTCCGTATAGAGCCGCACGACGCCTGTCAGCACGTAGAGGAATTCTTCGCCGTCATGGCGCACCCAGCCGTCGAATTCCTCCATGGTGCGGGCACGGACCCGGGCGCGGTAGGGCAGCATCTGCTTTTTGGTCAGCGTATCTGCCAGCAGCTCATGCTCGTAGGTGACGGTCGCCTGCGCCGTGCCCTGCCCTGACTTCGTCACCGCCATGCGCCCGTTGACCTGACCCGCGCGCGGGGGCGTGAAGAGCTGGGGCACCGTGATCTCCAGCCCGGTGGCCAGTTTTTTCAGCGCGTCATACGTGGGCGACATCTGCCCGTTCTCGATCTTGCTGAGGGTCGAGCGGGCGAGCCCCGCCTGGCTCGCCGCCTGTTCCAGCGTCCAGGCGCGGGCCTTGCGCAACTCGCGCACGCGCTGGCCGAGATCGACGGGGGCGGCCTGTTCGGTGCTGCCGTTTTCCCGCGCAATCTTGATGAGGGTTCTGGGATCGCTGTCAGACATGGCAGAGCTATAGGCGCTGGCGGGCGGGCTTGCAACGTGTCGGTCGCCGGTCTAGCACCCTGCCCATGCTGTCGGTCTTTGATCAAGGGGCGTGCCCGCCCTGCCCTGCGCCTTTCAACATGGCTGACTATGTGCTGACCTCTGGCGCGCGGCATCCCGACAAGACCGCTCTCACGGTGATCGGTACGCAGGAGGCGGAAAGCTGGTCCTTTGCCGATCTTCTAAGGGCCGTTCAGGGCACCGCCCGCGGCTTGATGCAGTCGGGTCTGGCCTGCGGTGACAGGGTTCTGATGCGGCTGGGCAATACGGTTGATTTTCCAGTCTGTTATCTCGGCGCACTTTGGGCCGGGATGGTGCCCGTGCCCACCTCCGCCGCGCTCACGTTGGGGGAGGTCGCCCGGATCATCGCGGATGTTGACCCCGCGCTGGTCCTGCAGGCCCCCGGCGTCGCCTGCCCTGCGCACCCCCGGATCGTCCCATTGGACGGCCTGCGCCACTGGCGCAGCCTGCCGTCCGGTCCGCCACAGATGGGGGATCCCAACCGGCTTGGCTATATCGTCTACACCTCGGGCACCTCCGGCGTGCCGCGTGCCGTCGGTCACGCGCACCGGGCGATCTGGGCGCGGCGGATGATGTTTGACGGTTGGTACGGTCTCACCCCGCAGGACCGGATGCTGCACGCAGGTGCCTTCAACTGGACCTACACGCTGGGCACCGGTCTGATGGACCCCTGGACGGTGGGCGCAAGCGCTCTGATACCCGCCGCGGGCACGGCCGCGACAGCCTTGCCGGATCTGGCGGCAGCGCATGGTGCCACGCTTTTTGCCGCGGCTCCGGGGGTCTACCGCCAGATGCTGAAACGCGACGGCCTGTGGCCCCGGCACCGCTTGCGCCATGGGCTGAGCGCGGGCGAAAAGCTCTCCCCCCGGTTGGCGCAGGCGTGGCAGGCGGCAACCGGCACCCCGATCTTTGAAGCCTTTGGCATGTCCGAGTGCTCCACCTTCATCTCCGGCGCGCCCGCGCGGCCTGTGCCCGCGGACGTCATCGGGCGCCCGCAGCCCGGTCGCCGTGTCGCGCTGCTGGGTGCAGATGGCCCGGTGCCCCTCGGCACCGAAGGCACCATCGCAGTGCACCGCAGCGACCCCGGCCTCATGCTGGGCTACATAGATGCGCCCGAAGAAACCAAGACCCGCATGCAGGGCGACTGGTTCCTGACCGGCGACCAGGGCACCATGACCGAGGACCACCAGATCCGCTATCTCGGGCGCGCCGATGATATGATGAACGCGGGCGGCTTTCGCGTCTCTCCGCTGGAGGTCGAAGCCGTGCTGGCCACGATGCCCGGCGTCACAGCCGTGGGAGTGACGGAGGTGGAAGTGAAGGCCGACGCCCGCGTGATCGCGGCTTTCTATACCGGGCCCGCCCCACTGGACCCCGGCGCGCTGGCCGATTATGTCTCCGACAAGCTGGCGCGGTACAAGCACCCGCGCCTTTATGTTCACTTGGCCGACCTGCCCACGGGCGCCAACGGTAAAATCCGGCGCAGCGACCTGCGCGCCCAATTCGAGGCTCCGTCATGACCCAGACCATCAAGCTCGACATCATGTCCGATCCGATCTGCCCCTGGTGCTACATCGGCAAGGCGCATCTGGACCGGGCATTGGCCGATCATCCTGACCATCCGTTCGAGATCGAATGGCATCCGTTCCAGCTCAACCCCGATATGCCGCGCGAAGGAATGGACCGCCGCGCCTATCTGGAGGGGAAGTTCGGCGGCAAGGAAGGCGCCGTGCGCGCCTATGCGCCGGTGGTGGAGCATGCGCAGGCGGCAGGTCTCAAGATCGACTTCGAAGGGATGACGCGCACGCCCAATACGCTGGATGCGCACCGTCTCATCCATTGGGCGGGGATCGAGGGGCGGCAAATGGCGGCGGTTGCCGCACTGTTCCGCGCCTTCTTTGTCGAGACGCGCGACATCAGTGATCACGACGTACTGGCCGATGTGGCAGACGGAATCGAGATGGACGCCGCCGTTGTGCGCAAACTGTTGCAGTCAGATGCGGATGTCGATGACATCAGCAAACGCGATGCCCACAGCCGGCAGATGGGCGTGCAATCGGTGCCGACCTTCATCGTGGCGGGCAAGCACGCGGTGCCGGGTGCCCAGCCGCCGGAGCTCTGGTCCAAGGTGATTGCGGAACTGACCGCTGCCGCCTGACGCCGCACAAAATCGCGCGTTGTGACGGGTAGCATCCTGAGTTAGATAATCGGTAACGCTAGTTTGCGTCAGGCCATTATCCGGCGGCGCAGGAGTATCCACGTGCCGCAGCCCTTGTCGCAGCCGCCCATCGGGCGGGTCGAATTCATCGCGTTGATCGCCATGATCAGCGCGACAGTGGCCTTTTCCATCGACGCGATGCTGCCCGCCCTGCCGCAGATCAAGGCCGAACTGACCGCGGATGCGCCCGAGCGTGCGACGCTGGTGATCACCAGTTTCGTCTTTGGCATGGGGGTGGGCACGCTTTTCGCCGGGCCGCTGTCGGATGCGGTGGGGCGCAGACCGGTGATTTTCTCCGGCTTTGCGCTTTACTGCGTGGGGTCCCTGCTGGCTATTCAGGCACAAACGCTGGAGCTGTTGCTGGCCGCGCGAGTCATTCAAGGCATCGGCGTGGCCGGGCCGCGCATCGGTGCGCTTGCCATGGTGCGCGATCTCTATGCGGGCCGTGAAATGGCGCAGCTAATGTCCTTTGTGCTGCTCGTCTTTTCGCTGGTGCCCGCCATCGCGCCCGCGCTTGGCGCGGTCATCATCTGGAGCATTGGCTGGCGCGGGATCTTTGGGGCGTTCGTGGTGTTTTCGCTGGTGATGGGCGGATGGTACGCTTGGAGAATGACGGAGACGCTGCCCCCCACCGCACGGCGACCCATCCGGATGTCGCTGCTCTGGGCGGCGCTGATCGAGATGCTGAGCATCCCGATGGTGCGGCTGTCGATGCTGACGCAGGCGCTGTGCTTTGGCATGCTCTTTGCGGTGCTCTCCACGACCCATCAGATGTTCGATCTGACCTTTGATATGGCGCGCAGCTTTCCCGCCTGGTTCGCGCTGATCGCCGTGCTGGCCGCGACGGCGAGCCTGGTGAATGCACGGCTGGTGCTGCGGCTGGGCATGCGCAAGCTGATCTCGACCATCCTGCTGGTGCAGATCGTGATCTCCGGCGGTGCGCTGACCGCCTTTGGCACGCTGGACACCGGGCTCGCGCTCTTTGGCGTTTTCCTCTTCTGGATCACGTCGCTGTTTTTCATGGCGGGCATGACGCTGGGCAATCTCAATGCGCTGGCGATGGAGCCGGTGGGCCATATCGCGGGCCTCGCCGCGTCGCTGATGAGCTCGGTTGCGACCATCGGTGCGGTCTTTGTCGCCGTGCCCATCGGTCTGGCGTTCACCGGCAGCCCGACGCCCGTGGCCGTGGGAACGCTGGTCTGTGCAATCCTTGCCTTTGCCCTGACCCTGCGCATGCGCAGCCTGGAACGCGTTGTCAGCGCAGCCTAGACCGATCCGAAAAACAGCGCCGTCATACTGTGGCACCCGGCTCGGCAAAGACTCAGGCGTCGCGCCACGTTGGATCGATTCTGTCAGGACTTCAGGCGTGCGCCTTTTTGCGCGCCTTCTTTTCCGCCACGACCTTCTCAGCCAGATCGCGCGCGATGGCAAAGGCACCCTTGATCTTGTCGCCGTCGCCTTTCCAGTCGCGGCGGATGACGATCTTGTTGTCCTTGACCTTGGCCAGCCCGCGCTGATCCTGAATGAATTCGACCAACCCCTGGGGAGAGGCAAACTTGTCGTTGTGAAACTGGATCGTGGCCCCTTTGGGTCCTGCATCCAGCTTGGCAATCCCTGCGCGTTTGCACATAGCCTTGATCCGCACCACGAGCATCAGCGTGTTGACCTCACGCGGCAATTTGCCAAAGCGGTCGATCAGCTCGGCGGCGAAGCCTTCCAGCTCCACCTTGGTGGTCAGGCTGCTGAGACGCCGGTAGAGCCCCAGCCGCACATCCAGATCGGGCACGTAGTCTTCGGGGATTAGCACTGGCACGCCCAGATTGATCTGCGGCGCCCATTGATCGTCCGCCTCGCTCAGGCCCTCCAGCTCGCCGGTGCGGATCTTGGCAATCGCCTCCTCCAGCATCGACTGGTAGAGCTCAAAGCCCACATCGCGCATCTGGCCCGACTGCTCCTCGCCCAGCAGATTGCCCGCGCCGCGGATGTCGAGATCCTGACTGGCCAGCGTGAACCCCGCCCCCAGCGTATCGAGGCTGGAGAGCACACGCAGGCGCTTTTCCGCGGCGGGTGTCAGCTTGGTACGTGGTTTCGTCGTGAGATAGGCGTAGGCGCGGGTCTTGGAGCGACCTACGCGGCCCCGGATCTGGTAAAGCTGTGCGAGGCCGAACATATCCGCCCGGTGCACCACCATGGTATTCGCCGTGGGGATGTCCAGACCCGATTCCACAATCGTCGTGGCCAGCAGAATGTCATATTTGCCGTCGTAAAAGGCGTTCATCCGGTCATCGAGCTCTCCCGCCGCCATCTGGCCATGGGCGACCACATAGGTGAGTTCGGGCAGCTGATCTTTCAGGAATTCCTCGATCTTCGGCAGGTCCGAGATCCGCGGTACCACGTAAAAGGACTGCCCGCCGCGATAGTGCTCGCGCAGCAGCGCCTCGCGCAGGGTCACCGTGTCGAATTCGCTGACGTAGGTGCGGATCGCCAACCGGTCCACCGGTGGCGTCCCGATGATCGACAGATCGCGCACACCGGTCAGGCTCAGCTGCAGGGTCCGCGGGATCGGCGTCGCGGTCAGTGTCAGCACATGCACGTCACTGCGCAGCTGCTTGAGGCGTTCCTTGTGGGTCACGCCAAAGTGCTGTTCCTCGTCGATGACCAGCAGGCCGAGGTTCTGGAACCGGATCCCCTTGGCGAGCAGCGCATGGGTACCGATCACGATATCGACGGTGCCCCGTGCCATGCCGTCCTTTGTCGTCGCTGCCTCCTTGGCGGAGACAAAGCGGCTGAGCGGGCGCACATCGATGGGAAAGCCGCGGAACCGCTCCGCAAAGCTCTTGTAATGCTGCCGGGCGAGCAGCGTGGTGGGCGCGATCACCGCCACCTGCACGCCGGACATGGCCGCCACGAAGGCCGCGCGCATGGCCACTTCCGTCTTGCCAAAGCCCACATCGCCGCACACCAGCCGATCCATCGGATTGCCAGAGGTCAGATCGCCGATGACATCCTCGATAGCGCCGAGTTGGTCGTCCGTCTCCTGATAGGGGAAGCGCGCGGCGAACGCATCCCATGCACCGGTCGGCGGCTCCAGCACCGGCGCGCGGCGCAGCGCCCGCTCTGCAGCGATGCGGATGAGCTTGTCGGCCATCTCGCGGATGCGCTCTTTGAGCCGGGCTTTCTTGGCCTGCCACGCCCCGCCGCCCAGCCGGTCCAGCAGCCCCTCGTCATGGCCGTACTTCGACAGCAGCTCGATGTTCTCCACCGGCAGGTAGAGCTTTGCATCCTCGGCGTATTCCAGCAGGATGCACTCATGCGCGGCCCCTGCCGCCGTGACCACCTCCAGCCCCTTGTACCGCCCGATCCCGTGATCCACATGCACGATCAGATCGCCCGGGCTGAGAGACTGGGTCTCTGTCAGGAAGTTCTCCGCGCGCCGTTTGCGTTTGGGCCGGCGAATGAGCCTGTCCCCGAGGACGTCTTGCTCGGACACGACAGTGATCCGAGCATCTCCTGACTTCCTCGCGACTCCCCCGGACGTAACCCGAGCACCACCGGAATTTTGATGCGCACCCGCTTCGCTGCTTGAGCGCGCTGTTTCAAGCGCTACCGCTTCGCTGCTTGAGCGCGCTGTTTCATGCGCTATCGCTTCGCTGCTTGAGCGCGGGGTCCAAGGCGCCTCGAACCCGTGCTCCAGCGCCCAGACAGCCAGATGCAACCCGCGTTTGCCGATACGCGTGGCATCGGACACCGGGATCGCCTCGGCCAGCCCTTCATCCTCGATCAGACCCGTCAACCGCTCGCGCGCACCTTCGGAATAGCTGGCGATCACCACCGGGCCCTCGTCCATCCTCGTACGGATATGATCCGCGAGCGCGCCAAAAAGGCTCAGCTGCTCCTGCTGCCGCTCCGGTGCAAAGTTCCGGCCCGGTCGCGCACCGGCATCCAGAACACCCAACCCCGTGGGCTGGGGCAGCGGTGCCAGTTGCAGGACCCGGCGGTCGGCCAGCGCCGCCTCCCAGGCGGCATCGGTCAGATACAGCCCTTCCGGCGGGCTCGGCTTATAGACCGTATCCATCCTGGAGCGGTTGGCCATGGCGAGACGTCGCGTCTCATATTGATCTGCGATGCTGTCCCAGCGGGCAAGCCGCATGGCCGTCACCTGATCATCGAGGCTGACGGTGGCGCCCGGCAGATAGTCGAACAGCGTCTCCAGTGTCTCGTGAAAGAACGGCAGCCAATGCTCCGCGCCCTGATGCTTGCGCCCGGCGCTGATCGCTTCATAGAGGGGGTCATCTGTCCCGGCCGCGCCGAATTCAATGCGGTAGTTCTGACGAAAGCGACGGATGGCCGCCTCGTCCAGGATCACTTCCGACACCGGCGCAAGCTCAACTTGATTGAGCTTCTCCGTTGTCCGCTGGCTTGCCGGGTCGAACCGCCGCGCGCCATCCAGCACATCACCGAAGAAATCGAGCCTGACGGGCCCCAGATCCCCCGGCGGGTAGATATCGACGATGCCGCCACGGACTGCATAGTCGCCCGGCTCTGTCACCGTGGGGCTTTGCACAAAGCCCATGCGCACGAGAAACTCGCGCAGACCCGTCTCGTCCACCCGGTCACCCACCCGGGCGCTGAAGGCCGCATCGCGCAGCAAGGCGCGCGCGGGCAACCGCTGGGTCGCGGCATTGAGCGTGGTGAGCAGGACGAACTGCTCCGGCATCCCGTGCACCAGCCCCGCCAGTGTCGCCATGCGCTGCGCGGAGATGTCCGCGTTGGGAGAGACGCGATCGTAGGGCAGGCAGTCCCAGCCGGGAAAGACCACCACCGGCATATCGGGCGCAAAGAACCGCAGCGCAGCGCGCATCGCCGCCAGCCGCTTGTCATCGCGTGCCACATGCACCACAGGCCCGGTGCCGCGCGCCACCTCATCCAGCAGCACACGCGCGTCGAAACCTTCGGGCACGCCGGACAAGGTGATATGTGAGGGATCCGCCATAGGCCGCTCTACTTGGCGCGCGCACCCTACCCTGTCAACCGGATAGCGGGCTCACGGACAGGTTTTGGTACATCCCCCACAGCGAGGTGACAAAGATCGACACGATCCCGATCATCTGCACGTAAAGCCGGTGCCGCGCCAGCCGCGCGCAGAGCGCTTCGCCCATGGGTTCTTCATCGTAGATCAGCCGCGCGGTGGACAGCGACAACAGGCTGACCAATGCCATCGGCAGTCCCAGCAGAAACAGCGCCTGGGCAAACTCCACCCGGTAAAACAGCCCCAGCACGAAAAGCCCGGTAAGCAGGAAACACCCAAAGCCAAGCAGCCACAGCCCGGACACCTGCGCGATATAAAGCAGCCTGCTGACGTTGACGCGCACCATATCCGTCAGGTCTTCTTCGGCCTGCCCGCCGTGGCGACGCGCGCGCTGGACCATGTCATAGGGCACACCTAGCACCCAATGGCTGGCGCTTGACCACATCACGGCCAGCACGATCCAGAACCACAGGTTCGAGAAAGACCGCAGGTCGATCAGATCAAAGACGTTCTGGTAAAAGCTCAAAGAGGGTCGGCTCTGGTTACTCGGTTCGCCTCTCTTAGCGGTGCCGCCTGCCGCTGCCTACCCCTTGGCTTGCACAAAAAACCGTGGCAGTCATGCGGTGTCACTCAAACTGGACAGTTTTCATGCGCCCGACACAAGCTCCGTTTCCCGCAACACGCCTGCGCCGCGCCCGGCAAAGCACGGCGATCCGCGCCCTGACGCGCCAGAATACGCTCAGCGTGGATGATCTCATCTGGCCCGTCTTCGTGCGCGCCGGTGAGGGGATCGAAGAGCCGATACCGTCCATGCCGGGGGTCTTTCGCCGCTCGGTCGACAAAGTGGTGGAGGCCGCGCGCGAGGCGGCCGATCTGGGTATCCCTGCGATTTGTCTCTTTCCCTACACCGGTCTGCAAGAGCGCACCGAGGATTGCGCCGGCGCCTGGGATCCCGAGAACCACGCCAACCGGGCCATCCGCGCCATCAAAGCCGCTGTGCCCGAGATCGCGGTGATGACCGACGTGGCCCTCGATACCTACAACATCAACGGCCATGACGGCTTTGTGGAGAACGGCGAGATCGTCAATGACCGCTCCGTGGAGGCGCTGGTCAAGATGACACTGGCGCAGGCCGAGGCGGGTGCCGACATCATCGGACCCTCGGATATGATGGACGGCCGCATCGGCGCCATGCGCAGCGCGCTGGAGGACGCAGGCCACCAGAACGTCATGATCCTGAGCTATGCGGCGAAATACGCCTCTGCCTTCTATGGACCCTTCCGCGATGCGGTAGGGGCGTCGGGCGCGCTGACAGGCGACAAGAAGACCTATCAGATGGATCCGGGCAACTCCGACGAGGCGCTGCGGCTGATCGAGCGTGATCTCAGCGAGGGCGCGGATATGGTCATGGTCAAACCCGGCATGCCCTATCTCGACATCTGCCGGAGGGTCAAGGACAGCTTTGGCGCGCCCACCTACGCCTATCAGGTCTCGGGCGAGTTCGCGATGATCCAGGCAGCGGCGGAGCACGGCTGGATCGACGGAGAGCGGGTGATGATGGAAAGCCTGATGGCCTTCAAACGCGCGGGCTGTGACGGGATCCTGACCTATTTCGCCCCCGCCGCGGCAAGGCTGCTCAACGCCCGGCGGTAAGCTGCACGGGTTCCCAGCTTTCCCGTGACAAGCCCGCGCGATGGGCGTATCTTTGCGCATAAGTCGGACAAACCGGCATATGAGCAAACATACAGGCGGATCAAATGACAGATTTCAGACTTTCCCGCAGGGGATTCACGCTCGGCGCGCTGGCGGGCGTGTCGGTGACGGCAGCCTGCGGCAACGGCGTGGGATCGCGCGGATCGGTGGCCATTGACGCCCGCGTCGATGCAGCCCTGGCAGAGATGTACCGACGCTATCCCAACACGGTGAACCTGGCGGAGAAATCCAACGGCATGCTGGTCATGCCGCTGGTGACAGAGGCGGGTTTCGGCTTTGGCGGCGCCTACGGGCGCGGCGCGCTGCGGGTGAACGACGTGACGGTGGATTACTACTCGACCGCGCAACTGTCGGGCGGCTTGCAGATCGGCGCACAGCAATATGCGCATGTGCTCTTCTTCCTCACTGAGAACGCGCTGACCCAATTCCGCCGCTCCCCCGGCTGGGTCGTGGGCGGCGACGTAGAGTACGTGATCTCCGATCAGGGAGACGGGGTGAAGGCGGACAGCACCACGGCGCTGTCACCGGTGCAGGCAGCCGTCTTCGGCCGCGCGGGCCTGCTCATCGGAGCGACACTGCAGGGCACAAAGTACACGCGGATCATCCCCTAGAAGCGCGGTGCAACCCGGCAACCGCGTCCGAGCACGGTCGCCAACCCGCGCCCGTCAGAGCCGTTCGATGGCACCAAAGCACGACTGAACCGCTGTTAGCGTCTTGCTTCTCGACTGCTGTTGACAGCCCAAAGCGGTCCTTGCTGCAGAGGTTCTTCGGGAGTAAAATTGAGTAGGACTAGCATGGTAACGGCGGATGGCAAAGCCGGAAGAAAAGACAATTTTTCTGATGTGAGGCTCTTCGAAGTTGCAAAGTCGACTTATCAAACGGAGTTCTCTCTTTCGCAACACTATGAGACATTGCGAGCCTCACTGACTGCAGTCAATTTAGCGCTTGTTGGTGCGGTTTTTTCTATTGATGTGAGAGATGAAACTGCCCGCCTGGCGTTCCTTCTGATACTTGGTTTGGTTTCTGCGCTCTTGGCGCTTAGGCTAGGACAGGCGCACCAGTTTCACTTTAAGCTTGCTGCGAAGATGAGGCGAATTGCCCTTCAACACCATCGAAAGGCGTTCTCAAAATTTAATGAAGTAAACAGGGATTGGTCCGAAAGAAACTTCTGGTGGAGTTGGGCAGATCATGAAGCCCTATGGGTTTTTGATCAACATCAGTGTCCCGTGGACTTTTGTGGCAATTGAAGTCTTTGACTTCAAAGCAATGCCGTAAATGAGCCTGCTATTGACGACGGGACATGTCGGAAAGATGGGTATAGTTGCCGCCGTCAGCCCAAAGCGGTCATCGCATTCGGACATTGGATCCAGCACTTGCTGCCATTTTCCAACGTTGCACCGCGCCAGTATGCGCCTCATACTCGAAACGAAAAAAATGGAGAGTGCGATGTCTGAAACTGAGTGTATTTGCGGCTGCGGTGAGACTACACGCGGCGGTCGGTTCCGCCCAGGCCATGACCAGAAGCTTCGCAAAGCAATTGAAGATGCTGTAGGCGGATTGGAAAACCTACGCGTAGTCGCCGAAGCGCACGTCAAGCGCCCTATAACGACTAGCAGGCCAGAGTGAAGGCTGGCTGTTTGTGACCTTCCATACAAAGAGCAGCGAGCGGCATTACCAGCCCATATAGACAGATGCCACGGGGCGCGCGGATATCGGCTTTAGTAACCGACCGCACGATACCTTATCGCGATTCGGTCGTCGCCAACGTGAAGCCAGCGAACAGAAAAAAGCATGCCAGCCCGCTTTCAACCCATCGCCGCGCTCGAAAATAGCCTCGCCGGATCGGTTCGGAAGACAGGATCAAGGCGTAGCCTCCATGTCCTGCGAAAGAGATCACAAACGCCCCCGTGATAAAAATGAGAACAACGGAGATCGGGGCGTTTCCGACACCGCCGACGCTCGCCACTGCAAGCCAGAAAAAGATCGCCTTCGGGTTTGAGAGTTGCAGTGCAAATCCGGTCAGCCCTGATCGCCATGCGCTTGAAGCGGAACAGACTTTTATCAACGATGCTGGGTTTAGAGCCGCGATGCGGAACGCTTTGTAGGCGAGCCATGTGAGATAACCCGCGCCGATCAACCATACATACGTCATCAGGTCAGCCATTTCGGCCATCAAAGCGGCCAATCCAAGAACGGTGGCGGTCGAGAGAACGATGGAGGCGCAGGCAATACCGAAGGCAGTCACTATTGACGTCAATCTACCTTGGTTGGTCGCCGAGCCTAGGATCAGCATGATCCCCGGTCCGGGTGAAATGACACCCATGAACTGGATCGACCAAGCGAGCATGAGTTGGGGCAGATACTCGGCCATCAAACGCCAGATAGGAGCTGGCGATACACCGCAGGTGTCATTCCAGTCTGCGCCTTAAACGTGCGGGTCAAATGGCTCTGGCAGGAAAAGCCACAAGCCGATGCCGCTTTGGCAATACTGCTTTCGCATCGCAGACTGTCTTTGGCGGCCTCAATTTTGCGCATCGTAACCCATTTGTGCGGAGACGTACCTCGCGAGACGCTGAACATCCGATGAAAGTGGAACTCCGAAAGCCCTACTTCAGCTGCAAGCTCAGAAAGCCTTATGGCGCCACCAATGTTGGCGTCGATCCACGCGTCCGTCTGCCTCAACTGTTTGGTCGCGAGACCACCTTGAAGCGGTCTACGACGATCTGGGAGGCAATAGATCAGCTCTGCGATTGCACTATCCGCGAGTAAGAGGTCATTCGAAGCTGCGGCAAAAACCAACTGTTTTAGCTGCTCCGTCATGGGAGGCGCAGCGTCAAACTTTATTTCAGCAAGGTCGAAATACCGGGCGTCCAGATCATGGATGCGAGAAAACCAAGCACGCAGCGGTTCGTCCGGCAGAACCAAATGCAAAAACTGGAACGGCGTTGTGATCTCCCAATCGGAGGTTTGCCCTTCAGGCAGCACGCAAATCGCGCCTGGAAACCCCTTCATGCCTCCTGCATCAAGCCTCCGCGTTCCGGTTCCACCTTTCAGATGGAGGCTAAAGGTGTGCCCTTTAGGTTTGTTGTAGAAAATCCGGTCGCTGTGCTTCTCCCATATGGTCACGGTTCGGCCAGCACCCAAGTCGAGTCGGGCGTGCGCATGAGCGGTGGGAGACTGCTCCAAATAATCTGAAACCGTTGATAGCATAAATATTCATAGCCTTTTGGCTTATCCAACTAAAGGCGGCTGGGGCGACTAAACTCCAAAAACCGCAAGATCGTGCAAGCCCGGAGCTGCGCCCGGTGGTAACGCCTGCGCCGAAGGGGACAGTTTTGAATAGCGCAGTATTATTTGTCGCCACGGTCTTGATTTGGGGAACGAGCTGGATTGCGATTACTTTGCAGATCGGGCAAGTGCCAGTCAGCGTGTCGGTTCTTTATCGGATCGCGCTCGCGGCGGTCCTTCTGCTTTTGGCGCTCGCAGCCATCAAGCGTCTCGCTCTGCCTGCACAATAGCGGTTCGTCGTCCTTCAGGCCATCTGCCTGTTCAGCCTGAACTTCGTGGCGCTCTACAATGCCGCAGCTTTGATCCCGTCTGGGCTACTATCTGTTGTTTTCTCTCTGGCATCCATTTTCAATGCGCTGAACGCCCGCGTCTTCTTTGGTGAAAAAATTGCAGTCCGAGTGGTGCTCGCTGGGTTGCTGGGGGTGTCAGGACTTATTCTCCTGTTGTGGGACAGCCTGACCGTTTCGTTTGATCCTGACACTGTGCGCGGAATTGGTTGGGCGTTGCTGGGTACTATGATCTTTTCGTGGGGCAACATAGCTTCCCGTAGGAACAGCGCAACCAGGACTGCACCGATCATCGCTAACGCATGGGGCATGGGTATTGGTGCAGGTGTGCTCCTCGTTCTGGCATTGGCGACACGTCAGCCATTGGTCGTTCCAACTGATCCGACCTACCTTGCCGCGTTGCTTTATCTGGCAGTGTTTGCCTCTGTGATCGGCTTCACGACTTACCTGATGCTTGTTTCGCAGATCGGATCGGCACAGGCTGGCTATGCGACGGTGGTTTTCCCCGTTGTAGCGCTGGTGATCTCCACGTTCTTCGAAGGCTACGCATGGACAGCTACTGCCGTCATCGGAATTGCTCTGACCCTATTAGGCGATGCCGTTATGTTCGGAAGGTTTGGCCGAAAGCGTGCCGGGAAAATCCTTAAGCTGACATAGCGATATGGTACTCGAACGGCAGCTCCGTCTCACGATTTTCCTATCCATGGAACTTTAGCCTTCGCTATCGCAGCGATTGTCCGGCAAGGCGGGCGCAGCCGTAGAAACTCTGTTAGTGGTCGGATGGCGGCTTTGGGCCGCCCGCGAAAGCCCTCCACCCTTGACCATGGGCGATGCTGCGGAGGCCCCGACGGCTCGACTGAGCCCATAGTCACTGATGCTGCAGAGACTTCAAACGACCGCTAATGGAAAACCAGCCCACACACTATTCTGCCCCGCTGGTCAAATCCTGGGCAAGCATCAACGCGTTGCCGTCAGGATCATAGAAGGTTGCTGTTTTCACCATGCCTTCAACGACATCGGTGCCGCCGTCAAATTTAACTTCGGCCTGCTCCATTTTCTGCCGCGCCACATCCAGATCAGCGATACCGAAGACAGGAACACAGTTTCCAGGCGCAGGTTTCGTGTGTTCGCCCAAACCGATTGTCACGCCGGTCGTCTTGGTCTGAAGCTCTGACCATCCTGCCTCATCCGCGTGGTAGATCGTCTTAAATCCAAGCATACTGCCGTACCACTCAGCACTTGCATGGCGGTCTTTGACTGACAACGCTATGGTGATGGTTTCTTCCAGTGAAATGAGTGACATGGTCTTCCCTTTTTTGCATAAATTTATTAACTATACTTTATGAACATAGCAGTCTTTGTCAACACCACCTCAAGGGCTTGGGCCATTCCTATCATGTCGAGCCTGCATGCAGGCATTGCAGGCAGACAAGCGCCGCTGCTTGCAGCTACCGGAGCCAGTAGGACAGCTTTCGCGCAAAGCATAGATCACCTCATCTCGATCGGATTGCTGGAACGAAACCCAGGCTATGGCCATCCGCTACGTCCAGAGTTTCAACTGACAGAGCTTGGTGTTTCCGCTGCTGCCCTTGCTAACAAAATTCAAAGTGTCACTGCTGAACGCGATCAGGATTTGCTCCGACGCTCATGGACCTTGCCGGTTCTGACTGCAATCCATAGGCCGAGCAACTTCAATGATATCAAACGAAACCTGCGAACGATTACGGATCGCGCCTTGTCGCAGTCGTTGAAAATGATGGAAACCAGAAGCTGGGTTCACCGAAATGTTGACGCAGCCGCCCGACCACCACGATCTATATATTGTGCTGTGAATACTGGTGGTTTGATAAGCAGTGTTGTGGCCAGTGAAATCAGCTTTCACGGATAAGCAGTCCTTCTTTTGGAAACAACGAATGGAGGCAAAGTCCGCTGACCGACGCTTGAGCGGCAAAAAATGCTGCGCAGTGCATGAATGTCAGCAATGCAAAAGCCGCACTGCAGCGCCGATCAATGAGACGGATGGCAGCTGTGGGCCGTCCGCGAAGACGGCCCTGGAACTCTAGATCTCAATGGCTTCTGCGATGATAAGTGCGTCTTCCAGCTCAACGCCGAGATACCGGACGGTGCTGTCCAACTTTGTGTGTCCGAGTAGGAGTTGGACCGCGCGGAGGTTGCCGGTCTTTTTGTAGATCTGCGTAACCTTGATCCGTCGTATTGAGTGCGTCCCGTAGGCACTTGCATCGAGGCCGATCGAGGTAACCCAATCCCGCACGATCCGCGCGTACTGGCGCGTCGAGATGTGCAGACAATCGCGAAAACGGCCAGGCCAGAGGTATTCCGATCCGACCATCAGGTCATCCTTCAGCCATGTTTTGACAGACGCGCGCGTCCCTTCAGATATCTCGAAACGAACGGGGCTCTGGGTTTTACTCTGCAGCACGGAAGCCCGCTCTTTGATCCGGCCAGATGCCATGACATCCATGACCTTCAGCTTGACGAGATCACAGCCGCGAAGCTTGCTGTCGATGGCCATATTAAAGAGCGCGAGATCGCGGTGGCTTCCGGCGAGTTCCAGGCGCACTCTGATCGCCCAGACATGTTTCGGTTTCAATGGTCGCTTCTGGCCCACGATGCGACCCTTGTTCCAGGGGGCGCGCCGCACGCGGATTGCAGGTAGGTTTGATGTTTCCATAACAGATCCTCCAATCCACCATGCCCTCCCGAACGACAACCCGACGTTGACCTGCATACCCTACCACGAAATGCCGCACTGCATTTGAGGTCAGTAGAGAGCCCAGAGTACCGCATGCTGCGCGCTGCACCAATGTCAGCGCTTGATGAGCCTCGGTCACATCTCAGCTCGTTCGATCGGGCGAGGCCGGCCATGCGAACAGCGCGGGGCCGCACCGCTACACTCCGAAGTGCCGGTCGAGACTCAAGATGCCGGGGGCGGGAGGCCGGCGAACTGCGGCAGATCGTCAGGAATGCGGTGGAAGGGTTGCTTCTCTGCCACGAAGATCGCCGCGCGGGGCGCATCGAACCTGCCGGGCTCATCGAGGGTGCCCACCTTCAGGATCACGCCGTCGAGCCCTGGTCGCCGGGTGAAGAGATGAGTACCGCATGTTCGACAGAAGCTACGCGTGACGGCCGCTTCGAGGTCGGACCGCGCGAACGAGGCCGGCGTTCCCTTCGTGATAGAGAACCCGAGCTCCGGCACCAGCATAAAGTATTGCGGGCCGCCTCCGGCGACATGCTGGCAGGCCCGACAGTAGCATAGGGCCTTGAAGACCGGCATGCCCGCCACCGCGTAGCGGACCGCGCTGCAGTAGCATCCACCCTCCAGCTCCATCACAAGCCCCTTTCGAACCTCTAAGACACGGTAGCACCAGAAACGAGCGTTATGGGTAGAAACATTTAAGCGGGCGACGTCAGTATTCGGCCGAGCAATGGTCGGGGCGCATTTTCGGATGGGGCCAATACTGAGGTCACACTTGGCATGTTTGAAAAAATGGGCCTTAGTGTGCCGCACAGCGAAAGCAGGATCTGTCCCGCAGACCGCGAATTCGAGTGGAGAAATTCTGTGGCGAGGCAGCGAAAGTCCGGTCTCGTGAACGTGGGACCGGCGCTTGAGTTTGCCGGCAATGTCCGCAGTGGAGGCAACTGCCAAGGAAGGCATCTAGACTTTGCAACTTTGCAGTGTCCGCTTCCTGCGCTTCACGGTCTCTAAGGTAACCCAAAGTATCATTCAAAAAGATCTCGAAGCAGGCCCCTCAGTTAAAACCGGGAAAGCCCGCTCCGAAGGCGCATTATCCGAGTGCCTGCAACCGCTTGAAAAGGCTCGACGTGTCCCAGCGGCCGCCGCCCATTTTTTGAACGTCCTTATAGAACTGATCGACCAGCGCGGTGACCGGCAGGCTGGCGCCGGTTTCATCCGCGGTGGACAGGCAAATGCCCAGATCCTTGCGCATCCAGTCGGTGGCGAAACCGTGGTCAAAATGATCGTCCAGCATCGTCTCGTAGCGGTTCTGCATCTGCCAACTGCCCGCGGCGCCCTGGCTGATCACCTCCACCACCGCACGCCCGTCGAGCCCGGCTTTCTCGGCGAAGTGCAGCGCCTCGCTGAGGCCCTGAACCAGCCCCGCGATGGCGATCTGGTTGCACATCTTGGTCATCTGGCCTGCGCCGCTGTCGCCGATGCGGCGGCAGATCTTGGCGTAGACCTCCATCACCGGCAGTGCGCGCTCATAGGCGCCCGCATCCCCGCCGCACATGATCGAGAGTGCCGCATTCTCTGCCCCGGCCTGCCCGCCGGAAATCGGCGCATCGATGAAACTCACCTGCGCATCATTGGCCGCGGCATAAAGCTCCCGCGTCACGGCCGCGGATACCGTCGTGTGATCCACGAAAATGGTGCCGGACCCCATGCCCGCAAAGGCACCGTCATCGCCGACACACACGCTGCGCAGATCATCATCGTTGCCAACGCAGGCCATCACCAGATCGGCGCCTGCCGCAGCCTCCCGCGGGGTGCTTGCCATCGCCCCGCCATGGGCCGTCACCCAATCCTCCGCCTTGGCGGTCGTTCGGTTGTAGACCGTCACCTCATGACCCGCCTTTGCCAGATGCCCGGCCATCGGCCCGCCCATGACGCCCAGACCCAAAAATGCCAGCTTGGCCATGTGATTACCTTTCTATTTTTACGTGTTTTTTACGTGTTGTCTTGCACAGTCGTTGTACCTAACAGTCAGGCTGCAAGGGTTAATGAAACGAAGCGCTTGCACATAAGAGGCATGGATGGGTCTGGTCTTCAAATGGTTAATGCGATTGGCCGCCACCTCGGTGGTTCTGGTCGTGCTGGGGGCGGGGCTGGTCTACTATCTAGCCGCGCGGTCGCTGCCGCAATATGACAAGACGCTGGATCTGCCCTACCTGACCGCGCCAGTCGAGATCGTGCGCGACAATGCCAACGTGCCGCATATCTTCGGGCAGGCCGATCAGGACGTCTACTATGCGCTCGGCTACGCACATGCGCAGGACCGGCTGTGGCAGATGACCATGCTGCGCCGCACCGTGCAGGGGCGGCTGTCGGAGGTTTTTGGCACACCCACCGTGAGCATCGACACGCTGATGCGCCGGTTCGACCTCTACAACGCCGCCGTCGCGTCGCTGGAGGCGCAGGACGAGGCGACCATGCAGATCCTGCGGGCCTATGCGACAGGCGTCAACGCGCGGCTCGATGAAATCAATGCCAGTGCCCTGGGTCGGGGGGCGCCGGAGATGTTCGTCTTCAACGCGCCGGTATCGGCCTGGCGACCTGCGGATTCGCTGGCCATCGTGAAGCTGATGGGGCTGCAGTTATCGCGTCATCTGCCGGAAGAGGTGCTGCGCGCGCGCATGTCGCTGGCGCTCTCCGACCCGGAGCGGTTGCTGGATATTCTGCCCGATGCGCCGGGCACCGGGGTTGCGGCCCTGCCCGAATATGCGAGCCTCTTTCCCGGTGCGCCGCGGATGGCCAGGGCGCCCGTGCCAACGCCCCACCCACTTGTATCGCTGGGCTCGCGCGTCTTTGGTGGGGCATCAAACGCCTGGGCCGCGGCCCCCTCACGTTCGGCCTCCGGGGGGACGCTGCTGGCGAACGATCCGCATCTGGGCTTCAGCGCACCGTCCATCTGGTATCTCGCGCGGCTGGAGTTGGAGACCGGCGGGGTCATCGGGGCCACGATCCCCGGCATGCCATTGGTGCTGAGCGGGCGCAGCGAGGCGCTCGGCTGGGGCCTGACATCCGCGGGGATGGACGATCAGGATGTCTACATCGAAGCGCTGAACCCCGACAACCCGGAGGAGTACCGCACACCGGACGGTTTCAAGACCTTCGAAACCCGCGGGTCTATCATCAACATCAAGGACGCAACCCCCATCACGATCACCCTGCGGTGGACGGAAAACGGGCCGGTGCTGCCCGGCTCCGACTACAACCTCGGCACGATCACGCCGCCCGGTCACGTGGCATCGCTTGCCTGGACCGTGCTGAGCCGGGAGGATACCTCGCTGGCCGCGGCGCTGCGGCTGATGGCGGCCGGTTCGGTGGATGAGGCGATTGCGGCGGCCGAAGGCTATGTCGCACCCGCCCAAAACCTCATGTTGATTGACCGCAATCGCATCGCGATGAAGATGATCGGTGCCATGCCCAGGCGTGATGCCACCCATCAGAGCCAGGGCCGCCTGCCCAGCCCCGGCTGGATCCAGACAAACCGCTGGCAGGGCCGCCTGCCCTATAGCGCCAACCCCGAGTTCATTGCCCCTGCAGGCGGTATTCTGGGGAATACCAACAACAAGGTGGTGGACCGACCCTTCCCGAACCACGTCTCCTTTGACTGGACGGACACGCAGCGCATCCAGCGCTGGCAACGCCTGATGCAGGCGCGCGAAGTGCACACCCGCGACAGCTTCATCGAGGCGCAGCTCGACAGCGTCAGCGTCACGGCACGCGCCTTGCTACCGCTCATCGGGGCAGAGCTGTGGTTCACCGGCGAAGCGGCGGCAGAAGGAACGCCGATGCGCAAGCGGCAGCGGGCCCTGACATTGCTGGCGGATTGGTCGGGCGAGATGAACGAGCATATGCCCGAGCCGCTGATCTACGCCGCTTGGCTGCGCCGCCTACAGGAACGCATTGTCCGGGACGAACTGGGCCCGCTGGCGGCGGCTCTGACCCACCCCGAGCCGCTCTTTATCGAACGCGCGTTTCGCGACATCGACGGCGCCTCGGTCTGGTGCGACGTGATCCAGTCCGCCCCGCGGGAAACCTGCGCTGACATGGCGCGGCTGGCGCTCGACGACGCGCTTTTGTGGATCGAAGAGACCTGGGGCCCGTCGCTGGAGACGCTGCGATGGGGAGATGCGCATCAGGCGACTCACGATCACCCGGTTTTGGGCGAGGTGCCGGTGCTGCGGTACTTCGTCAACATCCGCCAGTCCACCAACGGCGGCGACAACACACTGCAACGGGGGCTGACCCGCGGGACCGGCGACAACCCTTTCGCCAATGTGCATGGGGCGGGCTACCGGGGCGTCTATGATTTCGCTGATCCCGACAGTTCCGTCTTCATCACCTCCACCGGTCAGTCCGGGCACTTCCTGTCGCGGCACTACGATGACATGGCGCAGCTGTGGCGGCGCGGCGAATACATCCCCATGTCGCTCGACGAAGACCTCGCACGTGCCGCCGCTGTGGGCGTGACGGTGCTGCGTCCCGCCCGCTGAGCCCCATGAGCCGCGTCCTGCTCTTCCACAAACCCTTCGGCGTGCTGTCGCAGTTCACCGACAAAGGCACCGAAGGGTCGCCGCGCCCGACGCTCTCACAGTTTATCGACGCGCCTGGCTTCTACCCCGCCGGGCGGCTCGACAAGGACAGCGAAGGGCTGATGGTGCTCGCGAACGATGGCCGCCTGCAGGCGCGTATCGCCGATCCGCGGCACAAGATGGCCAAGACGTATCTGGTGCAGGTGGAAGGCACGCCCGATGAGAACGCGCTGACAGAACTACGGCGCGGCGTGACGCTGAAGGACGGCCCGACAAAGCCGGCAACAGCAGACCAGATCGACGTGCCGGACCCGCTCTGGCCACGCGACCCGCCGGTGCGCTTTCGCAAGACGGTGCCCGATGCCTGGCTGCGGATGACCATCCGGGAAGGCCGCAACCGGCAGGTCCGCCGCATGGTGGCCCATGTGGGCCTGCCTTGCCTGCGGCTGATCCGGGTTCAGGTCGGAGACTGGCGGCTGGACGATCTGGCCCCCGGGACGTGGGTATTCGAGGAAACCGCAGATCGGCCATAGCGCCCGCCCCCCTCGCAGAGACCGCCCCATAAAAAAGACCACCGGTGCCAGTCAAGCTGCGAGGGGCCTTGGTCACGCCGGTCGCAACGGGTCCACCCGGCCAAAGGCCGGGCAGCCCTCGATCCTCCTCGATGGAGGTGAGGGGGCTTGCCCCGTCCGGGCCATAGGACAGCACGCGCGCTCCGCGCAGCCAAACTACACCCCGTTGCCGAATGCCCGCGCAAAGGCCGCTTCCTGATCCACTGTCCAGCGCACGGTGATCTCAAAGCCGTCCTCGGTTTGCCGCTCGCCCTCCACCAGATCCTGATCAAAGAGCCACGCGCGCTTACGCCCGTCAGCAAAACCAAGGCTCAGGTCCGTGACCCGCTTTGCCCCCTGAAGCTGTGCCGTGATCGCATCCAGCAACGTGCCCAGCCCGTCTCCCGTGAGCGAAGAGATGGCAAAGACGGCCTTGTCCCGGTCCGCCCGTGCCTGCATCGCCTGTGCTGCCTCTGCGGGCAGCAGATCCAGCTTGTTCCAGACCTCGAAACTGGGACGATCCTCCTCTACCCCCAGAGACGCCATGATCTCACGCACGCCGCCCGCCTGCTCTTCGGTCTCGGGATGGGCGATGTCGCGCACGTGACAGATGACGTCAGCGGCCAACACCTCCTCCAGCGTGGCGCGGAAGGACGCCACCAGTTCCGTGGGCAGATCGGAGATGAACCCGACAGTATCGGACAGGATCACCTCTGGCCCGTCGGGCAGCGCCAGCCGCCGCATCGTCGGATCGAGCGTGGCAAAGAGCATGTCCTTGGCCATCACCTCCGCCCCCGTCAGACGGTTGAAGAGCGTGGATTTCCCGGCATTCGTATACCCCACGAGTGCCACGATCGGATAGGGCACCTTGGCGCGCGCCGCCCGGTGCAATGCGCGGGTTTTCACGACCTTGTCCAACTGGCGGCGCAAGCGGTTGAGCTGGTCGTCAATGGCGCGCCGGTCCGCCTCGATCTGTGTCTCACCGGGCCCGCCGACAAACCCCAGGCCGCCGCGTTGTCGTTCCAAGTGGGTCCAGGCGCGCACCAGCCGCGTGCGCTGATAGCTCAGCGCCGCCATCTCCACCTGCAACACCCCTTCGCGGGTCGCCGCCCGGTCGCTGAAAATCTCCAGAATGAGCCCCGTGCGGTCGAGCAGCTTGACCCCCCAGGCCTTCTCAAGGTTGCGCTGCTGCACCGGCGTCACCGGCCCGTCGACCAGCACCAGTTCGATCTCGGCCTCGTGCAGGGCCGCCTTGATCTCCTCGATCTTGCCGGAGCCAAAGAGCATCCCCGCGCGCACGGTTTTGAGCACGACAATCTCGCCGCCCACGACCTCCAGATCCGGCAGCGCGCGCGCCAGCGACATGGCTTCCGCCAGAGCATGATCCGGCAAACGCCGGTCGGGATCCGAGCGGATGTCAGGATGCAGCACCCACGCCCGGGTTACCCGGGAGGCGGCATCACTCTCGACCTGGAAGGGTGGCTTGCTCAAGTCTCGACCTGACCGGGCGGCATGCTCAATTCGAGTCTTCGCCCTCGTAAAGGCTGATCGGCTGGCTCGGCATGATGGTGGAGATCGCGTGCTTATAGACCAGCTGGGATTGCCCGTCGCGGCGCAGCAGAACGCAGAAATTGTCGAACCATGTGATCACACCCTGCAGTTTTACACCGTTGATCAGGAAGATGGTCACAGGAACTTTCGTCTTGCGCACATGGTTCAGGAACGCATCCTGAAGGTTCTGTCTGTCCGACGCCATTTTAGCACTCGCTTTTTTTCTTGCAGGGGCGCGCAGATCGCACCTGTCCCTCAACTGCAAGTATGAAGGTCCAAACAAGGAGATTCCACCCCAAAAAACAGTCCGTTACGGACCTAAAAAACACGTCCCCTCAACCACGCCACAAATCCGGCGTCAAAAGCGCGATGATGGCGAGCGTCTCCAGCCGCCCAAGCACCATGGCGGCGCAGAAAACCGCCTTGGCCGCGGGGCTTAGCTGCGCCAGCGCGATCGGCGACTCGACAGCCAGCGTCGTCAGCGGCCCGGTGGTGGAAAGCCCCGCGATGCTCAGCACAAGCGCATCCTCGAAACTGACACCGCAAATCGCAAGCACCACGGTCAGAAAGGCCAGTGTCAGCGCGAACAGCATGAAAAAGATCCAGGCGATAAAGGCCCCGTTGCGTTGGATCCGGCGTGCGTCCCCGCCCGCGCGGCTGACCGAAGAAGGATGCACCAGCCGTTCCATCTCGCGCAGCCCGTTGAGATAGAGCGCAAAGACCCGCAGCAGTTTGACCCCGCCTGCGGTCGTGGCAACCCCGCCCCCGATCAGCGCCAGCCCCATCAGGATCAGCCCCGGTGTCTCCAGCCCGGACCACGCCTGCGTCTGTACCCAATGCTCGCTGGCGAAACCGGTGGTCGTCAGAAAGGACATCACCGTGAAAATGGATCCCCAGAGCGCCCGCGCCGCCTTGCCCAGATCATCCTCGCCCGCGACGTCGAAGGCCCCCAACCAGTGGCGGAAGAACAGCACCAGCGGCACGCCGATGATCAGGATCAGCCCCAGCCGGAATTCCGGATCGGACCGCAACCCGCCTTGTGTGGCCGTGACGGTGTCCGAGGAAAACGTCAGCCGCGAGAGTGCAAAGAACATGAACAAGAGCGCCAGCGCCTCGCCGGTGATGCCAGACCCGCTGAACTCCACCCCGCCCACGGGCGAAATGCCGGATGTGGCCATGACCGACATCGCATGACATAGTGCGACCAATGCGCGGTCACCGCTGATCAGCAAGAGCACCCACAACAGCAGCGTCAGCCCGATGTAGATAGGCAGCAGCGTGCGGATCACGCGGAGCAGCTGCGCCCGCGGATCGACGCGCCCCACGAGGCTGGAGAGCGACTCGCGCTGGCCAGGTTCAGCCTGTGCCGTGACCTCGAAGCCGCCGAGGTTCAGGGGTGCAAGAATGGCGGAGGCCGCGATCCACATGACCGCCCCGCCCATCCAGCCTACCTGCGCGCGCCACAGATGCAGCGTGGTATCCAGCCGCTCCGGGTCCTGAAAGAGCGTCGCACCGGTGGTGGTGATGGCACTGACCATCTCCAGATAGGCGTTCAGGAACGTGGTGGTGCCCAGACCCTCATAGAACGGCAAGGCCAGAAAGGCGGGCAGAAAGACGAAAGTGGAAAAGAGCGACATGAGCGTGCCAAGCGCCCCCTGCCGGGGGCGGCGTCCCGCGTGGGCAATCGCCACCAGCGCAAAGGCGATCAACCCCAGAACGCCGGAGTAAAAGAACATCCGCGCCGTGTCGATATTTCGCACCGTGCCACCGTGCAGCGCAGGCACCAGCATCGCGACCGACGCAACCCCGAAGATCAGCAGGAAGAGCGGCAGGTCAACGAGGTGTTCCAGCGCGCTGCGGCGGCCCCTCATATGGCGGCTCTGCGCCACGGGCTAGAAGAAATCGATGGAGACCTGCATCAGCCGCTCCACCTCCGGCACATCGCCCGCGAGTGCAAAAATAGCCACCACGTCGCCTTCCTCGATGCGGGTGCTGCCCATGGGGCGGATCACCTTGTCGCCCTTGCGCACGGCACCGACCAGCACGCCTTCGGGAAAGTCGATCTCGGCGATGGTGCGTCCTGCCAGAGGCGAGGTGGACATCACCTCGGCCTCGATCACCTCGGCCTCCGCATCGCCGATGGAATAGACCGCGCGCACCCGCCCGTGCCGGATGTGGCGCAGGATGGAGCTGACCGTGGTCGCGCGCGGGTTGATATAGGCGTCGATGCCCAGCGGCGTCATCAGCGGCACCAGCGTGGGGTCATTGATCAGCGCGATGGTATAGGGGCAGCCCTCCGCCTTGGCGCGCACGCAGGCCAGCATGTTGGTCTTGTCATCATCGGTGATCGCCAGCATCGCATCGGCGCGGGCAATCCCCGCCTCGGCCAGGAGCCCCGCATCAAGCCCGTCCCCGTTGAGCACAATCGTCCGCTCCAGCGCCTCGGCCGCGCGTTCAGCGCAGATGCGGCTTTTCTCGATCACCTTGGCCCGCACCCGCCGCGCGCGGCTTTCCAGCGTCTGGGCCACGGCGAGACCGACATTGCCGCCGCCCACCAGCACCACGCGCTCCTGCTTGGCAACCTTCTTGCCAAAAATCTCCAGCGTGCGCGGGATGTCATCCACATGGGTAAAGACATAGCAATCATCCCCCACGAACAGCTGATCCTTGGATTCCGGCGCAAAGAGCGTGCCGTCCCGGCGCACCCCCACCACCACCGCCCGCAGGGTCGAGAAGAGATCCGTCAACTGCCGCAGCGGCGTGTTCACCACCGGGCATTCTGCCTCAATTGTGATGCCCATGAGATGCGCGTGGCCTTCCATAAACACCTCCGTGTCGAAGGCCGCAGGGGCAGAGAGGCGTTGCAGGGCGGCGGTGGCCACCTCCTTTTCCGGGCTGATCACCACGTCGATGGGCATGTGATCGCGGCGGTAGAGATCCGAATAGATCGCATCGAGATAGGATTTGCTGCGCAGCCGGGCGATCTTGCGATTGATGCCAAAAACCGAGTGGGCCACCTGACAGGTGACCATATTGACCTCATCGGAATAGGTCGCGGCAATCACCATCTCCGCATCGCGCGCACCCGCGCGGTCGAGCACATCGGGATAGCTGGCGAAGCCCGCAATGCCCTGCACATCCAGCGTATCAGTGGCCCGGCGCACCAGATCGGGGTTGTTGTCCACGACGGTGACATCGTTGCGTTCTCCCGACAGATGTCGGGCGATCTGCCAACCGACCTGCCCTGCGCCGCAGATAATCACCTTCATGCGCCTGCAGATCCCCTCGGCCGTTTCGCACCTCTTTGCATGGCAGAAGGCCCCAGTGTGGTCAATTCAATTGTCCCGGGCCGATTTGGACGGCAAAGTGGGTGTATGAGACATGCGATATATCTCCTCCGCACCGCGGCCCTTGCAGGGGCGCTGGTGGCCTGCACCCCGCTGACGGTCTACCACCGGCAAGGCACGGCGGTTGCCACGATGCGCGCCGATCTGCTGGCATGCGAGGTCTCGGCGCTGGCGGATGTGCCCGTCGCCAACCAGATCCGGCGCGAGCCGCCGCGCTACATTCCCGCCCGGCGGTTCTGCGATGCGGATGGCGATTGTGTGACCCGGGGTGGCTTCTTTGAAGAGGGTCGGGTGTTTACCGTCGATGTGAACGCCGACTTACGTGACCGGGTCGAAGCGCAGTGCATGGCGGACGAGGGCTATGTCCCGCAGACCCTGCCCAATTGTCCCAACAGTGTCTTTCGCGCAGTGCCCAAGACGCAAACGGCGGTGCTGCCCAGGTTGACCCCCAACACCTGCGCCATCAAGTATCAGGACGGCACCTGGCAGATCGTGGAACAGGCGGGCTGAGCCTTATTCCGCCGCATCCGGCTCCTCTTCCATATGCGCCACGCGCCCCCCTGTTTTGGCGGAGGTTACAACCCCCAGCGACTTCAGCTTGCGGTGCAACGCCGAGCGTTCCATGCCCACGAAGGTCGCGGTGCGGGAGATATTGCCACCAAAGCGGTTGATCTGGGTCAGTAGGTATTCCCGCTCGAACGCCTCGCGGGCCTCGCGCAGCGCCAGCGTCGCCAGCCCCCCTGAGAGCACCACGCGGGTGTCTTCCTCACCGGATTTATCCAGCCCCGGCAGTTCGCGCGCCTCGATGGGGCCGCTGCCATCGCCCAGGATCAGGATCCGCTCGATCAGGTTCTTGAGCTGGCGCACATTGCCGGGCCAGACCATCGTCTGCATGGTGGCCTCCGCCTCGCTGCTGATCTCGCGCAGGGGCAGACCCTGGCTTGCGTTCATCTCGGCGATGAAATGATGCGCCAAGGCAGGAATGTCCTCGCGCCGTTCCTCCAGCGAAGGTACCGCAATCGGCACCACGTTGAGCCGGTGATAAAGCTCCTCGCGGAAGGTGCCCGCGGCAATCGCCTCCTTCAGGTCGCGGTTGGTGGAGGAGATGACCCGCAGATCGACCCTCACCTTGTCGTTCCCCCCGACCCGCTGAAACGTCTGATCGACCAGCACGCGCAAGATCTTCGACTGCGTGCCCACCGGCATATCGGCCACCTCGTCGAAATAGATCACCCCGTTGTGGGCTTCCTCCAGCAGGCCGGGCTCCACCCCGCGCTCCGGCGTCTCGCGGCCAAAGAGCACTTCTTCCATCCGGTCAGGGGCAACACCGGCGCAGTTCACCGTGACGAAGGGTGCTGCGGCGCGCAGCGAATTGGCGTGGATATAGCGGGCGGCCACCTCCTTGCCGGAGCCTGCGGGGCCCGTCAGCATCACCCGACCGTTGGATTTCGTCACCTTGTCCAACTGGCTGACCAGACTGCGGAAGACGGCTGAATTCCCGATCATCTCGGATTTGGTCAGGTCCCGGCGGCGCAGCGTCTGGTTCTCCCGCCGCAGGCGCGAGGTCTCCATGGCGCGGCGGATGACCACCAGCAACTGATCAATGTTGAAGGGCTTTTCGATGAAGTCATAGGCCCCCTGCTTGATTGCGGCGACGGCAATCTCGATGTTGCCGTGACCGGAGATGATCACCACCGGCACATCCGGGTTGTCCCGTTTGACGGTCTTGAGGATGTCGATCCCGTCCATCCGGCTGTCCTTGAGCCAGATATCGAGCACCAGCAGCGCGGGCGGCTCGGCATTGATCGCGGCCATGGCATCATCGGAGTTGCCCGCCATCCGAGTCGCATAACCTTCGTCCTGCAGGATGTCGCAGATCAACTCGCGGATATCGCGTTCGTCGTCCACAATCAGAATATCGCTCATGGGGTTGCGTCCTCTTTCGTGTGTAGGGGATGGGCGCCAGCCGGAAGGCACGGCAGCGTGATCACTGCCATGGCGCCGAAATGAGTGTGCCCGTCAAAGGGCGGCGCGTCCTCAAGGGTCAGGCTGCCGCCGTGCTCCTCGATAATCTTCTTGACGATGGGCAGCCCGAGGCCGGTCCCTTCGCTGCGGGTGGTGACATAAGGCTCAAAGAGCCGCGCACGGTCTTCGGGCAGGCCGATGCCATTGTCGGCAACCGTGATGCGGGCGTGGGTGTCATCCTGCGTCAGTGCTACCTCAATCCGCGGCGCATGACCCTCTGGCGCACCTTTTTTCTGCAGTGATTCAATGGCTTCCCCTGCATTCTTGATCAGGTTCGTGAGCGCCTGGCTGATCATCGTCGCATCCAGATCCACCATCACGGGACTGTCCGGCAATTGGGGGACGATCTTCACGCCAGGCTGACCGGTCTGCTGCAGCACGACCGCGTCGCGCATCAGGTCGCACAGATCGAGCGGCTTGCGCTCAGGCTCGGGCATGCGGGCGAATTTCGAAAACTCATCGACAATGCGCCGCAAATCATTGGTCTGGCGCACGATCACATCGGTCATCTGGTCCAGCGTCTCGCTGTCCTCGCCGACCTTCGGAGAGAACTTGCGCTTGATCCGCTCGGCTGAGAGCTGAATGGGGGTCAGCGGGTTCTTGATCTCATGCGCGATGCGCCGCGCCACATCGCCCCAGGCCGCCATCCGCTGGGCGCTGACCAGATCGGTCACATCATCAAAGGACACCACGTAGCCTTCCAGCGTGCCATCGAGCGACCGTCGCGTTGCCATGCGCACCAGCAGGTTCTCCAACTGGCCCTTGCGCGATACCTTAATCTCGCCCTGCGCGACCTCGTTGCGCGATTGCACTATGGTCTCGAACAGCGGGCCAAATTCCGGCACGGCAGCGGTCAGGGTAAGCTGGTCCGCGCCTGCGCGACCGGCCAGCAAGCGTTCGGCTGCGCGGTTCACAAAGGTCACCCGCCCCCGCGGATCGAGCCCCACAACACCCGAGGTCACGGAACTCAGCACAGAATCAAAGAGCCTGCGGCGGCGTTCGATCTGCTCGGTGTTCTCGACCAGCGTTTCGCGCTGCGCCTTGAGCTGACGGGTCATCTGGTTGAAGTACCGCCCCAACATGGCAATTTCATCGTCGCCGGTTTCCTCGCGCACCTGCACGTCCAGATCACCCGCGCCGACGCGCTGCGCCGCACCGGTCAGCAGACCGACAGGGCCGGACAACCGCTCCGCAAACCACAGACCGAGCCAGATCGCCGCGAGGATCAGAATCACCGCGAAGGCCAGATAGAGCAGCACAAAGTCAAACAGCAGTCGCCCGCGCTCGCTCTCCAACTGCTGGTACAGCTCGACCGTCTCCTTGGTCTCGTCGAGCAGTGACAGGATCTGGCCATCGACTTCGCGGCTGATATAGAGAAAGCGGTCAACAAAACCCGTCAGGCGCACCAGCGCGCGGAATTCATTGTTGTCCCAGTCCTGAATGACCACCACGTCCTGAACATCGGCCTGTTGCATCTCCTCCGGGGTCGGCGGCTCGAAATCAAAAAGGTAGGATCGGTCACCGCGGGCGCGGATCTCGCGGGTACCGTCGATCAGGTAGGCTTCCCGCAGACCGCGCTGGATCTGCCGCTGCCGATCCCCCAAAAGCTCGCTGTCAGAGGCGTTGACCCCCGATCGCCGCGCCTGTGTCAGGCTGCGCGCCAAGGCCAGCGCATCCGCCGCCAGATCGATGCGCTGTTCTTCCTCGTAGGCCTCGGCGGCGGCCAGCGAATTGCCCACCACCTCGCGCACCCGGTCGGAGAACCATCCCTCCAGCCCCACGTTCACGGTCAGACCGGCAAAGATGGCAACCGTCACCGTGGGGATCAACGCCATCAGCGCGAACACCCCTGTCAGCCGCAGGTGCAGCCGCGAGCCTGCGGATTTCGCGCGCCGCGCGGCGATCAGGCGCCCTACCTGCGCCAGGACCAAAGCGGCAACGACGAGGATGTAGACCAGATCGGCCATGAGAATGAGCCGCAGGCCCAGCGTGTTGCCCGCCTGCCCTAACGGGCCCAGCACCAAGTAGGTAGAGAGGGCCAGCAACGGGCCCAGCACGACAAGGCCCAGCGTGGCGGTGTTGCGCATGCGTCTGCGGCGGCGCAACCGCCCCAGCCTGAGCCATAGTGACCGTTCTACCCGGGGGTTCACCCGATGCCCTCACTCATGATGTGGACGCACCGCGCCCGACCGCCTTATGTTGTGGTCCTGATCGGGGTGTCCCCCAATGGCCACGGTTTGTGTGGCGGTTTTACATCAACTTGCGGCGTCTTGTCACCTCTATATCGAGGTCGGTGATTTTCTTTCTGAGCGTATTCCGGTTGATCCCCAGCAAATCAGCACATTTCGCCTGATTTCCACCCGTTGCCTCCAGTGCAATCTCGATCATCGGGGTCTCGACCTCGCGCAGGATCCGCGCATAGAGCCCGGCGGGCGGCAGCATATTGCCATGCAGATCGAAGTAGCGGCGCAGGTGCCGCTCGACCGAGGCGCCGAGCTTTTCGGTATTGCCCGCCGCGCGCATCGGTTCAAGATCGGGCTGAGCGCCCAGCACGTGTTCGACCTCGGAACCGGAGATTTCCGCGGCCCGGCTGGTCAGCCCCAGGCGGCGCACGGCGTTTTCCAGCTGGCGCACGTTGCCGGGCCAGCTGTAGTTGCGGAAGATCTCGGAGGCCTCACGGGACAGCGCGCGCGGGGCCGACCCGGAGGCTTCGGCCTTGGCAAGGAAGTGTTCCGCCAGAATGGGGATGTCATCTACCCGCTCCCGCAAGGCCGGTACCGTGAGGGTCGCACCGCTGAGCCGGTAGTAAAGATCCTTGCGCATCTTGCCGGCTTCCATCGCCGCGTTCAGATCGGACTGGCTGGTGGCCAGAAAGCGCGGCGCGTAGTCGCCGGGCGTGTCCATCATATGCACCAGACGCGCCTGCAGTTCCGCGGGCAGATCACCGATTTCCTCCACCAGAAGCGAGCCGCCCTTGACCCGGGCCAGAAGGCGCGCGGGCCCTTCCAGATCCTGCAGATCCTCCGAGGAGGCCGCAATAAACGGCAGGTTCCGCCGGTCCGAAAAATCATGGATCGCGCGGGCAATCAGCGATTTGCCCGTGCCGGATTCGCCCCAGATCAGCACCGGCAGATCGGTATTCATCACCCGCGCCACCACCCGGTAAAGCGCCTGCATCACTGCCGTGCGCCCCACCAGCGGCAGATCATCGGGCCGTGCGTCGCTGTCCTCGGCCATGCGGCGGTTCTGGGGCCGCGTTTCCAGCGCGCGGGCGGTGCGTTTCATCAGATCAGGCAGATCGAACGGCTTGGGCAGATAGTCATAGGCCTCCGCCTCTGCCGCCTTGATCGCCGTCATGATGGTGTTCTGGGCCGAAATCACGATGACCGGCAGGCCGGGACGATCCTGCGCTATCTTGGGCAGCATCTCCAGCCCGTTACCATCAGGCATCATCACGTCCGAGATGACCACATCGCCCTTGCCCTCGCCGACCCACCGCATCAGCGTCGTCAGGCTGGAGGTCGCGTGCACCTTGCAGCCCGCACGGGTCAGCGCCTGGGTCAGGACGGTCCGGATCGTCCTGTCGTCATCGGCCACAAGAATGGTGCCATCCATCGGTCTGCTCTCCTGCTTTATGCCTGCTCGGCGCTTTTCGGCGCGCGCGGAAGTGAAATGCGAAAGACGGTGCGCCCGGGAACAGATGTCACCGAGATCCAGCCGCCATGGTCTGAAATGATTTTGCTGACAAGCGCGAGGCCGAGCCCCGTGCCATTCTCTCGCCCCGACACGAAAGGATCAAAAACATCCTCGCGAATGGCCTCGGGCAGGCCCGGGCCATCGTCGATGATCTCCACCTGCAGGGGCAAGGACTGGCCAGCGCCATCGGCGCGGCGCAGCCGGAAGGAATGCTCGTAATAGCTGTGCAGCCGGATCGTACCGCGCGCGCCGCTCGTTGCTTCAGAAGCGTTCTTGAGCAGGTTCAGCACCACCTGCAACAGCTGATCCGGATCGCCATGGGCCAGCGGCAGCGACGGGTCGTAGTCCTCCACGATCTTCATATGCGCACCGAACCCCAGCAGGGCAGAGCGCCGCGCCCGGTCCAGCACATCATGGATGTTTACCGGTTGAAAATCAGGCACGGAGAGGTTGCCGAACTGTTCGACTTGTCCCAGCAGCTTCACGATGCGGCGGCTCTCTTCCACGATCAAGTCCGTCAGTTCCAGATCGGAGGCCTTGAGGTTCATGCTCAGCAGTTGCGCCGCCCCGGTGATGCCCGCCAGCGGGTTCTTGATCTCGTGGGCCAGCATCTCGGCCATGCCGATGGCGGATTTCGCGGCGGATTTGACGGAATGGTTCTGGGTCATGCGGCCCGCCAGCTCGCGCGGGGAGATCACGAGGATCATATGGCCGGGATGCCCCACCAGAGGGGCGACCTGCAGATCGGACTGCATCGGCGCGCGTTGACCGCTGCCCACATCCACATCGTTGACGAAGAGCGGCGTGCCGGTGTCGCGGGCGCGCGCCACCGCATCCTCCAGCGGCTCGTTCACGGCGATCTGGTCCCAGACCGGCGCCGCGCGCACAGATTTGGCGGAGACATTCAGGAAGCCTTCTGCGGCAGAATTCACATCGGCAATCCGGTCGTCGGGATCAATGATCAACGTCGGCACAGGCAAGCTGGCCCAGATGGCGCGGTCAGATGTCATGCAGCGACCGCGAGATCGCTGCAGCAGGCGTCGGGGATCAGCGCCAGCGTGCCCGTCACATCCGGTGCCGTCAGCACCGCGCGGCGCAGATCAGCGGGTGTGCCGCAGGTGTCCATGTACCAGCCCAGCTGCTTGCGCGCGACGCGCAGGCCCAGCGTGTATCCGTAAAAGCGGATCATGGCCTCGTAGTGCGCCGCCACCATATCGGCCAGCGCCGCCCCGCGCGGGATCTCCGGTGCCGGGGCGTCAAAAAGCGCGTGCGCAATCTCGGCCAGCAACCAGGGTTTGCCGCGTGCACCACGTCCGATCATCACGCCACTGGCGCCGGACAGGGCCAGAGCCGTGCGGGCGGTTGCGCTGTCCACGATATCGCCATTGGCAATGACCGGAATGCGGACCGCTTCCCGCACAGCGCGGATCGCCGCCCAATCAGCGCGCCCCTTGTAGAACTGACAGCGCGTACGCCCGTGGATGGTGATCATGGCTATGCCCGCCGCCTCCGCGCGCGATGCGATCTGCGGCGCGTTCAACATTGCGTCGTCCCATCCCAGCCGCGTCTTGAGCGTCACGGGCACATCCACGGCCGCCACCACCGCCTCGATCAGCCTCAGGGCGTGATCAGGCGTGCGCATGAGCGCGGAGCCGGAATACCCCTGTGTCACCTTCTTGGCCGGACAGCCCATGTTGATATCGATAACCTGCGCGCCCTGCCCCGCCACCATGCGCGCGGCCTCGGCCATGGGTCCTGCCTCGCGGCCCGCAAGCTGCACTGCCGTCCGGGTGCGCCCCAGACCAAGCTCCGCTTTTTCACGGCTGCCCGGGCGCGCGTTGAGCATGTCGTGGCTGGCCACCATTTCCGACACGACCAGCCCCGCGCCGAAACGCGCCACCACATCGCGAAACGGAAGGTCAGTGATTCCCGCCATCGGCGCCAGCAGCACCGGGGGAGCGAGATCAACGGGAAAAGGACTAACGGACATCTGTGCTCAATCCTTGGGCATCGCCGAAAGAAGTATCAACCGCGAGTGATTTCCTCAATATTCCAATGAGGTCATGCGGCGTCTGCGAGAGCGTATCGCCTATTTTTTGGGCGACGCGCTTCGGCGATTGCCCCGGCTGACGCGACCTCATAGGAAGGAGCACAAATGACATTCGACTGTTTAACATGAAAATCGGCGCCGTGATTGTGGCAGCCGGTCGCGGGACCCGGGCCGGGGAAGGCATCGCCAAACAATGGCGACCGCTCGCCGGTAAATCGAGCGCGTTCTATGCGCTGGATGCTTTTGCACGCCATCCCCGCGTCGACCATTTGGTACTGGTCGTTGCCCCTGCGGATCTTGACGCGGGGATGGTCTTCGAGATGCCGGAGGTCGAGATCGTGCCGGGCGGCGCCAGCAGAAGCGCCTCCGTCCTGGCGGGCCTCGACGTCCTTGAGGGCAGTTGTGACAGGGTGCTTATCCACGATGCCGCGCGACCCTGCATCTCGCGCAGGGTGATCGACGACGTGCTGGACGCCCTGGAGACCACGCCCGCCGCGGCGCCGGCCCTGCCGGTCGTCGATGCGTTATGGCGCGGGGCGAATGGCCGGGTCGTGGAGAGCGTTGCGCGCGACGGGCTCTTTCGCGCCCAGACACCGCAGGGGTTTCACCTGCCCGCCATTCTTGCCGCGCACCGAGCGCATCCCGAGGGGGCCGCCGACGATGTGGCGCTGGCATTGCTGGCCGGGCTTGAGGTTGCCATGACACCCGGCTGCCAGGACAATCTCAAAATCACCGTGGCGGCGGATTTTGACCGCGCCGCCCTTATCTTGAAGGGCCGATATGGACATCAGGCTAGGTAACGGATTTGACGTGCATGCATTCGGGCCGGGCGATCACGTGGTGCTCTGCGGCGTGAAGGTTCCCCACGACCGCGGGCTTGTCGGCCATTCGGACGCGGATGTGGCGCTGCACACCATCACTGATGCGATCTATGGTGCTTTGGCCCAGGGCGACATCGGCCAGCATTTTCCGCCCAGCGACCCGCAATGGAAAGGTGCGCCAAGCGACATCTTTCTGCGTCATGCGGTCGATCTGGCGGCTGAGATGGGCTTTGCCATCGGCAATATCGACTGCACACTGATCTGCGAAGAGCCCAAGATCGGTCCCCATGCGCCCGCCATGCGCGACCGGCTGGCGAAGATCACGGGGATCGACCGAGACAGGCTGTCCGTGAAGGCGACCACCTCAGAACGGCTGGGCTTTACCGGACGCGGCGAAGGCATTGCGTGCCTTGCGACCGCGGCACTGGTGCGCCCGTGAGCCGCGCTGCCACTTGGGTCGGGACGGTACTGGGGGTTGGCTATCTCCGGCCCGCGCCGGGCACCTGGGGATCGCTGGTGGCCCTGCCCTGGGCCTGGCTGCTGCACGTACTGGGGGGGTTTCCGCTGCTCGTGCTTGCGATTGGCGCGGGCTTTGCCAAAGGGTGGTGGGCGACCGCTATCATGACAAAGGGCAGCGACGAGCACGATCCCTCCGAGATAGTGGTGGATGAGGTGGTCGGTCAATGGATCGCCCTGCTGCCGCTGTCCTATGCTGCGTGGTCCATGGGGCTGAACATTCTGGTGATGTGGCCGGGATGGCTTGCCGCTTTTGCGCTCTTCCGGCTGTTCGACATCCTCAAACCCGGGCCGGTCGGCTGGGCCGACCGCCGTGGCGATCCGCTGGGGGTGATGCTGGACGATGTAATCGCGGGCATCTTCGCCGCAATCGGAGTGCTGGCGCTGGCGGGTCTCTATCACGGAGTCATTGCATGAGCCTCGCCGCACAGATAATTGAAAAAGCATCGAAATCCGGGCTGAACATCACCACTGCCGAAAGCTGCACCGGGGGGATGGTGGCGGCGGCCCTTACCGATGTACCGGGTGCCTCGGCAGTGGTGGAGCGCGGCGTTGTGACCTACTCCAATGCCGCCAAGACAGAGATGCTGGGCGTCGCACCCAAAACGCTCGCCGCCCACGGTGCCGTGTCCGAAGAGGTCGCGGCGGAGATGGCAGCGGGCGCTCTGGCGCGGGCGCGCGCGGGGCTTGCTGTCTCCATCACGGGCATCGCAGGTCCGGGCGGATCCGAGCACAAACCCGAAGGTCGGGTCTGCTTTGGACTGGCACAGGGCGAGCATGTCGAAACCCATACGGTGGAGTTCGGCCCGCTGGGGCGCAGCGCAGTGCGCACAGCGGCGCGGGATCACGCGCTGACCCTTCTGCTGGGACGGCTCTAGGCGGGCGCCTTGCCGTATAGTTCCTGAGCGCGGGTCTCAAAGGCGCGCACGATTCGCTGCATCGCCTCGTTGAAGACCACCCCGATCATCCGCTGCAAGATCATGTTGCGAAAGGCGAAATCCACGAAGAAGCTCACCTCGCAGCCACCCTCCACATCCCGAAAGCCCCAGTTGGATTTCATGTAGCGGAACGGCCCGTCCAGGTACTCGGTATCAATGCGATGATCGTCGGGCATCAGCACCACGCGGCTGGTAAAGCGTTCGCGGAACACCTTGAAGCTGATCACCAGATCAGCTTCCATGATCTCGTCCGAGCCTTGCTGTGTCACCGATTTTACCCGCGCCGCAGAACACCAGGGCAGAAACTGCGGGTAGCTGCCCACATCCGCCACCAGATCGTACATTTGCTGAGCGCTGTAAGGCAGCGTGCGGGTCTCTGAATGGGTGGGCATTGCGTAACCGGTGTTAGAACGATAATGCCCCATGTGCTGCCTGAATGCCCCAAGATCAAGGCCTGCCCATGTCCGCGCGTCCATATGTCATAGAAGAAATGATCTCTGCCAAGGCCATCGCGGCCCGGATCGAAGCGCTGTGCCGCGACATTCAAAAGGAGTTCGCCGAGACCAACAAGCTGGTGGTCGTAGGCCTCTTGCGGGGCAGCTTCGTCTTTATCGCCGATCTCGTGCGAGAACTGGATCTACCGATCGAGGTCGATTTTCTGGAAGCCTCCAGCTACGGCGACGGGATGGAGAGCACACGCGAGGTGCGAATCCTCAAGGACCTGCGCGGCGCCATCGAAGGTCGCGACGTGCTGGTGGTCGAGGACATCGTGGACACCGGCCACACGCTCAACCACGTCACGCAGCTGCTGCGGACACGGCGCCCGGCGCATTTACGGTCCATTGCCTTGCTCGACAAACCCAGCCGCCGCGAGGTGGATTTTCGCGCCGACTGGATCGGGTTCGAGATACCGGATGAGTTCGTCGTGGGGTATGGTATTGATTTCGCTCAGCGAAATCGCAACCTGCCCTTTATCGGCAAGGTCCGCTTTACCTGACGGTTTACCAGCAAGATCAGCAATTCGGGCAGGTGCAGGCAAAGTGATGTTTCGGGGCGCTATCTTGTGCATCGCGCGCGACAATCGCAAAAACCGCATCATCAATATGGTGTGCTGCGACATCGTAGCGTTCTTTATCGAGTGCTTTGTAAATGTCACGGAGTGCTGAAATTGCCCAATGCTTATCCGTCATCGTACCAACCCTTTTTTGAGAGTATTTGTCTCGAGTCAAATACAACCAGAGGGCTGCACCGGTCACGAAAAAAACGGTCGGATTTTCACGGCTAACGTAACGTAACGCAGTCAGGCGCGGCCCAGCTTTCGGTCGCGGGCGGCGCGCAACCGGGCAAAGTCATCGCCCGCATGATAGGACGAGCGTGTCAGCGGCGTGGCCGACACCATCAGAAATCCTTTGCCGTAGGCTGCATTTTCGTACGCGGCGAACTCATCGGGGTGTACGAAACGGTCCACGCGGTGGTGTTTCGGCGTAGGCTGCAAGTATTGACCGACCGTCAGAAAGTCGATGTCGGCGGCACGCATATCCTCCATCACCTGCAGCACCGCCTGCTTGTCCTCGCCCAGCCCCACCATGATGCCCGATTTGGTGAACATCGACGGATCCAACTCTTTGACCCGCTGCAACAGGCGCAGGGAATGGAAGTAGCGTGCGCCCGGGCGCACCTCCGGATAGAGGCCGGGGACGGTTTCGAGGTTGTGATTGAACACATCCGGGCGGGCCTCGACGACCACCTCCAGCACCGCAGGATCACATTTGATGAAATCAGGGGTCAGGATCTCGATGGTGGTGCCGGGGCTGCGGTGGCGAATCGCCCGAATGGTCTGGGCAAAGTGATCGGCCCCGCCGTCTTCCACATCGTCGCGGTCCACGGAGGTGACCACCACGTGGTTCAGCCCGAGCTTTTCGACAGCATGGGCCACGCGCCCGGGCTCAAACGCGTCGAGCGCTTCGGGCGGTTTGCCGGTGGCGATGTTGCAAAAGGTGCACGCGCGGGTACAGACCTCTCCCATGATCATCATGGTCGCGTGGCCCTGGCTCCAGCATTCGCCGACGTTCGGGCAGCCCGCTTCCTCGCAGACGGTGACCAGCTTGTTCTCGCGCATGATTCGCGCGGTGTCCGTATACCCTTGCCCACCCGGTGCCTTGACCCGGATCCAGTCGGGCTTTTTCGGCTGCGGGTTATCGGGGCGGCGCGCTTTTTCGGGATGGCGCTGCGCGGGTATCTTCAGATCACGTGGGGCCATGGTGCCTGCTCCTCTGGGCTACAGCTAAGGTCTGCCGCAGCCTTTACAAGAAGACTAATCTATCGCGCCGCGAGCGTACAGCCGCACAAGGTCGCATGAGACGCATGGCAGACCTGCGCCCGGACTGAAAAAGGGGCGCCTGTTGGGCACCCCTTTCGCAACTTCATCGGCAGCATCGCCTGTTTCGCGGCCCTCAGCCGATCAGCGGACCGCCCGGACCAACCGTTTCATCGTAGTGACGTTTCAGCCGCATCAAAGCGATGCGCAGCACGATCTTGCCCGACCGCGCGGACCAGCCGAGTTTTTTCTCGGCCGTCTCCAGCCCTTCGAGATAGCAGCAGCAGCGCAGGACCACATCCGACAGGCCCGGCCCCAGATCGGACAGCGCATCCGCGACCCGCTTGCGCGCGCGCGACGGCCCGTCGCCGACACCGCTGTCCGGCACATAGCTGCCACGGTCGCTGGAGGTCAGAAAGCGATCCCAGTTCTGGGCGACCTTGGGACCCATCTGCGCCAGCTCGAAATCCTCGCGCAGCCGCTCGCCAACGGTCACGAGCGCATCGGTCAGAAAGGGCTCGCCGTTCTTGTCCCGCCGCCGCGCGAGCGCTGTCAGGGGGCTTTCCGCAAGATTGTAGCGCATGCGCCGCGGGCGGTCCGTCTCCGCATCCGGCAGGGTCTTTTCCCCCCAGAGCCGGTGCTGGCCCGCAAAATCAGCCGGCGCTTCGCCAAAGCCGGGCGTCTCATCGCCTGCGGTCTCCAGCATTTCTTCGAGCGCTGTGCGACCCGCGGGCGTGATGGTATAGCGCGTGATCTTGCCGCTGGTATTGGCCGAAATCCAGTCCTTCAGCGCCATGGCTTCGGCAATCTGGCGGGACACCACACCGGTACGTGTGGCCCGGCCCGTCGCCCCATCGCGCACGATCACGGCTTTTTCCATCTCGGCCGCAACCGCCAGCACCGCCCCTTTTTCGCACAATCGCCGCAGCACCCGTGTGCTTTCAGCCAGCAGAAGCTCTTCGCTGGGCGGGGTTTCCAGAGCAGGCGTCGGGGTGGGCAGGTGTTCTTGAAAGCTCATGCGCGATACATCCTTTGTCGTCGGTTTGGCTGCATCGGAACGAGGAACAAAATGGGCGGCCCCAAGGGTTTTCAGAGCAGCATCGACAAGCGGATCATCCCGCCGGGTTTCAACCCGCCGGATCTGCCGCAGAATTGTCGAGGCATGGCAGCCCGCCGCCCGCGCCAGTGCGCGAATGGGCAGACCCGCTTCGGTATGGGCCAGATAGACCTGTGCCGCGGCAGGAACCCAGTCAGGCAACCCGGCTTCTGGCGGGCGGTTGTCAGCGAAAGATGGCAACTCCAGCTCCTTCATGTGTAGCGGTCCCAGGTCATAACACACCTTTGGTTGTTCGATTTTAATCAAATGCAACCTAAAGAGGTATTCGTTACTCGTTCGTTAACAGGTGCAGATTTGCCGAGTATTTGCGGAAAATTATAAACAGTTTTTACTGGTCCGAACGCCCCAGCCGCGCTCCGCGCAACAGCGCCTAAAAAAGAGGCGGAGCGGCAAAATCTCCGTGAGATCCGAGTCTTAACAACTCCCTAAGCCACCCGAGCGCGCTGTTGCCGAGCCGCGCAACATCGCCGGGTGCGGTGGTATAGCCTGGTCATCGGGCTGCCAAAGCTCCGTTGCCAAAAAAAAGACGGACCGAAAGGAATACGAATATGCAAGACCTTCTCTCCATGCTGCACGCCATTCGCCGCCCCCCCCTTTTGATGCGCGCGGCGCGCATCGGCGCGGAGGATTACCGGCGCGCTGTCCATCTGCCGCGGCTGCTGGGCTACGGTGTGCTGCCACGCCATGGCGCGGCCTTGATGCGGCTGATCGAGATCGAGGGTGAGCTGAATGCCCAGCGGACCGGCAGCGACACGAGCTACAGCCTGATCCGTCATGTGGACGTGCTGATCGCAATGCTGGGAGAGGCGCGCGTCCTGCGCGCGACCCAGGCGGCCTGATCTACATGAAGCTGTCTGGCTCCTGTGCCTTCTTGGCGGCGATGAACGCGACGAGCGCCTCTTCCTTGGCGGGGTCAAGCGATGGTTGCTGGTAGTCGGCAAGCATCTTGTCCACACGCAGGCTGGCAAGCGCCTGGGTGTCCCGCGCCCCTTCGTCGTCCCAGGTCTCAAAGGGCTTGTAGTCCAGCAGATCGGATTTCCAGAATGCCGTTTTGAAATTCGCCTGGGTATGTGCGCAGCCCAGGTAATGCCCTCCCGGCCCCACCTCGCGGATCGCCTCCATCGCCTGCGCTTCCGCATCGACACTGACGCCCTGCGCCAGATGATGCAGCGTCCCAAGCTGGTCCGCATCCATCACGAACTTCTCGAAGGATGCCACCAGGCCGCCTTCCAGCCAGCCACAGGCGTGCAGCATGAAGTTGACCCCCGAAAGCAAGCCCACGTTGAGGCTGTTCGCCGTCTCGTAAGCAGCCTGGGCATCGGGCAGTTTCGAGCCGCAGAATGAGCCCGCCGACCGGTAGGGCAGCCCCAGCCTGCGCGCCAGTTGACCGGCCCCGTAGGTGATATGCGCAGCCTCCGGTGTGCCGAAGGTCGGCGCGCCGGAGTTCATGTCGATCGAGGTCACGAACGCCCCCATGACCACCGGCGCGCCTGCCCGGCACAGCTGGCTGTAGGCAATCCCCGCTAGCGTCTCCGCCAGCACCTGGGTCAGCGTTCCCGCGACGGAGACGGGCGCCATGGCGCCGCCGACGATAAAGGGCGAGATGATGCAGGCCTGATTGTTGGTGGCATAGACCTCCAGCGCGCCCATCATCACATCGTCGAAGGTCATGGGCGAGTTGATGTTGATCAGCGACGTCATCACCGTGTTCTGCTGCACGAAATCGGCGCCAAAGAGCACCTCGCACATCTCCACCGAATCGCGCGCGCGGCTGGGTTCGGTGACGGACCCCATGAACGGCTTGTCGCTCAGCGTCATATGGGCGTGCAGCATGTCAAGATGGCGCTTGTTCACGGGCAGATCCGTGGGCTCGCAGACCGTGCCGCCCGAATGATGCAGCCACTTGGACATATAGGCGAGTTTCACGAACTTGCGGAAATCCTCCATCGTGGCATAGCGGCGCCCGCCGATGGCATCGCGTACGAAGGGCGGGCCGTAGACCGGCGCCAACACCAGATTGCGCCCGCCGACCTCAACGTTGCGCGCCGGATTGCGCGCGTGCTGGGTGTAGCTGGAAGGGGCGGTCTTACAGAGTTCGCGTGCCAGCCCCTTCGGAAGCCGGACCCGTTCGCCATCCACGTCAGCGCCAGCATCACGCCAGCGCTGCAGGGCCGCGGGGTTTTCGATGAAGTTCACGCCCACCTCGGCCAGCACCGTCTCGGCATTGGCCTCGATGATTTCCAGCGCTTCTTCGTTCAGCACATCGAAATTCGGGATGTTCCGCTCGATAAAGCGGGCGGTCTCAAAGGAAACGGCGGATCGTTCGGCACGTCGCGCCGCGCCGCCGCCCCCTCTGCCCCGTCTGCGCGTTGCTGCTTCGGCCATATCCTTGCTCCCGCCTGTGCTGCTCAGGCCGGTGCTACCCCATTTCGGGCAGCACCTTCGCGCCCGCTGCGGCCTTGCAGGCAAAAAAAGCGACATACTGCAGCCATCTGACCCAACTTGTGATCGGAAATATCCGCCCGGCTCCGGCGGCGGGCAATCATCGCACCCTTGCCACTTGGCAGCGCCGCCCCTAATCAGCGTTTATGAACACAGCCCAACACGACCGCCTCTTAATCATCGATTTCGGCAGCCAGGTGACCCAGCTGATCGCCCGCCGCCTGCGCGAGCTGAATGTTTACTGCGAGATCCACCCGTTCAACACGGTGACGGATGCGTTTCTGGCCGATTTCGCGCCCAAGGCAGTGATCTTTTCGGGCGGCCCCGCGTCTGTCTTTGCGGATGGCGCGCCGATGCCGCCAAAGTGCGTCTTTGAGCTTGGCGTACCGATCCTGGGCATCTGCTACGGTCAGCAGGTCATGATGCACCTGCTGGGTGGCAAGGTGGACCGCGGCCAGGGCACCGCGGAATTCGGGCGCGCCTATGTCACGCCTGCGGCGCGCCAGCTGGCCCTGCTGGAGGGGTGGTTCGCCGCGGACCGGGAGCAGGTCTGGATGAGCCACGGTGATCACGTGAGCCAAATCGCGCCGGGGTTTGAGGTCTACGGTACCTCGCCCAACGCGCCCTTTGCCGTGACTGCGGATACGGATCGGAACTTCTATGCCGTGCAGTTTCACCCGGAGGTGCACCACACCCCCAACGGCGCCAAGCTTTACGAGAATTTCGTGCGACTGGCGGGCTTTACCGGCGACTGGACCATGGGCGCCTACCGCGAGGAGGCTATCGCGCGCATCCGCGACCAGGTGGGCAGCGGTCGGGTGATCTGCGCGCTGTCGGGCGGGGTGGATAGTTCTGTCGCCGCCGTTCTGATCCACGAGGCGGTGGGCGATCAGCTGATCTGCGTTTACGTGGACCACGGGTTAATGCGCAAGAACGAGAGCGCGGAGGTCGTGGGCATGTTCCGCGAGCACTACAATCTGCCGCTCATCCACGCCGACGAATCGGAGCTCTTTCTGGGCAAGCTCGACGGGGTCTCCGACCCCGAAACCAAGCGCAAGATCATCGGTGGCCTGTTTATCGAGGTCTTCGAGAAACACGCCAAGGCCATTGGCGGGGCGGATTTTCTGGCGCAGGGCACGCTCTACCCGGATGTGATCGAATCGGTTTCCTTTTCGGGCGGCCCCTCGGTCACCATCAAATCGCATCACAATGTGGGCGGGCTGCCCGAGCGCATGAACATGCAGCTGGTGGAGCCGTTGCGCGAACTCTTCAAAGACGAGGTGCGCGCACTGGGCCGAGAACTTGGCCTGCCTCCGAGCTTTATCGGACGGCACCCCTTTCCCGGACCGGGCCTTGCCATCCGCTGCCCCGGCGAGATTACCCGCGCCAAGCTCGACATCCTGCGCGAGGCCGATGCGATCTACATCGACCAGATCCGCCGCCACGGGCTCTACGATGACATCTGGCAGGCGTTTGTGGCCATCCTGCCGGTGCGCACGGTGGGTGTCATGGGTGATGGGCGCACCTACGATTACGCCTGTGCGCTGCGCGCGGTGACCTCCGTCGACGGGATGACCGCGGATTACTTCCCCTTCAGCCACGACTTTCTGGGCGAGACGGCGACGCGCATCATCAACGAAGTGCCCGGCATCAACCGTGTGACCTACGACATCACCTCCAAACCGCCCGGCACCATCGAATGGGAATGACCGAAGTGCGCCTCACCGGGCGGCTGATCTGCGCAACCCCTGACGAAGCCGCCCGTGTGCGCTCCGCCCTGCCCGCGCATATCGCGCTGACACGGGCCGAACCGGGCTGTCTGTTCTTCGAGGTCACACCGACGGAGAATCCGCTGATCTGGGCCGTCAGCGAGCGGTTTGCGGATAGCGCCGCCTTTGAGGCGCATCAGGCCCGCGCCGACGCGAGCGTCTGGGCTGCGCAAACCACGAGTATAGCGCGCGATGACACCGTTACCGGTCTGCCAGAATGAACACCGTGGGCGTTGCCGCCCTGTGGATGATCGGCGCGATTGCCTCATTTTCCACCATGGCGGTGGCCGGGCGCGAGGTATCGGACAGGCTCGATACGTTTGAAATCATGATGTACCGCAGCATGATCGGCGTGCTGGTCGTTATGGCGCTGGCCTGGCTGACGGGCCGCTGGCGTGAGATCCGCAAAGACCAGCTGGGCACGCACTTGCTCCGCAATCTGGCGCATTTCACGGGACAAAACCTGTGGTTCTACGCGGTCACCGTCATACCGCTGGCGCAGGTCTTTGCGCTGGAATTCACCTCGCCGCTCTGGGTGATCGTGCTGTCACCGCTCATATTGGGGGAGCGGCTGACCGCGGTGCGGGGGATGTCGGCGATTCTGGGGTTCATCGGCATTCTGGTGGTGGCGCGGCCCGATATGGCGGGGATCAACGCGGGCGTGATCACGGCGGCCTCCTCCGCGATCTTCTTTGCGCTCACGATCATGCTGACCAAGCGGCTGACCCGGACCCAGAGCATCACCTGCATCCTGTTCTACCTGACAACCATGCAGCTGGTCATGGGCGTGATCGCCGCCGGATATGATGGCGACATCGCCCTACCGGATCCGGCGAGCCTGCCTTACGTGGTGATGATCGGCATCGCGGGGCTTCTGGCGCACTACTGCATGACCAATGCGCTGGCCATCGCCCCCGCCACCGTCGTGGTCCCGATTGACTTCATCCGCCTGCCCGCGATCGCCATCGTCGGCATGCTGCTCTACGGCGAAGCGCTCGATGTCTGGGTGTTTCTCGGTGCTCTGATCATCTTCGGCGGCAATTATTTGAATATTTGGGTCGAAACACGACGCCCAAGTTGATTTTACGTGAGGTCACAGTGCAAGCTTCCCCGGCGTCAACAATTGACCGATCAAGGATGCGTGATTAGCTGCGCCGACTTTTATTCAAATGACGCAGGTCTTCTGGGGAGGAGAACCATGAAAAGATACCTCACGATTGTAACAGCCACATGTCTGGCAAGCGGCGCGGTGCATGCGGGCGCGCTGGACCGTTCGGGTCAGTCGGTCGATGTGCTCTTCGAAGAAGGACGCCATGTCGAGTTCAGCTTTGCTGGAGTGTCACCGGAGCTGAGTGGAGAAGGCGTCGGTTTCACCGCGGGTGTGAGCTCAGGCGATATTTCACCAAGCTACTTTCAATTTGGTGGAGCTTACAAGGCTGACATCAACGATACCTGGTCGTACGCGCTTATTATCGATCAACCATTCTTGGCCGAGGTGGACTATCCAGACGGCACTGGCTACTTCGCTGCCGGATCAAATGCAGAGTTCAACTCAGTAGCTTTGACCGGCCTGCTACAATACAACATGTCCAACGGAATAAGTGTTTACGGTGGGCTCAGACTTCAGCGAACCGACGCCAATGCGGAGATCTCCTTCACCCCTATCGCAAGCCTTACTGGTTACAACGTCGATGCTGAAAGCGACTATGGTGTCGGCTACGTCGCCGGTGTCGCATACGAGCGGCCTGACATCGCTTTGCGCGTATCGTTGACCTACAATTCTGAAGTAAGCCACAGCAACAAGACAACGGAAAACTCCGTCGCTCTCGGCGGGCCAAATATCTCTGACACAGATTTTGAAACACCTCAGTCTGTGAACCTCGCTTTCCAAACAGGAATTGCGCCGGGAACGCTGCTGTTCGGTGGTGTGCGTTGGGTCGATTGGGACGATTTCGACCTTACGCCCGCGAACTATCAGACGCTTACCGGCGGTACCTCACTGCTGAGCTATGAGGATGATGTGACCACCTACACACTTGGGATAGGACGCCGTCTCAATGCGAACTGGGCTCTCGCAGCGAGCCTTGGGTATGAACGAAGTAGTGGCAGCTTTTTCACCAACCTCGGACCGTCAGATGGACAAAAGAGTATTGGTCTGGCCGCCATCTACACCCAAGGCAACATGGAAATCACCACTGGAATTCGGTACATCCGCATCGGCGATACAGAAACGCGTGCCGGCCCGGTCGCTCCAGCCGGGGACTTCGAAGACAACGACGCCGTCGCGATCGGTGTAAAGGTCGCTTACAAGTTTTAATCATAGTGTCTGACAATCACTGCGCTCGGGTTCTTTCCCCGGGCGTTTTTCTTTGCACATGATCCGGGTGGCTGGCGGGGACAGCTGCGCCTAGGGTGCGGCCATGACACCTCAAATGATCCTCTCACCCAAAGCGTGGAGCGCGCTGCTCCTGCTAGGGCTCCTCTGGGGCGCGTCGTTCCTGTCGATCCGCGTCGCATTGGACGAGATCGGGCCCGCCTGGGTTGTGGCACATCGCACCTTTTGGGCGGCGCTGGTGCTCTGGGTTGTGGTGATGGCCATGCGCCTGCCGATCCCGCGCGGTGCGCGGATCTGGGGCGCCTTCTTCGTCATGGGGCTTCTCAACAATGTGATCCCCTTTGGTCTGATGGCCTGGGGGCAGCTGCATATCGAGACCGGGCTGACCTCGATCCTGAACGCTGCAACGGCCGTTTTCGGCGTGATCGCGGCGGCGGTCTTCTTTGCCGATGAACGGTTGAGCCTGCGCAAGGGGGTGGGGGTCAGCTTAGGCTTTCTCGGCGTTGCCACGGCCATCGGGCTGGAAAATCTGGCGCGCTTCGATCTGCGCTCTGCCGCGCAACTGGCGGTGATCGGCGGCACGGTCTCCTACGCGCTGGCAGCGGTCTGGGCCCGGAAAAAGCTCGCCGGGTTATCACCGCAGGTGGCGGCAGCAGGCATGCTCACCGGCTCCAGCCTGATCTCGGTACCCGCAGCCTTCCTGATCGAAGGGCCCGTCCGGCTCGACCTGCAGGCCGACACCTTTCTGGCCATCGGATACTTCTCCATCATCGCGACGGCGGGGGCCTACCTGCTTTACTACTATGTGCTGGCGCGCGCGGGCAGCGGCAACCTGATGCTGGTCACCCTGCTGATCCCTCCGGTGGCGATCCTGCTGGGTGCATGGGTGCTGGGGGAGGATCTGGGCGCCAACGCCTACGCGGGCTTTGCGCTGCTGGCCGTGGGGCTGATGGTGCTCGACGGTCGGGCGGCTCATTTGCTGCGCCGACGTCAGCGCGACCCCGTCGATTGACGCGCTAAGAGCCCGGCGGTAGGTGTTCGGACCAGCCCCTGCCCCAAGGACCTTTCCGCATGCTCTATTCCTCCGCTGCCCAGTGGCTGGGCGCCCCGCGCAAATCCGTGCTGGTCTACGGCATGTCGGGACTGGGCAAGACGCATATGTCGAACCTGCTGCGCGCGTCGGGCGAGTGGTTCCACTACTCCATCGATTACCGTATCGGCACCCGCTACATGGGCGAGCGCATCGCCGACAACGCCAAGGCGGAGGCCATGAAGGTGCCGTTCCTGCGCAGCTTGTTGATGAGCGACAGCATCTACATCGGCTCCAACATCACCTTTGACAATCTGGCACCCGTGGCCACCTACCTGGGCAAGCCCGGCGATCCGGGCAAGGGCGGGTTGGCCATCACCGAGTACCAGCGCCGTCAGGAGGAGTTTCGCCAGGCGGAGATCGCGGCCCTGCACGACACCGCGCATTTCGCCCAGCGGGCCGAGGCGCTCTATGGCTATCCGCATTTCATCTGCGACACCGGCGGGTCGATCTGCGAATGGGTGGACCCCCACGACGATGCCGATCCCATCCTGTCGGAGCTTGCGCGTCACTGCCTGATCGTCTGGATCAAGGGCGACGAGGCCCATACCCAGGAACTCATCCGCCGTTTTGACCGCGCCCCCAAACCCATGGCCTACCAGCCGGAATTTCTGAGCGCTGCATGGGCTGCCTATCTGAGCGACACCGGGACCGTCCCGGAGACGGTGGACCCGGATGATTTCCTGCGCTTTGCCTACGCCCGCGCACTGGCCCACCGGCAGCCGCGGTATGCGGCCATGGCCCGCTGGGGCGTGACCGTCACCGCCGACGAGGTGGCTGCGCTGCGCACTCCTGAGGATTTCGACAGGCTGATCGCTGCGAAGCTCTGACGCGCCCGTGAGCACCCGCCCCTTGAGCCTGCGCGCCCTTGCGCCTATCTGACAACCCTCACAAGCGCCCGGAACATCCCCATGCCCATCAAGATCCCTGCCGACCTGCCCGCCTATGACGTGCTGACGAACGAAGGCGTGATGGTCATGGACCCTGATCAGGCCGCGCGTCAGGACATCCGGGCGCTGCGGATCGGACTGCTCAACCTGATGCCCAAGAAGATCCAGACGGAAAACCAGTTCGCCCGGCTGATCGGCGCCACGCCCCTGCAGATCGAGCTGAGCCTCATCCGCATGTCCGAGCATCAGACCCGCAACACTGCCGCCGCGCATATGGAGAGCTTTTACCGCCCGTTCGAGGAGGTCCGTGACGAGAAATTCGACGGTCTGATCATCACCGGCGCACCCATCGAGCATCTGGCCTTCGACGAGGTGACTTACTGGGACGAGCTGCGCATGGTCATGGACTGGACGCAGACCAATGTGCATTCCACCTTTGGCGTGTGCTGGGGCGGCATGGCGATGATCAACCACTTCCACGGGGTTCGCAAACATATGCTGGAGGCCAAGGCCTTCGGCTGTTTCCGGCACCGCAATCTGGCCCCCGCCTCGCAGTATCTCCGCGGCTTTTCCGATGACTGCGTGATCCCCGTGTCGCGCTGGACCGAAATGCGGCAGGCAGAGATCGACGCGGCCCCGGGGCTGACCACGCTATTGGGCAGTGACGAGGTCGGTCCCTGTCTGGTGGAGGATCCCGCGCACCGCGCGCTCTATATCTTCAACCATTTCGAATACGACAGCGATACGCTGAAGCAGGAATACGACCGCGACGTGGCCTCGGGCGAGGCGATCACGCTGCCGGTGAATTATTATCCGGGCGACGACCCCGCGCGCACTCCGCTCAACCGCTGGCGCAGCCACGCGCATCTGCTTTATGGCAACTGGATCAACGCGATCTACCAGTCGACGCCGTTTGATATGAGCCAGATCGGTGCTTAAAGCCTTGGGCTATATCGCTCTTTTCCTGGTCCTGCTCGTTCTGGTGACGCTGTGGCGGGCCAATGCACGCGATGCAAAAGCCGCCGCGGAGTTCCCCCCCGCGGGCCAGCTCGTCGGACCGGCGGGCAGGCAGGTCCATGCGGAGGTCTTCGGCAGCGGGCCCGATGTCATTCTGATCCACGGCGCGTCCGGCAGTACGCGCGATTTCACCTTCGATCTGGTGCACAGGCTCAAGGACCGCTACCGCGTGATCGTCCTGGACCGCCCCGGCCTTGGCTGGACGGACCGGGCGGGCCCGGCGTTCGAAGGGGTGCTCAGCACCGCCGCGGAATCGCCCGCTCGTCAGGCGGAGATGTTGCAAGGGGCTGCCGATGCCCTCGGTGTGCAGAACCCCATTGTCGTCGGCCACTCCTACGGTGGGGCGGTCTCTCTGGCATGGGCCCTGTCCCGGCCCGACCGGACCGCGGCACTGGTTCTGCTGGGTGCCGCGTCGCAGCCCTGGCCCGGAGAGCTGACGCTGCAGTACCGGCTGCTGGATACGCGATTTGGCAGCCTGATCCTGGTGCCGCTGATTGCGGCCTTTGCGCCTGCCCCGCTGGTACACGACAGTGTGGAATCCATCTTTGCGCCGCAGCCGGTGCCCGAGGGCTACATTGACCATATCGGTACCGATCTGACCCTGCGCCGCACGACCCAACGCGCCAATGCACAGCAGGTCAATTCGCTCCGCCCGCATGTGGAGGAGATGTCGCAGCGCTACCCGAGCTTGGACTTGCCAGTGGAGATCCTGCACGGAACCGAAGATACTACCGTGCCGCTGCATATCCATTCCGAGCCACTGGCGGGCATGCTGCCGGACGGCGAGCTCACCCGGATGGAGGGCGTGGGCCACATGCCGCACCACGCCGACCCGGAGGCGGTTGTCGCCGCCATCGACCGTGCCGCCAGCCGTGCGGGTTTGCGTTAAAACCTTTAACATCCCATATAGAGCCTGTGAGCAAGCTGCGGAGAGCCCCATGACCCTGCCATTTGACGGTGCGATCAGTCGCTTTTTCGAGGCGACAGCACCCGAGGAGATCCGCGCGGCGATCCGCGGTGCCGACAAGAACGACATGCTCTCGCCCAGCTACCCGCATGCCGAGCGGATGGGCCGCAAGGCCTATGAACGCGCGCTCCATACGCTGCAGATCGAGCTGGTCAAACTCCAGGCCTGGCTGCGCGAAAGCGGCGGGCGCGTGGTGATCGTTTTCGAGGGGCGCGACGGGGCCGGCAAAGGCGGCACGATCAAACGGTTCCGCAGCAACCTCAATCCGCGCGGCGCGCGCATCGTGGCCCTTGGCAAACCGACCGACGTGGAAAGCGGGCAGTGGTATTTTCAACGCTATATCAATCATTTGCCCACCGAAGGCGAATGCGTTTTCTTTGATCGCAGCTGGTACAACCGCGGCGTGGTCGAGCGGGTCTTCGGCTTTTGCACGCCCGAGCAGCGCGCGCAGTTCTTTGATCAGGTCACCCCTTTCGAGACCATGCTGGTGGAGGACGGGGTGCATCTGTTCAAGCTGTGGATGAACGTGGGGCGCGCCGAGCAGCTGCGCCGTCTGCTGGCGCGCGAGGCGGACCCGCTGAAACAGTGGAAACTGAGCTGGATCGACGTGGAGGGGCTGAACCGGTGGGATGCCTACACGGATGCCATCTCCGAGACGCTGGAGCGGAGCCACACGGCGCAGACACCCTGGACCGTGGTGCGGTCGGATGACAAGCGGCGCGCGCGGCTCAATGCGATCCGGACGGTGCTGCACGGGATCGACTACGCCCGCAAGGACGCGGCCGCCATCGGACCCGTGGATGCGGGCGTCTGCGGCGGGCCGGATATCTGGGATGCCTAAACGCGGCTACCACCACGGAAATCTGCGCCAGGCCCTGATCGACGCCGCATTGGAATTGATCGAGGTGCGCGGCCCCATGGGGTTCACCCTCTCAGAAGCCGCCAAGCAGGCAGGCGTCACGCCCGCGGCGGTCTACCGTCACTTCGAAGGGCGCGAGGATCTGATCGCCGAGGGCGCGCTGCAGGGCTACGAGATCTTTGGCGACTTGATGGAATACGCCTATCAGAACGGCCAACCGTCTGCTTTGGAAGCGTTTTCTGCCACGGGCCGCGCGTATCTCGCCTTTGCGCGAAAATATCCCGGGCATTACATCTCCATGTTCGAGAGCGGGATTTCCATCAACCGCACCCCGGAACTGGCCGCCGCCGCCGCGCGGGCCAACGGGGTCCTGGAGAAGGCTGCGACGGATCTCAGCCAGCATATCCCGGCGGAGAAACGCCCGCCCGCGCCGATGTTCTCGGCGCATATCTGGGCGCTGAGCCACGGGGTGGTGGAGCTGTTTGCGCGGAACTCTCCCGGGCGTGCCTCGCCCTTTCCGGCGGATGATCTGCTGGAGAGCGGGATCGGCATCTATCTGCGCGGGCTGGGGCTGATCGAACCCGACGCCTGAGCCCACTCCCCCTCTTTCGGAACGCGCCGCATCGCACCCCTCCTGATGGGTTAAAGCGGCGTGCGCGCAACACGGGCGGGCCGCCTGCTGGCGAAGCACCCGTTAACCCAGTAAAACAAGGGCAAAGCCGCGTCGGTATCCCGTCGGTATCACGTCGGTATTATGTCGGTGCAGGATAGGTGTTGGGCTGGGATAACAGGGCGCACGGTGGGGTTTCCGAGCAAAGCGTGACCGGACCGGCCGGTGGCGATGGGCGGGCGCAGGCGCAGGGGGTGCGGCGGGGCGAAAGGCCTTGCAAGGCCTTTGGGCGCCGTCGCGCCAACGACCGAACGCAGGCCCGGTGGCCCAGACGAAAAGGGCCGCCCCCTTTGGACGGCCCTGAGATCGTGGCAGCGAGGCCGAGTTAGCGCTTGGAGAACTGGAAGCTCTTGCGCGCCTTGGCCTTGCCGTATTTCTTGCGCTCCACCACGCGGCTGTCCCGGGTCAGGAAGCCTGCAGCCTTGAGTGCGCCGCGCAGGGAGGGATCGTAAAGCTGCAGCGCCTTGGAGACGCCGTGCTTGACCGCACCGGCCTGACCGGAGAGCCCGCCACCTTTGACCGTGGCGGTCACGTCAAACTGGCCTTCTGTCCCGGTGATCGAGAAAGGCTGGGCCAGGATCATCTGCAGCACGGGCCGCGCGAAGTAATCGTTCTGCGGCTTGCCATTGACGGTGACCTTGCCGGAGCCGGGCTTGATCCAGACGCGGGCGATCGCATCCTTCCGCTTGCCGGTGGCATAGGAGCGGCCCAGGTCGTCGCGGACAGGCTCGCGCGGGGTCATTTCGGTTTCCACGCCCTGCACGGCACCGATGTTGTCGGTCACGGCGTCCTTGAGGTCTTCGAGTGTGTTGATTTCGTCAGCCATGCTCATGCACTCCGGGTGTTTTTGCTGTTCATGGATTTCACGTCCAGAACTTCGGGGCTTTGCGCCTCGTGGGGATGCTCGCCGCCTGCATAGACGCGCAGGTTGGTCATGATCTGACGGCTGAGACGGTTGCCGGGCAGCATGCGTTTGACCGCGAGGGTCACCACGCGCTCGGGGTGCGCACCCTCAAGGATCTGCGCCTTGGTGCGCGATTTGATCCCGCCGGGGTGGCCGGTGTGCCAGTAGTGATGCTCATCGCGCTTCTTGCCGGTGAGCTGCACCTTGTCGGCGTTGATGATGATCACGTTGTCGCCCATATCCATATGCGGTGTGAAAGAGGGCTTGTGCTTGCCGCGCAGGCGCGTGGCAACGATCGATGCGAGACGGCCCAGAACGACACCTTCGGCGTCGATCAGGATCCATTTCTTGTCGATATCTGCGGGTGTTGCAGAAAAGGTTTTCATGGACGGTTCCCCGATTGAGGTGACGGGCGCGCGACGGCACCCAAATTCGATAGCAGGGTTATAAAGGCGCGCGGCGTCGCGTCAAGCGCTGGTAAAACGATTTAATCGTTTTGGATCATAGGTTTATAAAATAGGTATTATTTTACCCCACTTTCAGACGCTGATTTGCTCCGGCGGATTGTCGAGCAATTGACACAGGCGGACCATCGCCGCCTCAAAGCTGCCGATGGAGACACCGGCGTTCACGGCCATGCGCACCGCATGGGGCGCGCGGGCCTCGCGGCAGACGAATTCCTCGGATGACCTGATTTGCACGCCCACGGCTTCGGCGGCCTGACAGAAGGCCCCGGCCCGCCAGCCCAGCGGCAGCCGTAACCACAGAAACGGCACGTCTTCGCGCCAGGTCAGATCGTGCCCGCCCAGCACGTTGACGGCGCGCTGCACATAGGCGTTGAAGGCGCGGCGGGTTTCCTGCGCCAGCGCGTCGATCTGCGGGTGGGAGAGCAGCAGCGCGGCCACATCGCCGATGGGTGTGGCGAGACCGAAAAAGCTGTGCTCTGCGGTGCGGCGCAGGACCGACCACTTGCCCTCCGGTGCGATGGCGAACCCAAAGCGCAGCGCGGGCGTGATCGTCTTGGCGATGGAGGAGACGTACCAGCCACGCTCCGGCGCCAGCATGCGGTAGGTGGGCGCGCGGTCGACACCCATCCGGTAGCAGTCATCCTCCAGGATCTGCACATCGTAGCGGCGCGCGATCGCCGCGATCTCTTCGCGCCGGGCGGTGGGGGTGAAGCCGCCGGTGGGGTTATGAACCTCGGGCGATGTGCAGAGCACCTGCGCGTCATGGGCGCGTACCGCCTGCTCGAACGCCTGCGGGATCAGGCCATGGGCGTCCATGGCGATGGGCACCACATCGGCGCGCAGCATCTCGGCCGCCCGGCGAAAGCCCGGATAGGCCAGTTCCTCGATCAGCACCGCGGGTTTGCGGCCCGTCAGGATCGACTGGAGGCACAGCAGGATACCGTTCTGACCACCGTGGCAGAGGGCGATGTCCTTTTCGCCCAAGGGGCCGAGCGGCGTGCCCTCCAGCCAGCGGACGACGGCCTCGCGCGCGGGTCGTGAGTTTTCGCGGCTGGGGTAGTGCATGATGCCCGAGGGCGGCTCCTGCGCCACGTCGGCAAAGAGCTGGCGGATCAGCTTGTCCTGACCGACGCAGGGAAGATGCGGGGAGAAGAGGTTGACCGCGTAAGGGTCCGGGTCCTCCCCCACCCGGTGGCGGATCACGTCGATTTCGATGGGTGTATCGGGAACACGGGCGGGCTGCGGCGGGGCGACGAAGGTACCGCGGCCCACCTCGGCGTTGAGCGTGCCCTCATCGGTGAGGATCGTGTAGGCGCGGGCAACGGTGCCCGGCGTGATCTGCAGTTGCCAGGCCAGATCCCGCACCGGTGGCAGCTTGTCCCCTGGCTGCAGGGCGCCTGCGTCAATGCCCTGGCGAATGCTGTGGGCAACGGCCTGATACTTGGGGCCCTGCCCCTGGGTGATCTCAGGTTGCCAAATTGTACTCATTACAATGTTTTCCTAGCGCGATTGTATCTGTCATCGTATCAATAACCCGTAGCTATCACGCTACATTGTGTCAATACAATTCAGGAGATTCCCATGACACATCTTATGACCCCCTCCCACCGGACCATCGCCTATCTGAACACGGCAAAGGACATTCCGACGGTTGCGCTGCTGGCGCTGGAGTTTGCGGTCATTGTGTCGAAATGGGCCACGCGGCGCCGTACCAGACGTGCGCTGAGCCAGCTGGAAAATTGGCAGCTGGATGATGTGGGGCTGACACCGCGGGTGGCTCGGACCGAGGCGTCCAAGGTGTTCTGGCGCGTGTAACCTCCCCGGTGCACGCATCAGACCTCTTCCTTGCGGCCGGGCATGTCCCGGCCGTTTTTTTATCCTCTCCCTCTGGGCGCAGGCGGAATGGCGTAGGTGAGGCTGGCGCGGGCCACCGGCTCCACCATGCCGTGGGAGGTTATCATCACATCGCTGACCGACAACTGCTTGCCCAGTTTCAAGAGCCGCGCCTCGCCGATCAGATCAACACCAGCGGGGGGTTTGCGCATGAAGTCGATGGCGCAATTCGTGGTCACCGCCAGCGCCTGCGGCCCGATATGGGCCAGCGTCACCAGATAGGCCGCAACATCCGCCAGCGCGAACATCGACGGCCCCGAAATGGTGCCACCGGGACGCAGATGCTTGTCGCCGATGGTCAGCCGCACCGTCAGGCGATAGGGCGAGACGGTCTCGACGATGAAGTCATCGGCGACCTGCTCGAACACACCTTGCAAAAACGCGTTGAGCGCCGGCACATCCATCTTGAGATCCATCGTCCCCCCCTTCCCCCGGTGATGCCCCGGAACCTGCGGTAATTCGCCCGGACGAGCAAGCGGGCATCGGTTGCGCGGCGCCGCGCGCTGGCTTAGATGCAGGGGCATGACAGAAGAATTGCACATCGTGGGCGGCGGCATGGCCGGGTCCGAGGCCGCCTGGCAGGCGGCACACATGGGCGTGCGGGTGGTGATCCACGAGATGCGGCCCGAGGTCGGCACCTTTGCGCATCAGACGGGCCTTTTGGGGGAAATGGTCTGCTCCAACTCCTTCCGCTCCGATGATGACGAGCAGAACGCCGTGGGGCTTTTGCATTGGGAGATGCGCGCGGCGGACGGTCTGATCATGCGCACGGCGGATCGGCACCGGCTGCCCGCGGGCGGCGCGCTGGCGGTGGACCGGGACCCTTTTGCGCAATCGGTGACCGATGCGCTGATGGCGCACCCGAACGTGCGGGTCGAATATGGCGAGATCACCGAGCTGCCCCGCGAGGGTCAGTGGATCATCGCGACGGGGCCGCTGACATCCTCCGCGCTCGGTCAGGCTATTGCGGCGGAAACGGGGGCGGAGGCGCTGGCATTTTTCGACGCCATCGCCCCCATCGTCTATTTCGACAGCATCGATATGTCCAAGGCCTGGATGCAGTCGCGGTATGACAAGGGCGAGACGGAGGAGGAGCGCACGGCCTACCTCAACTGCCCCATGGACCGCGACCAGTACGAGGCGTTCATCGACGCGCTGCTGGGTGCCGACAAGACGGAGTTTCACGAGGGCGAGACCGCGAACTACTTTGACGGTTGCCTGCCCATCGAAGTGATGGCGGAGCGCGGGCGCGAGACGCTGCGCTTTGGCCCGATGAAGCCCGTGGGGCTCACGAACCCCCATGCGCCGGATGTGAAGCCGCATGCGGTGGTGCAACTGCGGCGCGACAACAAGCTGGGCACGCTCTACAACATCGTGGGCTTCCAGACCAAGATGAAGTACGGCGCGCAAGCCGATGTTTTCAAATCTATTCCCGGGCTTGAGGATGCGCGCTTTGCCCGGCTGGGTGGCATTCATCGCAATACGTTCCTGAATTCGCCCACGGTGCTGGACGCGCGGATGCGGTTGCGCGCCCGGCCCAACATCCGCTTTGCCGGGCAGATCACCGGCGTGGAGGGATATGTGGAATCTGCTGCCATGGGTCTTTTGGCGGGACGTCTGGCCGCCTCCGAGATGCTGGGGCAGTCGCTGGACACACCGCCCGCGTGTACCGCCACCGGCGCGCTGATCACCCATATCACCGGCGGCGCGGAGGCAAAGACCTTTCAGCCGATGAACGTGAACTTCGGACTTTTCCCGCCTGTAGAAGGGCTTAGAGGCGGCAGACGTGGTCGCAAGGACCGCTACAAAGCCTACACGGACCGGGCCAAGGCGGCCTGGCAGACCTGGCTGCAGGGCGCGGTACTGGACGCGGCCTAGGCAAACTGGCTATCTTACCGGGATGGCGGAACCTTACTTGACCCGGGTCTACGGATCCCGACACCCAGACGACACCCGCGCGCTTTACGACGATTGGTCCGATGGCTACGAGGCCGAGGTGCGCGAAAACGGCTATGTGACACCGGGCCGCTGTGCCGAAGCGCTGGCCAAACATGTCCCCGATCTGACCGCACCGGTGCTGGATTTCGGCTGCGGCACGGGGCTGTCGGGGCTGGCGCTGAAACTGGCGGGCTTTGCCGCATTGGACGGCGTCGATATCTCCGAAGAGATGCTGGCCAAGGCGCGGGCCAAGCGGCTCTACCGCGCGCTGGCGCTGCGGGCGCCCGGAGACGGGGTGCCGGATCTGACCGGCTACGCGGCGGTCGCGGCCATCGGCGTGATTGGCGCGGGGGCGGCACCCATGTCGGTTTTCGATGATCTGATGCGCGGGCTGCGCAAGGGCGGATTTCTGGTGCTGTCCCTGAACGATCACGCCCTGGCCGACCGCTGTAACGAGGCGCGCATCTGCGAGTGGACCGACTGCGGCGCGGCGCGGTTGCTGTTCCGGGAACACGGGCCGCACCTGCCCGGGATCAACCTGAAGTCTACCGTCTACGTCCTTGAGAAGATGTGACTTTCCGTACACGCTTTGCACCATCTCCCACAGGGCCGCTGCATCTGGGGCATGCCTATTCGGCCTTGCTGGCCCATGACATGGCGGTGCGGTCGGGTGGCGTCTTTCTGCTGCGGATCGAGGATATCGACCGGAGCCGGGCGCGCGCGCAGTGGGAGGCACAGATCACCGATGATCTGCACTGGCTGGGGGTCCGTTGGCCTGCGCCGGTGCTGAGGCAGTCCGAGCAGATGGCGCGATACGAGGCGGCGCTGGAGACGCTCTGGGCGTGCGGGCTGCTCTATCCCTGCACGTGCAAGCGGCGCGACATTCTGGCCGCCGCGAGCGCGCCGCAGGAGGGGGTGACGTTCGGCCCCGATGGTCCGGTCTATCCGGGCACCTGTCGGCGGCGACCCACCGGTCCAAGGCCCCGCGATGCCGCGCTGCGGCTGAACATGGCGGCGGCGGTGGCGGGGCTGGAGATCGCCTTTGACGAGGAAGGCCCCGCACACCGAGGACGCATCCGGGTGCCGGCGCAGGCGCTGATCGACACGGTTGGTGATGTGGTGCTGGCCCGGCGGGACATGGGCACCTCCTACCATCTGAGCGTGGTGGTGGACGACGCCGCGCAAGGGATCACCCATGTGGTCCGCGGGGAGGATCTGTTCGAGGCGACGCAAATCCATGTGGTGCTGCAGCGCTTGCTGGGGCTGCCGACACCCGCCTATCACCACCACGGGCTGATCCGGGATGAGGCCGGCAAGCGGCTGGCCAAGCGGGACGATGCCCGCGCCATCGCAGCGTTTCGAACGGAAGGGGCCACGCCCGCCGACATTCGCGCGATGGTGGGGCTCGCGCCCTCCGCGGATCACATCGGCTCTGCGATCACCCGTTCCTGATCCGCGGTCACTTCCGTGTAAAAGCAGCTGCGCCGCCCGGTGTGACAGGCAGGACCGACCTGACGGACCAGCATCAAAAGGCAATCTCGGTCACAGTCGAGCCGCATCTCCACCAGTGTCTGACGGTGGCCGCTGGTCTCTCCCTTGACCCAGAACTGCTGCCGCGAGCGGCTCCAGTAGGTGACATTGCCCGAAGCGAGTGTTTGTTCCAAGGAGGCCGCGTTCATCCAGGCCAGCATCAGCACCTCGCCGGTCTCGGCATCCTGGGCGATGGCGGGCAGCAGCCCTGCGTCATTGTAGCGCAAGCTCTGCGGATCGAAGGGGCTGGGCGCTGTGGACATGGCAAAAACCCTTTTGCATCTGGGACAAGCGGACTTATGTATTGAAACCGGGACAAACGAAAGGCCGGGAGGGTGCCATGTCTGGCGAAACCGATCTGATCAAGCTTTACTCCGCGCGGATCCTCGCGTTGGCGGCGGATGTGCCGCATCACGCACGGCTGGCGGCGCCGATGGCCACGGTCAAGAAACGCTCGCCCCTGTGCGGCTCGGCGGTGACGGTGGATCTGAGCGTCGAGGACGGGCGGGTCAGTGCCTTTGGTCAGGACGTCAAGGCCTGCGCTCTGGGTCAGGCGGCGGCTGCCGTGACCGGCGGTGCCGTCATCGGACGCAGCCTGGCGGAACTGGAAGAGGCCCGGGACCAGCTGCGCGAGATGCTGAAGGCGGACGGGCCGGTTCCCCCCGCGCCCTTTGACGGGTTCGAGGTGCTGGAGCCCGCGCGCGGCTACAAGAACCGCCATGCCTCCATCCTGCTGAGCATCGAAGCCAGCTGCGAGGCGATGACACAGGCCCTTCAGGCCGACTGCGCCTGAGCGCCCGCCTTTTCCGACCGGACAAAAAAACGCCGCACGTCCCATGAGAGACGGCGGCGTGAGGTATGCGTCTGTCGCGTGGGGATCCCGTTTGTGAGCAACCGCAGGGGAAACCCCTGAGGAGACCGGGCACAGGCAGTGTGCGTCTCCGATGCCGGGTGGAAGATCCCGGCAAGGTTACGGGCCGCGACGGCGCAGGCAGAAATCAGACGATGGCGCTGACGTTCAGGGCGATCAGCAACATCAGGACGAGCGCGGCAGCACCGGCGATGTCCTGGAGCAAGGTCGGCTGGGCCCGTGTGGCCGCTGATTTGATCTGTGCAAGAACATCCATGATCACCCTCCTGTATGTTGCTACTTTGTTCTCATATCGAAAGCGATTCGTAAAGAACTTATTAAGAACATTCGGGGTCGAGGGGGTATCGGTGCGGAGTCACCCGACAGAAATCAGGCGAATGGCCTCATCCTGCCGCATCATCCACAGGAGCAGACGTGCCGCCTCGCCGCGCGGGCTTTGCAGGCCCGGATCGTCGGCCAGCAGGCGGCGCGCGTCGCTTTGGGCGATGGCCATGAGGCCCGCTTGCCGCTCCAGATCGGCAACCCGGAACCTTGGCAGACCCGATTGCGCGGTGCCGATCAGATCACCCGCGCCGCGCATCTGCAGATCCGTCTCCGCGATGCGAAAGCCGTCTTCAGTCTCGCGCATCACTTCGAGCCGCTTGCGCCCGGTCTCGGACAGCGGCGGCTGAAACAGGAGCAGACAGGTGGAGGCGCCGGTCCCCCGCCCGACCCTGCCGCGCATCTGGTGCAGCTGTGCCAGACCGAAGGATTCCGCCCGCTCGATCACCATGATCGTGGCGTTGGGCACGTCCACGCCCACCTCGATCACGGTGGTGGCCACCAGCACCTTGGTCTCACCGGCGGTGAAACCCCCCATGGCGGCGTCTTTCTCTGCTGCAGGCATCTGGCCGTGCATGAGCCCCACCGTGCCTTCGCCCAGGGCGGCGCGCAGGTGTTTGAACCGCGCCTCGGCCGCGGAAAGATCGGAATGTTCGCTGGTGTCGACCAGAGGGCAGACCCAGTAGCATTGCCGCCCGTCGGCGGTGGCAGCGCGCAGCCGGTCCACGACCTCTTCCAGCCGGTCGGTGCTGATCATCGCCGTGGTGATCGGCTGGCGCCCGGGCGGCTTTTCGTCGAGCACGGAGACATCCATATCGCCGTAATGCGCCAGCGAGAGTGAGCGGGGGATCGGCGTGGCGGTCATCACCAGAATGTCGACCGCCTGCCCCTTGCGCCCGAGTGCCAGCCGCTGGCGCACGCCGAAACGGTGCTGCTCGTCGATGATGGCGAGGCGCAGATCGGCAAATTCGACATCCGCCTGAAAGACGGCGTGGGTGCCGACGAGGACCTGGATTGCACCCTTGGCCAGCGCCTCGGTCTTGGCGCGGCGCTCCGCACCCTTGTCGCGGCCTGTGAGGATCTCCAGCACGACGCCTGCCTCCTCCGCCAGAGGGCGGAGGGCCGCGAAATGTTGCCGGGCGAGGATTTCCGTGGGCGCCATCAGCACCCCCTGCCCGCCCGCTTCCACCGCCCGCAGGAGCGCCATGAACCCCACCAGCGTCTTGCCCGCGCCCACATCCCCCTGCAGCAGCCGGTTCATCCGCGCGGGTGCTGCCATATCGGCGTTGATCTCGGCAATGGCGCGGGATTGCGCAGCGGTCGGGCTGTAGGGCAAACGCGCGCGCACCCGGTCCTGCAGCGCACCGTCGCCTGTCGTGGCGCGACCGGGCTGGCGCCGGGCACGCGCGCGGGCCAGGGCGAGCGTCAGCTGATGCGCGAACAACTCGTCATAGGCAAGCCGCTCGCGGGCGGGGGACGTCGGGAGCAGATCACCAGGGTTGGCGGGGCTGTGCGCCTTGGTGGCGGCCCCGGTGAAATCAGGCCAGCCTGCCTGCGCCTGTTGCGCGGGATCAATCCATTCAGGGAAAGGCGGCATCAGCGCGAGCGCCGACTGCGCGGCCTTTGTCATGGTCTTCTGGGTCACACCGGCGGTGAGCGGGTAGACAGGCTCGAACACGGGGATGCTGTCCGCCTCGGCCTCCGGCAGAATGTGATCGGGGTGGACCATCTGGGCCGTGCCATCGAAGAACTCCAGCTTGCCGGAGACGATGCGGCGGCTGCCCGGAGGGTGCGCCTTTTCCCAGTAGTCGCCGCGCGCGTGGAAGAACACCAGCTGAAACGCGGTCTGCGCATCGGTGACCTGAATGCGGTAGGCGCCGCCCTTGGTCCGGGGCGGATAATGCGGCCCGATCTCGACCGCGACGGTCACGGTGGCGGGCGGTGTGCTGTCCTTGATGCTGTCGCGGCGCTGTCGGTCGATGCCGGTGTGCGGCAGGGTAAAGAGCAGATCGCGCGGCGCCTCAATGCCCAGACCGCCCATGTGCTGCGCGGTCTTGGGCCCCACGCCCTGCAGCGTCTGGAGCTCCGCAAAGAGCGGCCAGAGCGCCTCGGGCCGCCCGCTCATGCGCCGTCGATCAGCGCCAGCCAGCCGTCCTCGTCCAGCGTTTCGATGCCGAGATCGGCGGCTTTCCTGGCCTTTGAACCCGCCCCCGGCCCCGCGACCAGCAGATCGGTCTTGGCGGAAACGGAGCCCGCCACCTTGGCCCCCAGCCGCTCGGCGCGCGCCTTGGCCTCGGCCCGGGTCATCCGCTCCAACGTGCCGGTGAAGACGACGGTCTTGCCTGCCACGGGGCTGCTGGCGGTGTCGGGGCGGCTGACCGGCAGGATGTCCAGAGCCTTGACCAGCCGGTCGATGGAGGCGCGTTCAGCCTCTTGCGCCAGGGTCTGGACGAGCGAGCCTGCCATCACGGCGCCCACACCGTCGATGTCGATCAGCTCCTGCCAGTCCGCGCCGGTCTCATCCCGCGCGCCGCGCATGGCAGCATCGAAGGTGTCCCAGTCGCCGTAATGCAGCGCGATGGACTTCGAGGCGGCCTCGCCCACGTGGCGGATGCCCAGCGAAAAGATGAGCCGCGGCAGCGAAATTCTGCGCTTTTCCGCGATGGCCGCAAAGAGGTTCTTGGCGGATTTCTCGCCCCAGCCCTCGCGGTTTTTCAGCTGGCGGGGGCCGGATCCGTAGGTGGCCTCAAGATCGAAAATGTCTGCGGGCTCCCTGATCCAGCCGTCGGCGTGGAACTGTTCCACCTGTTTGGCGCCAAGGCCTTCGATGTCAAAGGCGGCGCGCGAGACGAAATGCTTGAGCTTTTCCACCGCCTGCGCGGGGCAGATCAGACCGCCGGTACAGCGGCGCACCGCATCGCCAGGTTCGCGCCGCGCCTCGCTGCCGCATTGGGGGCAACGGTCCGGGAAGACATATTCTTCAGTGTCGGAGGGGCGTTTGCTCAGATCCACATCGGCCACCTTCGGGATCACGTCACCCGCGCGGTAGACCTGCACCCAGTCGCCTTTGCGGATGTCCTTGCCGCCCCGGATCTCTGCCCCCTTGCTGTCGCGGCCGGCGATATAGTCTTCGTTGTGCAGGGTCGCGCTGGAGACGACGACGCCGCCGACGGTCACCGGATGCAGCCGCGCTACCGGCGACAGGGCACCGGTGCGCCCGACCTGAATGTCGATGTCTTCGAGCCGGGTCCAGGCCAGTTCGGCGGGAAATTTGTGGGCGATGGCCCAGCGAGGCGTGGTGCTGCGAAACCCCAGACGTTCCTGCAGCGCGAGGTCGTTGACCTTGTAGACCACGCCGTCGATGTCGTAGCCCAGCGTGGCGCGGCTCTCCTCGATCCGGGCATAGTGGGCGAGCAGATCTGCGGGGCTGTCGCACAGGCGGGTCAGCGGATTGGTGGCAAAGCCCAGCTCCGCCAGCCAATCGATTGCCCCCATCTGTGTCTGCGCCAGCGGGTCGGAGAGCGCGCCCCAGGCGTAGGCGAAAAAGCGCAACGGGCGGGCACGGGTGATGCTGGCGTCAAGCTGGCGCAGCGACCCCGCGGCGGCGTTGCGCGGGTTGGCAAAGCGCTTTGCCCCGTTGGCTTCCTGCGTTTCGTTCAGGGTCTCGAAATCGGGATGCGACATGTAGACTTCCCCGCGCACCTCCAGCAGCTGCGGCGCGCCTGTTATGCGGGTCGGAATGTCGTCGATGGTGCGGGCGTTGGCGGTGACGTTTTCGCCGGTGGTGCCATCGCCGCGGGTGGCTGCCTGAACGAGCGCGCCGCCCTCGTAGCGCAGCGACAGGGACAGACCGTCGATCTTGGGTTCGGCGGTGTAGGGGAGCGGCTCTTCGGCGGGGACCCCGAGATAGCGGCGGATGCGCTGGTCGAAATCGGTAATGTCCTCCGCGTCGAACGCATTGGAGAGCGACAGCATCGCAACGGCGTGTTCGACCTTGGCAAACCCGTCGGCGGGTGCGGCGCCCACCTGATCGGAAGGGCTGTCGGTGTGTTTCAGGTGCGGGAAACGCCCCTCAATCCCGATGAGCCGCCGCTTGAGCGCATCGTAGTCCGCATCGCTCAGCGTCGGGTCATCGGCAGCGTGATAGGCGGTGTTGGCCGCCCCGATAATCCCGGTGAGACGCGCCAGTTCGGCCTCGGCCTCCGCTTCGGTCAATCCCTCGATCGGCTTGTCGGACGCCATGACCCGGCCCCTCTCTTTCGCTTAACCGGTTAGATATGCCTGCGGTCCTGCGAGGTCCAGTTGATTTGCCGCGAAGCGTATATGGGCTGGTGGGATCGGGTGAGGATTGGCCCGAGCCTTTGAACGAACGACAGGTGACCTCATACGAGGGCAAGTCCAACGGATTTTCCGTCGCGAGCGCGTTTCTCCATTCCGGCGATCTGCAGGACGAGAGGGACAATGGCCCAAAGGCTTTTTGCTACCGGCGCATTCGGGGAGTGCTGTCATGAAAAAATCCGCCAGCATCAGCTGACGGATTTTCCTGTTTGTGACCTGTATGTTTATCCTGCCGCTCTGGTGCACACTCACCAGAAAGATCGTTCGCCTTTCCAACACGGGAGCCTAGGCCCCGACTGCGACCGCGCCGATCAGGCGCCGACGGCCAACCGCTGTGGATCGTCCGCGTGGTTGGGTTCGGGATCGCGCAGCACGTAGCCACGGCCCCAGACTGTCTCAATATAGTTTTCGCCGCCTGTTGCAGTGCTCAGTTTCTTGCGCAGCTTGCAGATGAAGACGTCGATGATCTTGAGTTCGGGCTCATCCATGCCGCCGTAGAGATGGTTGAGAAACATCTCCTTTGTCAGGGTCGTGCCCTTGCGCAGAGAGAGCAGTTCCAGCATCTGATATTCCTTACCGGTCAGATGCACGGGCTTGTTGTCCGCGCTGACCGTCTTGGCATCGAGATTGACCGAGATCAGGCCAGTGTTGATCACCGACTGAGAATGCCCCTTGGACCGGCGAATGATCGCATGGATACGTGCGACCAGTTCTTCGCGGTGGAACGGCTTGGTCAGATAATCATCGGCCCCGAAACCGAAACCCTTGATCTTGTTCTCCGTATCATCGGCACCCGACAGGATCAGGATCGGTGTTTCGATCCGTGACAGCCGCAACTGCCGCAGCACCTCATGCCCATTCATGTCCGGCAAATCGAGGTCCAGCAGGATAAGATCATAATCGTATAGCTTGGCCAGATCGATCCCTTCTTCACCAAGATCTGTCGCATAAACGTTCAGGTTGGCGTGTGTCAGCATCAGTTCGATGCTTTTAGAGGTCGTGGGATCGTCTTCCACAAGCAGTACGCGCATGATTATCTCCGCATCGGGTGAGTGTGCTCTGTCTCGTTAACCGTGGACAAAAAAGGTTAATCACACGTTACTATCGAGGAGATTCTTACGTGAACAACTTAGGGTTGTCTATATTTTTGTAACGCTGTGGCCTTGAGAGCATCCTCGCCGTGCTCCGACACAGCCTTCACCCATTCGTGAAATTCGTCTTCACTGATCTGATATCTTTTTAATGCATCGCTCTGACTGATCAGACCATACGCCACGCCCCGCACCACCGCCGCCTTGCGCGACGCGACCCAACGTCTTGTTTTCGCTGGCGGAAGATCGGCTTGCGTCATCACGCTGCCATCGGCCAGCGTCACCGACCTCGGCCCATCCACTTTCTTAAGATACATCACTCATACCCGTACTTGCTTGGTAGGCTTACCTTGACCTCTGCCTCTTAAAGAGCCATGAAGCGCGCGCTTGAGAGTATTTAGGATTTTCCTATATTTCCGTAGATTATGCTGAGCCACCCCATGCCCCTTGACGACAAACCACAGCTGAACTCCCTCGGGATCGCAAAATTACCGGCGCAAACGCGGGTCGTTGTGGCGATGTCGGGCGGAGTCGACAGCTCGGTGGTCGCGGCGATGCTGGCGGATGAAGGCTATGACGTGGTGGGTGTCACGCTGCAGCTTTATGACCATGGCGCCGCGCTGGCCAAGAAAGGCGCCTGCTGTGCCGGACGCGATATTCACGACGCCCGCCGGGTCGCAGAGGCGATGGGATTTCCGCACTACGTCCTTGATTACGAAAACATTTTCAAGGATGCGGTCATTGATGAGTTCGCCGACAGCTATCTGGGTGGGGCGACGCCCGTGCCGTGCATTCGCTGCAACGAGCGGGTCAAGTTCAAGGATCTGCTGGCGATGGCCAAGGATCTGGACGCCGATTGCATGGCCACCGGTCACTATATCCAGCGCAAGACCGGGCCGCTTGGGCCGGAACTGCACACGGCAGGCGATCCCGCGCGCGACCAAAGCTATTTTCTGTTCTCCACGACACCGCAACAGCTTGATTTTCTGCGCTTCCCGCTCGGGCATCTGACCTCCAAGGCGGAGACACGTGCGCTGGCGGCGCGGTATGATCTTGCCGTGGCGGACAAGCCCGACAGTCAGGATATCTGCTTTGTCCCCAATGGCGATTATGCGGCGGTGATCCGCAAACTGCGCCCCGAAGCAGCCGATCCCGGTGACATCGTGCATGCGGACGGCCGCGTGCTGGGGCGCCACGACGGGCTCATTCACTATACCATCGGCCAGCGCCGCGGCCTTGGCATCGGGGGGCTGGCAGAGCCGCTTTACGTGGTCCGCCTCGATCCGGCGACAAAAACGGTCATCGTCGGGCCCAAGGAGATGCTGGCCACACGGACCGTTCCGGTGCGCGAGATCAACTGGCTGGGGGACGCGCCCTTTACCTCGCAGGACAGCTGGTCGCTCGCGGTCAAGGTTCGCTCCACCCGCCCACCGACCGAGGCCATCCTCCGACCGCTGAGCGAGACCGAAGCCACGGTCGAACTCATCACCCCGGAAGAAGGTGTCTCCCCCGGTCAGGCCTGTGTGTTCTACGCACCCGAGGGCAGCCGGATTTTCGGCGGCGGCTGGATCCACAAGGGCTGAGCCGGGCCGGTTGACCACAAGGTCAACCGCGGCGGGGCCCGTCAGGGACCCGCCCTCCATGGCGTCAGGCGCAGCCTGGCCTTGTCAAAAAAGCCCGCGTTACAGGCGGGCGAGCACGGCACGGGCGGCGCGCAAACCCGGTGCCTCACCACCCTCGCCAAGGCGCTGCATGGTCAGCTCCATCGCCGCGCGTTGAGCCTGCGGCTCGGCCATCACCTTCAACAGCCCCGCGCCGATGGCCCGGGGCTGACAGGCCGGTCCCAGAAATTCCGGCACCACACGTGTCTCCGACACCAGATTGACCAGCGTGACCGTATCGATCAGCGCCATGGCACGGATGATCCGAAAGCTCAGCCAATGCATCCGGTAGGCCACCACCATCGGCGTCCGGGCCGCCGCCAGTTCCAACGAGACGGTGCCGGAGGCCGCCAGTGCCACATCCGCGGCAGAAAACGCCGCCCGCTTTTCCAGCGCGGCGGGTTCTGCCTCCTGCGCGCGCGGATCCAGAACCTGTGCCTTGACGGGCCAACCCGCAACCGCCTGCTGCACCAGATCAGCCACCGGGGCCGCTGCCGGGACCACCACACGCAGATCCGGATGCCGGGCCAGCACCGGCGCAATCGCCTCGCCGAAGATCGCACCGAGACGGCTGACCTCGCCGCGACGCGAGCCGGGCAGCACCAGCAACAGCGGTGCCGTGCCAATCCCGTGCCGCGCGCGGAAGGCCCGGGCCTCGTCGGCGGTGGCCTGCGGCTCCGCCACCACCGGGTGGCCCACGAAATCACAGACCATCCCGTCGACGGTCATCAGCGGCGGCTCGAACGGAAAAAGCGCCAGGACATGGTCGATCATCCGCGCCATCTTGCGCGCGCGACCCGGCCGCCAGGCCCAGACCGTCGGTGCCACGTAGTGAACCGTGCGCACGTCGCTGCTGGCCTTAACCCTCTTTGCCACGCGCAGGCTGAAATCCGGGCTGTCGATGGTGATCAGCAGGTCAGGCTGTGCCTCTATCACATCCACCGCCGTCTGGTTGATCCGCGCCATCAGGGCCCGGTACTTGGGCAGGATCTCGGCGATGCCCATGACGCTGAGCTCCGCCATGGGAAAGCGGCTGACGAGCCCTTGGGCCTGCATCTCCGTCCCGCCGATCCCGTCAAAGCTGATCTCCGGCACCAACTGCCGCAACCCGGCCATAAGTGCCGCCCCCAAACGGTCGCCGGATGGCTCGCCCGCGATGATAAAGACGCGCATCAGCCCTCAGCCCAGAGCACCAGCCCCGCCGCATCCGCCGCTGCAACAACGGCCTGTCGGTCCAGCACGATCACGGAGCCTGCCTCGATCACCAGACCGGCGAGGCCCGCCTCCGCCACGGCGCGCAGCGTGTCCGGCCCGATGGTGGGCAGATCGACGCGCCGGTCCTGGCCTGCCTTGGCCGATTTGATCAAGAGCGCGCGCGCCTGCGCCACGCCCGCAGGCAGCGTGGCAAGCATGTGATCGGTGCCACCAATGCTCTCGATCCCCCAGATCAGCCCGCAGCCCACGACACACCCCTGCCCTACGTCGAGCGGTGCCAGTGCTGCCAGGAGCGTGCGGCCACGTACCAGATCCGCGCGCATTTGCGCATCAGGCTGAGCGGTGCTGAGCACGCCTTCTTCAACCAGCAGATCCGGTGCCAGACCATGGGCTGCCACGATCTCGAATCCCTTGTCCTCGAAAATGCCCATGACGGCCCGCAGGGCCGCGTCATCCCCACCTGCCATCGCGGCCATCATCTGCGGCACCAACGGCAGTGTCGCCGCATCAATCATCGCGGGATCCACGGCAGGCCGCTCAATCGCGCCGCAAAAGCAGACCTGACGCACACCGCGCGCCTTGAGGGTTTCCAGAAAACTGCCCAGATGTTCGAGACGAAAGACGAGATCCGCCGCAAGCCGCTCGGGTGCGAAGCCCTCCAGCACACATATGAGCGGCATCTCGGGCAGTGCGGCCGCGACACGCTCGGGCAAGCCGCCCCGGCCACAGACCAGCGCCAGCATCAGCGCGGAGTCAGGAAATGGCGATCACTGTCGGCGATGACGAAATCAACGATCTCGCGCACGTAATCGCTGGTGGTTTCGTCCGCGAGCCTGCGCGCGCGGCTCTGAAAGGTGCCCTCGCCCTGGGCCAGCATCTGAAAGGCCGCCCGCAGCGCGGTGATGTCGGAACGGGCCACGCCGCGCCGCTTGAGGCCCACGAGGTTCAGACCGTCGAGCTCTCCCCGCGGGGCCTGAACAAGCCCGTGGGGGATCACATCGTTGGTGACCATCGTCACCGCCCCGATGATGGCCCCCCGTCCGATGCGGACGAACTGGTGTACGCCGGACAGACCGCCGACGATCACCTCGTCCTCCAGAATGCAATGCCCGGCGATCGCCACGGAATTCACGATTACACAGCGGTTGCCGATCACCGCATCATGCGCGATGTGGCAGCCCGCCATAAAGAGATTGTCATCCCCGATGCGCGTCACGCCGCCGCCACCTTCGGTGCCGCAGTTCATGGTTACATGCTCGCGGATGCGGTTGCGCGCGCCGATGATCAGCTGCGTTGCCTCGCCCTTGAACTTCAGGTCCTGCGGGATCTCGCCGATGACCGCGAAAGGAAAGATCACCGTGCCGGCACCAACCTGCGTCTGACCGGTGACGACCACGTGGCTTTTCAGCTCCACATCTGCCGCCAGAGAGACATTGGGACCCACGACACAGAACGGACCCACGCGTGCGGAGGGGTCAATCTGCGCGCCGTCCTCGATCACCGCACTGGGATGAATACCCGCCATGCGCGCTATCCCAGATCCATCATGGCGGTGAATTCGCATTCCGCCGCCATCTCGCCCTCGACGGAGGCCACCCCGCCAAAGCGCCAGACCTTGCCACCCGGCTTGCCGCGCAGCGTGCTCAGCCGCATCTCCAGCACGTCGCCGGGCACGACCTTGCGGCGAAACTTGGCCTTCTCGATGGCCATGAAATAGACCTTCATCTCCTTGTCGGCCATGCCGAGCGACACCCCCACCATCACGGCTGCGGTCTGGGCCATCGCCTCGACAATTGTGACGCCCGGCATGATCGGCAGACCGGGGAAATGGCCCTGAAAATGGGGCTCGTTCATGGTGACGTTCTTGATGCCGGTGGCGGTCGCGATGCCATCGATGTCGATCACCTTGTCCACCAGCAGGAACGGGTAGCGATGCGGCAGGATGCGCTGGATCAGCTGGATGTCGGCGCTGGTCGGGGGGCTGGTCTCAGGGCTCGTCATATCCGCTGTCCTTTTGTCTTCAAGGGCTTGGCACCTTGCCTAGCAACTCCGCCGCGGCCCCGCAAGCATCCTACTCGTTGAGCGATGTTCCATCGCCCAGCACCGCATCGATCCGGGCAATGGCGCGGCGGGTCACATCAATGGCATTGGCGCTGAGAAAAACCGAGCGCTTTTCAAGAATGACGGCCGCCCCGGTCTCGCGCATGAGACCCTCGAGGACGGGGGCTGCTGCGTTGAGAAACACCCCCCGGCTGTCCTCGAAATCCTGATTGATCTCGCGGGTCTTGGCGTCCTGCGTGCGCCGGGTGGTCTGCACTTTTTCGTCAAAGGCATCGGCCAGCACGCGGAACTCTTCGGGCGTCATGGTGCCGCGCTGCTCGGTCAGGCGCTGCTCCTCGGCTTCAAGCTCTGCCTGGATCTGGCTGTTCTCTGCCGCCAGCGCCGCGCCCCGCGCCTCGAAGGCGGCGACCGTCTGGCGGCCATAGGCGCTGTCGGTAAAGAGCCTGTCGGAATCGATGGTCAGTATCGGTGTCGGCACCGGGCTCTGGGTCTGTGCCGCCGCGAGGCTCATCCACGCGACAGCAAGCAAAACGGCGATGCCCGCAGCCCGCAACACCGGGATCAGAACGTCGTGCTCAGCGTCAGCTCAAAGGACTGGTCCCGGTCGAAGTCTTCCTTGCGGATCGCATCCGTGAAGTTGAACCGCAAGGGGCCGACGGGTGTGTCCCAGAGGATCGCAAAGCCGATCACATGGCGGAAGGAGCCGCCCTCGCCAACGATGGTACCACCGGTGGTGTCCACATCGCTGAGGTCCCAGAAGTTACCCACATCGTAGAAAAGGCCGCCGGTGATACCGTATTCCTCGGGCAGACCGAGGGGGAACTCCGCCTCGAACCGTGCCGCCACAAAGAGGTTGCCGCCAAGCGGGTCTTCGTCACTGACCGACAGGTCGCGCGGCCCGATGCCACCTGGCTCGAACCCGCGAATGATGTTGGTGTTGTTGATGAACCGGTCCACCGCGCGGTTGGTACCGCCGCTCCAGGACAGCGCGCCGCCTTCGATGGTGGCGCGCAGGGTGACCTCTTCGCTCAGCACCTTCATCTCGCCCACGGCGGACGCGGTCGTCTTGATGAACTGTGTATCCCCGCCCAGACCGGCAAAGTCCTGACCAAAGCGCAGCACATAGCCTGCGTTGGGATCGAGACCGTTGATCCGCGAATCATAGGTAAATTCGTAGCCGAGGCTGCTGCTGATCTGCGAACCTGCGTCGATCTCATTGCCGATGACCGGGCCGTTTTCGGGATCGCTCCGCTCCAGCATCTCCGAATCGTCAAAGCGGTAGCGCAGCTGCAGGGTGGAGCTTTCTCCGAAGGGGAAGGTCAGCGAGGGCTCGAAGATCACGCGCTCACTGTCGAAAGTGGTAAAAGAGCTGTCGGTCTCATCCAGCGCCAGACGCAGCCCGAAGGTCACATCGCGGCCCAGAAAGGCGGGTTCCTGAAAGTTCACCGAGTAGCGGCGCGATTCCTCGGCGGTGGCGATGTTCAGGTTGAGCCGCTGTCCCCGGCCCAGAAAGTTCCGCTCCGAGAACTGGATGGCAAAGCCGATACCATCGTTGTTGGAGAAAGACGCCCCGAACCCGAAGGAGCCTGTCGGGGCCTCGACCACGTCCACATCAACCACAACCTGATCGGGCGAGCTGCCCTCGCGGGCATTCACTTCGGCATTCTCGAAATAGCCCAGGGCGCGGATCCGTTCGGCGGCTTCGCGGATCTCGCGCGGGTTGAAGGGATCGCCTTCGACACTGCGGAACTGGCGGCGGATCACCTGATCGAGCGTGGTGGTGTTGCCCTCCACGTCAATCCGCTCCACGAAGATGCGGGGACCGCGGGTCAGGTTGTATTCCACGTCCAGTGTCAGATCACGGTCATTCCGGCTGACCCGGGGCTCTACCCGCAGGAAATCCACCCCGTCGCGGATGGCCTGCCGTTCCATGCGGGCGATGTCATTTTCCAGCAGCGTGGGCGAATAGATCGCCCCCGTCTTGATATTGGCGGCCTCGCGGTAGACCTCCGGATCGACGCCGGGCACATCGCTGGTGACGGTGATCTCGCCGAATTTGAACCGCTGGCCTTCCTGCACGTTGAAGACCAGGAAATAGCCGTCGCGTTCCTCGGTCAGCTGGGCATTGACGGAGTTGATCCGGAAATCCACGTAGCCGCGCGACTGGTAGAAATCGGTGAGCAGCTGGCGGTCAAAATCAATCCGGTCCTCGACCAGCGAATCCGAGCGCACGAGCGCGCGCAAAAGGCCCGCCTGCTTGGTCTCCAGCACGCGGCGCAGGCGGCGGTCGGAATAGGCCCGGTTGCCGACAAAGCTGAGCCGCTCGATCTCGATGTTGTCGCCCTCGAAGATCTCAAAGACCAGATCCACGCGGTTGTCCGACCGGCGGATGATGCGCGGTGTGACGCGCGCGGCAAGCCTGCCTTCGGTCGAATAGGCCTGCGAAATCAGGGTCGCGTCGCGTTCGGCCTGTGCGGGGTTGAAGACGCGCCGCTCATTCGACTGGATGGCGGCGGCCAACGCTTCATCGTTGATGCGCTGATTGCCCTCGAAACTGATGCGGTTGATGGTGGGAAACTCGACCACCGTGATGCGCAGCGTATTGCCCGCAGGATCGAAGGTGACAGTCTCGAAAAGGCCGGAATCGATCAGCCGCTGGTAGGCCGCGTTCAGCTCTCCCGCGCTGACGGTCTGGCCGGGCGCGAGCCCCGCCCGGGTCAGGATTGCCGCATCGCCGATGCGCAGGTTGCCATCAACGCTGATGCTGCTGAGTGCGAATTGCTGTGCGAGTGCCGGTGTCGGCGGTGCGATCCACGCTGCCGATAGAAAAAGACATACGCCCGCGCCCAGTATGGCGGGTTTGAAAGATGTCCACTGCCCGCCTGCGCGTCTGTCCGCGCCGTCGTTTCCCCACGTCATGACCTGCCCCGATCCTCAGAGAATTATGAAATTCTGAGTATCGGCAAAGGCCGCCCTTGTCAAAACCATGTGGTCAAAAAGTGAGGGTCAACTACATGCGCACCGGCGTTGCCATCCCGCGAAGCCGCTGAAGACCCTCTGGGTCGCGCAGGATTTATCCGTTGGCGGTACCCGGAAGGCGGCGGCAGGAGGCCGGCGACCGGTTGCCATGCGGCAACGTCAGGCCAGCAACATATGCAGCCACGCGCTGGCACCAAGTGCGATGAAAACGGCGCCTGCGGTCAAAAGGTGACCGGCATGAAGAGATGTCAAAAGTACGAACTTCTGAACCGTCTTGCGATGTGACATGGCGTTTTCCTTACTTGATGCAGATCAGCTAAAGGCGAATTGTGGCACAAGCTGGGCAGCAAAAAGACAAGATCTGGTCAGACGCTTCGTGCAGAGATCAGGGGCAGAAAATATCGTTGCCCAGGGCAAAGAGCATCAGCGTCAACACCATCGCCAGCCCAGCAGCCATCAGGACCTGCAGTGCCCGGTCACTGGGCGGTTTCCCGCGCACGGCCTCGTAGGCGTAAAAGACCAGGTGGCCACCATCGAGCGCGGGGATGGGAAAGAGGTTCAGCAAACCCACCGCCGTGCTGAGCACCGCGATGAACCAAATGAAGGATTCCGCGCCCTGGCTGGCCATGGCACCGGATGTCTGGGCGATGCCAATCGGGCCGCTGAGGTTGCAGGTGCTGATCGCGCCGGTGATCATATGAGCAAGGCCACTGAGAGATCCTTCGATGATGCGGCCTGTCTGAGCCACCGCACCCGTGAAAGACCCGGTCAGACCCGGCGTCTCCACAGCCGGTTCAAAAGCCATGCCGCCGACAACGCCGATCCGCCATTGGGTGGCAAAGCCACCCTCCGGCTGCGGCTCATCCACCCGGCGCGGGGTCAGCATGACGTCGCGTTCCGCCCCGTCGCGCCAGATCCGCATCTCCAGCGTCGCGCCATTGCCGCCCTCCACCACTTCTTTGAGCTGCTCAAAGGCAAAGACGGAGGTGCCGTTCACGCCGATGATCACATCCCCGGCCTCAAGCCCCGCGTCCATGGCGGCGCTCTGCGGGCTGACGGCGGCCACAACCGGTGGCAGCAGATGGACGTCCGTGACCACCCGCTCCCGCCCACCTCGGGTGACCACATATTCGAGTTGCGGCTGCAATGGCAGCGACCCAATCAGATCGCTGTAGGCGGGATCCTCGGTGCTGGGCACCGTCGTTCCCTCTATGGAGACAAGCGCATCACCCGGTTGCAGCCCGCGCTCTGCCCCCGGCATGGGGCGCAACTCACCCACGGTGAGCGGGTCGCGCGCCACGCCGGTGGTCATGATGATCACCGTAAAGACGAGGATCGACAGGATGAAGTTGAAGATCGGTCCCGCCGCCACCGTTGCCGTGCGCGCCCAGAGGGGAGCGCCGTGCATGGTGGCGCGCAATCGGGCGGGGTCGCTTTCCGCCGCGGCCATCGCATCCGCATCCTTGCCGGAAGCAGCGTTGGCATCGCCCGCAAATTTCACGTAGCCGCCGAACGGCAGGGCGGCGATCTGCCAGCGGGTGCCGCGCCTGTCCACGCGCGAGGCCAAGACCGGCCCAAACCCGACGGAGAACACATCCGCGTGGATCCCCGACCATCGCCCCACGATGTAATGACCGTATTCGTGGATCGCCACGATCACCGAGAGCGCCAGCACGAAAGCCGCAATTGTCCAGACGAAGCCGCCAAACTGCGGGATCAGCGCGAAAATATCCAAAATCTACCCTGCTTTTTCTGCGATGACGGCGCTGGCCGTCTCCCGGCTGAGATGGTCCACGCGGGCGACATTATCAAGGGTGATCTCTGTCGCACCGCGCGCCGTGTCCGAGAGCCGCGTCAGCACCTCCTCGACTACCGGCGCCATCTGGGTGAACCCGACCCGGCCCGCGATGAACCCGTCGAGCGCTGTCTCCTTGGCCGCGTTGAATACCGCGCCCGAGAGGCCTCCCGCCATCATCACCTCCCGCGCGAGCCGCAGGGCGGGCCAGCGCGCATCGCAGGGCGCGCGAAAGGTCAGACCGCCGATCTGCGCCAGATCCAGCCGCGCCACCGGCAGGCTGCGCCGCTCGGGCCAGTGCAGCGCGTAGCCGATGGCGTGGCGCATGTCCGGTGGCCCCACATGGGCCATCAGGGCGCCGTCCCGAAACCCTACCAGCGCGTGGATGAGCGATTCCGGGTGCACGATCACCTCGATCCGCGCAGGGTCAATGCCGAAGAATTCCCACGTCTCGATGATCTCCATCGCCTTGTTGAACATGGACGCGGAATCGATGGTGATGCGCTGCCCCATGTCCCAGTTGGGATGGCTGGAGGCCTGATCCAGCGTCGCATGGCCCAGATCCTCGATCGGCCAGTCCCGAAAGGCACCACCACTGGCGGTGATCACGATGCGTTCGACCGCTGCCGTGTCCTCGCCCACCAACGCCTGGAAAATGGCGGAATGCTCGCTGTCCACCGGCAGGATGCGCGCACCGTGCTGCCGCGCTGTGCGCAGCATCAGCGGGCCAGCGCAGACGAGCGATTCCTTATTGGCCAGCGCCAGCGTACCACCCTGTTGCAGTGCCGCCAGCCCCGGTGCCAGACCTGCGGCGCCCACAATCGCGGACATCACCCAATCGGCAGGGCGCGATGCGGCCTCGATCACTGCCTGCGGGCCTGCCGCGGCCTCGACCCCGCTGCCAGCGAGGGCCGCGCGCAGATCCTCCAGACGGTCCTCGTAGGCCGTGACGGCGATCTCGGCCCGCAGCCGCCGCGCGTCCGCTGCCAGTTGCGGGATGTTGCCCGCGCCGGTCAACGCCACGACGCTGTAGTCATCTGGCGCGCGGGCAATGAGGTCCAGCGTGTTTTGTCCGATGGAGCCGGTGGCCCCCAGGATGCTGACGCGCCGCATCGCTCAGCGCAGCATCACGGTGGAGCCAATGAGCGGCCCGCCGATGATCAGCAGAAAGATCGCCGCCCCCAGCATCCCGTCAAAGCGGTCGAGCAAGCCACCGTGACCGGGAATGAGGTTGGAGCTGTCCTTGACGCCCACCCGCCGTTTGATCGCACTTTCGGCGATGTCGCCCATCTGGCTGGCCATTGACACCGCGACCGAGATGCCTATCAGTTGCGGCCCCGCGCCGGTATTGGCCATGAAGAAAGCACCGACCGCCGCCGCCCCGATCCAGCCAAAACCTGTACCGGCCCAGGTTTTTTTCGGGCTCACACGGGGCCAGAACTTGGGCCCGCCGATGAGACGCCCGGCAAAGTAGCCGACCACATCCGTCACCACCACCACGAGAACCATCCAGAGCATCCAGTTGAAACCCATGGTGTCGCGCACCGACATCATGCCAAACCCGGCCAGCAGCACCATCACCGTGAAAACCATGTAGATGGTGCGAAACCGTTCCAGCTGACCGAAGCCAACCAGCGCCGAGGCCAAGAGCACCGGCAGCGCAAAGCCCGCAGGCAGGTAGCTCGCCGCCAGCAGCGCCGTTCCGGTCAGCACACCCATGATCCGGGGTACCGGGCGCGCGGCCCCGATCATATGCGCCAGTTCCCAGATCATCGCGCCGCAGATCAGCGCCACCATCACGTGGAACACATGGCCTCCGGCCCAGACACCGGCCATGCCCAGCACCACCAGCGCCGCCCCCGAGCCGAGACGCGTCGCCAGATCGGACCATTTCTCAGCCGGCTCCCCCATCGCCGCGCTACCGCCTCACGCCGCCGTAGCGTCTGTCGCGTCCGCCAAAGGCCGTGCAGAGCCGCTGGAACTCGGCCTGAGTGAAATCCGGCCAGAGCGTATCGATGAATTCATATTCCGAATAGGCGGACTGCCACAGCAGGAAGTTCGAAATCCGCGCTTCGCCGCTGGTGCGGATCACCAGATCGGGATCGGGCAGCACGTGCGTGTCGAGATAACGCGGCAGCGTCTCCTCATCGACCGCATCGGGGCTGAGGTTGCCCGCAGCCACATCCGCGGCCAGGCGCTTGGTGGCGCGCGCGACCTCGTCGCGGCCACCGTAGTTGATGGCGATGGTCAGATGCACGCGGCTGTTCTGGGCTGTCGCGGCCTCCAGCTCGGTCATCATCTGGGTCAGCTTGCGGTCCAGCCGCACCCTGTCCCCGATAAAGCGCACCCGCACACCAGAGGTCACCAGCGCGCGGGTCTCCTTGATGATGTAGCGGCGAAAGAGGTTCATCAGCCCCGCAACCTCGACCTGCGTGCGCTTCCAGTTTTCGGTCGAGAAGGCAAAGATCGTCAGGTAATCGACACCGAAAATGGGGCAGCATTCGACGATCTCACGCACCCGGCGGGCGCCTGCGTGATGCCCGTAGAGCCGCGGCCTGCCCCGCTGGGTCGCCCAGCGGCCATTGCCGTCCATGATGATGGCCACGTGACGCGGACAGCCCGGGATCAGATCGGATTGGGGTTGCGGTACACCGGCCATGTCAGTCTCCTACCAACGGGCAACGCCGCACCCGCTCTCTTTCTTGGCGTGCCGGCAGAGCAGTTGCACCGCGGCCCACCGCGGCCTCAGACCTGCATGATCTCGCCTTGTTTGGTCTCCAGCGCCGCGTCAATCGCTTTGATGTGGCGGTCGGTCATTTCCTGGACTTCGGTCTCCCAGATCTTCTGGTCGTCCTCGGAAAGCCCGTCGTTCTTGGCCTTCTTGATCTGGTCCATGCCGTCGCGGCGCACGTTGCGGATCGAGACGCGGGCGTGTTCGGCATATTGGCCCGCGACCTTGGTCAGCTCGCGGCGGCGTTCTTCGTTCAGCTCTGGGATCGGCAGCATGATGATCGTGCCGTTGAGCTGCGGGTTGATGCCCAGCCCGCTCTCACGGATGGCCTTCTCCACCTTGCCCACCATGCTCTTGTCCCAGACATTGATCGTGACCATGCGCGGTTCGGGCACGTTGACGGTGCCCACCTGATTGATCGGTGTCAGGGAGCCATAGGCATCCACCATCACCGGCTCCAGCATGGAGGCCGAGGCACGGCCCGTTCTGAGAGAGGCAAATTCCGTCCGCAGATTGGCCATGGCACCGTCCATGCGGCGCTCAAGATCATCTGTGTCCAGCATAAAATCGTCTGACATCGGTCTTCCTGCCAAAGTGTACGCGGCGCGCGGGTGCGCGCGGTTGGTGCGCCCGTGTATAGATCAGGTTTGTTGCGAAAGGCCAGCGGGAGTTACACAGGCTTCAGCCCTGCACCCGGGTAAAGGTGCCGCGGCCTTCCAGGATCGACTTGAACCCGCCGGGTGTGTCCAGCGGGAAAACGATCAGGGGCAGGTTGTTGTCGCGTGCCAGCGCGATCGCGGAGGCATCCATGACCTTGAGGTTCTTTTGCAGCACTTCATTGTAGGTGACGGTCTCGTAGCGGGTGGCGTCGGAGTTGGTTTTGGGATCCTTGTCATAGACGCCGTCGACCCCGTTCTTGCCCATGAAGATCGCCTCGCAGGACATCTCGTTGGCGCGCAGGGCCGCGGCAGTATCGGTGGTGAAGTAGGGGTTGCCCGTCCCGGCGGCAAAGATGCAGACGCGTTTTTTCTCCAGGTGGCGCACGGCGCGGCGGCGGATATAGGGTTCCGCCACTTCGTTCATGGTGATGGCAGAGATCACCCGCGTGTGGATGCCCAGACCCTCCAGCGCCGACTGCATGCCAAGAGCATTCATCACCGTGGCCAGCATGCCCATGTAGTCTGCCGTCGTCCGCTCCATCCCCTGTGCGGAGCCCTGCAGCCCGCGAAAGATGTTCCCGCCGCCGATCACCATGCAGATCTCGACGCCCATCTCATGCACGGAATGAACCTCGCGGGCGATGCGTTCCACCGTTGGCGGGTTCAACCCGAAACTCTGGTCTCCCATCAGTGCTTCGCCGGAGATCTTGAGCATCACCCGTTTGAACTTGGCCTGAGGGTCTGGGTGGGTCATCGGGCAAGCTCCTGGCGCGTGGGGTTTTGTTCGGCGGCAAAATGTCCGAAAAGCCCCCGGACTGCAATGCACCCCAAGCCCCCGAGCCGCAGAAAATGACCCTGCCTGAAATCACTGCCACAGCATCGCTCATCGCCGGGCTCTCGCGCGAAAAACCGCTGTTGATCGCGGGGCCGACGGCGTCCGGCAAATCGGCGGTGGCGCTGGAGGTGGCAGCACGGCACGGCGGCGTGATCGTGAATGCGGATGCAAGCCAGGTCTATGACTGCTGGCGCGTGCTGACCGCACGACCGTCGGTGGAGGAAGAGGCCGCGGCAACGCATCTGCTCTACGGCCACCACGCGGCAACGAGCAGCTATTCGGCGGGCCATTGGCTGCGCGAGGTCGCGGCTGTGCTGGCGGGCGATGCGCGCCCGATCATCGTGGGCGGTACCGGGCTTTACTTTGCCGCACTGACGCGCGGGCTGGCGGAGATCCCCGCGACACCCGCCCAGGTGCGGGCGCGCGGGGATGCCATGGCGCTGGCGGATATGCTGGCCGCCCTGGACCCGGCCACCCGGGACGCCATCGACACGGCCAACCGCGCGCGGGTGCAGCGCGCGTGGGAGGTGCAGGAGACCACCGGGCGCGGCCTGCGCGACTGGCAGCGCGACACCGGCGCGCCGCTTCTGCCCGAGCGGGCGGCGGACTGCGTCGTCTTCACCACACCCAAGGAGGTGCTGAACGCGCGGATCGCCCGGCGGTTCGAGGCGATGCTCAGCGCAGGCGCGCTGGAGGAAGCCCGCGCGGTCCTGCCCTCCTATGACCCTGCGCTGCCCGCGCATCGCGCCATCGGCGCGCCGGAGCTGATCGCGCATCTGAAGGGGGAGCTGACGCGGCAGCAGGCCGCGGGACGGGCCATCATCGCCACCCGGCAGTTCGCCAAGCGCCAGCGCACCTGGTTCAGGTCCAAAATGCGCGACTGGCAGGCATTTGCGCCCGCGGGCTGATCGGAGGACCGGCCTCCACCGCCAGCGTGGGGGGCACTGGCGCCCCGTCCCGGTTGCGTTAATCTTCCGGTAAGTTAACTAAAATACGACTCATCGGGCAAAGGAGTTCCCTCGATGTCCTCGAACCGACCGGAAATCATGTCGTTGCCGCAGCTGTGCGAGGGTCAGGAATGGCGTCTGGCGCTGGTGCACGACCGGCCCGACCATCTGCTAATCTGGGTGACCCGCGGTCAGGGGCGCGCGCTGCTGGACGGGCGGCGGCGCGGGGTGGGCACGCACAACGCGCTGGTGATCCCGGCGGGTCAGCTCTTTTCGCTGCAGCTGGGCCCGCAGGCCATGGCCCAGGCGGTGGTGATCCCGCGGGAGACGGACCTGCTGATGCCGCAGATCCCGCGGCTTTTGCGCATCCGCGATGCGCTCTCGATGAAAGAACTGACCGGGCTGATCGAGGCCGGGATCCGCGAACAGGAGAGCGGCAGGCCGCTTCAGGAGCAGGCAATGGATGCCTACGGCGCGCTGATCTCCGTCTGGGTGCAACGGCAAATCGGGCTCGAAGAACATGCCTCCCCCCGGCGCAATGCCGCCGCACGGCTGAGCGCGGCCTATTGCGCGCATCTCAATGAACAGTTCGCGACCCCCATGACCATGGCCGATCACGCGGCCTATCTGGGGGTGACCCCCACCCATCTGACACGCGCCTGCAAGGCCGCGACCGGCAAGACCGCGGCCGAACTGCTGACCGAGCGCGTGCTCTATGAGGCGCGCTGCCTGCTGACCTCGACCGACGTGCCGGCACAGGACATCGCGCGGCACCTCGGGTTTGGCAGCGCCGCCTATTTCACCCGGTTCATGCAGCACCACACCAAATCGTCACCGACAGCACTGCGCAAGGCATCGGCCCTCGCTCTCAAGGCTGCCTGAGCGCCTGACGCCAGCGACCGCGCCGATTTACGACATGCGAGATGTCGCGAACGAACGCGCCAACCCCGCAAGATGGCATTGACGCGCCCGCCAAACTCGGGCCTCATGGCGCAAAATGAGCGGCGGTCGGACGCAACAGCCGGTCGCGCGCCGCAGCAAGACGCCACGGTCTGACAACAGGGGCATGGGATGGGACTTTTCATACTCAAACGCCTTGGTGTCATGGTACTGACCGCGCTCTGCCTGACGTTCGTCGTTTTCTGGCTGACAAACCTCTATCCGAACCTTGAGAAACTGGCCAAGACTCAAGGAAACTTCCGGATGTCCGACGAGGCGGTGGAGAGCTATCTGGGCAGGAACGGCTATCTTCAGCCGCTGCCGATCAAGTTCGGTCAATGGTTGGGCGTCGTGCCGGGTTGGGTGATCGAGACGGACGGCACCGTTGCAGGCAAATGCTTTGACGCAGGCACGCCCGAGGAGGCGCGGCGCAGCTACTGTGGCGTGTTGCAAGGCGACTGGGGCCGGTCGACCGTGTTCAAGGCGGATGTAGGCGGGATCGTGGCCGAGCGGCTGGGGCTTACGGGCAAGCTGATGTTCTTTGTGATGCTGCTGATGGTGCCCATGGCCCTGCTCATCGGTGTGCTTGCGGGCATGCGCGAAGGCTCCAAGCTCGACCGGTCGCTGTCGACGGTGTCGATCCTGTCGACCGCCACGCCCGAGTATGTATCCGGGGTGATCTTCATTGCGGTCTTTGCGTCCTCCGCCGGGTTCAAGATCTTCAACGGGTCGGCCACATCGGCCATGGACGACGCGACCTTCGAGAATTTCACCCTGCCGGTGGTCACCATTGCGCTCTTTGGCATGGGCTATATCGCACGGATGACCCGGGCGAGCATGAGCGAAGTGATGACGGCGCAGTACATTCGGACGGCGCGGCTGAAGGGCGTAAGCTTTGGCAACATCGTGTTGAAACACGCGCTGCGCAACGCGCTGATCGCGCCCTTCACGGTGATCATGCTGCAGTTTCCCTGGTTGCTGAACGGGGTGGTGATCGTCGAGACACTCTTCAACTACAAGGGTTTCGGCTGGGTGCTGGTGCAGGCAGCAGGCAACAATGACATCGAGTTGCTGCTGGCGGTGTCGGTGGTGTCGGTGATCGTGGTGCTGCTGACGCAGCTCATCTCCGATATCGGTTATGTCTATCTCAACCCGCGCATCCGCGTTGCCTGAGGGAGAAGCATGGAACCGCTGAGCTGGGGCGAGATTTTTGTGGCGGTCATGGTGCAGCTGACACCGGTGTGGATCGCGCTGGTGGCGATCTTTGCGCTATCGGTCACCTTCAAGGGTCGGCTGGGGCTTTACGGCAAGCTGTTCGACAGTACCATCGGCATGATCGGCTTTGGGTTGGTCATGTTCTGGGTGCTGGCGGGGGTTCTGGGCGGTCCATTCGATCTGATCGTGACACATGATCCGCTCAGCCAGGTGTCCGGCATGAAGAACGAGCCGCCCGGCACGGCGCTGCGCAGCCCCGCCGAGGGCGACTACCCCTACTTTTTGCTGGGCGGTGACAACCTGGCGCGGGATGTGTTCAGCCGGGTCATCAAGGGCGCCTGGATCGTGGTGCAGATCGCGCCCCTGGCCACGCTCTTTGCCTTCATGGTGGGGATCACGCTGGGGCTGCCTGCGGGATATTTCGGCGGGGCGCTGGATACCGGGCTGTCTTTTCTGGCCAATCTGATCCTCGCCTTTCCGGTGATCTTGCTGTTCTACCTGCTGGTCACCCCCGAGATCGTGCAGACTGGCATCCCGAATTACATGGCACTGGTGCTCTTTGCCTTTCCGCTGGTCTTTGTGGTGGTGTTGCTGAACGCGCGTTACTGGACCCGAAAGGCGGTGCGTACGCCCTTGCTGGCGGTGGTGATCCTGGGTCTTGGCTGGCTCTATCTGTCGCTGGTCTCTACCGGCGGTGCGGTGGTGGCGACGCCTGAGTACCGGATCCCGGGATTGCCGGCCGCGATCGATCTTTTCGACATTGATCCCGGGATCCTGGTGGTCTTTGTCTCGGTGGTTTTTGTCAATGCGCCGACGGTCTTTCGGATCGTGCGCGGGCTGGCGATGGATATCAAGACGCGCGACTATGTGGCAGCGGCCCAGACCCGTGGCGAGGGACCGTGGTACATCATGCTCTGGGAGATCCTGCCCAACGCGCGCGGGCCGCTGATCGTCGATTTCTGCTTGCGGATCGGCTATACCACGATCTTGCTGGGGACCCTTGGGTTCTTTGGTCTGGGGCTCGCATCGGAGAGCCCGGACTGGGGGACCACCATCAACTCAGGTCGTCAGCTGTTACGCGCCTATGTGCATCCGGCGGTGGTGCCGGCGGTGGCGCTGCTGACGCTGGTGCTGGGGCTCAATCTGCTGGCCGATGGTCTGCGCGAGGAGAGTTTGCGGGATTAAAAAGAAATATGGGGGCCAGCCCCCACCGCGCAAAGCGCGGCCCCCCGGAGTTTATCTGGCAAGATGAAAGAGCCAGTCAGGGAGATGAGGATGAAACCGCAGACAGATCAGGCGCCGATCCTGGAGATTGACACCCTGTCCATTTCCTTTTTCACGCGGGCCCGGGAGATCCCGGCGGTGATGGATTTCTCCGTCAAGGTCAGGCCGGGTGAGGCCGTGGGGCTGGTGGGGGAATCGGGCTGTGGCAAGTCCACCGTGGCGCTTGGTGTGATGCAGGATCTGGGGCAGAACGGGCGGGTTGTCGGCGGGTCGATCCGCTTCAAGGGCAGAGATCTCGGCGCCATGGATGCCGCGGAGTTGCGCGCCATTCGCGGGGCCGAGATTGCGATGATCTATCAGGAGCCCATGGCCTCGCTGAACCCCGCGATGCGGGTGGGCCGACAGCTGATGGAGGTGCCGATGATCCATCAGGGGATGGGTGAGGCGGCGGCGCGTGAACGGGCACTTCAGATGGTGCGGGATGTGAAGCTGCCGGACCCCGCGCGCATTCTGGAGGCCTATCCGCATCAGCTGTCCGGCGGGCAGCAACAGCGCATCGTCATCGCCATGGCGCTGATGTCGGAGCCTGCGCTGCTGATCCTGGATGAGCCGACAACCGCGCTCGACGTGACGGTAGAGGCGGCGGTGCTCGACCTGGTGAAGGATCTTGGCAAGAAATACGGCACCTCGATGCTGTTCATCAGTCATAATCTCGGGCTGGTGCTGGAGACCTGTGACCGCATCTGTGTGATGTACTCTGGCGAGGCGGTCGAGCGGGGCCCGACAGCGGAGGTCTTTGACCGGATGCGGCACCCCTATACGCAAGCGCTCTTTCGGTCGATCCCGCTGCCCGGGGCGGACAAGACGGCGCGGCCTCTGGTCGCGATCCCGGGCAATTTCCCCCTGCCCCACGAACGGCCCGAGGGATGCAATTTCGGGCCGCGTTGTGACTATTTTGTGCGCGGGGTCTGTGATCGCGAGACGATCCCCATCGTGTCGGTTGATCCTGCGATCCGGCACGAGACGCGCTGCGTGAGGTGGCAGGAGATCGACTGGGCCGCGCCGCCCCAAGTCTCTGGCGTCAAGCAACAGAGCGCCGTGGGCGATGTGATCCTCAAGATCGACAGCTTGAAGAAGTACTACGAGGTGGTGAGTGGTGCGCTCTTCGGCGGCGGCAAGAGGCGGTTGGTCAAGGCCAATGAGAGCCTCAGCTTCGAGGCGCGCGAGAGCGAGACGCTGGCCATCGTGGGCGAATCCGGGTGTGGCAAATCCACCTTTGCCAAGCTGTTGATGGGACTGGAGACCGCCACCGACGGCGAGATCCTGTTGGGCAACCGCGCGCTGCAGGATGTGCCCATAGAGGCGCGCGATGCAGGCACGGTGGCGGATGTCCAGATGGTGTTCCAGAACCCGTTCGATACGCTCAACCCCGCCATGACCGTGGGGCGGCAGATTATCCGGGCGCTGGAGGTCTTCGGTGTTGGCGCCACCGGTGCCGACCGGCGCGCGCGGATGCTGGCGCTTTTGGATCTGGTCAAGCTGCCGCGCAGTTTTGCGGACCGGATGCCGCGGCAGCTGTCCGGCGGGCAGAAGCAGCGCGTGGGCATCGCGCGTGCCTTTGCGGGCGATGCGCGGGTCGTGGTCGCGGATGAGCCTGTCTCTGCGCTGGATGTGTCGGTGCAGGCGGCGGTCACCGATCTGTTGATGGAGATCCAGCGCGCCCATAAGACCACGCTCATTTTCATCAGCCACGATCTGTCCATCGTGCGCTATCTGAGCGACCGGGTGCTGGTCATGTATCTGGGCCATGTGGTGGAGCTGGGCACGACCGATCAGGTCTTTGCCCCGCCTTACCACCCCTATACCGAGGCACTGCTGTCGGCGGTGCCCATCGCCGATACGAAAGTGCGCAAGAAACACATCGTGCTGGAGGGGGATGTGCCCTCGGCCATGAACCCGCCGTCCGGCTGCCCGTTTCACACACGCTGTCGCTGGAAAACGGAGGTCCCTGGGGATCTCTGCGAACGGGAGGTGCCACCGCTGCGCAGCCTGCCCGGTGCTCACCAGATCAAATGTCATCTGGACGAAGACAAACTGGCGAGGATGACGCCGGTGATCGAAGTTGACATGGCGGCGGAATGATCCCGGGCGGATCAGCCTGTCTCACGTCATCTGTCAGGTGGTTGGACCAACGCTTTCACGAGCGCCACAGCGACCCGACACCGGCCGGATCAGCTGCCGCTGATGATCTTCACGTAGTTGCGGGTTTCGCGAAAGGGTGGAATGCCGCCGTGTTTCTTCACGGCACCGGGCCCTGCGTTATAGGCCGCGAGCGCCAGCTTCCAGCTGCCAAAGGTACGGTACTGCGCCATCAGGTAGCGGGCCCCGCCGTCGAGGTTCTGTTCAGGATCGAGCGGATCGACCCTCAGCCCGCGGGCGGTTTGCGGCATCAGCTGCGCAAGGCCCAAAGCGCCCTTGTGTGACTTTGCCTTGGGGTTCCAGTTGGATTCCTGTTGTACCAGCCGCACAAAGAGGTTCTCAGGCACGCCGTGACGCCGGGCCGCGGCCCGTGCCATCTCCAGAAATGGCCCGCTGTAAGCGCCTTCGTAGGCCGGTATGCCCCACTTTGTGGGCACCTGAACCTTCGGCGGCTGCAGCCGAACAGAGTTGTTGTATTGACTTGCCGCCCGGCTATCGAGGATCTTGGTCTGCGCGGAAAAGAGCTTGTTGCGGCTCTTGCTCGACAGGGTCTGCGCCTCTGCCACGGCACCACCGATGCCCAGCATCAGGCAGAGCGTCACCCCGCCAGACAGCTTTGATCTGATTTGCCGCCACATCCTCATACCCTCCGCATACCCGCTAATCGCGGACCGATCCAGCCCTAAGCATCGCGCCCGCAGCAGCTTCAACCCTGGGTTTTGAAAACGGGGGCGGCTGGGGGTTGAGCGCCTCGACCCTCTGGCGCACAGCGTGTCAGATTTCGGTCTGACAGGGCGTCTCTGGTTCAAGACGGACGGACCGTGTTCCGGCGGATCTGACGCGGACCGGCGCGGGCCCTGAGCCGCGCACACGACGGTTGAAAACCAGTGGCGCGTAAGCCCCGAGCGTCCGTTCTCGGCCAGGCGTCCGCCGCGGGGTCCTGAATTCGGGACGCGTGCCGGGATAACAGCCTCAAGCCCGTGGAAACCCGCACGCGCACGCGGTAGGCTCGGCAAAATCCAACGGCGGGATTCGGGTACAGAGCCCGCCTGCCACCACATGATCGAAGAGGGACGCGATGGCCGGCTCAGTGAACAAGGTAATCATCATCGGCAATCTCGGGCGCGACCCCGAAGTGCGCAGCTTTCAGAACGGCGGCAAGGTGTGCAACCTGCGCATCGCCACCTCCGAGACCTGGAAGGACCGCACCACCGGCGAGCGCAAGGAGCGGACCGAGTGGCATTCCGTTGCGATCTTTTCCGAACCATTGGCCCGGGTGGCCGAGCAATACCTGCGCAAGGGCTCCAAGGTCTACATCGAAGGCCAGCTGGAGACGCGCAAGTGGCAGGACCAGTCCGGTCAGGATCGCTATTCGACCGAGGTCGTGCTGCGCCCCTACCGGTCGGAGCTGACCATGCTCGACGGGCGTGACAGTGGCGGCGGCGGGGGTGGCGGCTACGGCGGCGGCGGGGGCGGCCAGATGGGCTATGACGACCGCGGTGGCGGGGACAGCTACGGCGGTGGCGGTAGCGGGGGTGGCAGCCCGGCCCCGTCGCGCGATCTGGATGATGAGATCCCGTTCTGATCCGGATCTGCTTTGCGGCAATCCTGATGTCGTGACGTGCCCGAGCGGTTGCGCTCGGTGAAGGTTTCTGACAGGCGAGGCGGTCGCCGCTGGCGAAAGGCCTTCGAAGGCCTTTCCGGCGCCGCCTTAACCCGCTGAACCCTCGGGGTAACGATCCGGCCTCTTCGCCTTGTGGCTGGCCCTGCGGTGTGTCAGGCCAGCGCTTCCGCCAGATCGGCGATCTGCGCGGGCGCGAACACGCGGATGCCCGCCGCTTCCAGCGCGGCGGTCACGACCCCCTGCCCCGCGCGACGGACGCCATCGAGCGCACCGCTGTAGATGAAGGTACTGCCACAGGATGGGCTGCCATCGGTGAGAAGTGCGAAGGCGCAGCCCGCCTGCCTTGCATGGCGCACGGCCAGCTCGGCCCCTCGCACAAAAGTTCCGGTTACATCTCTGCCAGTATTCTCGAGAATGCGCGCCTCCCCGGCCAAAACCGCCGCCCCACCGCCCGCTGTTTCAATCTCGGCGGGTGGTCGCGGTGTCGGAAACCCTGCGCCGACTTCGGGGCAGAGCGGCACCAGCCGACCCTCCTGCCGCCAGCGCTCCAGCAGTGCGTCGGTCACTGTCTTTGCGCTGCCATCGTAGCGAACGGGCTGTCCCAGCAGACAGGCGCTCACCAGAATGCGCTGCATCTGCTAGACCTCAAGCCCGTCCGCAAGCACGCGGCGGACCATGTCTCGCGGCACGTCAGAGGTGATGAACGCCTCCCCGATGCCGCGCGCGAGAATGAACCGCAGTTGCCCTTGCACGACCTTCTTGTCCTGCGCCATCAGATCCATCAGCGCGTCAGGCCCCGGCAGATCGCCTGGGATGTCGGTCAGATCGGTCTTCATCCCCATATCCTTGAGATGCGCGCGCACGCGGCTGGGGTCTTCCTGGCTGCACAGTCCCATCCGCGCCGATAGCTCGAAGGCCAGCGCGCAGCCAACGGCCACACCCTCGCCATGCAGCAGGCGGTCGGAATAGCCCGTCGCAGCCTCCAGCGCATGGCCAAAGGTGTGCCCGAGGTTCAGGAGCGCGCGGTCGCCTTGTTCGGTCTCGTCGCGGGTGACGATATCGGCTTTCATCTGCACGGACCGGTGCACCGCCTCGATGCGCGCGGCCTGGTCGCCCGCGGCCAGCGCGGGCCCCTGCCGCTCCAGCCACCCGAAGAACTCCGCGTCCCCCAGCAGCCCGTATTTCACCACCTCGCCATAGCCCGCCAGAAAATCACGCGGGGTAAGCGTGCCCAGCACCTCCGTATCGGCCAGCACGAGGCTGGGTTGATGAAATGCGCCGATCAGGTTCTTGCCCTGCGCCGCGTTGATCCCGGTCTTGCCACCGACCGAGCTGTCCACCTGCGCCAGCAGCGACGTGGGGATCTGCACAAAGCGCACGCCGCGCCGCAGGATCGCGGCGGCAAAGCCCACCAGATCGCCGATGACGCCGCCACCAAAAGCCACAACCACATCGCCGCGCTCCACCTGCGCTTCGAGCAGCCAATCCACGCATTGCTCCAGCGGACCCCATGATTTCGTGGCCTCGCCGGGTGGCAGGCTCAGTGCATCCGAGGCGACCCCGGCCGCAGCCAACCCGTCCCGCAAGGTACCAAGATGCAGCGCCGCCACGGTCTCATCAGTGATGATGGCGACGCGTGGGCGCTTCAACAGCGGCGCAATCTCGGCGCCTGCATGCCTGATCAATCCCGGGCCGATCCGCACCTCATAGGCCCGCCCCGGCAGATCGACCGTGACCGTCTCACGCATGGGGCGCGCCCAACACGTCGGCGCGCGTCGCCAGCACGTCTGCCACCCGGCGCGCCATCCGCTCGATCGACACGGGCGGCGCACAGGGCACGCGCAGATCCGCCTTTCCGTATTCCGGCACCCGCGCCTCATAGATGGCACCCAGCGTCGCCCGCGGATCCACGGTGCGCAGCAAGGGCCGCGTGTCGCGGTGGCGCACCCGGCTCCACAGCAGATCCAGATCCGCATCCAGCCACACCGATACCCCGCGCGCAGAGATATTGGCGCGGTTTTCAGGCGAAAGGAACGCGCCACCACCGGTCGAGAGCACACAAGCCGCACCCCCCAGCAGCCGCGAGATCACCTCCGTCTCGCGCGCGCGGAAAAAAGCCTCGCCATCGCGGGCGAAAATCTCGGGCACACTCATGTTGGCGGCGGTCTCGATTTCCTGATCCGAATCGAGGAACGGCACGCCCAGAAACTGCGCCAGCGCCCGGCCCACGGCAGTCTTGCCCGCGCCCATCATCCCCACCATCACAACGGTCTTTTTCAGCGCCAGTGCGGCCGACTGAGGCGCGTCTGCGCCAGGATGCTGAAAATCGCTCATAATTCTCTGAATGACGTGATATTGCTCAAAAGGCCATATATAAGTTCGGTAAAAACAGGCAGGCATTCAAGGCAGTACAGACATGATGCGGATACTCAAGCTATTGTTCTTTCTCCTCATTGTGGGGGGCATCGGTCTTGTGGGCTACGCCTATGTGGGCCCGTTTTTCGGCGCTGATTTCTCCGCCCCGCAAGAAGAGATACGCCTCCCCGTCACGCTGGATGCCAGTTAGGCGTCGCCCATACCTCGCCGCAGTGGCTGCAGTGGCCCTGATCGTGCCCGGCGCCGGCGCGCAGGAGGCGCCGCTGTCGGTCATTGACTGGCTCAGTCAGAACCCCGATCAGCCCGGCGCAACCTCCGTCGCGTTGCCCGCGGAGGAGCCGCCGGTGGCAGGCTCCGGCAGCCGCCCCGCGGTCGATGTCAAACCGCTGAGCGCGGAGGCCACGCGCAGCATCGGCCTCGTGCCCGCCCGCGTCACGGGCCTACCCGCCGAGTTGTGGCTGCACGGCAATGCGGCGGAGTTGAGCGCCGCACTTGGCGATCTGCCGGAGCTTCGCCTGCCCGCAGCACAGGCGCTGCTCTTTACGCTGCTGCTGACCGAAGCACTGCCGCCGCCGCGGGATGCAGGCGCGCTCACCCGGGCGCGCGTCGCCGCGCTGCGGCGGTTCGGGGCGCTCGATCCCGCGCTGGCCTTGATGGAGCAGGCCGGGGTCCGCCGCGATCCGGCAGATTTCGAGGTCTTCATGGATCTTGCCCTGCTGACGGGTCAGGAACGGATCGCCTGCGATATTCTGGACAACGCGCCGCATCTGTCGCCGGGCCTGCCCGAGCGGATCTTTTGCGCGGCGCGGCTCGGGGACTGGTCCCTTGCCGCCGTGCTCTTTGAAAGCGGGCGCAACATTGGGGTGATGGATCCGGTGGAGATCGCGGTACTGGACCGCTTTTTACACCCCGAGCTATTCGAAGGCGCGCGCCCCCTGCGCCCGCCCCGCGCGATGACGCCACTGATCTTCCGGTTGCTGGAGGCCATCGGCGAGCCGCAACCGACCCGCAGCCTGCCGCGCGCCTTTGCGGTGGCGGATTTGCGCGATCTGGCCGGTTGGAAGTCGCAGATCGAGGCGGCGGAGCGGCTGGCGCAAACCGGCGCGTTGCCCGCTAACCGATTGCTGGGTCTTTTTTCGGAGCGGCAGCCTGCGGCCTCCGGTGGCGTCTGGGACCGCGTCCGCGCCATCCAGCAGATCGACACAGCCCTCAGCGCCGGATCGGCGGAGGCCGTGGCAAAAACGCTGCCCGCTGCCTGGGCCGCGATGCAGGACGCAAGTCTGGAAATCGTCTTTGCTACGCTTTTTGCCGACCGGCTGCACGCTGTCCCGCTCACGGGGCGCACGTCCGATCTGGCCGCACGCATCGCGCTTCTGTCCCCCGGCTATGCGCAGGCAGCCGCCCGAGCACCGGACCCGCTGACCCGCGCGCTCGCCGCGGGCCAGCCGGGGGATCTGCGCGCACGCGACAGCCTGGAGGCCGCGATCCTTGAGGCCTTCCGGAGCGACACGTCAGCACCGGTCCCGGCCTCTGCTCAAGGGTCCGCGATCCTGCGCGCGCTCGTCACGCTGGAAACCGGCGCCAGCGGTGATCTGCCATCCCTGACCCGCGCGCTCAGCGCCCTGCGCGCGCTCGGACTGGAGGATTCCGCTCGCCAGGCTGCGCTGCAGATCCTTCTGCTGGAGCGGTTCGGATGAGTGCCGCGCACTGGATTTCCGCCTTTCTGGAGGCACAGGCGGCGGAGCTTGGCGCTGCGCGCAACACGCTGTTGGCCTACGGGCGCGATCTGCAGGATTTCCAAGGCTGGCTTGCGGGCGCGGGCCACGGGTTCGACACGGCACAACAGGACACTGTCGAAGCTTACCTGATCCACTGCGACACCCAGGGCCTCGCGCGCGCCACCCGGGCCCGGCGTCTTTCGGCGATCAAGCAGCTTTACCGCTTTGCCTTTGAGGAAGGCTGGCGCAGTGACAACCCCGCCATCCAGATCAGTGGCCCCGGGCGCGACAAGCGCCTGCCCCAGACCCTGTCGGAGACCGAGGTGGACCGGCTGCTGGAGGCCGCGCGCACCACCGGTCGGTCAGACCGCGACCGAGCGCGCAACAGCTGCCTCATGGAGCTGCTCTACGCCACCGGTATGCGCGTCAGCGAGCTTGTCACCCTGCCCGCCAGTGCCGCGCGGGGCGATCCGCGGATGCTGCTCATTCAGGGCAAGGGCGGCAAGGAACGCATGGTACCGCTCTCCCCGCCCGCGCGGGAGGCGCTGGCCCGCTGGCTTGCCATACGTGACCGGATGGAGGCGGAACGGCGAGCGGCAGGCAAGACGCCTTCACGCTATCTGTTCGTGTCGCGCAGCGCGGCGGGGCATCTGACGCGCCACCGGTTCTATCTGCTGATCAAGGAGATGGCGGTGACCGCGGGCGTTTCCCCCGCCAAGGTCACGCCCCATACGCTACGCCACGCCTTTGCCACCCACCTGCTGGCCAACGGCGCGGACCTGCGCTCCATCCAGACGCTGCTGGGCCACGCGGACGTGGCGACCACCGAGATTTACACCCATGTGCTGGAGGCACGGCTACAGGAACTGGTCCTGACCCATCACCCGCTGGCCAAGGACGGACCGCGCAAGTCCTCGGGCAAGATATCCTCCGACGGCCAGTAGCCGCTCAGCAAAGCCCCGTCATATCCTTGTGTCAGCGCCGCGCGGCGCATCTCTGCAGCGGCGCCATCCGCGTCATAGCGCAGCCGGTGGATCGTCACCTCTCCGCCATCGAGGATACCATAGCGCGTCTGCTGCCGCCCGTCGTTGGGCGGCATGCCGATCACCCCGGGGTTGATCCAACGCCCCTGTGGTGTCTCGCGGATAAAAGCCAGCCCGCAATGCCCGGCGATCACATGGTCCACCGGCCCGGCTGCGGCCTCTACCTCCTGCCACTCCGCTTCGAACACCGCATCCGCATCGCTCGGCCAGACAAAACGGGCCACATCCGTCACCCCACCGTGGATCACCGCGTAGCGCGCGCCCTGATGGCGAAAGACGATCATGTCCGGGCAGGCCAGCATCCACGCTTTTGCGGCGGCATCTGCCTGATCCCGCGCGTGAGCATACCAGCCCGCGCTCAGCAAATCACAGGTGCTGCCCGGCTCGAAGCCGCACCCGCACTCCTCTGCGGCCGCACCCAGCTGCTGCTCGCAGTTGCCTGCGACCACCGCCGCACCACTGGTGCGAATGAGCTCCACCGTGGTGCGGACCGCCGCGCCGTAAGCCACCACATCGCCGGTGCAGATCATCTGCGCACCGCCCAAGCCGCGGGCCGCCGCCTCCGCCAGCAGCGCGCGCGTGGCCTGCGCGTTGGAATACGGCCCGCCAAACAGCAGCACCGGCCCGTTGATCACTCCCAGATCCCGCAGCATCACACGCTCTTCCCTTGAATGCAGACTGCCCTGCGCCCATACATATGCCATTGAGCATAAGGGTAACAATCCACATGGACACGGCGACTGCAACGCTTGACGGCACCTTCTGGCTCACCTCCGCGGTGATCTTGTTTCTGCTGGTGCTGTCGGGCTTCTTTTCGGGCTCGGAAACCGCGTTGACCGCCGCCTCGCGCGGCAAGCTGCGCGCGCAGGCCGACAAGGGCTCCAAAGGGGCGCAACGCGCGCTGCGGATTACCGAGGATAATGAACGGCTGATCGGCTCGGTGCTGCTGGGCAACAACCTCGTCAACATCCTCGCGGCCTCTCTCGCCACGCTCATCTTTACGCGCGCCTTCGGTGAAAGCGGCGTGGCGCTGGCCACGCTGGTCATGACGCTGCTGGTGCTGATCTTTGCGGAGGTGCTGCCCAAGACCTACGCCATCACCAACTCCGAGACCGCCGCCTCGCTCGTCTCCGGTCCCATTTCGCTGATCGTCAAGATCTTCTCGCCCATTGTGGCCGTGGTGCGGCTGCTGGTGCGCGGGGTGCTGCGGATCTTCGGGGTGCGGATTGACCCCGACAGCAACATCCTCGCCGTCCGCGAGGAGATCGCGGGCGCGCTGCATCTGGGCCACTCCGAAGGCGTTGTGGAGAAGGAAGACCGGGACCGTATCCTCGGCGCGCTCGATCTGGGCGAGAGGGTGGTGGAGGAGATCATGCTGCACCGCTCCGGCATCGAGATGATCAACGCCGAAGACGCGCCCGAGGCCATTCTAGAGCAATGCCTCACATCGCCCCATACGCGCCTGCCGCTCTATCTGGACGATCCCGAAAACATCATCGGCGTGATCCACGCCAAGGACCTGTTGCGCGCCATGTACAAGATCATCGGCGGCCCCGACGGCGACGCCAGCAAGCTGCGCGATTTCAAGATCACGGATGTGGCGATGCAGCCCTATTTCGTGCCCGAAACCTCCACGCTGGACGAGCAGATGCGCCAGTTCCTGCGGCGGCACACGCATTTTGCCCTGGTGGTGGATGAATATGGCTCGCTGCAGGGGTTGATCACGCTGGAGGATATTCTGGAGGAAATCGTCGGCGAGATCACCGATGAATTCGATGGTGGCAATGACAGCGGTGTAACCCGCGACAAGGATGGCCAGTTCGTGGTGGACGGCGGCATGACCATCCGCGATCTGAACCGCGCGACCGACTGGAACCTGCCCGATGAAGAGGCCAACACGGTCGCGGGTCTGGTCATTCACGAAGCACAGATGATCCCCACACCGGGTCAGGTCTTTTCCTTTCACGGTTTCCGGTTCGAAGTGGTCACCCGCGACGGCAATCGGATCACCGGGCTGAAGATCCGCCCTCTGTAGCCCTGGCATCCACCGCGGCACCGGTCTCGCCGACCCGAGCCGCTGACGCATCGGATCTTCGATCTGAGACGCCCAACGTTCATACTGAAGCGCCGGCCCAAGGGGTGGCGCAATCGCGCAGCCCGTTTTGCCAGAGCCAAACCTCCGGTCTGACGTTGGCGGAACGGCGCCTGTTGCACGGGTGCTCTGAGCGAAGCAGTATGTTTCAGATTGAAGGTCCGATGCGTCAGCCCCGTTTCCCGACCGTGATGCCGCGGCGCGAAAGGCGGTTCAGATTTCGGGCGGAGTGCGCTACATCACGGCAACCATCAACGCAGGATATCGCCATGACCTCTCTCTTGATCCTGAACGGGCCCAATCTGAACCTGCTGGGCACCCGCCAGCCCGAGGTCTACGGTCACACGACCCTGGCCGATATCGAAACGCTCTGCACGGATCATGCGCAAACCCGCGGCTGCGCGGTGGTGTTCGCCCAATCCAATCACGAAGGCGCGCTGATCGACACCATTCACGCGGCCCGCGGCGTCCATCAAGGGCTGATCCTGAACGCAGGCGCCTACACCCACACGTCCGTGGCGCTGATGGATGCGATTGCGTCCGTCAACATCCCGACGATCGAGCTTCACCTCAGCAACGTCCACGCCCGCGAGGCGTTTCGCCATCGTTCCTACATTGCCAAGGTGGCGGTCGGGGTGATCTGCGGCTTTGGCGCGCACGGCTACACGCTGGCCATGGACGCGCTGTTGAACCGGCTGGACGGCTAAGCATTGCTCAGATTGTAGCGCGCAGCCCCCATTTAGCCCGCGTTTACAGGCAAGCCCAAAGGCCAGAACCCGCGCGATCCTCACCGGATGCGGTGCTCACGTTACCTGAATTGCCGCACGAATGTCCTGCGCCCGGATCGGCTTTAGATACCTGTCCACATGGTTGAATTTTTCGTCTATGGGCGCGGCGCTTCCGTAACCGGTGACGAAAACGAAGGGGATGTCCAACTCCACAAGCGCCTGCGCCACGGGCTCGCTTGTATCGGTGTCACCGAGGTTGATGTCCAGCAGGGCGAAGTCACATGCACCGTGATCCAGCACGTTGAGCGCATCGGCGGCGCTGCGGAAGGGGCCGACGCATTCCAGGCCCATCGATGTCAGCATGTCCTTGAGAGCAAAGGCAATCATCATCTGGTCTTCGACAACCAATACGCGTTTTGCAAGTGTCATGTCTTTGCTTCCTTGAACGGACGCATTGTAACTTCGTAGTACAAGCCGCCCTCCGAAAAAACGAGCTCTGAGGTGCCCGCCAACTCGCCGGGCAGGATATCGTTGAGCAGAACTCGGCCAAATCCTTCGGCTTTCGGCGGGCGAGGCGGCGGTTTTGGCCCCCCCGTTTCACGCCAGTAGAACGCAGGGCTGCGGTCCTTGTTGCGAATACCCGCCTCGATCCTGCCGGATCCGGTGGACAGGGCACCGTATTTGGCCGCATTGGTCATCAGCTCATGGAGCGCCATGCTCACCGTCATCACGTGCCACGCGGGGATTTCAAAGGCATCCGCATCAAGTCGGATGCGGTCTGTCGCCCAGCGAGGACCCAGAAAGCTCTGCGCGGCATTTGAGAAAAGCTCCGTGAACTGAACCGGAGACCAGTCCGATTGACGCAACAGATCATGGGACAGGCTCAGGTTGCGCAACCGTTCGTCCACCGCGTCGAAGTAGCTCTGGATATCCGTCGCACCACGTCTGGATAGGCTGACAACGGCGATGGCGGTCGCCAGCGTGTTTTTCACCCGGTGCTGCAACTCGTTCAGCAGCATCTTGTTGTGTAGCCTAGCGGTCTGCTCTTCGGTGATGTCCTGGACCGTTCCCACCAGTCGAATCGCCTTTCCGTTCTGGAAAAAACAATCCGCTTTTGCTCTGAGCCACCGCATCGGGCGCCCATCTTTGGGATAGAGGCGATACATCATATCCATATGACCGTCCCCGTCGGGATCCAGTGCCTTGGCCGTCTCGGCGTCGTGCAGGGCGCGGTCATCCTCATGCACCTGGGCCACGATAGCTTCATAGGTTATCGGGTCGGTGCTCTGTATTCCCCATAGTTCACGGACCCGGTCATCCCAAAAGGCGGTATTGGTTTCCGGCTCGAACTCGAACACACCGATCTGCGACGCGCGGAGTGCTGCAACCAGCCGTCGCTCATCTGCATCCCTGATCGCGGCAACTTCGCTGTTGGTGTGGTCAAAGTATTTCATGGCTGCGTCTGCCCGCCGTCCCACCTGTCTACCCCATATCACAGATATGAGCGGACGATGCGCTTTTTGTCCCGGTCGAAAATAAGCGGGCCTTCAGTTACTTTTTCGTCTCAGCTTGGGGACATGCTGTGACATTCGTGGCTGACCCCTTTTTTGCGCGCTGCGGCTGGAACCACGCCTGATGGCACGACAGCATCCTAAGACCATATGACCAACGAAAAAGGGCGCATCGCTGCGCCCTTTCCTATCATCCGTCGTGATGCTCAGCCCTTGGCGGCCTTGGCCACCTCGGCGGCGAAGTCTTCCTTGACCACCTCGATGCCCTCGCCCACTTCCAGCCGGACAAACCCGGTGATGGTAGCACCCGCGGCCTCGGCGGCCTCGCCCACGGTGTGGTCGGGGTTGACCACAAAGGACTGGTTGAGCAACGTTACCTCGGACATATATTTCTTCATACGGCCCACGATCATCTTTTCGATGACCGCTTCGGGCTTGCCGCTCTCGCGGGCGATGTCCATCTGCACCTGTTTTTCCTTCTCGACCACTGCCGGATCCAGATCCGCCTCAGAGAGGGACGCCGGGTTCACCGCGGCGATGTGCATCGCCACCTGTTTGCCAAACCCTTCGTCACCACCCGTCAGAGCGACCAGCACGCCGATCTTGCCCATACCGGGGGCAGCAGCGTTGTGCACGTAGGAGACGACCGTTTCGCCGTCGATGGCCGACATGCGGCGCACGGACATGTTCTCGCCGATGGTGGCGATCTTGTCGGTGACCACGGTGGCGACGGTCTTGCCGCCCATGTCCGCCTCCTGCAGCGCCGCCACATCGGAGACTGTCAGCGCCACATCGGCGATGCCCGCGACCATCTCCTGGAATTCGGCGTTCTTGCCGACGAAATCGGTCTCGGAGTTCACCTCGACCGCGACACCGTGCCCGCCGTCGACCTTGACGGCCACCAGACCTTCTGCCGCGGTACGGCCCGATTTCTTGGCGGCCTTCGCCAGACCCTTGGTGCGCAGCCAGTCGATGGCCGCCTCCATGTCGCCGTCCGACTCGGTCAGCGCCTTTTTCGCGTCCATCATGCCCGCACCGGTGGTGTCGCGCAGTTCCTTGACCATAGATGCTGTGATCGCCATCTCAGGTTCTCCTCTTGAACAGGGTATCATGGGGCAGGTCATCCCTGCCCCGCATGTCATTCAGATGACAGGGCGCGGGCTTACGCCTTGGCCTCTGTCTCCTGCTTGCTCTCCAGATCGAGCGGGCCGTCCGCGGCAATCGCGTCGTTGGACACCGTCTCGGAGGAGGCAGCGCCCACTTCGACACCGCCTGCAGGCTCGGCCACGGCTTCTTCGACAGGCGCCTCTTCCATGGCACCGATGTCCACGCCGGCGGCCCCCAGCTGTGCGCTCATCCCATCGAGTGCTGCGCGGGCTGCAAGATCGCAATAGAGAGAGATCGCGCGGGCCGCATCATCGTTGCCGGGGATAATATAGTCGATGCCATCCGGTGGGCAGTTGGTGTCCACGACGGCCACAACCGGAATGCCCAGCTTGTTGGCCTCGGCCACGGCCAGCGCCTCTTTCTTCACGTCGATGACAAAGATCAGATCGGGGCGGCCGCCCATCTCACGGATCCCGCCAAGGCTCGCCTGCAGCTTGCCCTGATCGCGCTCCATGCCCAGACGCTCTTTCTTGGTGAGGCCCGCAAAGCCCTGCTCGGACTGCTCATCAATCGCTTTCAGGCGGTTGATCGACTGGGACACGGTCTGCCAGTTGGTCAGCGTGCCGCCCAGCCAGCGGTGGTTCATGTAGTATTGAGCGCATTTCTCCGCCGCCTCTGCGATGGGCTGCTGCGCCTGCCGCTTGGTACCGACAAAGAGGATGCTGCCGCCCTTGGCGACGGTTTCGCGGATCACGTTGAGCGCCTGGTCCAGCATCGGGACGGTCTGCGTCAGATCCATGATGTGGATGCCGTTGCGCGCGCCGTATATGAAGGGACCCATACGCGGGTTCCAGCGCTGCGTCTGGTGGCCGAAGTGTACGCCTGCTTCAAGCAGTTGGCGCATGGAGAACTCTGGAAGAGCCATGTCAGTCTACCTTTCCGGTTTTATCCTCGGCGGGGGCATGACACTGGGGTTCAGTGCCAACCGGCGGACCCTCGGGGATGTCTCCCCCGATCGGCCCAAACCCCGCCTGCGGGTTTCGATGCGCGCGTATAGGACAGCCGCGCGCCCGCCGCAAGGGCGCAATTGCCTGCTTTCCCGCCGGAACCGGACCAATTCGGACCCGGGCGCTTGTCTCCCCGATCTTCTGCCCTTTATTGTGACGCCAGAGGCCGCAGCAGACGGCCACAACACCAACAACCGACCAATGGGGATAGATATGACCATCCGTTTCAGAACCGCCGCCCTGGCGCTGGCGCTTACCGTGCCTGCTGCGGGGTTTGCTGCACCACTTGCCCTCACCCCCGCCGACCCGCAGCCTGACCCCGGCGCGCTGACCCCGGGGCTGGCCGTCAGCTACGCCAGCATCCCCAGCTCCGTGCGGGATCTTGCGGGCGCTCAGGACGCACTGGAGCGTAAGGCCGCGCCCGGCGCGCCGCTCATCGGGCTTTCCTATGACGATACCGATACCGCCACCCTGACCTCCGGCATGGCCGAAAAGGTTGCCGCCGACATCTCCGGCTACATCCATTTCGACGCCGCTGGCACCTACACGCTGGATTTTCTGAACAACGACGGGCTTGCGCTCTCCATCGGTGGTGAGCAGGTGGCGCTCTATGATGGGGTGCACGCCTGCGGCTACGCGGGCGAGATCGACGTGGAGGTACCGCAGGCCGGCTATTATTCGCTGGAGGCCACGTTCTTTCAGCGCAAGGGCACCTCATGCCTCATGATGGAATGGGGCCCCGACAGCGACGGGCTGGCGCCAGTCCCTGATTCAGCCTTCTTTCACTGACCCCGGCCGCGGGGCGCCGAAACCCGTTCTCACACGGGTTTCACACGCGGCGGCGAGCGTCTTGCGATCGCCCGCTGCCGCCACCGCCAGCGGGGCGTGATAGACCACGGTCACGCGGCCCTGCCGCGGCGCGGCCAGGACCCGCAGCAGGTGCGGGCCGAACTCCATGTCGCCCCACCAGCCGTAGAACCGCGCGCCACAACCCTCCGGCGCCCGGTACCGCACCGATACCGGCTGAACGGCCAGCCGCTCGCGCAATCCAGGTGCAAAAAATGCTGCAAAGAGCGTGCTTTTGAATGGCAGCACCCGCTGCCCGTCACTGCTGGTGCCTTCGGGAAAGAAGAGCAGCCGATGTCCCGCCCTCAGCCGCGACTGAAAAAGCGCCGCCTGCGCCGCCGCCTGCGCCCGGTCGCGCGCGATGAAAACCGTGCCGGTTGCCCTGGCCAGCCAGCCGATACCGGGCCAGCCCGCCACCTCCGCCTTTGAGACGAAATAGACCCTCTGCGGCGCGTTCAGCACAAAGATATCAAGCCAGCTTGCATGATTCGCGACCACCGCCCCCGGTGTCGCCATGGGTGTACCCTGGGTTTCGACCGACAGCCCGATGATCCGCAAGGCACCGCGACAGACCGCCACCGTGATCGCGGGCGTCAGGGGCCGGTTCACCCCCCAGACCGGCCGCTCGATCAGCCGCACGAGCAGCGTCAGCGCCAGCCCGCCGAAGACCAGCAGCGCCAGCGGCAGGCCTCGCATCAGCACCCGCAGCACGCCGCCCGCGCCCAGGCGGGGCGCCCGGGGAGGCGGGTCGCCCATCCAGGTGGCGCTCATCCCGCGCGGTCGCGGTAGAGCCGCGCCTGCCGTTCGTTCATGCGGGCCGTGTCCAGAATGAGGCACACATCCGTGGTATTGAACGCATGATCCACAAAGGCCCCCTCGCCCACGAACCCGCCAAGACGCAGGTAAGCCTTGATCAGGGCAGGCACCGCCAGCATGCCCGCGCGCAGATCCAGCTGGTCCTCGGCGATCAGATCCATGCGCTGAAACGCACCCGGCTGCGCCCGCACCCGCAGCGGCTCGGGCGCCAGATGCCGGTGATGAAGCAGCGACAGCGGCTCGGCCAGTGCCGCGGTATCGGTGCCGTGAAAGCTCGCCACACCAAAGAGCACTTCGATACCGTGATCGGCGATGTAGCCCGCCAGCCCGTTCCACAGATGATACATCGCCATTCCGCCGCGGTAGTCCCGGTGCACGCAGGAGCGCCCCAGCTCCAGCAGCCGCCGATCAGACCGCAGCAGCGGCTCCAGATCGTATTCATCCGCGGAATAGAATTGCCCTGCCGCTGCCGCCTGATCGCGCCGCATCACCCGGTAGACACCGACGACCGCCTGCGTGGCGCCGTCTATCAGCAACAGATGGTCAAAGAAGGGATCGAACCGGTCCTGCTCCAGCCGCGCGTCATGATCCACCATGGCGCCACCACCGCCCAACTCCTCCACAAAGACCTCATACCGGAGGCGCTGCGCGGCACGGCGTTCGGCCACCGTCTCGGCGAGCTTGACCGACAACTGGACCTTGGGCGGGGCGTTCATCGGGCGGTGCGTCCTTGTCATATCAAGTTGGTGCGGTCTTAGTGAATCGCACGGCCCGGCGCAACGCGGACCAAAGACGCGCCTTTTACAATTGCGCAGGTGACGTTAACCTTTTGGCAAGGTTCTTCATCCATCAAATACGGGGATCAGAGCGATACGGGTGCTATCAATGACAATCTTTCCTTCGTCGCGAAAATTGACGGTAACACGGGCATTTACATTGCTCTGCACCTGGCCCGTGCCCCACTCGGGCCGGTCGGGATGCTGAACCAGCATGCCCGGTGACAAGATCGCATTATAATCTTCCATGACCCCTTATCGCGCAGGAGACCACGATGGGCCACAGCAATGTTAACCTTGCCGCGCTAATCGGCAGCCGGATCTGTCACGATCTGATTTCCCCCATCGGCGCCATCAACAACGGGTTGGAGTTGCTGGGCATGTCCGGCGGTACCGCCGGGCCGGAGCTGGATCTGATCCAGGAAAGCGTCGGCAACGCCAGCGCGCGTATCCGGTTTTTCCGCATCGCCTTCGGGGCCGCGGGCGAGCAAATGATGGGCCGGGCCGAAGTGATGTCGATCCTCGATGACATGATGAGCGGTGGCAGGCTGACGGTCGCCTGGGGGCCCATCGACCCGCAGCCCCGCGGCGAGGTGCGCATGAGCTTTCTGGCGCTGCAGTGTCTGGAGAACGCCATGCCCTACGGTGGCCGGATCGAGATCAGCCAGGAAGACGGCAAATGGCTGCTGCATGGTCACGCGGACAAGCTCAACATCGACAAGGATCTCTGGGAGGTCCTCGGCAGCCCTGACGCGCCCGCCGATCTGCGCCCGGCTCAGGTCCAGTTTGCGCTGCTGCCGATCATCGCCGCCGACGCAGGCCGCAGCATCACCACCGAGATCGCGGAGACCCAGATTAAGGTGCTGTTCTAGCCCTAAGGGCAATACACTACCCGGACGACAAGGATCCGCCAAGCCAACTGCGAGAACACCGCGTCAGCCGCCCCCGGGACCTTGCCCGACCAGTCACCGCAAGGCTCGCTATCCCTGAAAACAAGCGATCACCCGCGTGTAGAGCACACGACACGGCCGAACGGGTCTGCACCGCGCGTCGCTGTGTCCTGAAACGCCGTCTCACCCATATCGTTGCCATGACACGGAAAGATTGCTGACCCCCACTCAGCTCCTCATTATCCCATCTCAAAGAAAATTCCGACGCCAGCGGAGCACTGCGGGTGTCGCAAGCCGACCCGGCCCTCGGGCCGGGCAGCCCCCGATCCTCCTCGATGGAGGTGAGGGGGCTTCCCCCCTTCCCGTCTCGTGCATCGCCGTTCGACGACAGCACCGGTCCGTCGGCACCGCAGACTTCAGGCGCGCACGGTCCCCTTGCCACGGACCAGATATTTGAAGCTGGTCAACTGTTCTGCCCCCACCGGGCCGCGCGCGTGCATCTTGCCGGTGGCGATCCCGATCTCCGCGCCCATGCCGAACTCGCCGCCATCGGCAAACTGGGTCGAGGCGTTGTGCATCAGAATGGCTGAATCCAGTTCGGCCATGAAGCGGTTCGCGACGTCCGCGTCCTCCGTGAGCACGCAATCCGTATGTTGGGAGCCATGCTCGCGGATATGCGCCATCGCCGCGTCCAGATCCGGCACCACCCGCGCGGCGATGATCATATCAAGGTACTCGCAGCCCCAATCCTGCGCCGTCGCGGGCACAGTTCCGTCGATCCTGGCCAGCGCCTCATCCGCGCGCACCTCCACGCCAGCGTCGATCAGCGCCCGGATCAGCCCGCGCCCGATTGTCCCCGCCACAGCCTCATGGATCAGCAGACACTCTGCCGCGCCACAGATCCCCGTTCGCCGCGTCTTGGCGTTGAGCACCACGCGCAGCACTGTTTCAGGATCCGCATGGGCGTCCACATAGATGTGCACGATCCCTTCCAGATGGGCAAAGACCGGTACCCGCGCCTCGCGCTGCACCAGCCCGACGAGGCCCTTGCCGCCGCGTGGCACGATCACGTCAATATGATCGGTCATCGTCAGCATCTCCGACACTGCCGCCCGGTCCCGCGTTGGCACCTGCTGGATCGCATCACCGGGCAGCCCGGCCTCCGCCAACCCGCGCAACAAGGCCCCGTGCAAGGCGGTGGAGGAATGAAAGCTCTCCGACCCACCACGCAGGATCACCGCGTTGCCCGCCTTGAGGCAAAGCGCACCGGCATCCGCCGTCACATTCGGACGGCTCTCGTAAATCACTCCGATCACCCCCAGCGGCGTCCGCACCCGTTCGATCTCTAAACCGGAGGGCTGCGTCCAGGCTGCGATAACCTCGCCCACAGGGTCGGGTTGAGCGGCAATGGCCCGCAACCCGTCGGCGATCCCGCGCAACCGCGCCTCATCAAGGGCAAGCCTATCCATCATCGCAGGCGTGAGCCCTTTGTCCCGGCCGTAGTCCAGATCCTGCGCATTCGCCGCCAGGATCTCCTCGCGCGCCTCCCAGACATGGCGCGCCGCCGCCTCCAGCGCCGCGGTCTTGGCGGCCGCTGACGCAGAGGCCAGCGTGGCCGCAGCCGCGCGCGCGCGCGCCCCAATATCTGCCATCAGATGGGGAATATTGTCCATGTCTTTCATGTCTCTACGCCTCGCTCTTCATCTTCGCGCGTCACATTCGCATCTGCCTGATGCATCGATAGTGCCATATCATCCCGGTGGATCAAAGCGGCCCGCGCCGGATAGCCCAACAGCGCCTCGATCTGCCCTGATTTATGCCCTTGGATGACCGCGGCCTCGGTGTGGCTGTAGCGGCTGAGCCCCTGACCCAGCACCGCACCGCCCGGCCCCGCTATGGCCACCGCATCGCCGCGCCCGAAACGCCCCGTCACATGGGCCAACCCGGCGGGCAACAGGCTTTTTCCCGCACGCAGGGCCGCGACCGCCCCTGCATCAAGGCTCAGCGTACCCATGGGTTTCATCGCCGCGATCCAGCGTTTGCGCGCCGCCGCGGGATCGGTCCGGGCGGTGAACCAGGTGGCCGGCGCCCCCGTCTCCAGCCGACGCAGCGGGTTCAGCGCCGCCCCGTGGGTGATCGCCATGCGGCAGCCCGAGGCGGTCGCGGTCTTGGCCGCGATCAGCTTGGTCTTCATCCCCCCCTTGGACAGGCCAGAGCCCGCATCCCCCGCCATGGCCTCGATCTCGGGTGTGATCCGATCAATCGCGTCAAACCGACGGGCCGCGGGATCATCGACCGGATTGGCGGAATAGAACCCGTCCACATCCGACAGAAGAACGAGCTGATCAGCCCCGACTGTCACCGCGATCTGTGCTGCCAGCCGGTCATTGTCGCCAAAGCGGATCTCATCCGTGGCCACGGTGTCGTTCTCGTTGACGATCGGCACCACGCCCAGCGACAAAAGCTGCGCCAGCGTCGCCCGGCTGTTGAGATAGCGGCGCCGGTCCGCACTGTCCTCGAGGGTCACAAGCACCTGTGCGGTGGTGATCCCGTGCGGTGCCAGCCCCTCCTCATAGGCACGCGCCAGCCGGATCTGGCCCACTGCCGCCGCTGCCTGCGCCTGCTCCAGCGGCAAATCGCGGCTGCCCAAGCCCAGCACACCCCGGCCCAGAGCGATAGACCCTGAGGACACCAGTACCACGTCGGCGCCCCCCGCCTTCAGCCAGTGCACATCCTCTGCGAGGCTGCGCAGCCAGTCCTCGCGCAGCGCACCGCTCTCCCGATCGACCAGCAGGGCGGAGCCGATCTTGACGACGATCCGGCGCGCCTCGCTCAGGGGTGCCACGGTGCGTCCTCAACCGCGGGCGTCTGGCGCAACCGGTCCGCATCGATCTGGCCGCGCAGCGCGCGCAGCACCTCCGTCACGCCGTCCCGTGCCACACCGGACATCATCATCACTGGCCCGCCACTGGCTTTTTCCAACACTTCACGGCTGTTGGTGCGCTCCTCCTCATCCAGCGCGTCAATCTTGTTCAGCACCGTTACCCGCGGTTTCGCAGCCAGATCACCGCCGTAGGCCTCCAGCTCTCCGATAATCGTCCGGTAATCCTCCGCAACCGTTTCCGAGGTACCATCCACCAGATGCAAGAGCACCGAACAGCGCTCTACATGACCGAGGAAGAGATCCCCCAGACCGCGCCCCTCGCTTGCCCCTTCGATCAGGCCGGGAATATCCGCTACCACGAACTCCACCCCATCGACGCCCACGACCCCCAGATTGGGATGCAGGGTGGTGAACGGGTAATCCGCGATCTTGGGCCGCGCGTTGGAAGTTGCCGCCAGAAAGGTGGATTTGCCCGCATTGGGCAGCCCCAGCAGCCCCACATCCGCGATCAGTTTCAGCCGCAGCCAGAGCGTCCGCTCCACCCCCTCCTGGCCGGGGTTCGCGCGCCGCGGTGCCTGGTTGGTAGAGGATTTGAAATGCAGGTTGCCAAAGCCGCCGTTGCCGCCGCGCGCCAGCCGGACCCGCTGACCCACCTCCGTCAGATCGGCAATGACGGTCTCCTGATCCTCATCGAGGATCTCGGTCCCCACCGGCACCCGCAACACGATGTCATCACCATCCGCGCCCGTGCGCTGGCGCCCCATCCCGGGCACCCCGTTCTTGGCAAAGAAATGCTGCTGATAGCGAAAATCGATCAGCGTGTTGAGCCCGTCGACCGCTTCCGCCCAGACCGACCCGCCAGTGCCACCATCGCCACCATCGGGGCCACCGTATTCGATGTATTTCTCCCGCCGAAAGCTGACGCAACCGCCGCCGCCCGCGCCGGAACGGATGTAGACTTTGCACAGGTCGAGAAACTTCATCGTCAGATCCTAACCCGGGAGAGCCGCCCCCCGGTCACAGTTTTCGCAGATACGTCCAGGTGGGCACATTGCCAGCCCGCGCCAGACAATAGCTTTCCGCATCGCCCAGATACTCGAACCCGCAATGGGTCAGCACGCGGGCCGATGCCGGGTTGTCCTGAAAGACGCTGGCGAACATGGTCTTGTTGCCCAGCGGGTTCGCGTCGACCAGCGCCTGCACCGCGTCCGAGGCAAGCCCGGTGTTCCAGTAGGGTGGCCCCACCCAATAGCCGACTTCGGTCTGGTCCCGCTCCATCCGCTCCAGCGAGATCAGGCCCATCACCTCGGTGCCGCCGGATTTGGTGCCGTCCATGGCCCAGATATCCTCGATCCGCTCATCGGCCATGGCCCGCGCAATCAGCGCCTCTGTCATCCCCGGTGGCACGGGATGCGGGATCGACGTGGTCATCCTCGCCACCCGCGCATCGCCTGCGTAAAGCTCGATCAGACCGGCGTCGGATTTACGCAGGGGCCTCAGCACCAGCCGGTCGGTCTCCACGGTGGGTTGCACCGTTATCTTCTTCATTTCCATCGTCATGTCCCTCCTCCGAACAAAACAAACATCACTGACGCGACCGTGAGGGCCGCGAGCGTACCCATAAGATAAGGTTCCACCGCCGTTCCTGCGACCGTGCGCGCGGTGGCCTCACCGGCAAGTGTCCACAACGGGTGCAGCAGAATCTGGCAGGCGAGCAATACGGCGGCAATGGTTGCCGTTGCCTCAATGGTGGGTGTGCCGGGCGCCACAAAGGCGGTAAAGCCGCCCACGATCATCGCCCAAGCCTTTGGGTTGAGCGGATGCACGATGAGCCCGGCCAGTACACCAGGCGCGTCGGCCACATCCGCGCCGGTGCCCAGACGCATATGCGCCACCCGCCACGCCAGCCAGATGATATAGGCGGCGGAGGCGTATTTGAGCGCCTCAAAAGCCCAGGGCGCGGCCTCGGCAAGCTCCATCAGACCAAAGCCCACTGGCCAGATCACCAGCTGCTTGCCAAGCGCCACGCCCGCCACGAAAGGCAGCGCCGCGCGAAAGCCGTAGCGCGCACCGGTGGCCATCAGCGCCATGTTGGCGGGGCCCGGTGTACCGACCTGACTGGCGGCGAAAATGGCGAAGGACGTGACCGCGACGCTCATGACCGGGCCTCCCAATACTGCGCTGAAAGGACCATCTTCTGCACCTGAACAGACTGCTTCAGCGGAACGGAATGCACTTTCTCGACACGGGTGTCGACAAACCCCAATTTTTCCAGAACGCGCTTAGATCCGAAGTTTCCCAAGACATATCCGGACTTCAGATCAGGGACGCCTGCCTCGAAATGTCGGACTAAAAGCGCATGTGTCGCCTCAGTGGCGTAGCCTTGGCCCCAATAGGGCATCCCCAGCCAATAGCCCAATTCATCCTCAATCGAACAGCCACCAATCGCCATATCTGACAGCGTTATGGCGTAGACCTGTGCCTCCTCAGTATCGCGCGCAAAGAACTGCCGGGCATCCTCCGCTGTGTAGGGATGGGGTACCCGCGTCAGCCAGCGGGCAACCTCCGGATTGCCGATCAACGCGGTCACTGCATCTGCATCCGCGTCCCGGAAAGGGCGCAGCTCAAGGCGGTCGGTATGGATGCTCTTTGACATCGCGGATGGCCTAACACGTCTCGTGTGGCAAAAATAAGAAAGGGGACCGGCGGTTTGCCGATCCCCCTGACTGTGTCACGTCCCTGAGGAAGGGCTTATTCAGCGGCCTCCGCCACCGGCAGGACGGAAATAAACGTACGGTTCTTCAGACCCTTGTGGAAGGTCACGGCGCCATCGACAGTGGCAAAGATCGTGTGATCCTTGCCCATGCCCACGCCTTCGCCCGGCCAGAATTTGGTACCGCGCTGACGCACGATGATGTTGCCCGGAATGGCGGCCTGGCCCCCATAGAGCTTCACACCAAGACGACGGCCCGCGGAATCGCGGCCGTTGCGGGATGAACCACCTGCTTTTTTATGTGCCATCTGGTCTCTCCTTAGCCTTTGGTCAGTTCTTTGGCCTGTTCGATCCAGCCTTCACGCTCGATCCGGCCTTTGAACGACAGTTTCTCGTCCATAGCAGCAACGTCCTCTTCGGTCCATGCCGCAATCTGGGCAAAGGAGGTCACGCCGCCTTCGATCAGTTTCTTCTCCAGCGCAGGGCCAACGCCGCTGAGCTTTTTCAGATCATCCGCGCCTGCCGCAGCGGGTGCCGCCGCCGGTGCGTCGGCCTTGGCCTCCGCCTTTGGTGCTGCCTTCTTCTTGGGCGCTTCCGCTTCTACCGCCGTGGCAGAGACCGAGCCTGCGCCCATCGCGGCCTTCACGCCGGACTTGTCAGCACCCGAGGCCAGAATGTCCGTCACCTTGATCAGCGTCAGCTTCTGCCGGTGACCCTTTGTCCGCTTGGAAGAGTGCTTCCGGCGCCGCTTGACGAAGTTGATGACCTTCTCGCCCTTGATCTGGTCGATCACCTCGGCCTGCACACCTGCGTCCTTGACGAAGGGCGCGCCGACCACCGGGCTGTCGCCCCCCAGCATCAGAACATCGTTGAATTGAACGGTTTCACCCGCATCCGCAGCCAGTTTCTCGACGCGCAGCGTATCGCCCGCCTGAACCTTGTACTGCTTGCCGCCAGTCTTGAGGACTGCAAACATCGTCTCTTCCTTTGTCTTACCCGCGTTCTGTGGTCCCCGAACCTTCGGACGTTTTGGCCAACCCGGCCACCTCGAACAGCGCACCCCGTCAGGGATGATCGTTGAATTCCCGGCTCCGCGACCGCAGTCACCAAAGCCATGAAGCGCGCACATGCCCCAGCATGCCTTCCGTGTCAAGTCTCATCGCACAGATGGGGCGGCTCAGATATCGTCAGTTGTGGCGTTCAGCGCCACCGCCCGCCCCAAACCATAGGCGATGTCGCGAAACACCGTCTCATAGCCCTGAAAGAGCGCCGCATTCAGCGCCTGCCCCGCATCGCTCCGGGCAAAGGCGAGATAGGCCTCCGCATCCGCCAGCGGCAGGGGTTGCTGCGCCAGCATCAGATACCCCGTCAGCCAGGTCTCGGCACTGGCGCGCAGCGCGTCTTCACTCTCCCAGACCTGCGCGAGGATCGCGGCATCGTCTATCTCCAGCAGGTCTCCATCGGCCAGACCCTTGGAAAAACGGTAACTGGTGCTCATGGTCAGCGCGACATTGAGTTCCAGCAGGTCATTGACCTCGGCAAACCCCGCCACCACCGCGCCCAGGGCATCACCCTCGGGCAGCGCGGCAAAGGCCGCCGCAGCCGCCTCTTCGACAGCCGGATCCGCCATGGCCTGCCGCGCCGCGATCTCCAGCCCCGTGATCCGCTGGCCCCGGTCGCTGTCAAAGAACGCCACGGCCGCGGCCAGATCATCGTCGTCCATGCCCTCCGTCAGCGCCTGGTAGAAAGCCGCGTCCATGGCCTGCGTCTGATAAAGCGTCGAGATCTGTTCCTGCCAGAACGCCCCGCCCTGCCCGCGCAGCATATCGCGGTTCAGATCCTCCGCATCCCTCAGCCCCTCGTCACGCAGGGCTGCCAGCAGCTCCGGCAGACGCAGCGCCTCCATCAGCACGGTTACTTGCGCATTGGCCCAGACCGGTGCCGCGGTCAGCGACCACAGACAAAGGGCAAACACCGCCCGCATGCGCTCAAAGCTCCTGCGCCGGGCGCAGATCGCGCAGCCGCTCGGCCACCGCCTCATAGCGGTTTGCCATGATCTCGAACTGCACCGCATTCATCAGCTCATAGACACGCACCATGTCCGGATGCTCCAGCGCGTCCGCATAGGCTGTGAGCTCATCGTCGGAGAACGCCTGATAGGTATAGGCCGAGCCCGACAGCGCCGAGCGCTGCATCGCCGCGCGCATATCGGGCTCCTGCCGCGCGAGGTTTTCCCGCAGATCGGGCTCATCCATTTGCAAATCGATCACGCCAGCCCCCGCCGCCGCCATCAAAAACCGCACCTGCACCTCCTGAATGGCGCGCACCGCTGCATCCTCCGACCCCGATGCGGCGATCAGACGTTTGAGCTCCTCCAACCGGGGCGAGCCAAGCCGCACCAGCCCCGCCACGATCGCCTCGCCTGCTTCGGTCTTCTGCGCCTCGTCTTCTTTCATGTGCGAGGCATTCTCCGCCGTCACCAACCGCTGTCCCAGATCCGAGGCGTAGAAATCGACCGCATGGGTCAGCAGATCCGGCTCCAGCGTCTGGCTCAGGATATCCAGCGCCATGGCGTGCATCTGGTCCACCTCAAAGACATCGTCGACCAGCCGCGTCCACTCCGCGCCGAAATCCTCCGCCTCCAGCCCGATCATGCCAGGCGCTGTCTCGGCGCTCAGCTTGATGCTCTCCAGCGCAACATCAAACCCGGTGACCTCCAGGAATGCCTCCAGCCGGTCCAGATCCGCCGTCTGCGCAAGGCTCAGCGTCGGCACCATCGTCCCCACGAGCATCAAAAAGCCCGCGCAAATCTGTGTCAGGGCAGTCATGTGCAATCCCCTTGCTCATAGGTATTTTCCGCTCGTTGCCAGCAGAATAGGACTTCTGTCACACCGGGCAATCAAAATCCCTGTGAGAGCCACTCTCCGCCGCCCTGCCCGCCCTTGTTCAGCCCGATTGAAACCAAGCTCCTCTCATCTTGCCGGATAAACTCCGGGGGGCGCGATCCTCGGATTGTCCGGCAGGACAGTCCGAGGGTCGCGCGGGGCAGAGCCCCGAAAACGACCGAAGCAGCGCCAACAGCTGCTCCCCCCATGCATCACGCTTTCCTCGCACCCCCGCCATCCGCCGCGTTGGCCGACGGAGGCCTGCGCAGCGGACGCCCCGGCGCGCCGGGGGCGCGGTCATTCGACCAAAGGCTCCCCCTCGACCCGATTGCGGCACAGGCACGCTTGCGGCATAACGAACGCCGAAAGCCGTTAAAGAGGTTGCCGATGTTCCGTTACGCTCTCCTGCTCTCAGCCGCGACAGCCCTGTGCGCCTGCGGCGGCAGCCCTCAGCTCCGAACGCCGGGGGTGGCACAGACCGCCGCCATCCCCTTCGCCAGCGGCCCCATCGCCAACGCCTGCCTTGCCGAAGGACGCAGAGACGCCACCCGCGCGCGCTGCGGCTGCATCCAGGCCGCCGCCGACCAGACGCTCAGCCAGGCCGATCAGCAACGCGGCGTGCCGTTCTTTCGCGAGCCGGGCAAACTACAGGTGGTGCGCCAGTCCGACGCCCGGGGCAATGAACGCTTCTGGGAGGCGTGGAGCCGCTTTGCCGATCACGCCCGCGCCGTCTGCAGCCGGACCTGAGCGGCGGCCTTCAAGCCCCTGATATTAAGTTAAATTACCCGCCCGGCAGCGATCTCATCCAGAATTGCAGATCGTGCGCGCTCTCCTCAGTGGCGCCCACCTCGCGCCAGTCAAACCGCGCCGTCACCCCGGGCAGAGGCGCGTAGCCGCGCTTGCGCCAGAATGGGTCCAGGGGCGCATAGTCCGCCGGTCGCCGCGGGTCCGATGTCTCGCGCATCACGGCGCAGAAACACGTGGCCGAGAACCCCAGATCCCGCGCGTGGGCCTCGCGGGCGTCAAAGAACCGGTGGCCGGCACCCCGCCCGCGATAGCCGCTCAACAGCACACTCTCGGCGCAGTAGAATACCGTATCGAGGTCAATCCCCGTCTCCGCGTAAGCCGCCGCAAAATCCGCCTTGTGATCGCTGAGCGGGGTGCCGGTGCAGGCGCCCACCAGCCTGTCGCCGTCAAACGCGCCGACGACAATGGCCTGCGCGCTCTCCACATAGGGCTGCATATAGGTGCGCTCATAGGCGAGATCCCCATCATATAGGTAAGGCCAGTCCCGAAACACCGTGATCCGCAGCCGCGCAATATCCTCCAGCGCTGCGGCCAGCGCCTGTCCCGTCAACCGTCGCACCGCCAGCGTCATCTCTCAGGTCAGTTCCAGCCGTGGACCGAACCGCGCCAGCAGCCGGTCCATGATCTGATCACGCGCCTGCCGGTAGCTCGCCAGCTTGGCCTCGCGCGTCTCGCCAAGCCCGGTCGGATCGAGGATCGGCCAGTATTCCACCTCCAGATGGTAGCGCTGCGTCAGATCCAGCGCCCGGCGCTGCGATGCCGGGCTGAGCGCAATCACCAGATCAAAAGAGCCCAAATCGTCGCCCCAGTTCTCCATCTCATCGAAACTGCGCGAGCGGTGGCGCGACAGCTCGACATCCATCTCCTGACAGACCGCGATGGAAAACCCGTCGATCTCCATATCATTGCTGACCCCGGCGGACTGCACGTAGGTCCCCGTGCCATAGAACTTTTTCATGATGCCTTCGGCCATCGGGGAGCGGACCGCGTTGTGATCGCAACAAAACAGAACCGACCCTGGCAGCCTCTGGTCCATTCAGCCTCCGAAGTGCAGCACGCAAATCAGCGTAAACAGACGCCGGGCCGTATCCGTATCGACCTCGACCTTGCCATCCAACCGCTCCTGCAGCACCCGGCTGCCCTCGTTGTGGATGCCGCGGCGCGCCATGTCGATCGTCTCGATCTGGCTCGGGGGCAGGGTTTTGACCGCGTCGAAATAGCTCTCGCAGATCTGGAAATAATCCTTCACCACCTGCCGGAACGGCCCCAGCGACAAATGAAATTCCGCCGCTTTTTCAGCATCTTCGGTGTGCACGTCAAAGACCAGCCGTTTGTCCCTGATGGCAAGACCGACGTGATAGGGCCCCTCCGGCACCGCTTTGCCCTCACGTCCCGGCAGGACAAAGGAGTTTTCCTCCAGCAGATCAAACACCGCCACGCGGCGCTCCTGCTCGATCTCGGGCGTGGCTGGCGGCAGGCCAGCGTCATCTAGGACAATGTGGGAAATACGGGACATGGGTCAGACGATTTAAGGGCAATAACTGCACGTGCTTAGCGCAGGTCACCGGCCAAGCGCAATGACGCAAGGCGCGGTCACCCATGGGTAACCCTGCGCCCCGGACGCGTCACTCGTTCAGCTTGCGCAGCCGCGCGGTGACCGACAGCCCGTGCGCCTGAAGGCTCTCGGTTTGCGCCAGCGTCTCCGCCGCGGGTCCCACGGCGCGCAGAGCGGCAGGCGTCATCCGCGCAAGGGTGGTGCGCTTCATGAAATCCAGCACCGACAGGCCCGAGGAGAAGCGCGCCGACCGCGCCGTGGGCAGCACGTGGTTCGGCCCGCCCACATAGTCGCCGATGGCCTCAGGGGTCCACTGTCCCAGAAAGATCGCACCAGCATGGGTGATGCGCACGCTCAAGGCGTCCGGATCCGCCACGCACAGCTCCAGATGCTCCGGTGCGATGCGGTCGGACAGCACGGCAGCGGTTTCCAGATCCGGCACGGTGATCACCGCGCCAAAGTCGCGCCAGGCGGCACCCGCGATGGCGCGCCGTTCCAGCACCTGCAGCTGCCGCTCCACCGCCTCCGCCACGGCGCGGCCAAATGCGGCATCCGTGGTGATCAGGATCGATTGCGCGCTCTCGTCGTGTTCCGCTTGGCTCAGCAGGTCGAGCGCGATCCACTCGGGATCATTCTGAGCATCCGCAATCACCAGGATCTCGGACGGACCGGCGATCATGTCGATGCCCACCTTGCCGAAGACCCGGCGCTTGGCCGCGGCCACATAGACGTTGCCGGGTCCGGTGATCTTGTCCACCGGCGCGATGGTCTGTGTCCCGTAGGCCAGGGCGGCAACGGCCTGTGCGCCCCCGATCCGGTAGACCTCATCGACGCCCGCCAGATCCGCCGCTGCCAGCACCAGCGGGTTCAGCACCCCATCCGGTGCCGGCACAACCATGGCCAGCCGCGGCACCCCGGCCACCTTGGCCGGGATCGCGTTCATCAGCACGGAGGAGGGGTAGGACGCAAGCCCGCCCGGCACGTAGAGCCCAGCCGCGGATACCGGCCCCCACCGCCAACCGAGCGTGGCCCCCGCAGCGTCGGTCCAGCTGTCATCCTCGGGACGCTGGCGCGCGTGGTAGCTGCGAATGCGCTCTGCCGCCAGCGCCAGCGCGTCGCGCTGGTCCGCCGGCACAGCCGCCGCGGCCGTCGCAATCTCGTCTTGCGTGATGCGCAGGCCAGCGGGTGTCAGCTTCAGCCGGTCAAACCGCTCTGTCAGCTCGATGACCGCCGCATCGCCCCGGGCCCGCACGTCGGCAATGATGGCGGCGACGGCCTCGTCCACATCGGGGCTGTCCTCGCGCTTGGCGGACAAGAGCGCGGTAAAGCCGGTTTCGAAACCGGCTTCGGTGGAGCTTAGAAAAACGGGCATGATCGAAACCTTGAGTGAGAAGCGGCAGCACAGGCGCAGGGATCAGATCGGATGATCCGGCGTCTTCCGGGAGGGCGCAAGATAGGGCCGGGTGACGTCCCGAAGCGTCACCTCGATCGCCTCGACCGCCAGACGGATGGCCCCGTCGCCCGCAAGGGTGAGCAGGATGTGACCGCCGGGCGGGTCGGCGGGCTCGAAAGTCATCGACAACAGGGACAGGACAGTATCACCGTCTCCGCGGGTAACGCCATTGCTGGCGACCGCCGCAACCCCGTCGAAGACCAGCAGCGACTGCACGCGTTCGGGGGCTGCGCTGCGCGCCGCACCCTCCTCCCAGCGAAACCGGTTGAGCAGCAGTGCAAAGCGCCGCCCGGCGCTTTCCCACCGCATCTCGGAGGCCGGGAAGACCGCATCTTGCGTCAGCGATGAGATCACAGAGAGGTCTTCGGCATCCAGCGCCCCGATATTCAGCGGCGCGCTGCGCCCGTCCTCAAAACGCGCATCACTCATGTGTCGGAGATCCGTTCGATGTTCGCGCCAACACCTGACAGTTTGGCGACCACGTGCTCGTAGCCACGATCCAGGTGATAGACCCGGCCCACACGCGTCTCCCCCTCCGCTGCGAGCCCCGCCAGGATCAGCGACACGGACGCCCGCAGATCTGTCGCCATCACCGGCGCGCCCTTCAGCTGCTTGACCCCGGTCACGCGGGCCGTCCCCCCCTGCACGTTGATGTCGGCCCCCATGCGCATCAACTCGGGCGCATGCATGAAGCGGTTCTCGAAGATCTTCTCCTCCAGCACGGAGGTGCCCTCGGCGGTGCACAGCAGCGCCATCATCTGCGCCTGCAGATCAGTGGGAAAGCCCGGAAAAGGTTCGGTGGTCACGTCCACAGCGTGGATTGCATCCGCGCGGCGTCGGACCTTGAGCCCGGCGTCCGTCTCCGAGACCTCGACGCCCGCTGCGTCCAGCTTCTCGCAAAAGGCCTCCAGCAGGCTGATCCGTCCGCCCAAAAGCTCGACTTCGCCGCCACAGATCGCCGGTGCCAGCATATAGGTCCCCAGCTCAATCCTGTCGGTGACGACCGTGTGCGTCGCACCGCCCAGCCGCTCGACCCCTTCGATCGAGATGATCGAGGTTCCCTCGCCCGCAATGCGCGCGCCCATCGCCCGCAGGCAGCGCGCCAGATCCACGATCTCAGGCTCGCGCGCGGCATTGTTCAGCACCGTCGTCCCCTTGGCCAACGTCGCGGCCATCAGCGCGTTTTCCGTCGCCCCCACAGAGGCGAAATCGAAATCTACCGTCCCGCCCCGTAGCCCACTTGGGGCGCTGGCGTGAACGTAGCCGTCGCGCAGTTCCAGCTCGGCTCCCATCGCCTCCAGCGCCTTGAGGTGCAGATCGACGGGCCGCGCCCCGATGGCACACCCCCCCGGCAGCGAGACGATCGCATGGCCCGACCGCGCGAGCATTGGCCCCAGCACCAGGATCGAGGCGCGCATCTTGCGCACGATGTCATAATGCGCGGTGTGATTGGTAATGTCATGGCTGGACAGCGCGAGAACCTGCCCCGCTTGCAGTGAGGTCACCTCCGCCCCCAATGACTGCAGCAGCTGCGTCATCGTGCGAATGTCGCTCAGCCGCGGCGCATTAATCAGGGTCAGCGGCTCATCACTGAGCAGCGTCGCAGGCATCAGGGTGAGACAGGCGTTTTTCGCCCCCGCAATCGGTATCTGACCGCTCAGCGGCCCGCCGCCCGTGACGAGAATGGAATCCATGCGCTTATGCGTCCTTTTCCGGTTCGGTTGGGTCCGACCGCCCTGCGTCTTTGCTCTGCTCTGCCGACCGCGCGCGGGCCTGCTGCTTGCGCCGGGCCAAGTTCTGCTTGAGCGCGTTCTTGAGCCGGTCCTGCCGTTTGTTTTCCGCCGCTTCGGGCCCTGCCTTCGGTACCATGGCGCTTCTCTAGCGCAGCCAACCCGCAGGGTCCAGATTGGGCTTGCGCCGCTTTTGGTTTGCGTCTAATCACCGCGCCTGTCGGCGCTGCTGTAGCTCAGAGGTAGAGCACTCCCTTGGTAAGGGAGAGGTCGAGAGTTCAATTCTCTCCAGCAGCACCATCTCGCTTTTTGCCCCGAATAAATCCCCTAAGTTACTGAAGGGGAAAGAAAATTCTGGAGTTCCATACACTCCATTTTGGGTGTATCTTAACGGCCTCGAAAACGCCAATCTAAGCACAGCCTGACGCAATGCAAAATCACCGTTTTTGTATATTTCCCAAGGACTTGAGAGGAACTTCAACGTGAGTTCCATACAATCCTCTAGCCGTCCTTTCGGAGGCAACGATTTTTCAAGTCGCTCGCTGATCACGATTTTATCGCGTTCAAGCTTTTCAATTCTGGTTTCGTAAGCTGAAACCACTGACGCGTTTTTCGCTTCTACGATCCGATCCAAAAGACCCTCAATTTGGCAATCAACATCCACCACTTGCTTTTGCAGTGCCACCTTTTCACTTGCGGCGGACACCAAGCGTGAATCCCAAGCGTCGCGCAGCATCGCTTTGGCAAGATCGAACAGTCCCTTTGCAGGCTGCAAACTCATCATCACGTCTTCAAACGCCTCTTCCATTTTGGCCTTGGGAACGGATTTGCTCTTGGCTTCGCAACCACGCGTTTCGCACCGGTAGTATGCGTAATGCTTGTACTTACCTTTCGACCATGCAGCGGTCATCGCATTGCCGCAGCAGTCACAGAGAACGAAACCCCGCAGCGGGAAGTCTTCATTGTAGTCGGCTCGTGCGGCAGGTCTGCGTTTTTTGCCTTCCAAGTTTTCTTGAATGCGTTGGAATGTCTCGAAGCTGATTAATGGTTCGTGCTGGCCTTTTCGTAACGAAACGTCCCATTTTGGCGCTTCGACATAACCAGCATATACGGCCTTCTTCAGAAGGCGCGTGATGGTCATTGGACGGATCGAACCGTCTTTCTTGTCTTTCGGGTAATCTGGATTTCGTTCAAGAAACCTTTGAACTTCTGCCTGAGAAGCGAAGTGCCCTAATGCATACCCTTCCAAGGCATCGCGAACGACTGGAGCAAGCGTTTCATCGGGCACGAGCACCTTGCCACCGCCGGACGGAGACGGGACGTATCGATATCCAACTGGAGAACGAAAAACCCAGAAACCATTCTCCACACGCGCCTTCATTTTCTGGACAACTTGGCGGCGGTTTTGCTCTCGTTCCAACTGACCCTGCGCAGCGATCACGGTCTCGATGAACATGCTTTCGGGTGTGTCTTCGATCCGAAAGTTGAGGCATTCAATGGTTGCTCCACGTCGGGCAAACTCACGCCGCAGCTTCAAATGAAATTCAGTGTCGCGGGCAAAGCGTTTTAGATCGTCGAAGATGACAACGTAAGGCTTTCCTTGTTGTGCATCTAGAAAACTCAGCAAGGCGACCATCCCGGGGCGATGCATGAAATCTCCACCGCCGCTAACGTCGTCAGGGAATACGGCCTCAACCTTATAGCCCTTGTCGTCCGCGTAAGCCCGGCAGCGCTGTTCTTGGCTTTCCAGTCCACTTCCTTCAAGTCTTTGTTTTGTCGAAGAAACACGACAATAGACTAGCGCATGCTTCGCTTCGGTCTTTGTGTTGTATTCGTCTTTCATCCTGCCTCCAGATCGCCGTCACGGTCGCAATCTATTGGTATCATTATCTTTATTGGGTTTATCTGAGCATAAACCATCCTTGTTGGATGCGGTAGGTTCATTGTCAGCACTGCCTGTGATCAGCCCCACCTGAGTGGTCCAATTTGATTGTTAGTGCATGATTGGCGTTTGGTCCATCTGGACGATGGTTTC